>NZ_KQ948992.1:0-488085 GCF_001514265.1 Streptomyces resistomycificus | reverse complement strand
CCGGGGGGGGGGGGGGAACTCCGTACCCGGTTGTCACAGTCATGCCATAGGCTGCCGCCCAGCCGCGTTCACGTGCCCGCGAAGGGCGCGAGGGGGGACGTCGGCATTTGTCTCGCCCGGCGAAGACCGGGCTTGTTCCTGGGGGTTCACATCACTGTGCGCAGGCGCAGCATCTCGGCCGCGACCACACTCGCGGTCGTCTTCAGTTCCGCGGTGATCGCCGCGGGTTCGGCGGGAGTGGCCGCGGCCGACTCCGCCAAGGTCCTTCCGGTGAAGTCGGTCGGCGACATCGTCGTGGACGGCACCCACCGACGGGTCTACGTCTCCGACCCGACCGGCGGCAAGATCGTCGTCACCGACTACGCGGGTGCCGTCAAGGCGTCCCTGACCGGGCTGTCCGGCGTGAGCGGCCTGGCGCTGTCCGCCGACTCCGGGCAGGTGTACGCGGCCGTCAAGAACGGCAACCGGATCGTCTCGGTGGAGACGGAGACGTACACCCAGACCGCGAGTTACCCGGTGGGCGCGGCTCCGGGCGACCTGGAGGTGGTGGACGGCCGGATCTGGTTCGCCCACGGCACCGACTTCGGTTCGCTCGACCTCTCCGGCACCGAGCCCGTCGTCCACCTCGCCCAGCGCGGCGACGTCGGCTTCTCCGGCGCCTTCGGGATGTTCCTGGCCTCCGACCCGGCCGTCCCCGGCGTCCTCGTGGCCGGCAACGGCGGCGCCCTCGCGGTGTACGACGTCTCGGCGGACGGTGCCGCGCTGCGGGTCAAGGGCGACATGGACACCGCCGTGAAGCAGCTGGACCTGACGCCCGACGGCAAGCAGGTCCTCACCTCGTGGGGCGACCCGGACACCGGCTACGGCATCGGCGCCTACGCGACCACCGACCTGACCGAGCAGGCGGGGTACCCGATCGACGCGTACCCGAACGCGGTGCGGGTCGCACCGGACGGCAGCGTGGCGGGTGGCAGCTTCTCCTGGTACGAGCCCGACGTCCACATCCACCGGCCCGGCGACCCGACGCCGGTGCGGGAGTACGACTTCCCCAACACCGGCGACAGCAGCGGCGCCGACACCCTGGTGGACGGGGCACTGGCCTGGGCGCCGGACAGCAGCAGGGTCTTCGCGGTCTCCGTGAACACCGGCGGCGTCCACACCCTGCGCGCCCTGACCGACCCCACCAAGGAGCTGCCGACGCTCTCGGTGACGGCCCCCGCGAAGGCGGACCGTGCCAAGAAGCTCACGGTCACCGGCAAGCTGACGTCCCAGACAGCGCTCCCGGCGGGCACCAGCCTCCAGGTGACCCGTACGGACGTGGAGTCACCGAGCGGCAAGACGCTGCCCACCGTCACGACGAAGGCCGGCGGCGGCTTCTCCTTCACCGACACCCCGCCCGCCGGCGGCAAGGTCACGTACAAGGTGACCTACGCGGGCGACGCCGCCCACGCCGCCGTCTCCGGGTCGGACACGGTCCAGGTCTCGCGCAAGGCGACCACCCTCACCCTCACCAACAACGGCAAGCTGTACGCGTACGGCAAGGACGTCACCTTCACCGCGCACCTCGGTTCGACGTACCAGAACCGTACGGTCGCCATCTACGCGGACCCCTTCGGCTCCGACAAGCCGAAGAAGCTGGTCAAGACCGCCAAGGTCAACTCGAACGGCAACCTGTCGGCGGTCGTCGACATGACCCGCGACACGACCGTCACCGCCGTCTTCGCGGGCGACGCGCGCTCCGCCGACAAGACGACGAAGTCGACCGCGTACGCCCACGCGAAGGTCTCGACCACCGTCTCCAAGCACTACAAGAAGGGGAAGATCGGCTCGACGACGTACTACTACTTCCGCAAGAACACCGGCCCGGTGCTGACCACGACGATGAACTACTACCAGGGCCGCAAGCAGCGGGTGCAGCTCCAGGTCTTCTACCAGGGCTCCTGGTACGACTCCGGGTCCGAGTACTTCGCCCTGGCCGCCAACGGCAAGTCGGCCGTGGACCTCGGCGCACCGGGCGAGTCGGGCATCCGCGCCCGGGTGCGCGCGTCGTACGTCAACGGCACCTCGGGCGACAGCGTCAACTCGACGACGCACGGGGCCTGGAAGTACCTCACCTTCACCAACTGACCGTTCGCCACAGGGCACACGTCAGGAAACCGGCCCGGCTCACGGGGGACACACGAGTTCCCCGTGGGCCGGGTTCTTGGCCTCACGCGTTCATCAGGTCTGGGGCCTCGGCGCGGTGGCGGCCCTTCGTCAGTACCGTCTTGGCCGTCAGTCCACGGGACTGCCACGCGTTGTCACGGAGCTTGAACAGGGCCCAGTAGCGGGTGGGGCACAGGAGCACGATGTTCATGAACACGGCCGTCGGGGTTCCGACGAGCCACGAGCGCCACCGCTGGCGTGTGGTCATGTCGGGCCGCATGAGGACGTACAGACCTGACTGGCCGTACCGGACCACGAGGTACACCCCTAGGTAGACCAGGGCCACGCCGGGGTTGTGGTACCGGCCGCCCAAAGTCATCAGTGTCATCACCAGGGTCCAGGCCAGCATCACCGGGGTGATGACGAGCTGGAGGAGGCCGAAGGTCGGCGATATGAGCTGCTTGAGGGAGAGCCGCGCGTAGACGAACGGCAGCATCCACCACCAGGACCGGGCCCAGCGCAGGCGCTGGCGGTAGGTCTTCTTCAGCGTGGTCGGCATGTCGGTGACCACGCCGGCCTCGTTGACGGCCACGACCTCACCGCGTATGAGGGCCCGCAGCGCAAGCCAGCGGTCGTCGCCGGTGCCGCATTCCACTTCGTAGGCGTCCAAGTGGTCGTAGAGCAGCTCGGCCCGGTAGAGGGCCAGTGCGCCCGAGGTGGTCTCCAGCGCGCCGAGCATGGAGCGCGAGGAGCGCATCATCACGCACGAGGTGCCGATGTCGATGTCGGCGGCCCTGGAGACCCAGGTCTCCTCGAAGTTGCGGATGTAGATCATCCCGGTGGTGGCCTGGATCTTCGGATTGCTCATGGCCCTCAGCTGCTGCTCCAGCGCATCCGGGAAGGGCTCGCCGTCCGAGTCGATGGTGAGGACGAAGTCGAAGCCCTTGCCCTGCGACTGGAGGTGACGGAGTACGGTGACCTGCGCTCCGCGCTTGCCCTTGTTCTCCTGCCGGTGCCAGTGGACCCGGGGGTGCTCGAAGGGCTGGACGGGGTGCTGGGTGGAGCCGTCGTCGATCACGTGGATTTCGTCGACCGGGTGCGTCTGGGCCAACAGCGACCACACCGTCCGGTGGAGGTTTTCCGTGGGCTCCTCGAAGGCGGGGATGATGGCCACCGTCCGGCCGGGGGCCACGGGCAGATGCGTGAAGGACCTGCCCTTCAGGAACGAGACGAGGCAGAGCACGATCACCAGCATGCCGAGCCACCAGTAGGACGTCAGGATCGGGCTTTTCGACTGCAGGTGCACCACCACGGTGGCAGCGGCCAGAGCCGCCACCACCACAGCGGTCACCAGGGTGAAGCGGATCCGTGGTGAAGTGCTCAAGCGGTCACCCGCTTGCCGCGGGTGGACAGACGGAACACCGCCACGCCGCTGATCACGAAGAGCATGGCCCCCAGCACGATCCACCCGAGAGCGGTGCCGCCCGTAGCGGCCAGCGCGGCTCCTCCGGTGGCCGTACCGATCGCGGCACCCACACCATTTTGTCCGTACATGTTGTCCTCCTTCTCGGGTGTCGAAGGCACCCGGCGTTGTCGCGGCCCGGTTCGGCACCGCGTGTGCTCAGCGCACGGACCGCCTCGTCGGCGAACTCCGTGACGTTGCGTGGGCCCGTGGACGTCAGCGGCCTCACGGGCTGCTGTTCTCGGCCCGAGGGCTGCCCTAGAGCCGCTCGACGCGCGGGGCCGTCGCCATGACGCCACGGGTGTCGAGGACGTAGGCGGCCTCGGATGCGACCCGGGTGAGATCGAACTCGGCGTGCGAGGTGAGCAGGACGACCGCATCGAAGTCGGCGACGCAGACGTCGTTGTCGGCCGCCTCGAAGGGAATCTCCCGTGATCCGCCGTCCGGCAGATAAGGGTCCACGACAGTGACGTCCGCGCCCATCTCGCGCAGGCGGTCGATGACTTCGACGGCCGGCGACTGACGCGCATCCGCGGTCCCCGGCTTGTAGGCGGCGCCCAGGGCGAGGACGCGAGCACCATGGACGCTTCGGCAGAAGCGGCGGCTGAGCGCATCCTGCAGACGGCGCACCACGTAGTCGGGCTGGCTGTCGTTGATGTCCTGCGCCAGCTCGATCAGCCGGAAGGTCTGGCCGTGCCGCGTCTTGACGTGATGGCTG
This sequence comes from Streptomyces resistomycificus, assembly GCF_001514265.1. Classification (GTDB taxonomy): domain Bacteria; phylum Actinomycetota; class Actinomycetes; order Streptomycetales; family Streptomycetaceae; genus Streptomyces; species Streptomyces resistomycificus. The sequence goes on along the minus strand of NZ_KQ948992.1, from coordinate 483,760 downwards.
AGGTAGACCGGGTCGATGGGCAGGCAGTGCCCGCCGACGCCCGGCCCGGGCAGGAACTTGGTGAACCCGAAGGGCTTGGTGGCGGCCAGCTCCAGGGTGTGCCACACATCGACGCCCAGCGTGTGCGCCATCCGGGACAGCTCGTTGACCAGCGCGATGTTGACGTGCCGGTAGGTGTTCTCGAACACCTTGGCCAGCTCGGCCTCCTCCAGCCCCGAGGCCGGCACGGTGGCGTCGGTGACCGTGTCGTAGAAGGCCTTCACCTGGCTCAGGCACGCCTCGGTGAGTCCGGCGACGATCTTGGGCGTGTTCTCCAGTCGCCACACGGGGTTACCGGGATCGATGCGCTCGGGGCTGAACCCGACGTGGAAGTCCCGTCCCGCCGTCAGACCTGACCCCGTCTCCAGCAGCGGTATGAGCACGTCGCGGGTGGTGCCGGGGTGTGTGGTCGACTCCAGCACCACGGTCGCGCCCGGCTCGAGCCACACGGCCAGTTCACGGGCGGCCTCGCGCACGCAACCGAGGTCCGGCACCCGGTCGGTGAGCGGTGTGGGCACGGTGATGACGGCGAAGTCGAAGCCCTTGAGATCCTCCGGGTCGTCCGTGGGCCGGTACGCCCCTGAACGCAGCAGGTCCTGCAGCCGCGTGGAATCGATGTCCTCGATGTAGGAGGACCCCGCTGCCAATTGGGCGCAGCGCCGCCCGTCGGGCTCGTATCCGGTCACGGTGTGACCGGCCTCGGCGGCCCGTAAGGCCAGCGGCAGGCCGACGTACCCCTGCCCGAGAACGCATATGTGCATGGTGGTTTTCCTCAGCTTCAGCCGACCGCGGGCATACGCGGGCCGGGGAACGGCGCCCCTGAAGACGGCCCCTGGTCCTGAAGCAGGCGGCCGCGGCGTCGGTCAGTGCGTGGTGCGCTGGGCGGGATCGCCTTTGCTGCAACACCCCGTCGGGTTGCAGTGGCGCTCCGCTTGAGTCATCGCCGGCTCAACGAGCGGTCCAGGCCCCCTGCCTGAACGTGCGCCAGACGCGCACAGCGATCTTCACAATTCCCCCTCATTCGTGGACTCCCAGAGTTCAACAAGCCACCCGGAAGCGGAAGACCCTTTACCCATTCGAAACATTCGAATCACTCGCGCTACCCGCACGCACCGCCAGCGGCGACGTCAAACACTTGAGTGTGCAGGGGTTTTGCGGTGTTCCCGCTCCGACCCACCGCCGCGGACAGCCCTGTCCACAGCTGGACCGCAGGACAATCCGTCACCCTGGGCAGCCGTACCGAAACGCGGGCAGCCTTCACAACTCCCCCGCACTCCGCACATGTTCGAGGATTCAACAACCCGTCAGAAAACGGAAGGCCCGTTGCTATTTTGCGACATAAGGATCGGTTGCGTTTCGAAATAATGCGCGCTCTGGCGCGCGCCCCCTGTACCACCCCTCGACGAACACTCCGCCCGAGAACCGGCGCCGCGCACTCGCCGTCCGCTCACCGAGGGAGTCTCGCGACGGTCCGTCAGGCAGGCTTGCGGGAGCGCTCCCGGGCAGGCGAAGGTACGACGATGACTTCGGCACCCGCCCCCGTTCTGCGCCCCTACCGTCCCGCCGACCGCGAAGCCGTCGAGGACATCTGCGTCCGCACCGCTCACGCCGGCCGCGACAGCCGTCCCCACTACGCCGACCCGACCGTCTTCCCGGCGATCTTCGCGGCGCCGTACGTCCAGTTGGAGCCGGAGCTGGCCTTCGTGCTGGACGACGGGGGCGGGCAGGCCGTCGGGTACGTCCTCGGCACCGCGGACACGGCCCGGTTCGTCGCGGACTACCGGGCGAAGTGGCTGCCCCTGGTCGCCGACCGGTACCCCGAGCCGCGGACCCCGCACCGCACCCCGGACGACGAGATCGTCCCGCTGCTCCACCACCCCGAGCGCATGCTCGTCGCCGAGGTCGCCGCCTACCCCGCGCACCTGCACATCGACCTGCTTCCCGAGTGGCAGGGGCGTGGGTTCGGACGCGGGCTGATGGAGACGTTCCTGCACGCCCTGCACGAGCGGGGCGTACCGGCCGTGCACCTCTCGATGGTCACCGCCAACCTCCCCGCCCGGGCGTTCTACGACCGTCTTGGCTTCCACGAGATCGAGGTGCCGCACGCGGATCCGAGCGTCACCTATCTCGGACGCGAGACAGTAGCCATGTACGGTACCGGGCGTGAGTGACGCACCGAAGGGCCCCGGCCCCACCCCCGGTTACCTCGTCTGGCGGCTGGCCAACAAGTGGCGCACCGCCGTCGACCAGGCACTCGCCCCCCTGGGCCTGACCCACGCCCAGTACGTGCTGCTGGCCTCCCTGAGCGGGATGGAACGGTCGGGCCGGCAGCCGAGTCAGCGGGAGCTCGCCGACCACACCGGCCTCGAGGCGCTGTACGTGTCGAAGCTGGCCCGCTCGCTGGAGGCGGCCGGGCTGGTCCGCCGCACCCGCGACACCGAGGACACCCGGGTCGTTCGGCTGGCGCTGACCGACGAGGGGCTGACGGCGGTGCGGCCGGCCATCGACGCCGTTCAGGTGCTGCTGGACCAGCTACTCACTCCGTTGGGCGGGCTGGAGGCCCCGCGGACGGACGACTTCAGGCGCACCCTGACGGAGCTGCTGGGCACGCCACTGGGCTGAGACGCGGACAGCCGGTGAGGGCGCACCGTCCCCACGGTGCCCTCACCGGCTGGTCCGGCGGCGGAAGCGGAGCGCGTCAGGCGCGGACCAGCTCCCGGTCGTCGTCCGGATCCACGTCGCCCGCCTTCCGCGGGTCGTCCTCCGTGCGCAGCCCCTCACCCTCGATGTCCACGTTCGGCAGGGCGCGGTCGAGCCACTTCGGCAGCCACCAGGCCTTCTTGCCGAGCAGCGCGAGCACCGCCGGGACGATCGCCATGCGGACCACGAACGCGTCGAAGAAGACGGCGATCGCGAGGCCGAAGCCGATCATCTTGATCATCGACTCGCCGGAGGTGATGAAGCCGCCGAAGACGGCCATCATGATGACCGCGGCGGCGGCCACGACCCGGGCGCTGTGCTGGAAGCCGGTCACCACGGCCTGGCTCGGGCTCTCGCCGTGGACGTACGCCTCCCGCATCCGGGTCACGAGGAACACCTCGTAGTCCATCGCGAGGCCGAAGACCACGCCGACCATGAAGATCGGCATCATCGACATGATCGGGCCGGTCTCCTCGACGCCGATCAGACCGCTGAGCCAGCCCCACTGGAAGACCGCGACCACGGCGCCGAGCGCGGCGAGCACGCTGAGCAGGAAGCCGAGGGCCGCCTTGAGCGGGACGAGGATCGAGCGGAAGACCACGATGAGGAGGAGGAAGGCAAGGCCGACCACCAGGGCCAGATACGGGACCAGCGCGTCGTTGAGCTTCTGCGAGAAGTCGATGTTCATCGCGGTGGTACCGGTGACCAGTACCTCGGCGCCCGTGTCGGCCTTGACGCCGGCGCCCTCGTCACGGATGGCGTGCACCAGGTCCTCGGTCTGCGTCGAGGACGGCTTGGAGTTCGGGATCACGGTGATCGTCGCGGTGTCGCCGGCCTTGTTGAACGCGGCCGGGGTGACCGTCACGACGTCCTTGAGGCCCTTGATCTGGTCGGTCACCGTGGTGGCCGCGGCCTTGGGGTCGTCGCTGTTCTTGGCGTCGACCACGATCATCAGCGGACCGTTGAAGCCGGGCCCGAAGCCCTCCGACAGCAGGTCGTACGCCCGGCGCTGCGTCGTGGACGTCGGCTGCGAGCCGTCGTCGGGCAGGCCCAGCTCCAGCTGGGTGGCCGGGACGGCGATCGCGCCCAGACCGACCACGCCGAGCAGCAGCACGACGGCCGGACGGCGGATGACGAAGCTCGCCCAGCGGACGCCCAGGCCGGGCTTGGCCTTCTGCTGGGGCGCGTCGGACTTCCCGGACTGCCCGGACTGCGCGGCCTCCTCGGCCTTGTCGCCGCCGCGCGTCCTGCGCTTCTCGCCTGTCGGCCGGACCCTCTTGCCCGCGTACCCGAGCAGCGCCGGGATCATGGTCAGCGCGATGAGGACGGCGACCACGACCGTGCCCGCCGCCGCGAGGCCCATCTTGGTGAGCATCGGGACGTTGACGACCGCGAGGCCCGCGAGAGCGATCACGACGGTGAGACCGGCGAAGACCACGGCCGAGCCCGCGGTGCCGGTGGCCCGGCCGGCCGCGTCCTCGCGGTCGCGGCCCTCGGCCAGTTCTCCCCGGTAGCGGGAGACGATGAACAGCGCGTAGTCGATGCCGACCGCGAGACCGATCATCAGCGCGAGCGTGGAGGTGGTGTCGCCGAGGTCGAGCGCGTTGGCGAGGGCGGCGATGGTGGAGACGCCGATACCGACGCCGATGATCGCCGTCAGCAGCGGCAGTCCGGCCGCGACCAGCGAGCCCAGGGTGATGACGAGGACGACCGCGGCGATGGCGATGCCGACGATCTCGCCGACCGCCCCCGGCTCGGACGCGGCCTGGAGGGCGTCACCTCCGATGTCGACGGTCAGCCCGGTGGCCCGGGCCTCGTCCCCGGCCGCCTCCAGGGCGTCCTTGGTCGAGTCCGCCAGCTCCATGCCGGGAGCGTCGTACCTGACCGAGGTGTAGGCGACCGTGCCGTCCTTGCTCACGGCGTTCGTGGTGAAGGGGTCGGTGACGGAGACGACCTCGGAGCCGTCGCCCAGTTCCTTGACGGTCTTCGCGACGGTCGCCTTGTTGTCGGCGTCCGTCATCTTCTCGCCGTCCGGCGCCTTGAAGACGATGCGCCCGGTCGCGCCGTCGGCGCTGGCCCCGGGGAAGCGCTGTTCCAGCAGGTCGAAGGCCTTCTGCGCTTCGGTGCCCGGGATGGAGAAGGAGGTCGGGCCCGCGGCGGGCGCGGAGGCCGCGCCGACTCCCGCGAGCGTGAGCAGGGCGACCCATATGAGGGCGACGAAATGCCGTCGCCGGAAGGCGAGCCGGCCGAGTTTGTAGAGGAACGTGGCCACGAGGGCGTACTCCCGGTCAGGTCGTGTGCTTGCAGGGCAGGGGTGATCGACCCGCTGGGTGGGCAGGGCTGATCGTCCCGACGACTTGAGCGGTGACGTCAGGCGGGCTGTTTCGGGGGGGGACGGTCAGGAAGTCGGAACGCCGAGGGCAGGGAGGACCACGGCGTCGATGTACGAAAGCAGGAAGGCCTGCGTCGGCGGCTGTTCGTCGAGCAGTGTGCGCGCGGCGAACGCTCCGATCATCATGTGCATCATGTAGTCGGCCGCCGGGTTGTCCGCACGGACCTCGCCCCGGTCGACCGCCCGCTGCAGCACCCGCTTGAACTCCGCCATCTCCGGCTCGATGAGGTGTTCCTTGAACGCCTTCAGCAGGTCCGGGTTGCCGTGGACCGCCATGGCCAGACCACGCATCAGCGCGGAGTTCTGCTCCATCTGGCAGTCGTCCGAACGCAGCGTGAGGGAGTGCAGGTCGCCCCTGAGCGATCCGGTGTCGATGTCGGACAGGGAGCCGCCCGGCTTGCTGTGCCGCACGGCCTTGGCCACCAGCTCCGGCTTGCCGCCCCACTGGCGGTACAGCGTCGCCTTGCTGGAGCGCGTCCGGGCGGCCACGGCGTCCATGGTGAGGGCGTCGTAGCCGACTTCCCGGAGCAGGTCCAGCACGGCCGAGTACAGCTCGGCCTCGCGCTCGGGCGTGATCCGACTGCGACGCACGGTCGCGACCTCAGTCATGGCTCTCACCTTCCCTGGCTCCGGACGACACGGTTTCGTACGTACACGAATGTAGCGCACTCTCCAGCGAAACGAAACTGTTTCGTTCGTGTGGCGGGTCACGTGCCGCACCCCCGCCCGGGTTTTTCACGAGTTGCCCGGGTCCATCCCCCGGAAAAGCATGGGGAGGTGAGCTATCTGCGCCTGCCGCATCTGAACGGCGATCTGCTGTGCTTCGTGGCCGAGGACGACCTCTGGCTGACCTCCCTCGACGGTCCCGGCCGAGCCTGGCGGCTCACCGTCGACCGCACCAAGGTCGGCCACCCCCGCTTCTCGCCCGACGGCCGCCATCTCGCGTACACGAGCTGGCGCAGTCTGGTCCCGGAGATCCACCTGGTGCCGGTGGACGGCGGACCCGGCCGGCAGCTCACCCACTGGGGCTCGGCCGACACCCAGGTCTGCGGCTGGACCCCCGAGAGGGACGGAAGGAGCACGATCCTCGCCGTCGCCTCGCACGGCGAGCCCTTCTCGTACTTCACCTGGGCCTACAAGGTCCGCCCCGACGGCGACCCCGGCCACAAGCTCCCCTGGGGCCCGGTCTCCGACATCCAGGTCGCCGACCTCGACGGCGAGCGCAAGACCCTGCTCCTCACCGGCACCCCGCCGCACGAACCGGCCGCCTGGAAGCGCTACCGGGGCGGCGCCACCGGACGGCTGTGGTTGCACGGCGAGCGGCTGCTGGCCGACCTCCCGGGCCACCTCCACTCCCCCATGTTCGTCGGCGGCCGGATCGCCTTCCTCTCCGACCACGAGGGCATCGGCAACCTCTACTCCTGCGCCCACGACGGCTCCGACCTGCGCCGGCACACCGACCACGACGCCTTCTACGCCCGGCACGCGTCGAGCGACGGGACCCGGGTGGTCTACCAGTGCGCGGGCGACCTGTGGATCGTCGACGACCTCGCGGCGGACTCGGTGCCGCGCCGGCTCGACGTACGGCTGAGCGGGCCGCGCGCGGGACGCCGTACGTACCAGGTGCCGGCCGCCCAGCACGTGGACGGCATCTCGGTCGACGAGACGGGCCGCGCGAGCGCGGTGGTCGTCCGCGGCAGCCTGTACTGGCTGACCCACCGGGACGGGCCGGCCCGCACCCTGGCCGACACCCCGGGCGTACGGGTCCGGCTCCCGGAGATGCTCGGCTCGGTCGGCCAGGTCGCCTATGTGACGGACGCGGAGGGCGAGGACGCGGTCGAGGTCGCCCACCTGCCGCGCGCCACCGGGGACCGTGAGCCCCGACGGTTGGCGTCGGGCGGGCTGGGGCGGGTGCTGGAGCTGGTGTCCGACCCGCGGGGCGAACGCCTCGCCATCGCCTCGCACGACGGACGGCTGCTGCTCGTCGACGTCACGGAGGAATCCGACGGCGAGGTGACCGAACTGATCCGCTCGGCCAACGGGCCGGTGCGCGACCTCGCGTTCTCACCGGACGGGGCGTGGCTGACGTGGTCGCACCCCGGGATCGGACGCTCGCTGCGCCAGATCAGGATGGCGCGGATGAAGGACCGGCTGGTCGTCGACGTCACCGACGGCCGCTTCGAGGACGAGAACCCGGTGTTCACCAGGGACGGCCGCTACCTCGCCTTCCTCTCCTGGCGCGGCTTCGACCCCGTCTACGACGTGCACACCGGGGACCTGTCCTTCCCGCTGGGCTGCCGCCCGTATCTCGTCCCGCTGTCCTCCGCGACCCCCTCTCCCTTCGCCCTGAACCCGGAGGGCCGCCCGGCCGCCGGGGGCCTGGACCCGGCCGAGGACGAGGGCGGCGACGGCACGGTCACCGTGGAGGTGGAGGGCCTGGAGAGCCGGGTGACGCCGTTCCCGGTCAGCGCCTCCAAGTACTCGGCGCTGTACCCGGTCGCGGGCGGCGGGCTGGTCTGGCTGCGCTGGCCGATCTCGGGGGCGCTCGGCGAGACGTTCGCCAACCCGGACGACACCACCGGCCGGCCGACCCTCGAACACTTCAACATCACCAAGGCGAAGAAGTCCGAACTCGTCGATCACCTGGACTGGTTCGCGGTCAGCGGGGACGGCACACGGCTGGTCGTGGTGGACGAGGGCGACCTGCGCGCCCTCCCGTCCAACGAGCCGGGCGACAGCGACTCCACGGTCTGGATCGACCTGCGCCGCGTCCTGCACCAGGTCGACCCGGCCGCCGAGTGGCGCCAGTCGTACGAGGAGGCGGGCCGGCTCATCCGCGCCTACTTCTGGGACCCCGGCATGTGCGGCGTCGACTGGGACGGCGTACTCGACCAGTACCGCCCGCTGGTCGAACGGGTCGCCTCCCCCGACGACTTCGCGGACCTGCTGCGCGAGGTCCTCGGCGAGCTGGGCACCTCCCACGCATACGTCTCCGCCGCCCGCCGCAACGAGGGCCCGCCGCACTACCAGCGCCGCCAGGGCCTCCTCGGCGCCAACCTGGTCCGGCGGGAGGAGGGTTGGACGGTCCGGCGGATCCTGCCCGGCGACTCCTCCGACTCCAAGGCGCGCTCACCGCTGGCCGGCACCGGCATCCGGGAGGGCGCGGTGCTCACCCACGTGGACGGCCGCCCGGTGGATCCGGTGACGGGGCCGTACCCGCTGCTCGCGGGGGCGGGCGGTACGACCGTGGAGCTGACGTTCACCCCGGCGGAGGGCGAGGGGCGTGCCCGACGGGTGGCGGTCGTCCCCCTCCTCGACGAGCGGCCGCTGCGCTACCAGGACTGGGTGGCCAAACGCCGGGCCGTGGTCCGGGAGTTGAGCGGCGGGCGCTGCGGGTACCTCCACATCCCCGACATGGGCGGATCGGGCTGGGCCCAGTTCAACCGGGACCTGCGCATGGAGGTGTCCCGGCCCGCGCTGATCGTGGACGTACGCGGCAACGCGGGCGGCCACATCAGCGAACTGGTGGTGGAGAAGCTGACCCGCACGATCCTGGGCTGGGACCTCACCCGCAACGCCCAGCCGGTGTCGTACGCCTCGAACGCGCCGAGAGGCCCGGTGGTCGCCCTCGCCGACGAGGCGACCTCCTCGGACGGCGACATGATCACGGCCGCCTTCAAGCTCCTCGGGCTCGGCCCGGTCGTCGGCCAACGCACCTGGGGCGGAGTCGTCGGCATGACCGGCCGCCACCAACTGGGCGACGGCACGGTGATCACCGTGCCGATGAACGCGGCCTGGTTCGACGCGTACGGCTGGTCCGTCGAGAACCACGGCGTCGCCCCCGACCTCGAGGTCCTCCGCACCCCCCTCGACTGGGCGGAGGGCAGACACGCCCAACTGGCGGACGCCGTCACGCTGGCCCTGGACCTCCTGGACACGAACCCCCCGGCAACCCCGCCGGACCACTCGCACATCCCGAACAGATCGAGGCCCCAACTCCCCCCGCGCCCGCGAACTTGAGGAACGCGCCCCCACCCCAAAGCGAGCGCAAGACACACCCACCCAGGGCGCGGGGAACCGCACGACGAGCCCCCACCTCAAAACGAGCGCAAGGCACACCCACCCAGGGGCGCGGGGAACTGCGCGACGAGCCCCCACCCACCCGCACCCGACAACGCACCCGACGCAGGCAAGAACGTGGGGCACCCTCCGGAGAGAAGGGCACCCCACGTTCTCAACGCTCAAGCCGAGCGCGGTGGCTAGGCCTCGTAGTCCTGCGCGAAGCGGCGGTCCTCTTCGTCACGACGAAGACGCTCGCTCTCCTCTTCACGGTCCCGCATGGGCTCGCCCGGCCGGCCACGCTCCTGGCCACGCTCGCGACCCGGCTCACGACCCGGCTCACGACCCTGCTCCCGGCCCTGCTCCCGGCCCTGCTGGACCTTCTGCTTGGCCTGCTCCTGCCACTGCTCCGACTTGTCCTGGAACTTGTCCTTCATACCCATGTGGGTTCACTCCCGTGAGGGTGAGGGGGAATTCTGGGGCCCCGTTGGCGGGGCCTCGACCAGATTCACACGGGCGGTCACAGGACGCATGTCGATCAGTCACGGTGCGTAGCGCGGGCCTCCTCGTCCGCTGCCCCACCTGCGCCGACGAGCCCCGTCCGCATCCCCTCCAGCCGGGTGGCGAAGCGCCGCATCTCCCGCTGCCCGACGGTCCCGATGACCGCCGGCAGATACCCGCGCACCCCCTGCATGCCCCGCAGCCACCGCTGCCCGTACACATGGCTCGACCTGCGCTCGATCCCGGCGACGAGCCGGTCCACCGCCGGCCCCAGCGGATACGTCTTGTTGGCCGGCCACGGCAGCCGCTGCCGCAACTCCCGCATGACGTCGTCCTGATCGGCCCCGCGCACCATGTCGGTGTCGGTCCACGACAGGTACCCGACGCCCACCCGCACGCCCCGGTACCCGACTTCGGCCCGCAGACTGTGCGCGTACGCCTCCACGCCCGACTTGGACGCGCAGTACGCCGTCATCATCGGCGCCGGCGTGATGGCCGCCAGCGAGGCGATCTGGAGCAGGTACCCCCGGCTCTCCGTCAGCACCGGCAGGAAGGCCCGCGCGGTCACCGCCGACCCGATCAGGTTGACCTCGATCACCCGACGCCAGGCCACCGGATCGGAGTCGACGAACGGACCCCCGGTGGCGACCCCCGCGTTGGCGACGACGATGTCGACCTTCCCGAACCGCTCCTTGACCTCCAGCGCCACCCGCGCCATCGCCTCGTGGTCGGTGACGTCGGCGTACCAGTGGTCGCAGTCGCCGTGCAGCCGCTCGGCGACCTGCTTGAGCGCGTCCGGCTCCAGGCCGACCAGCGCCACCTTCGCACCACGCGCGGACAGCTTGCGGGCCAGCAACTCCCCCACACCCCGCGCGGCACCGGTGACCACGGCGACCTGACCCTCGAGGCTGACCCTGCTCATGCGCCCTCCCTGACCTGACCTGTGTGGATGTACGTGGTGACGAGCTCCCGGACCTTCCCGGTGACCGCTTCGGGGGCCTCGATCGGTGTCATGTGGCCGACGCCGGGCAGTTCGGTCAGGCCCGCGCAGTCCGGCAGCGCGGCGACCAGCGCCCGGGCCTGCCCGGGAGGCGTCAGCCGGTCCGCCGACCCCACGATCACGGCCGTCGGCACCGCCAACTCCCGTACCGCGTGGTCGAGATCGAGCAGCCCCAGCACCTCCGACCAGGCGTGACGCACCTTGCGCGGACAGGCGTGCACGATCCGCGCGCACGCCTCGACCATGTGCGGGGCCGAACCGGCGCCCATCGTCCCGTACTTGAGGATCCGCCGGGCGAGCGGCGTGACCGGCCCGAGGGGCGCGCGCGAACCGAGGACGTGCTTGGTCAGCCAGGTGCGCAGCCGCCCCGGCCCGATCGGGAGGACCGTCGACTCCGCGACCAGCCGCGAGGAGCCCGTGCTGCACAGCAGTACGGCCGCCGTGTGCGCCCGGAAGCCGGGGCGCGCGGAGGCCGCCATCACCGTCATGCCGCCCATGGAGTGACCGGCGATCACGGCCTTCTCACCCGGCGCGAGGGTCGCCTCCAGGACGGCTTCGAGGTCGTCGGCGAGCTGGTCCGTACCGCAGGCGGCGCCGACCGGGCTGCGGCCGTGGCCGCGCTGATCGTAGGCGATGACCCGGTGGTCGACGGACAGGTCCCGTACCTGCGCCGCCCAGAAGGCGGTCGAGCAGGTCCAGCCGTGGGCGAGGACCACGGCCGGCGCGCCCTCGGGCCCGTGCACCTCGACGTGCAGCCGGGCGCCGTCGGCGGAGACCGCGGTGAGTTCGCGGGCGGGGACGGGCGGGGCGTAGGGGCCGGTGGAGACGTGGAGCAGGCGGCTCATGCGGTCACCTCGGCGTTCTCGCGGTCACCGGCGCGCAGGACGTCGTACTCCGCGAGGTCCACGCGCCGCGTCGCCCGCCGGAACTCGCTCGTCGTGCCGGGCCAGACGGTGCTGTTGCGGCCGTTCGCGTCCAGGTACCAGCTGGTGCAGCCGCCCGTGTTCCACACGGTGCGCTTCATGCGCTCCTGCACCCGGTGGTTCCACGCCCGCACCGCGGCGGGGCGGGCGTCGAGGGCGACCCGGCCGCCGAGGACGTCCAACTGCCGGACGAAGTCGGCCATGTAGTTCAGCTGGGACTCGATCATCAGGATCATCGAGGAGTTCCCTAGGCCGGTGTTGGGGCCGATGACGGTCATCCAGTTCGGGAACCCGGCGGCCGAGGCGCCCCGCAGCGCCTCCATGCCGCCCTTCCACGCCTCGGCGAGGGTCCGCCCGTCGGCGCCCACCACGCGGTCGGCGATGGGCATGTCCGTGACGTGGAAGCCGGTGCCGAACACGATGGCGTCGACCTCGGCCTCGGTGCCGTCGGCGGCGACGAGCGTGGAGCCGCGGATCTCGCCGAGTCCGCTCGCGACGAGGTCGACGTTGGGCCGGGCGAGGGCCGGATAGTAGTCACGGGACAGCAGGATCCGCTTGCAGCCGATGCGGTAGTCGGGCGTGAGCTTGGCGCGCGTCTCCGGGTCCTTGATGGCCCGGGCCATGTTCTGTCTGGCCAGCCTCTCGACCAGGCCGAGCTGGTTGGGGTGCTTGGTGAACGCCTGGACCTGCAACTCCCTGATGCCCCACAGCAGTCCGCGCCGGATCTGCGCGGTGAGGGGCAGGGTCTGGTGGATCCGGCGCTCCGCCGCGCTGATCGCCCGGTCCACACGGGGCATCACCCAGGGCGGAGTGCGCTGGAACAGCGTCAGCCGCGCCACCTCCGGCTGGATGGCCGGCACGATCTGGATGGCGGAGGCGCCGGTCCCCACCATGGCGACCCGCTTGCCGCGCAGGTCGTAGTCGTGGTCCCAGCGGGCGGAGTGGAAGACCTTGCCGGGGAAGGAGTCCAGCCCCGGGATGTCCGGGGTCTTCGGGTCGGAGAGCGGCCCGGTGGCGGAGACGACGAAGTCCGCGGACAGCCGTCCGGAGCTGGTCTCGATGTCCCAGCGGAGCTTGTCCGCGTCCCAGGTCATCATCTTCACCTCGGAGCCGAAGCGGAGGTGCGGGCGGAGCCGGAACACGTCGGCCACGTGCTCCAGGTAGGCCCGGATGTGCTGCTGCCCGGAGAAGGTGCGCGGCCAGTGGGCGTTGGGCGCGAAGGAGAACGAGTACAGGTGGGACGGCACGTCGCAGGCGCACCCCGGATAGGTGTTGTCCCGCCAGGTGCCGCCGACGCTGTCGGCCCGTTCCAGGACGACGAAGTCGGTGACTCCCTCGCGCCGCAGCCGTACGGCGGCACCCAGTCCGCCGAACCCGGACCCGATCACCGCCACCCGCACATGCTCGTGTTCGGTCATACCGACGACCTTCCCTGCGACTCCGCCAGTGAACACTGGCGCAATGGGAGGGTAGAGCAGCTCCGTACCGATGGGTAGGGGTCCGGGGGAAGGAAAGTTACCGGCGGTACAACATAGGGTGCCGACGTGGCAGAAGAGGGAGCAGGACGCGACGGCCCGCGCGAGTACCGCATGGAGGAACTGGCCCGCCTGGCCGGCATCCCCGTGCGCACCCTGCGCTTCTACCGCGAACGCAAACTGATCGCCCCGCCCCGCCGCGAGGGCCGCATCGCCTGGTACGACGACGACCACCTGGCCCGGCTGCGCACCATCGCGGCCCTGCTGGAACGCGGCCACACCCTCAGCAGCATCGCGGAACTGGCCGAGGCCTTCGAGAACGGCCGCAACGTGGGCGAGCTCCTCGGCATGGACACTCCCACCGAGGAGATCCCGGTCCGCCTCACCCCCGAGGAACTCGCCGACCGCTTCGAGGGCCAGGTCACCCCGGAGAACCTCGCCGCCGCCCTGGACCTGGGCTACCTCGGCACCGACGGCACCGAGATCGTCCACGTCAGCCGCCGTCTCCTCGACGTCTCCTCCGCCCTGGTCCGCGAGGGCATCCCCCTGGCGGAGGTCCTGGACGCCGGCCGACGCGTCCGCGAACACGCCGACGCCCTGGCCGACCTGTTCGCCGACCTGGTCCTGCGCCACGCCCCCGAGGAGGACCTCCAGCGCATGCGCCCCCTGGCCCGCAGCGTGGTGGAGGCGGAACTGTCCCTGGCACTGGACCGACGGTTGCGCAAGCGGAACTAGAACGCCTCACACCTCAACCATCCAGCAATTTACAGACATTCACTCTATTGAGGCACTTTCCGGATAGTCGCAGGCGAAGCCACGTTCCCACTCCGAGAGTGTGACCGAAAGGCCCCGGCGACTGTGCGACCAGTCCCGGGGTACGGCCGACACTTTCGAGGAGCGTCGACATGCCCAAGCGTAGTCCTGAACCCCCAAGAGCCATTGCCTCCCTGCGCCTCAGCTGCGTCACCAGCGTGACCACTTCACCGGAGCGACAGCGGTCCGCCATCCATGTATCCGCTGCGAGGCTCGGCTTCACGCTGGTCGCCGAGGCATCGGACCTGGGCATCTCAGCCCGCACGACATCGCCGTTCGAGCGGCCCTCCTTGGCGTCCTGGCTCCGACGGCCTCAGGAGTACGAAGCCGTCGTGTGGTCGCACGTGGACCGGGCCGTGCGTTCCGTGGCGCACATGGCCGAGTTGGTCGCCTGGGGACGGCAGCACGCCAGAACACTCGTGTTCGCAATGCCGGAAGCGGGCCACCCGATTGTGGTGACGCCCCGGGCGGACGGCTGCACAATCCGGCGGTGCATGGAATTGGCCCACGACGCGGAGCAAGAAGCCCGCACCATCTCGAATCGGCTCACGAGCAGCCACGAAGCACTGCGCGCGGCCGGCCGCTACGGAGGCGGACTGGTCCCGTTCGGCTACCGGAAGGCGCCGCACCCCTCGGGCAGCGGATGGTGCCTGGCTCCCGATCCGGAATCCGCCGCCCTCGTCCGCACGATCATCGAGGACGTACACGCGGGACGGTCCTTGATCGCCATCGCACGTCGGTTGAACGAGTCCAGGGTGCCCGTGCCGCGTGACCGCCACGCCCAACTCCAGGGGCGCCCGATGGGCGGTCGCCGTCACGGACGTGACTTCGAACGGTTCCGCTGGACGTCGGGCACCCTGTCCAAGGTGCTGCGCAGCCCATCACTCATGGGCCACCGGACCCACGGCGGACAGACGGTCCGCGACGAGTCAGGCGACCCGGTCCTCATCGGAGAGTCACTGCTGACCAACGACGAGTTCGACGTGCTGCAGGATGCCCTTCTGAGGCGCTCCAACGGAACCCGCAGCCCGAGGCGCGGCACGACCGCGCTCCTCACCGGAGTCGCATACTGCTCCGGCTGTGACGGCCGCATGTACTTCGCCATCAGGAAGGGCTATCCCTACGGCGATTACGTGTGCCGCACCACAGCACGAGGCGAGGTCTGTCCAGCCCCCGCCGCGATGCGCTCCGACTGGCTTGAGGGCTATGTTCTGAGCCGCTACCGCCGCGTGGCGGCAACAGACGGCGACGTGCCGCGCGAACGCCTCCTCCGCGACGGCGTCGTCGTCACCGTCGGAAAGGGGCGCTCCGGCGGTGCCCCCTCCCGCCTCACCGGGCCGGACACGTCCCGCTTGACCTTCACACGCCGCGCGCGCCTCTGAGTCACACGGCAACCGTGGGAGTGTCGAAGGTGTCGGCACTCCCACGGCCGGTCACATGTCGAAGACCACTGTCACAGGAGCATGGTCCGACCACCGCTCCTCATGGCTGCCGGCCCGCTCGACATACGCCTTGACGGCACGGCCCGCGAGCCCGGGCGTCGCCACGGCGAGGTCAATTCTCCATCCCGCATCGTTGTCGAAAGCCCGCCCCCGGTACGACCACCACGTGTACGGCCCCTCGGCCTCCGGGTGCAGCGCCCGCACGACGTCGACGTAGCCGCCGTCCACCTCGTCGAGGACCTGCCCCAGCCACGCCCGCTCCTCCGGCAGGAACCCGGAGTTCTTGGTGTTGCCGCGCCAGTTCTTGAGGTCCGCCTGCTGGTGGGCGATGTTCCAGTCGCCGCAGACGACGACCTCGCGGCCGTCGGCGGCGGCGCGCTCGCGCAGTTCCTTGAGGTGGGCGAGGAACTCGCCCATGAAGCGGACCTTCTCGTCCTGCCGTTCGGTGCCGACCTCACCGGAGGGCAGGTAGAGGGAGGCAACGGTGACGCCGGGCAGGTCGGCCTCGACGTAGCGCCCGCTGCCGTCGAACTCGGCCGAGCCGAAACCGACCCGGACCCGGTCGGGCTCGCGGCGGGTGTAGAGGGAGACACCGGCCCGGCCCTTCGCGGCGGCGGGGGCGTGCAGCACGTGCCAGCCTTCGGGGGCACGGACGTGCTCGGGCAGCTGCTGCGGCTCCGCGCGCACCTCCTGGAGGCAGAGCACGTCGGCGGAGGTCTCCGCGAGCCATTCCACGAAGCCCTTCTTCGCGGCGGCGCGCAACCCGTTCACGTTCACAGTGGTCACAGTCAGCACCCGGGCACGATACCGGCACACTGGACCGAGTCCCGCCTTGGAATGAATTGATATACGGTATCCCACATGCATATACGTCGCGTCTCGTTCGACCACCCTGACGCAGTCAAGCTGAACGACGAGGTCCAGGCCGAGTACCACCGCCGCTACGGCGACGGCGGCGACGCCACCACCCTGGCCCCGGAGGACTTCCGGCCGCCGAACGGCGTGTACCTGATCGCGTACGACGAGAACGACGTCCCCGTCGCCACGGGCGGCTGGCGCGCCCAGGACACGAACGACGAGGGCAACCTCGACGGGGACGCCGAGATCAAGCGGATGTTCGTCGTGGAGACGATGCGCGGCCGCGGCCTCGCCCGGCGCATCCTGAGCGCCCTGGAGGAGGACGCCCGCGAGGCCGGCCGCCGGCGCATGGTCCTGGAGACCGGCACCGAGCAGCCGGAGGCCATCGCCCTCTACACCTCCTGCGACTACGAGCCGTGTGCCAAGTTCGGCTACTACCGGGAGTACGAGGCGAGCCGGTGCTTCGCGAAGGCCCTCAGCTCCTGAGGTAGGCGAGCACCGCCAGCACCCGTCGGTGGACGTCGTCCGCCGGCGGCAGGTCCAGCTTGGTGAGGATGCCGCCGATGTGCTTGCCGACGGCGGCCTCCGACACCACCAGGGTCCGGGCGATCGCCCCGTTCGACTTCCCCTCCGCGATCAGCGCCAGCACCTCCCGCTCCCGGGGGGTGAGCCGCGCGAGCGGATCCCGTCGCCTGCGCAGCAACTGTCGTACGACTTCGGGATCGACGACCGTGCCACCGGCCGCGACCTCCCGCAGCGCGGCCTCGAACTCCTCGACCTGGCCCACCCGGTCCTTGAGCAGATAGCCGACTCCCGTGCCGTCGCCGGAGTCGAGGAGGTCGGCGGCGTACGCCCGCTGCACGTACTGGCTGAGGACCAGCACGGGCAGCCCTGGCCGTTCCTCGCGCAGTCGCACGGCCGCGTGCAGGCCCTCGTCCTGGAAGCCGGGCGGCATCCGTACGTCCGTGACGACCACGTCGACGTCCGGCCCGTGCCCGGCGACCGCCGCGAGGAGGGCGTCCGCGTCGCCGACGGCGGCGAGCACCTGGTGGCCGAAGCGGGCGAGCAGTCCGGCGACGCCCTCGCGCAGCAGCACGCTGTCCTCGGCGAGGACGATCTTCAGCGGTCTGTCGGAGGCGTCGGCCGGCAAGGGATCTCCACACGCAGCAGGGTCGGTCCGCCCGGCGGGCTGGACAGGGTGAGTGTGCCATCGAGCACCGACACCCGGTCGGCGAGGCCGGTCAGCCCGGTGCCGCGGCCGCTGTCGGCGCCCCCGCGGCCGTCGTCACGGACGTGCAGGACCAGCCGCCCGCCGTCGTGTCCGCCGCCGACCTCGGCCCGGCTCGCCCCGCTGTGCCGGGCGACGTTGGCGAGGGCCTCGCGCACCACGAAGTACGCGGCGGACTCGACGGGCGGGGGCAGCCGGGGCAGCTCCAGGTCGACGTCGACGGGGACCGGGCTGCGGTCGGCGGCGTCGGCGACGGCCGCTTCGAGGCCGTAGTCGGCGAGGACCTTGGGATGGATGCCGTGGATGAGCTCGCGCAGCTCCGCGAGGACGTGGCCGGCCTCCTCGTGGGCCTTGGCGAGCCGGCCGGCGAGCGGCCCGCCGGGCGGGGCGTCCAGGCGGGCGAGGCCGAGGGTCATGGTGAGCGCGACGAGCCGCTGCTGGGCCCCGTCGTGCAGATCCCGCTCGATGCGCCGCCGCTCCGCCTCGAACGCGTCCACCAACCGCACCCGGGAGCGCGCGAGTTCGCCGACCCGGTCCCTGGTGGTGAGCAGTGCGCGGGCCAACTCGGCGCGGGCACCGGCGAGTACGCCCAGCGCGTAGAGGCCCGCGGCCAGCACGGCGAGTCCGAGCGCGGCGGCCGCGAAGGCCTGCGGCCAGGTGTCGACGGTCCACAGCTTGGCCGGCTTCGCCTCGCCCTCGACGGCCAGGACCACCGGCGTGGCCGCCACCGACAGCGGCACTCCCGCCACCAGGGCGACGGCCAGCGCGTCGAGCGGCCACAGCACCAGCCCGAACAGCACCGCGTACGCCAGCTCCCGCCAGGTCGCCGCCTCCCGCAGCCGGGTCGACAGCCAGGCGGTGAGGCCGGGCCGGTCGGGCACCCGGTGGCCGTCCCGGGGCACCGGACCGGCACCGAGAAGCCGCAGCCGCCACCGCTCCACCGCGGCCACGGGCGCCCCGGTCAGCGCGGTGAGCAGCAGCAGCGGCAGCCCGAGGAGTACGACGGTCAGCGCACCGCCGACGATCGTTCCGCCGAGGATCACGACGAGGACGAGGGGGCCGAGCAGCGCGCCGCCGGCCAGGTAGCCGAGGGCGCGCCAGGGCCACGCGGTCGCCAGGTATCCACGGCCGCCGAGGGCCTGCCACAGGGTCATGGGAATCACCGTAGAAGGCGGTGCGGGGGCGCTGCCATGGGCCGGGACGGAGGCTCGGGGGTATGCCTGGCCCTACCCCGGGTCTCGCCCCTGCCGCACTGCTCCGGGGCGGGGGCACGCGGTTGGGTTGACCCACCGACACCGAACGAGTGGGAGCCGAGGCGCAGATGAGACCTGACGCGATCCAACTACGTGCCGTGAGCCGGACGTTCAGGTCCGGCGGCAGCACGGTGACCGCCCTCGACGGCGTCTCGCTCGCCTTCCCGGCGGGTACCTTCACCGCCGTCATGGGCCCGTCCGGCTCGGGCAAGTCCACCCTGTTGCACTGTGCGGCCGGCCTGGACCGGCCCGCCTCGGGTTCGGTACGGCTCGGCGGGACGGAGCTGACGACGCTCGGCGAGCGGAAGCTGACCCTGTTGCGCCGCGAGCGCGTCGGTTTCGTGTTCCAGGAGTTCAACCTGCTGCCGTCCCTCACCGCCGAGCAGAACGTCGCCCTGCCCCTGCGCCTGGCCGGCCGGCGGGTGGCGAGGGCACGGCTGCGGGAGGCGCTGGCCCAGGTCGGCCTGGGCGACCGGGCCGGCCACCGTCCCTGCCGGCTCTCCGGCGGCCAGCAGCAGCGCGTGGCTCTCGCCCGTGCCCTCGTCACCCGCCCCGAGGTGCTGTTCGGGGACGAGCCGACGGGGGCCCTGGACTCACGGACCGGGCGCGAGGTCCTGGCGCTGCTGCGGGACATGGTCGACTCCGAGGGCCGCACGGTCGTGATGGTGACCCACGATCCGGTGGCCGCGTCCTACGCGGACCGGGTCGTGTTCCTGGTCGACGGGCGGGTGCACGGGGAGTCGGGCCGGGCGTCCGCGGCCGAGATCGCGGCGCTTGTGACGACGCTGGAGGCCGTCCCGTGCTGAGCGTCGCCGTCCGTACCCTGCGCGTCCGCTGGATCACCTTCGCCGGCACGTTCGTGGCGCTCTCCCTGGGCGTCGCCCTGCTCACCGTCATGGGCCTCGCCCTCGCCTCCTCCCACGACGCTCCCGAGCGCGGGCCGGAGCGGTTCGCGGCGGCTCCGGTCGTGGTGAGGGGCGAGGACACCCTGCGGGTCCCCACGTCCGGCGGCGTCCGCACCGGGAAGGCGGCCCACCCCCGCCCCGTCCCGCCCCGGACCGTCGCCGCGCTGCGCACCCTCGGCCGGGTCGTCCAGGACCGCACGTTCCCCGTGCGCGTCCCGGGCGGTCCGGCCGGCCTGGTGGGCCACCCTTGGTCGACGGCGCCCTTCGCCCCGTACGAGCTGACCTCGGGCCGCGCCCCGCGAGCGGACGGCGAGGTGGTCGCGACGGGTGCCTGGACGTCGGTGGGCCAACGGCTGCGCACCCCGCACGGGACCGTGCGGGTGGTCGGCACGGCGGGCGACCTCGGCTTCGAGGACGCCCTGTTCTATCCGGACGCCACGGCGGCCCGACTGTCGCCGGTGAGCACGCAGTTGGTGGTGGCTGCGGACGCGGCGGCGGTGCGTCGCGCGGTGACCGGCGTGACCGTCCTCACCGGCGACGCCCGCCGTCTCGCGGACCCTGATCCGGGCCGTGACCGCGAGGCGCTGACCGCGCTGAACGCCCTGTTCGGTACGGCCGGCGGGGTGGCCGGGTTCGTGTCGGTGTTCGTCGTGGCGTCCACGTTCGCCTTCGCGGTCGCGCAGCGGCGCCGGGAGTTCGGGCTGCTGCGCCTGGCCGGCGCGACCCCGGGCCAGATCCGCCGGACGGTGGTGGCCCAGGCCCTGCTCCTGGGCGTGCTCGCCTCGGCGACCGGCTGTGCGCTGGGCGGGTACGCCGCCCCGCACCTGGCCGAGCGGGTCGTGGCCGAGGGTCTGGCGCCGGCCTGGTTCACGATCGGCGCCCACCTGTGGCCGTACCACCTCGCCTTCTGGACCGGTCTGTCGGTCGCCCTGTGCGGAGTGGTGGCGGCGTCCTGGCGGGCCGGCCGGACGGCACCCACGCAGGCGCTGCGCGAGGCGTCCGTGGACACCGGCACGATGACCCGCTCCCGCCGGCTGTGCGGCACGGTCCTGCTGCTGACCGCCGTCGTGACACTCGCCGTGGCGCTGCTGACCGACCCGGGCGAGCTGCTGCACCGCAAGACGTACGTCAGCCGCCCCATGCTGCTGATCACCGCGGTCGCCCTGCTGTCCCCCGCGCTGGTGCGCCCCCTGGTCCGTCTGGTCGCCTGGCTTCCGTCGCGGCTGCCCGGCGCCTGCGGCCTGCTGGTTGGCGAGAGCGCCGCGGCCGGCGTCCGCCGGACCGCCGCCGTCGCGGCCCCTGTCCTGGTCACGGTCGCCCTCGCGGGCTCCCTGCTCGGCGCCACCGCGACCCTGGACGGGGCGAAGGCGAGGGAGCTGCGGCAGCGCACGACCGCCGACTTCGTCGTGTCGGCGCCCGACGGCCTCAGCCCTGGGGCGGTCCGCCGGCTGCGCGCGGTACCGGGCACCGCCGAGGTCGCCGCGAGCGCCACCAGCGCCGTCCACGTCCTGGAGGACGGGATCGCTCTGGTCAGGTGGGAGGCCCGCGCGATCACCGGGAAGGCACTGGCCGCGACCTCCCGTCCGCCCCTGGCCTCCGGCCGCCTGGCCGACCTCGACGACGACTCGATCGTCGTCAACGAGGAGTGGGCCCGGCACACGGTCGGCGACCGGGTGACCGTCTGGCTGGGCGACGGCACCCGC
This sequence comes from Streptomyces resistomycificus, assembly GCF_001514265.1. GTDB lineage: Bacteria > Actinomycetota > Actinomycetes > Streptomycetales > Streptomycetaceae > Streptomyces > Streptomyces resistomycificus. The sequence goes on along the minus strand of NZ_KQ948992.1, from coordinate 462,469 downwards.
AGGTCGCTGCGGATCGCCGCGGTCATGCCCACCGGGACCGGCGACAACGGCGCCTACGTCACACCGGCCAACGCCCCGCACGCCGCGTACGACCGCGCCGACATCACCCTCGCGCCGGGTGCCGACGCGAGCGCGGTGGCGGCCGGGCTGCGCCGGGCGGTGGGCCCGGAGGGCGGCGACGTCCACGTCCTGACCAGGGCCGCGTGGCTGCGGACCGTCTCCCCCGCCGACGACCGCACCACCCGCCTCGGCTTCCTCCTGGTCCTCGGCATCGCCCTTCTCTACACCGGCCTCTCGCTCGCCAACACCCTCGTCATGGCGACCGCGGACCGGCTGCGAGAACTGGCGACGCTGCGGCTCGTCGGCGCGACCCACGCCCAACTCCTCCGGGTGATCACCGCGGAGGCCCTGACCACGGTGGCCGTCGGCACCCTGCTGGGTCTCCTGGTGACGGGCGCCAACCTGCTGGGCATGTGCGCCGCGCTGCGCGCGTTGTCGGCGCCGGCCGTGATCCATGTTCCCTGGTCCGCGCTCGGCTGGACGGCGGCAGCCTGCGCCCTCCTGGCCACCGCCTCGGCGGCGGTCCCAACGGCCCTCGCCCTGCGGCGGCTTGCCCGAAAGCCACGTTGTTGACGGTCGGCATGGCAAGAGCCCCAGTCGGTGATCACCGACTGGGGCTCTATGCTGCGTGGGCCGTTCGCGGGTGGGTCTGACCTGGATCTACAGAAGCGTTGCGTAGACCCTCCCCATCACTTGGAAGATCATTTCCCGACTGTCTGCGTGATGCACACACAGGCACCTACCTGCTTGACGGAACGGCCTCGCCCCGGATCCGCAGCGCCCGCGGATGCCCCCGAGACGCGAGCACCTCCACCACCTTGCCCACGGCCGCGTCGACGGCCTCGTGCTCCCAGAGCCGCAAGGGCACCCACCCCAATCGGACGGGATGGGCATCGGTGTCCGCGTCCCGCCGGACATTGCCCTCAAGCTTCTCCCGCCACCACTCCCGGTTGTGCACCGGCGCGTGCTGGTGTTGCGGGCAGGCGTGCCAGAAGCAGCCCTGGACGAACACCGCCGTCTGCCACTTCACGAACGTGACGTCCGCACGGCGTCGACGCATTATCGGAATCGGCAGGTCCACGCGATAGCGAAAGCCCAGTGCGTGTAGCGCTCGCCTCAGAGCCAGTTCAGGCACCGTATCCCTGCTGCGTTGCGCCAGCATCACCCGCTGAACACTGGAATCCTTCGGGACCGGCAGCTCCAAGGCAACTTCCGTTCGATCACATGGCGGCCACGTTTGCGTCACCATTAGTTACCGCGCCGGCTTCACTCCTATAAAACTCAATGATAGGTGACCTCCGGGCAAAGTTTCGGTTCTACTCCCTGCAACTCGGAAAAGCCGAGGCACCGGATCCAGAAGAATGTAGCTCGCCGCTTTTCTACTGAAGACCAGCCGCAAGCAACCCGCACTCCTAAAGAGCAGCTCGCGTGGAGCCGCCATGACCGCCGACAAGTCTCAGGTTTCCGTGAGTGCGGTCTTAGTGGCCCCTCCGTGCTGTGTAACCCGGGGACGACACTGGACCTTCACCGCTCCGCGGGTGAACGCCTCGTCGGTGGCCTTGCTGGACCAAACGAACGCATCACCCGGCCTCAGCCCCGCCATCTTCTCGGGAGTCAGATTGGCGAGTGCGGCATTCGCTTTTTGGAGGTGCTTGAGCCAGGCCGGCGAGATCATCTTGTGCAGCACCATGTGATTGGACAATTCGATCAACGAGATGGGCACCGAGGGCGGATCCTGACTTGCCACCAGGATGGACATTCCCTTGTGTCGCATCTCGCGGACGCTTGCCACCAGTCCGTCGACGAGATCCGGGCTGTGAATGTACTTGTGAGCTTCGTCGAAGACGACCAGTTTATTGAAGGACTGTCCGTCGTACGTCGCGTCCGCGAAGAGCTGCATGAGAACCACGAACAGCCCCAAAGCCTCGTCCTTGTCGATGTACTCGTCCCTCAGGTCCACGATGATGAGACGCCCGGGCCGGACCAAGTCCTGCAGTCGCACACTGTCGTCGATGTACTCGGCAGCCAGTTCCAGACGCTGGAAGGCGAGCTGCTTCAAGGCATCGGAGAGCGGTGAGTCCTCCACACCCTGACGAATGGCCTCCAGGGTGAGATTGCGGCGATGAGCCTTCATGATCCGCCCGAGCTGGCGGATGTAGATCGACTGGTTCCCGATGGCCCCCATCAGGAATCGCCAGTGTGCCGCCTGTAGCTCCGACGATGCGAAGGCCAGTGGCCGGACATCTAGATCCGGGTACTCCTCCCGCCGGTCCTCCACCTTGTCGGCCGGTGCGAGCAGCACGACGTCGGACATTGCCGCGGGCTCGGCTCCGTAACGGGCACGCAGTGCGGTCAGTTGGGCCTCGTCGCTGTTAGGGCGCGTCATGCTGGTGAACTCGGGCGCGTAGTCCTGGGTGTCGCTGTAGTGGAAGACGATGCTGGCCAACGGATGCGACAACTGGTTGACGCCGGGAGTGGGCAGGCTCGCCATCTCCAGGATCGAGCCGAGCGTGTAGCTCTTGCCGCCGCCCTGGACGCCGAACAGGCTGATGGTGTGGGTCTCGTTGAGGTCCAGCGCGATCGTCCGCCCGGCGGTTGTCCCCAGCAGGCCGTACTGCCGTGTCGGCTGGGACACGCCGAGGAAGACATCAGGGCTGAGCAGCACGTCTCCGTCCTGCGCCGGGCCATCGGCATCACGCGGTGAAGGCTCGTCCTGCCGCGTGGCGGGGGCAGCGGACGAAAGCTCCGGTTCTGTCTCGGACGCCGGGGCGGACTGGACCATGGGAACGGTGAGAAGGGGCTCCTGAGGCTCGGCTGGGGTTTCAGGGCCGACGGAAGCCTCCGCACCCGTCGGCGCGTGTGCCGTATCAGCCTCTAGTTCACCGTCCGCCGCCTCCAATTCGCCGGGCACCGGCTCCCATTCACTGTCCAAGGCCTCCAGTTCATCGTCCGCCGGCAAACGCAGCGGAGCTGGCTCGTCGGGCACGTCGCGCGTCCGCTGCCGGGGACGCAGGCTCTCGGTGGCCTCGCTCCGCTCAAGGCCGAGGGCGGCGATCGGGAGCTGCTGCGGCGTGCTGTGGACACGGCCGCCGAGGTACTCCGTCTCGATCATGTCCAGCAGGTAACGCACCACGTCCTTTCCGACCCTGTGGAAGGTGACACCGCCGTCCGCCTCGGAGTCAGTCCCGCAGTGCCCCAGGTCGAAGACCAGGCCTGTACTGGCGAATTCGAGTGAGTAGCCGTGATCCAGGTGCTCCAGAAGCCAGCGCGCCTCGGCGTACGCCTTCTCGTTGAAGAGGCCGTACCTGTTCGCGCGAGCGAGGTAGTAGCCCAGCAACGAGCGCAGCATGAGGTTGCGCAACGGGCGGTCGGCCCGCCTGACCTCGGGGTCGAACTGCTCGGCCAGGACCCGTCGGCTGCTCTCGACCTGCTGGATGATCTGCTTCTTCTTCGCCTCGTACGCCCCCAGGCCGCCGACCCCGCTGAAGCACTTCACTTCGACGAGCCGGCACACGATGGTCCGGCGCTCCGCGTCCAGGTCGAGCAGTGCGAGGTCGGTCCGGTGCAGCCGCACCATTGCCTCACCGGACGCGAGTCGGCGCCTGTCCTCGCCGTACAGGTCGATGTGCGCGTCGAGAGGGATCAAGATCTGGTTCCTGAGGGCATCCGCGGAGCCCAAATACAGCCGGGCCAGCGCCAGGCCGAGGACCTCGCTGTGGCTGCTCTCGCTGAGGGCGGCGAGCTTGAAGGCGAAGCTGCCGGACAGTTCCCGCAACTGATCGAAGAAGGTCACCACATGGCGTTCTTCGATGCCGAGTTTCCGGTCGGCGAGGACGGGACCGATCAGCGCGCGGAGTTCGTCGACCGAACGTGAGGAGACCACGATGTGGTGTCCCAGGCCGGTCTGTAAGGTGGCCGAGTAGTCGATGACGTACTCGGGCCGGTCGGCCCGGCCGTGGTCGAAGTACTCGACGCCGAGTGTGCGGTCGACCGTGATGACCCAGTCGCTGGCCTGGTGCACGTCGTGCAGCAGGGCCCGGTCGCCCGGCGTCAGGCGCAGGGTGATCTGTGGCAGGTGTCCCGGGCGCGGCTCGCCGGAGGTGACGGTGACGACAGCGACCGACAACGCCTCGGGCAGGGCGGCGAGCAGGTCTCCCGTCTCCTCTGTGCCCAGGAGGGGGTCGGTCGCGCCGTGGCGTGGCTGGCGGCTCCATGCCACATACTCATCGTCTTCCGTGTAGACACTGGTCAGTTCCTGCACCAGGCCGTGCGCGGCCACCCGGCCGGTCGTGCGGACTCCTGGAGCAATGTCGTACTGCTCTCCACCGAAGGGATCGAACAGAATGCTGAGGTGTGCCGGGAACTCGTCTGCCCTATGACGCAGATCGGCCGCGTCGCGCACTACGATGGCGAGTTTGGGCCGGAGCGGATCACCGGGCGTGGCGAACGCCTCAGCGGCGACAGAACGCGTGCCCGAGGCGGGCGAGAACAGGTCGGTGAGCGCCTCGCCGACCCACGGTTCGGCCGGGTTGTCCGCGAACAGGCGGATGGTGTAGCGCAGATGAGCCAGGTGTTTGCGGCTCTGCAGCTCAGTGAGCATCGCGGTCAGCAGATCACCCCGGCCGGCTCCCAGGGCGTTGATGACCAGACTGTCAGCGTATGGGTGGAGCCGTACGTAGCGTTCCACCCGGTCGGCGAGGTCGCTGCCGGTGACCAGCCCCGAGGCCGCCGCGTCGGAGGCCGCTCCGACTGCCGCCGCGAGCAGAGACACGGTGCCCCGGGGGTCGGCGGTCTCGCTCGGCAGACACACCTGCCAGAAGTCGGTGAGCTGTCCGCCTGCGAAGGTGAGCTCACCCGTGGTCAGTGGCACGACCAGAGGAAAGCCAAGTGGTACGAGTGAGGTGCTGAGGCTGTACAGGCGCTCTTGGACGGTGGTCCGGTTCTCGCTCACCAGCCGTTCCAGCCAGTGGTCGGCCAGCGCCGCTTGTCCACTCCACCACAGCATCCGCAGCGGATGTGTCGGGGCCACGATGATCACCCGACGTCGACCGCCACGCGCGTCGGTCAGGTCTACCTGGAGCGTATCCGTGCGCAACAGCAGGGCCAGCTCGGCACGGTCCCGGTCCCCGGTGCTCCCTCGCGGGTTCTCCAACGCGCGGACGCAGCGGTTCACCGCTCTCAGGTACGCCTCCGCGTACGCGTCCGTTTCCTTGCGGACGGTACGCGGATCCGTCGCCTCCACCACGAGGGGTGCCGTACCCTCGGCGTCCCTGCGCACCGCGGCGAACAGCTCGGCACGGGCCTGGAGATAGGCGTCGAAGTCGCTGTCGGCTTCCGCCGTGACAGCCAGGGTCTCGTCGTCCCCCAGTACCGCGACTCCGGTGGCGTCGACCGTGAGACGGGGCCCCTCAAGGCTGTACGGCCGGGCCAGCATGCGTTGCTCGGCTTCGGCAAGCGGAATGGGCAAGTCGATGGTGACCGACCCGGCCACGCCGAACGAGGCCTTCAAAGGCCATGTCTTGGCGGTCTTGGCCGCCCAGCCGATGTCACGGCAGACGACCCGGGCGGGATCCCGTCCCTCGGCGAGGGCGGTGAAGCGCAGCTTGTTCACCGCCTGGGCCAGCCCGGGGGCGTGCTGGGACCGCCGCACCGGGGGATCCTCGAACTCCCCATCGGGGACGACGTAAAAGCGGTCGCTCTCATCCGGCCGCTGCGTGCCGTCCACCCCCACGACCGGCATGGCGTCACCGTTGGAGTCCAGCGGGGTGACCCGTACGAAGTGCCAGCCTTCCTCCCAGTCGGCCTTGCTGCGGCCCCTTTTGAGTTTGATGTTCGCCTTGAAGCGTGTCCTGGCGGTCTTGGTGACCGAAGCCGTTGCGGTGAAGCCGGTGGGACTGGCGGTGGTGGTTCCGCTGTCGCCGTCGGTCTCGGACTCGGCGAAGATCTGGACGGCGAACCGGCTGAGTCCGGGGATGTGGCGGGCGTCAGGTTCGACCGTGAAGGTCACCGGCAGCGAGGTGAGCCCGCCGGGCAGGAGGTACTGTGCGCCGAAGAGCCGTTCCAGAGCGGGATGGTTGCGCAGATCGTCCTGATTCTGTCCGGCCTTGGGCAGCGAGGACAGCTCCTCTACTTCGATGCCCACCTTCTCGTCGCCGGGCTCGTTCTCCTGCGGCCAGTTGTGGAAGGCCAGCGGCCAGTTGTCCTGGTCGACCGCGATGGCACGGCACCAGCTGCCCGGTTCGTCCAGACCACCGTCGGCCGCGAACTCGACCAGGCGGCGTACGAAAGCCTGGTGCGCCGGAGAGTTCTGCGGCAGGCCGAGGGCCAGCACCCGTTGGCGGTCGGTCGCGGCCGAGTCCGTCAGGCGCATTACCGTCTTGCGGTTGCGATCCGCCTTGCGCGTGATCACCGCCAGGTCCTGGAACAGTTCGAAGTCGGGAATGAGCCCGAGCAGGAAGACTGCCGCACCGGCTACCTGCGGGTCGAATTCGTTCTCCCGCAGGGTCAGCAGATAATGGACCGCGGCCTGGTTGCTCGCTGCGGGCCAGTCTTCCGCCGAGAGCCGGTCCAGCAACTCGGTGACGGCCGACCGCAGCCCGTCGGGCACCTCGCGCAGGAGGGAAGCCTTCAAGTTGCGGTGGACGTCGCTCAGGGACAGCTGCTCGAAGGTGGCGATGCCGAAGGAGTCCTCGGCACTGGCGCGCGTTCCCGGCGGTACGAACACCAGCAGGGGAGGCCGCAGCCCGCCCCGTTCGTCGGGGTTGCGCAGCTCCACCAGCTTGGTGCTGCTCACCGCCACATCAGCGGGAAGATGCGGCGTGCCGTTGCCCAGGACGAACACCTGGGACTGGGGTACGGCCGTACGCAGCCCCCGCACCAGCCGGGTCGCGAGTTCGACGTCGAGGTCGCCGAGGCGCATGCAGTGCCCGGCTTCCCGGCCGCGCAGTACGGAGGCGAGCTTCGGCAGCAAAGCGTGCTCCAGGGCGTCGCGCCACTGGGCCTCGGTGATCTCGTTCAGTCCGTGTGCCATGCCGTCTGTCCTCCGCTACCTTCCGCCCGCCGTCACCGTGCCGTCTTCACCGATCACGAACCGCGGAGTGATCACCTGGGTGAGGTAGGCGTCGGACAGGTCGCTGTAGAAGCCGATCTCCCGCATCCGGGTCGTGAACGCCTCCGCGTTCGACCGCAGCACGGCTTGCTCCTCGAAGCCGATGGACGCGAATCCATCGTCCACCGGGAGTTGGTTCACGTGGAGGCCGTAGCGGCGGCGCAGGATGTCCATGAACTCGTCGAGGCGCAGGGACGCGGTGTGATGCAGGAAGCGGGATCGGGTGCCGCGGGCGTTGGGCCGGAGCAGCGCGATCTGCACCAGGACTTCCAGCAGCGCGCTGTCCAGGACGAAGCGGCGGCGGCCCCGGTAGGGCTGGGCAATGACCGCTCCCGGACGGTTCTTGAGCAGGAGGGAGTCGATGGAGTCGATGATGTAGTCGTTGTGGTATTTGCCCCGGTACGCCATGAGCACCTCGATGTACTGCTCGAAGGAGCTGAGGCCCATGCCCGCGCCGAGCAGCGGCCGTACGCCTTCGGGCTGCTCGGCGATGGGCGTGTCGTCCAGCAGCGTGTCCATCCTGGCAGCGAAGAACTGCTCACGCCGTTTCTGGTGGGGCTTGTCCGCGAACTGGAGCACTTCGGCGACCGTGAAGAATCCCCTGGACGGCTTGGTGATCTCGCCCAGGCTCACCAGGTGCTCGGCGAATTCGTCCAGTTTGCGGACCGTGTATCCGGCGCGGACGAAGCCCGGGATGCGCCGCAGCCAGACCTCGGCGCTCCGTTCGGCCAGCGCCGCGGCCGGTGTTCCGGGCGCTCCGGCCGCGTCGACGAACAGCCCGACACAGAACGGGCAGGCGGCGAAGTCGTCCTGGCCCTGGCCGGGGCCGGCGGGGCAGTTCTCCGGCCCGCAGGAGGGCTCGGCACCGAGCCGCTCGACCATGGACGTCAGCAGCTTCATCGTCTTCAGCTGTCCCAGGGCCAGGTGAAAGGCGAAGAGGATCTTCAGGTATTCGACCATGACGATGCGCGGCAGCAGGTCGCGCAGGGACAGCAGCCGCAGGACGTCGTCGGCCAGCAGATCGGACTGCCCGACGCACAGGGGCGGGGCGGAGTACCAGCCTTTGACGGTCTGCGGGGTGTCGTGCTTCACCTGGCTGTTGAGGTGGAGGACGGCCTGGGTCTCGACGTCGAGGCTGCTGCCGGGCAGAGGAGTGCCGAGTGCCGGGTCGAGGCCGTTGAAGAAGAACCCGCGGATCGCCTCCAGGGCGAGCGTGCCCCGTCCGTCACGGGCGTGCCGCAGCATCTCGTACAGCTGGGCGTCGGCGCCGTAGGCCCGGGAGTGGTAGTAGTTGCGGAACTTGTAGGTCAGACCGTGCAGGGGCCGCAGTCCCGCGACGGCCTGGCTGGGCTTGCCCCGGTTGACCATGTCCAGGAGCTGGGTCTCGATCCAGCGGCGGGCCATGTCGGGGTGGTCGCTGAAGCCCTGGAACCGGTCGGCGTGCTGCTCGTCGAGGAATTCCTGTACGAAGCTGTCGCTCTCGTGCTTGTGCCGCTGGGTGAGCCTGCTCGGATGCCCGTTGTGGTTGACGCGCATGAGGAAACCGGTGAGTACCCGGTCCATCTCGACACGCTTGAAATCCAGGTACGACACCCCGAGATGCCGGAACTCGCTGTCCCGTTTCCGCAAGGCCATCAGTTGCTCCCCGTTCCCGTGCCGGGCGCGGACTCGACCGGCGCCAGCCTGAGCGCTCCGTCCGCCAGCCTGGTGATCTTGTGCGGCATGCTGCCGGGCGCGGTGAGCAGCACCTCCTGGTACGGCGTGGCGGACAGCGCGTTCTTGAACACCGACAGCGCCAGGTTCTGTCCCTGCCGATCCTCCACGCCCGGCTGGTGGCCGTCGTGGAGGCGGTTCAGCAACTCGTACAGATCCAGCCGCACCACGAGTTCGGCGCGGTGCTGCCCGGCTCCTTCGGCTCCCTGGTAGCGGACCACCAACTCGCGCGGGCTGGTCTCAACGTAGGGCGAGTCGGGGGAGGTTCCGATCCGGAGGGTAAACCGGTCGGCGGGGAACAGCCGGTAGCTGCGTACGGTTCCGCCGGGAACCGACCGCACCTGCAGGGCGAGCGCTCGTCCCCCGTCGAGCGCGGCGCCCGGCAGGCCCTCGCCCCTGTTGACGGCCTCGATGATCCGGTCCAGCTCCGCAGGGCCTGGCTCGCTGCACGCGAGCAGATCCAGGAACCGGCCTCCGGAGTGATAGCTGAGCATGGTCTTCCAGCGCTCGTCGTCGAGGCTTTCGAAGAAGAAGCGGCGTCGGGCCGCGGCGAGATAGGCCCGGTGCCGGTCGGACGCACCTGCGCTCGCCGCGGGGGTGCGGGGCAGCGTGGCGAAGCGGTCCGCGAGCAGCGTGGCGTCATGGTCGCCGCGCTGGTCGACACTGACCAGACTGTGCCCTCCCGCGGGTCCCACATAGTCCAGTTTGCGGTCCAGTTGCGGGTCCGGGACGGTGGCGATGTCCAGTTCGCGCAACTGGGCGAGCAGCCGGTCGGGTTCTGACGAGCCGCCGGTGTGGATACCGGCCCAGCTGGTGAAGTAGAAGCTGTCCACGCGGTCCTGGATGCTGTCGGGACTGTTGTAGAGCTCGTGGATCTGGGCGCAGTCCCGCCCTGAGGTGAGCGTGTAGGCGAGGGCGGAGCGCAGGTCGCGCAGCGTGATGTGCAGCCGCCCGCGCAGATGGGTCATGCGGTACAACGCGGCCAGCCGCTCGGTCACCTGGGGCCCCGCGGCCGGATGGGCGAAGGTCTGCGCGTTGTGGCGGGCGTAGCAGCGCGGCGCCAGGTCGCAAGAGGAGCAGGCGGTCCAGTGCCTGGCATCGGTCATCATGCCGATCATGCGGTGCAGGATCGACTCACCGGTGCCTTCGGGATCGGCGACCACGTCGCGGACGTTGAGGTTCACCACCGCGATCCCGTGGGCGGGCTGTCCGGACCCCAGTCCCGCGCGGATGGCGTCGGCGAGCATCGGATACTCCTCGCCGCGCTCAGTGATGAAGTCGACGAGCCTGCCTTCATTGATGGCGATCAGCCGTGTCTCGTCATCGGACCACGCGCCCGGGTCCGCGCCCCGGTACGGAGCGAGGAACGCGTCCAGCACGGCGTTGTTGTCCTGCTCCCCCTCGTCCTGGCTGCCGTCATGGTTCGTGTGGAACGTACGGCCCTGGAAGACGAAGTCGTCGCCGTTGGCCCGCTTCTCACCGGGAACCGCGCCCCGCTTGACCGCCTCGGCGGCGAGCTGCTCCAGGAAGGCGGTCTTGCCGTCGCCCGCGTTGCCGGTGATCACCACCAGTCGGTGGTTCCCGGCCAGTACGTCCGCCCGCAGCCGGGTGTCCAGCGCGGTGGCCACGTAGAGCGGGAACTCCGCGGGGTCCAGCCCTCGAGTGCCGGCGTTGGTCCGGCTGCTCTGGCTGTACAGGGTCTGGAGGTGGCTGACGAAGGGGTTGGAGTTCTCCGCAACCGTCGCGGCGGGCGGCGGGGAGGGCAGGGTGTACGCCGTCCCGTGCCGCGCGGCGGCGGGTCGCACCCGCACCTCGCCGACGGCCCGTACAGCGGCCAGGAACGCCTCGGCGTCGGGAAAACGGTCCGCCCGGCGGGGCGCGATCGAGCGCATCAGCAGGTCGGCGAAGGCCCGGCTCAGATCGCCCAGCCCCGCGATCTTTCGAGGGTCGAGTCCCGGCTCGCCGCGCGGCGGCTCCTGCTTGCGTGGCCAGGGGTACTCCCCCGTGAGCGCCATGTAGGCGGAGATGCCCAGGGCGTACAGGTCGAGGTCGGCGAGTTCCGCGCGGGTGGGGCGCTGGCCTCGGGCAGAGTCCGGCGGGTAGTACTTCGGGGAGCCCAGGGTGGGGGTCAGGGTGGAGTCGACCGAGACGGCGGCGTTGAAGTCCAGCAGCTTGGTGCCCTCGGGGGTCCACAGCAGGTTGCTGGGCTTGATGTCGCAGTGGTAGACGCCGTTGCCGTGCAGGTGATCGAGCCCGCGCAGACAGTCCTCCAGCAGCCGCTTCACGTCGGCCGCACCAAGCTTGCGCTCCCGACGGGACACCGCCTGAAGGTCGTGCCCTTCTGCGAACTCCATGCGCAGATAGGGGAATCCGCCCTTGGGCAGCCAGTCGGCGTCGATGAGCCGCACCAGGTTCGGGTGCGGCGGAAGCTGCCGCAGGATGCGGTATTCGTCCTTGAGTCGGACCTCGACGGACTCGCGGTCCTTGGTGATGATCTTCAACACCTCGTCGGTGTCGTCCAGGGTGTTGAACACCTGGTAGACCACGCCGAAGCTGCCCCGGCCCAGTTCCTTGCGGACGTGGAACTTTTCCGTGAGCCGGAAGCCCGCTGGCAGACCGTAGTAGCGGTGCGGGTTCGACCAGTCGAAGGGTTCCTCGGGCTCCCCGGGCGGCGCATGGCCTCCCGCGCCGCGTCCGCCTCCCGCTCCGGCACCCGAGCCCGCCCGCAGCAGCGCCTCCAGTTCGGCGACGGCCGCCGCCGCGTCCGGCCGCTGTGCCGGATCTGCGGCCAGCAGTCGCCTGATCAGGTCCTTGATGCCGGGATCGAGTCCCGAGGCGTCGTCGAGGCTGTCGAGCAGCCGGCCCCCGCCGGTAACGATGGGCAGTTCGCCGGTGAAGAGCTCATGGAAGAGAACCCCGGCCGCGTACATGTCGGACGCCTTGGAGAATGAATGAGGCCCGGCCGCGCATTCCGGGGCCAGATAGGCGGCGTCATGGCGCTCGTACGCGTCCATCGCCACAGTGCCTGCGCGGGGCTGACCAGTGTGCGCGTAGTCGAAGCCGGTGATCATCGCCGTGCCGTTGCGGGCCACCAGCACCGTGTCCGGAGTGATGTGCCGGTGCACCACCCGGTATCCGTGCGCCACCGCCAGCCCCGACAGCACCCCGGACACCACCCGGCGCTTGGCGTCCGCTCCCAGCACGGGCTGGCCCCCGCCTGCGGACATGCGCACCCGCAGCGCCTCGGCCTGTACATCCTTCAGCACCACCGCGTAGCCGGTCTCGTCGTCCAGGGGGACTACGTCGACGCACGGCACGATGTTGCGGCTCGGCGGCAGTTTGTTGAGCGCCTGGAGCGGGTTGCCGATCTTCTCGCGCGCCCGGGTGTGCTCCTCCTCGGGCACCAGCGGATCGACGGTGTGCACCTGCACGAGGTAGGTACCCGAGTTCGGCTGGTCCGGCCGCACCGCCCGGTACACCGACACCCGGTCCGCGTCGTCCGTCGCCTCGGAATCGGCTTCGGCCAGGGTCTCGAAAGACTCGTAGACACCGAACCGGCGCGGCCCCGACGACGGCCGGGACACCGCGCCCAGGGCGCGGGCGATCTCTTCGTGCAGCCCGGTGATGTCCATCACCGGCGCACTGTTGGACGGCCGGTGCCGCCGCAGGAACGGCACGAGATCCTTCAGCAGGACGGTGTTCTTCTCGTCCTTGCCGTCCGGGTCGATCAGCTGCGAGTCCTCGTACGGGAGGATCACCAACTCCTCGCACCACACCGACCCCAGTTGGTGCGAGACGCTCGACTGCCGCAGCAGACTCGCGACCGTCTTGGCATGCTCCCGGACCTTGCGCACCGGACTCGGAAACGGCTGCCGCCCGGCCGGGAACCACCTCGGGCCGTGCACCTCGATCCGGCCGTGGGTCCCCTTGGTGTCAGCGATGTAGCAGGCACGGTCGGTGAGGATCGCGAGGTCGACCTCGAAGGTCTGCCGGTGCCGGGTGATCTCGAAGTTGTGGATCACGGTCCATTCGGCGGGCGCGTTGTCCCGCAGATGCCGCAGAACGACCTTCTCGGCGTCGTTGACCGGTTCTCCAACCCGGATGATGCGCGCCATCGGCGGCTGTTCCCCCCTGTACGGTCCCGTCACCCTCGCACGTCCCCCGCGCCTTGCGCACGGGGGCAGTTGACGGATGTGAACCGCACGGCACCGCCGTGTGCTCGCATCACTCTAGTGTGGTCGGGTCCCCAGCGTGACCGGCTGTTGACAACTGGGCAGCTAGCCGCCGTGCTCAAGCCACAGCTTTCGATAGTCGCCCACCGTCAGAGATCGTCGGGAAGCAGCCGGAAGGCGGGATGACCGGCGAGCGGCCGCATCATGCGGAAGTGGCCGTCCGGCGTGAAGATGTCGGCCGTCCGGAAGGCCGCAGCCAGGGCCACGTTCATCGCGTCCGTGGGCCCCACGCTCACCCCGCCATCCGCGTCGACGTAGCCTCGCATCACCGCCATGGCGGTCCTCAGATGCGGCGCCGCCCCTACGTGATCGCGTGCGAGCGGGACCGGGTAGGGCAGCGTCGGCGCCGGACAGCCCTCCTGCTCGCAGCTGACTTCGGCATCGACCCCGAACAGCACGTGGTCGGCGTGGAGAGGGCGGCGTGATGCGGCAAGAACTCAGGGCCGCCCCGTTCGGCACCGAACGAACCACGTCCGCCACGGACACCACCCGCTCGGCGGAATGCGCCCTCGGGCAGCAGTCCGCGTACGAGGACCTGGACGCCGGTGCCGACAGACGAAGGATGCGCTGCGGCCGCACAGCATGAGCCTGCAGCTGATGACCCGCTGCGGCTGCCCCTGCCACCAGCAGACGGAGGGCCTGCGATGAACGCCGGAACCTCGTCCGAGCCGGGCAAGTCCCGCATGACGATCAGCACGTACCGCCTTACCGGTGACGGGCGGCAGATCGGCAGGGCGGAGGAGCTCACTACGACGGCGGCCCCCTGCCCAGCTGCCCGACTCGCTGACGTGGCCGCCCTGCCACTGCCCCGCTGCCACACACCTCGGTAACCGTCTCCGCGACGACTGCCAGGCCCCTTCTCAGGCCGGGGTGGGCAGTTCCGCAGGGGCCACGCCCGTATGCTCCGCGACCGCCTTATCCAGCAGGTCCAGCGCCTGGTCTTCCTTCACGTCGGCCTCGTCCCGCTTGCGGTAGGCGGTCCGGATCGTTTCGGTGATTCGGTGCCGGTCAGCGGCAGTGAGCAGAGGCACAGGAATCGCCGCACACAACTCTGTATTGATGTCCTGCTGCTTCCCACCCGTGGACAAGGAACGCATGATGCGGAACAACGCCTCTGAACGGAAGAATGCAAATAGATAGGCGCCGGAGACTTCTGATACCCCCGAGCGAATACGAAGGAAATCCTCCGAAAAAGCCTTTTGGCGCCATGCGCCAGTCACGAAGATGGGGCGACCGTACACCTCGTTCTCGCCAAGAGTTCCTCTGGCGGCGACGAGAATCGTCTCATCCTGAGCCAGCACAGCCCTGGGAGTCTTTCCTTTACTGACCCAACGCCCCTCGGGACGAAGCCAGAACGCCTGCCGCTGACCCACCAGTTGATAACTGACTTGGGGGTCAATGGCGCCGTCCACCCGCGTAAAGCGCACCCCCCGACTCAATTGCCCGTCCTTGCAGATATCCCCAAGCAGCAAGTGATCCACCTCGCGCAGCTCGTCGATGATCCGGCGGGCCCTCGGCTGGTAGTTAAGCGCCCGCAAGGTCGTCGGTGTAAGCCCTCGCTGGGTGAAGCCCACATCCCGAGGCTGGTCATGCCACCGCAGGTCGAGCAGCTTCTCCAGGCGCGCCGTGGTGAACAGATCCCTGGTCGCCTCCTCCAGGCCGCTCTGGAACTCCGCCCGGAGCGACGCCGCCTCCTCCACGAGGTCGTGGATGCGGTTCTCAACCTCCTCTCCAAAACGTGGCACCGGAAGATCCGCGATGTGGTGCGGCTCGATATGCTGGATGATCGCGCCGTAGGCATGGCTCGTGATAATAGGGACGCCGAAACGGCTCCGCAGGAAGGTGTTGAGGTACCCCGACTTCACCCGTGCTGGATTGGCTTGGACCTTCATCACATGCTGCGAGGACCAGATGCCCCGCATGTCAGGCCGCACATACGCCATTCGCCCGATGGTCCCCGAGCAAGAGATCAGCGTCATCCCGGGCTGGATCTCCAAGTACTGGAATTTGTTGGCGACCTCATGGCCGAGCAGCGGCAGATGCGTGAGATCGGCTTCCATCATGTCGGTGCTGCCAAGAAAAGGAACGCCCTGCTCAGGGTCATTGACGTAAACGCGGCTGAACTTGGGGCCGTTGAAAATGCCTCCATTGTGCCCGGCTGTGAGGTCCGACAGCGGGTCCTTGCGAACCGAAAGCCGCTTCAGCAACTGCTTCGCCGCGAACGCTCCCGACAGATAGGGCGCCGCGTCCAGACGAAGCCCCTGCTCCCGGAGCCAGCTGAGTCGGACCGGGTTTTCTGTGGACGCGGTCTTCACTGCTTGGACTCCGTCTGCTTGGTGTGATCAGTCCCGTACTCCCCCGCCGCCGTCGCCTCCTGGGCGGGGAACCATTCGGCCAACGTGGCCATCAGCCGCTGGAACGACTCGTCCGTGCACCTTCGCACGGAGGGCAGAGCGAGGGCCAGCCGCTTGAAGATGCCGTTGTTCTGGTCGCCGGTGTAGCCCTCCGCGTAGAGGTACTCCACCGCCCGCTTCGGGTCACCGGGCTTGGCGGCCGCGGGCTGCCACAGACCGGCCTCCTCCAGCACCTGTCTCGGCGTGCGGTCGCCGCCCTTCGGTGTCCACAGGAGAACCCGCTTGACCAGGCCCGGGTCGTCGACCCAGAACCAGTTCTCCAACTCGGGGTTGATGACGATGACCTCGAACTGCTCCCAGACGCCGTCCAGTTGCGCGGCGATCCGGTCATGGATCTCGTCCGGGCCAGGGGAGCCCTCGTAGGCGTTGTCGACAACCACGACCGCACGGCGGTACTCACGTCTGCGCCGGTTGAGGATCTTGCCCGCTTCCCTCTTCACCAGCCCGGGATCGTGTCCGCCCGCCCTGACGATGTCGGTCTTGTGGTTGAAGTCGAAGCGGGCGCAGCCCAGTTTGTAGTGGAAGTCCTGCCGCCCCAGGAAGGTACCGATCATGGCCTCCATGCCCTTGTCGGCGACCAGGAAGACCAGCTCCCGCTTCGCCCCCTCCTCCACCGGAGCCGACTGCTGGGGTACGGAGGAGGCCAAGGGCGTCGCGGAACCGGAACCGGAACGCCGCCCCTTCGCAGTCGCGCGGCTCACTCGAAGACTCCTGTGGCGAAGAGCGTGCCGAGATCGAGGTCGTCCAGACCCGCGCGCCAGTCGGCCATACGCGGGTGGTGGTCGCCGCGTACGACGGTGACCGCGCCCGTCTCGGGGTCCATGCGGGTGGCGAGGACGTCGGCGAGGTCGGCCTGGGCCAGGACCAGCGGCGACTGGGAGGCGACGAGGACCTGGCTGCCACGTACGGTCCGCAGCGCCTGCATGACGATCTCGATGGCCTGGGGGTAGATGCCGTTCTCCGGCTCCTCGGTGACCAGCAGAGCGGGGGTGCGGGTCAGGTACGGCAGAAGTGTGAAGGCGAGTACCCGCAGGGTGCCGTCGGACAGGCCCGAGGAGGTGACCTGGTAGCCACCGCCGTAGGTCACGCGGAAGTAGGCGTGGCGGTCCTCCTCGCGTTCGACGACCTCGACTGCTTCGACCTGCGGCAGAGCGAGTTGGACCAGGTCGACCCAGGCGCCGTACCGCGCGGGGTCGTCGCGCTGGAGCTGGCTAGCGAGCCAGGGGGCGTTGAGGCCCTGAGTGTCGAGTCTCGGTTCGCGGCCAGCGGGCGGGGCAGCCTGACGGAGCGCGGACCACTCGGGTGCGTAGAGGATGGCGCCGTTGCGGAGGAGGTCCTGGAACCACAGCGCGGCGGGGAACTGCGTGTCGTCGAAGGGGACGGTGGCCAGAGCCAGGTTGCTTTGCTGGCTCCGGAAATTGAGCTGTTGGCCCTGCCGTCCCGCCTCAGGGGTGAAGCGGACGACGGGACCGCGGGTACGAGCGATCACCGGGCGCCAGGGCTCGTGCCACTGAGGGTTGATGCGCTGGTTGCGGCCCCGCCCGGTGACCGTGGCCTCATCCGGATCGCCGAGGGCTTTCACCTCGGGGATCGGCCGGACCGGGGTCTCCTCATGGAAGAGCACCAGATACTCGCCGGCGATCTCCAGCCCCCGCCCGCCGTCCACAGGTTCGAGGTGGAGCTCGTACCTCAGATGCGTGGGCGCGGGGAACCGCGGATCGCGGCTGGACTCGGCGATCACGTCGGCGACCGGACCGGGAAGCCGAGCTTCCATGGCGAAGCCGAAACCTCCGTCCCGACCCCGGTGGGCGAGTTCCATGAGGGACAGAGCCCGAGGAGGCCGCCCGGTAGCCGGGGAGAGGTCCAGGAAGGCATCCTCGATCCGGCGGGAGGTCAGCAGCTCGCCGAGCAGGACGGGGATGTCCAGCAGGGTGCTCTTGCCCGACCCGTTCGCGCCGGCGAGTACGTGGAAGCGGGACAGGTCGACGGCCAGGTCCTCGAAGCAGCGGTAGTTGTAGGCCTCGATCCGGGTGATCACGTACGAGCCTTCCAGGGAAGCTCGCGGGCATACCGCGCTACGAACTCGTGGTACCTCTCCGCAATCTTAGGAAGGTCGTTGTCGGGGATGGGGCGCTCCCGCTTGAACGTGCGCCGCACCTCTACGCCGGCGATCCGGAGGACTTCCTCGTCCTCGTACTCCTCGGTGACGACATGGCCCTCCGGGGAACGGACGACGACGGACTTCCCCCGGCGGTCGATGCCCACCTTCTCGGCGACCGCCATGAACACGGGGTAGTCCTCCGAGCCGTGGAAGCGCTCGGCCTGCTTTTCCTCGTCCGTCTTGCGGACGAGGAAAAGCAGGGTGGTGAGAATGTTGACCCCGGCCTCGTAGATGAACGTCTCCACCGGTAGTTCGACGCTGGCCATGACCCAGCACTCCTGCAGGATGAACCGGCGTACCGCCTCGTCCGAGGGCCCGGGGTTGGACAGGATGCCGTTGGGCAGGACGATGCCAATGCGTCCTCCCGGCCTGACCCACTCAATGGCGCGCTGCACGAAGAGCTGCTCGGGGGAGACGGCCGTGGCCTCACCCGACTTCTTCAGCTCGCCGTTCTCGCGGGTGTAGTTCCAGGCGACACCCCAGTCGCCGCCGCGCTGGCGCACCCGATCTCGATACCTGCCCAGCACCGCAGCCTCGGAAAATGGGATGTCGGAGCCGAACGGGGGGTTCGTCATCAGGACGTCCACGGCACCGAGCTGGATCTGCGGCACCCTCTTCGCCTCGTCGTTGCCCGGCAGGTGGCCGTCGGGGAAGGCGATCGAGTCCATCTGGTAGATGTTGCCTGCGATGTCGGTGAGCATCATGACGCCCATGGCAGCGGCGCGGCGCAGGAAGGGGTCGAAGTCGGCGCCGAAGATGTGCCCGCGCGCGTACGCGGCGAGCTTCTTGCGCAGGGGTGGCAGGATCTCGGCGTACTCCTGGCTGGTGAAGGTGCCGTTCTTCGGCTTCCACTGCTCCTGGAGGTAGTTGAGGGTCTCCCGGAGGAAGCCGCCCGTTCCGCAGCAGGGGTCGAAAACGGTCTCGTGCTCCCTGGGGGCGAGGATGTCCACCATCAGCCTCACCGCCCCTGTGGGGGTGAAGTACTGGCCACGGTCACCACGCAGGTTGTCACCCACGAGTTCCTGGTATGCCACGCCCTTGGCGTCGATGGGTGTGGCGTAGAGGCTGAAGGGGGCCAGCTCGCTGGTGATGAAGGTGAGTGCCGGCTCGGACAGGGTCAGCCGGTCACGGTCGTCGAACAGCCCCTGGTCCGCGTAGTCGGTCTTGACCTCCTCGAAGAGCTCCCTTATCCGGGCGGCGACGGCCGGGCTCCCCGTGCGGCCCTCCTTGTCCAGGTCCTCGATGCCGACGCGGAAGCGCGGTGCCCGCCCCTTCTCACGCACCAGCCGTTCGTCATGGATCTTGGCGAAGAGGACGTAGAGGAACTGCCAGAAGGCGGCGTCCTTGGGCAGGCCCTCGTTGCCGTGGATGAAATTGTGGCAGCGCCGGAAAGCGAAGCGGAGCATGTACTCGTCCGCGTGCCGGAGCTCCGCCAGGGACGAGGCGTCGCGGGTGGCGTCGAACTCCTCGTCGTCGCCCCGCGGCCAGTTCGGCAGCGGATGGAAGCGCGGCTCGAAACGGGTGCTCTCGCGCTCGACGAAGTACAGGTCCTTGTCGTCGGTCCACATGCCCAAGGTGCAGGATGGCCCGGCGGCGGTCATCAGATCGCGGAGCTCCTGCAACTGGGCGTCCGCCTGGGCGTAGGTGCGGATCTTGGTAACCGTACGGCCGTTCTTGGGGCGGGCCTTGGTGACGACGATGCGCTTCAGGTTCTCCGGCGTCTTCGGCTTGTCGTGCTCGAAGATCGCGATGCTCGCCCGCTTGCGGCTCATCCGGCCGGTCTCTGTGTTGAGGACCTGGAGCGGGTAGTCGCGGACCATGTCCTCCGGGTTAATGCCGTACTGGTGCACCAGCACCTTGGCGATGCGCTGGCGGACGATCTCGGCGTCGGTCAGCTTGACGACGTCCTTGTTGCTGATGTAGTCGATCGTCTCGTCGTCGCCGAGCTTTCGAGGTACGCCGGTCTGGCCGGACTGCTGCTCGGGCCGCCCGTTTTTCATCGGCTTCTCCGGCACGGGGATGCCGAGGTCCAGCTGCTCGTCGGCCATGTATACCTTCTACTCCATTCCGACTACCGTCGGTCCCGCGGACGGATACGTCTGTGTGCGCTGCGCACCCACACCTTAAGGCAGTGCGGGATTTGACGATGGCGTCGCACTTACACCCAGGGACATCGGCCGATTCGACGCCAGATCAGCGTACGACTGCGGGACGCCAGGGCAGCCCGCTGTCGAGTGGGCCACATAGCTCTCATGCGTGTAAGGACCGAGCGAGAAGCCCCTTGGCGAAGAGTTCACGGCACGGACCCGAGCAAAGCTCAGACCATCGCATCCCATATCCCGCCATATGGACCAAGCGGGGTGGCTACTTGTCTAGCCACACTTGATGCTTCACCCATGAGCTTGCCCAATCCCACGCCTCGCCTCCTGTTGACGCTGGTCGTGATCGACAACGCGGAACGTGTAGCGCTCCTCCGGTCACCAAGAGCACTCCGGTCACCAAGAGCAGCCTCGCCATGGACGCTGCCTCGGTGCGCGGTGCACCCACAGGAGAGCCAGATGGAAGCGGCTACCCGGCTAGCCAGAGACTGCTTTGCGGGCCACCTGTTGCGATGGGGTTCAGTCGTAGGGCATCGATTCACGCCGCCGTCTACGGACGGCTCACCCAGGGTACGGACGGGGGAACGGGTTTTGATCGCTCGCACCAACCGGGTCCAGCACACTGCCCTGGACAGTGGTTTTCAGGCAGCCGCGTCTATGCAGTGGGTGCCGCGCATGAGACTGGATGATGTCCTACAGGAACCGCATGGTGACACCACTGCAACGTTGGTGGCTGGCTATCTCGAGGGCTGGCTACCGGACGGCCCGATCACCTTGTACTAGCCACAGCACGCGGGTGAGGATTGGTGGCACAGCTCGCGAGACCCCTACATGCAGGCAACATGTAGGAGTGGCCTTCCCGGTCGGGTGAAATAGGGCCGCTTTTGGGCCTAGCAGTACGCCTGCCCCTTACAGTCTTGTCCGTCGCACTTATGCAGCGCAGCCCCGGCAATAGGGGGTACGCAAGCCAGTCGGGGACGGGAGTAGCAGTGGGGGGCGAGTCACTCTTCCAGCGTCTGGACGCAGAAGAAGGTGCGGTCCGAGAGGCACTCGATCATCTGCGGAGTGAGGTGGCGTGCCTGGAGGAACGCCTGGCGCACCTAGCTATCACTCGGCGGACGGTTCAGGCGCTGCTCGCAGACCCGACTGACACGTCCCGGTCGGAGAAGCATCCAGTCACAGAGCAGTTGCACGTTACAGAGGCGGATGAGGGGCCAGCGGAAGACGGCGAGGGCTGCGCAAGCTCCCCCTCTCGGGAGCCTGCCACGCCGAAATCCGATCGGGTTCCCCCTCAAAGGCGCCAACGCCCGCTCGACAGTCGTGAACTCGGCCCGGTAAGCCTGCGCATCGTGACGCTCGTATCAAGCGCGGATCGTCCGCTTCGCCCCAAGGAGGTGGCAATCGCCTTGGGGCGCACCAACCCCAAGCGGACTCAGGTCGAGGGTATCCGCGCAGCACTGAAGCGGCTCGCCGACGGAGGCCACCTCCGCAAGGTCGGCCCGGGTCTCTTCACCGGACCTTCTGACGAGATGAAGGAGGCCGCCTAAGGGTCACTTGAAGGACGACGTCGCGCAGGCGACTGACGTGGCAGTCGGACAAATAAGTGGTGCCGCCGAGGTGGAAGCTCAGCGGCACCGGTGCACGTGAGACCTGCAACGGGCTTCAGCATGCCCTCGGAGCGTAACCCACCACTGGGCCACGCGGAGGGCGTGCTGGGCCGATTTCACCCTGCCTGCGTACAGAAGCGCCGGCGAGCGGGAGGTTCAGCAATGTCGAGACCCCGGTCCCGACGAACCCGGGTACAGACCGATTCCGAGTCCGTCCTCCAACCGGCTCAGCGTGGCCACGTCGGGCCAACTGTCGCCGACCAACAAGTTCGCGATGGCCTGTCGATTCACTCCGCTGAGTGCAGCGACGCGGCGGAGACCGAGACCCTCTTGGTTGACGTGCCTGGCCAGCGACCTCGCGATGGCTTGGACCACCCTGGCCTGGGGGTGATTGGGGATCACCGCGTCGGGCCAGTTCTCCGGGTCCGTGGCCAGTTCCCGCGGCGCCACGCTGCGGCCCCGTCCTCCGGTCATGAGGATGCGCTCCTGACTGTCGAAGTGCACACTCACGACAAAGGTGGCTACTTGTATAGCCACGTCTCGTGGTGTGTTCCTTTGGAGAGGGATGTGAGCGGCGCGATCCTCGGCTACCGGCCGCTGGAAGAGCCGGCGGAATGGCCCCTGGTCGCCGACGGCGTCCGCATGGTGGCCGCTGCGACATGCGATTCGGTCCCGTATACGGTGCCGAAGGTGATGCTGGTGCTGTCCGGCCTCGCGACGTTCGCCGAGCGCGCCGGTCTCGCCCGCGATCCGCTGACCTGGCTCGCCCCCGAAACGATCACCCGGTACCTGGTCACGCGTCCCGGGCTCAGGGGCAGCACCCTTCAGACGTACCGCAGCATCCTCCTGCGGGTCCGGGAAGCGCTCCTGTGGCTTGAGACCGGCCAGCAACCCGCACCGAAGCTGCGTGCCTCGCGGCAACGCCCCGCTCCTTACACGCCCCCCGAGCTTGCTCGCTTCTTGATGTGGGCGCGGGGCCTGCCACCGCTCAGCACGCACGGCGGCAGCGCCCTCGCTCTTCTCGCACTGGGCGCGGGCTGCGGTCTCTCGCGCCGGGAGGTCCTCGCCGACCGCGGGACCCACGTCACCGTGCTGCCTTCCGAAACCGTCGTGGTCGCCGTCCCCGGCAGTGACCGCCTCGTCGTCTGCCGCGCCATGTGGGAGCAGGTCCTCGCCGACCGTGCCCGGTCCGCGGGCGACGGTTACCTCTTCCTGCCGCAGCGTCAGACGCCGGAGCCCAAAAATGGGATCACGAACTGGGTGAAGCGCACCCAGGACGGATCGACCGGCCTGCCCGAGCTGAAACTGGCCCGGCTCCGCAGCTCGTGGATCGTCGAGCTGCTGCGGCAACGCGTCCCGGAGGACGTGGTCGCCGCCGCGGCCGGCATGAGCTCGACCGCGGGGCTCGCCCCGTACCGGAGCTGGGTGCCGAAACTCACCGAGGAGGCCACCAGGCGCATGCTCCGGGGTTGGGCATGAGGACCCCGGCGGACGACCCCCGGTACCAGGCAGGCAATGGGCGTCCGAGACGCCCGTACCCGCATTCACCGGAACCGTCCAAATTGGACGACGGACGCGTGAGGAAGCTGCACCTCGTCCTGCGGCGCAGTGGCATCGTGGAGGAGGTGGAAGAGCGTTTCGCAGCCCTCCCCGGACCTCGGGGGTACCCCGTGGGCCTGGTGCTGCTGGGGCTCGTCTGTGCCTGCTACGAGAAGGCGAGCACCAACCTCGACGACGCCTTCGAAACCATCACCTTCGGCATCAGCGACCGTCTGCGCACCGAACTGGGCGTGCCCGCCTGTGACATCGAGGACCAGGACGCGGTCAACGCCCTGTACAACCGCTTCCACCGGGCGTGGAGCCGCCTGGTGAGGATCTTCGACCCGGTCCCGCACGAGCGGCGCAGCCGTCTGTCCCGGGCCGAGGGCCGCAGGGTCGCCGACGCCTGGAACGGCCCCGCGAGCGAGCCCGCACTGCGCCGTCTCGAAGAACTCGCCAACCGGCTGGTCACCACACCGGTCCGCATCGCCTTCACCAAGGGACTGATGCGCCACTGGCACGGTGACATCGCCATCGACACGACGGCCGTGCCGAGTTGGGCCCGCCCCCACACGCGCAAGCGTTCCTCCCTCGAGGCGAGCGCCAACTGGCACTACAAGGGGGGTGGGGACAGGGAGTTCGGTTACAGCGCCACACTGGCCATCGCCGCCCACGCGGATCCCGGACGGGCCGGGCGCTACCCGCAGCTGACCCTCGGCATGGTCCTGCACACGCCGCAGAAGGACATGGGACGTCATGCCCACTACGTCAGCATGATCCTCTCCCGCTTGACCCACGTGCGCGGCTTCGCCGCAGCCGACCGTGCCTACACCAAGCTCTACCCCCAGGACTTCCACCAGCCCCTGCGCGCCCTCGGCTTCATGCCCGTGCTCGACCTCACCAAGGACCAGGTCGGCTTCGAGGGTCACCACCAGGGCGCCATCGCCAAAGCGGGGCGCCTCTTCTGCCCCCGGACGCCCCGTCCCCTGCTCGACCTCTACCAACGCATCCGGGACGCCAAGAACGAGCGGGAGCGCATCCCGCTGCGGGAGCAGCTCCGAGAGGTCGAGTCCTACGCGCTCGTCCGCAAGGCCACAGCGGACGATCGGGGCAACGAGCGCTACTCCTGCCCTGCGGCGAAGCTCAACTGCGCCTGGGCCGCGGAGCGGGAACAGCGCAGCTCGCGCAAGAGCACACAGGCGCCGGCCGTCATCGACCTCGAGGATCCCCGCAGTCGCCTGGCCCACCCCGCGGGTCGGCCGAAGGTCACGGTCCCGAAAGTGCCCTTCGGGGAACGACCCAAGTGTTGCGACCAGTCCTCCGTCACGGTGCAGGTGCACGTGATGCCGCGCATGAGGCAGGACCTGCCCTGGCAGAGCACGTCCTGGGCCCTGGCCTACCAGACGCTGCGATCCCACATCGAAGGAGGGAACGGACGCCTCAAATCGGTCGACGCGGCCCTGCACGCCCGTGAGAAGCGGCAGCCCCGCGGGAGGGTCGCCCAGAGCCTCCTGGCGGCGATCACGGTGATGGTCGAGAACATCATCGAGTTGGAACGCTTCCGCAGGGCCAGCAAGGACTGCGCCCGCACGGTCCTCGACCTGGAGGCCGACGAAGTCCTCATCCCCTACCCGGCGGGTCCGGGAGCGTCCGAGCCCACTGGCGGTGCCATAAGCCGCAGCCCGTGACCGGCTGGCCGGACCACATCTGAAGATCGACGAGCCACGAGACCGCAGGCACACGGCCCCACGCCCGCGGTCCCCGCGGCATGCCCGCATCTCCACCGCCGATCCCGACCCGCCGCCCGAAGGGCGTCGCCCCAGCGAGCAAGTGGGCAGACTTGCGTACTAACTACGCCTGAAACGGCGAGATCCCGACCCGACGGTGACCGTCTGATCGGGATCTCGCGAACCGTTCCCGGGCTAACCCGCGAACGGCCCTGCGTGGACCTGAGGGGATTCGAACCCCTGGCCCCCTCGATGCGAACGAGGTGCGCTACCGGACTGCGCCACAGGCCCTTGCAACGAGTGAAACTCTAGCATCCCCGTCAGGGTGCTTGGAAATCCGTTCCCGGCTGGTCAGCAAGGGCCTTGTGGGGCTCACTCGTTGGCGGCTCGCGGCCGGTCGCCGTCCTCGTACTGGTCGAACAGGGGGGTGCGGCCGCGCTCGCGGGAGCGGCGGGCGGAGGCGGCTCGACGGCCACCCCGGCGACCGCCCGTCGCGGGCTTGTCCTCCGCGTCGGCGGCCTGCTCCTCCGCTTCGGCGTCCCTCGCGTCGGGCCGGTCCTCCTGCTCGGGCGTGACGGCACTGGAGCGCGCCGAGCTCCACGCGTCCGGAGCGCCGAGGTCCACGTCGGAGGTGGCCCGCGGAGCGACCGGGGCGGTCACGTACGTCGGCAGCGGCACCGGTACCGGGTCCCAGCTGTCGCCGTGGCCGGGCCGCTGCTGCCGCTCGCGCTGCTGGTCCACCCACTCCGCGTGGTCGGTCTGCTCGACGAGCGCCCGCCGGTCCGCGGCGAGCGCGGACAGCCCGGGGTCCAGCTCCGACTCGGGTCCTTCGTCCGGCTCCTCTGCTTCGGCGGCCGCGTCGGCGGAGGCGCGCCGGCGCGGCTGGCGTGCCCGCTCGCGCAGTCGCTGCGCGGCGGCTTCGGCGCGACGCCGGTCCATCTGGTAGGCGAAGCGCCGGCGCTCCTGGGAGCGCAGGTACGCGATGTACCCGCTGAGCAGCACGGCGGGCACGCCGGGTGCCCAGAGGAAGGCGAGCCCGCCGACCGCGGCGACGATCGCGCCGAGCGAGAAGGCGACGAAGAGCATGACCGTGGTACGCCGTCGGCGCGCGAGCACCTTGACACGCCGGGCGCGCGCTGCGGCCGCCTCCTCCGAGGGCGTGCGCCGGGGAGCCGGTACCCGCTTGCGCGCGGGCGCGCCACCGGATGCGCGCGCCGCGGCCGCCTCTTCGCGCCCCGGCTCGCGCGCCGGTTCACGTACTCCCTCTCGCGCCGGATCGCGTCCGGCGTCACGGGCCGGCTCACGCACCTGCTCGCGGGCCTGTTCCGGCCGCGCGGATGCCTGGGTCTGCGGACGGGTCGGGGGCATGGCGAAGGCCCGGACGTCCACCGAATCGGTGACCGCGTCCGGATCGACGGCGCTGGGCTCCCCCTCCTCGGTGGAGCGCGCCCGCAGGTCCTTGGCGTATCGGCGCTCCATCCCCGCCCGGCCTGACAGCAACCGGATGGCTGTGCTGAAGCGTTCCGTCGGACGGGCCTCGTTCAGCTCGTCCTGCCTACGGAGCCACATCGGCACCAAGTAGGCGGCCCAGGCCCCGACAATGACTGCGTAGATGAGGCCGCTGCTGCTCACGCCTCACACGGTAGAGGGGTTTGCGTGAGGCCATCTGCCAATTGCGCCGGTGTGTCGCACGATCTGGCTGATATTTCGAGCTTTTTTTGTGACCGATGCGATCAACAGGCCGCCGAGGTAGCGAATTCAATGCCCTCAGACGGTCATCTGCCGATCATTTTCGAACACATATTCCATTTCCGCGTTATGCGGGGTTGTCGTGCGGTGTACTGCGGGACCGTGCCCGCTGCCAGCGCCTGAGCAGACCGTCGGGCACCTCCTCAGCGGTGAGCGCGAAGACGAGATGGTCCCGCCAGGCGCCGTCGATGTGGAGATATCGCGGTCTGAGGCCCTCGTCGCGGAATCCGAGTTTCTCCACGACCCGGCGGCTGGGCCCGTTCTCGGGACGAATGCAGACCTCGATGCGGTGCAGCCCCACGGCCCGGAAACAGTGGTCCACGACGAGCGCCACGGCGGTCGGCATCACTCCGCGGCCCGCGACCGACTCGTCCACCCAGTACCCCACGTGCCCCGAGCACATCGAGCCCCAGGTGATCCCGGCCACCGTCAGCTGTCCGACCAGCCGCCCCTGGTACTCGATGACGAACGGGAGCATCCGCCCCGCGTTCGCCTCGGCCCGCAGGTGCCGGACCATCTGGCGGTAGGTCGGCCGGTGCGCGATCGGCCCGCTGGGCGTGGGCGGCGGGATCGTCGCCTCCCAGGGCCGCAGCCAGTCCCGGTTGCGCCGGTTGACCTCGCGCCAGGGCCGCTGGTCGCGCATCTTTATCGGCCGGAGGACGATGTCGCCGTCCGACAGCACGACAGGCCAGGATGGGCTGTTCAGCTCGCACCCCCGGTACTGGCGGCGGGTCTGGGGTGGTCGCCGCCGCGGATCTGGTCGACGGCGTGCGCCAACAGGGGTTCCAGGACGGCCAGCCCGTCCTTCACCCCGCCCGTGGAACCCGGCAGATTGACGATCAGGGTCCCGCCCGCCACACCGGCCAGGCCCCGGGAGAGCGCCGCCGTCGGCACCTTCTCCCGGCCGAAGGCCCTGATGGCCTCGGCGATGCCCGGCACCTCGTGGTCGATCACCGTGCGGGTGACCTCGGGGGTGCGGTCGGTCGGCGAGATGCCGGTGCCTCCGGTGGTGACGATCACGTCGTACCCGGCGTCGACGCCCGCGCGCAGCGCGGCCTCGACGGGGTCGCCGTCGGGCACGACCTGGGGGCCCTCGACGGTGAAGCCGAAGCGCCGCAGGCCCTCGGCGATCAGCGGGCCGCCCTTGTCCTCGTAGACCCCGGCGGCGGCACGGTTGGAGGCGGTGACCACCAGTGCGCGATATGTCATGCCCGACTCCAGTCGCCCGACTTGCCGCCCGTCTTCTCCTCGACCCGGACGTCCGTGATGACCGCTCCCTTGTCGACCGCCTTGACCATGTCGACCACGGTGAGCGCGGCGACCGACACCGCGGTGAGTGCCTCCATCTCGACGCCCGTACGGTCCGTGGTCTTCACCGTGGCCAGGATCTCCACGGCGTCGTCCGCGACCCGCAGATCCAGTTTCACACCGGACACCGACAAGGGGTGACACAGCGGGATGAGGTCGGGGGTGCGCTTGGCGCCCATGATGCCCGCGATCCGCGCGGTGGCCAGGGCGTCGCCCTTGGGGACGCCCTCACCACGCAGCAGCTCGATCACACGGGGTGAGACCAGGACGCGGCCGCTGGCGCGGGCGGTGCGCGCGGTCACGTCCTTCCCGGATACGTCGACCATGCGGGCGGCGCCCGCCTCGTCGATGTGGGTCAGTCGGTCCTGCGTACTCATGCTCTGGGGTGCTCCCGGTCCGGGCCTGTTGTGCGCGACACGGTACCGCCATCCTGGAGCACTCAGCCGAGCAGGACGACCTCGACCTCGGTGCCGGGCTCCACCGACTCCACGTCCTCGGGGACGACGATCAGCGCGTCCGCGTGCGCGAGGGCCGCGACCAGGTGGGATCCGGCGCCGCCGACCGGGGTGACAGCGCCGTCGGCGTACGCCCCGCGCAGGAACTGCCGGCGGCCCTTCGGCGAGGTCAGCGCCTTGTCTGCGGTGAGGGTGGCGCGGGTCCGCGGGCGGTGGACCTCCTCCAGGCCCATCAGGGCACGGATCGCCGGACGGACGAACAGCTCGAAGGAGACGTACGACGACACCGGGTTGCCGGGGAGGGCGAGCAGGGGCGTGTGGTCGGGGCCGATGGAGCCGAAGCCCTGGGGCTTGCCGGGCTGCATGGCGAGCTTGCGGAACTCCACACCGCCGCCGGCCTCGTCCTCGTCGTCGCCGACCTGGGACAGCGCCTCCTTGACTACGTCGTACGCCCCGACGCTCACCCCGCCCGTCGTGACCATGAGGTCGGCGCGCACCAGCTGGTCCTCGATGGTGGACCGGAGGGTCTCGGCGTCGTCGGCGACCGCGCCCACCCGGTAGGCGATGGCGCCGGCGTCACGGGCGGCCGCGGTGAGGGCGAAGCTGTTGGAGTCGTAGATCTGGCCGCTGCCGAGGTCCTCGCCGGGCGGGACGAGTTCACTGCCGGTGGACATGACGACCACCCGGGGGCGGGGGCGCACCCGGACCGTGCCGCGGCCGATCGCGGCGAGCAGCGCGATCTGCGGCGGGCCGAGGACGGTGCCCGACTCCAGGGCACGGTCCCCCGCCTTCACGTCGCTGCCCTGGGCACGCACGTGCGCGCGTGCCGCGGCCTGGCGGTAGACCTGCACATGCCCCTGGGCGCCCTCGGGTGCCAGGGCGCGGGCGAGCATCCCGGTCACGGGGCCCTCGTCGAGGCCGCCGTCGGTCCACTCCACCGGGACGACGGTCTCGGCGCCGGGCGGCAGCGGGGCTCCGGTCATGATGCGGGCGGCCTGTCCGGGCCCCACATGGAGCAGGTCGGCCTGGCCCGCCGCGACGTCCCCGACGACCTCGAGGGACGCCGGGAACTCCTCGCTCGCGCCCGCGACATCCGCGACCCGCACCGCGTACCCGTCCATGGAGCTGTTGTCGAACGGGGGCAGGGAGACCGGCACCGTGACGTCCTCGACCAGGACACAGCCCTGGGCGTCGAGGAGTTGCAGCTCGATGGGTTCGAGGGGGCGGACGGTCGCGAGGATGTCCTCCAGGTGCTCGTCCACCGACCAGAGTTGGTCGTGGCCGGCGGGGTGGGGCGCGGCGCTGCTCAACGTTGTTACATCTCCTCGGCTACGTAACTGCGAAGCCAGGTCCGGAAGTCCGGGCCCAGGTCTTCACGTTCGCATGCGAGTCTGACAATGGCACGCAGGTAGTCGCCCCGGTCGCCGGTGTCATAGCGGCGGCCCTTGAAGACGACGCCGTGCACGGGGCCGCCGACCTTCTCGTCCTCGGCGAGCTGCTGGAGGGCGTCGGTGAGCTGGATCTCGCCGCCGCGGCCGGGCTCGGTCTTGCGCAGTATCTCGAAGATGTGCGGGTCCAGGACGTAGCGCCCGATCACCGCGTAGTTCGACGGGGCGTCGGCCGGGTCCGGCTTCTCCACCAGGCCGGTGACCCTGACGGTGTCGCCGTCCTCGGTGGGCTCCACGGCCGCACAGCCGTAGAGGTGGATCTGCTCGGGCGCGACCTCCATGAGCGCGATGACGCTGCCGCCGCGCTGTTCCTGGATTTCGACCATCCGCTTGAGCAGGGGGTCGCGCGGGTCGATCAGGTCGTCGCCGAGCAGGACCGCGAAGGGCTCGTGCCCGACGTGCGGGGCGGCGCACAGCACGGCGTGGCCGAGGCCCTTGGGGTCGCCCTGGCGGACGTAGTGCATGGTGGCGAGGTCGCTGGACTCCTGCACCTTCGCGAGCCGGCTCGCGTCGCCCTTCTTCTGAAGGGCCGATTCCAGCTCGTAGTTGCGGTCGAAGTGGTCCTCCAGGGGGCGCTTGTTGCGTCCCGTGATCATGAGGACGTCATCGAGGCCCGCGGAGACGGCCTCCTCGACCACATACTGGATCGCCGGCTTGTCGACGACCGGCAGCATCTCCTTGGGGGTGGCCTTCGTGGCCGGCAGGAACCGGGTGCCCAAGCCTGCTGCGGGAATGACAGCCTTGCTGATCCGAGGGTGTGACTGAGTCATGCCCGCAACCTTATCCGGTGCCTTTGCAGGGAATCTGAGGCTCCGGTTATTTGGCTCTCATATGAGCGTATTGAAGGGGTACGGGAGCATCCTTTGAGTCACACCGGACGTCCGGCCGAGCCTGACAAGCGAATGTTGCGGCGCGAGATCCTGGCGGTGAGGAGCAGGTTGACGGCCGATGACGTGCGGGAATCGGCCGTCGCCCTGGCCGGGCGGGCGCTGGCGCTGCCCGAGTTGGCGCACGCGCGCACGGTGGCGGCTTACCTCTCCGTCGGGAGTGAACCCGGCACGCTCGCGCTGCTGGACGCGCTGCGCGCGCGGGGCGTGCGGGTCCTGCTGCCGGCGCTCCTGCCCGACAACGACCTGGACTGGGGCGCCTACACCGGCGAGGGCTCCCTCACCCGCGTCCAACACGGCGGAAAGATGGCCCTCTTCGAGCCGTCCGGCGAGCGCCTGGGGCCGGACGCCGTGACCGCCGCCGACGCCGTGCTGCTGCCGGGCCTGGCGGTCGACGCCCGCGGCATGCGGCTGGGACGCGGCGGCGGATCGTACGACCGCGTCCTGGCCCGCCTGGAGCGCGCGGACGCGCACCCGGCGCTGGTGGTGCTGCTGTACGGCTCCGAGGTCGTGGAGCGCGTTCCCGTGGAGGCCCACGACCGGCCGGTGGACGCGGTCGTGACGCCGTCGGGTGTGCGCCGCTTCCGGCACGGCTCCTGAACGCGCCACGGCCCTCCACGCGTGCGTGGAGGGCCGTGGCGTCGGGCCGGGTGTCAGCGGCTCACGGCTCCAGGACGAGCGAGTCGACCGTGCTGTCGTCGACCGCCTTCTTCGAGAAGGACCAGTCCAGCAGTTCGCCCTTGACCCACTTGCCCGTCTGGTCGACGTAGTGGGCGCTGTAGGCGTGCCCCGAGGCACCGCTGAGGTTGATCCACTTCGACTTGTCGAGGTCGCCGAGGTTGACCACCATCCGCATGGACGGCACCCAGACGACGTCGTAGCCGCCGGCCGCGTTCCAGCCGGTCGCGTTGACCGCCGCCTCGCCGCCGCCGAGCTTCCAGGGGCCGCGGTTGAGCATGTACTGCAGGAACCCGGGGCCCTCGGTGCCCAGCGTCTGGTTCTTCAGGAACAGGCGGTGCAGCCGGCCCCAGCTCCAGGTGTCGATGTCCTTGCCGAGCTTGGCGGTCAGCTCCCAGCGGGCGTCGATCATGGCGCGCTCGAACAGCTTGTCGCGGTTCTCGTAGGCGCCCGGGCGGTTGCCCGACTTGGGCGTCGTCCACCAGTCGCTCTTCTCGTCGTTCATGAGGTTGCGGACCACCTCGAACCAGCGGTCGCCGCCGTCGGGCTGCGCCTGGTCGGCGTCGCGCTGGCCGCACTCGCGCACCTTGCCGGTCTCGTCGACGGGGGCGGTGGTGTTGACCGGTTCGACGTAGATGCACTGGCCTTCGACCCGCAGCTCCTTTGGCAGCTTGTTGCCGAAGGCGAGCTTGAGGATGTTGCGCCAGACCGAGTTGAAGTAGGCGGCCGCCGCCGAGTCGGCGTCCTGGGTGTAGTCCCAGCCCTCGAGGAGCTCCTGCGCCTCGCGGACGTCCGCGTCGTCCAGGTTGATCTTCAGCAGCTTGGGCACGAGCAGCTTGGCGATCTCGCTGCTGTTGTCCAGCTGCATCTGGCGCATGTCGTCGGTGGAGATCTTGCCGCCACCCTTGATCTTCGACTCGATCAGGTCGGTGATCCGCTGGCTGCGGGTGCCGTAGCCCCAGTCCGTGGTGAGCGTGTAGGGGTACTTGTCCTTGTCGATCACGGCCTGGTTCGCGGTCACGATGTAGCCGCGTGCCGGGTCGTACTCGTAGGGCAGCTCGTCCTGCTTGATGTAGCCGGTCCACCGGTACTTGGAGTCCCAGCCGGGCGCCGGGATGGAACCGTCGAAGCCGTCCGCGCGCGTGGGGATCCTGCCGGGCAGCGTGTAGCCGATGTGGTTCTGGGTGTCGGCGTAGACGAGGTTCTGCGAGGGCACGTCGAACAGGGCCGCGGCCGCACGGAAGTCGTTCCAGTCGGCCGCCTTGCCCATCGCGAAGACGGCGTCCATGGAGGTGCCCGGGTCCAGAGCGGTCCATCTCAGGGCGATGCCGTAGCCGTCGCCGCGGTCGGGGGCGGCGCTGTCGACGGTGGCCTTCTTGCCGACCTTCACCAGCTCGTCGTTGCGGTCGGACAGCAGGGGCCCGTTGTTGGTCTCCCGGACGACGATCTTCTTGGGGGCCCCTCCGGCGACCTTGATGGTCTCCTCGCGGCTGGTGAAGGGCTTCACCTTGCCGTCGTAGAGGTAGCCGTCGCCGGAGAGCTTCTCCAGGTAGAGGTCGGTGACGTCGACGCCGGAGTTGGTCATCCCCCAGGAGATGTTCTGGTTGTGGCCGATGACCACGCCTGGCATGCCCGCGAAGGTGTAGCCGGTGACGTCGTACTGGCACTTGCTGGAGACGGTCCGGCAGTGCAGGCCCATCTGGTACCAGACGGACGGCAGCGAGGCCGACAGGTGCGGGTCGTTGGCCATCAGCGGCTTGCCGGTGATGGTGTACTTCCCGGCCACGACCCACGAGTTCGAGCCGATGCCGTTGCCGTTCACGCCGACGGCCGTGGGGACGTCGTCCAGGACGTCCTGGAGGCCCGACAGCTGGCTCTCCAGCGCGGAGCCCGCCGTGCCGGTGCCTGTGCCTGTACCCGTGCCGGTGCCGGTGCCGGTGCCCGTACCCGTGCCGGTGCCGGTGCCTGTACCCGTGGACGTGCCGCCGCTTCCCTCGAAGGTCCCGGAGAGCTCGTCGTACTGCCCCTGCTGCACGATCGTCTGGTTGCGGCTGTAGGGGTAGTCGGGGTACAGGTCGGCGATCTGCTTGGGACCGAGGCGGCTGGTCATCAGGGCCCGGTCGATCTCGTCCTTCATGTTGCCGCGCAGGTCCCACGCCATGGCCTTCAGCCACGACACCGAGTCGACGGGGGTCCACGCCTGGGGCTTGTAGTCGTTCTTGAAGCCGAGCGCCGCGTACTCCAGGGAGATCTCCTTGCCGCTCTTGCCCTGGAGGTAGGCGTTGACCCCCTTGGCGTAGGCCTGGAGGTACTTCTTGGTGGAGGCCGACAGCGTCTTGTCGTACTCCTCCTTGGCGATCCGGTCCCAGCCCAGCGTGCGCAGGAACTCGTCTTTGTCGACCTGGCCCTTGCCGAACATCTCCGACAGACGCCCGGAGGTCATGTGACGGCGTACGTCCATCTCGTAGAACCGGTCCTGCGCCTGGACGAAGCCCTGCGCCATGAACAGGTCCTCGTCGGAGGAGGCGTAGACCTGCGGGATGCCGTAGCTGTCACGCTTGACGTCCACGGGCCCCGACAGGCCGTCCAGCTTGATGGTGCCCTCGGTCTGCGGGAAGGAGGCACGGACGGTACTGACGGACCAGTACGCCCCGTACACGACGCCACCGATGATGGCCAGCACGAGGACAAAAACGAACAGTCGGGCTTTGCGCCCCTTCTTCCTGCCGGACTTGCCGGGCTTCTGACCCGATGAGGCGGTGGTGGTGGGGGGCATCGCTGTCCTTGCTGTCCTAACGCGAGCGGCAGGGCGGGCTGTGCTTTTGACTGAGCGCTGGAGCAACCATAGGCGCAGGGCCTGACGCCACTTGACGCGGAGTCGGGAACCAGCGCGGACGGGCGTTCGATCATGCCCTGGCAAGCGTCAAGAAATCGTCAAGAGTTAGGTAAGGTAACAAAGTACCTGGGTGCGGAGCCCCGCCACTTCGTGTCCTATGTACGTGAGCCCACGCGCGCGTGATGCCCGTGGGCCAGGGAAGGGAACGGCCGCTGACTGTCCACCACCTCAACCAGCTCCTGCTCGTCTGCTCGCTCGTCCTGCTCGTCGCCGTGGCAGCGGTCCGGATCTCCTCGCGCAGCGGGCTCCCCAGCCTGCTCGTGTACCTGGGGATCGGCGTCGCCATGGGCCAGGACGGCATCGGCGACATCCACTTCGACAACGCCGAACTGACCCAGGTCATCGGATACGCGGCCCTCGTCGTGATCCTGGCCGAGGGTGGCCTCGGCACGAAGTGGAAGGAGATCAAACCGGCCCTGCCGTCCGCCTCCGCGCTGGCACTGGTCGGGGTCTCGGTGAGCGTGGGAGTCACGGCCACGGCCGCCCACTATCTGATCGGCCTGGAATGGCGCCAGGCGCTCATCGTCGGGGCGGTGGTGTCCTCCACGGACGCCGCGGCGGTCTTCTCCGTCCTGCGGAAGATCCCCCTGCCCGCGCGCGTGACGGGCACCCTGGAGGCCGAGTCCGGCTTCAACGACGCCCCCGTGGTCATCCTGGTGGTCTCCTTCTCCACCGCGGGCGCCGTGGAGCACTGGTACGTGCTGCTCGGTGAGATAGCTCTCGAACTGGCCATCGGCGCCGCCATCGGCATCGCGGTGGGCTGGCTGGGCGCCTGGGGCCTGAGGCACGTGGCCCTGCCCGCCTCCGGCCTCTACCCGATCGCCGTGATGGCCATCGCCGTCACGGCGTACGCGGCGGGAGCACAGGCGCACGGCAGTGGCTTCCTCGCCGTCTACCTCGCCTCGATGGTCATGGGCAACGCCAAACTGCCGCACTGGCCCGCCACCCGCGGGTTCGCCGACGGGCTCGGCTGGATCGCCCAGATCGGCATGTTCGTCCTGCTCGGACTGCTGGTCACGCCGCACGAGCTGGGCGACGACATCCTGCCCGCACTGGTCATCGGGCTGGTGCTGACGATGGTGGCGCGCCCTCTGAGCGTGGTGGTGTGCCTCACACCGTTCCGGGTGTCGTGGCAGGAACAGACACTCATGTCCTGGGCCGGACTGCGCGGCGCGGTGCCCATCATCCTCGCGACGATCCCGATGGTGGAGGGCGTCGAGGCCAGCCGCCGGATCTTCAACATCGTCTTCGTCCTGGTCGTCGTCTACACCCTCGTCCAGGGACCGACCCTGCCGTGGCTGGCCCGCAAGCTGCACCTGGGCGAGGACCCCGCCGAGGCCGCCGACCTCGGCATCGAGTCGGCGCCCCTGGAGCGGCTGCGCGGGCATCTGCTGTCCGTCGCGATCCCCGACGGGTCGAAGATGCACGGCGTCGAGGTCAACGAGCTGCGCCTGCCGAAGGGCTCCGCGGTCACCCTGGTCGTACGGGATGACAAATCGTTCGTCCCCCTGCCGAGCACGGTGCTGAGGCGGGGCGACGAGCTCCTCGTCGTCGCCACGGATCCCGTCCGGGACGCGGCCGAGCGACGGCTTCGCGCGGTGGGGCAGGGCGGCAAGCTGGCCGGATGGCTGGGCACGGACTACACCGATCCGCACCGTTGAACACACGTTTCGTGTGATTCATCCCGCGCCAATCGCAGGCAGACGCATCTGTGGTGCTCGTTTTCACAGGCTCACCAGGCGTTGACCCCTGTACGATGAAGGCGCATTCCGATCGAACCAACTCTGCCTGACGCAGTGCTGGCGCGACCGTATGGCGGCCGGGACGCCCCCTCAGTGGGCGCCGGCATCTACCGCAGTCGGCGCAAGAGGACAGCTCTCGGTGCCCCCGCCGGAAACGGGTCGCGCTACCAGGCGGCAGAAAGGCACGGGCCGTGGCATCCACGGTCACCTCCCGCCCCGGCTACGGGCAACTGCTGCGCACCCGCGGCGCCTGGACGTTCCTGCTCCCCGGCTTCGCGGCACGCCAGCCGTTCGCGATGCTCACGGTGTCCATCGTGCTGCTGGTGCAGCACACCACCGGCTCCTACGGGGCGGCCGGCGCCGCCGCCGCGGTCACCGGTGTCTCCATGGCCCTGTTCGCGCCCTACAGCGGCCGCCTGGCCGACCGGTACGGGCAGCGCGCGGTACTGATCCCCGGCGTCCTGGTGCACGCCCTGTCGGGCCTGACCCTGACCGCGCTGGCACTGGCCGACGCCCCCCTGTGGGGACTGCTCCTCGCCGCCGTGCCCACGGGTGCCTCGACACCCCAGGTCGGCCCCATGGTGCGCGCCCGCTGGGGCGTGAAGCTCAAGGACTCGCCGCTGATGCCCACGGCGGCCGCGTTCGAGTCCGTCACCGACGAGTTCACCTTCGTCGTCGGCCCGCTGCTGGCCACCGCCCTGTGCACGGCCGTCGACCCGGCCGCGGGCCTGGTGACGGAGGCGTCGCTGACGCTGATCGGCGGCCTGCTGTTCGCCGCGCAGAAGAGCACCCAGCCGTCGGTCACCGTCGACGGGCACGCACGCGTGGAGCACGCTTCCGCGCTCCACGTCCCCGGCGTCCGGGTCCTGATCGTGGCCTTCCTCGGCATCGGTGCCGTCTTCGGCGGCATGCAGGTCTCGCTGGCCGCGTTCTCCGAGTCGATCGGCGAGCCGGGCCTGAACGGTGTCCTCTACGGCACCTTCGCCGCGGGCAACATGCTCTCCGGCCTGGTCTGCGGAGCCATCGCCTGGAAAGCCGCCCCCCGCCGGCGCCTGGTCGTCGCCTACGCCGCCCTGGCCCTGACCGCCTCCGG
Organism: Streptomyces resistomycificus; assembly: GCF_001514265.1. Classification (GTDB taxonomy): domain Bacteria; phylum Actinomycetota; class Actinomycetes; order Streptomycetales; family Streptomycetaceae; genus Streptomyces; species Streptomyces resistomycificus. The sequence continues at coordinate 425,553 of NZ_KQ948992.1, read as the reverse complement.
CCTGTGGGCCGCCGACTCGGTGCTCGTCCTGGCCGGCCTCGGCCTGCTCGTCGGCATGTGCATCGCGCCCGCCCTGATCACCGGCTACACCCTGGTCGAGGACCTGGTCCCGGCCGGCGCCCGCACCGAGGCCTTCACCTGGCTGACCGGAGCGGTCGCGCTCGGGCAGGCCGCGGCCGTCACGGTCGCCGGCCAGCTGGAGGACCGCTTCCGCGAGGGTGCCGGGTTCCTGGTGCCGATGGGGGGCACGCTGCTCGCGCTGGCGACCGTGCTGGCCCTGCGTTCACGGCTCTCGGCGCGGCCCCGCAGCCGGACCGTCGCACGTGGCGTGGGTCACCGCAGCCCGGTGGCAGTGGACTGATCCTCGGGAATACGTCACTATGGACCCTCGTTAGCACTCATTGAGTGAGAGTGCCAGGAGGAAGACAGTGCCCACCTATCAGTACCAGTGCACCGAGTGCGGCGAGGGCCTCGAGGCGGTGCAGAAGTTCACTGACGACGCCCTGACCGAGTGCCCCAGCTGCAATGGCCGCCTGAAGAAGGTGTTCTCCGCGGTCGGCATTGTCTTCAAGGGCTCCGGCTTCTACCGCAACGACAGCCGCGGCTCCTCGTCGAGCAGCTCCCCGGCGTCGGCCGGGAAGTCGTCGTCGGACTCGAAGTCCACCTCGACGTCGTCCTCGGACTCGAAGTCGTCCTCGGACTCGAAGTCGTCGAGCACGAGCACCTCGTCGTCGAGCACGAGCAGCTCGTCCAGCAGCACCTCGGCCGCGTAAGGCCGCACCAGACGTACACACGGAACCCTGCCGTCATCCGACGGCGGGGTTTCCGCCGTCCCCGGCTCCGCCTCGGGAGCCCGCGCTGTTTCCGTGCCCGGGCCCCGGGCCCGGACGGCGCCGGTTAGTGTGCTGGTCATGGCGAACGCAGAGATCGGCGTAATCGGTGGATCGGGCTTCTACTCGTTCCTGGACGACGTGACCGAGATCCAGGTGGACACGCCCTACGGGCCGCCCAGCGACTCCCTCTTCCTCGGCGAGATCGCCGGCCGACGGGTCGCCTTCCTGCCCCGGCACGGGCGCGGCCACCATCTGCCGCCGCACCGCATCAACTACCGCGCCAACCTGTGGGCGCTCAGGTCGGTCGGCGTGCGCCAGGTCCTCGGCCCGTGCGCGGTGGGCGGACTGCGGCCCGAGCACGGACCGGGCACGCTGCTGGTGCCGGACCAGCTGGTCGACCGTACGAAGACCCGGGCGGGCACGTACTTCGACGGGCTGCCGCTGCCGGACGGCACGGTGCCGAACGTGGTACACGTGTCGCTGGCCGACCCCTACTGCCCGGCCGGGCGGGCGGCCGCGCTCAAGGCGGCCCGTGGACAGGACTGGGAGCCGGTGGACGGCGGCACGCTGGTGGTGATCGAGGGGCCGCGCTTCTCGACCCGTGCCGAATCGTTGTGGCACCAGGCGCAGGGCTGGTCGGTGGTGGGCATGACCGGCCACCCGGAAGCAGCTCTCGCCCGTGAACTCGAGCTCTGCTACACGTCGTTGACCCTGGTCACGGACCTCGACGCCGGCGCCGAGACCGGTGAGGGCGTCTCGCACGACGAGGTACTGCGGGTGTTCGCCGCCAACGTGGGCCGCCTGCGGGGCGTGCTGTTCGACGCGGTGGCCGCGCTGCCGTCGGGCGAGGAGCGGGACTGCCTGTGCACGAACGCGTTGGGCGGGATGGATCCGGGGATCGTGCTGCCCTAGCGGGGCGGGGCCCCTGCCGCGTCGGTTCGGCCGCGACGGTTCGGCCGCATCGGTTCGGCCGCATCGGTTCGGAGCTTTCCGTTCGGAGCTTTCCGTTCGGGTGAGGGGGTTGTCCACAACCCGGCAGTAGTCCACCAGCCTCTGCGGAGATCGGCGCGAAGCCTCATCGTGGCATCGCAAGCCGATTCCTCGTCCCAGGTGGTGGTCCCGTGCCCATGCCCCTCGCCCCTTCCCCGTCACCCTCTCCTTTCCCGTCGCTCTCCCCCTCCCCCACCCTCTCCGCTTCTCTCCGGCCTCCGCGCCCGCTCGGCACGGACGCCCCTCCGACGTGCGAGGTGCCGCACTTCGCCCCCGTTCGGGTCCGCGGCGGTCGCGGTCGGCTGCAACGGCTCGTACGGCACCGGAGGCGAGCCGTGGCGGTCGGTCTCGCCGTCACCGCGGCCGCGCTCGTGGCGGCGGGCCCCGGTGACGCGGAGCGCCCCCGCGGACATCCGGCGGCGGATCCCGCCGGGGAGCACCGAGCCGTCCGGACCGTGACCGCACCGGTGCGGATCGCCGACGGGGCCACCGTCCGGCTGCTGCGGCCCGGTGACCGGGTGGACGTCATCGCCGCCGAGGAGACGGCGTCGGGCGGCGAAGCTCGTGTCGTCGCGCGTGGGGCGCGGGTGACGAAGGTGCCGGAGCCGGCGGCCGACGCGACCGAGGCCGGGGCGCTGGTCGTGCTGTCGGTGCCGCGTGCCACCGCGGCGAATTTGGCCGGTGCGAGCGCCACGGCCCGGCTGGCGGTGACGCTGTGTTGAGCCACGCGGTTGCGGCGGCGCGCGCATCCCCGTCAAGTCCCTCGTTGGAGCGCCCCCATTGGACAGGGTCGCCTCGCCCTGACGTAGGTTGCGGAGCTGTTCGTTCCACAAACTGTGCATGCGAGGAGAGTCCCCCAAGTGAGCGAGAAGCAGCCGAGTGTCTGGGAGGGCTTCAAGGCCTTCCTGATGCGCGGGAACGTTGTCGATCTGGCAGTGGCGGTAGTCATCGGCGCCGCCTTCACCAACATCGTCAACTCGGTGGTGAAGGGGCTCATCAACCCGCTGGTCGGAGCGATCGGCACCAAGAACCTGGACACCTACGACTCCTGCCTGAGCGACAACTGCCAGGGCGAGGAGGGCATCCGGATCCTGTGGGGCTCGGTCCTCGGCGCCACGCTGACCTTCGTGATCACCGCGGCCGTCGTCTACTTCCTGATGGTCCTGCCCATGGCGAAGTACCTGGCCCGGATGGAGGCCCGCAGGAAGGCGAAGGAGGGCGCGCAAGAGGTGATGGAGGTGACCGAGCTGGAGGTGCTCAAGGAGATCCGAGACACGCTGGTCGCGCAGCAGCGGCAGCGCGGGTCGGGCCACGACGAGCCGTAGCGGTGGTCGACGGGCCGGGCGGCGGCCCGCCCGGCTCACAGGTGGTGGGGCGGCTTCTCGTCGAGGAAGCGCTTGAGGTCGGCTGCGCTGTCGGTGCCGGAGCGCTCGCCCCACCCTCGGTCCGTGTCGTCCGAGGACTGCTGGTCCAGCGGATCGTCGAAGACCAACGCGGGCTTCGGCTCGCGCGGCTCGGGCTCGGGGGCGGTGGTCATGCGTCCAGGGTACGGCCCTGGTGCGTGACACCCCCGCCGTGGTGCTCAAGGGCCCCGACCGCCCGGCGTACCGGGACGGAGCCGGCTCCTGGACGACACTTGCCCCATGACAGTCGACGCTTTGACGGACGTGGCCGGGGTGCGGGTGGGGCATGCCACACGCACCGGTGACGGGTGGCTCACCGGAACCACGGTCGTGCTCGCTCCCGAGGGCGGCGCGGTGGCCGCCGTGGACGTGCGGGGTGGCGGCCCCGGCACCAAGGAGACCGACGCCCTCGATCCGCGCAACGTGGTGCAGAAGGTCGACGCCGTCGTGCTGACCGGTGGCAGTGCGTACGGGCTCGACGCGGCGACGGGGGTGATGGCCTGGCTGGAGGACCAGGGGCGCGGGGTGCGGGTGGGGGCGGACCCCTCCCACGTGGTGCCGGTGGTGCCCGCGGCCTGTGTCTTCGACCTGGGGCGGGGCGGTGACTTCCGGGCCAGGCCGGACGCGGCGACCGGCCGGGCCGCGGTCGAGGCGGCGGCTTCGAGCCAACCTGGCGTTCGGGTGCGGGAGGGATGCGTGGGCGCGGGCACCGGCGCCGCGGTGGGGCTGATGAAGGGCGGCGTGGGCACCGCGAGCGTCGTCCTCGGCTCGGGGATCACGGTGGCCGCGCTGGTGGTGGCCAACGCGGCGGGATCGGTGACGGATCCGGAGACGGGGGTGCTGTACGGGGAGTTGTTCCAGGGGCGGGTGGCTTACCCGGAGCCGCCGGTCCACGACGCGGCGCGGCGGCGCCTCGCGGAGGTCGCGGCGAGGAACGCGCCGCCACCGCTCAACACCACGCTCGCGGTGGTCGCCACCGACGCGGACCTGTCGAAGGCGCAGGCGCAGAAGGTGGCCGGCACCGCGCACGACGGCATCGCGCGCGCCGTACGGCCGGTGCACCTGCTCCACGACGGGGACACGGTGTTCGCGCTGGCGACCGGGGCCCGCCCGCTCGACGCCGGGAGCCCCCTGGCCCTGAACGAGATCCTCGCGGCGAGCGCGGACGTCGTGACCCGCGCGATCGTGCGCGCCGTGCGGGCCGCCGAGCCGGTGGAGGGGCCGGGCGGAGCGTGGCCGTCCTACGAGGAGCTGTACGGGGAACACTGACGCGAAAATGTGCCGTTTCTGTCACGTGATGGCGTTCACGGCGTTCGTTGGGAACCCGGCCCTCGGCCGGTCCCCTCTTTCTCCACGCACCGGAGCGGACCGCACAACGACCCCTGAACCTGGAGCAGCTCGTGACAACGCCGGACAAAGCAGCGCGGCGCGTAATCGGGGCCTGTGCCGCCCTGATGGTCGGCGCCCTCACCCTCGGCGCCTGCGGAAGTGGCGCCGACACCAAGAACGGGGACGAGAGCGGCGGCGACTCCACCGACAACTCGGCGGCGAAGATCGCCATCTCGGCCGAGGACGGCTCGACCGGTGCGTCGATCAACACCACCGGCGTGAAGGTCAGCGACGGGAAGCTGACGGACGTGAAGATGACGGTGGTGGGCGCGGGGACCGCCGTACCGGGGGCGATGTCCGCCGACGGTGGCAGCTGGAAGCCGAGGGAGCAGCTGGAGCGCGGGACGAAGTACGAGATAACGGCGAGGGCGAAGGACGCGAACGGGCGTACCGCGGCCGCCGACTCGGCCTTCACCACGGTGAGCAAGGCGAACAGCTTCATCGGGACGTACACGCCGGACGGCGGGGCCACGGTCGGCGCCGGGATGCCGGTGTCGTTCAACTTCGACAAGGCGATCGACGACAAGAAGGCCGTGCAGTCGCACATCACGGTGTCGTCGAGCAGCGGGCAGAAGGTGGTCGGCCACTGGTTCGGGGCGCAGCGGCTCGACTTCAGGCCCGAGGAGTACTGGAAGACCGGTTCCAAGGTCACGCTGCGGATCGACCTGGACGGCGTCGAGGGCGCGAAGGGCGTCTACGGCGTGCAGCAGAAGACGGTCAGCTTCACGGTCGGGCGCTCGCAGGTCTCCACGGTCGACGTGAACACGCAGACCATGACCGTCGTACGGGACGGCCGGACGCTCAGGTCGATCCCGATCTCGGCGGGCAGCGCCGAGTTCACGACGTACAACGGGCAGATGGTGATCTCCGAGAAGTTCACGAAGCTGCGGATGGACAGCAGGACGGTCGGCCTGGACAACGCGTACGACATCCCGGACGTCCCGCACGCGATGCGGCTGACCACGTCGGGCACGTTCCTCCACGGCAACTACTGGTACAACAAGGGCAACCCGCCCTTCGGCCGGGAGGGCACCAGCCACGGCTGCGTCGGGCTCCAGGACGTGCGGGGCGCGCAGGGGGCCACGCCGGCCAAGTGGTTCTACGACAACTCGATCCCGGGCGACGTCGTGGTCGTCAGGAACTCCCCCGACAAGACGGTGTCGCCCGACAACGGGTTGAACGGCTGGAACATGGCGTGGAGTCAGTGGACCGCGGGCAGCGCGACGTGATCGCCGGACGGTGCTCAAGTGCCGTCTGACCGGCGCTTTTTGACGCATGCTCGGGCCGCGTGGGAACTTTCCCCGCGGCCCGGCCGTTTTCCGGGCGTACGTTTTCTCGGTTCCCGGACATGATGTCCGACCGAGGGGCTACGGTATGCACCCACAAGGTGACATGCAGCAACGCCGGGAGAAACCTTGAGCGTTCCGTACGAGACGGCAGCGTACGAACCACCCGAGTCGCCCGAGTCTCCGGAGGAGCATCTCGCGCGGCTCCTCGGCCGTGCCCTGAACTCCTTCGAACTGCCCGACGAGACGATAGGGCGTCTGGACTGCGCGCTGGCGCACGACGGCTCGCTGCACTCCGCGCACCACAGCGCGGGCCTGCACCGGGAGACGTACCGGCACTCCTGGCTGCTCGTCGACGGCTCGGCGATCACGCTGTGGGAGCTCGTCCACAACACCGCGCCGGGCAGCGCCCCGCAGCACGAGGTGTATGTCGACGAGGAGGAGCTGCGGGCCGCCACCGCGCGGCTGCCGCTGCCTGCGGAAGCGCCGGACTTCGAGCTGCCGGTGACGGTCCAGCTCTCGCCGGTCCCCGGGCCGCGGCACGCGTATGTGCCCGACGACTCAGCGGATCACGCGCGTCGGCTGCTGCGCCGGGCGGAGAACGCGGACCGGCCGGACGCGGAGACGGCCGCGCTGCTGACCGAGGCGTTCGCGCACCAGATCACCCAGGCCTTCGGGCGCCCGGGCCGAGCGGGCCGCGCCCGGCTGTGCTTCTCGCTCTACGAGCACGCTTTCCTGCTGCGGGACGGCGCGGAGGTCTCCCTCTGGGAGGTCGAGCACACCGCGACGCCGGACGGACGGCACATGTGCGAGGTGTACGCGAGCGAGGACGCGGCCAGGGACGCGATGGAGCGGCGGGCCGCGCAGGTGTCCTGAACGGACGGGTGCTCGCCTCGGCGGGTCAGCGGCCGAGCCGCCGTACCAGGCCGGCGAAGGCGTCCGCTTCCGCCGGGGTCAGCTCGACGGACTCCCGCTGCGGGCCGACCCGCTGGTGCGGCAGCGCGGACAGGGTGTGTGCGCGCCACAGGGCGGCCTCGCCACGGCCGCGGCGCAGCATGAAGACCAGGCCGACGGTCCATGCGACGGCCACCAGGACGAGGAAGGTCATACCAAGCCACTGGTAGACCGAGACGTGCTCAGGCATGCGTTCCAGTAGACACCACGGTCCGGGACCGAAGCCCCGGACCGTGACGTATCTCGCATGTGCCGTGAACAACTCACGGCTGCCCAAAGGGCTAGGCGGCCACCGGCTGCTTCTTCTCCGCCGCCGGCGACGGGCCCTCGGCCGCCTCCGCGGTCGCGGCCCCGAGGGCCGGCTTGCGCATGCTCTTCAGTACGACGACCAGCGCCGTGGTGACGCACACACCCGCCGCGATGGCGAGCAGGTAGAGGAAGGGGCTGCCGATCAGCGGGACCACGAAGATGCCGCCGTGCGGGGCGCGCAGGGTGGCGCCGAACGACATCGACAGGGCGCCGGTGACCGCGCCGCCCGCCATGGAGGCCGGGATGACACGCAGCGGGTCGGCCGCGGCGAACGGGATCGCGCCCTCGGAGATGAAGGAGGCTCCCAGGACCCAGGCGGCCTTGCCGTTCTCACGCTCGGTCGGCGTGAAGAGCTTCTTGCGCACCGTGGTCGCCAGCGCCATGGCCAGCGGCGGGACCATGCCCGCGGCCATCACGGCGGCCATTACCTTCATCGCGGAGTCGCTGGGGTTCTGGGCGGCGATGCCGGCCGTGGCGAAGGCGTAGGCGACCTTGTTGACCGGTCCGCCGAGGTCGAAGCACATCATCAGGCCGAGCAGGACGCCGAGCAGGACGGCGTTGGTGCCGGAGAGGCCGGAGAGCCAGTCCGTCATGCCCTTCTGGGCCTCGGCGATGGGCTTGCCGACCACGACGAACATCAGGAAGCCGACGACGATGGAGGAGATCAGCGGGATCACCACCACCGGCATGATGCCGCGCAGCACCGGCGGGATCCTGATCCGCTGGATCGCGAGGACGACGCCGCCCGCCAGCAGACCGGCGACCAGACCGCCGAGGAAGCCGGCGGCGATGTTGGAGGCGATCATGCCGCCGACGAAGCCGGGGACGAGACCGGGGCGGTCCGCCATGCCGTACGCGATGTAGCCGGCCAGGACCGGGATGAGGAACCCGAAGGCGACTCCGCCGATCTGGAACAGCAGGGCCGCCCAGCTGTCGATCTGGGTCCAGGAGAAGTGCTCCATGACCGAGGGCGCCTTGTTGATCTCCCAGCCGCCGATCGCGAAGCCGAGCGCGATCAGCAGACCGCCCGCGGCGACGAACGGGACCATGTAACTGACGCCGGTCATCAGCCACTTGCGGAGCTTGGTGCCGTAGCTGTCGCCGGACTCGCCGGCCCGCTCGACCGGCGTACCGCCCTGGGCGCCCGCGGTGACCTCACCGCGCTCGGCCTTGCCGCGCACGTCGGCGATCAGTGCGGCGGGCTTGTTGATGCCGGCCTTCACGCCGACGTCGACCGTGGGCTTCCCGGCGAAGCGGTCCTTCTCCCGTACGGGCACGTCGTGGGCGAAGATCACGCCGTCCGCCGCCGCGATCACCGCCGGGTCGAGCCGGGTGAAACCGGCCGAGCCCTGGGTCTCGACGACGAGCTCGACGCCCGCCTCACGGCCCGCGTTCTCCAGCGACTCGGCCGCCATGTAGGTGTGGGCGATGCCGGTGGGGCAGGAGGTGACGGCGACGATGCGGAACGGGCGCTCCGCGTCAGGCTCCGCCTCGCTGCCCGCTGTGGCGTCGGCGGAGGCCGCCGCCGACGCCACAGCGGAGTCTTCGAAACCGGCGGCCGCGGGCTCTTCGGAACCGGCGGCCGCGGGCTCTTCCCCGCGGATCAGCGCGGCCGCGGCCGCCGCGTCGCCGACCGACCGCAGCGCGTCGGTGAACTCGGCGTTCATCAGCTGCCGGGCCAGCGACGACAGGATCGTCAGGTGGGCGTCGTCGGCGCCCGCCGGTGCGGCGATCAGGAAGATCAGGTCGGCCGGGCCGTCGGCCGCGCCGAAGTCGATGCCGGCGGAGCTGCGTCCGAAGGCGAGCGTCGGCTCGGTCACGTGCTCGCTGCGGCAGTGCGGGATGCCGATGCCGCCGTCGAGGCCGGTCGGCATCTGGGCCTCGCGGGCGGCGACGTCGGCGAGGAAGCCCTCCAGGTCGGTCACCCGGCCCAGGGCGACCATGCGCTCGGCGAGGGCACGTGCCGCCGCTTCCTTGGTGTCGGCGGACAGGTCGAGATCGACCAGGTCCGCGGTGATCATGTCGCTCATCGCGGGCTCCTTCGCACGCGTATCGCCCGGGGGGTGTGGTGGGCGCAACGGGGGACGGGGGTGCAGTGGGGGGCTGTGGGGCTGGTGGAGGAGGCCGGGCCGGGGAGTGCCCGCCTCCTCCGGGCGGCGGGTCGGCCGGCGGCGGCGAGTAACGGGGAGTCTCGCCGCCCCGGGGCCGGTCCGCCGGCGGCGGGTCCGCGCGCGGCCGGTCCATCGGGTGTAGCCGGTGCCGCCACCGTCGTGGAGGACCTCAGGTCGTTCATGACACCGGCTCCTTCAGCACGCGGTCCACCGGCACGTCCGACGTGACCGTCACCGCGGCCGGGTCCAGGTCACCCGGTGTCGGCATCACGCTGCCGGGCAGCTGGACGGCGGCCGCGCCGTGGGCGACCGCGGAGGCGAGGGCCTCGGGGCCGCTGCCGCCGGCGATGAGGAAGCCGGCGAGGGAGGAGTCGCCCGCGCCCACGTTGCTGCGTACGGCGGCCACGTGCGCGCTGCCGAACCAGGCGCCGGCGTCGTCGACGAGCAGCTGTCCGTCGGCGCCCAGGCTCGCGAGGACGGCTCGCGCGCCCCGCTCACGCAGTTCCTCGGCGGCCTTCACCGCGTCGCCCACCGTGGCCAGGGGCCGCCCGACGGCTTCCGCGAGTTCCTCGGCGTTCGGCTTCACCACGTCGGGCCGCTCGCGCAGTGCCTCCAGGAGCGCGGGCCCGGAGGTGTCCAGCGCGATGCGCGTGCCGGCGGCGTGCGCCCGGGCGACGAGCTCCGCGTACCAGGACGGGGCGAGCCCGCGGGGCAGGCTTCCGCAGCAGGCGATCCAGGACGCGTCGCGCGACTGCTTGCGCACCGTCTCCAGGAGCAGTTCCTGTTCCGCCACCGACAGCTCGGGGCCCGGCGCGTTGATCTTCGTGAGGACGCCGTCCGACTCCGCGAGCGCGATGTTCGACCGGGTGGCCCCGGCCACCGGGACCGGTGCGACCTCGATGCCCTGCGCGTCGAGCAGGTCGGCGACGAGCGCGCCCGGCGCCCCGCCCAGCGGCAGCACCGCGACCGTGCGCTGTCCGGCGGCCGAGACGGCCCGCGAGACGTTCACGCCCTTGCCACCGGGGTCCATGCGTTCGCCGGTGGCGCGGATGACCTCGCCGCGCTCCAGCAAGGGGACCTCGTAGGTGCGGTCCAGGGACGGGTTGGGGGTGACGGTGAGGATCATGCGCGCACTACTTCCGTGCCGCCGCGCTCGATGGCGGCGGTGTCTTCGGGGCTCAGCCCGCTGTCGGTGATCAGCAGGTCCACGTCGCTCAGGTCGCCGAAGCGGGCGAAGTGCTCCTGGCCGTGCTTGGAGGAGTCGGCGAGCAGCACCACCCGGCGGGCCGCGGCCATCGCCGCGCGCTTCACCGCGGCCTCGGCGAGGTCGGGGGTGGTCAGACCGTGACCGGTCGAGAAGCCGTTGGCGGCGACGAAGAGGACGTCGGCCCGGATCTCGCCGTACGCCCGCAGCGCCCAGGCGTCCACGGCGGCGCGGGTACGGTGCCGTACCCGCCCTCCGACGAGGTGGAGCTGCATGCCCGGGTGGTCCGCGAGGCGGGCGGCGATCGGCAGGGAGTGCGTGACGACGGTGAGCTCCGCCTCCAGGGGGATCGCGCCGGCCAGCCGCGCCACCGTCGTGCCGGCGTCGAGGATCATCGTGCCCTCGGTCGGCAGTTCCGCGAGGGCCGCCTTGGCGATGTGGTCCTTCTCGTCGGCCGCGGTCGTCTCGCGCTCGGCGAGGTCCGGCTCGAAGTCGAGGCGCCCGGCCGGGATGGCACCGCCGTGCACACGGCGGAGGAGACCGGCGCGGTCGAGGGCCTTCAGGTCCCGGCGGATGGTCTCCGCCGTGACCTGGAACTCCTCGGCCAACGACACGACGTCCACGCGGCCGCCGTCACGGGCGAGCCGGAGAATCTCCTGCTGCCGCTCCGGTGCGTACATGCCCGTTCGCCTCCGACCTGTGCCCGAGCTTGTGGTTTCGCTGGGAGGGTACGCCCGGATGTCCGGAAAGTAAACAGGTTCGGACCCGATCCGGGCATGAACGGATTTCCGTTCATGCCCGGATCGGGTCCGCCGGGTCGTCATCCGGGATCGGGTGAGGGCCACCTCAGGACCGGGGCAGGGGCACCTCAGGACCAGGTCAGGGGCACCTCCGGCTCGGGGCCTGGTCGGGTCCCCCACACAGAAAGGGGCCCGGCACCTGGTCAGGTGCCGGGCCCTTCCCGTGCTACAGAGCCGAGACTCGGGACACGGAGTTCCGGACGCGGCGTTCCGGACACGGAGTTCCGGACGCGGCGTTCCGGACACGGAGTTCCGGACGCGGCGTTCCGGACACGGAGTTCCGGACGCGGTGTTCCGGACGCGGTGTTCCGGACGCGGTTCTGAACCCGAGGGTTCAAGGACACGAGGGTTCAGGACACGAGTGCGGGCTCCTTGCGGTCCTCCACCCGCAGTTCCTCCGAGTCGACCCCCTCCGCGTGCTGCGCCGGCCGCCGCGGCAGCGCGAACATCAGCAGGAAGATCGCGCCCATCACCGCGGCCACCCACCCCAGGGCGTTCTGGAAGGCGTCCACGAAGGCCGGACCCAGCCGGGGCGGCAGCAGACCGTCGCCGATCTCGCCGTAGAAGACCACCGACACCAGGCCGAGCCCCAGCGCGTACCCCATCTGCTGCACGGTGTTGAGGAGTCCCGACGCGGAACCCGAGTGCTCGCGCGGGACCTCCGACAGGATCGCGTCCGTCAGCGGGGCGACGATCAGGCCCATCCCCACGCCCATCACGACCAGCGGGAGTGCCATCTGCCAGGAGGCGATGCCCAGGCCGTAGCGCTCGGACTCCCAGATGTAGAGCGCGACGCCCGCCGCCATCGCCAGCGCGCCCGCCTGGAGCACCTTGCGGCCGAAGCGCGGGACCAGCTTCTGCACCGACAGCCCGGCCGCCGTGGACACGGCGATCGAGAACGGCACGCCGGTCAGCCCGGCCCGCAGAGGGCTCCAGCCCAGGCCGATCTGCATGTAGAGCGTCCACACCAGGAAGAAGACGCCGAGTCCGATCCCGAAGACGGTCTGCACCGCGATGCCGGCGGCGAAGCTCTTCACCTTGAACAGGGACAGCTCGATCAGCGGGGAGCCGTCACGCGCCGTCTTGCGCCTCTCGTACGCCACCAGCGCGCCGAACACGACGAGCGAGCCGGCCATCGAGAGGTGCCCCCACAGCGGCCAGTCCAGCTCACGCCCGCGGGTGAGCGGGTAGACGAGCATCAGCATGCCGAGGGTGACGAGGGCGACACCGACGAGGTCCAGCTTCAGCGCCTTCGGCGCCTTGGACTCGGTGATGAAACGGCGGCCGAGGATCAGGCCCGCGATGCCGACCGGCAGGTTGATCAGGAAGATGGGCCGCCACTCGAGACCGAACAGGTTCCACTCGGTCAGCAGCGCGCCGAGCAGGGGACCGGAGACGGCCCCCAGCCCCACGATCGCCCCGAAGAGGCCGAACACCTTGCCCCGCTCGTGCGCCGGGAAGGTGGCGTGCACGATCGACAAAACCTGCGGCACCATCAGCGCCGCCATGCCGCCCTGGAGGATCCGGGAGGCGACCAGCATCTCCGGGTTCACGGCGAAGCCGCACAGCGCGGAGGCGAGGGTGAAGCCGCCGATGCCGACCAGGAACACCCGCTTGCGACCGTGGATGTCGCCGAGCCGCCCGCCGGTGATCAGGCCGGCGGCGAAGGCGAGCGCGTATCCCGCCGTTATCCACTGGATCTGGCTGTCGGAGGCGCCGGCCTCTCCCTGGATCGACGGGATGGCGATGTTGACGATCGTGACGTCGACGAGGTCCATGAAGGCCGCGGTCATCACGATGGCGAGGGCGAACCAGCGGCGCCGGTCGCCCGCCGCGCTGAGGGTGGGCTCGGTGGAGGTCATGTCGCCAAGCTATGACCGCACTAGGTCAGATCATGTCCTACTTGTGGGGCATCCTCGGATGCATGACGACGGACACTCCGGCCCGGCTCCTCACCCTCCTCTCCCTCCTCCAGACACCCCGCGAATGGCCCGGCGGTGAGCTTTCCGAGCGCCTCGGGGTGTCCCGCCGTACCGTCCGGCGGGACATCGACCGGCTGCGGGAGCTCGGCTATCCCGTGCAGGCCACCATGGGCGCCGACGGCGGCTACCGGCTCGTCGCGGGCAAGGCGATGCCCCCGCTCGTCCTCGACGACGAGGAGGCGGTGGCCATCGCGGTCGGCCTGCGGGCCGGCGCCGGGCATGCGGTCGAGGGCGTGGACGAGGCGTCCGTGCGCGCGCTGGCCAAACTGGAACAGGTGCTGCCGTCCCGGCTGCGCCACCGCGTCTCCACCCTCCAGGCCGCCACCACCCCGCTGACCAGCGGCGACGGGGCGAGCATCGCGCCCGAGACGCTGACCGTGATGGCCTCGACGGTGGCCGGGCGGGAGCGGCTGCGGTTCGCCTACCGCGCGAAGGACGGCACCGAGTCGCGGCGCCAGGTCGAGCCGTACCGGCTGGTTTCCACCGGGCGGCGCTGGTACCTCGTCGCCTACGACCTCGACCGGGCCGACTGGCGCACGTTCCGCGTCGACCGGGTCAGCGACCCCTTCGCGACCGGCGCGCGGTTCGCCCCGCGGGAGCTGCCGACGGGGAACGCCGCCGAGTACCTGCGGCGCTCGATGTACGGACGGCAGGAGACGTACGCCTTCACGGTGACCTTCGACGCCCCGGCCGAGGTCGTCGCGGCCCAAGTGCCCAGCTGGCTCGGGACCCCCGAGCCGCTGGGCGAGGGGCGGTGCCGGCTGCGGGGTTCGGTCGGGGACGCCGTGGAGTGGCTGGCCGTACGGCTGGCGATGGTCGGGATCGACTTCACCGTGCAGGAGCCCGAGGAACTGGTGCGCAGCGTCAGGGAGTTGGGTGGCCGGTTGTCTCGGGCGGCGGGTGCCTGATTCGGCGATCGTGTCAGCTCGGGCGCCCTCGCCCGCCTTCCCACGGGAACTCCCCCAGCGCCCCGAGGTTACGCAGCGCCAGCTCCACCGGACCGTCGGGTCCGGAAGCCGGGGCGTCTCCCGCGGCCCACACCTCGACCGCCGTGCGTACGGCGGCACTGGCCACGGCGGCGGTGAAGCGCAGGTCGGGGGCGGGGGCGGGGGCGTGCGTGGGGGCGGGGACGGGAACAGGGGCGGAAGCCGGGGCGGGACCCTCGGCAACGTTGTCGTCACCCTGTGCGACCAGCCCCCGTCGTTCCCTCAGCACCTCCGCCAGCGTGCGCTCCCCCGCCTGGCACACCTCCGCCCACACCTTCCGCAGGCCCGGGCTCGTCTCCGCCAGGCGGATCAGGACACGCACCCACTCCCAGGACGCCGCCGACACCGCGCCGCCCGGCGTCAGCGTGTCGCGGACCGCGTGTTCCAGGGCCCGCACCACGGACAGGTCGGCGGGAGCCTCCCGTACGGCCTCCGCCCAGAGTTGGGCGCCCGCCGCGTAGAGCGGGGCGACGGCCTCCTCCTTGGTCGCGAAGTAGCGGTAGAAGGTGCGCGGGGCGATGCCGGCGGCCTGGGCGATGTCCTCGGCCCGGGTGGCCCGCAGGCCGTCTCTGACGAAGAGCCCGGCAGCCGCGCGGGCGATGTCCATCCGGGTCGCGGCCTTGCGTCGCTCGGTGAGGGAGACGGTCCGCGCCGTCGGAGAGGGAGGGGTGGGGCTGCTCACGTTCGGCAGGCTATGCCCATGTGACAGAATCTGCCATCTGGCGGGCCACCCCGGTGTTCAGGTACGGGGTGGCCCGCCGATCCAGCGTGCTCGGCCCCGGCGAGAAGACGAGCCGGACCTCGGCACCCGGGGGGAGGGCGCCGAAGCCCGGCTCTCGGAGAGTCCCGGCGCCGGGGGGATTGCGGCGGGACTTGGCTCTGTGGGGCGGCCGGTCTGAGGGCAGAGGTTCGGTGGACCTTGCGGTGACAGCCTGGCCCGACGACTCGAACTCCTGGGCCCGGAAGTCTTGTTCCCGGTGCTCCGCCGGTTGAAGCGGCGTTACAACGCCATGTTTGCGCGGTCTTTCGCCACCCGGCGTACGCGGCCGCCGGCGGTCGCGCGCCTCCCGGCGCCGCGCCCCGCCGACGGCCAGGACCACCGCCGACCGTGGGAGCAACGGGTTTTGAGCGCCACGGCGCGTCACGCCGCCGCGTCGAACCCGGTGTCCCTCGCCAGCTTCTTCAGCTCCAGCAGCGCGTGCTTTTCGATCTGACGGATCCGCTCCCGCGTCAGGCCGTGCTCCTTGCCGACCTCGGTCAGCGTGCGCTCCCGGCCGTCCTCGATGCCGTACCGCATCTTGATGATGGAGGCGGTGCGCTGGTCGAGGCGGCCGATCAGGTCGTCGAGCTCCTCGCTGCGCAGCAGGGTCAGCACGGACTGCTCCGGGGACACCGCGGAGGTGTCCTCGAGGAGGTCGCCGAACTGGGTGTCGCCGTCGTCGTCCACCGACATGTTCAGGGAGACCGGGTCGCGGGCCCAGTCCAGCACGTCCGTCACGCGCTCGGGCGTGGAGGCGAGCTCGGCGGCGATCTCCGCCGGCTCCGGGTCACGGCCGTGCTCGCGGTTGAACTCGCGCTGCACCCGGCGGATCCGGCCCAGCTCCTCCACCAGGTGGACGGGCAGCCGGATGGTGCGCGACTGGTCCGCGATGGAGCGGGTGATCGCCTGCCGGATCCACCAGGTCGCGTACGTCGAGAACTTGAAGCCCTTGCGGTAGTCGAACTTCTCGACAGCGCGCACCAGGCCGGCGTTGCCCTCCTGGATCAGGTCGAGGAGCGGGAGACCGCTACGGGGGTAGCGGCGGGCCACGGCGACGACCAGACGGAGGTTGGACCGGATGAAGACATCCTTGGCCCGCTCGCTGTCGGCGACCAGGGCCTCGAGCTCGTCACGGCTGGCGTCCGCCTTCGACTCCTCGTACCCGTCGAGAAGCTGCTGGGCGAAGACTCCGGCCTCGATGATCTGGGACAGCTCGACTTCCTTGGCGGCGTCGAGCAGCGGTGTACGCGCGATCTCGTCGAGATACATGCCGACCAGGTCGCGGTCGGCGATCTCGCCGCCATGGGTGCGAACACTGCTTGCCGTGTCGGTCCGGCCGGTGGCGGACTGACGACGGGCGACGGCACGGGTTGCCATGCGTGCTCCCTTGCGATGGTGAGGTCAGCGGGTGGTCCTTAGACGCTGGGCACTCTCCTCGGGTGCCCTGCATCCGATGGAAACAACGACTGGAATCAGGACAGAATTCCCAACCGACCCCGCTATTTTTCTGATCATGCAGTATCCTGCGCGGCCACACGAGGAGGACCGATGCCGCCGGAACGTACAGAGGTGCAGGTCAGGCCGGGAGTCGACAGTGATCTCGTAGCCCTCACCGACATCTACAACCACTACGTTCGTGAGACGCCCATCACATTCGACACGGCTGCCTTCACTGCGGAAGAGCGCCGCCCTTGGCTGCTCTCCCACCCTGAAGACGGCCCGCACCGGCTGATGGTTGCCACGGAGACCGCATCCCCAGGAACCTCACAGCGGATCCTCGGCTACGCCACATCCAGCGCGTTCCGGCCGAAGCCGGCGTACACGACCTCCGTGGAGGTCACCGTCTACGTCGCCCCGGACGCCGGCCGCCGCGGTGTCGGCACGCTGCTCTACAAGGCCCTGTTCGAGGCCCTGGCGGAGGAGGACGTGCACCGCGCCTACGCGGGCATAGCGCAGCCCAACGAGGCGTCCACCCGGCTGCACGAGCGCTTCGGGTTCCGGTACGTCGGCACGTACCGGGAGGTGGGCCGCAAGTTCGGCCGCTACTGGGACGTCGCCTGGTACGAGAAGGACCTGTAGGCCGTGGCCAGGCGCCGAACCCTCCCCATCAGCCGAACTGCATCGAGCGCTTCGCCAGCCCCATCCAGAACCCGTCGATCACGGACTTCTGGGCGTCCAGCTCGCCGACCACGTCGGCCGCGCCCATGGTCACGAACAGCGGGGCGAAGTGCTCGGTGCGCGGGTGGGCGTACCGGCCGGCCGGGGCCTTGCGCAGGAAGTCCAGCAGGGCGTCCCAGTCGCGGTTCTCCAGGGCGCGGCGGCCCCACTCGTCGAACTCGGCCGACCAGGTGGGCACGCCGGGGCCGGTGTGCCGCAGGGCCGCCAGGTTGTGGGTGAAGAAGCCGGAGCCGACGATCAGCACGCCCTCGTCGCGCAGCGGCGCGAGCTTGCGGCCGATCTCCATCAGGCGGACCGGGTCGAGGGTCGGCATGGAGATCTGCAGGACCGGGATGTCGGCCTCGGGGAACATCTCCACCAGCGGGACGTACGCCCCGTGGTCGAGGCCGCGGTCCGGGATGTCCTGGACCGGCGTACCGGGCGCGCGCAGCAACTTGCGTACCGACTCGGCGAGTTTGGGGGCGCCGGGGGCGGCGTACCTCACCTTGTAGTAGTGCTCCGGGAAGCCCCAGAAGTCGTAGACGAGGGGGACGGTCTCGACGGCGCCGAGGGCGAGCGGGGCCTCCTCCCAGTGGGCGGAGACCATCAGGATCGCCTTGGGGCGGGGCAGCCCGGCGGACCACGCGGCGAGCTCGCCGGGCCAGATCGGGTCGTCCGCGAGGGGCGGGGCACCGTGACTGAGGTAGAGAGCAGGCATGCGCTCCTGCGTGGCGGCGGACATGGCGGCTACTCCTTGAGGATCGTCGCGTCGAACCTGGGTCTATTGCTTCAACTTTGAAGCTTCTACTTTCAGGACTCTACGCCTGATTTGTTTAATATTCAAGGAGAGCTCTCGTACAGTGGGATACATGAACACGGCATCCACTGAAGAGCCACGCTGGCTCAACGAAGAGGAGCAGCGCGTCTGGCGCTCCTACGTGCACGCCACCACACTCCTCGAAGACCACCTGGACCGCCAGCTCCAGCGCGACGCCGGCATGCCCCACATCTACTACGGGCTGCTCGTCAAGCTCGCCGACTCCCCGCAGCGGCGGCTGCGCATGACCGAGCTGGCCATGCACGCGAAGATCACCCGCTCCCGTCTCTCGCACGCGGTGGCCCGCCTGGAGAAGAACGGCTGGGTACGGCGTGAGGACTGCCCCTCCGACAAGCGGGGCCAGTTCGCGGTGCTGACCGACGAGGGCCTGGAGACGCTGAAGCAGTCCGCGCCGGGCCATGTCGCGGTCGTCCGCACCGCGCTGTTCGACCGGCTCACCCCGGAACAGCAGAAGTCCCTCGGCGAGATCATGCAGATCGTCGCCGAGGGACTCCAGCCCGACGAAGCGGGTGCGGACCTGCCCTGGCTCCGCTGAGCGAAACCAGGGCAGGTCCTGGGGGCGTACGTACGGGGCGTCCCCTCCCCGTACGTACCGTGGCCCGAAGGGGGGTACTGCCGGGCAGCCGCCGTCAGCCGCTCAGTGAGCGACCACCGGCACCCGCACCTCGTCCTCGGCACCCTCACCGGAGCCGGTCACCGCGGAGGTGTCCGGGCGGCCGGTGTTGATGAGGGTCGCGGCGATGGTCGCGGCCACCACGAGGATGCCGACGGCGAACCAGATCGCGTTGGTGTAGCCGTGCACCTGGCCCTCGAGCTGGACCAGCTGCTGCTGGGCCTGGGAACCGGCGCCGCCGATGTGGTCCTTGATGTACGAGGTCGTCGCCGAGGCGGCGATCGTGTTCAGCAGGGCCGTACCGATCGCGCCGCCCACCTGCTGCGAGGTGTTGACCATCGCCGAGGCGACACCGGAGTCACGCGGCTCGACGCCGTACGTGGACAGCGACATGGCGGGCATGAACGCCGTACCCATGCCGAGGCCGAGCAGCACCATCGCCGGCAGGATCGTGCTGGCGTAGGAGGAGCCGATCTCGAGCCGGGTCAGGATCAGCATGCCGAGCGCGGCGACCAGGAAGCCCGGAGCCATCAGCAGGCGCGGGGGTACCCGGGTCATCAGGCGGGTGCCGATCTGCGTGGAGCCCACCATCATGCCGCCGATCATCGGCAGGAAGGCGAAACCGGTCTTGACCGGCGAGTAGCCCTTCACGATCTGCAGGTAGTAGGTCAGGAAGAGGAACAGGCCGAACATCGCGATGATCGCGAGACCGAGGGAGAGGTAGACACCGCCACGGTTGCGCTCGGTGATGACGCGCAGCGGCAGCAGCGGGGCCTTGACCTTGGACTCGACGAAGACGAACGCGGCGAGCAACAGGGCCGACGCGACGAACAGGCCGACGGTCACGGAGTCGCCCCAGCCGTCGGACTCGGCGCGGGTGAAGGCGTAGACGAGCGTGACCAGACCGAGGATGGACAGGACCACGCCCGGGATGTCGAGCGGCGAGCGGTTGCGGCCGCCGGCCGGCTCACGGATGACGTAGTAGGCGCCCGCGGCCGCGATGATCGCGAACGGGATGTTCACGAAGAACGTCCAGCGCCAGTCCAGGTACTCGGTGAGGACACCGCCGAGGATGAAGCCCACGGCGCCGCCGCCACCGGCGATCGCGCCGTAGATGCCGAACGCCTTGGCGCGCTCCTTGGGCTCCGTGAACATCACGGCGAGCAGCGAGAGCGCGGCGGGCGCGAGCAGTGCGCCGAACGCACCCTGCAGGGCGCGGGCGCCGAGCATCATCGCCTCGTTGGTGGCCGCGCCACCGAGCGCGGAGGCGCCGGCGAAGCCGATCAGGCCGGCGACGAAGGTGCGCTTACGGCCCCACAGGTCGGCGATCCGGCCGCCGAAGAGCAGCAGACCACCGAAGGCGAGCGCGTAGGCCGTGATGACCCACTGGCGGTTGCCGTCGGATATGCCCAGGTCCTGCTGGGCGGACGGCAGGGCGATGTTCACGATGGTCGCGTCGAGGACGACCATCAGCTGGGCGAGCGCGATGAACGTCAGCGCTTTCCAGCGGTTGGCATCAGGGACGCCAGGAGCCTTGACGGCTGTTTCAGACATGGGGATACCCACTTCGGGACTTCGTGACGGAAAAAGATGTCGTCAGGGACGGAAAAAGGGTGTCTTCAAGGAAGGCTCGGCGGCGCTGTCCGCCGCGAGCCGGCGTACGTAGGCAGGTAAGTAGGTGGCGGGCAGGCAGACAGGTGGGCAGGCAGGTAGGACTGCTGTGGTGCGCTGAACTGATCGGTCAGGCCTGGCGGAGGTCCTCCATGGTCACGGCCGTGCCCGGCAGGGTGGAGCGGGCCGGGGCCCGCAGTCCGTCCAGGAACAGCTGCAGATGGCGGTGTACGAAGCGGTCGACGCTGAAGCAGGCGGTGCCGGCCGGGGGCCGGCTGAGCTGGGCAACGGTGATCATCAGGTCACCGAGTCCCACGTCGGTGCGGAGCTGACCGGCCGCCTTGGCGCGGTCCATGAGGCGCTCCACGAGCTGCTCGACGCGCTCGCGTGCCGCTTCCAGATCGGGGTGGTGCTGGTCGAACGTGGAGGTGACCATCGGGCACAGCGCGCTGATCCGCTCGTCGGCGGCGGTGTGCACGAAGCGCGCCAGCGCCGCGAACGCGTCGCCGGTCTCCGCCAGCGCCCGCTCCGCCGCCTCCGAGGTGCGGTCCATGACCGAGCACACGACCTCGCGGACCAGTGCGTCGCGGTCCGGGAAGTTGCGGTACACCGTGGCGTTGCCGACACCGGCCCGGCGGGCGACCTCGTCTAGCGGGACGTCCGGTCCCAACTCGACGAACATCTCCCGGGCGGCGGCGACGATCCGCTCCCGGTTGCGCAGAGCGTCGGCGCGAGGCCGGGGCGCCTTGCGGACGGGGGTGGCGGTCTCCACGGCGTGCTCCTGGGTCTGAGGGTGAAACCTGATGGTTCTGATGGCTCTGATGGTTCTGATGGCCTTGATGGCCTTGATGACTCTGATGGTTCTAATGGTCGTGATTGGCCGTGCGGCCCCCGTGGTGTGCGATCCGGGGAGGCTCTCCCCGTTTCGCTCGGACACACAGGTCTAAACGGGGAAGACGTCCCCGGTTATTTCCCGCTCGATACCCGGTTTCATGTGACCTGAGTCACATGGCGTCCGGCGCGGAAACCCACGTTCGGGCTCTTCCAGCGCGCGCCCGCGAATCCCCCGCCAGAGGGTGATGAAGGGCGCAGCCTTCAGATCGGCGGCTGCCGCGGACCGAAGGGGCCCATGCATGCAGCCGAGCCGTCGGATACGCCCGCGCCGCGTGGCCGCCCTCGCGTCCGTGACCGTGCTGACCCTCGCCGTCAGCACCTCGGCCGGCAGCGGACACCTCGCGCCGGGCACCACCACGGCCGGCCCGATCTCCCTGGCCCGCAGCTCCTCGTACGGCCCCTGCATGATCAGCGGAAGCCCCGCCGTCCAGATGTCCGAGGGCCTGCCCACCCCCGGCGGCTACTCCCGCTCCACCGGCACAGTCCGCGCCCTCACCCTGATGGTCGACTTCTCCGACGCACCCGGTTCGGGCAGCGCCGTCGACCGCTTCCGCGAGTTCTTCCCCCAGACCCAGAACTGGTTCCGCACCAGCTCCTACGGCCGTCTCGACTACCGCCCCGAGACGCCGATCCCCGGCTGGCTGCGCATGCCCAAGTCCTTCCGGGCGTACGGCATAGAGCGCGGCGCCCCCTTCGACCCCGGCTACCGGCAGCTGGTCCAGGACATCGTGGCCGTCGCCGACCCCCGGGTGGACTTCCGCTCGTACGACTTCCTCAACGTGCTGGTGACACCGAACGCGGGCCCCTCCGCCCTCGACACGGTCCTGTCGGTGACCTTCGCCGGCAACACCGAGGCACCCGTCGCGGACGGGGTGCCCGTCGCCAACGCGTCCTTCGTCTACTCCCGCCAGGACGACGGCTCCGGTTCCTACGAACAGACCGGCTACCGCGTCCTCCCCCACGAGAACGGCCATGTCTTCGGCCTTCCCGACCTCTACACCCAGGAAGGCGGGGGCGCGGTCGGTCACTGGGACATCATGAGCGAGGACTGGGGGGCCAACAACGACCTCCTCGGCTGGCACAAGTGGAAACTGGGCTGGCTGGACGCGGCCCAGGTCAACTGCGCGACGGCGCCCGGGACGACGGAGTACTCCCTGACCCCGCTGGCCCGCGCGGGCGGCACGAAACTCGTCTTCGTCCCCCTCGACCGCCGCACCGGCTACGCCGTCGAACTCCGCACCCGCGAGGGCAACGACGAGGCGGTGTGCCGTCCCGGCATCCTCGTCTACAAGGTCGACGCCGACGTCGACACCGGCCGGGGCCCGGTCACGGTGTACGACTCCCAGCGCGACAGCGGCGGCTGCACCCGCAGCCCGAACGTCCACGCGGAACTCTCCGACGCGCCGCTCGTCGCCGGGGAGGAGTTCCTTGATACGCGGCGGGGGGTGCGGATCTCGGTGGTGGGGACCGGAGCGGGGGCGGAGGATGCGGCTTTGGTGGGGGCGGAGACGGGGGCGGGGGCCGATGAGGAGGCGGAGGGAGAGGGGGACGCTGGGGCAGGGGGTTCGGGGGCTGGGGAGTATCGGGTCCGGGTCACTCGAGGGCTGGGGTGAGGGCGGGTGCGCTTGGCATCTCGGAGTGGGGCACGGGGAACGTGCACTTGGCATCTCAGGGTCGGGCGTCCAGACAGGGGGAACGGCGAGCGTGAGCCGGGGCGCGGGTGAGGGAGCGCGTCCCGCCGGGATTACGGTAGGGCTGCCCTGACCGCCGTACCGGAGAGCCGATGCCCGCTGAGACGACCCGGGACGCCGTGCCGCCGGCCGGCTCCACCTCCGCACCCGCGACACCCGCAGCACCCGCGGTGACCGCGGTGACCGCCGTGCCCGCTGTGCCCGCTGTGCCCGCCGAGGCGGTCGCCCCGCTGATCCGCGGGGTCGGTGTGCTGCGGCGGCTGACGGAGGCCGGCGGGACGATGAGCGCGAGCGGGCTGGAGCGAACCACCGGCCTCGCCCGCTCCACGGTCGACCGCATCACCTCCACCCTCACCCGCATGGGATACGTCCGTCTCGACGGCCGGGACGTGATCCTCACCCCCCGCCTGATGGAGCTCGGCAACGCGTACCTCTCCGCCCTGCGCCTCCCGGCTCTCCTCGGCGCCCGCGCGGACGCGCTCGCAGACGAACTGGACGAGTCGGTGTCGCTGGCGGTCTGCGACGGTGACGGCATCCGCTTCATCCACCAGGCCACCCGCCGCCGCACGATGTCCCTCAGCTTCCGCATCGGCGACCTGCTCCCGGCCGAACGCACCGCGCCGGGCCCGCTGTTCGCGACGGAATGGGCCGAACCCGACTGGCAGAGCTGGCGCGCACGCCGGGCGACGGATCCGCAGGACCTGGGTTTTCCGGCCGTACCACCTCGTGAACAGGCGGGCACGGACGAGGAGTTCGTACGGGCGGTGGCCCAAGCGCGCGAAGACGGCTGGGCGTTGGACGACCAGTTGATCGAGCCGGGTCTGGTGGCGGTGTCCGTCCCCGTACGGGACCCCCGAACCCGCCGCATCGCCTGCGTGGCGAGCGTCGTGAGCCACACGAGCCGACACTCCGCGCCTGAGCTGCGCGAGACGCTGCTGCCACGACTGCGGGCGGCGGTGGCGGAGATGGAGCGCGAACTGGGCGGGGCGCCGGCAGCGGCAGCGGCTGGATCGGGGACGGGCGCGGGCACGGGCGCCGGGTCCGCCCCGCCCTCCGGACTCGGCCTGGCGGCCTGGACGGGGGCGTCGAAGCACGAGCTCGGCAGGGACTTCGTCGAGTCCCTCGCCCGGGGCCTGACCGTCCTGACCGCCTTCGGCGAGGGGCGCGCGGAACTGACGCTCACGGACGTGGCCCGGGCGACGGGCCTCAGCCGGGCGACGGCACGCCGGGCGCTGATCACGTACGAACACCTGGGCCTCGTGACGGCGGGCACGACGGAACGCGCGTTCCGGCTGACCCCGCGCGTACTGTCGCTGGGCTTCCCGCCCCTGTCCCGTACACCCCTGTCCCGCATCGCGACCCCGCACCTCGCGGACCTGTCGTCCAGGATCCACGAGTCGACGTCCCTGGCGGTGCTGACCTCGTCAGGCGAGGAGATCCAGTACACGGCACAGGCGAACGCCGGACGCGTGCTGAGCGCGGACATCACGATCGGTACGCGGTTGCCGGCGGCGGCGACGGCCCTGGGCAGGGTGCTGCTGGCGGACGCGGCGGACACCGCGGCCTCCCCGCTTCCCGTGCCCGCGCCCGTACTGGCGGAGACACGCGACCAGGGCTACGCCCTGGTCGACGAGGAACTGGAGAAGGGCCTGCGTGCCGTCGCGGTCCCGGTCCGCGACCGCACGGGCAGAGCGGTGGCGGCGACGAGCGTGGCGCTGCACGCGGCCCGGCGCACGGTCGAGGAGATCGTCCAGGAGCTCCTGCCGGAGCTGAGGGCGACGGCCGACCGGATCGAAGCGGACCTGCGGGTGGCCGGACGCTTCACGAGGGTTCCGCTGTCGTAAGACGGGCGACAGCGGCTCAACCGTCGTACGGCCGAGCGGCCCGCCCCTCCCGCAGGGTCAGCCCCCACCAGGCGAGCTGGTCCAGCAGAACACCGGCGGCCTTGGCGGTCCCTTCCTCGTCGTACGGCCGCCCGTCCTCACCGAACCTCTCCCAGGCCATGTGAAACCCGACGGTGTCCCGCAGCGTGACCGCGTGCAGCTCGGCGAAGACCTGCCGCAACTGCTCCACGGCCCGCTGCCCACCGGCCATCCCGCCGTACGACACGAACCCGACCGGCTTGGCCCGCCACTCGCTGTAGACGTAGTCGATGGCGAGCTTGAGCGACGCCGGGTACCCGTGGTTGTACTCGGGCGTGACCACCACGACCCCGTCGAGCTCCCCGATCCGCGCGGCGAGCCCCGGCCCGCCCGCACCCCGGTCGAGGGACAACTTCAACTCCTCCACGAGGTCCGGCTCGGCCAGATCGATCACATGAACCTCCATGTCGTCCCGCTTCCCCACCTCACCCACGAACCAGGAGGCGACGGTGTCGGCGAACCGCCCGGCACGGGTGCTGCCGATGAGGACGCCGATCTTGAGCGGGACCGGAGTGACGGAGAGGGCGGAGAGGGACTCGGACGACATGGTCCGCAGCGTTGTCTGAGGCATGACCAGACCGTAAAACCTCAACCAAACTCGAGGTCAACCCACAAGGGGCAGCTCGCGCCGGGGCCCCCGCCGACGGCGAGCGGCAGGCCGCCGGTGAGGCAGGGCACCCGCCCTCACCCCCTCGACACCGCACCCCCTCCACCCGCCCACCACTAAAGGCCCAGCCCCACCCGCTACACTGACTGACGCCATCGCCTTCGTAGCTCAGGGGATAGAGCACCGCTCTCCTAAAGCGGGTGTCGCAGGTTCGAATCCTGCCGGGGGCACCAGCGCAAAGGCCCCGGACCGATCATGGTCCGGGGCCTTCGGCATCCACTTCTGACATCCACGAGGCCGGTCGCCTATTCACTCTCTACGCGAGCATGCCTGTCGGGGCGTGCGAGTTCGGGAGAGCGGCCCCGCCCACGCTCCTCGGCGAGGTGGTTGTCAGACCCATCCGGCAGGATCCACCCATGCTGACTGCGACGAACGCCCGGGGGCACGTGGTGAAGCGCCCCTCGAAGCCTGCGATAGGCACCATGCTCGCCAACCTCGGACGCGACAACCAACACATGATCGTTGAGCGGCTGGACGAGGAGTGCGCGGGTGACTGGTACATCCAGGTCCTGTTGCGCGACAACAACACCTACCAACTGGAATACCGGGATGGCGCGCCCGCAGAGCACTACCAGACGCAAACGGTCTCCCAGGACAAGGTGCTGCGGGCCCTCCTTGGCTGGGCGGCCGACAAGCCGGACTGGCGAGAGGACTTCATGTGGAACAACGTCAGCTCCCTGTTCGAGCAATCCGACCCTGAGGGCACGGATCAGCCCACGACCTAGCTTCAGCCCGCCCTCGGTCACAGATGCTGGCCGCACCGGCACAGCCCCGAAGGTCGAGCACCGGGGCCAGGAGGGGGAGCACGGCCGGGGCCTGGGCATGGTCAGCGCGATTGCGCGCCGGGTCGTGGTCCATGACAGCGACGGCGGTCACACGGTCACGGCGGAGCTCTTCACGGCAGTCCTCCCAGGAGGCCACCCGTGCTGACGCCGACGACTGGGGACCTCTTAGCTGCCGAAGAGCGCGGCAGTGTCTACCGATGCTGGGCAGCCGCTTACCCTCTGCACGAAACGAGCGCGATCCCGCTCGGGTCCCACGGTGCGGCCATCCCTCGCCGGGCACTGCGCCGGCTACGCGAGCGCACGCGCCACGTCACGGACCAACTCGACACCGCATACGCCCAGCCGGGCCGCCACTGACTGACGGACGAGGCCGAGCACGAACGAGCTCTCACCTACCTGACCACGGGCACGGCCTACCGACTCACGCTCTACGACGAGAACACCCGCTACCTGCTGGTGGCCGGACCGTCGAAAGGCAGCGCGTGAACGGACTCCCCCAACCCTCTTCACGGTCACTCGCCGCAGGAGGATGAACCACGGCAGCGACAGCCACAAACGTCCTGCGCTTTTCAAGATCATCCAAGGGGCGGACGCTGGTCCTTCGTCACCTGTGCGGTGCATTTTTCCAATCTCGCCCTCAGGGCCGCTCACCTGCGTAAATGATCAAAGGAGTGCGGTCGCTGGGTGTGGCCGGGTGACCCATCCGTCCGTATGTCGTGTTGCAGCCCTGACGGTCTGTCGGTCTTCTCATGAGCGGAGCACAACAACGGTGCCGTGCATTCCGGCCGGCCACTGCTTCCCTGGAGGAACTTCATGCGTATCAAGTGCGCAAGCGCCTGCATCGGTCTGGTTCTCGGTGCCGTCGGTCTGTCGAGCCCAGCCGCAGCAGCCGCGAGCGGCCCCACCAGTGACTCAGCTATCCACATCAGCACGAGACACGCCGCCCCAGGCTCTACCGTCACCGTCAGCACCACAGCCTGTGGATCGGAGACCTATGGGAAGGGCGAGTCCGAGGCAGGTGGCAAGTTCCACCTCTTCCCAGGCGACCGCGAGGGCGTACTGACCGGCGAATTCCAGGTGCCGAGTGGAACCGAGCCCGGTGCTTACACCGTCACTCTGAAGTGCCCGCCCCGAGTCAAAGTCACGGGCACGTACCTGGTCGGCACCGGCAACCCCAGCGGAGCGGTCGATGCCGGTTTCGGGGCGGGCAGCGACAAGAGCACACAGCTTGCCCTAGGGGCGGTGCTGCTCGCCGGAGCCGCCGCCGGAGGCGCGATCAAGATGCGCCGCCGCCCGGCCGGTGCCCGCACCTGACGCCCTGCTCTATCCGCCCAGCCCCCGGGCCTGTGTCGGTCCGGGGGCTCGAGTAGTCGCACCCCGTGTTCACTCATTTCGGCCGCGAAGCGGAGGCGCCAGAGCGATGGCACCCGGCGATGAGCCCGTCGATCCTTCTCCCCAGTTCACCCCTTTCACCAAGTTTCTCGCCTGCACCCTGGTGACGGGCTTGGTGCTGGTGATCACGGCGCTCCGGGACGGACAGCCTCCGCAACCTTCGACCGCGCAGTCCTTCTCCGCCTCCGTACGGCCCGGTCCCAGCAGCACCGCCTCGGCCCACCACCCCTTCGTGTCGGCGCTGCCTCCGGCTGATCCGGTCCGGCTGCGGATCCCTGCCATCGGCGTGAATGCCCCGATAACGGAACTGACCCTCGACGAGACAGGGGCACTGCGCCCGCCATCGGCAGATATGCCGGACTTTGCCGGGTGGTACGGCGACGGCACGACTCCCGGCTCAGTGGGGACAGCCGTCACGACGGGACATGTCGACACGCAGGAAGGCCCCGGGGTTTTCTACCGGCTCGGGGCACTGGCCAAGGGCGACACCATCGAGATCACCCGGGCAGACCGGCGAACAGCAGTCTTCACGGTCGACGCCGTGGAGCTCTACGACAAGGAGGCGTTTCCGGACGAGAAGGTCTACGGCAGTTCCCGCCGGCCCGAACTACGCGTGATCACCTGTGGGGGTGCATACGCCGAAGGGACCGGCTACCAGGGCAATGTCGTGGTCTACGCGACGCTGACCGCGGTGACGTGACCACACCGAACCAGCCTGTTCGTCACGCCCCGCCCCGGACGGCGGACGTGCTGCGCCAGCATGAACCCGTGTGAGCCCCAGACCTGACGGCAGTTGCCGACGGCAACGCCGGCAGACGTTGCCGTACTTCGATGACCACAAGTGCACGCAGGTTGGCAAAGCGGCGCAACCACGTAGCAGTCGGTGGCGCGTGAGCGATGCGTGAGCGGACTGCCCGATACGGAGCGGCGTGAGCCGGCTCAAGTGGCTCGCCGTGCGGTTCTGACCAGGGGAAACAGCACCGCCCGGCAGTTCCAGGCACTACCCGGCAAGGATTCGGTCCCGTGGCATTCTGACAGGACCTGGATGACGCGCGGGGAGGGTTCGGGGCGTGGGAAGCCATACCGGCCCAGAGCCGGGCCGAGATGCCTCCGCATTGCGGGAACTCCCACTCGTTGTGGCTGAGTGAGCCTGGTGCTGTGCACGTGAGGGGCGGCTTGGACCACGGTGCACCCGGAGTTGGGTGCAGAAGCGGGGGTTTAGTTGTGGGAGATTTTGTTGCTGACACACGGTCGAGATCCGGAAAGGACACTACCGGCGGCAAAGTTACGGGCGGAGGCGGAAGGAAAGCGCGGTCCTTCTGGAAGGAGCTGCCGATCCTCATCGGGGTCGCATTGCTGCTCGCACTGGCTATTAAGACGTTCTTCGTACAGGCCTACTCGATCCCGTCGGGCTCAATGCAAAACACGCTGCAGCTTGGCGACCGCGTGCTGGTCGACAAGCTGACGCCGTGGTTCGGATCCAAGCCGCAGCGTGGAGAGGTCGTGGTCTTCCACGACCCGGGCGGCTGGCTCCCTGGGAGGGGAGAGGAGCCCAACATGGTGCAAGAGGTCCTCAGCTTCGTCGGCCTGAGGCCGTCGACGGACGAGAAGAACCTGATCAAGCGGGTGATCGCGGTTGGAGGCGACACCGTGGAGTGCTCGGGGAGCGGCCCTGTGAAGGTCAACGGGAAGGCGCTAAATGAACCTTTCATCTACCCCGGCAACACCCCGTGCGGCGACAAACCGTTCGGGCCGATCAAGGTGCCGAACGGGAAGATCTGGGTGATGGGCGACCACCGTCAGGCCTCTTCAGACTCCCGGTACCACCAGGATCTACCCGGCGGTGGCACTATCGACGAGGACCAGGTCGTCGGCCGGGCTTTCGTCGTCGCATGGCCGCTCAACCGGTGGGCGTCCCTGCCGATATCGCAATAGCGAGCCACCTCCATCGGGACGCCGACCTCGTGCTCCCTGCGTGCCCGCCGAAGCGGCAGACAGCGGGGAGCCACGGGGAACGGCGGCGGATCCCCAAGAACGCGCAGGCCGGCGTCTCGCCATCTCAGCCCCACCCGCATACGCGATCTTCCACACTAGAGCTCTTACGGTTGACGGAGGCTTGCCCGTCCAGTGGACTCCGCCCCTGAAGCAAGCTGCGCGGCAGCCATGAGTGTCTAGCTGCGTGACAACGCCCACGAACAACGGCGGACGGGCGCGGACGTCTGCGGACCATAAGCGCAGGTGAGTGCCACACCAGTCCGGGGCAGAGCCCCCAGCCAAGTTGCTTCGGGACGAAGAGGTCATTGCCCCACGACAACAATCGGTTGGCCAGGACGTCTCGCCGCCCTCCACGATGGACGCATGGACCGGTTGCAGCACAGCGCTTGGCAGTACGTGGCGGAGACACTCCCTCCCGAGGAACTCCCGATGCTCGCTGCGCATGCGCTTGCCGACGGACGTGATTCCCCTGCCCTGCGCAAGCTGGCCGGACTCCCGCGCCGCAGCGACCCGGTCGAGGTCCGCGAACTGTACGTGCTGGCCCTGCGCGAACTCGGCATACCTCTTCCCGACGAGGAGACGGCCGGCCGATGTCTCCTGGTGAGCCTCGCGTTCGGCCTCGCGAAAGGCGAGCTGAGCCCCAAGAACGTAGCCGATCGGCTGTCGATGACAGTCGCGGCCCGAACCCGGGAAGAGACACGGTTCCTCTCCGCCGCAGCGGACTACAGCGAATGGATCCCACCCGACGAGCTCCTCGGGTGGGAGAACGACCTCATAACCGCTGCCCATGCGTTGGCCGCCGCCACTGACCTCGGCCCCGATGTCGGCGAGCCGGGTGCGCGACCCGCCTGACCAACCAGTGGCGAGCCAAGTCGCCGACGCGGCTGGCCACGCAGGCTGGGAGCCCGTCTCAGTTTCCGTGTCGTCGTTCCGATCCTGAGCGGTGTCCGTCGAACGGGAATCTCGATCGGATGGTCGCGGGGTGCTCGGCGCACACGAGCAGGGCCTCCTGAACAGCTCGTTGGTGTCGAATCACCGAGCAACATCCGGAGGCCCTAGAGCCGCAGTGCTCCGTGTCGATGGGCGGGCAGTCCAGTTCCGTCACGCTGGAGTGTGACTGTCTGGCTCACCGGTTCGGAACTGGTCGATGACCCTGCTCATGACGCGCCGCCTGGCCCGGCCACACCCCGGGCGAGGATGAACCGGCCCTGCGCGGGCTCAGCCAGCAAGCCGCGCGCGACCAGGCGCTTGACCCTCGACCGCGGTGGCCTCCGACACCGACGACATGAAGCAACTCCTCGCGGGACACCCCGTGCTAATCGAGAAGGTCTGAGGAGACGACGCCCTGAGGGGGCATTTCTCCGGCCAGATCCTGGGTGTCGTCGAGGACACCGAGCACGGCCGCCGCCGCTACGCCGGCCACGACAGACTCCGCTGCCCGGTGATCTCCGTGGCCCGATCTCCGCTGAAGGATCCCGAGGACTTCCTCGTCGGCCGTTCCGGCGTCTTCTCCACCGAGGCGCTGCGCGGCCGGGGCGGCAGCCTGCACGGCCGTTTCAGTCCCGCGCCGTCCCGGCCAGGGACAGGTCCCAGTACGCGGCGTACCGGCCGGCGCGTCGCAGCAACTCCTCGTGGCTGCCCTGTTCGACCACCCGCCCGGCGTCCAGGAAGGCGACGCTGTCGGCTCGGCGCACGGTCCTCATGCGGTGCGCCACCAGCACCACGGTCCGGCCCGCCATCAGCTCCTCGATGCCGGCGTGCACGGCCGCCTCGTTCACCGGGTCCAGGGCCGAAGTGACCTCGTCGAGCAGCACGATCGGCGCGTCCTTCAGCAGCGCGCGGGCGATGGAGACGCGCTGCCGCTCGCCGCCCGACAGCAGCGCCCCGCCCTCGCCCACGTCCGTCGACCAGCCGCCGGGCAGCCGCTCGATCACCTCGTCGAGACGGGCCGCGGCGGCCGCGGCCCGTACCTCGGCGTCGGTGGCGTCCGGGCGGCCGAGGCGCACGTTCTCCTCGATCGTGCCGTCGAAGAGGTAGACGTCCTGGAAGACGATGGCGATCCGCGCCATCAGCGCCGCGGTGTCCATCTCCCGCACGTCCACGCCGCCGATCCGCACCGCGCCCGCGTCGACGTCGTGGAAGCGGGCGAGCAGCTGCAGCAGCGTCGTCTTGCCCGCGCCCGACGGCCCGACGACGGCCAGCCGCCCGCCCTCGGGTACGGACAGCGTCACCCCGTCGGCGACCACGCGGTCGCCGTGCCGGAAGGTGACCGCGTCGAACTCGATGTCGTGGCAGGAGGGTTCGCGCGGCACGCGGGGCTCCGGCAGCGGCTCGGTGCTGAGGACGTCGTCGAGGCGGATGAGTTCGGCGCGGGCGGCGCGGATGCCACCACTCATCTCGGCGAGGGACAGCAGCGGGTCGGCGCAGCGGGCGGCGAGCACCAGGACGGCGAGCACCTCGGCCGTGCCGACGTCCCCGCCGAGGGCGAGGTACGCACCGAGTGCGAGCACCGCGGTGAACACCGCCTGCACGGTGACCGCGAGACCCAGCACACCTGGCAGCGCCGAAAGGGTGGAGCGCCGCGAGGCGCGGCGCAGTTCCTTCAGGGAGTCGTCCAGCAGACCGAATCGCTCGCCGGTGCGGCCGCCGGCGCGCAGCACCGGCTGGGCCTGGAGGTACTCGATGACGCGGCCGGTGGCCGCGCGCTCGCGTGCCACTCGCTCCATGTCGGTCGCCGTCGTCGCGCGGGCCGTGCGCAGCTGGACCGCGGCCACCAACGGCACAGCGGCCAGGCCGGCAAGCCCCAGCTGCCAGTTGTACGCGAGCATCACGGCGACGATCGTCAGCGGCGTCACACAGGCGGAGATGAACGGCGCCAACAGGTGCGCGATCACGCCCATCGCCTGCAACACGCCCTGGCTGGCGAGGACGGACACCTCGCCGGTGCGGCCGGGTTGATACCAGCCGACCGGCAACCGGGCGAGGTGTTCGCCGAGACGCTCGTACATGCCGTGCAGCATCGTCGTACCCACGCGGAAGCCGGAGCGGTCGCTGACGTACCGCAGCACCGCGTAGACCGCGACCGCGGCGCCGAAGGCGGCCAGCCAGGGCCGGGCGTCCTCGGGTGTGCTGCCGAAGAGCGCGCGCAGCACGGGCACCAGCAGGGCGTACGACAGTCCCTCGGCGAGGGCGGTCGCCGTCATCAGGGCAACGGTGCGGCGCACCGGTCCGGCGTACTCGTGGCCGAGCACGCGCAGCAGTGTGTTGATCATCGGGCCTCTTCCCCCTTCATGGCACTGGCTTCCGTGGCACCGGCATGCACGGCACCGGCTTCCACGGCATCCGCGTGGATCTTCCAGAATTCGGCGAACTCGCCGTTCCGCGCGAGGAGTTCCGTGGTCGTGCCCCGCTCCACGATCTCGCCGTCGCGCAGCATCACGACGGTGTCGGCGTCGGCGATGGTCTCCAGGCGGTGGGCGATGACCAGCGTCGTCCGCTTCCCCCGGGTCTGCGCCAGCGCCTCGCGCACCGCCTGCTCGGTCTGCGGGTCGGCGAAGGCGGTGGCCTCGTCGAGGACCAGGACGGGGGCGTCCGCGAGCAGGGCGCGGGCGAGCGAGACGCGCTGCGCCTCGCCGCCGGAGAGGCGGGCGTCCTCGCCGATCACCGAGTCGTAGCCGCGGGGCAGTTCGAGAACGCGGTCGTGGATGCTCGCCCGGCGGGCGGCGCGGACGACGGCGTCGCGGTCGGCGTGCGGTACGGCGAGGGCGATGTTGTCCGCGACCGAGGCGCGCAGCAGCCGGACGTCCTGGAAGACGAAGGACACCCGCCGGTACAGCTCCTGGCTGCCCACCTCACGCAGGTCGACACCGCCGAGGAGCACGGAGCCGTGCGTCGGGTCGTAGAACCGCGGCAGCAGCTGCACCAGCGTGGACTTGCCGCTGCCGGACGGCCCGACCACGGCCGTGATCGTGCCCGGCTCCAGCACCAGGTCGATACCGCGCAACACCTCGCGCCCGGCCGCGGCACCCTCGTAACCGAAGCGGACGTCCCGCAGCTCCACCCGGTGTCCCTCGGGCGCCACCGGCCGTACGGGCTCGGGCAGCGACGGCTCGGCGAGTACGTCCCGGATGCGGCCGACGGCGCGCCGCGCGGCCTGCAGGTCGTCGAAGCCGTGCCCGAGCGCGGCCACGGGCGCGGTCAGCCCGAGGCCGAGGAGCAGGAAGGGCAGCAGGTCCGCCGGGGCGAGCCCGCCCCCGGTGATCCGGTACGCGCCGCCGACCAGCACCGCCAGCAGCACGAACGGCGGCGACAGCGCCACCTGCATCCCGGCGGCGACGCCGGAAAGGCCGCGCACCATCCGGTAGAAGCTCCGGGTGAAGTCGCCCACCGCGGTACGGAACCGGCCGTGCGCCCGCTGCGACCCGCCGAACGCCTTCACCACGGCGATGCCCTGCACGAACTCGACCACCGACGCCGAGATCCGGCCCATCGCGGCGTCGAACTCCTTCTGCTCGCGCAGCCGCGCGGGGGTCATCATCAGCGGCACCAGCGCGACCGCCAGCAGCACGGGGATCAGCGTGATCAGCGTGAGCCGCCAGTCCACGGTGAGGAGGTAGCCGAGCGAGACCAGCGGCACCACGAAGGCGGAGACCAGCTCGCCGGGCGTGTGGGCGATGAGCGGGTGCACGGCGCTCACGTCCTCGCCCACCAGCTTCGCCAGCTCCCCGTTGCGCCGCCGCGCGAGCCAGCCGATCGGCACCCGCCCGAGCCGCGCGGCGAGTTGCCGGCGCAGCGACAGCTGCACCCGGGTGTCGAGGAGGTGTCCGACGCCGGACGAGGCGGCCGTGAACAGCAGCCGTACGAGCAGCCCCGCCGCGCCCGCGATCACGACGTCGCGCACGTGCCCGTCGTCGGCCGGCCCCGGAGCCAGCAGCGTACGGCCGAGCTCGACGACCGCGAGGAGCGGTGCCAGGCCGGCGACAGCGCCGATGACCTGAAGGACGACGACGGCGGCGAAGCCGCCCGCGTACGGACGCAGCAGACGGGCCACGCCCGGTGGTGGCGGCGCGGTGGTTCCGGTGGAAGTCATGCGCTCACCTTCGCCGCGGCCGCGGCCCGCCGGATTGAAGAAATGTTCCGTCCGGGGCGGGCCCGTAGCATGGACACATGTCAACTGCCGTGCGCCAGCGCGTCGTTACCCCCGTGTGGCAGGTCATGCGCCCGGCCCGGCCCAGCCGCCTGCCCGGCGTCGTCCTGGCGGGGCTGCGCGACCGCGGCCCGGCTCCGGTCGACCACCGGCTCGACCCGCACCCCGTGCTGACGCTGGCGCTGGTCTGCGGCGAGGCGGCGCTCGGCATCGACGAGCCGACGGGTCGGCGGCACCGCGGCAGCCTTGTCACCGGGCTCGGTTTCGGCGTCGGCGGTGCGGCGCGGGTGCGGGCCGCGAACGTCGAGTGGATACAGGTGCGCCTGTCCCCCGCCATCGCGCGTACCGTGCTGGGCGTGGGCCCTGCTGAGCTGGAGAGCTCCGTGGTGGTCCTGGACGACCTGTGGGGAGAGCGGCGGGCCGCCCGGCTGCGCGAACGGCTGGCCCAGGCCGCGTCGTGGGAGGAACGCTTCGCGCTCGTCGAAGCGTTCCTCGCCCGGCTGTCCGCCGCGGGGCCCGCCATCGAGCCGGAGCTGGCCTGGGCCTGGGACCGTATCGTCGCCGGGCACGGCCAGGTGCGGGTCGAGGGGCTGGCCGACGAGCTGGGCTGGAGCCGCAAGCGCCTGTGGTCCCGTTTCCACGCGCAGCTCGGCCTGCCGCCCAAGCGGGCGGTGAAGCTCGTGCGCTTCGACTGGGCCGCCACCCGCCTGGCCGGGGGCCAGGAGGCGGCCAGGGTAGCGGCCGACTGCGGCTACGCCGACCAGTCGCATCTGCACCGGGACGTCATGGCGTTCACCGGTGTGACCCCCGCGGCCGTGGCCCGCCAGTCGCTCGTCGCGACGGCCGACATGGCGTGGGTGGACCACGTGCCACGCCTCCCGGCACGATGGGGCGACGCCCCAGCCGCCGTTTAAGGGGCCGCGCCGGTCACCGCCGGCAACCGGCGGAGACACCCGAGGCGGACGGGTTCCCGGGCAGGGTGCGGATGTACGGTCCCTGCGCCGGCGCCGACAGCCCGCTCGCGCCGCCGATGCGGGTGACTCCGGCTGATGGCGGCTCCGTGGGAGGACGGTGCGATCTGGGCGTCGCGCACGAAGGACCACCCGGCCACGGCCACGGCGGTGTCAGCGCCATACTCCTCGACGAACTGATGGGGTAGGCATGCGCAGCGGCCGGCAACACGGGCATGACCATGTCACAGCGCGGCACAAAGCGCGACCCCGCCACCGTGCGCGATCACGCCGTGGTTTCCGGTGCTCGCTCACAGCGAGGACGGGGTACGGCGCCCCGGTCGCCGTGGTGACAGTGGCGACCTAGCGTGGAAGTGCGCGGGTCGCACCCCAGCCGAGGCCGACGACAGGGCCTTTCCCCCGGCCATCCGATCGGGATCGCGTGTCGGCGACAGGGCTCTGTTGTGACATCCCACGCACACACATCACCGGTTCTCGCGCCGGCTGGTGGGACGGAGGCCGGAATGTCGCAGGCGTCGTGGAACGAGTACAGGCCGGGGCAGGGGTTTCCAGGAGTGGTGGGGCGGACGACGGAGGAGTCGAGCCCGGCGTGGCCGCAGCCGGTGCGGGCGGTGCCAGGTGCACCGAACGTGATGCTGATCGTTTTGGACGACACCGGGTACGGGCAGCTCGGCTGTTACGGGAGCCCGATCGAGACACCGAACCTGGATGCGCTGGCCACGGGCGGCCTGCTGTACAGCAACATGCACACCACCGCGCTGTGCTCGCCGTCGCGCTCGTGCATCGTGACGGGCCGCAACCATCATGCGAACGGGATGGCGGCGATCACGGAGCTGGCCACCGGATATCCCGGCTACAACGGGCAGATCCCGTTCGAGAACGGGTTCCTTTCCGAGATGCTGCTGCAGCACGGTTACAACACGTACATGGTCGGCAAGTGGCACCTGATGCCCTCGGAGCAGGAGTCGGCGGCGGGCCCGTACGACCGGTGGCCGCTGGGGCGGGGTTTCGAGCGGTTCTACGGGTTCCTGGGCGGGGATTGCAGCCAGTGGTATCCGGACCTGGTGTACGACAACCACCAGGTCGAGCCGTCGGCCACGCCGGAGGAGGGCTACCACCTGACGGAGGACCTGGTCGAGCGGGCGATGTCGTTCATCGCGGACGCCAAGCAGGTCGCCCCGGACAAGCCGTTCTTCCTGAACCTGTGCCCCGGCGCCACCCATGCCCCGCACCATGTGCCGACGGAGTGGGCGGACCGCTACCGGGGACGGTTCGACGACGGCTGGGACGCCTACCGCGAGCACACCTTCGACCGGCAGAAGCAGCTCGGCGTGGTGCCCGCGGACGCAGAGCTTTCCCCGCGCGATCCGGACGTGCCCGCTTGGGAGTCGCTGTCCCCCGAGGCGCGGCGGCTGGCCACGCGGATGATGGAGGTCTACGCCGGATTCCTCTCCCACACCGACCACCACATCGGGCGGCTGCTGGACTTCCTGAAGGAGACCGGCGAGTTCGACAACACGCTGATCATGGTGGTCTCCGACAACGGGGCGAGCGCCGAGGGCGGGGTGACCGGCACCACCAACGAGATGCAGTTCTTCAACAACGCGCCCGAGACGCTGGACGAGAGCCTGGCGCGGATCGACGAGCTCGGCGGCCCCGGCACGTTCAACCACTACCCATGGGGCTGGACTTGGGCGGGCAACACCCCCTTCCGGCGGTGGAAGCGGGAGACCTACCGTGGCGGCGTCAGCGATCCCTTCCTCGTGCACTGGCCCGACGGTATCCGGGCTCGCGGTGAGATCCGCGCCCAGTTCGCGCACATCATCGACATGGTCCCCACCGTTCTGGACGTGCTCGGGATCGAGCCGCCCGCGAGCATCCGGGGCGTCACCCAGTCGCCCCTGCACGGCGTCAGCTTCGCCCACACCTTCGACGATGCCACCGCGGCGAGTCGCCACCGCACCCAGTACTACGAGATGTTCGGGCACCGGGCGATCGACCACAACGGATGGCGGGCGGTCTGCCCCTGGCCCGGCCCCTCCTTCGCCGAGGCCGATCGGCCGTTCGGCACGTCGATCACCATGGCGGACCTCGACGACCTCGACGCCCACCACTGGGAGCTCTACCACGTCGACAACGACGTCGCCGAAACCTTGAACCTCGCCGACGAGCACCGCAGCAAACTGATCGAGATGATCGCCCTGTGGTATGTGGAGGCCGGCAAGTACAACGTGCTGCCGATCGACGGCAGCGCCCTGGAGCGCCTGATGCTCGAGCGCCCGCAGATCACGCAGGCCCGGAGCGGCTACACCTTCCGCCCTGGCACCCAGGTCCTGCCGGCCGCGGTGGCGCCCCGGGTCCTCAACCGTCCGCACAGTGTCACCGCCGACGTCGAGATCCCGCCCGGCGGCGCGGCGGGCGTCCTTCTCTGCCAGGGCGCCAACGCCGGCGGCTGGACCTTCTACGTGAAGGACGGGCACCTGCACTACGCCCACAACTACGTCCAACGGGCCCTGTACCACGTGGGCTCGCGCGAGAAGGTGCCCGAAGGACGGCACACACTGCGCTTCGAGTTCGAGCCCACCGGCAACCCGGACATCGCCCACGGCAAGGGCGCATCCGGCCGTGCGCAGCTGTACATCGACGGCCGCCTGGTCGGCGAGACCGACATGCCGTTCACCACCCCGGTCGCCTTCAACCCGGGGGGCATGGCCTGCGGCGCGAACCCGGGATCGGCCGTCACCCCGGACTACCGGGCACCGTTCCGGTTCACCGGCACCCTGCACACCGTCACCGTCGACCTTTCCGGCGACCTGATCGTCGACGCCCCCAGCGAGATGCGCATGCACATGGCCCGCCAGTAGCCGTCTCCCCTCGTGGGGTGCGAATCCGCTCTGTCCTGGGCGCGAGGGCGGGAAACTCGCGTGGCAGAAGGTCACTCGTCGGCCAGTCGTACTCGCGTGTCGGCACCGGGCCCGCGCCGTACGCGCGCCAGGTCGTCACCCCGGGCGGGTGAGGGTTCGTTGCGGCCTGGCTCAGCCGTCTCCGTCCAGCAGTCGGCGCAACTCGATCTCGAGCCATCGGCTCTCGTGGTGCCACGTGTCCAGAGCGGTCACCAACTGGCGGCTCACGGCGCCGGCCGTCAGCGAGCGCCACTGGCAGCCGGTAAGGAAGTCGACGAGTACTCCCATCCGCACGTCATGGCGGGTCACCGGTGCCGCGTCGGCCGCTCCGTGTCCGTTGACGGCGGCGAGCGCGAGACGGCTGACCATTTCGGGGGTGAGGCCGCGCCACGCGTACGGTCTCAGCGCCTCGCTCACTGCGCGCACGCGCGCATCGCTCAAAGAAACCGGCCGCACCATGGCAAAACCCTCCGCGATATCGCCATATATTGCGCAGATCGTAAAGGGCGCACAGGGGCGCGTCCAGGCGTGGATGCTCAAGGGGACGCCTGGGCCGGGGTCACGGCGGCAGGACCGGAAC
This sequence comes from Streptomyces resistomycificus, assembly GCF_001514265.1. GTDB lineage: Bacteria > Actinomycetota > Actinomycetes > Streptomycetales > Streptomycetaceae > Streptomyces > Streptomyces resistomycificus. The sequence goes on along the minus strand of NZ_KQ948992.1, from coordinate 386,381 downwards.
TCGGCTGGAGCCACCCGCGAGGGCACGTCCAGGGCACATGAGCCCCGGAGGGGCGGTCTGGACGACGGGCAGCTGGACCCGGCAGTCTCCCGGTCGGGGTAGGAGGCGGAACGGGGCAGCCGGCGGCATCCTCTCAAGTGGCCTGGTCAGCGGGTGTGCACGTACGGAGCAGCAGCCGGGTCACAGGTCGTTGAAGGTCCAGAACAGGCCGACCTCGGTGTCCGAGACGACGACGAGGCCGCAGTCCTCAGTGAAAACGGTCATCGGGCTGTACCCCAGTCCCTCCAGCGTGAAGTCGAGTGTGCCGGGCGCGCTGCCGGTCTTGCTGACGTTGGTGCGATAGGCGGCCTCGTCCCCGTAACGGGCCAGGACCGTGCGCGCCATCGCCCTCAGCTCGTCCACGGACTCGTTGAAGTACTGGAGGTTGGACAGGGTGCAGCCGCCCTCGGTGAGGGCCAGGAGCAGGTTCTCGGCACTGTCCCGGTCGATCTCCTTGAGGCGCGGCGCGACGTACTCCGGGGGGTGGCCGGCGAAGGGCCACGTCGGGTTCCCTACGCGCTCCGGGTCCTTCTCCCCGTCGTCGACGCGGGCCCAGCCCCGGGGGTCCGGCACGGCCCGGGCCAACAGCGCGAGGACGTCGAGCGTCCAGTCCTCGTGGCGGCGCGGGCCGGTGGCGATGTACGCGAACGCGTCCCGGTACAGGTGGCGTACGGCGGTGTTCCAAGACGCCTGGTCGGCGGACATGTGGTGCGGGCCTTTCTCGGCGGGTTGCCGGGGCTTGTAGGGCATCGACGTCATGACGGTGAACGGCGGGGTGCGACTGCTGTCGTAGCGGCTCCTCGTGTCGATGCCGGTGACGTCGTGCGCCTCGGCGTTCATGCCGCCCTGCTTGTACCCGGACAGCGGGTCGTTCGGGTGGACCGGCTGTTTGAACACGCTACGGTCGCTGGTCTCGCCGTCGGGAGCCGTCGAGTGAAACGGCGCTATCCACCGGCCGGCAGTGAAGAGACCAGCATCGCCCCGCCTCCGAGGACGACCAACTGCACGATGCCAGGGATGCGCCATCCCAGGGCGAGGAGGCCACCGCCTGTCAGTACTGCGCCGCCCCCCAGAAGCCACAGTGCCTGCGACGCCGCCCGCGACGCACTCGACGGAGCGACGCCGTCGCTTTCGTAGCTGTCGGCCCATCCCGCTATCCCAACGCCGTACACCGACCAAGCGATGAGCATGAAGTCGATGACGAGCAGCGCCACGCTGACCCCGATCTGCTGGCCGGTTGACGGCTCGTTCGCACGTCTCATGCCCGCTGCCGTCCCGTCTGTGGGTGACGATCCACTAAGTACATGCGGTCAGCATGCTGGTCGCGGCGGGCACCGCACATGAGCACTGGTACTCAGATGCACCGCTTACTCGGATGCACCGTTCTCGTCGAGCGTCAGGCCGGATCCGTTGCCCGCGCCCCGGACGTGCGCCAGACGCGCCCCGTCAGACGTGCCCCCAGACGTGCCCCATAGGTGTTGGCCACGGTGGACCTCAGAGGCAGCGAGAGCCCCTCGATACGACCTGTTCCACGGCGAGAGGGACGGCTCTCGCCCGTTGATCGAGGGGCTCCTGCTCGGACGCCATCTGGCGCACGAGCGTGCCGCCCCTGGACCTGGCGCCAGTGCGGGGCTTCGGCGCTCTGGCCCTGGCTGCCGGCGTAACGGCCGTCGTGTTGCTGCGGATCGTCCGGCCTGTCGTCGTCCGGGGTCGTGTCACACCCGTGCCACTGCGGCTGCGTGGAGGCCGGATCCTCCAGACGAAGGTGTCCTGTGAACCGCGGCACGTACGTCATCCCCCGCCCGACGAGGTCAGAGGGGCTTCCTCAGCTGCGCGTCGACGATTTCCTGGGGGATGGTCGGGGGCTGAATGGGGTTGAGGGACACAAAGGTGGTGACGGTGGAGTCCTGTCGGACGACCAGGACGGTGACGGGGATGCTGGGTCCCCCACTGTCGACGACCTGGGTGGCGTCGAAAGCGAGTGTCTCGTCGCCGTAACCGGGAACAGACCGGGACCGGTCCTCGGTCGAGCATCCGCCCGAATGTGTTTCCGCTATGGGGACTTGAGGGGAGGGGACTGTGGGTGCCCGACGCGGACCAGGCCTGACGCCAGGCTGTTTACCTGGGTCGTGCCCGCAGACCTTCCGTCAGGGGCAGGCACTCGGCGAGCAGGTCGACGACATCGCGCCAGGCTCGCTGCGCGTGCTGTGGGTGGTAGCCGACGCCGGGGACCGTGGGGTGGTCGACCGGCAGATGGTGGAAGGCGTGCAAGGCGCCGCCGTAGACCGCGAGGCGCCAATCGACGCCTGCGGCCTGCATCTCGGCGGTGAACGCGTTCCGTTGTGCGGGCGGCATGATCGGGTCTTCCGACCCGACGCCGGCCCACACCGGGCAGCGAATGCGCGCTGCCTCGCCCGGCCGGCCCGTGGTCAGTGCGTTGACTGTCCCGATCGCGCGCAGGTTGACGCCGTCGCGCCCGAGTTCCAGCCCGACAGCGCCTCCGGTGCCGTAGCCGATGGCGGCGATCCGGTCGGGGTCGGCCCGCGATTCGATGCGCAACACGTCGAGCGCCGCATGGCCGATGCCCCGCATCCGGCCGGGATCAGCGAGCAGTGGCAGGCAACGGGCCAGCATCTCCTCGGGGTCGCCCAAATAGCGCCCGCCGTGAAGGTCGAAGGCCAGCGCTACGTATCCCAGCTCGGCGAGAGCATCGGCCCGGCGGCGCTCGACGTCGCCGAGCCCCATGCCCTCTGGTCCGAGCAGCACCGCGGGCCGGCGGTCGACACCGGCCGGGAGCGCGAGGTGCCCGATCATCGTCAAACCGTCGGCCTGATACTCGACCGTACGCGTCGTAATCGTCGTCATGAGACTGGACTGTAGTGATCGTCGAGCCCGGTCCGGCCGGTGTTCTGCCGCTGGCAGAGCAGTGCGCGTATCCCTCAGAAATACGGGGGCCTAGCGCTCAGGGCTTCAAGATCATCTCGTTGCCCCTTTGGCGCGTACCTCGGTCACACCCCACGGAGGTCACATGGGGTCGCGGGGGCGAACGCGGGAAACCGAACTGGCCAGTTCCATTGACGCGCCCCCGGCTGACATCTATCTTCTGCTCGAACTTGCGAACAATGTTCGATTTTTCGAACCATGGCCGTCAAAGGGGACAGCCCGTGTTGCGCACCCGTCTCCGGCGCCCTCCTGAGTCGCCTCTGTCGGCTCTCTCCGCCGCCTTCGTCACCCGGCCCGCCATCGTGGGGTCTCCGGTCGCTGCCATGCTCACGCGGAAACCGCGGCTCGTCGGCCGCTGACCGGTATGACGCGCCGTCCCACGTCGCGCGGGAGCCGGTCCGGCCCCAGCGGCACGGAGGCCGGGCCTCCCCCTCGACCTCACCTGCACCTGCGCCCCTGCGCCTGCCCCTGCCCCAGCCCCAGCCCCAGCCCCAGCCCATGGCACTCCAGAAAGACAGGAACGCATATGCCCGCGGTTCTCTCCCGGCTGGCGGCGATACTCGTCGCCGCCTGCCTGCTCTTCACAGCCCAAGTCGTGACCGCACCTCAGCGGGCCGCCGCCGCCGATCCGGGGTACCTGATGACGCACTTCATCGGGGAGGGGTCGACCGGTCAGCAGATGTACTTCTCGTACAGCGCGGACGGTCTGAACTGGACCGATCTCAACGGCGGCGGGATGACCCTGCGCTCCACCGTGGGTACGCGAGGGGTGCGCGACCCCGCACTGGTCCGCTCACCCGACGGCAGCAAGTACTGGATCATCGCGACCGACCTGTGCATCGGCTGTGGACAGTCGTGGGGTGACTCCACCTCCAACGGCAGCCGCAACCTCGTGGTGTGGGAGTCGACGGACCTGGTCACCTGGTCTCAGCCGTGGCTGCTGAACGTCGCCGGCGCCATCCCCGACGGGCGCAACGCCTGGGCCCCGGAGGCGATCTGGGACCCCGCCACCAACGACTACGTCATGTACTGGGCGACCAATGCCACCCTCAACGGCGTACTGAAGCACCGCATCTACTACGCCCGCACCTCCAACTTCCGCACCATCACGACACCGCAGATTTACATCGACCGCCCCGGCACCCAGGGCATCATCGACACCCAGATCGTCGAGGTCCCCTCCGGCGTCGGCAACTACCGCTACGTCCGGGCCTCCGGCGACGGCCAGATCACCCTCGAGGGCAGCAACTCGATCCTCGGCACCTGGACCAACCTCGGCAACCTCTCCGGCATCGGCCTGACGGGCTCCCAGGTCGAGGGCCCGATGTGGATGAAGTTCCGGGACCGCAACGAGTGGACCCTGTACCTCGACCAGTACGCGGCCGGAAAGGGATACATGCCGGTCACGACGACCAACCCGTCCGCCACCGGCACCTACAAGCTCCCGACGTCGGGAACCTACTCCCTGGGCGGCACCAAGAAGCGTCACGGCTCGATCCTGAACCTGACGGCCGCCGAGGACGCCCGGATCCAGGCGCGCTGGGCCAACGTCCCGGGCAAGCGGCTGCAGTCCTTCAACTTCCAGGACCGCTACGTGCGGCACGCCAACTTCGACGTGCGCATCGACCAGAACGTCACCAACCAGGACGCCCAGTTCCGGCCGCGGCCCGGCCTGGCCGGGACCGGCACCGTCTCCTTCGAGTCGGTCAACTTCCCCGGCTACTACCTGCGGCACGACGGAACCGACTTCCAGCTCGTCTACAACGACGGCACCACCCAGTTCGCCGAGGACGCCACCTTCCGGCAGGTCGCCGGACTCGCCGACTCGGCCTGGTCCTCGTTCCAGTCGTACAACCACCCCGACCGCTACATCCGCCACTACGCGTTCCAGCTGAAGCTCGAAACGATCACCACGGCGACGGGTCGAAGCGACGCCACCTTCCGTCTGACGAGCTGACCTGACAGGGATGCCGGCGCCCTCAGGCGACGCCCCACCTGCCGCCCGCCCTCAAGCGGGGAAGGCGTCGGCATCCCACCCACGCGCTGTCCCGGTGGTCAACGAGGTCGGAGCACCGTTCTCCTCCTCGCGCTCCACCTTCCTCAGGCATGTCTTCTTCAGGGGATGTGAACCCATGCGTAACGTCAGACCTCAGGGCCGCCGGAGATTCCGGCCGGGCGCTCTGGTCGCCGTAGCCCTCGCCTCGCTCCTGGCGGGCGTCCTCGGCCCGGCGGCCCCCGCCCAGGCGGCGGAGATCACCGACGGCCTGGCGCTCTGGTACAAACTCGACGCCACCTCGGGCACCGTGGCGGCTGACGCCTCGGGCAACGGCCGGAACGGCACCGTCAACGGCACCGCCGGCTGGGCGGGTGCGGGGGAAGGACTCACGTTCAACGGCTCCGACACCTACATCAAGGTGCCGGACAACATCATGAGCGGCATGAACGCGATCACCGTCTCGATGGACGTGCGGATCGACGCCGCCCAGGCCACGCCGTACTTCCTCTACGGTTTCGGCAACACCGCGAGCAGCGGCGCCGGCAACGGGTACCTGTTCACCACCGGCGACACGTTCCGGACCGCCATCGCCTCCGGGAACTCGTCCACCGAGCAGAACACCCGGACCTCCGCGGCTCTGCAGCGCTCGGTCTGGAAGCACGTCACCTACACCCAGACCGGCAACACGGGCGTCCTGTACGAGGACGGCGTGGAGAAGGCCCGCAACACGGCGGTCACCCTCACCCCCGGATCCATCGGGTCCGGCATCACCACGGCCAACTACATCGGCAAGTCGCTCTACACCAGCGACAAACTCTTCAAGGGCAGGATCCGCGACTTCCGGGTCTACAACCGCGCGCTGGCGCCCGGCGAGGTCCTCGACCTCAGCGGGAACACCACGGGCATCGGTGCGGCCACCCACCCCGCGCTGAAGATCGACGCCATCGTCGACGACGCCAACAGCAAGATCACCCTCCCGTTGACCGAGGGCACCGAACTCACCGCGCTCGCCCCGCAGTTCACCCTCGCCGACGGCGCGTCCATGAGCCCGGCCTCCGGCACCCCGCGGGACTTCACCCAGCCGCTCACCTACGAGGTGACCGGCCCCGCGGGCGACAAACGCACCTGGACGGTCGAGGCGCTGATCATGCGGAGTCCGGTCCTGCCGGGGCTCACCGCCGACCCGAACATCGTCAGGTTCGGCGACACCTTCTACATGTACCCGACCACCGACGGCTTCGCGGGCTGGAGCGGCACGAAGTTCAAGGCGTACTCCTCCAAGGACCTGGTCCACTGGACGGACCACGGCGTCATCCTGGACCTCGGACCCGACGTCAGCTGGGCCGACGCCCGCGCCTGGGCCCCGACGATGGCCGAGAAGAACGGGAAGTACTACTTCTACTACTCCGCCGACACGAACATCGGGGTCGCGGTCTCCGACTCGCCCACCGGCCCGTTCAAGGACCCGCTCGGCAAGCCGCTGATCGCCCGTGGTGCCTTCACCGGCCAGATGATCGACCCGGCGGTCTTCACCGACGACGACGGGAAGCGGTACCTCTACTGGGGCAACGGTCGGGCCTACGTAGTGCCGTTGAACGACGACATGGTCTCCTTCGACGCCTCCAAGGTCACCGACATCACCCCGAGCGGCTACAACGAGGGCACCTTCGTCATCAAGCGCAACGGCACCTACTACTTCACGTGGTCGGAGAACGACACCCGCGACGAGAACTACCGCGTCGCCTACGCCACCGGCTCCTCGCCCACCGGTCCCTGGACCAAGCGAGGCGTGATCCTGGAGAAGCGCCTCGACCTGGGCATCAAGGGGCCCGGCCATCACTCCGTGGTGCAGGTGCAGAACACCGACGACTGGTACATCGCCTACCACCGCTTCGCCATCCCCGGCGGCGACGGAACCCACCGCGAAACCACCGTCGACAAGCTGGAGTTCGACTCAGGCGGCCTGATCAAGAAGGTCGTGCCCACCCTGAGCAGCATCACCCCGGTCTCCGGCGGCGCCGCCCTGCCGACGCACACCAACCGCTCGCTCCAGTCGGTCAACTTCACCGGCCGCTACGCCGCCGTCCGGTCCGACAGCCTCGGCTACGTCGACCCGGTGACGTCCTCCAGCACCACGGCGGTCAAGCAGAGCGCCACCTTCACCATCGTCCCCGGCCTGGCCGACTCCACCTGCTACTCGTTCCGTGACTCGTCCGGCCGCTACCTGCGCCACAAGGACTACCGGATCCGCTTCGACGCGAACAACGGCACGGCCACCTTCAGCAAGGACGCCACCTTCTGCGCCCGGCCGGGCTCGGCCACCGGCTCGGTCAGCCTGGAGTCCTACAACTACCCCGGCCGCTACCTCCGCCACTACAACTTCGAGCTGCGCATCGACCCCTTCCAGGACAACGCCACCTTCCGCGCCGACAGTTCCTTCAAGGCGGTCAACCCCTGGGCCTGAACCCGTTCCCTCACTCACCCGCTGCCCCGCACGGCTACACCGTGCGGGGCGCCGCATCGTGGCGTGCCGAGCCGGCCATGAACGTCACCCGCAGCCGCCTTGGACGCCTCAACCGTCAAGGCTTCCTCACCCCACCTGGACGCGGCCTCTGCCGGAGACGGACTCAACGCCGTTCTTCGCGGGCTGGAATCGGCACGGCCGCCGGCCGCCACTCTCGCCTGATCAACCCGAACACCCACGAGTCGGATACCTCGCCGTTCACGACGCAGTCCTCCCGCAACGTCCCTTCACGCACGAATCCGATCTTCTCCAGGACCCGGGCGGATGCCACGTTGCGCGTATCGGTCTCGGCCTGAACCCGATTCAGGTCCAGTGTGTCGAACGCCCACCGCAGCACGGCGTGCGCGGCCTCCGTCGCGTAGCCGTGCCCCCACATCGCTTCGTCGAGGACGTAGCCCAACGACGCGCTGCGGTAGTCCGGGTTCCATCCGGTCAGACCGCACCAGCCGACGAAGGCCCCGTCAGAAGCGCGGTCGATGGCCACCCGGGCTCCGGTGCCTTCGTCCGCCACCTTCCGGCACATGCTGATGAAGCGTTCGGCGCGGGCCCGTTCGTCCCACGGCGGGGAGTCCCAGTAGCGCATCACGTGGGTGCTGCTGTGCAGGGCGAAGAGCATGTCCGCGTCGGCGTCGGTGAAGGGGCGCAGTCGCAGGCGAGCGGTGTGCAGTATGGGGGTGGCCAAAGTCATGCGCCCCATCTTGTGGCCCCATGGGGCGGGCGGAACACCGAATATCCGAAGTGACCTGGCTGACCGCCGCTACCGATCCGGCTCGGTCTGCGGATCAGGAGACCGGCCCTTCGCGCAGGTCAGCCCGCCAACGGTTCACGAATGACCGGGCTTCCCGAGTTGTTGGCCGGCAGCTCAGTACGGCCGCGGAATCCCGTGCTCGCCCAACGCGGCCTCGTACCGCGCCAGCAGGGCATCCAGGTTCGCCAGAAGAAGGCCGGCGGAGTCCCGGGCTTCATCCAGGGCGCCTCGCTCGCATGCCTCCGCCACTTCGGCCACGTCGCTGCGGAGGATGTGCAGGGAGTCGCCCTGCACCAGGATTCCGGGGAACCGTCTGCCGGGCAGGCGAACCACGGCGTCGTTGCCACCGTCGGTGAACAGTTCGGCCTCAATGCGTTCCATCGGACCATCCAACCTGACATCACCCGTCGGCATCAACGACCGTCCCCACACGCAGCCCTCGCCCACCCTGCCCTCGGCGACGCCGCATTGCCGTGCGGGCCCTCGGAGGGGAACCGTTCACTCGCCGGTCTGCGGCCGCTGTGCCACCCGCTCGGCGTCGGTGGTGGCGCGGCCGGTGGCGGCGAGGAGGGCGAGCAGCGCGAGCACGGCCAGCAGGATGACGACCAGCAGCAGGATGGTCAGGGCCGTCGGGTGGTTCCAGAGCGCGAAGACCAGGGCCACGATCAGCACGGCGGCCAGGGCGATCCACCGCCGGTGGGCCTGGGTCCAGGTGCCCACCCGGCCGGTGCGGACCTGGTGGGCGTACGCCCACTGGGCCGCGGAGCCCGCGGCGCGCTCGGACGTGCCCCGGATGGTGCGCGGGAGCCGTCCGGGGCCGATCAGGTAGGCGCCGAGCGCGATGACCACACCGAGCACGATGGCCGTGCGCAGGCTGACCCTCAGGAAGTGCAGCAGGGTGTCGAAGACGGCTGCCGCGGCGGCCTCCGACTGAACCTGGGGCGGGAGATGGTCCAGGTAGAAGCGGCGGGCGATGACCAGGACGATGGCCACGACCAGGCAGGCGAAGGCCGCGCCGAGAGCCGTGCGGGCCAGGGCACGGCGGCGCCGGTGGGCCAGCAGGACGCCGGCCGCGCCGATCACCACGACGATCACGGGAAACCAGTTCCCGATCACGTCCAGCAGGTGGGCGCCCTTGCGGATCTTCTCCAGCTCCTCGGACTGGAAGAGCACCATCTGCTTGTCGACCTCGGGGATCTTGGAGGCCGGGGACACGCCGGCGTCCACGAGCGCCTGTTTGACCTGTTCGACGGCTTCGCCGACGTCGAGGGTGACCGTCCCGCCCTCCACGCCGACCGCGCCGCGGCCCTCGCCGGTGAGCGCGTGCACGACCGCGCCGTGGGCGGCCCGGTTGGCGTTCGTCCAGATCCACTCGAAGCGGTTGCTCTGCACGAAACGGGTGGCCACCTTCTCGACCGTGTCGTTGACCGCGGAGTCGAGCTGCGGGCCCAGTCCCTTCACGGCCTGCGCGGCGCGGGGCGGCAGCCCCTGCGACTGCAGCCACGCGGCGATGTCAGCGGCGGCCCGGCTACCGTCCACCCGTACATCGGCGGCATGAGTGATGCGCCTGACCGCCGCGTCCTCGATCGCCGGATCCGAGGCCAGCGGCGAGACCGTCTCCACGTACCGGTCGGTGTCCAGCGCGATGTCGTGCACCCACACCGTGAGCAGGGCGACCGGCACCAGGATGCAGGTGAGCACGATGAGCACCGCCGAGGCGGTGTTTCGAGTGATGCGTACGGCCGCCGAGCCGTGCTCGGGTTCACTTCCGGCCGCGTCACCCGCACCCCCCTGTGAGGCGGCATCCGGCTCCGACGGCTCGTGCGGGCTGGTCATGGGGGCTCCAGGGCTCCTGGGTGAATTGCCTACCTCCCATTTCCGCCGCTCCACCGCGGGACGGCCCGCCCAGGTGGGCCGTACGGGCGAGAGGTGGTCGACCGCCCGGAGTGGTGACGCCGGCCCTCAGACGTCATGAAGTGGGCCAGGGGCGTCGGTGGTCGGCGATCGTCGGGCGTCGGTCGTCGGGCGTCGGTCGTCGGGCGTCGGTCGTCGGTCGTCGGTCGTCGGTCGTCGGTCCGTGGTCGGCGACATTCGGCGGCCGAGCGGCCGCGAGTCGGTGTGCGCCGAACAGGGCCCGGTGGTCGAAACGACGCCCTGACCCGGCCTCAGGGCTTCTTCGTGGCGGACCGCTTCACGCCCTTGCTCCCGCTGGTGCCCGTGCTGCCGCGCCCTGGCTTTGCGGGCGCGCCCTTCCGCGTTCCCGTCCGCGTCGCGGAGCCCTTGGTACCCGCGGTCTCCTTGGCACCCGCGGCCGTCCGCGACGGCGCTGTCCGGTTCGGTGCGGTCGGCCACTTGAACTCGATCTCCAGCTCGATCTCCCCGCTGCCGATCTCGACCTCCATCTCGCTGCGGAGGTCGTCGGGGATCCGCAGGCTCAGCGTTCCGGGGCCGAGTTCCAGTTCGGCCTCCCCGCCTTCCCGCAGCGCGGCTGCGAGTGCCGTGAGCTGGTCAGCCGCCTCAAGGCGTGACAGCGAGCGCTTCTGCTCGAACTTGAGGTCCTTCATGGGTGTCTCCGATCCGGATACGGCCAGGGTGACGACGGCCCGGAACGACGCGTAGGGACGGAATCCAAGGGGAGTTGGCGAGCATGGCCAGGCCGTCCAGCCCCGTCGTCGGCTCCTTCGTGTCGAACGACCCGCGCAACCGCGCCTTCACGTTCGGCGGTCGGGCTGGGCTACCTCCAATCTCGTCCTCTCGGGTTCGCCGCGCATGTCGGGGTGCCCGACGGGCGGTTCCCGATGACTAGTCCGCCTGCCGTCTGTGCAGGTCAAGGTGATGTCGTCGCGCTGACAGGCAATCGGCCTCCCGCCCGCCCTCCGCCATGGCTCGACGAACCACGGGCGTGCCATGCGCGAGGCCCGGATGGGTTCTACGGTTGGAGGCAGGGCCCCCACCTCTGCGGAACTCGGTTCTCTTTCCGCCTCCCACCCCCTCGGGCTCGTAACTCACCAGGAGGGCATGCGACATGTCCACTGCTTCCGACACCCCTGTCCTGGACACCCTCGCCGCCATGACGGTCGACTCGATCGAGCGATGCGGGCTGGCCCCGGACATGCTCCTGCTCACGCGTATCGCGGCGCTCGCCGCCTCGGACGCCCCGCCGATCTCCTACGCGGCCCATATCGACCCCGCGCTCAAGACCGGAGTGACCACCGACCAGCTGCAGGACGTCCTGGTCGCCATCGCACCCATCGTCGGCACCGCGCGCGTCATGACCGCAGCCGGCAACATCGCCGCGGCACTGGGCATCGCCATCGCCGTCGCCGATGCCCAGATCTCGGCCCAGGGCTGAGAGCAGCCGCCCACCCGGCATCGATGATCCGCGCGGCCGACCTCGGGCAGAAGGCAAGAGTCAAGGCCACAGAGTCAAGGCCACTGAGCTGCCCTTCTGTCCGATGTGCCCTGTGCCGGGCGCCCCCACGGCCGCAGGACCAGGCAGGAGGGTCTTCGATGTCCCAGAACGCGACCACGGCCATGCGCGCCGCACCCCACACCACGCCCGAGGACCGTGTGGCTCTCGGCAAGGAGGCGCGGCGCCGCTCGCCACGGTCGGGGCACGCCGTGTACCGGCCGTCTCCCGACCGGCCGGACCCGCTGGCGATCCTGGAGGCGCAGTCCGCGTCACGGGTGCCCGAACTCGTCCCGATCCGCTACGGCCGGATGCTGGAGTCCCCGTTCCGCTTCTACCGGGGCGCCGCCGCGATCATGGCGTCCGACCTGGCCGACAGCCCGCGCTCGGGGCTCACGGCCCAGCTGTGCGGGGACGCGCACCTGCTGAACTTCCGGCTGCTCGCCTCGCCGGAGCGGCAGTTGATGTTCGACATCAACGACTTCGACGAGACACTGCCGGGCCCCTGGGAGTGGGACGTCAAACGGCTCTCGGCGAGTCTCGTCATCGCGGGCCGGGCGAACGGCTTCGACGACGCCGAGCGCGCCCGCATCGTGAGCGCGACGGTCCGTTCCTACCGCGAGGCGATGATCCGCTTCGCGGGCACGGGCAACCTCGACGTCTGGTACGCGAAGATCGACGCGGACCTCCTCGAGACCCTGGCCACAGGCCGGCTCCACGCATCGAAGCGCGGGCAGAAGAACCTGGCCCGCGCCATGGCGAAAGCCCGCACCCGCGACAGCCTCCAGGCGTTCGACAAGCTCACCGAGACGGTCGACGGCCGTCCCAGGATCGCGGCGGATCCTCCTCTGCTCATCCCGGCCGGCGACCTGCTGCCCGACGTCGAACGCAGCGCCCTGGAGCGCCAGTTCCGCGGCCTGATCGAGCGCTACGGCCGCACGCTCGCCTCCGACCGGCGCACGCTCCTGGAGGACTACCGTCTGGCCGACGTCGCCCGCAAGGTGGTCGGCGTCGGCAGCGTCGGCACCCGATGCTGGATCTTCCTCCTCCTCGGCCGGGACGACCGCGACCCGCTGTTCCTCCAGGCCAAGGAGGCCGACACCTCCGTACTCGCCGCACACGTCGGCGTCAGCCGCTACCGCAACCAGGGCGAACGAGTCGTCTCGGGCCAGCGGCTGATGCAGGCCACCAGCGACATCTTCCTCGGCTGGGAGCGGGTGGACGGGTTCGACGGCAAACAACGCGACTTCTACGTCCGCCAGCTGCGCGACTGGAAGGGCATCGCCTTGCCGGAGCGGATGCGGCCGAAGGACATGCGGGCGTTCGGCGAACTGTGCGGGGTCACGCTGGCTCGTGCGCACGCGCGGTCCGGCGACCGCATCGCGATCGCCACCTACCTGGGCGGCGGTGACTCGTTCGACCGCGCACTCGCCACCTTCGCGGAGGCGTACGCCGACCAGAACGAACGCGACCACCAGGCTCTGGTCGACGCGGTGCGCGCGGGCCGTCTCCCCGCGGAGGAGCTGCCGGCGGCCTGACCCGGGAGAGGACACCCGGCCCGACCCGAACGCGCCCGAGGGCCCAGGCGCAGGAGCATAAGTGCTGGTGAACGGGCCAGTGGCCCGGCGTACCGCGCGCTGTGGCGGAGAGACTGGGATGCTGGAGCAGGGTGCGCCGCCCGTGACGTGACCCTGCGGACAGGGGTGATGAGCACCGTGGCCGAGACCGACGAGAACGCTCAGTCCCACGAGAACGCCCAGACCTACGAGAACGCTCAGTCCCACGTGAACGCCCGGACCGACGAGAACGCCCAGACCTACGAGAACGCCCAAGGTCCGACCGTTCCGATGGTTCCGGCCGTTCCGTGCGCCGATCCCCAGGGGAACCCCTTCCTGCGCACCCGGTTCGCTCTCCCGGCGAGGCCCGCCACGTTCCTGCGGCGGCAGCGGCTCCTCGACCATCTCGACCAAGCTCGCGGGACGCCGTTGACACTGGTCAACGGTGCGGCCGGGGCCGGCAAAACCGTGCTCGCCGCCGACTGGGCCGCCGGACTGCCGCCACCGCTCGCCTGGCTCACCGTCGAAGTGGGGGACCGGCGTCCCGGGGTGTTCTGGGCATACGTCCTTCAGGCCCTGCGCGCCTGCGGTGCCCCGGTATCCGACGCGGTCGGGGTCCCCGCGGACGCGAGCGGGGTGGACCACAGGCTGCTGGCAACGCTCGCCGCCGAGCTGAGCGATCGCGACCGGCCCGTGACCCTCGTGCTCGACGAGTACGACCGCGTGACCGACCCGGAGATCACGGAGCAGCTGGGTTTCGTCCTGCACCACGCCGGGCGTTGCCTGCGCCTCGTCCTGGTCACCCGCACCGAACCGCTGCTGCCGCTGCACCGTTACCGGGCGGCCGGCGAGCTGACGGAGATCCGCGCCGCCGAACTGGCCTTCACACCGGAGGAGGCCGTCGCACTCCTCGAGCTGCACGGTCTGAACCTTCCGGTCCACGCCGCGGGCGCCCTGGTGGACCGCACCCGGGGCTGGGCCGCCGGCCTGCGCCTGTCCGCCCTGGCCGCTCTGGAGAGCCCCGACCCTGAGCTCTACCTGAAGGAGTTCGAGGCGGACCGCAGTACGGTCGCGGACTTCCTGCTGGCCGAGGTCCTCAAGGCACAGCCGGAGGAGACACAGGACCTCCTGCTGCGTGTCAGCGTCCTGGAGCGTTTCTGTCCCGATCTGGCCAACGCACTGACCCTGCGGAGCGATGCCGAGCCCATTCTCGCCGGGCTGCACCGCGACAACGCGTTCGTCGAGCACCTCGGGCACTCGTGGTACCAGCTCCACCCGTTGTTCGGGGAGATACTCCGGGCCCATCTGCGTGAGCGCCTGCCCGGCCTGGATCCGGAACTCCACCGGCGGGCCGCGCGGTGGCTGCGTCGTTCCGGATTCCTGCCGGAGACACTCGCCCACGGGGCCGCCGCGGGCGACTGGGATTTCGCCGCCGGTGCCCTCGTCGACGACCTGGCGATCGGACAGCTCTTCACCGGCCTGTGCTCGGGTGACCTGACCGAGTTGTTCTCCCCCATGGGGTCCGAGGCCAGGAGTCCCGCGGCGGACCTCGTGCGCGCGGCCCGCGACCTGGCCCGGTACGACCTCGACCGCGGACTGGCCCACCTGCGCCACGCCGAGGAGCATCTGGCCGACGACGCGCCCCAGTCGGCGGCCGCCCAGCTGAGCTGTGCGCTGCTCGAGGCACTGGCCGCCCGACTGACCGGATGTCCCCCACGAGCCGAGAAGGCCGCCGAACAGGCCGATGAACTGCGGCAGAAGGTCCCGCCACACCTCCTGGGCAGGCATCCCGAACTCACAGCTCTCCTGCTGACCCATCTGGGCTCGGCCCGCCTGTGGGCCGGGCGTTTCGACGACGCGCGCACCGCCCTGACCGCGGCGGCCGACGCTCCCGGCGGGGCCTCCACCGTCCTGCCCCGGGAGGACTCGATGGAGCTCCTGGCCCTGCTCGACTATCTGAACGGCTGGCTCGGCCGGGCGGAGCGCAGGGCCCTGGCGACGGTGCCCGAGGTGGAGCGGGCCGGCCTGCCCCAGCCGTCCGGCTCCGGCATCGGGCAGCTGGTCCTGGCCGCCGTGGCCGTCGACCGCCATGAGCTGGACCGGGCCCAAGCCCTCCTCGACGAGTCGGCCCGGCTCCCCTCGGCAACGCGTGATCCGGTGACGGCGGCGGGACGGGCCCTCGCCACAGCTCGCCTCCTGTCGGTCAGGGGCAAGGCCCGAGCCGCCGTCGAGGCGGCGGCCCCGGCCGTCGCCGCCGCCGTGGTCTCACCCTGGGCGGCGGGCCATGAGGCGATCTTCGCCTCCGCCGCCCACCTGGCCGAAGGACGGCCGGACGAAGCCGCCGAGGTGCTCCAGGACGTCTCCGGCGACCAGCCGGCGTGTGCCGTGGAGGCCGCGGCGATCCAGGTTGCCGCGGGCCGTGCCGGGGCGGCCGTCGACCTGCTCGACAGCATCCGCGCCGGGGGCCGGCCCGGGCCGGCGGTGACCGTGAGGGCGGCGCTGGTGAGGGCTCAGGCCGCGGTGGGCGCGGGAGACACCGCCACCGCCCGCAAGCTCGTGGCGCACGCGCTCCTCGACGCTCGGCGGGACCGGCTGCGGCGTCCGTTCCTCGACGCGGGAGCGTGGATCCGGCCCCTCCTGGCCACGCCTCCGCTCCACGAGCTGGCAGCGGGCTGGCTCACGCCCGGCCGGCCGCGACACGGTGAGCAACCTAGGCCGGAGTCGCTGCCCCCGCCGCTCGTCGCGGTGGAGCTGAGCGGACGCGAGCGCGACGTCCTGGAGCGGCTGGCCCGGATGATGTCGACGGAGGAGGTCGCCGCCGACCTCTACGTGTCGGTGAACACGGTGAAGACCCACCTCAAGAGCGTCTACCGGAAGCTGGCGGTGAACCGGCGAGGCGACGCGGTGCGCCGCGCACGCGACCTCCGGCTGCTGTGACCGCGCGTCGGTGAGAGGTTCGGCTCCTCGCTCCGCACGGACCGGCCGCCACACGGTTCTGCCCGCCGCCGTCCCCCGTGGCGGGTGAGGCACGAGGCGCGTACGTCGTACGCGAGGGGCAGGAGCGGCGACGCGCCCACCCGGGGACCGGCCCACGCGCTGGTCCGTGGCGATCCGTCGCCAGGCCACGGGTCACCTGTACCGGGTGAGGTCCGAAGGAGCGCGAAGGCGCACGGTCGTAGGAGGGGGAATGCCGTCCGCCTGTCCCCGGCAGTCCATGGGAGGACAGCTCGTGCGCTACGAGATCCGAGTCGAGGGCCACCTGTCGGAAACGCTGGCCAAAGCCTTCCCGGAGCTGGGTCACGTGGTGATGTCCGGCCAGACCGTCCTGTTCGGCCCCGTCGTGGACGAAGCGCACCTGTACGGGCTGCTGGCACGCTGCCAGTCACTGGGACTGCGTGTCGTGGAGATGCGGCAGCTGCCGGAGTGACGGGACCGGAGGGTGTGCGGTGGCGGGCGGTGTGCCGTGCCGGGCGGTGTGCCGTGCCGGGCGGTGTGCCGTGCCGGGTATCGGACGGCCGCAGTCCCCCGCCGCACTCGGGCCGAACCCTGGTCCCGCCGCGCGGGAGCGCCCACCGACTTCCGGGCCGCCCGCAGGCTCACCCGCGTCGGGTGAGGCCATGCGGCCCTGACCGGTCCCACGCTGGGACAGCACGCAACGGCGGCCGGGCGAGCGCCCGGGACGGAGAAGAGACATGAGCGCGCAGACCTACCTGGCGTACGACTACCCCTTGCTGAGCGTCTTCTGGAGCATGCTCCTGTTCTTCCTGTGGATCATGTGGTTCGTCCTGCTCTTCCGCGTCGTCGTCGACATCTTCCGCGACGACGTGCTGAGCGGGTGGGCGAAAGCCGGCTGGCTGGTGTTCACCATCGTGCTGCCCTTCCTGGGCGTCTTCGTCTACGTGATCGCCCGCGGCAAGAACATGGGCCGCCGGGAGATGGCACAGGCCCGAGCACAGCAGGAAGCCTTCGACGCCCACATCAAGGAGGCCGCGGGCGGCATGGCTCGCCCCAGCAGCGCCGACGAGCTCGGCAAGCTGTCCGAGATCCGCGCCCGCGGCGACATCACGGACGAGGAGTTCCGCAGGGCGAAGGAACTGGTCCTGACCGGCCACGGCGCGGCGGAGCCCGCCGGCTCCACCGCCCGCACGCCCAGTCGCTGAGCATCCGCACACCACGAATCGAGGCACACGATGACCGCGACACACACCCGGCCGGCACACACGGCGAAGCAGGAATGGGCGACCGGCCTGACGGCCTTCGCGGCCGTGATGCTCTTCCTTGTCGGCCTGCTCGACATCTTCCGGGGCATCATGGCCATCGCCGAGGACGACATCTTCGTCACGACGCGCAACTACGTGTTCGAGTTCGACCTCACCGGCTGGGGCTGGGTCCACCTCGCTCTGGGCGCGGTCGCCGTGATCGTCAGCATCGGGCTGCTGAAGACCGCGACCTGGGCGCGCGTCGCCGGCGTGGCCATCGCCGGACTCGTCATCATCGCCAACTTCCTCTCCCTGCCGTACTACCCGGTGTGGTCGGTCGTGATGATCACGATCTCGGGCTTCATCATCTGGGCCCTGTGCGTGGTCCAGCGCGGCAACCTGTCCGACCTGTCCGAAGAGCGCGCCCCGTCCGAGGAGCGCCCCCCGCACAGGGTGTGAGGCGAGGCGCCGTCCGGTCCGACGGAAGACGCACCCGCCCTGTGTCGCTACTTGAGCTGGTCGGCGGTGAAGTATCCGTCCCTGACCAGGAGTTCGTAGTTGGTCTTGTCGACGCTCTCCGGCTGCAGCAAGTAGACGGGCACGTCCTTGACGCCGTTGTTGTAGTCGGTTCTGTTGTCGATCCTCGGCAACCTCTCTCTGAGGATGTCGTCGACCATCTGTGTGGCGGCCTCGCCGAGCGCGCGGATGTCCTTGTAGACGGTCTGCGACTGCTGACCCGCGATGATCGACCTCACCGAGGCCAGCTCGGCGTCCTGACCGGTGACCACCGGGAGGGGCTTGCTGTCGGAGCCGTAGCCGTCCGCCGTCAGCGCGTCCAGAACGCCTCTGGAGATGCCGTCGTACGGCGACAGGACCGCGTCGACCTCCTGACTGCCGTACCACTTGGAGAGGATGTCGTTCATGCGCTTCTCCGCGGTGGGTCCGTCCCAGCGCAGGGTGGTGATCTTGTTGAGCTTGGTCTCGCCGGACGGGACGACCAACTGCTTGCTGTCCAGGAACGGCTGCAGGAGTGCCATCGAACCGTCGAAGAAGTACTTGGTGTTGTTGTCGTCGGGGGAACCGGCGAACAGCTCGATGTTGAACGGACCCTTGCCGTCCTCCAGGCCGAGCTTCTCGATGATGTGGCGGGCCTGTTGCCGGCCGACCATCTCGTTGTCGAAGGAGACGTAGTAGTCGACGTTCTTGGTGCCCATGATGAGCCGGTCGTAGGAGATCACCGGAATGTTGGCATCGGCGGCCTGCTGCAGCACGCTGTTCAGCGACCTGGCGTCGATGGCCGCGACGATCAGCGCGTCGACGCCCAGCTTGACCAGGTCCTCGATCTGTGCGACCTGGCGCTTCGGGTCGTCGTCGCCGTAGACCAGCTTGGCCTTGTACCCCTTGTCCTCCAGGCCCTCGACGACGCTCTTGCCGTCGGTGAGCCAGCGCTCGGAGGCCCGGGTCGGCATGGCGATGCCGACGGTACCGCCCTCGGGGCGGCCCACGGAACCGCCCTCGGAACTGCTCTCGCTGAACTGGCCGCAGGCGGACAAGGTGAGGACGAGGGAGCCGGCTCCGGCGAGGAAGGCAAGGGCGGCTCTTCGTCTGAACATGGTGATCATTCCTTGTTCTTCTCGTCGTTGAGGGGATGACGGGGCAGCAGACGTCGCTGGGAAAAGGTGGAGGGGGAAAAGGTGGAGGGAGAAGCGGTGGAGCGGGCCGGGCGGTCGGCGGGCGGGTCGGGCGCGCCGCGCCCACTCCCCCGCGGTGTCCAGGGTCCGGCCCCGCAGATGGGTGGTGTACGGGTAGACCCCTGGAGCGTCCCGGACGGAGCGGACCTCGGCCGGAGCGGTGCGCCGCGGCGGATCCGCTCACGGCGCCCTCGTGGATGCGCACGTCTTCCTCGAGGTCGTCGGGGGGCTTGGCGCACAGGTCTCGAGGCGAGTGGACAACCGGCGGACCTCGCTCACATGGCGGAGGTCAGGCCGACCGGCCCGGCGCGTTGCTCGAGTCGGTGCTCGGACGCCGCGATGCCCCGCCGCGGCCCGGCATCCGACGCTCGCGGACTGTCGTGATCCCGTTGCCGGAGTACTCCTGTACGCACGCCAGACTGCGCGCCGGCGTTCCGGCCACGGGCGTGCTCATTCCGGGGGTGCACAGGGCAATCGCCTTCAAAGGTTCGAAATCTCGTCACATGTTCCAAATGTTGGCGTGACGTTAAGGGCGAGTGTGCGAGGTGTCAACGGGGTGAACAGGAACGGTTACAGAAAGTTCGGAGATCGCTCTCGGTCCCCGACAGAACACTCAGCGGCGCGAAGCGCTCGCGGGATGGGCTCTCCCGGCCTGGCGGCCCCTGGGTAGGCGATGCTCAGGTATGACCCCTGAACCCAGCGCCGCACCGTCGACGACCACTCACGTGAGTGCGGTGACCGATGGCACCACCAGAGTCTTCACGTGGGAGGAGGGCGCGCGCATCGAGGTCCGCAACCTGGGCGGAGAGATCGTCATCGAGGCCAACGCCGCCGGGTTGAAGACCCTGGCCGGTCACCTCCTCACGCTGGCCCAGGACGGCACGCCGGACGGCGCTCATCTCCACCTGGAGGAGGGCAACGGACTCGAAGAGGGCTCCGTAGGCCTGGTCTTGGAGAGGTGTGAAGACGAATGACGGTCGACGTCCGGTAGCCGTACCCGGCCTCACTCACCGGCGCGAAGGCGGCGCTTGGATCGCGCGGTGCGCCTTCGCGGTGGTGCGCTAACGTCTGGCGGCATGAGGGGAATGGGGACAGGCTTTCGACCGGTTGCCGCGTTGGCCGTTTCGGGATTGCTGCTGACGGGGTTGCCCGCGCTGTACTTCCTGACCGTCCACGGGTGCGGCGAGGGCGAGGACCGGCTCGCTGAGGTGCTGGCCGGCGAGACGGTGCTGGACGCAGCTCCGGAAGGGGCGACCCGGGAGGACCGTTTCCAGGAGTGCGATGACGATGACCGCTTCGTGGTCGTGGGGGCGCGGTACCGGTACGACGGTTCGTCGAGGGAAGCCTTGCGGCACTACCGGGAGGCGGCCCGGGCCGACGGTTGGCGGCCGCGGGCTTTGGCCGGAGGCGGGACGTCGCCTGGCTGCTTCACCAAATCGGTTGGAGGCACGACCGCTTATCTCGTCGTGGAGGGCCCGGACGACCGCCTTCTCCACGTGGAGATCGTCGCGGACCGCGCGAACTCGCAGTGGTGCTGAACAGCGACGACGCTCCGGTCACCGGCGAGCCACCGGGTGGCGGGTCGCAGTCACCGGGTGGCGGGTCGAGGACTCAGCGCTTGAGGGAACCCTTGCCCCGTTCTTTCGCGCCCCGCGTCGTGCCCCGCGCTTCGAGAGCGGCGCCTTTCGCTGCGAGGGTTTCCTTGTGGACCGCGTGGGCCGCCATCCGCACGGTCTTGCCGACGACCTGTTCGGCCTTTGCCTTGGCTTTTTCTCCGGCACTCATCTCGGTACCTCCGCGGAGTCTCACTGTCCGTGTGCCCTTGGGCCGGGGGACAAAACGCTATCCCGCGGCCAGTGGGGTGGAGTTGAGTTCGCGTATCAGCTGCGGGGTGAGCAGTTCGCCGGCTCGGTCGGCGAGTACGGCCATTTCGTAGCCGACAAGGCCGACGTCGCACCCCTCGGCGGCGAGGACGCCGAGGCAGCTGCCGTCGCGGATGCGGCCGACCATGAGGAAGCCGCCGAGCATCTCGATCATGACGAGCTTCATGCCGCGGAAGCCGTGTGTCACCGCCGCGTTCTGGGCGAGGCTGGTGATGCCGGAGACGACGGCGGCGAGGTGGTCGGCGCGATCTCGGCCGAGGCCGTCCGAGGTGGCCATGAGGAGGCCGTCGGAGGAGACGGCGACGGCGTCGACGACGCCGTCGGTGGTGCGTACGAACTCCGCGATGAGCCAGCCGAAACTCTGGACGGCGGTGGTCACGATGACACTCCTTGGGTGCTTCTGGCCTCGGCACGGGCGACACCTGCTCGGAAGCCGTTGAGCAGGGAGGAGACGGCGGGCCTGGCGGGCGGGGGTGGGGCGGTGCTGTTCTGCGCAGGGGCGAGCAGGCGCCCGGGAAGGACGAGGAGTGCGGACAGGCCACCGCCTGTGGTGTCGAAGAGGTGGACCCTCGCCCCTTCACCGAGGCGGTGGGCGAGCCGGCCGACGACGAGGTGGCCGAGGAACCGGGTGGGCGCGGCCAGCAGGGCCTCCTCGCCGGAGTCGGAGAAACGGGCGCCCGCACGTTCCTTGTCGGCGTCCGACATGCCGATGCCGTGGTCGACGACGGCGAAGCAGTACGTGTCGTCCTCGGTGTCGTACCAGCCGTGCACCTCGACCGGCTCGGTCGGTGGTGAGAAGTTCAGCCCGTTCTCGATGAGTTCGGCGAGGAGGTGGGCGACATCCGCGACGGCGTGCCCGCGCACCCGCACCGGCTCCACGGTCGCGATCAGGACCCGCTGGTACTGCTCCACCTCGGCGACGGCGGACTGGACGACTTCCAGGCTGTCGGCGGGTGCCGCCGTGGGCCGCGGCGGATTCTGCCCGGCCAGGACCAGCAGACTTTCGGCGTTGCGCCGCATGCGGGTGGCGAGGTGATCGAGCTCGAAGAGCTCGGCGAGGGCGTCCGGGTCGAGTTCCTGCCGTTCCAGACGCGTGATGAGGCTGAGCTGGCGCCGTACGAGGTTCTGGTTGCGGCGGCCGAGGTTGGCGAGCGATTCGGTGGTGCTGCGGCGCAGCCCGGCCTGCTGGGCAGCCAGGTGGAGGGCGGTGTGTTCCACCTGCCGCAGGGACGCCGCGACCGCGGCGATCTCCGCCGTGCCGCCCGACAACTCCGCCTCGGTGCTGTCCGGGACCTCGGCCGAAGCGAGGTACTCCCCCTGGTCCTGCGGGGATTGCGGGGATGACGCGGACTGCGGGGATGACGCGGACTGCGGGGATGACGCGGACTGCGGGGATGACGCGGACTGCGGGGACGGCGGGGACGGCGGGGACTGTTGGATACGGGCTACGGTCGCCGGCAGTCGGTGCCTGGCCACGTCATGGGCGGCCTCGGCGAGCGCGCGCAGCGGGCGCGTGAGGGAACGCGAGGCGAAGGCGGCGAGACCCGCGACGAGGGCGGCCATGAGCGTTCCCGCGACGAGGTAGGCGGCGAGACCCAGCTCCGCGTCGTGACTGAGCCGGTCGGCCCGGTCCCGTACGTCGTCACCGACTGACCGCTGGACGTCGTACAGATCGTCGACGAGTGCGGTCATCGCGTCCCACCAGGTGCCCGCGTCGGCGCTCAGCGCGGAGCCGTCGGCGGCACGTTCGGCTTGGTTCTCGTAGGCGGTGGCGCGTTGGGCGCCCTTGGTGCCGAAGGCGCTCTTCAGGGCGGCGCGTTGGGGTGCGGTGGCGACCTGGCGGAAGCGGGCGAGGGCGGCGACACGGGTGGCGCGCACCTCGGTGAAGGAGAGGTACTCGCGGCCGTGGAAGGCGCCGTCGGCGAACACGCCGTTGAGGAGCCCGCGTTCGAGAGCGACGGACTCCTTGGCGGCCGCCAGTTCCCGCAACGCCGTGAGACTGTCGCGCAGTTGGCGGTCGGCGCTGGTCGCGGTCTCCGTCACCGGGTCGACGGCGTTGAGTGCGTCGACGGCGGTGGTGTAGAAGGCGAGGGTGGCGGTCCGGTCGGCGGTGTCCGGGCCGACGGTCGCGCTGTCAGCGGCGGAGCGGACGGCGGCGAGGCGGCGCAGGTGCCGCTGGACGACATCCTCGACGGCTCGTTCGGGGCGCATTCCGCGCAGCGCCGTGTCAACGCGCTTGCGCGTAGCGGCGAGCGGGGTCCGGAAGCTCTCCTCACCTCCCAACAGACCGTTCGTCAGGCCGCGTTCACGCTGGAGCTGGTGCACCAGTGCCTGGACCCGGAGGCTGAGGCCGACCTCGGCACGGGTCGTGCGCGCGTCGCCGAGGGCCTCGGCGCGGCCGTACACGGCCAGACCGGCCACCGCCAACAGCAAGCAGATCGGGACCGTGATGACCACCGCCACACGGCCTCTGATGCTGCGCCAGCCGGGCATCGACCGACGGCCGGACATCGGCCGACGGCCGGGCATCGACCGGTCGCCGGAACTCGGTCCGTCACCGGGTCCCGTTCGGCCGACGGGACTCGTTCGGCCACCGCGGCGGCGCCCCGAACCACCCCTGCCGAAACCGCCCTTGCCGATTGCGCCGAGTCTGCCGAGCCTGCCGGGCCACGGCCGGGATGGCGTCCACACCCTCATGGTCACGAAGCTAGTCCGACTGCGGTTGCGGCCGGTTTCCGACCTGTTAGACCCCGTGGGGACTTCAGTTGCGCCGCCCTCACATCACGGGCCGGGACACTGTGACCGCGCAGGACGGGACAGCGCCTCAGGAGGGTGCCGTCGATGACGGCCACGTGAGCACCTCGCCCGGCCCCGCATGTTCCATTCACCGACCAGTGTCCGAAATCACGAACACGCGAGGGTGAGGCCCTCGGCGAAGCCGCTCCGGTTGCGGGCGGCGTACGGTTGAGGTACCGAGGGCATCACGCACTCCGGCCACACCGGGTCGTCCTTGGCGAAAGACGAGTCCGGGCCGCCCTCAGCGGTCGGCGCGGTGACGGGTCGGCATCATGTCCCCCGCGGTCGAAGCAACTCGGCTGGACATCCATCGGCGGAACCGAGGGGAGCGCACCCTCGTCACGCTCGCCGGTGACATCGGACCGGCCACGACCCCTCTCCTGCGGGCCGCACTGGAGCAGTGCCTCCTGGACGGTGTCACCGCCATCGACATCGACCTGGCCACGGTCGGCTCCTGTGACGCCAGAGGCTTGGACGTCCTGCTGTCGGCGTCACGGCGCGCCGGCCGGGTGCACGCCTCCCTGATGCTGCACCACCCGTGCGCACAGATCACCCGGCTCCTCGCCGCCACCGGATCCACCTCGCTGCTTCTCACGGCCCCCGCGGGTCCCGTACCGCCTGCCGTACGCCGCGACCTCACGAGTACCGCGCCGCGGGCACCCACGGGCTCCGCCCGCGGGTCGGTGCAGCCGGTGCTCAAGGACGGGATCCGGCTCCGTCGGCTGAGCCGGTGGCAGGCCGAGGGTGTGCGCGAGGACATCGCCGACCTGGCCGCGGAGTCCGTCGCGGGCACCCCCGGCGAGGCGCACCAGGACCGTGGAGACTTCCTGCGCCGCCTGGCGGTCAGCGTCCACCGCCCCGGCTTCGCGCTCCTGGTCGCCGAGACGACGGTGCTGGTCGGCTGTGCCTTCGGTTTTCCGGTGGGCCCCGACCTTTCCGGGCGGCGCGGGCTGGACGCGACGCTCCAGGAGAGCATCCAACGACTCACCTCGCGCGCGCGGTTCGCCGTCCTCACCCAGGTGGTGGCCCATCCGCACGCGCAGCACCTCGACATCGCCCGCCGCCTGCAACAGCGCCTGCTCAGGGACCTGCGCTGCCGCCTCGGAGTCACCCTGCTGCATCCCGCCGACCTGGTGGGACAGTCCGCCTTCTCGTCCTGGGGCTGGCAGAACATGGGCGAGGTCGTCGGGCTGCCGGGTCCTGGCGCCCCCTGCGTGTTGATCCTGCCCAGGGAGGGACTGTCCCCGGCATTTCGCTGATCAGGCAGAGATCATGGACGGCATTATATCTGTATCCGCGGGATGAGGGTTTAACGGAACGAGCGGGCAGTTTCGTTGCAGCAACGAGCGGAGCGGAATTACTCTACAAACACGGACCGCCGCAACGTGCTACTGTCTATCTCAGTTGCAGTTGTGGTTCCCGAATTTTTCAGTACTCCCCAGTCGGCTTCCGAGCCACTGGAGTGCTTTTTGATACCGGTCTTTTTCCGGGCGGGCTGATCATCGCGGCGACACGGCGTTCGTAAAGTGCGGGCGTCTACTCACTGCCCCGAAGGAGACAAAAATGGCTACTGGCACCGTGAAGTGGTTCAACGCGGAAAAGGGTTTCGGCTTCATCGAGCAGGACGGTGGCGGCGCTGACGTGTTCGCCCACTACTCGAACATCGCCGCCCAGGGCTTCCGCGAGCTGCTCGAAGGCCAGAAGGTGAGCTTCGACATCGCGCAGGGCCAGAAGGGCCCGACGGCCGAGAACATCGTCCTCGCCTGACGCTGACGCGTACGTGTAGCTGGGGCCCGCATCCTTCGGGGTGCGGGCCCCAGCTACACCTGCTTTCCGCAGTGTTTTCGCCTGCGGCACTACTGCGAGGAATCCGCAGGCTCACGCACACGGATTCCCTTTCGAGGGGTGCCAACCCCTCTCCCCTCTCGAATGTTCCGCAGCACACATTCATTTTCGCGTTCCATTCGGCCTGTTCTTGCAATTCTCGTGCGGCTTCCTGCTGCGGGAATTCCTTGATACGTGCCGCATCGAGGAAGGTTCCGCATGAACCGCACACGCACGAACGACCGCTTCGCCCGCACTCGGAACGGCAGCGCCGCCCCGGGAAAGAACGGCAACCGGTTCGCCTCATCGCCTCCGAGCCGCTCCGGCGGGCCGTTCCGTTCCAACGGTCCGAGCCGCCGCCCCGCCGCGCCCCAGGGTGAGTTCGCCCTCCCGAAGACGATCACCCCGGCGCTGCCCGCCGCGGAGCGCTTCGCCGACCTCGACATGCCCGGGGAACTGCTGGCCGCGCTCGGTTCGCAGGGCGTGACCGTACCGTTCCCGATCCAGGCCGCGACGCTGCCGAACTCCCTCGCCGGCCGTGACGTCCTCGGCCGGGGGCGCACCGGTTCCGGCAAGACCCTCGCCTTCGGGCTGGCGCTGCTGGCCCGTACGGCCGGGCAGCGCGCCGAGGCCAGGCAGCCGCTGGGGCTGATCCTCGTACCGACACGGGAGCTGGCGCAGCAGGTCACCGACGCACTCACGCCGTACGCCCGCTCGGTGCGGCTGCGCCTCGCCACGGTCGTGGGAGGGATGTCGATCGGCAGGCAGGCCAGCGCGCTGCGCGGCGGCGTCGAGATCGTCGTGGCCACTCCCGGACGCCTCAAGGACCTCATCGAGCGCGGCGACTGCCGGCTGGACCGGGTCTCCATCACCGTGCTCGACGAAGCGGACCAGATGGCCGACATGGGGTTCATGCCGCAGGTCACCGCCCTGCTCGACCAGGTCCGCCCCGAGGGCCAGCGGATGCTGTTCTCCGCCACTCTCGACCGCAACGTCGATCTGCTCGTGCGCCGCTACCTGAGCGACCCCGTCGTGCACTCCGTCGATCCGTCGGCCGGCGCGGTCACCACGATGGAGCACCACGTGCTCCACGTACACGGCACCGACAAGCACACGGCCACCACCGAGATCGCCGCGCGTGACGGTCGCGTGCTGATGTTCCTCGACACCAAGCACGCCGTCGACCGCCTCACCGAGCACCTGCTGAACCGCGGGGTGCGGGCCGCCGCCCTGCACGGGGGCAAGTCGCAGCCGCAGCGCACCCGCACGCTGACGCAGTTCAAGAGCGGACACGTCAACGTGCTGGTGGCGACCAACGTCGCGGCGCGCGGCATCCACGTCGACAACCTCGACCTCGTCGTCAACGTCGACCCGCCGACCGACCACAAGGACTACCTCCACCGCGGGGGCAGGACCGCCCGCGCCGGCGAGTCCGGCAGGGTCGTCACCCTGGTCACGCCCAACCAGCGCCGCGCCATGTCCCGCCTCATGGCGACGGCCGGCATCGTCCCGCAGACCACCCAGGTCCGCACCGGCGAAGAGGCCCTGCACCGCATCACCGGCGCCCAGGCCCCCTCCGGCATCCCGGTCGTCATCACCGCGCCGGTGGTCGAGCGCCCCAAGCGCAGCGCCACCTCACGCGGCCGGCGCCGCCCCGCCTCGGCGACCCGGCGCGCGCCCGCGCGGCGGTCCGTCTCCGACGCGGCAGCCTAGAAACGTAGTGATCAGGAAGCCGACCCATCTCTGCAGGAGGTATCTCTTGACGCTGGTCCAGATGCATCCCCGTCCGACGAGCGCCAACTCCGTGCACAGGACGGCTGCCGATGCCATGGACACGGCCGGACCCCAGGTCTGGGACGACATGACCGTCGAGGTGGCGCTGTCCGTCATGACCGCCGCCCGCACGGGTCACCTCGTCGTCTGTGACGAGGACGGCGAGTGCACCGACCTGGTCACCCGGGCCCGGCTCACCGCCGTACGGGACGGCGTCGGATACACGGACCAGGTCCGTCTGCGCGACATCGCCGACGGTGGGCCCTTCGCCTCACCGCTGACCACGGTGGCCGACGCCGAGCGGACGATGCGACACCGCCGGCTCGGGGTCATGCCCGTGGTCGACGAGCACGGCAACGCCCTGGGCGTCCTCTCCCTCTCCGGCTGAACCGCCTCCCCACGGTCGGTCCTCTCCCCTTCTTCTCCCTGTGAGGCATCATGCGTTGTGTCATCGCCCGCTTCCCGTTCGAGCTCAGCAAGGGGGGCGTGCTGGAGTCGATGAAGGGCGTCAAGCCGGAGCCGGTCATCGGTGACTCCGTGATCATCGGGCGGCGCCACTACCCCGCCAAGCAGGTCGGCCAGATCATCACCCGCCAGGACCGCCGCGATTTCAGCACCGGCGAGGTCCTCAGGGCCATGACCGCGCTCGGCTTCACCTGCCGCACCGCCCCCAAGGCCGCGACCGCGACGGTCGTCGACCCGCTCCAGCGGGCTTCCGTGATGCTGGGCGCGCCCCTGCCCGTCTGAGCGACAGGGCAGGCTGTCGACCACTCTTGTGGCTGAGCCTGCCCGACCGGACGCTGGGGCAGGCGCCCCCGATGAGGCTCCTGCACACAAGCGAACGCGCCATGGAGCGCTGGGCGACGAACGTCCGGCGCTACCTGCTGCCGGTGAGGCCGGGGCGGGGCGAGGTCGTGGCCGCGCTGCTGAGGCAGTGCGACGACAACGCCCTGATCCTCGGCCGTCAGCGCATCGTGGTGCCCAACGCCTTCGTCGTCGAAGTGCCTCCGGAGGTCCACCGGCAGCTCTGTGACAACCCTCTGCCGGTGGCACCCGTCCTCGTCCACCAGGTGTGCCGTCATGCCGCCGAACAGGGGTACATCTTCGCCGGCCCGGTCGTCGTGGACCTCCGTCCCGCTCCGGGTGACACACCCGCCCGGTTCCGCGTCCACAGCCGCGTCAGCCCGGCGGGCGGGCGATCGTAGCCCTCGGCCCTCCTGGTGGGGCCACCGTCCTCTGTGAAGGTGCAGTCAGACGTCCGCCTTGGGGCTGGACCCGACGTCACGGTGCCGCAGCTTCAGTTCGTCGTTGATGCGCCGGGCCTCTTCGAGCTGGTCTTCCAGGATGACGATGCGACAGGCCGCCTCGATGGAGGTGCCCTGGTCGACCATCTCGCGGGCGCGGGCGGCGATACGCAGCTGGTAGCGCGAGTAGCGACGGTGGCCGCCCTCGGAACGCAGGGGGGTGATCAGCCGGGCTTCACCGAGGGCACGCAGGAAGGCCGGCGTGGTGCCGAGCATCTCCGCTGCTCGTCCCATGGTGTAAGCGGGGTAGTCGTCGTCGTCGATTCTGTCGAGCGGTGTGTCTGCGGTCATCTGCACCTCTGATTGGGGAATGCGTCGAGGGGCCTTGGTGCCGTACGGCACCAAGGCCCCGAGGGATTTGTAACACCATCGGTCGGCTTACTGCGGTGCCGACCCTCTGCTTCCGCACCAGCCCTCGAAGGGCGGAGAGTGCGGGGATCGCGGATGCGTGACCGTGGGACCACCTTCCGTTCCGGTGCCTGCGGTACCCGGGCTGACCGTTCTCGCCCGGGCGATCCTGATGGCGTCCGCCTCCTTCTCTTCCTTGCCAAGAATCTTGGTACTGCTGGTACTGCGGTCCTGCGTACTGCTGACAGCCCTGATGAGGCCGCCTGACCCGGCGGCCAGCGAGGGGGCCCCGAAACCAACTCCGGCCCCGCCACTCCACCGCCGTGCCTGCACTGCATGCGGGCAGTTCGTGTCTGCCGCGCCTCACTGACTTCCTGGCTACAGCAAACACACTAACCCTGGTACGGAGGCATGTCTACAGCAGCCATGACAGATTTCAGCCCATGCGAGTGAAGGGTTCTTCACCAGCACCCATCCGGGCGCAGCCGCTCGACTTCGGGTCCCGGTCCGGGATGAGCAGCCAGAAGTGCGCCCGGAACGACTGCCTGAGTGATCGCTGGTGTCGAACCGGGTTCGCGTCACCCGGTCGGGGCACCTTGCCGTCGGCCCGCGTCAAAGCCCCCCGGCACTCGCATCACGACGGGGTGGCGCTTTCGCACACCGCGCGTCGCCGAGGACCTGGTCATCTACGGTGGCGGTCTCGCTCGGCAGGTGCAAGGCGACCGCACGAGTGCCGGTTACCGGAGTCGGGCTGTTTCCAGTAGGTCGCGGGCCATCTGCCCTGCGGGTGCCGCGGTTTGTTCCGCCACGCGGCGGAAGGTGTCCTGCGCGGTGCGGGCCGGCCAGGCGGGGGGCAGGTGGCGGGCCGGGAGTCGGGGGTCGGTTCGGATGGTCCAGAGCCATTCGCTGACCAGGCGCAGGCGGGTGGCGATGGGGTCGTCCCCGGAGGCCGTGCCGAGGTGGGCGGTCCAGCGTTTGTCGAAGGTGACGTAGCGCGCGGCGATGGACTCCAGGTCCCACGTGTCGCGGATCATCAGCTCGATGTCGGTGGCGACGTCGGCCTGGGCGTGGAAGATCTTCACGTGGGCGGTGAGGCCGAGTTCCGAGACGGTGGTGGAGACGTCGACGTTGCCGGGAGCGATCCACAGGCCGCTGTACAGGGCGCCGAATCCGGACCAGGTGAGCCGGGAACGCAGGTCGTGGCGTTGGCGCTTCCAGGAGTCGGGGAGGGAGAAACCGAGCAGGGTCCAGGTGCCGTCCCAGTCGTCGTTGACGGCGCCCTGTTTCCAGATGCGGGTACGGCCGTCCTCCAGGACACGGGTCGCCTGCGGGGTGAGGCCGAAGTACATCCGGCGTCCTTCGCGCTGGCGTTGCAGCAGGCCGCGGTTGACCATGCGGGTCAGCGTGGAGCGTACGGCCTGTTCACCCACGCCGACTCGGCCGAGGGCGTCGATGATGCTGCCCGAGTAGACGCACAGGTTGCCCGCTTCCAGGACGTGGTTGCCGAAGAAGGTGAGCATGAGCGACTGCGGGCGCGGCTGCGGGCCGTCGGGGGTGTCCGGCGCGTCCAGGCTGTCCAGGGTGTCCAGGATGTCTTCGTCCTCCACGGGGAAAGGGTACGGCCGCCCACCCGCGGCGCGGCGGGCGGCCGTCGTACGGTTTCAGTGGCTGTCGTGGGAGCCGCCGTCGGCGGGGTGGGCCAGGTCGTACGGTCGCAGGTAGGGGGTCGGGCGGTACGCCACGTAGCGGGCGGGGGTCGTGGGGTCGGCCGCCCGGGCGCGGGAGTTGAGGGTCCGCGGGTCGGTGCCCTGCCAGCGGCCCGTGGTGAGGCGGGCCTCCAGGGTGTGCAGGGCGGCGAGTTGTTCGGCGGGGCTGAAGGTGCAGTGGCCGGCGTTGTCGGTGTACGCCTGACGCAGCAGCGGCGCCGAGCCGGCGGCGGTGACCGCCCGGCGCAGGGCGCTCTCGGTCTGGACGGGGACCAGGGCGTCGCCGGTCGTGTGGACGGAGAGCTGCGGTGTGGTCAGCTCGCCGGTGAAGGAGCTGGTGCCGCTCATCCAGGCGACGGCGGCCGGGTCGGCGCTGATGCGGGGGGCGCGGTCGAGGGTGGCGAGGTCGTCGCGCAGGGACAGGCCGGCCTTCCTGTACAGCTGGTCGACCTCCTTGCGTACGGAGGACCGGCCGAGCAGCTTCGCGTAGTCGACGCCGGTGTTCCAGGACATGTTGCCGCCCGCCCGACTCTCGGCCTCCTGGCGGCGGTTGAAGGCGGCGATCTTCAGCAGGCCCTTGACGGCTTCGTACTGGTTGGCCTGCTGGGCGTCCCAGTCGGTGGCGGCGGGCCTGGTCTGCGTCGGCTGGTTCCAGACCGGGATGTTGTGCAGGGCGGCGGCGAGGGCGATGCGGGCCCGGCCGGCGGCCGTGGACTGTGCCGCGTCCACCTCGGCCGTCAGGGCGTCCGCCGCGCGGGTGGCGGCCGTCTGGTCCGGCAGGCCGGTCAGCGGGATGTCGGAGTCGGGTGCGAGGAGCGTCTTGAGGGCGAAGGCGGGGTCGAGGGTGTTGTTCCAGTTGGCCACACCGCCCTGGACGAGGCCGCACAGGGACAGCGAGCCGTCGATGCGGTCCGCGTGGCGCTCTGCGATGGCGGTGGTGACCAGTCCGCCGTAGGACCGGCCCCAGGCGATGGTCCGGCGGGCCTCTCCGAAGCGGTCGGTGAAGGCGGTGAGGGTGGCCAGTTGGTCGGGTACGGCGTCCGTCACCGCCCAGCCGGTGGTGGCGTAGGAGGAGCCGGCGAGGGCGTAACCCTGCTTCAGCAGGAGGGCCTTGGTGGTTTCGTCGGGGGCGTCCTGGGCGGGGTTGGGCGCGCCGGCCGTGGTGTAGCCGTGGCTGAAGAGCAGGACGGTGCCGTTCCAGCCGTCGGGCATGTCCATCATGTACGTCGCGCCCGACGGGAGCCGGCCTTCGACGCGGCCGGTGGCCGACGTGGCCGACAGGGCCGACGGGTCCGCCGGGGCCGCCACGGCCGAGGTGGGCAGGGAGGCGAGGGCGAGCAGGAGGGCAGTGGCACTGGCGACGCGGGGGCCGGATGTCATGCGGGGATCTCCTCCGTGTGGGGGGCGGTGGGACGTTCGGCGGTGTCGGCGAGGGTTGTGCGGCTGGTCTCGCGGACGAAGCAGACGGTCAGCGCGGTGACGAGCGAGCCGCCGCACACCAGCAGGGCGACGGGGGTGCCGTTCCCGCTGCCCGCCACCAGGCTTCCGGCGATCATCGGGGAGAAGCCGGCGCCGATCAGGGTGGCTCCCTGGTAGCCGAGGGAGGCGCCGGTGTAGCGGACCCGGGTGCCGAACATCTCGGTGAGCAGGGCGCCGAGCGGGCCGTACATCGTGGACTGGGCGATGCCGTGGCCGAGGACGACGGCGAGGATCAGCAGTCCCGGCGACTTCGAGTCGATCAGCGCCAGCACGGGGAAGGCGAGCGCGGCCGAGGCGAGGGCGCCGGCGAGGACGACGGGGCGGCGGCCGACCCGGTCGGAGAGCGCGGAGGCGCAGGGCAGGACGACGAGGGCGACGCAGGCGGAGACCGTGAGCGCGGTGAGCACCTGCGGGCGGGCGTAGCCGATGCCGGTGGCGTACGAGATCAGGTAGCTGGTCAGCAGCGACTGGGCGGTGAAGGCGCCGATGCCGACGCAGCAGGCGAGCAGGACGGGGCGCGGGCGGCGCAGTACGTCGAGGATCGGCAGCCGGGACTCCGTGTTGTCCTTCTTCACCTCGGCGAAGAGCGGGCTCTCGACGACCTTGAGGCGTACGAAGAGGCCGACGCCGAGCAGGACGACGCTGAGCAGGAACGGCACCCGCCAGCCCCACGCCGCGAACTCGTCCCTGGGCATGGCGACCACGAGGGTGACGACCAGCGAGGACAGCAGGGAGCCGAGCGGGGCTCCCATCTGCGTGAAGCTGGACCACAGGCCGCGGCGCCGCTCTCCGGCGTGTTCCACGACCATCAGGGTGGCGCCGCCCCACTCACCGCCGATGGCGATGCCCTGGACGACGCGCAGGGCGATGAGCAGGACCGGCGCCCAGACGCCGATCGTGTCGTACGTGGGCAGCAGGCCGATCAGGAAACTGGCGCCGCCCATCAGGCCCATGGTGAGCAGCAGCATCGACTTGCGGCCGAGCCGGTCGCCGAAGTGGCCGAAGACGATGCCGCCGAGGGGGCGGGCGACGTAGCCGGCGGCGAAGGTGCCGAACGCGGCGACGGTGCCGACGGCGGGATCGGCACCGGGGAAGAAGAGTTCGCCGAAGACGAGGGCGGCGACGGTGCCGTAGACGAGGAAGTCGTAGAACTCCACGGCGGTGCCGAGCAGGCCGGAGAGGGCGACTCGGCGTAGTTGCCGGGTGCGGTCGGGGCTCGCGGACGGGGACGGGGACGCGGGCATCGCGGGTCTCCCTTGAGCGGGGGAAGGACACCGCGAACTTAGGCGTGCAGATGACTCCCGTCAATAAAGTGCACAACATCGGGCGATGTTCGAGCCGCAGCCGAGTAGCTGGCGGCACGCGGGGGCGCGGTCATGCCGGCGCGTCGCAGCGGCCTGTGGAGGTACGGCGGTCGGGGGTGCGGCGGCCGGAGCGACCGTCGAGGCGGAACCGCCGTCAGTTGCCGCGAGGCCGGTCGAGCCAGTCGTCGAGGTCCGACGCCGGGGTCATGGCGGCGGTGACGCGGCGGTAGGCGGCGCGGGCGTGGGCGACGCGGGCCAGTACGGTGCCGAGCAGGGTCGCGGCGCACAGGCAGGCGAGCCAGGACACGTCACGGTGTCCGGCCCAGGTGAGGGTGCCCAGCGGCGGTATGGCGAAGCCGTTGAGGAACAGCCAGCACAGTACGGCGGTGCCGGGGGCGGCGGTGAAGCGGGCACACAGGCCCAGTGCGGCGGCCAGCAGGGACAGCGCGGCCAGGGCGAGCCCCGGGCGGTCCGTGCCCACGAGCGTGGTGTGCAGTGCCACCAGGATCAGTGCACCCCCGAAGGCGGAGGCCCACACCAGCGGGGTGTCGACGGGGCGGGGGACGGGCCTGGCGCCGGTCCTGAGCGTCACCAGCCTGATCATGCTCCCCGCCCTTCCTCGGTCCTCCTCGACGCACGAGGGACGCCTGCCGCCACGGCGGCGTGGACCCTGGAAGCGGATTCTCCCATCCGGCCGACGGCCGTCACACTCGCGTTGCCCGATTCCGGACGCTGGCTAGGGTGGCACCAACAGCCGTCCTGAGGGACGCCGGAATCAGACAGGGGGCAGTCGTGGGTGCTCCACGCCTGAGCAGTACGCCATTGGCCGGGATCGGGGTTCGCTACGACCTGACCACGAAGGAGCGGCGCCGTCTGTCGGTGGTCGCGCACCGCGACGGCGCGCGGACGCTGAGCGCGTACGAGGAGGACGACCCGGACGCCTGCGCCCTGTCGGTGCGGCTGACCGCGGGTGAGGCGGAGGCGCTCATCGACGCGATGATGCCGGCGCACCACAACCCGAACCTGCTGTCCACCACCGAGCTGGGGCTGGTGGCGGAGCGGGTCGAACTGTCGGCTACGGCCCACTGGAACGGGCGGCTGCTCGGGGACACCCGGATGCGCACCGAGACGGGGGTGTCGATCGTGGCGGTACTGCGTCGCGCCGAGGCCATCCCCTCGCCGAAGCCCGATTTCCGGCTGGCCGGCGGTGACATCCTGATCGTGATCGGCACCCGGGAGGGCGTGGCGGCGGCCGCGACGATCCTCGCCCGCGAGTAACGGCTTCGACGCCGGTCACCGGCCTCCGCGCGCCACGCCCGGGCGGCGGGCGGGAACTGACCGGTTCTCGCCCTTCCGCCGCGCGGGACGGAACCGGGAGCGTCCGTCCGGCTCGGCTCGCGTCCCCCCAGGCCGCCCCGCCGCAGGCCAAACGCGAAGGGACCGTGCGCCGCCCGTCACGGCGGGGTCCCCGCCCCCGGCCCTCGTACCGCACGTGACACCCGCTCACCCTCACCACAGGAGGAGGGACAGCCGTCTCGTCCCCCGAGCCTGGAGGCCTTGCGGTGTCCGACGAGTGGATGCCGGAGGGGCTCCCCCGCGGCGGGCCGACACCCGCACCGCAGGTCGGCCCGATCGCCCCTCAGTGACCGGCCCGCACAGCCGTCGCCGGTTCGGTCACCGTCGGTTCGTCTCGCGGTGCGGGTGGCGGGGTGCGGCGGTGGGTGAGGCGGTGGGCCAGGGGTTCGGTCCAACGGGCCGTGAGGGGGCCGAGGATGACCAGGATGAGGACGTACGCGGTGGCCAGCGGGCCGATGCGGGGTTCGACGCCGACGGCGAGTCCGGCGATGACGATGGAGAACTCGCCCCGCGCGACCAGGGTGCCGCCGGCCCGCCAGCGGCCCTTGGCGGAGATGCCGGCGCGTCGGGCGGCCCAGTAGCCGGTGGTGATCTTCGTGAGGGTGGTGACGGCGGCCAGGGCGAGCGCCGGGAGGAGGACCGGCGGGATGTCCGCGGGGTCGGTGTGCAGGCCGAAGAAGACGAAGAAGACCGCGGCGAACAGATCCCTGAGCGGCGTCAGAAGACTGTGCGCGCCTTCGGCGACCTCGCCGGACAGGGCGATGCCGACGAGGAACGCGCCCACCGCCGCCGAGACCTGGAGATGCTGGGCGAGGCCGGCGACGAGGAGGGTGAGGCCGAGGACGACGAGCAGCAGCATCTCGGCGTTGTCCGAGGAGACCGCGCGGCTGATCAGGCGTCCGTGGCGCAGTGCCAGGTAGAGGACGCCGCCGACGGTGCCCAGGGCGATCAGCAGGGTGACGGTGCCGCCGGCCAGGCTCACGCCGGCGAGCAGGGCGGTGAGTATCGGCAGGTAGACGGCCATGGAGAGGTCCTCGAGGACCAGGATGCTCAGGATGACCGGGGTCTCCCGGTTGCCGAGCCGCCCCAGGTCGCCGAGGACCTTGGCGATCACGCCGGAGGAGGAGATCCAGGTGACGCCGGCGAGCGCGACGGCGGCGACCGGACCCCAGCCGAGCAGCAGCGCCATCACCGCGCCGGGAGCGGCGTTGAGGACGAAGTCGACCGCGCCGGAAGGGTATTGGGACTTGAGGTTGGTGACGAGTTCGGAGGCGCTGTACTCGAGGCCGAGCAGGAGCAGCAGGAGGATGACGCCTATCTCGGCGCCGGTGGCCACGAACTCCTCGCTGGCCTGCAGGGGCACGATGCCGCCGTGCCCGAAGGCGAGGCCGGCCAGCAGGTACAGGGGTATGGGCGAGAACCCCACCCGGCCGGCGAGGCGTCCCAGCAGACCCAGGACGAGGATGATCGCGCCGAGTTCGATGAGCAGGGCGGTGGTGTTGTGCACGGGCGTCTGTCCTCCGTGGTCGATTCGGCGGCGGCGTCTGTGCCAGGGCGGGTGCCGACGGCGCGCTCGGTCAGCGCGGTGCGGGGCGTCGGCGCCGTACGGGTGGCGGGTTCCCCGTGGGCCCTGTCGAGGTCTCGTGGAGGTCGGTCGTGGTCTCGACGAGGTGTCAGGGAGTCGGGGGAGGCAGCGGGTCGGCGCTGTGAGGGTGGGTGTGCGCGAGCCGGCGGACGCGGCTCGGGCGGGCGGCGGGGCGGTCGCGCCGGAGAAACGGCGGGTCAGCGCACGGAGAGGCGGCCGGGACCGGTGCCGCTGGTATCAGGGACGCCGTCGCGAGCCGCGTTGTCGACGCGCACGTGGATGACTCGACCCATGGCACGCCCCCCAACTCACGTCAGTCCCGAAATCGGCGATCACTGCTACGGCTGAGCATACTCACGCTCAAGAGAGCGTAAGTGCTTGGTAAAGAAGCTTAGCGCATACGGTAAAGCGGAGATCGGAGAAGGGGCCGTACGGGTCCGTCTTCAGCGGCGGGGCGGGCAGCGACGCCCGCGTGAACGCTGCGGGTCGAAGAGCTGCGCGGCCATCCCGGCGAGGACCAGGCCCGTCGCGATGAGCAGTCCGTCGGCCACGACCACGCCGGCGACCAGTACGGCCAGCGCGACGGCCAGCGACCACCACGCGCGTGTGTGCCGGTACTCACGGGGCTGGAAAGGGCGTCCGGCGCTCATCGCCCGGGCGAATCTCGGATCGTCGCGCTCGAACCGTGCTTGGAGCGCGACCAGCAGCTCGTCGTCGGACTGGGGCATGCCTTCTCCTTCCCGGGAGCGTGCTGCCGCACAGGGAGTTGACGCGGCAGGGTGAGACGTGGCGCTTCGGGGCGCCCCTCCCCCGCCCGCCGACTGTCGCGGGCACGACAAAGCGAGGCAGGGTCAGTCGGCCGATGCGAGGCAGAGGCAGCCGGCCACCGATGCAGGATTCGGGCGCTCTGCGCACCCGCAGGTTGGGTGAGGCGCTACGGAAACGTCACGCCGGCCCGCGCCGTCGCGCCGACCCGCGCCCACACGTACGTCCCGTCCGGCCCGCCCTCGTACCGCACGGCGAACTGCGCGGCGCCGCCCGGGCCGCCCACCGACGCGCTTGTCTCAACCGGACTTCGGCATGTCGCCCTTGGGCCGCCCCGGTTATTGGGTTCACCATGCATTCTTCCTGGCGGTCGGCCCCGGCAAACGCCGGTGCGCACCCCACGCCGGAGAAATGGGTGGCGGGGTGCCGTGCCGCCACCCACGGCGTCGCTCCGGGCGGGCCCGGAGTCCCTACTGTCCCAGCGGTGTCGGCGGCTTCCTGGTGTCGGGGACCGGGGCCGGGGCCGCCGGCTGGGCCGTCGTGGCGCGTTCCCTGGTGAGGGCGCGGATGACCCGGTGGGCGAGGAGCGGGTCCGCCGGGAGGACATGGGAGGCGAACCAGCGCGCGGGGGCCGGGTCGGGGGACGGGTCGACGAACTCGGCGCCCGCGTAGTCGTCGAGCGGGGGGTCGTAGATGTACCCGGAGACGATGCCGTGGTCCACGAGGCGTTCCGCGAGGGCGTCCCGGTCGTCGACCAGCAGCGGGGCGCGGAAGAGGGGGTAGGGGCCGTCGTGAGCGGCTCGGTCGCGCAGGGCCGGGGAGGCCCACGCCGTGCCGGAGAGGAGGGTGACGCCGGCCCTGCGGTGGGTGAGGTCGGTGTCGAGACGGGACATCCGCAGCCGCAACTGGCCGCGGACCAGGGCCCCGTGACGGGTGCGGAAGTCGTGCAGGTCGACACGGACCCAGGGCTCGTAGGCGGTCAGGTTCGGCGCGCGCAGCGCGGAGGCGGACAGCCGCGGGGCGTGCAGAGGCATCCGGAAGTCGTCGCGTTCGAGCAGGCCCAGGCGCTGCATGGTGCGCCATGCCGGGCGGACCAGGTGCAGGGTCCGCACGGCCGAGCGGGCCAGCGGGCGCAGGGTCGCGGCCAGGTCGGCGCGCAGCCGGGTCGGTTCGAGGAGGTCGTCGCGCAGCAGCTCCAGCTCCCGCCGGGTGCGGCCGTCCTCCACGGCGAGGAACCCGCCCGCCATCGCCGCCACGTGCTTGGAGAGGCTGAAGGCGGCCGCCTTGCCGAAGGTCCCGATGGGCCGGCCGTCCACGTGGGTGCCGATGGCGTGTGCCGCGTCCTCGATGAGCGGGATGCCCAACTGCGCGCAGCGGCGGCTCAGTTCGCCGACCCGGTCCGGTATTCCGTACAGATTGGTGCTCAGCACCGCGTCCACGCCGCGCCAGGTGGCCTCCGGTACGGCCGCCGGGTCGATGTTGCCGTCCCAGGCCGACACCGGGGCCTGCACCGGGCGCAGTCCGGCCGCCAGCACGACGAAGAGGATCACGTCGTCGTTCACCGGCGACATCAGCACCCGGCCGCCGGGCCGGCACCAGCGCCTGAGCGCGAGGTACAGGGCCAGCCGTGCCGAGGGCACGTAGACGCACTCCCGTCCGAGTCGCCGTGTCATCGTCGCGGCGAGCCGGGATCCGTACGGCATCGTCACCTCTTCTGTCGAATGGGCCGTGCGTGGACGTCGTTCGTCGTGCGAGGGCCACCGGAGCCGGCCAGGGGCGGCCTAGGACGCGTCTGGCGGCATGGCGCGCCGGCGTGGGGAGAAGGCCGCGGTGAGGTGGTGCCGGGCGGGCGGCCGTCGGTTCGGCGGGCGGGCCCGGTGGTTCGGTAGGCGGGCAGGCCCGGTGGTTCGGTAGGCGGGCAGGCCCGGTGGTTCGGTAGGCGGGCAG
This sequence comes from Streptomyces resistomycificus, assembly GCF_001514265.1. Classification (GTDB taxonomy): domain Bacteria; phylum Actinomycetota; class Actinomycetes; order Streptomycetales; family Streptomycetaceae; genus Streptomyces; species Streptomyces resistomycificus. Next base: position 347,206 of record NZ_KQ948992.1, on the reverse strand, counting down.
GCCCGGTGGTTCGGTAGGCGGGCGGGCCCGGTGGTTCGGTGGGCGGGCGGGCCCGCTCGGCCGACGGGCACGCGGGGCGGGGTGGTCGGTCGGTTCAGTGGGGCCGCGGGGCCGCCCTGCCCGAGGCCGGGCGGGCCGAGGTGCGCAGCGTGCCGACGGTCTTCAGGAGGCGGTCGGCCGGCTCCCGCAGCGAGGGGTGGGCCAGGACCGTGTTGCGCAGGCCCCGCACCGGTCTGCGCCACAGCCGGTGGGCCGCCGCGACCGGATGGGCACGCGTCACGAACCCTTCGCCCACCCGCAGTTCGCGGGTCTTGAGCCAGTCCTTGTACTCCTTGTCGCCGCGCCCCATGTCCATGATCCGTACGCCGTCCCGGCCGGCCGCCTCGGCCATCCGCAGGTGCATGATCAGGCCGGGCGAGTAGTAGTGGAAGTCCGGGTCGTAGGCGGTGAACCAGGCCGCGAAGACCGTGCGCGATCTCGGGCCGAAGTGCGCGGCGACCGGGCGGTCCCCGGCGTACACCACGGACAGGACGCCGGTGAAGTGCTCCTCGCGGACCTGGAAGAGGTGGTCGACCAGGCCCACGATCCACGGCCGGGCGAACCGGTCCATGCGGCCCGTCCTGCGGTACTGCGCGGACTTCCACTCCATGAGCCGGCGCAGCATCCTCGGGTCGCGCTCGTCGTGGACGAACCGAGTCTCGCCATGGTCGCGGGTCAGCCGGCGCTCCTTCTTGAGCGTCGTCTTGGCCAGCCCCGGGTAGGTGGCGCGCAGCCACTGGGGGTAGGTGCTGTCGCCGCTGTCCTTGAGGTCGAGGATCGGGGAGGCGAACGTGCCCGTCACGTGGTCGCCGAAGGGCCGCTGCTCCTCGACGAGGTGGTCGAACTCGAGGACGGACAGTCCGCAGGCCCGCAGCAGTCGCCGGGCGTCCCAGGTGACGCCGGGCCGGTGCACGAGGGCCTGGCAGTCGGAGAGGCCGAGCCCGATGGCCCGGCCCACGCCGAACGCGCCCCGCTCGTACGGGAGGAAGCCGACGGGCTCCCCGTGCTCGTGCAGAACGGCCACCCGGGCCGCCCCACTCCGGTATCGGCCGACGCCGACCGCGAACTCCGGTGCCAGGAAAGGGTTCTGGTAGTCGGGCGACTCGTCCATCGCCCGGTGCCAGGCCTCGCGGAGCCCGGTGCTCAGCTCCTCGGGTCTGTGGATCGTTATGTCCGCCTCGATTTTGCTCATGGCTCGCACAGGCGACGCCCCCCTGTTGTCCCCCAGGACGCGTTGCCGCGCCCTACCCCAAGGGTCAAAAGTCGCGAAACACCACGCAGCCTGTCAAGGGTGCCGGTCGTAACGGATGGGTGCGGATCGGGTGGCTCCGCGCGTAGCGCCGATGGCCACGGCTTCACCCGGCGGAGTTAGCATCCGCTCATGACGACTGTAGACAGCAACGGTGTTTCCCCCCTCGACGTCGAGATCGGTGCCCTCCAGGGCGGCTCCGCGGATCTCGGCCAGTACGCCGGCCGGGCCGTGCTCGTGGTGAACGTGGCCTCCAAGTGCGGGCTGACCCCGCAGTACACGGGTCTGGAGCGGCTGCACGCCCAGTACGGGGAGCGCGGCCTCACGGTGCTCGGCGTGCCCTGCAACCAGTTCCTCGGGCAGGAGCCCGGCAGCGCCGAGGAGATCGCCGAGTTCTGCTCGGCGACGTACGGCGTGAGCTTCCCGATGACGGAGAAGGTCGAGGTCAACGGCGAGGACCGGCACCCGCTGTACGACCGCCTCGTCGGCTTCGCCGACGCCGAGGGCCACAGCGGCGACATCCGCTGGAACTTCGAGAAGTTCCTCGTCGGCCGGGACGGCAAGGTCGTCGCCCGCTTCTCGCCGCAGACCGAGCCGGAGGCCGCGGAACTGGTGGCCGCCGTGGAGGCTCAGCTGGCCGGTTGACCTTGCCCCTGGGGCAGGGTCGAGCGTCCTCCTCATCGGGCGGAGCAAGCCGTCCGATGACGGAGGATGACGCGGTGGACCAGGATCTGCTCACCATCGGCGTGTTCGCCGCGCGGGCCCGGCTGTCGGCCAAGGCCCTGCGGCTGTACGACCGGCTCGGACTGCTCACCCCGGCGCACGTCGACGAGGTCAGCGGCTACCGCTACTACCGCGCGGACCAGGTGGAACGCGCCCGGCTGGTGGCGATGCTGCGCCAACTCGACATGCCGCTGGCGAGGATCGCCGAGGTGGTCGAGGCGGACGGAGTCAGGAGCGCCGACCGGCTGGCCGCCTACTGGACGGACGTCGAGGCGCGGATGGCCGGGCAGCGGACACTCGTCGAGTACCTCCGTGGACGACTGTCGGGGAGGAACTCCGAGATGTACGGGAAGTTCGTGGTCGAGACGGTGGACGTACCGGCGCGGGTGGTGATCACCGAGCTCAGGCACACGCTGGCGGACGAGCTGCCGGCCTGGATCGGCGCGTCGCTGGGGCGGCTGGAGGAGGCGGCACGGGAGTGCGGCGGGATCACCGCCCCGCCCTACGTCGCCTACCACTCCGAGGTGTCGATGGAGAGCGACGGCCCGGCCGAGTCGTGCGTACCGGTGGCAGACGAGGCTGCGGCGCGGGCCTGGCTGGCCGGACAGGGCCGCGGCCGGGAGTTCGCGGTGCGGGTGGAGCCGGCTCTGCGGCTGGCCTACACCCGGATCACCAAGGCGCAGGTGGCCCATCCGCAGATCCTGGCCGCGTTCGAGGCGGTGGAGGCCTGGATGAGGCGGGAGGGTCTGGAGTACGACGGGCCGTGCCGGGAGGTCTACTTCGCGGACTGGGACGCGGCGGGCGCGGAGGATCCGGTGTGTGACGTGGCGTTCCCGGTGCGCTGAGCGGGAGTCGGGGCGCACCGGGCCACAAGCCGAGCCCTCTCGGCAAGGACGGCGATCTGGTCGAGAGGGCTCTCATGGTGCTTGTGCAGTTGTCGGTGGTGCGGTCGGCCGGGGATGGGGATCAGGAAGACCCGCTCCCTACGCCTTGACCGAGGCCACGAACGCGCTCCATGCCTCGGTGGGGAAGGCCAGCGTCGGCCCGTCGGTGACCTTGGAGTCGCGGACGTCCAGCACCGCGACGGTGGGCGACTTGACCTCGACACAGGCGCCGTTGTTGTTGGAGTACGAGGACTTCGTCCACGCGTCGGTGGCGCCCTGAAGAATTGCCATGTGTTTGCTCCGTAAGCGAGTTGCGCAGTTCGGTTTCCGCCAACCTTTGCTGATCGTTGGCGTGATCGACGCTACTCGCTCGCCTCCCCTTCCGGAGCAGTCGTTCACTCTTCTGGATGGCATATTCCAGGGGATACTTCCAGTCCGACCCAACTGGGGTGTAGCATCCGGCCCTTCGCCCACCAGAGGGGCGGGAGAGGCTCAGCGGGCGTACTCCTTCGCCACGTCCTCGATGAGCCGGGTCGACTGGTCGACGTTCAGCGCCTGCGCCCTCAAGTGCTCGTACATCACCGTGTACTTCTGCACGTCGTGGGCCTTCTCCAGATAGAGGTCGCTGGTGACGCCCTCGATGTACACCACGCTGGAGTCGGCCGCGTCGGCGAACTCCAGGATGGAGTACTGGCCGTTGATGCCGGGGTGCGCGCCGACCTCGAACGGCAGGATCTGCACGGTGATGTGCGGACGCTGGGACATCTCCGCGAGGTGCTCCAGCTGCTCGCGCATCACCGGCCGGCTCCCGACGACCCGGCGCAGCGACGCCTCGTCGAGGACCACCCACAGCCGCAACGGCTCCCCGTCGGCGGCGATACGATCCTGCCGCCGCATCCTGACCTGCACCCGCTTGTCGATCTCGGTGTCCGACGTCTCCGGCGAACCGCCTCTGATGATGGCCTCGGCGTAGGCGCGGGTCTGCATCAGGCCGGTGATGATCTGGGGTTCGTAGACCCGCAGCGACTCGGCGTCCGTCTCCAGGCCGATGTAGACGCTGTAGGGGATGTCCCCGAACGCGTGCCACCAGCCCTGCTGGCGCGAGTCCTTGGCCATCTGCATCAGCGACTCGCCGATGCGCTGGTCGTCGACCTCGTACACCCCGCACAGATCCCGGACGTCACGCTGGCTGATGCTGCGCCGGCCGTTCTCCAGCCGGCTGATCTTCGACTGCGACACCAGCAGCCGCTCGGCGACCTCCTCGGCCGTCATGCCCTTGAGCTCGCGGAGCCTGCGCAGCTCCTGGCCCAGCCGGCGTCGCCTGACAGTGGGATTGACATTGGACGCCACGGGACGTGCACCTCCGGCTGCGTGCCTCATGATTGCCACTTTGCGTATCTGCTGTTGAGCAGACTGCCACCAAGGTGCTTACTACCGCTGGGAAACGGGGGATATGCGCGGTCCCCGCACACACGGCCGCGCGGGGTGGCGGAACCGCGTCGTCGTCCGGACGTACGGTTCCGTCACCCCGCGCGGACCTGCGGCTCCCGGACCGGTCCTGGGGACTGCGGTGCGGCGCTCGGCGGTGCGTGGTGCGTGATGCCCTGTCGTGCCTGTCGTGCTGTGGTGCCCGTGGCTCCTGTCGTGCTTGTCGTGTGACCGCGGCTCAGTGGGCCACGACACGCACCATGGATCCGCGGTGCGGCTGCATCGGAACGCCGCGCGCGGGTTCCGGTGCGGGCCTGGCTCCGGGGGCGGCCTGGCGGCCGGTCGGTGCCGGGCTGCGGCGTGGCTGGGCGGCCGCGCCGTTCTGGACGTCCATCACGGCGTGCGCCACGAGGCCGCCCATCGGGTCGTGCCTGATCAGGTCCCGCAGCCGGGACCGGGACGAGCGTCCCTCGTTCCCCGGATACAGGTGCTTGCCGAGGCCGACCGCGTGGGCCAGTGCGGCGAGCGCCGCGGTCCGCGGGTCCGGCGGTACGCCGGTGCGGATCGCGGAGTCCAGTCGGGCCTTGATCTCCCGGCTGATCTCGGTGTCCGTCGCCTGGTAGCGAGTCGTCGGCAGCACTCCGCACATCTGGCCCGCCACGGCATGCACCATGCCGCACCGCTCCAGATGCGAGAGGTAGGTCTGGCGGAGCCCGAGACGCGGCCCGCCGATCCAGTGAACAGCCCGTACGGGAGCGCCACGCCTTCGCAGCAACTCCAACGCGCAGTCCAGTGTCGGATCTCCAGTCGGCCGTGGGGACACCACGGCGATACGATCCCCGTCTGGGGCTATCCGTCCGGCCAGCGCCAGCTCCACTAGCTGTGCTCCGGCCAGACCAAGGTCGAGCGACTGCGGCTGTGCGGTGGTACCCGTGGTCGGGTCCAACGCCAGCAGTAGAAGCTCTTCCGGAATCGTTCTGCGGCTCCTGCCCATCCATGCCTCCCCGCGTGGATGAATGACAGGGTGACCCCTCTCACATTGGTCTGTCGAGGGTGCGTGACCTGTTTGTAAGGGAACCGGTAGGTATGTCGTTCTCGTCTACCGCTCTGGGCAAGCCCACACACAGGACACTGGTACATGGTTCGGACAACGCGGGGGAGCGGTGTTCCGGGCGGCGGTTCACGGTTCGATAGGCGCACGGACACGGATGGCGTGCGGCGCAGGAGGAGGCATCGGTGGCGGGCGAGTCCCCCGACAGGTCGAAGAAGCGCGAGTCGTCGGCAGAACCGACGTCGGGGAGTACGGGCCCGGTTCCCGAGGCCAGGACGGAGTCTCCCGAGCGCCCCGAAACCGCCGAGAAGCGCGACCCGCGCCTCGCGGTGGCCCGCGGAGGCGTCGACACGGCGACGCGGGTGTTCTCGGTACGAGAGCTCACCGCGGAGACGAAGCGGACCCAGGACGCGGACGCCGATCCGGCGGAGCGGACCGAGGACATCGAGGACGCCGTGAGCGCCGGGGACGCGGAGAAGGCCCCAGGGGCCGCGCGGGAGGGCTCCGAGGCGGAGACCGACGCCGACGGGACGCCGGGCGACGCCGATGAGGCGGAGGCCGGGCAGGAGCCCGCCGACGCGGACTCGACGGAGGACTTCCAGGAGGACCCTGAGAACGCCGAGGAGCCGCCGGGTGAGGGCGCTGACGGCGCGGAGGCCGCCGAGGCGGGGGAGAACCCCGCCGACGGCTCCGAGGGTCGCGGCGAGGCCGGTACGCCGGGTGACGCGCGGCTGCGTGACGCCGTGGCCGCGTGGGTGGCCACCGCGGACGGCGAGAACCCCGCGGGGACGGACGCGGACCGCTCCGCGGCCGATGCCGAGGACACCACGGACCAGGAGTCGGCGCGGGACGAAGCCGACGCCGACGCCGATGCCGACGCCGAACAGGCCTCGGACCCGGACGCTCCGGCTGCCGGGCCCGCCGCCGACGACGCGGACAGCGCCGCTGCGGCAGAGGCCGAGACCGCGGACGCGGACGCGGACGAGCCCGCCAAGGCCGAGGGCGAGGCGAAGGTCGCGGACGAGCCCGCCAAGGCCGAGGGCGAGGCGGAGGTCGCGGACCGGAAGCCCGCGCCGGCCGAGGCCGACCAGGCCTCGGCCCCGGACGCTCCGGCCGCCGGACCCGGCGACCAGTCGGCCTCGGGCGCCGAGGCGGCAGCCGACACCGACACCGAAGCCAAGGCTGCCGACGGCACCAAGACCGACGACGCCTCCGAGGACACCGCTGCCCCCGTCGCCGAGGACGACGACGAGCCCCCCGTGGACCAGCCCACCGCGGTCTTCAAGGCTCCTCGGCCGGTCGCACCCCCCGTGGATCAGCCGACGACCATGCTGAAGCTCGGGGACGCCGTCCGGAAGAAGGGCGAGGAGCCCGAGACTCCGGCCGAGCGCACCAGCAAGTTCGTCGCGCTGAAGCCGCTGGACGATCCGGCGACGCGCAAGCCGGCGCCGAACACCCAGGCCCCCACCCAGGCCCCCACCCCGGCCCCCACCCAGGCCCCCACCCCGGCCCCCGCCGACGCGACCGCCCCCGTCCCCCAGCTGGGCCCGGAGCGGACGACCCAGCAGCCGTTGCCCCCGAAGCCACCGCTCGACCTGCTGGCGGAGCTGACGAACACGCCGCCGCCTCCACAGACGCCGGTCCGCACGGCCGTGCGGCGGGTCAAGATCTGGACTCCGCTGGTACTGCTGCTGGCGGTTGTGTTTGCGATCGCGCAGGCCGTACGCCCGCTGCCGGCGCCCACTCTGACGCTGACCGCGGAGGACTCGTACACCTTCGACGGCAGCAAGGCCAACCTGCCCTGGCCGAGCACCGGTCAGGGCTGGATGGACGTCAACGGCATCGGCACGATGGGCGACTTCGGCAAGCAGACGCCGGTCGCCATCGGATCGGTCGCCAAGGCGATGACCGCGTACGTCGTCCTCCAGGACCACCCGCTGAAGTCGGGCTCGGAGGGGCCGAACGTCCCCGTCGACGCCACCGCCGAGAAGGAGGGCGGCTACAACGAGGACGGCGAGTCCACCCTCAACACCGTCAAGGAGGGTGACAACCTCACCCTGCGCCAGGCCATCGCGGCCATCATGATCCCGTCCGCGAACAACATCGCGCGTCTGCTGGCCCGTTGGGACGCGGACAGCGAGGCGGCGTTCATCAAGAAGATGAACGCGGCGGCCAAGGACCTCGGGATGAAGAACACCACCTACACCGACGCCTCGGGCCTCAAGGAGACCACCGTCTCCACCGCCGAGGACCAGGTGAAGCTCGGCAACGAGCTGGTGAAGATGCCCGGCCTGATGGAGATCACGTCCATGGGCCAGTGGATCGATCCGTCCGGACAGAAGTGGTACAACTACAACTATCTGGTCCCCTACGACGGTGCCATCGGCATCAAGACGGGCACCACGACCGCCGCCGGCGGCAACCTCCTCTTCGCGGCCCGCAAGGAGGTCGGCGGTGAGACCGTCACCCTCGTGGGCGCGATCCTCGGCCAGCACAAGTCGCCGATCATCAAGACCGTCAACGACGTCAGCAAGGTCGCGATGCTGGCGGCGCAGGACGAGATGACGTCGGCGAAGATCCTCAAGAAGGGCGACGTCGTCGGATACGTGGACGACGGGCTGGGCGGCAGGACGCCGGTCGTCGTCACCAAGGACGTCACCGCGGTCGGCTGGGCCGGCTTCAAGGTGAAGCTGTCCTTCGCCTCCGACGAGGTACCGCACACCGCGAAGGCCGGCGCCAAGGTCGGCACGCTCACCGTCGGTGACGGATCCGGCGGCGCGGTGAAGGTCCCGGTGGCCCTGCAGAAGGACCTGGTCGAGCCGGGCCTGCAGGACAAGCTGACGCGTCTCGGCTGATCCGGCCCATAAGTGCGCCGCGCACTCCGCCGACCGGAGCCCGTCCGGGTTCCGGTCGGCGGGGTGCGTGCTAGCGTCACGAATCGGGGCAGGTCGCTCATGGGACGCGGCCGTAAACAGAAGACGGGACACCACGGGGAGTGCCTTCAGGTGGCCACAGCGGAGCCGACACGCGCCGACGACACCGATCCGGGCCCGGGTACCGGCCCGCGAATACGCGTGCCCGCACCGGATCCCGAGGATCCCGAGCACGGCCGTAGCACCGCCCGGGCCAGGGCCCGGACCGCCTTCCTCGCTCTGCGCGAGCGGTTGCTGCGGTACCCCGTCCTCTCCGTCACCGCCCTGTCGGGCGCGTTGCACATCGTCTGGTTCTTCACGTTCGCCAACAGTGGCGGCGACCTCGCGGCGCAGGACGCGTGGGCGGAGTTCGTCGGCCGGCATCCGGACTCTGCGTACAACCTGGCCTGGTACGGCGGGATGCACCCGGTGTCGTACAGCGTGGTGTCGCCGTATCTGATGTCGGTCCTCGGGGTCCGTACGACGATGATGATCGCCGGCACGGTCTCGGCCGGGCTGCTGACGATGGTCCTGATCCGCAGCCGGTCGGTGAGAAACCCGCTGTGGGCGGCGCTGGCGGGGGTGTTCGCGTTCCTGTGCAACGCGGCTTCGGGGCGGGTGACGTTCGGTCTCGGCACGGTGTTCGCCCTCGGCGCGGTCGCCGTCGTGTTCTGCTGGCCGTACCGCTGGCGCTACAAGCGGTGGGCGAAGGCGCTGTGCGCGGCCCCGCTGGCCGCCCTCGCGACGATGGCCTCGCCGGTGGCGGGCCTGTTCGTGGGGCTGGTGGCGGCGGCGCTGTTCCTGCAGAAGCGCCGGCCGGGCGCCTGGGCGCTGGGCATCGCCCCCACCGCGGTCGTCGCGGTGTCCGCCTGGCTCTTCCCTTTCTCCGGCACCCAGCCGATGAAGATCGGCTCGGTGATCCTGCCGCTGGCGTACGCCCTGCTCGTGTTCTTCCTGGTCCCACGCGACTGGAAGACGGTCCGGATCACCTCCGGCGTGTACGCCCTCGGGATCGTCCTGGTCTGGCTGGTCAACTCGCAGATCGGCTCCAACATCTCGCGGCTCGCGATGCTGTTCGCCGGGGTGGCGCTGGCGGCCGCGCTGCCGTTCGCGGTGCCGCGCACCCGCAAGTGGTATGCGATCGTGCTGGCCTTCGTCGGGTTCACGGCGTGGATCGGCTTCAAGTCGGTCGACGACGTCGTCCACACGACTCCGGCGGCGTCCTGGGCGCGTGAGCTGGCGCCGCTGGTCAACGAGCTCCAGAAGGTCGGCGCCGAGAAGGGCCGCGTGGAGGTCGTGCCGGCCGCCTCGCACCGCGAGGCCTCCGCCCTCGCCCCCTACGTCAATCTGGCCCGCGGCTGGAACCGCCAGGCCGACATGGAACGCAACCCGCTCTTCTACGACGACACCCTCAACTCGGCGAACTACCACGAGTGGCTCGCGCGCTGGGCCGTGCACTACGTCGTGCTGCCGAAGGACCAGCCGGACGGTGACGGCGGTGAGCGGGAGCGGGAGCTGGTCCAGCGGGGCATGCCGTATCTGCGGCAGATCTGGGGCGACGCCAACTGGCAGCTGTTCCGGGTGACCGACCCGACGCCGCTGGCCGAGCCGAACGCGGTCGTCGACCGGGCCGCGCAGGGCGAGATGACCATGCGCGTGAACAAGGCCGGCCGGATCCTCATCCGCATCCCCTACTCGCCGTGGCTGAGCATCGTCGACGCCGAGGGCAACAAGCTGAAGCCGCCGCAGGAGACGGAGGCCTCCAAAGAACGCGCCGAGGGGATGCCGAAGGCGTACGAGAACCTCAACGGGTGCCTGATGGAGACGGCGGAGGACGCGGACGGGGACAAGTGGACGATGCTGATCGCCCCACGGGCGGGGACGTATCGGCTGGCGGCGCCCTACACGGTGCCGCGGGGGACTCCGTGTCCCGATGAGCTGAAGTGACCGTGGGTCGGGGTGGGCCTCCCGGGCTCCGCCCCCGGACCCCCGGCCTGTACCCACCCGCGAAGGGGTGCCCTCGAGACACCCTCAGCGCAGCTGGTCCACGTACTTGTCCGTGCCCGGAACCGTCGGCACGAAGGGCGCCAGCAGTTCCACCCTCCCCAACCCCGACTCCCCCACCGCCTCCTCCAGCCCCGTGAAGTACTCCTCCCAGCACTCCCTCGGATCCGCCTCCAGGAACCACAGCAGCGTCAGCCGGGTGTCGACGCCCTCGACCTGCTTGACGTAGGTCATGCGGTCGCCGGGCAGCGGGGTCGGGCGGAAGATGGTGACCAGGGCGGCCGGTGAGCCGGCCACGCGCTTCGGGAGATGGCGGGAGAGCAGCCACTCCAGCAGTTCCGTGCGCTGCTCGGCAGAGTCGGCGTCGAGGACTTCCAGGACCAGGCCGGCGTAGGGGTGGTCGAGGGCGTGGAAGTCCCTCGGCCCCGCCGCTCCGTCGCGGTACACGGTCGCCTCGTGGTCCTGGAACGCCGTGAAGACGTGGGTGCGGTCCCGGTAGACGCGGCCGTCGCGGTTGAGGCGCTTGTTGATGGCGACGGTCCAGCGCATGTGGTCGTCGTAGCGGCCGTCGGTGATCCAGTACGTGGAGAGGTAGCAGCCGGCGCCAACCGGCTGGGCGATCGCCGACTTCTCGGGGCGGCGCAGGAGTTGGAGGTCGCGGGTGGCCACCCAGCGGCGCCCGGAGTACATCCAGGGCATGGCCATCGCTCCCGCGACGAAGTGATCGTCCTCGTACCAGCGGTTGTAGGCGTACTCGTGGCCCGGGTGCGGTTCGACCATGGTGATCAGCGCGTGGCCGGGGCGGACTCCGTACGGTCCTACGGCGGCCAGTTCGGCGTACGTCTCGCTGCGGGTGTCCTCGGACATGGGTGCTTTCCCTCCGTCTGCCCTTCCGTCCTCCTGCGGTCGCCCATACTCTGACGCCCCGTCAGGTAATCCGCCAGAGGCGGGAGCCGCGAAGGGGAGGCCATCGATGTCACTGCTCTCGGGCAAGACCGTCGTCGTGTCGGGAGTCGGCGCCGGGCTCGGGCACCAGGTCGCGGCGGCCGTCGTGCGGGACGGCGGGAACGCGGTGCTGGGGGCGCGGACGGAGGCCAACCTCGCCAAGAGCGCGGCCGAGATCGATCCGGACGGGGCGCACACGGCGTACCGGGCCACGGACATCACGGACGAGGCGCGGTGCGAGGCGCTGGCCCGGCTGGGGCTGGAGCGTTTCGGGCGGATCGACGCGGTGATACAGGTGGCGGCCTGGGACGGCTACTTCGGCGGGCTGGAGGACGCCGACTTCACGAGCTGGCAGTCGGTGATCGACGTGAACCTGCTGGGGTCGCTGCGGATGACGCGGGCGTGTCTGCCGGCGCTGAAGTCGTGCGGGGGCTCGGTGGTGTTCATCGGTACGCAGTCGTCGGTGGCGGCTCCGTCGCAGGTGCGGCAGGCCGCCTACGCGGCGTCGAAGGGGGCGCTGACCAGCGCGATGTACTCGCTGGCCCGGGAGCTGGGGCCGTACCGCATCCGCGTCAACACGGTGCTGCCGGGCTGGATGTGGGGCCCGCCGGTACAGGCGTACGTGCGGTTCACGGCGCAGTCGGAAGGGGTGACCGAGGCGGAGGTGCTGGAGCGGCTGAGCGGCCGGATGGCCCTGCCCGAGCTGGCCTCGGACGCGGACGTGGCGGATGCGGCGGTGTTCCTGGCCTCGGACCGGGCGCGGGCGATCACGGGGCAGTCGTTGCTGGTCAACGCGGGGGAACTGATGCGCTGAGGTTCCCTTTCGGTCACCTTGCGGAGTTCATGAACGTGAACGGAGGTCAGCTCACCGAACTTCTTTGCCGCCTCTTGACCTTCCGCTTGCTTGTCGTGCCCGCGTCGACCCAACCACGATGAGCGGGCACTTCGCGGCCTGTGTCGCCCCTACCCCGCTCGGGCGAAGTGCCAACCAGCTGGGCGGAGTTCACAAGGCGGACCCTGGAAGGGGGCACATGAACAGTCTCGACTGGGCCGTGCTCATCGGCTACTTCGGCGTGATGGTCGCGATCGGCGTCTGGTCGCACAAGCGGGTGGACAACGTCAGCGACTTCTTCACGGCCGGCGGCAAGATGCCGTGGTGGCTGTCCGGCATCTCCCACCACATGTCGGGCTACAGCGCGGTGATGTTCACCGGCTACGCGGGCATCGCCTACACCTACGGCGTGACGTCCTTCGTGACCTGGTCGTTCCCGATCGCGCTCGGCATCGCCATCGGCGCGACACTGTTCGCCCCGCGCATCAACCGGCTGCGGTCACGGCTGCACGTCGCCTCGCCGCTGGAGTACCTGAAGAACCGGTACGACCTGAAGACCCAGCAGGCGCTCGCCTGGTCCGGCATGCTGCTGAAGATCGTGGACGTGGGCGCCAAGTGGGCCGCGATCGCCACACTGTTGTCGGTCTTCACCGGGATCTCGCTGAACCAGGGCATCCTCATCACCGGCTGCATCACTGCGGTCTACTGCACGATCGGCGGCCTGTGGGCGGACGCGCTGACCGAACTCGGCCAGTTCGTCATCCAACTCCTCGCCGGTGTCGCCATGTTCGTCGCGGTGATCATGGAGCTCGGCGACAGGGGCATCGGGTTCCTCGACGCCTGGGACCAGCCGGCCCTGCAGGGTCACGACAAGCCGCTGGTCGCCGACTACGGCGCGGTGTTCCTGCTGGCCTTCCTCTTCATCAAGCTGTTCGAGTACAACGGCGGCATGCTCAACCAGGCCCAGCGCTACATGGCCACGGCCACTCCGCGGGAGGCCACGCGGTCGGCACGGCTGTCGGCGGTGCTCTGGCTGGTCTGGCCGCTGGTCCTCTTCTACCCCATGTGGATGTCGCCGCTGCTGGTGGACGCGCAGAAGCCGGACGGCTCCGACTCGTACGGCCTGATGACCGAACAGCTCCTGCCGCACGGCCTGTTGGGCCTGGTGATCGTCGGGTTCTTCTCGCACACCATGGCCATGTGCTCGTCGGACGCGAACGCCATCGCCGCCGTCTTCACCCGGGACTGCGCGCCGGTGCTCTCGGCCCGGGCGCGGGCCTGGAGCCAGCGCACCGGCCTGATCGCCGCCCGTATCGCGACGGTCGTCTTCCTGGGCCTGTCCATGGCGGCGGCCACCCAGGTCAACTCCCCCACCTTCAAGGACATCATCACGGTCGTGATCAAGTGGGTGGCCGGCCTGATGGGCCCGATGGCGATCCCGATGATGCTCGGTCTGCTGCGCCCGTTCCGCCGCTCCGGGCCGACGGCCGCGCTCACCAGCTGGTCCATGGGTCTGCTCGCGTTCTGGCTGGTCAACTACCCGATCAACTGGAACGTCGAGGGTGGCGTCCCGCTGCAGTACCAGGTGTCGATCCCGCTGGCCGTGTCGCTGGTCCTGTACATCCTCATCGGCTTCGTGAAGCCGGAGGACACCCCCGAGCGGCTGGCGATCATCGAGAAGATCAACACGGATGACGACGACGGCGCGGCCGCGGCGATCCCGACGCCCGCGGGAGCCGTCGAGGACGCGGTGGTCACCCGGGTGAAGGACCGGGGCAGGTCCTAGCCCCCCGGGGGAGTCGGACCCTCTAGCCCCGCGGATACCGGGCCAGCCACCCGGGCGAGGCGCCCGCGGGGCCGTGCAGGGCCGGGCCCTGGGTCATCTCCATCGCGAAGTCGTCCGCCAGTTCCAGCAGCGTGGGACGGCCCTCCAGTTCGGCCAGCCAGGCCGGCGGGAGGGCCGTTTCGCCGTGCAGGGCGCCCAGGAGGCCGCCGGTCAGGGCGCCGGCGGCGGCGGAGGGGCCGTCGTGGTTGACCGAGAGGCACAGGCCGTGCCGTACGTCCTCCCCCACCAGCGCGCAGTACACGGCGGCCGACAGCAGCCCCTCGGCGGTGCCGTCCCCGAGGAGCTCCGCCACCCGCGCCGGGGTGGGCATCCCCTGCCGCACGGCACCCAGCGCGTGCTGGAGGCCGTCCGACACCGGCTGGTGCCCGGGCCGGGCGGCGAGCAGGGCGAGGGCCCGCTGCACGGCGGCGTCGAGGCTCTCGCTGCGGGCGAGCGAGTGCACGATCACGGCGTACGCGCCGGCCGACAGGTAGGCGGCGGGGTGGCCGTGGCTCTGTGCCGCGCACTCCACGGCGAGCTGGACGACCAGCTGCGGCTCCCAGCCCACCAGCAGCCCGAAGGGCGCGGAACGGGCGGCGGCCTCCGGCCCGGCGTCACCGGGGTTCTTGGGCGCGTCCAGCGTGCCCATCGTCTCGTCCCCGAACCCGAGCAGGAGGGACCGGGTGGGGTCCCGTCGCGCGTACAGCCACTCCTCCCGCGCGAGCCACCCGTCCTCCTTGCGCCGCTCGTCCGGTCCCCAGTCGCGCTGGGTGGCCGCCCAGCGCAGATAGGCCTTGTGCAGGTCGGTCGGCGGATGCCAGGCGCCGGTGTCGCGGCGTACCTGTGCGCGTATCAGGCCGTCCACGCTGAACAGGGTGAGCTGGGTGAGATGACTGACCGCGCCTCGCCGTCCGTGGCCGAAGCCGAGATCGACCAGGCCCTCGGCTCCGTAGGTCTCCCGGATCTCGGCCAGGGTGAGCCCGTCCACGGGCGCCCCCAGGGCGTCGCCCACGGCCACGCCCAGCAGGGTGCCGCGCACTCTGCCCCGGAAGTCCTGCTGCTCGGCCCGCCCCCAGACGGCCCCGGCTGTCGCACCCACCAAGACCTCCCTGTGGCACCGCCCATACGTACGACAGTGCAGCACTGTAATCGAACGCGAACCTGGCTCAATACGTACCGAGGGGCCGGGCCGTGCGGGAAAAATGGCCGCCATGGCCACAACAACCTCACGCAGCGTGCTCTCCCTCGCCGCCACCCTGCTCACCGGCACCGTCGCCCTCTACATGGCGCTGGTCGCGTTCGGGAACATCACCGACTTCGGCACCAACCAGCAGTTCGTGCAGCACGTGCTCGCGATGGACACCACGTTCAAGGACGACGACCTGATGTGGCGAGCCGTCACAAGCAAGGGACTCCAGGACGCGGCGTACGTCGCGATCATCGTCTGGGAGACGGTCGCCGCGCTCGTCCTGGTGTACGGGACCTGGCTGTGGGCGCGGGGGGACCGCGCGGGCGCCCGGCGCTTCTCGACGTACGGCCTGCTCATGGTGATGCTGCTGTTCGGCGCCGGGTTCATCGCGATCGGCGGAGAGTGGTTCGCGATGTGGCAGTCCGGGGACTGGAACGGGCTGGACGCGGCGACGCGGGCGTTCCTGTTCAGCGGGGTGGTACTGATCGTCAACCACCTGCCCACGGGCGACGGCGCTCCGGCCGCCGGTTCCGGCCGGTAGCGCGCTGTCAGTCGCCCTGGCCCGATCCGCGGCCGCCGCGTCCCGACCGGCCGACCAGCTCGCCCGCCAGCAGGGTCGCCCTCGCCACGCCACGCGCCCAGCGGGGGCCGCCCCGCTGGGCCCACACGACGCACACGCAGCCTCCCACGACGAGGACGAGGAGAGCGGACAAGGCGACGACGAGCATGGTTTCTCCCTGGCCGGGCTTGGGGCCGGCGCACCCGTGAGCGGTACCGGACGGCTACTTGACGACCGTCACCGTCGTGCCGGTCGACCCGAACGTCCACAGGGCCGAACCGTCCGCCTTGCCCATCCGGATGCCACTGGTGCGGACGTCCGAGGCGGGCGGGGGCGACGAGCCGTCCACCGCGTTCGAGAAGGCGATCGACAGGCCGGACTTGGCGGCGAAGTACATGATGTGCTCGATCTGGACGCCGTCGGAGCCGGTCGTGGCCTCCGTGCGCTGGGAGATCGTGTAGCTGCCGGGGTCCGGGCTCACCGTGCCCGGCCACACCGCGAACGTACGGCGGGACGCGTCGCTCGCGTCGACCAGCCAGACCCGCTTCTGACCGAGGGAGTAGACGACGCGCCGCCCGGTGCCCGAGCCGTCCGGGACGGCGGCCGGGGCCTTGGACGCGGTGGGCCGGGGCTCGGCCCCCGTCGACGCCGACGCGCTCGGCCGGGTGGCTGTGGCGACGGGGTGCGGCCCCTTGTCCGCCTGTACGGCCAGGACGGCGACCGCGACGATCCCGCCCGCCGTCAGGCCGCTCACCCAGACCCACGTGGGAAGCCGACGGGCAGGCACGGACACGCATCTCCTCAGCTACGGGACCCCGCACATCGGGGCCCGATCATCGTACTGCGACCCCGCCTGCCCCGGACCCCACAGCCCCCACGTCACCCAGCCCCTCGCGACGCCCTCCACATCGTGTGCTCGCGGCTGATCGCCTCCTCCGCGTCCGCGACCTCCTGGGCCCAGCTCGCGGGGGTGGTGTGGCTCAGACGGTCGTGGATGATGCTCAGTTCGGTGGCGGCGAAGGTGTAGGCGCGGCCCAGGGTCTCGTACTGCCGGACCGCGAACCAGGCCGAGCCGGCGCCGAGGACGGCCGCGAGGACCCCGGCGAGGTCGAAGTCCAGGACCCCGGTGAGCCGCAGGACCGCGGCGGTGAGCCCGAGGCCCTCCACGGCGATGAGGATCAGCCGCCAGCGCCGCGCCCGTACGACGTTGGCCTGGGCCTTCGCGGTGTACCACCGCAGCTGGTTCTCGACGCGCTGTTCCACGTACGCCTTCTTGCGGGCGTCGAAGTCCTGGGCGCGCAGGCCGTTCATGGCGTCCGTGACGGCGGCCGACCCCATCGGCGCGAGGCTGGTGGCGGGGGCCTCCCGCAGCAGGTCCCGCAGGCGTTCCAGGAAGCGGAGCTGTGCCTCTGCCTCCGGCAGGTCGGCCGGGAAGGGGGCGCCGCCCACCGCGTAGCGCCAGGCGAGGGTCTTGGTGGACTCGGCCAGCGCCCGGCCGTCGTACCAGGCCTCCTCCGGCCGCTCCGCCAGCAGCCAGAACTCCACCAGGATCGTGGCGACGAAGACCGCGACCAGGGCGAGGAAGGCCGCCCGGTGGTTCAGGACCCCGCACACCGCGGCGGCCACCGCGAGCACCAGCCGCCACTTCGTGCCCCGGATGTAGCGCCGCTGGCCGGTCAGCGACGCCGTGTCCGATGAGCGGAACACCACCGGTAGTTCGTCGTCCCGCAGCCCGCCCGTCGTACCGCTCACCCTCGTACCCCTCGTCCCGGCTCAAGGTCCTCGACGGGGTCTTTCTACCTCCTGACGGGCGCTCAGGTCGACCGCGGGTCGATCAGGGATCAGTCCAACACCGGCAGCAGGTCCGGCAGATGACCGTCCGACGCCGCTGCCGCCCGCTGCCGTTCCGCGGGGACCTCGCCGTACAGGGTGGTGCGCGGCCTGGCCGGGCGGCCCGCCGCCTCCGCTACCGCGATCAGGTCCTTGACGGACTTGTAGGAGCCGTAGGAGGAGCCCGCCATGCGGGAGATGGTCTCCTCCATGAGGGTGCCGCCGAGGTCGTTGGCCCCGGAGCGGAGCATCTCGGCCGCGCCCTCGGTGCCCAGCTTCACCCAGCTGGTCTGGATGTTGGGGATGTGCGGGTGCAGCAGGAGACGGGCCATCGCCGTCACCGCCCGGTTGTCCCGCATGGTGGGGCCGGGGCGGGCGATGCCCGCCAGGTACACCGGCGCGTTCGTGTGGATGAAGGGGAGGGTGACGAACTCGGTGAACCCGCCCGTGCGTTGCTGGATCCCGGCCAGTGTCCTCAGGTGCCCCAGCCAGTGCCGGGGCTGGTCGACATGGCCGTACATCATCGTCGAGGAGGAGCGGATGCCCAGCTCGTGGGCGGTGGTGACGACCTCGGTCCAGGTCGCCGTCGGCAGCTTGCCCTTGGTCAGGATCCAGCGGACCTCGTCGTCGAGGATCTCCGCGGCCGTGCCGGGTATCGAGTCCAGGCCGGCCTCCTTCGCCGCCGTGAGCCACTCGCGGATCGAAAGGCCCGTCCTGGTCGCGCCGTTCACGACCTCCATCGGCGAGAAGGCGTGCACGTGCATGCCGGGGACGCGGGACTTCACCGCCTTCGCGATGTCGAAGTACGCCGTGCCGGGCAGGTCGGGGTGGATGCCGCCCTGCATGCAGACCTCCACCGCGCCCACGTCCCAGGCCTGTTGGGCCCGGTCGGCCACCTGGTCGAGGGAGAGGGTGTAGGCGTCGGCGTCGGTGCGGCGCTGGGCGAAGGCGCAGAAGCGGCAGCCGGTGTAGCAGACGTTGGTGAAGTTGATGTTCCGCGTGACGATGTAGGTGACGTCGTCGCCGACGGCCGACCTGCGGACGTCGTCGGCGACACGGGTCAGCGCGTCCAGCGCGGGGCCGTCCGCGTGCAGCAGCGCCAGCGCCTCCTCGTCGGTCAGCCGCGTCGGGTCGTCGGCCGCCGTCGCCAGCGCCTGGCGTACGTCGGTGTCGATGCGCTCCGGTGCCATGCCGGGGGCGGCCGCCTCGCGCAGGGCGCCCCAGTCGCCGTAGACCTCGTCGAAGTCGTCACGGCGGTCGGACGTGCGGCCCTCGGAGTCGATGGTGCGGTGCAGGTCGGTGCGGCCGGACGCCTCGAAGACCTCCTCCGGCTCCTGCCACGGGCGGCCCTCGACCACGGCGTCGGGGAGCGCGAGCCCCGTCTCGGGGTCGGCGAGCGCGGCCACGTGCGGACGCAGCCGGGGGTCCAGCCAGGGCTCGCCGCGCCGGACGAACTCCGGGTACACGCAGAGGCGTTCGCGCAGCTCGAACCCGGCCGCCGCGGACTTCTCGGCGAGCTCCTCGATCTGCGGCCAGGGGCGCTCGGGGTTGACGTGGTCGATCGTCAGCGGCGAGACCCCGCCCCAGTCGTCGATCCCCGCGCGGATGAGCCGCTCGTACTCGCTGTCGACGAGGTTGGGCGGCGCCTGGATGCAGCCGCCGGGGCCCATGATGTGCCGGGCGACGGCGACCGTGGCGACGAGTTCGTCGAGTTCCGCGTCCGGCATGCCGCGCATCGCGGTGTCCGGCTTGGCACGGAAGTTCTGGATGATCAGTTCCTGGACGCCGTGGTAGGACCGGGACACCCGACGGAGTGCGAAGAGGGACTCGGCGCGCTCCTCGTACGTCTCGCCGATCCCGATCAGGATCCCGGACGTGAAGGGGACGGAGGAGCGGCCGGCGTCCTCGAGGACGCGCAGGCGGACCGCCGGCTCCTTGTCCGGGGAGCCGTGGTGCGGGCCGCCGGGCTCCGACCACAGGCGGGTCGCGGTGGTCTCCAGCATCATGCCCATGGACGGGGCGACCGGCTTCAGCCGCTGGAAGTCGGTCCAGGTCAGCACGCCCGGGTTGAGGTGGGGCAGCAGGCCCGTCTCCTCCAGGATGCGGATGGAGAGGGCGCGGACGTAGGCGACGGTGTCGTCGTAGCCGTGTGCGTCGAGCCACTCGCGGGCCTCGGGCCAGCGGTCCTCGGGCTTGTCGCCGAGGGTGATGAGGGCTTCCTTGCAGCCGAGGGCGGCGCCCTTGCGGGCCACGTCGAGCACCTCGTCGGGGGACATGAACATCCCGTGCCCGGCGCGGCGCAGCTTGCCGGGGACGGTGACGAAGGTGCAGTAGTGGCACTTGTCCCGGCACAGCCGGGTGACGGGGATGAAGACGCTCTTCGAGTAGGTGATGACGCCGGGGCGGCCCGCCGCCTCCAGGCCCGCGTCCCGCACCCGGGCCGCGGACGCGGAGAGGTCGTCGAGGGCCTCGCCGCGGGCCTGGAGCAGCACCGCGGCCTCGGAGGGGTCGAGGGCCACGCCGTCCCGGGCGCGTTTGAGGGCGCGACGCATGGAGTTCTCGGTGGGGCCGGTCCCGGAGGTCGCGGAAGTCGTCATCCTTCGAGCATACGATCGCGCTGATCAGCTGGGCCGGGCCCCGTCAGTGGAAAGCCAGCCACCCGATGCCCAGGGCGGACACGAGACCGCTGAGGACCACGGCGAGAGGCCTGTTGCGCTGCAGGGTGAACCAGAGCAGCAGGGCGGTCACCAGTACGGCAAGCGTGCCGATCGCGCCGCGCAACAGGCCTTGGCTGTAGCCGAATTCGGCGAAATGCCGCCCGAGCCACACTAACCAGGCGATCCTCATGACGCTTACTGCTCCCCCGTGCGCTCCGACCGAGTTGTCAGGTCCCTGGAAGATATCCCGTCAGCCCGTCCAGTGCCTTCAGCACCTCCGCCTCCCCCGCCGGCGGCAACTGCACCACGGCCTCCTCGATGCCGAGGTCGGCGTAGTGCGCGAGCTTGCCGGGGGTCGGGTGGACGGCGTAGGGGACGACCTGGAGGGCGTCCGGGTCGCGGCCCGCATCGGCCCACTCGGCACGCAGCCGGGGCATGGCCTCGCCGAGGCCGCGCCCGCCGATGGGCAGCCACCCGTCGGCGTACTCGCAGATGTGCGCGAACAGCTTCGGGCCGGCCGCCCCGCCGACGAGGGTGCGCGGGCCGGCGACCGGGCCGCGCGGCTTCTGGACGGGCTTGGGGTGCGCGAAGCTGGCCCGGACGCTGTCGAACCGTCCCTCGTGGGCCGTCGGCTCCTCGCTCCACAGGGCCCGCATCAGCGCCATCCGGTCGCGGACGAGCTCGCGCCGGGTGCGCCACTCGACGCCGTGGTCGGCGGCCTCCTCGACGTTCCAGCCGAAGCCGAGGCCGAGCGTGAAGCGGCCGCCGGAGAGGTGGTCGAGGGTCGCGACCTGCTTGGCGAGATCGATCGGGTCGTGCTGGGCCACGAGCGTGATGCCGGTGCCGAGGCCGAGCCGGTCGGTCACGGCGGCCGCCTGGCCGAGCGCGACGAACGGGTCGAGGGTCCGGCCGTACTCGGGGGGCAGCTCGCCGCCGGCCGGGTACGGGGTGGTGCGCTCGACGGGGATGTGCGTGTGCTCGGGCAGGTACAGCCCGGCGAACCCGCGCTGCTCCAGCTCACGGGCGAGCCGGGTCGGGGTGATCGTCTCGTCGGTGAGGAAGACCGTCACGGAGATACGCATGGGTCATCTGTACCGGCTCGGCGCGCGGCTGTCCATACCGACCGGTCGGCATATGTGCGGGGGCAACTTTTCCCGCGGCTCAGGTTCCTTCGCTCGTCCGGGTGCGGGCGGCTCGGCGCAGGCCGATCAGTTCGGCCACCGCGTCCAGCCAGCGGGCGGCTCGGGTCTCGGTGTTCGGGTCGGTGGCGACCTGGGCGGCGGCGCGCAGCCAGTCGCGCAGGTGGGCGGCGGCCTCCTCGGAGGGCAGCGGCTCGGGGAGCTCCGCCGCGTAGGCGAGGCCGCCGGCGCGGACGATCTCGGCGACGTAGGCCACCGAACGCGGCACCACGCCGAGCCGGTCGAGGGTGACGGCGGCGGCCACGGCGCCGTCTCCGAACAGGGCGGTGTGGAAGGCGTCCTGGGTCAGGCCGTAGCGCAGGAGGACGGCCACGTCGGTGCCGGCGAGGACCTCGTCGTCGGTGCGGGTGGCGGGGGTGGCGGGCATGGGGCCTCGGTTCCGGATGCGGGCGGCGGGGTCAGCGGACGGTGATCTCGTACAGGTAGTACTCCACACGGTCGTCCGGCGCGCCGGTGCCGGTGGCCGTGGGCACGGGACCCGGGACGGGCGCGGCCGAGGAGGCGGGCGAGGCGGTGGCCTCGGCGGCGCTGTGGCAGAACCCGTTCGGGCAGTACAGCAGCTTCACCGTGGCCTTGCCCGCCCCCGTCGCCTCGAAGTCGAAGTACTGGGTGTCGTCGTCGCCGCTCGTGCCCTTGACGCCGCCCTCGTCGTCCTCCTGCCCGCCGCTGTACTTCACGACGTCCGCGTCCGGCCGCGGATCGGCCAGATACCAGTTCTGCCCCATCGCGGGGTCGGCCGGAACGGAGAGCGTGAACTCGTCGCCCGCGTCGACGGTGACGGTGCGTTCCTGGACGCCGTAGGCGTCGCCGTCCCCGCCGGTCAGGCCGCAGCCGGTCAGGGCGAGGGGGAGAAGGGCCGCTACGGCCAGTCGGCGGACGGCTGTTGGTGTGCGCACGGGTCAGTCCTGCTCGATGTAGACGCTCTGGAGGTTGTTGAAGCGGTCGTCGCTGGCCGCGCTGAGGTCGCCCCGGATGAACTCGTCCTCGCTGACCCAGGTGGTGGTGCCCCAGGGGTTGTAGACCTGCAGCATGCCACCCTCCTGTCCGACGATCATCAGGCCGTGACCGACGCGGTCGCCGTTCTCGTCCTCACCCTCGACGTTGATGGGGACGGGCTTGCCCTCGGCGACGGACTTCTCGATGTCGGTCAGGACGTCCCGTCGGTCGTCGTCGCTGTTCATGTCGTGCGCCTCGTAGCTGTCGCCGGTGTGCGGGCTGAGCTCCTTGTTGGAGATCTCGACCTGCCCGTCGTCGTCCATCCCGGCCGGCTGCCGGTCCCAGAACCAGCCCTCGTTGGAGCCGCCGCCCTCCTCGTGCATCCGCAGCTGCTCGTCGGTGAGCCGCTCGCGGAAGGCCTCCGGGTCGTCCTCCTGGCCGCTGGGCCCGCCGGTGAGCTCCAGGGCGTAGACGGGGTCGACCATGGCGCGCGCGGTGACCGTGGACGACGGCACGCAGGTGGCGCCGTCCTGGTCCCAGAGCTTGTCGCCGAAGGTCTGCTGCTCCTGGCCCGTCTCGGAGTTGGTGGAGACCGGCGCCAGGTGCTCGCGCAGCCACTCCTCGTCCTTGCCGTGGATCTTCCCGCCGAAGTCCGAGACCTCGTCCACGGAGTAGCCCGCGGCGAGGGCCTTCATCAGGTAGGCCTTCTCCTGCGGGGTGGCCGCCTCGGCCAGCAGCTTCTCCACGCGGGCCCGCTCGGCGGGCGACATGCGCTCCATCGCCTGCCCCGAGCGCTCCAGGTCGTTGGCGCTGAGGATCTCGTTCAGCTCGGGGTCGCCGCCGACGTTGCTGGTGTCGGCGAGCATGAGGCGGTCCACCGCGGACAGTTCGTCCGTCTGCATCTTCCCGGCCCGCGCCTCGGCCGCCCACTTGTTGAGGTCACGGGCGGCGGCCCGGGCCGCGTCGTCGGCGGCGACCGCCGCCTTGTGCATGAGCTCGACGCCCTGGGAGGCCCAGACGCGGGCGTTCATGCGGTCCCACTCCTCCTCGTCGTCCTCCCACATGTCGTCGAAGAAGCCGTCCCGGCTGCCGCCGCCGACCTCCTGCTTCGCGTCGTTCAGTTTCGCCCGGCCGTCACTGTCCTGCTTCTGCGCGTTCTCGACCGCGTCGGCCAGGACGAGCAGCGCCCTGGCGCCGCCCTGGAACGCCTCCGCCATCTCCAGCACGGCCTTCGACGCCGCGCTCACCGCGTCCTGCGCGAGCACGCTCGTGTCGCCGAGCCAGACGTCCGGCAGGCCCCGGCGGCCCACCCGGTCGACCCGCTCGTACAGGGCGCTCACCTCGTCGAGCTGGTCGCGGTACCGCTTGCTCAGCGTCTCCAGGGTGGCGGGGTCGCCCTCGGGCGCGGGCACCCCGAGTGCCTCGTCGATCATGTCGAGGAGGTCGTTCTTGCTCTCCGCCTTGGGGATGTTCTCGCACAGCCCCGTCAACTTGGCGCGGCGGTCGGTCGTGGACTGCGACTGCGTCACCGAGCGGACCTCAGTACCCCGTCAGGGCCGAGGGGCGCTCGGCGAAGGCGGGCATGGTGCTGACGTGGGCGTCGGCGCGGGCCGGGCCCGTGGTCAGGGAGCCGTCGCCGGTCCGCACGCTCCTGACGCTGGTCTCGACGAGACCGTCGCTGCCGGTGTACGCGCCCTTGGAGAGGCGGATCTTGTCGGCGAGCTCGTGCAGCGCGTCCTCGATCGTGCGGGCCTCCGCCGACCAGGCGGCGGCGTAGGCGTTGAACGCCGCACCCGAGTCGGGGCCGCCGAGCGTGTCCTGCGTGTAGCAGGCCGCGGGTTCGACGGCCTTGCGGATCTTGCCCGCGTCGTCGCCCGCCCCGTCCAGCTCGGTCGCCTGTCCGGTCAGTCCGCTCTTCTGCACAGAGAAGTCCGGCGCAGCAGCCGTCATCGTCCGTCCCCCGTTGTCCGCACTGCCCCCGTCGTCAACGCGACCGCCGACGAAGGGCGTTGTGGATGATCACATCGGCGGGAGGCTAACACGCGTGCCGGCCCGCCTCACCCTCCGGTCACACGCCCCGCACGCGGCTCCCACACCATCCCCGCGCATCTGTCCCGCGCGGGCAGTTTCGCCGTCCCGCAGCCCGCGGTGAGGGCGGCCGGCAGGGCGGCCGCCGCGCGCACGCCTCGCGGCGGCCGGTCGGACGGCTCACCGGACGGTGACCTGGAAGACGTAGAAGGCGGCCGCGGCACCGGGGGTGCCGGTGGCGGTGGGGAACGGGGAGGGGGACGCGGTGTCGTCGGGGCCGCCGCAGGTGTTCATCGGGCACCACAGCAGCCGTACCGTGGCCGTGCCCTCGGCGAGCGCGGTGAAGTCGAAGGACTGGGTGCCGCCGGTGGCGCCGTCGGCCTGGCTGTCCGCGTAGTCCTTGCGCTTGCCGCGGTACTTCAGGACGCCCGCGGCCGGCTCGGGATCGGTGAGGTACCAGTCCTGGCCGAGACCCGGGTCGGCCGGGAGGGTGAGGGCGAACTCCTCCCCCGGCGCCACGGTGACGGCCCGGTCCCGCGGACCGTACACGGTGCCGGGCGCGGAGGATTCGGTGGCGGTGGGCCCGGGGGTGGTGGCTCCGGTGGCGGCCGACCCGGTGGTGGCCGGCTCGACGGACGTGCCTGCGGAACCGCCGCAGCCGGTGAGGGCGAGCAGGGCGGCCGAGCCGGCGAACAGGGCGCGCGTCTTCATGGTCATCAGTCCCGGGGTAGGTGCACGGCGTAGGCGTTGGGCAGGTCGTTGTCACTGGCCTTCGCCATGCCGCCGTTGACGAAGTCGTCCTCGCTGACCCAGGTGGTGGTGCCCCAGGGGTTGTAGATCTGGAGCATGTCGCCCTCCTGGGCGACGATCATCATCGCGTGGCCCGACCGCTTGTCGTTCTCGTCGAACCCCTCGACGCCGATGGGCACCGGCTTGCCCTCCGCCACCGCCTTCTCGATCTCCGGCAGGGCGTCGCGCCGCGCCTCGGCGGTGGGGACCCGCTGGAGCTCGTAGGAGCTGCCGGTGTCCGGGCTGACCTCCTTGTTGAGGACCTCCGTCTTGCCGGTGAGGTCCATGCTGTTCCAGTTGGCGCCGCCGTCGCCCTCCAGGTGCACCCGGTGCTGCTCCTCCACCAGACGCTGCCGGAACGCGTCGGGGTCGTCCTCCTGGCCGCTGGGCCCACCGGTGAGGTCGAGGGCGTAGAGCGGGTCGACGAGGGCGCGCGCGGCGACGGTGGAGGAGGCCACGCAGGTGCCCTCCGAGCCGTCGCCGCCCTGGCTCCAGCCCTGGGAGTAGAAGCTCTGGTCGTCGGTGTTGACGTTGGCGCCGTTGTACTGCGTCCCCTGGTCGTCCATGCTGTCGGCCGCGGTGGTGATCGGCGCCAGGTGCTCGCGCAGCCAGTCCGGGTCCTTGCCGTGGATCTTGCCGGCGAAGGTCTCGACCTCGTCCACGCCGTGCCCGGCGGCGAGGCCCTTCATCAGGTACGCCTTCTCCTGCGGGGACTTCGCGTCCGCCAGCAGCTTCTCCATACGGGCGCGTTCGGCGGGCGGCAGGTCCTCCAGGGCCCGGCCGGAGCGCTCCAGTTCGTTCGCGGTGAGGATCTCGTTCAGCTCGGGGTCGCCGCCGGCGTTGCTGGTGTCCGCCAGCATCAGCCGGTCCACCGCGGTCAGCTCGTCGGTGTTCAGCTTCCCCGCACGGGCCTCCGCGGCCCACTTGTTGAGGTCCTGGGCGGCCGCGCCGCCGGCGTCGTGGGCGGCGACGGCGGCCTTGTGCATCAGGTCGACACCGTCGGCGGCGACGAGGCGGGCCGCCGCCAGCTCCTGCTTCTCCTCGTCGGTCTCGATCAGCTTGTCCATGAAGCCGTCCCGGCCGCCCAGTTGCCCTCTGGCGTGGTTCAGCCTGCCGCGGCCGTCGGCGTCCTGCTTCTGGGCATCCCCAATCGCGTCGGCCAGCGTGAGCAGCGCCCTGGCACCGCCCTGGAAGGCCTCCGCCATCTCCGTCACCGCACGCGAGGCGCCGCCCACCGCGTCCGACGCCCGCACGCTCGTGTCCCCGACCCAGACCTCCGACAGTCCCTTGCGGGCCACCCGGTCGACCCGTTTGAACAGGTCACCGATGTCGTCGAGCTGATCGCGGTACGTCTTCGCCAGCGTCTCCAGCGTCGCCGGCTCGCCCGCCGGCGGGGCCACCGCGAGCGCCCGGTCGATCAGGTCCAGCAGCTCGTTCTTGCTGCCGGCCTTCCGCATGCTCTGCCCCAGCAGGGCCAGCCACTTACGGCGATCCGTCAGGACGTCCGGAAGCCACATGGACCCGGTCATCGCCATCCCCCGTTCCCCCGGCCCCGTCCCCGTCCCCGCGCGAGGCATCGAACATGATCACGACCGCGTGACGCTAGCACGGGCCGGAGGTACGAACGCCGGCGGATCACACGCCGCACACAGGGCTTCTACGGCATCCCCCAGGCGGGCGGGACGGTCAGGCGCTGTCGAGTTGGGAAGCGGGGGAAACCCGTTCACGTGCCGACGCCTGCGGTGTGCGCCTCTTCGATGGCCGCCGTGATCTCGGGCGAGCTCCTGATCAGGACGCGATGCCGACAGGCCCGGACCACGGCCGCGGCGCCCTCGAAGTCGTGGGTCGGGGAGGCTCCTACGGCGGCTGCCACTTCCTCCTCGAAGCGTTCCCGGTCGCCCGGAAAGCCGTAGCGGCTGAGCACCCTGCGCAGGTCGTCCACGGTTCGGATCTCGGGCAGGTCGGCCCGGCTCACCACTTCGTCACTCCGTTCCCGCACTCGGCCCACAGCAGCTTGCCGCCCTTCGACGCGCCCAGCTCGCGGAGCACCGAGGCGCCCCACGCGTCCGCGCAGGAACGGACGAGGTGCAGGCCCCTGCCGTCCTCCGCGTCGAGCGACGGCAGGGGGCCGTCCCGGTCCGAGAAGCCGGGCGGGACACGCGGGTCCGTGTCCCATACGGCGACCCGCAGCCGGCCGGGCTCCGCCGAGCGGACGCGGAGGGCATACGGGCCCTTGGTGTGGCGGTGGGAGTTGGCCAGCAGCTCCGCCGCCAGCAGCTCCGCGGTGGGGGCCAGCTCGGGCATCCCGTGGGCCGCCAGCATCAGGCGGAGGGCTCCGCGTGCGACGCCGGGTGCGCGTGGATCGTGCGGAAGATGCAGGGTGTAGTTCCAGGACGGGGATACGGTGGCCATGGGAAGTCTCCGGTCGCCGAGGGGAGTTGGACAGGTGCCTGGTGTCGATGCCGTGGCGTCCCACGGTGCGCTTCCAGGTGGGGCGCCTGGGAACGACGATAGAGGGTGCGCAAAGAAGCTTTGCGAGCTTTCGAAGGATCTCGGCGCTTTCTCCCTCGTGTGGGTGACACAACCGCTGGGCGCCCGGTAGGAGGAAGTGTCATGACCCCCAGGCCCACCCCAACCGCCCGGCGCATCCGGCTCGCGACTGAGCTGCGCAAACTCCGCGAGCGGGCCGGTCTGACCTCGACTGAGGCCGCTCGACTGCTCGGCACGAGTTCAGGTCAACTCAGCAATGTGGAGTCGGCCAGGTTCGGAGTGAGTCCGGACCGCGTCCGGGCGATGGCCAACGTCTACTCGTGCACGAACCAGCCCTACATCGACGCCCTCGTCGACATGGCCGGCGAGAAGGTCCGCGGCTGGTGGTGGGATGCGTACCGCGAAGTACTGCCGTCCGGCCTGCTCACCCTCGCCGAGCTGGAGCAGCACGCGACGGCCATCCGTACCGCTTTCACCGCGCACATCCCCGGCATGCTCCAGACCACCGAGCACGCGCGGGAGATCTTCAGCCACGCGATCCCAGCGCCCACCCCGCCGGAGGTGGAGCACCGCGTCTCGCACCGCATCAAGCGCCAGGACGTGGTGTTCCGTGAGAACCCGAACCCGTACAGCACCGTCATCCACGAGGCGGCCCTGCACATGCGGGTCGGCGGCCGACGGGTGGCCCGTGAGCAGCTTCAGCATCTGGTCGACATGAGCGAACGGGACCACATCACCCTTCGGGTACTCCCCTTCGACGTCGGCGCGTTCCCGGGGTCGGGTCAGTCCATCAACTACCTGTGCGGCCCCGTACCGGAGTTGGACACCGTGCAACTGGACCAGTTCCACGGTCCCCTACTCCTCGATGCCGAGGCTCACCTGGAGAAGTACCGGCGCCTTCTGGACGTCGTCGAAGACGCGGCCCTCGGCCCGGAGAAGACCCGGGACCTGATCCGTTCCATCGCCCAGAACCTGTGAAGGAGCCGACATGCCCACTCCCGTCTGGCAGAAGTCGTCCTACTGCCAGGAAGGCGAGGCGTGCGTCCACATATCCACCGCCGCCTCCCCCACCACCCTCCGCCTCATCGAAAGCGCGGACCCCGCCCAAACAGTCCTCTCCACCACCCCCGCCGCCTTCGGCGCCCTGCTCGACCTGCTGAAGACACCGGACGGAACCTGAACCGGAGCCCCATGTCCCACCGAGCCGACCGGAAGTACCGGGCCGTCACAGCCATCCAGCGCCGTATCAACCCGGTGTTGCGCCGCCTGCCCACCCAGCCCGTGCTGGAGACCACCGGCCGCACCTCCGGGCTGCCCCGCCGGACCCCGGTGGGCGGTCGCCGGGTGGGGGACTCCTTCTGGCTGGTCTCCGAGTTCGGCGAGCGGTCGCAGTACGTGCGCAACATCAAGGCCGATCCCCGGGTACGGGTACGCATCCGGGGCCGCTGGCACGAGGGCACCGCCCACCTGCTGCCCGACGACGACCCGGTCGCCCGCCTGCGCGGCCTGCCCCGTCTCAACAGCGTGGGGGTGTGGGTGATGGGGTCGGGACTGCTGACAGTTCGGGTGGATTTCCACACCGCCGACGCGCCTGAGACGTAAGCCCCTGGCGGCTGACGCGCCGGATCTGGCGGTCCGGGGCGGATCCCTCAGTGCTGGATCAGGCCGCCGACCGGGACAGGAGCGACGTGGCCGGTTGGCGGAACCGTCTGCGCCAGGGCGAGGCCGGTGTCGACCAGCGATGATCGGCGGAGGCAAGCGACCTCGGGGATCGGAGTCCAGACCGACTCGACGGTTTCGCCGTTCGGCTCAGGCCGGAGCTGGCCGCCAGTGATACGGACTTGGTAGAAGATGCCGACATTCTGGTGCTCGATTCCCGCACGCGCGACGGCCGCGGGGATCACCCTGGAGTCCACGCCCAGCAGGCGCTCGACCACCGCGGAGCAGCCGGTCTCCTCAGCAACCTCCCGGATCACCGTGTCGAACGGATCCTCCGCGTGCTCGACCCTGCCGCCCGGAAGAGTCCAGTTGTCCGACGCGTGATGGGCGAGCAGCACCCGCCCGTCCTCGATGCACACGGCGTAGGCCGCCAACCGGAAGCTTCTCCTCTTCAACTCGTCTGGGACCGCTTCGGCTCCACCGTCCGTCTCTTGGCTCATCGGATCATCTTGGCCCACTTCAACTCAGCGCTCGCAACCGAAATGGGTTCCGGCTCACTTTCCGTGGACCACGCACGCTGAGTGACGGCTGTCGGGCCAGTGGGCCATGGGGAAGTTGCCCGAAATCGACCCGTACCGGGTGCGGTGCGGCTCACAACTCAGCCCGGCCACACGATCGCCTGCACCTCGCTGTACGCGTGCAGGGCGTACGACCCGACGTCCCGGCCGACCCCGCTGCTCTTGAACCCGCCGAACGGGGCCTCCATGTTGCGGCCGACGGTGTTCACGCCCACGCCGCCCGCGCGCAGCCGCCGGGCGACCCGGAAGGCCCGTGCCACGTCCTTCGACCAGACGTAGTCGATGAGGCCGTAGTCGGTGTCGTTGGCGAGGGCGACGCCCTCGTCCTCGTCGTCGAAGGGGATGACGGACACCACGGGGCCGAAGATCTCCTCACGGGCCACCCGCATGTCGTTGGTGCAGTCGGCGAGGAGGGTCGGCGTGACGTAGAAGCCCCGGTCGAGCAGGGGGCGTTCGCCGCCCGTCACCGCCACCGCTCCCTCCTTGCGGCCGAGTTCGACGTACGACTCCACCCGGTCCCGGTGGGCCGCCGAGATCACCGGCCCCACGACCGTGTCCGGTTCCCTCGGATCGCCGACCTGCAACCGGCCTGCGTAGGACGCCAGTTGCGCGACCAATCGGTCGTACACGCCTCGCTGCGCAAGGACCCGGGTCGGCGCGGTGCAGATCTGTCCGCTGTAGAAGGAGAACGTGGTCCCGATGCCGGCCACGGCCGAGCCGAGGTCCGCGTCGTCGAAGACGATCGCCGCGCCCTTGCCGCCCAGCTCCATCAGCTGGCGTTTCATGCCGCGGCCGCAGACCTCGGCGATGCGCCGGCCGACCGCCGTCGAGCCGGTGAAGCTGACCATGTCGACGTCCGGTGACTCCACGGCCGCCTCGCCGACCTCCACCGAGCGGCCGGAGACGACGTTCACGACCCCGCGGGGCACCCCGGCCGCCTCCAGCGCCTCCGCCATCCGGTAGACGGAGAGCGGGTCCTGCGGGGCGGGTTTCACCACCACCGTGTTGCCCATGGCGAGGGCGGGGGCGACCTTGCCGGCCGCGTTCGCCCACGGGTTGTTGTACGACGTGACGCAGGTGACGACCCCGACGGGCTGGCGTACGGCCAGCGCGCCCATCACCGCCGCCCGCCCCATCGGTCCCGCCTCGTTGATCTGCGGCGGGACCGGCCACTCGGCGGGCTCCACGCGGGCGTACCGGCGGAAGCGGGCCGCGGCCACCCCCACCTGCATGCCCCGCGCGGTACCCGTCGTCGCGCCCGTCTCCGCCCGGGCCAGCTCGGCGTACGGCTCCAGGTGACCGCCGATGGTCCCGGCGGCCCGCGCCAGGATCGCCGCCCGCTCCTCCGGCGCCGTACGCGACCACGGCCCGAAGGCCTCGCGGGCCGCGGCACAGGCCGCGCGCACCTGATCCCGCGAGGCCTCCGGCGCCAGGCCGACGGTCGCCTCGGTCGCCGGGTCGACGACCTCGTAGTGACCGCCGTCCGGTTCGATCCACTCGCCGCCGACGAACAGCCGCTGCCCCTCGCTCACCTGGTCGCCACCGTCCGGGTGTCCCGCCCCGAGCGCAGCACCTTCCCCGGTACCGCCCCGCTCACCACGTCGTCCCGGATCGCCTCGACGCCGTTGACCCACACGGCCCGTATCCCGAGGGCCTTGGAGTCCAGCCGGGGGCTGTCACCCGGCAGGTCGTGCACCAGGGTGGCCGTGCCCGCGGCGATCCGCTCCGGGTCGAAGAGGACGAGGTCGGCATGGAAGCCCTCCCGGATCCGGCCGCGTTCGCGGAGCCCGAACAGCCGCGCCGGGTCGTCCGTCAGCATCTTCACGGCCTGTTCCAGACTCGCCAGCCGCCGCCCGCGCAGACAGTCCCCGATGAAGCGGGTGGTGTACGGCGCCCCGCACATCCGGTCCAGATGCGCCCCGGCGTCCGACCCGCCCAGCAGGACGTCCTCGTGCTGCCAGGTCTCGGCGCGCAGGGCCCAGGACGCCGGGTCGTTGTCGGTGGGCATGGGCCACAGGACGGTCCGCAGGCCGTCGGCCGCGCAGATCTCCACGAGGCACTGGAAGGGGTCCTGTCCACGTTCCGCCGCGATGTCCTCGACCACCCGTCCGCTCAGGCCCCGGTTCGCCTCGCTGTACGTGTCGCCGATGACGTACCGCCCGAAGTTCGCCAGCCGGCGGAAGACGCCCGCCTCCTTGGACACGGCCCGCTCCAGCATCCCGGCCCGTACGTCCGGGTCGCGCAGCCTCTCGATCCGCTCCGGGACGGGCAGGCCGAGGATCGGGCCCCATCCGGGGATGAGGTTCAGGGCGCAGAAGGTGCCCAGGGACATGTTCATCGGCGTGAGGATCGGCATGGTCAGCGCCACCACCCGGCCGCCCGCCTTCCGGGCCCGCTCGCTCGCCAGGAGCTGCCGGGGCACCCGCTCGGGGACGGCCGAGTCGATCGTGAGGACGTTCCAGTTCAGCGGGCGGCCGGCCGCCGCGCTCATCTCCACGAACAGGTCGATCTCCGCGTCGCTGAACTGGTCCAGGCAGCCCGCGACGATCGCCTCGATCTGCGTGCCCTCGTGCTCGCCGACCGCTCGGGACAGGGCCAGCAGCTCGGCGGGCAGGGCGTGCCGGGAGGCGACCGGTTCGCCGTCGCCGTCGGAGTGGGTGGACGACTGGGTGGTGGACAGACCCCAGGCGCCGGCCTCCATGGCCTCGTGCAGCAGCCGCAGCATCTCGTCGAGCTGTTCGGCGCTCGGCTGCCCGCCCACCGCGTCCGGCCCCATCACGTACCGTCGCAGCGCGCAATGTCCCACCATGAAGCCCGCGTTGACGGCGATCCGCCCCTCCAGCGCGTCCAGGTACTCCCCGAAGCCGTGCCAGCTCCAGGGCGCCCCCTCCTCCAGCGCGACCAGGGACATGCCCTCGACCTTGGACATCATCCGGCGGGTGTAGTCGGCGTCCTGGGGGCGCGCCGGGTTCAGCGGCGCGAGCGTGAACCCGCAGTTGCCGGCGGCGACCGTGGTCACCCCGTGGTTGAGGGACGGCGTCGCGTACGGGTCCCAGAACAGCTGGGCGTCGTAGTGGGTGTGCGGGTCGACGAACCCGGGCGCGAGGACGAGCCCGTGCGCGTCCTCGCTGGTGCGGGCTTCCTCGGTGGATTTCCCGACGGTCGCGACACGGCCGTCCCGTATCCCGACGTCGGCGGTGAACGCGGGGGCGCCCGTCCCGTCGACGACGGTCGCGCCTTTGATCAGGTGGTCGAGCATGACGTCGTCTGCCTCCTCCGACTCCGGTGCGATGCATGCCGCAAAGGGGCGCGGGGAACTGCGCGACCAGCCACGAACCACCCGCGGCCGCGAACGGCCCGCAGCCCCACGGCGATCACGCGGCCTGCCGGAACCGCGTAGTCCGGTGCACGGGATCCGTATCGATCTTCGGAATCACGTGCTCCCCCACCAGCCGGATCGTCTGCAACGTTTCCTCCTTCGGCACCCCCACCGGCAACCCGAAGCTCAACTGGTCGGCCCCCGCCTGCTCCCACCGCTTGCACTGCGTGAGCACCTCGTCCGGATCCCCGCAGATCAGCAGCTCCTCGGCGATGAGGACCTCGATGAACTCCTCGTTGTACTCGGGCAGCGTCTCCGGCCACACCGGGAACCCCTCGGGCCGAGGGAACGTGTCGTGGTAGCGGAAGACCAGCGAGGGCAGGTAGTGCAGCCCGCCCTCGACCGCGATCCGTACCGCCTCCGCGTGCGTCGGCGCGCAGATCGCCGTGGTCGTCACCATCACGTTGTCGTTCACGAAGGAGCCGATCGGCTCGGCGTCCACGACGGCGTTCTTGTACTGCTCGAGGACCCATTCCATGTCGGAGACCTTCTGCACGCTGAAGCCGAGCACCCCGAGGCCCTTGCGGGCGGCCATGGCGTACGAGGGTGGCGACCCGGCGGCGTACCACATCGCCGGGTGCGCCTTCCCGTACGGCTTGGGCAGGATCTTCCTCGGGGGCAGCGACCAGTGCTTGCCCTGGAAGCCCTCGTACTCGTCCTGGAGCCACATCTTCGGGAACTCGGCGATGGTCTCCTCCCAGATCTCCTTGGTGAAGTTCATGTCGGTGATGCCGGGGAGGAAGCCGAGGATCTCGTGCGAGCCGGCCCCGCGTCCGCTGCCGAACTCGAAGCGGTTGCCGGTGAGATGGTCGAGCATGGCGACCTTCTCGGCGACCTTCACCGGATGGTTGACCTGGGCGAGCGGGTTGAAGATCCCGGAGCCGAGGTGGATCCGCTCGGTGGCGTGGGCGAGGTAGCCGAGGAAGACGTCGTTGGCGGAGAGGTGCGAGTACTCCTCCAGGAAGTGGTGCTCGGACGCCCAGGCGTACTTGAAGCCGGACCTGTCCGCCTGGATGACGTACTCGGTCTCCTCCATCAGCGCCTTGTGCTCGGCGAGCGGGTCGGTCTCGGCGCGCTTGCCCACGTATCCCTGTACAAAGAGCCCGAATTCCAAGGAGGTTCACCGTCCCCGGTTCTGGTGTTCACGGTTTCTGACGTACCGTCAGATTCATCGGTGGGGCCGACTGTGGCACCGCCCGCATGCACCGTCAATAGCTGACGGCCAGTCAGACCACGGCCACTCCGGCGAGCCAGCCCCCGTCGATCACCAGGGGCTGTCCCGTGATGTAGGAGGAGTCCTCGGAGGTCAGGAACAGCGCGAGCCGCGCCACCTCCTCCGGCCGCCCGATCCGCCCCAGCGGCACGAGCTTGCGGTACAGCGCGTCCATCGCTCCCTCCGCGACGGCGCCCGGATTGCTCATCGCGGTGTCGACGGCGCCCGGGCAGACGGCGTTGACCCGGATCCCCCGGTCCGCCAGCTCCAGCGCGGCCACCCGCGTGAGCCCCACGATCGCGTGCTTGCTGGCCGCGTACGCCCCCACGTACGCCATCCCGGTCAGCCCGGTGTACGAGGCGGTGTTGACGATCGTGCCTCCGTCGGACATCCGGGGCGCCACGGTCTTGATGCCCAGGAAGCAGCCGACCTGGTTGACGTTCACGATCTCCAGGAACTCGTCGAGGGGCGTGTCGAGGAGGCTGTTGAAGCGCAGGATGCCGGCGTTGTTGACGAGCCCGTCGACATGGCCGTACGCCTGGACGGCGGCGTCGACCGCGGCCCTCCACTCCTCCTCCCGCCCCACGTCGAGCCGCACGTACAGCGCCCCGATCTCCTTCGCGAGGGCCTGCCCCTGCTCGTCGAGCACGTCCGCCACGACGACCCCGG
Organism: Streptomyces resistomycificus; assembly: GCF_001514265.1. GTDB lineage: Bacteria > Actinomycetota > Actinomycetes > Streptomycetales > Streptomycetaceae > Streptomyces > Streptomyces resistomycificus. The sequence goes on along the minus strand of NZ_KQ948992.1, from coordinate 312,139 downwards.
CGCCCTCCGCCCGGAAGAGCCGGGCCTCCTGCTCGCCCTGTCCGCGCGCCGCGCCGGTGACGATCACGACGCGCCCGTCCAGCTTGCCCATGGGGTCTCCCGTTCCGGTCAGAGGTGCGGGCCGATCCCGGCCCCGAACGCGGCAATCTGGTCGGTGAGTTCGGCTCTGCTGCGGCTGCGGAACCTGACCTGGATCTGGTGGACGCCCATCGCGCGGTAGGCGCGCAGGGACTCGGCGAGCGTCTCGGGCGGGCCGGTGAGCGTGCGCCGTCCGACGTCCCAGCCGGGCGTGCCGACGTAGAGCGGCTCGGCGATGGCGCCGATGACGAAGGGCCCCTGGATCGCGCCCTTCTCGCGGATCTCCCGGATCCGCTCGATCTGGGCCGGCAGCCGCTCGCGCGGGTCGCCCTGCGGCAGCCAGCCGTCCGCCTTGAGCGCGGCCCGGCGTACGGCGGCGGGCGAGGAGCCGCCGACCCACAGCGGTACGCGGGTCTGGGCCGGTCTGGGCCGCTGGCCGAGATCCTGGAAGTCGTGCACCTTGCCGTGGTGTTCGGGGAACTCCTGGGGGCCTAGGGCGGCGCGCAGGGCGTCGATCGTCTCGTCGAGGACGGGCCCCCGCTGCCGGAAGTCCACCCCGAGCGCCTCGAACTCCTCCGCCACATGGCCGGCGCCGACCCCGAGGACCAGCCGGCCGCGACTGAGGTGGTCGAGGGTGGCGTACTGCTTGGCGGTGAGCAGCGGGTGGCGCAGGCCGACGACGGCGACGTGACTGAGCAGCCGTACCCGCTCGGTGGCGGCGGCGAGGAAGGCGAGGGTGGCGACCGGGTCGTACCAGACCGTGCTCATCGCGGGCGCGAGCCGGCGCGGGATGGCGACGTGGTCGCAGCAGGCGACGTAGTCGAAGCCGGCGCGCTCGGCGCCGCGGGCGATGTCCAGGAGGTCCTCGGGTCCGGCGGCGGCCTCCCACGGTTCGGCGTAGAGGGTGCTCTGCGACTGGACGGGGAGCTGGATGCCGTACCGGATCACCTCGGACCGTCCCAGAGTCCGTCCGGTGTGAGCCCGAGGAGATCGATCGCGTTCCCCCGTACGATCCGCTCCACGACGTCCGCGTCCAGGTGCCCCATCTGCGCCTCGCCGACCTCCTTGGACTTCGGCCAGGTGGAGTCGGAGTGGGGGTAGTCGGTCTCGTAGAGGACGTTGCCGACGCCGATGGCGTCCAGGTTGCGCAGGCCGAAGGCGTCGTCGAAGAAGCAGCCGTAGACGTGTTCGGCGAAGAGTTCGGACGGCGGCCGGTGCACCTTGTCGGCGACCCCGCCCCAGCCGCGGTTCTCCTCCCACACGATGTCGGCGCGTTCGAGGATGTACGGGATCCAGCCGATCTGGCCCTCCGCGTACATCACCCGCAGGTTGGGGAAGCGCTCGAACTTGCCGCTCATCAGCCAGTCGACCATCGAGAAGCAGCAGTTGGCGAAGGTGATGGTGGAGCCGACCGCGGGCGGGGCGTCCTTCGACGTGGACGGCATACGGCTGCTGGAGCCGATGTGCATGGCGACGACCGTGCCGGTCTCGTCGCAGGCGGCGAGGAAGGGGTCCCAGTCGTCGGTGTGGACGGACGGCAGGCCCAGGTGCGGGGGTATCTCGGAGAAGGCGACGGCCCGGACGCCGCGGGCCGCGTTCCGCCGTACCTCACGGGCCGCGAGCTCGGCGTCCCAGAGCGGGATGAGGGTCAGCGGTATGAGGCGGCCGCGCGCCTGGGGCCCGCACCACTCCTCCACCATCCAGTCGTTGTAGGCCTGGACGCACAGAAGGCCCAGCTCGTGGTCGGCGGCCTCGGTGAAGGTCTGGCCGCAGAACCGCGGGAAGGTCGGGAAGCAGACGGCGGACTGGACGTGGTTGACGTCCATGTCGGCGAGGCGCTGCGGCACGTCGTACGAGCCCGGCCGCATCTGCTCGTACGTGATGACCTCGAGCCTGATCTCGTCCCTGCTGTAGCCGACGGCGGTGTCGAGGCGGGTGAGGGGGCGGTGCAGGTCCTCGTAGACCCACCAGTCGCCGACCGGGCCGTCGTCGGTGCCGGGAGTGCCCATCACGGGCTTGAAGCGGCCGCCGAGGAAGGTCATCTCCCTGAGCGGGGCGCGGACTACGCGGGGCCCCGTGTCCAGGTACCTCCTGGGAAGCCGGTCCTGCCAGACGGTGGGGGGCTCAACGGTGTGGTCGTCGACGGAGATGATCAGCGGAAGTGCCGGGTCCGTCTCGACGGCTTCGGTGACTATGGTCTCCATAGGGGGCACGGTAGCGCCGATCTGACGACCCGTCAGCTAGCGCGACGGGGCCCGGTTACGGGCGTTCCTGTGCGGAAGTGTGCGAAGACAGCGTGAGGGGCTTGTGATATCCCGCGCGCCTCCCGGTGATCGCGCCCTCCACAGCTGACGCATCTGCCATGAACAAGGCAAACTGGCGGGGTGGCTCAGGACATCTAGGGGGACGACGGCGATGGACGGTGTACCGCGCGTGCCGGAGGTACCGCGTGTGCCGGAGCAGAGGCGTCCCGACGCCTCCGTGGAGCGGGCACCGGCGTTGCGCTTCGGACTGCTCGGCCCGGTGCGGGCCTGGCGCGGCGAGGAGTCGCTGAGCACCGGATCACCCCAGCAACGCGCCCTCCTGGCGGCCCTGCTGCTGCGCGAGGGCCGCACGGCCACCGCCGCCGAGCTGATCGACGCCCTGTGGGGCGAGGAACCCCCCTCGCAGGCACTGGCGGCCCTGCGCACGTACGCCTCCCGGCTCCGCAAGGTGCTGGACCCCGGCGTCCTGGTCAGCGAGTCCGGCGGCTACGCGATCCGCGGCCTGCCCGAGGGCGCCCTCGACCTGTCCGTCGTCCAGGACCTGGCGACGGAGGCGGAGAAGGCCAGGCACACCGGCGACCTGTGCCACGCCCGGGACCTCCTGGGCCGGGCCCTGGCCCTGTGGGACGGCGAGGCGCTGGCCGGGGTGCCGGGCCCGTACGCGGAGACGCAGCGGGTGCGGCTGGAGGAGTGGCGCCTGCAACTCCTCGAATCCCGGATGGACATGGACCTGGAGCAGGGCTGCCACGCGGAGGCGGTCTCCGAGCTCACCGCCCTGACCGCGGCGCACCCCCTGCGGGAGCGGTTGCGCGAGCTGCTGATGCTGGCGCTGTACCGCAGCGGACGCCAGGCCGAGGCCCTCGCGGTCTACGCCGACACCCGCCGCCTGCTGGCCGACGAGCTCGGCGTGGACCCCCGCCCCGGCCTCAGTGAACTCCAGCAGCGCATCCTGCGGGCCGACCCAACCCTGGCGGAACCCTCGACACCGAGGGCCGAGCCGTCCTCCACGCCGGTCCGCCCCGCCCAACTCCCGGCGACGGTCCCCGACTTCACCGGGCGGTCGGCCTTCGTCTCCGAGCTCGGCGACGTACTGGCCTCGGTCGAGGGCCGGGTCATGGCCGTGTCGGCGCTGGCCGGGATCGGCGGCGTCGGCAAGACGACCCTCGCGGTGCACGTGGCCCACCAGGCGCGCGGCGCCTTCCCCGACGGCCAGCTGTACGTCGACCTCCAGGGCGCCGGGGCGCGGGCCGCGGAGCCGGAGACGGTACTCGGCTCGTTCCTGCGGGCGTTGGGCACGGCGGACTCCTCCATCCCCGACTCCCTGGAGGAACGGGCGGCGCTCTACCGCTCGGTGCTGGACGGCCGCCGGGTGCTCGTCCTGCTGGACAACGCGCGGGACGCCGCCCAGGTGCGGCCGCTGCTCCCCGGCACGGAGGGCTGCGCCACCCTGATCACCTCCCGGGTGCGGATGGTGGACCTGGCCGGGGCGCATCTGATCGACCTGGACGTGATGTCCCCCGACGAGGCGCTGTCGCTGTTCACGAAGATCGTGGGCGAGGAGCGGGTGGGCAGCGAGCGCGAGGCCGCGCTGGACGTGGTGGCCGCGTGCGGCTTCCTGCCGCTCGCGATCCGTATCGCGGCGTCCCGCCTCGCGGCCCGCCGCACCTGGACCGTCTCGGTGCTGGCCGCGAAGCTGGCCGACGAACGCCGCCGCCTGGACGAGCTCCAGGCCGGCGACCTCGCGGTGAAGGCGACCTTCGAGCTGGGCTACGGGGCCCTCGAACCCGCCCAGGCCCGCGCGTTCCGCCTGCTGGGCCTGGCGGACGGCCCCGACATCTCGCTGGCGGCCGCCGCCGCCGTACTGGACCTCCCCGTCGAGGAGACCGAGGACCTGCTGGAGTCCCTCGTCGACACCTCCCTGCTGGAGTCGGCGGCACCCGGCCGCTACCGCTACCACGACCTGGTCCGGCTCTACGCGCGTGCCTGCGCGGAACGGGACGAGTGGCCGCCGAGCGAGCGGGAGGCGGCGCTGTCCCGACTGCTGGACTTCTACCTGGCCACGGCCGCCGGGGTGTACGCCATCGAGCGGCCCGGGGACCGGCTGGTGGACCACCTGGAACCGACCGGCACCGCCGGGCTGACCTTCACCCACCGGCAGGCGGCCTGGGACTGGCTCTACTCGGAGGCCGTGCCGCTGCTCGCCTGTGTGCGCCAGTCCACCGAGGGCGGCACCCTGCGCCGGGCGATCGACCTCCTGTGGGCGTCGGTCGACCTCGCCGAGTCCGGCGCCAACTCCAAGGAGTACGAGGCCGCCGCCGCGGCCCTGCGGGACGCCGCCCGCTCGCTGGGGGACGTCCGCGCCGAAGCCCGCGCCTCCGTCGTGCTGAGCAACGCCCGTCTCTTCTCCGGCCTCTTCGACACGGCCTACCAGGAGGCACAGGACGCGTGCCGGCTCGCCGAGGGCGGTGACGACCCGCTGCCGCCTTGCTGGGCGGCGAACATCCTCGGCAGCATCGCCTTCTACCAAAACCGGCACGAGGACGCCGAGAAGTACTTCAGCCGGGCCATCGGCAAGTTCCGCGGCTGCGGTGACCTGGCCGGGGCGGCCTCGGGGCTGTGCAACCTCTCCCGCCTCCACCTCGCGACGGGCCGTGCCGACACCGCCGTCGACCTCGCCCACCAGGGAACCGCGATCTACGAGACCCTGGGCCACGCCCTGCGCGGGGCCAACGGGCAGTACGCGCTGGGGATGGCGCTCGGCAAGACGGGGCAGCACTCCCGGGCGGCCGAGCAGCTGGAGAAGGCGCTGAACGTCTTCCGCTCCAGCCGCCAGCGCCTGTGGGAGGGGATGACCCTCTGCCGTCTCGCGGAGGTCGACCTCGACGCGAAGAAGCCGGCCCGGGCGGCGAGCAACGCCGAGACGGCGCTCGCGGTGCTGCGCGGGGTCGGCGGGGAGTGGCGTCGCGCCCACGTGCTCACCGTGCTGGGCAGGGCGCTGACCGGCCTCGGCCAGTCCGGGAGGGCACGGGTCTGCTGGCACGAGGCCCTGGAGATCTACGAGAAGCTGGGCTCCCCCGAGGCCGTCCAGGTGCGTGAGCTGCTCACTCCGGTCGCGGCCGCCTAGCACGCGGCGGCGCGGCCGTCCGAGGGCGACTCACGGGCGTTCATCGTTCGTTTATCGCCGACCGGCACTCTCTGAGTAGTCGATCCGTCGCGTCGGGGGGCAGACGGGTCGTCGGTCAGGTCGCCCCACCCGTTGTCTAGGGTGGGCGGCCCGAAGGTCCGTCCGGTCACCCTCGGGGGAGTGACCGGACGGGCCCTCACGTTCCGACTTGCTTCAACAAGGGGAGGCAGCAGCATGAGCGACGCCACGAAGGACCCGGTCGCCACACCGGACAACACCCACGTCACCGACGAGCCGGCCGGCGAGGAGATCAAGCCGCTCAACACCCACGTGACCAGTAGCCCGATCAAGCCGCTGAACACCCATGTCACCGAGGTGGACGAGGGCGGGACCGAGACCACGCCGGACAACACCCACGTGACGTCCGACCCGAACTAGACCTTTCCCGCACGGGGATCGGCCGCGGCGGCGCGGAGGGGGAGCCGCCGCGGCCGAGGTGCGTCCGGACTCGCCGCGAGGTTCGAGGCAGGCGCCGGACCGACCCCCCGCGCGACGCCGCCCTCACCACGGGCGGGCCCCGGCGCGGACCGGCCTTCGGCAGGCCAGGACCGCGACGGACAACCAGCCGGCCCCACCGCCGACCACCGCACGGCGGCCCACCGCCCCGGGCTTCGAGTAAGCGCCCGGCCGGCCCCCTGCGCGACGCCGCCCTCACCACGGTGGCCCTGCCACGGACCGCTCTTCGGCAAGCTCCGAACGCGGCGGGCATCCAGCCCGCCGCACCGCCGCCCACCGCACGGCGGCCCACCGCCCCGGACTTCGAGGCAAGCGCCCGGCCGGCCCTCCGCGCAACGCCGACCACGGCACCGCGGCTCACCGCCCCGCCGTCGACTGCCCCTGCCGCCTCCGCAGCTCCCCCTTCACGACCTTGCCTCCGGCGTTGCGAGGCAGCTCGTCCAGGAACTCCACCGCTCTGGGCACCTTGTAGTTCGCCATCTCGCGCCGCGCCCACGCGATCAGGTCGTCCCCCGTCAGCACGGCCCCCGGCCGCCGGACCACGTATGCCCTGCCGACCTCCCCGAGTCGCGGGTCGGGGACGCCGACGACGGCCACGTCCGCCACGTCCGGGTGCAGGCCGAGGAGTTGCTCGATCTCCGCCGGGTAGGCGTTGAAGCCGCCGACGATGAACATGTCCTTGAGGCGGTCGGTGATGCGCAGGTTGCCCGCCTCGTCGAGCACGCCCACGTCGCCCGTCCGCAGCCAGCCCTCCGGCCCCACAACCTCCGCCGTCGCCGGCGCGTCCTCGTAGTAGCCGCGCATGACGTTGAACCCGCGGACCAGGACCTCGCCGGGAACTGAGGGGCCCACGGCGGCCCCGTCCGCGTCCACCACCCGCACCTCCGTGCCGGGTATCGCGCGCCCCGAGGTCGACGCGATCACCGCCGGGTCGTCGCCGCGGCGGCACATCGTGACGACGCCGCAGGCCTCGGACAGGCCGTAGGCGGTGAGGACCGTGCCGACGCCCAGTTCACCGCGCAGGCGTTCCACGAGCCGTAGCGGCACCACCGCCGCGCCGGTCACCACCAGGCGCAGGGCCGACAGGTCGTGGGCGTCACGCGCGGGGTGGTCCAGGAGCGACTGGTGCAGGGTCGGCGGGCCCGGCAGGACCGACACGCGTTCCGCCGCGATGTTCGCCAGCACCGTGTCGACGTCGAAGACCGGCTGGGGGATCATCGTCGCGCCCCTCATCAGACAGGCCACGATGCCCGCCTTGTAACCGAAGGTGTGGAAGAAGGGGTTCACGATCAGGTAGCGGTCGCCCCGCCGCAGTCCCGCCAGGTCGCTCCACACCGCGTAGGCCCGCAGGGTCTGCGCGTGGGTGATCACCGCGCCCTTGGGGCGGCCGGTCGTCCCGGACGTGTAGATGATGTCCGAGGGCAGTCCGCCGTGCAGCGCCGAGGCGCGGGCGCGTACCGCCGCCTCCCCGACCCCGTCCCCGCTCACCAGGAAGTCCTTCCAGGTACGGAAGTCGGCGGGCGCGTCGTCCGACAGCACCACCACCTGCTCCAGCGCCGGCAGCCCCGGCAGCGGGCCGGGCCCGGCCCCCTCCCCCGCCGCCCGCCGCAGCGACGCCACGTACGAGGTGCCGAGGAACGTCCCGGTCACGAACAGCAGGCGCGCACCGCAGCGGCGCAGGACGTCCGCCGCCTCCGCCCCTTTGAAGCGCGTGTTCAGGGGGACGAGGACCGCGCCCGCCGAGACCGCGCCCAGGGCGGAGACGATCCAGTCCAGGGAGTTCGGGGCCCAGACCCCGACCCGGTCACCGACCGAGACCCCGTTCGCGACGCAGGCGGCCGCCGCCCGCTCCACCCGGGCGCCGAGCTCCGCGTACGAGATCCGGGTCCGGCCGTCCACCACCGCCTCGGCGTCCGCGTACCGTTCGGCCGCCGACCTGACCAGCCCCGGAATGCTGCCCCACTCCACGTCCTCGCGCACAACCGGCCTCCCCGGCCCAGTAGAACCCAGCCGAAACGCACTAGCTGACTGCCCGTCAGATTAGCTGTAACCTGACGCACTGTCAGCTGTCGTGCCGTGTCGTGCCAGCATGCGGAGGTGCCCCCAGCATGGCCTCACTCAAGGACGCCACCGCCGTCGTCGGCATAGGCCAGACCGCCTTCGCCAAGCGGCTGGACGAGGACGAGAGGACGCTCGCCTGCCGGGCCGTCCTGGCCGCTCTCGACGACGCGGGCATCGCCCCCGGCGAGGTCGACGCGCTCGCCTCCTACACGATGGAGGAGACCGACGAGGTCGAGCTGGCCAAGGCGGTCGGCTTCGGTGACCTCACCTTCTTCAGCAGGGTCGGGTACGGGGGCGGGGGCTCCTGCGCCACCGTCGCGCACCTCGCCGCCGCCATCGCCACCGGACAGGCCACGGTCGGCGTCGCCTGGCGTTCCCGCAAACGCGGTTCGGGGCCCCGGCCCTGGCGCGACACCACCGTCCAACTCCCCACCCCCGCCCAGTGGACCCGGCCCTACGGCCTGCTCAGACCCGTCGACGAGATCGCCATGCTCACGCGCCGCTATCTGCACGAGTACGGCGCGACCCGCGACCACCTCTTCAACGTCGCCCTCGCCTGCCGCAACCGCGCCAACCAGAACCCCGCCGCGATCATGTACGACCGCCCGCTGACCCGCGAGATGTACATGAACGCGCGCTGGATCAGCGAGCCGCTCTGCCTCTTCGACAACTGCCTGGAGACGGACGGGGCGTTGGCCTGCGTTATCGTCGGCAGCGAGCGCGCCCGGGACTGCCGCCGGCGGCCGGTCTACGTCCACGCGGCGGCCCAGGGACTGCCCGCCCAGCACCACGGCATGGTCAACTACTGGAACGACGACCCCCTGACCGGCCCCGCCTGGACCGCCGCCCGGCACCTGTGGAAACACGCCGACTTCGCGCCCGAGGACGTCGACGTCGCCCAGATCTACGACGCGTTCACCGCCCTCGTCCCGCTCTCCCTGGAGGGCTACGGCTTCTGCGGCCGGGGAGAGGGCGGGGCGTTCACCGAGGGCGGCGCCCTGGAGATCGGCGGCCGGCTGCCCCTCAACACGGGGGGCGGCGGGCTCAGCGAGGCGTACGTCCACGGCTTCAACCTCCTCAACGAGGGCGTGAAGCAGCTGCGCGGCACCGGTACGGCGCAGGTCCCGGGGGCGTCGACCTGTCTGGTCACCGCCGGTGAGGGAGTCCCGACGTCCGCTCTGCTGCTGAGGAGTTGAGATGCTGAAGCCTGCCGTGGACACCGACGGCGCCCCGTTCTGGGAGTACGCCGCCCGGGGCGAGCTGCGCGTCCAGGCGTGCGCCGACTGCGGCGAGCTCCGCTTCCCGCCCCGCCCCTGCTGCCCGCACTGCCAGTCCTTCGCGCAGGAGTGGCGCCCGGTGTCCGGGCACGGCCGGATCTGGTCGTACGTCGTGCCGCACCCGCCTCTCCTGCCCGACTACGCGGCGCTGGCTCCCTACAACGTCGTCCTGGTCGAGCTGGCCGAGGCGCCGCACATCCGGCTCGTCGGCAACCTGGTCGCCGCGGCCGGGGCGCCGCTGGACTCGGTGCCTGCCGACCGGGTCCGCATCGGGGCCGGGGTGCGGGTCGTCTTCGGTGCCGACGGGCTCCCCCGGTGGATCCCGGAGCGCCCGTGACCGCCGTGCGGGTCGGCGTCGACAAGGACACCGGTGTCGCCGTCGTCACCCTCGACCGGCCCGACCGGCTCAACTCCGTCGACCTCGCCATGGTTCGGGAACTCCGGGACGTCTGGCGGCGGTTGCGGTTCGACGACTCCGTACGGGCCGTGGTGCTGACCGGCGCGGGGGAGCGGGCGTTCTGCACCGGGATCGACCGGGACGCGGTCGTGCCGCAGCCCGACTCGCCCTACATGGCGGACGATCCGCTGCTCGGCATCGGGCCGAAGTCCAACGACCTGTGGAAGCCGGTGGTGGCCGCCGTGCGCGGGATGGCCTGCGGCGGGGCCTTCTACCTGCTCGGCGAGTGCGACTTCCTGGTGGCGGACACGACGGCGACCTTCTTCGACCCGCACACCACCTACGGCATGGTCAGCGCGTACGAGTCGGTCCTCATGGCGCAGCTGATGCCGCACGGGGAGGCGGCCCGGACGGCACTGATGGGCACGGCGGAGCGGTTGTCCGCCCGGCGGGCCCACACCATCGGGCTGGTCACGGAACTCACCGAACCGGGCGGGGCGCTGGCGGCCGCGACCGCTGCCGCCGGGGTGATCGCCGGGTGTCCGACGGAGGCGGTGCAGGGGACCGTCCGCGCCCTGTGGGCCGCCAAGCAGGCGAGCCTCGCCCAGGGCTTCGCACAGGCGCCGCATCTCATCGCGCTCGGGAATCTGCCGCCCGGCGGGCAGGCCGAGTTGTTTCGGGCCCGACAGCGCGAGTACAGGTTGCGTTAGCAATTTACGTGGCCCGTACAGGCGTATGCTCGCCCCCATGGTTGAACATCGCATGGTCGACGTGAACGGAATCCGGCTGCACATAGCCGAGGAGGGCGAGGGACCGCTCGTCGTGCTGCTGCACGGCTTCCCCGAGTCCTGGCACTCCTGGCGCCACCAGTTCGGCCCGCTGGCCGCCGCCGGGTTCCGGGTGGTCGCGCCCGACCAGCGCGGGTACGGCAGCAGCGACCACCCCGAGGACGTGGCCGCGTACAGCATCCTCCACCTCGTCGGGGACGTGGTCGGGCTGGTCCACGCGCTCGGTGAGGAGCGGGCGTTCGTCGTCGGGCACGACTGGGGCGCGCCGGTGGCCTGGCACACCGCGCTGCTGCGGCCCGACGTGGTGCGCGGGGTGGCGGGGTTGAGCGTGGCGCCGCCGTTCCGCGGGGAGCGTCCACCGCTGGAGGCCATGCGGGAACGGTTCGACGGGCGGTTCTACTGGAACTACTTCAACCGTCCGGGGGTCGCCGACGCCGAGTTCGGCAAGGACCCTCGCAGCACCCTGCGCAGGCTGCTGTACGGGGCCTCGGGTGACGCCCCCGGCGCCGGCCGCTACGAGCAGGCCCTGGTGAGCGACCCGGAGCGGGGCTGGCTCGCGGACAGCCCCGACCCCGAGGTGCTGCCGGACTGGCTCACCGAGGCGGACCTGGACGAGCTCACCGAGAGCTACGCCCAGGGCTTCACCGGTGCCCTCAACTGGTACCGCAACCTGGACCGCAACTGGGAACTCACCGCCCCCTGGCACGGCGCGGTCGTCAGCCCGCCCGCGCTCTACGTGTACGGCGACCGCGACCTGGTCCCGGCCTTCCCCGGCACTCCCGAACTCATCGCGAAGCTGCCGGAGTTGATGCCCAACCTGGTGCGCGACCCGATCGAGCTGCCGGGCTGCGGCCACTGGACCCAGCAGGAGCGGCCGGACGAGGTGAACGCGGCCCTGATCGACTTCCTGACCGGACTCAGGGGCTGAGGCGGTCAGTCCACCGGGTAGGCGTCCCGCTCGGCCTCGCAGTGGTCGACCGTGGTGATGTCCTCCCAGTCGGCGAACCGCACCCTGACGGTCTTCCTGCCCTTGGCGGGCACCGTCACGTCCGTGCTCCCGAAGTAGACCGGGAAGTCGTCCCGGGCGTTCATGAAGTTGACCCTCACCGTGAAGGTGCCCTTGCGGCCGTTCGGGTTGGTGACCTCGGCCGTCGCGTAGGGGGTCTTCTTCGTCGCGCAGCTCACCAGCTTCACCGTCGCGTCCTCCAGCCAGTCACCGCCGCCCGTGCTGGAGGACGTGGGCGTGGAACGGCGCCGGTCCGAACTCCCGCCGCCGCTGCCACTGCTGCTGCCGCTACTGCCGTAACTGTCGTCGTCCGAGTCGCGGTACGACGACGAACCGCCGTGGTTCTGGCGGGAACTGCTGCAGCCGCCGCCGTCCCCACCGCCGCTCCCGCCGCGGCTGTGGTGCCGTCCCGACGAGAAGCCCGTCAGGGCCAGTCCCACCATCGCGACGACCGCTGTCAGCCTGAGTGTGCGCCCCCGTGTCCGCATGTGATCACCCTATCGGCGCCCCGGACGGGCACCGCGTGGCGGGTGGCCGGCGCCGGCCGGCCCGAACTCACGGGGTGCGTGCCGTCCCGGTCCCCTTCTCCGCGTCCAGCGCGTACACGCACCGGTCCTTGCTGCACGCGTACACGACGCCGTCCTTGACGACCGGGGAGCCGGTGATCTCGCCGCCGGTCGCGAGCTTCCACCGCAGGCGGCCGTCGTCGGCCTTCAGGGTGTAGAGCAGGTGGTCGGTGGAGCCGAAGTGGATGCGGCCCTCGGCGACCGTGGGGGCGCCGACGATGTCGCCGCCCGCCTGGAAGCGCCACTTGGGCGTGCCGGTGACCGCGTCCAGGGTGTAGAGGCCCTTGCCGCTGCCCACGTGCACATGGCCGCCGGCCACCAGTACCGAGTCGACGGAGGAGCGGGCCTCGGTGGCGATACGCCAGCGGTCACGGCCGTCGGTCGCGTCGAGGGCGTAGACCGTGCCGAGGTAGTCGGCCAGGTACACACCGCCGCCGGCGACCGCGGGGCCGGGCACGAAGGTCGGCGGGCAGAGGAAGACGGCCGGCGCCTCGAAGTGCCAGCGGACGCGGCCGCTCGCCACGTCGAGGGCCAGCACCCGGGTACCCGCCGACACGTACACATGGCCGTCGTGCGCCTGGGCGACCCGGACCGGCACGCCGCCGCAGGAGGCCGCGTCGCCGATGGGGTACGACCAGCGCTCGTCGCCGCTGCGGGCGTCCAGGGCGCGCAGCCGGGCGTCGTGCCAGACGTACACCGTGCCCTCGTGCAGGGTGGGCCCCGCCTCCGGGGACTCGAAGTCGCTCTGACAGCCGGTGAGCTCCCACAGCTTCTGACCGCCCGAGGCCTCCCAGGCCTGGACGCCGCCGCCGCGGGTGCCGGTGATCACGGTGCCCCGGTCGGCCTTGACGGAGTACACCCAGGCGTCCGTGGACAGCCGCCACAGGTCCCCGCCCTCGCGGGCGTCCAGGGCGAACAGGGTGGGCCCGTCGGAGGCGTGGACCCGGCCGTCCGCGACCGCCATCGACCAGGCCACGTCCCGTGTCTTGAAGCGCCGCCGGCCGGTGGCCACGTCCAGCGCGTGTACCTCGAAGGAGGTGACGTAGACGAGGTCGCCGGCGACGGAGGGGGTGCCCCAGACGTCGTTGGACATGCGGAAGCGCCAGGGGCGCCAGCCGGCCGCGGTCTCCGGGGGGACGGGCGGCGCGGCGGTCACGGCGGGGTCGGCGCCGTTGACGCCGGGGCGGGGCCTGGACCAGGTCGCGACCAGGCCGGCCTCGGGCGGGGGTGCCTTGACGGCGGCGGCGCGGGCGTCGGCGACACGCGGGCCGGGCCCGATGGGCACCTGGGCGCCGGCGAGACGCACCGGGCCGGTGTCGGGGGCGCCCACGGACACCGGGGACGGCGCCGGAGCCGGGATCACGGGATCGCGGGACGGCGGAGGCGGTACCGCGCCGATCCGGCCGCCGCCGCTGCGTCCGCCGGCCTGCGCCGGTTTCGGCGGTCTGCCGCCGCGGCGCGCCTCGATGAGGCCCACCGCCCGCTCGGGCAGCCACGCCGACGCCGTACCGCTGTCGTCGGAGCCGGAGCCGAAGAGGTGGGGGGCGAGCTGGGACTGGAGGTCGGCCGGGTTGGGGCGGGCCGTGGCCTCCATCTGCATGCAGGACTCGATGAGGGGGCGCAGCTCGTCCGGGAGGCCTTCGAGGTCCGGTCCCTCGCGCAGCAGCATGAAGACGGTCTCGACGGGGTTGGCGCCGTGGAAGGGCGGGTGGCCCGTGGCGGCGAACACCAGCATGGAACCGAGCGAGAAGACGTCGCTCGCGCCGGTGACGCTGCGGGAGTCCTTCGCCTGCTCGGGGGACATGTAGGCGGGGGTGCCCACGGCCACGTTGGTCATCGTCAGACGTGTGTTCGAAACGCCGGACGCGATGCCGAAGTCGATGACCCGGGGGCCGTCCTCGACGACCAGCACGTTGGAGGGCTTGAGGTCGCGGTGGACCAGCCCGGCGCCGTGGATCGACTGAAGCGCCTCGGCGACGCCCGCCGCGAGCCAGCGCACCGCCTGGGCCGGCATGGGCCCGCACTCGTTCACTATCTCCTCGAGGGAGGGGGCGGGCACGTACGCGGTGGCCAGCCAGGGCACGGCCGCACGGGGATCGGCGTCGACCACGGCCGCCGTGTAGAAGCCGGAGACCGCCCGGGCGGCCTCCACCTCACGGGTGAAGCGCACCCGGAAGAGCTGGTCCTCCGCGAGCTCCGTACGGACCGTCTTGATCGCCACGCGCCGGCCGGACGCCGAGCGCGCGAGATAGACCAGCCCCATGCCGCCGGCACCCAGCCGTCCCAGCACCTCGAACGGCCCGATCCTGCGCGGATCGTGCTGCGTCAGCTGATCCACCACTTGCCTGCCACCTCCCCGTACGGGCCGCGTCACGCCCACGTGTGTGCACGACCCCGTGCAGCGTCTCACCACCGCACCGCCATGGCGGCACGCACCCTGATTCTTCCTGGCCGGGGCGCCGGTTGCGAACCCGGAAACAAATGGGGTGTCTCACATCAAAGCAGGATTCACCCTCGCTCCAGCAGTGCGAACGACGCTCCCTGATTGTCGGTGACGATGGCCACCCGTCCGTACGAGGTCTCGAAGGGGGGCGCCTGGACCCGTCCGCCGAGGCGGTTCACCGTCCCGAGCGCGGCCGCGCAGTCCGCCACCGCGAAGTGGACGAGGAAGTGCGGCGGCATCTCGGCGGGGAAGACGTCGGAGACCGGGGCGCGGCCGAAGTCGGGCCGGGCGCCGGAACCGAAGAGGGCCTCGTGGAAGAGTCCGCCGTAGAAGGTGTTGGCGGCCTCGGTGTCGCGGGCGTACAGCTCGGCCCAGGCGAAGGTGCCTGGCTCGTGCCGGGTGCCGAAGCCGGTGTGCGTGCCGGGCTCCCAGAGGCCGAAGACTGCGCCCTCGGGGTCGGTGACCAGGGCGGCGGTGCCGAGGTCGCCGACCGGCAGTGGGGCGGTGACGACCTGCCCGCCGGCCGCCCAGACCCGGTCGGCGAGCCCCTCGACGTCCGGGGTGGCGAAGTAGACGGTCCAGACGGTGGGCAGCCGGCCGTCCGCCTTGCGGGCGAGGGCGGCGACGGGCTCGCCCTCGAGGCGGGCCCACACCGAGCCGCCGTGCGACTCCTCGAAGGTCCACCCGAAGAGCTCACCGTAGAAACGCCTGCCCGCCTCGACGTCGGGAAGCTGCGCGTCCACCCAGCAGGGGACGCCCTCTCCGTAGACGTCCTCTGCGTACCCGGATGCCCTGTTTTCGGCCATGCCGCCAAAGTAACGGCGTCTCCCGCACCCCGCAGACCAGGCACACCCGCCCCCGCACACCCGCGCACCCCATTTGCAGTCGGCCGAATCGCGCTCCGATCACCCCTCGGTAAGCTGACGGCATGACAGGACAAGTGCGTACCGTCGACGGCCGGGTGGCCGGCCGGCGTGGGCAGGCGACCCGGCAGAAGCTGCTCGACTGCCTCAGCGAGATGCTCAGCTCCTCCCCTTACCGGGACGTCAAAGTCATCGATGTCGCCCGGAAGGCGGGGACTTCACCCGCGACCTTCTACCAGTACTTCCCGGACGTCGAAGGCGCCGTCCTGGAGATCGCGGAGCAAATGGCCGCCGAGGGCGCCGAGTTGACCGATCTGGTCGCCGGACGCTCCTGGGTCGGCAAGGCGGGCTGGCAGACCTCACAGGAACTCGTCGACGGCTTCCTGGAGTTCTGGCGCCGCAACGACGCGATCCTCCGGGTCGTCGACCTCGGGGCCGCCGAGGGCGACAAGCGGTTCTACAAGCTCCGTATGAAGATCCTGAACTCCGTGAACAACTCCCTCTCGGACGCGGTCGCCGAACTGCAGTCCAAGGGCCGGGTCGACAAGGACGTGAACCCCGCGGCCGTGGCGGGTTCGATCGTCGCGATGCTCGCGGCCGTCGCCTCGCATCAGAAGGGCTTCCAGACGTGGGGCGTCAAGCAGGCCGAACTCAAGCCGAACCTGGCGCTACTGGTGCACCTGGGCGTGACCGGCAAGAAGCCGACGAAGTAGGCCCGTCGAGCGATCGTTTCCCAGACCCCGAGTCCTGTCACGCGGGCGGCAGTCCACCGGACTGCCGCCCGCCGCGCTGTGCCGGCAGGGGCCGGTCCCTGACCACGTGCTTCATCACCAGCGTGGACGTCAGCCGCTGCACGCCCGGCAGGGTGGCGAGGCGCTCGTCGTAGAGCCGCTGGTAGGCGGCGAGGTCGGCGGCGACGACCCGCAGCAGGTAGTCGGGCTCCCCGAACAGCCGCTGCGCCTCCAGCACCTCCTCCACCTCGCCGAGCGCCCGCTCGAACCCGACGACCGTGTCCCGGTCCTCCTGCCGCATCGAGACGAAGACCAGCGCCTCGAAGGTCAGCCCGACGGCCGTCGGGTCCACGACGGCCCGGTAGCCGCTGATCGCCCCCGACCGCTCCAGCTCACGCAGTCGCCGGTGGCACGGCGAGACGCTCAGCCGCACCCGTGCGGCCAGCTCGGTCACGGTCAGCCGCCCGTCCTGCTGCAGCTCGGCAAGAATCTTCCGGTCCACGTCGTCCATGGGAGAGATTCTCCTCCCAAAGCACGGATCATGGGCAAACTTCGACAACACTTTCGACCCCATTGCGCCTAATGTCCCCACCATGCACTCGGGAACCCTCATCTCCTTCCTCGCCGTCGACCTGCTGCTGGTGTGCGTGCCGGGCGCGGACTGGGCGTACGCGATCTCGGCGGGCCTGAGGGACCGGTCTCCGGTGGTGGCGGTGGCCGGACTCGTCTCCGGTTACGCCCTGCACACGGTGCTGGCGGTGGCCGGTCTCGCGGTCCTGGTGGCGCGCTCGCCCGGCCTGCTCACCGCGCTGACGGCCGCCGGCGCCGCCTACCTGGTGTGGCTGGGGTGGGGGTTGCTGCGCAGGCCCGGCACCCCGGACACAGGGGCGCCGACGGGGTCGGCGGAGTCTGCGGAGTCGGCGGGAGAGCCCGTGACCCCGTCTCCCGCCCGCGTCTTCCTGCGCGGCGCCACGATCAGCGGCCTGAACCCCAAGGGCCTGCTGCTCTACCTGTCGGTCCTGCCGCAGTTCCTGGTCACCGGGGGTGGGCACCTGCCTGTGGCCGCGCAGACCGCCGTATTCGGACTGCTCCACATGGCGTGCTGCGCCGCCGTCTACCTGACGGTCGGCCTCGCGGCCCGCGCGGTCCTCGGCGCCCGCCCGGCCGCCGCGCGGGCGGTCACCCGGACGTCGGGGGCGGCCATGCTGGGCATCGGGACGCTGCTGTTGGTCCAGCGACTGGCGACGCTCTGACCGTCACCTCCGCACCACCCACGGCCCCGCCGTCACCTCCGCACGATCCTGAAGAGGCGTATCTCGCGGTCCACCCGTGCCTGGTACGTCGCGTACGGCGGCCAGAAGGTCAGCACCGCCTTCCAGGCGGCCGCCCGTTCCTCGCCTTGCAGCAGCCGGGCCGTGACGGGGATGTCCCGGCCCTTCCAGCTGACCGAGGCGTCCGGGTGGGCCAGGAGGTTGGCGGTCCAGGCGGGATGCCCCGGGCGGCCGAAGTTGGAGCCGACGAGGAGCCAGCTGCGGCCGCCCTCCTCGGGCATACAGGCCAGCGGTGCCCGGCGGGGCAGGCCGCTGCGCGCCCCGGTGGAGGTCAGGATCACCCCGGGCAGCAGCTGTGCGCTGAGCAGGAACCGCCCGCGGGTGAGCCGGTGGACGGCCCGGTCGAGCGCGGGGATCACATGGGGCGCGACCTTGGCGAAACCCCGCGTCGACGACACCTTCTGCACGATCCGTTCGCCGATCACACCGTCACCTCCTGCCCCTGGAAGAGCCGAGCCGCGTCGGCGGCGTGCGCCCGCAGCCGGTGCACCGGCCCGAACAGCAGCTCGTCCCCGGCGGCCCGCTTGAAGTACAGGTGAGCCTCGTGCTCCCAGGTGAAACCGATGCCGCCGTGCAGCTGGATCCCCTCGGCGGACGCGCGGCGCAGGGCTTCGAGGGCCTGCGCGAGGGCCAGCCGTCCGACCCGCTCCCCGTTCGCCGCGGCCCACGCCGCGTAGTAGGCCGCCGAGCGGGCCGCCTGCACCTGTACGTAGACGTCGGCCAGCCGGTGCTTCACCGCCTGGAAGGACCCGATCGGCCGCCCGAACTGCTCGCGCTGCCGCACGTACTCGACGGTCAGCTTCAGTACCTGGTCGGCGGCCCCGACGGCCTCGCCCGCCAGGACGGTGGCGGCCGCGTCACCGAGAGCGGTGAGCGCGGTGCGTACGTCCGTCTCCTCGTCGCCCAGCAACTCCGCTGCCACCTCCCTCAGTTGGACACGCGCCTGCGGCCGGGTCGCGTCGAGGGCGGTCTGCCGGGCCCGCACGAGTCCGGCCGCGTCCCCGCGCACCAGGAAGAGCAGCGTCCGCGAGCGGGCGAACCCGCCCGCGTGGGCGGCGACCAGCAGCAGCCCGGCACTGTGCCCGTCGAGCACCTGGTCGGCCTGCCCGTACAGCCGCCAGCCCTCCCCCGCCCGCCTGGCCTGCACGCCCCCGGCCCGGCCGCCGCCCGCCCAGCCGCCGTCGTTGTCACCGGTGAGGGCGAGGGCGGTGGAGAGGTGGGTGCCGGGTACGGCGAGGGTGGCGGTCAGGGAGCCGGCGGCGATGCCCGGGAGCAGCCCGGCCCGCTGGGCGTCCGTGCCGAGGGCGAGCAGCAGCGGGGCGGCGAGGGCCGCGGTGGCGAACAGGGGCGTGGGGGCCAGGCGGCGGCCGGTCTCCTCGAAGGCCAGGGCGAGTTCGGTCACCGAGCAGCCGACACCGCCGTAGGCCTCGGGGAGGGCGATGCCGGGCAGCCCGAGGTGTTCGGCGAGGGCGGACCACAGGGTGGGGTCGTGTCCGGCCGGGGTGTCGACGGCGGCGCGCACGTCGGCGGGCCCACAGCGTTTGCGGAGCAGCTCGCGCAGGGTGCGGCGGATCTCGTCCTGCTCAGCGGTGAAGCCGGCGTCCATGGGACCTCCTCTGAGCCGTCCGCATGATCTGACGGGCCGTCATATTAGGGCGGGCGGCGCGGGATGCCCAGCCCCGTGACAGCTCTCACGGCAGCTGTCGCGACAGCACTCGCGAAAGCACTCGTGGCAGCTCTCGCGACATGACGTCGGCCACGGCTCTCGCGGCATGACGTCGGCCACCTCGTGACACCTGCCGCACACCGCCGTATCTGATGTACCGTCAGATCCATGAGGACCGGCTCCCGGAAAGTCGCGATCGTCGGCGTCTCCCTCTCCGACTGCGGCCGCGTGGACGACGCGACCGCCTACGCCCTGCACGCCCAGGCCGCCCGCCGCGCCCTGACCGACGCGGGCCTGGAACGCTCGCTGGTCGACGGCTTCGCCTCGGCGGGCACCGGCACCCTCGCGCCTATCGAGGTCGCCGAGTACCTGGGCCTGCGTCCCACCTGGGTCGACTCGACGTCGGTGGGCGGTTCCACCTGGGAGGTCATGGCCGCACACGCGGCGGACGCGATCGCCGCCGGCCACGCGAACGCGGTGCTGCTGGCCTACGGCTCGACGGCCCGCGCGGACGTCAAGTCGGGCCGCCGCACGGGGAACCTGTCGTTCGGCTCCCGGGGACCGCTCCAGTTCGAGGTGCCGTACGGCCACACACTGATCGCCAAGTACGCCATGGCGGCCCGCCGCCACATGCTCGAACACGGCACGACGATCGAGCAGTTGGCGGAGGTGGCGGTGCAGGCGCGGGCCAACGCCGCCCTGAACCCCGAGGCGATGTTCCGCGACCCGGTCACGGTCGACGACGTACTGTCCGGCCCGATGATCGCGGACCCCTTCACCAAGCTGCACTGCTGCCTGCGGTCCGACGGCGGGGCGGCGGTCCTGCTCGCCGCCGAGGACTACGTGACGGACTGCCGTACGGCACCGGTGTGGATCCTCGGCACCGGGGAGCACGTCTCCCACTCCGCGATGTCCGAGTGGGCCGACTTCACGGTGTCCCCGGCGGCGGTCAGCGGACGGCTCGCCTTCGAACGGGCGGGCGTCGGACCCGGGGAGATCGACTTCGCGGAGATCTACGACGCGTTCACGTACATGACGCTGGTGACCCTGGAGGACCTCGGCTTCTGCGGGAAGGGCGAGGGCGGGGCGTTCGTGGAGAAGGGCCGGCTGCGGGTCGAGGGCGGCGAACTGCCCGTGAACACGGACGGGGGCGGGCTGTCGGCCCAGCATCCCGGCATGCGGGGACTGTTCCTGCTGGTGGAGGCGGTACGGCAGCTGCGCGGGGAGGCGGAGGGCCGCCAGGTCCGCAAGGACGGGGGGCGGCTGCCGGAACTGGCGGTGGCCTCGGGGACGGGCGGCTGGTTCTGCTCGTCGGGGACGGTGGTGCTGGGGCGAACTCGTCCGTAGGCGGGGCCTGTTGCGATGCCTTTAGCCGACCGCCGAGATCGTCTGACGTGGCCGGCTCAGGCACCCCACGCCGGTCCGGGCGGGGCGGGAACAGGCAGCCCCCGACGGGTGTTGGGGCGTGACAGAGGACGATGATGCCCGAGCCGCCGGAGGAGTCCGCATGGCCCTGACCCGCGAAGAACGAGCACAGTTCCTGGCCGAGCCGCACGTGGCCGCACTCGCGATCGACGCGGGGGCGGGGCGCGCTCCGCTGACCGTGCCGATCTGGTACCAGTACGAGTCCGACGGCACGGTGTGGATCATGACGGGACTGCACACCCGTAAGAACGAGCTGATCAGCGCGGCGGGCCGGTTCACCTTGATGGTCGACCGGCTGGAACCCACCATCCGGTACGTGTCCGTCGAGGGGCCGGTCGTCGACACCGTGCCCGCCACCCTGGAACAGCTCCGGGAGATCTCCGCGCGCTACCTCCCGGCCGACAAGGTGGACGGATACGTGGCCACGGCCTGGAAGGAGCACGGCGAACAGGTCGTCATCCGGATGCGACCCGAACGCTGGCTGTCCTCGGACCTCGGTACGGTCTGAGGCGCCGGACAGCGTGAGGATGGCGAGCACGCTCGTCCACGGCCCCTCGCTGCATGCTCGACCAGCACGTGACCATCGGGGCGACGTCTTCGGGCCCCGCACGATCCGAAGCGCCGGAGGCGTGACAATCGGAGCATGGGAACCGATCTTCACGAGCTGCTGAGGTCACTGCGGGTGTGGGACCCGGAGGTCACCGCGCTGCCTGCCTTCGACCCGGCCGACGCCCCCGCCGAGCCACTGCCCCTCTTCACCACCTGGTTCGCCGAGGCCGTCGCGGCCGGCCAGACCGAGCCGCACACGATGTCCCTCGCGACGTCGGACGCGGAGGGCCGGCCGGACGTACGGACCGTGATGCTGCACGGCGCCGACGCGGACGGCTGGTCCTTCGCGACCCACGTGACCAGCCGGAAGGGCGAGCAGCTGACCGCCCGCCCGTACGCCGCCCTCGGTTTCTACTGGCCGGTCCTGGGCCGTCAGGTGCGCGTCCGGGGCCCGGTCACGGCCGCCCCCTCCGCGGACGGCCAGGCGGACCTGCACGCCCGCTCCACGGGGGCGCTGGCTGCCGCCCTCACCGGACGCCAGAGCGAAGTCCTCGTGTCGCTCGACGAGTTGGCGAAGGTGTCGCAGACCGCGTGGGAGCGGGCGCAGCGCGAGCCAGACTCCCCGGTGCCCACCTGGACGCTGTACCACCTGCGCCCGCTGGAGGTGGAGTTCTTCCAGGGCGACGGCCGCCGCCAGCACGTGCGGCTGCTGTACCGGCGCGCGGAGGACACGTGGACGACGCAGCTGCTCTGGCCGTAAGGGCCCTGACCGGCTTGACGGCCGGAACGGGCTCGACCACCGGGACGGGCTCACGGGCCGGAACAGGCTCGACCACCAGTACGGGCTTTACGGCTACCGGCATTCACTCGCAGTGCATCGGCCTTCAGGCCGGTGGTGCAGCGCATCTGATGGTGGCGACGCTGGTTACAGCGGCGACTTCGGGAGTCGTTTCGCGGTGACTGTGGTGGCTGGGCCCGCCGGTCAGTCGATGCCTTCGATGATGCGGAAGTCGCGCTCGACGCCGTCGGGGAGAGCCACCAGCGCCTTCTGGTATGCCTCGCTCTCGTATGCCGCGACGGCCTGTTCAAAGCTGTCGAACTCGATCAGAACGACGCGTTGCGTGATTCCGGCCTCGTGGGCGACGACTCGACCGCCACGGGACGGGATCCGGGACAGGGTGCGCCCGCCCCCAGCCTGGACAGCCGGACCGGCCAGCTTGTCGTAGGCAGTCAGCCTCTCGGGGTCGGAATTGGCGGGGTAGACACTGACCCAGTAGCCCTTAGCCATGGAATCCTCCTGTGTTGGGCCGGACACGTCCGACTTCGAATTGACACTCAGATCGATCGATCCCGGCGACGGGTACTGCGGTCAGTTGAATCGCCATAGGCGCAGGTTAGGGCTTGATGTGCGGTCGAGGGAAAGACCGGTACGGGCTAGGCTCAGAATGGATCGTTATCAATCGGCAGGGAGGGCACGTGGCGCCGGATACGGTGAGCCTGCGGTACTTCCTGGTGCTGGCGCAGGAGTTGAACTTCACCCGCGCGGCCGCACGGATCGGCATCGCGCAGCCCGCACTCAGCGCCCGGATGCGCCGATTGGAGGCGGAACTCGGTACGGCTCTGCTGGTCCGCACCACGCGTAGCGTCGTATTGACCACGGCCGGCGCGGCTTTGGCGGAGTCCGCGCCGCCCGCACTGGCGGCGCTGGACCGGGCATGGGACACCGCCCGGAGCGCGGCGGTCGGTGAACTGGGCACGCTGCGCATCGGATACAGCCTCAGTACCGGGGCCGAGACGGCACCTGCCCTGGTGGACAGGCTGATTCGCGGCAACAGCGGACTCGAGGTCGGCGCGGTCCCGATGGCGACACCGGAGATCTCCCCCGCGGTCGCCGACGGCCGCATCGATGCCGGTATCACCCGCGGTGAACAGCCGGGCCGTGGCGTGCGCCGGTTCCTGCTGCGGCGTGCGCGCATCGGGGTCCAGCTGGCGCAGCACCATCCGCTGGCCGAACACCCGGAGATCGAGATCGCCGACGCGGCCGCGTATCCGCTGCGACTCCCGGACCGTGCGGCCAACCCCGTGATCCACGATCAGCTGTCCGCACTGTTCCGAGACACCCGACCACACCCCCGGTTCCACACGCCCGCAGTCTCCTTCGACATGTCTCAGCGCGACCTGCGCGACGGGGTCACCCTCGCCCCGGCCGGAGAAGCCGCGGTCACGGCACAACCGGCCGGTCTCACCTGGCGACCGCTGCGGGGCGGGCCCAGCCTGACGATCCACCTGGTCCTCCCACGCGAGCAGTCGCCGTTGCACCGCCGCGTCCGTGCCGTCGCCAAAACCCTGGCGCACGAGCTGCACTGGCTGCCGGACTGACGCGCAAGAAGTCAAGCGAGACGGACGCCTGCGGTGGCGAGGCCGAAGACCTCGCGCCCGGCGGACTTCGCGGTGATGACGACGGCGGTCTCGCTGAATGTCCGACACGACCTCGCTACGCCGGCGGATCAGCATCCGATGATGGCCCCGGGGCCGGTCCGAGTCGTACACCGCGGCGACGTCCTCGCCCAGCCCGAGATCTCGGCGGATACCGCGCCTCGCCGACGCCGAACCGGACAAGCACGGGTGCCCGGCGGGAACGCCCGCCGTCAACGACGTCCATGACGTCGGTCAATACTTGGCGCCAACCACTGTTCCATTGCTCCCCGAGGCCGTGTTCGAGACGGGCGATCCGCGTGCTGAGTTCCGCGACATCGGCGGGTGCGGGTTCGAAGGGGGGCTCAGCGTGCTCTCGATGAGCAGGCGGTCTCGATCCATGCCGAGCAGGCTGCCCCGGCGGAACCCACCACTCGCACGCGCATGCGACGCCAAGAGACGCTGACACAGCCACGACGCGGAGCGTTGCGGATTCAGGTCAAAGCTCCGGGGCCGGATCCGTGGCCAGGCGCGCGTGCAGGTGCAGGTCCCTGAAGGCGTCCTGCCGGCCTGCCTCGAACATCGCGCCGCGCAGTGTCCCCTCGTACCGGAACCCGCAGCGCTCGGCGACCCGGCAGGAGGCGTCGTGGCCGAGGGCGTGGCCGAGTTCCAGTCGGTACAGGCCGAGGTCGGTGAAGGCCCAGTGGGAGGCGAGGGCGAGGGCACGGGTGGCGACACGGCGGCCCCGGGCCTCGGGCAGGACCCAGTAGCCGACGCGGGCCAGGCGCATGGTGTGGTCGATGTCCTGGACGCCGATGTGCCCCAGCGTCGTACCGCTGTCGGCGTCGGCCACCCGGTACGACGCCGCCGACCCGTCCAGGGCCCGCACGGCCTTGCCGCGCAGCGACTCGCGGGCGCCCGCCAGGTCGGTGACCGGCCTGAGCGGGGTGTTCCAACGCCGGAACTCCGGCTCCGTCGTCCCCCGCAGCCAGGTCGCGCAGTCGGCGTCGGAGTCGGGATCCCAGGGGCACAGGCGTATGCCGTGGGCGTGGAGGTCGGGGAAGGGGCGGGAGGGGTACTGGTCGACGTGGCTCATCGGGCCATTGAATCTCTTCGGTCAGCGCCTCCGAAGGCGGCCCCACCGCCCCCGCCTCACCCACCCGGCCGGAACACCGGCACCCCGTCGGCGAAGGTGACCTCCAGTGGCATCCCGGCCCGCAGCCGATCAGGCGCGCACTCCACGACCTGCGTCATCATCCGCGGGCCCTCGGCGAGGTCGACGACCGCGGCGACGTAGGGGGTGCGCTCGGCGAAGGGCGGCAGGTCGTTGCGGTGGACGACGGACCAGGTGTAGAGCGTGGCCCGGCCGCTCGCCGGCTCCCAGTCGACGTCCTCGCTCCAGCAGTGCGGGCAGAACTCGCGCGGGTAGTGGTGGGGTCGCCCGCACTCCCCGCAGCGCCGGAGCAGCAGCCGCCCCCGCGCCGCCGCGTCCCAGTACGTCCGGGTGAAGCCGTCCGCCTCGGGGAGGTCGAAGCGCGCGCTCACCCGAAGAGCCCCAGCGCGCTGTCCAGCGACCAGGTCTGCCAGGACATCCCGAACAGGGCCACCACCGAGATCAGCGCCATCATCGAGTTCTGCCCCTGCTCGGCCCAGTCGTGGATCATCAGCACCAGGTAGAGCAGGTTGAGCAGCAACCCGCCGACCAGGGCGACCGGCGTCAGGGCGCCGAGGATCAACCCGAGGCCGAGCGCGAGCTCCGCGTACACGACGACGTACGCCATGGTCTTCGGATACGGCGTGACGACGACGCCGAAGCCGCCGCGCACCGCGTTCCACCGGTGCTTGGCCGCCACGTCCGCGGCCCAGGCGATCCCCGCCCCCTCGAACCAGGCCTTCTTGTCCTTGTGCCGCCAGCTCTCCAGCCACCACAGCCCGAGCCCGATACGCAACACGGCCAACCACTGCGCACCGGTGAGCCAGATCGTGTCCATGGACGCTCCTGCCGACGCCGAAGCCATATCTGACGGTACGTCAGTTCAGCGGACGGGCGGGACTTCCGCAAGACACCGGGAGGGGTGATTCCGACGTCAAACCTTTGCGTTCCATAAGAGGATGGCTAGCTAATCCCTGTGCACTCCCCATGAAACTGTGCGTCCCCCGTGAATGTGGCTGGATTGTTGGCGATTCCGTCAGCACGCGATTACGTTCGCTTCCGCAAGGCCGAAACCGGCACCTGCCTGGCAGGCACGGCACGAGAGAGGCACCACGGTGAAGCACAGGGCAGTGAAGCGCAGGAGCGTCGTCTTGGGGATCGGGGCGACCGCGGGCGTCGCGGCAGTCGGCGGCATCGCCCTCTCCGCCCAGGCGTCGGACGACAAGACCGACTCGACGGCGTCGTCCTCCGGCTCCGGCTCCCTCGTCTTCGACAAGGACGCCTACAGCGAGCTGACCACGACGATCACCGACACGGACGGCACCGAGCACTCGGTGACGTACCACTTCTGGAAGGCGATCACCTACGTCGCCAAGCCGGTCGACGAGACCTACCAGAGCCTGATCGTCAGCGCCCCCGTCAAGATCGACGGCAAGGCGGTGGACGCCACCGACGCGCCCATCCTGCTCGCCAACTCCGTCGGCGGCTACATGCCCTCCTCCGTCGCGGACGCCACCAAGGTCGGCGGCGGCGGCTCGGCCATGGGCGGTGGCGGTGGCGGCGCGCCCAGCGGCGCGCCCAGCGGCGCGGCCTCCAACGCGAACGGCAACACCAACGCCACGGGCGGCGCCACGTCCAGCAACCAACTCCTCGCCCTGGCCGCCGGTTACGTAGTCATCGAGCCCGGCGCCCGCGGCCGTACCCTCAAGAACTCCGCCGGCGAGTACTACGGCACCGCCCCGGCCGCGATCGTCGACCTCAAGGCGGCGGTGCGCTACATCAGGTCCAACAAGGGCCGCATCCCCGGCAACGTCGAGCGGATCGTCTCCGCGGGCACCAGCGCCGGCGGTGCCCTGTCCGCCCTGTTGGGCGCCTCCGGCGACAGCAGGATCTACGACAAGTACCTCAAGGAACTCGGCGCCGCCGACGCCTCCGACGCGATCTTCGCGACCGGCGCCTGGTGCCCGATCACCGACCTGGAGCACGCCGACGGCGCCTACGAGTGGAACTGGGGCGCCAACAAGCTCAGCACCGGCAAGCAGGTCGACCAGACCGTCTCCAAGGTCCTGCAGGCGCAGTTCGCCGAGTACCAGGCCTCCCTGAAACTGCGCGGCCTGAACGGCTTCGGCACGCTCACGGCCCGCAACTACGACGAGTACCTGGTCAAGCAGTACCTGGAGCCCTCGGCGACCACGTACCTGAAGGGCCTGTCGGACTCCGACCGCGCGACCTACCTCGCCGCGAACACCTTCATCACCTGGTCCGGCGGCAAGGCCACTTTCAGCTGGGCCGACTTCCTCACCCACGTGGGCGCCCGCAAGAAGACCGTCCCCGCCTTCGACGCCTTCGACCTGTCGGCGGGCGAGAACAACCTGTTCGGAGCGGGCACGACCCAGAACCGCCACTTCACGGCGTACGGCGCCAAGAACGACACCACGGGGCTCAGCAGCAAGCGCGTCGCGAGCGACATCCCCGAGACGCTGAACCTGATGAACCCGATGTACCACCTGGAGCGCGGGAACCCCGGCCGCTCCAAGCACTGGTGGATCCGTCTCGGCACGGAGGACAGCGACACCTCGCTGACCGTCTCCGCGAACCTCGCCGCCGCCGCGGCGGGCCTC
This sequence comes from Streptomyces resistomycificus, assembly GCF_001514265.1. Lineage (GTDB taxonomy): Bacteria > Actinomycetota > Actinomycetes > Streptomycetales > Streptomycetaceae > Streptomyces > Streptomyces resistomycificus. The sequence goes on along the minus strand of NZ_KQ948992.1, from coordinate 284,865 downwards.
GGCGACGACGTCAACCACCTCTACTACTGGGACCAGGGCCACGGCGCCAACACCGACCCGGGCGACTTCATCACGTGGATCGCGAAGGTGACGGGCCACAAGAACAAGAAGAAGTAACTCCGCCGCCCCGGCGGCCCCTTGCACGCGGTACCGGTCTCCCGTCATGTCTCCGGCCACCGCCCGCCACGGCGCCGGGCCCCTCCGCGAGTCGGGCCCGGCGCCGTCGTCGCGTTGTCAGCCGGGCGGGGACACGGGGTCCCGATGGTCCGGATGGTCCCGGCAGTCCCGGCAGCGGCCGGGGTGGGCCGCGCGGAGGGCCGGTCGCACCCGTCGCAGGTCTGGAAGGGGTGGCGGACCGTCGGCGGCGGCGCCGGTGACCGGAACGGCGGTGGGGGCGGCAGTTGGACGCGCAGACGGTGGGCCAGCAGTGAGGAGGCCCGGCCGGACTCCGCGTCGCGGGCGGGGACTTGTGGGCAGGGCAGGCGATCACCACGGGTGTCGGTCACCTCGATGCGCAGAGTGCGGGCGACGACGTAGATCAGGTGATGCCAACGCGCTGCGAGGTCCACTCCTGCTTGGACGGGAGGACGTATGCGTCCGAGGGCTGATCCCGCCGCTCCCCCACTCCTCCCTCACAACCGGGCGCCCTGCGCCACGGGTCCCGCCCACTCCTCCTACAGCCGTGATCAATCCGCAACCAATTCCCGTCTTGACCGAGACCCATCAACCCGGTGCGTGATTACGCTCGCGAACATGGCCGACTCGACCGCGTCCCCTTCCGCGTCCGCGAACCCCGCGGAGCCGAACCGCGCAGAACCCGCAGACCGCCCCGTGTACGTCATCGGCGGCGGCCCCGGCGGGCTCGCCGCCGCGTACGCGCTGCGCGCCCGGGGACTGCGTGCCGTCGTCCTGGAGAAGTCCGACCGCGTCGGAGCCTCCTGGCGGGGGCACTACGACCGGCTGCACCTGCACACCACCCGCCGTCTGTCGGGACTGCCGGGGCTGCCGATGCCGCGCCGGTTCGGCCGCTGGGTCTCCCGGGACAACGTGGTGCGGTACCTGGAGAAGTACGCCGAGCACCACGAGCTGGAGATCATCACCGGCGTCGAGGTCTCCCGCGTCGACCGCTCCCCCGACGGCACCGGATGGCTGCTGCACGCCACCGGCGGCCGGGAGCTGACCGGCGCCGCGGTGGTCGTCGCCACCGGCCACAACCACACGCCCCGGGTGCCCGACTGGCCGGGCCGCGACTCCTACACCGGCGACCTCCGGCACGCCGCCGAGTACCGCAACCCGGAGGCCTACGCGGGCCGTGACGTCCTCGTCGTCGGGGTCGGCAACACCGGCGCCGAGATCGCCGTCGACCTGGTCGAGGGCGGCGCCTCGCGGGTACGGCTGTCCGTCCGCACCGCCCCGCACATCGTCCGCCGTTCGACAGCCGGCTGGGCCGCCCAGTACACCGGCGTCCTGGTCCGGCACCTGCCGGTGGCCGTCGTCGACCGGCTGGCCAGACCGATGGCCAGACTCAGCGTGCCCGACCTCTCGGCCCACGGTCTGCCCCGCCCCCAAACCGGCCTCTACTCCCGCGTCAACGAGGGTTCCATCCCCGTACAGGACGTGGGCCTGATCGACGCAGTCCGCAAGGGCACCGTGGAGGTCGTGGCCGCCGTCGAGGCGTTCGAGGACGGCAAGGTCGTCCTCGCCGACGGCACCCGTGTCGAGCCGGACGCCGTGATCGCGGCCACCGGTTACACCCGGGCCCTGGAGGACCTCGTCGGCCACCTCGACGTGCTGGACCCCCGCGGCAGGCCGGTCGTGCACGGCGCCCGCTGCCCCGACAACGCCCCCGGCCTGTTCTTCAGCGGCTTCACCAACCCCATCAGCGGGATGTTCCGCGAGCTGGCCATCGACGCGGCGAAGATCGCGAAGGCCGTCGCCAGGGACGGATCACGGCAGACCTCCCGCCTGCCGGTGACGTAGAACTCCCGCCTCCGCTCTCCCCCGCCTGCCTCCGGACTCCCCGACTCCCCCTCCCCACGGTTCCCTCGCCGGTCCGGAGGGCATCCTTTGCGTGCAGGGCCGTTCCTGACAACCCGTCAGTTCTGTAATCTGACAGACCGTCAGTTAATTGGCTGTCACACAGGAGCGGGCGGACCGATGCTTGGATCAACCCACGGCACCCTCACCACCGACTCCCGCCGAGCCCGGGTCATCGCCTGCGGCGAGCAACCCGGACCCGCCGTCCACGGCCGGCCCGCCGAGGTCGACGATCTCGACGTCAGCGGGCGGCCGCTGTACTCCGACGTCCCCGATCTGGACCGCCTCTTCCGCCCTCGGTCCGTGGCGGTGATCGGTGCCTCGGACGCCGAAGGGCGGCCCAACACGGGGGTCACCCGCCAACTGCTCGCCTGGTCCGAGCGCGTCGGGGCCCGCCTGCACCCTGTGCATCCCACCCGCCCGTCCGTCTTCGGCATCCCCTGCTCCCCCTCCGTCGCCGACCTGCCCGAGCAGGTCGACCTCGCCGTGCTGCTGGTCGCCGACCCCCTCCCCGTGATCGAGGAACTCGCCGAGGCCAAGGTGAGGTTCGCGGTCGTCTTCGCCTCCGGGTTCGCGGAGACCGGTGCGGAGGGCGCGATCGCGCAGGCGCGGCTCGCGGCGGCCGTGAACAGGTCCGGGATGCGGATGCTGGGCCCCAACACCAACCTCAACGCCTTCGAGCACTTCCGGGACGACCTGGCCGGTCCGGCGATCGCCCTGATCACCCAGTCCGGTCACCAGGGCCGCCCCGTCTTCGCCCTCCAGGAACTCGGCATCCGGCTCTCCCACTGGGCGCCCACCGGCAACGAGGCCGACCTGGAGACCTCCGACTTCCTCTCCTACTTCGCCGAGCAGCCCGAGGTCGGCGCCATCGCCTGCTACGTCGAGGGGCTGAAGGACGGCCGCTCCTTCCTGCTCGCCGCCGACCGGGCCGCCCGGCGCGGGGTGCCGGTGGTCGCGGTCAAGGTGGGCCGCACCGAGACCGGCGCCCGCACGGCCGCCTCACACACCGGCAAGCTGACCGGCGCGGACGCGGTGGTGGACGCGGCGATGCGGCAGTACGGGGTGATCCGGGTCGACGGCCTCGACGAACTCCAGGACACCGCCGCCCTGCTGGCCCGCGCCCGGCCGCCCCGGGCGGACGGCGTGGTGGTCTATTCGATCTCGGGCGGCACGGGCGCGCACGTCGCCGACCTGGCAACCGAGGCCGGCCTGAGCCTGCCCGAGCTGTCGCAGGCCCGGCAGGCCGAGCTGCACCAGTGGATACCCGAGTACCTCAACGTGGCCAACCCCGTCGACAACGGCGGGCACCCGGTCGGCGACTGGCGCGGCCGGAAGATCATCGACGCGATCCTCGCCGACCCCGAGGTCGGTGTGCTGATCTGCCCGATCACCGGGCCCTTCCCGCCCCTGAGCGACCGGCTCGTCCAGGACCTGGTGGACGCCGCCGAGCGGACCGACAAACTGGTGTGCGTGGTGTGGGGGTCGCCGGTCGGCACCGAACCGGCCTACCGCGAGGTCCTGCTCGGCTCGTCCCGGGTGGCCACCTTCCGCACGGTCGCCAACTGCCTCACCGCGGTCCGCGCCCACCTCGACCACCACCGCTTCGTGACCCGCTACCGCTCTCCTCTCGACTCGGCACCCCGCACCCCTTCGCCCTCCTTCCGCAAGGCGCGCGAGCTGATGCGCCCCGGCCAGCAGCTGAGCGAGCACGCGGCGAAGCAGCTGCTGCGGGCGTACGGGATCCGGGTACCGCGCGAGCAGTTGGTGACCAGCGCGGCGGCGGCCGTGCGGGCGGCCGGCCTGGTGGGCTACCCGGTGGTGATGAAGGCGTCCGGCGCGCGGATCGCCCACAAGACGGAGCTCGGCCTGGTGAAGATCGGGTTGACCTCGGCCAGCCAGGTCCGGGACGCCTACCGGGAGCTGACCGACATCGCCCGCTACGAGGACGTCTCCCTGGACGGCGTCCTCGTCTGCCAGATGGTCGAGCGGGGCGTCGAGATGGTCGTCGGCGTCACCCACGACGAGCTGTTCGGCCCGACGGTGACCGTCGGGCTGGGCGGGGTGCTCGTCGAGGTGCTGCGGGACGTGGCCGTGCGGGTGCCGCCCTTCGGCGAGGAACAGGCGCGGGACATGTGTGCCGAGCTGCGCGGGCGGGCCCTGCTCGACGGGGTCCGGGGGCGCCCCCCGGCGGACCTCGACGCGCTCGTCGAAGTCGTCCTGCGGGTGCAGCGCATGGCCCTCGAACTCGGGGACCATGTCGCGGAGCTCGACATCAACCCGCTGATGGTGCTGCCCAGGGGGCAGGGCGCGGTGGCTCTGGACGCGCTGGTGGTGTGCACCTGAGATGAGCAGCCCTGAGGCGAACGCACCTGAGACGAACATGTCCGACTCCCCCCGTACCGACGCAAAGACCGACGTGCCGGAAGATTCCGTTGAGTCATTGATACGGCACACCACTGACAACCAGGTCAGCCGGATCACCCTCAACCGACCCGAGGCCCTCAACGCCATCACCCCTGACCAGCGAGAACGCATCATCCGGCTGCTCGACGGAGCCTCCACCGACCCGGACGTACGGGCCGTCGTCCTCACCGGGACCGGCCGTGGCTTCTGCGCGGGCGCGGACCTTCGCGGCGGGCCTCCGGCAGGCGACCGGGTCGCCGGTGACGTGGCCCGCACGATCCGCGCGGGCGCCCAGCGTCTGGTCGCCGCCGTCCTCGACTGCGAGAAGCCGGTGATCGCCGCGGTCAACGGCACCGCGGCCGGCCTCGGCGCCCATCTCGCGTTCGCCTGCGACCTCGTACTCGCCGCGGAGTCCGCCAGGTTCATCGAGGTGTTCGTGCGGCGCGGGCTCGTCCCCGACGGCGGGGGCGCCTATCTCCTGCCCCGTCTGATCGGCCCGCGGCGCGCGAAGGAGCTGATGTTCTTCGGGGACGCGCTGACCGCGTCGGACGCCGAGCGGCTCGGGCTGGTCAACCGGGTCGTCCCGGACGAGGAGCTGGACAGGACGGCCCGCGCCTGGGCCGAGCGCCTGGCCACCGGCCCGACCCGCACGCTCGCCCTCACCAAGCAACTCGTCAACTCCTCCCTCGACACCGACCGCGCCACCGCCTTCGCCGCCGAGGCGGCGGCCCAGGAGGTCAACATGACGACGGCGGACGCCCGGGAGGGCGTGGCGAGCTTCGTACAGCGCAGAAGCGCAGTGTTCCGGGGCCGTTGAAGCCCGTCGGAGTCCCGCTCCACCCCTTCCCATCTGACGCTCCGTCAGTTTCAATGGGTGACGTGATGGGACAAGCCGGGATGGCCGAAGCCGCAGTGCGCTACCTCAGGTCGGCCGGGACCGCGCCCACGGCCCCGGTGGAAGCCCTGCCGCGCCCCGAGCTGCGCTGTGTGGGCGAGGACGAGCGGGCGCCCGTCGAACAGGGCGAGTTCCGGCGGGTGATGGGGAGCTTCGCGACCGGCGTGACCGTCGTGACGGCGCCCGCGACAGACGGCGAGACCGCTCCCGCCGGATTCGCCTGCCAGTCGTTCTCCTCCCTCTCCCTCGACCCGCCCCTCGTCGTCTTCATGGTCGGCCGTACGTCCACGACCTGGCCGCGGATCGCCCGGGCCGGCGTCTTCTGCGTCAACGTCCTGGGCGCCCACCAGGGCGAGTTGTGCCGTGGCTTCGCGGTGAGCGGCCGGGACAAGTTCGCGGGGGTGGCCCACGACCCGGCGCCCGTCTCCGGCTCGCCGCGCCTCGCGGGCACGCTCGCGTGGATCGACTGCACGATCCACGCGGTGCACACGGGCGGCGACCACCTGATCGTGGTCGGACGGGTGGAGGCGCTCGGCACGAACGAGGAGGACCTCCCGCCCCTGCTGTTCCACCGGGGCAGGTTCGGCTAGGGAATCCGCCGGACAGCCTCCGGGGGGCTCACGGGACCGGGCTCAGGCCACGACCGCCGCCGGCTGCCGCCGCCGGATCATCAGCGCCATCAGCGCAGCCGCCGCGCACAGCGCGCCCGCCGCGTACCAGACCATGTCGTACTCCCCGAACACGTCCCGCACCACGCCCGCGACGAAGGCCACGAGGGCCGCCCCCACCTGGTGGGACGCCAGCACCCAGCCGAAGACGATCGCGCTGTCCTCGCCGTACAGCTCCCGGCACAGCGCCACGGTGGGAGGCACGGTGGCGACCCAGTCGAGGCCGTAGAAGACGATGAAGAAGACCATCGGCGGGTGGACCGTCGGGGCCAGCAGGATCGGCAGGAACAGCAGCGAGACGCCTCGTAGCGCGTAGTACACCGCCAGCAGCCGGCGCGGCTCGAAGCGGTCGGTGAACCAGCCGGAGGCGATCGTGCCGACCACGTCGAAGACGCCGATGACGGCGAGCAGCGAGGCCGCCGCGGGGACCGGCATGTGGTCGTCGTGGGCGGCGGGCACGAAATGCGTCTGGACCAGGCCGTTGGTGGAGGCGCCGCAGATCGCGAAGGTGCCGGCCAATAGCCAGAACGGGCCGGTGCGGGCGGCCTTGAGGAGGACGGTCACGGCCCGGCGCGCGGCACCGGTCACCGGTGGCGGCTTCGGTACGAACTCCTTCGCGCCGTACGGCTTCAGGCCCACGTCGGCCGGGTGGTCGCGCAGCAGCAGCCACACGAAGGGGACGACCGCGAGGGCCGCCAGCGCCACGGTAACGGCCGCCGGACGCCAGTCGTGGGTCTCGACCATCCAGGACAGCAGCGGCAGGAAGATCAGCTGGCCGGAGGCCGAGGCGGCGGTGAGGACGCCGGTGACCAGGCCGCGCCGCTCGGTGAACCAGCGGTTGGTGACCGTGGCGGCGAAGGCCAGCGCCATGGAGCCGGACCCCAGGCCGACCAGGAGACCCCAGTAGAGCATCAGCTGCCAGGCCGCCGTCATCCACACGGTCAGCCCGGACCCGATCGCGATCACCGTCAGGGCCACGGCGACCACCCGGCGGATGCCGAAACGGTCCATGAGCGCCGCCGCGAAGGGCGCGGTGAGCCCGTACAGGGCGAGGTTGACCGAGACGGCGGCGCTGATCGTGCCGCGTGACCAGTCGAACTCGTCATGGAGGGGATCGATGAGCAGTCCGGGCAGGGAACGGAAGGCGGCGGCGCCGATGATCGTCACGAAGGTGACGGCGGCGACGAACCAGGCGCGGTGCACGGACGTCACGCGACGCCGACGGGGGGACACCGGCCTCTTTCCGTCGCCGGGGGCCTCTGGGGCGGCTTCGCTTGTCTGGGTCACGACATAGAGCTTGCGATCCGGCGCGCCTCCGATCGAGTGGCCCGAAAGACAGCGTTCGTTAGGATCGGGCCATGGATTCGGCCACAGACTCCGCAGCCACACCGGGTTTCCGGCCCCACCGCGTCGCCGTGCTCGCCCTCGACGGTCTGCTCCCCTTCGAGCTGGGCATCCCGCACCGCATCTTCGGCCGCCCCAGGGACGCCGAGGGGCGGCTGCTGTACGAAGTGATCACCTGCTCGGTCCGGCCACCGGGCCCGGTCGAGACCGACGCCGACTTCGCCGTCCAGGTCGCCCACGGCCCGGAGGTCCTGGCCACCGCCGACACCGTGGTCGTCCCGGCGTCGTACGAGCTCGGCCCGGTCTTCGAGCAGGGTGTGCTCACCGGCGAACTGGCCGCCGCCCTCGCCCACATCCGGCCCGGCACCCGGCTCGCCTCCATCTGCACCGGCGTCTACGTCCTGGCCGCCGCCGGTCTCCTCGACGGCCGCCCCGCCACCACGCACTGGGCCCAGGCGGAGCACCTGCAACGGCTCTTCCCGAGGGTCAGGGTCGACGCGGACGTCCTGTTCGTCGACGACGGCGACATCCTGACCTCGGCGGGCGTCGCGGCCGGTATCGACCTGTGCCTGCACATGGTGCGCCGCGACCACGGCGCGGCGGTCGCCAACGAGGTGGCCCGCCGTACGGTCGTACCGCCGCATCGCGACGGCGGTCAGGCGCAGTACGTCCACCGCCCCGTGCCCGACCCGCAGCTGGCCACGACGACCGCCGCCCGGGCCTGGGCGCTGGGCCGCCTCCACGAACCGATCCAGCTGCGGGACATGGCCGCGCGGGAGGCCATGTCGGTACGCACCTTCACCCGCCGCTTCCGCGAGGAGTCCGGCGTCAGCCCCGGCCAGTGGCTGACCCGGCAGCGGGTGGAACGGGCCCGCCACCTCCTGGAGTCCACCGACCTGTCCGTCGACCAGGTGGCCCGGGACGCCGGCTTCGGCACGGCCCAGTCGATGCGCCAACACCTGCAGACGGCCCTCGGCGTCACGCCCACCAGCTATCGGCGCACCTTCCGCGCAGGCGGCGACAACGCCGACGCACGTGCGCGGCACGGCGGTTGAGCCCCGGCCGGAACAACGGCACGTTCAGAACGTCAGCACCCCCCGAGCCACCTTCCCCGCCTCCGCGTCGGCCGCCGCCCGCTCGAAGTCCTCCACCGGGTACGTCCGCGTCACCAACTCGTCGAGGAGCAGTCGCCCTTCCCGGTAGAGCTCGGCGTACAGGGCGATGTCCCGCTGCGGCCGCGACGACCCGTACCGGCAGCCCAGGATCGACTTGTCCAGGTACATCGAGGAGACGAGGAAGGACGCCTCGGCGGTGGCCGGCGGGACGCCGAGGAGGACCGCCTGCCCGTGCCGGTCCAGGGCGTCGATCGCCTCCCGGATCAGTTCGACCCGGCCGACGCACTCGAAGGCGTGGTCCGCCCCGGTCGGCAGGATGTCCCGCACCCCGTCCGTCGAGGTCAGGAAGTGGGTGGCCCCGAACTGCCGGGCCACCGCCTCCTTGGCCGGGTTGGCGTCCACGGCCACGATCCGCAGGGCGCCCGCGATCCGCGCGCCCTGCAGCACGTTCAGGCCGATCCCGCCCGTGCCGATCACGAGCACACTGTCCCCGCGGTCCACCCCGGCCCGGTTGAGCACGGCGCCGACACCGGTCAGCACCCCGCACCCGATGAGCGCGGCGGACGGCGAGGGGATGTCCTTCGGGATGCGGACCGCCTGCACGGCCTTCACCACGGTCCGTTCCGCGAAGGCGGAGTTGGACGCGAACTGGAACACCGGCCGCCCGCCCCGGGTGAACGGCTGCCCGGGACGCCCGATCGCCTGCCGGCACATCGTCGGCCGCCCCCGGTCGCATTGGGCGCACGCCCCGCAGTTGGCCAGCGTGGACAGGGCGACATGGTCCCCCGGCGCCACATGCGTGACCCCCGCCCCGACGGCCTCCACCACCCCGGCGCCCTCATGGCCGAGCACCACGGGAACGGGGAAGGGAATGGTCCCGTCGACCACGGACAGGTCGCTGTGGCACAACCCCGCCGCAGAGATGGCGACCTGCACCTCTCCCGGCCCCGGATCCCGTACGTCGAGATCGTCCACGACCTCGATCCGCTTCCCGTCGAACACCACGCCTCGCATCACGCGGCCCCCTGTCAGCCCTTGGGTTCTCTCGGCAGACCGAGCACGCGCTCGGCGATGATCGTGCGCTGGACCTGGTCGGAACCGCCGTAGATGGTGTCGGCGCGTGAGAACAGGAACAGGTGCTGGAACTCGTCGAGTTCGTACGACCCCGAAGACGACCCCGCAGACGACACAGAAGGCGACCCCGAAGGCGACCCTGCGGACGGCCCCGCAGACGACCCCGAAGACGTCCACTCCGCCGGCCCGACCGCCCCCGCCGCCCCCCGCACCAGCATCGCCAGCTCACCCAGCCGCTGATGCCAGCCGCCCCACAGCAGCTTGGCCACGCTCGGCGCTCCCGCGTCGCCCGAACCGCCCAGCGTGCGCAGCGCGTTCCAGCGCATCACCCGCAACTCGGCCCACTGCCGCAGGAGCCGCTCCCGCACGACGGGATCGTCCACGGCGCCGTTCTCCACGGCCGTCCGCACCACCCGCCCCAACTCCTGGGCGAAGCCCACCTGCTGGGCCAGCGTCGAGACCCCCCGTTCGAACCCGAGCAGACTCATCGCGACCCGCCAGCCGCCGCCCTCACCTCCCACGACGTGTTCCGCACGCGCGTGTGCCCCGTCGAAGAAGACCTCGTTGAAGTCGCTCGTGCCGGTCAGCTGCCGGATGGGGCGGACCTCGATCCGGCCGGGCTGGTCCATGGGGACGAGCAGGAAGGTCAGCCCGTGGTGACGCCGTGACCCCGGGTCCGTACGGGCCAGCACGAAGCACCAGTCGGCCTCCTGGGCCAGCGACGTCCAGATCTTCTGCCCGGTGATCCGGTAGGACGCCCCGTCCGGTTCCCGCACGGCCGTGGTCCGCACACCGGCCAGGTCCGATCCGGCCCCGGGCTCGCTGTACCCCTGGCACCACAGCTCCTCTCCGGCGGCGACGGGCGGCAGGAACCGCGCCTTCTGCTCGTCGGTGCCGTGCGCGAGCAGCGTGGGGCCGAGCAGGTTCTCCCCGATGTGGCCCGAGCGCGGGGGCGCGGCGGACCGTGCGTACTCCTCGGCCCAGGCGACCTGCCGGGTCAGACCGGCGGTCCGGTTGCCGTATCCGCTCTCCTGCCAGCCCAGCCCTATCCAGCCGGACTTGCCGAGGGTCCGCTCCCAGCTCCGCCGGTCCGACGCCGCGCCGGCGTGCGCGGCGAGCCACGCCCTCGCCTCCGCCCGGAACTCCTCGTCCTCGGGCCCGAATCCAAAGTCCACGGAGCTCTCCTCTCGACACCGGTCGCCCCTGACACCGCCAGGGGCACGGAGACCCGCGCGGCCCTCCACAGCCGGCCCACGGGCGCCGCTCCACGCACACCGTCCCCGTCAGGCGTTCGGCCTGTCCCCTCGCGCCGCCGCCCGGGACATCCCCTCCACCTGCGACAGCAGTGGCATCGGGTCCACCCCCACCGACCCCGGCAGGAACTCGGCGATCCGCTCCGGCGTCCAGGCGCCCTCCGCGTACGCGGCCCGCAGCTCCCTGGGCTGTGCCCACACCGCGATCTTCGGTCCGGCGACCGTGTACACCTGGCCCGTGATCCCCTGCTCCGCGGCCCGCTCGGACAGCAGGTAGACCACGAGCGCCGCGACGTCCTCCGGCTCGCCGATCTCCGTCAGCTCCGTCGGAACGTTCGCCGACATCCGCGTACGGGCCACCGGCGCCACCGCGTTCGCGCTCACCCCGTACTTGTGCAGGCCCAGCGCGGCGCTGCGGACCAGCGAGATGATCCCGCCCTTCGCCGCGCTGTAGTTGGCCTGCGAGACGGAGCCCTGGTGGTTGCCGCTGGTGAAGCCGACGAGGGTGCCGGAGCGCTGTCGGCGCATGACCGCCGACGCCGCCCGGAACACGGTGAAGGTGCCCTTGAGGTGGGTCGCCAGCACGGGGTCCCACTCCTGCTCGGACATGTTGAACAGCATGCGTTCGCGCAGGATCCCGGCGACGCACACGACCCCGTCGAGCCGTCCGTACGAGGTCAGCGCCGCGTCGACGACGCGCTGCCCGCCCGCCATCGTCGAGATGTCGTCGGCGACGGCGACCGCGTCGCCGCCCGCCGCCTCGATCTCCTTGACCACGGACTCGGCGATCTCGCTCGTGGGTGAGGCGCCGTCCATCGAGACGCCGTAGTCGTTGACCACGACCCGCGCGCCCTCGGCCGCGGCCGCCAGCGCCACGGCCCGGCCGATCCCCCGCCCGGCACCCGTCACGGCGACCACCTTGCCTGCCAAGAAGTTCCCCATGCCGGCCCCTTCCCGCGGTTTCTGACGGACCGTTAGATTTTATGACCCGCCAGACTGTCGGAGACAAGCCCCGGGAAGGACCCATGTCGCTACCCGCCGCGTTCCACGACATCGCCAAGCGCGTGAACAACTGGGGCCGTTGGGGGGCGGACGACGAGATAGGCACCCTCAACCTGATCACCGACGAGGTCGTGGCCCGGGCAGCGACGGAGGTCAGGACCGGGCGCCGCGTCCCCCTCGCCCTCCCCCTGAGGCAGGACGGGGTGCAGACCGGGCTGATTCCGGGCCGGGTCAACCCGCTGCACTCCATGGTGCAGATCAACCAGGAGATCTTCGGTCCGGGAACGGTGGCGTGCAGCGACGACACCGTGACCATGGGCCTGCAGGCCGCCACCCACTGGGACGCGCTCACCCACGTCTCGCACTCGGGGCGGCTCTACAACGGGCGCCCGGCCGGCACCATCACCCCGCACGGCGGCGCCGAGTTCAGCGGGATCGACAAAGCCCGGCACGTCGTCTCGCGCGGGGTGCTGCTCGACGTGGCCCGCGCCCTCGGCCGGGACCGCCTCGACGGCTCGCACGCCGTCACGCCCGAGGACCTGGAGGCCGCGGAGGAACTCGCCGGCACACGGGTGCGGACCGGCGACATCGTGCTCGTGCGGACCGGACAGGTGCAGGTGTACCTGGCGGGCGACAGGGAGGCGTACGGCTATCCGTCACCGGGCCTGTCCGTCCGCACCCCGGAGTGGTTCCACGCGCGCGAGGTGGCCGCGGTCGCGAACGACACCCTCACCTTCGAGATCTTCCCGCCCGAGGTCGAGGACCTGTGGCTGCCCGTGCACGCGCTCCATCTCGTGGAGATGGGGATGCTCCAGGGCCAGAACTGGAATCTCGAAAAGTTGTCCACAGCCTGTGGAGAAGAAGGGCGCTACGCGTTCCTGCTGTCGGCGATGCCCGAACCCTTCGTCGGCGCCACCGGCACCCCGGTCGCACCCGTCGCCATCCTGTGAGGACCGTCGGACGGCGGCGCGCAACTGCCCGCCCCGAACACGGCATCGCGCACCGCCGTCCGACTCCGGCGCACCCTCCCCGCTCTCGACTCCGCTCGAGCGGGGGGACCCCCATCGGCTCCCGTGGCCCCGAGAGAACCGACGCCGAATCACGACCCACGCTCGCCGAGGGCCTCCGTCACCGAAGCCCTCGTCGTCCCCTCGCGGCGAATCGCTGACCACAAGCGTGATCAAACGGACACGCCTCGTCAACACCCGTGCGGCGCTTCATTACTTATGCCCCGATATGCCAAGGGCGCGCACGGAAGCATGTCCCGGCGCACGCGTACACCGGCCGTCAGGTGCCGACAGCGCTTTCTGCGTCCGTGCGCCAAGCCACGCGCAGGTGCCCGGAATTCGGCCCGCCGTGCGCCGGTCACACGGCCTCGTACGCCAGCCCCTCATACGCCGAGGCGCCACCGCTGTAGGCCGTGGCGCCGTCGCGGGAGCCCGCGCACCGATCCAGTTCGCACCAGATGCGCTTGCCGGCGCCCTCGGGGCTCCAGCCCCAGCGGTCGGCGAGTCCGTCGACGAGGGCGAGACCCCGGCCCCCGGTCTCCTCGCCGTCCACACACCGCGGCACCGGGGCACGGTCGCTGCGGTCGGCCACCTCGAGGCGCACGGTGGCCGACTCGGTCACCCCGGACGGCAGGGACAACCGCAGCACCGCCGGACAGCCGGTGTGCACCACGGCGTTGGTGACCAGTTCGGAGACGAGCAGGATCAGGGTTTCCGCGAGCGATTCGTCGTCCCGTATCCCGGACCCGGCGAGGCGCGAGCGGGCCCACTTCCGGGCCCGCCCCACCTCAGCGGGGTCGGGACGGATCTCCAGCTGCACTTGAAGCACCTGCACCGCTCACACCATCCGAACCGGCGGACACATAGCCTCGCGCCTCACGAGGGCCACGATCGTAGCCATTTTTTGCATGACCAGAACAACAGCCAAAGCCGGGATCACGGAACGTGAATCCCTGATGAGACAGCATGGTTGACGTACAGTCACCCCAACAAGCGCTTCGGGCATATTCCAGCGCGAAGGAGTACCCGTGCGCCATACTGTGCGACGCTCGTAGTGGGGAGTCGAACAAGCAGGGGCCGACGGCCTTCCTGCCCTGCGAACCGGGGTGCGCACCGCCCAATCCGGAGCCGCCTCGAAGGCGCCACCGGCATGGCTCGTGCTCGGAACCACTCGCATCTCACACAAGGTACCGGAGCGACCGTCCGACTCCGGGACGTGACGAGTCACACCTAGGACACAACCCGATATCAACGCAGCGTGATTCCGGTATGCCACAATCCGCGACATCCGTCCCGGCCGCCTCGGCACCACCGCAGCCCACACGCGTTCCGAGCCGCTCAGCCCACCAGATCGGCCGCCAGAAGTTCCTCACTCTCCGTGTTCGCACCGCCACGTTGTGCCCGCACCCAGGAGCGTTTGAGATGCAGGTGGACCTCGCTCTCCCAGGTGAACCCCATGCCGCCGTGCACCTGGAGGCAGTCCCGGGTGCCGAGCTGGGCCGCCTCGTCGGCGAGCAGCCGGGCCGTCGCGATGTCGGCCGGCTGCGCGGTGACGGCCGCCGCGTACACCGCGGCCCGGGCCGTCTCCGCGCGCACCAGCATCTCGGCGCACAGATGCTTGACCGCCTGGAAGGCCCCGATCGGCTGTCCGAACTGCTCACGCGTCCGGGCGTGTTGCACGGCCAGCTCGCACACGCGTGTGGCGGTGCCGAGCTGCTCGGCGGCGGTGAGGAGAACGGCGACGGGGTCCGTTGGCCCGGCGGCGGCCGTCCGGTGCAGTGGGGTCAGCGGATCGACCGACCGCAGCGGTACGGCTCCGGCGACCTCCCCCCGTACGACGTCCGCCTCCGTCAGCCACTCCACCAGCCTTCCGTCGGCGGCGGCCACCACCGTCTCCCCAGTGGCCGCCCCCGGCACGCTCGCGGCCGCGAGATGCGTGGCCACCAGCGGACCGGGCAGCAGCACCCGCCCCGCCTCCTCGAAGGCCAACACCGTCTCGGGCAGCCCGAGTCCCACCCCGCCGTCCGCCTCCGGCAGCCGCAGCGCGAAGAACCCGGCGGCGCCGAGCTCCCGCCACAGCGCGCGGTCCAGCCCGGGCGCCGCCACGGCCGCCCGCAGTGCCTCGCGGCCGAACCGGCGGGCCAGCAGTTGCCGTACGCCCTCCCGCAGGGCGCGTTGGTCCTCGGTCAGTCGGAAACGCACGTCATCGTCCCTTCGGCAGCCCGAGGATCCGCTCGGCCACGATGTTCCGCTGGATCTGCGAGGTCCCGGCGGCGATGGTGTACGACAGGGACGACAGCCGGTCGAGCGTCCAGGGCCGGTCCAGGTCGAGACAGTCGGGGCCGAGGACGTCCGCGGCGGCGTCGTAGAGCCGCTGGCGGGCCTGTGAGTAGCGCAGCTTGAAGACCGAGCCGCCCACGCCGGGCACACCGCCGCCCGCCTCCGCCTCGCTCACGTTCCACTGCGTGAGCCGCCACAGGGCGCGGAACTCGGCGTTCAGCCTGCCCAGCCGCCGACGGAGGGCCGGATCGTCCCAGCGGCCGTTCTCGCGTGCGGTGCGGGCGAGTTCGCCGAGCACGCGACGGCAGGCGACCACCTCGCCCACGAAGGCGGTGCCGCGTTCGAAGGAGAGGGTCACCATGGTCACGCGCCAGCCGTCGTTCTCCTCGCCGACCCGATGGGTGGCGGGCACCCGCACCTCGTCGAGGAACACCTCGGCGAACTCGGCCGACCCGGCGAGCGTTCTGAGCGGCCGTACGGTGACGCCCGGGGCGTCCATCGGCAGGGCGAGCCACGTGATGCCCCGGTGCCTGGGGGCCCGCTGATCCGTGCGCACCAACAGCTCGCACCAGTCGGCGACTTCGGCGTGCGAGGTCCAGATCTTGGAGCCGGTGACCACGTAGTCATCGCCGTCCCGGCACGCGCGCGTGCGCAGCGACGCCAGGTCGCTTCCGGCGTCCGGTTCGCTGAAGCCCTGGCACCAGACCTCCTCGCCGCGCAGCACGGGCGGCAGCCAGCGCGCCCGTTGCTCCGGCGTCCCCTCGGCGGCGATGGTGGGCCCGGCGTGCAGCAGGCCGACGAAGTTGGCGCCCACGTAGGGCGCGCCGGCCCGTTCCGTCTCCTCAAGGAAGATCAGGTGCTGGGTCGGGGTGGCGCCCTGCCCGCCCGCGTCGACCGGCCAGTGCAGGCCGGCGTACCCGGCGTCGTACAGCGTGCGCTGCCAGCCGAGGTCGTAGGCGCGGCGCCCGGGCCAGTCGTCCGGCGACGGCCTGGGCGGCAGCGTCGGCAGCACCTTCGCCAGCCACTCCCTCAGCCGCGCCCGGAACTCCTCCTCCTCGGGCGATTGGGCGAGATCCACCGGCGGCCCCCAGACTGCGATCTGACGCCTCATCAGTTTTTGCTGCTCCCGGGAAGGCTAGCCCCGCGCCTCTGGACCGACAAGGCACCGGGCCCTACGCTCTGCCCACGATCTGACTACCCGTCAGCTATACAGGGGGCCGTTGTGAACGACACCGCCCACACGCTCGGCGCCTCCCGCACCCTCTGGGACCTGGCCGCCCGCTGCGCCGACCTCACCCCCGACCGCCCGCTCCTCCTCCAGGACGACCGGGCACTGAGCTTCGGGGAGCTGCGCGACCGGGCCGAGCGGGTCGCGGCGGGCCTGTACGACCTGGGGGTGCGCCCCGGCACGGTCGTCGCCTGGCAGCTGCCGACCCGCATCGAGACGGTCGTGCTGTCCTTCGCGCTGGCCCGCCTGGGCGCCGTCCAGACCCCGGTGATCCCGTTCTACCGGGAGCGCGAGGTCGGCTTCGCGCTGCGGGAGTCGAAGGCGGAGTACTTCGCGGTGCCGGGCGAGTGGCGCGGCTTCGACCACACGGAGATGGCACGCCGCCTCGGCGCCAAGGGCGTCGTCGAGGCGTACGACCGCCTGCCCGACGGCGACCCGTCCGTGCTGCCGCCGCCTCCCGCCGAGGGCACGTCGGTCCGCTGGATCTACTGGACCTCGGGCACGACCTCCGACCCCAAGGGCGTCCTGCACACGGACCGTTCACTGATCGCGGGCGGCTCCTGCCTCGCCCACGCACTGCGGCCCACCGCCTCCGACGTGGGCTCCATCGCCTTCCCCTACGCCCATATCGGTGGCCCCGACTACCTGGTGATGCTGCTGCTGTACGGCTTCCCGGCGGTGTTGTTCGAGCAGTTCGCGCTGCCGGACGCGCTCGCGGGCTACCGCGGGCACGGGGTGACGATGGCGGGCGGGTCGACGGCGTTCTACTCGATGTTCCTCGCCGAGCAGCGCGGACAGCCCGGCGTCCCGGTGATTCCGTCCCTGCGGCTGCTCGCGGGCGGCGGGGCGCCCAAGCCGCCGGAGGTGTACCACGCCGTGGTCCGGGAGATGGGGGTGCAGCTGACCCACGGATACGGCATGACCGAGGTACCGATGATCACGATGGGGGCGCCGGACGACACCCCGGAGATGCTGGCGACGACGGAGGGACGGCCGCCCGAGGGGATGGAGATACGGATCGTGGACGGGGAGGTGCGGCTGAAGGGCGAGGCCGTGTGCCGGGGGTACCTGGATCCGGCCCAGACCGCCGACGCCTTCGACGAGGAGGGCTTTCTGCGCACCGGGGACCTGGGGCGGCTGACGGACACCGGCCATCTGGTTCTCACCGGCCGGCTCAAGGACGTCATCATCCGCAAGGGCGAGAACATCTCGGCGAAGGAGATCGAGGACCTGCTGCACCGGCACCCGGGCGTCGGGGACGTGGCGGTGATCGGGCTGCCGGACCCGGAGCGCGGGGAGCTGGTCTGTGCCGTGGTCGAGCCGCCGCGACAGCCCTCGCCGACCGGCGCGCTGACGCTGGAGGCGGTGACCTCGTACCTGCGCGCGGAAGGGCTGGCGACGCACAAGCTGCCGGAGCGGCTGGAGGTGGTGGCGGCCCTTCCGCGGGGCGAGACCCTGCGGAAGGTGCTCAAGTACAAGCTCAGGGAGCGTTTCTCAGCTCACTCGGGGTCAGATCACTCGGGGACGGTGAAGTAGCGGGCGAGGGCGGTCACGATCTCGTTCTCGCCGATCCTGCCGTCGCCGTCCGTGTCGATCGCCGTCGCGGCGGACCGGGCGACCTCCTGGGGGACGCCGAGGATCCTCAGCACGCGCGCGGTGTCCTCGACGGTGGCCGCGCCGTCCCCGTCGGGGTCGGCCACGGCGAGCGCCGCGTGCAGGAAGGGACGGGCGATCTCGGCGAACCGCTCCGGGTTGTCCCGCAGGCGCTTGACCGCTCCGCCCACGAACTCGTCCTGGGTGATGCGCTGGTCACCGTCCCGGTCCGCTATCCCGGCCATGCCCTGCCAGAACGCCTCGGCACCGAGATACAGGGCCTGTCCCTTGTCGGACCTGGCCGCCGTGCCGAACTCCGTGAGCAGCGCCTTGGCCGCCACGTTGAAGTCCTCGCGGTCGATGTATCCGTTGCCGTCCTGGTCGAAGGTGGCGAACCGGGCGGCGATCCTGCGCTCGTACTCGCTGCTGACCATGTCTTCTCGTGCCGCCTTACGTGACGTCGGGGTGCTCTGGCACGGAGCGTACGACGCGAGGGCATCTCCGGGCGCGGGAAAGCGACGCTTGTGCCAGGACCGGGTGAATTTCGGGACGACGGTGTGGCAGAACCACAGCCCTCGTCCGGCCGGGCGGCCTCGCCGTCACGCGGACAGCGGGCCGGCCTCCTCGCTCACTGCCGACGCGAGGTCGGGATGCACGTCGAACAGTCTGCGCACGCCCAGCGCGCCCAGCACCCGGTTGACGTGGGAGCCGTCCTCCGCGCCCTGAGCCGGGAGGATCAGACGGAGCCGGCCCTGGCAGGAGCGGATGAGGCGACGGGAGGCGATGAGCACGCCGACGCCGCTGGAGTCGCAGAAGAACACCTCGGACAGATCGAGGACGAGACTGTGACGGCCCTCGGCCACCTCGTCGTGCACCCGTTGTCGCAACACGGGCGACGTCACCAGGTCCAGCTCGCCCGACACCTGGAGCACGGCCCAATCGCCCTGCCCGCTGTCGGTCACATTGAACGCCACCACCATGCCCTTCGCTCGCCGGAAAGCAACCGGAAGCCGTCCCTTCGCTTCCTTGCAGCGCGGCTGCCCAGCGGCAGTTCCCTGAAACACGGGCCCAGAAACGGCAGGAAGGCGAAAGAGGCTTGTTTCAGTCGCATTCGATCCTGTTCGATCAGGTCTGATCGGAGGGATGGGTGGGTAGGCGCCGCCCGACCCCTCTACCAGGAGGTGACCGCCGGGGGCGCGCATTGGAACAAAGGGGCGTGCACCACCGGAGGTGCCGACTACATTCGAGGAGACGCTGGGCGCAGGCTTGACAGGGACACAGTCCGCGACACGAGCCGGGACACGGGCAGGCTGAGAGGGCCGCATGGCGAAGAAGGACACACCGCCCCGCTGGGACCGCAAGATGCAACAGCGGCTCGCGCGCGGTGAGGCGGCGGCCCTCGGCGAGCTCTACGACCGCTTCGCCTCCCTCGTGCACGGCCTCGCCCACCGGGTGCTGGGGGACGAACGCGCCGCCGACGGCATCACCCGCGAGGTCTTCGCCCATGTCTGGGAGCACCCCGACACCTACGACCCCAAACAGGGCCCGCTGCGCACCTGGGTCGCCACCCTGACCCACCGCCTCGCCGTGCAGCGGCTGCGCGCCACCGAGACCGCCGCACTGGCCCAGGACGGCCACGGCACCACCGAGGACCTGGAGCGCAAGGTCCGCCACGCCTCGGTCGCCGCCCGCGCCGACTACATCGTCCAGTCCATGCCCGTCCCCCTGCGCGCCGCCCTGGAGCTCGCCTACTTCCAGCGCCGCGACTACCGCCAGACCGCCACCGACCTCGGCGTCACCGAGGACGAGGCCCGCCGCCGGCTCCGCCTCGGCCTGCAACTGCTGTCCACCGCCCACGACGCCGGGGCGCCCGGCGCGCCTCCCGGATACGGGGGTGCGGCGTGAGCGGAGCAGACCGGTTCGAGGCGTACGGCGGCTCGGGCAGGCCCGAGGACCGGGGCGCTCAAGGCGGCATCGGCGAGGAGGGCGGTCCGGGGGACGCGGGGGCCAGAAGCGACTCGGGTGGCGCGGACGGCGGTGAGTGGGGCGGCCACGGCGTTTCCCGCGACTCGGGAGCCGGCTCCGGCAGCCCGGCCGACGGCTTCGGGGACCCCGGCGAGGGCTCCGGCGGTTTTGGTCCCGGCGGCCCCGGCGACGGCTCTGGCGGCTCCGGTCCCGTCCCCGCCCCCGGTCAGCCGCCCCGTATCCCCATGCCCCGGGCGTCCGTCGAGGACGGCGACCGGCCGCTGCCCGCCCTGGAGGAGCCGATTCCGTCCGTCCCGCCGCTGGTGCTGGAGCACCCCGTCCTGAAGTCGCTCCTCGGGGCGTGGGCGCTGGCCGCCTGCTCCCCCCAGGAGGCGGAGGCCGTGGAGGAGCACCTCGGCGGCTGCGGAAGCTGCGCGGACGAGGCCCTGCGGCTGCGCGAGGCGGTGGGCCTGCTGCAACGCCCCGAGAGCCTCGACCTGGACCCCGGCCTGCGCACCCGCGTCCTGGAGAGCTGCCTCGACCGGCGTCCGCCGCGCATCCCGGTGCCGGACTGGGCGACGCCGTACGACGCCGAGACGGCCCGGCTGGACGCCCTGCTCCAGGACATAGGCGACGCCGAGTGGCACGCGCCCGTGCGGCTGCGCTGGTTCGAGGCCGACGAGGCGACCAGCCGCCGTACGACGGTCGCCGGGGTCATCGCCCACCTGCTCACGGTGGACGGTCTGATCGCCGTGGCCCTGGGGCTCGACGACCCGCTGGGCGAGGTCCGTGCGGACGCGCCGACCCCGGCCGGGCGCACGGAGGCGTACTGGCGGGCCTCGCACTTCCCGCCCACCCGCTCGGTGCGGGTGCCCTGGCGGGAGCAGAGCCACGACCTGGTGCGCACGGTGTCCTTCACCGGCGTCGGCACCGGCCGACCGGCCGTCTCGTACGGCACCTTCGAGCTGCCGCTGCACGACGCGATGCTGGACCGCGCCTTCGAGTGCTGGGTGCACGCGGAGGACATCGCCGAGGCGGTGGACTATCCCTACGGCCCGCCCTCGCCACGCCACCTCAACCGGATGATCGACCTCGCGGCCCGCATGCTGCCCACCGTGCTGGCGGTACGCCGGCAGACCGGGCGGGCGGCACCGGCGGCCGGCCGGCACCTCGTACCGGCCGGCGAACCCGGCCGCAGCCTGCGCCTGGAGATCGAGGGCCACGGCGGCGGCGAGTGGCTGATCCCCCTGGACTCCCCCGGCGCGGTCGGCTCCGCCGACCACGAGGTCGCCCATGTCGCTCTGGACGGCGTGGAATTCTGCAGGCTCGCTGCGGGCCACGTGTCTCCTGCGGAGGCCGCGGCGGGGCAGCTGGGTGATCGGGAGGCGATCAGGGATGTGCTGTTCGCGGCGGCGAGCCTGAGCCGGATGTAGGGGCTGGTTGCCGTTTCGTCGGCGGCTGCGAGTGACGCGTGGTTGCTCGCGCAGTTCTCCGCGCCCCTGAAAGGGCGTCCAGTGGAACTGCTCAAGGGGCGCGGGAACTGAGCGACCAGCCCTCCACGCACCCGCGGCCGCCCGCGAAACAGAGCCGCCGGGCTCCTAGGCGAACACGACCGTCCGCCGCCCGTTGAGCAGGATCCGGCGCTCCGCGTGCCACTTCACCGCGCGCGCCAGCGCCTGGCACTCCACGTCACGGCCGATCGCGACGAGCTGGTCCGGGTTCACGTCGTGGCCGACGCGCTCGACCTCCTGCTCGATGATCGGGCCCTCGTCGAGGTCGGCGGTCACGTAGTGGGCCGTCGCGCCGATCAGCTTCACACCCCGGGTGTGCGCCTGGTGGTACGGCTTCGCGCCCTTGAAGCTCGGCAGGAAGGAGTGGTGGATGTTGATGATCCGGCCGCTGAGCTGCTTGCACAGGTCGTCGGAGAGCACCTGCATGTAGCGGGCGAGCACGACCAGCTCGACGTTCTCCTCGCGGACCAGCTCCAGCAGCCGCGCCTCGGCCTCCGCCTTCGTGTCCTTCGTCACCGGGATGTGGTGGAAGGGGATGTCGTAGGACCCCACGAGCTCGGCGAAGTCCGTGTGGTTGGACACCACTGCGGCGATCTCCACCGGCAGCGCGCCGATCCGGGCGCGGAAGAGCAGGTCGTTCAGGCAGTGCCCGAACTTGCTGACCATCAGCACGATGCGCATCTTGTCGTCGGCCCGGTTGATCTGCCAGTCCATGTGGAAGGCGTCACCGATCGCCGCGAAGCTGGCCCGCAGCTTGTCCACGGTCACCGGCGCCTCCGCCGAGAAGTGGACCCGCATGAAGAACAGTCCCGTGTCGTGGTCACCGAACTGCTGACTGTCCTCGATGTTGCAGCCGGTCATGAAGAGATAGCTCGACACGGCGTGCACGATGCCCTGCTTGTCGGGGCAGGAAAGGGTGAGGACGTACTGGTCGGCGGGAGCCTCGGCTCGGCTGGACTGCGCGTTCATGCAGGACAGGGTCGCATATCCGGGGCCGCGGCCGTCCCGCCGTCTCGCTACGCAGACCGCGTGAGGATCCGCAGCACCTCGAGGGTGCGGGGCGGGGTGTCCGGGTCCTCGCCGTCGGCCGTCGCCATCCGTACGTGCGCGTCACGCGCCGCGCGGATCGCGTCCGGCCATCCCTGGTGGTCGACGTAGGCGGACACCGGGGCGTCCGGCCCGACCTGGTGCATGATCCGCAGCACCCGCAGGACGGCGGTGTCCACGAGGGCCGCCTCCTGGGAGTCCCGGAAGATCGTGCCGACGTACTTCTCGGCGGACCAGTTGTCCAGCCAGGTGTCCTCGACCAGGCGGTACACGGCGTCGGTGACGTCCCCGTACCCGTCGACACCGGCCAGCCAGACGTCCCGCTGGAACACCGGATCGGAGAGCATGTGCAGCGCGGAACGCACGTTGCTGCGCCAGCGCCACCACGGCATGTCGTTCTGTGGCATGCCGCCCATGGTGGATGAGCGACGGCCGTGACGGGAAGACTTCTCCGAACCTTGCACGGTCATCGATCGTACGTTCCCCGCCCCGAGGGCCGCACCGGCCCCCGCTGTTCACCTGTGCGTCACCGTCTCCTAACCGAAGGTCACTCCTGGGTTGGTGATGTGCCGGAAGCGTGTGGGTCCATGACCGGCAGGCGACGTAAACGCAGCACCTTCCTCCTCAGGTTCACCCGGCCCGTCCGAGCCGCCGCAGGCGCGACGGGAGCACTGGTGGCGAGTGCGTCGCTGGTCGCCGGCTGCGGGGTCGTCCCCGGTGTCACGGGGGGCTCCGGGGACGACGGCCCGATCAAGGTCATGACCTGGGCCCCGCAGGAGACCGACGCAACCAACAAGCCCGGCATGCCCGCCTTCGCACAGGCGTACGCCCGCTGGATCAACGCCAAAGGCGGTATCGACGGCCGCGAGCTCACCGTCCTGACCTGCAACGACCACAACGACAGCGTGGCCGCGGCGAAGTGCGCCCGGCGCGCGGTCAAGGAGAACGTCGTGGCGGTGGTCGGCTCCTACAGCCAGTACGCCGACTCGTTCTTCCCACCCCTGGAGGGCGCGGGCATCCCCTACATAGGCGGCTACGGCGTCACGACCGACGAGTTCACCAGCCCCCTCTCCTACCCGGTCAACGGCGGCGCGCCCACCCTCCTGGCCGGACTCGGCAAGGCCCTCGCCCCGGACTGCGGCTCCGTGACCCTGGTGCGGCCCGACACCATCGCCGGCGACGAACTGCCGGTCCTGCTCGACTCCGGCCTCACGGCGGGCGGACACGCGAAGGCGCAGGACGTGCGGGCGGCGGAGGACGCCACCCAGTACTCGGAGCAGTCGGAGCAGGCACTGCGGAGGTCCACCACCGACCCGGCGCGCAAGGGCTGCGTGGTCCCCTCGCTCGGCGACCGCACCGGCACCTTCATGGACTCCTTCCGCCGCGCCCGCGAGGAGTACCCGCAAGTGCGCACCGGCACGGTCCTCGGCAGCGTCGACCAGACCGTGATCGACGCGTCCGGCGGCCGGAGCGGGCCCTACGAGGGGTCGTACATCACCGGCTGGTACCCGGTGGAGACCGACGCCCGGTGGGACGCGATGAAGAAGGTCATCAGCGAGAAGGCGTTCGGCGACAACCGGATCGACCCGGCGGACGCCGGGGTGCAGACGACCTGGATCGCCTACACGGTGCTCAGGGCGGTCGTCGAGTCGCTCGGCGACGGCGAGGTGAGCGCCGACACGGTCAGCCGGGCCCTGGACGGCGGGCTCAAGATCGGCACGGGCGGTCTGACGCCGACGCTCCACTGGGAGTTCCAGGGCGAACTCGCCTCCGTCGGCTTCCCCCGCCTGGTCAACACCGACGTGACCCTGCAGGTCGTACGGTCCGGGCGGCTGGTGTCGGCGAAGGAGGGCTTCACCGACGTGACTCAGACGCTGAAGAGCGCGGACCTGAGCTGAGGGACCCGCGGTTCACGGTCCCTCAGCCGCGGGCCGGGGTCACAGCTGGGTGGGCTGGCGCTCGGTGAGGCCGTACGTCTTCGCGATCGCGTTCCACAGCTGGGCGGCCTTGGTCTTCTCCGCGCTGGCGATGCCGCTGGCCCTGTTGCCGGCCTGGGTCTGGCCGGTGATCCTCGCCTGCCCCTTCTTGCAGCCCTTCTTCCCGGCCGCCTGGTCGGCCCACGCGGCGTAGTGGTTGTCGGCCGACGCGGACGCCTTCCACGCCTTGGTGAGGGCGTCGGTCAGCGCGGCGTGATCGGGCAGCTCGTCCACCGTGAGGCCGGAGAGCCGGGTGACCAGGTCGGTGCGCTGCCGGGCCGCGTCCCGCAGGTCCTTGGCCGCCTGCTCCTGGTTCTTGCAGGACTTCACACTGGCCACCGCGTTGATCACCGAGGTACGGCTGTCGCCGCTGTCCGCCAGCAACTTGTCCAGGGCGGCGGCCTGTTCCCGCGCCGGGTCGGCCGACGGCGAGGCCGACTCGCTCGCCGGGGCGGTCGCCGAGACCGGCTGGTTCTTGTCGCTCTGGTCGTCGCCCCCGCCCCCGCCACCGGCGAGCAGCGCGCCCGCGCCGATGCCGAGTACGGCTATGCCGATCCCCACGGCGGCGATCACCGGCACCCGCGAGCGGGACCGCCCGCCTCGCGGGCCGCGGTCGTCCTCGTCGTCGTACCCGCGGGCCTGGGGCGGACCGGCGTACGGGGGCTGCGCGGACTGCCCGTAGGACTGCGGGGCGCCGGGCCGCCCGTACGGAGGCTGGGCGCCGGGCTGCTGGATGCGCGGCATCTGCTGGGTCGCCCCGGCCGGCTCCGCGCCGCCGGGCCCGCTGCGGAAGAGGTTGTCGAACTCGGCGGGCGGCTGCCGGTCGCCACCCGCCGCTCCGGGCACCGGCGGGATGTACTGCGTGGCCTCGGCGTCAGGGCCCCCGGCGGGCGGCACCGGTCCGGCGGCGGGCTGCGCTCCGGCGCCGGGCCCGGCGCCCCGCGGGGCGCGGCCCAGGAACTGCGTCGACTCGCCGGGCGACTCGGCGTGCACCTCGGGCGGCAACGCCCCGGGCCCCACCGGCGGGATGTACTGCGTCGCCCCGTCGGCCGCGACCGGCGGGATGTACTGGGTGGCGCCCTCGTCGGCGGGCGGCAGCGGAGCGGCGTGACCACCACCGCCGTGCACCACGGGCGGCAGCGGCGCGCCGGCGCCGGGAGTGCCGTACGGCTCGGCCGGCGGCAGGGAGGCGCCCTGGGCGGGCGGAAGGGGTGCGCCGTAGGCGTCGGCGGGCGGAAGGGGTGCGCCGTAGGCGTCGGCGGGCGGCAGGGAGGCGCTCGCGTCGGCGGAGCCGTAGGTGTCTGCGCCCGCCGTGCCGTACGGGCCTGCCGAACCGTAGGGGCCCTGGGGCGGCGTGGGAGAGCCGTAAGGTCCCGCGGGCGGCATCGCGGAGCCGTAGGCGTCGGCCCCGTACGCCTGGCCCTGCCCCTGCCGGCCCTCCTGCGGCTGTGGTCCGGACGACGTGCCGCCCGGCGTCTGCGGGGCGCGCCACGCCTGGTCGGGGGTTCCCCAGGACTGCTCGGGCCGGGACGTCCAGCCCTGGTCCTGCGGCGGGGCCGGGGCCTGCTGCTGGTCGGGGCCCCAGGGCGTGCCCCAGGCCTGGCCGCCGGCCGGTCCTGGCGGCTGGTCGGCCGCCGGGCCGGACGACGCACCGGGCGCCGGCGCGCGGTGACCGGCGCCGTCCTGCCGGCCGCCGTATCCCCCCTGACCGCCCTGTCCGCCGTACCCGCCGCTCTGTCCGCCGTATCCACCCGTCGTTCCCGGCAGCAGGGGTTCCCCGCCGTCGGAGGGCAGCACGATGCCTTCGCGCGCTTCGCGCGCCGAGGGCTCCTCGCCCTGTCCACTCTGCGTCACCGGGACTCCTACTAATGGGGGACCTTCGGAATCGTCGGCTCACGCTACCGGGTCCGCGGAGCCCGGTGCCACGCAGCTCATGGCGTGACCTGCGTCCCTGTGACCGCGGTAACAGATCACCTTGGACGCGGTGACAGAACCGGTCCCCCAGCCGCTGTACAAGCCCCCTTCCGCCTCCGACGCCTTCGTTTCCCTGCCGTTCAGGCTCCCGTTCCCCGTGCGTTCACGCCGCCGCCTGAAGGTCCAGTCGCGCCCCGAACTCCCTTACCACGGGCTCGTCCCGGTACGGCTCCAGCCGCTGCTGGAAGTCCTCGAGATACTCGGCGCCCCGGTTGGAGCGGAGGGTCTCCAGCAACTCCACCGCCTTCGTGCCGGTGTTGCAGGCCTGCTCCACCTCCCGCTGCTGCACCTGCGCGGTGGCCAGCAGCACATAGCCGATGGCCCGGCGCCGGGTCCGCGACTCGGGATGCCCGGCCAGCGACTCCCGAGCACACCGTGCCGCCGCCTCGGCCTGCCCCAGGTCCCGGTGGCAGTGCGCCAGCTCGTCGGCGAGGTAGGCCTCGTCGAAGTGCGCGATCCACACCGGGTCGTCCCCGGCGTCCGCGTCGGCCTGCTCCAGCGCGTTCACCGCGCGCCCGGACGCCACCTGTGCCGCCCGCGCGTCGCCCAGCAACGCGTGCCCCCGGGCCTCCGCCGCGTGGAACATCGCCTCCGCGCGCGGAGTGACCCGCCCGCGCGCCCCCTCCTGCGCCGCGCGCGCCAACTGCGCGATCTCCCGCGGGTTTCCGAGCTGCGCGGCGAGGTGGCTCATGGACGCGGCGAGGACGTACCCGCCGTACCCGCGGTCGCCCGCCGCCTGCGCGAGCCGCAGCGCCTGGATGTAGTAGCGCTGGGCGAGGCCGGGCTGGCCGGTGTCGACGGCCATGTAGCCCGCGAGTTCGGTCAGTCGGGCCACCGCGGCGAACAGGTCCCGGCCCACCGCCTCCCGGTAGGAGCCGGCCAGCAGCCCGGAGACCACGCTGTTGAGGTAGTGCACGACGACCGGGCGCACGTGCCCGCTGCCGTACTGGTGGTCCAGGTCGCTGAGCGCCTGGGTCATCGCGCGCACCGCCGCCACGTCGGACTGGCCCACCCGCGGCCCCGCCGCCCGCGCCACCTGCGAGTCGGCCGAGGAGATCAGCCAGTCCCGGCTCGGCTCGACCAGCGCGGACGCGGCCACGGAGGAGCCGGACAGGAAGTCCCGGCGGCCCACGTCGCTGCGCCACAGCTCGCAGACCTGCTCGATGGCGCCCAGGACCGTCGGGGAGAACTGGAGGCCGACTCCGGAGGCGAGGTTCTTGCCGTTGGCCATGCCGATCTCGTCGATCGTGACCGTACGGCCGAGTTTGCGGCCGAGCGCCTCCGCGATGATCGCCGGTGCGCGGCCCCGTGGTTGCTGTCCGCGCAGCCAGCGCGCCACGGACGTCTTGTCGTACCGCAGGTCGAGACCGTGCTCGGCGCCGCACATGTTGACCCGGCGGGCGAGCCCCGCGTTGGAGCAGCCCGCTTCCTGGATGAGCGCCTGCAGCCGTTCGTTCGGCTGCCGCGCGACGAGAGGCCTTGCGGCCATGGCGTACCCCCTGTGGCTGCGGTGCCTGCCCACGCACCGAGTTGACGTGTCTTCCACGACCGGATCGGGTCGCCTCGATCGAGATACGTCCAGCGAAAAGATCCGGCCGTGAAGATCAATGCCCCGCGGCGGTACCGAAAATGCGAGGCTTGCGAGGATTGCCGGGGTAAAGGCGGATGCCGCCCCCACACCTGGCTACCCAGCTCACTCCCCACTTCCTCCTGCGCGCCCCCACACATGCATCCATGCGCCCCAGATGCGGAATCGATGCGCTTCCCCCGCGCGCGCTACGCCCGTAACCCGAGGTGGGCGCGGGAGTTGTGTTCAGCGTGGAAGAGACGATCGCGGGCACCGAAGCCGTTCAGATTCCGAAGCAGCGCGGGGAATCGCTGCTGGAGACAGCCGTACGCTACGCCGAGGAGCGCCACTGGGACGTCTTCCCCGGCACCTGGCTGGAAGCCGTCGAGGGGGTGCAGCGCTGCTCGTGCGGCGACGCCGCGTGCGCCGTCCCCGGCGCGCACCCCGCGCGCGTGGACTGGGCGACCCAGGCGACCGGCAGTGCGACCGTCGCGCGCCGGATGTGGCAGAAGCAGCCGACGGCCTCCATCCTGCTGCCGACGGGGCGCACGTTCGACGCGATCTCCGTGCCGGAGACGGCCGGGTTTCTCGCGCTGGCACGGATGGAGCGGATGGAGCTGACGCTCGGACCCGTGACGCTGACGCCGGATCGCCGGATGCAGTTCTTCGTGCTGCCGGGTGCGTCGGTGAAGATGCCGGAGCTGGTGCGGAAGCTGGGCTGGTCCCCGTCCTCGCTCGATCTGGTCGCGCTGGGCGAGGGGGAGTACGTGGCCGGGCCGCCCACCCGGTTCGGATCGCGGGGGGCCGTGCAGTGGGCCTGCCGGCCCACCCCGGCCAATCGGTGGCTGCCGGACGCGGAGGAGCTGATCTCGCCGCTCGCCTACGCCTGCGGGCGGGACCGGTAGTTCACGAGGCACCCTCCCGCACCCCTTCGGAGCGTTGCCCCACCGTAGGGTTCAGGCATGACGTCGGGAGCAGTGGCGGGTACAGCCGCCGTACGGGTGCGCGGGCTGTGGAAGCGGTTCGGACAGCAGGTCGCCGTCGCCGGGATCGATCTCGATCTGCCCGCGGGCAAGTTCATCGGGCTCGTCGGGCCGAACGGCGCCGGGAAGACCACGACCCTCTCCATGATCACCGGGCTGTTGCGGCCCGACCACGGGTCCGTCGAGGTCGTCGGTCACGACGTGTGGCGGGATCCGGTGGAGGTGAAGGCGCGGATCGGGGTGCTGCCGGAGGGCCTGCGGCTGTTCGAGCGGCTGTCGGGGCGTGAACTGCTCGTCTACTCGGGGCGGCTGCGCGGGCTGCCCCGCGCGGAGGTCGACAAGCGGGTCACCCAACTGCTCGACGTCCTCGACCTGGCCGGTGCGCAGCACAAGCTCGTCGTCGACTACTCGACCGGCATGCGCAAGAAGATCGGGCTCGCGGCCGCGCTCCTGCACAACCCCGAAGTGCTCTTCCTCGACGAGCCGTTCGAAGGCGTCGACCCGGTGTCCGCGCAGACGATCCGAGGCGTGCTGGAGCGCTACACGGCCTCCGGCGCCACCGTCGTCTTCTCGTCCCACGTCATGGAGCTCGTCGAGTCGCTCTGTGACTGGGTGGCGGTGATGGCCGCGGGCAGCATCCGCGCCCAGGGCACGCTCGCCGAGGTCCGCGGCGAGGCTCCCACCCTGCAGCGCGCGTTCCTCGAACTCGTCGGGGCGGGCGGCCGCGACACCGGATCCCACCTCGACTGGCTGGGCGGCGGGGCCGCCCGGTGAGCACTTCTACCGCGTCCACCGCGTCCGTCACCCCTGTTGTCGTCCGGCTGAAGGTGTCGCTGCTGCGCAACGGGCTGCGGCAGTCCGGCGGCCGCCGCGCCGCCTACATCGCCTCGGCCGTCAGCGTGCTGCTGCTGACCGTGGTGCAGCTGATCGGCCTGATCGCGCTGCGCGGGCACGCGCACGCCGAGTCGGTGGTCGTGCTGCTGGTCGCGGTGCTGGCGGCGGGCTGGGCGGTCATGCCCCTGTTCTTCCCCGGCGGCGACGAGACCCTCGACCCCACCCGCCTGGTGATGCTGCCGCTGCGGCCCCGCCCGCTGGTACGGGCCCTGCTCACCGCCTCGTTGGTGGGCATCGGGCCGCTGTTCACCCTGTGCGTGCTGGCCGGCTCGGTCGTCGCGGTCGCGCACGGCGGTGTGGCGTATGTCGTCGCGGTCGTCGGTGTCGTGCTCGCGCTGCTGGTCTGCGTGGCGCTCGCGCGGGCCGTGGCAGCCGCCAACCTCAGGCTGCTGACCAGCCGTAAGGGCCGGGACCTCGCCGTGCTGAGCGGGCTGCTCATCGCGGTCGGCGCGCAGGTCGTCAACTTCGGTGCGCAGCGGCTGGGTTCGGGCGGGCTGGGCCAGCTCGACGGGCCGGCCGACGTGCTGAGGTGGGTGCCGCCGGCGTCGGCGATCGGCGCGGTGGACTCCGCGAGCGAGGGGTCGTACGGCGTCGCCGTCCTCCAGCTCGCCCTGACCGCCGCCGCCCTGGTGGGCCTGCTCGCCGTGTGGGCGCGTCATCTGGACCGGCTGATGACCGCGCCGGACGGCTCCACGCTCCAGGCCGCCGACTCCAAGGCCCGCGACCGGTCCTCGACCGGCCTGTCCCGGCTGCTGCCGGCCGGCCGCACCGGCACGGTGATGGAACGCAGCCTGCGCTATGTGTGGCGCGACCCGAAGACCAAGGCCGCCTGGGTGACCTCCCTGGCCATCGGTCTGATCGTGCCCCTGTTCAACGCCCTGCAGGGCACCGGCTCGATCTACTTCGCCTGCTTCGCCGCCGGGATGCTCGGCGTGCAGATGTACAACCAGTTCGGACAGGACACGTCGGCGTTCTGGATGGTCGCGATGACGATCTCCTCGACCCGGGACGCCTACGTCGAACTGCGCGCCCGCGCACTCGCCCTGCTGGTGATCACCCTGCCGTACGCCACCCTCGTGACCGTCATGACCACGGCGCTGCTCGGTGACTGGCCGAAGCTGCCCGAGGTGCTCGGACTGTCCTTCGCGCTGCTCGGGGCGATGCTGGCGACCGGCGCGTGGACGTCCGCGCGCTTCCCGTACTCCATCCCGCAGGAGGGCCACAGGAACGTGGCGCCCGGGCAGTCCGGGCTCGCCTTCATGGCCATCCTCGGCGGCATGGTCTCGGCGGCCCTGCTGTGCGCGCCCGTCATCGTCGGGACGATCTGGCTCAACGTCAGCGAGGGCGGCGACGACTGGAGCTGGCTGCTGCTGCCGGTGGGGACGGTCTACGGGACGGCGATCACGGTGGCGGGGCTGCGGCTGGCCGCCCCGCGCACGGCTCGCCAGCTGCCGGAGATCCTCACGGCGGTCAGCAAGGGGTGAGCGGGGCCGTCGGCGCCTTCAGCCCTTGAGGTGTTCCGCGACAACGGTGTCCAGGAAGGGCTCGACGGCTCCCCGCCACGCGTCCGGCTGGTCGTAGTGCACGAGATGACCGGCGTCGGCGACCT
This sequence comes from Streptomyces resistomycificus, assembly GCF_001514265.1. Taxonomy (GTDB): domain Bacteria; phylum Actinomycetota; class Actinomycetes; order Streptomycetales; family Streptomycetaceae; genus Streptomyces; species Streptomyces resistomycificus. The sequence continues at coordinate 253,437 of NZ_KQ948992.1, read as the reverse complement.
CCGCGTACTGGCCGCGGGGCAGCACGCGGACCATCTCCTGGGCCTCGGCGCGGCCCAGCTCGCCGTCGAGTCCGCGGACCACCAGGGCGGGGCACCTGACCTGGGCGAGCTCCTCCCAGTGGGCGTCGTACACCCAGGTCTGCCGGGACTCGAGCATCTGCTCCGGTTCGAAGACGGGGCGCCAGCCGTCCGGGGACTCGTGCATGACCTCGGCGTAGAACTCGCCGCGGGACGGGCTCGGGCGCTCCACCCAGGGGTCGTCCTCGCCGAACCACCTGCGGACCTCGGCGAGTGTGTTGAAGGGGACGGGCCAGGCCTTGAACCAGTCCTCCCACTCGCGCTGCGAGGCGGCGCCGATCGCGGAGGCCCGCATGTCGCAGATGATCACACCGCGGACCAGGTCGGGGCGCTTGGCGGCGAGCTGCCAGGCGGTCAGGGCACCCATCGCGTGGCCGATGAGGACGGCCGGCCCGAGCCCGAGCTGTTCCAGGGCGGCCTCGGCGTCCTCGACGTAGGCCTCGCGGGTGTAGGCGGCCCGAGGGGGTTTCTCGCTCTGTCCGTGGCCACGCTGGTCGAGGGCGACGGCACGGTGCCGCTCGGAGAGCCAGCGGGCGGTGGCCGCCCAGTGCGAGGCACGGCCCATCAGGCCGTGCAGTAACAGCACGCCGGGGGCCTGTTTCTCGTCCGTCGGCTGCTTCGTGGGAGGGTCGGGCTTGGGAGGGTCGCCGAACTCCCAGGCTGCGAGGCGTACGCCGCCCGCCCCGGTCACGTCGATGCGTCGCGCCACTGGTCCTGGCACCCCCCTAGCTCCGCTCGGACCGCTCGCTCCCGCTCGAGGCGGCGGTCCTGTGAACCGCGTCCTGCCCTGCCGTGTCTGTCGTTCCTACCCACACCCCTGAAGCGCACGATCCGTGCGATGCGTCACGCAGACTATCGAATACCCATTCGAGAATGCTGTTCTCGCCGACAACACCCCTCGTTCGAGTGACCACCCTCAAGGAATGATCGCCGCAGCCGAGGGGAGATCTTCAACGGGAGGCGGACCGCTCGGGGAAAACGGTCCGAAGGGGATGACCCTGAGAGCTCGGGGCTCCGGGTCAGCACAGGGGAGGACAGGCCCCGGCGCCATAAGGCGCCGGGGCCCTCCGCACGTCTGCGGCACATCTTCCCGCCCCCTCCCCGGCCGGTCGCGACATCGCTGCCGGACCACGGCCAAGAGCCCTCAGGTCATATGCCTCACGCGACAGCCTCGCACGGGAAGCGTCCGAGCGCTGCGATTCGGCACAGTGAATCTCGGAGGCGACGTGATCGCCAGGAGACCACAACTGCCCCACCGGTCTCGGAAGTTGAGACGGCGGAGGTCAGGGCCGCTCGCCCCACCGGCCGGTCAGCGCTTCGCGACGAACACGTGCGAGGCCACGTCCGCCTCCAGCTCCGCCGCCTCACCACCGCTGCCGACGAGCACCCCGCCCGGCGACTCCGTCACGCTCACCACCGAGCCGGGCTGCACACCCGCCCGACGCAGCGTGTACATCAGCTGCGCGTCCGTCTGGATCGGCTCGCCGATCCGGCGCACCACGACCGTCTTGCCCTCCACCCCCGGGTCGAGGTCGGCCAGCGACACCATGCCCTCGTCCAGGAAGGGGTCGGCGCCGTCCTTCTCGCCCAGCTCCTCCAGCCCCGGGATGGGGTTGCCGTACGGCGACTCGGTGGGGTGGCGCAGCAGCTCGAGGACCCGCCGCTCGACGGCCTCGCTCATCACGTGCTCCCAGCGACAGGCCTCGGCGTGCACCTGCTCCCACTCCAGACCGATCACGTCGACGAGCAGACACTCGGCGAGCCGGTGCTTGCGCATCACCCGCGTGGCGAGCCGGCGGCCCTCGTCCGTGAGTTCCAGGTGACGGTCGCTGGCGACGGCCACCAGACCGTCGCGCTCCATCCGCGCCACCGTCTGGCTGACCGTCGGTCCGCTCTGGTCGAGTCGCTCGGCGATCCGGGCGCGCATGGGGACCACACCTTCCTCCTCCAGCTCGAGGATGGTGCGGAGATACATCTCCGTGGTGTCGATCAGTCCGGACATACGTGCCCCTTGATGAGATCTGCCGGAAGCACGACAGCTTCCCGGCTTGTGCGCTGGCCCTGACACCAATTCTGCCGGATACCGATGACAAGCGTGCCGCGCCGTCGCCACGAAGAGGCCCCGGGCGCGTGGCACCGGGCATTCCAACCCCGTATTGACATCCCACTGGTCCAGACCGCACCGTGATCCGCGACACAGACTCACGACGCTCCGAAGGGGCTCCGCATGAGCGACAGCAAGCCGGCCGGGCAGTTCCTCGACGCCGCGATCGGCCTGCTGCAGCGGGTCCGGGACGAGGAGGCCGGGAACATCGAAGCGGCCGGCGTGCTGCTCGCGGACACCGTCGCAAACGGCGGCCGGCTCTTCGCCTTCGGCGCCGGGCACTCCTCGCTCCCCGCCCAGGACGTCGTCTACCGGGCCGGCGGTCTCGCCCTCATGAACCTGCTGGCCGTCCCCGGTGCCGTCGGCGTCGACGTCATGCCCGCCACGCTCGGCTCCGCCCTGGAGCGCGTCGACGGCCTGGCGAGCGCCGTCCTGGACTCCTCCCCGCTCCGCGCGGGCGACGCCCTCGTGATCATCTCCCTCTCCGGCCGCAACGCCCTCCCGGTCGAGATGGCGTCGCACGCCCGCGCCCTGGGCGTGAAGGTCATCGGCGTGACCTCGGTGGCCTACGCCACCGAGACGACGTCCCGGCACGTGTCCGGCACGTACCTCAAGGACCACTGCGACCTCGTCCTCGACTCGAAGATCGCCGTCGGCGACGCGGAACTCACCCTCGACACCGTCCCGGCGCCCTTCGCCCCCGCCTCCACCGTCGTCACCGCGGCCCTCCTCCAGGCGGTCATGGCCACCACGGCGAGCACCCTGGCCGACCGCGGCATCGAGCCGCCGCTGCTGCGCTCGGGGAACGTGGACGGGGGACACGAGTGGAACGGGCGGGTGTTCGAGGAGTACGCAGAGCGGATCTTCTACCGGCGCTGATCCCCGGCCCCTGCCCGGGGCAGCCTGCCCGGGCAGCCCGGCCCGTTACTCCCGCCCCGGCTCCGCTACCCCCGCCCCAGCACCTCGGCCAGATCCAACGCCGACCCGATCCGCACGGCGACATCCTCCGCGTACACCGCGTCCTGCCGCTCGAACCGGCTCCGCCCGGCCCCCCGCAGAAACGTCACGACTCCGAGCGTCCGGCCGCGGCTGCGCAGCACCGCGCACAGCGCGTGCACCGCGTCCGGCGGCCACTGCCGGGCCTCGGCCCACTCACGGGCCTCCTCCGCCCGCACGGCCCCCACACTCGCCCGCACCGACCCGGCCCGCTCCACGCACTGCAACGCCGGATGCCCCTGCCCGTACCGCACCGGCAGCCCCGCCTGCCCCGTCAGCAGGCTCGGCCCGGGCGCCCCGGAGGGTGTCGCCACGACCCGGACCAGCCGTACGGAGTCGGTCTCGCCGTCCGCCACCGCACCGCCCGCCACCCGGTCGACCAGCGCGTGGTCGGCGAACCCGGCGAGCGCGAAGTCCAGGTGGACGGCGGCCGCCTCCCGCGGGTCCTCGCACTCACCGGCGGCCCGGGCGGCCCGGTGCAGCTGATTGGTACGGAACCGCAGCAGCGACGCCTCCTGCTCGCCCTGCTTGCCCTCCGTGACGTCCTGGAAGAGCCAGCCCACGCCGAGCGGCACGGGTTCCTCCGTGAGCGGTGACGCCAGCCGCACGAAGCCGCAGCGCCAGCAGCGCCGCTGCTCGCCGTCCGGGGTGCGCACGCTCACCCAGATCTCGGCGGGCGCGGGCGGCGCTCCCTCCGCCAGCACATGGGTGAGCGCGCTCTCCAGCTCCTCCACACCCTGGGCGAGCAGGTCCCCGAGAGGGCGCCCCAGGACGGACGTACGCCCGATGCCCAGCGCCCGGGCCGCGTGCGCGTTGACCACGGCGGGGCGCAGATCCGCGTCGACCAGCACGACACCCCAGGACGCGTCCTCGAACAGGGCCTCGCTCAGCGCGATGGACCGCTCCAGGTCGATCTGCGTGTGCACCTCGCTGAAGGCGCAGTACAGCCCCGCGGGCTTGCCGTCCGGCCCGCGTACGGCCGCCGACTGGGTGCGCACGAGCACCCGGCCGCCGTCCTTGGTCAGCAGCGCGAACTCGTGCACCTGGCGGCCCGGGGCGTGCATGGCGGACAGCAGCCGCCCCTCCACCTCCTCGGCGTCGGCGCTGCGCACCGCCCACCCGGCGAACCCGTGCCGCCCGACGGCCTCGGCGGCACTCCATCCGAGGATCCGCTCGGCCTCGCGGTTCCAGTGCGTCACCACGCCGTCCGCGTCGAAGGCACACAGGGCCGCGTCCATCCCGTCGAGCAGCGCGGCCAGCAGATCCGAGCCGTCCGAGCCCTCCGGGCCGTCCCGCTCGGGCTCGTCCGGCCCGATCTCGTCGGTGGTCCCACTACGCCGGGAAGCACTCACCTGGACCCCCTGCAGGCTGCCGCGTCCGCACGTACGGCACGTCGGTTCACTCACTGGCAATCATCTAACGTGAACGTGACGCAGCACACACCGGGTTCCCACAAGATTGAGGGAATCGTTGTGCGCCGGTCCCGTCCCGGTGCCCTCACCTCTACCCTGCGGCCCGCACCAGCCGCAGGTCCAGCCACAGATCGGTTTCCCCGTCCAGCACGTACCGGTCGACCTCCACGAACCCGCAGACCTCCGCGAACCGCACCCCGTCGTCATTGGCGGCCAGCACGCACGTCTCGATCACCCGCGCCCCCAGCACGCGCGCGTGGGCGAGCCCCTTCTCGTAGAGCGCCGTCCCGAACCCCCGCCGCCGGAACCCGGGCAGCACGCGCGCGATGACGGTCGCCACGCCCTCCTCGCCCTCCGGTGGCCGCACGGTGGAACAGCCGACGAGCTCCTCACCGAGATACGCGTTCTCCAGCCGGTACCGTCCACTGCGCTCCCGCACCTCGTCGAGCCCCATCGCGGCGGGCGGCACGATCACGTTGTGCACGTACCGCCACTGCTTGAGCATGCGGTCACCGTCGACCACGTCGATCCGCAGGTCGGCCACCACACCCACTCCCCTCGTCGGAAGACATGAAATTCACGGGAACCGGCTTCACCGGAAAAAAACGGGTTGATCCGTGCCCGGCCGCTTCCTAATGTGTGGGGCACGCCGAAAGGAGGTGATCGGGTACATGAGTGAAACCCGGACGCGCGAGGTGGCTGCGGGCTAGCGGCCCGTCACCACACCGAGTGCGGTGCCGGACCAGCGTGTGCGAGAAACACGCAGCCGGCCCAATCCCAATGCAGTCACCCGACCCGCGAGCTCGCCGGTACGTCCGGCCGGCTTCTCCGCCGTCAGGCGGAGGACCCGAGCTCGCGGGTCGTCTGCGTTCCCGCCGGCGGGCTCAGCGCGCGATGTCGCCGTAGCCCTCGATCTCCCGCGGGTCGCGGGTGCCCGGGCCGATGTAGCGGGCGGAGGGGCGGACGAGACGGCCGGTGCGCTTCTGCTCCAGGATGTGGGCCGACCAGCCGGCCGTACGGGCGCAGGTGAACATCGACGTGAACATGTGGGCCGGGACCTCGGCGAAGTCCAGGATGATGGCGGCCCAGAACTCGACGTTGGTGGCCAGGACGCGGTCCGGGCGGCGGGCGTGCAGCTCCGCCAGGGCGGCCTTCTCCAGGGCCTCGGCGATCTCGAAGCGCGGGGCGCCGAGTTCGCGGGCCGTGCGGCGCAGGACGCGGGCCCGCGGGTCCTCGGCGCGGTACACGCGGTGGCCGAAGCCCATCAGACGCTCGCCCTTGTCCAGGGCCCGCTTGACGTACGCCTCGGCGTCGCCGGTCCGCTCGATCTCCTCGATCATGTGCAGGACGCGGGAGGGGGCGCCGCCGTGCAGCGGGCCGGACATCGCGCCGACGGCTCCGGACAGGGCCGCCGCCACGTCCGCACCGGTCGAGGCGATCACGCGGGCCGTGAAGGTGGAGGCGTTCATGCCGTGCTCGGCGGCGGACGTCCAGTAGGCGTCCACGGCCGCCACGTGCTTGGGGTCGGGCTCGCCGCGCCAGCGGATCATGAAGCGCTCGACGACGGACTGCGCCTTGTCGATCTCCCGCTGCGGAACCATGGGCCTGCCCTGGCCGCGCGCGGACTGGGCGACGTAGGACAGCGCCATGACGGCGGCCCGGGCGAGGTCCTCGCGGGCGCGTTCGGCGTCGATGTCCAGCAGCGGCTTCAGGCCCCAGACGGGCGCGAGCATGGCGAGCGCGGACTGGACGTCCACCCGGATGTCACCGGAGTGCACGGGGATGGGGAACGGCTCGGCGGGCGGCAGGCCGGGGTTGAAGGCTCCGTCGACGAGCAGTCCCCACACGTTGCCGAACGAGACGTGCCCGACGAGGTCCTCGATGTCGACGCCCCGGTACCGGAGTGCGCCGCCTTCCTTGTCGGGTTCGGCGATCTCCGTCTCGAACGCGACGACTCCTTCGAGTCCGGGTACGAAGTCGGACATCAGGCGGCTCCTCGTGATGGTTGACGGCGTCCGCCGCATGGATCCACGGTCGTCTCCGAGACTCGCGGTCCTGGGCGGTACCACTGTGATGCCCCACGCGGCCGGCGGTCACCCAACCGAGAGGGACTCAGCACGATAATCCCCGGGTGCCACCCTTGGGGAGAGGTTGCGGCACTCAGTGCCAGCCAGTGATCAAGGACACCGTGCCGAACGGCGTCCGCCCATACGGCAGGATGACCGGGGTGACCGACCGAGACGACGCCTTCGATCCCTCCCTCGATCCTGCCGCCATGCGCATGCAGTACCGGGCCGAGGGCCTGGCCGAGGCCGATCTGGCCGCCACCCCCGTCGAGCAGTTCGCGCGCTGGTTCAAGCAGGCGGCGACGGAGGGGCGCCTCTTCGAGCCGAACGCGATGATCGTCTCGACGGCGGACGCGGAGGGCCGGCCCAGCTCGCGCACGGTGCTGCTGAAGCACTTCGACGAGCAGGGTTTCGTCTTCTACACCAACTACGACTCCCGCAAGGCCCACGACCTCGCCTCGAACCCGTACGTGTCGCTGCTGTTCCCGTGGCATCCCATGGCCCGCCAGGTCATCGTCACGGGCGTGGCCCGGCGCACCGGGCGGGACGAGACCGCCGCGTACTTCCGCACCCGGCCGCACGGCTCCCGTCTCGGTGCCTGGGCGAGCGCCCAGTCCTCGGTGATCGCGAGCCGCGCCGACCTGGAGTCGGCCTACGCGGAGCTGGCCGCCCGTTATCCGGAGGGCGAGCCGGTTCCGGTGCCGGCGCACTGGGGCGGGTTCCGGGTGGCGCCGCAGGCGGTGGAGTTCTGGCAGGGCCGGGAGAACCGGCTGCACGACCGTCTCCGGTACGTGGCGCGGGCGGACGGCAGCTGGCAGGTGGAGCGGCTCAGTCCGTAGCCCGTGCGTGGTCCGGGACGCTCGGTCCTCTCCGTCAGCCCAGCGCGTCGTCCAGGAGGGCCGCCCACTGGGTCAGGACCCGGTCCCGGCGGCCTGCGTCGTCGGTGAGGAGGTTGGCGAGGCCGAGGCCCCGGGCCATGTCGAGCAGGCCTTGGACGGTCTCGCGTACGCCCGGGCGGGACTCGTCGGCGCCCAGCAGGTCCACCGCGATGCGGTGGGTCTCGCGGCCGACGCGGGCCTCCAGCTCCGTCACCCGCGGGCGCAGTTGCTCCTCGTTGGAGGCGGCGGCCCACAGCTGGAGGGCGGCCCGGAACAGGGGGCCGGTGTAGAGGTCGACGAGCGCGGACACGACGGCCCGGCGGTCGTCGGCGGCCGTGCCCTGCGGGAACAGGGCGCGCAGGGCGGTGGAGCGTTCTTCGGCGACGTACTCGACGGCGGCGGTGAAGAGGTCCTCGCGGGTCGGGAAGTGGTGTTGCGCGGCGCCGCGGGAGACGCCGGCGCGTTCGGCGACGACGGAGACCGTGGAACCCGCCCAGCCGTGTTCGGCGAGGCAGGCCACGGCGGCCGCCAGCAGGCGCTGCCGGGTGGCCCGGCTGCGGTCCTGTTTGGGCACGCGTTCGACGCGGTCGGCACGGTCGGCACGGTCGGCGCGGTCTGTGCGGTCTGTGCGGTCTGTGTGGTCGGTGTGGTCGGTGTGGTCGAGGTCGCCGGTGGCCGTGTTCACAGCACCCATGCGGGATCCCGTCGTTCGAGGAAGGCCGTCATGCCCTCGCGGGCGTCGGCGGAGGCGAACAGGCGGGTCGAGAGCCGGGCCAGTTCGCCCGCGTCCAGGTCGAAGGCCTCCAGCACCTTAGCCGTGAGCAGCTTCTTCGTCTCCGCCAGGGCGTGCGGTGCGGCCCGGCGCAGGCCGTCGAGGACGGGGGCGAGGACCTCGTCGACGTCGGCGTGGTCGCCGGCCGCGGTGAGGAGGCCGATGCGGGCGGCCTCGGCCGGGCCGAAGGTCTCGCCGGTGAGGTAGTAGCGGGCCAGGGCGCGGGGGTCGACGCGCGGCAGGAGGGGCAGCGAGATCAGGGCGGGGGCGACTCCGACGCGGACCTCGGTGAAGGCGAAGGTGGCGGTGCCGGCGGCCACCGCGATGTCGCAGGCGCCGAGCAGGCCGAGGCCGCCGGCCCGTACGTGGCCGGTGACCCGGGCCACGACGGGCTTGCGCAGTCTGACGATCTGCCGGAGCAGGGCGGCCAGTGCCTTGGGTTGCGGCGGGTCGCGCAGGTCGGCGCCCGCGCTGAAGGTGTTGCCGGTGTGGGTGAGGACGACGGCGCGTACGCCGTCGTCCTTGCCGCACCGCTTCAGCGCGTCGGCGAGCTCGTGGACCAGCGGCGCGGACAGGGCGTTGCGGTTGTGCGGCGAGTCCAGGGTGAGGGTGGTGATGCCGCGTTCGTGCGTGGGGTGGGCCAGGGCCGTCACGTGCGCTCCCTGAGTCGCCGGCGCAGGATCTTGCCGGAGGCGGCGCGCGGGACGCCGTCGATGAAGGTGACGTGGCGGACGCGCTTGTAGGGGGCGACGCGTTCGGCGACGTACATCATGACCTCTCCTTCGGACAGGTCGGTCGCGGTGGGCTGGCGGACCACGTAGGCGTGCGGGACCTCGTTGTGGTCGTCGTCGTAGACGCCGATGACGGCGGCGTCGGCGATGCCGGGGTGGGTGAGGAGCAGTGCCTCCAGTTCGGCGGGGGCCACCTGGAAGCCCTTGTACTTGATGAGTTCCTTGACGCGGTCGACGACGAAGAGCCAGCCGTCGGCGTCGACGTGGCCGACGTCCCCGGTGTGCAGCCAGCCGTCGGGGTCGATCATCTGGGCGGTGGCGTCGGGGCGGCCCAGGTAGCCCTTCATGACCTGGGGGCCGCGGATGAGGATCTCGCCGGACTCGCCGACGCCCAGGTCCTTGTCGGGGTCGTCCAGGGAGACGATCCGCATCTCGGTGCCGGCCACGAGCTTGCCGACGGTCCCGGCGGGCGCCTTCCGCATGGCGTCCAGGGGGACGACGTGGGTGCCCGGGGACAGCTCCGTCATGCCGTACGCCTGTCCGACGGGCGGCAGGCCGAGTCGCTGTGAGCAGGCGGCCGCGAGTGACGCGTCGAGGGGGGCGGCGGCGCTGAGGATGTACTTCAGGGAGGACAGGTCGTACTGCGCGACGAGGGGGTGTTTGGCGAGGGCGAGGACGATCGGCGGGGCGACGTACAAGCCGGTGATGCGGTGGTTCTGGATGGCCGCGAGGAACGTCTCCAGGTCGAAGCGGGGCAGGACGACGACGGTGGCGCCGTTGCGCAGGGGGCCGTTCATGAGGGCCGTCAGCCCGTAGATGTGGAAGAAGGGCAGGACGGCGAGGATGCGGTCGCCTGGGCCGTTGGACAGGGCGGGTTCGAGCTGGGCGAGGTTGGTGGCTATCTGGCGGTGGGTGAGCATCACGCCCTTGGGGACGCCGGTGGTGCCCGACGAGTACGGGAGGGCCGCCACGTCCTCCTCGGGGTTGATGTCGACGCGCGGCTCGGGCGCGGCGGACGCCAGCATGTCGATGAGTGAGCGGTGCCCGGGGGCGCTGTCGCAGACGAAGATCTCCCGGACGCCGCCGGCGAGTTCGGCTGCCCTGCGGGCGGTCTCCAGGAGCGGTGAGACGGTGACGATCCAGCGGGCGGCGGAGTCGGTGAGCTGCTTGGCGAACTCCTCCGGCGTGGCGAGCGGGTGCACGGTCGTGACGGAGGCCCCCGCGCGCGTGGCGGCGTAGAACGCGGTCGGGAAGGCGACGGTGTTGGGGCTGTGCAGGGCGAGGACGTCGCCCTTGCGGACGCCTGCCTCGGCGAGGGCGGCGGCGACCCGCCGGTGGAAGCGGTCCAGCTGCTCGTAGGTGAGGGTGGTGCCGTCGGTGCCGTCGATCAGGGCGGGCGCGTCGCCGAACTCGGTGGCGCGGCCCAGCACCGCTTCGTGGATGGGGAGTGCTACGGGCGGGACGTCTGCGTACTCGCTGCGGAACATGGTTCCTCCTCGCGCGACACGGCCGGTCAGTACGACTTGGGCAGGCCCAGGGTCTGGTGGGAGACGTAGTTGAGAATCATCTCCCGGCTCACCGGGGCAATACGAGCCACGCGGGCGGCCGTTATCAACGAGGCGAGCCCGAACTCGCGCGTGAGGCCGTTGCCGCCGAGGGTGTGCACGGCCTGGTCGACCGCCTTCACACAGGCCTCGCCGGCCGCGTACTTGGCCATGTTGGCGGCCTCCCCCGCGCCCACGTCGTCCCCGGCGTCGTAGAGGTGGGCCGCCTTCTGCGTCATCAGGCGGGCGAGTTCGAGGTCGATGTGCGCCTGGGCGAGGGGGTGCGCGATGGCCTGGTGGGCGCCGATGGGCGTGTTCCACACGGTGCGGTCGCGGGCGTAGGTGATGGCCTGTGTGAGGGCGTAGCGGCCCATTCCGATGGCGAAGGCCGCCGTCATGACGCGTTCGGGGTTGAGGCCGGCGAAGAGCTGCAGGAGGCCGGCGTCCTCGTCGCCGACGAGCGCTTCCGCGGGCAGCCGTACGTCGTCGAGGGTCAGCTCGAACTGCTTCTCCGCGGCGGTGAGTTCCATGTCCAGCTGTCGTCGTTCGAAGCCGGGGGCGTCGCGGGGGACGATGAACAGGCAGGGCTTGAGGCGGCCGGTGCGGGAGTCCTCCGTGCGGCCGACGATGAGGGTGGCGTCGGCGATGTCGACGCCGGAGATGAAGACCTTGCGGCCGGTCAGGAGCCAGTCCCCGGTGTCCGGGTCGCGGCGGGCCGTGGTGGTGATGCGGTGGCTGTTGGAGCCGGCGTCGGGTTCGGTGATGCCGAAGGCCATGGTGCGGGTGCCGTCGGCGAGGCCGGGGAGCCACGCGCGTTTTTGGTCCTCGGTGCCGAAGCGGGCGATCACGGTGCCGCAGATCGCCGGTGAGACGACCATCATGAGGAGAGGGCAGCCGGTCGCGCCGAGTTCTTCGAGGACGAGGTGGAGTTCGGCGATGCCGCCGCCTCCGCCGCCGTACTCCTCCGGGAGGTTGACGCCCAGGTATCCGAGTTTGCCTGCTTCCGCCCAGAGGGCCTCTCGGTCGTGGTTGCGGCCGTGGCGTTCGCCGAGGGTGCGTACGGCTGCGCGGAGGGCCTTGTGTTCGTCGGATTCGATGACGGGGCTCATGCGGCTCCTTCGTCTGCGGGTTCGTTGGGGCTGGTTGCGCAGTTCCCCGCGCCCATGGGGGGCTGAGGGCCGCCCTCGGCTGCGGGTTCGTAGTGGCTGGGCGCGCAGTTCCCCGCGCCCCCGGGGGGGGGCTTAGGGCCAGCGTCGGCTGCGGGTTCGTTGGGGCTGGTTGCGCAGTTCCCCGCGCCCATGGGGGGCTGAGGGCCGCCCTCGGCTGCGGGTTCGTAGTGGCTGGGCGCGCAGTTCCCCGCGCCCCTGGCGGGGCTGAGGGCCAGCGTCGGCTACTTGGGGCGCGGTTTCTCGCGCTCCTGCGTGGGCTGGACCACTGCCAGCAGTGAGCCCACCGTCACCTGTTGGCCGGGGACGACGTCCAGGGCGGTCAGCGTTCCCGTCGCCGGGGCCGTGATCTTGTGTTCCATCTTCATCGCCTCCAGCCACAGGAGGGGCTGCCCGGCCTGGACGGCGGATCCCTCGCTCAGGCCCCCCGCCACGCGCACCACCGTGCCGGGCATCGGGGCCACCAGGGAGCCCGGCGCCAGCTGGGGGGCCGGGTCGGGGAAGCGGGGCAGGGCGGTGAGGCGGGTGGCGTTCACGTGGACCTGGTCGCCGTACCGGGCCACCTCGAACCCGCGGCGTACGCCGTCCACTTCGAGGATCACGCGACGCGCGTCGGTGTGCACTACGCGCACCCCGTCCGCGGCCAGGCCCGTCCGGGTGTGGCGGTAGCGGACCTCGACCTCCTCGCCGGCCGTCGCGTAGCGCCTGGTCTGGGGCTGGGAGGGGACGTTGCGCCAGCCGCCGAAGCGGGAGCGGCCGTGGGCGTCGGCGAGGGCGGCGGCCAGCGGGGCGTACGGGTCGGGTGCCGGCTTGGTGAGTTCGGTGAGGTGGCGGTCGTAGAAGCCGGTGTTCATGCGGGCCGTGGTGAACTCCTCGTGGCGCAGGGAGCGGACGAGGAGGTCGCGGTTGGTGGCCGGGCCGTGGACGGTGGCCCGCTCCAGGGCGCCGGCGAGTGCGCGGACCGCCTCCGCGCGCGTGGGTGCGTGGGCGACGACCTTGGCGAGCATGGCGTCGTAGTGGACGCCGATCGTGTCGCCGTCGTCGTAGCCGGTGTCGAGGCGGACGCCGTCCGGGACGGTCAGGCGGTGCAGGGTGCCGGTCTGGGGGGTCCAGTCGTTCGCGGGGTCCTCGGCGTAGAGGCGGGCCTCGACGGCGTGGCCACGCGCGCGTGGGGGGTCGTCGTCGAGGGCGTGTCCTTCGGCGACACGGATCTGCCACGCGACCAGGTCGAGGCCGAAGACGGCCTCCGTGACGGGGTGTTCGACCTGGAGGCGGGTGTTCATCTCCAGGAAGTGGGCCCGGCCGTCGGCGACCAGGAACTCGACCGTGCCGGCGCCCACGTAGTCGACGGCACGGGCGGCGCGCACGGCCAGCGTGTGCAGTTCCCGGGTGAGCTCCTCGGAGAGTCCCGGTGCGGGGGCTTCCTCGATCACCTTCTGGTGGCGGCGCTGGAGGGAGCAGTCCCGGGTGCCCAACGGCCAGACCGTGCCGTGCGTGTCGGCGAGGATCTGCACCTCGACGTGCCGGCCGCCCTCCACGTAGGGCTCGACGAACACCTCGCCGTCCCCGAAGGCACTGGCGGCCTCGGCGCTCGCGCCCTCCAGCGCGGCACGCAGCTCCTGCGGCCGGCGCACGATCCGCATCCCGCGCCCGCCGCCGCCCGCGGCCGCCTTCACCAGCACGGGCAGGTCGGCCTCGGTGACCTCGCCGAGCGACGGGAGCCCCATCAGCTCCTTGGCACGCGTCTTGGACGCCATCGCCTCGATCGCCTCCGGCGGCGGCCCGATCCAGACCAGGCCCGCGTCGAGGACGGCCCGGGCGAAGTCGGCGTTCTCGGACAGGAAGCCGTAGCCGGGATGCACGGCGTCCGCGCCGGCGGCGAGGGCGGCCCGCACGACCAGGTCGCCGCGCAGATACGTCTCGGCGGGCGCCGCGCCCGGCAGTCGTACCGTCGCGTCGGCCACGCGTGCGTGCAGCGCGTCCTCGTCGGCGTCCGAGTGCACGGCGACCGTGCGGATGCCGAGTTCACGGCAGGTGCGGAAGACCCGGCAGGCGATCTCGCCCCGGTTGGCGACGAGCAGGGTACCGATCACGTGATCCCTCACATCCGGAAGACGCCGAAGCCACCGCGCGCACCCTCGTACGGCGCCGTGTGGATGGCTGACAGGCACAGGCCCAGGACCGTGCGGGTGTCGCGCGGGTCGATGACCCCGTCGTCGTACAGCCGCCCGGACAGGAACATCGGCAGGGACTCGGACTCGATCTGCTGCTCCACCATGGCGCGCAGCGCCGCGTCCGCGTCCTCGTCGTAGGGCTGTCCCTTCGCCGCGGCGGACTGCCGGGCGACGATCGACAGGACGCCCGCGAGCTGCTGGGGTCCCATGACGGCCGACTTGGCGCTGGGCCAGGCGAAGAGGAACCGGGGGTCGTAGGCGCGCCCGCACATGCCGTAGTGGCCGGCGCCGTAGGACGCGCCCATGAGCACGGAGAGGTGGGGCACGCGGCTGTTGCTGACCGCGTTGATCATCATCGCGCCGTGCTTGATGATGCCGCCCTGCTCGTACTCCTTGCCGACCATGTAGCCGGTCGTGTTGTGCAGGAAGAGCAGCGGGATGTCGCGCTGGTTGGCGAGCTGGATGAACTGGGCGGCCTTCTGGGACTCCGCGCTGAACAGGACGCCCTGGGCGTTGGCGAGGATGCCGACCGGGTAGCCGTGCAGGGCCGCCCAGCCGGTCGTGAGGCTGGTGCCGTACAGCGGCTTGAACTCGTCGAAGTCGGAGGCGTCGACGATCCGGGCGATGACCTCGCGGGGGTCGAAGGGGGTGCGCAGATCGCCGGGGACGATGCCGAGGAGCTCCTCCTCGTCGTACTTGGGGGGCGCGGCCGGACCGGGGTCGCCGTACGCCTTGCGGTGGTTGAGGCGGGCGATCACGCGGCGCGCCTGCCGCAGGGCGTCCCGCTCGTCCACCGCGAAGTGGTCCGCGAGGCCCGACACGCGCGCGTGCATCTCCGCGCCGCCCAGGGACTCGTCGTCGCTCTCCTCGCCGGTGGCCATCTTCACCAGCGGCGGCCCGCCGAGGAACACCTTGGCGCGTTCCTTGACCATGATCACGTGGTCGGACATGCCGGGGACGTACGCGCCGCCGGCGGTCGAGTTCCCGAAGACGACGGCGACGGTCGGGACGCCGGCCGCGGAGAGGCGGGTGAGGTCGCGGAAGACGGCCCCGCCCGGGATGAAGATCTCCTTCTGGGAGGGCAGGTCGGCGCCCCCGGACTCCACCAGGCTGATGCAGGGCAGCCGGTTGGCGAGCGCGATGTCGTTGGCCCTGAGCGCCTTCCTCAGGCTCCACGGGTTGCTCGCGCCGCCGCGCACGGTCGGGTCGTTGGCGGTGATCAGGCACTCCACACCCTCGACGACACCGATGCCGGTGACGAGCGAGGCGCCGACGGTGTGGTCGCTGCCCCAGGCGGCCAGCGGGGACAGCTCCAGGAAGGGGGTGTCGGGGTCGAGGAGCAGCTCGACGCGTTCCCGGGCGAGGAGTTTGCCGCGCCGGCGGTGGCGTTCGACGTACTTGGGGCCGCCGCCCGCGACGGCCTTCGCGTGCTCGTCCGCCAGTTGGTCCAGCTTGGCGAGCATGGTCTCGCGGTGGGCGAGGTGGTCGGGGCCGCCCGTGTCCAGGGCGGAGTCGATGACCGTCACAGGAGGGCCTCCGGGATGTCCAGGTGGCGGGAGCGCAGCCATTCGCCGAGCGCCTTGGCCTGCGGGTCGAATCGGTGCTGGGCGGCGACGCCCTCGCCGAGGATGCCCTCGACGACGAAGTTGAGGGCGCGGAGGTCCGGCAGGACGTGCCGGGTGACCTTCAACCCGCTGCTCTCCGGGATGAGTTGTCGAAACCGGTCGACGGTCAGCTCGTGGGCGAGCCAGCGCCAGGCGTCGTGGGTACGGGCCCAGACGCCGACGTTGGCGTTCGGGCCCTTGTCGCCGCTGCGGGCACCGGCGACGAGACCGAGGGGCGCGCGGCGGGTGGGCCCCGGGGGCGCGGGCTCCGGCAGGGGTGGCTCCGGCAGGTCCTCCAGTACGCGGGTCACGTGGGCCGGCGCCACAGGGGCTCGGCGTCCGTCGTGGAGGACGGCCACATGGTCGATGGCTTCCTGGGGGACGTACGCCTCCTCGAAGACCCCGTAGGGCGAGCCCTTCCCCGGGGGCGCCACCACGTGGAAGCCGGGGTAGCTCGCGAGCGCCAGCTCCACGGCGGCGCCGCTGAACGCCCGCCCGACGACCGCCTGGTCCGGGTCCCGGACCACGAGCCGCAGCAGGGCGCTCGCGGTCTCCTCGGTGGGGGCGTCGGGCCGGTCGGTGCGGACGAGGTCCCAACGGATGTCGGCGGGCGGTGACTTGGCCATCGCGTCCGTCATCTGTTCGCGCACGAGCGCGGCCTTGGTCTCGATGTCCAGTCCGGTGAGGACGAAGGTGACCTCGTTGCGGAAGCCGCCGAGGCGGTTGCGGCCGACCTTCAGCGTCGGGGGCGGGGCCTCGCCGCGGACGCCGTCGACACGGACGCGGTCGGGGCCGTCCTGAGTGAGCCTGACGGTGTCGAGGCGGGCGGTGACGTCGGGGCCCGCGTACCGGGCGCCGGCGGTCTCGTAGAGCAGTTGGGCGGTGACCGTGCCGACGTCGACGAGGCCGCCGGTGCCGGGGTGCTTGGTGATGACGGCGGTGCCGTCCTCGTGGAGTTCGGCGAGGGGGAAGCCGGGGTGGCGCAGCCGTCGTACGTCCCGGTCGGCGAAGAAGGCGTAGTTGCCGCCGGTGGCCTGGGTCCCGCACTCCAGTACGTGCCCGGCGACGACGGCACCCGCGAGCCGGTCGTGGTCCGTCGGCGTCCACCCGAAGTGGGCGGCGGCGGGCCCGGTGACGAGCGCCGCGTCCGTGACCCTCCCGGTGACGACGACGTCGGCGCCCTCGCGCAGACAGGCGGCGATGCCGAAGCCGCCGAGGTAGGCGTGGGCGGCGAGGCTGCCGGGGTGGGCGGCGGTGAGGTCGTCGCCCTCGACGTGGGCGACGCGGACGGGAAGGCCCAGGCTGTCGGCCAGCTCCCGTGTCCTGGCGGCGAGTCCGGCGGGGTTGAGGCCACCGGCGTTCGTCACGATCCTCACCCCGCGCTCGTGGGCGAGGCCGAGGCACTCCTCCAACTGGCCCAGGAAGGTGCGGGCGTACCCGGCACAAGGGTCCTTCAGCCGGTCGCGGCCCAGGATCAGCATCGTGAGCTCGGCGAGGTAGTCGCCGGTGAGGACGTCGAGTTCGCCGCCGGTGAGCATCTCGCGCACGGCGTCGAAACGGTCGCCGTAGAAGCCGGAGGCGTTGCCTATGCGCAGGGTCACGGGGTGGCGCCCCCCTTCGGCGGGCGTCCGGTGCCCGGCGGGCCGGCGAAGGCCTGGGCGATGTCGAGCCAGCGGTCGGCGTCGGGGCCGTCGGCGCGTACGGCGAGGTCGTCGCGGTGGGCGCGCCAGGTGACCAGGAGGCAGAAGTCGAGCGCGGGGCCGGTGACCCGCTGGGAGGCGTCGTCGGGCCCGTAGGTCCACAGGTCGCCGCTCGGCGCGGCGAGTTCGACGCGGAACTCCTCGGCGGGCGGGGTCAGTCCGCGCATTCCGAAGGCGTAGTCGCGGGCCCGCACACCGATGCGGGCCACGTGCCTGAGCCGGTCCGTGGGCGGCCGCTCCACACCCAGCGTGTCCGCCACGTCCTGGCCGTGGGCCCAGGTCTCCATGAGCCGGGCGGTGGCCATCGAGGCGGCGGACATGGGCGGGCCGTACCAGGGGAAACGGGCGCCGGGCGGCGCCTCGCGCAGCGCCGCGTCGAGGGCGGCCCGGCCCTCCCGCCACCCCGACAGGACCTCCACGGGCGGCAGTCGGGCGCCGTCCTCCGCCCCCTCGTCGACGAACGAGTCGGGTGCGGACAGCGCCTTCTCCACCAGCACCGCGAACCCCTTCGCGTCGGTCGCGGCGAGCAGGGAGGCACGGTCGGTCCAGGCGAGGTGCGCGATCTGGTGGGCGATGGTCCAGCGCGGGGCGGGAGTGTCGAGGGCCCACTCCTCGGGACTCAACCCGGCTACCAGCCGGTCGAGTTCATCGCTCTCGGCGCGAAGGTCGTCGAAGACGGGCGTCGGGTCGGCCATGGGGGGAGCATGGCAGCGGGGCCAGAAACAATCAAGCATGCTTGCATGAATTTGTTCTCCGCGAGGGTGGCGGGCCCTCCTCGCCCCTCCTGCCGCCGGCCGCCTATGTCCGCAGCGAGCGGCGGGCGCCCACCTCGCTCGGGTACTCGCGGACGCTGAAGGCGGCCGCGGCCCAGCCCACGCCCCACGCCGCGAACGCCGGCATCATGGGCGCCGCGACCACGAACAGGAGCCGGCCGGCGAGAGTGAGTCCCACGGACCGGCGGGTCTCGTTCTGCTTGTCGCGGCGGGCACGGTCGGGGGTCGGCGGGTCGAGGAGTTTCCTGCGGTGGTCCCGGCGCTGCACCCGCCACCCCCACACCGACGCCCCGCAGGAAGCGGCGGCCTGCGCCCAGTCCCACACGGTGCGCACGGTCGGTGGCAGGTCCTCGCGGAAGCTGCCGTAGAGGACGAGCGCGAGGTAGCAGAGGAAGGCCAGGACGGCGAACCAGAGCGCGGCGCCGAGGGCGCGGCGCAGCCAGTAGCGCGGGCCGCGCTCGTACCAGGTCGTGCCGAGGCCCGGCAGGGCCGGGATCGGGGGCCGGATGCCGGGGGCGGGGACCTCAGAAGATGCTTTTGATGCCATGCCACACGTCGTCTTTCAGTCGCACGAAGTCGTCCCCGGTCTCCGACAGGACGTGGCCGCTGCCGTGCAGCACGCCGCCCACGACCCCGCGGTCGTGGATGTCCTCACTCCAGTGTTCGTGGAGGGCGTGGTCGATGACGCCGGTCGCGCCGACCACCACCGCACCGCCGACCCCGGCCACCACGGCCACGGGTACGTCCACGGGAGCCAGGGCCACCAGGCCCGCCGTGACGGCCGTACCGGCGGCCAGGCCCGCCACGTTGGCGCCCCCGTCCACGGCCACGGACCTCTGCCACGACCACCCCTTGTCATGGTCGTCCGACGCCTCCAGCAACCCGCAGGCACCGGCCGCGGCGACATCCAGGACCGGGACCTCCTTGAGGAAGTCCGGAAGCTTCTCCAGACTCCTGCCCGCGCGCAGCGCGTCCGCGGCGTCGGCCAGCTTCACGTTCAGGGCCCGGTCGTACGGCAGCGCGGTACTGCCGTGGTCGGCGCGGGCGACGGCCTCCCGCAGGGCGCCGACCCGGGTGACCGCGTCGGCGTAGGCGCCCTTGGCGGGGAGGTCCTCCGGCAGCGCCCGGCCCGCCTTCTGGAAGGCCCTCCGCTCCGCGCGCAGCTCCTTCTTCGCGGCCCGCTCCTCTGCCTGGGCACCGTCGAGCGAGGCCCGGGCCTCTTTGCCGCCGGCCCGCGCGTCCTCGGCGTCGTAGGCGTACAGGCCCCGCAGGTAGTCGGCGACGGTGATCTTGTCGCCCGTCGACACCGGTGCCGTGACCTGCGCGTACAGTCCGCGCAGCTTGTCCGCCGCCACCAGCCGGGCCTGCTGGGCGGTGTGCAGGACCTGCCCCCGCACCGTGGCGTACTCGTTCAACGCGGAGAGGGTCTTGCGGTCCTCGGCGCCGGGCGGATCGGCCGTGACGACGTCCAGGGGCACCCCCTTGTCCCCCATGGCCACACCCTGCCGCGTGGCCGTGTGCTCGGCGTTCTGCAGAGCCGTCTCACAGGTCGACAGGGCGTCGACGAGGTCGGAGAGGATGTCCCCCGCGCTGTGTACGAGGCTCGCGAAGGCACCCGCCGCCAGCGCGTCCTCGCTCCACGTGGCGCGGAACGTCTCGGCGGCCTCGCCCTTCCAACCGGCGTCGTCCACG
Organism: Streptomyces resistomycificus; assembly: GCF_001514265.1. GTDB lineage: Bacteria > Actinomycetota > Actinomycetes > Streptomycetales > Streptomycetaceae > Streptomyces > Streptomyces resistomycificus. The sequence goes on along the minus strand of NZ_KQ948992.1, from coordinate 233,747 downwards.
AGGCGTTCGACCGCGCGGCCGAGTGGCTGGACCACGTCGTCCAGCTTCTGCCGGGCGTTCTTGTACCTCTCGGCCATCGTGCGCAGCCCGCCGATGTCGCCGCCGACCCAGCTGTCCGCCATCAGCCGTCCCCCACCGTCAGGTCCTCGAACAGTCCGTGTACGTCGATGTCGTGCCGCTGGAACGAGTCGCGGGCGTGGGCCACGTTGTCGCCGTGGTCGTCCAGCCGGTCGGCGAAGCCGGTGTGCAGGCCGACGATGAGCTCCGCGACCTCCTTGAGGGCGTGGTCGAGCCCGGCGTCGCCGCCGTCGGCCACCGGCGGGGCGACGTCGGTGTGCAGCTTGCGGTAGTTGACGGCCTCGTCGTGGAAGGTGCGGGACATCGACGTGAGGTCGCTGAGGATCGCCTTGAAGTCGGCCGGCATCAGCGCGCCTGCCGGGCCAGGGCGGCCAGGTCGGCCGGCCGCCAGTTGGGGCGGCCCGGGGCGATCCGCGGGTCGAGCAGCACGGTGACGCCCTGCGCGGCCATCCCCTCGGCCAGCGGGCCGAGCGAGGTGGCCACCCAGGGCTGGGCCTCACCGAGCGCCGCCATGAGCCTGTGCGGGGTGGTGAAGGCGAACGCCACGGTCGTGTCCGAAGGGTGCGCGAACAGCTCGTACGCGATGAAGGGCACGCGGGTGGGGGTGCCGTCGGGGTCGGTCGTGTCGACGTGACGGGGATGGGCCGGGACGAGGACGGGGGTGCCGTACGCCGGGACCCCCGGCTTCGGGCCGAGTGGCCGCGCCGGATCAGTGGGCGCGAGGTGCTCGACGTGATCGGTGCGGTCCACGCGGTCGACGAGGTCGATGTAGTCGAGGAGGCGTGATCTGCGGGGCTCCTGGCGCGAAGTCCGGACGAGGTCCGCACCCGTGGGCGGCCTCGCCTCGACCTGCTCTGCGTAGTCGAGAAGGCGCGAACGGATCGGTGTGGCCACCGCCGTCTCCTCTCCCCCGTGGACCCAAGTGCACGATCGGCGGGACCACCGTAGCCAGGAGACGAAAGGGCAAATTAGATCATGTGCGGGTGAAGCGGATGGGGCATGCGCAACCCATACGACCGTTTGGCCGCGGGCTGATGCGGGCTTGACCGCCCGATGACCGGGGCCGCCCTTTCGGGCCTAGGCCTCCGGCACCGCGGCCTTCCCCCGCCCCACCTGGGTGCGCACCGCCCCCATGCTCGCCGCGATGACCAGAGCGATCGCGAGGGACTCCACCACCGACAGCGCCTGGTTCAGGATCAGGAATCCGGCGGTGGCGGCGATCGCCGGTTCCAGGCTCATCAGGATCGCGAAGGTGGAGGCCGGCAGACGGCGCAGGGCGAGGAGTTCGAGGGTGTAGGGCAGGACCGAGGAGAGCACGGCGACCGCGGAGCCGAGGGCGAGGGTCGTCGGGTCGAGGAGTTTGCCGCCGGACTCGGCGACGCCGAGGGGAAGGAACACCAGGGCCGCCACCCCCATCGCCAGCGCGAGCCCGTCGGCCTGCGGGAAGCGGCGCCCCGTCCGCGCGCTGAAGACGATGTACGCCGCCCACATGGCGCCCGCCCCCAGGGCGAAGGCGACACCGACGGGGTCGAGGTCACCGAAGCCTCCGCTTCCGCCGCCGCCGAGGAGGAAGACCCCGGCGAGGGCGAGTCCCGCCCAGACGAGGTTGAGCGCGCGGCGGGAGACGAGGACCGAGAGGGCGAGCGGACCGAGCACTTCGAGGGTGACCGCGAGGCCCAGCGGAATACGGTCGACGGCCTGGTAGAAGAGGCCGTTCATCGCGGCCATGGTGAGGCCGAAGACGACGACCGTGCCCCAGTCGGCGCGCGAGTGCCCGCGCAGCCTGGGCCGGCAGATCACCAGCAGCACCAGCGCCGCCGCCAGCAGCCGCAGGGTCACCACGCCGAGCGCGCCCGCCCTCGGCATCAGCGTCACGGCGAGCGCGGCGCCGAACTGCACCGAGATCCCGCCGGCGAGGACCAGCCCCACGGGCCCGAGGGCCCCCCGCCCGCGCGGGGCGGCGCCCTGCGGGGCGGACGCGGGGACGCCGGAGGCCGGAGTGGAGGGGGTGGTGGCGCTGGACGTGCTCACGGTGCCTTCCGGGGACTCGGGCCGAGCCGGGGCTCAGCCGAGGGCTCGACTGTGGGGCTCAGTCGGCGGTTCGTTCACCTGACTGTACGACGCAGTCCAGGGTAGTGGACTGCGTCAGGTGTGTGAAGCGTTTATGCGACTGTCCCAGAATGCGGTCGGCTCCCGTACACCCCAGTACGTTCCCGTACGCCCTCCGTACGGGCGGAAAGGGCTAGCGGCGGGCCATGTACAGGTTCAGCGCCTTGTGCAGCAGCCGGTTGAGCGGGAAGTCCCACTCCCCGAGGTACTCCACGGCCTCACCTCCCGCGCCCGCCTTGAAGCGCAGGAGCCCCAGGAGGTGGTTGGACTCCTCCAGGGTGTCGGTGATGCCGCGGAAGTCGTAGACGGCGGCGCCCATGTCGTGGGCGTCGGTCATCATGCGCCACTGCATGGCGTTGTTGGGCTGGACCTCGCGCTTGCGGCTGGTGGAGGCGCCGTAGGAGTACCAGACGTGCTCGCCGACGGTGAGCATGGTGGCCGCGGCGAGGACGTCGCCGTCGTGGTGGGCGAGGTAGAGGCGCATGCGGTCGGGGTGCTCGGCGGTGAGCGCGGTCCACATGCGCTGGAAGTACGGCAGGGGGCGCGGCAGGAAGCGGTCGCGCTCGGCGGTCTCGGCGTACAGCTCGTAGAAGGCGGGCAGATCCTCGTAGCCTCCGCGGACGACCTTCACGCCGGCCTTCTCCGCCTTCTTGATGTTGCGCCGCCACTGCTGGTTGAGGCCGCGCTGGACGTCCTCCAGCGATCTTCCCGCGAACGGGACCTGGAAGACGTACCGCGGTTGTCCGGCCGCGAAGCCGTCCTCGCCGCCGGGTTCGGTCTGCCGCCAGCCGCCGTGCCGCAGCCGGTCCGCCACGTCGAGGGCACCCGCCTCGCACGACGTCGCCTCCGCGTCCCGCAGCCGCCGCGCCGCCGGGTCGGCGATCGCCGCCTTGACCGCGTCGGCGCTCCACCGGCGGACGACGACGGGCGGGCCCATCCGCACCGAGAAGGCGCCCCGCCCCTTGAGGTACCCGAGCAGCGGGTCCAGCCAGCGGTCGCACAGATCGGCCGCGTACCAGTCGATCAACGGCCCCTCGGGCAGATAGGCGAGGTACTTCCGCACCTTCGGCACCGGCCGCAGCAGCACCAGCCCCGCTCCCGCCTGCCGCCCCTCCTCGTCGAACCACCCGAGGCTCTCCGCCCGCCAGTCCGGCTTCACGTCACCCCAGGAGGGGACCTGCATGTGGCTGGCGGAGCGGCGGGCCGCCACGAAGGCGAGGTGTTCGTCGCGGGAGATGGGCCGGATGCGGAGGGTCATGCGCTGGACTCCTTGACGCTGGCGGGGGTCTGCAGACTACGAACTTCCGCGCCCCCGCCCACCGGCACGCGCCGGTCACGCCGGGATCTCCCTCGCCCTCCCTCCGATCACCTGGGTTCCCCTCACCCGCGCTCCTGCGGCCCACGCTTCTCCAGGCCGCGCTCCCGCGGCCCGTCCTCGTCCAGCCCCGCCGCCAGTACCTCCGCCACATGCCACCCCCGCACCCCCGCCAGCTGCTCCAGCTGCGTCCGGCAGGAGAAGCCGTCCGCCAGGACCACCGTCGTCCCGTCGCCCGCCTCCGCCTCCCGTACCGCCGGGAGGAGTTGCTCCTCCGCGCAGGCGGCCGACACCTCGAAGTGGCCCTTCTCGAAGCCGAAGTCACCGGCGAGGCCGCAGCAGCCGCCGGCCAGTTCGCCGAAGAGGCCGGCCACGGAACGCAGTCGGCGATCGGCCGTGTCGCCGAGCACCGCGTGCTGGTGACAGTGGGTCTGGCCGACGACCGGGCGGTCGAGCACGGGCGGGGTCCAGTCAGGGGCCAGGCGTTCCAGCGCCTCGGCGAAGGTGAGGACCCGGTCGGCGAGGAGGCGGGCGCGCGGGTCGTCGTGCAGGAGCTCCGGGAGGTCGGTGCGGAGGGCGGCGGCGCAGCTGGGTTCCAGGACGACGACCGGGGTGTCCCCCGCCAGCACCGGGGCCATGAGGTCGAGGGTGCGGCGCAGGACCGTACGGGCGCGGTCCAGTTGGCCGGTGGAGACGTAGGTCAGGCCGCAGCAGACCCGCCCGCGGCCCCCGAGGAGCGTGAGGGGGTTCACGACGGCCGAGGTGCCGTCGGCGATCCGCGGCCCCGGCAGCCGCAGCGTCGGCGGGAGCGCCACCCGCAGGCCCGCCGCCTCCAGCACGCGTACGGCCGCCCGGCCCACGGACGGCGACAGGTACTCGGTGAAGGTGTCGGGCCACAGCACGACCAGCGCGCCGCTGCCGGAGGGGGACGTGCGCCGCCGCCTCCACCACCGGCTGAACGGCTCCGTCGCCAGCCGGGGGATACGACGCTCCGCCGCGATCCCGCCCAGCCGTTTCGCCGCCCGGGCGAGCGGCCGCAGCGAGACGAGCGCGTTGACCGCCGCCCCCGCCCGCAGCCGGGCCACCGCGCGCAGCCACACCGGAAGCAGACCCATGCTGTAGTGGGCCGCCGGACGCCGCCGCCCCGCGTAGTGGTGGTGGAGGAACTCCGCCTTGTACGTGGCCATGTCGACCCCGACCGGACAGTCGGAGCGGCAGCCCTTGCAGGACAGACACAGGTCGAGGGCGTCCCGGACCTCCGTCGACCGCCAGCCGTCCGTCACCAGCTCGCCCGCGAGCATCTCGTGCAGCAGCCGGGCACGCCCGCGCGTGGAGTGTTCCTCCTCTCCGGTCGCCCGGAAGGACGGGCACATGACGGCGGAGCCCGACGCCGGGGTTGTGCGGCACTTCGCGACCCCGACACACCGGCGCACGGCCGCCGAGAAGTCGCCGCCGTCCGTCGGGTAGCCGAAGGCCACGTCGACCGGGCCGCCGCGGGGGAGCACGGAGAAGCGGAGGTTGGTGTCCAGCGGGGCCGGGCGGACCAGCATGCCCGGGTTGAGCAGGTCGTCAGGGTCCCAGACCGCCTTCGCCCGCTCGAACAGCCCCACCAGCTCACCGCCGTACATGCGCGGCAGCAGCTCCGCCCGGGCCTGTCCGTCGCCGTGTTCGCCGGACAGCGAGCCGCCGTGGGCGACGACCAGGTCGGCGAGGTCCTCCGAGAAGCGGCGGAAGCGGGCCACACCCGGGTCCGTCAGCAGGTCGAAGTCGATACGGACGTGGATGCAGCCGTCGCCGAAGTGCCCGTACGGCGTGCCGCGCAGCCCGTGCGACCCGAGGAGCCCTCTGAAGTCGCGCAGGTACGCGCCCAGCCGGGCCGGCGGCACCGCGCAGTCCTCCCAGCCGGGCCACGCCTCGGAGCCGTCCGGCATCCGGGTCGCCGTGCCGCTCGCGTCCTCCCGGACGCGCCACAGGGCGCGCTGTCCGGCCGGGTCCGTCACGACCAGGGCGTCCAGGACGTCGGCCGCGCGCACGATCGTCTCCGCACGCGCGCGTGCCTCCGCCTCCGTCGCCCCGCCGGTCTCCACGAACAGCCAGGCCCCGCCGCGCGGCAGGTCAGCGTCCGTCGGCACCAGGTCCGCCGCCATGCCCTCCACGGTCAGCGGCCCGAACGGCAGCAGGCCCGCCGCCGCCTCCGCGGCCGCGCTCTCGTCGGCGTAGGCGAGCACGGCCAGGGCACGCGCGCGCGGGGCCTCGACCAGCCGTACGACCGCCTCCGTCAGGATGCCCAGCGTGCCCTCCGAGCCGCAGAAGGACCGGGCGACGTCGGCGCCCTTCTCGGGCAGCAGCGCGTCCAGGGCGTAGCCGGAGATACGGCGGGGCAGCTCGGGGAAGCCGGTGCGCAACCGCGCCAGGTCCCCCTCAACCAGCGCCCGCAGCCCCTCCGGCGCCCCGGCCCACTCCTGCCCGAGCCGCAGCCGGTCACCGCGCGCGGTGACCACCGACAGCTCCCGGACGCTGTCCGCCGTCGTCCCCCACGCCACCGAGTGGGAGCCGCACGAGTTGTTGCCGATCATTCCGCCGAGCGTGCAGCGGCTGTGGGTGGAGGGGTCGGGTCCGAAGCGCAGTCCGTGCGGGGCGGCGGCCTCCTGGAGCCGGTCGAGGACCAGCCCGGGCTGCACGACCGCGGTGCCCGCGGCGGGGTCGAGGGACAGCAGCCGGTTCATGTGCCGGGTGAAGTCCAGGACCACGCCCGTCCCCGTCGCCTGCCCGGCGATCGACGTTCCGCCGCCGCGTGCCACCACGGGCACACCGTGCTCCCGGCACACCGCCAGCGCCGCCGCCACGTCGTCGGCGTCCCGCGGGGCGACCACGCCCAGCGGGACCCGCCGGTAGTTGGAGGCGTCCATGGTGACCAGCGCCCGGGAGGTGACGTCGAAACCGACCTCACCCCGGACGACCGCGCGCAGCCCGGCCTCTAGATCTGTCATGCGTCCAGCAAACCAAAACGCCGTCTCAGCCGACGGACTTCGTTTCGACCAGGTTTCCCCCAGCGGCTACGCTCCCTTCCGTGGCTGAGATCCAGATTCCTTCTGACATCAAGCCCGCGGACGGACGTTTCGGCGCGGGACCCTCCAAGGTGCGGACGGAGGCGCTGGACGCACTCGCCTCCACCGGTACGTCCCTCATGGGCACCTCTCACCGCCAGGCACCGGTCAAGAACCTGGTCGGCAAGGTCCGCGAGGGCATCTCCGAGCTGTTCCAGCTCCCCGAGGGCTACGAGGTGGTCCTCGGCAACGGCGGCTCCACCGCCTTCTGGGACGTCGCGACCCACGGCCTGATCGAGAACAAGTCGCAGCACCTCAACTTCGGCGAGTTCTCCTCCAAGTTCGCCAAGGCGTCCAAGCTCGCCCCCTGGCTCGCCGAGCCCACCGTCATCTCCTCCGACCCGGGCACCCACCCGGATCCGCGGGCCGAGGCGGGCGTCGACGTGTACGCCTTCACCCACAACGAGACCTCCACCGGTGTCGCCGCCCCGATCAAGCGGGTACACGGCGCCGACGAGGGCTCCCTCGTCCTGGTGGACGCCACCTCCGGCGCGGGCGGCCTCCCGGTCGACATCGCCGAGACCGACGTCTACTACTTCGCCCCGCAGAAGTCCTTCGCCTCCGACGGCGGCCTGTGGATCGGCGTGTTCTCCCCGGCGGCGATCGAGCGCGCCGAGCGGATCCACGCGTCCGGCCGTCACGTCCCGGAGTTCTTCAGCCTGCCGACGGCGATCGACAACTCCCGCAAGAACCAGACGTACAACACCCCGGCCCTCGCGACCCTCTTCCTGCTGAACGACCAGCTGGAGTGGATCAACGGCCAGGGCGGCCTGGCCTGGTCCACGGGCCGGACGAAGGACTCCTCGACCCGCCTGTACGGCTGGGCGGACGAGTCCAAGTACGCGACCCCGTTCGTCACCGACCCGGCCAGGCGTTCGCAGGTCATCGGCACGATCGACTTCTCGGACGAGATCGACGCCGCCGCCGTCGCCAAGGTGCTGCGCGCCAACGGCGTCGTCGACACCGAGCCCTACCGCAAGCTCGGCCGCAACCAGCTGCGCGTCGCCATGTTCCCGGCGATCGACCCGGCGGACGTCGAGGCGCTGACGAAGTGCGTCGACTACGTGATCGAGAAGCTCTGACCGTTCCGGTACGAGGATGAGGGCGCCCGGCGAACGCCGGGCGCCCTCATCTCGTGCGGCCACCGATCAGGCCGCCGAACGGGTCACGTGGCCGTGCACGTCACCGCCGGCACACCCCCGCCCCCGGGCGCGCCGCCGAACCCGAGGCTCGCGGAGCCGCCCACCGCGACCGCCCCGTTGTGAGCGGCGTTCGCGGCGGTCACGCTCGCCCCGCTCTGCGTGTACGTGGCGTTCCACATGCTGGTGACCTTCTGGGCGCCCGGCCAGCTCCACGTCACCTTCCAGGACGTGAGCGGGGTCGTGCCCGAGTTGGTCACCTTCACCTCGGCGTTGAAGCCGCTGCCCCAGTCGCTGCTGACGGTGTAGGCGGCGGTGCAGGCGGCCGTGCCCCCGCCGGGGTCGGTGGGGTCGGAAGGACCGCCTCCCCCGGCCGGGAATCCCGGCGCCTTGACGCTCGTCAGGTATCCGTCCTTCACCGTGTCCACGGACTGCCAGTCGTCCTTCAGGATCCCTCCGGTGTCACCGGAGTTGGGGTTCCAGGACCAGAAGGTCCAGTGGAAGGAGTCGTTGCCGTACGTCGACGTGGGCCGCAGGTAACTCACGAGTGCGGCCAGCCACTTCTGGTCCACGGTGGACTGGAGGGTGGTGCCGAACTCGCCGACCCACACCGGCGCGATGTTCTGCTTGAAGATGTAGCCCCAGTACCTGTCCCAGATCCCCGGCATGTTGTCCGGGAAGGACGGGTCGCTGAACCAGCTCTGCTGGGCCACGCTGGTGGCGTAGTCGTGGGCCGAGTACACGATCCGGTTCGGCACGTCGAGGCGTACGGGGTACTCGGCGACGCCCATCAGGTTGCCGCCCCACCAGCCGGAGACGCCGTTGAAGGTCTGCACGCCCTCGACGAAGATCAGCAGCTCGGGGTTGACGGAGAGCACGGCGTTGCCGGCCCGCTCGGCGGCCAGCCGCCAGTCCCTCGTGGTGTCGCCGCAGCCCCAGCAGGCGGGGTCGTGGGGCTCGTTGTGCAGGTCGATGCCGATGACGGTGGGGTTGCCCTTGTAGCGGGTGGCCAGGGCCTTGAGGTTGGTGATCCAGGTCGACTCGGGGACCGCCGCGGTGTACCAGAGTGCCGACTGGCCGGCCGCGTCCGGGCGATGCCGGTCGAGGACGATCTTCAGGCCGCCCTGACCGGCGTACGAGACGATCTTGTCCAGTATCTGGAGGGAGTTCAGCCCCCGCAGGTCGGCGTTCTTGCCGCCCGAGAAGTCGATGCTGTTGGGGACCGTGGAGCTCTTGAAGATGTCGTCGCTGAACGGGATGCGGACGGTGTTGTAACCCAGCGACCTCATTTGGTCGATCATGCTCTTGTAGTCGCGGGCCCAGAGGCCGTGGGTGACGTTGTTGGAGGTCTCGAAGCCGAACCAGTTGATCCCGGCGATCCGGACCGACTGGCCCGCCGCGTCCAGGATCTGACGGCCGTTGGTGTGCCAGTAGCCGGCGCCGGGCTCCGCCGCGTGGGCCGGCTGGGCGCCGGTCATCGGCAACAGGGGCAGCAGGAGCGCCGCGGCGGCCGCGCACAGCGCTCTTCGCAAGGTGCGGAACATGTCGCTGCTTCCTCTCGGGAGGCGCGGGCCCGGAATCCAGTGGGAGCGCTCCCACTCCCCGCACCTCCCATGGAAGTCAGGTCGCATGGACACGTCAAGACACGCGACGCTATCGGCTCAGCTTCCGGAACCTCCGCACCGCCAGCGGCAGGAAGATCGCCGTCAGCACCACCGGCCACACGCCGGCCATCAGCAGTGAGTGCTGCTCCACCCAGGAGTCGCCACCGCCGACCGGTGTGCCGAACAGCTCGCGGGTGGCCGCCGCCGTGGACGAGATCGGGTTCCAGGCGGCCACCGTGCCGAGCCAGTCGGGCATCAGCTGGGGCGCGACGAAGATGCTGGAGATCATCGTCAGCGGGAAGGCGACCGCGAACAGCCCGCCCGCCGCCTCCGGGTTGGGGACCATGAGGCCCAGCCACACCCCGATCCAGATCAGCGCGAACCGCAGCCACAGCAGCAGTCCGAACGCGGCGAGGAAGCCGAGCCCGCCGTCCGGCCGCCAGCCCATCGCGACCGCCGTCAGCATCATGATCGCCAACTCCGCGCAGGCGGCGATCAGATCGGTGATCCCCCGCCCGGCGACCACCGCGGACGAGGCCATCGGCATGGAACGGAACCGGTCGATGACCCCCTTGGTGGAGTCGTAGACGACGAGGGTGGCGGTGTTGATGAAGCCGAAGGCCATCGTCATCACGAACATCCCGGGCATCAGGAAGTCCTTGTAGTCCCCTCCGCCGGGCACCTTCATCGCACTGCCGAAGACATAGCCGTACAGCAGGACCGACAGGATCGGGAAGCCCAGCTGCCAGGCGATGTTGACGGGCTGGCGCTGGTAGTGGGTCAGGCCGCGGCGGACGATGTTCCACACGTCGGCGAGCAGCCAGTACACGCGGCCACGCGAGTCCTGGCCGGTCAGGTCCACGGCGCTCATGCGGCGGCCTCCTTCGGTTCCGACACGTCCGTACGGTGTCCGGTCAGGCGCAGGAAGACGTCGTCGAGGCTCGGCCTGCGCAGCCCGATGTCCTCGACCCGCACGCCCTCGTCCTGGAGCGTGCGCGCCACGTCGGTGAGAGCGGCGACCCGGTCGGCGACGGGGGCGTGGACGCGCAACTCCGTCTCGTCCGACTCGGGTTCGCCGTCCGAGACCCGGGCGACGACCTTCACCACCCGCGCGATGTCGGACCGCTCGGCGACCACCACCTCGATACGGTCGCCGCCGATCCGGTTCTTCAGCCCGTCCGGGGTGTCGTCGGCGATGGCCCGCCCCTGGTCGATGACGGTGATATGGGAGGCCAGCTTGTCCGCCTCTTCCAGGTACTGCGTGGTCAGCAGCACGGTGGTGCCGCCCGCCACCAACGCCCGCACGGACTCCCAGACCTCGCCGCGGCTTCGGGGGTCGAGTCCCGTCGTCGGCTCGTCGAGGAAGAGGACGGCAGGCGCCAGGATCATCGAGGCGGCGAGGTCGAGCCGGCGCCGCATGCCACCGCTGTACTTGCCAACGCCCTTGTCGGCGGCGTCGGTCAGGTCGAACTGGTCGAGGAGTTCGACGGCCCGCAGTCTGGCCCGCCTGCCGCCCAGGTGGAACAGGCGGCCGAACATCTCCAGGTTCTGCCGGCCGGTGAGCACCTCGTCCACCGCCGCGTACTGCCCGGTGAGTCCGATCCGGGCGCGGACCTCGCCCGAGTGGCGGACCACGTCGAGACCGGCCACCGTCGCGTGCCCGCCGTCCAGCCGGAGCAGCGTGGACAGGATGCGGACCGCGGTGGTCTTGCCGGCGCCGTTCGGCCCGAGCAGGCCGTGCACGGTGCCCTCGCGGACGGTCAGATCGAAACCGTCGAGGGCGCGTTTCTCGCCGTAGCGCTTCTCCAGGGCCTCGGCCCGCACCGCGTATCCGTCAGTCATGGGTCCCCCTTCTCGGTAACTGAGTACACCGTACCCGATTTAGAGTACGCCGTACTCAGTTTTTTTCCGAGGACCTAAGCTGAGTCCCATGACGAGCGGCAAGGGCAGTACGGACACCAGCGGCAGCGGCGACATCGCGCGCACGCTCGAACTGCTGTGGGACACCGGAAGACGCCCCAGCCGCGGCCCCAAACCCGCCCTGACCCTGGACCGCATCGTGGACACCGCGGTCCGGGTCGCGGACGAGGACGGGCTTGAGTCGGTGTCCATGCGCCGGATCGCCACCGAGCTCGGCACCGGCACCATGTCCCTGTACCGGTACGTGCCCGGCAAGGCAGAGCTGCTCGACCTGATGCTGGACCGCGTCCAGCGGCCCTCCGACAACCCCGCCGACCTCGGCGACGAGGGCTGGCGCGCCGCCCTGGAGGCCCTGGCCCGCGCCACCCTCGCCCTCTACCGACGCCACCCCTGGCTGCTCCAGGTCAACCAGTCCCGCCCGCTGCTCGGCCCCAGTGCCATCGACGGCATGGAGAAGGTGCTGACCCGGATCAAGCCGATGGGGCTGCGCGACCCCGAACTGGTCTCGGCGATCATCCTGATCGACGGCTATGTCGTCGGCGCCGCACGCACCCAGGTGCACCAGGAGGAGGCGGAGCGCCGCACGGGCCTCACGGACGCGGAGTTCTGGGCGGCCCAGGCACCCACGCTGGAGAAGATCATGACGTCGGGCCGCTACCCCCTGCTGGCCGGGCTCTCCGAGGACACCTTCGGCCCCGACTTCGACCACTTCGAGTTCGGGCTGCAACGGATCCTGGACGGCCTCGAGGTCCTCGTGTCACAACGCCACGCACAGACCTGACCGGCGTCACCCCGCTCGACGCGACACATCCGCCGCGCAGACGGGGACGCGCCGGCCGCCCCCACGGCCTCAGCGCCCGCGCCCCGGCCGCCGGAAACCCACCGGCGCCACCCCTGCTCCCCACACCCGCTCCCCACGCGGGTACGCGCCGGCCGCCCCCGGCCTCAGCGCCTGCGGCCTCAGCGCCTGCGGCGCAGCCGCCGGAACCCGAACAGGGCGGCGCAGGCCACCACCACGGCCAGGGCACCGACCTTGAGGTTGCCCTCGGAGCCGGCCCCGGTGTCCGAGGAGTCCGAGGAACCCGAACTCCCCTGCCCCGACGCCGAGTCGGACCCACCGCCGGGCACGTCCTCGGCCGTCACCGGGCTGTCGGCGCCCTCGCTGCCGTACATCAGCTTCGTACCGTCGGCGGAGTAGCTGACCGACTCGCCCTGCCCCTGCAGGGGCACGCTCAGCCGCCCCCCGCGCTTGATCTTCCCGCCGTTCCAGTCGTACCAGACACCACCGAAGTAGCCGCGCACGGCGAGCTGTTCGCCGTCCGGCGAGAGGGCCGCGTCGGTGGCCCACATATCGACGGCACCGGCCCGCCGGAAGACGTTGGTGCCGGAGGCGGAGAGGTCGGCGGGCCCCTCGTAGAGGTGTCCGCCTTCCTCGTTCTTGTCGATGATGTACGTCCGCCCGGTGTCGGGGTCCACGACGAGGGACTCCGCGTCGCGGGAACCGTCCTCGTACTTCACCACGTACTGGGTGGCCCGGATCGTCTGGTCCTTCAGCACCTTGGGCTCGGCCAGCCGGTAGATCCACACATAGGACCAGGTGACCCCGTCGTTGTCCCCGATGTCCCCGACGTAGATCTGGTTGTCGGGGCCTATGGAGATCGCCTCGACGTCCCGGGGGGTGCCCACGCCGGTGAGGGTGACGGTGGCGACGGTCTTGCCGGTGGCGCTGTCGACGGCGTAGAGGTACGGCCCGTCGTCGCTGTCGTTGTGCGTCCAGTAGACGCCGGGATGCTGCCGCGAGGCGGCCAGCCCGCTCGACTCGGTGATCCGGGGGTCGGTGATGGAGAACCCCTGGTCGCCGTCAGCGGCTGCCGAGGGCACGGCGAGCACGCCGACGAGAAGACCCGCGGCCAGGAACCCGAGAGAGCGACGCATCCCCCAAGCCTGCCATCCCGGCCCGGCGTTCGCGGACGGGTGGCGGGCTTCACACCCCACCCGCCCCCGTGATCGTCCATCATGAGCGGATGCTCAGGATCATGCCGGTCGGCGACTCGATGACCATCGGAAGCACCGGTGAACACACCTGGCGGCACCGGCTGTGGCGGCACCTGTGCACGACGTACGGCGGTCCGTTCACCCTGGTCGGACCCCGCGAGACGCTGTACGACAAGGTGGCGGACGCCCCCACCTCGTACGCGTACGCCGAGCCCGACTTCCCGCGTGCCCACCTGGCCGGCTGGGGCGAGGGCTGGCTGCACATGGCGCCGCTGATCGGCGAGGCGGTGCGCGGCAACCGGGCCGACATCCTCCTGGTCTCCCTCGGCCTGATCGACCTGGGCTTCTACACGAACGCCGAACAGACCGCCGACAACGCCCGCGCCTTCATCGCCGGGGCCCGCGCGGCCGACCCGCGGGTGCGGATGGTCCTGCTGCCGGTGATCCCGAACGTCCGGGCCCGCTCGGACGCCCCCTTCGCCACCCAGGTCGACCGCTTCAACGAGCTCCTGGCCAAGACGGCCGCCGACCTCGACGAGCCCCGCTCCCCGCTGCTCCTCGCCTCCACCCCGCCGTCGTACGACATCGACCTCGACACCTACGACGGCACGCACCCCAACGCCCGAGGCGAACACAAGATCGCCGCCGCCTTCGCCGACGCGATGCACCAGGGCTGGGGCCTCGGCCGGCCCTACGAGGACTGCTGAGCTTGCATAGAGCACACTCCACGTCGTTGGCTTGAGGACCATGAAGTACACGCAGCTCGGACGCACGGGACTCAAGGTCAGCCGCCTGGTGCTCGGCACCATGAACTTCGGTCCGCAGACCGACGAGGCGGACAGTCACGCGATCATGGACGCGGCGCTGGACGCCGGCATCAACTTCTTCGACACGGCGAACGTCTACGGGTGGGGCGAGAACAAGGGCCGTACCGAGGAGATCATCGGCAACTGGTTCGCCAAGAGCGCCGCCCACCGCGACAAGGTCGTCATCGCCACCAAGATGTACGGCAACATGGCCGCCGACGGCGACGCCTGGCCGAACCACGACAAGCTCTCCGCCCTCAACATCCGGCGCGCGGTCGACGCCAGCCTGAAGCGGCTGCGGACCGACCACATCGACCTCTACCAGTTCCACCACGTCGACCGGGCCACGCCCTTCGAGGAGATCTGGCAGGCGATCGACACCCTCGTCCAGCAGGGCAAGATCCTCTACGTCGGGTCCTCCAACTTCCCCGGATACAAGATCGCCCAGGCCAACGAGATCGCCGCCCGCCGCTCCGGCACGATCGGCCTCGTCAGCGAGCAGTGCCTCTACAACCTCGTCGAGCGCCGCGCCGAGATGGAGGTCATCCCGGCCGCGCGGGAGTACGGCGTCGGGATCATCCCCTGGTCCCCGCTGCAGGGCGGCCTGCTCGGCGGCGTGATCAAGAAGGAGGTCGAGGGCGGCCGGCGTGCCTCCGGTCGGGCGGCCGACTCGCTCGCGAACCCCGCCGTACGCGCGCAGCTCCAGGCGTACGAGGACCTGCTCGAGAAGCACGGGATCGAGCCCGGCGAGGCCGCCCTGGCCTGGCTGCTCACCCGGCCCGGTGTGACGGGCCCGATCGTCGGCCCGCGCACCGCCGAGCAGCTCGACTCCGCGGTGCGCGCGGTCGAGCTGGAGCTCGACGAGGAACTGCTGGCCGGCCTGGACGACATCTTCCCGGGTCCGGGACCGTCGCCGGAGGCGTTCGCCTGGTGAGCCATCCGGCCGGCGCCTGCCGGCGCCGGCCGGACCGGTCCTCGTTACCTGCCGACGGCCGCCGCCAGCGCCACCACGACGAACATCAACACAAGCGCACCGGCCATGATCCGGTTCCGGGTTTTCGGGTCCACGCCTTCGAGCCTAACCGGCCGCCCCGAGCGGCCAACCGGCGACCGCCTCATAGCGCGGCTGTTCTCCCGGGACTCCCGACCTCGGCAGGTTGCTGCGCACCAGCACCAGCTCGTCGACCGTCCAGGTACGGGTCCTGAGAGGCTCCAGGGTCTCCAGGTAGGGCCGCACGTCGATGCCCTCCCGGCTGCGGGCGACCGTCAGGTGGGCCTTGTACCGGCGGTGCTCCCCCATCGCCACGCCCGCCTTGCGCGCCGCCGCCTCCGCCCGGTCGGCGAGCAGCCGCAGCGCGGGCAGGTCGCCCTCGGCGCCGGCCCACAGGGCGCGTCCGTGCCCGAACTGCCCTCCGCCGCGCACGGCGAGCGGGAAGGGGGCGGTGCGGTGGGCCGCCCGTTCCAGCCGCGCGGACAGTTCCGGTACGACGTCCTCGTCGACCTCGCCGTAGAAGGCGAGCGTGAAGTGCCAGCCGGGCCGGCCGGTCCACCGCAGGCCGTCCGCGCCGGGAAGTTTCCGCAACTCGGCCACTTCCAGGGCGAGTTCGTGGGCGACATCCTCCGGGGGAAGCACGGCGGCGAAGAGTCTCATGCGCTCCAGCCTGTCACCATGAGGCGATGGAGACGATCAGGATCAGGGAGTGCGGGGCCGACGACGTCCCCGCGATACTCGGCATGCTGGACAGCAGTGCGGAATGGCTGGTCGCGCAGGGGCGCACCGAACAGTGGGGGACCAAGCCCCTGTCGCAGAAACCGAAGGTGGTCGAGTCGGTCGTCCGGTACATGGGCGAGGGCGCGGCCTACCTGGCCGAGATCGGCGGTGTCCCGGCGGCCACCCTCACCCTCACCGACGCGCCCGGCGCCTACCTGTCCCACCTCCCGCCGCCCGGCGAGCCCGAGCGCTACATCCACTGGCTCGCCTCCGACCGCCGCTTCAAGGGCCACGGCGCGGGCAGCGCCCTGCTCGCACACGCCGCCGAGGAGACCCGCCGGGCGGGCGTCTCGCTGCTGCGGGTGGACTGCTACGCGGGCGCCGACGGCAAACTCGTCCGCTACTACGAGTCCAACGGCTTCGTCCGCACGGACACCTACACGGCAACGAACAACTGGCCGGGCCAGGTACTGGCCCGGAGGCTGTAGCCGCGGAGGCACCGGGGGGCTGCGCCCCCAGCCCCCGGGGCCTATGCCCACCCACCACCCGACTCGGTAGGCCAGAAGTGACCGCCCCTGGGGGCTGCCGCCCCCAGACCCCCATTTCGCCCCTGAACGGGCCTCGTCCTCAAACGCCGGACGGGCTGAAAAGCCGCAGCCGCCCACGGCGGGAAGGGGACGTGTCGGGGGGTGCCCGCCCGCAGCGGTTGTCGCGTCAACACGAGCACCTCTATGACCGACCGATTCCGCGACGTTCCGAGGACGGACACCCCCCGACACGTCCCCGACCCACCCCCGAACCCAAGGCGCGACGCGCACCCCCACCGAACCCGAACAGGCCGCCGCAGGCACACCCCGCTCAGGCCGCCGCAGCCAACTGCTCCCGCTCCCGCGGCACGAACCGCACGTGCGGATGACCACGGTTCCAGCCCACCGACAGCCGCAGGTTGCCGACGCGGGCCAGGACCAGGCCGATGGTGACGGCGGCCGCCGCGGCGATCGCGCCGCCCACCGCGAGGCCCGCCCGGACGCCGTACGCGTCCGTGATCCAGCCGGCGATCGGCGCGCCCAGCGGCGCGCCGCCCATGAACACCATCATGTAGAGAGCCATCACGCGGCCCCGCATGGCCGGGTCGGTGCTCAGCTGGACGCTGCTGTTGGCGGTGACGTTGACCGTCATGCCGAACATCCCGATCGGTGCCATCAGCAGGGCGAACAGCCACAGGGAGGGGGCGAACGCGGCCACGATCTCCAGCGCGCCGAAGGCCACCGCTCCCACGACCAGGACCCGCATCCGGGCCGTGCCGCGCCGGGCGGCGAGCAGGGCGCCCGCCAGGGAGCCGACCGCCATCAGCGTGTTGAAGAGGCTGTAGGAGCCCGCTCCGGCGTGGAAGACGTCGTCGGCGAAGGCCGAGAGGTACACGGGGAAGTTGAAGCCGAAGGTGCTGACGAACCCGACCAGGACGATGGTCCAGATCAGCTCGGGGCGCCCGGCCACGTACTGCAGGCCCTCCCGCAGCTGTCCCTTGCCGCGCGGGGCCCGCTCGACGGCGTACAGGTCACGCGCGCGCATCAGCAGCAGCCCGGCGATGGGGGCGACGAAGGACAGGCCGTTGGCGAGGAACGCCCAGCCGGTGCCGACGCCGGTGATCATGACGCCCGCGACGGCGGGGCCGACGAGCCGGGCCGACTGGAAGTTCGCGGAGTTCAGGCTGACCGCGTTCTGCAGTTGGTCGGGGCCGACCATCTCGGAGACGAAGGACTGGCGGGCCGGGTTGTCGACGACGGTCGCGAGACCCACGGCGAAGGCGGCGAGGTAGACGTGCCAGACCTGGACGTTCCCGCTCAGGGTGAGGACGGCGAGTGCGACGCCGGTGGCGCCCATCGCGGACTGGGTGACCAGGAGCGCGCCGCGCTTGGGGAGTCGGTCGACGAGGACGCCGCCGTAGAGGCCGAAGAGCAGCATCGGCAGGAACTGCAGGGCCGTCGTGACGCCGACGGCGGTCGCGGAGCCGGTGAGGCTGAGGACCAGCCAGTCCTGGGCGATGCGCTGCATCCAGGTGCCGACGTTGGAGACGACCTGGCCCATGAAGAAGAGGCGGTAGTTCCGGACGGTCAGGGAGCTGAACATGGACGAGCGCTTGGTGGTGGACAGGGAGTCGTGGGTGGTCGGTGCGGGGTTGGAGTCTGCTCCGGATCCCGTACTCAAAAGGATTCGCCTCCTCTTTGACTGTTCGTTCGCCTCAGGGGCGCTTACAGGTGTGCGAGCTTCTCCAGCACGGGGGCGGCGGCGCGCAGTTTGGCCCACTCGTCCTCGTCCAGGCCGTCGACCAGGGTGGCCAGGAAGGCGTTCCGCTTGGCGCGGCTCTCCGCCAGCATGGCCTCGGCCTGTTCGGTCTTGGTGACGACCTTCTGGCGCCGGTCCTCGGGGTGCGGTTCGAGGCGGACCAGGCCCTTGGCCTCCAGCAGCGCCACGATCCGGGTCATCGACGGCGGCTGGACGTGCTCCTTGCGGGCGAGCTCGCCCGGGGTGGCCTTGCCACAGAGGGACAGGGTGCCGAGCACCGACATCTCGGTCGGGCTCAGCGACTCGTCGACCCGCTGGTGCTTGAGCCGACGGGACAGCCGCATCACGGCGGAGCGAAGGGAGTTCACGGCGGCAGCGTCGTCGCCATGGGTAAGGTCCGGCATCTCCTTAGCGTAACTCATTACCCTGGCTAAACAAGCTGGCACGCACGCGGATTCCCGTGAGACCTGCCACCGAAACCCGATCATCACCCGTACGAGTGAGTCGACGGCGGAAAGTGAACGCCGCCCCGCATGCGCCAGCGACCCTCGGTCCATGGGGACCAGCGTGCTCAGCCTGCGGATAGACGGGGAGCTGCTCGAGCGGCTCCGGGACCATGCGGCGAAAAGGGGAATGAGCGTCCAGGACTACGTGGTCCGGACGCTCGTTCGCGACGACTTCGACGAGCGGTTCCAGACCGCCGTCGCGGAGACGGAGAAGTTCTACGGGGTCACCTGAGCGCCGCTCAGGTCAGCCCCAGCGCCGGCATCAGGTAGTAGAAGGCGAACACGGCTGACACGACGTACATCGCGGCCGGGATCTCCCTGCTCCGGCCGGCCGCCAGGCGCAGCACCACGAAGGTGATGAAGCCCATGCCGATGCCGTTGGTGATCGAGTAGGTGAACGGCATCATCACCATCGTGACGAAGGCCGGGACGGCGATGGTGTGGTCGGCCCAGTCGATCTCCCTGACCGAGCCGGCCAGGATCAGGAAGCCGACCGCGAGCAGGGCCGGGGTGGCCGCCTGGGACGGGACCATCGTGGCGACCGGCGTGAGGAACAGCGCCACGGTGAAGAGGCCGCCGGTGACGACGTTCGCGAAACCGGTGCGGGCACCCTCGCCGACGCCGGCCGTGGACTCCACGAAGGCGGTGGTGGCGGAGGACGAGCTGGCGCCGCCCGCGGCGACGGCGAGACCGTCGACGAAGAGGACCTTGTTGATGCCGGGCATCTGGCCCTGCGCGTCGGTCAGCTTGGCCTCGTCGCTGACGCCCATGATCGTGCCCATCGCGTCGAAGAAGCACGACAGCAGCACGGTGAAGACGAACAGGATGCCGGTCAGCACGCCGACCTTGGAGAAGCCGCCGAAGAGGCTGACCTCGCCGATCAGGCCGAAGTCGGGGGTGGCGACGGGGTTGCCGGGCCACTTCGGGGTGGTCAGACCCCAGGTGGGGATCGTGGCGACGGCGTTGATGATCACCGCGAGGACCGTCATCGTGACGATCGAGATGAGGATCGCGCCGGGCACCTTGCGGACGATGAGGGCCAGGGTCAGCAGCGCGCCGAGGGTGAAGACGAGCACCGGCCAGCCGTTGAGGTGCCCGTCGGCGCCGAGCTGGAGCGGGACGGTGGTCTGGGCGACGTCCGGGATCCGGGAGACGAAGCCGGAGTCGACGAGCCCGATCAGCATGATGAACAGGCCGATACCGATGGAGATGGCCTTGCGCAGGCCGAAGGGCACGGCGTTCATGACGCGCTCGCGCAGACCCGTGGCCACCAGCAGCATGACGATGAAGCCGGCCAGGACGACCATGCCCATCGCGTCCGGCCAGGACATCCGGGGAGCGAGCTGGAGCGCGACAACCGAGTTCACACCCAGACCGGCGGCGAGGGCGATCGGCACGTTGCCGACGACACCCATCAGCAGCGTGGTGAACGCGGCTGTCACGGCCGTGGCCGTGACGAGCTGGCCGTTGTCGAGCTGGTGCCCGTACATGTCCTTCGCGCTGCCGAGAATGATCGGGTTCAGCACGATGATGTAGGCCATCGCGAAGAAGGTGGCGAAGCCGCCCCGGATCTCCCTGGGCAGCGTGCTGCCGCGCTCGGAGATCCTGAAGAAGCGGTCGAGGGCACCCTGGGCGGGCGTACCGCCCGGCGGCTGGGGCGCGGGAACCTTGGCAGGGGCCGAGGTGGGCATGCGGAACCTCATCACCAGCGGCTTTCCCCCAGGCGCCTTTGGCGTTTCATACGAAGAGAAGTGGTCGGACACAAACCGTTTCAGTATGAACATATGACCGTGTTGACGCCATCTCCGCGCGTAGAACCGATCGCCTCGTAAGCTGTCCCCATGCAGAAGTGGACCCCCGAGCACGAGGCGCCGGAGCCCCTGGAGGGCCCCATCGTCCCCACCGTCGTTGGCGGCACGATCCTCTGGTTCGTCCTCTTCCTCGTGCAGCTCCCCTTCTACGGCTGGTTCGACGACCACGGCCACACCTGGTGGGTGTGGACCTGCCTGGCCGGAACGGGCCTCGGCCTGATCGGCATCTGGTACGTCCGCAGGCGCGAGGCGGCGATCAGGAGGGCGGCGGCGGCCGAGGACGCGTCCACCCCTGCCGCCGAGTGACCAGGACCCCGTAGTACTACGGCATCACTCGTCCTCGCCCCCTCTCATCCCCTGGTCGGATCTTCCGCGCACTCGGCGGGTGAAGCCGCAAATCCGCACGTACCGTCGAATGCATGACGCACATCGACGCGGGCGCCGACCTGGATCCGGTGCACCCGACGACCCTTCCGGTCGCGGCGAGCGGGCTGACCGCGGCCGAGGTCGCCGAGCGGGTCGCGCGCGGGCAGGTCAACGACGTGCCGGTGCGCAGCAGCCGGTCCACCGTCGAGATCGTCCGCGCGAACGTCTTCACCCGGTTCAACGCGATCATCGGCGTGCTCTGGGTGATCATGCTGATCGTCGCACCGATCCAGGACAGCCTGTTCGGCTTCGTGATCCTCGCCAACACCGGCATCGGCATCATCCAGGAGTGGCGGGCGAAGAAGACGCTGGACTCGCTGGCCGTGATCGGGGAGGCCCGGCCCACCGTGCGCCGGGACGGGGTCGCCTCCGAGGTCGCCACCAGCGACATCGTGCTGGATGACGTCATGGAGATCGGGCCAGGCGACAAGGCCGTGGTCGACGGCGTGTGCGTGGAGACCGACGGGCTGGAGATCGACGAGTCGCTGCTCACCGGCGAGGCCGACCCGGTCGTCAAACGACCCGGCGACCAGGTCATGTCCGGCAGCTTCGTCGTCGCCGGCGGCGGTGCCTTCAGGGCGACCAAGGTCGGCCGCGAGGCCTACGCCGTCCAGCTCGCCGAGGAGGCCTCCCGGTTCACCCTGGTCCACTCCGAGCTGCGCTCCGGCATCTCCACGATCCTCAAGTACGTGACGTGGATGATGGTCCCGACCGCGATCGGCCTGATCATCAGCCAGCTCTTCGTCAAGGACAACGATCTCAAGGACTCCGTAGCGCGCACCGTCGGCGGCATCGTGCCGATGGTCCCGGAGGGCCTGGTCCTGCTCACCTCCGTCGCCTTCGCCATCGGCGTCATCCGACTTGGCCGAAAACAGTGCCTGGTCCAGGAACTCCCCGCCATCGAGGGACTCGCCCGCGTCGACACGGTCTGCCTCGACAAGACGGGCACCCTCACCGAGGGCGGCATGGACGTCACCGAGCTTCGCCCCCTCCAGGGCGCCGACGAGTCGTACGTACGCGACGTGCTCGGCGCGCTCGGCGAGTCCGACCCGCGCCCCAACGCCTCCCTCCAGGCGATCATCGACGCCTACCCGGACCTGGAGAACTGGCACTGCACCGAGTCGCTGCCCTTCTCCTCGGCCCGCAAGTACAGCGGCGCCTCCTTCAACGAGGGGAACGGCGAGACCAGCACCTGGCTGCTGGGCGCCCCCGACGTGCTCCTGGCTCCCGACGACCCCGCCCTCGCCGAGACCGAGCGGCTCAACGAACAGGGCCTTCGGGTGCTGCTGCTGGCCCGGACCGTCCGTGACCTGGACGACCCCGAGGTGGGCCGGGGCGCCCTGCCCACCGCCCTGGTCGTGCTGGAGCAGCGACTGCGGCCGGACGCGGCCGACACGCTGCGCTACTTCGCCGAGCAGGACGTCCGCGCCAAGGTCATCTCCGGGGACAACGCGGTGTCGGTGGGCGCGGTCGCGAGCAAGCTGGGGCTGACCGGCACCACCGTCGACGCCCGCCGGCTGCCCGCCGAGCAGGACGGCATGGCCAGGGCGCTCGACGGCGGCACGGTGTTCGGGCGGGTCACCCCGCAGCAGAAGCGCGACATGGTGGGCGCCCTGCAGTCGCACGGGCACACCGTCGCGATGACCGGCGACGGTGTGAACGACGTCCTGGCCCTGAAGGACGCCGACATCGGTGTGGCGATGGGCTCGGGTTCCGAGGCGACCCGGGCGGTCGCGCAGATCGTGCTGCTCAACAACAGTTTCGCGACGCTGCCCTCGGTGGTCGCGGAGGGCCGGCGGGTCATCGGCAACATCACGCGGGTCGCGACCCTGTTCCTGGTGAAGACGGTCTACTCGGTGCTGCTGGCGGTCCTGGTGGTGTGCTGGCAGGTGGAGTACCCGTTCCTGCCCCGCCACCTGACCCTGCTGTCCACCCTCACCATCGGCGTCCCGGCCTTCTTCCTCGCGCTGGCGCCCAACAAGGAACGCGCGCGGCCCCACTTCGTACGGCGGGTCATGCGGTACTCGATCCCCGGCGGGGTGGTGGCCGCGACGGCGACCTTCACGACGTACCTGATCGCCCGGCACCACTACACGGGCAGCGGTGCGCTGGACGCCGAGACCAGTGCCGCGACGCTGACGCTGTTCCTGGTCTCGATGTGGGTGCTGGCGATCATCGCCCGCCCCTACACCTGGTGGCGGATCGCGCTGGTGGCGGCGATGGGCGCCGGGTTCCTGCTGGTGCTGGTGGTGCCCTGGCTGCAGGACTTCTTCGCGCTGAAGCTGGTCGGGGTGACGATGCCGTGGATCGCGGTCGGCATCGCGGGGGTGGCGGCGGTCGCCCTGGAGGTGGTGTGGAGGGTGGTCGACCGCCGCTTCCCGGCCTGAGCCGGCTGGGGACTACTTCACGTCGACGTAGTCACCGGTGGCGTTGACCGCCGGCGTCGTCGTGGTGCCCGCGAAGCTGAAGCGCCAGTACCCGTCGTACTGGGCGGTGGCGGTGGCCTTCACGTTGCCGTAGGAGTCCGAGTTCACCGTCTTGACCGTGGTGTACGTGCTGGTGCCGGCCTTGCGGAACTGCAGCTTCACCGGCTGGACGGTGTAGCCGTGGTACGCGTTGTCGTCCCAGTTGGCGCGGGACAGCTTGCCCGTGGAGGTCACGGTCCTGCCCTTGGCGACCGGCTCCGGGCCGGCGTTGACCGTCAGCTTGGAGTAGCGCTGGACCTTGGTGGCGCCGAGGCCGCCCTGGGTCTTGGTGTCGCCGGCGCTGTTGATGGCGAGGCCGCCCGCGTTCCAGGTGCCGGCGTCGGCGTTGGTCAGGTCGCCGTCGGCCGGGCGGATGTAGATGGTGCCCGAGCAGTTGAGGGTGGTCGACGACGCGGTGGTGCAGGTCGCCGGGTCGTCGCTGATGATCTCGTTGCTCGGGGAGGTCACCGAGGAACCGCGGTAGATGAGCGGCCCGCTGGCGAAGTTGTCCTCGCTGGTGTCCATGCCGACGGGGTGCGTCAGGGTGTAGGTCACCGGGACGCTGACGACATTGGTGGTGCCGACGACGATGTTCTTGCCGTTGTTGACCTTCATGTTGGAGAAGGTGACGTCGAGCGTCGCTGCGGCGGACGCGGTCCCGTCGGCGGTGGCGGCGCTGAAGGCTGCCTTGCCGGACGGGGCGTCGGCGGCCTGTGCGGCCGGCACGACGAAGGCGGAGAGAGCCAGGGCGCCGGTGACGGCGGCCACGGTGGCACGTATGCGCATGTGCGTTCCCCAGGGGGAGAAGTGATCTAGGAGTCTGTTGACTCACGCGATCAGATCCGCGACGCATGTGCCTGGTTGTACGGGTCGATCCTGATTTTGTCCGTACGTAGGCAATGTTTGACATCTACATGGGGAAAGCCGAACGCCGGCCCCGGGAAGCCCCGAAGCCGGCGTTCAACCGTACTGAGCCGTGCTCAGCCCTGCCGCTTATCGCACGTCGACGAAGTCACCCGCGGCGTTGACCGCCGGGGTGGTGGTCGTACCCGCGAAGCTGTAGCGGAAGTAACCGTCGGCGGAGGCCGTGACCGTCGTGCTCAGGTTGCCCGTGGAGTTCGACTTGATGGTCTTGACCGTGGTGTAGGTGCTGGAGGTCTTCTTACGGAACTGCAGCTTCACCGACTGGGTCGCGTAACCCGCGTACTTGTGGGTCTCCCAGTTGGCGCGGGACAGCTTGCCCGTCACCGTGATGGTCTTGCCCTTCGTCACCGGCTCCGGCGAGGCGTTGACCGTCAGCTTGGAGTAGCGCTGGAGCTTGGTGCTGCCCAGGCCGTCCTGCTCGGCGTAACCGACCTTGCTCCAGTCGACGTCCTCGGAGGTCGGGTCCTCACCGTTCAGGTCGATGGCGTAGCCGCCGGCCTTCCAGGTGCCCGCGTCCGCGTTGACCAGCTCGAAGTCCGGGTAGACGTCGATGGTGCCCTTGCAGGTGGCGGTGGTCGACGAAGTCGCCGTGCAGGTCGGCCAGTCGTCCCCGAAGAGCGTCTTGTCCACCTCGGCGTAGGAGGCGCCGCGGTAGATCTCGACGTCCATCAGGAAGTCGGAGGCGTCCAGGTCGATGTCCGCCGCGTGCGTGACCGTGTACGTCACCGGCACGGTCACCTGGTTGGCGATGCCCGCCACGATCGGCTTGCCATTGTTGATCTTCACGCCGGAGAAGGACAGGTCGAGCGCGTACGGCTCGCCCTCGGCGGCGGCGGCGAAGGCGCTCTTGCCGGACGCCGACTGCACGGCCTGGACGGCCTTCTGGACATCGGCCTTGCTGTACGACGGGCTGTCGCCCGCCTGCGCGGCCGGCACGGCCACGGCGGAGAGGGCGAGGGCGCCGGAGACGGCGGCAACGGTGGCACGAATACGCATGTGTTCTCCATGTGGAGAGAGGGGCCCCGGCAGTGGTCGTTCCTACGGCTCGTCGTCGCACGGGGCCCAAGTGATCAGGGAGTCTGTTGACTCAGGTGATCAGATCCGTGACACATGGGAATGGTTGTACGCCTGGTAAGAAAAATGTGCGAGAAATTCGAAGAACCCCCTCGCGCCGCCTCAGCCGAACCAGCGCTCCCGCTGATCCTGCCCGGAAGGTGCCCCCATGAGATTCGCCATCTCCCGCTTCCCGAAGGACGAGGACTTCCTCGAGTCGTCCATTGACGTCACCTCGGTCGGCGCAGACGCCTTCTCGGACCTCGTGGGGATTCCACCGACCGAGCTCATCGGCGATGTGCCCCTGACGCGGGAGCACGCCGAGCGCATCCTGCAGCTGACCGGTATCACGCTCGATCTGGAGAAGTACGACTACTTCCTGGACCCCACGGCGGACTGATGGCATGACGGCGGGGCCGTCCTGCCGGACGGCCCCGCCGTCATGCCATGTCACCGCATCAGTCGAACCAGCGATCCCGCGCCAGCTCCCCCGTCCGCGACGGATCCTCCAGCAGCGCCGCCACCTCGAACCGCCGGGGCCACTGCCCCGCCGCCCAGGCGAGGCCCGCGGCGACGCCCTCCAGGGTCGCGGCGTGCAGGACGCCGTCGTTGGTCAGGCGCCAGTCGATCTCCACGCCGTCGACGAAGAGTTCCTCGTGTTCGACGTAGGTCCGGGGGGTCCCGGCCCCGAGCAGCACCCGCACCGGCTCCGGTACGTCGTGTTCGGTGCCCTCGGAGTCGACCTGACCGGTGACGGACTCGCTCAGCCGCCGCACCTGGAACAGCTCGGCCAGCTCGGCGGCCCGCGCGGGCCGTACGGGCAGCAGGGCGACGCCCTCGGTGAAGGGCAGCAGGTCGGGTGAGTCGACGACCACCGCGTCGGCCGCGTCCACCACCTCGACCCGCCCGTCGACCACGGCCCGCAGCTCGTCCGGCAGGGTCACCTGCTCGGGATCCAGATCGGCCAGCGCCCCGTACAGGGCGTGCAGTTGGGCACCCGTGACCTCCCGGTCCGGGTCGGCGAGCCGGTCGAGGAGTTCGGCGGCGCCGCCCGGCTCGTCGAGGAGCGCGGCCACGGACGTCCGTACGCCGAGCGCCCGCAGCACCTGTTCGTCGTCGAAGCCGGTCGCGTCGGCCTCCTCGTACAGCCCGCGCAGCAGCGGGTCGCCGCCGGAGGCCAGCAGGCCGGCGGGCCGGCGCCCGTCGAGCACCGGGTTCCCGCGCAACCACCAGGCGGTGTAGGGCCGTACGACCTCGTGGGTGCCGTCGGGCAGCAGGATCCGCACCTGCTGGACCAGCGCGTCACGCAGCGGTGGCTTCGACAACAGGGCCAGGGCCTGCGGCCACTTGTCCTCGTCCACGAGGTCCAGGTCGCGTACGGCGACCAGCTCGGTGGCCACCGGCGGCACCGGCGTGTCCGGGAAGCGGTCGAGGATGTCCTCGCACCACACGTCGACGGCGTCGAGCAGCCCGGCGTCGTCCGGCTCGGCGAAGTCGCCGTCGCGGGGCTCCAGTTCGTCCGGGTCGAGGACCACGTCGGTGGCGCGGACCAGGGCGAAGTTGGCGAGGACGCCACAGGCGGCGAGCGGCTGCTCGCCCCACTTGTCGGCCAGTTCGGGGTCGACGGAGGCCAGTTCGTCCTCGCGCATGACCTGGTGGAAGGGGCTGCCGGGGAGGACGAGTTCGCCCGCTGGAGTCGGTTCCCCGTCCTCGTCGGGCAGCGCGAGGCAGCCGAGCCAGGGCTCGTCACCGGGCTCCAGGCCGGCGTCGCGGACGAGCGCGAGGACGGTGTCGGCGAGCTCCTCCGCGTCCGGCGTGTCCTGCTCCCAGTCCAGTCCGCCCTCGTCGTCGAGGGAGGCGGCCACCGCGGCCCGCACCTGCGGGGTCGTCAGCACCGCGCGCGGGGTCGCCGGCAGGGCGCCGAGCTTCTCCAACAGGGGGTGGGCGGCGTCCGGGTGGGCGACCTTGAGGCCGAGCCGGGCGAGCACCTCGGGGTCGATACGGGCGTCGTCGGCGGTGGGCAGCAGCACCTGCCGGGGCCCGATCGTCGTCCGTCCGTCGGCGAGCGGTACGGGCAGCCCGGACAGGCGGTCCGGATCGACCCCGGCCAGGCTGTCGTACAGCCGCCGCCACCAGTCCGGCTCCTTCTCCAGCCCCGCCAGCCGGTCCACGGCGTCGGTCAGCGCGACCCGGGCGACACCCAGCGTCCGCAGCTCGACGCGGCGTTCCAGCCCGGCGGGGAGAAGGGTGGGGAGCACCTCGGCGAGGACCCGGACGGTCTCGGAGCCGGCGCCCTCGACGACCTCGGCGTCGCGGGGCCGGAGCGACACGGGCAGACCGTCGCCTTCCGCCCCGTCGAACTCCTCGGCCTTTTCCGACGCTTCGGAAGCGGGGGGTTCCACGGCGGGCGGCAGGAAGGACGTACGCGGCAGCCGCTCGAGGATGGCCTGCCGCAGCACCCCGTCCAGCTCGCCCTTGCCGAGCGGTCCGGGCACCAGGTCGATGATGCCGGCGGTCACCGGGCGCCAGTCGGCGAGGAGTCCGGCGTACGCGTCGGCGGCGCGCTGCACGACGAACTCGGTGAGCGGGCCGGGCGCCGCGTGCCGACGGGTGGTGTCCAGCGGGAACGACGCGATGAGCAGGGCGGGCACGCCCAGGGACTCGTCGCTGGGCGTGGGGGCGTGCACGTAGGGCGCGGTGCGGGGGCGGGCGGGCGTGCCGTCTCCGTCCACGGGCACGGCCCAGGTGACGGTCCAGTACGGCCGCAGCCGCTCCTCGACGGGCCGGTCGGCGAGCAGCTCCGCGGCGAGCGGCCCGTGCGCGACAGCCGTACGCCAACGGGTCGTACCGTCCCGCGAGTCCTCCACGACGGTGAAGTCGCCGTCGGCTCGGCGACGCAGGGTGCGGGTCTCCTCGGTCTCGATCACGACCTCCTCCAGCCCGGGCAGGGCCAGGAGCAGGGCGTCGTCCACGGCGGCGAGGAGGCGCTCGGCGAGGTCGGCGGCGGCCGGGTCGCGCAGCGGCAGGATGACCGCCGTGTCGTACGGGTCGGGGGCCGTGCCCTCGGCGGCGAACGGCAGCCGCAGCAGCGGCACGTGGCCGTCGCGCCTGCGGATCTCGTCGCCCAGCCCCGGACTGTGCCGGGCCACGTCGGCCGCAAGCACCCGGGCCTCACCGAGCGACCAGCGGACACCACCGTGCCGGCCGACGACCGCGGGCTCGTCGGTGACGGAGAGAACGGCGGCGAAACCGACGCCGAAACGGCCGATGGTCTGCTCGTTGTCCCGCTTGGCCGAGGCCCGCAGCGTGGCCAGGGACTCCACGCCCGCCGCGTCGAGCGGGGCGCCGGTGTTGGCGGCGACGAGGACACCGTCGCGGAGGGTGAGCCGCAGCCGCCCGGGAACGCCGGCGCGGGCGGCGGCGTCCGCGGCGTTCTGCGCGAGCTCCACGACGAGCCGGTCCCGGTACCCGCCGAGGACCAGATCCTCCTCGGCGTTGGCGTCCTCGCGGAAACGGGCCGGGCTGGTCGCCCAGGCATCCATGACGCCTCGCCTGAGACGGGCGGTCCCGAAGGGGTCCGCCCCCTCGGCCGCGGGCCGCACGAACTTACTCACGTTGACTCTCCTCATCGGCGTGACGATGAAGGTACCGCTCAGCGGGGCGGGGCTGCGCGCGCCGTCCGGCGGCCACGCCCCGGCCAACTGCCGAACCGCGCCTGGGGCGGCGGGTTCCCCCGTGACGCGGGACGACGCCGAGCGCGGATCGACCTCGCCCCGGCGACCGCCGTATCGAGGTCGGCCGTTCCCGGGCGGAGTCGAGGAGTGTCCGGGCGGTGCCCGCGTCAGCCCGGAGTCCTGCCGCCGTTCGGGAGTGGGACGAGAACGGCCGGCCGGCAGGGACCGGGCACCGGGACTGAACGTCGTACCGGCAGTGCTCCCCTGGGCACCACCGGCCTCACCGCACGTCCCTAGGAATGCCCCAGCTCGGCCGCGTCCTCGTCGGAGACGTCCGGCACCGACCCCGAGTCCCGGGCCGGTCGCAGCGGGAAGGGGTCGACCGTCGTCTCGTCGATCACCGGTGGAGCCGGACGGGGCGGCGTCGGCATGACCGCTGCCTCGGAGTGGCCTCCGCAGCCGTAGGAGAGGGACACCAGGCGGCCGTCGGCCGGGGCGAACTCGTTCGCGCAGATGCCGAAGGCCTGACCGAGCGAGCCGCCGATCGGCACGAGGAAGCCGCAGCTGACGCAGGCCGCGGGCGCGGCCTGGGCCATCGGGGTCTTCGCGCCGTACGACTCCTCCCAGCGGTCGGCGGCGATGTGCAGCCCGTAGCGGGACAGGACGCGCGCCCGGCGCATGCCGAGTTCCTCGGCGACCGCGGCGATGGAACCACGGGCCGGTGCGACGGGCAGGTGGGCCGGGGCGCCCGGGGTGACGTCGGCGTCCTCGGCCTCGACCAGCTCGGCCATCTCCGTGGAGACGGGTGAGCTCGGCAGCGGTTCGTCCTCACCGGAGTAGCCGGGCTCCAGGCGGAGGTCCTCGGCGTCGGTCGGCAGGAGGTCACCCGGCCCCATGTCGCCCGGCCGCAGGCGCTCGCTCCAGGGGACCCACTCGGGGGCGAGGAGGGCGTCAGGCCCCGGCAGCAGGACCACCTCGTCGAGGGTGACGAACTTGGCGCGGGAGGCGCGGGCGACCGTGACGGCCCAGCGCCAGCCCCGGTAGCCGAGCTCCTTGCACTCGAAGAAGTGGGTGACGACACGGTCGCCCTCGGACACCAGCCCCGAGTGCTCGCCGACCACGCCGGGCGCGGCGGCCTCCTCGGCGGCGGTGCGGGCGAGGTCGACCGCCTCGGCGCACAGGCGGTCGGGGGTGCGGCTTCGCGTGGTCGCTGCGCTCACAGGTATCGCTTCTCTCCTACGCCGTCTCTCTGGTGCGTCTGCCTGTCGGCGGCGAGGCGGACGGAGCGGACCCGAGGACCGCGTCAACGTCCGCGCCCGCTCACGCTCGGGCGCACCTACTCCATCCATTCTGCGGGATGGCTGAGATACGCACGCTACCTGTTCGCGTGCGCTTGGCCTACACCGACGGGTCTGTTCCCTTTCAGAAGTGCACGGCCATACGCGCGGTAACCGCACTACACACGGCTTTCTCGGGGCACTATGACGGGGTGGCAGCCGCGAAGTCATCCCAAGGTGCCACCGGGATCGGTGGGTCCAAAGGGATCAAGGGGAGCAGGACGGGCAGCGGGTCGGGCCGGGCGGGCGGGCCTCTCCGCGCGGTCGGCCGTGCCCTGCACCTGCCGGTGACGGGTCCCGCACGCGGTATCCGCAAGGCGACGCACGCGCACGGGGCGGGTGAGTCGGGACTCGGCAAACTGATCGAGCTGCACGGTGTGAACGGCGCCGGGGATGTGATGATCACGGTCGCCCTCGCGTCCACCGTGTTCTTCTCCGTCCCCACCGACGAGGCCCGCGGCCGCGTCGCGCTCTACCTCGCGATCACCATGGCGCCCTTCACGGTCCTCGCCCCGGTGATCGGCCCGCTCCTGGACCGTCTGCCGCACGGCCGCCGGGCGGCGATGGCGGGCGCGATGCTGGCCCGGGCGCTGCTCGCGCTGATCCTCTCCGGTGCGGTCGCCAGCGGCAGCCTGGAGCTCTATCCGGCCGCACTGGGCGTCCTGGTCGCCTCGAAGGCGTACGGGGTCGTCAGAAGTGCCGTGGTGCCCCGCCTGCTGCCACCCCGGTTCTCCCTGGTGAAGGCCAACTCGCGGGTCACCCTGGGCGGGCTGCTGGCGACCGGTGTCGCCGCGCCGATCGCGGCGGGGCTCCAGTCGATCGGGCCGAGCTGGCCGCTGTACGGCGCCTTCGTGATCTTCGTGGCGGGCACGTTCCTGTCGTTCTCCCTGCCCTCCAAGGTCGACTCGGCCAAGGGCGAGGACGTGGCGCTGCTGGCCGCGGACGAGGAGCACCTGCACGGACCGCACCGCAAGCAGGTCAAGCGGCCGGGGCTGCGCACGGTCGGCATCGGCGTCACCCACGCCCTCGGCGCCAACGCCTCGCTGCGCTGCCTGTCCGGCTTCCTGATCTTCTTCCTCGCCTTCCTGCTGCGGGAGCATCCACTGACCGGGGAGAGCGCCGCGGTGTCCCTCGGGATAGTGATCGCGGCGGCCGGCACCGGCAACGCGCTCGGTACGGCGGTCGGGGCGGGGCTCAAGTCGAAGAAGCCGGAGATCATCATCGTGACGGTGGTGGCGTGTGTGGTGGGCGCGGCGATCACGGCCGCGATCTTCTTCGGCGCGTTCCTGGTGGCCTGCCTGGCGGCGGTGGCCGGTTTCGCGCAGGCCCTGGGCAAGCTGTCGCTGGACGCGCTGATCCAGCGGGACGTGCCGGAACAGGTGCGCACGTCGGCCTTCGCGCGCTCCGAGACGATCCTCCAGGTGTCCTGGGTGTTCGGCGGCGCGGTCGGCATCGTGATGCCGCTCAACGGCACCCTGGGCCTCTTCGTGGGCGCCTCGATCGTCGCCGTCGGCTGGCTGACCACCGTCAAGGGGCTGCTCGGCTCGGCCCGGCACAGCGGGCCCGCCCGGCCGAGGGTGGCGTAACCCGCGGCACGCCGCACCCCCGCGTAGGGGGACGGGTGGGCGTGCCCGATAGCCTTCGGCCATGACCACGCTGCAATCCGTAGTGCGACGCCGCCGCGCCGTCGCTGTCGCCGGTGCCGTTTCCGCCGGACTGCTCGTTCTGTCGGCCTGCGACAAGCCGACGCCCCGTGCCACCGTGACGATCGGCGACGAGTCGGTGAGCACCGAGGCCCAGTGCTACGAGGACGGCAAGGACCTCGGCAAGGCCGAGGCCACCAAGTGCACCCTGAAGAAGGCCTCCCACACGATCGAGGTGCCGCAGAGCGAGACGCTGCGCATCGGTGTCGACCCGAAGATCGCCGAGACCGGCTGGGCCATGTGGATCAACGGCCAGCAGGTCACCAACCCCTCCAAGAAGACGTACTACTACTTCGAGGGCGTCGACCTCTTCGCCGACCAGCAGGGCCAGGCCGCGCCGAAGGAGCTGAACATCAGCATCGTCGAGCAGGACAAGTCCGACACCACGGTCAGCAAGGTGTACAAGGGCGTGTGGAACTTCAAGCTGAAGAACGCCGACGCCTGATCCGCCGACGTCCATGCGTGTCCTCGTAGCCACCGCGGTCCCGGTCGAACGGGACGCGGTGGCGCGCGCGTTCCCGGGCACCGCGCGTGAGGTGCGGCTGCCGGGGGCGGTCCTGCACCGCGTCCCCGGCGGCCCCGATCTCCTCGCCGCCGGCGTCGGCCCCGCGCTCGCCGCGGCCCGCACCGCCGCCGCCCTCACCGCGGCAGCGCTGGAGGACGCCCCCTACGGCCTCGTCGTCTCCGCCGGGATCGGCGGCGGTTTCCCGCCCGAGGCGCCCCTGGGCTCCCTCGTCGTCGCCGACGAGATCACCGCGGCCGACCTGGGGGCCGAGACGGCCGACGGGTTCCTGCCGGTGACCGAACTGGGCTTCGGGACCGTCACCCACCGTCCGCCGGCATCACTCGTACGGGCTGCCGTGTCGGCGACCGGAGCGCGCCCCGGCACGGTCCTCACCGTGTCGACGGTGACCGGGACGGCCGCCCGGGCCGCCGCCCTGCGCATTCGCCACCCGCACGCGCTCGCCGAGGCCATGGAGGGCTTCGGGGTCGCCGAGGCGGCCGCGGCGCACGGCGTGCCCGTGCTGGAACTGCGGGCCGTCTCCAACCCGGTGGGCCCGCGCGACCGCGCCGCCTGGCGCATCGGGGACGCCCTGACGGCCCTCGCGACGGGCTTCGGGAAGCTCGCACCCGTACTGGAGAGTTGGAACCCTCATGACGACCGGTGAGCATCTGCGGATCGCGTACTCGCCCTGCCCCAACGACACCTTCACCTTCGACGCCGTCGCCCACGGCCGCGTCCCCGGCGCACCCGCCCTCGACGTGACGTTCGCGGACATCGACATCACCAACGGCATGGCCGAGCGCGGCGAGTTCGACGTGCTGAAGGTGTCGTACGCGGTGCTGCCGTACGTCCTCGACGAGTACGCGCTCTTGCCCTGCGGCGGCGCGCTGGGCCGGGGCTGCGGGCCGCTCGTCCTCACCCGTGGGCCGAAAGACCTGACGGGCCGCACGGTCGCGGTGCCGAGCGAGCGGTCGACGGCGTACCTGCTGTTCCGGCTGTGGGCGGCGGACACGCTGCCCGGCGGGGTCGGCGAGATCGTGGTGATGCCGTTCCACGAGATCATGCCCGCCGTGCGGGACGGGAAGGTCGACGCGGGGCTCGTCATCCACGAGGCGCGCTTCACCTACCAGAACTACGGGCTGCACAAGCTCGCCGACATGGGCGAGCACTGGGAGCGCACGACGGGGCTGCCCATCCCGCTGGGCGCGATCATCGCCAAGCGCTCGCTGGGCGCGGAGACCTTGACGCGGCTCGCCGACTCGATCCGTACGTCGGTGCGCGCGGCCTGGGACGAGCCCGAGGTGTCCCGCCCCTACGTCATGGAGCACGCGCAGGAAATGGACCCGGCCGTCGCCGACCAGCACATCGGGCTGTACGTCAACGAATTCACCGCCGACCTCGGCGAGGACGGCTATGCCGCGATCCGGGGTCTGCTCACCCGCGCGGCGGCCGAGGGGCTGGTGCCGCCCCTCGGCCCCGGTGCTCTCGGTTTTCCGTGAAACGCGCTGCTATACGTCGAGTTGGTCGGCGACCGCACGCAGCAGGCCGGCGATCTTCGCGCCGGCCGCCTTGTCGGGGTACCGGCCCCTTTCGAGCATCGGCGTGATGTTTTCGAGGAGGGTCGTCAGATCCTGGACGATGGAGGCCAGTTCGTCCGGCTTCTTGCGGGTCGCGGCCGCGACCGAGGGGGTCGGGTCGAGAATGGTGACCGAAAGGGCCTGGTCGCCGCGCTGGCCGGCGACCACACCGAACTCAACTCGCTGACCCGGCTTGAGCGTTTCGACTCCGGCGGGGAGGACGGAGGAATGGACGAAGACGTCGCCGCCGTCGTCACGGGAGAGAAAGCCGAAGCCCTTCTCGCTGTTGAACCACTTGACCTTGCCGGTAGGCACGTCTGTCCTCGTCCTCGTACTCGTCGGAAAACTGCTTCTGAAACGGCTCTTGATAGCACTCGGGCGGGTCGTCGGGACCCGCCGGTACCAAGGCTAATGGTCTTCAGGCCGGTGACAAGACGTCGCCCGGTTGTTCCTTCGCGCAGGGAACTACCCTGGTCGAGTGCGTGACAAAACCCAAACGAATTCCGCCGAGCCCGGTGACCGACTGATCCGCGCCGGTGTGCTCGTGTTCTTCATCGGCGCGGTGGCCACTCTGGTCACCGTGGCCCCGTTCCTTCTCGATACGGAGCCTTTTCCGTCGTACATGTTCGGCCTGAGCATGCTCATGGGCGTCGGCTTCCTGCTGGCCGGTGCCGGGGTGCTCCGGTCGATCGGGGCGGGGCGTCGTCAGGCGCGGGCCGGGCGGTAGCCGGCGAGCCAGGCCGGGAACTCGGTGAGGTCGGTGAGGACGACGTCCGCGCCGGCCTCGCTCAGCTCGTTCGCGTCGCACGGGCCGGTGGCCACCGCGACCGACAGCGCGTCCGCCTTCCGGGCGCCGCGGACGTCGCCGACGTGGTCGCCGACGTAGACGGTCGCGCCGTGCTCCCGCAGCGCGTCCGCCTTCTGCTCCGCCCACAGGTCGCCGATGACCGCGTCGGGCTCGATGCCGAGGTGCTCCAGGTGCAGCTTGGCGTTGGGCTCGTGCTTGGCGGTGACCACGATCGCCCGCCCGCCGGCCGCCTGTACGGCCGCTATGGCCTCGCGGGCGCCGGGCAGCGCGGGGGTCGGGACGATGGCGATGGCCGGGTACATCGCGCGGTAGACGTCGGCCATGGGCGCGACCTCCTCCGCCGGGAACCAGTTGACCAGCTCCTCCGCGAGCGGCGGCCCGAGCCGGGTGACCGCCAGGTCGGCGTCGATGTACGTCCCGGTCCGCTCGGACAGCGCCAGGTAGCAGGCGCGGATGCCGGGCCGGGAGTCGATGAGGGTCATGTCGAGGTCGAAGCCGACGGTGGGGGCGGGGGCGGAGAAGCGTGTAGAGGCCATATGGGCCATTGTGCCCAGCCTCGGTGGCGGGCAGGCGTGCGCGTGCCCGCGGCGTACGGGGTCATCGCCGCCGCTGGGAGCGCCACACCAGGAACAGCGCCGACGCCACGGCCGCGCCGCGCACGACCCAGGGCCAGGTCTGGGCCATCGCGGCGTTCATGTGTCCCTCGGCGATCGGCTCGCCCCAGCGGCCCTCGGTCCGCCCCCACAGCCACACGGCACCGGCCGTGAGGGACAGGCCGGGAAGGATCACCACCGCCAGCTTCGTCTCGGCGTCGCTGAGGCGCCGGGAGGCGTAGGCGATGGCCCAGCCCAGCACCAGGGCGATCCAGTTGCCGAGGACGGCGCCGGCGACGAGCAGTCCGGCGGCGAGCAGGAGGAAGGGGTTGCTCCAGCCGCCCGAGCCGGCCGCACCGGCCGCGCCGCCGCCGAGGAGCCGGAACCGTCGGCGGGTGGCGGGGGCCTCGACCGCGGCCGGTGCGGGGGGTGCGGGCGCGGGCTTGGTGAGCCGGACCAGCCTGCCGAGCGCGCCGGCCTTCTTCTGGACCGTGGGCGCGGGCCGCTCCTCGGTGGTCTCCGGCTCGGCTTCCGGTTCCGGCTTCGGCGGGGGCTTGAGCAGCTCCGGGATCTCCACCCCGCCGACGAAGCCGGGCACGCTGTCCCCGACCCCGAACGCGCTGCTGTCCACCCGCCACCAGTCCGGCTGGGTGGCGCTGTCGCCGAGCTCGTCCATGCTCGCCATGTGCGGCGGGGAGGGGACGTCGGACGGGGCGGGGTCGGGGGACGCCCGCTCCGGGCGCGGGCGCGGTACGACCCGCCGCAGCCCCTTCGCGCGGCCGCCGCCGCTGTCCTCCGGTTCCCGTTCCCGGTCCCGCTGTACGGGGACGTGGGCGGGCGGGGCCTGCGGGGCACCGGCGGTGCCGCCCGCGGCCTCCACCACCTCGTCGGGGCTGCCCAGGTGGGCGATGATGCGGCGTACGGCGGCGGGGCTGTCGACCGTGGCCTTGGCCCTGCGCCGGTCGATCTCGTTGCGCAGCTCCGACACCAGCCGCATCCGGACGGCGGACGACAACTGCCGCTGCTGGGCCACGTCTCCGACGCGGCTCAGATACTCGTAGACGACCTGGTCGCTCTCGATACCCACGAAGTCCCCTCCGGGGTTGGCGCATTGGATACCCCGTCGGTCGAAGGTAGCGCAGCCCGGCCCGAATCCGTCCGCCCGACAACCGGGGCCGGGCCTTCGCCCCGAGGCAGAGCCGCGGCAAGGCCACACCCCTCGACCAAGTCAGCCCGGCCCGGCCACGGGATACGCCCCGCCCAGCGCAGACCAGGCCCCTCGGGCCGACGGAAGAGCCGAAGCCCAGGGACGTTCCCAGGACTCGCGTGCCCGCCCGACCGCCGGAAGCAACCCGACAGAGCGGACCGAGCCGCTCCAGCCCTGGAGAGAGCTGCAGCACGCTGACGCGGCCCGGCGGCCCGTCCCCGCCTTCCCTCCGCCCCGCCCGGCCACGGAAGACGCCCCGCCCACCACAGACCAGACCCCTCGGGCCGCCAGGCGAAGCCGAGGACGGCGACGCCCGCAGGACGTCAACACCCGCTCCGCCCCGTCCCCCCCGGCCCGGTCACCGAAGACGGACCGCCAATCTCGGACCAGGCCTCCCGGGCCCAAGGGCGAAGCCGAGGACGGCGAGAGCGCTGGGACGTCGACGACCGCCCGGCTCCGGATGTCGGATGCGACCGCCGCCGTCGCACCGATCGCAGACCACGCCCCCCGGGGCCGGGAGAAGCCGGCGTACAGGGGGGGCGCCCGCCCCGACGGAGAGGCGGGAGCGCACGTCAGCCCGGAGCGGGCAGGGCGCCTCGACGCCGTCCGACCGGCCCGGCCGCCGGAGGTGACCCGCTAACGTGGGCAGGATGAGCCACCAGGCCACACCGCCGCGGTCCCTCGCGGAGGCGCTCCGTGCCAGGGACGACGCCTCCCTGGGTGCGCTGCTGCGCGCCCGCCCCGACCTCATCACGCCCGTTCCCACCGACCTCACGCAGCTCGCGACCCGCGCGGGCACCCGTGCGTCGGTCGTGCGGGCACTGGAGCGGCTGGACCGGTTCGCGTTGCAGACGGCGGAGGCGCTGGCGGTGGCGGCGGAGCCGGCGTCTTACCAGGTGCTGCTCGGGCTGATGGCGGGTGACGAGGGTGATCCGGCGGTCACCGCGGCGCTGCCTCGGGCGCTCGGGACGCTGCGGGAGCAGGCGCTGGTGTGGGGCGCCGACGACCGGCTGAGGCTCGTGCGTACGGCCCGGGAGCTGCTGGCGCCGTCCTCGCAGCACCCGTCGCCGACGGGGCTGGGCCCGACGGTGCAGGAGGCGACCGCGGGGATGTCCCCGGGCCGGGTGCAGGAGATCGTGGCGACGGCAGGGCTGGCGTCGACGCACGACGCGGTCTCGGCCGTGGCGCGGCTCACCAAGCTGTTCGGGGACCGCAAGCGGATGGCGAAGCTGCTCGCCGGGGCCCCCGCCGAGTCCCGTGAGGTGCTGGACCGGCTGGTGTGGGGGCCGCCGTACGGCCAGGTCACCGCCGATCCCGCGGCCAGGCTGCGCTGGCTCCTCGACCGGGGTCTGCTGCTGCCGACGGCGCCGGGCACGGTCGTCCTGCCCCGCGAGGTGGCCCTGCACCTGCGGGGCGGCCGGGCGCACCGGACCACCGAGCCGCTGCCGCCGCCGCTGGAGGCCGCGGCCGCGCACCGTCCACAGGTTGTGGACGCGACGGCGGCCGGGCAGGCGTACACGGCGCTGGCGACCGTCGAGGAGCTGCTGAAGGACTGGGACGAGGGCGGTCCGGCGGTGCTGCGGGCGGGCGGGCTGAGCGTCCGGGACCTGAAGCGGACCGCCGTCGCCCTGGACGTGTCCGAGCCCGTCGCCGCGTTCTGGGTGGAACTCGCTTACGCGGCGGGCCTGTTGGCCTCCGACGGCGAGGCCGACGAGCGGTACGCGGCGACCCCGGACCACGACGAGTGGCTGGAGCAGCCCGCGGCCGAGCGCTGGTCGCGGCTCGCGCAGGCGTGGCTGACGGCGACGCGGACGTCCGGGGTGGTGGGCGGCCGGGACGCGAAGGACCGTACGTTGTCGGCGCTGGGGCCGGGGCTCGACCGCTCGGCCGCGCCCGAGGTACGGCACCGGGTGCTGAGCCTGCTGGCCGGACTCCCGGAGGGCACCTCGCCGTCCGCGGAGTCGGTGCTGGCCCGGCTGGGCTGGGAGCGCCCGCTGCGGGGCCCGCAGCCGGACGAGGGCCTGCGGGCCCGGATCGCGCGGTGGACGCTGTCGGAGGCGGAGCTGCTGGGGGTGACCGGCCGGGGCGCGCTGTCCACGCAGGGGCGGGCGCTGCTGGGCGCTCCCGCCCCGAAGGCCCCGGCGCCGGAGCCCGAGGGGCCGGGCGACAAGCTGCCCGTCCACCACCACGCCCCGCCGGCCGCCGAGCCGCTGTCTCCCGCCGAGCAGGCCACCGCCGCCGCGGCGGCGGCCCGCGTCCTCGCCCCGCTGCTGCCCGAGCCCCTGGACCACGTCCTGCTCCAGGCCGACCTGACGGCGGTGGCGCCGGGACCGTTGAAGCGTCCGCTGGCGGAGATGCTGGACGTGCTCGCGGAGGTGGAGTCGAAGGGCGGGGCGACCGTGTACCGGTTCACGCCCGGCTCGGTGCGCCGCGCGCTGGACTCCGGCCGGGCCGCCTCCGACCTGCACGCGTTCCTGGCCGAGCACTCCCGTACGCCGGTTCCGCAGCCGCTCGCGTACCTGATCGACGACGTGGCCCGCAGGCACGGGCATCTGCGGGTGGGCGCGGCCTCGGCCTACGTCCGCTGCGACGACGACGCCCTGCTCAACGAGATCATGGCCGACAAGCGGGCGGCGGGCCTGCGCCTGCGCCGGCTGGCCCCGACGGTACTGGCCACCCAGGCCGACCCGGCCACCCTGCTGGACGGGCTGCGCGCGATGGGCTTGGCGCCGGCCGCGGAGTCCGCCGAGGGCGACGTCCTGATCACCCGCGCCCACGCCCACCGCACCCCGCCGCGCACGCCCCCCGAGCCGGTCCCGGACGGCCCGCCGGTCCCCGACGCGACTCTGCTGACCGCCGCGATCCGCGCCATCCGCGCCGGCGACCTCGCCTCCACGGCCCCCCGCAAGCCCACGGCCACCGCCCCGGCCACCGGCGGCGAACTCCCCCGCACCAGCTCGGCCGAGACCCTCGCCACCATGCAGGCCGCCGTCCTCACCGGCGAGACCCTGTGGATCGGCTACGTCAACGCCGAGGGCGCCGCCAGCCAGCGGGTGATCGCCCCGATCCGGGTCGAGGGCGGCTTCGTGACGGCGTACGACCACACCGCGGACGAGGTGCGGACGTATCCGCTGCACCGGGTCACGGGGGTGGCGGAGCTCGCCGACGACTGACGGCGGGCCTCCGCGCCGCGGCGCGCGCGGTCCCGGCTCAGCAGTCGGCGACGGCGGCGTCGGCGGGCAGGCCGAAGTGGCCGCGGGCCTCGTCCTCCAGGGCGTCGGTCGACATGGGTTCCTGGAGGGCGGACGCGCCGAGGACACCGAAGTGGGTTCTCGTCCACCGCGCGTTCTCCGCGCCGTCGGGCGCCTCCTCCCGGGACACGACCCGGTAGCCGCCGTCGGCCGCCTCGTCCCGCTCCAGCCGCACCACCTGCGGGACGTGCCCGGCGCTGCACTCCACCAGCGCGTCGCCGTGCACCCCGTACTCCACGCACAGCGTGTCGATGTCGGCCCGCACGGTGTCCCCGCGTGCTTCCAGGCCGAGCGCCTCCGCCTGGCAGAACCAGCGGGCGTCGAGGCCGGGGACGGTCTCGCCGTACCCGCTGCCCCGCGCCTCGGTGGCGATGCGGGCCTCGATCACCGGCCGCACCTCGCTCCACAGCCGCCCGTCGACGTTCCCCGGCCACATCACCCACGCGCCCGTGGCCACCAGCACGACCACGGATCCCGCACCGGTCGCCCAGCCGCGGACCGACAGCTCCGCCATACCGTGAACCCCTCACCGCGTCGCGCCCACCGCGCTGCTCGCCCGGTCAGACGACCGAAGGGCGCGCAGGGTTGCCCACGAGTCCGGCCCGACCGGCGGAGACGACGGGGAGAGACGGTGGGCAGCCCGCGGACCACCGCTTCGGCGCGCCGTACGGCACACTGGAGGTTTGGCCGTGCTGTTCCGGCCTTACGGAAAGGGTGCCGAGCGTGAATGGTCCACTCATCGTCCAGTCGGACAAGACACTGCTCCTCGAAGTCGATCACGAGCGGGCCGACGACTGCCGTCGGTCGATCGCGCCGTTCGCCGAGCTGGAGCGGGCACCGGAGCACATCCACACCTACCGGGTGACGCCGCTCGGCCTGTGGAACGCGCGGGCGGCCGGGCACGACGCCGAGCAGGTCGTGGACGCGCTGGTGGAGTACAGCAGGTACCCGGTACCGCACGCGCTCCTCGTGGACATCGCGGAGACGATGGACCGCTACGGCCGCCTCACCCTGTCCAAGCACCCGGCGCACGGCCTGGTCCTCACCTCCACCGACCGGCCGGTCCTGGAGGAGGTGCTGCGTTCCAAGCGGATCGCCCCGCTGGTCGGCAACCGCATCGATCCCGACACCGTCGCCGTGCACCCCTCCGAGCGGGGGCAGATCAAGCAGACCCTGCTCAAGCTGGGCTGGCCGGCCGAGGACCTCGCGGGGTACGTGGACGGCGAGGCGCACCCGATCGAGCTGCACGAGGACGGGTGGGCGCTGCGCCCGTACCAGAAGCAGGCCGTGGAGAACTTCTGGCACGGCGGCTCCGGTGTCGTCGTCCTTCCCTGTGGTGCGGGAAAGACGCTGGTCGGCGCGGGTTCCATGGCGCAGGCGAAGTCGACCACGCTGATCCTCGTCACCAACACGGTCTCCGCCCGGCAGTGGAAGCACGAGCTGGTGAAGCGGACCTCGCTGACCGAGGAGGAGATCGGCGAGTACAGCGGGACGAAGAAGGAGATCCGGCCGGTCACCATCGCCACCTACCAGGTGCTGACGACCCGGCGGAAGGGCGTCTACCCGCACCTGGAGCTCTTCGACTCCCGGGACTGGGGGTTGATCCTCTACGACGAGGTGCACCTGCTGCCGGCGCCGGTGTTCAAGTTCACGGCGGATCTGCAGGCCCGGCGGCGGCTGGGGCTCACCGCGACCCTGGTGCGGGAGGACGGGCGGGAGTCCGACGTGTTCTCGCTGATCGGGCCGAAGCGGTTCGACGCGCCGTGGAAGGAGATCGAGGCGCAGGGCTACATCGCGCCGGCGGACTGTGTCGAGGTCCGGGTGAACCTCACCGACTCCGAGCGGCTCGCGTACGCCACCGCCGAGACCGAGGAGAAGTACCGGTTCTGTGCGACGACCGCGACCAAGCGGAAGGTGACGGAGGCGATCGTCAGGCGGTTCGCCGGGCAGCAGATCCTCGTCATCGGGCAGTACATCGACCAGCTGGACGAGCTGGGAGAGCACCTCGACGCGCCGGTGATCAAGGGCGGGACCTCCAACGCCCAGCGGGAGAAGCTCTTCGAGGCCTTCCGGCAGGGTGAGATCAGCGTCCTGGTGGTGTCGAAGGTGGCGAACTTCTCCATCGACCTGCCCGAGGCGACGGTCGCGATCCAGGTGTCGGGGACCTTCGGGTCACGGCAGGAGGAGGCACAGCGGCTGGGGCGGGTGCTGCGGCCGAAGGCCGACGGTCACCAGGCCCACTTCTACTCGGTGGTCGCCCGGGACACCATCGACCAGGACTTCGCCGCGCACCGTCAGCGGTTCCTGGCGGAGCAGGGCTACGCGTACCGGATCGTGGACGCGGACGAGCTGCTCGCGGAGA
This sequence comes from Streptomyces resistomycificus, assembly GCF_001514265.1. Classification (GTDB taxonomy): domain Bacteria; phylum Actinomycetota; class Actinomycetes; order Streptomycetales; family Streptomycetaceae; genus Streptomyces; species Streptomyces resistomycificus. The sequence goes on along the minus strand of NZ_KQ948992.1, from coordinate 191,475 downwards.
GCTGACCGGCTCCCTACCTGCGGCGGACGCCGGCCTCCTCGCCGTACTCGCCGAGGATGACCACGTCGAAGGCGGCCCCTGCGAAGACCTTCACGGCGCGCAGGGCCTCGCCGAGGCGGTGGCGGTGGCTGCCCAGGACCGGTGTGGCGCCGGCCGGGCGCGAGACTGGGGTGATGGTGGCTGCGCTCATGTATCCATGGTGACTCTCCCGGCGTAAGGACTGCATCGGTCTTCGGGCCGACCCGCCGTGGTCGCCGCGTAGTACTCGCGGGTGAGCCGTGCCCCTCAGGGGGGAGGGCGCATCCCCTAGGGGGCGGCACCGGACGGAGGGGCGGCACCGGGCCAAAGGCCCACGCCGGCCGGACGGGCAGCACCAAGCCAAAGGCCCACACCAACCGGACGGGCAGCACCAGGACAAAGGCCCACGCCGGCCGGACGGGCAGCACCAGGACAAAGGCCCACACCGGGCCGAGGGTCGGCGCAGCCCGTCGGGGGCGACGCCACGCCCGGTCGGAAAACCGTTGGCCACCCCCTCCCCCGCTCACCTACAATCTCCGCTCTTGCCCGCCTCCTGCACGGAGAGCCGCCGTCCGGACGGAAACCGGTCGGCATCCCGCGACACCCACCCGCTGGTTCCTCCGGAGGCACCCCCTTGTCCACGCCGTCCCCGTCGGTCGACGACGATCCCCTCGCCCGCGAACGCTCCCACCTCGCCGTCTCCCGAGCCGCCCTGCGGGCCATGCGTGAGGACGCCGAGTCCCTCGACATCAGCGACGTCACGGCGAACTGGGTCAACGCCCAGATCCTGGAGCGCCAGATCGGCGAGCGCATCAAGTCGCTGGCCGACCTCAGCCACGCCCCGCTCTTCTTCGGCCGGCTCGACTACCTGCACGCACCCGGGGTCGAGCAGGCCGAGGGCGCGGAGGGGGAGCGCTTCTACATCGGGCGCCGGCACGTGCACGACCACGACGGCGACCCGATGGTCATCGACTGGCGGGCGCCGGTCTCGCAGCCGTTCTACCGGGCGTCCAAGAAGACCCCGATGGACATCGCGCTGCGCCGCCGCTTCGGCTACACCGGCGGCGACCTCACGGCGTACGAGGACGAGCACCTCTCCGACCCGGCCGAGGCGGCGGCCACCAGCAAGCTGCTCCAGCAGGAGATCGAGCGTCCGCGTGTCGGCCCGATGCGCGACATCGTGGCGACCATCCAGCCCGAGCAGGACGAGATCGTGCGCTCCGGGCTGGGCGGCACCGTGTGCGTCCAGGGCGGCCCGGGGACCGGGAAGACGGCCGTCGGTCTGCACCGGGTGGCGTATCTGCTGTACGCCCACCGCGAGCGGCTGGCCCGCACCGGCACCCTCGTCATCGGGCCGAACAAGTCCTTCCTGCACTACATCGAGCAGGTGCTGCCCGCGCTGGGCGAGTTGACGGTGAAGCAGGCCACCGTCGACGACCTGGTGGCCGGGAGCGCGGAGGTGCGCGGCACGGACGACGCGACCGCCGCCGTCGTCAAGGGCGACGCGAGGATGGCGGAGGTGCTGAGGCGGGCCGTGTACGCGCACGTGACCCCGCCGACCGAGCCGGTCGTCGTGGTGCGCGGCTCGCGCCGGTGGCGGGTCGCGGCGTACGAGGTGGAGGAGATCGTCCGTGAGCTGCTGGACCGGGACATCCGCTACGGCGCCGCCCGCGAGGCCCTTCCGCAGCGCATCGCGCACGCCGTGCTGGTGCAGATGGAACGCTCCGGTGAGGCGCCGGACGACCGGGTGCAGGACGCGGTGGCGCGCAACGCGGCGGTGAAGGCCGCCGTGAAGCAGATCTGGCCGCCCGTCGACCCGGCGAAGCTCGTGCTGCGGCTGCTCACGGACGCGGAGTTCCTCGGCGAGCACGCGGAGGGCCTGCTGAGCGGGGACGAGCAGAAGACGATCCTGTGGGCGAAGCCGGTGCGGTCGGTGAAGTCCGCGAAGTGGTCGCCGGCGGACATGGTGTTGATCGACGAGACGACCGACCTGGTCCAGCGCACGCACTCCCTGGGTCACGTGGTGCTGGACGAGGCGCAGGACCTCTCACCGATGCAGTACCGGGCCGTGGGCCGCCGCTGCACCACCGGTTCGGCCACCGTCCTCGGCGACCTGGCGCAGGGCACCACGCCCTGGGCGACCCGGAGTTGGGACGAGGCCCTGGCCCACCTCGGCAAGTCGGACGGCGTGATCGAGGAGCTGACGGCCGGTTTCCGCGTGCCGACCGACGTCATCACCTACGCCTCCCGCCTCCTCCCGCACATCGCGCCGGGCCTGACCCCGGTCGCCTCGGTCCGGGAGAACCCGGGCTTCTTCGACGTGCGACCGGTCGCCGGCGCGGACGAGGTGATCGCCGCCTGCGAGGAGTTGCTGCGCCACGAGGGCTCGACCGGTCTGATCGCCGCCGACGCCCGCGTACCCGCCCTCGCCGAGGCGCTCACCACGGCGGGCATCGGCTACCTCGCGCCGGGTGAGGAGACCACCCGGGAGACCCGCCTGACGCTGGTCCCCGCCTCCCTGGCCAAGGGTCTGGAGTACGACTACGTGGTCCTGGACGAACCCCAGGCCGTGGTCGACGGCGAACCCGACGAACGAACCGGTCTACGGCGCCTGTACGTGGCCCTGACCCGAGCGGTGTCCGGCCTGACGGTGACCCACACGGCACCGCTGCCACCACAGCTGGGCCAGGACCACTAGACCTGGACCTGGACCTGAACCGGCCCGACAGGCCCTAACGGTCCAGCACCCGCCGCCACCGGGCCACCGCCGTCGCCGACACCGGGCCCTGCCAGCCGTCGGGGCGGGCCGCGCCGCCGATGTGGAAGGCGTCGACGCCGGCGGTCCGGAGGGCGGGGAGGTGGTCCAGGCGCAGGCCGCCGCCGACCAGGATCCGGGGCTCGTAGCCGGGTTCCCCGCGTCGCCGTGCCTCCGCGAGCAGGGTGGGGAGCCCTTCGTCGACGCCGGCCGCCGAGCCGGCGGTGAGGAAGGTGTCGAGGCCCGTGAGCCCGTCGAGCTGCTTGCGCAGCGCGTCGCGGTCGGCGGCGTGGTCGATGGCCCGGTGGAAGGTCCACCGGCAGCCGTCCAGCACGCCGGCCACCCGCTCCACGGCCGCCAGGTCGACCCCGCCGTCCGCGTCCAGGAACCCGAGCACGAACTCCTCGGCGCCCGCGGCCCGCAGCTCCCCGGCGACCCCCACCAGCCGGTCCACGTCACCCGGCGCGAACCCGTCCGTGGGCCGCAGCATCACGCGCAGCGAGATGTCGACGGCGGCCCGGATCCCGGCGACCGTGGCGGCCGACGGGGTCAGCCCGTCGGCCGCGATGTCGGTGACCAGCTCGAGACGGTCCGCGCCTCCGGCCTGGGCGGCGACCGCGTCCTCGACGTCGAGGGCGATCACCTCCAGGACTGCACGCTTGCTCATGGGACCCCATTCGTCTTCGTCGGGCGGTTCAGCGGACAACTACAGGTCTAGTCCAATTCAGAATACGCCCGGTGCCGACAGGAGGTCACCCGTGGATGTTCACCCGTAGGTGTCCGGCTCCGCCTCCTTCACCCCACCGACCCGTACGCCGCCCCGCCCGCCGCGCGCGCCCCGAGTACAGCCGTACGAGCGGGGCGGCGTCGCCGCTAGGGGCACAACCCCGCCCCGGGGAGAATGGGGCCATGGCCGATCCCGACGCCCTGCGCACCCGTTTCGCCCGCGCCCTGGAAGGAGCCCGGAGCCCCGGTCCCGCCGCCACCGGCCGGACCCCGGACCCCCATCGGACCCCGGACCCCGACCCGGCCCCGCATCCCGACCCGGCCCCCTACGCCGACGACCTCATCGCCCGCTGGCAGGAACCGCAGCGCCGCTATCACACGCTGACCCACCTCACCGCGGTCCTCGACCACATCGACGTGCTCGAGAGGCACGCCGCCGACCCGGACGTCGTACGCCTGGCCGCCTGGTTCCACGACGCGGTCTACCTTCCCGACCGCTCCGAGAACGAGGAGCGCTCGGCCCGGCTCGCCGAGCGCGCGCTCCCCGAGGCCGGGCTGTCGGCGGCGAAGACCGCCGAGGTGGCCCGGCTGGTCCGGCTCACCGTCGGCCACGACCCCGCCGACGACGACCCGGACGGGCAGGTCCTGTGCGACGCGGACCTCGCCGTCCTCGCCGGACCGCCCTCCGCGTACGCCGCCTACACGGCCGCCGTCCGGGAGGAGTACGGCTTCGTCCCGCAGGACGCCTTCCGCACCGGACGCGCCGCGATCCTGCGCCAACTCCTGGATCTGCCCCGGTTGTTCAGGACGCCGCACGGTCAGGCGGAGTGGGAGGCCACGGCCCGCTACAACCTGGCCGCCGAGCTGGAAATGCTGTCGACCTGAGGAAACGGCCCCCCTACCCTGCCCCCATGAGGGACTTGGGCGGGGAACGGGTGGCGGAGGCCGTCGCGGGCGCGCTGGCGCTGCTGCGGAAGCGGACGGCGACGGACCGGGACTGGGAAGAGGTGCGGGCCGGCGGGCTGGAGTGGAGCTGCCGTGACACGGCCGAGCACCTCGCGGGCGCTCTCCTCGCCTACGCCGGCCAGCTGGCGGGCCGCGCGCAGCACGCGTGGGTCCCCTTCGAGATCACCTTGGACGAGGGCACCGGCCAGGACGGGCTGCTGGACGTCGTCGAGACGGCCGGCGCGCTGCTGGTCGCCGCCTTCCGCGCCACGCCCCGCCGGGCCCGCGCCTTCCATCCGTACCCCTTCGGCAGCGCGAACCGTGAGGGTTTCGCCGCGATGGGCGTCGCCGAGGTGCTGCTGCACACGCGGGACGTCGCCGAGGGCCTCGGGCTGGCGTACACACCGGCCGAGGAGCTCGCCGAGTACGTCCTGACCCGGCTCTTCCCGCACGTCCGGCCCGGCCCCGACCACTGGCGGACCCTGCTGTGGGCCACCGGCCGCGGCGAGCTGCCCGGCCGTGCGCCGGTCACCGAGTGGAAGTGGCGCAACAACCTGGTCCTGACCGCCGACCGCCTCACCCTGGAGGGCGTCACCCCCGCGGCCGCCGCCGACCTGTGCGCGGGCGGCGACGGGGGCTTCGACTGGCTGGCGGGCGGCCCCTACGAGGGCACGCTGGAGGCCGCCGGGATGATGCTGAAGGCGTACGAGGCGGGCGTGCACCGCCCGGAGTTCGGCCTGTTCGCCCTGGTGCGGCACAGCGACGGCCGCGCGGTCGGCGGCATGGGCTTCCACGGGGTACCGGACGAGGAGGGCCGCGCGGAGGTCGGCTACGACCTGGTGGAGGGCGCCCGCGGCAACGGCTACGCCACCGAGGCGCTGCGGGTGCTGTGCGCGTGGGCACTGGCCCGGGACGACGTGCGGTCGCTGTTCGCGACGGTGGAGCCGGGCAACGCCCCGTCCCAGGCGGTGATCGCGCGCGCCGGGTTCGTGCGGGTGAGCGAGGAGCTCGACGAGGACGGGCTGCGGGCCTACGAACTGCGCGGCTGAGTCCGGCTCTTGCGCCGGCGCAGCCCGGCCGCGTACAGCAGCCGCACCACTTCGCGGCTGCTGACCTCCACCGCGCCGGCGGCAACCACCTCCGCGTACCGGTGCGACGGGATGTCGTAGTGGTCCCGTTCGAAGGCCCGCTCGGGCACGCCCAACCCGTCGGCGAACGCGTGCAGTTCGTCGAAGGAGACGTCACTGACCAGGTGGGACCACATGCGCCCGTGCCCCGGCCAGGCCGGCGGGTCGATGTACACGGTCACGAGGGCGGCGTCCCGCCGGTCGCCGACCCGAGGGCTCCCACCGCGGCGACCTTCACGCCCGCCTCGTGGCACACCCAGTGCGGGTCGGGGCCGAGTTCCGGCTCGACCTCCAGCGCGTGCGGCTGCCCGGTGCCGCACACCGGGCACAGGGGCCACCGGCCGGACCGCTCGAGGATCGCGTCCTGTACGTCCTGCGCGACCAGGCCGGCCACGAAGGCCACGCCCTCCGGCCACTGCTCGACCCACCAGCGCCGCTGCACCACGGAGTCCTCGACCATGGACACCACGTCCGCGGCGGCCACCTCACCCGCGGCCAGATCGGCGAGCACGAGGGCGCGTGCCGCGTGCAACGCCTGCTCCAGGGGGCTGATGGGATCCATGCACCCATTGTGCGCACTCTTGACCCCAGGACCGAGCCGAAAATATCTTTCATTTGTGACCCAGGAAGTGAAGGAAATTTTCGGCAACAGCCTCGCGGCCAAGGTCCGCACCCTCGTCCCGTCGATGACCCGTTCCATGCAGCGCGTCGCGGAGGCCGTGGCGAGCGACCCCGCCGGCTGCGCCGCCCTGACGGTCACCGGGCTCGCCGAACTCACCGGCACCAGCGAGGCGACCGTCGTGCGCACCGCCCGCATCCTGGGCTACCCCGGCTACCGCGACCTGCGGCTCGCCCTGGCCGGCCTCGCCGCCCAGCAGCAGTCCGGCCGCGCGCCCGCGATCACGACGGACATCGCGGTGGACGACCCCATCGCCGACGTCGTGACGAAACTCGCGTACGACGAGCGGCAGACCCTCGCCGACACGGCGGCCGGCCTCGACACCGTGCAGCTCGGGGCGGCCGTGACCGCCCTCGCCACCGCCCGCCGCACCGACGTGTACGGCGTCGGGGCGAGCGGCCTGGTCGCCCAGGACCTCACCCAGAAGCTGCTGCGGATAGGGCTGATAGCCCAGGCGCACAGCGATCCCCACCTGGCCGTCACGAACGCGGTGCAGCTGCGGCCCGGGGACGTGGCGGTCGCGATCACCCACTCGGGGTCGACCGGTGACGTCATCGAGCCGCTGCGGGTCGCGTTCGAGCGGGGGGCGACGACCGTCGCGATCACCGGGCGGCCGGGCGGCCCGGTCGCCCAGTACGCCGATCACGTACTGACGACGTCGACGGCCCGGGAGAGTGAACTCCGGCCGGCGGCGATGTCGTCACGGACCAGCCAGCTGCTGGTGGTGGACTGTCTGTTCGTCGGCGTGGCGCAGCGGACGTACGAGACCGCGGCGCCCGCGCTGGCTGCGTCCTACGAGGCGCTGGCGCACCGGCACCGCCGGTAGACCGCAGGCCCGACCGTTCACACCGAAGTGGGAAAGAGCCACCCCCCTATGACCTCGACATCCAACCCCCGTGATCTCCGCGCCGAGTTGGAGACCCTGACCACCGAGGCCTTCCGGCCGGAGCTGGCCGACATCGATCGGCTTCCCACGCTCGACATCGCCCGCCTCATGAACGGCGAGGACGCCTGCGTGCCGGACGCGGTGGCGCGGCGGCTGCCCGAGATCGCCGCCGCCATCGACGCCGTCGCCGAGCGGATGGGCCGCGGCGGGCGGCTGATCTACGCGGGCGCCGGTACCGCCGGGCGGCTCGGCGTGCTGGACGCCTCCGAGTGCCCGCCGACCTTCAACACCGAGCCGGAGCAGGTGGTCGGGGTGATCGCGGGCGGCCCGGGCGCCCTGGTCACCTCGGTCGAGGGTGCCGAGGACTCGGCGGAACTGGCCCGCGCCGACCTCGACGCGCTCGCGCTGACGCCCCGGGACACGGTGGTCGGCGTCTCCGCCTCGGGCCGCACCCCGTACGCCGTCGGCGCGGTCGAGCACGCCCGTCGACAGGGCGCGTTGACCGTCGGCCTGGCCTGCAACGCGGACAGCGCGCTCGCGGCGGCCGCCGAGCACGGCATCGAGATCGTCGTCGGCCCCGAGCTGCTCACCGGCTCCACCCGCCTGAAGGCGGGCACGGCACAGAAGCTGGTCCTCAACATGCTGTCGACGATCACGATGATCCGGCTGGGGAAGACGTACGGGAACCTGATGGTCGACGTGCGCGCCTCGAACGAGAAGCTGCGGGCCCGCTCCCGCCGTATCGTGGCGCTCGCCACCGGCGCGCCGGACGACGAGGTCGAGCGGGCCCTGACGGCCACCGACGGCGAGGTGAAGAACGCCATCCTGACGATCCTCGCCGGGGTCGACGGCCCGACGGCCGCCCGCCTTCTGGAGGACTCCGACGGTCATCTGCGTGCCGCGCTCGCCGAGGCGGCCCGCTGACCAGCACGCTCGGGGAGTGCCCACCTCCTCGTCAGCTCTCGCCGCCGCGCTCCTGCCCCTGGTCGGCGGCCCCGCCAACGTCCTGTCCACCGCCCACTGCATGACCCGCCTCCGCCTGGGCCTCGCCGACCGGTCCCTGGTGGACGAGGCGGGGCTGCGGGCCGTACCGGGGGTCCTCGGTGTGGTCGTGGACGACGACACCTACCAGATCGTCCTGGGGCCGGGGGTGGTGACGAGGGTGACGGCTCGGTTCGACGCGCTCCTCGGCTCGTCGTCCCCACTGGCCGCGCGCGGCGTCCAACTGAAGGAGGAGCAGCGGCAGCGCAACGCGACCCCGCTCAAGCTCGCCCTCCGCCGGGTCGCGAACGTCTTCGTCCCGCTCATCCCCGCCCTGGTCGGCTGCGGTGTGCTGGCCGGTCTCAACGGCCTCCTGGTCAACCTCGGATGGCTGCCGTCCCTCACCCCCGCCCTCGCCGCCGTCGCCAGCGCCTTCATGGCCCTGATCGCGGTGTTCGTGGGCCACAACACGGCCAAGGAGTTCGGCGGCACACCGGTGCTGGGCGGGGCGGTGGCGGCCGTGGTCGTGTATCCGGGCGTGGCGAAGGTGACCGCGTTCGGGGTGACGCTCGCCCCCGGACAGGGTGGCGTCCTCGGCGCCCTGGCCGCCGCCGTCCTCGGGACCTACGTCGAGAAGTGGTGCCGCACCTGGGTCCCGGCCACCCTCGACGTCCTCCTCACCCCCACCCTGACGGTCCTCGTCTCGGGCCTGGCCACGCTCTACGGCCTCATGTACGCGGCCGGCGAGATCTCCTCGGCGATCGGCACGGCGGCGAACTGGCTCCTGACGACCACGGGCGCGGCGGCCGGCCTCGTCCTCGGCGGCCTCTTCCTCCCCCTGGTCATGCTGGGCCTCCACCAGGCTCTCATCCCCATCCACACCACCCTCGTGGAACAACAGGGTTACACCGTCCTGCTCCCCCTTCTCGCCATGGCGGGCGCGGGCCAGGTCGGCGCGGCGGCGGCGGTGTACGTCCGCCTGCGCCACGACACCTCACTCCGTACGACGATCAGGTCCGCGCTCCCGGCCGGTCTCCTGGGCGTCGGCGAGCCCCTCATCTACGGCGTCTCGCTCCCCCTCGGCCGCCCCTTCCTCACGGCCTGCGCGGGCGGCTCGGCGGGCGGCGCCTTCGTCGGCTTCTTCGCGATGCTCGGCGACCGGGTGGGCGCGACGGCGATCGGCCCCTCGGGGTGGGCCCTGTTCCCACTGCTGGCGGGTAACAGGGCCCTGCCGGTGACGGCGGCGATCTACGGGGGCGGGCTGGTGACCGCGTACGTGGTGGGGTTCCTGGCGACGTACGCCTTCGGGCTGACCGGCGTCGCCTCCCCCGAGTCCCGGACCGACGCCAACCAGCCTTGTTAGCGTGGGAGTTCGACCGGGGGAGGAAACCGAGTGAACACCACGACCACGTTCCGTATCGGCGGTGACCTGGAGGTACGACGGCTCGGCTTCGGGGCGATGCGGCTGCCGACCGAACCGGCGGACGAGCGCGCCGCGTCCGTCGCGCTGCTCCGCAGGGCAGTCGAACTCGGCGTCACCCTCGTCGACACGGCCCACTTGTACGGCTGGGGAGCCAACGAGGAACTCCTCGCCGAGGCCCTGCACCCCTACCCCGCCGACCTGCTCGTCACCACCAAGGTCGGCGTCCGGCAGCCCGCGCCGGGCGAGTGGACCTACGACGCCCGCCCGGCCTCCCTGCGAAGCCAGGTGGACGAGGCACTGCGCCGCCTCCGCGTCGAACGCGTCGAACTCCTCCAGCTCCACCGCATCGACCCGGACACCCCTCTCGCCGACCAGCTCGGCGCACTGGGCGACCTCCGCTCGGAGGGCAAGGTCGGCCGCATCGGCCTCTCCGAGGTGACGGTCGCGGAACTCGACGAGGCCAGGTCCGTCGTCGACATCGCGAGCGTCCAGAACCGCTACAACCTGCTCGACCGCGAGCACGAGCCGGTGCTCAGGGCCTGCGAGGCGGCCGGCATCGCGTTCCTGCCGTGGCGGCCGGTCGCGCCCGGGGCGGCCGACGAGCACCCCGTGATCAGGTCGGTGGCGTCCGAACTGGACGCCACCCCCACCCAGATCGCGCTGGCGTGGCTCCTCGCCCGCTCGCCGGTGATGCTGCCGATCCCGGGGACGGGGAGCGCCCGCCACCTGGAGGAGAACGTGGCCGCGGCGGACCTACGACTGCCCCGGGAGCAGTACGCCCGTCTGGACGGCCTTCTCTCCGAGGGGTAACGCAGGACGTCAACAGGGCAGGCGGCCCTCCTTGTTGACCCGTCTGACCCGGGCCCGCAGCACCTCGTCCTGCGGCGCGGGCCCGGTCGACTCCGGCGGACAGTCCCACTCCCGCCCTCCGGCCACGGGACGGAGCTGCACCCGGCCACCCACGTGCCCCATCACCTCCCCGAGCCGCCCGTCCCGTACGTCCACGACATGCGCGCCGATCGCGGGCCGCTCCCCGCGCAGCACGGAGGCCAGCCGCTCGGCGGTACGGACGTTGCAGCGCCCGAGCTCGACCAGGGCGAACGGTTCGTCACTCGCACCGGTCACCGGATCCACGCGCAGGGACGGCAGCACGAGGCCCACGCCCACGAGGGCCTCCCGCAGCTGCTCCACGACTTCCTCGGTCTGCCTCACGGCCATCCGTCCGCCTCCACGCTGAGTTGGTGATTCGCGACACAGCGTGTCTGCCCCGCCTCTAACCTGGCCAGACATGACGTTCCAACAACCTCGTCTGTCGGACAGGGAGTCACCCATGCCCGGACCGAAGGATCTGGACCCGTCGGCCTCTCCCCGCGCCCTGCTGGGCGCGGAGCTGCGCCACGCACGCGAGAAGGCCGGGCTGAGCCAGGACGACCTGGGCCAGCGGCTGTTCGTGAGCGGGTCGTTCATCGGGCAGCTGGAGGCGGGGACGCGGCGGATGGTGCCGGAGTACGCGCGGTTGCTGGACGAGGCGTTGGGGACGGAGGACTTCTTCCAGCGGAACTGCGGGGCGGCGGCGAAGTCGAAGTATCCGGAGCACTTCGCCGAGGCGGCGGAGACGGAGAGGAACGCCACGGCGATCAGGGAGTACGCGTCGATGCTGATCCCCGGCCTGCTCCAGACGCCCGCTTACGCACGATCGGTTTGCCGCGCCTACCAGCCGACGGCGCTGGAGGAAGCGATCGAGGAACTGGTCGTGGCCCGGATGGAGCGAGCCCGCATCCTCGACGATCCAACAAGGCCCATGTTGTGGGCGGTGATCGACGAAGCTGCCGTGCGTCGTGTGACGGGCGATCGCGCGGTGATGGCGGAAGTACTGCGCCACATCGCCGGCCTGACGCGCCGGAACCGTGCCATCGTGCAGGTACTGCCGTTCGATGCGGGAGCCCACCCGGCGATGCAAGGGTGCGTCAAGCTGATGGACTTCGGCGACGCGCCCCCGGTGGTCTACCTCGAAGGCGTCGGCACCGGCCGCCTGGAGGACGACCCCGCCACCGTCGCGCGCTACCGGCTCTACTACGAGCTCCTCACGGCTTCGGCACTCTCGCCCGAGAAGTCCCTGGTCTTGATCGAGACGATGGCGCAGGATTACGCGCATGAGGAGCATCTCTGAGTACGACCTGGACGCGGCCGCCTGGTACAAGTCCAGCTACAGCGGCGGCAGCGGCGACAACTGCCTAGAGGTGACGCACGACCACCTCCCCGCCCTCATCCCGGTCCGCGATTCCAAGAACCCCCGGGGCCCGAAGCTCACGTTCGGTCGGGAGGCGTGGTCCGCGTTCGTCCGGGCGATCTGAGGGTTTTTCCGGCCCCGAAGCTCAAGTGCCCAGCTCCAAGCCCTCTTTGCTTGGAATGGGTGGTGGGCCTCAACCCACCCTCCCACCCCGCGAGTTGACTTGACGCGTTCGACTTGCCACGGAGAGTCACGGTCGTCTAGCGTGCCCGGATAACGAGACAGAACAGCCCCCGTCAGGTGCTGCGAACACCTGCGGGGGCTTGACCTACGAGATCGAGAGAAGTCGATCCCATGGCTGACGCCAAGCTTAGTGCTGCCCTCCCGCTCGCGCACGCTCCCTCCCCCATCGAGCCCCATCCGATGGCCAACCCGGGCTACGGCAAACGCTCCACCCCGGACCAACGCCCCCGCGCCGCGCACGACTTCGCCCACCTTCCGCCCCGCGAAGCCGCCATCGCCGCGTACATCGACCGGCTTCCCGACGGCGCCGACATCTCCGTAAAGACGCTGGCCAAGGTGCTGCCGTACGGACAGTGCGCGTTGCGTACGGCCCTCAACCGCCTGCAGAGCGCGGGACACCTGCGCAGGGGGCGCGAGCATCTGGTGGCGGCCGAGGGGAGCGCGCGCTGGATCACCCGATCGTGGTTCACCCGTACCGCGCGCGACGATGACTGGTGGGCGGCGTTCACCCGGGGTGACGTACCGAAGGACCAGCCGCCGGACGCGCCCCGGCAGACCCGTTCGCGCGCCTTCATCCTGCTGGCCGCCCTGGGCCGTACCGCTCCCGCCCTGTCGCTGTCCCAGGCGGACTGTGCGAGCCTCGCCCCGTTGCTGACGGAGTGGTTCGCACGGGGCGCCACGGACACGGCCGTACTCCAGGCCCTGACCGGCGGCCTGCCCCACCCGGTCCACCACCCGGCCGCCCTCATCCGCAACCGCCTCACCACCAAGCTCCCACCCGAACCCGCACCGGCGGCCCCACGCCCGCTCCGCGTCCTGGAGTGCGCGAAGTGCGGTGTCCCGGGCCGGCCGGAGGCACTGCCGGGCGGCGTCTGCGGAACCTGCCGGGGCAACACCGGCCCCGCCCGGCCCGCCGCCCCGCTCGTCGCGGCCACGGTCCGGAGCCTCGCCGCGGAGGTGCGCGCGGCGATGGCCCCCCGAGGCGAAAGGCCACGGGTGTGACCCCTCCGACGGCCCGCCCTCCGCGCACACCCGCTGGTGTGTACAGTTTTTTCATGGAGACGGAAGAGCCGAGGCGGCTGCGCGACGAGGCGGACACCGCATGAACCACGCCCAGCTCACCGCCCTGGGCCGCGCCCTCCGTCTGCTCGGCGAGCATGGTGAGGCCCTGACCGGCGACACCCCCGACGCCCGGCTGCACGAGGTCAAGGCCGACATCAAGCGGGCCCTGGACCTGCTGGACGAGAGTGTCAGTTCGGCCGCGCCCACCACCCGCTGCCCGGAACACCCCAACGGGCCGGTCGACGAGAACGCGCCTGACCTGTGCCTGCTGTGCGAGACCCGTCGGCGGGCCGCCCGGCGTTCCGAGATCAACGGCCCCGCCGCGCATGCCCGGCCCGCCGAGCCCACGCCCTCCCGGTACGGCGTGCGCGAGGACCGGCCGCAGCCCCAGCAGCGCTGGCTGCCGGAGCTGTGGAACGGCCAGGCGTGGCAGCTGTGCGGGACCCCGCGCCGGGACCGGCACGAGGCCGAGCTCTACCTCGCCGCCCAGCGACGCGGACCCCGCGCCGCCATGGCCTACCGGCTGGTGCACGAGTTCACCGACTACGAGGTGCTGCGGATCTGGGGCACCCCGGTACGCGTCGACATCGAACCCCTCGGGAACCTCTAGCCCTCCGCCCCACTCACCCCAGCAGCGGCAGCGCCGCGAACTCGTACCCCTCCCACATCCGCCGGGACGCCTCCTCCGGATACGCCCTGACCTGCGGCTCCACATCCCACACCCGTACCTGCCGCGCGTCGGTGTCGTACGCGGGCCAGCCCGGGTCGCCGGTCCTCGCGAACGCCGTCCAGGCCGCCCGGAATCGGGACGAGAGGGCCTCGGCCTCCGCCGTGGGCTTCCCGTCGGGGAAGAGCATGGCTCCGAAGTCGGCGGTGAACGTGCCGAAGAGCAGCGGGATGTCCAACGCGTGGCAGGCACCCAGAGGACCCGGCGCCGACCAGGTCAGCTCGTAGACATGGGCGCGGCCGCCACCGGCGAGCTGCGCCTCGGCGAGGTGGAGACTGGGCATGGCGAACAGCCAGTCGGTCTGGACCCGTTCGAACAGCTCACCCGGCGTGGCGTCGGGGAAGGCCGCACGGTACGCCTCCTCGCCGGACGACGTACCGGGGGCACCCGGCGCGAACATCCGCAACGCCCCCCGCGCCTGCTCCTCCGTGATCCGCCCGAGCTGTCCGCCCATCGCCAGGAACAGCCGGAACTCGTCCCGGTTGTGACCGACGACCAGCTCCACGTCCCGGCCCGCCCCGGCCGCCAGCGCCTGCCAGGGCGTGACCGGCAGGACCTCGCCGTCGACCACCGGGGAGAAGGGGGTCACCGTGGGGGCGGCCCGACCCCATCTGTCCGTGTACTGGAGCATCTTGGCGCTCAGCGAACCGCCCGCGGAGGTCAGTCGGCGGGGATCGACCGTGGCGAGGTCGGCGGCCGTCGGACGCAGCCCGGCCTCCGTCGCGATCGCGGCCGCGATGTCCCGGGCCAGCGCGTCGGAGAAGTAGGTGCCCGGCACGCTCTGGGCGATGGCCCGCCGGAACAGGCCGGACGCGGACGGCATGGCCAGCAGGGCCGCCAACGAACCGGCGCCCGCCGACTCGCCGAAGACGGTCACCTGGCCGGGGTCGCCGCCGAACGCCGTGATGTTGTCCCGTACCCACTCCAGCGCGGCGACCTGGTCGAGCAGGCCTCGGTTGGCGGGCGCGCCGTCGAGGCGGGCGAAGCCCTCGATGCCGACGCGGTAGTTCAGGGTGACGACCACGACGTCCCCGTCGTGCGCGATGTGCCGGGCGTCGTAACCGGGGCTGCCCGCGTGGCCGAGCTTGTAGGCACCGCCGTAGAGCCAGACCATGACGGGGCGGTGGGCGGCCGGGTCCGGGTCGGGGGTCCACACGTTGACCGTCAGCCAGTCGTCGCCCAGGGGCACGTCCGGCGGGACGCCACCGCCCAGCGCCGCCACGTCCTGCGGGGGCGGCGGCCCGAAGGCGTACGCGTCGCGGGTGCCATCCCAGGCCGCCGCCGGGCGCGGCGCCTGGAACCGGGCCTCCCCGACCGGCGGGGCGGCGAACGGGATGCCCCGGAAGACGGCCAGGCCGTCCCCCCGACGCCCGCGCACCGCGCCGGTCGCGGTGCGGACCACTGGGTCGTGGGGCTGAGTCGTCGTCACAGGGCACTCCTCGCCGATGGACCGATGAGCCGGTAGTTGCTCACCAGAATCATTGCCGTCACCCATTGAATTTGTCACCCATGCGGTCGACACCCGCGCCGTGGAAAGGGAGCCGGCACTCAGCTGAGCGTGGCCAGCGCCGCCGCGTCGTACGGCTTCAGCTCGTCGAAGCGGTCGGCCAGGACCTTCGCGGCCCACTCCGGGTCCTGGAGCAGGGCGCGGCCGACGGCGATCATGTCGAACTCCTCGGCCTCCAGCCGGTCGAGCAGGTCGTCGATGCCCTTGACCGGGGCGCCCTCGCCCTGGAAGCCCTTGAGGAAGTCGCCGTCGAGGCCGACCGAGCCGACGGTGATGACGGGCTTGCCGGTGAGCTTCTTCGTCCAGCCGGCCAGGTTGAGGTCGGAGCCGTCGAACTCGGGGAACCAGTAGCGGCGGGTGGAGGCGTGGAAGGCGTCGACGCCGGCCGCGGCGAGCGGGGCGAGGATCGACTCCAGCTCCTCGGGGGTCTCGGCGAGACGGGCCCGGTAGGCCTCCTGCTTCCACTGCGAGTAGCGGAAGATGATCGGGAACTCGGGCGAGACCGTCGCGCGGACCGCCGCCACGATCTCCTCGGCGAACTTGGCGCGGGCCACCGGGTCGCCGCCGTAGGCGTCGGTGCGGCGGTTGGTGCCGGCCCACAGGAACTGGTCGATGAGGTAGCCGTGGGCGCCGTGCAGCTCCACGCCGTCGAAGCCGATCCGCTCGGCGGCAGCGGCGGCCTCGGCGAAGGCGCCGATGACGTCGTCCAGGTCGCGCTGGGTCATCGCCTTGCCGGTCACCTCGTCGGCGCCGATGCGCAGCCCGGAGGGGCCGACGGCGGGGGCGTCGGCGTAGGGCGGCTGGCCCTGCTCGCGGACCATGCCGATGTGCCACAGCTGCGGCACGATGGTGCCGCCCGCCGCGTGCACGTCGGCGGCGACCTTCGCCCAGCCCGCGAGCTGCTCCTCGCCGTGGAAGCGCGGGATGGTGTCGCTCTGCCCGGCCGAGTCGTGGCCGACGTAGGTGCCCTCGGTGACGATCAGGCCGACGCCGGCGGCCGCGCGGCGGGAGTAGTACGAGGCCACGTCCGCGCCGGGGATCCCGTTCGGGGAGAACGCGCGCGTCATGGGCGCCATCGCGATGCGGTTCGGGACGGTCAGGCCGTTCAGGGCGACGGGCCGGGACAGGACTTCGGCGGCGCGGGACGCGGAGGCGGCGACGGTCACAGGGGTACTCCTCGGGGGATCGGGGACATCGAGCGGTGGGGCATTCCAGGCGGTATGTGCATACGCATCAACCGCCCCGTCACCTCAACCGCGCCACCCGGACGCGCATTCCGCCACGCCCCGCCCGGACCCCTGTGATCCCGCACACGCCCGAGGGCGGCACCCCCTGTCTCCAGGGAGTACCGCCCTCGGCGTGTACAGCGATGAACTCGCGATCCTCGGAAGGATCAGAAGTCCATGTCACCGCCCGGCATGCCGCCGCCGGCCGGGGCAGCGCCCGCCTTCTCCGGCTTGTCGGCGATGACGGCCTCGGTGGTGAGGAACAGCGCGGCGATGGAGGCGGCGTTCTGCAGGGCAGAGCGCGTCACCTTCGCCGGGTCGATGATGCCTTCGGCGATCATGTCGACGTACTCACCGGTCGCGGCGTTCAGGCCGTGGCCGACGGGCAGGTTGCGCACCTTCTCGACGATGACGCCACCCTCGAGACCACCGTTGACGGCGATCTGCTTGAGCGGGGCCTCCAGGGCCAGCTTCACGGCGTTGGCGCCGGTCAGCTCGTCACCCTCCAGGTCCAGCTTCTCGAAGACCGAGGAGGCCTGGAGCAGGGCCACGCCACCACCGGCGACGATGCCCTCCTCGACGGCCGCCTTCGCGTTGCGAACGGCGTCCTCGATGCGGTGCTTGCGCTCCTTGAGCTCGACCTCGGTGGCGGCACCGGCCTTGATGACCGCGACACCGCCGGCGAGCTTCGCCAGGCGCTCCTGCAGCTTCTCGCGGTCGTAGTCCGAGTCGCTGTTCTCGATCTCGGCGCGGATCTGGTTGACCCGGCCCTGGACCTGCTCGGAGGAGCCGGCACCGTCGACGATGGTGGTCTCGTCCTTGGTGATGACGACCTTGCGGGCACGGCCCAGGAGGTCGATGGAGGTGTTCTCGAGCTTGAGACCGACCTCCTCGGAGATGACCTCGCCACCGGTGAGGATGGCGATGTCGTTCAGCATCGCCTTGCGGCGGTCACCGAAGCCCGGGGCCTTGACCGCGACGGACTTGAAGGTGCCGCGGATCTTGTTGACGACCAGGGTCGACAGGGCCTCGCCCTCGACGTCCTCGGCGATGATCAGCAGCGGCTTGCCCGACTGCATGACCTTCTCCAGGAGCGGGAGCAGGTCCTTGACGGAACCGATCTTGGAGTTGGCGATCAGGATGTACGGGTCGTCGAGCGACGCCTCCATACGCTCCATGTCGGTGGCGAAGTACGCCGAGATGTAGCCCTTGTCGAAGCGCATACCCTCGGTGAGCTCCAGCTCCAGACCGAAGGTCTGGGACTCCTCGACGGTGATGACGCCTTCCTTGCCGACCTTGTCCATCGCCTCGGCGATGAGCTCGCCGATCTGGGTGTCGGCGGCGGAGATGGAGGCCGTGGAGGCGATCTGCTCCTTGGTCTCGACGTCCTTGGCCTGCTCGAGCAGGGCACCGGAGACGGCCTCGACGGCCTTCTCGATACCGCGCTTGAGGGCCATCGGGTTGGCGCCGGCGGCTACGTTGCGCAGGCCTTCCTTGACGAGGGCCTGGGCGAGAACGGTCGCCGTGGTCGTACCGTCGCCCGCGACGTCGTCCGTCTTCTTGGCGACTTCCTTGACCAGCTCGGCGCCGATCTTCTCGTACGGGTCCTCGAGCTCGATCTCCTTGGCGATGGAAACACCATCGTTGGTGATCGTGGGCGCGCCCCACTTCTTCTCGAGGACGACGTTGCGGCCCTTGGGGCCAAGGGTGACCTTGACGGCGT
Organism: Streptomyces resistomycificus; assembly: GCF_001514265.1. Taxonomy (GTDB): domain Bacteria; phylum Actinomycetota; class Actinomycetes; order Streptomycetales; family Streptomycetaceae; genus Streptomyces; species Streptomyces resistomycificus. The sequence continues at coordinate 173,217 of NZ_KQ948992.1, read as the reverse complement.
CGGCGAGCTGGTTCATCCCGCGCTCGAGACCGCGCCGTGCCTCCTCGTCGAACGCGATGATCTTGGCCATGTGAAGTGGTCCTCCCGGACAGGGGGTGGATTTCTCCGGACCGCGCTGGCGCCCGCGACGGACGGCCTGCATGCCTCGTGGTTCCTTGCCCCACCCGGCCTGCGGGCCTCACCGACCCGGTCCTTCGTTGTCACTCTCACCTTCAGAGTGCTAACGCCAATGATTAGCACTCGCCCCTGCCGAGTGCAAGCGCCTCCCGGGTACTGGGCCGATCCCCGGCCGTCCGCGGGGCCGCCCCGGACCCCGTCCGGGGCCCGGTCCCGGACATGCCGAAGGGCTCGTAACCCATGACTCCCCATGGGATACGAGCCCTCCGAAGAACAGAAGAACGACGCTGTCAGTCGGCGCGTGCTTCAGCCGGTCGCCAGTCGGACCATGTCCGCCTGCGGCCCCTTCTGGCCCTGCGAGATCTCGAAATCGACCCGCTGACCTTCCTCCAGGGTGCGGTAGCCGTCCATCTGAATCGCGCTGTAGTGGACGAAAACATCCGCACCACCGTCGACCGCGATGAAGCCGTACCCCTTCTCCGCGTTGAACCACTTGACGGTGCCCTGAGCCATGCCTAACTCCCCTATTACTGGCCCTTGCACAGATCCACACTTCGCGGATCCGGGTCAGACCTCACCCCCCACATGGTTGGGGGCGTGCGCCGGAACGCGTCGACCGCGGCCGAATGTATCTGTCCAACTGCCGTCTGCAACAGGTCAATCGGACGAGAATTCTGGACGCGCACGGTCCGGAATGTGGTGAGAATTCACCCGAATTCGGGGCAAGTCGGGCCCCACAAAATGCACAAAAGCCGCGAAAGAAGCACACACTTTGGCTACTTCTTGTCGGGCATGGAGCGGAAATCAAGGGCCGTCGACCTGCTATTCGGCACCGCGTTCCCCAACTGTACCGCGCTCAACCACACAGAATTGCCCCCTCCGCTTCTATCGCGGAGGGGGCAATTCGATGAACTCTCGGTAATCACCGTTACCGATGGTAATGATCAGCCGCCGGCGACGGCCGGAATGATGGAGACACCGGCACCGTCCGGGGTCGCGGTCTCCAGCCCCTGCTCGAAGCGGACGTCGTCGTCGTTGACGTACACGTTGACGAACCGGCGCAGCTTGCCCTGGTCGTCGAGCACGCGGGCGGCGATCCCCGTGTGGTTCTTCTCCAGGTCGGCGATGACCTCGCCGAGGGTGCCGCCCTCGGCGGCGACCTCGGCCTTGCCGCCGGTGTAGGTGCGCAGGATGGTGGGGATGCGGACGGTAACGCTCATGTCTGATGACCTCCGGTCAGGTAATCGCCCTCAGGGGCGCGGGGAACTGCGCGACCAGCCCCCACCGGCCCGCAGATGACAACGGCTATGCGAGTCCGGCCTCGCGGAACGAATCGAGGTTCGGACGAATGGTCGCAGTCAGCCCGGTCCCTGCCACCGCGTCCAGCGTCTTCAGACCGTCACCGGTGTTCAGCACGACCGTGGTCTTCGTCGGGTCGAGGAGACCGTTCTCGATCAGCTTCCTCGTCACACCCACCGTCACCCCGCCGGCGGTCTCCGCGAAGATGCCCTCGGTCCGCGCGAGCAGCTTGATCGCGTCGACGACCTGCTCGTCGTTCACGTCCTCCACCGCACCGCCCGTACGCCGCGCGATGTCCAGGACGTAGGGACCGTCCGCCGGGTTGCCGATGGCCAGCGACTTGGCGATGGTGTTCGGCTTCTGCGGGCGCACGACGTCGTGCCCGGCCTTGTAGGCCACGGACACCGGCGAGCAGCCCTCGGCCTGCGCACCGAAGATCTTGTAGGGCTTGTCCTCGACGAGGCCGAGCTTGATCAGCTCCTGCAGCCCCTTGTCGATCTTCGTGAGCTGCGAGCCGGAGGCGATCGGGACGACCAGCTGGTCGGGCAGCCGCCAGCCGAGCTGCTCGCAGATCTCGTACGCCAGGGTCTTGGAGCCCTCGGCGTAGTACGGCCGCAGGTTGACGTTGACGAAGCCCCAGCCCTCGCCGGCCGGGTCGCCGATCAGCTCGGAGCAGAAACGGTTCACGTCGTCGTAGTTGCCCTCGATGCCGACGAGCTCGCCGCCGTAGATCGCGGCCATGACGACCTTGCCCTGCTCCAGGTCGTGCGGGATGAACACGCACGAGCGGAAGCCGGCCCGGGCGGCGGCGGCGCCGACGGCACCGGCCAGGTTGCCCGTGGAGGAGCAGGAGAGGGTGGTGAAGTCGAACGCCCGCGCGGCCTCGATGGCCTGGGCGACGACCCGGTCCTTGAAGGAGTGCGTCGGGTTGCCGGAGTCGTCCTTGACGAAGAGCTTGCCCGCGTCGACGCCCAGCTCGCGGGCCAGGTTGTCGGCCTGGACGAGCTTGGTCCAACCGGGGTTGATGTTGGGCTTGTCCGCCACGTCGGCCGGGACGGGGAGCAGGGGCGCGTAACGCCAGATGTTCGCGGGTCCCGCCTCGATGCGCTTGCGGAGCTCCTCGGCGTCGTAGCCGGAGAAGTCGTAGGCGATCTCGAGCGGGCCGAAACACTCCTCGCAGGCGAAGACCGGGCCGAGGGGCACGCGGTGACCGCACTCGCGGCAGCTCAGCGCGGCCGCGGGGCCGAGGTCTACGGTGTTCGTGGTGCTTGCATCAGTCTGCACAGCCATGGAGGCGAGGCCCTTTCTCCTCATCTTCCTCACGACGCACTTCGCCGTGAGACGGATTTGGCACCTTCCCGAGTCGGGAGCCTCGCTGGTGACGAGAACCGACTGGAGGGTTGCCGGGGCTTCATCGGGCCGTATCCCTCTGCCCCTCTGGATGAGCGGTATTTGGTTGTTGATCGGTGAAACGGGGCGGCGACCCCCGACATGCGATGGTCATCCGCGTTGTTCAAGACTGTAACCGAAGGCCAGGACAGTTGAGATAGTCGTCCGAACCGCGAGATGGATCACATACCACGTCGATCACAGACTCGCCGAGAGAACGAGGAGCCGCGCACTGTGCTGAACGAAGTCGAGCGCTGGCTGAGCACCCGCTCCTGGTCCAAGACCGATCGCCCGCTCCACAGGATCCTCGCCGCGAAACGCGCCGGCGGCCAGTCCGTCAGTGTCGTGCTGCCCGCACTCAACGAGGAGGAGACGGTCGGCGACATCGTCGCCGTCATCCGCCACGACCTCATGTGCCAGGTCCCGCTCGTCGACGAGATAGTCGTCGTCGACTCGGGGTCCACCGACCGTACGTCCGAGGTGGCCGCCGCCGCCGGGGCCACGGTCGTCCACCGCGACGCCATCCTCCCCCGCCTCCCCGCCGTCCCCGGCAAGGGCGAGGTGCTGTGGCGCTCCCTCCTGGCCACCCGTGGGGACATCGTCTGCTTCATCGACGCCGACCTGAAGGAGTTCTCCTCCGACTTCGTCTCCGGGATCGTGGGCCCCCTGCTCACCGATCCGGGCGTCGACCTGGTCAAGGGGATGTACGACCGGCCGCTGGGCGGGGCGGCAGGCCAAGGCGGCCGGGTCACCGAGCTGATGGCCCGCCCGCTGCTGAACATGCACTGGCCGCAGCTGGCCGGTTTCGTGCAGCCGCTCGGCGGCGAGTACGCGGCCCGCCGCTCGCTCCTGGAACAGCTCCCCTTCCCGGTGGGCTACGGCGTGGAGCTGGGCATGCTGATCGACGCCCTGCACCTGGTGGGCCTCGACGCGCTGGCCCAGGTCGACGTCGGCGTGCGCAAGCACCGCCACCAGGACGGGCAGGCGCTGGGCCGGATGTCCGCCGCGATCTACCGCACCGCCCAGCTGCGGCTGGCCCGCGGTCACCTCGTGCGTCCCTCCCTCACCCAGTTCGAACGGGGCGAGGACGGCTTCGAGCCGCGCACCTACTCCGTGGACACGGAGGAGCGGCCGCCCATGGTGGAGATCGCTGAGTACGCGGCCCGAAAGGTCGCCTGACCGGGCACGCTCCGGCAGCGGGCGTGCCGGATACGTCATGGCGCGTATCCGCACGTTTGAGCGTTTCCGGGCCGGGCTAGGTTGAGGCGTATGGCTTCAACGCACGGTGCTGAGGTGTTGGTCGCGTCCAATCGCGGCCCGATTACGTACGAGGTGCGCGAGGACGGCTCGCTCCACACCAAACGGGGTGGCGGCGGGCTGGTCTCCGGCCTGTCCGCCATCGGCCCCGACGCGGGCGCGCTGTGGGTGTGCTCGGCCCTCGGCGACGGCGACCGCGAGGCGGTACGGCGCGGGGTGGGCGAGCCGGGCGTGCGCATGCTCGACATCCCGGCCGACGTGCACGCCGACGCGTACAACGGCATCGCCAACTCGGTGCTGTGGTTCGTCCACCACATGCTGTACCAGACCCCGCTGGAGCCGGTCTTCGACGCGGAGTTCCGGCGGCAGTGGGGGGCGTACGAGGCCTACAACCGCGCGTTCGCCGAGGCGCTGGCCCAGGAGGCGGCCGAGGGCGCGGCGGTGCTGGTGCAGGACTACCACCTCTGTCTCGTCCCCGGCATGCTCCGCGAACTCCGCCCCGACCTGCGCATCGGCCACTTCTCGCACACGCCGTGGGCGCCGGCCGAGTACTTCTCGATGCTGCCGGACGACATCCGTTCGCAGCTGGTGTGGGGGATGCTGGGCGCCGACCGGCTCGGGTTCCTGACCTGGCGGTGGGCGCAGGCGTTCATGGACTGCGCCGGGAGCACCGACCCGGAGCGGATCTTCCCGTCGTGGCCGAGCGGAAGCACACCCAAGTCCGTCGGGCACTCGCCGACCGGCCGTCCGCCGCTCGGGACCACCGAGATCGGCGTGCACGGTCTCGGCGCCGACGCGGAGTTCCTGCGCAAGCGGGCGCACGAGGCGGACGTCGACGAGCGGATGGCGGCGCTGCGGGACGAGATCGGCGAGGCCCCCGACGGGAGCCGGCGCCGGACGATCGTCCGCGTCGACCGCACCGAGCTGTCGAAGAACATCGTGCGCGGCCTGCTCGCCTACCGGCAGCTGCTCGACGACCGTCCCGAGTGGCGCGAACGCGTGGTCCACGTGGCCTTCGCCTACCCGTCCCGCCAGGACCTGGCCGTCTACCGCGAGTACACGGCCGAGGTGCAGCGCGTGGCGGACGAGATCAACTCCCGGTACGGCACGCCCGGCTGGACGCCGGTGGTCCTCCACGTGAAGGACGACTTCGCCCGCTCCCTGGCGGCCTACCGCCTGGCCGACGTGGCCCTGGTCAACCCCATCCGGGACGGCATGAACCTCGTCGCGAAGGAGGTGCCGCTGCTCTCCGAGGAGGGGTGCGTGCTGGTGCTGTCTCGCGAGGCGGGGGCCTTCCAGGAACTCGGCGACGACGCGATCGTCGTCAATCCCTACGACGTGATCGGCACGGCGAAGGCGCTGCACGAGGCCCTGACGATGCCGCCGGGCGAACGGGCGGAGCGCGTGAAGCGACTGGCCGCGGCTGCGACGGCCCTCCCGCCGGCCCGGTGGTTCCTGGACCAGCTGGAGGCACTGAAGGCGGCCGGCTGAGCCGCGTGGCCTGGCCTCACGCCGCTCCCTGGAGTCCAGGTGGGGGCATGAGGACGGCGGGCTGAGCCCGCCGCCAGGCCGCAGCGGCTAGCTGAGCCGCGTCGCGAGCGCCCGCAGCAGCCGTACGACCCCCTCCGGGCCGTCCACGACGAGGTCGGCCCGCTCCCTCAGCTCGGTGACCTCGTCGCTGCCGCTGCACACCAGCAGGCCGGGCACGCCGTCGGAGCGGAGCCTGTCGACGGCGGCGAAGGCGGGCAGGTCGCCGAGGTCGTCGCCGGCGTAGAGGACGGAGCCGGCGCCCCTCTCGCGGACGTACTCCGCGAGGGCGACGCCCTTGTCCATGCCGGGCGGGCGGAGTTCGAGGACCAGGCGACCGGGTTCGACGATCAGGCCGTGTCGGGTGGCGAGCTCGGTGAGGGGGCCGCGCAGGGCCTCGAAGGCGGCCTGCGGATCGGCGGCGCGGCGCGTGTGCACGGCGACCGCCCGCCCCTTCTCCTCGATCCACGCACCCTGGCCCACCCCGGCGGCGTCGAGCACTCCCGGCAGCTCGGCCCGCACGGCGGCGACCCCGGGATGCGGGGCGGGAGCGCTCACGGTGCCGGTGCGGGCGTCCCAGCGCTCGGCACCGTAGTGCCCCAGCACCACGAGCTGCTCGAGCCCGGCCACCCCGGCGAACCCGCCGTGCCGCACCGCCACCTCGGCCGGCCGCCCGGTGACCACGGCGACCCCGGCCACCTTCGGCGCCAGCCCCACCAACGCGGCCACCGCCTCCGGATGCGCCCGCGCCTGCTCCGGATCCGCCACGATCGGCGCGAGCGTCCCGTCGAAGTCCAACGCGACCACCGCCCGCCCGGGCCGCGCCAGCACCTGCCCGAGCCCGTCCCGCCCGACCGCCGTGACCGGCGTCGGCAGAGGATCGGTGACCTTCGGCTCCATGGAATCCGCGTGACTGCCCATGAGTCGACCCTATCCACGATGAGGCGCCCCACACGGCCGTGGCCGAATCGGGGAGGTCGAGGGAGACGTCCTACCGCTCGCCCCGCCGCGCCTCCCGTACCCGTCTCAGTCTGTTCACCGTGACCGGGTCGTGGGCCAGTGCGCGTTCGTCGTCCAGGAGGGCGTTCAGGAGTTGGTAGTAGCGCACCGGGGCCAGGCCGAGTTCCTCGCGAATGGCTCGTTCCTTCAGGCCGGGGCCGCTGAAGCCGCGGCGTTCCAGTGCGAGGATCTCCTGTTCCCTGCGGTTCAGGTCCGCTCGCCGCTGCTCGTCCATGACCGCACGGTAGCCGCCGGCACCGACAGCGGCACCGGCTACGGGGTGTTCTGCGCCGAGGTGGCCGTCGCCTGGAGCTGGCTGAGTACCGCCGCCGGGTTCCCGGTGGGGGTCACGGCCGCCCCGATCCGCTTCTTGACGGCGGCGCTGACCTGCGCCCAGGACGTCTCGCCGACCGGGTACGTCTCGGACAGCGGGAGTTCGTCGAGGAACGGCTTGAGGTCGGCGTCCCGCTTGTCCGTGCTCATGACCTCGGACGCGGATTCGGTGACCGGCAGCAGGTCGTACTTCCGGGAGAAGGCGAGGACGTTCTTCTCGCTGTAGACGAAGTCGAGGAAGTCGCCGATCTGCTCGGCGTGCCCGTTCTGCTTGAAGGCGGTCATCCAGTCGGCGACGCCCATGGAGATCTTGTTCTGGCCGTTCTCGCCGGGCATCGGCACCATGCCGAACTTCACGCCCTTGTCCTCGGCCATCCCCATGAGGGAGGGGTGCCCGTTGAGCATGCCGACCTGCCCCTTGGCGAACGCGGCGAAGGCGTCGGCCCGGTCGAGCTTGCCCGGGGCGACCGGCCCGGTCAGCTTCTTGGCGACCAGGTTGTCCCTGAGCCAGGTGAAGGTGTCGGTGTTCTCCGTGGAGTCGATGCTGTAGGTGCCGAGCGTGTCGGTGTAGCCGCCTCCGCCGCCGAGCAGCCACTGCATCGTCTCGGCCTGCGCCTCCTCGGGACCGAGGGGCAGCGCGTAGGGGTACTTCACGCCCTCCGACTTCAGCGCCTGCGCGTCCTGGGCGAGCTCGTCCCAGGTGGTCGGCGGGGTGAGGCCGGCCTGGGTGAAGAGGGTCTTGTTGTAGAAGAGCAGCCGGGTGGAGGCGGCGAACGGCATGCCGTACTGGACGCCCTTGACCTCGCCCGCGTTGGAGAGCTGGGAGATCCAGTCGGCCTGGACGGGTATGGAGACGAGGTCGTCGGCCTTGTAGAGCTGCCCCGCGTCCGCGTAGTCGGCGTACGCGCCGATCTGCGCCATGTCGGGCGCGTCGCCTGCCTCGACCAGCTCCTTGACCTTGCGGTCCACGTCGCTCCAGGAGTACACGCTCACGTCGACGCGCACGCCCTCGTGCTTCGCCTCGTACTCCTTGGCCAGGGAGTCCCAGTACTTCTGGGAGCTGTTGGCCGAGCTGTCGCCGTAGTCGGCGGCGACCAGTTTCAACGTCACGTCGCCGGAGTCACCGGTGAGCCCACAGCCCGCGAGGGCCGCCGTGAGTCCGAGGGCGGACACCGCCGCGACCGTTCCTGTCCTACCCCGCTGCACTGCCATACGCCCCAACATCGCCGATCATCGAAAGTCTCGAAAGGTCATACATATTGCCCCCACAAGGTCTACACCACGTAAGTGGACTAGACCTCTTGAGGGTCCACGGGCCACACTGTCCCCCGTGAGACACGTCATCGCCCTCGATGTGGGCGGCACCGGCATGAAGGCCGCCCTGATCGGGGCGGACGGCGAGCTGCTGCACGAGGCCCGCCGCGCCACCGGGCGCGAGCGCGGGCCGGACGCGGTCGTCGAGGGCATCCTCGGCTTCGCCGCCGCCCTGCGCGCCTACGGCGTCGAGCACTTCGGCGAGCCCGCGGCCGCCGCCGGCGTCGCCGTCCCCGGCATCGTCGACGAGGACCGGGGCGTCGCCGTCTACGCGGCCAACCTCGGCTGGCGTGACGTACCGCTGCGCGAACTGCTCGCGCGGCGGCTGGGCGCCCCCGTGGCCCTCGGCCACGACGTCCGCACCGGCGGCCTCGCCGAGGGCCGGATCGGCGCCGGCCAGGGCACCGACCGTTTCCTGTTCGTGGCGCTGGGCACCGGCATCGCGGGCGCCATCGGCATCGACGGCCGGGTGGAGGCGGGCGCCCACGGCTTCGCGGGCGAGATCGGCCACGTCGTCGTACGGCCCGCCGGGGTGCCCTGCCCCTGCGGGCAGCGCGGCTGTCTGGAGCGGTACGCGTCCGCGGCGGCGGTGAGCGAGGCGTGGGCGGCGGCCTCCGGCGACCCCGAGGCGGACGCGGCGGACTGCGCGAAGGCCGTCACGTCCGGCGATCCGAACGCCGTACGAGTGTGGCGGGAGGCGGTCGACGCGCTGGCCGACGGCCTGGTCACCGCGCTCACCCTGCTGGACCCGAGGACCCTGATCATCGGTGGCGGACTCGCCGAGGCGGGGGAAACCTTGTTCACACCACTGCGGGACGCCGTCCGGCGACGGGTGACCTTCCAGAAAGTCCCGTCGATCGTCCCGGCGGCTCTGGGGGACACCACAGGCTGCCTGGGTGCCGGACTCCTGGCCTGGGATCTCCTCGAACCAACCGACCGCACGGAGGTAACGACCTGATGGCAACCCCCTCAGGGGCGCGGGACAGCGCCGACACGCGGCAGGGCCGCGGGGCGCGGCCGGCCACGACGGGCCCGCGGCCCGCGACCGGCCCCTCGCCCCTCGTCCTGTCCGGCGCCAGCGTGGTCATGCCGACCGGAACCGTCGAGGACGGCCGTCTGGTCGTCGAGGGCACCCGCATCGCCGCCACCGCCCCGGAGAACGCCCGGGTGATCGACGTGTCCGGCCACTGGCTGCTCCCCGGCTTCGTCGACCTCCACAACCACGGTGGCGGCGGAGCCTCCTTCACCTCCGGGACCGTCGAGGAGGTCCTCAAGGGCATCCACACCCACCGCCTGCACGGCACCACCACCCTCGTCGCCTCGACGGTCACCGGGGACATGGACTTCCTGGCCCAGCGGGCCGGGATGCTGGCCGAGCTGGCCGAGCAGGGCGACATCGCCGGGATCCACTTCGAGGGGCCCTTCATCTCGCCGTGCCGCAAGGGCGCGCACTCCGAGAAGCTGCTGCGCGACCCGGATCCGGCGGAGGTCCGCAAGCTGATCGACGCCGCGCGCGGCCGGGCGACGATGGTCACCCTCGCCACCGAGCTGCCGGGCGGTGTCGACTCCGTACGGCTGCTCGCGGAGCACGGCGTGATCGCGGCGATCGGCCACACGGACGCCACGTACGAGCAGACGGTGGAGGCCATCGAGGCCGGCGCCACGGTCGCCACCCACCTCTTCAACGCGATGCCGGCCCTGGGCCACCGCGCCCCCGGCCCGATCGCCGCCCTCCTGGAGGACGAGCGGATCACCGTCGAGCTGATCAACGACGGCACGCACCTGCACCCGGCAGCCCTGCAGCTGGCCTTCCACCGCGCGGGCGCGTCCCGGGTGGCGTTCATCACGGACGCGATGGACGCGGCCGGCTTCGGCGACGGGCGCTACATGCTCGGCCCGCTGGAGGTCGAGGTAAGCAAAGGGGTGGCCCGGCTCGTGGAGGGCGGCTCCATCGCGGGGTCCACCCTCACCCTGGACCGCGCCTTCCGGAGGGCCGTGACGGTCGACGGCCTGTCGGTCGAGGACGCGGTCACCGCGCTCTCCGCCAACCCGGCCCGCCTGCTGGGCAGCTACGACACGATCGGCTCGCTGGAGCCCGGCAAGGACGCCGACCTGGTCCTCCTGGACGCCGACTTCGCCCTCAAGGGCGTGATGCGCCGGGGCGAATGGGTGGTCGATCCGCAACTGGGCTGATCTGTCCGTCTGTTGAGGGCGGCGGTTGTCCTGTCAAACTGGGAGGACCGCCGTCCGTTTGGCATGATCGTCCCTCCGGACAGCCGGACAGACAGCCGGACCGGCAGACGAACCATCAGGCAGACGGCGAGACGAGCGCGTTCTGCCTCTTTCCTCGGGGGAGGCGAACCAGGTGATCCTCACGGTCACGCTGAACACCGCTCTCGACATCACCTATCGCGTACGGTCCCTGCGCCCGCACGCCTCCCACCGGGTCACGGACGTGACCGAACGCCCCGGCGGCAAGGGCGTGAACGTGGCCCGGGTGCTCGCGGCCCTCGGGCACGAGGTGACCGTCACCGGCTTCACGGGCGGCGCGACGGGGCAGGTGGTCCAGCGGCAGCTCGCCGGCGTACGGGGCGTGGCGGACGCCCTGGTCCCGGTCGCCGGCGCCACCCGCCGCACGATCGCCGTCATGGACGAGCTGACCGGCGACACGACCCAGCTCAACGAACCCGGTCCGACGGTCACGCCGGCCGAGTGGGCGGAATTCCAGGAGACGTACGAGGGTCTGCTCGCGTCGGCGTCGGCGGTGGCGCTGTGCGGCAGCCTGCCGCCGGGGGTTGCGGTGGGGGCCTACGGGGGGCTGGTGCGGACCGCGAGGGCGGCCGGCGTCCCGGTCCTGCTCGACACCGGCGGTGAGCCGCTGCGGCGGGGGGTGGCCGCCCGTCCCGACCTGGTGAAGCCGAACGCCGAGGAGCTGGCCGAACTCACCGGCTCCCACGACCCGGTGCGCGCCACGCAGGACACCCGTCGGCGCGGTGCCCGTTGCGTGGTCGCCTCCCTGGGCCCCGACGGCCTGCTCGCGGTGACCCCGGAGGGCCGCTGGCGGGCGGCCCCGCCCACGCGTCTGCGCGGCAACCCGACGGGCGCCGGCGACTCGGCGGTCGCGGGCCTGCTGTCGGGCCTGGTGGAACAGCTCCCGTGGCCGGACCGGCTGGCCCGCGCGGTCGCGCTCTCCGCGGCGACGGTACTGGCACCGGTGGCGGGCGAGTTCGACCGGGAGGCCTACGACGAGCTGGTGGGGCGGGTGACGGTGACGGGCGAGATCAGCGCGGCCTGAAGGCTACGACTTGACCCAGCCCTTCACCAGCCACATCTGGTCGAGCAGGGCGTCGCACTGGTTGCCCTGCTCGCAGGAGACCTTGATGGTGTTGGTGCCCTTGTTGAGCTGGACGTAGTTGTAGGTCTTCGTCCAGCCCTTCTCGAAGTCGCCTTCCTTGGCGCCGGTCCAGTTCTTCAGGTCGACCGGCGTGGTGGAGGCCGTCCCGTTGACGGTGAGGGTGGCGTTCTGGTCCTTGCCGGGGACGCTGTAGCCGACGTACACCGTGTACTTGCCGCTCTTGGGGATGCCGTTGACGGTCCAGGTGACCGAGGCGCCGACCTGGTTGAAGCCGGTGACGTAGACACCGCCGTCGGCCTTGGCGCCCTTGACGTCGGAGGCGGTGGCGGCGGTGCCGCCGAGGGCCAGGGCCTTGGCGTCGATCGTCGGCAGGTTGTCCTGGCTGGCCTCGCTGTTGCTGTTCGAGGGGCTCGGCTCGGCGCTCTGTGACGTGGTCGGCGTCGTCGCCGCCTCGCTGTCGTCCGCGCCCTTGTCGTCGTCCCCGCCCATCATCGCCACGCCGATGCCGATGACGACCGCGGCCACGACCGCGATCGCGCCGATCAGCAGGCCCTTGGTGTTGGGTCCACGCCGGCCGCCGTCACCGCCGTACGACTGCTGCCGGCTGGTGGGCGGGCCGCCCGGGAACGTCTCGGGGGCGGCGTAGTGGGCGTTCGTCTGGCCGTAGGGCGCGGCGCCCTGCTGCTGCGGGACCTGGCCGTAGGGCGCGGTAGCCGCGGCCGGGGCCTGCTGGCCGTACTGCCGCTGCCCGACCGCCCGCACCCGGTTGACGGAGCCCGGGTAGCCGTAGCCGCCGCCGCCAGAGGGCGGCTGGGCTCCGTTGGCCTGCCCGTCCTCATAGAGGTAGCCGAACGGGTCGTCGTCCTCGGGCGTGCTCGCGCCGTTGTTGCCGGCCGTCATCCCTTGGTCTCCTCAACAGGTGCGTGCGGATGCGATAGGTGTGGTGAGAAGGGCGAGCCTACCCGCTCCTGGTGGACCAAACGGGTGACTCGGATCGCATCGGCCCGCTGACCTGGGGATCACCCAGCGCGTCTGTGTTGTTTGGGACGAGATCGTTTCTCGACGTACATCCGCTCGTCGGCCGACTTCAACACCTCGTCCGCGGTCATCCCGCAGTGCGCCCAGCCGATGCCGAAGCTGGCGCCGACCCGCATGGCCCGTCCGTCGACCCGGATGGGCTGGATGATCTCGTTGCGCAGGCGTACGGCGAGGTCCTGCGCGTCGGCCCGGCCGAGCCCGTCGGCCAGCACCACGAACTCGTCGCCGCCGAGGCGGGCCACGGTGTCGCCGTCCCTGACGCCCCGGGACAGCCGCCGGGCGACCTCGATGAGGACCGCGTCACCCGCGTTGTGCCCGAACCGGTCGTTGATCGACTTGAAGCCGTCGAGGTCGCAGAAGAGGACCGCGAGCCCCTTGGTGCCGTCGTCGTGTTCACCCTCGGGGGCGACGGTGTGCACATGGTGGTCGTATCCGTCGTACCCCTGGGCGCCCGGCGGGAAGTCGAAGCCGTGGCCGCCCGCGTCGAAGACCGGGTGGCTGAAGGCGGCGTCCACCGGCTCGAGGGCGCCCGCGTGACCGGAGGACCGGCGGCACAGGCGCGAGGAGAGCCGGGAGCGCAGCTCGGCGGAGTTCGGCAGGCCGGTGAGGGAGTCGTGGGAGGCCCGGTGGGCGAGCTGGAGCTCGCGGCGCTTGCGGTCCTCGATGTCCTCGACGTGGGTGAGCAGGAAGCGGGGCCCGTCGGCGGCGTCGGCGACCACGGAGTTGCGCAGCGAGACCCAGACGTAGGTCCCGTCCCGGCGCCCGAGGCGCAGCTCGGCGCGGCCGCCCTCGGCGGAGGTCCGCAGCAGGGTGCCTATGTCCTCGGGGTGGACGAGGTCGGAGAAGGAGTAGCGGCGCATCGCGGAGGCGGGCCGGCCGAGCAGCCGGCACAGGGCGTCGTTGGTGCGCAGGATCCGGCCGTGCTGGTCGCCGCCCATCTCGGCGATGGCCATGCCGGAGGGGGCGTACTCGAAGGCCTGCCGGAAGCTTTCCTCGCTGGCGCGGAGGGCCTGCTGCTCCCTTTCGAGTCGGACCAGTGCGCGCTGCATGTTGGCACGTAGACGCGCGTTGCTGATCGCGATGGCGGCCTGGAAGGCGTACATCTGGAGCGCTTCGCGCCCCCACGCGCCGGGATGGCGGCCGTTGCGCGGCCGGTCCACGGACAGCACGCCGATCAGCTCGCCGCACGCGCCGCCGCCGGGCGCGGCCGGGGTGTACATGGGAGCGAAGAGCCGGTCCGAGGGGTGCCACTCGTCCTCGAAGCGGGGCGCGGGTCCGTCGGTGTACCACTGCGGTACGTCGTCGTCGTCGAGGACCCAGCCCTCGGTGTGCGGGATGAAGACCAGGTCGCCCCAGTGCTCGCCCATGCCCAGGCGGCGCTCCCAGGACTCGCGCGAGCCGACACGTCCGGTGATGAGCGCCTCGGCGGCCGCGTTGCCGGAGAAGGCGGCGACGACGAGGTCGCCGTCGGGGCGTACGAGGTTCACGCACGCCAGCTCGTACCCGAGGGCGTTGACCACGCCGTCGGCCACGGTCTGCAGTGTGTCCGCGAGGCTGCGGGCCGTGTTCATGTCGGCCATGACCTGATGCAGCTGTCGCAGGGACGCAAGGCGGACGTAGGGCTCCGACTCGGCCTCCATGCTCGCCCTCCCCCCGAGACCTCGCAGCGAATCAAGGGTTCTCATCGGCGTATCGTCCTAGCAGCTTCCCCGCCACTGAATCACAGCGCGCTGCCCACTCGGTACACAGGGTCAACAATTAGTGCCCCTTGTGACTCAAGTCACAGCGAAAGATGAACAATTGAGTGGGGTTTCTGCGTTTTCCCTGTGCGTTTACTGCACGCAAACTTTGTACGAATGTGGAGACCGCACAGGCGGGACACAGAGAGTACACATCGGAACTGGTCCACGAGTCCTAGGACCGGTCTCGGCCCCGGGTCCGATGCGGCACGCGGGGGCCGGGGACTAGCGTTTCGGGCGTGCCGAACACACCCGCCGCCACGTCCACCGCACCGCCGCCGCGATCTCCCTCACCCGCCTCCGGGCATCCTGTGGGGGTGAGCAACGACGAGTTCCGCGACGCCCTGTCCCGGCTGGCCGCCGGCGTGGTCCTGGTGACCGCGCGGGAGGCGCCGCTCGACCCCGACGACCCCGAGGGGCCGGCGGGCGAGGACGTCGGCATGACGGCCACGGCGTTCATGTCGGTATCCCTCGACCCGCCTCTGGTGCTGGTCAGCGTGCGTGAGGGCTCCCGCATGGACGACCTGCTCGACGAGCAGCCGCTGTGGGCGGTGTCGGTCCTGTCCGAGAGCCAGCGGCACGTCGCCGGCCGCTTCGCCATGAAGGGCCGCATCAGCGACCGCCTCCTCTTCGAGGACATCCCGTACGTCCGCGGCGAGGCGACCGGCGCCCCCTTGGTCGGTGGCGCGCTGGCCACCCTGGAGTGCCGCACGGAACGACGGACGCAGGCCGGCGACCACACGCTGGTGATCGGCCGGGTGCTGAGCGCGCACGTGCCCGGCGCCGACGGGGGGCCGCTGACGTATTTCCGCGGCCGGTACCGGCAGTTGGGCTGAATTCCCTTGGCGAGCCGGTGATCCACCGACCTAGGGTGCGCGCATGACGACGACTTCCGCGCCCCGCCTCGAAGAGATCACACCCCGTAACTTCGAGGCCGCCACCGGCATAAAGGTCCACCCTGAACAGGAATTCGCGGTCTCGCCGGTGATGCAGTCGCTCGCCGAGGCCTATGTCCATCCCGCCGGCGTCGCCTGGCCACGTCTGATCGTCGACGGCGACCGCCCGGTCGGCTTCCTGATGGCCTTCCTCGACATCGACTGGAGGCAGGACGGCACCCTCTTCCGCTCCGGTCTGTGGCGGCTGAACATCGCGGCCGGTGAACAGGGCCGCGGCTACGGCAGGTTCGCCGTCGAGTCGGTGGCCGCCGAGATCCGCCGCCGGGGCGGCAAGGAGCTCTACGTCACCTGGCACCCCGGCCCGCACGGCCCCGAGAACTTCTACCTGGGGCTCGGCTTCCGTACCGACGGGGAGACCAGCGAGGGGGAGACCGTGGGAGTGCTGGAACTGTCGTAGGCCGCGGGGTCGTCGACCACCGGGGGCTCACCCCCAGTCGCGGCCCGTCCGCCCCCGCTTGGTGTCCGAGCGCTGCTTCTTCTCGCGCAGCCGGCGTTCGTTGATGCCCCGGGGGATCCGGGTGGGCCGGCGCGGCTTGGGCGGCGGGGCCGTCGCCTCGGCGAGCAGGGCGGCCAGGCGTACGGCGGCGGTCTCGCGGTTGCGCCACTGGGAGCGGTGCTCGGAGGCGCGCACGGTGACGACGCCGTCGACGAGCCGCCCGGCCAGCTTGGCCAGCGCCCGCTGCTTCCACACCTCGGGCAGTGCCTCGGTGCGAGCGAGGTCGAAACGCAGCTCCACCTGGGAGTCACTGGTGTTGACGTGCTGTCCGCCGGGCCCGGACGACCGCGAGAAACGCCACATGAGCTCGGCCTCCGGGAGGGAGACGGAGCCGCGGATGACGTGAGGACCTGACATGCCGTCCATGTTCCCCGGTCTGTCCGGTCCACGTCACCCGAATATCCCGGGTAAAGAAAGTAAAGAGAGCAGGAACCTCTGGTACCTCTCTCCACGTTCATACGGGTAGCTGTAGCTTCATGCCGTACGTCTAACGAGGGAAGGACTCCCAACAATGGCAGTAAGCCTGTCCAAGGGTGGCAACGTCTCGCTCACCAAGGAGGCTCCGGGCCTGACCGCCGTCACCGTGGGCCTCGGCTGGGACGTCCGCACCACCACCGGCACGGACTTCGACCTCGACGCCTCCGCGATCGCGGTCAACACGCAGGGCAAGGTCTACTCGGACGCCCACTTCGTGTTCTTCAACAACAAGCAGACCCCGGACAGCACGATCGTCCACACCGGTGACAACCGCACCGGCGAGGGCGCGGGCGACGACGAGGCGATCAAGGTCAACCTCGCGGGCCTCCCGGCCGACATCGAGAAGATCGTCTTCCCGGTCTCGATCTACGACGCCGAGAACCGCTCGCAGAACTTCGGCCAGGTCCGCAACGCCTACATCCGCATCCTGAACGAGGCGGGCGGCGCCGAGATCGCGCGCTACGACCTGTCGGAGGACGCGGCCACCGAGACGGCCATGGTCTTCGGCGAGCTCTACCGCAACGGCGCCGAGTGGAAGTTCCGCGCGGTCGGCCAGGGTTACGCGTCGGGCCTGGTGGGCATCGCCCAGGACTTCGGTGTGAACGTCTGATCCGACGCCCCACCGCAGCCTGCCGGAGCCCCCGACCGTCCCGACGGCCGGGGGCTCCGGCGTTCCGGCCGGGGGCTCCGGCGTTCCGGCCGCCGGCCCGCGGGCGGACCGGTAGGTTGCCCGCGTGATCCTCACCCCCCTCCCCCTCACTCCGGATCGCGACCTCCCGGGTCCGCTGCTCACCGAACTCACCGCGCTCTACGCCGCCCACCGTGACTTCTTCGCCCTCAGCGGCGACTTCCCGGACCCGGACGACATCCGCCCGCACCAGGTGGCGGCCACCCTGGTCGAGGAGGCGGTGCTCCCGGGCACCGAGGTCCTGCTGGCCCGCAGCGAGGGGAGGCTCGTCGGGATCGCCATCACCCTCGCCCGGCACCCCGACCCCGCCGACCCGGACCCGTGGATCGGCTTCCTGATGGTGGCGGCGGAGCTCCGACGCCGGGGCCACGGACGCCGGCTGGCCACGCTCGTCGAGGACCGGCTGCGCGCCTCGGGCCACGCCGCCGTACGCCTGGCCGTCCTCGACGCCAACCCCCGGGGCCTCGCCTTCTGGACGGCCCTCGGCTACGAGGTGATCGACCGCCGCGGTGACCGCCACCGCGACCGCCCCTGCGCGGTGCTGCGCAAGACACTGCGGACACCGCGCCCCGCCGCCCGGATCGCCGTACTGGACCCCGAGGGCTCCGTCTTCCTCTTCCGCTACGACAACGCCGAGGTCGGCGTGCACTGGGCCCTGCCCGGCGGCGGTCTGGACCCGGGCGAGAGCCCCCGCGAGGGCGCCCTGCGCGAACTCGCCGAGGAGACCGGCTGGACGGACCTCGAACCGGGCCCCCTGCTGTGCACGTGGGAACACGACTTCACCCGGTTCGACATCCCGGTCCGCCAGCACGAGCACATCTACGTCAGCCACGGCCCGCGGCGCGAACCCACCGGACCTCACCTGGCCGCCGCGCACGCCCAGGACGGCATCCTCACCTGGCGCTGGTGGACGAGGAGGGAACTCGCCGCGGAACCGGAACCCGTGTGGCCGCCCGGCCTGGCGCGGCTGCTGGACGAACTGGACTAGGCGCACTGCCCTGTGAGGCCGGCGACGGTCTCAGACGGACTTCGGTTTCCCCTCCCCGTACAGCCAGTCCGCCCAGATCGCCTCGAGGTTCCTGCCGGGCGCCCGCTTCTCGACGTACGCCGTGAAGTCGGCCGTGTCCGCGTTGCCGTGGCGCCAGGTGGTGGCCCAGCCGCGCAGGAGGTCACGGAAGGCGCTGTCGCCGATCGTGCGGCGGATCCGGTGCAGGACCATCGCGCCGCGCTGGTACACGGGGCTGTCGGAGATGTGCGCCGCGCTCGTCGGCTTCGCGGGCGGGAAGGACCAGAGGTCCTCGTAGGTCCGCTCCCCGTGGTCGTACAGCGCGTCGAAGGTCTCCTGGGCGCTGTCGCCGCCGTGCTCCTCCTGCCACAGCCACTCCGCGTACGTCGCGAAGCCCTCGTTGAGCCACATGTCCCGCCAGGTCTTCGGCGTGACCGAGTTGCCGTACCACTGGTGGGCGATCTCGTGGACGAGCAGCAGGGTGTCGGGCACGCCGGGAAACGCCGGCCGGTTCTGCGTCTCCAGGGCGTAGCCGACGTCGGTGTCACCGTGGACGATCGCCCCGGTGGACGAGAAGGGATACGGCCCGAAGGTGTCGGCGGCCCACCGGGTGACCTCGGGGATCCTGCCCAGCACCGTGCGGCTCGCCTCGGCCAGGGCCGGTTCCACGGCGACGTACACGGGCAGGCCGTCGGCGGTGGTGGAGCGGCGGACGTCGTAGTCGCCGACGGCGACCGTGGCGACGTAGCTCGCCATGGGCTCGGCCGTGCGCCAGGTGAAGGCCGTACGGCCCCCGGTGCTCCGCTCCCTCACCAACTCGCCGTTGGACACGGCCCGCAGCCCCTTCGGCACGGTCATGGTGAGCTCGTACGACGCCTTGTCCGAGGGATGGTGGTTGCCGGGGAACCACGCCATCGAGCCCGTCGGCTCCCCGAGGGCGAGCGCCCCGTCCGCGGTGCGCAGCCAGCCCTCCTCGGAGCCGTCCTGGTCGGTGATCGTCTTGGGCGTGCCGGAGTAGCGGACGGTGACGCGGAAGGTCTTGTCACGGGCGAGAGTGTCCCGCGGACGTACGGTCAGTTCCTGCCCGGCACGGTCCCAGCGGGCGCCTTCGCCGTCCACCGTGACGCCGTGGACGGACAGTCCTTCGAGGTCGAGGTCGAAGGCGGACAGAGCCTGGGTGGCGCGGGCGCTGATCGTCGCCGTGCCGGTGAGGCGGCCGGTGGCGGGCTCGTAGCCGAGGTCCAGGGCGTAGTGCGTGACGTCGTACCCGCCGTTGCCGGCCTTGGGGAAGTACGGGTCGCGCACCCCCGAGGCGCCGGGTCGGCCGGACGCTTCTTCTTTCTCTGCTCCTCCGCCACCGCCACCGCCACCGCCGCCACCGCCGCATGCGGCGGTCAGGGCGAGGGCGAGGAACAGGGCGGTGCGGGCAGGACGGAGGGCGCGAGGGGCCCAGGTCGGGACAACCGGTACGGATCGGGACACCCGGCGATCCTACGAGGACGCGCGTGACACCATCACGTACGTGCTCGACATCGGCTACGCCCTCTCCAACCGCTTCCCGGACCCCCCGCAGACCGACTACCGCCGCGCGGACGTCCAGGCCCTGCGCCACGACCTGTTCTGCGGTGACGTCTACCTCGCCGACACCAAGGCGGACCGGGAACTGTCCACAGCCTGGGGATGGGTGCCGGTGCTCGACTTCGCCTGGGCGCTGTGCGACATCGTGGAGCGGATCGACCGTGACCCGGCGGGCTCCCGCGCCGCCCGCCCCCAGCGCGCGGAACTCGACTTCACCGAGTCCACCGACCGCATGCTCTTCGAGCGCCGCTTCGGCTGGGTGGACATCGAGGCCGACTGGATGCCGGCGGAGGAGCCCCCGCTGAGCTTCTCCCACTCCGAACTCCGCAAGGAGGCCCGGGACTTCCTGCACGACCTGATCGCCGACCTCGTCGACCTGCACGACGACCTGGGCGAGAACCCGGCGATCTGGACACTGCAGGCCCGCTTCCCCCGGCTGGGATGAGGCCGGGGCGAGACCGGGCCACCGCGCACCGGGCTCCCGACCGACCTGGCGTACCGGGAGCCGGACCGAGTCCGGGCCACCGCGCGCCGGGCTCGTGCCAGGCGCGCCGGGCTCCTGCCGGGCGCACCGGGCGCCGGACCGAGACCCGGCCACCGCGCACCGGGCTCCTGGCCGGGCGCACCGGGCCCGCACCCCGCCTCACCGCGCCGGCGGCTCCGCCCCGCCCAGCGCTATCAGGTCCCCGGCCACGGTCCCACCCGGCAGGTACCCACGGGACAGCTGCGCGTACCCCGTGCTCAGCCGGGCCGCGTCCAGACCCAGCGTCGCCATCACGTCGTGATGCCGGTCGTCCGCGAACACGTACCGCCCGCCCTCGCCGTCCTGCGGGTCCAGGGGTGTCCCGCGCAGGACGCGGACCAGTGCCGCGCGGTCCACAGGGCCCGCCGCCAGCGGCAGGAAGGCCTCGGGATCGACGCCTACGGGTTCGGGACGGCCCTCGGCCACCGCACCCACCGGATTCCCGTCCTCGTCGGTCTCGACCTCGTCGAAGTACCCGGGAAAGGAGTCGTACCCGTGGCGCTGCTCCCCGCCCACGAACACCCGCAGGTCCAGCACGTCGGAGTCATGGACGTACGCGCTCAGCGCCGGCGCCCCGAGCAGTCGGCTCAGCGGGCCGGCCAGTCCGATCGCGTCGGTCCCCTCGGCCGGGCAGATCACCGTGTGGCCGGGGCCCACGGCCATCGCGTACCCCCGCAGCGGCTCGCCGTCCGGGTCGCCGGCCCCCGCGAGCAGCGGCACCACTTCGTCGCACGTCCGCGCCACCAGCACGTTGCCGTAGAACGTCCCCACCCCGTCAGCCCTCCACCCTGATCCCCAGCTCCGCCGCCAATACCGGTGCCAGGTCCAGCAGTTGCGCCGGACTGATCAACGCCCCCGACAGCCGGTCCACACCCCGCGCGATCTCCAGCGAAGCGGCTCCCCGCAGGTCGACGTCCTTCAGGGTGGCCGCACTGAGGTCCGCCCCCTTCAGCTCGCAGTCCACGAACTCGACCCGCTCCAGCCGGGCCCCGCCGAAGTCCGGCTCGACCAGGACACAGCCCTGGAAGACGACGTCCTTGAGACGGGCGGTGCGCAGGTTCAGGTAGTCGATCTTGCCGCCGCGGATCAGGACCCGCTCCAGAACCGCCCCGTGCAGCTGCGCCCCGCCGAGGCGGGCGTCGACCAACTCGACGTCCCGCAGGGTCGACTCGGCCAGGTCGGTGCCCACCCCCCGGATGCCGGTGAGGACGGAGTCCAGGAAGCGAGCGTGGTGCAGCCGGGCCTCGTCCAGCGCACACGCCGTCAGCGCGCAGTCCATGAACCGGGCACCCCGCCCGTCCTGCCCCGCGAAGTCCGCCTCCGTGAACTCCACCCCGTCGTAGTCCCCGTCCGGCTCCAACCCCCCACCGTCGTACGGCACCAGGGGCGGCAGCCGCACCTCCGGCCGCCGCGCTCCCCGCTGCCGGCCACCCGCACCCGTCGCTCGCCTCACCATGCCCCCATGCTGCACCCCACCACTGACAATCGCCCCGACCTGCGCGAACACCGGTGATGTCACATTCCGGGGCCCTCGATCAGTCGTACGCACGGATAAGGAAACGGACAAGGACCGGCAACCCGACCGAGGGAGACCCCAGCCATGCACCGCATCACCGTCGTCGGCGGCGGCTTCGCCGGCCTCACCGCGGCCGTCACCGCCGCCGAGGCGGGCGCCAAGGTCACCGTGTACGAAGCCCACCACACCCTCGGCGGCCGGGCCCGGACCGCCGAGGGGCCCTACCGGACGAACGAGGGCCCGCACGCGCTCTACAAGGGCGGCCCGCACTGGTCCTGGCTCCAGCAGCGCGACCTCATCGGACCGCTCGCGCCGATCCCGCCCCTGGAGGCGGCCCGCCTCAGGCTGCGCTACCGGGGCGCACTGCGCCGCACCCCGCCCTTCGCGATGCTCAAGCTGCTGCGCCCCGGCGCCCGCCAGGCCCCCGTCGACGTCGACTTCATGACCTGGGCGACCGAGCAGGCCGGGGAGGAGGCCGCCCGCGCGGCCGCCCACTACTCCGCCGTGGCGGTCTTCCACCACGACCCCGGCACCCTGTCCGCCGCGTTCGTCCAGGAACGCCTGCGCCGCGCCACCAAACTGCCCCCCGAGGCCCACTACCCGCGCGGCGGCTGGGCCAGTGTCATCGACCGGATGGCCGCCCGGGCCTGGAACCTCGGCGTGCGCATGGAGACGCTGTCACGGGTCGACACCCTCCCCACCGACACGCCCGTCGTCGTCGCCACCTCCCTGGACGCCGCCCGCCGCCTCCTCGGCGACGACTCGCTGACCTGGCCCGGCGGCCGTACCGCCCTCGTCGACCTCGCCGTACGCACCCGGCGCGGCGACGCCTTCGCCGTCTCCGACCTGGACGCCCCCGGCTGGATCGAACGGTTCACCGCCCAGGACCGCTCCCTGGCCCCCGCCGGAGAGCAGCTCATCCAGGGACAGATCCCCATCGCCCCGCACGAGACCAAGGCCGACGGCGTCACGCGCGCCGAGCAGCTCCTCGACCTCGCCTTCGAGGGCTGGCGCGGGCGGGTGACCTGGCGGAGCGCGGCCGTCGCGAACGGCCGTACCGGCGCCGTCGACCTGCCCGGCACCAGCTGGCGCGACCGGCCCTCCGTCGACCGCGGTGACGGCGTCTACCTGGCGGGTGACCAGGTGGCCGCGCCCGGCGTGCTCAGCGAGGTCTCCTTCAACAGCGCCCTGACCGCGGTGTCGCTGGCGCTCGGCCGCCACCACCTTGACCTCAAGCATGCTTGAGGTTGAACAGTGGGGCACCTGCGGAGAGACCACCAAGGGAGTCGCCCCATGCGCGCCATCCGTCTGCACGCCTTCGGCCCCGCCGAGAACCTCACATACGAGGAGATCGACGACCCGCGACCCGGCCCGGGCCAGGTCCGTGTCGCCGTCGAAGCGGCCGGCGTCCACCTCCTGGACACCGCCGTGCGCGAGGGCGTCCAGGGCCCCCTGCCCGAACGGCCCACCCTGCCGACCGTCCCCGGCCGCGAGATCGCCGGCGTCGTGGAGTCCCTCGGCGAGGGCGTCGCCGCCCTGTGGCTCGGCCGCCGCGTGGTCGCCCACCTCGGGTTCGCCCCCGGCGGCTACGCCGAACTCGCCGTCACCGACGTCGAACGCCTCCACGAGATCCCGGCGAACCTGGACTTCGCGCAGGCGGTCGCCATGATCGGCACGGGCCGTACGACCATGGGGATCCTCCAGTTCGCCGAGCTCGGCCCCGGCTCGGTCGCCGTGATCCCGGCCGCCGCCGGAGGCATCGGCACCCTCCTCGTGCAGTACGCCAGGCACGCCGGCGCCACCGTCGTCGGCCTCGCCGGCGGTCCCGAGAAGACCGCCCGCGTCCAGGCCAACGGCGCCGACCTCGCCGTCGACTACACCGACCCGGCCTGGCCGGCGAAGGTCCGCGCCCACCTCGCGGGACGCGATGCCACCGTCGTCTTCGACGGCGTCGGCGGCGAGGTGGCCCGCGAGGCCGTCGCCCTGCTCGGCCCAGGCGGCAGGCACCTCGTCTTCGGCTGGTCCGCGGGCGGCCCGCACGACGCAGGGCCCTACCTCGTCGACGGCGTGTCCCAGCAGGTCCTCGGCCCCGCGATGATGCGCAGGGCCGGCGGCCCCGAGCCCGTACGCACCCTGGAACTGCGCGCCCTCGCCGAGGCCGCCGCGGGCCGCCTCACCCCCGCCGTCCAACGCTTCCCACTCGCCGAGGCGGCCGCCGCGCACCGGGCCCTGGAGACCCGCCGGACCACCGGAAAGGTGGTCCTCGAGCCCTGACTCCCCGGATGCGACCGGCCACGATCCGTGTTCTGCTGACCCGGTGAGCGTCACCCCGAAAGGTGCTCCCAAGGACGCCGACCCGCGCCGCTGGTGGGCCCTGGTGATCATCGCCCTCGCGCAGCTGATGGTGGTCCTCGACTCGACCATCGTCAACATCGCGCTCCCGTCCGCCCAGCAGGACCTCGGCATCTCCGACGGCGACCGGCAATGGGTGATCACCGCCTACACCCTCGCCTTCGGCGGCCTCCTCCTGCTCGGCGGCCGCATCGCCGACCTGGTGGGCCGCAAGCGCACCTTCGTCATCGGCCTGGTCGGCTTCGCCGCCGCCTCCGCGTTCGGCGGCGCCGCCGCCACCCCCGGCATGCTCTTCGGCGCCCGCGCCCTCCAGGGCGCCTTCGCCGCCGTACTGGCCCCCTCCGCGCTCTCCCTCCTGACGACGACCTTCACCGACCCCAGGGAGCGCGGAAAGGCCTTCGGCGTCTACGGTGCCCTGGCCGGCAGCGGCTCGGCGACCGGCTTCGTCGTCGGCGGACTGCTCACCGAGTACCTCGACTGGCGCTGGTGCCTCTACGTCAACGTCCCCATCGCCGTCGTCGCCGTCATCGGCGCCCTCGCACTCCTCGACGCCCGCCCCGGCCAGGCCGGCGCCCGCCTCGACGTCCCCGGCGTGCTGCTCGGCTGCGGCGGCCTGGTCGCGATCGTCTACGGCTTCAGCGAGGCGGCACCCCGGGGCTGGACCGACCCGCTGGTCCTGGGCCTGTTCACGACGGGCGTCGCACTCCTGACGACGTTCGTGTGGTGGCAGGCCCGGGCCCCCATGCCCCTGCTCCCCCTCCGCATCGTCAGGGACCGCGACCGCGCCGGCTGCTTCCTCACCATGGCCCTCGCCATCGTCGGCATGTTCGGCCTGTTCCTCTTCATGACCTACTACCTGCAGGTCGTCCTGGCCTACTCCCCCGTGCAGACCGGCCTCGCCTTCCTCCCCCTCACCGCCTCGACCGTCATCGGCTCCACCCAGATCTCCGCCCGCCTGATCAACCGCCTGCCACCCCGCATGCTCATGGCCCCCGGCATGTTCCTCGCCGCGACCGGCATGGTGGTCCTCACCCGGATGACCGTGGACAGCGACTACGCCACCGAGATCCTGCCCGCGCTGATCCTCATGGGCCTCGGCATGGGCCTCACCTACGTGCCGGTCTTCTCCACCGCCACCGCGGGCGTCGCCCCCCAGGACTCCGGCGTCACCTCCGCGACCCTCAACACCGCACAGCAGGTGGGCGGTTCCATCGGCACGGCCCTCCTCAACACCATCGCCACCACCAGCAGCACGGCCTACCTCACCGCCCACCTCGCCGACCCGGGCGGCCGCGCCCTGCTCGCCGAGAAGGCCGTCGTCCACGGCTACTCGGTCGCCATCTGGTGGGCCGCCGCCGCCATGCTGCTGGCCGGCCTGGTCGCGGGCCTGATGATCACCTCACGGCCCCCGAAACGGGGCGCCACGACGAAGACGGGGGTACCGGAGGCGGTGGCCTGAGCGGTCACGAGACCCGCAGCCGCCGCGCACTCTCCGCCCGGTCCTCCCCCACTCGAATTCGCGTGAGGCGATTCCCGGACGCGGGTAGGGTCCGACGCGTGATCGACGTCCCGGACGAGCTGGCCGCCTCGCAGGAGGAGTTCAACGGGGAGGCGGGCCGCGCCTTCGTCGCCGGACTGCCGCGGCTGACGGCCGAGTTCCTCGACCGCTGGGAGCTGACGGTCGACGGACGGCCGATGCACGGGGTCAGCGCCCTGGTCCTGCCGGTCGTCCGCGCGGACGCAGGCCGGGCCGTCCTGAAGCTCCAACTCCTCGACGAGGAGAGCGAGGGAGAGCCCGTCGCCCTGCGCGTCTGGGACGGCGACCAGGCCGTACGGCTCCTCGATCACGACGAGGCCACCGGGACCATGCTCCTCGAACGCCTCGACCCCACCCGCATGCTGTCCCACCTCGGCGACACCCGCGAGGCCGTCCTCGTCATCGCCCGGCTCCTGTCCCACCTCACCGCGTTCCCCGCCCCGCCGGGCATGCGGCGCCTCGGCGACATCGCGCAGGTCATGCTCGACCGGACCCCCCGGGCACTGGAACGCACCCCGGACCTACGCACCCGCCGCCTGATCGCCGACTGCGCCGCCGCCGTACGCGAGGTGATCGACGAACCCGGCGACCGCCTCCTGCACTGGGACCTGCACGACGAGAACGTCCTCGCCTCCGACCGCGCCCCCTGGCTCGCCATCGACCCCAAACCGCTCGCCGGCGACCCCGGCTTCGAACTCTGGCCGGCCCTCGACAACCGCTTCGACGCCGACGAGATCCACTGGCGCTTCGACGCCATGACCGACGTCCTCGGCCTCGACCGCGCCCGCGCGCGTGCCTGGACCCTCGCCCGGCTCCTCCAGAACACCCTGTGGGACATCGAGGACGGCCGCCCGCCGGAGCCCCGCCGGCTGGAGATCGGGAGGCGCCTGAGGAATCACGCGGGCTAGCCTCCCGGCATGATCCGCACCGCGACCCCCGGCGACATCCCCGTCATCCACGCCCTCGTCCGCGAACTCGCCGAGTACGAGAAGGCCCCGCACGAGGCCAGGGCCACCCCGGCCCAGCTCCACGACGCCCTCTTCGGCGAACACCCCGCCGCCTACGCCCACATCGCCACCGACGACACCACCGGCGAGCCCGTCGGCTTCGCCCTGTGGTTCCTCAACTTCTCCACCTGGCGCGGCGTCCACGGCATCTACCTCGAGGACCTCTACGTCCGCCCCGACGCCCGGGGCGCCGGCCACGGCAAGGCCCTCCTCACCGAACTGGCCCGCATCTGCGTCGCCCGCGGCTACGAACGCCTGGAGTGGTCCGTCCTGAACTGGAACACCCCGTCGATCGCCTTCTACGAATCCCTCGGCGCCCACCCCCAGAACGAGTGGACGGTGTACCGCCTGACCGACGAGTCCCTGCGCACCCTGGGCGACCCGACATGAAAGAACCCAGGCCAGACACCGTCTGACCTGGGTTTTCCTGAGCCCCCTGTCGGAATCGAACCGACGACCTCGAGATTACAAGTCACGCGCTCTGGCCAACTGAGCTAAGGGGGCATCGCACGGCACAACTCCGCACGGGAAGGCGGCACCACTGTACACAGAGGCCGTTTCCCCAAGCCACGAAGTTCTCCACTCACACGCTTCCGGGTTCATGCGTAACCACCCGCGCATCCGTTCGTTGATCGATCTGACGTGCTGTTCCGGAGATCGGATCGTCGGGGAGGGGGCCATGGGGAAGACGGCGGCGAAGCCGACGGCGGTGAAGGGCGAGGAGGCCGAGCGCATCAAGCGCGAGGCACTCGGCATCGGCGAGCGCCGCAAGCACCACGCGCGGAAGACCACGCGGCTGAAGTCCCACGCCAAGACTTCGGACGCGCACCACCGCCTCTACCGTTTCCGCTTCTACCCGACCGAAGAGCAGGCCGAGCAGTTGGAGCGGACCTTCGGGGCATGCCGGTGGGTCTACAACGAGGGGCTGGCGCTGCGGTCCGAGGCCTGGGAACGGCACCGGGTGAAGGTGGGCTTCGCGGAGACGTGCCGCGCGCTGACCGGCTGGAAACGGGCTGAGGAGACGGGGTGGTTGCAGGACGTGTCGTCGACGGTCCTTCAACAGTCCCTGCGACATCTCGACCAGGCGTACGGCCGGTTCTTCAAGGGGGAGCAAAGGTATCCGAAGCGGAAGAAGAAGGGGCGGTCGCGGGATGCGGCGACCTACGTGCGCACGGGCTTCCGGTGGATCGAAGATCCGGAGCGGCCGGGTACGGGGTTGATCACGCTGGCCAAGCAAACGCAGCCGCTGGACATCCGGTGGTCAAGGGCGTTGCCCGCCGAAGTGGTCCCGGTTCGCTTGTCCGTGACCCGGGATCGCGCGGGGCGGTATTTCGTGTCGACGCTGGTAGAGGAGCGAATAGCGCCGTTGTCTCCCGTCTTCGTTCCGGGTTCGGGGGAGCCGAAGGCGGTCGGGGTGGATGTGGGGCTGGCGTCTCTCGTCACGTTGGACGACGGGACGAAGCTCGATCATCCACGATTGTTGAAGCGGTACGCGCGAAAGCTGGCACGGTTGCAGCGGGAACTGCACAGGAAGGTGAAGGGGTCCCAGAACCGGGAGAAGGCCAAGCTGAAGATCGCGCGCCTCCACACACTCATCCGTGACGTCCGCAGGGACTTGTTGGACCAGCTCACCACCCGCCTCGTGCGCGAGAACCAAGTGCTCGTGGTGGAGGAGCTGTCCGTCGCGGCCCTGATGCGAGCGAGGCGCGGCAAGGGGAAGCAACGGAAGGCGAAGCTGAACCGGGCGATCATGGACGCCGGCTGGGGCGAGCTGGTGCGGCAGCTGCGCTACAAGTGCGAATGGTACGGCCGGACGCTGGTGGTCGTGGACCGCTTCTTTCCCTCGACCCGGCGATGCTCGGGCTGTCACTCCATGGGCCCCAAGCTGGACGTCTCGGTGCGGCAGTGGACGTGTGCCGAGTGCGGTGCGCTCCACGACCGCGATGTGAACGCCGCCGCGAATCTCCGGGACGAAGGATTGCGGTTGCTGGCCGCGTAGGCGTGGCTGGTGCGGTACGGACCGACGGGCCGTCGGCCGGAATGCCTGTGGAGCCCACGTAAGACCGGTCAGTCGCAGCTCACCAGGGTTGCGCGTGGTCGGCGGCGGGCGATGAAGCAGGAAGCTTCGTAGCGAGGTCAAAAGTGCGTTGCTCTGCCGCCCCCTCGAAAATTTCGGCGAAGTTCACAGTCCCCCAGGTACTGACAGACCACGTGAACGCCAGGTACCGTCCTGACCCAGTTCACGCGTGTGGACTACACCACCCCCGCACCGCCGGGGGCGGCTCACCACCTTCCTACAACGGATCGTCCGGCACGTTCCTGCCGGTAGAAGGGGGCCCTTCACCATGGCCACTGTCTCGTTCGACAAGGCGACCCGGATCTACCCGGGTTCCACCAAGCCCGCCGTCGACGGTCTCGACATCCACATCGAGGACGGCGAGTTCCTCGTCCTGGTCGGCCCGTCCGGCTGCGGCAAGTCCACCTCGCTCCGCATGCTCGCGGGGCTCGAGGACGTGAACGGCGGCGCCATCCGCATCGGCGACCGTGACGTCACGCACCTGCCGCCCAAGGACCGGGACATCGCCATGGTGTTCCAGAACTACGCGCTGTACCCGCACATGTCCGTCGCCGACAACATGGGCTTCGCGCTCAAGATCGCCGGCGTCAACAAGGCGGAGATCCGGCAGAAGGTCGAGGAGGCCGCGAAGATCCTCGACCTCACCGAGTACCTGGACCGCAAGCCGAAGGCCCTCTCGGGTGGTCAGCGCCAGCGTGTCGCCATGGGACGCGCCATCGTGCGTGAGCCCCAGGTGTTCCTCATGGACGAGCCGCTGTCCAACCTGGACGCCAAGCTCCGTGTCTCCACCCGTACGCAGATCGCCTCGCTGCAGCGCCGCCTCGGCATCACCACCGTCTACGTCACCCACGACCAGGTCGAGGCCATGACGATGGGCGACCGGGTCGCCGTCCTCAAGGACGGTCTGCTCCAGCAGGTCGACTCCCCGCGCAACATGTACGACCGTCCGGCGAACCTCTTCGTCGCCGGCTTCATCGGCTCCCCGGCGATGAACCTCGTCGAGGTCCCGATCACCGACGGCGGCGTGAAGTTCGGCAACAGCGTCGTCCCGGTCAACCGCGAAGCCCTGAAGGCCGCCTCCGACAAGGGTGACACCACCGTCACCGTCGGTGTCCGCCCGGAGCACTTCGACGTGGTCGAGCACAACGGCGCCGCCGCTGCCGCCCTGTCGAAGGACACCGAGGACGCCCCGGCCGGTCTCGCGGTCACCGTGAACGTCGTCGAGGAGCTCGGCGCCGACGGCTACGTCTACGGCAGCGCCAAGGTCGACGGCGAGCTCAAGGACCTGGTCGTCCGCGTCAGCGGCCGCGCGGTCCCGGAGAAGGGCGCCACGCTGCACGTCGTGCCGCGGCCGGGCGAGACCCACGTGTTCTCGACCTCCACGGGCGAGCGCCTCACCGACTGACCCGGGCAGCACAACCCCGGGCAATTCACCCAGGTTGACGAAGAGGGCCCCGCGGCCTGCCGCGGGGCCCTCTTCGCTGTCGCCGAATACCCCGGCATACCCGTCATTTCGAGCAGTGTGCGTCAACGCGTTACCCAAAAAGAGGCACCACTTCATCCCCCGAACCGGTGACTAAATGTCGCCAAATCATCACCCCGCGCTACCCTCACA
The DNA here is from genome assembly GCF_001514265.1 of Streptomyces resistomycificus. GTDB lineage: Bacteria > Actinomycetota > Actinomycetes > Streptomycetales > Streptomycetaceae > Streptomyces > Streptomyces resistomycificus. The sequence goes on along the minus strand of NZ_KQ948992.1, from coordinate 143,022 downwards.
CGCGTGAAGCACTCCACTAACCAACAGACGCGACGCGGCCGGGGCCCCGCCCGCCGGATCGGCCGCTCCCTCGCATTCGTCCTGCCCGTAGTCCTGGTGCTCTCCGGGACCCTGGCGGTCACCCGAGTCAACTGGTCGGGGAACCCCTCGAACTCGGTGCTCACCGCGGCGGACGCCTCCAACGCGGACACCTCCTCGGGGGCCGTGGCCCGCGCCCCGCACGAGCTGCTGCGCGACCAGCTGCTGACCGAGCTCCAGGAGAAGAACCCGGGCGTCGCACTCACCCACCTCCAGGAGGCGGTGAACGGCCGTCCGTCGCTGGCGAAGCACTGCGTGTCCATCGCGCGCGCCCTGGGCAAGGCCGCGGTCCGTGTGTACGGACCCACGCGCGCCCAGTCGTTCGCCCGGCCCGTCTGCGACACGTCCTTCGCGACCGGCGTCGCGGCCGCGCACAGCTGAACGACGGCCCGAGGGAGGGTGGTAGCGCCTGGTTCCAAGGAAGGGTTGCCGGCCCCGGCTGCGGGCGGGACGCCACGTACAGTTCGGTCATGACCGATCCGAACGCCGCGTCCCGCCCCGTTCAAGCCGTCGTACTGGCCGGCGGCCAGGGCTCCCGCCTGCGCCCCTACACCGACGACCGGCCCAAGCCGATGGTCGAGATCCCCGGCACGGGGACTCCGATCATCGGCCATCAGCTTGTCTGGCTCGCGGAAGAGGGCGTGACGGACGTGGTGGTCAGCTGCGGCCATCTCGCCGAAGTCCTGCAGAACTGGCTGGAGACGGCCGACCTCCCGGTGAACGTCACCACCGTCGTCGAGACGGAGCCGCTCGGCCGCGGCGGCGGCCTGAAGTACGCCGCCGCGCATCTCCCCCACCCCGACCGGCCCTGGTACGCCACCAACGGCGACATCTGGACCCGTTTCTCGCTGCGCGACATGGCGGACTTCCACGCCGAGCGCGACGCGGTGGCGACCCTGGCGCTGGCACGGCCGCGCATTCCGTGGGGAGCGGTGGAGACGGACGGGTTCGGCCGGGTCACGGACTTCATAGAGTCGCCGCCGAGCACGCACGAGATCAACGCGGGCGTGTACGTCTTCGCGCCGGAGTTCGCGGGTCTGCTGCCCGAGCGCGGCGATCACGAGCGCACGACCTTTCCCCGCCTCGCGCGTGAGCGCCGCCTCGCCGGTTACCCGATCCCGCAGGGCGCGTACTGGCGCGCCATCGACACCGCGAAGGACCTGACGGAGGCGGCCAAGGAGCTCGCCGCGCTGGGTCGTTAGAGGCCGTTCGGCGGGTGCCGGTCAGGTGGCGGTTCGGCGAGTGCCGGCAGGTGGTCCAGCGGGTCGCGCGGTTCCCGACGCTCCTGAGCGGCCTCGCAGGCCCCCACGCATACGACGGAGGGTCCCGCACGGATGACGTGCGGGACCCTCCGTCGTATGGGCGGGGAGTTCAGCCGGCGGGCGTGCCCAGGATGCCGCCCACCGGCTCGGTTACCCCAACAGGCCGCCTACCAGGCCCGGCTGGCCGGAGGCGGAGCCTCCGCCGCCGCTGCCTGAGCCACCTGTGGAACCGCCGGAGGCGCTGCCGCCGGACGTGGGGCCGGAGCTGGTGCTGGGGGCCTGCTCGACCGGGGCGGACTGCTGGGGCGGCGCCTGGCCGGTGCCCTGGGTCTGGCTGGGCGAGCCGCCGGTGACCGTGCCGGTGTCCTGGGTGGCGTCCGGGGTGGCGGAGGTGGCCGCGGAGGGGCCGGTCGTGGCGCCCTGGGTGGGCGTGGTGGAGGCCGACGGGGTCCTCTTCTGCCGCTTGGCGGGGTCCTGCGGGAGCGGGGAGCCGGGCAGTTCGTTGCGCGGGGCCTCACCGGGTCCGGGGACGACTACGCGGTCCGCGTCACGGACCGCGCCGCCGAGGAGCGAGCCGAGGAGCAGGGTCAGCCCGGTGACGACGACGGTGATCAGGGCGCCGCGACGCAGCACGTAGCGGCGCAGGTCCCAGATGTCGGCACGGGGGCCGAGGCGGCGCCAGGCGCCGCCGGCGAGACGGCCGTCGATGGAGTAGACGGGGGCGCCCGCGATGATCAGCGGGGACCAGGCGGCCAGGTAGATGATGTCGGGGGTGTCGTAGGCGGGGACGCTCTTCCAGCTCACCGTGACGAGGAGCGCGGCCGAGAGGCCGGCGCCGACCACCGCGGCGACCCGCTGCCAGCAGCCCAGGATCGTGAGGACGCCCACGATGACCTGGAGGAAGGCGATGACCAGCCCGGCTCCGACCGGGTGCTCGAGGGCGAACTGCCGCAGCGGCTCGGCGACTTCCCAGGGGTGCAGGGTGTTGAGCCACTTGACCATGGAGCCGCGTTCGCCGCCGTCGAAGTAGACGGGGTCGCAGAGTTTGCCCATGCCGGCGTAGATGGAGATGAACCCGAGGAAGATCCGCAGCGGGAGCAGGACGACGCCGAGGTTCATACGGCGGCCCGGGAAGTAGGCGTGCCGTGCCGGTTCGTCGCCGTGCCGCTTGGCGCGGCGGCCGTCGGTGCCGGTGTCGGACGTGCCGTACTCGTCGAACTCCTCGCCCCGGTAGGCGGGTTCGTCGTCGACGCTGCCCACGGTCCGCATGTTCGGCAGGAGTCGGCCGCCGTCGGAGGCGTGGGTGCGCTGGGCGCCCACGACCGGGGTCTCGACGGTCTGGTCGAGGGCGTCGTAGCCGTCGTCGTAACCGCCGTCGCCGTAACCGCCGTTGGCGTCGATCCGCGGGATGACCTGGGTGGCTCCGGCGTCGGCGGACGTGACGGGGTCCTCGCCGTACCGGACGCTGCCGCCCCGCACGGCCTGCAACAGGCGGTGGGCTCCGGTGTCGTCGGGATCGGACCTGCCGCTCCACACGACGGGCCGGCGACGGGCGGCCGCGGTCACGCCCGGTCTGCCGACCGCGGCACCGACGGGGGGGATCCGGGTGGTGTCGTCGGTGCTCAAGTGCCGTGCGATCCGCGGGGATTGGCTACGCCGCGTCGCCGCGCCCAACTGCACGCGGAAGCTCACATGATTGACGATGATCTGCGCCGGATCGCTCGGCACCTTCACCATGCTCAGCGCGGGAGCGTCGTCGAATCCCGACGGGCCGTCCCCCGTGGGTGTGCGGGGTGTTCTGGTGTCCACACTCATCTAACCGAGTGACGTGTGCTTAGGACACTGCTTTGACCGGGCGGATCTGTCCGGACCCCGTCAAGGTTGTCCTCGACGCCAGGAATACCCCGTGTGGGTGACTACGTCGAACAGTCGCTCAGGCGCGTCGCCGTGCCGTCTCGTAGAGCACGATGCCCGCCGCGACGCCCGCGTTCAGCGACTCGGCACCGCCCGGCATGGGGATCCGCACCCGGTGGTCGCAGGTCTCGCCGACCAGCCGGGACAGGCCCTTGCCCTCGCTGCCGACGACGATGACGACGGGCCCCGACAGGGCCTGAAGGTCACCGAGTTCGGACTCGCCGTCGGCGGCGAGACCGACGACCGTGATGCCGGCCTTCTTGTACGCCTCCAGGGTGCGCGTCAGGTTGGTGGCGCGGGCGACGGGCGTCCGGGCGGCCGCACCGGCGGACGTCTTCCAGGCACCGGCGGTCATGCCGGCCGCGCGCCGCTCGGGGACGACGACGCCGTGGCCGCCGAAGGCGGAGGCGGACCGGACGACGGCGCCGAGGTTGCGCGGGTCGGTGACGCCGTCGAGGACGACGATGAGCGGGTCCTCGCCCTTGTCGTAGGCGGCGTTCGCGAGGTCCTCGGGGTGCGCGTACTCGTACGGCGGGACCTGGAGGACGAGGCCCTGGTGGTTGAGGCCGTTGGTCATGCGGTCGAGCTCGGGGCGGGGGGCCTCCATGAGGTGGACGCCACCGCGCTCGGCGACGAGCTGGAGCGCCTCACGCACCCGCTCGTCGTTGTCGATGAACTGCTGGACGTACAGCGTCACCGCGGGCACGCCCTCGCGCAGCGCCTCGACGACGGGGTTGCGGCCGACGACCATCTCGGAGGTGCCCTTGCCGCCCCGGCCGCGCGGCGTGGGACGGCGTACCGCCTGCTTCGCCTTGGCGTTGGCCACGCGGTTCTTCTTGTGACCCTTGCGCATCTCGGCGGGCGGGGTCGGGCCCTTGCCCTCGAGGCCCCTGCGTCGCTGGCCGCCGCTGCCGACCTGCGCGCCCTTCTTGCCGGACATGCGGCGGTTGTTGGCTGCCATGACCTACCTGTCTGTTCTCTGAGAAGCCCCGGGGAAGCCGAAGCGTGCGTACGTGCGTATATGCAGTGTGCCGCCCGGATGGCCGGGCGGCACAATCGATCAAGAAAGAGCTCAGCGCGGGCCGAGGCTCCAGCGCGGTCCCTGCGGGCTGTCCTCGATGACGAGGCCGGACTGGTTGAGCTGGTCGCGGATGGCGTCCGCGGTGCCCCAGTCCTTGCGGGCGCGGGCCGCCTCACGCTGGTCCAGGACCAGGCGTACCAGGCTGTCGACGACCCCGTGGAGGTCGTCGCCGCGGTCGCTCTCGCCCGCCCAGTGCGGGTCGAGCGGGTCCAGGCCGAGGACGCCGAGCATGGCGCGGACCTCGGCGAGGCGGGCCACGGCGGCTTCCTTGTCGTCGGCGGCCAGCGCGGAGTTGCCCTGCCGGACGGTGGTGTGCACGACGGCGAGGGCCTGCGGGACGCCCAGGTCGTCGTCCATCGCCTCGGCGAAGGCGGGCGGGACGTCGGCGGACGGCTCGACGACTCCCCCGGCCTTCTCCATCACGCGCTGCACGAAGCCCTCGATCCGCGCGAACGCGGACTCGGCCTCGCGCAGGGCCTCCTCGCTGTACTCGATCATCGAGCGGTAGTGCGGGGTGCCGAGGTAGTAGCGCAGCACGATCGGACGCCAGCGCTGGACCATCTCGGACACCAGGACCGAGTTGCCCAGCGACTTCGACATCTTCTCGCCGCTCATGGTGACCCAGGCGTTGTGCACCCAGTACCGGGCGAACTCGTCGCCGTAGGCCTTGGCCTGGGCGATCTCGTTCTCGTGGTGCGGGAAGATCAGGTCCAGGCCGCCGCCGTGGATGTCGAAGACGGAGCCCAGGTACTTGTGGGCCATCGCCGAGCACTCCAGGTGCCAGCCGGGCCGGCCGCGGCCCCACGGCGTCTCCCAGCTCGGCTCACCCGGCTTGGTCGCCTTCCACATGGCGAAGTCCCGCGGGTCCCGCTTGCCGGTCTCGCCCTCGCCCGAGGGCTGGAGCAGGTTGTCCAGCTCCTGGTTGGACAGGCGCAGGTACTCCGGGAACGACTTCACGTCGAAGTAGACGTTGCCGTCGGCCTCGTAGGCGTGGCCGCGCTCGATGAGACCGCGCATCATCTCGACCATCTCGGTGACATGACCGGTGGCGCGCGGCTCGTAGGTCGGCGGGAGGCAACCGAGCGCGGTGTAGCCGTCGTTGAACGCGCGCTCGTTCTCGTACCCGATCGACCACCAGGGGCGGCCCTGGTCGGCCGACTTGGCGATGATCTTGTCGTCGATGTCGGTGACGTTGCGGACGAACGTGACCTCGTAGCCGCGGTACGCGAACCAGCGGCGCATGATGTCGAAGTTCAGCCCCGAGCGGATGTGCCCGATGTGCGGTGCCGCCTGCACGGTCGCGCCACAGAGGTAGATCGAGACACAACCCGGCTGGAGCGGGGCGAAGTCACGGATCTGCCGGGCGCTGGTGTCGTACAGGCGAATAGTCACGCCTCCAGGGTAGTAGGCGCGGAGCACTGCCTTGAGCCCCTTGCGGCCAAGGGGCACACATTCGTGACGTCGGTCGGCTCCGTCGCCCGGCCCGGCCGGTCAGCCGGTCCGCACCACCAGCGCCGTGGCCACCGCCATCAGGCCTTCGTCCCGGCCCGGGAAGCCGAGGCCGTCCGTGGTCGCGCCGGAAACCGACACCGGCGCCCCGGCCGCCTCCGACAGCAGCTTCTGGGCCTCGTCGCGGCGCTTGCCGATCTTCGGGCGGGGCCCTACGACCTGTACGGCGATGTTGCCGACGGTGAACCCGGCCTCGCGGACGATCCGGGCGGCCTCCGTCAGCAGGGTCACCCCGGAGGCGCCGGACCACTCGGGGCGCCCGGTGCCGAAGTGCTGACCGAGGTCGCCGAGACCGGCCGCGGAGAACAGCGCGTTGCAGGCGGCGTGGGCGACGACGTCAGCGTCAGAGTGACCGGCCAGCCCCGGGCCCTCGCCCTCCCACCTGAGGCCGGCGCACCACAGCTCGCGGCCCTCCTCGAAGGCGTGGATGTCGGTGCCGATGCCGACCTGGGGCAGCACGTGGGGGAGGTCAGAAGCCATCGTTGAGCCTCCTGCGGGCCAGGACCGCCTCCGCGAGGACGAGGTCCAGCGGGCGGGTGACCTTGAAGGCCTCCTCGTGGCCGGGGACGGTCACGACCGTCTCGCCGAGCCGCTCGACCATGCCGGCGTCGTCGGTGACGTCGGCGGTGACCGTCTCGTGGGCGCGGACCAGGGTGGCGCGGTCGAAGCCCTGGGGGGTCTGGACGGCACGCAGCCGCGCCCGCTCCGGGGTGGCCACCACCGGCTCCGGTTCGCCCGGGGTCGCGGCCGGCTCGACCTCCTTCACGGTGTCCGCGAGGGGCAGCGCCGGGACGACGGCCACGGCTCCCGCCCGTACGGCCTCGACGACGGCGTCCACCGTGTCGACCGGGACGAGGGGGCGGGCGGCGTCGTGCACCAGCACGATGTCGTACGCGGGCGGCAGCGCGTCCAGACCGAGCTTCACGGACTCCTGGCGGGTCTCACCGCCGGGGACGACGAGGAAGTCGGTGCGCTCGGGCAGGGCGTGCGCGTCGAGCAGGGACTTGACCTCGGCCGCGCCGTCGGGCGGGGCCACGACGACCACGAGGGAGACGGCACGGGACTCGGCCAGGGCGCGGAGCGCGTGGATGAGCATGGGGGTGCCGTTCAGCGCGCGGAGCGCCTTGGGGGCGCCGGGGCCGAGACGTACACCACGGCCGGCGGCCGGGATCACGGCGGCCGTACGGGCGGCGGCCCGGACTTCCGCGGGCGAGGGGCGCGAATCGTCAGACATCGGTTCCTGTCAGGTTTGTGTGCTCGGCCTAGGTGGGTATGGCCTCAGCGTGCCGGGCGCGACGCCTTGACCGGACCCTTCCGTGACGCCGGTCGAGCCAGCTGCCCGGGCCCGGCACGCCCAGTATCGGGGGAGGCTTTCCCCGAGATGTACGCACGTCGGCGTCCGGGTACGAACATGCCGCAGCGCCCGGCGACGAGAAATACGTCATCGGGCACCGCGGCATTTCAGATGTGCTGAGGCTGGCTTGCGCCGGCGTCAGGACGCGAGAACCTCGTCGAGCAGGGCCTCCGCCTTGTCCTCGTTCGTGTTCTCCGCGAGCGCGAGCTCGCTCACCAGGATCTGGCGGGCCTTGGCGAGCATGCGCTTCTCACCGGCGGAGAGACCACGCTCGCGCTCACGACGCCACAGGTCACGCACGACTTCCGCGACCTTGATGACATCGCCGGAGGCGAGCTTCTCCAGGTTTGCCTTGTAACGACGCGACCAGTTCGTGGGCTCCTCGGCGTACGGCGCGCGCAGCACCTCGAAGACCCGGTCCAGCCCGTCCTGACCGACCACATCACGCACGCCGACGAACTCCGCATTGTCCGCTGGCACACGTACCGTCAGGTCGCCCTGGGCGACCTTCAGCACCAAGTAGGTCTTGTCCACGCCTTTGATCTGGCGAGTTTCGATGGCCTCGATCAGCGCGGCCCCGTGATGGGGATAGACCACGGTGTCGCCAACCTTGAACGTCATGTGACAGGTACCCCTTCCGTGGCTATCCAGAGTAACACGGAAACTGCGGGTTCTGAATGGCGTTTTCGCAGGTCAGGGCATATCTCGGGGCTTGACAACAACAACAGGAACGTGCTGCGGAGGCCGAGCGGAAGAAGGTATTCGCAGGTCGGAGCGGCTCTTCGGGGGAGGAGAAACGCGGCCGTTACACGCATCCGGAGGCCCCTCCAAGCGGCCAAACATCCCCATATGTCCGCTTCCAACCGTGCGACTTCCGCTACTCCGTTCGATGAGGGGAGTCGGGTCCGGGTCGAATCCGGAATTGATCATCGTGGCGTTCGGCCGGACGGATGGTGATCAATTTCGGGGTGCACGGATTCCTTCACGGAAAATCCCCGGCGCGCGATCGGCCGGCTTATGTGAATGCCGTACGAGCGACACCTCGCCGTGGCTCGGAGGTCACCCGGGAGTGCCGTGACCGCCCCTGCCGGGGGTAGACCGGGCGAAGTGACGGGCCCCCGGGGGAGGGTCGGGTGCGGCGGCACGGGGACGGCTCGGTAACCTGATGCCGCTGACAGACACTTAGCGCGGCTTTACGGGCCGCCTCGCTCGAGTCAAGGAGTCGCCGCCGCCGTGAGCAGCAGCCTTCGACGCGGTGCCCTCGCCGCCGCCGCCATCGCGTTCTCGATCGCCTCGCTCTCCGCGTGCGCGGCCGGCAACAACGCACAGACCCTGGGGGTCAAGCCGGACAACGCGGCCACGTCGGTCGGGGACATCAAGCTCCAGAACGTCGTGGTCATCACCCAGCCGGACGTCGAGGCCAAGGGCCCGGCGGTCATCTCGGCCACCCTCTTCAACAGCGGCGACACCGCCCAGACCCTGGACTCGGTGGCCGTCGACGGTGGCGGCAGCGCCGAGCTCACGCCCGCCAAGGGCAAGGGCAAGGTGACCGTCCCCGCGGGCGGTTCGCTCATTCTCGGCGGCAAGGGCAACGCCTCCGCGGTGCTGAACAGCCTCGGCGAGAACGTGCAGAACGGCAACGCCCAGAAGGTCACCTTCACCTTCAGCAAGACCGGTGACGTGAGCCTGCGCGCCTTCGTGGTCCCCGCCGAGCACTACTTCTCCACCTGGGGCCCCACCGAGATCCCCGCGACGCCGGGCGGCACCTCGAGCCCCGGCGCGAGCGAGGACCCCGAGGCCACGCCGAGCGCCCCCACGGCAACCCCGACCGGCACGGACGCGGCGACCGGCGAGTCGACCACGACCGAGTCGCCGGCCGCGGGCGCGGGCCACTGAGCGGTCGTTCGAAACAGCCGTACGAGATCGTCGTACGACCGAAGGGCGGAACCTCCCAGGAGGTTCCGCCCTTCGGCGTCAGTGCGTGGCCGGTCTACGGCTCGAACTTGTAGCCCAGCCCCCGGACCGTCACCAGGTACCGGGGCGCGCCCGGGTCCGGCTCGATCTTGGCGCGCAGGCGCTTCACGTGGACGTCCAGGGTCTTGGTGTCGCCGACGTAGTCGGCGCCCCAGACGCGGTCGATGAGCTGCATACGGGTGAGGACGCGGCCGGCGTTGCGCAGCAGCATCTCCAGGAGGTCGAACTCCTTGAGGGGAAGGTCGACCTTGGAGCCGGAGACGGTGACGACGTGGCGGTCGACGTCCATGCGGACCGGGCCCGCCTCCAGGGCGGCCGGGGTGACCTCCTCGGGCTCTCCGCGGCGGCGCAGCACTGCGCGGATACGGGCGACCAGCTCTCGGGAGGAGAACGGCTTGGTCACGTAGTCGTCGGCTCCTATCTCCAGCCCGACGACCTTGTCGATCTCGCTGTCCTTGGCGGTCACCATGATGACGGGGACGTTGGAGCGGCCGCGCAGCTGGCGGCACACCTCGGTGCCCGGCAGGCCGGGCAGCATCAGGTCGAGGAGGACGAGGTCGGCGCCGTTGCGGTCGAACTCGTCGAGTCCGTCGGGCCCGGTGGTCGCCACGGCGACTTCGAAGCCCTCCTTGCGGAGCATGTACGACAGGGCGTCGGAGAAGGACTCCTCGTCCTCGACGACAAGCACTCGGGTCACGGAAGGACCTCCGGGGAGTGGAGCGGTTCGTAAGGGGATGATTCGGGGGACGAAGGTCCGGTCTCGTCGTCGAGACCGTCGAGGTCCGGACGCTGGTGGGCCCGGTCTCGGGCGGCACCCGCCTCCGGGAGTCGCAGGGTGAAGGTGGAGCCCTGTCCCTCGGAGCTCCACACCGTGACCTCCCCGCCGTGCGAGGCGGCCACGTGCTTGACGATCGCCAGGCCGAGGCCGGTACCGCCGGTGGCTCGGGAGCGGGCCGGGTCGACCCGGTAGAAGCGCTCGAAGATGCGCTCCTTGTCCTTGTCGGTGATCCCGATGCCCTGGTCGGTGACGGCGACCTCGATCATGTCGCCGCCGGGCGCGGTCACACGGCGGGCGGCTATGCCGACGCGGGTGCGGGCGGGAGAGTAGTTGACGGCGTTCTCGACGAGGTTGCCGAGGGCGGCGGCGAGCTGGCCGCGGTTGCCCCAGACTGCCAGGTCGACGTGGCCGGCCGCGGCCATGGTGATCTGTTTGGCGCCGGCCTGGTGCCGGCAGCGGTCGATGGCCTCGGCGACGAGTTCGTCGACGCGGACCGGTTCGGCGTCCTCGAGCGGATCGTCGTTCTGCACGCGTGACAGGTCGATGAGCTCCTGGACCAGGTTGGTCAGCCGGGTCGCCTCGATCTGCATCCGGCCGGCGAAGCGCTCCACCGCCTCCGGGTCGTCGGAGGCGTCCATCACGGCCTCGGACAGCAGGGAGAGGGCGCCGACCGGGGTCTTCAGCTCATGGCTGACGTTCGCCACGAAATCGCGCCGCACCGCCTCTATGCGCCTGGCCTCGGTGAGGTCCTCGACGAGGAGCAGCACCAGGCGGGAGCCGAGGGGGGCGACGCGTGCGGAGACGGCGAGGGCCTCGCCACGGCCGGTGCCGCGTCTGGGGAGGTCCAGCTCGACCTGGCGTATCTCGCCGTCGCGTCGGGTGTCCCGGGCCATCTGGAGCATGGCTTCCACGGAGAGCTTGCCGCCGCGCACCAGCCCGAGGGCGTAGGCGGCGGAGCTGGCCTTGACCACGGCGTCCGCCTCGTCCAGGACGACCGCGGAGGACCTCAGCACGGACAGGACGGTGTCCACGCCCGGCGGAAGCACCGGGTCGGTGTGCAGAGAGGTGCGGGTGGGGCGCTTCTGCTCCCGCTCGCTCCAGCGGAACGCCAGCATGGCGATGACACCGGTGAGCACACCGGCTATCGCCGCCGCTGCGGCGACCGCCGCGTTCACGTCCATGCACCCAGGTTAGGCATGGGTCGGGCTCCGCCCACAGCCGTCCGAGTGCGAGCTCGAACACTCGTCGCCCAGAGTTCACCTTGGAGCCAGTGACGGTTCATTTGGGGTGACGGAAACCGACGCGTACAGGGCGGAACGTGGGAGCGTGGGGTGCGAAGCACCGGTTTTGCCTGACAGACGCGCCGGGACCCGGCCCCCGGTGACCCCCGAAGATCACGTACGAGAGGGAACCCTGATGCGGGACGCGTACCACGAGGAACTGGATTCGATCGGCGACGGTCTGGTGGAGATGGCCCGACTGGTCGGGTCGGCGATCGGACGCGCCACGACGGCGATCCTCGACTCCGACCTGAAGCTTGCCGAAAGCGTCATCGAGGGCGACCAGAAGGTCGACAACCTCCAGCACGAACTGGAGGCCCGGGCGATAGCCCTGCTGGCCCGCCAGCAGCCGGTGGCGACGGACCTGCGGATCGTCGTCACCTCCCTGCGCATGTCGGCGGACCTGGAGCGTTCGGGCGACCTCGCCCAGCACGTGGCGAAGCTCGCCCGGCTGCGCTTCCCGGCCCGCGCCATCCCGCACGACCTGCACGCGACCATCCTGGAGATGGGCCAGCTGGCGCAGCGGCTGATGGCCAAGGCGGCCGAGGTGATCATCACGAAGGACGTCGACCTCGCGCTCCAGCTGGAGCAGGACGACGACGCGATGGACCTCCTGCACCGCACGCTCTTCCAGCACCTGATGGACGACCGCTGGAAGCACGGCATCGAGACGGCCGTCGACGTCACGCTGCTCGGCCGCTACTACGAGCGGTACGCCGACCACGCCGTCGCGGTCGCCAAGCGGGTCGTGTACCTGGTGACGGGCGAGCACGCGGACGAACTCCAGCAGGACATCCAGGCGGTGGCGGGGGTGGAAGGGGCCTGATCCCGGCCTCCGCCGGGCGCGAAGGTGCCGGTTGCGCCGGGCGCGAAGGTGCCGGTTGCGCCGGGCGCGAGGGTGTCGGTCGGGGCGTGTGGGAGCCTCCGTGCGCCGTTGATGCGCCCAGTGCGACGGGCGTCCAATGGGCACAGGCACCAGCCTTGAGGAGGGACCATGGCCGAATCCCCCAGCACCCCCACCCCCGACCCCACGCAGGAACGCCCGACCGAACAGCCCGCCCGGATCAACAGCCTGACCTTGATAGCCGCGTGCGGCTGCGGGTCGGGGTGCGGGTGCGGGTGTCAGTCGGGCAATCCTTGCCAGTGCGGGTGATGGGGCGGGGGTGGGGTGCGGAGAGTCCGGTACGGCGTGAGGCGCGTACGGCGTGAGTCTCGTACGGCGGTGAATCGCGTACGGCGGTGAAGGTCGTACGGCAGTGGCTCGCGTACGGCGGTGAAGGTCGTGCGGCGCTTGAGGGCTCCGGTGTCGGTTGCCGGGGCCCTTCGTCGTGGGGTGCCGGGGGCCTTCGTTTTGGGGTGCTGGGGCCCTTCGTCGTCGGGTGCCGGGGGCCGTTCGCCTTCGGCGGCGCCAGGCTCGCGAAGCCCTCGCCCCGCCGCGCCCCGTCCCGCTCCGCCCCATCCCGTCCCGCCCGCGGCAACCACGTGCACAAGCGGAACAACTCAATCGGGTAGCTCGGATGATCTTCCGCTGGGTAGCGTGAACGGTCGGGCAGGCAGCTGTCCGCACGCTGCTCTCAAGGCTCCGCGGCTGACGGCGACGCGTGTGCCGCCTACGCCGCGGAGGCCGGAAAGCGAGTAGCCACATGCAACCGACGTTCGTACTGGTTCACGGAGCCTTCGCGAACTCCTTCTCCCTGGCGCCGCTCCAGGCCGAACTCGGCCTCCTGGGACACCGTTCGGTCGCCGTCGACCTGCCCGGCCACGGGTTCGGGGCGACCTACACCCGCGCGTACCAGGCGCCGCAGGACCTCGAAGGGCTCGCCACCGCGCCCGGCTCGATCAAGGGCGTCACGCTCGCGGACAACGCGGCGCACCTGATCGGGATCCTGGAACGGGCCAAGCGGAACGGCCCCGTGATCCTCGTCGCCCACAGCCGCGGCGGCGTCACGGCCACGGCGGCGGCCAACGCGCGGCCGGACCTGATCGACCGCATCGTCTATGTCTCGGCCTGGTGCCCGGTCCGTCTCGACGTGGGCGACTACTACGCGGAGCCGGAGATGGCCACGGTCGACGTCGCTCTGCTGGGTGCCGCGATGGCCGGGAACCCCGCCGAACTCGGCCTGCTCCGCGTCAACTTCCGCACGGCCGATCCGGATGCCCTCGGAGCGCTCAAGGCGGCCTTCCTGGCCGACGGCACCGACGAGGAGTTCCTGACCTTCCTGAACACCTTCCAGCCTGACGAGAACCTGGACGTCGGCACCTCCGCCGACCGGGCGCAGGCCGCGACCTGGGGCCGCGTCCCGAAGACCTACGTCCGCCTGGCCGACGACGCGAGCATGCCGCTCGCCATGCAGGACCGGCTGATCCGCGAGGGCGACGCGCTGACGCCGGAAAACCCGTACGACGTCCGCACGCTCCAGGGCAGCCACCTGAAGTGGCTGGTCGACCCGGCACCGGCGGCCCGGGCCCTGGGCGAACTCGCCACGCTCTGAAGACGACCCGGACCGCCGCACGGAGGCGGCCGACTGATCCGGACCCCTACGCGCCCGGAGGCCGGTACTGGACCCGCTCCGCCGTGCGCAGGGCATCCATCGTTTCGTCGACGGTCAGGAGAACCGTCGTCTCGAACGAACTCAGCGCGCCGCCTCCGCTGATCGCCAACGCCACCGCGGCCATGGACACGTTGCCCGGGGCCTCCCACAGGTTGTATCCGTCGTGCGTGCCGAAGGCGTACCAGAAACCGTGGAGCTTCCCGCCGACGGACTCGATGTACGCCTGCGCGGCCTGGGCGCGGTCCTCCGGATGGCCGATCAGCCTCGCCCAGGTCTCCGGCGTGTAGCTGAACCTCGATAGGTAGAGCGGCATCGTGTCTCCCTTTCGTCCCCTCCAGGGATGCCCTAGCGGGGCGGGGAAGGGGCCGGCGAGGGCCCGCGTATCCCCCGAACGGCCGGGGACGATGACCGGTACGGCGACTGGGGGCCGCCCCTGGACCCGGATGAGCCCGCCGAACTCGATGACCCGTACCGGCATGCCGCCGTACCGCCCTGCCGCCCTGGGCCGTACCGCCGTACCGCCATCCGGCGTGGGCCCCGACACGAACGGCGTCAGCTCGCGGAGGCGGCTCGCCATCGCGCGGTGACGCAGCCTTCTTCCATGTCCCACCACTCCTGGGCCACGCCATGGTGGAGCAGCCTCTGGACCTTGGCGAGATCGGCGGTGGGCGGGACGTCCAGGGCGATCATGCCGAACCGCTCGATGCCCTCGCCGCACACTCCGAGCCCGTGGAACGCGTTGATCACGCTCTGCCGTGCAGCTCCTGAACCGCTGTCACGGAACACGATGAGGCGGATGGTGCAGTTCTCCGAACGCCGGACCACCTCGCCGGCCCATCGCACGCCTTCGTCATCGGGCTCGGTGGCCACGATGTCCCCACAGGCGATGCCTCGGACGAACCAGGGGATGTTGTCGAGCCGCACGGTGCCGTCGCCCTGGTCCACAGCCCACAGGCTCTCCACCGACGCCGGAGGCCAGTCCTCTTCGATCTCGAGCCGGAAGTGCACCTTCACGTACGGGCCTTCGGGTGCGTCGTCGGGGTGGTCGGCCCTCACCTTGTTCATGGGCGATCAGCAGCCGGTACCGGGACCGCTTCGGGTCTCGAACCCGTCGCTAGGCAGCCTTGGACCGCCCCGCACGCGTGCCCGGGGCGGGCTCCTCTACCTCCTCGGACCACAGGGTCTCGTCTTCTCCGAAGTCCGGGGCATGGAAGGGCTGCGTCGTCGGAGGCGGCGACACTTCGGTGGAACGGCGGGTCTGCCCTTCCGGGGCGGAGAACAGCGACGTCGCGTCGATGAGAGGTCTGCCTTTCGTTACAGGTCCTCGAACGGGCCTGGCGTGCCGTGACCGGGCACAGCGGTCCTACAGCTTGGTCATCTTGGTGAACGGGCTCAGGAGCCGCATCTGTGCCGAACCGAAATCCACGAGCGCCGCGGTTCCGTCCTCGACGCCGACGACCCGGCCGAGGCCGTACACGTCATGGGAGACCTGGTCGCCCATGGCGAAGTGCTTGGGATCCGGTGCGACCGGGGCTTTGAAGGGGCTGGTGGGCAGATGACGCTTCGATGCCGCAGGCTTTGTCATGGCTCATTATGAGCCTACGTATCTCCCACTCGCTGTGGCCGTCGGCACAGATCCAGCCGACAACAACCTCGCCACGCCACTGACCTGCTGTTTCGAGAATCAGTGAGCCCCTGAAAATCCGGCACGCTTGTGGCACGGGCCTCGTCCCGCGACGGCCGGCCCGTGCCGGATTCCCCGAACCCCGGCTTTGGCAAGCTCGGGTCCCGTGACGGCGATGACTGCACCGACCCACGGCCGGGAGGGTCCCTGCATGACAGCGGCGAAGAAGGTCCGCCGACTGGCTGTGGCCGCGGCTGGGTTATGAGTTCCGTGCCGAACAGGGCACGCCGCGGGTGTGGCCGGCGGCTGCAGCCGCATCGTCATAGCCCGCAACATCAACTGGGCTCTGCCTGCCCACCTGCGCAATGCCCTCACCAGCCCGATGGCCGACGACCGGCTCGCCGCGCTCGACGGGCTCGCCCGCTTGCACCGCATCGGCAACGACGTGGTACGCAGCACCGTCCTCGATGAGCTCCGCCACCTCACCGACGACGACAGCAGACGCGTGTCCACCGCCGCCGCCACGCGCCTGCGGTCTCTCGCCCCTCAGACAGACGCGTCAGAAACGCCGGCCGAAGTACCGTCCGACCCTTCTTCCGTGCAGCCGCAGGCCTCAGCCGATCCGGGCGCCGTTCCTCAGGACGCCCTTGGCCGCCGCGGGGAAGCCCACCTCGAGGCGGGCCACTTCGACCAAGCCATCGCCGGCTTCACCGTCGCACTCGACCTCAACCCCGAAGACCTGTGGGCCCTCGCTCAACGCGGCGAAACCCACCGCCAGGCAGGCCGCTTCGACCAAGCCATCACCGACCTCACCGCCGCACTCGACCTCGACCCCACCCTCGCCTGGGCCCACGCCGAGCGAGGCGCAGCCCACCGCCAGGCCGGCCACTTCGCCTGACAGGGGGCTCACGCAGCCTCACCTGCGGCAACTCCGTCGGCTCGGGCCGGTGGTGCTGCGCTCCAGGCGCGGCACCAAAATAGGGCCTCTTTTTCACGTGAGTAGAGCGAAGGGCCGTCCAATGCCCGGACGGCCCGTAGCCGGGCCACGTTTTGTCCATCACTGGCAAAGACTCAACACACCACTTGAACTCTCAAGCTGTCATGACATACTCACCTCCTGCGCGCAATTGTCCCGACTTGTTTGCGAGAGCGAATTTCCGTGAACGTGAGAAGCCATGTGCGGGAGCGTCCGTGAGCAGTCGGCAGAGGGGACGCCCCGAGCGGCTGCTCGATCCCGACGCGGGGCCGGTGCAGCGCTTCGCCCACGAGCTGCGGTCACTCCGTGCGCGGGCCAGCTCCCCTTCATACCGGACGATGTCCGAACAGGCCGGCGTCTCGGTGGCCGCCCTGTCGCGGGGGGCCTCGGGCGAGCGGCTGCCGTCGGTGGCGGTCGTGCGCGCGTACGCGCGGGCCTGCGGGGCCGATCCGGACGAGTGGGAGAGCCGGCTGGCAGCGGCCGACGACGTCGCGGCCCGCGGAACCGAGGGCGGCGAGTCACCGTACAAGGGACTCGCCCAGTTCGAACCGGCCGACCAGGAGCTGTTCTTCGGCCGGGACGAGCTCGCAGAGGACACGGTGAGGCTGATGAAGGAGCACCTGTTCGCGGTGCTCGTCGGCGCATCCGGCAGCGGCAAGTCCTCCCTGCTGCGGGCCGGCGTGCTGCCCCGCCTGGAGAAGGTCGTCCAGGAGGCAGGCTGCGCGGCGGAGCTCCGGCTGATTACACCCGGCGCGCGGCCGGCCGCCACGCACGGCCGGCTGCTGGCGCCGGGGCCGGGGCCGGGGCCGGGGCCGGGGCCGGACGAGCCGCACCGCATCGTCGTGGTCGACCAGTTCGAGGAGATCTTCACGCTCTGCCGCGACCGGGCCGAACGCTGGCTGTTCGTCGAGCAGTTGCTCGCCGCCAAGGACTCGGGCGGCCGGCTGCGCGTGGTCGTGGCGGTGGGCGCCGGCTTCCACGGCCGGTGCGCCGAGCACCCCGGCCTCGCCGAGGCACTGCGGCACACGAGCCTGACGGTCGGCCCGATGACCCGGGACGAACTGAGGGACGCCATCGTCAAGCCCGCCACGGCGGCCGGATTGCGGGTCGAGCGGGAACTCACCGCCCGCATCGTCGAGGAGGTGTACGACCAGCCCGGCGCGCTGCCGCTGCTCTCGCACGCCCTGCGCGAGACCTGGCGCCGCAGACGCAGCGGAGTGCTGACGCTCGCTGCCTACGAGCAGGCGGGCGGCGTCCACGGAGCGATCGCCGCGGCGGCCGAGGAGGTCTACGGCGGCCTGTCGCCCGACCAGACCGGCACCGCCCGCCGGCTCCTGCTCGCCCTCATCGCCCCCGGCGACGGCACACCCGACAGCCGCCGCCCGGTCAGACGGGCCGACCTGCGCGAATGGCCCGACCCCGAGGTGCCCTTCGTCCTCGAACGTCTCTCCCGGGCCCGGCTCGTCACCGTGGACGAGAAGAACGTCGAACTCGCCCACGAGGCCCTCATCACCGGCTGGCCCCGGCTGCAGTGCTGGCTCGAGGAGAACCGCGAGCGGCTGCGCATGCACCGCCACCTCACCGAGGCCGCCCGCAACTGGCAGGAGCACGGCCGCGACCCCGGCACCCTGTACCGGGGGATCAACCTCGCCCTGGCCGACGTGCTGTTCACCCGTGAACGGCAGGACGACGACCTCGCCGCACGGGAGCGCGCCTTCCTCAGCGCCTCTCGGGTGGCCCACCGCATGGAGCGCTGGACAACCGCCCAGGTGCAGCGCCGCATGCGAAGACTCGTCGTGGCGCTCATCTGCGTCGTGTGCGGGGTCCTGGTCGCCGGGCAGATCGCCTGGCACGAGAGCGACGTCGCGGAGAGGGAGCGCAGCGTGGCCGGAGCCCGCCGGGCCGCCGGCCTCGTCGGCGGGGAACGGGTGACGGATCCCCGCACCAGGACCCTGCTCAGCATCGCCGCCTGGCGGCTCGCCCCGCTGCCCGAGAGCCGCGCCGCCCTCTTCGACGCCCTCGCCGAACCCGAACGCGACGCCTTCACCGACCCCGACCAGAACGACGACACCCGCGACTTCCTCGCCGACTCCGGGCGCACCCTGCTCGGCGTCGGCGGCGGCCGGTGGTCGGCCTGGGACGTGGCCACACATCGCCGTACCGGATCGGGACGCCTGCCGGACCGTGCGGTGACCGCGGTCAGCCTCGACGGGCGGACCCTCGCCCTGGCCGGTACTGACGGTGACAGCGCCGCCCGGCTGTGGCGGCTGCCAGCGGGGACGGAGGACCCCGTCGGGTATCACGCGGCGGCCGACTCGGAGCTCGGCGTCGGGGCGTACGTCGTGAACGGCCCCGATACGACGGCGCAGGTGAGCGCGTTCACGGACGACCCGGTGGTGCTGGAGCGTTCCGCCGCAGGTGCCGCCAGTGCCATGGACGTCTTGGTGCCGAGCGCGGACGGGCGCCTGGCGGCCGTGTGCGCGCAGGACCAGCCGCTAATGCTGCGGGACATCGTCCGCCACCGCACGGTCACCGGCGCCTGGCAGGACTCGTCGGCGGTGGACTGCTCGTCCGCCGCCCTCGTCTTCGACCGGGCCGGGACGCGCTTCGCGGCGGTCTCCGACGCTGCGATACGCGTCTGGGACACGGCCTCGGGCCGGGAACTGGCGGACATCGCCCAACCCGGCATGTCCCATCTCGCGTTCACCCCGGACGGGCGGTTCCTCGCGACGGCCGGCCTGGACGGGACGACGGTCTGGCGCATATCGGCGGCGGAGGCACCGGTGTTCCGCCACACCCTCTCCGACGGGCCCCTCACCGCCCTCGCCTGGGATCCGGACGGCCCGACCCTGCGCTACCTGGCCGGCGGCACCGTGCACTCCCTCGACCTCGCGGTGCCCCTCGCCTCTCCGTGGCTCGAACGGCCGCTGGACCACGAGACGTTCAGCCCGGACGGCCGCCTGCTGGCCGCCGCCGAACGGCACGGCGATCACTACCGCTTCAGCCTGCGCGACACCCGGACGGGTCGTGTCCTCGCCCGGCTGCCCTCACTCGCGGCAGCGGACGGCCGGAGCGGGGCCGGGGGCGTCGGGCCGCTGATGACGTTCAGTCCGGACAGGCGGGACTTCGCGTACGGCGTGGGGCAGCCGGAAGCGTCCGGCGCGCGGTTCGTCGTATGGAATGTGACAGATCACCGCGTGCGGGCGGTCCTTCAGCCTGGCGGATCGTCCCCGGTCCGCTCCATCGCGCTCACCCCGGGCGGTGGGAAACTGCTCCTCTCCCGGGCGACGGCCACCGGCTCGCCCACCGGCGAGGTGTGGAACACCGCCCGCGAAACGCGGACCGACCGGCCCGAAGCCCTGACCGCGGCCCTGAGGTCCGCCCTGGTCTCCGGTTTCACCGGCCCGGCCAGCGCGCTGCCGTTCGGCCTGGACACCGGCGTACCGCTCGGCCCGGACGGCGGTGCGGAGGTTCTCGCTCTCAGCCCTGACGGCGTCCACCTCGCCACCGGTGGCGGCTTCGGCAGCGTCACGGTCTGGCGCGGCCGTACCGAACGCCACCGGGAGGCCGTCATCCCTCCCGTCGCGCAAGTGGCCGACGACAAAGCGATCGGCGCCCGGGTCACCGCGCTCGCCTTCAGCCCCGATGGCAGCACCCTCGCGGTGGGTTACGCCTCCGGCGCGCTCCGGCTGTGGGACACCGCCACCCGGCAGCCTCTCGGTGGCAGCCTCAGCACGCCCGGCGAGGCGATCCGCTCGCTCGCCTTCGACGGGCGCGGCGACTCCGTTTACGCCGGCAGCGCCCACGTCCCCATCCAGCGGTACGCGGTCGGCCTCTCGCAGGTCGTCACCCAGCTCTGTGCGCGCGCCGGCCGCGATCTGACCGCCGACGAATGGCGGACCTACCTCTCCGATGTGCCCTACCGGCGCCTGTGCGGGGTGTCCGGCACCGCCGACCCGGTCGCGGAAGCCGGCCCCGACCCGGTCGCGGAAGCCGGCCCCGACCCGGTCGCGGAAGCCGGCCCCGCCCCAGCCGCTTCGCCGAAGCCGACCGGGACTTCGGCGCCGGCGCGCACCACCTCGTCGCCGCCCGTCGCTCGGCGGCACGCGTCCCAAAAGCCCGGCGCGTCCGCGCACGGCATCGTGACGCCCGAGGCCGTGCCGCCTCCCGGAGCACGGCGCGAAGCCGCGTCTCCCTCGGCCGACGAGGCACATCCGCGCTCCAGGCCACGCAAGACCGCACGCCGGCCGCTCGTAGGAAAGGCCCCCGATTAATGGAGCGTGAACGGGTCGTAACGTGTCCCGTTTCCGTCCTCCAATGGGTTGTTTACGCCTCTGACCTGCATTGATAGACAAATCCAGGGCGCCAAGAGTGGGGCTCACCCGGTTCGCTGCACCCCCCGGTCAGTGAAACCGGCGGGCGGCCGGCGGCGATCCCGTCGGCCGCCCGGAAAACAGACCGACCGCTTCATCCCTCACTCGCTGGAGTCACCGATGGCATTCGCCCGCCGCAAGACCTCCTCCTCGTCCCCCAAGCGCACCCTCCGCACCGCCGGAGCCGTCGCGGCCCTCGCCCTGGGCGCTTCGCTGATGGCCGCCCCGCCGGCCTCCGCCGCCGACAGCCCCACCACGAAGCAGCTGCTGGACGCGTGTGGCCACACGACGGACCTCTGCGAGTTCCACGCCACCGCCTACTGGACCTACACCGGTCCCAAGCACCAGGTCGGCGACACCGCCTACAACTGCGGGAGCCTGACCAACCCGCACACCGTCGGCGGGATGGACATGACCGGCTCGACCAACACCTTCGGCATCTCGATCAGCGCCGAGTACAAGTGGTTCGAGACGTTCTCCACCGAGGTCACGGCCACCTACAGCCACAGCTGGGTGGCCTCGCACACCGACACCGTGACCGACACCGTCAACATCCCGGCCGGCTACAAGGGCTGGCTCGAGCGCGGCACCTCCAAGCAGCAGGCCAAGGGCTGGTACGAGCTGCACTTCGGCAAGCGCTACTACGGCCACTACATCTGGTACATCAACAACTACCAGTCGGCCGGCTTCAACGCCGACCAGCCCAAGAAGGGCTATGTCAACTACAGGGACGCGAAGATGACCGCGGGCGAGCGCTCAGCCCACTGCCGCTGAGCCAGGACGGACAACGGCATGTGGTGCTCCGCGACCTCGGCAACCCGCTCCCGCTCCCGGCTCCGGCTCGCTGCCGCCGCCGTATGCTCGCTGGTCCTCCTGACCGGCTGTGCGGCGGGGGCGACGAGCAATCCCGACACCGTGTACGCGGACGCTGTCGGACCGACGGTGATCGGCACCGACACCTCGGCGGAGAGCCGGGTGGTGGCGGCCATGTACGGCGAACTCCTCACCGGGGCCGGGCAGAAGGTGCGGATGGCGACGACGAGCTACGCCTCGCCCTCCGCCACCGCCAAGGCCGTGGTGGCGGGCAGGATCGGGCTGGCGCCGGCGTACGAGAGCACTCTGCTGCGCACGTTCCCGGGCGGGGACACCCTGCCCGGGAACGTGTCGACGACGCTGAGTATGGCGCTGCCGATGGGCATCACCGCCCTGCCCCCGGCCGCGGCCGACCGCGGTGTCGTCCTCGCGGTCACCAGGGCCACCGCCCAGGCCCATGACCTGCACAGCCTCGCCGACCTCCCCAAGGCCGGCAGCCGCCTCACCCTCGGCGGCGCCGCCTCGAAGGACCCCGACGCCCCGACGCCCTCGTCACTGAAGAAGGCGTACGGCGTCACTCTCACCACCGCCGGCACCTCGGCCACCGCCGACGTACTGGCCCTGCGCAGCACGGACCCGTCCCTCACCGAGGACAAGCTGGTCGTGCTGACCGACCCCGAGGCCGTCATCCCGCCCGAGCACGTCTTCCCTCTCATCCAGGCCCCGTACGCGGGCCTGGCCGCAAGAAAAGCCCTGGCCCGAGTCAACTCGGCGCTGACGACAGATCAGTTGGCCGCGCTCGCCTCCTCCGTCGACGCGGGCGAGTCCCCCGCGAAGGCGGCGCGGACCTGGCTGCGCTCCAAAGGGCTGCTCAGCTGATCCCCCCTCACTCGAACAGAACGGTGACAGTGAAATGCGTGACATCAAAAGGAAGTTCGCCGTAACCGCGCTCACGGCGGCCGCCGTCCTCGGCGGCCTGGCCCTCCCCACAACGGCCAGCGCCGCCGACGGGGTCCCCGCCATACAGATCACGGTCTGCAACGACTCGAACTCGAACCTGCGGTTCTGGGTCAGGGGCTACAACCAGCACAACGAGTGGGACGACTCCCCGATCTGGGACGCCTACCCCCACACCTGCGCCACCATGTGGGACTACTGGTGGAAGAAGAACTCCTCGGTCGAACTCCACTCCCAGTTCGGCAGCGGCGCCTGGACCTGGAAGCAGAAGTACGTCCCCAATACGAAGGGCCGGACGACGACGTTCCACATGTCGTAGACCGCATGGGCGGGACTCGAAAGGGTCCCGCCCCCCCTGCTCGTCGAGACGGCATGGGCGGAAACCCGTACGGAGATGGGCACCCGCACTCATGCCTGAGCGCGCGCCCCGGTCCACGTGGAGATCACCCCTCACGGACCGATCCGCAGGGCCTCGCCATGTCGAACGCCTCCCGCCCGCGCCATCCTGCGGGACTGCCGACTCAAGGGCGACGGAGTTCACCAGGCCACCAGGCCATGCTCGGCATCGCCCGACTGCACAACCTGGCCCTCACTGGATAACTCCCATCCCATACGGGACAACCTCTAGCTGCACAGGCTCCCCTCGGGCAGATGGCCCGACGGTTCGGTCGGACGGTAGGGGGCTTGCATGAGCTGATCGGACGCCTGCTGATCAGACTGCGGGACTCGGCGGTCGGGCCCAGTCGCGTGAGGAGCTGTTGGGCCGGACGGGCCCGCAGCACTCGGCTCTGGTCTGGGAGGATGCCGAAAACGTCCCGGTTCATTGCCAGGGCGGGGCCCACCAGCAGGGGACCTCAACCCCGGCGAGATCGTCACCGACGTCCAGTCCAGTCCCGCCCCGTCCCGCCTGTCCCTCGATGTCACCGGCGCCTCCACCACCGACGGCGCCCCGGTCCAGCTGTGGACCTGCAGCGGCGGCACCAAGCAGAGGCCGAACCCCAACTGATTCCACCCCCTGTCCGGGCCGGGCACACGCCCCAGCCCGGACACGGCGAAAACTCCGACGGGCACGCGACCCCTTGTCAGGGTCATGACCCTCTTCTACAGTCCCGGATACGGAGACTGTGGGAGCGCTCCCACAATGGGGGTGCTCCAGCGCTCACTCCGGGAGGAGTCCCACAGGAACGTCACGGCGCCCCGTCACGAAGAAGGCGGATCCCCCATGCAGCTTCTTTCGATCCACCGCTCGCCCGCCCGAAAGCGCATTGCGGTGTTGCTGGCAGCGCTTTGCTGTGCCGCGTTACCCGTCGTGGCCGCGGCCGCCCAGCCGCCCGTGGCGAGCGCCGCCGCCACTGAGGTCTTGGGGAACGGGGAAGGTCAGCGTCGACACGTCCGTCGCCTACAGCGGCACCAGGTCGCTGCGCGTCGACGGCGGCGCCGGCTACTGCAACCACGTCTTCGCAGCCTCCACCCGCGATCTGTCCTCCGTCGGGCCCGTGGTGTACGTGCGGATGCGGGTCCGGCACACCACCGCCCTGCCCATCAACCACGTCACCTTCGTGTCCATGCCGGACGCCTCACAGGGCAGCAAGGCGCTGCGCGTCGGCAGGCAGAACGGCGCGCTGCAGTGGAACCGCGAGAGCGACGACGCGACGCTGCCGGAACAGAGCCCGGCGGGTGTCACGCTCAGCACCCCGCTGGCGACCGGCCGGTGGCTGTGCCTGCGGTACCAGATCGACACCACCGCCCAGTCCATGCGCACCTGGGTCGACGACCAGGAGATCGCCGGACTGCGCGTGGACGGGGTGCCGACCCAGAACGTCGACGGGCAGTGGCTCGCCCGCAGGACCCCTCCCCGCCCCACCGGCCTGCGCCTGGGCTGGGAGAGCTACAGCACCGGGGACGACACTCTCTGGTTCGACGACGTGGCCCTGGGCCCCTCACCGATCGGCTGCTGACGCCCGCATGGAATGTGCCGGGACGACAGGATCTGAACGCGCGACAGTTGTCGATTCCTTGATCCGTACGGCGCGCAGCACCCGCCTGGTGGACCGGTCAGCTGCAGGCCCTCGGCCTGGGCCCTGGCTCACCCGTCCGTCGATCAGATGGGTATCGAGCTCATCGATCCCTTACTCAACAAGGAGATCAGGTGAAACGTCGTCACACCTTGATAGCCACCGGCGCCGCCGGTGCACTGATCCTGGGTGGCCTTGCCATCGCCACCCTGCCCGCATCGGCAGCCGCCACCGGCTGCTCGGTCGCGTACAAGGTGCAGAGCGAATGGCCGGGAGGGTTCACCGCGGACCTGGCCATCACCAATCTCGGCTCCCCCGTGCGAGGGTGGACCGCGACGTTCGACTTCCCGAACTCCGACCAGAAGGTCACCAACGGCTGGAGTGCCACCTGGGCACAGTCCGGAACCCACGTGTCCGCCACCAACCTCGACTGGAACGGGACGCTGGACACGGGCGGGTCGGCGTCCATCGGGTTCAACGGTGCGTGGAAGGGCGCCAATCCGCAACCCGCATCGGTTGCGCTCAACGGCGTGACCTGTACCGGCTCGGTGACATCCCCGACCCCCAGCCCCACCACCACTCCGACCGGCGGTCCCAGCGGTCCGGCCCCGGAGCTGAAGGTTTCCGGCAACAAGATCGTCACCGCGAGCGGCAAGCCGTACCGGCTGCTGGGCGTGGACCGCTCCAGCGGTGAATACGCTTGTGTTCAGGGCAAGGGACTGTGGGACGGCGGCCCGGTCGACCAGGCTTCCGTCGACGCGATGAAGACCTGGAACATCCACGCGGTGCGTGTGCCGTTGAACGAGGAATGCTGGCTCGGCCTCAACGGCTCGCCCAAGGGGACCGCTTACCAGCAGGGCGTCAAAGATTACGTCAACCTGCTGGTCGCCAATGGCATCACCCCGATCCTCGACCTGCACTGGACGCGGGGCGCCTATACCAACGGGCCGGAGTGGCACTGCAAGGACGCCACCGCGACCTGCCAGAAACCCATGCCGGACGCGCAGTACGCCCCCCAGTTCTGGACCGGTGTCGCCAACACCTTCAAGGGCAATGACGCCGTCGTCCTCGATCTGTTCAACGAGCCGTACCCGGAGATCGCCGCCGGCTGGGACAAGACCGTCGGCTGGCAGTGCTGGCGCGACGGCGGCACCTGCACGGGCCTCCCGTACGAGACGGCCGGCATGCAGGACCTCGTCGACGCGGTCCGGGCCACCGGCGCGACCAACGTCCTCATGCTGGGTGGCCTTGAGTGGGCCAACGACATGCGCGAGTGGCTGACGCACATGCCGAACGACCCGCTGAACAACCTCGCCGCGTCCTGGCATTCGTACAGCTTCAACGCCTGTGCGACAGTGTCCTGCTGGGACAGCCAGGTCGCGCCGCTCGCCCAGCACGTGCCGGTCGTCATCGGTGAGTTCGGCCAGGACAACTGCGGCTTCGACTACATGCAGCAGTTGGTGGACTGGGCCGACGCGCACAACATGAGTTATCTCGCGTGGACCTGGAACCCCTGGGGCTGCAGCAATGGTGGCGTACTCATCAAGGACTGGGCGGGCACCCCGGAGCCCGGCGTCGGAGAGGGTCTGAAGGCCCACCTGATCAGCCAAGACCCCTACTCGACCCCATAACCGAGTGCCCAGGTTCTCGCCCGGGTCGTCGACGGCGCACCGGCCGGTGCGGAGATCGTGCTGGTCGGTGTCTGCCTGCGCCCCGACACGGTCGACCCCGGGGTGGTGGTCGGCAGGGAACTGGACATGTACGGGCCGTTCGGCGGCAGCCCGGGTGAGTACCGCCAGACGTTCATGGTCGGGCCCGTGGTCGCCCCACCACGGCAGTCCGGCCCGGCCGTGTGCCGCCCCCTGGCAATGAGCCTTCTTCAACTTGAAGGCCGGGTTGGAGATCGGCTCCTGTAGCCTCCGGCGCATGTCTTCCGCGCTGGACCACGCGATGATCGACAAGATTGCGGCCGAGATCGACGATGAGCTGATCGGGATGCGCCGCGACATCCACCGGCATCCCGATCTTGCCGGTGAGGAGCGGCGCACATCAGCACTGGTCGCCGAGCGGCTTCGCGCCGCGGGTCTGGCCGTCGTAACCGGCGTGGGCGGCCATGGTGTGGTGGCGGTGCTCGACGGTGCGGGCGAGGGCCCGACCGTCGCCTACCGGGCCGACATGGACGCGGTCGACGACGACGAACTGTTCGACTGTGCCTTCGCCTCGCAGGTCCCGGGGGCGGCCCACCTGTGCGGCCACGACCTGCACACGGCGATCGGGGTGGGTATCGCCTTGGTCCTCGCACGGCTGCGGAAGCAGCTGAACGGCCGGGTCGTCTTCGTCTTCCAGCCGGCCGAGGAGACGTGCGAGGGCGCCCGGGCGATGATCGAGGACGGGGTCCTGGAGCGGACCGCGCCGCGGGAGATCTACGCGCTGCACTGCGGCTCCAATCCAGTCGGCACGTTCGCGGTCGGGCCGGGTCAGCCGGGGCAAGACCGCTTCCGGATCGAGCTGGCGGGGCCGGGCGCCGCCGACGACGCCAAGCGGCTCGTCGCCATGATCGACGGATTGTCGACTGTCGGGCGCCCGCAGACGCCCGGACAGCTCCAGCAGCTCATGGACGACATGCAGACCCCGGACGGCCCGCTGGCGCGCTTTGTCTACGCCCTGTCCCATTCGAGCTCTGGCGATGATGGCGCGCGCGTGCACGCCTATCTGCGGGCCTGGCCTGAGAGCCGGTACGCCGAGATCCGTGAGGAGGTGCGGCGCTGGGTGGATGCGCTGCCCCGTGGGCGGGTGGAGTTCACCGAGCCTCCGTTGCCCGCCATGGTGTGCTCGCCGGAGCTCAACGCGGCGGCAGCCTCGTACCTGCGAGGCGCCCTGGGTGCGGACGCGGTCATGCTGTTGCACGCGGCGTATCCGTTCAACGGCGAGGACTTCGCGTACTTCCTGCACCAGGTGTCCGGAGCGATGTTCTACCTCGGCGTCGCCAACCCGGAAGCGGGCATCAACGGGGTCCCCCACTCCCCGGACTTCGCCGCCGACGAGCACGCGATCGGTATCGGGGTCCGCGCGATGGCGGGGTTCCTGTCACACCGTCTCGATGCCCTCGCCTGAGCTGCATCCCGGTCGGCCGGGCGGCGCACCTCGCCAACGTGAGATGCAAAAATGCTCACCGAGCCCTTTCCAACCCGGTACCTCAGTCGGGGAGTTGGGCTGACAGCGTGGTGAAGCCCCTGGTAGATGGGTTTTCGACCAAAAGAACCGTCTCCACCAGAGGCTTCACGTGCTTGTCTACCCGTCGGGCGTCGACGTGCCCGGCTCTGCCCTTCGCTTCCTCGCGCAGCAGTTGCGGCGGCACCGCCGTGCGATCGGCTCCCGTTGGCGGCGCCTGAGTGCGGGCCGCCAGGCTCTGCTCACGCTCGCCCACCTGCGGGTGGGGCACACGTACGCTCAGCTTGCGGCAGGGTTCGGTGTCGGCACCACGACGGCCTATCGCTACGTCACCGAGGCCGTCGACCTCCTGGCCGCTCTCGCTCCCAGCCTGGCAGACGCGGTGCGGACTGCTTCGGTGAAGGCGTATCTGAAGCTGGACGGCACACTGCTGCCGATCGACCGCATCGCCGCGGACCGGCCGTTCCACTCGGGCAAGCACAAGAGGCACGGGATGAACGTGCAGGTCCTCGCCGACCCCTTCGGCCGACTGCTGTGGGCCTCACCTCCCCTGCCCGGCGCCGTCCACGACATCCGCGCGGCCCGCGAACACGGCATCCTCGACACCCTCGCCGGCGTCGGCATCCCGTGCTGGGCGGACAAGGCCTACCGGGGCGCCAGCGGCACGATCCGCACCCCGTACCGGGGCGGGTGGGAGACCCTCTCCACCGGCAGAAGGCGGTGAACCAGGCCGTCCTCACCCTTCATCTGACCAGCTCAGAGTGAGGATGGAAAACGCTCACTGCCCGACTACCACCGCCGCCGCTTCGCGTTCGACCTGGTCCACGGGAACAACCCGCCCCGCTCATCGTGCGGCCGGACTCCGGCGGCTACCTGGCGGCCTGACCCCGCCGCCGGACCTGACGGCCCAGAGACGGCCCGACCCCACCAAAAAGCCCCCGCCCTGCCAAGAAACCGCAGGTCGGGGGCTTATCAGCGTCGCGTTACTTCTTCTTGCCCTGGTTCTTGACCGCCTCGATCGCCGCCGCGGCGGCCTCCGGGTCGAGGTACGTGCCTCCGGGCTTCACCGGCTTGAAGTCGGCGTCGAGCTCGTACGCCAGCGGGATGCCCGTCGGGATGTTCAGGCCCGCGATGTCGGCGTCGGAGATGCCGTCGAGGTGCTTGACGAGGGCGCGGAGGGAGTTGCCGTGGGCGGCGACGAGGACCGTGCGGCCGGCGAGGAGGTCGGGGACGATGCCGTCGTACCAGTACGGCAGCATGCGGCCGACGACGTCCTTGAGGCACTCCGTGCGGGGGCGGATCTCCGGCGGGATCGTCGCGTAGCGCGCGTCCGAGGCCTGGGAGAACTCCGAGTCGTCCGCGAGCGGGGGCGGCGGGGTGTCGTAGGAGCGGCGCCACAGCATGAACTGCTCCTCGCCGAACTCGGCGAGGGTCTGGGCCTTGTCCTTGCCCTGGAGGGCGCCGTAGTGGCGCTCGTTGAGGCGCCAGCTGCGGTGGACCGGGATCCAGTGGCGGTCCGCGGACTCCAGGGCGAGCTGGGCGGTGCGGATGGCGCGCTTCTGGAGGGACGTGTGGACCACGTCGGGGAGCAGGCCGGCGTCCTTGAGCAGCTCACCGCCGCGGACTGCCTCCTTCTCGCCCTTCTCGTTGAGGTTGACGTCCACCCAGCCGGTGAACAGGTTCTTCGCGTTCCATTCGCTCTCGCCGTGGCGGAGGAGGATCAGCTTGTACGGTGCGTCGGCCATGCGTATGAGCGTAAACGAAGGCTTTGATCCGTTGGGCGTCCGCCCGTCAGCCGGACAGTTGACGGGATCTGTTAATTGAGTGGTCCTCGCCCCCACCAGGCTCGTAATGTTTGCTCGCCGCCCGAGCCTCTTACATCCGGGCCTCTTGCCGAGCCGATCGCATCCGTGGGGGATCCGTCATGTCCGTCGCCGCCCTGAGACGTGCCACCCGCGAGACGGTCTCCGGCCTCCCCCGTGAGTTCTGGTGGTTGTGGACCAGCACGCTGGTCA
Source organism: Streptomyces resistomycificus (assembly GCF_001514265.1). Lineage (GTDB taxonomy): Bacteria > Actinomycetota > Actinomycetes > Streptomycetales > Streptomycetaceae > Streptomyces > Streptomyces resistomycificus. The sequence continues at coordinate 113,296 of NZ_KQ948992.1, read as the reverse complement.
ACCGGCTGGGCGCCTTCGTCGCCACCTTCATGGCCCTCTACCTGACCCTCGACCGCGGCTACTCCGCCTCGTACGCCGGTCTCGTCGCCTCGCTGCACGGCCTGGGCGGGGTGATCTCCTCGCTGGGCGGCGGGGTGATGGCGGACCGGCTCGGGCGCCGGCCCACCCTGCTCATCGCCCAGGCGTCGACCGCCGCGTCCGTCGCCCTGCTCGGCTTCGTGCACCACCCCCTCGCCATCGCCGGTGTCGCCTTCCTCGTCGGGATGGCCTCCAACGCCTCCCGGCCGGCCGTGCAGGCGATGATGGCCGACATCGTGCGGCCCGAGGACCGGGTGCGGGCCTTCTCGCTCAACTACTGGGCCATCAACCTCGGGTTCGCCGTCTCCTCCATGGCGGCCGGGTTCATCGCGGAGGTCAGCTACCGGGCCGGGTTCCTGCTCGAGGCGGGGATGACGGCCGTCTGCGCGGTCGTGGTGTTCCTGCGGCTGCCCGAGTCACGGCCCGTGGCTCGGAAGCCTGAGCCAGGGGTCGGGGTACGCGCGACCGACGACGTCCGCCTCGGTGACGTCCTTCGCGACGGGCGGTTCATGAGCGTCGTCGGGCTGTCCTTCCTCGTCGCCCTCGTCTTCCAGCAGGGCGCGGTCGGCCTGCCGGTGGCCATGGGCGCGGCCGGGTTCACGCCCGCCGACTACGGCATGGCGATCGCCGTCAACGGCGTGCTGATCGTCGTGCTGCAGATCCCGGTCACCCGGTTCATCGAGCACCGGGACACCAGGCGGTTGCTCATCGTGTCGTCCCTCCTCGCGGGATACGGCTTCGGCCTCACCGCCTTCGCCGGGTCGATCGGCGTGTTCGCCCTCACGGTGTGCGTGTGGACACTGGGCGAGATGATCAACGCGCCCACGCAGACCGGGCTGGTCGTCCGGCTGTCGCCGGCCAACGGGCGAGGCCGGTACCAGGGCATGTACACCCTGTCCTGGTCGGTCGCCGCGCTGGTGGCACCCCTGATGTCCGGAGTCGTCATCGACCGCTACGGCGCCGAGTGGCTGTGGGGGCTGTGCGCGGTCGTCGGGACGGCGGCCGCGGTCGGGTTCGGGGTGCTGATGCGGCGGCTTCCGGCGGAGGGAAAGACGGTTGCCGACGCCACCCCCGCCGGTACGGAACCCGAGGTCCGGACGGCCTGACGCGCCGACTCCCTGCTGAGGCCACACCCCACGCGGTATACAAGGAGGTGCGGTACGGGGGCCGTTGGGGCCGCTGGGGTGGGAGACGGGCGTGACCGACAATTCCGAGTTGATCTTCGTCAGTCATGCCGGACATGACAGCCAGTGGGCGGAGTGGGTGGCCTGGCACCTCCAGGAGGCCGGGTACGGGATCGAGCTCGACCTGTGGCACTGGCGTTCCGGCGAGGACTTCGTGCAGAAGATGAACGCGGCGTTGGAGCGGGCGTCCGCCGTCGTGGCGCTCTTCTCCCCGCAGTACTTCGCCCCGGGCCGGTACACCGAGGAGGAGTGGACCGCCGCCGTGGCCGGCCGGGACCGCTTCGTCCCGCTGGTCGTCGAGCCCCTGGAGCCGGGCCAGCTGCCCGCGCTCCTTCGGCCACGCATCCGTCAGCAGATGCACGACCTGGACGAGGAGGCGGCGCTCAAGGCCCTGCTCGAAGCGGTGCGGGGGCGGGAGGTCCCGACCACCTCGCCGGCCTTTCCCGGCACGGCGCCCCTGGCAGTCAAGCGCACCGGCTCGTCGACTTCGCAGAGCCTCCAGCCCCGCTTCCCGTCCGCCACCCACGATCCCGTCGTGTGGGACGTACGCCAGCGGCGCAACCCGCACTTCACCGGCCGCGACGAGGTCATCGAGAAGGTGCGCGGCGGTCTGCTCGGCGAGCGCCGGGCCGCCGTACGCGCACTCCACGGGCCGGGCGGCGTCGGAAAGACCCAGGTGGCGCTGGAGTACGCGCACCGCTTCGCCGGACAGTACGACCTGGTGTGGTGGGTCGACGCCGAGCAGGTCGAGCAGGTCCCGGCCCGGTACGCGGAGCTCGCGGCCCGGGTCGACGTGGCCAAGCCGGACGCCGGCGCCGAGATCAACGCCCGGTACGCGCTGGAGTACCTGCGCACCCACGACCGGTGGCTCATCGTCCTGGACAACGCCGAGGACCCGCGGCAGCTGCGCACCTGGCTGCCCGAGGGACCCGGCCACGTGCTCATCACGGCGCGCGACCCGGCCTGGAACAAGATCGTGACGGGTCTTCCCCTGGGTGTGTTCAGCCGTACGGAGTCGCTGGCCTACCTGAACGGCCAGCTGCCCACGCTGACCGACCGGACGGCCGACGCGCTGGCCGAAGCCCTCGGTGACCTGCCGCTCGCGCTGGCACACGCCGCGGGTGCGCTCGGCGAGGGGACACCGCCCGACCACTATCTCCAGCTGCTCAGGACCAACACCGCCGAGCTCCTCAACGACGGAGAGGTGTACGACTATCCGGTCTCGGTGGCGGCCACGGTCACGATCGCCGCGGACCGTCTGGAGGCCGGCCGCCCCGAGGCGGCGGCCCTGCTGCGTCTGGCTGCGTTCCTCGGGTCCGAGCCCATTCCGACGTCGTGGCTCGTCCAGGCACGCGGGGGGCTGACCAGCATCCCCGGCGACCCGCACGACATCCGCTGGCCGCGCAACGCGCTCCAGCCACTCGCCCAGTACGGGCTGGCGGTCGTCGGGCCGGACGCGTTCCAGGTGCACCGGCTCACGCAGGCTGTCGTGCGTCACGGCACCGCCGACCAGGCAGCGAGCACGGTGCCGGACGTGGCCGCGCTGCTGGCCGTCGTCGATCCAGGCGACCCCGAACTGCCCAGGACCTGGCCGGAGTGGGCTTCGCTCACCCAGCATCTGACGGCGACGCTGGACGCGACGATCGACAGAGCCGAACTGCGGCCGACGTACCTGAAGGCCGCCAGGTATCTCGTGCGCAACGCCCAGCCCGAGGCGGCCCACGGCCTCGCCTCGATCATGCACGAGAAGTGGAAGGTCTCCCTGGGCGAGGACGCTCCCGACACGCTGCGCGCGGCCCACCTGCTGCCCGTGGCACTGAACGACATGCAGGCGTACGACAAGTCCCTGCCCCTCGTCAGGGATCTCCTGGAAAAACGTCGCAGAGTGCTCGGGGAGGACCATCCCGACACACTGAGCGCGACCCACGATCTCGGCATCGCTCTGGGCAATCTGGGCAGCCACGACGCGGCGTACCCGATCCTCAAGGACGTCGCGGCGCGTCGCCAGTCGGCACTGGGCGAAGACCACGTCGAGGCACTTCGCTCCGTCTCCAGCACCGGGTACAGCCTGTATCGACTCGGCCGCCTCGACGAGGCTCACCAGGTGCTGACGGACGTCTCGGCGCGGTACCGGCGCGCGTTGCAGGAGGACCACCCCGACGCTCTCGACGCCACGAGTTTCATGGGCATGGTCCTCGCTCGGCTCGGCAGATACGCCGAAGCCCTGGACAGGCTGACGGAGGTTCTCGAACTACGCCGACAACTGCTCGGCGACAGGCACACGACAACGCTCCACAGCGCCCAGAGCCTCGCCAAGACACTTATCGACACCGGCCAGCACGCCGAGGCGGAGAAACTCCTGCGGCTCACCAGGGTTCACGTCCGGGAATCCCTCGGAACCGAGCACGCCCTGTACATCCTCGTCACCCGCGATCTGGCCGACGCCTTGGAGCCGCAGGGCAAGACCCGCGACGCACATCGGCTGCGTGCGTCCCTCAAACGGAAGGGGCCTCAGAAGAAGAACACCCGCTGACCTCACGGATGCATCCGCGCCCCCTTCACCACCTTGTCCACCGCGTTCCGCGGCCCGTACACCGCGAGCCCCACCAGATCCAGCTCCCCCGTCGTCACGGCCCGTACGGCCGCCCGGTTGTCGCGGTCGTTCCCCGTCGCGAAGAGGTCGGACGTGAACAGCGCCCGCGGCAGCGCACGCGACAGCACGCGCGCGTGGGCCGCCTCCAACGTCTCCTTCGACGCCTCGAAGACCATCACCGGCTGGCGGAACATCGGCAGGTAGGGCACGCCGTCGGCGTCCTCGTACGGCTCGCCGATCACCTCCGGGAGCTGCGTGCCCAGGCCGCTGACCAGGAAGGCGGTGACGTTCAGGCGCTGCCAGGGTTCCAGGTCCTCCCGCAGCAGGACGGCGATCTTGGTGTCGAAGCGGATCGGTTCGGCGTTCATGCCATGAGACTGCCGACCGCCCCACGGCACCGTCTTGTACGTTCTTTGCATGGCCGCTCGGCGTGACGTCTCCGCCTGGCGCCCGACCGTGCCGGGCGTCGTGGAGGTCTTCCACGCCCATTTCACGGAGTACGCCTATCCCATGCACGTCCACGAGGCATGGACGCTGCTCATCGTGGACGACGGTGCCGTGCGGTACGACCTCGACCGGCACGAGCACGGGACCCCGCACGACACGGTGTCCCTGTTGCCGCCGCACGTGCCGCACAACGGCTCGCCGGCGACCGCTGAGGGCTTCCGCAAGCGGGTGCTCTACCTGGACGGCACGCATCTCCCCGACAACCTCATCGGTGCCGCCGTCGACGGGCCGGATCTGCGGGATCCCGTACTGCGGCGGCGGGTCGGGCAGGTGCACGCCGCGCTCGCCCGGCCCGGGGACGAGCTGGAGGCGGAGAGCAGGCTGACGCTGGTCGGCGAACGGCTGCGGACGCGACTGCGGCCGAGCGCCGCCGCGCCGGTGCCGCGCCGCGATCCGGTCGTCGCCCGGCGGCTGCGCGAGCTGCTCGACGAACGGGTCGTCGAGGGGCTCGCGCTCGGCGAGGCCGCCCGGCTCGTCCAGGCTCATCCCGCCCATCTCGTACGGGCGTTCAGTGGTGCCTACGGCATCGCCCCGCACCAGTATCTGAACGCCCGCCGCGTCGACCGGGCCCGCCGCCTGCTGCTCGCGGGACACGGGCCGGCCGACGTCGCCGCGGCCACCGGCTTCCACGACCAGGCTCATCTCACCCGGCACTTCAGGAAGTTGGTGGGGGTGCCGCCGGGGCGCTACCGCGCCAGCGGGGCCGGTGTCATCTGACGCCGACCGGGTGCGGACGTCCGTTCGAGAGATCGGCGGAAGCCGTCCGTCCTGTGGTCGTCGCCGGTTAGCGTCGCCTCCATGGAAAATCCACAAGCGTCACAGGGAATGCAGGATCCGCAGGACACACCGGAGAGTGGAGAACTTGGTGCCGCGTCCGGCCCGCGCGCGTTAAGGGCCAGACGCATATCGACCGCCGTCGCCGGAGCCGCGACCCTGGTGGCTCTCAGCGTCGGCGCGGCCCTCGCCGCGAGCTCGGACGACGGCCCCGCGCCGAGCCCGATCTCGACGTCGACCACGCCGGCCGACGAACCGACGGCCGAACCGCCCGACGGGGGTTCCGGGGGCTCCGGCAGCGGTGGCTCGACCGGTGGCTCGACCGGTGGCGGCGACCCCGCCCCGAGCCCCACCGGCCCGACGGGTCCGGGCGACCCGCCGATCTCCGAGCCCCCGGCCACCCCGACCGCGGCCCCGACCGACCTGGAGGAGCTGAACCGGCGGATCGCGGAGCTCGACCGGAAGGTCGACGAGCTGCCCACCAAGAAGGAACTGGCCGACGCGCTGCGGGCGTTCGCCGACGAGCTCGACAAGTCCGAGTCCGAGCCCGAGTCGTAGCCTGAGGCCCGGCCCGAGCCAGGTCTACCGGGGCACCGCCCGGCGCCCCGCCCCAGGGTCAGTTCGCAGCCCGGCCCGGGATCAGTCCGCAACCCGGCCCCGGGATCAGTCCGCAGCCCGGCCCCGGGATCAGTCCGCGGTCCGGCGCGTCAGGTGGGCGAACGCGTCGAGGTTGTGGGTCGGCTCGCCCCGGGACACCCGCCACTCGTACTCCTTGCGGATGGCGGAGGCGAAGCCCAGTTCCAGGAGGGTGTTGAAGCTGCCGTCGGCGGCCTCCAGCACCTGGCCCAGGATCCGGTCGATCTCGTCGGCCGTGACGGCGGCCAGGGGGAGCTTGCCGGTGACATAGACGTCGCCGAGGGAGTCGACGGCGTAGCTCACGCCGTACAGCTTCAGGTTGCGTTCGAGGAGCCAGCGGTGGACGCCGGACTCGTTCTCGTCGGGGTGGCGGATGACGAAGGCGTTCAGGGAGAGGGAGTGGCGGCCCACCAGGAGGGAGACCGTCGTCGACAGCTTGCGGGTGCCGGGGAGCTTCACGACGTAGTTGCCGGGGGCGGGGGTCTCCCACTCGAGTTCGGCATCCTCGAGGACCCCCTCGATGACCTGTGCCGCCTTCTCCACGTCAGCCATGGTGGGAGCGTACGCGACGCCGGTAGGCCTGGGCGGCGGCCGTGTAGACGTCCGCCGTCGCCGCGGCCGCGGTGTCCCAGCCGAAGGACTGGGCGTGCCGGGCGGCGGCCGCGCCCATCCGGGCGGCCAGCTGTGGATCGTCGGCGAAACCGCCCAGCACGCGCGCGTAGTCGGCGGGATCGTGCCCTCGTACGAGGACGCCGGTCCGTCCGTCGTCCACGGCCACCGGCAGCCCGCCGACGGCGGCCGCGAGCACCGGTGTGCCGGCCGCCTGGGCCTCTATGGCGACCAGCCCGAAGGACTCGCTGTAGGACGGCATCACGAGCACGGAAGCGGCCCGGAACCAGTCGGCGAGCTGCTCCTGCCCGACGGGCGGGTGGAACCGTACGACGTCGGCGATACCGAGACGCGCGGCGAGCTTCTGCAGGCCCTCCGGCTTGGCGAGGCCACTGCCGCTGAGGCCGCCGACGACGGGCACGAGGAGGCGGGAGCGCAGGTCGGGGCGCTCGTCCAGCAGCACGGCCACCGCGCGCAGGAGCACGTCCGGAGCCTTGAGGGGCTGGATACGGCCCGCGAAGAGGGGAATCAGGGCGTCCTGCGGGAGACCGAGGCGGGCACGGGCGGCGGCACGGCCGTCGGCGGGGCGGAAGCGCTCGAGGTTGACGCCCGGGTGGACCACGGCGACGTTGTCCCGGTCGGCGGCGTAGTGCCGTACGAGCTCCTCGGCCTCCTCGGCCGTGTTCGCGATCAGGCGGTCGGCGGCGGCGACGATCTGGGTCTCGCCGATGACGCGGGCGGCCGGCTCGGGGGTGTCGCCGTCGGCCAGGTTGGCGTTCTTGACCTTGGCCATGGTGTGCATGGCGTGCACCAGGGGGGCGCCCCAGCGCTGGGCGGCGAGCCAGCCGACGTGGCCGGAGAGCCAGTAGTGGGAGTGCACCAGGTCGTAGTAGCCGGGACGGTGGCCCGCCCAGGCCTGCATCACGCCGTGCGTGAAGGCGCACAGCTGGGCGGGGAGCTCCTCCTTGGCGAGGCCCTCGTAGGGGCCGGCGTCGATGTGCCGGACGAGGACGCCCGGCGCGAGTTCGACGGTCGGGGGGACGGCGGCCGTCGTGGACCGCGTGAAGATCTCCACCTCGATGTTGATCGCGGCGAGGCGCTGGGCGAGCTCCACGATGTACACGTTCATGCCGCCCGCGTCGCCGGTGCCCGGCTGGTGCAGCGGTGAGGTGTGCACGGAGAGCATGGCGACCCGGCGGGGCCTGCGGTGCAGCCTCAGCCGATGGGGAGCGGCCGACGAGCGCCGCCCGAGCCTGCTGACGTACTGGCTCACGCGTTCCTCCTCGCAGCGGGCATGCCGGACCGAGGGTGTGGGGCGCCCTCCACGGCAGTGCAACGCCGGAAGGGGCCGCTCCATTTCCGTCCCGCCGGGATTTGCCGAATCATTACCGGCTCTCGCTCAACCGTTCGATGACGAACTGCGTGGGCCGGGGGCGGGTGGTGCGTGGTGCTTACGGTTCCCCGTGCCCGCATACCCTCGTACGTATGACTCCGCGTGCCGCCACCCGCCCCGTGGGCACGGTGACGCGCGGGACGACCAACCCGAACCGTCTGCGGCGCATGGACCGCTGGATCGCGGCGACACACGGCGCCGAGCTGCGCCGGGCGGCGGACCCCGTCGCCGTCGACCTCGGGTACGGCGCCGCCCCCTGGACGGCCGTGGAGCTGCTCCACCGCCTGCGCACCGCCGCGCCACGCGCGCGCGTGGTGGGCGTCGAGATCGAACCGGCGCGGGTCGCGGCGGCCCGGCCGTACGAGCGCGACGGGCTGGTCTTCCGGCACGGCGGCTTCGAGATCCCGCTCTCCGGGCGGCCGCATCTCGTCCGCGCGGCCAACGTCCTGCGGCAGTACGACGAGGCCGAGGTGGCCGACGTGTGGCGGCGGCTGTGCTCCCGCCTCGCTCCGGCGACCGGCACCTCCCGCGGCGGACTGCTGGTCGAGGGGACCTGCGACGAGATCGGACGCCGGCACGTGTGGGTCGCGCTCGGCCCCGAGGGCCCGCGCACGGTCACCTTCGCGACCCGGCTGGGCTCGCTCGAGCGGCCCTCCGACCTCGCCGAGCGGCTGCCGAAGGCGCTGATCCACCGCAATGTGCCGGGCGAGCCCGTACACGCCTTCCTGCGCGACTTCGACCGCGCCTGGGCGGCCGCCGCGCCCTACGCGTCGTACGGCGCACGCCAGCGCTGGATCCGGGCGGTGCGGGACCTCACCGCCGACTGGCCGGTGACGGACGGACCGGCGCGGTGGCGGCAGGGCGAAGTGACGGTGACGTGGGGAGCCTTGGCGCCGCGGAGCTGAGCGGCCCTACTCGCACCGTCCACGGGAACGATCTCCGTGAGTCGTTCGTCACACAGGCGGGGACATCGTCATGACGGGGTGGGAAGAGGGGGAAGTACTGAGTCTGTCGTCGCATGCGACGACCTCTGTCGTTTTGCGCCGCTACGTGGCACGATCCCCCAGACGTCCGTAAGTTACTGACGGTTAATCAGGTGGGGGGCTGGGGTATGGGGACGGGCAAGCGTGGCCTGATCGCGGTGGCCGTGACGGTGGTCTGCGCGGTCACCGTGCTGGCGGCACCGGGCACGGCGTTCGCGAGCCCGGCACCTACGCCGACACCGACACCGAGCGCGGTCTCGACGCCCCTCGCCAACCAGGACCTCGAGGCCGTGCGCGAGAAGCTCGACAAGCTCTACCGCGAGGCGGCCGTCGCCACGGACGCCTACAACGCGGCCGAGGAGAAGGCGCAGAGCCAGTCCGCCCAACTCGTCGAACTGGCCAGGACGATCGTCCGGAGCAAGGAGCGGCTGGCCGAGCTGAAGGAGCGCGCGGGCGCCGCGGCCCGGGCCCAGTACCGCAGCGGCGGCCTGCCGGACGAGGCCCACCTCGTGCTGAGCGACGACCCGCAGGAGTTCCTCGACGGCGCGGGCCGGGTGCTCCAGGGCCAGCGCGCCACCAAGGGCCTGATCGCGGAAATGACCCAGACCCAGCAGGACTTGGAGCAGTACGCCAAGGACGCCTCGGCCCAGTGGAAGAAGCTGGAGTCGGGCCGCAAGGCCAAGGCGGCGGCCAAGAAGAAGATCGAGAAGCGGATCGCGGCGGCCGAGGAGCTCGAGTCCCAGCTGGAGGAGGACGAGAAGAAGCGCCTCGCCGAGCTGGAGAAGCAGGCCGCGCTCAAGGCGCAGACCGCCTGGCTCGACTCCGGGGTCCTCGACGAGATCGGCGACAAGGCGACCGCGCAGGGCAGGAAGGCGGTGGAGTACGCGACCGCGCAGCTGGGCAAGCCGTACGAATGGGGCGCCGAGGGCCCGAACACGTACGACTGCTCGGGCCTGACCTCACAGGCGTGGGCGAGCGCCGGCAGCTCCATCCCGCGCACCTCGCAGCAGCAGTGGCAGCAGCTCACCCGGGTCGGCGTCGAGGACATGCGACCCGGCGACCTGATCATCTACTTCGACGACGCGAGCCATGTCGCGCTGTACGTGGGCGACGGCGCGATCATCCACGCCCCGCGGCCGGGGCGGACGGTGACGCTCGCGGGGGCGGGATCCATGCCGATACTCGGGGTGGTGCGGCCGGACGCGTGAGGGTTGTCCCGGTTTCCACCCCGCCCGTGACGCGGGCCACGTGACCTGGCCCACGCTCAACGCCCCGCCAAACGCCCTCGGGACGTGACGTTCGTCATCCCGGTACCACCCCCGACCTGTCCAACTGCGGTAGGGAACGCGGCATATGACAGAGGCGAGCGGCCGTCCGGCGTGGCTCACGCCATTCCGTTGCGGTGCCGACAACCGCTATGGTCCCCGTCGGTAGGTCGAGGGCCCCTCGCCCTGCCATGCCCTCGGGGGGAGGGAAGGAACCCAGACGATGCCCGTACCCGTACCGCGGCAGAGAGCGATCCCGGCCGTGGAGAGTGGTCAGGCGCCGGCCGCGTCCTCAGGCGCAGGCCCCTCCAAGGAAGAGGCCCCGCGCAGGGCGGACCCGACCGGGAACACCTTGGCCGGGGACACCGGCCGCACCACCGCCGCCCAGACGAACACCGTGAACAGCGCCGCGGCCGGCCCGCTCGGCACCGCGGCCGCCACGGCCACAGCAGGCTCCTCGGCCACGGCCGGTGTCACCGACGCCGCCGCGAGGACCGGCCTGCCCGTCGGCACGCCCGGCGCCGTCGGCACGCCCGCCGCCGCCCCGAGCCCCACGCTCACCCTCCTGGTGATCGAGGACGACCCGGGCGGCTCAACCGTCGTGCCCGAGCTGCTGGACTCCGCCGGCCGGCCCATCCGCGTCCGTACGGCCCGCAACCTCACCGAGGCCGAGCGGCTTCTCACCGACGACGTCCACTGCATCCTGCTCGACCTCGCGCTGCCCGCCCCGAGCGGGCCCGCCGCCGACGACGAGCTCGCCGTGCTCAAACACGTACTGGAGCTCGCGCCCCGGCACGCCGTCCTCGCCCTCACCGCGTCCGGCGACGCCGAGCGCGGCGCCGAGGCGGTGCGGGTGGGTGCCCAGGACTACCTCTTCCGCGACGAACTGGACAGCCGGCTGCTGAGCCGGGCGCTCCGCTACGCGGTGGAGCGCAAGCGTTCGGACACGGCCGAGCGACGGCTCGCCGAGGGCCGGCTGCGCGCACAGGAGAACCGCCGCCTGGAACGCGGCCTGCTGCCGACTCCCCTGCTGGAGGGCTCCTCGCTGCGCTTCGCCGCCCGCTACCGCCCCGGCCGCTCGCGGGCCCTGCTCGGCGGCGACTTCTACGACACCGTCCGCACCCCGGACGGCACGGTCCACGCCATGATCGGCGACGTCTGCGGCCACGGCCCGGACGAGGCGGCGCTCGGCGTGGAGCTGCGCATCGCCTGGCGGGCGCTGACGCTGGCGGGCCTGTGCGGTGACGAGCTGCTCGGCACGCTGCAGCAGGTGCTGGAGCACGAGCGCTCCGACGACGAGATCTTCGCGACCCTGTGCACGGTCGACATCGCGCCCGACGGCCGGCGCGCGGGCCTGTGCCTCGCCGGACACCCTTCGCCGCTGATCGCCCGCCCCGGCCGGCCCGCCAAGCTCCTGCCGTACGACAACAACGGCCCCGCGCTCGGTCTGCTGCCGGGCGCCCGCTGGCCTCGTATGCAGGTGGAACTGGGTGCCGAGTGGAGCCTGATGCTCTACACCGACGGCCTGATCGAGGGCCGCGTCGGCGACAGCGGTGAGCGGCTCGGCCAGGACGGCATGGTGAACATGGTCCGCCGCCAGCTCGCCGAGGGCCTGCGCGGCGAACAGCTGCTGCGGGCGGCGGTCAACGAGGTCCGCGACCTCAACGGGGGCGAGCTGACGGACGACGTGGCGGTCGTGCTGCTGGACCGGATGGGCTGAACCGCCCCCGGCCCGGTCGGTCAGCGTCCGCCGTTGTACGGCCCGTAGGGTCCGTCGCTGCTGGAACCGCCTCGGCGGCTGCGGCCACCGCCCGGGAGGCTGCGGAGCGCGGGCCGTACGTCGACCATGTACACGATGGTCGCGATGAGGCCGATGATCGGAAGGAACGACAGGATCGGGAAGAGCAGGTTCACCACGAAGGCGATGCCCAGGATGATCAGCCAGAACGGCTTGGTCTTCTTGTCGGCGGCCCGATAGCCGTCCTCACGGCGTGTGGCGGCGTCGATCAACGCGAAACCGCTGAACACGATCAGGGCCATGCTCAGCAGCCACATGAAGCCTGCGAACCCCTGCATCAGCACTACGTCCACCACCAGACTCGGCTCGTCCCTACGCGGTCACCGTACCCGTTCCCGCAAGCCCGCTACCCGCTGAACGGGCCGGGCACTCCGAGAGTGCCCGGCCCGTCCGGAGTGTCTGCCGCCGCCGACTACTTCGCGGGCGGCGTGGTCTTCTTGGCGGCCGGCTTGCGGACCGGGGCCTTCTTCACGGGAGCCTTCTTCGCCGCGGCGGGCTCGGCCTTGGCCTCGGCGGGCTTCGGCTCGGCCTTGACCTCGACCGGCTGCGACGCCGGCTTGGCGGCGGGCGCGGCGTTCGGCTCGACGGCGATCGCCAGCTCCTCGATCTCCTCGGCGGCCTCGCCGCGCCAGGTCCGCACGGTCTGCTCACCGTGCTCGGCGACCTTCTCGTAGGTCTCGCGGGCCTTGACGGCGTACTCGGCGGCGACGCCGACGCCGCGGAGGGCGAAGTCCTGGGCGCTCTCGCCGAACTTCTTCAGGTCCGCGTCGAAGGTGCTGCTGAGCTTCTTCAGGTCGCCGTCCAGGGTGCCGATGAACTCGCCGACCTTGGCCTGGATGCTCTCCTGGGCCTCCTTGGCCCTGGCGCTCGCCTCCTTGGCACGCGCCTGGGCCTTCTCCTGCACGGCCTTCGGGTCGGTGTTGCGCACGGCCTCGATCCGCGCGGGCGCCTCGGCACGCAGCTGCTCCACCAGACCCGGCACCTTCTTGGCCTGCTGAAGAGCCAGGTCGGCGGTGCCGGCGGCGAAGTAGAGCGGAGTGGGGTCGCTGAGGGTCTTGCGCAGGTCGTCGGTGATGGCCATGGTGATGGTCCTCCCGGATTCGCTTTCGGCTGAGGGTTTGTGGTCCGCAGTCAGGCGGCCGGTGCCCTGGTCCGGCTCAACTGGCCGTCTGCTGCGGGTCGGCGTCGTTGCCGCCGGTCTTACGGGTGCGACGCGCGGGCTTCCGCGCGCCGGTCGTGCGGGTACGGCTGGTGGCGGGCTTGTGCTCGCCCGTCGTACGGCTGGCTCCGTCGGCGGACTCGCGCCCGTCGTCCGTGCGGGTTTCCGGTATGAGAGTGCTGCCGCCGCTCTGCTCGGCGGCCTCGCCCGTCTCCGGCCCTTCACCCGTCACCGTCACGGCGATCTCGAACCCGTTCTCTTTCCGGAACGACTCGTAGATCTGGAGCAGCACCTGCTTCTGCCGCTCGTTCAGCGTGGGATCGGCGAGGATGACGGCACGTGTCTCCACCTCGTCCCGGTCCCGCTCGGCGTCGAGGATCCCGGCCCGCACGTACAGCGTTTCGGCGGAGATCCGCAGCGCCTTGGCGACCTGCTGCAACACCTCCGCGCTCGGCTTGCGCAGCCCGCGCTCGATCTGGCTCAGGTACGGATTGGACACCCCGGCGGCATCGGCGAGCTGCCTGAGCGACAGCTGCGCGTTGCGCCGCTGTTCGCGCATGTACTCACCGAGATTGCCGACGTTGAGCGTTGCCATGCCCCCACCTTGCCTCACCCCCGCTAACTATTGCAAGCACCCGCTTGCAAAAGTGCGCCATGCCACTGCACGGCACCGTGAGCCTGAGCACGATAGGTGTGGCATTTGCACGACAACTGTCGCCATCCGGGTCCAGTCGGAAATTGTGGGGCGGTTTCCGGGCTGCGGCGTCACAGATTGGCGCTATGCCCGATTTGCGCATGTCGAGGCCACGGACCGGCGCGCTCTCGACGTCATCGACCAGTTGCTGGCCGCCCGCGACAGGTGGCCTCCGGAGTGGGCGGCATCGGCTTCCTCCGCGAACACGAGGTAGTGGCACCAGTCGCGTGGAGCTTGTGGATGCTCATTTCGGACTCCGCCCGCGTGGTGGCGGAGGCGGCCAAGAACGGTAGCGGGTTCGTCGTCGCACCGGTGATGCGGAACCTGATGACGCACGCGGTGGCGATGGCCTGGCTCGTCGACGGCGGCGACGCCGCGGTGCAGGCCGTCGATCTGACGCCTACAGCGACGACCAGCTCCTCAAGCTGATCACTAACGCGAAGCGAGCTGGGTGGGATGTCGAGGGAGATGAGGTCGAGGCAAAGGTCCGTGCCGCTGTCGACGAACGCACCGCCCACCCGGCCCCTGAGGTCGTCCGGCTGACGAACGAGATCCGCCGACCTGATGGCGGGTTCGGGGAGCAGGAAGGCTATCTGCCCTACAGGCACCTCAGTTCCTACTCCCACACCACACGAGAGACAGCGCAGCTGTATCTCCATCGCACACGGGCCGACGGCTGGGAACTGCGCAACAAGCCCAGGGAGAGTGGCCTGAACGACGTCATTTGGACGGCCGTCTGCCTGATCCAGGCCGGCCGAATCCTTGACTCCATCCTCGGCGAGCAGTTGCTGGCCGAGGAGCTTGACCAGGCCACCGCGCACCTCGGTATCTCTGGGGACATCGTCCCTCGGCGTCGCCTTCGCCGGGGCGCCGCCAACTGACTTGGGCGACGCCCAGCTTCGGCGAGCAGGATGCCGATCCCGTCGCCACGGCGGGATAGCGCCATATCGGGGCCCGCCTATCGACGCCGCCTCGCCAGCAGATCCTCCAGGTCGGCGCAGTCGCGACCCGGCGCAGCGGCCGCGGCAACCGCATCGCCCTGCCCGGCTGGATCTTCGAACGTGGCAGCAGGTCCAGCCCGGCCCGGGTGTGGTCGACGCCGAAGCGGCGGCCCATAATCTCGGCGATCCGGCCAGCGTCCAGCACTGATCGAGCCAGCCAAACGCGGCCGGACCGGCCTGACCGGATGCCAGACGGCCGCGAAACGGCCTTCGTCGATTATGAGTGAGGTGATGCGGAACCCTTGCGGGAAGTACTCGGAGTCCTTCTGCTTGAACTCGTTCTCGGACATATCTCAGTGCACCCACTGAGTGCCGTCACCCAGTCACCAGACCGCCGCGAAGTCCTCGCTGGCCATAATTCCTCCAATGCGAGTTGTATAGGCGCATTCTTCCACATCCGTGACGAACGAGAAGCTGGCCCGCTAGGCCACAGCTTCAGTCGCCCTTCCATGACGGCTTCAATATGTGTGCGCTGCATCCTGAGACTTGGGGAGAGCCGCCCAAGTAGCGGTGTGATGACAAAAGTTGCGATCACTTTTACTTGGCGTGACCCTGAAGTAGATCACTGCACCTCGACGGGCGGCTGTCAACTTGCGCACGCCCTGCAAGCGGAGACCGATCCACCCTTCAACTTTCCGTACAGCGAGCCAACTCTTGGTTAGCCTCGCGCTTTCACATGGTGGGGTGTCCGAGGTTTGATCAAATAAGCGGAGAGTGCTCCTGAACTGCAACGATAGGACTTGTCGAGGGTCCTGTTGGCTGCACGGAAAGAAGCACTCTCCAGGTGAAGAAGCGTATCGGGTCTTATGTCATTGGCCGTGGCCATCGACCCGACCGCAGAATACGAGGCCATTAACTACGACCAGCACTATGTCCCAGAGAGAACACAATGATTCGAGTCTCCAAGATCACCGGGTCGGTTCAGGGCGGCCATCAATTCCGTCCCTGCTGCAAACGACAACTCTCTCGCAGCCGCTGGTCTTTCGCAGCCGATCGTGAAATTGCTTCGCGCCCCATACTCGGGAGGTCACTGTGATCAACGGATCTGTCGGACAGGGCGGTATCAACGGTCCAGACGACGTCATGGCGGTGCAGCGTCTGCTGAGCGATCTGCAGATCGCAGCAGGCCACGTTCCGCTTGACGTTGACGGGCTGGTCGGTCCCAAGACCATCGCGGCAATCTCGAAATTCCAACAGCAGAATCCTGGCCTACTGGTCGATGGCAGGATCGACCCGTCAGGGCCAAGCTTCACCCGGCTCGATGAAGTCAGCAGCAGTCTCTATGCGACGATCGTGCAGGAGCAAGGCTTCCCCATTCCGACTGCGCCGACGCCTCCCGGGACGCCGGGCGACCTGGCTGCCGATTTCGATGATATTCGCAGCGACTTCGCCGCGCTTGCTCCCACTGAACGCGTTGCCGGCGCCAGTCGCTTTGCCAACCCGGTTCCGAACCTCATCGCCCCGGTCGACCCCATCCGCTTGACCCTGCTCGGGGCGGTGCAAGTGGTTCCCTTGATCATTGTTCTCATCTTCATACTGGCGTTGCTCATCGTCATCACCTCCAACCCGATCTGGCAGCGAGCAGCCAAAGAGACGCTGAAAGGTCTCAAGGATCGCATGCGATTGTTGTCGCAGAAGATCCGTGATGCCGTTCAAGACATAGTCGACGCCATCGAGGGTGTTATTGGCAGCACACGATGTGCGGAGCTATGCGCGAACGAGATTAACAAGGTCAAGGACCTGCAGCAGAAGATCAACGAACTGCTGGACAGCATGCCCGCCAACGACAACGACCCCAACGCGATGAAACAGCTGCAGTTCCAACTCGCCCGTCTTCTGGAGCAGATCGTCGCGGCCCAGGCAGACGTCGTTGATTGCCTCCAGCGGAATGGCTGCTAGCCTCGATCTTTCTTGAGGGGCCGCTGGCGGAGTCGGTGGCCGAGGCTGGGCGGGCTGAGGGCCCGAGTGTCGTCTCGGGTGGACGCCGGTTCCGGTTGAGAAGTTCTTCAACCCGGGTATCCCCGAAGGCCGGGATCTCGCCCTCTGGCGGCAGGTCCGTCCAGCGTAGGGCGTGCCACTCGTGTGTGTCGGGGTCCTGGAAGTACACCACCCGCCGGTCCCGGGGTTCGCGGTGAATGACCCACTCTGTTTGTACCGGTCACCTCGCGCCGATTGCCGGTCGGGACCCAGTACCGCGTCGCCCTCCGGGTCGGCGCCACGGTCGGCAACATCGATTCCCGTCCATTGCCACCAGCAACTGATCCTCTTCGAGGCTCTCGAATGCGTGCAGCCGCCCGGTCGCCAGCAACGGTCCCAGGCCAGGCCGATGCCTCTGACCCCGCCGCCAGGTGAAACCCCGCATCGGGCCACGGCCCGATGCGGGGACCTGTGCCAGATGGCGTACCGGGCCCGTCACCTCGTCCCCGGCGTACCTCCACGTCGCGGTCCACCGGTTCGCCCAGCCGTCGGACAGGTCCAGGGCATCCCGCCCCGCTTCCAGCGAGACGGGCACCAGCACTCCATCCATGTACACCGGGGGGGACCACAGGGAACCGAGCTCGTACGGAAACGGAGCCTTATTGCCAGCCGACCCAGATACGCCCTCGGTTTTGCTCATGCCCCAAGGGAAGCTATTTGCCTCCTGGCACGGAGGCGATCTTCGAAGTCGGCGACAACTTGGCTGCAAAGAGCGCTGAGCACGTCAGGAACGATGCGAATCCGACGACAGATGTCGCGCTCAGGGCCTCAAGAAAGGCCAGGTCGGCACGCGAAATGACGACAACTATCGTGCTCAGTCACACACCGCCACCGACCGGCAGTTCGCAAGTGACTCACGTCACACTCTTCTCCTGTCAGCAATCGAGGCGCCGTCCCGTTCAGGGAGCACGCGAACGAGACAGGAGCACGCCATGAAGCACCGCATCGTCGTACTCGGCGCCGGATACGCCGGGGCCTTCGCCGCCGGCAACCTGGCCCGCCGCCTCTCCCCCGCCGACACCGAGATCACCGTCGTCAACGCCGTACCCGACTTCGTCGAGCGGATGCGCCTCCACCAGCTCGCGATCGGCCAGGACCTCGCGTCCCGCAGGCTCGCCGACGTGTTCGCGGGCACCGGGGTGCGGCTGCGCCTGGCGCGCGTCACCGGCGTCGACCCCGAGCGCGGGACCGTCGCCGTGACCGGCGAGGACGGCGACGACGAGCTCGCGTACGACACGCTTCTCTACGCACTCGGCAGCTCCGTGGCCCACCACGGCGTCCCCGGCGCGGCCGAGTACGCCTTCGACGTGACCGGCCGGTCCTCGGCGCTGCGTCTGCGCGAGCGCCTGGCCGGCCTGGGCGAGGGCGGCACCGTGCTGGTCGTCGGTGAGGGGCTGACCGGCATCGAGACCGCCACCGAGTTCGCCGAGTCCCGGCCCGACCTCTCCATCGCGCTGGCCGCCCGCGGCGAACTGGGCGCCTGGCTCTCCCCGAAGGCCCGCCGTCACCTCCGCCGCGCCTTCGACCGGCTCGGCGTCACCGTTCACGAGCACACCGGCATCGAGGCCGTCGAGCCGACCCGGGCGATCGCCGCCGACGGCACCTCCATCCCGGCCGACGTGACCGTGTGGTCGGCCGGGTTCGCCGTGCACCCCATCGCGGCCGCCAGCGGCCTGGAGGTCGCCGAGACCGGCCAGATCGTCGTCGACCGCACCATGCGCTCGGTCTCGCACCCCGACGTCTACGCCGCCGGTGACAGCGCCTACGCGATCGGCGAGAACGGCCGGCCGCTGCCGATGTCCTGCGCCTCGGCCGGCTTCACCAACATGCAGGCGACCGCCGCGATCATCGCGCGTCTGACGGGCAGTGAGGTCCCGGCCACGGGGCTGAAGTACCACGGCAACCACATCAGCCTCGGGCGGCGGGACGCGATCTTCCAGATGGTGGACGGGGACGTCCGGGCGAAGTCCTGGTACCTGGGCGGCCGGACCGCCGCGCGGCTCAAGGCGGGCGTGCTCAAGGGGGCGGGGTGGGGCATCGCCCACCCCACCTTCGGCATGCCGAAGCGCAAGCGCCGCCTGACCACAGCGCTCGACCGGGCCGGCGTGAGGGCCGCCGCATAGGTTGTTCCGCATGGACAGTGCAGCCATCGATCGGTTCGAGGCCAGCCGGGGCCGGCTGGCCTCGCTCGCATACCGTCTGCTCGGCTCGGCCGCCGACGCTGAGGACGCCGTACAGGACACGTTCCTGCGCTGGCAGGCCACGGACCGTGAACGGGTCGAGGTACCGGAGGCGTGGCTGACCAAGGTCGTCACCAACCTCTGCCTCGACCGGCTCCGCTCCGCGCAGGTGCGCCACGAGCGAGCGGCCGGTGCCTGGTTGCCCGAACCGCTCCTCGAGGGCGACCCGATGCTCGGCCCGGCCGACACCTTCGAGCAGCGCGAATCGGTGTCCCTGGCCGTACTGACCCTCCTGGAGCGCCTGTCGCCGGTCGAGCGGGCCGTCTACGTCCTGCGTGAGGCCTTCTCCTACGGCCACGCCGAGATCGCCGGGATCCTCGACATCACCGAGTCCGCGAGCCAGCAGCACGCCCACCGGGCCCGGATCCGGGTCGCCGCCGAGCGCCGTCGCGGCGGCGTGGCCGACCCCGCGTCCGCACGCCGGGTCGTCGAGGAGTTCCTCGCCGCCGCCACGTCGGGGCGCACCGAACGGCTGGTGGCGCTGCTCACCGACGACGTGACGGCGGTCTCGGACGGCGCCGGGCTGAGCAAGCGGCTGTTGCGGCACGACACCCGCGAGCGGGTCGCGTCCTTCGTGCGCGCCGGCTTCAAGCCCACGGCGGCGAAGCGGCGGCTGGCGGGCGGCTCGCCCGCGATGCACATCGCGGTGGTCAACGGCTCCCCGGCCGTCCTCGCCGTGATCGACGGCCGGGTCGTGGGCGCCGTGGCGTTCGAAGTCAGCGACGGCAAGGTCGCGTCCCTGCGCGGTATCGGCGCCGCGGACCGGCTCACGCGCCTCAACGAGGCCTGGCGGCGGCACGAACCCGACGCGCCGGTCATCCCCGCCTGGTGACCAGAGCCGCCGCACATCCGGTGACCTGAGCCCCCAGTAGCGTTCACCCCCATTCCATTGCAACGCAACGGGATGGGGGTGTTGCGTTATGTTCAGAACCATTGCAATGAATTCCATGCTCTCACCTGCACTGATGCCTTTCTTGCGCAACGAGCTTGTTGCCAGACCTATGAATGCAACGTAGCGTTTCCATCATCAGAAACAGCGCAGCCAAGGAGAGCATCATGCAGAAGTTCGACACCCCCGCCCCGGTCCTTGCCGTCCTGGACATCCCCGCGGGACACATCCGGTTCATCGCCGCCGACCGGGCCGACACCACCGTCGAGATCCGGCCCGCCGACGCCGCCAAGAACCGCGACGTGAAGGCCGCCGAGCAGGTCTCGGTCGAGTACGTCGACGGTGTCCTGCGGATCGAGGCCACGCCGGCCAAGAACCGGATCCTCGGTTCCTCGTCCGGGTCCGTCGAGGTGACCGTCCAGCTGCCGGCCGGCTCCCGCGTCGAGGCCAAGACCGCCGCCGGCGAGTTCCGCGGCGTCGGACGCCTCGGCGACCTCACCTTCGAAGGCGCCCAGGGCTCGGTCAAGGTCGACGAGGCCGCCGCCGCCCGCCTGAACCTCCTCGCCGGCGACATCACCGTCGGCCGTCTGGGCGGCCCCGGCGAGATCACCGTCCAGAAGGGCGACATCCGCATCACCGAAGCCACCCGCGGCACGGTCGTCCTGCGCACCGAGTCCGGCGAGGTGTCCGTCGGCGCCGCCCGCGGCGTCTCCGCCACCCTCGACGCCGGCACCACCTACGGCCGCATCAACAACGCGCTGAAGAACGCCGACGGCGCCGACGCCGCCCTGAACATCCACGCCTCCACCTCCTACGGCGACATCACCGCCCGCAGCCTCTGAGCGACATCCCCGTCCGCAGCCTGAAGAAGGAGCACCCCTCATGACCAGCTTGGCCATCGCGGCGAACGGGCTGCGCAAGTCCTACGGCGACAAGGTCGTCCTCGACGGGATCGACCTGAGCGTCCCCGAAGGCACGGTCTTCTCCCTGCTCGGGCCGAACGGAGCCGGCAAGACCACCGCCGTCAAGATCCTCTCCACCCTCATCACCGCCGACGCCGGTGAGATCCGCGTCGGCGGCCACGACCTCGCCACCGACCCGCAGGCCGTGCGCGCCGCGATCGGTGTCACCGGGCAGTTCTCCGCCGTCGACGGCCTGATCACCGGCGAGGAGAACATGCTCCTCATGGCCGACCTGCACCACCTCCCCCGTGCCGAGGGACGCCGGGTCGCCGCCGAACTCCTGGAGCGCTTCGACCTGACCGAGGCCGCGAAGAAGCCCGCCTCCACCTACTCCGGCGGCATGAAGCGCCGCCTCGACATCGCCATGACCCTGGTCGGCGACCCGCGGATCATCTTCCTCGACGAACCCACCACCGGCCTCGACCCGCGCAGCCGGCACAACATGTGGGGCATCATCCGCCAGTTGGTCTCCGGCGGCGTCAGCGTCTTCCTCACTACCCAGTACCTGGAAGAGGCCGACGAACTCGCCGACCGCATCGCGGTCCTGAGCGACGGCAAAATCGCCGCCGAAGGCAGCGCCGACGAGCTCAAGCGACTCATCCCCGGCGGACACGTCCGGCTGCGCTTCACCGACCCGGCCGCCTACCAGTCCGCCGCGTCCACGCTGCGCGAGGTCGCCCGCGACGACGAGGCACTCGCGCTGCAGATCCCCAGCGACGGCAGCCAGCGCGAACTGCGCTCCATCCTCGACTGGCTGTCCGTGGCCAACATCGAGGCCGACGAACTGACCGTCCACACCCCCGACCTCGACGACGTGTTCTTCGCCCTCACCGGCGGCGCCGACATCCCCCACCAGCCCAACCAGCCCAAGGAGAACGTCCGATGAGCTCCCTCTCCCTCGCCGTGCGCGACTCCTCCACGATGCTGCGCCGCAACCTCCTGCACGCGCGCCGCTACCCCTCCCTCACCCTGAACCTGCTGCTCACACCGATCATGCTGCTGCTGCTCTTCGTCTACATCTTCGGCGACGCGATGAGCGCCGGGATCGGCGGCGCGGACCGCTCGGCGTACATCGCCTACATCGTCCCCGGCATCCTGCTCATGACCATCGGTTCCACCGTCGTCGGCACCGCCGTGTCCGTGTCCGGCGACATGACCGAGGGCATCATCGCCCGCTTCCGCACCATGGCCATCCACCGCGGCTCCGTGATCATCGGGCACGTCGTCGGCAGTGTGCTGCAGGCCATCATCAGCGTGGTCCTCGTCGGCGCCGTCGCCGTCGCCATCGGCTTCCGCTCCACGGACGCCACCGTCCTGGAGTGGCTGGCGGCGTTCGGACTGCTCGTGCTCTTCGCCCTGGCGCTCACCTGGATCGCCGTCGGCATGGGCCTGATCAGCCCCAACGCCGAGGCCGCCAGCAACAACGCGATGCCGATGATCCTGCTGCCGCTGCTGTCCAGCGCCTTCGTTCCGGTCGACGCGATGCCGGGCTGGTTCCAGCCGATCGCCGAGTACCAGCCCTTCACGCCCGCCATCGAGACCCTGCGCGGGCTGCTCCTCGGCACCGAGATCGGCAACAACGGGTGGATCAGCGTCGCCTGGTCCCTGGGCCTCGCCGTCCTCGGCTACCGCTGGTCGGCCGCGAAGTTCAACAGCGACCCGAAGTAGCGGTCATGACACCGCGGGCCGCCTCCCGCACCTCGTCCCGCCCCAGGGCGGCGTACTCCGACACCGCGTCGGCCGTACGCCGCCCCGTTCGTGTGCGGGGGCCTGCCGCCCTCCCAGCACCGGCGGGACGTCAGCCGTACCCACCTTCTTCAGTGGGTACTTGGCAGCGCCGGGCGCGCGACCGAGGCTGGTGGTCGTCAAGGGTCGCCAGGCCCGCCGGGTGGCCGGACTCGGCCACGGCCCACGGCGAGGACGGCTCACGCGGATCACGGAGCTGCTGGGCCGCCGCTGACCCGAAGCCACGCGGACACGGCCGCGAAGTCCGCGTCGGTGAGCCCGTACCGGTGGTCCACCCGGTGGAGGAGGGCCGGGGCGGTGTGCCGGGCGGCCACCCACACCCGGTCGGCTTCGGTGATCTCGTCGTCCAGCCAGACGAAGGGCCGGCCCGCCGCCCGGTCGAGGAGGTGCCGGGTCTTCCAGTGCGGTGCGGCGGGCGAGCCGGCGTTCGGACCGGCGTACCGGTCCCGGCGCGGCCCCACACCGGCTTCCTCCTCCGGCCGGTCCTCCTCCTCCGGCCAGTCCACCACCGGCAGCCGAGGCAGCCCGAGCCAGGGCGAGAGGCAGAGGTTGGCGTCCTCCATCCACGTCGTGGCCCACAGCAGTTCGCACCCCAGCGCCACCAGCCGCGGACCGAGCGCGGGGTCGGCGCGGCTGAGCAGCGGATGCGCGGCGGCCTCCTCCGGGGGCACCCGGTCGGGAGCCTCGTACACCGGGTACGGCGGCGCTCCGAAGGGAATCAGCGTCCCGTCGACGTCGAGGAAGAGCAGCATCAGGACACCCGCGCCCATCGTGACGAAGGTCTGGCGGTGATCACGGCGAGGACGCTACCGGGGGACTCCGTCGTCCGCCCGGCCTTTCGCCCTCAGAACGGCAGCGGCCGCGCGTGCACCACCTCCAGCCGGGACACCGCCCGCGTGAGCACCACGTACAGCCGGTGCAGTCCGCGTTCCTCCGCCGCCGCGATCGCGGCCGGCTCGACGGCGACGACATGGTCGTACTCGAGGCCCTTGACGAGGGTCGCGGGGACGACGCTCACCCGGGCCGCCGGCGCGTCCGGGCCCGCCGTCTCGATCCCGGCCGCGTCGAGCGCCCGCCGCACCCGGTCCACGTCCGCGTCGGCCGCGACGACTCCGACGGACCCCTCGCGCGCCGACGCGTCCCGCACGGCGTCCACGACCGCGTCGAGCACGTCGGTCGCCTCCCTGATCCGCAGCTCCCCGTCCCCGCGCGACGACCGCCCCGCCGGCACGTCCACGTCCAGGCGGGCCAGCAGCCGGTTGGCGAGCGCCACGACGGCCTTCGGCACCCGGAAGCCCGTCGTCAGCGCGACCACGACCGCGTCCGGTCTGCCCAGGTGGCGCAGGGTCGTGTCCCAGGTCCTGGCCGCCCAGGGCGTGGTCCCCTGGGCGAGGTCGCCGAGGACCGTGAGGGAGCCGAAGGGAGCACGGCGGGCGATCGCCCGGCACTCCATCGGGGAGAGGTCCTGCGCCTCGTCGACGACGAGATGGCCGTACGCCTGAGGATGCTCCACGAGCCCGGCGACTTCGTCGAGCAGGACGAGGTCGGCGGCCGACCAGCGCGCCGACTTCCACGACCGCGGCGACCTCGCCCACAGCAGCGCCTTCTGTTCGTCGGCGTCCAGCAGGCCCTCGGCGGCCGCCGCCAGCACCGCGCGGTCGCTGAGGAGTTCGGCCACCACCTCCTCCGGCCGCACCCGCGGCCATACGGCGTCGAGGTACTCCCGGACCACCCGCGACCGTGAGACCCGCTGCACCCAGGCGTTCGGCTGCGGCCCCGCCCGCCGTTCCGCCTGGAGTTGCACACTCCGCACCACCCGGCTGCGCACCCGCTCCCGCCCGACACCGTACGGCGGCTCCTCGGCCCGGACGTCCGCCACGATCCGCGCGAGTTCGCGCGCCGGCACCCGCCACCGGTACGACCCGTCGGCCAGGGTGAGCCCTCCACTCGCCGGCGTCTTCGGCCGCGTCCGTGTCTCCCCCGCCGCCTCCGTCGTCGCCTCCGCCGGCACGCGCGCGTACAGCGCCCGCCGCAGCACCTCGGCCATCCGTTCGTCGTGCTTGACGACGGCCGTCCGCTCGTCGTCGACGCCGCCGACCGGATGCCGGGCGATCTCCTCCAGGAGCGTCGACTGCCGTACGCCCGTCTCGCCGAGGGCCGGCAGGACCGCCGCGATGTACGACAGGAAGGTCCGGTTGGGCCCGAGGATCAGCAGGCCTCCGCGCCGGATGCGCTGCGGGTGGGTGTAGAGCAGGTAGGCGGCCCGGTGCAGTCCGACGGCCGTCTTCCCGGTCCCCGGGGCGCCCTGCACGCACACCGACTCGGCCAGGTCACCTCGTACGAGATCGTCCTGCTCGGGCTGGATGGTCGCGGCGATGTCCCGCATCGGGCCGACGCGGGGCCGTTCGATCTCGCGGGCGACGATCTCGCTGACCTGCGACTCGCCCCGGCCGAGGTGCTCGTCCTCCAGTCCGGTCAGGTCGGTGGATTCGCCCCTGCTGCCCGGCGCCCAGCCGAACCGCCGCCGCACGGCGACACCCTGCGGATCACCGGCGCTCGCCTGGTAGAAGACCCGGGAGACGGGGGCGCGCCAGTCGACGACGAGGGGCGGGGCGGCGGGGTGCTCGCTGATCCGCAGCCGCCCGATGCGATAGCTCTGGCCTTCGTGCTCACCGCCCTCGAAGTCCAGCCGCCCGAAGAACAGGGGTCCTTCGGGCAGCTCCCGCATCTCCTCGGCCCGGCTGCGCAGCCGGTACCCGAGCACTTCGGCGTCGGCGCCGGAGGCGGAGACGTCCTCGCCGGTGACGACGTGTTCGACGGCCCCGTCGACCATGGCGGCGAGGGCGGTACGGCAGCGGTCGTGGTGGGCGCGTTCGAGACGGAGGGAGTCACGGAGGGAAGGGTCGGGTGACGTCATTCCAGCGAGCGTACCGGAATAACGTAACCGAGTTAAATTTTTTACCGAGACTCATGCTGGAACGGCGGCCCTCACGCCAGCTGCGGCAGCCCGGCCTCCAGCACCCCGAACGCCCGCTCCGCCGCGGCCACCGCGTCCGGGCGCACGTCCGCCACCCGCTCCCCCTCCGCGATCCGCCGCCAGTTCTCCAGCGCGAGGATCCGCCGTACGGCCACGATCTGCCCCGCGGCCAGCCGCGCCTCCAGTCCACCGCCGAGCGCCCGCGCCAGCGCGGCCTCCGACCGTTCCTGGTAGGCGTACACCCGCGCCGCCAGCGAGGGCGTCCCGTAGAGCAGGGCGTGGAAGGCGAGCACCTGCGGATGGTCGCTGAGCCCGGTGACCGGGTCGCCCCGCTCCAGCCCGTCGAGGAAGTGCCGCCGCAGCGCCACCAGGGGCGCCACCTCCGCCCCCTCCACCACCCGCGCGGCCTCCTCCTCGTGATCGGCGATCCGATACAGGACGAGGTCCTCCTTCGCTGGGAAGTACCGGAAGAGCGTCGGCTTCGAGACCTCCGCCGCGGGGGCCACCTCGGCGACCGACACCGCGTCGAACCCCTTCTCCAGGAACAGCCCGATCGCCACGTCCGACAGAACCTGGTACATCCGCTGCCTCTTGCGCTCGCGCAGGCCCGCCGCGTTCCCGGTGCTCATGGCTGGGAAGCGTAGCCGCGGCGCCGGCGCGTCAGGGCCACCTCGGAACCGAGGACGCGCGGCAGGTCCCACCGTCAGGGCCGGGAGGCACCGGGGACCGCCCGTCCGGCGACAGGCTTCTCGGAGCCGTCGGGAAAGAGGCCGGCCCACAGGTCCGTCGAAGTCGAAGCGAACGCCCCCGGCCCCCTCCGGTGACGGCCGGACTCCCCTCGGACCGTGGACGTCAACAGGCGTTCCGCTCCAAGCCCTCCACCAGGGGCTCGCCCACCCGCGACCATCCCTCGCGGACCGCCTCCGACCCCCGGCCGAGGTCCGCCGCCCACGTCGGAGCAGGGCCCCGGTCCGACCTCCGGTCGCGCCCTCGACGCGGTGTCCCGGCGATCCCTTTCGGCCGGTCCGCGTCCGGGCACCAGCCGCCGCCGTCTCCGCTCCGGTCGGCGAGCCGCCGCGCGCTGTCCTCCGCGTGCCAGCGGCGCAGGGCCTGGACGACCACGGTTTCCTCGACGGGCTCGCCCTCGGGTTCGCGGCCCGGCTCCAGCGCCGCCCACATCCGGTCCAGCGCCCGGCGCACCCGGCCGGCGGCCTGGCGGAGGTCCTCCGACGAGGGCTCCTCCGGCAGCGCGAGGGCCGCTCGCATCACGTCGGGGAACACCGACTGGACATGCTCGAACCGCACGTAGGCGGGGAGATCGGACTCCAGGCCCGCGGTCAGGGAGGCGTGTCCCTCCCGCCGCATCGCCTCGGCCCACAGCTCGGTCATGAGCTTCTGCTCCGCCTCGTCGTAGCCCATGCGGACGACGTGCGTCGCCAGGTCGTGCAACGGGTCGCCGTACAGGCTGAGTTCCCAGTCGAGTACGGACAGCCGCTCGCCGTCCGGTGCGTGCGTCACCACGATGTTGGCCCGGTGGAGGTCCGTGTGCAGCAGGGCGAAGGGGCGGGCGACGAGCCGCGGCGCCGACGCCAGGAAGCGCTCCACGGCGTCGTCGGGGATCCCCACCCCCTTGAAGAGCCCTCCGAAGCGGGGCCGGTTGCGCTGGTTGACCTCCTCGTCCGCGAACCGGGCCAGCCGGTGCAGGAACGCCTGGTTGTCGCTGTCAGGCCAGTCGGCCGGTCGTTCGGGAAGGGCGTCCCGGGGTACGCCCGCCAGCGCGGCGAAGAACCCGGCCAGCACCGTCATCCGGTCCTCTCCGACCGGGCCGTCCGGATTCCGCTCGGCCAGCGAGGTTCCCGGGACGTACGCGTGCAGTGACCATTCTCCGAAGTCCGCCAGACAGCGCGGGACATCGCTCAGCCGCTCGCTCACCACCCGCAGCACGTCGGACTCCCGCCACACCCGGGGCACGACCTCGACGGTCTCGTAGGGCACCCGGAACTTGGCGCGCACCCGCCCGGACTCCATGCCCAGCAGATACGCGAGCGGCTGGCCCAGCGGCACGATGTGGTTCTGGTTGTGGTGGCCGACCACCACCTCGCCGCGGGCCCGGCGCCGGCGCTTGGCGAAGAAGCGCACCAGTGCTTCATGAGCCCGGTGGGGCAGGAGGGGTCGCACTCGCGGAATATAGCGCGACCGTGGTGACGCGTCTCACGTTTAGCCATTATGTGGACGCCCTTCCTGCTGAACTTGCGGAAGGTGACCGGCCGACGCCCGTCCGTGCCGCATGCGGCACGCTTTCAGGGTGGTTGCGCGCGCCGGGTGGTTGCGCGCGCCCGCCCTCGCCGTGACGTCGGCCTGAGCGGACGGAGACTCAGGAACGCGCCAGCCGCACGGCGTGCAGCAAGGGCTCCAGCGAGCCGATGATGCTCTCCCTGGGCACCCCCGCCTCCAGCATGCGCAGCTCCGAGGCCTCGTTACGCGCGTAGCCGAGGAAGTCGACGCCGGCGGCACGGGCGGCGAGGTGGTCGGACGGTGTGTCACCGATCATCAGCGAGGCCTCGGGCGCCGCTCCCATCGCCGTCAGGGCGAGGATCAGGGTCTTCGGGTGCGGCTTGAGCACGCTCAGGTCCTGCGTACGGCCGTAGACATGGGGGTGGAAGCAGGAGAAGACACCCCTGTCCCGCAGGTACGCGGTGACCGTGCGCGCCGAGTTGTTGGTGACGATGGCCAGCCGCGCCCCGACGGCCACCCAGGTCCGGATCAGCGGGTCCGCGTACGGCGTCGGTCTCGCCTTCTTGGCCGCCCGCAGCTCGTGCCAGGTGAGGCGTTCCTCGAGCTCTGCCACCAGATCGGTGCCGGGGTGGCGTTCGGCGAGCGCGCTCAGCGTGCCGTGCGGGTCCGGACTGAAACGTTCCTCCTCGGTGAGGACCGCGCCGCGCCCGCTGCTGTCCAGCCACTCCACCTGGGCTCGGGCTATGTCCTTGGCCGGATACCCCGCGAACAGACGGCAGATCGGCCCGTCGAAGTCGAAGAGGACGTGCCGCGTGCGCGCCACCAGCTCCCGAAGCTCCTTGGCCTCTCGCGTCACCAGATCGGTCCGTCCAGTCTCAGCAGTCACGTGCTGAGTGTCGTTCGAGGAGCCTTCGATTCCCAGAGGGCATCGAACCAATTCTTCGTCCCCCGCACGAACTCGGCCTCCTGACCTCCTCTGTCGTCCCTGAACTCGAACAACGGGGAGTCGAGCCCCCGCACGTCCTCGACCTCGATCTCGGTGCCGTCGGGCAGCTCGTAGGGGTACCTGCCGACCGTGTAGTAGCCCTGCAGGACCAGCGCGCCGTTCAGTACGTAGTGCTTCACGGGAGGGACGAACGGCAGCCAGCGGAACTCCACGGTCGCGTCGATACCGTGGTCCCGCCGCAGCTTGCCGAGGTGGCTCTCCATGTTGGTCTTCTGGGTCCTGATCTGCCCCTTCAGCTCCGCCTGGATCTTCTCCGTGAGGTCCGGCCGGTCCACCGGCACCGGATAGGACAGGTCGGCGTCGAGGCCCGGCAGCAGACACCGCACCTCCACCGAACCGGCCCGCGTCC
Organism: Streptomyces resistomycificus; assembly: GCF_001514265.1. Lineage (GTDB taxonomy): Bacteria > Actinomycetota > Actinomycetes > Streptomycetales > Streptomycetaceae > Streptomyces > Streptomyces resistomycificus. The sequence goes on along the minus strand of NZ_KQ948992.1, from coordinate 84,241 downwards.
CCCCGGCGGCCACGAGCGTGCGCATCTCCACCAGCGCCCACAGCAGGGTCTCGGCCGTGAAGCCGACGGTGTCGATCCGCACCCGGGTGGACTGGAACGCCTCCTCCAGATAGGAGGCCAGCACCACCCGGGCGGCCTGCGGCTGCCGCGGCTCCGCCTTCGGGACGGCCACCGTGGGCGGGCTGCCCTTGCTCACGTTGGTGAGCAGTCCGTCCTCCTGGAGGACGCGCAGTGCCTGGCGCACGGTGCCGCGTTCCACGTCGAACTCGTCGGCGAGTTCGGCCTGGGTGGGCAGCCGGTCTCCCGCCTTGAGCTCCCCGGCGCGGATGCGTTCACGCAGGACGTCGGCGATGTCCTGGTACGAGGGTTTTCTGCTGCCGTTCACTGCCACGTTCTCCCGGGACACCAATCAGGTGAGGGTCAGGTCCGTGGTGATTGTTTCCCAAAGTGCCTCGAACCATTTCTGGGACTCCTCGACGAACTCGCTGTCCCGCGGGCTGCTCCCCTTCTCGAAGGAGAAGAGGAGCGACTCGCTGGCCTTGACGTCGTACATGTCGATCGTCCCGCTGTCCGAGGACTCTTCGCGGCGCGTGACCATGTAGTACGCCATGAGCGCCTCCACGCCGTTCAGGAGGTACAGCTTCACCGGCGGGGTCAGGGGCAGGGCGCGGAACGTGACGGAGACGTCGATGCCGTGCGAGGAGCGCAGCGAGCGGAGGTTGTGCCGCAGGACCTGACCCTGGGCGTTGCGCTGCTCCAGCCAGCGTTGGTGGACCAGGTTGTCGTCACCGCCGTCGACCTGGACGGGGAAGGCGAGGTCGATCTCCCGGGAGGGCAGCAGGATGCGGACCTCGATCGACTCGGGGCGTACGCGGCCCTGGTGGACGAGCCGGAGGGGTTCGCTGAGCCCCATCATCAGCGTCTCCGCCGTCAGGCACACCGCGTCGATCCGCACCTGGGGCGCGGAGAAGGCCTCGGCCAGCCGGGGCGCCAGTGCCACCATCGCGGGCTGGGGTTCGTCCGTGGCGTGGGCCGGTTCGGCGATCCGCGGCGGGCTCCCCTTGCTGACGTTGCTGAGCAACCCGTCTTCCTGGAGGACGCGCAGTGCCTGGCGCACGGTGCCGCGTTCCACGTCGAACTGCTCGGCGAGTTCGGCCTGGGTGGGCAGCCGGTCCCCCGCCTTGAGCTCCCCGGCGCGGATGCGTTCACGCAGAGCGTCGGCGATCTCCTGGGCGGAGAGCTTTCTGCTGCCGTTCACTGCCACGTTCTCCTGGGTCACGACCAAACGCTACAACTCGGATCCATCTATGGGGAGTTGTTTGGAAGTTGTTTATGGATAGCTGCCAAGTGGGGACAACATAACCAGAGTTGGTTGCCAACTTGGTTGAGTTGGCGGAAGTTTTGCCTCCTGATTGTCCGGCCCACGACCGATCCGCGACCCCCCACCGCCCGTCCCGCCCGGAAGCCCGCCCGGAAGCCCGAAGGGGGAACCCACCGTGCCCGTCCTCGCCCTCATCGCAGCCGTGTTCGTCGTCGGCGTCGAGCAGACCATCCAGTGGAAGTACGGCGCCGCCGGCTTCATCGGCCTGCTGCTGATCACCATAGGCATCAAGGCCAAGAGCCCGGCCGTGAGCTCCACCGGGGCGGTCATCCTCGCACTGCTGGTCGCGAGGCCCGCCCTGTGACCGACCGGTGTCCTCGCAGGGAAACCGGTGCCCGTCCACTCCCGTGGGAGACGTCAGCTCGTGAGCAGCAGCTCCGAACTGATCGTCTCCCACAGTGCGTTGAACCACAGGTGGGACTGCTCCACGAAGGTGGTGTCGCGCAGGTCGCCGCCCTGGGCGAAGGCGAACAGCATCGACCGGGTGCCCACGGCGTCGTACATCTCCAGCCGCTCGTGGTCGAACTCCGCCGCGCGGCGCGTCAGCGTGTAGTACGCGAAGAGCGCCTCCGAGCCGTTGAGGAGGTACAGCTTCACCGGCGGGGTGAAGGGCAGGGCGCGGAAGGACACGTGCACGTCGATGCCGTGGGTGGCACGCAGGGTCAGCAGGTTGTGCTTCAGCACCTGACCCTGGGCGTTGCGCTGGGCCAGCCAGCGTTCATGGACCGGGGCGCCCTCGCCGTGCCCCCGCACCGGGACCGGGAAGGCGAGGTCGATGTCCCGGCTCGGCAGCAGCACACGGACGTCGATCTTGGCCGGTTTCAGCTGTCCGGCGTGGATCTGGCGCAGCGGTTCGCCGATGGCGAGCGTGAGGGAGACCGCGGTCAGGCACAGGGCGTCGATCTCGACGTGCGGGGCCGCGAAGGCGGTCGCGATACGCGGGGCGAGCGCCACGGTGGTGGGCTGCGGCGGCGCCCCGGGACCGGTCGACGCAGGGCCGAGCCCCAGGTCGGGAGCCACGGTCGCCGGACTTCCCTTGGAAACGTTGGTCAGCAGGCGCTCTGACTGCAGGATGTGCAGCGCCTGCCGTACGACCCCCCGCTCGACCCCGAACTCGTCGGCCAGCCTGGCCTGCGTGGGCATGCGCTGGCCCGGCCGCAGTGCCCCGGACCGGATCCGGGCACGCAGCTCGTCGGCCACCTCGTGATGTGTCGTGTGTGGCCGTTGTGACCTCTTCCGCCCATTGACGGCCGGGTGTTTCGGGTCCACAACCAAACACTACAACTTCCCGCCATCTTTGGGCAGTTCAAGGGAAGGTGGTTATGAGTCGCTTCCAAGTGGAGAGAAGTACAGTGAAGTTGGTCGCCAACTTGAGCAACATGGTCAAGCTTCCGCAAGGTTGGCCATCAAGGCGACCGACAGGGGCCACCGTCCCGAAAGGGACCGTCCCAAGGGGGACCGCCATGCCACTCATCGCCCTCGTCATCGCCGCCCTCGCCGTCGGCTTCGAAGCACTCGTCCAGTGGAAGTGGGGCGCGATGGGCATCGTCGCCTTCGTCGCCCTGACCGTCGGCATCAAGGCCAAGAACGTCGCGATCGGTGGCATCGGTGCGGTCATCCTCGTGATGCTGCTCGCCCAGTCCGGCTGACCGGGCTCCCTTCCGGAGGGGAGCCGGGAGCCTGGTCGGTTCGCACAGCCACAACTGAACACCGGCAACACCCGGCACAGCCACAACTCAACAGTTCGCTACGGATACCGCACAGCCACAACTGAAGAGCTCGCTACGGATACCGCACAGCCACAACTCAACAGCTCACCACGGATACAGAGCAGGCAGCAGGCACCACCGGCAACACCAAGCACCAAGCACCAAGCACCAAGCACCAAGCACCACCCACCCGCACTGTCGTCGTCAGCAAGGAGGTCTCAGAACATGTCCGGGCACCAAGGCCGCCTGGACGTACGCAGCAGGGCGTCGGCCGACCGGGCGGCGCCCGCTCGTTCTTCCCGCACCCGCCCCAGCGCCGCCAGCCGCACCGCGGACTCGTCGCCCAGCCACAGGGTGGCCAGGTCGGCGACGTCCAGCGTGAGGTCGGCGGTCCGCCGCGTCGGCGCACAGGACCCGCCCCGCGCCGAGGCCTCCAGCAGGTACCGCCCGCCGGCCAACCCGTCCCGGTCGGCCACCTCCAGCACGAGCGAGCCCTCACCCGCGTACGTCCGCGCCTCGAGCGCCCGTACGACGTCCAGGATCCGCACCCACAGCCAGTCGCCCTGCGTGGTGGCCGTCGCGGCCCGGGGGTTGGGCAGGAGGAACGGGAGCAGGTCGTCGGGGGCCCGCCAGCCGCTCTTGACCTGTGTGACCCAGTCGACCGAGCAGAGATAGCGCCACAGGGCACGCTCCGCGGCCGGGGTCTCCGCCAGCAGCCACTTCACGGACACCGTGTCGTGCGGCTGCTTGCCCCGCCAGTCGTCGTCGGCCGTGTACGCGACCATGCCCTCGACCTGGCCGCCCGGCGAGCGGTACACCGCGTGGAAGGGCTCGGTCCACGACTTCTCGAAGAGCAGCACACCGGTGTTGATACGCCACCACAGCTCGTCGCGGCTGACCGCGCCGGGCTGGGCCCGGCGGACCCGCTCATGGAGCTCGGGTCCGAGCTTGCGGACCTCCTCGCCGTCCACGAGGTCGATACGGCCGCCGTCGTCCGGGGCGCCGGAACGGCGGTGGTCCAGGCCGGTGCGCGGCACGTCGACCGTCCACTCGGTCATCCAGGTGGCGGGGCCGAAGCCGTAGCGGCCGTAGATCTGGTACTCGGCGGCGATCAGGGTGGCGACGACGTCACCGCGTTCCCTCGCGGCCGTGAGGTCCCGCGTCATCATGCGGCGGAGCAGGCCGCGGCGGCGGTGGGTGGACGTGACGGTGACCCCGGTGACGGCGTTGGCGGGGACGGCCGCGCCGCCGACGGCGGTGACCTCCTGGGCGAAGGACTTGAAGGTCGCCACGCAGCGGCCGTTGTCGAAGGCGCCGAGGTAACGGCCGCCCAGCGCGAACTGGACGCGGCGCGCCTCCAGTTCGGACTCGGTGACGACGGGCTCACGCAGGAAGCCGGCGTTCACCGCGCGGATCCAGTCGGGGAACTCGGCCTCGGTGATCGGGCGGACGTCGATGTCGGGGCGGCTCGGGTCGGTCATGGGGTCACGGTAGGCGGGCGGCGACTCAGTGTCGCGGGGAATTCCCCGCCCCCGCCGTGGAAATCCCCGCCTCCGCCGCCCGCTCGCCCTGGCCCGCCCCTCAGAAGGCCGCCCGGATCTCCCCCACGACCCGCCCCCCGCCCTCCAGTGGTGCCCGCCCGATCCGCCCCACGACCGGCGCGTCCACTCCCATCAGCTCCAGCGCCCGCGCGAGCACCGGCCCCAGGGCCCGGCCCCCGCCGTCCTCCACCTTGAAGGCGAGGGAACGTCCGTCCGGCAGGGCGAGAGCCTGGACCGCCTCCGCGCCCATCTTGGACAGGGCGCCGGGGACCTCGCGCATCAGCCAGGTGTCGGGGCGGCGGGAGCCGGCGACGTACTCGGGGTGGGCGCGCATGGCGTCGGCGACCCGGCGTTCGGCGGAGCCGGGGGCGGCCAGGACGAAGGTGCGGTAGGCGCGGGCCAGGCCGGTGAGGCCGATCGCCATCAGCGGCGCCCCGCAGCCGTCCGTACCGACGGCGGCGACCGGCTCGCCCGCCGCCTCCTCGACCACCTCGTGGATGATCCGCTGCAGGGGGTGCCCGGGGTCCAGGTAGGAGTCCAGCGGCCACTCCCGCAGCGCGGACACCGCCAGCATCACCGTGTGCTTGCCGGAGCAGTTCATGGTCACCCGGTCGCGTACGGCGCCCGCGGCGAGGTACGTCTCGCGCTCCTCGGCGTCCAGCGGAAGGTCGGGCGGGCACTGGAGTCGGGAGGCGTCCAGGCCGTACTCGTCCAGCATCTTCTGGACCAGGTCACGGTGGAAGGACTCCCCTGAGTGGCTGGCCGCGGCCAGTGCCAGCCGCTCGCCCGCCAGGTCGAGGCCCGCCCGCAGGACGCCCGCCGCCTGCATCGGCTTGTTGGAGGAGCGCGGGAAGACCGGGGACGTCACGTCGCCGAGCGCCAGCTCCACCGCGCCGTCCGCGTCCAGTACGACCAGACTGCCCCGGTGCCGCCCTTCGACGAACCCGGAGCGGACGACCTCGGCGAGGACGGGCGGTATCGAGGAGACGGACATCGGCGGTGGCCTTCCGGTGAGGGGGGACCCGCCCGACGGCGGGCCCCGGGATCGCCGGTACGGCCGCCGCCTCAGGTGAGCAGGTCGTCGACTTGTGCTTCCCCTTCACGGTACCTGCGGGCGATCTCCGCGCTGCTGTCGTCGGCCGTGCGCTGCAGCCGCTGCCGGCGCCGGGACACCTGCTGCTCGTACCGCACCAGCCGGCTCATCGCGGTGTTCAGCTCCAGGTCGGTGCGCGCCTGAAGGTCCGACAGCTCGACCTCGGCGAGCATCTCGGCGGCCAGCAGCCGGTACTCCTCGCTGTGCGGAGTGCCCAGCGTCACATGGCGGGCGGAGGAGCGGTGCCGGGCCGGGGCGTCGGTGAGGATCTCCGGGAGCCGCGCGACCACGGAGCCCTCCCCCACGGCCGGGACGGCGGCCGACCCCGTGGGAGAACGCCGGGCGAGTTCCGCCCGCAGGATGTCGATACGCCCCTGGAGCAGCCGCCGGACGTAGCTGAGGTCGGCCTCGTCCTGCTGCGCGTCCCGGCGCAGGACGCGGAGCTCGGGCAGGCTGAGCACGGCCAGGTCGTGCTCGGACGGGTCAGCGGGCAGCGGCGGGCTGCCCGTGCGCTGCACGGGAGGCCGCTGTGTTCCCAGCCGCCCCTCGGTACTCGGTGTGCTCATGTGCCTCTACCGTCCCCTCGACCCGCTAGTGGGAGCATCGTGCCACCCTCAGTGGCCGCTATGTGACCGAGTGCCCCCGATCGGCCCCAGATGGCCGGTTAAGAGCAAAAAAGAAGGCCCGTGCGGAGCACGTCCGGCCGCCCGGCATGATGGTCGTATGCGTGCAGTGGTGCAGAGGGTGGACGGCGCGAGCGTCGTCGTGGACGGCGAGACGGTCGGCGAGATCAGCGGCGAGGGGCTGTGCGTCCTGGTCGGCGTGACGCACGAGGACACCAAGGAGAAGGCGGCCCAACTCGCCCGCAAACTCTGGTCGATCCGGATGCTGGACGACGAGAGGTCGTGCAGCGACATCGACGCCCCGCTCCTCGTCATCAGCCAGTTCACCCTCTACGGCGACGCCCGCAAGGGCCGCCGCCCCACCTGGAACGCGGCCGCCCCCGGCGACGTCGCCGAGCCGCTCGTCGACGAGGTGGTCGCCCAACTGCGCTCGCTGGGCGCGACGGTGGAGACGGGCCGGTTCGGCGCGAAGATGCGGGTGTCGCTGACGAACGACGGCCCGTTCACCGTGCTGGTCGAGATCTAGGGCGTCACGGCTCGACGACGACTTCCTGGGCCGCGGCCGTCGTGTCGGCGATCAGTCGCGCGTCCACCGCCACGTTGCGCTTGACCAGCGCGAGGGCGACCGGGCCCAGCTCGTGGTGGCGTACCGACGTCGTGATGAAGCCGATCTTGCGGCCGTCGGGGCCCTCGTCGGCGAGGCGGATGTCCGTGCCGGCCGGGGGCAGGTGGACCTCGCTGCCGTCCAGGTGGAGGAAGACCAGCCGCCGCGGCGGCTTGCCGAGGTTCTGCACCCGGGCCACCGTCTCCTGCCCGCGGTAGCAGCCCTTCTGCAGGTGCACCGCGCTGCCGATCCAGCCCAGCTCGTGGGGGATCGTGCGGTGGTCGGTCTCGAAGCCGAGACGGGGCCGGTGGCGCTCGACGCGCAGCGCCTCGTAGGCGAGGATCCCGGCCGCGGGGCCCGTCTTCCCGGCGTACGACTCCAGGTCGGCGCGCGGGAGGAAGAGATCACGGCCGTACGGCGTCTCACGGATCGCGACGCCCTCGGGCACCTCGGCGATCGAACCGGCGGGCAGGTGCACGACCGCGAACTCGGCCGTCCGGTCGGCGACTTCGACCCGGTTGAAGAACTTCATCGACTCCAGGTACGCGACCAGCGCGTCCTGGGTGCCCGGCTCGACGTGCGCCCAGACCGTCTCCCCGTCGTCCACCAGGTACAGGGCGTGCTCGATGTGGCCGTGCGCGGAGAGGATCAGAGCCTCGGTGGCCTGCCCCGCGGGGAGGTCGCTGACGTGCTGGGTGAGCAGCAGGTGCAGCCAGCTCAGCCGGTCCTCGCCGGTGACGGTGACCACCCCGCGGTGCGAGAGGTCGACGAAACCGGTGCCGTCGGCGAGGGCGCGCTGTTCGCGGAACAGGTCGCCGTAGTGGGCGGCGACGCCTTCGTCCACGCCTTCGGCGGGGACGGCGCCGGACAGGGACAGCAGAGGGCTTTTCATATGCCTAAGCCTACGACTCGGTAGTTGAACTCTTCAGGGAACAGTCCTTGCACCGGCCGAAGATCGCGAAGTGCTTCATGTCCGTGTCGAAGCCGAACTCCTTGCGGAGCTTCGCGGTGAACTCGGCGGCCACCGAGACGTCCGCCTCGATCACGTTCGTGCAGTCACGGCAGACGAGGTGGATGTGGTGGTGCCGGTCGGCCAGGTGATAGGTGGGCGCGCCGTGCCCGAGGTGGGCGTGGCTGACCAGCCCGAGCTCCTCCAGGAGCTCCAGGGTCCGGTACACGGTGGAGATGTTGACCCCCGACGCCGTCTTCCGCACTTCGGCGAGGATGTCGTCGGGGGTCGCGTGCTCGAGGGTGTCGACAGCTTCGAGGACAAGCTGCCGCTGAGGCGTCAGCCGGTAGCCGCGCTGCCTGAGGTCGCTCTTCCAGTCGGTGCTCACCACACCAACGAGTCTAGAACCACGTCAGCCGACAGGGGGCGGCCGCCTCACTTGAAGAACGCGATGCCGTCGTCCGGCATGTCGTCCGGGAGGGCCTTCGCCCAGCGTTCGACGTCCTCGGGGGTGACGACCTTCTTGAGCTGGGCCGACATGTAGGGGCGCAGCTCGACCTCGGGGGTCTGCTTCTCGCCGACCCACATGAGGTCGCTGTTGACGTAGCCGTACAGGCGCTTGCCGCCGGAGTAGGGGCCGGAGGAGGCGGTGCGCGCGACGGCGTCCGTGACCAGGTCGATCTGGGGCGTCTTGGCCGCCAGCTCGCCGTACCAGATCTCGACGACGCCGTCGTTGCGGACCATGGTGACCTCGACCTTGCGGTCGGCGTCGATCCTCCAGTAGCCGGACTCGGACTCCAGCGGCCGGACCTTGTTGCCGTCGCCGTCCAGCACCCAGGTGTGGGAGTGGTACTCCAGGAAGTCCCGGCCGTCGTGGGTGAAGGAGACCTCCTGCCCGAAGTTGCACTTCTCGGAGCCGGGGAAGTCGTGCACGCCCGCGCCCGCCCAGTTACCGAGCAGGAAGACGAGCGGGACGAGGTCCTTGTGGAGGTCGGACGGGATCTCGATCATGAGCAGCAGTTCCTAGACGTGGGTCAGCGCTGGCCCTGGTACAGCTTCTTCACGGTCAGCCCGGCGAAGGCGAGCACGCCGACGCAGACCAGGACCAGCAGGGCTTCGAAGAAAACCTCAAGCACGGAGTGCTCCTCGGACGATCGTGGGGTTGCGGTACACACTGGCAGTACACAAGAGCCGGGCCCCAGCTTACGCGGCCGGGTCCCGGCTCTCTTCGTGAGGTACGCCGCCCCTCGCGGACGTCACCCCAGCAGCTGGCTCTGCAGGGTCACCGTCTGCCGGAACGGCACGGCCTTCGCCGTGCCCGCGCGGGACTGGACGATCACGGCGAGCACGTCACCGGCGGCCAGGTACGCCTGCCGGACCTGCTCGGCGCCGTACGGCTTCGCCTCCGCGTAGACCGAGCGCTGCACGTCGTCGATCCGGGCGGCCTCCGGGAAGTCCTCGTCGAAGACGGAGGCGCCGGCCCCGCGCAGCACCCGGCCGGGGCTGTCATAGGGGGCGATGTCCGTGGAGAAGACCTCGTCCACGACGGCCGCGGTACCGAAGTGCAGCAGGTAGATCCGCGTCCGCGTGCCGTCCTCGGTGGTCCAGCCGCGGGCCGCGATGTGCCGCAGGCCGTTGTCGACGAGCTCCTGCCCGAACTCCTCGCGCTCGTCCTTCTCGTACGCCGCCAGGAAGTCCTTCGTCGCCAGCCAGCCGTCCTGGCCGCGCAGCGCCTTGTCCTCGGTGGCTCCGGCGGGGGCCGGCAGGACGAGGGCTCGCAGGTCGGCGTGGTGCGCGCCGGCCTTGTTCGCCTCGGCGAAGGGCTCCGGGCTGCCCGACGGCAGCGGCGGCTTCGTCAGCCGCGGGTAGTCCCACCGGCCGTCCGACTCCGTCGCGAGGCCCGGCAGGTCCGTCCGCTCCATCCGGGTGACGCCGTACGCCACGGACGCCCCGACCACCGCGAAGACCACGACAGCCGCGGTCCAGCGCCCGAGCGCGCGAAGGACCCGACGGTCCCTGGGGGCGGCGGGGGGCGCCGGGACGGGCGGACCGTAGGCGTACGGCTGGGGCGGCGCGGCGGGCGCCGGCTGGGGCGGCGCGGCGGGCGGCGGAGGCGCGGGCGCCGGCGTCGAGGCCGCGGTCGCCGGCGTCGGGGCCGTGGTCTGTGGCTGCTCGGTCATACCGACTCCCCCGGTTCGGCTATGCGGTCGAGCTGCTCGCTCAGCAGCATCGCGACCCCCTTGGTGTCGATGGGCTTGACCCCGTCCGCGGTGGCGGTGACCAGGACGTCGCCCTGGTAGGCGGAGCAGAACATGCTGTCCAGGTCCGTGTCCTCGTCCTCGGGCGGCAGGAAGCACTTGGCGTTCTTGTGGCCCTTGATCTCGGGGCCCTCGCGGAACACCTCCAGGGCGTCGAGGAACTCGCTCTGGTACGTGGCCGCGTCCCGTACGGCCGCCCGGCTCTCCATCTGCGCCAGCACGATGCTCACGGTGTAGGTGCCCTCGTTCTCGCTGAGGGCGTCGGCATCGCCGCTGAGGTAGCTGCGCATCGCCATGCCGGTGATGCGCTGCCGGTCGATCTGCTTCTCCAGCCGCTTGCGCTGGGTGCGGGGCAGGTCGGCCAGCGACTCCTTGCGCAGCGCGGTCGCCTGGGCGCCGCTGAGCTGGGCGTCGGAGCCGAACTCGCCGAGGTCGGGGCCACGGGTCCAGCCGTCGGTGCCGTACGGCACGAGCACGCCCGCGAGCCCCTTGGCGGTGACCCTCTTGTCGTCCTCGGCGGTGGTCTTCGGGAACTTCCACACGGCCGCGCCGGCGTCACGGTCGGCGTCGTTCACGGTCACCACGGTGTAGCCGACCCCGGCGACGACGGCACCGGCCAGCACGAGGGACCCGGCCACGGCGGCGATCCGGCCGCGCCTGAAGGGCTTCCTGGCGGGCGGCGGGACGGGGACGCCGTAGGCGTCGAACGCGGCGGGCGGCGCCGAGGGCTGGACGAACTCGACCGGCCCGACCTGGCCGCTCTGGCCGACCGGTTCGTTCTGGTTCTCGGTCACAGCCGCTCCATCTGCCGCTCGGCGAGGTCCATGATCTTCTTCTTGGGGATCGGCTTGGTGTCGTAGATCCAGATCTCCATGGCGACGTCGCCGCGCCAGGCGTGGGCCTCCGCGCTGTACAGCGGCAGGTAGCCGGCCTCGCGCTCGGGCTCGTTGTGGACGTACGCCATGCCGTTCCCGGTGCCGGGGACGGTCCAGCTCTCGGTGGCGTCCTCGTCGTCGGCCCAGTACTGGCTGTTGTCCACCGAGTCGGCGGCCGCGGGGGCCTCTTCCTGGCGGTACTGGATCAGCCTGATCTCCAGGGTGGTGGTACCGGACTCCCAGCCGGTGACCGCCCCGCGGCGGAACTCGTCGCCGACGAGGTTGCCGAAGACCTCGTCCGGCGCCTCGTACATGTCGGCGTAGGCGGCGAGGTCCAGCCAGCCGTCGTTTCCGCCCAGCCAGTCGGCGTCCTTCGCGCCGCGCGGCTTCTTCAGCAGCAGCTTGCGCAGGTCGCCGTCGGTCCTGACGCGGCGGTCCTGGGCGGCGGACAGCGGCTCGGGCCCCTCGCCCTTCGCCTGCGGCAGGGTCTGCTGGGACAGCGAGGGCAGTGTCGTCGGCTCGCGGTCGACCTGCACGAGGTAGCCGGCACAGGTACCGGCCACCAGCCCGAGAACGGCGGCACCGGCGACGAGCAGGGCGGTGCGGCCACGGCGACGGGGCGTCCGGGACCCCACGGGAGCCGCGTCGACGCCCACCGGAGCCACCGGAGCCACGGGAGCCACGGGAGCCACGGGACTTACCGGGCTCACAGGACTCACAGGACTTGCCGGGGCGACTGGGGCGTCGGCTGATCCTTCGGGTACTTCCAAGACGTCCCCCCACAGAACGTGAAAGCGCATTCCGTATGCGCGCTCACAGGAGACTCCTGGTCAGGGCACGGAGTTGTAGGTCCGTTGATTACGATTCGGTCATGGCGAAGAAGCTCGTGATCAAGGTGACGGCGGGGGCGGATTCCCCCGAGCGGTGCTCACAGGCGTTCACGGTGGCGGCGGTGGCCGTGGCCAGCGGTGTCGACGTCTCCCTGTGGCTGACCGGCGAGTCCGCGTGGTTCGCGCTGCCGGGGCGGGCGGCCGAGTTCGACCTCCCCCATGCCGCCCCGCTCCCCGACCTCCTCGACTCCGTCCTGAGCGCCGGCCGCGTCACCCTGTGCACCCAGTGCGCGGCCCGCCGGGACATCACGGAGAAGGACGTCATCAAGGGCGTCCGCATCGCGGGAGCCCAGGTGTTCGTCCAGGAGGCCCTGGGCGACGAGACCCAGGCGCTCGTCTACTGAGACGACCCGGCCGGTGCGTGGCCCGCACCGGCCTCGGTGTCTACGGCCGCCGCCTCTTGCCGTCCAGTTCGTCCCACCAGTCGTCGGACTTGGGGTCGCCCGACGGGTCGTCCCACCAGCGGTCGTCGGGGCCGCGACGGTTGGCGATCACCGCGGCGAACGGGGGGATGACCATGGCGACCACGCACATGCCGACGGCCACCGGAACCGACCAGAGCCGCACGACCGACCAGGCCAGGACGAAGAGGCCGATGCAGGTCCCCATCATGGCGAAGTAGATGTGCCGACGCCGCGCGTACATGCCTCCAGCGTAGGCCGGGACAGGCCGAAGGGCCGCACCCCAGGTGTCCAACCCGGGAGGTGCGGCCCTTCGGTGCCTGTCCGTCGTCAGACGGCGATCGCGACCTCCGCGAGGCCACCCTGCTGGGCGACGACCGTGCGGTCGGCGGTGCCGCCGGGGACGAGGGCGCGGACGGTCCAGGTGCCCTCGGCCGCGTAGAAGCGGAACTGTCCGGTGGCGGAGGTGGGGACCTCCGCGGTGAACTCGCCCGTCGAGTCGAGCAGGCGGACGTATCCGACCACCGGCTCGCCGTCGCGGGTCACCTGACCCTGGATGGTGGTCTCACCGGGCTTGATCGTCGAGGCGTCGGGGCCGCCGGCCTTCGCTCCACACATGTCGTACTCCTGAAGAGGTCTTGAGAGGTCGGTCGGGGAGGGTTACTTGTTGGCGCCGAGCTCGATCGGCACGCCGACGAGGGAGCCGTACTCGGTCCACGAGCCGTCGTAGTTCTTGACGTTCTCGACACCGAGCAGCTCGTGCAGGACGAACCAGGTCAGCGCGGAACGCTCACCGATGCGGCAGTAGGCGATGGTGTCCTTGGCGAGGTCGACCTGCTCCTCGGCGTAGAGCTCCTTGAGCTCCTCGTCCGACTTGAAGGTGCCGTCGTCGTTGGCGTTCTTCGACCACGGGATGTTGCGGGCGCTCGGGACGTGGCCCGGACGCTGCGACTGCTCCTGCGGCAGGTGGGCCGGGGCGAGCAGCTTGCCGGAGAACTCGTCGGGGGAACGGACGTCGACGAGGTTCTGCGAGCCGATCGCGGCGACGACGTCGTCACGGAAGGCGCGGATCGACTTGTTCTGCGGCTTGGCCTTGTAGTCGGTGGCGGCCCGCTCCGGGACCTCCTCGACCAGCTCGCGGGCGTCCAGCTCCCACTTCTTGCGGCCGCCGTCGAGAAGCTTGACGTTCTCGTGGCCGTACAGCTTGAAGTACCAGTAGGCGTACGACGCGAACCAGTTGTTGTTGCCGCCGTAGAGGATCACCAGCGTGTCGTTGGCGATGCCCTTCGCCGACAGGAGCTTCTCGAAGCCCTCCTGGTCGACGAAGTCACGACGGACCGGGTCCTGGAGGTCGTCGGTCCAGTCGATCCGGATCGCGTTACGGATGTGGTTCTTCTCGTAGGCGGACGTGTCCTCGTCCACCTCGACGATGGCGATGCTCGGGCTGTCGAGGTTGGCCTCGACCCAGTCGGCGTCGACCAGGACGTCGCTGCGGCTCATGCTCTTTCTCCTCCGGGGCAGTTACGGCGGGGCGTGCAGGTGAGATGCGTGCGCGTGCAGGCGCCGGTGTCGGCGTACGCGCACGGATGCCCAGGGCAGGGCGGCGGGGATGCGGAAGTCGGGGCTTCCGCTCAGAAGGTGCGACAGAGCATGGCGGCGACGCGGCACAGGTCTACTGCCCGCCGCTTCGTGAGATCCGCCTGTCGCTTCATGACCTCGATCGTAGGGACGGACAGCGGGGCGTGTCACCGCCGTGTCGTATTTTGAGACGCGATCGTCCGCGATGTGAGAACACAAGTCCGCCCGGGCCGTGGGGGCACGGTTCCCGGGCGGGTGTATCCGTCGTCACAACTGCGGTACGGACGACGGCGTCTCGTCTTTCGGACAGTCCCGGACTGCCGCGGTCCGCCGCGGTGAGCAGGCCGTCCGTCGTCCTACCCGGCCAGCCGGACGTTCGAACCCTTCACCGTGATCTCCACACCGTTCTTCGCGGGCCGCACCTGGTCGAGCTTGATGCCGCCGGGCAGCCCGTCGATCTTCTGCTCGAAGTCGGTGACCGTCCGGGCCCGGTTCTCGACGAGGTCGACCCCGCCGAAGGAGGGCAGGGTGTCGGCGTGCACCTTCACGGTGTCGCCCTCGGCGGTGACCGTGCTGAGCACGTAGACCGGCTCGGGCAGCTTGGTGCCGAGCACCGTCGCCTCGACCTCGACCTTGATCTTGCCGTTGCCGCCGTCGGAGAGGCCGACGACCTCGGCGGTGACGCCCGCGGCCACCTGCGTCGGCTCGGACTTGGCCGTCTTCAGCAGCTCGGCGTAGGTGATGGACGCGGTGCCGGTGGCGCTGTTCGCGACGGCGGAGCTGTAGTCGCCGGAGAACTCGACGCCCTTCATGCTCGCCTTGAGGTCGTCGATGCGGATCTTCTTGCCGTCGGTCCCGGCCGCGGCCTCGTAGTCCTTGATGCCGACCTCGACGTCGTCGAGCGAGCCGCCGACGACCTGGGTGAGGAAGGGGAAGCCCTTGATGGAGACGTCGGGGGCGGCGGCCAGGCCCTCGTTGGTCTGCAGCTTGCCCGCGGCCTCGTCCTCGGCGAAGTTGACCGCGAGGCGGTCGGCGAGCACGAACAGGCCGCCCAGGATCACGACGAGGATGAGAAGTATTCGCAGTGCGCGCATGCGGTGTCCCCCACGACGGCGGTCAGTTGACGGTCGGTCGACGGGCCGGTTGGCCCGAGCGTGAGGGTAACCCTGAGTCGGTCAGGGCTCGGCAAATTGTCGATCACCTGTGACAGGACAGGCACGCGGCCCCGCGACGCCTCAGCCCAGCGCGCGTCCCAGCACGTACACCGCCGGCGCGGCCGCCGACAGCGGCAGGGCCACCCCCGCCGTGAAGTGCACGAACCTCGACGGGTAGTCGTAGCTCGCCACCCGGTGGCCGATCAGCGCGCAGCCCGCCGCACCCGCGCCGAGCAGCGCGCCCTCGGCGCCCAGACCCGTCATCCCGCCGACCGCGATGCCCGCGCCCGCCGCGGCGAGCAGCGCGACGACCACGGAGGCCGGGGTGGGCAGGGGCAACGCGCGGGCCAGTACGGCGACCGCCACCGCGGCGGCGCCGACCGAGACCGCGTCCGGGTCGGCGGCGAGGTGACCGGCCGCCACGATCGCCAGGGCCGCCGAGGCGACCGTCGCCATCAGGCCGTACATCCGCTCGTCCGGCTCGGCGTGCGAACGGAGTTGGAGGACGAGGGAGAGGAGGACCCAGACGCCCAGGGTGCCGAGGATCGCGGCGGGACCGTTCTCCCGGCCGGCCACGAGCAGTACGACGTCCGCGGCCAGCGCCCCGAGGAACGCCAGCGCGATGCCCTGCCGGGCGGGCCACATGCCGTTGAGCCGGAACCAGCCGGCCGCGGTGACGGCCTGGAGGACGACGAGCGGGACCAGGAGGGCGTACGTGCCGACGGCCGCCGTGCCGGACAGGAGCAGACCGAGCAGCGCGGTGAGCGCCGCGGGCTGCATACCCGGCTCGATGATCGGGGAACGCCCCTCGAGGCGGGCCCGCTGGGCGTCGGTGATGCGGGCGTTGCCGGCGACGGTGGCGGGACCGTAGGTGGCGGCGTCGGCCGCCTCGGGGGCGGACGCGTGCGGCTGCGGGGCGTGGGCGTGCGGAGGCTGGGCCTGAGGAGCCTGGGCCTGAGGAGCCTGGGCCTGAGGAGCCTGGGGCGCATGCGGCTGAGGCTGCGGTGGTTGCTGCGGCTGCTGATGCTGCTGCGGCTGCTCCCCGTAAGCGAGGTACGCGGCCTGCTGCCCGGCCGTCTGCTGCGGCAGATAGGCCGTCTCGGCGGCCGACACCGGCTGCTGCAGCTGCGTCTCCCAGGTCTGCCCCTGCCACTGCTGCGTGTACTGCTGGGCGGCCTGCGGATCCTCGTGGGCCTGCTGCCCGGGCCACGACTGCTGCTGCGACTGCTGCTGCGGTGCCTGCTGCTGGTACGGGTCGTACCCCTCGTACCCCTGGTACGGGGCGCCTTCGTACGGCTGGTTGCTCATCGTCATCCTCCTGCGAACGGCGGCAGCACCTCGACCGTGCCGCCGTCGGCCAGCCGTACCGTCTCATGTCCGCGGGTCCCCACGGGGTCACCGTCGACGAGGAACGAGCATCGCTGCAGGACCCGCACGAGTTCGCCGGGGTGTCGCCCGCGCACGGCGTCGAGCGCCTCGGCGAGCGTGGCCGCGTCGAACGGCTCCTCGGCGATCCCGGCCGCGGCCTTCGCGGCGGCCCAGTAGCGCACCGTGACCTTTGGCATCTGCTTCCTCAATCGATCGGCGGTGGACACCGCTCAGGCTAGCCCGCCCGGGAAACCGCCCAGTCCCCGATCCGGGCCAGCAGCTCGTCGGTGGCCGCGTGCTCGGCGTGCCCCATGCCGGGCTCCAGCCAGAGTTCGCCGTGGTCACCGGCGGCGCCGGCCAGCATGCGGGGGTGGTCGAGGGGGAAGTAGCCGTCCCGGTCGCCGTGCACGATCAGCAGCGGGGTGGGCGCGATCCGCGCCACCGCCTCCACCGGGGACAGCGGCACCGGGTCCCACTCCCGGTGGTGGATCCGGGTGCGGAGCCCGTAGCGGCCCACCAGACGGCCCTCGGGGCGCGTCACCAGCCAGTGCAGCCTGCGCATGGGGGCGGTGCCCCGGTAGTACCAGCGGGCGGGAGCGCTCACCGAGACCACCGCGTCCGTTCCCGCTCCGGTGCGCCCCTCACGCTTCCCCTCACGCTTCCCCTCACGCCCCTCGGCGGAGCCGTACAGCGCCGCGTGCCGCAGGACCACCGAGCCGCCCATGGAGAAGCCGACGGTGACCACGCGCGCGTGCCCGAACGAACGGGCCCACTGCACCGCCGCCGCGAGATCGAGCACCTCCTTGTCGCCGACCGTGGAGTGCCCGCCGGAGGCGCCGTGACCGCGGAAGGAGAAGGTGACCACGGCCCCGTACCGGGCGAACGCCGCCGCGATCCGCCGGATGTGCGGGCGGTCCACGTCGCCGGTGAATCCGTGCGCGATCACGAACACCAGGTCACGGAACGATGGATTCGAGGAGTCGTATACGACCGTTCCCGGGTTGTATACGGAATCAACGGAAACCCCGTCGGCCGTGCGCAGAAACGTCCGCAAAGGTGTGCGTCTGCTCGTCTCGGAGTTCGGACGAACGGTGGAACGCGCCACATGACCTGCCGCACCGGTGCTCATGTGGGCTATTCTGCTGGGCAGAGGACTCGGGCAGCGTAGCCCCCGGGTCCTTTTGTGCTTTCGTAAGCGTTGTATACAAAGCGGGAAACCGCAGGTGTACGGGGCGGACCGGAATCGCAGAGCAGGGTGATGTACCGAAGTGCTGCGAACGTCCTCGCAGGGACCGAGGAGGAACCAGACGTATGAGTTCTCTGCTGCTCCTGACCAATGCCCTCCAGCCGTCGACGGAGGTGCTCCCCGCTCTCGGCCTGCTCCTGCACAACGTACGCGTGGCCCCCGCCGAAGGCCCCGCTCTCGTCGACACCCCCGGTGCCGACGTCATCCTCATCGACGGGCGCCGCGACCTTCCGCAGGTCCGCAGCCTGTGCCAGCTGCTGCGCTCGACCGGGCCGGGCTGTCCGCTCATCCTCGTGGTGACCGAGGGCGGCCTCGCGGCCGTCACCGCCGACTGGGGAATCGACGACGTGCTGCTCGACACTGCCGGTCCGGCGGAGGTCGAGGCCCGGCTTCGCCTGGCCATGGGCCGGCAGCAGATCGTCAACGACGACTCCCCCATGGAGATCCGCAACGGCGACCTGTCGGTCGACGAGGCGACGTACTCCGCCAAGCTCAAGGGCCGCGTCCTCGACCTCACCTTCAAGGAGTTCGAGCTCCTGAAGTACCTCGCCCAGCACCCGGGCCGTGTCTTCACACGCGCCCAGCTGCTGCAGGAGGTCTGGGGCTACGACTACTTCGGCGGCACCCGCACGGTCGACGTGCACGTACGACGGCTGCGCGCCAAGCTCGGACCGGAGCACGAGTCGCTGATCGGGACCGTCCGAAACGTCGGTTATCGATTCGTTACGCCGGAGAAGGGCGACCGCACCTCGGACGAGGCGAAGGCCAAGGCGGCCCAGTCAAAGCCGGAGGATGCGGACGAGGCGGCCGCCCTGGACGGTGCGGAGATCCCCGCTGAGGCTTAGGGGGCGCTCGGGGCGGGCATCGCTCCGCACAGAGAGCCGCTTGACGCCCTGCCCAGAGCTGGTCCATCCGCGTAGACTCCGCGCGTGGCCAAGGTAACCAGGGATGACGTGGCGCGGCTGGCAGGGACGTCCACTGCCGTCGTCAGCTATGTCATCAACAACGGACCCCGGCCGGTTGCCCCGGCCACGCGCGAGCGTGTCCTCGCCGCGATCAAGGAACTGAGCTACCGGCCCGACCGGGTCGCGCAGGCGATGGCGTCCCGGCGCACGGACCTCATAGGTCTGATCGTGCCGGACGCGCGCCAGCCCTTCTTCGGGGAGATGGCGCACGCGGTCGAACAGGCCGCGTCCGAGCGCGGAAAGATGGTGCTGGTCGGCAACTCCGACTACATCGGCGAGCGCGAGGTCCACTACCTGCGTGCCTTCCTCGGCATGCGGGTGTCCGGGCTCATCCTCGTCAGCCACGCGCTGAACGACAACGCCGCCGCGGAGATCGAGGCCTGGGACGCCCGTGTGGTCCTCCTGCACGAGCGGCCCGAGGCCATCGACGACGTCGCCGTCGTCACGGACGACCTGGGCGGCGCCCACCTCGCCGTGTCCCACCTGCTGGAGCACGGCTACGCGTACGTCGCCTGTATGGGCGGCACCGCCGAGACCCCCTCGGTCGGCGACCCGGTCTCCGACCACGTCGAGGGCTGGCGGCGCGCGATGGAGGAGGCCGGCGTCCCCACGGAGGGCCGGCTCTTCGAAGCGCCGTACAACCGCTACGACGCCTACCGGATAGGCCTCGACCTCCTCTCCGGACCCCACCGCCCGCCCGCGATCTTCTGCTCCACCGACGACCAGGCCATCGGTGTGCTGCGCGCGGCGCGCGAGCTGCGCATCGACGTCCCCGGCGAGCTGGCGGTGGCCGGCTTCGACGACATCAAGGAAGCGGCACTGGCCGACCCGCCGCTGACCACGGTCGCCTCGGACCGTTCCGCGATGGCGCGCGCCGCCGTGGACCTGGTCCTGGACGACGGTCTCCGGGTGGCGGGATCCCGGCGGGAACGGCTGAAGGTCTTCGAGTCCCGGCTGGTGGCACGGCGGTCCTGCGGCTGCGCGTGAGCGTCACGAGGGCCTTTGTGAAAGCTCTCTGAGAGACCTCGCCGAGCTGCGAGAAGCTTCTTTATATCGGGCGAACGAGGTTCTGCCGGGCTTCTCAGGGAGCACTCAGCCGACTCTCATGGTCGACGGACAAGCTGCTTTCCATGACCGAGAGCTTCCGCCGCAGCGGCGAGTACGAGAACCCGTACCAGGGCGACCAGCAGCACGGCTCCTCGCCCGTGAACCCCGAGTGGCCGCCCCCGCCGGCCTACCGGCCCACGCAGCCGGTCACCCCCGAGCCGGGCACCACCGTGTGGCCGGGCCAGGCCGGTCTGCCCGGCCAGCCGGCCCCGCAGGCCCAGGCGGCCCCGCAGACCCAGCCGGCCTACGGCGGTGACGGCGGCGGTGGCGGTGGCGGTACGGCGGTCATGACCGCGGTCGCGCCCCCCGCGCCCGCCCCGAAGAAGCGCACCCGCGGCCCGCTCGCCCTGCTGGCCGCCGTGGCGATCGTCGCCGCGGCCATAGGCGGCGGCACCGCCTACGGCATCCAGGAGCTGACCGGCAGCGACACCGTCGCCTCCAGCAGCACCAGCACCAGCGTGGTGCCGTCCTCCGCCAAGGGCACGGTCGCCGGGGTCGCCAAGGCGGTCAGCCCGAGCATCGTCGAGATCAACGCCACCTCCAACGCCGGTGAGTCCACCGGCTCCGGCGTGATCATCACCGGCGACGGCGAGATCATCACCAACAACCACGTCGTCTCCGGCGCCTCCTCGATCAAGGTGAGCACCAGCGACGGCAAGACCTACACCGCGAAGGTCGTCGGCACCGACAGCAAGAAGGACCTCGCGCTCATCAAGCTGGAGAACGCCTCCGGCCTGACCGTGGCCACCCTCGGCAACTCCGACGGCGTGCAGGTCGGCGACGAGGTCGTGGCGATCGGCTCCCCCGAGGGTCTGACCGGCACCGTGACCAGCGGCATCGTCTCCGCCCTGAACCGCGACGTGACCGTGGCCACGGACGAGGGCCAGAGCCAGAGCCAGGGCGGCGGCGGACAGTGGCCGTTCGAGTTCGGCGGCCAGCAGTTCAACGGCGACACGGGTTCGTCGACGACGACGTACAAGGCGATCCAGACGGACGCGTCCCTCAACCCGGGCAACTCCGGCGGCGCGCTGATCGACATGAACGGCAACATCATCGGCATCAACTCCGCGATGTACTCCGCCAGTTCGGACTCGTCGACGGCCGGCAGCGCGGGCCTCGGCTTCTCCATCCCGATCAACACCGTCAAGTCCGACCTGGCCACACTGCGGGCCGGCGGCTCCGACAACTGAGCCTTCCCGACCAAGAGGGAGTACGTCATGATCAAGCAGGTCTCGCACACCGCCGCCGACACCGACCCGGCCGGCTTCGTCCTGGCCCTCGAGGTGGCGTACGAGCTGCACGCGCCGGTGACCGCGCGGGCGCCCGAGGTGGCCGCCGTCGCGCACGGCGCGGGCCGCCGCGCCGGTGCCGCCCGCAGCCGCCGCCGCCGCGCACGCGCCTGATCGCCCACGGAGCTGTTCACCGGCTCCTCCTTCAGCGCCAGCCGGGAAACATGCGAGGCTGAAAGCGTTCAGCACCCCCAGCCCCCTTGTCGTCCCACCGCACCCGAGGAATCCGAAGCCCATGAGCCCCGCCGACGGCGACCGTGACACCCACCGCATCCTGATCGTCGACGACGAGCCGGCGGTGCGCGAAGCCCTCCAGCGCAGCCTCGCCTTCGAGGGATACGACACGGAGGTCGCGGTCGACGGCGCGGACGCCCTGGAGAAGGCGACCGCGTACCAGCCCGACCTGCTGGTCCTGGACATCCAGATGCCGCGCATGGACGGCCTCACCGCCGCGCGCCGCATCCGGGGGGCGGGCGACACCACGCCGATCCTGATGCTGACGGCCCGGGACACGGTCGGCGACCGGGTGACCGGTCTGGACGCGGGCGCGGACGACTACCTGGTCAAGCCCTTCGAACTCGACGAGCTGTTCGCCCGGGTCCGCGCGCTGCTGCGGCGCAGCTCCTACGCGGCGGCGGCCTCGGCGGGCGCGGTCGAGGCGGACGACGCCCTCACCTTCGCCGACCTGCGCATGGACCTCGCGACACGGGAGGTCACCCGGGCCGGGCGGCCGGTGGAGCTGACCCGTACCGAGTTCACGCTGCTGGAGATGTTCATCGCCCACCCGCGCCAGGTCCTCACGCGTGAGCAGATCCTCAAGGCGGTCTGGGGCTTCGACTTCGAGCCCTCCTCCAACTCCCTCGACGTCTACGTCATGTACCTGCGCCGCAAGACCGAGGCGGGCGGCGAGCCCCGGCTCGTCCACACGGTCCGTGGTGTGGGGTACGTACTGAGGCAGGGCGGCGCGGAGTGAACAGGGTGGCACGCCGGTTCCGCTCCCTGCCGATCCGGGCGCGACTGTCGATGCTGGTCGCTGCGGCGGTGGCGTTCGCGGTGGCGGCGGTGTCGGTCACCTGCTGGTTCATCGTGCAGGGGAAGCTGTACGGCGAGCTGAACGCCGACCTGGAGTCGGGCGCCTCCCGCCCGCAGCCGGCGGGGCAGGTGGCCGCCGCCCTCAACAACTGCGCCCAGACGCCGTCCGAGGCCTTCCCCTTCGGCCCGCGCTTCAAGGGCTACTCCCAGCTGGTCCAGTCGAACGGCAAGGCCTGCCTCTACGGCACCTCCCAAGCACTGGTGAAGGTCACCGACAGCGACACGAAGGTGGCCAAGAAGCCTCAGCTCGGGGAGGGAGAGTTCCGCAACGGGGTCGACAGCGACGGCAACGCCGTGCGCATCCTGACCACCGCTCTCGTGGTCGACGGCGGCGACGGCACGTACGTCGTCAAGGACAGCGCCCTCCTCATCGCCGTACCGCTCAAGAGCACCCAGTCCACCCTCAACGAACTCGCCCTCATCCTGCTCCTCGTCTCCGGCATCGGCGTCATCGGTGCCGGGGCCGCCGGTCTCATGGTGGCCCGCACCGGTCTGCGCCCCGTCGACAAGCTCACCGAGGCCGTCGAGCACGTGGCCCGGACCGAGGACCTGAGCATCCGCATCCCCGTCGAGGACGCGAGCGAGGACGAAGTCGCCCGGCTCTCCCGCTCGTTCAACTCCATGACCTCCTCCCTCGCCAGCTCCCGCGAACTCCAGCAGCAGCTCATCGCCGACGCCGGGCACGAGCTGCGCACCCCCCTCACCTCCCTCCGTACCAACATCGAGCTCCTGACCCGCAGCGAGGAGACCGGGCGCCCGATCCCGGAGGCGGACCGCAGGGCCCTGCTCGCCTCGGTCAAGGCACAGATGACGGAACTGGCCGCCCTCATCGGCGACCTCCAGGAGCTGTCCCGTTCGGAGGGGCAGCGGGGTGAGCGGGTCCAGGTGGTCGCGCTGGAGGACACCGTCGAGTCGGCCCTGCGCAGGGCACGGCTGCGCGGCCCGGAGCTGACCATCACCGCCGACGTCCAGCCCTGGTACGTGCGGGCGGAACCGGCGGCGCTGGAGCGCGCGGTGGTCAACATCCTCGACAACGCGGTGAAGTTCAGCCCCGAGGGCGGCTCCGTCGAGGTGCGGCTCGCCCAGGGTGTGCTGACCGTCCGCGACCACGGTCCCGGCATCCCCGCCGAGGATCTCCCGCACGTCTTCGACCGTTTCTGGCGCTCCCCCAGCGCCCGCGCCCTGCCCGGTTCGGGTCTCGGCCTGTCGATCGTCGCCCGGACCGTCCAGCAGGCCGGCGGCGAGGTCTCGCTGGCCCGCGCGGAGGGCGGCGGCACGGTGGCGACCGTACGACTGCCGGGGGCGCCGACGCCTCCGCCGGAAGCCCCGGAAGCCCCGGAAGCCCCCAAGCCGCCGGCAGGCCCTCCGCGTTCGGCGCTCCCCGCCGCCGAGTGACTCGCGTAGGGTGCCCGGATGATCGCGGTACCGGAGACGTTCGTACGCACCACCGTCGAGCGCGAGGGATCGGCGGGAGCGGCCTGGATCGCCGAACTGCCGGATCGTGTCGCGGAGTTGCTGGAGCGCTGGCAGTGCGTGCCGGACGGGGAGACCGGGCACGGGGGCGTCGGTCTGATCGTGCCCGTGCGGCGGCTCGCGTCCGGGACCGCCGCCGTGCTGAAGGTGTCGTTCCCGCATCCCGGCAACGTCCACGAGCCTGACGCGTTCGCCGCGTGGGGCGGGCGGGGTGCCGTCCTGCTGTACGAGCGGGACGACGAACGGTTCGCCATGCTCCTGGAGCGGGCCCACCCGCAAACCCTGGCGGAGGCCGAGACCGGGAACGAGGACGTGATCGTCACCGTCGCCGGCCGGCTCAACCGCCGCCTGGCCGTGCCCGCCCCGCCCGCACTGCCCCGGCTGCGGGACCGGGCCGACGCGTGGGAGCGGGACCTGCGCGCCGACGCACGGGAGTTGACCCACGACATGCCCGCCCGCACGCTGGACGCCGCCCTCGCGACGATCCGCGAGCTGGGCCGCGTCCAGCCGCAGACCGTCATCCACGGCGACCTGCACGCCCGGAACATCCTGCGCGCCGACCGCGAGCCGTGGCTGGCCGTCGATCCCAAGGGATACGTCGGAGACCCGGCCTACGACGGCGGCACCCTGCTCAAGTCCCGTGCCCTCGCCCTGCTGGAGGCCGACGACCTGCCCAAGGCGGCGCACCGCGCCCTGGACGTCTTCGCCGAGGCGGCGGAGGTGGATCGTGAACGGGTCCGGCGGTGGGCCCAGTTCCACGCCGTCCAGGCCGCGTTCCACGGCCGGCGGCACGGGTTCCGGGTCGCCCGGGGAGGCCGGCAACGGGACTGGCTCGTCCGCTTCGCCGACGAATTGGCTCAGTTGCTTACGTAAAGCGGAAACGGACAAAGAACGACAGACGCCCCCGCTTGCTGTCGATGTCCTGTCATCCTCACCGCATCCTCGCCCCTACCCGTCAGTACTCTGAGACCTTCCTGGCTGTCAGACAGGTACCTATTGGTGCCCGTGCACAGCAATCTGGAGTGAGCCCCATGCGACTCATTCGCAAATCGACGCTGAAGAAAAGCGCTCTGATCACCGCCTCCACCGTCCTCGCCCTGACCGGTCTGCTGGCCGGCACGGGCTCCGCGCAGGCCGCCGGCAACGGCCCGGGCGGCGCGATGAACATCCGGGGCACGGACCCCGGGGACACCGACCTGATGATCGAGCGGCTCTGCGGCCAGGAGACCAGCCTGACCGGCGTCTACGGCGCCTACAACGTCCAGACCGGCGAGTTCAAGACCCACGACGAGTACCTGCGGGACGTGGCCCCGCTGTGGATACCCGTCGGACCGTGGGAGGTCTTCCGCGGCTGGTGCGGTTACGCGCAGGCCTCGACCTGGTCCACCAAGGGCGAGCCGGTCCGTGTCTCCCCCTGGATCGGCAACCGGGGTTCGAAGGACGACAAGGAGACGTTCGTCAGCAGCTACAGCACCAAGACGTTCGCCAAGAAGAGCGTCGGCGCCTCGATCAGCCTCTCCGTCGCCAAGAGCATCTTCTCGGGCACCGCGGGCGGCAGCTTCGGCTACGAGTGGGGCTGGGAGAAGACCTCGTCCTTCGAGCGCCGCAGCGAGAAGACGATCCCGCCGTGCGCCCAGGTCGCCGTGACCTGGACGCCGTACCAGCGTGTGGTGCGCGTCAACCCGGTCTTCCAGGTGGAGGACTACAGCTGGGACAGGGGGAACGGCGACAAGGCCACCGTGAGCACCTGGCGCGGCCGGGACGCCGACTGGAAGACGGTCTACTCCTACGGCTACTACATCGACGGCACCGCCGACAAGCTCCTGCCCAACGGACAGCCCGACGGCCGTGAGGACAAGTGGGAGCAGAAGCTGGACCCGAAGACCTGCGCCTGATCCGGACCGGGACAGGCCCCCCTGATCCGGACCGGGGCCACGCCCACTGATCCGGACCGGGGCCAGGCCCCACTGATCCGGACCGCGCGGCAACCTTTTCCCCACCAGCTCCGACGAGCAAGTGACTCGCCCCCCGTCACTTGACCCGATCGGAAGCCATCGTGAGTGAAACCCGCAGCAAGCCCCGCCACCGCAGGAGGAAGTCCGCGCTGGCGGTCGGCGTCCCCCTGGCGCTGACCGCCGCCGGAACTCTCGCCTACGGCACGGACTTCGGCGTCTTCGGCGAGGACGCCCAGCGAACGGCCTCCGCCGCCACCGCCGCACCCGCCTGGGCGACCGCCACCGCCGACGGCTTCGCCTCCGTCAACGCCCTCGGTCAGAACGGCACTTACGGCGGACGGGACGGCAAGACCGTCACCGTGAAGACGCTCGCGGATCTCGAGAAGTACGCGACCGCCACCGAGCCGTACGTGATCGTCGTCGCCGCCACCATCAACATGGACCCCGTCGGCAAGGAGATCAAGGTCAAGTCCGACAAGACCATCGTCGGGTCCGGGACATCGGGGCACATCGTCGGCGGCGGCTTCTTCCTCGGCTCCGGCGTCCACAACGTGATCATCCGGAACCTGACCATCCGGGACGCGTACCAGGGTGTGTGGAACGACAAGGACCACGACTTCGACGCCGTGCAGATGGACGGTGCCCACCACGTCTGGATCGACCACAACGACCTGCGGAACATGGCCGACGGGCTCATCGACGTCCGCAAGGACAGCACCTACGTGACCGTCTCCTGGAACAAGCTGAGCAACGACAACAAGGCCTTCGGTATCGGCTGGACCGAGAACGTCGTCACCGACATCACGATCCACCACAACTGGATCCGCGAGACCGAGCAGCGCAACCCCTCCACGGACAACGCGGCCCACGCGCACCTCTACAACAACTTCCTGGAGGACGTCGCCGGGACGACCATCAAGTCCTCGTACGGCAACTACTCGCGCGGCGCGACCAGGATGCTCCTGGAGAACTCCTACTTCCAGGGCATGAACAACCCCGTCATCAAGGACAGCACCGCGAGCATCGTCCAGAAGGGCAACACGTTCGTCTCCACGACCGGGCGCAACGAGAGCGGCGGCACGGCCTTCGACCCGAAGGCGTACTACGCCTACACGCCCGACAAGACGGCGGACGTGCCCGCACTGCTCAAGTCGGGTGTGGGACCGCGCGGTTCGATCGGTACGACGGCCACCACGAAGGCGGCGGCGGCGACCACGCTCACCGTGGCCAAGGACGGCAGCGGCCAGTACTCGACCGTGCAGGCCGCGGTGAACGCCGTACCGGCGAACAACCCCGCGCGGGTGGTGATCCAGGTCAAGCCGGGCACGTACCGCGAACTCGTCAAGGTCCCCTCCAACAAGCCGCACGTCACCATCCAGGGCACCGGCGGCAGCCGTAAGGACACGGTGATCGTCTACAACAACGCGGCCGGGACCCCGAAGCCGGACGGCTCCGGCACCTACGGCACCGGGGGCAGCGCCACCGTGGCCGTCGAGGCCGACGACTTCCAGGCCCGCAACCTGACCATCTCCAACAACTTCGACGAGGCCGCCAACCAGTCCATCTCCGGCCACCAGGCCGTCGCCCTGCGCACCGCCTCCGACAAGGTCTTCCTGGACTCGATCATCGTCGAGGGCGACCAGGACACGCTGTTGCTGGACACGGCCGCCAAGGACCGGCTCGGCCGGGTCTACATGAAGAATTCCTACATCGTCGGCAACGTCGACTTCATCTTCGGCCGGGCCACCGCCGTCATCGACGGGTCGGTCATCACCCTCAAGAAGCGCTGGAACGGCACCTCGGCCGGCTACGTCACGGCCCCCTCGACGGCCGCGAACCGCAAGGGCATCCTGATCGCCAACTCCACGGTGAACGGCAGCGTCTCCGACCGCACCTTCTACCTGGGCCGCCCCTGGCACGCCGGCGGCGACGCCAGCCTCGACCCGCAGACCACGGTCCGCAACACCACCCTCAGCGCCGCGATCCGCACCACCCCCTGGACCGACATGAGCGGCTTCTCCTGGAAGAACGACCGCTTCGCCGAGTACATGAACAAGGGCGCGGGAGCGGGGGCCGCGAGCACCGAGCGGCCCCATCTGACCGACGCGCAGGCCGCCGGCCAGGAGGTCGCGGACTGGCTCGGCGACTGGACTCCGTCGGCGTCCTGACCTCCGGTCCCCTGCCGGGAATCGGGCGGCCGGCCGTACGATCTCCCCGGTCGCGCGCCTGTTCCGCGCACTGCGGGAGGATGTCATGGCTGACGGCGTCGGCGGCGGGATCGAGCGGGAGTACGGCCGGCGCAGGCCCGTGCCGCGCAGTTGGTACGTGCTCCTCGGGATCATTTCGCTGAACGGCCTGTTCCAGCTGACGCGGGCCTCCGGTCTGCCGGTGTGGGTCAAGCCCGCCCTGGCCGTACTCATGGTGGTGCTCGTCGTGCTGGGGCTGCTGTACCAGCGGCGTGGCAGCACGTCCACGGGGGCGGAGGGGGTCACCGTCCGCCTGCCCGTGGGCGTGCGCCGCCGGGCCTGGCACGACGTGTACGACATCCGCGTCGAGGACAACCCGCACCGGCACGGTCTCCTGCAGCCCCAACGGCTCGCCTGGCTCTACGACACCGAGGGCCGCCGCCACTTCCTTCCCCACGTCGACGACCTGCAGCTGGAGGCGCTCGGCGCCGAGGTGGCGGACCTGCGTGCGGCCGTCGCCCGGCACCGGGGCACAGACTGGGAGCGGCGCCCCGAGGTGGAGGCGCGGATCCGGCGGCGGGCCGGCCGGCGCAGGGCCTGGTGGCGGGCCTACGTGGGCTCACTGCTGGTCTTCCTCGCCATGCTCGGGGTACTCGTCGTCCAGCTGGCCACCGACCGGACACCCCGCCCGTTCCTTCTTCTCCTGTGCGTCCCGCTGGCCTCCTTCGCCGCCCTCGCCACGCTCCTCAACCTCCGCTGGGAGTCCCAGGTGCCACGGCACCTCCGGGAGAGCTGATCCGGGGTCTACTGCGGGGGGATCGGGCGGTCGTAGACGTTGTCCGGGGTCACGATCTCGGTGACCGCGCGGGCGACCAGTGAGGACGGCTCCTGACCCTCGTAGGTGACGTCGGTGTTGAGCAGGATCACCAGGGTGGCCTTCTTCGACGGCAGGTAGACGGTCACGCTCTCGTAGCCGGGGATGGAGCCGTTGTGTCCGATCCAGCCGCCGCTCTCGAAGATGCCGAGGCCGTAGCCCGTGCCGGGGTAACCCGTCGGCAGCATCCTCAGCCGCTCCCGCTGGGTCTCGGGGCTGAGCAGCGTCCCGGTGGCGACGATCCTCGCCCAGCGGCGCAGGTCGTGCAGGTTCGAAATCATGGCCCCGGCCGTCCAGGCCCAGCTGGGGTTCCAGTCCGTGGAGTCCTCGATCTCACCGCTCAGCGTCTGGTTCGTGTAGCCGCGCGCGTGCGGCTCGGGGAACTCGGGGCCGGTCGGGAACAGCGTGTGGCGCAGACGGGCCGGGCGCAGCACCCGCTGCTCGATGAAGTCGCCGGCCCTGATGCCGCTCACCTTCTCGATCACCAGGCCGAGCAGCACGAGGTTGCTGTTGGAGTACTGGAACTCCGCGCCCGGCTTGAAGGTGTTCTTGTGCTTGAAGCCGTACGCGAGCACCTCCCGCGGGGTGAACGAGCGGCTCGGGTCGCTCAGCAGATCGTGCACGAAGTCCGGGTCCTCGGTGTACGGGAAGAGGCCGCTGCGCATCTCGGCGAGATGCCGCAGGGTGATCCGGTGACCGTTCGGCACGCCCCGGACGTAGGCGGAGATCGGGTCGTCCAGCCCGACCCGGCGGTCGTCGACCAGCTTGAGCAGCGCGGTGACCGTGAAGGTCTTGGTCTCGCTGCCGATCCGCGTGAACAGGTCGGTGGTCATCGGCCTGCGGGTCTCGGTGTCGGCGACCCCGGTCGCGCGGACGTAGCTTCCCTTGCCCGGCATCCACAGTCCGACGACGACACCGGGGATTCCGGCCTGCTTGCGGACGTCCTTGACGGCCTTGTCCAGCCGGGCGGTCAGCTCGGGGCCGAGGCCGTGCTGCGGGCAGTCGTCCTGGTCGTACCGCTGGACGCCCGCGGTGTCGACGGCCGTGGCGGGGGCCGCCGCCATCGGAGCCAGCACGGACGCCACGAGCAACGCGGCGGCGAACAGACGGCGGGAGGGGGTGCGTCGCATGGCAGGGCGCCTCTTCCGGGTCACAGGTCGGGGGCTCGGACGGCAAGGTCACCATCCACTCCCCCGGACCAAGCTCTTCCTTCCGCACGGCACCCGACGAGTCCACTCGTTCGGAGCCGGTACCGGCGGCGCGCCGGGGAGGCGCCGCAGCGGTGCGGTCGCCGGGTGCGCTTACCTTCGACCCCATGGACGGTGACCGCCGAGGATGGCGCCAGTGCTTGCTCGGCGGCACGGTGTTCGCCGTGTGCATGGCCGGGACCACGCTGCCGACCCCGCTCTACGGCCTCTACCAGGAGAAGCTCGGCTTCTCCGAGCTGACGGTGACCGTCGTGTACGCCGTGTACGCCTTCGGGGTCATCGGCGTGCTGCTGCTGGCGGGCAACGCCTCGGACGCCGTGGGCAGACGGCCGGTGCTGCTCGCGGGCCTCGGGTGCGCCGCGGCGAGCGCCGTCTGCTTCCTGTGCGCCACCGGGCTCGGCTGGCTGTACGCCGGGCGGCTGTTGTCGGGGCTGTCGGCCGGCCTGTTCACGGGCGCCGCCACGGTGTACGTGCTGGAGCTGGCGCCGTACGGCGGGGCCTCCCGGGCCACCTTCGTGGCGACCGCCGCCAACATGGGCGGGCTCGGCTGCGGTCCGCTGCTCGCCGGGACGCTCGCGCAGTACGCCCCGTGGCCGCTGTACCTGCCGTTCCTCGTCCACCTCGCGCTGATCGCCGGCTCGGCCGCGATCCTGCTGTGGCTGCCGGAGACCGTCCGCGAGCGACGCCCACCGAGCACCGTACGGCCGCAACGGCCCGGCCTGCCCCCGCAGGTGCGGGCGGTGTTCGCGCCCGCGGCGATCGCCTCCTTCGTGGGGTTCGCCCTGTTCGGCGTCTTCACCTCGGTCAGCCCCGCCTTCCTCGCCCAGTCCCTGGACGTCGACAACCACGCCGTCAGCGGACTCGTCGTCGCCCTCGCCTTCTTCGCCTCGACCGCGGGGCAACTGGCGGTCGGCCGCGTCGGCGTGCGGCGCTCACTGCCGCTGGGCTGCGCCGGCCTCTTCGCCGGTCTTGCCCTGCTCGCGGGCGCGCTGCGGTGGGACCTGCTGGTGCTGGTCGTCCTGAGCGCGGCCGTCGGCGGCGGCGGACAGGGGCTGGCGTTCCGCGGGGCGCTGTCCGCGGTGGCCGAGGCGTCACCCCCCGACCACCGCGCGTCCGTGATCTCCACGCTGTTCGTGGTGGCGTACACCGGCATCTCGGTCCCGGTGATCGGCGTGGGACTCCTCGCTGACCCACTCGGCCTGGAGGGGGCGGGCCTCGTCTTCATCGCATGCATGGCTGCGCTGGTGTCGACAGCGGGGGTGTATCTGCTCAGGCGGCTGAAGGGGACGCCGGTTCACCCTTGACCTTCGTCACGAACAACGCCCAGGGGGTGGCCCCGACGAGGAGCACCGGGCCGTGCGGGAACTTGCTGTCACGGACGGGGACGAGGCCGGGGTGGCCGTCGGAGACCTCGAGGCAGTTGTTCGCTCCCCCGTCGCTGTAGCTCGACTTACGCCAGGCGGCGGTGCTGAGGTCGGGGGTCTGCTTCATGATCTGTGTTCCTCCAGTACGTCCTTGATGAACGTCAGCGAGTCCGACGGGGGCAGCGCCAGATCCCGCAGGCGATCGTAGGACAAACGGTGACGCAGGACGTCCTCCGGATCGTCCATGAGAAGACCACTGGTGTTGCCTTCCGTGTAGGCAACGGCACTTCCGTCGGCCTGCCACAGCAGAGTCAGCGAGCCTCTCCCCATGAGGTCATGTCGCCCGGCGGTGAACGGCAGCACCTGGACGGCGACGTTGGGCCACTGCGCGACGGCCACGATGTGCGTCAGCTGACGCTCCCACGTCTCCGCGCTGGCCGATGGACGACGGAAGGCGGATTCGTCGATGACGAAGCGGACGCCGGGCGCCGAATCCCTGCTCAGCAGCAGTTGTCGCCCTACACGGGCAGCCACCTGCTCCTCAAGTACTTCGGCGTTGCCAGGTGTTGTCTGGGGTTCAGACAACACCTCCCGGGCGAAGTCCTCGGTCTGAAGGAGTCCAGGCACGTCCGGCGTGTACACGTAGATGATCCGCGCCGTCGCCTCCAGCCCCATGTACTTCTTGTACTTGTCCTTGAAGGCGTCGATCCGAGCCAGTCTCCAGAGGCTGACCAGCAGGTCACCGGCCCTGTAGTACCCGTCCAGGTCCTGCATGACCGTCACCTTGGACAGCCTCTCACCCGACTCCAGACGGCTCAGGTAGCTCTTGTCGTACCCCGTCTCGTCGGCCAGCTGCCCCAGGGACTTGCCCTCCTTCTCCCGCAGGAACCGCAGCGTCCGCCCCAGCACCGCGCGCCCCGACTCACCCTGCGCGTCAACGTGTTCGTCCACGTCACCCCTCCCCGTTGTCTGGGGCGCCAGACAACACCTGACCCCTTCCGCAGCGTACGTGCGAGCAGTGACGATCGAGGCACGAACGGTAATCACCGCTCGTCAGACCGTTAGGGAGCGCCGTCCATGAGGGAACACATCGCGGGGTTGTGCGAGTTGCTGCTGCTGGCGATCGTGCGGGGTCTGCTGCCCGCACGAGGCCGGCACCGAGCCGTCGGGCCGACCTGTCCCGCCGCGCAAGGACAGCCGCAACCTGCCGGACTCACCCTCGACGCCCACCCCTTCGAGCCCGACACACCGCTCGTACGCCCGTACCTCCTCACCCCGGCGGAACGCCACGAGCGCAGGCTCCAGCGGCAGCGCCGCCGAGCCCTCTGGCTCGCCGTCCACGGCGTCGACGTGGGGCCGCGCCACATCCACGGGATGGAGGTCTCCGCGTGAGTACGTCCGAACACCCGCGTACCGCCGACGGCCTCCGCCTGCTGCCCTGGACGACCCCCGAAGGCAACCCCTGTTACCTCAGCACCGACGGCGACCACAGGAGACTCTCGCAGCTCGCCGACGACCTGGAGGCAGCCCAACTGGACTCGGGCGAACAGGTGCTCGCGGGCGCCAGAGCCGTACTGGCCGACCCCAGGGCGGGCGAGCGAGCCGTGCGCTTCGCGCTCACCAGGGCGGCGGAGTCCCTGGCGGACCTCCTCAGGATCGCGGTCAGCCGCGGCGAACGCATCCCTCACAGCCGGGCGTGAGGAGGGGGCCAGGCCTGCCCACCCCACCCCTCACCACCGCAACGTCAACGTGTCGTCCGGGGCCCCCGGCGCCCCCAGCGCCCCCGGCATCGGCCCCGCCAGCCGTGCGTACACGCCGCCCCGCGCCACCAACTCCGCGTGGGTCCCCGCCTCCACCAGACGTCCGTCGTCCACGACCAGGACGCGGTCGGCGTCCGGGGCGAGGCTCAGGTCGTGGGTGATCATGAGGGTGGTGCGGGTGGACATGAGGTGGCGCAGGGGTTGGACGACCTGGCGGGCGGCCACCGAGTCGAGGCCGGCCGTGGGTTCGTCGAGGACGAGGACGGGGGCGGAACGGAGCATCGCGCGGGCGATGGTGAGGCGCTTGAGCTGGCCGCCGGAGAGGGCGGCCGTGCCGGGGGCGATCAGGGTGTCGTAGCCCTCGGGGAGCGCGGTGATGAAGTCGTGCGCGGCGGCGGAACGGGCGACGCGTTCGATCTCCGCGTCGCTCGCGCCCGGGCGACCGCACCCGATGTTGTCGCGGATCGTGCCGTTGAGGATCAGCGTCTCCTGGGGGAGGAGGGCGATGTGTTCGCGCAGGAAGTCCAGGGGGAGCCGGGTGAGCGGGACGCCGTCCAGGGTGATCGCGCCCGCCGAGGGGTCGTAGAAGCGGGTCAGCAGCTTCGACAGGGTGGACTTGCCGGCGCCGCTCGGGCCCGTGACGATCACCAGTTCGCCGGGGGCGGCGGTGAAGTGGACGTCGTCCAGGGAGTCGCGGGAGGCGTCGGGGTAGCGGAAGGTCACGCCGTGGAAGCCGACCCAGCCTCGGACCGGCCAGGCGGACACCGGGTCGTCCGGGTCGGCCACGGAGGGCCGCGCGTCCAGGATCTCGCCCAGACGCTGCGCGCCCGCCGTCGCCGCGGTGAGGGTGAGGCCGAGCTGGCCGAGGTTGCGGACCGGCGGGTAGAGGTAGCCGACGAAGGCGGCGAAGGCGAGGAGCTGGCCCAGTGTCATGCGGTCGGCCGAGATCTCCCAGACGCCCAGACCAATCACGGTGAGGACGCAGAGCGTCTCGACGACCTCGACGAACTGCTCGTACATCTCGCTCAGCCGGGCACCGCGCACCGAAGCCCGCATCCACGCGCGGGCCTCGCGGTCGAGGCGTTTCGCCTCGTCGGCCTGGCGGTTGTACGCCTGGGTGAGGACGATGTTGCCGAGGGACTCCTCGACCACCGAGGTGATCGCGCCGTCGGCGACCCGTTCGTCCCGGGAGGCCTCCTTGATGCGGCCGGAGAAACGGCGGGCGGCGAGGAGGAAGAGAGGGGCGAGGACGAAGGTGACGAGGGCCAGGTCCCAGCGGAGCCAGAACGCGGCGGCCGCGTAGAAGACGGCGGAGAAGGCCGCGGACACCGTGCCCACGACGCCTGACACGACCATCTGCTCGATCGCTTCCACGTCTCCGGTCAGCCGCTCGACCAGGTCGCCCTGACGGTGCTTCTGGAAGAAGTGCGGGGGGAGGTCCTGGACGTGCCGGAACACGCCCGCCCTCAGCCGCAGGACGAATCTCTCGGCGGTCCAGGTGGCGAGGGAGTTGCCGAGGTAGCCGACGATCGCGCCGAGCACGGCGACGGTGAGCCAGGCGCCGGCCGGGCCCCAGAAGGCGGCGAGCGAGCCGGCCTTCAGGGCGTTGTCCGTGAGCTGCGCGAACAGCAGGATCGAGGCGGTCTCGGCGAGCGCGGACACCACCACGCAGGCGATGATCGCCAGCAGCCACCCGCGGTCGCCGCGCGTCAGCGGCCAGAAACGGCGGAAGGCCTCACGGACTTCCCTCATCGTCGACTCCTCTTTCCGTACGTGCGTACGGCCTCACCGCGGACATGGCCGAGGCGGGGCCCCCGGCGCGAGCGTGGGTGCTCGTCGGCCGGTGGCCCCGCCTCACGGTGTGGCGGCTCAGCCCCTGGCGACCGGGCGGCGCTTCAGCGCGGCCTTCTTCGGCGCGGGCCTGCCGGCGGTCTTCTTCGGCGCCGGAGCGGCCTTGCGGGCCTTCTTGACGGGGGCGATCTTGTGGAAGCTCATGTCTGTTTCCCTTTCCGCTGCGGTTCTGCAACAGTCCTTCGACCAACCTGCTGCAATTACCTTTGAATTGATTTGATTTACTTAGGTGAAGTCTTTGTCAGCCCTTATGGGTCACCGGGCGACGCGGCGGAGTGACCTTCTTGGCGACCTTCTTCGCAGCCTTCTTGGGCGCCGGAGCGGCCTTGCGGGCCTTCTTGACGGGGGCGATCTTGTGGAAGCTCATGTGACTCTCCTTCGTAGTGTTTGCTTCTGCGTCGTTCGCTGTCGACATGGAAAACACTACGGGACACGAGAGTCCGAGCACGCCAATTCCGCTGAGACCTCAATGAATTGCGCCTGAGAGGATTTTCAGACGCTTCAGGGAACCCCAGAGGGAATCACACAGAATTTATGACGGCGGTGGCCGCTCAGTTCCCCACCGTGAGGCCGGCTCCGGTCAGCCGGACCCGGACCCCTTCCTTCTCCACCCGCACGTCCCGCAGCCGCAGCTCGCCGCTCGGCAGCTCGGGCAGCCGGAAACCGAGGGAGAGCTGGTCGGCGAGGACCGGGCGGGTGAGCCGGGAGAGGGCGTCGAGGAGGGCCGGGTCGAAGCCCAGGCGGTCGAGCACCTCGGGATGGGCCAGGGCCAGGTCGAGGAGGTTGACCCGCATGGCCTGGCGGACGAAACGCGGGGATCCGGTCAGGGCGGCGAGCCGGTCCTCGTCACGCAGCGCCGCGCGGACGGTCGTGTCGGGCACCCCCATGCGCCGTACGACGGACGGCACCGCCAGCAGCGCCCGCACCTTGCGGGTCTCACGCGCCACCCGGGCGGCGGACTGCGGCGTCAGGTGCAGGCCCTCCGAGGCGCGGGCACCGGGCCGGTACGTCGCCAGGTCACCGATGTTCAGGCGCATCCCGTCGATCCGGGTGGCGATGCCCTGGTCGCCGTTGCGCCCGATGCGGACGTCGGCCCGCATCCGCAGGTCGTGTCCGGCGACCGGCAGCGTGCCGCGGGCCAGGATCCGGTCCCGGCCGGCACCCGTGAACGTCACCTGGGACGCGCCGAGTTCACGGTTCATGTCGGCGAAGGAGAGCAGGACGTCGCCGTCCAGTCGGGGAACGCGGGCCCCGCTCACCGAAGTCGGCCCGTCACCGTGCAGCCGTACGTCCCGTGCCGTCGCCGACACCGCGGCCAGGGTGACGCGGTCGGCCGCCACGTCCGGGACGGTCACCTTCACCGCGTCCAGACGCCGGTCGGCGAGCTGCGTCAGGAAGGGGAAACCGCCGATCTCCACCTCGGGTGCGGCGGTCAGCTTCAGACGGTCCTTGAGTGCGCCCGCCGCCCGGTGCTCGGCGTACAGCACGGCCCAGCGGTCGCCGAGGGCGAGGAACGAGGCGAGGACCACCAGGCCCACCACCGCCTTCAGCGCGAACGGCAGCCCGGAGAAACGGCCGTGCCTACGGCGCCGGCCGCCCCGGCGGTGGTTGGGCGGGGACCAGTCGTCGTCCCCGGCCTCCCCCTGTCGTCCGTCGACGTCCTCCTGGCGGAACTCCTCATGGAGGATCTCCTCCAGGGGGCCGTCGTCGAGAGCGCCCAGTTCCTCGTAAGGGTCCGAGTAAGGATGCGTCGCTGTGTGGTGGGGGGAGGTACGCATCGATCCATCCGACCATGCGCACCTCCCCTGTCCGCAACCTGAGCCCGGGTTATGCGACTCAGCTCACGATCTTCCCCCGCGATGCTCGCGCTCTACTGCACGATCGTGATCCGGTTCGTCACCGGCGGCGCGATCGGGTTGGTGGCCGAGGAGTTGGCCGTCAGGTACTGCTCCAGGGCCGTCAGGTCGTCGGTGCCGACCAGGTCGTTGGTGCCCTGGCCCAGCGTGGTGATGCCGTCACCGCCGCCCGCGAGGAAGCTGTTCGTCGCGACGCGGTAGGTGGCCGCCGGGTCGACGGCCGCGCCGTTCAGCCTGATCGTGTCGGTGACCACGCGGTCCGCGCCGGTCTTCGTCAGGTCGAGCGTGTACGTCAGTCCCGTCGACGGCTGCAGGATCTTCGGCGCGGCCGCGTTCGAGCCGCTCACCTGCTCCTTGAGGATCTGGATCAGCTGGGCGCCGGTGAAGTCCTGGAGGTTCACGGTGTTGGAGAACGGCTGCACCGTGAAGCCCTCGGCGTACGTCACCACGCCGTCGCCCTCGCTGCCCTTGGCCGCGTAGGTGAGGCCCGCCCGGACGCCGCCCGGGTTCATCAGCGCGAGGTCCGTCTCCGGGTCGAGCTGCTTGCCGTAGGCGAGTTGGGCGTCGGCGATCAGGTCGCCCATCGGCGACTCGGTGCCGGTGCTCGGTATGTCGGCGGAGATGTGACCGATCGCGCGGTTGCCGATGGGCGCCGCGAGGGTGTTCCACTTGGCGATCAGCTCGGTCATGTCCGTCGCCTTGGGGACGGTACGGGTGACCACGTGGTTCGCGGACTTCACGGCCGTACGGGCGATGTCACCCGTCCAACGGTCGTACGTCAGCGTGGTGTCCGTGTACAGGCGGCCGAAGGACGCGGCCGAGGTGACCGTGCGCGGCTTGCCCGACGGGTCGTTGATGGTGCACGCGTACGCCGCGTGCGTGTGACCGGTGACCAGCGCGTCGACCTGCGGCGTGATGTTCTTGGCGATGTCGACGATCGGGCCGGAGATGCCGTCGCCGGCCCCCGGGGAGTCACAGTCGTAGTTGTACGACGCCGAGGCCGGGGCACCACCCTCGTGGATCAGCGCGACGATCGACCTGACGCCCTGCCGCTGCAGCTCCTTGGCGTACTTGTTGATCGTCTCGACCTCGTCCTTGAACTTGAGGCCCTTCACGCCCTCGGCGGAGACGACGCCCGGAGTGTCCTCCAGGGTGACGCCGATGAAGCCGACCTTGACGTCCTTCTTCTTCCACACCCAGTACGGCTTGAGGATGGGCTTGCCGGACTTCTCGTTCAGCACGTTCGCCGCGAGGTAGGGGAAGTCGGCGCCCTCGAACTCCTCGTCCGTGTAGCAGCCGGCGGTCGGGTGACAGCCGCCCTTCTGCAGACGGGCCAGCTCCTTGGCGCCCTCGTCGAACTCGTGGTTGCCGACGGAGGTGACGTCCAGGTCGAGCTTGTTCAGCGCCTCGATGGTGGGCTCGTCGTGGAAGAGGCCCGAGATCAGCGGGGAGGCGCCGACCATGTCGCCGCCGGCCGCGGTGACGGAGTACTTGTTGCCCTTGCGGGCCTCGCGCAGATGGGTGGCGAGGTACTCCACACCACCCGCGTCGATGGTCTTGGTGGTGCCGTCGGCCTGGTGCTCGGTGACCCGGCCGGAGGAGCCGGACGGAGGCTCCAGATTGCCGTGAAGGTCGTTGAAGGACAGCAGCTGCACGTCCTGGTAACGGCTCGGCGCGTGACCGCCCGGCCGGCTCTTGCTCTCGCCCGCGCTCGCCGAGGAAGGCAGCGCGGCGGCCAGCGCGCCGACGGTGGCGATACCGGCGGCCGTGGCGAGAAGACGGTACGTACGACGTCTGCGTGGCTGGTGCGACTGGGATGTGGCTGGCATACGCCCCCCTGTGGTTCTGGTGAGAAGTGGGCCCCGTCCCGGCGCAGCCTAGGGTCAACGCGCGTAGCGCGACAGAGGGTTCGTGGTTACATCCTGGTTGCTTCTTTGCCGCCACTTTGCCGGGCCCTCCCCTTACCCTCGTACGCATGACCAGCGACGACACCGCACGCCCCGGCAGCTCCCGCTCGATCGAGACCCACTCCTCGCTCTCACCGGACCGGACCGAGGCCGTGCTCGGGCTGCTGGCGGAGGCGGCCCGCAGCGACGGGCAGCAGGCGGTGTCCGAACAGGGGCGGTTGCAGCTGCGGGGCGGTCCGCGCGCAGGCGTGTCCCACCTGCTGCTGTCCGTGGGGGACGAACTCGTCGGGTACGCGCAGCTGGAGGACACCGACCCGGTGGAGGCACCGGCCGCCGAGCTGGTCGTCCACCCCGCGCACCGGGGCCACGGCCACGGGCGGGCGCTCGGATCGGCGCTGCTCGCGGCGTCCGGGAAGCGGCTGCGGGTGTGGGCCCACGGGGGGCACTCCGCGGCGCGGCACCTGGCGCAGGTGCTCGGTCTGACACTCTTCCGCGAACTGCGGCAGATGCGGCGGCCGTTGGCCGACATGGATCTGCCCGAGCCGGTGCTTCCCGAGGGCGTCACCGTCCGCGCGTTCGTGCCCGGCGCCGACGACGGCGCGTGGCTCGCGGTCAACGCGGCGGCGTTCGCGCACCATCCCGAGCAGGGGTCGCTCACGCAGCGGGACCTGGACGACCGCAAGGCCGAGCCGTGGTTCGACCCCGAGGGCTTCTTCCTCGCGTTCCGGGGCGAGGAGCTGGTCGGCTTCCACTGGACGAAGGTCCACGCGGAGGAGGGGCTCGGGGAGGTGTACGTCCTGGGCGTACGGCCCGGTGCGCAGGGTGGGGGACTGGGCAAGGCCCTCACGACGGTCGGGCTGCGGCATCTCGCGGGGCGGGGGCTGGCCACGGCGATGCTGTATGTCGACGCCGACAACAAGGCGGCGGTGTCGGTGTACGAGCGGTTGGGGTTCGTCACGTACGAGACGGATCTGATGTACCGCACGGAGACGTGAGACGGGGGGTGGGCGGAGGCGTGACTCGGGGCTCGGCGGTGGCGGGGCGGGCCGGCGAGGGTCGCACCGCACTGGGGGCTCCGCCCCCAGACCCCCGGGCCTGTGCCCACCCACCACCCGACTCGGCCGGAGCAGCGGACGCTGACACGAGGGAGCGGCGGTTCCGGCCCGTCCGGCCCTGTCGGCGCGGCGAGCGTTGACTCCGTCGGGCAGTGGGCGCCGAATCAGCCGGAGTAGAGCATGCGCCCCAGCCAGAGCACCCCGCGCCGGCCGAATCGTCCGCCAAGAGGTGACCGACTCGGCCGGAGCAGCGGGCGATGACTCGGAGCGAGCGGCGATTCCGGCCCGTCCGGCCCTGTCGGCGCGGCGGGCGTTGACTCCGTCTGGGCAGTGGGCGCCGAAGCAGCCGGAGTAGAGCGTGCCCCCAGCCAGAGCACCCGGCGCGGGCCGAATCGGTCAGGATTGGCGTGGCCCGACCGAGCGGCCCGTGAGGTGTAGGGGCTGCCGGCCGGCGCTCCCCATGTCTCAGGGCTTACGGGGCTGCCGTCAGGCGGCCGACGGGTCTGCCGCCGTCGGCCGGCGTCGTAGGAACCTGAAGCCCCGCCGTACCGGCTCCGGCCCGCACGCCCCCCACACCAGTGCCGCCAGCGCCAGTACCAGCGCCCAGCGTTCGTGGGCGGCCTCCCATCGGGGGTCGCCGGTGGCGACGAACAGGGACCAGCGGTCCGGCAGCAGCACCTGGGCCAGGACCGCCGTGGTGAGGACGCCGGCCGCCACCGTCGGGCCCGACTCGGGCTCGTTGCCGAACCGTACGGCCATCGCCGCCGCGGCCAGCGCGAAAACAGCGGTCGCACCGGCCTCCAGGGTGACGGAACCGACCGGCGGGCGGACCTTCTCCGGTACGAGGGCCAGCGCGGCCGTCCACCACAGCGCGGCCGGCGGCACGACCCAGGCCACCCGCAGTCCCGTCCGCACCCAGCGCCGGGTGGTGACGGGCGTGGTGAGGTGCCGGGCGGGGTCGTCCAGCAGGAACGCCAGGCCGAGGGCGAAGGCGAGGACGGCGGCCCGCAGCAGGTTGAGCGACAGCCACGGGTCGGGCTCGACGGACAGCAGCCGCGGCAGCGCGACCAGCAGCAGCCCTACGACCGCCCCCGCGCCCAGCGCCCGCCACGGCACCGTACGTCCCACGGCCGGCACCAGTGCCCCGCTCACACCCCGCACGCGCCGCCCGCGCCGCCCCCCTTCGTCACCACGCCCCGTCTCCACGTCCCCGCCCCTCATCGCAGCTCCCCCTCGCTCCTCGCCCCTCCGTCAGGTCACGCCTCACAGTCATCGCTCTCCTCGGGCACCTCCGCCCCCAGCACCCGTGCCACCTGAGCCGTGGTCACACCCGGAGCCGTCAGTTCCTTCCAGTGGTCCTTCACCGCTGCCGTGACCTCGGCCCGGGGGCGCTTGAGGAGGTCGACCACCACCGCCGTCTGTCCGGCGGACATGGACAGCGGGTTGGTGGGGGTGAGGACGATGGCCGAGCCGGCCAGGGCGTCGTCGAGGCGGACGTTTCGGAGTTCGGTCAGCG
Source organism: Streptomyces resistomycificus (assembly GCF_001514265.1). Lineage (GTDB taxonomy): Bacteria > Actinomycetota > Actinomycetes > Streptomycetales > Streptomycetaceae > Streptomyces > Streptomyces resistomycificus. The sequence continues at coordinate 43,113 of NZ_KQ948992.1, read as the reverse complement.
GGGTGTCGGCGCCGCCCACGGCCAGCCACATCACCGTCACCATCCGCCCGTCGCACAGCTCGCCCGCCTTCGTCTCGTCGCCCGCGACCAGCACGGAGGCCACGGCGGAGGCGAACTCGGGGACGCGGTTGCCGCCCCAGCGCGTGCCGACGGTGACCTGGTGGGGTGTGGTGGACGTGGCGAGCGCGCTGTCGCCGGAGAGGCCGTACGTGGCGTCGATCCGCTGCCGTACGAGGAGTCGCTGCTTCGCCGCCGAGCCGCCCGCGAGGGACTGCACCCGCTCGACGGTCTCCGCCCAGGTAGCCGCCCGGCCGGTCCACTCCGGGAACGCGCAGTACGTCGAGGCGCCCTCCCGGACGCAGGACTGCTCCTTCTCCGGGGAGTCGGTGGCCCGCTCCCGGGCGGCGGTCAGCTCCGCCGAGACGCCCCCGGACTGCGCGACCGCACCGGTCAGCGCCAGGGCGAGCGCGCCCGCGAGGCCCGCCTTGAGAGGCCAGGCCCGGCCACCGCCGACCAGCACGGCACCCAGGGCCGGCAGCAGGACGAGCCCGATCAGGTAGAGGGCGTGCCAGGCGGCGGGCCGCCCCATCAGGTCGGAGGGCAGCGCCTCGCTGCTGGTCTCACCGACGACGGGCGCCAGCCAGCGGCTCCACTCCGCGTCACCCGTGCCGGCCGACAGGAACACCGAGAAGGTGAAGAGACCGATCACGAGGACCGGCGCGGCGAACACGACCGGCACCAGCCGGGCCATCAGCACCCCGAGCGCACCGCACAGCAGCACGGTCAGTGGGCCGACGGCGAGTTCGGCGACCGACCCGTGGCCCACCGCGCCCGGCCTGAGCGCCTGCCAGGTGAACTCGCCCAGCACCACCAGCGCGGTGAGGATCGCGAACGGCACGACCGACAGGACGTGCGCGACCGTACGCCGCCACGGCTCCATCACCAGGACGTCGAAGTGCCGGTCGGTGTCGCGCCGGCGGGAGCGCAGCGTGGCCCGGTTGACGCAGACCAGCAGCGCGATGCCCAGGAGCAGCGGCGCGGTCTGCGTCCCCCGGTCGACGTTCTGCAGGGCAGGGAAGGCGTCCATGCCCTCGCGTTCGGACAGCAGTCCCCAGAGGGTGTAGCCGACGTAGACGAACAGGGTGACCAGCACCACGGCGTACCGCAGGAGATCGCGGGCCTCGAAGCGGGCGAGGGCGAACACGGCCGCCCAGGATCGGCGGGATTCGCTCCGCACGGCGGGTGGGGCGGCCTGGAGGTCGCCCGGTTGCATGACCGTGTTCACGCTGCCGCCACCTCCGCGCCCGCGTCGTCGAGGGTGAGCAGGTAGCCGTCCTCCAGGGTGGGGTCGAGGAGTTCGGCGCCGGGCGGCGGATCACCGACGTTGCGGAAGGAGCCGGTGCCGGTGCGCCAGCCGGCCAGCGCGCCGGGGTCGCGTTCCGTGCTGCTCCACACGCGGCCCGCGGCCCGTGCGGTCAGTTCGGCGGGGGTGCCCTCGAAACGGACCTGGCCGCCCGCCAGGACCACGACCCGGTTGCAGAGCATCGCCACGTCCTCCGTCTGGTGCGTGGACAGCAGCACGGTCCGGCCCTCCCCTGCCTGCGCGATCAACTCCCGGAAGCGCATGCGCTGTTCGGGGTCCAGGCCGACGGTCGGCTCGTCCATGACGAGGAAACCGGGGTCGCCGACGAGCGCGGCCGCCAGTGCGACCCGCTGCCGCATACCGCCGGACAGCTTCTTGATGCGCCGGCCGCGCACGTCGCCCAGGTCCACCTCCGCGAGGACGCGCCGCACCTCGCGGTGCCGGGCGCCCCGGTCGGTCAGCTCCTTCAGGATCGCCACGTAGTCGACGAACTCGAAGGCCGTGAAGTCCGGGTGGAAGCCGGGGGCCTGCGGCAGATAACCGAGCACCCGCCGCACCTCCTGCCGCCCGCGCGGGGTGCCCGGGTCGTGCCCGAGCACGGTGAACGCCCCCCGGTCCGGCGGCACGGCCGTGGCCAGCACCCGCAACAGAGTGGTCTTCCCGGCCCCGTTGGGCCCCAGCAGCCCGGTGACGCCCCGCGTCAGCCGCAGCGACACGTCGTCGAGGGCGCGGATACCGCCGTAACGGAGGCTCAGCCCGGAGGCGGAGACGGTGGGGGTCATACAGAACTCCCGTAGAAGAAGAGGAAGGGGAAGAGGACGAGAGAGGGGGAGGGGAAGTGAGGGTGGGGGAAGAGGGCAAGGTCGACGGGGGTGCCGGTCATGCCGCGTTTCCCCCCGCCCGGTCGAAGCCGTCCCGCACCGCGTACAGCAGGGCCACGGCGAGCGCGGCGACCACGGCGAAGACGCCCTGGCCGGTCGCGGTGAACGGCGCGATCGGGCCCTCTGTGTCCGGGCCCGCCGCCGCCTCCGCCGCCAGCAGCAGCGTGATCCACGCGCCGCCGACCAACGAGGGCGCGAGCACCGGGCCGAGCCTGGGCGTGAGCGCAAGGCCGGTCGCGGTGAGGGCGAGGGCGGGCAGCAGCCAGGCGAGGGCGCGCAGCCCGTACCCGGGCAGGGCCAGCGTGGCGAGCCCGTTGAGGCCGAGTCCGGCGACGAGCACGGCGACCGTACGGATCATCAGCAGCCGGAAGCCGTGCATCGGCGAGACGACGGCCATCTCGTGCGTCGGGTCCAGCGCGGGGCCGTACGACAGCGCGACCCCGGCGAGCGGCAGCAGCGGTGCGAGGGCCAGGAACAGCGTGGGTGTGTCGGCGGACGGGCCGACGTTGGCCACCACGACGGTCATGACCAGCAGGGCGACGACCGCGCCGATCCAGGAGCCGCGCAGCACCGGTGTGGCCGCGAGCAGCCGCGCGATGTGGTCGGCGACCCCCAGCCGGACCAGCAGCGACTCGAACAGCCCCGGGCGGGGCGCGTCGAGTTCGGCGTCGAGCCGCTCCCACCCCGCGTCGAGGGCCGCCGGATCACTGACGTCGGCCAGCACACCGCGGCACCGCGCGCAGGCGGTGAGGTGCGCGTCGGCGGACCAGAGCCCCGGGGGCGCCAACTCGCCCCGCGCGTAGGCCCGTAGGTCCTCCTCGGACACATGCCAGCTCATTCCGCCACCTCCCGTGCTCCGTCACGCCCACGCTGTCCCTGCCGCCCACGCCGGCCGGCCACGACACCCCCGTCGACCACCGAGAGTCCACGCCCGCCTGCCCGCTCCCGCGGAGCCGCCCCGCCGCTCACCGAGGCCGCAGTCTCCGACGACGGGCGACCGGCACCCGCACGCCCACCCGCACTCGCACTCGCACCCGCACCCGCACCCGCACCCGCGGAGATCGCCGTGAGCCCCACGTCGGCCATCCGCCCCCGGCGGCTCGGCGTGACGTCACCCGCACCGACCGAGAGCCACGGCTGCGAAGTCCACCGACCGGCATCCACACCCCCCGGAACCACCGCGAGCCCCCCAGCGACCCTCCGCCTCGGGCGCCCCGGCGCGTCACCTCCGGCGGTCCCGGACCGGCGGGCACCCGCCGCCCGGCCACGGCCACCGCCGCGAGCACTCCCCCGCCGACCAGGCGAGCCACCGTCCCCGGTCGGTCGCGGGTGTGCCGTCGTCTCCTCTGTCCGCCTGTTCATGCCAGCGCCTCCCGCAGCTGCTTGCGGGCTCGCATGGCCCGTGTCTTGACCGTGCCCGGCGGGATGCCGAGGAGGACGGCCGCCTCCCGGGTGGTCAGCCCGTCGATGACCGTCGCCTGGAGCACCGCGCGCAGCTCCGGTGAGAGGCGGACCAGGGCGCCCGCGAGGTCCCCGTGCTCAACCCCCGCGAGCACGCGCTCCTCCGCGGACGCCTCGTCCCGGTGCCGCAGCCGCGCCAGCGCCTGCCGCAGCCGCCCCCGTGCCCCGTCGCCGCGCAGCGCGTCCACCAGCCGCCGCGACCCGACGCGCCACAGCCACCCGGCCACGTCACCCTCCTGCCGGTAGCGGGCGGTCCCCCGCCACACCGCCAGGAACGTCTCCTGTACGACGTCGTCGACGACCCCGGCGTCGGAGCAGCGGCCACGCAGCCGTGCGGTGAGCCACGGCGCGAACCGCCGGTACAGCTCCTCGAAGGCGCGCCGGTCCCCGTCCGCCGCGATGGCCCGCAGCAGCTCCCCGTCGCTTCTCGTTTCGCTCACGTCTCCTCATCGCACGAGCCCGTCCGATCGGTTCACGCAATCACGCTTGACTTTCGGACACCCCTTCCACCACCCTTTCACTACTCAATTAGTGAAAGGGTGGTTACCCCAGTGGTCGACTACCGCATCGACCGGCACAGCGGCGTGGCCACCTACGTCCAGATCGTCCAGCAGACCAAACAGGCCCTGCGCCTGGGCCTGCTGGAGCCGGGCGACAAGCTGCCCACGGCCCGCGAGGTCGTCGAAGCCACCGCGATCAACCCGAACACCGTGCTCAAGGCCTACCGCGAGCTGGAGCGCGAGGGTCTGGTCGAGGCCCGGCGAGGGCTCGGCACCTTCGTGCGCCGGGCCCTGAACACCGCCCCCACCGACTCGCCCCTGGCCGGCGAGCTGGACGCGTGGACGGCCCGGGCCCACACGGCGGGGCTGGACCGCGACGACGTGGCCGCGCTGTTCACCGCCGTACTCGAGAAGCACTACGCCGAGCCCCACCCCGGCCGGCACGACCAAGGAGACCCGTCATGACCGACACGGCGATAGCCGCGGCCGCGCTGGGAAAGCGCTTCGGCCGCCGAGGAGCCTGGGCGCTGCGCGACTGCGCCTTCCGGCTGCCCGCCGGCCGTGTGTGTGCCGTCGTCGGCCCCAACGGGGCGGGCAAGTCCACCCTGCTCGCCCTCGCCGCCGGCCTGCTGGCCCAGACCGAGGGCACGGTGACCGTCCTCGGCACCACCCCGGGCCGGGCACGCGCCCGCGTGGGCTTCGTCGGCCAGGACAAGCCGCTGTACCCGCAGCTGACCGTCGCCCAGACCCTGGACATGGGCGCCGACCTCAACCCGGGCCGCTGGGACCAGCCCACCGCCGAGCGGATCGTGGCCGGCGGATCGCTGAACCCCAGGTCCCGCATCCGCTCCCTCTCCGGCGGCCAGCGCACCCGCGTGGCGCTCGCCCTCGCCCTGGGCAAGCGGCCCGAACTGCTGCTCCTGGACGAGCCGATGGCCGACCTCGACCCGCTGGCACGGCACGAGCTGATGGGCGTCCTGATGGCGGACGCGGCCGAGCACGGCACCACCATCGTGATGTCCTCGCACGTGGTCGCCGAACTCGAGGACTCCTGTGACCACCTCCTGCTGGTCGGTGACGGCCGGGTCCGCCTGGCCGGCGACATCGACGAACTCCTCGCCGCCCACACGCGGGTGGCCGTCCCCGCGGACACCGACCTGGCCCCGCACACCGTGGTCGAGTCCCGCACCGCCGGCCGTCAGCTCAGCGCCCTGATCCGCCCGGCGGGCCCGCTCCCCGGCGACTGGCGTGCCGGCGGCCGGCTGTCCCTGGAGGAGCTGGTACTGGCACACCTGCGCAACCCCCAGGCGCCGGCCCTGACGCCGTCCGGGCTCGAAGGGAAGGCCGCGTGAGCACCGTGACCACTCCGCCCCGGGCCACCGCACCGGCCCCCGGCGCCCCCGGCACCCAGGCCGCACCAGCCCGCCGGCTCCGCTGGCTGCTGCGCCTGCACCGCCCGGCACTCTGCGTCTGGACGGTCCTGGTCGTCGTACTCGCCGCCCTGCTGCTGTGGCTCGGGGGACCGCTCACGGACGCCTCGGCGGCGGCCTGGAACCAGTACGACGCCTGCCCGACGACGGGGGCGTGCGGCTACGACCAGGAGGCGATCCTGCTGTACAAGGACGTCTCGCTCTACACGAGCCTGACCGTCCTCACGCTGCCCTTCCTGGTCGCCATGTGGGCGGGCGCCTCGCTGATCGGCCGCGAGCTGGAGAGCGGCACGGCACGGCTCGCCTGGACCCAGGGCGTCTCCCCCACCCGCTGGCTCACCGCCAAGCTCGCCCTCCCGGCCGCCCTGGTCACCGTCGGCACCGCTCTCGCCGCCCTGCTGAACCGGCTGGCGTGGACGGCGGGCCTGGGCCGCGTCGACACCGCCAAGCCCTGGTACAGCATCGAGACTTTCTACGCGAGCGGCCCCGTGGTCGTCGCCGTCGCCCTGGCGGGCCTGGCCGCCGGCACCCTGCTGGGCCTGCTGCTGCGCCGGTCCCTGGCCGCGCTCGTCGGCTCGGTCTGCGCCACGGCCGCCCTGTGGGCCGGGATCTTCATGGCGCTGCCCCACCTGTGGCCCACCGTCACCCGCGTCAGCAGCCTGCGGGAGGGCCCCTCCGGCTCCGGCATCGGGGTCGCCGAGGGCCTGCTCACCGCCGACGGCGACCGCCTCGGCATCCCCCGGTACTGCGGCAGCAGCATCGACCCCTCGTGCGGCGCGCTCTTCGACCGCCTCGACGCCGTGAGCTTCTACCGGGACTACCACCCCGCCTCGCACTACTGGCCCCTGCAGTTCGTGGCGTCCGGCATCCTCCTCGCCGTCGCCGTCCTGCTGACCGTCCTCACGTTCCGCGTGCTGCGGCACCGCACCGCCGACCACCGGGGAGGGCTCGCATGACCGCCGACCGAGGCCTGATCCGCACCGTGCTGCGCCTGCACCGCACGGCACTGGTCGTGTGGACCGTCTTCGTCCTGGCCGCCGTCGCCGGCCTGGTGTGGCTGAACACGGTCACCGTGGACTCGGTCCGGGCCGCGCTGGACCGCTGCCCCGACAACGCGCCCGGCTTCTGCGGCGCGCTCTGGGCCAGCCTCGACTACAGCGAGCCGACCGGCTGGATCAGCACGCTCATGCTCTACAGCTTCTGGGCCGTCGCCGCCTGGGCGGGCGGCTCGCTGATCGGCCGTGAACTGGAGAGCGGCACCGCGCAGCTCGCCTGGACGCAGGCCGTGACACCGCTGCGCTGGCTGGCCGTCAAACTGGCGCTGCCCGCCCTGCTGATCGTCCTGGGCGGCGCGGTCTTCGTCCCGGTCTACCGGTGGGCCTGGTCGGCGAACCGGGACCTGATGGGCGACGACTGGACCTTCAACGACGTGTTCGCGGCCCACGGCCCGGCGGTGGTGGCGTACGGCCTGTGCGCCCTCGCCGTCGGCACCCTCGCCGGACTCCTGCTGCGCCGCTCACTGCCCGCACTCGGTGTCGCGGTCGCCGTGATGGTGGTGCTCAACCAGTACCTGGAAATCCACCGGGCGGACTTCTGGCCGACGAAGACCGCCCCCGGCCGCAAGGAGATGCCCAACGACTGGTGGCAGCAGGGCGACGGCCACTACCACCCGCCGTCGCACTTCTGGCCCCTGCACCTCGTCGAGACCGGCATCCTGCTCACCGTCACCGCCGTCGCCACCGCCGCCGCCTTCTGGCTGCTGCACCGCCGCACCACCGGCCTTCCCGCACCACACGCCCAGCAAGCGCGCCCGCGCGCGACCGTCTGAGGCCGTCCAGGGCGCCCGCGACGGCGCGCACCCGACGGCGCACGCCCCCGTACGTCCCTCCACGGGGGGAGGGACGTACGGGATCCCGGTCATCGCCGCACGTGGACGCCCGGGAGCCGCTCCCCGGTGTCCCGCACGCCATGTCGCCGTAACCGTCGGTTAAGACGGGCTTGCGAGGCTCGGCGAATGAAGCCCGTCGTGCCAGAGCCTTCGCCGCCCCCCGAGGGGATCGCGGGGAACGGGGACGTCCGAGACGCTCCCACGCTCCCGCCCGCCCTGTCCGACGCGCCTGTATCGCTCGTGGCGCGGAAGAATGGGTCCATGAGCCAGCCAAACGCCCAGGCACAGGTCCAGCACGCCCAGCCCTCCGTGGGTTCCATAGCCGCGCACCGCCCGCACACCATCGCGGCGGCCGTCTCCGACCTGGAACCCGACATCGACGCCGACCTCGACGCGTACGAGGAGTCGCCGTTCGACGGGCCCCAGCTTCCGCAGGGTCGTTTCCTCGACCGGGAACGCAGTTGGCTCGCGTTCAACGAGCGCGTCCTCGAACTCGCCGAGGACCCGAACACCCCCCTGCTGGAGCGCGCGAACTTCCTCGCGATCTTCGCCAGCAACCTGGACGAGTTCTTCATGGTCCGGGTGGCCGGTCTCAAGCGCCGCATCGCCACCGGTGTCGCCACCCGGTCCGCGTCCGGCCTCCAGCCCCGCGAGGTGCTGGAGATGATCTGGGCCCGCTCCCGCGAGCTGATGGCCCGGCACGCCGCCTGCTACCACGAGGACGTGGCTCCCGCCCTCGCCGAAGAGGGCGTCCACCTGGTCCGCTGGAACGAGCTCCAGGAGAAGGAACAGGCCCGCCTGTTCACCCTCTTCCGCCACCAGATCTTCCCGGTGCTGACCCCGCTGGCGGTCGACCCGGCGCACCCCTTCCCGTACATCTCGGGCCTCTCCCTGAACCTCGCGGTCGTCGTCCGCAACCCCGTCACCGGCCACCGCCACTTCGCCCGCGTCAAGGTGCCGCCGCTGCTGTCCCGTTTCCTGGAGAGCTCCCCGGGCCGCTACGTCCCCATCGAGGACGTCATCGCCGCCCACCTGGAGGAGCTGTTCCCGGGCATGGAGGTCCTGGAGCACCACGCCTTCCGGCTCACCCGCAACGAGGACCTGGAGGTCGAGGAGGACGACGCCGAGAACCTCCTCCAGGCCCTGGAGAAGGAGCTCATGCGGCGCCGCTTCGGGCCGCCGGTGCGTCTGGAGGTCGAGGAGTCCATCGACCGCGAGGTCCTGGACCTCCTCGTCCGCGAGCTGAAGATCAGCGAGGCGGAGGTGTATCCGCTGCCCGGTCCCCTGGACCTCACGGGCCTCTTCCGGATCGCCTCCCTGGACCGGCCCGAGCTGAAGTACCGCAAGTTCATCGCGGGCGTCCACCGTGACCTGGCGGAGGTCGAGTCGGCCTCCCAGCCCGACATCTTCGCCGCCCTGCGCAGCCGGGACGTGCTGCTGCACCACCCGTACGACTCCTTCTCGACGTCGGTCCAGGCGTTCCTCCAGCAGGCCGCCGACGACCCGGACGTCCTCGCCATCAAGCAGACCCTGTACCGGACCTCGGGCGACTCCCCCATAGTCGACGCGCTCATCGACGCCGCCGAGGCCGGCAAGCAGGTCCTCGTCCTGGTGGAGATCAAGGCCCGCTTCGACGAGCACGCCAACATCAAGTGGGCGCGCAAGCTGGAGGAGGCGGGCTGCCACGTCGTCTACGGCCTGGTCGGCCTGAAGACCCACTGCAAGCTGTCCCTGGTGGTCCGCCAGGAGGGCGACACGCTGCGGCGCTACAGCCACGTCGGCACCGGCAACTACCACCCGAAGACGGCCAGGCTGTATGAGGACCTGGGCCTGCTGACGGCCGACCCGCAGGTCGGCGCGGACCTCTCCGACCTGTTCAACCGCCTGTCGGGCTACTCGCGCCGCGAGACCTACCGCCGTCTGCTCGTCGCCCCCAAGTCCCTCCGGGACGGCCTGATCGCGCGGATCAACAAGGAGGTCCAGCACCACCGTGCCGGACGCCCCGCGTTCGTCCGCATCAAGGTCAACTCGATGGTGGACGAGGCGATCATCGACGCCATGTACCGCGCGTCCCAGGCGGGCGTGCCGTGTGACGTGTGGGTGCGCGGCATCTGCGCGGTCCGCCCCGGCGTCGAGGGGCTGTCGGAGAACATCCGGGTCCGCTCGATCCTCGGCCGCTTCCTCGAACACTCCCGGGTGTTCGCCTTCGGCAACGGCGGCGAGCCCGAGGTGTGGTTCGGCAGCGCCGACATGATGCACCGCAACCTCGACCGTCGTATCGAGGCGCTGGTACGGGTCACCGACCCCGCCCACCGGGCCGCCCTGAACCGGCTCCTCGAGACCGGCATGTCCGACACCACCGCGTCCTGGCACCTCGGCCCGGACGGCGAGTGGACCCGGCACGCGACCGACGCGGACGGTCAACCCCTGCGCAACGTCCAGGAGATGCTCATAGACGCCCGGAGGCGCCGGCGTGGCACAGCAACACCTTGACCCGACGGACCCCGTGGCCGGGACCGTGACCGGAGACGCCCTGGCGGGCTACCTGCGGTCCCAGGCCACCGAGTTCCTCCGCGCGCTACGGCTGCACCGCGAGACGGGCGGCACGGCGGCCGGCACGGAGGACTCCGTCGACGCGGCCCGCGCACTGCGCCGCTCGGTCCGCCGCGTCAGCGGCAGCCTGCACACCTTCCGCCCTCTCCTCGACCCGGAGTGGTCGGAGTCCCTCCGCCCGGAACTGGCCTGGCTGTCAGGCACGCTGGGCATGGAACACGCCTACGCCTCCCGCCTGGACCGCCTGCTCCAGGCCCTGCACCGCCTGTCAGGCACACCGTTCCCGACCCAGCCGGCAGCCGGTCCCACGACGGGGACGAGGTCGGGGACGGGGACCGTGACAGGGACGGGTGCGAGGACCGCCGCGGGCAGCGGGGGTGGACGGTCCGCTTCAGGGGGCGGGGGTGAACGGTCCGCTTCGGGCAGCGGGGGTGGACGGTCCACTTCAGGGGGCGGGGGTGAACGGTCCGCTTCGGGCAGCGGGTCCGGGATGCCTGCCACGGGTGGCGCGGCCGGGACGTCTGCCTTGGGGAGCGCGGCCGGGAGGCCCGCCTCGGACGACCGGACCGGCGGGTCCGCTCTGGCAGGCGAAGCCACGGGATCGGCCACAGGCAGCGCGGCCGGGAGGCCCACCCCGGGCGACCAGACCAGCACGTCCGCCCCGACAGGCGAAGCCACAGGATCGGCCACGGCCGCCGCGGCCGACGGGTCAGCCCATGGTGACCGGACCGGCGGGACCGCCCCGGCAGGCGGAGCCGACGGGACGGTCTCAGCCGCAGGCGGCGGAGCCGACGGCCCCCCTTCCGCCGGCGGAGCCACGCGCGCCACCTTGGCCCGCGACTCCGGCGGCGCCTCTCCCACGAGCGGGGTCAGGGGCACGTCCTCGGCCTGTGAGGCCGGTGGGCCCGGGCCCCGGCCCGGCTCAGTCACCGCAGCCGTGTACCCCTCCGCCGGAGCCACCTCACCGGGGCTTCGGGCCGACGCCACCCGCGAGGCCGTGCGAAATCGTTCCGCCCGAGCGGAACGGGTCGGCACGGCGGAACCGGGCAGCAGCGCCGGGCCCGCGTCGCGCCCCGCGGCCGCGCCCGAGCGGGGCAGTCTCACCGTCGGGGCGGCCAAGGCAGGCGCCCTGCTGGACCGGCAGCTCACGCTCGCCCGGACCCGGGCCCACAGCACCGCCCTCCAGGCCCTCGGCTCCTCCCGCTTCCACGCGGTCGCCGACAGCATCGCCGTACTCGCCAGCGAGGTCCCGCTCACCCCCGCCGCCGCGGACACCGACCTGCGCCACCTCGCGGCCGCCGCCGAGGAGCGCCTCACGGACGCGATCGCCGCCCTCCCCCTCGTCACCGCCGGCAGCCCGTACAACGCGGAGGCACTGATCCACGGCCTGTCCCCGGACCCGTCCCCGCACCCCCAGGACATGCCCTGGCACCAGGTCCGCCTCCTGCTGCGCCTGCACCGCTACGCGCGAGAGGTCCTCGACGGCGAGCACCGGCCGGTCGACCTCCGCCTGCTCACCGCGGGCCAGGCCCTCGACCGCCACCGCGACGCCTCGGAGGCGGCGGCCGCGGCGTCCCAGGCCGCCCGCACCCCCCGGATCGCCCCGGCGACGGCGTACGCCCTCGGCGTACTCCACGCCGACCAGCGGCACGAGGTGGAGGCGGCCCGCTTCGCGTTCCAGCAGTCTTGGCAGAAAGAGGCCGTCGGTACGGCCTGACCCACCGGTCGAGGAAGCGGTGAAGCCAGTGACCCAGGACAACGAATACCCCGTCCAGGCGGCCGGCTGCGTCCTGTGGCGCCGCTCCCCGGCCGACGGCGAGCCGCAAATCTGTCTCGTCCACCGGCCGAAATACGACGACTGGTCGCACCCCAAGGGCAAGCTGAAGCGCGGCGAGGACGCCCTGAACGGTGCTCTGCGCGAGGTCGAGGAGGAGACGGGCCACCGGGCCGTGCCGGGCGCCCGTCTGCCCACCGTCCGCTACCTGGCGAACGGCCGCCCCAAGGAGGTCCGCTACTGGGCGGCGGAGGCCGTAGGCGGCGCCTTCACCCCCAGCGACGAGGTCGACCGCATCCTCTGGCTCTCCCCGAAGGCCGCCCGCAACCGTCTGACCCAACCGAGGGACCGCACCCTGGTCGACGCCCTGCTCGCGGGCCTCCACCTGACATAGTCGGCCGGAATCACCCCGTGTCCTCGACGTGAGCGTTCCGTGACCTCACCGCACCGTCTACAGGGGTTCACCCCACGTTCATTTACGACAATCGGCGCCTTCACCTGTTCTGCCTAGTTTCGGCCTTACGCGGTGCGGCACGGACTCGACGACGCGCCTCGAACAGGCAATCGAACACGCGCTTCGCGCACGTGGCCACACCACACAGACTTCGCACGCCGCCGGTTCAGGACGGCGGCTCTCGGAAGGAACTCCCTCAGTGAAGCTTCAGCGCATGAACCGGCGGGCCCTCACCCTCGGTGCTCTCGCCGTCTCCGGCGCCCTGGCCCTCACGGCGTGCGGCTCCGACGACACCGGCACCAGCGGCAACAGCAGCGCCGGATCCACCGCCGCCGCCGGCAACATCAAGTGCGACGACGCCAAGGGCCAGCTCCTCGCCGACGGCTCCTCCGCGCAGAAGAACGCGATCGACGCCTGGGTGAAGCAGTTCTCCGCCGCCTGTGGCGTCCAGATCAACTACAAGGGCGGCGGCTCGGGCGCCGGCGTCACCGCCTTCACGCAGGGCCAGGTCGCCTTCGCCGGCTCCGACTCCGCGCTGAAGCCCGAAGAGGTCACCGCCTCCAAGAAGGTCTGCACCGGCGGCCAGGGCATCGACCTCCCGATGGTCGGCGGCCCGATCGCGGTCGGCTACAACGTCCCGGGCGTCGACAACCTCGTCCTGGACGCCGCGACCCTCGCCAAGATCTTCGACAGCAAGATCACCAACTGGAACGACGCGGCGATCGCCAAGCTGAACCCCGACGCCAAGCTGCCCGACCTCAAGATCCAGGCGTTCCACCGCTCGGACGAGTCCGGCACCACGGACAACTTCACCAAGTACCTGATCGCCTCCTCCCCCGCCAACTGGAAGTACTCCGGCGGAAAGGCCTGGCAGGCCAAGGGCGGCCAGTCCGCCTCCGGCTCCTCCGGTGTCGCCCAGCAGGTGAAGCAGACCTCCGGCGCCATCAGCTACATGGAGCTGTCGTACGCCAAGGACGGCATCAACGCGGTCTCCATCGACACCGGCGCCTCCGCCCCGGTCGAGGCCACCGTCGACAACGCCACCAAGGCCATCGCCGCCGCCAAGGTCGTCGGTACGGGCAAGGACCTCTCGCTCGACCTGGACTACGCGACCAAGGCCGAGGGCGCCTACCCGATCACCCTGGTCACGTACGAGATCGTCTGCGACAAGGGCAACAAGGCGGACACCCTGCCCGCCACCAAGGCGTTCCTGCGCTACATCGCCTCCGAGGACGGCCAGGGCGTTCTCGCGGACAGCGGCTACGCCCCCATCCCCGACGACATCATCACCAAGGTCCGCACCACCATCGAGGGCCTGAGCTGATCTGAGTGCGGTCCGGTCCCGGGCCTCGACCCCGGGAGCGGACCGCATCGTCCGGTGCACCGCCGCCAGGAGCCGCCGCACACCGCGCACGGCTCCACAGGGCCGTACGGCGCGTACGGCCCCGCAGACCGGAGAACCCGATGGACATAACAACGAAGCACACCGAAGCCCCTCCCCCCGCCGCCCAGGCACCGGCCGGGACCGAGCAGAAGCGCGCGGCCCGCGGCGCCACCCGCCCCGGCGACCGGATCTTCCTCGGTCTCTCCCGCGGATCCGGCATCTTCCTGCTGGTGATCATGGCCGCGATCGCGGTCTTCCTCACCTATCGCGCGTCCCTCGCGATCAGCAAGGACGAGGCCAACTTCCTCACCGCCTTCGAGTGGAACACCGGGGTCATCCCGCCGAGGTTCGGCATCGCCGTCCTCGCCTTCGGCACGATCGTCTCGTCGATCGTCGCCATGGTCATCGCGGTCCCGATCGCCGTCGCCATCGCGCTGTTCCTCACCCACTACGCCCCGCGCAAGCTCCGCGGCCCCATCGCGTACGTGATCGACCTGCTCGCCGCCGTGCCGTCCATCGTCTACGGCCTGTGGGGCGCGCTGATCCTCGTACCGCACATGGACGGCCTCTTCGGCTGGCTGAACGACTACCTCGGCTGGACCGGCGTCTTCTCCTGGGAGGGCGGCGCCCCCCGTTCGATGCTCACGGTCGGCATCCTCCTCGCGATCATGATCCTGCCGGTCATCACCAACGTGAGCCGCGAGGTCTTCCGCCAGGCCCCGCAGATGATCGAGGAAGCGGCCCTCGCCCTCGGCGCCACCCGCTGGGAGGTCATCCGCATGGCCGTCCTCCCCTTCGGCCGCTCCGGCGTGATCTCCGCCTCGATGCTCGGCCTCGGCCGCGCGCTCGGCGAGACGATGGCCGTGGCCACCGTGCTCTCCCCGACCTTCGACATCCAGACCAGCCTGCTCGACCCGGGCGGCGGCACCTTCGCCCAGAACATCGCCAGCAAGTTCGGCGAGGCCACCGAGTTCGGCCGTGACGCGCTCATCGCCTCCGGCCTGGTCCTGTTCGTCATCACCCTGCTGGTCAACGGCGCGGCCCGCGCGATCATCGCCCGCCGCAAGGAGTACTCGGGGGCCAACGCATGAGCACCGCCATCGTCGACAAGCCCAGCACCCTTCAGGGTGCCCGCCTCCCGAAGTGGGCTCCGTACGCCATCGCCGGCGGCTCCCTCGCCCTGGCGATCGGCATCGGCCTCGCCGCCGGCCTGCACAGCCGCGTCCAGTGGGGCCTGATCGCCGCGATCCTCTTCGTCGTCGGCACGTACGGCATCGCCGCCCGCGTCGAGGGCACCCGCCAGGCCAAGGACCGCATCGCGACCTCGCTGGTCTGGGTGTCCTTCCTGCTCGCCGTCGTCCCGCTGGTCTCCCTGGTCTGGGTGACCGTCGCCCGCGGTGTGAAGGTCCTGGACGTCTACTTCCTGACCCACTCGATGGGCGTGGTCGCCGACACCGAGCCCGGCGGCGGTATCTACGCCGCCATCCTCGGCAGCCTCGAGCAGGTCGGCCTCGCCACCCTGATCGCCGCCCCGGTCGGCGTGCTCACCGCGATCTACCTGGTGGAGTACGGGCGCGGCAACCTCTCCCGGGCCATCACCTTCTTCGTGGACGTGATGACCGGCATCCCCTCGATCGTCGCCGGTCTGTTCATCCTCAGCCTGATGCTGATGCTCGACCTGGAGCCCTTCGGCTTCGCCGGCTCACTGGCCCTCGCGATCCTGATGATGCCGGTCGTCGTCCGCTCCACCGAGGAGATGCTCAAGCTCGTCCCGAACGAGCTGCGCGAGGCGTCCCTGGCGCTCGGCGTCCCGAAGTGGCGCACCATCCTGAAGGTGGTCCTGCCGACCTCCATCGGCGGCATCACGACGGGCATCATGCTGGCGATCGCCCGTATCGCCGGCGAGACCGCTCCGGTACTCCTCCTCGTCTGGGGCAACCCGTTCATCAACGCCAACCCCTTCGAGGGTGCGCAGGCGTCGCTGCCGCTGTACATCTACCAGCAGTACGCGAACAGCGCGGGTTCGGGCGCGGCCTACGACCGTGCCTGGGCGGCGTCGCTGACGCTGATCGCCTTCGTGATGATCCTGAACCTGGTGGCCCGCGGCATCGCCCGCTGGAAGGCCCCGAAGACCGGTCGCTGACGCGGCCATCGGCGACCGAGAGATCTGGAAGTGAAGTAGTCATGGCCAAGCGAATCGACGTGAGCGGGCTCACCGCCTACTACGGATCCCACAAGGCGATCGAGGACATCTCGATGACGGTCGAGCCGCGCTCGGTGACGGCCTTCATCGGCCCGTCCGGCTGCGGCAAGTCGACGTTCCTGCGCACCCTGAACCGTATGCACGAGGTCACCTCCGGTGGCCGCGTCGAGGGCAAGGTGCTGCTGGACGACGAGGACCTCTACGGACACGGCATCGACCCGGTGTCGGTGCGCCGTGAGGTCGGCATGGTGTTCCAGCGTCCGAACCCCTTCCCCACGATGTCGATCTTCGACAACGTGGCGGCGGGGCTGCGCCTCAACGGCAGCTACAAGAAGAGCGAGCTGTCGGACATCGTCGAGAAGTCCCTCAAGGGCGCGAACCTCTGGAACGAGGTGAAGGACCGCCTCAACAAGCCCGGCTCGGGCCTGTCGGGCGGTCAGCAGCAGCGGCTGTGCATCGCGCGGGCGATCGCGGTGGAACCGAACGTGCTGCTGATGGACGAGCCGTGCTCGGCCCTCGACCCCATCTCCACGCTCGCCATCGAGGACCTGATCGGCGAGCTGAAGGAACGCTTCACGATCGTCATCGTGACGCACAACATGCAGCAGGCGGCGCGCGTCTCGGACCGCACTGCCTTCTTCAACCTCGCCGCGGTCGGCCAGCCCGGCAAGCTGATCGAGATAGACGACACGGAGCGCATCTTCTCCAACCCGTCCGTCCAGGCCACGGAGGACTACATCTCCGGCCGCTTCGGCTGAGCCGCCCTCCGAAGAACCCCTCGCGGTGCTGCATGGCGGTGCCACCGCGAGGCCGAAAAGGGCCCGCCCCCTGTCAGTTCAGGGGGCGGGCCCGTTTTCGCATGCCTGCGGCGGCCTGTACGTCTTCGGTGGGGTGCGCGTAGCGCTTGCGGTTCGGGGGTGGGTCGGGGCCGCGTCGGGGGGTGTCCGTCCTCGGAACGTCGCGGAATCGGCCGGCCATGGAGGTGCCCGCGTTGACGCGACAACCGCTGCGGGCGAACACCCCCCGACACGCCCCCTTCCCGCCGTGGGCGAGTGCGGGACGCCTGTGACGCCGGTCGGCATCTTCAGCCCGTCCGGCGTTTGAGGACGAGGCCCGTCCAGGGCCGAAGCGGGGGTGTGGGGGCGGCAGCCCCCAGAGACGGTCACCTCTTGACCGACCGAGTCGGGTGGCGGGTGGGCACAGGCCCGGGGGTCTGGGGGCGGCAGCCCCCAGAGACGGTCACCTCTTGACCGACCGAGTCGGGTGGCGGGTGGGCACAGGCCCGGGGGTCTGGGGGCGCAGCCCCCAGGGCGTCAGCAGCGACGCCGGTGAGTGCGAAGGACCGTCTGAGCAACCCCGGTCACCGCAGCGCAGCGCAGACGCAACCCGCTTACAGGAACGCCACGTTCACCAGACCGTACGCGCACGCCGCCACGAACCCCGCCGCCGGCATCGTGATGAACCAGCCGAGGATGATGTTCTTGGCGACACCCCACCGCACGGCATTGACCCGCTTCGTCGCCCCGACACCCATGATCGCCGACGTGATCACATGCGTCGTCGAGATCGGCGCCTTGAAGAGGAACGCCGTCGCGAACATGATCGACGCACCGGTCGTCTCCGCGGCGAACCCCTGCGGCGGATCCAACTCGATGATCTTCCGCCCCAGCGTCCGCATGATCCGCCAGCCACCGGCGTACGTCCCCAGCGACAGCATCACCGCACACACGATCTTGACCCACACCGGGATCGAATCGCCGTAGTCCTCGACGTCGGCGATGACCAGCGCCATCACCACGATGCCCATCGTCTTCTGCGCGTCCTGCAGGCCGTGCCCCAGCGCCATACCCGCCGCCGAGACGGTCTGCGCGATACGGAACCCGCGCTTGGCCTTGTGCGGATTGGCCCGGCGGAAGAGCCACATGATCGCCGTCATCACCAGATAGCCGCACACCAGGCCCACCACGGGCGAGATGAACATCGGGATGACGACCTTCTCCAGCACCCCGTCCCAGTAGACGGTCGTCCCGCCGGCCAGCGCCGCCCCGACCATCCCGCCGAACAGCGCGTGCGACGACGACGAGGGCAGCCCGAAGTACCACGTGATCAGGTTCCACGTGATCGCACCGACCAGCGCGGCGAAGAGGATTCCCATCCCCTTCGACCCCTCGGGCGTCTGGATCAGCCCCTCGCTGACGGTCTTGGCGACCCCGGAGCCGAGGAAGGCACCGGCGAGGTTCATCACCGCGGCCATCGCCAGCGCGGCGCGAGGCGTCAGCGCACGCGTCGACACGGACGTCGCGATCGCGTTCGCCGAGTCGTGGAAGCCGTTGGTGTACGTGAAGAAGAGCGCGACCCCGATGGTCGCGATCAGTGCGAAGGTGTCCATGAAAGGCTCAGGACTCCTTGACGGCGATGGTCTCCACCGTGTTCGCCACGTGCTCGAACGCGTCGGCCGCTTCCTCCAGCACGTCCACGATCTGCTTGAGCTTCAGCACCTCGATGGCCTCGTACTTGCCGTTGAACAGCATGGCCAGCAGCTTGCGGTGGATCTGGTCGGCCTGGTTCTCCAGCCGGTTGACCTCGATCCAGTACTCGGTGAGGTTGTCCATCGTGCGGAGGTTGGGCATGGCCTCGGCGGTCAGCTCCGCCGCCCGTGCCAGCACCTCGATCTGCTGCTCGACGCCCTTGGGCAGTTCCTCCACGTTGTAGAGGACGACCAGGTCGACGGCCTCCTCCATGAAGTCCATGATGTCGTCGAGCGACGACGCGAGGTTGTAGATGTCCTCACGGTCGAACGGCGTGATGAACGAGGAGTTCAACTGGTGGAAGATCGCGTGCGTGGCGTCGTCACCTGCGTGTTCCGCGGCCCGCATACGCTCTGCGATCTCGGCCCGGCCGGCGGTGTCCGCCCCGAGCAGTTCCATGAGGAGCTTCGAGCCCGTGACGATGTTGTCCGCGGACGCGGCGAACATGTCGTAGAAGCTCGTCTCCCTGGGGGTCAGACGAAAGCGCACAAGGGGTCCTCGGGGTGCATCGGTTTCGGTCAGGCTGATGCTAGGCGCATCATCCGGCCACGGCTAATGGGCCGTCCCCCAGTGTCGCCCATCGGGCAGAGTGGTTGGCACGGGGGCCGTCCGCAGGCCACCTACCCCGCAAAGTTCGGTACGATATACCCTGTAGGGGTATATGTCTGCTCCGGGTTGTGCCCCGGGACGTGGAGGACGCGATGACGACCACACCGGCCGGCGCTCAAGCGCCCTCCCCCGACGCGTCGCCGGACGTCGTGACGGATCACGACCGCGGCGTGCACGGCTACCACAAGCAGAAGGACGAACACCTCAAGCGCCTGCGCCGCATCGAGGGCCAGATCCGGGGCCTGCAGCGGATGGTCGACGAGGACACCTACTGCATCGACATACTCACGCAGGTGTCGGCCTCCACCAAGGCCCTGCAGTCCTTCGCCCTGCAACTCCTGGAGGAGCACCTGCGCCACTGCGTCGCCGACGCGGCCGTCAAGGGCGGCGCCGAGATCGACGCGAAGGTGGAGGAGGCGACGAAGGCGATCGGCCGCCTGCTGCGGACGTGACCCGCGGCGGCCGGGAACGGGACCGCCCCCGGCTCAGTAGCCGGAGGCGTCCGCGCGTTCTTCGGCCACTTTCAGGACCTCGTCGATGCTCTCCTGGCTGAGCCGGTCCTCGTCGGCAGCCGAGGCCGCGATGATCAGCTCTCCGCACAGCTCGATCTCGGCGAGGGCCACGTGGTCCTGAACTGCCGTACCGCCGACCGGAGCCACGCGCATCACCTCTTCTCTGCCGTCACCGACTTCCTAGAGTAGGCAGCGGCTACACACCGCGCATGGCACGGACGGGCTAGTTCTTGACGCCCGTCACGGGTCCGCACCCGGGGCCCGCACGGCCCTCACTCCTCGGCGATCCGGCCCGCGTAGATGTCTCCGGCGGCCGGCAACCGTACGTCCGCGGGCACTCCGAAGTCGTACAGCAGCGTGGTGGAGGCGACCGCCACGGCCCCCTCCTGCTGCCCGTTGACGAAGCTGAACCGGTGCCGGACCTTGCGGATGCGGCCCTCGTCGTCGAGGTAGACGTCGAACGGCACGCGGGCCGTGGCGAACCCTTTCGCCGCGGCGGCGAGCGGCCCCCTGTTCCCGGCGGACGCGTCCCGGGCCGCCCGCCCCAGGTCCGCGGTCCCGCGGTAGTGCCGTACGGCGGCCCCCGCGACCTCGGTCCTCCCCACGTACGTCGCCGTCCGCGTCCCGCGCAGCACCTCGGCGGCGGCGAACGGGTCGGTGGCACCGCCGGTCACCAGGTTCCCGTCGGTGAGGGTGGCGGTGTCGACCCGGACCCACTTGTCGGCGGGCACCCCGGCTCCCCGGTTCTTCATGAACAGGGCGCCCGGCGCGAGCAGTTCGGTGATCGGCCGGTGCTCACTCGACCCCGCCGGATCCTGCGGCAGCATCACCTTCAGCCGCCCCACCTGACGCCGGTAGTCGTACACGCCCTCGCCCCGGATGGTCACCCGGGTGCCGCCGGTGGCCATCTGCATGGACGTACGGGCCTTCGAACTCCGGGCGTCGACCAGGGTGTCGGCGGCCCGGTAAAGGATCTCGACCGGATCCCCGCCCCGGCCGTCCCCGTCGGCCGCGGCCCCGCTCCCGGAACACCCCGCGGTGCCGAAGCACACCCCGGTCAGGACTCCCGCCACGACGACCGCACCACCCGCCCGGCCCGCCCGCCTGCGCCGCCACTCCGCCATCGCCGTCTACCCCCAGCCGGTAGGTCCGTCACGGGCCCCGTGTCGTTCCGGTTAACGACGAGTAGGTGGCGTCGTCACGCGCATACCCAGCCTTCACCCGACCTCGGTAACGTTGTCGGCGTGGCGCAGCAGGACAGGGTTCCCCCACCCCCCGACCGATCGACTCACCAGACGACGACCGTCGAACAAGGCCGCTTCTGCACAGCCCGCTGCTCCTGCGGCTGGCGCGGCCCGGCCCGCCGGGCGAGAAGCCTGGCCCGCACGGACGCGGAGGGCCATCTGACCGACTGAGCGAAAAGGGGCCGCGTCTGGGCCGCGTCTCCGCCGGGGCCGGCCCCCCACGTCAGCGCCCCGCACCATGGGCCCGCTTCATCGCCCCGCACCATGGAACCCTCGCTCCCGAACCCCCGTCTCGTTCCACGAAGGCCCGACGAAAGACAGAGGCACGGACATGGAACGGCGTACCCTCCTCGCCGCCGGCGCGGCCACCCTCACGGCCGCGGCGGCCACGGCATGCAAGGCCGACGGATCCGGAGGCAGGGCCGACGGCACCCCGGCGACGTCCCGCCCCGCGTTCAGGACGGCGGGCGCCACCGCTCCCGCCGACTGGTCCGCCCTCGCCCGCTCTCTGGACGGTCCGCTTGTCCGCCCCGGCGACGCCGCCTGGCCCGCCGCCCGCCAGCTCTACAACACCCGCTTCGACTCCCTCAAGCCGGCGGCGGTGGCGTACGTGGCGAACACGGACGACATCCGTACCGCCCTCTCCTACGCCCGGGCCCACACCCTGCACGTCGCGATCCGCAACGGCGGCCACTCCTACGCCGGCTGGTCCTCCGGCAACGGCCGCCTGATCATCGACGTCTCGAAGCTCAACCGGGTACGGGCGAGCGGCAACACGGCCGTGGTCGGCGCCGGCGCCAAGCTGATCGACGTCTACCGCGCGCTCGCCGCCAAGGGCGTGACCATCCCCGCGGGCTCCTGTCCGACCGTCGGCGTCTCCGGCCTCACCCTCGGCGGCGGCCACGGAGTCGTCTCCCGCGCCTACGGCCTCACCTGCGACAGCCTCACCCAGGCCACCCTGATCACCGCGGACGGCAAGCAGCTCACCGCGAACGCCACCGACCACAAGGACCTGTTCTGGGCCCTGCGCGGCGCGGGCAACGGCAACTTCGGCGTGGTGACGGAACTGCACTTCAAGACCCACCGGGCCCCGCAGGCGGTGACGGCGAACCTGTCCTGGCCGTGGTCGAAGGCCGCGGCGGTCGTCCGGGCGTGGCAGGAGTGGGGACCGGGCCAGCCGGACGAGATCTGGTCGTCGCTGCACCTGGCCGGCACGTCCGGCGGCCGCGCCACCGTCTCGGTCTCCGTGTTCTCCCTCGGCACGTACGGCGAACTCCAGAACGCGGTCGACCGCCTGGCGGACAGGGTGGGCGCCTCCGCGGGCAGCGTCTCCCTGCGCCGCCGGGGCTACGAGGAGGCGATGGAGATCTACGCCGGCTGCTCGTCGTTCACCGCGGACGCCCAGTGCCACCTGCCCGGCTCGACGCCCGGCCGCTCCCCGCAGGGCGCACTGGGTCGCGAGACCTACACGGCGAAGTCCGACTTCTTCGACAAGTCCCTGTCCCCTGCCGCGATCCAGACCCTCCTCAAGCAGCTGAAGTCGGTCCGCGGCGGCTCGGGCAGCATCGCGTTCACGGCGCTCGGCGGCGCCGTCAACCGCGTCTCCCCCACGGCGACGGCGTTCGTCCACCGCCGCTCCCGGATGCTGGCGCAGTACATCGCGTCCTGGCGGGCCGGCACGAGCGGAAGCGCCGCCCAGTCCTGGCTGACCACGGCCCACACGGCGATGAGGCCGTACGCCTCGGGCGCGGCCTACCAGAACTACACGGACCCGACCCTGAAGGACTGGCGCAAGGCGTACTACGGCGACGCGGCGACCCGGCTGGCGAAGCTGAAGAAGCAGTACGACCCGAACCGCTTCTTCACGTACCCCCAGGCCCTCTAGCGTCCGGAGCGTCCGGCGCCCCTACGCGGCGAGATCCCGCTCCTCGGCTCCGGCGGCCTCACGCCGGGCCCCCGGGATCATCGCGTCCCGCCCGTCGTACGACCGTCCGCGCGCCCGGATCAGCAGGCCGGCCCGCGGCGACCGCTCGATCGCCTTGGCCACCGGCGTCAGCAGAGCCATGGCCACCGGCGAGAGCAGCAGCGCGACAGCCGTGCCGAGCGCGAACCCGCCCACCACGTCCGTCGGGTAGTGCACGCCCATGTAGATCCGGCAGAACCCTTCGAGCAGCGCGAGCCCGAGCCCGAAGAGCCCGAACCTGCGGTTGGCGACGAAGAGCCCGACCGCCATCGCCATGGTGATGGTGGCGTGGTCGCTCACGAAGGAGTAGTCGGTCTTGCCGGAGACGAGGACGTCCAGCCCGTCATGGGTGAGGAAGGGCCGTGGCCGCTCCACGAAGCCTCGTATCGGCACGTTCACCAGCACGGCGACCCCGGCGGCCAGCGGCGCCCACGCGAGCGCGGCCACCGACGAGGCGGCGTCCTCCTCGCCCCGCCGCCGCACGGACCACCAGCACCACAGCACGAGCAGCACCATGGCGAGCAGCAGTCCGTACTCGCCGACGTACTCCATGACCCGGTCGAACCAGGCCGGGGCGTCCTTGGCGAGGCCGTTGATGTCGTACAGCAGATCGACGTCAGGGTTCGACCCGGATTCTGCGAGTCCAGCCATGGCGCACGGGCCCCTTCGTCGTCTCTCCCGGCGCGCCCACCTTGCGCGCGCCACTGTTACCCACCCCCGTGGTGTGTAGACCCGCTCACGTCGACTGTGACGTCACCGTCCGCTCGGCTACGTCATCAGGAACGCACGGCTCCCGTTGATACGTTCCACACTCCACCGAATGATCACTCAGACGTTACCGAAGAGAGACTCATCGCCGCAGCTCAGGGGGTGGGTTCACGCTCGGTTTACACCGTCGTGGGGAGCGCTTTCGCGCCATCTTCGGTAACCCGGGTGGCTCCGAAGTAGTCGGGGGTGTCGATCGGGTCGAACCGGATCACAGCACCTGTTCTCGGTGCGTCGATCATGTACCCGCCACCGACATAAATACCCACATGCCGGATGGCCCGCGAGTTGGTGAGGTCGTCCGAGAAGAACACCAGGTCACCCGGCAGCAGTTCGTCCCTGTCCGGGTGCGGCCCCGCGTTGTACTGATCGTTGGCGACCCGCGGCAGCGTGATCCCGACGGTCTCGTACGCGGCCTGGGTCAACCCCGAGCAGTCGAACCGTCCGCCCTGCTCAGCGGTACCGGTCCCACCCCACAGATAGGGCGTCCCCAGCTTCTTCTGCGCGTAGTAGATGGCCCCGGCGGCCTGCTTCGACGGCTCGACCCGGGTGACGGGAGCGGCGAAGCTGTCCTCCAGGGAGCGGATCCTCTTGACGTAGTTCTGCGTCTCGCTGATGGCCGGAACCCCACCTGCCTTTATGACGCGGTAGGCACCCGCGTTGTAGGCGGCCAGCATGTTGTTCGTGGTGTCGCCGGGTACGTCCTTGACGTACTTCGCGAGCTCGCAGTCGTAGGACGCGGCCGATGGAATCGCGTCATTCGGGTCCCAGATGTCACGGTCGCCGTCGCCGTCGCCGTCGATTCCGTGCGTGGCCCAGGTACTGGGGATGAACTGGGCGATGCCGCGCGCGTCGGCGTGGCTGGTCACGTCCGGATTCCAGCCGCTCTCCTGGTACAGCTGGGCGGCGAGCAGTGCCGGGTTGATGGCGGAGCAGAGGTTGCCCCACTTCTGGACGAGGGTCTGATAGGCAGCGGGCACCGACCCCTTGGCCAACGCCTTGGTCCCCCCGCTCACCCCGTTGACGAGGTTCCCGGCCACGACATACACACCGACCACGAGCAGCATCACGAAGCTCAGGCCGAGCCCTACAGAGACACCACCGATCACCCAGACTTTGCGCACGGCTCAACCCTCCCCCATATCGCCGCTGTTCAAGGTTATTTCAGGTGAGAGTGGCGTCATTTCACCGTGAAGCCGTCACACATGATGCTGGTGTAGTCGTCGGGCGTGCGGATGTGGTGGAACTCCACGGTCCAGTCACCGGGGTCGTTGGTGAGCGGGATGGAGGGCTGCGGCTTGCCCTTGATCCAGGAGTGGAAGTCGTCCGGGTAGGTGACGTACTTCCAGCTCGTCGGATCGCTGCCGCTGTGGATGTCGACGGGCTTGCTCAGGTAACCGATGTTCGCGTTGTCGCTCAGGATCCCCTCGATGGGCTTTCCGGTGTCCGGGTCGATGTCGTGCGGGGGCTTCACGCTGACGGTCACGTAGTACGGCTCCTTGGCCCCGGTCGTGCCGCCGGCACGGAATCCGACCTGAACCTTGTTGCCGAAGGAGTGGGTCTGCGAGGTCTCACTGGGGGCATCGGGATCGCTGATGGACCCCATGAAACCCTCGACCGCCCGCTCCTCAGGGGGCAACTGGCATTCACCGGTGGCCGAGCTCCACAGCACACGGTCGATCTTGTCCCCTGCGTACGCGGGCGCGCCCTCCGCCGACGCCGCCGGTGACTTGACCGCCTTCGAGGCGGACGGAGACGCAGCTGCACCGCCCCCCGCCTTCGAGCCCTCGTCCTTCTTGTCGTCCGGCGTCAACAACATGAACGCCGTCCCCGCCCCCACGGCGACCACCACGGCCCCCACCGCGAGCCACAGCACGCCTCGGCGGCGGCCGGCCTGCGTCGGCCGGCTCAGCTCCGTGGGCGTATAGCCGTACGCCGCCCCGGCCGTCGGCAAGTCGTGCGGGCTCACCGGTGCGTACGCGGGAGGCATCGCCGGCCCGGCGACCGACGCGACGGTCGGCGTCTGCGGCACCGCCCCCGCCCGCCCAGCCGCCGGCGTCTGCGGCACCGCCTCCGCCAACTGGGCGAGCCCGGCGTAGAACGGATCCTCCACGAGCGCCGCCCGCACCCCGCACCGGGCGATCACCTCACCGAGCCCCGGCCGCGCCGACGGGTCCTTCGCCACGCACGCCTCGATGAGCGCCGCCAGCCCCGGCTCCACGCCGAGGACGTCGACGGGCTCGTGGACGGCCCGATAACTCACCCCCGCCGCCTCGCCCATGCCGAAGGGCGGCCGGCCTGTCGCCGCGTACGCGAGCGTCGCCCCCAGCGCGAAGACGTCCGCCGCCGGTCCGACCTCGTTGCGCAGCAGCACCTCGGGCGCGGTGTATCCGGGTGTGCCGGGCGCGAACCCGGCCTCTGTGAGCGCGGTCTGGCCCGCGCCCCGCGCGATCCCGAAGTCGATGAGCTGCGGCCCCTGCGCGGCGAGGATCACGTTCTGCGGCTTGAGGTCCCGGTGTGTGACACCGTGCGCGTGCACCGCGGCCAGCCCCTCGGCCAACGCGGCGAACACCCCACGGCACGCCTGGGGCGGCAACGCCCCCCGCTCCCCCACCGCCTGACTCAACGTCGGCCCCGACACGAACTCCGTCGCCAGCCAGTACGGCGCCGCTTCCAACGAGGCGTCGATCAGGTTCGCGGTGTACGCACTCCGCACCGCCCGAACCGTCTCCACCTCCCGCCGGAACCGCGCCAGCGCCTCCGGATGGTCGGTGATCTCGTCCCGGATCACCTTGATCGCGACCAGCCGCCCACCGGGCGACCGAGCGAGGTAGACCTGCCCCATCCCACCCGCCCCGAGCCGTGCGAGCAGCGTGTACGCGCCTATGTGCGCCGGGTCCCGATCCTTCAGTGCATCCACCGAACCGACCCTGCCACAGAGATCAGTTCGCCGCAGGGCCCTTTGTCGCGGACCGGTACAGCGAGGCCGCCTCCGCCCCCAGAACCACGCTGTAGGAGACATCCGCGGTGGCCCCGCCCGCCTCGTGCCCGCCCAGCACTCCCACCACCTCCCCGCCCCCGTTCACCCAAGGACTGCCGCTGGTCCCCCCGCTGAACCCGGGACACGCGATGCGCTGCTGCGTACGGCTGTGCGACGTCGGCCTGTTGGTGCAGCGCACCGGCACCTCACGGGAGTCGGGATATCCGGTGACGGTCACGGCGGTCACCCCGGTCCCTCTTCCGGCGGCGAACCGGTTACCGCCCCCGACGGCGTCCTCGAGCTCCTTCCCACCCCGCTCGGCGACGGCGGCGAAGGCGACATCACTGTCCTCGTCCTCCCCCTCGGCCCATCCGCCGGGCAGATACCGCCGCCGCACCCGCCACGCCCCGAACGGCGCGTGCCCGTCCCGGTACCCGGGCACGAACACCAGACTCCCCGAGTTCCCGTCAAGACAGTGCGCCGCGGTGACGACGAGGTTCCGGCCCGGGCTGTCCACGACGGACGCGGTGCAGAAATGCCGGCCTGCGGCGAACAGGGCCCCCACACGGGCGGTCTGCGGGGTCGCCACGGCGACGGCGGTCACCCCCAACGGACCGGCTCCGTCGTCGGCGGCAGCCTCGGAGGCGGAGGTGACGGCGAGCAGCAGGGTGACGGCGTAGAGGACAGGACGTGGCGTGCGCTTCATCGCGGCACAGCGTTCCGCACGAAGGTGAGAGCCCGGTCAGCCCTGCCTGCACTCCGCCCACAACGACTTCCCACCCTGCGACGCCCCCGACTCCCGCAGCACGGAGGCGCCCCACGAGTCCGCGCAGGCCCGCACCAGGTACAGCCCTCGGCCCCCCTCCGCGGAGTCGGGCGGTACGGCGTCCAGGTCGTCGCCGCCGCGGGCGAACCCGGCCGGAACGCGCGGATCGCCGTCCCACACGGCGACGCGGAGCCGCCCGGGTTCCATCGCACGCAGGCGGAGGGCGTAGGGGCCACGGGTGTGGAGGTGGGCGTTGGTGAGCAGTTCGGAGGCGAGGAGTTCGACGGTCGGGGCGAGGGCGGTGAGGTCGTGGGCGGCGAGGACGGTACGGAGGGTGGAGCGGGCGATACCCGGTGCGCGCGGATCGTGCGGGAGGTGAAGGGTGTAGGCCCAGGACGGGGATACGGTGGCCACGGAAGTCTCCGATCACGGACGGAAGTTGGGTACATGCGTGCGGTTGCCCAGTGGCATGCCGGTCCGTCGAACGGTGCGCTTCTGGGCCTGATGGCGCCGCAATCAAAGTAGCGGCAGGGAATATATTCTTCATCCCAGTTGGACTGAGAATTGCTGCAACCACTCCTGCGGGTGACAGGCAGTACGGAGGAGCGACGGGCATGCCCGTGAGGACCAACCCGACGGCACGACAACTCCGTTTCGGTGCCGAGCTGCGCAAGCTCCGTGAGCACGCAGGCCTGACGTCGACGGAAGCGTCCCGCCTCCTCGGCATCAAGCAGGCCCAGGTCAGCAACATGGAGACCGGCCGCCTCGCGGTGAGCGCCGACCGGGTGCGCACCATGGCCTGCCAGTACGAGTGCCCCGACAAGGAACTGGTCGAGGCCATCGCCGGGATGACCGGCGAACGCAAGCGGGGCTGGTGGGAGGAGTACCGGGAGATCCTGCCGTCAGGACTGCTGGACCTGGCCGAGCTGGAGTCGCACGGCACCGCCCTGCGCACCGCCCACACCTCGGGCATCCCGGGCCTGTTGCAGACGCCGGACCACGCCCGCGCGGTGTTCCACCAGGTCGTGCCGGAGCTCTCGCCCGACGAGATCGACCACCGCGCGTCCTTCCGCATCAAGCGCCAGGCGGCGCTCTTCCACGAAGCGCCGGTCCCCTATCGGGCGATCATCCACGAGGCAGCCCTGCGCATGCGGTTCGGCGGGCGGGACGTCACCCGGCAGCAGCTCGAACACCTGCTGAAGATGAGCGACCACTCCCACATGACGATCCACGTCATCCCGTTCGACGCCGGCGGCTACCCGGGTGCGGGCCAGCCCATCTACTACGTCCACGGGACCGTGCCTCAACTCGACACCGTCCAGCTCGACCAGTCCCACGGCATCGCCCTGCTGAACGCCGAGGCACAACTCGACAAGTACCGCCGGGTCCTCGACCGCCTGATGACCCTCAGCCTGACCGAACCCGAGTCACGAGCCCTCATCCACACCATCGTCCGGACCCTCTGAGAGGCAGACATGTCCCACGCCACCTGGCAGAAGTCCTCCTACTGCGGCGAAGGCGAGTCCTGCGTCCACGTCGCCGCATCCGAGGGAACGATTCACCTCACCGAAAGCACAGACCCTCGCGGGGCGATACTCGATGCCCACCCCGCCACCTTCGACGCCCTCCTCGCCGCGCTGAAGAAGGAAACCCCCCGTTGAGCGACATCCCGACCGACCTCACCTGGACCCGCGCTGCCCCGCCGGAGGCAACCGGCCCCGGCCCCTGGATCGAGATCGCCTTCGGCGAGGGTGACGACGGCGACGCCCCCGTCTACCTCCGCGAGACCAGCGCCCCGGACAACGTGGTCACCACGAACCGCCGCAAGTGGGACGCCTTCGTACTCGGCGTACAGGCAGGCGAGTTCGACCACTTCGTGAACGGATCGGACGGTGAGCGACCCGATGCATAGAAGCCGCGTCTACGCGATCCTGCTCGACACCCCGAAGCAGGAGGCCGCCCAGGCGGCGGAGTTCTGGTCGGCCGCGCTCGGGGCCGACGCCCGGCCGGACCCGTCGGAGGACCAGTTCACGATGCTGCACGGGGCGATCCCCGGAATCGTCACCGCGATCCAGGCCGTCGACGACGCCCCCCGCTACCACGTGGACATCGAGACCGACGACGTGGAGGCGGAGACCGCCCGCCTGCTCGGCCTGGGCGCGACACAGATCGCGCAGTGGCTGGAGTGCCACGTACTACGCGCCCCCGGCGGCCACTTGGTGTGCGTGATCCCCGTACACAGCGACCCGGAGTACTTCGACGCGCAGGCACGGACCTGGCCGTGACCGGCACCGGACGCCCGCGAAAGGCTGTGCACAGGCTGTGGATCCACTGTGCGCCGAGTCAAGGCGCACCCATCCCCCCTCCATCGCCCAGCCATTGATCAGCAATCCCCCAACCCCTTTCGGTATGGCGGAAGTCAGGATTCCGCAGCTCGTCTTGTTGTCACGTACTGAACAAGAGCACAGTCGTCGGCGGGCCGCCGCCCGCTGCCGGGGACCGCGTACCGGTGGCATCACCACCCGCACTGCCCCTGTCCACCACTCTCAGGAGGCTGTACGTTGCGTACGCAACCCCCCAACACCCCCACCAAGCGCCGCAGATGGACCCGTATGGGTTCCGCCGCAGCGGCCACCGCCGCGCTCGTGTTCGCCGGACTCGGCACCGCGGCCCAAGCGAGCGCCACCCCCGAGGTGACCACCGCGGTCGCCGCCAAGACCACCTCCTCCAAGGTCACCTGGTCGGCCACCCCCTGCGCCACGCCCAAGAAGAAGGGCGAACTGGCCTGTAACTCCCTGCGTGTGACCGGTGGCCTCACCGCCTTCCAGAAGCGGGAAGCCAAGGAGGACGGCGTCACCCCGAAGGCCGCCGACGCCTCGACCCCCTCCGGTTACGGCCCGTCCGACCTCCAGTCCGCCTACGGCCTGAGCTCCGCCGCCTCCTCAAAGGGTTCCGGCGAGACCATCGCGATCGTCGACGCGTACGACGACCCGAACGCCGAGGCCGACCTCGCGAAGTACCGCTCGTACTACGGCCTCTCCACCTGCACCACGGCCAACGGCTGCTTCAAGAAGGTCAGCCAGACCGGCTCCACGACCTCCCTCCCCTCCGCCGACAGCGGCTGGGCCGAGGAGATCTCCCTCGACCTTGACATGGCCAGCGCCACCTGCCCGAACTGCAACATCACGCTCGTCGAGGCCTCCTCCGCCAGCATGGCCAACCTCGGCACGGCCGTGAACGAGGCCGTCAAGCTCGGCGCCAAGTTCGTCTCCAACAGCTACGGCGGCTCGGAGTCCTCGACGGACACGTCGTACGACTCCTCGTACTTCAACCACCCCGGCGTCGCCATCACCGTCAGCGCCGGCGACTCCGCCTACGGCGCCGAATACCCGGCCGCCTCCAAGTACGTCACCTCCGTCGGCGGCACCAAACTCTCCACCTCCTCCACCACCCGCGGCTGGACCGAGAGCGTGTGGAAGACCAGCACCACCGAGGGCACCGGCTCGGGCTGCTCCAAGTACGACGCGAAGCCGAGCTGGCAGACCGACACCGGCTGCACCAAGCGGATGATCTCGGACGTCTCGGCCGTCGCCGACCCCGCGACGGGCGTCTCGGTCTACGACTCCTACGGCGTCACCGCGGGCTGGTACACCTTCGGCGGCACCAGCGCCTCCTCGCCCATCATCGCGGGCGTCTACGCCCTCGCCGGCACCCCGGGCAGCACCGACTACCCCGCCCAGTACCCGTACGGCGCGGCCGGCACCTCCGCGCTCAACGACGTGACCTCCGGCAACAACGGCTCCTGCTCCACGAGCTACTTCTGCACCGCCACGTCCGGGTACGACGGCCCCACCGGCTTGGGCACCCCGGAGGGCACCGCCGCCTTCACCGGCTGACCGCCAGTCAACAGAACTCGCCTCAGTGGGCCGTGGGGGCCCACGGGCGGCATGGGGACGAAAGGGCCACGGCATCCAGCCGCGGCCCTTTCGCCATGAGACCATCGTCCCGACCACTCACCCGACTGGCCGTCACCCACCGTGCCAGAGGGTGAAAGGGGTCAACGACGGAACCACACGACAGGTTCCGCTCAGGCCTCGTTGCCCGGCGTGACCTGCCGTGATACACAGAGTGACGATACGATTCCTGACAGGGTATTCGTACGAAACCCGCCAACTGATGACGCCAAGTCGACATACGGCAGCGACATTGTCGGCGAGAATGAGGACTGACCTCTGCGCCGATGCAGGGGGACGCGTAACTACCCACCAGGGGCGGTGACTTTACATGCTCTTTGCGGCCGACGAGGGAGACATCAACACCATCATCGGGGGGATCGCTCCGGACTGGGGCCCCTTCGGCAGCCTGGGCAACGAGGCGAAGGTGATGATCGAGGTCGTGATGGCGGTGGCCATCCTGCTCTGCCTCGGCATCGCCATCTGGGGTGCGGCCAAGCAGCGCATCGGTGCGACCGCCCTCCGGGACACCTTCAGCGCGGAACAGGGCAAGGGACTCATCATCGCGGGCCTGACCGGGGTCTTCATCATCGGCTCACTCGGCACGCTGTTCACCATCGTGTACGGCATGGCCGTCTAGGTACGGCGTCCGGTCGACGCACCTCCAGTCCGGCCGGGCGCGCCCGGTGCCCCCTCTACCCCACCCGTCCGTCGTGCCCACCGGCTGAGGTTGCGTTTCCCTGATGTCGAGTCACCACACCGCGCCCGCGCGGGAACCAGCACGGCTACCGTCGTACTCGTACGCGTTTCCGCACGACGTCGAGGGGGCGTTCGCGGCATGAGTCTCGGTGACGAACAGGAGACCTCCGGCGGGTACGGCGGCACGGGCCAGACCCGCACCCGCCTGCCCGACCGCGACGGCGACGCGTACGGCGGCCCACGACGCGGCCGCTCGTCCTCACGCAGCCTGGTCACGGTCGTCGGCGTCATCGTCCTCCTGATCGCCGCGATCGCCTTCGCGAACCGCGGAAGCGACGATTCCGCCGCCCCCTCCGACAACACGGGCTCCCAGCCGGACGCAGCGAGCACGGCGGCGAGCGGGGACCGCCCGGTCCAGTCGGGCTTCGCCCAGGACGAGAAGGGTGCGCAGAGCGCGGCGGCGAACTACGCGGTGACGCTGGGGTCGACTGGCATGTTCAGCAAGGACTCCCGGCACTCCATCGTCAACGGCATCTACACACCCGCCGCAGCGGCGAAGCTGCAGAGCGCCATGGACCAGGCGTATTCGGCGGACTTCCTCAGCAAGATGGGCCTCGACGCGAACGGCAACGCCCCCGAGGGCAGCACCTTCGTCTCCCGTACCGTTCCCGTGGGCACCAAGGTCGAGCAGTTCAGCGACACCAGTGCCAAGGTGGCGGTCTGGTACATGGGCCTCATCGGCATGTCCGGCGAGAACTCCACCGACCCCGTCAGCTCGACGTGGAAGACGTGGACCTTCGACCTGCAGTGGGCCGATGGCGACTGGAAGATCACCGCGGACACACAGTCGAACGGCCCGGCCCCGGTGCCGGGGGACGACAGAGCCGCCAGTTCCGACGCAATCAGCAAGGCCGTCGAGGAGTACGGAGGGTTCACTTATGCCCGGTAGCCCCAGCCGCGTACTCAAGCTCACCGGCCTCGTCGCCGCCGTACAGACAGCCGTCGTCCTGCTGGCCACCCGCGCTGTCGCGGCACCGACTCCTACGCCCACACCCACGCCTACGCCGTCGGCGAGCAACAACCCCTGCGACCTCTTGATCGGCCCCGCCAAGGAGTACTGCGAGGACGGCAGCGGTTCCACCGGCACCGGACGCTCCGGCTCCCTCGACCCCACCAGCACCCTCGACCCCCTCTCCTCCCTCGCCAAGGGCTGTGCCGACGCCGCCGCGTGGACCGTCGACAAGCTCAGTGAGGCCGTGCAGGACACCGCGAACGTCGACTTCACGAACCCGAAGTTCCTGCAGCAGTACGCCGTGGTGTTCGCCGCCTCGACGATCCTGACCCTCCTGCTGTGGCTGCTGGCCGTCGCCAAGCGGGCCGTGCGCGGCGTCCCCGTCACCACCGCCATCTCGGAGGCGATCGGGTTCCTCTGGCTGACCGTGCTCGCGTCCGCCTTCACGCCCCTGATCCTCTACACGGTCGTCTCGGCGACGGACGGCGTCTCAGAGGTCCTGGCGAAGACCACCGGCGACCAGACGGACACCTTCTTCGGCACCTTCTCCGGCGCCCTCGAGAAGGGCGAGGACATCGGCGGCGGCCCGATCATGCTGATCGTCGTGTCCCTGGTCAGCATCCTCGCCGCCGGAGTCCTGTGGCTGGAGCTGGTCATCCGGGCGGCCCTGCTCTACGTCGGCGCCCTGCTCGGCACCGTCGTGTACGCCGGCCTCGTCGACAAGAACCTGTGGGGCCACGTCCGCCGCTGGGCGGGCATCATGATCGCCGTCATCCTGGTGAAGCCCGTCATCGTGATCGTGCTGGGCCTGGCGGGCGCCCTGTCCGCCGACGACGGCCCCGACGCCTTCTCCGCCGTGGTCTCCGGCCTCGCCATCATCCTGCTCGCGATCTTCGCCAGCGCGATGATCTACCGCTTCGTCCCCGGCTTCGGCGACGAGATCGCGAACTCCCGCAGCAACCGCATCATGCAGGGAGCCGAGGGCAAGGCCGCGGCCGTCATCAGCTCCCCCGCGACCCTGGTCGCCCAGGGAATCAAGACCCACTCCACCCGCGCCGACAACAACGGCGGCCAGGGCGGATCCAGCGGTGCCCGCCCGAGCAACCCCGCATCCGGCGGAGTCGCCGCG
Organism: Streptomyces resistomycificus; assembly: GCF_001514265.1. Classification (GTDB taxonomy): domain Bacteria; phylum Actinomycetota; class Actinomycetes; order Streptomycetales; family Streptomycetaceae; genus Streptomyces; species Streptomyces resistomycificus. The sequence goes on along the minus strand of NZ_KQ948992.1, from coordinate 9,062 downwards.
CACAGCGCCCGCACCCCGAACGGAGGCGGCGGATCTGTCCCCTCCGCCGCACCCGCGCCCCGTACGGGCAACAGCCCCATGAACAGCCCGCACGCAGGCAACACCCGCAACAGCAGTACCAACCGCACGGGAGGTGAAGGGCGTTGACGACCGAGTCCCACGTGTCCCATCCGGTCACGCCCCGCCGTACATATCTGATCGGCCGCGCCCGGCCGAACGCGATCGTCGGCAGGAATCGAGAGACCGGCGAGATCGCGCTCATCATCGTGGGCGCGTTCCTCGGCATGATGTGCGGGCTCCTCGTCCCCGTCCTGACCCTGCGCATCGTGCTGCTGATGGGTTTCCCCATGCTCGCGCTGGCCGCGGTCTACGTGCCGTACAAGCGCCGTACCTTCTACAAGTGGTTCGAGATCAACCGCAGCTACAAGCGCACCCTCAAGCAGGGCACCACCTACCGCTCCGGCGTCGTCGAGGCCGGCACCCACATCGACGGGCGTGAGGTGGAGATCGGCCCGCCGCCCGGGATCGGCCGCATCACCTGGCTCGCCGCCCCGTTCGGCCCGGACGAGATCGCCGTACTGCTGCACGCGGACCGCCGTACGGTCACCGCCGCGATCGAGATCGAGGGACCCGGCGTCGGCCTGCGCGACTCCGAGGACCAGGAAGCCCTCGTCGACCGCTTCGGCACCCTGCTCAAGCACGTGGCCAACGGCGACGGCTTCGTCACCCGGCTGCAGATGCTCGCCCGCACCCTGCCCGCCGACCCCGACGCCCACGCCAAGGACGTCGCCGTACGCGGGGACGACAAGGCGCTCCCCTGGCTGCAGTCGTCGTACGACCAGCTGCAGTCGATGGTGTCGACCAGCAGCGAGCAGCACCGCGCCTACATGGTCGCCTGCATGCACTACACCCGCGAGCTCGCCGCCGAGGCCCACGCCATGGCCCGGGCCGCGCGCCCGCACAACGGCCGCAAACTGGACCGGGACGCGGGCCTCGCCGTCGTCATGGCCCGCGAGCTGACGGACATCTGCTCGCGCCTCCAGGAGGCCGACATCCGCGTACGGCAGCCGCTGGGCCAGGGCCGCCTGTCCTCGCTCATCCACTCCATGTACGACCCGGACCACCCCATCGACCACATCCAGGCGATGACCCAGCGCAACGCCTGGCCGGCCGAGCTGGACGCCATGGAGCCGAACTTCCTCCAGGCCAAGACCCGCGAGTCCTCCACCCGCGCCCCCTGGTGCCATGCCACGGCCTGGGTGAAGGAGTGGCCGATGACCCCCGTCGGCGTCAACTTCCTCGCGCCGCTCCTGGTCCACACCCCGGACGTCATCCGAACGGTCGCGGTGACGATGGATCTCGAGCCCACCGAGGTAGCCATCGAACGCATGTTGACCGAGAAGACCAACGACGAGGCCGAGGCCTCCCGCGCCGCCAAGATGAACCGCACCGTCGACCCCCGCGACATCGCCGCCCACAACCGTCTCGACCAGCGCGGCGAGGACCTCGCGAGCGGCGCGGCCGGCGTCAACCTGGTCGGCTACATCACCGTCTCCTCCCGCTCACCCGAGGCCCTGGCCCGCGACAAGCGGACCATCAGGGCGTCGGCCGGAAAGTCGTACCTGAAACTGGAGTGGTGCGACCGTGAACACCATCGCGCCTTCGTGAACACGCTCCCGTTCGCCACCGGCATTCGAAGGTAGGGGCCGCCGCATGCGGGATCCGATGTCCATCCTCACCGACGCCTTCACCTCCTTCCTCTTCGGGAAGGTCGAGACGACCCGCCTGCCGGTACGCACCTCCACAGGTCAGGCCCAGGCGGTCTACCTCCCGACCGCCGCCCCCGGCCTCGGCGACTCGGGCGTCATCATCGGCCGCGAGGTCTACTCCGGGAAGGGCTACATCTACGACCCCTTCCAGCTGTACGGCCAGCAGCTCCCCGCCCCGCACTGGCTGGTCCTCGGCGAGTCCGGCAACGGCAAGTCGGCGCTGGAGAAGACGTACGTCCTGCGCCAGCTCCGCTTCAAGGACCGCCAGGTCGTCGTCCTCGACGCCCAGGGCGAGGACGGCGCCGGTGAGTGGAACCTCATCGCGCAGGAGCTGGGAATAACTCCCATCCGGCTGGACCCGATGGCGGCACTCGACCAGGGCATCCGGCTCAACCCGCTCGACCCGGCGATCACCACGACCGGACAGCTCGCCCTGCTGCGGACCATCATCGAGGTCGCGATGGGTCACGGCCTCGACGAGCGCTCCGGCTTCGCCCTCAAGGTGGCGCACGCGTACGTCAACGAGACGATCGTCGAACGCCAGCCCGTCCTGACCGACATCGTCGAGCAGCTACGGCACCCCGAACCGGAGTCCGCCGAGGCGATGAACGTCGACATAGACGACGTACGGGCGTGGGGCCTGGACGTGGCACTGGTCCTGGACCGGCTGGTCGACGGTGACCTCAGGGGCATGTTCGACGGCCCGACGACGGTCGGCATCGACCTCGACGCGCCGCTGATCGTGTTCGACCTGTCCCACATCGACCGCAACTCCATCGCCATGCCCATCCTCATGGCGATCGTCGGCGTGTGGCTGGAGCACACCTGGATCCGCCCCGACCGGAAGAAGCGCATCTTCCTGGTCGAGGAGGCCTGGCACATCATCAACAGCCCGTTCGTGGCCCAGCTCTTCCAGCGGCTGCTGAAGTTCGGCCGCCGACTGGGTCTGTCGTTCGTGGCGGTGGTCCACCACCTGTCCGACGTGGTGGACGGGGCGGCGGCCAAGGAGGCCGCGGCCATCCTGAAGATGGCCTCGACACGGACCATCTACGCCCAGAAGGCGGACGAGGCCAGGTCGACGGGCCGGGTGCTCGGCCTGCCCCGCTGGGCGGTGGAGATCATCCCGTCCCTCACACCCGGCATCGCCGTCTGGGACGTCAACGGCAACGTCCAGGTCGTCAAACACCTGATCACCGAGACCGAACGTCCCCTGGTCTTCACCGACCGCGCGATGACCGAGTCCTCCGTCGACCGCGACCTGAACGACGACGCCCTGCGCGCCGCCGAACTGGAGGCGGAGGAACGGGCGGCGGCGTTCGTGGAACAGCACCTCGGCGACTCCGAGTCGACGGTGGCGTAGGCAGAGCCGGGGAGAAGAATGAGACCGGGTGACCAGCGGGACCGTCGGCAGGACGGCCAGGGAGGCATCCCCGACGGCCTGCTGGTCGGCATACTCGCCTTCCTCCTCGGCATGACCCTGCTGGTCTGGTCCGCCACCGGCCTGGCAGCCCTGTTCGCCCACGGCTCCTGGCCCGACGGCGTCACCTTCACCCGCGCCCCCCTCGCCATCCGCCACCTCGTCGCCCAGCCCCACGACATCCCCGGCGCCTGGCCGGACGCCCCCGCGTCCGACCTCTCGGGCTACGGCCTCTTCTGGGGCCTGCTCATCGGCCAGGTCATGATCCTGATCGTCCTGACGGTGTTCGTGATGGGCACGGTGGCACGGTGGCGGGCGGTCAGGGCGAGGCGGCGGGTGGAGCGGGTGGAGCAGTGGAAGCAGGCGGTGGCGCCGGAGCCGGTGCCGGTGCCGACACCCGAGGTCCACGAGGTGCCGGTACCGCGCACGGAGCCGCGGCCTGAGCCGACGGCGGTCCTCCAGGAGACGGCACCGGCGCAATCCGCCCCGGTGGGCGGGTGGGAAGCCAACCGCCCCGAAGGCGCGGTGCTGTACGGCCCGCCGGAAACCCGCCGCTCCACCGCCACCCAGGCCGTACGCGACGCGGAGGGCCCCGCCCTCGTCATCACCTCGAACCCCGCCCTCTGGCAGGACACCAAGGACGCCCGAGCCAAACTGGGCCCGGTCCACGTCTACGACCCCACCCACCTCTGCGACACCCCGGCCCGCCTCCACTGGTCCCCCACCACCGGCTGCGAGGACAAGCAGACGGCGGCCACCAGAGCCACCGCCCTCCTGGCCCCGGTCCGCCCCACCGCCCGCCTCGACCAAGCGGTCAGCGACACCGCCGAAACGCTCCTGCGGAGCTATCTGCACGCCGCCGCCATCGACGGCCGCACCATCCGTCACGTCCACCGCTGGTGCCAGGGCACCCAGATCCAGGACGCCGTACGAACGCTTCGTACGAACCCCAAGGCGGCACCCGGCTCAGCCGGCGAACTCGAGGCCGCGCTCACCGCGCACCCCGAACGCAAGGACATCGCGCAGGAGTTGACCTCCCGCGCACTCGCCGCACTCTTCACCCTCAACGTCCGCGAGGCATGCACTCCCAACCGAACTGATGCGCTCGCCTTGGATTCCTTCGTGGACGAAGGGGGCACGCTTTATGTGGTCGGTGAATCCATCGAGGACCCCCGGACCGATCCGGGTGCGATGCCCCTCCTCACCGCCCTCGCCTCAAGCGTGGTCGAGCGCGGCCGGCGCATGGCCGAACGGTCATCCTCCGGTCGCCTCGACCCACCAATGACGCTCGTCCTGGACGACGTCGCCGCCGTGGCTCCGCTTCCCCAGCTCCCGGAGCTGCTGGCCGCCGGACCGGACCGGGGCCTGCCCACCCTGGCCCTGCTCCGCTCCCGCGAACAGGCCCGCACCCGCTGGCCGGACATCGAACTGCCGGTGTAGTCAGCCCGGGTCCCCGCAAGCCCGGCTCCCCTCAGCCCAAGCCCCCTCAGTCCCCCACGCGCTCCAGGACGAACTCCAGCTCCCGCTCCCCCTCGTCCCCCAACGCCACCGTCACCCCGCTCGGCGAGAACCCCACCTTCCGGTAGAACCGCTGCGCCCGCCCGTTCTCCTCGTGCACGATGAGCCGCACCCGCTCGGCGCCCTGCTCCCACGACCACTCCACAGCGGCGTCGAACAGCACGTCGGTCAGCCCGCTCCCCCGCTCCTCGGGCCGCACGAACACCCCGACGACGTGCGCCTGCTTCCGCTCCACCGGAAACCCGGCCCAGTCCGTCGTCCCGGGCTCCTCCATCAGCACGGTCAGCGTGGCGACCCACCCTCCGTCCGGCGCCTCGGCGATGATCTGCTGCTTCCCGGACGCCCCCTCCGCGCCCCCGGCCGTCCGCTCCTGCCAGAAGGAGTCCGGCCTGGCGGCGGCCTCCTCGAAGGTCTCCAGAAAGGCGAGATGCGCGACGGGATCCCGCAACGCGGCCAGCCGCAACTCCTTCGCCGCAGGCCACTCGTCGGCACGCACGGACCGGATCACATAACTGCTCATGCCCGCCACCGTAGTACCCGGGTACTACGCCTCCCACCTCGGACACTGCCCACGGTCCGACGCCCGGCGCCCGCTCCCGGACGAGCATCGAAGCATGATTACGGCACAGGACCTCACCAAGCGCTACGGCGGCAAAACCGTCGTGCACGACCTGTCCTTCACCGTCCGTCCCGGCACCGTCACCGGCTTCCTCGGCCCGAACGGCGCCGGCAAGTCCACGACCATGCGCATGATCCTCGGCCTGGACACCCCCACCCGCGGCCACGCCACCGTCGGCGGACGCGCCTACGCCGCCCACCCCGCGCCCCTCCACGAGGTCGGCGCCCTCCTGGAGGCCCGCTCGGTCCACCCCGGCCGCACCGCCCACCATCACCTGCGCGCCCTCGCCCTCACCCACGGCATCCCCAGGTCCCGCGTCGACCACGTCCTGGACGTCACCGGCCTCACCGACGTGGCCCACCGCCGCGTCAAGGGCTTCTCCCTCGGCATGGGCCAACGCCTGGGCATGGCGGCCGCGTTGCTCGGCGACCCGGCCACCGTCGTCCTCGACGAACCGGTCAACGGGCTCGACCCCGAGGGCGTGCTCTGGATCCGCAACCTCCTCAAGTCCCTGGCCGCGGAGGGCCGTACGGTCCTCGTCTCCTCCCACCTGATGAGCGAGATGGCCCTCACCGCCGACCACCTGGTCATCATCGGCCGCGGCCGCCTCCTCGCCGACACCACGGTCGCCCACTTCGTACGGCAGTCGGGAGCGGGCACCGTCAAGGTCGTCACCCCGGAGGCGGAGACCCTCATGCGCCTGCTCTCCGCACCCGGCGTCGACATCGCCGGCCCCACCCCCGGCACCCTCGAAGTCCACGGCACGGACGCCGAACACATCGGCCGCACGGCGGCCGCCCACGGCATCCCCGTCTTCGAACTCACCCCCGACAACGCCTCCTTGGAGGAGGCCTTCATGGACCTCACCCGCGACGCCGTCGAGTTCACCGCGGCCCCGGAAGGAGCCGTGGCATGACCACCGCCACCACGACCGTCCCGTACCGCGTGACACCCACGGGGGTCCTGCGCTCGGAATGGCACAAGCTCCGCACCCTGCGCTCGACCTGGATCACCCTCGTCGCGACGAGCGCCCTCACCCTCGCCATGGGCGCAGGGATCAGCGCGGCCTACGACGGCAGCGGCGAAGGCGAACTGGACACCGTCGTCCTCGTCCTCCTGGGAACCCAGTTCGCCCAGGTCAACCTGGGTGTCCTGGGCATCCTCTCGACGGCCGGCGAGTACTCGACGGGCCAGATCCGCGCCACGATGACAGCGGTACCGCGCCGTCTGCCGGTGCTCTGGTCCAAGGCCGCCGTCCTCGCCGCGATCACCTTCCCCCTCACCCTGTGGACGAACCTCCTCACCTTCCCCCTCGCCCAGTCCTTCCTCACCGGCACCGACCACGCCGCCTCCCTCGGAGACCCGGGCATTCTGCGCGCCCTCATCGGCAACGCCGCCGGCCTCGCGCTCCTCGCCGTACTCGCCCTCGCTATCGGTGCCCTCGTGCGTTCGGTCCCGATCGCCACGGGCGCGTTCATCGGCCTCGTCATGATCGTCCCGGAGGTGCTGGCGATGCTTCCCTACGACTTCGTCGACGACGCGGTCCGCCTCTTCCCCGGCCGCGCCCTGGAAACCCTCACCACGGCCCAGCAGTTGCCGGGATCCACCTCCCCGGGCACGGCACTCCTGGCCATGCTCCTGTGGACGGTGGCCACCCTCGCCGCAGCCGCGCTGGTCCTGAAACGACGGGACGTCTGACACACGGAGAAGAGAACACCCACCATGGACACCGTGACGCAACCAGAAGCGCGGCCCACACCCGAGGCCCGGACGCCGGAGCCCCTCACCGAGTACGTCCACCGCCTCACCCGACGCGTACGCGCCTTCGACCGGCGTCACCCCCTCGTCTGGGACCTGCACCTCACCGGCTTCTGGGTGACGGCCGCCCTGATCGACTACTTCGGCGGCGGCTGGCTCAACGTGGCCCGCGACACGGGCAGCCCCCGCCGACTGGTCCTGGCCCTCAGCCTCGCCTTCTCGCTCCCCCTCCTGTGGCGACGCACCCACCCCCGGGCGGTCCTCCTGGCCATCGCCCCGGTCTCCCTGGTCAACGCCTGGACCGGCATCGCCCTCCAGGCCGCCATGCTCCAGCTGCTCGTCGTCTTCCACCTCGCGCTGCGCCGCCCCGCGCGCGATCTGTGGTGGGCGACGGCCCTGATCACCGCGCCCATGGCCGTGCTGGCCGCCCGCCACCCGCAGGGCAGCCCGGACCAGGACATCGTCCCGGTGCTGATGTCCGTCGTGCTGGCCGCGGCCATCGGCATCACGGTCCGCACCCGCCGCAACTACACCGAGGCACTGGAGGACCGCGCCCGCCGTCTGGAGGTCGAACGCGACCAGCAGGCCCGGCTCGCCGCCGCCGCGGAGCGCGCCCGTATCGCCCGCGAGATGCACGACATCATCGGCCACAACCTGTCCGTCATCACCGGCCTCGCCGACGGCGGCCGCTACGCCGCGGCCAGATCCCCCGAACGCGCCGCCCAGGCCCTGACGGCCATCTCCACCACCAGCCGCCAGGCCCTCACGGAACTCCGCCGTCTGCTGGACGTCCTGCGTGAGGAGGAGAGGGACGCCACCCCGGAACTGGCCCCCCAGCCCACCCTCACCGACCTCGACCACCTGGTCGAGGGCGTCCGCGCCGCCGGCCTCCCCGTCCACACCACCCTGCGGGGCACCGGCGCCATCACCCCGGGCCGCCAGCTCACCGTCTACCGCGTCATCCAGGAATCGCTCACCAACACCCTCAAACACGCGGGCCCGGGCGCCACCTCACGCATCGACCTCTCCTACGGCGACACCGGCGCCGTGACCGTCACCGTGACCGACACCGGCCGCGGCGGCTCCGAGCCCCACGACACCGCAGGCCGCGGCCTGCCCGGAATGCGCGAGCGAACAGCCCTGTACGGCGGCACACTTGAGGCCGGCCCACGCCCGCACCCGGAACAGGGCTGGCGTGTCCACCTTCACCTCCCGGAGGAATCCCCGCAGTGACCACCGTCCTCATCGCCGACGACCAGCCCCTCCAGCGCTTCGGCTTCCGCATGCTGCTGGAGAGCCAGGACGACATGGCGGTTCTCGGCGAGGCGACGAACGGCACCGAGGCGACCCGCCTGACCGCAGAGCTCCATCCCGACGTCGTCCTGATGGACGTCCGCATGCCCGGCCTGGACGGCATCGAGGCCACCCGCCGCATCGTCGCCACCGGCGCCCGCACCCGCGTCCTCATCCTGACCACCTTCGACCTCGACGAGTACGCCTACGCCGGTCTGCGCGCCGGCGCTTCCGGCTTCCTGGTCAAAGACGCCCAGCCGGAGGAGCTCCTCTCCGGCATCCGCGCGGTGGCGACCGGCGACGCGGTGGTGGCCCCCAGCCTGACCCGACGCCTCCTGGACACCTACGCCCAGCACCTGCCGACAGGCACCCCGGACGACACCCCGGCCCGTGCGGCGGACGATCCCCGCCTGGTCTCCCTCACGGACCGCGAACGCGAGATCCTCACCGTCATCGGCCAGGGCTGGACGAACACCGAGATAGCCACGCGTCTCCACCTGGCCGAGTCCACGGTGAAAACCCACGTGGGCCGGATCCTGTCGAAGACGGGCTGCCGGGACCGCGTGCAGGCGGTGATCCTGGCGTACGACACAAAGCTCGTGGAGCCGTCCTGAAGCCGGCAGGGCAAACTTTTCCCGAAACGCAGAAAACCCCCGTGCCGAATGGCACGGGGGTTTTCTCAAAGATT
>NZ_KQ948991.1:605538-805837 GCF_001514265.1 Streptomyces resistomycificus | reverse complement strand
TCTCAAACCTTAGCGGATCCTCTCGGCAGTTCCTAATCGAGCTGCCGGGCCCAAATCGAATTGAATTCGGGCACGCCGAATTCAACCCCGAGGGAGATCGTGCTGTGGTTTGTTTGCCGCTGCTGCGGCGGAAGGTGCTGTCGGAGAACCGTTACGGCTCTGCGGCAACCCGAAGAACTCTACGGATCGAGCAGGGGGCTGTCAAGCAACGCCTGTCAAGATCTTTTCCTGGCGGAGTCAGTCCAGGTCGGTGAGGCGGCCGCCGGCGTCCGGCTGGGCGTGCTCCACCCTGCGCAACAGGCGGGTGAGGACATCACCGAGGGCCGTGCGGTCCTCCTGCGACAGGTCCTGGAGGAGGTCCTCCTCGAACACCGTGGCGAGGCGCATCGCCTCCAGCCACTTCTCGCGGCCCTCCCCCGTGAGCTCGACGATCACGCGGACGCGGTTGGACTCGTCGCGCTCCCTGGTGACCAGACCCTCGGTGACCATGCGGTCGATGCGGTGCGTCATCGCGGCCGGCGTGAGGCCCAGGCGCTTGGCGAGGTCGCTGGGCCCCAGGCGGTAGGGGGCTCCGGAGAGAACGAGGGCCTTGAGGACCTCCCACTCGGCGTTGCTGATGCCGAGGTCCGCGGTCTGGCGACCGTAGGCGACGTTCATACGGCGGTTCAGACGGGACAGCGCCGAGACGATCTTCTCGACCTGGGGGTCGAGGTCCTGGAACTCGCGCTGGTAGGCGGCGATCTGCTCTTCGAGGGTCGGCTCGCCGAGTCCGCCGGGGGTGTCGCCCATGGACCGCAGTATGGCACGGGCCTGCTTGGCGTTGAAGTCCTTCGGCGTGTACTGTTTAGCTTCGAACTTTAGCTTCGAAGTCTTCAGTCCTAACTACTGAGGACAACCAACTATCTCGAGAGAGGTGAACGTGACCAGGGCGATGGGCGCAGCGATGCGCCGGATTCACGTGGGCAACGCACTCAGCGCGTTCGGGCTCGGCTTCACCGTCCCCTACCTGTACGTCTATGTGGCGCAGGTCCGGGGACTGGGGGCCATGACGGCGGGGCTCGTCCTCGCCGTCTTCGCCGTGGCGGCGCTGATCGTGCTTCCGTTCGCCGGTCGGGCCATCGTCCGGCGGGGCCCGCTCCCGGTGCTGCTCGCCGCCCTGGTCACCGCCGCTCTGGGGGCCCTGAGCCTCGGGCTGGCGAGCAACGCGACGACGGTGCTGCTGTCGGCGGCCGCGCTCGGGGCCGGGCAGGCCGTGATGCAGCCGGCGCTGGCGACGATGATCGTGGACTGCTCGACGGCCGACACCCGCTCGCGTGCCTTCGCGATGCAGTTCTTCCTGCAGAACCTGGGGCTCGGTGTCGGCGGGCTCATCGGCGGCCATCTCGTCGACACCACCCACGTCTCGTCCTTCACCCTGCTGTTCGCGATCGAGGCGGCGATGTTCCTGCTGCTGGCCGTGGTGATGGTGACCGTCCGGATGCCGCACTCACCGCGGTTCGAGGACGCCCCGGGACAGACGGGTACGGCCAAGGGCAGCTGGAGGCAGTTGCTGGGCAACCGGGCCATGGTGCAGCTGTGCGTGCTGGGCTTCGTGCTGTTCTTCGCCTGCTACGGACAGTTCGAGTCGGGGCTGAGTGCCTACGGCGTGGAGGCCGCCGGGATCTCCACGTCCGCTCTCGGTACCGCGCTGGCCGCGAACACCGCGATGATCGTGGTCGCGCAGTTCGCCGTACTGAAGTTCGTGGAGCGGCGGAGGCGGTCGCGGGTGATCGCGGCGGTCGGCCTGATCTGGGCCGTCGCGTGGGTCGCGGCGGGGTACGCCGGGCTCGGGCACGGCAGCCAGGAGATGGCCACGGCCGCGTTCGTGTCGACGTACGCGCTGTTCGGGCTGGGTGAGGCGATGTTGTCGCCGACGGTGGCCCCGTTGGTCGCGGATCTCGCGCCGGAGGGGATGGCGGGGCAGTACAACTCCGCGTTCGCGCTGGTCAAGCAGCTCGCGCTGGCGGTGGGGCCGGCCGTGGGCGGGCCCATGGGGGCCTCGCTGCACGCCCCGTACATCGTGACGTTCCTGCTGTTCTCGCTGGGGATCACGGTCCTCGGGGTGCGGCTGGGACGGCAGCTCACCGCCGTCCAGGATCATCCGTGGCAGGCGAGGAGCCGGGTGGTGGCCCAGGGTGGGCCGACTCCGGCGGACCAGGCCCGCGCAAGCGCCTGATCCCTCGTCCTCGTCTAAGCGCCCTGCCGGCTCACCTTCGCGACGCCCGGCAGGGCGAACTCGCACCACACCGCCTTGCCGCCGCCCGGCGTCCGGCGGGACCCCCATGCCGAGGCGATCGTCGCGACGATCGCGATGCCCCGGCCGGACTCGTCGCCGGGTTCGGCTCGGCGGCGGCGCGGGAGGTGGTCGTCGCCGTCCGTGACCTCGACGATCAGCCGGCGGTCGGTGCGGCGCAGGCGCAGCCGCATCGGTGGGGTGCCGTGTTGCAGGGAGTTCGCGACGAGTTCGCTCACGGCCAGGACGCCCAGGTCGTGGAGTTCCACCGGGAACCGCCAGCTGGTCAGGACGCCGGAGGCGAAGGCACGCGCGCGTGGGGCCGCTTCCACGCCGCCCAGGAGTTCCAGGGCCGCGTTGCGGAAGAGCTCGCTGTCCGGCCCGGTGCGGGCCGGGTGCTGGAGGACCAGGACGGCCACGTCGTCGTCGTGCTCCGCGGTCACCCCGGCGGCGCGGACCAGGCGGTCGCAGACCACCTGGGGAGTGCCCGTGGCGCCGGACAGGGCGCGTTCCAGGGACGCGATGCCCTCGTCCAAATCCTCGTTCCGGCGTTCCACCAGGCCGTCCGTGTAGAGGACGGCCGTGGAGCCGGGGCCGAGGGCGATCGAGCCCGAGGCGTGCATCCAGCCGCCGGTGCCGAGGGGCGGGCCGGTGGGCTCGTCGGCGCGCTGGACCACCCCGCTCTCGTCGCGGACCAGGATGGGCAGGTGGCCGGCCGAGGCGTACACCAGCCTGCCCTCGTTCGGGTCGTGGACGGCGTACACGCAGGTGGCGATCTGGTTGGCGTCGATCTCCGTGGCGAGGCCGTCCAGGAGCTGGAGGACCTCGTGCGGAGGGAGGTCGAGGCGGGCGTAGGCCCTGACCGCCGTGCGGAGCTGGCCCATGACCGCCGCCGCGCGCACGCCCCTGCCCATCACGTCGCCGATGACGAGGGCGGTGCGGCCGCCGCCGAGGGTGATCACGTCGTACCAGTCGCCGCCGACCGCGGCTTCCGTGCCGCCGGGGTGGTAGGTGGCGGCGACGCGGAGGTCGTCCGGTTCCTCGAGTTCCTGGGGGAGCAGGGAGCGCTGGAGGGTGACGGCGGTCTCGCGCTGGCGGCGTTCGCTGGCTCTGAGGCGTTCGGCGGCTTCGGCGTGGTCGGTGACGTCGTTGGCGAAGACCAGGACGCCGCCGTCGCCTTCGGCCACCGGGGTGCAGGTGAAGGCGTAGGAGCGGCCGCCGCGGGCCTTGCGGGACTTGACCGTGCGGGACTTGCCGCTGCGCAGGACCTGGTCGAGGAGCGGAAGGAGGCCGAGTTCGTCGAGCTCCGGGAGGGCCTCGCGGGCCGGGTCGCCGGTGGGGCGGGGGCCGAAGGCCGTGACGTAGGCGTCGTTGACGTAGGCGAGGCGGTGGTCGGGGCCGTGGACGAGGGCGACGAGGGCGGGGACGCGGTCGAGCACCTCACGCACCGGGAGGTCGTCGACGGCGGGGACGGGCGGAGCGTCACCGGTGAGTTGTTCGGCGCGGGCCGCGGGGACCGAGCCCGTGCCGTCCGGCCGCCGGTCCGGGGTGACCTGGTGGTCGGTCCGCGCTGCGGCGCGGCGCTGAGTTCCGGGGAGCCGGGCGCTCCAGCGCGTGAAGTTCACGAATCCTTGCCTCGTGTCGTCGTCTGCGGCGTGTTCGGCCGGCTCCGGACCCGGTCGGGGGTTCGGGGGGTGGCACCCCGGGGTTGCAGCACTGTCGGGAAAGCCTCGTGGTGCGAAGTGGGGCGAGGGAGTTCGAAGGGGATCGAGGTCGGTTCGAAGAGGGACGAAGCGGGTTCGAGGGGCGGGTCTGTCCGTCGGAAGTCGGGAACAGTCTGGCAGGGCGGCCGCCCTGCGCGACATCCGTCAGACGCCTACCCCGCGGCCGGAGTTCCTCGGTCCGGTCAGGACGACCCCTTCGGGTCGTCCGTCGGGTCATGAGAAGGCTTTCCACCGGCCGCGAGTTCGAACTCCGCTCGGGGATGTTCGAGCGATCCGAGGGAGACGATCTCCCTCTTGAAGAGCCCGGACAGGGTCCATTCCGCCAGGACGCGGGCCTTGCGGTTGAAGGTGGGCACCCTGCTGAGGTGGTAGACGCGGTGCATGAACCAGGCAGGGTAGCCCTTCAGCTTGCGCCCGTAGACGTGCGCGACGCCCTTGTGCAGCCCCAGGGAGGCGACCGAGCCGACGTACTTGTGGGAGTACGTCTCCAGGGACTCTCCGCGCAGGGAGTGCGCGATGTTGTCGCCGAGGAGCTTGGCCTGGCGGACCGCGTGCTGGGCGTTGGGGGCCGTCTCCCTGGCGGGGCCCTCAGCGGTGACGTCCGGGACGGCGGCGGCGTCTCCCGCCGCCCACGCGTGCGTGGTGCCCTCGATCCTCAGCTCCGGGGTGCAGGTGAGCCGGCCGCGTTCGTTGCGGGGGAGGTCGCTGGCGGCGAGGAGCGGGTGGGGTTTGACGCCGGCCGTCCACACGACCGTACGCGTGGGGAAGCGGGCGCCGTCGCTGAGGACGGCGACGCGGTCCGCGCAGGAGTCCAGCCGGGTGTTCAGGCGTACGTCGATGTTGCGGCGGCGCAGTTCGGTGACCGTGTAGCGGCCCATCTCCTCGCCGACCTCGGGCAGGATGCGGTCCGAGGCCTCGACGAGGATCCACTTCATGTCCTCGGGCCGGACGTTGTGGTAGTAGCGCGCGGTGTAGCGGGCCATGTCCTCCAGCTCGCCGAGGGCCTCGACGCCCGCGTAGCCGCCGCCGACGAAGACGAAGGTGAGTGCCGCGTCGCGGACGGCGGGGTCGCGGGTGGAGGAGGCGATGTCCATCTGCTCGATGACGTGGTTGCGCAGGCCGATGGCCTCCTCGACGGTCTTGAAGCCGATGCCGTGCTCGGCGAGACCGGGGATGGGCAGGGTGCGCGAGACCGAGCCGGGAGCGAGGACCAGCTCGTCGTACGTCAGCTGCTCGGCGCCCGTGCCGTCCTCCTCGGTGGCGAGGGTGGTCAGCGCGGCGGTGCGTTTGGCGTGGTCGATCGAGGTGACCTCGCCGATGACGATCCGGCAGCGGTCGAGGACGCGGCGCAGCGGCACGACGACATGGCGGGGGGAGATGGAGCCGGCGGCCGCCTCGGGCAGGAACGGCTGATAGGTCATGTACGGGTCGGGCGTGACGACGGTGATCTCCACGTCGCCCCGCTCCAGTTCCCGTTTCAGCTTCTCCTGGAGGCGCAGGGCCGTGTACATCCCGACGTAGCCGCCGCCGACAACCAGAATGCGCGCACGTTCCTTCACCATCCCATGACGCACCCGACGCTTGCGTTTGTCCACAGGCTCGACAATTTGTGTGACGGCGAGCCGGCCGCGCGCCGGGTTGGCCGAATCCTCGGAGGGCGAGGAAAGACCGCAGGTCAGATAGGGTGTACCGAGTGGTGGGACGGGGTGCAATCGGGACGTATACGACCCGTACTCCGATCGGGGGGCGCCCCGTGCGGAACGTGCCCCTTCTGAATTGACCCTCACTCAACTATGTTCGTGTGTCGACGGGGTGTAGGGGGATGCGCCCTCGGGTCCGCGACGGGCGGGTCCGGGAAGCGTGGTTTTTCCCGTTCGCTCCGGCTTTCTATGGCGGGGAGAGTCTCCGGGGGGAGACGTCATTACCGGGGGATCACTTATGCATGTTCAGGACTCTCATTGGTCGTCCGCGTCGGCCATCGCACCCGGTGGCGGGGCGATGGGCGGAGCGTTGGGATCGACGATGAGCGCGGCGGTGGGCAGCGGGCGCGCGGACAGTGCGCGCACGACGCCGCTGCGCGTGGACGCACAGCGCAATCTGGAGCACGTACTGCGCGCGGCGCGCGAGGTCTTCGGCGAGCTGGGTTACGGCGCGCCGATGGAGGACGTGGCGCGGCGCGCGAGGGTCGGTGTCGGCACGGTGTACCGGCGCTTCCCGAGCAAGGACGTCCTGGTGCGACGGATAGCCGAGGAGGAGACCTCCCGGCTGACCGACCAGGCGCGTACGGCGCTCGGGCAGGAGGACGAGCCGTGGTCGGCGCTGTCGCGCTTCCTGCGGACGTCGGTGGCCTCGGGCGCCGGGCGGCTGCTGCCGCCGCAGGTGCTGCGGGTCGGTGTGGCGGACGAGGGTGCGCCGGACGAGGCGCGGGTGCCGCAGCAGCGGACCCAGTCGGGCGCCGGGGAGCTGCGGCTGGTGCCGGGGGACTCCTCGGTGCTGTCCGGTGACGACGACGCGGGGGCGGCCCAGCTGCTCGAGGTCGTCGGCCGGCTCGTGGACCGGGCGCGGGCCGCGGGTGAGCTGCGGGCCGACGTGTCGGTGTCTGACGTTCTGCTGGTGATCGCCACGGCGGCGCCTTCGCTGCCCGACCCGGCACAGCAGGCGGCGGCCTCGGCGCGGCTGCTGGACATCCTGCTGGAGGGGCTGCGGTCCCGGCCGGTCTGAGGGCGCTCGCCGTCCGGTGACCGTGACTCGAACAGGTGACGGTGAGGCGCGGGTGCTTCGGCGCCCGCGCCTTCGTCCGTGCCCGACGCCGAGTCGGGAATTTCGGGGCGTGTGTGTCAACTCCCGTGCTGTGGGCGGTCATTGAGCCTTCCCTGTGCGGATGGCCGCTAGCACTGCGGTGCGGTGAGTCCCCACGGACGAGTGGATGGGCCGCACTGAGGGGTCCTGAACAAAAGCCAATATGGCACTCTGACCCGGTGTTCGGGACTGGCGGGACTGGCGTGACTGGTTGGGCTGGCGGCGGGGGCTTCCGCGATGAGCTTTGACGGGCGGGACGAGTCACTCGGTGACGACGACGCGGAGTCCGGCGGCGCGGCCTCGCCCCAGGTGCCGAGCCAGGGCAGCCGCCCCGATGTCCCGTACGGCGGCGAGCCGCTCGGAGCCGGACCCACGGCCGGCGACTTCGCGCGCGTCGAGCGCGGCATCCCGGCGCAGGGCGGCGAGCCCGTGGAGGGCAGCGTGCCGGCGCAGCGCGACCGGCGCGAGGACAGCGGCGTCCTGCCGCCGCCGAGGGAACTGCCCCCTTCCGACGCCGACCTGATCCAGCGGATGCGCGCGGGCGACGACACCGCCTACGAGGCGCTCTACCGGCGCCATGCCGACGCGGTGCGCCGCTACGCCCGCACCTGCTGCCGCGACGGCCACACCGCGGACGACCTCACCGCCGAGGTCTTCGCCCGCATGCTCCAGGCGGTGCGCGGCGGATCCGGCCCCGAGCACGCCGTACGCGCGTATCTGCTCACCACCGTCCGACGGGTCGCCGCGAGCTGGACGAAGTCCGCGAAACGGGAGCAACTGGTCGACGACTTCGCGGTGTTCGCCGCGCAGTCCGCGCGCGTCTCGGAGATCCCCGACGACACCGCCTCCCTCGGCTCCTTCGGGGCGGGCCTCGACCTGG
Source organism: Streptomyces resistomycificus (assembly GCF_001514265.1). Classification (GTDB taxonomy): domain Bacteria; phylum Actinomycetota; class Actinomycetes; order Streptomycetales; family Streptomycetaceae; genus Streptomyces; species Streptomyces resistomycificus. The sequence goes on along the minus strand of NZ_KQ948991.1, from coordinate 798,162 downwards.
GAGCCGACGTGCGGGCGATGCACGAGGCCGAGCAGTCGATGGCCATGCGGGCCTTCCGGTCGCTGCCCGAGCGCTGGCAGGCCGTGCTGTGGCACACCGAGGTCGAGGACGAGTCGCCGAGCGACGTCGCCACCCTGTTCGGGCTCGACGCCAACGGCACCCGGGTGCTGGCCAGCCGGGCCCGCGAGGGCCTCAGGCAGGCCTACCTCCAGGCCCATGTCAGCGTCGCCCTCGCCGAGGACGAGGAGTGCGCCCGCTACGCCGACCGGCTCGGCGCGTACGCCCGCAGCGGGCTGCGCACCCGCGCCGAACGCGGTCTGCGCAAGCACTTGGAGGAGTGCGCCAAGTGCCGGCTGGCCGCGGGCCAGATCAAGGAGGTCGCCGGCGGTATCCCCGCCGTCGTGCCGGTCGCGGTCATCGGCTGGTTCGGAGCCGCCGGGTACGCCAAGGCGGCCGGGCTCATCGCCGGCGGTGCCGGAGCGGGCGCGGCAGGTGCGGCTGGGGCGGCCGCTGCCGCGGGCGGCGGCTCGTCCGGCGGAGCGGGCGCCGGTAGCGGTGCGGCGGTCTCCGAAGGGCTGGGGGCGCCCGTGAAGGCCGGTGTCGCGGCCGGTGTGGTGGCCGTGGCGGCGGCCGCGGTGGCGCTCGCGCTGATCGGTGACGACAGCCCGAGCCGGAAGCCGGACTCCAAGCCGCCCGCGTCCGCTCCGGCGGTCGAACCCGCGAGGAACACCCCCACGCCACCGAACGCGGCACCCGAGCCGGCACCACCCGTGGTCGCCCGCGCCCTGCCCCCTGCCCGCACCGCGACGCCGACCTCCACTCCCACCCCCTCACCACCGCGCCCGACGCCCTCACCCACGCGAACCACCGCTCCACCCCGGACGCCGGCCCCGACACCGACCATCACCCCCGCCCCCACGCCGACCCCGACATCCCCGCCCGCTCCGGCCGTCTACCGGTGGAGCGAGCTGTCGTACGACATCACCGGCGACGGCACCGAGCCCGAGATGCGGATCGGTCAGAGCAGCTGGGTGTGGCAGCGCTACGGCGTCTCGGTCGCCGACCAGCGGTACGCGCACGGCGTGACCGTGCACGGCCACTCCTCCGTCACCGTCGACCTCAACCGGGAGTGCTCGGCCTACGACGCGCTCGTCGGCGTCGACGACCTGACCGCGGGGCTGGGCAGGGTCTCCTTCTCCGTCTACGCCGACGGCGTCCGGCTGTGGCGGTCCGGGACGGTCGAGGGCGGGGACGCGGCGGTGCCCGTGCATGTCGGCCTCGCCGGGCGCGAGACCGTACGCCTGGTGGTCGAACCGCACAGCCACTTCGACAACCTGGCGCTCGCGGACTGGGCGGAGTCCAGGTTCACCTGCTCCTGAGAGTGCGGGAGGCTCAGGGCGCCCGGCGGACGGGGCGCAGGCGCAGGGCCTCGGCGAGGTCGTCCAGGACGTCGGCCGGGGTGAGGGCCGCGCCCCTGGTGTGCTCGGCCGCGAACCGTACGGGGCCGAGCCCGACACGGACCGCGGACTCGGCGCGCTCGGCCCGCGCGCCCTCCGGTGTCGGGCGGGGAACACCACCGCGCCAGCGCTCGGCGGCGGCGAGCAGGCGGGCCGCGCGCGGAAGGTCGCCGAGGTCGCCGAGCAGGACGGCCACGCCGTCCACGAGGCTCGCCACGACCACGTCGGCGCACCGCTTCTCCACCGCCTCGCGGACGGCGTCGACCAGCTGCGGCAGGCCGTGCTCCGGACCCGACTCCGCGACCGTCACCATGGCCTCGACCGCGCGCAGCATCACCAGGAACTGGGGCGGCGGGGTGCCCGTGCCGGTCTCCGCCCGCGACGCCTCCAGCAGCTCGCGCGCCCTGGCGGTGTCCTGGCCGTCCAGCGCTATTTCGGCCCGCATGAGCAGGACGAACGCCCGGCTGTCCGGGACGCTGTGGCGGTCGGCGGCGGTGCTCGCCTCGTCCAGCGCGGTCAGCGCGGCCGACCGGTCGCCCGTGCGGTAGGCGATCTCGGCGAGCCGGGCGAGGAGGAAGGGCGTCTCCGCGTAGGCCCCCACCTCGTAGGCGAGCCGCAGCGCCTCCTCGTACTCCCCCTCGGCCTCGTCGAAGCGGCCGCGCGCCATGGCGGCCTCCGCGGCCGCGCTGCACACCTGGGCCCGCACCCAGCGGTCGCCGACGCGCCGGCTCAGGGACCGCAGCTCCGCGAGGTCGCCGTCCACGCCCCGCATGCCGCCGGACGAGTCGACGACCATGTGGGTGCGGAACATCAGGATCACGGCGACCGCCCAGTCGTCGCCGTGGGCACGGCAGTTGGCGACGGCCACGTCCATGACGGCCCGGACGTCCACCGAGTCGGTGACCAGGAAGGTCATCAGCGGCCAGACGATGCCCGGCAGCCGGGCGGCGTCCGGGCCACCGCGCTCGAAGTGCCGCCGCACCCGGCTGACGTACGTCCGCATCCGTTCGTCCAGCCGCGAGGCCATGGGTTCGATCTCGGACCTGAGGAAGAGGTGCATCATCCGGAGGTTCATCCGCAGGCCGTGCAGGGGGTGGTGGAGCTCACCGTCGGGAGCGTCGAGGTAGGCGTCGACGAGGTCGGGGGCGGGGGCGGGTGGGCCGGTTGCGGGGGCCGGGGGGCCGGTTGTGGGGGCCGGGGACCGGTCCAGGGTCGCGCCCAGGCTCAGTGTCCGTGCCACCCATTCGGCGCCCTCGCGGCGGTAGTTGCGCAGCCAGCAGAACCAGCCCATGGCGAGGGCGAGGGCGCCTGCCTCCTCCTCGGCGCCGGCCGCCAGCGCACGGTGCAGGGCCGCGCGGATGTTGTCCAGCTCGGTCTCCAGGCGGGAGATCCAAGGGAGTTGGGCGGCGGAGCGCAGCAGCGGCTCGGCCTCCTCCACGAGCGCGCGCACCCACGCGCGGTGCCGACGCTCGGCCGCGGCCCGCAGCTCAGGGGACTCGGCGGCGCGCTCCAGGGCGTACTCGTGGATGGTCTCCAGCATGCGGTAGCGCATGCCGGCGGTACCGGGCCGCTCGCTCGGGGTGGCCACGAGCAGGGACTTGTCGACGAGGGCCCCGATCAGGTCGGTGACGGGGCCGGTGCACACCGCTTCCGCCGCCTCCAGGTCCCAGCCGCCCGCGAACACGGAGACCTCGCGCAACACCGTCCGCTCCGGCTCGTCGAGCAGGTCCCAGGACCAGTCGACGACGGCGCGCAGCGTCTGCTGGCTGGGCAGGACCGTACGGCTTCCGGAGGTGAGGAGGCGGAAGCGGTCGTCGAGGCGGTCGGCGATCTGCCGGGGCGTCAGCAGCCGCAGCCGGGCCGCCGCCAGTTCGATGGCGAGGGGCAGTCCGTCGAGTCGGCGGCAGATCTCCGCGACGGCCTCCTGGTCGGCGAGCACGGTGTCCGCGTCGGGGCGTACGGCGGCCGCGCGCTCGGCGAACAGGCGGTGCGCCTGGTCCGGGACGAGGGGGTCGACCGGGCGGACCACCTCGCCGGGGACTCCCAGGGGCTCGCGGCTGGTGGCCAGGACGGTGAGGCCGGGGCAGCGGGTGAGGAGGGTCTCGGCGAGGTCGGCGGCCGCGCCGATGACGTGTTCGCAGTTGTCGAGGATCAGGAGTCGGCTGCGCGGGGCGCAGTACTCGATCAGCAGGGCGACCGGGTCTTCCTGCGGGGCGGTCAGCTCGCTGGTCATGAGCACGGTCTCACGCAGGCCGAGCGCGTTGACCACCGCGCCGGGCACCGCCTCCGGCCGGTCGAGCGGGGCGAGCTCGACCAGCCACGCCTGCGGGAGCGCGGCGGCGGCCTCCTCGGCGAGACGGGTCTTCCCGGAGCCGCCCGGTCCGGTGAGGGTGACCAGACGGGTCCTGCGCAACGCGGAACGGATGGCGTCGAGTTCGGGTTCCCGGCCGACGAAGGACGTCAGCCGGGGCCGGATGTTCCCGGTGCGGTCGGGGTGTTGGTGGGGGTGGGGCGGCGGTGTGGTCCCGGCCGGTGTGGTCCCGGACGCCGTGGGGGTGAGGAGCTCGGTGTGCAGGGCACGGAGTTCGGGGCCGGGGTCGGTGCCGAGGCCGTCGGCGAGGGCGTGGCGGGCGGTGTCGTAGGCGGCGAGGGCGTCGGCGGCGCGGCCGGTGTCGCGCAGGGCTCGGATGAGGAGGACGTGCAGCGGTTCGTCGTACGGATGCGCCGAGGTCAGTTCCGTCAGCTCCGGTACGACGTCCTGGGCGCGGCCGAGCAGCAGGTTCGCCTCGATCCGGGTGCGGGTCGCCGTCAGGCGCAGCGCCTCCGGGCGGGCCGCCGCGGTGCGGTCGGGGAGGTCGGCGAGGGCGGGGCCGCGCCACAGGGCGAGGGCGGCGTCGAGGGTGCGGGCGGCGGTGTGGGGGTCGCCCTGGTCGAGGGCGGCGGTGCCCTGTCGTACCAGACGCTCGAAGACGTGGAGGTCCACGTCGTCCTCGGTCGCGGCGAGCCGGTAGCCGCCCGGCTCGGAGACGACGGCGTCCTTGCCGATGCCTGCGGTACGGCGGAGGCGGGCGACGAGGGCCTGGAGGGCGGCCGGGGCGTCCTGGGGCGGGGCGTCGGCCCACACCTCGTCGATCAGGGTGTCCGGGGTGGTGACCCGGCCGGGGCGGAGGGCCAGGGCGGCGAGGAGGGTGCGGAGGCGGGGGCCGCCCAGGGGTACGACGGTGCCGTTCTCGTCCTGGGCCTGGGTGACGCCCAGGATTCTGTACCGCACGGGGTCATTGTGGCCGGGGTGGCTGTGCGGGGCACGGGGTTTCTGGGCGGGTCGGCTTCTGGGGCGGGTCGGCTTCTGGGCGGGGTTCGGTGTACGTCGGCTGTGTGCCCCCCCCGGCGTCGGCGTCGGGGATCGGTGTACGTCGGCTGTGTGCCCCCCGGCGTCGGGGTCGGCCGCACTGGGGGCTCCGCCCCCAGACCCCCGGCCTTGGAGAGAGGGTGCCCCCGGGCGCCCGGCTCGTCGGACAGGGCACAGCGCCCGTGGGGTGCCCTCGGGCGAACCGGCCATCGCCCCCTGGCAAAGGTGGTCGTCCCCCGGCAACCGCCCCTCAGGCCAACGCCGCCCCGCCCGACGCCCCCGCGCCCAGGGCGCCGCGCTGGGGCCTGATTCCCTCTGGGACGGCGCGGGCTCGGGCCGGGGTGCCGGTCCAGCAGGTGCCTCGGCGGGAGAGGAGGCGGCGGAGCCAGAGTTCCAGGGAGACCAGGTCGGCCAGGCCGTCCAGCGGGAGTGCCTCTCCCTCGGCCGCCGCGCGGAGGGCCTTGCGGACCACGCGCGCCTCCACCAGGCCCGCCTGCGCCAGCAGCGGCGTGCCGAACAGGGCCAGCAGGGAGTCCGCGGCCACCCTCAGCCCTGTGCGGGCGGCGGCCGCCGAGGAGGCGTGGGACGGGGCACCCCAGCCCGGGGGGAGGTCGGCCACGCCGGCGCCCTCCAGGACCGTGCGCAGGATCGAGGCCCGGGCGCCCGGCTGGACCCGCAGCGCCTCCGGCAGGGCACGGCAGGCGCGGACGACCTGGTTGTCGAGGAAGGGCGCGTGCAGGCGTTGGAAGCGGACCTCGGCGGCCTGCTCCAGGACGCGGAGATCCGCGGCGGTGCGCGCGAGGGCCGCCCGCGCGCGGAAGTCGCCGGGACGCTGGCCGGGACCCACCCCGGACCGCTGGGTCGCGCCCTGCAGACGAACCGATACTTCAGCGAGGGCCTCACCCGTGAGCCAGCGCGCCGCCGGCCCCGGTCTGGCCCAGGCGAGCGCGGACAGGGACGCCCCGACGGCACCGCCGGGTTCCTCGAAGCGGCGCTGCATGAGGCGGTCGGCGAGGCCCTCAAGACCGGTCCGGTAGGGCGTACGGGCCAGGCGGCGGGCGGCGCCGTACACGCGCGCGGGGACCAGCACCGAACCGTCCGCCTTGGCGAGCGCGGCGACGGGACGTACGAGGTGGCGGCGTTTGCGGTCCATCAGGAGGTCCGCGAGGCGGGCCGGGTGGGCGTCCAGGACCTGGCGGGCGCCGTAGCCGGTGAAGTGGTCCGCGCTGCCGGAGGCGAGGCGGGCACGGTGCCGGGCCGCCGTCACCAGGCAGGACCCGGGTTCGTCGGTCAGGGGGCCGTCCAGTTCGGCGTACGGGAGGGTCTCCTCGCCGCCGGTGACGACCACGTGGTGCAGGCGGGGGTTGGCCGCGAGCGTGCCCGCCCGCTCCAGTTCGGACTCCCGCCCGCCGACGGCCAGGTCGTTGAAGGTCACGGCCAGCAGTCGCTCCCCCGCGCCCGTGCCGTGCCCCAGGACCGTGCCCGGCATGCCCGGCAGGCCGGCGGCGAGCAGGGCCAGGGTTCCCGAGGCGGGGCCACCGGAGAGGTCCGCCCCGATGCCGGGCACGGGCATCCCGCGCGCGGCGCGGCGTTCCGCGGGACCCATGCCGGGGACCGGGCCTGGGTCTATGTCGGAGCCGGGGACGTGGCGAGGGGCGGACAGACGCGCGCGTACCGCCTCCACCAGGGCGTCCCGTACGGCGTCCACCGCGCTGTCGGGGTCGGCGGAGGGTGCCGCCACCGCGAGGGAGGCGACCTGCTCGTACCCGGCGATCTCCCGCGCCCCGGCGCGCAGGATCAGTGCGTGCCCCGGCGGAATGCGGCGCACGCCGTCGTACGGGGTGGAGTCGTGCAGCGCGGCCGGCACGTCGGGGGCGGCGAGCAGGGCGGCGAGGTGGCCGTAGTCGAGGTTGGCCTCGATGAGGTCGGCGAGCGGCAGGGCGGCCGTCGCGTAGGCCGTGCCGCCGGCCCAGGGGGTGTGGAACACGGGCCGGGCGCCCGCCAGGTCGCCGCAGACGGTGATCCGGCGGCCCACCTGGACGACGGCCGTGTAACTGCCGGGCCAGGCCGTCAGATGCCGCAGGGCCCCGCCGCGCGCGGCGAACAGGCCGACCCGCAGCTGCTCGTCCGTGGCCCCGCAGATGCCGAGGACGGCGATCCGGGTCTGGGCGTCGGCCTTCACCACCCGCACCTCGTCCGGGCGCCAGTCGCCGACCGCCCACAGCGGATCGGGGTCGCCCCACAGCAGGTGGGAGCCCACCGGGTGCAGGGTCTCACCGTCGGGTCCGACCGCCCCCGCCGAGCCTGCCTCGGCCGGCCTCGCGGCGGTGCTGCTCCATCCCACCAACCACCGCATCGACGCCTCCACAGGCTGTGGACAACCAGTGCACCGCACGAACTCGGCACCATGCTGCCATGAAGGACGCGCACCGGAGGAGCGGCGGAGCCGCTTGTGCTCCCCGGGATGCGCCCCGGCGGCTCCACCCGCAGCGCGTCGAACACCCGGACGAAACACGGACATCGAGGGGAAGCCGGCGCAACGGCCGAGACAGGGAAGCGAGTTGGCCGGGGAGAGGCGGCGGCCCGGTGATCGACGACGTGCGACAGAATGGCTGCGACGCGAATGCGCCCCCGAAACGCTCCCCCAAAACGCCCTGCGCGCCCTCAACTTCCATGGTGGGAGGGCAGATCACCCGCACGAGAAGGGGTCGTTTTTCGGCCAATTCGGCGTCAACGGAACGGCGTCGCACACGCTCCGTACATGCTCCGCCCACCGCCCGGCGAGCGCGCAGCCCGGGAGACGGAGTTCGCCCCCCGGGCCCGTCCGCCGCCCGCGGGGATGTAGACGACGGTGTCCCCCAGCCCACTGGATCCAGTACAGCGGGCCGACCCACGCACGACCCATGGAATCGCTCCCGCGATGGCCGGAGAAGAGCGCACACGCAGGCGCACGGCCACACAGCGGGAGCACGATGCAACTGGGCGTATCGGACCCGCACTTCAGTACGGACCACAATCCCGCCATCCGGAACAATGCCCCTTAACGCTTGGGATGCGGCGAACTACGCTGGGTTTACGAATGCCGCGTGGTTATGCCAGCGCGGCAGCCGTCTGTGTCGAGGGGTGGCGCAATGTCCAGGGAGCAACGCGGGCCGAACGAAAAACTCGGCGCCGTTCTCGCCCTCGCGGGAATCAGCAACGCAGGACTCGCGCGACGCGTCAACGACCTTGGCGCTCAACGCGGGTTGACTCTTCGCTACGACAAGACCTCGGTGGCGCGCTGGGTATCGAAGGGCATGGTGCCGCAGGGCGCCGCGCCGCACCTCATCGCCGCCGCCATAGGGCAGAAGCTCGGCCGCCCGGTGCCGCTCCACGAGATCGGCCTGGCGGACGCGGATCCCGCACCCGAGGTGGGCCTCGCCTTCCCCAGGGACGTCGGACAGGCGGTGCGCTCGGCGACGGAGCTGTACCGGCTCGACCTCGCCGGACGCCGGGCCGGCTCCGGTGGCATCTGGCAGTCGCTGGCCGGATCGTTCGCAGTAAGCGCATACGCAACGCCTGCCTCACGGTGGCTGATAACCCCGGCCGACAGTTCGGTAGCGCGTGACGCGAACCCGGCAGAGGGCTCCGGCGCACCGCTCAAAGTCGGCCACAGCGACGTACAGAAGCTGCGGGAGGCCGCGGAGGACGCCAGGCGCTGGGACTCCAAGTACGGAGGCGGCGACTGGCGTTCGTCGATGGTGCCCGAGTGCCTGCGGGTGGAGGCGGCACCGCTGCTGCTCGGCTCGTACTCCGACGAGGTCGGCAGGGCCCTGTTCGGGGCCAGCGCCGAGCTCACCCGGCTGGCCGGCTGGATGGCCTTCGACACGGGCCAGCAGGAGGCCGCCCAGCGGTACTACATCCAGGCGCTGCGCCTCGCGCGTGCGGCCGCCGACGTCCCCCTCGGGGGGTACGTGCTGGCGTCCATGTCGCTGCAGGCGACGTACCGCGGGTTCGGCGACGAGGGTGTCGACCTCGCCCAGGCCGCCCTGGAGCGCAACCGGGGCCTGGCCACCGCCCGCACCATGAGCTTCTTCCGGCTCGTCGAGGCACGGGCCCACGCGCGTGCGGGTGACGCCCCGGCGGCCGGGGCCGCGCTGCGGGCCGCCGAGGGCTGGCTGGAGCGGGCCCGCGACGGCGACAGCGACCCGTCCTGGCTCGGCTTCTACTCGTACGACCGCTTCGCCGCGGACGCCGCCGAGTGCTACCGCGACCTGAAGGCACCACGTCAGGTCCGCCGTTTCACCGAGCAGGCGCTGTCGAAGCCGACGGAGGAGTTCGTGCGCTCGCACGGACTGCGCCTGGTCGTGTCGGCGGTCGCCGAGCTGGAGTCGGGCAATCTCGACGCGGCATGCGAGCAGGGCGTACGGGCGGTGGAGGTCGCGGGGCGCATCTCGTCCGCGCGCACCACCGAGTACGTGAAGGACCTCCTCCACCGCCTGGAGCCGTACGGCGACGAGCCGCGCGTGGTGGAGCTGCGGGAGCGGGCACGGCCGCTCCTGATGGCGCCGGCCTGACCCCGGGCCGCTCCGTCCGTCTCCCGGGTTTGAGCGCGTTGTCAGTGGCGCAGTGCACTATCGAAGCCGGGAGGTGGTGCAGGTGCGGGAGAGCGCGTACGACTGTGACGTGCTGGTGGTCGGCGGCGGGATCGTCGGCCTGTCCACGGCGTATGCGATCACGCGTGCCGCACCGGGCACACGGGTGACGGTGCTGGAGAAGGAGCGGGGCCCGGCCCGGCACCAGACAGGGCGCAACAGCGGGGTGATCCACAGCGGGATCTACTACCGGCCCGGCTCGCTCAAGGCGCGCTACGCCGTGCGGGGCGCCGCCGAGATGATCAAGTTCTGCGCGGAGTACGACATCCCGCACGACGTCACCGGCAAGCTGATCGTCGCGACCGACCGGGCCGAGCTGCCCCGTCTGCACGCGCTCGTGCAGCGCGGCCGGGAGAACGGCATCGCGGTGCGGGAACTGGGCACCGCCCAGATCGCGGAGTACGAGCCGGAGGTGCGCGGGCTCGCCGCGATACACGTGGGGACGACCGGCGTCTGCGACTTCGGCGCGGTCGCCCGCCGGCTGGCCGAGGCGTCGGGGGCGGAGATCCGGTACGGGGCCCGGGTCGTCCAGGTGGACCGGCGGCCGCAGCTCGGGGTGGCCGTGCGCACGGCGGGTGGGGACGTCGTGCGGGGGCGGGTGCTGGTGAACTGCGCGGGGCTGTACTGCGACGAGGTCGCGCGGATGACGGGTGACGAGCCGGACATGCGGATCGTGCCGTTCCGCGGGGAGTACTACACGCTGGCGCGGCCCGAACTGGTGCGGGGACTGGTGTATCCGGTGCCGGACCCGGCGTTCCCCTTCCTCGGGGTGCACCTCACACGCGGGATCGACGGGGGCGTGCACATCGGCCCCAACGCGGTCCCGGCGCTGGCCCGGGAGGGGTACGGCTGGGGTGTGGTGAGACCGCGAGAGGTGGTACGGACCCTGGAGTGGCCGGGGGCATGGCGAATGGCCCGCCGGCACTGGCGGTACGGCGCGGGGGAGCTGCGACGGTCGGTGTCGAAGGGGGCGTTCGTCGACGCGGTGCGAAGGCTGCTGCCGGCGGTGGAGGAGGAGGACCTGATCCCCGCCCCGGCCGGCGTGCGGGCGCAGGCGGTACTTCGGGACGGGGTACTGGTGGACGACTTCCTGATCCGGGAGGGGGCCCGGGCCGTCCACGTACTGAACGCGCCCTCACCCGCGGCGACGGCCTCCCTGCCGGTGGGCCGGGAGGTGGCACGGCGAGCGCTGGCGGTACTGGGCTCGGTGTGACACCGCCGAGGAGTGGGCGGCCGCACGACCGCCGTCCGCCGGCCCGGCAGGCCTCGCCGCGGCCGCCGGACGGCCGCAGCGGTGATGGCCGCCTCGCCCCGGCCGCCGGACGGCCGGCAGCGGTGACGCACGCCTCGCTCCCGTCCGACGCGACGAGAAGCTGGCCGTCCGCTTCTGGCCGTAAAATCGGAAGCACTGTGTCTGACTCCCTCAACGCTTCCGAGACCCACCGAGCCGCCGAACCCTCCCCCGAGCCCGGCGAGCACACCCCCCACGTCCCCGGTGTCTCCATCCGGCATGCCCGGGCCAAGGGGGAGCCGCGTTTCCCGGACGGGCCCAGCGCCGATCCGGCGGGTTCGCACTTCGAGCGGCGGATCCGGAGTTTCCAGCCTCGGCGCAGTCGGGTGACGGCCGGGCAGGCGGACGCGTTGCAGCGGTTGTGGTCCCAGTGGGGGCTCGACATCGACGGGCAGCGCGTCATCGACCTCACCGACATGTTCGGGAACGACCATCCGGTCGTCCTGGAGATCGGGTTCGGCATGGGAGAGGCCACCGCCCAGATGGCCGGCGCCGACCCGGACACCAACATCCTCGCCGTGGACGTCCACACACCCGGCCAGGGCAACCTGCTCAACCTCGCCGATCAGAACGGACTGTCCAACGTCCGCGTCGCCAACGGGGACGCCATCATCCTGCTGCGCGAGATGCTCACCCCGGACTCCCTCGCCGGGCTGCGCGTGTACTTCCCCGATCCCTGGCCGAAGAAGCGGCACCACAAGCGGCGGCTGATCCAGCCCGAGTTCCTCGACCTCGCCGCGACCCGGCTCGGGCCGGGGGCGCTCGTGCACTGCGCGACGGACTGGGAGCCGTACGCGGAACAGATGCTCGAGGTGCTCACGGCACACCCCGGCTTCGAGAACACGCAGCCCAAGGGCGGTTTCGCGCCGCGTCCCGAGTTCCGGCCGCTGACTCGTTTCGAGGGCCAGGGACTGGAGAAGGGACATGTCGTGAACGACCTGCTCTTCCGTCGCGTAGAGCACTCCGTACAGCACAAGGACCAGCCCCCCACCGGCGCCTGAACCCCCCTCTCCGTCCTGCGGGCGCCGCCTCAGCCTCGTTAGGGTCAATGCCGTGGCCACCGTTCCTCCGTACCCGACGCACACCGGTGATCCGACCGGCGCCGCACTGCGGCACGCTCACTGGTGGCAGCGCAGATGGGTGCGTTACGGCGCGCTGAGCACGCTGCTCGCGCTCTCCGGGCTGGTCATCCTCGCCCTGGTCCGCGAGCAGACGGGCACGGAGGGGTTCCTGGTCGGGCTCGGGCTCGCCGTCCTGCCGGTGCCGCTGCTCATAGCCGCGTTCCGGTGGCTCGACCGCGTCGAGCCCGGCCCCTGGCGCAACCTGCTGTTCGCCTTCGCCTGGGGCGCCTGCGCGGCGGCACTGATAGCGATCATCGCCAACAGCTTCGCGACCAGATGGATAGCGACGGCCACCGCGGACCCCTCCAGCGCGGACACCCTGGGCGCCACGGTCATAGCGCCGGTCGTGGAGGAGTCGGCCAAGGCCGCGGCCGTCTTACTGGTCTTCCTCTTCCGGCGACGCGAGTTCACGGGGATCGTCGACGGGGTGGTGATCGCCGGGGTCACCGCCACGGGATTCGCCTTCACCGAGAACATCCTCTACCTCGGCACCGCCTTCGGCACCGACCAGCTGACCGGCGACAGCGGAATCGCCTCCGTCACCGCGGCGACCTTCTTCGTGCGGATCGTCATGTCGCCGTTCGCGCACCCCCTCTTCACCGTCCTCACCGGCATCGGCTTCGGCATCTCCGCGCTGTGCGCACGGCGCCAGCACGTGTGGCGCGTCCTGCTGCCGCTGTCGGGCCTGCTGCTCGCGATGGGCATGCACGCGATCTGGAACGGCTCGTCGACGTTCGGCGAGTACGGGTTCTTCGCCGTCTACGCGACGCTCATGGTGCCCGCCTTCGGGCTGCTGACCTGGCTCGTCATCTGGACCCGGCAGCGGGAGCTGAGGACCGTACGCGAGGAGCTGCCCGCGTACGGCGTGGCGGGCTGGCTGACGCCGGCCGAGCCGTACGCGCTCGGCTCGATGCGGGCCCGCAGGATCGCCCGGGACTACGCCCGGCGGCACTACGGGCGCCCCGCGGCCCGGGCGGTGGCCCAGTACGAGGCGTACGCGACCTCACTGGCGTTCCTGCGGCACCGGGCGCGCCGGGGGCGGGCGGAGGCGGACTTCCTCCTCCGGGAGCGCGAGTTGCTGGCCGAGCTGTGGCGGCGCCGGAACGTGGCGCGTCCCGCGCTCGACCACGCGGCGAGGATGACCGCACCACCGGTGGCGGTGACCGCGCCGCCGTGGCCGATCTACGGGGTGTACGGGTATCCGGCGACGGCGCCCGCGTACCCCGCGGTGCCCTTTCCCGCGTACAACCCGTACCGCTCGTAGCGGGCCCCGAGGTCAGGCCGAGGCCTCCGCCAGGCGGGCGAGGTCGCTCTCCGTCAGGGTGAGGTCCGCCACCCCCATCAGGGCCGGGAGCTGTTCGGGCGTGCGGGCGGAGGCGATCGGCGCCGCCACCGTCGGCTGGGCGGCGAGCCAGGCCAGGGCGGTGGTGGCGACCGGCGCGTCGTGGGACCGGGCGATCTCGTCGAGTGCGGTGAGGACCTTCAGGCCGCGCTCGGTCTCCAGGTGCTTCGCGGCGCCGCCCGCCCGCGCGCTGTCGACGGTCGTGCCGGGCCGGTACTTGCCGGTGAGGAAGCCGGACGCGAGCGCGAAGTACGGGACGGCGGCGAGGCCGGAGCGCTCGGCCAGGTCCTGCAGTTCACCCTCGTAGGTGTCGCGGGAGACCAGGTTGTAGTGGGGCTGGAGGGCGACGTACCGTGCCAGGCCCTCGCGGTCGGAGAAGGCGAGGGACTGCTCCAGGCGCTGTGCGGAGATGTTGGACGCGGCGATGTGCCGCACCTTGCCCGCCCTCACCAGCTCGTCGAGCGCGCCGATGATCTCCTCCACCGGCACTTCCGGCTTGTCGAAGTGGGTGTAGTAGAGGTCGATGTAGTCGGTGTCGAGGCGGCGCAGGGACGCGTCGGCGGCGGCCTTGATGTTGGCGGCGGTCAGCCCCGGGTACCCGGGGTGCTGGCTCACCTTGGTCGCGATGACCACGTCCGCACGGTTGCCGCGCGCCTTGGCCCACTTGCCGATGAGGGTCTCGGACTCGCCGCCCTGGTTGCCGTCGACCCACGCCGAGTAGGAGTCGGCGGTGTCGATGAAGTTTCCGCCCGCGGCGGTGTACGCGTCGAGGACGGCGAAGGAGGCGGCCTCGTCGGTGGTCCAGCCGAACACGTTGCCGCCGAGGGAGAGCGGGAAGACCTCCAGATCCGAGGTCCCGAGCTTGCGAAGCGAAGGAGAAGTCATGCTTCTCGTCAACGACCCCGCCGGAGCCCGGCATTCCGGCGACGCCCGCAAAATCCCCGTAAACACCGGACCGGCAGCCCTGACGTCGAGGGGGTGTCGTCAGGACCGCCGGGGATCAGAGGTCGGTGGGTCTCAGAGGGTGAGGCCCTTGCCCCGCAGCCAGGCCGCCGGGTCGATACCGGAGTTCGAACCGCCGGTGTGGACCTCGAGGTGCAGATGCGCGCCGGTCACGTTGCCGGTCGCGCCCACGCGGCCGATGACGTCACCGGTGGCGACCTTCTGGCCGACGCTGACGCTGATCGAGGACTGGTGGGCGTACCAGATCTCCGTGCCGTCATCGAGGGTGAGGACGGTCTTGTAGCCGTACGAACCGTCCCAGCCGGCCTGCGTGATGGTGCCGGTGTGGACCGCCTTGATGAGCGTGCCCGTGGGAGCGGCGAAGTCGAGGCCCGTGTGGTAGCCGGAGGACCACAGGGAGCCGGCCTGACCGAAGGTGGAGGTGAGGGTGTACGAGGAGGTCGGCAGCGCGTACTGCTTGGCCAGCTCGGCCAGACGCTCGGCCTCGGCCTTCTTCTTGGCCTCCGCCTCCGCCTTCTCCTTGGCGGCGGCGGCCTTGGCCTCCGCCTCCTTCTCCGCCTTGGCGACCGCCGCGGCGGCCTGCTTCTCGGCGGCGGCCGCGGCCTCGGCGACGGCCTTGCTCTCGATCTGGTCCTGCTGCTGCTCGGCCTGCGCCATGATCCGGGTGCGCAGTGCCTCGCCGGCGTCGGAGGCGCTCTCCTCGGTGTCCGCGGAGGCCGCGCCGACGCTGCTGAGCGCGGTGGCGGTGTCCTCGGGCTCGTCGGAGTCGTCCGAGATGAGGGAGCCCACGTTGGGCAGGTCCGGCATGGAGATCGACACCGGCGGCTTGCCGGTCTGCGCGCTGGCCATACCGCCCGCGCCGACGGCGGCTATGACACCGACACCGAGAACGGTGGAACTGCGGGCGAGTCCGCCACGCTGCTTGGCGACACGGTGCCGGCCGCGAACGGGTCGGATGGACTCCTCGGTGGGATTCCACTCCGTCCAGGGGCCCTCGTCGGTGCGGTAGCTGCCGTAGCCGAAGGTCTCGCTGTCACGCTGGCCCGGCACGAACGGGGCTTCTGGGGCAGGCGGGTTGGACGCCACGTGGGCGTGCTCCTTTCCTTCCTTATCGCCTACCGGGTTAGCTGACGGGTTCGGAGCAGGAAGGTCTCCTACGCGCGTATACCGACCGTGAGTTCACGGTGGCATCCGCGCGATTCACCCCAATGTGGTGGTTCCCCGGTTCCTTGCAGGATTCGGCGCGTGAGCACGGAGCCGCCTCTTGTGACGGCTGGGACGACCGCGCTGCGTTATCGAACGTTAATAGACGCGGGGCCTCGTTTCCAAGCTGTTCCACTTGATCGTTAACGAAACCCGCCTGGACTAACGGGCCATGACCGGCGAAAAACGGGCGAGTTGACCGGACCTCGGTCGCCTCACAGCTATTGACGGTGTGTCAGTTGTTATGCGGAGGGCGCTCGCGCGATCACGTCTGGTGACATAGGACGTAACCGAAGTCACTTTCTCCGTACGGCGAGCAGCGCCATGTCGTCCGTCATGCCGCCGCCGGAGTGCCGGCGCACCTCCTCCGAGAGGGTTCGCAGCAGCGTGCCGGGGTCGGGGAAGACGCGCCCTTCGAGCCGCGCCCCGGGGTCGTAGAACTCCCCGTGCGCGTCCCGTGCCTCGGACAGCCCGTCGGTGTGCAGCAGCAGCGTGGCCCCGCCCGGGAAGCCGGTCTCCTCGGCCCGGTCGGGCCAGGTGCCGAGGTCGCCCATGCCGAGCGGCAGCGCGGGGTCCCGGGCGAACAGGGAACGCACGGTGCCGTCGGCGTGCAGCAGGAGCGGCGAGGGGTGCCCGCGGTTGAGGATCCGTACGATCCCGTCGCCGTGCGGGAGTTCGGCCAGGACGGCCGTGGTGAAGTCCTCGTGCGCCTCGATGACGCCCCGGCGGGTGCCCTCGCGCGCCAGCGCCCTCTCCAGCCGCTGTGCGACCGCCTCCAGGGTCGCCTCCTGCTCGGCGGCCTCCCGGAAGGCGCCGATGACGACGGCGACGGCCGCCACCGCCCCCATCCCCTTGCCACGCACGTCACCGACGATGAGCCGGACGCCGTAGGGGGTGTCCTGCACCGCGTACAGGTCGCCGCCGATGTAGGCGTCCGCCTGCGCCGCCTCGTAACGGGCCGCGATGTCGAACCCGCCGATCCGCCCCTCGGGCCGGGGCAGCACGGCGCGCTGGGCGGCCTCGGCGATCCCACGCGCGGAGGCGAGGCGCTGGTCCCCCCGGCGTACGACACGGTTGATGAGGGCGGCCAGCACGGCGACGGTGGCCACGGTGACCACGTCGGTGGCGGTGTCCGCGTCCGGGGCGAAGTTGAACCGGGCGTGGACCGCGTAGGTGGCGAGCAGCGCCACCGCCCCGACGCCGACGGTGCCGCCCAGCGAGTACACCGGCGCGGCGACGAGCGGGGCGGCGGTGAAGAAGGGGATCGCGGTGAAGGCACGGGGGGTGAGGCCCTCGTAGAGGACCCCGCCGACGACCAGCAGGCCGGGCAGGATCTGCAGAAGGACCCGCAGCCCGAGGATCCGGCGACCTTCGGCGACGGGATCGCGATCCCCCGCCCCCTCCCCGCCGGACCACGTCACCACACCAGCTCCTGTTCACGGCCACACCCGTCGTCCAGGATTCCCGGTGAGGCGGCCGGTGGCGAGCGGTGAGGGCCGATGGGATGACCGGAACGCACCGAGGGCCGGAACCCTTTCGGATTCCGGCCCTCGGCCTTCAGTAGCGGGGACAGGATTTGAACCTGCGACCTCTGGGTTATGAGCCCAGCGAGCTACCGAGCTGCTCCACCCCGCGTCGTTGTGTCTCTACTGTACGCCATCCGCAGCACAGAAGTCACACCCGCTCCATCCGCCCGGATTGCCCGCATTTGCCCGCGCACGGCGGCAAGGGGACGTGTCGGGGGGTGTCCGCCCGCAGCGGTTGTCGCGTCAACACGGCCACCCCTGTGACCGACCGATTCCGCGACGTTCCGAGGACGGACACCCCCCGACACGGCCCCGACCCACCCCCGAACCCAAGGCGCGACGCGCACCCCCACTCCCCCGCACAGGCCGCCGCAGGCACCATCCACGAGACGTCACCGCACCAGATGCCGATTGGGCGCCATCGCCCGCCCCTCGAACTCCGCGAGAACCACGACCTCGGCCCCTCCCCCGGCCAGAACCCCGCTCCCGTCGGCCCCCGCCACGAACGTGTCCGGCTCACGCCAGGCCGTCACCACCCGCCGCACCCCCGCCGCCAGGATCAACCGCGCGCAGGGCGAGGGCCGGGACGCGCGGCGGGCGCACGGCTCCAGGCTGCTGTACACCGTCGCGGAGGCCAGCCGGGGATCACCCGGCGTGATCTTCGCGAGGGCCGCCTCCTCGGCGTGCACGACGGGGTCGTCACCCTCGCGGGAGTGACCGCGCGCCAGCTCCGTACCGTCGGCCGCCACCACGACCGCCCCCACGCTGAACGCCGTGCGGGAGGGCGGACAGGCCGCGGCCAGTTCGCAGGCGAGGGCGAGCCAGTGGTGGTCGGCGGCGGAGGGAAGCGGGCCACTGCCGGGCGCCGTGGGCTCGTAGCGCATCAGGACGACGTCTCCGACCGGCCGGGTCTCCACAAGGCGGAGGCGCCCACCCTGGTAGGGACCGGGACCGAACAGCCGGGGCGCGCCGGGCTCCCCGACGAAGAGCGGGGCGAGCACCAGTTGGAGCTCGTCGGCCAGGCCCTGCCGCAGCAGTTGGGTGTGGATCTGGCCGCCGCCCTCCACCATGAGTCGCCGGACCCCGCGGACGTCGTGCAGATGGGTGAGCAGTTGCCGCCAGTCGAGTTCGGCGCCCAGCGGGACCACGTCCGCGGCCAGTCCCACCGCACGGGCCCGCTCCGCGCCCTTCTCCGTCGTGTAGACGACCTTCTCGCCCCCCGTGTGCCAGAAGTTGGCCTCGGGGTCGAGGTCGCCGGAGCCGCTGACGGTGACCTTGAGCGGATACTCGGGCCGGCCCGCGGCCACCCGGTCGGCCCTGCGCACGGGCGAGTTGACCAGCAGCCGGGGGTTGTCGGCCCGGATCGTGCCCGCTCCGACCAGGATCGCGTCGACGGAGGCGCGTACCTCGTCGACGCGGTCGAAGTCGGCCGGGCCGGAGAGCAGCAGGCGTTCGGGGCCGGTGTCGTCCAGGTAGCCGTCGAGGGAGACCGCGGCGGAGAGGAGGACGTACGGGTGAGGCATCGGTGCGGTCCCTCTCGAAGGCGGCGGCACGGCGGTCTTGGTTCAAGTTTGAAGCAAACTTACACTGGGGGCATGACGACTCGCTGGCTCACGCCGAAGGAGCAGCGCGCCTGGCGCGCGTACATCGCCGCGACGCAGCTCCTGGAGGACGCGATCGACCGGCAGCTCCAGCAGGAGGCCGGCATGCCGCACCTCTACTACTCCATTCTGGCCAACCTCTCCGAGGCACCCGAACACCGGCTGCGCATGACCGACCTCGCCGAGAAGGTGAAGATCACCCGCAGCCGGCTGACGTACGCGGTGACGCGCCTGGAGAAGGACGGCCTGCTGCGGCGCGAGGACTGCCGCTGGGACAAGCGCGGAAGCGTGGCGGCGCTGACGGACGAGGGCATGACGGTCCTGGAACACACGGCGCCGGGCCACGTCGAGACGGTCCGCGCCGCCCTCTTCGACCGGCTCACCGACGAGCAGGTGGGGCAACTGGAGGAGATCTGCGCCGGGATCGCACAGGGCCTCCAGGGCGACGACGCCGGGTCCGCGCCGGAGGACGTCCCGTGGCGTCGGCGGTCCTCACCCTGTTCGTGAGCCGCGCCACAAACACGTTGCTTCAACTTTAAAGCATGGGGTAGGGTCCCCACTCATGGAGCTGCTTCAAATCTGAAACAAGCAGGGCAGCCCCACACACCACCACAGCCCGGCCCGTCCCGCCGACCACGAACCACGGACGACGGACCACGGACCAGGCCCCCCGGACCCGGGAGACCCCATATGCCCGACTTCCCCGCCGCCACCCCGCGCTCCCGAGTCCGGGTCCCGCTGCGCTTCCACGACGGCTACAGCGTCGACACCGAACTGGTCACCTTCCACGGGCTGGCCGACGGCCAGGAGCACGTGGCCGTCGTCCTCGGCGACCCGGCACCCGGCACCGCCCCCCTCGTCCGGCTGCACTCCGAGTGCCTGACCGGCGACGTCTTCGGCTCGGCCCGCTGCGACTGCGGCCCCCAGCTGCGCGAGGCGGTCGAGCGCATCGCCGAGCGCGGCGGCGTCCTGCTGTACCTCCGCCAGGAGGGCCGCGGCATCGGCCTGTACAACAAGCTCGACGCGTACGCCCTCCAGGACCAGGGCCTCGACACCTACGCCGCCAACACCGCGCTGGGCCTGCCCGAGGACGACCGCGACTACACGGCGGCCGCCCAGATGCTCGAAGCCCTCGGGGTCACGAGCCTCGACCTGCTGTCCAACAACCCGGACAAGGCAGGGCAGTTGCGCGACCTCGGCATCCACGTCCGAGACCGTGTCCCCACCGGCGTCTTCACCACCGCGCACAACGTCCGGTACCTGCGCGCGAAGGTCCTGCAGACCCAGCACACCCTTCCGCTGGGCGAGCTGACGGGCCTTCACGCGGTGTGACGCCGCAGCCCACCCCGCCAACCCGCTCGCCCCGCCCGTCACCCGGCCGTACGGGGCGACGACGGGCGCCCCTCCGTCACTGCGTCACTGCGGGGTGTGCGCCAGGTACGCCAGTACGGCGAGCACCCGGCGGTGCCCGCTGTCACTCGGCGGCAGCCCCAGCTTCAGGAACACGTTCCCGATGTGCTTGCTGACCGCCCGTTCCGTGACGACGAGGGTCTTCGCGATCGTCGCGTTGTCGTGCCCCTCGGCCATCAGTTTCAGCACCTCCCGCTCGCGCGGGGTGAGCGAGTCCAGCGGGGTGTCCCGGCGCCGGACCAGCAGTTCGGTCACCACCTCCGGGTCAAGGGCCGTACCACCCCCCGCCACCCGCTCCAGGGCATCGAGGAACTCGTCCACCCGCCCCACCCGGTCCTTCAGCAGATAGCCGACCCCGCTGCTCCCGGCGCCCAGCAGCTCCGCGGCGTACGACTCCTCGACGTACTGCGAGAGCACCAGCACCGGCAGCCCCGGGATCTCCCTCCGGGCGTCCAGGGCCGCGCGCAGTCCCTCGTCACGGAAGCCGGGCGGCATCCGCACGTCCAGCACCGCCACGTCCGGCCGGTGCTCCAGCAGTGCGGGCAGGACCTCGGGCCCCGACCCGACGACGGCGGCGACCTCGTGCCCGGCGGACGTCAACAGGAGCACCAGGCCCTCCCGAAGGAGGGCGTTGTCCTCGGCAATCACCACACGCACGGCAGCTCCACCTCGATCACGGTCGGCCCCCCGACGGGGCTCATGATGTCGAACGTCCCGTCGAGCGCCGCGACCCGCCTGCGCATGCCGAGCAGTCCGGAGCCGGCGGACTCGTCGGCGCCGCCGCGGCCCTCGTCGCGCACCCGCACCGTGAGGCCGCGCCGGGTGCGGCCGAGGCGGACCTCGGCCCGCGTGGCACCGCTGTACTTGGCGACGTTGGTCAGCGACTCCGCGACGACGAAGTAGGCGGCGGCCTCCACGGCCGCGGGCGCCCGTACACCCTCCGCCAGGCCGCCCTCCACCGGGCCGCCCTCCGCCAGGCCGCGCTCCGCCGGGCCGCGCTCCGCCAGGCCGCCGTCGTCGACGATCACGGCCAGACCGCTGCTCGCGGCCAGCGCCCGCACCGCGCCGACCAGCCCCCGGTCGGTGAGGATCGGCGGGTGGATGGCGCGTACGACGTGCCGCAGCTCCGTGAGCGCGAGTTCGGCCTGGTCCTGCGCGTCGTCCAGCAGCTTGCGCGCGGCCACGGGATCACGGTCGTAGGCACGCTTGGCGAGCCCGATCCGCATCGACAGGGCGACCAGCCGCGCCTGCGCGCCGTCGTGCAGGTCCCGTTCGATGCGGCGCAGCTCGGCGCCGTGCGCGGCGATGGCGTCCGCCCGGGTCTCCTTCAGCTCCTCCACCCGCGCGGCGAGCCGCGCCTTCGGGGACGGGCTGAGCAGCGACGTCGACCAGCCGGCCTCGAGATCCGCGAGCCGCACGATCAGCGGCAGCACGACGGCGGGTCGCCGCAGCAGCCCGCACCACACCCCGTCGACGGCCAGGCCCAGGGGCCACAGCGGCAGCGCGAGGAGGAACAGGGCGCCGTAGAAGTAGTAGGCGAGCATCCAGAGCAGGTCGGTGTGCGTGCCGGGATCCCGCACGGCGATCCGCAGCCGCTCCCGCAGCGTGCCGGTGATGTTCCGGTACGCCTCGGGGATCCGCCGCCCCGTCCACGCGGCGGTCAGCCCCCGTTTGGCGCCGGCGATCCGCCGGACCAGCATCACCGTCTCGGGCAGCAGCCACGCCCCGACCACCGCGAGCGTACCGATGGCCGTGATGAGCAGGACGGTGATGAAAAGCCACACCCCGAACGCCATCGCGGCGGCCACGAACAGGTGCACGGTGGCCCACGCGGCCCGCTGGACCGTTTTCCACATGCCGCAAAACTAGAGGACGGGGCCGGGACCGTCGGGTGGGCAGGCACCCGGGTGGGGGTGTAGCAGGCTCCACCACGGCCGTGCCCGGCGGCGGCGACGGTTCGCGCGGGTGACGAAGAACCGTCCGGGACATGGAGATTGCGAATGTTCGGAGATCATCCGGAGGAGACCGGCCGGTAGCAGAAAGCGCCTACCCCACCCGTGATGTCGCTGCTGTTTCCTTACACCACCCCCCGTGAAAGGAAACCTGTCCATGTCCGACGAGAAGGTGCTGCGCGCCCAGAGATTCGTCAACAGCACCTACGGCGACGTACCGGGCATCACCAGGGTCGAGGAGACCGGCGTGGTGGACTGGCCGACCCTGTACGCGCTGACCCGCGCCCTGCAGTACGAGCTGGGCATCACCGCCCTCTCGGACAACTTCGGGCCCACCACGCTGTCCACACTGACCACCAAGTGGCCCTCGATCGACGCGGGTTCGACGGTCCCGGCCAACGTCATACGCATCCTCCAGGCCGCCCTGTGCTGCAAGGGCTACGACAGTGGTGACCTCGACGGGACCTTCGGCGCCCGGGTGGCCGCGGCCGTGCGGGAGGTCAAGGCGGACTCGGGCCTGGACGGGCCGTATCCCGGGGACGCCGTGGTGCCCAAGCTGTTCAAGGCACTGCTGAACATGGACGCGTACACCCTCCGGGACGGCGGCAACGAGACCGTCCGCGCGGCGCAGCGCTGGATGAACGCCTCATACGTCGGCCGGGCGAGCTTCTTCGTCATCGCCTGTGACGGCAGCTACTCGCGGGACGTGCAGCGGGCGCTGCTGTTCGCCGTGCAGTACGAGACCGGCATGACGGACGACGTCGCCAACGGCGTCTTCGGTCCCGGCACCCAGGCCGGGCTGAGGTCCGCCACGCTGTCGGTGGGGTCGACCGGCGCGTGGGTGCGGCTGTTCTCGGCCGCGATGGCCTTCAACCGGCGCCGCGGGGTCGCCTTCACCGACACCTTCGACTCGGGGCTGGCCGTCCGGGTGAGCGTCTTCCAGCAGTTCGTGCGGCTCCCCGTCACGGGCAAGGGCGACTTCGCCACCTGGGCGTCCCTGCTGGTGTCCACCGGGGACACCAGCCGCGCGGGCACCGCGGCCGACTGTTCCACCGAGGTCACGGCCGCCCGGGCCAGGTCGCTGGCGGACGCCGGGTACCAGGTGGTCGGGCGCTATCTGTCCAACGTGCCCGGCACCACCCTCGACAAGATGATCAAGCCGGGCGAGCTCAGGGTCATGGCCGCCGCCGGGCTGAGCTGCTTCCCGATCTACCAGACCAACGGCGCCGCCGCGAGCTACTTCACCGCCGAGCAGGGCACCGCGGACGCCGCCGACGCCCTGTACTGGGCCCGCTACCACGGCTTCCGGCCCGGCACCCGCGTCTACTTCGCGGTCGACTACGACGCCGTGGACAGCGAGGTCACCACGGGCGTCCTGCCCTACTTCCGCGCGCTCAAGGCCGCGATCGACGCCGACGGCGCGGGCTACCGGACCGGCATCTACGGCCCGCGCGCGGTGTGCGCGCGCATCGGCGCCGAGGGACTGACGTCCGCGAGCTTCGTCTCCGACATGTCCACCGCCTACACCGGCAACGTGTCCGCGCCGCTCCCCGAGGACTGGGCGTTCGACCAGATCGCCACGATCAGTGTGGGCAGCGGCGACGGCGCCATCGAGATCGACAAGAACATCGCCTCGGGCCGGGACCGCGGCCAGATCTCCTACGACCCGCCGGCCGCCGCGACCGACCCGGACGTCCGCTTCGACACGGCACGGCGGACCGCGGCCCTGACGGACGTACGCACCTACCTGCTCTCGTGCGGTCTGCCGGAACACGGACCCGGCGACCCGACCCCCACCTCCACGACGGTGACCTCCACCGCGGACAGCACCACGGCCGCCTTCGACGCGCTCATCACGTACGACGCCGTCCTGACCGACCTGGCCCGCACCCTGCGGATGCGCAAGGCCCTGATCGCGGCGCGCGTGCTGTGGTCGGCCCGGACCGGAACGGCGATCCCCCCGAAGACGGCCATCGCCGCCCGCAACCACTGCGTACGGCAGCGCATCCTCCGCGGCCCGATCCTCGACGCCGGCGACCCTGCGGACGTCCGCGCCGTCGAGCGGAAGCTGGGCGACGACGCCAAGTTCGCCATCAACACCACCGCGTACGCCCTCATCACGACCGCCCACGACCTGGGGCTGCCGCGCCCGGGCCTCGCGGACACCCCGCGCAGCACCCACCGGCTCCTGGGAGACCCGGCGCTGCTGGGCCTCTACCAGGTCCTGGAGAAGCACTACGCCCCCCTGCGCACGGCCCGCTAGCGGACACCGCCGGCCCTCACGGAAGAAAGCAGAACACCCCCATGGCAGCAACACGACGGCACTTCCTGCGCTCGGCGGTCACCACGGCGGTCGCGGCCGGAACGGTCACCGCCACGACGGCCACCGCGGCGACAGCGGCCACCTCGTCCGCGTCCTCGTCGGCGTCCTCGTCGGCGTCCTCCGGCCGGGTCTCGGAGAACGGCTGGCCGATCTCCGCCGCCCCCGACGACGGCGGCAGCGTCTGGACCCGCCCGGTCCCCGGCACCGGCTTCGGGGTCGAGGTGGCGATCGGGGACGTGGAGACGATCCTCGTGCACGTGGTCCGGCGCTTCCACTACGAGATCGAGGCCCTGCGCCCCGGTGACGTGATCGGCTACCGGACGCCCTCGACGACGAAGGGCTATGAGACGAACCACGCGTCGGGCACCGCCATCGACATCCGCCCGGACTGCTACCCGGCGGGCGTGCGGGGCGGTTTCTTCGCGCCCCAGCTGGCGGTGGTCCGCGACCTCCTCGCCGACTGCGAGGGCGTGGTGAGGTGGGGCGGCGACTTCACGACCCCCGACGAGTCCCACTTCCAGATCGACGTCCCGCCCGCCTCGCCGGAGGTGAAGCGCGTCGCCGACAAGCTCCGCTCCTGGAACGCCACCCCCGGCGACGGCGCCGGCGTCACCCGCGACCCGCAGGACACCGACCGCCGGTCCGCGGCCCGGGCACTGCAGCGCAGGCAGGTGGCGTAGGAGGGGCGTGGCGTGGCGTGGCGCCAGGCCGTCCCGGCGGGAGACGAGCCCTGGCGTCCGCCACACCGATCTCAGAGGCGGAGCAGCTTCTGGGTGATCTCCCGGTACTGCCTCAGCGCGAGGTGGAGTTCGGCGGACTGCGTATCGGGGTCCTTGCCCTGCCAGCCCTCGTGAAGGGTACGCCGCTGTTCGGCGAGGGCCTCCACGAGCTGGGCGGCGGCCTCGTCGAAGGCGGCCTCGGCCTCCTCCAGTGACTCACGCGGAGCGTCGGAGAACGTGTTGACGGCCCGTCCCAGGCGCCGGACGATCTTGTCCCGCTCGTCCGACGGGAACAGCGCGGCCGGGCCGGGGGCACGGCGTCCCGCGGCGCCGGAGGGCTCGTGCGCGGGCTGCTGGGCGCGTGTCTGGTCGTACATCATCAAGTGCCGCTTTCCTGAGCGTCGTACCCGTGTCAACGCGATGCCGCTGCCGGGCGGACGCGGTTGCCACACGGGCGGGAGTACGGTGGAGGAGACGAGGGACTTTCGCATACCGGAACTCGGGCCGGCCCCGCACCGCCCCCTCGTGTTCGAGATGTCGTGTTTCCAGTAAGTCCACTGGACCACATTCCTTCCACAGCACGCCACCCGTCTCATGGGCACCCCGTGACGGTGCGCGGCGGTGGGCGGCGGCCCCGCGCCGCGCCTGACACCGACCACCCACCTCCGTACGGCAGTTGGCAGGAGCCTCGATGACCACCGCCCCGCAGCCCCCGCTTCCCTCACACCCCCTCCTGCGCCTGCGCCTGGCCCCTCACGGCGGCATGCGCCGTGCCGTCGACGGGGCGTGGTGGCCCCGTTCGAACGACCTGCTCACCGAACTCCCCCGGCTCCTCGCCGGGTTGCCACGCGAGTGGGGCCACATCACCAGCGTCACCGTCAACGGCGCGACGTGGCCAGCGGTACCCGGCCGGATGCTCGTCTCCAACCAGGTCGTACGGCTGCACCGGACTCTCGCGGCATCCGCCACGCACACCATCGTCCTGCTCTCGCCCGGTCAGGGGCACCGGGACCTGCTGGTCGTGCCGCCGGACACGACCGCGAAGGCCGCGGAACCGCTGATGACGGCCGCGGCCGCGGCCGGTCGGCAGGCTGCGGGCACCTCGACGCACACCTCGCTCACGCACGGCCCCGAAAACGCGGCGGCGTCCGGGTCGACCGAAGCCGACCCGGACGCCGCGTAGCAGGTCAGAGGCTGTGTCCCCCGCCTGTCACCGGTAGGCCCTGTGGGACTCGAACCCACAACCAATGGATTAAAAGTCCACTGCTCTGCCAATTGAGCTAAGGGCCCACGCGTTGTTGCGTGATGTTGCCACCCCGAGCATAGCCGGAGGAGGCCGTGTCTCCGATCGGGTATCGGGGACACGGCCGTGCCGACGGGGGACAGCGGGCTGCTTCGGGCCCGGAGTGTCAGGGATCGACCGGTTCGGGGGCGTTCACACGAGCCGCCGCGAGGGCCCGCGTCCGCTCGTGCTCGGGGTTGAGGAACCAGTGCCGGGCCGACGCCAGCCACCAGGTCGCGGCGAAACCGAGGACCACCAGGACGGCGATCGGGGCGTAGTTGAAGGTCTCCCAGGTGACGGGCGAGACCTGCGGCAGCATGAACAGCACCGTGATCACGCCGACCCACGCCACCGCGACCACACCGATCGCCCGCGACCAGCGGCCCAGGTGCCACGGCCCCCGCTGGAAGGCCTCACCCTTCCGCAGCCGCAGCAGCGTCGGGATGACGTACGCGATGTACAGGCCGATCACGGCGATCGAGGTCACCGCCGCGTAGGCGGTCACGTTGATCAGGTAGGGCAGACCGAGCACCAGCGCGCCGCCGGCCGCCAGCCACACCGCCGCCACGGGTGTCCGGGTGCGCGGGCTCACCGTGTGCCACAGGTGGGAGAAGGGCAGCGCGCCGTCGCGTGAGAAGGCGTAGATCATGCGGCTGTTGGCCGTCACGGAGGCCATGCCGCAGAACAGCTGCGCCCCGATCACGACCAGCAGCAGCAGTTTGCCCGCCGTCGCGCCCAGGGCGTCCAGCAGGATCTGGGCCGGCGGCGCCCCGGTCGACGAGCCGAGGGCACCGTCGTACGACTGGATCGCGAAGGTGAAGCCGAGCAGCAGGACGAAGCCCGCGATCCACGACGTCCAGATGGACTGGACGATCCCCTTCGGGCCGGCCGTCGACGCGTCGTGCGTCTCCTCCGTCATGTGGGCGGAGGCGTCGTAGCCGGTGAAGGTGTACTGGGCCATCAGCAGGCCGAGCAGGACGACGTACACCCCGCTGCCCCAGCCCGTGTTGTTCACGAACTCGCCGAAGACGAAGGACGCGGACTGGTGGTGGTCCGGCACGAAGGTCAGGGC
This sequence comes from Streptomyces resistomycificus, assembly GCF_001514265.1. Classification (GTDB taxonomy): domain Bacteria; phylum Actinomycetota; class Actinomycetes; order Streptomycetales; family Streptomycetaceae; genus Streptomyces; species Streptomyces resistomycificus. The sequence goes on along the minus strand of NZ_KQ948991.1, from coordinate 770,917 downwards.
GCCGACGATCACCGCCACGCCCACCACGTGCCACCACACGCTCACGCTGTTGAGCAGCCCGACGATCCGGACCCCGAAGGTGTTCAGCAGGCCGTGCAGGATCAGGATGCCCGCGAACAGCAAAACCGTACGGCCCGGCGTCACCTCGAAGTCGAACTGGAGGTTCAGGTAGGCGCCGAGGAAGGACGCCGCGCCGAAGTCGATGCCCGCGGTCACCGCGACCTGGCCGAGGACGTTGAACCAGCCCGTGAACCACGCCCACGCGGCGGCGGTCCGGGACGGCGCCAGGCGGTGCGCCCAGAAGTAGAGGCCCGCCGAGGTCGGGTACGCCGAGCAGATCTCGGCCATCGACAGACCGACGAAGAGGGTCATCAGGCCCACGGCCACCCAGCCCCAGGTGATCACCGCCGGGCCGCCCGTGTTCATGCCGAACAGGTACAGCGTCAGACAGCCCGACAGGACCGAGATGATGGTGAAGGAGACCGCGTAGTTGGAGAACGCCGACATGCGGCGGGCGAGAACCTGCGTGTAACCGAGCTGGGCCAGCCGTTCCTCGTCCGAGAGGTCCGAGTGCCCACTCGCTGTGCCGTCATCTGTCATGCCCCCAGCAATTCCCACACCGGGGGCGTGACACACGTCACAACTTGGCTAGAAAAGGCCCTTGTAGCCGCTCCAGCCGCTCGCGATCTTCACCCGTCCGGCGAACGACCCCTTGCCGTTGCCGGTGTTGCGGTAGAGGTTGCCCGCGGTGTCCCGCGACACCAGGTCGTTCCTGCCGTCGCCGGTGATGTCACCGACGCCCACGACCGCGTTGTACGAGGCGCCCCAGTCCGCGAAGACCTTCACCCGCTCCTTCAACAGGCCGGTGCCGGTGCCGTCGTAACGCCACAGCGTCCCCGCCTTGTCGCGGGCCAGCACGTCCCCGACGCCGTCGCCGGTCAGGTCGCCCGCTCCGACGACCTTCGTGTAGCCGGTCCAGGCGGAACGGATCTTCACGCCCGCCTTGAGCTTGCCGGTACCGGTGTTGGCGAACAGGTACACGTCCCCGGTCGACGCCTTGCGCGCCAGCAGGTCGACGCGGCCGTCACCGGTCAGATCACCGGGCGCGGTGAGCACGTTGTACGCGTTCCAGCCCGTGCCGAGCGAGGTGTGGCTGCTCGACGGGGCGTAGGAGGAGGCGCCGCACTTGCCGGCGTACCGGCGCAGTTCGCCGCTCGGCACGCGCACCAGCATCTCGGCGCACCGGTCGCTGCCCATGTCGCCGAAGGGAACCGCGACCGAGCCCGCGGGCCAGCCGGACGCCGACAGCTTGTTGGCGCCGAAGGTGCCCTTGCCGTCGGTGTAGTGCAGGGTCAGGCCACCCGAGGAGTTGAGCGTGGCCAGCTCGCCGAAGCTGTAGCCGCCCTGGTCGTGGTGGCCCTGGCGGGCACCGGTGAGCCCGATGCTGCCGCTCGTGCCGTACGTGCCGCCGCCCTCGGTCGCGGTGGCGGTCAGGGTCCAGGTGTAGCGCCCGTTGTAGGCGTACGTCCCCGCGTCCGTCTGTCCGCTCCAGATCACCTCGGCCTCGGTACCGGTGCCGGTGGCGTGGTAGACGGCCCGGCCGGCGGAGTCCTTCACCGCGAAGGTCCAGGCGGCCGGCTTGCTGAGCTGCCAGGTGCTGCCCCAGTAGGAGGACCTGGCCTCCACGTACTCGTCGCCCACCTCGGACTCGATCTTCACCAGCGACTGCGAGGGCACCCCACTCTGCACGACGTGCACGGTCCGGGCCGCGTCCAGGTAGGCGATGTCCCCGCCGAACTTGTCCACGGCCCAGGTCTGGCGCCGCTGGTCGGCGGTGCGCCCGGCGGGCAGGTCGGCGATCTCGCGCGGCGCGGCCGCCGTACCGGTGTGGAAGTCGGTCAGCAGCAGCTTCCCGGCGCTCCGGTCGTGCCGGACCAGGTAGCCGTCACCGACCAGCGCGGCACCGGACGGCACGGAGATCTTCTTCTTCGCCGTACGGTCGTACACGCCCGCCGCGCCCGTGGCCCCGCAGTTCCAGTAGACCCAGCGGCCCACCACCTGCAGTTCCTTGACCGTGCAGGGCGCGCCGGTGGCGAGCGTCTCGACGGTCTTCTTCTGTTCCAGGTCGTACGCGGTGACCGCCCCGGCGCCGGATCCCGGCGTGTACAGCCGCGCACCCCAGACGGAGGCCGCGGAGGCGGTGCGGGTCAGCCGCACGTCCTGGCTGCGCATCGTCTGCACGGAGTCGACGTACTGCTTGCCGGTGGAGGCCGCCTCGTAGACGTAGTAGCGGCCGGTGACGTCCACGAACCGGCCGCCGGTGACGGAGGGTTCGGCGCTTCCGTGGTAGCTGTTCGGGCTCAGCCAGATCTGGGCGCGCTCGTTGCCGTCCTCGTTGACGAGGAAGTAGCCGACGTCGCCGTTGCCGGCCGCGCGCAGCGGCACGCAGGACCCGGCGTCGCACGCGACCCGCTGCGCGTGGGCGCCGGTCGCGAAGGTGCCCGCGAAGCCGCGCCGGCTCAGCTCGCCCACGGTCGAACCGTCGGCGGAGACCTCCCGGTCGGTGACGAACTGCTCGCCGTTGGGGGCGGTCTCCACCGTGGTGAGGACGCCGCCTTCGTAGTCGAGGCCCCAGACACCGCCGGTGGCGAGGGGCATGGGCGTGGTGTCCGCGGCAGCGAGGCCCGCGGTGGTGAGCGAGCCGGCGCCGACGGCGGCCAGGCTCAGCAGAGTGAGTGCGATCCGGACACGCCGGGTCAAGGGTCCCTCCCCAGGGAAAGTGAGAAAGGCATGGCGGTCGGCCGCGTCGGTGTTCCCCCCGGGCACGCACCCCCATGCAAGCCCTGGGATGTTAACAACCGCCCCAAAGGTTCCGGTAGTCGACGGCCGCCCCTGGGAAAGCCTTTACTGCGGCCGCTGCCTGCGCCACTCGGGAACGCCGAAGGGCCCGTACGACGGAGTCGTACGGGCCCTTCTCAAATCACTCGGCGTCAGCCGTTGCGCTTCCAGCGCGGCTTGTCGTCGCGGCGGCCGAAGGATCCGGTGCCGGTGCCGGTGCTGCCGCCACGGTGGTCGTCACGACGACCGGAGGGACGGTCGTGCGACGCACCGGAACGGAAGCCCGGGCGGTCGCCCTGGCGGTCGCGGTTGAAGGGGCGGTCGCTGCCACGGTGGCCGCCACGCTCGTCACGACGCTCGAAGGGACGGGCCGGACGGTCGTCGCGGCGGAAGCCGCCGCCACGGTTGTCGTCACGGCGCTCGAAGCCACGGCCGCCGCCACGGTTGTCGTCACGGCGCTCGAAGGAACGGCCACCGCCACGGTTGTCGTCCCGACGGTCGTCACGGCGGAAGCCACCACCACGGTTGTCATCGCGACGCTCGAAGGAACGGCCACCGCCACGGTTGTCGTCCCGACGGTCGTCACGGCGGAAGCCACCACCACGGTTGTCGTCACGGCGGAAACCGCCACCACGGTTGTCGTCCCGACGGTCGTCGCGACGGAAGCCGCCACCACGGTTGTCGTCACGGCGGAAACCGCCACCACGGTTGTCGTCCCGACGGTCGTCACGGCGGAAGCCGCCACGGTCGTTGTCGCGACGCTCGTACGAGCGGCCACCGCGGTCGTCACGGTCGGCCCTGTCGACGTCCTGCGCCGCCGGCTGCTCGGGGACGGACACCTCGGCGGCCGCGGCCACCACCGCCGCCTGCGCCTCGGCCACCGCGGCCTCCGGGTCCTCACCCTGCTCGCGGGCGACCCGGGCGACCAGACGGTCGGCCTCCTCGCGCAGCTCGGTCGCGCGGCGCTGCGCCCGCTCCAGCTCCTTGGTGAGCTGGGCGACCTCACGCTCGGCCTGCTGCGCGGCGTTGCCCGCGGACTCGGCCTGGACCTCGGTCATCGACCGGGCACCGGTGATCTCGGCGACCTCGGGCTCGAAGGCCGTACCGGAGTTGATGATGTGACGCCCGGCGTCGACGCCCGCGTCCTCCATCAGACGGAAGATCTGGCGGCGCTGGTGCGGCAGCGACAGGGACACCACGGTGCCGGTGCGGCCGGCGCGGGCGGTGCGGCCGGCGCGGTGCAGGTAGTCCTTGTGGTCACCGGCCGGGTCCACGTTCAGGACCAGGTCGATGCCGTCGACGTGGATACCGCGGGCGGCGACGTCGGTCGCGACGAGCGCGTTGACGTAGCCCTTCTTGAAGTCCTCGAGCACGCGGGTACGCGCGCCCTGCGTCATACCGCCGTGCAGCGCGTCGGCCTTCACACCGGAGTCGCAGAGCTGCTCGGCGATACGGTCGGCGCCCAGCTGGGTGCGGACGAAGATGATCGTGCGGCCCTTGCGGGAGGCGATCGCGGCGGTGACCGGCGCCTTGTCCTTGGGCTTCACGATGAGGATGTGGTGCGACATGGTCGTGACGTTGCCCTGGGCGCTGTCGACCTCGTGCGTGACCGGGTCGGTCAGGTAGCGCTTGACCAGCGTGGAGATCTCGTTCTCCATCGTGGCCGAGAAGAGCATGCGCTGGCCGCCGCCCGGGATCTGGTCGAGCAGCTCGGTGACCTCGGGCAGGAAGCCCAGGTCGGACATCTGGTCGGCCTCGTCGAGCACGGCGACCTGGACGTTCGCGAGGGAGCAGGCGCCGCGGTTGATGAGGTCGCGCAGCCGGCCCGGGGTGGCGACGAGGACGTCGACGCCGCGCTCCAGGGCGTAGATCTGGTTGCCCATCGACGTGCCGCCGCAGACGACCTTCATCTTCAGGCCGAGGACGTCGCCGTAGGGCTGCAGCGCGTCGGCGACCTGCATGGCGAGCTCACGGGTCGGCGTGAGGATGACAGCGCGCGGCTTGTGCTTCTCGGTGCGACCGCCGGCCAGCGCGGCCAGGGTCGGCAGACCGAAGGAGAGCGTCTTGCCGGAGCCGGTGCGGCCACGGCCGAGGATGTCCTTGCCGGCCAGGGCGTCCGGGATGGTCGCGGCCTGGATCGGGAAGGGGGTGGTCACGCCGTTCTGGGCGAGCTTGCGCACGACGCCCTCGGGGAGACCGAGGCTCGCGAACGTGACCTCGGGAGCGTCCTCGGCTGCCTCGTTCTCGGGCACGACGACGTGATCAGTACTGGAAATGGACATGCGTATGCGAAACCTTCCGGAGTCTCGTCGGCACGCGCCCGTCAACTCCGTGTTTCGCAATACGACCGCCTCTATGCGGTCAGCCACGGTAAGGGGAGAGAACGCGCCACACGGCGCGCTCTGCGTTGGCGCCGGGCAAATGAATCAAACGATCTACCACCATACGCACCCACCCGCCCTCTGGGCAAACCGACCCTCGTTGACGTACGTCACACCGGGCTCTCGGCCCCGGGCGCGCCGGCACGACTACGCCGGGGACCCCGCCTCCGGCGCCGGCTCCCGCTCGCCCAGCTGCGGTCCCGTCTCCGGGTGCGCGGACGACGAGGGCTCGGCCACCGTGGGCTCCGGGGACGGCGAGGCGGGCGGCGGCTCCGAAGGCGTCGGCTGCGGCTCGGCCGTGCGCGTGGGCGTCGGCTCGGGCGCGGTCGGCGCGGGTGGCCCCGGCCTGTCCGGCTCGCCCTTGCCGGGCTCGGCACCCGGCGAGGCCGACGCGCCGGCCTTCCGCGACGGGGACGCGGACGGCGACGCGGACGCCCCCTTGCCCTTGCCCTTCCCCCGCTTGCCGTGCCCGTGCTTGCCGTCCTCGGCCGCCGCACCGAACCCGGCGGCGCCGCCCGGCCCCGCCGCCCCGCCGTCGGGCGCCTCACCGCCCCGCTGTCCGGCGGAGTGGGAGGGCTCGGCGCTCTTGCCACCGTCGTCGTCGCCGACGCTCATGCAGCCGGCGGCAACGGCGACGGCCATGACCGTGGCGGCCAGACGGACGGGTACGTACAAGGGGCGCACGGGCAGCCACCTCCGGGGGAGGGCGTAGAAGTCAACCTGCCCAACTCCCGCCGCCCACAAGAGGACACGCGACCCGCGTCAGAGCGGGGCCAGCCGGCTGCCACCCGCGCCGGCCGGGCCGCACCCGCCCCTCACCCGTATCCGAGCGCGTGCAGCCGGGCGTCGTCGATCCCGAAGTGGTGGGCGATCTCGTGCACCACCGTCACCTCGGTCTCCTCGACGACCTCCTCCCGCGACTGGCACATCCGCAGTGTCGGCCCCCGGTAGATGGTGATCCGGTCCGGCAGCACCCCCGCGTACCACTCCCCGCGATCGGTCAGCGGAGTCCCCTCGTACAGCCCGAGCAGCTCGGGATCGTCCGCCGGGGGTTCGTCCTCGACGAACACCGCGACGTTGTCCATCAGCCGCGTCAACTCCGGCGGAATCCGGTCCAGCGCCTCGGCGACCAGTTCCTCGAACTCCTCGCGCGTCATCTCCAGCACAGGCCCATTGTCGGGTACGCGGCCGCCGTAGGAGAGTCGGAGCGTGCCCGCATATCCGTGCTCGCACTTGGGCATACGGGACCAATGGCTCGCGTCCCCGTCACCGTCCGGAACATGGTGAACCCCTTGCGCAGGACCCCGCGGGGCCTCGCCCGTCACTACCGCGACCGTCGCCCCCACCCCTCCGTCGAGCTCGTCCACCAGCCCCACCCGTGGACCCGCGCTCTGGGACTGGTCACCGTGGTCGTCCTGGGCGCCTGGCTGGGCCTGCTGATCGTCGGCAACGTACGGACCCCGGTCGGCCCCATGAACACGACGATGACCCTGCGTCCGTCCTTCACCGGCGGCACGAAGATCAACGTCTCGCCGCTCGGCGCCCTCCAGTTGGACAGCCACCAGGCCCCGGTCCGCCTGGACGTCAACGTCGACCAGCTCGACCCGGTGCGCTCCCAGGCCCTGGTCGACCACCCCGAACGCCTCTCCGGCCTCCAGGACGAGGTCGCCGAGGACGTCGAGCACGGCACCCTGGACCTGGCCGTACGCTCCTGCGTCGCCGTGGTCTCCGGCGCCACCGCCCTCGGCCTCGCGGTCTACCGCCGCCCCCGCCGCGCCCTCGCGGCCGGCGGCCTCGCGCTCACCCTGCTCGTCGCCTCCGGCGGCACGGCGTACGCCACCTGGAACCCGGAATCGGTCCTCGAACCGAAGTTCTCCGGCCTGCTCTCCTCCGCGCCCTCCCTGGTCGGCAACGCGCGCAGCATCGTCACCGAGTTCGACGTCTACCAGAAGGAGTTGGCGCGCCTGGTGACGAACGTGACGAAGCTGTACGACGCCACCTCCACGCTCCCCGCCTACGCGCCGGACCCGTCCACCATCCGCGTCCTGCACGTCTCGGACATCCATCTGAACCCGGCCAGCTGGCAGATCATCTCCTCGCTGGTGGAGCAGTACGAGGTCGACGTGATCGTCGACTCAGGCGACACGATGGACCACGGCTCGGCGGCGGAGAACGGCTTCCTGGACCCGATCGAGGACCTGGGCGCCCCCTACGTCTGGGTCCGCGGCAACCACGACTCGATGACCACCCAGCGCTACCTCGAAGGCCTCGAGAACGTGCTCGTCCTGGACGACGGCCGGGCCAGGACCGTCGCCGGCCTGCGCTTCGCCGGGATCGGCGACCCCCAGTTCACGCCCGACCGCTCGACCAAGCCCGGTGCCGAGGAGTCCCAGGAGGAGGCGGGCGCCCGCCTGGCCGCCGCCCTGCGCGCGCAGCGGACCGCCGGCAAACCCGTCGACGTCGCCATCGCCCACGAGCCGTCGGCGGCCCGCGGAGTGGACGGCGAGGTCCCGCTGGTCCTGGCCGGCCACGTCCACCACAACGAGATGGAGATCCTGAAGAAGGGCACCCGCCTGCGGATCGAGGGCTCGACCGGTGGCAGCGGCCTGCGCGCGATCGAGGGCAAGTACCCCGACCCCATCGAGGCGTCGATCCTCTACATGGACCGCGACACCCGCCGCCTCCAGGCCTGGGACGAGATCAAACTGGGCGGCCTGGGCCTGACGACGGCCGAGGTCAGCCGCCACCTGGTCGAGGAGAACCAGCCCGGAGCGACCCCGTCCCCCTCGCCCGCCTCCACGGCCCCGACGGCCCCCACTCCCACCGCCCCGTAAACCGTTTTGGCGATCCCTCCCGCCATCCCATATGCTTCTCACGTCCCCGACGCGCTGAGAAGCGCCCAGGCGGGCCGATAGCCCTCATCGTCTAGCGGCCTAGGACGCCGCCCTTTCAAGGCGGTAGCACGGGTTCGAATCCCGTTGGGGGCACGCAACACCGTGTGCGACACTGTCGTACACAACGCTTGGTCCTGTGGAGCAGTTTGGAGTGCTCGCCACCCTGTCAAGGTGGAGGCCGCGGGTTCAAATCCCGTCAGGACCGCTGAGGCTTCCTCGGAAGCCTCGTGGCTGGGTAGCTCAGTTGGTACGAGCGATCGCCTGAAAAGCGATAGGTCGCCGGTTCGACCCCGGCCCCAGCCACAATTCGAGAAGCCCTTCCGGGATCACCCGGAAGGGCTTCTCGCTGTTCACGAGTCGCGTCGCCGGGAGCCTCCCAGGAGGGCATGCGCCGAGGCTAGGCGGCGGCCGGGGCACCGCCGGGAGCAAAAGCGTTCGCCAGGAAAATCGCGGGGATGAGATCCTGGATCGCGTATGTCTACGCACCCCGCCCCCGGCGCCGTGGCTCCGGGCACCCCCGACCTCGGCGCTCTCGCCCCCCGCCTGACCGAGCTGGCCCTGCGCGACGCGCACCGGCTCGGGCGCAGGCTCGAAGGCGCGCGCAGGATTCGCAAGCCGGAGGCCCGGGCCGCCGTCATCGCCGAGATCGAGGCGGAGGTGGCGAAGGCCGAGGAGCGGATGCGCGCGCGCAGCGGGCGGGTGCCCGCCGTCAGCTATCCCGAGCAGCTGCCCGTCAGCCAGAAGAAGGACGACATCGCGGCGGCCATCCGCGATCACCAGGTGGTGATCGTCGCCGGTGAGACCGGGTCCGGCAAGACGACCCAGATCCCGAAGATCTGTCTCGAGCTCGGGCGCGGGGTCCGCGGCATGATCGGGCACACCCAGCCCCGGCGGATCGCCGCCCGTACCGTCGCCGAGCGGGTCGCCGAGGAGCTGGACACGCCGCTCGGCGAGGCCGTCGGCTGGAAGGTGCGGTTCACCGACCAGGTGAACCAGGACGCCACCTTCGTGAAGCTGATGACGGACGGCATCCTGCTCGCCGAGATCCAGACCGACCGCGAGCTGCGCGCCTACGACACGATCATCATCGACGAGGCCCACGAGCGGTCCCTCAACATCGACTTCCTGCTCGGTTATCTCGCGCAGTTGCTGCCGAAGCGGCCTGACCTCAAGGTCGTCATCACCTCCGCGACCATCGACCCCGAGCGGTTCTCCCGGCACTTCCAGGACGCGCCGATCGTCGAGGTCAGCGGGCGGACGTATCCGGTGGAGGTGCGCTACCGGCCCCTCCTCGAAGAGGACGGCGACGACTCCGACCGCGACCAGATCACCGCGATCTGCGACGCCGTCGAGGAGCTTCAGGGGGAGGGCAAGGGGGACATCCTCGTGTTCCTCTCCGGGGAGCGCGAGATCCGGGACACCGCGGACGCCCTCACCAAGAAGAACTACCGGTTCACGGAAGTCCTCCCCCTCTACGCCCGGCTCTCGCACGCCGAGCAGCACCGCGTCTTCCAGCCGCACACCGGGCGCAGGATCGTTCTGGCGACCAACGTCGCCGAGACGTCACTGACCGTCCCCGGGATCAAGTACGTCATCGACCCCGGCTTCGCCCGGATCAGCCGCTACAGCCACCGCACCAAGGTCCAGCGGCTGCCCATCGAGGCGATCTCCCAGGCCAGCGCCAACCAGCGCAAGGGCCGCTGCGGACGGACCAGCGACGGCATCTGCATCCGGCTGTACAGCGAGGAGGACTTCGAGGCCCGCCCGGAGTTCACGGACGCGGAGATCCTCCGTACGAACCTCGCCTCCGTCATCCTGCAGATGACCGCCGCCGGCCTCGGCGACATCGAGAAGTTCCCCTTCATCGATCCGCCGGACCACCGCAACATCCGTGACGGCGTCCAACTCCTCCAGGAGCTGAACGCGTTGGACCCGGCGCAGAAGGACGCACGCAAACGGCTCACGGACACCGGCCGCAAACTCGCGCAGCTGCCCGTCGACCCGCGCCTGGCGCGCATGGTCCTGGAGGCCGACAAGAACGGCTGTGTCCGCGAGGTCATGGTGATAGCCGCCGCGCTGTCCATCCAGGACCCGCGCGAACGCCCCGCCGACAAGCAGACCCAGGCCGACCAGCAGCACGCCCGCTTCAAGGACGAGACCAGCGACTTCCTCGCCTACCTCAACCTGTGGCGGTACGTCCGTGAGCAGCAGAAGGAACGAGGGTCCTCGTCGTTCCGGCGGATGTGCAAGCAGGAGTACCTCAACTTCCTGCGCATCCGCGAGTGGCAGGACATCTACACGCAGCTGCGGACCGTCGCCAAGCAGATGGGCATCCATCTGAACGAGGAGGACGCGTCCGACCAGAGCGTGCACGTCTCCCTCCTCGCCGGTCTGCTCTCCCACGTCGGCATGAAGGACGTGAAGGACGGCAACAAGAACGAGTACCTGGGCGCGCGGAGCGCCAAGTTCGCGATCTTCCCGGGCTCCGCCCTCTTCAAGAAGCAGCCGCGCTTCGTGATGTCCGCGGAGCTGGTGGAGACCTCACGCCTCTGGGCCCGCGTCAACGCCAAGATCGAGCCCGAGTGGGTCGAGCCCCTCGCCGAACACCTGCTGAAGCGCACCTACAGCGAGCCGCACTGGGAGAAGGACCAGGCCGCGGTGATGGCGTACGAGAAGGTCACGCTGTACGGCGTCCCGATCGTCGCCCAGCGCAAGGTGAACTACGGCCGGATCGACCCGGAGACCTCCCGCGAGCTCTTCATCCGCAACGCCCTGGTCGAGGGCGACTGGCGCACGCACCACAAGTTCTTCGCCGACAACCGCCGGCTCCTCAGCGAGGTCGAGGAGTTGGAGCACCGGGCGCGGCGCCGGGACATCGTGGTCGACGACGACACGCTCTTCGACTTCTACGAGCAGCGGGTCCCCGAGCACGTGGTCTCCGGCGCGCACTTCGACTCCTGGTGGAAGCGCAAGCGGCACGAACAGCCCGACTTCCTCGACTTCGAGCGCGAGATGCTCATCCGGGAGTCGGCCGAGGCCGTCACCAAGGCCGACTATCCGGACTCGTGGCGGCAGGGTCCGCTGAAGTTCCGGGTGACGTACCAGTTCGAACCGGGCGCGGACGCCGACGGTGTGACCGTCCACATCCCGCTCCAGGTCCTCAACCAGGTCACGGACGAGGGCTTCGACTGGCAGATCCCGGGCCTCAGGGAAGAGGTGGTCACCGAACTGATCCGGTCCCTGCCGAAGCCGATCCGCCGCAACTACGTGCCGGCGCCGAACTTCGCGAAGAGGTTCCTGGACCAGGCGGTGCCGTTGCAGGAGCCGCTCACCACCACCATGGCGCGTGAGCTCAAGCGCATGGTCGGGGTCCCCTTCACCGCGGAGGACTTCGACTGGTCCCGGATCCCCGAGCATCTGCGCGTCACGTTCCGGATCGTCGACGAGCGCCGCCGCAACCTCGCCGAGGACAAGGACCTTCAGGCGCTGAAGCTCCGGCTGAAGCCGAAGGCCAGGCAGGCTCTCTCCCAGGCGGCCGCGGCCACCGCCGAGCGTCAGGGCGGCGAGTCACTGGAACGCTCGGGCCTGACCGACTGGACGATCGGCTCGCTCAGCCGCGTCTTCGAGACCCGCCGCGCCGGCCAGCCGGTGAAGGCGTACCCGGCGCTCGTCGACGACGGCGACACCGTCTCGGTTCGGCTCTTCGACTCGGAGGCGGAACAGGCCGAGGCGATGTGGAAGGGCACCCGGCGGCTGATCCTGCGCAACATCCCGGTCAACCCGGCGAAGTTCGCGTCCGAGAAGCTGACGAACGCCCAGAAGATCGCCCTGTCCGCCAATCCGCACGGCTCCGTCCAGGCTCTCTTCGACGACTGCGCGATGGCGGCGGCGGACAAGCTGGTCGGCGACTTCGGCGGCCCCGCGTGGGACGAGGAGTCCTACCGGAAGCTGTACGACAGGGTGCGCGCCGAGATCGTCGACACGACCGTCCGCGCGGTCGGGCAGGTACAGCAGGTCCTCGCCGCCTGGCAGGCCTGCGAGCGCCGCCTGAAGGGCGTGCGCAGCCCTGTGCTGCTGGCGAACCTCCAGGACGTACGCAAGCAGCTGGACGCCCTCGTGAAGCCGGGCTTCGTGACGGAGGCGGGCATCCGGCGTCTGCCCGACGTCATGCGCTACCTGGTCGCCGCGGACCGGCGGCTCCAGCAGATGCCGACCGGCGTCCAGCGGGACACCACCCGCATGGAGAAGGTCCACGAGATGCAGGACGAGTACGCCTGGCTCCTGGAGCAGATGCCGCAGGGCCGGCCGGTCCCGTCGGCGGTGCGGGACATCCGCTGGATGATCGAGGAGCTGCGGGTCAGCTATTTCGCCCACGCGCTCGGCACCGCGTACCCCGTCTCCGACAAGCGGATCGTGAAGGCGATCGACGCGGCCGTACCGTAACGACGCCCGCACGCTGGGTGAGTTCGACCAGCGGGCTCACCCTCCTGTAGAGTCTCTTCTCGCAGCGCAACGCACGAATGGCACTGCGAAACCTGGTCCTGTGGAGCAGTTTGGAGTGCTCGCCACCCTGTCAAGGTGGAGGCCGCGGGTTCAAATCCCGTCAGGACCGCGTCAGATCAGAGAGCCCGGGTCTTCGGACCCGGGCTCTCTGGCGTTTCCCCGCGCCCTTGACGCCGTCACTTTCGCTCGGTACCCAGAAACCAGGGCCCGCTTCCCGTGCGGTCCCCCTGGAGGTGGCGTATGGCGGCAACGGCTAGGCACGAGACGCGGGCGTTGCTCCGTGCGCACCTGTCGGCCGCCTCCTCCTATCGCCATCTGACGCGTCACTGCCCGATCTGCCATCGCCTGCTGCGGCTGGCGATGGACGGCCCCCCACAGCCCGCACAGCCGCCCGTGGAGTCCGCGAGGGCCACGGAGGGTAAGAAGGCGGTGGAGGGGGTGGAGGGCGCCGCGGGAGACGGGACCACCTCCGGCGCATGACCGCCGTCCGGCCCCAACACCCGTGCCACCGTGGGGTGGTGGAACGCGTGCCTCCTCTAGCGCACATGAGCCAGGGGCAACAAGGACTCTGGCATGTGACGGGTGTCACCGCATAAGTTTTTACCGACGCGGTACTTACCCCTCACCTACAACTGGTCAATTTAATATGTGCAATTGCACCAGCTTCGGAGGGGCGCCCACAGGAGATCCGACACCCCTCCCCAGGGTCCGACAAGCTCGCCCACAGAGCCGCCCGCCCGGCCACGCCGTGCACACACGCGCGCACAAAAAAGATCGCGCTGGACTCGGCGGAGTCCAGCGCGATCGACGACGCACCCTGTTCACTTGCCTGGGAAGCCCGGAGGGGCTTGGGCGTGGGTTCCGTTGGGGCAGAACCCGCGTCGCTTGAAGCTAGGGTTCCGGGCGCCGCGGCATGTTGGGGGACCTGCCGGTTTTGCCCGGGTATTCAGTTGTTCAGGCCTCGCTGCGCTGCTGCGGGATACCCGCGAGCAGTGCGCGGACCTCAGCCTCGCGGTAACGACGATGCCCGCCGAGCGTGCGGATCGACGTGAGCTTGCCGGCCTTCGCCCACCGCGTGACCGTCTTGGGGTCGACGCGGAACATCGTGGCGACCTCAGCCGGGGTCAGCAGCGGCTCGGCATCAGGGGTGCGAGCGGTCATGAGCGGCCTCCTCGGGAGAACCGAACCTTCTCGGTTCTTTCCTCTAAATTCTGCACCTTGACCCGCGTTGCCCGAAATGGCGGACGCGAGTCGAGTCGGTTATAGGACGAACGGCTTGTCCTCGGCACTACAACTACACCATCTGTCCAGCCGCGTCGGCCAAACCGATGGAATTGCCCCTCCAGGTGTTCATCAGCGACGGAAGCCGATGGACCATGCCATAGCGGACAGTCACGCCACTGTGACGATCAGTCACAGGACGATCAGGAGTCACCAGACCCCCCAAAGCGTGCAATGCTGAGATTCGCCCCACTCCATGACAGAGCAGGGCGAAGGGAGCCCTCGCCGGACTCCTTGTCCTATTTTGGCATGAGGAGGGGCAAGGGACGCAAGGGCCGCGTAAGTGCGGTCCGTCACGCTTGGCGGCAAACGCCCCGGATCGGGATCTACGCCCCTTGTTGACGAAACCTCAGGACAGAACTCGATCCGAGGACGAAACCCCAAAAAGGGCGCCAGGTCAAACGTCAGTTCGTGACCCGAGCCACGTTCAGTTGGCCGACCGGAGGTTGCGGACCGACCGCCACCGCTCCACGAGCCGCGCGTACGCCTCGCCCGCGGCCGCCCCGTCACCGAGCCGCAGCGCCTCGATGCCCGCGGCCACGTCGGCCGCCGAGTGGTCGTCCTCCAGCTCGCCGGCCGGCAGCGTGTGCACCAGGCCGCCGTAGTCCAGCTCCACCAGCGAGCGCGGGTGGAACTCCTCCAGCCAGCGCCCGACGTCCACCAGACCGTCGATCAGCGGGCCCTCGTCCATGGCCTCCTTGAGCGCCCTGAGCCCCCGGGCCACCCGCCGGCGGGCCTGCACCATGGGCGTGCGGTAGCGCAGTGCCGGGGGGATCTCGCCGGAGCCCTCGTCGAAGCGCCGCTCCTCGTCCGCGACCAGCACGAACCAGCTCAGCGGCACCTGCCAGGTCGCCGTGCGGATCCAGGGCCGGGCGTCCGGGTTGCGCTCCAGCCAGCGCTCGTAGTCCTGCGCCGCCTGGCGCCGTACGACCTCGGGCAGCACCGCGTCCAGGACCGGTCGGGGCAGCTCCTCGCCGAGGTCGCCCAGGGCCAGCCAGCCCCGCAGCCGGGTGCGCCACGGGCACACACAGACCACGCCGTCGACCTCCAGCACGAACGCGTCGCCGCTCTCGTGCACCGGCACCGCGACGGGCGGGGTGGGCAGCAAGTCGGCCAGGGAGCGGCGCAGTTCGTCCTGGTAGGTGGGGCGGTCGGGGCGGCGGGCGTAGCGCGTCCAGTGGCCGCGCTCCGGCTCCGGGAAGGCGGCCAGCGGCTCGTACACGCGCAGATAGGTCGCGTACGGGACGATCACCGAGGACACCTTGGGCACGCCTGCTCTCTCCCCCACCGTCCGCCAGGAAAACCTGCGCAACCCGCACACAAACGCGCGGGAAAACTATGCAAATCGTCGCACGGACGTACTCCGGGAGTAGGTGATCCTGAGCACTGCACGGTGACCGGGGTCACCGAGGCTCTAATCTCATGCTCACAGGCCCCGCCACCCGCACGGAGCCTGCCTCCGACCGCCGCTTCTTACTTCAGGAGTCACCACAGTGACCGACGTAATCGGCGCACCTGCTGATGTACTGCACACCCTGTTCCACTCGGACCAGGGGGGTCATGAGCAAGTCGTGCTCTGCCAGGACCGGGCCAGCGGTCTCAAGGCCGTCATCGCCCTCCACTCCACCGCCCTGGGCCCCGCGCTCGGCGGTACGCGCTTCTACCCGTACGCGAACGAGGCGGAGGCCGTCGCCGACGCGCTGAACCTCGCCCGCGGGATGTCGTACAAGAACGCCATGGCCGGTCTCGACCACGGCGGCGGCAAGGCCGTGATCATCGGCGACCCGGAGCGCGACAAGACCGAGGAACTGCTCCTCGCGTACGGCCGGTTCGTGGCCTCGCTGGGCGGCCGGTACGTCACCGCGTGTGACGTCGGCACGTACGTCGCCGACATGGACGTCGTGTCCCGCGAGTGCCGCTGGACGACGGGCCGCTCGCCCGAGAACGGCGGCGCCGGCGACTCCTCCGTCCTCACCGCCTTCGGCGTCTACCAGGGCATGCGCGCCTCCGCGCAGCACCTGTGGGGCGACCCGTCGCTGCGCGACCGCAGGGTCGGCGTCGCGGGCGTGGGCAAGGTCGGCCACCACCTGGTGGGGCACCTGCGCGCGGAGGGCGCCGAGGTCGTGATCACCGACGTGCGCCAGGAGGCCGTGCGGCGGATCCTCGAGGCCCATCCGGCCGGCGTGAGCGCGGTCGCCGACACCGAGGCGCTGATCCGGGTCGAGGGGCTGGACATCTACGCGCCCTGCGCGCTGGGCGGGGCCCTGAGCGACGACTCCGTGCCGGTGCTGACCGCGAGGATCGTCTGCGGTGCCGCCAACAACCAGCTCGCCCACCCGGGCGTCGAGAAGGACCTCGCCGACCGCGGGATCCTCTACGCGCCGGACTACGTGGTGAACGCGGGCGGGGTCATCCAGGTCGCCGACGAGCTGCACGGGTTCGACTTCGACCGGTGCAAGGCGAAGGCGGCGAAGATCTACGACACCACGCTGGCCATATTCGCACGTGCGAATACGGATGGGATTCCGCCGGCCGCCGCGGCCGACCGGATCGCCGAGCAGCGGATGCACGAGGCCGCCGCGGCCCGCCGGACCCGCTGAGCCGGAGGGGGTTCCCGGGCGCGACCCGGCCCCTCTCGCACGTTTGGCCGGTACCCGCCGACGGGCACTTAGAGAGAACTCTCACGTTCGTCGGCGGGTCGCCCGCCAAGAAGTGGTTAAAATCGCGGTTGACCAGCGAGGACGGGGCACCTCGCGGGTCCTGGGTCCGCTCCTGTCATGCGGGCGACGTACCGTATGGGCGTGGGCTCAGGTACCGTGGAAGCCCTACGGACCGGTCTCTCTGCGGAGAGCCCGTTCCAGATCATGAACGCGTGTCAAGACTCTGGGGCCACCGAGCCCCGTATCCGAGGGGGTCGAGCCATGGGGCGCGGCCGGGCAAAGGCCAAGCAGACGAAGGTCGCCCGCCAGCTGAAGTACAGCAGCGGCGGGACTGACCTCTCGCGTCTGGCCAATGAGCTGGGCGCTTCGACTTCGAGCCAGCCGCCGAATGGCGAGCCGTTCGAGGACGACGAAGACGAAGACGACCCATACGCCCAGTATGCGGATCTTTACAACGCCGACGATGACGACGAAGACGACCAGTCCGGTCCGACGTCTCAACGTCGCGGTGCTTGACGATTCGGCTCTGGCTTGACCCGGTCCAGCGGTTTCCACCGCCGGACCGGGTTTTGCTCTGCCCTCGTCAGGCGTAGTCGCCGACCAGTTCCGCACCCGTGGTGTGCTCGCCGCGGTCTGTGATCTCGCCGGCGATCCAGGACTCGACCCCGCGGTCGGCCAGGGTCGTCAGCGCGACCTCCGCGGACTCCTCCGGCACGATCGCCATCATGCCGACGCCCATGTTCAGCGTCTTCTCCAGCTCCAGGCGCTCGACCTGGCCGGTCCTGCCGACCAGTTCGAACACCGGGGCCGGGGTCCAGGTGGAGCGGTCGACGATCGCGTGCAGCCCGTCGGGGATGACACGGGCCAGGTTGGCGGCGAGCCCGCCGCCCGTGATGTGCGAGAAGGCGTGCACATCGGTGGTGCGGGTCAGCGCCAGGCAGTCCAGAGAGTAGATCTTGGTGGGCTCCAGGAGCTCCTCGCCCAGCGTGCGGCCGAACTCCTCGATCCGCGCGTCCAGGGACAGCCCACCCTGGTTCAGCAGGACGTGCCGGACCAGCGAGTACCCGTTCGAGTGAAGACCGGACGCCGCCATGGCGATGACCGCGTCACCCTTACGGATGCGATCCGGGCCGAGGAGGCGGTCGGCCTCGACGACCCCGGTACCGGCGCCGGCCACGTCGAAGTCGTCCTCGCCCAGCAGGCCCGGGTGCTCGGCCGTCTCGCCGCCCACCAGGGCGCAGCCGGCGAGCACACAGCCCTCGGCGATGCCCTTGACGATGGCGGCCACCCGCTCGGGGTGGACCTTGCCGACGCAGATGTAGTCGGTCATGAACAGCGGCTCGGCGCCGCACACCACGATGTCGTCCATGACCATCGCGACCAGGTCGTGGCCGATCGTGTCGTAGACGCCCAACCGGCGCGCGATGTCGACCTTCGTGCCGACTCCGTCGGTCGCGGAGGCGAGGAGGGGCCGCTCGTAGCGCTTGAGGGCGGAGGCGTCGAAGAGGCCGGCGAAACCGCCGAGGCCGCCGAGGACCTCGGGGCGCTGCGTCTTCTTCACCCACTCCTTCATGAGCTCTACGGCGCGGTCGCCCGCTTCGATGTCGACGCCCGCGGCTGCGTAGCTGGCACCAGTTGTCTCAGACATGACGGTGAGAACTTTCGTGTCGTACGGCAGAAAAGCAGGTGTTTACGGGCCGACGGCCGTCTAAGGACGACGGATCGCGTCGGCCGCGGCCGTGGCGGCGGGTCCGGCGGCCAGCTCGGTCTCCAGGAGCTGCTTGCCGAGCAGCTCGGGGTCCGGGAGATCCATCGGGTACTCGCCGTCGAAGCAGGCGCGGCAGAGGTTCGGCTTGGCGATGGTGGTCGCCTCGATCATCCCGTCGATGGAGATGTACGCCAGGGAGTCGGCGCCCAGCGAGGTCCCGATCTCGTCGATGGTCATGCCGTTGGCGATGAGCTCGGCGCGGGTCGCGAAGTCGATGCCGAAGAAGCAGGGCCACTTCACGGGCGGGGAGGAGATCCGGATGTGGACCTCGGCGGCGCCCGCCTCGCGGAGCATGCGGACCAGGGCGCGCTGGGTGTTGCCGCGCACGATGGAGTCGTCGACGACGACCAGGCGCTTGCCCTTGATGACTTCCTTCAGCGGATTCAGCTTCAGCCGGATGCCGAGCTGCCGGATCGTCTGGGAGGGCTGGATGAACGTACGGCCGACGTACGCGTTCTTCACCAGTCCGGCGCCGAACGGGATGCCGGAGGCCTCCGCGTAGCCGATGGCGGCGGGGGTGCCGGACTCCGGGGTCGCTATGACCAGGTCGGCCTCGGCAGGGGCTTCCTTGGCGAGCTTGCGGCCCATCTCCACGCGGGAGAGGTACACGTTCCGCCCGGCGATGTCGGTGTCGGGGCGGGCCAGGTACACGTACTCGAAGACACAGCCCTTGGGCTTCGCATCCGCGAATCGGGACGTGCGCAGACCGTTCTCGTCGATCGCGATGAACTCGCCCGGCTCGATCTCGCGGACGTAGGCGGCGCCGCAGATGTCGAGGGCGGCGGACTCGGAGGCCACCACCCAGCCGCGCTCGAGGCGGCCGAGGACCAGCGGGCGGATGCCCTGCGGGTCGCGGGCGGCGTACAGGGTGTGCTCGTCCATGAAGACGAGCGAGAAGGCGCCCTTGACCTGCGGGAGGATCCGGGCGGACGCCTCTTCGATGGTCAGCGGCTTGCCGTCGTCGTCGACCTGGGCCGCCAGCAGCGCGGTGAGCAGGTCGGTGTCGTTGGTGGCGGCCACCCGGGTGGAACGGCCGTTGGTGTCCTTCGGGAGGTCGGCGACCATCTCGGCGAGCTGCGCCGTGTTGACCAGGTTGCCGTTGTGGCCGAGCGCGATCGAACCGTGCGCGGTGGCGCGGAACGTCGGCTGGGCGTTCTCCCACACGGAGGCACCGGTGGTCGAGTAGCGGGCGTGACCGACCGCGATGTGACCCTGGAGCGAACCGAGCGAGGTCTCGTCGAAGACCTGGGAAACGAGGCCCATGTCCTTGAAGACGAGGATCTGGGAGCCGTTGCTGACCGCGATTCCCGCGGATTCCTGGCCCCGATGCTGGAGGGCGTAGAGCCCGAAGTACGTGAGCTTGGCGACCTCTTCGCCCGGAGCCCAGACACCGAAGACGCCGCAAGCGTCCTGGGGGCCCTTCTCGCCGGGGAGCAGGTCGTGGTTGAGTCGTCCGTCACCACGTGGCACGCCCCCGAGTGTAGGCGAGGTCGACCACTGGTCCGAATTGGGGAATGCCCGCCCCTGAGCTGCGGTAAAGGATCACTTGCCCGCGACCGCGGTGACGATGTCGTCGTTTTCGCTGGTCAGCGAGAGAGTTCGGTGATCGAGTCGGTAGCTCACGGTGCCGTCGAAGAGGCCCAGCAGCTCCTTCTCCACATTCATGAGTGAGGCGTCGCACACCATTCGGGTGGTGGAGGGGGCGCCCAGGGTGATACGTCCGTCGCGGACCGTGGCATCGGCGTTCACCTTGTTGCAGCCGAGGCTGCCCGTGACCTTGCCGGCCTTCTTGTCGAAGGTGAGGTGCGCCTTGTCGGTGCCGGCGGGGGAGGTGACGGTCCAGGTGGTGCCGTAGAGGGGGGCGTCCTTCGCCTTGGTGAGTTCGACGCGGTCGCCGGCCTCGGTGGTGAGGGTGAGGTGGCCGTCCTCCACCGCGGTCTTCAGGGTGCCGGCGGCGAGGGTGCGGGCGAGGGTCCGCTCGAATGCCATGGGCTGGTCCTCGCAGGCCATCCCGGTCGAGGTGGGGTCGCTGAGGCGGATGCCGTCGCCCTCGACCACGGCCTTGGCACTGAAGTGGTTGCAGCCGTAGTTGCCGGCCGCCTTGCCGTCGGTGATCTCCACGTGGGCGTCGGCGGGGGCCTGGTGGGTGGTGCCGTCGACGGTGACGCTGTCGACGCTCCAGTGCACGCCGGTGACGGCCGGGGCGGCGCGCACGGAACCGCCGTCCGCCTTCTCGTTGCCGCAGGCCGCGGCGAACGGGACGAGGGCCACGGCCGCGGTAGCGGTGAGGGCCAGTCGCCGCTTCTGCCTGTCCTTCTGTGTGTCCGTCTGCCTGTACATGCCGATTCGACGGGACGGGTGGGGTGGTTGGTTCCCCTCGGGTGCCGTCAGCTCAGCAGCGGCAGGAGTCCGCCCAGGTCGGCCCGCTCCCCACTGGCGTTCACCTTCGCCCCGTCGAGCGCCTCCGCCCACGTCAGGCGTCCGGTGGCCAGCCGGATCCAGGTCAGCGGGTCGGTCTCGACGACGTTCGGCGGGGTGCCACGGGTGTGCCGCGGGCCTTCGACGCACTGGACGACGGCGTACGGCGGGATCCGCACCTCGGTCGAGCCGCCGGGGGCCTTCGCGGCGAGGGTGTCGGCGAGCAGCCGGGTGGCGGCGGCCAGGGCCTGACGGTCGTGGGGGATGTCAAGGCCGGGGACGGCGGCGTTCAGGTCGTCGGTGTGGACGACGAGTTCGACGGTACGGGTGACCAGGTAGTCGTCGAGCGAGAGGGCGCCCGCGCTGGTGGCGAGGAGACGGGTGCCGGGGTGGTCGGCGAGGCGGGCGGTGAAGCGCTGTTCGACGTCGGCGAGATGGGCGGCGAGGTCCGGGTGCCGCTCGGCCAGGTCACGGGCGTGAGAGGCGATGTCCGCCGCGTCGGCGCGGATCGCGTGCGGCCAGTCGAGCAGCGCGCCGTCCGCTTTCGGCGGCGCGGGCTCCTCGAGCAGCCGTACGACCGCCCCGAGGGCCATTCCGACGTGCGCGGCCAGGTCCCGTACCGTCCAGTCGCCGAGCCGGGTGGGCAGCGCCGACTGCTCGGGGGTGAGGGTGCCGACCGCCTCCCGTACGTGCCCGAACTGGGCCAGGACCGCGGTGCGGATCTTGGCGGGGTCGTAGGTGCGGGCGCGCTTCTTGGCCGGGGGCATGGGGGCCAGCCTAGGCGGGCGGGCAGACCGGGGCGGAGGTGCGGGTCAGGCCGTCGTGAGGGAGTTGGTCCCGGTCGGGGGAGGAGCGGCTGCGCGGGACCGTACGGGCGAAGCCCGGCCACTCGGCACACGGCGAAGGGCCCCGCCCGACTCGACGAGTCGGGCGGGGCCCTTCAGGACCGCTTGGGTGCCGCTTACGCGAGCAGCGCCGGGATCGTGCCCTCGTGGGCCTCTCGCAGCTCCTCGAGCGGGAGCTCGAACTCGCCCTGGAGCTCGACCGAGTCGCCGTCCACGACACCGATGCGCGTGACCGGCAGGCCGCGCGCCCCGCACATGTCGTTGAAGCGGAGCTCCTCCGAACGCGGCACGGCCACGACCGCACGCCCCGCCGACTCCGAGAACAGGAGGGTGAAGGCGTCGAGTCCGTCGGGTACGACCAGCCGCGCGCCCTTGCCGCCGAGCAGCGCGGACTCCACGACCGCCTGGATCAGACCGCCGTCGGACAGGTCGTGCGCGGAGTCGATCATGCCGTCGCGGGAGGCGGAGATCAGGATCTCGGCGAGCAGGCGCTCACGCTCCAGGTCGACCTTCGGGGGCAGTCCGCCGAGGTGGTCGTGGATCACCTGCGACCAGGCCGAACCGCCGAACTCCTCACGCGTGTCGCCGAGGAGGTACAGCAGCTGCCCCTCCTCCTGGAAGGCGACCGGCGTGCGGCGGGCGACGTCGTCGATGACGCCGAGCACGGCGACCACCGGCGTGGGGTGGATGGCCACCTCGCCCGTCTGGTTGTAGAGGGAGACGTTGCCGCCGGTCACCGGGGTGCCGAGCTGCTGGCAGGCGTCCGCCAGGCCGCGGATGGCCTCCGCGAACTGCCACATCACCGCCGGGTCCTCGGGCGAGCCGAAGTTCAGGCAGTCGGAGACGGCGAGCGGCTTGGCGCCGGTCGTCGCCACGTTGCGGTACGCCTCGGCCAGCGCGAGCTGGGCACCGTGGTACGGGTCCAGCTTGGCGTACCGGCCGTTGCCGTCGGTCGCGATGGCGACGCCGAGCCCGGTCTCCTCGTCGATGCGGATCATGCCCGAGTCCTCGGGCTGGGCCAGCACCGTGTTGCCCTGCACGAAGTGGTCGTACTGCGAGGTGATCCAGGACTTCGAGGCCTGGTTCGGGGACGACACCAGCCTCAGGACCTGGTCCTTCAGCTCGTCGCCCGACGCGGGCCGCGCCAGCTTGTTCGCGTCGTCCGCCTGGAGCGCGTCCTGCCAGGACGGGCGGGCGTACGGGCGCTCGTAGACCGGGCCGTCGTGCGCGACCGTGCGCGGGTCGACGTCGACGATCTTGCCGCCGTGCCAGTAGATCTCCAGACGGTCCCCGTCGGTCACCTCACCGATGACCGTGGCGATGACGTCCCACTTGTCGCAGATCTCCAGGAACCGGTCGACCTTCGCCGGCTCGACGACCGCGCACATGCGCTCCTGCGACTCGCTCATGAGGATTTCCTCGGGCGAGAGCGTGGAGTCACGCAGCGGTACGTCGTCCAGCGTGACGCGCATGCCGCCGGAACCGTTGGAGGCCAGCTCGGACGTGGCGCAGGACAGGCCGGCCGCGCCGAGGTCCTGGATGCCGACGACCAGCTTCTCGGCGAAGGCCTCCAGGGTGCACTCGATGAGGAGCTTCTCCTGGAAGGGGTCGCCGACCTGCACGGCCGGGCGCTTCGACGGCTTGGCGTCGTCGAAGGTCTCGGAGGCGAGGATCGACGCGCCGCCGATGCCGTCGCCGCCGGTCCGGGCCCCGTACAGGATGACCTTGTTGCCCGCGCCGGACGCCTTCGCGAGGTGGATGTCCTCGTGCCGCATGACACCGATGGCGCCGGCGTTGACCAGCGGGTTGCCCTGGTAGCAGGCGTCGAAGACGACCTCGCCGCCGATGTTGGGCAGGCCCAGGCAGTTGCCGTAGCCGCCGATGCCGGCGACGACGCCGGGCAGGACCCGCTTGGTGTCGGGGTGGTCGGCCGCGCCGAAGCGCAGCGGGTCGACGACCGCGACGGGCCGCGCGCCCATGGCGATGATGTCGCGGACGATGCCGCCGACGCCGGTCGCGGCGCCCTGGTACGGCTCGACGTACGACGGGTGGTTGTGCGACTCGACCTTGAAGGTGACCGCGTAGCCCTGGCCGACGTCGACGACACCCGCGTTCTCGCCGATGCCCACGAGCAGCGCGTCGGACTGGGGGGCCTTCTCGCCGAACTGGCGCAGGTGGACCTTCGAGGACTTGTAGCTGCAGTGCTCGGACCACATCACCGAGTACATGGCGAGCTCGGCGCCGGTCGGGCGGCGGCCGAGGATCTCCACCACCCGCTCGTACTCGTCCTTCTTCAGACCGAGTTCGGCCCAGGGCAGCTCGACGTCGGGGGTCGCGGTCGCGTGCTCGACCGTGTCCAGAGGCGTCCGGCTCATACGTTGACCAGCTTCTTGAGGATCGAGGTGAAGAAGGGGAGGCCGTCGGTGCGACCGGTGCCGATGAGCGGCTCCACGGCGTGCTCGGGGTGCGGCATGAGACCGACCACGTTTCCGGCCTCGTTGGTGACGCCGGCGATGTCCCGCTGCGAACCGTTGGGGTTGAAGTCGAGGTACCGGAAGGCGACGCGGCCCTCGGCCTCCAGCTGGTCGAGCGTGTACGCGTCGGCGACGTACTGCCCGTCGTTGTTCTTCAGCGGGATGTGGATCTCCTGGCCGGCCGTGTAGTCGGTGGTCCAGGAGGTCTCGGCGTTCTCCACCCGCAGCTTCTGGTCACGGCAGATGAAGTGCAGGTGGTCGTTGCGCAGCATCGTGCCCGGCAGCAGATGGGCCTCGGTGAGGATCTGGAAGCCGTTGCAGATGCCGAGCACCGGCAGACCGGCCTTCGCCTGCTCCAGCAGGGGCTCCATCACCGGCGAGAAACGGGCGATGGCCCCGGCGCGCAGATAGTCGCCGTAGGAGAAACCACCGCACAGCACCACGGCGTCGACCTGGTGGAGGTTCTTGTCCTTGTGCCAGAGGGCTACCGGTTCGGCGCCCGCGAGGCGGATCGCGCGCTGGGTGTCCCGGTCGTCGAGGCTGCCCGGGAAAGTGACGACGCCAATACGAGCGGTCACTTCGCGGCCTCCGCGACTTCCTCCACCTTGACGGAGAAGTCCTCGATCACGGTGTTGGCGAGGAAGGATTCCGCAAGATCGTGGATGCGGGCGAGCGCGGCCTCGTCGACCGGCCCGTCAACTTCCAGTTCGAATCGCTTTCCCTGACGTACGTCCGAGATGCCTTCGAAACCCAGCCGCGGCAGTGCGCGCTGCACCGCCTGGCCCTGGGGGTCGAGGATCTCCGGCTTGAGCATGACGTCGACTACGACGCGTGCCACTGGCACTCCCGGTGTTGTGGTGCTGAGCAGGTTCCTGCAGGTGTCTTCAGACTACCCGCACAAAATTTCTACGCGGGTAGAGTTGTAGGAACCTACGTGACCGCCATCACGATCCGGTATCGGAGGGGTGCGCTCATGAAAATTTCCGGGAAAGATCCCGGATCACCTCGGGACACCTATTGCGCCCGGACACGCTGACGGATTTAGTCGAGCTTCACATTTCAATGCCGAGCGCTGTACAAATGAATTGGCAATAGCCGATACTCGGCACGTCATCGCAGCTGAGCTGTATGAGGTGCTGTACGGAGGGACCGATATTCGTGGCGCAGAAGGTCGTGGTCACTCTCTTTGACGACATCGACGGCTCGGAAGCGGCGGAAACGATCGCCTTCGGACTCGACGGCAAGTCGTACGAGATCGACCTGAATCAAACCAATGCCAAGAAACTGCGTATGGCGCTCGAGCCGTACGTGGAGGCCGGCCGCAAGCGGTCGAGATCCGGCAAGGCCTACCGGCAGACGGAGGTGGCCCCCGATCCGGCGGCCGTCCGGGCCTGGGCCCAGGCCAACAAGATGGACGTCCCGGCGCGCGGGCGCATCCCCAAGAAGGTCTACGAGGCGTTCGCCGCCGCGCAGTGAACCGAGGCCGACGGCCGGTCACCGGCCCCTCGGGACAACCGACTTGCGTTGCACCCCACCTGGTCAGCTAGAGTCTGGAGCACGCCGAGGGGCCAGGCCGAAAAGCCCAGCCCACGGAGTACATGCGGGTGTAGTTCAGTAGTAGAACATCCCCCTTCCAGGGGGAAGGCGCAGTGTGCAATTCCTGTCACCCGCTCTGCATCGCCGTCCCGACCACTCTTGTGGATCAGGTAGGCTGGTGCTCGCGCCGATCGGTGAGAGCCGGTCGGAGGCACTGCGGACGTAGCTCAGTTGGTAGAGCGCAACCTTGCCAAGGTTGAGGTCGCCAGTTCGAACCTGGTCGTCCGCTCCATGAAAGAGACCCCGGTCATCGACCGGGGTCTCTTTCGTATGCGGTGGACATCCGACTGACATTTGTCATGCCGAGTGGTGACAGCTCGCACTGCTGCCGGCCCCGCCGGCACGGAACGCTGAAGGCATGGACACCAACGAACACGAACACGTGATTGAGGTCACTGACCTGCGGCGTGTGTACGGGGGCGGGTTCGAGGCGGTGCGCGGGATCTCCTTCTCCGTGCGCCGCGGCGAGGTCTTCGCTCTGCTGGGCACCAACGGGGCGGGCAAGACGTCCACCGTCGAACTGCTGGAGGGGCTCGCGCGGCCGGCCGCCGGGCGGGTACGGGTCCTCGGCTGTGACCCCTACGCCGAGCGGGCCGTCGTACGGCCTCGGACGGGTGTGATGTTGCAGGAGGGCGGGTTTCCGTCCGAGCTGACCGTCGCCGAGACCACGCGGATGTGGGCGGGCTGTGTGAGCGGGGCGCGGCCCGAGGGGGAGGCGCTGGCACTGGTCGGGCTCGAGCGCAGGGCGGGCGTCCGGGTGAAGCAGCTGTCCGGGGGTGAGCGGCGGCGCCTGGACCTGGCGCTCGCGCTGCTCGGCAGGCCCGAGGTGCTGTTCCTGGACGAGCCGACGACCGGCCTGGACGCCGAAGGGCGCCGGGAGACCTGGGAGTTGGTACGGGCGCTGCGCGACGGCGGCACGACGGTACTGCTGACCACGCACTACCTGGAGGAGGCCGAGGATCTCGCCGACCGGCTCGCCATCCTGCACGAGGGGCGCGTCGCGGCTTCCGGGACACCGGCCGAGGTGACCGCCGCGCAGCCGTCCCGGATCTCCTTCGAACTGCCCGACGGCTACTTCCTGGGGGACCTGCCGCCGCTCGGTGAGCTGGGGGTGTGCGGGCACGAGGTCGAGGGGCACCTGGTCCGGCTGCGGACGCGTGAGCTGCAGCGGGCGGCCACCGGGGTGCTGGCGTGGGCCGGCCGGGCCGGGGTCGAACTGCGCCGCCTCGACGTGCGGTCGGCGTCGCTGGAGGAGGCGTTCCTGGGGATCGCCCGGGAGGCGTCCGCCTCCCGCGAGACGGTTGAGGAGTACGCGGCATGAGCGGGGCTGTCACCACCGCGGCGAAGCCGGTCACCACCCCTGCGGGGCGCGTCGCGGCGCTCGCACGGGCCGAGCTGACCCTGTTCGGGCGGAGCAAGGGCATGATCGTCACGGCGCTGCTCGTGCCACTGGTGCTGCCGGTCAGCGCGCGCTCGGTGGTCGAGGACATGGACCTCGACGGCGCCGGACTGAGCGTGGGCCTGGTCCTGCTGCCGGGCGCCATCGGCTTCTCACTGCTGTTCGCGGTGTACTCGGCACTCGTGGGCGTCTTCGTCGGGCGGCGCGAGGAACTCGTCCTCAAGCGGCTGCGGACCGGTGAGCCGCGCGACCGGGAGATCCTGACCGGGGCCGCGCTGCCCGCCGTCGTCACGGGACTGGTCCAGTCCCTGGTCCTGGCGGTGGGCTGCTCCGTCCTGCTGGACGTGCCCGCCCCACAGGCTCCCCAACTCGCCGTTCTGGGGGTGCTGTTGGGGCTGGCGATGTGCGCGGCGCTGGCGGCCGTCACGGCGAGCTTCACCCGCACCGTCGAGAGTGCGCAGGTCACCTCGATGCCGTTGGTGATGGCCTCGATGGTGGGCTCCGGGGTCGCCGTGCCGCTGGAGCTGATGCCCGACCGGGTGGCGTCGGTGCTCGAACTCCTGCCGCTGACACCGGTGATCACCCTCGTGCGCGGCGGCTGGACCGGTGAACTGTCGGCGTACGAGGCGCTGGGGCCGCTCATGACCGCGCTGGCCTGGATCGCGCTGGGCGTGTTTGCTGTACAGCGCTGGTTCCGGTGGGAGCCGCGGCGCTGAAGGGCGCCGTTATCGGGGACGGGGGCGCAACATGCGTACGCGGAGCGGCTGGTGGCGGAGGGCGACGGGGATGCGGGGGCCGGGCCGGTGGTGGCGGGGGAAGAGCACGCCGGCGAAGGTGGAGACGTACACCCGCTCCACGTTCCACTTCTTCGCCGTGCTGGAGGTCGCGACGGTCGGGCTCACCGCGCTCGGCCAGGTCGAGCCGTGGCTCGCGGCCTGGCTGCTGCTGATGGTGAGTGCGCACGCCGTGGTGTGCGCCACGACCGCGTCCCGCGCGCTGGACTGGACCCGCGGGCGCCGTGAGCAGCCCGTCCGGCTGCTGTGGACGGTCGGCGTGATCACCGCCGCCGTCGCCACCGGAGCCCTCGGGCTCGCGGAGCACGGGCCGGACGGCGAGAACGTCGACGGCGCGGCCGGCGGGGTCTTCGGGCTCGTCCTGATCTTCGGGGCCGGCACCCTGGCGCTCGGCGTCCGCGACCGGCGGCGGGTGTACGCGCTCGTCGGGGGCTTCGGATCCGGTGCCGGAGCCGTGTCGCTCGCCCTGGGCGCCCCCGGCGGCGCCGCGCTGGCCGCCACGCTCGCCGTGCTGCTCGGCTCCGCCGTCATGGCCTTCACGTCCGCGTTCTCCGTCTGGCTCCTCGACGCCTTCTACGAACTCGACGAGGCCCGTGAGACCCGCGCCCGGCTCGCCGTCGCCGAGGAACGGCTGCGGTTCGGGCGCGACCTGCACGACGTGATGGGACGCAACCTCGCCGTGATCGCCCTCAAGAGCGAGCTGGCCGTGCAGCTGGCCCGGCGCGGGCGGCCCGAGGCCGTCGACCAGATGACCGAGGTGCAGCGCATCGCGCAGGAGTCGCAGCGCGAGGTACGGGATGTCGTACGGGGGTACCGGGAGGCCGACCTCGGGGTCGAACTCGCGGGCGCGCAAGGAGTGTTGACGGCCGCCGGGATCCGGTGCGAGGTGACCGGGGGCGGGGCCGCCGGGCTGCCGGCCGAGGTGCAGTCGGCACTCGCCTGGGTGGTGCGGGAGACGACGACGAACGTGCTGCGGCACGGGGATGCCGCATGGTGTGCCGTGGGGGTCCGGGTGACGGAGGGGCGAGCGGTGCTGACCGTGGAGAACGACGGGGCGTCCGCGCCCTCGGACCGCACCGTGGGCGGTTCGGGCCTGGCCGGGCTGCGGGAACGGCTGGCCGCGGTGGAGGGGACCTTGGAGGCGGGGCGGATCGACGGGGGGCTGTTCCGGGTGGTGGCGGAGGTGCCGGCTGCGGTCTCGGGGGCGGGCACGGGGGCGGGCGCGGGCTCGGGGGCAGGAGCGGGAGCGGTCCCGGGCACGGTCTCGGGAGCGGGCACGGGCGCGGCGGCGGTCCCCAGCTCGGGGGC
Organism: Streptomyces resistomycificus; assembly: GCF_001514265.1. Classification (GTDB taxonomy): domain Bacteria; phylum Actinomycetota; class Actinomycetes; order Streptomycetales; family Streptomycetaceae; genus Streptomyces; species Streptomyces resistomycificus. Next base: position 741,758 of record NZ_KQ948991.1, on the reverse strand, counting down.
GGGCGCGGGCGCGGCGGCTGTCCCCGGCTCGGAAGCGGGCACGGGGGCGGGCGCGGGCTCGGGGGCAGGAGCGGGAGCGGTCCCGGGCACGGGCTCGGGAGCGGGCACGGGGGCGGGCGCGGGCTCGGGCGCGGGCTCGGGAGCGGGGGCGGTCGTGGGCACGGGCACGAGGGCGGTCGCGGGGTCGGGGGCGGCTGCCGCCACGGTTATGAGTGAGGTCACGTCATGACTGCTCCCGTACGGCTCCTGCTGGCCGATGACGAGCACCTCATCCGGGGTGCGCTCGCCACCCTGCTCTCCCTGGAGGACGACCTCGTCGTCGTTGCCGAGGCGGCGACGGGACCCGAGGCGCTGGCCATGGCCCGGGCCCACGCTCCCGACGTCGCCGTACTGGATCTGCAGATGCCCGGCGCGGACGGTGTGAAGGTCGCCACATCCCTGCGGACCGAGCTGCCCGACTGCCGGGTGCTGATCGTGACCAGCCACGGGCGGCCCGGACATCTGAAGCGGGCCCTCGAAGCGGGTGTGCGGGGGTTCGTCCCCAAGACCGTCAGCGCGCGGAGACTCGCGGAGATCATCCGCACGGTGCACGCCGGAAACCGTTACGTCGACCCCGAGTTGGCGGCCGACGCGATCTCCGCCGGGGACTCGCCGCTGACCGCGCGGGAGGCGGAGGTGCTGGAGTTCGCCGCCGACGGGGCTCCGGTCGCGGAGATCGCCGAGCGGGCCGCGCTGTCCCAGGGGACCGTACGGAACTACCTGTCGTCGGCCGTCTCCAAGCTCGGGGCGGAGAACCGGCACGCGGCCGTGCGGCTCGCACGCGAGCGAGGTTGGGTATAGTTGCTCTCGCGCCACGGCGCACGCGGACGTAGCTCAGTTGGTAGAGCGCAACCTTGCCAAGGTTGAGGTCGCCAGTTCGAACCTGGTCGTCCGCTCTGAACAGGCCCCCCGGCTTCTGCCGGGGGGCTTCTTCGTGTCCTACGCCCAGCTCGTGCCCGTCAGACGCTCGTACGCCTCGACGTACTTGGCGCGGGTCGCGTCCACGACCTCCTGCGGCAGCGGCGGCGGAGGCTGCTCGCTCCTGCGGTCCCAGCCGGACTCCGGCGACGTGAGCCAGTCGCGGACGAACTGCTTGTCGTACGACGGCTGGGCACGGCCCGGCTGCCACTGCTCGGCCGGCCAGAAGCGGGAGGAGTCCGGGGTGAGGACCTCGTCCGCGAGGACCAGGCGCTCCCCCTCGAAGCCGAACTCGAACTTGGTGTCCGCGAGGATGATCCCCCGCTCGCGGGCGATGTCCCGGCCGCGCGAGTAGACGGCGAGGGTCGCCTGGCGCAGCTGGGCGGCGGTGTCGGCGCCGACCTGGCGGGCGACCTCCTCGTAGGAGACGTTCTCGTCGTGCTCTCCGACCTCGGCCTTGGTGGCCGGGGTGAAGATCGGGGCGGGCAGCTCCGAGCCGTCGACCAGGCCCTCGGGCAGGGCGAGGCCGCAGACCGTACGGGAGTCGTCGTACTCCAGGAGGCCCGAGCCGGTGAGGTAGCCGCGGGCCACGCACTCCACCGGGACCATCCGCAGGGACTTGCAGACCAGGGTGCGGCCGGCCCAGTCGGCGGGGGCTCCCGCGGGCAGGTCGGTGCTCAGGACGTGGTTGGGGACCAGGTCGGCGAGCTGGTCGAACCACCACAGGGAGAGCTGGGTGAGCACCCGCCCCTTGTCGGGGATCTCGGTGGGCAGCACCCAGTCGTAGGCGGAGAGACGGTCGCTGGCGACCATCACGAGGTCGCCCGCCTCGTTCTGGTACAGGTCGCGCACCTTGCCGGTGTGCAGATGCACCAGACCCGGAACCTGAAGCGGCTCGGGCTTATCGACGAATCCGGACACGGTTCCTCCCCGTGGTTGAACGAAAGGTGCGCCCGAAGGGCCCCAACAGGGTGGTGGTGGGCGACGGGCGGGCCCAAGTGGGTCGATTCTCCCGTACGGGAGATCGGTTCCGGACAGCGGGACTGGTGGAAGGGGGTTCAGTCACGTTTGCAGATGCGGTCCAGGAGGTTTGCGGTGGCTCGCTGGACCCTGGGGTCGACGTGGCCCGGGCGGTCCAGTGACGGTGACCAGGCGAACGTCCCGGACGCGAAGACCAGGGCGCCGGAAGGGGCCCGGTAGAGCGAGGTCTCCTGGTGACGGAGGGCTCCCTCGGTGTCGGTGTACGGGGAGTGCGCGAGCAGGATGCGGTCGTCGTGCTCGGGCAGCGGGGTGCGCGGGAAGTACCGGTCGGCCTCGCCCGCGACCAGGCCCTCGATCTCGTCGCCGTCGTGCGCGCCGGTCGACTCCCACATCCAGTGGCCCGCGTTGCGCACGATCAGGGGGTGGGGCTCGGGGACGCGGCCGGCGTACTGGATGCCGATCAGTTGCTGCTCCGGGCGGTCGATCTCCCGCCAGAGCACGGGCTTGCCCGGCCCCCGGCGTTTTCGGCAGGTGAGCAGGCGGTCGGGGACACCGGACGGGGACGGGCCGAGCTCGACCTGCCAGTACATGGTGTTGGCCGACAGGAAGACCAGGCTCGTGCCGTGGTCGCGGGCGCGTTCCACGGTGCGGCGCATGGTGGCCGACCAGTACTCGTCGTGGCCGGGGAAGACCAGTCCGCGGTAGCGGGTGGGGTCGACCTGGCCGCCGTGCAGGTCGCGGGCGTCGGCGTAGGCGAGGTCGTAGCCGTAGCGCTCAGCCCAGCGGATGAAGTCGTAGGCGTGGCCCACGTGGAGGGGAAGGCCGGCGCCCGCGTACGGGCGGTCGAAGGAGAGGGTCGTGGCCGCGTCGGCCTCGCCGAGCAGCCGGCCGTTCTCGTCCCAGGCGTGGTAGAGGCTGGCGCCGGTGCGGCCGTCCTCCGGGTAGAGGTTGTACGCCTGCCAGGTGACGTCCGGCAACAGGAGGAGCAGGTCGGCCGGCTCGTTGTCGCGGACGGTGAACGGGATGTGGGAGCGGTAGCCGTCGGCCGTCGTCAGGACGGCGACGTAGGCGCCGACGCTCCAGTAGCTCGGGATCTGCAGCCGCCAGGACAGCCACCAGTGGTGGCAGGAGACCGTACGGTCCGCGGTCAGCGGCGCGGGCTGGACTATGCCCGACAGCCGGGGACTGGTGGTGACCTTCGCGGCGCCGTCACCGCCGTAGTGACCGATGCGGTAGACGTCGACGCCGAACTCCTGCGGCGGGTCGACGGTGATGTGGAAGTCGACGGCCTCGCCGGGGGCGACCGCGCCGGTGGACGTGAAGCCCTTGATCTGGCAGTTCACGTCGTCGGCGGAGCGGGGGGTGCCGGGGGCGGAGCGGGGGGAGGGGACGTGGGGAGCGTTCCGCGGCGGGTGCGTGGCGCGGTCGGGGTGCGACGATCGCGTCGGCTGTCGCGGCGGTTCCACGTACCAGGGGACGACCTGGCCGCTGTCGTCGAAGTACGTCTCGGCGCCGCGGAGCCAGGGAAGAGGGCCCTGGCCGAAGGGATCCGTCACGGCGTGCGCGAGCGCTCCCGACTCCCAGCGGCGGATCTTCTCCGATCCCATGCTCGCTCCCCTCCCTCACGCCCCCGTACGCCTGTGTCATGTGCCTGTCTTGTGCCGCACGCTCTTGCCAAGTGCCGGATCGATCCCAGCACATCACATAACGCACGCAGGCTGTCACTATTCGTTGCGAATTGGCCGTAAGTGGAAGCGGGGGGTCCGGTATGAGGGGGTGCCGGTCAGACGAGGCGGACCGGCTTCTCCGGGCGTATCCCCGACTCGACCAGCCAGGCCCGCAGCGGGGCCGGGTCGCCGTCCTCGACCAGGCTGAGGACGCGAGGGGCCAGGTCGGCCGCCCGCTCACCGTTGACCATGAGGGAGGGGCCGTCGAGCCAGTCCAGGCCCGGAGTCGCGCCGGCGGTGTCCATCGCGGCGCAGCACACCATCGCGGTGACGTGGTCGGTGAGCAGTTCGCGCGCGGTGCGAGGCGGTTGCAGGGGGAAGAGGGGGAAGGTGCCGTCGTCCCAGAGCGCGGTGTCGGGGCCGCCGGCGCCGCCCTGAACGGAGGTGGCGGGGCCGGCCTGTGACGCGGTCCCGGGTGCGGAGGAGACGGCGGCCTCCTCCTCACGGGCGATCTCGGCGCTGAGGCGGGCGGCGAGGGCGGTGCCGTTCTCCGTGCCGTTCTCGGAGCCGTCGTCCAGGTCGTCGAGGGCGTCCAGGTCGTCGCGGTCCTCGCGGTCCTCGCGGTCTCCGGGAGGGGTGGAGACGGGGGCAGGGGCGTCGGCGTCCGTGGTGACCGTGTCGACACCCTCATCGGTGTCGGGCTCGGCGGCGGTGGAGCGCGCTTCGGCGGCCGGGGGCGGGGTCGGGACCGTCGCCGGCGGTCCGGTCAGGTGGTCCATCACGCGGGCCAGCGTCGGGCCGTCGGGGTCCGTCGACGTGGGGTCGGGGGCATGGCGTACGCCCAGCGCGTCCAGGACTCGGTGGAGGCGGGCCGCGTCGGTGCGCCACTTGCGGTCGACGACCTCGTCCGGATACTCCTGCCAGTCCACCGGGGCCCAGTCCCGACTCGGCTCGGCGGGCCCGCCGTGGAAGAGGCGGGCGGCGAGCAGGGAGGTCGCCTCGTCCACCGCGCCGGGCTCTTCGAGCAGGTCGCACGCGGGGCGCTCACCCAGCCGCGAGGCGAAGCCCTCGGCCAGCCGGTCGCGCCGGGACAGCTCGGTGAGGGCCGCGACGACGCCCGCGTCCAGCCGGGAGGGCCAGCGGCCCATCCGCCAGGCGGGCAGCGCGACCCGGGTCAGCAGACGGTCCCAGCCGGCGTACGCCAGCCCGACCTGCTCCTGGGCGACGATCCTGAGGCCGTAATCCACAGCCTGTGCACGCTCGGCGGCCGCGGCCGCGACACCGCGCTCCATCTCGCCGGCGTGGTCACGGCAACTGCGCAGCAGCAGTCGGGCGACCCAGCCGACGCCCGCGAGCACCGGGCGGACCAGAACGCCGCGATCGGGTGCCGAGGCCACGGCCACCGCCGCGTCCAGGCCCCGTACGAAGCGTCGGGCCGCCGCTATGTCCGGGTGCGCTGAGGGTCCCGTACCGGCGACGACCGGGGCGAGGACCGCGCGCAGCTCGGCCACCCGCATCCACCACAGGAACGGGGAGCCGATGACCAGGACGGGTGCGGCGGTGGCACGGCGGTGGTTACCGCGGACGCCCGCTATCTCGTCGTGGTCCACGCGCGGCGGCGGGCCGTGGGCCGGGTGGGTGCGGTCCTCCAGCCAGCTGTCGCAGTCCGGGGTGAGCGCTATGGCGGAGGGCGCGGGGACGTCGAGGCGGTCGGCGAGGTCGCGCACCATGCGGTAGAGGTCGGGGGCCGACTCCTCGGCGATCGGGATCGTCGGGCTGACGGCCGGACGGGCGCGGGCGACGACCAGGGCGACACCGCCGGCGGCGAGCAGCACGAGGACGGCGGCGACGCACATCACCCACCGGGCGGCATGCCAACCGGGGCCCACGAGGTGGCTGGTGGACCCGCCGGCCAGCAGCACGACGGCCACGGCCGCGGGCAGCAGCGCGACGGCCAGCGCCCGGCCGCGGATGCGCAGCACGGCCAGTGCTCGGGAACGCGCGGCCTGCGCGCCCGCCTCCACACCCATACCGGTCATGACCGGACCTCGCCCCCTCCCTGCCGTCCTGCCGGCCCGGCGCTCTGCCCGGCTCTCCTGGCGTTGCTCACTCCCCCACTGTGGCACCGCTCACCGACATCGCAATGCCGGTGAGCCAAGTGCCGGACCGCTTGCGCCGCACCCTAGTTGGGGCCCCGGCCCCCGTCAGCCGGATGGGGCATCGGTCACTCGATGGAATGGCTCTGGGGAGAGGTGGATGACGGACAGCAACGATCAGGCCCCGGATCCTGAGACGGATCCGGGGCCTGCGGGGTTTATCGATACCGGGATTCGGGACTACCGGATTTCCGGACTCTCAGCTGCCGGACGCGACCTTCGCCGCGATGTCCGTGCGGTGCTGGGAACCGTCGAGGTTGACGCGGGCGACGGCCCGGTACGCGCGGTCGCGGGCCTCGGTGAGGTCCGCGCCGACCGCCGTCACGGACAGCACGCGGCCGCCCGCGCTGACCACGGCGTCACCGTCGCGGCGGGTGCCGGCGTGCAGGACGTACGCGTGCGGGGCGTCCTCTGCGGCCACCTCGTCCAGGCCGGTGATCGGGTCGCCGGTGCGGGGGGTGCCGGGGTAGTTGTGCGAGGCGACGACCACGGTGACCGCGGCGTCGTCGCTCCAGCGCAGGGGCGGCAGGTCGGCGAGGTTGCCGGTGGCGGCGGCCATCAGGATGCCGGCGAGCGGGGTCTTCAGCCGGGCGAGGACGACCTGCGTCTCGGGGTCGCCGAAACGGGCGTTGAACTCGATGACCCGCACCCCGCGGCCGGTGATCGCGAGACCGGCGTAGAGCAGGCCGGAGAAGGGCGTGCCGCGCCGGCGCATCTCGTCCACGGTCGGCTGCAGGACGGTCTGCATGACCTCGTCCACCAGCTTCGGGTCGGCCCACGGCAACGGGGAGTACGCGCCCATGCCGCCGGTGTTGGGACCCTCGTCGCCGTCCAGTGCGCGCTTGAAGTCCTGGGCGGGCTGGAGGGGGAGGACCGTATCGCCGTCGGTGATGGCGAAGAGGGAGACCTCGGGGCCGTCGAGGAACTCCTCGATGACGACCCGCTCGCAGGCGTTGGCGTGCGCCGTGGCCGCGTCGAGGTCGCCGGTCACGACGACGCCCTTGCCGGCGGCGAGCCCGTCGTCCTTGACGACGTACGGGGCGCCGAAGGCGTCGAGGGCCTCGTCGACCTCGTCCGGGGTCGTACAGACGTACGAGCGCGCGGTCGGTACCTCGGCTCCCGCCATGACCTCCTTGGCGAAGGCCTTGGAGCCCTCGAGCTGCGCGGCCTCCTTGGAGGGGCCGAAGACGGGGATCCCCGCCTCGCGCACGGCGTCGGCGACCCCGGCGACCAACGGCGCCTCCGGGCCTACGACGACCAGGTCGGCGCCGAGCTCCACGGCCAGCGCGGACACGGCCGCGCCGTCGAGGGCGTCGACCTGGTGCAGTTCGGCGACCTCGGCGATGCCGGCGTTGCCGGGAGCGCAGTGCAGCGCGCTGACATCGGGGTCGAGGGACAGGGAACGGCACAGGGCGTGTTCGCGGGCACCGCTGCCGATGACGAGGACGTTCACGGGGGTCAGCCTAACCGGGTTTTTGTGCGGGGTTCCGAAGGGGTGGAGGGAGGTGAGCTGGAGCTTCCTCCAAGACGCCGACCCGGCCAGCCGCGACGCCACGGCGACGGACGGCCGCCCGGCCGGGGCCCGCCCTCACTCGCCCCTCGCTTCGCTACCCGTCGCTCATGACCCGTCGCTCATGACTCATGACTCGCCACTCGCCACTCGCCACTCGTCACTCGTTGGAGAACTCCTCCACCACCGTGGCTCCCAACTCCCGCACGATGAGGTCGTGCCCGGACAGGGCCGACTCGTCGAGGTCGGGGTCGTCGTCCTCCGGGATGTCGTCCTCGATGGAGACCGGGGGCGGCGGTTCGGGGGCGGAGCGCTGCGGGGCGGGGGTGGGCGCGGTCGCCGGGGCCGGAGACGAGGCTGAGGCGGACGCCGTGGGGGCCGCCGACGCGGACTGGGCGGTCTGGGACGACGCCGGACGCTGGGAGGCGGTACCGCCACCGCCATAGCCGCCACCACCGCCGGATGTGCCAGGCGCGCCGGATCCGCCGTAACCGGCACCGGATCCGCCGTAGCCCGCGCCGCCTCCGCCGCCGTAGCCGCCGCTCGAGCCGGTGGGGCCTCCCGGGCCGCCGGGGGGCGGGGATGCCGAGCCGCCCGACGGGTCGACGATCGCCTCGATCTTCCACTGCACGTTGAACTGCTCGGCGAGCGCCTGCTTCAGCACGTCCTCGCTGCCGCTGCCGGAGAAGTTGTCACGGGCGCCGGCGTTGATGAAGCCGAGCTGGAGGGTGGTGCCGTCGAAGCCGGTGACCTGAGCGTTCTGGCTGAGCAGGATCCAGGTGAACCGGCGGCGGTTCTTGACGGCTTCCAGGATGTTGGGCCAGAGCATGCGGGGGTCGAGGCCGCCGGAAGGAGGCGCGTAGGCCGAGGCGGAGGCGGCCGTCGAGACCTGGGGAGCGGCGGGCGTGGCCGTCGCGGGCGGGGTGGACACGGGTCCGGGAGCGCTCGACGCCGCCGAGGGCTGTCCGCTGCCGGCCGGCGTCGCGGTGGGCCAGCCGCCAGGCCGGCGACCGCCGCCCGCGGGGGTGGCGGTGGGCCAGGCGCCGGGGGCGGGAGCCGAGACGGCTGGGGGTGCGGCGGCCGGAGTGGGCCCGGAGTGAGGTTCGGCTTGCGGTTCGGGGTGAGGCTGCGGCTGATGCGGCTCCGGCTGCGACGGCTGCGGGGCCGGGGCCTGAACCGGAGCCTGTGCCTGGTCGTTGCCCACCGGAGGCGGAGATGCCGCAGCCGGGGCGGCGGAAGCCGACGCCGGTGCGCCGGTCATGGGCGCCCCCTGCGCGCCTGGCATGGTCGGCGCCCCGGAAGCGCGTACCGCCGCGCGGGCCGCGGCCGGGCCGCTCCCCGTCGGCACCGGAGCCGCCGCCCCCGCTGTCGCTCCCCCGTGCGCTTCGGGCCCCGGCACATAGCCCATGGCCGGCGCACCGCTCCCCGCGGAGAAGTTCACACCGCGCTCGATGCGGTCCAGACGGGCCATGACCGACCGCTCGTCGCCGTACGCCGCGGGAAGCAGCACGCGCGCGCAGATGAGTTCGAGCTGGAGGCGGGGGGAGGTGGCGCCGCGCATCTCGGTCAGCCCCTCGTTGACGAGGTCGGCCGCGCGGCTCAGTTCGGCGGGGCCGAAGGTGCCTGCCTGGGCCTGCATCCGCTCGATGACGTCGGCGGGGGCGTCGATCAGCCCCTTCTCCGCGGCGTCCGGAACGGCGGCCAGGATCACCAGGTCACGCAGCCGCTCCAGCAGGTCGGTGACGAACCGCCGCGGGTCGTTGCCGCCCTCGATGACACGGTCGACGACCTCGAAGGCGGCGGCGCCGTCACCGGTGGCGAAGGACTCGACGACGGAGTCGAGAAGCGAGCTCTCCGTGTAGCCGAGGAGAGAGGTGGCCATGGCATACGTCACACCGTCCTCCCTCGCCGCGGCGAGCAGCTGGTCCATGACGGACATGGAGTCACGCACGGACCCCTGTCCCGCCCGCACGACCAGCGGCAGCACGCCCTCCTCGACGGGGATGTCCTCGTGCCCGCAGACCTCGGCGAGGTAGTCCCGGAGGGTTCCGGGCGGCACCAGCCGGAAGGGGTAGTGATGGGTCCGCGACCGGATCGTCCCGATGACCTTCTCGGGCTCGGTGGTGGCGAAGATGAACTTCAGATGCTCGGGCGGCTCCTCGACGACCTTGAGGAGCGCGTTGAAGCCGGCCGACGTGACCATGTGGGCCTCGTCGATGATGTAGATCTTGTAGCGGCTGCTCGCGGGCCCGAAGAAGGCCTTCTCACGCAGCTCACGGGCGTCGTCCACACCACCGTGCGAAGCGGCGTCGATCTCGATGACGTCGATGGAACCGGGGCCGTTCCTCGCGAGGTCCTGGCAGGACTGGCACTCGCCGCACGGGGTCGGCGTGGGCCCCTTCTCGCAGTTCAGGCACCGCGCCAGGATCCGCGCGCTGGTCGTCTTGCCGCATCCACGCGGACCGCTGAACAGGTACGCGTGATTGACCCGGTTGTTCCGCAGCGCCTGCTGCAACGGGTCGGTGACATGCTCCTGCCCGATGACCTCGGCGAACGACTCCGGGCGATAGCGGCGGTACAGCGCGAGAGACGACACGCATACGAGGTTATAGGCGCCCACTGACATCGGGCTCCGCCCGAGGAGGCCACCCTCCCGCACCCCGGGGCGCCCCGGGTCACCTCCGGTAGCCCCGAGTCGCCTCCGGCCCCGGCAACGCAGACGCCCCCCACGCACCCGCCAGAGCCAACCTACCCTTGCTGCCTTCCGGCCCTGGGGGAGTTCAGTCAGATAGCGCCGCGTGAGGGGCTGCGCCAACAGTACCCGATGCGGGCCAGCGGGAACGAGTTCGCGAGCACTCCCCTCGGTCATGTAATGTTCCCGGCGGAGGATTCGCCTAGAGGCCTAGGGCGCACGCTTGGAAAGCGTGTTGGGGGCAACCCCTCACGAGTTCGAATCTCGTATCCTCCGCCAGTGCCTCACCGGGCACGACTCGAAGGGCCCCACCGTTCGCGGTGGGGCCCTTCGACGTTGTCCGTCTCAGTTTCCGTCTCAGTTGGTTTCTTCCTGGCCGTCGGCGCCGGTGCCGGGCAGCACCCAGAGCACGTCTCCGACTTGCTGGGCGACCTTGCGGAGCATGGTCCCGGTCACGTGCATGTACCGAGCGCGCATCCGGGCCGCTCCCCCAGGCTCCCAACCCATGATCGAGTCGATGACGACGTCCGGGACACCGAGGATCAGCAGCACGGTCGCGGCGGTGTGGCGAGCGTCATGGAGACGGCCGTTCCGGACGCCGGCATCCCGAAGCAGCCGCTTCCAGGTGTGGAAGTCGGTGTTCGGACTCAGCGGCCCACCGATCGGCGACGCGAAGACGTACCCCTTGCCCTCCCAGTCCGCACCGGCCGCGATTCGCTCCCGCTCCTGGGCTTCCTGGTGCTGGCGGAGAATCTTGATCAGCGGATCGGGCAGGCCGATGGTGCGACGTCCGGCCCGGGACTTGGTGGACTTGTGCTCGCGACGGGTCTGCTCCTTCTTGGGGCAGTAGCCCGCCTTCCTGCCGCACGGATTGGCACCGCAGCCGTGCGCGTACCTGGGACGCAGCCGGTTCTTACGGATGCGGACGTACCCCGCGTCCAGGTCGACGTCCTCCCAGTGAAGGCCGAGCGCCTCACCTTGACGGAGACCGAGCGCGAGGGCGACGACCCAGCGCGCACTGTTGCGGAGCTTGGCCGCCTCGACGAGGAGGCTCTGCACCTCTTCGATCGTGTAGGGCTCGATGTCCTCTTCTTCGAGGCGGGGAGCCTTGGCGATCTCGGCCGCGTTGGTGACGACATGCCCGCGTCGCACGGCCTCACCGAGGGCGACCCGGATCGTCCGGTGAGCGTGGTGGGCGGTGCCGGCGGAGCTCCCGGACGCCTGCATCTTCCGGTAGAAGCGTTCGAGGTGCTCGGGCTCCAGGCGGTCGAGCTTGTGAGCGCCCAGGCCGGGGACGAGGTGAACGCGTACGTCGACCTCGTACCCGGCGTACGTGTTCTCGGAGACGTACGGCTGGGCGATGTTCTCGACCCAGTGCTCAAGCCAGCTCTGGACGGTCCACCCCTTCCCCGGCTTCCGGAGCTTCTTGTCGTCGCGGGCCCTCTCCATCTCGCGGACGGCCTTGGTCACCTCGGCCTTTGTCTTCCGCTCGACGTGACGGCGGTCGGGCTTGCCGTCATCACGGACGCCGACGGTCACTCGGCCGTGCCACTTTCCGTCCTTGCCGAGGTAGATGGACGAGGCCCCGTTGGGCTGACGGGTGCGCTTGTTCTCTGGCATGCCCGACCTCCTCAGGCCGCTTGGGCGGGTCGGTGGCGCAGCTTGGCCACGTACGCGGGGATGGCATCGGCGGGAACCCTGCGCAGCCGCCCGACCGTCACCGACTCGATCTCTCCGGCCCGCACGAGCCGGAAGCATGTCGTACGGCCGATACGGAGCCGCCGGGCCGCCTCCTCGACGGTCAAAAGGGCCAAGGAGGGGTCGAAGGGATGCAGCTCAGTGGCGGTCGCCTGAGCCTCAGGCATGGGTCGGTTCTCCTTCCGTTCCGGGGGCGGGGGCGATGGTTTCGGCGAGCCAGGTTTCTGCGTCGGTGAGGCCGGTTCCTGCGTAGACCCAGTGGGAGATGACGAGGGTCGTGTCTAGCGCCTCCGAAATTTCGGAAGTGGTCGCTTGGGCGCGGCGCCATTCGGCGCGGGCGTTGCGGAGGACGCCGAGGGTGGTGGAGTAGCGGCGGGACTTGGTGGAGAAGTGGCCGCGGAAGCCGAGCATGTGGGCCCAGGCGCGCAGGCGGAGGTGTTCGAGATCCTTGCGTGCGCCGAGGGTCCAGGCCGTTCGGATCATGCGGCGGGCGTGGTCGCTGATGTCGAGCTGGGCGAGTTCGGCGAGGAACTTGAGCGGGCGGTCGAGAGCTCCCGTGGCCGTCTCGGCGCCTTTGGTGGCGTACTTGGCGATGTAGGCGGCGACGGCCCGTTCGGTGAGTTCCTGGCCGCCGTCGAAGTCGGCGCTGCGGATGGTGCGTACGTCGAGTTGGCGGCCGAGGGTGAAGACGTGTGGGCGGCCGGCGATGACCGGTCCGTCTATGCGGACGTGGGCGGCGGCGGTGCGAATGGCGTCGGAGAGCAGCTCAGCCGTGGCCCAGGCCGGAGGCGGGGTGTCGCCGCCCTCGGGGCCGTCGATGCGGATGACGGCGTGGAAGTGGACGGCGCCGCGCTTCTGGTACTCGGCGACCTTGGCGAAGGACACCCGGGCGTACTGGCGGAAGGCACGCTGAGTGAGCCCGGCCCGCTTGGCGACCTCGCGGCGCAGGTAGGTCGAGAAGCGGCGCCAGAGCGGTCCGGCATGGGCGTTCCAGAGAACGGCAGCGTCGTAGTCGTACGTGTCCGGGTCGAGCGGGGTGCCGAGTGTGTCGTCGTCCTGGTCGTGGCGGGTGCCGCAGCGGCAGCGGCAGCGGCGGACTGAACCGGCCGGGCCGGTGGGGCGGTTGTGGACGGGTCCGAAGCTGGGTGCGGTGAAGGTGGCGAAGACGCGGGGGTGGGCGGCGACGCGTTCCGGGGTGCCCTTGCCGCCGCGCAGGCCGGAGGTGATCAGGTGGAAGGTGTCGCGACGGTAGACCTCGGAGCAGGCCGCGCAGCGGGTCGTACGGCGGTTGTTGCAGCGCACGAGGAGGTGGCCGGCAGGGAGGTCGGAGGAGTCGAGGCGGTGGAGGACGTTGCCTATCTCTCCGGTGCGGGTGTCGACGTCGTACTCGGTGCGGTGGCCGTCGAGGCGGATGGGGTTGGTGCAGCCTCCGAGGCCGGAGAGCTGGCGGAGGATACCGGGCAGAGTGCCGTGAGAGGCGAGGTTGGCGAGTTCCGGGAGTGGGGCCGGGGTGGTGCGGGTCAGGATGGCTCTCTCCTTCTGACTGGCTCGGTCAGGAGTGACGGACTCCCGGGGCGGCGGATGCTTGGTCGTGTCGAGCCGCCCCGGGAGCCGGGTGCGTTTAGCGCCGGTGGTGGTCGCGGAGCATGGAGCGCAGGACTACGGCGGCGACGGCTACGGAGATGGCCGTGACAGCGACGGCGGCCAGGAGGGCGGTCAGTACGACGCCGCCGACGATCACGGTCGCTATCGCGCCGGTGCTGATGGAGACCTGAGGGAACGGCGTGCGCTGTGCCGGGGCCGGGTCTGCCGGGGCGTGGGTGTGCGCGGGCGGCGGGGTGGGGCTGTCGGGGTACTGGGGCAGGAACACGGGAGTCTCTCCTTATCTACTCGTCTAGTTGTGTGAGCCGTTTATGACGTCCACGCCGGAGCGCGTGCCGGACTCGATGGCCGGGGCCATGAAGGTGTGCGAGAGCCAGAAGCCGAAGAGGGCGACCAGGACGACGATCCACGTGCGGACGCCGAGGAACTTGACTGCTCCCCAGGCGAAGAAGCCGAGGACCAGGACGAGCGGCAGGCTGACGGTCACGGTGTGCGGGTCCTTTCAGCGGACGGGGCAGCGGTGGGTTCGGGCGGCGAGTTCGGCGGCGGCGCGGCTGTCGTAGTCGGAGGAGAAGCCGCAGCGCGGGGCGGTGCAGGCGGCGGTGTGCTTCTCGCGGCCGCGACCGTCGTAGGACGTGCCGACCTGGACGGGGCCGATGCGGGTGACGTTGCGGAAGCGGCGGTTGGCGGTCATGCGGGTCTCCTTTCAGAGGTGGGCGGCGATGGCGTCCGCCATGGGTGCGGGGACACCGAGCCGGGCGCGCAGGGTGGGGGTGTCGATGGGTGTGCCGGTGCGGGTGTGGTGTTCGGCGGCGACCTTGCGGGCGTGTTCGACGAGCGCGGTCGGGACCGATGCAGGCGGGGTCGGGAGCGGGCTCACGTCCTGCTCAGTAGGAGGCTCGGGCGCGGGATCATCGGCGTCCTCCTCCTGGTCCGCCGGTGGTTCCTCGGCGAGGGCGGGTGCCGAGTGCGCCAGTAGCGTGCCGCCGAGGAAGGCAACCGCAGGCCAGCCCGCGACGAGGATGCGCAGCCAGGCCGGCACTGTGTTCAGGTCGAGGAGTCCGGCGGTGGCGACGTTCGCGCCGAGGGAGGCGGCGAGTGCGATGACGAACCAGCACCACCCGGAGGCTTTCGCGTCGCCGGTCCGCAGTCGGCGCCAGGCGGCGACGAGCAGCAGGTCGACCGAGATCGGGTAGGCCCACGCTTTCCACCCGTCCTGTCCGGCCGCCGAGGCGACATCGTGCAGGTGGGCGAAGGACAGGGCGGCGGCGATGACGGCCTGGACGAGCACCGCATCGATACGGGCCAGTTGGGCGCGCATGCTGCGGCTCCTTCCGGATTCAGGCATGGGAGGGGTGGGGACGTGGCGCGAGGCGGTCACGCCGACCGGAGGAAGGGACGGCGGCTCAGTCGGTCACGGGGCGCGGGTGGACGACCGGCGCCGGGGAGTCGACCGGCTGTAGGGGCGCGTCGGGCCGGAAGGGCTTGAGCGCGGGCAGGTTCGGCGTCAGGCTGGCCGATTCCTGGCAGATCCCAGCCGCGTCGCCGAGAGAGAGGTAGGGCGTGCGGAGGCGGGACCAGCCGCCCGAGGTGTCACCGGCGACGGCCAGGCCGGGCCGTTCGGGCGCGATGGCGCAGGCGGCGGCGACCGCTTCGGGGGCGATGTCGCCAAGTGCCATCTTGGCGGAGGCTTCGTCGTTGACGCGGTGGCAGACGCGGCCGGCGAGCTGGGCACGGAGCATGGTGGCGCCCTTGCCGAGTTCGGCGCCGAAGCGCTGTCCGCAGACCTCCAGATAGATGCCGGCCGCGCGGCCGAGCTGGGCGAGGCGGATGAGCTGGGTGACCATCTCGTCCCGGCGCTCTTCCTCCTTCTTCGTGGCGACGAGGAAGAGTTCGGCCACCTCGTCGACGAACAGCACAACGGGCACGGGGCGTTCGTCCTCGGGCAGGCCCCAGATGTCGGAGGTGATCTCCTCGTCCGGAGTGGTCGGCGCGATGCCCTGCCGGGCCTTGATCAGGTCGTAGCGGTCCTCCATTTCCTTGATGAGTACGGGCAGCAGTTCGGCAGCCTGATCGGGGTCGGTGGCCAGCGCCGACAGTCGTGGAGCGAAGGGCGCCAGCTCCACGCCGCGTTTGCAGTCGATGCCGACCAGGGCGACGGACTGTCGGGCGAGTCCGGCCACGAGATGCCGCAGGTACATGGACTTGCCGGACAGCGTCGCGCCGAGGGTGAGACCGTGCGGAACGGTCCGGTAGTCGCGTACGAAGGGAGTGGCGTCCTCCCGCAGCGCCACCGGGACCTTGAGGAACCCGTCCGCAGCCCTGCGCGGCATCCGGACCTTGCGCAGCACGTCGAAGCCGACGAGCCGCAGTTCCACCACGCCCGGCTTGATGGTGGTGACGTAGACGGCGTGAACTCCCCAGGCGTGCCGCAGCCGTTCCGCGGAGGCGGCGACGTCAGCGGGTTCCTGTCCCGGGGCGAGCCGCAGACGAAGCCGCAGTCCGGTCGACGTAGGGCGGATGATCCCGCGCCGAGGTGCCACGGGCCGGACGTCACGCCGGGTGGTGGCCTTGACCGCCAGGACTCGCAGCCGGGATGGAGCGACGGTCAGGCCGCAGGCTTCCATGACCGAGCTGTACGAGCTGAGCAGCCGGGCCGTGGATATCGGCAGGCCGACCGTGGACCAGTAGACCCCGGGGTAGTTGGCCCGGGTGTAGGCAGCCCCGCCGCCGAGCGCGGCGACAGGACCACCCACCTCCAGAAGCGTTGCCAGGTCGGTCATCAGGCCGAGGCCCCCATGGTGGCCGGGAAGGCGGCCGGAGTGACGGCGGCGGCCCGGAAGGCGATGCCGTGCCGCTGCTGACCGTTGAACACGCTTTCCCACGGCCGGGCAACCAGCCCCGGCACCGAGACCGGGGCGCCGAGCGCGAGCCCCTCAGACACGCCGCTCTCCGGAACGGTCACATTGATCAGGGACGACTCCCCCTCCTCGATGTAGACGACGCCGATCGTCATCAGCGCCTCGCCGCTGACGGCGTCCTTGGCGATCTCGCCGGTCTGTCGGTCGCGGACCTTGGGCTCAGGCGCCTCGGTCAGCAGGATCGTTGCGGCCGAGGTCTCCACACGGATGGTGCGCAAGATTTCTTCCCATCTACTCGTCTATACAAGATGCAGTCTTCGAACCCGACCTCCGGGAACGACGACCACCCTGCCACACAACTTGCCCACTCGTCTATACGAGTATGCCTGTTGGGGTGTACGAGTTCGGGAAAGCGGCCCCGCGCACCACCACCGGTCAGGCCCTCACGTGGCCGGGAGCTGATACGACAGGACGTAGGCGTCCGCAGCCATGACCGTGTCGCAGACCTCCACGGCCCGCCCTTCTGTGTCGTACGCGGTCCGGATCAGGTGGATCACGGGCACGCCGGAGGCCAGTCGGAGCGTCTTCACCTCGGTCGGCGAGGGCATCCGGGCCCGGATCTCTTCCTCGAAGTGGTCGAGTTGATGGCCCAGCTCTTCGAGGCGGCCATAGATGCCGCCGGGGCCGGGGTTGGGTTCGGCGATCTGCGTGCCGCGGGCAATGTCGAGCGGAAGGTAGGAGGTTGCGAACTCGACCGGCCGGCCGTCAAGCAGGTACCGGCGTCGGCGGGCGAGGACGCGCCGCACGGAGCCGAGGCGAGTGGAGATGTCCTGGCTGGCCTTCTCTTCCTTGACCTCCAGGCTGTCGACCTGGGGGTGGCTGCCGGCGGCGTCGGCCTCGACAATGAAGGCGGATTTTCCTTGCTCGCGGTGGCGCCGGGCGAAGCGGTCGGAGGCTAGCCGTCGGACAGGTGGCCGTGGTCGCACGAAGACGCCCTTGCCGTGTTCGGCGTGCACCAGGCCCTCGCCCTGCAGGACGGAGAAGGAGTTTCGAACCGTCATACGGGAAACCCCGTAATGCTCGACTAGCTCCGCCTCGGAGGGCAGCTTTTCGCCCTCCTTGAATCGCCCACGGTCGATGGCCTCGCGCAACTGGTCAGCGATCTGCCGGAAGACCGCACGATCACTCGTGGGGTCGAGATCGCCGAGGAGGCTCGGAAGAGACGTCACGTGTACTCCTTTAGGTATCTAGACGAGTGGGCGAGTGTTGTTGCTACGGTGGAGAGCCTAGCCATCCGAGAGGGTCGAGGAACGTGAGCACTGACCGTCCGCACTCCGTGAGCGTTGCCGGAGTCATCGTCGACGACCAGGACCGCGCCCTTTTGATCAAGCGCCGCGACAACGGCAAGTGGGAACCCCCGGGCGGAGTCCTCGAACGTGAGGAAACCATCCCCGAGGCCCTCCAGCGCGAAGTCCTCGAGGAAACCGGCATCAAGATCGCAGTTCCCGCGACCCTCACCGGCATCTACAAGAACATGACGGGTCTGATCGTCTCCCTGGTCTTCCGGTGTGAAGCCGCCGACGGAACGCCCACCACCGGGGACGAGACCCGCGCACTGCGCTGGGCCACCCGTGAAGAAGTCACCGAACTCGCCGACGAGGCGTATGCGATCCGCGTCTTTGACGCTTTGGACGCGGCGTCCCCGCCGGCCATCCGCGCCCACGACGGCGTGAAACTCGTCTAGCCCGAACCCGCTGCACATGGCGGCCTACCAGCACGAAGGAACTTGTATGCACGAGTATACGAGCACTGCTCGGGTCTGGGGGCTCACTTGCCCAGGTTTCCCAGAAGAGGTCAGCCGGGCCCGCCGCTGGACGAGAGACATCCTGCGCGGCTCCCCGCTGGCCGAGGACGCCGAACTGATCGTGAGCGAGCTCAGCGCGAACGCCATCCTCCACACCGCCAGCGGCCTCACCTCCGGCAGCTTCCACCTGGCGCTTGCCGTCTCTGCGCAGGTCATCGCCCTGTCGGTCACGGACGCCGGTAGCACCGGCACGGTCCCGAAGATCGCGCACCAGGACCAAGAGGCGGAGCACGGCCGGGGCCTGGGCATGGTCAGCGCGATCGCGCACCGGGTCGTGGTCCATGACAGCGACGGCGGCCACACGGTCACGGCGGAGCTCTACAGGGATGTCCTCCCAGGAGGTCACCCGTGCTGACGCCGACGAGCGGGGAGCTCTTAGCTGCCGAAGAGCGCGGCAGTGTCTTCCGATGCTGGGCAGCCGCTTACCCTATGCACGAAACGAACACGATCCCGCTCGGGTCCCACGGTGCGGCCAGCCCCCGCCTGGCACTGCGCTGGCTACGCGAGCGAACGCGCCACGTCACGGACCAACTCGACACCGCATACGCCCAGCCGGGCCGCTACTGGCTGACGGACGAGGCGGAGCACGAACGAGTCCTCGCCTACCTGACCACGGGCACGGCCTACCAACTCACGCTCTACGCCGAGAACACCCGCTACGTACTGGTGGCCGGACCGTCGGGAGCCAGCGCATGAACGAACTCCCCCGCGGCTACTGGTGCGAGTGCTGGACCCAGAACCTCAGCAAGGACCAACAGCCGACACTGCACGCGTCCTTCGACGCCTACTCGGCCGCCCAGGCAGACCGGTGGATCGCCATCGCCCTGCGCACCATCAGCCCAGCCCTCGACACCTCGGCCTCAGAACAAGCATGGGAGTGGCTGTACGAAGGCCGCATCGACACCAGGCGAGCTCTACTCCGTGCGGAACCCTGCTCAGTCACCGTGGACCAGGCCGACACACGCATCACATGGACGGTCCGCCCAGTCCTCTTCCTACCGCTCGCACATCGACAGGGCAGCGAACTTCCAGCTTGCGCATACGACTTCAAGCCCCAGCAGACAGACTGAGTTACAACTTTCTCTACTGGTTCAAGGCGGCTCGCTCCGCTCGCCGCGCGCGGCCCGGCCCCCGGCCGGGCCTGCGCTCCTGTCTCCGCCCCGCTCCAGCCCGGCCGGCGCCCGTGCCGCGCACACAGCAATCAGCGAGGCCGGAGAAGGGGGTATGTCGTGGCCGGGGCGGTCGGCTCCACGACTTTACGGAGCCACTTTGGCGCGAGCCCAAAGCCGCTCCACCGACCTCGCGCTTCCAACCATCGCCGCGCTCCCTTGATGCCCACCAAAATCCAACTTCCCAGGACAAGTCACTCAGGGTGTAGCTACCATTCGGCGAGATCGACGGCACCAGGGGATTACAGCGGGAGACGCGAGTGGCGCTATTGCAAGACCTGATTAGAGATGCGGCTGGCGAGGAAGTGTCTACCGCAAGCCTTCTTCGACAGGCTCGAATTGTTGCAACACGTCTACGCATTTCGGAAGCACTGAACTGGATCGATAGAGAACTGACAGGATACCCCGACGAGGACGTACCAGCCTATCGCGGGCCATTTCCTGTGCACACACTTGGAGACTTTGCAGGACCCTTCGGCTCAGGAATGACCAATGCTCCTGTCGCCGTCTCTATGCTACCCGAAAGATTTAATCCCTCTCGACTTGGCAAGACCAGCATAAATTCTAGCATTTCCGAGATCGAAGATCTCCTCAAAGGTAATCTTCGAAATGGACTTGGTGTTCCTTGGACCGCAGACATGGTGGCCCAATTCAACTTCCATCATACTCGTGGCGACTTCACCATGTACGAAGGAATGGGCGCTACGCGCATTTGGCGTCAACTTTCACCGTCGCTCTTGCGTGCCATTCTCGATGCAGTTCGCACACGAATCCTCGACTTCGCACTTCAACTTGAGGCAGAAAACCCGGAGGCTGGGGAGAAAGCAGGGGAGTCTCTCGTGACACCTGAAAAAGGGAACGAGATTTTTCATACCGTGATTAATGGCCCTGGAGCAAACGTAGCGCTAAATTCAAACAACTTCACTCAGAATTCTTACGCTGGTCCCCCAACGACAGAAGGTGAGCTGGTTGACCGATTGAGGCAGGCTGGCGTCAACGAAGAGCTGCTGACATCGCTGACCGTGGCAATCTCCGAGGACCGCGCCGAGGCGGGGGGAGAACTGGCAGAGCCTGGTCCTCGTGTGCAGGGGTGGCTGGGCAGGGTTCTGGCCCTAGGGGCGCGATCGTCTGAGGCGGTCGGCACCGGAGTCGCAGGCGGAGTAGTCACGCAACTGGTTCTTAGCTACTTCGGCCTGGGAGGGTAGCTATAGAGCATCCGATTGATGTGAGGGTCGCCGATGTTGCGCCCAAGCTGAGGGCTCAGGCTCCGTCCCAACGGGCCGGCCGTTGGAGCTTGCGCTGGTCGACGTCATTGGCAGCGTGGCTGAGGCCGGTGGGGGTGCAGCGAGGCATACGCGTGCGTGGTCGGTCGACGCACCCGCCGTCGTGGCTGACTGGCGTCGGCTGGGGTTCGTGCCACTACCGTGCCAGATCCAGGGGGCAGTCACGGTCAACATGGGTGTCTCACAGTCGAGTTCGCGGCTGCCCGACTAGGCACCGAAGCCCCAGGTCAGCCGCCCGACCTCCCAGCCTCTCTCCTAAAGCGGTGCTCAGTCGGTCGTGGGCCTGTCTGTGGACTCGTACCGCCTGATGTGCCACGCGCGGGGCGGTAACCTGCTGCGTTGGCCAGGACCCAAGGGGCCCCAAAGCTGTCTGCACAGTATCGAACTGCCGGGGCCGGTCAGAAGCTAGAAGCAAGCACTGACCATGGTGGATGCCGACAGGAAGAGCCGGGAGTCAGTCTCACTTGGCTCCCGCTCTTTCTCGCTGCACCTCACGGTTCGTGTGGGAGGAGCGTATGAGCCACACGCGAACGGTGGCCTCCTACGTCGCGCACCGGAGAAGGGACGCCACCCATATTCGGAGGCATTCACAGCCCTGGGGTTGTCAGAATGGCCGCCATGGCACGACGGCAAACCCCTACATACGCCTGGCCCGGTCACCTAGTTCGACGTCAGACGGGACAGCGCCTCGTCTACCTGGACCTCAACCACTGGATCAGCCTGGCCAAGGCCGCTACGGGACACCGAACCGGGGGGCCCTATCAGCCAGCGCTCACTGCGGTGCGAGATGCTGCCAGTTCCGGGCTGTATCTCTTCCCCTTGTCTCTGACTCACTACATGGAAATGGCGGGGATCCAGGATCCACGCCAGCGAGCCGACATCGCCGATGTGATGGAAGAGGTCTCCGGCTTCACCACCTTGCTCTCACGGACGCACATAATGCGGCTGGAGGTCGAGGCAGCACTAGACCGCGCACTCGACACCGATTCACCGCATCTTGCAGATATCGAACTGCTGGGACACGGCATCGGTCATGCCATGGGTACGCGGGGCGGCTTGTCCATCCGTTCAGCCTCCGGTGATGTCACCGACGAGGCTCGCGCCGCCTGGCCAGATGGGCCAGCCGCCTTTGATCTGATGCTCGCGAATGCCCGTGAGCAGCTTGAGCGCTCCATGCTGCGGGGCCCCACTGACGCCGAGGTGCCAGACCTTAAGGCAAACGGGTGGGACCCGACAGCCGCTAAGAGAAGCGCGGAAAATCGAGCGGAATCGGAGCGGCAGCTAGCTGAACGCCTCGACAATGATCCGCAATATTGGAACCGCCTGCGCGACGTAGTACAGGCCCGGTACATGTCTCTCGAAGTCATCGACATGCTCACCCAGGCACTTCTTGACCGAGGCAGAACGCTTGCCGAAGTAGTCACGGGCAGAGAGTCAATCAGGGCCTTCACGGACTGCATGCCAAGCGCCGACATCCATGCGACCCTCACGGAAGCGGCACATCGTAACCGCGAGAAGGCATGGGAGCCGAACGACATCTTCGATATTGATGCACTAAGCATCGCGGTGCCGTACTGCGACATCGTCGTAACCGAACGCTACGCATCCCATGTCCTGCACGCTTCCCACCTGCCGCGATGGATGAAAACCGAAGTAGTACCCAGGCTCAAGGACCTAACAGAGTGGCTGAATCGTCAGTGAATGCGCGGCTACCCGACCGCACACTCATGCAAACGGTTCCCTGTCTGACCTACAGCCTATTCGATCTTGAACAGGCAAGACGTAGCAGCCTGTCGTAAGTGATCGGAAGTTGCCCGCCCTGTTGTGCCGCCGGGCTGACATTTCCGTGCACCACAACCGCACCAGATCGAGCGGGGAACAGCGGGGAATCACGGGCAAGGCAGCCGAGCCCGACGAGGACACAGATCGGCCGTTCGCCAAGGTCAGGGCCGAAGCAAGCTTCAAATGATCGCAGCTTCCCAAGCTGAGGACTCGGTCGCATGGCGCCTGAGTCCATAGAGTCACCCGGAGGAGGGGGAGATGTCGTCTCTAGCGATCACATGGACGTTGGGCAGTGACGGCTGGGCGAGCGTCAAGGTTGCTGATGATCAGGGTGAGGCAGAGGCCATCGCTTCTTACATAACTGACGCGCCCGAGGAGTTCCTTTACGCCGTTGTCCGGCTCTTGCTCGGTGACGAGGACACTCGCGCCGAGTTGGAGGGAGAGCCACAGGTGTACAGGTGGTTCTTCCACAGAGACGGATCTGTGGTCGATGCCCGCCTGGTCCTGGCTGACGACGCCCAAGCTCCCGACAGCGCAGGGGTAGTTCTCTGGTCAGGCCGCCACACCGTCACGGCACTTGCACGGTCCGCCGTCCGTGCCTTCGACCGGATCGACCACGAGCAGGGCGAAGAAGACTACGAGTCTCAATGGGGCCGGCCGTTTCCCCGAACCGAACTCGAAGCTCTGCGAACCGCCATGCGGTCGCACCAGAGAGCCACAGCGGCCAACGACACCGCTTTCGAGGCGGGCCGATGAGCGGGAGCCTGGGCCGTCCCTGGGCCGTCCGAAGCCGCTCACCAGTGACCAAGGACGACCAACGACGACCACCAGGCGCACGAGACCACAGCCCCTGACCAGCAAAGCCCCAGCTCACCAAGATCCCGGCAAGACCCAGGGCAAGAAGACAGGTCTTGGCTCGCCCATGGCAAGACTCCGCCGGCTGCGTGGACATCGACAAGGCGTGCGGCGTCCCTGAGGATTTCCATGTGACTGATGATGAACTCGTTCTGGCCGTCCGCAAGCTTCTGGTCGGCCGGGAACTGCCCGGTCCGGCATCCGCTGAGAACGTCGCCGCCTTCGAGCGGGTGGTCGGGTATCCGATGCCCAAGCTGTTGAGACGGATGTATCTCGAAGTCGCCAACGGTGGCTTCGGGCCCTGGGAAGCGGTGTCCCTGACCGACACGGGCGACTGGTTCAGCGACTGCGCGGACATCACGACGGCCTACCGCGACTTCGTCGACCCAGAGCACGGCCTTCCGCCGGGGATCGTCCCCCTCATGGACCGGGGCTGCGCCATGTGGACGCTGATCGACTTCCGCACTGAGGACGGGCAGATCTGGGACTGGGACCCCAACCTCTGCTGCACCCGACACGCTTCTGCACCGCTCGGGCAGTCACTCGCTCAGTGGCTCATCGACTGGATACGGGGTGAGGCACACGAAGGGTCTTATCCAGACCGCGTGGCGGCCACCACGAGTTGTCAGGGGCTGTGATGCTGCGGGGCGGCCCGTCTCAGTTTCCGTCTCATTCAGCGCCGTTCACGGCAGTTCAGGCACGACCGAAGGTAGTGGCCACTCCCGCGACCGGACGGCCATGAACGCAGATGAACGGCCCTGTTCGATGCCCTTGGGCCCACCACCACAGTTGGAAAGCGTGTTGGGGGCAACCCCTCACGAGTTCGAATCTCGTATCCTCCGCCAGTGCCTCACCGGGCACGATGTCGAAGGGCCCCACCGCTTGCGGTGGGGCCCTTCGTCGTTCGTCGTGGTTGCGGTTTTGGTTGCTGACGCAGGCATGGCCTCGCGCAGTTCGTCATCCCGGAGCAGAGCGAGCACATCCGGCGCCGTCTCGTCTCGTTCCGCTCGCTGCGGTCCCGGTTCCAGGCACGAAGCTGGCCACCGATCCTCACCCACACCTCGGCCCTGACCTCGAAGGCTTGTCCTCGTTGAGGCGTACACCGTGATGGTTCACTCCCTCTTCCTGGATTCCTCGACCGGGCGCGACAGTTCCTCGGGCACGCCGATCGGACGTTGGGCGGCTTCGGTGGCCTCGCTCTGAGGCCAGGCGTAGACGCGGACGGGGTCGAGGTGGAGTTCGTTGGGGCCCAGGCAGTCGGCGGCCCAGGTGGCCAAGCGTGAGCCACAGGTGCAGGCCAGGTTGGGTCCGTGCGCGCCGGTGGGCCCGCAGCATCCGGTCCAGTTGTCACCGCAGGTGAAGGGGGTGAGCCGGGGCATGACGTCGTCGGGGTGGAGGACGGCGCTGTTGCGCGGGCCGGCGGAGTCCGTGGCCCCGGACGCGGATCGCAGCAGCTCGCGGCCACTGGCACGTGCAGGCTGGCGGGGTGCGGGGGCGGGGACGAAAGGCGCGCCCCACGGGTCGGGGTCAATGGCGTAATGGCCGCGCGGGACGGTGGAGCGGGCCTGGCCGGTCTTCTCGTCCCTGCCGGCGTCCGGATCGTCGATGTCCGGGACGCTGGGCAGGGCCGGCAGATCTCCGGTGAGCGCGGTCCCGCACTTGGCGCAGTAGAAGACGGTCACACATCGGGTTCTATCGCGGGCCGGGACGGCCCGTCACGCGGGAATCGGCGCATCTCCACCGCCTGCGCGGCCGTCTCGTACGCCCGCATCCCGAAGGAGCCGCTCCGTGCCCTTTCTGTGCCGCGCGTGGCCCGGTCCCCCGGCCGGGCGATCGCTATTGACGATGACGTGGCGACGCCTGCCTTGGCGGCAGAGTCAGTGTGATTTGTCGGACGAGTTGCTGGAAGCAGGCCAGAGAGGCGAGGGCGGGCAGGGCGGCTCCGGCGATTCCGGTGACGGTCCGGTCGGCCTGCGCGACGCACAGCACGATGGCGACGGAGGAAAACAGTAGAACGATGAACCATGAGTGCAGAGCTCGGCGCCGGTGTAAGGCAGTTCGGAGGATGGAGAGAGACGCCACCATCCAGGGGCCGTACACGAGAAGAGGCCACTGATGGATCATCCCGCTCTCCGTACCGGGCGAGATGTTCTGCAGCGGCCCGTATGCCACGATTCCGCCGAACACGCTGACCATCGCCACGATGACGGCCACGAATGCGACGATCACGAAGCTGCCGGTCTGCAACCACTTGAGTCGGAGTTTTCCGGCTCGAACCCTCCGGTGTCCGGTGGAAGAGCGTCGAATGGGCGGTAGCTGAGCGGTGATCTGCGCCAGGTTCTCCATAGGGTCGGAGAAATCAGCGCCGGATGGTGGCTCGCTGCGAGGGGGCGGCACCACGGCCGCCGCCTGGTCCGCCGAAGCGGCCTCCTGGAGGAGGTAGGCGAGTTCCTCGACCGGGTCCCAACCCGTGTCGGGAACCCCTGGGTGAAGGGCGTCGACAGGGCTGCCGCGCCAGTCGGTACCCGACCCGTACGAGGTCGTGTCGGAATTCCATTCACGCCGCGCGAAGGAGGGATCCAGATAGTCGTGATTCATGGATATCCGCCCCCGTCACGCGCGGTCCGCGTGACAGCCGGACATTTTTTGACCGTTCCACCGCTGATTGAGTTCCTGCTGGGCTGCTTCCAGCTCCGTGAGAAACTGGCGGAGCAGGGACTCGGTCACCTGGAGTTCGACCCGGGCGCCGTCCCCGTCCAAGATGCCACGCGGCTCGAGCGCGGAGTGTGCCAGGCCGGGCACGTGAGTGTATTTCCGCACTGTCACATCACGGTTCGCAGGCATTTTATCCTTCCCCGTGTCGCGATGGGGCAAGTCATTGGGCCTTGCTTTCGTCATATACCGCTAACGCCGCCTCCACTCCTCCGGATGCGCGGCGAATGAGTGACGAAAATGCTGAGGAGAGCGTTTCTTCATTAATGTCATCGACGCCACCCCCCGCACGTTATGAGTCGAGCGGTTTGTCTTCTCTAATCTCCTTGAGCCGGAAATAGGATTCGCCGCCGTTATTGATCTTCAATGGGCATGATCCACACCGGAAGCCGGGTTCGAAGGCGGGTTCCCGTCGACCACGGGCAACCCGGGGCGCGGGCCGCCCCCTGCCGGCCGCCGCTCCGCGTCGAAGCGCGACGTCGCCTCCGAGGGCCGGGGCGCCGAGCCTGCGCCGCGGTGAGGGCGACCCGCGCTCAGGACGAAGACCCCGGGTGGGCGGGGGCGTGCCAGTTCAGGGCCTGGGTCGTCTGGTGCAGGGCCTCTTCGGCCACCTCGCGGGCTTCCGTCACGACGTCGCCTAGTTCGCGGACCAAGTCGTCGTAGACGGGGAGCTGGTCGTTCTCGGACGGGCTGGGTGTCATGGGTCTGGTCCTTGTCGATGTCGTACTTCTGTGAGACCTCGGAGGCCGGGAAGCGGAATTCCGCTGCGCTGTCGGCTACGGAGTCGGCGACGGAAATCCTCCGTGCCGTCTATGTCTGCGTCACGCGTCCGTCGCCGCGTTACACATGCCCCGAACATCCATAATCCGGGCACAAGTTCTGCAGATCTCCCGCCGGACCGGCCGTGCGGCACTCGCGAATCCCCGCACGAGCCTCACACAGGCTGCACATGGCCTTTCGAAAGCGTCGTTAGTGTTACTGCGCGCTCGATTCCACGTACGAACGTGACCGGGCCGTGGCCGGACCGGGCGACGGCATCAAGTCAGGAAGACCGTTGATGGACTACTGCTCCTCGTGTCGCCGGCATCTCAACGGCGCCCTGGTGTGCCCGGGCTGTGGTGCCTACGCCCCCGACATCGCCCCTGCCACCTCCGCCGGCCACGTCGTCGCGATCCCGGCCCGCCCGGCCGCCGCGACCACGATCGGATCGGCGGCCACGTCCGGGCCCGCGGCCTGGGACATGTGGCGGGAGGACCCCTTCGGCGCGGGCGAGGTGGGCGAGGTGGGCGAGGCAGCCGCCGAGGCCGGCTTCGAGGAGGGCCCGGAGAGCGACCCGTCCGTTGACGTCGAGGGCGTGCCGAGTGCGCCGCAGGGGCGGGCGGCGCGGCGTCGGCAGCGGGCCCGTTGGAAGAAGAACCAGCGCCGGGCCGTGGTCGCGACCGCCGTCGCGCTCGTCGGTGGCGGACTGACCCTGGCCTCGATGGACCGGCAGTCCGGTGACCGTACGCAGGCGGCCACGGCACCGAAGGACCCGGGTATGGGTGCCGTCGAGGAGCAGACGGCGCTGGAGTCCCGGCCGACGTCGACCCAGCCCGACGTACACCGCTCCTCGGCCACGCCGTCCGCGAAGTCACGCACGGCCGACCAGCGGAGCGGGCGGTACGCCACCGACTCCTTCCGCGACGCGCGGCCGGAATCCGGGTCGGGCGCCGCGGCCGCGCCTCACGCGGAGACGATGTCGGCCTCTCGGCAGCAGTCCACCGCTCAGTCCTCCGGCGGGACGCTGTCCGACAGCACGGGCAACTCAGGCAGCACGGGCGGCTCAGGCACCGCGAACACGACGGCCACGACCCCCGCCCAGACGCCCGCGCCCGCCGCCACCGACGGCACCGGCTCGGACTCGAGCACGGGCACGGGCACGGGCACGGGGACGGGGACCAGCACCGGGACCGGCACGTCGGAGACGAGCACCGACCCTGCCGCGACCTCGCCGTCGCAGCTCTGCCTGCTCGTCATCTGCCTCGGCTGACCGCGCGCGGCCGGAGAGGGCCGCGCGGGTCCCGGTCCGCGTCAGTGCTGGTACGGCTGCTGCTGCGGCTGGCCGTACGGCTGACCGCCGTGGCCGGCCGCGCCCTGGGCCACCAGCTGGTCCGCCTGCTCCTTGGTCACCTTCTGCTCGGCGCCGCAGAAGGTGCACTGCGTCGCGTACTTCGTCGATACCGGGAACAGCGGCACGAAGAACAGCGTGAACTTCGTGACGCGCTTCCTGAGGGTGTGCGCGGCGGGATTTCCGCACTGACCGCACACCAGCGTCAGTATCGCGAGCTGGTAGAGGTACCCCTTGGTGCCGAAGATGATCATGCGGTTGGTCCTTCCCGGGTCAGCGCCTGTCCCTACAGTCTCCTGCACGCGGTGCGCATCCCGCTGATGGCCGGGTAACCGCTCCCCCATGGGTGACATCCTCGTCGGGACGTGTTCGTGGACGGATCGGGCCCTGGTCGGCAGCGGCTGGTATCCGTCGGGGCGGCGGGACGCCGAGGGGCGGCTGCGGTACTACGCCGAGCGGTTTCCCGTGGTGGAGGTCGACTCCGGCTACTACGCGCTGCCGAGTGAGCGGAACAGCCGGATGTGGGTGGAGCGGACGCCGGACGGGTTCCTGTTCGACGTGAAGGCCTTCTCCCTCCTCACCGGCCATCCGACCAGGGCCGCCGCCCTGCCCCACGGGTTACCCGCCGACGCCGGGGACCGGGCCGTGCTCGACGAGGTGTGGGCGCGGTTCACCGCCGGGATCCAGCCGTTGCGGGCGGCCGGGCGGCTGGGGACCGTGCTGTTCCAGTTTCCGCCGTGGTTCCGGCCCGGGGCGCGGTCCGAGGCCTCCCTGGAGGAGTGCGCGGTGCGGACGGCCGGATGGCCCGTCGCCGTGGAGTTCCGGCATCCGGCGTGGTGGCGGGAGGACAGGGCGGAGACGACCCGGGCGCTGCTCACCCGCCTCGGCTTCGCCGCCGTCGGTGTCGACATGATCCGGACGCTGCCCTCCTCCATCCCGCCGGTCACGCCGATGACCTCGCCGCACCTGTCCGTCGTGCGGTTCCACGGACGCAGTGCCGCCTGGGGCACCG
Source organism: Streptomyces resistomycificus (assembly GCF_001514265.1). Taxonomy (GTDB): domain Bacteria; phylum Actinomycetota; class Actinomycetes; order Streptomycetales; family Streptomycetaceae; genus Streptomyces; species Streptomyces resistomycificus. The sequence goes on along the minus strand of NZ_KQ948991.1, from coordinate 712,850 downwards.
GCAGCAAGGAGGACCGCTTCCGGTACCACTACTCCCGTGCCGAACTCGCGGAGTGGGCGCCGCGGTTGCGTGCCCTCGCCGAGCGGGTGGACCAGGTGCACGTCCTCTTCAACAACTGCTGCGCCGACTCCGCCGTAAGCGCCGCCGAGACCATGGACGCCCTGCTCGACCGTCCTGGCCGTCCTGACCGTCCTGGCCGTCATGACCGTCAGGACCGTCAGGACGCCGGCCGGCCCGGCACCTAGCCCGTGATCCGGACCGTCTTCGTCTCGCTCACCTGGTCGATCTCCGAGACCCGGACCGTGGCCTTCATGCGCCAGTCGCCGGCGAGGGGGAGGTTGAGGGCGCCGGTGGCCCAGTAGCCGCCCCGGTCGGTGAGTTCGGCGTCGATGGGGCCGATGTCCTGGGCGGGGAGCGTGAAGGAGAGGCGCAGTTCGGGAACCGTGGAGATGCCGTTGTCGGGGCCGTAGACCACGGCTTCCACGGCGTTGTCGCCGGTGCGGCCCGGGTCGAGGGTGATCTGTACCTTGCCGCGGCCGCCGGGGGTGCCGACGTCGAAGGGGATGGTGGTGACGGACGCGACCGCCAGACCGGACGTGGCGGCCGACTCGGCGGCCTCGGCGGCGGCCCGGCCCGGGAGGGTGCCGGTGAGCACGGTCGTGATCACCAACACCGCCACTCCCACGCCGACTTCGGCCAGGACCGAGCGCCGCAGGGCGGAGCGGTGGGGGTCCTGGGCCGCGACGGGAGGGGCGTCGGGTCCCGCGGGAGGGACGTCGGGTCCCGCGGGAGGGACGTCGGGCTCCGCGGGCGCCGCCGGCGGACGTGGACCACCCACCGGCTCCGCCACCCGCTCCCGTTCCCTTTGCCGTTCCTCCGCTTGCCGTTCCTCCGCTTGCCGTTCCTCCACTTGCCGTTCCTCCGCGACCGTCTCGGTCTCCGCCCTCACCAGCCGTGCCGTCCAGCGCCGGGAGAGGCCCGCCGCCGCCAGCAGCAGTGCCACCGCGAGGAGTTTGACGACCAGGAGACGGCCGTACGTGGTGTCGCTGAACGCGCTCCAGGAGCCGAGGCCCCGCCAGGACTGGTAGACGCCGGTGACGACCAGGACGACCACCGACCAGAAGGCCAGCCGGGAGAAGCGGGCGACCACCGCGGGCGGGAATGCCGACGTCGACCTGTACAGCGAGGTCAGCAGCGCCGTCAGACCGCCCAGCCACACCGCCGTCGCCAGCACGTGCAGGACCGACGACGTCATCGCCACCGGCACCTGGATGCCGGCCGAGGCGTGCTCACCGGCGGCCCAGGTCACCGCGAGGCCGGCGCTCAGGGCGGCGCCCGCGGCGAGCCAGGTCCGTGACGGCCGCTCGCGCCGCGGCAGCCGTACGAGGAGGACGGCCGCCGGCACGAGCAGCGCCAGCCGGGCCAGCAGGACCAGGCCCGGGCGGGTGGTCAGGGTGCGGGTGAGGGCCGAGGGGTCGAGGGCCGCCGCGGGGCCCGCGCCGGACTCGTAGGGTGCGCGCAGCACCAGCAGGGCGAGCGTGGCGCCGAGCAGGGTCAACCAGCCCGCCCGCAGGAGCCTGCGCAGGGGGGCGGCGTCCGGGGGGCGGCAGACCGTCAGGAAGACCGCCGAGCCGATCAGCAACGCCACGGCCAGGTACGCCAGATAGCGGGCGATGTTGTAGAGGCTCTCCGTCGCCGGGTCCTCGACCGGGCCCGTGTCCGTGGTCGCCGCGGTGATCGTGGCCTTGCCCACCGAGAAGGTGAACGCGCCCGAGACCGGGTGGCTGTCGGCCGACACCACCCGCCAGGCCACCACGTACGTGCCCTCGGCGAGCTTCGCGGGCAGCGTGACCCGGGCCGTGTCGGAACCCTCCGGCGCGTGCCGGGCCGGACTCACGCGCAGGCGGTGGTTGTCGGGGTCCAGGACGCGGAAGGAGTCCTCGAGCAGGCCTACGGACTCGGTGAAGGTGAGGGTGAGGTGGCGGGGGGCCGACTTGAGGACGGTTCCGTCGGCGGGGTCGGTGTCGCGGAGGGCTGCGTGGGCCGACGCGGGGCCCGCGCTGCCGAGGAGGAGCAGGACCAGCACGGTGCCCAGCAGCACCAGCCGGCGAAGTCCCCTGCGTCGTCGGTCTTCTGCTCCGGGACCGGACCCGCGAGCCGACCCGGGTCCTGGCCGGCGGACTGGCCGGCGGGCTGGCCTGAGACCTGCCCCGGGACCTGACCTGCGCTCACCGTCACGCTCCACGTCGAATCTCCGTCTGTGGACTTGCCGCCTTCCGGAAAGGTACGGATACGGGGGCGCCGGCGCTCACCGCGGGTCCCTCGCGTTCACCACGTCGGCCGGGCGCTCACCCCTCCGTCCACCACCAGGTCCTGCCCGGTGATCCAGGACGCGAGCGGCGACGCCAGGAACACGCAGGCGTCTCCGACGTCCTGAGGGCGACCCAGCCGGCCGAGGGGTGCCGCCCGCTCCCATCGCCGCACGCCCTCCGGCCAGGCCCGGGCCAGCCCTTCGCGGTCGATCAGCCCGGGCGAGACCGTGTTGATTCGGATGCCGTGCGGGCCGTACTCGAGGGCCGCCGCCCGCGCGTGTGCCACCACGGCCGCCTTGGAGGCCGCGTAGTGGGCGTGGTCGACGGCCGGGTGGCCCGCCTCGATCGACGCGATGTGCGTCACGCTGCCCTCGCCCTGTTGCCGCATGACCTCGGCGGCCGCCTGGGTGCACGCGAAGACGCTCGACAGGTTGGTGTCCACCACCGCCCGCCATTCCCCCGCGGTCATCCCGGGCAGGGCCTGGGTGGGCTGTACGCCCGCGTTGTTGACCAGCGCCGACAGCCTGCCCGCACCCCACTCGGCAGCCTCCTGGACCAGCCGCCGGCACGCGTCCTCGTCGGCGAGATCCGCGCGCAGGACGACGGCCCGCCCGCCCAGGCCCAGGATGCGGGAGGCCACTTCGCTCGCCGCCTCGAACGCCGTACGACAGTGCAGGGCCACCGCCGCGCCCTCCTCGGCGAACCGCAGGGCGATGCCCCGTCCGATGCCGCCGCCCGCGCCGGTGACCAGCGCCACGTGTCCTTCGAGGAGTCTCATGGACGGCACAGTCGCGCGATCCGGTCGGCCCGTGCCGGGTAACGCGCCGTGAGCTGTGCCAGGTCGCCGTGCTCGTAGTCCTCGAAGGTGAATCCGGGGGCCATCGTGCAGCCGAAGAAGGTCCAGTCCCCGCCCGCCGCCACCCGCCCGCCCATCCAGGTGCCACCGGGGACGGTGAGCTGGGGGTGCTGGCCGCCGAGCACGTCCGGGCCCAGGACGGAGACGGACGACGTGCCGTCCGGGGCCAGGAGCAGGAGTTCCAGCGGCGAACCCAGGTAGAAGTGCCAGATCTCGTCGGTGGGCAGTCGGTGCAGGGCCGAGAAGTCGTCCGCGGTCAGCAGGGCGACTATCGCCGAGCCCTGAGGGCGGCCGTCAGGCAGCTCCGGTCCCGCCCAGGTCCGTCGGAACAGCCCGCCCTCGCGGGGGAGGGGCTCCAGGCCGTAGTGGGCGACGAGGTCGTCCGGTGTCATGCCGGGAAGGCTACCTCCCGGTCCAGGAAGGCGAGTTGGGCGCGCTTCTCCGGCAGGTACACGTCCGGGAGGTCGATCTCCGGCAGGACGACGACCGGGCCCGCCTCGAAGCCCTGCTTCAGGAAACGCGCCACCGCCTTCTCGTTGCGCACGTCGGGGTCGACCACGACCCGGCTGCGGCCCAGGCCCAGCAGCACGTACGAGGCGACGGCGCCCAGCAGCGCCGAGGACCAGCCGGTGCTGGCGCCGCCCGGCCCGGCCGGGGCCAGCAGCAGGTGGACGCCGATGTCGCCGGGCCGTACCTCGTAGCACTCGCTGACGCGGTCGGCCTCCGGCTCGTAGGTCTGCAGCAGCGCGACCGGTTCGCCGTCCTTCACCACCAGGTAGGCGTGGTGGGTGTCGAGGGTGTCCATGTGGGCGTAGATCTCGGCGACCTGATCCCTGCTCAGACCGTTCATGCCCCAGAAGGACGCCCTTTCCTCGCTCACCCACGCGTGGACCACGTCGGCGTCGGCCTGTGCGTCGAGGGGCAGGAGGCGGACGGTGCCGAAGCCGTCGACGCTCTGCTCGTGGACGGGCTCGCGGGTGGGGGCGTACGCGTCAGACATCGGTCTCCTTGTTCATCAGTGCCCAGTCGGTGACGACCGGTACGAGATCTCCCTCGAGCCACAAGGGAAGCTGGTCACGGTGGTGGGGCGAGCCGGGGACGCCACCGGCGCCGAGCGGGACCACCCAGAGGCTGTCCTCGCGGCGGGCCAGGTCCCACACGTAACGGGCGGCCGGGCCACGCGCGCTGACGTCGGTCCAGCCGGGCACGGCGGAGGTGCACAGCACGCAGTCGTGGTCGCCGGACAGACCCGGCCCCTGCTCGGACGGGTCGGGGAGCGCCCGCCAGGCGAACAGCCGGTGCGTGTCGCCCCAGGTGGCGGACGGGTTCCCGGCGGCCGCCACCTCCTCCACGGCCGCCCGGACGGCTTGTGCGCGGTCAATGCCATACAACTCCTCGGCCCGCAGCAGGTGTTCCAGGGCGAAGCCGACCCGTGGGACGAGGTGGAGCCACGGCAGGAAGACCTCGGGGTACGCGGGCGGCGTGGTCAGCGCGGCGAACGCCGGGTGCGCCGCGAGCTGCCGTACGACCGCGCCGCGCACCGCCGCGAACAGGGCCGCCTCCGCGCTGTCGGCGTTCATGTGGCGGTCCCAGCGCAGCAGGGCGTCCCTGATCCGGGCGGCCTCGGGGGTCAGGTCGTCCAGCGCCGCGAGGTGGTCGAGCAGCGGTGTGGCGGAGGCGAGCCGGGTGTCCATGTGGATGACCGGCATGTCGGCGGGCGACCAGCGGTCCTTCCCGGCGAGCAGCGCGGTGATGCGGTCGGCGCGGTGCGGCGGGGCGAACTCGACGCCGAGCGGGGTGGCGGGGCCGCGCTGGTTGGCCATCACGGCGATGCCGTCGGTGAGGCCGGCGCGGGGCGTCTCGTGCCAGCCCCGCCACTCGTGTCCGGGCCTCCACGCGGGCACCAGCCGGGTGCGGTTGGCCTCGGAGCGCAGCGGCACCCGGCCCGCGACCCGGTGCAGCAGGCCGCCCTCGGTGTCGGCGGCCTGCACCACGTTCACCGGCTCGGCCCACAGGTCGAGGGCGTGGTCCACGTCGGCGACCGAACGGGCCCGCAGCAGGGGGAGCAGGGCGCTGAAGCCCAGGTCCTCGGTGACGCGGGGCGGGTAGCGCAGGCTGACGGCGAGGGGGACGCCCGGCTCACCGGGCACCGCCGGACCGGTGGCGTCGTCGAGAACGCCGGCGTCGAGGCCCTCCGGGATCCCCTCGGGACCGCCGATGATCACCGGCCCCCGTGCCGTCTCGACGACCTCGACCTCGACCGGCTCCTCTCCCGCCACCTCCACGGTCTCCGTGTGCCGGGCGGCCCGGTGCCAGACGCCGTCCGGGCCGAGGGCCTCGACGCCGGCGCCGGTGCGGCGCAGCCGTTCGCGGTAGAGGTCCTGGTAGTCGGCCATGGCGTTGGTGATGGCCCAGGCGACCGAGCCGGTGTGGGCGAAGTGGGCGATGCCCGGGATGCCGGGGACGGCGAGGCCGACGACGTCGAACTCGGGGCAGGAGAGGTGGATCTGCTGGTAGACCCCGGGATCCTCGATGAACCGGTGCGGATCGCCCGCGATGACCGCCGCGCCGGTGGTGGTGCGCTCGCCGCTCACCAGCCAGCCGTTGCTGCCGGAGGTGCCGGGGCCGTCGGTGGCGAACAGTCCGACGGCCTCCGCGCCCAGATGCCGTACGGCCTGCTCGCGCCAGAGCTTGGCGGGGAAGCCGGCGAAGAGGATGTGCGTGGCGAGCCAGACGCCCAGCGGCGTCCAGGGCTGCCAGCGGCCGGGGGCGAGGCCGACGCGGGCGAACTCGGGGGCGTCGGCGGAGGCGAGCTGCTCGTTGACACCGTCGACGTACGCCCGCACCCAGTCCGCCGTCTCCGGGTCCCGTCCCTCCAGGGCGGTGAAGCAGCGTCTGGCCGTGTCGTCGAGGCGGGCGCGTCTGGCGAAGCGGTCCCAGGCCACGGCGTCGGCGCCGAGGAAGGCGGCCGAGGTGCCCTGCGCCCGTTGCCGCTCGACCTCCAGCTGCCAGGCGCGGTCGCGGGCGGTCACCCGGCCCTGGGCGCGGGCGAGTTCCCGCGCGCTGCCGGCGCGGAGGTGGGGGATCCCCCAGGCGTCGCGGTAGACCTCGCTGCTCACCCTGTGCTCCCTCTGTGCTTTAGGTTAGGCTCACCTAAGTAATTCGTGCTGGAATCGTACGCGAAGGGTGAAGACGCGATGGGGCAGGGGCACGGCTGGGAGGGCGCGGTCCTCAGACTGCTGCGTGCGAAGGACTTCGTGTTCACGGTGACCGGCGGGGAGGACGTCACCGAGGACTACCGGCGGGTCCACCTCACCGACGGCGGCATGCTGGCGGCGACCGGCGTCCACCCGACGATGTGGGTCAGGCTCTGGTTCGACAACGCGGGCAGACCACACCAGCGCGCCTACACCCTGGTCGACCCGGACCCCGCGGCCGGCACCTTCACCCTGGAGTTCGCCCTGCACGAGGGCCGCGCCAGCGACTGGGCGCGCACGGCGAAGCCCGGCGACACCATCGAGGCGACGGTGCACGGCACCGACTTCCAGCAGCCCACACCCGACCCCTCACACGTCTTCGCGATCGGCGACCCGGCCTCGCTGCCCGCGCTCAACTCCCTGCTCGACGCGCTGGCCCCGGCCCCGGCGACCGTCTGGTTCGAGTCCACCGACGACGGCCTCCCCTTCCGCACCGACCCCGCCCGGCACGACGTACGCCCCGTGCCCCGGCGGGACTCCGGCGCCCACCTGGTCGCCGAGGTCAAGGCGGCCCTGCCGGACCTGCTCGAGGCCTGCCCCGAGCCGTACGTCTGGATCGCCTGCGACACGGCGACCACCCGGACCCTGGCGGCGTACGTCCGCAAGGAGCTCGGCCTGCCCAGGCAGCGGATCCACGCGCTCGGGTACTGGCGGCCCTGACCTGAGGAGCGGCCCGACGCGCCAGGCGGCATGATCGGGGGCATGGACGTCACTCTTCACCTCGCCCAGGACCCGGAGGCCGACGCACTCCTCGGCCGCTCCCCGCTCGCCGCGCTGGTCGGGATGCTGCTGGACCAGCAGGTCCCGATGGAGTGGGCGTTCAAGGGCCCGTCGACCATCGCCGCCCGCATGGGCACGGACGACCTGGACGCCCACGAGATCGCCGCCCAGGACCCGGAGGCCTTCGGAGCCCTCCTGTCGGAGAAGCCGGCCGTGCACCGCTACCCGGGGTCCATGGCCAAGCGCGTCCAGCAGCTGTGCCAGTACCTCGTCGAGCACTACGACGGGAACGCCGAGCTCGTCTGGAAGGGCGTGGCCGACGGGCGCGAGCTGCTGCGGCGCCTCGAGGAGCTGCCCGGCTTCGGCAAGCAGAAGGCCCAGATCTTCCTCGCCCTGCTCGGCAAGCAGCTGGGCGTGCGGCCCGACGGCTGGCGCGAGGCTGCGGGCGCCTACGGCGAGCCGGAGTCCTTCCGCTCGGTCGCCGACATCACCGGCCCCGAGTCGCTGACCAAGGTCCGGGCACACAAGCAGGAGATGAAGGCGGCGGCCAAGGCGTCGAAGGCCGCGCAGACCACGAAGTCCGCGAAGACCGCGAAGTCAGCGAAGACCGCGAAGTCGGCCGGGAAGCAGTAGCCGTCATCCGGGTGGTCCGGCCCGCCCGGGATGTACGCCGAGTGGGCGGTTTTCGCCGCCGGTGGGATGAAAGACGTGCGTCGCGCGGGGAGATGACCTCCCGTGAGCACCACCGCGACGCATGCCCTCGGCCTCGCCCGTCGGCATGCCTGGCTGCGGGTTCTCGTCCTGCTGCTGGCCCTGTCCGTGCCCGGCGCGCACGCGGGCGGCCAGGGGTCTCCCACCTCCGTGGTGGCGGCCGAGAGCGGCTCGGCGGTCTTCGAGTACGACGCCCTGGACACCGTGCTGCGACCGGTGACCCGGGGCACCCGCCGTCCCGCCCTCCCGCTGCGGCCCGTGCCCTTCCCGGCCCCGGCACCCGCCCCGGCCGCCCGGCCCCTTCCCGTGCCGCCGCGCACCCCTCCCGTGCCGCGCGCCCTGCGCTCGGTGGTCCTGCGCTGCTGACCGAACCGGCCCTCGCCCTCCGGTCCGTCAGCACGACGCAAGGAACCACGAACGCAAGGAACAGGGAACACCGACATGACGATCGACCCGTACGCGGTGATGCGCGCCCTCCTGCGCGCCGAGGCCGCACGCAACGCACCGAAAACGCAGATGCCCCAGGTGCCGCAGGTGCCTCAGGTGCCTCAGGTGCCTCAGGGCAAGGAAGCGAAGCCGCAGCAGCCCACCAGGGAACAGGGCCGCTGACCCTCCGGCGGAGGTGGAGTCCTTCGAGGCCTACCGCCTCCGCCGAGCCGTCCCGAAGACCGAACGGGTGATCTCCCGCCCGATCTGGGTGCCGATCGAGCGGGCCAGGGACTTGAACATGCCGCTGCCGACGACCTGCTCGACGACCGAACGGTCCTCCCCGGCGGCCTCGTCCTTGGACTCGTCCGTGGCCTCGGACTCGGACCTGGCCCTGGACTTGGCCTTGGACTGGGGCGCGGCCTCGGACCTGCCCTCCGGCTTCTTCGGCTCGGCCCGCATCTCGTCCGGCCCCTTGGCGCCGGTGGAGGGCCGCGCCGCCGCCAGCCTCTCGTAGGCCGACTCGCGGTCCACAGCCTGTGCATAGCGCGCGTACAGCGGCGACGCCGTGACGGCCCGGTCCAGGGCCGCCGCCTCGACCGGGCCCATGAGCGACTCGGGCGCGCGCAGCCGGGTCGCGGCGACCGGGGTCGGGGCGCCCCGCTCGCTCAGCACCGTCACCACGGCCTCCCCCGTGCCCAGCCCGGTGAGGAGCTCCTCCAGGTCGTACGAGGAGTCGGGGAAGGTCTTCACCGTCGCCTTCAGCGCCTTCTGGTCGTCCGGGGTGAAGGCGCGCAGCGCGTGCTGGACGCGGTTGCCGAGCTGGGCGAGGACCTCGGCGGGTACGTCCTTCGGTGTCTGGGTCACGAAGAAGACACCGACCCCTTTCGAGCGAATGAGCCGGACGGTCTGCGTGATCGAGTCCAGGAACGCCTTCGAGGCGTCGTGGAACAGCAGGTGCGCCTCGTCGAAGAAGAAGACCAGCTTCGGCCGGTCGGCGTCGCCGACCTCCGGGAGATCGTGGAACAGGTCGGCCAGCAGCCACATCAGGAAGGTCGAGAACAGCTGCGGCTTGTCCTGGACCGCGGGCAGTTCGAGGACCGACACCGTCCCGCGGCCGTCCTCGGCCGTCCGCAGGAACTCGGCCGTGTCGAACTCCGGCTCCCCGAAGAAGTCGGCCATGCCCTGCGCCTCGAAGGCCGCCAGGGACCGGAGGATCACCCCGGCCGTGGCGGTGGACAGCCCGCCGATGTTCTTCAGCTCGGGCCTGCCCTCGTCGGAGGTCAGGAAGGCGACCACGGCCCGCAGGTCCTTGAGGTCGACCAGGTCCAGGCCCTTCTGGTCGGCGTAGTGGAAGATCAGGCCGAGCGACTGCTCCTGGGTCCGGTTGAGCTGGAGCACCTTGGCCAGCAGCACCGGGCCGAAGCTGGTGACGGTGGCCCGCACGGGGATGCCGTGACCGAGGCCGCCCAGGGCGTAGAACTCGGCGGGGAAGCCGGTCGCCGTCCACCGCTGGTGCACCTCCAGGGCGCGGGAGCGGACCTTGTCGTTCGGCCGGCCAGGCGCCGAGATTCCACAGACGTCGCCCTTGATGTCGGCGAGGAACACAGGCACACCCTGCGCCGACAGCTGCTCGGCGATCAGCTGGAGCGTCTTGGTCTTGCCGGTGCCGGTGGCGCCCGCGACGAGGCCGTGCCGGTTGAGCATCGGCAGCGGGATTCGGATCTGGGCGTCCGGCAGACACGCCCCGTCCCAGAGCAGGGCGCCCAGATCGAGCGCGGGGCCGGTGAACGCGTACCCGGAAGCGATCTTCAGGGCCTCCTCGGGCAGCGCGGGCGCACTCCCCGGCGCCTCGGGAGCGGCGGCCGACGGCATGGTCTCGCTGTCACTCATCTCAGGCACCTGTTCCCGATTGCCCCGGTTTGTGGCGTCTTTTCCAGCCTCGCACTCCGTCGTCATGGCTGCGCCCGGAAGGTCTTGACCGGTAGGCTTTCCGTGTGATCTTCAAGCGCATCGGAAACGGCCGGCCGTACCCCGACCACGGCCGGGAAAGCACCCGGCAGTGGGCGGATGTCGCGCCGCGCCCGGTCCGCCTCGATCAGCTCGTGACGACCAAGGGCCAGCTCGACCTGGAAACCCTGCTCGCCGAGGACTCCACGTTCTACGGCGACCTCTTCGCGCACGTCGTGAAGTGGCAGGGCGACCTGTACCTGGAGGACGGACTGCACCGCGCGGTCCGCGCCGCGCTCCAGCAGCGCCAGGTGCTGCACGCGCGCGTCCTCGAGCTGGAGTAGGACCCCTTTCGGCCCTGCCCCGGTCCGGGTTGGACCTTTTGGGTTCTCCTGTACCGCGTCCAATGATCATCTAGTAGGCATCGTCGCCCGGGCGCACTACGCTGCGCTCATGAGCATGCTGACTCCCCCGGGCATGGGCGGCCAGTACCGGATCAAGGGAGACAAGTACCCCCGCATGCGCCGCCCCCGGCGGCGCGGCAGGCTCGCGGTCGGGCTGGTGGCCTCGGTCGCCGTCCTGGGCCTGATCGGCTGGGGCACCCTGCAGCTCATCGACGTCTTCACGGGCGGCGGCAAGAAGGCCACGGCCGCCGGTCCCAAGGCGGACTGCGCCACCCGGGCGACCCCGTCGCCGTCCGCGTCCGCCCCTGCCGGTACCCCGGTGAAACCCGCCCGGATCACGGTCAACGTGTTCAACGCGACGGCCCGCAGCGGCCTCGCCAAGAAGACCGCGGACGAGCTGAAGAAGCGCGGCTTCAAGATCGGTGACGTGGGCAACGCGACCAAGGAGTACGACAAGAAGGTCAAGGGCACCGGGATGCTCCTGGGCCCGACGTCCTCCCTGGACACCTCGCTGCCCGTGCTGGCCACCCAGCTCGCCGGCGCCGAGCGCCGCACCGACGCCGCCCGCGAGGGCGACGCCGTCGACCTGATCATCGGCACCGGCTTCAAGAACCTCACCGCCAAGGCGACCGCCGACCGGGCGCTGGCCGCACTGGCCTCGCCTCAGCCGGCGTCCACCTCGTCGAAGAAGAGCTGCTGAGCTCCCGTACGAGGACCCGCACGGGAAACGAACACAAGGAGTCGTACGAGGAGAGCGTCCTCGTACGACGGCTTCCTCGCGCCTACTCGGCCGCCCCGTACATCCGGTCCCCCGCGTCGCCCAGGCCCGGCACGATGTAGCCGTGCTCGTTCAGGCGCTCGTCGACCGAGGCGGTGACGACCGTGACCGGGGTGCCCGCGAGGTCGCGCTCCATGACCTCGACGCCCTCGGGAGCGGCGAGCAGGACCACGGCGGTGACGTCGTCGGCGCCGCGCTTGATCAGCTCCTGGATCGCCGCGACCAGGGTGCCGCCGGTGGCGAGCATCGGGTCGAGGACGTACACCTGACGGCCGGAGAGGTCCTCCGGCATGCGGGTCGCGTACGTGGACGCCTGGAGCGTCTCCTCGTCGCGCACCATGCCCATGAAGCCCACCTCGGCGGTCGGCAGCAGCCGGACCATGCCGTCGAGCATGCCGAGGCCGGCGCGCAGGATCGGCACCACCAGCGGGCGGGGGTGGGAGAGCTTGACGCCCGTGGTCGAGGCGACCGGCGTCCTGATGTCGACCTGCTCGGTGCGCACGTCACGCGTGGCCTCGTAGGCGAGCAGGGTGACCAGCTCGTCGGCGAGACGGCGGAAGGTCGCGGAGTCGGTGCGCTGGTCGCGCAGCGTGGTGAGCTTGTGGGCGACCAGAGGGTGGTCGACGACGTGGAGACGCATGTCCACAACAGTAACCGGGCCCGGTGGGCCCGGCGTCCCCGCGGCAGAGCAAGCCCGAGGCCACCCGAGCAGGCAAGGCCCCGGCCGGCGCACCACCCGATCACTGGCGTCAAACCGCCCGTCGGAGGGAAGGTGGGAGGGACGGACTGGGGTGGTGAACCTATGCCTGACCGGGAAACCCGCAAGGATCCGTCGCCGCGCGCACAGCCGGGGACGCCGTACACAGCGCGCCGGGCAGGGCCCAACACGCCGGGCGCGTCGGACCCGCCGGAGACGGACGCCGAGCGCCGGCGGCGCCGGGCGCAGTTCCTGCGCGACCTGGCCGAGGCCCGGGAACTGCGCGACCGCGTCCAGCCCCGTCGCGCCAAGACGGCCCGCCTGCGGCACGCGATGCGCATGCGCACGTTCCGCTGGTGAGAACCCGGTAAGGGCGGGACACGCCGACGGGGCCGCCGAGTTGGAAGATCGCGGAGCCGTCACGCGTTGTTCGGGTGGCTGTGCGTGGGCACCCGGGAAAGCCGCGTACGATCCGCAGTTGGCGGCAACGAGTGCGCTGGTGAGACCTCGACGGGCCCTCGGCTGCCATGAGATCGGCGGCAGCCGGACACACAGGGAGCCGAAGACGTCCCCTGAGCGACTTGTTTCTGCCACGATTCCGAGTGGGTGGGGCTCGGAGCACAGCTCTCCCCGCCCGCAACCTCCGCCGGGGGGACCCCCAACCGGCACGCCTAGGACCAGTGGGAGAGTCACGGTGTACTTCGCCGCACTGCTCGCGCGCACCGAAGACGGGTGGGAAGCGAGCGACACGGAGCTCGACGATGTGGAGACCCTGTCGGATCTGGCCGACCTGGCCCGGGAAGCCTCCCCCGACGAGGACACGGTTCTCGTGCTGATCGAGCAGGAGGACGCCTGGTTCGGCGTCGTCCGCATCGACGGCGAGGAGGACCCTCGCATCTACGTCTCGGACGCCGCCGCAGCCGCCCGTAGTTCGTACGGCGAGATCCTGCTCACCGACGAACTGCTCGGCAGAGATCCCGACGACGACGAGACCGACCTCGACGCCCTCGACCTCGACGGCACCGAGGACGGTGAGGACGACAACGACGACGGCGACGAGGAGGAAGCCGAGGGCGGCGGCTCCGGCGAGCTGGTGCCGCACGGCCCGGTCGGCGACATCCTGATCCTGGACGACCTCGGCGTCAGCGAGAAGGAACTGAAAGCCCTGTCGCGGGACGCGGTCACCGAGATCGCCGAGGCCCTGGGCGCCTCGGAGGTCCTGGAGGCCGTCCGCTGACGTCCCCGACCGCAGGAACGACACCGGACCCGGTGCGCGACCCCTGGCGGGCCGCGATGCGGCTCGCCCTGGAAGAGGCCGGGCGGGCCGGCCGGGGCGGTGACGTCCCCGTCGGTGCCGTCGTGCTGTCCGGCGACGGCAGGACCGTCCTGGCGACCGGGCACAACGAACGCGAGGCCACCGGTGATCCGACCGCGCACGCGGAGGTGCTGGCGATCCGCCGGGCGGCCGCCGAACTCGGTGCGTGGCGGCTGAGCGGCTGCACGCTGGTCGTGACGCTGGAGCCCTGCACGATGTGCGCGGGCGCGATCGTGCAGTCCCGGGTGGACCGGGTGGTCTACGGCGCCCGTGACGAGAAGGCGGGCGCGGCCGGCTCCCTGTGGGACGTCGTCCGCGACCGGCGGCTCAACCACCGGCCCGAGGTGATCGAGGGCGTGCTCGCCGAGGAGTGCGCCGGGCTCCTCACGGACTTCTTCCGCGGCCGCTGATCCCCCTCGTTCCGGCGCCCGCCAAACGGATTTCAAACCACGCCCCACCGTGCTGTAAGGTCTCCCTCGGTAGCGTGTCCGAGCGGCCGAAGGAGCTCGCCTCGAAAGCGAGTGTGGCGCAAGTCACCGAGGGTTCAAATCCCTCCGCTACCGCAGGTAGGAGAGGCGCCCGGTTCATCGAACCGGGCGCCTCTTCGGCTCCCGTCTCAGTTCCCGTCTCAGTTCACGCTGACGACCCGCGCCGCCAGCACCTCGCAGCACGTGCAGCGACGCCCGAGGCGCGCGAACCCCGATCACCGCCATCCATCGCCTGCTCGGGCCGCAGCGTCACCCCGCCACACCCCGCGAAAAGGTCGATAATCCGGAAGGCTGCGCCGAGCGTTCCGCATGTAAGGGTCCTACATTCGGTGGACCTATAACATCGCCAGGGTTACGCCGATTGGGCTGCCAATAGCCTTTGACCTGCGAAGAGTTGGAACTTCGGCGACGATAACCGACGTATGTGCCCGAAGGATTGCGGGTTCAGACAGCGCCCCCTGTATCGTCCTGCTTACTCCTTCCGGGGGGAACAGACCGCACCTTCCAGCTGGGGGCGCGGATGCGTCTCCGGCGGGGCGGGGCGCTTCCCCGCGTCTCTGGCTTTCGGGTCAGAAGGGAGCCGGTCTTGAGGCTGTTCCAGTGGCTGAAGGATCGGTGGCAAGAACGCGTACGGCTGCACGTCTCCTCTGAGCGTGTGAGCGCTGGCTGCGAGGTCTTCCTCGTGATCGCGTGGCTCTACGAGCACCGTCCGTGGTCTTGAAGCAGGTGAGCCCCAACTGAGTAATCAGCCGGGGCTCACAACACCACCAGGGCCTCGTCCTCGCTGTCCGCAGGCCGCAATCCTGCGGGAGGGCGAGGTCTGGTCGTCTTCGTAGACGGTATCAGTTTGGCGGTATCACTTTGCCAAACCAGCTTGTGAAAACGATTTGCGGTAGCCGCGCAAAGCTGTCGGCGAAGCTTTACCTCGATCAATTCGCCGAAGCATTTAGCCGCCAAACATTGCGCGACGGCCCGCTACAGCTCTAGACATTGCTGGTCACGGGGCCGGGCTGGTCCCGTCGGGCTTCCAGATGAGCCCGTCGACCTGCCGGGCGACGTCGCTGCGAACAGAGTCGACCATGTGCTGGTACCGCGCGGCCATGGCCGTGGTCGACCAGCCCATGAGCCCCATGACGGCCCGCTCAGAGACTCCGAGGATCAGTAGAACGGTGGCTGCCGTGTGGCGGGCATCGTGAAGTCGGGCGTCTCGCACCTTGGCGTCCGTGAGCAGCTCCTTCCAGTCGTCGTAGTCCGTCCGGGGCGGGGTGCCCCGGCCGTCGGGAGTGGCAAAGAGCCACCCCTCGTCCTTCCAGTCCTCCCCCGCGGCTTCCCGCTCGGCGTCCTGCTTGGTCTGGTGTTTCCGCAGCAGGTCTACAAGCTGGGTGGGCAGGCCGACCGACCGTCGCCCAGCGCGGGACTTCGTGTCGGCAGTCTCCGGATTGGTCCGCTCGCGCTGCGGGCAGTACCCAGCCTTCCGGCCGCACGTGTCCTCGCAACCGTGCGCATAGCGCGGTCGGCGGCGGCTGCGCCGGACCATGAGCACTTCGCGCTCCCAGTCGACATCGGCCCATTTGAGTCCGAGCGCCTCCCCCTGACGCAGTCCGAGGGCCAGCGCCACAGCCCAGCGGGCGGAGTTGCGTCGCTCACCGGCCGTCCGCAGCAGGCGCTGCACCTCGGTGATGGTGAAGGGCTCGATTTCCTCTTCGCTGAGACGGGGTGCCTTGGCGAGTTGAACCGGGTTGCGGGTGAGGTGGCCCCGCCGGACCGCTTCGTTCAGCGCGGTGCGGAAGGTCCGGTGGATCTGGTGAATCGTGCCGGCCCTCCGGCCCTCGTCGTGCATCGTCCGGTAGAAGCGCTCGATGTGCTCCGGCCCGAGCTTGTCGAGGCGATGAGCACCGAGGGCGGGGATCAGGTGCTTCCGTACGGCGACGCCGTAGCCGACCATCGTGTTCTCGTTGACGGCCAATGGTGCGATGGTCTCGACCCAGTGGGTCAACCAGGCTTCTACCGTCCAGGCCTTGCCAGCCTTCCGGACCGCGCCGCCGTCGCGCTGCTTCTCCAGTTCGCGAACGGCGGCGGTCACTTCGGCGCGGGTCTTGCGTTCGACGTGGCGACGGTCCGGCTTGCCGTCATCACGGGTGCCCACGGTTACGCGGCCGTGCCACTTGCCATCACTGCCCTGGTAGATGGAGCTGCGGCCGTTGGGCTGCCGGGTGCGCTTCTTGTCTTCCGCCACTGGCGGACTCCCTTGAGGTCGAGGTGAGCAAGAACGACCGGAGCGCCGTCCCATGGTGAGCGGCGCTCCGGTGAGGAATCGATCAGGCCGCCTGCTGCTCAGCGCGACGGCGGGCGAGGTAGGCGGCCGGGGCGTCGGCGGGGACGCGCCTCAGGCCGCCGACCATCAGGGATTCCAGCTCCCCGGTGCGAATGAGGGAGAAGCAGGTGGTCCGACCGATCCGGAGGCAGCGGGCGGCTTCTTCGACGGTCAGGAGAACGGGGGCCGTGCCGTTGACCGCAGCGAGTGGCGCGGTGTCCACGATGGAGATGCTCACGTGGGTCTCCTCTGGGATGGTCCTTCGGGGGGTACCTCTGAGGGCCGCTACTTCCGCTACCGCCGCTACCTCGCAGGTCAGGGGCCTGTTGGAGGTAGCGGGAAGGGGTAGCGGTAGCGGATAGGTAGCGGCGGGGTAGCGGCAGATTCCGGTGCTTGCCGCTACCCCATCGCTGCTGGTCAGGCAGGGTTTTCCATGCCGGGTAGCGGAGGTAGCGGACTTTCCGGGGGTGGGGGGCAGTAGCGGGCCCACGCGTCCCAGAGATCGGTGGCGTAGTAGCCCTTGAGGACGCTGCCGGCGGCCTTGATGTTGCGGGAAGCGATGGGCTCGTTGTCGGCCGTCATGTACTCGGCGAGCATCTTGGACAGGCGCCGGTTGTCGAGCGGCTTGCCGTGGAGGTCGGCCCACGGGGCGTCGTCGAGGGCGTTGAGCCGGTCGAGGATGGCGACGGTGGGCAGGCGGTCGATGCCGACCATGACGTGGTCGCGCAGGTCGGTCAGCAGCCGGACGCCGATGCTGCCCTTGTCGTTGGCGCGGGAGGCTTTGACCAGGGTCAGGCAGGCTTCCCGGGCCCGCTCGGGCCAGTGGCCGCCGGCCGCGTCGGCGACGGCCAGGAGCGGTTCCCACACGTCGGCGGGCCGGTCGGCGACCCCGTCCGGCATGTCGGGCCACGCTCCCATGACGAACTCGCGTGCCTGCTCCGCCCATTCGGCGAGCCGGTCACGGAGCTTGTGCCCCTCGGCTTCGTGGATGCGGGCCCGGAAGGGCTCCACCGTCTCGTTCCTGGCTCGGCGGCGCATGCGGATGATGACGGAGCGGGTCAGGATCGTGTCGGGCAGCGAGCCGAGACCGGCGACGGCCACCGCGCAGTACGAGGGGAACGCCTGAACGGTCTGGTTGCCTCCGTCGCCGATGCACCGGTAGGTGACCCCGGTGCGGCGGTGACCGGCGTTGAGGAACCCGCGCAGTTCCTCGTTGTCCCCCGCCTTCGGGCCGAAGACGGTGTCGATCTCGTCGAACAGGATCGTGGGCTTGCCGTTGGCCCCGGAGACGGACCGGAACAGGGCGGCGGCGGACGCGTTGACGGCCGTCATGGGCTGCGGCACGAGGGTTTCCACGATCTCCAGTGCCCGTGTCTTGCCCGACCCCGGTTCCGGGGACAGGAAGGCGATGCGGGGGGTGGAGTCGAAGCAGTCGAGCAGGTGGGCGTGCGCGTCCCACAGGGCGACCGCGACGAACGCGGCGTCGGTGGGGAAGACGTTGAAGCGGCGGTGGAAGGCTTCCACCTCGTCCAGCAGCGCGGCGCCGTCGATGGTGGTGGTCATGCGGCGGTCCTCCCTTCGGCGGGTGCGGCGGGCGTTCCGGTGCAGGCGGATTTGTGGGCGTCGTAGTCGGCGACCAGCGAGGCCACGTCCTCGGGGCCGGTGGCGGTGCCGGTTTCTCCGCAGGGGCAGGCGTAGGCGGCGGTGGGGGTGCTGCCGTATCGCTTGGACCAGCGGGCACCGTCGTAGTGGTGGCGGTAGACCGGCGGGGCGGAGATGCGGATACCGGGCCGGTCCGGTGTCGGGTCGGTGACCGTGTGCCGGTTCGAGCGAAGGGCTGTCACGACGCCCTTGCGGGCGGCACCTTTCGGGGCGCCTACGGCCTTCGTGTCCACAGCCTGTGGAGCGGCAGCCGGGTCGGACGGGGTGGTGGTGACGCTCTTCAGGGAGGGGCGGAGAGGGGTGCTCATGCCGTCCTCCGCCGCTGGTTGTGGGCGATGGACCAGTTGAGGGCGCTGCGGAGGGTGGAGCGGCACTCGGCGACGGTGAGGCCGGCCGCCTCTCCCGCCTCCTGAAGAGCCTGCTCGACCATGTGCCGGGAGAGGTCGCCCCACGCGACGAACCGCCCCAGGGCGCGTGCGGCCCGGAACAACGCGGCCTCGCGCCCGCCGTGTACGGCGCCCGCCACGGTCTGAGCCTCACGGGCGAGTGCTACGTCCGCATATCGGCGAGATTGCCCCATCGTGGCCACTGACGGCGCCTCAGAGACTTTGGGGGCCGGACGGAGGATGCTCAGCAGCCATCCGGGCACAGCGACAGCCTCAGGGCCGCACAGAGCTTCGTAGGGTCCCGTCGAGGTGGTGCTGCCGGCGGCGACGACGTAGCCGCCCCATGCGCGGGTATCGACTGAAGCGGCCACCGTGCGGGCGGTGTTGGCCAGCCGGACACCGGGCGGTGCGGTGAAGTACAGGTGCTCACCGCCGCTCGCGGTCCGGGTGCGGTAGGTGGCGGGGACGGCGTGCCCGGCACGCTCGCAGAGCGCTGCGAAGGTCGTCGCGCCGTCAGGCGTGTCCGAACTGCTGTGGTCCTTGGGCACGTCCAGGTCGACGACCAGCAGCCCGGAAGGGCCGGTGGCGATACCGACGTTGAACGGCGCCCGTGCCCACGTCGCGCGGATACGGTCCGGGTCGGTCGTGGCCCGCTGCTCCCACTTCCGGTGCCCACTGGCGCAGGGCCCGGTGCCGGGGCAGCGCTGCTCTCCGTGGAGGGCGGGGCGCTTCGTGCCGGGACGGAGCGGGAAGACGTGCCAGCCACGTTCGGCGGCGTCCAGCGCCGCATGCAGCAGCGCGGAATGAGCGTCATGGGTCATGCTGGATGTCTCCAGTTCGATAAGCGCGTGCTGGATGACAAGGGCGGCCCCGTTTCTTTGGCGAGAGGGGGGCCGCCCTTGGCGTAGCTAGCCGTGGAAGTGGTTGCGTTTGATCACGGCCTTGCGGATGTTGACCGTCGTTTCGCCCGTGTGTCCGTCGGCCCGGAAGACCTGGACAGCGATCCATCCGCCGAAGATGACGGCGGCGAGGGTGATGAGCTGGGTGATGAACGCGGTGAGCGCGGCGATGAACGAGGTGAGCAGGAGGAGCCCGCCGCACACCGCGAGGAACCCGACGCCTCCGAGGGCGACGTTCACGGCCGTGCGGGAGACGGCCGGTTTGGCGGCCACCGGTTCTGGGCGGGCGTGGTCGATGGCGTAGCCGGTGACGATCCGGCCGTCCGGCAGGACGACGCTCGCGACCGCCGGCACCGTGCCCGGCTGGACGGGTACGACCGGCGCCGGGTACGCGACGGCGGGCGGGAGCGGGGTGGGCTGGTGGACTTCCACGGCCCGCTGAACGGGCGCGTGGTTCGTGTGGTCGGGGTACATGCGGAATCCTTTCCGGGGTTTGGTCGGGGAGGCAACGGCACCCCCTTGGGGGTGGCGTGTGGAGGGGGTTTCAGGGGTGCTGACCTGCGGGCCTCCCCGCCTCCCCGAATCGGTGTTTTCGCTGATCAACGTGGGGGAGGCGGCCCGGGGAGGCGGTTGGGGAGTTCTCCCCGCCTCCCCGTGGCGGAAGGGTGCGCCTCCCCGCTACTGGGAGGCGGAAGCGGAACCGTCGGCGTCGCGGTTGTCGAGGGCGCGGCCGACGTCGTCGCGGCGGATCATCATGCGGCCGTGCGACTTGTACGCCTCGACTCCGTCGCCCTCCAGGAGGCGGGTGAGGTCGCCGAACGACCAGCCGTCGTAGGCGTCCGGGGCCAGGACGGCGAGCCGCTTGATGACGTCCTGGGTGAGGACGCGCTTGTCGTCCCCGCACACGGTGAGGATGTCGGCGAGCGGGTCGCGCTTCTTGCCCCGCTCGATGCTGTGCAGGGTGGTGACGCCGGCGCGGAGGGTCTTGGCGCGGTCGGTGATGGCCTTGGCGTCGTCGTCGCCGATGAAGTGGGTGCGCACGGTGATGGACGACTGTCCCTTGGGGATCTCGATGCCGTCGGAGGCGACCACGAGGGTCCCCTTGTCGAGGCCCTGGCGCAGCAGGTGCGGGGCGGCGCCGCCGTTGACGGCCTTCTCTCCGAGGGCCATGACGGCTTGTGCCTCGGTGCCCAGCGCGAGCGATGCACGGGTGTGCGCGCCCTCGCGAACCAGCTTGGGAAGGTTCTGGTCGGTGGGGTCCTGCGTCCCCTCGTACATGAGCACGTCGACCACACGGCCCTGGTTGTGGACCTTGCGCACGCCCATGAAGTAGCGGGACGTGGCCTTGGAGCCGCCGTAGGGCCGCTTCTCGTCGTCCACGGCCGGGCACATGAACGCCACCTGTGCTTCGTCGACGATGCCGATCAGCGGGTCGAACACCACGGTGGGGTCGGCCTGGCGCGCGGCGATGCGGCGGTTCATCTCCTCGACCAGGCCCTCGACCATCTCGGTCGCCTCGATCACGTGCTCATCGGTCGGCCCCTGGATCAGCACGGTGGCGAGCCCGTCGAACATGGCCCAGTCACCGGCGCCCTTGAGGTCGGCGATGCGGAACTCCACCCGCCTGTCCAGCGACGCCCACAGAGCCAGCGACCGCAGGGCGGCGGTCTTGCCCTGGTTGGACAAGCCGGTGATGAGGAGGTGTCGCTGATACAGGCTCAGTGCGGCTGCGTCGCCGCGCAGGTCCTGACCCCACGGGGCGCGGCCCTTGGCGTAGTCGGCGGTGATGGTCTCGTCGGTGACCAGCGGGGACGGCCCGATCGGCTCGTCCAGAGCTCCGGAGTCGGCGACCCACAGCCGCACCGTCCGCGCGGCCTGCGGGATGGTTACGAACACTTCGTGCTCATGCCGGGTGAGGTTCTCGGCGAGCTTGCGCCGCTTGTTCTGCACTTCGTTCGTGGCCACCCCGGACGGGAGGGTGACGTCGACCTCGACGCCGCATCCGGCGATCCGGATCGGTCCCAGCATGCTCGCGCCGGCGTCGCCCATTTCCTTGATGGCGTTGCGCAGCGCCGGGACTCCGAGGTCGCGCAGGGCCTTGACCACGATGGACGGCGTGATCGGCTCACCCTCACCCGAGCGGACGTTGGCGGGCAGCGCCCACGCGGGTGCGGCTTGCTGCTTGCTGCCGACCGCCCACAAGGCCAGCAGGGCGAGGAACGGGCCGATCGTGATGAGCGGGCCCCATACGACTTGCACGATGCGGATGAGCAGGGCGATGAAGTCGATGGTGGCCGCGAGCGGGGTGATGACGTCGCCGACGTGGCCGTTGTTGATGGCCATGACGACTCCGAGGGCGACCAGGACACCGATGCTCATGCCGGCGCCGACGGCCACGCCCTTGGCGGCCTCCACGGGCGAGTGCAGGAGGTCCATGCGGCGGTGGTGGCGGGCGGCGCGGAAACGCTGCAACCGCTCCTCCCACTCTTCGGCCGCTTCCAGGTTCCCCGCGGCTTCCGCCGCGCGGATCATCCGCTCGTAGCGGGACCCGGTACGGCCGTCCCAGGTGCGACGGGCCACGATCCGCCCGCCGTTGAGGGTGTAGAGGCTGTGACGGGCCACCGCGCGGACAGTGGTCTTGGTCGTCTCGTGAGTGACGGCGCTCTTGACCGCACGCCCGGAGCGCACCCATAGCGGTACGGGCGGCGCCGGCGGGGCGTCTGGCACGACGGTGAGCACCGTCGGTGCCGTCCCGTCGGTCGGGGGGTCGGTGGGCTTGTGGAGGTGAACGACGTTCTCAGACATGCTGGAACTGCTCCTGACTGCCCTTCGCGGGGCGGGAGTGAGGAAGTGCCGGGGTGGTCGGTTCCGTGGAAAGAGCGGCCACCCCGGCGTAAGGGGGCGGGCTGGTCAGAACCAGCCGGACGACTTCTTCTTGGCCTTAGCGCGGGCCGCCTCGGTGATCAGGCGCTGCCGCTCGCCGTGCAGGGCGGTCAGTTCCGCGTTCAGCCGCATCTCGGCGGCGGAGCCGGTGGTGTCCATCTGCTGCTCGGCACGGTCCGCGCTGCGGCCCCGGGCGACGCGGTAGCCACCGCCGGCCAGGGCGCGGGCCATCGCCGCACGCTCGCGGCCGGTCAGCGGCCACCACTCGCCCCGGCGGACCGCTTCCAGCTTCTTCGTGGTCGCCCGGATCTCGCGGTCAAGGCGGCGGATGTCGGAGTTGCCCATCAGGTGTTCCCTTCGGACCCGTCCGGGTCGGGGTAGGCGCAGGGCACGCAGGTGCCGAGCGAGGTGGGGATGACGTATCCGGCATCGCGTCCGCACGCGGGGCAGATTCGGCGGGCCCGGTTCGCTGCGGCGAGCGCTGCCCACCGGGCCGGGGTCATCGGCCGGACCGGCAGGGCGAGGTCGATGCGGTAGAGGTAGGCGACCAGCGGCGGACGGCGCCGCCGGGGGCGTTCGAGCTGCGCGGCGACGCACTGCCCGCCGGGACGCAGTCCGTGCGCACGGAGTTGGCGGCGGGTGGCGTAGCCGTCCGGGGCGAGGCGCCACCGGTAGACCGGCAAGGCACTCATCAGACGGCCGAGGCGGCGGCCCGCTCGGCGAGCAGGGCGTCACGCAGCATGCGGGCGTTGACCGGAGAGGTGTGGATCTCGCGGCGGATGCCCTCGGCGGTCACCTTCTCGTCGGGCAGGCCGGCGGTCGCCGTGCGTGCCTCGGTGAGCAACTGTTCCGGGGTGCGCTTGGGTCGGGTCGACTTCGCGGCGGCCGGAACGCGGCCGGTCGCGCGTCGCGGTCGGGTCGACTCCGCCGCCACCGCCCGCCGCTCGATCGGGGCGATCGGTGCGGGGTCGATCTGCGGGAGGGGCTTGAGGGCGAGTGCCGGTTTGCGGTGGTCGACCGGCGATCGGTCGGGGACCCGCACTACCGGCGCGGTGATCTGCGGCGGAGTCGATTCCTCGAGGTCAGCCGTAGACCGTTTCCTCTCGGTCTCGGTGGATTCCTCCATATTCGCGGCCGTGGCCGGGATCGGGGCGGGGCGGTGGTGCAGCACCTTGGCGACGAGGTCGGAACCGAAGTAGATCGACCCGACCGGCAGGGAGGTGGCCAGCAGGACCAGGGCCCAGTTCGCGGGGTCCCAGTCGGCCAGTCGTCCCCAGTCGACCGTGCGGCCGTGCAGCTCCGGGACTAGCCCGTGCACGTAGTTGAGGACCAGGGAGGCGATCGTGTAGGCGCCCAGTACCCGCAGCGCGAAGCGGCGGGCGTCGCCGGTGAGTACGAGTGTGGCGATCAGGGCGAGCGCCATCAGGCCGTCGACCACGAACGGGTACAGCATGGCGGCGGTGTCGTCGGCGCCAACCGCGCCGGCGATGTCCCGCAGCGCGTTCCAGGACACCCGGAACGCCATGCCGACCACGGCGACCAGGGCGAGCACCAGGGCGGCGCGGCCCTTGCGGTGAAGACTCATGACCGGCCCTCCAGCCACGGGAAGGGGTGGGTGTGGTGCGCGGCGCGGAAGATGCGCAGGGCCACCCCGGCGGGGGCGTCCGGCTTGGCGATCGGGCGAGCGCCGGTGATCGAGGCCAGCATGCGGGCGGCGTGGTGCTCGCATCCGTCCGCGCCGGCGTTCTCCTTGTCGACGATGGTCACGACGACCGGGCCGCCGCAGGGCGTCGGGTCCTCGGGGTGCGCGGCCGGGCAGCGGTCGAGTGGCGTGAGGTCGAAGCGGGCCATCACGCGGCACCCCCCGGCAGGCTCGCGCCGGCCGTCTGGTTGGCCAGCTCGCGGCGGGCGGCGAGCACCCGTCGGCGGGCCCGGCGGATGCGCCGGTTGTCGACCTCGTTCGGCGTGCGGTCGAGGGCGATGATCTGCGCGTCGACCAGGTCGACACCCGCGAGGATCACGGGCATCTCCTGCTCGATCGCGTCCAACTCCGCGTTGGTCGGCTCCATGAAGTCGGCGAACGCGGTAACAGCTTCCTGAACAGTGACGATGTGCCTCATTGGGTCGTGTGTCCTCTCACAGGGAACGGCCCGAACAGCGCCCCCGGAGCTGCAACTCCGGGGGCGCGCGCCGTTGGGGGTGGAAGCCGCACAGGTGCGGCGCAGCCGCAGAGGGCGGCTGGAGTGCCCCGGGCCGCAGTCGATGCGGCGCCCTCGCGGCTGGATGCCGGGGCGATGGTGCTGGGGGTGGTGGCCTGTTACTTGAGGCCGTAGGAGACGCCGCCCTCGCGGTCCATCTGGTCCATGACCTTGTTGATCTGCTCGTGGTAGTGCTGGTGGCGCGGGTCGTCTGCCGGGGTGTCGGCGGCGAGGCGGGCCGTCTCGGAGATGTAGTGGCGCATGTCGTCGGCGCTGGGGTGGCTGGACATGAACGCTCCTCAAGTCGGTGTCGGTCGGGTCCGGTCTGTGCCGGCTCCCCTCGACCCCGCCCGTGCGGGACGGGCGGGGCGGGCAGCCGTCAGAACGTCTGGCTGATACCGCCGGGGTTGCCGCCGTGGATGATCCGTGAGCCCTCGCCGGTCTGGACGACCGTGTGGGTCGTGCTGCTGGAAGCGGACTCGGTCGTGATCGTGTTGCCCGTCCCGCCGTTCTGGACGATGACGACACTGTTCTTGTTCTCGTCGCGCTTGCTCATGGGTGTGGCTCCCTTGGCTGGCTGGCTGGTGGTGTCGGGCCGGTCTGTCCGGCTCCCCTTGCCGCAGGCCGGGGCCTGCGACGCGGGCAGTCGTCAGCGCTGGACGACGTCCTTGGCCATGTCCCGGTGGCGGATGGTGACCCGGTGGCCGGCCGCGCTGAGCCGGTCAGCGAGGGCGCGGGCGAAGGTCGGGGCGCGGTGGCGGCCGCCGGCGCATCCGTCGGCGACCGTGACGGTTCCGGCGCTGGGACCGGCCGCGAACGCGGCAACCGCCGTCGCGGTCGCCTCCACCAGGGCGGCGATACCGGGGGTGTTCAGCACCGCCGTGCGCACCGGCTCGTCATCGGCGGTCATGTACCGCAGCTCCGGCGACACGTGCGGGTCGCGGAAGTGGTGACGCAGGTCGATGGTCAGATGCGCGGCCGGCGGGGCGTCGTGCAGGTAGCCGAACGAAACGATCTCCACGGCAACAGCGGTCATTGAGGACTCCAAGGAAGCGAAGGGATGTTCCGGCTCCCCTCAGCCCCGCTCGTACGAGACGAGCAGGGGAGGCAACCGGCCCGCAGAACCGCTGCGGGCGTCGGTCGTGCTGTACCGCGCACAGGACGAACCCGTACGCGCTCGCCCACCGCTGCGAGCGGGGGCGATGGTCTTACTTCGACACTCTGTTGAGTTCTCAACCAACGAACGCTTCCTTCGTACTCACCCCTGCGGGCTTTCCTCCGGGCGCACCTGTACCGCAGTGCTGTACGTGACACCCCGTCTAACTTGTCTGGAGGAGTGCCGCTGAGCAAGAGACTGCACGAGCCGCGCTTGGAGAGTCAAGCCCCCTGGTCTAACTTGTATGGAGGAGTCGGAGTAGAGGAGGCGCATTACCGGTGCGACGCGGCATGACGAAGGCGCAGGAAGTCGCCTATGACCTGCGCGAACAGATCGAGTCCGGGCATTTGGCGGGGGGCGCAGCGCTCCCCAGCGAATCGAAGATGATGAGCCAGTACGGCTACAGCCGCGAGACCATCCGCGCCGGCGTCCGCCTCCTGGTCGAAGAGGGCCTAGTCGTCACGGGGCAGGGGCAGGGGAAGTACGTCCGCGAGGACTATCCGCCCGTCGTTTGGAACTGGACCACTCTGGAGAGTCGGAGCCGCCACGCCACTGCGGTCGAAGGACGAACCGCCGGTGACCAGTGGGCCAGCGCCATTGCGGAGAACGGCAACGCCCCCCGCCAAGACATCACGGTGTCGATCGTCGAGCCGCCCGCCCACGTACGCGAATGCCTCGAACTGCCCGCAGACGGTTTGGCCGTGGCGCGCAAGCGTGTCCGGTACATAGACAACCGGCCCTACGCTCTCGCCGACTCGTACTTCCCGCAGGAACTCGTGACCGGCACACCTTTGATGGAGCCGCGCGACGTCTCGGCGCCCGGCGGCGTTCTGGCTTCTGTGGGACTTGTGCAAGCGAAGTACAGGGACGAGATTTCAGTCCGTATGCCGACTCGACAGGAGGCCGCGCTACTTGCCCTCCCTGCGGCTACACCGATCGCAGAGCACACCCGAACAGGCTATGACGCGGACGGCCGTCCCCTCCGCTGCATGGTCACCATCCTCCCCGGAGACAGGCACAAGATCCTCTATGAAGTCAGCGCCGACTGAGTACCTTCGCCCCGCAGCGGCGAAGGATGTACCAGCCCTTTTGGCTCTCCGAACAGAGGCCGAGGGGTGGCTACGCACCAAAGGAACGGATCAGTGGAGCGACGCGGAGACCGGTGAACGCGCCATCGCGAAATGGCGCGCCAGCATAGATGAGGGGCGCGCATGGGTCGTGGTCGGCGAGCATGACGAAGTGCTCGCGACCGTGAGCCGGGGCCCCGTTGACCGAGACTTCTGGAAGGACTCCGACCGTCCGGAGGCAGCGCTGTACCTCTACAAACTGATCGTCGCGCGCGAAGCGTCGGGGCGGCATCTGGGCACACGAGTCATCGACTGGATGTCCCGCCTTGCAGCGCTGGAAGGGCGAAGCTGGGTGCGCATCGACACGTGGCGCACGAACACGGGGTTGCACGCCTACTACGAGCGGCTGGGCTTTCAGCACGTCCGCACTGAGGCTCCGTCACACAGGCGCTCGGGGTGGCTCGCGCAGCGACCGGCGGGTGAAGTCACCATGCCCGACGACCTCTTGCCCGTCGGCCTCCGCCAGGGGCAGCACGGGGACGCGGCCGCGCCCGTCGGGGTACCGCTTCAGAGGCGCTAACGCGCTGGTCAGCCGGTAGCGCTCCGTCTCAGTTTCCGTCTCATTCATCCCCGTCCACCGT
Organism: Streptomyces resistomycificus; assembly: GCF_001514265.1. Classification (GTDB taxonomy): domain Bacteria; phylum Actinomycetota; class Actinomycetes; order Streptomycetales; family Streptomycetaceae; genus Streptomyces; species Streptomyces resistomycificus. The sequence continues at coordinate 685,730 of NZ_KQ948991.1, read as the reverse complement.
CGTTCACAGCGGTTCACGCCACGGGCACGCGTACGGGAATGAACGAGGTTGAACGGCTCCGGATCATGGTCTGATCAGTACGAACAGACCTCGAAAGCGAGTGTGGCGCAAGTCACCGAGGGTTCAAATCCCTCCGCTACCGCTTGAGAAGGGCCCCGTCGAAAGACGGGGCCCTTCGTGCGATCATGTGCGCTCGTCGGGCGCATCAGTGACAGGGGAGACAGGGGAGGCCGCAATGGCGGTGAACTCGAAGAAGATCGCCGTCTACGTGGTCGTGGTCTTCGTGCTCTATGTGATCATCACGGACCCGGCCAAGGCCGCGGACTACGTCCAGATAGGGTTCGAGGGCATATCGGACGCCGCCAAGGCGGTCGGGGACTTCTTCACCTGGGTCTCCGACGGGGCGCAGTAGCGGCGCGGCAGCTAGGAGCGCACATGATCCGCCACCTCGTCCTCTTCAAGCTCAACGACGGCGTCGAGCGCGACGACCCGCGGGTCGTGAAGGGTGTCGAGGCCTTCCGCGCGCTCGACGGCAAGATCCCCGAGATCCGCTTCTGGGAGCTCGGCTGGAACCTCAGCGACCGCCCCATCGCCCATGACTTCGCCATCAACTCGGGCTTCGACGACCTGCCCGCGCTGCGCCGGTACGTCGAGCACCCGGACCACCAGGCGGGCGTGACCCTGTGGCACGAGTTCGCCACCTGGGTGATCGCCGACTACGAGTACTGAGCCCCCGCGCTCACCGAGCCCCCTCTCCTCGAGGCCCTCCGCCGGAACGGCGGGGGGCCTTTCCGCGTCCCACGCCCCAACTCTTCACTCAACACGGTGTTATGCGGTGCTTGCACACAGTGCACATGTCTTGTGATGCTATGACCGCTTTTGACGGATGAGTTGACCGATGAGTCCGATGAAGACCGATGAAGAGGTGGCGTTGACCGTGTCGGCCAGTACCGCGCCGCCCCAGGAAGTCGCCGAAGTCCCCGCGGCCGTCCCCGCGGCAGCCCCCGCGGCAGCCCCCGCGGCCACTGTGGCCGCCACCGCGGCAGCCACCCCGACAGCCGCCCCGGCGCGCAGCCGCGGCGCCGACACCCGGGCACTCACCCAGGTGCTCTTCGCCCAGCTCAAGGGACTGCAGCCGGGCACGCCGGAGCACAACCGGGTGCGCGGGGCACTCATCGAGGCCAACCTCCCGCTCGTGCGCTACGCGGCCGCCCGCTTCCGCTCCCGCAACGAGCCGATGGAGGACGTCATCCAGGTCGGCACCATCGGCCTCATCAACGCCATCGACCGCTTCGACGCGGACCGGGGCGTGCAGTTCCCGACCTTCGCGATGCCCACCGTCGTCGGCGAGATCAAGCGGTACTTCCGCGACAACGTCCGCACGGTCCACGTACCGCGCCGGCTGCACGAGCTGTGGGTGCAGGTCAACAGCGCGACCGAGGACCTCACGACAGCCTTCGGACGCACCCCGACGACCGCCGAGATCGCCGAACGGCTGCGCATCACCGAGGACGAGGTGCTGTCCTGCATCGAGGCCGGACGGTCGTACCACGCCACCTCCCTGGAGGCCGCCCAGGAGGGTGACGGGCTGCCCGGCCTGCTGGACCGGCTCGGCTACGAGGACCCGGCCCTCGACGGCGTGGAGCACCGGGATCTCGTACGGCATCTGCTGGTGCAGTTGCCGGAACGGGAACAGCGCATTCTTCTGCTGCGCTACTACAGCAATCTCACCCAGTCTCAGATCAGCGCGGAACTCGGCGTCTCCCAGATGCACGTCTCGCGGCTACTCGCGCGTAGCTTCCAGCGGTTGCGCTCCGCGAACCGGATCGACGCGTAACCGTATAGAGGATCGAGCGGTCACCTGCAGGACTGAATCGCTCACCAGCGCGGATCCCGGCTCTTCTGTGCCGAAACACCGTCAGACCCCCTTCTTCCAGGGCGTATTCGCGTCTCGCATGTCGACATGTCACTACAGCGTGTTGCCGACATGTGACATTCTGCCGGAAGCGCGTTTGCCGGGGCTTCGGCGCCGGTATTCAGGTGAGGGCTGGCGTTCCGCGAATGGAGCGTCCGCCGCGACCGTCCCGCGACCCAAAGGGGGTGGCATGTCCGCAGATCAGGGCAGCTCGAAGGTGCTCACGCTCACGAAGAGCGAGCCTGCGCCAGCGCTCGACGACGTAACGGCCGTCGAGGCCGCGCCGGCCACGGCCCCGGCCCTCCCGACCTCGGGAGCTCTCGACACCCGCACCCTGTCCCGCTCCCTCTTCCTGCGGCTCGCCGCACTCGACGAGAACAGCCCCGAGCGCGCGTACGTACGGGACACCCTCATCGAGCTCAACCTCCCGCTGGTGCGCTACGCGGCCGCCCGCTTCCGCTCCCGCAACGAGCCGATGGAGGACATCGTCCAGGTCGGCACCATCGGCCTGATCAAGGCGATCGACCGCTTCGACTGCGAACGGGGCGTCGAGTTCCCGACGTTCGCGATGCCGACGGTCGTCGGCGAGATCAAGCGGTTCTTCCGCGACACGTCCTGGTCGGTCCGCGTCCCGCGCCGGCTCCAGGAGCTGCGGCTCGCCCTCACCAAGGCCAGCGACGAGCTCTCCCAGAAGCTGGACCGCTCGCCGACCGTGGCGGAACTCGCCATCGTGCTGGGCGTGTCGGAGGAGGACGTCGTCGACGGCCTCGCGGTCGGCAACGCGTACACCGCCTCCTCGCTCGACTCCCCGGCCCCCGAGGACGACGGCGGCGAGGGCTCCCTGGCCGACCGCCTCGGCTACGAGGACACGGCTCTGGAGGGCGTGGAGTACCGGGAGTCGCTGAAGCCCCTGCTGGCCAAGCTTCCGCCCCGCGAGCGGCAGATCATCATGCTGCGCTTCTTCGCCAACATGACCCAGTCCCAGATCGGCGAGGAGGTCGGCATCTCCCAGATGCACGTCTCCCGGCTGCTGACGCGCACGCTGGCGCAGCTGCGCGAAGGCCTCATCTCCGACTGACGCACGTCGGGTTCCGAGGCTTCGTGTGTGACGGGGTGTCGGAGTGACGGGGTGTCGGCCACCACGGCGCGACACTTCGAGCGTCACGTCCCGGACGGACTCATGGCCGTCGGTGCGCCCTGCCGGGCGCGTCGGCGGCCGTCGTCCGTCCGGGGGCGTATCGGTCGCATACGCACGCTCCCCCCACCCGAGCACAGCCGGGAGTGGAGGGAGGGTGCACAGGAGGACGAGGGACGTGTCCGTCCGCCGGTAGTGCCTACTTCAGCGCGAGCCAGGCCACGGCCGCGACGATCACGACGGCGGCCACGACGCCGATGATCAGACCGAGGCGGGGTCCGCTCGAGGAGGCGGCCTGCTGCCGGCTCCCCGGCGGGGCCTCGTCGACGAACGCGCGGAACATCTGGGTGCTGCCGGCGGGGTCGTGGTTGCCCTGGGGGCCCTGGGTGTTAGCCATGCCCCGAGACACTAGCGAATCCGGGGGTGTGGCCCAAGTGCGGGCTCCGGGTCCGCACCTCATCCCCTCACCTGTGCGTTTACGGTCGCAATACTTGCCTTTGCCAAGTTTTTGGGCGCGACCACCCCGGATTTATTTGCCTGCTACAACCAACCTCTCCTATGGTTGCCCTAAGCAACGAACACGGGAGGTGTGATGGCCGAGCAGGCGCAGTACGAGGAGCTGATCCGTCAGTTCAGCGCCTTCGGCGCCGTGAAGCGGGAGATGGGACGGATCATGCCGTCCGACTGCCCGAGCGGTTCGGCCGCCGTGCTGACCCTGCTGGGCCGTCACGGGGACATGCGCATGAGCAAGCTCGCCGAGCTGCTCGCCGTGGACATGTCGGTCACCAGCAGGCATGTGGCCCACGTCGCCGAACGCGGCTGGATCGACCGCTCCCCCGACCCGGCGGACAAGCGCTCGCGCATCCTGCGTCTCACCGCCGCGGGCGAGGCCCGGCTGGCGGAGATGTCCCGGCTGACCTGCCGGATGCTCGCCGAGCGGCTGGGCGACTGGAGCGAGGACGAGGTGACCCAGCTGACCGCGCTCATGGCCCGGCTCAGGGCGAGCTTCGACGACTGCCGCGTCCCGCACGCCTCGCACCCCGCGCTCCCCTCCGACACCGAGCCGAGGCCGCCCACCGCACCCGTGCTCGAACAGACCCCCCGTACACCCGCGATCACCAAGTAAGAGAAGGAAGCCCATGGCAACGACCACACCAGCCGGTGTGCGGGCTCACGCCAAGCACGGGGGAGGCACCCCGGACGGCGTCCAGATGACACACCGGCAGATCATGGAGGCGCTCTCCGGGCTGCTGCTCGGCATGTTCGTCGCGATCCTGTCGTCGACGATCGTCTCCAACGCCCTTCCCGAGATCATCGGCGACCTGGGCGGCGGCCAGTCCGCCTACACCTGGGTCGTCACCGCCGCGCTGCTGTCCATGACCGCGGCCACGCCCCTGTGGGGCAAGCTCTCCGACCTGTACAGCAAGAAGGCGCTCGTCCAGATAGCGCTGGTCGTCTACGTGCTGGGATCGGCCGCCGCCGGGCTCTCGCAGAACGCCGGCATGCTGATCGCCTGCCGGGTCGTCCAGGGCATCGGCGTGGGCGGCCTCTCCGCCCTCGCGCAGATCGTGATGGCCGCGATGATCTCCCCGCGTGAGCGCGGGCGTTACTCCGGCTACCTCGGCGCGACCTTCGCCGTCGCCACCGTCGGCGGCCCGCTGCTCGGCGGTGTCATCACCGACACGAGCTGGCTCGGCTGGCGCTGGTGCTTCTACGTCGGTGTGCCGTTCGCGGTCATCGCGCTGATCGTGCTGCAGAAGACCCTGCACCTGCCCGTCGTGAAGCGGGAGGTGAAGGTCGACTGGAGCGGCGCGTTCCTCATCTCCGCCGCGGTGTCCCTGCTGCTGGTATGGGTCACCTTCGCCGGTGACAAGTACGACTGGATCTCGTGGCAGACGTACGCGATGGTCGGCGGTTCGGTCCTCCTGGGCCTGCTGTTCGTGCTGGTCGAGTCCAAGGCGAGCGAGCCGATCATCCCGCTGCGGCTGTTCCGCAACCGCACCATCACCCTGTCCTCCGTCGCCTCGCTCTTCGTGGGCGTCGCGATGTTCACCGGCACGGTCTTCTTCAGCCAGTACTTCCAGCTGGCCCGTGACAAGTCGCCGACGATGTCCGGCGTCATGACCATCCCGATGATCGCCGGTCTGTTCGTCTCCTCCACGGTCTCCGGCCAGGTCATCACCAAGACCGGCAGGTGGAAGTACTGGCTGGTCAGCGGTGGCTTCCTGGTGACCGCGGGGCTGGGTCTGCTCGGCACCATGCGGTACGACACGGACTACTGGAAGATCGCGATCTTCATGGCGGTCATGGGCCTCGGCATCGGCATGATGATGCAGAACCTGGTCCTGTCCACGCAGAACCAGGTGGCACCGGCCGACCTCGGCGCGGCCAGCTCCACGGTGACCTTCTTCCGTTCCCTCGGCGGCGCGATGGGCGTCTCCGCGCTGGGTGCGGTGATGGCCCACCGGATCACCGACTACGTCAAGGACGGTCTCACCGACCTCGGCCCCAAGTACGCCTCGGCCGCCTCCGACGCGGGCTCCGGCACCAGCAGCATCCCCGACATGGACGCGCTGCCCGCGCCGCTGCGCACGGTCATGGAGAGCGCGTACGGGCACGGCATCGCCGACGTCTTCCTGATCGCCGGCGCCATGGCACTCATCGCCTTCTTCGTCACGCTGTTCATCAAGGAGGTTCCGCTGCGGACCTCGGGCGCGCTGGCGCAGGCCGCGGAGAGCAAGGCGGAGGCGGCGGCTCCGGCCGCCACCGCCGGATCGCCTGCCGAGGAGCGGGTCCCGAGCTGGGCCGGCGCCACCACGCAGGCCGGTGACGAGGCCGGTGGGGCGGGCACGCAGAAGCTCGCGGCCGTCGCCACGGTCGAGGCCCCCGCCTCCTCCTCCGGCGCCGGTCACGGCGGAATCCCGGTCCACGGTTTCGTCCGCGGCGCCGAGAGCGCGCCCGTCCCGCGGGCCGCCGTCACGCTGATCTCGCTGGCCGGACGCCAGCTCGGCCGGTCGGTCGCGCAGGCCGACGGTTCCTACGCGGTGGACGCGCCGGGCACCGGCTCGTACGTCCTGATCGCCTCCGCCGACGGGTTCCAGCCGCAGGCGTCCACCGTGGTCGTGGGCGACGAGCCGGTGTCGTACGACATCCTGCTCAGCGGCACCAGCGGGCTGAGGGGTGTGGTGCGGGCCGCGCAGAGCGGGCTGCCCGTCGAGGGCGCCATGGTGATCGTGACGGACGTGCGCGGTGACCTGCTGGCCAGCGCCGCCACCGGTGAGCAGGGCGAGTTCTCCTTCACCGAGCTGGTGCCGGGGACGGTGACCGTCGCCGTGAACGCCGGCGGACACCGGCCGCGCGCCCTGCCCGTCGAGATCGGCGGCACCGGGGTCACCCGGGTCGAGGTGGACCTCGACGCCGGAGCCCTGCTCCAGGGCGTCGTCCGGGCACCGCACGGTCCGTTGGCGGACGCGCGGGTCACGCTGGTCGACGCCGCGGGCAACGTGGCCGGGACGGCCACCACCGGGGCGGACGGGGCGTACGCCTTCACCGACCTGGACGGCGGCGACTACACCGTGATCGCCACGGGATACCCGCCGGTCGCGACCGCGCTGACCGTGTCCGGTCGCGGAGTCGACGACCACGACATCGAACTCGCCCACCCCGGCGAGTAGTTCAGCCCCGGCCCGTGGCGGCGTGCGCGCTCTGAGCGGAGGCGCGCACCGCCACGGGCCGGTCTCATTCAAGGAGTTGCGCGAGATGGGACTGACCGCGAAGATCCGCACGCGGGACGGATGGGCCGTGTCGCACGCGGTCGTCACGGTGACCGACACGACCGGCTCGCAGGTGCTGCGGGCCGAGGCCGACGGCGACGGGGCGGTACGGGACACGACCGCGCTGGCGCCCGGCGCGTACACCGTCATCGTCACGGCGGTCGGGTACGCGCCCGCCGCCGCCAGTGCGATCGTCACCGCGAGCGGGCGGGCCGAGGTCGGCACCGTGACGCTGGCCCGGCAGGGCGGGACCGAGCTGCCTCCCCCGGGGCCGTGGACCGTCGACCCGGCGCACTCCGGTGTGGCGGCGGTGGCCCAGCACCTGGGGATCTCCAGCGTGCGCGGACGGTTCACCGAGTTCACCGCCTCCATCGAGGTCGCCCCCGACGACGTCACCAAGTCCCGGGTGGAGGCGGTCATCCGGGCCGCTTCCATCGACACCGGCAACGCCGTGCGGGACACGCACCTGCGGTCCGCGGACTTCCTGGACGTGGAGCGGTTCCCGGAGATCACCTACCGGTCGACGGGGCTGACGGCCGCCGGCTCCGACCGGTGGACGGTCCACGGCGAGCTGGAACTGCACGGTGTCGTACGGCCGGTGGACCTGGACCTCGCCTACCTGGGCACCGGCGCGGACCCATGGGGCGGTACCCGGGCGGCGTTCCGGGCGACGGCCCAGCTGCGGCGCGAGGACTTCGCCATGGACTACAACCAGGTCGTGCAGGCGGGCATCGCCGCGATCGGCACCACGTTGAAGGTGGAGCTGGACATCCAGGCCGTGCAGGGCGAGTCACTGCCGCAGGCGTAGGGCGGGCGGTGCGACGGACGGTTCGGGTGCTGCGGGCGGTCACAGGAGGCCGACGACGCGGGGCGGGGCGAACAGGTGGCGGGCGCGGTGCTCCTCGGCGGCCATGACCGCACCCGGGAGCAGGTCCGGCGTCCGTCGCCCGGTCCGCTCCAGAGTGGTCCGGTGGTCGGCGCAGGTCCCGCAGGTGTCGTCCCAGTCGGGCAGCGCCTCGCGGTGCGCGTCGGCGATGTGCCGGCTGAGGTTGATCTGTGTGGCGACGATGCTGTCCGTCACGTCCCAGTCCACGCCGGGATCCTCGGCGGTCAGGCCGGCGATGACGGCCTGCACGTGTTTCATCGCCTCGTAGCGGCGGATGCACTCGGCGCAGTCCCACATCCAGGCGGGCGGCAGCGGCCACTGGTCCTCGGGGTCGAGCTCTTCCGCGCTCATACGCATCACGCTAGGGGGTCGGAACGCGACCCCGCAGGCGTCCGGCGGAACTGACGGACACGGAACCGGCGGACCCTCGGCAGAGGTTCAGTTGCTCTCGCGTGTCCTGCGTTCGTTGGTGCCGCTCACCCGGGCCACCAAGTCGGTGCACAGGTCACGGAGTTTCACGTTGTGGTCCTGGGAGACCCGGCGGAGGCGTTCGAGGGCGATGCGGGCGTCGATGCGTTCCTGCGCCATGAGGATGCCGATCGCCTGGTCGATGACGCTGCGGGAGAGCAGCGCGGTGCGCACGTCGGCGGTGGACTCGCGGCGGCGCTCGACGCGCAGGGCGACGTTGATCGCGTCGGCCGCCCGGGCGGCGAACGCGCGGGCCGCGTCCCGCCCCTTGCCGAGCGCCCCGGCCTCGACCCCGTAGAGGTTGAGGGCGGCGCCTCTTTCGCCGTCGACGTCGATCGGCACCGCCAGCACACAGCGCACGCCGGAGGACAGGGCGTACGACGTGTAGGTGGGCCAGCGGGTCTCCGCCTCCAGGTCGGGCGCGTACTGCTCCTCGTTGGTCTCGGCGGCCTCCACACAGGGCCCCGAGCCGTTCTCGTACTGGCGCTGGTCGAGGCCGCTGGGCAGACCGCTGCTGCCGGCCAGCGTCAGCAGCCGGTCGGCGCGGCGCACCGTGATGCTGCACGCGGCCGCTCCGGGCACCGACTGCACCGCGCGGTCGGTGAGATCCCGCAGCAGCGTGTCGAGTCCGCTGCTGCGCACGATGGCCATCTCCAGCGTGTCGGGCGTATCAGGACTCATGGAGGTACGGATATCCCGACGACGCCCGTTAACGCCTTCGGGGTGCCCGGCCTCAGGTGGCGTTGTTCGCGTCGACGATGCGGCGGGCGAGGTCGCGCAGCTTGACGTTCTCCCGCTGCGAGGCCTTGACCAGGGAGTCGAAGGCCTCCGCCGCGTCCATGTCCATCCGCTCCATCAGGATCCCGGTGGCCTGTCCGATCAGGTCCCGGGTGCGCATGGCCTCCGTCAGCTGCTCCCGTACGGTCGCGGAGTCGAGGGCCAGGCTGACGTGCGCGGTGAACAGCCGCCCGATGCGGGTGGCGGCCTCGTCGAAGGCGCGCGGCTTGCGGGAGTACGCCGTGAGCACGGTCAGCCGGCGGCGTTCGGCGCGCAGCCGCAGCGACAGCGCCGACCGCAGGCCCTGCTCGGCCAGCAGGAGCCCGCCGTCGTCCGCCTCGCTGTCCTCCAGGCGCACGACGGGCGCGGTCCACAGATGCTCCCAGTACGGCGTCTGCTCCCGCCCCGGGTGTGCGTGCTCGTCGCCGCCGCTGCCGCTCCCGCTCCCGTACCCGGCCTCGGCCGAGCGCACGACCTCGTCGGTCCAGGCGACCGTACGACGGTGCTGGGGACGCTCGATGACGGAGATGCCCGCGTGCTCGGCGCCGGGCAGGATGTGGACGGCGAGGCGGACCGCGGTGCGCATGGTGTTGTGCGGGGTGACCGTGTCGTGCAGTTGCCGAGCCGCCACCGTCAGGGCTTCCGCCAGCTCGAAACCGGCAGGGAAACGGGGCAAATCAGGAAAGTCGGACGCAGCCACCACGAACCTCTTCGGCGTGCACGACCAAACGGACGCGCGCAGGAGAGCTCCGCAGCACATTCCCGACTGCGAGCACAGGACGGACAGCACTTTATCTGCTCTGTTGCGTCGACGTGACGTTCGGCCGACGGAGGCCGCGGCCACTTCCGGGCACGCTCCCGGGCGTGGTGGAATGGGGCCGACAGGTCAGGAAGTGGCCTCCCCGGAACACGGACGAACGTCTACCAGGTGAGCGCTGTGACCTTCATCCCGAATCCGTGCGAGCTGCGCGGTGTGCACGATCTGCCCGACTGCACCCTTATCGCCCTGCCCGCGGAGATAGATTTCTGCAACGCGGGGCTCCTGTACCCCCTCATCATGTCCGCCGTGACAGCCCGTTCCGACCGGCTGCGGCTGCTGGTCCTGGACCTCACCGGGACGGACTTCATGGACTCCCAGGGCGTGCGTCTGGTCGAGGACGTCCGCCGCGGCCTGCACCCCCGGACGCGGATCCGGGTGGTGACGGCGCCCGAGGGCGTGACCCGCCGCGTCCTGGAGCTGACCGGGGCACGGCGGGACGTGCCGGTGTACGACAACCTCGCCGAGGCGCTGGAGTCGTAGGCCGGGCCCTGAACCGAGCAGGTCCTAGGCTGAGCCCATGGCACCGAACATCGCGACCAATACCGCCGTCTCCCTCGACGAGTTGCTGGACTTCGTACGCCCCCGGCATCACGCGATCCTGCTGACCCGCCGATCCGACGGCAGCCCTCAGGGATCGCCGCTGACCTGCGGGGTCGACGACTCCGGGCGGATCGTCGTGTCGACCTACCCCGAGCGCGCCAAGACCCGGAACGCCAAGCGGGATCCGCGGGTCAGCCTCATCGTGCTGAGCGACGACTGGAACGGGCCGTGGGTGCAGATCGACGGCACGGCCGAGGTCGTCGACACCCCTGACTCCGTCGAGCCGCTCGTGGAGTACTACCGGAACATCGCCGGGGAGCACCCGGACTGGGACGAGTACCGGGCGGCCATGGTGAAGCAGGGCAAGTCGATCATCCGCGTCACGCCCCAGCGGTGGGGGCCGGTCGCCACCGGCGGTTTCCCGGCACGGCTCGTCGAGGACTGAGCGCGCGCTACCGCCCGCCGCCGTCCCTCGCCACCATCGCCTCGATCCCCGCCACCAGCAGCTCGAGGGCGAACTCGAAGTCCCGTTCCAGCATCTCCTCGACCGTGTCGCCGCCGCGGGCCTCCATGATCTTCTTGGACTCCTGGATGATCTCGGTGGCCTCCGGGGCCTGCGTCGCCGTGCTGACGGCGTGCTGGAAGTACTCGTCCGGGCTCACCCCGGCCTCCGCGACCCGGGCGAAGAAGTGGCCCTCGAGGGTGCCGTAGCCGTACACGAACTGGAAGACGGCCGAGATGGCCCCGGTGATGCGGTGCACGGGCAGCCCGGTCCTGCCGATGACCCGCTGGACGACACGGGCGAACGCCAGGTACTTCGGGCCCAGGTTGAGATAGGTGCCGGCCAGCGGCGACAGCCACGGGTGGCGGACCAGCAGCGCCCGGTACCCGCGGGTCAGCGTGCTCAGCTGGTCACGCCAGTCCTCGTCGGCGTCCGGGTCGGGCAGGGTGATCTCCCCGAAGACCGCGTCCAGGGCGAGTTCGAGGAGGTCGTCCTTGGTGTCGACGTACCAGTAGACGGACATGGCCGTGACGTTCAGCTCGGCTGCCAGCCGGCGCATGGAGAACTTGGCCAGCCCCTCCGCGTCCAGCAGCCGCACCGTCGTCTCGGTGATCCGCTCGCGGTCGAGCCCGGACGGCTGGCCGCCCCCGCGTCCGCTCCGGCGCGCCTTGCCCTCCAGCCAGACACTGGTCCGCGCCGGACGCTTGGCTGCCTTGACCATGGCGCACCTTCTCCTTGCACTCTCGAACGCCGGTCAGCTTAGGCGCCCCTCCACAGGCGGGTGGAACCGGACGACCGGCCACGTCCGGCCCGGCCGCACGGCGACGAGCCGCCTGAGCCACTACGCGGATTCTGCCCGCTCGGCCCGCCGCAACAACGCCGCCGCGACCAGTCCCCCGGCCAGCACGGCCACCGCCCCCACCAGCTGACTGGTCTCCAGGCCGGAGGCGAACGCGTCCGTGACACGCGCCCTCTCCTCGGCCGACCCCGCCTCGGCCAACGCCCCCGGCAGCGACAGAGCCGCCACCGGAATCAGCGCCGCGAACCGCGCGTTCAGCACGGCGCCGAGCACCGCGACGCCCAGGCCCTGCCCGAACTCCGCCACCGTGCCGTTGATGCCCGCGCCGACCCCGGCCTTCTCCGCCGGGATGGAGCTCATGATCGCGTGCGCCATCGCCGGGCTGGCGACCGCGGCACCCGCACCGATGAGCAGCAGCCCCAGCAGCGTGCCTCCGTATCCCCCGGAGGAGATCGTGGCGATCGAGACGAGGCCCGCCGCCATGACCGTCATGCCCATCCCTATGGAGACGGGGGTTCCGAGCCTGGCCGACCACTTCGCCGCCAGACCGGTGAAGTTCAGCGCCACGATCATCAGCGCGAGCGGAGCCGTGCGCAGACCCGCCTCCAGAGGGCCGTAGCCGAGGACGAACTGCATGTGCTGGGTGAGCAGGAAGAGCGAGCCGCCCATGCCGAAGGTGATCAGCACCGCGCCGGCGACCGCACCCGTGAACCGCCGGTTCCGGAAGAAGTGCATGTCGAGCATGGGGTACGGGATCCGGCTCTCCCAGTACGCGAAGGCGCCCAGCACCACGACCGCGACGGCCCCCGACGTCAGCACCCGGCCGGACGTCCAGCCGTGCTCCGGCCCGGAGATGATCGCGAACACCAGGGAGGCCATGCCGATGGTGGACAGCAGGGCGCCGAGCAGGTCGGGCCGGTCGCCTCGCGGGTTCTTGGACTCGGGGACGAGTGCCACGACCGCGACCAGGCCCAGCGCCGCGACCGGCAGGTTGATCAGGAAGATCGCTCCCCACCAGAAGTGGTTCAGCATGAAGCCGCCGATGAGCGGGCCGGTGGCGAAGCCCAGCGAGTTCACCGCGGCCCAGATGCCGATGGCCTTCGGCTGCTCGGCGGGCGAGAAGATCTGCATCGCCACGGCGAGGGTGGTGGTCATCAGCAACGCGCCGCCGACGCCCATGCCGGCCCGTGCCGCGATCAACTGGGCGGTGGAGTCGGCCAGTCCGGCCACCAGCGAGCCCACGCCGAACAGGGCGAGGCCCGCGATCAGCATCTTCTTGCGGCCGTAGCGGTCGGCGGCGCTGCCGGCGGTGAGCAGCAGACCGGACTGCACGAGCGAGTACGCGTTGATCATCCACTGGATGTCGGAGGTACCCGCGTCCAGTTCCCGGGTGAGCGAGGGGATCGCGACGTTCAGGACGGTGTTGTCGAGCAGCACGGTGAGCTGCGCGAGACAGATGACGCCGAGGATCAGCCAGCGCTGCGGATGGCCGCCCGTCTGCTCCGCCTGCGCGGGCGTTCGTTCCTGGGGGGATGTCGTCATATTGTACACCGTAGAACAGCTCCCATACGGCGTACAACAGGGTTGTCGGTCACGACACACGGGTGGGGGCGGTGGCCGCGGCCACCGCCCCCACCCGTGCCGTCAGGCCGTCTACGCCTTCTGCGTCAGGTCGTAGAAGGTCGCCGAACCGACCGTCACCTTCTTGAAGTTGGCCTCGACCCAGGTGGTGATCTGCGAGGACGTGCCGTCGCTGCTGCCACCCATGCCGCCGCCCGTGCCGGACGAGATGAAGTAGTGGATCTCACCGTCCTCCACGTACTGCTTGAACTGGGCCAGCGTCGGGGACGGGTCGGTGCCGTTGAAGCCGCCGATCGCCATCACGGACTCGTCGGTCGCCAGCTGGTAGCTCGCGGCGTTCTGCGCGCCGATGGCCGCCGCGGCCCAGGTGTACTGGTCGGCGTCGGCCTCCAGCAGCTTCTTCGCCTCGGAGGTCACGGTGGCGCCGTTGAGCAGACCGCCCACGCCTCCGCCGCCGCCCCTGCCGCCTTCGCCGGTGCCGCCGCCGGGCATGCCGCCCTGGTTCTGGTTCTGGCCCTGCGTGCTGCCGTTGCCGTTCTGCTGGCCCTGGCCGTTCTGGCCGGGCATGCCGCCACCCGTACCGCCGGCGCCGCCCGGGAAACCGTTGCCCTGGCCCTGGCCCTGGGTGTTGCCGTTGCCGTTCTGCTGACCCTGGCCGTTCTGGCCGGGCATGCCGCCGCCCATGCCGCCACCGCCGCCGGGACCGCCGCCCCGGCCACCGCCGCCGCCCATCATGCTCGCGCCCGCCGGGCCCGCCGTCGGGATGGAGCCGGTGTGCGCGGAGTTCACCGTGCTCAGCGTGTACGCGGCCGGGCCGGCCAGCGCGGCCACGATGCCCAGGCCCGCCGCGGCGAGCGCGAGCTGCCTGCCGAGCCTGGCCACGAAGATCAGGCCGAGTGCGGAGACCAGTCCGCCGATGAGGACCAGCCACTTCAGCCAGGGCAGGTAGTCGGGAGTGCGGTCGAGCAGGACGTAGCCCCAGGCCGCGGCCGCCACGACCGAGGCCGCGAGGGTGAGCGACGCCCACGTCTCGGCGCGCCTCTCCCACAGGGTCGCCGAGCCCATGCCGATCACGGCGGCGACGTAGGGGGCGAGGGCGATCGTGTAGTACTGGTGGAAGATCCCCGCCATGTAGCTGAACACCACCATGGTGATCAGCAGCGATCCGCCCCACACCAGGAACGGACCGCGGGTCACGGACGTCCGCTTGAGCGTGGGGGTCCCCCCGCTCGAGCGAAGCCGAGAGTGGGGGAGGGTGGCCACCAGGCCGGCCACGAGCAGGATCAGCGCGGCGGGCAGCAGCCAGGAGATCTGGGCGCCGATCTCGGAGTTGAACATCCGGTCCCAGCCGGTCTCGCCCCACTGGCCGGTGCCGCCACCGCCGCCACCGCCGCCGACGCTGCCGGTCTCCTCGCCGTTCAGGCGGCCGAGTCCGTTGTAGCCGAAGGTCAGTTCAAGGAAGCTGTTGTTCTGCGAACCGCCGATGTAGGGGCGGGAGGACGCCGGCCACAGCTCGACGATCGCCACCCACCAGCCGCCGGCCACGAGCATCGCACCCGTCCCCGCGGCCAGCTGCCCGAAGCGCTTCCTCAGGCTCACCGGCGCGCAGACCGCGTACACGATCGCCAGCGACGGCAGGATCAGGAAGGCCTGCAGGGTCTTGGCGAGGAACGCGAAGCCGATCGCGACACCGGCCCACACCAGCCACTTCGTCCTGCCGTCCTCGATGGCCCGGACGACGAAGTGGCAGGCCAGCGCCATCAGCAGGGCCAGCATCGCGTCCGGGTTGTTGAACCGGAACATCAGGGCCGCGACGGGAGTGAGCGCGAGCACGGTGCCCGCGATCAGACCGGCCCCGGGACCGAACCGGCGGCGCACGGAGGCGTAGACGACCGCGACCGTGCCGACGCCCATGAGGACCTCGGGCGTGAGGATCGTCCACGCGTTCAGGCCGAAGATCCTGGCCGCGATCTCCATCGGCCACAGGAAGGCCGAGGGCTTGTCGACGGTGATGGCGTTGCCCGCGTCCAGCGAGCCGAAGAACATCGCCTTCCAGCTCTTGGTGCCGGCCTGGACGGCCGCCGAGTAGAAGGAGTTGGCGTAACCGGAGGCGCTCAGGTTGTACAGGTAGAGCACGGCCGTCGCCAGCAGCAGGCCGAGGAACGCGGGGCGCGCCCAGCGCGGGTCCTCGGGCCGGCCGCGCCACAGTCTGCGTACGAGGGGCTGCCGAGGCTCACCGGACTCGGGGGGCGGCGGAGCCGGGGAGGTCACCGGTTCCTGAACGGCCGTGTCGGTACCGGCTGTCGGCGGCCCCCAGGCGGCGGGACCCTGTGGGGCCGGCTGATCCGTGTGGATGGTCATCGGGTGTTCCTAGGGTCGGTGTCGGTCGGGCGCACCGGCTGCAGCCGCACGGTCGCGTCCCCCCGGGGGCGGTCCGCGGCCTCACCGGCGCGGAACTGGTCGTGGATCCGGTCATGGTTCCGGTGGTGGTTCCGGTCGTGGAACTGGTCGTGGAACTGGTCGGTCGTGTACGGCGACTGCGGCGCCGTGGCGTAGCGGTCCGGCGTCGGGCGGGTCGGCAGCGGGCGGGTCGGCAGCGGTGCGTGGTACGGCTGCTGCGCCCCGGGCGCCGCGAAGTAGGTCGGCGAGGCGGGGGTGTGCGGGGCCGGGGTGTGCGAGGCGACCACCGTCGACTCGCGCCGGTCGGGGAACACCCACGCCCTGAAGAGCAGGAAGCGCAGGACGGTCGCGGCCAGGTTGGCGGCGATCAGGACCGCGAGCTCGGTGGAGTGCGCCGGGTCGGACGTCGCCGCGCTCAGGGCGGCGAGGGAGCCGCTGGTCAGCGCGAGGCCGATACCGAAGACGACCAGGCCCTGCGCCTGATGGCGGACGGCGCCGCCGCGGCCCCGCACCCCGAAGGTCAGCCTCCGGTTCGCCGCCGTGTTCGCGACCGCCGAGACCAGCAGGGCGAGCGCGTTGGCGATCTGCGAACCGGAGAACTCGCGGAAGCCGCTGTAGAGCAGCAGGTAGAAGAGCGTCGACAGACCGCCGACGACACAGAAGCCGACCAGCTGGCGGGCCAGGCCCTTCGGCACGTCCTGGATGTCGCGGTCGCGCGGGTCGTCGCCGAACGGCCGGGTGATCCGGTCCAGCGACAGCGAGCCTGAGGCCAGCGCCTTGCCCACCCGCCACACCCCCTTGAGGTCCTCGGTGGCCGTCTTCACGATGTGCACCGTGGAGTCCGGGTCGTCGACCCAGTCGACGGGAACCTCGTGGATGCGCAGTCCGGCCCGCTCCGCGATGACGAGCATCTCGGTGTCGAAGAACCAGCCGGTGTCCTCCACCATCGGCAGCAACACCTGAGCGACGTCCCGGCGGATCGCCTTGAAGCCGCACTGCGCGTCCGAGAAGCGGGCCTGGAGGGAGCCGCGCAGGATGAGGTTGTAGGAGCGGCTGATGAACTCCCGCTTGGCGCCGCGCACCACCCGCGAGCTACGGGCGAGCCGGGAGCCGATCGCGAGGTCCGAGTGGCCGGAGATCAGCGGCGCCACCAGCGGCAGCAGCGCGTTCAGGTCGGTGGACAGGTCCACGTCCATGTACGCGAGGATCGGGGCGTCCGAGGAGGACCAGACGGTCCGCAGCGCCCGGCCGCGGCCCTTCTGCTCCAGCCGGAAGGCCTTGACCTCCGGGATCTCCGACTCCAGCCGTGCGGACACCTGCGGGGTGGTGTCCGTCGACGCGTTGTCCGCGATCGTGATGCGGAACGCGTACGGGAACGTGCGCCTGAGATGGTCGTGCAGTCTCAGCACACACGGCTGGAGGTCCTTCTCCTCGTTGTAGACGGGGATCACTACGTCCAGGACAGGCGTACCGGCGTCGCCGGCCGGGAGGTGCTCCCGCGCCGGCAGGGTGCCGGGAGAAGAGTCGGTTCGCATGCCGACGACTCTGGTCAAGCCCCCTGTTGCACCCATATGGCGGCGCTGTGCTGTGCCTGTGAGTGCGATTGCCAGTTCGTTTCGGGCGCCGGACGGGGGGCGACCGGGCCCAGCGCGGGCAGGTGCAGGGTGAACACGGTGCGCCCGGGAACGCTGTCGACGGTCACCGCGCCCTCGTGCGCGGCCGCGACGGCCTGCACGATCGCGAGGCCGAGCCCGGTGGATCCGGAGGCGCGGGACCGCGAGGAGTCGCCGCGCGCGAACCGTTCGAAGACCCGTGGCAGCAGTTCGGCCGGAATGCCCGGACCGTTGTCCTCGACGTCCACGCACAGCCAGGGGCCGCGCCGTTGCACGCGTGCGGTGACGGTCGTGCCCGGTGGCGTGTGGCTGCGGGCGTTGCCGAGCAGGTTGACGAGCACCTGCTGGAGGCGGGCCGCGTCCGCCGACACGAGGGCGGGTTCGTCGGGCAGGTCGAGCCGCCAGTTGTGGTCCATGCCGGCCGCGCGGGCGTCGCTGATGGTGTCCACGACGAGCGGTATGAGGTCGGTCTCCTCGAACTGGAGCGGCCGCCCGGCGTCGAGGCGCGCGAGCAGCAGGAGGTCCTCGACGAGGAAGGTCATCCGGCCGGCCTCGGACTCGATACGCTTCAGAGCGTGCCGCGTGTCCGGCCCGACCTCCTCTCTGCCGCGTCTGGTGAGTTCGGCGTACCCGCGGATGGAGGCGAGGGGCGTCCGCAGCTCATGACTGGCGTCGGCCACGAACTGCCGGACCCGCGTCTCGCTCTGCTGGCGGGAGTGCAGGGCCGCGTGGACGTGGTCGAGCATGCGGTTGAGCGCGGCGCCCACCTTGCCGACCTCGGTGTGAGGGTCGGTCTCGGATTCGGGCACGCGTTCGCTGAGGTTGACCTCGCCGGTGTGCAGGGGCAGTTCGGAGACCCGGGTGGCGGTGGCGGCGACCTTGCGGAGGGGGCGGGTGGCGACGCCGACGAGCACGTAACCGGCGATCACGGCGGCACCGAGACCGGCGGCGGTGACGCTCACCTCCACGAGGATCAGGGTGTTGATGGTGTTGTTGACCGTTTCGGCGGGCAGGGCGACGTAATAGGCGCTGGTGCCGTCCTTCCCCAGGACGTACCTCACGCGGTACTCACCGAGGTCGGGAATGGTCACGGTGTGCCAGCCGGTCGTGGGAACGCCTGCGAACACGGACCGCTGTGCCTCCGACAGCTCGGTCGCCTTCATCTGCTGACGGGTGATGCTGGACACCTGCTCGGCGACGACCGCTCTGGTGATCGTGCCGTCGGCACCCACCTCGACGGCCACGGTCTTCTCCTGTGTCGGACCGTTGGTGACGAAGTCGACTATCCGGTCCTCCTCCTCGGAATCCTCGCCGGCCTGGCCCGTCTGACCGGTCTTCACATCCGGCCCGCCGAACGGAGGCCCCGAGAGGCGCTTCCCGGCCCCGTCGACCTGGTCGTCCAACTGCTCGTACAGATGAGACCGCAGCGCAAGCGTGGTCACCGTCCCGATCACCGCGCACACCACGGCGATCAGCACCACCGACGCGACGACGAGCCGGGTCCGCAGGGTGCGCGGCTTGCCCAGTCGCTTCTGCGTACGCGGTCGTCGTCGCCCGCTCATGCGACGGCGGGCTTGATCAGGTAACCCGCACCACGCCGGGTGTGGATCATGGGCTCGCGACCGGCGTCGATCTTGCGCCGCAGGTAGGAGATGTAGAGCTCGACGACGTTGGCCTGACCGCCGAAGTCGTAGGACCACACCCGGTCGAGGATCTGCGCCTTGCTGAGCACGCGCCGCGGGTTGCGCATCAGGAAGCGCAGCAGTTCGAACTCGGTCGCCGTGAGGTGGATGTTCTCACCGCCGCGCGAGACCTCGTGGCTGTCCTCGTCGAGGGTGAGGTCACCCACGACCAGCGTGGAGTCGGATCGCCGGTCGGCGGCGCCCGAGCGCCGGATGAGCCCGCGCAGCCGGGCCACGACCTCCTCGAGGCTGAACGGCTTGGTGACGTAGTCGTCGCCGCCC
Source organism: Streptomyces resistomycificus (assembly GCF_001514265.1). Taxonomy (GTDB): domain Bacteria; phylum Actinomycetota; class Actinomycetes; order Streptomycetales; family Streptomycetaceae; genus Streptomyces; species Streptomyces resistomycificus. The sequence goes on along the minus strand of NZ_KQ948991.1, from coordinate 666,557 downwards.
GCGGTGAGGCCGGCGATACGGTCCTCGACGGCGTCCTTGGCCGTGAGGAACAGGACCGGCACGTCCGGCAGCTCACGCCGCAGCCGACCGAGGACGGTCAGCCCGTCCATGTCGGGCAGCATCATGTCCAGGACGACGGCGTCCGGCCGGAACTCGCGCGCGGTCTGGATGGCACCCGTGCCATCCCCCGCACTCCGGATCTGCCATCCCTCGTAGCGAAGGGCCATGGACAGCAGTTCGGTGATCGACAGCTCGTCGTCCACCACAAGCACTCGGACGGGGCTCCCGTCCGGCCTCAGCAGTTCGGTGCGCCCCTGGGGCGAGGTCGTGGTCATGCTGGACACCATGTCGGGGGCCTCTGAGAACAGGCTTTCGGCAACCTGTGATTTTCCTAAGAAACGCACAGGCGGCTCTCAGGCAACCCCTGGCGGGCTCCTTGCCAGGCGCCACCTCCGTCAGAACAGCCCGTCCTGCACACTCGCCTCCTTTCTGAACTCACGTACGGGCACCGAGAGTTCCCGATCCCCGGCGGAAACCAGCTCCCAACCGGTCATCAACCGGGTGTCCAGGACGATCACTGCGGCCCCTGCGCCCCCCGCGGCCGCTGTGCCCCCTGCGATCCCCGCGCTCCCCGAGCCCTCGGGAACGTCCGCGATCAGATGCAGGTCGGGACCGGCGGCCGCCACCAGCCGCCCGCTCACCGCGCCGCCCGCCACGAGCTCGCCCACTGCTCCCACGGCGGGCGGCAACTCACCGAGTCCGAACACCCGGACATGGTCGACGGGTTGGTACGCCAGCGGTGTGAGGGACTCGGGCCAGCCCCCGAGTGCCACCGCCCGCCCGTGCAACTCCGCGATCTCGGCGGACCGCTCCGCCTCCGTCGCCGGCAACGCGGAGCGCACGGCCCGCTTCTCGGCGTACGGAATCCGGTCCGGCACCCCGAGGGCGGCGCGCAGCAGCTCCTCGGTACGCCGGGCGGCCATCAGCGGGCCGGTGCCCAGCCAGGTGAAACAGACCGCGCCCTGTTCGAGCAGCCGCGCGGAGCCCCGCTCTTCGGCGGTGATCCCCACCTTGAGCAGGCCGGGGCCGAACCAGGCCAGATAGACGCGATAGGGCCGCGGGTCGTCCGCGATCGTGTCGGCGGCCACGGAGTGGGCCCGGTCCAGCCGCGCGCACTCCTCACACCGCGCCCCCGTGCTCCGCCCCGGCACGGCCGCCCGCACCGGACACGCGTGCCCCCGCGCTCCCACACATGTCCGCACGCCCCCCTCCGCGACCCCGAAGGCCACCCGCTTCCCCCAGGTCAGCGCGCTGCGCCGACCCCCGTCCCACGCCAGCTCGGGACCGCCTGCCGCCCAGCGCAGCCCCGAGCACCTCCATGCCTGTGCCATCTCTGTCGAGAGTAGAGGGCGGCACTGACAACACCGCCGGCGAAGATCAGCCGCCCGGGGTGACGGTGACGGGCTCCGGCTCGACGGCCAGGGGCACCGCCGGTTCCACCGGTGCCGCCCGCCGTGCTCCCCGCCCCGCGAGCCGGCATCCGACACACCCGGGGTGCCCGGCTCGCGCCGAGGTGTCCCGCGCCCGCATGGCCCACTCCGCCCGGGGCCGCGGGCCCGGGGGCTTGCCCCAGCCGGCCAGATGCAGGGCCCAGGTGACCAGGAGGGCCACGACCACGATCCCCCCTCCGCCGACCAGCAGCGGGGCGGACACCAGACATGTGCCCAGCCCGAGCACCGCGGTGCCCACGGTCGCGATCCCGAATCCGGTCCAGCCTGCGACCGTGTGCCCCTCGTCATACTGATGTGCGCTCACGTGTCCGCCTCCCAGAGGTCCAGAACCAGGTCTCTCACCACGTAAGAAATTTAGCGCATAAACCTCTCACGCACTAAGGGAATCAGGAAGTATCCGGATGCACGCCAAGCCGCGCCCCAGCGCCACCCCGGCCCAGGCGCTGTCGGCGATGGACTCACTCGTCGCGGCTCACCTGCTCGGCCAGCAGGAGATGGCCCAGCGGCTGAAGCTGACCGTCACCGACCTGCTCTGTTTCGCCTGCGTCCTGAAGGCCGGCGAGGAGCTGCTCACGGCCGGCGACCTCGCCGAGCACGCCCACGTCACCACGGGCGCGGTGACCGGCATCCTCAACCGCCTGGAGCGCAGGGGTTTCGTCACCCGCGTCCCGGACCCGGCCGACCGCCGCCGCGTCCGCGTGGCCGCCGTCCCGTCCGCGGTCGCCCGTGTCCACGCCCTCTACGAGCCCTACTACGCCCGTCTGAACGCCCTGTTCGCCGACTACTCCGCCGACGAGATCGCCGTACTCACCGACTGGTTCACCCGCACGACGACCCTCGCCCACGGATACATCGAGGAGCTGCGGGAGCAGGACGCGACGGAGGACGAAGGGGACGGTGACGGCGACCCGGGTGTCCGTCCCTGAACGGCCTGCGAGGATGCGTCGGTGCTACTGAAACCTGAGAACACCCTGTTCGTACGAGGAACGACTCCCGTACTGCTGCTGGCCGGCGCTCCCGTCCACGACGTCCTTCCCGCCCTGAGCTCGCCGGACGGCAAGGTGCCGCTGTGCGACGGCTGGAGCGTCCTGCCCAAGCTCACCCTGTGTGTGGTGGACGGGCCGGGGGAGCACGGGCTGATGATCCCCGCCATCGCCGCGCCGGTCCTGGAGGGAACCGCCGACAACACCTCGGCGACGGTCCGGGGCGCGGAGGCGATGGCCGCCTGGGGCGCCGACGCCCGGCAGGCGGGCGGCGTCGTCGTCCTGTCCCTGGACGCGCTGCCGGAAGTCCTCGACTGGACACATCTGTTGGGTTCGGGCGTCGCCCACGGCGGCTTCGTACGGCTGCCCGACTGACCCGACCTCCGGCGGCCCACCCCTTCATGGTGGAGCCAGCCCCACCCCCGGTTCGGGAGATCACTCCATCGTTTCCGGCGGCGCGCGACGGCATCGTTGATCCCGGCTGGTCCAAGTGGCCCAGCAGGTTCGGGAGTTCGATCCCGCCGCCCCGGAAGGAAACGTCATGGAGTCGCTGCTCCCGTCGAAGCCCAAGTCGGCACCGGGCCCTGTCTCCTCCTTCGTTCGCTTCGTGGTGTGCGGCGGCGGCATCGGTGTCCTCTCGAGCCTCGCCGTACCGCTGGTGGCCGTGGCGATGCCCTGGGCGGTGGCGAACGCGGTGATCACCGTCGCCTCCACGCTCCTGTGCACCGAACTGCACGCGCTGTTCACCTTCGGCACCGGCCGGCGCCCCGGATGGCGCCGGCATCTGCAGTCGGCGGGTTCGGCGACGGCCGCGTACGTGGTGACCTGCGCCGCGATGTTCCTGCTGCACGCGGTGCAGTCCTCGCCGAGCATGCTCCGGGAACAGGCGGTCTACCTCACCGCGTCCGGCCTCGCCGGTATCGGCCGCTTCCTGGTCCTGCGCCTGTTCGTCTTCGCGGGCGGGGCGCGGGAGCGGACGGTCCCGGTGACGGTGGCCGTGGCGGCGGCTACGACGGCGACCGCGACGGCGACCGCGAACGCGACGGCTGCCCGTACGGAGATCCGGCAGCGGAGGACGACGGTCGACGAGTGGAGCCTTCCGCTGGTGAGGGCCGAGGCGTTCGCCGGATGACCGCGATGGCCGGGACGACCGGGACGACTAGGGCGACCAGGGCGACCGGGACGACCAGGGCGACCAGGACGACCGGGGTGCGCCACGGTCACAGCTGGTCCCGCCACCACGGCACGTCGAGGCTGTCGGCCGCGATGACCCTCACTCGCGTCAGGATCGTGAGGTCGAGCGCCCTCACGAGCGCGCGGAACTCTCGCGCGCTCTTCCTGGGCAGCACGTGCAGCACCGCTTCGAGGTGATCGCGGGAGCGGCCGGGATCGCATCCGCACTCGTAGAACCCGCATCGGGTGACGGAGGACGGGTCGGCCAGGCGCCGCAGAGGACCGTACGCCAGGGCCTTCCAGTGCCAGAAGGCCTCCTCGGTGGCCTCGGGCCAGTACCGGGTGCGCTCCAGCCGGCGCAGATCGGCCGTGCAGGATCCGGAGAGCCGGTCGATCGAGGGGTACCGCCGCACTCGTACACGACGGGCGGTCAGCTCGCCCCGCAGGGCGGAGGGGCGCCTACGCGGCATCGCCCTTTCTGATGTGGGTCATGCGGGCAAGGTACAGCCCGGCAGCCCGGCGGTCATCTCGTTTTGCCCGTCCCGCCGCAACCCCCGACGCGTGGGCGAGGATGGGGACATGGCCCAGGTACTCGAGCTGACGTACTACCCCGTCAAGGGGTGCGCCGGGACGTCGGCGAGCGAGGCGGGGCTGGAGCCCGCCGGGCTCGCCCACGACCGCACCTTCCTGGTCGTGGACGAGGAGGGCGGGTTCCGGACGCAGCGGCAGGAGCCGCGCCTGGCGCCGATCCGGCCGACCGTCAGCGCCGACGGCGAGCGGCTCACGCTCACCGCGCCCGGCTCCGGCACGGTGACCGTCGACATCGACACCACCGGCGCCCGGCGGGACGTGACCATGTTCGGGGACCCGTATCGCGGCATCGACCAGGGGGACGAGGTCGCCGGCTGGCTCTCGGACGCCCTCGGCGCCCCCCGACGGCTGGTTCGCGTCCCGCCGGAACACGACCGGGTGACGACCGGCCGGACCCCCGGCACCTCGGCCTTCGCCGACAGCTGCGCCCTGCTCGTCGTCGCCCGCTCCAGCCTGGACCTGCTGAACCGCACCATGACCGAGCGCGGCGCCCACGCCCTGCCCATGGACCGCTTCCGCCCCAACATCGTCGTCGACGGCTGGCCCGAGCCCCACACCGAGGACCGCGCCCGCCACCTCACGATCGGCGACACCGAACTCGGCTACGCCAAGCTCGCCATCCGCTGCGCCGTGACCATGGTCGACCAGTCCTCCGGCACCAGAGCGGGCCCGGAACCCCTGCGCACCCTCGCCGCCTACCGCCGGGCCGCCGAAGGAGGAGTCGCCTTCGGCGCGAAGTTCGCGGTCCTGCGGCCCGGCAAACTGTCCGTCGGCGACGATGTACGCGTCGAGGCGTGGGGCCCGTCCGAGCTCTGAGCGGCGACCGGGCCCGGTCGGTCACCCGTAACCCGGGCTAACCCCACCCTGGCGGACCCGACCCGACTAGGAACCGTCCGCCCGCACCGCGTACACGTAGCGTCGGCCGGTGTACTCGCTGACGTTCCAGATCACGGACTCGCGGTACGCCCAGCCGGACGCGTCCTTGCTGTGGAAACTGAGATCCTCGCAGCCCACGGCCAGAGCGCAGACGGTGCTCGCGGTCGAGCCGCCGGAGGTGGAAGTGCGCAGCGCGCCCTTGCCGGAAGGCCCGTCGCTCACCGAGAGGTAGTGCCTGCTCTTGCGGGAGACGACCCCCTGGATCTTCTTCTGCTTGACCGTGACGGCCTCGGTCGCGGTGAGCGAGGCCGGATGCCGGTCGCTCTGGTCGAGGGACCAGCGCACCACCTTCGGTGTCTTGACGAGACCCGCGGTCGTGCCGTTGAAGTCGCCGTCCGAGTAGTCGACGGTGCCGGCCGTCGAGTACTCGCCGATCACCAGGCTGTCGGGGTTGGTGGCGCGGTCGAGGCCGATCGTCGAGTAGCGCAGACGGGTTCCCGCGTTGTCGTAGGCGTGGCTCTGCGGGAGGACGTACTGGTACCCGTAGCCGTGGTACTTCCCGTCGCTGTGCAGACCGCACACGTCGTCCTCGGTGGTGGCGACCTTGAAGAGGGTGCGCAGGTCGAAGACCCGGATCCCCTTGTAGGTGTCGACGACATAGAGCAGATCGCCGTACCACATGATGCCGCCGGCGTGCTTGCGCACGGGCCTGAAGGAGTATGCCCCCGAGCCGGTTCTGACCGGCTCGACCAGCAGGACGTGCCGATACGTCGGCGCGGCCGCGGAGTTGTAGTTGACGAAGGTCAGCCGCATGCCCTTGTCGAGCGGGTGGTCGACGACCTTGTCGCCGTCGGGATCGGTCGAGAAGAACCAGGACACCAGGACGACCTTGTTGCGGCCGCCCGCGGGATAGAAGCCGTCGCTGTACGCGTCGGCGCTGGTGGTGACGCCCTGCGGTATCCAGAAGTCGACCTTCTGATCGGCGCCGTCCCAGGCGAAACCGGCCTGGAAGGCCTTGGCCGTACTGGGCGCGGCGGTCAGACTCTTGGCCTTCCGGTTGGTGTCGGCCACGACGGCCGCCGCGTTCACCTTCGTCAACCTGCTCGCCAGCCCGGCCGTGAGACCGGCGAACGTGCCATGGCTGTTGGAGGCCCGGCTGCTGAGTCGGAACCGGTCCGCGCCGATGGCGGCCGCGTGCGCGGTGGCCGGGACGAGCACGTCGGCGGCGACTCCGGCGAACGGGGCGGCGGCCAGGCTCTTGATGATCGATCTTCTTGCCATGGTCATGGCGCGAAAACCTAGGCGCATTCGAACGCATGACACAACTACGTATGTTCGCCTGACCTGTTCGGCAACCTGGCCGCCAGGAAGTCCCGACTAGCCTTGTCACAGCGGCGAGTTGGGGGGCGGTCGGATGGAACGGATCTTCGTCAGCTATCGCAGGGAGGACGGCCAGGCCGAGGCCTGGTTGCTGCAGGAGAGGCTCACCGCCCGGCTGGGCGGTGCGGCGGTCTTCCTGGACACGTCCGCCATCCCGCCGGGTTCCGTCTGGCCCGACCGGCTGCGCCAGGCGCTGGACAACGCGTCGGCCGTGCTCGTGCTGATCGGCCCGAACTGGATCAGGGCGGCCGACGAGTGGTCCCGGCGGCGTATCGACCAGGAAGGCGACTGGGTTCGTCTGGAGGTGGCGCAGTCGTTGGAGTCGGGCAAACTCGTGCTTCCGATCCTGGTCAGCGGCGCCGCGATGCCTCCTGCGGAATCCCTGCCGGCATCGATCGCGGCCCTCGCGCAGCGCCAGGCCTTCGAACTGCGTCACGCCACCGACATCGACCGGATCGTGAACCATCTCGTCCGGCGGCTGGCAGATCCGGCGCCGGACGGCTCGCCGGGCCTCTACCCACGCCCCGCCCCGGAGCTGCCCGACCCCCTGAACCAGGAGAAGATCGAGGTCGCGCTGCGGGGGTCCCTGCGTCACTGGCGCCTACAGCGCCGCCGGCTGGACCCCTGCCCACCCGACACCGAGGTCTCCGCACAGGAACAGACCGGCCTCTACCGCGAGTACCGCTTCCGGACCTTCCAGGACGCGGTCTCCTTCATGCACGCGACCGCGCCCGGCTGTGACATCGCCATCCACCACCCGGTCTGGGAGAACATCTGGCGCACCGTCCGCATCTTCCTCACCACCTGGGACATCGGCCACCGAATCTCCGACCGCGACGTCCAGTTGGCCAAGTACTTCGAGCGCGCCTACGCCGACTTCCCCACAGCGGACCCCGACCCGAACGACTGACCACGGGCGGTGGCAGGCAGCCCACAACGCAAGAGGCCCCGGATCTCTCCGGGGCCTCTCACCTATGTGCACTCGGCAGGATTCGAACCTGCAACCTTCTGATCCGTAGCTCTATCTGGAGCGGTCAGTGCTGGTCATTCTGGGCACTGTGCGGTCCTCCGGGGACTCTACGGTCCGCGGACAGATGGCACGGTTGCTGTACTTCCCTGCTGTACGCCGGGCGTTGACCGGTGTCGTACGCCCACTTCGCGAAGTGAGGTACGGCCCAGCGCCTAGCGGCGCCAGCGCTCGCGGTGGCTGCGGATGCATTCGAGGCTGAGGGTGTGCCGCGAGTGAGTTCTCAGGCGCCCCCAAGGAACACCGTTCTCCACGACGGTCAGGTCGTCCTCGATGACGATGGCCCCGGCGTCCAGCTTGACGTGACAGTTCGGGCAGAGGCAGAGGACGTTGTCCGTTCGATCGGGGCCGTTGTGGGGGCGCCCAAGGGCCTGGATGTGGGCACCCTCACTGTAGGTGCCGCCGGGCGTCTCGATGACGACCCCGCAGACCTGACACTGATCTTCGTGCCAGCGTTTTACGGCGTTCTTGACCTGACTGCTGCGGACGATGCGCTGAACGTTCGAGCTGACACGTTCAGGTTCGTCGTTGCCGACGGGCGCCTCCAAGTCGCCCTGCGGCGCATCGACGGGAAGTTGTTCGTTTTCGATGGCCGGCATGGGGGTGTCAAGGGCAGCCTCCATGCGGAACTGCCAGATCAGATGCCCGTCGATGCCCAGCTTGCTTCCGTAGCTCGCGACTCTGTAAAGGCCGTCATAGCGGTATCCGGACCGCGGCGCGTAGACCGACTCGCTCTTGCTTCCGCGAATGACTCGTACCGGAAGCCCCTGGAGGTGGCTGGTGACCAGCGCAGCGTTTCCCGAGTCGTCCAGCGACTGGTCACTGATCTGGTTGCCGGCTCCGTCCTGCCCTCCGTGTCCGGTGTAAATGATCACGTCGCCAAGATCTTCATCATCCTTGTACCCGCCCGACAGAACAATGGACTCAGCGCCGGTGGCCTTCGTTCCGCAGATGCCCGCGATGCGGGGACGATGGACTCCCGCCACACTGGCGAGAACTCGACTTTCGTACGCCTGGCCTACCGACACACCCGGAACTTCACCAATCATGTGCACAGCTTGGCAGGCCCCACTGACAGTCAGTGCACCCCTGAGTTACTGGCCTCATCCCCACCAGGTCGATCCTTGCAGTCCTGTGCACCTGTAAGGCCCCAGCCGGGCCGCGTCGGACTAGTTGCCGGAGCCCGCCTTGGTGCGCACCCGTCCGCCGCTGTTGGTGTCAGCCGCTGGTGTCAGACACCCTTGAGCCGCTTGACGGTTCGCGACGACTGTGTGCATCGAGCACGTCGCGTACCTCTTCGACTGGGTGCTGCACGAGATCGAGGCGATCATTGGCCGTCACATCTCCGAGTCGTGTTTCACGTGAACCGTCCGTGTGATTGCGCCTAGTCAAGACCTCCAGGTCTTCGCTGCGCGTATTGCTCGAAGGAACTGACCAATGAGGGCGACGACGACTCTGTCCTGCCGCACTGCCTGTGGGAGATCATCGACAACTCCGACGACGAGACCCTCGGGTCAAGGGTCTCGGTCATCGTCGAGCCCAATGCGAGCTCCGAGGAGTTCACCAACTCCATCCGCGACATCAAGGGCGACATCTTCCGCGAGCGTTACCGCAAGATGCGCATCCTGCTCGTCAACGACATCCAGGTCCTCGCGGACAAGGAGTCGACGGCCTGGCCTGTACTGAAGTCGCCATGGCCGGACTGCACACTAACGGCAGGTTCAAGGCAGGAGTTGCTGCGCTTCGACTAGTGCAAAGGCTCTCCCTGACGCGGTCGTATCCGTCGTGGTGGGCCTGGGAGGGAAGGCCAAGAGGATCGACGTCAAGGGCAGAGGTGCAGTGCCCGAAGTCCAAGTCGCCTGTCACGTACGGCAGTTCCTCCCGCACACGCGGCAACTGTCCCGTTGGTGCACGAACGGGTGTCGCTGCCCCTTGCTTGAAGGGGAGGCGTGACCTGGCTTGACCCCGAGAGGCACCTACTGTCAGTGCCGTGCGTCAGACTGGTCTAGCGCGGTCACAGGCCTCCGCCAGAAATGGCGGCGGCCCCCTGGTCCTACGCAGGAGGCCGCCATCACCACCTGGGACGTCAACCAAAGGAGGCCAAGATTCCCAGCTATAGGAAGTGTAGGTGCTGGGTCCGACAATGCCCCACTGCGAAGGCTCTTCAGCCTGCGCGCTCGCGGAGGCGCATACGCGCTGAACTGGAGCAACGGTCGGCACAACATCATTTCCGCCGTCTCATGAACTCCGCCACGGATGAGCTCATGCGAGTGGGTGTGAAGGCCAGTCTGAGTGGGATCGGAGCACTGGCGCTCTATTGGTGGAATCACCACCACTGAGAACCGTGGCCCTGTGCCGCGACTCCACGCCCGTTGCACAGGCCACCCAGACAAACCACCACTCACCCCAGCTCCCATCCCGTCCGCCGTCGACCCACACACCGTGGAGCGGGCGTGGTTCATGGCGTCCAGGTGGAGCGCGCCACTGTACGAACGACCTGGACGCCATGGGCCGCGTCTGCTCGGCTCTGCCTGGGTCGATGGTGGACGGGATGGGAGCCCTCTGCGCACGCCACCCATGTGCCCGCGGTCGGGAACGGCGCCCCCTCCATCCCGGTGCCGGCCGATCCCCCGCCGGAGGCTCGTTCTGACCGGGCTGACGTTCCTTCTCCGCTGCTCCTACTTGCTGGCGGGGTGGGAATCAGGATCGTTCCGGCGCATCGGCCCGTAGGCGTGGCCAAGCGTCAACGTGGATCATCCCGGGGCAACGATGGTGGCGCGGGGCCGGGGCCGGGGCGGCGCGGGCCGAAGGCAGGAGCGGAGCCCCGAGTCCCGAGCCCGCGCCGGTCCGCTGTGCGGGCCGGTGGGTGTGATCCCTCGTAGCGGCGGCCGATACATCTTGGGGACAGCGTGCCGGATGGCCGAAGGCCAAGAGCCCCCTCCCCGCCCGGAAGGGCGGGGCTTGATGAGGTAGAGAAACCTGTAACAACTGGCGCCGGGCTAGCTGAGTGCGTGGGCGATTGCTCTCATGCGTTCGATAATGGCTTCGGCGTCAGCTTCGACGAATACGCGGCGCTTACGTGCCTTGTTGGCGTAGCCGATGGCTGTTCCTCCTGCGGCATGGGCAGCCTGGATGTCCGTCCGAGAGTCGCCGATGAGGACACACTCCTTGGGCGATACGTCGAGGCGTTCGGCTGCCTGGAGCAGCGCGTGAGGATGGGGCTTCATCAGATCTGGACGGTTCAAGGTTCGTCCGACTACAGCGTCTACATGGTCAGACAGGTCATGCCGGGCAAGGAACCTGCGGACGCACTCCGTCGAATTGTTCGTGACAACCGCAATGCGTCGGCCGGACTCCCTGATCGCCGTCAATGCCTCGATCGAGCCGGCGATCGGATCCCCTGCCACCTGCACCGCCTCAACCTCCGCCGAGATCAAGGCTTCCTCGACCCTGCCGCTCACTGAGCGGTCGAAGTCGTAGGTAAGGGCCAGTACCTCTAGCGGGTTGGTGATCTCCGCTAGCTTGCCCCAAAGCTCTGGGTCGTGGTCCGCTGCGATTTGGGACAGCTTCCTGGCGACCTCTTGTGCCGGCAATCCCGCGAACACGTTGCACAACGGTCCATCAAAGTCGACCAGCACGGCTTGGGCGGCGGTGAGTGTCCTGGTCAGATTGTCACTGAGCGTCAAGATTGCAGTCCCTTGCGATGGTGTTCCACCAGCTCTCGAACCACGCCTGCGCCTGCTGAACCTGCATGGCACCGTGCGAAGATTCGCCCTCGTTCACGGAGTGGTGGAACAGGACGGTGTCCTTGCCCAACACGTCATAGATGTCGATCGGCTGCCCCTGCGCAACGACCTTGTTGGGTTGGACTTGGTAGTACCCGGTGAAGGCATCAGCGCCATTGATCACGTACAGCTTGAACGGCGGCGTGCTCCTGTAGGAGCGAACCTTGACCTCTGTTTCTGGCACAAGCCCGAGGTGTTCAAGCTCCTTGATCGAGTCTCGGATGCTTCGCGCGTAACCCAACATCATGTGGTTCACGCGATTACGAAGCCGCTCGTCGTCCGCGCCATCGGCCTGGCGAACGGGCAGAGCCTGCGGCACTGACATATCCGGGACGAGTATCCGGACCTGGATGCTTGCCGGTGTCAGGCGGCCGACTCTGATCTTGTCCAGCGGCTCCTGAAGGGCGCCGTGCAGGGTCTCGCCAGAGAAACCGGCGAAGTCGATCGTCACGTGCTGAGCGGTAAACGCCTGCTCCACGTACGGCCGCAGTCCGGCCGGCCTTTCGGTCCTGTTGCGGACATAGACCCCACTGCCCTTTCGGGACACCACCAGCCCTTGGTCCTCCAGCTCACGCAGTGCGCGCTGAATGGTCGCGCGGGCGAAGCCGTACAGCTCCGTCAGCTTCTGATGGGAGGGCAGCTTCTCGCCTGGAGGCAGCCTCCTCGTGCGAATCGCAGCTCCAAGGCTGCTCGCGACCTGCTCATAAGGCGGTCGGTCGTCGTCCGGATCGAGTGGGTCTGGGGAAAACGGGGCCATAGCGGCGATCGTACGCGGCGAAACCCAACCTTGGACAGCCATGACAGTCAGGTGTTGACATGGCTAGCCATGTTGCTTACGTTGGTCATGTAGCCAACTCGGCTAGCCATGTCAGTCACATAGCTGGAGGCAGCATGCCGACCTTCAAGATCGACCTTTCGTCCGCTGTGGTGTTCGTGGCGACCGCGCCCGAGCCGAAGATGGTCAACAAGAAGACGGGTGAGCGGGCCGTGGACCGGGAGACCAACGCGGGGCTGTCGACCGTGGGCCTGCTGGTCTCGGACGAGGGGGAGGGCAACCTCTACCAGGTGACCGTGCCGGAGACCGGTCTTCCCGAGGGGCTGATGCCGGGTATGCCGGTGCGGGTGGTCGGGCTCAAGGCGCGTGACTGGGAGAACGAGTTCAACGGCCAGAAGCGGCACGGGATCTCGTTCCGTGCGGTCGCGGTCACGGCGGCGGCCTGACCATGAACGACATCGCTACCTGGGTCGAGGTGGGCGGCGTCGCCGCTGGTGCTGGTGGGCTCGGTTACGCGAAGGTCCGCGCCCCGCGCGTGTACTGGTCGCTGGTCGGTCTGCCGGTCACCTGGGGCCGGTTCACCTGGACCTACCGGGACACGATGGAGGTGTGCGGGCTGACGGTTCAGCCGTCCGGCTTCCGCGCCTTCATGACCCGCAACCTGGCTCGCCGGGACGTGCGGCCGATAGCGCCGAAGGTCCGCCGAGTGTCCCCGACTTCAACCGGGCTGCGGGTGGTTCTGCGCCTTCCGGCCGGTCTGGAGCCTGCCGACCTCGCCGCTTCGTCCGAACGTCTTCGCCATGCCTGGGGAGTGCGCTCGGTGACGGTGGCGGAGACCAAGCCCGGTTACGTCGAGTTGCGGATGACCGGCTATGACGTCCTCCAGCGGGTCAGGATGCCGCGCACGGCGAAGCCGCGTGACCTGGTCGTCCCGGTCGCGTTGCGTGAGGACGGGTCGGTGTTCGAGCGGGACTACCGCAAGGTCCCGATGGCGCTGACGCTGGGTGCCAACCAATCGGGCAAGTCGATGTATCAGCGCAACCTGATCAAGGGGCTGGCTAGGCTGCCGGTCGGGCTGGTCGGGATCGACTGCAAGCGCGGTGTCGAGCATGGCCGCTACGCGCCCCGGCTGTCGGCGCTGGCGACCACGGCGGATATCGCCGGGCAGTTGATCGATGCGCTGGTCACGGAGATGGAGGACCGCTTCGACCTACTCTCCCTGTACGGGGTCTCGGACCTGTGGGAGCTACCTGCGGAGGTCCGGCCGGTGCCGCTGGTCGTCCTGATTGACGAGGTGGCGGAACTGTTCCTGGTGACCTCCAAGAAGGATGAGCCGGCCCGCGACCGTACCGTCATGCAACTGGTGCGCCTGGGGCAGATGGCCCGTGCGATCGGTATCTATCTGGAGGTGTGCGGCCAGCGCTTCGGCTCGGATCTCGGCAGGGGTGCCACCGCTCTGCGGGCTCAGCTCACCGGCCGTGTGGTGCACCGCGTCAACGACAAGCAGACCGCTGAAATGGGCCTGGGCGACATCGCTCCGGACGCCGTGATGGCGGTGACCGCGATCGCTCCGGACCGCCCGGGCGTCGCGGTGGCCGGTGACACCTCTGGCGGCTGGTCCCGGATCCGTACTCCTGAGACCACCCCGGACGAAGCGGCGGCCGTCTGCCGCGACTTCGCCCACCTGACCCCGGACCCGGCGTTCCTGGCCCCGTTCCGCCCGGTCGCCCGGGCCGTGCCGCCGATGCCCGCCGCACCACCTCTGATGCAGCCCCGGCCCGTCACGGACTAACACCCCCGCTTCCCGGTCGGCGTGACCGCCTCGCGCCAGGTCCCTACCCGAGCCATGCCGAAAACCAGTCAGGAGATCGCTCATGGCACGCAAGACCGCCAAGCCCACCACCGTGCAGTGCCCGCCCTGCAAAGGCACCGGTGAGGTCTCCCGCACCGTCCTCGTCGGCCGCAAACGCCGGGCTGTCGGCCAGCAGACCGGCCTGTGCCTGAACTGCCTGGGCGCCGGCGAGATCCCCGCCGACGACTGAAGCCCACCCGGGGCCGGGCGGCCGGACACCGTTCCCCGCCCCGCCCCCGATCCCCGCGAAGGAGGTGAAGACCCGTGATCCGCTCGATCCGCCTCGACGCCGTACTCGTCCAGGCCGTGATCGCCGGTGCGTTGTCCTTCGCCCACCTGCACGACCTCGCCGAAGCGGCCGGCCAATCGGGCTGGAAAGCCTGGGCCTACCCGATCTCCGTCGACCTGCTCCTGGTCGCCGTGTGGCGGAGGCTGCGCACCGACCGGTCCAAGCTGGCCTGGTTCTGGTTCCTGGTCGCCCTGGTCGCCTCGCTCGGCGCCAACATCGCCACCGCCGGACTCCTCGACCTCGACCACGTGCCCGCTTGGCTGCGGATCCTCGTGGCCGGCTGGCCCGCCCTCGCCTTCCTCGGCGGCACCCTGCTCGCCCACTCGCCCACCGACCACGCGCCGGCCGCTGATCCGGTGCCCCGTCCCGCACCCGTGGTCGACCGCCCCGAGATGCCCGAACCGGCACCGGAGATCACTACGCCGGACCCCGCCCCGGCCCTGCCCGAAGCGGCCCGTCCGCCGGTTCCTCCCGCGCTGGTCGATCACGCACGCAAGGTCGCCACCGAACACCGCGCACGCACCGGCACGGACATCGACACCGCCACCCTGCGCGCCCGCCTCGGCATCCCGGAAGACCTCGCCGGAGCGATCGTCGCCCAACTCGCCTGACAGACAAGGAGGTTCACCCATGCGCCCGAACCGCTTCTACGACGTGATCCGCATCGGCCCGGTCAAGGTCGCCACGTTCCACAACGGCCGTGGCCAGACCCGCCACACCGCCGCGTGCACCGCCCCGAACTGCGGGTTCTCCACCGAGCACCGCGACCGCTCGGCCGCCGAACTCGCCGCCCGCACCCACCGCTGCCCCTGAACCGGAGGGCTGAACCGTGCAGTTGCCCGAAGACCAGCTCCGCGCCGGTCACATCCCCGCTGAGACCTACCGACGGCTCCCGCCCGGCACCGACGTCCACAAGGTCGTGATCGTGCAGGAAGCCCCACGCTCCTACACCGGCCCGATCGTCCTCGCCCTGGTCATCGCCGCCGGATCGGTCGCGGTCCTGCTGGTGATCGCCTTCGTGGCCCAGGTCATCGCCGCCTCGGCCGTCGCGGTCCTCTCCGCCACGGGCGGGCTCGGCTACACGATCAACCGCACGTCGAAGAAGAAGCGGGAGTTATCCCGCGCGGGCACCCGCCGGCGCTCCCGCTCGCCGCGCAAGCACCACGTTCGCTCTCGGCCCGTCCGGTCCAAGAGCCGCTACCGCAAGTAGCACCCTCCGGGGCGGCCTCTCTCGCCAAAGATCCGCCGCCCCGGACGGCTCCACCACTTCCAGATCCATCGGACCCGAAAGGGAAGCCCCATCATGCCCCAGCACGCCCAGAGCACGCCCGTCTGTCGCGACTGCGACGGCTTCGCCACCGCCGCCATCACCACCGGCGCTCGCCACCAGGACGGCACCCGCGGCACCCTCCGCGTGACCTGCCCGACCTGCAAGGGCACCGGCCACGCCACGCCCGCCGCCTCCTTCATTCGAGTGGGGAGGTGACCGCCGTGGCGCTCCTGAACTGGCGTTCACCCGAGCACTACGACCACACCGGCGATCAGCCCTGCGTGATCTGCACCAAGCCCACCCCTCTGCGTTCCGACCGCGGCAAGCCCGTCCACGAGGTCTGCGCCGAGGACTGGATCGACCGTCACCCGCCGAAGGAGGACAACGCGTGACGGACACCGCCACCATGGCGGGCCTGGACCCGGCCACCCTCGCCGATGTGCTGAGGGTGGCAGGGTCCCCCGGCTTCGACCGCCTCAACGAACAACTCCGCCGCACCGGTGGCTGCACCGACCCCATCCACCTGCGCGGCGCCACCGTGACTCGCGACCGGGCCACCGGGCAGGTGCTGCACTCCTACGACACCGACCATGAGCCCGGCGGCCTGCTCCGGGTGGCTTGCGGCAACCGCCGTGCCTCGCGTTGCCCGGCCTGCGCCTGGACCTACGCGGGGGACACCTACCACCTCATCCGCGCGGGTCTGGTCGGCGATCCTGCCAAGGGGACCCCCGAGACCATCCGCGACCACCCCCGCGTGTTCGCCACCCTCACCGCCCCCTCGTTCGGCCCGGTCCACAACCGCCCCGGCAACCGGGCCTGCCGCTGCGGCACCCGCCACGGCGAAGACGCACCCGAACTCGGCACTCCCCTCGATCCCGAGTCCTACGACTACGCGGGCGCGGTGCTGTGGAACAACCACGCCTCCGAGCTGTGGCGCTACTTCACGATCTACCTCCGCCGCGAAATCGCGCGCCGCGCCGGCCTCACCCAAAAGGCTGCCCGGGAACAGTCCCGCGTCTCCTTCGGCAAGGTCGCCGAATACCAAAAGCGCGGGGCCGTGCACTTCCATGCCGTGATCCGCTTCGACGGCCCCGCGGGGCCCGACGACCCGCCCCCGGCCTGGAAAGCGCGGGGCCGTGCACTTCCATGCCGTGATCCGCTTCGACGGCCCCGCGGGGCCCGACGACCCGCCCCCGGCCTGGGCAACCCTCGACCTGCTCACCGACGCCATCGGTGCTGCCGCCGCTCGAGTCACGGTCGAAGTGGCACCGGCCGGAGACCAACCGGCCCGCACCCTTCGGTGGGGCACACAGCTCGACGTCCAGCCGATCGGCGCCTTCGGCCACGGCGAAGAGATCACCGAAGCGGCCGTGGCCTCCTACGTCGCCAAGTACGCCACCAAAGCAGCCGAGACCACCGGCACCGTCGACCGCCGCGTCGGCAACAAGGAAGCCCTCGTCCTGCTCGGCGTGCCCGACCACCCCCGCCGGCTCATCGAAGCGTGCCTGGACCTGCACCCGCTCTACCCGGAACGCAAGCTCCTGGACTGGGCCCACATGCTCGGCTTCCGAGGCCACTTCTCCACCAAGTCCCGCCGCTACTCCACCACCCTCGGCGCCCTGCGACAGGTCCGCGCCGACTACCGCGCCACCCAACAACGCCAAGCCCTCGGCCTGCCCGACCCCGACGACGAGGAGACCACCACGCTCACCCTCGCCCACTGGACCTACGCCGGCCACGGCCACACCCCCGGCGAATCCTGGCTCGCCGCCAACATCCGCCGAGACATCCAGCACAACCGCGAAACCGCACGCGAAGCCTTGCAAGACCAACTCGACTTGGAGGCAGCAGCATGACCACCACAGTGATCCAACGGAAGTGGTACACCACACGCGAGGTCGCTGAGATGCTCGGCTACGGCCTCTCCAAGACCAAGATGCTCGTTCTGACCGGTGAGATCCGGTCCATCAAGGACGGCCGTAACCGCCGCATCCTGCCTCGCTACGTGGACGAGTACGTCGAACGCCGTGCCCAGGAAGCCGAACAGGGGTGGTCGGCATGAGCGGCAAGCGCGGCAACGGCGAAGGCTCGATCTACCCGTACAAGAACGGCTACGCCGCCTATGTCTGGGTGACCAAGCCAGACGGCAAGCGGGCCCGGAAGTACGCCTACGGCAAGACGCGTGAAGAGGTCCACGAGAAGTGGCTCAACCTCCATGCCGAGGCGAAGAAGGGGCCGGTCGCCACTCGGCACCGGACGGTGGCCGCGTTCCTCACGTACTGGCTCGACTCGGTCGTGAAACCGAACCTGGCGCCTCTGACGTACGTCTCGTACGAAGGCTGCGTACGGCTCTACATCGCGCCTCACCTCGGCGCCAAGCGGCTGGATCGGCTCACGGTCCGGGACGTCCGTGAATGGCTGACCAAGCTGGCGACCATCTGCCAGTGCTGCGCTCAGGGCAAGGACGCCAAGCGGGCACCCGCTCGCCGGAAGTGCTGCGCCATCGGGGAGTGCTGCGAGACGTACCCGTCCCGCCGCGTGATCCAAGCCGCACGCGATGCTCTCCGAGCAGCTCTGACCCACGCGGTCACTGAGGAGGAGATCAGCAAGAACGTGGCCTCCCTCGTGAAGGTGCCGAAGCCTCGTCGCCGTCGGATCAAGCCGTGGTCCGTCGCCGAGGCCAGTCAGTTCCTCACCGATGCCGCCGCCAGGGATGACCACCTCGTCGCCGCCTGGGTCCTGGTGCTCTGCCTCGGCCTGCGCCGTGGTGAGGTCTTGGGCCTCACGTGGAAGTCCGTCGACTTCGAACGGGGAGAGCTGTACGTAGACCACCAGATCCAGCGCGCGGGGCGGGAGATCCTTCATCGTGAGACCAAGACCGAGGACTCCGACGACTTCCTTCCTCTGCCGGCACTCTGCCTCAAGGCGCTACGGATGCGCCGTGCTCAGCAGATCGGCGACCGGAAAGCCGCCGGGGAGCTCTGGCAGGGGAGCCATGATCTGATCTTCACGACGAAGTACGGCACGCCCATCGAACCGGGCAACATGACCCGCATGTTCGCCCTCCGGACTCGTCGCGCCGGACTCCGGGTCATCCCGCTTCGGAACACCCGGCACACATGCAGTTCGCTGTTGGTGGCGTTGAAGGTGCACCCGAAGGTGGCCCAGCGCATCCTCCGCCATTCGCAGATCGCCATGACGATGGAGGTCTACGCCGAAGCGAGCGAAGAAGAAGTGCGCGC
Source organism: Streptomyces resistomycificus (assembly GCF_001514265.1). Lineage (GTDB taxonomy): Bacteria > Actinomycetota > Actinomycetes > Streptomycetales > Streptomycetaceae > Streptomyces > Streptomyces resistomycificus. The sequence goes on along the minus strand of NZ_KQ948991.1, from coordinate 647,803 downwards.
CGCGATCGGCAAGCTGTCCGACGTCATGGGCGGTACCGGCTGACACGGTTGCTGTACTTCACTGCTGTACGGCACGACAAAGCCCCCTCCGGGATGATCCCGAGGGGGCTTTGACCTGTGTGCACTCGGCAGGATTCGAACCTGCAACCTTCTGATCCGTAGTCAGATGCTCTATCCGTTAAGCTACGAGTGCTTGTTCTGTTTTCTCGCCGCTCCCGGCCCTTTCGGCCCGCTCGCGGCGACAGGAAGAACATTACATGACTGCCGCCGCCATGTGAAATCCGTTAGCCGCACCCCTTGTGGCCTGGGAAAACGGCTCTTCGGGCCGGTTCTGCACGACTCCGAACGACTGTGCGCGGACGCTGAACGACGAAACCCCGGTCCTGGGGACCGGGGCTTCGTGATCAGGCGCGGAGGCGGAGGGATTTGAACCCTCGATGGGATGTAAGTCCCAAACCGCATTAGCAGTGCGGCGCCATAGACCGGACTAGGCGACGCCTCCAGCACAGCCGCCCGCGCGAGCGCGAGTGGTGCGTGCAGATGATGACACAGTCGAGCGCGGTGTCACCAATCGCCTCCCACGGTACTAGGCGGGCGGGCCGCAGGGCAAAGCGCATAAACGGAGGTGGCGGGGTGGCGCGCAACGTCCCGGGAGCCGGGGCGTTAGTCAGGACATGTCACAGGTCACCCGGCTCGGCCGACTCGCTCGGTTCGCCCCCCTCGTCATCGGCGTCGGCTCCGTCGTCTCCACCGTCTCCCTGTCCGCGGTGCCCGCCGCCGCCGCGCCCCTCCCCCTCCCCTCCCTCGCGCCACCACCCGTCCGTGACGAGGACCGGGTGACGGACGGCGACCACCTCACGGTCACCGTGCGGAACGCGGGCGGCGGTGCGGACGGCACGTACGAGGTGGACTGTCATCCCAGCGGGGGGAGTCATCCCGACGCCGACGGGGCGTGTGCCGTCGTCGACCGGAACACGCAGTGGGGGAAGGACGCCTTCGCTCCCGTGGCCGGGGACGGTGTCTGCACCATGCAGTACGGCGGGCCGGCCACCGCGCACGTCACCGGGACCTGGGCCGGGCGGCCCGTCGACGCACGCTTCGACCGGAGCAACGGCTGTGAGATCGGACGGTGGGACCGGCTCGTGCCGCTGCTGCCGGACGTGGGCGGAGCGCGGGCGTAGGGACTGCGGGGCCGCGCGAGCACGGGGCGGCGTCGGGCGCGGGCGGGGCTACGTCGTGCGCGGGACGGCACGATGCGTGCCGGGTGGGGCGGTCACCGTCGGTTCATGCCGGATGCCCTGACTCCGGAAACCGGGACCGCACGTCGACGCCTGGTCGCACGTGCGCTCACACGTTCTACGTCACTTCGTCGTGCGACCTCCCTCTCATCCGGCGTCGCGAGCGCAACCGCTGCCCTTAGACTCCCTCGCGTGACACGTCGCGGGGCGGTTGGCAAGATGGCCCGAGCGGTCGGCAAGGTGCGGTAACAGGGAGGAAGCGTCTCGTGAGCAGCAGGCCATCCCGAGGCGCTGCTCGCCTCGCAGCCATACTCGACGCGCTTCCCGACGCGTTGGTGCTGGTCAACGCCAATGGGACCGTCGTCAACGCCAACACGATCGCGCTCGAGGCCTTCGAGGCGCCCGGGACCGCTCTGGTGGGGCGCGGGCTGCTCGATCTGCTGCCGCAGTTCGACTCCAAACTGATCCCCGGGTCCATGCGCAGGCCCGACCACATGGACCCGCGCGGGCGGACCAAGCCGACCCGGATGGTCGCCCGGCGGACCGACGGGAGCGAGTTCCCGGTCGAGGTCAGCAGCGCGAATCTGGAGAACGGCCAGCAGGCCTACGACAGCTACAGCTACGGCGGCGACGAGCTGCTGATGCTCGTCGTACGGGACTTGACCGGGACCGTGGACACCGAGGCCGAGCTGGCCCGGTCGCAGCGGCAGACGGAGATGATCCTGCGGGCCGCGGCCGAGGGCGTCGTGGGGACGGACACCGACGGGCGGATCGTCCTCGTCAATCCGGCCGCCGCCCAGATACTGGGTTACCGGGCCAGCGACCTCGGCGGCCGCGAGCTGCACGACCTCATCCTGCACTCCCGTGCCGACGCCACGCCGTTCCCGTACGAGGAGTCCCCGCTCGCCGACACCCTGCGCTCCGGGCGCAAGCACCGGGTGCGCGGGCAGGTGCTGTGGTCGAAGAAGGGCGACAAGGTTCCGGTCGACCTGACCACCGCGCCCGTCCGGGACGGCGACCAGCTCGTCGGCGCCGTACTGACCTTCACCGACCGGCGGCCGTACGACGCGCTCGCCGAGGAGAAGGCCGCCGCCGACCAGCGGCACGAGGAGGAGCTCGAGCGGCTCGCCGAGGAGCACGCCTCGGAGCTGACCGCGCTGCGCCAGAAGCACGTGACGGAACTGGAGGAACTCCGGGAACAGCACGAGGAGGAGCTCGCCGCCGGCGAGGAGCGGTACGCCGCGCTCGGCGAGCGCGAGAAGGACCGCTACGAGGCCCTGGCCGGACGCCATGAGCAGCTCCTCACCCTCCTCGGCCGCTCGCTGCGCGGGCCCCTGGACGAACTGCGCCGCGAGCTGGCCGCGCTGGCCGCCGATGACGCCGGGCAGCTGTGGCCCGAGGCCAACCAGGTGCTGCATCACCTGTCGGCGGGCTACTCGCGGATCACGACCCTCATCGACAACGTCCTCGGGTACCAGCGGATCGACGCCGGCACCGAGGGCATCACGCGGACGAAGGTGATGCTCGACGCCGTCGTCGCGGCCGGCGTCGAAGGGGCCGTGGAGCTCATCGGGCCCGGCCGTGTGCAGTTCGCCGTGCACGCCCCGCCCATCGAGGCCGAGGTCGACCCGCAGCTGCTCGCCCGGGCTCTCGCCCACCTCGTCGCGGACGTCGCCGGCGTCGACGCCACCGGCAACTCACCCGTCTCCGCGGGCGGTTACATGGACAACACCGTCGTCGTCGCGGCGGCACAGCGCGGCGAGGGTGTACGGATCGAGGTGCGCGGGCCGTACGCCGGCGGTGATCCGGTGCACGAACCGATCGTGCGCGGGATCGTGCGCGCCCACGGTGGCGTGCTGCAGACGCACGAGGTGCCGGGCATGAGCGGCAGCGCGTACGTCCTCGAAGTGCCGCTCGGCGGTGGGGCGGGGGCCGTCGAGGCCCCGGGGCCGGCCGCGTTGGAGGCGGCTCCCCAGGAGGCCGCGCTGCCCGAGCAGTCCAACGCCGGCGGGCGTCGGCGCGCCCGGCGGGGCACCACGGACGCCTTCCTCGACGCCGAGGTGCCGGGCGACGCCGACGGCACCTCTCCCGAGGCGGAGGGGTCCGCTCCGACCGGCCGGCGCAGGCGCCGGGCCGCGGGTACTCCCGCGGCGGAGATCGCACCGGTTCCGGCCCAGGCCACGGGCGACGCCGGGAGTGTCTCCGGTGGCGGTACCGGGCGGCGGCGGGGACGGCCTGCCGAGGTCGCGGCCCCGGAGGGTGCGGCCGGCGACGGCGCGGCTGACGGGTCGGGGGCGCTCGGGAGCTCGGTCGAGGGTGTCGCCGAGGGGGCCGTCATGACGGCCGCCGAGCATGCTGCCGGGACCGCGGCCGTGGGGACCGGGCTGGGCGGGACCGTGCCGCCTCAGGGTGTTCCCGCGCCCGGTGGCCGGCGTGCCCGGCACGACGGAGGCGAACAGCACGCCTTGCCGGCGGCGCTGCCCGCGTTGGCCTCCGGCGATCCGGCTCAGGGTTCCGGGGTCGGCGCCCCGGCCTCTGGCGTCACAGATGTCACGGGCGCCGCGGGTGCGCCCGGTGTCGATGCCGGTGCCGCTGGTGCCGCTGGTGCTGCTGGTGCCGGAAACGGCGAGCAGCCGACCGGTCGGCGTCGGCGTGCGCTGGCCGCCGCGTCGGAGCGGGCCGCCGCGCAGGAGGCCGGGCCCCGTGCGGTATTCGCCCTTCCGCCCGCGGAGGCGGACCGGGCGTCCGAGGGCACTGTGGCGGCTGCGGGGGCTGCAGCGTCCCAGGGGGCTGTGGCGTCCCAGGGGGCTGTGGCGGCTGAGGGGGCTGTGGCGGCTGAGGCGTCGGGGCAGGTGCCGGGTCAGGTACCCGGGCAAGCTCCTGGTCAGGTGCCGGGGCAAGTTCCCGGTCAGGTGCCGGGGCAAGTTCCGGGGCAGGCCTCCGGTCAGGTGCCGGGTGCTCCGGTGGCCGGTGGGGTTCCCGGCCACGGTCAGGCTCCCGGGCCCGTTCAGGCTCCCGGGCACGCGCACGTTCCCGGGCAGCCCGCTCCCGGCGACGCGATCGTCGACGACGGTCGCCACGACGCCGTACCGCACAGCCAGGCCGAAGACCACACCCCGCCGCAGCCGCATCCCACCAGCGCGCCGACCGGACGTCGCCGTCGGGCCGTCGGACAGCGCGCGGAGGCGGAGCCGACGGGGGAGGCGACGGGGCAGCCCGGAGTAACCGCGGCACCCGCGGCACCCGCTCAGCAGATTCCGGCGCAGGGCGTGCCCGGGCAGCAGATCCCGGCCCAGGCGGCTCCGGTTCCGGCGGCCGCTCAGGGCGGCGCTGCCGCGCAGCCGGAGCAGCCCGGTCAGCCCGGTCAGCCGGGACACCCCGGTCAGCCCGGTCAGCAGCCCGGCGCCCCCGTCCCCCCGCAAAGCATGGCCCCGGGCATGCAACCCGCCCCCGCGCAGGTCGCCCCGACGGCGCCCACTCACCCCGCGCCGGGCACGCCCATGCCCGCCCAAGGTCAGCCCGCCCCCGGTGCGCCCGTCGCTCCCGGCCAGCCCCTGCCGGCCGAGGCACCCGCCGCTCAGGGCGTCCCTCAGCACGGAGTTCCCGCCCAGGCCGCCCCGGCCCAGGCCACCGCCCCCGGTTCTCCGGCCCAGGGCGGCCCGGCGCCCCAGCCATGGCCCGCCGCCGACGACAGCTCCGGCGCCGGCATGCCCGTACCGCCCGACGGAGCCGCCGCCCCCGCACCGGCCCCCGACCCGGCAGCCACCCAGAACCCGCAGGCCGCACCGGCGCCGCAGCCCCACCCGGGCACTCCCGCACCCGGCACCCCCCTCCCTCCCGAGGCGAACGGGGTCACGGGCGTCACGGGAGTCGCCGAGGGCACGGGTGCCGCCGGGTTCGCCGGCACCACCAGCACGACCGGCACCACCGGCGCCGGTGCGCACCCCCGTGTCGCACAGCCGTTGCCCGCCGAGTCCGCCGCCTCGGCGCCCGTGGACCCGAACTCCACGCAGGGGCGGGCGATCAGTGTCCGGACCCTGGGGCAGGGCGTGCCGTTCAGCCGGCAGGCGGCACAGGTGCAGCAGCCCGCCGCCGGGGGCGGACCGCTCCCCACGGCCACACCTCCGCCGAACCAGCCGAACGGCTCCGGCAGGCGCCGCAAGCTCGGTACGCGACCCGACCCCGGCCCCGCCTCGCCCGAGCAGACGGCACGTCCGCACCCGCAGGCCGAACAGGCCGCCGTAGCGGCCCAGCCGAACCCTCAGGCGCAGCCCCATCCGCAGCACTCGCTCGCCGGGCAGTCCCGGCTGGCGCAGATGACCGAGGGCACCGGACGGTCGTACGCCATAGGCGCGCCGGACGAGAACGCCGCCGAGGGGCCCGAGCCGCTGGACGGTCCCGGCGGGGCCGTCGAGGTCGCGGACCCGCCTCGGCCGCAGCCGATGGACGACGAACTGCCGCCGGAGCCGCTGGACAACCCGCGTCGGCTGCTGGTGTGGCCGGCGCCGGACGTGACCACGCAGCAGGCGCTCAGCGACCGCGGGTACCGGCCGGTCATCGTGCACTCGCGCGAGGAGGTCGACGCGCAGATCGCGGCCTTCCCCGCCGCGCTCTTCGTGGACCCGCTGACCGGGCCGATCACCCGGACCGCGTTGCAGTCGCTGCGGCAGGCGGCCGTCGCCGCCGAGGTTCCGGTGCTGGTGACGGCCGGGCTCGGGCAGGCGTCGCGGGAGGCGGCGTACGGCGCCGATCCCGCCGTACTGCTGAAGGCGCTCGCGCCGCGCGACACCGAGCAGCACCCGCCGCGCGTCCTGCTCATCGAGGAGCACGCGGAGATCGCGCTCGCGCTGACGGCGACGCTGGAACGGCGCGGGATGCAGGTGGCGCGGGCCGCCAGTGACGCGGACGCCGTGACGCTGGCCGGGCAGCTGCGGCCGAACCTGGTCGTGATGGACCTGATGCAGGTGCACAAGCGGCGGGCCGGCATCGTCGACTGGCTGCGCGCGAACGGCCAGCTCAACCGCACGCCGCTCGTCGTCTACACGGCCGCCGTCGACCAGGCGGACCTGCCGCGGCTGGCGTCCGGGGAGACCGTTCTCTTCCTCGCCGAGCGGTCCACCAGCGGCGAGGTGCAGAGCCGGATCGTCGACCTGCTGGCCCGGATCGGGACGAACTAGCCGACCCCTCGGGTCCGGGCCCCCTCACGAGGCTCGGACCCGCCGGGCTCTACCGGGCGATGAGCCGGCGCGCCGCTTCCTTGACGGACGCGCGCAGGCGGTCGTGGTCGGAGTCCTCGCCGCCGACCACGATGCGCCGCATCTGCGGGACCACGGTTGACCAGTTGGCCAGCGCGATGAGCAGGAAGAGGAGGTCGCGGGCGGGGATCGCGTCGGTGACGACGCCCCGGTCCTGGCCGTCCTGCAGTGCCGCGATCTTGTGCCGGTAGTGCTCCTGGCGTTCGCTCTCGTCGGGCAGCCGGGTGTCGCCGTACTCCATGCCCTCCCAGAAGAGCAGGCGCAGCACCTCGGGGTGGGGTGGTCGCGGGGTTCGCGGGCGGCGCCATCGCCTCGGCCCTGGCCGGCTCGGCGTTCACCCACTTCGGGTGGGGCGGGGTCTGCGCCGTGGCCGGGGTGTGGCTGGTGCTGGGGTGGAGCGCCACCGCGCTACGACGCTGAAGGGGGCGTACGCCGGACAGGCACCTCGGATGCCCTGTCCGGCGCCGCCGCCTGCGTCCGTCAGAGCCGGGTGACGTCCAGCTCGCCCTCCGCGTAGCGCCTGCGCAGCACCTTCTTGTCGAACTTGCCGACGCTCGTCTTCGGCACCGCCTCGACGATCGACCAGCGTTCCGGGAGCTGCCACTTGGCGATGTGGCCCTCGTCGGCGAGGAAGGTCCGCAGGGACTCGAAGTCGGCGGTGGACCCCTCCTTGAGGACGACCGTGGCCAGCGGGCGCTCCCCCCACTTCTCGTCCGGAACGGCGACGACGGCGGCCTCGGCGACGTCCGGGTGGGACATCAGCGCGTTCTCCAGCTCCACCGAGGAGATCCACTCGCCGCCGGACTTGATGACGTCCTTGGCGCGGTCGGTGAGGGTGAGGAAGCCGTCCGCGCTGATGGTGCCGACGTCACCGGTCTTCAGCCAGCCGTCCTCGCTGAACTTGTCGGCGGGGCGCAGCGGTTCGGCGCCCGGGCCGTTGTAGTAGGCGCCCGCGATCCAGGCGCCGCGCACCTCCAGCTCACCTGCCGACTCACCGTCCCAGGGCAGGCGTTCGCCACCGGGGCCGGTGAGACGGGCCTCGACGCCCGCCGGGAAACGGCCCTGGGTCAGGCGGTACGCGAACTCCTCCTCCGTGCCCACCGCGTGGGCCGGCGGCCGGGCGATGGTGCCGAGCGGAGACGTCTCCGTCATGCCCCAGGCGTGGCAGACCCGCATGCCCAGCTTGTCGAACGCCTGCATCAGGGAGGGCGGGCAGGCCGAGCCGCCGATGGTGACCTGGGTGAGGGCGGAGACGTCACGCGGCTTGGCGGTCAGCTCGGCGAGCAGGCCCTGCCAGATGGTGGGCACGGCGGCCGCGTGCGTCGGCCGGACGGTCTCGATCATCTCGGCGAGCGGGGCCGGCTGGAGGAAGCGGTCCGGCATCAGCATGTTCACGCCGGTCATGAAGGTCGCGTGCGGCAGGCCCCAGGCGTTGACGTGGAACTGCGGGACCACCACCAACGAGGTGTCCTGGTCCGTCAGGCCCATCGACTGCGCCATGTTGACCTGCATCGAGTGCAGGTAGATCGAACGGTGGCTGTACACCACGCCCTTGGGGTCGCCCGTGGTGCCGGAGGTGTAACACATCGCGGCCGCCTGGCGTTCGTCCAGCTCCGGCCAGTCGTAGGTGGTCGGCTTCCCGGCGATGAGCTCCTCGTACTCGTGCACCTGGACGCCGTCGGCGCCCGCCAGGAGCGAACGGTCCCCGGGGCCCGCCACCACCACGTGCTCGACCGTCTTCAGGTGCGGGAGCAGCGGGGCGAGCAGGGGCAGCAGCGAACCGTTGGCGATCACGACCCGGTCGGCCGCGTGGTTCACGATCCACACCAGCTGCTCGGGAGGCAGGCGGAGGTTGAGGGTGTGCAGGACCGCGCCCATGGAGGGGATCGCGAAGTACGCCTCGACATGCTCGGCGTTGTTCCAGGCAAGGGTGGCGACCCTGTCGTCACCCGTGACCCCGAGGTCCTCGCGCAGGGCGTGTGCCAGTTGTGCCGCTCGGTCCCCGATCTCGGCGAAGGAGCGCCGGTGCGGCTCGCCCTCACCGGTCCAGGTGATCACCTGCGATGTGCCGTGGATCGTCGACCCGTGGCTCAGGATCCTCGAGATCAGCAGCGGTACGTCCTGCATGGTGCTCAGCACGGCGGTCCTCCCGGGGCGACATTGCCTACGCGGTGGTAAGGGTTGCGCAAAGTCTGCTCACATACCACGTGGTATGTCACTAGGAAGGCGTGATCGATCAGGTCACGTTGCGTTCACGACGTGAAGGAGATAGGCGGTGTGTGCGGTGTGGTGTGAGGGGCGATGGGCAGGCGTAAGGCGGGGGCGGATGCGGATGCGGGGCGCGTGAGGATGCGCGAACGGACGCGTGGAAAGACGCGCGTGGGCCGCGTGAAGGGACGCGTGTGGGCCGCGTGAAGGGACGCGTGTGGGCCGCGTGAAGGGACGCGTGTGGGCCGCGTGAAGGGACGCGTGTGGGCCGCGTGGAGGGACGCGTGTGGAGCGGGTGGAGGGACGCGTGTGGGGCGGGTGAACGGAACAGCGGCAGGCCGCGTTACCTGACCAGGCCCAGCTCCGGGTCGTCCCGCAGCTTGCCGAGTGCCCGGGACACCGCCGACTTGACCGTGCCCACCGACACCCCGAGCACCTCGGCCGTCTGGACCTCGCTGAGGTCCTCGTAGTACCTGAGGACCACCATCGCCCGCTGCCGGGCCGGCAGCTTCATGATCGCCCGCCACATGGCGTCGTGCAGCGCCTGCTGCTCGGCCGGGTCGTCTCCGGCGGCCACGGGCTCCGGCTCGGGCAGCTCGTCGCACGCGAACTCGTCGACCTTGCGCTTGCGCCACTGCGAGGTCCGGGTGTTCAGCAGCGCGCGGCGCACATAGCCGTCCAGCGCGCGATGGTCCTCGATGCGCTCCCAGGCGACGTACGTCTTGGTCAGGGCGGTCTGCAGCAGGTCCTCCGCGTCGCACGGGTTCGCGGTCAGCGACCGGGCGGTACGCAGCAGCACCGGCTGGCGGGCCTTCACGTACGACGCGAACGAGGGGTACGGAAGGGTCTGCGTCGCCGGTGAGGCGGCCTTCGAAGCGCTGGTGCAGACGGGTGTGGTCATGGCTCCACGCTATGAGCGAGGGCGCGTCCGGCTCATCGGCCGCAGGTCCCGAAGGCAAGTCCCCCTCAGGTTGTAGGGGTGGGGCTGGCTGCACCTCCTGAAGGTGGACGAGCGGGCCGGAGATACTGCGGGATGACCCCTGGGGGGTGCGTGCCCGCCCTGGTGGTTCATCCGTCTCGGCGTAGATCGTCAGCGGGCGCGGCCGGCCGTGAGGAGGTCGCTCCCGCTCAACCGTCGGCCGCGAGGACCAGACCCGAGGTCGGTACCCCCGTGCCCGCCGTCACCAGGATCCGCTCGGCACCTGGTATCTGGTTCGCCGCTGTGCCGCGCAGCTGCCGTACTCCTTCCGCGATGCCGTTCATACCGTGCAGGTACGCCTCCCCCAGTTGTCCACCGTGGGTGTTGAGGGGGAGTTCGGCGCGGTGCACGAAGTCCGCCGCCTCTCCCCGTCCGCAGAACCCGAACTCCTCCAGCTGCATGAGCACGAACGGTGTGAAGTGGTCGTACAGGATGCCCACGTCGATGTCGGCGGGTGTGCATCCCGAGGTCCGCCACAGCTGCCGGGCCACCACGCCCATCTCCGGCAGGCCGGTCAGGTCGTCGCGGTAGAAGCTGGTCATCTGCTCCTGCGCCCGGCCCGCGCCCTGGGCGGCCGCCGAGACGACGGCGGACGGGTGGGGCAGGTCGCGGGCCCGCTCCACCGAGGTGACGACCAGCGCCTGACCTCCGTCGGTCTCCTGGCAGCAGTCCAGCAGCCGCAGCGGCTCGACGATCCAGCGTGAGGCCGCGTGGTCGGCGAGGGTGATGGGCCGACCGTGGAAGTACGCCGCCGGATTGGTCGCGGCGTATCCGCGGTCGACGACGGCCACGTGCCCGAAGGCCTCCGGGGTCAGGCCGTGGGTGTGCAGGTACCGCTGGGCCGCCATCGCCACCCAGGACGCCGGGGTGAGGAGTCCGAAGGGGAGGGCCCAGCCGAGCGCGACCCCCTCGGCCGACGGCTCCCGGTGCTGCACGCCCGAGCCGAATCTCCGCCCCGACCGCTCGTTGAAGGCGCGGTAGCAGACCACCACCTCGGCCACGCCCGCGGCGATGGCGAGCGCCGCCTGCTGGACGGTCGCGCAGGCCGCTCCGCCGCCGTAGTGGACGCGGGAGAAGAAGGACAGCTCCCCCATTCCGCAGGCCTGGGCCACGGTGATCTCCGGGCTGGTGTCCATGGTGAACGTGACCATGCCGTCCACGTCGGCCGGCCGCAGCCCGGCGTCGTCGAGTGCCGCCCGCACCGCCTCCGCGGCCAGCCCCAGCTCACTACGCCCCGAGTCCTTGGAGAACTCCGTCGCCCCGATGCCGACGATCGCCGCCCGGCCGCCGAGCGCGTCCCTGGTGCGTACGCTCATCCCGCCTCCCCGGCCGGGAGGGTGACCGTCACGGTTCCGGTCACGTGTCTGCCGATGGCGTTGGTGCCGACCACCCGCACGGTGGCGGTGTCGCCGGCCACCGCCTCGATCGCGCCGGTCAACACCATCGTGTCCCCGGGGTGGTTGGGGGCGCCGAGTCTGATGGCCACGCTGCGCAGTACGGCCCGCGGGCCGAAGTGGTCCGTGATGTACCTCCCCACCAGGCCGTTCGTCGTCAGGATGTTCATGAAGATGTCGGGGGAGCCCTTCTGCCGGGCGAGTTCGGCGTCGTGGTGGACGTCCTGGTAGTCACGCGAGGCGATGGCACCGGCGACGACGAGGGTGCGGGTGATCGGGATCTCCAGAGCCGGGAGCGCGTCACCGGGTTTCATACGGCCTCCCCTGCGGCACGGAAGACGGGCAGCACCAACTCGTCGCCGTACTCCTGGAACTCGAGGCGGACCGGCTGCCCGATGCGCACCTTGTCGTACGGCACGCCGACCACGTTGCTGATTATTCGGACGCCCTCCGCGAGTTCGATCAGCGCGACCGCGTACGGCGGGGAGAACGCGGGGAAGGGCGGGTGGTGCATGACGACGTACGAATAGACCGTGCCCTCACCGCTCGCCTCGACGGTGTCCCAGTCGGGGCCGCCGCAGGTGTTGCAGCCCGGCAGCCAGGGGTGGCGCGGGGTGCCGCAGCCGGTGCAACGCTGGATGAGCAGCCGGCCTTGCCGGACGCCCGCCCAGAAGCCCTCGTTGTCGCGGTTGACGACGGGACGGGGCAGCAGGGCCGTCTCGGGTGGGGCCCCCGCACGCCGGCGCGCGGGGGCGTACTTGAGGATGCGGAAGCGGTGGGTGCCGACGAGGCCGTCGCCCACACGGACTTCCATCCGGGTCGTCACGAAGTACCCCGTGCCGAGTTTGGTGGTCTTGCGCCCGGACACCGACTCGATCACCGCCTGGAAGCCGACCTCGTCGCCGGGCCGCAGCGCTCTCAGGTACTCCTGCTCGGAGTCGGTGGCGACCACCGAGGTGCAGCCCTCCTCGTCGAGCAGGGCGAGCAGTTCGTCGTATGCCTCCGCCCGCCCGGTGTGGCCCGAGAGGCCGCCCATGGTCCACACCTGGAGCATGGTGGGAGGGGCGACGGCATCCGAGCCCGCGTAGGCCGGGTTGGTGTCACCCATCGCCTCGCACCAGTGCCGGATCATGGGCGCGTTGACGGGATCCTTGCCCACACCGGCGACCGCACAGGGCCGCCCCTCGAAAGCCTTGAGCCGCTTCTCCATGCCTTCCTGGTCGTCGGGTTTCCCCGGGTTCTCCGAGGTCCCTGAGCTCTGGGGTTTCCCCTCGCCCTGAGGTTTCCCCTCGTCGTGCCGCTTCCCCGGTCCACCCGTGTCCTCCGGCTTCCCGGGTTCTCCCTGGCCGCCGTCGCTCACCTCCCGCTCAACTGCCACCATCGCCCCCTCGCTCATCCCGTGCCGCGTCGCGTTGACACTTCTGGTACACCGCTGCCGCCGGTCCGGTTCCCATCGAGCCCCGTCGTTTCCACGAAGATTTCTGACTGTCCGTCAGATGCGGCCGGGTGTCAAGGTCGGGGCCCCGCACGCGAAAACGCCTGTGCGGCGATGCCGTGGCACCGCCGCACAGGCGCGTCGCACCCCCGCACTGCACCCCCCCACACAGCCCCCCGGAGTCGAAGGCCGCAGGCCCTCAGATCACCACCACAGTGGGGTGAAGGTGACGGACGTGTTGCTGTTTCCCTGATTCACGGCGGTGAACGCGGAGCCGTTGACCTGCGCGGTGTTGCTCTGGTTCGAGGCCCCCGAGCCGACCGCCTGCTGCTGTGTGGTGGACGAGTTGCCGCTGTTGTCGCCGCCGACGCCGCTGCCGACGACGCCCGCGACGGCGTTGGTCACGGAAGCGCTCGATCCGTTGTCCGCGAACGCGCCGTTGTCCGCCGCCGCGACGCCGGTGAAGAGCGCGGCCGCGAGCGGGAGGGCGGAGACGGCGGCGATGACGCGGGCGGTACGGATGCTTGCCATGTTGTTCCTCCAGAACATGTACGCACCGGCTGCGGAGCCGGTCGTACGTGAAGTACGGCTTTCACCAGGGAAGTTGGCCGACCGCCCCGGTCTGGTGCTCGACGTCGCGAGACCAGAGTTGCCCACCGAAACCCCGGCGAACCACCCTGGAAGCCGCGATTCGCCCTCAAGCGTGGCGACTAGTCGATAAACCCTTTTCGCCACCTTCCTCACCAATCCAGGGCGGCTCCGGACATGCCCTCCCAGGCCCCGCACGAGATGAAGCGTTCCGCCACATTTCCAGCCATTCCGTCCGGCCCGGCGCGTCGCGATCGCACCCCCTTCCCTTTTTCGAACACACATACGAAAATGGACCCATGGCCACCACCGACCGGCAGGCCACGACGCTGGCCCTCGCACACGCCCTGTCAGCCGCCGAACGCGGACTGGCCGTCATCCCCCTGTCCCGGACGAAGCTCCCGGCCCTGCGCTCCCCCCACCACGACGCCCCAGCCACCCCGCCGTGCCACGGCGAGTGCGGACGCCTCGGCCACGGGGTCTACGACGCCACCACCGACCCGGCACGCATCCGCGAACTGTTCGCCGCCGCCCCCTGGGCGACCGGCTACGGCATCGCCTGCGGCCTGCCGCCCCACCACCTGATCGGCGTGGATCTCGACACCAAGTCCGGCACGGACTCCTCGGCCGCCCTGCGCGAGCTGGCCCTGCGCCACCTCTTCACGATCCCCGACACGGTCGTCGTGCTGACCCCCAGCGGCGGCCGCCACCTGTGGCTGTGCGGGCCGCCCGACGTCGTCGTGCCCAACTCGGCCGGGCGCCTCGCCCCCGGCATCGACATCCGGGGCGCCGGCGGCTACCTCGTCGGCCCCGGTTCCCGCACCGACCACGGTGCGTACGCCACCGCCCCCGGCACCGCCCACTTCGCCCCGGGAGCCTGCCCACCCGCGCTGCTGCGCCTCCTGCTCCCACCGCCCCGCACCCACCACCCCACGCCCCCGTCGACCGGTGGTCACGGCCAGGGCCTCGTCCAGTTCGTCCTCGCCGCCCACGAGGGCCAGCGCAACACCCGCCTGTTCTGGGCGGCCTGCCGCGCGTACGAGGACGGCATCGGCCCCGCCCTGGTCGACCCGCTGGTCGACGCGGCTCTCCACACCGGGCTCAGCGAACGCGAAGCCCGCGCCACGATCGCGTCGGCGGCGCGGCTGACCGGGCACCAGCCGTAACGGAAACGCCAGGACACGAGCCGAGCCACGGCGAACGACGGAGAGGGCGTCGGCCGCACCGGACGAAACGGCCTCGCCCAGGGCGCGTCGCGCAGGACCCCTCACACAGGCCCCGATGAACAGGGCAGCACCAGACAGAGCCGCACCAGACAGGGCCGCACCGATCAGGGAGCCCGAAATTCACGGGAGCACCATGCACCACCGCCCTAGAGTGCCGACCATGTCCCTGGCTCGCGTGACCCTTTCCTCCGGCCGCTCGCTCGACCTCTCCGAGCTGCGGCTGTCCTCGACGTACGGCGGGATGCTGGAGGGGTACCCGTGCAAGCCGGTCAACGAGATGAAGATCAGGAGCCTTCTGCTGGCCGCCGAGCGCACCTCCCCCGCCACCCCGGTACACCTCGTCCCGCCTCCGCGGGAGTACCCCGACCAGTACGCCGGGGGATTCGGGCCGGTGGAGGTGTTGCCGGCCGTGGCGTGCGTCGGTTCCTTCAGCTCCACGGCACTGGACCCGGCCCACGACCCGGTCCTGTACCGCTCGGCCCTTACGGTCATCTGGTTCCAGTCCACGACACAGGTGCCGTCCGGTGGTGACGCGGAGCCCGCGCTGCGGGACGTCGCGTGGGAGCAACTGGCCCGGGATCACGAGCTGTAGTCCCCGGAAATCCCGTTTCTGGGACGGTCACCGGTGTGCCAGGGTCGGCCGGTGACCGTTTCGCAATCCGACCTGCTGCGCCGTCAGTTCGACCTGACCTGGGCGCTGTTCGAATACCACCTCGACCGGCTCGAGCCCGAGGACTTCCTGTGGGAACCGGTGTCCCACTGCTGGACGGTGCGCCGCACCGCCGACGGCACCTGGGCACCGGACTGGGCGGAGACCGAGCCCGACCCGGTCCCGGTGCCGACCGTCGGCTGGCTGAGTTGGCACATCGGCTGGTGGTGGAGCGTCACCCTCGACCACGTGGAGGCCCGTACGCCCCGCGACCGTACGGACGTCACCTGGCCCGGCCCCGGAAAACCCACCGTCGACTGGCTCCGCGACCTCCGCACCGCCTGGCTGACCGCCCTCGCCCGCCTCACCGACCCCGACCTGGCCGCCCCGGCCCCCTCCCCCTGGCAGAACGACCCCGAACACACCATCGCCGACATGATCGCCTGGGCGAACGCCGAGCTGATGAAGAACGTGGCGGAGATCGGGCAGTTGCGGTTGCTGCGGGCGGCGTCCTAGCCGGAGCGTCACGTCACACGCTATGGAGGAAAGAGTGGAGCGGATCGCCGAGGACCAGGTCGCACGACTGGTGCGTTTCGTGCTCGCACGGATCCCCGACCCCGCCTCACTCCAAGGCGAGGCCCGCCGCACAGCCACAGCCCTGCAGCTGGCCGCGACCAAACAGATCGCGGCGGTGCGCTACCACCGGGCCTCACCGCCCCGGCCCGCGGCGGCGACCGAGCTGCACGCGAGCGCCTCGTGGAACCTGCTGGTCGCCTTCGCCCACGTCTGGCACGACCACCCGGAGTTCCCCGCCGACGCCGCCATCGAGACTTTCGAATTCGAATCCGAGTCGCCCCTCTCGACGACGACAGACCACGACCCGCCGCGTGAGCGATAGACGGTGAGGGCGCTCGTGGCGCCGGATATGCCTGGCAGAAAACTGCCGGTGGGGCGGCTGAGAATATTGGGACCCCAAATATCGAACACCTGTCGAAACTAACGGTAGCGTCGGTTAAAAGTAGGCTCGAACCCGGAGCGGCCCGTCTAACTTCCTGCCTAGTCAGCTGATACTAGCCGCATCGAGGTGACGCGTGACTTCAGACGAGAAAAAGGTATTCATAAGCTACAGGCATGGACATAGTGACCCCTATGCGGGATGGCTGCGCGATCGTCTGGCTGAACGTTTTGGTGCATCCAATGTATTCATGGACGCGGATTCCTTGGAACCTGGGGTCGACTTCCCCAAGGTAATAGCCCAGGCAATCACAGCGTGTGATGTCCTCATTGCCCTGATCGGCTCCGACTGGATCGGTTCTTCCGTGGGCCGCCCAAGGATCTTTGATCCGCAGGACTGGGTTCGACGAGAGGCGGAAACCGCACTGGACAGTGGGATCAGGGTGATCCCCGTCTTACTTCAAGGGGCCCAGCTCCCACCGTCGCAAGACATTCCGTCCACCTTGGGGCGGATCCGCGACAAGAACGCCCTGACACTGACAGCAGCAACCTTCAACGACGACGTACGTAAATTGATAGATGCGATCACCTTCGCCAGCGCCGGCGATTGGGGGACCGAACCCGCCAAACGCATGGAGAGAGGCCGAACCCTTCGCTTCACCGAAATCGATCGACAGTACCGGTCACTGTTCGACTTCGATAAATCCCAGTACCGCCACGACCCGTTTATCCAGCCCAGCTATCGGAGAGGACAGCTCGACCGTCTGACCGACAACCTGGATACGGACGAAGAGGTTGCCCACATGTTCCTGTGCAACTTCTGGGTCGATGGCGAGGTCAAAACGCTTCACACCGACAACGCGTCTCATCGGGGGCTGGCAGCTTTGACGCATCGTCGAGTGATCTACATTCCGAGGTCGACAAACAGGCCAGTGCAGTTCATTCCCTATTCGCATCTAATCAACGTAGATCGCCGCCTCATCACGATCGTCCTAACGCTTGCGCAAGGGAACGCTGGGCTCGTATCCATAAAGCCGCACGCAAAACTCCCCTTGGCTCAACGCTACATAAACGATCGTTTGACCAACCGCTGAAATCCCCTTTCGCTCCGTCAGAACCCGGTATACGCGCGAGTCAGGGTGCGACAGGGGCGAACGCCGGGCGACTGGGGAACGCAGAAGGGGTGCCCCTCCGGAGAGAGGCACCCCTTCTGAGCTGCAACCTTCTGACCTGCTGCGGTGGGTGTGGGATTTGAACCCACGGTGACATCGCTGCCACGACGGTTTTCAAGACCGTTCCCTTAGGCCGCTCGGGCAACCCACCCCGCGCCGCCGCAGCGGCGGCGCGGGACAAGAGTAACGGGTGGCGCGGGCGGTGCGGGTCAGCTGTCGCCTGTGCGGGAGCCCAGGGTGAGTTCGACCGTGCGGGTCTTGCCGGAGCGCTCGTAGGTGACGGTGACCTTGTCGCCGGGCTTGTGGGTCCAGATCTCGCCGATGAGGGTGGGCCCGGAGTCGATCACGGTGTCGTCGAGCTTGGTGATGACGTCGCCGGGCTTGAGGCCGGCCTTGTCGGCGGGGCCGCCCGCCTCGACCGGGTCGGAGCCGCTGGCGCCCTGCTCGGTGATCTGGGCGCCGCCGGTGCCGTCCTCGAGGGAGACGGACGCGCCGATCTTGGCGTAGACGGGCTTGCCGGTCTGGATCAGCTCCTTGGCGACGCTCTGGGCCTGGTTGATCGGGATGGCGAAGCCGAGGCCGATCGAACCGGACTGGCTGGTGCCGCCCAGGCCGCCGTTGCTGCTGGACTGGATCGCGGAGTTGATGCCGATCACGTTGCCCTGCGCGTCCAGCAGCGGGCCGCCGGAGTTGCCGGGGTTGATCGAGGCGTCGGTCTGCAGGGCGCTCATGTAGGACGCGTTGCTGCCGGTGCCGTCGCTGGAGGCCACCGGGCGGTTCTTCGCGCTGATGATGCCGGTGGTGACGGTGTTGGACAGGCCGAAGGGGGCACCGATCGCGATCGTGGAGTCGCCGACCGCAACCTTGTCGGAGTTGCCGAGGGTGAGCGGCTTGAGGTCCGAGGGCGCGTTCTTCAGCTTGATGACCGCCACGTCGTAGCCCTGGGCGTGGCCCACGACCTCGGCGTCGTACTTCTTGCCGTTCGGGAAGGTCGCGCTCACCTTGCCGCCGTCGACCGCGTCGGCCACCACGTGGTTGTTGGTGACGATGTGGCCCTCGGTGTCGAAGACGAACCCGGTGCCGGTGCCGCCCTCGCCGCTGGTGGACTCGGCCTCGATGGTGACGGTGCTGGGCAGCGCCTTGGCCGCCACACCGGCGACCGTGCCCGGGTCGCGCTTGACGGAGCCGCCGCTGTCGGAGGCGGAGACGGTCGTCGAGGAACCGTTGTCGCCGTTCTTGGCCAGGGTGTAGCCGAGGCCTCCGCCCAGGCCGCCCGCGACCAGTGCGGCCACCAGGATCGCGGCCACCAGGCCACCACGACCGCTGCGCGGCTTCGGCGCGGGCTGCTGGTAGGCGGCGCCCCAGGAGGCTCCCGCGCCACCGGCGCCGCCATCACCGTAGGGCGTGCCGCCAGAGCCGCCGTACGGCGTGCCGCCGGACGAGCCGTCCCCATAAGGCGCCGCGGGCGCCGCACCGGAGCCGGCGTCGGCGTACGACGGGGTGGCCGGAGGCGGCGGGGGCGGCCAGCCGCCCTCCGGGGCTGAGCCACCCTGCGGGGCACCGGTGCCGCTCGCGGCGTAGGCCGGGGCCTGGCCCGCGTGCACCAGCTGCTCCTGGGCGCCGGGGGCGTTCGGCGGCGTCGGCGGGAGCTGGGTCGTCGGGGCACCCGTGTCGGGAGCGGCGGGCTCCTGGGGCGCCGAAGCCGCGGGAGCATCCACCGGCACAGGGGGTGCGGACGGGGCCGGGGGTACCGCGGTGCCCTCGTTCTCGGTGCTCACAGCTTCTCTCCTCGATCCACGGCTGATGTTGTCGGTCGCACTCGGTCACACGCCTCACACTTCGCGTGGGCAGACGGTCCGGCGCGATGCAGCTGTGCATGTGTTTTGTATGCCGTCAGCTTTTCCCACGGGCCGTCAGAGCACCATAAGCGGTGCCTGTGCGTCCACGGCCATTCTTTATATAGGCCATGTAGGACAATTGGTGCGCAATCCCAAAGGCTCCGTTCGCACACGTACCCGCGTGCGGTGGCACCATGACGCGGTGACCCTCGCACGACAGCACCGGATCCAGGTCGTCGCCCACCGCGGAGCCTCCGAGGAGGCCCCCGAACACACGCTGGCGGCGTACCGGAAGGCGATCGAGGACGGTGCCGACGCCCTCGAATGTGACGTAAGACTGACCGCGGACGGCCATCTCGTCTGCGTCCACGACCGTCGCGTCAACCGTACGTCCAACGGGCGCGGAGCGGTCTCCGCGCTCGAGCTCGCCGATCTCGCGGCCCTGGACTTCGGCTCCCGGAGGAACCGGGAGTTCTGGCGCACGCGCGACGAGGAGCCCGACTGGGAGTTCCGCCCCGAGGACCGCGAGGACACCTCCGTCCTCACCCTGGAGCGCCTGCTGGAACTCGTCGCCGACGCGGGGCGCCGGGTGGAGCTGGCGATCGAGACCAAGCACCCGACCCGCTGGGCGGGGCAGGTCGAGGAGCGGCTGCTGGTCCTCCTGAAGCGCTTCGGGCTCGACGCACCGGCGGCAGCCACGGAGTCGCCGGTGCGCGTCATGAGCTTCTCGGCGCGCTCGCTGCACCGGATCCGGGCCGCCTCGCCCACGCTTCCCGGGGTCTATCTGATGCAGTTCGTCTCGCCCCGGCTGCGCGACGGACGGCTGCCGGCGGGTGTCGGGATCGCGGGCCCCTCGATCCGGATCGTGCGCAATCACCCCGCGTACATCGAGCGCCTGAAGCGAGCCGGCCACCAGGTGCACGTCTGGACGGTGAACGAGCTCGAGGACGTCGATCTCTGTGCCGACCTGGGCGTCGACGCCATCATCACCAACCGGCCGCGCGCCGTGCTGGGCCGACTGGGCCGCTGACACGCGCGCGCGTGCCGCACGACTCTTGACCCGGTGGCCCCACTGGCCCCATCCTCCGATCTCGGCCACACCAACGAAATCCAGCCAGGCAGCTACAGGGAGTGCTCCGGCGCGTTCGGTACGTGTTCGATCAGTGTGAATGCGTCGCCGGTCGCGGATTGGCCGGTTTCCGGTACAGGCCAATGGGGCATCCACACCGTGGCGTGGGGCAAAGGAGGTCTCGGGGGTGGCGTTGGTGGTGGCACAGGAGGTGCCCGCGTCGTCGAGCATGGCCGTACCCCATGGCCCTGCGGGCGTGGGCAAGGCGAGGCACCGCATGCGTACGCAGTTGCGCACGGGCGGGGTGTCGGAGACGGTCATCGACGACGCCGTACTGATCCTTTCCGAACTCTTGAGCAACGCCTGCAAACACGGCCGCCCACTGGGCGACGCCCTGGCCGGGGACGGCGACGTCCGGGCCGCGTGGCGCGTGGACACGGGCGGCAGGCTCACGGTCGAGGTCACGGACGGGGGCGGGCCCACCCGCCCGGCTCCGGCCACGCCCTCGGTCACCGCGCACGGCGGCCGCGGGCTGAACATCATCACCGCGCTGGCCGACGACTGGGGTGTACGGGACGACGCCCGCGGCGAGGTCACGGTCTGGGTCGTCGTCCACGAGGACGTCCATGATCCGGACGCCGGTCATCGTCGGGACGACTTCGCTACGCGCGTCACGGCACCCGCCGTCGCGGTCATACCCGAGATGTCCGGGCTGAGCTTCGCGGACGCCTTCGACGACCTGGACTGAACCACCTGATCCCCGGATGTTCCGACGCGTTGTCCACAGGTCGGCACGTAGGCCGCGTTGTCCACAGGCTCCGGTCGGCGGCGACGCGAAGGGCTAGGCTCGCGCCCGTACGAGACGAGCCGTAACCGGGAGACACGCACGATGGCCAAGAAGCGCCCCCAGACGAAGGCCAAGCGGCCGCAGCTCAGCGATGCCGAGATCCCGGTCGTCGGCGCCCGCGAGCCCTGCCCCTGCGGCAGCGGCCGCCGTTACAAGGCCTGTCACGGCCGGGCCGCCCAGCACGCCGCGACCGAGCTGGTACAGCGCCCCTTCGAGGGGCTGCCCGGCGAGTGCGACTGGGTCGCCCTGCGCGAGCTGGTGCCGGCCGCCACGGTCGGACTCACCCTGAAGGACGGCCTCCCCGAGGGCGTCCCGTCGGTCACGCTGGCAACGGTCCTGCCGATGGCCTGGCCCGCCCTGCGCCGCGACGACGGCTCGGTCCTGCTCGGCCTGCAGAACGACACGGCGTCGGGCGACATCAGCCGCGACCTCGCCGACACCCTCCAGCGCGCGCTCACCGCGGACCCCGGCACCCCGGTCCAGTCCCGCCGCGCCCCGGCGGACGGTCCGCGGCTGCAGGAACTGCTCGACGCCGAAGGCGCGTTCGAGCCAGTTGTGCACCCGGGCTTCGAGTTCTGGGTCCCGGACGCGGAGAACGCCACACCGGAGGTGGCCGCCTCCCTGGAGCGGGCCAACGCCGCGGCCATCCCGACCGTGCGACTGACCGGCGTGGACGCCGCGTACTGGTGCGAGACGCCGGACAAGAACCACCTGCGCTGGGTCATGCCGCACCCGGAGGAGCAACTTCTGGACGCCCTCGCGCGACTGCACGCGGCGGGCCGCTCGAACCTCGGCGAAGGCACCCGCCTGGTGGGCTCCTTCCGCGCTCACGGGCTCACCGTGCCCGTCTGGGACCTGCCGAGCGGGGTCGGCGCGGAGGACATCGAGAAGCCCGCCGCCGAGTTCGCCGAGCGTCTCTCCGGCGCGCTGGCCACGGACGCGCCGCTGACCGCGGACGAGCGCCGCGCGCGCGGCGGCCTCACCAACCGGCAGGTCACGCTGAGTTGAGCGGATCGGGTGCGGCTGACCGGTCGTTCAGCCGCACCCGCCCTGGCGGAACCAGTGACTCCGCTTACAACTCCCCTTCTCCGCAAGCGAGTCGGTGGCCAAATAGCCGAGCAACAGCCGAGCTCGAATTTGCGAACGGCGGATCTCTTGTTACCGTTCGAGTAGCCCGGTTGCTGGTGCATCCCCCGTCGCCAGCAACCGGGTCTTTGCATGTCCGCATGTTCTTTACGCAACGACGTCGTGCGTCAACTACCCGTAGCCGCCTCTGAGTTGCTGCCGGACCGCAGCAGCAGCGGCCCCGTTCCACCGCGCGCCGCGAACTCCGCCACCGCCGTGTACCCCTCCAGGTTTCCCCGGGTGGCCTCCCGGGGCGTCTCGCAGGTTCCCGGCTCGTCGTCGGCCCCGACCGCGCAGTGGATCTGCACGGTGCGCCCGCCGGGCCCCATGAGGCTCAGCACCGAATCCAGCGCGCCACCGGTCGCGTTGCGGTAGTAGGTGCGGGCCCAGCTCTCCTCACCCTGCGTGAGAACACACGTCTGTGCCTCCACCCCGTCGGGGGAGGTGAGTTCGGGGCCGCAGCGGGCGGCGGTGGCCAGGCCGAGGCCGAGCAGCAGCGGGGAGTCGGCCGGTTCGGCGGAGGGCGCCTTGGCGTCGGCGGGCGCGGAAGGCCGTACGGCATCGCGCGCGTCGGCGGGCGCGGAGGCGCGGGGGTGCGGGGCGGGCCGCACGGCGTCGCGGGCGAGCGGGTTCCCCTCGTCGCCCACCTGTCCCGCGGACGCCATGGCCAGCGGCAGCGCGACCGCGCACGCCACGACGCCCGCGAGGGCGAGCAGACGAAGGTTCATAGACCGCAAGATAGCCAGCGGGGCACGCGTCCGGTTCCGCCCGCGCCCGACACCCCCTACAACTCGGGTGCGCTCACACCCGTACGAGTGAGAGCCTCGACGACCGCGTCCACCACGGCCTCCACGTCGGGCACCCACGGGGAGGCCGAGCCGGGAAGCGGAGCGCGCTCCCAGCGGATCTCGCCCTGCCCGGTCTCCGACGGGGGCAGGGCCAGGTAGCCGCCCTCACCGTGGAAGCGGAGGGAGCCGGGGACGTGGTCCTGGGCGTACAGCAGTTCGCCGAGCTGCTCCAGGGAGTACGGCTTCACCAGCAGCGCCCAGCGGGTGGGCGAGGCGACGACCGGGCCCAGGCGCATGCCCTGGGCGTCGAGCGCGGCGAGGGCGCGGGCCGCCGGGAGCGCCGGCAGGCTGACCGCACAGGGTGCGTTGCCGCCGGTGGCCAGGACGATCGGGGCCGCGGGGCGGTTTCCCCACCACCAGCGCACCATGCGCGCGTCGGTGGTGGCCGCGAGGAGCCCCGGGTCGAAGGGATGGGCACCGGGCACCGTGCACTCGGCGTCGGGGCAGCCGCAGCGGGCCCGCCCCTGCGGGTCACCCGCCACGCCCGGGAGTACGGGCCACTGCCATTCCGTCGCGAAGGTCAGGGCCGCGCTGATCAACTCAGGCCTTCCGTCACTGCGCTGGGACAGGAGCCTGCGTCGCTTTCCGAGGATCTCGCGCATGAGCGCTCGTTCCTTTCCGTTGCACCGCTGGCAACACCGAGGACCACATCACACCATGTGTCGATCACTTCACTGTGCGTACCTGTTGGCGCATCACACCCCTGTCGGAGACAAGGGGAACCCCTATGAGCCGAGCGTGGAGCTACGTCCGCGGCAGCCTCGCCCACTCTGCGGTCTATCAAAAGCGTGGGCCTGGCGTGGGGGTGGCGAAGTCTGGCGTTTTGCGTTCCGCGTATTTCTCTTCGCCTCCGCCGCGGGAGGATGGGGCTCGGTCGTCGGTGGCTAAGACGCCCGGGTCCGTCGCCAGGTTCCGGGAGGTTCCCAACCACCCCTGGCCTTCTCCGAGTACGTACCCATCACGACCGATGTGACGCTCCGTGGAGCAGAGCCAGTCGACCGCAATAAGGCCTTACCCGAGGCAGTTTTAGGCCAACTTCGCTTTTTGGCAAGTGGTGCACTGTCAGCCCACGGACACCAGGAATCCCGGCAGGACAATGCTGGACATCCCCTCACGAGTGCGTGTACATGTGGAGACACTGCTAGCGGCGCAGAATGACATGGGGGTTTGCGATGCTTTTGAGCAATACGCACCGGTCGGAAAGCCGGACGCCATGAACGCCCCTCACCCTCCGAAAGTGGCCGGAATCGATTCAACGGTTCCCGCACCCGCACACACTGTCGCGCCCGCGCCTGCCGCCTCGGGTGCCTCTGCGGTGCTCTCACCCAACGCGCCGGGGGCACTGCTGCAGGACCGCCTCGCCGGCTGGGTCTCCGACCTCACGACCCTGCACGAACTCACCGAACGCCTGGCCCGCACCGACGCGCTGTCCGACGCGCTCCAGGAACTGCTGCGCGCCGGAGCGTCCCTGGTGGGCGCCCGCCGCGGACTGGTCGTACTGGAGCCGGGCGACGGGCTCGGCCCCGACACCACCATCGGCCTCGGCCTGGCCCGCGCCGACCTCGGCCACATCGAGACCGTGCCGCGCAGTTCCCTGTCATACGGCCGCATCCTCGACGGACTGCCCGGCGGCGACGCCGAGATCGCCGAACCGGACCTGTTCGCGGAGGACAAGCTCGACCCCCGGCACCGCGAGGTCGCCGCCCGCCTCGGTTACGCCGCGAGCTACGCGCTGCCCCTCACGGCCGACGCGTCCACGGAGACGGCCGGCCGCCTCGGCGCCGCCGTATGGCTCTACGACGAGCCCGCCGAGCCCACCGAGCGGCAGCGCCACCTGGTGGGCCTGTACGCCCGGTACGCCGGCGAGCACCTGGCGCGGCTCCTGGAGGTCGAGCGCACGCGCGCGTGCATGGCGACGATCTCCGAGGAGCTGCTGCCGTCCCGGCTCCCCCGCGTAGCGGGCGTACGGCTCGCCGCCCGGCACCGCACCGGCCCACGCGGCGGCGGCGACTGGTACGACGCGCTGCCCCTGCCGGACGCCGCGCTCGGCCTCGCCGTGGGCTCGGTGACGGGTTCCGGGCCCAGCGCGATCGCCGCGATGGGACGCCTCAGAGCGTCCCTGCGGGCGTACGCCGTGATGGAGGGCGAGGACCCGGTAGCCGTCCTGTCCGACCTGGAGCTGCTGCTCAGGCTGACCGAGCCGGCCCGCTCCGCCACCGCCCTGTTCGCCTACTGCGAGCCCGCGCTGAGCAAGATCACGCTGGCCGGTGCCGGACACTGCCCGCCGCTGCTGGTCGGCGAGCGGCGCACCGAGTTCGTGGAGACCTCCGTGTCCGCGCCGCTAGGGATGCTCGCCTGCTGGGAGGCACCGAGCGTGGAGCTCCAGGCCGAGGCCGGCGAGACCGTGCTGCTCTACACCGACGGACTGCTGCACCGCACCGGCGACCCCACCGACCGCGCCTTCGCCCGGCTGCACGCCGCCGCGGCCGGCGTTCCGAAGGCGCTGCGGCGCGACCCGGAGGCGATCGCCGACCACGTGCTGCGCACCGTGCTGCCGGACGGGCTGGACGAGGCCGACAGCGAGGAGGACGTGGTCCTGCTCGCCGCTCACTTCGAGTAGTCGCCCGCGGACGCTCGTGTAACAGGTCATTCGGCCCTGGGCCCCCTTCCGTACGACCGTACGATGGAGGGGGTCCAGTGCCGTATCAAGGAGGATGACCGTGGCCGACGAGCTCGATCCGGAGACCCCGGAGACTGAGTCTGAAGAGCCGATCAAGCAGCGCAAGAACGGCCTGTACCCGGGCGTGTCCGACGAGCTCGCCGAGAGCATGAGGTCCGGCTGGGCCGACACGGAGCTCCACGACCTGGAGCCGATCGCCCAGGCCGCCGAGACCGCCGCCCGCCGCGCCGCGCTGTCCGCACGCTTCCCGGGCGAGCGCCTGGTGATCCCCGCGGGCAACCTGAAGACCCGCTCGAACGACACCGAGTACGCCTTCCGGGCCTCCGTCGAGTACGCGTACCTCACCGGCAACCAGACCGAGGACGGCGTCCTGGTCATGGAGCCGACCTCCGACGGCCACCAGGCGACGATCTACCTCCTGCCGCGCTCCGACCGGGACAACGGCGAGTTCTGGCTCTCCGGCCAGGGCGAGCTGTGGGTGGGCCGCCGGCACTCGCTGACCGAGGCGGAGAAGCTCCACGGCATCCCGGCCTCCGACGTGCGCGAGCTGGCGGACGCGCTGCGTGAGGCCACCGGCCCGGTGCGGGTCGTGCGTGGCTTCGACGCCGCCGTCGAGGCCGCCCTGACCGACAAGGTCACCGCCGAGCGCGACGAGGAGCTGCGGGTCTTCCTCTCCGAGGCGCGACTGGTCAAGGACGAGTTCGAGATCGGCGAGCTGCAGAAGGCGGTCGACTCGACAGTGCGCGGCTTCGAGGACGTGGTCAGGGTCCTCGACAAGGCCGAGGCCACCTCCGAGCGGTACATCGAGGGCACCTTCTTCCTCCGCGCACGCGTGGAGGGCAACGACGTCGGCTACGGCACGATCGCCGCGGCCGGCCCGCACGCCTGCACGCTGCACTGGGTGCGCAACGACGGCCAGGTGCGCTCCGGCGACCTGCTGCTGCTCGACGCCGGCGTCGAGACGCACACGTACTACACCGCCGACATCACGCGCACGCTGCCGGTCAACGGTCGCTTCAGCGAGATCCAGAAGAAGATCTACGACGCCGTGTACGACGCCCAGGAGGCCGGTATCGCGGCCGTGCAGCCGGGCGGCAAGTACCGGGACTTCCACGACGCGGCGCAGCGCGTGCTGACCGAGCGGCTCGTGGAGTGGGGTCTGGTCGAGGGGCCGGTCGAGCGGGTACTGGAGCTGGGCCTGCAGCGCCGGTGGACGCTGCACGGCACGGGGCACATGCTCGGCATGGACGTCCACGACTGCGCCGCCGCGCGCGTGGAGTCGTACGTCGACGGCACGCTGGAGCCGGGCATGGTGCTGACGGTCGAGCCCGGGCTGTACTTCCAGGCCGACGATCTGACCGTGCCGGAGGAGTACCGGGGCATCGGCGTGCGGATCGAGGACGACATCCTCGTCACCGAGGACGGGAACCGGAACCTGTCGGCGGGCCTTCCCAGGCGCTCCGACGAGGTGGAGTCCTGGATGGCCGCCCTGAAGGGCTGATACGAGCGGGATGGCCGGGTACCAGTGAGGTGCCCGGCCATTTCCGTCCACGGGTCGTCCGTGACTGGCCGCGCGGTTACCCGCGCCCTTCGGGGCGCGCGCACTCACGGGGGTTCATCGGTGGACGCGTTCTGGTCCGGTGTCGATCTGCATCTGGAGCCGGACGCGGCCGACGGACGCCGGGCCGGTCTCGAACGGGCCCTGCGGGACGCCGTACGGGACGGGCGGCTCGCGCCCGGGGACCGGCTGCCGGCCACCCGGCGGCTCGCGGCCGAGCTCGGGATATCGCGGGGGACCGCGAAGGCCGCCTACGACCAGCTCGTCGCCGAGGGGTACCTGACCGCGCGGCAGGGTTCTGGCACCCGGGTCGCCTCGCTGCCCGCCGTCGACGCCCCCACGCCGGAGACCGCCGCACGCGCGCGTGTGCCGCGGTTCGATCTGCGCCCGGGGAGCCCGGACGTGGGGACGTTTCCGGCGGCGGCCTGGCTGCGGGCGCTGCGGCGCGCCATCGCGACGGCGCCCTCGCGGGCGTACGACTACGGCGATCCGCGCGGCCGGATCGAGCTGCGGACGGCGCTGTCGGGATACCTGGGGCGGGCGCGCGGGGTGATCGCGCCGCCGGAGCGGATCGTGGTCACCTCCGGCTATGTGCAGGGCCTCTCGCTGCTCACGCGGGTGCTGGAGGGCGGCACGGTAGCCATGGAGGACCCCGGGCTGCCCTTCCACCGGGAGGTGGTGCGGCGGGGCGGTGGCAGGGTGGTGCCGGCGCTGGTGGACGAACGGGGCGTTGTCGTCGAGGACTTGGCAGACGCCTCGGCCGTCGTCGTCACACCCGCGCACCAGTACCCGACCGGCGTGACCCTGCATCCGCAACGGCGGCGGGCGCTCACCGACTGGGCACGCGCGCGTGGCGGTCTGATCGTCGAGGACGACTACGACGGGGAGTTCCGCTACGACCGGCAGCCCGTCGGCGCGCTCCAGGGCATGGCACCGGGACACGTGGCCTACCTGGGCACCGCGTCCAAGACGCTCGGGCCCGCGCTGCGGCTCGGCTGGATGGTGCTGCCGCCGGACCTGGTCGGCGCGGTCGCCGACGCCAAGCTGCACAGCGACCACCACACCGAGTCCCTCGGGCAGTTGGCCCTGGCCGAACTGATCGACAGTCATGCCTACGACCGTCATGTGCGCGCCTGCCGGCTGCGCTACCGGCGGCGCCGGGACCAGTTGTTGGACCGGCTGGGGGCGCGTCGGCGGGTACGCGGGATCGCGGCCGGGCTGCACGCGCTGGTGGAGGTCCGCGACGAGGCGGAGGTGCTGGCGCGGGCGGCGGAGGAGGGCCTCGCGGTGGGGCACCTCGGGGAGCACTGGCACACCCCGGGCGTCGCGGGACGGCCGCAGGGGCTGGTCGTGGGGTACGGGACGCCTCGGGAGCGGGTGTATCCGCAGGCCCTGGACGTGCTGGGCAAGGTGCTGGAATTGGGCCACTGAAACGGGCACCTATTGGGCCTTAAGAGAGGCCCACCGCGCTTCTAGTGTCGTTCCCATGACGAACTCACTCGTCCCGCCCGCGGGCCCGCAACGCGTCCTGGCCCTGGCCCAGTTGGCCAACTCCGTCGGTGACGGCGCCTACTACGTGACGTCGGCGCTGTACTTCACCCACGTCGTCGGACTCGCCCCCGCGCGCGTGGGGCTCGGGCTGACCGTCGCCTGGGCGGTGGGCTCGCTGGTGGGGGTGCCGCTGGGACGGCTCGCCGACCGGCGTGGGGCGCGGGGCACCGCGGTGCTGCTGGCGCTGGCCACCGGGCTCGCGGTGGCGTCCTTCCTGGCCGTCCGGGACTTCGTGCCGTTCCTGGTGGCCGCCTGCGCCTACGCCTCCGCCCAGTCGGGGCTCGCCGCGGCCCGGCAGGCCCTGCTGGCGGGGCTGGTGTCCGCCGGGGAGCGCACGGGGCTGCTCGCACACCTCCAGTCGACGCTCAACGCCGGGCTCGCCGTCGGCGCGGGCCTGGGCGGGCTCGCCCTGCACGCCGGGACGCGGGCGGCGTATCTCGGGGTGTTCGCGCTGGACGCGGTGGGTTTCCTGCTCTGCGCCGGGCTGTTGGCGCGGTTGCCCTCGGTGGCGCCCGTGACCCGTACCAGGCGCCGTGACCTGGGTGTCCTGCGTGATCGCCCCTACGCCCTCCTCACGCTGCTCAACACCGTCCTCCTGCTGCGCATGCCGCTGCTCAGCCTCGGGCTGCCGCTGTGGATCGCCGAGCGCACCGACGCCCCCACCTGGCTGGTCTCCGCGCTGTTCGTGCTCAACACCGGGGCGGTGATGGTGTTCCAGGTCCGGATGGCGCGCGGGGTCACGGGACGCGCGACGGCCACGCGCGCGGTGCGGCGGTCGGGGTGGGTGATGCTCGCGGCGTGCGCGGTGTTCGCGCTGTCGGCGGGGGCGTCGCCGTGGGTGGCCGTGGGCGCGCTGGTGGTGGGGGCGGTGCTGCAGGTGGCCGCCGAGATGGGACAGTCGGCCGGGTCCTGGCAGTTGTCCTTCGACCTGGCCCCGGCCGATCGCGTCGGCGAGTACCAGGGCTTCTTCGGGACGGGCGTGACCGTGGCCCGCACCCTGGGTCCGCTGGTCCTGACCTCGCTGCTGCTCGGGTGGGGGACCGCGGGGTGGCTGCTGCTGGGCGGGGCGACGCTGGTGGCGTCGTACGCGATGGGGCCGGCGACCCGTCGGGCCGCCGGCCGCGAGGGGGATGTCAGGCGGGCCGTTCCCGTGAACTGACCGGCACCGGAAGCGAGTCCAGGAACAGTGCCCCCGCGAGCAGCCCCGCGCTGCCGCGGGGGCTCCACGCGCGCGCGTGCAGGTCGGCGTCGAGGGCGTACAGAGCCGCGCGGCCCGCCTCCGTCGCCGTACCGCCCGCGTCGAGGACCCCGCGGGCGCCCGCCTGGACGTGCCGCAGGCCGATCGGGCCCGCGGTGTGCAGGAGTTCGGTGTCCTGGAGGGTGGACATCACGGTGACCAGGGCGTCCAGCCGGGCCTCCTCCTCACCCGCGCCGGCCGAGCGGGCGGCGGCGAGGGCGTCCAACGCCCGCCGTACGTGCGGGAATCCGGCGCGGGCCTCGCCGCGCGCCCCCGCGGCGCCGTACTTCGCCGAGATGGACGAGCCGCGCGAGGGGCGCCGGGGCGCGCGCCGGTCGGGGTGGGCGGCGATCCGCTTGGCGGCCGCGGCCACCTCACGCGCCCCGGCCCGGGGTTCGAGGGCGGCCGCGGCGACCAGCAGGCCGAGCGCCCACAGGGCACCGCGGTGGCCGCCGCCGGCCAGGCCCACCGAGTGCTCGGCGCAGCGGCCGATCGCCCCCAGTTCGATGCGGAGCTGGGGCGAGGGTTCGCCCGTGCGGCGGGCCGCGGCCGCCATCGCCGCGAGGCCGGGCGTGAGTGCCTTGGCGGACCAGCGCAGAGCGCGGTGGTCCACCCGGGTCCGTGACGCGCCGAGGTCACGCGGGTCGGGCAGGCCGGGCTTGGGGGCCAGCGCCAGCTGCCCGGTCAGGGCCGCCACGGCGGCCTGGGCCAGCGCGTCGTCCTCGCGGCTGTTCACGCGCTACGAGGACGCGGAGGCCGACGGGGAGGCACTGTCGCTCGGCGGAGTGCCGGTCGGGGCGTCGCTCGGGGCGCCACTCGGGGGCGTACCGCCGCCGCCACCGCCCGCCCCGGTGTTCTCCGCGTCGGGGTCGACGCCGAGCGTCAGGGAACCCTTGTAGCCCTTGGAGGGGTCCTTCCTGTGCACGGCCTTGAGGGTGAGCAGACCGCTGGACGCGCCGCCACCGTCGTAGACCATGTCGTCGGCGAGCACGGTGTAGCTGCCGGAGTGCTGCGCGTACGGCTCCAGCGTGAAGATCTCCTCGGCGATGGCGTCGGCGAAGAACAGCTGGCCGGTGTAGTTGACCTTGCCGCCCTCGTAGGTGCCGTCCTCCTTCTGGCCGCCGGTGTGCACCTTGAGGTGGATGTGGCAGGTGCGCGGGGTGTACCAGCCCGGGAAGATCGTCTCGAACTTGACGACCCCGTTGGCGTTGGCGATCTGGTAGCCGCGCAGATAGGTGTTGTCGTTCGCGGTCGAGCCGTCCTCACTCTCCGCGGGCGCGGAGCCGCCGGGGTTGGCGGTGGTGTAGCCGGAGTAGTAGCCCCAGGCGTCGCAGTGCCAGATCTCGACGGCCGCGCCGGGCACCGGGGTGCAGCCGTCGGTGGCGTCCACGACGGTCAGGCGCAGGGTCAGCGGGACGCCGCTCTTGCCCTCGCTGATGTCCTTGCGGACCAGGGCGCCGTCCAGGTAGTACGGCCCCTCGGTGACGCTCGACATCAGTGTCATGCACGCGCCGCCGGTGGAGGTCGCCGACGCGGTGGCCCCGGCCTCGGCGGTGGTCGTCGCGTCGTCGGCGAAGGCCGACTGGTACCCCGCCACGGCGAGACCGCCGGCCGCGACCGTGCCCCCGGTCACCGCTAGGGCGCGGCGCCGGGTGAGGGAGGTGTCTTTGTGTTTTCCCGTCATGTCCATGAACATAGGAAGGACGACCGTCAGGAACCTGAGCCCTCGCTGTGCGCAGAGTATGAACGCGCACCGCGCATCCTCGGGGGGGCGGTGCGCGTTCGCGGTCGCCGCGGTCACACCGCGATCAGCGGCGCGTCCTTCCTCCACTTCAGGATCTTGTCGAAGCTCACCACCGCGCCCCGCCGGCCGGGCTTGTTGCCGATGTGGACGTGGTCGGCGAGTTCCTGGATGAGACACAGACCGCGGCCGTTCTCGTCCTCCACGGGCACCGGACAGGTGGCCGGCCGGGTCCGCACCGCGGGGAACCCGGGACCGGAGTCGGCGACCTCGATACGGCACTTCTCGCCGTCGAGGTAGGCGGTGACCCGGTACGCCTCCGAGAGTCCCTCGTGCCCGCCGTCGCCGCCGTGCTCCACGGCGTTCGCGCAGGCCTCGCTGAGGGCCAGGGAGAGGTCGTAGGAGATGTCGGGGTCGACGCCCGCCGTCTCCATGGTGCCGAGCAGCAGCCGCCGGGCGAGCGGAACGCTCGCAGCCTCGCGCCGCAGATGGAGTGACCACCAGATGCTCATGCTCCAGCCTCCCGGCCGCGGCTCGACATACCGTTACGTATTGCCGCCAGTGCCGGGGTGTAAGCACACAGTTGACGTGATGCCGCCCATATGGGGGATGTGCCCGTGACTGCCACCGGTGTATGTGGGACGCCTTGTGGCAGAACGTGACCTTCCGGCTGTACGTCGCGTACGTCATCTTGTGGACCTGCCGTATGGCGGTCATGAGGCCAGTGCGATGATGAGCCCGCCATGACTGCCCCCCACACTCGTACAGCGCGCTCCGGAGGCGATCTCCGGGTGTTGCGGGCCGCGGTGTTCGCCGCGGTCTGCGTCGTGCTGGCCGCGGCCGGTCACAGCGTGGCCTCCTGCGCCACGGTTCCGCCGTGGACGCTGGGCGCGGGTTTCCTGGGGGCCTTCCTGGTCGTGGCACCGCTCGCCGGACGCGAGCGTTCGCTGCCGGGCACAGCGGCGCTCCTCACCCTCGGACAGACCGTGCTGCACGTGCTGTTCGGACTGGGACAGCACGGCACGGCGGCGAGCGCGACCGGCGGTGCGGCGGTGCTGGCGTCCACGTCCGGCATGTCCTCCGCGGCCTCAGCGGCCTCCGCGTCCTCCGCGTCCTCGGTGTCGTCGTTGTCCGACGCCGCGCTGGTCGAGCAGGCCGCGCGCTTCGTGTGCGGGACCACGGCCGCGGCGATCAGCCCGGCCCAGGCCCACCAGATCCTCGTGAACGCCCGGATCTACCCGGGGGCGGGTACGGGCACGGCGGCGGGCGCCGCGCACCACCCCGCGGACGCCCTGTCCACCACCGCGGGCTCCTCCACGGCGCTGCTGCCCTCCCTGCCGATGCTGCTCGGCCACGTCCTGGCGGGCATCGCCGCCGGATGGCTGCTGCGTCGCGGGGACATGGCGCTGGTGCGGCTCATGGAGATGTCCACGCTGTCGGCGCACACAGTCGCCGAAGGGGCGCTCGTACGTTCCCTGCGCGGGGCGCTCGCGCTGGTGCGTGCCCTGCGAGCCGGACTGCCGGGCACACCCGGGGCCGGTCCGCGCATCCCGCGTACCGCGCTGCTCGCGCCACCACCCCTGCGCACCACCGCACTCCAGCACACGGTGACCAGGCGCGGGCCGCCGACCGCCGCCGCGCTCCTTCTCGCCGCCTGACGCGACGCGACCGTAACTCCACCTCCTTGCACAGCCGTGGAGAGGGACGCCGTCGTGCGGCACGCGCGTGTGTCCGTGTTCCCGTGTCTCCGTGTTCCGGATGATCGGTGACGCACGCGCACGCGTACCCCTCTTCATCACCGTCATCACGTCATCAGCTTCGTCACCGGGAATCCCGGTGCCTCTCGGAGTGGAGTGCTCCTCATGAAGGCCTCTCGTCTCGCCGCCGCCGGCGCCGTCGCCGCCTCGGCCGTCGTCGTCCTGTCCTCGCCCGCGTTCGCACACGTGAGCGTGCAGCCCGAGGGCACCGCCGCCAAGGGCGGTTACGCGGTCATCGACTTCAAGGTCCCCAACGAGCGCGACGACGCCTCGACCACCAAACTCGAGGTCAACTTCCCGACCGACCACCCGCTCTCCTCCGTCATGCCGGAACCGATGGCCGGCTGGGACGTCAAGGTCACCAAGTCCAAGCTCGACAAGCCCATCGAGGCGCACGGCCGGCAGCTCACCGAGGCGGTCTCCAAGATCACCTGGACGGCGACCGGCAAGGGCGTGGAGCCCGGCTACTTCGAGAAGTTCCCCGTCTCCGTCGGCGCGCTGCCCGAGGACACCGACGAACTCGTCTTCAAGGCGATCCAGACGTACTCCAACAAGGAGGTCGTCCGCTGGATCGAGGAACAGGAGGACGGCGCCGAGGAGCCCGAGAACCCGGCGCCCGTGCTGACGCTCTCCGCCGCCTCCGAGGACGGACACCACGGTTCGTCCGCCACCGCGGAGGCCACCGAGAAGGCCGACGACGACGCGGAGAAGGCCTCCGCCGAGACCGCCGCCCCCGCCGACAGCAGCGACACCACCGCCCGCGTCCTGGGCGTCGTCGGCATCGTCATCGGCGTGGTGGGCGTGGCGTACGGCGTGCTCGCCGGACGTCGGCGTACCGACGCCTGACGCTCACCCGCCCGGTGCGCACCGGGGTCTTCACGACCGCCCGCCGACCGTGAGTCGACCTGCGGAGCGACCCCGGTGCCGTCCGGTACCACCACATCTGGGAAATGTTTCTATGCGCAAGAAGACGTTCGCCGCGGCCGCGCTGCTCGCCGCCGCCACTCTGACCCTGACCGCGTGCGGCAGCGAGAACGACAGCGGCTCACCGGTCTCCGTGGTCTCCGAGGAGGCCGGCTCGGACAAGGCCGCCACCGTCCTCGACCAGCCCTTCGAAAAGCCGGACCTGGTCCTGACCGACACCCAGGGCAAGAAGTACGACCTCCGCAAGGAGACCGCGGGCAAGCCGACGCTGCTGTACTTCGGCTACACGCACTGCCCCGACATCTGCCCCCTGACGATGAACAACATCGCCGTCGCCAAGAAGTCGCTGCCCAAGTCCGAACAGGACGAGCTGCGCGTGATCTTCGTGACCACCGACCCGGACCGCGACACCCCCTCCGAGCTCGGCAAGTGGCTCAAGGGCATCGACAGCCGGTTCGTCGGCCTGACCGGCGACTTCGCCACCATCCAGGCGAGCGCCCGCACCCTCGGCATCTCCATCGAGCCGACGCACAAGGACAAGAAGACCGGCAAGGCCGTCTCCGTGCACGGCACCCAGGTCGTCGCGTTCTCCCCGAAGACCGACGCGGGTTACGTCCTCTACGGCGAGGACGCCACCGTCGACGACTACACCAAGGACCTTCCCAAGCTCGTCAAGGGTGAGAAGCCGTGAGGCCGCTCGCGGTGCCCGCCGCGGTGCTCACCGCGGCCCTGGTGCTGACCGGCTGCGGTTCGGACTCCGGCTCCGGCTCCGACAGCACAGGCGGCGACATCTCCGTCTCCGGCGCCTACATGCCGCAGCCGGTGTCCGACGACATGGCGGCCGGCTACCTGACGATCGTCAACGACACCGGCAAGAAGGCCGAACTGGTCTCGGTCACCAGCGACATCGGCGAGGTCACCATGCACGAGACGGTCGGGGGCGCGATGGAGGAGCTCACCCGCTTCTCCATCCCCGCCCACGGACGCCTCGCGTTCAAGAGCGGCGCCAACCACCTGATGTTCGACAAGCTGAAACACAAGCCCGAACAGGGCCAGACCGTCTCCGTCGAGCTGCACTTCGCCGGGGCCGACCCGGTCGTCGTGAAGATGCCGGTGAAGTCGGCGACGTACGTCCCGAAGACCGGACACTGACGGAGGGATCACCTTGACCCAGACCATCACCCCCCGCGTCCGGACCCTGGTGCTGCTGCTCCTGGCCGCGGCCGGCCTGCTGCTGGCCGGGGCCGCGCCGGCCTCCGCGCACGCCGCGCTGACCGGCAGCGACCCCCAGCAGGGGGTGGTGGTCGACAAGGCACCCACCCAGGTCTCGCTGACCTTCTCCGAACAGGTCTTGCTGTCCGCCGACTCGCTGCGCGTGCTCGACCCCAAGGGCAAGCCCGTCCAGAACGGCAAGCCGTCCAACGTGAGCGGGACGACGTACTCCGTCCGGCTCCACAGCGGCCTGCCCGACGGCACCTACACCGTCGCCTACCAGGTCGTGTCCGCGGACAGTCACCCCGTCGCCGGCGCCTACACCTTCTCCGTCGGCGCGCCCTCGTCCACCTCCGTCTCGGTCTCCGGCGACACGGCGGGCGGCGGGGTCGTCGGCTGGCTGTACGGGCTCGGTCGGTACTTGTCGTACGCCGGGTTCGTCGTCCTGGCCGGCGGGGCGGCCTTCGTCCTCGCCTGCTGGCAGCGCGGCTCCGGCGTACGGGCCATGCAGCGGCTGGTCGTCTCCGGCTGGCTCACGCTCACCTCCGCCACGCTCCTGCTGCTGCTCCTGCGCGGCTCCTACACCGGCTCCGGCAAGGTCGGCGACATCTTCGACCTGGACCTGCTCGGACAGGTGCTGCAGACCAAGACGGGCGCGGCGCTGGTCTCCCGGCTGATGCTGCTCGCCGCGGCCGCGCTGTTCATCGCGGTCCTCTTCGGCGCGTACGACAAGCGCGAGGACCAGGAGAAGCGGGACCTCACCTTCGGGCTCGCCGTCGGCGGGACCGTCGTGGCCGCCGGGCTCGCCGCGAGCTGGGCGATGTCCGAGCACGCCTCGGTCGGCCTCCAGGCGGGCATCGCCATGCCGGTCGACATCGTCCACCTGCTGGCCGTCGCGGCCTGGCTCGGCGGGCTCACGGCCCTGCTCGTCGCGCTGTACCGGGCACCCGCGGACACCCCCGTCGACGCGACCGCAGTACGCCGCTTCTCCGCCGTCGCCTTCGGCAGCGTGGTCGCGCTGGTGCTGACCGGGACCTACCAGTCGTGGCGCCAGCTGGGCTCCTGGTCGGCCTTCACCGACACGCGGTACGGCCAGCTGCTGCTCGTCAAGATCGGACTCGTGGCGCTGCTCGTGGGCGTCGCGTACATCTCACGCCGGTGGACGGCACGGCTGGCGGACACGGCGGTCCAGCGGGCCGAGAGCGCACCGCACAAGGAGCGGGTCGCGGCGCGTACCGGGGCCGCGGGCGCCAAGGACGGCCCGGGGGCGTCACCGGACTCGGGAGACGCGGAGGGCGGCGCCAGGGAGGCCACCGGGGACGCAGCGGGTACCGAGGACGGTGCCCAGGACTCCGAGAGCGGTGCCGGAGCATCCGACGACGTGCGGGACGCCGAGGGGGCCGGCGCGTCCGACGGCGTCGGCTCCGAGCGAGCCGCGCAACTCGCCCGGCAGCGGGCGGCGATGGACGCGGCACGGGACAAGCGGGAGCGGGACGCCGACCCCAACCGGTTCGGGCTGCGCCGCTCGGTGCTCGCCGAGGCGGGCGTCGCGGTCGTGCTGCTCGCCGTGACCACCGTGCTGACACAGACCGAACCCGGCCGCACCGAGGAAGCGGCCAAGGCGGCGACCTCTGCTTCGTCCTCCTCCACCGCCCCGTCCTCCGGGGCGGTGACCCTGGACATGACGTTCGACACCGGCGGCGAGGACGGCAAGGGCGTCGTCACCGTCGACCTGGATCCCGCGCGCGTGGGCGCCAACGAGATGCACGTCTACGTACAGCGGCCCAACGGCCGTGCCTTCGACGTCCCCGAAGTGAAGATCGCCTTCACCCTGGAGGCCAAGGACATCGGGCCGCTGCCCGTCGTCCCCGACCACATCACCACCGGGCACTGGGCGGCGAGCGGAGTGCAGATCCCCGTGGCCGGCGACTGGAAGGTCGCCGTGACCGTGCGGACCTCCGACATCGACCAGACGACCGTCTCCAAGAACGCGCAGATCGGCTGAACCATCACCATGCCTGACCAGTCCATTCCGGAGGCCCGTACTCCCGACGCGGCTCCAGAGGCGGCCACCTCCGACCAGGCCGCTCCTCGTGCGGAGAACCTCTCGCGGCGGAAGCTGCTCAGCACCGCCGGCGCCACCGGGCTCGTCCTCGGTGCGGCCGGCGGGGCCGTGGGCTACGCCGCCCGCCCGGCCGAGGCCACCCCGCTCACCTCCGTGGGCGACGGCCAGGTGATGTTTCACGGGAAACATCAGCCCGGCATCACCCAGGGCCTCCAGGCCCGCGGCCATCTCGTCGCGTTCGACCTGAGGGCGGGGGCCGGCCGCAAGGAGGCCGCCGCGCTGCTGCGCCGGTGGTCACAGACCGCCGGCCGGCTGATGGCGGGCGAGGCGGCGACGCCGGACGACACGGACGTCGCCCGGGACGCCGGTCCGTCCTCCCTCACCGTCACCTTCGGCTTCGGCCACAGCTTCTTCGCCAGGACCGGGCTGGAGAAACAGCGCCCTGCCTCCTTGGACCCGCTGCCCGACTTCTCCTCCGACCACCTCGACAAGAGGCGCAGCGACGGCGACCTGTGGGTACAGATCGGCGCCGATGACGCGCTGGTCGCCTTCCACGCGCTGCGGGCGATCCAGAAGGACGCGGGCAGCGCGGCCCGCGTCCGCTGGCAGATGAACGGCTTCAACCGCACGCCCGGCGCCACCGCGCACCCCATGACGGCCCGCAACCTGATGGGCCAGCTCGACGGCACCCGCAACCCCAAGCCCGCCGAGTCCGACTTCGACCGGCGGATCTTCGTACCCTCCTCCGGCTCGGGCGACCCGTCGTGGATGGCCGACGGCTCCTATGCCGTCGTACGCCGTATCCGCATGCTCCTCGACGACTGGGAGCAGCTCTCGATCAAGGCCCAGGAGGACGTCATCGGGCGCCGCAAGTCCGACGGGGCGGCGCTGTCCGGGGGCACCGAGACGACCGCGATGGACCTGGAGAAGACCGACGCCCAGGGCAATCTGGTCGTTCCCCTCAACGCGCACGCCCGGATCACGCGGCCGGACCAGAACGGGGGCGCGGCGATGCTCCGGCGCCCGTTCTCCTACCACGACGGCATCGACGGCGACGGGGTCCCCGACGCCGGTCTCCTCTTCGTCTGCTGGCAGGCCGACCCGTTGCGCGGCTTCGTCCCCGTGCAGCGCAAGCTCGACCGGGGCGACGCCCTGTCCCGGTTCATCCGCCACGAGGCGAGCGGCCTGTTCGCGGTGCCGGGCGGAGCGGCCGAGGGGGAGTACGTGGGGCAGCCGCTGCTGGAAGGCTGAGGTCACGCGGGTTCACTCACCCGAGGGGCTGTGGTGAGACGCGCACGCCGGGTTCCGCAAGGCCCATTAGGGTGAGGTCATGCCAGCGAGCTATGCGTATCTCGGCCCTGAGGGCACCTTCACCGAAGTCGCTCTGCGCACGCTTCCCGAGGCGGCCACCCGGGAGCTGATCCCTTACGTGTCCGTGCAGTCCGCCCTCGACGCGGTGCGGGCGGGTGAGGCCGAGGCCGCTTTCGTGCCGATCGAGAACTCCGTCGAGGGCGGGATCACCACCACGCTCGACGAGCTGGTCGCGGGCGCCCCGCTGACCATCTACCGCGAGGTGCTGCTGTCGATCACCTTCGCGCTGCTGGTCCGGCCCGGCACCAAGCTGTCCGACATCAAGACGGTCTCCGCACATCCGGCCGCCCAGCCGCAGGTGCGCAACTGGCTCAGGAACAACCTCCCCGACGCCGCCTGGGAGTCGGCCGCCTCCAACGCGGACGCGGCCCGTCTGGTCCAGGAGGGCCGCTACGACGCCGCCTTCGCGGGCGAGTTCGCGGCCGCCCGGTACGGCCTGGAGGCCCTGGAGACGGGGATCCACGACGCGGAGAACGCCCAGACGCGGTTCGTTCTGGTGGGCCGGCCCGCCCGTCCGGCGGCGCCGACCGGCGCGGACAAGACGTCCGTCGTGCTGTGGCAGCGCGACGACCACCCGGGCGGACTGCGCGACCTCCTCGGTGAGTTCGCCACCCGGGGCATCAACCTGATGCTGCTGCAGTCCAGGCCCACCGGTGAGGGCATCGGCAACTACTGCTTCTGCATCGACGCCGAGGGCCACATCTCCGACCGCCGGGTCGCCGAAGCCCTGATGGGACTCAAGCGGATCTGCCTCCAGGTGCGCTTCCTCGGCTCGTACCCCCGTGCGGACGCGGACGTGGCGGACGTACGCCCTCTGTTCCCGGGGACCTCGGATGACGAGTTCGTGTCGGCGGCGGACTGGGTGGCGCGATGCCAGGACGGGCGTTTCTAGAACGTTTCCAGCCGCTCCTACCTGCATATTTTAGTTATCCACAGGAGTTATCCACAGGCGCGCTTCTCGACCTGGGGACAAGTCGACAACGAAGCGCCACTCAGTCGACAAATCGCCCTACAGGCCCCGGATTCGTCCACAGTCGCGTAGGTCACTCTTCGTCCACCCGTTTCCCTTCCGCCATCCTTTGGAGCGACTCATTTCCACCCGAAAGTGGGCGTGACTCTGGTTTGGGGCGGGAATTCCCCCTTGGGCGCACCCGACTCGGAATGATCGATTCCGATGTCCACAGATCTTTCGCACACCCTGTGGATAACTTTTCGGGGCTGTGGATTTCTGTGGACGAGACCCGGCCCAAGTCCCGCTCCGGACAAGGGAATCCAGTCAACCCGACGCTTGCCGCATGCCCCGTCCCGGGGAGTGAGACGCTTTTCCTTGACACGATCGGCAATTGCCTCATAACGGAACGTAAGACGCGAATCGACGCAGCACGGAATAGTGAGTCGTGAGCCGTGACCCCGCACCGGTAGCCTGGGTCACGTGATTGACCTTCGCCTGCTCCGTGAGGACCCCGACCGTGTGCGTGCGTCGCAGCGCGCCCGTGGAGAGGACGTCGCGCTCGTCGACTCTCTCCTGTCTGCCGACGAGCGGCGCAGGTCGTCCGGCGTCCGCTTCGACGAGCTGCGTGCCGAGCAGAAGGCGCTCGGAAAGCTCATCCCCAAGGCCTCCTCGGACGAGAAGGCCGAGCTGCTGAAGAGGGCGAGCACCCTCGCCGCCGACGTCAAGGCCGCCGACGCCGAGCGCGACACGGCCGACGCCGAGGCCAAGGAGCTCCTCCTCCAGCTCAGCAACCTGGTGCACCCCGAGGTGCCCGTGGGCGGCGAGGAGGACTTCGTCACGCTGGAGACGCACGGCACCATGCGTGACTTCGGCGCCGAGGGCTTCGAGCCCAAGGACCACCTGGAGCTCGGCCACATCCTCGGCGCGATCGACGTCGAGCGGGGCGCCAAGGTCTCCGGCTCGCGCTTCTACTTCCTGACCGGCGTGGGCGCCCTGCTGGAGCTCGCCCTGGTGAACGCGGCGATCGCACAGGCCACGGCGGCCGGCTTCACCCCGATGCTGACGCCCGCCCTGGTCCGCCCCCAGTCGATGGCCGGCACCGGCTTCCTCGGCCAGGCGGCCCAGGACGTCTACCACCTCGCCGACGACGACCTCTACCTCGTCGGCACCTCCGAGGTCCCGCTCGCCGCGTACCACATGGACGAGATCATCGACGCGGACCGCCTGCCGCTGCGCTACGCGGGCTTCTCGCCCTGCTTCCGCCGCGAGGCCGGCTCGCACGGCAAGGACACCCGGGGCATCTTCCGCGTCCACCAGTTCGACAAGGTCGAGATGTTCTCGTACGTCGACCCGGCGGACTCGCAGGCCGAGCACCAGCGCCTGCTGGAGTGGGAGAAGCAGTGGCTGACGTCGCTGGAACTGCCGTTCCGGGTCATCGACGTGGCCTCCGCCGACCTCGGCTCCTCGGCCGCCCGCAAGTTCGACTGCGAGGCGTGGATCCCCACGCAGGGCAAGTACCGCGAACTGACCTCCACCTCGGACTGCACCGAGTTCCAGTCCCGCCGCCTGTCGATCCGCGTCCGTGACGGCAAGCAGGTCAAGCCGCTGGCGACGCTGAACGGCACGCTGTGCGCCGTACCGCGCACCATCGTGGCGATCCTGGAGAACCACCAGCAGGCCGACGGATCCGTGCGGGTCCCCGAGGTGCTCCGCCCGTACCTGGGCGGCCGCGAGGTCCTGGAGCCGGTCGCCAAGTGAGTACGTCCGCCGCACCGGGCTTCCCCTACCGCCTGATCGCGACCGACCTCGACGGAACGCTGCTGCGCTCCGACGAGTCGGTCTCGCGGCGCACTCGTGAGACGCTCGCCGCGGCCACCGCGGCGGGCGCCGCTCACATCGTCGTGACCGGCCGCGCGGTCCCCTGGACCCGGCACATCCTCGACGACCTCGGCTACGACGGGCTCGCGGTCTGCGGCCAGGGCGCGCAGGTCTACCACGCCGGTGAGCACCGCCTGTTGACCTCGGTGACGCTGGACCGGCAGCTGGCCGGCGTGGCACTGGCGAAGATCGAGGCGGAGGTCGGCCCGCTGTACCTCGCGGCGAGCCGGGACGGCCTGGACGGCGAGGTGCTGGTGGGCCCCGGTTACGCGGTCACCGGCACGCTTCCCGCGACGCCCTTCACGGACGCGTCCGATCTCTGGACCGCCCCGCTGAACAAGATCTACATACAGCACCCCACGCTGACGGACGACGAGCTCGCCGAGGCCGCGCGCAAGGCCGCGGGCGGTTTCGTCACCGTCGCGATGGCCGGCGAGGGCATCGTCGAACTCCTCCCCCTCGGCCTCTCCAAGGCCACGGGGCTCTCCCTCGCGGCCCGCCGCCTGGGCATGAA
>NZ_KQ948991.1:604355-604945 GCF_001514265.1 Streptomyces resistomycificus | reverse complement strand
GCCGCCGACACCATCGCCTTCGGCGACATGCCCAACGACATCCCGATGTTCGCCTGGGCGTCCTACGGCGTGGCCATGGCCAACGCCCACGAGGAACTGAAGGCCGTCGCGGACGAGGTGACGTCCTCGAACGAGGAGGACGGGATCGCGGCCGTGCTGGAGCGGTTGCTGGGCTGAACGCGGTGTTCCCGCAAGGCGGGAGCAGGTCGGTTCTGCGGAGGATGCACGGATCGAACGTGCGCGGGGTTGCCCCCGACCATGACCCGCTCGTGCTTGAACACAGCGCGAGTCAGTGCTTTGCCACTCGGCCAATCCTCCGGGTGGGCGGCCTCACGCGAGCGCAGTGCGCCACGTGCTCGAAGCGGCCGCCCCGGGCAGCTCCCCGTGCGGGCGGACTCGACGGAGGGGTAACTACTCCGGAGTCCGCCTCGGGCTGCCCTGTGGGGAGCTCAACGGACTGTCGTGCATGGACATCGTCGAACTCCTCCCCAGTGTGAGGCGCCGGTTCGCTCCGGCGTCCTGGACACAACCACTGTGCCCGTACGCCGTGTTGGGCGCCACTGATTAAGCGGCGCCCCCGGCCTTTCACC
>NZ_KQ948991.1:368683-603811 GCF_001514265.1 Streptomyces resistomycificus | reverse complement strand
GCCGCCGCCACCTGCGCCGACGCTTGCTGAAGAACCATCCTGCGGGCGGCTCGTCGGAACGCCACGGCTGCGGTTCGGGCTTCTCCTTGCGCCAGCGCTCGGCGAGCATCCGGGCACGCGCGGACGGCTCGGCGGTTTCGGCGGACCGTATGAAGTCCTCGTCCAGGACGATGTCGTCCCAGGCCTCGTCCCCGGATTGTCCGCGCCCCTCGTACTGTGACGCCTCGTCCGCCATCCCCGTCCTCCCGCCGTGCGCCCGCTTTCGCCCAGTGTGCCCGGACCAAGGTGAAGCCCCGGTCAATAAACGGACCGTCTACTCCTCGCCCGCGAGCGTCAGCGAGCGCAGCTTCTGGCCCGCGTACCAGGTCGCCAGCACGGTGACCGCGACCAGCAGCACGGTCGCCGTCGTCAGCCCGACGTCGGAGGTGACCATGTCCCCGCCGGCCACCTCGTGCGCCACGGCGAGCGACCACTGCTGGACACTGAGCGTGCGCGCTCCGGGCACCAGGGAGCCGAACAGGGCCTCCCAGACGAGGGCGTACACCAGCCCGAACACGACCGCGTGCCGGGACACCGTGCCGAGCAGCAGGAAGAACGCCGCGTACGCGATCGAGGCGACCAGCGCGGCCACCGTGTAGGCGACGGCGATCTGCTGGCCGTTGCCGTTGAGGATGAAGCCCGCGATCAGGGTGGGCACCGCGGAGAACACCATCGTCACGGCGATCGCGACGATCAGCTTGGTGAAGATGATCGTCGGCCGCTTGATCGGCTTGGACAACAGGTAGACCACGGAACCGTCGTCGATCTCCGGGCCGATCGCGCCGGTGCCCGCGATGACACCGATGATCGGCACCATGGTGGCGAGCGCGAGCCCGCCCAGCAGGTCGGACGCCGTCTGGTCGTCGGCGCCCGCGAGAGCGCGGACCACCAGCGAGATGGCGATGAGCAGCAGGGGCAGCGCGCCCAGGATGAGGGCCCGGCGCCGGCCGAGCAGGGCCCGGTAGGTGAGTCGGGCGACTGTGGGGTCGTACATCTTGTGGCCTCCTACGCCGCGACGAGATACGAGAAGACGGACTCGAGGGACTCGTCGGACGGCGAGACCGTGAGCAGCCGGATGCCGTGGTCCCTGGCCACCTTC
Organism: Streptomyces resistomycificus; assembly: GCF_001514265.1. Taxonomy (GTDB): domain Bacteria; phylum Actinomycetota; class Actinomycetes; order Streptomycetales; family Streptomycetaceae; genus Streptomyces; species Streptomyces resistomycificus. Next base: position 602,673 of record NZ_KQ948991.1, on the reverse strand, counting down.
GGCAACAGTGCCGTGAAGCGGCCGAAGTCGACGGCCTGGATGCGCAGCGCGCCCTCCGCCAGGTCGACCTCGATGCCGGACGTCGACGGGTCGGCGATCAGCGCGGCCGCGAGGGCGCGGTCGTCGCTGGAGCGCACCAGGTAGCGGTGCGGCCGGTCGGTCATCAGGCGGCGGATCTTGCGGAAGTCACCGCTGGCCGCGTGCCGTCCGGCGACCACGACCTCGATGTGCCGGGCGAGTTGTTCGACCTCTTCGAGGATGTGGGACGAGAACAGGACCGTGCGGCCCTCGTCGCCCATGCGCCTGAGCAGGTCCATGAGCTGCATGCGCTGGCGTGGGTCCATGCCGTTGAAGGGCTCGTCGAGCAGGAGCAGCGAGGGGTCGTGGACGAGGGCGCTCGCCATCTTCACCCGCTGGCGCATGCCCTTGGAGTACGTCTGGATCTTGCGGTCCTGGGCGTACTCCATCTCGACCGTGGCGAGCGCCTTCTGGGCGGCCTTGGCACCCAGGCCGTGCAACTCGGCGTTGGCGACGACGAATTCGCGTCCGGTGAGGAAGTCGTACATCGCCTCGCGCTCGGGGACGATGCCGATGTGCCTGTAGATGGTCTCGTTGCGCCACACCTGCTGTCCGTCGAGGGTGACGGTGCCGGTGGAGGGGGCCAGGAAGCCGCCCATCATGTTGATGAGGGTGGACTTTCCGGCGCCGTTGGGGCCGAGGAGGCCGGTGACGCCGGGGCCGATCGTCATGGTGATGTCGTTGACGGCGACCACGTTGCCGAACCAGCGCGAGACGTGGTCGATGTTGAGCGTGGTCACAGTCCGACCTTTCGATAGCGGCGCATCAGGAGGCCATAGCAGGCGGCGATCAGGCCGAGCGTGACGAGGACGTAGACCACGCCCTCCCCGTTCGTCGGGCCGACCCCTCCGGGGAACGTCGAGCTCGCGCCCAGGAAGGCGGACTGCAGTCCGTCGATGAGCGTGACGGGTGAGAAGAGGCCCATCCAGGCGATGGATCCGGTGCTGCCCTGCGCGTCGGCGATGGCCTGGAGCGTGGAGACGGCGCCGTAGGAGATGGTCAGGACGGCGATCACGGCGGCGATACCGAACCCGCGGCGCGGGGTGACCGACGCGATGACCAGGCCGAGGCCGGCGAAGAGCAGAGAGAGCAGTGCCACCGAGACGAGTCCTTGCGCGAATCCCTTGGTCTGGTCGCCGAAGTCGAGCTTGGCCAGCAGGGCGCCCACATAGAGCACCAGCAGCGGGGCCGCGGTGAGGATGAACAGCGCCGAGGCCAGGGCCGCGAACTTCGCGCGTACGTAGTCGGCGGTCTCGATCGGCCGCGAGAAGTACAGCGGCACGGTCTTGAAGCGCAGGTCGCGCGAGACGGACTGGGGCGCCTGCGAGGCCACGTACAGGCTGATGACGGCCTGCATGACGATCGCGTAGCGCGTGTAGTCGAGCGGCAGGTCCTTCGCCTTGGTGGCGACCGCGACGGCGACCATGATGGCCGCGGGCACGCACATCACCACGAACAGCAGCATCGGCAGGACCTTGGACTTGACCGAGCGGCCGAGGCCGTAGGAGCCGCGCAGGGACTGCGAGTAGAGGGAGCGGGTGGCGTAGGAGCGGCCCAGGCGCGGGCCGTCGTAGGAGCGGTAGCCGATGTTGTGGATGCGGGTCTGGTCACCCGAAGCCGCCGCCGGTGTCCGCATGGGCTGTTCAACCGCCATGGCCGACCGCCTCCTTCCGCTGCTCTTCGCCGGTCCGGGAGTCCTCGTTCGTGAAGACCTCCGAGATGTGGTGCCGGCGCTGTTCCATGCGCACCAGGCCGATGCCCAGGTCGGCGACCACGTCGCGGACCAGGTCGTACGTCTCCTCGCCCTGCGCGGTGATCAGCAGCACGTGGCCGGCGCCCGGCAGCCCGCCGCCGCCCTCGAGAAGGTCCACTCCGCGCGCGTGCAGCGCCTCGCGCACCGCGCGGGTGCCGTCCGGGTGCTCGTCGCTGTCGGTGACCTCGATCGCGAGGGTGGTCGTGATCTGGGTGAAGTCGGTGGTGGAGCTGGAACGAAGGAGCTTGCCGCCGTCGACCACGACCACGTGGTCGCAGGTGCGCTCCAGCTCGCCCAGCAGGTGGGAGGTGACCAGGACGGAGATACCGAAGTCGGTGTAGATGCGGCGGATCAGACCGAGCATCTCGTCGCGGCCGACCGGGTCGAGGCCGTTGGTCGGCTCGTCCAGGAGGACCAGCTGCGGGTCGTGCACAAGGGCTTGCGCGAGCTTCACGCGCTGCTTCATGCCGGTGGAGTAGCCGCCGATGGGGCGGTACCGCTCCTCGTAGAGGCCGACGTGCCGCAGGGTGTCCGCGGTGCGCTCGCGCGCGGCGGTGGGCGGCAGGCCGGACATGCGCGCCATGTGCACGACGAACTCGGTGGCCGAGACGTCCGGCGGCAGGCAGTCGTGCTCCGGCATGTAGCCGACCCGCTCGCGGATGGCGGCACCCTTGGTGGCGACATCGAGTCCGAGCACTTCGGCTCGGCCCTCGGTGGCGGGAGACAGACCCAGAAGGATCTTGATCAGTGTGGACTTGCCGGCTCCATTGGCTCCGACGAGTCCGGTCACACCGGGCCCGACGTCCACGGAGAGCCGGTCAAGCGCGGTCACCCGGGGGAACCGCTTGCTCAGGCTTTCGGTCGCGATCACAGTCACGTCCTAGACGGTAGTGACCTGTACCACGCCGGTCGTCACCCCCCAGAGCCGTCTTGGTATCAGTCTGGAGTCGTACACGGCCCTAGGGGTCACCCTGAGGTCGGGCGACGCCGGGGCGGTTGTCCACATCCGCCGGGTTGTCCACATCCGCCGGGTTGTCCACAGCTCCGTCCCGGCCTATTGACGCAGCCTCTGACGACTGTCACATTCGCCAGTGTCAGGTTACGGGCACGTACCGCGGTCGACGGGGACGGGTGGGCGCTGGCATGACGACGGCAGCAGGTGAACTCACGCAGAGGCTGCGTGGGTTCCGCACGGTCCAGCGCCTCGCCTACGAGTGCGCGGAAGCGGTCGCGGCACGGCTGGAACCCGGCGTCACCGAGCGGGACGCGGCCCGGATGCAGCGGGAGTGGCTGCGCGAGCGGGGCGTGCGTGACTGGTTCCATCTGCCCTTCGCGTGGTTCGGCGACCGCACGGCCTTCGTGAACTTCCGAGTGCCGCTGCAGTTCTTCCCGACCGGCCGCCGGCTGGAGCCCGGCATGCCGTTCATCCTGGACATGGCCCCGGTGTACGAGGGATACACGGCGGACATCGGATACTCGGGCTCTCTGGGCGCCAACCCGGTGCAGAACCGGCTGATGGACGACCTCGAGGCGCACCGGGAGCTGATCCTGAACGCGGTGCGCGAGCGCCGCCCGCTGCGGGAGATCTACGAGGACGTCGACCGCCTCATGGTCCGCCAGGGCTACGCCAACCGGCACCGCGCCTATCCCTTCGGCGTGATCGCCCACAAGGTGGGCCGGGTCCGGGAAAGACGCTGGTCACCGCGTCTCTTCGGGTTCGGTACACAGTCCCTGAAGGGTCTGGCGGCCGACGCGCTGCACGGCCACCGTGAGGGCTGGTCCCCGCTGTGGTCGCGGTACCGCTTCTCCGACCACCCGCCGCACCCGGGCCTGTGGGCGGTCGAACCACACCTCGGCTTCCGGGGCACGGGCGCGAAGTTCGAGGAGCTCCTGGTCGTCACCGACTCCACGGACCCGGAGCAGAGCGCCTTCTGGCTGGACGACGATCTGCCGCACGTGCGGCGCTGGGCGGAGGACAAGTGACGTTGCCGGAGGGTACGCGGGAGCGCTGGGTGCGGACCGGCGGAATCGAGCTGTGTGTCGCCGAACTGGGGGACCCCTCGGACCCGACGGTCGTCCTGGTGCACGGCTATCCGGACAGCAAGGAGGTGTGGTCCGCGACCGCGTCCCGACTGGCCGACCGCTGCCACGTGGTGATGTACGACGTCCGCGGCCACGGCCGCTCGTCCGCGCCGCGGCCGCTGCGCGGCGGGTTCACCCTGGAAAAGCTGACGGACGACTTCCTGGCCGTCGCGGACGCGGTCAGCCCGGACCGGCCGGTGCATCTGGTGGGTCATGACTGGGGATCGGTGCAGGCCTGGGAGTTCGCCAGCGTCAAGCGCACCGAGGGCCGGATCGCGTCCTTCACCTCGATCTCCGGGCCGTCCCTCGACCACTTCGGCCACTGGATCGACAAGCGGGTCAAGCGCCCCACTCCGCGCCGGGTCGGAGAGCTGCTCGGCCAGGGCGCCAAGTCCTGGTACGTGTACCTCCTGCACACGCCCGTGCTGCCCGAGCTGGCTTGGCGCGGCCCGCTGGGCAAATACTGGCCGAGGTTCCTGGAGCGCGTCGAGAAGGTCCCCGGCGACGGCTACCCGACCTCGTCGCTGCCGACGGACGCGGCGCACGGCGCCTGGCTGTACCGGGACAACGTCCGCGCCCGGCTCCGCCACCCACGCCCGGACGCCTACGCACACGCGCCCGTGCAGCTCATCACGCCGCTGGGGGACGCCTTCCTCTCGGAGCAGCTCTACGACGAGCTGGAGCGATGGGCTCCGCAGCTGACCCGGCGCACCATCCCGGCCAGGCACTGGGTTCCGCGTTCCCGCCCCGATCAACTCGCCTCCTGGATCTCCGATTTCGTGACGTCCGTCGAAGGCGGCAGGCCCGAGCCCGTGAAGGCCACCGGCAGGCACGCCGACCGATTCGGCGGGCAGCTCGTCCTGGTCACCGGTGCGGGCAGCGGCATCGGGCGGGCCACGGCGTTCGCGTTCGCCGAGGCCGGCGCGCGCGTGGTGGCCGTCGACCGGGACGCGGAGGCCGCGCTGCGCACCGCCGAGCTCGCCCGGCTCATCGGCGCGCCCCAGGCCTGGGCGGAGACGGTCGACGTCTCCGACGAGCAGGCCATGGAGAAACTCGCCGAGAAGGTCGCCGCCGAGTACGGCGTGGTGGACGTCCTGGTGAACAACGCCGGCATCGGCCTGTCCGGGTCCTTCTTCGACACCACCCCTGAGGACTGGAAGAAGGTCCTCGACGTCAACCTGTGGGGCGTGATCCACGGATGCCGGCTCTTCGGGAAACAGATGGCCGAGCGCGGCCAGGGCGGTCACATCGTCAACACCGCGTCCGCGGCGGCCTACCAGCCCTCCAAGGCGCTGCCCGCCTACAGCGCCTCCAAGGCGGCCGTGCTGATGCTGAGCGAGTGCCTGCGCGCGGAACTGGCGGGCCAGGGGATCGGCGTGACCGCGGTCTGCCCGGGCTTCGTGAACACCGGCATCACCTCGACCGCGCGCTTCGCCGGGGTCGACGCCGAGGAGGAGAAGCGGCGGCAGAAGCGGACCGCCCGGCTGTACGGACTGCGGAACTATCCGCCGGAGAAGGTCGCCGACGCGATCCTGCGGGCGGTCGTGCGAGGCGAGGCGGTGGTCCCGGTGACGCCCGAGGCGCGCGCCGCCCACCTCATGTCCCGGTTCATGCCCAGGGCGCTGCGGGCGATCGCACGTCTGGAGCCCCCGCTGTGAGCGCGCGGATCGCCCCGCGCCGGGTCTCCTTCGACTGGTCGCGCACACCCCTGCACTGGATCCCCGGCGAGCCCACGGCGACCCATGTGATCAATGTGCTGCACCTGTTGCTGCCGGCGGGGGAGCGTTGGTTCGTGCAGGTCTTCAAGCAGGGTCTGCCACTGGTCGAAGACCCCGAACTGCTGGCCCAGGTCAAGGGCTTCATGGGCCAGGAGGCCACACACAGCGTCCAGCACACGCACGTGCTGGACCATCTCGGGGCACAGCGGCTCGAGACCGCGGAGTTCACCCGGCACGTCGACTTCCTCTTCGAACGGCTGCTGGGCGAGCGTCCGCCGCTCGGCGCGCCGATACCCGAGCGGGAGTGGCTGCGATTCCGGCTGGCGGTCGTCGCCGCGATCGAGCAGTTCACGGCGGTCCTCGGCGACTGGTTCCTGGCCGCCGACGGCCTGGACCGGGCCCACGCCGACGAGGTCATGCTGGACCTGCTGCGCTGGCACGGCGCCGAGGAGGTCGAGCACCGCTCGGTCGCCTTCGACATGTACCAGCACTGCGGCGGCACCGGCACGCCCCGGTACGCCCGCCGTGTCGCCGGCATGGCGGTCACGGCACCGGTGATGTTGTACCTGTGGGTATGGGGTACGGCGTACCTGATGCGCCACGACCCCCAGCTGACGGGCAGCCGCCTGCGCTACTCCTACGCCGAGCACAACAGGGCCGTGCACAAGGGGCTGTTGCCCGCGTGGCGGGAGCTGGGCGCGGCGATACCCCGCTACCTCCGGCGGTCCTACCACCCTTCTCAGGAGGGGTCGTTGAGCCGGGCGTTGGAGTATTTGAGAAGGTCACAGGCGTCGAGGGCTGCCTCGTGACGGTCGGATCGGGGAGTGAGGGGCGACCTGACACCGAGAAGACCGGCCACCCCGCCGACGAGCCCGCCCGCCCCGCCGAGGAGCCCGGCCACCCCGCCGAGGAGCCCGGCCACCTGACTGAGAGCCCTGGCCGCACCGCCGCGGGGCCCGCGTACCGGATCGACGACCTCGCACACCTCAGCGGTGCCACGGTCCGCACCATCCGCGCCTACCAGGACCGCGGGTTGCTCCCCCGCCCCGAACGCCGTGGCCGTGCCAACGTGTACGCGGACGCCCATCTCCTCCGGCTGCGCCAGATCGCCGACCTGCTCGACCGCGGCTACACCCTGGCCTCCATCAAGGAGCTCCTGGAGGCGTGGGACGCGGGCCGGGGCCTGGGCGGGGTGCTCGGTCTGGTCGCCGAGGTGGACGGTCCGTGGAGCGACGAGGAGGCGGTCCGGATCTCGCGCGCCGAGCTGGACGAGCGGTTCGGCGGAACCCCCGACGACGTGGCGGTCACCGAAGCCGTACAGCTGGGAGTGCTCGAGCCGGTTCCGGGAGATGACGGATTCTTTCTGGTGCCGAGCCCCCAAGAACTGGCCGTAGCCGTCGAGTTGCACAAGGTCGGCGTACCCCTTTCCGCGATCTCCGGCCATCTGCGGGAGTTGAGAGGTCAGGTGGAGCACATCGCCACCAGATTCCTGGAGTTCACGACCGAGCACGTATTCGCCCGGTACCTCGAGGATCCACACCGCCTGACGGACTCGGACGCCGCGGAGGCGACCTCACTGGTACGACGACTGCGCCCACTCGCGCAGCAGACCGTGGATGCGGAACTCGCCCGGGCGATGCGCCTGTTGGCCGTCCGCCACCTGCGCCGACAGCTCGGCGCGGACGAGATCCCGCAGTCCTCGGACCGGACTCGATCCGTGCCGATCCCGACGGAGACGATGAGGGCGGTGGAGAGCCTCGTTGGCTCAGAAGGCACCGCCGAGTTCGTCGCGCTGGCCGTCGAACGCGAGGTACGGGCAAGGGCGTTGGACCGCTTGGCAGCAACTCACTCCGCATCAGTTGATCTTGACCAAACACCTTGAATCGATGGGCGGTTGTCCACAGAATCGCCAATTCCCCTGTGGATAACCACACTTGGCTGTGGATCAAACATGGGCGGCAAAATCATTCGCGTGATCCCTGTCTCTCCCTACACTCTGAGGGGATGGATGAGAGACGCACCGTGAAGGTGTCGAAGTACCTGTCGAAACACCTGCGGCACCAACCCGAGCGGATCGGGCTCACCCTGGACGAGGCCGGCTGGGTGGAGATCGACGTGCTGATCGCCGCGGCCGCCGCGCACGGGTTCCGCTTCAGCCGGGACGAGCTGGACCACGTGGTCGCCACCAACGACAAGCGGCGCTTCGCGATCGACGGCACCAGGATCCGCGCCAGCCAGGGCCACAGCATCGATGTCGACCTCGGCCTGCCGACCGCGACCCCGCCGGCGTACCTCTACCACGGCACCGCGGCCCGCTCTCTGGACGCGATTCGCGCCGAGGGCCTGCGCCCCATGAACCGCCACGACGTACATCTCTCACCCGACCGCGAGACCGCCACCCGCGTCGGTGCCCGCCGCGGCCGCCCCGTCGTGCTCTCGGTCGACGCGGGCGCCATGCACCGTGACGGCCACGTCTTCCAGGTCAGCGTGAACGGAGTGTGGCTGACGAAGGCGGTGCCGTCGACGTACCTGCGGTTCCCAGACCCTCACTGACCACTGCATGATCGGTGGTATGGACCACTTGCCCACCACCCAGGCCGCCGTCACCGCCCTCCGGGACCTCGCCATGGAGTACGCGCGCGAGGTCGAGGTCACCCACGACATCGGCGCCGACCAGACCTCCCGCCGCACCGCCGCGGGAGTCGGCGTCACCACCGACGCGGACGGGTCCCTGCCCCACGAGGCGTTCGTCGAGTTCGGCGGGTTGCCCCGGGTGAGCGTGCGGCTCTACCCGGACGACGACGCGCTGATCGACGTCGAGGGCGTCGAGTGCCCCGACGTCGCCCGCGAGGACGTGCCCGCCTTCCTCCGCTCGGTCTTCGACGAGCTCGCGTACGTCAGGGCCCGCCGTTTCCCCCCGGGCTACTTCCTGATCGTGCCGCTGCCCGGCGACCGCGCGCACAAGGAGTACGTGTCGATGATCCGCCTCAGCCCCTGGCTGAGTGGACGCGTTCGATGACCTTCCGTGACGGTTTCACGTGAAACACGGTCGGCCGCTTACGCTCGGACACATGAGTCTGCGCCTGAGCACCGTCATCCTCCCGTACCGCCGCTGGCACGAAGGCGGCCGTGCGGCATGGACACGTGCCGAGCAGCTCGGTTTCCACACCGGGTACACCTACGACCACCTGTCCTGGCGCAGCTTCCGGGACGGCCCGTGGTTCGGCGCCGTGCCGACGCTGACCGCCGCCGCGGCCGCCACGGACGAGCTTCGCCTGGGCACCCTGGTGACGTCCCCGAACTTCCGGCATCCGGTGACCCTGGCCAAGGAGCTGATCTCCCTCGACGACATCTCCGGCGGACGGGTGACGCTCGGCATCGGGGCGGGCGGTACCGGCTTCGACGCCACCGCGCTGGGACAGGAGCCGTGGACACCGCGCGAGCGCGCCGACCGCTTCGCCGAGTTCGTGCACCTGCTGGACCGGCTGCTCGCCGAGGACGGCCCCGCCGGGGTGTCGTACGAGGGTGACCACTACTCGGCGCACGAGGCGCGCAACATCCCAGGGTGTGTACAGCGCCCCCGGCTGCCCTTCGCGGTGGCCGCCACCGGTCCACGCGGGCTGGGCCTCGCCGCACGCCACGGACAGGCGTGGGTGACCACCGGCGACCCCAAGCTGTACGAGAACGGCACTCCGGAACAGTCGGTTCAAGCCATTCGCGGACAGGTCGAGAAGCTGGCGGACGCGTGCGCGGCGATCGGCCGCGACGTGACCTCACTCGACAAGATCCTGCTCACCGGTTTCACCCCGGACCGCAGCCGGCCGCTCCAGTCGGTCGACGCGTTCGTGGACTTCGCGGGCCGTCACCTGGAGCTTGGCTTCACCGACCTCGTGATCCACTGGCCGATCCCCGACTCCGACTTCGCGGCCGACGAGAAGGTCTTCGAGCAGATCGCCATGGAGGCACCGGCGCAGCTGCGCTGACCTGGACGCCCGTGGTCCGTGCCTCATCCGTACCTCATCTGTGCGGACCGTCGCACGGGCGTGCGGGCATATGCGGGAGAATGGCCCGGTGACCTCAGCGACTCGAGAGCCCGAAACCCCGGCCGCCGCCCTCCCGCCCCGGCTGATCGCCACCGACCTCGACGGCACCCTGCTGCGCGACGACAAGTCGGTGTCCCCGCGGACGGTCGCGGCCCTCGCCGCCGCCGAGGAGGCAGGCATCGAGGTCTTCTTCGTCACCGGCCGCCCGGCCCGCTGGATGGATGTCGTCAGTGAGCACGTCCACGGCCACGGCCTGGCGATCTGCGGCAACGGCGCGGCGGTGGTCGACCTCCACGGAGGCCCCGGCGCCCACCGGTTCGTCAAGGTCCGCGAACTGGCCCGGCAGAACGCGCTGGAGGCCGTAGGACTGCTGCGGGACGCGGCGCCGGGCACGATGTACGCGGTCGAGCAGACGTACGGCTTCTACCAGGAACCGGACTATCCGAAGCTGCACATGGAGACCCCGGACTCGCTCGCACCGGCCGAGGACCTGCTGGCGCCGGACGCCCCCGGTGCCGGCGAGCCGGTCCTCAAGATCCTCGCCTACCACTCCGACATCGATCCGGACGCCTTCCTCACGCTCGCCCGCCTCGCGATCGGCGACCGGGCCAACGTCACCCGCTCCAGCCCCAGCGCACTGCTGGAGATCAGCGGCCCCGGTGTCTCCAAGGCCAGCACGCTCGCCCTGTGCTGTGCCGAGCGCGGCATCTCGCACGAGCAGGTCGTCGCCTTCGGGGACATGCCCAACGACGTCGAGATGCTGACGTGGGCGGGACGGTCGTACGCGATGGGCAACGCGCACCCGGACGTGCTCGCGGCGGCGTCGGGACGGACGGTCGCCAACAACGAGGACGGCGTGGCCGTCGTCATCGAGCGCATGCTGGCCGAGCAGCAGGCCTAGCACCGCCGGGCGGCGCTATTCCAGCGGGACACCCCGCGCCGCCAGCCACGGCACCGGGTCCACCGCCGAGCCCGTCTCCGGCGTGACCCGCACCTCGAAGTGCAGGTGCGGGCCGGTGGAGTTGCCGGAGGTGCCGGACTGCCCGATCCAGTGTCCGGCGCTCACCGACTCCCCCTGGTCGACGGCGGCGGCGGCGAGGTGGGCGTACTGCGTGTAGTAGCCGCCCGCGTGCCGGAGCACCACCTCGATACCGAAGGGGCCCCCGCACGACACCTTCACCACCCGTCCCGCACCCACCGCCCGCACCGGCGTGCCGATCGGTACCGCGAAGTCCTGTCCGGTGTGGCGATTCGCCCACCGCGCACCGCCGCTGCCGAAGGCCGCCGACAGCTCGTACGACTTCACCGGTGCGATCCAGCCGCTGGTCACGTCGGCATCCGCCTGGTCCAGCCGGACGGCACCCCGGCACGAACCCGCCGCGACGGAGGCATCGGCCTGGCCCTGCAACTGCCACCGCGCCTGTTCCAGCTTCGCCTCGATGTCCCGCTTCAGGTCGGCGAGTTCGGTGGCGTGCCGGTCCAGCTCCCGCCAGGCCGCCGCGGCCTTCTTCTCGTCCGCGGCGAGCCGTGCCTCGGCCCGGCGGCTCTTGTCGATCGCGTTGTTGACGGCCAGATCCGCCCGCCAGACGGCCCGCTGACCACGCATCAGATTGTCCGGATCGTCCGCCAGGATCATCTGCGCGGTGATCGGCAGGCCGCCACCACTGCGGTACTGGGCGCGGGCGATACGGCCCAGGTCCTCGTGGAGCACGGCGATCCCCTGGCGCTCCCGGTCCAGCAGCGCTTCGAAACGCTCGGCCTGCGCCCGCTGCACCTCGGCCTCCTGGCGACCCGCCTCGTACCGCTGCGTCGCCACGGCCGCGTCCTCGTACAGCCGGGCCACCTGTGCGCTGATCCCGGCGTCGGCAGCGCCGTGCGAGTCGCCGTCCGCAGCGGCGTCGGAGGCCCCCGGGGGACGGGCCGCGAGTACGGCGAGCGCGCACAGCAGCGCCGGAACGAGCAGCCGGGGACGGCGAAGTGAGCGCATGTCAGCGATCCTGACCCGAACAGGCGGCTCCGGTCCTGTTCAAGTCGTGCGCTTGGGGGACGCGTTGGCGCGGATGGGCTAATACGGCGCCGGCTGCCTACCGCGCCCCCACCAACAGGTCCGCCTCCTGCTCCCGAGCCACCATCCCGCGCAACGGCCCCTCCACGGCGGCCAGCTCCGCATACGTACCCCGCTGGACCACCCGCCCCGCGTCCAGGACGACGACCTCGTCCACCGCTTCCAGGCCGGCCAGCCGGTGGGTGATGAGCAGCGTCGTACGGCCCTCGGTGGCGGCCAGCAGGTCCGCGGTGAGAGCGTCCGCCGTCGCCAGGTCCAGGTGTTCGGCGGGCTCGTCGAGGACGAGCACGGGGAAGTCGGCCAGCAACGCCCGCGCCAGTGCGAGCCTCTGCCGCTGTCCGCCGGACAGCCGCGCCCCGTGCTCGCCGACCAGCGTGTCGAACCCGTCGGGCAGTCCGTCGGCCCAGTCGAGCAGCCGGGCCCGCCGCAACGCGTCACGCAGGTCGTCCTCGGTGGCGTCCCTCCTGGCGAGCAGAAGGTTCTCGCGCACCGAGCTGTCGAAGAGGTGGGCGTCCTGTGCGCACAGGCCGACCAGCCGCCGGACGTCGTCGCCGGCCAGCGCGTACGCGTCCACGCCCGCCAGCGTGTACGCACCCGCGTCCGCGTCCAGGAAGCGCAGCAGCACCTGCGCGAGTGTCGACTTGCCGGACCCGGACGGCCCGACCACGGCGATCCGGCGGCCCTCTTCCAGCGTCAGGTCCAGCCCGCCCAGCGCGTCGCGGTCCTGCCCGGCGTGCCGGGCCGCGAGCCCCCTGACCACAACCGGGAACGGGGACGCGGGCGCCTGCCGGGGTCGCTCCGGTTCCGCCACCGGCTCGGGCGCGTCCAGCACTTCGTACACGCGCTCCGCGCTCCTGCGCACCCGCTGCCGGTACTGCACGGCGAGCGGCAGGCCGAGGACGGCCTCGAACGCGGCCAGCGGGGTGAGGACGACGACGGCCATCACCACGCCGCCCAGCCTGCCGTCGGCAACGGCCTGAACACCCACCAGTGCGGTGGCGGCGACGGTCAGGCCGCACACCAGCGCGACGAGTCCGTCGCCGAGTGCGGTGGCCGTGGCGGCACGCGAGGCGATCCGGGTGAGCACACCGTCGGCCCGCCGCGCCTGTGCGGTACGTCCGGGCAGGGCACCGGCGACGGTGAGCTCGGCGGTGCCGGTGAGCAGATCGGTGACCCGCGTGGCCAGCGCTCCTCGGGCCGGGGCCAGCCGGCGTTCGGCCCGCCGGGCCACCGCGCCGGTGAGCAGCGGCACCCCCGCCCCGGCCGCAAGCAACCCTGCGGCGAGTACGGCGCCTGCCTCGGGCAGCAGCCAGGCCGTGAAGCCCACGGACACGGCGGACACGACCGTGGCGGCGCCGGCGGGCAGCAGCCAGCGCAGCCAGTAGTCCTGAAGGGCGTCCACGTCGGCGACCAGTCGCGACAGCAGGTCACCCCGGCGGGTCTGCCGGAGCCCGGCAGGCGCCAGCCGCTCCAGGCGCCGGTACACGGCGACCCGGGTGTCGGCCAGCATCCGCAGCACGGCGTCGTGCGACACCAACCGCTCCGCGTACCGGAAGACGGCCCGACCGATCCCGAAGGCCCGTGTCGCCGTCACGGCCACCATCAGATAGAGCACGGGCGGCTGCTGCGAGGCCCGTGAGATGAGCCACCCGGAGGTCGCCATGAGCCCCACGGCACTGCCGAGCGCCAGGCTGCCGAGCACCAGGGCGAGGACGAGCCGCCCGCGCCGGGCTCCCGACATGGCCCGGACCCGGGCGAGAACGCCACGCCCGTCCGTGCCCGTCACCATCGCCGCGGAGGCGTCGGAGGCGTCGGAGGCCGCAGGTGTCACCACCTCCGCGGCCTCGGCCGAGTGGACCTCGGCTGTCCCAGGAACCGTCTCCGGGCGACCGGGAGACACCGGTTCCGCGAGCCGTACCACCCGGTCCGCCACCGACAGCAGGGCCGGCCGGTGCACGACCAGCAGAACGGTCCGGCCCACCGCCAGCCGCCGTACGGCCTCCACGACCTCGGCCTCCGTCGAGCCGTCGAGCGCAGCCGTCGGCTCGTCGAGCAGCAGCACGGGCCGGTCGGCGAGAAACGCCCGGGCCAGCGCGAGCCGCTGCCGCTGTCCGGCGGACAGCCCGGCCCCGTCCTCACCCAGAGCGGTGTCGGCGCCCTGCGGCAGCGCGTCCACGAACTCCAGCGCGCCCGCGTCGTCCAAAGCCCGGCGTACGGCGGGGTCGTCGGCGTCGGGCCGGGAGAGGCGTACGTTCTCGGCGATCGTCCCGGCGAACAGGTGTGGCCGTTGCGGCACCCACGCGATCCGTGCCCGCCACTGCTCCAGGTCGGCCTCGGCGAGATCGACTCCCCCGGCCAGGACGCGCCCCTCACTCGGCCGCACAAAGCCCAGGAGTACGTTCAGCAGCGTCGACTTGCCGGCGCCGCTCGGCCCCACCAGCGCGACCGTCTCCCCGGGTTCGACAGTGAACGACACGTCCGACACGGCGTCCCCCGACCGTTCGGCGAAGCGGACCGTGACGCCCTCGAAGGACAGGGGCCCTGTCGACACAGGCGCGGAACCCGCTTGCGGCACCGGCGTCTCCAGCACCGAGAAGATCTCCTCGGCGGCCGCGAGCCCCTCCGCCGCCGCGTGGTACTGGGCCCCGACCTGGCGCAGCGGCAGATACGCCTCCGGCGCCAGCACGAGGATGACCAGGCCGATGTACAGGTCCATGTCGCCATGGACCAGCCTCATGCCGATCGTGACGGCGACAAGAGCCACCGAGAGCGTCGCGAGCAGTTCCAGCGCGAAGGAGGAGATGAACGCGATCCGCAGGGTCCGCATGGTCGCCTGCCGGTACTCGCCGGTGATGCGACGGATCGAGTCGGCCTGCGCCTTGGCCCGTCCGAACACCTTCAGGGTCGGCAGGCCGGCGACCACGTCCAGGAAATGCCCGGACAGCCGGGACAGCAGCTGCCACTGACGGTCCATCCGGGACTGGGTGGCCCAGCCGATCAGCATCATGAAGACCGGGATGAGCGGCAGGGTGCCGACGATGATGGCCGCCGAGACCCAGTCCTCGGTGACGATCCGCGCCAGCACGGCCACCGGTACGACCACCGCGAGCCCCAACTGGGGGAGATAGCGCGAGAAGTAGTCGTCGAGCGCGTCGACGCCTCGCGTGGCGAGAGCGACCAGCGATCCCGTCCGCTGCCCGCTCAGCCACCCGGGTCCCAGCGCGACAGCCCGGTCCAGCAACCGCCCACGCAGCTCCGACTTCACCGCGGCGCTCGCCCGATGCGCGGCGAGCTCGGTGAGCCACGAGACGAGTGCGCGGCCGAGGGCGACGGCCGCCAACAGCAGTAGGGGAGTCCGGAGTTCGGGAACGGCCATGCCGTGCTGGAAGGCGCCCACCACGACCTCGGCGATGAGCATCGCCTGTGCGATGACCAGTCCCGCACCGACGGCCCCCAGGCCGACGACCGCCACCAGGAAGAGCCGGGTGGCGCGGGCGTACCGGAGGAGACGCGGATCGATCGGTTTCACGTGAAACATGCCCTTCGGCCCTGGGGGTGCTTTTCACCGTGTTTCACGTGAAACATCGCGAAACCATGGTGAAGCACACCCCCACGCGGACTCAGTGAGCGGCGTCGGCAGCGAGGTGCTGCGTACCGATCCGCTTGCGGAACACCCAGTAGGTCCACCCCTGGTAGAGCATGACGAGCGGCGTGGCGATCGCCGCGCACCACGTCATGATCCGCAGGGTGTAGGGGCTCGACGAGGCGTTGGTGACCGTGAGGCTCCAGTTCTCGTTGAGCGAGGAGGGCATGACGTTCGGGAAGAGCGTCAGGAAAAGCATCGCCACGGCGGCCACGATGGTGACTCCGGACAGCGCGAACGACCATCCCTCACGCCCGGCCTGGTTGGCGACCAGCGCCGCGACCAGTGCCGCGACCGCCACGACTAGCGCGACCAGGCTCTTTCCGTCACCGCTGTCGACCTGCGTCCACAGCAGGAAGAGCAGCGCCAGCACCGCGGCAACCAGACCGACACCCGACGCCAGCTTCCGCGCCCGCTCCCGGATGTCTCCCACGGTCTTGAGCGCCGTGAACACCGCGCCGTGGAAGGTGAACAGCGTCAGCGTCACCAGCCCGCCGAGCAGCGCGTAGGGGTTGAACAGGTCCCACAGGGTGCCGACGTACTCGAAGTTCCGGTCGATCTTCACCCCGTGCACGATGTTGCCGAAGGCCACGCCCCACAGGAACGCCGGCAGCAGCGAGGTCCAGAAGATCGCGTGCTCCCAGTTGCGCTGCCAATTCTCCTCGGGCCGCTTCACCCGGTACTCGAAGGCGACACCTCGGACGATCAGGCAGACCAGGATGAGCAGCAGAGGCAGGTAGAAGCCCGAGAAGAGCGTGGCGTACCACTCGGGGAAGGCGGCGAAGGTCGCACCTCCGGCTGAGAGCAGCCACACCTCGTTGCCGTCCCAGACGGGACCGATGGTGTTGATCAGCACCCGCTTCTCGGGCCGGTCGCGAGCCAGCAGCTTGGTGAGGATGCCGACCCCGAAGTCGAAGCCCTCCAGGAAGAAGTAGCCCGTCCACAGAACGGCGATGAGCACGAACCAGACGTCGTGAAGTTCCATGACTAACAGCTCCCTCGGCCTAGTAGGAGAAGGCCATCGGCTTGTCGGCGTCACGGGAGTCGCCGCCGATCTTCGTGGGCGGGTTGAGATCGGCCTCGGTGAGCTCGGGCGGGCCGGCCTTGACGTACTTCGCCAGCAGCTTGACCTCGACGACGGCGAGGATGGCGTACAGCGTGGTGAACGTGACCATCGAGATGATGATCTCGGTCTGGGAGACGCCCGGCGACACCGCGTCCCGGGTCTGCATCACGCCGTAGACGACCCACGGCTGCCGGCCCATCTCGGTGAAGATCCAGCCCCAGGAGTTGGCGATCAGCGGGAACGCCATCGTCCAGAGCGCCGCGAGCCAGTACAGCCGGGTGAGTCGCGACCCGAGCGGCTTCTTCAGCAGCACCAGGTGCGGCACCTCGTCCTCCCCGGTCCGCAGTGCGGCCGGGAGCAGGAACTTCTTCCGCGTGAGCCACAGTCCCAGCAGACCGAGGGAGAGGGACGCCATGCCGAAGCCGATCATCCAGCGGAAGCCCCAGTAGGCGACGGGGACGATGGGCTTGTAGTCACCGGGGCCGAACTTCTCCTGCTCCGCCTTGTTGGTGTCGTTGATCCCGGGCACGTACGAGTCGAAGTCGCTGTGGGCGAGGAAGGACAGGAGCCCGGGAATCTCCAGGGCGACCTTGTTGTGCCCCTCGTCGACATCCCCGTACGCGAACACGGAGAAGGGCGCCGGCTTCTCGCCGTCCCACAGCGCCTCGGCCGCGGCCATCTTCATCGGCTGCTGCTCGTACATGACCTTGCCGAGAGTGTCGCCGCTGATGGCGGTGAACATGCCGCCGACCGCGAGGGTGACCAGGCCCAGCCGCAGCGACGTCCGCATCACCGGAATGTGCCTCTTGCGCATCAGGTGGAAGGCGGCGATGCCCACCATGAAGGCGCCACCGGTCAGGAAGGCCGCCGAGAAGCTGTGGAAGACCTGGTTGAGCGCGGTGTTCTGGGTCAGGACCCGCCAGAAGTCGGTGAGCTCGGCGCGGCCCTTCGCCTCGTTGATCCGGTAGCCGACGGGGTGCTGCATCCACGAGTTGGCCGCGAGGATGAAGTACGCCGACAACAGGGTGCCGATCGAGACCATCCATATACAGGCGAGGTGGATCTTCTTGGGGAGTTTGTCCCAGCCGAAGATCCACAGACCGATGAAGGTCGACTCGAAGAAGAAGGCGATCAGCGCTTCGAACGCGAGCGGGGCTCCGAAGACGTCACCGACGAACCGCGAGTAGTCGGACCAGTTCATGCCGAACTGGAACTCCTGCACGATGCCGGTGACCACGCCCATCGCGATGTTGATCAGGAAGAGCTTGCCCCAGAACTTGGTCGCCTGGAGGTACTTCTCCTTCTCCGTACGCACCCACGCCGTCTGCAGTCCGGCCGTGAGGGCGGCCAGAGAGATCGTCAGGGGGACGAACAGGAAGTGGTAGACCGTCGTGATGCCGAACTGCCAGCGCGCCAGGGTCTCCGGCGCCAAAGCCAGGTCCACGTTGCCGCTCCTAACTCACACGCTTGTGAAAGCGTTCACATTCACAAGCAATTATGCAGCACCGTTTCCTCAACATGCGAGGGGGGTCCCGCCTATCGCGCGGGAACCCCCCTGACCGTCTCTGACCAGCCGAAACAGCGGCGCGAACGCGCTACAGCTCCTTGCGGAACCCCTCCGCCGCCTTCAGGAAGATGTCGTTCGCCTCGGTCTCTCCGACCGTGACCCGCACACCCTCACCAGGGAACGGCCGGATCACCACACCCGCCTGCTCACAGGCCTGGGCGAAGGCGACCGTGCGCTCCCCCAGCCGCAGCCACACGAAGTTGGCCTGGGTCTCCGGCACCGTCCAGCCCTGGGCGCGCAGGGCGTCGACCACGCGAGTGCGCTCGCACACCAGCGAGCCGACCCGGCCGATCAGCTCGTCCTCGGCCCGCAGCGAGACGACCGCGGCGTCCTGTGCGAGTTGGCTCACACCGAAGGGGACAGCCGTCTTGCGCAGAGCCGCGGCCACCGGCTCGTGAGCGATCGCGAAGCCGACCCGCAGCCCGGCGAGGCCGTACGCCTTGGAGAAGGTACGCAGCACACAGACGTTCGGACGCTCGCGGTACAGCTCCACGCCGTCCGGCACCTCGACGTCACGGATGAACTCGCGGTAGGCCTCGTCGAGCACGACCAGCACATCGCTCGGCACCCGGTCGAGGAAGCGCTCCAGCTCGGCCCGCCGCACCACCGTGCCGGTCGGGTTGTTGGGATTGCAGACGAAAATCAGTCGGGTCCGGTCGGTGATCGCGTCCGCCATGGCGTCCAGGTCGTGCACGTCGCCCGGCGTCAGCGGCACCTGCACCGCCTTCGCACCGCTGATCCGCGTGATGATCGGGTACGCCTCGAAGGACCGCCAGGCATAGATCACCTCGTCGCCGGGGCCCGAGGTCGCCTGGACCAGCTGCTGGGCCACGCCGACCGAGCCGGTGCCGGTGGCCAGGTCGGAGAGCGGGACGGCGAACCGCTCGGACAGCTCGTTCATCAGACCCGTGCACGCCATGTCCGGGTAGCGGTTGAACGACGAGGCCGCGGCCGCCACGGTCTCCATCACGCCGGGCAGCGGCGGATAGGGGTTCTCGTTGGAGGACAGCTTGTAGGCCACCGGGCCACCGGCCGCCGCGGGCTTGCCCGGCTTGTAGGTGGGGATCCCCTCCAGCTCGGCGCGCAGCTTGGGGCTCGTCTCGCTCACCGCAGTCCTCCTCGCGACCACCGGCGGCCATCACCACCGCCGGCATCCAATACTCCTCACCCTATGAGGATTCCGCGCGCCTGCGTACAGGTCGGAACGCACCTCATCCGTCACACCGGCATCAGGGGCATCACGACACGAAGGCGCACGAATCAAGGGGCGCGGTCACATATATCTATGCGCCGGTGGCTCACGCCGTAGCGCGCATCCCTCGTAGAGGTGAGTTGAGACCTCTTCGAAACATGGACCACTCGACAGGCTTGCACGGGTCGACAAGTCACGTCCAAACATTCAATGGGTCAAGTGCCTTGCTTTCCAAGGCATTTGACCCCTGCCAGCCTTGCAGAAACGTGCCTGTCAACGCGTGCATATGCGTCCGCCCTACCCCACCGCATGAGCCCTACTATCGGCTCGCCATGACAGCAGCAGGGAAGCACCAGGTGAGCCGCGCGGAAACCTCTCGTCGAGGAAGTCGGCCGGGCCGGGCAGGCATCAGAGACGTGGCTGCCGCCGCCGGAGTCTCCATCACGACCGTCTCCGACGCCCTCAACGGCAAGGGACGGCTCCCGGACGCCACCCGACGCCATGTCCGCGAGGTCGCCGATCGACTGGGCTACCGGCCCTCGGCCGCCGCCCGCACACTCCGAACCGGCAAGTCGGGCCTGATCGGCCTGACCGTGACGACATACGGGGATGAACCTTTCACCTTCACCGAGTTCGCGTACTTCGCCGAGATGGCGCGCGCCGCCACCTCGGCCGCGCTCGCCCGCGGCTACGCCCTCGTCATCCTCCCCGCGACCTCACGCCACGACGTGTGGTCGAACGTCGCCCTGGACGGCACGGTCGTCATCGACCCGTCCGACCAGGATCCGGTCGTCAGCGAACTCGTCCGGCAGGGTCTACCGGTCGTCTCCGACGGCCGCCCGGCCGGCGCGCTGCCGGTCACGGCGTGGGTCGACAACGACCACGAGGCCGCCGTCCTCGGCATCCTCGACCACCTGGCCGACGCCGGAGCCCGCCGCATCGGCCTGCTGACCGGGACCAGCACGGACACGTACACGCATCTGTCGACCACCGCGTACCTGCGCTGGTGCGAGCGTGTGGGCCAGGATCCGGTGTACGAGGCATATCCGGCGCACGATCCGTGCGCGGGAGCCGTCGCAGCCGACCGGCTCCTGGCCCGCCCCGACCGGCCCGACGCCGTGTACGGCTTGTTCGACCCGAACGGCACCGACCTGCTCGCCGCCGCCCGCCGCTACGGGCTGCGCGTACCGGACGACCTGCTTCTGGTCTGCTGCAGCGAGTCCACCGTGTACGCCAACACCGAGCCTCCCATCACCACGCTCTCCCTGAAGCCGCGCCGCATCGGCACCGCGGTGGTCCAGCTCCTCATCGACGCCATCGAGGGCGTCGAGGCGGACCGACCGGTCGAGCAGGTGATACCGACCGAACTGATCGTGCGTACCTCGTCCCAGCGACGTCCGCCGCGCACGACCGTCAGCCCGCCGCGGTCGCCCGAGGAGCAGTAGCCCGAGCGCGGCCGGAGCGGGAAAGCGCGTTCCGTGAAGTGGGACAAGGGTGGTCGACACACGG
The DNA here is from genome assembly GCF_001514265.1 of Streptomyces resistomycificus. Lineage (GTDB taxonomy): Bacteria > Actinomycetota > Actinomycetes > Streptomycetales > Streptomycetaceae > Streptomyces > Streptomyces resistomycificus. The sequence continues at coordinate 581,957 of NZ_KQ948991.1, read as the reverse complement.
TCGAAGCCCTGCCCAATCGGGGCGAAAGCCGCGGTGAACTGGAGTCTTGCTCCGATTCACCACCCCTGGGTCATCACACGGCGCGATCCGCATTCCTATGATGGGCCCACGACACCGCGGGCCGCTGCGACCAGGCAGTCCGAAGAGGTGCAGATGCGGCGTGATGGTGGAGGGGTCTGATGACTCAGGGGGCCGGTCAGGGACCCGAGGTGGAGCGGACGGCGACGTTGCGCGACTTCCGGGTGCCCGCGTATGTCCACGAGACCGGTCCGTACCCGCACGTCGTGCACGCGAGCGAGACGGCCCGACCTGTCGAGGAGCCCGTCGACCTCCCCGAGGGGTACACGCCGACCGAGCGCGACCTGCCGGTCATCAACCGGGGCGACACGCTGCAGGTCCACATCGACCCCGCGGCGGCACCGGACACGCAGTCGACGGCCGGCCCCGGGCCGCTGTACGTCGTCGGCGACGTACACGGCTATCTCGACGAACTGGTGGCAGCCCTCCAGGAGAAGGGACTCGTCGACGACGCGGCCCAGTGGTGCGCGGGCACCGCGAGGCTGTGGTTCCTCGGCGACTTCACCGACCGCGGCCCGGACGGCATCGGCGTCATCGACCTGGTGATGCGACTGTCCGCCGAGGCCGCCGCCGCGGGCGGCTACTGCAAGGCCCTCATGGGCAACCACGAGCTGCTGCTGCTCGGCGCCAAGCGGTTCGGGGACACCCCCGTCAACTCCGGTGCGGGCACCGCCACCTTCCAGGCGGCCTGGCTGCTCAACGGCGGGCAGAAGAGCGACATGGACCGCCTCCAGGACCACCACCTGCAGTGGATGGCCCGGCTCGACGCCATGGAGGCGGTGGACGGCCACCTGCTCGTGCACTCCGACACCACCGCCTACCTCGACTACGGCCGCTCCATCGAAGAGGTCAACGACACCGTCCGCGAGACGATCACGCGCAACGACGCGGACGAGGTGTGGGACGTGTTCCGGAAGTTCACCAAGCGCTTCTCCTTCCGCGACGAGGGCGGCGCCGACGCCGTACGCTCCCTGCTCGATACGTACGGCGGCACCCGCATCGTTCACGGTCACAGCCCCATTCCGTATCTCCTCGGCGAGGTCGGCTCCGAAGAGGGCGAGGACCCGGCAACGCCGCTGGTGGAGGGCCCGCACGTCTACGCCGACGGGCTCGCCATCGCGATGGACGGCGGAGTGACCATGGCCGGAAAGCTGCTGGTCCAGCAACTTCCCCTGGATATCTGAACGTTCACAGGGCAGGCGTTCTTCGTGGCGGACCGGTCTGCGGCGACCCTGGCCAGAGGCCATTTTCGGTAAACCCCCTGTCACCGCGTGCCGTCATCGCTCTACCATCTGCTTATCCGTAGCAGGCTCCCCTCCGTTTCTGCCCGACGGCTCGTCAGCGTGCGAGCCCCAAGCCCTACGGAGCATCGGGGGATGCACATGAACAGCGTTCCGCAGCACCTGCTGAGCGAGGACCGCCAGGAATACGAGCGGATCCTCGATGAGGCGCTGCGCTCCGCCCCACACCGCCCTGAACTGGCCGCTGTCGGTCAGCGGCTCAACCCCGAACAGCTGCGCACCATGGCGCTCAACGCCACCGCACTCATCACGGCGGCCGCGGCGACCGAGTACCAGCACTACGTGAAGGTGCGCGAGGAACTGCGCCATCCGGCGCCGTCCACCCCGTCGTCCACGCGCGAGACCGGCTCTCCGGAGCCGGGCACGAGCACGATGGGGCTCGCCGCCACCATGGGCGAGGTCGCCGAGACCGCCGGCGCGGGCGCCGTCGCCGTCGTCGCGGTCCTGGCCCCCGTCCTCGCCGGCACGGCCGCGGCGATCTTCCTGCTCGTGGGCTACATCCTGAAGATGCTCAACCCCGAGCCGGCGTTCGCCCAGACCATGCTCACCACCGGATGGGTGTTCGGTGCGATGACCGCGGCCGCGATCCTCGTCGCCGCCGTCGGACTGCTGCTCACCGCACTGCGCAACCGGCCCTCGCTCGAAGCCGGGCCGTACGGCGCGATGAACGAGGAGGTGGCCCGTGCCAGGGAAGCCTGGCGCGAAGCACTGCTGGAGCGCGGCGTCCTGCCGTTCCTCCGGGAGGCACTCACCGCCCCCGACAGCGCCGCACTGCGACGTACCGCACCGCCGGCACCGACCAGCCGCATCCCGCACCTCGGTTACGGCCGCCCGGGCTTCAGCAGCCCGGACGACGGCGCCCCGGGCCCCCGCCCCAGTTTCTCGAGCCCGGACTACACCAGCCCGGACTTCGGGGGGCCGGAACACCAGCCGGACTAGGTCCCTTCCGGCCGGAGCGACCCCTCGGCTTGCGCCCCCGTCCAGGGGAGCGCAAGCCGAAGAACCGGCTTCGGCCCGGGCGGGCCTCCTCGCACCACGGTGCGGACGGCGCGTCAGTCCACGACGGGCAGATACACCCGGTTGCCCGCCGCCGCGAACTCCTTCGACTTCTGCGCCATGCCCTCCTCGATGTCCTCCTGGCTCCCGCCGTGCCGACGACGGATGTCCTGGGAGATCTTCATCGAGCAGAACTTGGGTCCGCACATCGAGCAGAAGTGCGCTGTCTTCGCGGGCTCGGCCGGCAGTGTCTCGTCGTGGAACTCCCGTGCCGTGTCCGGGTCCAGGGCGAGGTTGAACTGGTCCTCCCACCGGAACTCGAAGCGGGCGTCCGACAGCGCGTCGTCCCACTCCTGCGCGCCCGGGTGCCCCTTGGCGAGGTCGGCCGCATGGGCGGCGATCTTGTAGGTGATGACGCCGGTCTTCACGTCGTCCCGGTTGGGCAGGCCCAGGTGCTCCTTGGGCGTGACGTAGCAGAGCATGGCCGTGCCCCACCAGGCGATCATCGCCGCACCGATGCCGGAGGTGATGTGGTCGTACGCCGGAGCGACGTCCGTGGTCAGCGGCCCGAGCGTATAGAACGGAGCTTCATCACAGATCTCCTGCTGAAGGTCGATGTTCTCCTTGATCTTGTGCATCGGCACATGGCCCGGGCCCTCGATCATGGTCTGAACATGGAAACTCTTCGCGATCCGGTTGAGTTCGCCGAGCGTGCGCAACTCCGCGAACTGCGCCTCGTCGTTGGCGTCCGCGATCGAGCCGGGCCTGAGACCGTCGCCGAGCGAGTACGTGACGTCGTAGGCGGCGAGGATCTCGCAGAGCTCCTCGAAGTTCTCGTACAGGAAGCTCTCCCTGTGGTGCGCGAGGCACCACGCCGCCATGATCGAACCGCCGCGGGAGACGATGCCGGTCTTGCGGTTGGCGGTCAGCGGTACGTACGGCAGGCGCACACCCGCGTGGACCGTCATGTAGTCCACGCCCTGCTCGGCCTGTTCGACGACCGTGTCCTTGTAGATCTCCCAGGTCAGCTCCTCGGCCCGGCCGTCGACCTTCTCCAGTGCCTGGTAGAGCGGGACCGTGCCGATGGGGACGGGCGAATTGCGCAGCACCCACTCGCGGGTGGTGTGGATGTTGCGGCCGGTGGACAGGTCCATGACCGTGTCGGCGCCCCAACGGGTCGCCCAGGTCATCTTCTCGACCTCCTCCTCGATGGAGGACGTCACCGCCGAGTTGCCGATGTTGGCGTTCACCTTCACCAGGAACCGCTTGCCGATGATCATCGGCTCGATCTCCGGGTGGTTGACGTTCGCCGGCAGCACCGCCCGGCCCGCCGCGATCTCCTCCCGAACGACCTCCGGCGAAACGTTCTCCCGGATCGCGACGTACTCCATCTCCGGGGTGACCTCGCCCCGGCGGGCGTAGGCGAGTTGGGTGACCGCCGTGCCGGAGCGGCCGCGGCGCGGCAGTCGTGGCCGTCCCGGGAAGACCGCGTCCAGGTTGCGCAGGCCTCCGCGTGGTGCGGTGTGCTTGATGCCGTCGTCCTCGGGGCGGACCGGACGGCCCGCGTACTCCTCGGTGTCGCCGCGGGCCACGATCCAGTTCTCCCGCAGCGGCGGCAACCCCCTGCGGACGTCGGTCTCGGTATGGGGATCGGTGTACGGGCCCGACGTGTCGTACAGCGTGACCGACTGCCCGTTGGTGAGGTGCACCTGACGGACCGGCACGCGCAGGTCGGGGCGTGAGCCCTCGACGTACGCCTTGTGCCAGCCGATGGACTTCCCGGCCTCCTCGTTCGACGTGCTGTCCGTCGGCACCGCCGTCGGAATCTGCGCGTTCTGCGTGGAGGCAGGCGTGCGTGCGTCCTTGCTGGTCATGAGACCTACTCCCTACGCCGGCATTACCCGGTAACAGGTTCGGCGGTCGACGCAGCGGATTCCGTCTGCCGATGTTTCGTGTCAAACATCACTCGCTTGTAGCGATGTTTCATGTGAAACATGACTGGGACGGAGGTCAGCGCCCTCTCAGCCCGGTGCTCCGAGCTCCCGCGTGTTCAAAGGTGCCCCCCACGCTAGCGGCAATTCGGGCGCGGTGACCAGAGGGCCTCTGTCGTTCTTGCGATGATCGGTCGGTGACCACGACACAGCAGTTCCCGTTCCCACCCTCCGAGCCGCCCCGCAGGCCGGGCGGCGGGAACGGCGGCGGAGACGACGGCGGCCGCGGCGGCGGCCCCGGCGGCGGACCTGGCAACCGCCGGGGTGGCAGTCAGGGCCGTGGCCAGGGCGACGGCGGGGAAAGCGGCTATGACTTCTTCGGTGTCGCGGGGGATGGGCGGGCCCGCGGCAACGACGCCGCCGACCAGCACGGTCGGGAAGCAGGCCTCGGCTACGGTCCCGGCTCGGGCGGTGGGCCCGACCGCGGCCCCGGTGCCGCGCAGGGGCACGGTTCCGGCGGCGGGCAGGAGCCCGGACCTGGGTTCGGCGGGCACGACCACGGCTCGGGTGGACACGGCCACGGACCCGGTGGCGTCGGGCGAGGCCATGGGCCCGGTGACGGTGGACACGGCCAAGGATCCGGCGGCGTCGGACGCGGCAACGGGCCGGTCGGTCACGGTCACGGACCCGGCGGACACGGACGGGGCGAAGGCGGACACGGCCAGGGGCCCGGCGGACACGGGCACGGCAAAGACGGACACGGCCAGGGGCCCGGTGATGGCGGACACGGCCACGGCAACGGCGGTGATTCGGGCGGTGGGCAAGGGCCCGACGGCCCCGAATCCGGGGGCGGGCACGGTCACTCGCACAGCCACGGGCCGGCTACCCCCGTCTCCAAGCACCTTCGCAAGGTCATCGCGGCGATCCTGATCCCGTTCGCCACAGCCGTCCTGGTCGGGCTCGTGGTGCTGTGGCCGGGCGGCGCCCCCGCGCACGAGCGCACGGGGGTCGGCTTCGACCGGCAGACCCAACGGGCCACGGTCACCACGGTCGAGAGCGTGAGCTGCTCGTCGGTGAACGCCTCGGGGGACACCCCGACCGGTGACACGTCCACCGCCGAGGGTTCCTCCGCTCAGCAGCAGGCGAACGGCACCTGCAAGAAGGCGACGATCCGGGTCGACACGGGCAAGGACAAGGGCCGTACGTTCACCGAAATCGTCCAGCCTGACCAGTCGCGGCAGTTGCACGAGGGCCAGAAGGTCGTGGTCGCCTACGAGCCCTCCGCGCCGAAGGACCTGCAGTACTCGGTCACCGACGTCGACCGTCGCCTCCCGATGGCGCTGCTCGCCGGCATCTTCGCGGTCGCCGTCGTCGTCGTGGGGCGGCTGCGGGGCGTCATGGCCCTGGTCGCTCTGGCCATCAGCTTCCTGATCCTGAACTTCTTCGTGCTGCCTGCCATCCTGCAGGGATCGAACCCGCTGGTCGTGGCGGTGGTCGGGTCGAGTGCCATCATGCTGATCGCCCTTTACCTGTGTCACGGGCTGTCGGCCCGTACCTCGGTCGCGGTACTCGGCACCCTGATCTCACTGCTGCTCATCGGCATCCTGGGCTCGCTGTTCATCGACTGGGCCGCGCTCACCGGCAACACGGACGACAACACCGGTCTGATCCACGGTCTGTATCCGACGATCGACATGAGCGGTCTGCTTCTCGCCGGCATCATCATCGGTTCACTCGGTGTCCTCGACGACGTGACGGTCACCCAGACATCGGCGGTCTGGGAGCTGCACGACGCCAATCCGGCGATGGGCTGGCGCGGGCTGTACCGCGCGGGCATCCGGATCGGCCGCGACCACATCGCGTCCGTCGTCAACACACTCGTCCTCGCCTACGCGGGTGCCGCGCTGCCGTTGCTGCTGCTCTTCTCGATCGCGCAGAGCAGCGTGGGGACGGTCGCCAACAGCGAGCTGGTCGCCGAGGAGATCGTGCGCACGCTGGTGGGCTCGATCGGTCTGGTCGCGTCGGTCCCGGTCACCACAGCCCTGGCGGCGCTGGTGGTCTCAGCCGACCGGCCGGGGGCGGGGAGCGCGGCAGGGATGGCCGGGACGACTCCCGGGGCCCCGGTGGAGGCGGGAGCGGGGCCGGCAGCGGCCGGTGCGCGCGCGGTTCCGGCCCGCGGCGGGAAGGGACGACGGCGCAGGCGGTGACCAGGCGTGGGGCCTGCTGACTCTCGTGGCGGACCGCCGCACACGAGGCCGCCCTCAGCAGCCCGAGGCCAGCGTTGCCGCGGTGCCAGTGGTATCCGCGGTACCAGCGGTGCCAACGGTTCCGCGTTGTCAGCAGTGCCAGTGGTGTCCGCGGTACCAGTGATGCCTGCTGTGCCGGCAGTGCCAGTGGTGTCCGCGGTACAGCCATGGCCGCACAGCCCAGGCAGCCGCACCCGGGTTAAGAAACGCGTGCCCCGCACACACCCCGCGAAGAAGCGTTACTGCACGACCTCCCGCCCTTGCTGAAGCGTTCCGTCAACGCGATGCCGCAAGGGCTTCCTCAGCCGGCGCTCTGCTCCTCCGCCAGGATGCGGTCCAGGGCCTCGTCCAGGTGGGCGTCGAAGTCGGCGTGCGCACCCTCCTGGCCCAGCGGCACCAGCTTGTCGGTGCGGTCGAGGAAGGCGATGAGCGGAGCTGTGGACGAACGGAACAGCGCCTGGTCGCTGCCGACCTGAAGCCGGATCAGCACATCACCGAGCGTGTCCGCCTCGGCGGGCGAGACCCGCACATCACCGTCCCCACACGGTCGCCCCACCCCGTCGATCAGCAGCTCACGACCGAACGCCCAGGTCACCGGAGCGTCACCCGGCAGATGGAAGGTCAGCCGGACGGCATAGGGGTCGCAGGTCTCGTAGCGCAGCTCCACCGGGATACGGAAGGAGAGCTCCTCGGAGACGAGAAAGCTCATCATGACCTCTGCCTGTACGAACTCGCGCATCGCCTACCCCGTCACCTGCCGTCGACTGGCTGGGAATCATCCCTCTGACACTGTCGAATCTTGCTGAACGTGTACGACAGATCACAAGGAGTGAGTTTTCAGATACTGATAGAGATCGCGAGTGACCCCAGGAGCAGGCCCAACGCACCCTGCAACTGCTGCGTCGCCGCCGCCAGCCGGTCGGCCTGATGTGCGGGCAGGGAGATCGCCATCGTCGCCGCCGCGTTGCCCACCGTGATCGGGATCGCCGCGCACACCGTCCCCAGCGCGTACTCCTGTCGTTCCGTCACCGGATCCGACCGCCGCATGCGTTCGAGCCGCCGCAGCATGGCGTGGTTGTCACGCACCGTGTACGGGGTGATGGACTGCACCGGGTAGCGGTCCAGGTGGTCGCGTCGGGCCTCGTCGTCCAACTGGGCCAGCAGGCACTGTCCGATGGCGTGCGCGTGTCCGGTCTCACGGAAGTCGGCCCACTCCTCGACCGCCGGGGTGCCCGGGGTGTCGGAGACGCACATGACCTCGATCTCGCCGTCGCGGTACATCGCGTAGTAGACGGGTACGCCGATCGCGTCGCGCCAGTGCCCGAGCGTCTCCGCGACCGTGCTGCGACGTTTCTGCCTGGCTCCGCTGCTACCCAGCCGTTCAGCGGCCTCCCCGAGGAAGAACAGCCCCTTGTCGCGGCTCAGATAGCCCTCGTGCACGAGGGTGCGCAGCAGGTGGTAGGCCGTGGGCAGCGCCAGGCCCGCCTCACGGGCCAGCTGCTTGGCGGGGGCGCCGTGTTCGTGTTCGGCGACGCACTCCAGCAGCCGCATCGCGCGCTGCACGGACCCGATGAGGGTCGCGGAGTGCGGCGGCGGAGGAGAGGCGGTGCCCTGTCGCTGCGTCGGAGGACTTGGCGCCGTCGCGGGGCGCCGCCGGGCCGACGGTGCGGGGGGCTGCTCCGGGGGCCGCATACGGGCTCCGGGAGGCGGGAGTTCGGCCCGGGCAGCGGTGGTGGGCGGCAGGGGCTGCGAGGGGGCGGTGGGTGCGTGGGGCTGAGCTGGTGCCGTGGGCACGTGGGGCTGGACGTGTGCGGTGTCAACCGTGGCCAAGGGTCACTCCCGAAGCGCGAGAGGGCAGCCCGTGCGGGGGAACACGGGAGGGGGTGTACGCCGCTCGCGGGGTGGTCCCCGCGTCGAGTTCCGGACTCTAACCGTCTGCCACCGCTCGCAGACGGCCCGGCCGGGAAACTTCCCTCGCGCGAGGGAACCGGCGATTCCTGTTACCGCTCGCCGGTTGCCCCGAGTTGTGCGCGACCGCTCGCCCGTCGTCCTGGCCGGCCGCTCGCCCGTCGTCCTGGCCGGCCGCTCACCAGTCGCTGCGGGACGAGGAGCTCGACATGAACTTCCGTACGACGTAGATGAGTCCACCCACCAGGGCGACGAAAACCAGCAGCTTGAAGAGCAGGCCGATGACGAAGCCGACGACGCTGGCTATCAGCCCGCCGAAGACGACCAGGGCGATGACCGGCACCGCAACCCACTTCACCCACCACGGCAGTCCCGTGAAGATCTCTCGCATCGCCCTTGCCTCTCTGGTGCCCGGCACTTCCGGTGCCGGATCTTCTGATGTCCTGCACTCGATGCTAGGGCCGGGAGGGGTCCCCGCGGGGGCCTGGCACCCCTTGTCCGCCCCTGACTGATCCCCTAGGGAACCCCGAGGCCGCAGGTCAGCTCTCGGGCGGAGAGAAGACCACCATCACCCTCAGGTCCTCGCTGATGTGGTGGAACTTGTGCGCGACACCGGCCGGTACGTAGACCACGCTGCCGCGCGCCACCTGGGTGGTCTCCATGCCGACGGTGATCGCCGCACGGCCGCTCACGACGAAGTAGACCTCGTCCTGACTGTGCGGCTGCTGTGGGTCGCGCTCGCCCGCGTCGAGCGCGTAGAGGCCGACCGACATGTTCCGCTCCCTCAGGAACTGCAGGTAGGCGCCGTCGTTGGCGGCGCGCTCCGCCTCCAGCTCGTCCAACCGGAATGCCTTCATCGACTTAGTCCGCCCTGCCCGTACTCGTAACCGATCTCGTCTGCCACGATCAGACACATGAAGAATTTCGTAGTCAAGACGATCGCCAACGCGGGCGCCCTGGCGGTCGCCGTGTGGCTGCTCGACAAGATCACCCTGACCGGCGACAGCACCGGCAAGAAGATCTGGACGCTGCTCCTCGTCGCTCTGGTCTTCGGACTGGTGAACTTCCTGGTCAAGCCCATCGTGAAGGTGCTCACCTTCCCGCTGTTCATCCTGACGCTCGGCCTGATCACCCTGGTGGTCAACGCTCTCATGCTGCTGCTCACCTCGTGGCTGGCCGACGTGCTCGACCTGAGCTTCCACGTCGACGGCTTCTGGACCGCCGTCCTCGGCGGTCTGATCATCTCGATCGTCTCCTGGGCGCTCAACATGGTCCTGCCCGACGAGGACTGAACGCACCATGACCTACCGCGTCTGCTTCGTCTGCACCGGCAACATCTGCCGCTCCCCGATGGCCGAGTCGGTCTTCCGTGCCCGCGTGGCGGAGGCCGGGCTCGAGGGCCTGGTGGAGGTCGACAGCGCCGGCACGGGCGGCTGGCACGAGGGCGACGGCGCCGACCCCCGCACCGTCACCGTCCTCGAGAACGGCGGCTACGACGGTGCGCACACGGCCCGCCGGTTCCGGCCCTCGTGGTTCAGCCGGCTCGACCTCGTCATCGCCCTCGACGCAGGCCACCTCGCGGCCCTGCGTCGCCTCGCGCCCACTGCTCAGGACGCGGAGAAGGTGCGACTGCTGCGTTCCTACGATCCCGCCGCGAGCGGTGACCTCGACGTCCCGGACCCGTACTACGGGGGCATGGACGGCTTCGAGGAGTGCCTTGAGATGGTGGAGGCGGCGAGCGAGGGTCTGCTCGCAGTGGTGCGCGAGAACGTGGAGGGACGAGCCGCATGAGCGCTACGAGTGGGCAGGGACTGCCGGAGGCCGGCGGTGAGGGCACGCGCGCGGTGCGGGCCGGGCTGCCCGAGGCGGTGAAGCACGAGCCGACCCTGCCCGGTCCGGTGTTCGCCGCCCACTTCCACCTGCCGGGCGAGGTGACGGGCCCGTACAGCTACGGCCGCGACGACAACCCGACCTGGACCCTGCTGGAGCGGGCCATCGGCGAACTGGAGGCGCCCGGCCAGGACGGCGTCGAGACGCTCGTCTTCGCCTCGGGCATGGCCGCCATCTCCTCGGTGCTCTTCTCGCAGCTGCGCGCCGGGGACGCGGTCGTCCTGCCCAGCGACGGCTACCAGGTGCTGCCCATGGTGCGCGCGCAGCTGGAGGCGTACGGCATCGAGGTGCGCACCGCTCCCACCGGCGGCGACGCCCAGCTCGACGCCCTCGACGGCGCCAGGCTGCTGTGGATCGAGACTCCCTCGAACCCCGGGCTCGACGTCTGCGACATCCGCCGGCTCGCCGAGGCGGCCCACGCGCGTGGCGCCCTGGTCGCCGTTGACAACACGCTCGCGACACCGCTCGGGCAGCGCCCGCTTGAGCTCGGCGCGGACTTCTCCGTGGCCAGCGGCACCAAGCAGCTCACCGGGCACGGCGACGTCCTCCTGGGATACGTCAGCGGTCGCGACCCCGACGCCATGGCCGCGGTACGACGCTGGCGGAAGATCGTCGGCGCGATCGCCGGGCCCATGGAGGCCTGGCTCGCGCACCGCTCGATCGCCACACTCCAGCTGCGGGTGGACCGCCAGAACGCGACCGCTCTGGTGCTCGCCGAGGCGCTGCGTGAGCGGCCCGAGGTGACCGGGCTGCGCTATCCGGGGCTGTCCGACGATCCGTCGCACAAGGTCGCCGCCCAGCAGATGCGGCGCTTTGGATGCGTCGTCTCCTTCACGCTGCCCACGCGCGCGCGTGCCGACCGTTTCCTCGACGCGCTGAGGCTCGTCGACGACGCGACCAGCTTCGGCGGTGTGCGGTCCACGGCCGAACGCCGTCGACGTTGGGGAGGGGACGCGGTGCCGGACGGATTCATCCGCTTCTCGGTCGGTGCGGAGGATCCCGAGGACCTGGTGGCGGACGTCCTGCGTGCGCTGGACGCATCAGCCTCCTGACCGTGCCGTCCGCCCGCTCCGGGTGGTGCCGGCCGCCTACGACGGACGGTCCGAGCCTCCCCCCTCGTGGCTCGGACCGTCCCGGTTCTGCGCGCGAAGAACCGCTTGCACAAGGCTAGTTGACTCTGTGTCAGTGTCCAATCACAGTAGCGACAGAGACCTATCGACATATTTATAGTTGGGCCCTGCCTCGGGGCCGGGAGAAGGGCAGGGAAGAGGAGGACGTCGCCATGGATCTGGCCTTGCTGCGCACCTTTGTGACGGTGCACCGGGCCGGTTCCTTCACGCGAGCGGCCGCGCTGCTCGGACTGTCCCAACCGGCCGTCACCTCGCAGATCCGCACCCTGGAGCGGCAGTTGGGGCGCCCACTCTTCCTGCGGCAGGCCCGGGGAGTGACCCCGACGACCATCGGCGACGAACTGGCCCACAAGGCGGCACCTCACCTCGACGCCCTGGTGGAAATCGCCGAAGCCGGGGTCGACGACGAGTCCTCCTTACGGACACTGCACCTCGCGGGCCCACCCGAGTTCACCGCCGAGCGGGCGCTGCCCGCACTCACCGAGCTGACCGGCGAGGACGGCCAGGGCTTCGCTCTGCGCGCTTCCTTCGGGAACGCCGAGGAGGTCCTGGAAGGACTGGCGGCCGGACATCATGATCTGGCCATCTGTACGGCTCGTCCGCGCGGCGCCCTGCTCACGGCGACTGCGCTCTGCGACGAGGAGCATGTGCTGGTCGCCGCCCCGCGGTGGGCCGAGCGGCTCCGCGCCGGGAGACCGCGCCGCAAGACGGCGCGAGCGTTGCGGCCCGGGGCCAAGAGCACGCCCACGCTGAAGGACGTCCTGGCGGTCGACGAGGCACCCGCTCTGGAGAACATCCCCGTGGTCGAAGTCCACGAGTCGTTGCCGTTCGTCTCCCGCTACTGGGCTTCGGTCTTCGACTCACGCCCGCCCGCCCCGGGCTCCGTGATCGTCCCCGACCTGCGTGCGGTCCTCGCCTGCGCGGCGGCGGGCGCCGGACTCGCCGTGCTGCCCCGTTATCTGTGCGCATCCGCCCTCGAGCACGGCGAGGTCGTCGCCCTGCACGAACCGGCCGTACCGCCGCTGCGCACCTACTTCCTGGTGGTCCGCACCGGCACGCTCGCGATGCCGCACATCGCCCGCGCTCATGAATGGCTGATGGGGGCCGCCGACGACTGGTGCTGAGCCGCGGATCGCTGCTGGCCAGGGCTCTGATCCGGGCCGATCACACCGTGAACCCGTTCGGTGACCTCCCGCGATGTTTCACGTGGAACCAGCCGGGCCACATTTCTCCCATGACCGTCCGACCTGTGGTCAAGCGCACCGCCCGTGCCGTTCTGCTGGATGCTGACGACCTGATTCTGATCAAGCGCACCAAGCCCGGCCTGGATCCCTACTGGCTCACGCCCGGCGGCGGGGTGGAGCCAGACGACACGACCGTCGTAGACGCCCTGCACCGCGAGGTGTACGAGGAGCTCGGCGCCAAGATCACCGATGTGGTGCCCTGCTTCGTCGACACCGTCGAGCACATCGGCGAGGACGGCGGCGCGACCGGCGTGAAGGTGCAGCACTTCTTCGTCTGCCGCCTGGAGTCCATGGACCCGTCCCTGCGGCACGGGCCCGAGGTGGACGAGCCCATCGGCGAGTACGAGATCGTGCGGGTGCCGTTCACCCGCGTCGGCATCGCCTCCGTCCACCTCGTGCCACTCTCCCTACGGCACTACCTGGACGGCAACATCGAGGGCGTACGTGCCATGCACGCCCCGGACCTCGGCTGACACCGGCACCGGATCACTGGGCGGCGCCGACGAGCTCCTCCACCGAGTCGTGGCGTATGCGTTCCCACGGCATGCCGATGTCCCTGAGCGTGTCCACCCCGCTGCGGATCATCCCGGGCGGACCGGAGAGGTAGGCGTCGTATTCGTTCCACGGCCCGTACTCGCGTATGGCGTCCGGGAGCTGCAGATGCGCCTGCTGGTCGATGATCGCGCGGACCGAGAGCCACGGGTGGGACTGCTGGAGCCTGAGCATCGTGTCGATGTCGTAGAGGTCGTGGTCGGTACGGGCGCCGTAGAACACCTCGACCGTACGCCGTTCGCCATGCTCGGCGACGTCCTCGACGAGAGCCTTGATCGGGGCTATGCCGGTCCCGCCGCCCAGGCAGAGCAGTCCGCTGTCGGTGGTGTGGTCGACGGTCATCGAGCCGGCCGGCGGACCGAGCCGGATGATGTCGCCGGGCCGGGCGCGGTGCACCAGGGCGTTGGAGACCCAGCCCGCGGGAACGGCCTTCACGTGGAACGACAGCAGTCCGTCGGGGCGAGGCGCCGAGGCGAAGGAGTAATGCCGCCAGATCCGCGGCCACCAGGGTGTCTCCACACTCGTGTACTGACCGGCCAGGAAGGGATAGGGCTGGTCGGGTCGGACGGTGACGACCGCGACGTCCTGCGTTCTCTGGTCGTGCGAGACGACTTCCGCGTACCACCAGGCGGGAGCACGCAGCTCGTCCGCCGCGGCAGCGTCGATCATGACCTGGGAGATCGTGGTGTACGCCCGCACCCAGGCGGCCTCCAGCTCCGGATTCCAGATGCCGGCGGCGTACTTGCTCAGCGCTCCGATGAGGCACTCACCCACAGCCGGGTAGTGCTCGGGCCGGGTGCCGTACTTGCGGTGTCCGCGGCCGAGGTTCTGGAGGTAGTCCACTAGCACTTCGGTGTTGTCGATGTGCTCGGCCGCGGTGAGCAGGGCCTTGAGAAGCCGGTCCCGCTGAGTGTCCATGGCGGCCGGGAACAGCGATCGCAGATCGGGGTGGCGCACGAAGAGCAGCGCGTAGAAGTACGAGGTGACCTTGTCGGCCACGGGGCCGACCTCGGCCATGGTCCGGCGGATGAGAACAGCGTCCGGGGAGGCGTCTGAGGCGTCCTGCTGCGGAGTGGAGCGCTGCCCGGGTACCCGCCCTTCCAGCGGTGCCGCTTGCGTCAGAAAGGGGGCGCGGGCGGATGGGGCCTGGGCTGCCGGCGCTTGGCCGGGCGGGGCCGAGGCGGGGAGCGGTATTCCGGAGACTGGCATCGGGGCCGGGACGGGGAGCTCCATTTCGGGGGCCGGTATGGGGGACGCTGCCTCGGGACCTTGGAGCGCGGCGGGCGCGCCGGTCGCGGTGGCATGGGGCGGGTCCGACCGGGGGGCGGATGGCACTTCGGGAGCTGTGCTGAGAGGTGTGTCGTTCTCGGCTGTCAGGGGCGTGTAGGGAGGCGTGCTGCCCTGGTCCGCGTCGGCTGTCGCCACTGTGGGCGAGACATCGTCCGGCTCCTCGGTGGAGGCTGCGGGGCCCGGGGCCTCGGTGGGCGGCGGCGCGCCGTCGGTCGTGGCGGCGGGCTGTGCGGCGCCCGGCGTCGGCGAGTCCGTGTCGGTGCTGGTCGCGCCCCTGCCCATCGGGCGCATCGCTGCCAGGCGGCGGCCGTCAGCGGTCGCCGGTTCGGTGCCCGGTGTCGTGCCCGGCGTCGTGTCCGGCTGCTTGCGCGGCGTGAACCAGCCGCTCCCGCCGCCGGAAGTGCCGTTGTCGGCCGACGTGGTGGTCGGAGCGTCCATGGTGTGCCTCGCCTCGAACATCTTTCAGTCGGTCTGCGCACTTCCTCGGTCGGAAGGTGCCTGCTTTCCCCCGCAGACGGCTTGGTCTCTTGTCCGGTGCCCCCGCCAATGCGGCCACATTCAACCCGTGTTCCTGCCCGTTACGGACAAGTAAGGCGAGAGTGTGACATTGGCCGCAGTACTGCCATCGCAGCGTCCCATCGGCACGAACGCCCCGGCGCCATACACCGAAATACGGTTCTTCGATCTCTCCGTCCCGTTAGGCTGCGTTGCTCTGTCCTCGGCCGGCTCGGGCCTACCGGAGGACTCCTCACCCGGACACGAACCGGAGTCGACCATACCGGCCGCCGCTCCGCACACAAGTCCCCCCTCCTCCTTCACGAATGCCACCAGGGTCGAGCCATCAATTCCCTCAATTACCGGGCGTGGCGCACCAATTCATAGGCTTCCCACAGATCTCGGCCCATGTACGAGTGCGTCGAGATGCCTGACAGATGACTGTCCGCATTGACCGCGACGGAGATCGGCACCGCCCCGAACAGGTCCTTGTCCGACAGCGAATCCCCGTACGCCACACAGTCGTCGCGTCCCACCCCGAACTGTTCGCACAGTAGATCGGCGATGCGTACCTTCGCCGCGGCGCTGAGCACCCCGGCCGGATCCATGGGCTCGGTGAACGGCACCGCGGGAAAGCGAGAGCCGTACGCCGCATGGGCACCCCAGTCGATGAGCCGCTCCACGAAGAAGGAGGGCGAGAGGGACACGACCGCGCAATAGTCCCCGTCCTTCCTGATCTCCGCCCAGACCTCGCGGATTCGCGTCAGCCACGGGGCGCATTCGAAGGCCACCGCCACATGAGCCTCGGTGAGCTCCGCCCAGAGCCGGTATACCTCCGCCGCATACTCGGGCGGCCCTATCAGGCCCGCCCCGATCGCCTGGTCGAGCGCCACGGCTTCGGCTTCCAGCCCGAGCTGCCGGGATATCTCCACGGGCGCGGTGCTCCCATGCAGCAACGTGCCGTCGAGGTCGAAGAGATGGAGTCTGGCCATACCGCCGAGGCTAGCGGGGCGGGCTTGTTCGGCTTTCGTCCGGCATTCGGTGGCGCCATCAGACGATCAGCATTCGCCAATGTTTCACGTGAAACACGCAGCGCTTGTCGGCAAGCTGTGCAGTTGGCTACGACATGGCCAAAAGCTCGTACGTCCCCTCGGAAACAGGTGGACGTCGAGGGTGCCGATCAGACAGCCTGACCTGCGTGCCGACTCCTTCTCCCAGCGCTCTGCCCATCCGTCGTCTGACGCTTCGCGACCTCACCGCCTGCGCCGACTTGTCCGAGGGCCGGGGGTGGCCACGCGAGGAGCACAAGTGGGGTCTTCTCCTCGCGGCCGGGAAGGGACACGGCATCGACGACCCCGGCGGCGGACTCGTCGCCGCCTGCGTGGTGACCGAGTACGGGCCACAGGACCGCCCCGATCTCGGGGCCATCGGCATGGTGCTGGTCGCCGAGCGGCATGCCCGCCAGGGCATCGGGCGCCGACTGATGCGTCACATCCTCTCGGCGATGGGACCCACACCTCTCACCCTGCACGCGACGCCGAACGGTCGCCCGCTCTACGAAGAGCTCGGCTTCAAGGCCATCGGCCGAGCCGAGATGCTCAGCGGACGCTTCACACCGGGCGGGCCGTCGCCCGAGGTCGCGACCCGCGCCGCCACCGCCGAGGACCTCACCGGCATCCTCAAGCTCGACGAGAAGGTCTTCGGCACGGATCGCACGCACCTCATCACCCGACTGCCCGCCTTCGCCGACCAGTTGCGCGTCGCCGAGGAGAACGGCCGGATCGTCGGCTACGCGGCAGCCTGGCCCAACATGGACACCCATGTCGTCGGTCCGCTGATCGCCCGTGACACCCGGACGGCGAAGGCGCTGATCGCCTCCCTCGCCGCCCATACCGGCCGCCCGCTGCGGACCGACATCGACGTACGGCACGAGGAACTGCTGGCCTGGGCGAAGGAGCGGGGCCTGGCCTCCATCGCCTTCAACACCGTCATGACGTACGGAGCCGCGGAGCTGCCCGGGGACTGGAGCCAACGGTTCGCCCCGCTCACGGTGGCGGCGGGCTGAGGCCCGGCCCCTCCTGGCGCGGATACGGCGACGCCGGTACCCGGAATCTCCTGGGAACCGGCGTCGCCGCGTACGACTCGGGGGGGCGGCGGCAGTTGTACGAGTCAGTGAGGGACGGCGGTCCGCCGGTCTGCCGGAACTGCTTCCGCGACCACTGTGCTCGTCGTGCCGCCACGACGTTCCAGAGCGGCCGACAAGAGGGCGAGCAGCAGCGCGGCCGCCGCGAGGGCCGCGCCGACCCAGTTGGGGGCGGTGTAGCCGAGGCCGGCCGAGATGACGAGGCCGCCGAGCCACGCGGAGAGCGCGTTGCCGAGGTTGAAGGCGCCGATGTTCACGGCCGAGGCCAGGGTGGGGGCGCCGTGAGCCTGGTCGAGGACACGCTTCTGCAGCGGCGGAACGCTGGCGAAGCCCAGAGCGCCGATCAGGACGATCGTGACGGCCGCCAGAAGCTTGTTGTGCGCGGTGAGCGTGAAGAGGGCGAGTACGACAGCGAGGGCGCCCAGAGAGACGTACAGAAGGGGCATCAGGGCGCGGTCGGCGTACCTGCCTCCCAACAGGTTGCCGACGACCATGCCGAGCCCGAAGAGGACCAGCAGCCAGGTGACCGAGCCGTCGGCGAAGCCGGTGACGTGGGTCATCATCGGCGCGATGTAGGTGATGGCCGCGAAGACGCCACCGAAACCGAGCACGGTCATCGCCATCGCGAGAAGGACCTGTGCGTTCTTGAAGGCGGCCAGTTCACGGCGCAGGCTCACTCCTTCCGCCCGGGGCATGTCGGGGACGAGCCTGGCGATGCCCAGCAGGCCGATCACCCCCAGGAACGCGACGATCCCGAAGGTGACACGCCAGCCGACGGACTGCCCGACGAGTGTGCCCAGCGGGACTCCGACGACGTTGGCGACGGTCAGGCCGGTGAACATCATCGCGATGGCTCCGGCCTTCTTGTCCGGCGCGACCAGGTCGGCCGCCACTACCGAGCCGATACCGAAAAAGGCCCCGTGCGCGAGTGAGGCGACCACCCGGCCGATCAGCATGACGGCGAAGGCGGGTGCGAGCGCCGACAGGAGATTGCCGGCAATGAACAGGCCCATCAGCAGCATCAGCATCCGTTTGCGGGAGACCTTGGTGCCGAGCACGGTCATCAACGGGGCGCCGAACATGACACCGAGCGCGTAGCCCGTGACCAGGAAGCCGGCGGTGGGGATGGAAACCCCGAAGTCGTCCGCGACCTCGGGCAACAGGCCCATGATCACGAACTCGGTTGTCCCGATTCCGAAGGCCCCGATCGCGAGAGCGAGAAGCGCGAGCGGCATGGGGATGACACCTTCCCAGACGGTTGCAGGAGCGCGTAAGGCGCCAGATTAGTTGCACACGCTCCATATATGCAAACGCCCGCTATCTCGATGTCGCCCTATTCCCTGTGTGCCCACTGGACTGAGGGGCACTGGAGCCAAGGTGTCTAGAGTGCGGCCATGGGAGATCTTGAGATACGGCCCGCCGCGGCAGCCGACCTTTCGGCGATCGTCGCCATGCTCGCCGACGACCCCCTGGGCGCCCAGCGGGAGTCCCCGGATGACCTGAGCCCCTACCTGGCTGCGCTGCAACGCCTCACTGCCGACCCCAACCAGCATCTGGTGGTCGCCGTCCGTGATGACCGCGTCGTCGGCACGCTCCAGCTCACGGTCATTCCGGGACTGTCCCGACGCGGCTCTGCCAGATCGATCGTGGAAGGCGTCCGCATCCACGCCGACGAACGAGGCAGCGGCCTGGGGACGCGACTCATCGAGTGGGCCATCGAGGAATCCCGCGGTCAGAACTGCCAGTTGGTCCAGCTGACGTCGGACAACACCCGCACGGACGCTCATCGCTTCTACGAACGGCTCGGCTTCACGGCCTCACATGTGGGCTTCAAGCTCCAGTTGTGACTGCACGCCGAGGAGAGCGCCTCGCGCCGACTGACACACAGAAGCGGCCTGTTTCACGTGAAACAGGCCGCTTCTGTGTGAGCGCGTCTAACTGATGCCTCGCCACCCCTCGGGATCCACCCCACCGGGCAGGGAAGCCCCCTGCTCGTACGGCTGACGTGTGAAGACGAACGACCCGAGGTCGAGATGGCCCACGGATCCGTCGGGCCGCCGTACGGCCTTGAGGAGCTCTCCGGCGTAGTACCCCTCCAGGCCGGTCCAGGTTCCGTCACCGTTGTCCCGGAACCGTGAACGCCGGCCGTTGCCCGAGAGGGGCCCCAGCGAGACAAGGCCGTCGGCCGTCAGCCGCAGAGCGAAGGCATGCGTTCCCCAGTACCACTGACCCGCCGACTCGAGGACCGAGGCGTCCACTTCGCGCAAGGGGCGCCACGGCTCGGGAAGGCGCGGCTCCGCCTCGGCGACGATCCGGACAAGATCGGCACCCAGAGCCGAGAGCATCGGGCCGGAGGTGCAGTTGGCCAGCACCACGGCCGCGACATCGTCCACCACGCTGATCGTGAGGTTCGCCAGGAAGCCCGGCAGAGACCCCGAATGGCCTACGAGCAGCCGCCCGTCGCGGTGCTGAATCTGGAGACCGAGACCGTAAGTGGCGCCGTCCACGACATCCGCGGGCTCGGCCGGCGCCGCGGGTGTCCGCATCTCACGCACACTCTCGGCGCTCAGCACCCGGGCGTCACCCTTCGCCAGGAAGGCGGCGAACCTCGCCAAGTCGCCCGTGGTGGACCACAGTTGGCCCGCCGCGGCCATCAGGCCGAGGTCCTCGGTGGGTTCGGGCAGCATCACGTCGGCCCATGGATGCACCGCCCAGCCGCCCGCATGAGGAGCCTGCGGCTGTGCACTCGTACGGTCCAGGCCCAAAGGCTCCAACACCTCCCGCCGGAGCACCTCCTCCCACGGAGCCCCGCGCAGCTTCTCCACGAGCGCGCCCAGAACGCTGTATCCGGGATTGGAGTAGTGAAAGCGACGGCCGGCCGGATGACGGATGGGCTGCTCCCCCAGTACATCGGCGAGTTCCGGACGCAGAGATCCCGGAGTGCGCTCCCACCAGGGGGCGGGCGACTCGGCCGCCAGCCCGCTCGTGTGCGCGAGCAGCTCTGCGATGGTCGCCTCGCCCGCTCCGGTGCCCGGGACGTGCTTCTCCAGCGGGTCGCCCAGGTCGATCGCCCCCTCGTCACGCAGGCGCAGCACGAGAACGGCGGTGAAGGTCTTGGTGATCGAACCGATCCGGTACTGCACGTTCTCGTCGGGACCGTGGCCCTCCACCGAGGTTCGCGAACCGTGCCAGACGGCATGGCCACCCCGTACGACCGCGGCGACCAGCGAAGGCGCACGTCCTTCCGCCTGGGCCACGGCGATGCGGTGCAACAGCGCCCGGCGTGTCCCGGGCAGCAACTCTTCCTGAGGTGTCGTCATGGCCCCAGTCCATCCCGCGGGGCGCTCGGACGTCGACCTCATTTGGTCCGCGCCGACGTCAGGTCTGGGCCATGTCCACGAAGCGCGAGTAGTGGCCCTGGAAGGCGACCGTGATGGTCGCCGTCGGCCCGTTACGGTGCTTGCCCACGATGATGTCCGCCTCGCCCGCGCGCGGCGACTCCTTCTCGTAGGCGTCCTCCCGGTGCAGCAGGATCACCATGTCCGCGTCCTGCTCGATGGAGCCGGACTCACGCAGGTCGGACACCATCGGCTTCTTGTCCGTACGCTGCTCGGGACCACGGTTGAGCTGCGAGAGCGCGATCACCGGGACCTCCAGCTCCTTGGCCAGAAGCTTGAGGTTACGGGACATGTCCGAGACCTCCTGCTGGCGGCTCTCGGAGCGTTTCGAACCACCGGCCTGCATCAGCTGCAGGTAGTCGATGATCACAAGCTTGATGTCGTTGCGCTGCTTCAGTCGCCTGCACTTCGCGCGGATCTCCATCATCGACAGGTTCGGCGAGTCGTCGATGTAGAGCGGCGCGGACGAGACCTCGGGCATCCGGCGCGCCAGACGCGTCCAGTCGTCGTCCGTCATCGTGCCGGAGCGCATGTGGTGCAGGGCGACTCGCGCCTCGGCCGACAACAGGCGCATGGCGATCTCGTTGCGGCCCATTTCGAGGGAGAAGATGACGCTGGCCAGGTTGTTCTTGATCGATGCGGCGCGGGCGAAGTCCAGCGCGAGTGTGGACTTACCCATGGCGGGACGGGCCGCGATGACGATCATCTGTCCCGGGTGCAGGCCGTTGGTGAGCGAGTCGAGGTCGGTGAAGCCGGTGGGTACACCGGTCATCTCGCCGCTGCGCGAGCCGATCGCCTCGATCTCATCGAGCGCGCCCTCCATGATGTCGCCGAGGGGCAGGTAGTCCTCACTGGTGCGCTGCTCGGTGACCGCGTAGATCTCTGCCTGGGCACGGTTGACGATCTCGTCGACGTCGTCGTCGGCCGCGTATCCCATCTGTGTGATGCGGGTACCCGCCTCGACCAGCCGACGCAGGACCGCCCGCTCGTGGACGATCTCCGCGTAGTACTCGGCGTTCGCCGCCGTCGGCACTGTCTGGACGAGGGTGTGGAGGTACGACGCCCCGCCGACCTTGTTGATCTCGCCGCGCTTGGTGAGCTCGGCGGCGATCGTGATGGGGTCGGCCGGCTCGCCCTTGGCATAGACGTCGAGGATCGCCTGGTAGATCGTCTCGTGCGCGGGCTTGTAGAAGTCGTGGCCCTTGAGCACCTCGACGACATCGGCGATGGCGTCCTTGGACAGAAGCATGCCGCCCAGCACCGACTGCTCGGCGTCGAGATCCTGCGGCGGGACGCGCTCGAAGGAGGAACCGCCGGACTCCCAGGATCCGTTCTCCCTGCCCCTGTCGTGCTGTTCGTCGCGGCCCCTCGCTCCTTCACCGCGTCTGCGGGAGGGCAGACGATCACTGGGACCGCTGTCGGCCCAGGGGTCGTCCAAGGGCTCGGAAATACTCACCGAGCCACCTCCTCCCGTCCGCGGAGCGGACCTCGCGTGCCCCTCTTTTCTACGGCACGCCACTGACAAATGAGACGCCCAACTCCGGTTCTGGTGCGTCGGATTTGGGATGGTTTCCAGGCCGACGGACGGAGCGGGCGCCGGTCCACGGTAGGCCCGCAGGCACCGTCAGCCAATCTGGTTATCCACAGGCCATGTGGACGACGGCCCGGATGCTGTGGAGAACTCGGCAAAACCTGTGCACGACCCGGTGGACAGCCCTGTGAACAAGCCGGACCCTGACCTGTGACAGTCACCTTGACCTGCATGTTTCCCGTCCACCGGCTGTGCAGAAGAAAAACTTTCCCTGTCGGACCAAGATCACATCGACTGGGGCACACGCGTGCGCACCACCAGACTCGAAGTAAGGGTCATTAGGCAATTGCATCTCTTACCTGTGGATGATTAGATTGGTGCTCATGACACAGGCTCCCGCGACCCTCCGGGCCATCCGGCGCCGGCACGACCGAGAGATCGTCGCGCTGGCCGTCCCGGCCTTCGGCGCACTCGTCGCCGAGCCCCTCTTCGTCATGGCCGACAGCGCGATCGTGGGCCACCTCGGCACTGCTCAGCTCGCGGGTCTCGGCGTCGCCTCCGCGCTCCTCATGACGGCCGTCAGCGTCTTCGTCTTCCTGGCCTACGCCACCACAGCGGCTGTCGCCCGGCGTGTTGGCGCGAACGATCTCCAAGCTGCCATCCGCCAGGGCATGGACGGCATTTGGCTGGCACTGCTGCTCGGCGCCGCCGTCATCGCCGTCGTCCTGCCCACAGCGCCGACCGTCGTGGAACTCTTCGGCGCGTCGGACACCGCCGCGCCGTACGCCATCACGTACCTACGGATCTCGGCTCTGGGCATCCCTGCCATGCTCGTCGTGCTTGCCGCCACCGGCGTCCTGCGCGGACTGCAGGACACCAAGACCCCTCTGTATGTCGCCATCGCCGGCTTCATTGCCAACGGTGCTCTCAACGTAGGCCTTGTCTATGGCGCCGGCCTGGGCATCGCCGGCTCAGCCTGGGGCACAGTCATCGCCCAGTGCGGCATGGCCGCGGCCTATCTGGTGGTGGTCGTCCGCGGCGCCCGTCGGCACGGCGCCTCACTGCGCCCCGACGCCGCCGGGATTCGCGCCTCCGCACAGGCCGGCGTCCCTCTCCTGGTCCGCACCCTCTCGCTCCGGGCGATCCTGATGATCGCCACTGCCGTGGCGGCCCGTCTCGGCGACGCCGACATCGCGGCTCACCAGATCATCCTGTCGCTGTGGAGTCTGCTCGCCTTCGCGCTGGACGCCATCGCCATCGCCGGACAGGCCATCATCGGCCGCTATCTCGGCGCCGACGACCCTGAAGGCGCCCGCAATGTCTGCCGCCGCATGGTGCAGTGGGGCGTAGCGGTGGGCTGCGTGCTCGGCGTCCTGGTGGTGATCAGCCGCCCTGTGTTCCTGCCGCTGTTCACCGGCGACCCCGTGGTGAAGGACGCGGCCCTGCCCGCTCTGTTGATCGTCGCCCTTTCCCAGCCGATCTGTGGAGTCGTCTTCGTCCTGGACGGCGTCCTGATGGGCGCCGGTGACGGGCCGTACCTGGCATGGGCGATGGTGGTCACCCTGCTGGTGTTCATCCCGGCCGCCTTCCTGGTTCCCGCACTCGGCGGCGGACTCACTGCCCTGTGGGGAGCCATGACGCTGATGATGACCGTGCGAATGCTGACGCTGTGGCTACGCACCCGCTCTGGGCGCTGGCTGGTGACCGGAGCGACGCGCTGACGGTTTCACGTGAAACCGGCGTTTCACGTGAAACGTGGTCTCCCCTTCGGAGTCTCCAGCATGGGGAAGGGGCCGCACCCAGCCGGGTGCGGCCCCTTCTCTCAGCAGTGCAGCCGAGTGCGGCAATCAGGCCGCGACGACCTCGATGTTGACCTTGGCGGCAACCTCGGGGTGCAGACGCACGGACGTCTCGTGAGCGCCCAGCGTCTTGATCGGCGAGCCCAGCTCGATGCGGCGCTTGTCGACCTCGGGGCCACCGGAAGCCTTGATCGCGGAAGCGATGTCGGCCGGGGTGACGGAGCCGAAGAGACGACCGGCGTCGCCGGAGCGAACGGCCAGACGAACCTTGACACCCTCGAGCTGGGCCTTCACCACGTTGGCCTGCTCGATGGTCTGGATCTCGTGGATCTTGCGAGCACGACGGATCTGCTCGACGTCCTTCTCGCCACCCTTGGTCCAGCGGATTGCGAACTTCCGCGGGATCAGGTAGTTGCGAGCGTAACCGTCCTTGACGTCGACGACGTCGCCCGCGGCACCGAGGCCAGAGACCTCGTGGGTCAGGATGATCTTCATGTTTCGGTCACCCTTCCCTTATCGCGCAGTGGAGGTGTAGGGCAGCAGCGCCATCTCACGGCTGTTCTTCACGGCCGTGGCGACGTCACGCTGGTGCTGCGTGCAGTTGCCGGTCACGCGGCGGGCACGGATCTTGCCGCGGTCGGAAATGAACTTCCGCAGCATGTTCGTGTCCTTGTAGTCCACGTACGTGACCTTGTCCTTGCAGAAAGCGCAGACCTTCTTCTTAGGCTTGCGCACAGGCGGCTTCGCCATGGTGTATCTCCTGTGTGATCAAGAAGTTGGGGTACGCCCCACCCTCGGCTCGAAGGCCTAGAAGGGGGGCTCGTCCGAGTAGCCGCCGCCGGATCCGCCGCCGGAGTTTCCACCCCAGCCGCCGCCACCGCCGGCGCCCTGGTTGCCGCCAGCGGGAGCGCTGGTCGCCCACGGGTCGTCCGCGGGAGCCGCGCCGCCGCCCTGCTGGCCGCCGCCGGAGTTTCCACCCCAGCCGCCGCCACCCTGGCCGCCACCGGCACCGCCGCCGCCGCTGTAACCACCCTGGCCACCGCGGCCGGCGGTCTTGGTGACCTTGGCCGTGGCATTGCGCAGGCTGGCGCCGACTTCCTCGACGTCCAGCTCGTAGACCGTGCGCTTGACGCCCTCACGGTCCTCGTAGGACCGCTGCTTCAGCCGGCCCTGCACGATGACGCGCATGCCTCGCTGGAGCGACTCGGCGACGTTCTCAGCCGCCTGACGCCAGACCGAGCAGGTCAGGAACAGGCTCTCGCCGTCCTTCCACTCGTTCGTCTGACGGTCGAAGGTGCGGGGGGTGGACGCGACACGGAACTTCGCGACCGCCGCACCGGACGGGGTGAAGCGCAGCTCGGGGTCGTCGACAAGATTGCCGACGACCGTGATGACGGTCTCGCCTGCCATGGGGGAACCTCTCGGCGGGTTTGCTGCTGGCTGCTTGGTGCTGCTACTCGAATCCCGAGATCAGCTGAGCGGGAAAGCTCAGTGGGTCTCGGGGCGGAGGACCTTGGTCCGGAGGACCGACTCGTTCAGGTTCATCTGGCGGTCGAGCTCCTTGACGATCGCAGGCTCGGCCTGCAGATCGATGACCGAGTAGATGCCCTCAGGCTTCTTCTTGATCTCGTACGAGAGAC
Organism: Streptomyces resistomycificus; assembly: GCF_001514265.1. GTDB lineage: Bacteria > Actinomycetota > Actinomycetes > Streptomycetales > Streptomycetaceae > Streptomyces > Streptomyces resistomycificus. The sequence continues at coordinate 556,385 of NZ_KQ948991.1, read as the reverse complement.
GACGACGGCCCCAGGTGTCGACCTTCTCGACCTTTCCGTTGCCCTCACGGACGACGGAGAGGAAGTTCTCGATCAGAGGGGCGACAGCGCGCTCCTCCAGATCGGGGTCGAGGATGACCATCACCTCGTAGTGACGCATGTAGAACCCACCTCCTTTGGACTCAGCGGCCACGGTCGTTCCGTGGCAGGAGGGTTGTTATGCGTACGCCACGGTATCGGCCGCCACTGACAATCGGGGTTCCCCAAGGGGAGTCCCTGTCGTGACGTGGGCAGACACCGGTGCAGACGGTACAGAGTACCCGCACTGCGGCTTCCGGTTGAAATCCGGCCCCGATGACCGTCAGTCTGTACACATCGGGTGTGCATGGCGCTACGATGCGCCGTCTTCCGCAGGAGGTGCCCTATGGCACAGGCATTGCGACCCAACACCGCCGGAGGCCTTTTCGCCACGGACGGCAAGCCCCATCCCCTCCAGGACACGCTGCTCGCGGTGACGCTGGTGCTGGGCATCACGTCGTTCGTCACGGCGATGTTCCACAGCCTGCATCTGCTCAGCTCCTGGACCGGCCTGGTGGGGATCCTCACCGGGGCGTACGGGCAGTGGGTCTCGGAGACGACCCGTGAGCGCTTCGGGCTGATCCTCGGCCTGGGCGCCTCCGGAATCGGCTTCTTCCTCGGCATGGCGCACGGTGGTCTCTTCGGCGGGGTCTTCTGACGCCACGATCACACCCCACTGAACCCCTCACAACGCACAGCGGAACGCCTCGGCGGCCCACAGGCCGGGGCGAAGGTGCGTATGCCCAGTCGGGGCGCTCGAAAGGCGCAGTAGGCTTCGGCGCGAGAGCCGGAGCCCCTGTACCCATGGGGACACACCAGCCCGAGGAGCGCCCCGAATGAGCCTGACCCTGAGGACGATCAGCCGCGAGCAGCATCTGGCATACATCCAGAGCCTGCCCTCGGCGAGCCACATGCAGGTTCCGGCCTGGGCCGATGTCAAGGCGGAGTGGCGCTCCGAGAGCCTCGGCTGGTTCGACGACCGCACCGGCGAACTCGTCGGCGCGGGGCTCGTCCTCTACCGTCAGCTGCCCAAGATCAAGCGCTATCTCGCCTATTTGCCCGAGGGCCCGGTCATCAACTGGTTCGCGCCGAATCTGACCGAGTGGCTTGAACCGATGCTCGCGCACCTCAAGCACCAGGGCGCCTTCTCCGTGAAGATGGGCCCGCCGGTGATCATCCGGCGCTGGGAAGCGACCTCCATCAAACAGGGCATCCAGAACCCGGACGTGAAGCGGCTGCGCGACATCGAGGCCGACTTCATCGAGCCCCGTGCCTTCGAGGTCGCCGACAAGCTGCGCCGCATGGGCTGGCAGCAGGGTGAGGACGGGGGCGCCGGCTTCGGCGACGTGCAGCCCCGTTACGTCTTCCAGGTGCCGCTGGCCAACCGCTCTCTGGAAGAGGTCCACAAGAACTTCAACCAGCTGTGGCGCCGCAACATCAAGAAGGCCGAGAAGGCCGGTGTCGAGGTCGTCCAGGGCGGCTACCAGGACCTCGAGGAATGGCAGCGCCTGTACGAGATCACGGCGGTGCGCGACCACTTCCGGCCCCGGCCGCTGTCGTACTTCCAGCGCATGTGGACGGCTCTCAACACCGAGGACCCCAACCGCATGCGGCTGTACTTCGCCCGGCATGACGGCGTGAACCTGTCGGCGGCGACGATGCTGATCGTCGGGGGACACGTCTGGTACTCCTACGGCGCCTCCGACAACATCGGCCGTGAGGTCCGGCCCTCGAACGCGATGCAGTGGCGGATGCTCCGCGACGCATACGCCCTCGGCGGAACGGTCTACGACCTGCGGGGCATCTCCGACTCGCTGGACGAGACGGACCACCTCTTCGGCCTGATCCAGTTCAAGGTGGGCACGGGTGGCCAGGCCGCCGAGTACCTCGGCGAGTGGGACTTCCCGCTGAACAAGCTGCTCCACAAGGCGCTCGACATCTACATGTCGCGTCGCTGACGTCGCGTTCTTCGCTTCAATAGCTCCCATACCTCTGATACACCGCAGCCACCAGAAAGGTTCCAGGTCCGGCCATGGCGCTCACGCTCTACGTCGACACCGCGCGCTGGCGGGCGCACCACAAGCACGTGCAGGAGCAGTTCCCCGGGCTCGTCCCGGTCTGCAAGGGCAACGGCTACGGCTTCGGGCACGAGCGGCTGGCGGAGGAGGCCACGCGCCTGGGCTCGGACGTCCTCGCCGTCGGCACGACGTACGAGGCCGCCCGGATCAAGGACTGGTTCGGCGGTGACCTGCTGGTGCTGACGCCCTACCGGCGCGGCGAGGAGCCCGTCCCGCTGCCCGACCGGGTCATCCGGTCGGTGTCGTCGATCGACGGGGTGTACGGCCTTGTGGGCGCCCGCGTGGTCATCGAGGTGATGTCCTCGATGAAGCGGCACGGCATCAGCGAGCAGGACCTGCCACAGCTGCACGCCGCCATAGAGAACGTCCGCCTCGAGGGCTTCGCGATCCATCTGCCGCTGGACCGCACCGACGGCTCGGACGCCGTCGAGGAGGTCATCGGCTGGATGGACCGGCTGCGCGCGGCCCGGCTGCCGCTGCACACGATGTTCGTCAGTCACCTCAAGGCCGAGGACCTGGCGCGGCTGCAGCAGCAGTTCCCGCAGACCCGGTTCCGGGCCCGCATCGGCACGCGGCTGTGGCTCGGGGACCACGACGCGACCGAGTACCGCGGGGCGGTCCTGGACGTCACGCGAGTCACCAAGGGGGACCGCTTCGGCTACCGGCAACAGAAGGCGGCCTCGGACGGCTACCTGGTGGTCGTGGCGGGCGGTACGTCGCACGGAGTGGGCCTGGAGGCCCCCAAGGCGCTGCACGGCGTCATGCCGCGCGCCAAGGGCGTCGCCCGGGCCGGCCTCGCCACGGTCAACCGGAACCTTTCTCCTTTCGTCTGGGGCGGCAAGCAGCGCTGGTTCGCCGAGCCGCCGCACATGCAGGTCTCGATCCTGTTCGTGCCGTCCGACGCCCCGGAGCCGAAGGTCGGTGAGGAACTGGTGGCCCACCTGCGGCACACCACCACCCAGTTCGACCGCATCTTCGACCGCTGAGGACCGGCCCTCACCGTCCGCCGAGCGCAGCAGAGCAGCCGAAAGGCCGTACACGGAACGCCGTGTACGGCCTTTTGCGTGGTCGCGCCACGTTGCGTTCGCTCAGAGCGAACTGCTTGCGCTGCCTCCGGAAGGCTCCGCTGAGGACACAGTGCCCCACTCCACCTGAGGTCCCTCGAAGTGGGCGGCGTGACGCGGTGGATGGGCGGCCGGGCCGAGGACGAAGACGTCCTCCGCTCCGTCGAGCACGCCCCCTGACGGGTCGTCGTCCCCGGCCCGGCGCACCACGTCCCGCTCCGGCATGACGATGTCGCGTACGACGACCACGCACAGGTACAGCGTGCCCAGCAGGTGCAGGGCGATGGCCCAGTGGTAACCATCCGTCGGCAGACCCTTGTGGGCGTCGCCGCTGGTCGTGTACGCGAGGTACATCCAGATGCCCAGGAAGTACGCCACCTCGCAGGCCTGCCAGATCAGGAAGTCCCGCCACTTGGGCCGGGCCAGTGCGGCCAGCGGCACCAGCCAGAGGACGTACTGCGGCGAGTAGACCTTGTTGGTGAGGATGAACGCCGCGACGATCAGGAAGGCGAGCTGGGCGAAGCGCGGACGGCGCGGGGCGGTCAGCGTGAGGGCCGCGATGCCGGCGCAGCTCAGCAGCATCAACAGCGTGGCCATCGTGTTGACGGTCTCGGTGCTGGGCGGGTCGCTGGAGTTCTGCGACCAGATCAGCCAGAAGGAGCCGAAGTCGACGCCCCGCTCCTGGCTGAACGTGTAGAACTTCGACCAGCCTTCGAAGGCGAACAGCATCACCGGCAGGTTCACGACCAGCCACGCGACGATCGCGCCCGCCAGAGCCGTCCCGTACTCCCGCCACCTGCCCGCACGCCAGCACAACAGAAGCAACGGCCCGAGGAGCAGGAAGGGATAGAGCTTGGCGGCCGTGGCGAGCCCCAGCAGGACGCCGAAGGCCAGGGCGCGGCCCCGAGACCACATCAGCATCGCGGCGGCCGTCAGAGCGACCGCCAGCAGGTCCCAGTTGATGGTGGCGGTCAGCGCGGCGGCGGGCGCCAGAGCGACCAGCAGGCCGTCCCAGGGCCGGCGGGCGTGTGTCCGGGTCACGCAGGCGGCGATGACCGCGGCACACACCATCAGCATCCCGGCGTTGACCATCCAGTACCACTGTTCCTGGTCCTGGATGCTGCCGCTGCCGGGGGTGAGCCAGCTGGCGACCTCCATGAACACACCGGTCAGCACCGGGTACTCGAGGTACTGCATGTCGCCGGGGAGCTTGTCGAAGTAGGGCACGAGGCCGTCGGCGAAACCGCGCCCCTGGTACAGGTGCGGGATGTCCGAGTAGCACGCGTGCGTGTACTGCGAGCTGGCGCCGAAGAACCAGGCGCCGTTGTAACAGGGCGCCTTCTGGACCAGGCCGAGGGCGAACACGCCGATCGCCACTAGAGCGATGATCCGGACCGGACTCCACCACGACGAGCCGAGCAGGGCACGCCGGCCGATGGGACCACCGATCAGCTCACTGCCGCTTCTGGCGATCTCGTCGTCCTTGGTCGGCCGCACCGGGTCCGGCTCGTGGACGCTCGCTGGCGTCGATTCTGCACTGGGCATGCCGCACATCCTGCCGTACGTGCCTAGGAATACGCCGAGGGCCGCCGCACCTGGTGGGGTGCGGCGGCCCATGTTTCACGTGAAACACCCTTTGCGGGCGATATGGCGGCTAACCGGCTGGGCCTCCGAAGATGCCGCCGTTGTTGTTTCCGTTGTTTCCGTTCTCGCCTGTCGGCGTGACCGTGGGGGTGGACGTCACCCCCCCGTCGGTGCCTCCGTTGTCCGTCCCGCCATCGTCGGCTCCGGTGCACTGCCAGTCGAACTGGCAGGACTCGGTCGGCGTGGGCGAGGGAGACGTCTGACTCTCGCTGGGCGAAGGACTCGGCGTCGGACTGGCGCTCGCGGTCTCAGTGGGCGTGGGAGTGGGCGTCGGCGTCGGAACGTCGTTGACGATCTCACCGATGGGCTCCGGAGTCGGGAACGGCTCCGGCTTCGTTCCCTTCAGCGCCTGTTCCATGTAGTCGTGCCAGATCTCCGACGGGAACGAGGCGCCGTGGATCTTCTCCTGACCACCCGTGCCGAACATCTCCAGGAACTCACGGTTCTTCTTGGTCTCGTCGTCGTCCAGCCGGAACATGGCGATCGACGTGGACAGCTGCGGCGTGTAGCCCACGAACCAGGCGGACTTGTTGCCGTCGGTGGTACCGGTCTTGCCCGCCACCTCACGGTCGGACAGCTGGGCGTTGGTACCCGTGCCCTTCTCGACCACGGTCTTGAGGACGTCGGTGACGTTGTCGGCGACCTTCGCGTCGAAGGCCTGCGTGGTCTTGTCCTTGTGGGTGTAGATCGGGCCGTCCTTACCCGTGACCTTCGCCACCGAGAACGGCTCCCGCTGCTCGCCGCTGGCCGCGAACGTGGCGTACGCCCCCGCCATGCGGATCGCACTGGGGTCGGAGATGCCGATGGAGAAGGACGGGAAGCTGGTGCCCGCGAGGCTGTTCTCCTTGAGGCCGGCGTCCATGGCCGCCTCCTTGACCTTGTCCAGGCCGACATCCATGCCGAGCTGCACGAAGGCGGAGTTCACCGACTCCCGCATCGCCTCACGCAGGTCGATGTTGTACTTCGGCGGAGTGCCGTACGACTGCTGGCCGTCGTTCTCCTGCAGCCACTCCTTGCCTTCCTCGTTCTTCCAGATCGCTCCGTCATACGTCTTGATCTTGAGGTCGTTCTCGCCGCTGAACAGGCTCTTCGGGGAAACGACCGTGCGCTCGTCCTGTGCCTGGCTCTCGCCCAGGTCCGGATCGCGCACACCCCACTTCATCGCCGCCGCGAGCACGAACGGCTTGAAGGTCGAACCGACCTGGGCACCGGTCGCGTCGGCGTTGTTGGTGAAGTGCTTCGTCGCGTCCTCACCGCCGTAGATGGCCTTGATGGCACCCGTCGCCGGATCCACGGACGCGCCACCGAACTGGACGTACTTGTCCGTCTTCGGGCGCTCCTTGGGCTTGATGTTCGCCTTCCGAACCTTCTGGACCGACTTCTCGAGTTCGTCGACCTTCTTCTTGTCGAAGGTCGTGTAGATCGAGAGGCCACCCTGCTGCAGCCTGTCAGCGCTGACGATGTCGTTGTTGATCAGGTAGGCCTTGGCGAGATCGACGAGGTAGCCGACCTGGCCGCTCAGCTGGTTGTTCGACCGCGGGTTCTTCCAGTCGGGAAGCTTGGTGTACTTGGCCCGCACCGCGGGATCCAGATGCTTGTACTCGACCATCTTGTCGAGGGTGTCCTGCATCTGCCTCAGGGCCCGCTTGCTGTTGGCCTCGGGAGAGGCACCGGACGGGTCGATGGACGTCGAGCCCGCCGGGTCGTAGTACGTGGCGCCCTTGAGCATCGCGGCGAGGAAGGCGCACTGCCCCTCGTTCAGGTCGACGGCTTCCTTGTCGAAGTACGCGCGTGCGGCCGCCTGGATGCCGTAGGCACCGCGTCCGTAGTACGCGGAGTTCAGGTAGCCCTCCATGATGTCGTCCTTCGACAACTTGGCGCCGACCTTGACGGAGACGAAGATCTCCTTGAACTTCCGCGAGACGGTCTGGGACTGGTCGTTCAGCATCGCGTTCTTCACGTACTGCTGGGTGATGGTCGAGCCACCCTGCGTCTCGCCGCCCCTGGCCATGTTGAACACGGCGCGGGCGATGCCCTTGGGGTCGATGCCGCTGTCGGTCTCGAAGGTCTTGTTCTCCTGCGAGATGACGGCGTACTGCATCGCCTTGGGGATCTGCGTGAGGTTGATGTTCTGGCGGTTCGTCTCACCGCCCGTGGCGACCATCTCGGAGCCGTTGGCCCAGTAGTAGACGTTGTTCTGCGCGTTCGCGGTCTCGTCGACGTTGGGCACGCTCACGAGGGCGTAGCCGACACCCGCGACCGCGACCATGCCACCGAAGAAGCTGATGAACAGACCCGTCACCAGTTTCCACGACGGCACCCAGCGCGCCACGCCGTACTTGCCGGCGCGCGGGTAGTCGATGATCCGCTTCCTTCCGGGGTCGGCTCCCCGGCCCCGGCCGCGCCCGGGACCGGCCGCGCCTCCGGGACCACCCCGCCGACCACCCCGGCCGGCGGGTTCGGCCGCTCTGCGTCGGCCCCCACTGCTTCTCTGTGACGACCGGCGGGCCTCGGCTCGGCCGCCGTACGGACGTTCCTCGCCCCCCGGTCCATAGGAATCCGACTCATGGGAGCTCGCCCCATAGGAGTCGGAAGGAGATCCGGTGGCGCCTCGCGGTGCCGCGCGGCGGCCGGTGGACGAGCCGGACTGGCCGCGTCGGGCCGCGGCACGTCCGCCTCCCTGCGGCGGCGGCGGTTTGCGACGGTGCTCGCTCATCGAACGACTACTCCTCGGGCAGGCGCACCTTTGCGCGCCTGGAAACGGCAGCTGGTTTCCGGTCCCCCCGAAGTACGGATGCGCTCGGTTCCGCATTCACCCGTACTGCACCGAGGACGATGACGCCCCCCAGGCGTCACTCGGTTCCCGGTGGTGTGCATGGCGCACAGACTACGCACCGTCAAAACCCGCCGAGCCCAGAGGTTCCCCCCAAATCAGGCAACTTGCTTGCCATGAATCAGCGATGTGATCCCGTTCACCGTCCCCCCTCTTGTCGCATCCGGAAGGCCGTTCTATCGTCTTGATGTATCGAGTCGATACATCAGCGCGTCATAAAGACCGTCACGGCCCGTCCGCGGCAGAGAGGAGGCGACATGAGCCGGCGTTCCGGGATCCTTGAGTTCGCCGTCCTCGGCCTGCTCCGCGAGTCGCCGATGCACGGCTATGAGCTGCGCAAACGACTCAACACGTCACTGGGGGTGTTCCGCGCGTTCAGCTACGGAACGCTGTATCCCTGCCTCAAGACGCTGGTCGCGAACGGCTGGTTGATCGAAGAGCCGGGAAACACCACCGAGGACGCCCTCGCGGCACCACTCGCAGGGCGTCGCGCCAAGATCGTCTATCGGTTGACGGCGGAAGGTAAGGAACACTTCGAGGAACTCCTCTCGCAGACGGGGCCCGACGCGTACGAGGACGAGCACTTCGCTGCTCGCTTCGCCTTCTTCGGACAGACGTCTCGAGATGTGCGCATGCGCGTGCTCGAGGGCCGCCGCAGCCGCCTGGAGGAGCGCCTGGAGAAGATGCGCGCCTCGCTGGCGCGTACCCGGGAGCGCCTCGACGACTACACGCTTGAGCTCCAGCGCCACGGGATGGAGTCCGTGGAGCGCGAAGTGCGCTGGCTGAACGAGCTCATCGAGAGCGAGCGGGCGGGTCGGGACCTCAAGGGCCCCGGCCACGGAGAACCCGCTCGCGACACCACAGAGGGAGCGCCGGGCGTCCTGCCCCGGCCCGGGGACGTCCCCGGGCCGGATACGCCCGGCGACACCACCACGTGAGAGCCCCTGCCAGGGCCTCACTCGTACACACAGGGAGCAACCGGAATGGGTTCGGTGCGCGTAGCCATCGTCGGCGTGGGCAACTGCGCCGCGTCGCTGGTTCAGGGAGTCGAGTACTACAAGGACGCCGACCCGGCGTCCAAGGTCCCCGGCCTCATGCACGTTCAGTTCGGCGACTACCACGTCGGTGACGTCGAGTTCGTCGCCGCCTTCGACGTCGACGCGAAGAAGGTCGGCCTCGACCTCTCGGACGCCATCGGTGCCAGCGAGAACAACACCATCAAGATCTGTGACGTCCCGAACAAGGGCATCACGGTCCAGCGCGGCCACACCCTCGACGGTCTCGGCAAGTACTACCGCCAGACCATCGAGGAATCCGCCGAGGAGCCGGTGGACGTCGTCCAGGTCCTGAAGGACAAGGAGGTGGACGTCCTCGTCTGCTACCTGCCCGTCGGCTCCGAGGACGCGGCGAAGTTCTACGCCCAGTGCGCCATCGACGCCAAGGTCGCCTTCGTCAACGCTCTTCCGGTCTTCATCGCCGGCACCAAGGAGTGGGCGGACAAGTTCACCGAGGCCGGCGTCCCGATCGTCGGCGACGACATCAAGTCGCAGGTCGGCGCCACCATCACGCACCGCGTGATGGCGAAGCTGTTCGAGGACCGCGGTGTCCGTCTCGAGCGCACCATGCAGCTCAACGTAGGCGGCAACATGGACTTCAAGAACATGTTGGAGCGCGATCGCCTCGAGTCCAAGAAGATCTCGAAGACGCAGGCCGTCACCTCGCAGATCCCGGACCGCGACATGGGCGAGAAGAACGTTCACATCGGTCCCTCGGACTACGTGGCCTGGCTGGACGACCGCAAGTGGGCGTACGTCCGCCTCGAGGGCCGCGCCTTCGGTGACGTCCCGCTGAACCTGGAGTACAAGCTCGAGGTGTGGGACTCCCCGAACTCCGCCGGTGTCATCATCGACGCGCTGCGTGCCGCGAAGATCGCCAAGGACCGCGGCGTCGGCGGCCCCATCCTGTCGGCCTCCTCGTACTTCATGAAGTCCCCGCCGGTCCAGTACTTCGACGACGAGGCCTACGACAACGTCGAGAAGTTCATCAAGGGCGAGGTCGAGCGCTAGATCGACCCAGCGCTGCGCGCCGGAGCCTGCTCCTGCCAGGGCCTAGAGGGTCCCCGGGTTGTGCACCCGGGGACCCTCCCCGTATGTGAGGCTGTGCCCCATGTCCGTCGTGCGTGACCTGCGCGTCCTGCTCCACTACCGGAACTTCCGACGCCTGCTCGCCGTACGCCTGTTCTCCCAGGGCGCGGACGGCGTCTACCAGGTCGCGCTCGCCTCCTATGTCGTCTTCTCGCCCGAGAAGCAGACCTCGGCCACCGCGATCGCCTCCGCGATGGCGATCCTGTTGCTGCCGTACTCACTGGTTGGCCCCTTCGCCGGCGTCCTGCTCGACCGCTGGCGCCGCCGCCAGGTCTTTCTCTACGGCAACCTGGTGCGTGCCCTGATGGCGTCGGTGACCGCCGTCCTGATGGTCAGCCAGGTCCCCGACTGGCTCTTCTACGTCTCCGCCCTCTGCGTCACCGCCGTCAACCGCTTCGTCCTGGCCGGCCTGTCCGCAGCACTGCCCCGCGTCGTCGACGCGGATCGTCTGGTCGTCGCCAACTCCCTCTCGCCGACGGCCGGAACACTCGCCGCGACCGCGGGCGGCGGCCTCGCCTTCGTCGTACGGCTGGTGGTCGCGGACTCCGACGCTGCCGTGGTTCTGCTGGGATCCGCCCTGTATCTGTGCGGAGCGCTCGCATCGCTTCGCATGGCGCCGGAACTGCTGGGCCCTGACCGCGAGTTGGTACAGCCCAGGCTCACCTCGGCGCTGACCGGCACCACCCGCGACCTGGTGGCGGGGGTACGGCATCTCACCGCCCCCTCGCGCCGGGAAGCCGCCCGAGCGCTCGGCGCGATGACGCTGATGCGGTTCTGCTACGGCGCTCTGCTGGTGATGCTGCTGATGCTCTGCCGGTACGAGTTCTCCACCGAAACCGATGACGGACTCGCTCTGCTGGGGCTGGCGCTGGGGATCTCCGGCGCCGGCTTCTTCGCGGCGGCCGTAGTGACACCCTGGGCAGCCGGACGGCTCGGGCCCGGCAGGTGGATCGCCGTGTGCGCCGGCGCCGCGGCGATCCTGGAGCCCACCCTCGGTCTTCTGTTCGCCGTCGCCCCCATGCTGGCCGCCGCGTTCGTGCTGGGCCTGACCACACAGGGAGCGAAGATCGCCACGGACACGATCGTCCAGTCCTCCGTCGAGGACGGCTTCCGAGGTCGGGTCTTCTCTGTCTACGACGTCCTCTTCAACGTCGCATTCGTCGGCGCTGCGGCCGTGGCCGCCCTGATGCTGCCACCCGACGGCCGCTCAGTTCCGTTGGTGGTCACCATCGCCGTCATCTATGGAGCGGCCGCCGTCACGCCCACCCGCCATGAGCGCCGATAGGTTCACCGAGCCATGTTTCACGTGAAACACCGCCACTGATCGCACCCGAGATCATCCTCGGCGGGCGATCGGGGTCATGTTTCACGTGAAACATGACCCCGCCTCGCGGCTTCAGCTCTGCCCGGCCCACCATTCCTTGAGGGCGGCCACCGCCTCGTCGTGACCCATGGGCCCGTTCTCCAGACGAAGCTCCAGCATGTGCTTGTAGGCGCTGCCCACAGCGGGGCCGGGGCCGACACCGAGGATCTCCATGATCTGGTTGCCATCCAGGTCCGGTCGGATCGCGTCCAGCTCCTCCTGCTCCTGGAGCTGGGAAATCCGCTCCTCCAGACCGTCGTAGGCCCGTGACAGTGCGGCAGCCTTGCGCTTGTTCCGGGTCGTGCAGTCCGACCGCGTCAGCTTGTGGAGCCGCTCGAGAAGCGGTCCAGCGTCCCGGACATAGCGGCGGACCGCTGAGTCGGTCCACTCACCAGTGCCGTACCCGTGGAAGCGCAGGTGCAGCTCGACCAGGTGTGAGACGTCCTTCACCAGTTCGTTGGAGTACTTCAGCGCTGTCATGCGCTTCTTGGTCATCTTCGCTCCGACCACCTCGTGGTGGTGGAACGAGACCCGGCCGTCCTTCTCGAAGCGGCGCGTACGGGGCTTGCCGATGTCGTGCAGCAGCGCGGCCAGGCGGAGGGTCAGGTCGGGACCGTTCTCCTCCAGCGCGATCGCCTGCTCCAGGACGATCAACGAGTGCTCGTAGACGTCCTTGTGCCGGTGGTGCTCGTCACTCTCCAGCCGCAGGGCCGGCAGCTCGGGCAGGACATGGTCGGCGAGTCCGGTGTCCACCAACAGCGTCAGCCCCTTGCGGGGGTACGTGGAGAGGATCAGCTTGTTCAGCTCGTCCCGGACCCGCTCCGCCGAGACGATCTCGATGCGCCCCGACATCTCCTTCATGGCCGTGACGACCTCGGGGGCCACCTCGAAGTCGAGCTGAGCCGCGAAGCGTGCTGCGCGCATCATCCGCAAGGGGTCGTCCGAGAACGATGCCTCGGGAGTGCCCGGAGTGCGCAGTACACGGGCGGCGAGATCCTCGAGGCCGCCGTGCGGGTCGATGAACTCCTTCTTCGGCAGCGCGACGGCCATCGCGTTCACGGTGAAGTCACGCCGGACCAGGTCCTCCTCGATGGAGTCGCCGTACGACACCTCGGGCTTGCGGGAGGTCCGGTCGTACGCCTCCGACCGGTACGTGGTGACCTCGATCTGGTAACCGTCCTTTTGCGCCCCGACCGTACCGAAGGCGATCCCGACCTCCCAGACGGCGTCCGCCCACGGCCGAACGATCTTCAACACGTCCTGGGGGCGGGCGTCGGTCGTGAAGTCCAGGTCGTTGCCGAGCCGGCCGAGCAGCGCGTCCCGGACCGAGCCGCCGACCAGGGCGAGTGAGAACCCGGCGTCCTGGAAGCGGCGGGCGAGGTCGTCGGCGACAGGCGCTACCCGCAGCAGTTCACTGACCGCACGGTGCTGCACCTGACTCAGGGCACTGGAGTTGTCTTCGGTTGCGTTCGGCACAAAAGAAGAGGGTACGTGGCTCGGACCACCCTGAGCTCCTCCATTAAACGCGCACAGGCTCTCCACCCCGACCCGCACAAGGCCTGCCCTTGAGCCCCACACATGGGGCTCTCTTTATATGCGCACGTTCAGGACAGCACGACCCGTCCCCCGATCTTGTGGAGCAGTCCGCGGCACTTCCCCTCAGCGCGCATCGTTACCATGCGTGGACGCACATTCCGACGACCACTGACGATGACGAGGGACGGGCGAGCGCGTGGCCGAGGCGGCAGACTTCCAGGGGACGAGTGCCTCACCTGCCCGCCGCTTGCTGCGGCGCACCGGAGCCCTGCTCGCGGGGGCGCCTCTCCTTGCCGGCCTGTGCCAGCTGCCCGCCGCCACCCCCGCGGACGCCGTCGGCCAGACCTCCACGCAGGCCGTCGCGGCGTCGGGCACGGTGTCCGTGGCCGTCGACACCCTCAGCCCCGGCGCTCCCTCCGAGGGCGACACCCTGACCGTGTCGGGCACGGTGACCAACAACGGCAAGCAGGCCGTCACCGACGCCCACGTGGGCCTGCGGGTGGGGACCGAGCTGAACACCCGCTCGGCTGTCGACAGCGCCGCCAAGAGCAGCACCGACCTCCAGGCCGCCACCGGACCGGAAATCGGTGGAAAGTACGTAGAGAAGTTCTCCAAGCTGACTCCGGGCGTCGCCGAACACTTTTCCATCGCGGTGCCGGTCGACGAGCTCGACCTCGCCGGCAGCGGTGTCTACCCCTTCGCCGTGTCACTCTCCGGCCAGACCCCCGGACAGCCGTGGGAGCAGGTACTCGGCACGCAGAACACCTTCCTGCCGTGGCAGCCCGAAGAGGCCGACACGAAGACGAAGACGACGTACCTGTGGCCGCTCGTCTCCACCGTCCACATGACGGCGGAGACGGGATCGAACGAACAGCAGACGCCGGTCTTCCGCAACGACGACCTCGCCAAGGAGATCGCTCCGGGTGGCCGTCTGGACCGGCTGGTGTCGCTGGGCAAGGACCTCGACGTCACCTGGGCCGTCGACCCCGACCTGCTGGCGTCGGTCGACGCGATGACGACCACCTACCGCGTGAAATCGGGCGACACCACCAGGGCGGGCTCCCAGGAGAATCAGGAGATCGCCAACGAGTGGCTCACCGAGCTGCAGAACGCGGTGGCGGGCAAGGAGGTCGTCGCGCTGCCCTTCGCCGACCCGGACCTCGCCTCGCTCGCCCACAACGGCACGAGCGTGACCGGCTCCCTCAGCCACCTGAAGGAGGGCACGGACGTCGTGGCGAACACCGTGGAGACGATCCTCCATGTGAAACCGACCACTGACTTCGCCTGGCCCGTGGACGGTGCCGTCGACCCGTCCATCGTCAAGGTGGCCACCTCCGCGGGTGCCGACAAGGTGATCGCGCGCAGCGACAGCCTGCAGGAGACCAGCGGCCTGCCGTACACGCCCTCCGCGGCCCGCCCCATCGGCGGTGGCACCACCGCTGTGGTCGCCGACGCACGGCTGTCCACGGCCTTCCAGGGCGATCTGACGAGAGCGTCCGCCTCCACGCTCGCCGTGCAGCAGTTCCTTGCCCAGAGCCTCACGCTCAACCTTCAGACGGGCAGGCAACGCAGCATCGTCGTCGCCCCGCAGCGCATGCCCTCGGCCCGCCAGGCGCAGTCGATGGCCGAGGCCCTCACAGCCCTGCAGGACGGAAACTGGTCCGAGTCCCAGGACCTCACGGCGGCCGCCGGCGCCAAGCCGGATCCGCAGGCCACCACGAAGGTGCCGCCGACATCCAGGTACCCGGCCTCTCTGCGCAAGCAGGAGCTGCCGCGGGCGGCCTTCGAGCAGATCGCCGACACGCAGGAGAAGCTCGACAACTTCAAGGTGATCCTCGCCAACGAGTCCCGGGTGGTGACGCCCTTCGGCCGGGCCATGAACCGTGAGATGTCCACGTCCTGGCGCGGCCGGACCATGGAGGCGACCAGCTTCCGCGACGACGTGGAGACGTACCTCGACGAGCTGACCGACCAGGTCAGACTGATCGACAAGTCCCCGACCAAGCTCTCCGGACGCAGCGCCACGATCCCGGTGACCGTGCAGAACAACCTGGTGCAGGGCGTGGACCATCTGGTGCTGCGGCTCACCTCGCTGAGCCCGAAGCGTCTCGAGATCGGCGGCAGGCCCTACTTCGAGCAGCCGGTCGAGGTCTCCGGCGGCCACAGCCAGTCGGTGAAGTTCACCACCACGGCGAACGCCAACGGCCGCTCCACGGTGATCGCCCAGCTCTACACGGAGGACGGACAGCCGTACGGTGAGGCAGTCACCTTCGAAGTCAAGGTCACCGAGTTCACGGCGACAGTGATGCTGGTCATCGGCGGAGGTGTCCTCCTGCTCGTGCTGGCCGGCTTCCGGATGTACACGCAGCGCAAGCGGGCGGCCGCACGTGAGGCCGACCAGGACGGCCCCGACGGGGCGGACGAGGACGCAGCCGCGCCGGAGAACCCGGAGGCCGCCGAGGACCGTCTCAAGGATGAGAGCGGCACCCCGGCCCGGGCAGACGAGTCCGAGCAGCCGAGTGACCTGACACCGGACACCCCAGCGGAAAGCGCAGACCCGTCCGGCACGGGTGAGAGAGTGGACCGTTGAGGATGTCGTGGCCGGTGGGCCCGGGACGATGAGGTGGGGTAACCATGAACGCGCCGTACGACGGTGACCGCGGCCAGGCCGCGGGCAGCTCGGGGCACCCCGAGGGCCCGCAGCCCGAGGGTCAGGTACCGCCGCAGCCCCCCGCCGACATGTACCTCCAGGACGCCTACGACCAGGACCCCTACCAGGCACAGGATCTCTACGCCCAGGACCCGGTGGCCGAGGCGCTCTACGACCGCGCGGCGCACCCCCCGCCGGCCCCGGGCACGTACCCGCCGCAGCAGCCGCTGTACGCCCAGCCGCCCCAGTCCCCGTACGCCCCCGACCCGCGCGTGTGGGCGCAGACCCCCGCGCCGGAACCGGAGGGCCCCACCCAGTACCTGCCCTATGGCGACGACCCCCGCACCACCCAGTTCGTGGGCGTCGACGACCTGGTGACCCAGGCCGGTGAGCAGCGCCACGAACAGGACGCCTTCGCCCACCTCTTCCGGGACCAGCAGCAGAACGGCAACTACCAGCCGTACGAACCGCCGTCCGTGCCCAACCCGTCCCCGGCGCCGTCCGCCGGTCAGTATCCGGCGGCGACACCGCCCGCCCAGGGCCGGTACGAGGCGCCGGTGTCCCCTCCCGTGACCGAGGCTCCCGCTCCGGACGCTCCAGCCGCCGCGCAGGCTCCCGCCGCGAAGAAGAGTGGGAAGGCCGCCGGCCTGCTCAAGTCGAGCGCCGTCATGGCCGCGGGCACGATGGTCTCCCGCCTCACCGGCTTCATCCGCTCCGCTCTGATCGTCTCGGCCCTGGGCACGGCTTTCCTCGGTGACGCCTTCCAGGTGGCGTACCAGCTGCCGACGATGATCTACATCCTGACCGTGGGCGGCGGTCTGAACTCCGTCTTCGTACCGCAGCTCGTGCGCGCCATGAAGGACGACGACGACGGCGGTGAGGCGTACGCGAACCGGCTGCTGACCCTCGTCATGGTCGCGCTCGCGGCGCTCACCGCGATCGCCATGTTCGCGGCGCCGCTCCTGGTGCGCGCGCTGTCGAATCCCATCGCGACCAACCCGGCAGCCAACGACGTCGCCGTCACCTTCACCCGCTACTTCCTGCCCTCCATCTTCTTCATGGGCATTCACGTGGTGATGGGGCAGATCCTCAACGCCCGCGGCAGATTCGGCGCGATGATGTGGACCCCGGTCCTGAACAACATCGTGATCATCGTGACGCTGGGGATGTTCCTCTGGGTGTACGGCACCGCCGAGCACTCCGGCCTGAGCGTCACGAACATTCCGGCGGAAGGTCAACGGCTCCTCGGTGTCGGCATCCTGCTCGGGCTCGTGGTGCAGGCCCTCGCGATGATCCCGTACCTGCACGAGACCGGGTTCCGGATGCGGCTGCGCTTCGACTGGAAGGGCCACGGCCTGGGCAAGGCCGCGATGCTCGCGAAGTGGACCATCCTGTTCGTCCTCGCCAACCAGGCGGGCGCGCTCGTCGTCACCCAGCTGGCCACCGCGGCGGTCGCCGACACCAAGATCCCCGGCACCGGCTTCAGCGCCTACGCCAACGCCCAGCTCATCTGGGGCCTCCCGCAGGCCATCATCACGGTCTCCCTGATGGCCGCCCTGCTGCCGCGGATCTCGCGCTCGGCCGCGGAGGACGACGCCGGCGCCGTGCGTGACGACATCTCGCAGGGCCTGCGCACGACAGCGGTCGCGATCGTGCCCCTCGCCTTCGGCTTCCTCGCTCTCGGCATCCCGATGTGCACGCTGATCTTCGGATCCTCCGGCACGAGCGCCGCCACGAACATGGGGTACATGCTGATGGCCTTCGGCCTCGGCCTGATCCCCTACTCGGTGCAGTACGTCGTGCTGCGCGCCTTCTACGCGTACGAGGACACCCGGACCCCCTTCTACAACACGGTCATCGTGGCGGCCGTCAACGCCGCCGCCTCGGCCGCCTGTTACATCGTGCTGCCGGCCCGCTGGGCCGTGGTCGGCATGGCCGCCGCGTACGGTCTGGCGTACTCGATCGGCGTGGGCGTCGCCTGGCGACGGCTGCGCAAGCGGCTGGGCGGGGACCTCGACGGCGGGCGCGTCCTGCGTACTTACGCCCGCCTGTGCATCGCCTCGATTCCGGCGGCCCTGCTCAGCGGCGCCGCCTGCTACGGCATCGGACACTCACTCGGTCAGGGCGCCCTCGGGTCCTTCGCAGCGCTGATCGCCGGTGGGGCGGTACTGTTCGGGATCTTCTTCCTCGCGGCTCGCAAGATGCGTATCGAGGAGCTGAACTCACTGGTCGGCATGGTCCGCGGACGGCTGGGGCGCTGAGGCGGGGGTACGCGCACAACCATCGTCCGCCACCGTGTGTCGTGCATAGCGGCGGACTGTGGGCACAATTGGTTTCTGCGTCGCACGACGCGCAATGAATGGGGAGGCAGGGAACGACGGTGGCGGAACGGAGCACGGCTGCCGTCGACGTGGCAGACAACAGCGGTGACGAGCCGCTGACCGCCAAGGCGGACCAGTCCACGGCCGACGGGGTGGCCAAGAACCGGGAGCGGGACACGGAAGACGTCGAGGCACAGGGGAGTGGCGGGACCGAGAGTTCCGGGAAGGCCTCACCGCCGGAACTGCACAGCGGACACAAACTCGCCAGACGCTACCGGCTCGAGGAGTGCGTCACCCGTCTGGACGGATTCAGCAGTTGGCGAGCCGTGGACGAGAAACTGCGTCGCGCCGTCGGCGTCCACCTCCTGCCCGCCGACCACGCACGAGCCCGTTCGGTGCTGGCCGCCGCCCGCTCCTCCGCGTTGCTGGGTGATCCCCGCTTCGTCCAAGTCCTCGACGCAGTCGAGGAGAACGACCTCGTCTACGTCGTCCACGAGTGGCTGCCCGACGCCACCGAGCTGACGACCCTGCTCGCCGCCGGCCCGCTGGAGGTGTACGACGCCTACCAGTTGGTCAGCCAGATCTCCTCCGCCATGGCCGCCGCCCACCGCGAGGGTCTGGCCCATCTGCGCCTGAACCCCAACGCCGTGCTGCGCACGTCGACCGGACAGTGGCGCATCCGCGGCCTCGCCGTGAACGCCGCCCTGCGCGGTGTCACCTCCGAAACCCCGCAGCGTACGGACACGGAGGCGATCGGCGCCCTGCTGTACGCGGCCCTCACGCAGCGCTGGCCCTACGAGAGCGACGCGTACGGCCTGTCCGGGCTGCCCAAGGACATCGGCCTCATCGCACCCGACCAGGTGCGCGCCGGGGTCCACCGCGGCCTGTCCGAGCTGTCCATGCGGGCGCTCGCCAACGACGGTGCCACGGCGTCCCGTCACGAATCCCCGTGCACCACGCCCGAGGAGCTGGTGAAAGCCATCGGCGAGATGCCCCGCATCCGCCCGCCGGAGCCGGCGTTCACCGCCCCGCCGGACTACCAGCGCACGACGTACCAGCAGGGCACGTACGGCCGGCAGTCGCCCCATCCGGGCGTCACCCAGCCGGTGCCCACTCCTCCGTCCCCGTTGGAGAGCCGCACGGGCAGGGCGTTGAAGTGGGCCGTCTCGGGCCTGCTGATCGCCGCTCTGGGCCTCGGAAGCTGGCAGTTGGCGGACGCGCTCATGGACCAGGGCGGGAAGTCCGAGGAGACCAACCAGACGCAGACGACGGACGGGGGCGACAAGGCCCCGACGAAGCCGGCGAGCGCTCCGATCGCCATCAGGAGTGCCCAGGACTTCGACCCCTTCGGCGCCGACGGGTCCGAGAAGCCCGGCGACATAGGCAAGGTCTACGACAACTCGCCCACCACGTACTGGCAGACGGACTACTACCTGAGTTCCGACTTCGGGCGGCTGAAGTCCGGCGTCGGCGTCATCCTTGACCTCGGCAAGGTCCAGGAGGTCGGGAAGGTGACGGTGTCCTTCGTGGGCAACACATCCGTGGAGCTCCGCGCCGCTTCCGGTGACGAGGGTTCTCAGCCCACGTCCTTCGACGCCTACTCCAAGGTCACCGAAGGCAGTGGCACCACCGTGGCCCTCACCCCCGACAAGTCCCTCAAGTCCCGCTACCTTCTGGTCTGGCTGACCAAACTGCCGCAGATCGACGGCGAGTGGCGAGGTCGGGTCGCGGACATCAAGGTGACCAGCTGACGACGAGGGGAGGGGGCCCGATGGCAGATGGCACCGCGTACGGCGACACGAGCGATCGGGACCTCCTGGCCCGTCACGTCGAGGGCGATCCCGACGCCTTCGGTGAGCTCGTGCGCCGGCACCGCGACCGGCTCTGGGCCGTGGCCCTGCGGACCCTGGGGGACCGCGAGGAGGCCGCTGACGCCGTCCAGGACGCCCTGGTCTCCGCCTACCGGGCCGCCCACACCTTCCGGGGCCAGTCGGCCGTCACGACGTGGCTGCACCGGATCACGGTGAACGCCTGCCTCGATCGGGCCCGCAAGGCTGCCTCCCGCAAGACGTCTCCCGTCGACGACACCGAGCGCCTGGAGCAACTCCTGGAGCCGCACGAGTCGGCCTCGGCGCCCGCGGAACGCAACGACCTCCACCGTCAGCTGCTGGAGGCGCTCGGCACCCTCCCGCCCGACCAGCGGGCAGCTCTCGTCCTCGTCGACATGCAGGGCTACCCGGTAGCCGAGGCCGCTCGGGTGCTCGACGTGCCGACCGGCACGGTGAAGAGCCGCTGTGCCCGCGGCCGCGCCAGACTCCTGCCCCTGCTCAAGCATCTGCGGCCCGAAAACAGTGGTGTCGGCAAAGAAGAGGACGCGGGGCGGAACCGGACGCAGGGGACATCCGTCCCACCCGCAGCGGGACCCCCTCGTACGGGTCCGCCGGACACAGGTCCTAGTGATTCAGCCGCAGTGAAGGGCGGAGGTGGGCGAGCGTGACATCCACGACAGACACAGCCGGGCACCCGGATGTCGCGGAGATCTCCGACCTCACCGAAGGCCTTCTCACGCCGTCCCGGACCGCGGACGTACGGCGGCATCTGGACGAGTGTGAGCTCTGCGCCGACGTCCACGCCTCGCTGGAGGAGATCAGGGGGCTGCTCGGCACTCTGCCAGGCCCCCCGCGCATGCCCGCCGACGTCGCCGGACGGATCGACGCCGCCCTCGCCGCGGAAGCCCTGCTGCACGCCACAGCACCCGACGCCGTCGATGCACCGCTGGCGTCCGTCGCCGGCCCCACGACTACGAGCGTGACCGGTACGGACGACGACGCGCGTGTTTCACGTGAAACGTCAGCGACGGCGGACCGTCCCGTGGGTCGTGCCCGCACCTCGAACACAGGACCTGGCCGAAAGGATCGCCGGAAGAGCAACCGGCGCAGGGGCGTCGTCCTGGGCGCCGTGTTCACGGCCGCCGCGCTGGGCTTCGGCTCCGTGTTGCTGTCCTCGCTCAGCGACGGCAAGCCGCCGGGACCCGAGGCGCAGGGGCAGCAGTCCACCTCTGCGGACACCTTCTCCGAAAGCACCCTGGAGAAGGAGGTCTCCGATCTCCTTGCCAAGAGCAAGAGCGCGTCGAGCGGATCCCGCTCCCCGAACAGCCTGGGTATGGAGTCCGTCCCCGGGAGCGCCGCACCGAACAACAAGGTCCTGATCGATCCCTCGGTTCCCAGCTGTGTCCAGAAGGGCACCGGCCGCAGCGATGACGCGCTCGCGACAGCAGAGGGCATCTACAAGGGAACGGCCGCCATGCTCGTGGTGCTGCCGGACAACCCCGGCGGCACTCGGGTCACCGCCTACATCATGGACAAGACGTGTGTCACCGACCGCTCCGCCGGCCCTGCCAAGGTCCTGCTGAGGCAGTCCTACACACAGTACTGAGCCCGCACGCTTCGTCTCCTTCCTGCGTGGTATCCCGTACCGTGTCGCAACCCCGTGTGCCCGGACACAGCGGGAATGCGCGCCCCTTAGGATCCGTTGGGTGGGGTGAGAGTTCTGAAAGGAGCTCCCCCGGACCTACGACGCAGTCCAGAGACGAGGAACCAAGCCGTGAGCGACGTCCGAAACGTGATCATCATCGGCTCCGGGCCCGCCGGCTACACGGCGGCGCTCTACACCGCGCGCGCGTCGCTGAAGCCGCTGGTCTTCGAGGGCGCCGTCACCGCGGGTGGCGCGCTGATGAACACCACCGAGGTGGAGAACTTCCCCGGCTTCCAGGACGGCATCATGGGCCCGGAGCTCATGGACAACATGCGGGGCCAGGCCGAGCGCTTCGGCGCCGAGCTGATCCCGGACGATGTCGTCTCCGTCGACCTGACCGGAGAGATCAAGACCGTCACCGACACCGCGGGCACCATCCACAAGGCGAAGGCCGTCATCGTCACGACCGGCTCGCAGCACCGCAAGCTCGGCCTTCCGAACGAGGACGCCCTCTCCGGCCGCGGTGTCTCCTGGTGCGCCACCTGTGACGGGTTCTTCTTCAAGGACCAGGACATCGCCGTGATCGGCGGCGGCGACACCGCGATGGAGGAGGCCACCTTCCTCTCCCGCTTCGCCAAGTCCGTGACGATCGTCCACCGCCGCGACACCCTGCGCGCCTCCAAGGCGATGCAGGAGCGTGCCTTCGCCGACCCGAAGATCAAGTTCGTGTGGGACAGCGAGGTCGCCGAGGTCCAGGGCGACCAGAAGCTGGCCGGTCTGAAGCTGCGTAACCTCAAGACCGGCGAGCTCTCGGACCTCCCGGTGACCGGCCTGTTCATCGCGATCGGCCACGACCCGCGCACCGAGCTCTTCAAGGGCCAGCTGGACCTGGACGAGGAGGGCTACCTGAAGGTGGAGGCGCCCTCCACGCGGACGAACCTGACCGGTGTCTTCGCCGCCGGTGACGTGGTCGACCACACCTACCGCCAGGCGATCACCGCGGCCGGCACCGGCTGTTCCGCCGCCCTGGACGCCGAGCGCTTCCTCGCCGCCCTCGCGGACGAGGAGCAGGCCGAGCCTGAGAAGACCTCCGTCTGATCCCCCTCCCTCCCCCTCACCGCACCAACCAGTTAAGGAGCCCGCCGTGGCCGGCACCCTCAAGAATGTCACCGACGATTCCTTCGAGCAGGACGTCCTCAAGAGCGACAAGCCCGTCCTGGTGGACTTCTGGGCCGCCTGGTGCGGCCCGTGCCGTCAGATCGCGCCGTCCCTCGAGGCGATCGCCGCCGAGTACGGCGACAAGATCGAGGTCGTCAAGCTGAACATCGACGAGAACCCGGGTACGGCCGCCAAGTACGGCGTCATGTCCATCCCGACCCTGAACGTGTACCAGCGCGGCGAGGTCGCCAAGACCATCGTCGGCGCGAAGCCGAAGGCCGCGATCGTCCGTGACCTCGAGGACTTCATCGCCGAGTGACGTTTCACGTGAAACACGAATGGGCCGGCCCTTGATGGGCCGGCCCATTCGGTTTTCTTTCCCTGCCCGTCACAACGGGCGCAGTACCGGTTCCTTCTGCACTGCGCCCAGGAGCCGGTCCAGTGCCATCTCCACGTCCTCCTTCCAGGAGAGCGTGGTTCGCAGCTCCAGCCTCAGTCGCGGATACGTGGGATGCGGCCGCACCGTCTTGAAACCCACCGCGAGAAGATGGTCGGCGGGCAGGAGACAGGCGGGCTCCTTCCAGCGCGCGTCCCCGAAAGCCTCGATCGCCTTGAACCCGCGCCGCAGCAGATCCTTGGCGACCGTCTGGACCATCACTCTGCCCAGCCCCTGCCCCTGATAGCCCGGCATGATGAACGAGGTCATCAGCTGTACGGCGTCTGGCGAGACAGGGCTGGTGGGGAACGCCGTCGAGCGGGGCACGTAGGCCGGAGGGGCATAGAGCACGAAGCCGACCGGCACCTCGTCGACGTACACGACCCTGCCGCAGGAGCCCCAGTCGAGCAGGACTGCGGAGATCCAGGCTTCCTTCTCCAGGGCAGCGGTGCCGGCTTTTACCGCTGCTTCGCCGCTGACGGGGTCCAACTCCCAGAAGACGCACGTGCGACAGCGCGTGGGAAGGTCCTGAAGGTTGTCCAGCGTGAGCGGTACGAGCCGACGCCCCATGAAGGCTGTTCCTCGCTTCCCTCGCCCGCCGCGTCGCGGGCGGCCGTCAGAGCGCTCCGTTCCCTGAGCAGGCTGCCGACGAACCCGCCGACCGCACCCAAGCCCAGGCCCGCGCTCACCATTCCGGTGCGGCTCACCGTTCGCATAGCCCCTGCCACTCCCCTCAGAGGTGCTGCCGGGTGGATGTGCGCCATACCCGATCGCATCGTATCCACGATGCGATTCGACCGATACCGCCTGAAAGCAAAGGAGCGGGCCGTGTCCGGTACCCACCGGACACGGCCCGCTCCGACAGCCGAACGAGATTGCCCCGCCTGTCGAAGGATCAGTCCTCCGACTCCTCGGGGTCATCGTCCAGAAGGCTCTTCTGCAGGACCGGTCCCTCCCCGGGAGCGAGGCTGCTGAGGATCCGCTCAAGGTCCTCCATCGAGGCGAACTCGACAGTGATCTTGCCCTTCTTCTGCCCCAGATCGACCTTCACCCGAGTCTCGAACCTGTCCGAGAGCCGGGTCGCGAGGTCGGTCAGGGCCGGTGAGACCCTGGCGCCGGCCCTCGGGCCCTTCGAACGCTGAGCCGACTGAGGCCGAGACCCCATGAGCGTCACGATCTCCTCGACAGCCCGCACCGAG
This sequence comes from Streptomyces resistomycificus, assembly GCF_001514265.1. Lineage (GTDB taxonomy): Bacteria > Actinomycetota > Actinomycetes > Streptomycetales > Streptomycetaceae > Streptomyces > Streptomyces resistomycificus. Next base: position 532,428 of record NZ_KQ948991.1, on the reverse strand, counting down.
AGACCCTCGGCCACGATCCGATGGGCCAGCCGGTCCTGCTCCTCCGAGTCGTCGACGGAGAGCAGCGCCCTCGCGTGTCCGGCCGAAAGGACTCCGGCGGCCACCCGCCGCTGCACCGCGGGCGAGAGCTTCAGCAGACGCAGGGTGTTGGAGACCTGCGGGCGGGACCGGCCGATGCGGTCCGCCAGCTGATCGTGCGTGCAGTTGAAGTCCTTCAGCAACTGGTCGTAGGCGGCGGCCTCTTCCAGCGGGTTCAGCTGGGCGCGGTGAAGGTTCTCCAGGAGGGCGTCCAAGAGGAGCTTCTCGTCGTCCGTGGCCCGGACGATCGCCGGGATCGCCTCCAGTCCCGCCTCCCGGCAGGCCCGCCAGCGCCGCTCACCCATGATGAGCTCGTAGCGCGCCGGACCGAGTTGCCTGACGACGACTGGCTGGAGAAGACCGACCTCCTTGATGGAGGTGACGAGCTCCTGAAGAGCGTCCTCGTCGAACACCTCGCGCGGCTGGCGCGGGTTCGGCTTGATGGAGTCAAGCGGGAGCTCCGCGAAGTAGGCACCCGGGGGAGGCGCCGGCGCCTCCGCGGCACCGTTCGTCGACGGCTCCTCGGTTTCATGTGAAACAGGCGGCAGTGTGGCCACCTTCGCCGCGGCCACCCCGCGTTCGGAGGGAAGCATCGGTACAGCCGTCGGGGACGTCGAAGCGACACCCCCCAGCCCGGCCGGAGGCACCGTCTTCTCCGTCGGGGCAGCAGGGATCAGTGCGCCGAGCCCACGGCCCAAACCCCTCCGTCGCTCACTCACTGGATCCCCTCCACCATGCTCGGGTCGCTCTGTGCGCCGATGTGCGCGTGTGTCGCGTCGTAGGAGACGCCGACACCCTTCAACGCGATTTCTCGCGCCGCCTCAAGATAGGACAGGGCACCGCTCGATCCTGGATCGTAGGTCAGCACCGTCTGCCCGTAGCTCGGCGCCTCGGAGATACGGACCGAGCGGGGAATGCTCGTCCGCAGCACCTCGTCGCCGAAGTGGGTGCGCACCTCGTCCGCGACCTGGGACGCCAGACGCGTCCGGCCGTCGTACATGGTGAGCAGGATCGTCGATACGTGGAGGACCGGGTTGAGGTGCCCCCGCACGAGGTCGACGTTGCGCAGCAGCTGGCCCAGACCCTCCAGTGCGTAGTACTCACACTGGATCGGGATGAGGACCTCCTGGCCGGCGACCAGTGCGTTGACGGTCAACAGGCCGAGTGAGGGCGGGCAGTCGATGAGGATGTAGTCCAGGGGCTGTTCGTAGGCCTGGATCGCCCGCTGGAGCCGGCTCTCTCTCGCGACCAGGGACACCAGCTCGATCTCCGCACCGGCGAGATCGATGGTGGCGGGGGCGCAGAAGAGACCCTCGACGTCGGGGACGGGTTGGACGACCTCCGAGAGAGGCCTGCTGTCGACCAGCACGTCGTAGATGGACGGGACTTCGGCGTGGTGGTCGATCCCCAGCGCGGTGGATGCGTTGCCCTGGGGGTCGAGGTCGATCACCAGGACACGGCCACCATGCAGGGCCAGCGAGGCAGCAAGGTTGACGGTCGTCGTCGTCTTGCCCACCCCGCCCTTCTGGTTGGCGACCACCATGACCCGGGTCTGGTCGGGGCGTGGCAGACCCTCGCCGGCACGCCCCAGAGCTTCCACTGCAAGTTGGGCAGCACGACCGATCGGAGTGTCGTCCATGGGGGGCGGTGTTTCACGTGAAACATCGTCCCCCATCGATTCGGTACGGGGACCGGGGACCGGATCGGTCATCGGTCCCGCGATGTTGGCGTTGGACCGCAAGGATTCACTCTCCTCGACTTCAGGCTCGCAATGAACAGAGCCTCCCATGTCTTCGGGGTCATGAACCAGTGAGGCCTGTTGTTCTGTGGAGAAATCCACCTCTGTGGACAACTCGGTTCCCTCATCGAGTGACCCGAGAGGCTTTCGGTCGCGGGGTTCGGCCGCAGCGCGGCCCCGGCTGATGATGCCGTGTAGCAGTGAGCGACGTTTCACGTGAAACACGATGCACAGGGTCGAGGGCCGAACCGTCGCGACACTCCGGCATGCGTCGGTTTGGCAGCTTGTGTGGAGTACGTCTCGTCGTCAGGACGGATCAGCGGCGGCGGCGCGCACGTCCCGTCCTGGCCGCCTTGGCCCGCTTCGCCGCGAAGCGCACACCGCCTGGGCTTTCGCCGACCTCGACGCGCACTACTGTGGACAGCGGATCCACCACGCCCTCACCGACCTGGACGATGGACGTCTCGACGGCGCCGAGTTTGGTCAGTGCCGTCGCCGCGCTCTTGAGCTCCTCCTCCGCGGTGTCGCCCTTGAGCGCGAGCATCTCCCCGTACGGGCGCAGCAGGGGAATCCCCCAGGTCGCCAGCCGGTCCAGCGGAGCCACCGCCCGTGCCGTCACCACATGGACGGGAGTGATTTTACCCATGACTTCCTCGGCCCGGCCGCGAACGACCGTCACATGGTCCAGGCCCAGCAGCTCCACGACCTCGGTGAGGAAGTTCGTGCGCCGCAGCAAGGGCTCCAGGAGAGTGATCTTGAGGTCTTCCCGGACCAGCGCCAGGGGAATGCCGGGCAGGCCCGCGCCCGAGCCGACATCACACACCGTCACGCCCTCGGGAACGACTTCCGAGAGCACCGCGCAGTTCAGCAGGTGCCGCTCCCACAGGCGGGGCACCTCGCGTGGACCGATCAGCCCGCGCTGCACGCCCGCCTCGGCGAGCAACTCCGCATAGCGGACCGCGTCCGCGAAGCGCTCACCGAACACCTCACGGGCCTGCTCGGGCGCGGGGGGAAGCTCCGCTGCCTCCGTCACGGGGGACCGTCCTTCCGTACCGCGTGGGCGCACCGGGCGCCGACGCCAGAACCACCAGTATCAGGCTGACAAAGTTCGGCCCCGCCTGCGCAACAGACGGGGCCGGAGGAACGAACGGGCCGATCAGGCGGGAAGCACGACGACGAAGCGCTGCGGCTCCTCGCCCTCGGACTCGCTGCGCAGCCCGGCTGCCTTGATCGCGTCGTGCACGACCTTGCGCTCGAACGGCGTCATCGGCTTCAGCTTCACGGACTCACCGGTGCTCTTGACCTCGGCGGCGGCCTTGGCGCCGAGCTCGGAGAGCTCGGCACGCTTCTGGGCGCGGTAGCCCGCGATGTCCAGCATCAGCCGGCTGCGGTCCCCGGTCTCCCGGTGCACCGCCAGGCGCGTGAGCTCCTGCAGGGCTTCCAGCACCTCGCCGTCGCGGCCGACCAGCTTCTGCAGGTCGCGGCCGCCCGAGTCGCTGATGATCGACACAGCGGCGCGGTCGGCCTCGACGTCCATGTCGATGTCACCGTCGAGATCGGCGATGTCGAGCAGACCCTCGAGGTAGTCCGCCGCGATCTCACCCTCCTGCTCCAGGCGGGTCAGGGTGTCTACGCCCTCGGCAGCGGCGGAGGTGGTGCCTTCCGTCACGGGATGGACTCCTTCTTACTTCTTGGACGGGGACTTGGGCCGCTGCGGGCCCTTGCGCTGTCCGGACTGGGCCTTGCTGCGGGTGGCGCCGGGCTTCTTGGCAACGGCGGGCTTGGCGTCCTCGGGCTCGTCGGACTTGGTGAGCGACGGGCCCTCGTCGGCCGCCTTGGCACTGCCGGACTGGCGCTGGGACTTGCTCTGCCGCTTGGGCTGCTGACGCTTGGGCGCGGCAGCGCTGGTCGGCGTACCGTCCTCGTTCTGCACGGCGGCCTGTGCCTCGCCCTTCACCACGGTGCCGTCGGCCTGGGCCGCGAGGCCCGCCTTGTTCAAGCCGTTGATGAACTTGCGCTCGAACTCGTTACGGTCACGGCCCTTGGCGACGATGGCCTTGACGATGGCCTTCTCACCACGGCCTCGCGTCTTGCCATGGTGCGTGACGTGCTTGTACAGACGGTCCAGGTAGGCGGCCTGCGCCTTGGAACCCGGGGTCGGGTTGTTGCGGATGACGTACATCTGCTGGCCCATGGTCCACACGTTGGTGGTCAGCCAGTAGACGAGGACACCGACCGGGAAGTTGATGCCGAAGACGGCGAACATGACCGGGAAGACGTACATCAGCATCTTCTGCTGCTGCATGAACGGCGTCTTCACCGTGGTGTCGACGTTCTTCGTCATCAGCTGGCGCTGCGTGTAGAACTGCGACGCCGACATCAGGACGATCATGACCGCGGTCACGATGCGAACGGTGGTCAGCGAGGCGTCGAGCGCGGCGACGTCCGAGGAGCTGTCGGTGAACTTCGCGGCCAGCGGGGCACCGAAGATGTGCGCCTTCTGCGCGCTCTGCAGCAGGCTCTCGTTGATGACACCGATGGTGTCGTTGTTCGCGATGCTGTTGAGCACGTGGTACAGCGCGAAGAAGAACGGGGACTGCGCCAGGATGGGAAGGCACGAGGAGAGCGGGTTGGTGCCCGTCTCCTTGTACAGCTTCATCATCTCTTCGGACTGGCGCTGCTTGTCGTTCTTGTAGCGCTCCTGGATCTTCTTCATCTCGGGCTGCAGCGTCTGCATGGCCCGGGTCGCCTTGATCTGCTTCACGAAGAGCGGGATCAGGCAGATACGGATCAGGATCACCAGGGACACGATGGACAAGCCCCAGGCCCAGCCGGTATCAGGGCCGAAGACGGCGCCGTACACCGTGTGGAACTGGACGATGACCCAGGAAACGGGTGTCGTGATGAAGCTGAAGAAGCCGGCAATCGTGTCCACTAATCATGCTCCTTGGGCATGGGACGGGGTCTCTGCGGCCGGGCTCGTAAGAGCCTGCCCCTCGGCGGCCAGTTCGGCGGAGGAGGACCCGCCCCTGCGTGTGCGCCAGGCGCCACGCAGCATTTCGTGCCACCGCGGACGCTTGCGCGGCGGAACATGGTCCACACCGCCGAGCGACCACGGATTGCACCGCAGGATGCGCCAGGCCGTGAGTGCCGTGCCCTTGAGCGCACCATGCCGGTCGATGGCCTGGTACCCGTAGTGGGAGCACGACGGGTAGTACTTGCACACCGGCCCGAGCAGAGGGCTGATGGTCCACTGGTAGACCTTGATCAGCGCCAGCAGCGGGTACTTCATCGCGCGCCCCCTCCCAGCAGCCGCTCCAGAGCGGCATCCAGGTCTCGGGCCAGTTGTGCATGATCGGCATCACCCGAACCGGGCAACGCTCGTACGACTACCAGGCTACCGGGGGGCAAGGCGGCGACTCGATCGCGCATCAGGTGGCGAAGCCTGCGCTTGACCTTGTTGCGCACCACCGCGCCACCCACAGCCTTGCTCACGACGAAACCCGCACGCGTCGGGGGAGCGCTCTCCCCAGGCGCGTGCGGGTCCGTGGCACCGCTACGTAGATGGACGACGAGAGTCGGGCGTCCAGCCCGACGACCCCGTCGTACCGCGGTCGCGAAGTCTTCGCGCCGCCTCAGCCGATGCTCGGTAGGCAGCACGACGTCATGACCTGATCAGACTCAGGCGGACAGGCTGGCGCGACCCTTGCTGCGGCGGTTCGCGAGAATCGCACGACCGGCACGGGTGCGCATCCGCAGGCGGAAACCGTGGGTCTTCGCGCGACGACGGTTGTTCGGCTGGAAGGTGCGCTTGCTCACTAGGGGGCTCCAGAAATAAATCGTTGGTTTCGGGTGCCGTCCTGGCTGTCACCGTGCGCCCACGAGTAGCTCGCGTTACGCCCGAGTGCACCGCTGACCGATCACCCAAGTGACCTGTGCCCATCGGAGGCAGGCGGCAGCAGCCATCGACAACTCGACCTGGTTACGGTACGCGCGGCTACGCCATCCGGTCAAACCAGCGGTCACCGGGAGACACTATCCACAGGCTGGGGACAACAACTTGAACCGCACCCGTCGCCCTGACTACCGTGGCTGGACTTCCGACTCGTTCCCTTGCACCCGCCCGACCCCATCTGAATCCCGACCCGTCCCGAACCACACGTTCGTGGGACCCATGAGAGAGCGTGCCCTGTGGCTGACGTACCTGCCGATCTTGCCGCAGTGTGGCCACGAGTACTGGAGCAACTTCTCGACAACGGCCGTGGGCAGGGCGTCGAGGTCAAGGACGAACACTGGATCCGGCGCTGCCAGCCGCTCGCGCTCGTGGCGGACACCGCACTGCTCGCCGTGCCGAACGAATTTGCGAAGAACGTACTGGAGGGCCGTCTCGCCCCCGTCGTGAGCGAGACGCTGAGCCGCGAATGCGGCCGCCCGATCCGCATCGCGATCACCGTCGACGACTCCGCCGGTGAGCCCCCTGCACCGCCGAGCCCCCCGACCCGGCCCCAGCCGCGCTACGAGGAACCCGAGCTCCCCTCCGGCCAGTACGAGGGCTACGGCCGCCACCGCGCCGACGACCCCGGCCCGGGCCGCTCCGAGCAGCATCCCGGAGCCCAGGGCGACCACACGCAGCGCCCCGACCAGCTCCCGACCGCCCGCCCCACGTACCCCTCGGAGTACCAGCGCCCCGAGCCCGGAGCCTGGCCGCGCCCGCAGCAGGACGAGTACAGCTGGCAGCAGCAGCGGCTCGGCTTCCCCGAGCGCGACCCCTACGCCTCTCCCTCGCAGGACTCCTACGGCCCGCCGGCCCAGGATTCCTACGGACCCCCGTCACAGGACTCCTACGGCGGCCCCTCACAGGACTCGTACGGATCTCCGTCGAAGGACTCGTACACGCAGGACTACCGTCCGCAGCCCATGGACCGCATGGAGCGCCCGTCCTACGACTCCCAGCGCTCCGACTACGACCCGCGCTCCGACTACGACCAGCGACCGGACTACGGTCGCCACCGGGCCGACGAGGACGCGCGTGACGCCCGCCGCGAGCGTCCCGAGCCGCCCTCGGGATCCGGACGCGTGCACCGCGGCGGTCCCGTCGGATCCCCGCTGCCCACCACCGGCGCCCCCGGCCCGCTGGCCGCGCAGCCGGCGCCGGCGACCGGTCCTGGCGAACCGACCGCGCGCCTGAACCCGAAGTACCTCTTCGACACGTTCGTCATCGGCGCCTCCAACCGCTTCGCGCACGCGGCCGCGGTGGCGGTCGCCGAAGCGCCGGCGAAGGCGTACAACCCGCTCTTCATCTACGGCGAGTCGGGGCTCGGCAAAACGCATCTTCTGCACGCGATCGGCCACTACGCGCGCAGCCTCTACCCCGGCACGCGCGTGCGGTACGTGAGCTCGGAGGAGTTCACCAACGAGTTCATCAACTCGATCCGCGACGGCAAGGGCGACAGCTTCCGCAAGCGCTACCGCGAGATGGACATCCTGCTCGTCGACGACATCCAGTTCCTCGCGGACAAGGAGTCGACACAGGAGGAGTTCTTCCACACCTTCAACACGCTTCACAACGCCAACAAGCAGATCGTGCTCTCCAGCGACCGGCCGCCCAAGCAGCTGGTGACCCTGGAGGACCGGCTGCGGAACCGTTTCGAGTGGGGTCTGATCACCGACGTCCAGCCGCCCGAGCTGGAGACCCGGATCGCCATCCTCCGCAAGAAGGCGGTGCAGGAGCAGCTGAACGCCCCGCCGGAGGTCCTGGAGTTCATCGCCTCCCGGATCTCGCGCAACATCCGCGAACTGGAGGGCGCGCTGATCAGGGTGACGGCGTTCGCGTCGCTCAACCGGCAGCCGGTGGACCTGGGGCTCACGGAGATCGTTCTCAAGGACCTGATCCCCGGGGGTGAGGACTCGGCCCCGGAGATCACGTCGACGGCCATCATGGGCGCGACCGCCGACTACTTCGGTCTCACGGTCGAGGACCTGTGCGGCACCTCGCGCGGCCGCGCCCTGGTGACCGCCCGGCAGATCGCCATGTACCTGTGCCGTGAGCTGACGGACCTCTCGCTGCCGAAGATCGGTGCGCTGTTCGGCGGCCGCGACCACACGACGGTCATGCACGCGGACCGCAAGATCCGCAATCTGATGGCCGAGCGACGCTCCATCTACAACCAGGTCACCGAGCTGACCAACCGCATCAAGAACGGCTGACAGGGCACAAGACGCGGCCCCCAGACCTAGAAACACGCCTCCGAGGGCGCCCAGGGACGAGTTCCCGAGGGCGCCCTCGGTCGTTCCGGCGGCCCGCGTCGGACATCCGCTGTTCGAATACCTGCCGGGTTACGGCCTCCCTCCACAGATCAGGCGACTTTCTTCCGTCCACATCCTGGGGACTGGGAAGTTGTCCAGATCGTGTCCACAGGGCCTCCTGTTGAGGGACCATCAGACCAGGTCAGGTGGCTGTGGATTGGTGGACGAAAGATCTCCACAGACTGTGGACAGCGAGATCATCCACAGGCTGTGCATCAAGTTGTCCACCGCCTGCCCACAGGCCACGGCCGGTTGTCCCCAGCGATCTCCAGCTTCTCCACACCGCTGTCCACTGTTCGGCAACGCGACGCGCCTCCTCACCGTGTCGAGTGAAAGGCGTCACACGAAGGTGCCGGGTTGGCCTGTGGGAAACGGGGGCAAAGCTGGGGACGGCGCTGGGGAGAAGTGGCCCCAGGCTGTGCACGGAGTGTGCAGAACTTTCCGTTCTCCACAGAAGTGCCCGGTTGTCCACCGTCGTCACCCACAGGGGCAGTGGACAAAATTTCCGCTCTGAGCTGGGAAAACGCGGTTATCCACGGTATCCACAGGCCCTACTACTACTCCCAACTAGAGAGAGCTGGGAATCCGTTTCGAAGGGGGTCCTGTGCACAACTCGCTGTCCGGCTCGCGACTGCCCCTCGTCACGACTTGACCCCGAGGGGCACCGACTGTCAGTGCGGTGCGTCAGACTGGTCCCCGGTGTCCTTCACCTCACCGAGACCGACGACACCGCGACAGACGACGAAGCCAGGCAGGGCGAGAAGCGCCGGCAACAGCAGGAGGCGGCAACAGTGAAGATCCGGGTGGAACGCGACGTACTCGCGGAGGCAGTGGCCTGGGCGGCACGCAGCCTCCCGGCCCGTCCGCCGGCGCCGGTCCTCGCCGGCCTGCTGCTGAAGGCCGAGGACGGCCAGCTGAGCCTGTCCAGCTTCGACTACGAGGTCTCCGCACGTGTCTCCGTGGAGACCGAGGTCGACGAGGAGGGCACGGTCCTCGTCTCGGGCCGGCTGCTCGCCGACATCTGCCGCGCCCTCCCCAACCGCCCGGTGGAGATTTCCACAGACGGTGTACGGGCGACCGTGGTCTGCGGCTCCTCGCGGTTCACACTCCACACCCTGCCTGTGGAGGAGTACCCGGCCCTGCCGCAGATGCCGAACGCCACGGGCACGGTTCCCGGCGAGGTCTTCGCCGCGGCCGCCGCCCAGGTCGCCATCGCCGCGGGCCGTGACGACACGCTGCCCGTCCTCACCGGTGTGCGCATCGAGATCGAGGGCGACACCGTCACGCTGGCGTCCACCGACCGCTACCGCTTCGCGGTCCGCGAGTTCCTGTGGAAGCCGGAGAACCCCGAGGCGTCCGCGGTCGCGCTGGTCCCCGCCAAGACGCTCCTGGACACCGCCAAGGCCCTCACAAGCGGCGACAGCGTCATCCTGGCGCTGTCCGGTGGCGGCTCGGGCGAGGGCCTCATCGGCTTCGAGGGCGCGGGCCGCCGCACGACGACCCGCCTCCTGGAGGGCGACCTCCCGAAGTACCGCACTCTGTTCCCGACGGAGTTCAACTCCGTCGCCGTGATCGAGACCGCCCCCTTCGTGGAGGCCGTCAAGCGTGTGGCCCTGGTCGCGGAGCGCAACACCCCGGTGCGGCTCAGCTTCGAGCAGGGCGTGCTCATCCTGGAGGCCGGCTCCAGCGACGACGCACAGGCTGTGGAAAGGGTCGACGCCCAGCTCGAGGGCGACGACATCTCGATCGCCTTCAACCCGACCTTCCTGCTGGACGGCCTGAGCGCCATCGACTCCCCGGTGGCCCAGCTGTCCTTCACGACGTCCACGAAGCCCGCGCTGCTCAGCGGCAAGCCGGCCCTGGACGCCGAGGCGGACGAGGCCTACAAGTACCTGATCATGCCGGTGCGCCTCAGCGGCTGACCGACCCCTCCAGAGAACCCGCAGGTCGGGGCCTACGTTTGAGCGCGTATGCCCACAGATGTGAGCGAGCGTCCGGGTTTAGGCTCGGACGCAGGTACGGAAGTGCCGTAACGCCACGTCGCAAACCTAAGGAACACTGATGGAGCTCGGTCTCGTCGGCCTCGGCAAGATGGGCGGCAACATGCGCGAGCGGATTCGCCGCGCAGGCCACACCGTCATCGGATACGACCGCAACCCGGACCTCGCCGATGTCCACAGCCTCTCTGAGCTTGTGGGCAAGCTCAAGGGCCCGCGTGTGGTCTGGGTGATGGTCCCGGCCGGCGCCGCGACCCAGTCGACCGTCGACGAGCTCGCCGAGCTGCTCGAGCCCGGCGACGTCGTCGTGGACGGCGGGAACTCCCGGTGGACCGACGACGAGAAGCACGCCGAGGAGCTGGCAGCCAAGGGCATCGGCTTCGTCGACTGCGGCGTCTCCGGCGGCGTCTGGGGCCTGGAGAACGGCTACGCGCTGATGTACGGCGGCGACGCGGAGAACGTCGCCAAGGTGCAGCCGGTCTTCGACGCGCTGAAGCCCGAGGGCGACCTCGGAGCGGTGCATGCCGGCAAGGTCGGCGCGGGCCACTTCGCGAAGATGGTCCACAACGGCATCGAGTACGCGATGATGCAGGCCTACGCCGAAGGCTGGGAACTGCTGGAGAAGGTCGACTCCGTCACGGACGTCCGGGAGGTCTTCCGCTCCTGGCAGGAGGGCACGGTCATCCGTTCCTGGCTGCTCGACCTCGCGGTGAACGCCCTTGACGAGGACGAGCACCTGGACAGGCTGAAGGGTTTTGCACAGGACTCCGGCGAGGGACGCTGGACTGTGGAAGCCGCCATCGACAACGCCGTGCCGCTGCCCGCGATCACGGCCTCCCTCTTCGCGCGGTTCGCGTCGCGCCAGGAGGACTCGCCGCAGATGAAGATGATCGCCGCGCTGCGGAACCAGTTCGGCGGTCACGCGGTCGAGAAGAAGTAGTCCACAGGGCTGCACAGCAGTCCACAAGCTGAGTCCACAAGCTGGGGGAGGTCGGCGCACGACCATGCACGTCACGCACCTGTCGCTGGCCGACTTCCGCTCGTACGCCCGGGTCGAAGTTCCGCTCGACCCGGGCGTCACCGCCTTCGTCGGCCCCAACGGGCAGGGCAAAACGAATTTGGTCGAGGCGATCGGATACCTGGCCACCCTCGGCAGCCACCGCGTCTCCTCCGACGCCCCGCTGGTCCGGATGGGCGCCGAGCGCGCGGTCATCCGGGCCCAGGTCAAGCAGGGTGAGCGGCAGCAGCTGGTCGAGCTGGAGCTGAACCCCGGCCGCGCCAACCGAGCCCGCATCAACAGGTCCTCGCAGGTCAGGCCGCGTGACGTGCTGGGGATCGTGCGGACCGTGCTGTTCGCGCCCGAGGACCTGGCGCTGGTCAAGGGCGATCCCGGGGAGCGGCGGCGGTTCCTCGACGAGCTGATCACGGCCCGTTCTCCGCGCATGGCCGGCGTCCGTTCCGACTACGAGCGGGTCCTCAAGCAGCGCAACACGCTGCTGAAGTCGGCCGCGCTCGCCCGCCGGCACGGCGGCCGCTCCATGGACCTGTCCACCCTCGACGTCTGGGACCAGCACCTCGCGCGCGCGGGAGCGGAGCTGCTCGCCCAGCGGCTCGACCTGATCGCGTCCCTCCAGCCGCTGGCCGACAAGGCGTACGAGCAGCTGGCGCCCGGCGGAGGTCCGGTCGCGCTGGAGTACAAGCCGTCCGCGCCGGGTGAGGCACACACGCGCGAGGAGCTCTACGAGCAGCTGATGGCCGCACTGGCCGAGGCGCGTAAGCAGGAGATCGAGCGGGGAGTCACGCTCGTGGGACCGCACCGGGACGAACTGCTGCTCAAGCTCGGCCAGTTGCCGGCGAAGGGGTACGCCTCGCACGGCGAGTCCTGGTCGTACGCGCTGGCGTTGCGGCTGGCGTCCTACGACCTCCTCAGTGCCGAGGGCAACGAGCCGGTGCTCGTCCTCGACGACGTCTTCGCCGAGCTGGACACCCGTCGCCGCGAGCGCCTGGCCGAGCTGGTCGCGCCGGGCGAGCAGGTGCTGGTGACGGCCGCGGTCGACGACGACGTACCGCATGTCCTGGCGGGGACGCGGTACAGCGTGGCGGAGGGGACGGTGCAGCGGGCATGAGTACCGAGGACGGACCGGCTCCCGGAAAGAAGGCCGAGCCCTCCGGCGTCGACCTCGCGCGCGTGGCGCTCAGGGCGGCGAAGGAACAGGCACGCGCGCGTGGGGACGCGGCGCAGCAGAAGAAGCAGGCGCGACGTGGAGGCCTGCGCTCTGGAGCGCGTGCCGACGGACGCGACCCCCTCGCGCTCGGCGCCGCCATCAACCGGCTGATCACCGAGCGCGGCTGGGAGGCGCCGGCCGCGGTGGGCGGGGTGATGGGCCGCTGGCCGCAGATCGTCGGCGAGGACCTGGCCAAGCACTGCGAGCCGGAGAAGTACGACGAGGACGAGCGGGTCCTGGTCGTGCGCTGCGATTCCACGGCGTGGGCGACCAATCTCCGGCTGCTCGCCCCACAGCTGGTCGCCCGCCTGAACGAGGATCTGGGACAGGGCGCGGTGAAGCTGATCAAGGTGCAGGGTCCCGGTGGTCCGCCCCGCCGTTACGGCCCCCTGCGAGCCCCCGGCAGCACGGGTCCCGGCGACACCTACGGGTGAGCGGAGCCCCCTGGAAGACCGGCTGGGCCCACGTCTGCGCGGCCGTATCAAAAGGTGACTGACGTCACAACCGCAGGCCCCGGGTGATCGCCTCGTGTCGGTGGACGCGGTTGCGAATCCCGACGTGACTCCCAAGTAGCCAAGGGTTGACGGCCCGAAGCGCTGAGTGCCGCTGTGAGCCTCTTTGAGCCCCGTTCCGTATATGGGGACCCGGAAGAGACCGGTTGAGGGCGGCACATGCGGACTCAGGTACCGGCAAACCCCCATCACTGTCGGCGCTACCGGTAGACTGGAAGCCAATCCCGCCCCAATCGTGGGGACCGCCCGGGAAAAGCTGAGCAACGCTGAACAAGGCTTACCAACGCAACATGCCGCAGCCGCTCCGGCAACCCGCCGACGAGCCTGGCTCGTGCTGTGCCAGAAAGGGCGCTTCGTGGCCGATTCCGGCAACCCCAACGAGAACATCCCGTCCACCGACGCCGGCGTGAGCGACGAGGTCAACACCTCGAACGGCGAGGTCACCGCCTCGTACGACGCCAGCGCCATCACCGTCCTCGAGGGTCTGGACGCGGTCCGCAAGCGACCCGGTATGTACATCGGCTCGACCGGTGAGCGCGGACTTCACCACCTCGTGTACGAGGTCGTCGACAACTCGGTCGACGAGGCGCTGGCCGGCCACGCGGACACCATCGACGTGACGATCCTGGCCGACGGCGGCGTCCGCGTCGTCGACAACGGCCGTGGCATCCCGGTGGGCATCGTGGCCTCCGAGGGCAAGCCGGCCCTCGAGGTCGTGCTGACCGTGCTGCACGCGGGCGGCAAGTTCGGCGGCGGCGGTTACGCGGTCTCCGGCGGTCTGCACGGCGTGGGCGTCTCCGTGGTGAACGCCCTGTCGTCGAAGGTCGCCGTCGAGGTCAGGACCGACGGGTACCGCCACACGCAGGACTACAAGATGGGCGTCCCCACGGCGCCGTTGGTCAAGCACGAGGCCACGGACGAGACCGGCACGTCGGTCACCTTCTGGGCCGACAGCGACATCTTCGAGACCACCGAGTACTCCTTCGAGACGCTCTCGCGGCGTTTCCAGGAGATGGCGTTCCTCAACAAGGGCTTGACGATCAAGCTCACCGACGAGCGCGAGTCGGCCAAGGCCACCTCCGGGGCGGACGAGGCGGGCGCGGACGAGACCGCCGAGGTCAAGACCGTCACGTACCACTACGAGGGCGGCATCGTCGACTTCGTGAAGTACCTCAACTCCCGCAAGGGAGAGGCGGTACACCCGACGGTCATCGACCTCGAGGCCGAGGACAAGGACAAGAGCCTCTCCCTCGAAGTCGCCATGCAGTGGAACAGCGGTTACACCGAGGGCGTCTACTCCTTCGCGAACATCATCCACACGCATGAGGGTGGTACGCACGAGGAGGGCTTCCGTGCGGCGCTCACCAACCTGATCAACAAGTACGCGCGCGACAAGAAGCTGCTGCGGGAGAAGGACGACAACCTCACGGGTGACGACATCCGCGAGGGTCTGACGGCGATCATCTCGGTGAAGCTCAGCGAGCCGCAGTTCGAGGGCCAGACCAAGACCAAGCTGGGCAACACGGAGGCCAAGACCTTCGTCCAGAAGGCGGTCTACGAACACCTGAACGACTGGCTGGACCGCAACCCGGTCGAGGCCGCGGACATCGTCCGCAAGGGCATCCAGGCGGCCACCGCGCGCGTGGCGGCCCGCAAGGCGCGTGACCTGACGCGCCGCAAGGGTCTGCTCGAGACGGCGTCCCTCCCGGGCAAGCTCTCCGACTGCCAGTCGAACGACCCCATCAAGTGCGAGATCTTCATCGTCGAGGGTGACTCCGCCGGCGGCTCGGCCAAGTCCGGCCGCAACCCGGAGTACCAGGCGATCCTCCCGATCCGCGGCAAGATCCTCAACGTGGAGAAGGCCAGGATCGACAAGATCCTGCAGAACCAGGAGATCCAGGCGCTGATCTCGGCCTTCGGCACCGGAGTCCACGAGGACTTCGACATCGAGAAGCTGCGCTATCACAAGATCATCCTGATGGCGGACGCCGACGTCGACGGCCAGCACATCAACACCCTGCTGCTGACCTTCCTGTTCCGCTTCATGCGGCCGCTGGTCGAGGCCGGGCACGTGTTCCTGTCCCGTCCCCCGCTCTACAAGATCAAGTGGGGCCGGGAGGACATCGAGTACGCGTACTCCGACCGCGAGCGCGACGCGCTGATCGAGATGGGCCGCCAGCGAGGCAAGCGCATCCGCGAGGACTCGATCCAGCGCTTCAAGGGTCTCGGCGAGATGAACGCCGAGGAGCTGCGCATCACGACCATGGACCAGGAGCACCGCGTCCTCGGTCAGGTCACCCTCGACGACGCCGCCCAGGCCGACGACCTGTTCTCGGTCCTCATGGGTGAGGACGTGGAGGCGCGCCGCCAGTTCATCCAGCGCAATGCCAAGGACGTCCGCTTCCTCGACATCTGAGTCGGTCTCAGCTGACCGCACCAGGAAGGATCCCCACCAGCAATGGCCGACGAGAACACCCCTGTGACGCCTGAAGAGGACGGCGAGATCAGCCTCCGTGTCGAGCCCGTCGGGCTCGAGACGGAGATGCAGCGCTCGTACCTCGACTACGCGATGTCCGTCATCGTCTCGCGTGCGCTGCCCGACGTCCGGGACGGTCTCAAGCCCGTCCACCGTCGTGTGCTGTACGCCATGTACGACGGCGGCTACCGGCCCGAGAAGGGCTTCTACAAGTGCGCCCGTGTCGTCGGCGACGTCATGGGCAACTACCACCCGCACGGCGACTCCTCGATCTATGACGCGCTGGTCCGCCTCGCGCAGCCGTGGTCGATGCGGATGCCGCTGGTGGACTCCAACGGCAACTTCGGTTCTCCCGGCAACGACCCGGCGGCCGCCATGCGGTACACCGAGTGCAAGATGATGCCGCTGTCCATGGAGATGGTCCGTGACATCGACGAGGAGACCGTCGACTTCACGGACAACTACGACGGCCGCTCCAAGGAACCGACGGTCCTGCCGGCCCGTTTCCCCAACCTGCTGATCAACGGCTCGGCCGGTATCGCGGTCGGCATGGCCACCAACATCCCGCCGCACAACCTGCGCGAGGTCGCGGCCGGCGCCCAGTGGTACCTGGAGAACCCCGAGGCCTCTCACGAGGAGCTCCTTGACGCGCTCATCGAGCGCATCAAGGGCCCCGACTTCCCGACCGGCGCTCTGGTCGTCGGCCGCAAGGGCATCGAGGAGGCCTACCGCACGGGCCGCGGCTCGATCACCATGCGCGCGGTCGTCGAGGTCGAGGAGATCCAGAACCGCCAGTGCCTGGTGGTCACGGAACTGCCGTACCAGACCAACCCCGACAACCTCGCGCAGAAGATCGCCGACCTGGTGAAGGACGGCAGGATCGGCGGCATCGCGGACGTCCGGGACGAGACCAGCTCCCGCACGGGCCAGCGTCTCGTCATCGTCCTGAAGCGGGACGCGGTCGCCAAGGTCGTCCTGAACAACCTCTACAAGCACACCGACCTGCAGTCGAACTTCGGCGCCAACATGCTGGCACTGGTCGACGGGGTGCCGCGCACGCTGTCCCTCGACGCGTTCATCCGCCACTGGGTGACGCACCAGATCGAGGTCATCGTCCGGCGTACGAAGTTCCGGCTGCGCAAGGCCGAGGAGCGGGCGCACATCCTGCGCGGCCTGCTGAAGGCCCTGGACGCCATCGACGAGGTCATCGCGCTGATCCGGCGCAGCGACACCGTCGACATCGCGCGCACGGGCCTGATGGAGCTCCTGGAGATCGACGAGATCCAGGCGAACGCCATCCTCGAGATGCAGCTGCGGCGACTGGCCGCCCTGGAGCGTCAGAAGATCATCCAGGAGCACGACGAGCTCCAGGCGAAGATCACCGAGTACAACGAGATCCTCGCCTCGCCGGTCCGTCAGCGCGGCATCGTCAGTGCCGAACTCGCCGCGATCGTCGAGAAGTACGGCGACGACCGCAAGACCATGCTGGTGCCCTACGACGGTGACATGTCCATCGAGGACCTGATCGCCGAGGAGGACATCGTCGTCACCGTCACGCGCGGTGGCTACGTCAAGCGCACCAAGACCGTCGACTACAGGGCGCAGAAGCGCGGCGGCAAGGGCGTGCGCGGCGCGAAGCTCAAGGAAGACGACATCGTCGACCACTTCTTCGTGTCGACCACGCACCACTGGCTGCTGTTCTTCACCAACAAGGGCCGCGTCTACAGGGCCAAGGCGTACGAGCTTCCCGACGCCGGCCGTGACGCGCGTGGACAGCACGTCGCCAACCTGCTGGCCTTCCAGCCGGACGAGGCGATCGCCGAGATCCTCGCGATCCGCAACTACGAGGTGGCGCCGTACCTGGTGCTCGCCACGAAGGGCGGTCTGGTCAAGAAGACGCCTCTGAAGGATTACGATTCGCCGCGTTCCGGCGGTGTGATCGCGATCAACCTCCGCGAGACGGAGGACGGTTCGGACGACGAACTGATCGGAGCCGAACTCGTTTCGGCCGACGACGATCTGCTTCTGATCAGCAAGAAGGCCCAGTCGATCAGGTTCACCGCCACCGACGAAACCCTGCGTCCCATGGGCCGCGCCACCTCGGGTGTCAAGGGCATGAGCTTCCGCGAGAGCGACCAGCTGCTCTCGATGAATGTTGTTCGACCCGGTACGTTCGTGTTCACTGCTACGGACGGCGGGTACGCGAAGCGGACCGCCGTCGACGAGTACCGCGTCCAGGGTCGCGGCGGCCTCGGCATCAAGGCTGCCAAGATCGTGGAGGACCGCGGATCACTCGTCGGCGCGCTGGTGGTCGAGGAGAGCGACGAGATCCTCGCCATCACGCTGTCCGGCGGCGTGATTCGTACGCGAGTCAGCGGAGTCAGGGAGACGGGCCGTGACACCATGGGCGTCCAACTGATCAACCTGGGCAAGCGCGATGCCGTGGTCGGTATCGCACGTAACGCCGAGGCGGGACGCGAGGCGGAGGAGGTCGACGGCGACATCGTCGTCGACGAGACCGTCGAAGGTGCCGCGACAACCGGCACGGACGAGGGCGCGGAGCCCTCGACCGAGTAGCACGAGGAGTGAGTCATCGTGAGCGGAGCCACGGGCGCCGGTTCGGTCGGTACCTCTACCGGTACCTCTACCGGTACCTCTACCGGTAACGAATCGAACGGCGGCGGCCGTGGCTCCGCCGCGAAAGCGACAGACTCGCACACGGGCGCGGGCCCGACCGACCCGCACACGACCAACCTGCAGGCGATCAAGTCCCCAGCGACCGGCTCGCCCTCGCCTGACACGCATGGATCCCAGGGGGGAACTGTGACGGACACCCGAGGACCGCAGGCCAAGGGGCCCGCCACCGGCGCGGGCCAGGCCACGGCCGCTCCGGGCGCCCAGCCTCAGCCGTCGGCCCAGCCGACGCCGCCCGAGGCGCCCTCCCCGCTGCCGGGGGAGCGTCAGCCGCAGCAGCCCTCCGGGCCGTACCACCCGCCGCAGGCCTACCCGGCCCAGCCGACCCCGGCCGGCGCTGTGCGCCGCCCCCGCACCGGTGCGCGCACCACGCCGCGCACCCGCAAGGCGCGCCTGAGAGTGGCCAAGGCCGACCCCTGGTCGGTGATGAAGGTCAGCTTCCTGCTCTCCATCGCGCTGGGCATCTGCACCATCGTCGCGGCCGCCGTGCTGTGGATGGTCATGGACGCGATGGGCGTCTTCTCGACGGTCGGTGGCACGATCTCCGAGGCGACCGGCTCGAACGAGTCGAACGGCTTCGACCTCCAGTCGTTCCTGTCCCTCCCGAACGTCCTGACGTTCACGACGATCATCGCGGTCATCGACGTAGTCCTCGCGACCGCCCTCGCGACCCTCGGCGCGTTCATCTACAACCTCTCCGCGGGCTTCGTCGGCGGCGTCGAGCTGACGCTGGCCGAGGACGAGTGAGCGTGCCGTCCCGTTCCCGCTGACGGTCTCCGGATACCGATTTTGGGACTGCCCGCGTCGTGCGCTAATCTTCAGGAGTCAGCGCGCGGGACACACACCGCAGAGCGCGGCGGGGCTATAGCTCAGTTGGTTAGAGCGCATCCCTGATAAGGATGAGGCCACAGGTTCAAATCCTGTTAGCCCCACCAGCGAGAAGACCCCCAGTCCACAGGACTGGGGGTCTTTTGACACCACCGGGTGACACCAACACCGGCGGTCAGCCGATGAGCGGCTCTTCCAGCAGCTCGGAGAGCATCGCGAAGGCTTCCCGCTCGCTGTCGCCGACGACGTGCGTATAGCCGTCCATAGTCGTACGGATCTGGCTATGCCGGAGGATCGCCTGGGCGACCTTGGGGTGGGCCTTCAGGAAGGCGAGCAGGGTCCCACAGGTGTGCCGGGGAGCCGAACGGTGCTGCGGCGGACGCCGACCCCTTCACACGCTGCACCTGCCTGACCGGGATGCACCGCCGCCCCTCGAAGTCGACGTCGCGGCGTGCGTAGCGCGCTGCTACGTTCAAGTCGTTGTACCGGAGCAGACGAAGGAAGCGGACGTGTTGCTGCTCGGTCTTCGTCGTAGTGAGGTGCTGGGCCTGCGCTGTCAGGGCAATGCGCAGCTCAAGGCGCCGCCGAGGGAGGCGTCTGGTCCGGGTGTGGGGGCGGTGGGCGGCGGTGCACGCAGTAGAGCCCCGACCGGGGACCGGTCGGGGCTCTACATGCTGTCCGGGCGTACGCAAGTTCGCCGTTACGTGTGAGTGTGCGGTGCGGTCAGCGCAGGAGAGGGCTGAAGAGCCCGACGGAGCTGCCGGTCGCGTCGCACGGGGTCGAGGCCGGGACGGCCGAGTCCGTGTCCCTGCTCGTGTCGACGCCCATTGCCGTACTCGCTTCCGCATCGACCTCCGCATCCGCATCCGCGTCCGTGTCGGTGGGCGGGCGGTGGCGGCAGCCGGGGGTCTTGCCGTGGGCCTCGGCGCGGATGCGCTGCTTCATGGTGGGGGGCAGGTCTCTGGAGTAGGACCAGGACCACAGGGGCGTCGCCGGCGTCGTCGTGTGTGCCGTGCTGTTGCGCGTCGACTCGGTCTGCGGTACGGCCGCGGCGGCGGTCGTCGTGATCAGGCCGAGCGTCGTGCACAGCGCCAGGAAGGCAGTGACGATGGCGATCCACAGCTTCATGACCTTGTTCTGGGCCATGGCCCCTCACTTTCGGGTCGGGCGATTTGCGTACTTTCCTCATCATGTGTATGGGGACCGCGAAGTGGTGGACCGACGCCCGTGGCGCGTCGATCTTCGGATGAACACCACTCGGATGGGTGCATGAGGGCGGAAAATGGGGAAATACATGATGAAGGCGGTCAAAGTGGCCGCCCGTATGGATGTGATCACCCTCTGATCGGAGCGCCCTCGTCCGCTTCTATTGCGGTGTTCCGGGCGGGAGTTGAGGGCTCGAGGCAGGTCACCGATCGGTCTCGGTCGGTGTGTATAGTCGGGCGCCAGAGGTCCCCTACGTCAAGGAAAGACGAGGTCGCGCGGTGAAGAAGCTTCTCCTGGTCGCACTGGCCGCTATCGGCGGGCTCCTCGTGTACCGCCAGATCCAGGCGGATCGCGCCGAGCAGGATCTGTGGACGGAGGCGACTGACTCCGTGCCCACGGGTTCGTGAGTACCGACACCCGATCCTGAGCAGACCCCGGCCGCCACGCGGTCGGGGTTTTGTGTTGCAGGCCTGCGGTCCTGTGCGGAGCGGGTGCTTTGATGCGGGTGTTTCGGACGCCCGTACGGATTGCGCGGGTGGCACGCGGCGCGGCGGGGCAGGATGAGCGACAGTCCCGGTCCGGTGTACGACGAGGGGTGGCGCGTGATGGGGCGGCGTACGGCGTGGTGGCGGGCCGGGGCATGGTGTGGTCGTGGAACGGCCGTGCGGGTGGTCGCCGTGGCCGCGCTGCTGGGGACGACGGCAGGCCTGGCGGGGGCGCCCGCGAGGGCGGCCGACGCACCGGGTGCCTACGCGTTCGACGAGTACGCCCGATCGGTCACGGGCGCCACGAGCACCGCCGACGCCGAACCTCTGGAGCCCGGCACGACGTACCGCAGCTCCCTCCCCACCACCGGCCGGCTCCACTACCGCCTCGAACTCGACGTCACGTCGAACGCGTACGTCTCCGTCACCGCGGTCCCTCCCCCTGGTGCGACCGTTTCCGCCGGCGACGGCGTGAAGGTGTCCTTGCAGGACGCCGACAGCCACTCCTGCTCCGTGGACACCGCCGGCATCGGGGTCGGCCGCAGCGCGCACCCCGTCACCGCGCTCGTCGAGCGGAACGCCTCGCGCAGCGGGACCGTCTGCAAAGGGGCCGGCACGTACTACGTGCTCGTCGAGCGGGTCCGGAGAGGGGTGACCTCCTCCGTGGACGAGTGGGACATGGAGATCGCCCCGGTGTCCGAGCCGAAGCTCGAGCAGGTCGGTGACACGAGCGCACCCGAGGACTGGGACTCCGCCTCCCCCACGCCCCCCACCGGCGAGCCCGAGTCCCGCGAGGGCGGCGCGGGCTTCGACACGGCGACGTCCCTGGGCCAGGGCGTCTGGCGCGACGACATCCGGCCCGGGCAGACACTCTTCTACGAGGTGCCCCTGGACTGGGGCCTGCAGCTCTACGCCACCGCGGAACTCGGCAGCGTGAGCGGCGACGCCGGCTTCGTGCCCAGCGCGCTGAACCTCTCCCTCTACAACCCCGTGCGAGGCCAGGTCGACGACGATGGGGTCGGCTACGACGGCAGCCAACGGTCGGCGGCCCTGCGACCGCTCCCGCCCGTCGCCTACGCCAACCGTTACGCGGCCCCCGACCACGTCAGCGGCATGCGGTTCGCGGGCTCGTACTACCTTGTCGTGCACCTGGTGACGCAGATGGCCGAGGACTTCGGTGACGGGCCCTTCGACCTGACCCTGCGCGTCCGAACCGCGAACACCGTGGAAGCCGGCCCCGCCTATGCGGGCCAGTCCGAGCCACGGGGCATCTTCCAGGTCACGGCGGCACAGGATCGGGAGTCGGCGCAGGCGGGCGGGGCGTCGACGGACGCGTCGGCGGGCGGAGACGCCCTGATGAGGGTCCTCGCTGTGGGAGGCATCGGCGGCGGGACCGTGGTGCTGGTGGTTCTCGGGGTGTGGACGGGGCTGGGGCGTCGTCGGGGGCGGCCCGGCGCGAGGGCTGCCCTCTGACCGTCTGCCTTTTCGGCGCCGGTCGGTCGGTCCGGCTCAGATCTGGGCCAGTGCCCAGAAACCCACGGCATAGCAGGCCAGCGCGAGCAGCAGCAGCGGTATCGCCACCTTCGCGGGCGGGCCGGCGCGGCGTGCGGAGCGGGCTGCCCGGTGGCGCGGCTGCGACATCGCCTGCGCGGGAGGTGGAACCTGCGGGGCCTGAGCGGTGTACGAAGTAGTAGAGGGTTCAGCGCGCTGGTGCACTGCTGTTGCAGGGGCGGGAGGGGCGGTGGGAGGGATGTAAGGGGAGTGATGGGCGGCTGAGGCAGCGTGAGGCCGGGGGGAGGAGAGGACGTGGGTCGGGTCGTGGGGGGAGACGTACGGGGGCGGGGGAGTTGGGGGGTGCTGGGGCTCTGGTTGCCTCTGTGGCTGCGGGTGTTCGTGAGGGGTATGCGGGGCGGGCGTCTGACGGGCAGAGGTGGTGGTGGTCTGAGGGGGTGGCAGATGGAAGCTGCCGGTGTCCGACATGCTGAGCGGTTGCGCGGGGGTGGACGGCTGTCGCTGCGGGGGCGTTCCGTCGACCGGGGCCGATGCCGACCCGGTGCCTTGCCGGTAATCGGGGGATACGGCCCATGCGGTGGGGTGCGCGGAGCGGGCGCCGCTTGTCTCCGAGGGGGGTGCGGAGCCGGGAGCGGGGGCCGGGGAAGTCTGACCCGAGCCGGGCTGTACGGACCGCGAGGCGGGCCGGGCGGCTATGGAGCCGGGCTGAGCGGGCATGGAGCCGGTGCCGGAGGGAGCAGCCGCGGAGGACCAGCCGGGCTGCGAGGCCGTGTGCGCGTTGACCTGCGGTGCGGCCGCGGCGGATCCGCCCGACCCAGAGGCCGGATTCGCGGCTTCCGGGCCCTCTGGCTGCTGCTCCGGGAGGAAGGACGCGCCGTCTACTGCCGACAGGGAAGCTCCGTCGGTCCGCCACCGTGGGCTGCCGCTGCCGCTGCCGCTGCCGCTGCCGCTGCCGCTGCCGCTGCCGGTGCCGGCACCCGTGCTGGTGTCCACCCCCGGTGCGCGCTTGAGCGGGCCGGAAGCGGCGAAACCGGAAGGCAGGGGGCCGAGTTGGTCGAAGATCTCGATGATCTCGTCGTCGGGGCCGGGCTCGGGAAGGAGTTCAGCGGCGGAGGAGAGCGCCTTGCGCGCGCCCGTGGCCGTGCGGAAGCGGGCGTGAGGGTCTGGCTGCAGGAGAGAGGCCACGACCTGCCACAGGGGGTCGGGAATGCCCTGCGGGGCTCTCGGCGTGCCGTGCGCGGTGAAGTACTGGATGAGGGCCTTGGCGTCCGGCTTGGCGCCTTCCAGGAGGTACAGCGCGGTCAGTCCCACGGCGAACAGGTCGGCGGGGAAGTCCGGTTCAGCGCCCATCATCTGCTCGGGCGCGAGATAGCCGGGCGTCCCCACCACGAGGTTGGTCTCCGTCAGGCGCGGTTCGCCCAGCCGCATCGCGATGCCGAAGTCGGACAGCCGCAGCCGGGGCCGGTTCGTGCCCGTGGCTTCCAGGAGAATGTTGGCGGGCTTGATGTCGCGGTGGACGACGCCTTCCGCGTGCACCGCGTCGAGACCGGCGAGGAGCTGGTCGAGCAGCGTGCAGACGAAGGCGGGCGGCAGGGGGCCGTAGTCGCCGACGAGGTGGACCAGCGAGCCGCCGGCGACCAGGTCCATGGTGAACAGGACCTTGTCGTCGTCGGCGGCCCAGCTGGCCGGTGCGAGCACATGAGGGTGGTCGATCCGCAGCGCCTGTTCACGGACGAAGCGCAACAACGCGTGCGCGTCGCTCTGCTGCAGAACCTTGGCGGCGACATACCGACGACGGCGGTGGTCCCAGGCGCGCCAGACGGCACCCACTCCTCCGCGTCCGATCGGGTCGGCCAGTTCGTACCGGCCGGCGAAGACCTCACCCATGGTTGCGCGCCGCCCCTCCCCCTTCGGTGACCCCCTTGTTTCTCCTGCTTCCCCCGTGATGAGCGATACGACCCCTCTCACGCCCTCGTCGCTGCGGACACCCCCGTGTCCGTCCCGGCGAGGGGCGCGGCCCCCTCGTGTTCCTCCGCGGCCGACGGCCCGGCTGCCGAACCCCCTTCGACGACCGGGCCGCGGGGTCAGTTCTGGTGGGACTGGTAGTGCGTGACGGCGTCGGAGGTGCGGCCGGCGCCGTACACCCGGAGGAACTCTGCCAGTTCCGGGTGGGTCGGGGCGAGGGTGTCGGCCGCTTCGATGATGTCTCCCGCGGCCGCCACCGAGCGCAGCAGCGACTGGATCTCGCGGACCACCCGCTTGACCGTGGGCGCGCCCGAACTGCTGGTCGTCTGTGTGGTGTTGCTGAGCACCGAGCCCCCCTGAGACTTCTTGATCTCGTCCATGCGGTCGGTCGCCTCGGCCGCGCTGACGCTGCCGTCCGCGACCTGCCCCGCCAGGTCCTGCAGCAGTTGCACCCGCTGGACCACGGCAGGATTGCCGATCTTCGCCCGCTGGCCGCTCATCAGCTGCGACAGCATCGGTGCGGACAGTCCCAGTACCCCCGCGAGACGAGCCTGGTTCAGACCAAGATCGTCGATGAGCTTACGGAAGAGCGCCCCCAGTGGCTCCCCGTACCAGTTCCGCTGCAGTTCCCGCGCTCTTGCGGTTGCTTCCTGCTGTGCGGCGTCCATTGCGTCTCCCCATCGCTTTCCCCAAAAACGGTGGTTCGCTGTAGCGAACCACGCCGAGCATCTTACGGAGAGTGGTCGTTCACGGGGACCCCCCATCTTTTTGCGAGATCCAGGGGGTGACCCGGTACTCTGGTCTGCGTCGCCTCCCGGTACGCGGTACTTCCGGGGGGACGGCCATCTTCGGGGCCTTAGCTCAGTTGGTAGAGCGCTGTCTTTGCATGGCAGATGTCAGGGGTTCGACTCCCCTAGGCTCCACAGGAAAAAGTGCCCTCTGAACTGCGGAAACGCAGTTCAGAGGGCACTTTTGGTCAGCCGGTCGTTTCACGTGAAACGCCTGCTGACCGCAGCGCGCAAGACGTTGAGGGACGGAAGGCCACCGGCCCTCCGCCCCTCAACGGGAGTCTCAGTCAGCCGCGTTCGTCGCGGTGCGCAGCCTCCTCCTCGGCCTGCTTGGCCTGTACCTCCGGGTCCAGCACGGACTGGCCGGTACCGTCGACCGAGCTCAGACGGCCCGACTCGGGTACCTCCGTGGCGGCCGGCGGCTCGACCAGCCAGTCCGGGTTGGCCTGCTTGTCCCACCACTTCCAGGCGGCGAAGGCGCCGCCCGCGACCAGGCCCGTCACCGCCAGCGCCTTGGCCAGCCGACCGGCTCGCGCCCGCCGCTGGTGCTTGCGGACCAGCTTCTGGATCTCCTTCGGCGTGACCTGGCCCCGCAGGGCGGCCAAGGCGGCCACACTGCGAGCGGTGGCCTCGTCGCGGACGGGGCCGGTCGCGGCCACCGCCTGCTCCAGCCTGGGCAGGGAGTAGTCGGCGGCCTGCTTGGCGGCCTTGCGGGTACGGGACGCGGCCTCATGGGCGGCCTGGTCGACCTTCGGCGGGACATGGGCAAGGGCCTGCGAACGGGCCTGCTCCAGACGCGGCGCGAGATGGGCGTCGTACTGGACACGAGCCTGGTCGGCGGCCTGCGACACCTTCGGTGCCAGCCGTACGCGTGCCTCCTGCGCGTAGTGCGCGGCCCTGTCCTTGGCGGTGTCGGCGTAGGGCGCCACCACTTCCGCGGCGTGCAGCACGCTGTCCTTCGCCGAGCCGGTCGCGGCGCGCACGCTGTCGATGCGGGTCACGGGTTCCTCCTCCTCGGTGGCGTACGGTATTTCGACTTTCCACCCTTTTACGGATCATGCCTGTCGGGGAGCCTTCGGGCATGTGCGGGCGGGCATCCGGGTCACGGGCACGGACTCCGGACCATCTCCGATCAAGAACTCCTCAAGAACCGATCACGTGTAATAGCGGATGAATACCGGGCAACAGGAGCTTGTCGTCGACAATGCCACGGATCGTCGCCCCGCGCCCCCGCCCCGCGACCACTCGACTGGATTTCTGCGAGGGATTCCGTGCGTCGTCCGGCTCGCAGGCGGGTGCCGGGCGACGCACGGAACGAACCGTGCAAGGATCGGAAAGCACCGAAGGACGACGGAAGGCAGATCGTGGCCGAGCAGCTCTACGCCACCCTCAAGACGAACCACGGCGACATCGAAGTCCGGCTCCTGCCGAACCACGCCCCGAAGACGGTCCGTAACTTCGTCGAGCTCGCCCAGGGTGAGCGCGAGTGGACGCACCCCGCCACCGGTGAGAAGTCCACCAAGAAGCTCTACGACGGCACGATCTTCCACCGCGTCATCAGCGGCTTCATGATCCAGGGCGGCGACCCCCTCGGCACCGGCATCGGCGGTCCGGGCTACGAGTTCGAGGACGAGTTCCACCCGGACCTGTCCTTCAACAAGCCCTACCTGCTGGCCATGGCCAACGCCGGCCCGGGCACCAACGGCTCGCAGTTCTTCGTCACCGTCTCCCCGACGGCCTGGCTGACCCGCAAGCACACCATCTTCGGCGAGGTCACCGACCCCGCCAGCCAGAAGGTGGTGGACGCCATCGCCGCCGTTCCCACCACGCGTCCCAACGACCGGCCGGCCAACGACGTGGTCATCGAGTCGGTCGTCATCGAGACCCGCCAGGGCTGACAGCGCACGGACTCGCGTCCGGGAGTGACCACAGAGTTTCGCGTGCGGGCCGAGACCGCTCCGGCCCGCACTGAGGGAACCAAACGCCCCGCTCATCCGTAAGGATGGGCGGGGCGGTGCACGTGTGTACGACGACTTAGGGGATGTCATGGACCAGGCGGCGAGCAGTTCGCGGGACGCTCAGGGCCTGCCCGGCTGTTACCGGCACCCGGACCGCGAGACCGGCATCCGCTGCACCCGCTGCGAGCGGCCCATCTGCCCCGAGTGCATGGTCAGCGCCTCCGTCGGCTTCCAGTGCCCCGACTGCGTCCGGGGCGGCTCGGGCACCGGTCACGCCCCCACCGCCTCCCAGCCCCGCACCATCGCCGGCGGCACCATCGCGGCCGACCCCCGCCTGCTCACCAAGATCCTCGTCGGGATCAACCTCGCGGTGTTCATCGCCGTCCACGTCCGGACCTCGCTGCTGAACGACCTGGTCCTCATCGGCGCCTGGCCGCCGGCCCCCTTCGAACCCACCCAGGGCGTCGCCGGCGGCGAGTACTACCGCCTGGTCACCTCGATGTTCACGCACAACGAGGTCTGGCACATCGGTTTCAACATGCTCAGCCTCTGGTGGCTCGGCGGCCCTCTCGAAGCCGCTCTCGGACGGGCCCGCTATCTCACGCTCTACTTCGTCTCCGGCCTCGCGGGCAGCGTCCTCGCCTACCTACTCGCCTCGCCGACCACGGCCACCCTCGGCGCCTCGGGCGCCATCTTCGGCCTCTTCGGCGCCACCGCCGTCCTGATGCGCCGCCTCAACTACGATCTGCGGCCGATCATCGCCCTGCTGGTGATCAACCTGATCTTCACGTTCAACCCGGGCTTCAACATCTCCTGGCAGGCCCACATCGGCGGCCTCGTCGCCGGTCTCGTCACGGGCTATGCCATGGTGCACGCGCCGCGCGAGCGTCGCGCGCTGATCCAGTACGGCACCTGTGCGCTGGTCCTGGCCGTGATCGTGATCGTGACGCTGGTGAGGACCGCTCAGCTCACCTGAGCCCCTCGTTCTCCCAGCTGAGCGGATGTTGTCCACAGTGCGTGGCGAATCTTGTGCATAGTGTGCGGGAAAGCAGGTGCCCCCTGCCGCTGGCCCACGTTTCCGCAGGTCGGGCAGGGGGCGAACAGGCTTTCGGTTGCCGGTGTGTCAGTCGTACCGGCGTCAACACCCGATGGGTTATCCACAGATCGTCGTCTTTTCCCCAGCTCGCTGTGGAAATTTGCACGGGCCTGTGGATAACTCAGTGGATAGCCCTGGGCAGAGCTACTTCCACTGCGTGGAGACACCGAATCCGGCGGCGATGAAGCCGAAGCCCACCACGATGTTCCAGTTGTCCAGCGAGTCGATCGGCAGTGAACCGTCCGTCACGTAGAAGACGACGATCCAGGCGAGGCCGATGAGGAACAAGGCCAGCATCACCGGGGCGACCCAGGAGCGGCTGGTCAGCTTGATGGTGGTCGCCTGCTTCGCCGGGGGCGGCGTGTAGTCGGCCTTCTTGCGGATACGTGACTTCGGCACGAGGGTCTCTCCTGTCGATGCGCTGCGTGGCCGCGCAGGGAACTGGGGCGGGCTCCGGGGCAGCGTACAAGGGGACACTTAGTGCTCCCCCGGGCGTCCGTTAGCGTAGTGCTTCCGCGGCGCCGAAGGAGATAAGGGTACGTTGAGCAATTCTGCCGACTCCCCCGGGACGGGATCCAGCCCTGCCGGCCGACGAGGTTTTCGGCCTGTGCGTGTGCTCACGGCAGGCGTCTTCGCTCTCGCGGGGCTCATTTTCTTCACCAGCTTCGATACCGCCAAGGGCACCAACATCCGGACGGACACCTCCCTGCTGAAGCTTTCGGACCTCATCCACGAGCGCAGCCACAAGAACGGCGAGCTCGACGAGTCCAACGGCGCCCTGCGCCGCGACATCGAGTCGCTCGCCGAGCGGGACGACGGCAGCACCAAGGCCGAGGACGACAAACTCGCGGCCCTGGAGAAGAACGCCGGCACCCAGAAGCTCACCGGGCAGGCGGTCTCCGTCACCCTCAACGACGCCCCGCCGGACGCGACGGCCAAGCTCCCCGGCTACCCCGAGCCGCAGCCCGACTACCTGGTCATCCACCAGCAGGACCTCCAGGCCGTGGTGAACGCGCTGTGGAAGGGCGGGGCCAAGGGCATCAAGGTCATGGACCAGCGCCTGATCTCCACCAGTGCCGTGCGCTGCGTGGGCAACACGCTGATTCTTCAGGGCCGGGTCTACTCGCCGCCGTACAAGATCACCGCGGTCGGCGACCCGGAGGCACTGCAGAAGGCGCTCGCGGCGAGTCCGGCCATCCAGAACTACATGGTGTACGTCAACGTGTACGGACTCGGATGGAAAGTCGAAGAGGACGGGGCGGTGACTCTTCCCGGCTACTCGGGCACAGTGGATCTGCAGTACGCCAAGCCCGTGGAGTAGTCGGTCCCTTCTGGAGCTGCCGGTGCGTGTTGTCGTCAGGACCGTCAGCGAGATGTGCATCACCCTCGGCGCCCTGATCGTACTGTTCGTCGTCTATGTGCTGTTCTGGACGGGTGTGAAGGCCGACCACGTGATGGACGACCAGATCGACCGGTTACAGAGGCAGTGGTCGCAGGAGCCCGTTCGGCCCGCGGCGACGTCGGGGGCGCCCGGGAGCCCGCTGAGCCCGCCCGAGCCGGTGGCCTACAAGGCGGGGAAGCCGTTCGCGATCATGTACATCCCGCGTCTTGGTTTCACGTGGAACAAGCCGGTGCTCGAGAACACCGCCACCGGCACGCTGAAGAAGGGCCTCGGCCACTACGCGGGCAGCGCGCAGCTCGGCCAGACGGGCAACTTCGCGGTCGCCGGCCACCGGCGTACCTACGGCGACCCGTTCAAGGACTTCCCGCGGCTGCGACAGGGCGATGCGGTCGTGCTGACGGACGGCACCACCTGGTTCACGTATCGGATCGACAAAGGCCCTTACAAAACCGTGCCCTCCGACGTCGAGGTGATCGACGCTGTGCCACGTAAGTCGGGGTATACGCGTCCGGGCCGCTACCTCACACTGACCACGTGTGATCCGGAGTGGGGGCACAGCCACCGGCTGATCGTCTGGGCGCATCTCGACTCCACACAGCCTGTGGAGGCAGGGAAACCACCGGCTCTGCGCCGTTAGTCTGGTGCGGTACGGCGTGAGTCTGGTGCCGTGGTGCGAGGGAAGGGACGGCATGTACGGCTGGATCTGGCGGCATCTGCCGGGGAACGCGTGGGCGAAGGCGTTGGTCTCGCTCCTGCTGGTCGTTGCTGTGGTCTACGTCCTGTTCCAGTACGTCTTCCCGTGGGCCGAACCGCTGCTGCCCTTCAACGATGTGACGGTGGACAACCAGTGACTGCGCGGATTCTCGTCGTCGACAACTACGACAGCTTCGTCTTCAACCTGGTCCAGTACCTGTACCAGCTGGGCGCCGAGTGCGAGGTGCTGCGCAACGACGAGGTGTCGACGGCGCACGCCCAGGACGGCTTCGACGGCGTGCTGCTGTCGCCCGGTCCCGGCACGCCCGAGGAGGCCGGGGTCTGCATCGAGATGGTGCGGCACTGCGCCGGCACCGGGGTGCCCGTCTTCGGTGTCTGCCTGGGCATGCAGTCCATGCAGGTGGCCTACGGCGGTGTCGTGGACCGTGCGCCCGAGCTGCTGCACGGAAAGACCTCGCTGGTCGGGCACGAGGGCAGGGGCGTCTTCGCGGGCCTGCCCACGCCCTTCACGGCGACCCGGTACCACTCGCTGGCGGCCGAACCGGCGACGGTGCCGGCCGAGCTGGAGGTCACCGCCCGCACCCACGACGGCATCGTCATGGGCCTGCGCCACCGTGACCTGCCCGTCGAGGGTGTGCAGTTCCACCCCGAGTCGGTGCTGACGGAGCACGGGCACCGCATGCTGGCCAACTGGCTGCTGGAGTGCGGGGACCAGAACGCGGTGGCGAGGTCGGCGGGGCTCGCCCCGGTGGTGGGCAGGGCCACGGCGTGACCGCGCTGCGCCCCGAGCGCGAGGACGCGTACGGCGGGATGCCGTACGAGTCGTACGACTCGGTGCCCTACGACGCGGCCGCCGGCCACGAGGAGCCCTACCGGCCACCCCTCGACGACGAGACCGTGGCGTTGCGGATACCCGAGCCGCCGGCGCGCCCGGTCGGCGGCGAGCCCCTGTCCGCTTCTGACGCCTCAGCCGCCTCCTCCGCCACAGGAACCACCTCGGGTGGCCGTGCGGCCCGCAGGAAGGCCGCCAAGCGCCGTGGCGGGCGTCATGGTGCCGCCGTGGGGCCGGCGTCGGAGTCGCCGGAGGCTCCGGAGTCCTCGGAGGAGGGCAGGCCGCTCTCCCGGGTGGAGGCGCGGCGCCAGGCGCGGGCGCGCAAGCCCGGTGCGGCGGTCGTCGCGAGCCGGGCCGTGGGTGAGGTGTTCATCACCACCGGCGTGCTGATGCTGCTGTTCGTCACCTACCAGCTGTGGTGGACGAACGTCCGGGCGCACGCGCAGGCGGACCGGGAGGCGAGCAGCCTCCAGGACGACTGGGCGAACGGCAAGCGCAACCCGGGGGCGTTCGAGCCGGGTCAGGGCTTCGCCCTCCTGCACATCCCGAAGCTGGACGTCGTGGTGCCGATCGCGGAGGGCATAAGCAGCAAGAAGGTGCTGGACCGCGGCATGGTCGGCCACTACGGCGAGGAGCCGCTGAAGACGGCGATGCCCGAGGCCAAGACCGGCAACTTCGGACTGGCGGGCCACCGCAACACGCACGGCGAACCGTTCCGGTACATCAACAGGCTGCAGCCGGGCGACGCGATCGTCGTGGAGACGCAGGACGACTACTTCGTCTACAAGATGGCGTCGATGCTGCCGGTGACGTCGCCGAGCAACACGAGCGTGCTGGATCCGGTGCCGCCGGGGTCGGGCTTCACCAAGACGGGGCGCTACATCACCCTCACCACGTGCACCCCGGAGTTCACCAGCAAATACCGGTTGATCGTCTGGGGCAAGATGGTCGAGGAACGGCCGCGCAGCAAGGGCAAGCCGGATGCGCTCGTCGAGTAAGGGCAGATGACAAGTGGCAGCGACCACCGAAGGCACCGCAGAGCAGACCGACCCCTCCCAGCCCGCACCCGCGCCGCGTCGCCGCGGCATGGGCCGGATCGCGACGGCGGTCAGTGTCTTCGGCGAACTCCTCATCACGGCGGGCCTCGTTCTGGGCCTGTTCGTCGTCTACTCGCTGTGGTGGACGAACGTCCTGGCCGACCGCAAGGCGGATCAGCAGGGCGACAAGGTTCGTGACACCTGGGCTCACGAGAACCGTGGCCCCGGTGCACTGGACACCGGGGACGGCATCGGGTTCCTGCACGTGCCCGCGATGAAGAACGGCGAGGTCCTGGTCGAGAAGGGCACCTCCTCGAAGATCCTCAACGACGGTGTCGCCGGCTACTACACCGACCCGGTCAAGTCCGCGCTCCCGACCAGCGGCAAGACCGGCAACTTCTCCCTGGCCGCGCACCGGGACGGCCACGGCGCGCAGTTCCACAACATCGACAAGATCAAGAAGGGCGACCCGATCGTCTTCGAGACGAAGGACAAGTGGTACGTCTACAAGGCGTACGCGGTCCTTCCCGAGACCTCGAAGTACAACGTCAAGGTCCTCTCGGCGATCCCCAAGGAGTCCGGCAAGAAGAAGGCCGGCCACTACATCACCCTGACGACCTGCACGCCGGTGTTCACGAGCCGGTACCGGTACGTCGTCTGGGGCGAACTGGTCCGCACGGAGAAGGTGGACAGCGACCGGACGCCGCCCAAGGAACTCGGCTGACAGAGGCCCTTGAGGCACGAGTATCGCGGCACGACAGCACGACAGCACGACAGCACGACAGCACGACAGCACGACAGCACCGCGGCACGAAGCACCGCAGCACGACAGCACCGCAGCACGAAGCCCCGGCATCCTCCAGGTGAGGGTGCCGGGGCTTCGTCCGTGCTCAGCGGTGGGGGATCAGCTTTCCGTGCGGGCCGCTGTTCCCGTGGCGCCTCCGAAGAAGCCGCCGTTGTTCCCGCCGTTGTTGCCACCGTTGTTGCCGACGCCGATGGTCGTCAGAGTGATCTTGGTGCCGGCGGGGTCGTCGACCTCGCTGTTCGCCTGCGGGTCCTGCTGGCTCACGAACGCGGTGTCGCTCTGGTCGCTGCCGTTGGCGAACTGGATGTTGGTGAAGCCCGCGGCGTTCAGCGTCTGCTTGGCCTGGCCGACGGTCTGGCCGACGACGCTCGGGACCGGAGTCTTCTCCGCTGCCGCCTTGCCGACCTGGATGTTCACCGTGGAGTTCTTGTCGACTGAGGAACCCGCCTGCGGCGAGGTCTGGATGACCTTGCCGTTCTGGTTCTGGTCGTCGGTCTCGACCTCGGTGCAGTTGCCGACCAGGTTGTTGGCCGTCATCTGTGCCTTGGCCTCGTCACAGGACTTGCCGAGGACGTCGGGGACCGTGGACTTCTCCTCGGCCTTGGCGACGACGAGGGTGATCGTCGTGCCCTTCTCCACTTCCTCGCCCTTGATCGGATCCTGGTCGAGGACGGTGTTCGGGTCGTCGGCCGAGGACTCGCGGGACTCCGTCTTGATCTTGAAGTCGTAGTCCTCGCCCTCGAGCTTGTCCCTGGCCTCATCGACGTTCAGGCCGATCACGCTCGGGACGGTCACCTTCGGGGCGCCGGTGGAGATCACCAGGTTGACCGTGGAGTTCTTCTCGACTTCCTGGCCGGCGGCCGGATCCTGGTCGCAGACGTTGCCCTTGGCCTCGGTCTCGCAGGCCTTCGGTGTGGTCGTGACCGCCAGCCCGGCGTTCTTGGCCAGTCTCTTGGCGTCTGCCTCCGACTGGCTGACGAAGCTGGGCACCTTGACGGTGTTGTTGCTCACGCCGCCGCTGTCGAAGATCCACTTGCCGATGAGGATCGCGCCCACGAGCACCAGGACACCGGCCACGACCAGCAGGATCGTCGAGGTGCTCGACTTCTTCTGGCGGCGCCGGTCGGGGCGGTCGTCGTAGCCGTAGCCGCCGTCGTCCGGGTTCATGGGCGGCAGCATCGTGGTGGCGCCCGCGTCCGCGCGCAGGGCCGTCGTCGGCTGGTCGTCGGGGTAGCCGCCGTAGCCCACGGAGCCCATCGCCGCCGTCGCCGCGACCGGCTGACCGTCGAGGCAGGCCTCGATGTCGACGCGCATCTCGTCGGCCGACTGGTAGCGGTAGTTCGGGTCCTTGACCAGTGCCTTCAGGACGATGGCGTCCATCTCGGGCGTGATCTCGGGGTCGAAGACGGACGGGGCCTGGGGTTCTTCCCGTACGTGCTGGTACGCCACCGCCACCGGGGAGTCGCCCACGAAGGGCGGCCGGACCGTCAGGAGCTCGTAGAGCAGACAGCCCGTCGAGTAGAGGTCGGACCGCGCGTCCACCTGCTCGCCCTTGGCCTGCTCCGGGGAGAGGTACTGGGCGGTGCCGATCACGGCGGACGTCTGCGTCATCGTCATGCCGGAGTCGCCCATGGCGCGGGCGATGCCGAAGTCCATCACCTTGACCTGGCCGTTGCGCGTCAGCATGACGTTGGCGGGCTTGATGTCGCGGTGGACGATGCCGGCGCGGTGCGAGTACTCCAGGGCCTGGAGGATGCCGATGGTCATCTCCAGCGTGCGCTCCGGCAGCAGCTTGCGGCCGCTGTGGAGAAGCTCACGGAGGGTGGAGCCGTCGACGTACTCCATGACGATGTACGGGATCGAGACCCCGTCGATGTAGTCCTCGCCCGTGTCGTAGACCGCGACGATCGCGGGATGGTTGAGCGAGGCGGCCGACTGGGCCTCCCGGCGGAACCGGGCCTGGAAAGACGGGTCGCGCGCGAGGTCCGCGCGCAGCGTCTTCACCGCCACGGTGCGGCCGAGACGGGTGTCATGTGCGAGGTATACCTCCGCCATGCCACCACGACCGAGCACCTGGCCCAGCTCGTACCGGCCGCCGAGGCGACGCGGCTCTTCCATAGCTTCCTACCAGCCCTCTCCGTCGGTCCCGACCGGCACACGCGTGCGGTCGGTGGCTGCCGTCCGGGCCTACCGTACCCGGATAGCTTTGTGTGACCTGGCCAAGCCCGTCACCCGATACAGGACCGGTATCGCAACGTGCACCGATGTGAAGGGGACGTGATCGGGGTCACTTCTTGCTGTTGATGACCGCCTCCATCACGCTCTTCGCGATGGGCGCCGCGAGGCCACCGCCGGAGATGTCGTCACGCACGGCGCTGTCGTCCTCGACCACCACGGCCACCGCCACCGGCGAGCTGCCGTCGGCGAGCTTGGCGTACGAGAGGAACCAGGCGTACGGCTTCTCGCTGTTGTCGACACCGTGCTGGGCGGTACCGGTCTTGCCGCCCACGGTGACGCCGTCGATCTGCGCGTTCTTGCCGGTGCCGTCCTTGACGACCGTCTCCATCATCGACTGGAGGATCTGGGCGTTCTCCGACGACAGCGGCCGGCTCATCGCCTCCGGCTCGGTCGTCTCGATCGGGTCGAGGTTCGGAGCCTGGAGCTTGTCGACCATGTACGGCTTCATCAGCTCGCCGCCGTTGGCGACCGCCGAGGCGACCATGGCCATCTGCAGCGGAGTCGCGGCGGTGTTGTACTGGCCGATGGAGGACAGCGCGGTCTGCGACTCGTTCATGTCGTCGGAGAAGACCGAAGCGTTGGCGCGGACCGGCGTGAACTGCTCTGAGTTGAAGCCGAACTTCTCGGCCTCGGCGAGCATCTTGTCGTTGCCGAGGTCGGAGCCGATCTTGCCGAAGACGGTGTTGCAGGAGTACTGGAGGGCGACCCGCAGCGTGGCGTTCTTGCAGGGGATGTTGCCCTCGTTCTTCAGCTCGGTCGTGGTGCCGGGCATGGTCCACGGCAGAGGCGTGTCGGTCTTCTGGTCCGCTTCGCTGTAGAGGCCGTCCTCCAGCGCCGCGGCCGCGGTGACCACCTTGAAGGTGGAACCCGGCGGGTAGGTCTCGCGCAGCGCCCGGTTGAGCATGGGGTCGTCCGGGTTGTTCTTCTTCATGAGCTTCTTCCAGGCCTCCCCGTCGTTCGACCCGGCGATCGTCGAGGGGTCGTACGACGGGTAGGAGGCCAGGGCCAGGATCGCGCCGGTGGACGGGTCGATCGCGGCGACGGCGCCCTTGCCGCGTCCCTTGAGGCCGTCGTAGGCGGCCTTCTGGGCGGCGGAGTTGAGGGTGGTCACGACGTTGCCGCCCTGCTTCTTCTTGCCCGTGATCATGTCCAGGGTGTTGCGGAAGAAGAGGGTGTCGTCGGTA
This sequence comes from Streptomyces resistomycificus, assembly GCF_001514265.1. Classification (GTDB taxonomy): domain Bacteria; phylum Actinomycetota; class Actinomycetes; order Streptomycetales; family Streptomycetaceae; genus Streptomyces; species Streptomyces resistomycificus. The sequence goes on along the minus strand of NZ_KQ948991.1, from coordinate 496,352 downwards.
CCGGTGAGGATGCCGTCCTCGAGGTTCTCGATCTGGCTGGTGCCGTAGGCCTGCGAGGCGTAGCCGGTGACGGGCGCCCACATGGCGCCGTCCTTGTAGGTCCGGACGTACTCGAAGTCGCCGCTGGAGACCTCCTTGGAGCCGGTGATCTCCTTGCCGTCGACGATGATGTCGCCGCGCGGGGTGGCGTACCGCTCGATGGCGACGCGGCGGTTGGCGGTGTCGGTCCTGAGCTCGTCCGCCTTGACGTACTGGAGCCAGTTGTCGCGGATGAGCAGCGTGAGGACGAGGAGTCCGCAGAAGATCGCGATCCGGCGCAGGGGCTTGTTCACGGGCGGACCACCTGGGTCATCTCGGCGTCGGGGTTCGGGGCGGGGGCGGGCGCCGGGCGGCGTGCGGTGTCGCTGATGCGTAGCAGGATGCCGATGAGAGCCCAGTTGGCGATGACGGCGGAGCCGCCGGAGGCCAGGAACGGCATCGTCATACCGGTCAGCGGGATGAGGCCCATCACGCCGCCCGCGACGACGAAGACCTGGAGCGCGAAGGCACCGGACAGACCGACGGCGAGCAGCTTGCCGAAGGGGTCACGGGCGGCGAGGGCGGTGCGCACGCCGCGCTCCACGATCAGGGCGTAGATCACCAGGATGGCCATGACGCCGGCCAGGCCGAGTTCCTCGCCGAAGGTGGCGAGGATGAAGTCGGAGTTGGCGGCGAACCGGATGAGGTCGGAGTGGCCCTGGCCGAGGCCGGTGCCGAGGGTGCCGCCGGAGCCGAACGCCCACAGGGCCTGCATGGCCTGCTCGGAGTGGCCGCCGACGCCCTGTCGGGAGAGCGTGTACTCCTTCATCGGGTCCAGCCAGGCCTGGACGCGCTGCTGGACGTGCGGCTCGAAGCTGGCCACACCGACCGCGCCTACGCCGGACATCAGCAGACCGAAGACGATCCAGCTGGTCCGCTCGGTGGCGACGTACAGCATGATGACGAACATTCCGAAGAACAGCAGCGAGGTGCCCAGGTCGGTCTCGAAGACCAGGATCAGGATCGAGATGAACCAGACGACCAGGATCGGGCCGAGGTCACGGCCGCGCGGCAGGTACAGGCCCATGAAGCGGCGGCTGGCCAGGGCGAGCGCGTCCCGCTTCACCATCAGGTAGCCGGCGAAGAAGATCGCCAGGACGATCTTCGCGAACTCACCGGGCTGGATGGAGAATCCGGCGACCGAGATCCAGATCTTGGCGCCGTAGATCGAGGTGCCGAGGCCCGGGACCAGCGGCAGGAGCAGCAGGATGAGCGCGCCGACCATCGAGATGTAGGTGTAACGCTGCAGGACGCGGTGGTCCTTGAGGAAGATCAGCACGGCGATGAAGAGCGCGATGCCCATGGCCGTGTAGAGCAGCTGGCGGGAGGCCGCGTTGCCCGCCTGGTTGATCGACTGCAGCAGTTCGGACTGGTCCAGTCTCCAGATGACGACCAGTCCCAGCCCGTTGAGCAGCGTGGCCAGCGGCAGCAGCAGCGGGTCGGCGTACGGCGCGAACTTGCGGACGACGAGATGGCCGATGCCGGCCAGCAGGCCGAGACCCAGGCCGTAGCTGAGCAGGCCGGCCGGGACCTTGTCGTCGATGGCCAGGCCCACGTTGGCGTAGGCGAACACAGGGATCACCACGGCGAAGACGAGCAGCGCGAGCTCGGTGTTGCGTCGGCTCGGGGTGCCGATGGCGCCGATGGTTGACGTGTGGTGCGTCGATGTGTTGGTAGTACTGCTCATCGTGTGACAGGGCCTCTCACGGCTCGGCTACTGCTTGTCGCACTGCGAGACGACCTTCTGCTCCTGGTCGGAGAGGCTGGGGCCGGGGGTGGGCGTGGGCGCAGTCGGGGACGGGGTGGGCGAGTTCGACGCCGACGGGTTCGGAGTCGGTGTGGCCTTGGACGTCAGTGAGACGGGTGTGGTTCCCGTGGTGCCGCCGGCCTCGCCTTCGCCGGTCTTGGCGTTGTTCTCCGCCTCGGCCTGCTCGCGCGCGGCTTCCTTCTTGCACGCGGAGGCCTGGAGGGCCAGAGAGTCGATCTTCGTCTGGGCGTCCTTCAGACCGCCCTCGGTGATCGTCGCCTTGACCTGCTTCTGCATGTACGTCGGCAGGTACTTGAGTTCGATCTCGGGGTGGTCCTTGTGCACCTTGGACAGCGAGACCCAGGCGAGATCCTGGCTGATGCCCTGGTAGAGGGCGACGTGCTCGCCGTTGGCGCCGACGTAGTACTGCGTCTGCGTCCAGCGCCAGCCGCCGTAGAGGCCGCCGCCGACGACGGCCAGCGCCAGGGCGATGTAGAAGGATCTCTTCAGCCACCTGCGGCCCTTGCGGGGCTTGACGAAGTCATCGTCGTCGTAGTCGCCGAAGCCGGCGGTGGAGATGAAGCCGGTGGTGTCGCCGGAGCCGGGCGGGCCGAACTCGCCGCCGCCCTGTCCGGGCACCTGGCGGCCGAGCCCGGAGGCGCGGCCGGCGGGGGTCTGCATGATGCCGTTGTCGTGCAGCTGGAGCTGGTTCTCGGCGACCGCGCCGACCACGACCGGGGTGTCGGACAGCTGCCCGGCGAGGGTGTCGCCGGTGTCGAGGTCGAGGACGTCGGCGACGATCACGGTGATGTTGTCGGGGCCGCCGCCGCGCAGCGCGAGCTGGATGAGCTCCTGCACGGTCTCCTGGGGGCCCTGGTAGCTGGCGAGGGTGTCCTCGAGGGTCTGGTGGGACACCACCCCGGACAGACCGTCGGAGCAGATCAAGTAGCGGTCGCCGGCGCGGACTTCACGGATGGAGAGGTCGGGCTCGACGTGCTCGCCGCTGCCCAGCGCGCGCATCAGCAGGGAGCGCTGCGGGTGGGTGGTGGCCTCTTCCTCGGTGATCCGGCCCTCGTCGACCAGCCGCTGCACCCAGGTGTGGTCCTGCGTGATCTGGGTGAGGACGCCGTCGCGGAGCAGGTAGGCGCGCGAGTCGCCGACATGCACCAGGCCCAGGCGCTGGCCGGTCCACAGCAGCGCGGTGAGCGTGGTGCCCATGCCCTCCAGCTGCGGGTCCTCCTCGACCATGGCGCGCAGCTGGTCGTTGGCGCGCTGCACGGCGGTGCCGAGCGAGGTGAGGATGTCGGAGCCGGGCACGTCGTCGTCGAGGGCGACGATGGTGGAGATGGCCTCGGAGGAGGCGACCTCGCCGGCCGCCGCGCCGCCCATGCCGTCGGCGATGGCGAGCAGGCGGGGCCCGGCGTATCCGGAGTCCTCGTTGCCCTCCCGGATCATGCCTTTGTGCGATCCGGCGGCGAAGCGCAGTGACAGACTCATGCGCACCTCGCCCGTCGGCTCCGGGTACATCCGCACGGTGCCCACCCTCCGGTCGGGAGCGCGCCGGGGCCCGGGGTGCCGGGCGCCGCTGCGTGCTCGCTCCGCTCGCGCTCATTCATGACGTGGCACTACTTCCGCAGCTCGATGACGGTCTTGCCGATGCGGATCGGCGCGCCCGGTCCGATCGGCGTCGGGGTCGTCAGCCGCGTTCGGTCGAGATACGTGCCGTTGGTGGAGCCCAGGTCCTCGACGATCCACTGGCCGTCGCGGTCCGGGTAGATCCTGGCATGGCGGCTGGAGGCGTAGTCGTCGTCCAGCACGATGGTGCTGTCGTGCGCCCGGCCCAGGGTGATGGTCTGGCCCTGGAGCGCGACGGTGGTGCCCGTGAGTGTGCCCTCGGTCACCACCAGTTTGGTGGGTGCGTTACGACGCTGGCGGCCGCCGGCGGCCTGCTGGCGCTGTTGCGGAGGCGCGGCCGCCTGGCGGGCGGCGGCCTGCTGCTGCCGTCCGCTCTCCCGGCGCGAACCGCGCTGGGTGACACGCGTACCGAACAGGTCGCTGCGGATGACCTGCACGGCCACGATCACGAACAGCCACAGTACGGCCAGGAAACCCAGCCGCATGACCGTGAGGGTCAGCTCTGACATTGCCCCCGCTTCACCCTTCGGCTTGCCGGTAAATGATGGTGCTGCTGCCCACGACGATCCGCGAGCCGTCGCGGAGCGTAGCGCGGGTGGTGTGCTGCCCGTCCACCACGATGCCGTTGGTGGAGCCGAGATCCTGGATCGTCGAGGGCGTTCCGGTCCGGATCTCGCAGTGCCGGCGGGAGACGCCGGGGTCGTCGATCCGCACGTCGGCCTCGGTGCTGCGACCCAGCACCAGCGTCGCGCGGGAGATCTGATGGCGGGTGCCGTTGATCTCGATCCAGTGGCGCATTCGACCGCCGGCCGCGGGTGCCGGGGCGGCCGGGGACCGCCCTGCGCCGCCTGCGGGCTGCGGGTAGCCGTACCCTCCGCCGCGGCCGCCGGGCGGCGGTGCCGCCGGCATGGGCGGGGCACCGGCGGGCGCGGCGGCCGGCGGGTAGCCGTAGCCGCCGGGGGCCCCGGGGGCGCCGGCGGAGGGTCGTCCGGCCGGAGCGGACGGGGCCGCCGGCCCGGAGGCCTGCTGGTTGGTGGAGGAGGCGAGCGTACGGCTGCGGACCCGGTACAGGCCGGTGTCGAGGTCGTCCGCCTTCTCCAGGTGGACCTTGATGGAGCCCATGAAGCTGTAGCGCTGCTGCTTGGCGTAGTCGCGCACCATGCCGGCGAGCTCGTCGCCGAGCTGACCGGAGTAGGGGCTGAGCCGCTCGAAGTCCGGCGTGCTCAGCTCCACGATGAAGTCGTTGGGGACGACCGTACGGTCGCGGTTCCAGATGGTCGCGTTGTTGTCGCACTCGCGCTGGAGCGCTCCCGCGATCTCCACGGGCTGCACCTCGGACTTGAACACCTTGGCGAAGGTGCCGTTGACCAGACCTTCGAGGCGCTGCTCGAACTTCTTCAGGACTCCCATGGGGCACCTCCTCCGTAGCTGCTGCCGTCCTGTGTCCCGCTGAGCGGGCACTGCCGTGCCGGGTACTGCTGGTACTGCTTACTGATCGTATCCACGCGCCGGTAAATCGGCTGGTTCCCCCTGTCGGACCGGTCGACGGGTGTCGACGCCTCCGAAGTTCCCTCCGGAGCTCCCCTTCGAACTCTTCTCGGACGTAGTCCTGTCCAGGATCGTAGAGGCGGCCGTAGACCAGTGTCCCGCACCGGACTGTGGACCCGGACCGGCTCCTGGGGAGACGGCCGCTACCGGTACGAGGTTGATACGTGAACCGGTCGACGTTGATACGTAGTCGAAGGGCACGAGGACGGGTGACAGGGGAGGGGACGACGACCGTGCTGGTGGGCGGCTGCCCGGCCATAAGGGATGTGAACCCACCCCTTCCAGCGTGCTAATGTTCTGCGTGTCGGAAGGCGCCGGACCCCAAGGGGGAAGGGCCCGAGGACACACCCAATGCGCGGGTGGCGGAATAGGCAGACGCGCTGGATTCAGGTTCCAGTGCCCGAAAGGGCGTGGGGGTTCAACTCCCCCCTCGCGCACAGCGAACGGGTCTTCACCAGTGACGAAAGTCACGGTGAGGGCCCGTTTCTCGTGGGACAGAGGCAGGGCCCCGGCGGTGAGGTATCTCACGGTCGGGGCCCTGCCGTCGTTCCGCGTCGCTCGTCCCGGTCACGGAGCGGGCGGAAGTGGCCGGCGGGCCACCTCGTCGGCCTCCTGGGGGGTCAGGCCGGGCATGCGCAGCACCAGGGCGGCCATCTGCTCGCCGGCCCGCGGGCCGGCCACCTCCGGGTGTACGGCTTCGAACACCTCGGCGTCGAACACCTCGGCCGGATTGTCGACGGCCTCCACGATGTGGTCGATCAGCTCCCCGTACTCCTCCAGCGCGTCCGTGACGGCCGCGTCGAAGGGGGGCGGTCTTGCTGTCGCGTTCTTTGCTGTCGGTGGACTTCTGCGCGGGCACGGGCTCAGCGTGGGACAGGCGTTACATGGATGCGCAGTATTGAGCTGATCATCAGGATTGATCAGCTGTGTTAGGGATGGGTTCGACCTCAGGTGCCGGTACGGTACGCAGGTGTCGAAGGGTGGCTTCCGCCTCCGTGCGGGTCCTTCCGACGGCCAGCAGGACCGCGGTCACGGCGGCGGAGGCGGAGCCTTCCCATGTCTCGTCGTTCACCGACTCCAGCATCGACACGACGACCGACTCCACTACGTGGGCCAGGACCGGCGCTGGGAGATGGTCGGCGAACACTCCGTCCCGCTGCCCCCGCGCGAGCAGTTCCCCGGCCAGATCCCGTACGGGGGTCAGCGCGCCGCGGATGTCGCCGTCCAGGTTGCGGCGGCCGAGGGTGATCAACATGCGGAAGCGGTCGCCGATGCCCCAGACGGCAGTGATGTAGCGGGCCAGGGCCAGGTCGGAGGACTCGACGGGGTTCTGCTCCGCGACGAACGCCTGGCGTAGCGTCTCCACGGCGTCGTCCGCCAGGGCGTTGAGGAGGACCTCCCGGCTGGCGAAATGGCCGTAGAGCGTGCGGCGGGCGATTCCTGCCGAACGGGCGATGTCGTCGATGGTCGTTTCCGGATCCTGGCTCAGCGTCTCGCGGGCGGCGTCCAGGATGCGCCGCCGGTTCGCCTGCGCGTGCCGCCGCCGCGGCGCCGCCTTCGCGCTCTCAGTCATCGCCTGCTCCTCGTGTTGCTCTGGCGAAGACTTGCATATGGGCGGGAGGCGGGGTGGGGGGTGGTCAGGGGCCTCGTCCGGTTGCTGTCCGGTTGCTGTCCGGGTGGGGGCGGGCGGTGGGCGCTCGGTCGGCGCTCGGTCGGCTTCACCCGGTCGGCGGGCTGTACGCGGCGAGGCGCTCGGCTAGTGGGCGAAGGGGCATTGGCCGGAGGGGAGCGGCGGGGCGAAGGGGCATCGGCTGGAGGGGGAGCGGCGGGGCGAAGGGGCATCGGCCGGAGGGGGAGCGGTCGGCGGGCTGCTGAGGCCGGTGGCTGCGTTCGCTCGCAGTCGGTGGTCTCCCGACCGGGCGACGAGGCGGTGGCTTCGGCGGTTGCATTCGGCTGTTGCAGGGGCGGCGGAGCGTGCGGGTGGCCGTGTTTTCCACAGCCGGGGAGTCGTCCACAGGACCTGACGCGTTTCGGCCACTCGCTGTACCGTCGGCATGAGTTGATGTTCGTGCGTGAGTGCCAGTGCGGGGGAGGCGGTCGACGTGACCGAGGTCGGTGCGGAGACGGTGGCCGGAGGCGCGGTCCAGGGTCAGCAGACGACGAGTACCGGGGGTGCCCACCGGCTCCCCCGGGTCCCCGGGTTCGCCGAGTGGCCTGCCCCGGGCACGCCCAAGGAGGAGGGCAAGGCGCTGCGGCAGAGCGTCCCGCGCAGCGCGCACGCCACCCTCGACCTGGACGGTGACCGGCCCGACGCGGTGAGCGCGGTCGAGGAGTCGAGCCGAGGCCGTATCCCCGAGCTCACGCCGATACGGATCGGCAGGATGGCGGCCACCCCCTTCGCCTTCCTGCGTGGTTCGGCCGGCCTCATGGCGTACGACCTGGCACGCACGCCCATGACGAGGATCCGCGCCCAGATCTGCGGTGACGCCCACGCCGCCAATTTCGGCCTGTACGGCGACGCGCGGGGCGGCCTGGTCATCGATCTGAACGACTTCGACGAGACGGTGCACGGCCCCTGGGAGTGGGATCTCAAGCGGCTCGCCGCCTCCCTCGTGCTCGCCGCCCGTGAGGCGGGCGCCGACGAGGACACCTGCCGCAAGGCCGCGAACGACGCGGCGGGTGCCTACCGCCGCACCATGCGGCTGCTGGCCAGGCTGCCGGTGCTGGACGCGTGGAACGCCATCGCGGACGAGGAACTCGTCTCCCACACGGACGCCCACGACCTGCTCGGCACGCTGGAGCGGGTCTCCGAGAAGGCGCGGGCCAACACCAGCGGGCGCTTCGCCGCGAAGGCCACGGCGCCGACCGAGGACGGCGGTCGCGGGTTCGTCGACGCCCCGCCGGTGCTGCGCCGCGTCCCCGACGTGGAGGCCGCGATGGTGGCCGCGTCCCTGGAGGAGTACGTGACCTCGCTCTCCGAGGACCGCCTCCCGCTGCTGGCCCGCCACGCGGTGCACGACGTCGCCTTCCGCGTCGTCGGCACCGGCAGCGTCGGCACTCGTTCGTACGTCGTCCTGCTGCTCGACCACCGCGGCGAACCGCTCGTCCTCCAGGTCAAGGAGGCCCGCCCCTCGGCGCTGGTGCCGCATCTGGTGAGCGCCGGGTTCGATGAGCCGGAGACGGACCACGAGGGCCGGCGGGTGGTCATGGGACAGAAGCGCATGCAGGTGGTCAGCGACATCCTGCTCGGCTGGACCTCGGTCGACGGACTGCCTTTCCAGGTACGGCAGTTCCGTAACCGCAAGGGCAGCGTCGACCCCGCCGCCCTCGCCGCCGACGAGCTGGACGACTACGGCCGGATGACCGGCGCCCTGCTGGCCCGCGCCCACGCCCACAGTGCCGACCCGCGACTGATCGCCGGCTACTGCGGCAAGAACGAGGAACTGGACGAGGCGATCACCGCGTTCGCCGTCGCCTACGCCGACCGCACCGAGGCGGACCACGCGGAGCTGGTTGCGGCGGTGCGGTCGGGGAGGATCGCGGCGGAGATGGGGGTGTGACGGCGGGGGGACGGTGGGTGACGGCGGGCGCCGGCCCTGTGCGGCGGCCCTGTGCGGCGGCCCTGTGCGGCGGCCCTGTGCGGGTCCGACGCTGCTGGTAGCCGGGCGTCGGGAGGCGTGTCGGGCGTGGCCCTGGGCGGCGACGGCCCTCCGGTCTCCCGGCGGGATCCGAGTGCGCCGGTGCCGTGGCCTAGGCTGGTCGGGTGACGACCCCGGAAGCTGAGCAAGGTGGTGTCGCCGGTGAGGACCGGGCGACGCCCGACGGTGGTGTGCCCAGGCCCGAGGAGAGGCTGGAGCGGGCCGTACGGGCCGCGGAGCAGGCGCTGATCGAGTACGAGATCGCGGTCGAGACCTTCCGCATCGAGGTCGAGAACTTCTCGCGGCTGCATCACCAGAAACTCGGCCCGATGTACACCCGCCTCGACGAGCTGGACGCACAGATCGCCGAGGCCAGGGCCGCCCGCACCGGCGACCCCGAGGATCGGCGCAAGGCGGACGAGGCACGGGCCCGGGTCATGCCGATGCCAGGTGTCGAGGAACTCTTCCACGGCTGGATGGACGGCGAGGGCCTGTCCCCGGAGGCCGAGGCGATGCTCACCGATCGGCAGGTCCGGCCCCCGCAGCGGGTACGACCCAGCGAGGAGGCCCGCAAGCTCTACCGCGAGCTGGCCCGCAAGGCCCATCCCGACCTCGCCCAGGAGGACGCGGAGCGCGAGCGCCGCGAGGAGTTCATCACCCGGGTCAACGCGGCCTACGCCCGTGGCGACGAGGCGCTGCTCGCGGAGCTGGCCGAGGAGTGGGCCGCCGGGCCGAAGCTCCCGGAGCAGGGACCGACTCCCAGCGAGGAGCTCTACGCCCGCCTCGAATGGCTTGCCCAGCGCAAGGAGATGCTCGCCCTGGTCGCGCGGGAGCTGGAGGAGAGCGCGATCGGTTCGATGCTCCGGATGGCCCCGGACGACCCGGACCATCTCCTGGACGAGGTCGCCGAGCAGCTCCTGGCCCAGCTCACGGAGCGCGAGGCGGAACTGGCGGAACTGCTCGGCTAGCCGGTGCCTGCCTGGACTCTGTGCCGGGTGCCCGCGCCTGTGCCAGGGGCTGGGTGCCGACCGCAGGGCGCCTGCTCTGGTCGTCGGCTCTGGCCGTCGTCCGCGCCCCGGGTCTCGTCAGGTAGCGTCGGACGTATGCATTTCGGAGCTGGTGTGCCCACGGTCGAGGTCACGGACCTCAAGGACGGCGACTTCCTGCTGGACGTCCGCGAGGACGACGAGTGGCAGGCGGGTCACGCCGCGGGGGCGCTGCACATTCCCATCAGTGAGTTCGTCGCCCGGTACGGGGAGCTGACCGAGGCCGCGCCGCAGGACGGCCGGGTCAACGTGATCTGCCGTTCCGGCGGTCGGTCGGCGCAGGTCGCGATGTACCTGGTCCAGCAGGGCATCGACGCCGTGAACGTCGACGGCGGTATGCAGGTGTGGGCAGCCGCCGGCCGCCCCGTCGTCACCGACGAGGGGCAGCAGGGCTTCGTCCTCTAGCGGCCGGCCGCCGACGGCCGGTCCGGGAGTTCAGGCGAGCGGATGGGCCGCCAGCAGGTCGCCCAGGGTCTCCTCGTGCGCCGCCGCCGGGCCCAGCGACAGCTCCAGGTGTTTGGCCCAGGCGTGGTACCGGTGCAGGGGATAGTCGACGTCGGCGCCGAACCCGCCGTGCAGGTGCTGCGCGGTCTGCACGACCCTCCGTACGCCCTCCGAGGCCCAGATCTTGGCCACGGCCACGTCACCGGAGGCGGGCAGCGGCCCCGGTGCGCCCGCGGCGATCCGCCACGCGGCCTGCCACATGGTGACCTCCATGGCCCGCAGGTCGATGTAGCGGTCGGCGGCCTGCACGGCGACGGCCTGGAAGGTGGCGACCGGGAACCCGAACTGCTCCCGCTTGCTGGTGTATTCGCCGGTCATCCGCAGCACCCGCTCCCCCAGGCCGAGCGCCAGCGCGCACGTCCCGGTGGTCAGCAGATCCCGCAGCCACTGCCACGCCCCGGGGGCGTCGATGACGTCCCGGTCCGCGATCCGTACGCCGTCCAGGCGCAGTTCGCCGAGCCGTTCGCCGGTGGTGGAGATCTGCTCGGCGAGCCCGACCCCGGGGTGAACGCGGGGGACCAGCGCGAGCAGGGTCCGGTCGGCGGTGGTGTGCGCGGGGACGAGCACGAAGTCGGCGGAGTGTGCCCAGGGCACCGCCGTATGCACTCCGTCCAGCACCCAGGCCTCCGACTCCTGCCGCGCGCTCACCGCGAGTTCGGCCGGGTCATGTCCGGTGCGCCCGTTCGCGGCAACGGTCAGGACCACCTCGCCACGGCCTGCCCGGGCCGCCAGGCCGGCCTTCAACTCCGCTCCGCCGAAGGTCTGTACGGCGGCGAGCGCGGCGCTGCTCTCCAGCAACGGAACCCGCGCCAGCACCCGCGCCGCCTCCCGAAGCACCAGGCACAGGGCGACGGCGTCCAGGCCCGCCCCGCCGAACTCCGGGTCCAGCAGCAGGCTCAGCAGGTCGGCGTCGGCGAGCTTGGCCCACAACGCGCGGTCGAAGTCGTCCGCGACGGCGCCCGGGGTGAGGGCGGGACTGGGCACCGCGTCCGGGGCGACACCGGCGAACACCCCGCGCGCCGCCTCGGCCGCCGCCTGCTGCTCCTCGCTGAAGGTGAAGTCCACGGTCCCTGCCCTCCCACCCGCACACCGGCCCACCGGCCGGGCGGACAACCCGATCTGACGATCCGTCAAGATAGAACAGGTTCTAGAAGAAGGGAACGCAAGAAGCGAGGCGATCGGGAGGGGACTGATTGGGAAGGGACTGATCGGGAAGGGACTGATCGGGAAGGGACCGATCAGGGAAGACGGTTGGTCCTACCTGTCGAAGTCCAGTTCCACCCGCTCCGTCACCGGATGCGACTGGCACGCCAGCACGTAGCCCGCCTCCGTCTCCTCCGGTTCCAGCGCGAAGTTGCGGTCCATGCGCACCTCGCCGTCGACCAGGAAGGCCCGGCAGGTCCCGCACACCCCTCCCTTGCAGGCGTAGGGCGCGTCGGGCCGGTTGCGCAGCACGGTCTCCAGGAGCGACTCGCCCTGCTGGACCGGCCAGCTCCCGCCGCGGCCGTCGAGCCTCGCCGTCACGGTGCTGTGCGCGGGAGCGGGCGCTGTGGTCACGGGGGCGGTGGCGTCCACATGGAAGATCTCCTCGTGGATCCGGGCGCGGGAGACGCCGAGCTCCCGCAGCGCCCGCTCGGCGCCCTGGACCAGCCCGTACGGTCCGCACAGGAACCATCCCGCCACGTCCCCCACGGGCAACATCGCTGGCAGCAGGCCGCCGAGCCGCTCCTGGTCGAGCCGCCCGGACGGCAGTCCTGCCTGCTGTTCCTCCCGGGACAGCACCGTGACCAGGTGCAGCCGCTGCGGATAGCGGTCCTTGAGGTCGGCGACCTCCTCCAGGAACATCGTCGAGGCGGACGTGCGGTCGCTGCGGATCAGGCAGAACCGGGCCTCCGGCTCACGCGCCAGCAGCGTCGACACGATCGACAGCACCGGGGTGATGCCGCTGCCGCCCACGACGGCCGCGTACAGACCGGGTGCCGGGTCGAGGGTGAAGCGTCCCGCCGGGATCATCACCTCCAGCTCGTCGCCGATGTTGATCTCCTTCAGCGCGTACGTGGAGAACGCGCCGCCGTCGACCAGCCGCACCCCGACGCGCAGGCTGCGCGGGCCCGCGCCGTCCGGTGCCGGTGCGGGCGAGCAGATGGAGTAGGTGCGCCGGATCTCCGTACCGTCCACCGTGCGCCGCAGGGCGAGATGCTGGCCGGGGGCGTGCCGGTACTCCTCGCGCAGTGCCTCCGGCACGCTGAAGGTCAGGGCCACGGAGTCGTCGGTGAGCCGGTCGACCGCGGCCACGGGGAGCGCGTGGAAGCGGGCCATCACAGCTCCTTGAAGTGGTCGAAGGGTTCACGGCACGACAGACACCGCCGCAGCGCCTTGCACGCGGTGGAGGAGAAACGGCTGAGCAGTTCGGTCTCGGCGGAGCCGCAGTGTGGGCAGCGGACGGGGTCGGCTGCTTCCCCGGCCTCCTGGGCGAGCGTGCGGGTCGGACCCAGCCGCAGGCCCACCGGCTCCGCCACCCGGCCGGCGCGCGGCGGGGCGATGCCGAACTCCCGCAGCTTGCGGCGGCCTTCGTCGGTGATGTCGTCCGTCGACCAGGCGGGTGCCAGAACCTTGCGCACGGTGACGTCCCGGACGCCGTGTTCGTGCAGGACCCGCTCTATGTCCAGGGCCATCGCCTCGACGGCCGGGCAGCCGGTGTACGTAGGGGTCAGCTCGACCTCGACCGAGTCGGGGCCGTGGGCGTGCACCGCGCGCAGCACGCCCAGCTCCAGGAGGGTGAGCACGGGCAGTTCGGGGTCGGGGACCGCACCGGCGACCTCCAGGAGCTCCGCCTCCAGTGCGGTGGTGGTCACCATGACGCCCCCGGATGGCTGCGGTGCAGGTGCTGCATCTCGGCGAGCATCCGCCCGAAGGACTCGGTGTGCAGGCCCTGCCGGCCCGCCCCGGCCGCCCACGCACCGGACCGCGGTCCCTCCGGAACGGCGAGGGTGGCGCGGCGCAGCACGTCCGTGACAGACGCCGCCCAGGCCGACTCCAGAGCCGGCAGGTCGACGTCGAGCCCCGCCACCGGCTGGAACATCTCCCCGGTGAACCGCCACAGAGCCGCGCACGCCCGCTGCATCCGCTGATGGCTGACGTCCGTGCCGTCACCGAGCCGCAGGGTCCACTGTTCGGCGTGGTCGCGGTGGTAGGCGACCTCCTTGACGGCCTTGGCGGCGAGCGGCGCGAACAGGCCGTCGCCGGCGGCCAGTTCGGTGTAGAGCAGGTACTGGTAGGTGGAGAAGTACAGCTGGCGGGCGATGGTGTGGGCGAAGTCGCCGTTGGGCTGCTCCACCAGTTGGAGGTTGGTGAAGGCGCGCTCCTCGCGCAGATACGCCAGTTCGTCCTCGTCGCCGACCAGCGACAGCAGCACGCGGGCCTGGCCGAGCAGGTCCAGGGCGATGTTGGCGAGGGCGACCTCCTCCTCGAGGACGGGGGCGTGGCCGGCCCACTCGCCGAGGCGGTGCGAGAGCACCAGCGCGTCGTCGCCGAGGGCGAGGGCGGCCGAGGTCACGGTCGCATCCGTGGTCACGTCCGTGCTCACAGGTGCTTCACCCCCTCCGGGATCTCGTAGAACGTCGGGTGCCGATAGGGCTTGTCGGCGGACGGTTCGAAGAACGGGTCCTTCTCGTCGGGTGAGGACGCGGTGATCACGGACGACGGGACGACCCAGATCGAGACGCCCTCGCCGCGCCGGGTGTACAGATCACGGGCGTTGCGCAGCGCGAGCTCCGCGTCCGGTGCGTGCAGGCTGCCCGCGTGGGTGTGCGAGAGGCCGCGGCGGGAGCGCACGAAGACCTCCCACAGAGGCCAGTCGGTGTTCGTCATGCCTGCTCCACTCCCCTTCCCGCGCTGTGCTTGTCCGCGTACGCCACGGCCGCCTCCCGCACCCAGGCGCCCTCCTCGTGGGCCCGCCTGCGCTGCGTGATCCGCTGTTCGTTGCAAGGTCCGTTGCCCTTGAGGACGTCCCAGAACTCCGTCCAGTCGATCGGGCCGAAGTCGTGGTGCCCCCGCTCCTCGTTCCACGTCAGGTCCGGGTCGGGGAGGGTGAGGCCGAGGGACTCGGCCTGGGGGACACAGATGTCCACGAAGCGCTGGCGCAGCTCGTCGTTGGAATGCCGCTTGATCTTCCACGCCATCGACTGGGCCGAGTGCGAGGACTCGTCGTCGGGCGGGCCGAACATCATCAGCGAGGGCCACCACCAGCGGTCCACCGCGTCCTGCGCCATCGCGTGCTGCTCGGGGGTGCCGCGGCTGAGGGCCAGCAGCAGCTCGTACCCCTGGCGCTGGTGGAAGGACTCCTCCTTGCAGATGCGGACCATCGCGCGCGCGTAGGGCCCGTAGGAGCAGCGGCACAGGGGAACCTGGTTGGTGATCGCGGCGCCGTCCACCAGCCAGCCGATCGCGCCGACGTCCGCCCAGGTCAGCGTCGGGTAGTTGAAGATCGAGGAGTACTTCTGGCGGCCGGTGTGGAGCTTGTCGAGCAGTTCGTCCCGGCCGGTGCCGAGGGTCTCGGCCGCGCTGTAGAGGTAGAGCCCGTGCCCGGCCTCGTCCTGGACCTTGGCCATCAGGATGGCCTTGCGGCGCAGAGAGGGCGCGCGCGTGATCCAGTTCGCCTCCGGCTGCATGCCGATGATCTCGGAGTGGGCGTGCTGGGCGATCTGCCGGACGAGGGTCGCGCGGTAGGCGTCGGGCATCCAGTCGCGTGGCTCCACGCGCTCGTCGGCGGCCACGGCGGCGTCGAAGGCCGTCTCGTACCCGGCGGTGTCGCCGGCGTCGGCCGGTGTGCCGCCATGAGCGTCGTACGCCGATGTGCGCGCCGTCTGGTGCGCTGCTGTCGCCATGAGGCCCCCTCGATCTGGACTCTGCCGGCACCTGCTCCCGACCGATCGTTCGGTTCGTGCGATTCCATGGTGAGACGGGCGCCGTAAGGTGTCAACCGCTGTGGATAACCTGCGGGCTGCCCCGAGCGGCGTCTGTGGACAACCGTGGTGGCCGCGCGAAGGGTCCGTTGGGGGCTGTGCCGGGCGCGCGGGCCTGAGTACCGTTCCGTGCGAGCGTCGCGGGAGTGGTGGCGCGTGGGCGGCCCGACCGCCTCACGGCAGGGCGACCGGAAGACGGACCGGGATCGGAATCGGGGCGGAATGGACGTGCACGACGGAGGCCCGAACGCCCCGCGAGGGCCGGGCGAGCCGGGCACCGCGCCCGCGGAGTCGGTCATCGAGCCGGAGCGGGCCATCGAGCCGGAGCGGGCCACCGAGCCGGAACAGGTCATCGAGCCGGAGCGGGCCATCGAGCCGGAGCGGGCCACCGAGCCGGAACAGGTCATCGAGCCGGAGCAGGTCATCGAGCCGGTGCTCGACACCCGGCCGGCTTCCGATCCGTCCGCGTACGCCCCCACGGCCCCCCGGATCCCGCGGACCCCCCGGGTCCCCCGGGGCCCCTTGGACCCCGCCACCCCCCGAACCGGTGTCACCGCCCTCGGCTTTCGCTACCAGATAGTCGTCGCCGTGGCCCTCGCGGTCGTCGCGGTCGCCGTATGTGTCCACATCGGCATGGTGTTCCTGCACGTCGCGCCGTCGAACACGCTGTCAAAGCAGCACGGCAAGGCGATCGAGGAATGGATCTACCCGGAGTTCGAGCAGAACTGGAAGCTGTTCGCGCCGAACCCCTTGCAGCAGAACATCGCGGTGCAGGTCAGGGCCCAGATAGACACCGCGGAGGGCGGGGTGCGGACGACCGGCTGGTACGACCTCTCCGCCGAGGACGGCCGGGCCATCGACGGCAACCTGCTGCCGAGCCACACCCAGCAGAACGAGCTGCGCAGGGCCTGGGACTTCTTCGTCGCCACGCACGACAGCGACAACCGCCCGGTGGGCCTGCGCGGCTCCCTCTCCGAGACCTACCTGCGCCGCATCGTGCTGCTGCGGCTGGAGCGCGAGGACGCGGTCGGGAAGGGTGGGGTGGTCGATCTCGTCCAGATACGCTCCCGCACCACCAACGTGCGTCCGCCGGAGTGGAGCGAGGAGAAGGTGTCGGACCAGCCGTCGTACCGGGTGCTGCCCTGGTGGTCGGTTCTGCGGGACGGCGTCGAGGAGGACGTGAAGTGAACCGTTTCGCGCTCTGCCTCTCCTCCGCCATCGCCCGGGTCACCGAGTCCGCCCTCGGCCCGTACCAGTCCGCCGTGATCCGCATGGGCTTCAGCGCGACCTGGCTGCTGTTCCTGCTGCGTGAGTTCCCCCACCGCCAGGAGATGTACGGCCCCGACGGCCCCTGGAGCTGGGATCTCGCCCAGCAGCTGACCTCGACCAACGGTGCCTTCACCGCCCTGATGTGGTCCGACGGACGGCTGTGGTTCGAGATCGTCTACGCGCTCGCCGTGCTGACCGGCGCCCTGCTGCTGCTGGGCTGGCGCACCCGCACGATGTCCGTGCTGTTCATGGTGGGCGTGCTCTCGCTGCAGAACCGCAGCATCTTCATGGGGGACGGCGGCGACAACGTCCTGCACCTGATGTGCATATACCTGGTCTTCACACGCTGCGGACAGGTGTGGTCGCTGGACGCGCGCCGGGCTCGGCTCGCAGACGAGGCACGCGCGCGTGGGGAGGACGTTCCCGACCGGACCGGCCCTGCGCTGTGGGGCGTGCTCGGGCTGACGCTGACGGCGGTGTCCCTGTCGGGCCGGCTCTTCGAGGGCGAACCCTTCGTGCCGCTGCTGCTGTGGACCGTCTGGCTCGCGCAGGCCCTGTGGTGGTTCACAGGACGCCGAGCGGCGAACGGCGAGCCGCGCATCCTGCTCGACGTCGTCGCCAACATCGTCCACAACGGCGCCCTGTTCGTGATCATGGCCGAGGCCTGTCTGATCTACGCGACGGCGGGCTGGTACAAGATCCAGGGCTCGCGCTGGCAGGACGGCACCGCCGTCTACTACCCCCTGCACCTCGACTACTTCTCCCCCTGGCCCGCCCTCGCCGACGTGCTGGCGTCCAGCGGCACGATGGTCATGCTGGTGACGTACGGCACCGTCGTCGCGCAGGTCGCCTTCCCCTTCACGCTGTTCAACCGGCGGGTCAAGAACGTCCTGCTGGCGGCGATGATGATCGAGCACGCCGCGATCGCCGTCCTCCTCGGGCTGCCGTTCTTCTCCCTGGCCATGATCGCCGCCGACGCGGTCTTCCTGCCCACGTCGTTCCTGCGCAGGCTCGGCGGCTGGGCAACGCGCGCGCGTGGACGCCTGACCCCGGGAACAGGCACGAGAACGGGCACGGGCACGGGCCGTACGACACTGCCGAAGCCGCGCGCGCCCGAGCCCTCCGAGCCCGCCGGGACCGGGAAGGACGCGGGGGACGCTGAGGACGCGAACGAAGCGAACGAAGCGAACGAAGCGAACGAAGCGAACGAAGCGAACGACGCGGGGGAGGCCGGGGAGGCGCCCGTAGGCTTCAGGGCATGAGCGCCCCCGACCCCCTCGACGTCTGGCACCGGCTCGCCGGGACCTCCGTGCTGCTCGACGGCTTCCACGCCCTCAAGCACGCGCTGCGCTTCGGCGCCGAGGTCCCGGTGGCGGTCACCGCCGACCGGACCGCCGCGCTCGCCCTCGCCGACGAGCTGGCGGCGGACGTACGGGACACGCTGGAGGAGCTCCTGACAGAGGTCCCGGAGCCGGCGTACCGGAGTCTGGTCCCGCGCCCGCACCCCACCGCCGTCGCGGCGCTGGCGGTACGACCGTCCCGTGCGGCCGGCCTGGAGAGGCTGGCGCGCCTGCCCCGCAGCGCGCCCGTGGTGGTCCTCGACCACCCGCGCAACCTGGGCAACGCGGGGGCCGTGATCCGGCTGGCCGCCGGTTTCGGGGCGACCGGGGTGGTCACCACCGGAACCCTCGACCCCTGGCATCCCACGGTGGTCCGCGGCGGCGCCGGGCTGCACTTCGCGACCACCGTGGAACGGCTGACCGTCGACGAGCTGCCGCCCGGGCCCGTGTTCGCGCTCGACCCCGAGGGCGAGGACATCCGCGCCACCAAGCTCCCGGACGACGCCGTGCTCGCCTTCGGCTCGGAACGCAGCGGGCTGTCGGCCGGGCTACGCGCGCGTGCCGACCATCTGGTGGCGCTGCCGATGCGCCCCCAGGTCTCCAGCTACAACCTCGCCACCAGTGTGGCCATGACGCTGTACCACTGGAGCGCCACCGGGGGCGCGCAGGCCGTCTGAGCCGCGGGCTCTAGGCCTCCCGGCGGACCTCCACCACCCGGAAGCGGTTCGCCACGAACGCCCCGTCGGTGAGCGCCGAGTTGGCGGCCGGGTTGCCGCCCGAGCCGTGGAAGTCGGAGAAGGCGGCGGTCTGGTTGACGTACACCCCGCCCGTGAGGTTCAGCGAGAGCTGGGCGGCCTCCTCCAGACAGACCTCCTGGACGGCCTGCTCGACCTCCTCGTCCGTGGTGTACGCGCCGACCGTCATCGCGCCCTTCTCGCGGATCGTGCGGCTCAGCAGTTCCACCGCGTCGGCGGCCGAGTCGACCGCGACGGCGAAGGACACGGGACCGAAGCACTCGCTCATGTAGGCGGCCTCGTCGTCCGGCTTGGCGCCGTCCAGCTTGACGATCACGGGCGTGCGGACGACCGCCTCCGGGAACTCCGGGTTGGCGACCTCCCTGGAGGCGAGGGCGACCTCACCGAGGCCCGACGCGGCCTCCAGGCGGGCCTTGACGTCCGGGTTGACGATCGCGCCGAGCAGCGCGTTGGCGCGGGCGTCGTCGCCGAGCAGGCCGTCGACCGCGCGGGCGAGGTCGGCCACCACCTCGTCGTAGGACCTCGGGCCCTCCTCCGTGCGGATGCCGTCGCGGGGGACGAGCAGGTTCTGCGGAGTGGTGCACATCTGGCCGCTGTACAGGGACAGCGAGAACGCCAGGTTGGACAGCATGCCCTTGTAGTCGTCCGTCGAGTGGACCAGCACCGAGTTGACGCCGGCCTTCTCCGTGTAGACCTGCGCCTGGCGGGCGTTGGTCTCCAGCCAGTCGCCGAACGTCGTCGAGCCGGTGTAGTCGATGATCCGGATCTCGGGCCGGGTGGCCAGGGTCTTGGCGATGCCCTCGCCGGGCCGCTCGGCGGCCAGCGTGACCAGGTTCGGGTCGAAGCCGGACTCGGTGAGGACCTGGCGCGCCACCTGGACGGTCAGCGCGAGCGGCAGCACCGCGCGCGGGTGGGGCTTGACCAGGACCGCGTTGCCGGTGGCCAGGGAGGCGAACAGGCCCGGATAGCCGTTCCACGTCGGGAAGGTGTTGCAGCCGACGACCATGGCGATCCCGCGTGGGACCGGCGTGAACCGCTTGGTGAGCGCCAGCGGGTCGCGCTTGCCCTGGGGCTTGGTCCACTCGGCCGTGTCGGGGGTGCGGACCTGCTCCACGTACGCGTAGGCCACCGCCTCCAGGCCGCGGTCCTGCGCGTGCGGGCCGCCCGCCTGGAACGCCATCATGAAGGCCTGGCCGGAGGTGTGCATGACCGCGTGCGCGAACTCGTGCGTCCGGTCGCTGATCCGCTTGAGGATCTCCAGGCACACCAGCGCGCGTGTCTCCGCGCCCGCGTCCCGCCACGCCCGCTGCCCGGCCTTCATGGCGGGCAGCAGCTCGTCGAGGTCCGCGTGCGGATAGCTCACGCCCAGCTCGACGCCGTACGGCGAGACCTCGCCGCCCACCCAGTCGTCGGTGCCGGGCTGGCCGAGGTCGAGGCGGGAGCCCAGCAGGGCGTCGAAGGCGGCCTTGCCCGCCGCCATGTCCAGGCTGCCGTTCTCCCCGTAGGCCTTGGGGTGTTCGGGGTGCGGGGACCAGTACGCGCGTGTGCGGATCGCTTCCAGCGCCTGGTCGAGGGTGGGCCGGTGCTTGGCGATCAGATCGTGCGCGGTGAGTTCGGCGGCCATGCGGGACCAACTCCTCGTCTCAAGAACTCTTCGTCGAGCTCATGACCTGGGCAGAAACAGGGGCGGGAAATCAGGAGGCGCGGCGCGAGGCGCCGCGGTCGGGGTCGTGGCGGGTGACGGGCAGGCCAGTCAGAGTTAGAGTAACCGAACGATCGGTCGGGACAAGGGGGTCCGCCGCATCCGTGGCAGACCCCGTGCGGGAGGATCGCGCACATGACAGCACTCGACCTCAGCAGCCCCGTGGCCGTCGTCGGCACCGGCACCATGGGCCAGGGCATCGCCCAGGTCGCGTTGGTCGCCGGCCATTGCGTACGGCTGTACGACGCCGCTCCCGGGCGTGCCCAGGAGGCGGCCGACGCGATCGGCGCGCGCCTCGACCGGCTCGTCGAGAAGGACCGGCTCGGCACCGCCGACCGGGACGCCGCACGCGCCCGTCTGCTGCCCGCCGAGGACCTCGCCGACCTCGGTGACTCCGCCCTGGTCGTCGAAGCCGTCCTGGAGCGCCTGGACGTCAAGCAGGAGCTGTTCCGGGCGCTGGAGGAGGTCGTCGGCGAGGACTGTCTGCTCGCCACCAACACCTCGTCCCTGTCCGTCACGGCCATCGGCGCTGCCCTGCGCAATCCCGGCCGCTTCGTGGGCCTGCACTTCTTCAACCCCGCGCCTCTGCTGCCGCTCGTGGAGGTCGTCTCGGGGTTCGCCACCGACGTCACGTCGGCCACGCGCGCGTACGAGATGGCCCGCTCCTGGGGCAAGACCCCGGTCGCCTGCGCCGACACCCCCGGCTTCATCGTCAACCGGATCGCGCGGCCCTTCTACGCCGAGGCCTTCGCGGTGTACGAGGCCCAGGGCGCCGAGCCCGCCACCATCGACGCCGTGCTGCGCGAGTGCGGCGGGTTCAAGATGGGCGCCTTCGAACTCACCGACCTCATCGGCCAGGACGTCAACGAGTCGGTCACCCACTCCGTGTGGCAGGCCTTCTTCCAGGACGTGCGCTTCACCCCGTCGCTCGCCCAGCGGCGCCTGGTGGAGTCGGGCCGGCTCGGCCGCAAGACCGGCCACGGCTGGTACGACCACTCCGCGGACGCCGACCGTCCCGAGCCACACACCGCGGAACCGGCCCAGCCGCCCGCGTACGTCGTCGTGGAGGGCGACCTGGGCCCCGCGTCCGAACTGCTCGCCCTGATCCGCGAGGCGGGCATCCCCGTCCGCGAGGACGACGAGGACCACGGCACCCGCCTGGTGCTGCCGAGCGGCGGCCAGCTCGCCCTCGCCGACGGACAGACCTCGGTCGAGTTCCGGGACGTCGTCTACTTCGACCTCGCGCTCGACTACCGCCGGGCCACCCGCATCGCCCTGTCCGCCTCCCAGGACACCTCCCAGCAGACCCTCGCCGAGGCGACCGGCCTCTTCCAGGCGCTCGGCAAGCAGGTCAGCGTCATCGGCGACGTACCCGGCATGATCGTCGCCCGCACGGTCGCCAGGATCGTCGACCTCGCGCACGACGCCGTCGCCAAGGGTGTGGCCACCCGGGAGGACATCGACACCGCGATGCGGCTCGGGGTCAACTACCCGCTGGGCCCCTTCGAGTGGAGCCGCAGGCTCGGCCGCAACTGGGCCTACTCCCTCCTCGACGACCTGCACCTGCGCGACCCCTCCGGGCGGTACGCGCCGTCCCTCGCGCTGTACCGCCACGCGTACGCCACCGACAAGCGGGAGGGCAGCACCTCATGACGACCGCCAAGCGCGACACGTACACCCCGGAGACGCTGCTGTCCGTCGCCGTCCAGGTCTTCAACGAGCGCGGCTACGACGGCACCTCCATGGAGCACCTCTCCAGGGCGGCCGGCATCTCCAAGTCGTCGATCTACCACCATGTCTCCGGCAAGGAGGAACTGCTGCGCCGCGCCGTGAGCCGGGCGCTGGACGGACTCTTCGGGATCCTCGACGAGGAGCACGCGCGCGTGGGGCGGGCCGAGGGGCGCCTGGAGCATGTCGTGCGGCGCATGGTCGAGGTGCTCATCGCCGAACTGCCCTACGTGACCCTGCTGCTGCGCGTGCGCGGCAACACCGACACGGAGCGGTGGGCGCTGGAGCGGCGCCGCGACTTCGACCACCGGGTCGCCGAGCTGCTGAAGGCGGCCGCCGCCGACGGGGACGTGCGGGCGGACGTGGAGGTACGGCTGGCGACCCGCCTGGTCTTCGGGATGATCAACTCCATCGTGGAGTGGTACCGGCCGGACGGGCGGGGCATGAACGAGCGGGACGTGGCCGACGCGGTGGTGCAGCTGGTCTTCGGGGGACTGCGCGAGGCCGGGTGACTCAGCCCTGCGGCTCCAGGTCCTCCTCCTCGAAGACCAGCAGCGTGCGGGTGCTGAGCACCTCCGGGATCGCCTGGAGCCGGGTCAGCACCAGCTCGCGCAGCGCCCGGTTGTCGGACGTGTGCACCAGGAGCAGCACGTCGAAGTCACCGCCCACCAGGGCGATGTGCGAGGCGCCGGGCAGCTGTCTGAGCTGCTCGCTCACCGTGCGCCAGGAGTTCTGGACGATCTTCAGGGTGATGTAGGCGGAGGTGCCCTGACCCGCCCGTTCATGGTTGACGCGGGCCCCGAAGCCGCGGATCACGCCGTCCTCGATGAGGCGGTTGATACGGGCGTAGGCGTTGGCGCGCGAGACATGCACCCGTTCGGCGACCGACCTTATGGACGCGCGGCCGTCCGCCTGGAGCATCTGCAGGATGTCCAGATCGATGGCGTCGAGCGGACGGGCGGGCGGCGGCGGGCCGCTGCCGCCCGGGCTCTCGGCCATTTGTTCAGATGCCATGTGCCCCCGCCTCTCCACCATGGACGTACTGCGTTCATTCCAGGCTGTGCAGAACCGTTTGTCCACAGCCTGAGGGTGCGTGTAGCCAAAATGTGCCGACGACCGAACAATCGGTAGGTGAGGCGCATCACACCCGTGGCGCGCCTGAAGCCGCTTCCACGAGGAGGTGCCGTCATGACGGTCATGGAGCAGCGGGGCGCGTACCGGCCATCGCCGCCGCCCGCCTGGCAACCCCGCACCGACCCCGCGCCGCTGCTGCCCGACGCCGCGCCCCACCGCGTCCTCGGCACCGAGGCCGCCGCCGAGACCGACCCCGCCCTGCTGCGCCGGCTGTACGCCGAGCTGGTGCGGGGCCGCCGGTACAACGCGCAGGCCACCGCGCTCACCAAGCAGGGCCGGCTCGCCGTCTACCCCTCCAGCACCGGCCAGGAGGCCTGCGAGGTGGCCGCCGCGCTGGTCCTCGAGGACCGCGACTGGCTCTTCCCGAGCTACCGCGACACGCTCGCCGTCGTCGCCCGTGGCGTGGACCCCGTGCAGGCCCTCACCCTGCTGCGCGGCGACTGGCACACCGGCTACGACCCGCGCGAGCACCGCGTGGCCCCGCTGTGCACCCCGCTCGCCACCCAGCTCCCGCACGCCGTCGGTCTCGCCCACGCCGCCCGCCTCAAGGGCGACGACGTGGTCGCGCTGGCGATGGTCGGGGACGGCGGCACCAGCGAGGGCGACTTCCACGAGGCGCTGAACTTCGCCGCGGTCTGGCAGGCACCGGTCGTCTTCCTCGTACAGAACAACGGCTTCGCGATCTCCGTCCCGCTCGCCAAGCAGACCGCGGCCCCGTCGCTGGCCCACAAGGCCGTCGGCTACGGCATGCCCGGCCGCCTGGTCGACGGCAACGACGCCGCCGCCGTGCACGAGGTCCTCGCCGACGCCGTGCGCCACGCGCGCGCGGGCGGCGGTCCCACGCTGGTGGAGGCCATCACCTATCGGGTCGAGGCCCACACCAACGCCGACGACGCGACCCGCTACCGCGGCGACGCCGAGGTCGAGACCTGGCGCGGACACGACCCGATCGCCCTCCTGGAGCACGAGCTGACCGAGCGCGGCCTGCTCGACGAGGCCGGTGTCCAGGCCGCGCGCGACGCCGCCGAGACCATGGCCGCCGACCTGCGCGAGCGCATGAACCAGGACCCGCTGCTCGACCCCATGGACCTGTTCGCCCACGTGTACGTCGAGCCCACCCCGCAACTGCGGGAACAGCAGGCCCAGCTGCGTGCGGAGATCCAGGCCGAACGGGAGGGGACACACTGATGACCACCGTCGCCCTCAAACCGGCCACCATGGCGCAGGCCCTCACGCGCGCGATGCGCGACGCGATGGCCGTCGACCCCACCGTGCACGTCATGGGCGAGGACGTCGGCACCCTCGGCGGTGTCTTCCGGGTCACCGACGGACTCGCCAAGGAGTTCGGCGAGGACCGCTGCACGGACACCCCCCTGGCCGAGGCGGGCATCCTCGGCACGGCCGTCGGCATGGCGATGTACGGACTGCGTCCCGTCGTGGAGATGCAGTTCGACGCCTTCGCGTACCCCGCCTTCGAGCAGCTGATCTCGCACGTCTCCCGGATGCGCAACCGCACCCGCGGCTCGATGCCCCTCCCGCTCACCATCCGCGTCCCCTACGGCGGCGGCATCGGCGGAGTCGAGCACCACAGCGACTCGTCCGAGGCGTACTACATGGCGACTCCGGGCCTGCACGTCGTCACGCCCGCCACCGTCGCGGACGCCTACGGGCTGCTGCGCGCCGCCATCGCCTCCGACGACCCGGTCGTCTTCCTCGAGCCCAAGCGCCTGTACTGGTCCAAGGACACCTGGAACCCGGACGACCCGCAGACCGTTGAACCGATAGGCCGCGCGGTGGTGCGGCGCTCGGGCCGGAGCGCCACACTCGTCACGTACGGGCCGTCCGTGCCCGTCTGCCTCGAAGCCGCCGAGGCGGCCCGGGACGAGGGGTGGGACCTCGAAGTCGTCGACCTGCGCTCCCTGGTGCCGTTCGACGACGAGACGGTCTGCGCCTCGGTACGGCGGACCGGGCGAGCGGTCGTCGTACACGAGTCGGGCGGGTTCGGCGGACCGGGCGGGGAGATCGCGGCACGGGTCACGGAGCGCTGCTTCCATCATCTGGAGGCACCGGTGCTGCGCGTGGCCGGGTTCGACATCCCCTATCCGCCGCCGATGCTGGAGCGTCACCACCTGCCCGGCGTGGACCGGATCCTGGACGCCGTGGGGCGCCTGCAGTGGGAGGCGGAAGGCTGATGGCACAGGTGCTGGAGTTCAAGCTCCCCGACCTCGGTGAGGGGCTGACCGAGGCGGGCATCGTCCGCTGGCTGGTCCAGGTCGGCGACGTCGTCGCCGTCGACCAGCCGGTCGTCGAGGTCGAGACGGCCAAGGCGATGGTGGAGGTGCCCTGCCCCTACGGCGGCGTGGTCACCGCCCGCTTCGGCGAGGAGGGCACGGAACTGCCCGTCGGCGCCCCGCTGCTGACGGTCGCGGTGGGCCCTGCCGCCGCCGACGGCCGGACCGAGGGCTCGGGAAACGTGCTGGTGGGATACGGCACCTCGGAAGCACCGGCGCGCAGGCGCCGGGTACGGCCGGGGCAGCCCGTGCCGACGGCCGCGTCGGCCAACGGGCACCTCGACGCCCCCGCGGCGCCCGAGGAGGGCGTCACCACCGCAGTCGCCCCCGACGGGCGCGTCCCCGGCCTCGAGCCGGCGGACGGCCCGGTCCCGGTGATCTCACCGCTGGTGCGCAGGCTCGCCCGGGAGAACGGCCTCGACCTCAGGGAGCTGACCGGCTCAGGCCCCGACGGGCTGATCCTGCGGGCGGACGTCGAGTACGCACTGCGGGCCGCCGCCGCGCAGGGCCGGGCCGCGGTGCCGACCGCCGGGACGCACGCCCCCGCGACCCCGGCCCCCACCACCGAGGCGCCCGCGCCCGCGCCGCCTCTCCCCTCCGCGACAGCCGCCGGCAGCACCCGCATCCCCCTCAAGGGCATGCTTGGCGCCGCCGCCGACAAGCTCTCCCGCAGCCGTCGTGAGATCCCGGACGCCACCTGCTGGGTGGACGCCGACGCCACGGAACTCATGCGGGCCCGCACCACGATGAACGCCGGCGGCGGGCCGAAGATCTCCCTCCTCGCCCTGCTGGCCCGCATCTGCACCGCGGCGCTGGCCCGGCACCCCGAGCTCAACTCCACCGTGGACATGGAGGCCAGGGAGATCGTCCGGCTGGACGCCGTGCACCTCGGGTTCGCCGCGCAGACCGAGCGGGGGCTCGTCGTACCCGTCGTCAGGGACGCGCACACCCGGGACGCGGAGTCGCTGACCGCGGAGTTCGCCCGGCTGACCGAGGCCGCCCGGGCCGGCACCCTCACCCCCCGGGAACTCACCGGCGGCACCTTCACGCTGAACAACTACGGCGTGTTCGGGGTCGACGGCTCCACACCGATCATCAACCACCCCGAGGCCGCCATGCTCGGCGTCGGCCGCATCATCCCCAAGCCCTGGGTGCACGAGGGCGAGCTGGCGGTGCGCCAGGTCGTCCAGCTCTCGCTCACCTTCGACCACCGGGTGTGCGACGGCGGCACGGCGGGCGGCTTCCTGCGGTACGTGGCGGACTGCGTGGAACAGCCGGCGGTCCTGCTGCGCACACTCTGATCACGCTGTGATTGCGTCGCCGCTCTCACATTCCCTGTGATCGCGGCGGCACGCATACTCGGGGGGTGACCGCCCACCAGCCGCCGCCCGCTGTCGCCGAGTACGACGCCGTCGTGCTCGCCGGCGGTGCCGCCCGGCGGCTCGGCGGGGCGGACAAGCCCGGTGTGCGGGTGGGCGGACGGGCACTGCTCGACCGGGTGCTGGCCGCCTGCGCCGACGCGCGTGCCACCGTCGTCGTCGCCGACCCCAGGCCGACCGCGCGCCCCGTGACGTGGGCGCGCGAGGAGCCGCCCGGCGGCGGGCCGGTGGCCGCACTCGACGCGGGTCTGCGGCACACCACCGCCGAGGACGTCGTCGTACTCTCCGCGGACCTGCCGTTCCTCGGCGAGATGACGGTACGGCGGCTGCTGGGCGCCCTGCGGACTTCCGGCGCCGACGGTGTGCTGCTCACCGACGCCGACCACCGCGACCAGCCGCTCGTGGCCGCCTACCGCGCGTCCGCCCTGCGCCGCGAGCTCGCCGCATGCGCCGCGGAGTCCGGCGGCGCCACCGGGCTGCCCCTGCGCCGGCTCACCGCCGGTCTCGAACTCACCCGCGTCCCCGACGCCGTCGCGTCCTTCGACTGCGACACCTGGGACGACATCGCCACCGCCAGGGCACGCATCAGGGAGCATGGGCACGTGTTGGATGAATGGATTTCCGCAGTCAAGGACGAGCTGGGCATCGACCTCGACGTCGACACCGGTCTGCTGCTGGACCTCGCCCGTGACGCCGCCCACGGCGTGGCCAGGCCGGCGGCACCCCTGACCACCTTCCTCGTCGGCTACGCGGCCGCACGGGCCGGCGGAGGACCCGAGGCGGTGGCCGAGGCGTCCCGCAAGGCCGCGGCCCTCGCCGTCCGCTGGGCCGAGGAGTCCGCCGCCGCCGAGCCGGACGCGGCTGAGGACGCCGCCCCCGACACCCGCCCGGACGCCGGATGACCGCCCGCGCCGCCCGGACCGGCGAGGACGCCGAGGACTCCGAGGACCTCGACGTGGAGGAGGTACTCGCCCTCGTGAACGAAGCCCACGGCCACCCTGTCGGCGGCCACGTGCCCGCCCCCGCCCCGCGGGCCGGCCGCCAGGAGGCCGCTCGCCGACCGGCGCCCCGCCACCGGGCCACCCCCTGGCCCGAGGCCCGCGCGACCGCCGCCCGCGCCGCCGCCCGCACAGCCCACCGCGCCCCGGTCTCCGTCACCCTCGACGACGCCCTGGGCCTCACCCTGGCCGCACCCCTCAGCGCCCTCACCGACCTGCCCTCCTTCGACACCTCCGCCATGGACGGCTGGGCGGTCGCCGGCCCGGGCCCCTGGGCCGTCCGGGACGAGGGGGTGCTGGCCGGGCACGCGGAGCCCGATCCACTCACCGACGGCGAGGCCGTCCGGATCGCCACCGGCGCCCGCATCCCCCTCGACACCACCGCCGTCCTGCGCAGCGAGCACGGCCGGACCGACGACAAGGGCCACCTCCACACCACCCGCGAGATGGCGCACGGCCAGGACATCCGCCCGCGCGGCCAGGAGTGCCGCAGCGGTGACCAACTGCTGCCGGCCGGCACCCTCGTCACCCCGGCGGTGCTGGGTCTCGCCGCCGCCGCCGGATACGACACCGTGACCGCGGTGCCGCGCCCCCGGGTCGAAGTCCTCGTCCTGGGTGACGAGTTGCTCACCGAGGGCAGACCGCACGACGGTCTGATCCGGGACGCGCTGGGCCCGATGCTCCCGCCCTGGCTGCGCGCACTCGGCGCCGAGATCGTCGCCGTACGGCGGCTCGGCGACGACGCCAAGGCACTCCACAAGGCCCTCACCGCCTCGGCTGCCGACCTGATCGTCACCACCGGGGGTACCGCCTCCGGCCCGGTCGACCACGTCCACCCCACCCTGCGGCGCATCGGCGCCGAACTCCTGGTCGACGGCGTCGATGTGCGCCCCGGCCACCCCATGCTGCTGGCGCGTACCAAGGAGGGCCAGCACCTCGTCGGCCTGCCCGGCAACCCGCTCGCGGCCGTTTCCGGCCTGCTCACCCTCGCCGAGCCGCTGCTGCGCGCCCTGGCGGCCCGTCCCGCCCCGGAGCCGTACACACTGCCGCTACGGGACGAGGTGCACGGGCATCCGGACGACACCCGGCTCATCCCCGTGGTCCTGCGCGGTGACAGTGCCGTGCCCCTGCACTACAACGGCCCGGCGATGCTCAGGGGCATCGCGGCGGCCGACGCCCTGGCCGTCGTACCGCCGGGCGGGGCTCGGCCCGGTCAGGAGACGGAACTGCTCGACCTGCCCTGGGCCACAGCCGGAATCGGGGTGTGTTTCACGTGAAACTTCCGGGTCAAGACGCGATCGCCCGTCAGGCGGACGAGCATCTTGTGACGCATCGGGTGATGCTCCCCCGCAAGGTGGTGGAACACCCGTTCCGGCAGGTGGCCAGGCGGGTCATCATGGCGCTGTTGCTGCTCGTGACCACGGCCCTGATCGTCTACGCCGACCACGACGGCTACAACGACAGCTCCGACGGCTCCGTCGACTTCCTGGACGCCTTCTACTACGCGACCGTCACCCTCTCGACCACGGGTTACGGTGACATCACGCCGGTCAGTGACGCCGCCCGCTTCACCAACATCTTCGTCATCACACCGATGCGCGTGCTGTTCCTGATCATCCTGGTCGGTACCACGCTGGAGGTCCTCACCGAGCGCACGCGTGAGGAGTGGCGACTCAACCGCTGGAGGTCCACCTTGCGTGACCACACCGTCGTCGTCGGCTTCGGCACGAAGGGACGCTCGGCGATCCAGACCGTGTGCGCGACGGGGCTGAAGAAGGAGCAGGTCGTCGTGGTGGACCCGAGCTCCAAGGTGATCGACGCGGCGACCGCGGAGGGATACGCCGGGGTCGTCGGGGACGCCACCCGCAGCGAGGTCCTCAAGCGGGCCGAGGTGCACAAGGCCCGGAAGATCATCATCGCGACCCAGCGCGACGACACGGCCGTCCTCGTCACGCTCACGGCCCGGCAGCTCAACAAGGCCGCGAAGATCGTCGCCGCGGTGCGGGAGGAGGAGAACGCCCCGCTCCTGAAGCAGTCCGGCGCCGACGCGGTGATCACCAGTGCCAGCGCCGCCGGCCGGCTCCTCGGCCTGTCCGTGCTGAGCCCCGCGGCCGGCATGGTGATGGAGGACCTCATCCAGCAGGGCAGCGGGCTCGACATCGTGGAGCGGCCGGTCATAAAGGCCGAGGTGGGCAAGAAACCGAGGGAGACGGACGACCTGGTGGTGAGCGTCATCCGCGGACACCGGGTGCTGGGCTACGACGACGCGGCCGTCGGCACGCTGGAGCTGACGGACCGGCTGATCACGATCGCGCGGGCGACGCCGGGCTCGCAGATCGCGCCCGACGTCCGCCCGCTGCCGCGCGGCTGATCAGTCGAGGCTGATCGGCCGCGGCTGATCACTTGCGGTTGTACAGCCGCATCGTGATCGGCCCGAAGACCGCGATGAACAGGCCGGCCCAGCCGAGCGACCAGGCGACCTCGGCGGCCGGCCAGTCACCCGCCATCAGGCCGCGCACCGCCGACGCCACATGGGTCACCGGGCTGTTGTTGACGAACGCCTGCAGCCAGCCCGGCATGGTCTTCGGATCGACGAAGACGTTGGACAGGAAGGTCAGCGGGAAGATCACCATCATGCTGACGCCCATCACCGACTTCTCGGTGCGCAGCATCAGCCCGAACATCGTCCAGATCCACGAGAACGCGAACGAGAACACGACCAGCAGCGCGATCCCGGCGAGCACTCCGCCGACCCCGCCGTCCGGCCGGTAGCCGAGGAGCATGCCGACCGTGAGCATCACCACGGACGCGATCGTGTAGCGCAGGGCGTCGCCGAGCAGATAGCCGACCATGACCGACGGCCGCCAGATCGGCAGGCTGCGGAACCGGTCGAAGACACCCTTCTCGATGTCGGTGTTCACCGAGACGCCGGTGTACATCGTGATCATCACGACCGACATCACCAGGATGCCCGGCAGCAGGAACTGGATGTACTCCTTCGGGGACCCGGCCAGGGCGCCCCCGAACAGGTACGTGTACATCAGCACCATCATGATCGGGAACGCCGTCACGTCGAAGAGCTGTTCCGGCACATGCTTGATCTTGAGGATGGCCCGCCAGCCGAAGGTCAGCGAGGCAGACAGGGCGCTGGGCCGGGGCGGCCGCTCTCCCGCGACGAGCAGCGCGGCGAGGGAATCGGCACGGACCGGGGCGAGGTCCTTGGTCTCCGTGGTCGTCGCGGTGCTCATGCCGCCACCTCGTCCTTCGAGTCGTTCGCGTCGTCGGCGTCGTGCGCGTCACGGGTGTCGTGACCGGTCAGGGCTAGGAAGACCTCGTCCAGGCTGGGCTGGCCCAGGGAGAAGTTGTCGACTACGACACCGGTGCGGGCCAGCTCGGCGAGTGCCCGGGCCGCCTGCTCGGCCGCCCCCTGCCCGTTCGCCGCCCCGCCGCCGACGCGGGCCGTCAGGGCGACCGGGTCGGGTTCCAGCTGCACGTCGGCCTCCAGGGCCAGCCGCAGCACCTCCTCCGCCTGTGGCCGTTGCGCGGGATCGCGTAGGCGCAGATGGACGGAACCGGCGCCGACGGACGCCTTCAGCTCTCCCTTGGTGCCCTCGGCGATGACCTTGCCCTGGTCGATGACGGCGATCCGGGACGCCAGCTGGTCGGCCTCGTCCAGGTACTGCGTGGTCAGCAGCACGGTGGTGCCCTGGGCGACCACCGCTCGCACGATGTCCCACACCTGGTTGCGGCTGCGCGGGTCCAGGCCGGTCGTCGGCTCGTCGAGGAAGAGCAGGTCGGGGGTATTGAGGATGGAGGCGGCGATGTCGATCCGGCGCCGCATGCCGCCGGAGTAGTGCTTGACCTGCTTCGCGGCCGCGTCCGTGAGGCCGAAGGCCTCCAGAAGCTGCCCGGCACGCTCGCGTGCGGCCTTCTTGTGGTGTCCGAGGAGCCGGCCCAGCAGGACCAGGTTCTCGGCGCCGGTGAGGTCCTCGTCCACCGAGGCGTACTGACCGGTCAGGCTGACCCGGCTGCGGACCTCGTCGGCCTCGCGGACGACGTCGTGCCCGAAGACGTGGGCCTCGCCGCCGTCCGGTCGGAGCAGGGTGGCGAGCATTTTGACGGTGGTGGTCTTTCCGGCGCCGTTCGGGCCGAGAACGCCGTAGACCGTGCCGGCCGGCACCGCGAGGTCGACTCCGTCGACGGCCCGTGTCTCGCCGAACGTCTTCACCAGGCCTGAGGTCTCGATGGCCAGGCCGGACGTGTGCTGGCTCATGGTGGTTGTCCTTCCGCGCACTTGGGTTACGCATGGGGAGACCTTTACGGTCGCGCAAACTCATCGGTCGCGCACAGGAATTTCTCAGGGATCGGCCGAAGGACCGACACGGGTCCGACCGTGGACCGAGGGGTAGCGTCCCCCTCATGCATGCGATCACGATTCCCGAACCTGGTGGACCCGAGGCGCTGGTGTGGGGCGAGGCCCCTGATCCCGTGGCCGGCGAGGGCGAGGTCCTGGTCGAGGTGGCGGCCAGTGCCGTCAACCGCGCCGACATCCTGCAGCGGCAGGGCTTCTACGACCCGCCGCCCGGGGCCTCCCCCCACCCCGGTCTGGAGTGCTCCGGACGCATCGCCGGGATCGGCCCCGGCGTCTCCGGCTGGAACGTCGGCGACGAGGTGTGCGCGCTGCTCGCGGGCGGCGGCTACGCCGAGAAGGTCGCCGTCCCGGCCGGCCAGCTGCTTCCCGTGCCCAAGGGCGTCGGCCTGCACCAGGCCGCCGCGCTGCCCGAGGTGGTGGCCACCGTCTGGTCGAACGTGTTCATGATCGCCCACCTGCGTCCCGGCGAGACCCTGCTCGTGCACGGCGGCTCCAGCGGCATCGGCACCATGGCGATCCAGCTCGCCAAGGCGGTCGGCGCCAAGGTCGTGGTCACGGCGGGCACGAAGGAGAAGCTGGAGCGCTGCGCCGAGCTGGGCGCGGACGTCCTGGTCAACTACCGGGAGCAGGACTTCGTCGAGGAGGTCGCACGGGCCACCGACGGGGCGGGCGCCGACGTGATCCTCGACAACATGGGCGCCAAGTACCTCGACCGCAACGTCAAGGCCCTCGCCGTCAACGGCCGGCTCGCGATCATCGGCATGCAGGGCGGCGTCAAGGCCGAGCTGAACATCGGCGCACTCCTGCGCAAGCGCGCCGCGATCAGCGCGACCTCCCTGCGTGCCCGCCCGCTCGAGGAGAAGGCGGCGATCGTGGCGGCCGTACGCGAGCACGTGTGGCCGCTGATCGACGCCGGTCACGTACGCCCGATCGTCGACCGCGAACTCCCGATGAGTGACGCGGGCGCCGCGCACCGGGTCGTGGAGGAGAGCGGCCACATCGGGAAGGTCCTCCTCGTCACGCCGTAGCACCAGTGATGCGGGACCTGCCGCAGGGCCTGAGGATCAGGAGGCCGCCCGCCGCACCCGCAGTGCGACGAAGGCGAGACCCATGCCGAGTCCCACCAGGATCAGCCCGCTGCCGAGAGGCAGGATCCGCAGTGCGGGCTCGGCGGGCCCTTCGGCTCGGTCCACGGTCTGCTCGGCGGGCGGCCGCGGCTGACCGGGAGGCACGGCGGCGGTCTCGAACGGCGGCCGCGGTACGGCGGTGTCGTCGCCGTCCGCCCGGCTGTCGAGGCCACTGTCCGCGCCCTCGTCGGCGCCTTCGTCCGCGCGCTGCCCCGCGCCCTCGTCGGTGTCCTGCTCGCCCTCGCCCTCTTCCTCCGGTACGGCGGCGTCCGTGTCCACCGGCTCCGCCCGCGCCGGCTCGTCCCGGCGCCCCGGTCGCTCGCGCCCCTCGCCCGGCCGGCTCCCGGCCCGGGACGGCTCGGCGTCGGGGGAGACCCGGGGAGAGGTCGAGGCCCGCCAGGGCCCGGGCGCCGGTTCGGAGCCGGAGTCCGGACGGTGGTCGGCGGCCGGACGGTGGTCGGAGGCGGACGGGGGCGCGGAGGCCGAAGCGGCGGCGGTGGGCGACCACCGGGCGGCGTACGACGACCCGCCTCCGTACGGCAGGACGACCGCCGCCACGATCAGCACCCCTGTCACGCGCATCGATGTCAAGCGCATCGATCGCAGCCTTGAAGTCACGGAACAATCCTGGCACCAGCCCATGTTTCCGGCATTTCATGCTGCTCCAGAGGATCGATGCGAAGGCCGAGACCCCTGGAAACGGTGGATCAGCCCTTAACGGGGGCACCACGGTGATGAGGTGTACACGTGCGAGAGAATGGCGGCATGGAGATGCCGAGGAACGAACGGTCGCCGGAGAACCCCCAGATCCTGGTCGTGGGCCAGGACGGAATGGCTCTCGGCGGTGGAGGCGACGAGGACTCCCGCGAGGTTCCGGTGACGGAGATGGTCGAGCAGCCGGCGAAGGTCATGCGGATCGGAAGCATGATCAAGCAGCTGCTCGAAGAGGTCCGCGCGGCTCCCCTGGACGAGGCGAGCCGGGTCCGGCTCAAGGAGATCCACGCCAGCTCGGTGAAGGAGCTGGAGGACGGGCTTGCTCCCAATCTCGTCGAGGAGCTGGAGCGGCTCTCCCTGCCCTTCACGGACGAGGGTGTTCCCAGCGACGCGGAACTGCGGATCGCCCAGGCCCAGCTGGTCGGCTGGCTGGAGGGTCTCTTCCACGGGATCCAGACCACCCTGTTCGCCCAGCAGATGGCGGCGCGTGCCCAGCTGGAGCAGATGCGCCGGGCCCTCCCGCCGGGCGTCGGCGGCCTCGAGGGCGGCGACGACCCGCGCGCGGGCGGCCGTTCGGGCGGCCCCTACCTGTAGGCCAGGCAACCCGACCACGGACGCGAAGGGCCCGGCAGCCATCGGCTGCCGGGCCCTTTCACCGCTCTCACCTCACCGGCGTCACGCCGGGTTGCCCGTGGAGATCTCGAACTGCATCTCCGGCGGCTTCTTCGGGTCGAAGTCCGTCCCCGCGGCGGGGTACTGCTTCATGACGGTGCCGTCGCCGTAGGTGTTCTCGTCCACGGATGTCTTGTCGTACTGCCACCCGGCCGCCTTGAGGCAGTCCAGGACCGAGTCCCAGTTCTTGAACGAGAAGTCCGGCATCCGCACCTGCTCGGGGTCGTTGTACGACTCCTCCGGTTCCGTGCACTCGGTCTTCTCGACCGTCTTCGCCGTGTCCGGTCCGCGGTAGCCCTCCGCCTTGGTCGCGGAGGCCGACGCGCTGGTGGTGCCGCCGGCGCTCGGGTCGTCGCTTCCGCCGCTGTTCATCAGCAGCGCCGCGACCAGCCCGCCGACCGCGATCAGCGACACCACGACCGACCCGATGATCACGGGCCGGT
The DNA here is from genome assembly GCF_001514265.1 of Streptomyces resistomycificus. Taxonomy (GTDB): domain Bacteria; phylum Actinomycetota; class Actinomycetes; order Streptomycetales; family Streptomycetaceae; genus Streptomyces; species Streptomyces resistomycificus. The sequence continues at coordinate 461,268 of NZ_KQ948991.1, read as the reverse complement.
TGCCCTTGTTGCCGCCGCCGGAGGCGGTCGAGGCCGTCTGGGGCGTCATGTTGTACGGCGGCGGGGTCGAGTGGTGCTGCTGCGCGTACGGGGCCGGACCGGGCGTCTGGTAGCCGGCCTGCTGCGGGTAGCCGTACGCCGGAGCGGGCGCCGACGGCTGCGGGGTGCCGTACGAGTGGGGCGCCGGTGTCGGCTGGTACGGCGTCTGGACGCTGCCCATCTGTCCCGGCGTCGCCTGGTCGACCGGCGGGAACACGGCGGAGCCGACACCCGAGCCGCTCTGCGCGGGCGCGCCCGGGACGATGCTCGGCGCGGCGGCCTGGAAGGACGCGGCCACCCGCAGGCACTCGTCGCGCATGGCCTCGGCGCTCGGGAAGCGCTCGTTCGGGTTCTTCTTCAGGGCGCGGGCGATCAGTGCGTCCACGGCCGGCGGCAGGGCACGGTTGATCGAGGAAGGGGCCACCGGCTCCTCCTGCACGTGCGCGTACGCGATCGCCAGCGGCGAGTCGGCGTCGAACGGCAGCCGACCGGTGACCAGTTGGAACAGCATGATGCCGACCGAGTACAGGTCGGAGCGGGCGTCGACGCCCCGGCCCAGGGCCTGCTCCGGCGACAGGTACTGCGGGGTGCCGACGACCATGCCGGTCTGGGTCATCGAGGTGACGCCGGACTGCATGGCACGGGCGATGCCGAAGTCCATCACCTTGACGACGCCGCGCTTGGTCATCATCACGTTGCCCGGCTTGATGTCGCGGTGGACCAGGCCCATCTCGTGGCTGATCTCCAGCGCGGCGAGCACGTCCGCGGTGATCTTCAGGGCCTTGTCGGCGGGCATCGCGCCGAACTGCCGCACGTCCGCGTTCAGGACCGAGCCGAGCGGCTTGCCCTCGACGTACTCCATGACGATGTACGGCATCGTGGAGCCGTCCAGATCGTCCTCGCCGGTGTCGAAGACCGAGACGATGTTGGTGTGCGTGAGCTTGGCCACGGCCTGGGCCTCGCGGCGGAAGCGCTCGCGGAAGGCCTGTTCCCGGCCCAGCTCGGTGTGGAGGGTCTTGATGGCGACCTGGCGGTCGAGCACGGAGTCGTACGCGAGGTGCACCGAGGCCATGCCGCCTTCGCCGAGCAAGTCGCGCAGCTGATAGCGGCCGCCGGCGATCGCCCGCCCCGCGTACCTGCCCTGTGCGCCGTCCTGGCTCATGTCTCTGCGTCCCCCGTAGGCCTTCAGGCGCCGTGCGTGCCATTGATCCAAAGTGCTATTCCCGGCCAAGTCTGCCGGAGGGTACGGACACGTCAAGCGCGGTGCCCGTTCCGTGACCGTACGCGAAAGAAAGGTCGCGCAAGCGTTACAGCGGGCGTACGCCCGGTACACAGAATTTGCACGCCGGCACTTACTACGGGTTTGATGGCCGGTCCGTCACGGGCCGGTCCCCGGGGTCTTCCCGGACCGGAGGCTTGCGCGGAGGCTGTAGCGTGGCCGACGGAGACCGTAACAACACCGCGCGCACCGCGGGCAGAAACGACGGCGAGGACTGATGGCACAGCAGCAGCGCGCTCAGGGCCCGTCCGACCCCGAGGCGACTGGCGGCGGGATGTCAGATGCGCCGGAACTGTGGGGTAACGGCGGACTGGTCGGCGACGGCCGATATCGGATGACCCGCAGACTCGGCCGGGGCGGCATGGCCGAGGTCTTCGCCGCCGAGGACGTCCGCCTCGGACGCACCGTGGCGGTCAAGCTGCTGCGCGCCGACCTCGCCGAGGACCCCGTCTCCAAGGCCCGCTTCACGCGCGAGGCACAGTCGGTCGCCGGGCTCAACCACCACTCGATCGTCGCCGTGTACGACTCCGGCGAGGACTTCGTGGGCGGCCAGTCCGTCCCCTACATCGTGATGGAGATCGTCGAGGGGCGGACCATCCGCGACCTCCTCCTCAACGCCGAGGCGCCGGGCCCCGAGCAGGCCCTCATCATCGTCTCGGGCGTCCTCGAGGCGCTCGCCTATTCGCACCAGCACGGCATCGTGCACCGCGACATCAAGCCGGCCAACGTCATCATCACGCACAACGGCGCGGTGAAGGTGATGGACTTCGGCATCGCCCGTGCCCTGCACGGCGCGTCCACGACGATGACCCAGACCGGCATGGTCATGGGCACCCCTCAGTACCTCTCCCCGGAGCAGGCCCTCGGCAAGGCCGTCGACCACCGCTCCGACCTGTACGCCACGGGCTGCCTGCTCTACGAACTGCTCGCGCTGCGCCCGCCGTTCACCGGCGAGACCCCGCTGTCGGTCGTCTACCAGCACGTCCAGGACATCCCGACGCCTCCGTCGGAGGTCTCCGACGCCGTCCCGCCGGAGCTCGACGGGCTCGTCATGCGCTCGCTGGCGAAGGAGCCGGACGACCGTTTCCAGACAGCCGAGGAGATGCGCGGCCTGGTCCAGTACGGCCTGCAGATGCTGTACGAGCAGGGCGGCCACACCGGCACCTGGAACACCGGCCCCGTCGACATGCACGACGGCCGGCAGACCCCGGCGGCGGGCTTCGCGGGCACCGCCGTGCTGCCGCACCCCGACGCCTCCGGCACCACGCAGATCCCGCAGCCGATCCTGCCCGCCGGCTACGGCGGCGGGGACGACGGCGGCTTCGAGGGGGGCGGCAACCGGGGCAGCGGCCGCGGCAAGCTGTGGATCCTCGCCGTGCTCGCGGTGATCGCCATCGCGGCGGGCGTCGCACTCGCGCTCAACAACGGTGGCGGCAACGGGGGCGGCACGGACACCACCAAGTCGCCGACCACCTCGCAGACCACCGACGACCAGACGGCCAGCGAGACGCCGAGCGACGACACGAGCGACCAGCCCACGGACACCTCCACGGACGACGGCACGGGCACGGGCGGTCCCGGCTACACACCGTCGGACACGCCCTCGTACTTGCCGTCGCAGCCCGTCACCGAGGAGCCGACGACCGAACCGACGGAGGAGCCGACCACCGAGGAGCCCACGGAGGAGCCGACCACCGAGGAGCCCACGGAGGAGCCGACCACCGAGGAGCCCACGGGCGACTCGCTCGTGGGCGGTGCGGGAAGCGGCGGCAGCACCGGAGGCTGATCGTCAGGCTGACCCCAGCGGCATACGCGCGCGTGCGGCCCGGAAACGGGCCCCACGCGCGCGTGCTGCTTCTGCGGCCCCCTCGCAGAAGGGGACGCGCTCAGTCCGAGAAGGCGTCGCACACCGCGTCGTAGTGCCGTGTCCACCACACCGCGAGTGCCGAGGCCGCCGGGAACTGGGGATCCGCGCGGGTGTCACCGCGTTCGTAGTGCCAGCGCAGCATCCAGAAGTCGTTCAGGCGCTCCCACCACACGCGGTGCACGGCCGCCGCGAGCGTGGAGGGGGCGGCGCGGGCCGCGCGCCGGTACGCGCGCGCGTACGCCCGCACCTTCGGCAGGTCGAGCGTCCCGGCGGGCCGTACGAAGAAGATCGCGGCGGCGCGGACGGCCTCCTCCGCGCGGGGCTTCACGCCGAGCCGGTCCCAGTCGACGATCGCGGCGGGGGCGTCCCCCTTGTAGAGCAGGTTGAACGGGTGGAAGTCCCCGTGCACCCAGCCCACCGAACCGCCGTGCGCGGGCCGTCGGCCGGCGTGCTGTTCCAGGAGCGCGCGTCGCTCCAGGAGCCGGTGGCGGGCCAGCGCGTCGAAGCTGTCGGCGGGGCGGTGACGGCGGACCCGGCCGAGGAGGTCCTCGATGAGGGCGAAGGTGTCGGCGGGGTCGGAGCTCGCGGCCGGGCCGGTGCGCGCCCGCGCGTGGGTCGGCATGACGCGCTCCAGGCTCGCGTGCACCACTCCCAGCAGTGCCCCGAGCCGTCCGCACTGCGCGGTGGTGAGCTGGCCGCCGTGACGGTGCCGGCCCTCGATCCAGGGGTGCAGGGCGTAGGCGTGGCCGCCCACCACGGCGACCGTACGGCCGTCGCGGCCGGTCAGCGGGGGCGCCACGGGAACGCCGAGGTCGGCCAGTCGCCGGGTGGCCCGGTGCTGGCGGACGATCGCGGCGGGATCCGCGGTCTCGGGGTCGAAGTGGTGCTTGAGGAAGTAGCGGCCGCGGGTCGTACAGAGCCGGTAGCCGCGGTTGAGCAGCCCCTGGTCTACGGGTTCACAGGCGAGGGCGGTCCCGGCGGAGTACTGGCGGAGGAGGGCGCCCAACGGGGGCGTGTGGGGAAGGAGGGGTGGTACACAAGAGCGCGGCACGCTGCCCGATGCTAGGGCACATTTCAGGCCTCTGAGCTGGGCGTTGTCACAGGCAGTCGCTTTCGATCACGGGATGTGCCCGAAGTGGCTTTACCTGATTTTTCCGTCTTCGCGCCCACGGGTGGTGTCATACCCGTCTCCGACACCTGCTTCAGGGAGACTCTTCCCGTGACCTGGGTCACCGAGATAACGTGCCGTTGTTCCGGCCCCCTGCAAGGCTGTGACCAGGAACTGTTTCCCGATTTCTCGATTTACTTGGAAATCCAAGCAAAATCGCAGGTCAGGAGGGGTTTCACAGAAATGTGGAGCACTGGGTAACGTGCCTGATGCAGGGCGCTCGCCGGGGCACCTTGTCACGCCTGTCCCCGAACGAGCCGCACCCACCCCGTGCGTCCGGAGGGCCGCAGGTGAGCCGCACTGGCACCCGGCGAACCCGGGTAGCCGGACCGACGGAGGAGCACACGTGACCGTGGAGAGCACTGCCCCGCGCAAACCGCGACGCAGCGCAGGTACGACCGGTACGAAGAGCACGGCCGGCAAGCGCGCGACCGCGAGGAAGTCGCCGGGCACCGAGCCTGAACTCGTCCAGTTGCTGACGCCCGAGGGCGAGCGCGTCCAGAACGCGGGGACCGCCGCGTACGACAAGTACGTCGCCGACATCACCCCCGACGAGCTCCGCGGCCTGTACCGCGACATGGTGCTCACCCGCCGCTTCGACGCCGAGGCCACCTCCCTGCAGCGCCAGGGCGAGCTGGGCCTGTGGGCGTCGCTGCTCGGCCAGGAGGCCGCCCAGATCGGCTCCGGCCGGGCCCTGCGCGACGACGACTACGTCTTCCCCACCTACCGCGAGCACGGGGTCGCCTGGTGCCGCGGGGTGGACCCGACCAACCTGCTCGGCATGTTCCGCGGCGTGAACAACGGCGGCTGGGACCCGAACGGCAACAACTTCCACCTCTACACGATCGTCATCGGCTCGCAGACGCTGCACGCCACCGGCTACGCGATGGGCGTGGCCAAGGACGGCGCGGACTCGGCGGTCATCGCCTACTTCGGCGACGGCGCCTCCAGCCAGGGCGACGTCGCGGAGGCCTTCACGTTCTCCGCGGTCTACAACGCCCCCGTGGTGTTCTTCTGCCAGAACAACCAGTGGGCCATCTCCGAGCCCACCGAGAGGCAGACCCGCGTCCCGCTCTACCAGCGCGCCCAGGGCTTCGGCTTCCCGGGCGTCCGTGTCGACGGCAACGACGTGCTGGCCAGCCTGGCCGTCACCCGGTGGGCCCTGGAGCGCGCCCGCAACGGTGAGGGGCCGACGCTGGTCGAGGCGTACACGTACCGCATGGGAGCCCACACCACCTCCGACGACCCGACGAAGTACCGGGCCGACGAGGAGCGCGAGGCCTGGGAGGCGAAGGACCCGATCCTGCGCCTTCGCCGGTTCCTTGAGGCCTCAAACCACGCGGACGAGGGATTCTTCGCGGAACTCGAGGCCGAGAGCGAGGCGTTGGGCAGGCGAGTGCGCGAAGCGGTTCGTGCCATGCCGGACCCGGACCACTTCGCCATCTTCGAGCACGCGTACGCGGACGGGCATGCGCTGGTGGACGAGGAGCGGGCGCAGTTCGCCGCCTACCAGGCGTCGTTCGCCGACGCAGAGGGGGGTAACTGAGATGACGCAGACAGAGTCGGTCAAGAACCTGGCGCTGGCGAAGGCGATCAACGAGTCGCTGCGCACGGCCCTGGAAGCGGACCCCAAGGTCCTCGTCATGGGCGAGGACGTCGGCAAGCTCGGCGGCGTCTTCCGCGTGACGGACGGCCTGCAGAAGGACTTCGGCGAGAGCCGGATCATCGACACCCCGCTCGCCGAGTCCGGCATCGTCGGCACGGCCATCGGCCTCGCGCTGCGCGGCTACCGCCCGGTGGTGGAGATCCAGTTCGACGGCTTCGTCTTCCCGGCGTACGACCAGATCGTCACGCAGCTCGCGAAGATGCACGCGCGCGCTCTCGGCAAGGTCAAGATGCCGGTCGTCGTCCGCATTCCGTACGGCGGTGGCATCGGAGCCGTCGAACACCACTCGGAGTCCCCCGAGGCGCTGTTCGCCCACGTGGCCGGCCTGAAGGTGGTCTCCCCGTCCAACTCGTCGGACGCCTACTGGATGATGCAGCAGGCCATCCAGAGCGACGACCCGGTGATCTTCTTCGAGCCCAAGCGCCGCTACTGGGACAAGGGCGAGGTGAACACCGAGGCGATCCCGGGCCCGCTGCACAAGGCGCAGGTCGTCCGCGAGGGCACCGATCTGACCCTCGCCGCCTACGGCCCGATGGTGAAGCTCTGCCGTGAGGTCGCCGACGCGGCCGCCGAGGAGGGCAGGTCCCTGGAGGTCCTGGACCTGCGTTCGGTGTCGCCCCTGGACTTCGACTCGATCCAGGCCTCGGTGGAGAAGACCCGCCGCCTGGTCGTGGTCCACGAGGCCCCGGTGTTCTTCGGCTCGGGCGCGGAGATCGCCGCCCGGATCACCGAGCGCTGCTTCTACCACCTGGAGGCCCCGGTGCTGCGGGTCGGCGGTTATCACGCCCCGTATCCGCCGGCCCGTCTCGAGGAGGAGTACCTGCCGGGCCTGGACCGGGTGCTCGACGCCGTCGACCGTGCCCTGGCGTACTGAGGAGAGGGTCGTGACGACGATGACGGAAGCTTCCGTACGCGAGTTCAAGATGCCGGACGTGGGCGAGGGGCTCACCGAGGCCGAGATCCTCAAGTGGTACGTCCAGCCCGGTGACACGGTCACCGACGGCCAGGTGGTGTGCGAGGTCGAGACGGCGAAGGCGGCCGTCGAACTGCCCATCCCCTACGACGGGGTCGTCCGGGAACTGCACTTCGCCGAGGGCACCACGGTCGACGTGGGCACGTCGATCATCGCGGTGGACGTGGCGGGTGGCGGCGCGGCCGCGGAGGCGACGCCGGCACCCGCCGTCGCGGAGCCGAAGCCTCAGGAGCCGAAGCCTCAGGAGCCGAAGCCGGCCGGCTCCGGCCGCCAGCCGGTCCTGGTGGGCTACGGCGTGGCTGCCTCCTCCACCAAGCGCCGCCCCCGCAAGGGCCCGGAGATCCCGGCCCAGGAGGCGTCGACGGTGATCCAGGCGGAGCTGAACGGCCACGGTGGCGCCGCCGTGCCCGTGAAGGAGCGCCCCCTGGCCAAGCCGCCGGTGCGCAAGCTGGCGAAGGACCTGGGCGTGGACCTGACGACGGTGGTCCCGTCCGGCCCGGACGGCGTCATCACCCGGGAGGACGTGCACGCGGCGGCGGCTCCCGCGGCACCGGCGCAGGCTCCGGTGCCCGAGCCTGTGGAGCAGCGGGCTGTCGCCGCGCCGACGGCGACGTACGACACCTCCCGTGAGACCCGTGTCCCGGTGAAGGGCGTCCGCAAGGCGACGGCCGCGGCGATGGTCGGCTCGGCCTTCACGGCCCCGCACGTCACGGAGTTCGTAACCGTCGACGTGACCCGCACCATGAAGTTGGTCGAGGAGCTCAAGCGGGACAAGGAGATGGAGGGCCTGCGGGTCAACCCGCTGCTGCTGGTCGCCAAGGCCCTGCTGGTCGCGATCAAGCGGAACCCGGACGTCAACGCGTCCTGGGACGAGGCCAACCAGGAGATCGTGCGCAAGCACTACGTCAACCTGGGCATCGCGGCCGCCACCCCGCGCGGCCTGATCGTCCCGAACATCAAGGACGCCCACGAGCGGACCCTGCCCCAGCTGGCGGAGGCCCTGGGCGACCTGGTGTCGACGGCGAGGGAGGGCAAGACGTCCCCCGCCGCCATGCAGGGCGGCACGGTGACCATCACCAACGTCGGCGTCTTCGGCGTCGACACCGGCACGCCGATCCTCAACCCGGGCGAGTCCGCGATCCTCGCGGTCGGCGCGATCAGGCTCCAGCCGTGGGTCCACAAGGGCAAGGTGAAGCCACGCCAGGTGACGACACTGGCGCTCTCCTTCGACCACCGTCTGGTGGACGGCGAGTTGGGCTCCAAGGTCCTTGCGGACGTCGCGGCGATCCTGGAGCAGCCGAAGCGGCTGATCACCTGGGCGTAGCGGCACTCGGCCGCGTGTCCCACGCACCGCGCGTGGGACACACGACTCGTGCCCTGCCCGGAGGTTCAGCCCTCGCCGCCCGGGGTCCGCAGCCGCAGGCGCACGTAGTCCGCGCCGCCAGGGCCGGGCCTGCGGTGTCCGTCCTGGTGCCAGCCGTGGCGGGCGTAGAAGGCGTGGGCGCGGGTGTTGCGTTCCCAGGCCTCGAGCACTCCCGTGTGCAGGGAGGACTCGTGCAGGAAGCGCACGTAGGCGGCGTGGAGCCGGCTGCCGACGCCCTGGCCCCAGCAGTCGGGGCGCACGTGGATCTGGTACAGCTGTCCTGCCGTCGTGGCATCCAGGTCGGTGTCCGCGGGCGGGCCCATCGACACGACGCCCGTCAGGTCGCCGTCGCGCAGGGCGCACAGGATGTGCCGGTGGCCGCCCGTGAGGGCGCGCTGCCAGGCGGCCCGGCGGTCACACCACGTCTCGGCCGTGGTGAGTTCCGGCTCCGACCAGCCGCCCGCGCGGTAGTACGCGGTACGGGCCTCGGAGTGCAGGTCGGTGATGGCGTCCAGGTCGTCGGGGCCGGCGGGGCGCAGGCCGGTCGTGGGAGGGGTCACGACCGACATGGTGAGGGCCCCCCGCCGCCGGCGGGGGGCCCTTTACCCGGATGTGGTGACCGCTTGGCGCAGGGTCAGCCGAGCCGGGCGAAGCCGTAGTTGAGCAGCTTCGTCGCGTCCGTCGCACGCTGGCTGGCGCTCGTGGAGGCGAGGACCGTGCCGATGACCGTCTTGCCGTTGCGGGTGGCCGCGAAGACGAGGCAGTACTTGGCCTCGGTGCCGGAGCCGGTCTTGACGCCGATCGTGCCGCTGTAGCTGTTGAGGAGAGTGTTCGTGTTCTCCCACGTCGGCATGGTGCGGGTGGAGCCGGTCTTGGTGATCGTCTTGGCGGTGTACTTCTTCGTCTTGACGATCGTGCGGAACGTCGAGCTCTTCAGCGCGCTGCTGGCGAGCTTCGTCAGGTCCTTCGGCGTCGAGTAGTTCGCGCCGTTGCCGATGCCGTCGAAGGAATCGAAGTGCGTGTTGGTCAGCCCGAGGTTCTTCGCCTGGGTGTTCATCTTGCCGATGAACGACTTCACACGCGCCGCCCGCGTCGAGCCCGAGCCGAACTTGTCGGCGAGCGCGTACGCGGCGTCACACCCGGACGGCAGCATCAGCCCGTACAGCAGCTGACGGACGGTGACCTTGTCGCCGACGATCAGGCGGGCCGAGGAGGCGCCCTTCGACACGATGTAGTCGCTGTACGCCTTCTGGATCGTGACCTTGCTGTCGAGGTTGAGGTTCGACTGCGCGAGCACGACCTTGGCGGTCATGATCTTCGTGGTGGAGCCGGTGGAGCGCTTGGTGTTCGCGGCCTTGCTGTACAGCCCAGAGCCGTTCGCGTTGTTCATCACGTAGCCGCCCTTGGCGACGATCGTGGGCGCGGTGGCGGCCTGCGCGGGTGCCACGGTGAGGGCTCCGGTCGCGAGCATGGCGCCTGCGGTCACGGAGACAGCGGCGGCTCGGCGGATGCGGACGACCTGGAGGCCGTCCTTGATGCCGGTTATCAACTGAGATACCCCGATTGTGTCGAATGCCCCTGAAGTGCGGCCGAGTTGACGTGTTCAAAGAATATGGGGCCGCAGGTGTGTGACACGTAACTAGCACAGAAGGTTGTGCGGCTGCTGAGGCGGATTCCCGTTTTTTACCGGCGGATGAGGTTCCGGTCCGCATCCTGGACGGTCACCGTCATGCGTACGTGTTGTATCTAAGCTGTGGGCATGAGCCTGGCCGTCAAGTCCCCACCCGCAGCCGATCGCGTGTACACCCACGTCAAGCAGGGGGTTCTCGACCGCCGCTACGAGGGCGGCACCCTCCTCACCGAGGGCGAGTTGGCCGAGGCCGTCGGAGTCTCCCGCACGCCGGTGCGCGAGGCGCTGCTGCGGCTGGAGGCGGAAGGGCTCATCAAGCTCTACCCGAAAAAGGGAGCCCTCGTCCTGCCCGTCTCCGCCCAGGAGATCAAGGACGTGGTCGAGACCCGGCTGCTGGTGGAGGAGCACGCGGCGCGCAAGGCCGTACCCGCACCGGCCGGGCTCGTCGAACGACTGACGGAACTGCTCGACCGGCAGAAGGCCCAGGCCGCCGCGGGAGATCTCGCAGGCGCCGCCGTCACCGACCGCTGCTTCCACGCCGAGATCGTCCGCAGCGGCGGCAACGAGATCCTCTCCCGGCTCTACGACCAGCTGCGCGACCGCCAGTTGCGCATGGGCGTCGCCGTCCTGCACTCGCACCCCGACCGCATCGCCAAGACCCTCGCCGAGCACGAGGAGATCCTCGAGGCCCTGCGCTCCGGGGACGCGGAGGCCGCCGTCGCCGTCGTCCACCGGCACGTCGGCTGGTTCTCCCATCTGGCCCGGGGGGAGGTCCGATGAGCTCCGCCACCCTTCCGGGTGACCCGCCGGGCGGCCGCCGCGCCATGGCCGTCTGGGGCATCGGCGTCTCCGTCTACTTCGTCGCCGTCATCTTCCGTACGTCCCTGGGAGTCGCCGGCCTGGACGCCGCCGACCGGTTCCACGTGGGCGCCTCCGCCCTGTCGACCTTCTCGATCCTCCAGCTCCTCGTCTACGCGGGCATGCAGATCCCCGTCGGTCTGCTGGTGGACCGGCTCGGCACGAAGAAGGTGCTGGGCCTGGGCGTGGTCCTGTTCACCGCCGGACAGCTCGGCTTCGCCTTCTCCCCCTCGTACGGCATGGCCCTTGCCTCACGCGCGCTGCTCGGCTGCGGCGACGCGATGACCTTCATCAGCGTGCTGCGGCTCGGCACCCGCTGGTTCCCGGCCCGTCGCGGGCCGATGGTCGCGCAGTTCGCGGGACTGGCCGGCATGGCGGGCAACCTCGTCTCCACCCTCGTACTGGCCCGCCTGCTGCACGGCATCGGCTGGACGGCGGCGTTCGCCGGCAGCGCGCTCGCCGGTGTCGTCGTCCTCGTCCTGCTCCTGCTCTTCCTGAAGGACCACCCCGCGGGGCACGAGCCGGAGCCGTTCCCGCACCAGGGCGCGGCCTACGTACGGCGGCAGATCGCCGCGTCCTGGCGGGAGCCGGGGACCCGGCTAGGGCTGTGGGTGCACTTCACGACCCAGTTCCCCGCGATGGTGTTCCTGCTGCTGTGGGGGATGCCGTTCCTGGTCGAGGCGCAGGGGCTGTCGCGGGCGACGGCCGGCGAACTGCTGACGCTCGTCGTGCTGTCCAACATGGTCGTCGGGCTGGTCTACGGGCAGGTCGTCGCCCGGCACCACGGGGCGCGGCTGCCGCTGGCCCTGGCAACCGTGGGTGCCACGGCGCTGATGTGGGCCGTGACGCTGGCGTATCCGGGCGAGCGGGCGCCGATGTGGCTGCTGGTCGTGCTGTGCACGGTGCTGGGGGCGTGCGGGCCGGCGTCGATGCTCGGCTTCGACTTCGCGCGGCCGGCGAACCCGCCGGAGCGGCAGGGGACGGCGTCCGGGATCACGAACATGGGGGGTTTCGTCGCCTCGATGACGACGCTGTTCGCGATCGGGGTGCTGCTGGACGCGACCGGGGACGACTATCGCGTCGCGTTCTCCTCGGTGTTCGTGCTCCAGGCGGTGGGCGTCAGTCAGATCCTGCGGCTGCGCGGGCGGGCGGCACGCAGGGAACGGGAGCGGTTGGTGGCGAGCCGGGTGGAGACGGTGCACGTGCCTGTGTAGGCACCCGGTGCCTGAGCGGTCCGGCACCGCTGCCCGTTGCCCGTTGCCAGGTGCCTGGCGCCCGGGCGCACACCGCCCGCCTCCCGACGCTACGGCGTGACCGTGAAGTTCCGCAGGATCGCCCCCGTGAGCTGCGGGTCCCCCTCTGCCTTCACCCGGTCCGCGACCGCCTCCGGGGTGACGCGGCCGCAGGCGAGGCGGACGTAGGTCTCCCAGTCGAGGGTGAGGGTGGCGGCCGGGCCGAGCGCGGGGGCCGTCTCGAGGGTGCCGCGGCCCTGGATGTCGACGCGGATGGTGCGCAGGAACTCGACGGGGCCGTGCACGTCGATGACGATCGCCGAGCTGCGGGGCGCACCCGCGTCCTCCGCCACCAGCCGCGGGAGGGCGGCGAGAAGCACGTCACGCGCGATGTGCGCGCCGGGGGAGTCGAGGTTGCCGGGGCGGCCGAGGGCGGCGCGCAGGTCCTGTTCGTGCACCCACACGTTGAACGCGTGGTTGCGCATGGCCTCTTCGAGGGTGAGCTCGGTGCCGACGTGGCCGCGCACCTTGTGGCCGGGGTCGCGCGACTCGTTGCGCAGCTGGCGGTTGCGGCGGATGATCACGTACTCCAGCTCGGACGTCATCTCCGGTGCCGTGTGGTGACGGCGGACGTCGACCTGCATCTCCATGTAGCGCTGGTACTCGTTGGTGACGTGGAACAGGTCGCGCGGCAGCGTGTGGATGGGGCGCGGGTCGCCGAGCATCTCGCAGTCCAGGCCGATGACATGGGAGACCACGTCACGGACCGACCAGCCGGGGCAGGGGGTGCGCCGGTTCCACTCGCCCTCCACAAGCGGCTGCACCAGCTCGGATATCGCGTCGATGGAGTGGGTCCAGGCGTCGGCGTAGGGCTGGAGGGTGGGATGCAGACTCACGGAACGGGACCCCTCGGCGGTCGGTACTCGGGCGGTGGTGGCGGCGGCGTTGCCTGCGGGAGGTGGCTGTCGGCGGGTGTCTCGAAACGCTAAGTTACGCTGCTGTGAGGCACCCCGGCAGTGCTTTCGTGTGACGATCGTAGGCCCGTGTGGACGGCTCGAATGCCAGGACGGTGGTAGTGTGCGCGCCTCTTTGATCCAGATCGCTGTGGACGAGGGCGAATCGGTCGACTCCCGGCGGCGGCGCACGGCCTCGCTGGTACGGGACCAGGCGGGCGCCGACCTCGTCGTACTGCCCGAGCTGTGGACCACCGGGGCGTTCGCCTTCGAGGAGTTCGGGAGCGCGGCCGAGCCCCTCCAGGGACCGACGTACGAGGCCATGGCGAAGGCGGCGAGCGACGCGGGCGTCTGGCTTCACGCCGGTTCGATTCCGGAGCGCGCCTCGGACGGGACGCTGTACAACACCTCCCTCTTCTTCGCGCCGTCCGGCGATCTGGCCGCCTCCTACCGCAAGATCCACCGCTTCGGCTTCGACAAGGGCGAGGCCGTGCTGATGGGCGCGGGCGAGGACCTGGTGACGGTGCGTCTGCCCGACACGACCGTCGGCGTGGCGACCTGCTACGACCTCCGTTTCCCCGAACTCTTCCGCGGTCTCGTCGACGCGGGCGCCGAGACCCTGGTGGTCCCGGCGGGCTGGCCGGAGCGCCGCCGGGCGCACTGGACGCTGCTGGCCCAGGCTCGGGCGGTGGAGAACCAGGCGTTCGTGCTCGCGTGTGGAACGGCCGGGACGCACGCCGGAGTTCCGCAGGCGGGTCACTCGATCGTGGTCGATCCGTGGGGCGCGGTGCTGGCGGAGGCGGGGTCCGACGAGGAGATCCTCACGGTGGAGTTCGACCCCGGGAAGGTCGCGACGACGCGGGAGCAGTTCCCGGCGCTGAAGGACCGGGTGCTGGGACTGCCCGCCCCGCGCCGCTGAGCCGGCTCAGTCCTCCCGTTCCTTCTCCGCCAGATGGATCACACACACCGCCACCGCGATCAGCAGCGCCGGGTCGGCGTCCTCTCGTACGACGTCCACGCCGTACGTCTCGCGGACGTGCAGCCGGCGTCGGGAGATGACGGCGAGGAGTTCGTCGTCGTACTCGACGGCGAACTCCCGGTCGAGGATCTTGCCGCTGACGTCCAGTTCGGTGCTGCCGTCGGCCAGGGACACGCGGTAGTGGTTGCGCAGCAGGGACAGGCGTTTGCGTGTGATCCGGGCCAGGGGTTCGCCGTCCCGTTCGATCACCATGGTGTCGCGCAGGGCGAGCATCTTCTGGTGGATGTCGACGAGGACGCGCCCCTGGGTGTCCTTCAGCTCGAAGGTGTCCCGCAGCCGCATGGCCTTGCCGTCGACGAGGAACACCTTGTTGCCACGGTCGTCCTCGATCCAGTAGTCGTCACCGATGCCGAGGAGCCGGTCGCGTACGAGGAATCTCATGCCATGAGCGCTTCCCCGGCAGGCGATCCGAAACGCCGCCGGTAGGCCGACGGGCTGAGTCCGGTCTCGCGCCGCACGCGTGCGCGCAGGTTCGCGGCCGTCCCGAGGCCGCTCCTGTGAGCGACGATGTCCAGCCGTTCCTCGCCGCGCTCGATCAGCCGGCAGGCGAGCGCCACCCGCTCCCCCGTCAGCCAGGCCAGCGGGGTCGTCCCGAGCTGGGCGCGGAAGCGCCGGTGCAGGGTGGCCGGCGACACCGCCGCCCGGGCCGCCAGGTCCGCCACCGTCAGCGGCTGCCCCAGCCGTTCCTGCGCCCACGCGATCAGCGGACCGAGCGACTCGTCGGGCACGTCAGGCACCGGCCGCTCGACGAACTGCCGCTGGCCGCCGTCCCGGTGGGCGGCGAACACCAGCCGCCGGGAGACGTGGTTGGCGATCTCGGCGCCGTGGTCGCGGCGCCACAGGTGCAGCCCGAGGTCGAGTGCGGCGGCACTGCCGGCGGCGGTGAGGACGTCGCCCTCGTCGACGAACAGCACGTCGGGCTCCAGCAGGACCTTCGGATGCAGTTCGCGGAACGAATCGGCCCACAGCCAGTGGGTCGTGGCCCGCCGCCCGTCCAGCAGCCCGGCCTCGGCGAGCGCGAAGCTGCCGGTGCAGAAGCTCAGGACGCGGGCTCCACGCGCGTGCGTGCGGCGGATCGCGTCGAGTACGGCGGCCCCGCGCGGGACGACGTTGTCCGGACGGCCGGGTACGACGAGGGTGTCGGCGTCGTCCACCGCGTCGAGGCCGGCCGCCCCGGTCAGGGTGAAGAAGCCGTGGTTCATCCGCACGTCGGGTGCCGGTGTGCACAACGTGACGTCGTACAGCGGCCGCTCCAGCCCGAGTTCGGGGCGCGGCAGTCCGAACAGCTCGGTGGCGACACCGACCTCGAAGGGGTTGGTGCCCTCGTCGACGATCACGGCGACCCGGTGCGGGCGGCGCTGAGAGGATCCTTGCGGCATATGCGATTTCTAGCACTCGCAGGGTGCCCCGGCACACCCCACGATGAGCCCATGGAACCCATCTCCCTGCCCCGGGCCCTCGCGTCCTTCACCGACGTGTGGAGCCCTCGCATCGTCACCACCGTCAACGACTACGACGTACGCGTCGCGAAGGTCGACGGCGAGCACCTCTGGCACGTCCACGACGACACCGACGAGTTCTTCCTCGTCCTCGACGGCGAACTCCACATCGCCCTGCGCGAGAAGGACGGCGAACGCACGGTCGTCCTCCCCAAGGGCTCGGTCTTCACGGTCCCCCGCGGCACCGAACACAAGCCGTACGCCCCGGCCCCGACCGAGATCCTCGTCCTCGAACCCACCGGCACCTCCACCGTCGGCGACCGCCACGACGAGGTACCGGACCACGTGGACGCGACGACGGGGCACGCGTTGTCGTGACGGTCGGTGGCTCGACGACGCCCCTGCCGCCGAGTACCCGGCCCGCCGCGTACACCAGCAGGAGTGGAGCGTCCCGGTCCGTGTCACCGAGGGCGGCACGGACCGGCTGCCGCTGGTGCCGGCGGGCCTGGACGCCTCCTAGGGCCTGTCGCCTGGACCAGGCGTCGCGGTCAGCGGCGGCGCGGGCGCGGCGCCAGCTTGTAGAGGGCCAGGCCCGCGGCCACCAGCGTGGTGGCCGTGACCATCAGCGCCATGCTGTTGATCCACAGGCCGGTGGCGGCCAGGGTGGCACCGCCCGCACCGGTGGAACCGGCGCCGATCACTCTTCCGTACATGGTCGTTCTCCTAGAGGGTGTGGTGCGTTGGTGCGTGGGGGGCGGTTCAGGTGGCCACCCACTTCTCCTCGCTGCGGCGCACCAGGCCCCACAGCGAGGAGAAGTAGACGGCGTGCTGGAACAGGTCGTAGAGCATCTCCGGGATCATCAGCGCCGCGACCAGGACGGCCCGGGGTCCGGCGCGGCGCACGGAGACGGTCTTCTCGACCATGAAGAGCAGACCGATCGCGGTCCAGAACGGGGAGAAGCCGGGCCAGCCGTACAGCGTCGTGAACGTGATCATGAAGGTCAGGTACACGAGGAAGGACAGCGCGCCGAAGCCCATCAGGAACTGCTGGGCGAAGTAGCGGGCGGTGACCCGCGTCCAGCCGTAGTCGCGGAGGTTCTCCAGCGCGCCGCGCTGCCAGCGCAGGCGCTGGTGCCACAGCTTGCCCAGGGTCGGCATGACCTCGGTGGTGACCGCGCAGCCGGCCGGGGACATGGCGCGGTAGCCGAGGGTCTTGACCGCCTTGGTCATCTCGTCGTCCTCGGTGAGCGAGGCGAGGCTGTAGTAGCTCGTGCCGCCGCCGATCACGCCGGCGCGGCGGGCGGAGCGCACCTCGCGCAGCACCCGGGCGCGGAACATGGTGCCGGTGCCGGTGAGGACCTGCGCCTTGCCGCCGGTGCGTTCCAGCTCCCACGCGTAGCGGTGGAACTCCATGCGCTGGAGCAGACCGAGGAAGCCGCCGCCCTCCTCCCCGTAGAAGACGCCGCCGACGGCGCCGACCCTGCGGTTGAAGGTGGCGCGGGCGGTCTCGGCGAACCACGGGTTGAGGACGGTGTCCGCGTCCTGCACCAGCAGCAGGTCACGGTCGTCCAGGTGCGGCAGCATCCAGGCGATGGCCTGGTTGAGGGCGCCGGCCTTCTTGTGGGTGTTGCCCTGGGTGTGGAAGACCTGGGCGCCGTGGGCTTCGGCGACGAGGGCGGTGTCGTCGGTGCAGTTGTCCGCGACGACCACGACGAGGTCAGGGGGCCGGGTCTGGTTCCACAGGCCCTGGATGGCGGCCGCGATGCGGTCCTGCTCGTTGTGGGCCGGTATCAGCGCCGCGAGGCGCGGCTCGGGCCCGGGTTGCTCGGGGGCGGCGTGGGCGCGGCGAGCGGCGTGGCGGCCGGAGATCCGCCGGCGCCGGTCGTGGGCCCGGGCGGACGCCGGCGCTGCGAGGTCGAGCACGTGGAGCCCCCCGAGGCGCAGGTGGTACGGCCCGGCACTGCTCCCCCCCGGGCCTCAGGCCTCCAATTCTTCACGCCATTCACACAAACACACAAGATGCCCCCGGTTACGGAATGCTCAAGGTTGTCGGTGCTTGCCCTGTGCATGCCGTGCCGGGGGTCCTGTACCGCTCCGGTGCTTGTGTCCGGTATCCGGGGTTCGGCCCTTGACCCGCCGAGGTGTCAGATGCCGTACCCGTCCCTGCGGGTGGTGCGCCGTTCCTCTTCGACGACCGGTGTCGAGGGCGGCACCACGACCCGCCTGCGCCGGGCGATGCTGCTGAACGTGCTGACGCCGATCAGCCCGACGACCATCAGGATGATGCCGACGAGGTCGAGGTTGACCCCCTGCATGTCCCAGTCGGTCGCGAACGTGAGGATGGCTCCCACGGCGATAAGGATGATGCATCCGCCGAGGCCCATGGCTGTTGCCTCCCTGTCCGGTCCGGTCGTTCCGGTCCGGAAATGCGGGTACCCCGGTTGTCAACCCCCATGCCGTGCCGAGCCGTTCCGGAACCGGCGCTACCCCTCCAGGAACGCCACCAGCGCGTTCGCCAGCAGGTGCGGGTCGTCGGCGCCGCACAACTCCCGTGCGCTGTGCATCGACAGGATCGCCACACCGATGTCGACGGTCATGATGCCGTGGCGGGCCGCGGTGATCGGGCCGATCGTGGTGCCGCAGGGCATGGAGTTGTTGGAGACGAAGGACTGGAAGGGCACGTCCGCCTTCTCGCAGGCGGCGGCGAACACCGCGCGTCCCGAACCGTCCGTGGCATAGCGGTTGTTCACGTTGACCTTGAGGATCGGCCCGCCGTTGACGCGGGGGTGGTGCGTCGGGTCGTGCCGCTCCGCGTAGTTGGGGTGGACCCCGTGGCCGGTGTCGGAGGACAGACAGACGGTCCCCGCGAAGGCCCTCGCCCGGTCCTCGTACGACCCTCCGCGCGCGAACACCGAACGCTCCAGCACGCTGCCGAGCAGCGGCCCGTCCGCGCCGGTGTCCGACTGCGAGCCGTTCTCCTCGTGGTCGAAGGCGGCCAGCACCGGGATGTAGGGCAGGTCGTCGTTCCCGGCGAGCGCGGCCAGCGCGGCCACTCCGGAGTGCACCGACAGCAGGTTGTCCATGCGCGGCCCGGCGACCAGGTCGTTGTCCCGGCCCAGGTAGGAGGGGCGCTCCACGGGGTGCGTCATCAGGTCCCAGCCGGTGACCTCGCCGGCGCCGATCCCGCTCTCCTCCTCAAGGAAGGCGATGAGGTCGCCGTCGCGCACGTCGCTGCCCAGCCCCCAGATGGGCTGCAGATGCCGCTGCTTGTCGAGCTTGAGACCCTCCGCCGACACCGAGCGGTCCAGGTGGATGGCGAGCTGGGGCACCCGCAGCAGCGGCCGGTCGATGTTCACCAGCCGACTCGAGCCGTCCCGCAGCGACAGCCGGCCCGCCAGGCCCAGGTCGCGGTCCAGCCAGGAGTTCATCAACGGCCCGCCGTAGATCTCCACGGCCACCTGCCGCCACCCGTGGCCGCCCGTGTCGGGCCGCGGCTTGACCCGCAGGTTGGGCGAGTCGGTGTGCGCGCCGACGATCCGGAAGGGGGTGTGCGGCCCGGCGCTCTCGGGCACGTACCACGCCACGATCGCCCCGCCGCGCAGCACGTACCTGCCCCCGCTGACCGCTGCGGAGGCCGAGGTCTCCGCGTCCCAGGCGTCCGTCTCCGAGACCTGACGGAAGCCCGCCTTCTCCAGCCGCTCGGCGGCGTTCGCCACGGCGTGGTACGGCGACGGGCTCGCCGCGAGGAAGGACATGAGGTCGTCGGTGTGGCCGCGGTCGAAGCGGGCGGGTGCGCTCATGGGGTTCACCTTAACGACGTACGAGAGCCCGCTCCCGGCGACGGGGAGCGGGCTCTCGTAAGGACGGTGTGGAGTTTCGCGAAGCTGTACGGATGTGTCCCGGAACGCGTCCTAGAACGCGGCCTCGTCCAGCTCCATCAGGTCCAGGTCGACGCCCTCGGCGACCTTGCGGGCCAGGGTGACACCCGGCAGGACGTCGGCCGCGAAGAACTTCGCCGCCGCGATCTTGCCGGTGTAGAACGCCTTGTCCTTGGCCGACGCCGTCTCCAGCTTCTCGGCGGCGATCGCGGCGCCCTTCAGGAGCAGGTAGCCGACGACCACGTCACCGGAGGCCATGAGCAGGCGGGTGGTGTTCAGGCCCACCTTGTAGATGTTCTTGACGTCCTGCTCGGTGGCCGCGAGGTCGGTCAGCATCAGACCGACGATCGCCTCCAGCTCGACGGCCGCCTTGGCGAGGTGCTCGCGGGCGCCCGCCAGGCTCTCGCCGCCGGTGCCCAGGGCGAGGAACTTCTTGATGTCCTCGGCGAGGGAGTTCAGGGCCGCACCCTGGTTGCGGACGATCTTCCGGAAGAAGAAGTCCTGGCCCTGGATCGCCGTGGTGCCCTCGTACAGGGTGTCGATCTTGGCGTCGCGGATGTACTGCTCGATCGGGTACTCCTGCAGGAAGCCGGAGCCGCCGAAGGTTTGCAGGGACTGGGCGAGCTGCTCGTAGCCCTTCTCGGAGCCGTAGCCCTTGACGATCGGCAGCAGCAGGTCGTTGAGGGCCTCCAGCGCCGAGACGTCCTCGCCAGCCGCCTCCTTGACCTGGATCTCGTCCTGGACCGACGCGGTGTAGAGGACGAGGGCGCGCATGCCCTCCGCGTACGCCTTCTGCGTGATCAGCGAGCGGCGCACGTCCGGGTGGTGCGTGATGGTGACCTTGGGCGCGGTCTTGTCCATGAAGTTCGCCAGGTCCGGACCCTGGACGCGCTCCTTGGCGTACTCCAGCGCGTTCAGGTAGCCCGTCGACAGCGTGGAGATCGCCTTCGTGCCGACCATCATCCGCGCGAACTCGATGATGCGGAACATCTGGCGGATGCCGTCGTGCTTGTCACCGATCAGCCAGCCCTTGGCGGGGTGCCGGTCACCGAAGGTCATCTCGCAGGTGTTGGAGGCCTTCAGGCCCATCTTGTGCTCGACGTTCGTCGCGTAGACGCCGTTGCGCTCGCCCAGCTCGCCGGTCTCGAAGTCGAAGAGGTACTTCGGTACGAGGAAGAGGGACAGGCCCTTGGTGCCGGGACCGGCACCCTCGGGACGCGCCAGCACGTAGTGGAGGATGTTCTCCTCCATGTCGTGCTCACCCGACGTGATGAAGCGCTTGACGCCCTCGATGTGCCAGGAGCCGTCCTCCTGCTGGACCGCCTTGGTGCGGCCGGCACCGACGTCCGAACCCGCGTCCGGCTCGGTGAGCACCATCGTGGAGCCCCAGGTCTTCTCGACCGCGATCCGGGCGATCTTCTTCTGGACCTCGTTGCCCTCCTCGTAGAGGATGCCGGCGAACGCCGGGCCGGAGGAGTACATCCACACGGCCGGGTTGGAACCGAGCAGCAGCTCCGCGTATCCCCAGATCAGGGAGCGCGGGGCGGTGGTGCCGCCGATCTCCTCGGGCAGGCCCAGGCGCCAGTACTCCGAGTCCATGAAGGCCTTGTAGCTCTTCTTGAAGGACGCGGGTACCGGAGCGGTGTTGGTCTCCGGGTCGAAGACCGGCGGGTTGCGGTCGGCGTCCGCGAAGGACTCCGCCAGCTCGTTCTCCGCGAGCCGGGTGAGCTCCTCGAGGATGCTCTTGGCGGTCTCGGTGTCCATCTCCTCGAACGGGCCTGTGCCGTACAGCTTGTCGCGCCCGAGCACCTCGAAGAGGTTGAACTCGATGTCGCGGAGATTCGACTTGTAGTGCCCCATGGCGACGGCTCCGTAAGAAAGAGATCGGCGAGGCACTGAGCCCCGCGCCAATTCACGTACCAACAAGTAGCAAGTACCTAGGATGATGCTACCCGCCGGTAATAAGTCGCAACCCCGAACCGCCCATCTGTGACGCGTCACGCGTTCCGCGCACCTCAGACGGGCACCGTGAGTGTCGCCGTGTAGCCCTTGTCGACACTCCCCGTCACCGTCGCCAGCTGCTGCTCGTAGCCGTCGCTGAAGATGTTGTCCGTCTCCAGGGACAACTGGCTCAGGTTGCTCACGCTCCGGCTGTAGCCGTCCGTCGCGTACACCGCCTCGCAGACGTCCTGGGCGAAGGCGAGCTGGGAGGTGTTCGTGATGGCCGTGGCCGCCGTCGCGTCGTCCAGGCTGCCGTAGACCTCGAAGTGGATGTGCGGCCAGCGACCCGTGTAGCAGCCCGGGAAGATGCTCTTGAAGGTGACCTGGCCCTTGTCGTCCGTCTCCTGGACGCCCCGCAGGTAGTTCTCCTCCGTGACGCCCTCGGAGTACAGGGAGTAGTTGCCCTCCCGGTCGCAGTGCCAGAGGTAGACGGCGGCACCCTCCTTCGGGGTGCCGCAGCCGGAGGCCGCGTCCACCACGGTGAGCGTGATGGTCAGGGGCACGCCCTCGGCGGTGCCGCCCGCGGAGTCGCCGAAGCTCCTGGTGAGGTCGCTGCGCACGACACCGCTCTCCTTCAGCACGTTCACGCCGTTGGAGCCGTCGCCGGGGTAGGGGCCGGCCGTCTCGTTCGGGATCGTCGCGCACTCGGCCGACGAGGAGGACGACGACCCCGCCGAGGCCGAGGAGGACGCCGACGAGCCGTCACCGGCGGCGGACGTCGTGTCCCCGTCGCCGGAACAGCCGACCAGCGGCACCAGGCTCGCCCCGGCCAGCAGCCGGATCATCCGGCGGCGGGCGAGGACGGGAAGGTCGTAGGACAGCCCCCGGTCGTGCTCGTGGTCGTCGTGGTCGTGCTGGTGTCCGCTCATGGCCCTGTCTCCCTGTCGCCGATTGCCCGCGCTTTGCCGTCTCGTGGCGCGTTCTTTGATGCGCCGGACGCTATGGGCGCCCGCTGTGCGAAACCAGGGGTCCGTCTGTGAACTCCCCATGGAACTCCTACACCCGGTACCGGCCCGCCGCCCCCTTCCCTCTCGGTACGCTTGCGCCCATGTACGGCTACGACCAGAACGTCGGTGCTCAACAGGGCTACGTCCCGCCGCAGCAGCCCATGTCCGGCGGCGTCGGCGGATACGGCCAGCAGCCGCCGCTGTACCCGGAGCCGTCCCCGCCCTCGCTGGCGGACGCGGTGCGGGCCTTCACCACCGGGCAGATGTCCGCGGAGGACTTCCAGCAGGTCTTCGCGACCTCGAAGGTCTACTGCCCGCGCGGCGACAACCCCGGTTTCCTCGCCCTGCACAACACCCAGCAGCCGGTGATCCCCATGTTCACCTCGCTCAAGGAGCTGCGCCGGTACGCGGGCAAGGAGTCCAAGTACTTCGTCATCACCGGCGCCGAGGTCATCGACCTGCTCCCGACCGGCTACGGCTGCGTCCTCGACATGGAGGGCGAGCACCGCATGGTCTTCGACGCGAAGGCCGTGGAGCAGATGGTCGAGTTCGCGATGCGCCGGATGTACGGCTAGAGGTCACTGCCCCGCGAACGGCCGACGGTATCGGCGGGGGTTCACTTCGGCAGCCGCAGCGCCAGCCCGTCGAGGACCACCTCCAGGCCGTAGGCGAACTTCGCGTCCCGCAGCGCCACCGGGTCCTGGGCCGCGGCGGTCGCCTCGGCGTAGCCGCCTTCGAGGTGGGCGTGGCCGGCCGCGGCCCGCTGGACGGCGGGCAGGAGGCGGGCGATGAGATCCGCCTCGGTCTCGCCGGAGCGGGCGACCGTGGTGAGCCAGGCCGCCTCGGTGGTGCTCATGCCGATGACGTACGACAACACGGTGTCGATCGCGCCCGTCGGCTCGGTGAATCCGGCCGCCGTGAACAGCGCGGCCAGCCGCTCGGAGAAGGACATCAGGTTCGGGCCGAGGTAGGCGAGCCCGGCCTGCCCGAGGACCGCGGACAGCCAGGGGTGCCGTAGCGCCGCGGTGCGGAACGACCCCGCGGCCTCGCCGACGGCGGCCCGCCAGTCGGGGTTGTCCGCGGGCGGTACGTGGATCTCGGCGGCGACCTCGTCCACGGCGAGCTCCATCAGCTCGTCCTTGGTGGCCACGTGCCGGTAGAGGGAGGTCGCGCCGGCGTTCAGGCGGGCGCCGAGCTTGCGCATGCTCAGGGCCTCGATGCCCTCGGCGTCCAGCATCGCGACCGCCTCGCGGACGATGGTGTTCCGGCTGAGGGCGGGCTGGTCGGCCCTGGGCCGGGGGCGGGCCCACACGGACGGGATGGGGTTCGGCTTCGACGTCCTGGCTGCCATGTCGGTCTCCTCGGTGCGTACGTCGTTCGCGTCGAGCGTACAGCGATTGCCCGTTGCGCACACCGTTCCGTCATGCGTACAGTGTGCGCATCGCAAGGAACGGTGTTCGCGGCACGGGAACAGTGTGCGCACGCCTTCCCAGGGAGCGAAGGGACGCCCCATGGAAACCACTCAAGCCCGCAACCCACGCCGTTGGTGGATCCTCGTCGTGCTCTGTCTGAGCACGCTGGTCCTGGTGGTCGACAACATGGCGCTGACCGTCGCGGTGCCCGCGATGACCGAGGACCTCGGCGCGAGCGCCCAGGACACCCAGTGGATCCTCGACTCCTACATCCTGGTCTTCGCCGGCCTCCTGCTCACCTCCGGCAGCCTCGGCGACCGCTTCGGACGCCGGAAGGTGATGCTGATCGGGCTGCTGCTCTTCGGGGCCGCCTCCCTGGCCGCGTCCTTCTGCGCCACCCCCGGCGAGGTGATCGCCGTACGCGTCGCGATGGGCGTCGGAGGGGCGCTGATCATGCCGTCCACCCTCTCGATCCTCATCACCGTCTTCGACGAGGAGGAGCGCGGCAAGGCGATGGCCGCCTGGGGCTCGGTGTCGATGCTGGGGCTGGTGGGCAGCCCGGTCCTGGGCGGCGTACTGATCGACCACTTCTCCTGGCAGGCGATCTTCTTCATCAACGTGCCCGTCGTCGTGCTCGCCCTCGTCGCCGGTGTCACGCTCATGCCCGAGTCGAAGGCGCCCTGGCAGAAGGCCGACCCGCTCGGTGCGGTGCTGTCCGCCACCGGCATGACGGCCCTGGTCTGGTGGATCATCGAGATCCCGGCGCACGGTGCGCTCGGCGGCCGCTCCACGGTCACGCTGGCGGTGGCCCTGCTGTCCCTGGCCGGCTTCGTGGTCTGGGAGAACACCACCAAGTCCCCCATGGTCCCGCTGGTCCTCTTCAGGCACCGCAACTTCAGCGGCGGCTCGCTCTCCCTCGCCCTGGTCCAGATCGGCAACGGAGGTCTGCTGCTGGTCCTCACCCAGTACCTGCAGTTCGTGCTCGGCTACTCGGCGGTCGAGGCGGGCCTGGCCTTCCTGCCGCTGGCGGTCGCGGCGCTGATCGGCAACGGGGTGGGCGTCAAGCTCGCCGCCTCGATCGGCAACCGGTTCGTCATCCTCGGCGGAATGCTCGTGATGGTCGTCTGCTTCGCCCTGCTGACCACGGTGGACGCCGACTCCGGCTTCACGGTCCCGGCGGTGGCCCTGGGGCTGCTCGGCCTCGGCGCGGGCCTCGCGATGCCGGCCGCGGTGGCCGCGCTGATGGGCACCATCCCCGCGGACAAGGCGGGCGTCGGCTCGGCCCTGAACGACACCATCCAGCAGGCCGGCACGGCGCTGGGCATCGCGATCCTCGGTTCGCTGCTGTCGAGCGGCTTCCGGGCCCAGATGCCCGCGGACGCTCCGGAGGCCGCGAAGAACTCCATCCCCGAGGCGCTGGCGGTCGCCGGCGGCGACGCCGGGCTGGCGCGGGCGGCACGGGAGGCCTTCACCGCCTCGATGTCCACGACCTTCACGGTGAGCGCGATCGGCGTGCTGGTGGCGGCGGTGCTGGCGGCCGTGGTGATGCGGGACGGGAAGGGGGAGCCGGCGGGGGCCGGGGAGCAGGCCACGGCCTCGGATTCGGCGAAGGAGTCCGAGTTGGTCATCTGACCTGATTGAGTGGTCCGAGAGGCCGGTGCCCTGAGAGGGGCACCGGCCTCGGCGTTGGGTGCGGACGGGAATGCTCACCCGTCCATTGCCGTTGGGGGTGGCAGAAAGTTCAACGCTCAACTAAACTCGGAGCACAAGGAGGTACCGACATGCCTGCAGTGACCGTCGAGAACCCGCTGACGCTGCCCCGCGTCGCCGCACCCGCCGACGCCGTGGCCCGTCCCGTGGTCGCCGTCACGACCGCGCCCAGCGGTTTCGAGGGTGAGGGCTTCCCGGTGCGCCGAGCGTTCGCCGGGATCAACTACCGCCACCTGGACCCGTTCATCATGATGGACCAGATGGGCGAGGTGGAATACGCGCCGGGGGAGCCCAAGGGCACGCCCTGGCACCCGCACCGTGGCTTCGAGACCGTCACCTACATCATCGACGGGATCTTCGACCACCAGGACAGCCAGGGTGGCGGCGGAACCATCACCAACGGCGACACCCAGTGGATGACCGCGGGTTCGGGGCTCCTGCACATCGAGGCCCCGCCGGAGTCGCTGGTCATGTCCGGCGGACTCTTCCACGGCCTCCAGCTGTGGGTGAACCTCCCGGCCAGGGACAAGATGATGGCCCCCCGCTACCAGGACATCCGCGGCGGCAGCGTCCAGCTGCTCGCGTCCCCCGACGGCGGCACCCTGATGCGCGTGATCGCCGGCGAGCTGGACGGCCACGCCGGTCCCGGCATCACCCACACGCCGATCACGATGGTCCACGCGACGCTGGCACCGGGTGCGGAGCTCACTCTTCCGTGGCGGGAGGACTTCAACGGTCTGGCGTACGTGCTGGCGGGCCGGGGTGCGGTGGGCGCGGAGCGGCGTCCCGTGCACATGGGGCAGACGGCCGTCTTCGGCGCGGGCTCCTCGCTGACCGTCCGTGCGGACGAGAAGCAGGACTCCCACACGCCGGACCTGGAAGTCGTCCTCCTCGGCGGACAGCCGATCCGTGAGCCCATGGCCCACTACGGCCCCTTCGTGATGAACACCCGCGAGGAACTCCAGCAGGCGTTCGAGGACTTCCAGAAGGGCCGACTGGGGACGATCCCGGCGGTGCACGGGATGTCCGAGGGTGGTCTGTAGGGCCCGGCAGTTCAGTACGCTCGGAACAGGCCCGAAGTCGCAACGTCGTTTTGCGACTTCGGGCCTGCCTTGTCACGGGGTCGCTACGGCAGTACGTAGATGGGGGCCCCGTCCGCGGCGCAGCCTGTCTGCCGCATGCAGCCGCGCTTGAGCAGCGTGCGCAGACAGTCGTGGACGCGAGCGAAAGAGAGCCCCGTACGTGTGGCGATCTCTTCGGTACCTGGCCTCGCCTCGAACGAGTGCGGGCGCCAGGCACGCCGCCACCGCATGGACGTCCTCGGTGAAGACCAGGTTCTTCGTCGTCCAGGTGGTCAGGAGCTGCTGAGGCGTCAACTCCGGTTCGGGGCGGTGGCGCCTGAGAGTCCGGGCGATGTCCTGCAGTGCCTCGGCGATCAGGCGTTGGCTGCGGGCGATCGTGCTCTGGTCGCGGGCGATGGTGCCCTGGCTGCGGCTGATCTCTCGTAGGAGATCGGTCTGTTCCCTCTGGAAGGCCGCCATCATCTCGTCGGCCTGGATGTTCCTCACTTCGAGCCGCACGATCGCGTCGGCGACCTGTTGGGGCATGGCGTAGGCGGTGCCGCCGATGCCCCCAGTGGCGGCAGGGTGTGCGGGAGCCGGTTCCAGGGAGTAGGAGCCGTCGCGCTGGATGGTGGCGATGACTTCGCAGACCCAGGCCTTGAAGGGCTGGGATTCCGGCTTGGTGCAGCCGTTCACCAGCCGGATCAGGCCTTGGAGATTCACGAGGCTCATGTCTCGTCGCCACTCTCGACCTGCGGGGATGCTGAGACAGTGACTTCCAGTCACTGTCTCCAAACTGTCTCGGTGGTCTTCGGGGACATGGTCCAGCAGTGCCTTGCGAGGGGTGGTGTACCCCAACTGCTTGCAGACATCCACCGCAGGAAACCAGTGCGTCCCGTCCGGCATGGTCAGCCTCCGCACCCGCGCCCCCGTGGCCGCGAACACGAAGTCGTTGATGTCGATCGCGTCCTGCTTCTGCGCCGCCGGTTGTTCCAGCGGGGTGTTCCTCTGCTCGTACATCGAGCATCACCTCCGCCTCGGAAGCTAGGCACGCATCGGGGCAACAGGCGTTCGCAGCAAAGATGTTCACTCGTTGGTGGACGGGCGTATCGATTCAGCCGTCGACTCGTGCAGCTCGAACCAGATGCTCTTGCCCTCGCCTCTCGGGTCGACGCCCCACACGTCGGCGAGCAGTTCGATCAGGACCAGGCCGCGGCCGGACGACGCCAGTTCGCCGGGGCTGCGCTTGTGCGGGAGGTCGTCGCTGGTGTCCGTGACCTCGATGCGCATCCGGCGGGTGCCGGGCTCGCCCCGTACCTCGGCCAGCAGCAGCGCGTCCGCGTCGGTGTGGACGAGGACGTTGGTCAGCATCTCGGAGAGGAGGAGGACCGCCGAGTCGGTCTGGTCCTGGGAGGCCCAGTCGTGGAGGAGCTCGCGCAGCTGCTGGCGGGCCACGGCCACGCGTTCGGGTTCCGCCTGGGCCACCGAGAGCATCGTGCGGCGGACCTTGGGGCGGGCCACGACGGTGTCGCCGCATCCGCAGCCCTCGCCCTGCCGGCACAGCAGCAGGACGGCGATGTCGTCCTCGCGCCGGTCGGCCAGGGGGCCGGTGGTGTGGTGGGAGGAGGGGCCGTGCACGGCCTGGACCAGGGCGTCGGCGAGGGCCTCCAGGTCGCCGTCGTGCTCCTCCAGGATCGCCCGGATGCGCTTCCAGCCGGTCTCGCTGTCGTGGCCGCCGGTCTCGATCAGGCCGTCGGTGCAGATCAGCAGGGTCTCGCCGGGTTCGAGGACGATCCGGGTGGTGGGGTAGTCGGCGTCGGGGTCGATGCCGAGGGGGAGACCGCCGGCCGTGGGGCGGGTGAGGACCGTGCCGTCCGCCATGCGGATCGCGGGGTCGGGGTGGCCGGCGCGGGCGACGTCCAGGATGCCGGTCGCGGGGTCGGCCTCCACGTACAGGCAGGTCGCGAAGCGGTGGTCCGAGAGGTTCTCGTCGCCGTAGGTCATGCCGTGCAGGAAGCGGGACGCGCGGGAGAGGACCGCGTCGGGGCGGTGGCCCTCCGAGGCGTAGGCCCGCAGGGCGATGCGGAGCTGGCCCATCAGGCCCGCCGCGCGGACGTCGTGGCCCTGGACGTCACCGATCACCAGGGCGAAGCGGCCGTTGGGCAGGGGGATCATGTCGTACCAGTCGCCGCCGACCTGGAGGCCGCCGCCGGTCGGGACGTACCGTGCGGCGACGCTCATGCCCGGTATGTGGTGGCCCAGGGTGGGCAGCATCGAGCGTTGCAGCCCGTCGGTCAGTTCGCGTTCGGACTCCGCCACGCCGGCCCGGGACAGGGCCTGGGCGAGCATCCGCGCCACCGTCGTCAGGACGGAGCGCTCGTCGGGGGTGAACGCCACCGGGTAGGCGAAGGCCGCCATCCAGGCGCCCAGGGTGCGGCCGGCGACCGTCAGCGGCAGGAACGCCCAGGAGTGGCGGCCGAAGGGCTGGGCGAGCGGCCAGGTGACCGGGTAGCGGGCTTTGTAGTCCTCGGGGGTGGCGAGGTAGACGGCGCGGCCGGTGCGGACGACCTCGGCGGCGGGGTAGTCGGTGGCGAGGGCCATGTGGGAGAAGGGGCTCTCGTCGTCCGGCTGCTGGCCGTGCTGCCCGATGAGGGTGAGGCGGTCGCCCTGGACGCCGAAGACGGCCAGGCCGTCCGGCGAGAAGCCGGGCATGGAGAGGCCGGCGGCGACCCGCAGCACCTCGGCGGTGGAGCGGGCCTCGGCCAGGGCGCGGCCGGCGTCCAGCAGGAAGGCCTCCCGGGAGCGGCGCCAGTCGCCGGTGACCGGGGTGCGTGCGGCGGCACCCGGCGGGGGTTCGGTGACCTCCTGGAGGGTGCCGACGAGCTCGTAGTGCCCGGTGGCCGGGTCGACGATCGGTTTGGAGCGGCTGCGGACGGTACGGATCACGCGACCGTGTTCGTCCATGACCCGCAGCCGGGCCTCGGCGAGGGTGCCCTCGGCGACGGCGAGCTGGACGACGCCGTCGATCTCGTTCCAGTCGACCGGGTGGAAGCGGGAGCGGATCCCGCCCTCGGTGACGGTGGTCGGTTCGGCGGCCAGCCCGACCAGACGCGCGGCCTCGGCGTCCAGTGTGACCAGCCCGGCTGTGTTGTCCCAACGCCACAGGCCGGTCGCGAGGGAGGCGAGGACCTGCCCCACGGCGGGCAGGGGCTCACCAGTGCGCATTGCCCCACTTTAGGAAAATCCCCTCGCTCAGTGCCACCCACCAGGTGCGGATTAATGGTGGGGAGGCGATCTCGGGGTGGCCGGTACCCTTGGGAGGTCCGGGCACCGGGCCCCGGAGATCCCCGATCAGCGAAGGCTGGATGAACGACGATGCATCGGTACAGGTCCCACACCTGCGGCGAGCTCCGCGCCTCTGACGTCGGCTCCGACGTCCGGCTGAGCGGCTGGCTGCACAATCGGCGCGACCTGGGCGGCATCCTCTTCATCGATCTGCGCGACCACTACGGCATCACGCAGCTGGTCGCCCGTCCCGGCACCCCGGCCTACGAGGCTCTCGACAAGGTCTCCAAGGAGTCCACGGTCCGTGTCGACGGCCAGGTTGTTTCACGTGGAACCGAGAACGTGAACCCGGACCTCCCGACCGGCGAGATCGAGGTCGAGGTCGGTGACGTCGAGCTGCTCGGCGCGGCCGCCCCGCTGCCCTTCACGATCAACGCGGAGGACGGTGTCAACGAGGAGCGGCGCCTGGAGTACCGCTTCCTGGACCTGCGCCGCGAGCGCATGCACCGCAACATCATGCTGCGTACGGCGGTGATCAGCGCCATTCGTCACAAGATGACGGCCCTCGGGTTCAACGAGATGGCTACGCCGATCCTGTCCGCGACCTCGCCCGAGGGCGCCCGCGACTTCGTGGTCCCTTCCCGGCTGCACGCGGGCAGGTTCTACGCCCTGCCGCAGGCCCCGCAGCAGTTCAAGCAGCTGCTGATGATCTCGGGCTTCGACCGCTACTTCCAGATCGCGCCCTGTTTCCGTGACGAGGACGCCCGCGCGGACCGTTCGCCGGGCGAGTTTTACCAGCTCGACGTGGAGATGAGCTTCGTCGAGCAGGAGGACGTCTTCCAGCCGATCGAGAAGCTCATGACCGAGCTGTTCGAGGAGTTCGGCGGCGGTCGCCACGTCACCTCGCCCTTCCCGCGGATCCCGTTCCGGGAGTCGATGCTGAAGTACGGCTCCGACAAGCCGGACCTGCGGGCCCAGCTGGAGCTGGTGGACATCACCGACGTCTTCGAGGGCTCGGAGTTCAAGGCCTTCGCGGGCAAGCACGTGCGTGCCCTGGCCGTGCCGGACGTCTCCGCGCAGCCCCGGAAGTTCTTCGACCAGCTCGGTGACTTCGCGGTCTCGCAGGGCGCGAAGGGCCTGGCCTGGGTGCGGGTCGCGGAGGACGGTTCGCTGTCCGGCCCGATCGCGAAGTTCCTCACCGAGGAGAACGTGGCCGAGCTGACCAAGCGTCTGTCGCTGGCCGCCGGTCACGCCGTGTTCTTCGGCGCGGGCGAGTTCGACGAGGTCTCGAAGATCATGGGCGCGGTGCGGGTCGAGGCCGCCAAGCGTGCCGGGCACTTCGAGGAGAACGTCTTCCGGTTCTGCTGGATCGTCGACTTCCCGATGTACGAGAAGGACGAGGAGACCGGCGCGATCGACTTCTCGCACAACCCGTTCTCCATGCCGCAGGGCGGTCTGGAGGCCCTGGAGAACCAGGACCCGCTGGACATCCTGGGCTGGCAGTACGACATCGTCTGCAACGGCGTCGAGCTGTCCTCGGGCGCGATCCGGAACCACGAGCCGGAGATCATGCTCAAGGCGTTCGAGATCGCGGGCTACGACCGCGAGACCGTCGAGGACAAGTTCGCCGGCATGCTGCGCGCGTTCCGCTTCGGCGCCCCGCCGCACGGCGGGATCGCGCCCGGCGTCGACCGCATCGTGATGCTGCTGGCGGACGAGCCGAACATCCGCGAGACGATCTCCTTCCCGCTCAACGGCAACGCCCAGGACCTGATGATGGGCGCGCCGACGGAGCTGGAGGAGGCCCGCCTGCGGGAGCTGCACCTGTCGGTTCGCAAGCCCCAGCCGAAGTAAGGCAAGCGTTTCGACAAGGCTGATCCGAAAGGGACCTGAAATCGCCCGTCGATTTCAGGTCCCTTTCGTGTGTGCGGGGAAAGGGGCCGTTTTCTCAGCTCGTGACCGCCCCACGAGGCAACGGGCGTAGGGGATGTCACGCGCCGAAAGGTCGTCGTGGTGGGTGCCGGTGGCGCGGTCGCCGTGGCGGGTCTGGGCGGCACCGCGCTCGCGGCGAACGCCTTCGCCGGGGAGGAGGGTCCCACGGAGGCCATAGGCGTCGCGCGGACGAGGCGAACGACGGCACCTGATCGGCGGCCGGCCCCACGGGTTGTCGTGTTCACATACATGTAGATCCGCTCAACCCATTGACCCGGAAGATCGACCTCCGTAACGTCCCCCAGTGCCCGCGTACGTGATTGCAGTTCACGTATGTGCACGTAAGGGAGACAACGATGTCAGAAGCTGCCGTGATGCCCGAAGCCGAACAGCGGGCGGTGGGCAAGTTCCTGCGCCGGATGCTGCCGATCCTGGTCCTGATGCTGCTGGTCAACCAGATGGACCGGACGAACGTCGGCTTCGTGCAGGACGAACTGCGGGCCGACGTGGGGGTCAGCGCCACCGCGTACGGACTCGGTGCCGGCCTGTTCTTCATCGGGTACGCGCTGTTCGAGGTGCCGAGCAACATGCTCCTGGAGCGGTTCGGCGCCCGGGTCTGGCTCACCCGCATCATGATCACCTGGGGTCTGGTCATCGTGGCGATGTGCTTCATCCACAACGTCACGATGTTCTACGCCCTGCGCTTCCTCCTCGGCGTCGCGGAGGCCGGCTTCTTCCCCGGTGTGCTCCTCTACTTCACCCAGTGGCTGCCCGACTCCAGCCGGGGCCGGGCGAGCGCGATCTTCCTCGGCGGTTCGGCGACGGCGTACATCGTGACCGGTCCCATCACGGGCGCGCTCCTGGAGATGCACGGGGTGGGCGGATTCGCCGGCTGGCGCTGGATGTTCGCGCTGGAGGGCGTCTTCTCGATCGTCGTCGGGTTCGTCGCAGGGTTCTTCCTGGTCTCCCGCATCGAGGACGCCCGCTGGCTCTCCGCCGAGGAGAAGGAGGCGCTGAGCGCGGCGGTCGCCCGGGACGAGGAGGCCCGCAGCCGCGCCCCCAAGGTGTCCCGCCTCAAGCTCATCCTCCATCCGCAGGTCGCCCTGCTGACCGGCGTCTTCTTCGCCATGGCCCTCACCGGGTACGCGATCACCTTCTGGCTGCCGAGTCTGGTCGACGACATCGGCGGACTCTCCCCCTTCCAGGTCGGACTGCTGACGGCCGTCCCGTGGATCTGTGCCGTGATCGCGATGTACACGGTGAGCCACTTCACCGACAAGGCCCCGGACCGTCGCCCCTACCTGGCGATCGCCCTGGTCCTGTCGGCCGTGGGCACCTTCCTCGCCACCCTGGGCTCCCCCTGGTTCGGGCTCGCCGCCCTCACGCTGGCCGCGGTCGGCGGCAAGTGCGCGGCCACCCTGTACTGGCCCATGGCCCAGTCCGGACTCGACCTCAAGATCGCCGCGCCGGGACTGGCCGTGGTCAACTCCATCGGGAACCTGGGTGGATTCGTCTCCCCGACCCTCTTCGGCTATCTCAAGGACACGACCGGCAGCACCAACGGAGGCCTGTACACGCTCTCCGCCGCGTCGCTGCTCGCCGTGATCGGCGTGGTCTACGTCAGGAACACCCGCGGTGGGACCGACGCCCTGCCGCGGACCGCGCCTCAGGCGGCCGCCGAACGGCCCGTCGCGTCCTGAGGCACCGAGGAAGCCCGGGGTGACCACGCCCCGGGCGCCACTCCGGCCGCTCTCGGGAACCTCATGGGCGCCGCACAGACTTCTTGTGGGGCACGCACAGAGGCAGACGGTCTTATGGGGGAACCCGAGAGTCGTACGACCCGCGTACGCCCTGAGTCGCCGGAGGTGGAGACCGTGGCATTCGCCGCCCTGCTTTCCCTGCTGCTGATCGCCGGTGCGGTGGGCGCGATCGTCGCTCAGCGTTGCCTCGGCCGCTCGGACGCCCTGTCCGGCCTCGACGAGGAGGCCGAGGCCAACCGGTGGGTGGTACGGCTCGGCGGCAGCCTGTCCCTCCTCGACGCGCGGACCCTGGCACGCGCCGACGCAAACGCCGTCCAGGCCCTGGCGGACGCCACCGAACGGCTCCGCACCGCCCGCGCCCTCCTCGCCACCGCCCACACCGGAGCGGAGTACGCGCAGGTGAAGCACACGGCCACGGAGGGGCTCGGGCACGTCCGTGAGGCCCGGACCGCCCTCGGGCTCGACAGTGACCAGCCGTCACCCGGGCCGGGGCGACGGCGGGGTCTCGTCGGGTCGGGCTGAGCGCCTCCCGCCGTCCGGCGGTTGTGGTTCCTGCCTCAGGACAGGGACTTGTAACCGCTCCAGCCCGACGCGATCTTCACGCGCCCGCCGAACGACCCCTTGCCGTCACCGCTGTTGCGCCACAGGTTTCCGGACGTGTCCCTGGACACCAGGTCGGCCCTGCCGTCGTCCGTGATGTCGCCCAGGCCGACGACGACGTCGTACGAGCCTCCCCAGTCGGCGAAGACCTTCACACGGGCGGAGAAGGTGCCGTTGCCCTTGCCGAGGTAGCGGTACAGGGTGTTCGCCTTGTCCTGGGCGAGGAGGTCGCCGATGCCGTCGCCGTCGAGGTCACCGGCGCCGACGACCTTCTTGTACGTCTTCCAGTTGTCGTAGAGCTTCACGCGCGCGGACAGCTTGCCCGTGCTCGTGCCCTGGTAGAGGTACACCGCCCCGGTGGAGGTGTTGCGGGCGATCAGGTCCGCGCGGCCGTCGCCGCTCACGTCACCCGGGGACGTCAGCACGTCGTACTGGGTCCACCCGCTGGTGGCGAGGGTCGTGTACGACGTCGTCGGCTTGACCGCGGCGCCGCAGCCCGGCTTGTACAGCCGCAGCGCCCCGCTGCTCAGGCGTACCAGCACGTCGTTGCAACGGTCGCCGCTCAGGTCCCCGAACGGCACGAACCGCGCGGTCGTCGGCCAGCCCGTGCCGGTGTACTTGGAGCCGACCTTGCCCGTGCCGGTGCCGCTGTGGAAGGTCAGGCCTCCGGAGGAGTTGAGGGTGAGCAGGTCACCCCGGCCGTCCGGGCCGTCGGGGCTGGTGAAGTCGTGGCGTACGGCCGCGCCCCGCAACAGGTAGCCCTGGCCGGTCGCCACGGTGGACGCCGTCGACGTGCCCTGGCCGGTCGCCTCGAGGGCCCAGGTGAACTCGCCGTTCGGGAAGTGGCCGCCGTTCGCCGTCTTGCCGCTCCAGTTCGCCGACACCCAGGCGGCGGCCGCTCCGCCGGTGATCGTGCGGGTGGCCCTGCCGGTCGCGCCGCTCTGGACGGAGGTGAAGGTGAGGGACCAGGAGGTGGCCGGGCGGGACAGCAGCCACCGGCCGGCCCAGGCCGTCGACGAGCCCGGCTCGACGTAGCTTCCGGCCTCCGACTCGAAGGCCGTCGGTGCCGACGGCGGCACGCCGGTCGTCGCGACGTGCGTCTGCTCGAACGTGTCGAACCACGCGACCAGGCCCGTGTACTCGTCGACCGTCCACCGGTAGCGGCGGTCCATGGGGAGCCCCTTGTCGGGCAGACCGGAGGCGATCACCCGGGTCGTGCCCGTGGCCGCGTCGGTCAGGACCAGCCGGTGGGTGCCGTGGTCGTGGCGGACGGTGAAGCCGTCCCCTAGCAGCACGTCACCGGGCTGTACGGCGACCGACGTGCCGGCCTTCGTGTCGTACACGCCCGCCGAGTCCGTCCCGCAGGACCAGTACACCCAGCGGCCCGCCGCCTGGAGCTCGCTCGGCACACAGCCGAGAGAGGGGACCGTCACGGTGGCGAGCGTCTTGTTCTGCGTGAGGCTGTACGAGGTGAGCTGCCCGGCCGTGGTGGTGGCGCTCCACAGGGTGGAGCCGTTCAGGGCGGCGGCGCGTACGGACCGCTTCAGCTTCTGCCCCCGGCCGAACTCGCCGACGTACTGCATCGGGGCCGAGCCGCCGGAGTCGTAGACGGCGTAGTCGTCGGAGACGTCGACGATGGCGCCGCCCTGGGTGCCGTGGAAGGACATCGGGTTGTAGCCGATGGAGACCAGCTGGTCCGCGTTCTCCAGGCCGCTGCCGCCCTCGTCGCTGTCGTAGAACGTGTTGAGGTAGACGTCCTGGGCGTCGGTCCCGTCGAAGTTGCCCCACATCGCCGAGCAGGTGGTGTCCGCGTACGGGCAGGTCGGCCTGACCGAGGAGCTCTCCGTGGCGGCGGACGCGGTCAGCTGGGTGCTGCCGTTCGTGGTGAGCGTGCGGACGGACGTGGTGTCCGAGGCGCTGCTTTGTCTGTCCTCCGCGACGCGCAGGCTGCCGCGGCTGAGCGCGAGCCCGGTCTTGGCGTTCTCGTACGGTGGGACCTTGGTCAGCTTCCGCAGCTGCGGGGTGCCGTCGGAGCCGAGGCTCACGCGGTACACCCACCAGTCGGCAGCGGTGGTGCCGCCCGTGACGACGGCGCCGCCGTCGGGAGTGGCCAGCGGGGTGCCGTACGAACCGGCCAGCAGGGTCTTCCTGGTGCCGTCGGTCAGGGACACGGCTGTGACGCCGGGGACACCGGTCAGGACCAGCCAGTCACCGACGAGCACCGGATAGGGGGCGAGGGTGGGCTCCTCGCCGGGCACCGGGACCGTCTCCTGGGCCGACAGGTCGGCACGCGGCTTGAGGTGCAGTCCGGCGGCCTGCGTGTACCAGCCGACGCGGTCGTCGGTCAGCACGAGCTCCGGCAGCCTCTCCTCGGACAGGCCGGTGAAGACGGGGGTGAGCCGCGCGGTGGCGAAGTCGAGGTAGCCGACGGTGTACTGCGTGAGGTCGCCGTTCTCGTCGCGCTCCGGGTAGGTCAGCAGGGCGCCGTTCTCGTCGCCGGTGCGCGCGTTGTTCCACTCCCACCAGACGTCGGCCGGGTAGCCGGTGACCACGCGGTCGCGCTGCCTGCCGTCGACGAGGTCGACCAGGTGCAGCACATGTCCGTCCAGCTGGGTCCCGTCGACGACGCCGTTCCACTCGACGGTGACGGTCGTGTCGCCGTAGGTGCCCACCCGGTCGGCCGACTGGCTCAGGTCGACGGTCCGCAGGGCGCCACCGCCCGGGCTCCACAGCGACACCGGGTCGCCGTAGGTCCGGTGCGGCAGCGCGACCGTGTCGGCGGCCTGCCCGAAGACGCCCGAGGCGCAGCGCGTCTCCACGTTGTAGCAGCTGGTGGTGGTCGGGGTGTACACCCCGGACGGTGTCTCGACGGTGACGGTGCCGCCGTCCTCGTAGTCCGTCCACAGCAGGCCCGCGACCCCCGACTGCCGGTGCAGGAAGCCGGTCTCGCCCGCCGCCAGCAGCCGCTCGGCGCGCCGCAGATCGGTGCGCGGGTCGTCCAGGACGATCTCGGTGGTGCCGGCCGCGGCGGCCGCCGTCGCGGCCTGAGCGGCGCCGCCGCCGTCCTTCGTACCGGAGAACAAGGTGATGGATCCGGCCGCCACGGCGACCGCGAGCGCGGAGACGAGCGCGGCACGACCGCCCCGTCTCAGGGCGTGTCTGCCCACGTGAGTTGTCCCTCCCCCACGAGGGCCCGGCCCTCGCACAAGTGGCCGGATATTATCAAGCTTTCTCAAAGTTGCTTAAGAGTTCTCAAAGTCGGTTCACAGGACGTTCCCCGACTGTTTTCCCATGTCTTCAACGGCAGTTCACCAACTGGCACTTGTCGCCTCCGACCTGGTAGCGGTCGGCGTCCTCGTCTTCGGGGTCTACTTCCCGCGCCATCACCGCCGGGACCTGGTCACCGCGTTCCTCGGCGTCAACGTGGGCGTGCTCGCCGTGGCGATGACGCTCAGCTCCGCGTCCGTGGGGATCGGGCTGGGGATGGGGCTGTTCGGGGTGCTGTCGATCATCCGGCTGCGGTCGTACGAGATCGCCCAGCACGAGATCGCGTACTACTTCTCCGCGCTCGCCATCGGCCTGCTCGCCGGGCTTCCCGAACGCGCGAACTGGCTGACCGCGTCGATGACCGTGCTGATCGTCGCCGTGCTGTACGTCGGTGACCATCCGCGCCTCTTCCCCCGCCACCGCCAACGCAGCCTGCGCCTGGACTCCGCGCACACCGACGAGGACGCCCTGCGCGCGCACCTCGAAGTGCTGCTGGGCGGGCGGGTGGTGAACCTGTCGGTCAAGAGCGTCGACCTCGTCAACGACACGACCCAGGTGGAGGTCCGGTACGTCGTCGGGGACCGCCCGCGGGTCCCCGAGGACACGGACGCGGACGCGTACGTTCCCGTCGAGCAGGGTGTGCGAGCGTGACCGCCCTCGACGGTCCGGGGACCGCGGTCGGCGCGCTGCGGCCGATCGGGCTGGTCGAGCTCGTCGCCCGGGCCGAGCTGCTGACCCGGCTGGACCGCAAGTACATGCTGCCCGTCGTGGACCTGCCCTTCGTGCTCGGCGGCCTCGACGAGGACGTGCGGGTCCTGGAGATCGACGGGCGACGGGACTTCGGGTACCGGTCCGTGTACTTCGACACCCCCGCGCTCGACGGCTACCTGCGCACCGCACGACAGCGCCGACGCCGCTTCAAGCTCCGGGTGCGCAGCTATCTCGACGCCGACCGGCACTTCCTCGAGGTCAAGACCCGCGGCCCGCGCGGCACCACGGTCAAGCACCGCGTCCCCTACGACGGCGATCCGCATCGCCTCGACCAGGACGCTCGGGCGTACGCCGACGGTGTGCTCCGCGAGGCCCGCATCGACACCGCGGGCCTGCGCCTCGATCCGGTGCTGACCACCTCCTACCGGCGCACGACCCTCTTCCTCCCGGCCACCGCGAGCCGCGTCACCGTCGACACGGGGCTGACCTGGTCCCTCCCCGATGGCACCGCCACCCTGCGGACCCCCGAGCGCGCGATCGTCGAGACCAAGGCCGGCCGGGCCGGATCCGGTGCCGACCGGCTGCTGTGGTCGCTGAAGCACCGCCCGTGTCCCGTGTCCAAGTACGGCACCGGCCTGGCCGCCCTGCGCCCCGACCTTCCATCCCACCGCTGGCTGCCCGTACTGCGGCGCCACTTTCCCACCGCCTTCGACGGGAGTCCGGCATGAGCAGCAGACCATTTCGTACGAGGGCCGCGGGCGCCCTCGCCTCCACCGTGCTCGGCGCCGCGGCCCTGGTCGGGTGCTCGGCGGACGGCGAGTTGGGCAGTGAGGCCGAGTCCGGTTCCGCCACGGCGAGTTCGGTCGCCGCCGACGGCACCCAGGACGCCGCCGCCGTCCTCGCGGACAACGAGGAGGCCAAGGCGGGCGCGGTGGACGTGGACGCCTCCGACGCCGTGGATGTCACGCTCGACGGTGACTCGGCCGACGTGGAGGGTGCGGGGGCGAAGGCCGACGGGAGCACGGTCACGATCGGTTCGGGCGGGACGTACCGGATCAGCGGGAAACTCACCGACGGGCAGATCGTCGTCAACGCGCCCGGCCGGACGGTCACGTTGATCCTCGACGGCGTCGACATCGCCAGCTCCACCGGCGCGGCGATCGCGGCGACCGAGGCGGAGGAGGTGGTCGTCGTCCTGGCCGACGGCAGCGAGAACACCCTCTCCGACACCGACTCCTACGCCGAGGACGAGGACGCCGACGCGGCCCTCTTCAGTGCCGGGAACCTGACCGTCGGGGGCGGCGGCTCGCTCCTGGTGCGCGGCAACGGCAACGACGGCATCGCGAGCAAGGACGGCCTGGTGATCGTCTCCGGCACGGTCACCGTGCAGGCCGCCGACGATGGTATCCGGGGCAAGGACCACCTCGTGGTGGAGGGCGGCACGGTCACCGTCACCGCCGGCGGCGACGGGCTCAAGGCCGACAACACCGAGGACGCGGACGCCGGTTACC
Source organism: Streptomyces resistomycificus (assembly GCF_001514265.1). GTDB lineage: Bacteria > Actinomycetota > Actinomycetes > Streptomycetales > Streptomycetaceae > Streptomyces > Streptomyces resistomycificus. The sequence goes on along the minus strand of NZ_KQ948991.1, from coordinate 421,687 downwards.
TCGCCGTCGAGGGCGGCACGGTGAAGGTGACCAGCGCGGGCGACGGTGTCGACGCGGCCACCGACCTGGTGGTCACCGGCGGCAGGGTGACCGTCGCGAGCAAGGCCTCCGACGACTCCTCGGCGCACGGTCTGAAGGCGGGCGTGATCGCCGTCCTGGAGGGCGGCACGGTCACCGTCGACTCCTCCGCCGACGCCGTGCACGGTGAATCGGCCGTCCACCTCAACGGCGCCGCCGTCACCCTCACGGCCGGCGACGACGGAATGCACGCCGAGGGCGACCTGGTCATCAGCAAGGGCACGCTGGAGATCACCGGCTCCAACGAGGGGCTGGAAGGCAAGGACATCCTCGTCCGCGGCGGTTCGACGAAGGTCACCTCCCGCGACGACGGCGTCAACGCGTCCGGCAGCGAGGCGACCTCGGACGACCAGGGCGGCGGCTTCGGCGGGGGTCCCGGCGGGGGCGGCGGCGAGAGCGCCGGCGACTACACGGCCGAGGTGACCGGCGGGACCCTCGTCCTCGACTCCGAGGGCGACGGCTTCGACTCCAACGGCACCGCCGAGATCACCGGCGGCACGGTCGTCGTGGGCGGCCCCCAGCAGGGCGGCAACGGCGCACTCGACGTCAACGGCAGCTTCACCGTCGACGGTGGCACGCTCCTCGCCGCGGGCAGCGCCGGCATGGTCGTCGCCCCGGACACCGAGTCCGGGCAGGGCTGGCTCTCGGCCACCCTCGACTCGTCCGTCGAGGCCGGCACGACCCTGCACCTCGTCGACCCGGAGGGCGAGGTCGTCGCGTCGTACGTCACCTCGAAGACGATCCAGAACGTCGTGTACTCGGGCGCGGGCGTCGAGAACGGCGAGGAGTACACCGTGTACTCCGGCGGCAGCACCTCCGGCTCCGACACCGGCGGCCTGGCCGGCTCCGGAGCACTCGGCTCGGCGAAGAAGATCGCCACGGTCACGGCCGGCGAGGCCCCGGAGGGCGGCTTCGGGGGCGGCGGCCCGGGCGGTGGTGGCGGGCGGTAGCGGCCGGTAGCCGTACGGGCGGGTACCGGCACGGCTGTCGCGGGCCGTGCCGGGCGGGGCCAGACTGGAAGGAGAGGCGGAGCTTGTCGAGACCCCGCTGCCGACGCCCATGGAGGAGCCATGAAGGCAGTCATGCGGAAGGACGTACCCGTCGAGATCGAGGGTGACGGCGTCGAACTGCGGATGCAGGACATCGGCGGAGACCTGGAGGTCGCCTTCGTGCGGCTGCCCCAGGGGGCGGACATGCAGCCGGCCCTCAAGGACGAGCCCGACGGCCTGTGCCAGGTCCCCCACTGGGGCTACATGTTCAAGGGCCGGCTGAAGATGCGGACCAAGGAGGGAGACAAGGTCTACGAGGCGGGAGAGGCCTTCTACTGGGCGCCCGGCCACGCTCCCGAGGCCCTCGAGGACTGCGAGTACGTCGACTTCTCGCCCGCCAGGGAGTTCGAAGAGGTCATCGACCACATCAAGTCGAACATGGGCTGAAATCCCCTGCCCCACAGTCAGGTTGGACGAAGGAGACAACCTTTCCGGCAACCACCCCGGCAACCTTTCCGGAACCGGCGACCACAGACGAGTCGGAAGCTCCCTTCACCGGAGCTCCACACGAACCACGTGTTTCCCGAACCACGTACGTTACGTAAGGACTCATCCGTGGCATCTGCCTCCCACCGCCGGTCCCTCCGCACGCGGCGCACCCTCGTCGTCTCCGCCGCCGTCCTGGCCGCCGGAGCCGGTGCCGGCGTCTTCGTGATGAACGCGAACGCCGATGCCGTCGACCTCTACCACCAGACGCTGGGCGCCAAGGACGGCTGGGCCTCCTCCGGCACCGGGACGACCGGTGGCGCCAAGGCCGACTCCGCGCACACCTTCACCGTCTCCACCCGGGCGCAGCTCGTGAAGGCGCTGGGCTCCGCCTCCGACACCACCCCGCGGATCATCAAGGTCAAGGGCACGATCGACGCCAACACCGACGACGCGGGCAAGAAGCTGACCTGCGCCGACTACGCGTCGGGCACGGGCTACTCGCTCGCCGCCTACCTCAAGGCGTACGACCCGGCGACGTACGGCAGGTCGAAGCTGCCCTCCGGCACCCAGGAGACGGCCCGCGCCGCCGCGCAGACCAAGCAGGCGAAGAACATCGTCTTCAGGGTCCCGGCCAACACCACCCTCGTGGGCGTCCCCGGCACCAAGGCCGGCATCACGGGCGGCATGCTCCAGATCCAGAACGTGGACAACGTCGTCGTCCGCAACCTCACCTTCGCCGCCACCGAGGACTGCTTCCCGCAGTGGGACCCGACCGACGGCGACGACGGCAACTGGAACTCCAACTACGACTCCGTCACCCTGCGCGGGGCGACGCACGTCTGGGCGGACCACAACACCTTCACCGACGCGCCGCACCTCGACAGCGCCAACCCGAAGTACTTCGGCCGCGAGTACCAGATCCACGACGGCTCTCTCGACATCACCAAGGGCTCCGACCTGGTGACCGTCTCCCGCAACCAGTTCACCAACCACGACAAGACCATGCTGATCGGCAGCAGCGACACCGACAGCACGGGCAAGCTGCGCGTCTCCATCCACCACAACGTGTGGAAGGGCATCGTCCAGCGCGCCCCGCTGGCCCGCATCGGCCAGATCCACATCTACAACAACTACTACGACGTGACGACCCTCAACGGCTACGCGCCGCAGTACAGCATCAACTCCCGCGCCAAGGCCCAGGTCGTCGCGCAGAACAACTACTGGAACGTCCCCTCGACCGTGAAGGTCGCGAAGCTCCTCAGCGGCGACGGCACCGGCTCGATCGCGGGCACCGGCAACCTCGTCAACGGCACGACGACCGACCTCGTGGCCGCGTACAACGCCGCGTCGTCGAAGGACCTGAAGACGACGGTGAACTGGACCCCGACGCTGACGGCGGGCCTGGAGTCCTCGGCGAAGAGCCTGCCGACGTCGCTGGCGACGACGACGGGGGCGGGGGTCCTGAAGTAGCGGAGGCGTGAGGGCCCGGGAAACCGGGGGGAATCGGCGGGTTTCCCGGGCGCGCTGTGGTGGTCAGCCGGCCACGAACTGGGTGAGGATCGCCTGGACCTCGTAGATGTCGACGCCCTTGGTGAAGGTCTTCTGGATCGGCTCGTGGGTGCCGGAGATCCAGATCTTCAGCTCGGCGTCGAGGTCGAAGTGGCCGGCCGTCTCGACCGAGAAGTGCGTGATGCTGCGGTACGGGACGGAGTGGTACTCCACCTTCTTGCCGGTGAGCCCCTGCTTGTCGACCAGGATCAGGCGGCGGTCGGTGAACAGGATGGTGTCGCGGATGAGCAGGTAGGCGGCGTGGACCTGCTCCCCGTGGCCCAGCAGGCGCTCGTACTCCTGCTGGGCCTTGCCGGGGCTGACGGTGTGCGCGTTTCCGAACAGTGCCATGTACCCAGGGACGCGCACACGGGTGTCAGGGGTTGCCTGCGGAGCGGGCTACGCGGCCGGCTTCTCCTCCAGGCGCGGGAAGAGCACCGCGCCCTTGGTGACCGTCGAACCGACCGGGAGCACGCCCCACTCGCCCGCGTCCTGGACCCTCTGGTCCGCGAGGGCACCGAGGGTCGCCTCCGCGCCCAGCGAGTCCCACAGCTTCTGGGAGGTGTCCGGCATGACCGGGTTCAGGAGCACGGCGACGGCCCGGAGGGACTCCGCGGCCGTGTAGAGGATGGTGGCCAGGCGGGCCCGGCCCTCGGCCGAGTCGTCCTTGGCGACCTTCCAGGGCTCCTGCTCCGTGATGTAGCCGTTGACCTGCTTGACGAAGTCGAAGACGGAGAGGATGCCGCCCTGGAAGTCCAGCTCCTCGCCGATCTTGCGGTCCGCCTCCGCGACGGCCTTCGCGAGGCCCTCGTGGATCGCCTTCTCCGCCTCGCCGGACGCCGTCGCCTCCGGCAGCGTGCCGCCGAAGTACTTGCCGACCATCGCCGCGACGCGGGACGCCAGGTTGCCGTAGTCGTTCGCGAGCTCGCTGGTGTAGCGGGCCGAGAAGTCCTCCCACGAGAACGAGCCGTCCTGGCCGAAGGCGATCGCGCGCAGGAAGTACCAGCGGTACGCGTCCACGCCGAAGTGCGAGGTCAGGTCCTGCGGCTTGATGCCGGTCAGGTTCGACTTCGACATCTTCTCGCCGCCGACCATCAGCCAGCCGTTGGCCGCGATCCTGCCGGGCAGGGGCAGCCCCTGCGCCATCAGCATCGCCGGCCAGATCACCGCGTGGAAGCGGAGGATGTCCTTGCCGACCAGGTGGACGTCGGCCGGGAAGGTCTCCTCGAACTTCTGCTGGTTCTCGTTGTAGCCGACCGCGGTGGCGTAGTTCAGCAGCGCGTCGACCCACACGTAGATCACGTGCTTCTGGTCCCAGGGGATCGGGATGCCCCAGTCGAAGGTCGAGCGGGAGATGGAGAGGTCCTGCAGGCCCTGGCGTACGAAGTTCACGACCTCGTTGCGCGCGGACTCGGGCTGGATGAAGCCGGGGTTGGCCTCGTAGTGGGCGAGCAGCTTGTCGCCGTACTCGCTCAGCTTGAAGAAGTAGTTCTCCTCGCTGAGGATCTCCACGGGCTTCTTGTGGATCGGGCAGAGCTTCTGACCTGCGAAGTCGCCCTCGCCGTCGAGGAGCTCGCCGGGGAGCTTGTACTCCTCGCAGCCGACGCAGTACGGGCCCTCGTAGCCGCCCTTGTAGATCTCGTCCTTGTCGTACAGGTCCTGCACGAACTCCTGGACGCGGTCGGTGTGCCGCTTCTGCGTGGTGCGGATGAAGTCGTCGTTCGCGATCTCCAGGTGCTCCCAGAGGGGGCGCCAGGCCTCGTCGACCAACTTGTCGGCCCACTGCTGGGGGCTGACGTCGTTCGCCTCCGCGGTGCGCATGATCTTCTGACCGTGCTCGTCCGTGCCGGTGAGGTACCACACCTTCTCGCCGCGCTGACGGTGCCAGCGGGTGAGCACGTCGCCTGCGACGGTCGTATAGGCGTGGCCCAGGTGAGGAGCGTCGTTGACGTAGTAAATGGGGGTGGAGACGTAGTACGCCTTGCCACCCTGCTTCTCTGATCCAGTGGCCGCCATGCCCGAAATCCTACTGGGCCCGTGGAGATCGGCTCACCCGCGTTTCGGGGGGTGGACGCGGTGTGGCAGAGGGTGCGGCAGAGGGGTGGACGGGAAGTCGTCCACCCCTCTGGGATGCCGGCCCGGCTTCGGGCCTCGGGCCCCCAGGGCCTTGGGTCCGGGCCTCGGGCTCTGGGTGCCTGGGGCTACGGGCGCCAGGTCGCGAGTACGCCCTCGTAGAGCTCCGCGTCCGTGAGCTCGCGGGGGGTGGGGCCCGCGTGGAAGAACGACGTGTTGTCGGTCTTCAGCTTGCGGAGGTAGTCGAACGCCTTGTTGTCGTGCTCACCGAACGCGACGAAGGAGAAGAACACGGTGGGGTGGTTCTTCGCGGCGTCCGTGAGGGACTGGGTGGCGGGGGTCTTCGCGTCGGGGGCGCCGTCGGTCTGGAAGACGACGAGGGCGGGGGTCTTCGCGTCGGCCTCCTTCTCGTGGTGGCTCACGACCGCTTCCACGGCCGCGTGGTAGCTGGTACGGCCCATGCGGCCGAGGCCGGCGTGCAGCTCGTCGATCTTGTTGTCGTGGTCGGTGAGGGTCAGCTCGCCGGTGCCGTCCAGTTCCGTGGAGAAGAAGACGACGTGGACCTTGGACTCGGGGTCCAGGTGGGCGGCGAGGGCGAGGGTCTGCTCGCCGAGGGCCTGGGCGGAGCCGTCCTTGTAGTACGGGCGCATGCTCGCGGAGCGGTCCAGGACGAGGTAGATCTTGGCGGTGGTGTTGGTGAGGTTCTTGGTGGTGAGGGTGGCTGCGGCTGCGTTGTAGGCGGTGCGGAGGGTGGCCGGAACGGCCTCCTCGTCGGCCTCGGCGCCGGCCTCCTCGTCGGCCTCGTCATCGGCCTCGGCGCCGGCCGGGGCTTCGCCTTCGGCGTCGGTGTTCCCGCGGGGTGCCTGCGGCTGCGGGGTGTCGGCCTCGGCCTCGGCTTCGCCTTCGGCCTCGGTGTTCCCACCCGCACCACCCGTGCCGGCTTCGTCGTCGGCTGCGGGTGGCCCCTGTGGGGTGTCCTCGCCGTCGGCGGCCTGCGGTTCGGGGGTCGGCTCGGGCTCGGGGGTGACCTCCGCCTCGGGCTCCGGGTCGGGGGTGGCCTCGGCGGCGGGCTCCGGGTCGGGTGTGGCCTCTGCGGTCGGCTCCGGCTCTGCTTCGACGACCGGCTCGGGGTCGGGGGTGACCTCGGCTTCGGGCTCCGGGGCGGGCTCGGGGGTGGCCTCTCCCTCGGGGGTGGCCTCTCCCTCGGGCTCCGGGGTGCGCTCGGCCTCGGGCTCCGGGGTGGCTTCCGCCTCGGGCTCCGGGGTGGGCTCCGGCTCGGGGGTGGCCTCTGCCTCGGGCTCCGGGGTGGCTTCCGCCTCGGGCTCCGGGGTCGGCTCGGGGTCGGGGGTGGCCTCTGCCTCCGGCTCCGGGGTGGCCTCTGCCTGGGGCTTCGGAGCCGGGGTCGCCTCCGCGGTGGGATCCGGGGTCGGCTCGGGCTCCGGGGTGGCTTCTGGCGTCGGAGTCTCAGCCGCCGGCTTCTCCGGCTTTGTCTCGTCTGTCGAGTCTGTCGGCTTCGGGACCGACACGTTGTTGAAGGCCGCCGAGACGAGGTCGTGCTCGTCGGTGGAGGTGCGGGGTTCCGGGACCGTCGCCGTCGCCGTCGGGGACGGGGTCGGCTCTGTCGTCGGGGCGGGGACCTTCGGCGTAGGTTCCGGGGAGGCAACCTCGGTTTCCTGCGAAGGGGACGTGGTGTTCCCCTTGCGTGACCGGCCGAACGCGTTCCGCAGGAGAGTGAGAATGCCCATGTGCGCAACCCTTCGCATGAGTTGATGCCCGTCAATCCCTGGCCAGGACGGACACGTAAGGTTAGCGGCCCCTGGTGGTGATCTTGGGCAGGGGCGGGTCGCACGGCGCAGCGGACGTCAAGAGTGACATCACGCCTTCCGCGGTACGCCCGTCGCCGGACTTCAACTGACCTACGTCCACCCCGGGTTCACTCTCGGTTCACCGTCGCGCCCCGCTCCCGCACACATTCCCGCCTACCGTCCGTAACGCCGGATCCAAGGGGAAGCAAGGGGAGAGCAAAAGTGCGTATGCAGTTGCCGTTGATCAGGACCTCGAACGAGACGCATCCCGGTGGGCGGTCCGCCCTCACCTGTCGCTTCCGGTGTGGTGACGCCTGCTTCCATCCGGCGCCCAACACCTCGGACAACCCTTATGTCGGTGATGTCATAGCCGGTGCGCTCAGCCGCCGGTCGGTCATGCGGGCCGCGGCCGTCGTCACCGTGGCCGGTGCCGCGGGAGCGGGCGTGGGGCTCGCCTCGCCCGCCGCCGCGGCGGAGAAGGGCACGGGCGGAGCCGGCCGGCACAGGCCCGCCAAGGGCGCCCGCGGCCTCCGGTTCGACGCCGTCGCGCCGAACACCGCCGACGCGGTGACCGTCCCGGACGGGTACCGGCAGAACATCGTCATCCGCTGGGGCGAGCCCATCCTGCGCGGCGCCCCCGCCTTCGACCCGGAGAAGCAGACCGCCGCCGCCCAGGCCGGCCAGTTCGGGTACAACAACGACTTCCTCTCCCTCCTCCCGCTGCCGGGCGAGCGGAACCGGCAGCTCCTCGTCGCCAACCACGAGTACACCGACGAGGTGCTCATGTTCCGCGGGTACGACGCCGCCGCCCCGACGCGGGAGCAGGTCGAGATCGCGTGGGCCGCCCACGGGCTGTCCGCCGTCGTGGTGGAGGGGGACCGCCGCAGCGGGAAGCTCACCGCCGTCCCCCGGCACCCGCTCAACCGGCGCGTCACCGCCACCACCGAGTTCCGGCTCACCGGGCCCGCCGCCGGGTCCGACCTGCTGAAGACGTCCGCCGACCCGACCGGCACCAAGGTCCTCGGCACCCTCAACAACTGCTCGGGCGGCACGACCCCCTGGGGCACCACGCTGCACGGCGAGGAGAACTTCAACCAGTACTTCGCCAACGCGAGCCGCGCCACCGACAAGCGGTACGGCATCGGCACGGCGGCCAGCGAGCGCAAGTGGGAGCGGTTCGACAAGCGGTTCGACGTGGCCCAGGAGCCCAACGAGGCGCACCGCTTCGGGTACGTCGTCGAGCTCGACCCGTACGACCCCACCTCCACGCCGCGCAAGCACACCCCGCTCGGCCGCTTCAAGCACGAGGGGGCGACCGTGCGGCTCACGCACGACGGCCGGCCGGTCGTGTACTCCGGCGACGACGAGCGCTTCGACTACTTCTACAAGTTCGTCGGCACCAAGCGCATGAAGAAGGGGTCGAGCCGGGCCGCTCGGGAGCACAACCTGGGCCTGCTCGACGAGGGCACGCTCTACGTCGCCAGGCTCACCGGAGACTCCCCCGCCATCGAGATCGACGGCACCGGCAAGCTGCCCGCCGACGGCGAGTTCGACGGCAGCGGCGAGTGGATCCCGCTGGCCACGGCGAACGCCGACGGTGCCGTCTCGCACGTGGACGGGATGACCGCCGAGGAGGTCTTCGTCTTCACGCGTCTCGCCGGTGACAAGGTCGGCGCGACCAAGATGGACCGGCCCGAGGACATCGAGCCGAACCCGCACACCGGCAAGGTGTACGTCGCCCTCACCAACAACACCAACCGCGGTGTCGGTACGAACGCCCCGGCCGACGAGGCCAACCCGCGAAACGCCAACAAGCACGGGCAGGTCCTGGAGCTCACCGAGCGCTGGAACCGGGCCGACAGCACGAGGTTCGCCTGGACGCTGTTCCTGGTCGCCGGTGACCCGGAGGACCCGGCCACCTACTTCGCCGGGTTCCCGAAGGACGACGTCAGCCCGATCTCGTGCCCGGACAACGTGGCCTTCGACCCGCACGGCAACCTGTGGATCTCCACCGACGGCGCCCAGCTCGGATTCCACGACGGCCTCTTCGGTGTCGCCACCAAGGGCGAGCGACGCGGTGAGCTCAAGCAGTTCCTCACCATGCCGATCGGTGCCGAGACCTGCGGCCCGGTGATCCAGGACCGCCGGGTGCTCGTCTCCGTACAGCACCCCGGCGAGATCAGCGGTGCCACCGTGGAGAAGCCGGCCAGCACCTGGCCGGACGGCGCCGGCAGGATCGTCCGGCCGTCGGTGGTGGCCGTGTGGCGCGCCGACGGCGACGACATCGGCGTCTGAGCCCTCCGAGGAGTCCGGCTCGCCGTCCGTCGGGCGTTGCTCAGTCGCGCTCGTGGAGCGTGAGGTCGACGAGCAGCGCCCGGTGGTCGGTGTCGGCGAGGTCGAGGAAGCGGGCGTCGCGGGCGGCGAAGTCGCGGGAGACCAGGACGTGGTCGATCTGGGTGCCCAGTGCCGGAGTGCTCCCGGCCGTCCGGGCGGGCCAGGTGGGGGTCCGGTCGGAACCGGCGAGGCGGGCCGCGTCGCGCAGGCCGGTGTCGAGGACGCGGCGGAAGGCGGCGTGGTCCTGGGAGGCGTTGAAGTCGCCGGCCAGGACGGTCGGGGTGCCCGCGTGGGCGGCGGCGAAGTCGCGCAGGGTGCCCAGCTCGCGCCGCCAGACGTCGACCTGCCCGGGCAGCGGCGGCATCGGGTGGGCGAGCTGGAGCCGTACCGCCCGCCCGGCCACGTCGGCGACCGCCCCCGGCATGCCCATCGTGCCGGGGACGCCCTCGGCGGCCTTCAGCGGGAAGCGGCTGAGGAGGACCGAGCCCGCCGACCCGCCGCCCGCGACGGCCTGGCGGTGCGGGTAGTCGGCGCCGAGATCCCGCTTCAGCCGGGCGTCGCAGCGGTAGTCGCACTCCTGTACGAAGACGAGGTCCGGCCGCTCCTCGCGGACGGTGGCGACCAGGGCGTCGGTGGCCTGCCCGAACTCGATGTTCGAGGTCAGCACCCGTAGGGCGGCGACCGGTGGCCCGCCGGGCGCGCCGGCCCTCCCGTACGGCTCCATGAACCAGGCCAGCAGCCCCAGGACCGCGACCGCCCACGCCACCCCGGTCCACCAGCGGGCCAGCAGCGCGAGCGCCAGCCCCAGCGCGGCCGGCGCCAGCAGCCAGGGCAGGAAGGCGAGCAGCTGCGGTACGGGGGTGATCCCGTCGGTGTCGGCGACCCGGCACCCCACGACGACACTCACGCCGGCGAACAGCGGCGTGGCGCACCAGATGCCGAGTCGTCGGCCGGGGCGGTCGGTCACCGTCGTGACCCTACGAGGAGGCGTCCACCCGCGCCAGGAACTCCGCGAACGCCCTGTTGAACTCCTCCGGCCGCTCCAGGTTCGGCAGGTGCGCCGCCCCCTCGATCACCCGCAGCGTCGAGTCGGGCAGGGCCGCGTGCATGTCCCGCGCGTCGGAGACCGGGGTGTACTCGTCGTCGTCGCCCACGACGACCAGGGCGGGGACGGTGACGCGGGTCAGCAGCTCGCGGTAGTCGGGGCGCCCGGCGCGGGCCCGCAGGGCCGCGGCGGCACCCTCCGGGGGTGCGGCCGTCATCATGCGGTGGACGTGGGCCTTCACCTCGGGTGCGGCGTAGGGCGCCACCATCTTCTCCAGCACCTCGTCGGCGTACCCCCGCATGCCCTCCCGCAGGAGTCGGTCCGCCATCGCGTTGCGGGTGCGTACGCCCTCGGGGGTCTCCGCCGCCGGGAAGGTGTCGGCGAGGACCAGGCCGCGGACGCGTTCCCCGAACCGCCGGTAGCCGTCCATCGCGATCTGGCCGCCCATGGAGAGACCGGCGAGGACGAAGCCCTCCACCTTCAGGTCGTCCAGGAGCGCTTCGAGGTCCTCGGCGAACTGCGCGAACCGTGTCACGGCCGGAGTCCGCGCGGACGCTCCGTAGCCGCGCAGGTCGGGGACGACCACCCGGCGGGTGGCGGAGAACTCCGCGGTCTGCGGGGCCCACATCGAGCGGTCGAAGGGGTGGCCGTGAACCAGGACAAGGGGAACCCGTGAGGTATCGACGCCTTTGTCCTCGTACGCGAGGAAGGAGGTCATGTGGGCGACCCTAGATCGCCCCAACTCCTCGGTGCAATAAGATCTTTGCCCTCGGTGCAATCTGATGGGGGACCCGTGGACGACTACCGCAGCCTCGCCGACCGCCTGGCCGACGACATCGCCGCCGGACGGCTCAGGCCCGGCCAACGGCTGCCCCCGCAGCGGGTGTTCGCCCGCCGCCGGGGGATCGCCGGGTCGACGGCGGGGCGGGTCTACGGCGAACTCGTACGGCGGGGACTGGTCGTCGGTGAGGTGGGGCGCGGGACGTTCGTGCGGGCCGCTCCGGTGGCCGGCGCCGGGCGGGCGCTCGTCGAGCCGGCGACCACCGCACCGGTCAACCTGGAGCTCAACTACCCCTCCGCGCCGGGCCAGTCCGAGCTCCTCGCCCCCGCCCTCGCCCCCCTCCTGCGGCCCGACGTCCTGACGCAGGCCCTGCTGCCCGCCCCGGCCGACGGCACCGCACCGGCCCGGGAAGCGGTGGCCGCCCTCCTCGCCACCCGCGGCTGGCAGCCCGGCCCCGGCCAGGTGCTCTTCACCGGCAACGCCCGCCAGGCCGTCGCCGCCACCCTCGCCTCACTGGTCCGGCCCGGCGGCCGGGTCGGCGTCGAGCCGCTGACGTATCCCGTGGTCAAGGAGGTCGCCGCCCGGCTCGGCATCACGCCGGTCCCGCTGACCGCCGACGAGGACGGCCTGGTGCCCGAGTCCCTGGCCGCCGCCCACCGCTCCGCGCCCCTGTCCGCCCTGTACGTGCAGCCGACGCTGCACAACCCGACGTCCGTCACGATGAACGAGGAGCGCAGGGGCCGACTGGCGCGCGTCGCGACCGGCCTGGGCGTCCCGATCGTCGAGGACCGCGTCTGGTCCTTCCTGGCCGACGGCGACCCCCTCGCCGCCCACGCGCCCGGCATCACCCATGTCGTCGACGGCCTGTCGAAACGGGTCGCCCCCGGGCTCACCGTCGGCTTCGCCGTCGTCCCGCCCCCTCGCGTCGAGGCGGTGGCCGCCGCCGTGCGCTCCGGCGGCTGGAGCGCCGGGCGGTTCGCGCTGGAGGTGAACACGCGGTGGATCGGGGACGGGACCGTGGCGCGGCTGGTCGCCGGGAAGCGGGCGGAGGCGGAACGCAGACAGCACATCCTCGCCCAGGAGCTGCGCGGGTTCGCCGTACGCTCCGATCCGCGCGCCTACTACGCCTGGTGGCAGCTGCCCGCCCCGTGGCGTGCGGACACCTTCACGGCGGCGGCCGCCGCGCGCGGTGTCGCCGTCACGCCCGGGCCCGCCTTCGCCGTCGACCCGAACCGGACCCCTGACGCGGTCAGGCTCGGGCTCGCGTCGGCTCCTGAGCCGGATCTGCGGAGGGCGCTGCGGACCCTCGCCGAGGTCGCCACCTCAGGAGACGCCCGTAGCGCCCGGTGAACAGGCAGACCAGAGCCACCGTCAGGCCGACGGCGACCAGCGACCAGGACACCGTGCGCAGGGTGGCGGTCAGGGCGTCGTAGATCGCGCCGGCGGCGGGCCGGTGGGCCGGGTCGGGCAGGTCGGCGAGGGTGAGGCGGCGGCCGACGGCGACCGCGAGGGCGAGCAGCGCGCCGCCCAGGGCGGTGCCGAGGGCGGTCGCGGTGACCGCGCGGCGGCGGCAGGCCGCGACGGCGATCCCGATGACGGCGAGGACCGCGGCCGTGACGGGCAGCCAGAAACCCGCGACGTCGAGCACGTGGAACCCCTTCCGCAGCCGGGCCAGATCCTCGGCCGCGAGGACCGCGACCTCGGTGTGCCGAACCGGGATCCGGTGCGCCAACGGCACCCGGTCCTCGGTGAGTCGGTGCTTCACCTCGGCGGCGACCGGTGCGAGGTCCACCGTCACCTCGCGGTCGTCGCCGTCCCTGAGCGCCCGCAACACCGCGTCGTGGACAGCCCGGTTGCCCGCGTCCCAGGCGGTGCGGAACGCCTCGGTCCGGGTGAACGAGCGCACCGCGTCCCGCACGAAGGGGCGCATGGGCCCGCCGACGTCGACCTCCCGCACGATGCCGGCCCCGACGGTGTCCGCGATCACCTCCCGCACGTCCGGATCGGCGGCGAGCGGCGCCATCGTGGTGACGTACCGGCCCGTGTCGGCGAGCCCGTACGCCACCCAGGCCGCCAGCGCGCCGAACGGCACGAGCAGACAGGCCACGGCGATCAGTACGGCCGACAGGGCGTTCCGGAGTCGTGAGGGCACCCTTCCAGGCAAGTCGCGGTGGGCCCGGGCTGCGAGCGGCGTGACGCCAGATGGGGCAACGCGCAAGCCGAACGGGCGCCGAGAGGACCCGGAACGCTCGCGGGCCTTGGCGGAAGCGGAGAGTCCGCTCTCCGGTGGAGGGTTCACCCGAACGGGTGTTTCCTGGAGTTGGGGAGAAGGAGGCCGATCCATGCGCACCACTCCCGCACTGCGGACCCTGACCGCGGTCCTGCTCACCGGCGGCACCTTCGCCGCCGCGGCGGCGGGAACCACGGCGGCCGCGACCCCGCCGTCCCACGCCGACGGACACGGCAGCGGTGGATCCGGCGGTCCGGTCCGGGGCACCGTCGTCTCCGGTACCCCTCTTCACGTGCGAGCGGAGCCCACCACCCACGCGGCCGTCGTCGACCGGCTCTCGCCGGGCAGCCAGGTTCGGGTCGAGTGCGAGGTCCGCGGCCAGAGCGTCAACAAGAACCCGTACTGGTACTGGCTCGTCGGCGCCCAGGGCTGGGTGAGCGCCGACTTCGTGGACACCGGCGGGCGCGGGGTGCCGACCTGCGCGGACCCGTGCCCGGAATGGAAGAACGGCACCTGGAACAACGTCGACCGCGGCGACCCGACCTGGAACGAGACCTGGGCCGTGTCGAGTTCAGGCTCCTGGACGGTGTCGGGTTCCGGCTCCTGGAGCGCCTCGGGCTCCTGGAGCTGGAGCGCGACCGGATCCTCGTCGGGAGGCTGGGAGTGGATCCCGGCCGGCTGACGGGTGGAGGGATGAGGGAGACGCAGGGGCTCCGGTGACAGGCCGGGGCCCCTGCGGCGTTCGCCGGTGGGGGTCAGCGCACGCGGTTGCCCGCCGCGTCCTCCTGCGTGTAGTAGCGGTAGAAGAACACCCCGAAGACGCCTGCCCCGACCGCCGCGCCCAGCGCCACGGACCTCAGGATGCTGTCGCCGGTCTGGCTGTACAGAAAGCCGATCGCCGCGCCCGCGAAGGCCGACTTCGTCAGCGAGTGCAGTTCCCGCTTCAGCATCGGGGCGAAGGTCGCCACCGCCAGACACAGCACGATGAACACGATCGCCGTGACGAACCCGAACAGCAGGTTCCAGCCGGTGATGGGCCCGCCGTGGCGCTGGTTGGCCGCGGCCCAGTAGCCGTAGACGAGACCGAGCACGACGGGGATCGCGTACCGCGCCACCGTGTGGACCCGCTCGCTGAACAGGTCGGGTGTGCGAATCGGCCGGATCCGGGCGCGCCGGGCCATCATCCCGCGCGTCCCGCCGGTCCTGGGTGCCGCATGAGCCATGAGAGCGCTCCTCTCTCTCCTCGCCCCCGCCTTCCAGAGCACACCTGGGGGAAGTCCCTGGCAAGTCGGCGGAACACGGGCTCCCGTACGCCGGTGCCGCGGGTGGCGGGTGTTCGGATGCGCGTGCCGGGGTGCCGTGCCGCGCTGAGCCGCATGAGGGCTGTGAGGGCCGTGAGGGCCGTGAGGGACAGTGGCACGGGCCGTGGCCCGTGGGTCGTGGGCTCAGACCCCTCGGCGGCGGAGGGACGCGGCGGGGCCCGGCGGCGCCTGGTCGGGTGGCTGGTCCACCAGTAGGCGGTCCGGTGGCCCGGTCGGGCGGCTGGTCCACCGCCAGGCGGTCCGGTTGGTCCACGGGCGGTCCGACCTGCTGCGTCCGGTGTCGGCGCGGGCCCGCCGCTCGGCCTCGGGAGCGAGCTGGGTGACGGATCGCCGCCCGTCCGGCGGGTGCCGCCGGATCCGGCGGGACCCTGCCGCCGACCACCGGCGGCGTGACCGATGCCCGCGACGGCACCGGCATGTTCTCCCGCTCGCCGACGAGGTGGCCCGGGCCGTCGCCGCCGACCCGGGCGCCGAACACCGGCGCCTCGGCGCCTTCGTCCGGCACGGCACTCCGCGGCACTGCGGCGGGCCGTCCGCGGGTCCGGCGGAAGCGGGCGTTTGCAGTCCTGAGACCCACCTTTGCAGCCGCAGCGGTTACGGTGCTGCCGTACGTGATCGACGGGGGACGGGGAGGGACCGATGCCGGGAACCGTGCTGCTGCTGGCCGCATCGCCGGTGGGCAAGGGCTGTCTGGTGGACGCGGCGTCCGTGCTTCCGGTCCTCGCGGCGGTGCCGCCCGCCGTGCTGTCCGGCACCGAGACCGCCAACGTCGTCGAGCTCGCCGACCCCCTGGAACCCCAGGCCGTCCTCACCCGGCTCCGCGCCGCCGCGACCGCGCCGGGACCGCTCACCGTCTTCGTCACCGGCCAGCTCCTGCTCGACCGCCGCCAGCACCTGCCGCACCTCGCGCTGGCCCGCACCACCGCGTCCACCGTGCGCTACACCGGCTTCCCCTGGCACTGGATCCGCGAGGAACTGCGCCTGCGCACCCCGGGGACGACGAGCCTGCTGCTCGATCTGCACGCCGACGCGGAGACCTGGCAGTGGCTGCGCACGCACCTGCTGGACTGCGGGCGCGGCACGGCGGTGTTCGGCCGGGTCGCGCCGCCGCCGTCGTCCCGGCGGGCGGTGGCCGCACCGGCGTACATGAAGGCGATCGCCACGATCCTGCGCAGCGGCCGGCGTCCCGAGCTACCGGAGTTGCATCAGCAGGCGCTGGGGCGGCTGGGGAGTGAGGGGTACGGGGACCTGGTGCTCGGTGTGTCCGGGGCGGTCGCCGGGTCGGGCCCGGTCGCGCCTGCCGCGGTCGTGGTGCCCGGGGCCGTCGCGATGCCCGGCACGGTCGCCGTGCCCGGGACCGTCGCCGTGCCCGGGACCGTCGCCGTGCCCGGGACCCTCGCCGTGCCCGGCGGGCTGCCCGGCGTCAGGGTGCCCGCTCCCGGGGGCGCCGCCCCCAGGTCCCCGTACCGGCCCGAACGGCCTCGTCCGCAGACGCCCGCCCCCGGGCTGAGGGAAACGGCTGAACCGCCCGCCGACGACCCGCACGCCGCCATCACCGCCGCCGTCCAGGACGGCCGGCACGCCGACGCCGACGCGCTCGCCGCCGAGCACGAACAGGCTGCCGTACGGGCCCACGGGCGGGCCTCCGAACAGTCGCTGCACTGGGCGGAGGTGCGGGCGGACCTGGCCATGTTCGCCGGGGACCCGGTGCGCAGCTGCGGTACCTGGCTGGCGGTGGCGTCGGCCCGGCTGGGTGCCGGGCAGGCGGTGGACGCGCCCGCCGTGGAGGCCGCCGTCGACCGGGCCCACCACCAGTGGAGCCAGATCCGTGACACCGACCCGGCCCGTGAACTCGGTTTCCTGCTCGCGGAGTTGCGCGGACGGGTGCCCGGGCGGCGGGAGGGGGCCCTGGAGAACATCCGGCAGCAGCTGCGGCAGTTGCAGACACTCGGATCGTGAACGCGCAACCCTGCCGACCCCTCCCGTGTCACCAACCTCGGTGTCATGATGGTGAGTTATGGCTGAGGGGGATGGAGTGGCCAACCGAGGCATACGCGTTCGGCTGGACGGGACCGCGACCGAGAGTGACATCGGCGCCCTGCGCAAGTGGCTGGAGCGGGAGAAACCGCTCGACGAGCTGGTGCGCGCCGGCCGGCTGCAGATTCACGAACAGCGCCGCACGGACGAGCCGGGGGCCCCGATGGGCGTCGGCATGGACATCGTCGTCGCCGTCGTCGGGGCGGGCGCGGCCACCGTCTTCAAGGAGCTGCTGACGCAGGTCAAGCAGGCCGTGGAGGCATGGCGGGCCAATCGCAGAGAGGTCGAGGACGGCGATCCGCCCGAGGGACGTGTCGACACCATGGGCCTCGACGACAGGTAGGCCGGTGACCCGCTTCGACCCGCGGGGTCGGGTGAACCGGGTGCTGCTGGTGGGGGTCTCCGAATACGACCTCACACAGCCGCCGCACGGAGTGCCCGGCGACCTGCCCGCCGTCAAGCACAACCTGAACCGGCTCCGGGACGCGCTGCTGCGGGGCCGGGTGTTCGGCGAGCACGAGATCACGGTGGCCCGTTCGCCGTCCCGGGACGACTTCGACCACGCCCTGCGCAGGACCGCCGCGGAGGCGGAGGGGCTGCTGTTCCTGTACTTCTCGGGGCACGGCGCCATTCCCAGCGCGGGCGACGAGCTGTTCCTGCAGATGCGCAACGCGAGCGTGGTCGCGGGCGGGCACGCGGTCTTCCCCGGGGCGGAGATGTTCAGCACCGCCCTGACCGTGCTGGCCGCCGGCCCGGCCGAACGGATCGTCGTGGTCCTCGACTGCTGCTTCGCCGGCAACGCCGCGTGGATCTGGGAGACCTTCCGCGACAAGCGGCGGGTGCTGCTGCTGATGAGCGTGCAGGCCAACCACCGCATCGACGCGGGGGACGCCACGACACCGACGCCGTTCACCGGGGAACTCGTCCAACTCCTCGAACAGGACGAGGAGTCGACCCTCCAGGATCTCGCGGACCGGCTGCGGGAGCGGATGACGGCGGCGGGGCACAAGACGGTGCGCGGTGAACCGTGGGAGCCGCAGAGCAGGGCGGAGCCGGGTGAGGACGTCCTGCTGTCCGGACGGTCGGCTGCGTCGGTCCGGCTGCCGATGAGCGACTCGGGACCGTGGCCCTCCGGGGAGCGGCCGGCTTCGGGCGAGCGGCAGGGCGGGGGCGATCGGCAGGGCGGGGGCGATCGGCGGGACGGGGGCGAGCGGCGAGGTTCGGGTGGGCGGCATGGTTGGGGCCGGCAGGCCGGGGACGACCGGCGTCCCTCCGTCGTCCGGACGGCCGCCGCCGCCCTCCTCGCCCTCCTCCGCTCCGGCGCCACCGCCCTCACCGGCGCCGGTCGCCGTCCGCGCCCCCCGGGCGGCCCCGCTGCCCGCCCCGCCGACCGCCCCACCGCACGCTCCGCCACCCGCGTCACCCTCGTTCTCGCTCTTGTCCTCGCCGCCCTGGGCTTCGGCTCCTACGGCATCGTCAGCGTCACCGACGAACCCTCCTCCTGCGCGCCGCCGCTGGAACTGCGCGTCCTGACGGACCCGGACCTCGAACCGACGGTGAGCGCGGCGGCGGAGGACTATCTGACGTCGGACGCGAACACCACCGGCGACGGCTGCCGGCGCAGTGGCATCACCGTCTACAGCGCGGGCTCCGCCGACGCGGTCACCGCGCTCGCCGGGCAGTCGGACGCCTGGCAGGAGCCCCGGGACGAGGGCACCAACCCGCAGCGGGACGTCGGCCCGCAGCCGGACGTCTGGATCCCCGCCACCGGTGCCGACGCCGCCCGGGTCGAGGACGCCCAGGACACGGACGCCGTGGCCCGCCTGGACGCCGACGACGAGCCGCTGGCGTACTCCCCGGTGGTGCTCGCCGTCCCGCGGCGCCTCGCCGCCGACCCGGACGACCGTGTCGAACCCTCACTGTCCCTGCTGATCACCGCCCTGCGGGAACGCGGCGCGGACGCCGAAGTGCGCCGCTCCGACCCGGAGTTCGCGGCCTCGGCGCTGCTCGCCACCGTCGGCCTGTACGCCGGCGGGGCGGACCCGGGCTGGGCGGAGCAGAAGGTCACGCAGCCGGGGCCGCCCTCTCCCACGGCCGCCGACCTGCTGTGCACGCTGCCCGACGACGACGCCGTGGACAAGCGCGCCGCCGCCCTCGTCCCCGAGTTCCTGCTGCGCAGCGGCGTCGGCTGCGACCGGGCGACCCGGGAGCCCCGGATCGCCCACTACCCCGGTGACGTACCGGGGCTGGAGCCCACGTTCGTGCGGGTGCGCTGGCAGGACGCCGACCGGGACGAGACGGCGCGGGACACGGCCGCCGAGGACTTCCGCACCTGGCTGGGCAGCGCGGACGGGCGGGCCGCGTTCGCCCGGGACGGCTTCCGTTCCGCGGCCGGCGAGCACACCCCGCTGGACACCGAGGGCCCGCTCCCCACCGGGGTGTTGTGGGCACCGGCGCCGCTCACCGAGACCGCCGGACGGGACGAGATGGACACGACACTCGCCGCCTACCGGGACGCGCACGGCCCCGGCCGGGTCCTGTTCCTGCTGGACAGCTCCGGTTCGATGGCGTCCCTGTGGGAGGGGCCCAGCGGCGGGCCCGGCCTGCTCGAGCAGTCGCTGGGCGGGCTCGGAGGCCGGGACGAGTACGGCGTGTGGGCGGTGTTCGGGACGTCCGGCGACAAGAGCCCGTACGAGACCCTCCTCCACTTCGGCCGTCACACCCGCAAGGAGGCCGTCCGCGCCGTCGACGCGGCCCGCGTGCGGGACGCCGAGGCCGATCCGCGCGCCGCCCTGCTCGCCGCGCTCGACGACCTGACCGCCCGCGGCCCGGACGCCCGCCCCCGTCTGGTCGTCCACATCAGCGACGGTGAGGACGACAGCCGGCTCACCGGCGCGAACCTCGACGAGGTCCTGGCCCGGGCGCGGGCGGCGAACGTGCCGGTGGCCATGGTGTCCCTGGAGACGGGCGCCTGCGACCCGGGCAGACCGGCCCTCCGTATCTCCACCGCGAGCGGCGGCCGCTGCCTGGACGCCGACGAGAACCTCGGCGCGGGCCTGACCGACGAGGTCGCGCGCACCGGAACGGGGGAGGAGGACTGATGACCCTCCCAAGCACCGTACGCCGCCTCGCGGCCCTGCTGACCGTGCTCCTCGTCACCGCTTGCACCGGCAGCGGCCCCGGCGGCCCCGAGACGCCCGCCGCCGACCGGCCCGGTGACATCGTCGTCGCCAGCGGGCGGGACGTCACCGGCAAGAACGGCATCCGGCAGCAGCTGATCGACGACTGGAACCGGCAGCAGGAGAAGGCGGGCACCGGCTACCGCGCCCGCCTGGTCGAACTGCCGGGCAGCGCCGACGAACAGCGCAGCCAGCTCCTCGGCGCCCTCCAGTCGGGCAGCGCCGCCTACGACGTCGTCAACCTCGACGTCACGTGGGTACCGGAGTTCGCCGCCGCCGGCCTCGTGCGCCGGCTGCCCGACGGGGTGCTCGACGGTGATGTCATCAAGTCGGTGGCGGACACGGCCCGCTGGGACGACAAGGTGTACGCGGTGCCGTTCAACAGCGACGTCGGCCTCCTCTACTACCGGCGCGACCATCTGCGCGCGGTGGGCGTCCCGCAGACCGACCTGAGCACGGGTGTCGACCGGGCACGCCTCCAGGAGCTCATCCAGTCGCTGGAGAACGATCCGCCCAAGGGCTACGAACAGGGCTGGACCACCCAGCTCGCCCCCTACGAGGGCCGCACGGTCAACGCCGTGGAGGCGTTCGCGTCCGCGACGCCGGAGCTCGCCCTCACCGACGCCGAGGGCCGCTACGTCGCCACCGTCGAGCAGTTGGCCGAGGGCATCGCCGAACTCCGGCGGCGCACTGATCCGCCGTACACCCTCCAGGACGCCGTCCACTCCGACGAGGGCGCCACCCTCGCCGACTTCGCCGCCGGGCGCACCGCCTTCCTGCGCCACTGGCCCTACGCCTACCGCACCCTGCACCAGACCTTCACCGACGAACAGCTCGGTGTGGCCCCGCTGCCCGGCCGGGCGGTGCTCGGCGGCCAGAACCTCGCGGTGGCCGCGGCGTCCCGGCGGGCGGACAAGGCGACCGAGCTGATCCGCTTCCTCACCGGAAAGGAGAGCGAACGCTGTCTGCTGGACGCGGGGTTCGCGGCGACGCGGACGTCGGCGTACGACAGCGCGGCGGTGAAGTGCCACCTGACCGCCGCCGCCCCCTCCGCCTCCCCCACCGGCGAGAGCGCCGACCGCATGCCACGCGACGACGCCGGCCGTCCCGCCTACGCCGGCCGCATCCTCCTCCCGGCCCTCCGCAGCGCCGTCCAGCGCCCGCGCACCCCGCTGTACGGCGCGTTCACGCAGACGTTCACCGCACAGCTGGGAGCCCTGTTCGGCGACCGCCCGCCGAGCGACGCGGAGCTGGCCCGACGCCTGGACAAGGCCCTGCGCAAGGCACTGCCGGACTAGACAGGGAAGCGGCCGCCCACGCCACGGGGGAGGGGCGCCGGCGGCCGCGGTCTGTGGAGTGCCGTGGGCCAGGGCCCGTCGGACGTCGGAAGGCCGGGGCCGCGGAGGACCGGTGCGGCGCCCGCTCCCTCGCCTGAGGAATCGCGGTCGCCGGCAGGCGGGCGGCTCCCCGGCCACTGGGCCGCGTTCCCGACGGCGTCACCTCCAAATAGGCGTCCGCCCCCGGCCCGTAAGCTGATCCCCGTTGCGAACGGAACAGCGAGAACCACGGGGGGTCCGCATGCGGGCGGGTAGGGGAATGATCGGAGTCGCGGGGGCCGGAGTGCTCGCGTTGGTCGTGACGGCCTGTGGGACGGGCGGCTCGGACTCGGGGACGGATTCCGGCAAGGGAACGAGTGAACCCGCCGCGCCGACCGCGCTGTCGGTGGAGACGACCGCACGGAACGCGACATGGACCTTCCGGAGCGCGACGCATCAGCTGAAGGTCGCGCCCAAGCGGCTCGCGCGCGGCAGCGCGGCGGACCTCGCGGACGCACACCTGGACGAGGATCTGAAGGGCAAGATCCCGTACTACCTGACCGTCACCTACACCAACACCGGCTCGGCGGCGCTGAGCCAACCCGCCCCGCAGGCGAACTTCACGGTCGCCCTCGCGGACGGCACGCCCGGCGACGCGGTCTCCCTGTGGAGCTCGAACCCCCTTGCCACCGAGTCGGGTTCGTCCCTGCCGGACAACTGCGACAAGACCGGTCCCGGTTCCGTCGCCGCGGGCGCCACGGCCACGGTGTGCCAGATCGTCATGCTGCCCGAGGGGCATGAGCCCGCCACCGTCGCCTACGCCGACGACGCGAGCGACACCCACCTGTGGAAGGTCGGCGACGGCAAGGGCGACGACGACGGGGGCCGGCTGCTGGCCGCGGGCACGACCGGCTCCTCGTCGTACGAGGACGTCACCACCAAGGGCGTCGCCGTGCCGATCAAGGTCACCCCGAAGAGCGCGCGGGCCGGGAGCATCGCGGACCTCGGCGACTACGACCTGAGCGACGAGCAGAAGAAGCTGGTGCCCTGGTACGTGACGCTGGCGTACCGCAACGCCGGCAAGGTGAAACTCCTGCCGGCCATGGACACCGGCGTGGGCCTGCGCACCGCCGGAGGCCGCGAAATCCAGCCGGTACCTCTGCTCGACTTCTCCGGCTCGGCGGAGGGCGAGGGCATCGACCAGTGCCGGGGCAGCGTCCCCAACACCCGCCTGGAGCCGAACTCCGCCCTGACCCTCTGCACCATCCACCTGCTCCCGAAGGGCGATCGTCCGGCGATGATCTCGTTCACGGGCGAGGGCAAGGGCGCGACGACGCTGATGTGGCGCGCGGGTTAGAGGCCGCAGCGCGCGGGAACGGGCCCGGACGTCCACGAGGCGTCCGGGCCCCCCGTTTTTCGGCGGCCGTGCGGCCCGTTCCCGATCAGCGTGTGTCCCCCAGTGACACGAGCAACGCGCGCAGCAGGGTGTTGAGTTGTTCGGAGTCCTCGAGGCCGAGGCCCGACAGGAGCTTGCGCTGGTTGGCCACGTGGCCCTCCACCACGTCGTCGACCCGCGCGCGGCCCTCCTCGGTGAGGGCGATGTGCAGGCTGCGGCGGTCGCCGGGTACGGCCTCGCGGGTGACGAGGCCCTGGGCGACCAGGCGGTCCACGCGGTTGGTCAGGGCGGCGGAGCCGATCATGACGCCGGCGGCCAGCTCCTTCGCGGTGAGCGCTCTGTTGCTCCGCCGCAGGGTGGCGAGGACGTCGAACTCCCAGGTCTCCATGCCGTGCTGGGCGAAGTAGTCCTTGAGCCCGGCGCCGACGAGCCGGGAGAGTCGCATGACGCGCCCGACGGTCCCCATGGCGTCGAGGTCCAAGTCGGTGCGCAGGGCGGCCCATTGGTCGAGGAAATCGTCGACGGAGTCGCGCATGACGGTCACCTCCCCTTCATTATTTCGATGTCAAACCGTTTGACTAAGTTCTAGCGTACTGCTTAGCTTCTCGATGTCAGATAGTTCGACGTCGAAAGGCCGGATCGTGACGACCGCAGAGGCAGATCATTCCACCGTGGCGCGGCTCATCCGCACGCGCCGCAGTGTCCGCCACTACCGGCCGGATCCCGTCCCCGCCCCGCTGCTGCGCGAGCTCACCGACCTGGCGCTGGAAGCACCGTCCAGCTTCAACCTCCAGGCCCGCTCGATCGTGGTGGTGACCGGCGAGGAGGGGCGCCAGGCGCTCACCCGGGCCACCGGAGGCCAGCCGCATCCCCAGGAAGCGCCGGTCATGCTGGTGTTCGTCGCCGAGTCCGCCGCCTGGCGCGAGGACCGCGGCGACATCTGGGAGACCGCCCGCGACAGCGGCGCCTGGTCCGGCAGGTTCGCCGCCGCCTCGCCCGACGACGCCCGCGCCTTCTACGAGGACCCCAGCAGGCGCGGCCTGGAGCGCGAGTACGCGGTCAAGGACGCCATGATCGCCGCGTCGTTCCTGATGGTCGCCGCCGAGGCGGCCGGTCTCGCCACCAGCCCGATGAACGGCTGGGACGAGGAGCAGGTCAAGAAGGCCGTCGGGGTGGACGGCCGGGACGACCTGCACATCGCCCTGCTCATGCCGCTGGGCTACCCGTCCGAGACCCGGCTCCACCCGGGCCGCCGGGACCGCGCGCTGACCTGCTTCAACGAGTCGTACGGCCGCTGAGGCGCTCCGCGAGAACACGTCCGACATTCAATCACCAGCAGTTTCGCCATCAGGGGGGATGGTCTTCATGACCACTGTGAACAAGCTCGTCCAGGTCGCCGGCATCATCGACGCCGCCGAGGCCGACATGTGCATCGCGCAGGGCGCCGACTGGCTCGGCTTCGCGCTGCGGCTGCCGTCCGGCAAGGACGACATCGCCGAGCAGGACGCCGCCGTCATCATCAAGGGCCTCGACGCCCCGCACGCCGGTGTCCTGATCAGCTACCTCACCGACGCCGAGGAGGTCAGCGAGTTCTGCCGCGAGCTCGGTGTGGTGGCCGTCCAGCTGCACGGTGACGTGGCGACGGAGGAACTGCGCCGGCTCAAGGAGATCCGCCCGGAGCTGTTCGTGCTGAAGTCCCTCGTGGTCAAGGAGGACAACGTCGACGAACTGCTGAAGCTCGTCGACGAGACCCACCCGTACGTCGACATGTACATCACCGACACCTTCGACCCGAAGACCGGCGCCAAGGGCGCCACCGGCCTCACCCACGACTGGAGCGTCTCGGCCGAGCTGGTCCGCCGCTCCCCGAAGCCGCTGATGATGGCGGGCGGGCTGAACCCGGAGAACGTCGGCGACGCGATCCGCACGGTCCGCCCCGCCGCCGTGGACGCCCACACCGGCCTCGAGGGCCCCGACGGACGCAAGGACAGCGCCAAGGTCGCGAAGTTCGTCACCGAGGCGCGCCGCGCCTTCGACGACATCGCCTGACCACCCGGGCAGGGGCGGCCGGTCCGGGGACAGCCCGGCCGCCCCGCTGTCCCGCCTGCTCCGTCGTGTCGCGTCCGACCGGGAGCACGCGGCACACCCCGGCGCACCGACGCACACCCGAGGACCACCGAGGAGATCCCGTCGTGACCACCGGCCACAACGTCCACCCCCTGCCGCAGACCGACCAGCTCCGCGCGATGCACACGATCATCCGCGACCGGGACTGCGCCCGCGAGGACTTCGTCTTCTACTCCCGCCGCATCATCCGCCTCCTGCTGGAACACGGCATGGACCTGCTCCCCTTCGAGAAGAAGGAGGTCACCACTCCGGTCGGCACCACCTACCACGGCCTGGAGTTCGCCGCCGAGCTGTGCGGCGTGTCCGTGATCCGGGCCGGCGAGGCCATGGAGGGCGAGCTGCGGGACCTGCTGCCAGGCGTCCGGATCGGCAAGATCCTCATCCAGCGCGACAAGCAGACCAAGCAGCCGCACCTCTACTACAAGCACCTGCCCGCAGACATCGCCGACCGGCACGTACTGCTCCTCGAGCCGATGCTGGCCACCGCGGGATCCGCGCTCGCCGCCGTCGACGTCCTGCTGGAGGCGGGTGTGCGCGAGGACCGCGTCATCATGGTCAACTTCCTGTCCTCGCCCGAGGGGCTGCGCCGTGTCGCCACCGAGCGCCCGCGCGTGCGGATCGTCACCAGTGCCATCGAGGACCGGATGAACGAGCACGCGTTCATGATCCCGGGCATCGGCGACTTCGGGGACCGGTTCTTCGGCACCACCGACTCGGGAGCCCGGACATGAGCGGTCAACGTCTCGCGACCACCTCGGCGATCACCGCCCTCGCGCCCGCCGTGTGGGGCTCCACCTACCTGGTGACCACCGAGTTCCTGCCGCCGGACCGGCCCCTGCTGGCCTCGACCCTGCGGGCGCTGCCCGCCGGTCTGATCCTGCTGGCCGCCACCCGGGTCCTGCCCAAGGGCGTGTGGTGGTGGCGGGCGATCGTGCTCGGCGTCCTGAACATCGGCGCCTTCTTCTACTTCCTGTTCCTGGCCGCCTACCACCTGCCCGGCGGGGTGGCCGCCCTGGTCATGTCGGTGCAGCCGATGATCGTGCTGCTGCTCGGGGCGGTGCTGCTGGGGGACCGCGTCAGGCCCGTGCACGTGGCCTCCTGTGTGATCGCCGCGGGCGGCGTCGCCCTGCTCGTCCTCCAGCCGCAGGCGGGCCTGGACGGCATCGGCGTGACGGCCGGACTGCTCGGCGCGCTGTCCATGGCGGCGGGCATCGTGCTGACCAAGCGGTGGGGCCGGCCCGAGGGCGTCACCCTGCTGACGTTCACCGGCTGGCAGCTCGCCGTCGGAGGCCTCGCCCTGCTGCCCGTCACACTGGCCAGCGAACCGCTGCCGGACCGGCTGACCTGGGAGAACATCGGCGGCTTCGCCTACCTCTGCATCATCGGCGCCCTCATCGCCTACGTCCTGTGGTTCCGCGGTCTGTCCCGGCTGCCGGCGCTCGCGGCCTCGTTCCTGTCGTTCGCCTCGCCGCTGTGTGCCACGGTCCTCGGCTACCTCTTCCTCGACCAGTCACTGCGTCCGCTGCAGCTTGTCGGCGCCGCCGCCGTCGTGGGAGCCGTCGTGCTCGCCCAGCCGCGCGGCAGGAAGCCCGCGCCGCCTCCGGCGACGGAGCCGGCCGTGAGCCGGGTGGCGGACGACGCCCGCGTCCGAGACGCCGTGCCCGGCCGGCCGTAAGCGCGGCGGCGGCGTGCACGAGAAGCGGCGCCGCCCGCACGAGAAGCGGCGCCGCCCACACGAGCGTCGGCCGCGCGCTCACGAGCAGCGACAGCACCTGCACGAGAAGCGACATCGCGCGTACGAGTGGCGTCGCGATGAGTACCGTTAGCGACAACACGTGCACGAAGCGCCACTGTGTGCCTCGGCGGCAACGTCATGCCCACAGAGCACTACCTTGCGTCACCGTGTCACCACGCACACGAGCGGCGCGCGCCAGGGAAGCGCGCGCCGCCGGGTGCGAGCGAGCATCCACACCACCGCCCTGAACGGGCGGATGTCTTCCGGGGGGAAAACACCGTATGAGCACCCGTGCGCCGATATCCGGCGTGTCCCACATGGGCGTCTCGCTGCCCGCTCTCCTTGCCCACCAGGCGCGCCTGCGGGCCGACGACATCGCCGTCACCCTGCCGCAGACCTCCGGGGAGCGGCGGCACCTCACCTTCGGCGGCCTCGACGCCGCCGCCCGCCGGCTCGGCGGCCACCTGGCCCGGCTCGGCGTGGGGCCCGACAGCTGCGTCGGCCTGTTCACCGAGCCGTCCGCCGAGCTGATGACCGGCGTGTGGGGCATCCTCACCGCCGGCGCCGCCTATCTGCCGCTGTCCCCGGACTACCCGGAGGACCGGCTGAGATTCATGGTCGAGGACTCCGGAGCCCGGGTCGTCGTCACCCAGGACCACCTGCGCGAGCGCGCCCTCGCCCTGGTCCCGGCCGGCACCACCGTCGTCACCGCCTCCGACATCCCCGACCTGCCGGCGGCCGAGCTGCCGCAGTCCCGCGGCCACCACCTCGCGTACGTCATCTACACCTCGGGCAGCACCGGCCGCCCCAAGGGCGTGATGATCGAGCAGCGCAGCATCGTCTCCCAGCTGCAGTGGCTCGCCAACTTCGGCCATCTGGGCCCCGACGTGGCGATCCTGCAGAAGACGCCGATGAGCTTCGACGCGGCCCAGTGGGAGATCCTGGCGCCCGTCACCGGCGCCCGGGTCGTGATGGGCACGCCCGGCATCTTCCGCGACCCGGAGGCGATCGTCACGGCGATCTGCGAGCACCGGGTGACCGCCCTGCAGGCGGTGCCGACCCTGCTCCAGGCCCTCGTCGACACCGAGCAGCTCGGCGCCTGCGCCTCGCTCACCCGGGTCTTCTCCGGCGGCGAGGCCCTGACCCGCACCCTCGCCAGGGACCTGTTCGCGGCCCTGCCCGGAGTGTCCGTGGTCAACCTCTACGGGCCCACCGAGACGACGATCAACGCCACCTCGCACTGGATCGACCCCGACACCCTCGACCCCGACGCGGCGGGGGAGGCGCCCAGCGGGATCGTGCCGATCGGCACCCCGGCGGACAACGTCACCTGCTACATCCTCGACGGGAACCGGCAGCCGGTGGACATCGGCGAGAGCGGCGAGCTGTTCCTCGGCGGCGCCCAGGTCGCCCGCGGCTACATCGGCCTGCCCGAGCAGACCGAGGCCCGGTTCGTCACCTCGCCGTTCAACCCGACCGAGCGGCTGTACCGCACCGGCGACCTGTGCCAGTGGAACCCCGACGGCACGATCCAGTTCATGGGCCGCACCGACAACCAGGTCAAACTGCGCGGTTACCGGGTCGAGTTGGAGGAGGTCGCCTCGCGCATCGAGGAGCACTCCTGGGTACGGCGGGCCGCCTCCGTCGTCACCGACGACCCGCGCACCGGCAGCAAGGCCCTCGTCGCCGCCGTGGAACTGAACGAGCGGACCGCGGCCGTCATGGACCAGGGCCGCGGCGACGCCGCCCACCACCAGTCCAAGGCGTCCAAGCTCCAGGTCAGGGCCCAGCTGTCCAACCCGGGCCTGCGCGAGCCGGCCGAGCTGGCGGGCCGCGAGGCCGTCCGGCTGCCCGGCCGCGAAGCGACCGCCGCCCAGCGCCGGGAGGCGTTCGCCCGCAAGACCTACCGTTTCTACGACGGCCCCGCGGTGACCGCCGCCGACGTCCTGGACCTGCTCGCGCCGCGCCCCGCCTCGTCGTACAGCCGACCGCTCACCGAGCTGACGATGACCGAACTCGGGGAGATCCTGCGCTGGTTCGGCCCGTTCCGCAGCGCGGAGCGGCTGCTGCCGAAGTACGCCTACGCCTCGCCGGGCGCCCTGTACGCCACGCAGCTGTACCTGGAGGTCTGCGGGCTGCCCGGCCTGGCGGCCGGCCTGTACTACCACCACCCGGTCGACCACACCCTGGTCCGGATCGGCGACGTGGACGAGGACCTCGCCGCGCCCGGTCTGCGCGTGCACTTCCTCGGCAAGGTGCGGGCGATCGAGCCCGTGTACAAGAACAACATCGCCGAGGTGCTGGAGTTCGAGGCCGGCCACATGGTCGGCGTGTTCGAGGAGGTCCTGCCCGGACACGGCCTGACCATCGGTCCGTACGGCTTCGAACCGGGCGTCAAGGACCGGCTCGACGTGGCCGACGAGGACCTCTACCTGGGCACCTTCGAGATCACCGCCCAGCACGGCCGAACCCGCCCGGACCAGGTGGACCTGTACGTGCAGGCGCACGACGAGCGCGTCCAGGGCCTGGCCGCGGGCCTGTACCGGCACCGGAACGGGGAGTTGGAGCCGCTCGGCTCCGACGTCGTCGAGAAGCGGCACGTCATCGCCATCAACCAGGGGGTGTACGAGCGGGCCGCGTTCGGTGTCAGCGCGGTGGCCCGCACCGACGCCGACTGGCTGCGCTACGTCGTCCTCGGCACCGCGCTGCACCACCTCCAGCGCCGGCCCGGCTTCGGCCTCATGTCCTCCGGCTACTCCTCCAAGTCGGGCCACCCGCTGCCCGCCTCGCGCCGCCTCGACGACCTGCTGGCCGCCGCCGGCGAACCGGCCGCGCCCGCCTCGTACTTCTTCGTCGGCGGCCGGATCAGCGGCGAACAGGCCGGGCACGAGGGCATGAACGAGGACGCCGTGCACACCAAGGGCCCGGCCGAGATGATCCGCGACGACCTCGCCCGGTTCCTGCCCGACTACATGATCCCGGCCCGGGTGCTGGTGGTGAACGAGCTGCCGCTGACCGCCAACGGCAAGATCGACGCCAAGGCCACCGCCCGGCTCCCGGAGATCGCCCAGGCCCGCACCTCCGCCGCGTACGTGGCGCCCGCGACCGCGACCGAGCACTGGCTGGCCGGCGAGTGGGGCCGCGCGCTGAAGTACGAGGACGTCTCCACCCAGGACGAGTTCTTCGCCTCCGGAGGCAACTCCCTGCACGCGGTGGCGCTGGTCAACCGGATCAACCGGGAGTTCGGCATCACCCTGCCGCTCCAGGTGGTCTTCGAGTCCCCGAAGCTCGCGGACCTCGCCGCCCGTGTCGACGAGGGCGCCCCGAGCCGGGTCTCCCGTCTCGTGCCGCTGCACCCCGGCGACGCCCCCGACCGTCCGGTGTTCTGCTGGCCGGGCCTGGGTGGCTACCCGATGAACCTGCGCCTGCTCGGCCGCGAGGCCGCAGCCGACCGCCCCTTCTACGGCGTCCAGGCGCACGGCATCAACCCGGGCGAGATGCCGTACGGCACGATCCGCGAGATGGCGATGGCCGACGTGGCCGAGATCCGCCGGACCCAGCCTTCGGGGCCGTACACGCTGTGGGGCTACTCGTTCGGCGCGCGGGTGGCGTTCGAGGCGGCCTGGCAGCTGGAGCAGTTCGGCGAGAAGGTCGACCGGCTGCTGCTGATCTGCCCCGGCAACCCGCGGGTGCGCACCGAGGACGGCCGGCAGTGGGGCCGTGAGGCCTCGTACGCCAACCCCGCCTATGTGACCATCCTGTTCTCCGTCTTCACGGGCACGATCCACGGACCGGAGCTGCGGGAGTGCCTGACCCGCGCGGTCGACGAGGACTCCTTCGTCGGGTACGTGGCCGGTCTGCTGCCCGAACTCGGCGCGGAAACGATCCGCCGGATCACCCGGATCGTCACGGAGACCTACGAGTTCGAGTACAGCTTCCGCGAGCTGCGCGAGCGCCGCATCGAGGCGCCCGTCACGATCTTCAAGGCGCGCGGCGACGACTACTCCTTCGTGGAGGACAGCTCCGGCTACTCCGCCGCACCGCCGCGGATCGTCGAGCTCGACGGCGACCACTACGCCGTACTGAAGCCGCACGGCGTGTCGGAACTCGTCGCCGCCATCCATGACGTGACCGGCCCCCGGTAGCCGTCCGTCCCCACCCACTCCTCGCCCCCGTGTGACATCCCCCGCCACGGGGGCGAGGCCCCACCGAAAGGAACCGTGCGATGCCGCACGTCAGCATCAGGCACTGGCCGCGCACCTTCACCGACGCCGAGAAGTCCGACCTGGTCGCGGAGCTGACCGAGACGATCACCAGGGGTTTCGGCTGCGAGCCCGGCGCGGTGTCGATCGCGGTGGAGGCGGTCGAGCCCTCCCGCTGGACCGACCGGGTGCAGGTGCCCGAACTCGAGGAACGCGCCCACCTGTTGTGGAAGCAGCCGAACTACTCCCAGCCGATTCCCAGTGAAGGAACCCGATGAGCACGAGTCCGACCATCCCCCTCGTCTTCACCGAAGAGGTCCGCGAGGCCCTGCACGAGGGCCGGCCGGTCGTCGCGCTGGAGTCCAACGTCATCACGCACGGCCTGAAGTACCCGCACAACGCCGAGACCGCCCACCTGGTCGAGGCCGCCGTCCGCAAGGGCGGCTCGGTGCCGGCGACGATCTGCGTCGAGGACGGGGCGATCCGGGTCGGCATGACCGAGCGGGACATCGAGCGGTTCGCGTCGGAGTCCGGCATCCCGAAGGTGTCCAGCCGCGACCTGCCGATCGTGCTGGCCGGCGGCGGCCGGGGCGCGACCACCGTCGCCTCCTCGCTGGTGGCCGCCGAACTCGCCGGCATCCCGTTCTTCTCCTCCGCGGGGCTCGGCGGGGTGCACCGGGGCGCCGAGACCACCATGGACGTCTCCTCCGACCTGATCCAGCTCACCCGCTCCAGGGTGGCCGTGGTGTGCGCCGGCGCGAAGATGATCCTCGACCTGAAGCTGACCATGGAGTACCTGGAGACGCAGTGCGTCCCGGTCGTCTCCCACGGCTCCGACGACTTCCCCGCGTTCTACTGCGCCTCCAGCGGCGTGCGGTCCCCGCACCGCGTCGACGACGAGGACCTGATCGCCCGGGCGGTCGCCCTGCACTGGGCGGCCGGCCACCCCGGCGGCTTCGTCGTCACCACCCCGCCCCGCGCCGAGGACGCCGTCGACGCCGCCGAGGCGGAGGCCGCGATCACCGACGCGCTCGCCCAGGCCGAGCGCGACGGTGTCACCGGCCAGGGCCTCACCAAGTACCTGATGCACGCGGTCGACCGGGCCACCGGCGGCCGTACCGCCCAGGCCAACATGGCCGTCCTGATCTCCACCGCCGAGGTCGGGGGCCGGATGGCCGCCGCGTACGCCCGCTTCCGTGCCGACCACTCCTGACCACCCGAATTCCCAGGGAGACCATCCACATGACCTCGCTGTTCGACTCCGTGACCTTCGGCAAGATCCCGCTGGCCAACCGCCTGGTGATGGCGCCGATGACCCGCAACCGCGCCAAGGCCTGCGGCGGCGCGACCGAGCTGATGGCCCGGTACTACGCCCAGCGCGCCTCCGCCGGGCTGATCATCACCGAGGGCGTGCAGCCCTCCCAGGTCGGCCAGGGCTTCCTGAACACGCCCGGCCTGCACCACCCCGAGCAGGTCGCGTCCTGGCGCGCGGTCACCGACGCCGTGCACGCCGAGGGCGGCCGGATCGTGGCCCAGCTGATGCACGCCGGCCGGATCGGCCACCCCTCGCTGTACGACAGCGCCCACACCTCCGTCGCCCCCTCGCCGGTGGCCGCGACCGGCCAGTGCTTCACCCCCGGGGGCATGCAGGACTACCCCGTCCCGCACGAGCTGACGGCCGACGAGATCGCCGCCACCGTGGCGGACTTCGCCGCCGCCGCCCGCAACGCCGTCGAGGCCGGCTTCGACGGTGTGCAGATCCACGCGGGCAACGGCTTCCTGCTGCACCAGTTCCTCGCCGAGAACACCAACCACCGCACCGACGCCTACGGCGGCTCGCTCGCGAACCGGATCCGCTTCACCGTCGAGGTCACCGAGGCCGTCGTCGCCGCGATCGGCAACGAGCGCACCAGCGTGCGGATCTCGCCCGGCAACACCTACAACGACATCGCCGAGGGTGACACCGAGGCCCTGTACGCGGCCCTGGTCCCGGCGCTGCCGGAGCTGGCGTTCCTGGAGGTGTGCGAGATCGTCGCCCGCCCGGTGACGCGGGCGGTCCGTGACCTGTGGCGGGGCAGCCTGGTGGTGAACCCGCACGCCACCCCCGACTCCTTCCCGGCCACCGCGAAGACCGCGCAGGAGGTGCTGGACGAGGGCCTGGCGGACGCCGTGTCGCTCGGTGCGCTGTTCCTCGCCAACCCCGACCTGCCCGCCCGGATCGCGGCCGACGGGCCCCTCAACGCGGCCGACGAGTCCACGTTCTACGGCGGCGACCACCGCGGCTACACCGACTACCCCGCCCTCGACCGGTGAGGGCCGACCGCAACAGCGAGCGCACCCTGCTCCTCTTCGCCGGCCGGGCCCACCCGGACCTGGCCGGCAAGGTCGCCGCCGAACTGGGCGCGCGCCTGGTGCCCACCCAGGCCCGGGACTTCGCCAACGGCGAGATCTACGTCCGCTACGAGGAGTCGGTGCGGGGCGCGGACTGCTTCGTCATCCAGTCCCACACCGCGCCCATCAACACGTGGATCATGGAACAGCTCATCATGATCGACGCGTTGAAGCGGGCCTCCGCGCGCAGCATCACCGTCGTCGCCCCGTTCTACGGCTACTCGCGGCAGGACAAGAAGCACAAGGGCCGTGAGCCGATCTCGGCCCGGCTGCTCGCGGACCTGGTGGCGACGGCGGGCGCCGACCGGATCATCACCGTCGACCTGCACACCGACCAGATCGCGGGCTTCTTCGACGGCCCGATGGACCACCTGTTCGCCCTGCCGACGCTGGCCGACCACATCGCGGCCGGGACGGACCACTCCCGGCTCACCGTGGTCTCGCCGGACGCCGGCCGGGTGCGGGTCGCCGACCGGTGGTGCGACCGGCTCGGCACCCCGCTGGCGATCGTCCACAAGAAGCGGGACAAGGACGTGGCCCACCAGGTCAGCGTGCACGAGGTGGTGGGCGAGGTCGAGGGCCGGGTGTGCGTGCTGGTCGACGACATGGTCGACACCGCGGGCACCATCTGCGCGGCGGCCGACGCGCTGTACGACGGCGGTGCCGAGGACGTGATCGTGGCGGCCACGCACGGCATCCTGTCCGGCCCGGCTGTGGACCGGCTGAAGAACTCGCGGGTCAGCCGCTTCGTGTTCACCGACACCCTGCCGACGGCCGCCGCGACCGGCCTGGACAAGGTGCAGGTGCTGTCGATCGCCCCCGTGATCGCCCACGCGATCCGGGAGATCTTCGAGAACGGCTCGGTGACGAGCCTCCTCGACGACCTGTGACCGGACCGGTCGCCTGACCCGCCCTGGGTCCGCCGGCCGGAGGCTAGCGGCCGGTGGGGGTCGCGGAGTGCGTGAACTGCGTGGTGTGCTGCGCCGTTCTGGGCTCCGTGGCCCTCGCCGGACCGGCGTTGGCCGCCAGCACCAGCGCGACGACCGCGACGACGGCGGCGACGATGCCCCTGGCGTAACGCTCGGTGGTACTGGTGCGGTCAAGCACGACGACCTCGCAGCGGCGACAACGACAACAACGGCTCCGAAAACAAACACAGGCGGCGTATTAAGCGCGCTTAATACGCCGTTTAACCTAGGGGCTTGCGTAGTCGAACGGCAAGAGGCACCAGGGGAGTTGGCCAGTGTCGGAGCGCGACGACCCGGTGACGATCGGGCGCAGGGTGCAGCAGCTGCGGGTGGACCGCGGCCTGACCCAGAAACAGGTGGCCGAACCGGCCTACACACCCGCCTACATCTCCACCCTGGAGGCCGGCCGCGTCCGCCCCTCCGACGAGGCGCTCAGGCACCTCGCCGACCGGCTCGGCGTCGGCTTCGAGGAGCTCGCGACCGGCCGCCCGGCCCATCTGGTCACCGAACTGCGGCTGCGGCTGACCGGAGCCCAGCGCACCCTGGCGACCGGCGCCACCGAGGCCGCGGCCGAGGGGTTCGCCGCGGTCCTCACCGAGGCCACGGCCCACGGTGTGGCCGGCGAGCGGGCGGACGCCCTCCTCGGACTCGGCGAGTGCGCCGTCGACACCGGCGAACTGGCCACGGCCCGGTTCCACTTCGAGCAGGCCGAGGAGGTTCTCGCCTCCGCCGGCGCGCCCCTGCCCGCCC
This sequence comes from Streptomyces resistomycificus, assembly GCF_001514265.1. Classification (GTDB taxonomy): domain Bacteria; phylum Actinomycetota; class Actinomycetes; order Streptomycetales; family Streptomycetaceae; genus Streptomyces; species Streptomyces resistomycificus. The sequence continues at coordinate 386,892 of NZ_KQ948991.1, read as the reverse complement.
GCGTCCCGGCGATCCGGGGCCGAGCCGTCTCCCACTACCTCGGCGGCGAACTCCGGTACGCCGTCTACCTGCTGGAGTCCACCCTCGACGAGCTCAACCGCGGCGGCCTGCACGACCCCGACGCGCTGCTCCTCCTCTACGCCAGCGTCATCGGCCCCTACATGGACATGGGCGCCCACGCCCGCGCGGCCCAGGCCGCCGAACTCGCCCTCGCCCTCGCACCCCGGGCCGGCGACCCCGCCCTGGTGGCCCGGATGCACCGCTCGGTCGCCCGCACCCTGCTCGCCGAGGGCCGTACCGCCGAGGCCGACGCCTCGCTCGCCAAGGCGGCCGAGCTGTACCGGCAGCTGCAGATCCGCACCGAGCTCGCCCACTGCCACTGGATGCGCGGGTACGTCTGTGCGCAGAACGGCGAACTGGAGCGCGCCGAGGCCGAGTTGCGGCAGGCTCTCGAGATGCTGTCCGCCAAGCGGGCGGCCCTCTACTCCAGCCAGGTCGCGGTCGAGCTGGCCGACGTGCTGCACCGGCGCGGCAGGTCCGAGGACGCCGCCGCCCTCCTGCACGACGTGCTCAGCGAGTTCACCGCCGAACGCGGCGCCCTGCACTCCGCGGCCGCCCATCGCCTGCTCGGCATCATCGCCGAGGACGCCCGCGACACCGAGGCCGCCGAGGAGCACTACGTGCGCGCCCTGAGCCTGCTGGAGCGGGCGGGCGCCGCCGGTGACCTGGCCGACCTGTGCCGGCTGCTGGGGGACCTGCTGCGCCGCACCGGCCGGGTGGAGGCCGCGCTGGACGCCTACCGGACGGGCCTCGGGCACCGTACGGCTCCCGGGACGACCACCCTCGGGCCCGCGCCCGCACAGCCTCCTCTGTGACGGCACCGGGGCGGCGCACAGCCGCCCCGCATAACGTGCCCGCGACACCGACGGCAGGGCGGGGCACGTGCATGACCAACGGACGGCGGGCGACGGCCTGCGGCTCGCCGTGCGCGTGCTCCTTCACACCGTGTTCGGCGGCGCCGCGCTGCTCGCCGTCGTCACGGTCGCCTCCGTGCTCGGGCCGACGCTCGCGCTCGACCTGTTCACCGAAATCGAGGTGCGCGGCGACGACCCGCCGCCGGTCGGCACCTGGGTCACCGTCACCGGGACGTGGCACCCCGAGGGGAAGCTCGGCACGGACGCGGCCTGGCCCGCGGTCCTCGACGTGGCGTCCGTGCGACGGGTGAGGCAGCCGGCGGATCCCTACGAGCAGCGGTGACCGCGGCCTGGGGGGCGGGGCGTGTGGACCGGGTACTCGACGGGCGATCGCCCCGGCACTGTCAGGTCCCCCCGCAGGGAGGCCCGCCGTGACGGACTCACCTTCCACGCCTTCTCCCCGCGGGCCCTGAGCCGGAGAGAAGAGCCGCGGTCTCCCCTGCCTGCCCCCTGCGCTGCTCGGTCACGCTGCGCGCCCGGGCCCCGTCCCGCCCCCGTCCCGCCCCCGTCCCGCCCCCGTCCCGCCCCCGTCCCGTCCCCCGCACCGCCGCCGACGAGCTCGTCGACCGGTTCGTCCCGCGGCCGTACGAGGGGGGCGAGGGCCCCTGCCTGAAGACGCTGCGCACCGGCGTGCCCACCACGCCGACGACGTCTCCGGCGTTCTGAGCATCATCCGTGCCTCGCGGCACCGGAACGTGAAACCGCGCGCACTCGCCGCGGACCCCGTCACGAAGGTCGGCGGGCAGCCGCCCGCGGTCCGCCCGCCGGTGCCCCGGATCCCGCCGCCGGGGGAGGCGGTTCCGGTGCGTTTCGCCCGTCGGACCAGGGGTAGTCGGGCGAGGCCCGAGTGCGGGCCGCCGAGCGTCGTGTGCCCTGCTCAGACCGAGCCCGCCCCGGAGACCGACGGACGTTGATGGCCGCGCTGAGGTGAAGGAGGCGGTGGCCGTGGGGCCCAGGGACGACCGCGACGGCGTTCCCGGCGACAACCGCGATCGTGACGATGCGCCGAACAACGACGAGGCCCCCACCCCACCCGGCACCCACCACCCCCGACGCTCCCCTGCCGACCGCTCCCCCGACCAGGAGGCGGAGCGGATCCCCCGCCGGGAGGCGAAGCCCCGGCGGCGCGACGGGGCCGGCGAACCCCGGGTCCCCGACCGGCAGGCCGAGTCCCGGTTCCCCGGCCGAAAGGCGGAGCCCGGGCGGCGCGACGGAGCCGGCGCCCTCGGGGTCCCCGACCAGGTGACCGAGCCCCGGCGGCGCGACCGGGACGGCGGGGCCCGGCCCCCCGGCCGAAAGGCCGAGCCTGCGCGGCGCGACGGAGCCGGCGCCCTCGGGGTCCCCGACCAGGTGACCGAGCCCCGGCGGCGCGACCGGGACGGCGGGGCCCGGCCCCCCGGCCGGGAGGACGAACCCCGGTCCCCTGACCGGGACGGCGGGGCCCGGCGCCCCGGCCGGGAGGAGGAACCTCGATCCCCTGACCGGGACGGCGCCCCCCAGCTCGCCGGAGGTGACGGCGAACCCCGGTCCCCTGACCGGCACGGCGGGGCTCGGCCCCCCGGCCGGGACGGCGCACCCCAGCTCGCCGGAGGAGATGGTGAACGCCGGTGGTCCGGCCCCGGCGACGCCCCCCGCCTGTCGGCACCTCGCGGTGAGCGGGATCGGCCGCGGGCTGCCGATGTGATCGCGGACGGTGTGCGGGGGGCCGGGCCCGCCGAGATCCCGGGGCGGCTGTGCGGGGTGGCCGTCACGCTGCTGCCCGTGGTCGGCGCGAGCGTGTCGTTGCGCAGTGACGGGATGCCGGTCCAGCTGAGCGCGAGCAGCGAGAAGGCCGCCCACCTGTCGGAGGTCCAGGCCACCCTGGGCGACGGGCCCTGCATGTACGCCGCGGAGATCGGCGCGCCCGTGCTCGCCTCCGACCTGGTGGCCGGCCGGGACGCCCGTCGCTGGCCGGTCTTCGCCCGGGAGGCCACGGCCGCCGGGGTGCGGGCGGTGTACTCGCTGCCGTTGGGGAACGAGGCCGTGTGCGTGGGCACGCTCGACCTCTACCGTGACACCCCCGGCGAGCTCTCCCTCCGCGACCTGCGCACCGCGCAGCTCGTGGCGAGTGTCATGACGACGGCCCTCATGGCCCTGCCCCGGGGCGAGGAGAACGGACCGGGAGGAGAGGAGTCGTGGTTGAGCGGTCTGGCCACCGACCACGACGAGATCTACCAGGCCGTCGGCATGATGATGGTGCAGCTCGGCGTCGGCTCGGACGAGGCGCTGGCCAGGCTGCGCGCCCACGCCTTCGTGCACGACCGCACCGCCCTCGAGGTGGCGCACGACGTGGTCTCGCACAGGTGGAGGTTCATCCCTGACTGAGCACCCCGGCTAGACCTCGACCGGCTAGACCTCGACCCGCCCCTGCTTGCGCACCTCCGTCAGGCGCTGTGCCGCGAGCTGTACGACCGCCTGCGTGACCTCCGGGTACACCTCGCCGAAGCCGCCGTAGGTGAGGGCCATCGCGTCGTCGCCGACCCGGACCGCGGCGACGTCCAGGGTGAACGAGGCGGGCTCGCCGTCGGCCGTCTCGCCGGACACGACGAGCCGCAGCCCCTGCCGGTTGTCACCGACCCGCGGCAGCGTGGCCTCGGTGACCTCGACCTCGTGCGCACCGCTCCCGGTCTTCGCCGTGAACCGCGCACACCGCTTCGGCAGCGTCCTCAGCCAGGCCAGCGTGCGGTCCACGTCCGCGGCGGGCCGGGCGACGACCTGCTGGCGCAGCTGGGTCTGGTTCCACTCCTCGTCGAGCACCAGCACCGCCCGGGGCCGGGCGTCCGCGCCGAACGGCTCCTCGGCGTAGAGGGTGTCCAGCAGGCGGCGGCAGTCCGGACGGTCCGTGGTCGCCTTGAGCACGACGTCGTGCCAGGTGGCGGCGCCCTGCGTCGGCGTCCACGCCTCGCCGAGATCGGTGTCCGTGATCAGCGCGGCCTGTGCCTGCGCCGGGGTGAGCGCGGGGGAGGCGCCCGGTGACCGGCCCTTCTCGGGCGGTGCGGCCGACGTGGTCGTGGCCGTGAGGTCGGGCCGCTCGGCGGTCGGCGGGCTGGTGAGGGCGGAGCAGGCGGCCGAGGCCAGGAGGACACCGACCGTCAGCGCGGAAGCGGTGAGGACACGGGCCGGGGGTGGGGTCATCGAGGTCCCTCCTGGGGGCTGCCAAGATCGAGTGCGCCCTCTTACGGCACCACCACGTCCGACGGTCCACCAGCGAGCCGGGCCGTCCGGGTGAGCGGCGCGGCGCCCGGACGGCCCGGCGGCGCGAAAACCCGTCGCCCCGCTCCCCCGCCCGCTGTTAAGGTCCCGCCATGCAGCGCGCCCACGCAGGACCCGTGTCCTCCACGACGACGCCGGAGAGTGTCCCGGCGCGCTGACAGCTGACCCAGTCGAAGCCCCGGGGCGAGTGCCCCGGGGCTTCGTCGTGCGGGTGCTCGTCCCCGGTCACCGTGAGGAGAGCCCGCCATGCACGACCACCGCCGACTCGGCCGTGAACTCGACCTGTTCGACACCGACCCGCTGATGGGCGCGGGCCTGCCCTACTGGCTCCCCGACGGGGCCGTCGTACGGCACACCCTGGAGGAGTACGTCCGGGAGGTGGAACGCGCCGCCGGCTACCGGCACGTGTACTCACCCGTGCTCGGCAAGCGGGAGCTGTACGAGATCTCGGGGCACTGGACCCACTACGGCGACGACATGTTCCCGCCGATGCGGCTGGGCGCGGAGGAGGTCGTCCTGCGCCCCAGTCTCTGCCCCCACCACGCCCTCGTCTACCGCTCCCGCTCCCACAGCTACCGCGAACTCCCTCTGCGGATCGCCGAGTCGGGCGGCATGTACCGCTCCGAGCTGTCGGGCGTGCTCGGCGGTCTGACCCGGGTGCGGGCCATCCAGCTCAACGACGCGCACATCTTCTGCACCCTGGACCAGGTTGTGGACGAGGCCGCCGCCGCCCTGGAACTCATCGGCCGCGCCTACGCCGATCTCGGCATCCGCGCCACCCGTCACCGGCTCTCCCTCCCCGGCGAGGGCGGCAAGTACGTCGCCGACCCGGACCTGTGGCGGCGGGCCACCGGACTGCTCGAGCAGGTGCTCGACGCCGCCGGCGTGGACTACGAGGCCGCCGAGGGCGAGGCGGCCTTCTACGGCCCCAAGATCGACGTCCAGATCACCGACCCCGCCGGCCGCGAATCCACCCTCTCCACCATCCAGATCGACTTCCACCAGCCCGAACGCTTCGACCTGCACTACATCGGCGCCGACGGGGCGAAACACCGGCCGGTCATGGTGCACCGCAGCATCATCGGCAGTGTGGAACGGGCGGTCGCGCACCTTCTGGAACAGCACGGCGGCGCGTTCCCGGCCTGGCTGGCCCCCGTGCAGTTGGTGGTGCTGCCGGTGGCCGACGCGCAGGTCGAGCAGGCGGGGGAGATCGTACGGCGGGCTCTGGCACGGGGTCTGCGGGCCGAACTCGCCGGACCCGGCCAGGGCACCCTGGGCGCCCGGATCAGGGAGGCGCGGCTGGTGCCGTACCAGGCGGTGGTCGGGGAGCGGGAGGCCGAGGACGGTCTGGCGGCCGTACGGCTGCGGGACGGGAGCCGGCCGGGGGCCCTGCCGGTCGGGGAGCTGCTGGACCGGATCGGCGCCCGTGTCGGTGATCGCGGGGTCGGACTGTGGGCGGCTGCGTAAGGTCGGGGCGTAGCCCTGAGAGAGGATTCCCGCCGTGACCGGTCAGCCCATCCCGGTGATCATCGACTGCGACACGGGTGTCGACGACGCCCTGGCCCTGCTGTTCGCCGTACGCCATCCGGCGCTCGACGTACGGGCGGTGACCTGTGTGGCCGGCAACACCGACGTGGACGGGGTGGTGCGCAACACCCTGACCGTGCTGGAGCGGGCCGGGGCCGGTGACATCCCGGTCGCGCGCGGTGCCGAGTGCCCGCTCATCGAGCCGGTGCGCACGGCACAGCACGTGCACGGGCGGGACGGGATGGGCGACCTCGGCCTGCCCGCGCCGACCCGGGTGGCGGTCGACGTGGACGCGGTGACCCTGCTGCGGCGGGAGATCCTCGCCTCCCCGCGGCCCGTCACCCTCATCCCCATGGCACCCCTGACGAACATCGCCCTGCTCCTGCGCACGCACCCGGAGGTGGTGCGCAACATCGAGCGGATCGTGTTCATGGGCGGTGCGGTGGCGACCGGGAACGCCACGGCGGTCGCGGAGTTCAACGTGTGGCACGACCCGGAGGCGGCCGCGATCCTGCTCACCGCCGGGGTGCCGATCACGATGTACGGACTGGACGTGTTCGAGCGGGTCGTGGTCCCGGCGGCGGACGTGCAGCGGCTGCGGGCGAGTGCGGAACCCAGCCTGCGCATGGCGGGCGAACTCCTCGCCCACCGTGACCCCGCGACCTCGGGCGATCCCACTCCCACCGGCGGTCTGGGCGACGCGGGCGCGGTCTGCGCGGTCGTCGACCCGGCGGGCATCACCACCGAAAGCCTTCCGGTGGAGGTGAGCCTCGCTCCGGGTCCGACGCGGGGGCAGACGGTCGCCGACCGTCGGGCCCGCCCCGGCGAGTCCGAGATCCACGAGGGCGGCCGCGAACAGCGCCTGGTGGACGTCGCCCTGGGTGTGGACGTGGAGCGGTACGTGAAGCTGTGGCTGACCACGGTGGAGGGCGTCTGAGCCGGACGCCGCCGCTCCTCCGGGTTCTTCGAGTCCTCCGGGATCTCGGGGCCTCCGGGACTCCCGGGTCCTCCGGATCCTCCGGGACCTCCGGTTCCGTCGGATGTTCGGCCGGTCGGGGGCTCGGGGGCGTACCCCCGACCGGCCTGCCCGTTACGAGCGGGCGGCCTTGCGGCGACGCGTCATCAGCACGAGGCCCGCACCACCCGCGAGGAGCACGGCCGCGCCGATGGCGATCGGACCGGTGTTGCTGTCGGCACCGGTCTCGGCGAGGTCACCCTTGCCGCCCTTGGGCGTGGTGGCCGGCGCGGTGGTGGACTCGGAGGCCGACGGGGTCGGGGCCTCGGTCGACGTGGAGGCGGACGGCGTCGGCGTCGGGGACTCGGAGGCGGGCTCCGTGGCCGGCGGCGTGGTCTCCTCGGCCGGGGACGACGGCGGCGCCGTCGGCGTGGCCGGCGGCTCGGACGGAGCCGTCGTGCAGTCCTTGGTGCCGCCGTTCCAGGCCGCGATCAGCTTGTCCTTGATGACCGGACGGTCCGGGCCCTTGGGCAGCTCACCGTGTTCGAAGCCGTCCTTGGCGTCCAGCTGGCCGTCGAACTTGACCGCGCCGCGGTAGAGGTCGACCTGGGCGAAGCAGCCCGCGTCCGGCACCGCGATGTCGAGGGAGTCGGTCTGGCCCGGCTTGACGGTCACCGAGTCGAAGTCGACGAAGACCTGCTCGCCGGAGGTCGCGAAGGTCGCGCCGTGGGCGAGGTAGGAGGCCAGGGAGGCCGTGCAGGTGGCGGCGTCGCCGGCCGCACGGACCTTGATGTGGACCTTGCCGTCGTCGGTGGGCTTGAGGTTCTGGTCGTCGACCTTGACCGAGTCGTAGAAGTTCACGCCGTCCAGCGAGAACTGGCAGCGGTCCGTCCCGGTCTCCGTACCCGCGCCGGTGCCGGGCTTGTACGTGCCGCCGGAGTTCCAGCCGTCGCCGCCGGGTGTGCCGTGGGCCCAGGAGGTCGGGGCGGAGACGGCACAGAGGACGAGCGCCGCGGCGCCCGTCCCCAGCAGGCGGCGCGCGGTGACACGTCTAGCTATGGACATGCGGATCCCATCGGATGTGTGAGGGGTGATGCAGAGCTCTGAGAAACACTGGGCACATTGGTCACATGCGCCACGGTGTCCGCACATCGTGGATCTCTCCCCGGAACGCTGTCAACCTGCACTGATGCAGAGTGAGTTCAAGACGCCATCACAATTTCATCACACGGGGAATGAAGTGCTCCGGACGGCGTTCGAGTTCGCTTTCCCGACAATGGGGACAGATACCTGATTGCCGTTAGCCCCACGTCACGATCGCCATGAGGGAGACCGCCGCGTGACCGACCCGAATCCCGATCGCCCCGACCTTCCCGACCTCTCCTCCAGGGACCCGAACTGGTGGCGCCAGGCCGTCGTCTACCAGGTCTACCCCCGCAGCTTCGCCGACGCCGACGGTGACGGGCTCGGTGACCTGCGAGGCGTCACCCGGCGGCTGAACCACCTCGCCGCACTGGGTGTGGACGCCCTGTGGCTCAGCCCGTTCTACCCCTCCGAACTCGCCGACGGCGGCTACGACGTCGCCGACTACCGGGACGTCGACCCGCGCCTCGGCACCCTCGACGACTTCGACGCGCTGGCCGCCGAGGCCCACCGCCTGGGGCTGAAGGTGATCGTCGACCTCGTCCCCAACCACACCTCCCACCAGCACCCCTGGTTCCGGGAGGCCCTCGCCGCCCCGCCCGGCTCCCCGGCCCGCGACCGTTACGTCTTCCGCGACGGCGGTGGCACCCACGGCGAACTCCCGCCCACCGACTGGCAGTCCGTGTTCGGCGGCAGTGCCTGGAAGCGGGTGCCGGACGGACAGTGGTACCTGCACCTGTTCGCCCCCGAGCAGCCCGACCTGAACTGGGCGAACGAGGAGGTCCGCGCCGACTTCCGCACCACCCTGCGCTTCTGGTCCGACCGCGGGGTCGACGGCTTCCGTGTCGACGTCGCCCACGCCCTCGCCAAGGACCTGGACGAACCGCTGCGCGACCTCGGCGCCCCCGAACTCAGCAGCGAGGACTCGCTGCCGGAGTTCCCGCCCGGCGCCCACCCGTTCTTCGACCGCGACGAGGTCCACGAGATCTACCGCGACTGGCGCAAGATCCTCGACGCCTACCGCCCGCCCCGCATGGCGGTCGCCGAGGCCTGGGTCCCCGGCGCCCGGCGCGCCCGCTACGCCCGCCCGGACGAGCTCGGCCAGGCCTTCAACTTCGAGTACCTCCAGGCCGGCTGGGACGCCGACGAACTGCGCCGGGTCATCGTCGACTCGCTGGCGACCGCGAAGGAGGCCGGCGCCTCCGCCACCTGGGTGCTGTCCAACCACGACGTCGTGCGGCACACCTCCCGGCTGCTGCTCCCGCCCGGCACCGACACCAACGCCTGGCTGCTGTCGGGCGGCCACGCCCCCGCGATCGACGCCGCCCGGGGCCTGCGGCGAGCCCGGGCGGCCACCCTGCTGATGCTGGCGCTGCCCGGCTCCTCGTACCTCTACCAGGGCGAGGAACTCGGTCTGCCCGAGGTCGCCGACCTGCCCTTCGAGGTGCTCCAGGACCCGATCTGGGACCAGACCGGCCACGTCCGCAAGGGGCGCGACGGGTGCCGGGTGCCGCTGCCGTGGACGAGCACGGGAGAGTCCTACGGCTTCGGCGCGGGCGGGGCCTGGCTGCCGCAGCCGGAGAGCTTCGCCGGGTACGCCGTCGACGCCCAGGACGGGGTCGAAGGCTCGACCCTGGAGCTGTACCGCACGGCCCTGCGGCTGCGCCGCAAGCTGCTGGAGGGGGAGACGCTGACCTGGGCGGCCGACAGCCCGCCCGGCGTGCTGGACTTCACCCGGCACGACGGCTGGCGGTGCGTCGCCAACCTCTCGGAGCGGGCCGTACCGCTGCCACCGGGTGAGGTGCTGCTGACCAGCCGCCCGTCGCGGGACGGGCGGCTCGGTCCGGACACCACGGTGTGGCTGATCCCCTGACGGTCACCCCGCCGTCGGGCTCACGGCGTGATCGTCGGGGTCGCCGTCGCGGTCGCCGGCGGGCTGAGGACGACCATCGGCTCGCCGGGCTGCGGCGCCGGCGGGGTGAGGTCGTCCTGGGGCAGCTTCGGCGGGGTGGTCTGCTGGAAGAGGGCCGAGTCGAAGTTGACCAGGCCGGTCTTCTCCATGACCGTGATGTGGTCGAGGACCGTGTTGTTGGCCTGGTCGGCGAGCTGCCGGATCAGCGTGTTCTTGGTGGTGGAGCGGATCTTCGCGATCGCGTTGAAGATCGAACCGTGTGTGGTGCGCAGGATGTTGGCGAAGTTGGAGTTGAACTCGTTGCCGCTCGCCGAGTCGATCTGGTTCACGAAGGCGACCTGCTGCGGGCTGGCCACGTTCGGCAGCGTGATGTTCAGCAGCGGGGCGATCTTGCGGCAACTGGCGTCCAGTGCCGCGTGGCCGTCGATGAGGTGCTCACCCGCGGTCCTGACCTCCTTGGTCGTCCCCTTCTTCAGGGCGATCTGCCCCAGGGGGTACTCCCACAGGCCGGCCGCGCGCACCTTCACCACGAAGTCCCGCTCCTGCTCCGTCAGTGGTCCCCACTGCGTCTGCGCGATGATCCGGTCCTGCGCACTGGAAACGGTGTCGAGGCCGAGCATCGAGGGATAGGCGAGCGCGCCCATAGTCAGCGTGAGGGCACCGCCCACGAAGAGGGTTCCCATCGCGTTCCTTGAAAGCGGCACCGTGCCTCCTGCCCGATCGGGGGCCCGCCGAACGGCGGGTTGGACGCACGGAAGTACGGATGCGAGGGCGCCTGCGTTCATCCGGTCCTCGCCGCCGCTGGCGCCGCCCTCGCCCATACGGCCGCACAGCACACGCCACCTGCGGAAACGGCCGCGAGAATCGCACGCAGCGGGTCCACGACGTCCGGTGAGGAACGGTGGCGAAGATGAGCAGGCCGAGGAAGGCGACGGGGGTAGTGCTGGCGGCTATCGCGGTGGCGGGCACGGTGGCCGTGTCCAGGCCGCCGTCCGCTTCCGCCGCCCGCGACGGGGAGTTGTGGGGGGCCGCGACCATCGCCCCGGGGCGCGCGGGCATCGTCGAGGTCTCCGGGTACGGGGGCGCGGCGCCGGGGCCCGGGTCGGCACTGACCCTGACGGCTCCCGACGACAGCGAGGTCACGGGCGTGCCGCTCGCGGCGAGCGGCTATCGCGGGGAGGTGGCGGCCGGCGGGGGGACGGGCACGTACACCTTCACCTCGACCTCCGCCGAGGGCACGTTCCCCTTCGTGCTGACGGTGGCCCCGGACGCGGTGCCGGGCACGCGGCTGCCGGGGTGCGTCCTGCGGCTGACGGACGGGCGGGGTGCGGTGACGGAGCAGGGCACCTGCGAGGTGACCGTCGGCCTGCCCGAGCCGACGCTGACGCGCCCCGAGTCGGGAGTGCCGCTGCCGGCCCGGCCGGAGGCGTCCGGTACCGCCTACCCGGGCGCCCAGGTCACCGTGCGGGACGCCCTGGAGAACGAGGTCTGCGCGACGACGACGACGGCCGAGGGCACCTGGTCGTGCGCTCCCGCCGCCGACCTTCCGGCGGGCGTCGGCCTCCTCCAGGCGACGGCGACCCTGAACGGGGTGAGCGCGATGAGCGAGCAGATCACGATCACGGTGGCCGGCCGGGCGCTGCCGCGAGCCTGACCGCTGCGCGTTCCCGGCGGGCTCAGCTCACCACGGCCATCTCGTGCGGGGTGGTGTTCAGCCGCCGCCCGCCCGTCTCCGTGCAGGTCACGACGTCCTCGATCCGGACGCCGAAGCGGCCGGGCAGACAGATGCCCGGTTCGATGGAGAAGCACATCCCGGCCACGAGCGGCCGCTGTTCGCCCCGCACGAGGTACGGCGGCTCGTGCGTGGTGACTCCGACGCCGTGGCCGGTGCGCCGGACGCAGTACGCGCCGTACCCGGCGGCCTCCACGACCGTGCGGGCCACCCGGTCGATCTCCTGACAGGGCACACCGGGCCGTACGGCCTCGAAGGCGGCCTGCTGGGCCTGGCGAACGACGTCGTGCACCGCGCGTTCCTCGTCCGTGGGCTCGCCCACGTGCACGGTCCGGGTGGTGTCGGAGCCGTAGCCGTCCTTCAGGCCGCCGAAGTCCAGGACCACCATGTCGCCGTCCTCGATGACCCGCTCGCCGGCCTCGTGGTGCGGGTCCGCGCCGTTGGGCCCGGAGCCCACCACGGTGAAGTCGACCTGGCCGTGGCCGTGCGCGCGCAGCAGACGGGCCAGGTCGGCCGCCACGTCCCTCTCCCGGCGCCCCGCGAACCGTACGGACAGGATCTCCTCGTACGCCGCGTCCGCCGCCGTCCCCGCCGCCGCGAGCCGCGCCACCTCGTGATCGTCCTTGACCGCCCGCAGCATCGGCAGCACGGTGGTCAGCGCCCGGTAGGTGGTCATGGGCAGCGCCTCCTGAAGGCCCAGCAGGTGCACCGCCCGGGTGGAGTCGGAGACGCCGTAGTGACCGTTGGGGCGCAGCAGGCCGGCCGCCGCCGCGTACGGGTCCTGCCCGTCCCGCCACTCCGACAGACGCAGGGCGCCCGCCCCGGGGGCCGCCTCGGCGTCCGGGCGTTCCAGCGCGGGGACCAGCAGCCGGGGCTCCGACTCGGGCACCAGCACCAGCAGGGTGAGGCGCTCGGTGGGCACGGCGGGCCGGTAGCCGCACAGCCAGGTCAGGTCGGGGCCGGGTGTCACCAGCAGCCCGGCGAGCCCGGCGGACACGGCGTCCCGGGCCGCCCGGACCATCCGGTCCGCGTGGTCCTGCTCGGTGAAGGCCACCGGTGTCTCGCTCATCGCCCTGCCCTGTCGTCGGGGTGTGCGCCTGCGGGCCGGTCCGCGGTCCCGGACCCCGCCGCGGATCAGTACCGCACCGCCCGTGCCACCTTCGCCGTCACCTCGCCGCCCAGGTCGTGCGTGCTGCGGGCCGTGGCCTGACCGGAGTCACCGGCCGCCAGGCCGGAGACGGTGACGAGGACCACGTCGACCCGCTTGCCGCTCCGGTCGGTGAAGTCGACCTGCACGAGGAAGGACTTCGCCGAGCCGGCCGTGTTGTCCACGGTGACGACGACCGTCGTACGGCCGTCGCGTTCGGTGGCCGGGGTGCCCACCCGCACGTCGTCCTTGGCGTCGACACCTCCCTTGACCTCGTCGAACTCCCGGCCCGCCGCAGCGGTCGCCGACGCGTACGCCTCCGAGGCCTGCGCGGCGAGCGAGGACGCGGCCGCGCTCGCCTCCCCGCCCACCGAACGGGCCGCCGAGGCCGCTTTGCTGACCGCGTCCGAGGGGCTGTCGTCGCCGGAGCAGCCGGTGAGCGCGACAAGGGCCGTCACGGCGGCCAGGGCGCCGGCCGAGGCCGTCCGCACCGCCCCGCACGTCGTCCGGCGCGCTCGGTGACCGGTCATGTCGCCTCCAGGACCCGGGAAACCGGGAAAGGTTCCGCTCTTCCAGTGAAGGCCTCTCCGGCCGCCCCCGCACGCCGGGCGTCACCCGGACGGCCCTGCCCCGTGGCGGGGGCCGCGACTCGGCTCGATGGTCGAACCACACGACATCGGCGGACGGCGGACGGCGCCGCCCGCCCCGGAAGAAACGGGGTCAGGCATGACCCAGCAGCCGCACGCGACACAACCGCCGACCGGCGGCGGGCAGCAGCCGGCAGGCGGGCAGACGCCGCCGGTCTGGGACGACACCCAACGCCAGACGGGCCGGGGCGACTACGGCTCCGGGCTCTCGCCGACCGAGTCCTCCTGGGCCGCCGGCGGTGTCGTCTTCGCGGGTGTCCTGATGCTGATGAACGGGGTCCTGGCGATCTTCCAGGGCATCTCCGCGATGGCGAAGGACGACGTGTGGGCCAACCTCGACGACTACGTCTACAAGATCAACCTCACCGGCTGGGGCGTCATCCTCATCTGCCTCGGCGCACTCGCCGTCGCCACCGGCGTGGGCATCCTCAAGGGCGCCACCTGGGCCCGGATGACCGGCATCTTCCTGGCGTCGCTGAGCATGCTCGCCCAGTTCCTCTTCCTGCCCTACTCGCCGGTCTGGTCGATCGTCATGATCGCGATCGACTTCTTCGTGATCTGGGCGCTGGCGGTGTACCGGCCCGGCGCGGAACGCCGCAACGCGTAGCCGCGGCAGCCGCGTAGCCGTGGACCGGCCCGGTCGGTGGGTTCCCCCGAACTCGCCGACCGGGCCGGTGCGCGCCCTCACACGCGGCCGGCGCCGCCGCTGCCGAAGGAGCCGCTGGAGCCGGGCAGCCAGCGCTTGCGCTGCTGGTCCTTTCCCCGTCTTGTCCCCGACTGGTGGATCTCGTAGGGCATGAGCCGTTTGCGCCCCGCCGCGACCGGCACCTCGTCCGGTTCCCGCACCTCCCGGATCTCACGGACCGGGCCGGACTGCGGCAGCTTGGGCTGCTCGTCCGGGCGTGGATGTGGCGATTCCTGGTCCATCACCCTGATGCCCAGCCGCACGGCCCACACCAGTGCACCGGCGATGAGCAGTCCACCTGCGAAGGCGGCGATCACGTTGAGCACGTCGCTCCCCGTGGCCGCCACTACGAACGTCGCGGTACTCATACTTCCGATTATCACCGAAATGGGTGATAAGTGTGCGCCCCAGTCCACACGACTTCGGAACCGGTGGACACGGCCCCGGTCAGCCGGAGAAGTGCGCGGCCTGGGCGCTCGAACGTCGAGTTCGCGTCACTCGGGGTCGTTTTCTGCTCAACGGACAACCCCGGCTCGGTTTTCACGACTCTCACAGGGTGTTCACAGACTCGATCCGGAACCCCTGGGAGACAAGTACCGATGAACAGCCAGGAACAGCACGGCGGTCGCAGAGGCAGTCGTAGTCGTTTACAGCGCTCCGCCCTCGCCGCCGGAGCCGCGCTCGCCGTCGCCTTCACGGGCGTCGGAGCCGTGCCCGGTGAGGATGCGGAGGCGGCGGAGGCGGCCCCCGGGAAGCCGAAGCTGAAGCTGGTCGCCGCGTCGGACGCCGTGACGCTGGACCGCTACGAGTGGGACTCGGGTGTCGTCCTCGACCTCGGTACGTACGTCACGGTCGACGACGCGCCGCTGGAGTTCAAGGTGACCCGGAAGTCGTACAAGGACCCGGTGGTCGCCCGGCAGATACTCCGTGACGGGACCAGTACCCGGACGAAGACCCTGCCCGCCGGGCTGGTGAAGGACTTCGCCGGGCTGACCGGCTTCCTGAACGTGACGCTCACCGACGCCACCGGCAAGGAGGTCTCGAAGACCGAGGGCGCCTTCTGCCCCAACAACGCCTCCGGGCGGCTGCGGCCGGACGCCCCGGCGACCTCGCACTACCCGGAGAGCTGTTCCACCAACCCGTGGACGCTGGGCTCGGTGTGGGGTGTCGAGGAAGGCTGGGCGGCCAACTCCAGCCAGATCGACTACGACCGCCCGGTGGACCTGCCGGCGGGCGAGTACACGGCCAAGGTCTCGGTCGCCGAGCGGTACCGCGACCTCTTCGACATCCCCGACGACCGGCCCACCATCAAGGTGACGGTCCGGGAGAACCACGGCGGGGGCGGGGCAGGCCTCAGGGCCAAGGCGTCCGGCTCCTCCGCCCACCACGGCGGCGGCCACGGCGCGCACACCGACGCCCAGGCCTCCCACCACTACGGCCCCCGCGGCGCCGACGCGCCCACACCCCCCGCCCTCTCGCACGCGCTGGAGGACCGCGGCGCAGCCCACCACCTGGGCGACGGACCCGGCCACACCGACGGCTCACGCATCGCGCCCGCGCTGACGCCCAACACCAAGCGGCCCGCCGGCCGGGCCGGCGCCCCGGCGAACGTGCCCAAGCCAGACCTGCGGTCGCTGCCCGCCTGGGACATCGCCATCACCGACGGCGAGGACGGCGACGCACCGGGCAAGGAGTACCTCGCCTTCAGCGCGAACGTCTGGAACGCGGGCCCAGCGCCCCTCGTCGTGGACGGCTTCCGCAGCCCCGGCAAGGACCTGATGGACGCGTACCAGTACTTCTACGACGCGAACGGCAAGCAGGTCGGGTACACGCCCACCGGCACCATGGAGTGGGACCCGCGCCTCGGCCACGAGCACTGGCACTTCACCGACTTCGCCAGCTACCGGCTGCTGAGCGAGGACCAGACCAAGGAGGTCCGCAGCGGCAAGGAGGCGTTCTGCCTGGCCAACACGGACGCCATCGACTACACGGTGAAGAACGCCAACTGGAAGCCGCGCAACACCGACCTGTCGACCGCCTGCGGTCAGCAGAACTCGATCTCCGTGCGTGAGGTCCTCGACGTCGGCTCCGGCGACACGTACACCCAGTACCGTCCCGGCCAGTCCTTCGACGTCACCGACCTGCCGAACGGCACGTACTACATCCAGGTGATCGCCAACCCGGAGAAGCGCCTCCAGGAGACGAACACCGACAACAACATCGCGCTGCGCAAGGTGATCCTGGGCGGCGAGCCGGGCGCCCGCACGGTGGTCGTCCCGCCGCACGACCTGATCAACGCCCCGTAAAGAGGCCGCGCGGGGCCGTCGTCCTCCGTCGTCCGTCAGTCGCGGTGGCGGAGGACGACGTACCCGTGCGTGGCGCCGACGATCGTGTACGAGGCGTCCGGGTGGAGCCCGTGGACGTACTCCCCGATGTCCCTGATCGAGCGGTCGGAGTTGTCCAGGGCGATGTAGTCGGGGGTCACGTCACCCGTGTTGCCGGTCCAGAAGACCCGGCAGCGGGAGGTCAGACGGCTGAGCGTGCCGAGGTCGGCCTCCACGGTCGCGCCGTCGGGGACACGGTCCAGCATGCGGTCCACGGCGGTGACCCGGGCCGGCGTTCGGTACACCTCGGCCTCGGCCAGCACCGACAGGGGGAGGGTGGTCGTGAGCGCGAGCGCGGCGGCCGCCACGGCGGCGGGCAGCTGGTTCGCGTACGAGCGCAGCCAGGGCCGCGGGCTGTAGCGGGTGGTACCGAGGGCGTCGGCGAGGGCGAGGGTGACGACCGGCATCAGGACCGCGCTGTAGTGCCAGCCGGTGCCCCAGTAGTGGTCGTCGGCGGAGAGGAAGCGCCAGCCGAGAGTGGGCAGGGCCACGGCGATCAGCGGGGACCGCAGGGCCAGCAGACCGCTGGTGGGGATCGCCAGCCAGGCGAGCGTACGGAGTTTGGTGCCGGAGCCGTCGAAGAGGGCCAAGCCGTTGTCGACCTTGGTCCAGTAGTCGTAGTCACCGGCCGTGTTGAAGGCCGGGATGACGACGGTCAGCGTGACCACGGTGGCCGCGACGCCCACGGCGGCCACGGCGAGCGCGCCCAGCGCCGCGCGCGGCGCGACCCGACGGGCACGCAGCGCCACGACCAGGGCGATCGCCGCCAGCGTCAGCCCCAGATCCTCCTTGACCAGGACCAGGGGCAGCGCCCACAGCAACGCCCGCCGCCAGCTGCGGGCCAGCAGCGCCTCCAGACTGAACGCGATCAGCGGTACGGCGAAACAGATCTCGTGGAAGTCGAAGTCGACGGCCCGCTGGATCCCCCAGGACAGGCCGAACGCGACGCCGAGAGCGAGACCCCGGCGGCGGCCGAGCAGGGAGGCGGCCGCGCGGGTCACCGGCACGGCCGCCAGCGCGAGCAGCGCGGCCTGGGCGACGAGGAGGGTGACGGGGGAGGGGAAGATCCGGTACGCGGGGGCGAGGAGCGCGGTGACCGGGCTGAAGTGGTCGCCCAGGATGTTGAACCCCGGGCCCTTCAGGTCGACGACGGGCGCCCGGAGATGGGCGTAGGCGCGGATCGCCTGCTCGAAGATGCCGAGATCCCACGAGCGGGTGGCCAGGTGCCGGTAGCGGGCGACGGAGAGGGTCGCGTAGGCGGCGAGGAGGACGACCGCGAGGAGATACGGGTCGCGCCGGCCGGACGGCTGGAGGCGCCGGTCACGCGGGGGGTGCGTGACCGGCGTCGGTATGGAGCGCGGCGGTGTCTCGGTGTCCTGGGGCGGGACGGGCAGGGCATGGGGCACGGGCGGAATTCTTACGAGTCCGCCGGAACCGTCGACACACGGGGGCACCGACGGCCTCCCATGACGGCGCTGCGCGGGCGCTGCACCGTCGTCAACAGCGCGCCGCACCCCCTCACCCTGCCGGGCTCGGAATGCGGACCCGGCTGTGAGGCGACGTCTTCCCCGTACTGGACCACCCTGACCGCCTGCACCTCCCGCCGCCTCCGCGCCTCCGCGCCTCCGCGCCTCCGGGCCTCCGCGCCTCCGGGCCTCCGCGCCTCCGCGCCTCCGGGCCTCCGGGCCTCCGGGCCTCCGGGCCTCCGGGCCTCCGGGCCTCCGGGCCTCCGGGCCTCCGGGCCTCCGGGCCTCCGGGCCTCCGGGCCTCCGGGCCTCCGGGCCTCCGGGCCTCCGGGCCTCCGGGCCTCCGGGCCTCCGGGCCTCCGGGCCTCCGGGCCTCCGGGCCTCC
>NZ_KQ948991.1:317015-367889 GCF_001514265.1 Streptomyces resistomycificus | reverse complement strand
GGGCCTCCGGGCCCTGCCGCCCCGCCTCCCCGCCGCCCAGCGCACACCCGACACCCACCGGCTCGCCGAGGCGATCCTGCGCGCCGGCACGGCCCCGTGGGACGCGGACGGAGGACCGGCTCGCCGGAAAGACCGCACATCTGTGTCCGCCGCGACAGGGATTCCACTCGGGCGACTAGAGTTCGGGTGCGGGGACAAGAGGCCCTTGTGGCGGGCCGCGTTCCGAAGACCCGCGGGAAGGCGTCCATGCCCTCGGAAGACCAGTCGCAGGCCGTCGGTCGGCTCGACGACGACAACTACCCGGCGTACACCATGGGCCGCGCCGCCGAGATGATCGGCGCCACGCCCGGCTTCCTCCGGTCCCTCGGCGAGGCGCGGCTGGTCTCCCCGACCCGGTCGGACGGCGGTCACCGCCGCTACTCGCGCCACCAGCTGCGCCTGGCCGCCCGCGCCCGTGAGCTGGTCGACCAGGGGACTCCCATCGAGGCCGCCTGCCGGATCATCGGCCTCGAGGACCAGCTGGAGGAGGCCCTGCGCGACAACGAGGAGCTGCGCCGCCCCGGAGAGGACGCCGCGCCGGGCCCCTACAAGATCGGCGAGTGAATATCTGGCACGGCCGGACAAGAAACCCGAGCCGGTCCGGGAAAAAGATTCTCGAACGGTCCGAGGGATTTCCACACGTCCTTTCCGGGCGTACGGCACGCGGAACTCTTTCCCGTTTCCGCAATTGTTTCCGTGCTACGCTCGACGCCAGTTGCAGTTGTGGTTGCCATTTTGCTGCCGGTTTTTCCGGGCAGGTGATCATCACGGCGATGAGGAGACTCGCGAGGTGCGGGTCCCCAGCACTGCCTCAGGAGATATGACATGGCCACCGGTACCGTGAAGTGGTTCAACGCGGAAAAGGGCTTCGGCTTCATCGAGCAGGACGGCGGCGGCGCCGACGTCTTCGCCCACTACTCGAACATCGCCACCCAGGGCTTCCGCGAGCTGCAGGAAGGCCAGAAGGTGACGTTCGACGTCACCCAGGGCCAGAAGGGCCCGCAGGCGGAGAACATCGTTCCCGCCTAGTCTCGCGCTCGAACGGGGCCCGCACCATGGGTGCGGGCCCTGTTTGTTTCCCTTCGCTCCTCAGATTTCCTACCTCTGGTGAGGCACTATGCGCTGCGTGATCGCCCGTTACCCGTTCGACCTCGAAAAATCCGAGGTCGAGAACAAGATGGCCGGCGTCCGCCCCGAGGACCTCACCGGGGCCTGCGTGACCATCGGCCGCAAGGTCTTCCCGGTCAAGCAGGTCGGCGAGATCATCACCCGCCAGGACCGCCGCGACTTCACCGCGTTCGAGGTGACCAGGGCCCTGACCCGGCTCGGCTTCACCTGCCACGCGACGCCCCCCGGCGCGACGACGCTCTCCTCCTGACCGCTGTCGCGTTTCTTCAACAGCTGTCGCGTCCCTCCTGTCTACCGTGGGTCACACGGGAAGCGGGGAAAGGGATGACCGCGGAACCGGACCGGGCCGAGGCGTATGCCGCCCGGTCGGCCGAGACCGCCGCCGTCCGGAGCGATCCCCGGGCCTGGGACGGCGAGACCACACTGACCGGAAGCCGCCCGACGCCGGCCCGTTTCGTCGGCGGCATCCTGCTGGGCGAGTGGCTGCTGCGCGGCTGGGACCTGGCGGTCGCCACCGGTCAAAAGCCGCGGACGGACGACGAACTCGCCGCCGTCCTGTACGACGACGTCGCCGCCAAGGCGGAGACGGCCAGGCAGTACGGGGTCTTCGGCCCCGAGGTGCCGGTGCCCGCGAGCGCCCCCCTGTTCGGGCGCGTCCTGGGACTGGCGGGCCGCGACCCCTCCTGGAAGCGCGGGGCCTGACCACCGCCGGGCCCAGGCCACGCCGGTACGGTTGTCCCAGCCGAACGCCTCCCGTCGCACGCCCCATGGAGCACCAGCGTGAGCAACTCCCTGTTCGTCAAGATCTGCGGTCTGAAGACCGAGAGGGACGTCGACACGGCCGTGGAGGCGGGAGCGGACGCCATCGGGTTCGTGTTCTCGCACAGCCCGCGCCGTGTCGACGCCGCCACGGCCGCACGACTGTGCCGTCGCGTGCCCGAGAACGTGCTGACGGTCGGCGTCTTCCGCGAGGAACCCCTGCGGGACGTGCGCGCGGTGGCCACCGAGGCGGGCATCCGTGCCGTACAGCTGCACGGGCCGGAGGATCGCGGCTACTACGCCGACCTGGCCACGGGCGGATGGACGCTGATCCGGGCCGCCGCCTTCGGCGACACCGAGCCGCGCTTCGGCGAACTGGGCGAGGACATGCTGCTCCTCGACGCGCCCGTGCCCGGCTCCGGCGTGGCCTGGGACTGGACCCGTGGGCCGCTCGCCGACTCCGGCGAGAAGTGGCTGCTCGCCGGCGGCCTCAGCCCGGACAACGTGCGCGACGCCGTCGCCGCCACCCGCCCGTGGGGCGTCGACGTGTCCAGCGGCGTGGAACAGAGCCGGGGCGTCAAGGACCCGGCCCTGATCACGGCCTTCGTCAAGGCCGCGCGCGCCGGGGCCTGACGGTCACGCCGTCGGGCCGGCCGGCCCGACGGCGGTCGAGGCGTTTCTAGGCGGCCGAGCCGAAGGAGGGCCTGCGGCGCGGTGTCCGGCGACCCGACTCGCCGGCCCCACGGGACTGGCCGCCCTGGCCGCGGCCCTGTCCACCCTGGCCGCCCTGTGCGCTCTGTCCACCCTGGCCGCCACGGCCACGGCGGCCCCGGGACGAGGAGGTCGCGGCGCGGCGGGGGCGTTCGACGACCGGCGCGGTGATGACCACGGGGACACCGGAAGGAGCCTGGGCACCCGTGATGCGGGTCAGCTCCTCCTCGCCCGACCGGACCTGGGTCACCTGCGGGGTGATGCCGGCCGACGTCATCAGCCGGCTCATGTCGCGACGCTGGTCCGGCGTCACCAGGGTGACGACGCTGCCGGACTCGCCGGCCCGGGCCGTACGGCCGCCGCGGTGCAGGTAGTCCTTGGGGTCGGTGGGCGGATCCACGTTCACGACCAGGTCGAGGTTGTCGACGTGGATGCCGCGGGCGGCGACGTTGGTGGCCACCAGGACCGTCACGTCCCCGCTCTTGAACTGGGCCAGGGTCCGGGTGCGCTGCGGCTGGGACTTGCCGCCGTGCAGGCCCGCGGCGCGGACACCGCTGCTCAGCAGGTGCTTGGTCAGCCGGTCCACCGCGTGCTTGGTGTCCAGGAACATGATCACCCGGCCGTCGCGTGCCGCGATCTCGGTGGTGGTCCGCTGCTTGTCCGTGCCGTGGACGTGCAGCACGTGGTGCTCCATGGTGGTGACAGCGCCCGCGGACGGGTCGACCGAGTGGACCACCGGGTCGCTCAGGTAACGGCGGACCAGCAGGTCCACGTTGCGGTCCAGGGTGGCCGAGAAGAGCAGCCGCTGGCCGTCGGCGCGCACCTGCGCGAGCAGGGCGGTGACCTGCGGCATGAAGCCCATGTCCGTCATCTGGTCGGCCTCGTCGAGCACGGTGATCTCGACCTGGTCCAGCCGGCAGTCGCCCCGGTCGATGAGGTCCTTGAGGCGACCGGGCGTCGCGACGACGACCTCCGCTCCGGAGCGCAGCGCGCCGGCCTGCTTGCCGATCGACATCCCGCCGACCACCGTGGCCAGCCGAAGCCGCACGGCGCGGGCGTACGGGGTGAGCGCGTCGGTGACCTGCTGGGCGAGCTCGCGGGTGGGCACCAGGACCAGGGCGAGCGGCTGCCGGGGCTCGGCGACGCGACCCGTCGTACGGGCCAGCAGCGCGAGGCCGAAGGCGAGGGTCTTGCCGGAGCCGGTGCGGCCACGGCCCAGGACGTCACGGCCGGCCAGGGAGTTCGGCAGGGTGGCCGCCTGGATCGGGAACGGCTCGGTCACGCCCTCACGGTGGAGCGCGGTCAACAGCCGGGCCGGCATGTCGAGTTCGGAGAACGACTCGACGGCGGGCAGCGCCGGTGTGACGGTCTTCGGCAGGGCGAACTCGCCCTGTGGCGCGACCGGTCGGCCACTGCGCCCCGCGCTGCCGCGCTTCCTGGCCCCGGAGGAGCCCGAGTAGCCCGCGGAGCCTGAGCCTCCGGAGCGGCTGCGGCCGGTGCGGTCGTTCGGGTTGGAGCGGGTGCGCGTACGTGCGCGGTCCATGCGGAACCTTCCTTGGATGCGGCGCGTACCAAGGAATTCCCGCAGCAGATGAACGGCGCAGAGAATTGCAAGAACGAGCCGGAAAAGAATGACAAGACGAAACTGCCGGGTATCACATCTAGGGATACCGGGCAGGGAAAAGTGCCGGAACGCAGCGAGCTGGGGCCCGCACCGTGGTGCGGGCCCCAGCTGCGAAGCAAGCGCCGGAGAGGATCAGGCGGGAACGATGTTCTCCGCCTGCGGGCCCTTCTGGCCCTGGGTGACGTCGAACGTCACCTTCTGGCCCTCCTGCAGCTCGCGGAAGCCCTGGGTGGCGATGTTCGAGTAGTGGGCGAAGACGTCGGGGCCGCCGCCGTCCTGCTCGATGAAGCCGAAGCCCTTTTCAGAGTTGAACCACTTCACGGTACCGGTAGCCATGTGTATCTCCTTCGGGTTGTGTGATCGGCCCGTCGGAAAAAACCTTCTGGCAACCACAACTGCAACTGAGGTCGACAGTAGCACGGGGCGACCGGTCGTGCACAATAAATGATTCTGGCTGATCTGTCGAATGAGGAAATGCTCATCGCGCGTTGCATCGATTTCTCACCTCACGGTCACAGATATCGCCCCACAGCCCCGGCGCCGGGCGGCCGACCGCCCCCGGGTCAGCTCGGCGTCAGAACGACCGCCTGACCACCCGCGGCGGCCATGGCCACCTCCAGCGTGGTCGCCGAGGTGACGGTCCGGGTGCTGACCACGACCGGCGTCCGGAACGGGCTGGTGCCCGGTGTCCCGTCGGCGTAGACGGTCGCCGTGTAGGTCCCGTCGCCCAGGAACGACAGGGGGAGGGACAGCGTCCGGGCCGTCTCGTCGGTCATCGCCCCGAGGTACCAGGTGGAGCCGTCGCGCCGGGCGACCGCCACGTACTCGCCGATCGACCCGGCCAGCGTCCTGCTCTCGTCCCAGGTCGTGGGGACGGCGTCGAACCAGGGCAGCCCCGGCCAGTTGGCGGTGGCGGCGTACTTGGACGGCTTGTCGTACCAGTAGAGGAAGTTGAGGGGCTGGTAGTACACCGCGGCCATCGCCATCTGGTGCGCGTTGGTCGTCTTGTTGCGCGACTGCCCGTAGCAGATCGTGTAGTCCATCGGGCCGCCGATGTTGCGGGCGAAGGGCAGCGTCACGTTGTGGGTGGCGGTGGGGAACTGCTCGTTGCCCCGCACGCCCTCCAGGCTGATGTAGTTCGGGTACGCGCGCTCGTAGCCGAACGGCCGGACGTCGTCGTGCATGTCGATCAGCAGCTCGTACCGGGCGGCCGTCTCGGCCCAGTCGGTGATCTGGTCGGTCATCGCCTGGGTGCCGTCGTTGATGAAGCCGAGCTTGATGCCCGCGACACCCCAGCTCTTGTAGAGGGCGAACAGCGCGTCCGCGTCGGTCAGCGCGAGCCGGTTGACATAGAGGAAGACACCGATGCCCTGGCCGGTGGCGTGCGCGATGACCGAGGGCAGGTCGATGGCCGCGATCGGGGTCGTGGCGTCCGTGGTGGTGAACTCGGGCCCGTACCAGCCGGCGTCGTACTCGACGTACTGGAGGCCGCGGGCCACCGCGAAGTCGACGCCCGCCAGTCCCGCGGCGGTGCTGAGCTCGCAGCGGAAGACCTTGCCCGGCCTGATCCACGAGGTGTCGGCGAGGGCGCCGGCCGGCGCCAGGTTGAGCACCAGCTCGGCGTTGTCGACCAGCTCGGCGTGCGTGGACCCGATCACGACCGCGCGCCACGGGGTCGCGAACGGCGTGGCGACCGTGGTCCGGGGCGCGACCGGCCCGGAGCCGCGGGCGGTGTGCTCCATCAGGAACGCGGCCAGGGCGCCCGGCTGCCCGGGCACCGAACCGAGCATCAGCCGGGGGAAGTGCAGTCGCGAGGACTCGCAGACGCAGGCGATGAGCCCGTCGGCCAGGGTGGCGGTCAGCGGCAGGTCGGTCAGAGGGCCCTGGTCCGTGCTCGACGTACCACTGGAGGGGATCGCCTCGGGGGCGACGGGGAGGTACGCGTCCTCGTCGCGGGCGCTGTAGACGGTGGTGCCGTCCGGGAAGGCGAACGTCGTCAGCTCGTCGGTGACGGTGGTGGTGCCGGCGCCGGAGGTGTCGTCGCCTTCGAGCAGGACGTAGCGGACGGCGACTCCTGTCCGGTAGGCGCGGACCTGGACGCCGAAGCGCAGCCCCGACGCGGTGTCCCGGAGGGTTCAGCGCTGCTCCTGGTAGTGGTCGGTGACGGTCGCGTTGCGTCCGTACACCGGGGACCACTTGCTGTGGACGGTCCGGCGGCGGCTGCGGATCACCGTCACGTCACTGCCGAGGACGGTCCCGTCGCTCAGGACGAGGCCCAGAGCCGAGGTGTCGATCACCGTTCTGCCGCCCCGGGTGGCGGACCACCGGAGCGCGCCGTCCACCACCGACAGCGTGACGGCCGTGCCGCCCATCCGCGCGGTCGCGCGCAGCGGGGCGGCCGCCGCGTGGGCAGGCCCCGCGGCGCCGAGTCCCGCCACCGCCATGCCGGTGGCGGCGGCGCCCTTGAGCATCCCCCGGCGGGACAGTGGCGCCTCGTGTGAGGTTCTCATCGGTGAAGGCCCTCTCCGTTGACGAGGAAATCAGGTAGTAAACGCTTTCCGTCGGGGGGAAAGTACGTGCCTCCTCAGCAACGGGTCAAGAGGTGAGGCGCCGGTCCCGTCGCGGGGACCGGCGCCTCGGATGGGGCGTGGAGGGGTGGGTCAGCGCAGGGAGCCGAGGCGGTCCAGGCGGTCGCTGACGCCGTTGACGAGTTCGGTGAGCGTCGTGCCGGGCGGGGCCACCTTGGGCGTGGCGGAAGGCGGCTGCGTCTCGTCCGCGCAGGTCGTGCCCCTGGCCGGGACCTTCAGGTCCACCAGGTAGCCCGTCACCGCGTCCGTCGCGCACGCGCTGCGCCCGAAGGCGGTGTGCCCCTCGGCCTTGAACGTGAGCAGACGGCCGTTGTCGAGCTGCCGGGACAGGGCCACCGCGTCCTGGTAGGGGGTGTCGGGGTCACCGGTGTTGCCGACGACGAGGATCGGCGCCGAGCCCTTGGCGCGGAACGAGCCGTCGTAGCGGCTGACCTGCTCGCCGGTCCACTGGGTGCAGGCCGTGGCGTGCTGGTGGTCGTAGGTCGGCGGGCCGTAGGCCAGGGCCGGGCCGAGCAGCGGTGCCAGCCTGGCGTTGGTGGTGACCTCGCGCTTGAGGCGGGCCTTGCCGCCCGGGTAGTCCTTGTCCACGCACTCGACGACCACGTTCGGGTTCAGGAAGTCGTAGCTCGCGGGGGACGGCGGACGCAGCAGGAACGACGTGTTGTCCCGCTGCTGCGCCTTGCGCAGGGCCTCACCGAGCGAGGGCCATATGACCTTGCCCTCGTTGATGTTGAACAGCAGGCGGTAGACCAGGGTGTAGCCGTTGGCCTTGCCGCCGCTCGGGGTGGTGACCGGGTCGGCGTCCAGGTCGGCCTTGAGCTTCTCGAAGGCCGCGCGCGGGTCGCCGTCACCGAACCCGCAGGTGGCCTGGTCGGCCTTGCACCAGTCGAGGAAGCGGCTCATCGCGCCGTCCAGGGCCAGGTACTGGGGCCGGTCGTAGGCGTACGGCTGGTTCGCGTAGTGCTCCGGGTCGTACGCCCCGTCGAGCGCCAGGGCGCGCACCCGCTTCGGGAACAGGGCGGCGTAGACGGTTCCGATGTAGGAGCCGAACGAGCGGCCGTAGTAGGTGAGTTGCTCCTCACCCAGGGCCTGGCGCAGCAGGTCGATGTCGCGGGCGACGTACTCGGTGCCGACGAACGGCAGCAGGTCGCCCGAGTTGGTCTGGCAGGCCTGGTCGAAGTCGGCGGCCTGGCGTACGGCGGGCTCGTAGGCGTCCGGGCCGGGGACGCCCTTGGCCGCGGTGATGGCCTGGGTGTACGTCTGGTCGTCCCAGCACTGGACCTGGGAGCTGCGCGCGACGCCCCGCACGTCGTACCCGAAGACGTCGAACGAGTCGCGCAGGGCCGCGGGCAGGCTCGCGTGGTTGCCGCGTACGAAGTCCACGCCGGAGTTGCCGGGGCCGCCGGGCTGCAGGAAAAGGGTGCCCTTGCGCTTGGTCTGGTCCGCGGCCTTCTTGCGTATCACCGCCAGGGTGATCGTCCTGCCCTGCGGTTCGCGGTAGTCCAGCGGCACCGCGGCGTCCGCGCACTCGAAGCCGCCCTGGCAGTCGGACCAGGTCAGGGACGGCACCGGCGGCGCGCCCACGGAGGCCGTCGAGCCGGTCTGCGCGGCCATCGCCTGCGCTCCGGTGACGGCGCAGGCGAGGGCGACGGTCGCCGCTCCGGCGACCTTCAGTCGGGTGAAGCCCTTGCGGGCGCGGGAACCGGAGCCGCGTCCGAGCAGGCGCGTCGGGCGTCTCTCCCCGCCGGGCGGGGCAAGATCTGGCGTAGTCACGTGTGTGTTTCCCCTCAGGCCGGTGTGCCGCCGAGAAAGCTCCGGTGCGGGCGGGGTTCGGAGATTGTCCAACCGCTCGGAAGGCACAGGGCACGCGGAGGGACGTTGTGGCCGCCCTTGCACGGGATCTCTCCACGACCCGGCGGTAGTCATCGAGATGGTCATGTTGACGGACGTCGTGTCACATCCGGCGGTTGCGATCCGTCGGGGTGGTGTAACCACTCATCACGGCAACGGAGTTCACCATGGATGCTCGCCTGAACCTGTTCGGCAACCCGGACGCGCTCAAGTTCTTCCGGCACATCAACTCGGCCGGCAAGGTGGTGGCGGACTCACCGCTGCCCGCCTCGACGCAGGAGCTGGTCAAGATCCGGGCCAGCCAGATCAACGGCTGCGGTTACTGCACCGACATGCACAGCAAGGACGCCGCACACGCCGGGGAGACCCAGCAGCGCCTCAACCTGGTCGCGGTCTGGCGGGAGGCCACGGTGTTCACCGACGCCGAGCGTGCCGCCCTCGAACTGACGGAGCAGGGCACCCGCATCGCCGACGCGGCCGGCGGGGTCACGGACGAGGCCTGGGAGAACGCCGCCAAGCACTACGACGAGGACCAGCTCGCCGCCCTGGTGTCGCTCATCGCCCTCATCAACGCCTACAACCGCGTCAACGTCCTGGTCCGGCAGCCGGCCGGTGACTACGAGGTCGGGCAGTTCGGATGACGAGGCGCCGGTCCGGCCCGGCTACGGGTCCGGACCGGCGGCGGGTGACCGGATGACCGAGCGCCCCCGGGTCGGGTACCCGGGGGCGCCGCACGGACGGTTCGCGTCCGGCGTGCTCGCGTCCGGGGGTGTTCGCGTCCGGCGTGCTCGCGCCCGGGGTGTTCGCGTCCCGGCTACCGGCCCGCGGCGCGCATCCGGCCGTCGTACACGGTCCGGTAGTCCGGTACGACGATCCGCGTCGCCCCGGACACCTCGCGCACCCGGGTCACGAAGCCGTCGAGGTCCATCGCGGGGTCCCGCTCGGGCGAACCGGCCAGCGGTACCTCGAAGTTGTCCCAGTGCACGGGGACGACGACGCCGGGGGTGTCCAGGGCGCGCAGCAGCCGGGGCACATAGCGGTGGGTGGCGCCGCTCGACGGTACGGCGATCATCGCGAGGTCCGGGCGCAGGCCGCGTACCGCGCGCTCGGAGAAGTCGCTGGCGCCCATGAGGAACGCCGACGGGCCGCCGTCGCCGGCCGTCACCTGGAAGGCGAGGGTGTCGCCCTCGGGCAGGTCCGAGATGGTGCTCGGGGTCGTGGCGGGCGGCGCGTGCAGCGTGCCCGGCGCGAAGTAGGCGCACTTCTTGTTGCGGCTGTGCAGGCTCGGCACGACCTCGACGACGATCCCGCCGAAGTCCAGCACCTCGCCGCCCTTCACCACGGAGATCTGCCCCGCGTCGACCCCGAGGGCCACCAGCAGGTGGTAGGTGGTCTCGGTGCCGACGACCCGGGCGCCGGTGGTTGTGGCGATGTGGGGCACGTCGGCGAGATGGTCCCAGTGGGAGTGGCTGACGAGGATGAGCTCGGGCCGGCCCGCGTGCGCGTCCACGACCGCCGGGTCGCTCTCCAGCCGGGTGCGCGGGTCGAAGACACCGTCGAACAGGCCGGTGCTGAAGCGGGTGAGGTACGGATCGAAGAGGACGGTCCGCCCGCCGACGTCGATACGCCAGCCGGCCGTGCCGAGCCAGCGCAACGACACCGGGGCGGCGGCCGCGTCCTCGTCACCGCCGCGGCCGGTGGTCGTGGGCGAGGCGGCGGTCGTGGGCGGAGCGGTCGTGGTGGGCGGAGCGGTGGTCGGGGCCGCGGTGGCAGCCGTGGCCGTGAGCAGCGGGGCGGCCGCGCCGAGGGCGGCGCCGCGCAGCACAGCACGACGGCCGGGCCCTCGGTCGGAGGGCGGTTTCGGCTGGTGGGTGGCGTGTGTGTCCTGGGGCATGGCGGCAGGAGACCAGCGCGTGAACCGCCTTGTCCAAGACCGGAATCAGGCCCTCTCGATATGCGAACGCATATCCCTCCCGGTCACCGGCCACCGTCGCGGAGGAAACCGACCGCGAATCCGGCCGCCCTGCCGATCGCCGCGTCCACGGTGGGGCGGGAGGCGGTCAGGTCGTGTGTGCGGGCGAAGACGGCGATCGCGTAGCACGCGCCGTCGGGGTGCCGGGCGACGCCCGCCTCCATGTGCAGCCCTGGCAGGGTGCCGGTCTTGGCCGCGACCACGACGTCGTCCGGGAAGCCTGACACCAGCCGGTGCCGGAAGACCTGACGCCCCATCAAGTCACGTACCAGCGCGCACGCTTCGGGCGGTCCGGCGGCGTCGGTCCAGACCAGCCGGAGCAGCCGGGTGATCTCGCGGGGCGTACTGGCCGTGGTGTGGCGGGGATCCAGCACCGCCAGCCGTCTCTTGCGCTCGTCCGGCAGCGCCGGGTAGCGGACGGCGAACTCCCGCTCGTCACGCGCCCCGACCTCCGCGAGCATGGACTCCAGCAGATCGCGCGGCCCGCCCACGATCCGGGTCCGCTCCAGCCCGAGTTCCTTCGCGAGCAGTCGTACGGTGTCCAGGCCGACGCGGGCCAGCAGCAGGTCGGCGGCCGAGTTGTCGCTGACCGACATCGCGAAGTGGGCCAGGTCGCGCAGTGACAGCTCCACGTCGTCCAGACAGCCGGCGGTACCCCAGCCGCCGAGCCGGTCGGCCGCGGTCACCCGCACCCGCTCCCTCGGGTCGAGCTGGCCGGCGGCGACCTGCCGGGCGAACTCCAGGACCAGCAGCACCTTGAAGATCGAGGCGATCACGACGGGATCGTCGGCGCCGACGGCGACCTCGCCGAAATCCGGCTCCGGACCGGCCCCGCCGGCGATGTCCGGCCGCGGGTGAACGGGGATCGCGTGCAGTTGTCCCACGGCGCCCGCCTCGGCGAACACCTCTCGGATCCGTTCCTCGATCACCGCTGACCCAACCCCCTCGCCGTGGCCCTCACGTACGATCCCTGATCGTGGATCTCATACGCCACCTGCGTCTTTTCGTCACCGTAGCCGACGAGTTGCACTTCAGCCGGGCCGCCGAGCGGCTGGGCATGGCGCAGCCCCCGCTCAGCCAGGCGATCCGCAGGCTGGAGAAGGAACTCGGTGCCGAGCTGTTCGACCGCTCGCAGCGCGGGGTCCGGCTGAGCGCCGCCGGTGCGGCCCTGCTGGACGAGGCCCGTGAACTCCTCGCCAGGGAGGAGCGGCTGCGCGCGCTGGCCCGCCGTGCCGCCGACGGCGACCTCGGCACGCTCCGCGCGGGCGTGCCGCCCGACACCACGGCCGCCGTGCTGTCCGCGCTGCTCGCCGCCTGCGCCGAGCACGCTCCCGGGCTCAGCGTCGACCTGCAGGAGGTCACCACCGAGGAACAGCTGCGGCTGCTGTCCTGCGGCGGCCTGGACGTCGGCCTCGTGCACCATCCCGTGGACGCCACCGAGCTGCGGCTCGGCCCCGAGATCCCCCTTGACCTGGGTGTCGTCCTGCCCCGCACCTCGCCGCTGGCCCGGCTCCCGGAGGTGACGCTCGGCGAGCTCTCCGGTCACGACCTGGTGCTGTTCCCGCGGGCCCACGCGCCCGGCTGGTACGACCGGATCCTCGACGTCTGCCGCGCCGCAGGCTTCGTCCCCGGCCGCCTTCGCCACGCGTCCAACCCCGAGTTCCTGCTCGCCCTGGTGACGGCCGGGCACGGCGTCGCCTTCGACCAGGGGCCGATGGCCCGCAAGGAGCCGCGCGTCGCCTGGCGCCCACTGGCCGACCGCCCCCTCACCCTGCGGGCCGGCGGAGCCTGGCCCGCGGGGCGGGGCGCCCACCCGGCGGCCCGGCGCTTCGCGGAGCTCGCGGCTCAGGTGCTGGCCCGCGACCACATCGCGACCTCGCGGCGCGCCGACGCCCCGCGCCCGTCGGACGACTCCCCGCGCCCTTGGTCGGTGGTCTACGGCTGACCGGTCGGCGGGTCGGCGGGTCGGCGGGTCGGCGGGTCGGCAGGTCGGCGGGTCGGCCGGTCGACGGGTCAGCCGGTCGCCCCATCGGCCCGCCTGCTCCTCCGGCCGCGTCACCTGCCCCCTGGCTGCGTCACTTGCCTCCTGGCTGCGTCACTTGCCTCCTGGCTGCGTCACTTGCCTCCTGGCTGCGGCACCTGCCCCCTGGCTGCGTCACTTGCCCCCTGGCCGCGGCACCTGCCCCCCCCAGGCCGAGACACCTGCCCCCCTCGGCTGCGGCACCTGCCCCCGCCGCCACACCTG
Organism: Streptomyces resistomycificus; assembly: GCF_001514265.1. Taxonomy (GTDB): domain Bacteria; phylum Actinomycetota; class Actinomycetes; order Streptomycetales; family Streptomycetaceae; genus Streptomyces; species Streptomyces resistomycificus. The sequence goes on along the minus strand of NZ_KQ948991.1, from coordinate 354,972 downwards.
TTCCCGGTGGGCCACACCGCTCGGCTGCCGCACCGGTGCAACCGTCCACCGGCGCTTGATCGTCCTTGTCACGACATCACCGGTGGTCGCGAGGGAGGCCGAAGCATGGTGACGTTCTTCGCCGTTCCGCTGATCACCGCCGTCCTGCTCGGGGCCGGGTTCGTCCCGTACCGGGTGTGGACGCTCGGCCGCCGTCCGTCCCGGCAGGCCCGCTGGGCGGTGATCGGCGGGTACGTGGCGGCGGTGGGATACGCGGCCTCGACGGCGTACGGGTTCGCCTTCGCCGACCCCGTGGCGGTGTGCGGTCAGCGGACCCTCGACGACGACTTCCCGCTGGTGCACGTGACCGTGGACCCGTTCCCGCCGGACATCGCCTGCCAGTGGACCGACTCGGGGGAGTACGGGGCGTCGCATCCCACGGCCCTGGGGACCTGGCTCATGTGGGCGGGCCTCGCCGTCGCGGTCGGGGCTCTCTCGGTGCTGCTCGTCCGGAGGGAGTCGCGGGCCGCTCCCTGGGCGCGAGCCGGTGCGGTCGGGGCGCCGGTGGTGGCGGCCCTGATCTGGGCGGCCGGAATCGACCCCGTGTGGGAACTCTCGCGCACCGACCTGAACGACAGGTGCCTGCACTTCAAGACGGTCCCTCCGGAGACGAAGCTGGTCCACATCGAGGTGCTGGACATCGAGAAGTCCCTCTTCCCGCCGTCCGTCACCTGCACGTACTCCGACGGCGAGGGCGACCTCATCGCGCACCAGCGGACCGCCCTGCTCGTCAGCCTCGTCGCCTCGGCGGGCTTCGCCGGGGTTGTCCTGACCCAGGTCTCAGCCGCGCGTCGTTCACACACAGGAAAGAATCCCGGCTCCTCTGTGTGAATCCGCGACCAGTCACGGGCCCCTGCTCACGCCCTGAGAGGCCGTCTGAGCAGTCACAGGACCGCCATGCGCAAACCTCTTCCGGCGATCGACAGTCGTCCATGCATGTGAACGGAAATCACGGACAGGTCTCTTGACGTGTTCAAGCCATCGCTCGACACTTCCGGTTGGAAAGCGCTTTCCAGCACTCTGATCCGGCGTCGCTAAGCACCTCTGGCCGACGAACCAACCGTCCTGGAGACCACGATGCATCTGAGATCCGTCCTGGCGTGTGCCGGCCTGGTGGCAGGCGCGCTCGTCACGCTGTCCGGCACCACGGCGCAGGCCGCCACCACCCGTTACGAGGCCGAGAGTTCCCCGGCGGTGTGCACCGGCACCATCGACTCCGACTGGACCGGCTACTCCGGCAGCGGATTCTGCAACGGCGCCAACGCCACCAGCGGCTATGCCCAGTTCACCGTGACCGCACCCGCATCGGGCACGGCGACCCTGGCCGTCCGCTTCGCCAACGGAACCACGGCCGCGCGGCCCGCGAGCGTCACGGTGAACGGGGCGGGTGCCACCACGGCCTCCTTCGAGAGCACCAGCACCTGGGGCGCGTGGACGACCAAGACGCTCACCGTGCCGGTGAGTTCGGGCAGCAACACCGTCCGGCTCAGCCCGACCAGCGCGGCCGGTCTGCCCAACATCGACTATCTCGACGCCGAGGTCCCCGGGTCCACGACGCCGCCGTCGGGCAGCGCGCTGTACGTGGCCCCGAACGGCACCGACGGCGCGGCCGGCACGCAGGCGGCCCCGACGACACTCACCTCGGCGATCAGCCGTGTCACCTCCGGCGGGACGATCTACCTGCGCGGTGGGACGTACCAGCACGCCTCGACGGTCACCGTCCCGGTCGGCAACAACGGCAGCGCGTCCGCCCGGACGACGCTCGCCGCCTACCCGGGCGAGACGCCGGTCCTCAACTTCTCCGCGCAGACCGAGAGTTCCTCGAACCGGGGGCTGCAGCTGAACGGCTCGTACTGGCACGTCAAGGGCCTGGTCGTCGAGCGGGCCGGTGACAACGGCATCTACGTCGGCGGCAGCGACAACGTCATCGAGCGCACGGTGACCCGCTTCAACCGCGACACGGGACTCCAGCTCGGCCGGATCGCCTCCACCACCCCCGCCGCCGACTGGCCCTCCGACAACCTGGTCCTGAGCGCCGAGTCGCACGACAACGCCGACTCCGACGGTGAGGACGCCGACGGGTTCGCCGCCAAGCTCACCACCGGGACGGGGAACGTCTTCCGCCACGCCGTCGCCCACCACAACATCGACGACGGCTGGGACCTCTACACCAAGACCGACACCGGAGCCATCGGCCCGGTGACCGTCGAGGACTCCCTCGCCTACGAGAACGGCACCCTCACCGACGGTTCCCAGGCCGGCAACGGAGACCGCAACGGCTACAAGCTCGGCGGTGACGACATCGCGGTGAACCACGTCGTCCGGCGCAGCATCGCCTACGACAACGGCAAGCACGGTTTCACGTGGAACAGCAACCCCGGCACGATGACGGTGTCGTCCAATCTCAGCATCGACAACGCCGAGCGCAACTACAGCTTCGACGGCGGCACTTCGGTCTTCCGGGACAACACCTCCTGCCGTAGCGGCAGCGGCACCAACGACCGGATCATCGGCAACTCCGACAGCTCCAACCAGTTCTGGTCCGGCACGAACGGCTCCCGCTGCGCCTCCTCCACCGGCGCCCTGAAGTGGTCCTTCGCCACGAACGGCACCCTCGTCGTGACCTTCGGCGGCAACGTCGTGTCGCAGTAGCCGGCCCCGCCCCTTCCGTCACCCACGACGGTGAACCCCGGCTCCATGGCCCGGGGTTCACCGTCCTTTGGCCGGGCACCTCCGACCAAGGCATTGACCCCTGACGGGGAGCGCGCTTTCATCGCGGGGATCCCCGGGAGTCCTCTGCGCAGGGTGGGGGGCACGGGGGACAGGGGGCGGTTCGTGCCGCCCCGGCCGAAGGGGGAGCCCACCTGATGAGACCTTCCTTACGCATCTCCATGACCGCCGCGCTGACGGCCGCCCTCACCTGCCTCGCCTGGCCCGCCGGGGCGGCGAGCGGGGACACGGCACCGCGCACCGAACGGATCAGCGTGGCCCCCGACGGCACCGCCGGCAACAACCACTCGACGGAACCGGTGGTCGACGCGCGCGGACGGGTCGTGGCCTTCACGTCGGCGGCGACCACCCTGGTGCCCGGCACGGACGTCCGCAACAGCGTCTACTACCGCACGGCTCCCGGCGCCCCGCTGCAACGCGTGGTCGTGCCGGGCGAGACGACGTCGACGCCCCAGCTGTCGGAGTCGGGGCGCCACCTGACCTTCACCTCGTACTCCGCCACGACCGGGAAGTCCTCCGTGCACGTCATGGACCTGCGCACCGGGAGCGTCGAACGCCTCGCACCCGCGCTGGACGAGGGCTACCAGGTGTCCTACGGCGTCGCGCCGATCAGTGCGAACGGACGGTACGTGGCCTTCGTGGCCCGGCCCACCGTCGACGAACAGGGCACGCTCGCCTGCCGGGTGATGCTCCTGGACCGCCGCACGCAGCGCGTCGAGCGGGTCAGCCGGCCCTCGGACGGCTCGAAGAGCTCCTACCAGTGCCAGCAGGTGTCGATGAGCGCCGACGGCCGCAAGGTCGCCTATCTGGAGGGCTACTCCGGGCCGGCCGCCACCGACCAGGGCGACATCCTGGTGTACGACCGGGTGAGCGGACGGACCGTGCAGGCCGACGCCACCCACGACGGCGCGCCGGCCGACGTGTCGGCGGTCGGTCCGGTGCTGAGTGCCGACGGTTCCAAGGTCGGCTTCAACTCGCGTGCCACCAACCTGGTCCCCGGAGCCGATCCGAACGACGGCTGGAACGCCTTCGTCCGTGATCTGCGCACCGGCACCCTCCAGCGGTACGACGGGCACGCCCCCACGGATCTCACCCTGGTGTCCGACCTGTCGGTGAACGGCTCAAAGCTGCTCCTGAACACGGCGGACGCGGACCGCAGGACGCTGGGGCTGGTCCTGCGCGACCTGCGCACCGGGGACGAGGACCTGCTGGCCCCGGGGGTGGACGGCAAGCCCGTCACCGTGGGCACAGCGGCGCTGAGTGCGGACGAGTCGACGGTCGTCTTCGACTCCTACCACCCCGGCCTGGTGCCCGAGGACACGAACCTGATCGGGGACGTGTTCGTCCGCACCCTGCGCTGAGCCGACCGAAAGCCTGGTTCCCGGCGGCCGCGGGGGCGTCAACCGCCCCCTGGTCCCGGCCTCGGCTCGCGGCAGGCCGCGGCCCGCGCCGCGGACCAGGGGGCCGACCTCGTCGAACCGCCCGGCCATGACGAGCTGATCGCGTACGGCCCGCTGCTGTCCGGAGCCCGCGCCGTCCTGCCCTCCTCCGACCGGTACGCCGGCGTCGAAATCAGCGCGTTCATGCCCAAAAGCGGTACCGAGCAGCGCACTCGGCCGACAGAGATACCCGGTTGCACTTCGCGTCCGCCGATCGGTGGACCCGGACTTCCGCGCCTGCCCCCCGGCAGGCGGGCGCTCAGCGGGACGGGTCGGGGTTCGGCGACCACTCGGAGTCACCGAGCGGGAAGCTGTACGCGGGCCGTCCCGCCCTCCCACTCGTCCGGAAGGGCCTGCCGTTGTCGTCGATCCGCAGGACTCCGTGCTCGTCACCGCTGGACCACTCCAGCTCCAGGTACCAGCTCACGTTGTGCGCCCGCGCGTCCGCGAAGACATAGAAGACCTCGGGGTCGGACTCGCTCACCTTGTAGGGGAAGTCGCGCTGACCGGCCCTGGGGGAGACCGCGGGCCGCCCGGCGTCGAGGTCCACCGCGAACGCCGTCGTCTGCACACCCCCACCGCATCCGACGCCCATCTCGAAGTCGTTCCAGGCGAGCGGGGCGCTCTTGTCCACCACCCGCACATGCATGTCGTCCAGGACGACGGTGGCCTTTCCGGTGCCCTGCACGTTCAGTGCGAGCATCTGCTGCCCGGAGGCGACCGCGCCGAGCGCGGTGACCCACCCGCGCGCGTCCGTCTCACTCGGCGGCGGAGGCACCTGCTCGGGCTTCTCGTCGACCAGGTAGTGCTGGCTGCACGGGTCTTCCCACCGGTACGGATCGACCGCGACCTTGGGCGCGGTGGCCCCGTCCTCGACACTGCCGCCCTGGGCCGCCCCGGCCCCACCACTCCGGGTCGCTGAGACGGAGGGGGAAGGCGTGGGGCTGCCGCTGCCGCTGCCCCTGCCGGAGGCGGAGGCGGACGGTGAGGCCGACCCGCCCTTCGCGCCGGCCGACCCGGAGGGGGTGCTGGGGCTCTTCCGGACGGCGCGGGAGGCGGCTCCCGCGGACTGCTTCCCGCCCTCGTCCTCGTCGCCCGTCCCGGGCAGGAGGTTCACCACGAGCGCGGCCGACACGAGGGCGGCGGCCACGGAGGCCCCGGCGAGGACGACGGTACGCCGCCGCCTCGCGGGAGCCCGCGTCTCGGGAGCCTGCGTCTCGGCAGGCTCCGCCGCGGGTCGTCGCTCCGTCTCGGCGGGCTCCGTGTCGGCCGGTTCCGTCACGGGCTGTGCCGCCGCCCGCGGTTGTTCCTCCGCGGGAGCCCCGCCCGCCTTCCGTCTCCGTTGGGCGTCCGCGAGAACCCACCGCCGGTGCAGCTCCACCAGTTCCTCGGGCGTCGCCTTGCACACCCGTGCGAACCGTTCCACGGGCGCGTAGTCCGTCGGCACGGCGTCCCCGTTGACGTACCGGTGCAGCGTGGACGTACTCGTGTGCAGCCGCTTCCCGAGCACCCCGTAACTGAGCCCGGAGCGCTCCTTCAACCGGCCCAGCAGTTCCGAGAAGTCGTCCCCCGCCACCCTTGTTCCCTCTCTCGCGTCCCGGATCCCCGTTCCAGGGGGAGGTCGTTCCCCCAGGTCAGAGCTATGGCGAGCGTTCCAGCGTTCCGGATGGCCCGCCAGGCGTGGCAGCTGGGACAGATCGCCGCACAAGCTTGGGCCATCCAAGCACGCCGCTCCCGGCACCCGGTCGAGCGGTCCGTGCCAACTCTCGTACAGACCACGGGGATCACATGTCCACACGCACCCACCGCACCCGCTTCCTCGTCGCCGCCGCGCTCACGGCCGCCACACTGGCGCTGACCGCATGCGACAACGGACAGGGTGTCCAGGACGAGGGCGCGTCGGCCGGCTCGGCGGCCACGGCGTCGCCCACGGAAGGAGGCACACCGTCGCCCGAGGCGAGTGAGGGAGCCTCCACCGGCTCTGGACGGACCGACCAGACGAACGCGTCGTCCGGAGGCTCCGCGGGCGGCTCGAGCGGTACGGCCGGTTCCCAGGGCTCCTCGGGCTCCTCGGGTTCCTCCGGTTCCACGGCCGGCTCGGGTTCCTCCGGCTCCAAGGACTCGGTGCCCGGCTCCACCCGCTGCTCCGGCGCCTCCACCCGGACGACCGCCACGGAGGTCTCCCGCCCGCTGAACCACCTGCTCCTCACCGTCACCAACACCGGCTCGAAGAACTGTGACCTCGTCGACTACCCGGCCGTCAGGTTCGGCGAGGCCCAGTCGGTCCCGCCGGCCATCGAGGACTCCAAGCCGCAGGCGGTGGTCACGCTGGCCCCCGGCGAGTCGGGCTACGCGAGCGTCATTCTCGCGGCGGCCGACGGCAGCGGCTCCCACGGCTACACGGCCAAGTCCCTCACGGTCTACTTCGGTCAGAGCCCCAGTGCCGCCCGCCCGTCCCTCCCCGCGAAGGGCGTGTTCGTCGACGACTCGGTCCGCGTCTCGTACTGGCAGTCGACCATGGCCGACGCCCTGACCTGGTGACGACGGACGGCTGAGGGCCCGGGTCGCCGGCCCGGGCCCCGGCTCAGGCCCGGCCGCGTGACTCCGCGGCGTGGCGGGCCAGCGAGTCGAGGGCCACCGCGGTGAGCAGCACACCGCCGGTGATCATGAACTGGACCGCGGGCTGGACTCCCAGCAGGGCCATGCCCGATGCGATCGACTGGATGATGAGCACGCCCAGCAGCGCGGACCAGGTCGAGCCCCGTCCGCCGAACAGACTGGTGCCGCCGATGACGGCGGCGGCGATGGCGTTGATCAGCAGCATGCCGGAGCCCGGCACCTGGGTCGCCGAGGTGAGCCGGGAGGCGACGAACAGGCCGCCGACCGCGGCCAGCGTCCCCGACACCAGGAACACCGTGATCCGTACGTGTGCCACGTCGACGCCGGCCCGCCGGGCCGCCTCCACGCCGCCGCCCAGGGCGAGGACCTGACGGCCGTAGGGCGTGCGGCGCAGGCAGAGGTCCGAGGCGACGATGACGCCGAGGAAGATCAGGAGCGCCAGCGGCAGGCCCTCGAACCGGCCCAGCACGTACACGGTGGTGAACGCGACCACCGCGAGCAGGACGGCCCGCGCCCAGATCTCGCCCACCGGCCGGTACGGCATCCCGGCGGCGCCTCGACGGCGGCGGTCGCGGAAGGCGACGAGGACGTACCCGGCCGTGCCGAGCACCGCCAGGCCGTAGGTGACGGCGGCGGCGCCGAAGTAGCGGCTGGTCAGCGTGGCGACCAGCCCGTCGTCGCTGAAGCTGATGGAGCCCTCCGGCCCCAGCAGGAAGAGCATCAGGCCGTTCCAGGCCAGCAGGCCCGCCAGGGTGACCACGAACGCGGGCACGCCGATCTTGGTGAAGAAGAACCCGTGGACCGCACCGGTGGCCGCACCGCACGCCACCGCGAGGAGCACGGCGAGCCACTCCGCCATGCCGAGGTTGACGTTCAGCGCCGCGAAAAGGGCCCCCGACAGGCCGGCGAGGGAGCCCACCGACAGGTCGATCTCACCGATCAGCAGGACGAAGACGACGCCGACGGCGACCATGCCGGTCCCGACGATGTCCACGCTGAGCACGGACAGGTTGCGCGGCGAGAGGAAGTTCTCGTTCAGGCCCTGGAAGACCGTCCAGGTCACGGCGAGAGCGAGCAGGGCCGGGGCCGGTCCGAGTTCACCCTCGTGGAGTCTGCGGCGCCCCGCGTCCACGTACGCCCTGAGCCGCCCGCGGCGCCCTCCGCCGCCTCGCCGGCCGGCCGGGGGCTCGGACCCGGAGGTCCCTGCCCCGGCCCGCCTCCCCTTCACGGCCACACCTCCTCGGGGTTCGCCGGGCGGTGGGCGGCGGTGTTGTCCACCGCGCCGGTGATGGAGGAGATGATCTGCTCCTGGGAGGTGGTGCTCACGTTGAAGAGACCGTTGTTACGGCCCAGGCGCAGGACCGCCACCCGGTCGGCGACCGCCTTGATGTCCCCCATGTTGTGGCTGATCAGGAGCACCCCGGCGCCCCGGTCGCGCAGCTCCTCGATCAGGTCCAGGAGCTGGTTGGTCTGCTCGATGCCCAGGGAGGCGGTCGGCTCGTCGAGCAGCAGCAGCCGGGGCGGGTCGAGGAACGAACGGGTGATCGCGACGACCTGCCGCTGACCGCCGGACAGCGTGGCCAGCGGCGCCCGTACGTCCGGGATACGGATGGACAGGGTCTGCAGCAGCTCGCGGGTCCGGCGCTCCATCTCCACCTCGTCGAGAACGCCGAACCGGTGAATCTCCCGGCCCAGGTAGAGATTGGCGACGACGTCGAGGTTTCCGCACATCGCGAGGTCCTGGTAGACGGTCGCGATCCCGAGGGCCTGGGCGTCCTGCGGACTCCTGATCTGGACCGTCCTGCCCTCCCACTCGACGACGCCCCTGTCGGCCGGCCCGACGCCCGAGATCACCTTCACCAGGGTGGACTTGCCGGCGGCGTTGTCGCCGACCAGGGCGACCACCTCCCCGGCCCTGATCTCCAGCTCGACGTCCACCAGCGCCTGGACGGCGGCGAAGCGCTTGGAGACGCCGCGCAACGCCAGCAGGGGCTGAACCACGGGCCACCTCCTACGACCTTCGGGTCGGGCTGGTCGGGCTGGTCAGGTGAGTCCGGCCCGGTCGCAGGCGGGCCGGAGCTTCGGGGTGCAGATCTGGTCGACGGTGTACATACCGTCCTTCACCAGGGTGTCCTCGATGTTGCCTGCCGTCACCGCGACCGACGGGAGCAGGACCGCGGGGATGTCCTCGGTGGTGGGGCTGTCCACGGTGCCGGTGGCGATGGACCGGACCGTCTCGCCGCGCCCCAGGGCGACGGCCATCTCGGCGGCGGCGTCGGCCGCCGGCTTGAACGGCTTGTACACGGTCATGTACTGGTCGCCCGCCACGATGCGCTGTGCGGCCGCGAGGTCGGCGTCCTGGCCGGTGACCGGGGGCAGGCGCTTGACCCCGGTGGCGTGGAAGGCGGAGACCACGGCGCCGGCGAGGCTGTCGTTGGCGGCCAGGACGCCGTCGATGTTGCCCGGGCCCAGCGCGGCGATCGCGCCGGACATGTTGACGTAGGCGTTCTCCGGCCGCCAGCCGACGGTGTCGTACGACTTGCCGATCCTGACCTTGCCCTCGAGGGCGGAGAGCGCGCCCCGCTTGTACCAGTCGGCGTTGGGATCGGTCGTGGCGCCGTTCATCATGACGATCTGGCCGCCGTCCGCCTTCGGGCCCATGGCCTTCACCAGGGCCTCGCCCTGGAGCCTGCCGACCGTCGCGCCGTCGAAGGTGACGTACCCGGAGATGGGGCCCTGTGCGAGCCGGTCGTAGGCGACGACCGGGATGCCGGCGCGGTCCGCGGACTCGACCGACGAACGCAGCGCCTTGGGGTCGACGGCGGCGACGATCAGGACGTCCACACCCTTGGTGATCATGGCCTCGAGCTGCTGTCGCTGGACGGCCGGCTCGGGGGTGGCGGCGACGGTCGCCGCGGGGCAGTCCGGGCACAGCTGCTTCAGCTTCCGCTCGATCAGGGGCCTGTCGAACTGTCCGAAGCGCGAGGCGCCGCCCCCCGGCATCAGTACGCCGACGCTGAGGCTGTCGCCGTCGTCCCCGCCGCCCGTGCCGTCCTCGCCGCAGGCACCGGTCAGGGTCACACCGGCGGCGAGCGCGACCGCGGCACACACGCGACCGGCGGACCTGCGCTTCACGGCCGGAAGGCCGACACCGAGACCCATCTTCGGTTCCTCACGAGACGTGCCTGATCTTGCACCGTAATGAGCGTTTGATGTCAAGCGTATACAAATCTCCGGTTTCATCCCGATTTAGAGCGTCCTCGTCCCCGGCGTTCGTGCCCCGCGCTACCCGTTCGGCCCGGCCCGCGTGCCGGACGCGGCGGGACGGGGGACCCTGGGGGCCCTGGCCGTGGTGTTGATCCGCCGAGCCCGGCGGGCAGGCGTCGCCGAAGGCGAAGCGGCGACGCCTGCGCACCACGGTCGGCAGCCGGCCGCGTCCGGCGGAGGCCGCCGCGGGTCCGGCGTGAGGCCGCCGAGGGTCCGGCGTGAGTTCGTTGCGGGTCATCCGGGGGGTGCGTATGACACGCCACCGGATGGTCTATCCGGCCGGTTTACGGACCTTCAGGTCATAACGTGCGGAATATGACGAAATGCCATATCGCCTACCTGGCGTGTACCGCAGCGATCATCGGGGCGGGGCTCGGGGCCGCCCCGCCGGCGGGTGCCGCCCATATGACCCACGTGGTCTTTCCGGGTGAGTCGATCCAGAAAGTGGTGGACGCCGCCGAACCGGGAGACACCGTCCTCCTGACCACCGGCACGTACCGCGAGAGCGTCACGGTCACCACGCCCGGGATCACCCTGCGCGGCATGGGCCGCGAGACGGTCATCCAACCGAGCACGGAGAAGGCCGCCGACAGATGTGCCGAGGACGGCAACGGCATCTGTGTGGTCGGCACGAAGGACCGCAACGTCGAGGACGTCACCGTCGCCTCCCTGACCGTGACCGGCTTCGCCGGCTCCGGCGTGTTCGCCCTGGCGACCGACGGACTGACCGTGCGGAACGTGACCGCGGTGAAGAACGGCGTGTGGGGCATCGCCCAGGAGCGTTCGGTCCGCGGGGTGTTCAGGAAGAACACCGCCCGCGACAACGGCGACGCGGGCCTGTTCCTCGCCAACGCGATCAAGGCGGAGGAGGGCGCCGCCGACACCGAGGGGACGGTGGTCGCGCGCAACCGCCTGGAGGGCAACCGGATCGGCCTCACCGTCCGGCGCCTGCGCAACCTCACCGTGGCGGACAACCTCATGACCGGAAACTGCGCGGGTGTCTTCGTCGTCGGCGACGAGAACAAGCCGAGGGCGGGCGCCCTGACCGTGCGCGACAACCGCGTCGAGGGCAACAACAAGTCCTGCCCCAAGACCGCCCGCCTGGAGGCCCTGCAGGGCTCCGGCATCGTCCTGACCGGCACCGAGGACACCCTGGTGACGGGCAACCGGGTCACGGACAACGCCGGGAAGTCCTCGCTGTCGGGCGGCATCGTCCTGTTCAAGAGCTTCGTGGGCACCCCCGGCGAGCGCAACCGGATCGCCGACAACCAGCTGAGCGGCAACTCTCCGGCGGACCTCGTCAACACGGACACCGGCGAGAGCAACATCTTCTCGGGCAACTCGTGCGGGGCGTCCAAGCCCGCGGGACTGTGCTGACCGGCATGAACGGCAAGAAGGAGGGCGGCACATGACGACCGCTCGGATCGCATCGACCGACCGCACCCCGCGGACACCCGGGACGGACGGCGGCGCCCCGCCGCCGTCCATGCGGCTCAGGGAGCTCGTGTTCGGGGCGGCCTGCGCGGCCGCCCTGCGCGCGGCGGCCCGGCTGGGGGTCGCCGACGCCCTCGGGGACACCCCGCTGGCCGCAGAGGACCTCGCGGCGGCGGTGAAGACCGAACCCAAGCCGCTGCGACGGCTGTTGCGGGCCCTGACCTGCTACGGCATCTTCGCCGAGCAGCAGGACGGGACGTTCGCGCACACCGACATGTCCCGGCTGCTGCGCGAGGACGACCCGGACAGCCTGCGCGCCATCGCCCTGTGGTGCACCGAACCGTGGACCTGGGACGCGTGGCCGAGGCTGGACGAGGCGGTGCGCTCCGGCCGCAACGTCGTCGAGGACCTCTACGGCAAGGAGTTCTTCGTCTACCTCAACGAGGACGCCCCGGAGTCGGCCGACGTCTTCAACCGGGCCATGACGACCTCCAGCGTGCAGTCCGCGCGGGACGTGGCGCAGTTCCTCGACCTGTCGGGGAGCGCGTCGGTCGCCGACATCGGCGGCGGCCAGGGGCATGTGGTGGCGAGCCTGCTGGAGAAGCATCCGTCGCTGCGGGGCACCCTGCTCGACCTGCCGCGCGTGGTGGAGAACGCCGACCCGCGGCTGCGGCCGGGCGGCGCGCTCGCGGACCGGATGCGCGTCGTGCCCGGTGACTGTCGCGTGGCCATCCCGGTCCAGGCTGATGTGTACATCATCAAGAACATCCTGGAGTGGGACGACGACAGCACCACCCGGACCCTGCGCAACGTCATCGAGGCGGGCGGTCCCGGGGCGCGGGTCGTGGTCATCGAGAACCTCGTCGACGACTCGCCCTCGATGCGGTTCAGCACCGCGATGGACCTGCTGCTGCTCCTCAACGTCGGAGGGGCCAAGCACACCACCGAGAGCATGGTGGGGAGGCTGACGGGCGCGGGCCTGGTCATCGACGACGTGCGGCCGGTCAACCCGTACCTGCACGCGTTCGACTGCACCGTCCCCGGGTGACGACCTCTCCCGAACGGGCAGTGCCAACCGCCGGTCGCCGGACACGCGAGAGTTTGCGTGTCCGGCGACCGGCGGTTGGGCGTCGCGGTTCAGGAGGCGGCGTCCCGCTCCCAGCGGTAGAAGCAGTGCGCCATGGCGTCCTTCGGGGAACGCCAGGTCGCCGGGTCGTACGCGGTGACGTACGCCGTCAGCCGCTCACTGATGTCCCGGAACTGCGGGTGCCCGGCCATCTTCGCGATGGCGGGGCCGGGGTCCTGCTCCGACTCGATGAGGTGCAGGTACACGTCGTCGAACTGGAAGAGGCTGCGCCGGGCGACTCCGATGAGGTGGGGCAGTTCGCCCCGGTCCGACTCGTCGAACACCTTGGCGATGTCCGCGGCCGAACCCGGGGCCATGCGGGCGACGATCAGGGACTGGTGCATCGTCCTGTCTCCGTCCGGGTCAGTCGGACAGCGTCGGCACGGGCCGGCGTTCCGTGGCGGACTGCTCGATACGGTCCCGGATCAGGGCCATCTGGACCTTGGAGTTCCGGTTGATGTTGTCCGTCATCCAGTCGTCGTCGACCGGCGCGTCCGGCTTCATCGCGAAGTCCTGCGTCCACACCATGCGGGTGCCCTCGGGTACCTCCTCGTACTGCCACACGATGTTCATGTAGGCGAAGGGCCCGGTCTCGATGCGGCGGGCCCGCACGGTGAGCGCGTCGCGGTCCGTCTCCCGCTGCGAGACCCAGCTCCACACCTTGCCGTTGTCGTCGGGGTGCATGGTCAGCCGGAACGTGGTCCGGTTGCCCTCCCGGGACGTGATCTCGGCGGAGGCGTACTCGCTGAACAGCTGCGGCCACTTCTCGACGTCGTTGGTCATGTCCCAGACCAGGTCGACCGGGGCGGCGATGACGATCTCGTTCTGCGTGTGTCCGGTCATGTCAGGCTCCCGCGAGAAGCGCGCTGTTGACGAGGTCGAGGAACTGCCGGGGGCTCTTGCTCTTCTCCGCGTCCGGCGGCATCGGCGTGCCGTACCGGTTCTCCAGCTCGCCCACGATGCCGAGCAGACCGAGCGAGTCGATGCCGAGGGCGTCGAACCCGACGTCGTCCCGCCGGCGGAGTTCCTCCGGGGAGACGGTGACCCCGGCGGCCTTCTTCATGAGCTCGGCCAGTTCTTCCACGGTGATTCGGTCACTCATGCGGTTCTCCTTGCTTCGTGATGGGTGCTCGCGACGCCTCGCTACGAGGCGTCGCCGGCGCCGAGCCGCAGCACCAGCGCCGAGTTCGAGCCCATGAGTCCTCGGCTGAGGACCAGCGCCGTGCGCAGTTCGGCGGCACGGGCTCGGGCGGTGACGAGGTCGAGGTCGTGGCAGACGTCGAAGACGTTGGGGGTGGGCGGGATCAGGCCGTGCTCCATGGCGAGCACCGCCGCGGCGACGTCCAGGACGGGCGCCGCTCCGTAGCCCCGGCCGACGCCGGTCTTCGGCGCCGTGACGGGGACGCGTCCGCCGTGGGCGCCCAGGGCGTCCGTGATCGCCAGCGCCTCGGCACGGTCGGCCTCCGGCACTCCGAGGGCGTCGGCGAAGACCACGTCGATCTCCTCGGGTGCGCAGCCGGCCTCGCGCAGGGCGACCCGGATGGCCTCGGCCAGTCCCTCCCGGGACTGCGTCCAGCGGGAGGCGCCGGTGAAGGTCGCCGCGTGTCCCGCCAGGGTGGCCCGCACGGGCGCGCCCCGTTCCCGGGCCGAGCTCTCCGCCTCCACCACGAGCATGGCGCCGCCCTCGGCCGGGACGAACCCGCAGGCCGCGGCGGTGAACGGGCGGTAGGCGCGGGCCGGGTCGTCGACGGTGCTCAGCTCCTCGTAACCGAGCTGGCAGACCATCGAGTAGGGGGCCAGGGGTGCCTCGGTCGCGCCGGCCACCATCACGTCGGTGCCGCGCCGCACGGCCCGCGCCGCGTGCGCCAGGGCGTCCAGGCCGCCGGCCTCGTCGGAGGCGACCACACCACAGGGGCCCTTGAAGCCGCGGCGGATGGAGATCTGGCCGGTGCTCGCGGCGTAGAACCAGGCGATGGACTGGTACGGCCCGACGAAGCGACTGCCCTTGCCCCACAGCTGCTGCAGCTCCCGCTGCCCGAACTCACCGCCGCCGGAACCGGCCGCGGTGACCACGCCCACGGAGAACGGCGCCTCGTCGGTCTCGGCCCGGCTGAGCCGGGCGTCGTCGAGGGCGAGGTCGGCCGCGGCCATCGCGAAGTGCGTGAAGCGGTCGGTCTGGACGAGGTAGCGCTCCTCGACCGCCGACGGCGGATCGAAGTTGCGGACCTCGCCGGCCACCCGCAGCGGCAGGTGCTCACATCCCTCACGGGTGATCCGGTCCAGGACGCTGATGCCCTCCTGGGTGGACTTCCAGAAGGTCTCGGTGCTGGTTCCGTTGGGCGCGACCACGCCGATTCCGGTGACGGCGGCGCGCCGCGGACGCGGCTGGCTCATGGTGTCTTCTCCCTCGGCCGGCTGAGGATCACCGCGGACTGGAAGCCGCCGAACCCGCTGCCCACGGAGAGCACGTTGTTCAGCCGTCGCTCGCGAGCGACGCGCGGGACGTAGTCCAGGTCGCACTCGGGGTCCGGGGTCTCGTAGTTCGCGGTGGGCGGGACGACCTGGTGGGTCAGGGCCAGCGCACAGGCGACGACCTCGATCGCCCCGATCGCGCCCAGGGAATGGCCCACCATGGACTTGATGGAGCTCATGGGCGTGTCGTAGGCGTGCGCGCCGAGGGTCCGCTTGACGGCGGCCGTCTCGTGCCGGTCGTTCTGCTTGGTGCCCGACCCGTGCGCGTTGACGTAGTCGATGGCCGTGCCGTCGAGCCGGGCCTGGCCGAGGGCGTCCTCGATGGCCCGGGCCATCTCCAGGCCCTCGCTGGTCAGACCGGTCATGTGGTACGCGTTGCCGAAGGTGGCGTAGCCGCTGACCTCGCAGTACACGTGCGCGCCGCGGGCCAGCGCGTGGTCCAGCTCCTCCAGGACGAGCACCGCGCCGCCCTCGCCCATGACGAACCCGTTGCGGTCGGCGTCGAAGGGGCGGGACGCGTGGGCGGGGTCGTCGTTGTTGGGGGAGGTGGCCTTGATCGCGTCGAAGCAGGCCATGGTGATCGGGGAGATCGGCGAGTCCGAGGCGCCGGTTATGCACACGTCGGCCCGGCCCTCCTCGATCGTGTGGAAGGCGTACCCGACCGCGTCGAGCCCCGAGGTGCAGCCGGTGGAGACGGTCTGCACCGGCCCGCGCGCCTCGAACCGCTCCGCCACCGTGGAGGCGAGGGTGCTGGGCGCGAACGCCCGGTGCAGGTGCGGACCGGCCTCCCGGTGGTCCACGTCCCAGCGCTCCCCGCCGTGGCTGACCAGCACGTAGTCGTTCTCCAGCCGGGTGGTTCCGCCGACCGCGGTGCCCAGGGAGACACCGACCCGCCAGGGGTTCTCCACGGCGAGGTCGAGGCCGGAGTCCCGTATCGCCTCCTCCCCGGCGACCAGGGCGAACTGGATGTACCGGTCGCACCGCGCGACCTGCTCCGCGTCCAGGCCGTGGGCCCCCGGGTCGAAGTCGCACTCGGCGGCGATCCGCGAACGCAGCCCGGACGGGTCGAAGAACGTGATGCCGCGGGTCGCGGTGCGCCCGTTGGACAGCAGGTCCCAGAACGCCGGTGCACCGATGCCGCCCGGGGCGACGATGCCTATGCCGGTGACCGCCACGCGCCTGGTCATGACCGCACCTGACGTCGCTCCGCCGCCCGGCCCGCACCCGCGTGGGCCGCCTCCACCGGGATGGGCACGCCGTCGGCGTCCTCGGTGTCGACGTGGCCGAGGGGCGGGCTCGGGGCCAGCGGGCCGAGGTGGAAGACCATGCGGGCCTCCACCTTGCCGACGTTGCGGAAGCGGTGCCGGACGTGGGAGGGGATCAGCAGCCCCTGCTCGGGCACCAGCGGGTGGGGCTCGCCGTCCAGGTCCACCTCGAGCTGTCCGCAGACGACGTAGATGAACTCCTCGGAGTACGGGTGGTAGTGCTCGGCGATGCGGTCGCCGGGCTGCACGATGGCCAGCCCCATGAAACCGCTGGTGGAGCCGACCGTGGCGGGGGTGAGCATGGCCCGCAGATCGCCACCGCGCCGAGTGTTGGGCTCGACCTCGCTGACGTCCACGATTCCGGGATGGCGGTTGATCACGACGTTCCTCCGAACATGTGCTGCATCGACATGAGGACGGGGCCGGCACGGCCCGGGGGCTGGCAGATCAGGCGTCGGGCGCGCGGCGGTCGGTGACGAGGTCCATGCGCGAGACCTTGAGGAGGCGGGCGGGAGCACCGTCTCCGAGCGCGGGAGCGTCCAGCCCGAGGGCCTCGCCGTCGAGGAGCGCCGTCAGCTCGGCCGTCTGCCCCTCGTCCGCGAGACCGAGCACGGGGGCGGGGTCGGTGTCGAGTCCGCCGCGCACGTCGACCAGCCGCATCACCACGTCGTCCCGCTGGAAGATCGTGCTGCGCAGCACCGGCCCCCGCGGATCGTCCGCGGCCGCCTCGTCCTGCCGGGCGAGCAGCTCGGCCAGCCGCAGACCGCAGCCCTCCCGGGCCGGGTAGTACAACGCGTGCCGTACGGCGTCCGGGCTCTCCTGGCCCGCCGTCACATGGTGGACGGCCGGCAGCGCCGCGCGGGTGAAGAAGACCCGGGCGGACTCGGGGTCGTCGAGGTCCCGGTCCTGCTCCAGATAGGGGTTGATGGCCTCCTCGACGGCCCGCACCTCGGGCTGCCGGGCCACGTGCCGCAGCGCCGCGAGCAGGTCGCCCCGTACCTCGATGGCCCGGACCACCCGGTTGCCGTGCATGAACAGGGAGGTGCGGCACAGCCGGGTGGTGTCGTCGACCCGCGGCTCCGGCGAGGTGTAGCCGGAGAGGATCTTCGCGACCTTCTCCTCGCTGCCGGGCTTGACCGTGAAGGTGAGCGCGTGACGGATCAGGCCGTCACCGATCCGGGGTGACGTCTGCAGCCGGCGCTTGCCGTGCTCGGCGCCGGTCGCCGGACCGCCGGTCTCCCGGACGATGTGGAAGCGCAGCGACCTGGTGTCCCGGACGCAGCTGTGCAGCGGTTCCACCATCCGCACGTGCTCCTCGCTGTTCACCCAGGTGAGGAAGGGCGGAGCGCTCTCCCACTCGCTCGTGATGAGCCATTGGGAGGGGTTCTCGATGGACTGGCACAGCTGGTCGCTGACATGCCCGGGGACGGACGCGACCTGGTTGCACAGTTGCTCGTACGCCTCGAGGAACTGCTGCTGGGCGCCGTCGTAGACGTCCACCAGCAGGACGACACGGAGCCGGGAGCCGTCGAACACGGACTGCGAGACCCGCTGCGACGCCTGCTGCGTGGGCGGTTCCGAAACACGTTCAGACGTGGTGGTCATGCTGCGCACATCTCCTTCGTGGGAGGGGGCAAAGGCGGGCGAACACGCCCAAGTCGGTGTGACGTCGGCGTGGCTCGATCCTGGGCCCGCCCTCGTGAGCGCGCGACTCGGATGCACTGGGCGGGTGATCGGCCGGACTCGACGGCGGGCCCGGTTCAGGTGAGGTGGGCGAAGACCACCAGGTTGTCCGTGTAGTCCCTGGCGGTCCGGTCGTAGGCACCCGCACAGGTGATGAGCCGGGCCTGGGCCTGGTCCGTGTCGCCGTACACGCGTTCGTTGGGGAAGCGCTCCTTGTCGAACGTCTCCGCGCTGTCGACCACGAAGGACGCGGTACGCCCGTCCGCTCGTTCGACGTGGAAGATGTCCCCGTTCTCCAGCTCGCCGAGACCCGCGAACACGGCCGCCGACGTCTTCGTGTCGACGTGTCCGGCGATGATCGCCGTGCCCCGCTCCCCGGGGGACGAGCCCTTGGCGTGCCAGCCGACGAGGTTGGTGTCGTCGGCGGGAGGAGGCTCCAGCTGACCCGTGGGACCGATGGCGAGGTCCGTGAAGGGGGCGTCGACCGAGATCTTCGGAATGATCAGGCGGACCGGCTTCGACCGGGGCAGGTACCTGCCGGCGGGCTGCCCGGCCGGCGGGGCCGGCGCGGTGGCCGACGGGTACGACGCGGAGGTCTGCGCGGCGGCCGGCGGGCCGGCGGTGTCGGACGAGCCGTCCTTGCCGCCGATCAGGCTCATGGCCAGCACCAGGGCGGCCAGACCGGCCATCACCATCAGGTTGTTGGCACGGGATCCCCGCTCGGCCGGGGGCGGTTCGTTGTCGATCAGGGGGGAGGGGGGAACTGCCATCGGGCACGACCTCAAGGGGGGCGGGGCGGAAACAGGAGGGCGGCGGGGGCCCCGGCAACCGGACGGGGCCCCCGGAAGGCCGGCCGGGCCGCCACGCTGCGCGCGCGTGGCGGCCACAGCGGCTATCGCGTCCGGCATGGCTAGGCCAGGCTTCCGGCCGTCCTCTTACGGCGCGCCGCGTACAGACCGGTCGCGGCGACCGCCACGACGGCCAGCCCGCCCGTGGTCACCGCAGGCGAGGCCAGGCCGCCGCCTCCGGTGTGCATCCCGCCACTGGGCTTCTCCTTGCCGCCCCAGGAGTTCCCGTCCTGCTTCCCGCTCCAGGAGCCCTTGCCCTGCTCGCCGTCCTTGTAGGTCTCCGGGTCGTGCTTGGGGTCACGCGCGGTGGCCCAGTCGTCCTCGTTGACGGCGGTCAGCGCGCCCCCACCGGTGTGCATGCCACCGCGCGGGGAGTCGTGGCCGCCGTCCTTGCCGTGCTCCTTGCCCTGCCCCTTGTCGTGCTCCTTGCTGTAGGAGGAGTCCGTGTGGTCCCAGTCGCCCCCGGCCGCGTAGGCGCCGGGAGCGCCGAGAGCGAGTGCGGCCGAAGCCGCCGCGGTGGCCAGGACCATGCGAGCTGTGCGCATCTGACGTTCCTTCCGCCGAGGGGCAGGGCAGCTGGCACTTCGTCAGCTGAGGTGACCCGCCCCCGACGTGATCCACCGTCAGGCACCCCGCTCCCGACCACCACTCAAGACGTTCACTCGGGTGAAGCGCCCGACGCGGCCGGGGAGGTCAGGCTTTGGCCAGCAGCGTGGTCAGGACGTCGCGCAGGGCCGACTCGGCGTCCGGGACCGGCCCCGGCGACCGCCAGGCCACGAACCCGTCGGGACGCACGAGCACGGCGCCCGTGGGGGCCGTTCCATGGGCGGCCGACCAGTCCGCGTCGCCCTCGGGCGTCAGCTCGGCGCCGGATCCGGCGCCCACCCGGTACGAGGCCAGCGGGACGGACATCGCCTCGGCGAGACGGAGGGCGGCCTCGTGCCAGCCGCTCGCCTCGTCGGCGCCGCTGAGCAGGACGAACGACCGCTCGTAGAGGTCCAGGGTGGAGATCAGCTCTCCTCGTCGCCGTACCGGCAGGTGGGGCGCCCTGCTGCCGGGTGCGCCGGACAGGTCGAGGCCGTCCGGGACGACCGGGGTCGCGGGGTCGGCGCCGACGACGGCGCCCTGCGGATAGCGGTAGCCCAGAGCCACGTTGAGGATGCCGCGCTGCGGGCCACCGCCACCGCCCACGCCCGGAGGCGGGGCGAAGCCGGGGTGGCTGTGCTCGACCGACCGTGCGGCGGCACGGGCGCTGGTCGCCTCCGCCACCGGGCGGCGCTCGGCGTCGTAGGAGTCCAGCAGCCCCTCCCCGGCCCAGCCGTCGAGCACCGCGGCCAGCTTCCAGGCCAGGTTGTGGGCGTCCTGGATACCGGTGTTGGAGCCGAAGGCGCCGGTGGGGGACATCTCGTGGGCCGAGTCGCCGGCCAGGAAGACGCGTCCCGCCCGGTAGCTGCGGGCGACCCGCTGGGCGGCGTGCCAGGGAGCCCTGCCGGTGATCTGCACGTCGAGGTCGGCGACCCCGACCGCGCGGCGGATGTGCGCGACGCACCGCTCGTCGGTGAACTCCTCCAGGGTTTCGCCCTGTTCGGGGTGCCAGGGGGCGTGGAAGACCCAGTTCTCCCGGTTGTCCACGGGCAGCAGCGCGCCGTCGGCGTCCGGGCTGGTCAGGTAGCAGACGATGAAGCGGCGCTCGCCCACGACCTCGGCGAGGTCGCGGGAGCGGAAGGTGATGCTGACGTTGTGGAACAGGTCGCCGGGGCCGCCCTGGGCGATGCCGAGCTGCTCGCGGACGGGGCTGCGGGGGCCGTCGGCGGCGACGAGGTAGTCCGCGCGGATGGTGGTGTGCTCGCCCGTCTGACGGCTCTTCACCACCGCCGTGACGCCGGAGGGGTCACTGTCGAACGACATCAGCTCGGTGCCGTACCGCAGGTCGCCGCCGAGCTGCTTCGCCTGCTCCAACAGCACCGGCTCCAGGTCGTTCTGACTGCACAGGCACCAGGAGCTGGGGCTGAACCGGGCCAGTCCGCCGCCCGCGTCGATCTCCTTGAAGAGCCACTCGCCGGCGTCGCCGACCAGGGTGGGTGCCTGCAGGATTCCGTGGTTGTCGGCCAGCGTGGCGGCGGCCTGCCGGATCCCCGGCTCGACGCCGGCCGCCCGGAACAGCTCCATCGTGCGGACGTTGTTGCCGCGGCCACGGGGGTGGATGGAGGTGCCGGCGTGACGCTCCACCAGGGTGTGCCGTACGCCCAGCCGGCCCAGGAACAGGGAGGTCGACAGGCCGACGAGGGATCCGCCGACGATGAGGACCGGGACCTGATGGGTCGTGGGATGGGCTTGGTCGGTTCTTGGGTTCATCGCTCGCCTCCAGCGCGTCGTGTCCGCCGACTCGGCCGGATACGGCCGGGGGCTTCATCCATGCCCCGCGGTATGGAGACGGGCCCAAGCTTCACCCGCTTAACGCGCCCGGTTCGCCGAGTCGGCGGGCACGTCCCGGAACACCGCGGTGGAGGCCGCCGCCACGGTCGGTAGGATCCGTGCCATGGTGCTGACCGCGAACGACGTCGACCGGTTCGAGGCATCGAGGCCCCGCCTGGAGGCCATCGCCTACCGCCTCCTCGGTTCCGCGAGCGAGGCCGAGGACGCCGTGCAGGAGGCGTTCCTGCGTTGGCAGGCCGCCGACACCGGGCGCATCGAGGTCCCCGAGGCCTGGCTCACGAAGGTCCTCACCAACCTGTGTCTCAACCAGCTGACCTCGGCCCGCGCGCGGCGCGAGACCTACGTCGGCCAGTGGCTGCCCGAACCGCTGCTCGCCGGGGACCCGATGCTCGGCCCGGCCGACACCGTCGAGCAGCGCGAGTCGGTCTCGTACGCGGTCCTCGCCGTGCTCGAACGCCTTTCCCCCAACGAGCGGGCGGTGTACGTGCTGCGGGAGGCCTTCGAATACACGCACCGGGAGATCGCCGAGATCCTCGACGTCACCGAGGCCGCCAGCCAGCAGATCTTCCACCGCGCCAAGAAGCACGTCGCGGACGGCAAGGCCCGCACCGAGATCGACGAGGCCGCCGCCCGGCGGATCATCGACGAGTTCCTCGCGGCCGCCACCAGCGGGCAGACCGAGCCGCTCGTGCGCCTGCTCACCCAGGACGCCGTCGCGATCGGCGACGGCGGCGGGAAGGTCCCGGCCCGCGCCAGGGCGTTCGAAGGCGCCCTCGCCGTCGCGAAGTTCATGCGGGGCCTGTTCAAGCCCGGCGCGGCCAAGCGCGCCCTGGTCGGCGGCTCACCCGCGGTCCACGCCACGACCGCCAACGGCGACCCCGCCCTCGTGGTGGTCCTGGACGGCCGGGTCATCGGCGTCATGTGCCTGGCGGTCACCGACGAGGGCATCGCCGCGTTCCGCAACCAGGTCAACCCCGACAAGCTCGAGCGCGCGACCGAGCGGTGGGCGGCCACGGACCACGGGGAGCCCCTGCTCCACGTCTTCTGACCGCGATGTGACGTGCTTCACATCGCGCTCCTGTCAGGAATCGGCGGGCCGCCCGGTTCAAGTGGCGAACCAGCTCGATCCGCTGGATCCGCTCGATCCGCTCAAGACAGGAGTCAGGCATGCAGCACCGCATCATCGTCCTCGGAGCCGGATACACCGGAGCCACCGCCGCGGGCCGCCTCGCCAGGCGGCTGCGCCGCGAAGACGTCGCCATCACCCTCGTCAACGCCGAGGCCGACTTCGTCGAGCGGGTCCGGATGCACCAGCTGGCGGTCGGCCACCACCTCGAGCCCCGGCCCTTCGGCGAGATGTTCGCGGGCACCGGCGTCGAACTGAAGCTCGCGCAGGTCACCGGCGTCGACGTAGACCGCAAGGCGGTGGCCGTCGTCGGCGCGGACGGCGCCGAGGAGCTGGAGTACGACACCCTCGTGTACGCCCTCGGCAGCGGCTGGAACGACCAGGGCGTCCCCGGCACCGCCGAGCACGCCCACGAGATCTCCGGTCGCCCCGGAGCACTGCGGCTGCGTGAGCGCCTGGCCCGCCTGGACGCCGGGCAGTCCGTGGTCGTGGTCGGCGGCGGACTCACCGGCATCGAGGCCGCGACCGAGATCGCCGAGGCCCGCCCGGACCTCGACGTCGCCCTCGCCTCCCAACGAGGTCTCGGCGACTGGCTCTCGCCCAAGGGCCGCCAGCACCTGCGGAAGGTCTTCGACAAGCTCGGCATCACGGCGCACGAGCACACCGCCGTCACCGGCGTCGAGGCCGACCGTGTCGCCACCGCCGACGGCACGTCCATCCCGGCCGCGGTCACGGTGTGGACCACCGGCTTCGCCGTCCACCCGATCGCGCGGGCCACCACCCTGGAGGTCACCGACACCGGCCGGATCGTGGTGGACGCGACCATGCGCTCGGTCTCACACCCGGACGTGTACGCCGTCGGCGACGCGGCCCTGGCGACCGGCGCCGGCGACAAGCCGCTGCGGATGTCGTGCGCCTCGGGCGTCCCGATGGCATGGCAGGCCGCCGACGCCATCGCGGCGCGCCTGACCGGCGGGAAGCTCCCGAACGTGCCGCTGCGCTACTTCAACCAGTGCATCTCGCTCGGCCGCAGGGAGGGCCTGATCCAGTACGTCACCGCCGACGACCGCGCCGTGCGGGCCGCCCTGACCGGACGGTTCGCCGCCGTCTACAAGGAGCTGATCTGCAAGGGTGCGGCCTGGGGCGTCGCCCACCCGCTGCTCACACCGGCCCGGCGCCGCCGCGTCGTACGGGACGCGGCCCCGGCGGCCCCGGCGGCCCCGGCGGGCTCGACGGGTTCGGCGGTCAGGGCGTCGGCCTGACCGCACGGCGAAGGGGCGCCCTCGACACGAGGGCGCCCCTTCGCCGTGCGGTCCGGGCGGGTTCGTCAGTGCCTGGCCGTCACTTGTCCTTCTTCCTGTGGAGCGCCTGCGGTGTGTGCACGGCCCTGCGCCCGGACTTGTCGCTGCGGACCTGGTACTGCGGGTCCTGCTCCGAGGCGTCGACGGTCCGGCCGGCCGCCTCGGTCCGCTCGGTGATCTTCTTCTCCACCCTGCCCGTGACGTCGGTTCCGTGGCTCTTCCACGACACCCGCTCGCCCTCGCGCGGTCGCTGCCGGTCGGACACGGGACACCTCCCTTCGCTCAGCTCGCGAGTGCCCACCGAACCCGGCCGATAACGGGCGTACCGGCCCCCGGGGGTGTCAGGCGCGGGGGAAGCCCTCGCCGTCGAGGCGGAAGACGAGCTCGGCCTCGTCGCGCCTGGTGGTGTGCAGCTCCCAGTAGAGGGGAGCGATCTGCTCGGGCCGGGCCGCCTCCAGGCCGGGGATGACGGAGACGCCGATCGACGCGTCGATGCCGATGTGGGCGGCCTGGACGCCGGAGCCGGCCAGTTCCCCGTGCAGGTTCATCGCCCAGTTGCGCAGCGCGGCCGCGGCGGCGTTGACGTTGGCGACCCGCGGGTCGGGCCGGATCGAGCCGGCGCCGGTGGTGTAGAGCAGGGTGCCCGCGCCGGCCTCGCGCATCGCGGGCAGCACCGCCTTCGTGGCGGCGATGGCCCCGTAGAGCTGGAAGTTCATCTCGAACTCCACGTGCGACGGATCGGTCTCGGCCGGAGCGGTCAGCGCGGTGCCGCCGAACGTCCCCACCGGGGAGTACTCCAGGACGTCGATGCCGCCGAACCGCGCGGCGGCGTCCTTGAGCGCCCCGGTGAGCGCTTCGCGGTCCAGTACGTCCGCGGGGAACGCGGCGGCGGTGACGCCCTCGGCGCCGAGCGTGCCGACGAGACCGTCGAGCTTGTCGCGGTCGCGGGAGACCAGGGCGACGTCGAAGCCCTGGGAGCCGAAGGTGCGCGCGATGGCCAGGCCCATTTGGGGGCCGGCTCCGACGATGGCGATGGTGGTCACAGCGATCCTTCCGTAAAACGTCGATCGATATGGACAGGCCTATCCACTTCGATATCCGGATAGGCCTTTCCGGTTCACCGGAAGTCACCGTACCACCAAAAATGGATAGGGTGTTCCGATTGTTAGACTCACCGCTATGACCCTTGGCGCCCAGCACCCCGACGACCCCGCCGCCCCGCCTCTGCGCAGTGACGCCGAGCGCAACCGGGAGCGGATCATCGCCGCCGCGCGCCGGGTGTTCGCGCGGGACGGTCTGAACGCCTCCATGGCCTCCGTGGCCCGCGAGGCGGGGGTGGGGATCGCCACCATCTTCCGCCGCTTCCCCAGCAAGGAAGAGCTGGTCGCCGCCGTCTTCGCCGACCGTATGGACGCCTACGCCGACGCGGTCGCCGCCGCGCTCGACGACCCCGACCCGTGGCACGGCTTCACCGGCTACATCGAGGCCGCCTGCGCGATGCAGGCCGCCGACCACGGCTTCGCCGACGTCCTGACCATGACCTTCCCCGGCGCCAAGGCGATGGAGCAGCGCCGTGGCGAGGCATACGAGGGCATGGTGGAGCTCATCGGCCGCGCCAAGGCCGCGGGGCGGCTGCGCGAGGACTTCGACCCCTCCGACCTGGTGCTCATCCACATGGCCAACGCCGGGGTCGTCAACGCCACCGGCGACGCCGCACCCGACGCCTGGCGACGCGTCGTCGCCCTGATGATCCAGTCCCTCGCGGCGCCCGCCCGCGGCCCGCTGCCCGACCCGCCCGGGCACGAGGCCCTCTACCAGGCCATGCTCCGCGCCGGCGCGGCGACCGGTCCGGCGTCCGCCGTCCCGTCCGGCGGGGAGAAGCCGTGACGGGTGACATATCCGTGGGCGCGGAGGCCGCCGAGGTCCGCCGGTTCTGGGCGGGGCTCGGCCTCCCCGGGCTCATCGACGTCCACACGCACTTCATGCCCGAGCGGGTCCTGCGCAAGGTGTGGGGCTACTTCGACGCGCTCGGACCGCTGACCGGTGGGCTCGAGTGGCCGATCACCTACCGGCAGGAGGAGGCGGAACGGGCGGCCCTGCTCCGGGAGTTCGGCGTACGGGCCTTCACGGCGATGCTCTACCCGCACAAGCCGGGCATGGCCCGGTGGCTCAACGGCTGGGCCGCCGACTTCGCCCACCGCACCCCCGACTGTCTGCACACCGCCACCCTCTATCCCGAGCCGGGCGTCGATACCTACGTCCGGGAGGCGATCGAGGCGGGCGCGCGCGTCTTCAAGGCGCATGTGCAGGTGGGGGCGTACGACCCGGCCGACGAACTCCTCCAGCCGGCATGGGGGTTGCTGGCCGAGGCGGGTGTCCCCACGGTGATCCACTGCGGCTCCGGCCCCGCGCCCGGCAAGCACACCGGCCCCGAGCCGATCAAGCGGGTGCTGGCGCGACATCCCCGACTGAGCCTGATCGTCGCGCACATGGGGATGCCGGAGTACGAGGAGTTCCTGGATCTCGCCGAGCGGTACGCGGAAGTGCGGCTGGACACGACGATGGCGTTCACCGACTTCAGCGAGGGGCTCATGCCGTTCCCCCGCCGTGTCCTGCCCCGGCTGGCCGACCTCGGCGACCGCGTTCTCCTCGGCACCGACTTCCCCAACATCCCGTACCCGTACGTGCACCAGCTCGACGCCCTGGAGCGGCTGGGCCTCGGAGAGCCGTGGCTGCGGGCGGTGTGCCACGACAACGCGGCGGAGCTGTTCGGGGATCTCAATGGTTGAGATTTCACCCAATGGGGTTAAAGTTCGGTAAGCCTTACCTCATATGCTTGCCTGGCCTTGTCGCCGCGTGCCATGCGCCGCCGAGGCGTGACTCCTCCCCCGCACGACAGGACCTGCCATGCGCACCACCTCCCGTGGCGTCTTCGCGACGCTCGCCCTCGGCCCGTTGCTCGTCGGCTGTTTCGCGTCGGGCGAGGACGGCACCGACGCGAAGGCGGGGGCGGGCGGTCGCCTCCGCGTCGCCCTCGCGGTACCGCCGGTGCAGGCCCTGTCGCCGTACAGCAACGACGCCACGGTGCTGAGCAAGCTCTCGGTGGCCGAGGGGCTCACGGCGCTGGACAAGGACGGCGCCGCCGCGCCCGCGCTGGCGAAGTCCTGGACCCGGGTGAACGCCACCACCTGGAGGTTCGAGCTGCGCGACGCCACGTTCCAGGACGGCACCGAGGTCACCGCCGCGTCCGTCGTCAACGCCCTCGACCAGGCCAACGAGGCCGAGACCAAGCCCCGCGTCCTCAGCGACGTGACGCTCACCGCCAAGGCCCAGGACACCGACACCGTCACGATCGGCACGAAGACCGCCGACCCGGTGCTCCCGCTGCGGCTGGCCAGCCCCGCGCTCGGCATCCTCTCCCCGAAGGCGTACGCGAAGGACGGCACCGTCAGCCCGGTCGGCACCGGCACGGGCCCCTTCGAGATCACGAAGCTCACCGGCAAGACCAAGGTCGCGCTGGACCGCTTCGACGCGTACTGGGGCGGCAAGGCGAAGACACCCGGCATCGACGTGTCGTGGATCGCCGACGGCACCGCGCGCGCCAACGCCCTGCGCGGCGGTGACGTCGACATCGCCGAGTGGATCCCCACCGCCCAGGCCGCGCTCCTCGACGCGGACACCCGCCACGAGGTGCCCTCCGTACGGACCGACAGCCTGGTCCTCAACACCGGCTCCGGCGTCTTCACCGACGAGACGCTGCGCGCGGCCGCTCGCGAGGCCGTGGACGGCACCGCTCTCGTCGACTCGGTCTTCGGCGGGTACGCCGACCCGGCGCAAGGCCTGCTGGGGCCCGCCGTCCCCTGGGCGGACGACGACCGTGTCGAGGTGACCGGCCGCGCCGAGGCCGCCACCACCGCACAGGTCAAGGCGAGGACCAAGGGCAAAACCCTGCGCCTGGCCACCTACACCAACCGCGCCGAGCTGCCCGAGGCCGCCACCGTCCTGCAGCAGCAGCTGGAGAAGGCCGGGTTCACGGTGAAGCAGGACGTCCGCGAGTACACGCAGATGGAGGCCGACCTCCTCGCGGGCCGGTACGACGCCCTCGTGTTCTCCCGGGTGACGCTCCTCGACACCGGCGACGCGGTCGCCTACCTCGCCAGCGACTTCACCGGCGACGGCGTCTACAACATCGCCGGACTGAAGGACTCCAAGGTCGACCAGGCCGTCAAGTCCGCGGCCGAGGAGGGCGACACGGCACAGCGGCAGCGGAAGATCATGCGGGCCGAAGCCGAGATCCTGCGCACCGACGCCGTCGTGCCGCTGGTCCACGAGAAGGTCGTGCAGGGCATAGCCACCGATGTCGAGGGCGTGTCGCTCGACCCGCGCGAGCGCTCCCTGGTCGACGTAGACACCCGTGTGAAGTAGCGAAGTAGCAGCGTATGAGCGTCATGTCAGCCGGTGCCGACGTCCGCCCGGGCCGGTGGCGTGCGGGGGCCGGCCGGGTCGTCGCCGGGGCCGCGCTGCTCACGGCCGTCGCCCTGCTGCCCTGGCTGTCCGGGAACGACCCCGCGCTGACGGTTCTGCGCGCCCGCTCCGCCGACGCGGATCCCACCCCGGGCCAGCTGGCCGCCGTACGCGAGCAACTGGGCCTGGACCAGGGGCCCTTCCCGCACCTGGCGCACTGGCTGGGCGGACTGCCGCGCGGTGACGCGGGTACCTCGTGGGTGTCGGGCGAACCCGTCCTGCCGCAGGTGACGACCGCCTTCGCGGTCTCCCTGACGCTGATGCTCGGCGCACTCGTGGTCACCGTCGTGGTGGCCGCGCTGGTCTGCGCCCGGACCCTGCACCTCGGTTCCCGGCGACGGCTGAGCCGGGGCGGGGCCGGCGCCGGGGCGGCCGTCCTCGCCGCGCTGCCCAAGTTCCTGCTGGCCTCCCTGCTCGCCACCGTGTGCGGGGTGTGGCTGGGCTGGTTCCCGTCCAGTGGCTGGGAGGGGCCGCGGTCGATGGTGCTGCCCGCGCTCGCCCTCGGCGTGCCGTCCGGGGCGATGATCGGCGGTCTGCTCGACCAGTCGCTGCCCGCCGCCTTCCGCGAGCCGTGGGCGCGGACCTGGCACGCCTACGGGTTCGGCCCCGGCCACGTGGCCCGGCACGCGCTGCGACGCACGCTGGCCGGTGTGCTGCCCCAACTGCTGCCGACCGTCGTGGCCCTGGTCGGCGGGGCGGTCGCGGTGGAGAAGATCTTCAACATCCCGGGCCTCGGCCGACTCGCCCTGGACGCCGCCGTGGCCCAGGACCTCCCGCCGTTGCAGACCGCGACGCTGGTCCTGGTCCTGCTCGGCGTGGTGGCCGGCCTTCTCATCCAGGCCCTGCGCCGCGCTCTCCTCGGCCCCGCCCTGCGCGACGGAGCCCTGCCCGCCCTGCACCCGCCCGCCCTCACCCGGTCGCGCTCACTGCCCTGGGTCGTCGGATGCTGCGCCGCCACCCTGATCGCCCTGGTCGTGACCGGGCTGCTGCGTGATCCCCTCCAGGTGGACACGGCGGCCCGGCTGCTGCCGCCCTCGGCCGCGCACCCTCTGGGCACGGACGCGCTCGGCCGTGATCTGCTGGCCCGGCTGGGCCACGGAGCGCTGCGCACGGCGGGCGTGGCCCTCGTGGTGACGACGGTCAGCGTCGTCACCGGGCTGCTGCTCGGCATGGCGACCCACGTGGGCGCGGGCCTGACCGAGGTGGTGTCGACGCTGCCGGCCGTCCTCGCCGGACTGCTGACCACCGCGGTGACCGGCCCGTCGGTGTGGGGTGCCGCGTGCGCGGTGTGCGTGGTCGGCTGGAGCCCCTACGCCGCTCAGGCCGCGGCGCTGCTCGAACAGGAACGGGCGAGCGGCCACATGCTCGCGTCGATCTCGTTCGGTGCCGGACCGTCGTACCTGCTGCGCCACCACCTGCTGCCCGCGGTGCTCCCCGCGGTGGCGCGCAACGCCCTGCTGCGGCTGCCCACCACGGTCCTCGTCCTGGCCTCGCTCGGCTTCCTCGGCCTGGGCGAGCAGCCGCCCACCCCGGAGTGGGGCCGCCTGCTGTCGGAGAACCAGCCGTACGTGGAGCTGGCCCCCTGGACGGTACTCGGCCCGGCCTGTGCTCTCGTCCTGCTCTCCGTCCTCGCCGTTTCCGGTTCGGCGCTGGGGCGCGGCGGGGCGAGGACCCGCAACCGACCGAGCTGACCGGCCGCCGACGGCACCTTTTCGGCCCCGTCATGCGTCTTCCCAACCGGCGGCCGCACCGAAATGCATTTCGGTGAAACCGCCGCATCACTCCGATAACATGTTCGAGCTCGCGACGAACAGCCCTATCGCCCGCGCTAAATGAACCATTCGGTCCACGCCTACCAAACCGGTCAAAAAGTTGATATCTAAACCGTCGCGGGTGTTTTCGCGAACAGAGTCCACGATCACGTCCTCAGGGTGGCGCCGGCCACGAGTGCTGCTGGGGACCGCCGCGGGCGTGGTGGCCCTCGGGTTCCTCGTCGTGCTGGAACTCGTCGCGCGACGGTACGGCCTGCAGGGGCCGCTCACCTGCCAGGTGCGAGAGCTGGTGCTCCCGCCCAAATCAGGCCCCCTGCTGTACGCCGGTATGGCGTTGATGCTGGTGGTGTGCACCTGGCGGCAACGGTTCATCGCGGTCGGCGTCGCGATCGGCCTCGACGTCGCCTTCCTGCTGGCGCGGTGGGCGTTCGGCGTCGAGACGACCGGCGGGCACCCCTTCGGCAACGGCGCGCTGTGGGTGATCCTCGGCTGTGGGGTCATCGCCGTGACGCGTCGCACCGGCCCGGAACGCGTGCTGCTGCTGAAGGGCGTCGGGCTGGGCCTGCTGCTGGTGGCCGGCCGCAAGGCCGGAGACACCTGGCTGCTCATCACGTCGGAGACCCGGCCCGTCGTGCTCGACCAGTACGTGGCGACCGCCGACCACGCGCTGGGCAACCCGTCGTGGCTGGTGGGCCGGATCGTCACGGCCACCGGCTCGTTCGGCTTCAACTTCCTCGACTTCGTCTACGGCCAGCTCGCGGTGGCCGCGGTCGTCGTCGCGCTGTACCAACTGCGCAACGTCGCTGCCGAGCGCCGCTTCCCGGCCCATCACCTGGTGCGTACCTTCCTGGTGATCGGTCTCTTCGGCCCCGGCATCTACATGATCTTCCCGGTGGTCGGACCGATCTTCGCCTACGGCGACGGCACCGAGTACTGGGCGGGGGTCACCCTGTGGTCGGAAACGCACTCCACCGGGCACTGGGCGGTGGCCGACCTGTGGCCCGCGACGCTGCCGCCGGTCAACACCCCGCACCCGATGCCCTTCGACGGGATCACCCCGCGCAACTGCATGCCGAGCCTGCACACGGCGTGGGCCACCGCGATCTTCATCCACTCCCGGAAGGGCCCGAGAACCCTGCGGTTCGCCGGCACGTTCTGGCTGATCGCCACGCTCACCGCGACACTGGGGTTCGGCTACCACTACGGCGTGGACCTCATCGCCGGCGTGGTGTTCACGCTCACCATCGAGGCGGCCCTGCGCGCGCACGACCGTGGCTGGGAGCGATCAGGGATCCAGCTGGTCGCCTACGGCACGACGGTCTTCGCCGGGCTCCTGCTGTCGTACCGCTATCTGCCGCTGGAGATGGCCGGCCACCCGTGGGTCTACGGCCCCCTTCTCCTGCTGGCGATGGCCTCGGTGATCTACGGCTACGTACGGACCACCCGGCCGTGGGAACCGAAGGCCACACCACCCCACCGACCGGAAGCCCGGCCCGAACCGGTTCCGGTGACCGACGGTCCCCCCACTTGAACGGTGGCCATGGCCGGTTCGTCGGTGGCCGTGTCCACGTGGACCGCTTCGAGCATGCCGATCCTGCGCTGCTTCGCGTCGACCACGTCGTGGTGGCGCCACTCGCGGATCTCGGCTGAACGGATCATGTCCTGCTCCTGTCTGCCACGTCCCCGGCGGAGCGCCGCGGCAGCCCTCCGACGGTCGAAGCGGTACTCACGGGTCGTCACCTGCCCACCGGGCAAAGCTGATCGCGGCCCGGCGAGGGGCAAGCGTCTCGGCCTCCGACGTTCCGGTCCCTGCCGGACTCCCGGCTTCCGCTGCGGGCCCGTTCCGCCGCCATGAGCGCCGTCGCGGTAGTCGGCCGGCCGGTGTCCGCGCTGGCGGCGGTCATCAGCCGGGCGGCCGAGGCGGCGGCGGTCTCCGGGGGGATCACGAGGAGGTTCCAGCGGCCCGCGGTGTGGGACAGCAGCAGGATCGCGTGCGGATCAGGCTCCGAGGTGGACCAACCGACCTTCACCTGATGCCCGTTGACGAGGATCGTGGGCGGGAGCGTCGGCCGGTGGCGGGCGTCGACCGCGATACGGGAGATCCTTCCCCACAGCGGATCCAGCACGTCCGCCAGCGCGGAGAGCTCGCTCGGCAGGTCACGTGAGCGGGGCCACCAGGCGCCGTCCAACCCAGGCCCCGCGGAAGGGCTCTCGGGCTTCAGCGCGAGCCGCGCGGTCGGGGTCCGGAAGGGCGGGGGCCGTGGAGGGGAGTGAGGGGTGGTCGCGGACATCGCGCAAAACCCGTCTCCGGACCCTGCGCGAGGGCAGCCGCCCGGTGTCGGCGCTCACCGGGAACGGCACCGGCATCGGAGCCGGTGTGCGAAGTGCTCCCGGTGACTGCACGCTACTCCCCGAGGGGGCCCGGCGGGCCGTTCCCGGACCCGGTCTCGCTTCCCGGCCGGTCGTCCTGCGTCAGGCGGCTGGTCTCCAGCCACGAACGGGCGGGTTCTGCCGGGCGGCTCGTGTCCACGGTGAGGTCGAGGCGGGTCCCGCCGTCGGGGCCCGCGGGAAAGCTGCGCTGCTCCGTCGCGTCGAAGCAACGGCGGAGAACCTCCGCGACCCGACGGGCGACCTCGGGTGAGGCGGCGACGACGCGGACCTCGGCGTGTCCGTCCGAGGGTGTTTCCATGGACTGCACGGCGACCTTCGGGGTTCGACGTCCCCGTACGAGACGGGCCGGATCCCTCACTCTACGCCGGGAGCACCTGCGGCCCCCGCAGGTGACCATCGGGGCCCCGTCCGCTGCCGGCCGGGGAGTACCGTGAAAACCGAGGAACCCGCTCGGTCCCCTCATTTCAGGCAGGCAGGCGAGTGCGATGGCCGACTCCGACTCCCCGCGTGTGACCAGGCTCCCTCCCGCCGCCGTGCGCCAGGCCGTGCGGCCCGGAACGGCTGTCGTGCGGCTGGAGACGACCGATGACCGGCAGGGCGTGCTCGACGGGGTGTGGTGGCCTCGGTCCCGCGACATCGCCGCCGAACTCCCCAGCCTGATCACCGCACTGACCCAGCTGCTCGGGCCGGTCACGCGCGTCGGCCTGGACACGGGCGCCTGGGAAGAGCTGCCGACACGGATGACCATCGACGACCGCGTCGTCCACATCGACTCCTTCCCGGTCGGCGACGACACCGTCCTCGTCACCCGGGGCGGGCAGGATCTCCTCTCCCTCCTCGTGGTCCCGCCGCACGCGACGCCCGAAGCCGCCCGCGCCGCCATGGCCGAGGCCGTCCGCGCCGGCAGCGGAAGGCAGGCCGAACAGATCCTCATCGACACCGGCACCGAGCGAGCTCACCCGGGCGAACGGGCCCGGGCGAGCGCCACTGAGGACCCGGGGGCCGTCGGCGAATAGGCCGGCTCCGGCGCGGCGACCGTCCCTTCCGATCCGGGAGGGAGCGGGCGCCTCTCGGAGTCGTGTGCCCCGTGGGGTCGTGCCCCGCTCCTGTGCCGGGACTGTTGCCCCAGGGACAGCGGTCTCGGGCAGGGGCACACGGGAACGCTTTTCCGTCGGCCGTGCGGCTCTTTGGGTCTGTCCGAGGAGTACGCTCGAGTTACCGAGGATATTTCGCGCACCGGCTTCCAGGCCGTGTCGTTTTCGGCGATCCAATATGCCGGGCCGGTCGTAGCCGGCCCGGGGCAGGGTTCGCGTCATGACCGCGACCATTTCCCACTCGCCGACAGCCGAAGCCGATGACCGGCTCTCCTCGACCTCTCTCCGCCTGTCGCTGGCCCCCGTCGGTCCCGCACCGGCTCTGCTGGACGGCGCCTGGTGGCCCCGCTCCCGCGACCTCCGGGCGGAACTCCCCTCCCTGACCGCCGTACTGGACCCGTTGTGGGGGCGGATCACCCGGGTCACGGTGAACCCCGCTCACTGGCCCATCGTTCCGCGCAAGGTGCCCGTCGCCGGGCACGTGGTGAAGGTGGGCTGGTTCCTGCCCGAGCAGGACGCTCACGAACTGCTGTTGCTCTCCTACCACGTGGGCCGGTGGAACCTCCTGGTGATCCCGCCGCAGACCCCGGCCGTCTCGGCCGCCTGGCTGATGGCCGCCGCGAGCGACCCACGGGGCACGTCGACCGCGAGCCGTCTGATGCAGGAGTCGACGCGCCTGCGGTCGGCGTACGAGGCCGACGCCGTGGAGGCGGTCTGGGAGTCCGAAGGAGGACATGACGTCCGCGATCCGGCCGCGCGTGGGCGGATCCCGACCGTGGCCGCCGCGATGCCGCGGCAGCCGACGGGAAGGTGAGAACCATGGGGATCTTCGTGACCCTGGTCGTGGTCATCGCGGTGATCGCGTTCGGTGTGCTTCTCATCCACCTGCTCAACTCGCAGCACGGTGACCAGGGCGCCGCCTTCCACTACGGCCGCTCCGGGATGCCTCTCGCAGGACCGGCCCCGCGGAAGACCGCGGGGCCGGCCGCACCCGCCGAGCAGCGGGGTGAGCCCCGTGGTTCCGGCCGGCTCTCCCGGCCCGCCACGGAAGCGACCGGACGGGCCGAACCGACCGGATGGGCCGAAGCGACCGGACGGGCCGAAGCGACCGGACGGGCCGAAGCGACCGGACCGACCGAACTCACCGGACGGCCCTCAGGCCCGGGGCGCCCGCAGTAGCACGCACCTGCCAGGCCGGATGGTCCGTCTCCCGGTTCCCGTGCCTCCGAGCCCGGGACACCGGGGTTCGGCGAAGGCCCGAGCCACCAAGGCCGGTGAGCCGGCCCGCTCAGCCGACCAGGCTTCCGACAGCGCCGTCCGGGATCCGGGCGGCACCCCTCCGGGGCACGACGCCCGCCGGACGTGAATCTTCCGTCCGGTTGCCCGGCGTGTCCCCGGACGACCGATCCGTCGCAGTGCTCGCCAACGCGGCCTGCCGGACCGGTCGTTCACCGTCACGCGCACCCTCCCCGTATCGGAGGCACACCGCGAGGGCCGGACCAGTCCCGCCACGCGGCACTCCCCACGGGCACCGTGAACCGAGGAGCCATGGCCCTTCCACAACTGAACGTCTACCGGCACGACCACACCACCCGCGCGCTGGTGACCCTCGCAGGAGAGATCGACCTGGCCACCGCCCCGCTCGTGCACGCCGCTCTGACAGGATGCCTGCGCGACGGCATCCGGACCGTCGACGTCGATCTCACGGCCGTGACCTTCTGCGACGCCAGCGGGCTCAACACGTTCCTCACGGCATCCTGGCTCGCCACCGATGCCGGAAAGACCCTCCGGCTGCACCATCCGCCCCCGGCCATGGCCCGCATCATCGAGATGACCGGCTCCGCCTTCCTCCTCCACGAACCCCGGCCCCACGCCGTCGGACCACCCTCGCACCGGCTTCCCGCCGTCGCGGGCGGTGCCCTGTGACGGCCCCGCTCCGCCGGGAGCCGACACACGGTCAGGGAGCCACGCCGACCCCCGCCTCCGCGGTACCCGTCCCCGCGGCACCCGCCCCCGCGGTACGCGACCACGCGGTACGGCTGCGCCGGCTGAACCGCTGGCAGGCCGAAACCCTGCGGGAGGACCTGGCCGATCTGTACGTGGAGTCGTCCCGCGTGCGGGCAGGCCACGAGTACCGGGGCCGGGAGGCGTTTCTGCGGCGGCTCACCGGCGACATCCGGCGGGCCGGATTCGCCCTGCTGATCGCGGAGGACACGGCCTTCGCCGGGTGTGCCTACGGATTCCCCGTACCGCGCGAGGGGACCTGGTGGAGGGGGTTCGACGGCCCTCTTCCGCAGAGCGTCGAACAACTCACCGCGTCCGGACATGTCTTCGCGATCACCGAGATCATGGTGCATCCCCATACGGACGACCAGGGTCTCGCCCGCAGGCTCCAGGAACGGCTGCTCGCCGACCACCACGCCTCGTTGGGGGCGACGCTGGTCGACCAGGCCGACGCCGCGGCCTACGACGCGTTCCTGTCGTGGGGCTGGCAGGACATCGGGGCGATCGGCCGACCGTCGGATCCCGCGGTCCTCAGGCCGCCGTCCCCCGTGCCGCTGAGGGCTATGGTCCTGGCCCTGGGCCCCCACAAGGCCGCCCACCCGGACGGCCTCGCTCACGAGAACCGCACCCAACGGCCCGACTGAGGACCTGTGTGCGACGCCGCCGACAACGACTCCGGCGCAGACACGCCGGAGTCGCCCTTCCGGGCGGTTGCACGTGAGAGTGAACCAACCCGCAGACAATATTACTGCGGACAGTGCGGCTCGGAGATGTCCCGAGGGGTGCTTCGAAGCCACTCCTCCCGCGGCCCGTCCCGCGCCGAATGCTGTGGGGTGCCGGTTGGCCGTGCCGCGTGGGCCGTGCCCGCGACATGACGACCGCGACCAGCCCTCACCCATCGGATAAGCGCAGGCGACGGGCCTGATCCGCGTCGCGGATATCAAGATCATAAATCACTTCGCCGCGGGTGATGTCGAGGGAACGAGCCGCCCTCTCCGGGCCGGGCGCGATCTGCCGTACGGTGCACTCCCCTTCCGCCGACTTGCCGGATGGTCACCTCCGGCGATGGTCCCGATTTCGGAACCACCCGGCCCATTAAGTATTCCTATGTATTTCGCGGTCGATTCGACGATTCCGGAGAACCCGCTCTCGTAAATCCTCTACGGGCACACTCCTCAGTAATATGCCAACGCCAGAAGCGGGCGATTCCGTGTGACGGGAACCGCCAAGAACATCCGCATAAGGGAGTTGGCCCCTCGATGACGCTGCATATCTCTGACGCGCCGGTACGGCGCACCATGTCGGTGTGGGTCGCGGCGGTAACGGCCGTGGTGATCGCCGCTGTCGTCCTCGCGATGACGCCGACACGAGCGAACGCCATTGCCACCCCGGTGCCGCTGGGAACGGCGGGAAGCTTCGCGGTACTGGCCGGCTCGGCGGTCACCAACACCGGTCCCTCCCAGATCACCGGGGACCTCGGGGTGAGTCCGGGAACGGCCATCTCAGGGTTCCCGCCGGGCGTCGTGTTCGGCGCCCAGCACTCCGCGGACGCCGTGGCGCTCCAAGCCAAGCAGGACCTGGTCACCGCGTACAACAACGCTGCCGGTCAGCCGGCGGACGTCACGTATCCCGCCGCTCCCGATCCCGTGGAGCTCGGTGGCAGGACGCTGGACCCGGGCGTCTACAGGGCACCCATCTCCGCGGCCATCACCGGCACGCTGACGCTCGACGCGCACGGTGACCCCAATGCCGTTTGGGTGTTCCAGATCGGTTCGACCCTGACGACGGCGTCCGCCAGCGCGGTCTCACTCATCAACGGCGCCTCGCCGTGCAACGTCTACTGGCAGATCGGCAGCTCGGCCACCCTCGGTACCAACTCCTCCTTCGTGGGCACCATCATGGCCCTGACCTCGATCAGTGCCACCACCGGAGCGACCATCCAGGGCCGCGCGCTGGCCCGCAACGGCGCGGTGACGCTGGACACCAACACGATCAACCGGGGTACGTGTGCCAGCGCCACCACGGGTGGTACGACCGGTGGTCTGATCACCGGCGGTGTGATCGCCGGCGCCACGACCGGTGGCACCACGGCGGGTACCACGGGCAGCACCACGGTCGGCGCCATCGGCGGCGTACCGACGGGCGGCGGCACCAGCGGTGTTCTGGGCGGCCTTCTCGGTGGCGTCCTGACGACGGGTGGCACCACCGGCGGCATCGTCGCGGGCGCCACCACGGGCGGCACCGCCGCCGGTGGCGCGACAGGCGGGGTGAACGGCGGCGTCAACGGCGGCGTCAACGGTGGCGTCCACGGTGGCGTCCACGGTGGCGTCAACGGTGGCGCGAACGGTGGAAACGGCCACGACCACGGCGAGAAGCCCGGCGACCAC
>NZ_KQ948991.1:161059-316369 GCF_001514265.1 Streptomyces resistomycificus | reverse complement strand
AAGACGGTGGAAAGCCCGGTCACCACGGCCAGGACGGAAAGCCCGAGAAGCCCGGCGACCATGACCACGGCGACAAGCCCGAGGGTTACGGCGACGGCCGCGAAGAGCACCACGAGAAGTCTGAATAGCTCCATGTGAGCCATCAGGACCAGTGGCGCGCGGCGGAAAGCGTTAATTCCGCCGCGCGCCATCGGCGAAATCTCAGGAGAAGCAGTGAGAGAAGCCAGGGCGGAAAGGCCCGTCGCGCCAGAGCCGACATGGGAGAAGGCCCAGGGTGGGGAATTCCCCGCGGTCCAGGATCCTTCGGAGTCTTCGCCCGTCCTCCTGAGAGCGGGGACGAGCGCCGCCGTGTTCCTGTGTCTGGCGACGGCCCTGGTGCACGTCCTCCTCGTGTTCCTGCACGTGGCACCTCCCAACCCGCTCTCCCAGCAGTACAGCCGGCAGGTCAACGCGTGGATCTTCCCCCTGTTCGAGCAGAACTGGAGACTCTTCGCGCCGGATCCGGAGTCGGTCAACCGGCAGATCTCGGCGAGGACCATGCACACCGCCGCGGACGGCACCGTGCGGGCGAGCGGCTGGTTCGATCTGACGGCCGTCGACAACTCCGCGGTGAGGCACAACGCCTTCCCGAGCCACACGGCACAGAACATGCTGCGGCGGGCGTGGAGTTCCTACCTCGAAACCCACGGTGGCGACGACCAGCCCCGCTCGGAGCGGGCGCTGATGGTGCAGCAGTACCTGACCAACATCGCGGCGGATCGCGTCGCCGACCACCGCGGCGGCACCTTCGAGTCCATCCAGCTGCGGGTGATCACCGTGCCCATCGCCGCGCCGGTCACGGCGAGCGGCCCCGATGCGTCCGCCGCGACGCCGAAGCCCGTGGAAACACGGTATCTGCCCTGGTGGAAGGTGGTCCCCCGTGGAAACTGAGCAGTCGGTCCCGCCGTGTCGGCGAAGCCCGAACGTGGCGACCGCGAGCGGGCCCCGCCGAGTACCCGAGCGGATCGGTGAGTTGCTCACCGTCGTGACGGACCGGCCGGTCTCGCTGTACGCCGCGGCGGTCCTCCGGATCGGATACGGCCTGCTCTATCTCGTCTTCCTGCTGCGGGAGTTCCCGCACCGTGACCAGATCTGGGGCCCCGGCGCACCGTGGACGCCCGAGCTGGCCGGACAGCTGCTCGACCAGACGGGGTGGGCCAGCATCCTCACGCTGTCCGACAGCCGTGCGTACTTCGAGACCTGCTACGTGCTGGCACTGGTCACCTCCGCGCTGTTCATGCTGGGCTGGCGGACCCGAGCGGTGTCCGTGCTGTTCGCGGTCGTGGTGGCCTCGTTCCACGCCAGGGCGATCTTCATGACCGACGGCGGGGACAACCTCATCCTGCTGATGGCCGTGTACCTCGTCTTCACCGCGTGCGGTAGACGCTGGTCCCTGGACGCGCGCCGAACCCGGCTGCGGGCCTCCGCGGGCGGAGCCGCGCGACCGCCGACGGGCCGGGCCGCGGCCGGGCTCCGCGACTCCCGCCGGACCCTGACGGCCGTACTGCACAACTGCGGCATGTTCGTCATCGCGGCCCAGGTCTGCTTCCTGTACGGATCCGCGGGTCTCTACAAGGTGCAGGGCGGTACCTGGGGCAACGGCACCGCCCTCCACTACGTCCTGAACCTCGAGCTGTTCCGGCCCTGGCCCGAGCTCTCCCTCACGGTGGACGAGCACGACATCCTGATCGCCATCGCCTGCTGTCTGACCGTGCTGCTGCAGGTCGCCTTTCCGTTCGTCCTGTTCGGACGGCTCAAGTACCCGGTCCTGACCATGCTGTTGGGCATGCACCTGGGCATCGCCGTCCTCATGGGGCTGCCGCTCTTCTCCGGCGCGATGATCATCGCGGACGCGGTGTTCCTGCCGGACCGCTTCTACCGGTCGCTGGGACGGCTGCGGCGGCGCGGGAGCAGGCGGGCAGACGCCTGGGAGACGGGGGCTCCGCCTCGCGGGGAGCCGGCACTCGTGCCGGCGCAGCTCGCACCGTCGAGTCGCTGAAGGCCATCCGGGGCCTGCCGGCGAGGACCAAGGCCGGGTCGGGCGTGAGTTGCCGTCGGTACCCGGCCGGCTAGGCCGCGGTTTCCGTGATGAGGACGGCGGCGGTGGCCGGGCCCCGTCCGTCCCCGCCGGCCGCGTCGGCCACCGCGGCCCGGACGGCGCGGGCGACCTCCAGTGGATGGTGTCCGGGGGCGACCGCGAGGTGGACCTCGACGTGGCGGCCGGGCGGGTCGTCATGGTGGTCCACCCTGACCGGTCGGCTTCCCAGCACGGTGGTGAGGCGGGCGACGCCCTCGACACCCGTCGCCACCTCCGCGAATTCCCCGGCAGGCCCCCGTGCGGTTCCCGCTTGGGGCGGGGGCGAGTTGCGCGCGGCCGCGGTGTCCGGCGCGGACCTCACGGCCCCCGCTGCGGTCCGCGACTCCACGCCTGTCCCCGGGCCCTCGTCGAGATCCGTGACGCGCAGGTCGGCTGTCACGGTGGCCAGACCGAGCCGTTCGACGGCCGCGTGAAGCAGTGCGCTCCTCAACTGGTCCGCGGTCTCCGACAGCGGCCGCCCGAGGGAGGCCGTGAAGGCGGCTTCGATCCTGAGCGGGCCCGGCGGCAGTGCGCTGGCCGGCGGACGGACGGCCGGCTCGGACACCGGCTCGAGCGGTGCCGACCCGATGCGCAGAGTCTTCAGCCGAACCTCGGGAATCTCGGCGGCGGCGCGCGCGAGGGCACGGACGGCCGCTTGCTCGGTGATCCATGCCCCGTCGTCGGGCCTGCCGAGCGGGAGCAGCCGGCCCACGTCGAGCTGCTGCCGTACTGCCTGCGTCCACGCCTCGGTTTTCACCGGCCTCTCACCCTCTTTCGTCTCCGGCCGCGGGTGCTCTTCCTGTCTGACGCACAATCCGCAACTCGGGTAAAAGGTGCTAAATCGACTATAATCTGAACAATAAGTGCTATGTGGACCTCACGTGAGAGGGATTCCCGATGACTGAGAACACCGGCGCGAAGTATGGGGGTGCGCCCGGTTCTCGCGGGCGGACGAGCATCGCCGACGTGGTGGTGGAGAAGATCGCAGGGATGGCGGCGCGGGACGTGCCCGGCGTCCATGCCCTGGGAAGCGGATTCGCGCGCTCGATGGGATCCATGCGGGAACGGATGCCTGGCGCCGGTAGCGGCCAGTCCGTCACCCGCGGGGTGAGCGTCGAGGTCGGAGAGGTGCAGGCGGCCATCGATCTGGAGATCGTCGTCGACTACGGCGTCTCGATCACGGACGTGGCCGGTGAGGTGCGCGAGAACGTGATCTCCGCGGTGGAGCGGATGGCGGGCCGGGAAGTCGTGGAAGTCAACATCGCGGTCAGTGACGTGAAGCTGCCCGAGGAGGAGGACGAGGGGGAGGAGGAGCGGCAGCGGATCCAGTAGCCGGGGCGGGGCAGCCCGCTTGAGTGAGGGAGCGCGTGATGAGCAGGGCCGTGGTGGGCTTGATGGCCGGAATGGCGCTGGGATTCGCCGCGTATTTCGGTGACTTCTGGGCTTTCCTCCTGGTGCTGGCGCTGGGCGTCGTGGGGCTCGTGGTCGGGCGGTTCACGGAAGGCGATCTCGAACCGGGGGACTTCGTCCGCCGCCGGGACCGGCAGGAGCGGATCCGCGATGACCGGCGTCGTGCTCGGGGAGACTGGCGGCAGTGACCAGCGAAACCGATCGGCGTCGTCCGGAGATCCCCCCCGGGGAGCGCGGTGCGATCACCGTCGCCGACCGGGTCGTCGCGAAGATCGCTTCCCAGGTGGCGCGCGAGGCGCTGAGCCGGTTCACCGAGTCGGCCGGCCGGGTACCACCCGGCCACCGGACGCCACGCGTGACGACAACCGTGCGGCGGGCACCGGAGCCGAGTACCGAAGGACATGACGCGGAGTCCGCCGCCGAACGGCAGACGGTGCTCGGCGAGGCACGGCTGGACATCACCGTCGAGCTCGGCTACCCGTCCGACATCGGGGCGCAGTGTGCCGCGGTGCGCCGGGAGGTCACCGAACGGCTCAGGACATGGGCCGGCATGGATCTGTCCCACTTCGAGGTGTCGGTCGGGAAACTGCACTCGGTGCACTCGCGGTCCGCGGATCAGGAGAGGGTGAGATGAGCGCGAACACCTCGCGGCAGCCGGCCGCCGACAGCGATCTTCCCTCCGGGTCCGGACCGGCGGCTCCGCCCGCCGACGACACCCCGGCGGCGGACGCGGGTGCGACGGCGGCGACCGGCGAGGCCGGCCGGTCGGCGCGCCGTTTCTGGTCGGCGCGACGGATCCCCGCGGTCTTGGCGGCCTTGCTGTCCGCCGCGGCCGTCGGGCTGCTCCTGTACGACGTGATCGCGGTGCGGGCGGGCCGGTCCGCGATGGACTGGCGGCGACGGCTCGCCGAGGAACTGGCCACCCGTCCCCTCGACGACGTCTGGATGATCGTCGGGGCCGCGGTGGCGATGGCCCTCGGACTGTGGCTCTTCCTGCTGGCGGTGACGCCGGGACTGCGCAGGCTGTTGCCCATGCGGCACCCCACCGGTGTCCCCGCGCCGGAGGAGGTGCGCGCGGGCCTCGACCGCCGGGCGGCCGCCCTGGTGCTGCGCGACCGGGCCATGGGGGTGCCCGGTGTCCGGTCGGCCCACGTCGCTGTCGGCCGCCGGAAGGTCAAGGCCCGGGCACAGGCCCACTTCCGCGATCTAGAGGAGGTTCGCGGCGACCTGGACACCACGCTGAAGGAAGCCGTGACGTCCTTGGCTCTCGCGCGGCAACCCACGCTGAACGTGCGCGTCCGGCGCCCGAAGAAGGGCTGAGGTGATCTGGATGCTCACGAAGGTGAACCGGGTGCTGCTGGGACTCCTCGGCCTCGGGCTCCTCGCCCTGGGCGGCGGCGTACTGCTGGGCGGGCTGGATCTGCAGCGCCACTGGGATTTCGGCGTGCCGGGCTGGTGGCCCTTCCGCGGGCCGGACGACGTGGTGCTGGGCGCCGAGGGACGCACCCGGTGGCGGGACGATGGCTGGTGGTGGCCGGTGGTCATCGCGGCGCTGGCCGTGCTGTTGATCCTGCTGCTGTGGTGGCTGTTCGCCCAGCGCCGGCACCGCCTGGACCAGGTCCTCGTCGACAGCGAGGACGGCACGGCGGCCCGGCTCAACGGCCGCACGCTGGAGGACGTGATCGAGGAGGAGGCGCAGGCCCTGGACGGGGTCTCGCGGGCTCATGTGCGGCTGACGGGCCGGCGTACCGCTCCCACCGCGCGTGTGCGGCTGTTGCTGGAGCCCCACGCGGATCCGGCGCGGACGCTGGGGCGACTGAGCCGGGAGACGCTCGCACACGCACGGGACTCGGCCGGCCTGGACCGTCTTCCGGCGAAGGTCCGGCTCCGGAAGGTCCGCCACCGCGCCGAACGCGCCGCCTGAGAGCCGCGGGGGCCGTGGTCCTCCCCCCCCGCTCGGTGCCCCGCGCATGTCCGGCCGGTCGTCGGTGCGGTCGGCGCGGTCCCGCGACGAGGAGTTCGACCAGTCGGCGTGCGTCGTAGCGGGGATCGCTGTCCGCGCCGATGCGGAGGTTCCCGACGCCGCGCATGAGCGCCGCTCAGGGCAGGAGCTCGATCGCGTCGTACGACACGCCGGGGCTGAGGTAGGCGCTGCCGCCGGAGCCGCTGACGATGTCGAGGGTCAACTCCTGGTAGGCGTCCGGTGACCTGACCCAGGCGCTCGCCGGGACGGCGTAGCTGTAGGTGTGGTTGTTGCCCCGGTAGGAGCCCACGGTCAGCGACCGGGTCGAGGGCTCCTTGGTCGGAGCGGGGACGGCCGAGACCCAGTCGTTGACCCGGACCCGCGGCCTGCCGTTCGCGAACGCCGTGGTGACGCCGATGTTGAGGGTGTGACCCAAGGCCAGTTGCTGCGAGGTCAGTTTGAAGCGGATCCGCATCCGGTTGTTGATGTCCGCCCACTGGTAGCAGGGGAAGTCGTCGGCGTGCGAGACACCCACGGTGTGGGCGGACCCGGTCCAGGGCCTGGCCCGTGCGTCGGAGGGGTGCATGGTGGTCATCAGCGTGGCGTTCTTGAATCCGCGCGGTGTGCCGCTCCAGTCGCCGATCCGCCAGATGGCCCGGCTCCTGCTCGGGTCGGAGCCGATCGCCAGGGTGTGCAGCGCGGTCGTCCGCCCGGCGGTGACCGTGACCCGCGTGGTGTGCACCGCCAGTTCTTCCTTGTAGACGGTGAGCGTGTAGGTGCCGGGCAGCATGTACGGGGACACGAAGCGACCGGTGGCCGGGTCCGCCTCGGTCCAGTACTGGGCCTCGGTGTTGGCGAAACCGACGGTGTAGGCGTACGCCGTGCCCCGCCCGGAGAGGCCGACCCCCGCGACCCGGCCGCGCCCGCCGCGGCCGACCCAGCCGGCCAGGCCCAGACCGTCGACCCAGGAGGTGTCGACACGGTCGTGGCGCAGCGCGGGCGAGGGTGCGGATCCGTCGGTGAAGGCCAGGACGTACGGGCCCTGGAGGCCGAAGCGCATCGGCTCGGTCTGGTTCTCCCCGTAGTAGAGGATCTCGTACAGCCCGGCGCCGTCCTCGTAGTGGTGGCGCATGAGCGAGCGGTAGAACGGGCCGCCTGACGCCTTCTCGTGGTTGCTGCGCACGATCCACATGCCGACCTCGCCGGTGCTCCAGCCGACGTGGTCGTAGTCGATGACCCGCTGGTTG
Organism: Streptomyces resistomycificus; assembly: GCF_001514265.1. GTDB lineage: Bacteria > Actinomycetota > Actinomycetes > Streptomycetales > Streptomycetaceae > Streptomyces > Streptomyces resistomycificus. The sequence continues at coordinate 309,633 of NZ_KQ948991.1, read as the reverse complement.
GAGTAGTGCTTGGAGCGCGTGCCGCCGTTGGGCTTGCGGCGGATGTCCTGGGCCTCGACCAGGGTGTCGGTGCGGGCGTCCCAGGAGTCGGGGGCGTCGTTGGGGAACAGGCCGGGCCTGACGCGGACGATGTAGCGGGTGGCGGTGATGGAGGCGTCCGCCTTGTTCGTCCACATGTACACGTTGTTCTCGCCGCGGCGGGCGGCGTAGTAGTGGTGCATCGTCCCGTGCACGACGGTGACCAGGATGGTGTCGCCGGTCTTGCGGATGCTCACGGACGACGTCCCCAGGCCCGTCTCGACGTGGGAGTTCTTGCCGCCGTAACCCTGGTATTCGGTGCCCTTGTACACCAGCGAGGTCAGGTCGCCGGTGCGACGGTCGACCTTGAAGACCAGGTCGGCGCCGGTGCCGACCACGTACGCGCGGCCGTCGTCGCGGTATCCGAAGTCCGGCGTCGCCGCGTCGGCGCCCGCGACCAGGGGTCCGGCGATCGCGGCGGTTCCGGCGAGGGCGAGGCCGCCGACGGCGGTTTTACGGAGGGCGTCGCGGCGGGTCAGGCGTCGGCGGGCGTGCTGGGGCATCGGTGTTCCGTTCGGGTGGGGAGGGGGGCCCGGCGCACGGGGATCGGGCGTACGGGCAAGAGCGCGTCGTGCGCTCAGAGGGTGGCGCGCAGGTGGCTCACGGTGACGAAGTGGTAGCCGCGGGCGGTCAGCGTGCGCAGGATCCGGGGGACCGCGGCGACCGAGGTGCGGTGGATGTCGTGCATGAGGACGACGTCGTTGCGGCCCGCCTTGTTGATGACGGTCCGGGCGACCTTGTCGGAGTCGCGGTACTTCCAGTCCTCGGTGTCCACGTCCCACAGCACCGGCGAGAGGGTCGTCGCGTTCCTGACCGTCTGGTTGATCGCGCCGTAGGGCGGGCGGAAGAGGGTGGGCGCCTTGCCGGTGGCGGCCTTGATGGCGGCGCTGGTACGGCTGAGCTGGCTGACGATCTGCCGCCGGGTGAGCCGGGTGAGGTCGGGGTGGTTCCAGGAGTGGTTGCCGACCTCGTGGCCGGCCTTGGCCTCGGCGCGGACCAGGCCGGGGTGGGCGGCGACGTTCTGACCGACGGTGAAGAAGGTGGCCCGGGCGTGGTACCGCGCCAGGTAGGTCAGCAGGGTCCTGGTCTCCGGGGCGGCGGGTCCGTCGTCGAAGGTCAGCGCGATGCACCGGACCCGCTTGCAGTTGGTGCGGTCACGGCCGGAGTCGGTGTGGGTGGTGACGGACGGTGCGGGGGTGTGGCCCGCGCCCAGCTCAAGCGAGGGGGACGGCCGTACGGTCTGGTGCTGGGCGCGCTTGCCGAACGAGGACAGCCAGGGGGTGACCGTCTTCCTGGGAAGGGTCACCGTGAACGCCCCGGCGGCGGGGACGCCGACGTCGCCGCGGTCGAAGGCCACCCGCAGTCCGCCGTCCGCGGTGAAGGCCATGTCGTCCAGCGCGGCGGCGCGGGAGTCCGCGTCGGAGAACACGTCGTCGAGGTAGGCCGCGTCCACGCCTTCGCGCCCCTTCAGCCGCGCCTTCAAGGCGTCGAGGAAGGCGCCTCGGGAGCCGTCGGCGACGAGCCCGAGGGCCGTGCGGTACGCGCCGGCCCCGCCGTCGTACCAGTACGTCCTGGCCGACAGCCCCGACCCCGCGGCACTGTGGTCCTCCGTGGTGAGCCGGACGCCGAGGACGTCGCCCGAGGCGACCAGGAAGCGGTGGCTGATGTTGAGCTCGCCGCCCTCACCGCCGTCCTGGCCGTCCTCACAGGTTGCCGAGCGGAAGGTGGCCAGGCGCTGCTGCACGTACTTCTTCATCGCGACCGTCATCGCCTGCGCGCCGGGTACGTCCGGGTAGCTGGTCGCGAAGGGGCAGGAGCCGCTCTCGCTGTTGTCGCTGACGATGCGCAGGCCCTTGATCTTCGACGGGTCGACGCCGCGGACCGGCGAGGACGCGCGGCTCGAACCGGTCAGTGTGCTGACGGTCGCGGTGTCCGAGGAAGCGGACGAGGCGGGCGAGCAGGTTGCCGTGAAGGAGAGGGCGCCGAGCAGCATGAGAGCCGGGACCATCGTGTGAGTGCGCATGAGACCAGAACCTGACTGAGGGGATCCGTGGGACGCCGTCGACGGGACGTCGCGGTCGTTCTGATCACCGATCGTCCAGGTGAGAGGCGTTTTTCAGCGCCCCACGGAGACGGCCTGAACAATCCGAACCCCGGGTCCTGCTCCCGCTTTCAGGTGGTTCGGCGTGTTTTGACCGTCCGTCGTGTCCTGCGCGGCGGTCCGGTCCGGCGACCTGTCGGGCGGGCCGCCGGGCCGGCCGCCGGGCGGCTCGGTCAGGGCTGGAAGGGCATCGTCCAGCAGTTGGACGTGGCCGTCTTGCCCTCCAGGCGGTCGGTGAGCCAGGAGATGGCCGCCCCCTGGTCGGTGATGAGGGGGGCGAGGTGGTTGGTGAGGATCCTGTTGCCGAGGTTGGGCAGGCTGACGGCCTCGTAGGTGACGTTGCCGCCCTTGCGGCACCAGTCCACGGCCAGCTGGCGGGCCTGGCCGTGCGGAACGATGTCGTCCTGGACGCCGGTGGCCACCCGCACCGGACCGGTCGGCTTGAGCGTCCCGATGCGCTGGTCGTCGAGGACGGCCTGGGCGCGGGGTTCGGCGGCGATGATGTCGGCGATGGACTTGCCGCTGGTCGTCCACGCCGTGCTCCGGGCGAAGCCGTAGCGGAGGATCGACTCGCCGACGCACATGGTCGAGGTGTCGGCGAGGGCCTCGCGCCCGGCGTCGTTGAGGTTGGTCTCGATGACGTCGCGCAGGTCGGGGTCGGTCTGGGCGAAGCCGTTGATCGCCCAGCCCAGAGCGCTGACCAGGGCGCTCCCGTCGATGCCCTTCATGACGGCGGTCAGGTTGGCGGGCGGTGCGCCCGAGTAGGTGCCGGCCAGCTGGACGTCGGGCGCGTAGGTGGGCTGGAGTTCGGCCGCCGCCGCGCTGGCGCCGCCGCCCTCGCTGTAGCCGTACAGGCCGACGCGGGAGCCGGAGGTGAGGGACGTGCCGGGCAGAGCGCGCGCGGCGCGGACGGCGTCCAGCACCGCGTGCCCCTCGTCCAGGCGGTTGACGTAGGTGTGCACTCGGTCGGTGGCGCCCAGACCGACGTAGTCGGTGACGACGACGGCCGCGCCGGTGGCGAGGAGGCGGTAGACCGCCAGGTTGTCGTAGCCGACGGACAGGGTCTCCCCGCTGACGGTGAGCGGGTGCTGCAGGGCGAACGAGGGCGCGCACTGGTCGCCCTGGCCCATGGTCCCCGAGGCCACCGCCACCAGGGGGCGGGGCCCGGCGCCCTCCCACCGCGCCGACGGCTCGATGTAGGCGCCGGTCACCGCGACGGCCTGGCCGCTCGAGTCGGTGGACTTGTACATCAGGCGGGTGGCGGTGCCCGGCAGGGGGCGGCCGTCGAGGCCGGGCAGGGAGACCCCCAGGGGGAGGGGCTCCTGCCGGATCAGGGTGCCGTTGGCGGTCGGCAGCTGGGCGGGCGGGGTGTAGAAGGCCGGGATGGTGACCCCCCGGGACACGACGGGTTCGGGGTCGGTCCCGGTGGCGTCGGCCGGGGCCGCACCGACCCAGGCGCAGGCCACGGTGGCGATCGCGGCGGCGGTCAGGCGGCTGAACGCGGAACGTGGACGGGTTCTGGAACGGCTCACAGTTCACTCCTCGCGCTGCTTCGTTGCAGGGTGCCGGAAAACTAGCACTGTTAGTTAAACCGGGTAGCACCCTGGGAAGTTACGCTCTGGTAACTATTTGCCGGAGCAAGCGCGTGACGGATCGCCCCCAGGAACCAGGCCCCGGCGGGCCCCGGCAGGTGCCGCCGGTGCCGCCGGGGACGCCGAGGAGGACGCCGAGGGTCCGGGCGCCCGCACCGGGCGTCGCGGGGCAGCCGGACATCTGCCGGCCCGTCGGCGCCTCCTGCCTGCTCCGCCGGGGGGCACACGAAAGGCGGCCCGGCCGGAGAAACCGGCCGGGCCGCGTGGGGCGGGAGTGGAGGGCGTCGCCGCTCAGGCGCCGCGCTTGAACTGCTGGTTGGTGCCGGTGCCGCAGCCCCACTGGATGAGCTTGGCGCCGTCGGCGGTGGACTTGTCCAGCACGTCGAGGCACTTGCCGCTGCGCCGTGAGACGAGGCGGAGCCAGCCGTCACCGGCGTCCTGGAGCTGCCACTGCTGGTTGCTGCCGGTGCCGCAGGTCCACTGGATGATCGGGTTGCCGTCGGCGGTGGAGTTGTTGGCCACGTCGAGGCACTTGCCGCTGTGCCGGGCGACGACCTGGACGTATCCGCTGCCCATGTCCTTGAACCACCATGCTTGGTTCATGCCGCCGTTGCAGGTGTACTGGGTGATCTGGGTGCCGTCGTCCTGGGACCGGCTGGGGACGTCGAGGCACTTGTTGCTGTGGCGGGCCGTGACCGTCTCCCAGGGGCCGCCGACGCCGTCGACCTTCCCGGCCGCGGTGTCGACACCGACCTGCGCGAACCAGTCCATGGTCATCGTGGTGTCGGTGGGGAACTCCAGCGGCAGCCAGACGTACTTCGAGGCGTTGACGTTCTGGTTGAAGGAGTTGCCCCAACGGTCGCCCATGTAGAGGTATTCGGTGCCCGCGGTGCCCTGCACGGGCAGGACGAACGTGGTCTGGGACCCGTAGCCGGTGGAGTCACCGACGAGTTTCAGGTCGCTCCAGGTGCCGGTGACGCTGGAGGCGGTCGCGTACATCTGCTGGTTGGGCCGCCAGCCGGTGGCGCCGGAGGTGAGCAGGAAGTAGACGCCGTTGCGCTTGAACAGTGCCGGGGCCTCGCGCAGTTGGCCGGGCCAGAGCAGCTGCACGCGGGTCTCGACGGTGCGGTAGTCGGGGCTGAGGCGGTAGATGTGCAGGTCGCGGTTCTCGCGGGCGGCCGAGATCATGTAGCCGGTGCCGTCGTCGTCCGTGTAGACGGTGATGTCACGGGACATGTGGCCCAGCGGGCGGAAGCTGCCCTGCCAGGTGTAGTCGCCGTCGACGGTGTCGGAGACGGCGACGGCGGCGCGGGCCTGGGTGTAGTCGGTGGCCAGCTCCTTGTGCATCCACATGACGAACTTGCCGGTGGTGCTGTTGTACATGACCTTGGGGCGCTCGATGTTGGCCGAGGCGAGCTCCGGGTCGGAGGCCTGGGTCAGGACATGACGCCGGAACTCCCAGGTCTTCAGGTCGGTCGAGCGGTAGGCGGACACGTACCGGAAGGAGTTGTCCTCGTTGCGGTTCTCACCGAACCAGTAGTAGTAGGAGCCCACCTTGATCACACCGCCGCCGTGGGCGTGCACCACGGCTCCCGTGGTGTCGGTGAACTGGGTCCCGTTGGGGATCGTGACGGTCGCCGCGTGCGCGGTTCCGGTCACGAGGGTCAAGGGGGCGAGGCTGAGGAGCGTGGCGAGGAGGAACAGCCAGACACGGCGCATTGAGGGTCTTTTCCTTCCACACGGCTGCCTTGACGATCCGTCAGAGAAAACAAGGCAGACCAGAACCGATCAAAATTCGGCTTGAACGAACGCCGCCGCACATCAGACTGTCTGTTGGCGCAGTGCGTCAAGGGGTGTGCACGTGGCTGGTTTTCGCGCCGTCGAAGACGGGTGCGGCGGGCGCGGTGAGCGGCCTCGTCGGCGCCCGGTCACCGAAGACGACCGGAAGTGAACCCGTCGGTAGCGTTGACGTGATCGCGTCTCGAACTTACCTTCTGGTCGACGTTACGGACATCGTCCAGTATCTCGAACAATCCGCGGTCTCCGTCCAGCGAGCCTCGGCCCCCCCGCGTAGAAACGAGGACCGCATGGCACGCGCCCTCTCCCGACGGACCCTTCTCCAGGCCGCACTGCTCGCCACGGCGGCACCGGCCGTCACCTGCGCCGCGGGCGGCCGGGCAGCGGCCGCCACGTTGCCGGCGCCCTCCGCCTGGGCCCTCCGGCCGTTCGAGCTCAAGGACGTCAGACTCGGGCAGGGTGTCTTCGCCACGAAGCGCCAGCTGATGCTCGACCACGGCCGCGGCTACGACGTGAACCGGCTGCTCCAGGTCTTCCGCGCCAACGCCGGTCTGTCCACGGGCGGCGCCGTCGCCCCGGGCGGCTGGGAGGGCCTGGACGGCGAGGCCAACGGCAACCTGCGCGGCCACTACACCGGCCACTTCCTGACCATGCTGTCGCAGGCGTACGCGAGCACCGGCGACCAGGCGTACGCCGACAGGATCGCGACCATGGTCGGTGCGCTCACCGAGGTCCGTGCGGCGCTGCGCACCAGCCCGCGCATGCTCGCCGTCACCGGCAAGTGGGGCGGCGCGCACGAGAACGTCCGGGGCTCGTACCAGTACGTCGACCTGCCGGCCGCCGTGCTCGGCGGTGCCTCGGCGATCACCCTGTCGGTCTGGGTGAAGCCCACCCACAACGCCAACTGGCAGCGGGTGTTCGACTTCGGCAACAACACCACCCGCTACATGTACCTGGCCTCCCGCAACGGGAACGGGGTACCGCGCTTCGCCATCACCACCAGCGGTCCGGGCGGTGAGCAGGCCCTCAACGGCACCGCCGCCCTGCCGCTCGGCCAGTGGAGCCACCTGGCGGTCACGATCAGTGGCACGACCGGCACCCTCTACGTCAACGGCACCGCCGTCGCCCAGAACACCTCGATGACGCTCAACCCGGCGGCACTGGGCACCCTGACGAACAACTGGCTGGGGCGCTCGAACTTCGCCGACCCGGTGTTCGCGGGCGCCTTCGACGAGTTCAACGTCTACTCGCGGGCCCTGACCGCGGCCGACATCACCTCGCTGCAGACCAAGGAGGCCAAGCTCTCCTCGGCAGGGCTGGGCAACCTCGCGTCCTACTATTTCGCCACCACCGCCGACGACACCTGGGCCGACGCCTCGGGGCGTGGCCTGACCGCCAGGCTGCGCCGCACCTGGGGCGGACCCAGCCATCCCGGGTTCCTGGCGGCGTACCCCGAGACGCAGTTCATCGACCTGGAGACGAGGACCAGCGCCGACTACACCAAGGTGTGGGCGCCCTACTACACCGCTCACAAGATCCTGAAGGGCCTGCTGGACGCGTACCTCGCCACCGACGACGCCCGGGCGCTCGACCTGGCGTCCGGCATGTGCGACTGGATGTACTCCCGGCTGTCCAAGCTGCCCGACGCCACCCTCCAGCGGATGTGGGGCATCTTCTCCAGCGGCGAGTTCGGCGGCATCGTCGAGACCATCGTCGACCTGTACACGGTCACCGGAAAAGCCGAACACCTCGCCTTGGCCAAACTGTTCGACCTGGACACGCTCATCGACGCCTGCGCCGCGAACACGGACACGCTCGACGGCCTGCACGCCAACCAGCACATCCCGATCATGACCGGGTACGTCCGCCTCTACGACGCGACGGGCGAGACCCGCTACCTCAACGCCGCCAAGAACTTCTGGAACATGGTCGTCCCGAACCGCATGTACGGCATCGGCGGCACCAGCACGGGTGAGTTCTGGAAGGCGCGCGGCGTCATCGCGGGCACGATCAGCGACACCAACGCGGAGACCTGCTGCGCGTACAACCTGCTCAAGCTCAGCAGGATGCTGTTCTTCCACGACCAGGACCCCAAGTACCTGGAGTACTACGAGCGGGCCCTGTACAACCAGGTCCTCGGCTCCAAGCAGGACAAGGCCGACGCCGAGAAGCCGCTCGTCACCTACTTCATCGGCCTGACACCCGGTCATGTCCGGGACTACACGCCGAAGCAGGGCACCACCTGCTGCGAGGGCACCGGCATGGAGAGCGCCACCAAGTACCAGGACTCGGTGTACTTCAAGAAGGCCGACGGCAGCGCGCTGTACGTCAACCTGTACAGCCCGACCACCCTGACCTGGTCCGAGAAGGGCGTCACCGTCACCCAGACCACGGACTATCCGAGGGAGCAGGGCTCGACCCTCACCTTCGGCGGAGCCACCGCCTCCTTCGAACTGAAGCTCCGCGTGCCGTCCTGGGCGACCAGCGGCTTCAAGGTGACCGTGAACGGCAGCGCGGTCAGCGGCACCCCGGCCGCCGGGAGTTACTTCACCGTGTCCCGTACCTGGCGCAGCGGCGACACCGTGCGCGTCACCATCCCCTTCCGTCTCCGGGTGGAGAAGGCGCTCGACGACCCGTCCCTGCAGACCCTGTTCTACGGCCCGGTCAACCTGGTCGGCCGCAACACCAGCACCAGCTACCTCCAGGTGGGGCTGTACGCCAACGCCGCGCTCTCCGGTGACCTGCTGCCCTCCCTGACCCCGGTGACGGGCAAGCCCCTCCACTACACCCGGAACGGCACCGAGTTCGCCCCCTTCTACGAAGGCACCGAGGACCCGACCCACGCCTACGTCCGCCGTTCCGAGCCCAGGGTCGTCTTCGGGAACACCGACTCCCAGGTCGCCAACCCGGCGAAGACCGACGGCACCACGCTCCTGGACGAGATATGGGCCGGTGCCCCGTTCAGCGACAAGAACGCACTGGTGACGAGGGTGCAGTCGACGGTGAACTCATGGGTGGCCGCGGGCCGGCTCACCCAGGCCGACGGCCAGAAGGTGGTCACCACGGCGCAGAACGCGACCTACGCGGCCTGACGGGCGACCGGCCCGCCGCGGAACGCTGATCGGCGCCGTACCCCCGGCGTCGATCAGCGGAATCGCGACGCCCGCCCCGGCGTCGATCAGCGGAATGACGACGTCCACCGCGGCACCGTCGGGCGCCGCGGCATGGGGTACCCGGGCCGCCTCTCAGCGCAGCGCGCTCTTCTCCTGCCACTCGGTCCACGAGAGGTTCCACGCGCCGAAGCCGTTCCCGGGCTCGACGACTCCCTTGGTGTCCCTGCCGGTGATCTCGAACGGGTCGCCCGGCCGTACCTGCCCGTAGAACCAGGCCGCGTCCGCGTCGCTCATTCCTATGCAGCCGGAACTCTGGTTGGCGTTGCCGAAGTAGCGCGCGTTCCAGGGGGCGGCGTGCGCGTACATGCCCGACCAGGTCAGCCGCATCGAGTAGTCGACCATCTTGTTGTAGGCGTCGGCCAGGCCCACCGTCTCGGAGTTCATGTTGATCGTGCCCTCCTTGGCCATGAGCACGGCGGTTCCGCGCCAGGAGCGCTTGTCACCGCCGGGCGTGCCGCCGGAGACCGGTATGCGCCGCACCGTCTCGCCGTCGCGGACGAGGGTGAGCTGGTGGCTGTCGAGGTCGACCTTGACGATCTGCCGGGTGCCGACGGTGAAGGCGGTCGTGTAGTCGCGTACGAACCAGCCGCCGTCCGCGCCCGAGTCGGTGCCGTTCAACTCGGCGTTCAGTGTGACCTTGGTGCCGGGCTTCCAGTACGACTTGGGCCGCCAGTCCACCCGGTCTCTGCCCGACCAGTCGCGTATCCAGCCCCAGGAGCCCTCGGTGCCGTCCGAGGTGGTGATCTCGAGCTGCTTCTCGACCTCGGCCCGGTTCCTGACCGGATGGTCGAAGACCAGGGAGATCGGCTGGGCGACGCCGACGGTGGTGGCGGCGCCCGGTCGCCAGTCGACCTTGTTGACCTTGTCCGCCGGAGCCGTCGTGAAGCGGGACTTGGTGCTCTTGGCGGTTCCGCCCTCGGACCGGGTCGCCGCCGTCACCGCGTAAGCCGTCCCGGGTACGGCCTTGCGGTCGGAGACCCACGACCGGCCGTCGGCGGCGACCTTGCCTACGAGCCGGTGGCCCTCGGCGTCGGTGACGGTCACCGAGGTGAGTTCGCCGCCCGTGGCCGTGACCCTCACGGGCTTGCCCGCCGGTACCCGCTCTCCCGTGGGCGTGACGGTGACCGTGACCGGGCGGTCGTCGGCGCCCGGCTTCACCTTGGTGTCCGGGGCGCCCGAGGAGGCGCTCGACGAGCAGGCGGCGAGCGGCGCCAGCAGGGCGGCCACGAGGGCGGCCCGGACGCGGGCACGGGCGAGTACGCGGATGCGGGGCAACGGGACCTCCGGGAACGGAACGAGAGCGGGACGAGTCGGCGATGTCGTGACTGTAGAGCCGGAAAACCCGAGGTCAGCCGCTATGGAGCAATGTGACGGCGACTGGTGAGGAACGGTCATGCTCCGGTCACATTCGCCGCGCGGAGCGGTCATGGGCCGCTGTGAGCATCCTGTCCGTCCCCGCCACAGGTCCGGGGAGAAGGAGAGGCTCAGACTGTGTCAGCGCTGCTCGTTCCGCCCGGCCGCGTAAGCCAGGCAGGGGACCGGGGCACCGTCCTGCGACCCATCACCGCGGAGACCTACCGCGCCTTCCTCGCGTCCCCCGACGGCACCGCCCTCGGCGCCGGATTCCTGCAGTGCCCGTCCTGGGCCGACGTCAAGGAGGGCTGGCGCGCCCAACTGCTGGGCTGGGGACCGGATCCGGAGGCAGGCGCGCTGACGGGTGTGGCCCTGGTGCTGCTGCGGCAGTTCCCCGGCACCCGCAAGTACTTCGCCTACCTCCCCGAAGGGCCCGTCGCCGACTGGAGCGACCCCGACGTCGACGGCTGGCTCGGTCCGCTCCTCGAACACCTGCGCCGCGCGGGCGCCTTCGCCGTGCGCATCGGCCCGTCGCCCGCCTACCGGCGCTGGGACTCCGCCCTGCTCAAGCCGCTCGCCGGCCCGGGCCGACGCCTGGGCGACATCCTCGCCAGTGAGGTCGACCCGCTCGGCACCGCCGTCGCCGAGCGGCTGCGGGCCCGGGGCTGGCGCCGCTGCGGTGGTGAGGGGACCGGAGAGGACGGGGACGCCCAGCCCCGGCACGTCTTCCACGTGCCGCTCGCCGGACGCACCGCCGAGGACCTGTGGTCCGGGCTCAACCAGGAGTGGCGACGCAACGTGCGCCGGGCCCAGAAGGAGGGCGTGGAGGTGGTGGTGGGCAGCGCGGCGGAACTCCCCGAGTTCTACCGGCTGCTCGGCGTCACCGAGCGACGCGACGGATTCCGGCTCGGCCGCTCGCTCGCCTACTACGAGCGTCAGTACGCGGCGCTCAACGCCGAGGAACCGGGCCGGATGAAGCTGTACGTGGCCCGTCACCAGGGAGAGATCCTGGCCGCCCACACGATGATCACGGTCGGCCGCCGGGCCTGGTACCAGACCGGCGCCTCGGCCGACCACCGTCGCGAGGTCCGGCCCTCCAACGCCCTGCAGTGGCGGATGCTGCAGGACGCCCACGCCCTCGGCGCCGACGTGTACGACATGCGCGGGGTACCCTCCACTCTCGATCCGGGGGAACGTGCGTACGGACTGCTGCGGTGGAAGCTCGGCACCGGAGGACAGGTCGTCGAGACGTTGGGGGAATGGGAGAGACCAATGGGCGGCAGCGCCAACCACGCGCTTCACCGCGCCTTCCAGGCGTACCTGAACCGCCGATGAAGCAGACGACACCGCCGACGACGCCGGCCGGCGCGGACCGCGCGAACAGCGCGGACGCGACCGGCGCGGACCGCGCGAAAGCGACGAAGACAACCTCCGCGGCACGCAGCAGCGCCGTCATGGCCGCCGGATCCGTCGTCGGCCGGGCCACCGGTTTCGCCCGGTCCGCCGTGGTCGCGGCGGCGCTGGGCACCATCGGGCCGGTCGCCGACGGCTACGCGGTCGGCAACGCCCTGCCCACCATCGTCTACATGCTGCTCCTCGGCGGCGCGCTGAACGCCGTCTTCGTGCCCGAGCTGGTCAAGGCCGCCAAGGAGCACGACGACGGCGGCGTCGCGTACACCGACCGGCTCGTCACCGTCTGCGTCGCCGCCCTGCTGGCGATCACCGCGACCGCGGTGTGGGCGGCCCCCGCGATCGTCGACGCGTACACCGACTACACCGGCCGGCAGGCGGCCATGACCACCGCGTTCGCCCGCTACTGCCTGCCCCAGATCTTCTTCCTCGGACTGTTCACGCTGCTCGGCCAAGTACTCAACGCACGCGGCCGGTTCGGCGCGATGATGTGGACGCCGGTCCTGAACAACGTCGTCGTCATCACCGTCTTCGGCCTGTACCTGGCCCTGACCACGGGACGCGGGGGCACGCTCACCGCGACCGAGACCGCCGTGCTCGGCTGGGGCACGACCGCCGGCATCGCCGTGCAGGCACTCGCCCTCGTCCCCGCCCTGCGCGCGGCCCGCTTCCGCTGGCGGCCCCGCTTCGACTGGCGCGGCAGCGGACTGACCCGCCCCCTGCGCTCGGCCGGCTGGCTGGTGCTGCTGGTCCTGGCCAACCAGGCCGCGTACTGGGTCACCACCCGGCTGGCCACCACCGCGGGCCTCGACGGCGGCCCCGGATACGGCGCGTACAACAACGCCTATGCCCTGTGGGTCGTACCGCACGGCATCATCACGGTCTCCGTGGTGACCGCGCTGGTGCCCCGGATGAGCGCGGCCGCCGCCGACGGGGACACCGCCGCCGTGCGGCGCGACGTCTCCCACGCCCTGCGCGTGAGCGCCTCGGCCGTCGTGCCAGCCGCCTGCGCGCTGTTCGCCCTCGCGCAGCCGGTGATGGCCCTCGTCTTCGGGTACGGCAGGACCAGCGCCGCCGACACGGCCGCCATGGCCGGGATCCTGATGGCCTTCGCGCCGGGCCTGATCGCCCTGTCGGGCCAGTACGTCCTGTCCCGCACCTTCTACGCGCTCTCCGACACCCGTACGCCGTTCCTGCTCAACCTCGTGATCGTCGCCCTCAACGCGGGACTGTCCCTGGCCGCCGCACACCTGCTGCCGGCCCGCTGGGCCGTGACGGGCATGGCGGCGGCGTACTCCCTGGCACTGTGCGCGGGCTGGGTGGTGACCGGCCTGGTGCTCAGCCGCCGGCTCGCCGTCGCCCGCCCCCTGCGCTCGTCCGCCGTCGGCGCTCACGCGCGGCTGCTGCTCGCCGCGGTCCCCGCCACCGCGCTGGGTCACCTCGCGGCCCAGGGCGCTTGGCGGGCGGGTGCCCTCGCCGCCGCAACTGCCGGCGCGGCCGTCGTCGTCCTCACCTTCGCCCTGCTCGCCCGTCCCCTGCGACTCGCCCAACTCGACGCGCTGCTCACGGGCGTACGCCGACGATGGACCCGGACCTGACCATCACCGAGGGAGAACTGCCGATGCCCCGCGTGCTCCTCATCGAGGACGACCCTTCCGTACGCGAAGGGGTCGAACTCGGTCTGCGCCGCCGCGGCCACGAGGTACGGGCGGCCGCGACCGGCGAGGCCGGCCTCGCCGCGCTGGCCGAATTCCGCCCGGATCTGCTGCTGTTGGACCTGATGCTGCCCGGCATGAACGGCGTACAGGTCTGCCGGCAGGTCCGCGAGCGCAGCCAGCTGCCGATCATCATGCTCACCGCGCGCGGCGACGACTTCGACGTGGTCATCGGCCTGGAAGCCGGTGCCGACGACTACATCGTCAAGCCCGCCCGCACCGAGGTGATCGAGGCCCGGATCCGTGCCGTACTGCGCCGCCTGGACGACAGCGGCGCGGGCCGCCCGGCCATCGAGGTCTACGGTGAACTCACCATCGACCGGATCGGACTGACCGTCACCAAAGCCGGCCGGCCGCTCCCGCTCGCCCCCTCCGAACTCAAGCTCCTGCTGCACCTCTCCGCCGCCCCCGAGCAGGTGTTCAGCAGGCAGCAACTGCTGGAGCACGTCTGGGACCACAGCTTCCACGCCGACGCCCGACTGGTCGACGCCTGCGTCGCACGACTGCGCGGCAAGATCGAGGACGAGGCAGGAAGCCCACGCTACGTCCAGACACTGCGGGGCTTCGGCTACCGCTTCGGACCGCTGTGATCACCGGCCCACGTCTCGGTCGGTCGCGCCGCGACAAGGACGCACAACGAGACGGACGGGACGAACGAGAAGGGCGGGACGGGCGGGACGGGCGGGACGCGCCGGGGGCCGTGACCTCCGGCGAGCGGTCGCGGGTCAGGGCGTTCGGGCTGCGTACGCGGCTGCTCCTCGCCTTCCTGATGGTCGCCGCCGTCAGTGCGGGGACGACGGCCGCGCTGACCTACCGTGAGGCCCGCAACGCGGTTTTGCAGACCGCCCAGGACACGGCGGTCACGTCGTTCCGCGAGCACGTACAGCAGACCGCCTTCACCCTGCCCTTGCAGAACGAAGGCCTGGAGGACGTCCTGCGCGACATCGCCCGCAGGGGCAAGCCGCACCCCTGGGTGGTGTTCGCCGAGTACGGTTCGATCCGCGCCTCCTCGGGCGAGAACCCCGTCTCCACCGTCATCACCCCCGAACTGCGCCGGGCCGCGCGGGCCCACCCCTACGGCAGCTTCGAGCGGGTCGTCAAGGACGGCGTTCCCTACCTGACCATCGCCATGCCCATGGTATTCAAGACGAGCCCGGACAGCGTGCTGCCGAGCGGACTCGTCCTCTACGCCGTCATGCGGATGACCGACGAGCAGGTCAACGTCGACGCCCTCCTCATGGCCGCCCGGGACGGCGCCCTGCCCGGCCTCGCCGTCGCGCTGATACCCGGTCTGATCGCCGCCCGCAGCGTGCTGCGCCCGGTGCGGGAACTGCGCCAGGCGGCCCGGAGCATGGGCAGCGGCAGACTCGACACCCGGATCGCGGTACGGGGCAGCGACGAACTGGCGGACCTGGCACGCACCTTCAACGAGTCGACGGGCCAACTGGAGCGGTCCGTACGGGAACTGCGCGCGGCCGAGGAACGCGCCCGCCGCTTCGCCTCCGACGTCTCGCACGAACTGCGCACCCCCCTCGCCGGCATGCTCGCCGTCACGGAGGTCCTCGACGAGGACGCGGACGGCCTGGACTCCGACACCGCCCGGGCGGTCCGGCTGGTCAGCGCGGAGACCGGAAAGCTCGCCGTGCTCGTCGAGGACCTGATGGAGATCTCCCGCTTCGACGCCCGCGCGGCCGAGCTGAACGCGGACGAGGTCGACGTGGCCGAGGCGATCCGCAAGACCCTCCACAACCGGCACTGGACCGACGACCGGGTCCGCGTCGACCTCCCCGACGGCATCCGCGCCCGGCTCGACCCGCGCCGCTTCGACGTCGTGATCGCCAACCTCGTCGGCAACGCCCTGCGGCACGGCGGCGCACCCGTCACCGTAGGCCTGCGCACCGAGGCACGCTCCCCTGAACCGTCCGTGCTGATCACCGAGGTCGTGGACAGCGGACCCGGGATCCGCCCCGCATCGCTCCCGCACATCTTCGACCGCTTCTACAAGGCCGACGCGGCGCGTACCCGCTCGGCGGGCAGCGGCCTGGGACTGGCGATCACCCTGGAGAACGTGAAGCTGCACGGCGGAACGATCCGCGCGGGGAACCGCCCCGAGGGCGGCGCCGTCTTCACCGTCGAGATACCGCTTCACACGGAGGAGGCCGGCGGATGAGGCGTGCGCGGACGCGCCGACGTGCGGCGGCCGTCGCCGTCGTCGCCCTCGTGGCCGCCGTACCGCTGATCGGTGGCTGCGGCATCCAGGAGACCGACGTCATCGAGGCGGGCGGTCCCGCCAGCTTCCAGGCCTTCCTCGACCGTGATTACCACATGCTGCTCTTCTTCCGCACTCCCGACGGAGGGGTGAGCCCCGTCATGCGTGCGACCCAGCCCTCGGCCGAGTTCGGCGACCACTACTTCGATCCGGGCGCCGAAGAGCAGAACTCCGCCGACGAGTCCGGACTGGTGCCGACCGAGAAAGTCGTCCTGGCGTTGCTCGGCGGTCCCCACGAGGACGACCGGGCCGCCGGCCTGAGCACCTCCCTTCCCACCGCCCGCCCCGGCGGGGCCCTGAAGGTCGACTCCTCCCCGGACGGCAGGGTCACGGCCCGCCTGCCCCTCGCCCTGGGGGACCTGGACAGCATCGCTCTACGTCAGCTGACCTGCACGATCGCCTACAGCCAGGACGCCGAGGGCCAGGTCGTCGTACAACTGACGGGCCAGGACGGGGCATCGAGGTCCGGCACCTGCGGACTGGCCCCCGGCAGCGCCGAAAACGCACCCGCGGCCACCGGGACCCGGGCCCGGACGACGCCGTCCGGCACGACCGGCTGAGAACGCGTCACACGGGGTGGCGCCTACCGCTTCTGTGCCCTGTAGCGCTTCATCAGCACGGTGATCCGCGCCTGGTCCGCCCGGCCGTTGAGCTCGGCCAGGAGATCGTCAGGGCACAACTCGTAGAGATCGCCCCACCACCGGCGCCCTCGGTTGTCCCAGACGCGGTAGCCACCCGGCACACCCCTGGCGACGTAGCGTCTCCTGCTCACTGTTCCCCCGTCATCCGACCCCGTCCCGTCATCGAAGCGGGACCCTACGCAGGCGGCGGCCGTCCGGCGAGGGGGTTTCGAGCGGTTCCCCCCCACGGATCGGAGTCGAGCAGGCCACTGGTGCACCCGCGGCCCGCGGGGCTCAGCGCACCGGGAAGCCGAAGGAGTAGCCCTGCTCCTTGAGTTGGGGGAGGAGACGGCGCAGGGCCTCGACGGTCTGGGAGCGGTCACCGCCCGCGTCATGGAAGAGGAGTGTCGGCCCGCCTGGCAACTCACGCTCGACTGTGGCGACGATGGCGTCCGTGCCCGGCCGCTCGAAGTCCTTGGTGTCCACGTTCCAGCCCAGCGGGCGCATGCCCCGGGAGGCGGCGAGCGTGCGGCTGTAGGGGGTGAAGGCTCCGCCGGGCGCCCGGTAGTACATCGGCCGTACGCCCCCGGACGCCTCGGTGATCATGCGCTCGGCGTCGAGGATCTGCTGCGACTGGTAGGCCTGGGACTGCTTGTCCATGGTGGTGTCGTGCGACACCGAGTGGTCGCACAGCCGGTGCCCGGCGGCGACCACCTTCTTCACGAGGTCCGGGTGGGCCTGGGCCTGGGTCCCCACCATGCAGAACGTGGCCTTCACCCCGTGCTCCCGCAGCACGTCGAGGACTTGCGGGGTCCACACGGGGTCGGGCCCGTCGTCGATGGTGATGTTGACGCCGCGCCTGCCCGCGTCCGACGCGTGCGCGATGGTCGCCTCGACCGGCTTGACGTCACCGGCCGGCGTGGCCGACGTGGTCGCCTTCGGTGACGATCCGACCACGGCACCGGCCTGCGCGGTCCACGCCGCGGCACCGGCAGCGAGCACCGTCACCCCCAGCGCCGCCCCGACCACCTTGCCGTACCAGCCCCGCCCGCCGCTGTGCCGTGCCATGTCCGCCCCGCCTTCGCGCAGTTCCGCACCGATCCTCGGTCGACCCGCGACCACCTGGCAGGACGAGCGACGGCGCCCTCGGGATGCGTCCGTTACCGATCACGGACAATCCCGGGGGAGTTCGCGGACAACTCGCGGACACTAGACGAGCAGCGGCCGGGACCCGCGCACACGTCGTGCGGCCGACCCGGCAGACAGGCCACCTCGAGGGACGCGAGGCACGACGGGGCCGGGCAGGGCCGGGTGGGGCCGGGTGGGGCCGGTGGGAGGTGGCCTTCGATGCCGCGGAGCCAGCACGTGTCCGGACGGCTGGCCCGTGTCCGACGGGGCTCGCCCGTGTCCGACGGGGGCTTGCCCATGTCCGACGGGGGCTCGCCCGTGTCCGACGGGGGCTCGCCCGTGTCCGACGCCGGAGCGTCGCGTGACCGCGCGCGGTAGCTCGGCTACGCAACTTTCGGTCCCGGCAGACTCCTTGACCGCCGAGATCCGCACCGTGTAGACATCACGCCTACTGGATGTTTACGTAAACATACCGCCTCCCGACCCCCACCACGCAGGCCCCGATCTCTGTTCCCCGCCGGGACGCGCGGCGCACAGAAGAGCTGGAGTACTCGAGATGGCACACCCCACCCGTAGGAGAAGGCTCCTGGGCATCGGCATCACGGCCCTCGCCACCGGGACCGTCCTGGCCGCCACCTCGGTGCCGGCCGCGCCCGCGGAGCCGACCGCCACCGCCTCGGTCACCGTCCGGCCCGACCCCTCCTACCAGCAGGAGAGGTTCGAGGGGTGGGGCACGAGCCTGGTCTGGTTCGCCAACGCCACCGGCGACTACCCGCCCGCGGTACGCGAGAAGCTGGCCCAGCTCCTCTTCGGGGACGACGGCCTCGCCCTCAACATCGCCCGCTACAACATCGGCGGCGGCAACGCCCCGGACGTCAAGGACTACCTGCGCGCCGGAGGGGCGGTCGAGGGCTGGTGGAAGGCCCCGGCCGGCACCACCCGCGAGGACGTCGACTGGTGGGACGCCGACGACCCCGCCGACTGGAACAACAAGGCCGACAAGACGCAGCGGTGGTGGATCGACCGCATCAAGAAGGACATCACCCACTGGGAGACGTTCAGCAACTCGCCGCCGTGGTTCATGACCGAGAGCGGGTACGTCTCCGGCAACTTCGACGCGGGCAAGGACCAGCTGAAGACCGAGTCCGTGGAGGACTTCGCCAAGTACCTGGTGGGGGCCACCGAGCGCCTGGAGAAGGCGCACGGCATCAAGGTCGACACGCTCGACCCGTTCAACGAGCCGAACACCAACTACTGGGGCACCAAGCTCGGTGCGGACGGTGAGCCCGTCGGCGGCCGGCAGGAGGGCGCCCACATCGGCCCCGAGCTCCAGCAGAAGGTGATCCGCGCGCTGGCCCCGACCCTGGAGGCGTCCAGGACGAACGCGGAGATCTCCGCGATGGACGAGACCAACCCGGGTCTGTTCGCCACCAACTGGAACTCCTACCCCCAGGAGGTCCGCGACCTCGTCGGCCAGATGAACGTCCACACCTACGGCACCGGCCAGCGCACCACCGTGCGCGACCTGGCCAAGGCCGCGGACAAGCCGCTGTGGATGAGCGAGGTCGAGGGCGACTGGGGCGACGGCCAGAGCTTCACGGACATGCGGCCCGGCCTGGGCCTGGCCCAGCGCATGGTCGACGACCTGCGTGAACTGGAGCCCAGCGCCTGGGTGTTCTGGCAGCCCGTCGAGGACTACGACAACATGAAGCCCGGCGGCGAGTCCGCGAAGGGCGGCAACTGGGGCGAGATCCAGCTCCCGTTCAGCTGCACGTCCGCGGACACCCTCAAGACCTGCCCGATCTACACGAACACGAAGTTCGACACGGCCCGCAACTTCACCCACTACATCAAGCCCGGCGACCGGCTGATCAAGACGGACGACACCTCCAGCACCGCGGCCATCTCCAAGAAGGGCAACGCGGCGACGGTCGTCCACGTCAACAGCACCACCGAGGCGCGCGACGTCACCCTCGACCTGTCGAAGTTCGGCCGGATCTCCTCCCACGCCACCGTCACCCCGGTGGTGACCAGCGCCGACGGCAAGCTGGACAAGCAGAGGCCCGTCCGGGTCACCGGCAAGCAGGCCACCCTCACCGTGCCCGCCCAGTCCGTGACGTCCTTCCTCGTCAAGGGAGTCTCCGGCGTCGCCAAGGACGCGGCCGAGCTGCGCAAGGGCCACACCTACCGGCTGACCGGCGTCCAGAGCGGCAAGGACCTCACCATCGCGGACAACGGCACCGGCCTCGTCATCAAGAGCGCCGACTCCACCGACCCCAGTGGTCAGCAGTGGCGCCTGGAGCGGATCACCGGCACCGACAACCGCAAGCGCTACACCTTCGCCGAGGCCTCCGAGGACAAGCGGCTCGCCGTCCGGGACGGCGCCCTGGTGGCCGAGCCCGCCGAAGGCCGCCCCGACAGCGCCGCCCAGTGGATCATGTCCACCACCGGCGACGGCACCTGGACCCTCGTCAACGCCGCCACCGGCCGACTCGCGGACGTCAACGGCCAGTCCACCAACGAGGGCGCCGGCGTGGGCGTATGGCTGGCGAACTCCGGCACCAACCAGCGCTGGAAGGTGACGGACGTGACGACCGCCGCCGCCGCGCAGACCGAGTAACACGCCTGCCCGCCGGCATCCGTCGGCCACCTCGCCCCCCACCTGCGACGCCCCCGCCCGTCGCCGCCGTGTCCCGGCGGCGACGGCTCGGGGGCGTCGAGCCATCTGGGGTGGTCGTCGCGGGCCGTCGGCGGGAGTTCTGGCTTCAGCGTGATGCTCGCGATGTGCTTGCCGAGGATGTCGCTCCCTGCCGTTGCCGGGTGATCGCAGGCAGGGCGGCGGCCACCACGTCGGTCGGGTCGCCCCGCCTCAGGCAGGGACGCTCGCACGTTTCCGCTCCGCCTCGGCGAGGCGCGCCGAGCGGGTCAGGGGGCCGACGACGGCCAGGGTGATCGCGCCGACCATCCAGGTGCCGGCGATGAAGTAGAAGACGCTCCGATAGCCGTTGCCGGTGTAAGGGCCGCGACGATCAGTGGGCCGGCGGCGTTCGAGAGCCGGCCGAGGCCGTAGGAGACGCTCGTGCCCAAGGAGCGGCCGCGGGTGTCGAAGAGCTCGGGGGAGTAGGTGTAGGCGAGGGCGGTGTAGCCGCGCTCGAAGAGGTTCACCAGGAAGCCGAACACGAGGATGAGGACCGGGTTGAAGGTGAGCCCGTACAGCAGGCCGCACACCGCGATCACCGAACCGAAGACGACCAGGCGCCACTTGCGCTCGAACCGGTCGGTGACCAGCGACGCCAGGTCACAGCCGAGTGGGGCGCCGACCGTGGTCAGGGCCACGTAGAAGACGGACTTCTCGACGCTGGAGCCCTCCTTGGCCAGCAGGGTGGGTGCCCAGCTCGAGTAGCCGAAGAAGCCGATGGTCTGCGTCATCCACAGCACCGTGAGCAGCAGCGTCGGGTACAGGTACTTCTTCTGGAGGAGCAGCCGCAGCGGTGCCTTCGCCGGCGGCGTTTCGTCGACCGGGGGCGCGGGCTCGGGGAGGGGGCCCTTCTCCGCCGCCACGCTCGCCTCGATCTCCCGCAGGACCGCGTCGGCCTTGGCGTGCTCTCCCCTGCTTTCGAGCCGGCGGGGTGACTCCCTGAGGTGGCGGGCGAACAGGACGAGCAGGACGCCGAGCGAGCCCCAGAGGTAGACCAGCCGCCACGACCAGTCGCTGAGCGGCACGACCGCGCCGGCGCGTGAGGTCGTCCGGGCCGGCTGGATGAGTATCTGGGAAACCGTGCACCTGTCGCTGGGCGCTGATGCCGACAAGACCGCAAGCTTCTTCGCCTGCGGCATGCTCGGCAACACGCTTACCGCCATCGGGCTTCCAGTGGGTGCCGGGAGGTGAGGGAGTCTTCTGGGCGGCGATGCGTCAGTGCACGCCTGCCGCGTCGAGCAGGGTCGTCACGGTGGGCGCGACGAGCCCGGTCAAGTTGTCGGCCTGAATCCCCGCGCGGGCGCTCGCGCCGTCGAAGACCAGGCTGAGCTGCCGGGCCAGCAGATCCGGATCGCCCGCCCCGCCCTGCTCGGCCTCGGCGCGGAAGAAGGCCGTCAGGTTCGCCTTGACCTGGCGGGCCACGCGGCTCGCAGGGTGACTCTGGTCCTTGAGCTCGATCTGCACGGCCAGATACCGACAACCTCGGAACTCGGGCGCTCCTGCCTGCGATTCCACCTGCTCGAAAACGTGCAGGATCCGCTCGCGGGGTGACCGGCCGTCGTCCATCGCGGGCAGGAGAGTTGCCACGTAGGCGGAGGCGCGCTCCTTCAGGCTCGCTGCCAGGAGTTCGTCCTTGCTCTCGAACAGCTGATACATGGAGCGCTTCGACACCCCCGCCGCCTTGCACAGCGCCTCGACGCCGATGTTGACGCCGTCTCGGTAGGTGAGCGTGGCCGCCGCCTCCAGCAGCCGCTCCCTGGGGCTCAGTTTCACTTCGGTGCTCATGTCGTGAGGTTAACCCGGAGTGGACGAAATGAAAACCGATCGGTTTCCGGAGGTCTCCGGCGAGGGCTCGGTCAGCATGCCGCCGAGCAGGAGTCCGACCGCGGCGCCCGCATCTGACAACGCACTGAAGATGCCGAAGGCTTTCGGCCTTTCGGCCGGGTCGGTGAAGGTCACGCTGAGCAGCGATAGCGCCGCCGGTCAGACCGGCGGAGAGCTCGTCATCCCAGGCGGCAGGCGGTCACGGGCGCGGACCGCTCCGGTGAACCGGGCCTCGCCCGGACTTGCGCCTGGAAACCGATCGGTTTACTCTACTGGAAACCGATCGGTTTCACGCTCTCCGGAGCGAGTCGTGACCGTTTTGGTGCCCCCCTCACCCACAAGGAGTCGGCGAGATGCCCAACCAAGAGTCACGTCCCACGATCCACATTCCGGGGACCACCAGCCACACGATCCCCCCTCGCGGCGGCCGTGAGGGACAGCTTCGCTACCTCAAGGCGGGCACCGGCGCCCCCCTGGTCCTGCTGCACACCGTGCGCACCCAGGCCGAGCACTTCCGCCTCCTCATCCCGCTGATCGCGGACCACTACACGGTCTACGCCCTGGATCTGCCGGGGATGGGCTACTCGGAGATCGTGCCCGGGGCGTCGTACGACGAACCCGCGATGCGTGCGGGCGTCGAGCGGCTGCTGACCGAACTCGACCTGCACGACGTGACGTTGGTCGGCGAGTCCATGGGCGCGGTGCTGGCCCTGACCACCGCGGCCGATCTCCCCGAGCGCGTCCGACGCGTCGTCGCGGTCAACACCTACGACTTCCGCGGCGGCATCTCCCGCTCCAGCCTCCTCGCCCGGGTGGTGGTCGGTGGTGTCCTCGCACCCGGCGTGGGCCCCGTGATGGCCGGGGTCCAGCCCAAGCCCGTCGTGCGCGCGATCCTTCAGGGCGGCCTCGGCGACAAGAGCGCCCTGCGCGAGGACTACCTCGACGAGCTCCTCCGCGTGGGCAGCCGCCCCGGCTACCCCACCGTCGCCCGGGCCGTGTACCAGGCCCTGCCCAGCCTCATCGCGGCCCGCTCGCGCTACCCCGAGGTCAAGGCGCCCGTCCACCTCGTCTACGGGGAGAAGGACTGGTCCCGGCCCTCGGACCGGGAGGCCAACAAGAAGCTGCTGCCAGCCGCCGAGTTCACGCAGGTGCCGAAGGCCGGCCACTTCATCGCCCTGGAACGGCCTGATGTGCTGGCCGACCTGCTGAACGCGGTGGCCTGACCGTCCCGAAAGCGCTGTGGCCACCCGCGTTCGGGTGTAGTGCGTAACCGGGACCGGGTCGCGGACGTCACCGGTGTGGTCTCCGCCGGACAGTACCCGGCCATCAGCGGAGAGGACCTGGCCGAGGTGTTCAGCACCCGGCTCGGGCGGACCGTGACCTACGAGGCGACCGACCCCCACGCCCGGGACTCTGGCGCAGCGGTGCTGCCGGCCGTCCACAGGGCGACGGGGCCGGTGCGGTCACCCGCGTGAGTCCGGAGAAGGTCTGAGCCGAGGCGCCTTATACCCCGCTCGGTGTGGGCTCGGCATCCGGCGGTGGGGCTCGCCGCCAACGTCAACCGGACCAAGTTCGCACGAACCGGGCAAACTCCTGCTCCGCCCTCTCCATAGCCTGTCCCTGTCAGTCGTAGGAAGACCGCTCGTAGGGAAAGCAGTGGCTCGTTGCCGGTGGCGAACAGCGGCAGGATCGCCACCACGTCCGGCGGTCCGTCCGAGTACCGGAGACCCCGTAGGGACCACGCGCTATCTGCACTCGGCATACGCCCTGGTCATGGCCCGTGCCCATGGCGCCGGACCTCGTGCTTCCCCCCAGCAGAGAGGTAGGTCTTTCCTACATGTCCAGATTCCTCAGCAGGCGACGTGTCCTCGCCACGGGCGCGGGTGCCGCCCTCGGTCTCGGCGCCGCCGCGGCTCCGGCCACAGCCTCTCCTTCCGCGCCCCGGCACGCCTCCGGCCCCGAGGAGACCAGGACGCTCGACGAGCTGTACCGGGCCGCCCTCGCCGAGGGCGGCAAGCTCGTGCTCTACGCCGGCGGTGACACGCCGAACCAGCTGGACGCCGTCAAGGCGGGCTTCACGCGGCGTTTCCCGGGCATCGACATGACGCTTGTCGTGGACTACAGCAAGTACCACGGCACCCGTGTCGACAACCAGCTCGCGACCGGCAGCCTCGTCCCCGACCTCGTCCAGCTGCAGACTTTGCACGACTTCGCGCGCTGGAAGGAGCAAGGCCGTCTGCTGCCCTACAAGCCCGCCGGGTTCTCCAAGCTGCACCACCGCTTCCGGGACCCGCAGGGCGCCTGGGTGGCGGGCGCGGTGATCGGCTTCAGCTTCATGTACGGCCCGGCGGCGGTCGGTTCGGACGCGCCGCGCACTCCGCTCGACCTGGTCGACCCGAAGTGGAAGGGGAAGATCGCCTCGTCGTACCCGCATGACGACGACGCGGTCCTGTATCTCTACACGCTGTACGCCGAGCGGTACGGCTGGGACTGGGTGGCCCGGTTGGCCGCACAGGACGTGCGGTTCGGGCGGGGCACCGATTTCCCCGAGGACGCGGTGAGCGGCGGCCAGGCGGCGATCGGTGTCGGCGGGTCGGGGTCCCTGGCGGCGTCGGCGTCGCAGCCCGTGCGGTGGGCGGTGGCCGACGGGCATCCGTTCGTGGCCTGGGGGCAGCGCCTCGCGGTCCTGAGACAGGCCAAGAACCCGACCGCGGCCAAGCTCTACATCAACTGGGTGCTGTCCGCCGAACGGCAGCAAGCAGCCCGCTTCGGCTGGTCGGTACGGACCGACGTCACTCCCGCGGGCGGGCTGAAGCCGATCTGGGAGTACCCGAACGCCCACCTCGACGGCTTCCCCCGCTTCATGGCCGACCGTGCCGAAGTGGAGCGCTGGAAGCAGACGTTCGCCCTGTACTTCGGCGAGGTCAAGGGCGACCCCACGACGGGCTGGCTCGGGCTGCACCCCGGAGCGTGACCATGGGCGGGGTCGCAGGTCCCACCGGTGGGCCACGCCGCCAGGGCTGCGTCGTTCTCGCGGGGTGTCCGGTTTGATCAGCTGATGTTCGGTCAGCGGCTGCTCCCGGTTGGAGGGCAGCCAGATCGTCAAGCCACACGAGCAGGCGTGAGAGATGCGGGTCCTCGTGGTTGTCCGCTCTCACGGGCACGCTAGGGCACGGCTTCGAAGCGCGGTGGGCGGAAGCGAGTGTGAGCGGGCTCTGCGCTTGGCCGGCTGGTTCGGATGTCCAAGTCGGGCGGGCTTGTGAGTGCACAGCCCTGCCGGTGTCGGAATTGCCGATCAGACACAACAGCGCCTTCCTGCCCCATGCCGGACAGGATCTCGACGCCAGACCGACCGGCAGTGCCAAGGCGACGCGAGCAAGGCCGATGTGAATCGCCTGCCGCACACGGCACCCCGTCGCACGTTTGACGCTCATCCGCCTCGACGTCGCGAAACCTCCGGCCGCAAGTTCCTATCAAGCCGTAGGGAAATCCCCACAGTTCACGGCAGTCGACCTGTGAGCGTGAACCCTCAAGTAACGTCTCCGGACACTCCGCTCCAACGGCCTCCCCACCCCCCATGTCGACGGAGACCACACCCCATGTCCGCTGTGACGAACGCATCCGGGTCCGGTTCGCCGGACGCCCGATGCAGCTCGGCCGGTCGTTCAGCAACCGGTCGTCTCGGCGCGCGACTCGACAACGAAACGGCCGTCCGCGCGGTGCCACCGCCCCGGCCGGAAGCGGCCCGCGCGCTGCCACCGCCCCGGCCGGCAGCGGCGGATCCGGGCTGGGGCGAGGGAGTGGTGTTCCCGGGCATCGGACACCGGCCAGGTTTCCCCGCAGGGGGTTCCGCGCAGCTGGAGAACCTCACCGTCCGGCCCGTATGGGCGTGATCACCGTTCGCGTCGGAGCGAGTGCGCAGAGGTCGCCACTCGACTTCACATTCACCACCGGATGAGAGGGACATACACAGCATGCGATCGATCAACCGACTGACAACATCAGTCGTCGGAGCGGCCGTGCTCCTGGGCTGCGTCTCGGGACCGGCCGTGTCACAGGCGAAGCAGGACGGCACACGGGTGCTGGTGTTCTCCAAGACGGCCGGCTTCCGCCACGGCTCGGTCTCCGCCGGCATCGCGGCGGTGAAACAGCTCGGCGAGACGGGCGGCTTCACGGTCGACGCGACGGAGGACGCCGGAAACTTCACGGCCGACAACCTCGGGCGCTACGACGCGGTCGTGTTCCTGTCGACGACCGGTGACGTCCTGAACGCCGCCCAGGAGACGGCCTTCGAGGGCTACATCCGCAGTGGCGGGGGCTACGTCGGCATCCACGCGGCCGCCGACACCGAGTACGACTGGGCGTTCTACGGAGGGCTCGTCGGTGCCTACTTCGAGTCGCATCCGTGGTGGCCGATGCGTGCCACGGTGCACGTCGAGGACCGCGCCCACCCGGCGACCGCTGACCTGCCCACCACCTGGAACCGCACCGACGAGTGGTACAACTTCCGCTCGAATCCCCGGGAACGGGTCCGCGTCCTGGCCTCCGTCGACGAGTCCTCGTACTGGGGCGGCACCATGAACGGCGACCATCCGATCGCCTGGTGCCAGAACTACCAGGGCGGCCGCTCCTTCTACACCGGCATCGGCCACAGCAAGGAGTCCTTCGCCGAACCCGCCGTCCGTCAGCACCTGTTGGGCGGGATCCAGTGGGCCACCGGCGCCGTCGAGGCGGACTGCCGGCCGGAGAGCGGCTAGCGGCCGCTCGTCGACGGCACGGCGATCCGCCGCCGCATCACCGTCGCGTACTGACGGACGTCGCTCGTCGAGGGCGTCTGTTACGGCATCAGGCTGACCGGCAGTGCCAAGGCGATGCGAGCAAGGCCGATGTGAAGCGCCCGCTGCTCTCGCTCGGCCGGCTCCCCTGCGCGGCAGGCCACCCAGGCCTGGCTCTCACGGCGGCGGCTCGGTACGAGGCAGGGTCCGGCCGAGTCACCCGGCAGGTGTGGGCCAAGGTGTGTGCCCAGGCGCTGCTGGATCAGGCCGGCCACCCAGGACGTGACGTCGTCGGCATCCGACGACAAGATCCGGCTCTTCCGCGCGTTCCGGCAATCACTCCCCGGCGCCTTCAGGCCCCGGAACCCGGTCGGAGAGACGACCCTCGAAGCAGCTCTCACTAGAGTGCGATCCATGGAACCCCGTTGGCTCTCCCCCGAGGAGCAGCGCGCCTGGCGTGCCTACCGCGACCTCGGCCTGGTACTGGAAGACGCTCTCGACCAGGAACTGCGACACAAGTCCGGCCTCAGCCACCTGTACTACTCGGTGATGGTGTTCCTCTCGGAGGCCCCAGAGCGACGGCTGCGCATGACAGACCTCGCCGAACAGCTGAAGATCGCCCGGACACGGCTCTCCTACACCGTCACCCGCATGGAGGAGCGCGGCTGGGTGCGCCGCGAGGATGCGCCGGGGGACGGGCGGGCCCAGCTCGCCGTGCTGACGGAGGAGGGGCTGACCGCCCTTGAGCAGGCCGCCCCCAGTCACGTCGCCACCGTCCGGGCTGCCGTCTTCGACCGGCTGACGCCCGAGCAGGCGCGC
This sequence comes from Streptomyces resistomycificus, assembly GCF_001514265.1. Taxonomy (GTDB): domain Bacteria; phylum Actinomycetota; class Actinomycetes; order Streptomycetales; family Streptomycetaceae; genus Streptomyces; species Streptomyces resistomycificus. The sequence goes on along the minus strand of NZ_KQ948991.1, from coordinate 282,281 downwards.
GCCTTCGGTGAAGCGTGCGAGATCATCCTCGCCGGCCTCACGGGCCCGGACCGCCCGGCCTTCCCCGCCGACCTCCCCTGGCGCCGCTGACCTCCCTCCAGAGGCAGAGACGAGCCTGCCGAACTCCCACACCCCCTCCCCGACTTCTCTGCGCGACCACCCAGGCACCCATCGCAATATCTTGCAGATTTGCAATATCGACCCTAAGGTGAAGGTAGATGCTTGAACTATCAAGCTGCTTCCCCTTCCTGCCCCACCACGAAGGAGTCGAGTGTGAAGTCCCCCCACAAGGCATGGGCCGTCGCCGTCGCCCTGGGCGTCCTGGCCGCGAGCGGTGCCACCGTCGCCGCCGCCACCCCTTCCCCCAAGTCCGCCCCCAAGCCCACGAGTGAAGAAGACCAGCTGCAGAAGCTGTACAAGGAAGCCGTGGCCGAGGGCGGCCGCCTGGTCGTCTACGCCGGCGGTGACAAGCCGGGCCAGGCGGACTACCTCAAGGACGCGTTCGTCAAGAAGTTCCCCAAGATGAAGGTCGACATCGTCGTCGACTTCAGCAAGAACCACGACGCCCGCGTCGACAACCAGATCGCCGAGCACCACGTGGTTGCCGACGTCGTCCACCTCCAGACCGTCGACGACTTCCCGCGCTGGAAGAAGGAAGGCGTGCTGCAGAAGTACAAGCCGGTCGGCTGGAACAAGGTCTTCGACCAGATCAAGGACAAGGACGGCTACTACACCGGCCTGTTCTTCTTCGCCTTCTCCAACGTCACGGCCACCAAGCTCGGTGACGACGCGCCCGTCGAGGCCAAGGACTTCCTCAAGCCCGAGTTCAAGAACAAGCTCGTCTTCACCTACCCGAACGACGACGACGCCGTCCTCTACTACTTCAAACAGCTCACCGACAAGTACGGCTTCGACTATCTGAAGAAGCTGCTCGCCCAGAACCCGAAGTTCGTACGCGGCACCCAGGACTCCGCCGACCTGGTCGGCTCCGGTGACTACGTGGCGAGCTTCGGCACGAGCGGAGGCGCCCCGGGCGTCGCTGAGACCACCCTGCCGAAGAGGTCGCCGTGGGTCGCCTGGCCGCAGACCGGTGCCATCCTCAAGGATGCCCCGCACAAGGCCGCCGCCAAGCTCTACCTGAGCTGGCTGCTGTCCAAGGATGCCCAACAGAACTCCATCGGCACCTGGAGCGCCCGCACCGACGTCGCCGCGCCGGCGGGCCGCAAGGGCATCTTCGACTACGAGAACATGAACCCGCTCGGTCTCGGCGAGTTCATGAACAACCGCACCGCCCTCGACCGCTACAAGGCCCGCGTCAACCTCTATGTCGGCGACGTCAAGGGCGTGAACCCCTCCGACCCGAAGGGCGTGCTCGGCCTGTACCCCGTCGACCAGGACGGCACCCAGGGCTGACGGGTCCTTCTCCGCCTCCCTTTGCTCCCCACCAGAGGGGTGGAAGTCATGGCCACCCACACGGCCGCCTGAGCTTGACGGTTGCCTCGGTGAGCTGGGCGTTCCTTGATAGACTCAGCGAGTTGACCGTCTTGCCGACGTCGTGACGCCTGGCCTGGGGCCTGCTCTTCGAGCCGGGAGGCCGTCCAGGGCCCGGGCGTGTGGGTTTCGGCGCGGCCGCCGGTCTCGCGGCGGTCGCGTCGCGGAGGTTGCGAAACCCGTGGCGGTCGGGGGCCGGGTGAGGCGGTGGGGTTCGGTGCGGCGTACCCAGGGCCGGTGGACGTCCCGCGCCGCGGACCGCGACCGAGTCGCCACCCTGGCCCAAGGCCACGCCACCGCCGACGAGATCGACCGGCGGCTGGCCGCCCTCACCGCCGCCCCCTCTCCTTCAAGGTCCTCGACCTCGACTTCCCGGCCGGCAGCAAGAACAGGCGAGGTCCTTGCCGACGCCTTCCCCGACGCCACCTTCGTCACCCCCTCGATCGTCATCGAGCACATCAAGCACTCCTACGAGGGCAAGCTCAAGGCGTGGGCGGCCCTCGGCCCGAACCTGCGCTCCCGTCCGGCGCACCTCCTTCGGTCGGAAGTGGCAGGGCTCGCGGGGTCGTTGGCCTCCCGGACGGATACCGCTTCCACGACCGCCGTCACACCGGGCACACCCTTTCGGCCCGCTCCGGCGCCACCCTCGAGGACACGATGGTCCGAGCCGGGCAGTCCTCCGAGAAGGCCGCGCTGGTCTACCAGCACTCCGACGAGGAGCGGGCAGCGGGAGGTGGCTGCCGGGCTCGACGACCTGGTGTGCGCCGAGCGTGCGAAGTGCCACACGGACGACCCCGCGCACCACCGCGAGGAGGCTGCTGCCGAGAGCTAATGGTGCGGTTGTGGTGCGCGACCGGCCCACCGGTCTAGACGACAAAGAACCCCCGGATCCCTGACCCGGGGGTTTCGCGTGGAGCGGGTGACGAGAATCGAACTCGCGCTCTCAGCTTGGGAAGCTGATGTTCTACCATTAAACTACACCCGCGTAAGACGCCGGTCGGAACCGGTGTCGGAACGCGTGGTCACTTTACCTCATGTGGGGCCCCCGGCGCTGAAGCCGTGGGCCCTGTCGCGTCGTGGGGGGTGTGACGGGGCTGCGGGGGGCCGGAGTTGGGGCGTACGGTGGAGACGTGGGAGAGGGGCCGGGTGGGTCGGAGTGCCGCCTGGAGGGTCGTCTCTTTGATCCCGTAATGTGGCTTTTGTCGTCAGGCAAGCAGTAGCCCAGACGCGGCTCTTGGGGAAGGGACTCATGGACTTGATGGAGCGCACCGTCGTCCGATGTGCCGACGGGCACGTGTTCAGCACCACTTCGTTCCCGATGCAGCAGGCCGAGCGGCTCGGTCCCGGGCGGCTCGTCCGGTGTCCACGGTGTGCGCGGCTCCGCAGTGCGGTGCCGGTGACCTTGGAGAAGCGCTGAGGGATGGATACCAGGCGCGCTGGCCGTCCGATGGTGGTCGGTCCGCGCGCCTTGCGTATCCTCGGGGCGTGCTTCTCTCAGACAAGGACATCCGGGCCGAGATCGACGCCGGGCGCGTGCGGATCGATCCATTCGACGAATCCATGGTGCAGCCGTCCAGTATCGACGTACGGCTCGACCGTTACTTCCGGGTGTTCGAGAACCACCGGTACCCCCACATCGACCCGGCCATCGAGCAGGCGGACCTCACGCGGCTCGTCGAGCCGGAGGGGGACGAGCCGTTCATCCTGCACCCCGGGGAGTTCGTTCTCGCCTCGACCTACGAGGTCATCACGCTGCCCGACGATCTCGCCTCCCGGCTCGAGGGCAAGAGTTCCCTCGGCCGGCTCGGCCTGGTCACGCACTCCACGGCCGGGTTCATCGACCCCGGGTTCTCCGGGCACGTGACCCTCGAGCTGTCCAACCTCGCCACCCTGCCCATCAAGCTGTGGCCCGGTATGAAGATCGGTCAGCTGTGCATGTTCCGGCTGAGCTCGCCGGCCGAATTCCCGTACGGCAGCGAGCGGTACGGGTCCCGGTACCAGGGTCAGCGCGGCCCCACCGCCTCCCGGTCCTTCCTCAACTTCCACCGGACCCAGGTGTGAGGGCGGCGATATGAGCGACGTCCGGGAGAACCTGACGTACGACGTGTTCGGCACCGCCGTGCGCGAGCTGGCCCAGACCATCGCCGACGACGGCTACGAGCCCGACATCGTGCTCAGCATCGCGCGGGGCGGCGTGTTCGTCGCCGGAGGACTCGCCTACGCCCTCGACTGCAAGAACATCCACCTGGTGAACGTGGAGTTCTACACAGGCGTGGGGACGACCCTCGACATGCCCGTCATGCTCGCGCCCGTCCCCAACGTCATCGACTTCTCCTCCAAGAAGATCCTCATCACCGACGACGTCGCCGACACCGGCAAGACACTCAAGCTGGTGCGTGACTTCTGCCTCGACACCGTCGCCGAGGTGCGCAGCGCCGTCATCTACGAGAAGTCGCAGTCGCTGGTGAAGTGCGAGTACGTGTGGAAGCGCACCGACGACTGGATCAACTTCCCCTGGAGTGTGTTGCCTCCAGTACACAAGTCGGGGACCGCGCCCAGGGAGAACAAGGAAGCGCTTTGACGCGGGAACGGCCGGGGGCATGAGCTGGGTCGCCCACGTGATGATCTCGGCGGATCTCTCCGACGGGGCGCACGTCGACGCCCTGAGCGACTGGCTGCGGGATGAGGCTCCGTGGCGTGAGCAGCCGGGCGTGCCGGGCGTGCGCGGTGTCGGGTTCCTGCGTCTGATCACCGGTCCGGATTCAGGGTGGGGCGGCGGGAAGCATCCCGAGTGCGCGGTCTGGGCGGGCGTCCTCAACCATGCCGATCTCGACGCTCTCCGGCAGCGGGTCGCCGGGGCGCCGTGGCGGGAGCCTCATGCCGTACAGCTTTTGATCATGGATCAGGAGGAGTCGTTCTTCCGCCTGTGGATGATCCGGGGCGGCGAGCTGACGCAGTACGCGCCGGTGCGTCCCTCCGAGGAGGACGCGGATTTCTAGCCGGCAAGGGCTAAAAGCAAAGAGGTCAAAGGGCTCAAAGGGCTCCCGGTCGGTTACCGGGAGCCCTCTCGTATCGGCGATACGCCTAGAACGTGCCCAGCTTCACGATCGACAGCAGTGCGATCAGCTGGATCGCCGCCGCGCCGAGGGCCTTCGGCCACGGGAGGTCGTGGGAGCGGCTGACCATCAGGGTCAGCAGGGCGCCGGCCGCGACCCAGGTGGCCCAGCCGAGGAGCTGGACGAAGGACGCGTCGCCGCCGAAGAACATGGCGACGATGAGGCGCGGGGCGTCCGTGAGGGACATGATCAGCATGGAGAGGCCGACCGTGGGCTGCCAGGCGCCGTCGCCGCCGAGCTGACGGGCCAGGGTGTGGGTGACCACGCCCAGGACGAAGGAGCTCAGCACCATCGCGACCGCGGTGATCAGGACGATCGGGACCGCGTTCGACAGGGTGGCGTTGATCGCCTCCTCGCGGGCGCCGTCGAATCCGAAGACCGCGAGCAGGCCGTAGATGAACGACACGACGAGGGCCGGGCCCCACATCGTGTAGTCGCGCATCTGGAGGAAGGTCTGGTTCGGCGCGAGGAAGACACCCCGCAGGAGGTCCTTCCAGTGCAGGCGGGGGCCGACCGGGGCCGCGGGGGCCGCGCCGGCGCGGTAGGTGCCGCCCTGGTTGTACGGGTCCTCGCCGACCGAGAAGGCCTGGGTGTGCCCCGGGTTGTTGGCGGCGTACGGGTCCGGCCCGGGCTGCGGCGGGTAGGCGCCGCCGTCGCCGAAGTACTCGGGTTCGTCGTAGCCACCGGCCTGCGGGGCACCGCCGCCGTACTGCTGCTGCCCCGGGTAGGGCTGCGGCGCCGGCGGGTAGCCGTGCGACGGCCCCTGGGGTGAGCCGTACGACGGCCCCGGGGGCGTTTGCTGCTGCCCGTACGGAGGTTGTTGCGGTCGCGCGTGAGGAGCGCCGTTGTCCCGGCCGCGTCCGATCCTGAATCCAGCCACGTCTTCGAACGTACCTGGTCCCGGAGAGTGACGTGCCGGGCCCGGCGTTCCGGGCCCGGCTTTGCGGCCGAGCTGTGACATCCCCTAGGGGGAGCCACAGGGGTTCCTCAGGGTGGCGGGTCGGTGCCGTCGGCGAAGGGCCGAATGGCTGGTCGGCGGTCCGGAGGGCGCGGCGGCGGCCGGGCAGTCGTACAGACCCGTGCGAACGGTCCCTACGGACCGCGTGCGGACCGCGTACAAACCTCGTACGGGCCGCTCGTACGGGCCGCTCGTACGAACCGCCTGGTCAGTCCGCGAAGTTGAAGCCGAAGTACGGCGAACCCGTCGTCGAGATCCGGACCGCCGGGCTCCGCCTGCGCACCCGTCGAGATCCGGGCTCCGTCGGCGCACCTCTCGCCTCAGCGGCCCCATTGACAGCGACCGGGCGGGTGAGGCATCTGTTCGACGTACGTGCGACGACGATCCGTGGGCGTCGACGAGGGGGAGGGGGGCCGCCCATGCTGTTCGTGCTGGTCTGGTCGGTGCGGCTGTGCGCGCTGGGGGCGTGGGTGGCGACCGCGGTCGCGTGTACGTGGCTGCTGGGCGTCGCGCCCACTCCCCAGCCGTGGAACGGCCCGGTGGTGTGGGGTGCGGTCGCGGCGGGGTGTGCGGTCGTGCGGGCGCTGCTGCTGTGGGTGCTGCGGGTTCCGGCGTCGGTCGCCTGGTGGCGTCGACGTCGTCTCCGCGGCGCGGGCACGGGCACGGGCGCGGTCTCGCTGAGCAAGGAGCGGGAGAACAACCGGGGCCGCTGGGACGACTGGAGCGACTGGGAGGACGCGCACGAGCTCTCCTTCCCGGGCGACGAGATCTGGACCAAGCTCCGCACCGCCGCCGTCTGGGTGCTCGTGGCGTTCGCCTCGGGCGCGGTCTTCGTCGGCATGTGGAGCGTCTCGGAGGCGGGCGGCAAGGCCGAGACGCTGCGGGACGCGGGCGCCGAGGTGAGTGCGGCGACCGTCGTGTTGGAGCCGGGGAAGGTACGGGCGGACGTGGACGACGAGAACGTCGTACGCGGGTACTCGTCGCGGCTCGTCGTGTCGGTGCCGGGCGGGCCCGAACGGCTCACCGTGAAGGGTGCGTACACGCTCGGCAAGCCGCGCAAGGGGGACGAGGTCGACGTGCTGTGGGCGCGGTCCGCGACGGGCCTCGGGGGGTACGTCCACGAGGACAGGGACCTGCCGATGATCGCCGAGGGCCGCTGGAAGGCGTTCCCGGACACCGACTCCGGCGGCATGATGCTGTTCGCCTTCATCCTCGTCGCGGTGGTCTTCGGCGCTGTCCTGACACCCGTCTTCACGCTGGTGGCCGACGCCGACGACTTGCAGGAGCTGGCCTGGTCGCCGCTCGCTCAGACGGTCCGCGCCGCGCTGACCGCGGGCGTGTTCCTGGGCTGGCGGCCCCTTCTGCTCGGCGAGGACCCGCATGTCGTGGAGCTGCTCTTCGCGGGGGGCGGCTTCTTCCTCGTCCTGATCGTTTACATCCTCACCTCGATGCGCAGCCTGCGCTGAGCGCGTACGGCGACGCCCCCATGCCCGGTCGGGACATGGGGGCGTCGAACATCCGTGGCGCCTACTTCACCGGCTGCTTCACCGGCTGCCTCACCGCCTACTTCACCGGCTGCGGCTCCGGCTCGCTCTCGGCGTCGGTCCCGCCGGCCGGGGGCTCGTCGTCGACCGGGGTCTTGACGGACTCCAGCAGCAGCTGGGCGACGTCGACGACCTGGATGGACTCCTTGGCCTTGCCGTCGTTCTTCTTGCCGTTGACCGAGTCGGTCAGCATGACGAGGCAGAACGGGCAGGCGGTGGAGACGATGTCCGGGTTGACGGAGAGGGCCTCGTCGACACGCTCGTTGTTGATGCGCTTGCCGATCCGCTCCTCCATCCACATCCGCGCGCCACCGGCGCCACAGCAGAAGCCGCGCTCCTTGTGGCGGTGCATCTCCTCGTTGCGGATACCCGGGACGCTGGCGATGATCTCGCGCGGGGGCGTGTAGATCTTGTTGTGGCGGCCCAGGTAGCAGGGGTCGTGGTACGTGATGATGCCCTCGACCGGCGTCACCGGGACCAGCTTGCCCTCGTCCACCAGGTGCTGGAGCAGCTGGGTGTGGTGGATGACCTCGTAGTCGCCGCCGAGCTGCGGGTACTCGTTGCCCAGGGTGTTGAGGCAGTGCGGGCAGGTGGCGACGATCTTCTTGGCCGACTTGGGCTTCCTCGACTCCTCGGTGAAGTTGCCCTCGTCGTCCATCTCCTCGCCGAACGCCATGTTCAGCGCGGAGACATTCTCCATGCCGAGCTCCTGGAAGAGGGGCTCGTTGCCGAGGCGGCGGGCGGAGTCACCGGTGCACTTCTCGTCGCCGCCCATGATCGCGAACTTGACGCCCGCCATGTGCAGCAGCTCCGCGAAGGCCTTGGTGGTCTTCTTGGCGCGGTCTTCCAGGGCGCCGGCGCAGCCGACCCAGTACAGGTACTCGACCTCGGAGAGGTCCTCGATGTCCTTGCCGACGACCGGCACCTCGAAGTCGACTTCCTTGAGCCACTCCAGGCGCTGCTTCTTGGCGAGGCCCCAGGGGTTGCCCTTCTTCTCCAGGTTCTTGAGCATCGTGCCCGCCTCGGACGGGAACGCGCTCTCGATCATCACCTGGTAGCGGCGCATGTCGACGATGTGGTCGACGTGCTCGATGTCCACCGGGCACTGCTCGACACAGGCACCGCAGGTGGTGCAGGACCACAGCACGTCCGGGTCGATGACGCCGTTCTCCTCGGCGGTGCCGATGAGGGGCCGCTCGGCCTCCGCCAGAGCGGCGGCCGGCACCGAGGCGAGCTGCTCCTCGGACGCCTTCTCCTCGCCCTCCATGGTCTTGCCGCCACCCGCGAGCAGGTAGGGCGCCTTGGCGTGGGCGTGGTCCCGCAGCGACATGATCAGCAGCTTCGGGGAGAGCGGCTTGCCGGTGTTCCAGGCCGGGCACTGCGACTGGCAGCGTCCGCACTCGGTGCAGGTGGAGAAGTCGAGCAGACCCTTCCAGGAGAACTGCTCGACCTGGGAGACGCCGAAGACGTCGTCGTCACCGGGGTCGGTGAAGTCGATCGGCTTGCCGCCGGACGTCATGGGCTGCAGGCCGCCGAGGGCCGTCCCGCCGCTCGCCTCGCGCTTGAACCAGATGTTCGGGAACGCCAGGAAGCGGTGCCAGGCCACGCCCATGTTGGTGTTGAGCGAGACCACGATCATCCAGACGAACGAGGTCCCGATCTTGATCATCGCGACCAGGTAGACCAGGTTCTGCAGCGTGCCGACGCTCAGCCCCTTGAACGCCAGGACCAGCGGGTACGAGGCGAAGTACCCGGCCTCGTAGTGCTCCACGTGGTGCAGCGCGCCCTCGAGGCCGCGCAGTACGTAGATCGCGAGGCCGATGGTGAGGATGACGTACTCGACGAAGTAGGCCTGGCCGGCCTTGGAGCCCGCGAAGCGGGACTTGCGGCCCGGCCGCGACGGCAGGTTCAGCAGGCGGATCACGATGAGCACCGCGATGCCCAGGATCGTCATCACACCGATGAACTCGATGTACAGCTCGAACGGCAGGAAGTCGCCGATGAGCGGCAGCACCCAGTCCGCCTGGAAGAGCTGACCGAAGGCCTGCGCCAGGGTCGGCGGGAGCGTCAGGAAGCCCACTGCCACGAACCAGTGGGCGAAGCCGACGATGCCCCACCGGTTCATCCGGGTGTGGCCGAGGAACTCCTTCACCAGCGTCACGCTGCGCTGGTAGGGGTTGTCGGTACGGGTACCGGCCGGGACCGGCTGACCGAGTTTGAAGTACCGGACGAACTGGCCGATGGCGCGTGCGAGCAGCGCGACGCCGACCACGGTCAGGACCAGCGACACGATGATCGCGGCGAGTTGCATTTGGGGGCTCCTCGGGCCTGCGAGGGGAGTCTTCGAGCGAGATTACTAAGCGGTAACTTATCTGGTCCTCTGAGACTACCCGCAATTCTGTGCCGCACTGTAGTCAGCCGTGCGGTGATCTGTGCTACTGAGGCAGACCTCAGTAACCATCCCGGGACGGCGCGCCGAGCCCGTGGCGTTATTCACCAAATATCATGACATTCGGCTTAGTTTGGAACCGTGCTCTACGGGATCGCTGCCGCCACCACCGCCCTTCTCCTCGCCGCCGTGCTCGCCGCCCTGCTGCGCGCCCCGGCCCTGCGCCTCGGGATCGTCGACCGGCGGCGGCAGAGGCCCGTTCCGCTGTTCGGCGGCGCGGCCGTGGTCCTCACCGTCTGCCTGGTCACGGCGGCCGGGGGGTGGACCGGGATGGCCCCGGTCGCCGACGACATCCGCGGGCTGCTCGTCGCCGGGGCCGCGGTCGCCCTGCTGGGTCTGATCGCCGACGTGCGGCGCGTCAAGGCACGGTTCCTGGTCGGCGGTACGGCCGTGTCGGCGGCCTGCGTGGTGCCGTACGCGGAGACCGGCGTCCTGGGCGGGCTGCTGGCGGTCGGCTGGATCGTCTTCGTCGCCGCCGGGTTCCGGGCGCTCGACCACGCGGACGCGCTGGCCGGCACCGTCGGCGTGGTGACCGCCTTCGGGGTGGGGGTGCTGGCGGCGGTCGAGGTGATGGACGGGCTGGCCGCGCTGCTGAGCGTGCTGGCCGCCGCGCTGACCGGGTTCCTGATGCACAACTGGCCTCCCGCGCGCGTGGGGCTCGGTTCGTGCGGCTCCCTGTTCACCGGGTTCGTGCTCGCCTCGGCGGCCGTGGTCGCCCGCACCGGGCACGAACCGGCCTCCAGCGCGGGGGTGTTGTTCGCGCTGACGGCCCTCACCGGAGTGGACGTCGTCCTGGTGCTGCTCGCCCGCCGGCTGGCCGGACGGCCCCTGCTGCGCGGCGGCCCCGACCACGTCGCCCACCGGCTGCGGCGCCTGGGCCTCACCCCTCAGGGGGTGGCGCTCCTGCTCGGTGTCGGGGCGTCCTGCGGGGTACTCGTCGCGGTCCTCGTGCATCTGGGGTGGATCGCCGAGTCCGGGGTGCTCTGGGTGGCGGCGACAGCCCTGATCGTCGTACTCGCACTGCTGCGGATCAGGGTCCACGGACCTCGCACGGGGGTTCGCCGCCCGTCATCACCGCAGGTCACAGGGCAGTTGCGTGTAAGGAACGGATAAGAGTTGAGTCCCCGTGACTCATGTCTGTTGACCGAGCGGGGGCCGTCATGCACACTTGAGTCCGTTCCACTCAAGTCATTGCTGGAGGAATCAACCATGGCACGTGCGGTCGGCATCGACCTGGGCACGACTAACTCCGTCGTCAGCGTTCTTGAAGGCGGCGAGCCCACCGTCATCACCAACGCAGAGGGCGCCAGGACCACGCCGTCCGTCGTCGCCTTCGCCAAGAACGGCGAGGTGCTCGTCGGCGAGGTCGCCAAGCGCCAGGCGGTCACCAACGTGGACCGGACCATCCGTTCCGTGAAGCGCCACATGGGCACGGACTGGAAGATCGAGCTCGACGGGAAGCCCTTCAACCCGCAGCAGATCTCCGCGTTCATCCTGCAGAAGCTGAAGCGTGACGCCGAGTCGTACCTGGGCGAGAAGGTCACGGACGCGGTCATCACCGTCCCGGCCTACTTCAACGACTCCGAGCGCCAGGCGACGAAGGAGGCCGGCGAGATCGCCGGTCTGAACGTCCTGCGCATCGTCAACGAGCCGACCGCGGCCGCGCTCGCGTACGGCCTCGACAAGGACGACCAGACGATCCTCGTCTTCGACCTCGGTGGCGGCACCTTCGACGTGTCCCTCCTGGAGATCGGCGACGGCGTCGTCGAGGTGAAGGCCACCAACGGTGACAACCACCTCGGTGGTGACGACTGGGACCAGCGCGTCGTCGACTACCTGGTCCAGCAGTTCAAGTCCGGTCACGGCGTGGACCTCGCCAAGGACAAGATGGCCCTCCAGCGCCTTCGCGAGGCCGCGGAGAAGGCCAAGATCGAGCTGTCCTCGTCCACCGAGACCTCGATCAACCTGCCGTACATCACCGCGTCCGCCGAGGGCCCGCTGCACCTGGACGAGAAGCTCACCCGGGCTCAGTTCCAGCAGCTGACGGCCGACCTGCTGGAGCGCTGCAAGACGCCGTTCCACAACGTCATCAAGGACGCCGGCATCCAGCTCAGCGAGATCGACCACGTCGTACTCGTCGGTGGCTCCACCCGTATGCCCGCCGTCGCCGAGCTCGTCAAGGAGCTGACCGGTGGCAACGAGGCCAACAAGGGCGTGAACCCGGACGAGGTCGTCGCCATCGGCGCCGTCCTGCAGGCCGGTGTCCTCAAGGGTGAGGTCAAGGACGTCCTGCTCCTCGACGTGACCCCGCTGTCCCTCGGTATCGAGACCAAGGGCGGCATCATGACCAAGCTGATCGAGCGGAACACGACGATCCCGACCAAGCGGTCCGAGATCTTCACCACCGCCGAGGACAACCAGCCCTCCGTCCAGATCCAGGTCTACCAGGGCGAGCGCGAGATCGCGGCGTACAACAAGAAGCTCGGCATGTTCGAGCTGACCGGTCTGCCGCCGGCGCCCCGCGGCGTCCCGCAGATCGAGGTCGCCTTCGACATCGACGCCAACGGCATCATGCACGTGACCGCGAAGGACCTGGGCACGGGCAAGGAGCAGAAGATGACCGTCACCGGCGGCTCCTCGCTGCCGAAGGACGAGGTCGACCGGATGCGCCAGGAGGCCGAGAAGTACGCGGAGGAGGACCACGCCCGCCGCGAGGCCGCCGAGACCCGCAACCAGGGCGAGCAGCTCGTCTACCAGACGGAGAAGTTCCTCAAGGACAACGAGGAGAAGGTCCCCGGCGAGATCAAGACCGAGGTCGAGGGTGCGGTCGAGGAGCTGAAGGCCGCGCTCAAGGGCGAGGACACCGCCGAGATCCGTACCGCCACCGAGAAGGTCGCGGCCGTCTCGCAGAAGCTCGGCCAGGCCATGTACGCCGACGCGCAGGCCTCCCAGGCCACCGCCGGCGGAGCCGGTGAGGGCGCGTCCGAGGCCAAGGCCGACGACGACGTCGTGGACGCCGAGATCGTGGACGACGAGCGCAAGGACGGTGCCGCGTGACGGAGGAGACCCCGGGCTTCGACGAGAAGCCCGACGTCCCCTCCGGCGCCACCCCCGACGACGCCGAGCCGCAGGCTGCCTCCCCCTCCGGGGAGGGGGCGGCCCCGGCCGGGGACGAAAGTGCCCAGATCGCCGGCCTGACGGCCCAGCTGGACCAGGTGCGCAAGGCGCTCGAAGAGCGCACCGCGGACCTCCAGCGGCTCCAGGCCGAGTTCCAGAACTACCGCCGCCGGGTCGAGCGGGACCGGGTCACGGTCAAGGAGATCGCGAACGCGAACCTCCTGACCGAGCTCCTGCCCGTCCTCGACGACATCGGCCGCGCGCGGGAACACGGCGAACTCGTCGGCGGATTCAAGTCCGTCGCGGAGTCGCTGGAGACCGTGGCGGCGAAGATGGGTCTGCAGCAGTTCGGCAAGGAGGGCGAGCCCTTCGACCCGACGATCCACGAGGCCCTGATGCACTCGTACGCGCCGGACGTCACGGAGACGACGTGCGTGGCGATCCTGCAGCCCGGGTACCGAATCGGCGAGCGCACCATCCGCCCCGCGCGGGTGGCCGTGGCCGAACCCCAGCCGGGGGCGCAGACCGTCAAGGCCGACGAGGCGGAGACGGCCGACGACAAGGAGAGCGGTGGCCCGGACGAGGGCTGAGCTTGAACCGATCGTTGTGACGACGAGAGAGGAGGGGCGTCGAGGATGAGCACCAAGGACTTCATCGAGAAGGACTACTACAAGGTTCTCGGCGTCCCCAAGGACGCCACCGAGGCCGAGATCAAGAAGGCGTACCGGAAGCTCGCCCGCGAGTTCCACCCGGACGCCAACAAGGGCAACGTCAAGGCCGAGGAGCGCTTCAAGGAGATCTCCGAGGCGAACGACGTCCTCGGCGACCCCAAGAAGCGCAAGGAGTACGACGAGGCCCGCACCCTGTTCGGCAACGGCGGCTTCCGCCCGGGGCCCGGCGCGGGCGGCGGGTCCTTCAACTTCGACCTGGGCGACCTCTTCGGAGGCGGCGCCCAGGGCGGCGCCGGCGGGGGCGCCGGCGGCTTCGGCGGCGGAATCGGTGACGTCTTCGGGGGCCTGTTCAACCGCGGCGGCGCCGGCACGGGCACGCGTACGCAGCCCCGGCGCGGCCAGGACATCGACTCCGAGGTCACCCTCAGCTTCACCGAGGCGATCGAGGGCGCGACCGTACCGCTGCGGATGTCCTCCCAGTCCCCGTGCAAGGCCTGTTCGGGCACCGGCGACAAGAACGGCACCCCGCGGGTGTGCCCGACCTGTGTCGGCACCGGCCAGGTGGCGCGCGGCTCCGGCGGCGGCTTCTCGCTGACCGACCCCTGCCCGGACTGCAAGGGCCGCGGTCTGATGGCCGAGCACCCCTGCCTGGAGTGCAAGGGCAGCGGCCGGGCCAAGTCGTCCCGCACGATGCAGGTCCGCATCCCCGCGGGGGTCACCGACAGCCAGCGGATCCGGCTGCGCGGCAAGGGCGCGCCGGGCGAGCGCGGCGGCCCCGCGGGCGACCTGTACGTCACCGTGCACGTGGACGCCCACCCGGTCTTCGGCCGCAAGGGCGACAACCTCACGGTGACCGTCCCGGTGACGTTCGTGGAGGCGGCGCTCGGCGGCGAGGTCAGGGTCCCCACCCTGGGCGGCCCGCCGGTCACGCTCAAACTGCCCGAGGGCACTCCCAACGGCCGCACCATGCGCGCCCGCGGCAAGGGCGCGGTGCGTAAGGACGGCACCCGCGGCGACCTGTTGGTCACCGTGGAGGTGAGTGTTCCGAAGGACGTGACGGGGAATGCTCGTGACGCGCTCGAGGCGTATCGCGAGGCAACCGCGGGTGAGGACCCGCGGGCGGAGCTGTTCCAGGCCGCGAAGGGAGCATGAGTCAGATGGACGGTCGTCGACGCAACCCGTATGAGCTGACCGAGGAGACCCCGGTCTACGTCATCTCGGTGGCGGCCCAGCTGTCCGGCCTGCACCCCCAGACCCTCCGCCAGTACGACCGCCTGGGCCTGGTCTCCCCGGACCGCACCCCCGGCCGGGGCCGCCGCTACTCGGCACGCGACATCGAACTGCTGCGCACCGTCCAGCAGTTGTCGCAGGACGAGGGCATCAACCTGGCCGGCATCAAGCGCATCATCGAGCTGGAGAACCAGGTCGCCGCGCTGCAGTCCCGGATGGTGGAGATGCAGGCCGCCCTGGACGGCGCGGCGGCCGCGATGCAGCAGCGCGAGGCCGCGGTCCACGCGTCGTACCGCCGCGACCTGGTCCCGTACCAGGAGGTGCAGCAGACCAGCGCGCTGGTGGTGTGGCGCCCGAAGGGACGCCAGCCGTCGGACTGACGGCGGCGCCGCCCACGCCCGTACGCGAGGGGCCCGGAGGTTCGTGGTGAACCTCCGGGCCCCTTCCGCGTGTTCGGGTCACGTCGCCGGTACGGTGACCGCCGAGTCACCCGCCGGCAGGCTCTCGGTACCGTCCGCGGCGACGGCCGTGACCCAGTAGTACGACGTGGTGCCGCGCGCGGCACCGGTGTCGAAGTACTGGAACGCGCCGGAGTCGGCGTCGGCGACCTTCTCGTAGGCCGAGGTGGCCGGGTTCCAGCGGTAGACGCGGTACCCGCCCGCCTGCTCGGGCGCCGACTCGTCGAGTCCGCGCCACTCCAGCAGGTTGCCCTCGTCGCCCTCGGCGCCGGTGGCCTCCAGACTGAGCGGCGACCCCTCCGGTGTCGGCGTGCTCGGCGTCATGTCGAGCTCGGTCGCGACGACGATCTGGGCCTCGCCGGTCGACTGGAAGCTGGAGTTCCAGTCGTCGTCGACGGCATCGACGACGAAGCAGGACTCCTCGCCGTCCGGGACGGTGGCGTAGGCGTACGAGGTGGTCTCGGCGTCCACGTGGTAGCCGGGGTAGAGGGAGCACATCCGCTCCTCCTCGTCCCCGATCAGCTCGCCGCGGCGCACCACGTAACGTGCCAGGTCCGGCGTCGGGTTGGCGTCCCAGGTCAGATGGAACCCGTACGAGGTCGGTGTGACCGTCACGCCGGTCACGGCCGACGGAGGGGTCAGGTCCCGGCGCTTGCCGCTGACCGCCGCCGACCGCGCGGACTCGTTGCCGGCCGCGTCGAGGGCGGTCACCCGGTAGTAGTAGGTGCTGCCCTCGGCGGCCGTGGTGTCGACGTAGGACACCTGGTCCGTCGTGCTCCCGACCCGGGTGTACGTTCCCGCCGCGGTCGTCGCCCGGTACACGCGGTACGACGCGGCTCCCGGGACCGCTGACCAGCCCACCCACAGCCCGTTCTCCTCGGAGGCCGTGCTCAGTCCGGCGGGCACCGCGGGCGCGGTCTTGTCGGCGGTGGCGGCGGGCTGGTCGGCGCTGCCCGCCGACTCGTTGCCGGCCTTGTCGTAGGCGCGGACCTCGTAGTAGTAGGTGTCGCCGGTCACCGGGAGAGTGGAGTCGGTGTACGACGTCGAGGTGGTCGTCGCGAGCGGCGTGGTGCCGAACGCGGTGCCCTTCAGCCGTCGGTAGAGGCGGTAGCCGGCGAGGTCCATCTCCTTGTTCCTGGACCAGGTGACTTTGGCTTTGCCGGTGGCCTGGTCGTAGGTGACGGCGGTCCCGGTGGGGGCGAGGGGTTTGACCGTGTCGACGGTGGCGGAGGTGCGCGGGGTGTAGTCGAACTTGACGTTGGCGGTGCCGGTCCAGTTGACGTGGTCGATGCGCAGGGTGTGTCTGCCGGAGGGGATGGTGATGTTGACGGTCTTTGTGACCGTGCTCGACACGTTCTTCCAGAGGTCGACCTTGCGGACGTCGTCGAGGTAGACGCGGATGCCGTCCTGGGTGGCGACGGGCAGGGCGAAGGGGCCGCCGGAGCCGAAGTCGCGGGTGACGGTCCAGCGGACGCCGAAGTTGTTCGAGGGGAGGCCGGAGGCGGGGGCTCCGGTGCCCCAGTTCTGGTCGATGGCGCTGTCGCAGTCGGTCTTCTTCGGCGTCCCGGAGAAGGTGGTGTTTGTGAAGAACTGCCGCTTGAAGACCGGCGAGGCGCAGGTCGTGGCGGCGGTCGCGGGCGCGGCGAGCGCGGTGAGCAGGCCGCCCGTGGTCGCGAGGACCACCAGCGGTGCCGTGGCGCGCGGGGCCAGGTTCTTCATGCTCATGCTCCGCTCGGCGGAACCACCACGGCGGCGAGGCCGGAGAAGGACTCCGAACCGTCCGCGGCGACGGCCGAGATGACGTAGTGACTGGTCGTGGCCGTCGGGGTGGTGAGGTCGGTGTGGCCGTGGACGTCGGCGGCCAGGGGCACGTCGGTCAGGCGGACGTACTCCCCGGCGGCGCGGTCCCAGCGGTAGACGTGGAAGCCGGTGGCGGCGCAGCCGGTGCCGTGGCAGTTCCACGACAGCGCCGCGTGGCCCGACTCGTCAGCCGCGGCGGACAGGGACCAGGGCGAGGTCTGCGGCGGCGACTGCGGCGGCGTGAGCTCGAACTCGTTGACGCTCACGTTGGCGACGTCGGCGAGCGGGTTGCCCGACGTCGTGTAGAGGGAGTTGTTCCGCTTGTCCACCGCGTCGACGAAGTAGATCCAGTTCTCGTCGTCGGGCACCTGCACGTCGGTGAAGCGGGTCGTCCCGGCAGGGAGGGTGGCGAGCCACTCGTGGGTGGCCTGGTCGCGGCCGTCGGAGGCGCGCCGCACGATGTACGCGGCGATGTCCGGGGCCGGGCTCTCGTCCCACTCCAGGACCGTGCCGTACTCCGTGGCGGTGTGGGTCAGGCCCGTCACGGTGGGCGGCGCGATGGTGTCCCGCAGGCCCGCGTGGACCGTGGCCGAGGGCGCCGACTCGCGGCCCGCGCCGTCGACGCTGGTGACGTGGTAGGCGTAGGCCGTGCTCGCCTCGGCGGAGTAGTCGGTGCAGCCGTACTGCGGGTAGTAGTCCGCCTCGTTGCCCGTCCGGTACGTCTCGCAGGTGACCCGCACCGGCACGGCGTTCGGGTCGGACGGGTCCCAGCGGTAGGCCCGGTACTGGGTGGGCGCGGCCTTGGAGGCGGTCCAGCCCAGGGTGATGCCGGTCTGCTCGGCGTTCGTGCCCGTGGAGTCGACGACGGGCACGAACAGCGGCCGGGCGAGGGAGACGACCCGCGCCGCGGCCGTGTTGCCGGCGGCGTCCCTGGCGACGACCTTGTAGTACGAGGTCTCCCCGTAGGGCGCGGTCTCGTCGGTGCGGCTCGACCCGTGGGAGACGCCGAGCTTCTCGAACGGCCCGGAGGCGGACGCGGCACGGTAGACGTCGTAGTCCACGTCCCAGGTGTCGTCCTGCCAGTCCAGCTCGACCCCGAGGACGGGGGCGTCGGTCGCCGTCACCACCGGCGTCAGCGGAGCGGTCCTGTCGACGGTGGTGACGGGCACGTCGGTGCCGCCCGCCGACTCGTTGCCGGCCTTGTCGACGGCCCTGACCTCGTAGTAGTACGCGGCGCCGGTCGGCGCGAGCGTCTCGGTGAACGAGGTGCCGGTGACCGGGTCGCCACCGCTGACCCTGCGGTAGTCCTCGGTGCCCTTCAGCCGTCGGTAGAGGCGGTAGCCGGCGAGGTCCATCTCCTTGTTCCTGGACCAGGTGACCTTGGCTTTGCCGGTGGCCTGGTCGTAGGTGACGGCGGTCCCGGTGGGGGCGAGGGGTTTGACCGTGTCGACGGTGGCGGAGGTGCGCGGGGTGTAGTCGAACTTGACGTTGGCGGTGCCGGTCCAGTTGACGTGGTCGATGCGCAGGGTGTGTCTGCCGGAGGGGATGGTGATGTTGACGGTCTTCTTGACCGTGCTCGACACGTTCTTCCAGAGGTCGACCTTGCGGACGTCGTCGAGGTAGACGCGGATGCCGTCCTGGGTGGCGACGGGCAGTGCGAAGGGGCCGCCGGAGCCGAAGTCGCGGGTGACGGTCCAGCGGACGCCGAAGTTGTTCGAGGGGAGGCCGGAGGCGGGGGCTCCGGTGCCCCAGTTCTGGTCGATGGCGCTGTCGCAGTCGGTCTTCTTCGGCGTCCCGGAGAAGGTGGTGTTCGCGAAGAACTGCCGCTTGAAGACCGGCGAGGCGCAGGTCATGGCGGCGGACGCGGGCGCGGCGAGCGCGGTGAGCAGGCCGCCCGTGGTGGCGAGCACGACGACGGACGCGGCCGCCGTGGTCGTGCGTCTGGCTGAGTTCATTCGGTCCTCTGGTCGGGATCGGAGCGGCAGAGGCAGCCGCTGTGATCACGACTCGTGAGTAAACGAGTTGGTTGTACGGTTTCTCGCCTGCTGTTGGTCACCTTTGAATGGAGGGACCGTAAAGGGCGCTTGAAGACGGTTTCGCGGTGTCTTCACATGCAAAGCGGAGCGTGGTGTTGCCATCTCGTTAAGTAGTTCCGCTTGACGCTGGGGGAGGGCGGCGCGTTGGCTTTTCAGTCACATGGGCCGCAATGCTGCGCCCGCGTCCGGAAGGCACCAGAAGTGAGCTCCCCAATGCGTCGTATCGCCATATCCGTGGCCGCGTCCACGATGACCCTCTCGCTGGCCGCCTGCGGCGCGCTGGGGGTGACCGGGGACGCCGGCGAGGCGAGCCCGACCAAGGGGAACGACATCACGGTCGGCGTGCTGATGCCGGAGAAGACGAACACGCGCTACGAGGAGTTCGACTACCCGATCATCAAGGAGAAGGTCGCCTCCCTCACCAACAAGCAGGGCAAGACCGTGTACGCCAACGCCGAGGCCGACGCGAAGAAGCAGGCCGCCCAGATGGAGCAGATGATCGACGAGCAGGTCGACGTCATCCTGCTGGACGCCGTCGACTCGCACGCCATCGCTCAGACGGTGACGAAGGCGAAGGACGCGGGCATCCCGGTCATCGCCTACGACCGTCTGGCCGAGGGCCCGATCGACGCCTACGTCTCCTTCGACAACGAGCTGGTCGGCGAGGTCCAGGGCCGCTCGATCATCGAGGCGCTGGGGGAGAACGCCGACACCTCGGACAAGATCGTCATGATGAACGGTTCGCCCACCGACCCGAACGCCGGGCAGTTCAAGGCGGGTGCGCTCTCCGAGCTGGAGGGCAAGGTGACGATCGCCGAGTCGTTCGACACCGAGGGCTGGAGCCCGGAGGCCGCCCAGGCCAACATGGCCGGCGCGCTCCAGAAGATCGGCAAGGGCAACATCGCCGCCGTCTACTCCGCCAACGACGCCATGGCGGGCGGCATCATCAAGGCCCTGGAGGCCGGGGGCGTCACAGACCTGCCGCCGATCACCGGTCAGGACGCGGAACTCTCCGCCGTGCAGCGGATCGTCGCGGGCGAGCAGTACATGAGCGTCTACAAGCCGTACCCGCAGGAGGCCGAGGCCGCCGCCGAGATGGCCGTGGCGAAGGTCCAGGGCAGGGACATCAAGTTCGACGCCCTCGCCTCCGACAAGGTGGACAGCCCCACCGACAAGGACATCCCGGCACAGCTGGTGCCCGTGGTGGCCCTGACGAAGAAGAACATCGAGACGACCGTCGTCGCGGACGGCATCTACAAGGTGTCCGACATCTGCACCGGCGACTTCAAGTCGGCCTGCGCGGCGGCCGGTCTGAAGTAGGGCGTGTCGCGGGCGGGGGTCTCCCGCTCCGGTGATGTGTTCCTGATCACCAGGCCGCCTTCGCACCTGCGAACGCGATGAAGCGGGGGCGGCCGGGCGCAGGCGAAGATCCTGTGGAGGTGGGGCCCTTCGCGTCGCCTTCGCCGGAAAAGTTCGAATGGCGGACCGGGCAAGATCCGAAACTCCTCTAGGATCACGGGCTGTCATGTCTCGAACACGGGGGAAGTACATGCTGTCCACCAACGGAACACGGCTGCGCACTTTCGGCGCGCCCACCCGCGCGACCACCGGCCTCACGCTGTCCGTGGTGCTCTCGCTCGCGCTGCTGTCCGGCTGCGGCGGGGCCGACGCCGACACCGCCGGGAAGGCCCCCAAGGCCTCCGGATCCGCCGACGCCACGCCGGCCGCCGCCCCGAGCGGCCCCGCCTACACCGGCCCCGCCCTGCCCGGGTTCGCGCCGAAGGCCGCCTGGAGCCTGCCCGGCGAGGGCCACTTCAGGGCGCTGGACCTCGGCGGCACCCTGCTGTTCGCCAAGCGCGCGAACGGCGAATACCTCAGCGACAACGACCCGAGCACGCTCGTCGAGCCCACCCGGGCCCTGTTCACCTACGACACCGACGAACCCGAGCCCCTCACCCTGGAGTTCCGGGACGCCAAGACCGGCGCGGTGAACAAGACCCTTAAGGTGACCGCCGGTTCGATCGAGCGGACGACCTGGCACGGGGGCACCCCGGCCATCGTCGTGGCCACCGCCTCCACCACCGAGTCCGACGGCCTGACCGAGGCGAAGACGAGCTCGACGGCGGTCGTGTACGACGCCGAGGGCACGAAGCTGGGGCAGGTCTCGGGCTACGAGGAGGGGCAGATCCTCGACGGCTACCGCGTCGAGACCGTCGACAACACCCTGCGCCTGACCCCGGTCGACGGCGGCACCGCCCGCACGGTCACCTGCACGGGCACCGCGGCCGACTGCACGTACCGCCCGGAGCAGGGCATGGCCGACGGCTTCGCGACGCACGCGCCGCTGATCGCGGACACGTACTACGCGGGCTTCGAGAACGCCACCAACTACGAGTCGGACCCCGAGCTGGTCAGCCTCAACGACCTCGCCACCGGCAAGAAGGTGTGGTCCAGCGGCGACGCCCAGGTGCCGCCCGGCGTGGCGCTCGACGACGAGGGCGCGCCCGCGTCCGGCGCGGTGAGGGTCCTGCGCGTCACCGACGGAAAGGCGCTGGTCGGCTGGCAGTCCGACATCGCCTCCGGCACCTGGATCGACGCCTGGTACGACCTGGCGAGCGGCAAGCTGACCGCGTCGTACAAGGCCAGTGAGGAGGTCCTCTTCTCACCCGACGGCAGCGTCGCCGCCAAGGACGCGGAGGAGGTCGACGTCAACTACTCCGGTACGGCGCTCTGGCAGGTGGCCGACGGCAAGCGGCTGTGGACCCAGGCGGAGGGCGAGACGGCGCTCGACCCGCTGCGCTTCACGAGGGACGGTGCGGTGCTGTACGGACTGACCGACGACGGCGCCCTGGCCGTGGACGCCCGCACCCGCGAGGTTCTGGCCAAGGACCTCCCCGAGGAGTCCGTCCCCCTCGTCGAGACGGCCACGGGCTACGGCTACCTGAGCACAGGGGACGGCTTCTTCGCGTTCGCCCCGGCCTGAGCCGGGAGCTGAGCTGAGCGTGGACGCGGAACGCCGGTACCCACCCGTCAGGCTCCCCGAGGGGGCCTGGTGGGACTGGGACGTCATCACCTGGAACGCCGGTGAGTTCCGTCTGGCGGCGGGCCAGGACCTCACCTACCACCACGGGTTGGAGCTGGTCTTCGCCGATCCGGTGTACGTCCAGTGCCCGACGGCGTTCCACGATCCGGTGTTCCGCGAGCCGACGAGCGAGGAACTGGTACGGGTCTCTCGCCGGCTCGGCGAGGACCCGCCGGTCCTGGTCGCCTTCGAAGCGGACGCGGGCGGCCGGGAGCCGGTCTCCTGCCTCGTCGCCGCGGAACGCCTGGAGGTCGTGCAGGAGATGGTCCTGAGGTACCGGCGTGACGACGCGGTCCCCGGGCAGCGCTTCGCGCCGTGGGTGCGGCGTCCGGGGTAGCCGCTGGGCTACCGGACGGAGTTCGCAGCGGCCCAACGCGCCGCTGCACGTCGACGTCTGCCAGTGCGGTTCGGGCATCCGCGCCTTCTCAGAGGGTGTGGAGCGCATGCGTTCTGACGTCACGTGGGACGGGGCGTTGCCGCTCTGTCTCTCTTCCCCGGCCGCCCGGCCATGGTGATCGCCCGCAGCAGCCACTCTGCGGGGCCGTGTCGGAAACGTCTCGCGTACGTCGCGCTGGCGGCGAGCTGGAGGGCGTAGAGAGCGCACGCGAGTGTCAGGATCGCGGCCGCTCCCAGGCGGCCGTAGAGGGAGAGGCCGTAGGCCGTGGCGATGAAGGCCATGACCAGGGACTGGGTCAGGTAGTTGGTGAGGGCCGTGCGGCCCGCCGGGGCGAGCAGCCGCTGGGTACGGGCGCCGCGTGACGAGCGCAGCAGGAGCAGTACGAAGCACGCGTACGCCGCCGACAGGGCGGGAGCCGTCAGCATGCCCACACCGAGGCCCAGGTACTGCCAGCGTGCGTCCAGGGGGCCTTGAGAGGCGGAGGCGAAGAAGATCGCCCCGGGGGCTCCCACCGCCAGTCCGACGACCGTGATCCCGGTCAGCCGGGAGCGGCTCGCCTGTCCCGGTGCGAGCAGGCGTCGCCGGCCCGCGGCCAACCCGAGGAAGAACGCCGCGAGTACGCCGGGCGCCATGACGAGGATGCCGAGGAACGCGTCCGGGAGCCGGTCCAGGTTCGCCTGGAGAACCGTGCCGGGGTCGCCGCGGTAGGCGGCCACCGCGTCCGCGATCGCCCGGGAGTCGGAGGCGCTCTCGTCGTCCACCCACAGGGTGAGCGCGCCCACCGCGGTGAGAACGGCGCCGAAGACCCCGTACGTCCAGGCGGCCGTCTTGGCGGCGGTGGCCGGGGTCATCCGCCGCGCCCACAGCAGGGTCAGTCCGAGGAGGCCGTAGGTCATGAGGATGTCGCCGTTGAACAGCACGACGGCGTGCACCAGACCCAGCAGCACCAGGCCCAGGGACCTGCGCAGGAAGCGCGGAGCGAGGCGCGCGCCGTCCCGCTCGGCGGAGTCCGTCTGGAGGGTGAAGCTGTAGCCGAAGAGGAAGGAGAACAGGAGGTAGAACTTGGTGGCCGCCAGCGCCGTCACCAGCCACAGGGCGAACTGGTCCCAAGGAGCGGCCCCGGGCTCGCGGATCCCCTCCGACATGTAGGGATCCATCATCTGACTGCTGTTGACCACGAGGATCCCGAACAACGCGAACCCGCGCAGCGCGTCGACGTCGGGCAGGCGCCGGGGGTCTACCGGTGTGCTGCTCATGGGGCCTCCCGCCGCCGGTAGACCTGCCATCCGCAGTAGGCGATAAGGGCGGCGCTGACGGAGAAGACCGCGAGGCCTGTCAGGGGTGCCAGGTCACTGCCGATGAGTAGCCGGGTGAACTCCTCCGGATTCTCTGTACCGCTCATGGCTGCTCTGGCCGCAGCGAACGGAAACCACTCCGAGACGTTGCCTGTTCCGGGGATCTGTTCGACGGCCAGGCCGAAACCTCGTTCCAGCATGAGGGGCCACAGTGCGAGTATGAGCACCGTCATCAGCCGGCTTCGGATGCACGCGGCCAGACCGCCAGCCAGAACTGGCAGACATGCCATGACAGTCAGGTACCTCAGCAGGGGGCCGCATGCAGCCCACCAGTCGGGCTGCGGCAGCCCTACCACTGTCACGGCTGTCGAGCCCGAGGCCGCGCTGAGCACGAGCCCCACGACTGAGGCAGTCAGAGCGCCGACCGTGCCCGTGATGAGCTTGGCTGCATAAGACAGACTGCGGCTGCCGACGGTCAACCAGGCTGTCCGCGCTGTCCGGTGGCTGAACTCCGTGGTGATCGGCCCAGTGCCGAAGACGAACACCAGCATCCATGCAGAGAGCGGCAGTTGCATACCTATGGGATTGAATTGCAGAGAATCGACCAGCCGTCCGGTGTCGAGGGAGGACTGCCCTGCCCCTCCGGGCCCGGCTCCCATCGCCTCCATCGGCAGCAGCACGCCGTTGAGCAAGCTCAGGGTTATCAGCGCCGCCAGGACTACCCAGGTCGACCGGAGGCCCCTCAGCCTCATGTATTCGTAGTGCAGAGCGCGTTTGAGCGCGGTCCCGGCCAGGGGGATGACCGGGACCGCGCGGTCATAGGGTGAAGCATCTCGTTTGCTGGTTGTGACGGCAGTTGGACTCATCGGATCCGGTACTCCTGCTCGGCCACGGACAGGTAGAAGTCCTCCAAGGAAGCCGGTCGCTCGTCCAGCCAGTGCAGGGGTATGGAGTGCTCGGCCGCCAGGTCACCAACCTCGGCCCTCGACAGTCCCGTGATCTCGGCGGCCTCTCCGGTGGTCATCGTGAGAGCCCCGCCTCGCTGCTCGACCAGTGGTTCCAGTCGTTCGAGGACGGGGCTTTGCACGCCCACCCGTCCTTGAGCTGTCCTGGCCAGGTCCGACATGGATGCTCTGGCCACCACTCGGCCTTTCGCGAGTACGACGACTCTGTCGGCCAGCAGTTCCAGTTCTGCCAGTTGGTGGCTGGACACCAGCACCGCACGTCCCTCGGCGGCGAAGTCGCGCAGGAAGGTCCTCAACCAGCGCACCGAATGCGGGTCGAGCCCATTGGTTGGCTCATCGAGGATCAGGACTCGCGGATCGCCGATCAGAGCCTGAGCCATTCCCACGCGCTGAGCCATGCCGAGAGACAGACGCTCGAGGCGCATCCCCGCACTCTCCCGCATGCCGACCAGGTCGAGAACGTCAGTCACGCGTCCGCTTGGGGTGCCCGCACCGGAGGCCACCATCGTCAAATGCGCGCGCACCGAGTGCTTGGGGTGGCCGGCGATGCCGCCGAGAACCGCTCCAACGATCCCCGCGGGCGCACGCCACTGGGCCAACGGCCGTCCCATGAACAGAGTTTCACCACGTCCCGGCAGCAGGCCGAGCAGCAGGCGGATCGCGGTGGTCTTTCCTGCACCGTTCGCGCCCAGAAAACCAGTCACCGTATAGGGAGGCAGCTCCAGCGAAACTTCGGACAGTGCGCGTCGGCCGCGGAATTCCTTGGACAGGCCGTGCGCGGTCAGCAGGGGAGATGCCGAGGTGTCGAGGTCAGCCATGGTTCAGCCAGAACAAGACTCCTGAAACCATCAGAAGTAGGAAGGAAAACGCTCCACCGACACCAAGGTTACGGCGCTTGGTAAGGCACCATATCGCCATTCCCGTCGGGGGGATCCAGCCGCAGAGATAGAGTATCCACCCCACCTTGTCCGCGCCATCCGTACGGACAGCCACAAAAGAGAAGAAGGCAGCGCAGACAAAGAGTGCCGCCGATCCCCACATGTTGTCTGCGACCATCTGCTCGCGTGTTTTCTTCATTCTTCCCCCTTGTGCAGTGCAACTCCCCCCGAGCGGTCCGTGGTGCGGGAACCCGGGAGGAGGCACACTCGTCCGAATCAGATGACTTGCTGTGCCAGCCAGGAGATGAGCTCGGTGACGATGTAGCTCGGCGATCCCTTGATGGCCCACTTGACAGGGTTGAAGTTCGAGAGGCTGTTGACCCATCGGTCGAACGCCGCCTTGCCCTTCTTTGCAGCCTTCACGGCCGCCTTGAAGAGGGGCTTGCTCTTCTTGATCAGTACTTTGAGTGCGCTGAGCCTGCCCAGCGCCACCCGCTCTCCCTCGGCCTTGGCGGCTGTCTCGGAGCTCATCTCGACCTCGGGATACACCTCCACCGTCGCCGTCGGCAGCGCGGCGGTGTGCACCGTCACGACGGTGGCGACCGTCCGGTTGCTCTCGACAGCCGATGCTGCAGGCGCAGCCACACCCAAGGCCACTGCCGCCACCACAGAAGCGGCGATCGTACGCGTCTTCTTGCGCATTTGGTCCCTCCCCATAATCCCATTCCAGACGGCCTTTGAGGGCCGCCTTCGGCCGGTCTGTCCGGCTGCTGGAATCAATACTGTCGGGCAGGGTGTAATGCTCTCAATTGGACCTTAGGGCATTACCCTTCAGGGTGTAGCACTTCAGGGCAGTGATCCATGTGCGGGAGTTCATCCCTGTGCAGATTGGAGAACAGGGCCGCCTCGAGGCGCGACTCAATGTTGAGCTTTCGCATCAAGCTTGTCAGGTGTGCTTTGACTGTTCGTTCCGCTATGCCGAGCTGTCTGGCCATCACGCGATTGGACGGTCCATCGGCGAGAAGAGACAGTACTTGCTTTTCTCGATCCGTCAGTAGATCGAGATCGGAAAGCGGCCCCTGCTCGGCTCCTCCTCTTCCCGATGGAAGCGCAAGTGTCGCTCTGTCTGACAATGGGTTGACATCCCCCGTGGTCACAGCGATGTATACCTTCCCCGCTGGCATCAGTGGCAGCTCGCAACTGACGCGGTGTATGCCGAACTCCCGTGACTGCCAAGGTATTCGGAGGAGCCTAGGTCCGTGGGGGACGTCGTCCTCCGGGCGTCCACGGGTGAGCTTGGTCGTAGGCCCGTGATCACAGACGATCGCACCACTGCTGCATGAGTAACACCCCCATCTTGTTGCAACAGGCCATGAGGGGGTGGGGGTGTATGGGGATGAAAGGTGTCGAAAAGGTGTGCGGACGTGGTGAAGTCGTGTTGCGCAGCCGGTTCGGGCCGCGCATAGTTGCGCTGCGGAAGAGGCTGGAACCGGGGGTGGATTGGCTCATGGCCGGACACGGGACGGAGCATCCGCACGGTGCCGACCGGCTGTGCGAGGCCGGGGATCGCGTCTATTCGAGGGCCGTGCGGCGGGGCCGTGTGCCGCGCGAGGACGCCGAGCCGGTCCCCTGCCTCCTCGAACTCGCCCTCCTCCACCCGGATCCCGACGACATGGCCTGGCTGGTGCCGGCGGCCCCGCAGGAGGTCATGACGCGACTGCTGCGCGGGCTGTACGACGAGGTCAGCGCCAGTCAGCGACGGGTGGGTTCGGCGGTCGCGGCCTTCGAGTGGTACGCCGGTCTCGGCGGCCCGCGACCGCAGGCGGCCGCAGCGGAGGGCAGCGCGATCCGGGTCCTCGACGGACTCTCCCGCATCCAGGCCGCGATGGACGAGGCGACCGAGGCGTGTACGACGGAGGTCCTGACCGTCCAGCCCGGCGGCATCCGGCCCGAGCACGAGCTGACCGAGGGCCTGCACCGGGCGCTGGCGCTGCGCGGCCGGGGTGTTCGCATGCGCGACCTGTACACGCACGTGGCGCGGCACGGGCAGGGCCTGCTCAACTACCTGGAGCTGATGGGCGGCACGGTCCAGGCCCGCACGCTCGACGAGGTCATCGACCGCCTCATCCTCTTCGACCGCACGGTGGCCTTCATCCCGGCGAACGCGGACCGCACGCTCGCGTTGGAGCTGCGGCATCCGGCGCTGGTGGAGTACCTGGGCACGGTCTTCGAGCGGCTGTGGCGCCTCGCGATCCCCCTGACCGCACCCCTCCCGGACACCGGCATCGAGGGCATCTCGCACCGGGAGCAGTCCATCGCCGCGCTGCTCGCGGAGGGCCACCAGGACGCGGTGATCGCGGAACGGCTGGGGATAAGCGTCCGTACGTGCCGGGCGCACATCGCGCGCCTCTCGGAGACCCTGGGAGCGGCCAGCCGCACCCAACTCGGCGTCCGCATCGCCCAGGTGGGCCTGGACGGCACGCCCCGCCACGCCGAACTGGGCTCGGGGCCGGAGCCGGCCTCCCTCACCCTTCCTGCTCAAGAATCCCGGAACGTCCGATGAGATAACCGAGCTGCGCCCTGCTCTCGCTGCCGAAGGTGGAGGCGAGTTTCGCGATGTGCTCGCGGGCGGTGCGGATGTTCATGCCGAGGCGTTCGGCGATGACGGCGTCGGTGCGACCTTCCACGAGAAGGGCGGCGATGGCTCGCTGGCGGGGGGTGATTCCATTGAGGGCGGGCTGTTGGACGGCCCGGGGGTACATGGGGGTGGCGAGGGGCCACAGGCGGTCGAAGGTGGTGGCCAGGTACGTGACCAGCGGACGGTGGCGGACTTCGACGGCGATCGTGCGGTCCGGGTTGGCCGGGATGAAGGCGATTTCGCGGTCGAGCACGATGAGACGCTCGGGTACCTCGTCCAGGGTGCGGACCTCGACATCGCCGTCCAAGAGCTCGTAATGAGCGAGGACGGCGGGGTCGTGGCGCGAAGTGTGCTGGTAGAGGGTGCGCATCCTGGCTCCCCGGGCAAGGATCTCCTGTTCTTTGGTGAAGGCGAGGGCGAGCGAGGGGACGGGCCGCTTGCCACCTGGCTGAATCGTCAGCACCTCGTCGGACGACCGCAGCATGGCCTGCCGGATGGCGTCGTCGATCGGGGCGGAGCCGCTGAGCAAAGTGATCCCCGCGGCTTCAGTCGGGTCCGTGTGCGCGGTGCCGAGTCCCATGAATGGCTCGAAAGCCTCGGCCAGGAGGGCCTCGGCCTGTCGGCGCCGGGCTATGTCCTCGGCGATGCCGCGCAGCAGCCGGGGCAGGGCGAGGGCGGGTGCGACGGGACGCAGCCAACGTGTGTCGTCCAGGTCGGGCCGGAGGAGGCCGGCTCGCAGCAGGCAGGGCGCTGCAGCCGCCTCCTGCTCGGGGACGAGCCCTTCGCGCAAGGCGCGGCCGTACAGTTCCAGACCAGCTGAGCACAGTTCCTCCGGACCGTGCTGGTGCACCGGTGTCGTCACGCGTGATCCTCTTCTACTGGCAGGCGTCAGGGATCCTGCTTCAGGATCCCTGACTGCGCTATCAGGAATCCGAGTTGGGCACGGCTGCCGCTGCCCAGAGCAGTGGCGAGTTTGGCGATGTGCGCACGGCATGTGCGTACGTTCATACCAAGCCGCCGGGCGATCGCCTCGTCGACATGGCCCTCCACCAGGAGCTTGGCGATGGAGTGCTGGATGTCCGTGATGCCATCAGGCGCGGTTTCGTAGGGGGCGCCGGCGCTCAGCGGTACCGCGCGACCCCACATGAACTCGAAGACCTTGATCAAATAGCGGACGAGCCCCGGGTGACGGAGTTCGAGGGCCACCTGTCCGTCGTCGCGGGTGGGGATGAAGGCGACGGTCTCGTCACAGATGATCAGCCGTTCGACGAGTTCGTCGATGGTGCGGTACTCGACCTTGCTGTCGGAGAACTGCGCCACGTAGGCCAGCGTCTCGGGGCTGTACCGGGCCGGATGCTGGTAGAGCGTCCGGATACGGCAACCCCGCTCGATCAATGGCCTGTCGCGTTCCAGTGCCTTGATGAGCGTCTGCTCGAGGCGGCGACGGCTCGGCTGGACGGTGAGCATTTCGTTCTGGCACTGGGCGGTGGCCAGATCGAGCGACGCATTGATCCGGTCGATGCCTTCCAGCACTGTGATTGAGTGAGTGGTCCCCGTCGACTGGGCACTCAGGGTCATGAACGGCTCGAAAGCGTCTGCGAGTGAGATCGACAGTCGCCTCCGCTGGGTGATCTCGTCCTCGATCGGGTTCAGCCGCTGAGCCAGGGCGATCGATGGCGGCACGGGACGCAGCCAGTTCGGGTCATCGGGGTCCGGGTGGAGCAGGGCGAACTCCATCAGGCACGGAGCAGGCGCTACGTCGGTGCGAGCGATGCGTCCCGTGCGGAGAGCGTTCGCATAGAGACGGCGGCCTTCCTCGCAGAGGTCAGTCAGCGCATGAGGATGCGTCTGCTTAGTCTCATTTGCTTCCAATTCTCCACCCCCCAGGGTCCTGAACATGCAGGAACATGATGCATCGATTGTGTGGCCATGACGTGCCTGAATGCGCCATCGTCGTAGTCGACGGGGGAGAGGTGACCTTCAAATGAGGACGAAGCCGACTATGCATAAAAAAATGCTTCGCTCGGCGCTTGTCGCCGCCTTCTCCGCCGCTGTGGCCTTCGGAACGCTGAGCAGCGTCGAAGGGGCGAAGGAACGCGCTCCGCGTGACAGCAGTTGGAGTGTGGAAGCGGTGGTTGACGCCGCTCCGCGTGATAGCAGTTGGGCGGTTGTGGCGTCCGACGGTCCTCTCGACAGCTCCTGGAGCGCGGACGACAGTAGTTGGGCCACAGAGTCATGACCACCCCACCCGACGACCGCTCCTTCCGTCGCGAAATGGCCACGGCCTACCGCTCCGGCTGGCACTTCATCGACCTGGTCACCGCGATCCCCCACGCCGGTGACTCGTTGATGGTGACCGTCTTCGGTGAGCCGGTCGTCGTGACGCGGGACGAGGAAGAGGACGTACGGGCGTACCGGTGTCTGCGGCGGCCTCGGGGGGCGCCACAGCCCGTGCGGTGTGCCATCCGGTACGGAATGATCTTTGTGAACCTGGACCAGCGGGACCACCGGCTCGTGGAGCCGGACGCCCCGCCCCTACGGACCATCTCAGCCACCCCCCGCAGTGCCTGACGCGATTCCCCCGTCGTAACAGATCGCGCAGGTACTTCCCCCCGCAGCGGCGTCACCGTGACCTGAACACGGTGACGCCGCTGCAGTTTGCGGGACATTTCCCGGTATCCGGCACATCGGGGTGTGGCCGAAACCAGTCGATCTTCAGTGCGGTACGGGATTCGGCGGGATCGAGCGCAGAACACCTCGCCTCTGCCCGCCCCGCCCCCTGTCCGAACCCGCCTCCGTCGGCCCCGCCCCTGTCGGTCCCGCCTCCGTCAGCCCCGCCCCATCGCCCGGGTCAGCTCGATCTCGATCACCACGCGTGTCGGGTTCGGGCGCGGCGTCCGCCCGTAGCGCTCCTCGAAGCGGCGTTCCGCCTCCGCGACCCGTTCCGGCTCCGTGCGGACGAACGCCCGGCCCTCCAGGGTGGCCCAGCGGCGGCCGTCGACCTGGCAGGCGGCGACCAGGGCGCCCGCCGGGCCCGCCGCCAGGATGTTGCGCACCTTCTTGCTCGCCCTGTCGGCGATCACCCGAGCAAGCCGGCGCTCCGGGTCGTATGTCACCGCGACCGGCACGACGTGCGGGCTGCCGTCCGGGCGTGGGGTCGTCAGGGTGCAGTGGTGTCGTTCGGACCAGAAGCTGAGATACGACGCGTCCGGGGCACCCGGGTCCTGGGGGTATGCGGCCATGGACCGGAACTTAGCCGCTCCGGGGCTCCCGACCGCCACCTTGAGTGGAATAGACTCAAGTTTGTGTACGCTGACTGAGTCAGAGTGCAGGGACGGCTGACGCAAGGAGGAGACAGCGAACGTGGACGCCGAGCTGACCAACCGGAGCCGTGACGCCATCAACGCGGCCGGCAACCGGGCCGTGACCGAGGGGCACGCCGACCTCACCCCGGCCCACCTGCTCCTGGCTCTGCTCCAGGGGCAGGACAACGAGAACATCGTCGATCTGCTGGCCGCCGTCGACGCGGACCAGGCCGCCGTGCGGGTCGGCGCGGAGAAGGTCCTCGCCGCCCTGCCCAGCGTGACCGGGTCCACCGTGGCGCCCCCGCAGCCCAACCGCGAGCTGCTCGCCGTGATCGCGGACGCGCAGGAGCGGGCCAAGGAGCTCGGGGACGAGTACCTCTCCACCGAGCACATGCTGATCGGCGTCGCCGCGAAGGGCGGCGCGGCCGGGGACGTACTCTCCGGGCAGGGGGCCACGGCGAAGAAGCTGTCCGAGGCCTTCCGGAAGGCAAGGGGAGGACGCCGCGTGACCACAGCCGATCCCGAGGGCCAGTACAAGGCCCTGGAGAAGTTCGGGACCGACTTCACCGCCGCCGCGCGGGAGGGGAAGCTCGACCCCGTCATCGGCCGGGACCAGGAGATCCGGCGGGTCGTGCAGGTGCTCAGCCGCCGGACCAAGAACAACCCCGTGCTCATCGGTGAGCCCGGGGTCGGCAAGACCGCCGTGGTCGAGGGGCTCGCCCAGCGGATCGTGAAGGGCGACGTGCCCGAGTCCCTCAAGGACAAGCGGCTGGTCGCGCTCGACCTCGGCGCCATGGTGGCCGGGGCGAAGTACCGGGGTGAGTTCGAGGAGCGGCTGAAGACCGTCCTCGCGGAGATCAAGGACTCCGACGGGCAGATCATCACCTTCATCGACGAGCTGCACACCGTCGTGGGGGCGGGCGCCGGCGGCGACTCCGCCATGGACGCCGGCAACATGCTCAAGCCGATGCTGGCCCGCGGTGAGCTGCGCATGGTCGGCGCGACGACCCTGGACGAGTACCGGGAGCGGATCGAGAAGGACCCCGCCCTGGAGCGGCGCTTCCAGCAGGTACTGGTCGCCGAGCCGACCGTCGAGGACACCATCGCGATCCTGCGCGGGCTCAAGGGGCGGTACGAGGCCCACCACAAGGTCGTGATCGCGGACAGCGCGCTGGTCGCGGCCGCGACGCTCTCCGACCGGTACATCACCTCCCGCTTCCTCCCCGACAAGGCCATCGACCTGGTCGACGAGGCCGCCTCCCGCCTCCGCATGGAGATCGACTCCTCCCCGTTGGAGATCGACGAACTCCAGCGCGCCGTGGACCGGTTGAAGATGGAGGAGCTCGCGCTGGTCAAGGAGACCGACCCGGCCTCGCGCGAGCGGCTGGAGCGGCTGCGCCGTGACCTCGCCGACAAGGAGGAGGAGCTGCGCGGCCTGACCGCCCGCTGGCAGAAGGAGAAGGAGTCCCTCAACCGCGTCGGTGAACTCAAGGAGAAGCTCGACGAACTGCGCGGCCAGGCCGAACGGGCCCAGCGCGACGGCGACTTCGACACCGCCTCAAAGCTGCTGTACGGCGAGATCCCCACCCTGGAGAGGGACCTGGAGGTCGCCTCGCAGGCAGAGGAGGAGGCGTCCAAGGACACCATGGTCAAGGAGGAGGTCGGCGCCGACGACATCGCCGACACCGTCGCCGCCTGGACCGGCATCCCCGCGGGCCGCCTCCTGGAGGGCGAGACGCAGAAACTCCTGCGCATGGAGGAGGAGTTGGGGCGCAGGCTGATCGGCCAGACGGAGGCCGTGCGGGCCGTGTCGGACGCCGTCCGCCGCACCCGCGCCGGCATCGCCGACCCCGACCGCCCCACCGGCTCCTTCCTCTTCCTCGGCCCCACCGGCGTCGGCAAGACCGAACTCGCCAAGGCCCTCGCGGACTTCCTCTTCGACGACGAGCGGGCGATGGTCCGCATCGACATGAGCGAGTACGGCGAGAAGCACACCGTCTCGCGGCTCGTCGGCGCGCCCCCCGGCTACGTCGGCTACGAGGAGGGCGGCCAGCTCACGGAGGCGGTGCGGCGGCGGCCGTACAGCGTCGTCCTGCTCGACGAGGTCGAGAAGGCGCATCCGGAGGTCTTCGACATCCTCCTCCAGGTGCTGGACGACGGCCGCCTGACCGACGGTCAGGGGCGCACGGTCGACTTCCGCAACACGATCCTCGTCCTGACGTCCAACCTGGGCAGTCAGTTCCTGGTCGACCCGGTCACCAGCGAGGCGGAGAAGAAGGAGCAGGTGCTGGAGGTGGTCCGGACCTCCTTCAAGCCGGAGTTCCTCAACCGCCTCGACGACCTGGTCGTCTTCTCGGCCCTGTCGAAGGACGACCTCAGCCGGATCGCCCGCCTCCAGATCGACCGCCTCGCGGCGCGCCTCGCCGAGCGGCGTCTCACCCTGGAGATCAGCGACGAGGCCCTGGTCTGGCTCGCGACGGAGGGCATGGACCCGGCGTACGGTGCCCGGCCGCTGCGCCGCCTCGTCCAGACCGCCATCGGCGACCGCCTCGCCAAGGAGATCCTCTCCGGCGAGATCAAGGACGGCGACACGGTCCGGGTGGACGTGTTCGAGGAGGGCCTGATCGTGGGCCCCGCCACCGGAAAGACGCTCTAGCACGTCGATGGCCGTACCCCGGGTACCCGGGGTACGGCTGCCCCGGTGACCGGATCGAGTCAGCCCACGGCTGACAGACCCGCCGGGGCTTGCCACCCCCCTCCCCGCATGGGGGAGGATGGCGGGATCCGTACGAAGGGAAAATCACGGTGACCATCGACCCGTCCTCGATTCCGAACTTCGGGGGCCAGCCCGAGCCGCAGCCGCAAGGACCGGCAGGCCCCGTCGTCCCGGATCAGGACCTCGTGAAGCAGCTCCTCGACCAGATGGAGCTGAAGTATGTCGTCGACGACGAGGGTGACCTCGCGGCGCCGTGGGAGCAGTTCCGTACGTACTTCATGTTCCGTGGCGAGGGTGACCAGCAGGTCTTCTCGGTGCGGACGTTCTACGACCGGCCCCACAAGATCGACGAGAAGCCCCAGCTGCTGGAGTCCATCGACGACTGGAACCGGCGCACCCTGTGGCCCAAGGTCTACACGCACACCCACGACGACGGCACCGTCCGTCTGATCGGTGAGGCGCAGATGCTGATCGGCACCGGCGTCAGCCTGGAGCACTTCGTCTCCTCCACGGTCAGCTGGGTGCGCGCCGCCATCGAGTTCGACAAGTGGCTCGTGGAGCAGCTCGGCCTCGAGCAGGAGGTCAACGACGCGGAGAAGCCCGAAGAGGACGAGTAGTCCCGGGACAGGCATCCGAGAGCCCGGCCAGGGCGCCGACCACCAAGGTCGCGCGCCCGGGCCGGGCTCTCGCCGTTTCCGGGCCGGGACGACCCTGCCCCGCTCACGTCCCCGGACACAGAAACGGCCCCCGGCCGGGACGGCAATCCCGATCGAGGGCCTGACCGATCAGGAAGCGGACCTTCCCGATGGCTGACCCGCAGTCTAACGCGCGCCTGCGCGCCGACGCCGGAGCTCCGACCTCCGGCGTGATCCACGTACGCACCCGCCTCACGTCCGACTTCACGGTGATCTCCAACGCCCTCGCCCAGCGACGCGGCAGCGCGGTCACGGTCGGCGTCGCGGCGTACATCTCCTCACTGCCCGACGGCTCGTCCGTGACCATCACCGCCCTGTGCGACCACTTCACCGAGGGCGAGATCCTGATCTCGAGGGCGCTCAGGGAACTCGAAGCGGCCGGCTACCTGGAGCGCCGCCGCGAGCGAACGCCCACCGGGCAGGTCCGTACCCGTACGTACTTCTACGACGCACCCGGCGGCGACACGGACCCGGCCGGGCCGCCGAAGCCGCCCCGCCCCCGGAGGACGAAGTCGCCCGCGGCCGCGTTCGAGAAGACCGCGCCCGTCGCGACGCCCGCGCCCTCGGCCGCAGCCGCGACGCCCACGCCCGTCGCGACGCCCGCGCCCTCGGCCGCAGCCGCGACGCCCACGCCCGCCGCGACGACCACGCCCGAAGCGGCGCTCACCCCTACCCGGGAAGAGCCGTCGCTCTCCGAGGCCGACCCTCAGGCGGTCGCCGTTCTGGCCGCGCTCCGCCGCGTCGATCCGCGTCTCGTCCTGTCCGAGCGGGAAGCCGTACGTCTGGCCCCGGGCGTCACCCAGTGGCTCGCGGCCGGTGTCACGCCCTCCCAGATCACCGCACTGCTGACCGCACGGCTCCCCGACTGCTTCCTGACCCGTCCGGCGGGCATCCTCGCCTTCCGCCTCCGGGAGACGCCCCTGCCCGCACCGCCTCCGAGGCCGCTCGCCGAGAACGCGACCCGCCCGGTCCTGCCGCCCTTCCAGACGTGCGACGGCTGCGAGTGGGCCTTCCGCGCACCGGAACCGGGCCACTGCCGGGACTGCCGATCCGGAGCATCCGGGGAACTGCTGCGTGCGGCCTGCTGAGCCGCCAGCGGGTGGGTGTGCGGTCTGGCCCTGGGTGGAAGGCGCGATGGCTGGTTGCCGTCTCCCATAGAAATCAGAGTGCAATCTGAGTGCAGTCCGAGTACGGTCCGAGTACGGTCTGAGTATGAGCATCGTGTACCCGGCATCCGAATCGGAATCCGTCTCGTTCACCGATCTGTCCCGGAACCCGAAGGCGGTCGCCGCGAGGGCCGCTGCCCTGGGGTGTCTGCGTGTTACGCACCGAGACGCGCCCGACATGGTGCTGACCACGGCCATACACGCAGAGCGCAGCGAGGAGAACCTGACCACGGCGTCCCGGCTGTTTCTTGCCCTGATGAAGCAGGACGGCGGTGCCAGGTCGCTTCTGCTCGCGCTGCCCGAGGTGTTCCCGTGGGTGCGTCACCTGGACGACGAAGAAGTCCGGGAATTCACCGTTGAGCTCCTGAACGCGCTGTCCGACGCCGCTGAGCTGGGCGCCAGGGAGGCTGTGCACCGAGCGATCGTCTCGTGGCGGGCGACCGCCCGCATCAACGCTGACCCCGACCAGCTCAGGGAAGCACTCGGTCCGCTCGGTGACGTCGACCTCGGACCGGTCGAGGTGCACGAGTGAGCCCGAAGAAAGGCGATCGGGTCAGCGTCCCTCCGCTGAACGGCTGGAACGTCATTCACGGGACGACAGAGGCGGCGACCGGTTGGGAGGAGCTGTGCCGGGTGGCGTTACCGAACGCGCATCGCTGCCTGGAAGCCCTGCGCACAGAGCCGCTGTCGCGCGCCAACTGGAACCGTCAGCACCAGCTCCGCGGCAGGCACGTCACCAGGGAATGGAAGGGCGCCGAGCTGGAGCAGTGGGAGTACGAGATCACCAGCGGCGGCCGGGTTCGCTACCTGGTCAGCCCGGATACGGCGACTGTGATCCTGGTGTACGCCTCCCCGCGACACCCGAAGGACACTGAATAGCCCGACGGCGCAGGGCCCCTATGCGCCCAGTGTCTTGAGACGGCGCGTGGCCTCCTCCAGTACGCCTGTCCTCTTGCAGAAGGCGAAGCGGACGAAGGGGGCTCCGGCCTCCCGGTGGTCGTAGAAGACCGCGTTCGGGATGGCGACCACGCCCGCCCGCTCGGGCAGTGCGCGGCAGAACGCGAAGCCGTCCTGCTCGCCGAGGGGGCGGATGTCGGTGGTGACGAAGTAGGTGCCCGCCGGCCGGAACACCCCGAAGCCCGCCTCCGCGAGGCCCGTCGCCAGCAGGTCCCGCTTGGTGAGCATGTCGTCGCGGAACGCGGTGAAGTAGCTGTCGGGCAGGGCGAGCGCCTCGGCGACCGCGTACTGGAAGGGCCCGGACGCCACATACGTCAGGAACTGCTTCGCCGACCGTACGGCCGCCACCAGGCCCGGTGCGGCCGTCACCCAGCCGACCTTCCAGCCGGTGAACGAGAACGTCTTGCCGGCCGAGCCGATCGACACCGTCCGCTCGCGCATCCCCGGCAGGGTCGCCAGCGGCACGTGCTCGGCCTCGTCGAAGACCAGGTGCTCGTACACCTCGTCCGTGACGACGAGCAGGTCACGTTCGACGGCCAGCTCGGCGATCGCGGTCAGCTCCGCGCGGGTGAGGACCGTGCCGGTCGGGTTGTGCGGCGTGTTGATCAGCAGCAGCCGGGTCCGGTCGGTGACGGCGGCGCGCAGCTCGTCCAGGTCCAGCCGGAACGCGCCCTCGTGCGGACGCAGGGTGACCGGCACGCGGGTGCCGCCCGCCATCGCGATACAGGCCGCGTACGAGTCGTAGTAGGGCTCCAGCGCGACGACCTCGTCACCCGTTTCGAGCAGTGCCAGCAGCGCGGCGGCGATCGCCTCCGTGGCACCGGCGGTGACCAGCACCTCGGTGTCCGGGTCGTAGGACAGGCCGTACCGGCGCTCCTGGTGCGCGGCGATCGCCGTACGCAGCTCCGGGACGCCGGGGCCCGGCGGGTACTGGTTGCCGCGGCCGTCGCGCAGCGCCCGTACGGCCGCCTCCCTGACCTCCTCGGGCCCGTCAGTGTCGGGAAAACCCTGGCCGAGGTTGATCGACCCGGTGCGCAGGGCCAGGGCGGACATCTCGGCGAAGATCGTCGTCCCGAACTCGGCGAGCCGGCGGTTGACGAGGGGGCGTGCGCTGGAGGTCATGGCGGTCATCCTGCGCCCAAGCTCCGGAGTTCCTCAACCCGCCTTCGGGGACATGCACCTGCTGGTGTCCCCGGACGTCTGTGGTCGGAGCAGACCGGATCGGCGCCGCCGGGGGGCGCCGACGTCCACCGGCTACGGCCGCTCCTGCCGGGCATCCGGCTGAGCGGGCATGCGGGGGCCCTGATCTCTGCCTCGCACAGCGCGGCAACCACGGTGTGGGCCTTCGTGGGCGCCATTCTCATCGTGCCGGCGGTGGGTTGGTACATCCGGATGAACCTCACCTGGGGCGCGATCCGGATCTCTCGGAGTCCGGTGGTCCGGGGATGTCGAGAACGTGCCACCGGCTCCGTCCCAGGGGCGTCGGCGACCACCACCGGCCGCACGAGGAAGAAGGAGAAACCAGCATGGCGATTCAGCGGATGGACAACGTCGGCATCGTCGTCGAGGACATGGATGCCGCCATCGCGTTCTTCGTGGAACTCGGCATGGAGCTGGAGGGCAGGGCGGAGGTCGAGGGCCCCGTCGCCGACCAGTGCACCGGACTCGACGGCGTCCGCTGTGACATCGCGATGGTCCGGACCCCGGACGGTCACAGCCGGCTCGAGCTGGCGAAGTACCGCAGCCCGGCGGCGATCAGCGACGGGCCGCGCAACCGGCCGCACAACGTTCTGGGCACGCACCGCGTCATGTTCGCCGTCGACGACATCGAGGACACCGTCGCCCGCCTGCGCCCCCACGGCGCCGAACTCGTCGGTGAGATCGCCCGGTTCGAGGACAGCTATCTGCTCTGCTATGTCCGCGGCCCGGAGGGCATCATCGTCGGACTGGCCGAGCAGCTGCGCTGAGAAGGAGGAACCGGCCCGTCTTGCGCATGCGGAGTCCGGCGTCAGCCGCGCAACGCGACGACGAGCTGGTAACCGGTGAGCCCGACCGACAACAGCGGCGGCCTGCGGACCCCGGAGAGAACCCTCTGAGGTTGCTCAACTCTGCTTTGGGCCGTGAAGCGGAGGGGCATCTCACCGGCACGCACCAAGCGAGGCGCCCACGGGGGGCCGCTTCGGGGGAATCGGAAGGAGGGTGACGCCATGGTCATCGGCATCATCCTGGCGGTTGTCTGCTTCGTCCTGGTCGGGGTGTTCATCGCCCTCGGCGCCGGCCGGCGGAGGAACACGGTACGGACCGCGGGCCGCGGCGGGGGCGGGGGCCGCCGCTCGTCGAGCGGGAGCAGCCACCACAGCAGCGGCAGTGACGCCAGCTGGTGGGTCGCGGGCTCAGTCGCCGCCGGTGACGGCGGCTCGGGCCCGTCCGACAGCGGTTCCTCGCACGACGGCGGCTCGTCCGGCGGCCACTCCTGCGGTGGCGGCAGCTCGTCCTGCGGAGGCGGGTCGTCGTCCTGCGGAGGTGGCGGGGGCGGATGCGGGGGAGGCAGCTGACACGGGGCAGCTGAGCTCCCGGTAGGGGGGACCGCATCCGGAAACGGGGGAGGCGGGGGCGTGGAGACCGTACCTGGGTCGGACTCCACGCCCCCGTTCGGCGTTCCGCTCCCGGCGTGCGTAGCAGCACACCGGCGCACGCTCCGGCCGCCTCGGCGCACGCCGTGGTTGAACAGTTGAGCTGTGGAGCCCTCTGAGGGATGGAAACCCCACGAACTTGGGTAAAAACGCTGTGGCGGCGCCACAGTTCATGATTCCCTCTAAAACGCCAACGCGGGCCCCTCGGACGCCCCGCCGACGCCCTCCCCGACTCCTGAGAGTGCCGGCACCGCCTCCGACTGGGCCCGACCGGGCCGAATCCTCCGGTGCCGACCGGGGTGCGCCGGAACCTCCCCTCCCTTTCTTTGCGTGCTAGCGGAGCCGACCCATGCTCACGACCCTGAACACCTCCTACACCGACACGCGCGCGGCCGACCTCGCCTGGGCCCTGGGACGCGAACCGCTCCCCGCACTGGCCACGCTCGACCTCGAACTGGCGGGCGCGAAGCTTCAGTTGCGACTCCTCGGCGCCTCCCATCAGGTGCTCCTGGAGGACCAGCGGAGCAGCTGTTCGGAGACGGTCGCCTGCATCGCGGGCAGCAGCACACCGCTCCCGCTGGGCGTCGCCAAGCGGGTGGGCGACTGGGAGTACGAGTTCGCGGCCCGGGTCGAGGTCCTCTCGCCGGGCTCCTTCGCGGGCCGCGCCCAGGAGTTGCTGGCCCTGGTCTCCGACCACCCGCACGGGCTCGCCGGCGTCTTCCCCGGCAGCCCCCACGCCTTCACGGCGCTGCTGGCCCAGCGCCACGAGGGCCAGGTCCACTGGCGGACCTGGCACGCGTACCCGCAGGACGGGCAGTTGGTGGCGACCCGGACGAGGGTCGGCATCCGGGTTCCGGTGAACGGCCTCGGCCCGTCCGCCGTCGGGAGATCCAAACACGGGATGCTCAACTGACCGACAGTTCCACACGTGTGGGTGACGAAGCGTGCCGAGGCAGTGACGTAACGTCGCAGCGTGATCGAACCGCACGCGCCCGCCCCGCCCGGCACCACGCCGCCCTGGGCGGGCCCGGCGGGGCTGCCCCTCCGTGCCGGCACGGGCCGGTTCCTGGTGCTCGCCTCCGTCTTCGTCTGCGCGTCCTGCGGACTGGTGTACGAGCTCGAACTCGTCGCTCTCGCCACCTACTTGATCGGCGACTCGGTCACCCAGGCCTCCGTCGTGCTGTCCGTCATGGTCTTCGCGATGGGCATCGGCTCCCTCGCCGCCAAACGGCTGCGCTGGCGCGCGGCGGCCGCCTTCGGCGTGCTGGAGGCGGCCCTCGCCCTGGTCGGCGGGTGCAGTGCGATGGCCCTGTACGCGGTCTTCGCCTGGACCGGTGACTGGGGCGGTCTGTGGGCGAGCGGCCCGCGCTGCCTCCTGGTCGCGTTCTCCCTTGCCATCGGTGTGCTGATCGGCGCCGAGGTCCCGCTGCTGATGGAGCTGATCCAGCGCATCCGACGCCAGGACGCGGGCGGCGCGGTGGCCGACCTGTTCGCCGCGGACTACGTGGGCGCGCTGGTCGGCGGCCTGGCCTTCCCCTTCCTTCTGCTGCCCCTGTTCGGCCAGTTGACCGGCGCGCTGCTCACCGGCACGGTCAACCTGATCGTCGGCGGGGCGCTCGTCCTCGGACTGTTCGGCCGCGACCTGAGCCGCCGCGCCCGCTGGTGCCTGCTGGCCGGCAACCTGGCCGTGTTCGCGGTCCTCGCCACCGCCGCCGTACTGGTCGACGACTTCGAACGGGCCGCGCGGCAGGCGGTGTACGGCCCGGACGTACGGGTCGCGCTGCAGACCGACGTCCAGGAGGTCGTCCTCACCGGCGACACCGACGGCCGGCCCCTCGGCCTCTTCCTCGACGGGCGGCTGCGGGTCAGCGGCCGCGACGAGTACCGCTACCACGAGGCCCTGGTGCACCCCGCGATGAGCGGTCCGCACGCGCGCGTGCTCATCCTCGGCGGCGGCGACGGCCTCGCCGCCCGCGAGGTGCTGCGGCACGCGGGCGTCCGCCGGGTCGACGTCGTCGAACTCGACGAGGAGGTCCTCCGGCTCGCCCGCCACGACCCCGCCCTGGCGAGACTCAACGGCCATGTCTACGGCGACCCGCGCGTCCACGTGTCGACGGCGGACGCCTTCCACTGGCTGCGCGGGGCGCCGACGGCGACGTACGACGTGGTGATCGCGGACCTGCCCGACCCGGGCATCACCGCGAGCACGAAGCTCTACTCGCAGGAGTTCTACGGCCTGGTGCGGCGGACGCTGGCGGACGACGGCCGCCTGGTGGTGCACGCCGGCCCGGTCGCCTCCCGGCCGCGCGGCTTCTGGACGGTGGAGACGACCGTGCACACGGCCGGTCTGCGCACCGCGCCCTACCGCGTGGGCGGACGTGACTCCGGCTTCACGGCGGGCCCCGACCGCTCGGCCGGCGCGGCGCGGTCCCCGCACGACTGGGGGTTCGTGCTGGCGGCGCCGGGACGACGCCCGGAGCTGCGGCTGGACCCACAGGGCCCCCGGCGGCGCACGCTGACCCAGGCGGGCCTGACGGCTGACGGCAGGGCGGCGGCGGACAGCAGGATCAGCGGCCTGCGGGCGTCCACGCTGGTGCGTCCGCGTTACTGACGAGGTCCGCCCCGACGCGCGGTCACTTTCGACCAACGGGGGTGCGCGAGGGCGCGCACTGGGTAGTCTCGGCTCACATGGAGCATGAGGTGTTCGTTCCGGTTCCGGTCGATCGGCTCAGAGAGGCGCTGGCCGACCCCGCGCGGGTCGCCCGGGCCATCCCCGGGCTCCAGCAGGACGCCGGTGCCGAGCCCGTCGCGGGGCGGCTGAAGGTACGCGTCGGCAGCCATTCGGTCACCTACCGCGGCTCGGCCCGCCTCACCGCACGGGCCGACGGCACCTACGCCGTCGAGGGCGACGCCGTCGAGGCGCGCGGCACCGGCGCGGTCGGACTGACGCTCACGGTCCGCCTCCGTGACACGGACGGCGGCTGCACGGTGACCTTCGAAGGTACGGCGACGGCGGACGGCCGCGTCACCGAACTCCCGCCGGACGCGGTGACGGCGGCGGCCACCCGGCTGCTGACCCGCTTCGCGGAGAACCTGGGGACCGCGGCGCAGCCCGGGAACGGCGCGGGGGCCGCGGGGGCTGCAGAGTCTGCCGGGGCCGCAGAGTCTGCCTCTGCCCCAGAGGCCCCGGAGACCCCAGGGGTCCCGGGGGCCCCCGGGACCCCACCCCCCACGACCGAGACCGCTGCCGCCGCCGCCGAGACCGACGTACCCCCGCCGGGGCCGTCCGACGACGACGTCGAGGACTTCACGGAGCCCGTCGAGCCTCCCGCCGAGGCGGCGCACGCCCGGCGGACGATGATCGGACGCAGCGCGGAGGAGGTCGACCACGCACCCCCGCGCGGCCGGTACGCGCCGGTCCCCGCGCCCCAGACCGTCACGGCGGGCTCGGCACTGCGGTGGGCGGCCCCGGCGGCAGCGCTGGTCGTGGCGTCGGCGATCGTGGCGGGCAGAGCCCTGCGCAGACGCCACTGACGGATCTGCCTCCGCCCGGCCGACCGCCCGCGCCCCCGGCCGACCGCCCCCGCCCCGGCCGACCGCCCGCGCCCCGGCCGACCGCCCACGCCAGACCGCCCACGCCGCCCGCCCGCGCCCGCGCCGATCGACCGCACCCCGGCCGACCGCCTCCGCCCCGGCCGTTTGCCCGCGCCCGTGCCGACCGCCCCCGCCCCGCCAGACCGCCTCCGCCCGCGCCGATCGCCCGCGCCCCCGCCGGCTGCCCCCGACGCCCTCTTGATCAGCCCAGTAGGGTCGTCTCGTGAGTAGTGAAGACATCACGCTGACCGCGGGTGACGCGGAAGTGACCGTGCAGCCGGGGAACGGTGGCCGGGTGGGAGGGCTCCGCGTCGGCGGGGTCGAACTCCTGCGGCAGGGCGACCGTTTCGGCTGCTTCCCGATGGTTCCCTGGTGCGGCCGGATCAGGGACGGCCGGTTCCGGGACGGCGCGACCGTCCACCAGATGCCGCTGAACTCCCCGCCGCACGCCATCCACGGCACCGTCCGCGACGGTGCCTGGCGCACCGCCCGGGTCACGGAGTCCGAGGCGGTCATCACCTACGACCTGGTCGAGCCGTGGCCGTACCCGGGCCGGGTCACCCAGGTCGTCGCCCTCGGCGCGGACACCCTGACGCTGACCATGTCCGTGGAGACGTACGACTCCTCCTTCCCGGCCCAGATCGGCTGGCACCCGTGGTTCAACCGGAACCTCGGGCAGGAGGACGTACGGCTCGACTTCCAGCCCGCCTGGCAGGAGGAGCGCGGCGACGACCACCTGCCCACCGGCAACCGTCTCGACCCGAAGCCCGGCCCCTGGGACGACTGCTTCGGCATGCCCGGCGGGGTCGACGTCACGCTCACCTGGCCCGGCCAGCTGGAGCTGAAGGTGACCGGCCGGGAGGAATGGGTGGTCGTCTACGACGAGCAGGAGGCGGCCGTGTGCGTGGAGCCGCAGACCGGGCCGCCCGACGGGCTGAACACCCTGCCGCGCCTGGTCACGCCGCTGGAGCCGCTGGAAGCCGCCACCACCTGGACCTGGCGCCGCCTCTAAGCTGGCTGGCATGACTGACGTTCGCGGCGCGCTGCTGCAGCAGATCAAGGACAAGGCCGTGGTGCACGGCAAGGTGACCCTGTCGTCGGGCCTGGAGGCCGACTACTACGTCGACCTGCGCCGGGTCACCCTCGACGGCGAGGCCGCCCCGCTGGTGGGCCAGGTGCTGCTGGACCTGACCGCCGACCTCGACTTCGACGCGGTCGGCGGGCTCACCATGGGCGCCGACCCCGTGGCCGCGTCGATGCTGCACGCGGCCGCCGCACGCGACCGGAAGCTGGACGCCTTCGTCGTCCGCAAGGCCGCCAAGGCGCACGGGCTGCAGCGCCGCGTCGAGGGCCCGGAGATCGCGGGCCGCCGCGTCCTGGTCGTCGAGGACACCTCCACCACCGGCGGCTCCCCGCTCACCGCCGTCGAGGCCGTGCGCGAGGCCGGCGCCGAGGTCGTCGCCGTCGCCACGATCGTCGACCGGGCGACCGGGGCCGCCGAGAAGATCGAGCAGGGCGCGGGCGTCCCGTACCTCTTCGCGTACTCCAAGGACGAGCTCGGTCTGGACTGATCCGGCCGGTTGTCCACAGGCTGGGCACGGGGGAGG
Source organism: Streptomyces resistomycificus (assembly GCF_001514265.1). Lineage (GTDB taxonomy): Bacteria > Actinomycetota > Actinomycetes > Streptomycetales > Streptomycetaceae > Streptomyces > Streptomyces resistomycificus. The sequence goes on along the minus strand of NZ_KQ948991.1, from coordinate 237,483 downwards.
GACCATCCGGCCAAGTCTGGAAAGATGGGGCCGACGATGACGTCATCCCCAAGGTCTAGGTCAGGGCCGTAGGACACAGAACGCCAACCCGCATACCAAGGAGCGGACAGATGCCCATCGCAACCCCCGAGGTCTACAACGAGATGCTCGACCGGGCAAAGGCAGGCAAGTTCGCCTACCCGGCCATCAACGTGACCTCGTCGCAGACCCTGCACGCGGCCCTGCGCGGTTTCGCGGAGGCGGAGAGCGACGGCATCATCCAGATCTCCACGGGTGGCGCGGAGTTCCTGGGCGGTCAGTACAACAAGGACATGGTCACGGGCTCGGTCGCGCTCGCCGAGTTCGCGCACATCGTCGCCGAGAAGTACCCGGTCACGGTCGCGCTGCACACGGACCACTGCCCCAAGGACAAGCTCGACACGTACGTCCGTCCGCTGATCGCGATCTCCGAGAAGCGTGTCCAGGCCGGTCTCGGCCCGCTGTTCCAGTCGCACATGTGGGACGGCTCGGCGGAGACCCTCGCCGACAACCTGACCATCGCGCAGGAACTGCTCGAGAAGGCCCGCGCCGCCAAGATCATCCTCGAGGTGGAGATCACCCCGACCGGCGGCGAGGAGGACGGCGTCTCGCACGAGATCAACGACTCCCTGTACACGACCGTCGACGACGCCGTGCGCACCGTCGAGGCCCTCGGCCTGGGCGAGAAGGGCCGCTACCTGCTGGCCGCGTCCTTCGGCAACGTCCACGGCGTGTACAAGCCGGGCAACGTGGTGCTGCGCCCCGAGCTGCTGAAGGACCTGAACGAGGGCGTCGCCGCCAAGTACGGCAAGCCGGCCGGCTCCCAGCCGTTCGACTTCGTCTTCCACGGCGGCTCCGGCTCCTCCCCGGAGGAGATCGCGACCGCCCTGGAGAACGGCGTCGTCAAGATGAACATCGACACCGACACGCAGTACGCCTTCACGCGCCCGGTCGTCGACCACATGTTCCGCAACTACGACGGTGTCCTGAAGGTCGACGGCGAGGTCGGCTCCAAGAAGACCTACGACCCGCGCACCTGGGGCAAGCTGGCCGAGGCCGGCATGGCCGCGCGCGTCCTCGAGGCCTGCGGCAACCTGCGCTCCAGCGGTACCAAGATCAAGTAACCGCCGCCGCACGGCGGTGACGGCGAGCCCGGTGCCACGGCACCGGGCTCGCTGTATACCTGGGGCATGCCCGATGTCCGGCTGGCCTCGCCGCAAGGCAAGTGGATCCTGCTGACCACCGTCCTCGGCTCCAGCATGGCCATGCTGGACTCGACCGTCGTCAACGTCGCCCTGCCCCGCATCGGCCAGGACCTCGACGCCGACCTCGCCGCCCTGCAGTGGACGGTCAACGCGTACATGCTGACGCTGGCCGGGCTGATCCTGCTGGGCGGTGTGCTGGGCGACCGTTACGGCCGCCGCAAGGTCTTCGTCGTGGGGGTCGTCTGGTTCGCCGCCGCCTCCCTGCTGTGCGGGATCGCGCCGAACGCCGGTGTCCTGATCGCGGCCCGGGCGCTGCAGGGCGTCGGGGGCGCACTCCTCACCCCGGGGTCGCTCGCGCTCATCCAGGCCTCCTTCCACCCCGACGACCGGGGCCGGGCCGTCGGCCTGTGGTCCGGGTTCGGCGGGGTCGGGGCGGCGATCGGCCCGTTCGTGGGCGGCTGGCTGGTGGACGGGCCCGGCTGGCGGTGGGTGTTCTGGCTCAACGTGCCGCTGGCGCTGCTGTGCGCGCCGATCGCCGTACGGCACGTCCCCGAGTCGGGCGGCGGGGGCCGGACGTCCGCCCGCTTCGACGTGCTGGGGGCGGTGCTGGGCGCGCTGGCGCTGGCTCTGATCACCTACGCGCTGATCGAGGCCCGGTCGGGCACCCTGGCCGTCGCCCTCGTCGCGGCCGCCGGGGTCGGCGCCGCCGTCGCCTTCGTGTACGTCGAGAAGCGGCGGCCCGATCCCATGATGCCGCTGGACATCTTCGCCTCCCGCCAGTTCACCGCGGTCAACCTGGTCACGCTGTGCGTGTACGCGGCCCTCGGCGGGTTCTTCTTCCTGGCCGTGCTCCAGCTCCAGGTCGTCGTCGGCTACTCGGCTCTCGGCGCCGGGGTGTCCCTGCTGCCCACCACCGTCATGATGCTGCTGTTCTCCGCCCGCTCCGGTGAGCTGGCGGAGCGGATCGGGCCCCGGATCCCGCTCACCGCCGGGCCCCTGTTCTGCGCGGCCGGGATGCTGCTCATGCTGCGGGTCGGGCCAGGCGCCTCCTATGCCGCCGACGTGCTGCCCGCGCTGCTGGTCCTGGGGCTGGGCCTGGTCACGCTGGTCGCGCCGCTGACGGCGACCGTCCTCGGGTCGGTGGACACCGCGCGGGCCGGGCTGGCCAGCGGCATCAACAACGCGGCGGCCCGGGCGGCGGGCCTGATCGCGGTGGCGGCGCTGCCGCTGGTCGCCGGGATGGGGGAGGAGGCGTACCGGTCGCCGGCGGCCTTCGACACCGCGTTCGGGCGGGCGATGGCCGTGTGCGCGGGGGTGCTGGTGGTGGGGTCGGTGGTGGCCTTCGCGACGGTGCGCACGCCTCCGCCGGGGTGCCGGAAGCCGGAGTGCCTGACGCACGGGTCGGTGCTGGCGCCGCCGCTGGAGGGGGAGCGGGCACGGGGGCGTCTGTCATAGGGCGTGTCCGACGCCTCCCCTTCGCCCGCCCTCGCGGGGGCGGGCGGGGACGCGGTGGGCGGGTCTGGTGGTGGGTGGGTTCAGTCGCGTTGCGTGGCGTGTGCTTGTCCTTTGTCCGCCCTCGCGGGGGCGAGTGGCGATGCGGCGGACGGGCCCGGTGGCACGGCGGGCTCCGTCCCGCGCCGCATGGCGCAGACTTGACCCATGTCCATTCACGAAAACCTCCTCGGGGGACCGCCCCCGACCCACCTCCCCGACGACCCGGAGCCGCGCGAACTGCTCGCGAACGGCACCGCGCCCGCGGACGTCGCCGCGAAGTACCCGACCTCCTCGCTGGCCTGGGCCCAGCTGGCCGACGAGGCGTTCGAGCGGGGCAGTGTCGTGGAGTCGTACGCCTACGCCCGCACGGGCTACCACCGCGGTCTGGACTCGCTGCGCCGCAACGGCTGGAAGGGGCACGGGCCGGTGCCCTGGGAGCACGAGCCCAACCGTGGCTTCCTGCGCGCCCTGCACGGCCTCGCCCGCGCCGCGCAGTCGATCGGCGAGCAGGAGGAGTACCAGCGCTGCTCGCAGTTCCTGAAGGACTCCTCCCCGGCGGCGGCCCAGACGCTGGGATAGTCGCCGTTCCTCTCCGGGCCCGCCTGCGCGATCAGGCGGGCCTTGCCATTTCGGCGGACCATCGAAGAAGATGCCCGGCGGGGACCGGGGCCCCCGTGTCGGTAACGGCAGGGGCGGACCGCTACCCGGAGTACACATCAGGAGACAGCGATGTCCCACGAGGCTCACGAAACGCAGGAGCCCGAGACTCCGCATCTCGACTTCCAGGGCACGACGCCGTACGAGGACTACGTCAAGGCGGACGTGCTCACCCACCTCCAGCACACCCTCTCCGACGACCCCGGAGAGATGGTCTTCCTGGTCACGACCCAGGTCATGGAGCTGTGGTTCACCGTCATCGTCCACGAGTGGGAGACCGCGGCCGGGGCTCTGCGCGAGGACGACGTGCCGGTGGCCGTCGCCGCGCTGAAGCGTTCGGTGCGGGAGCTGGAGGCGCTGAACGCCTCCTGGAAGCCCCTCGGGCAGCTCACACCGGCCCAGTTCAACGCCTACCGCAGCGCGCTGGGCGAGGGCTCCGGCTTCCAGTCGGCGATGTACCGCCGGATGGAGTTCCTGCTCGGCGACAAGTCCGCGTCCATGCTGGTCCCGCACCGGGGCGCGCCGCGTGTGCACGCGGAGCTGGAGAAGGCGCTGCACGAACCGAGCCTGTACGACGAGGTGCTGCGGCTGCTGGCGCGGCGCGGGCACCCCGTGCCCGAGGCGGTCCTGCAGCGTGACGTCTCGCAGCGGTACGAGCCGTCCGACGAGGTCGAGGCCGTCTGGACGGCCCTCTACTCCGGCGACGAGAGCCACGACCTGGCCCGGCTCGGCGAGGCGTTGACCGACGTGGCCGAGCTGGTGTGGCGCTGGCGCAACGACCATCTCGTCGCCACCCGGCGCGCGATGGGCTCCAAGACCGGCACGGGCGGCTCCGCCGGGGTGGCCTGGCTGGAGAAGCGCGCCCGCAAGAACGTGTTCCCCGAGCTGTGGACGGCCCGGTCCTATGTCTGAGACCACTGAACTGGCCTTCAAAGCACGTGAGTTGGACGCCGGTGACGAGCTGGCGGGTCTGCGCTCCCGGTTCGTCCTCGACGACGGCGTCTACCTGGACGGCAACTCGCTGGGCGCGCTGCCCGCCCACGTCCCCGACCGGGTGCAGGACGTCGTCCGCCGGCAGTGGGGCGAACTGCGCATCCGGTCCTGGGAGGAGAGCGGCTGGTGGACCGCGCCCGAGCGGATCGGCGACCGGATCGCCCCGCTGGTCGGGGCGGCGGCCGGGCAGATCGTGGTCGGCGACTCGACCAGCGTCAACGTCCTCAAGGCCCTGGTGGGCGCGGTGCGGCTGGCGGGAGCGGGCCGCGACGAGATCGTCGTCGACGCGACGACCTTCCCCACCGACGGGTACATCGCCGAGTCGGCGGCCCGGCTGACGGGGTGCGCCCTGCGCCCCCTCGCCCCGGCGGAGGTCCCGGGCGCGGTGGGCGGGCGCACCGCCGCGGTCCTGCTGAACCACGTCGACTACCGCACCGGCCGGCTGCACGACCTGCCCGGTCTGACGGCCGCCGTGCACGCGGCGGGCGCGGTGGCGGTCTGGGACCTGTGCCACAGCGCGGGCGCCCTCCCGGTCGGGCTCGACGAGCACGGGGTCGACCTCGCGGTCGGCTGCACCTACAAGTACCTGAACGGCGGCCCGGGTTCACCGGCGTACCTCTACGTGCGCCGCGAGCTGCAGGACCGCTTCGACTCCCCGCTGCCGGGCTGGAACTCGCACGCCGAGCCCTTCGGCATGCGCCCCGACTACGCACCGGCCCAGGGCGCGCTGCGGGGGCGGGTCGGCACGCCCGACATCCTCTCCATGCTCGCCCTGGAGGCCGCCCTGGAGGTCTGGGACGGCGTGTCCGTCGAGGCGGTCCGGGCCAAGTCCCTCGCCCTGACGGACTTCTTCCTGGAGTGCGTGGCGCGGTACGTCCCCGCGGGGACGGTGCAGTCGCTGACCCCGGTGGCCCACGAGGAACGCGGCAGCCAGGTGGCGCTGCGGTGCCCGGACGCGGGGGCGGTCATGGAGCGGCTCATCGCGCAGGGGATCGTCGGTGACTTCCGGCGCCCGGACGTCCTCCGCTTCGGCTTCACGCCCCTGTACGTCGGTTTCGCGGACGTGGAGCGGGCGGCGGAGGTGCTCGCGCGGACGCTGCGGGCCGGTGGAGGAGACGCCTGACGGACCGGCCGGGCCCGCGGCGCCCGCCCGTGCCGGGCGGCTCGCGTCGCGGGTCTCCCGCTCACGCGGAGGCCGTGTACACCCCCGGTTCACGCCGAGGCCCGTGTACACCTCCGGTCGCGCCCGCGCTGCCGTGACCGCCGCGCGGTCGGCGTCGGCGGCCTCGGCCGCGTCGCGGGTCTCCAGCTCATGCCGAGGCCGTGTACACCCCCGGCCGCGCCCGCGCCGCCGCCCCGGCCGCGCGGTCGGCGTCGGCGGGGGCGGGGGCGCCCCGGTGGTGACGAAGTCAGGCTGACGAGACGGCAGAAACCGTTTAGCCCTCACCGAGCGTGACATCCCCGTGTCCGCGCACGTCATGGGCCTGATAGCGTCCCCGCCAACGGCCGAATCTCCCTTCGGGACGGCTTCCCGGTCCGCCAAATCCGTTTCATCGCTGAGAGGTTGGAGCATGCCGGACGACGCCGCAGCTTCCCGTGCCGCCGCCGAGGAGCAGTCGGTCTTCTCCCACCCGGAGGTCGCCCCCGACGCCACCGTGGCGTACGGCGACCATCCCGACCAGGTGATCGACCTCCACGCACCGCACGGCGAGGCGGTCCCCGGGCTTCCCGCCCCGCTGATCGTCGTGCTGCACGGGGGCGCCTGGCGCGCGCCGTACGACCGCCGCCACATCTCGCCGTTCGCCGACCACCTGGCCCGGCGCGGATACGCGGTGGCGAGCGTGGAGTACCGGCGGGGCGACGAGGGCGCCGGGAGCGGCGAGCCGGTCGCGGGACGCTGGCCGGACACCTTCGACGACGTCGCCGCCGCCCTCGACGCGCTGCCCGCCCTCGTCCGCGCGGCCCTCCCGCAGGCCGACCCGCGCCGCATGGTCGTCACCGGCCACTCGGCGGGCGGCCACCTCGCCCTGTGGGCCGCCGCCCGGCACCTGCTGCCCGCCGACGCCCCCTGGCGCACCGACCGCCCGGCCCCCCTGCGCGGCGTCGTCGCGCTCGCCCCGATCGCGGACTTCACGGTGGCGGACAAGCTGGACGTGTGCGGTGGAGCCGTAAGCCAACTCCTGGGCGGGCAGGACGTGTTCGCCGAGCGCCGGCCGTATGCGGACCCCGCCCTGCTGCTCCCCACCGGCATCGCCACCACGCTGGTCCAGGGCCGTGACGACCTCGTCGTCCCGCAGCCGGTCGCCGAGTCCTACGCGGACGCGGCGGCGAAGGCCGGCGAGGTGGTCGGCCTGACGCTCCTGGAGGACGTCGGACACTTCCCGCTGATCGACCCGGCGGCCGACGCGTGCGCGGTGGTGGCGGAGGAGATCGCGCAGCTCGCCTGGTGAGCCGGCGGGACGGCCGACCACCCCGGACGGGCCGGTGAGTCGGCCGGGTAGTACCTGAGAGGGAGGCCCCAGGACCCTTCTCACTGGTGACGACCGCTGCCCGGGCGTCCCTCTACCGTTCTGTACGTGACCGAGACGACCCAGACGCAGCAGACACCGCCGCGCGACCCGTACGCCGCCTACAAGGCGCGCAGCCCCGAGTTCCGGCTGGCCGCGGACGCCCTGCGCGGGCTGCGGCAGGACCTGTTCCACGACGCCTTCGCCTACCGTCCCCTGAGCCGCATGGGCGTCGACGGCCCGGTGACCCGGCGGCTGCCGGGACGGCTGCGCGAGTACGCGGCCTGGACGCCGCACGCCCTGATCGCCGTGGCGGCCCTGTTCACCCTGGCCCTCGCCGGTGTCGACACCGGCGGGCCGCCCCTGCTGCTCGTTCCGCTGTGCGTGCTCCCCGTTCTGCTGACCATGGTGCGGCCCGTCGGGGCGTTCTGGCTGTCCATGGCGATCGCCCCGGTCACCGGAATGATGAGCGGGGGCTGGGGCGACTGGCCCTGGACGCCCGGCTCCTTCGCCTGCCACCTGACGGTGCTGACGGTCGTGGCCGTGCGCACCAGGCCGCGCACAGCGGGGTGGATGTGGGCGCTGACGGCGGCGTACGGCCTGCTGGCGGAGGCCGGGTTCGGCTCGGACTACTTCGGCAGCAATACGGCTCCGATGCTGGTGTTCTCCGCGATGGTCCTGCTCTGCGTCGCCGTCTGGCACACACGCCGGCAGGCGAAGCAGGAGGTGACCGCCCAGCAGACCGTGACCGCGCAGGAGCGCTCCCGCCGCACGCTCCTGGAGGAGCGCACCACGATCGCCCGTGAGCTGCACGACGTGGTCGCCCACCACATGTCGGTCGTCGCCATCCAGGCGGAGGCCGCCCCCTACCGGGTGGAGAACCCGCCGCCGGAGCTGGAGCGGGCCTTCGTCACCATCCGGGAGAACGCCGTCGCGGCCCTGACCGAACTGCGCCGGGTGCTGGGCGTGGTCCGCGCCGAGGACTACGAGGCCCCGGACGCCCCGCAGCCCACCCTCGCCGACCTGGACGCCCTGCTCGCCAACGTGCGGGACGCCGGGCTGCGCGTCGACAAGACGGTGACCGGAGCGGTGCGCGAGCTGCCGCAGGGCGTCGAGCTGTCGGCGTACCGGATCGTGCAGGAGGCGCTGAGCAACACGCTGCGGCACGCGCCCGGCGCGAGCGCCCGGGTCGAGATCGGTTACGTCCTGGGCGGGCTGGGCCTGCGGATAGTCAACGACCCGCCGCCCGCGCCGGCCCTGGTGAAGCCCTCGCCCGGCGCCGGGCACGGCATCACCGGCATGCGGGAGCGGGTCTCCATGCTGAACGGCGAGATGACGGCGGGCTCGACGGCCGACGGAGGATACGAGGTGGCGGTGTTCCTGCCGGTGCCCGCGACGAGCGAGGGTGACGCATGACGATCCGGGTGCTGATCGCGGACGACCAGATGATGGTGCGCGAGGGTTTCTCGGTGCTGCTGAACGCGATGCCGGACATCGAGGTCGTCGGCGAGGCCGTCAACGGCCGGGAGGCGGTCGACCGGGTCCGTGAACTCGCCCCCGACGTCGTCCTGATGGACATCCGCATGCCGGAGCTCAACGGCATCGAGGCGACCCGGGAGATCGTCGCGGCGGACGGCACGGCGAAGGTGCTGGTGCTCACCACCTTCGACCTCGACGAGTACGTGTACCAGGCGCTGCGGGCGGGCGCCTCGGGCTTCCTGCTGAAGGACGCCTCCGCCCGCCAGCTCGCCGACGGGGTACGGGTGGTGGCCTCCGGCGAGGCGCTGCTGGCCCCCTCGGTGACCAGGCGGCTGATCACCGAGTTCTCGAAGCTGTCCGAGACCCCGCGCCTGATGCCCTCCGCCCAGGCGGCCTACGGCGATCTGACCGACCGGGAGACGGAGGTACTGGTCCTGATCGCCCAGGGCCTGTCCAACGCGGAGATCGCGGAACGGCTGGTGGTGGCCGAGTCCACGATCAAGACCCACGTCAGCCGGATCCTGGTGAAGCTGGGCCTGCGGGACCGCACCCAGGCGGCGGTGTTCGCCTACGAGGCCCGCCTGGTGACCCCGGGCTGAGTACCGTGAGGACATGGAACAGCGCATCACCCTGATCACGCTGGGAGTCCTCGACCTCGCGCGCTCCAAGGCCTTCTACGAGGCACTGGGCTGGCGCGGACAGGAGGTCGAGGAGACCGTCTTCTTCCAGGCCGGCGGCCTCGGCCTGGTCCTGTGGAGCCGGGACGAGATCGCGAGGGACGTCGGTCTGCGGCCCGGTCCCGCCACCGGTTTCGGCGGGATCGCCCTGGCGCACAACGTGCGGTCGGAGGCGGAGGTCGACGAACTGCTCGAGGCCGTGCGGCGGGCCGGCGGCACCGTCACGAAGCCCGCCGCCGTCAACGCCGTCGGGTTCTACTCGAGCGCGTTCGTCGATCCGGACGGTCACGCCTGGGAGGTCGCCCACAACCCCGGCTTCCCGCTGGCGGCGGACGGCTCACTCACCCTGCCGGACTTCGGCCAGGCCCAGGAGGACCGGGGAGACCGGTGACCGGCGGGGGCCAGAAGGACCCTGAAGACCGGTGACCGGCGAGGGCGGCCCGCCGGTCCGCGCTCTCGGCGCTACCGGCCCGACCTGATGCCGTCAGCGGCCACCCGCAGATCCCGCCAACTCTCGACAGCCAGCCGGCAGACTCCGATCATCCGTGTGAGGTCGCCCTGTGTGCACGTCAGGATGTCCTCGATCACCTGATCGCCCGGCGTGATCTCGCCGTAGCAGTCGTGCCACGCGAGCTCGACCAGTTCCAGCAGGTCCAGTGCGGCGGGAGCCGCGTCCTTCCCGACCGCCGCTTCCACCGCCGTCGTGCGTTCCGCCCGACGGGCGGCCCTCCCCACAGCCACAAGCCCCTCCACTGTGCGCAGGTGGCGTCCGTGCGGACGCGTCGACGGGACACAGACTCGCACAACAACGCCGCGGCCGAACCCTGTTTCCACAGACGCCCCTGGTCAGACAGGGGGACGCCGGGCTAGCGTCCCGTCATGGCAGCCTTCGATCCCTGGGACCCGGCGTTCGTCGCCGACCCCTACCCCGCGTACGCCGAACTGCGTGAGCGCGGCCGCGTGCAGTACTTCGAGCCCACCGGCCAGTGGCTGGTGTCGCACCACGCGGACGTCTCCGCGCTGCTGCGGGACCGGCGGCTGGGGCGGACGTACCAGCACCGGTTCACGCACGAGGACTTCGGGCGGACGGCGCCGCCGACGGCGCACGAGCCGTTCCACGTGCTGAACGACCACGGGATGCTCGACCTGGAGCCGCCGGACCACACCCGGATCCGGCGCCTGGTGTCGAAGGCGTTCACCCCGCGCACGGTGGAGCGGCTGAAGCCGTACGTCCACGGGCTGGCCGACGAGCTGGTGTCCGCGCTGGTGGAGGCGGGCGGCGGCGACCTGCTCACGGACGTGGCCGAGCCGCTCCCGGTGGCGGTGATCGCCGAGATGCTGGGCATCCCGGAGGGGGACCGGGCGCCGCTGCGGCCCTGGTCGGCGGACATCTGCGGGATGTACGAGCTGAGCCCGTCCGAGGACGTGGCGGCGAAGGCGGTCCGCGCGTCGGTCGAGTTCTCCGACTACCTCCGCGCACTGATCGCCGAGCGCCGCAAGGAGCCGGGCGACGACCTGATCTCGGGGCTGATCGCGGCGCACGACGAGGGCGACCGGCTCACCGAGCAGGAGATGATCTCGACCTGCGTGCTGTTGCTGAACGCGGGCCACGAGGCCACGGTGAACGCCACGGTCAACGGCTGGTGGGCCCTGTTCCGCAACCCGGACCAGCTGGCGGCCCTGCGCGCGGACCCCTCACTGGTCCCCTCGGCGATCGAGGAGCTGATGCGTTACGACACCCCGCTCCAGCTCTTCGAGCGCTGGGTCCTGGACGACATCGAGATCGACGGCACGGCCATCCCGAGGGGCGCGGAGATCGCGATGCTGTTCGGCTCCGCGAACCATGATCCCGAGGTGTTCCGCGACCCCGAGCGGCTCGACCTCACCCGCGAGGACAACCCGCACATCTCCTTCAGCGCCGGCATCCACTACTGCATCGGAGCACCGCTGGCCCGCATCGAACTGGCGGCGTCCATGCGGGCCCTCCTGGAGAAGGCCCCGACGCTCGGCCTCGCGGCGGAGCCGCAGCGCAAGCCGAACTTCGTGATCCGGGGCCTTGAGGGGCTCAGCGTCGAGGTCTGAGGCGCCGCAGCACGGCCCACACGCCGAGGAAGGCGGCGGTGCCCCCGAGGACCATCAGCGGCAGTTCGGCGTAGAGCACGCTCCAGTCGGGGGCCTGCTCGAAGCGATAGAACCGTCTCCGGGGGCCGCCGGCCGCGACGGCCCACACGACGAGCCCCGCTCCGGCGCCGACAGCGGCGGTCAGACACCCCGCGGCGGCCTGCGCACGTTGTCCCATGCCTGGCATGGACGCGTGCGGGCCGCCGGGAGTTCCGGATCGCACAGGGCTACCAGGTGCCACCAGCCAGGGCTTCTAGGGCTACTTCGTCTCCAGGTCCCGTCGGCGGAAGCCCGCCACCCCCAGCCGCACCAGGCCCGCGGCGACGAGGGTCAGAAGCAGCATCGGCGTCCAGGACATGTCGGCGGCGGGGAGCTGGGGCACATGGCCGAAGGGGGAGAGGTTGTTCATCCAGTCGGGGAACTGGAGGATCTGGCCGAGGTAGCCGACGAGGAAGGCGTAGACCGGCACGATCCAGGCGAACGCGCTCGCCTGCGGGAACCAGCCGAAGAGCACCACCGCGACGCCGACCGTGACCCACAGCGCGGGGGCGTAGGCCAGGGCCGCACCGACCAGCTTCGGGAACAGCCCGGCGTCGCCGGTGGAGGCCGCCCCCGAGATACCGAAGCCGAGTCCGGCCGCCAGCAGGACGACCGTGCCGCCGCCCATGGCGACGGCCAGGTGGCCGCCCACCCAGCGGGCGCGCGAGAGGCCGGTGGCGAGGAGGGGTTCGGCGCGGCCTGCGGTCTCCTCGGAGCGTGGCCGCAGCGCCGCCATCACCACGTACACCGCGGCGACCACCGTGATGACCACCATGACCATCGAGGCGAACGACTCGGCGATGCTGGCGCCGCCGATGCGGTCGAGGGCCTCCTGGATCTGGTCGATGTCCTTCAGCATGTCGTCGGCGTCCCCGAGGATCGACCCGTACATCGCACCCATCAGGAACAGGCCCGCGGCGAAGGCGATGAGCGTGCCGCGGTGCAGCCGCAGTGCGAAGCCGAGCGGGGTGCCCAGTGCGTCGGAGGCGACCGGGCTGCCCAGTTTCCCGGCCCGCAGCCCCGCGCCGACGTCCCGTCGGGTGGAGAGCACGAATCCCGCGGCCGCGCACGCCACCGCGAGCGCGAGGCAGAGCAGCAGCGGCCACCAGCGATTGTCGACGTAGACGTACGTCCGCTGCACCCAGCCGATCGGGGACAGCCAGGACAGGGCGCCGTTGGAGCCGGTGTCGCCGGCGGCACGCAGTACGTAGGCGACGCCGATGACCGCGAGGGCCATGCCGGAGGCGCCGCGAGTGTGCGCCGTCATCTGGACGGTGATCGCGGCGACGGTGGCGAAGACGATGCCGACGGCCGCGTGGCCGAGGCCGTAGAGCAGCGAGCCGGTGCCGTCGATGCCGTCGATGCCCGCACCCGCGAGTCCGACGGCCAGCAGCAGCGCCAGCACCAGGTTGGCGATGACGGCCACGGACAGGGCGGCCGCGAGGTGGGAGTGGCGGCCCACGACGGTGGAGCGCACCAGCTCGGCCCGGTTGGTCTCCTCCTCGGCACGGGTGTGCCGGGTGATGACGAGGACGCTCATCAGGCCGACGAGCACGGCCATGAAGCCGAGCATCTGGTGGCCCAGCATCGAGCCGAAGTTGTAGTCGGTGAGGTAGCGGCTCGGCCCCGACATGGCGAGTCCGGCAGGACCGTCCATGGTCTTGGCGACGCCGGCGCGGTCCTCGGGGTCGGCGTACAGCTCCTTGTAGTTGTTGGCGGTCGCGATCGTGCCGAGGAACAGGGCGAGGGTCCACACCGGCAGCCGTACGCGGTCCCGGCGCAGGTTGAAGCGGATCAGGGTGCGGGTCCCCGCCAGACCGTTGCCGCCCGTGACGGGCGCGGTGCGTGCTGGGGCCTTTTTGACGGTGGCGGTGGTCATCACACGGCTCCGTTGCCGTTGCCGGAGTGGCCGTTGGCGGCGAGCTCGTCGCCGTAGTGCCGGAGCATGAGCTCCTCCAGCGTCGGTGGGTGGCTGATGAGGCTGCGGATGCCGAACTCGGTGAGCTTGCGCACCGCGCGGTCGACGTGGCCGCCGTCGACGGCGAACCGGACCCGGCCGGCGTCGGCGTCGAGGGTCTGCAGGTCGTGGATGCCGGGCAGTGCGTCCAGGCCGGCGGCGGGGCGTTCGGTCTCCGCCTCGATGGTGGTGCGGGTCAGGTGCCGCATCTCGCTGAGCGTGCCGGACTGCACGATCCGGCCGAGCCGGATGATGCTCACGCGGTCGGCGAGTTTCTCCACCTGGGCCAGGATGTGGCTGGACAGCAGCACGGTCTTGCCGGCCGCCTTGGCCTCGACGATGACGTCCTGGAAGACGACCTCCATCAGCGGGTCCAGACCCGCGGTCGGCTCGTCGAGGAGTAGCAGCTCGGCGTCGGAGGCGAGCGCGGCGACGATGGCGACCTTCTGCCGGTTGCCCTTGGAGTAGGCGCGGCCCTTCTTGGTCGGGTCCAAGTCGAAGCGCTCGATGAGCTCGGCCCGGCGCTGCTTGTTGATGCCGCCCGCCCGTCGCCCGCCACCACCCTGCCTGACGCGCTGCGCGCGGCCCCCATCATGCAGCCGAGCGAGCAGGTCGATGGCCTCGCCCCCGGTGAGGGTGGGCCACAGCTCGACGTCTCCGGGGACGTAGGCGAGATGCCGGTGCAGTTCCACGGCATCCGTCCAGGGATCGCGGCCGAGCACCTGCGCGGCGCCAGAGTCGGCGCGCAGCAGGCCGAGCAGGACGCGGACGGTGGTGGACTTCCCGGCGCCGTTGGGGCCGAGGAAGCCGTGGACCTCACCGGTCTCGACGACCAGGTCGAGGCCGTCGAGCGCGTGCGTTTTGCCGAACGACTTGTGCAGTCCGGATACCTCGATAGCGGAGTTTGCCTTCGTCATGCTTCAGAACGTACGCTTCGTTCAGAAATTTGTGAAGTTAAGGAACCATCAAAATCACCGTTAGACTCCATTGGGAGCGGCTGACCAGGGGAGATGATCGAGGCATGGCGGAGACGAAGGATGCCGAGCGGGATCCCGGGGCGGTCTCGCGGTTTGTCGAGCGCTTCGCGGCGCAGCTCGTCGAGGCCGGGATGCCGCGCATGCCGGCCCGGGTCTTCGCCGCGCTGCTCGCCTCCGACGCGGGCGCCCTGACCTCCGCCGAGCTGGGCGAACAGCTGCAGATCAGCCCCGCGGCCGTGTCCGGGGCGGTGCGCTATCTGGCACAGGTCCGGCTGGTGTCGCGGGAGCGGGAACCGGGCTCCCGGCGGGAGCGGTACCGGGTGCACAGCGACCAGTGGTACGAGGCGATCACCAACCGCGAGGTCATCATCAAGCGCTGGGAGGACGCCCTGGGCGAGGGCGTCACGGGCCTCGGCGCCGAGACCCCGGCTGGGCGCAGACTCGCGGAGACCCTCGCCTTCTTCGAGTTCATGGGGGGCGAGCTGACGGCGATGATGGACCGCTGGCGCGTCCACCGCGACAAGACCTTCGGCCGGCGGTAGCAAACCAAGGGCCCTGGTGGAGACCGACCTCTCCACCAGGGCCCGCGGGCCAACTGCCGTACGGCTACCGCTCCTTCGTCTCCTCCAGCACCGTCCGGCCGATCAGCGCGTACCGCGACGGATCCCGTCGCTTGAGGTACTGCGCGTAGCCGACGCCGACCGCCGCGATCAGCGCGACGATCCACGGGGTCGCCTTCAGGACCAGCGAGCCGGACTCCGTGCCCGCCGCCACGCCCATGTTGGACACCAGGAGGACGACCACCGCGAGCATGGCCAGCCCACCCACCAGCGGGGCGGTGAGGGTCTTGAACCAGTGGCGGCTCTCGGGGTGGTGGGAGCGGAAGTAGGCCAGTACGGCGAAGGAGCAGACCGCCTGGACGACGAGGATCGCCATGGTGCCGAGGATGGCGAGGAGGACGTACAGACCGGCGTACGGGTCCTTGCCCGCGATCCAGAACGCGGCGATCAGCACGGCGCTGACGATCGTCTGGGCGAGGCCCGCGATGTGCGGGGAGCCGTTGCGGGCGTGGGTGCGGCCGACGGTGTTCTTGAGGGACGGGATGACGCCCTCGCGGCCCAGCGCGTACATGTAGCGGGCGGCGCAGTTGTGGAAGGCCATGCCGCAGGCGAGCGAGCCGGTGATCATCAACCACTGCATGACGACGACCGCCCAGTGGCCGACGTACTGCTCGGTGGGGTTGAAGAACAGTGCGAGGGGGTTGGCGGAGGAGGCGGCCGCGACGGCCTCCTTCTCGCCGTTGCCGATGATGGCCATCCAGGAGACGAGGACGTAGAAGACGCCGACGCCGAGGACCGAGACCATCGTCGCCTTGGGGATGATCTTCTTCGGGTCGCGGGACTCCTCGCCGTACATCGCGGTCGACTCGAAGCCGACCCACGACCAGAAGGCGAAGAAGAGACCGAGGCCGGCGCTGGTGCCCTGGAAGGCGTTGACCGGGTTGATCGGGCCGAAGGTGAAGCCGTCCGGGCCGCCGCCGTGCAGGGCGACCGAGATCGCCATGGCCGCGAGGATCGTGACCTCGGTGGCCAGCAGGACGACGAGCAGCTTCTCGGCGACCGAGACGCCGAACCAGGTGCCCATCGCGTTGACGGCGAGCATCAGGACCGCGAAGCCCCACCACGGGATGTCAATTCCCGTCTGGTCTTGGAGAGTTGTCGTCGCGAACACCGAGAAGATGCCGATGAGGGCCGGCTCGAAGACGACGTACGCGAAGGTCGCGAGGAGTCCGGAGGCAAGCCCGACCGTGCGGCCGAGACCGTACGAGATGAAGCCGTAGAAGGCACCGGTGGACGTGATGTGCTTCGCCATCGACGTGAAGCCGACGGAAAAGATTGCCAGGACGACCATTGCGACGAGGTAGCTCGCCGGGGCGCCGATGCCGTTGCCGGACGACACCATGAAGGGCACGTTGCCGGTCATCGCGGTGATCGGGGCGGCGGTCGCCACGGCCATGAAGACCACGCCGAGCAGGCCCACGGCGTTGGGCTTCAGCCGGTGAACCGTACTGCCCCCGCTTGTTTCCGTCGCTGGGGCGATCCCCTCGTCCACTGCCATCGGGCTGGCCCCTCTCGTGTCGGTCCGCTGCTGCACTGGACCGGAACTCTGCAGTTCCAATAAGTCGGTCAAGGGCGCCACGACGTTAAATGCTTGTCAATCAGACCTTTAGAAATCTGGCGGCAACACGTGGCTCGTACGGTCGCCGCCATGAGCGTCTACACGTCCACCCTCAGCGGCGAGCGCCACCGCTTCGTCTCGCTCGCGCGCCTGCTCGCCGCCGCGAGCCCCGAGCGCTCCGGCGACCGGCTGGCCGGGCTCGCCGCCTCCTCCGCCCGGGAAAGGGTCGCCGCCCGCTGGGCGCTGGCCGAGGTGCCCCTCGCCACCTTCCTCACCGAGCCGGTGATCCCGTACGAGACCGACGACGTGACCCGGCTGATCCTCGACACCCACGATCCGGTGGCCTTCGCGCCGGTGGCCGGGATGACGGTCGGGGAGCTGCGGGAGTGGCTGCTGTCGGAGGCGGCGGACGCCGAGGCGCTGACGGCGCTGGCGGCCGGGCTGACGCCGGAGATGGTCGCCGCCGTGTCCAAGCTGATGGGGAACGCGGACCTGGTGGCCGTGGCGCGGAAGGTGCGGGTCGTGACGGCCTTCCGGTCGACCATCGGCCTGCCGGGGCGGCTGGCGACACGGCTGCAACCGAACCATCCGACGGACGACCCGGCGGGCGTTGCCGCGGCCCTCCTCGACGGCCTGCTGCTGGGCTCCGGCGACGCGGTCATCGGCATCAACCCGGCGACCGACAGCCCGAAAGCCGTACGGGACCTGCTGGAGCTCCTCGACGGAGTGATCACGCGATACGGCATCCCGACCCAGTCCTGCGTGCTCAGCCATGTGACGACGAGCGTCGACCTCATGGAACGCGGCGCCCCCGTCGACCTCGTCTTCCAGTCCATCGCGGGCAGCCAGGCCGCGAACGCGTCCTTCGGGGTCACCCTCGGCCTGCTCGACGAGGCGTACGAGGCGGCCCTCGCGCTGGACCGGGGCACGGTCGGCCGCAACGTCATGTACTTCGAGACCGGCCAGGGCAGCGCCCTGTCGGCGGACGCGCACCACGGGGTGGACCAGCAGACGGTGGAGACACGGGCGTACGCGGTCGCGCGTCGGTACCAGCCGCTGCTGGTCAACACCGTCGTCGGGTTCATCGGCCCGGAGTACCTCTACGACGGCCGGCAGATCCTGCGCGCCGCCCTGGAGGACCACTTCTGCGGCAAGTTGCTCGGCCTGCCGATGGGCCTCGACATCTGCTACACCAACCACGCGGACGCCGATGACGACGACATCGCGACCATGCTGACGATGCTCGGTGTCGCGGGCGCCTCGTTCGTGATCTGCACGCCGGGCGGCGACGACATCATGCTCAACTACCAGTCGGCCTCGTACCACGACGCGTTGTACCTGCGGGAGGTGCTCGGGCTGCGCCCGGCGCCGGAGTTCGAGGCGTGGCTGGGGTCGATCGGGCTCCTGGACGAGCGTGGCGCGATCCGTGAGGTCGCGGCGCATCCGCTGACGGCGATCGGACGGGGGCTCGCGGCGTGAATCAACTCCCTGAGAACACGGTGGACCGTACGAACCACAGGGACCCCGGGGACTCTGCGAACCCCGGGGAGTCTGCGAACCCTGCGAACCCCGCGAGCACAGACGACTTCGCCCTCTGGGCGGCCCTGCGCCGACACACCCAGGCCCGGATCGGGCTCGGCCGCGCCGGTTGCGGACTGCCGACCCGGCACCGGCTGGAGCTCCAGGCCGCGCACGCGGCGGCCCGGGACGCGGTGCACTCGCCGTTCGACCCGGACACGGTCGCCGCCGCGCTGACGGGGATGCCGAGCGTACGGGTCCGTAGTGCCGCCCCCGACCGGCTGGCCTACCTCCAGCGTCCCGACCTGGGCCGTCGGCTGCACCCCACCGACCGGGCACACCTTCCGGCGGGGGAGTGGGACGTGGTGTTCGTGGTCGCCGACGGGCTGTCCAGCCGGGCGGTGCACGAGCACGCGGCGGCGGTGGTGCGGGCGACGGTGTCCCTGCTGCCGGCCGACTTCCGGGTGGCGCCGGTCGTCCTCGCCGAACAGGCGCGGGTCGCCCTCGGCGACGACATCGCGTGGGCGATGGACGCGGCGATGGTGGTCGTCCTGGTCGGGGAGCGGCCCGGCATGTCGGCGGCGGACTCCCTGGGTGCGTATCTGACGTACCGGCCGAGGCCGGGCATCACCACCGACGCCGACCGCAACTGTCTCTCCAACATCCGCCCACCCCTGGGTCTGACGTACGAGGGGGCGGCGGGGAAGCTGGCGGCACTGTTGGGACGGGCCCGGGAGCTGGGGCTCACGGGGGTGGGGCTGAAGGACGAAAGCGATCACGAGCACGTAATCGGGCGGCTACCCTGAGTTGTGGCTGGTCTGCATCAAGGGGAGGGCGCATCATGACACTGATGACTGAGCGACCGACGATGAGCGGCACCGAGCCCCGCGGCTTCGAGGCGTTGCTGGACGACCTCGACGAGCTGATCGTGCCCGACGGCTACAAGGCCGAGATCATCAAGGGGAACATCGTCTTGTCGCCGTGGTCGAAGGGGTACTACACCCGTGTGATGCGTCAGATGTGTCGGCAGCTGGAGGAGTACCTCCCCCAGGGCTACGAGCTTGAGCGGGCGCCCAATCTCTTCGTCTTTCCGGGGGACGAGCGCGCGTACGGGCCAGATGTCTACGCCGCTCATGAGCGGGTTTTCGATGCGGACAGCAACCGCCTGGACGGAGACGGACTCTTCTTTGTCGCAGAGCTGACCGCCACGTCCACCCGCGACCACGACCTCACCGACAAGGTCAAGGTCTACGGCAGGGCAGGCGTCCCCGTCTACCTGATCCTCGACATGCAGGAGGCGCAGGCCACGGTGCTCTGGACGCCCTCCGTCAAGGGGTACGAGTCGCACTGCACGAGGCCGTTCGGCGAGAAACTTCCGATGCCGACCCCGTTCGACTGCGATCTCGACACCGCCGGCTTCCGCAGGGCTCCCGGAGAGCCCGAAGAAGACGAAGACTGACCTCACCCCACCTCTGGCATCACCAACCCCCACGCCCCCTCCCACACCGTCCACGTCCGCTTCCGTACCGGCCCCGACAGCACCGTGTCCGCCCGGTAGCGGAAGTCCGCCCCGGACACGGTGACGCGGCGTCCCGTCGCCAGTAGCGGGGTCGCCTCCGCGCCCACCGACAGGGGGCGGATCTCGACCTCGGCGAGGCCCGAAAGGCCGGGGGCGACGGAGAGGGACTCCAGGGGCTGGTCGAGGTCGACCAGGATGACCCCGTCGACCTCGACGCGGAGGCGGGAGGGCCCGGGGGCGGACGTAGAAGCGGGGGAACGAGTGGGGCGGACCGTCACCAGGGTCCGGGCGAGGGAGCGCATCCACGGGGACAGCGCCCCCTGCGGTGCCGCCCCCGTCCCCGACTCGGCCTCCGACTCCGGAGTCCTCCCCGGCGGCGATATCACCAGCGTCCCCAGCACCACCCCGTCGCTCTCGTCGACCAGCAGGTCCATGCGGCGCTCGGCCCCGTCCAGGACGGCCCGGGCGGCCTGCACCGCGCCCATCGGGACGCCCAGGGAGCGGGCCAGGGACAGGACGCCCCCCACCGGCACCACCGACAGCGCACATCCGGCCAGCTCCCGCCGCCGGTGCAAAAGGGACACCGCCCGCACCAGGGCCCGGTCGTCGCCGACCAGGACCGGCCGCCGGGAACCTCTTCGCTGGAGGGCCCGGGCGAATTCCTCGGGCCCGTCCGGGAGACACACCTTCGTGGTCGCACCCGCGCTGAGCACGTCTTTCACGATCCGTACGGACTCACCGTCCGTCCTCCGGGCGACCGGATCGATGATCACAAGCAGCTGATCGGAAGCCGCGGAAGTCGCCACCTCGGTCATGCCTCGCTTCCTCGGGTAGCATCTTTGTGCAAGAGCCCCTTGCGCTATTGCGCCAGGGGCTTCGTCTATTCCGGGGCATCCGGGTCCGACGGGTTCACGGCCGACGACGGCCGTCGGTGGCCGAAGCAGGTCGCCGGTGTACAAGGCACAGGGCCGTGCCGTGTACTCCCCTGACCATGGACATGCCCCGCCCGGAAGGGGTGTACGCGCGTGCCCGCACTTGTGCTGCTCGGTGCTCAGTGGGGTGACGAAGGCAAGGGAAAGGCAACCGACCTGCTCGGTGGCTCGGTGGACTATGTGGTGCGCTACCAGGGCGGCAACAACGCCGGCCACACGGTAGTCGTGGGCGATCAGAAGTACGCCCTCCACCTCCTCCCTTCCGGAATCCTCTCGCCGGGGTGCACCCCGGTCATCGGCAACGGAGTCGTCGTCGACCCGTCGGTCCTGTTCTCCGAGCTGAACGGACTGAACGAGCGTGGCGTCGACACGTCCAAGCTCCTCATCAGTGGAAACGCCCACATCATCACGCCTTACAACGTGACGGTCGACAAGGTGACGGAACGCTTCCTCGGGAAGCGCAAGATCGGCACGACCGGGCGCGGCATCGGCCCGACCTACGCCGACAAGATCAACCGTGTGGGCATCCGGGTGCAGGACCTCTACGACGAGTCGATCCTCACCCAGAAGGTCGAGGCGGCCCTCGACGTCAAGAACCAGGTCCTCACCAAGCTCTACAACCGGCGCGCGATCGCCGTCGACCAGGTGGTCGAGGAACTGCTGGGCTACGCGGACCGGCTCGCGCCGTACGTCGCCGACACGGTCCTGGTCCTCAACCAGGCCCTGGAGAACGACAAGGTGGTCCTCTTCGAGGGCGGCCAGGGCACCCTCCTGGACATCGACCACGGCACGTACCCCTTCGTCACCTCGTCGAACCCGACCGCGGGCGGCGCCTGCACCGGTGCAGGCGTGGGCCCGACGAAGATCAGCCGGGTCATCGGCATCCTGAAGGCGTACACCACCCGCGTCGGTTCGGGCCCGTTCCCCACGGAGCTCTTCGACGCGGACGGCGAGGCGCTGCGCCGCATCGGCGGCGAGCGGGGTGTCACCACCGGCCGTGACCGCCGCTGTGGCTGGTTCGACGCGGTGATCGCCCGCTACGCGACCCGGGTCAACGGCCTGACGGACTTCTTCCTGACCAAGCTCGACGTCCTCACCGGCTGGGAGCAGATCCCGGTCTGCGTGGCCTACGAGATCGACGGCAAGCGCGTGGAGGAACTCCCGTACTCGCAGTCGGACTTCCACCACGCGAAGCCGATCTACGAGACCCTCCCGGGCTGGTCCGAGGACATCACCAAGGCGAAGTCGTTCTCCGACCTGCCGAAGAACGCCCAGGACTACGTCAAGGCGCTGGAGGAGATGTCCGGCGCCCCGATCTCCGCGATCGGCGTGGGCCCGGGCCGCGACGAGACGATCGAGATCAACTCGTTCCTCTAGGACGACGGTTCAGCAGGGTTCTCGCACGGGTGCCCCCGTCCGGTGTCGGACGGGGGCACCCGTGCGTGCGGGGCGGCCACCCGCAGTAGTCGTGAGCCGTTCCCGCACATCGCCGACGCGGACATCGCCGGCAGACTTCGCCGCGACGAACCGGAGGCTGACGCAGGACGGGACGCCGGTGTTCTGACGGCGGTGCCGGGACACCGCGTCCACGGGAGGGAAGCGCCCTGTCAGAGGTCCGACAGGGCGGACTGGAACGCGGCGAAGCCCTCGCTCGTCGGGTTCAGGGCCTCGCCCACCACCCGGCGCAGCTGTTCGGCCAGGACGGTGTCCGGCAGATCGTCCAGGAGTTCCATGGGCAGATCCGCGACATCCACCAGCACCGAGACGAACTCGGAACCGCTCGCGTCCTTCTGCACGTACGGTGCCCTTCTCTGCCGTGCGTGCCCGCGCACGCGTGGTCCCCGGGTGCCGCCCGGTCATCGGCAGCGGGCCGAGCCTATAGGATTCCGCGGCCCCGGGACCGTACAGGTGCGGTCGGGGGAGATGCCCGCGGGCAACCGGGACAGGCGAGTTTTCCGGGACGATGTCTGAGCCCCGAACGGCATGGGTATGAAGGCGCCGCGTACGTGTTCCAGGCGGGGGGACGTTCCGGCGGGTGCGCGCCGGCGGCGGCCGGATACGGGGGTGGTGGGGGGTGCCCTTGCAGCAGGAGTTCTACTTCTTTCTCAGCTATGCCCGGCGCGACGACCGTGAAGACGCCTTCGTGGAACAGTTCCACGCCGATCTGCTGAGCGAGCTCCAGGAGAGGGGAGCGGCCTGCGACGGCCAGCTGTCCTTTCGCGACGCGGCGCGGATCAGGCTCGGCGCGGACTGGGAGACCACGATCGGCGACGCGGTCGGGAGCTGCCGCGCCCTGGTGGCCCTGTGTTCGCCGGGCTATGTGAACAGCCCTTACTGCGGCAAGGAGTGGGCGGTCTTCCAGGACCGGCTGAGGCGGTACCGCGTCGAGACCGACATCGAGGCGCCCGCGCTGATACCGGTGCGATGGCTTCCCATACGCGGCGCGCTGCCCCCGGCGATGAGCCGGTACCAGTACACCGAGCGGGGCATGGACCCGAAGGCGCGTGAGGACTACACCGAGCGGGGTCTGATGCACGTCATGCGCGCCGACCCGGCCGGTGCGACCTACCGCGCGGTCGTGTCGGCAGTCGCCGACGGGGTGCGGCGGGCCGCCGAGCGCTACGGGCTGCCCACCGTCAGACCCGACCTGAGGACCGTACGCAGCGCCTTCCAGGGATACGAGGTGGGCGAACCTCTCGAGCGCGCCACCGGGCGGGTCCGGGTGTTCGTCGCGGCCGGAACCGCCTCCGCGCCGCCCGAGGGCCGTCAGGACCACCAGTACTACGGGCGTTCACCCTACGACTGGACGCCGTACCACCCGCCCGTCCACCCGACCGCGGCGCTGCGCGCCCAGCAGGTGATCGGCGAGTCACGGTGCATCACCCACTTCGACGAGGTCGGCCACGACCTCGTCAGCAAGCTCGACGAGGGGGTGCGCAACCGCGAGACCAGTGTGCTGCTGGTCGACGCGTGGGCGGCGCGCGGGGAGCCGTACCGGGCCGCGCTGGCCGCCTTCGACCGGCAGAACCACCCGGTGACGGGTGTGCTCGTGCCGTGCCACGACACGGACGAGGAATCCAACGCCGACATGCTGTGGCAGGACCTCAGCCAGGTCTTCCAGCGCAACTGGATGCGACGCAACGACGCCTGGGACCCGCTCTTCAGGGTCCGGGTCGACAAACGCCACTTCGACGACCAGTTGTCGGTGATGGTCGTCGTGGCGCAGAACCGCCTGGCGGAGCAGGCCGATCCCGTTCTGCTGCCCGCGGGGCCGGCCGCGCCGCCGTTACCGAGCCTGGGCGTTCCGGCGCAGTCCCCGATGGGCCGCGGCGCACCGGCCGACCAGCACGGCAGTCCTCCCACCGAAGGATCGGACGATGACGGCTGACACCGGGACGCGACGCGAGGGCAAGATCGTCACCTTCTACTCGTACAAGGGTGGAACGGGACGGACCATGGCGCTGGTCAACGTCGGCTGGATTCTCGCCAGCAAAGGGCTGCGGGTGCTGCTGGTCGACTGGGACCTCGAAGCTCCGGGTATGCACCGCTACCTGAGGCCGCTGCTCGTCGTCGACCCCGAACTACGCTCCACGGACGGCCTGGTCAACATGATGCAGGCCTACGTCGGGCAGGTCATGGGCTCGGGCCGTCCCGAGCAGCCGCCCGGCGAGCGGGACGCGGCGCCCGCCGTGATGGGAGCGCAGGAGCTGCGCGCCTGTGCCGACCTCGGCCCCTACACCACCGGTCTCAGACTGAGCCTGCCGCCCGGCGGACGGCTCGACTTCCTTCCGGCCGGACGTCAGTCCGCCGCCTACTCGGCCGCCGTCACCAGTTTCAACTGGCACGCCTTCTACGACCGCCTGGGCGGCGGATCCTTCCTCCAGGTGCTGCGCCGGCGGATGGCGGAGGCGTACGACTACGTGCTCATCGACAGCCGTACCGGGGTCAGCGACATCTCCGGGATCTGCACCATCCTGCTGCCCGACATCGTCGTGGACGGTTTCGTGCTGAACCACCAGAGCATCGAGGGCGGCATCGCGGCCGCGAACTCGGTGACGGTCTCCGCACCGCGTCCGATCCGCGTACTTCCCGTGCCCATGCGGGTCGAGGAGGCCGAGCAGGAACTGCTCGAGCAGGGCCGCGACTCCGCCCGCGCCGGCTTCGCGCCGTTCCTGTCATGGCTGGGAGAGGAACACCACGCCCGGTACTGGGGCGAGGTCGAGATCCCCTACAAGCCCTACTACGCCTACGCGGAGATCCCGGCGACCGTGAAGGACCGGTTGCTCCAGAAGGGCTCGCTGCTGACCGCGTTCGAACGGCTCACCGCGTGGATCACCGAAGACGCGGTGCGGGCCCTGGAACCGCAACCAGCCGAGGAACGCAAGCAGCTGGCGGCGGAGTACCTCCGCGATCCCCGCGCTGTCCCGCCCCGGCTGTACGTCAGCTACGCGCCGATCGACCGGATGTGGGCCGAGTGGGCCGCCGCACACCTGGAGACGGCCGGCTACCAGGTGTCCCTGCACAGCGCCGCCGAACCCGTGACCGGAGCGCCACCGGAGGCGACGTCCGTCCTGGAGCGGCGAGGGCGACTGCTCGCCCTGCTCTCCCCCGAGTATCTGGTGCAGCCGCGGGCCCTGAACATCGCGGCCCGACTGGGCGGTGTCGAGGCGGGTGGCGGGCCGGCCCTGCTGCTGGTGCGGGTGCAGGAGACGGAGGCCGCTTCGGACGGCCCGTTCGGCGACCGACCCAGTCTCGACCTCACTCGCAGATCGCCCGACGAGGCCGCCGTACACCTGTTGGCGGCCGTCGGTTCCCCCTCGGGCGGGCGGTCGGCCGATCGTGGCACCCCGGCCCTGGGCACGGCCACTCCCCCCTACCCCGGTGACTCGCCGGCCGTGCAGCGCGTCCCGTCGCGCAACGTCTCCTTCACCGGCCGCGGGGCACTCCTGGACCGGCTCCGCGACGGTTTCACCACAGGGCCCACCGCCAGGCCCCAGGTGCTCTACGGGCTGGGCGGGATGGGCAAGACCCAGGTCGCCCAGGAGTACGCACACCGCTTCAAGTCCGCCTACGACGCCGTCTGGTGGGTGACCGCGGCGCAGCCCGGCCTGATCCGCTCGGCACTCGCCGAGCTCGCCCCCGACCTGGGGCTGGAACAGGGCCAGGACGTCTCCGGCACGGCCGACGCGGTGCTGCGGGCACTGCGACGCGGCGAGCCCTACGACCGCTGGCTGCTGGTCTACGACAACGCCGGGCGCCCGGAGGAGCTGGCGGAGCTCATCCCCGCCGGGCCGTCCGGCGGACACACGCTGCTGACCTCACGTGACCGGGCCTGGGTGAACAACGCGGGCCTGGTCGAGGTCGAGGTGTTCCAGCGCCACGAGAGCGTGGAACTGCTGCGCGGGCTCAACCCCGGCCTGGCCGAGGGCGACGCCGACAAGGTCGCCGAGGAACTGGGCGACCTGCCGCTGGCCGTGGGCCAGGCCGCCGTCTGGCTGAGCGAGAGCAGCATGCCGGTGGCGACCTACCTCAGCCTGCTCGGTGAACGGCTCACCGAGGTCCTGCGCGACACCCGGCTGCCCGACCGGGACTACCCGCACTCGGCGGCGGCGACCTGGCGCCTCGCGCTGGACGAACTGCGCCACGTGAACCTGGCGGCGGCCGAGATGCTGGAGATCTGCGCCTTCTTCGGCCCCGATCCCGTTCCCCTGGCCCTGCTGTACAGCAGGGCCGTCACCCAGGCGTTGACGCTCCAGGAGGGCGAACCGCGCGACGAGATGGCCATCGCCCAGGTGGTGCGTGCCATCAACAGGTTCGGGCTGGCCAAGAGCGACCAGGGCAGCGAGACGCTCACCGTCCACCGGCTGGTGCAGGCGGTCATCCGCGACCAGGTGGCCGAGCCGCGCAAGGTGCGGCTGCGTGGCGTGGTGCACGCGGCGCTGGCCGACGCCAGGCCGGGTGACCCGGACGAGACGTCCGGCTGGAACCGCTACGACCAACTGCTGCCGCACCTGGCGCCGTCCCGTGCCGTCAGGAACCCGGATCCCCAGGTGCGGGCGTGGATCACCGACTCCGTCCGCTACCTGTGGAAGCGGAGTCTGCACGGCGCCGCGCACCAACTGGCCCAGGACATACTGCAGCGGTGGGAGGCCTCGGGCATCGGTCACGCGGACGATGCCCAGACGCTCATCCTGCGCATCCAGCTCGGGAACGTCCTGCGCTCCCTGGGCCGGCTGCGGGAGGCGTACGAGTCCGATCTCGACACGTACGAGCGGCTGCGCCGCAGCAAGGGGGACGAGTACGCCCACACTCTGGCCGCGGCCGGCAACGTGGCCGCCGACCTGCGCGAGCTGGGCCGGTACCTGCAGGCACGGGACCTGGACCGGCGGACGCTGCGGGCGGCGCAGCGCACCCTGGGCGACGACCACAAGCGCACCCTGATGTACCTGAACAACCTGGCCCTGTCCGAGTATCTGGCAGGGGACCGCCCCTCGGCCCTGGAACTGCACCACCGCGCCTGGCGGCAGCAGAGCGAGACGCACGGCGCGAACAGTCTCAACGCGCTGTCGTCGGCCAGCAACTACGCCCGTGACCTGCGGGAGACCGGACGGCTGCGGGAAGCCCTGGAGTTGCTGGAGAGCACGGTGGCGCGCTACCGGGAGACGCTCGGCGAGAGCCACATCGAAACCCTGCGCGCCCTCAAGAACCTGGCGGTGGCACTGCGCAGGAACGGAGAGTACGAACGGGCCAGGGAGATCGACGAGGACATCCGCAGCCGGTACGTCTCGGACCAGGGTCCCGACCACCAGGACACCCTCGCCGCCGCCTCCAACCTGGCCAGTGACCTGGCGGCGCTCGGCGAGCCGGCTCAGGCCCTGGAACTCGCCGAGCGCGTGATGAACCGTTACCGCGACTACCTGGGCGAGATGCATCCGGTCACGCTGGCCTGTGCCAACAACGTGTCCGTCTATCTGCGTCTGGTGGGCCGCACGGCCGAGGCGCACGAGCTGGTGGACCGGGCGCTGACGGGGCTCCGCGAGGTCCTGGGGGAATCCCATCTCTACACGCTCGCCTGCACGATCAACCACGCCAACGACCTCGTCCTGGCCGGCGACCTGGAGGGCGCGGTCGCGGAGGAGCGGTTCGTGCTCGAGCGGCTGACGGAGGTGCTCGGCCCGGAGCACTACGACACCATCGGCGTCACCTCCAACCTCTCGCTCAGCCTCCGTGCCGCGGGCCGGACGGAGGAGGCCGACCGGCTCGTCGAGGAGGCGCGGCAGAACGCCGTCAGAACCCTCGGGGAGGACCACCCCACCACCAAGGCGGTGCGGGCCAGGCAGCGGCTCGACTCCGACATCGAGCCGCCGACCACCTGACCGCCCCCGGTCCGTCCGCCGTTCTCCGCAAGGCGTTTGACCGAGGGCGGCGGGTTGTACGATGCCGCATCACCACCGTCGCACCAGAGCGATCGAGGCCCATGCACGCCACCCGGTCCACGCCTCACGAGCCGTGCGGTCCGCGAGAGCGGCCGCCTCACGCGACGCTGCCCTTCCGCCAGTTCCTGCTGAAGATCCACAGCCGCTGTGATCTGGCCTGCGCCTACTGCTACATGTACGAGGCAGCCGACCAGAGCTGGCGAGAGCGACCGCGCCGCATGGACATGGAGACCGTCCGTCGCACGGCCCGGCTGATCGCCGAACACGCCGTGCGGCACGAGTTGGCGACGGTGTACGTCGTGCTGCACGGCGGTGAGCCGCTCCTGGTCGGCGCGCGGCATCTGGAAGCCACGCTGCGAGTGCTCGCCGACTGCCTGCCCCCAGCCGTCGAGCTGCGTGTCACCCTGCAGACCAACGGGGTACGGCTGGCCGAGGACCCGGCCCTGCTGCCCGTGCTCGACCGGTACGGCGTCCGGCTCGGCATCAGCCTCGACGGGCCGGCAGCCGTCCACGACCGCCATCGACGGCGGCCGGACGGGCGCGGCAGTCACGCCGCTGTCGGGCGTTCGCTGCGGCTGCTCACGGGCGGGCCGTACCGGCGGCTGTTCGCGGGGCTGTTGTGCGTGGTGGACACGGACGCCGATCCCGTGGACACGTACGAGGCCCTGCTCGCGTTCGCCCCGCCCCGGCTCGATCTGCTGCTCCCGCACGGCACCTGGGGCACCCCGCCTCCCGGTCTGGAGGGGCGCACCTCGCCCCCGGACGAGCCACCGGTCCTGGCCGCGCTGGGCCGGTCCGTCCCGTACGGCGACTGGCTGTGCGCCGTCTTCGACCGCTGGTACGACGCTCCCCGCCGGGAGACCGGTGTCCGGCTCTTCGAGGAGATCATGACGCTCCTGCTGGGCGGCACCTCACGCAGCGAGGCGGTCGGGCTGACCCCGGTCGACCTGGTCGTCGTCGAGACCGACGGGGCGATCGACCAGGCGGACTCGCTCAAGGTCTCCTATCCGGGGGCTCCGGCGACCGGGCTCGACGTGTTCCACCACACCTTCGCCGACGCCGCCGCGCACCCGGCGTTCCAGGCCCGTCAGCGGGGGCTGGCCGGGCTCGGTCCGGTGTGCCGTTCCTGCCCGCGCGTCCGCGTCTGCGGAGGGGGCCTGTACGCCCACCGGTACGACCCCTCCCGCACTCCCGTCTTCTCGGCGCCGTCGGTCTACTGCGCCGACCTGGCGGTGCTCGTGGACCACATCGCCGGGCGGCTGCGGCGGGACGTCACCGAACTGGTCGCGCCACGGGGGGACGCGGCCCGATGAGCGGCGGGGCGAGAGCGGGTACGCGTCGGGTACAAGTGCCCGACGCCGGACGGTACTTCATCCCGCCCCACACCCTCGCCGCGCTGGCGCGCGCCCGCGGCGGCGCCCAGGCCGTGACGCTGCTGCGCTCCGGTCAGCTCAGCAAGCGGAAGCTTCTGGTGCGGGCGCTGCACCAGGCGGCGGTGCGCCGGGGAGGGAGCGACGGGCTCGACGCCGTGTACCCCCGGCTGCTCGACCTCAGCCGCCGGGACCCCGAGGCCTGGCGGACCGTCATGCTCCATCCCTACCTGGACGAAGGGCTGGCACGGGCCCTGGTGGTGCTGGAGCGCGGCGAGCGGATCGAGGCCGAGTGGCTCACCTGGTGGGAGCGGCTCGTGGCCCCTTCGCCCGGCGGGGACTGGCCGCAGGTGCGCGCGGAGTGCGACGGGCAGGTCCTGCGACTGCGGCTCGCTGACAGCGGGCCCTTCCGCGACGCTCACGGGCACACCCCCGACGGGCCCCTCACGGCGGAGCTGGCCCGTCACTGGACGAAGGCCCTGTCCGCCGCCTGGAAGGTGATCGTGCGGCGGCACCCCTGGCATGTCCGCGCGATGGCGGCCTGCCTCACCACGCTGGCACCGCTGCGGCCCGGATCGGACGGGGCCGCGGTCAGCTCGGCCGCCCGGCGGGCCTACGGCGCCGTAGGCGCCTCGCTCCAGGACGACCCTTCCCTCCTGGCGCTGACCCTCGTGCACGAGTTCCTGCACGTCCAGCTCGGTGCCCTGCTGGACCTGTTGCCCCTGCACGGCCCGCCGACCGGCGTGCGCTACCACGCCCCCTGGCGTCCGGACCCCCGGCCGGCCGGGGCGCTGCTGCAGGGTGCGTACGCGCACATGGGTGTGACCGACTTCTGGCGGGCCGAACGCGCCGTCGGCGGGAGGCGCGCCCGGCGCGAGTACGCCACCTGGCGGGGGCACACCGTCGACGCCGCGGGAACGCTGCTGGACAGCGGGGAACTGCTGCCCGCGGGGGTGCGGTTCGTGACGGAGCTGCGAGACGCGGTGCGTCGCCCGCCGGTCGCGTCCGGCAGGTTCGGGAAGCCGCGGAACAGGGGCACTCTCGCCGCCGAGCTGCGTGCCCTAGGGCTGCGGGCGGGGGACACCGTCGTGGTGCATGCCTCCCTGCGCGCTCTGGGGCCGGTGACGGGCGGCGCGGACACGGTCGTGGACGCGCTGCGGGATGTGCTCGGCCCGGCCGGCACGCTGGTGGCGTACGCCCAGACACCGGACAACTCCGATCCGGCCCGCTGGCACCTCACCCGCGGGTACGCCGTGCCGGAGGAACACTGGGCCGGGCTGCGGGCCCGGCTGCCCGCGTTCGACCCGTCGCGCACCCCCAGCTTCGGTGTGGGGGTCCTGCCGGAGACGGTGCGGACCCGGCCGGGTGCGCTGCGCAGCGCCCATCCCCAGAGTTCCTTCGTGGCCCTCGGGTCCAGGGCCCGCCACGTCACCGAGGAACACGCGCCCGACTGTCACCTGGGGGAGCACTCGCCGCTGGCCCGTCTGGAGCGGCTCGGCGCGCGGGTGTTGCTGCTGGGCGTGGGGTACGACGTCTGCACGGCCTTCCATCTCGCGGAGTACCGGGTTCCCGGGCGGCCGCGGCTGTCGTACGCGTGCGTGGTCGCCGACGAGCAGGGCCGACGGGCCTGGTACCACTACGACGACGTCGCCCTCGACGCCTCACCGTTCGCCGAGCTGGGCCGGGCCTACGAGGCCACCGGGGCCGTGACCCGGGGACGGGTCGGCGACGCGGACTGCCGGCTGCTCTCCCTCGCCCCGGCCGTGGCCCACGCGGTCGAGTGGCTCGGCGCCCGCGCCTGACGTCCGGGCGCGGGCTCCGGTTCCTCCGCTGTGCCGCCGTGAGGCAGCCGACAGCACAGGATAAATGACGCATACGGCCCTATTCTGAGACCGTACCCCCCGCGCGTGCGCCGATCAGGAGAAGGTGAGTGCGATGCGCGTACTGCTCAAGGTGTCCATGGACACGGAGAAGGCCAACGAGGCCATCCGCAACGGCACGCTGCCCAAGCTGATCCAGGAGTCCCTGGAACAGATCAAGCCCGAAGCGGCCTACTTCACGTCCGAGAACGGTCAGCGCACCGCCTACCTGGTCTTCGACATGCAGGACAGCTCGCAGATGCCGGTGATCAGCGAGCCGTTCTTCATGAACCTGGGTGCCAAGATCACCTACACGCCGGTGATGAACTACGAGGACGTGCAGAAGGGTCTCTCCCAGCTGGGGCGCTGACCGTCGGCCCGGCACCCCTCAGCTGAAGATGATCATCGACCCCTGCGCCAGACTCCGCGTCGCCGCCGCGTGCAGGCCCAGCCAGACGTGCCGTTCCCGGGAGAAGGGGCTGGGATCGTACGGCGCCGGTACGGCGGGCTCCTCCAACTCCGTGGGCGCGAGCGGGGCCTGCGGGGGCGCCGGAGGGTTGGCAGGGTCGATGCCGAGTGACGGCGCGACGTACTCCAGTTCCCGCAGCAGCGTCTGCGCCGAGCCCAACGGGCCGCCGCCCGCGAGGAGTTCGTCGTTGGACAGCGGGTGCGGAAAGTCCACGGGGACGTACGCGCCCGCGTGGTCGTAGTGCCACACCAGGTGCGACTGCTGGGCCGTGGACTCGAACATCTCCAGCAACTGCTCGTAGTCGCCGCCCAGTTCGTCCACCGGCGTCACCGGTAGTCCGCACACCTGGAGCAGGTAGGCGCGGCGCAGGAAGTGCAGCGCGTCGTAGTCGAAACCGGCGACCGGGGCGACCTCGCCGGACAGGCCCGGCATGTACTGGTACACCGGCACCGGAGGCAGCCCGGCCTCGGCGAGCACCTTGTTGTATTGCGCGAGTTCCTCGGCGAACGGGTTGTCCGGCGTGTGGCACAACACGTCCACGAGCGGCACCAGCCACAGGTCACAGGCCAAAGGTCAGCTCCTCGGATACTCGCAGCGCACGGTGGTCGTCACAGTGTGGTCAGGGCAGGGTAGTCGGTGCGGCACGGAGTGTGCTCCTGTCGTGCAGGTCCCATACCCGTGCCGGCCCCGCTCACCCCGCTGCGAGGCGTTCGATCAGTGCGAGCGCGTCCTGGTTGTAGGCGGCGATGATCGAGCGGGCGGCCGGGGTGTCGTGCCGGGCCAGGGTGTCCACCAGTTCCGTGTGCCCGGACCACAGGCTGCCGCGCAGGTCGGACAGGCGCCGCAGGTGCTGCACCGTGCACACCCAGGACTGCACGCGCAGCCGGTGCAGGAAGTCGGCGAGGTAGGGGTTGCCGAACAGGTTGCTCAACTCGCGCCAGAAGCGCAGGTCGTAGCCGATGAGGACGGTGAGGTCACCGGCGGCGGCGGCGCGCTGCGCCTCCTCGCCGCGGCGGCGGACGCCCGCGACGGCGGCGGCCGTACGGGGGGCGTCGAGATCGCGGTAGACCAGGTGACCCTTGTCGAGCACCTCGAACATGCCGTCGGTGACCAGGCTGCGGGCCTCGATGATGCCCCGGAAGTCGGTGTACGTGTACTCGTGCACCCGGAAGCCCCGGTGCTGGTCCGCCTCGAGCAGCCCCTGCGCGGACAGGTCCACCAGTGCCTCGCGCACCGGTGTCGCGGAGACGCCGTACTGGTCGGCGATCTCCTTCACCGTGAACTCCTGCCCCGGCTGCAGCCGCCCGGCCAGCACCTCGTCGCGAAGCGCGTCGGCGATCTGTTGCCGCAGGGTGCTGCGGGTCACGGCGCCGTTGCCGCTACTGGCGGGCATCGTCGGGGCGTCTCCCTCGTCGCGATCGGGTGGCGTGCACGTATATGTCTACGAGCACGCCACCTTACGCGTTCGAGTTCGCGGCGGCTGTTGTCGAACTGTGGGCAGACTCACGTGCCTCAGGCGCCTGCCCACCACGGCTATTCCGTGAACTCGTCCGCCACCGAGAGGGCCGTGTCCAGCGCCGCCAGCCCCTCCTTCAGCTCCGCCTCACTCACGTTGCACGGCGGCACCACGTGCGTCCGGTTCATGTTGATGAACGGCCACACTCCTCCCGCCTTCAGGGCGGCGCCGAACCTGGCCATCGGCGCGTTCGCCTCGCCGGCCGCGTTGTACGGCACCAGCGGCTCGCGCGTCTCCTGGTTCCTGACCAGGTCGATCGCCCAGAACATGCCGACGCCGCGCACCTCGCCCACCGACGGGTGCCGGTCGGCCAGCTCCCGCAGCGCGGGACCGACGACGTCCGCCCCGAGCCGCGCCGCGTTCTCGACGACGCCCTCCTCGGCCATCACGCCGATCGTCGCGACGGCCGCCGCACACGCCAGCGGGTGCCCCGAGTAGGTCAGCCCGCCCGGGTAGGGCCGCTTGCCGAAGGTCTCCGCGATCGCGCCGGAGACGGCCACGCCGCCGAGCGGCACATACCCGGAGTTCACGCCCTTGGCGAAGGTCATCAGGTCCGGTACGACGTCGAACAGGTCGGCCGCGAACCACTCGCCGGTCCGGCCGAATCCGGCCATGACCTCGTCGAGGACGAAGACGATCCCGTACTTGTCGCAGATCTCGCGAACCCCGGCGAGGTAGCCCGGCGGCGGGACCATGATCCCGGCCGTCCCCGGGATCGTCTCCAGGATGATCGCCGCGACCGTCGCCGGCCCCTCGAAGGCGATCGTCGTCTCCAGGTGTTCCAGGGCGCGCGCGCACTCCTGCTCCTCGGTCTCCGCGTAGAAGCGGGAGCGGTACAGGAAGGGCGCCCAGAAGTGCACGACCCCGGCCGCGGCGCCGTCGGAGGCCCAGCGGCGCGGGTCACCGGTGAGGTTGATCGCCTGCTGGGTGCCGCCGTGGTACGAGCGGTACGCCGACAGCACCTTCGGCCGCCCGGTGTGCAGCCGGGCCATGCGCACGGCGTGCTCCACCGCGTCCGCCCCGCCGTTGGTGAAGAAGATCTTGTCCAGGTCGCCGGGCGTCCGCTCGGCGATCAGCCGGGCCGCCTCCGAACGCGCCTCGATCGCGAAGGCGGGAGCGAACGTGGACAGGGTCGCGGCCTGCTCCTGTATCGCGGCGACGACCTTGGGGTGCTGGTAGCCGATGTTGGTGTAGACGAGACCGCTGGTGAAGTCGAGGTACCGGTTGCCGTCGTAGTCCCAGAAGTACGACCCCTCCGCGCCGGCCACGGCGAGCGGGTCGATGAGCTCCTGCGCGGACCAGGAGTGGAACACGTGCGCACGGTCCGCGGCCTTCACGGCGGCGCCGACCTCGGGGTTTGGCTGAGGGGTCATGGGCCCGAGGGTAAATGTCCGCGATGCGGAAGCGGTATTGGCGTCCTGTCTGTGGACGAGGGCTTTCCGCGACAGGTTGTCGAAGGTCGGTCGCCTGGAGCGGTGCCTATTGACAGCAAGCTGTCGAAATGACAGTGTGTTGTCATCGCAAGGGGCGATCGCAGGACCGAGGAGGCCGCCATGAACCGCAAGCCAGTGCATCTCGCCGTGTACGACACGCTCGCCGACTGGGAGACGGGATACGCGACGGCGCATCTCGCCCGCGCCGGATACGAGATCCGCACGGTCGGTCCCACCGCGGCGCCGGTGACGTCGGTGGGCGGGCTGCGCGTCCAGCCCTCGTCCGCGCTGGAGGACCTGCGACCGCAGGACAGCGCGATGCTGATCCTGCCGGGCGCCGACCTCTGGGACACGACGGACGACCTCGCCCCCTTCGCCCGCACGGCCCGCGCGTTCCTGGACGCCGGTGTGCCCGTCGCCGCGATCTGCGGGGCCACCGCGGGACTGGCCCGCGAGGGACTGCTCGACGAGCGCGACCACACCAGCGCGATCTCCTTCTACCTGGCCGCCACCGGATACGCCGGCGGCGGGCGGTACGTCGAGGCGGACGCGGTGAGCGACCGCGGCCTGGTCACCGCGGGACCGACCGAACCCGTCGCCTTCGCCCGCGAGATCCTCGGGCTGCTCGGGGTGTACGAGGGCGACGTGCTCGACGCCTGGTACCGGCTGTTCCACGACTCCGACGTCGAGGCCTACGCCGTCCTGGAGAAGGCGGGGGCGCTGTGAGCCGGGAGCGGCAGGATCTGCTCAGCCGCAGCGCGCTCGGCGTCTTCCGGCTCAACGGCCAGTTCCTCGCCGTGGCGGAGGAGCTGGCACGGCCCGCCGGGCTCACCGCCGCCTGGTGGCAGGTGCTCGGCGCGGTGCTCGGCGAACCGCTGCCCGTCTCCGGCATCGCCCGGGCGATGGGCATCACCCGGCAGAGCGTGCAGCGCATCGCCGACCTGCTGGTGGACAAGGGGCTCGCGGAGTACCGGCCCAACCCGGCGCACCGGCGCGCGAAGCTCCTGGCGCCCACCGAGGAGGGGCTCGCGGCGGTGTCCCGGATCGACCCGGGGCACGCCGCCTTCGCCGACCGGCTGGCCGCCGCCTACGGCGACGACGCCGGGTTCTCGGACGCCGTACGCGTGCTGGAACGGCTGTCGAAGGCACTCGAACAGATCGGCCCGCCTGTTACGGAACCGTAGACAACGCCCAGCTCACCGGCGGGTGGGGCCGCACTATCCTCGGTCTGTTGCTCAGGGGCGGGGCGGGGGAAGGCGGCGCGACGATGGAGAAACTGGGGCCCGGGGATCCACCACGGATCGGTGCGTACCGGCTGTTGGCGCGGCTCGGCGCCGGTGGGATGGGCCAGGTGTATCTGGCCCGCTCCGACCGGGGGCGCACGGTCGCCGTCAAGCTCGTACGGGAGGAACTGGCCGCCCAGGACGAGTTCCGGGCGCGGTTCCGGCAGGAGGTGCAGGCAGCCCGACAGGTCGGCGGGTACTGGACGGCGCCCGTGCTGGACGCCGACACCGAGGCGGCCGTGCCCTGGGTGGCCACCGGATACGTCGCCGGGCCGAGCCTCCAGCAGGTCGTCGGTCACGACCACGGGGCGCTGCCCGAACGCACGGTACGCATCCTGGCGGCCGGCCTCGCGCACGCGCTGAAGGACGTGCACGCCGCGGGGATCGTCCACCGCGACCTCAAGCCGTCCAACGTGCTGGTGACCATCGACGGTCCGCGGGTCATCGACTTCGGCATCGCACGGGCGCTGGAGACGGTCACCGACGGGGGACTGACCCGCACCGGCGCGCTCGTCGGCTCACCGGGGTTCATGGCGCCCGAGCAGGTGCGGGGTGACCGGATCACCCCGGCCTGCGACGTCTTCTGCCTCGGCTCGGTGCTGGCCTACGCCGCGACCGGCAAGCTCCCCTTCGGCACCGCCAACAGCGGTGTGCACGCCCTGATGTTCCGCATCGCCCAGGAGGAACCCGACCTGGAGGGCGTCCCCGAGGGCATCGCCGACCTCGTCCGCACCTGCCTGAAGAAGGACCCGGGGTCCCGTCCGACGCTGGACCGGATCCTGGAGCGCACGGGCGCTCAGGACACGGTCTCCGGCGGCCGGGCCCTGGACCCGTGGCTGCCGAGCGCGTTGGTGGCCCAACTGGGGCGGCACGCGGTGCGGTTGCTGGACGCGGAGGATCCGGAGGGGGCGGGGGACGGCGGCGGATCCGGTGCTGCTGTCGGCGGTGGTGCCGCCGGTGCTGCCGTCGGCGGTGGTGCCGCGTCCGGCGAGGGCGACGGCGTGGATACCGGCGCCGTGGCCGGTGCGGGGGCCGCGGCCGGGGCCGGCCCGGGTGTTGGTTCCGCGCCCCACCCCGCCTCCGGTGCCGGTGCGGGGCCCGCTGCCGAGGTGCCTCCCGAGCACGCGGCCGTCGCCGACGGCTCGCCCCCGCCCCCGGCGGTGAGCCCGGCATCCGATCGCGCCCCGCACCAGGCCTCGAACCCGCACCAGGCCTCGAACCCGCACGAGGCCGGAACCCGGCCCCAGGCGGGCTCCGCGCATCAGACCCCCGCACCGGCCCAGGCCCCCGCCACGCCCCCCGGCCCGCCCGCGCCGCGGCAGCCCGGCAGCGGTGAGCGCCTGGACCACCTGCCCACCGTCGCCGCGGGCCAGGGAGTCCGGACGCCCCCGCCGGGCACCCCGGGCGCTCCGCCCGCCGCCGGTTCCTTCGGGAACTCCACCCCGGCCGGCCCCGCCCCCTCCCACCCGGCCTACGGCTACCCGCAGCAGCACCCGAACCCGGCCGCCCCGCCCCCGGCGTACGGTCACCCCCAGCAGCCCGGCGCCCCGGGCAACTGGGCGGCCGTCCCCGGGGCCTGGTCCGGAGCGCCCGGAGCGCCGGGCACCCCGTCGCCGTACAACCAGTACGGCGGCCTGGGCCAGACCCCGCCCTACGGGCCGCCCCCGGCCACCCACATCCCGCCCCAGGCCCCCAGGCGCGACTCCCGCTCCACCGCCGTGCTCGTCCTGGTCGCCCTGGTCGTCGCGCTCGCGGCCGGCGGCTCGGTCTACGCGCTGATGAACGGTGACGGGGACGACCAGGCGGGCGGTGACCCCACCCCTTCCGTGACGGCTCCGACGACCCCCGGCGAGAGCACGCCCGAACAGCGGACGTCACCGGCCCCTTCGCAGTCGGCGACCTCCAGCCCGGCGACGGACGGCGCGGTCCCGGCCGGCTACCTCGGCACCTGGAGCACGACGATCGACAACGCCGACGGCCTGCACACCCGCGAACTGACCATCCAGCAGGGCGAGAAGGGCGACACGGTGCTGTCCCTCGTCGCCGACGGCCCCACCGCGAACGGCACCTACCACTGTGTCTTCCAGGCGGACCTGGTCGAAGCGTCCGGCGCCGAGGGGCCGTTGCGGGTCGGCCCGTCGACGGTCACCAGCGGTGAGCCGCGCTCGTCCTGTTCCCCGGGCGCGGCGACCGAGATCACCCTGCTGCCGGACGGCACCCTCGAACGCGTCAACACCGACACGAGCGAGAAGCTGACGTACACCAGGCAGTGACCGAACCCGAACCCGAACCCGCCCTCGTCGTCGGCCCGTCGAAGCGAGGCCGGCGCGAGGGGTGGCCGGCGCGAGGGTGCCCGGTCACCTCACGCGCGGCGGCCCGTCATCCCGGCTCGGCCGGCGGCCCTCAGCGCGGCTCCGGCGGGCGCTGCCGCGGCATGTTGGGGCGGGTGCCGGGGCCCGGCGGGAGCGGGAAACGGCCCTGGGAGGCCCCCGAATCCGTCCGCTGGGGAACGGTCACCGCCGACTGGATGCCGAGGGGGGCCGCGCCGGTGCGGAACTCGACCATCCAGTCGGCCGTCTCCGTGCGGACCAGCTCGGTCACGTCCTCCGAGAAGCGGCGCAGTACGGCCAGGCACCGGTCGGCGGCCTCGCCCGCCGTGCCCTCCGTCGGCCCGAGCACCTCGCGGACGCTCTCGGAGGCCCAGTCGAACTGGAGGACCTGGAGCCGTCGCTGCACGGCCTGGGCCGTGGCCACGTCCCTTATCCAGCCGGACGTCACACCGAAGTAGCGGTCCCCGGCCACACACGCCACCCCCAGCAGCAGCGCGAGGTAGCCCCAGGGCGCGACCCCGCCCACCACCCCCGTCATGTCCAGCAACGGCAGCGCCGCCCCGGCCACCGCCCCGGCCGCCGCCCCCGCCCGCAGCGCCCGCGCCCCGCGCCGCTTCCACACCCGGTCCGCGAGATACCAGGCCGCCGTCTCCAGCGCCCCCTGCTCCACCCACCGGTACAGCTCGTCCAGCCGCAGCGCGGGCTCCCCCCAGTCGCCCAGCGGGAACGTCCGCCCGGTCAGATCGCCCGGCCGGAGCCCGGCCGCCCTCTCTTCCCGTCCGTCCTGAGGCGGACCCTCGGGCTGCATCTCCGGCTGACCCACCCGGCACTCCCTACTGATCCCGACCGATCACGTTGCGTGACTCACGTGCGTGGCACCGTGACACCGTGACGCCCGGTGCTGATGCGCCGGACCCTTCCTACCGCCCAATGGGTGGCGAAGCAGTGCCTTTCGCCTCTTTTCCGTCCGGAAGAGGGCCTTGATCAGGTATAGGATTCCCGGCCCACTCACTCGAAAGAGTGCTGGGGCGATGCCTGGGCTGAGCACGTAGGCTCGTGCTGAACGGGAAAACCCGTACCGACCAAGGAGAGCTGATCGTGATCCCCGGTGGTGGCCAGCCCAACATGCAGCAGCTGCTGCAGCAGGCCCAGAAGATGCAGCAGGACCTGGCGAACGCCCAGGAGGAACTCGCCAGGACCGAGGTCGACGGACAGGCGGGCGGCGGCCTGGTCACCGCGACGGTCACCGGTGCCGGTGAACTGCGTGCCCTCAAGATCGACCCCAAGGCGGTGGATCCGGAGGACACCGACACCCTCGCCGACCTGATCGTGGCGGCCGTCCAGGCGGCCAACGAGAACGCGCAGACCCTCCAGCAGCAGAAGCTCGGACCGCTGGCCCAGGGCCTCGGCGGCGGCAGCGGGATTCCCGGCCTGCCGTTCTGATCCTCGGCCCGCCCTTCTACGCGGGGCATCGGCCAACTACCGTACGTACAGAAGGATCCTCGGCAAGCACGGAAGGACGGGCAGTCCGTTGTACGAAGGCGTGGTCCAGGACCTCATCGACGAGCTGGGGCGACTGCCCGGCGTCGGTCCCAAGAGCGCGCAGCGGATCGCCTTCCACATCCTGCAGGCGGAACCGGCGGACGTACGCCGGCTCGCGCAGTGCCTGATGGAGGTCAAGGCGAAGGTCCGCTTCTGCGCGACCTGCGGCAACGTCGCGCAGGAGGAGCTGTGCAACATCTGCCGCGACACCCGCCGCGACCTGTCCGTCATCTGCGTGGTCGAGGAGCCGAAGGACGTCGTCGCGATCGAGCGCACCCGTGAGTTCCGGGGCAAGTACCACGTCCTCGGTGGCGCGATCAGCCCGATCGAGGGCGTGGGGCCGGACGACCTGCGGATCAGGGAACTCCTGGCCCGTCTGGCCGACGGCACGGTCACGGAGCTGATCCTGGCGACGGACCCGAATCTCGAAGGCGAGGCGACGGCCACCTACCTCGCCCGCATGATCAAGCCCATGGGCCTCAAGGTCACCCGCCTGGCCAGCGGCCTCCCGGTGGGCGGAGACCTGGAATACGCGGACGAGGTCACCCTCGGCCGCGCCTTCGAGGGGAGACGACTCCTAGATGTCTGACGCCACGCTGCACGCGACCAGCCAGAACCCCGACGACTTCGCGGTCCAGATCGCGGACCAGGTCGAGAGCTTCCTGGTGGCCGTCACGGAGGTAGCGAAGGGCGACGAGCCGGACTCGGCGGTTCCCTTCCTGCTCCTGGAGGTCTCCCAGCTGCTCCTGGCCGGCGGCCGCCTCGGCGCCCACGAGGACATCGTCCCCGACGAGCGCTACGAGCCGGACCTGGGCCCGGAGGGCGACGTCGACGACCTCCGCGAGAACCTCGCGCGTCTCCTGGAGCCGATCGACGTCTACTCCGAGGTCTTCGACCCCTACGAGCCCCGTAAGGCACCGGTCCCGGCCCGTATCTCCGACGACCTCACCGACGTCATCACCGACCTCCGCCACGGCATGGCCCACTACCGGGCCGGCCGTACCTCGGAGGCCCTGTGGTGGTGGCAGTTCTCCTACTTCTCCAACTGGGGCTCCACCGCCTCGGCGGCCCTGCGCGCCCTCCAGTCCGTGGTGGCCCACGTCCGCCTCAACCAGCCGCTGGAGGAACTGGACGGCCTCGACACGGACCAGGAGATCGGCGACGAGACCCTGGAGTTCGAGGCGGGCCGAGTGATGGCGCAGGAGATCGGGGAGCCGCTGGGAGTCCGGCCGGTGAAGTAGCCGTCTCCGGATACGCGTGGTGTCGGCGCGGGTACGCCGGGTGGCTTTCGGGCAGGCGCACCGCACTCTCCGCCCGCCGCCCGCGGCGCGTACGGCGTGGAAGTTCCGTGGATCGAGCAGCAGGGCCTCGCCGACGGCGGGCCTGATCTCGACTCGAACGGGTC
This sequence comes from Streptomyces resistomycificus, assembly GCF_001514265.1. Lineage (GTDB taxonomy): Bacteria > Actinomycetota > Actinomycetes > Streptomycetales > Streptomycetaceae > Streptomyces > Streptomyces resistomycificus. The sequence goes on along the minus strand of NZ_KQ948991.1, from coordinate 196,569 downwards.
GTACGGCAGGTCCAGTTGCTGGCAGGCCAACCGCCAGGCCTCCACGGCGGGCCAGTAGCTGTCGGCGACGCCGCCGTTCTCGCGGTGGTCGCCGACACCGACGCCGAAGCGCGACACCGGCGGGTGCACGCGCTGTCTGCCGTAGGACTCGAAGGGGCGGTTCTGCGGGTTCGCGGTTGAAGGCGGGGGCGGTGACGACGGAGAAGTGGGGATCGTGCGGTACGGCGTGTCGGTGAGCCGACAAGCCGGCGAGGTGCTGCCTGCCAGGGCCGATGGTGTAGCGCGCTACACCCCCGCTTCGGGAGAGCACTCCCTCGTGAAGGGCCCGGCGAAACGGAATCGTTGATCTCGCCAGGCAAGCCGGCAAAGCAAACGCCCTCACCGAAGGAAATCGCCATGAAGACGCTGCTCTCCGCCAAGCCCGTCCTGTGGTTCCTGTTCCTGTTCAACCTCGCCGTCGCCGCCCTCGCGCCGTTCGTCGTGGACGGGACGCAGGGCGTCATGACCGCCGTGGGTATGGGCGTGGTGGCCCTCGGGGCCGGGGTCGGCCTGCTGCGGAGCCGACAGCCGGGCAGCGTGTGACCGAGTCGGCACGGTAAGTGAGTTGGACGAGTCCTGTCTCTGCCCTGTATCTCGCCTGCACAGGGCCTAACCAGTGAAAAGCGAGTCTGGAGTCACTCCACACCGCACAGCACGCGGAGGGAGACGGACCCACCTCCGACCGCACTGGAGACAGCGATGACCCGTCGTTCCATGACCAAGCGCGCAGCCGTCGTGACCGCCACCGCCCTGGTCGCCGTCGGAACCGTCACCGCCGGGGTCGGCTTGGCCGGCCCCGAGGCCCCGGCCAAGCCGACGAAGAAGCAGGTCGCCTCACTCTTCGACAGCTGGAACGCGGCCCTGCAGACCGGTGACCCGGACAAGGTGGCGGACCTGTACGCGAAGGACGCGGTTCTCCTGCCCACCGTCTCCGACAAGGTCCGTAGCGACCGCGCCGGGATCGTCGACTACTTCGACCACTTCCTGCAGAACAAGCCGGTCGGCAAGAAGGTCCAGACGATCGTCAAGGTCCTCGACGGCAACTCCGTGGTCGACACCGGCGTCTACGAGTTCACGCTCACCGACCACGAGAGCGGCGAGAAGAGAGTCGTCAAGGCCCGCTACACGTACGCGTACGAGAAGCGGGACGGCGAGTGGCTGATCGTCAACCACCACTCCTCGGCGATGCCCGAGAGGTGAGCGTCAGCCGTTCCGCGCCGCGCCCCGCAGGTGGATCTCCACACCCAGCCCGCCGCCGGGGGCGTCCCGGAGCGTCACGGTCCCGCCGTCGTCCGTCACCAGCTGCTTGACGACGGCGAGGCCGAGCCCGGAGCCGGCGCGGCCGGTCAGACCCTGACCGCGCCAGAAGCGGTCGAAGGCGCGGGACTTCTCCGCGTCCGACATGCCGGGCCCCTCGTCGAGCACCGACAGCACCACTTCGTCGCCCCGCGTCCGCACCTGGACGGTGATCGTGCCGCCGTCCGGTGACACCTCGAGGGCGTTCGAGAGCACGTTGTCCAGCACCTGGTCCAGATGACCGGGGCTGGTCAGCACCAGCAGCCGGCCGTCGATACTCCCCCCGAGCGCGACGGTGACTCCGCGCTCATCGGCGGCCGGCCTCCACACCGTCAGGCGCTCGTCCACGATGTCCCGCAGGGACAGCGGCTCCGCCGCCGTGACCTTCGCCTCGGCCCGCGCCAGCACCAGCAGTCCGTTGACCAGCCGGCTCATCCGCACCACTTCGGCGGTGGCCTGTTCCACGTCCTCCCGCACGAAGTCGTCGTCCACGCCGTCCGCGATGTTGTCCAGCGACAGGCGAAGTGCCGTGAGCGGGGTGCGGAGTTGGTGCGAGGCGTCCGCCACGAAGATCCGTTGCGAGGCGACCAGCGTGTCCAGGCGTTCGGCACCCTGGTTGAGGGTGCGGGCCAGCGTCTGGGTCTCCGGCGGACCCGTCACCGGCGACCGCGCGGTCAGGTCGCCGTCGCTGAACTTGCTGGCCATGTCGTTGAGTTCGCGCAGCGGAGCGGTGATCCGGCGGGCGGCGAACGAGCCGATCGCGGCCGCCGCCGCCAGGACGAGCACGGCGAGGCCCGCCCGGAAGCCCCAGATCTGCCAGAGCCTGGCCGTCATGTCCGAGGTCGAGTAGACGATCCGTACGGCGCCGACGACCGGCCCCTTGCCGGACTCCCCGTCGGCGGCCCGCTCGTGCGCCGGAACGGTGACGACCAGGTGCCTGCCCCAGATGAAGTCGGCGCCCCAGTCGGGCCCGGGTTTGCCGCCCTCCAGGGCCCGGGTCAGGGCCGCGTCCCGCGCCGGCCGGGGAAGGTCCGGCGCGCAGCCACGGGCCGGGGTCGCCTGGACCCTGCCGGGCGTCTCGACGCCGTAGGCCTCGGCCATCTGTTCCAGGGCGTCGCAGGAGGTGCGCTCCCCGTCGCCCAGCAGCAGCGCCATGGTCTTGGCCTCACGCAGGACGGACACCGCGGTGTCGTCCCGCAGCTGCTTGGTGAGGGTGAAGGCCACCGGCACGGTGAACAGGAAGATCGCCACCGCGACGAGCAGGATGTAGCTGCGGATGAGCTGGCGGTTCATGAGGCGCCGTGACCGCTCTCGCCGTCCGCGATCTCCAGCCGGAAGCCGACCCCCCGGACCGCCTCGATCGTGATCGCGCCCCGCAGCTTCCGCCGCAGCGCAGCCACGTGCACGTCCAGGGTCTTCGTCGGCCCGAACCAGTTCGCGTCCCAGACCGCCTCCATGATCTGCTCGCGCGACATCAGCGCGCCCGGCTCCTCGGTGAGGAAGGCCAGCAGGTCGTACTCCTTGGGCGCGAGCGCCACCTCCTCGCCGTCCAGCCGGACCCGGGCCGCCTTGCGGTCGACGGTGAGGCGGCCGCCGTAGCGGTCGGGGCCGGCCGCGGCGGCCTCCGCGCGCGGCTGCGCGCGCCGCATCACGGCTCGTATCCGCGCGATGACCTCGCGGACGCCGAAGGGCTTGGAGACGTAGTCGTCGGCGCCGAGCTCCAGGCCGACCACCCGGTCCGTCTCGTCGCTGCGCGCGCTGATCACGATGATCGGCACGTTCCCGCGCTCCCGCAGCGCCCGGCACACGTCCAGGCCGTCGGTGTCGGGCAGACCGAGGTCGAGGAGTACGACGTCGTAGGGCTCGGGGTGGGCCAGGGCGGCGGCGCCGGTGGTGACCCAGTCGACCTCGAAGCCGTAGCGGGTCAGGCCGCGGCGCAGGGACCGGGCGACGGGCTCATCGTCTTCCACCAGAAGTACGTGCACATCGCGCACCTTAGTGCTTGAAACTTAATTGACAGGCGCGGCCTGTGACGCTTGGCACTTTTCCGCAGGTCTCCGGGTGGGCATGCGCTGACGTGGGCGCCGGAGTCTCAGCATGCGACACCACAGAGGCGAATTTCGGGCGCTCGATAGACTGAGCCGACCGCAGTACATATGCGTATGTGCGGATAGTGACTGAATGAGCGAGGAGCGCACGTGGGCCTTGTCGTGCAGAAGTACGGAGGCTCCTCCGTAGCCGATGCCGAAGGCATCAAGCGCGTCGCCAAGAGAATCGTGGAAGCGAAGAAGAACGGCCACCAGGTGGTCGTGGTCGTTTCCGCGATGGGCGACACGACGGACGAGCTGATCGATCTCGCCGAGCAGGTATCCCCGATGCCGGCCGGGCGTGAGTTCGACATGCTGCTGACCGCCGGAGAGCGGATCTCCATGGCACTGCTGGCCATGGCGATCAAGAACCTGGGCCACGAGGCCCAGAGCTTCACCGGCAGCCAGGCAGGCGTCATCACCGACTCGGTCCACAACAAAGCCCGGATCATCGACGTCACGCCAGGCCGGATCCGTGACTCGGTGGACGAGGGCAACATCGCCATCGTCGCCGGCTTCCAGGGCGTCAGCCAGGACAAGAAGGACATCACCACGCTCGGACGCGGTGGGTCCGACACCACGGCCGTGGCCCTCGCCGCCGCGCTGGACGCCGAGGTCTGCGAGATCTACACCGACGTGGACGGCGTGTTCACCGCCGACCCGCGCGTGGTGAAGAAGGCGAAGAAGATCGACTGGATCTCCTTCGAGGACATGCTGGAGCTCGCGGCCTCCGGCTCCAAGGTGCTGCTCCACCGCTGTGTGGAGTACGCCCGCCGCTACAACATCCCGATCCACGTCCGCTCGTCCTTCAGCGGACTGCAGGGCACGTGGGTCAGCAGTGAGCCACTCGCTCAGAACACGCAGCAGCAAGGGGTCAAGGTGGAGCAGGCCATCATCTCCGGTGTCGCGCACGACACCTCCGAGGCCAAGGTCACGGTCGTCGGTGTGCCGGACAAGCCGGGCGAGGCCGCCGCGATCTTCCGCACGATCTCCAACGCCGAGATCAACATCGACATGATCGTGCAGAACGTGTCCGCCGCCTCCACCGGGCTGACGGACATCTCCTTCACGCTTCCCAAGGCAGAGGGCCGCAAGGCCATCGACGCCCTGGAGAAGAACAAGGAGGGCATCGGCTTCGACTCGCTGCGCTACGACGACCAGATCGGCAAGATCTCCCTCGTCGGCGCCGGCATGAAGACGAACCCGGGTGTCACGGCCGACTTCTTCACGGCCCTGTCCGACGCGGGCGTGAACATCGAGCTGATCTCGACCTCCGAGATCCGCATCTCGGTCGTCACGCGTGCCGACGACGTCAACGAGGCCGTCCGCGCCGTCCACTCGGCCTTCGGACTCGACTCCGACAGCGACGAGGCCGTCGTCTACGGGGGCACCGGCCGCTGATGACCCTGGGTGCCGGGAGAGCCGGCAGGCCGACGCTCGCGGTCGTGGGCGCGACCGGGGCCGTCGGCACGGTCATGCTCCAGATCCTGTCCCAGCACGCGGACATCTGGGGCGAGATCCGCCTGATCGCCTCGCCGCGCTCGGCCGGCCGGAAGCTGACCGTGCGCGGCGAACAGGTCGAGGTGGTGGCCCTGTCGGAGGAGGCCTTCGACGGGGTCCAGGTCGCCATGTTCGACGTGCCCGACGAGGTGTCCGCCCAGTGGGCGCCGATCGCCGCCGCCAAGGGCGTGGTCGTGGTGGACAACTCCGGCGCCTTCCGGATGGACCCGGAGGTGCCGCTGGTCGTGCCCGAGGTCAACGCGCACGCGGCCCGGATGCGGCCGCGCGGCATCATCGCCAACCCGAACTGCACGACCCTCTCCATGATCGTCGCCCTGGGCGCGCTGCACGCCGAGTTCGGGCTGCGCGAGCTGGTCGTCTCCTCCTACCAGGCGGTGAGCGGGGCCGGACGCGCCGGCGTGGAGACACTGCGCCGGCAACTGGCCATGGTCGCCGGCACCGAACTGGGGACGAGCCCCGGTGACGTACGGCGGGCCGTCGGCGACGACACCGGGCCGTTCCCCGAGCCGGTCGCGCTGAACGTCGTGCCGTGGGCCGGGTCGCTGCGCGAGGACGGCTGGTCGTCCGAGGAGATGAAGGTCCGGGACGAGTGCCGCAAGATCCTCGGGCTGTCCCGGCTGCCCGTCGCGGTCACCTGTGTCCGCGTTCCCGTCGTCACCACGCACTCACTGACCGTCCACGCCCGCTTCGAGAGCGAGGTCACCGTGGACAAGGCGCGTGAGATTCTCGCCACGGCCCCCGGGGTCGTCCTCTTCGACAACCCGGCGGCGGGGGAGTTCCCCACGCCGGCCGACGTCGTGGGCACCGACCCGACCTGGGTGGGGCGGGTGCGCCGGGCGCTCGACGACCCGACGGCGCTCGAACTCTTCGTGTGCGGCGACAATCTGCGCAAGGGCTCTGCGCTCAACACCGCGCAGATCGCGGAGCTGGTGGCGGCCGAGTACCGGTGACGGCCGGGCCCCGAGACGGGCCCGTGTGACGCCGGGGCGGTCCCCTGCGCTTGATCCAGTGTGTGACGTGTGTGGGCGCCAGGGGTTACCGCCGGAAAAGTCCTGGCCGAAACCGCGTACATTTGTAGGATCTGTAGCAGAAGTGTGAGCCGGTCGATGGTCCGGACCACTTGAACCGAGCCGCCTCGGCGTCCGAAGATTTGGCTCCCCGTCCTCCGCAACCGCGCGGAGGGCGGGGAGCGTCTTTGCGAACGCCTTTCGGGGGCGCGGGACGCTTCACAGGGCGTGGGGACGCCCTGGTCATTCAGGACACAGGGGAAGAGCGGGTAGGGCATGAGCGCGTTTGACGCACGGTCAGTTGTGCTGCCTGGCAGAAGATGGTCTGCCGCGTACAACCCTGACGGGGGGAAGCGTGTCCAACTGGCGTGGCAGAGGTTCTCGATTTCAGAGCGGCGACACGCGGCACGGCCCTTCGGCCGCCTCGCTCGCCCCTACGACCCCGCATGGCCGGCACGGCCGGTGGCATGCCGGTGATCGCGCCCATGCCAGCAGCGCGGCCCGCCCGCATACCCAATCAGCGTGACGGCGCCGAAGACGTCGTGGCCGCCGGCACCACCGTCGACCACCTCACCGAGACCTACCGGGCGCACTACCGCTCGCTGCTGGGTCTCGCCGCCCTCCTCCTCGACGACACCGCCTCCTGCGAGGACGTGGTCCAGGAGGCGTTCATCCGCGTGCACTCCGCGCGCAAACGCGTCCGCGACCCGGAGAAGACCCTGGCGTACCTGCGTCAGACGGTCGTCAACCTCTCCCGCTCCGCCCTGCGCCGCCGCATCCTCGGCCTGAAGCTGCTCTCCAAGCCGATGCCGGACATGGCTAGCGCCGAGGAGGGGGCGTACGACCAGCTGGAGCGCGACTCCCTCATCCACGCCATGAAGGGCCTGCAGCGTCGGCAGCGCGAGGTCCTGGTGCTGCGCTACTTCGCGGACATGACCGAGGCCCAGGTCGCCGAGACGCTCGGCATATCACTGGGCTCCGTCAAGGCGTACGGGTCGCGTGGCATCGCCGCCCTGCGGGTCGCCATGGAGACGCCGGCATGAGCTCAGACGACGACGGGCGGCGGCATCCGCACGTCCCCCACGAACCCTACGAGTGGCGCGAGCCGACAGGGCGCTCGGGCAACCAAGAGCCGAAGCAATCGCACGCTGGGAACGGAACTGTGAACCACGGCCCCGACGACCCGAGCTCCACGGGGCTCGACTCGGACGAGCTGGCACTGCGCAGCCTGTTGCAGGAGGCGGTCCAGGAGATCGCGCCGCGCGACGGCACGCTGGACCACCTGCGCAAGGCGGTACCCGCCCGGCGGGCACGCAAGCGGCAGGCCCTCGTCGGCATGGCGGCCGCGGCCCTCTTCATCGGCACCGCGGTCCCGGCCCTCGTGCACGTCTCCAACTCCACCGGCACCAACGCCAACCCGTCCATCGCCGGCCACGGCTCCGACACCGAGGGCGGCTCCGGCGAGGGCAAGGGCCCCGACGGCGGGGAGAGCACCTCCGGGGGCACCGCCGGCAAGACGGAGGACAAGGGCAAGGGCGAGCAGAAGGAGGAGGACAAGGGCAAGGGCACCGGCAGCGGCGCCGGAGTGAGCAGTGGCGCCGACCCCTCCGCCACCAGTGCGGCCGGCGTGCCCCTCTGTACGGCCGCCGAGCTCGGCTCGGCCACCGGGAGTGCCGACGCCGCCGACTCCGTCGGCACGGTCTACGGCACCTTCCGCATCACCAACGTCTCCGGCACCGACTGCACGGTCGTCGGCCCCGGCAGCATCAGCCCGACCCCGCAGGGCGCGGCGGACCCCGCCAAGATCACCACGGCACGGCATGTCGCCGGGGACGCGGCGGCCGCGCTGCCCGACCCCTCCCTCGAAGTCTCCTCGCTGCTGCTGAAGCCGGGTTCCTCGTACGAGGTGAAGTTCGCCTGGGTGCCCCTGGAGACCTGCCCGACCACCGGTGAGAACTCCAACGGCGACACGGGCAACCCGACGCCCGACCCGACGCCGACCGACGACACCACCACGGCCGGCGGCACCTCCACCGGCGACACCGGCACCTCGACCCAGCTGGTCACGGAGGAAGGCACCGCCGACGGCAGCGTGATCATCACGAACACCGCGGAGGGCGGGGCGCCCTCGGTCTCGACGCAGGTGTCCAACGCGTGCGCGGGCACGGTCTACTGGACGGGTCTGCTGGCCGGAGCCTGAGGCGTCACGCGATCGGCGCCGACGCCGGCGCCGGTCGCCGTGCCCGTGCCCTGAGGGCGGGCGCCCCGAGGAGCGGTCAGCCGGCCTCTCGTGGACGGGTGCCGGCGCTCCGGGCGGTTCAGCCGGCCTTCGTGGACCGGTGCCGGCGCCCCGGGCGGTCAGACGGCCACCCGCTCCTCTTCCCCGTCCGGCAGCAGCCCCAGCTCCGCGTCCCGGACGAACTCGATCTCCCGGCGCAGCAGCCGGAACCACATGAACACCACGAACCCGGCGAACACGAACCACTCGCCGGTGTACCCGAGGTTCTGGAAGGCCTTCAGGTCCAGGCCGGTGTCGGCCGGCGCCGTCGCCGGCACCGCCGTCATCCCGGAGTCCGCCTTGGTGAGCGTGATCCACGCGTCGTACACGCCGTACGGCACGAGGTTCACCAGGGACGCCGCGCTGATCGCCGCGGTCTGTCCGGCCGGGAGCCCGCCCTGCGCGCTGACGCCGTTGTCTCCGGGCGTCTCGGACGCCTGGAGCACACCGGTGACGGTGACCTCGCCGGTCGGTGCGGCCGGGACCTTCGCCGGGTCGGGGGTGCCGGGCAGCCAGCCCCGGACCACGGGCAGGGCCTTGCCGCCGTCGGTGCGCAGCAGCGACAGGACGTAGTAGCCCTTCCTGTCGTTCAGTTCGCGGCCGGGGACCAGAAGCTGCCGGTCGTACCTGCCGGTCACGGTGGCCTGCTTGCCGGATGTCGCCTTGTCCACGGGCAGCAGCTCCGCCAGCGGACGGGCGGCCTCCCGCCGACCGGTCTCGACCGAGGCCTCGGCGGTCTTCTGGTCCTGCATCCGGTCCTCGAAGCGGCTCAGCTGCCATGACCCCATGAAGACGCAGAAGGGGATGGCGAGCAGCACGAAGACGTTGATCCCCCACCAACGGGGCGTCAGCAGAAACCGGTACACGCCTTCAAAGGTACGGGGGCGTCCCGCGTCGCCGGGCCGCGGGGTCGTGTCGGTCAGTACCGCTCGGAGAGGTGGTCGCGGCCCGCGGGCGGCTCGTACGGCTCGGGCCGGAAGTCGGTGACGGTGGGCCGAGTCTGCACCCCGACACTGACAACCGGCCGGGCCGAGGTTTTCCACAGGCTGGGGGCCGGGTCGGCGGAATGTCGGCCCGGGCGGGCAGTATGGGGCCATGACTGAGAGCAACGGGTCCGCCGCGGCCGGGCGGAACGAGGAGATGCCGGACTGGGAGAAGCGCTTCCGGGCGCCCCGGGTGTCGCTGCCCGACTGGGCGGAGGACGCACCGGACCGCTCCCTGTTCGTGTCGAACGCGACGGGGACCTACGAGCTGTACGCCTGGGACCGCGCGACAGGCGAGCAACGCCAGGTCACCGACCGGCCGAACGGCACGACGGACGGTGTGCTCTCCCCGGACGGCACCTGGGTGTGGTGGTTCGACGACAAGGACGGCGACGAGTTCGGTGTCTGGCGCCGCCAGCCCTTCGACGGCGGGGAGGACGAGCTCGCGACCGCGGGGCTTCAGGCGTCGTACCCGGCGGGTCTCGCCCTCGGGCGTGACGGCCGTACGGCGGTCGTGGGCCGGTCGACCGACGAGGACGGCACGACGATCCACGTGGTGCGCCTCGGCGAGGATCCGGTGGAGATCTACCGGCACCGCGAGTCGGCGGGCGTCGGCGACCTCTCCCACGACGGCTCGCTGATCGCGATCGAGCACACCGAGCACGGCGACGCGATGCACTCCGCCCTGCGCGTCCTGCGGCCCGACGGCACGGCCCTCGCCGAGCTCGACGACACCAAGGGCGGTGCCGAGGAGCTGGGGCTCGAGGTGCTCGGGTTCGCTCCCGTCGACGGCGACACCCGGCTGCTCGTCGGCCACCAGCGCCGCGGCCGCTGGGAGCCGCTGGTGTGGGACGTGGCGACCGGCGAGGAGTCCGACCTGGCCCTGGAACTGCCGGGCGACGTGAGCGCCGAGTGGTACCCGGACGGCAGCGGCCTGCTCATCGTGCACGGCTTCGAGGCCCGCAGTGAGCTCTTCCGCTACGACCTCGCCACCCGCGACCTGGTCAAGGTCCCCACCCCGGCCGGTTCGGTCTCCGGGGCGACGGCCCGTCCCGACGGCAGCGTGGAGTACCTCTGGTCCTCCGCCGCCCAGCCCTCGACGGTCCGCTCCACGTCCGGCCGGGTCGTCCTCGACCCGCCCGGCATGAAGTCCCCCGGCTCCGTCCCCGTGGAGGACGTCTGGGTCGAGGGGCCGGGCGGCCGCATCCACGCCCTCGTCCAGAAGCCGGCCGGTGCGACCGGCCCGCTCCCCACGGTCTTCGACATCCACGGCGGGCCGACCTGGCACGACAGCGACGCGTTCGCGGCGGGCCCGGCGGCCTGGGTGGACCACGGGTACGCGGTGGTCCGCGTCAACTACCGCGGCTCCACGGGCTACGGCCGTGCCTGGACCGACGCCCTCAAGCACCGGGTCGGGCTGATCGAGCTGGAGGACATCGACGCGGTCCGCGCATGGGCGGTCGACTCCGGCCTGGCCGACCCGTCCCGCCTCGTCCTCACCGGCGGTTCCTGGGGCGGCTACCTCACCCTTCTCGGCCTCGGCACCCAGCCCGGCGCCTGGGCCCTGGGCATCGCGGCGGTCCCGGTCGCCGACTACGTCACGGCGTACCACGACGAGATGGAAGCCCTGAAGGCCATGGACCGCACCCTCCTGGGCGGCACCCCGGAGGAGGTCCCGGAGCGCTTCGAGGCGTCCTCCCCGATCACCTACGTCGACCAGGTCAAGGCCCCGGTCTACATCTCGGCCGGCGTCAACGACCCGCGCTGCCCGATCCGCCAGATCGACAACTACGTGAAGCGGCTGGAGGCGAGGGAAGCGGTCCACGAGGTGTACCGGTACGACGCGGGGCACGGGTCGCTGGTGGTGGACGAGCGGATCAAGCAGGTGAGGCTGGAGCTGGACTTCGCGGCGAGGCACCTGGGCGCCCAGGACCTGACCTAGGGCCGGACAGGCCCCAGCCGCGGTCCGTCCGTTCGCGCCCGACGTTCGCCGCGACCGTTCGCGCCCACTGTTCGCGGCGACCGTTCGCGCCCACCGTGCCGCCGGGGCGGTGCCGGTGGGCGCGGGCGGGACGGGTGGGCAGGGCCGGGAGCATGCCGGGTGGGGCCCAGGCGGGGCCGCCTCCTGGACCCCGGCCCAGGCGGGGCGGGGCCGTCGCCTACGCCCCGGCCCCCTCCCGCTGCGTCCGCCTCCCCAGCAGCTCCGCCAGTCCTCGACGGGTCGCCGCCAGCACCACCCGGTCCGAGCCCCGCAGGACGTACGTGTCGGGCAGGTCCCACACCAGCCCGGAAGCCCCCGCCTGCCTCGGCTCCTCGTAGGCCTCCTCCGCGGCCGGTTCCTCCCGGGCCCCGCCGGAGGCGGCCGTGTCCAGGGCCAACACCCGCCAGGCGCCCGCCCGGAACGCCTCCCCGACCGTCTTCCCCTCCAGCTGCGGGTGCCCGCTCACGTCCACGGCCGCGAACAGCAGCACCCGCCGCTCGACCGGTATCGCCCCCAGGATCTGCCGGCCCATCATCGCCCCGGCGAAGGCGGGCGCCGCCAGATGCGTCACGCTCCGGCTGCGGGTGGACGCCCCCGGGTGCGCGGCCCGCAGCGTGCGGTACACGGCGGTCGCGAAGTCGTCGTCGTACAGCCGCAGGACGACCCGCAGATCGGGCCGTACGGACCGGGCGTACAGCACGGCCTCCAGATTGGTGGTGTCCGCGCTGGTCACCGCGAGCAGGGCGTGCGCGCGGTGGATCTTGGCGGACTCCAGGACGCCCTCCTGGGTGACGTCCCCGAGGATGACCGGCACCCGCAGCCGCCGAGCCGTGGCGAGCCCGCGGGCGTCGGGGTCGGCCTCGACGCACACCACGGGGATGTTCAGTTCACGCAGCCGGGTCAGCACCCGGGTGCCGATCTTGCCCAGCCCGAGCAGCACGACGTGTCCGCCGAGTCCGCGCGGGGGCTTGCGCAGCGCGGAGGCGCTGCGGAAGGTGCCCAGCGTCTCGAGCGCGGCGGCCAGCAGCACCGGGAGGAGCAGCAACCCGACCAGACCGGAGAGGAGTTGGAGGATCTGGCGGCCGGTGGGCTCGCCGAGGGCGGGGTCGTTGATGGCGAACAGGTCGAGCAGCGTCAGGTAGGTGGCGTGCAGCGGGTGGTCACCGGTGACCAGCGTCAGCGCGACCGCGAGCGCGACCACACACCCCACGAGCCCCGCCAGCGACCACCGCAGCCGCCGCGAGAACAGCGAGGCGAACGGCGGCACGATCCCGCGTCCGGAGGGCAGCGGGGGCCCGGAGTACGACACCTGTTCCAGTACGACCGTGCCGCGACCGACGGCGTCCCGTACCGTCGCCGCGTCGGGCAGCAGCAGCGGCCCCTGCTCCCCGCTCTCGGGACTGCCGCCGCCGGCCGGGCCGTTGGGCGTCGCCGACAGCAGTGCCAGCGTGGCCAGGCCCGGGGCTGCCGTCTCGCCGGGGCGCGGCACCGGCCGCTCCACCGCGCGCAGCATCAGCCCATCGGTCTGGACGACCTTGCTGGTACCGGCGACGGCGCTGGCGGCCAGCGCGGGTGCGGCCGTGTCGGCGTCGGACAGGACGGTCGTGGAGGCGTCGAAGGCGGCGGCCGGTCCCGTGCCCCCGGTCGCCAACGCGGCTGCCTGGTCGAGGAGTTCCTCGATGTGCTGTCCCAACCGACGGTTGTAGAGCCGCAGTACGAGCCGCAGCGTGGGGTTGAGGCGGCGGGCGGTGAGCGCGGCGCGGATGTTGGTCTCGTCGTCGTCGTAGACGAGGGCGAGGGCGGCGGCCCGCTCCACACCTGCCGCCGCGAGCACGGTCTCGGTCGCCTCGGCGGCCTCCAACAGCACCGGCTCGCTCCCGGCCGGCTCGGCCGAAGTGCCGTTGCCCGCGGCCCGGTTGACGGCGGCCGTCACCACCCGGTCCAGCAGCGCCGAGGCCCGGGCCCGGCCGACCACGGGCGGACGTACGGTCCGCTCGGTCGGCGGGACGACCAGGGTGACCTGCTCGCGGTACACACCGCGCAGTTCGGCGGCCAGTCGATGCGCCAGCCCGTCGTCACCGCACACGACCATGTGCGCGACGGCCGCATCGCCCGGCGGACTCTGATTCGGAACGCTGCCCACGAGGGAAAGAGTGCCTCAACAGGGCAGGTGGTTCCACCAGGCATCAGCCGTAGCACCGGTCGTTCCCCACGAACGCACACGACTTCGCCGTACCGGCACTGAACGGACACTCCCCGGCAGCCGTAAAGGGGGGAGGGGGAAACCGCGCCCTTCCGCGCCCTTCCGCACCACCGGAGGTACCTCGCCCGTGGCCATCACCAAAGCCGCCCCACCGGAGTCGGGCGCGGAGACGAACGCGGCGAAGACGACTCCACCGGAGCACGGAAGCGGGCGGCGGCTCAACTCCCAGCTCGTCCTCACCCTGGTGCTCGTCCTGATGGTGCTCGGGCAGGGGCCGATCCGGGGTGCGCTCGCCGCGCCGGTCATGCAGAGCTGGATGACCGTCTTCGTCGCCGTGATGGTGCAGGCGCTGCCCTTCCTCGTGCTCGGTGTGCTGCTCTCGGCGGCGATCGCGGTGTTCGTGCCGGCGTCGTTCTTCGCGCGCGCCCTGCCCCGGAAGCCGGCTCTGGCCGTTCCGGTGGCCGGCGTGGCGGGGGTGGTGCTGCCGGGGTGCGAGTGCGCGTCCGTACCGGTGGCGGGGGCGCTGGTGCGGCGGGGGGTCACGCCGGCCGCGGCGCTCGCCTTCCTGCTGTCCGCGCCGGCCATCAACCCGATCGTGCTGACGGCGACCGCCGTCGCCTTCCCGGGCGACCCGGAGATGGTCCTCGCCCGTCTCGTCGCCAGCCTCCTGGTGGCGTGCGCGATGGGCTGGCTGTGGCTCAGGCTCGGCCGCGCCGAGTGGCTGCGCCCGCCGGCCCGGGAGGCCTACGACGGTCAGGGCCGGGGCGCCGCGTTCTGGGGCTCGGTCCGGCACGACGTGATGCACGCGGGCGGGTTCCTGGTGGTGGGCGCGATGGCTGCCGCGACGCTCAAGGCGGTGGTGCCGGAGGAGTGGCTGCGGCTGGCCGCCGACCACCCGGTCGTCTCGGTGCTGGCGTTGGCGGTCCTGGCGGTGCTGCTGTCGATCTGCTCGGAGGCGGACGCGTTCGTGGCGGCCTCGCTCACCCAGTTCTCGCTCACCGCCCGGCTGACGTTCCTGGTCGTCGGGCCGATGATCGACCTCAAGCTGTTCGCCATGCAGGCGGGCACGTTCGGGCGCGGTTTCGCCCTGCGGTTCGCGCCCGTGACCTTCGTCCTCGCCATCGCGGTGTCGGTGCTGACCGGGGCGGTGCTGCTGTGAACCGGCAGGCGCAGGCGGCCGTGCTCTTCCTGCTCGGCTCGGCCCTGCTGCACGCCGGCCTCACCGACCTCTACCTGCGCTATGTGAAGGCCGGCCTGCGCCCGATGCTGCTGGCCGCCGGCGTCGTACTGGTCGCGGCGGCCGCGGCGACGGTCTGGTACGAGTGGCGGGCCAGGAGGCAGGAACCCGGGCACGAGGCCCATGTCCACCCCGAGCCCCGCGTCTCCTGGCTGCTCGTCCTTCCCCTCCTCGCCCTCATCCTCGTCGCCCCGCCCGCGCTCGGCTCGTACAGCGCCCTGCGCACCGGCACGGCCCTGCAACAGCCCTACGGCTATGCCGCCCTGCCCGCCGACGGACCGCTGCGCCTCAACCTCGTCGACTACGCGGGCCGCGCGGCCTACGACCACGGGCGTTCCCTGCGCGGCCGGCAGATCAAGGTCACCGGGTTCGTCGCCCTCGACGGCAAGGGGAAGCCGTACCTGGTCCGTATGGCCCTCAACTGCTGTGCCGCGGACGCCCAGCCGGTCAAGGTCGGTCTGACCGGGCGGATCCCGCCGGTGCTGCGACCGGACACCTGGCTGGAGGTCACCGGCACGTACACCGCCCGGCGGGCCAAGGACCCGGTCAACGGCGGCCCGATCCCGTTCATCGAGGTCAGCGGTGCCGCGCCGGTGCCGGCGCCCAAGGACCCGTACGACGAGACGTGGAACAACTGACCGCCACGCCCCGTCGCGTCTTCGTCCGGTGGCCTCAGTCCTCCTCGTCCCCCTCGTCCTCCTCGCCACCGTCCTTGCCCCTGCCCTTGTCCTGACCGGGTCCCTTGTCCGTGTTCGCGTCCTCAGGCACCGACACGGAGGGCACCGGGGAGGACGGGGTGGGGGAGGCCGTGGTGGGGGAGGGGAAGGCGGCGGGGGCGGTGGGGGAGGTGGGGGAGACCTCGGGGGTGTCGGACAGGCCGGTTCCGTACGCCTCGGGCGTGCCCTGCGGCGGGGCCGTGGCGGCGCCGTTTGGCGTGGCGGTCGTCCCGGTCCGGGGCCGCTCCGCCGAGCTCTCGCCCGGCGAGAACCAGAGCATCCCGGCGATCATCGCGGCCAGGAACACCAGCACCCCGGCGGCCGTGGCCGGCATCCTCGACCGGCGCGAGGCCGGACCACGGGCGCCGCCACGGGCTGCGCCCCGGGACCGCGAGGGCCGGGAGACGGCGGAGGGCAGCGCGTACGTGGTCGGCGGCCCGGCCTCCGAGCCCAGAGTGACACCGGGTCCGGGCGACAGCGGGCTCGACGACAGCGGGACCGGTGACGTCACCGCGGCCGGCGCGCGCTCCGGTTCCGGCAGCGGCTCCGAACGGCCCTGCCACGCCCCGCCGCCGAACCACTCGGCGACCTGGGGCGCGGAGGGACGGTCCTCGGGCTGCTTGGCGAGCATCCCGAGAAGGTAGTTCTCGAAGGCGGGCGGCAGTTCGGGCCGCTCCTGCCGGGGCGGTGCCGGGGTGGCGTCCAGATGCTGGTGCAGGATCGCGACCGCGGTGTCGGCCTGGAACGGCGGCCGCCCGGTGAGGAGTTGGTAGAGCAGGCAGCCCAGCGCGTACACGTCGGAGGCCGGGCCGGCGGGCTGCCCCAGCGCCCGCTCGGGGGCGAGATAGAGGCTGGTGCCGACGATCTGGCCGGTGGTGGTGAGCGCGCCCGACGGGTCGTCGACGAAGCGGGCGATGCCGAAGTCGCCGATCTTCAGGGTGCCGTCGGTGTCCAGCAGCAGGTTGGCGGGCTTGATGTCACGGTGCACGATGCCCTGCTGATGGGCGGCGGCGAGCCCGGCGGCGGCCTGGGACGCGATCCGGGCCACCTGGTCCACGGGGAGCGGACCCGCCGTACCGAGGCGCCGCGCGAGGCTGTCGCCCTCGACCAGTTCCATCACCAGGAAGAGCCGGCCGTCGTACTCGCCGAAGTCGTAGACCGCCACCACGTAAGGGTGGTTGAGCCGTCCGGCGGTCTGGGCCTCCAGCCGGAAGCGTGAGGTCGCCGTCGGGTCGGAGTCGTGGGGGAGGAGGAGCTTGACGGCCACCGTCCTGCCCAGCGTCTCGTCGTAGGCCCGCCAGACCTCTCCCATCGCGCCGCGTCCGATGGGGTCGTGCAGCCGGTACCGGCCCGCTATCAGCACCTGTGTTTCATCCTCTTGCCGTAAGACGATTCGACCGCCGCAGGCCGCAACACGCCACGGTGACGCGGGTGATGGTGGGGGGTGCCGCAGCCGACCCAGCCTACCGGCGGTCGGCTGCCCCCGTGTTCACCCACGGGTGCCCAGCGGCCGAGGCCGAGGCCGAGGTGGCCGGCCGGCCGCGCCGGCTCAGCCCGGCCGACGTCCGGAAGAGGCAGCCCGCCGTCAGGTACCAGCCGGGCAGTTCCAGAGTCGCCGCCCTGGTCAGCGCCCCGGCCAGGGTCTCGTGCGCAGGAGCGTCCCGCGCAGCGCGTCGAGTTGTTCGGTGAGGGACAGTCGGCCGGGCATGCGTCCTGCCTACCACGATCAGGTGGTTCGTATTGCTGCCTGAGTGAGCTCCCCCTACGCTGAATCTGATGGGTCGTCAGATTCAGTGCCGGTATCGGCAGGCAGTGAGGGGCGAGCAGTGGTCGGCGTCGACAGCAGCACCAGGGAACTGCCCAAGGTCATCAGCGTGGACGATCACGTGATCGAGCCCGCGCACCTCTTCGAGACCTGGCTCCCGGCGAAGTACCGGGACAGGGGACCGAAACCGCTCACCGCGGGCATCGGCGATCTCGCCTACGTCGGGGGGAAGTACCGGTTCACCACCGACCCCGAGGGTCAGACCACCGACTGGTGGGAGTACGAGGGCGAGCTCTTCCCCTACAAGCGCATCATCGCCGCGGTCGGTTTCTCCCGGGACGAGATGACGCTCGACGGCATCACGCGGGAGCAGATGCGGCGGGGCTGCTGGGATCCGAAGGCCCGGCTGGAGGACATGGAGATGAACCATGTCGAGGCCTCGCTCTGCTTCCCCACCTTCCCCCGGTTCTGCGGGCAGACCTTCGCGGAGGCCAAGGACAAGGAGGTCGGGCTCGCGTGCGTGCGGGCGTACAACGACTGGATGGTCGAGGAGTGGTGCGGCGACAGCGGCGGCCGCCTCATCCCGCTGTGCCTCATCCCGCTGTGGGACATCGATCTGGCCGTCGCGGAGATCCGCCGCAACGCCGAACGGGGCGTGCGGGCCGTGACCTTCAGCGAGATCCCCACCTACCTGGGGCTGCCGTCGATCCACTCCGGCTACTGGGACCCGTTCTTCGCGGTCTGCGAGGAGACCGGGACCGTCGTGAACATGCACATCGGGTCCTCGTCGCAGATGCCGGCGGCGTCCCCCGACGCACCCCCCGCCGTGCAGGCCGCGCTGAGCTTCAACAACGCCATGGCGTCGATGATGGACTTCCTCTTCTCCGGGGTCCTGGTGAAGTTCCCGCGGCTGAAACTGGCATACAGCGAGGGTCAGATGGGCTGGATCCCGTACGCCCTGGAGCGCGCCGACGACGTCTGGGAGGAGCACCGGGCGTGGGGCGGGGTCAAGGACCTCGTCCCGGAGCCGCCGTCGACGTACTACTACCGGCAGATCTTCTGCTGCTTCTTCCGCGACAGGCACGGCATCGAGGCGATCGAGACCGTCGGCGTGGACAACGCGACCTTCGAGACGGACTATCCGCACGTCGACTCGACCTGGCCGCACACCAAACAGGTCGCCGCGGAGCACGTGGCCGGGCTTTCGTACGAGGTGACGTACAAGCTGCTGCGCGGCAACGCCATCCGGATGCTGGACCTGCCCTTCGACCGGCCCGCGTGAGCGGGGCTGCACGTCCCGGGCGATCACGATCGACATCCCGTAGGACCGGGGCCCGGCCGTCACTCCAGCCCCTCCAGCCCCTCAAACAACTCTGGTAACTCCTGTGCGCACGGCGGCTCGTGGGCACGGAAACGCCCGACCGCTGGCGACGGGGGATGCACCAGCGATCGGGCTATGGCCAACACTAACAAGGCTGTCAGTCCGGCGGGAGACGACTGCTGAGCCGTAGCAAGAAGTTGTGATCGGGATCACGCGGCAGGATCCGGGGCCGGGGGCCCGGCTCACCGGTCGCACGGGGGCTCGTAGGGCAGGCGCGACAGGTACTCGTCCCACTTCTCCTGGGTCAGTACGCCCCTGGTGGTCGAGCAGATCCGGCGGATGGCGTCGTCGACGTCGAGGTTCCACAGCCGGACGGTGTCGGTGCCGCTGGACACCCCGAGCATGTGACTCCTGGGGCTGAAGGAAAGGAAGTTGCCGCTCCTGGCGTTGGGGCTCATCGACTGACCGATGGGCGAGGCGTGGGCGGGGTCGGAGACGTCCCACAGCCGGACCGTGTTGTCGTTGCCGCCGCTCGCCAGGGTGTCGCCGTCCCGGTCGAGGGTCAGCGACACCACCGCTTCGGTGTGGCCGGTGAGCGGGGAACCCAGCGGCGCCGGTTTCGAGGGGTCGGAGACGTCCCACAGCCGGACCGTGTCGTCGCCGCCGGCACTGGCGAGCGTACGGCCGTCGGGGCTGTGGACGAGCACGTTGACCGGCCCGCGGTGCCCCGTGAGCGCCGGGCCGCGCCGGGTGACCCGGCCGGGGTCGGTGACGTCCCACAGCCGTACGGTGCCGTCCGCGCTGCCGCTGGCCAGGGTGCGGCCGTCGGGGCTGAAGGTGAGGGAGTTGATGTAGCCCCGGTGGCCGGTGAGCGGCGCGCCGGCCGGGACCACGTGCGAGGGGTCGCTGACGTCCCACAACCGGATCGTCCGCTCGTCGTAGGCGGTCGCCAGGGTGCGTCCGTCCGGGCTGAAGGCCAGCGCGTCGGGGCCCATGAACCGGGTGCGCAGGGTGAGCGACGGCCCGAAGGAGACCGGCCTGGACGGATCGGAGACATCCAGCAGGTACACCGTCCGGCTTCCGGTGAGCACCGCGAGCGTACGGCCGTCCGGAGCGAACGCCAGCGAACGCTGGCCGCCGTCCCCGGGCATGAACGGTTCGCTCAGCGGCGTGGGCCGCTGCGGGGAGCGCACGTCCCACAGCCGGATGCGACCGTCGCGGGCGGCGGTGGCGAGCACCTTCCCGTCCGGGCGGAACGCTCCGCTGCGGCCGATCATGTCCGTCGTCGGCAAGGACCACAGCCGGACCTTGCTGTCGCCGCTCCCGGTGGCGAGGGTCCGGCCGTCGGGGCTGAAGCCCAGCGCGTACATCTCCCCGCTGGCGCCCGCGAGCGGCTCGCCGACCCGCGCCGGGTACGCCGGCTCACTCACGTTCCACAGGCTCGCGGTGCTGTCCGCGCTGGCGGCCGCGAGCGTGCTCCCGTCGGGGCTGAACGCCACGGACCAGACCGGGCCGGTGTGTCCGGTGAGCGGCCCGCCGAGGGACTTCGCGCGCCCGGCCTCGCGCACGTTCCACAGCCGTACGGTGTCGTCCGCGCTGCCACTGGCGAGCGTGTGGCCGTCGGGGCTGAACGCCACCGAGTGCACGAGGTCCGTGTGACCGGCCAGCGCCGGGCCGACCCGCTCGGGACGCTGCGGATCGGCCACGTCCCACAGCGCGATCGTCTCGTCGTCGCCACCGGCCGCCAGCATCCGCCCGTCGGGGCTGAACGCCACCGAGCGCACCGCCGCGGTGGCGCCGGCCAGGGCGCCGAGCTCCTTCGGCCGGCCCGGATCGCCCAGGTCCCACAGGCGTACGGTCCGGTCCTCGCCGGCGGAGGCCAGCGTGCGGCCGTCCGGGCTGAAGGCGAGCAGGTAGATCGTGCCGTCGTGCCCGGTCAGGGGGGCGCCGAGCAGGCGCGGGTGACGGGGGTCGCGCACGTCCCACAGCCGGATGGTGCCGTCGTCCCCGGCACTGGTGAGCGTCTGCCCGTCCGGGCTGAAGACCGCGCTGCTGACCCAACTGGTGTGCCCGGTCAGAGGCTTGCCCAGCGGTCTCGGGCGGGTCGGGTCCCGCACGTCCCACAGCCGTACGGTCCGGTCGTAGCTCGCGGTGGCCAGCAGCCGCCCGTCCGGGCTGAACGAGGTGAGGTAGACGGCGCCGGTGTGACCGAGCAGCGGCGTGGCCAGCGGGGCGTTCACGATCGAGACCAGCCGGTTGTCCGTCCCCTCGTCGTCGGGCCGCAGGTCGTGGGCGACCAGATCGAGCTGGGCGGACAGGGAGGGGTCGGTGTACTGGACGCGGTCCGCCTCCGCGACCACCTGCTCGAACACCGCGTCGTTGCGCTGCTGCCAGGCGATCAGGGCCGCGCCGACGGCCACCAGCGCCAGGACGACCAGCGCCGACACCGCGCCCCGGCTGATCAGCACCGTACGCCTGCGCAACCGGACGGAGGCGGCCAGAAAGTCCACCGCGCCCCGGGTCAGGAAGGTGTCACCGGCGGACTTCGCCCAGTTGCGGGTCTGTTCGAGACGCGAACCCCGGTAGAGCAGCGACGCGTCACGGTTCGAGTCCTCCCAGGCCCGGCCGTCCTCCTCGATGCGCTGGCGCAGCAGGTGGTCGTTGCGGCCCTCGTCGATCCAGTCCCGCAGCCGCGGCCAGGCGTGCAGCAGCGCCTCGTGGGTGATCTCCACGGTCTCCGCGTCGAGCGTCACCAGACGGGCGCGCACCAGCGCCTCGAGGGACTCCTCCGTCTTGCCGGGGTCTCTCGACTCCCGCGCCAACTGCCGGCGCGTCCCGCGCCTCCGGGTGGCCTGGGTGTCCTCGCCCAGCCGCACCAGCCTCAGCAGCAGCAGCCGGGCGGCCGTACGGGCCGCCGGGTCGAGCCCCGACCAGGCCCGCTCCGCGGTCGCGGCCACCGCGCCCTGGATGCCGCCCGCCGCGCGGTACCCGGCCAGCGTCAGCCGGCCCGCCTTGCGCCGCTGCCAGGTCGAGAGCAGGGCGTGGGACAGCAGCGGCAGCATCCCCGCGTCGTGCGCCCCGCGCGGGCCGTCGGCGCTCACCTCCCGCACGATCAGCTCCGCCAGCCCCGGTTCCATCTCCAGCCCCACGGCCTTGGCGGGCCCGGTCACCGCCTCCCGCAGCTCCGCGGTGGTCAGCGGCCCGAGCACCATGTGCCGGTGCTGGAGGGCGTCGGCCAGCTCGGGATACCCGAGGCACCGCTCGTAGAAGTCGGCGCGGATGCCCAGCACCACGAGCACGGGGGCCCGCTCACCCGGGCCTGCGGGCGTGCACGCGGCGTGCAGGAGCCGGATGAACGTACGCCGTTCCGCCTCGTCGGCGCAGAGGGTGAACGTCTCCTCGAACTGGTCCACGATCACGACCGGCGGTGCGGGACCGGAGTTTTCGCGGCGCGCCCACGCGGTCGCCGCGTCCCGGACGGTGTCCGCGAAGAGGCTCCCGCCGGGCTCGCCGTCGGCCTTCGCCAGTTCGGCGAGCGCCGGTACCCGGCCGGTCAGTTCCGCGAGCGGATCGGTGCCCGGCACCAGCTGGAGCACCTCCCGAGCCGGCGCGGCGTCGCCCTCGTCCACCGGCGCCCCCTGCCGGAGGGCGGGCACCAGACCGGCGTTGAGCAGGGACGACTTCCCCGCGCCCGAGGCGCCGACCAGCATGACCAGCCCGCCGGTCCGCTCCGCCGCCCGCAGCTGGGCGACGAGGGCCTCGGTGCTCCGCTCCCGCCCGAAGAACCACCGGGCGTCCTGCTGACGGTACGAGGCGAGCCCACGGTAGGGGCAGACGCCGACCGGCCGCTCCTCCTCCGCCTCCGCGGCGGCGGGCCGCTCACCGGCCGGATCGGCCACCGCCCGCTCCCACAGCCGCTGCCACTGGGCCAGGTCGTACAGCCCGGCCGCCACCGGCGTCGGCCGCGCGCGCCGGGCCTGTGGGATCAGGACATGCAGGACGGCGGACAGGGCGACGAACTGCGCGGGCACGTTCCGGGCCCGCCGCCAGTCGCTGATCCGCTGCGCGGACACCCGTACGGCCCGTCCGCGCTCGTCGACGCGCTGCAGGCGTACGACCGCCTCGGACACACTCTTGAGGGGCGGGTTTCCGGCCTCCTTGTACAACAGCGCGAGCCGCTCCGCGAAGGCCGTGCGTGCCACTGAGTCGGAACTCAAGGCATTCACCCCTTACTTCCTCCGCGTCCGCGCCGCCGGACCATCCGGTCCGGAAAACTCACTTTATATGTCTGACCTGCGGCTAAAGCCCCGGATCGGGACCGGAGCCTCCTCGGCGGGAGCCCCAGCTGGCAGGATCACGACCCAGCAGCGCAGCAACCGGACGTCGTCCAGACAGGCCACCAGCTCAGCGCTCGGAGAGACACTCACGGCGCCGTACGTTCTCGGTCAACTTCCGTCGGAACCACGGCACGGCGCGTCGGTCCTCTCCCACGTGCACCAGAGCCCCGTGGAGCCGGCCCCACCGGGCCCGTGCTCTCCCGCCGACAACGGGCCCGGCCTCTCCCTACGGTCCACGCCACCACGGCAGGGACCGACGCCGCCCGCATGGTTCGGCACCGGTCCCCACGAGGGGAGGGACCGGTGCCGGACTTTCCTCCTCGCTTCGGCCGCGAGCGGCCCGCGGCTCAGCTCGGTCGCAGGCGTTCGGCCAGACCGGCTGCCGTGAACGCCTTCACGACGTCCTCGCGGTCCTCGGTGAAGTGGGTCCAGCTGTCGCAGTGCACCGCAACCACGTGCCGCGCGTCGAGGATCCGCGCGGCCTCCGCGGCCCCGGCGCTGTCGAGGACGAGCGGTTCGCCGTCGAAGAGGACGGGGAAGCGGGGCGCGCCGGCGAACAGGACGGCGGTGTCGACCGGCCCGAACCGCTCGGCGATCCGCCGCACCGCGTCGAGCGAGGCGTTGTCCCCGCTCACGTAGACGGTGGGCAGCCCCTCCCCGGTCAGTACGAACCCGACCACCTCGCCCGTGAACGGTACGACGTCCTCCCGTGCCCCGGGCCCGTGGACGGCGGGCACACCGGTCACCACGACCGTGCCACCGCCCGGCCGCTCCAGCTCGACGGCCTCCCAGTCCGCCAGCCCCTTGGCCCCGCTGCCCAGCCGCTGTCCACCGGAGGGCGTGGTGAGGGTGAGCGGGACGTCGGCGAGCAGGGCCCGTCCGGCGTGGTCGAGATTGTCGGCGTGCTCGTCGTGCGAGAGCAGCACCACGTCGACCCGGCCGAGCTCGGCGGGCGTCGCGGCGGAGGGCGCGGTCTTGGTCAGGGTCGGCCCGCCGGGCCTCGGGTAGTCGCCGGGCGGGTCGAAGGTGGGATCGGTCAGAAAGCGCAGCCCGCCGTACTCGAAGAGAGCGGTGGGGCCGCCGAGGACGCGGACGGCGAGCGGTTCGTGGGTGGTGCGGGCGCCGGTGTGGTCAGCGGTCATGACGGGAATCCCCTCACGGATGAAAGTGTGCTTATCCGTGAGGGACGGTAGTTGTTTCTCACGGATGAATGCAAGGCGTACCGTGAGATTTGAGGTTGATGCCGTGAGGGAGAATGAGCCGTCGAGGGAGACGGGACAGGGGCTGGAGGCGGAGCACCTGACACCTGATGGAGAGCGGGACATGGTGATGGGTGATGGATGAGGCGGCAGAGGCGGCCGAGCGAGGGGCGGGCGCGGCGCGTCAGCAGGAGACGGCGACTGTGCCGGCCGCCGAGCTCGCACCCCCGCCGGCGCCCGGCGCGGAGCAGTACCCGGCCCTCGATCTCGCCAACACCGCGATCGCACTGCCCGGCGGCCACTTCCTGGACCTCCTCGGCACCCCAGCCGCCGCCAACCGCTGGATGACGGAACACGGACTCGCCCCGGCGGACGCCGGCATGCGCGAGATGTGCGCGGCGCAACTGCGCTCGCTGCGCGAGAATGTCAGGGCCTTGCTCGCGTCCCGCGTCGACGGGCTCCCCGCGCTGCCGGCGGCCCTCTCCGCCGTCAACGACGCGCTGACCAGGGTCCCGACGGCGGCCCTACTGCACTGGGACGACAAGAACGGCCCCTACCGGGCCGCCCCGCACCCCACCACGCAGATCGTGGACCACGCCCTGGCCACCCTCGCCGCCAACGCGGCCGACCTCCTCACGAGCCCCGACGCCGACCGCCTCACGGCCTGCGGCTCGCCCCCCTGCAACCGCTACCTCCTGCGCCACGGCCGCCGCCACTGGTGCTCCACCCGCTGCGGCGACCGAGCCCGAGCGGCCCGCGCCTACGCCCGCCGCACGGGCCGCGAGACGGACTGAACGGGGCGGCAGGTCACCGAGGTGCGACGGTGCAACCCCTCGGGTCACGCCTCACGGGATTCGGATACGCGTGCAGGTCGGCCCGCGGTGGCTGCGTGATTCACACAGATCGTCAGTTCCGTTACTCGCGTTGAGGGCCGTGATGCTGATGCCCCCCGCCTCTGGTGGAAGGGTCATCGGCATGCTGACCCGCTGCTCGACCGTGCCCGTGTCGTCAGGTCTGAGCTCACTTGAGTAGTCGTCGACCGAGCCCCGGATGGGCGTGTCCAAGTCAGCCCCGGTGGCGGTCACGTACACCTGGATGGTCGCCCACATCTCCACGCCGTCGGCATGCACGTCGAAGCTCAGTTGCAGATGGGACCGAGGGCCTTCGATCTTGACGTCGGTGATGTTGGGTCGTCCGTTCCCGTCGGCAGCCTTGGCCGCGCCGATCACCGCCACGCTGAGAGCCACCATGTAGAAGACCACTCCAAGGATGAGAACGCAGGTCTCCCACAGATTGCCCCGCCGGGTGGGGTGGATGAGCAGGGCGACGATGCTGCAGACGATGGCGAGGATGGCGCAGAGCGAGGCCACGTAGATCGGCCATGACTTGTTGTTGAGGGCGACGAACACGACGTCGCTGGACAGCCCGAGAGCCGTCATGATCCCGGCAACGGTGATCAGCGCACCGGCCAGGATCTTGGCGACGTCGTCCAGGCGCTTTCCGACCCTGGCCTGGATCTCGTCGGGCGTCGGCACAGCCTCTCTGTCGTCGCCCATGTTCGGCACCCTCATTGCGGTCCTCCACGCGTAGGCTCGCGCAGGCAAGGCCATACACCGCTCGGTGCGCCCAACAAGGAGGCAACCCGGCCCGTGGCATCCGCTCGACCTACTCGCCCTCGGGTGGGTAAGGCTCCCAGCCCCAGTCTGGCCGTGGCCTGTGAGCAGGTTGCCGCAACCTATCGGCTGGCAGCGTGGCCGTGCTCGGGACACTCCCACCCCACACATCTTCACCGAGCGAAGTCACCCGAAGTCACCCCATCGAGGCGGCTCCCAGTCCCGGCCTCTGGATGTTGTGGGTCTGCCATGGCGGCGGCACCACCCCCCCTCAACCCACCACTCTCCCGGCATCTTCCGGAGCGGTGGTCGCGCAGATGGACACGCACGCGAAAACAGATGAGCACCTCCGAAATTTCGGAGGTGCTCATCTGCTGTATCACTGTCGGGGTGGCGGGATTTGAACCCACGACCTCTTCGTCCCGAACGAAGCGCGCTGCCAAGCTGCGCTACACCCCGATCGTCGCTGCTTGTCGCGGCGACGTCGTTTACTTTAGCCCACCGGTGGCTGGAGACGAAATCCGGTTTTGGCGCGGTGGCGGACGGGGTTCGGGCGGGCGTGGTCGAGGGCTACGAGGAGGATGGCGAGGGTGTAGAAGGCGAGGCCGAGGAGGAGGGCGTTGCCGAGGATGCTCTTGTAGCCGTGCAGGTCGACGTCCAGGAACGGGTAGAGATAGCGGCCCGGCGTGCCCGGGGGGATGAGCTCGCCGCGGATCAGGGAGAGGGCCAGGTAGGCCAGGGGGTAGAGGAGCCACGGGGCGGCCTGGCGTAGGTGCAGGCGGCCGGGCGGGGTCAGGAAGAGCCAGTCCAGGAGGGCCGCGACGGGGACCACGGTGTGCAGGACCTGGTTGGTGATCATGTGCCAGCCGGTGGGCGCGGCCGCCGCGCCTGTCAGGGGGAACGGGCTTGCCGCGTTCGCGAGGAGCAGGTGGTACACCAGGCCCGTGATCGTGACGTAGAGAAGGGCCGCGCCGGTCAGGGCGGACGGGAGGGGGCGGCGGGCCGTCCACGCCCTGCGGGCCGAGAGGGTCAGGACCAGTGCCAGAAGGATCGCGCTCTGGACCGAGAAGTGGCTCAGGACCCGGACCGGGCTGCCGAGGAGCAGGTCGATCGTCACGGCGGCCGCCGCCACCAGGGCGACCAGCAGGCGGTAGGCGGCGGCCAGGGGGCGGCGAATGCGGGGCACCACCGCCGTGGCGGGGACGGGCGAGGGCAGCAGCGCGGGCACGCCCGGGATGGCGGGCAGGTCCGGGATGTCCCTGGGTATCGGGGCGGTCATGCCCTCACGCTAGGCAGGGCCGACAAAAGGGGCGATACGGGCGGGCCGTGCGGGTTAACGGTCGAACCGCGCCGGCCCACGCAAGCCCGCGCGCCGGCCTGCGCAAGCCCGCCTGCTCCGCGGCGTGCCCTACTCCCGCCCCACCAACGTCAGCAACGTCACCTCCGGCGGACAGGCGAACCGCACCGGTGTGTAGCGGTTCGTGCCGCAGCCCGCCGAGACGTGGAGGTAGGAGGTGCGGTCCTCCGCCGTGTGCCTGGACAGGCCCTTCACGCGGTCCGTGTCCAGGTCGCAGTTGGTGACGAACGCGCCGTAGAAGGGGAGGCAGAGCTGGCCGCCGTGGGTGTGGCCCGCCAGGATCAGCGGGTAGCCGTCGGCCGTGTAGGAGTCCAGCACGCGGAGGTACGGCGCGTGCACCACGCCCATAGAGAAGTCGGCCGACGCCGACGGCCCGCCGGCGACCTGTGCGTAGCGGTCCCTCTTGATGTGCGGGTCGTCCAGGCCGGTCAGCTCCACCGACACGCCCTCGATCTTCAGCGTGCCCCTGGTGTTGGTGAGGTTCAGCCAGCCCGCGCCGTCGAAGCCGTCCCGCAGGTCCTCCCACGGGTTGTGGATCGCGTTGACGGCGGGCGCGTTGCCGTTCAGGCCGTGGCGGCCCTGGGCCTTCTCGAACAAGTACCGGGCGGGGTTGCGGAGTTTGGGGCCGTAGTAGTCGTTGGAGCCGAAGACGTACGCGCCCGGGAACTCCATCAGCGGGCCCAGCGCGTCCAGTACCTCCGGCACGCCCTCGGGGTCGGAGAGGTTGTCGCCCGTGTTGATCACGAAGTCGGGGCGCAGCCCGGCCAGTGAGCGCAGCCAGCGCTGCTTCTTGCGCTGGCCGCCGACCATGTGGATGTCGGAGACCTGGAGCACGCGCAGCGGGCGCATTCCTGCGGGAAGGACGGGGACCGTCACCCGTCGGAGGCGGTAGGAGCGGGCCTCGAAGCCCGCCGCGTACACCAGACCGGCGGCGCCAGCCGCCGCGATCGACAGAGGTACTCCGTATCGCGCGCGCATACGTCCATCGTGTCAGACCCCGAGGGTGCCCCGTGCCCAGACCCCGAGGGTGCCCCGTGCCCCACCGTCCGTTAAATGCATGGGCGTCCGGCGTGCGACACCTGCGACAATCAAACCCATGACCACGCTCAAGTCGAAGCTGCAGGCAGACCTCAACGCCGCGATCAAGGAGCGC
This sequence comes from Streptomyces resistomycificus, assembly GCF_001514265.1. Classification (GTDB taxonomy): domain Bacteria; phylum Actinomycetota; class Actinomycetes; order Streptomycetales; family Streptomycetaceae; genus Streptomyces; species Streptomyces resistomycificus. The sequence goes on along the minus strand of NZ_KQ948991.1, from coordinate 168,476 downwards.
GACGAGCTCCGCTCCTCGACGCTCCGGCTGACCCTCGCCGCGATCACCAAGGAGGAGGTCGCGGGCAAGACCAAGCGCGAGCTCTCCGACGACGAGGTGCAGAAGGTGATCACCCGCGAGGCGAAGAAGCGCCGTGAGGCCGCTGACGCCTTCGCGCAGGGTGGTCGTGCCGAGTCGGCCGAGCGGGAGAAGGCGGAGGGCGAGGTGCTCGCCGCGTACCTGCCCCAGCAGCTGTCCGACGAGGAGCTGGAGCGGATCGTCGGCCAGGCCGTCGAGGAGGCGAAGGCGGCCGGCGCCGAGGGGCCGCGGGCCATGGGCGCCGTCATGAAGATCGTGAACCCGAAGGTCGCGGGCCAGGCCGAGGGCGGCCGGGTCGCCGCCGCGGTGAAGAAGCTGCTCGCCGGCTGACCTACGCCGGGCGGCCCGCGGAAGGACGCCGGCTGACCCACGCCGCGCGGATCGACAGAAGGACGCCGGCTGACCCTCGCCGCGCCGATCCGCAGAGGACGCGGGCCGGCCCACGCCACCTCACCGACAAGGCGAACGGCCCCTTTCTCTCGTACGTCATGAATCCGTACGGGAGAAAGGGGCCGTTCCCGTCGTTCTCAGGCCCCGGCCCCGTTCTCAGGCCCCGTCAGTCCCGGCCCCCGTTGCCGTTTCCGTTGCTCTGGCCCTGGAAGAAGCCCTCCGGGATGGAGAAGGACGGGGTCGGGAAGGTGCCGCCGTCCGTGCCGCCGCCGTTGTCGTCGCCGTTGCCCCCGTCGTTGTTGCCGTTCCCACCGCCGTTGCCGTTGCCGTTCCCGTCGCCGTCACCGTCGTCGTCACGGTCACGGTCACGGTCCGGGTCCGGGATGCTGACGCGGTTGAAGGACTCGACTTCCTTGCCGGCGAGGGCGCCGGCCATCGCGTCCTTCCAGATCGGGCCCGGGACCTTTCCGCCGTAGACGAGCGAGTTGTAGGTGCCGCCGATCGTGATGTTCTTCATCTGGACCTTCTGGCTGGCACTGCCGACCCAGACGGCTCCCGACATGTTCGGCGTGTAGCCGACGAACCAGGCGTTCTTCCGCTCGTCGGTCGTACCCGTCTTACCGGCGCTCTGGCGGTCGGTGAGGCCGGCCGCCTGACCCGTACCGGAGTCGACCACGCCACGCAGGAGCTCGTTGACCGTGTCCGCGGTCTTCTCGCTCATCGCCCGCGCGCAGGTGGACTTCGGGACCTCCAGCGTCTTCTTCTCGTCGCCGATGCGCTGCGTGATCGACTCGATGGCGACCGGCGAGCAGTACATGCCCCGGGAGGCGAAGGTGGCGTACGCGCTCGCCATCGTCAGCGGGGAGAGACCGATCGAGCCGAGCGCGATGGAGGGCGTCTCGGGGAGCTTGTCACCGTTGCCCTGGCGGACGTGCAGCTTGTCGGTCATGTTGACCACGGGGCACAGGCCGATGTCGGAGATCATCTGCACGAAGTACGTGTTGACCGACAGCTCCATGGCCTTCTTCAGCCGGTACGGCCCGACCTCCGACTCGGTCTCGTTCTCCAGCGTCTCGCCGCGCAGGTTGGTCCACGGCTTGCTGCTGCACGTCTGGACCGGGGTCGGGTACTCCATCTTGAACGGCGCCGAGTACTCCTGGTACGCCGGGCGGCCCTCCTCCAGCGCGGCCGCCGCCACGAACGGCTTGAACGTCGAGCCGGTCGGGAAGCCGTAGTTGGAGCCGCCGTAGGCCGCGTCGACCGAGTAGTTGTACTCGGTCTCGTTCTTGCCGTAGCCGTACGGCTTCGACTGGCCCATCGCGACGATCTTGCCGGTGCCGGGCTCGACCAGGGTGGCCGCCGCGGCGACCTTGTCGCTCTTGTAGACGTGGTCCTTGAGCGACTCCTCGACCGAGTTCTGCGCCTGCGGGTCGAGCGTCGTACGGATCGTCAGGCCGCCCTGGTTCCAGATCTTCGCCCGCGCCTCGCGGGACTTGCCGAACACCGGGTCGCTGAGGAAGACCCGCTCCACGTACTTGCAGAAGAAGCTGGCTCCCTGGACGGCCGTGATGCAGCCGTTCTTGGGCTGGCTGACCTTGAGGCCGAGCGGCTCCTTCATCGCCTCGGCGGCCTCCGCCCGGGACACGTCACCGACCTCGGCCATGCGCTGCAGCACGATGTTGCGGCGCTTGGTGGCCTCCGCCTCGTCGTTGACCGGGTCGTACCGGCTGGGCGACTGGACGATGCCGGCGAGGAGCGCCGACTCCTGGAGGGTGAGGTTCTTGGCGGACTTGGAGTAGTAACGCTGAGCCGCCGCCTCCACGCCGTACGCCTGCTGGCCGAAGAACGTGATGTTCAGGTAGTTCTCGAGGATCTTCTTCTTGCCGAGCTCCTCCTCGACCTGGATCGCGTACTTCAGCTCCTTGATCTTGCGGCCGAGGGTCTGCTGGGTGGCCTGCGCGACCTTCGTCGGGTCGTTGCCGGCCTCCTCCACGAAGACGTTCTTCACGTACTGCTGGGTGAGCGTCGAGGCGCCCTCGGCGACACCGCCGCTCTGCGCGTTCTTGTTCAGCGCGCGCAGGACGCCCTTCAGGTCGATCGCGCCGTGCTGGTAGAAGCGCGAGTCCTCGATCGCGACGATCGCCTTCTGCATGTACGGCGAGACGTTCTTGAGGCCGACCACCGTACGGTCGCGCGAGTAGACGGTGGCGAGCTGGCCGCCGTCGGCGTCGAGGATGGTGGTGCGCTGGCTCAGCGGCGGGGTCTTCAGATTCGCCGGGAGCTCGTCGAAGCTCTCCACCGACCCCTTGGCCGCGAGTCCCAGCGCACCGGCCGCGGGCAGTGCGATGCCGGCCATCACGGCACCCGCGAGCACGCTGACACCGAGGAACTTGGCGGCCTGCTGCGTGGAGGACAGACCACCGCCCGAGCGCTTCTTTGGCATGGGGGCAGCCTAATCCGTTGTGCTGAGCGTTCCGAAGGAGCGGCCGCTCCAGGGGAGGTTCGGGTGCCGGATCGTGACATCCAGGGCAGGCGGCAGGGTGCGTCGTGGCGGCATGGCGGCACGACGACAGCGACGCGAGACGCCTACGTTCTCATTCGCCGGACACGCGCACAGGCCTTGGCCTAAGCTGCTCGCAACTGTCACAGCTCCAGGGCTACGTATCAATACGTCCGGCGACCCCGATCCGTTCCGGAAGTTCCCCGACTTTTTTGATGGGGACGTGTCCGAATCCGCCTCGTGTGTCATCTGGTGCCCGTTGTGACGCCATACAACTGTCCCGCTTTGCCGGAACAGTCACGTATGTCGCCAGCTCACTCCCCCGGGTGATCTGCCGCTTACGCATAGTCCGTTCGGGCCATTCAAGATTGGGCCCGAAGGGGGTGTTGCGCTGTGCCCACCTTCCGTAACGTCCTCAACTGGCGGCGGTGAATATGCCGCTGCCGCCGTGGGGGAGCCTCGATTCGGGAGAGGACGGCGCCGGTATGGGCTGGGTAGTCGACTGGAGTGCGCAGGCGGCCTGCCGCACTACCGATCCGGATGAACTGTTCGTTCAAGGAGCAGCGCAGAACCGGGCGAAGGCGGTGTGCACGGGATGCCCGGTGCGCACGGAGTGCCTCGCCGACGCGCTCGACAACCGTGTCGAGTTCGGGGTGTGGGGAGGGATGACCGAGCGGGAGCGCCGCGCACTGCTGCGCAGGCGGCCCACCGTGACCTCCTGGCGCCGGCTGCTGGAGACCGCGCGGACGGAGTACGAGCGGGGGGTCGGCATTCTGCCTCTCGACGACGACGAGGTGTACGAGCGTTACGCCGCGGTGAGCTGATCGCACGCGGCGGTGAACCGAGGGCACGCCCTCGGTCACCGGTCGCCCGGTTACCTGCTTACCCGGTCACGCTGGTCGCCGGGCGCCTGGATCGCCGGTCACCCCGGTCACTGGGTGGTGCCGGGTGCGGGATCACCCTGGTCTCTGGGTGGTGCCGGCGGGATCACCCTGTCACTGGGTGGTGCCGGGTGCCGGGGCATTCCGGTCTCTGGGTCGTGCCGGTTGGCGGTTCGGCCGCCGCCTGTCTGCGGTTCAGGCATCGGTGTCGGGCTCGGGCAGCTCCGGTCGGGCGGTCGCGAGCCGGTTTCCGATGTCCCGCAGCCCCGCGAGGTCGTGTACGTCGCCGGGCAGCGCGGCCACTTCGGTCACCGCCACCTCGGGGTGGAGCGCCGTGAAGCGGTCACGCGTGCGCTGCTCGCGGGAGAGCAGCCGCATACGCTCGGCATGCAGCCTCAGCAGGCCTGCGGTGAGCTGTTCGACGGACATCTCCTGCGATGCGTCCTCCTGCGATGCGTCCTGCTGCGACGCGTCCTGCTCGGTGGCGGGGGAGCCTTCGTCAGGAACCGGTGATGCCGAGGCAGGAGACTCCGCGGCCGGAGACGCCGCTGGGGGCGCCGCTGCGGATGCTGCGGGCGTTGCCGAAGGGGCTTCTGAACTGCCGTACGTGTCGGGAGAGTTACGAAGTCCAGCTTTCCCGTCCCCCTGATCCACAATGCGGGGCTCTTCAAGATTTTCCGCGGCGGAGAGCGCCCGCTCGGCCGACAGCCGGTCGGCGCCGCTGCCGTGGACCCGGTTGAGCACCAGACCGGCGAGCGGCATGTCCTCGGCCGCCAACCGCTCCACGAAGTACGCCGCCTCACGCAGCGCGTCCCGCTCCGGGGCCGCGACCACCAAAAACGCCGTCCCGGGCGCCTGGAGCAGCTTGTACGTCGCGTCCGCGCGCGTGCGGAACCCTCCGAACATCGAGTCCATCGCCGCGACGAACGTCTGCACGTCCTTCAGCAGTTGGCCGCCGAGGACCTTGCCCAGCGCGCCGGTCATCATCGACATGCCCACGTTCAGGAACTTCATCCCGGCGCGGCCGCCGACCTTCGCCGGCGCCAGCAGGACGCGGATGAGCTTGCCGTCCAGGAACGACCCGAGTCGCTTCGGCGCGTCCAGGAAGTCCAGCGCCGAACGGGACGGGGGAGTGTCGACGACGATCAGGTCCCACTCGTCCCTGGCGCGGAGCTGCCCCAGCTTCTCCATCGCCATGTACTCCTGCGTGCCCGCGAAGCCCGCCGAGAGCGACTGGTAGAACGGGTTGCCCAGGATCGCGCCCGCCCGGTCGGCGTCCGCGTGCGCCTCGACGATCTCGTCGAAGGTGCGCTTCATGTCGAGCATCATCGCGTGCAGTTCGCCGTCGCCCTCCACGCCCTTCACCCGGCGCGGGGTGTTGTCCAGCGAGTCGATGCCCATCGACTGGGCGAGGCGGCGAGCCGGGTCGATGGTCAGCACGACCACCTTGCGGCCCCGCTCCGCGGCGCGCAGGCCGAGAGCGGCCGCGGTGGTCGTCTTGCCGACACCGCCCGAACCGCAGCACACCACGATGCGGGTCTCCGGGTCGTCGAGCAGGGGGTCGAGGTCCAGCGCGGGGGCGGGGGAGAGACGGTGACGGGTGCCCTCCTGGGCGACAGCCGGATCCTTGCTCATGACATCCCCCTGCTCATGACATCCCCTGTTCCCGCAGTTCGGCGGCGAGTTCGTACAGGCCCGCCAAATCCATGCCCTCGGTCAGCAACGGCAGTTCGTGCGAGGGCAGGTCCAGCTCGGCCAGTACGGCCCGCTGCTCGTGCTCCAACGCGTACCGCTCGCCGTACTCCTCGGCCTGCCGCAGCAACGGATCCACCAGCCGCTCGGCGTGCCCGCCGCGCCGCGCCCCGCCGAGTCCGGCCGCGGACAGCGACTGCGCCACGGCCGTACGCGGCACCGTCCGTACGAGTTCCAGCTCGGCCGCGTCCAACACCTCGGGCCGCACCATGTTCACGATGATCCGCCCCACCGGCAGCCGCGCCGACCGCAGCTCGGCGATGCCGTCCGCGGTCTCCTGGACGGGCATCTCCTCCAGCAGCGTCACCAGGTGCACGGCCGTCTCCGGCGACTTCAGCACCCGCATCACCGCCTGCGCCTGATTGTGTATCGGGCCGATCTTGGCCAGGCCGGCGACCTCGTCGTTCACGTTCAGGAAGCGGGTGATGCGGCCGGTCGGCGGGGCGTCCATGACGACGTAGTCGTACGCGAACCGGCCGCTCTTGTCCTTCCGGCGTACCGCTTCGCACGCCTTGCCGGTCAGGAGTACGTCTCTGAGGCCGGGCGCGACCGTGGTGGCGAAGTCGATCGCGCCGAGCTTCTTCAGGGCCCGGCCCGCGCTGCCCAGCTTGTAGAACATCTGGAGGTAGTCCAGAAGGGCCAGTTCGGGGTCTATGGCGAGGGCGTACACCTCCCCGCCCCCTGGAGCGACGGCGATCTTCCGCTCCTCATAAGGCAGCGCTTCCGTTTCGAAGAGCTGCGCGATGCCCTGGCGGCCCTCGACCTCGACGAGAAGCGTCCGCTTCCCCTCTGTGGCGAGGGCCAACGCGAGGGCGGCGGCGACCGTGGTCTTTCCGGTCCCGCCCTTGCCGCTGACGACCTGGAGCCTGCTCACGTATTCGAGCGTAACCAGTCCGGGCTCGGGCTAAGCGGGAGGCTGTGGATAACGCGGGCGCGGGCCGCGTGTGGGCAGCGGCTAAAGTCGGCCACATGACCAAGTGGGAATACGCAACCGTGCCGCTGCTCGTCCACGCCACGAAGCAGATCCTGGACACCTGGGGCGAGGACGGCTGGGAGCTCGTCCAGGTCGTGCCCGGGCCGAACAACCCCGAGCAGCTCGTGGCCTACCTGAAGCGAGCCAGGCAGGCAAAGGCATGAGCTCCGTCGAGGCGCGGCTGGCCGAGCTGGGACTGACGCTTCCGGAGGTCGTGCCGCCGCTGGCCGCGTACCAGCCGGCTGTGCAGTCCGGCGTGTACGTGTACACCTCCGGGCAGCTGCCGATGGTGGAGGGCAATCTTCCGGTCACCGGCAAGGTGGGTGCGGAGGTCACGCCCGAGGAGGCCAAGGAGCTGGCGCGTACGTGCGCGCTGAACGCCCTGGCCGCGGTGAAGTCCGTCGCGGGTGACCTGGACCGGGTGGCGCGTGTCGTGAAGGTGGTCGGCTTCGTGGCGTCCGCCTCCGACTTCACGGGGCAGCCCGGGGTCGTCAACGGCGCGAGTGAGCTGCTGGGTGAGGTGCTGGGCGACAAGGGCGTGCACGCGCGGAGCGCGGTGGGGGTGGCTGTGCTGCCGCTGGACGCTCCGGTGGAGGTCGAGGTTCAGGTGGAGCTGACGGGGGCGTAGGGGTGTGCGGGGGTGTGCCTGCGGCGGCCTGTTCGGGTTCGGTGGGGGTGCGCGTAGCGCCCGGTGCTTCGTTGTGGGTCGGGGCCGTGTCGGGGGGTGTCCGTCCTCGGAACGTCGCGGAATCGGTCGGTCATAGAGGTGCTCGTGTTGACGCGACAACCGCTGCGGGCGGGCACCCCCCGACACGTCCCCTTCCCGCCGTGGGCGGCTGCGGC
>NZ_KQ948991.1:0-161034 GCF_001514265.1 Streptomyces resistomycificus | reverse complement strand
TTTCAGCCCGTCCGGCGTTTGAGGACGAGGCCCGTCCAGGGCCGAAGCGGGGGTCTGGGGGCGCAGCCCCCAGAGGCGGTCACCTTTTGGCCGACCGAGTCGGGTGGTGGGTGGGCAAGGTCCGGGGGTCTGGGGGCGGAGCCCCCAGGGGCGGTCACTTCTTGGCCTACCGAGTCGGGTGGTGGGGGCGTAGCCCTCAGGGTGTCTGTTGGGACCCCGGGGGGGGGAGTCGGCAACTGTGACATCTGCGACAGGGGGCTCTCGAACATCCGCTCACCAAGAGATAGCCTCCGGCCATGGCAAACGGGCAGTGGTATCCAGCGGAGTGGCCTGACCGTATCCGCGCCCTGACCGACGGCACCCTCACGCCGGTCAGCCCCAGGCGCGCGGCCACCGTCATGCTCCTGAAGGACACCGGCGCCGGTATCGCCGTGCACATGCTGCGCAGACGCGCCTCCATGGCGTTCGCGGGAGGCGCGTACGCGTATCCGGGCGGCGGGGTGGACCCCCGTGACGACGACCGGCACGTCCGCTGGGCCGGCCCCACGCGCGCGTGGTGGGCGGAGCGGCTCGGCGTGGACGAGACCGCCGCCCAGGCGATCGTCTGTGCGGCGGTGCGGGAGACGTACGAGGAGGCGGGCGTGCTGCTCGCCGGTCCTGCGCCGGACTCCGTGGTCGGGGACACCACCGGTGCGGACTGGGAGGCCGACCGGACCGCCCTGGTCGGCCGTGAGCTGTCCTTCGCCGAGTTCCTGGACCGCCGGGGGCTGGTACTCAGGTCCGACCTGCTGGGTGCCTGGACGCGCTGGATCACGCCCGAGTTCGAGGCCCGGCGTTACGACACCTGGTTCTTCGTCGCCGCCCTCCCGGAGGGCCAGCGCACCCGTAACGCCTCCACGGAGGCCGATCGCACGGTGTGGATCCGGCCCGGGGACGCGGCGGCCTCGTACGACAAGGGCGAACTGCTGATGATGCCGCCCACGATCGCGACGCTCCGCCAACTCGGCCCGTACGACAGTGCCCGCGCGGCGCTCGCCGCGGCGCCGGAACGTGACCTGACGCCCGTCCTGGCACAGGCCCGCCTCGACGAGGACGGGCAGATCGTGCTGTCCTGGCCGGGACACGACGAGTTCACCAAACGCATCCCGACCGGTGGAGCCCCCGCATGACGGACGCAGCAGCCCTTCCCGGCCGCCCCCGCGGCGGGGTCTTCTCGGGTCCCGCCACCCCGCGTGCCCTCAACGTCCTCGCGCCGAACCCCTCGCCGATGACCCTGGACGGCACGAACACCTGGATCGTGGCGGAGCCGGACTCCGAGCTCGCCGTGGTGATCGATCCGGGACCGCTGGACGACAGCCACCTGCGGAACGTCGTCGACATGGCCGAGAAGGCCGGCAAGCGCGTCGCCCTGACCCTGCTCACCCACGGTCACCCCGACCACGCGGCCGGCGCCGCCCGTTTCGCCGAGCTGACCGGCACCAAGGTGCGTGCCCTGGACCCGGCGCTGCGGCTGGGAGAGGAAGGCCTGGGCGCCGGGCAGGTGGTCCGCGTCGGGGGCCTGGAGCTGAGGGTCGTACCGACTCCCGGCCACACCGCGGACTCGCTGTGCTTCCATCTCCCGGCCGATCAGGCGGTCCTCACCGGTGACACCGTCCTGGGGCGCGGTACGACCGTCGTGGCGCACCCGGACGGCCGCCTCGGCGACTATCTGGACTCCCTGCGGCGGCTCAGGTCCCTGACGGTCGACGACGGGGTGCACACGGTGCTTCCGGGGCACGGCCCGGTGCTGGAGGACGCGCAGGGCGTCGTCGAGTTCTATCTCGCCCACCGCGCCCATCGCCTCGCCCAGGTCGAGACGGCCGTGGAGGACGGCTATCGGACGCCCTCCGAGGTGGTCGCCCATGTGTACGCCGACGTGGAGCGTTCCCTGTGGCCGGCCGCCGAGCTGTCGGTGCGGGCTCAGATGGAGTACCTGGAGGAGCACGGCCTGATCTAGTCGGGCGACCGCTTCAGTCCGGCCGCACGGCCTTCACGCCGTGCACGCGCGCGTACTCCTCGGCCAGCCAGGGACCCAGGTCGTCGACGTACGCCCGGAGGACGGCACGGTCACCCGTCGGCTCGTAGCCGAGGACGGCCGCCGACCGCATCTGTACGGCCCGCTGTGGGTAGTACGCGCCGAAGACCTCGGCCATCTCGTGGAGGTCGCTCGTCCAGCCGTTCCACCGGGGCATGACGAGCGTGAAGCCGGTGCGGACGAGGTGGCGCGACATGAACCGGACGAGGGGGCGGCGGGCCTCCTCCGAGTCGGCGGCGGAGATCCGGGCCCGCCAGCGGGGCAGGAAGAGGGCCAGGTCCCCGTTGGTCTCGCGGGCGAGCAGCGAGTCGGGGCGGTAGCGCGGCAGGTACTCGGCGAGGTCGTCGCCGAGCAGCGGGGTGCACAGGCAGGCCACGAACCAGCCGAGGTCGTACCGCTCCACGTCGCTCAGCAGCCGTCCCCGGCCGTACAGCAGCGTCCCGGCGCCGTCGATCTGTGGGAACTCCTTGTCGAGTGCCGCGTCGAGGGCGCGGGCGCCCTCTCGGTCCGTGTCCGTGGGCTCCTCGTGCAGGGCGACCAGCAGGTCCAGGTCGCTGCGCCCCACGCGCGCGGTGCCGCGCGGAAGCGACCCGTAGAGGTAGGCGCTGTGCAGCCGGGCACCGAAGAGGTCGAGCACGCGGTCGCGGGCGGCCGCGACGACGGGGCGGAAGTCCTGCGCGACCAGCCCGAGGGAGCCCTCGCGCGCGATGCAGCCCTGGGCGTCGAGCCCCTTGGCGGGAACGGTTTCGGCCATGGGGTCACTGTGCCGTGCTGGGGGCGTCCGAGCTCATTATTTATGCCGCGCGTCCGGTACCAGGAAGCCCTTTGGGGCGTCCCGAGCGGACGAAAAGGGTCCCGCCTCCAGGAGACGGGACCCGTGACGTACGGCGGGGGACGGTGTCAGCGTGAACGCTTGGCGAGCCGCTCCACGTCCAGCAGGATCACCGCTCGCGCCTCCAGGCGCAGCCACCCGCGGCCGGCGAAGTCGGCCAGCGCCTTGTTCACGGTCTCGCGGGACGCGCCGACCAACTGGGCCAGCTCCTCCTGCGTGAGGTCGTGGACGACGTGGATGCCCTCTTCGGACTGCACGCCGAAGCGGCGGGAGAGGTCGAGCAGCGCGCGGGCCACCCGGCCGGGGACGTCCGAGAAGACCAGGTCGGACATGGCGTCGTTGGTGCGGCGCAGCCGGCGGGCGACAGCGCGCAGGAGGGCGGTGGCCACCTCGGGGCGGACGTTCAGCCAGGGCTGGAGGTCGCCGTGGCCGAGGCCGAGCAGCTTGACCTCGGTCAGCGCGGTGGCGGTCGCCGTGCGCGGGCCCGGGTCGAACAGGGACAGTTCGCCGATGAGCTCGCCGGGGCCGACGACGGCCAGCATGTTCTCGCGGCCGTCGGGGGAGGTGCGGTGGAGCTTCACCTTGCCCTCGGTGACGACGTAGAGCCGGTCGCCCGGGTCGCCCTCGTGGAACAGGGAGTCGCCGCGGGCGAGCGTCACCTCACTCATGGAGGCGCGCAGTTCCGCGGACTGCTCGTCATCGAGCGCCGCGAAGAGCGGGTTGCGCCGCAGAACGTCGTCCACGAGTTCTCTCCTTGTCGACCTGCTCAGGGGATCTTGCTTCCCCGCTTACCAGGGGTCCGTGTTCCCCATTTTGCCGGACGTTCCAAACAGTGTGATCTGTCACAAGGATGCCGCACACGTGTCCTGAGGTAAGCGGCAGGGGTCCAATTGGGGGCTGATCTTCAGGGTCCGGGGCAGATGTCAGTGCCGGGCTCTAGGCTGGCCGGGTGTCCAAATCGCCGGTGAGAGCACAGGCCTAGGGGGCTGGGCGGGTGGTTGTACGTCGAGATTCCGCTGTGGGCGAACAGGGCCCCGCTGGCGGAAAGAAAACGGCAAAAGCGACAAAGAAGGTTGCGGTGAAAGAGGTGGCTCCGGCCGGTCCGGCGAAGAAGAGCGAGTCTCGAACGGCACTGGTGCGCCGGGCTCGCCGCATCAACCGCGAGCTCGCGGAGGTCTATCCGTACGCCCATCCGGAGCTGGACTTCGAGAACCCCTTCCAACTCGTCGTCGCCACCGTCCTGTCCGCCCAGACCACCGACCTCAGGGTCAACCAGACCACCCCCGCCCTCTTCGCCAAGTACCCCACGCCGGAGGACCTGGCCGCCGCCGATCCGGAGGAGGTCGAGGAGATCCTGCGGCCCACCGGTTTCTTCCGTGCCAAGACCAAGGCGGTCATAGGGCTTTCGAAGGCCCTCGCGGAACAGTTCGGCGGCGAGGTCCCCGGGCGGCTCGAGGACCTCGTCAAGCTGCCCGGCGTCGGCCGCAAGACCGCCTTCGTCGTCCTGGGCAACGCCTTCGGGCGGCCCGGCATCACCGTGGACACGCACTTCCAGCGGCTGGTGCGGCGCTGGAAGTGGACCGAGGAGACCGAGCCCGACAAGATCGAGGCCACCGTCGGCGGGCTCTTCCCCAAGAGCGAGTGGACGATGCTCTCGCACCACGTGATCTTCCACGGCCGCCGCATCTGCCACGCCCGCAAGCCCGCCTGCGGCGCCTGCCCCATCGCCCCGCTCTGCCCGGCGTACGGCGAGGGCGAGACGGACCCGGAGAAGGCGAAGAAGCTCCTCAAGTACGAGAAGGGCGGCTTCCCGGGCCAGCGCCTGAAGCCCCCGCAGGCATACCTGGACGCGGGCGGGAAACCCGCGCCGCCGCTGGGAGCGGGATGATCCGCCCCCGGACCCATTCCTGGGTACGTTCCCAGGAACGATCTCGGGCCCGTCGGGCGTTGGATCCAGCAGAACGACGGGGGTGGCGATGACGCGCGCGAGCAACACTCAGGGCGGTTCCGTGACGCTCAGCAAGGAGGGCCTGCCCGCCTGGCTCGATCCGGTGGTGCACGCGGTGGAGACGGTCGAGCCGTTGCAGCTCAGTCGCTTCCTGCCGCCGGAGAACGGCGCGGGGCGGCAGTCCGCCGTGCTCGTCCTCTTCGGTGAGGGCGACGGCGTGCGCGGGCCCGAGCTGCTGCTGATGGAGCGGGCGAGCTCACTGCGCTCCCACGCCGGACAGCCCTCCTTCCCCGGAGGCGCGCTCGATCCGGAGGACGGCGACCCGAAGGGCGACGGCCCGCTGCGGGCGGCCCTGCGCGAGGCCGAGGAGGAGACCGGGCTCGACCCGGCCGGCGTTCAGCTCTTCGGCGTGCTGCCCAAGCTGTACATCCCGGTCAGCCACTTCGTGGTGACCCCGGTGCTGGGCTGGTGGCGCGAGCCGAGCCCGGTGGGGGTCGTCGATCCGAACGAGACCGCGCGGGTCTTCACCGTGCCCGTGGCGGATCTCACTGACCCCGACAACCGCGCCACCACCGTTCACCCCAGCGGCCACCGAGGTCCGGCATTTCTGGTCGAATCGGCCCTGGTGTGGGGGTTCACGGCCGGAATCATCGACCGACTCCTCCACTACTCGGGCTGGGAACGGCCCTGGGACCGCGAGAAGCAAGTGCCCCTCGACTGGCGTGCATGACAGGGTGGCCTTCGTGAATGTGCTGGACATCCTGTTGCTGGTCGCCGCCGTGTGGTTCGCGATCGTCGGCTATCGCCAGGGCTTCGTCGTCGGCATCCTGTCGGTGATCGGCTTCCTGGGCGGCGGCCTCGTCGCCGTATACCTCCTCCCGGTCTTCTGGGACGCGGTGACCGACAACGCCGAGGTGAGCACCACCGCCGCCGTCGTCGCCGTGGTCGTCGTCATCATCTGCGCCTCCGTCGGCCAGGCCCTGACCACCCACCTCGGCAACAAGCTGCGCCGGTACATCACCTGGTCCCCGGCCCGCGCCCTGGACGCGACGGGCGGGGCGCTCGTCAACGTCGTGGCGATGCTCCTGGTCGCCTGGCTGATCGGCTCCGCGCTCGCGCAGACGACGATGCCGACCGTGGGCAAGGAAGTGCGCGGCTCCAAGCTGCTGCTGGGCGTGCAGGAGGTGCTGCCCGCCCAGGCCGACACCTGGTTCAAGGACTTCACCTCGGTCCTCGCACAGAACGGCTTCCCGCAGGTCTTCAGCCCGTTCTCGAACGAGCCGATCAAGGAGGTCCGGCCGCCGGACCCGGCCCTCGTGGACAGTCCCGTCGCCGCCCGCGCCCAGCGCTCCATCGTCAAGGTCATGGGCACCGCCCAGAGTTGCGGCAAGGTCCTCGAAGGCACCGGCTTCGTCTTCTCCGACCGCCGGGTGATGACCAACGCGCACGTGGTGGGCGGCGTCGACGAACCCACCGTCCAGATCGGCGGCGAGGGCAAGAAGTACGACGCGACCGTCGTCCTCTACGACTGGGAGCGCGACATCGCCGTACTCGACGTACCCGATCTGAAGGCGCCCGCGCTGCGGTTCACCTCCGAGGACGCGGCCAGCGGGGACAGCGCGATCGTCGCGGGCTTCCCGGAGAACGGGGCGTACGACGTCCGGTCCGCGCGCGTGCGCGGCCGCATCACGGCCAGCGGCGCGGACATCTACCACCGTGGCACCGTCCGCCGGGACGTCTACTCGCTGTACGCGACCGTCCGTCAGGGCAACTCAGGCGGCCCGCTGCTCACCCCCGAGGGGAAGGTGTACGGCGTGGTCTTCGCGAAGTCCCTCGACGACGCCGACACCGGGTACGCGCTCACCGCGGACGAGATCCAGGAGGACATCACCAAGGGGCGTACCGCGAACCAGCAGGTGGACAGCGACAGCTGCGCCCTCTGAGTCCGGGCTCGGGTGGAGGCCCGGACTTCGGTGGAAGCCCGGGGTTGGGTGAAGGAAGGGGCGTCAGCCCTTGGGATGACGCAGGCGTACCGAGACCCAGCGGGCCCGGCGACGCAGAATGATCGGAATGCCCACCCTCGGGTCAGCACCCGCCAATTGCGGTGCACCGCCTTGCTGGTGGGTGCCCAGGCCGCCGCCCGAGCGTCGCTTGCGTGCTACGTCACTGTAGTCGTGCGTCCAGCCCATACCCGGACGTCTGCCCCCGCCCCAAGGTCGATAACCGCCCCCAGGCCCCCCAATTGGCCTATGCGCCGGGCAAGTGGCCGTTCGTAGGACGCGTGTTCCGATCCGGATACCGGGCGCTCCGGCACGGTCACCGATCGGGTTCGGGATCCTTCAGCCAGTTGATGAGTTCGGTGGAGAAGGCGACCGGGTCCTCCTCGTGCGGGAAGTGCCCCAGACCGTCGAACAGCCGCCAGCGGTAGGGCGCTTCGACGTACTCGCCGGAGCCGGCCGCGCTGCGGGTGCGCATCACCGGGTCGAGTGACCCGTGCAGGTGGAGGGTCGGCACCCGCACCGGGCGCTTCATGCGCCGGTTGAACTGGATGCCGTCGGGGCGGGCCATCGACCGCACCATCCAGCGGTAGGGCTCGATCGAACAGTGCGCGGTCGAGGGGATGCAGATCGCGCGCCGGTACGCCTCCACCGCGTCGTCGTCCGGCAGGCGCGGGCCGGACCAGTCCCGGATGAGACGGGCGACCAGCGCGCCGTCGTCGGCGGTGAGCTGCCGCTCCGGGATCCAGGGGCGCTGGAACCCCCAGATGTAGGAGCCCGCGGTCGTCTGCTTGACGTCCGAGAGCATCGCCGAGCGCCAGCGCCTGGGGTGCGGCATGGAGGCGACCGCGAGCCGTCGTACGAGCTTCGGACGCATGGCGGCCGCCGTCCACGCCAGATAGCCGCCCAGGTCGTGGCCGACCAGCGCGGCGTCGGGCTCGCCGAGGGAACGGATCACGCCCGTGATGTCCAGGGCGAGGTTGGCGGGGTCGTAGCCGCGCGGGGTGCGGTCGCTGCCGCCGACGCCGCGCAGGTCCATGGCGACGGCCCGGAAGCCGGCGTCGGCGAGTGCGGGCAGCTGGTGCCGCCAGGTCCACCAGAACTGGGGGAACCCGTGCAGCAGCAGCACCAGCGGCCCGTCGCCCATCTCCGCGATGTGGAAGCGCGCGCCGTTGGCGGCGACCTCCCGGTGGGTCCAGGGGCCGTCCGGCCGTACGACCGAGGCGGGCTGGGCCGAGGAGGGGGCGGGATCCGTCATGAGGACGAGCGTGCCACAGCCTCGATGGCCTTGGCGTCCGGGAGCCCGTCCTCCAGGGCCGGACGCGGGTGCGGCTTGGCGTTCTGCAGGACGCCCGCCGACTCCTTCACCGAGGCGGCGACCTTCTGCGGGCCCTTGCCCTTCTTCGCCTTCTTCGCGAAGACGACGCCGATCAGCGCGAGCAGCCCCGCGATGAGGACGTTGGCCGCGAAGGACAGCAGGAAGCAGACCGCGAGGTTCCAGTCGCTCCAGGTCCGGATGCCGTACGCCAGCGCGAAGTTCAGCATCGGAAGCGAGAAGACCAGGACCGCCCCGGCCACCGTGAACGCGCCGCCGCTCGTCGCGCCGCGCTTCACGTCCCGCTTCAGCTGCGCCTTCGCCAGCGCGATCTCGTCGTGCACCAGCGCCGACATCTCGGTCGTCGCCGAGGCGAACAGCTGCCCGATGCTACGTTCGGCGCCGACCGGGCTGCCGTCGGGTGCGCTCATCGCGTTCTCCCTTTTCTGCCGTGTGCCTGACCGGGGCGGTGCATGTGTACGGTCCATGTGTACGGTCCTTTTGTACCGTCCCGTCAGATCATGCCGGACGGTCGTTCTCCTCGCCTGCCCCGCCCGCCACTTCGGCAAGCCCGCGTCGCTCGGCGTCCGCCCTTTCGGCGGCCATCCGCTCGGCGATCCGGCGGTGCTCGGCGGCCTTGCGGTCGTGGATGTCGGCCATCCGCAGGTGATACGCCGGGTCGTCTTCCTCGTAGACGTCCGGCACGCCCGAGAGGTCCTCGTCGCGCTCCTCGGTCTCCCACAGTCGGCGGTACTTGGCGTTCCGCATCTTCAGCAGCACGGTCGCCAGCAGCGCCGCGATCACGGACCCCGTCAGGACGGCGGTCTTGACCTGGTCCGTCAGTGCCGCGTCGCCGTCGAAGGCCAGCTCGCCGATGAGCAGCGAGACGGTGAATCCGATGCCGGCCAGCGTGGCCACCGCGAACACGTCGGCCCACTCGAGGTCGTCGCTGAGTGAGGCCCGGGTGAAGCGTGCCGTCAGCCAGGTCCCGCCGAAGATGCCGAGCGTCTTGCCGACGACGAGCCCGAGGACCACGCCGAGCGCCTCCGGTTCGGTGAACACCTCGCCCAGTGCGCCCCCGGAGACCGAGACGCCCGCGCTGAACAAGGCGAACAGCGGGACGGCCAGCCCCGCCGACAGCGGCCGTACGAGGTGCTCGACGCGCTCACCGGGGGAGTGCTCCTCGCCCTCGTGGGTCGTGCAGCGCAGCATCAGTCCCATCGCGACGCCCGCGATGGTGGCGTGGATGCCGCTGTTGTACATCAGTGCCCAGACCACGAGCGCGAGCGGCACGTACACGTACCAGCCGCGTACGCCCTTGCGCAGCAGCAGCCAGAAGACGGCGAGACCGACGACCGCGCCGCCCAGCGCCAGGAAGTCGATGTCGGCGGTGAAGAAGACCGCGATGATCAGGATCGCGAAGAGGTCGTCGACGACGGCGAGCGTCAGCAGGAAGGCGCGCAGGGCGCTCGGCAGGGAGGTGCCGATGACCGCGAGCACGGCGAGCGCGAAGGCGATGTCGGTGGCGGTGGGGACGGCCCAGCCGCTGAGCGAGCCGCCGCCCGTGACGTTGGTGAGTGTGTAGACGAGCGCCGGTACGGCCATGCCGCACAGCGCCGCGACGACGGGCAGCGCGGCCGCCCTGGGGTCGCGGAGGTCGCCCGCGACCAGTTCGCGCTTGAGCTCGATCCCGGCCACGAAGAAGAAGATCGCGAGGAGTCCGTCGGCGGCCCAGTGCGCGACCGAGAGGTCGAGACCGAGGGCCGCGGGGCCGAGGTGGAAGTGGCTGACGCTCTCGTAGCTGTCGTGCAGGGCCGGAATGTTCGCCCAGGCCAGCGCGGCGACCGCGGCGAGGAGGAGCAGGACACCGCCGACGGTCTCGGTGCGCAGCGCGTCCGTGACGAAGTTCCGCTCGGGCAGGGACAGACGTCCGAAGACTTTGCGGGTGGTGGTGCTGGGCGCGGGCACGGCGGGGACCTCCGGTCGGTGGGCAGGACGGAACACATGCCGACCAGACTTCCCGGCGCACCTATTTTGTTGAGCTTACCTTTTACTTAGCTTACCTAAAGTGCGCGGGGAGGGATCCGGTGATCCCCACGTTAGATGCGACGGGCACCCGGCGCGCTGGCGGCCGGGTGCCCGTCACCCGCGTCCTCAGTCCTCGCTGGGTGCCGCCGGCAGCTTCGACTGGATGAGATCCATGACGGTGGAGTCCGTCAGGGTCGTCACGTCACCGAGCTGGCGGTTCTCGGCGACGTCCCGCAGCAGACGTCGCATGATCTTTCCGGAGCGGGTCTTCGGCAGCTCGGCCACCGGCAGGACCCGCTTGGGCTTGGCGATCGGGCCGAGGGTGGCGCCGACGTGGTTGCGCAGGTCGGCCACGAGGTTCTCGTCCTCGGCGTTCGCGGTGCCGCGAAGGATGACGAAGGCGACGATCGCCTGGCCGGTCGTCTCGTCCGCCGCGCCGACGACGGCCGCCTCGGCGACCGACGGGTGCGAGACGAGCGCCGACTCCACCTCGGTGGTGGAGATGTTGTGGCCGGACACGAGCATCACGTCGTCCACCCGGCCCAGCAGCCAGATGTCGCCGTCGTCGTCCTTCTTGGCGCCGTCGCCGGCGAAGTACCTGCCCTCGAAGCGCGACCAGTACGTGTCGAGGAACCGCTGGTCGTCGCCCCAGATGGTGCGCAGCATCGACGGCCACGGCTCGGTGAGGACCAGGTAGCCACCGCCGCCGTCGGGCACCTCGTTCGCCTCGTCGTCCACGACGGTCGCGGCGATGCCGGGCAGCGGGGTCTGCGCGGAGCCGGGCTTGGTCTCGGTGACGCCGGGCAGCGGCGAGATCATCATCGCGCCGGTCTCCGTCTGCCACCAGGTGTCGACGACCGGCGTCCGGTCGGCACCGATGTGCTTGCGGTACCAGATCCACGCCTCGGGGTTGATCGGCTCCCCGACCGAGCCCAGCACCCGCAGGCTGCTGAGGTCGAACTTGGCGGGGATGTCGTCGCCCCACTTCATGAACGTACGGATGGCCGTCGGAGCCGTGTAGAGGATGGTGACGCCGTACTTCTGCACGATCTCCCAGAACCGGCCCTGGTGCGGCGTGTCCGGCGTGCCCTCGTACATCACCTGCGTGGCGCCGTTCGCGAGCGGGCCGTAGACGATGTAGGAGTGCCCGGTGACCCAGCCGACGTCGGCCGTGCACCAGTAGACGTCGGTCTCCGGCTTCAGGTCGAAGACGGCGTGGTGGGTGTACGCGGTCTGGGTGAGGTAGCCGCCGGAGGTGTGCAGGATGCCCTTCGGCTTACCCGTCGTACCGGACGTGTAGAGGATGAACAGCGGGTGCTCGGCGTCGAACGCCTCGGGGGCGTGCTCGGCGGACTGCCGGTCGACGATCTCGTGCCACCAGACGTCGCGGCTGTCGTTCCAGGCGACCTCCTGGCCGGTGCGCCGGACCACCAGCACGTGCTCGACGTTTCCGGCCCGGTCGGCCGCGTCGTCGACGGCCGGCTTCAGCGCGGACGGCTTGCCTCGCCGCCAGCCGCCGTCGGAGGTGATGACGACCTTGGCGTCGGCGTCCTGGATACGGGTCGCGAGCGCGTCCGCCGAGAAGCCGCCGAAGACCACGGAGTGCGCGGCGCCGATCCGGGCGCACGCGAGCATCGCGACCGCCGTCTCGGGGATCATCGGCATGTAGACGGCGACCCGGTCGCCCTTGCGAACTCCCAGTTCCAGCAGGGCGTTCGCGGCCTTGGAGACCTCGTCCTTGAGCTCGGCGTAGGTGACGGCGCGGCTGTCGCCCGGCTCGCCCTCGAAGTGGATGGCCACCCGGTCGCCGTTCCCGGCCTCGACGTGCCGGTCGACGCAGTTGTACGCCACGTTGAGCTTGCCGTCCTGGAACCACTTGGCGAACGGCGGGTTCGACCAGTCCAGCGTCTCGGTCGGCTCGGTGGCCCAGGTCAGCCGGCGGGCCTGCTCGGCCCAGAAGCCGAGCCTGTCAGCCTTGGCCTGCTCATACGCCGCCGCGGTGACGTTGGCGTTCGCCGCCAGGTCCGCGGGGGGTGCGAACCTGCGCTCCTCGCGTAGCAGGTTGGCCAGGCTTTCGTTGCTCACGACATCTCCCGTTCTCAGGGTTGTCCGTTGTGTCCCAAGCCACAGCTCATCAGACCCGAGGGCTCGGTGACAAGGGCCGACAGAAAATTGGTTTAGACCTGTGCGTGGGTTGGTGTACGTCTCATTCGGCGGCCGGGGGTCATCCGTATCCACGGACGCCGACCAGGGAGAGTTCAGCCCTTGTCACGCCTTTCACACTTCGGCCCGAGCGCGGTGGGGCGTGGCGGCGGCGGCCGGCGAGGAGTTCGTCGGTGCCGCGCCGACGCGGTGGCGCGGGGGCTCGGCGTGGCGTGCGGGAGGCGCGTCAGGAGGCCGCGTCGCGAGGGCGCGTCACGAGGTCGCGTCACGAGGCGCGTCAGGAGGCCGCGTCGCGAGGCGCGTCATGGGCAGGCGTTGATCCGCATGCCCGTGACGCGCCCCGGCAGCACCCTTGGCCGCACCCGGCAGCACCCTTGGCCGCACCCGGCGTCACGCCGGCCTGACCCGGCGTCACGCCGGGTCAGGCCGGTACGTCCGCCGCCCGCACGTGGTCGAACACCTCGTCGTCGTCCGTCCCGGCGAGCAGGTACGCCTGGGCCTCTCCCACGTGGAAGTACATCCCCTGCAGCTCCAGCGCACCGTCCTTCAGCGCCCGGGCCACCGACTCATGGGCGTGCAGGTGCTCCAACTGCTGGACCACGTTGGTCAGGCAGAGCTGCTCCACCGCGTCGGCGGGCGCCCGCCCGGCCAGCCGGGGCCACGGGCGGCTGCCGTCGGCCATCCGCTCCAGGCTCGGCAGCCCGTGGCGCAGCCACCGCTTGAGCGGCGTCCGGGCACCCCCGGGGTCGGAGTTGAGCAGTGCCTGCATGGCTCCGCACCCGGAGTGGCCGCACACCGTGATGGAGCGCACCTTCAGCACGTCCACCGCGTACTCGATCGCGGCCGCGACCGAGTCGTCCCCGCTCTCCTGGCCAGGCGGCGGGACGAGATTGCCGACATTGCGCACCACGAAGAGGTCGCCCGGACCACTGGAGGTGATCATCGAGGTGACGAGGCGGGAGTCGGCGCAGGTGAGGAAGAGCTGGGACGGCCGCTGGCCTTCGCGTGCCAGTCGGGCCAGCTCACCCCGGACGAGCGGTGCCGTGTGCCGTTGGAACGCGCTGATGCCGCGCGCCAGTTCATGCCCACTGGGCTCGGGCCCGCCCGCCTGTCCGGATGCGCCCGGTGAACCGGATGCGCCGGGTGAACCTGGCGTGGTGCGTGTACCCGGTGCGCCGGATGCGTTGGGGGCGTCGTCCGTGGTGTCGTCGTGGGGCGGCTCGGACCGGGGGAGCTCGCACTGGTGGTTGCGCCACGGCGTCCAGGGGCGGCAGCGGCAACCGGCCAGGGCGGAGCCGCCGGTCTGACCTGTCTGGCCCGGCTGTCGTGGTTCACCTGCCAGAGCGAGGTCGAGAGTGTGCCGGGCCGTCGGCTCGGTTGCGTCGTCCTCGTCGCGGAGATCGTCGGTGAATCCGGGCTCGCCGATCCGGAGCCCGGCGCGGCGGCCGGTGAGTTCGGCTGAGCCGCCCCGCGCGGTGTGGGTGTTCTGCCAGTCCTGCAGCGCCTCGTACGCCGCGTGGTCCATGAACGACCCGTCCAACTCCACGACGGCGTGGGTGCCTTGGGGCACGAGGTGCAGGGCTCGGCTGAGCCGGGGCACCGCGAGGAACGTCAGCTGACCTCGTACGTGGACGTGATGGACTCCTTCCCTCTCTTCGTGCGTGATGCGGGTGCGGGTGAGGCGGTGCAGGGCGACGGCGACGGCGACGGCGATCCCGAGCGCCACGCCCTCCAGGACGCCCAGGAGGACCACGCCGAGTGTGGTGACGGCGTACACCAGCACTTCTCGGTGGCGGGTCACTGTGCGGATGTGGTTCAGGGACACCATCTGGATGCCGACGGCCATCACCAGGGCGGCGAGGGAGGCGAGCGGGATGAACTCCAGGATCGGGACCATCAGCAGTGCGGCGACTACTACGAGAACGCCGTGCAGCATCGTGGAGTTCCGGCTGACGGCGCCGGCTTGGACGTTCGCCGAGCTGCGCACCGCGACGCCCGCGACGGGCAGCCCGCCGAGCGATCCGGAGACGATGTTGGCGGCGCCCTGTCCGAGCAGCTCGCGGTCCAGGTCGGAGCGTCCGACGCGGGCGGGCAGGCCGGGCCGGCCGGCCACCAGCTTGTCCACGGCGACCGCGCCGAGCAGCGACTGCACGCTGCACACCAGCGTGGTGGTGAGCACGGCGGCGACCAGGCCGAGCGCCGGGCCCTCGGGAAGTCCGGCCAGGGCGTGACTGCGCCAGGACGGCAGGTCGACCTTGGGCAGGACCAGCCCCGCGAGCGAGGCGACGGCGGTGGCCCCGGCGACGGCGACGAGCGCGGCCGGGATCCTGCGCAGCAGGCGTCCGACCCGGCCGGGAACCCGCGGCCAGGCGAGCAACAGCGCCAGGGTCAGCACGCTCACCGACACGGAGGCCGGTCGCAGATCCGCCAACTGGGCGGGCAGCGCACGCAGGTTGTCGAGGACGGAGCTCTGCGGGGTGCCGCCGAGGACGATGTGCAGTTGTGCCACGGCGATGGTCACACCGATGCCGGCGAGCATGCCGTGCACGATCGCCGGGCTGACGGCGAGGGCGTTACGGGCCACGCGCAGACAGCCGAGGCCGAGTTGGGCGAGGCCGGCCAGGACGGTGATCGCGCAGGTGGTTCGCCAGCCGTAGCGCTGGATCAGGTCGGCGGTGACGACGGTGAGCCCGGCGGCCGGGCCGCTGACCTGGAGCGGGGCGCCGCCGAGCCAACCGGCGACGATGCCTCCGACGGCTGCGGCGACGAGGCCGGCCTGGAGGGGGGCGCCGGTGGCCAGGGCGATGCCCAGCGACAGGGGGAGGGCGATCAGGAAGACCGCGACGGAGGCCGACACGTCGGCGCCCGCGATGCGGAAGCGGCGGTGTGGGGGCGGCGGTGGGGTGTGGGGTTGGTCGAGGCGCTCGGTCCGAGTGGGTTCGGCGGCGCGGGTGGGGACGCAGGCTGACATGTTTCCCGTCTCCTCCGGGGCAGCGCGGTCGCGGATCTGGTGGTCCCCCGTCAGGGCGGGGGGTCGGGTCGGCGGCCGTGGGTCACGGCGTGCAGCGGCGGGATGATTCAACGCTCAGTAAATGGATCGTAATGCAGAGTAAAGGGCAAGCATAGACTTTCCGGGCAAATGGGTTAATCAGTCACCCGGAGGGGTGAAGTGGCTATTTCTTCGGCTTGTCGTACTAATTCAATTTCGGTCCCGTGTCACCTTGACGGCCACAACACGCCCTCACCGGCGTCGGCCGAGAGAAGGAAGAAGGTGGGCGGAACATGGCCGCCACCCAGAGGATCGCCGCGGGCGCCGTGGTCGCCGCGGTCTGTGCCGCATCCCTCGCCGGTTGCGCGATCGGCAGCGACGATTCCGAGGGGGGATCGTCGGGGCCGCAGAAGGCGAAACCCGCCCAGGCGCCGCCCGAGAACGTGGTCCGCCTGATCGGCGACGGCTCGACCTCGTACACCGGAGCCCAGCCCCACCTGCCCAGGCCCGAACGTCTCAAGCCGGGCCAGAAGCCCCCGCAGTTCGTGGTCTTCTCCTGGGACGGGGCCGGCGAGGACGGCCAGAAGCTGTTCTCGCACTTCCGCAAGGTCGCCAAAGCCAACAACGCGACGATGACCTACTTCCTCAGCGGCGTGTACATGCTGCCGGAGGACAAGCGGGATCTGTACAGGCCGCCGCAGCACTCGCCCGGACGCTCCGACATCGGCTTCAACGACGAGGAGGGCATCTCCGAGACCGTGAAGCAGCTGCGCGGAGCGTGGCTGGAGGGCAACGAGATCGGCACCCACTTCAACGGCCACTTCTGCGGCAGCGGCGGCGGGGTCGGCGAGTGGTCGGTGGAGGACTGGAAGGACGAGATCGCCCAGGCGAAGCACTTCGTGAAGTCCTGGAAGACCAACACCGGCATGAAGAAGGCCGCCCCGCTGCCCTTCGACTACGACAAGGAGCTCATCGGAGCCCGCACGCCCTGCCTGGAGGGGCAGAAGAACTTCATGGAGGCCGCCCGTGAGCTGGGCTTCCGCTACGACACCAGCGGCGTCAACGACCAGGTCTGGCCCAAGAAGAAGGCGGGCCTCTGGGACCTGTCGATGCAGCTCGTGCCCTTCCCGGGGCACTCCTACGAGCAGCTGACCATGGACTACAACTTCATGGTCAACCAGTCCGGCACCAGGACCCAGGGCGACCCCGCCAAGTTCGACTTCTGGGGCGACCAGATGCGCGACGGCCTCCTCGGCGGCTTCCGCCGGGCCTACGACGGCAACCGCGCGCCCCTGATCATCGGAAACCACTTCGAGTCCTGGAACGGCGGCACCTACATGCGGGCCGTCGAAGAGGTCATCGAGGGCGTCTGCAACAAGCCCGACGTGCGGTGTGTTTCCTTCCGGCAGCTCGCCGACTGGCTGGACGCCCAGGACCCGCAGACCCTGGACAAGCTGCGCTCCCTGAGAGTCGGCGAGGCCCCGAAGCAGAGCTGGGCGTCCTTCCTGTCGGGCCCTCCGGCCCCGGCCCCGAAGGGCGTGCCCGGCGCGCCGGCGGCCAAGCGGCCGTAGCCGTCAGACGGTTGCCACGACGCTCTCGCCGAGCACGAACGAGGGGTCGACCTGCGCCGCCAGGTCGGCCCCGGTGCGTTCATTCCCCCAGGACTGGGCGTTGCGCAGGTGGAAGTGAACCATCTGGCGGGTGTAGCGCTCCCAGTCGCGCAGTGGGTAGGTCGCGTCGACGGCCGACCGCAGAAGTTTCAGGGCGCGGCGGTTGGCGTCCTCGAGAAGATCGAACCGGGGCGGCCGGCCCTTCTCCAGCGCACACACCCAGTCCGAGTGCCCCACCGTCACGAGCAGGTCGTCCCCGACCTCGGCGCGGAGGAAGTCGAGGTCGTCCTGCCCCTGCACCTTGTTGCCGACGACCTTCAGGGTGACGCCGAAGTCGCGGGCGTACTCCTTGTACTGGCGATAGACGGAGACCCCCCTCCGGGTCGGTTCGGCGACGAGGAACGTGATGTCGAAGCGGGTGAACATCCCCGAGGCGAAGGAGTCCGAGCCGGCGGTCATGTCCACCACGACGTACTCGCCGGGGCCGTCGGCGAGGTGGTTCAGGCACAGCTCCACCGCTCCGGTTTTGGAGTGGTAGCAGGCAATCCCCAGGTCGGCGTCCGTGAACGCGCCGGTGACCATCAAACGGACGGCGCCACCGTCGAGTTCCACCGGCCGGGCGCAGGCGTCGTACACCGGGTTGTCCTCGCGCACTCGCAGCAGCCGGGAGCCTTCGCCGGGCGGGGTCGTCTTGATCATTGTCTCGGCGGACGCGATGCGCGGATTGGAGCCGCGCAGGTAGTCCTTGATCAGCGCCAGTCGGTCACCCATCGCTGGTAGTGCGGCCGCCTCCCGCCTCCTCCATGCCGAGGGCGGGGCCCAGATGCTGGTTGATGTCGGCGTCGACGGCGACGACCGGCGCCCCGGTGGCCGCGAGGTGGCGGATGAACAGGGAGGACAGGGTGGTCTTGCCGCTGCCGCCCTTTCCGACGAAAGCAATTTTCATGTTCACCAAGCGTAGTGGCGTGATAGCTGTATGTGGCAGGCGAGCGTGAAGAAGACCACTCCTTCGTGGGGTGCGCGCCCAGGATGCGTAGGGTCGTACTTATGAGTACGACAGGCGCGACCGCCGATCCGCTTTCGACCCTGGGCACGCTGCCCGGCGTGGCCGAGTCCGTGGAGTCCGTGCGCAAGGCCGTGGACCGGGTCTACGGGCACCGGGTCATGCGCCGCCGCAGCAACGCGATCACCTCCGAGGCCGCCCTGCGCGGGGCGCGCGGCTCGGGGGCGCTGTCCGGCGCGGACTGGGCCCTGGAGGAGGTGCGTCGGCGTACCGACTTCAGCGGCGACGACGAGGCGCGCGTCGTGGGCAGCGCGCTGCGGCTGACCGCTGAGGCGGGGCAGTTGCTCTCCATCTGGCGGCAGTCGCCCCTGCGGGTGCTGGCCCGGCTGCACATGGTCGCGGCCGCCACCTCGGGCGACGAGGTCGGGCGTCCGCGCCAGGCGGGCGAGCCGGTCGACGAGCCGCTCATCGAACTGCCGCTGCCGAGCGCGGCCGAGGTCTCCGGCCGCCTCGAAGGGCTGTCCGAGCTGATCATCGCGGGCGGATCGGCCCCCGCACTGGTCACCGCCGCCGTCGTGCACGGCGAACTCCTCGCCCTGCGCCCCTTCGCCTCCCACAACGGCCTGGTCGCGCGGGCCGCCGAACGCATCGTTCTGGTGGGCAGCGGCCTGGACCCGAAGTCCGTCTGTCCGGCAGAGGTCGGCCACGCCGACCTGGGGCGCGCGGCCTACCTTGCGGCGCTCGACGGCTACGTCTCCGGCACTCCGGCCGGCATGGCGGCCTGGATCGCCCACTGCGGCCGTGCCGTCGAACTGGGGGCGCGCGAGTCGACGGCGGTGTGCGAGGCGCTGCAGCGCGGGGCGGCGTGAGGGACTCCGGTACCTCCGAACCTTCCAGAACCTCCGGAACAGGGTTGCGGCGGTACGAGAGTTCGTACCGCCGCTGGCATGTTCACCTGGTTACCAAGCGTCCTCGAATATTGCCCATCAGGTCGGGAACTTTGCCCGTCCCTGGTGCGGCTGGCCCGTAATCGACGGGTCGACGTCGCGTGGGTGCCTGGTGTTCATGCGCGGTCCGTGGGGCCAATTTGCGTTCTTAAGGTGATCCTCTCGGATGTCCTTGGTCTCGCGGGCCGTTAACCCCTTTGTACTCCTGGACCGGAACAAGCGGAAGCCCCGACTGCGCTTCTTTACTTTGCTGCCCGAACAAACAGCAAACGGTCACCGGTATGGCGAACGTCCTCTCCAGGCCGGCGAGCGGGCAGGTCAGACCGCTGTGGCGCGGCGTCGGCTCGCGTACCAGACGAGTCCCGCGGTGGCGGCCGCGGCGCCTATCGCGGCGACCGCGACGAGTGCCGGACGGGGCGGCACGGAGAAGGCGGGGAGCCGCTGCTTGAGCCGGACCGGCCGGTGGAAATCGAGAATCGGCCACCCGCGCGCGAGTGCCTCGCGCCGCAGCGCGCGGTCGGGATTCACGGCATGGGGCTCGCCCACGCACTCCAGCATCGGCAGGTCCGTCGCCGAGTCGCTGTAGGCGTAACAGCGCGAGAGGTCATAGCCCTCGGACTCGGCAAGTTCCTTGATGGCTTCGGCCTTCGTCGGGCCGTACGCGTAGTACTCCACCTCTCCGGTGAAGCAGCCGTCGTCACCCACGACCATGCGGGTCGCCACCACCCGGTCGGCGCCGAGCATCTCGCCGATGGGTTCGACCACCTCGGCGCCCGACGTGGACACGATGACGACGTCGCGGCCGGCGGTGTGGTGCTCCTCGATGAGGGAGGCGGCCTCGTCGTAGATGAGCGGGTCGATGAGCTCGTGGAGCGTCTCGGCGACGATCTCCTTGACCTGCTGGACGTTCCAGCCCCGCACGAGTGCGGACAGGTACTCGCGGGTGCGCTCCATCTGGTCGTGGTCCATACCACCGACGAGGAAGACGAACTGGGCATATGCGGTACGCAAGGCGGCCCTGCGGTTGATCAGTCCGCCTTGGTAGAACGACTTGCTGAAGGTGAGCGTGCTCGACTTCGCAATGACCGTCTTGTCCAGGTCAAAGAAGGCCGCTGTGCGGGGCAAGGAGTGGTTTTCCACAACCATGAGCATAGGGGCAGCCCATTCGGCGTAAGGTGGGCGCGTGGGTTTGCCTGAGAGGGCTCTCGGGTACACCATGGAAGTCACGGATCGTTCGCGACCGTGCTAACGCGGTCCGACTCCTCCCCCCCCGAGTCGGCCGTGAAGACGACCCCCGCTCTCCCCCCCGGCGGGGGTCGTCGCATGTCCGGGTGGGTTTCTCTCCTTCTGTGCACGGCCTCGGAGCCGTGGCGAGGCGGCTGCGGCCGCCTCTTCCGCCTGCCCATGATCCGTCACTGTGTGTAGTCGCTGCGCTGCTCTGTGGAAGTCGCACAGGGGGTGGTACAGGGGTCACCGGTATGGGTGACGGCGATATTCACAGCCATCGAGTTGTCCACAGTTATCGACCAAGATCCACAAGATTTCCGGGATCGCTGCACCGTGATTCCCACACGCCCGGCTCGCTCCGGAGTTCATGTCTGGTTCCGGTTAGTCGGGCGGGTTTGGCCGGTTCGTATCGGCCGCTCATATGGAGGCCGGTTGCCGGCTCTTCATGCGTCTGGGAATCGCGGGGCCGTCGGGGCCGCGCGAGTGGGGTCGAACGCGGGGCCGCAGGGCCCTGTGAGAGAGGTGCATCGCGGGGTCTCCAGGGCCCCGTGCGATGCAGTGAAGGGGGATGGACACCGTGGCCGCAGCCGTCACACACGATCCGCCGCCCGCCGCCGGAGGGCGGCAGGGCCGGCCGTTGATCGTCACGGAAGACGCCGAACTGCTCGACGACCTGCTGCGCCTGTGCGCGGCCGCAGGCGCCACACCCGAGGTCCACCACGCGGTGCCGGAAGGCAGAGGCAGGTGGGAGGCCGCACCGCTCGTGCTGGTGGGCGACGACGCCGCGCGGCGGGTGCGCGGGGCCGCCCGCAGGCGCGGGGTGGTGCTGGTCGGCCGCAACCAGGACGACTCCGGTGTCTGGCAGCGAGCCGTCGAGATCGGCGCCGACCACGTCCTGATGCTGCCCGACGGCGAGCAGTGGCTGGTCGACCGCATCGCCGACGTCGCCGAGGGCGTCGGCCGGCCCGCCCTCACCGTCGGCGTCATCGGCGGAAGGGGCGGGGCAGGAGCGTCGACCCTCGCCTGTGCGCTCGCCGTCACCTCCGCGCGAGAAGGGCTGCGCACGCTCCTCGTGGACGCCGATCCGCTGGGCGGCGGACTCGACGTCCTTCTCGGCGGCGAGACGGCCGAAGGCCTGCGCTGGCCTGCCTTCGCCGCCTCACGGGGGCGGGTGGGTGGCGGAGCCCTCGAGGAGTCGCTGCCGCGGCTGCACTCGCTGCGGGTGCTGAGCTGGGACCGCGGTGACTGCGTCGCCGTCCCGCCCCAGGCCGTACGGGCAGTGCTCGCCGCGGCCCGGCGCCGGGGAGGCACCGTCGTCGTGGACCTGCCCCGTCGCATCGACGACGGGGTCGCGGAGGTCCTCGCCCAGCTCGACATGGGGCTTCTCGTGGTCCCCGCGGAGCTGCGCGCCGTGGCCGCGGCGGGCCGGGTGGCCTCTGCCGTCGGCATGGTCCTGCGTGACCTCAGGGTCGCGGTTCGCGGCCCGTACACACCGGGCCTCGACGACCGCGAGGTGGCCCGCCTGCTCGGCCTGCCCCTGGCGGGCGAGGTGCCCGTCGAGTCGGCGCTGCTCCGCCCGCACGGGAGCCCGGCGCCTCCCGGAGCGACCGTGCGGGGTCCGCTGGCTCGGTTCTGCAGGGAGTTCTGGGAGCGGGCGTTGATGGAGGCGGGGGCGGCGTGAGCGCGTTCGTCGCGGTTGAGGAGGGCGAGGGGGCTCTCGCTAGGACGAGCGTGGGCTCGGTGAGTGGGGTTGTGGGTGGGGGGACGAGCGTGGGCTCGGTGAGTGGGGTTGTGGGTGAGGGCATGAACGTGGGGTTCACGGATGGGGCTGTCGAGCGGTGGTCGGCCGGTGGGTCGGTTATGGGCCGGGCGGCTGCCCGTGGGGCGGCGCCCACGCGGAGGTTGTCCGGTGGCGGGGCCGCCGGGCGGCGGCCGACCGGTGCCGTGATGGCCACGTCGGTGAGGGCCGCGTCGGTGGGGGCGGTTGATCCGCCGTGGTTGTCGGGTGGCACGGCGGCCGGCTGGGCGACCGGGGCGGACAGGGACATGACGCCGGGGCTGCTCGACGGGGTGCGGCAGTGGCTGGTCGAGAGCGGGGCCGAACCGACTCCCGCGTGTGTGGCGCAGGCACTGCGGGAGCAGGGACGGGTGCTCGGGGACGCGGAAGTCCTCGGCGCGGCCGCGCAGTTGCGCTCCGAACTGGTCGGCAGCGGTCCGCTCGAACCGCTGCTCACCGACCCCTCGGTGACCGACGTACTGGTGTCGGCCCCCGACCGGGTCTGGGTGGACCGGGGTGGCGGCCTGGAGCTGACCACCGTCTCCTTCCCCGACGCGGCCGCCGTACGAAGGCTCGCGCAACGCCTGGCCGCGGTGGCCGGACGCCGGCTGGACGACGCGCGGCCCTGGGTCGACGCCCGGTTGCCCGACGGCACCCGCTTGCACGCGGTGCTGCCACCCGTCGCCGTCGGCTGCGCCTGTCTGTCCCTGCGGGTCGTACGGCCGCGTGCCTTCACACTCGGCGAACTGATGGCCGCGGGCACGGTGCCGCCGGGCGGGGACCGGGTGCTGCGAGCGCTGCTCCGGGCGCGACTGTCCTTCCTGATCAGCGGCGGCACGGGCAGTGGCAAGACGACGTTGCTGAGCGCCCTGCTGGGGCTCGTGGGGGCGGACGAGCGGATCGTGCTCGCGGAGGACTCGGCTGAACTCAGGCCGGACCATCCCCACGTCGTGCGGCTGGAGAGCAGACCCGCCAACCAGGAGGGTGCGGGCCTGGTCACCCTCCAGGATCTGGTGCGGCAGGCGCTGCGGATGCGGCCGGACCGGCTGGTGGTGGGCGAGGTGCGCGGACCCGAAGTGGTCCATCTGCTGGCCGCGTTGAACACCGGCCACGAAGGTGGCTGCGGGACCGTCCACGCGAACGCCGCGGCCGACGTGCCGGCCCGGCTGGAGGCGCTGGGTACGGCGGCAGGGCTCGACCGGGCCGCCCTGCACAGTCAGTTGGCCGCTGCGCTGTCGGTCGTACTGCACCTCGTGCGAGACAGGACCGGGCGGCGGCGGATCGCCGAGGTGCATGTGCTGGAACGGGATCCCTCCGGGCTGGTGCGGACCGTTCCCGCACTGCGGTGGGGCGCGGAGGCGTTCGCGTACGAGCGGGGATGGGAGCGGCTGCGGGAGCTGCTGCGGGGCGAGGACATGGGAGTAGGCGGTGGAGACGGCGTTCGAGGCGGGGTCGGGCTCCGAGAAGGAGGGGATGTGCGGTGGTGAACGGGATGGGTGAGATGTCGATGGGGGCGGCCGCGGTGTGCCTGGGGGCTGCCGTTTGGCTGCTGGGCGGGCGGCACCCCGGCGCTCGGCGGGCGCAGCTGCTGCTCGCGGGTGGCGGAGTGGTGGGCGCTGGGCCGCCGACGTGGCATCAACTGGCCGGAAGTATGCGGCGGGTTCGTGGGCGGTTGCGTGCCGAGTGGTGGGCGGTGGTCGTCGGGCTGGTGCTGGCGGTGCTGGGCTCCTCGGTGCTGCCGGCTGTCGCGGGGGCAGCGGGTGTGCCGCTGCTGCGACGGGTTCGTCTGGCGGGAGAGGCGCGGCGCCTGCGTGAGCGTCGAGGGGACGTGGTGATCGCCCTGTGCGGGGCGCTGGCCGGGGAGGTCCGGGGCGGGCGGCAGCCGGGCGAGGCGCTGACGAGGGCGGTGCGGGAGTCCGGGGGGCTTGGTGATGCGCCGGAGGTGGCGCGGGGCTTCGGGGAGCTTGGTGTTGCCGCGGGGGTGATGCGGGGTGGCGGCGGGCTCGACGCTGGGCCCTCGTTGGTGGTGCGGGGCCGTGCCGGGCTTGGTGGCGCGCGGGTTGCGGCACGGAAGAACACGGGGTTTCGCGGTGGGCCTGTGGCGGGGCGGGGTGCCGGAGGGCTTCGCGGCGCGCAGGCGGCGGTGTGGGGTGCCTGGGGGCTCGCCGGTGTACGGACACCGGGGCGGGACTCCGATGGGCTCGGCGATGCGCAGGCAGCGGTGTTGGCGGCGGCGCGGTTCGGCGGGGACGTCCCGGCAGCGCTCGCTGTCGCAGCGCGACAGCCCGGCGCCGAGGGGTTGCTGGGGCTCGCGGCGTGCTGGCGGGTGGCCGTCGACCAGGGCGCCGGTCTTGCGGCGGGACTTGAGCGCCTCGAAGCGGCGTTGCGTGCCGAGCGCGATCAACGGGCTGATCTGCGGGCTCAGTTGGCCGGCGCCCGTTCGACTGCGGTGATGCTCGCCGGTCTGCCTGCTTTGGGGCTCGCCCTCGGTACTGCCCTCGGGGCCGACCCGTTGCATGTGCTGCTGCACACCGGGGCGGGGCTGGGGTGCCTGCTGGTGGGCGGCCTGCTGGAGGGAGTGGGGATGTGGTGGGCGATGCGGATCGTGCTGGGAGCGGAGGCGGCGTGAGCGCGGAAGTTGTCCACAGGCTGGGGGTGGCCCTGGGGGCCGTGCTGATCCTCGGGTGGCTGGTGTGCTGGGTGGAGTCGGTACGGCGGGAGAGGAGGGCGAGGCGTCGGCTGGCCGAGCTGTTGGTGGCGGTGGGTGAGGCGGCTGAGGAGTCCGAGCGGGCGCGCATCGATGCACGGGACCTCGCTCGGAAGTGGCTGCCGTTGGCCGGGGTCGCAGGCGCCGGGTGGGTTCTGGTCGGTGGGTTCGCCGGTGCGGTGGTCGGACTGGCCGGTGCGGCCGGGCTGTGGCGGTGGCGGCTGAGGCAGACACCGGCCGCGCTCAAGGCGGAAGACCGGTCCCGTGAGGCGGCCCGGCAACTGCCGCTCGCTGCCGATCTCTTGGCGGCCTGTATCGCGGCGGGCGCGGGCCCGGTGGTAGCGGCGCAAGCGGTGGGCGAGGCGCTGGGCGGGCCGGTCGGGGAGGGGCTGGCGAGGGGTGCGGCGGAGGTGCGGCTCGGCGGCGAACCGGGTGAGGCCTGGCGAAGACTCGCCTCGACTCCGGGCGCAGGCACCCTGGCGCGGCTGCTGGAACGGGCCGGCGTCTCCGGGCTGCCGGCAGCCGGACCCGTCGCCCGGCTCGCCGCGGATGCCCGCGCCGAGTGGGGGCGCGAGGCGACGGCACGGGCACGGCAGGCGGCCGTCATGGTCAGCGCGCCTGTGGGGCTGTGCTTCCTGCCCGCGTTCATCGCGGTCGGTGTGCTGCCCGTGGTGCTCGGTCTGGCGGGTGGGGCGCTGGGGAGCGGAGCGGGAGGGGGTGGTGGATGAAGCGACCAGTGGTCGACGCGGAGCAGGCAGACAACGAGACGTAAGCAAGCAATCAGCTGATCAACGAAACGGTCCTACGGGGGTTGAGATGTACAAGTCGGTGCGGGCGCGGTCGCGTGCTCTGGTGTGCAAGGCGCGGTCGGCGCGGCGGGACGCGGGGATGGTCACCTCCGAGTACGCGATGGGGATCGTCGCGGCGGTGGCGTTCGCCGTCGTTCTCTACAAAGTGGTGACGAGCGGTCAGGTCAGCGCGGAGCTTCAGAGCATCGTGAAGCAGGCCCTCGATGCGCAGATGTGAGCGAGCGAAGGACAGAGGCTTCGTCACGGCGGAAGCCGCCATGGTGCTACCGGTGCTGGTGATCTTCGCGATGGCGCTGGTGTGGGGGTTGCTCGTGGTGGCGGCGCAGATCCAGTGCGTGGATGCGGCACGGGCCGGTGCTCGCTCGGCGGCCCGTCAGGACCCGGCCGACGCGGTCGCCGAGATCACCCGGCAGACGGCACCGCGCGACGCGAAGATCACGGTCAGCCGGGAGGGGGACCAGGTCCGTGTGACGGTCGTGGCCGAACCACCGGCCCTGCACGGCCTGCCCTTCGAGCTGAGGGAGGAGGCGGTGGCGCTGGTGGAGGAGACGGTGGGGGAACCGGCGGGGGCATCGGCGGGGGAGGGGAGATGAGCGGACGCTCGCAGGAGGATGGGTCCGGGACGAGGGCTGGGTCCGGGACGAGGGCTGGGTCCGGGACGAGGGCTGGGTCCGGGACGAGGGCTGGGGGCGGGGCCAGGGCTGCGAGGGGGACGGGGGCCGATGCCGCGTCCGTAGCCGGGACCCAGTCCGCAGCAGCCGGGTCCGCGTCCGCCGCCGGGACCCAGAGCGCAGCAGCCGGGTCCGCGTCCGACGCAGGGCTCCAGGCCGCGCTCGGAACCGGTGCCTGGCGGTCCGACCGTGGCTCAGCCACCGTCTGGAGCGTGGGTGCGATCGCCGTGCTGTGCGTGGTGTTCGGTGTCGTCCTCGGCATGGGGCAGGCCGTGGTGGTCCGGCATCGCGCGGCCGGAGGTGCTGACCTCGCGGCACTCGCGGCGGCGGATCACTGGGCGGACGGCGGCACGGCGGCCTGTGCCCGGGCGGGCCGGGTGGCGCGGGCCCAGGGAGCTCGACTCGTGCGATGCGCGATCGTGGGCGAGACCTCCGACGTCACGGCGGCTTCGGGACGAGGACCGTTCGTCGCGGAGGTCAGGGCACGGGCGGGGCCTGCGGGGCCGCCGGTCCCGTCGACGCCGCTGGGGCAACCGGCGTCTCCGACTCCTCTGGCGTCTCCGGCTTCTCTGACGCCCCCAGCTCCTCTCGGCTTCTCTGTGCCCCTGGCTCCTCTGACGCCTCCGAAACCGCTGGTGTTGCCGACTCCTGGGACCCTCGCGGAGCCCCCTCTCCCTCAGCCCCCGCCCCCTTCAACAGCACCGTGAGCAGCCGCACCGCGCCCCTCTTGTGCAGTGGGTCGTTGCCGTTGCCGCACTTGGGGGACTGGATGCAGGAAGGGCAGCCGGCGTCGCACTCGCAGGAGGCGATGGCCTGGCGGGTGGCGCTGAGCCACTCGCGGGCCGTGTGGAAGGCGCGCTCCGCGAACCCCGCGCCGCCGGGGTGGCCGTCGTAGACGAAGACGGTCGGCAGGAGCGTGTCGGGGTGCAGCGGGACGGACACGCCGCCGATGTCCCAGCGGTCGCAGGTCGCGAAGAGGGGCAGCATGCCGATCGACGCGTGCTCGGCGGCGTGCAGGGCGCCGCCGAGGATCTCCGGGTTGACGCGGGCGGCGTCCAGCTGGTCCTCGGTGACCGTCCACCACACGGCACGGGTGCGCAGCGTACGAGGGGGGAGGTCGAGCTTCGTCTCGCCCAGAACCTCACCGGTGATGAGTCGGCGGCGCAGGAAGGAGACCACT
Source organism: Streptomyces resistomycificus (assembly GCF_001514265.1). Taxonomy (GTDB): domain Bacteria; phylum Actinomycetota; class Actinomycetes; order Streptomycetales; family Streptomycetaceae; genus Streptomyces; species Streptomyces resistomycificus. The sequence continues at coordinate 133,757 of NZ_KQ948991.1, read as the reverse complement.
TGGTTGGTGACCTCGACGGAGCCGTAGCACAGGCGTCCGTCGCCCCACGGGACCTCGATGTCGGTCTCCAGGACGGAGATCGACGTGGTGTCGCGGGCGACCGTCGAATACGAAGGGCTGGCCTGTTCGACCAGGGCGACCGAGTCCTCCAGGTCCAGTGAGCGCACCAGGTACGTACGGCCCTGGTGCAGGTGCACCGCGCCCTCGTGGACGGTCGTGTGCGAGGCGCCCGCGTCGACCGTGCCGAGCAGGCGGCCGGTGCCGGTCTCGACGACCTGGACCGGCCTGCCGCCCTCCCCGCGGATGTCGGTGAGGTCGGCGGCCCGCTCCCGGCGTGTCCAGTGCCAGGCCTTCGCGCGCCGGCGCAGCAGCTTCGCGGCTTCGAGCTGGGGGAGCAGCTCGGCGCAGGCGGGGCCGAACAACTCCAGGTCGTCCTCGGTCAACGGCAGTTCCGCGGCCGCGGCGCACAGGTGCGGGGCAAGCACGTAAGGGTTGTCGGGGTCGAGGACCGTGGACTCGACGGGCTGGTCGAAGAGTGCCTCGGGATGGTGGACGAGGAAGGTGTCCAGGGGGTCGTCGCGGGCCACCAGGATGGCGAGGGCTCCTTGGCCGGACCGGCCCGCCCGGCCCGCCTGCTGCCACAGCGAGGCCCGGGTGCCCGGGTAGCCGGAGATGAGGACGGCGTCGAGGCCGGAGACGTCGATGCCGAGTTCGAGCGCGGTGGTGGCGGCGAGGCCGAGGAGCTCGCCGGAGTGGAGGGCCTGTTCGAGAGCGCGGCGTTCCTCGGGGAGGTAGCCGCCGCGGTACGCCGCGACACGCCGGGCGAGGGAGCGGTCGATCTCGGCGAGGCGTTCCTGGGCGATCACCGAGATGAGCTCGGCGCCACGCCGGGAGCGTACGAAGGCGACCGTGCGGACGCCCTGGACCGCGAGGTCGGTCAGGAGGTCGGCGGTCTCGGCGGTGGCGGTGCGGCGGACGGGGGCGCCCTTCTCCCCCTGCATCTCGGTCAGCGGGGGCTCCCAGAGGGCGAACACCAGTTCACCGCGTGGGGAGGCGTCGTCGGCCACCTCGACCACCGGGAGCCCGGTGAGGCGGCCGGCGGCCACCGAGGGCTGGGCCGCGGTCGCGGAGGCCAGCAGGAACACGGGGGAGGCGCCGTAGCGGGCACAGAGGCGGCGCAGTCGGCGCAGCACCTGGGCGACATGCGAGCCGAAGACGCCCCGGTAGGTGTGGCACTCGTCGATGACGACGTACTTCAGGGAGCGCAGGAAGGAGGACCAGCGGGGGTGGGACGGGAGTATGCCCCGGTGCAGCATGTCGGGGTTGGTCAGGACGTAGTTGGCGTACTGGCGGACCCATTCGCGTTCCTCGACCGGCGTGTCGCCGTCGTAGACCGCTGGGCGTACCGAATGGCCCAAGGGTTGTGAAAGTTCCTTCACGGAGCGGCACTGATCCGCCGCGAGGGCCTTCGTGGGGGCCAGGTAGAGGGCGGTGGCCCCGCGTCCGTTCGGGGCCTCGGAACCGTCCAGGAGGGTCGACAGGACCGGCACGAGGTAGGCCAGGGACTTGCCGGACGCCGTGCCGGTGGCCACGACGACCGACTCGCCGTCCAGGGCGTGCTCGGCCGCGCGGGCCTGGTGGGCCCAGGGGTGTTCGATGCCGCATGCCTGCACAGCGGCGATGACCTCCGAACGGATCCGGTCCGGCCAGACGGCATGGCGACCCGCGCGCGGGGGCAAGTGCTCCGTATGAGTGATGCGCGAAGCCCGGCTCGGTCCCGCGGCGAGCCGGTCCAGGACCGTGCCCGGCGAGAGGCTGGAGACGGGCTGCGCCGAGGGTCGATCGGATCGGTGATTCTTGGCCATCGGCACCGAGTGTGTCACTGGCGTGACGGACAATGGGACCAAGGCGTCGTGCACGCCTGCCGGTAAGTGATTGAATGCCATCGCGGCTGGCGAACCGTCCTGGGGGCTTCAAGCCGAGGTGTCCCGAGGGGCGACCGCTCGATAGCAAGGTGCTGGAGGATCCGTGGACCTGTCCCTGTCGACCGAAACCGTCGGCGATCGCACGATCGTCAGGGTCGGTGGCGAAATCGACGTATATACCGCGCCCAAGCTGCGCGAGCAGCTGGTCGAGCTGGTGAACGACGGCAATTTCCACCTTGTCGTCGACATGGAGGGCGTGGACTTCCTCGACTCCACCGGACTCGGCGTACTGGTCGGCGGACTGAAGCGGGTGCGTGCCCATGAGGGCTCGCTGCGCCTGGTCTGCAACCAGGAGCGCATTCTGAAGATTTTCCGTATCACCGGCCTCACCAAGGTGTTCCCGATCCACACCTCGGTCGAGGAAGCGGTGGCGGCGACCGACTGACCACCGATCGGGTGCGGGCGCAGGTCCGCACCCCGAAGCAAGCAAGGGGGTCCGGGCGTTCGGCGGCCCGGTCCCCCGACAGCACGCCCGTAGTTCCGAGGGGGATGCATGGCCACCGTTGAACTCCGCTTCAGCGCGCTGCCCGAGCACGTCCGGACCGCCCGACTGGTGGCGGCAGCGGTGGCGCGCAGGGCCGGAGTGGACGAGGCCGTCCTCGACGAAGTCAGACTCGCCGTGGGCGAGGCCTGTAGCCGAGCCGTCGGACTGCACGTGAGCGGCGGCATCATGGCGCCCGTGAAGGTGGTGCTGATCGAGGAGGAGAAGCAGTTCTCCATCGAGGTCGGCGACGAGGCGCCCCGCGTTTCCCCCGGCGACCGGGCTTCCGGTGCCGGTGAGGACGCGGATGCCGAGGCCGAGGAGGACGAGATGGGCCTCGCGGTCATCAGTGGTCTTGTGGACGACGTGGAGGTCACCGCAGGGGAGCATGGCGGGTCGATCCGTATGACCTGGCCGACCACACCGTCAGTCGCGGTGCTTCCCTGAGCCATCCGCACGTCCGGCAACACTCCGAGGGCCCTGCTGAGCAGGGCCCTCAGTGTTTTTCCAAGAACGTTTCTGAAATCGTGAAGTAATTCACGATCAATTTCCGATCATTGGATCGGCCGACAATGCTTTCGAGACGTTACCGGGGTGTGGCAGATTCCGTTTGCCGCGTACTGTTTTGATCAGGAACAGATCTCTAGAATCCGTCCACATCTTGAGCTCAGCCCAAGCGTCAAGGAGGACGAATGGCGGGGCTTTCTTCCCCAGATCAAATTGACCACTCCACTGCCCTCGCGGCAGCGGTACTGACCGACGGCAACCGTGTCATGGTGTCGGTCATCGGCGTCGTGGCCCTGGCCGCCCTGGTGGTGGCAGGCGTCCTGGTGCGCCAGGTACTCGCGGCGGGCGAGGGAACCGACAGCATGAAGAAGATCGCGGCCGCGGTCCAGGAAGGCGCCAACGCCTATCTGGCCCGGCAGCTGCGCACGCTCGGCGTATTCGCCGTGGTCGTGTTCTTCCTGCTCATGCTGCTGCCCGCGGACGACTGGAATCAGCGTGCCGGACGGTCGGTGTTCTTCCTGATCGGCGCGGGCTTCTCGGCGGCCACCGGCTATATCGGCATGTGGCTCGCCGTTCGGAGTAATGTGCGTGTCGCCGCGGCGGCCCGTGAAGCGACTCCGGCGGAGGGCGAACCGGAAAAAGATCTCACCGAGGTCTCGCACAAAGCCATGAAGATCGCTTTTCGTACGGGCGGCGTGGTCGGCATGTTCACGGTGGGGCTCGGTCTGCTGGGCGCCTCCTGTGTGGTGCTGGTGTACGCGGCCGACGCGCCGAAGGTCCTGGAGGGATTCGGACTGGGCGCGGCTCTCATCGCGATGTTCATGAGGGTCGGCGGCGGCATCTTCACCAAGGCCGCCGACGTCGGCGCCGACCTGGTCGGCAAGGTCGAACAGGGCATTCCGGAGGACGACCCCCGCAACGCCGCGACCATCGCCGACAACGTGGGCGACAACGTCGGTGACTGCGCCGGCATGGCGGCCGACCTGTTCGAGTCGTACGCCGTGACCCTGGTGGCCGCGCTGATCCTCGGCAAGGCGGCCTTCGGCGACGCCGGACTCGCCTTCCCGCTGCTCGTCCCCGCGATCGGTGTGATCACCGCGATGATCGGCATCTTCGCCGTGGCCCCGCGCCGCACCGACCGCAGCGGCATGTCCGCGATCAACCGCGGTTTCTTCATCTCCGCGGTGATCTCGCTGGTGCTGGTGGCGGTGGCCGTCTTCGTCTACCTGCCCGGCAAGTACGCCGACCTCGAAGGCGTCACCGACACGGCGATCACGGGCAAGGGCGGCGACCCGCGGATCCTCGCGCTCGTCGCCGTGGCGATCGGCATCCTGCTCGCCGCCGTGATCCAGCAGCTGACCGGCTACTTCACCGAGACCAGCCGACGACCCGTCAGGGACATCGGAAAGACCTCGCTCACCGGCCCGGCCACCGTCGTCCTGGCCGGAATCTCGGTCGGCCTCGAATCCGCCGTCTACACCGCCCTGTTGATCGGCCTCGGCGTCTACGGGGCGTTCCTGCTCGGCGGTACGTCCATCATGCTGGCGCTGTTCGCGGTGGCGCTGGCCGGCACCGGGCTGCTCACCACGGTCGGCGTGATCGTCGCGATGGACACCTTCGGGCCGGTCTCCGACAACGCGCAGGGCATCGCCGAGATGTCCGGCGACGTCGAGGGTGCGGGCGCGCAGGTGCTCACCAACCTGGACGCCGTCGGCAACACCACCAAGGCCATCACCAAGGGCATCGCCATCGCCACCGCCGTCCTCGCGGCGTCGGCGCTCTTCGGGTCGTACCGTGACGCCATCATCACGGGCGCCCAGGACGTGGGCGAGAAACTGTCCGGGGACGGCGCCCCGATGACCTTGATGATGGACATCTCCCAGCCCAACAACCTCGTCGGCCTGATCGCGGGCGCGGCGGTCGTCTTCCTGTTCTCGGGGCTCGCGATCAACGCCGTGTCGAGGTCGGCGGGTGCCGTGGTGTACGAGGTGCGGCGGCAGTTCCGGGAGCGGCCCGGGATCATGGACTACAGCGAGCAGCCGGAGTACGGCAAGGTCGTCGACATCTGCACCAGAGACGCCCTGCGGGAGCTCGCCACGCCCGGACTGCTCGCCGTGATGGCGCCCATCTTCATCGGGTTCACGCTCGGCGTCGGCCCTCTCGGCGCGTTCCTCGCGGGCGCGATCGGCGCGGGCACGCTGATGGCGGTGTTCCTGGCCAACTCCGGAGGTGCGTGGGACAACGCCAAGAAGCTCGTCGAGGACGGCCACCACGGCGGCAAGGGCAGCGACGCCCACGCCGCGACGGTGATCGGCGACACGATCGGCGACCCCTTCAAGGACACCGCCGGTCCCGCGATCAACCCCCTGCTGAAGGTGATGAACCTGGTGGCGCTGCTCATCGCGCCCGCGGTCATCAAGTTCAGCTACGGCGACGACGAGAACCTCGGCGTGCGGATCGCCATCGCGGTCCTGTCGTTCCTGGTGATCGCGGGCGCGGTCTATGTCTCCAAGCGGCGCGGAATCGTCGTGGGTGACGAAGACAACGCCGAAGGGTCGCCCAAGTCGCCGGATGCGGCGGTGGTTTCGTAGGCGCGGCTCACCGAAGCCCAGCTCAGGGGCGGGCGGACGGCGCGCACTGCCGCGTCGGCCGCCCGCCCTGTGCGTGCTCGCGCCCCGCCCCGTGAGCCTTCTCTCTCCAGGTGTAAATAACACTTAGTAGACCTATTCAGGTTATTTACGACACTGCCGTCACGTCTCCTCCGTGTAAGGTCCGTGGGCCGAAAGCCGTGGAAGGGACCAATCCGGTGAACAAGAAGCTCGCGGCCGCACTGTCCGGCGGTGCGGTACTGGTACTGGCGCTGACGGGATGCAGCAGCGACGAGGGAAACAAGGAGCTGGACGCGTGGGCCAAGAAGGTCTGTGACACCGTCCCGGCCCAGAACACGAAGATCACAGCGGCCTACGACGCGATAACCAAGGCTGCCAAGGACACCACCAGCACCCCGAAGGAACTCCAGAAGGCGGATTCCCAGGCCTTCCAGGACCTGTCGGACGGCTACAAGGCGCGTGCGAGCGTCCTCGACAACGCCGGAGCGCCCCCCGGCGTCGACGGCGGCGCGAAGAAGCAGCAGGACGCCGTCACCAAGCTCACCGCCCTCTCCTCGGCCTACGCCGACCTGAAGAAGCAGGTCGACGGGCTCGACACGAAGGACCAGGGGAAGTTCGCCACCGGGCTGAAGGAGGTGTCGGCCGAGATGCGCAAGATGGAGAGCCAGCGCCAGAGCGCGCTCGGCGCGCTGAAGAGCCTGGAGGAGGGCGACACCAAGCAGGCGCTGAACGACCAGGCGGGCTGCAAGAAGGCGTCCGCCTCCGCGTCCGCCGCGGCCACCGACAGCTGAGTCGCTCCCCGCGGGCGGCCGCGGGTCACAATGGGGGGCGTGAGTAACGCCACCCTGTCCCCCCTGCCCGAATCCGACCGTCCCGACGCCGCCGCCCGGCTCCGGGACGCCCTGCTCGCGGCCTCCTTCACGGCCGACGGGCTGCTCGAGCTGCTCGGCGCGCCGGCGTACGCGGCGCTCGCCCGGAGCGAGACCGTGCCCGCGCTCCGGGCGACCCGCGGAGACACGCCGCTGGAGATGCTCGTACGGCTGTTCCTGTTGCAGCAGCCCGTGCCGCACGCGCGCGTGGAGGGTGTGCTGCCCGTCGCAGAATGCCTGGAGAGCGGGTGGCTGGTCCGGGCCGGAGGTGCTGCCGGGGACGACCTCGCCGCGACCGTGGACGTACGGCCGTACGGCGGACCCGCCGGCGAAGACTGGTTCATCGTGTCCGACCTGGGGTGCGCGGTGGGCGGTGCCGGTGGCATCGGAAGCCGGGACGAGGGCGTCGTGCTCGGCGTCGGCGGCGCCTCGACGACCCTCGCCGGCATCACCGTCCGTACGCCCGTCTCCGCCGCCCTCGACCTCGGTACCGGCTCCGGCATCCAGGCGCTGCACGCCGCCCAGCACGCCACGCGGGTGACGGCGACCGACCTCAACCCGCGCGCCCTGCACATCACCGCGCTCACCCTGGCGCTGTCCGGCGCGCCAGCCGCCGACCTGCGCGAGGGCTCGCTGTTCGACCCGGTCCGGGACGACGAGACGTACGACCTGATCGTGTCCAACCCGCCCTTCGTGATCTCGCCGGGCGCACGGCTGACGTACCGCGACGGCGGGATGGGCGGGGACGATCTGTGCCGCACGCTCGTTCAGCAGTCGGGGGCACGGCTGCGTGAGGGCGGGTTCGCGCAGTTCCTCGCCAACTGGCAGCACGTGGAGGGGGAGGACTGGCAGGACAGGCTCAGGTCGTGGGTGCCGCGCGGGTGCGACGCGTGGATCGTGCAGCGCGAGGTGCAGGACGTCACGCAGTACGCCGAGCTGTGGCTGCGCGACGCCGGCGATCACCGCGGTGACGTGGCCGAGTACCAGGAGCGGTACGACGCGTGGCTGGACGAGTTCGAGGCGCGCAAGGTCAGGAGCGTGGGCTTCGGCTGGATCACCCTGCGCCGGACGGGCTCCGCGGTGCCCTCGGTGACCGTGGAGGAGTGGCCGCATCCCGTCGAGCAGCCGCTCGGTGACGCCGTCAGGGCACACTTCGAGCGCCTCGACTACCTGCGCGCGCACGACGACGCGGCCCTGCTCACGGGGCACTTCAAGCTCGCCGCCGAGATCGTCCAGGAGCAGGTCGGGCTGCCCGGCGCCGAGGACCCGGAACACGTGGTGCTGCGTCAGCACCGCGGGATGCGCCGTGCCACCAAGGTGGACACGGTCGGCGCGGGCTTCGCGGGCGTCTGCGACGGCTCGCTGAGTGCGGGCCGCATCCTGGACGCGATCGCGCAACTGGTGGGCGAGGATCCGGTGTTGCTGCGCGACCGTACGCCGGCACAGATTCGGCTGCTGGTGGAACAGGGGTTCCTCGACCCGGCCGAGTGACGGTCGGGTGATGACGAGTGGCGCCCGACCGGGGGGCGGGCGGCGCCCCGCGCGTCACGTGTGGGGCGGGTGCGCGGCTCTGAGAGGCATGTGTCCCATCTGGCGGGATTGATCCTGAAAAGGTCTCCTGTCAGTGGTGCGTGCGAAGCTACCTTTCTAGGGACGAACTCCGCGCGTTCTCGGGGGAGGCGCGCCGTTCCGGGGGAGGCGTGATGGCGGGGGAGACGCCGGATCAGGGCGAAGGCAGGATCATCAACAGCCGGTACCGGCTGCTGCGCACACTCGGCGCGGGCGGCATGGGCCGGGTCTGGCTCGCGTACGACGAGGAGTTGGCCTGTGAAGTCGCGCTGAAGGAGATCGCGCTGGCGGACACGCCCAGGGACGCGGCGGAGTCCGGGCAGCGCATCGCGCGGGCTCGCAGCGAGGCCCGGCACGCGGCACGCCTGCGCGGGCACCCGCACGTGGCGACCGTGCACGACGTGCTGGTGCACGAGGGGCTGCCGTGGATCGTCATGGAGCACGTACCGGACGCGATCGACCTCCAGGCGGTCGTCAGGCGTTCGGGACCGCTGGAGCCCGCGCAGGCTGCGCGCATCGGCCTCGCGGTCCTGGACGCGCTCACCGCGGGGCACCGCATCGGCATCCTCCACCGGGACGTCAAACCGGCCAACATCCTTCTGGCACCGGACTCTTCGGGCGACCCGTACGCACGCGTGCTGCTCACCGACTACGGCATCGCCCTCCAGCCCGAGTCCCAGGAACCCCGGCTCACCGCCACGGCCGGCATTCTCGGGACGCCCGGCTACCTCGCCCCCGAGCGGGCCCGCGGTGAACCACCCACGCCTGCCGCCGACATGTTCTCTCTGGGCGCCACGCTGTACGCCACCGTGGAGGGCCGCGGCCCCTTCGACCGGCACGGCGACTACGCGACCCTGACGGCCCTGCTCGGCGAGGACCCGACCCCACCGGCGAGGGCGGGTGAACTGACTCCGGTACTGATGGGCTTGCTGGTCAAGGACCCGGTGCGCAGGTTCTCGCCGGAGGCGGTTTCGCGAGGGCTGGAGCGGCTGGCGCAGAAGGGTGCGGGGGCGGGGTTCGCCGCCACGCCGGGTGGCTTCGGCCCGGGTGGCCCCGGCTCGGAGGGCTTCGGCCCGCCGCCTGAGGGGTTCGGTGGGCAGTCGTCGGGGGCCGGGAGGTCACCCGAGGGGCACGGCGGGCCCGTGGGAAACCATGACGCCCAGGTGCGGGGGCATGACGCCGCTGCGCGAGGCCTTGGCGGGGTGCCGGGATACCGAGGCGCTTCCCCGGATGAGGGGGCGGTCGACGGCCCGCCGCCCGGGTACGTGGCGAGTCCACCGCCCGGGTACGTCGCGAGTCCACCGCCCGGGTACGTGGCGAGTGCGCCACCGGGGTATGTCGCCGGCGACCCGCCGGGGTACGTCGGCGGCCCGCCCGGCGCGTGGGGTGGTGCCCCGGCGCAGGGTGGGCCACAGACGCCAGGTGTACCGGGAACGCCGGGTGGGCCACCCACCCCGAACACTCCACAGACCCCGCACCCCCGGGCGGGCGAGCCCGGCGACCTCTCGGCGGGCGGTCCTCCACCGGACGGCCGCGACTCCGGCGGGGCTGGGCCCGGCACTCCGGAACACGGCGGCCCCGCGACGCCTGGTGGGACGCCCGGCCTGCCGCCGTACGACCCGTGGCGACAGCCCGCGGCCCAGTCACCGGACGTCCGCAACCCCTATGCGCAGGGGCCCGGTTCGACGTACGCGAGCGGCGGTGCTCGAACGCCGTACGGCAGCGGTGGCGCCTCGCCGCCGTATGGCAATGGCAGCGCGTCACCGCCTTACGGCAGCGGTGCTCAAGCGCCCTACGGCGGCACGCCCCATCCGCCGTACGCAGGCGCAGGCACGCACGCGGCGTACCCCGGTGGCACCCCCTCGCAACCCGGGTACGGCGGCTACGGGGGCCCGGGTGGTCCCGTCACCCCAGGCGGACAGGCGCCGCCCCCGCAGTCCCCCGGGAAGAGGCGCGTCGCGCTCGTCGCTCTGGTGGTGGCCGCCGTACTCGTCATCGCCGGAGGCGTATGGGGCGTCGTCGCGTTGACCGGCGACGACGGAGGCAGGAAGCGGGACGTGACGAAGGACTCGGCCTCGCCGAGCGTGAGTGAATCGCAGGGTTCGGCGTCGCCCGCCGGGCCCGTGTTGCCGTACGGCGACGTGGTCGGGCTCGGAGCCCCTCTGGAGCCCGGGGACTGCGTGCAGGCGGTGTGGTCGGGCAGGCCGTTCAAGTCGGAGCCGAACCTCGGGGTGGTGGACTGCGCCGAGGACTGGCCGGACGGGCAGGTCGTGGCCGTCGACACCGCCACCGACCACTCCGACGCCCGCGAGCAGGGCGCGAAACGCTGCGAGAACCAGACCCGGACGCTGGTCGCCGCGCTGCCGGACGCGGCCGGCTACGCCGTCGTACCGACGGAGCAGGGCTTCACCGCGGCCGGCGGCGGTACGGCGTGTCTCGTACTGGGCCGCCATGCCGCGATAGGCGGTGAGGTCGGCCGTTTCCGCGACGCGGGCACGGATTTGTGGGTCGGTCAGATGAGCGTCGGTGACTGCTGGGTCTACGAGGAACAGGAGGACAGTTACAACGCCCCGCTGACCGACTGCGGCAAACCCCACACCGACCAGGTGATAGGGACCGTCCAGGCCCCGAGCGGAATGACGTACAAGAAGGGCACGGACAACGCGACCAAGCTGTGCGGCAACAAATTCGAGTCGGTCTGGGCGCCGGGGCAGGAGCGGACCGTGTTCGGCTGGGTGGCCGACGAGGACGACTGGTCCGAGGGCTTCAACAAGGTCGTGTGCACGGTGGGCCGGGCCGACAACCAGAAGACGACCGGAAAGATACCCGCGCCCGGCGCCGTCTGAGGCCGGCCGGCAGCAGGGGACGGAAGGAGTCCGCAGCCGCGGCGATCCCGCGTTCACCCGGGGTTCGCCTGTCCGCCGCCCCCGCGTGCCAGTCTCCACGGGCTGAGCACGCTAGACGGGAGAAAAGGGGCGGGGCAGGCCATGGAGAGCGGACCGGCGATCTTCTCGGGGGCGGTGTTCGCCCTGTTCGGAGGCGGGCTGCTGGCGTGGACCGCGGCGCGGGTGCGGCACCGGGAACCGGTCGCCCACGGTGTGAGCCCTGTCGCATCGGCGACCGTCGCGAGCGCCGCCGCGCTGATCGCGCTGGCACTGGGTGCGTGGTGCTTCACCCGGCTGTGAGAATCGGCGCGGGAGCTGCGGCTCCGGTAATTGGGAGATCACCCTCCGGATGGGCTCGAAAAGGCCGGTGGGCACTCCGGGCGGCAGGAATGGCGGTAGTCGGGTTACCGTTCGAGTGGCCGTTGCGGGCTTTTCCCGTTTGACACGGGGGCGGGATGTACCGTCACACTCCGCAGCGTCAGCACGACCCGACCCCGGGAACAAGGCCGGGGGAGAGCCCCCCAGCGCCGACCGGAGAGAAGAGCGAAGTTGTCCCCGACCAGCGAGACCGCACAGGGCGGCCGCCGACTCGTCATCGTCGAGTCGCCTGCCAAGGCGAAGACGATCAAGGGCTATCTCGGCCCCGGCTACGTCGTCGAAGCGAGCGTCGGGCACATCCGCGACCTCCCCAACGGCGCCGCGGAGGTGCCTGAGAAGTACACCGGAGAGGTCCGGCGCCTCGGCGTGGACGTCGATCACGACTTCCAGCCCATCTACGTGGTCAACGCCGACAAGAGGGCCCAGGTAAAGAAGCTCAAGGACCTGCTGAAGGACTCCGACGAGCTCTTCCTCGCCACCGATGAGGACCGCGAGGGCGAGGCGATCGCCTGGCACCTCCAGGAGGTGCTCAAGCCCAAGGTCCCGGTCAAGCGGATGGTCTTCCACGAGATCACCAAGGCCGCGATCCAGGCCGCCGTCGCCAACCCGCGCGAGCTGAACCAGAAGCTGGTCGACGCCCAGGAGACCCGCCGCATCCTCGACCGTCTCTACGGCTACGAGGTCTCGCCGGTCCTGTGGAAGAAGGTCATGCCCCGGCTGTCGGCCGGCCGCGTCCAGTCCGTCGCGACCCGGCTCGTGGTGGAGCGGGAGCGCGAGCGCATCGCGTTCCGTTCCGCCGAGTACTGGGACCTGACGGGCACCTTCTCGACCGGCCGGGCAGGCGACGCGAGCGACCCGTCGTCCCTGGTCGCCCGCCTCCAGACCGTCGACGGCAGGCGGGTCGCGCAGGGCCGCGACTTCGACTCGCTGGGACAGATCAAGAGCGCGAACACCCTCCATCTCGACGAGGCCGCCGCACGGGCGCTGGCCGCCGCCCTGGAGAACACGCAGTTCGCGGTGCGCTCCGTCGAGTCGAAGCCGTACCGCCGCTCGCCGTACGCCCCGTTCCGTACGACGACGCTCCAGCAGGAGGCCTCGCGCAAGCTCGGCTTCGGCGCGAAGGCGACCATGCAGGTGGCCCAGAAGCTGTACGAGAACGGCTTCATCACCTACATGCGTACGGACTCCACGACCCTGTCGGACACGGCCGTCACCGCCGCCCGCGCCCAGGTCACACAGCTGTACGGCGCCGACTACCTGCCGGCGCAGCCGCGGACGTACGCCGGGAAGGTCAAGAACGCTCAGGAGGCGCACGAGGCGATCCGCCCCTCGGGTGATCGTTTCCGCACGCCTGCCGAGACCGGCCTGACCGGTGACCAGTTCAAGCTGTACGAGCTGATCTGGAAGCGCACCGTCGCCTCCCAGATGAAGGACGCGACCGGCAACTCCGTCACGGTCAAGATCGGCGGCACCGCCACCGACGGCCGGGACGTCGAGTTCAGCGCCTCCGGCAAGACGATCACCTTCCACGGCTTCCTGAAGGCCTACGTCGAGGGCGCGGACGACCCGAACGCCGAGCTGGACGACCGCGAGCGCCGTCTGCCACAGGTCGCCGAGGGCGACCGGCTGAGCGCCGAGGAGATCACGGTCGACGGGCACGCCACCAAGCCCCCGGCCCGCTACACCGAGGCCAGCCTGGTCAAGGAGCTCGAAGAGCGCGAGATCGGCCGTCCGTCGACCTACGCGTCGATCATCGGCACGATCCTCGACCGCGGCTACGTCTTCAAGAAGGGCACGGCCCTGGTGCCGTCGTTCCTGTCCTTCGCCGTCGTCAACCTGCTGGAGAAGCACTTCGGGCGGCTCGTCGACTACGACTTCACCGCCAAGATGGAGGACGACCTCGACCGCATCGCCCGCGGTGAGGCCCAGGCCGTGCCGTGGCTCAGGCGCTTCTACTTCGGCGAGACGGTGCCCGACAGCGGCTTCGCCGCGGGGAGCCCGGGCGGTGCCGCTGACGCCGGCAACGGCGACGGGGACCACCTCGGTGGCCTCAAGGAGCTCGTCACCGACCTGGGCGCGATCGACGCGCGGGAGGTGTCGTCGTTCCCGGTGGGCAACGACATCGTGCTGCGGGTCGGGCGCTACGGCCCGTACATCGAGCGCGGTGAGAAGGACTCCGAGAACCACCAGCGCGCTGACGTCCCCGAGGACCTGGCGCCCGACGAGCTCTCCGTCGAGCTCGCGGAGGAACTGCTCGCCAAGCCGAGCGGCGACTTCGAGCTCGGCGCCGACCCGGCGACGGGCCACCAGATCATCGCCCGGGACGGCCGCTACGGCCCGTACGTCACCGAGGTGCTCCCCGAGGGCACCCCGAAGACCGGCAAGAACGCCGTGAAGCCGCGTACGGCCTCGCTGTTCAAGTCGATGTCCCTCGACACGGTGACCCTCGCGGACGCCCTCAAGCTGATGTCGCTGCCGCGTGTGGTGGGCAAGGACGCCGAGGGCGTGGAGATCACCGCGCAGAACGGCCGTTACGGCCCGTACCTGAAGAAGGGCACGGACTCGCGGTCGTTGCAGGCCGAGGACCAGCTCTTCACGATCACTCTCGAAGAGGCGCTGGAGATCTACTCCCAGCCCAAGCAGCGCGGCCGGGCCGCCGCCAAGCCGCCGCTGAAGGAACTGGGCGCGGACCCGGTCAGCGGGAAGCCGGTCGTCGTCAAGGACGGCCGCTTCGGGCCGTACGTCACCGACGGGGAGACCAACGCGACCCTGCGCTCCGGCGACAGCGTCGAGGAGATCACCCCCGAGCGCGGCTTCGAACTGCTCGCCGAGAAGCGCGCCAAGGCGCCCGCCAAGAAGACGGCGAAGAAGGCGCCCGCCAAGAAGGCTCCGGCCAAGAAGGCGACGACCGCGAAGAAGACCGCCGCCAAGAAGACGACCACGGCGGCGAAGAAGACGACCGCCAAGAAGACCACCGCGAAGAAGGCGGCGGCATCGAAGACGGCGGCCGAGGACTGAGCGACGCCTGATTTCCCCGCCGTTTCTCCACCGCGGGTTCGCAAAACGAACGCCCCGGCATCACTTTGGTGTCGGGGCGTGCACACGTTCGGACGGGCACCCCGGCCTGTCGGTGCGTCCCGATAGGCTGAATGCATGACCCCAGCCGATCAGCCAACGGCCCCTCACCCGGCCCCCGACGACGCCCTGGTCGCGGACTCCCGCGAGCGCGCCGTCCGCGCCCTGCTGCGCCGACCGCAGCTGAAACGGCTGTGGAGCGCCCAACTCGTCGGCGGTGTCGGTGACACCCTCGCGCTTCTGGTGCTGGTCGTCCTCGCCCTCCAGGCGGCGATCGCCGAGGGCTCGTTCGGCGGCGGCTACCGGGGCGTGGCGTTCGCAGTGGCGACCGTTTTCGGGGTGCGCATCCTCGCGACGCTGCTCTTCGGAGCAGTCCTCCTCGGCCCGCTGACCTCGCTCACCGCCCAGGACGGCCCTCTGGACCGCCGCTGGACCATGGTCGGCGCGGACGGACTGCGGGCCGCGGTGCTCATCGTGGCGCCCCTGTGGATCGACTGGACGCCCCAGGACGCGCTGGCCGTCCTGCTGGTCACCGCGTTCGTGACCGGTGTCGCCGAGCGCTTCTGGACGGTGTGCCGCGAGAGCGCGGCCCCCGCACTGCTGCCGGCCCCGCCCCCCGAGGGCGCGACGGTACGACCGCTGCCTGACCACATGGACGCGCTGCGCCGCCTGTCGCTGCGCACGACTTTCGTGGCGATCCCGCTCGCGGCCGCCGTCCTGGTCGTCGCGGGTCTGCTCAACAACCTGCTGGGCTCGGGCATCTCCTGGTTCGCCCAGCACCAGGCGGCCCTGCCCTCGTATGTCGCGGCCGGACTGTTCGCCGCGTCCCTGTCCGTGCTGACCTTCCTGGAGCTGCCCGACACGCGCACCCCGCGCGCGCGTTCGCCGCTGGAGGGGCTGCGCCGCCCCAAGACGGGCACCGGCACCGACAAGGGCCGTACCGGTGCGATCCCGCTGCTGGTGTTCGCCTGCGCGGCGGTCGCCGGGGCGGTGGCGGCCGTGGTCGGCGTGTCGGTGCTGCACGCCAAGGACCTGGGAGGCGGCCCGGTGCTGTACGGGCTGCTGGTCGGGGCGCTGACCGGCGGTGTGGTCGTCGGTATCCGTACGGCGCCCTCCCTGCTGCCGACGCTGTCACGCCGCCGCCTGCTGTCGCTGGCGGTGGCCTTCACCGGCGTCGCGCTGCTGGCCGCCGGGCTCGTCCCGGACGTCACCAGCGTGGTGCTGATCGTCGCGCTGGCCGGCGTCGGCGCGGGCGTGGCCGCCAACACCGGGCACACCCTGCTCGACCTGGAGGCCGAGGAGTACCGGCGGGGGCGGACGACCGAGCACCTGCACGCGGTCGTGCGGGTCTCCGTGGCGCTGGGCGCGCTGGTGGCGCCCCTGGTGGCGGCGGCGATCGGCCCGCACCGCCTGGAGAACGGCAAGTTCGTGTTCGCGCACGGCGGCGCGGCGTTCACCCTGATGCTGGTCGGCGCGCTGCTGCTGCCGGTGGCCGCGCTGGTGCTGGCCAAGGTCGACGACCGCTCCGGCGTGCCGCTGCGCCACGACCTGCGGGACGCGCTGCTCGGCGGTGACGACCCTGTGACGGTGCCCGCCGACACCGGTTTTTTCATCGCCCTGGAAGGTGGCGACGGCGCCGGGAAGTCCACCCAGGCCGAGGCGCTCGCCGAGTGGATCAGGGCCAAGGGCCACGAGGTCGTGGTGACACGCGAGCCGGGGGCCACCCCGGTGGGCAAGCGGCTGCGGTCGATCCTGCTGGACGTGTCGTCGGCGGGGCTCTCCCACCGGGCGGAGGCGCTGCTGTACGCGGCGGACCGCGCGGAGCACGTGGACACCGTGGTGCGGCCCGCACTGGAGCGCGGTGCGGTGGTCGTCTCCGACCGCTACATCGACTCGTCGGTGGCCTACCAGGGGGCCGGCCGTGATCTGTCCCCGACCGAGATCGCGCGTATCAACCGCTGGGCGACCAACGGGCTGGTGCCCCATCTGACCGTGCTTCTCGACGTCTCGCCGGAGATCGCGCGCGAGCGGTTCACCGAGGCGCCTGACCGGCTGGAGTCGGAGCCGGCCGAGTTCCACGCGCGCGTGCGGTCCGGCTTCCTGACGCTGGCCGCCGCCGACCCGGGGCGGTACCTGGTCGTGGACGCCGGCCAGGAGCCCGAGGCCGTCACGACCGTCGTACGCCACCGGCTCGACCAGATGCTTCCGCTGTCCGAGGCCGAGATCCAGGCCCAGGAGGAGGCTCGCCGCAAGGCCGAGGAAGAAGCCCGGCGCAAGGCGGAGGAAGAGGCCGCCCGCAAGGCCGAGGAGGAGCGCCTGGAGCGCGAGCGCCAGGAGCAGCTCGAGCGGCTGCGCGCCGAGGAGGAGGAGCGCAAGCGGCGCGAGCTGGAGGAGGCGCAGCGGCGCGAGGCCGAACGGCAGGCGGAGGAGGCCCGGGTACGGGCCGAGGAAGCGCGTCGCCGTGCCGAGGAGGATCGCAAGCGGCTCCTCGCGGAGGAGAAGGCGCGCGCCGAGGAGGAGGCACGGCGGAAGGCTGAGGCGGACCGGCTGCGCAAGCAGGCCGAGGAGGAGGCGCGACTGCGCGCCGAGGCCGAGACGCGGCGCCTGGAGAAGCAGCGGAAGGCCGAAGAGGCACTGATCCGGGCCGAGGAGGCCCGGCGGCTGGCCGAGCAGGCGGCGGCCGCGGCGGAGGCCGGGCCCAAGTCGACGGCGCCCAGGACCACGCGTTCCGGTGCGGGTGCGGGTGCGGGTGCGGGTGCGGCTTCGGACGCGGCGACCGTGGCGACGCCCTTCGTGACGCCGACGAACGCGACCGGCGGGCCGGCGGACGAGACCGCGGTGCTGCCGCCCGTGCCTTCGAGGGCCACGGACGAGACCACAGTGCTGCGTCCCGTACGGGACGGGCGTGCGGGCGGACGGACATCCGGGAGCGAGGCCGCTGCCGGTGGTCCGGACGCCGAGGTGACGGCCGAGCTGCCGCAGCCGCCGGTTCCGCCGGGTGCGGCGGATGAGACCGCGGTGCTGCCGCCGGTGCCTTCGGGTGCGGCGGACGAGACCGCGGTGCTGCCGCCGGTTTCTCCGGGTGGTGACGCTTCGGCGGAGCCGGCTGGTGCCGCGGACGAGACGGCCGTACTGCCTCCCGTGAGGGGCGAGGCTCCCTCCGACCGGGTTCCGCGGGGCTTCTTCCGTGAGGACGAGGGCCAGACCGGGGTTCGGCCCGACGGGACCGAGGACCGCACGCGTGAGCTGCCGCAGGTCGACGAGACCGGGGCACCTCGGCGACGGGCGCGGTCGGACTGGGCCGAGGAGACGCCGCTCGACGATCTGCCGACGCTGGCGGACGAACTGCTCGGTCCGCGCGGCGATGACGATCCCGACGAGGGACGAGGTCGGCGCGGGCGGGGTCGGCGGGGCTGACCCTGTCGGTGGGGGCGGGGCCTGATGTGCAGGCCTGGGCTCGGCGGCCGGGCGGGCTTGACCGGTGGTGCCGGGCTGGGCTGGGCCTCACGGTCGGGCCTGGGCTCGGTGGCGCCGTGCCGGGCTGGGCTTGACGGTCGGGGCTGGGCCTCGTGGGTGACGATGCGTCTCTCGGGTGGGACGGCCGGGAAGGCGCGAGGCGGTGGATTCGCTCGCCCGCGCTTGCGGGGTGTCGGCCGCGCTTGCGGGGTGTCGGCCGCACGTGCGGGGTGCCGCCCGCGCCGACGGGGTTCCCGCTGCGCGTGCGGGGGTGCCGGCTGAGCGGGCGGCCCGGTCCACCCCGTCCCGTTGTCAGTCCCACCCCGCACAATGGAACCCGCGACGCGGAACGTGACGAAAGAGCGGGGTGAGGGATGGCCGTCTGGGACGACCTGGTCGGGCAGGAGAGGGTGAGCGAGCAGCTCGGTGCCGCTGCTAGGGACGCCGACGCCCTGGTCACCGCGGCCGCCACCGCCGCGCCGCCGCCCGAGGCGTCGAAGATGACCCACGCCTGGCTGTTCACGGGGCCGCCCGGCGCGGGGCGCAACCAGGCGGCGCGGGCCTTCGCCGCCGCGCTGCAGTGTGTCAGCCCGGACCGCGCCCTCGGCGGCATCCCCGGCTGCGGCTTCTGCGACGGCTGCCACACGGCCCTCATCGGCACCCACGCCGACGTCAGCACGGTCGCGGCGGTCGGCTCGCAGATCCTCGCCGACGACATGCGGGACACCGTCCGCAAGTCGTTCACCTCGCCTGCGAACGGCCGTTGGCAGGTCATCCTCGTGGAGGACGCCGAGCGGCTGAACGAGAAGTCGGCCAACGCCGTCCTCAAGGCCGTGGAGGAGCCCGCCCCCCGCACGGTCTGGCTGCTGTGCGCCCCCTCCATCGAGGACGTCCTGCCCACCATCCGCTCCCGCTGCCGGCACCTGAACCTGTCGACGCCGTCGGTCGACGCCGTCGCCGACATGCTCGTACGCCGGGAGGGGGTCGAACCGGCCGCCGCCATGGCAGCGGCGCGCGCCACACAGGGGCACGTCGACCGGGCCCGTCGCCTCGCCACCGACCCGGCCGCCCGTGAGCGCAGGGCAGCCGTCCTGAAGCTGCCACTGCGCGTCGAGGACGTCGGCGGTTGTCTCCGAGCCGCGCAGGAACTGGTCGACGCGGCCAGCGAGGACGCCAAGGTGCTGGCCGAGGAGATGGACGGCAAGGAGACGGAGGAGCTGAAGGCCGCGATGGGCGCGGTCCAGGGCGGCCGGATGCCGCGAGGCACGGCGGGTGTCATGAAGGACCTGGAGGACAAGCAGAAGCGACGCCGGACGCGTACGCAGCGCGACAGCCTCGACCTCGCCCTGACCGACCTCACCGGGTTCTACCGCGACGTCCTCGCCCTGCAGCTCGGCTCCCGGGTGGCGATCTCCAACGCCGACGCGGAGGACGCCCTGGAGCGGCTCGCCCGCGCCGGCTCCCCGGAGTCCACGCTCCGCCGCATCGAGGCGATCGCCGCGTGCCGCGACGCCCTCGACCGCAACGTGGCACCGCTGCTCGCGGTGGAGGCGATGACGATGGCGCTGAGAGCGGGCTGACGGAGCTCACCCCCAGGAAGTTGACCATGTCACTCGTACGAGCCATGGCATGCACTCAGAGCATTCAAGCCGCTGCGCAGAGTTACGCTCGGTTGATGCACATCAGGCGCAGCTCCCGCCCCCTCCTCATGCCAGACCAGACCGAACCGCCCGCCGCGCACCGCCGCACCCGCCGATCCCGTACCGGCGGGGCCCTCCTCGCCGCCGCGGCGCTGCTCGTCTCCGCGTGCTCCTCGGGGAGTGCGACGAGTTCCGGCGGCGCGGCGGCCCACGCGGCGCTGGCCGCACTGCCCCAGGCCACGCCGGCCGCCCTCGCTTCGTACTACGGGCAGCGGGTGCACTGGCGTAGCTGCGGCGTCCCCGGCTTCCAGTGCGCCACCCTGAAGGCGCCGCTCGACTACGCGAAGCCGACGGACGGCGACATCCGGCTCGCGGTCGCCCGCAAGAAGGCCACAGGGCCGGGCAAGCGACTCGGATCGCTGCTGGTGAACCCGGGCGGGCCGGGCGGTTCGGCGATCGGCTACCTCCAGGCGTACGCGGGGATCGGCTACCCGGCCGAGGTCCGCGCCCGCTACGACATGGTGGCCGTCGACCCGCGCGGAGTAGCCCGCAGCGAGCCCGTCGAATGCCTCGGTGGGCGGGCCATGGACGCGTACACGCAGACGGACTCCACGCCCGACGACGAGCGGGAGACCACCGCACTGGTCGACGCGTACAAGGGGTTCGCGGAGGGCTGCGGCGCCCAGTCGCCCCGGCTGCTGCGCCATGTGTCCACGGTCGAGGCGGCCCGCGACATGGACCTGGTGCGGGCGGCGCTGCGCGACCCCAGGCTCAACTACGTGGGGGCGTCCTACGGGACGTTCCTCGGGGCGACGTACGCGGGCCTCTTCCCGGAGCGGGCGGGCCGCCTGGTCCTGGACGGTGCGATGGACCCCTCGCTGCCCGCGCGACGGCTGAACATCGAGCAGACCGCCGGCTTCGAGACGGCGTTCCAGTCGTTCGCGAAGGACTGCGTGCAGCAGCCGGACTGCCCGCTGGGGGGCAAGGGCACGAAGCCCGGCCAGGTCGGCCGCAACCTCAACGCCTTCTTCGAGAAGCTGGACGCCCGCCCGATCCCCACCGGCGACGCGGACGGCCGCGAGCTCGGCGAGTCCCTCGCCACCACCGGTGTGATCGCGGCGATGTACGACGAGGGGAGCTGGGCGCAGTTGCGCGAGGCGCTGACCTCGGCGATGAAGGAGAACGACGGCGCGGGCCTGCTCGTCCTCTCCGACAGCTACTACGAGCGCGACGCCGACGGTCGCTACGAGAACATGATGTTCGCCAACGCCGCCGTGAACTGTCTCGACCTCCCGGCCGCCTTCGACAGCCCGGACGAGGTCCGAAGGAACCTCCCCGCCTTCGAGAAGGCGTCCCCGGTCTTCGGCGAGGGTCTCGCCTGGGCCTCCCTGAACTGCGCGTACTGGCCGGTTCGGGCCACCGGCGAACCGCACCGCATCGAGGCGAAGGGCGCGGCCCCGATCATCGTGGTCGGCACCACCCGCGACCCGGCAACCCCCTACCGCTGGGCCCGGGGCCTGTCCGCCCAGCTCTCCTCCGCACGCCTCCTCACCTACGAGGGCGACGGCCACACCGCCTACGGCCGCGGCAGCACCTGCATCGACTCCACGATCAACGCGTACCTGCTCCGCGGCACCCCTCCGACGAACGGAAAGCGCTGCTCATAGCCGCTGCCGCCGACCACCACCAACCCCGGTTCCCCCACCCCCGGGGCTGGTACGGAGCACCCCTGGAAACTGTGTAGACTTACCGACGTTGCTGACCGCACCATGGTGCGAACAGCGCGCCGCCTTAGCTCAGATGGCCAGAGCAACGCACTCGTAATGCGTAGGTCTCGGGTTCGAATCCCGAAGGCGGCTCTGTGGAAGCCTCAGGACTCACTCGCCGTGACCTGGGGCTTTTGCTTTTTCACCAGGCGCTGCTGTTTGCGTGGGTCGTGTAGGCGTCGGTGATCGTGAGCGGCGGAGTAACGTTCGGCGTCGCCATGGGCGTTGGCGTGGCGACCATCACCCGGCCGAGGGCGTCGCGGCGCAAGATGGGGCCGACGGTCCTCTCGCGTTCAGAGGCGCGTGGCGCGCGATCGACGCGTTGTCCGAAGTCGTCAGATCGCGAGGCTCTTGTGGAGGCCGCGCAGTTGGCGCGTCGTGGGCGACCCGCTCGAGGCGGGCCCCGGAGTCCAGGCCCCCCGTCGGGAGACACAGGGAGGCAGTAGCGAGGTCGGGGCTTTTGGGCGATATACACTCATTTGGGGTGTCCAAGCTTGCCGCCAGGCCTGATTTCTCTGGAGTCCTCCCGATGACGTCGATGAGCCGCCCGCCATGAGGCCCCGCCCGGCGCGGGGGCGGATCACGGCGCTGGACGCCTACGACATCCGGTTTCCCACGTCTCGTCGGCTTGAAGGGTCGGACGCGATGAATCCTGATCCGGACTATTCGGCGTCATACGTGATCATCCGCACCGATGTCGGGGACGGGCTGGAGGGGCACGGGTTCTGCTTCACCATCGGGCGGGGCAACGAGGTCGAGGTGGCCGCGATCAACGCGTTGCGTCCGCATGTCGTCGGCCTACGGCTGGCAGAGGTCCTGACCGACCTCGGGGGGTTCTGCCGCTCGCTCGTCGGCGACAGCCAGCTGCGATGGCTGGGGCCGGAGAAGGGCGTGGTGCACATGGCCATCGGGGCCGTGGTGAACGCCGTGTGGGATCTGTACGCGAAGCGGGAGGAGAAGCCGCTGTGGAAGCTGCTCGCCGACCTCGCGCCCGAGCAGGTGGTCGCGTTGATCGACTTCCGTTATGTGGAAGACGCACTGACCCCCGATGAGGCGCTGGGGATGTTGCGGCGGGCGCGGGGCGGGATGAAGGAGCGGGAGGCGCGGCTGCTCGCCGAGGGGTATCCGGCGTATGCCACGTCTCCCGGCTGGCTCGGTTACCCGGACAGCAAGGTCGCGGGGCTTGCCCGGGAGGCCGTGGACGGTGGGTTCAGGCAGATCAAACTCAAGGTCGGCGCCGATCTGGATGACGATGAGCGGCGGTGCCGTACCGCGCGGGGGGCGATCGGCCCCGGGGTGCGGATGGCACTGGACGCCAATCAGCGCTGGGGGGTCGCCGAGGCCGTCGGGTGGATCCGGCGGCTGGCGGAGTTCGACCCGTACTGGATCGAGGAGCCGACCAGCCCGGATGACATTCTCGGTCTCGCGGCGATCCGCCGGGAGGTGGCGCCGGTGCGGGTGGCGACAGGCGAACATGTGCACAACCGGGTGATGTTCAAGCAACTGCTCCAGGCGGACGCGCTGGACATTCTGCAGTTGGACGCCTGCCGGGTCGGGGGAGTCAACGAGAACCTGGCGATCCTCCTGCTCGCGGCCAAGTTCGGGGTTCCGGTGTGCCCGCACGCGGGCGGGGTGGGCCTGTGCGAACTCGTGCAGCATCTGGCGATGTTCGACTACCTGGCGGTCTCCGGCACCCTCCAGGACCGGGTCATCGAGTACGTGGATCATCTGCACGAGCATTTCCTCGACCCGGTCGTGATCGTCCGTGGGCGGTACGCGGCCCCGACCGCCCACGGCTTCAGCTCGACCATGCGGCCCGAGTCGTTGGCCGCGTACGCGTTCCCCGGCGGCGCCGCCTGGCAGACCCCGTACGACGTGCCACCGGCTGAGGGCTCCCCGGCGTGAACCCGGATGAGGAATTCCAGGGACTGGCCGCGGTCGTCACCGGCGGGGCGTCCGGGATCGGCCTCGCCACCGCCGAGACCCTGGCCGCGAGAGGGTGCCGGGTGGCGGTGCTCGACCGGAATCCTGGCCGCGTGCCCGCACGGTTGCACGTGGTACAGGCCGATGTCGGGGACGCCGCATCGGTGGCCGACGCCGTGAGGCGGGCGGCGGACCTGTTCGGAGGCCTGGATGTGCTGGTCAACAACGCCGGCATCGGCGCGCTGGGCACCGTCGAGGACAACGCGGACGAGGAATGGCACCACGTGCTGGACGTCAATGTGCTGGGCATCGTCCGCACCAGCCGGGCGGCACTGCCGTATCTGCGCCGGTCTCCCAGCGCGGCCATCGTCAACACCTGTTCGGTCGCGGCGCTGGCCGGGCTGCCGCAGCGGGCGCTGTACGCGGCCAGCAAGGGCGCGGTGCTCGCGCTGACCCTGGCGATGGCCGCCGACCACATCGGCGAGGGCATCCGGGTCAACTGCGTCACCCCAGGCACCGTGGACACCCCCTGGGTGCGCCGACTGCTCGAACATTCCGACGACCCGGAGGCCGAACGCGCCGCTCTCGTCGCCCGCCAGCCCACCGGCCGCCTGGTCACCGCCCAGCAGGTCGCGGACGCCATCGCGTATCTCGCCGGGCCGTTGGCCGGTGCCACCACCGGGACGGCACTCGCCGTGGACGGAGGGATACAGGGCATCCGCACCCGTCCGGACTCCTTCCACTGACCTGACCGACCACAGACCACTCACTCGGAGCCGAGCACCATGAAGCGACGCATCGCCGCTGTCGGGACAGCCCTCGCACTCGGCTGCGGGTCGGCCGTCACCGCCTGCGGTGGGGGCACGAGCAGCACCACAGACACCGCTTCGGGCAAGGTCGGGGTGGTGCTGCCGCTGCTCACCTCACCGTTCTGGGAGTCCTACGAGTCCTACGTTCCCAAGCAGGCCGCCGACCAGGACGTCCGCCTCCTTCAGACGGTGAACTCCGACTCGGATCCGAGCAAACAGATCACCGACATCCAGAACCTGCTCGCCCAGAACGTGAAGGGCCTGGTCGTCTCGCCGCTGGACTCCGCGGCGATCGTCGCCGGGCTGAACGCCGCGCAGCGCAAGGACGTGCCGGTGGTCGCCGTCGACGTGGCGCCGGACAAGGGCAAGGTCGCGATGGTGGTCAGGGCGGACAACCGCGCCTACGGGGAGAAGGCCTGCCGCCAGGTCGGCGACGCGGTGAGGACCGGCAAGGTCGTACAGATCCAGGGCGACTTGGCGTCGGTCAACGGGCGGGATCGCTCGGAGGCGTTCAGCTCCTGCGTCGAGAAGAACTACCCGGGCATCAAGGTGCTGGACATTCCCGCCGCCTGGAAGGCGGAGAGGGCGGCGGCCGGCCTGGAGGCGCTGTACACCGCCAACCCCGATATCAAGGGCATCTACATGCAGGCCGGCGGCGTGTATCTGGCCCCCACACTGAGCACGCTGCGGCGGCACAACGCGCTGGTGGCGGCCGGTGATCCCAGGCACGTCGTGATCGTCTCCAACGACGGCATCCCGCAGGAGCTGGATGCGATCCGCGAGGGCCTGATCGATGCGACCGTCTCCCAGCCGGCCGACCAGTACGCCAAATACGGCATCTACTACATCAAGCGGGCGATGGAGGGCCAGACCTTCCGCCCGGGCCCGACCGACCACGACAGCACCATCGTCCGGCTGCCCAGCGGAATCCTGGAGGACCAGCTCCCGGCACCGCTGGTGACCAAGGCCAATGTCGACGACGCGTCGCTGTGGGGCAACCAGATCCGCAAGACCTCCTGACACCCGGGAGACCGTCCCCCTCCGGGCACCCAGGAAGCGAGACCGCGATGAACCGGACGCCACTGACCGAACCCCGCGCCGAGGGCGCCGATCGCCGCGCGGTGGCCGAGGCCCACGGGATCTGTAAGCGCTACGGGCCCACCGTGGCCCTGGACGACGTGCGGATCGCCGTCCGGGCCGGTGAGTCGCACGCCCTGGTCGGCCGTAACGGGGCCGGCAAGTCGACCCTGGTGGCCATCCTGACCGGACTGCAGCGGCCGGACCGCGGCGTTGTCCTGTTCGACGGCGAACCCGCGCCCGGCCTGGCGGACCGTGAGGCCTGGCAGCGGCGGGTCGCCTGCGTCTACCAGCAGTCGACGATCATCCCCGATCTCACTGTCGCTGAGAACCTGCACGTCAACCGGCAACCCACGGTTCGAGGCCAGGTGATCAGCTGGCGGCGGATGCGCCGGGCGGCTCGCGAGCTGCTGGACGCATGGGGTGTGGAGGTCGACGAGAACGTGCCGGCGGGCAGGCTCACCGTCGAGGACGCCAAGATGGTCGAGATCGCGAGATCGATCTCGCGCGGAACCCGGTTCATCATTCTGGACGAGCCGACAGCCCAGCTGGACAGTCGGGCGATCGACCGCCTGTTCACCCATGTCCGGCGATTGCAGCGGGCCGGGATCACCTTCCTCTACATCTCCCACCATCTGGAGGAGATCTACGCCGTCTGCCAGGTCGTCACCGTCTTCCGGGACGCCCGCTGGATCACCACGGCACCCGTGGGCGAGCTGGGCAGAACCGAACTCATCGAGGCGATGACCGGAGGCCGGGGCGTGGGTGCGGCCCCCGACCACGGCGTGATCCGGTCGCCGTCGGCGGACGCGCCCGTGGCCGTCCGGGTGCACCGGCTGAGTGGCCCGCATTTCACGGAGGTCAGCTTCGCCATCCGGTCCGGCGAGACGGTGGGGCTGACCGGGCTCGCGGGTTCCGGGAGTCATCAGGTCGCCGAGGCGCTGGCCGGGCTGTACCGGCCCGACAGCGGGCGGATCGAGGTTCTCGGCCGTCCGACGCGGCCGGGCAGCGTCCCCTCGGCGCTCGCGGCGGGCGTGGGCTGTGTGCCGCGCGACCGGCACCATGAAGGGCTGGTACCGGAGCTGTCGGTCGCCGAGAACGCGTCCATGACCATCATGGGCCGGCTGGGGCGGCTGGGCGTGATCTCGCGCTCGTCCCGGGACGCCTTCGCCCGGCGGACGATCACCGGTCTCGACATCAGAACGGACGGCCCGGCCCAGCCGGTCAAGGACCTGTCGGGCGGTAATCAGCAGAAGGTCGTCATGGGCCGGGCGCTGGCCACCGACCCGCGTGTACTGGTGCTCATCAATCCGACGGCGGGTGTCGACGTGCAGTCCAAGCGGGCGCTGCTGTCGGTCGTCGACCGCGCCAGGGCCGCGGGACGCGCGGCGCTCGTCGTTTCGGACGAGCTGGCGGACCTGCGGACCTGTGACCGTGTGCTGGTGATGTTCAACGGCTCTCTCGCCGCCGAGTACACCGTCGGCTGGACCGACGAAGAGCTGGTGGCCTCGATCGAAGGGGTCGGCACCGGACATGAATGACACCGCGCCGAGCGGCCGGACGAAAGGCCCGACGCCCGGTGGCGGGCCGGACAGAGCGGTCCGCCACCCCGTCCGTGCGATCGCCCTGGGCCGGGTCCGCGACCTGGCGCTGTTGCCCGCGGTCCTCCTGCTGCTGGTCATCGGTGCGGTCAGCAACGAGAGCTTCCTTGAGCGGGACAACCTGCTGAACGTGCTCAGCGCCTCCTCGGCGCTCGGACTGCTGGTGCTCGCCGAGGCGATGATCCTGATCAGCGGCAAGATGGACCTCTCGCTGGAGTCGATCGCGGGGCTCGCCCCGGCCCTCGGCTTCATGGCCGTGATCCCGGCTGCCTCGGCGGGTTTCGGCAGCGAGTTGCCCACCTGGTTCGGCCTGCTGATCATTCCGCTCACCGGGGCGCTGATCGGGGCCGTGAACGGTCTGCTGATCGTCAAGCTCCAGCTCAACGGATTCATCGTGACCCTGGCGATGAACATCGTGCTGCGCGGAGTCCTGGTCGGCATGGTGTCCGGTAAAACCCTGTTCGACGCACCCGCCGCGTTCTTGGCCCTCGGGTCCGACAGCTGGCTCGGCGTCCCCGTCTCCGTGTGGGTGGCCGGCGCCTGCTTCGCTGTCGCCGGGTGGGCGCTGCGCTACCACCGATGGGGACGGGCGGTGTACGCGGTGGGCGGCAACGCCCCCGCGGCGCGGGCCGCGGGCATCCGGGTCGACCGGGTGGCCTGGGGAGTTCTGGTCATCGGCGGGACCCTGGCCGCGCTGGCCGGTCTGGTGATCGCCGGACGGGTCGGGGCGATCAACGCCAATCAGGGTCAGGGCCTCATCTTCACCGTGTTCGCGGCCGCTGTCATCGGCGGCATCAGCCTGAACGGCGGCAAGGGATCCCTGGCCGGGGCGCTGCTCGGGGTCCTGCTGCTGGGCATGCTGGAGAACCTGCTCACCCTGGCGCAGGTGTCGTCCTTCTGGATCCAGGCCATCTACGGCGCGATCATCCTGGTGGCGTTGATGATCGCCCGGCTCACCACCGGCGAGAGCCAGGAGTAGAGCGCGGCCCAGGAGGGGGCGAGGCCCAGGAGTGGGGCGAGGCTCAGAGTGGGGCGAGGTCCAGGAGTGGAGCGCGGCTCAGAGCGGAGTGAGGCCCAGGGGTGGAGTGAGGCCCAGGGGTGGAGCGCGGCCCAGGGGTGGAGCGCGGCCCAGGAGTGGAGCGCGGCCCAGGAGTGGAGCGGGATCCAGGTGTGATCCGAGGGGAGCAGTGCGGGGCAATAACTCATAGAATGACCCAAATGCCATCCGCTAGATGGGACGGCCGTCATGATGTTCCCCAAGGAGGTAACACCGGACGGAACGCATGGGCCGTTCGAGATGGCGAATGTGGCCGCCGCGGTGATCGACGCGAAGGGCACGGTCATCGGCTGGACGGGAGCCGCTGAGCGGCTTCTCGGCTATGGCACGGCGGAGGTCCTCGACCGCTCCGCTGCCATGCTGCTGGCGCAGCCCGAGGACGCGGCACGGGCGGCCGAGGTCGCCGTGGAGTGCGGGACCCGGGAGAGCTGGGGCGGCCTGGTGGGCGCCCGGCACAGTGACGGCCGCCGTATCGAGGTCGGGCTACGGGTGACCGCGATGTCCGACACCGACGACCGCAAGGCCTGGCTCGTATCGGCGATCGACGTGTCGAAGGCCCCGACCTGGGCGGTCAACGGGGAGGTGCTGGAAGGCTTTCTCACCCGCTCACCGCTCGGCATGGCCGTACTCAGCCCGGACCTGCGGTACGTGTGGATGAACGACACCCTGGAGCGTTACGGCGGTGTGCCGCGCGACGAGCGGCTCGGGCGCCGGATGTCGGACTCGTTGCCGGGCCTGAACACCGGGGCGCTCGAAGCACAGATGCGGCGGGTGCTGGAGACCGGCGTGCCGGTCATCGACTACGAGTACCGGGGCTGGACCTGGGCGGACCCCTACCAGGAACACGCCTACTCCACCTCCTTCTTCCGGCTCGACGACCCGGACGGCAGCCCGCTGGGCGTGTGCTACATGGGCATGGACGTCACCGACCGATGGCGGGCCCGGGAGCGCCTGGCCCTGCTCAGCGAGGCCAGCGCCTGTATCGGGGGCACGCTGAATGTGATGCGGACCGCCCAGGAGCTGGCCGACTTCTCGGTGCCGAGGCTCGCCGACTTCGTGACCGTCGATCTGCTGGAAGCCGTGCTGGCCGGTGAGGAACCCGGTTCGCGGACGCCCGACGGAACATATCCGGCGCGGCGTGCCGGGCAGCAGTCGATCCACGAGGGCTGTCCGGAGTCGGTGATCGCCACCGGCGACCCGATCGCCGCCCCCATGTCGTCGCCGTACATCCAGAGCATGGTCAACGACACCTCGATTCTGGAACCGTGCCTGGACCCCGACACCACGCCGTGGGTCGCCGAGGACCCGGCCCGGGCCGAGAGCATGAAGGAGTTCGGGGCGCCCTCGGCGATGTGGGTGCCGCTGTCCGCGCGCGGCACCGTACTGGGAGTGGCCACCTTCATCCGCACGGAGCATCCGCAGCCGTTCGAGGAGGACGATCTGCTGCTCGCCGAGGAGCTTGTCAGCCGAGCCGCGGTGTGGGTGGAGAACGCCCGCCGCTATACCCGTGAGCACGCCGCGGCGCTGGCCCTGCAGCGCAGTCTGCTCCCGCAGGGGCTGAACGGCGGGACCGCCATGGAGGTCGCCTCGCGCTATCTGCCGGCCGATGCCCGGGAAGGGGTGAGCGGTGACTGGTTCGACGTGATCCAGCTGTCCGGCGCCCGGATCGCCCTGGTCGTCGGTGACGTCGTCGGGCACGGCCTCAACGCCGCGGCGACCATGGGCAGGCTGCGCACCGCCGTACAGACGCTCGCCGACATGGACCTGCCGCCCGACGAGCTGCTGGCCCACCTGGACGACCTGGTGATCCGCCTGACGGAGGAGAAGGACGGCGACGACGAGCCCATCGCCACCGCGGTACTTGGCGCCACCTGCCTCTATGCCGTCTACGACCCGGTCACCCAGTTGTGCACCATGGCCCGGGCCGGACATCCGCCGCCCGCCGTGGTCGCCCCCGGCGGCAAGGTCGTCTTCCCGGACCTTCCGGCGGGCCCTCCGCTGGGCCTCGGATCGTTGCCCTTCGAGTCCGCCGAGATATCCCTCCCCGAGGGAAGCCTGATCGCCCTCTACACCGATGGCCTGATCGAGAGCAGTGACCAGGACATCGACGTCGGACTGTCCCGCCTCAGCGATGTGCTCGCGCAATCCGGCCTGCCGCCGGAGGAGCTGTGCTCGGCGGTCGTGAACAACCTGCTGACCGGCCCGCAGACCGATGATGTCGCGCTGCTCCTGGCGCGGCCGCATGCGCTGGGCGCAGACCGGGTCGCCTCGTGGGATCTGCCGACGGATCCGGCGATCGTCGCGAGCGCCAGGGAGCTGGCTGTCCGCCAGCTGCTCGGATGGCAGCTGGACGACCTGGTGATGACCACGGAACTGGTGGTCAGCGAGTTGGTCACCAACGCCATCCGGCACGGCACCGGACCCGTCAGGCTGCGCATGATCCGGCATGACAAGTTGATCTGCGAGGTGTCCGACGCCAGCAACACCTCGCCCCGGATGGGCCATGCGCGAACCACCGACGAGGGCGGCCGGGGACTGTTCCTCGTCGCCCAGCTGACCCGCCGTTGGGGTACGCGCTACACCCCGGCCGGAAAGATCATCTGGGCCGAGCAGGACCTGCCTGCCGGCTGGGTAACCGGGGCGGGCGCCGACCCCCCGGACGCTTGAGAGTTCCTCTCCGGCAGCGCCGCCCTCGTCATGCGTAGGTCTCGGCTTCGAATCCCGAAGGCGGCTCCGCCGCGGTCGGCCGGCACGGGCCGTCAGGCCGGCATCGTCGACCTGGGATTTACCGGTGCCCCGCGGGCAGGGCCTCGAACACGGGCGCGTCGTACCGGGGGGCGTACTTAAGAGGTCCTTACTGTGAACGGCTAGCATCGCGAACGCACTGGTCGGCTGGGATGGGGTGAGGACGTGGGGGTGCCGAGGATCGGTGTCGCCGTGGTGACCATGGGGAACCGGCCCGCTGAAGTCGACGCGCTGCTGGAGTCCGTGGCCAAGCAGGATCTCGCCCCCGAGCGCATCGTGATCGTCGGCAACGGCTGTCGGCTGCCGGAGTTCGCCCGACGGCTGTCGCTGCCCGGTGAGGTCACCCCCATCGACGTCGAGGAGAACCTCGGCTGCCCGGGTGGGCGGAACGTGGCGCTGGCCCGGCTGCGGGAGTTCGGGGACGTCGACGTCGTCGTCGAGCTGGACGACGACGGGCTGTTGGTCGACGCGGACGTGTTGCGCCGCGTGGCCGAGCTGTTCGCCGCCGACCCACGCCTCGGCATCGTCGGCTTCCGCATCGCCGACGAGAACGGGGAGACCCAGCAGCGGCACGTCCCGCGCGTCGGCTCGGCCGATCCGATGCGGGGCGGGTACGTCACCGGGTTCCTCGGCGGAGGCCACGCCTTCCGGATGGCGATGCTCGGCGAGATCGGGGACTGGCCCGCCGAGTTCTTCTTCGCCCACGAGGAGACCGACCTCGCGTGGCGGGCCGCCGACGGCGGCTGGCGGATCCTCTACGCGCCCGAACTGCTGCTCCAGCACCCGAAGACCTCACCCGCCCGGCACGCCATCTACTACCGGGTGAACGCCCGCAACCGGGTGTGGTTGGTCCGCCGCCGACTCCCGTTCGCGCTGATTCCCGTGCATCTGGGTGCGTGGATGCTGCTCACCTTGCTGCGAGTGCGCTCGGTGGCCGGGTTGCGCGCGTGGTTCGGCGGGTTCATGGAAGGCGTGCGGGAACCCGCGGGGGAGCGTCGGCCGATGAGCTGGCGAACCGTCTGGCGGCTCAGCCGACTGGGGCGGCCACCAGTCATCTGACGACGCGCCACGACCGTGTGCCATCACCGCGTGTCATGACTGTGCACCAGGTCCGCGCGCCATGATCGAGCACCAGGTCCGCGCGCCAATGTCCGTGCACCGAGACCGCACCCCATGGCAGCGCCGCATGACGACCCGCCTGCACATCGCTCGCGGCACCTGACAGCCGTACGGACGAAGGCCCCGGTCGTTCACCTCCGACGACCGGGACCCTCGTCCGCACGCGGATCCGGCCGCGACGGCGACACTCCCCCGAGTTGCGCGTCGTACGCGCGCACCGTCGGGCCAGATCCGATGCAGTGATCACATCAGGCCATACCAACAGATCGCTAACATGTGGCCAACGATGGTTCTCCGTTCGGTCGCCGGGTGGCGTGTGACCGGGTGAGGTGTACGGGAAGGCAAGGGGGCGTGATGGGGTGCGGGCTGCAGTACGAGCTGCGGTTCGGACTGCTGGGGCCGCCCGTTCTGTACGACGGTGAAGGCGACGACGGTGGCGTCCGGGCCATCCGCAGTCCCAAGGCGCGGGTCCTGCTGGCCGCGCTGCTGCTCGAAGCCGGTCGTACCGTCTCCGTCGATTCGCTCAAGGACGCGTTGTGGGGCGGTGCCCCTCCGCCGTCCGCGCAGGCGTCCCTGCACAACCACGTCACCCGGCTGCGGCGCCTGCTCGACGATCCGGGGCGGCTGCGGGCGGTGCCGCCCGGCTACCTGTTGCGCGTCGAGCAGGGCGAACTGGACGTCCATGTCTTCGAACGGCACCTCGCCGCCGCGCGCGGCGCGCACGCCGCCCGCAACTGGGAGCGCGTCGTACGGGAGGGCGTCGACGCGCTCGCGCTGTGGCGAGGCACGCCACTGAACGGACTCCCGCCCGAGCTGGGCGGATACGCCTTCGTGCAACGCCTTCGGGAGGCACGGCTGCTGCTCCTGGAGTGGCGGTACGACGCCGAACTCGCCCTCGGCGGCTCGCGACTCGGAGGCCTCGTGCCGGAGTTGGCCGCGCTGGCCGCCGAGCATCCGCTGCGCGAGACCTACCACCGCCAGCTGATGCTCGCCCTGCACCGCACCGGCCGTCAGGCCGAGGCCCTCGCCGTCCACCGGGACCTGCGCACCCGTCTCGTCGAGGAACTCGGTATCGAGCCGGGGCCGGGGGTGCGGGAGGCGCATGTGGAGGTGCTCCAGGGCGGTGCGCCGGGCACGTCCGGGTACGACGGATCCGCGCCGGGGACTTCGGTGACTCCCCTTCCCGTGACTCCCACGCCCGTGACTCCTGACGGCCCCCGGCCCCCGGCTGCCGCGCGGGTTTCGGAAGCAAAAGCCGTTGTCGAAGTCGATGTCGAGGCCGACGTCGAAGTCGAAGCTACGCGCGAAGACAACGGTGCCGTCACACCCGCCGTGCCCCATCCGACTCAGTCCTCACAGCCCTGTCAGCCCTCTCAGCCTTCCAAGCCGTTCCAACTGCCCCGACCGCCCCGCCCCGCTCAACTCCCACCGGCTCCGGCACACTTCACGGGCCGGGCCGCCGAACACGAAGACCTGCACCGCGCCCTCTTCCCCAGCGAAAGGCCCGCCCACACCGCCACCGCGGTCGCGCCCACCCTCACCCTCACCGTCATCACCGGCATGCCCGGCGTCGGCAAGAGCGCGCTCGCGCTACACGTGGCGCACGGGCTGCGGGAACGTTTCCCCGACGGCCAGCTCTACGTCAATCTGCACGGCGCCACCCCCGGCCAGGCCCCCCTCACCCCGGGCCAGGCGCTGACCTCCCTGCTCCGCGACCTCGGCACCGACCCCCGCTCCATCCCCGAACACCCGGACGCCGCTTCCGCGTTGCTCCGCTCGCTGCTCGCGCCGACGCGCACCCTGCTGGTCCTGGACGACGCCGCGAACGCCGCTCAGGTACGGCCGTTGTTGCCGGCCGGGGCCGACTGCGCGGTGATCGTGACCAGTCGCTCGCCGCTGACCGCCCTCGATGGGGCGCGCCGCTTCCCCCTCGCCCCGCTGAGCGACGAGGACAGCGCGACGCTGCTGCGGGCGGCCTCCGGCCGCGACGGCAGGGACGGACTGGACGCGGCCCACCCTCTCGTCGAGCTCACCGGCCGTCTCCCGCTCGCCCTGCGGGTGGTCGCCGCCCGGCTCGCAGCGCGCAGTGCCCTCACACCGGACGTCCTGGCAGGTCAACTGGCGGCGACCGAGGGGCGGTTGCACCACCTGGAGTACGACGACCTCAGCGTCCGGCGGTCTCTCGCCGTCGCCCACGACGCGCTCGCCGCGTCCGACCGGAGGGCCGACCGGGACGCCGCCCTCGCCCTGCGCCGCATCGGCGCCCTCTACCTCCCCGCCTACGGTGTCCCTCTCGTCGCCCACCTCATCGGCACCGACGAGGCCCGGGCCGAGGGCGCGCTCGACCGCCTCGTCGACGTGGCACTCCTGGAGGAGACGGCCTACGGCCGCTACATCCCCCACGACCTGGTCCGCGACTTCGCCCGCGAACTCGCCGAGGGTGAGGGGACTCCTGGTGACCCCCGTCCTCACGCGGGCGGCACCGTTCCGGTTCCCGGGCCCGTTCCCGAGCCGGAGACCGAGACCGCCACCGGTGCCGCCCTCCGCTGGTACTCCGCCGTAGCCGAACGCGCCCTCACCGCGATCGTCGAACCCGGCCTGGACCAGGACGACCGGCGTCGCCCGACCGCCGCGCAGCCGTCCGACCACGCGGACGGCGTGCTTGCCGTGCCCCCCTTCGCCCGCCCCGAGGACGCCTTCGCCTGGGGCGATGCGGAGCTGGAGAACGTCGTGGCGTTGGCGCAGCGGTACGCGGAGGGCATCGACGACCGCACGGCCGCTTACTTCTCCGCCCTGGCCCGCCTCTTCTTTCCCTACGTGCAGCGCAGGGGACGTCTCGCCGAGATGGAGGTGCTCGGGCGGGCGGCCCTCGCCGTGGCCCGGCGGCTCGGGGACGAGGCCGCCGAGGCGTACGCGCTGGGCGACCTGGCCGGGGTGCGCTTCCTGAACGGCCGTCAGAGCGACGCTCTCGATCTCAACGACCGTGCTCTGGAGATCTGGCGGCGGCTCGGCATGCCCTCCTGGATCCGCCGCTGCCTCAACAACCGTGGGCTGTTGCTGGAGGGGCTCGGCCGGCACGCCGAGTCGGGGCAGGCGCTGCGCCAGAGCCTCGAGTACTCACGGCGGTTGAGCGACCCGTACGGCGAGGCCGTAACCCGCAGCCACCTCGGCAACCTGTACGAGCACACCGACCCCCGGGCCGCCATCGAGCAGCACCGGCGTTCTCTCGCGATCGGCGACGCCATCGGCAACGTCATCGTGCAGCACTCCGCACACTGCAACATCGGTTACGCCCGTCTCACCCTCGGCGAACCCGGCGAGGCGGCCGCGCATTTCGAGGAGAGCCTGCGCATCCTCGGCGGCCACGGCGACTGGCACGGCGAGTCGCAGACGCGGCTCGGGCTCGTCCGCGCCCTGCGCCTGCTGGGCCACAGCGAGCGGGCCGGTCGGGAGTGCGCCGAGCTGCTCAGCCGCGCGGACGCCCGCGCCGACCGCTACACCGTCGGTCTGGGCCGCCACCAGCAGGGGCATCTGTTGCGCGAGCGGGGACGACTTCGGGAGGCACACGAGGAGTGGCGTTCCGCCCTCGACGCGCTGGAGGGGACGGACGAGAAGACAGTCCGCACGGAACTCAGGGAACTTCTCACGGAACCGGTCCGATCGATCTGACCGGTCCGACCGATCTGACGCTGCCGAGCCGACCGGCAGGCCACCCTCAAGCCTCCAGTCGCCCCCGCCCGGCTCAACCCTCCGCCCGGCTCAACCCTCCGCCCCAGCTCAACCCTCCGGCCCTCTCAGCCCTCCGGCACGGCTCAAGCCACCGCCTCCCTCAAGCCTCCGCCCCGTCCAGGCCCCCACCCCGGCTCAGCTGATCACTTCGCGTCCGCGTAGCACTCCACCACCGCCGTGGTGAACGGAAACCGCACCGGCGTCTCGCCGAACGTCAGCCGACCCGCGAGTTCCGCCGCCTCCCGGATCGCGGCCACGACCGTCTCGGCCTCCTCCTCGGGACAGTGCACGATCACCTCGTCGTGCTGGAAGAACACCAGCTCGGCCGCCATGTCCGCGCAGGTCTGCCGCAGCGCGGCGAGCAGCAGCAGGGTCCAGTCGGCGGCGCTGCCCTGGACGACGAAGTTGCGGGCGAAGCGGCCGCGGGCGCGAGCGTTGGTGGAGGCGTACCCGGGCACCCACTGCCGTTCCTCCGGCTCGTCCTCCGACGCGGGGATCCCGGCCTCCTCGGAAGCGTCCTCGCCCGCCCCGGCCGCCGGGGGGCAGGTCCGGCCGAGCCAGGTCCGCACGAGCCGCCCCTCCTCGCCGGCGCGGGCCGCGTCGTCGACGTACGCCACCGCCCTGGGGAAGCGGCGTCTGAGCGCGGCGAGGTTCTTGAGGCCGTCGCCGGAGGTCTGGCCGTAGACCGCGCCGAGCACGGCGAGTTTGGCCTGGGCGCGGTCCCCGGAGAAGGCGCGGTCGGAGACGGACTGGTACAGGTCTGTCTCCCGGCCGGCCACCTCCATCAGGCCGGGGTCCCGGGAGATGGCCGCGAGGACGCGCGGTTCCATCTGGTCGGCGTCGGCGACGACCAGCCGCCAGCCGGGGTCGGCGACGACGGCACGCCGGATGACCTTGGGGATCTGGAGTGCGCCTCCGCCGTTGGTCACCCAGCGGCCGGTGACGGTCCCACCCGCGAGGAACTCGGGCCGGAAGCGGCCCTCGCGGACCCAGTCCTGCAGCCAGGACCAGCCGTGCGCGACCCAGATGCGGTACAGCTTCTTGTACTCGATCAGCGGCTTCACGGCCGGATGGTCGAGGGACTCGAGCTCCCAGCGCCGGGTCGACTTCACCTTGATCCCGGCCTGTGCGAACGCCTTGACGACATCTGCGGGCAGGTCGGGGCGGACCCGGCGGCCGAAGGCGGCCGACACCTCGTCGGCGAGCTCGGCCAGGCGCCGGGGCTCGCCCCCGCCCGCGTACCGCTCGCCGAGCAGTTCGTGCAGCACCCCGCGGTGTACGTCCGCGCTCCACGGCAGCCCGGCACGGTTCATCTCGGCGGCCACCAGCATCCCCGCCGACTCGGCCGCCGTCAGCAGTCGCATCCGGTCCGGGTGCGCGGTGGAGTCGTGCCGGCGCTGCTGTTCGGCGTACACCTCGACGAGGTCCGGCAGAGGCAGGTGCACCGACTGGGGTTCGAACAAGGGTGACTGCGAGCCGGGTTCGGCGGCCCGCTGCGGTGGGTCCGGCGGTACGGGGCCGCCGCGCAGCCGGGCCAGGGCGGCGGCGGCCGAACGCGGCTCGCCGTACCGCCCCTCGTGGCCCAGCAGGAGGGTCTCCGCGTCCTCGACGTCGTAGCACCGCTCCACTCGCACCCCCGTGGCGAGCAGGCGCGGATACGTCTCGGCCGTCGACCGCCACACCCAGCGTGTGACCTCCGGCAGGTCCCGTACCGCCCGAGCGGCGTCCGCCACTCGGCGCACCGGCCCGGCGAGCAGCCCTCCGGGACCGAGGGGGGCGATCTCCACGCCACCGTCCTCGGCCGGAGCGACAGCCCACCGGTCGGTCATGACGAGAGTGTGGCAGCAGGGTCTGACAATGCCTGTCCTCCTGCTCCCGCAGCCCTGTGCTCCTGCTCCCCAGCCCTGTGCTCCTGCTCCCGCAGCCCTGCGCGCTGCTCTACGCCCCGCCCTACGCCCCGCCCTACTCCCCGTCCGCCTCCGCGTTCGCCGCGCGCGTCTTCACCAGCTCCGCCAGGGCCTTCGTGACGTACTCCTCGGTCCGTTCCTTGTCGATGCCGAGGCCGTTCAGCACCCCCTGGCCGTTCTCGAACTCCAGCAGGGCCAGCAGGATGTGCTCGGTGCCGATGTAGTTGTGGCCGAGGCGGAGGGCCTCGCGGAAGGTGAGTTCCAGGACCTTCTTGGCGTCGGAGCCGTAGGGGACGAGCTCCGGGACCTCGTCGGCCGCGGGCGGGAGCGCGGCGGCGGCGGCCGGGCGTACGGAGCGGAGGGAGGCGCCCTGCGCGGTGATGGCCGCGGCCGCCACGGACTCCGGCTCCGCCAGCAGGCCGAGGACGAGGTGCTCGGGGCGGCCCTCGGCGTTGCCCGCGGTCCTGGCCTCGTTGTGGGCGGCCATGACCACGTTCCGCGCGCGGGGCGTGTAGCGGCTGAAACCGTTGCCGGGATCGAGGTCGGCCGACTCCTTGGGCACGAACCGCTTCTGCGCGGCCTGCCGGGTGACCCCCATGCTCTGGCCGATGTCCGTCCAGGAGGCGCCGGAGCGCCGGGCCTGGTCCACGAAGTGGCCGATGAGGTGGTCGGCCACCTCGCCGAGGTGCTCACCCGCGAGCACCGCGTCCTGGAGCTGCTCCAAGGGCTCGGCGTGGACCTTCTTGATCGCCGTGATGAGGTCGTCGAGACGTACGGACGACGTGATGTCGGGGTTCGTCATGTGTCAACCGTAGGTTGACAGTAATGGGGTGTCAACCTGTAGTTGACACCTCTTCGGCGTGCTACTTCGGTGTGGCCGCGAGCCGCAGAGCGAGCCCCGTGAACACCGTGCCGCTGAAGATGTTGAGCCCTCGCGCTACCCGTCGGCTGCGGCGCAGCAGCGCGGAGAGCTTCCCGGAGAGCAGGCCGATCGACCCGTCGACGGCGAACCCCATGACCGTGATCGACAGCCCCAGAACCAGGAACTGCTCCCAGACATGTCCCTTCTCGGGCGCCACGAACTGGGGCAGGAACGCCACGTTGAAGAGGATCA
The DNA here is from genome assembly GCF_001514265.1 of Streptomyces resistomycificus. GTDB lineage: Bacteria > Actinomycetota > Actinomycetes > Streptomycetales > Streptomycetaceae > Streptomyces > Streptomyces resistomycificus. The sequence continues at coordinate 95,456 of NZ_KQ948991.1, read as the reverse complement.
CCTTGGGGTTGAGCAGATTGGTGACGGCACCCTGCCAGAAGGCCCGCCGCATCCCCGGCCCGGACACGGATCCCTCGCCCGGCACCGAACGGTCCCTGAACGACTTCACCGCGAGGTACAGCAGATAGGCCGCGCCGGCCCAGCGCAGTACGTGGTACAGCGTCGGCAGAGCCAGGAACAGCGCCGACAGTCCGAGCGCCGCGGCGACCGTGTGCACGAACATCGCGCAGGCCACTCCGAACGCCGCCATCAGGCCCGCGGCGGGGCCGCCCCGGCCGCCCATGGCCACGATGAACATCATGTCGGGACCGGGCGTGACGCAGAGCGCGAAGGCGGCGACGAGGAAGGCCGCGTAGAGAGACATGTCCACCATGCGGGCCATGCTCGAAGCGCGGTCGTGCGACGGCGACCGAGTTTCGGGGGGTGAGACGATCGCCTGGTGACCAGCACCGTCGAACGCGCCTTCCAGGCCGCCCTCTACGCCGACTCCGACTCCGCCCTCGACGTAGGCGCCTCGCTCCTCGCGGCCGACCCCGCGGCGGACGCCGAACTGACCCGGCGTGGCGAGGAGTTCGTGGCGACGGCCTGGCGGCGCGGCTGGCAGCCCGCCGACGTCGTACGGATCGTGCGCCGCGAACTGGACGACGTCCACGCGCGCGTGCTGTCCGCGCTCATCCGCTCGCAGGCGTCCTACGACGGTCCGCGCGGCCCCCGCTGGACCGCGCAGCTCGACGAGCTGACCACCGAGGCCCCGCCTCGTACGGACCGCTTCTCGTACGCCACCACGGTCCTCGAGCTGTACCGCCTGCTGCTGCGCCTGCCCACCATCGAGCCGCTGGAGCAGCCCGCGGCGGCCGGCGGGGCGACCGCACGGCAGCACACCACGTCGGACACCCGCATGCTCACCCGTATCCGCGCCCTCCTCGCCAAGGCGGAGGCGACCGGTTTCCCGGAGGAGGCCGAGGCGCTCAGCGCCAAGGCGCAGGAGCTGATGGCCCGGCACAGCGTGGACGAGGCGGTGCTCGCGGCCGGCGCGCCCACGGCCGACGCCCCCGGCGCCTGCCGGATCGGTGTCGAGCCGCCGTACGAACAGGCCAAGGCGGTGCTGCTCGACGCGGTCGCCACCGCGAACCACTGCCGTGCCGTGTGGAACGAACCGCTCGGCTTCTCGACCGTCGTCGGCTTCGAACCGGACCTGGAGGTGGTCGAGCTGCTCTACACCTCGCTTCTCGTCCAGGCCCAGTCCGCGATGGCGAAGGCGGAGGCGGCACAGCGCGCGGGCGGCCGTAAGCGGACCAAGACCTTCCGGCAGTCCTTCCTCGCCGCCTACGCCCACCGCGTCGGCACCCGGCTGCGCGAGGCCGCCGCGAGTCCGGTGAGCGAGGACCTGCTGCCCGTCCTCGCCACCCGCGAGGTCGCCGTCACCGACCGCCTCGACCGCATGTTCCCGCAGACCACCACGACCCGCCTGCGCGGTGTCAGCGACGAGGCGGGCTGGACGGAGGGTTCGGACGCGGCCGACCGGGCCCAGGTCCGGTCACGCCGACCGCTGGGCTGAGCCGCGTCCTTCTCGAGTCGGCCGAGTCAGTCACCGACCTGCTGGAAACCGCTCACCGTGGCGTCGGGCTCGCCCGCGCCGCCCTTCAGGGCGACATCGCCGTACGACCACGGGAAGCTGTGCGTGGCCGTGGACCCGGGCAGGCTGAACTTCGCCGTCTTCGCGGCCAGGCTCTTCGCGTCGCCCGACTCGCCGCGGACGTAGGTGATCGTGAACGAGATCGCCTGGTCCTTGGCGAGGGTCAGCTTCTGGGCCTTGGCCGCGGGGTCGGCGGGCACGGCGGCCGAGGTGCCGTCCGCCTGGATCTCGACGGCGGGGAGGCCGTCGAGGGTGCACTTGGTGGCGCCGTTGGTGATCGTGACGGGGACGCTGCCGGTGTCCCCGGCTGCGGGGGCTTCGGCGGCGGGCCCGACCTCGACGGCAACCTCGTCGATCTTGCAGGCGGTGGTGCCGCCCTTGCCGGAGTCCGTGTCACCGCCGCTGCCGTCGTCGCTGCAGGCGGTGAGCAGGAAGGCGGCGGCGAGTGCGGCGGCGGCGAGGGAGGGAGCGGAGCGCATGAGGATCCTCTGGGGAGCGTGATGCCGATGGTCGACTGCATGGATCATCACGCATGAAACCGCGGCGCGCTCGCCCACCCCGGCCGAGCCACCCTCGGCGCCGCTGCTCAGCCCTTGGCGCCGCTGCTCAGCCTCCGGCGCCGCCGCTCAGGCCCTGACGCCGCTGCTCAGACCCTGGCCGCCCGCTCACGGCCCCGGCCGCCGATCGCTTCTCAGGGCTGCGGCCGCCTCTCAGGGCTGCGGCCGCCCCTCCGGGCTGCGGCCGCCCCTCAGGACCCCAGACTCGCCGTCGGCAGGCCGCTCGGTAGCCGGCCGCCCTCCGACCTGGTGTAGGTCTCCGTGCCGAGGTCGCCTTCCCAGGTCACCTCGAGCTGCGACTTGCCGACGGAGTCCACCGTCCCCTCGGCGCGCTCCTTGCCGCCGTCCGTGCACCGGAGGCGGATCACCTGAGCACCGGACTTCTCACCGGCGGTGCCGCTGCACACGTCCCCGCCGGTGGCGAAGAGCCCCACCTTGGTGCCGGTGATCACCAGCGCCACGGCATCGCCGTCGGTGGTGGCCAGCCAGCTGCCCTCCAGCCCGTCGGAAGCGGCGGTGGATCCCCCGCCGCCCCCGTTCGTGCCGCCCGAGTCCGCGCTCGCGGTCGTGGACGCGCTGGGGGCGGTGGAGGTCTCGTCGTCGGAGCCGCTGTCACCGCTGCACGCGGTCAGCGCGAGGGCGCCGGCCAGCGAGGCGGCCGCGGCCACCGTCCGCAGTCGCGCCGCCCCGCGCCAGAAGGTCGCCGAAGTCACTGGCAGCTCCCAAGCTGTAGCCGGTCGCCCCGTCGGCCGGGTCGGCCGTAAGGTCCGCAGCAAGCTACCAGGGCGTAACCGGGCCCACCAGGACGACTTCCGAACGCCTGGCAGGCCCCCGGGACCGGACCTACCAGGACGACTTCCGAACACCCGGCAGGTACCCCGCGTGCGCCTGCTCGCGCAGGCCCACCCGGGACAGCCCGAACGCGCGGAAGTAGCCGCGGGGCCGCCCGTCCACCTGGTCGCGGTTGCGTACCCGCGTGGCACTGGCGTCCCTCGGCTGGCGACGCAACTCCCGTTGCGCGGCGAGTCGTTCCTCCTCGGTCGAGGACGGCCGCCGGATGATCTCCTTCAGCTCGGCCCGGCGAGCGGCGTACCGCTCGACGATCTCCTGGCGCTGCTCGTTCCTCGCGATCTTGCTCTTCTTGGCCATCAGACCTTCACCCCACGCGCGCGGATCCGGGCCACGGCCGCCTCGACGCCGATCGTGTCGACGGTCTTGATCCCCTTGGTGCTCAGCCGCAGCCGTACATGACGCCCCTCGCTCGGCAGCCAGTAGCGCTTGGACTGGATGTTCGGGTCGAAGCGGCGCGAGGTGCGCCGGTGGGAGTGGGAGATGCGGTTGCCGAAGCCGGGCTGGGCACCGGTCAGCATGCAGTGGGCGGACACAGGTGATGCACCTCTCTCGAAGCGGTCGTGCAAATGGAATTCATTTTCAGTAAGATACCAGCATGGCTCGCAACGAACTCCGCCCGGTCATCAAGCTCCGGTCCACGGCCGGAACCGGCTTCACCTACGTGACCCGCAAGAACCGCCGCAACGACCCGGACCGCATGACCCTGCGCAAGTACGACCCGGTCGTCGCCCGGCACGTCGACTTCCGAGAGGAGCGCTGAACCACCGCCATGCGCAAGGGAATCCACCCGGACTACGGTCCCGTCGTCTTCCGAGACCGTGCCGCGAACTACGCCTTCCTCACCCGCTCGACCATGACCAGCGAGAAGACGGTCGAGTGGGAGGACTGCCAGACCTACCCGGTCGTCGACGTCGAGATCTCGAACGTCAGCCACCCCTTCTACACGGGCACCGCCCGCGTCCTGGACACCGCCGGCCGCGTCGAGCGCTTCGAGCGCCGGTACGGAAAGCAGGGCTAGTGCGGTGACCGAGCTCTCCGTCGTCATCGTCGGCGGGTTGCACGCCGACGCCCGCAAGGCGGCCGTCGACCGGCTGCTCGCCGAGGTGCCCGACAGCGTCGCACTCCACCACGACCTGGCGACCGCCGCGGCCGGCACAGTCGTCCGCACCATCCGCGACGTCACCGGCATCGTGTCCGCCGGCGAGGCGCCGCTGGTCAACGACTGCGCGTGCTGTGCGCTCAGGGAGGACCTGGTGCCGGAGCTGCGACGGCTCGCCGAGGCGGGCCTGACCCGCCTCGCCGTCGTCGAGCTGTGGGACTCCGTCGAGCCCAAGGCCATGGCCGAGGTGGTGATCTCCGGCGGGCTCACCCTCACCGGCGTGATCACCGCCGTCGACCCGGCGCTCGTCCTGCCGTACCTCGGCAACGGTGACGACCTGGCCGACCGCGGGCTCGCCGCCGCGGCCACCGACCAGCGGACGGTCGCCGACACCTTCGCCCGGCAGCTGGAGTACGCCCCCGTCCTCGCCGTGGCCGACTCCCCGGAGGCCGACGAAGAGGACCAGGAGCTGCTCGCCCAGCTGCATCCGACGGCCCGCCAGGTCCCGATCGGCCACGGCGGCCTGGCGGGCGCGGCCTACCCGGAACGGATGTCGCCCTGGTCCGATGTGACGGGCGGCCACTCCGTGTCCTGGCCTGGCTGGCTGGGCGGTGACTCCACGTCCTGGTTCGGTACGGCGGGCTGGTCAGGGTCGGCGGGCGGCGCCTCCGCATCCCGGCCCGGTCCGGCCGAGGGCACCTCCGCAACACCCACCGGCCCGGCGGCCGGCACCTCCGCAACACCCACCGGCCCGGCGGCCGGCACCCCCGCAACACCCACCGGCCCGGCGGCCGACACCCCCGCGTCCCCGCCCGGCCCGACGGGCGGCAGCCACCCTCAGCGTCCGCCGTCGCCGCTGGTCCGGGCCGCCCTTGCCGGCTTCGACGTCGAAGCCGCCGCGGCCGCCCAGCACCCGGCATGTGCGCTGCTCCCCGCGGAGGCCGACGCGCACGGGGTGTCCACCCTCGTCTGGCACCGCCGTCGCCCCTTCCATCCGGAGCGGCTGTACCAGGCCCTCGAGGACATCACCTGCGCCGCCGCCCGCAGCCGGGGCAGGTTCTGGCTCGCCGACCGGCCGGACTCGCTGCTGCACTGGGACGCGGCCGGCGGGGCGTTGTGCGTGGAGAGCGTGGGCCCGTGGCTCGCCTCCCTGCCGGACGCGGCCTGGGAGATGGTCCCGCCGGTGCGCCGCGCCGCCGCCGCGCTGGACTGGCACCCCGAGCACGGCGACTGCTGCCAGCACCTCGTCTTCACGTCCCCCGGCCTGGACCGCGACGGGCTGGAGGCACTGCTGGAGTCCTGCCTGCTGACCGACACCGAGTACGCCGCCGGGCGCGACGCCTGGAAGCGGCTGCCGCCCGCCTTCGACACCTTCCTGGAGGTCTGACCCCGCCATGCCCCGCAAGACCGACCGCGTCCCCGCCAAGAACCGGCCGAATCCACTCGATCAGGCCGGAGTGACGTACATCGACTACAAGGACACCGATCTGCTGCGGAAGTTCATCTCGGACCGCGGCAAGATCCGCAGCCGCCGGGTGACCCGCGTCACCGCCCAGCAGCAGCGACTGCTGGCGCGGGCGATCAAGAACGCCCGGGAGATGGCGCTGCTGCCGTACTCCAGCCGCTGACCGGCATCCCTCGTTCCGGCCGCCGCGACCCCGGCCGGGCGACGGTCCGATCCGGCCATCGTCCGGCCGGTGGAACACGAATGCCGTGCTGCGCGTCTCTTACTAGGGCAGGCCTTCAGGGCGTGACACACGCAGGGCAGGCCTTCCCAGCGCGCGGCGTTCGTGCATCGCGTCCGTCCAGGCTGTAACCGCAGGAACACCCCGCGTGCACGTGCATCTGCAGATGCATCCGCCCATGCGTCTGCACATGAACAGAGCTATGATCCGGGTCAGTTGACCACTGCATCAATGGCCTCACCAGCCAGTGCACCACCGGGGAGCGACCTGTGGACCACGACGTGTACGACGTTGAAGACGCGTCCGGCGTGTACAACGGCATGCCTGCCCCCGGACTGGAAGGTATGGCCGCCTGGCAGAAGAGCCGGCACAGCAACTCGCAGGGCTCCTGCGTGGAGTTCGCGCGCCTTCCCGGGGGCGAGGTCGCCGTCCGCAACTCACGCTTCCCCGAAGGTCCCGCGCTCGTCTACACCAGGGCCGAGATCGAGGCGATGCTGCTGGGTATCAAAGACGGCGAGTTCGACCACCTGATCGCGGGTTGATGCCGTCTGACCTGGGCATTGGTCGATGACCGACGTGTCCGGCAGGCCGTAACGCGCGTAGAACCGCGGCGTCGAAAGCGCCGCGGTTCGTTATTCGGCGGGAGGTTGCTGCGGCAGCCGGAAGAGCGCCCACACGACCTTGCCGCCCAGCGTGCCGGCGAGTGGGTGCCAGCCCCAGCTGTCGCTGAAGGAGTCCACCAGGAACAGCCCGCGGCCGGACTCCGCGGAGAAGTCGTCGGTCTCGCGTGCCACGGGGCTCTCGTGGCTGGGATCGCGCACCGCGCACACCAGTCGCTCGGTCCACCGCATCAGGTGCAGCCGCACGGGCGGGCTCTGCTCCGGCACGCGAGGGGTGTTGGCCGGCAGCGCGTGCCGCAGGGCGTTGGTCACCAGCTCGGAGACCACCAGACAGACGTCGTCGAAGCGGTCGCCCAGATCCCACTGGTCCAGTGTCCTGCGGCTGAACTGCCGTGCCTCGCGCACCGCTTCGAAGCGGGCGGGCAGTGCACAGGAGGCGGCGCTGTTCACGGCCGCGGGGTCAAGCGGCGGAAGGCCCTGCCGTAACGGCTCGAGCATGGTCGATCCATTCGTCCCCATGCGAGGCACTCCCGGGAATTCGCGGTCGTTGCGATGCAGCGGTTGCGCGGGACCATGGTTTCGGATGCGTTCGGCAGATGCAAGGGCAGATGCACGTGCACCTGACCGAATTGGACCCTCCCGTACCGCTTGTTGGCCAATTTTTCCGCCATCTTCTCCCCGACTCCTTGCCTACACCTCTCCGAAACCTGTCCACCCGCTGTGCGGATGGTTTGGCTTCTTTCCATCTCTGTAACCGGACGAGTACTGCTCGGAGTGTTTTAGTGGCAGACTTCGGCCCCTGAAGACGGTTGGGGAGGTTGACGAACGTGAGCGCGGGAGAGCCCGGATCGGTGGTGCGGCGGATGCTGCTCGGCTCGCAACTCAGGCGGCTGCGCGAGGCGCGCGGGATCACGCGCGAGGCCGCGGGGTACTCGATCCGCGCCTCCGAGTCGAAGATCAGCCGGATGGAGCTGGGCCGGGTGAGCTTCAAGACACGGGACGTCGAGGACCTGCTGACGCTGTACGGCATCACCGACGAGGCGGAGCGCAACTCGCTGCTCTCCCTCGCCAAGGAGGCCAATGTCGCGGGCTGGTGGCACAGTTACTCGGACGTCCTGCCGAGCTGGTTCCCCACCTATGTGGGCCTGGAGGGCGCGGCGACCCTGATCCGTGCGTACGAGGTGCAGTTCGTGCACGGCCTGTTGCAGACCGAACAGTACGCCCGCGCGGTCGTCCGGCGCGGCATGAAGGGCGCGAGCGCGGAGGACGTGGAGCGGCGCGTCGCGCTGCGCCTGGAGCGGCAGAAGTACCTCCTGGAGGACGGCGCCCCCGAGTTCCACATCATCCTGGACGAGGCCGCCCTGCGCCGCCCCTACGGCGACCGTGAGGTGATGCGCGGTCAGCTCCAGCACCTGATCGAGGTCTCGGCACGCCCCAACGTGCGGTTGCAGATAATGCCGTTCAGTTTCGGCGGGCACTCCGGCGAGAGCGGCGCGTTCACGATCCTGTCCTTCCCGGAGTCCGACCTGTCCGACGTCGTGTACCTGGAGCAGCTCACCAGCGCGCTGTACCTGGACAAGCACGAGGACGTCGCCCAGTACGAGAAGGCGCTGAAGGAACTCCAGCAGGACAGTCCCGGGCCGGACGAGAGCCGGGACCTTCTACGAGGTCTCCTCCAACTTTCCTAGGGTTCTCCCCAGAAGATTGCTCTCAGTGCCCAACTCGCTTGCTCCGCAAGTACGATGACGTGTGATCAGACCGTGACGTTGATCGTGTGTCTGCTAGCGATTTGGGGATCACATGTCGTCGTACTTCACCGACCTGGCTCAGCAGTACATCGACGGTGAGTGGCGCCCGGGCACCGGCTCCTGGGACATCATCGACTTCAGTCCGTACGACGACGAGAAGCTCGCGTCGATCACCATAGCCACGGTCGACGAGGTCGACGAGGCGTACCAGGCGGCCGCCCGCGCCCAGAAGGCGTGGGCCGCGACCAACGCGTACGCCCGCCGCGGTGTCTTCGAGAAGGCCCTCAGGCTGATCGAGGAACGCGAGCAGGAGATCGCCGACGTGATCATCGCCGAGCTCGGCGGCACCCGGCTGAAGGCCGCCTTCGAGCTCCACCTCGCCAAGGAGTTCCTGCGCGAGTCGATCAACCTGGCGCTGCGCCCCGAGGGCCGGATCCTGCCGTCGCCGGTCGACGGCAAGGAGAACCGCCTCTACCGCGTGCCGGTCGGTGTCGTGGGTGTGATCAGCCCCTTCAACTTCCCCTTCCTGCTGTCGATCAAGTCGGTCGCCCCCGCGCTCGCGCTCGGCAACGCCGTCGTCCTCAAGCCGCACCAGAACACGCCGATCGTCGGCGGCTCCCTGGTCGCCAAGATCTTCGAGGACGCGGGGCTGCCGGGCGGTCTGCTCAACGTCGTCATCACGGACATCGCGGAGATCGGCGACGCCTTCATCGAGCACCCGGTCCCGAAGGTCATCTCCTTCACCGGATCCGACAAGGTGGGCCGTCACGTCGCCACCGTCTGCGCCGCCAACTTCAAGCGCTCGGTCCTCGAACTCGGCGGCAACAGCGCGCTGGTGGTCCTCGACGACGCGGACATCGACTACGCGGTCGACGCGGCGGTCTTCAGCCGGTACGTCCACCAGGGCCAGGTCTGCATGGCCGCGAACCGTGTCCTCGTGGACCGCTCGGTCGCGGACGAGTTCACCGAGAAGTTCGTCGCCAAGGTCAGGACCCTGAAGGTCGGCGACCCGCGCGACCCCGAGACCGTCATCGGCCCGGTCATCAACTCCTCGCAGGCGGACGCCCTTTCCGGTGTCGTCGAGCAGGCGCTCGCCGAGGGCGCCACGGCGCTGGTGCACGGCACCAGGAGGGACAACCTGGTCGAGCCGTCGGTCCTCACCGGCCTCCCGGCCGACTCCGCCCTGCTGCGGCAGGAGGTCTTCGGCCCGATCGCCTTCCTCATCCCCTTCGAGGGCGAGGAGGAGGCCGTACGCCTCGTCAACGACACGCCGTACGGTCTGAGCGGCGCGGTCCACACGGGAGACATCGAGCGGGGTGTCGCGTTCGCCAAGCAGATCGACACCGGCATGTTCCACGTGAACGACGGCACCGTCCACGACGAGCCGCTCGTCCCCTTCGGAGGCGAGAAGCACTCCGGCATCGGCCGCCTGAACGGCGACACCTCGGCGGACTCGTTCACCACGCTGAAGTGGATCTCGGTGCAGCACGGGCGGAGCGGTTTCCCGTTCTGAGTACGGCGTTCCATCAGCAGGACAGTCACGGCTGAGCCGGCGACCGGGCCATGTGGGCCCGCGTCGCCGGCTTCGTCGCTCTCGCGGCCGGGCCGGCCTCAGGTGACGTTCCGGCGATGACGTAGGCAGCCAGGCCGACCAGGGCCAGGTGGCCGGGGACCAGGAGCGGCCTGCCTGCCGTGCGGCGGGGCGGCGGTTCCAGCCGCTTGCGGAACGCCGCGACCGAGCGGGCGGAGACGACCGTCAGGCCGCCCGGGGCGGGAGTCGACCAGCGTGCGACCGCGGCGGCCCCACGGCTCCGCGGTCACGGCCCTCACCGCCCGCAGCCGCGGTTCCCCACTGCCCTGCAGCCGCGGTTCCCCGCTGCCCTGCAGCCGCGGTTCCCCGCTGCCCTGCAGCTGCGGTTCCCCACTGCCCTGCAGCTGCGGCTCCCACCGCCCTGCAGCCGCGGCTCCCCACCGCCCTCCAACCGCAGCCCGGTCGCGGATCGGAACGCGGCTCGATCGCCGCCCCGGCGCCGCTTGATTGCGGACAGAACCTGACCGCAAGGGGCCGTAGCTTTGTCGGTGTCAGGAGGCCTTCGAAGGCCCCGGTCCCGACGAAAGGCAGCCGGTCATGGTCACTCACGTGCGAGCCGAGGCGCAGGGCGACGAGCGCGGTGCACTGCTCTCCTTCCTGGCCGAGCAGCGCGGCGGCATCCGACGGGCGCTGCTCGGGCTGACGGACGAGCAGGCCGCGGCCAAGCCCAGTGCCAGCGAGCTCACCCTGGCCGGCCTCCTCAAGCACGTCGCCGAGGTCGAGCAGGGCTGGGTGGCCCGGGCCAAGGGCGAGCCGCCGGCGGTGGTGCGCAACGAGTCGAACTGGCACGAGTGCTTCGTCCTGGTCGACGGGGAGAGCGTCGAGCAGCAGCTCGCGTACTGGGAGAAGGTCGCCGCCGAGACGGAGGCGTTCGTCCGCGCGGTACCGAGCCTCGACGACACCTTCCCGCTGCCCGACGAGCCCTGGTTCCCGTCCGACGAGGCGGTCTCCATGCGCTGGCTGGTCCTGCACCTGATCCGCGAGACGGCCCGGCACGCCGGCCACGCCGACATCATCCGCGAGTCCCTGGACGGCGCGACCGCCTTCGCCCTGGTCGCCAAGGAACAGGGCTCGGACTGGGGGTGAGGACGCGGGGCCTACGCTGGCCCCATGTCAGCGATCCGTCTCCTCGTGCTGGGCGCGGTGCGCCAGCACGGGCGGGCCCACGGCTACCAGGTGCGCAACGACCTGGAGTACTGGGGCGCGCACGAGTGGTCCAACTCCAAGCCCGGCTCGATCTACCACGCCCTGAAACAGATGGCGAAGCAAGGGCTGCTGCACGCGCACGAGATCGCGCCCTCCACGGCCGGCGGTCCGCCCCGCACCGAGTACGAGATCACCGAGGCGGGCACCGAGGAGTACCTCAGGCTGGTGCGCGAGTCGCTGACCTCGTACGACCAGAAGATGGACGTCAAGTCGGCGGCCATCGGGTTCATCGTGGACCTGCCGCGCGGCGAGGCCGTGGCGCTCCTGAAGGAGCGGATCCGGCGCATCGAGGAGTGGCGCTCCGCCGTCACCGAGCACTACGTGCCCGAGAACGGACCCGAGCAGCTCGGGCACATCGGCGAGATCATGAACCTGTGGCTCCACACGGCCGACGCCGAGGCCGAGTGGACCCAGGGGCTGATCGCCCGCATCGAGGACGGCGCCTACACCTTCGCCGGGGAGGGCGATCCCTTCGTGGGCGTCCTGGCGGAGGGCGAGGACAACCCGTACGCGACGGACGAGCGGCATCCGGGAGACGCGCGCTAGAGGCGCCCAGGGCCGGAAGGCCAACTAATCAAGTTTGACCAAGCAGAGTTCGCGGGTTACCTTGAGTGGGTAGTCAAGCTTGACTAGTAAGGGTGAGGGAGTGGATGGCAGTGGCCGACACGGCGATCACCGTCGAAGGCGCGCACAAGAAGTACGGCGACAAGAAGGCACTCGACGGGCTTGACCTACTGGTCGGGCGAGGCACGGTGCACGGTGTGCTCGGGCCCAACGGCGCGGGCAAGACGACCCTGGTCCGGATTCTGTCCACCCTGCTGCGGCCGGACGCGGGCCGGATCGAGGTGGCGGGGCACGACCTCGTGACCAGGCCCCAGGAGGTCCGCTTCCGCATCGGCCTGCTCGGGCAGCACGCGGCTCTCGACGAGGAGCTGTCCGGCGTCCAGAACCTGGAGATGTTCGGCCGTCTGTACCACCTGGGTGCCCGGCACGCGCGCGTGCGTGCCGGCGAACTCCTGGACCGCTTCGGCCTCGAGGACACCGGCCGCAAGCCCGTGCGCGCCTACAGCGGCGGCATGCGGCGCCGCCTCGACCTGGCGGCCTCCCTCATCACCGAACCGGAGGTCCTCTTCCTGGACGAACCCACCACCGGCCTCGACCCGCGCGGCCGCGCGGAAGTGTGGGCCGCGGTCCGCTCCCTGGTCGGCGGCGGTACGACGGTCCTGCTGACCACTCAGTACCTCGAAGAGGCCGACCAGCTCGCCGACCGCATCTCGGTCGTCGACCGGGGCCGGGTCATCGCGGACGGCACGGCGGACGAACTGAAGGCGGCCACCGGCGGCGACCGTATCGACGTGGTCCTGCGGGACGCGGGCCAACTGGGCGCGGCAGTGGCCCTCTTGCCGTTCGTCGGACCCGGAGTGACCGTCGACGCCGACCGTCGGCTGCTCAGCGCCCCCGTCGCCGACCGCATGACAGCGCTCTCCGGTGTCGTACGCGCCCTGGAGGAGGCCGGCATCGAGGCGGAGGACGTGGCCCTGCGCCGCCCGACGCTGGACGAGGTGTTCCTGCACCTCACCGGCGACCAACGAGTGAAGGAGGCCGCATGAGCACGAGCACGAGCACGTACGCCGGAGGGGCGGGAAGCCCGAAGCGGTACGCCACGCGCGCGTACGCGCTGACCGACTCGTGGACGATGACACGCCGTGAACTCGCCCACTGGGTACGGCAGCCGGTGCAGGTCGTGGTCAACCTGGTCTTTCCCGTGATGCTGCTGCTGATGTTCGGCTACCTCATCGGCGGCGGGCGTGGGGTCGAGGGGAGTTACGTCGACTACCTGGTCCCCGGCATGCTCGCGCTCACCATGGCCTTCGGCCTGGAGGGCACGATGCTCGCCGTCACGCAGGACCTCAACAAGGGGGTCATCGACCGCTTCAGGTCCATGCCGATGTCCAACGGGGCTGTGCTGGTCGGTCGTTCGGCCGCCGACATGCTCCAGTCGGCGCTGAGCCTGGCGGTGATGATCGGCGTCGGGTACGCGATCGGCTGGCGGGCGCAGGGCGGGGTCCCCGGCTTCCTCGGAGCCGTCGGTCTGCTCCTGCTGTTCCGTTTCGCGATGCTGTGGATCGGCATCTACCTGGCGATGGTGGCCGGCAAACCGGAGCTGGTGCAGGCCGTGCAGATCCTGGTCTGGCCGGTCGGCTTCCTCTCCAACGCGCTGGCGACCCCTGACTCGATGCCGGGCTGGCTGGGCACGGTGGTCGAGTGGAACCCGATGTCCCACACGGCGACGGCGGCACGCGAGCTGTTCGGGGCGCCGGGCGGCGAGTCGGGGCACGTGTGGGCGGCCGTGGTGTGGCCGCTGGTGCTGGTGGGGGTGTTCTTTCCGCTGGCGGTGCGGAGGTTCGGGGGCTTGAGCAAGTAGCGCGGGGCGGTGGGCGCGGCGCCCGGGGCCCCGGTCCCTCGGGCGCCGGCGGTGCGTCGGGCGGTTGGGTGGGGACCGAGTACTCCGGCCGGGTGCGCGGCCGGAAAAGTCGTCGCGGGGGAGTGGGAACCCGGAGGCGGTGAGCGGTGTACCAGAAATGACAGTGCATCGCGGGCCGGGCGGATCCGGCGGATCGGGGGGGGGCTCATGAGGTGGCTCAGGGGCAGGGCGGTGGTGGCCGCCGTGCTCGGCGTGCTGGCGTTGGCGACGGGATGCGTGGACGCGGGTGCGGACACGCGTGCGGGTAAGGGGAGAGGCGAGAGTGCGGCTGAAGAGGGAGCCGCGCGTGCCACCGGGCCGCCTCGCATTCCGTCGGCTCCGGATCTCCCCGGTTTCGTGTCCGGCATCGGCTTCGCGGCGGACGGCAGCGGATTCGCCCTGCTCGCCGAGTGCGGGACATCGCGGTGCCGGCAGCGAGTCGCCGTGCTGGACCGAGGTGCCGACGCCTGGCGCCTCGGGCGTTCCCCGCTGCCCGACGTCACCGGAGGCCTCGGCATCACGGCGGGCCTGGTCGTCCTGGGGTCGGGCCGGGCGCTCATCACCACGGGCACCTGGCCGCCGCCGGAATCCACCTGGTTCACCGGCGACGGTGGCCGCAGTTGGCGCAAGGGCTCCAGCGAGCCCGTGGGGGTGACGTCGGTGGTGCCCGAGGGCGGGGCCCTGGTCGAGCACTGCCTGCGCACGGACCCGGAGGGGAACGGCTGCGAGCGCTCCCGTCTGGCCGCGATCCTGCCGGACACGGGCGAGTACCGGATCCTTTCCACCCAGCCGCGGCTGAAGGGACAGGTCGGTCCGGCGGGGGAGATCCTGGGGGAGCACGCGGCCAGGGCGGCAGGAGAGCCTGCCGGGAAGCGGGCCGACGAGTCCGCGGGCAGTCTCCTCTTCGCCTCCGGCCGCGACCCCGACTCCGGCCGGCCCGCCCTCGCCGTCAGCGAGGACCGCGGTCGCAGCTGGCGGCTCGCCCGACTGGCCTCGGCCGGGAAACACGTCCAGTACGGCCGGGGCACCAGCGTGGTCGCCGTGCCGGGGACGAACACGCTGTACGCGGCCGAGCCGGGCCGGCTTCCGGCCGAGGACGACGTGAAGAACGGCCTGCTCGCCCTGCACCGCAGCACCGACGGCGGCCACACCTGGGAGCGGGTCTGGCGGCACCGGAAGGGGGTGGAACCCCGCTCGCTGCTCGGCGTCCCGCTCGCCGCCGCAGACGGCACGGTCGCGATCCGCGGTGAGGCCGGCACCTGGCACAGCACCGACGGCGGTCGTACGTTCGCCAGGGCCGAGGGCGGCCGAGGACCGGCCGGCTCGGTCACCGTCACACCGCTCGGCTATCTCTGGGGGGACAGTCAGGGCGCCGGGAGTTATCGCATATCCGCCGACGGAGTCCACGGGACGTCGTTCGACCTGGGTGGCGCGAGCTGACACGGGCAGACCGGGCCTCCGGCCCCTCAGTGGTGGAACCCGGCCACCGCCACCTTGCTTGTCCGGGTCGACGGACGGGACTGCCTGCGCAGTTCGGGCAGCAGACGGTTCGGGTCCTCCACGAACAGGCCGGCGAGGGTGGGAGGCAGGGCGGTGTCCGGGAGACCGGGCTTGGGCGGACCTCGGTCATACCGCCGACCGGGTTCGTCTCGCCGTAGAAGGGGCTGACGGACAGAGGGCGCTCGTCGGGCTTCGCCCGACCTTCGTGGAGTGGCATGGGCCGTTCTCCGCACCGGGTCTGCGGGTTTCAGACGACCGGGCTTCCGTCCTTGCGCAGCTGCATCTGAGGCCGCCCCGTCACCAGCAGCCAGGCAGGCAGGGAGGCGATGCAGAGCAGGGCCAGGATCACGGGAGAGGCCACCAGCACGGCGGCGGTGAACAGGCTCACCCAGCCCTGCCGGGTGATGGCGAGCAGCATCCCGAGCACACCCGCGGCGACCCCGACCGATGGATGGACGGCGGGCACCAGGGCATGGGCGCCGAGGCCGAAGGCGGTGCCGACGAACACGGCCGGGAAGATCCGCCCGCCCCGGAAACCGCAGGACGCGGCGACGAGCAGCGCGGCCAGCTTCACCACCGTCATCGTCGCGAACTGCCCCGCCGACCAGCCCTCGGGGTCGCTTGCCAGCTCGCCGATCTCGTCCAGCCCCTTGAAGAGCGTCAGCTGGCCCCCCAGGGCCGCCAGCAGACCCAGCACGAGCCCGCCGGCCGGGAGCACGAGCATCGGGTGCCGGAGCCGGGCGAAGGCGCCGTGGACGTACGGGAAGGCGT
Source organism: Streptomyces resistomycificus (assembly GCF_001514265.1). Lineage (GTDB taxonomy): Bacteria > Actinomycetota > Actinomycetes > Streptomycetales > Streptomycetaceae > Streptomyces > Streptomyces resistomycificus. The sequence goes on along the minus strand of NZ_KQ948991.1, from coordinate 79,727 downwards.
ACACGGCGGCCATGCCCAGCAGCGCGGCGAGCGACGCGATCACCAGGGCGGCCAGCAGATCGCCCCAACCAGGCCGCCCCGGGACAGGCAGATGAAGGTCGAAGGTCGGATGTGCCACCAGAGTGGTGGTCAGGGCGCCGGCCGCCGCGGCGACCAGCGGGGCGAAGACGTTGTCCCACAGCGCCCCCTTCAGCTGCTTGCCCGCCAGCGCCTCGGAGATGACCAGCGCCGCCGCCACCGGCGTGCCGAACAGAGCACCGATGGTCGCCGCCTCCGCCAGCATCGGCCACAGGCGGCCCGGCGCCCGGGGGAGCACCCGGCTGCCCAGCCAGAAGGCGAGTCCCACGTTGACGGCGATGATCGGGTTCTCGGGCCCGAGGCTCGGCCCGCCCGCGAGCATCAGCCCCGTCGCCAGCACGAGCCCCGGCAGCACGGCGGGCGGCAGCACGGGAGCGTCCAACCCGGTGGTGGCCGGGTCGGGCCCGGCGTGCCCGGGCACCTTCCACACCACCAGCCCGACCGCCACGCCGGTCGCGGTGAGCATGACGAGCATCCACAGGACGGAGTACCTGCCGACCCCGAGGGCGTCCGGCAGATTCCGCCACAACACGTCCTGGAGCTCCTCGGCCGCCGCACTCACCCCGACGAAGATCAGGCTCGCACCCACACCCACCACGAGAGCGGGGAGGATCAACGGCAGGAGGACGCGCGCCGGGGTCGCCGGGGCGGCGGGTGCCTGCTGCTCGGTGTCCTGGGCCACGGGCTCACGATAAACGGACAAAACGGACTGAACATCCGGAGGGATCCGACTTGCACCTCACGTGGCGTGAGGCCTCAGCGTGGAGGGCGTAGGGAGAAGGGAGCGGACGAAGTGAGCTATTCCGTGGGACAGGTCGCCGGGTTCGCCGGAGTGACGGTGCGCGCACTGCACCACTACGACGACATCGGCCTGCTCGTCCCGAGCGAGCGCAGCCACGCGGGGCACCGTCGCTACAACGACGCCGACCTCGACCGGCTGCAGCAGATCCTGTTCTACCGGGAGCTCGGCTTCCCGCTCGACGAGGTCGCCGCCCTGCTCGACGACCCGGCCGCGGACCCGCGCGCGCACCTGCGCCGCCAGCACGAACTGCTGACCGCCCGGATCGAGAAGCTGCAGAAGATGGCGGCGGCCGTGGAGCACGCCATGGAGGCACGCAAGATGGGCATCAACCTCACGCCGGAGGAGAAGTTCGAGGTCTTCGGCGACAAGGATCCGGAACAGTACTCCGAGGAGGCGGAACAGCGCTGGGGCGGCACAGAGGCCTATGCCGAGTCGCAGCGCCGTGCCGCGAACTACACCAAGGACGACTGGAAGCGCATCCAGGCCGAGGTCAACTCCTGGGGGGAGCGCTACAACGCCCTGATGGACGCCGGTGAGCCACCGGCCGGCGAGGCGGCCATGGGCATGGCCGAGGAGCACCGGCAGCACATCTGCACGTGGTTCTACGAGTGCTCGTACGAACTCCACCGGTGTCTGGGTGAGATGTACGTCGCCGACGAGCGCTTCAGGGAGTTCTACGACTCCATGCGCCCGGGTCTGGCCGAGCACCTGAGGGCCGCGATCACGGCGAACGCGGCCCGCCACGCCTCGTGAACCCCGGCCCGGGAGGTAGGGCTACTCCCGGGCCAGGACCACGGCCGTCCCGTAGGCGCACACCTCCGTGCCCACGTCCGCGGCTTCGGTCACGTCGAAGCGGAACGCCAGCACGCCGTTGGCGCCACGCGCGCGTGCCTGCTCCACCAGCCGTTCCATGGCCTGGTTCCGGGTCTCCACGAGGGTCTTGGTGAGCCCCTTGAGCTCACCGCCGATCATCGACTTCAGCCCCGCGCCGATCTGGCTCCCGAGGTGCCGGGACCGTACGGTCAGCCCGAAGACCTCGCCGAGAACCTCCTGCACCCGGTGGCCGGGTACGTCGTTCGTGGTGACCACCAGCACATCCGGCTGGGGTCCCTGACCGCCGCCGTAGTCATCGATACTCATGGTTCACAGCTTTGCCGCAGGCGGGCCACAGTGCATCCTGGGGACCCCCACGGAACCTGGGTCACGACGGCTGCGTTGATACTTTTGGGCAGCCAGTCCCAGCCCGTCCCCCACACGCAGGAGCCACATTCCCGTGACCACGCTCGCGCTCGGCCCCGAGTGGCTCAGCCCTGACTACCTGATCGAGACCTTCAGCCTGCCCGGCATCCTGCTGATCGTCTTCGCGGAGTCCGGTCTCTTCGCGTTCCTGCCCGGCGACTCGCTGCTGTTCACGGCGGGTCTCTTCGTGGCCCAGGGCGAGTTCATCAGCCAGCCCCTGTGGCTGGTGTGCACCCTGATCGTGCTGGCCGCCGTCATCGGTGACCAAGTGGGTTACATGATCGGCAAGTTCTTCGGGCCGAAGCTCTTCAGCCGCCCCAACTCCAAGCTCTTCAAGCAGGAGAACCTGGAGAAGGCGCACGAGTTCATGGAGAGGTACGGCCCCAAGGCGATCGTCCTCGCCCGCTTCGTGCCGATCGTGCGCACCTTCGCCCCGATCGTGGCGGGCGCCGGCCGCATGAAGTACCGCACCTTCCTGACGTACAACATCGTCGGCGGCGTGGCCTGGGGCACCGGCGTCACCCTCGCCGGCTACTGGCTCGGCCAGATCGACGTGATCAAGAAGAACGTCGAGTCGATCCTCATCCTGATCGTCTTCGTCTCCGTGGTCCCGATCATCATCGAGTTCCTGCGCGAACGCTCCAAGAAGAAGCGCGCCGCCGCCGAGGCCCCGCAGTCCGCCCAGCAGCACGCGGCCATGGACGACGCGACGACCCAGCTCCGCCGCATCCCGCCGGCCGACGACCCGTACGGCCACCAGGGCCAGCAGGGCGACCAGGGCCACTACGGCGACCAGGGCCACCAGCAGTACGGCCACGACCAGCAGCACTACGGCCAGACCCCGCAGCAGCAGCAGCCGTACGCCCAGCAGTACCCGCAGGGCTACGGTCAGCAGCAGCCCTACGGCGCCCAGCAGGGCGACAACGGTCAGCAGAACCCGTACCACCAGGGCTACTGACACAACCAGGACCACAAAGGCGCGCGCCCCGGAAGGGGCGCGGGCCACCGGGCGAGCCGGTGGGGCACCCGGCGCTCAGAAACCCCTGGTGCGCTTCGCGGCCCTGCGCCCCGTCGCGCTCTCCGCGCCCGGCAGGCGCAGGAACAACCGCGAGATCTCCGACCCCAGGTTCACCCCGATGGCGATGGCCATCGCCAGCGCCGCGGCCTTCGACAGCGACACCAGCCCCGCGTCGACCTCGTTCTGCGCGATCGACAACAACCCGAAGTACGACGCGGAACCAGGCAGCAGGGGACCGATCGCGGCGGTCGTGTACGGCAGCGCCGACGCGAACCGGTACCGGGACAGCAACTGCCCGAACAGTCCCACCACCCCTGCCGCAACCGCCGTGGAGGCAACCGGCGAGAGCTCGCCCGTGTAGTGCATCGCGCCGTACACCGACCACGCGACACCCCCGTTCAACGTCACCGCCAGCACGGTGGATCGTTCCTGCTGAAGCAGCACCGCGAAGGCCAGGGACAGCAGCATCGACGCGCCGATCTGCAACAGCGGCCGGGGTGCGCCGCTCAGGGTCGCGTCCGGGCTGAGGCGGGCGCCCAGTTGGACGCCGACGTAGAGCATCACCAGCACCCCGGCGACGATGCCCACGAAGAAGTACATGACTTCCAGCAGACGAGCGGACGCGGTGATGTAGTAGCCGGTCAGACCGTCCTGGACGCCCGCCACCAGCGCCCGCCCGGGCAGCAGGGCGAACAGCCCACCGGTGATCACCGCGGACGCCTGGACGTCCACGTGTGCCAGCGTCAGCGCGATCGCGATCGCGGCCGGCGGCGTCGCGGCGACCGCGAACTGGTAGAACTCCGGCAGCCCCCGCCCCGCGCACAGCCACGCCAGCCGGTCGCCGAGCATCGCGCCCAGCGCGGCCGCGACGAAGACGATCGCGTCACCGCCGACCAGCACGGAGGCGGCACCCGCCAGCAGCCCGCTCGCGGAGGTCAGCACCCAGCCGGGGTACGGGTGCCGGTTACGGCGGATCTCGGCGAGTCGCCGGTACGCCTCCTCCAGGGAGATCACCGCGTCCGGATCGCTGAGGTCGTCGACCAGTTGGAACACGGCCGCCAGACGCGTGTAGTCGGTACCGCGGCGGCGGACGGTCCGGGATGCCGTCACCGGGTCCTCGACCAGCGACGGCTGGTAGGAGATGGACAACAGCGTGAAGGTCACGTTCGGCTCGCACCGGTCGAGCCCGTACGACCGGCAGACGGCGAACATCGCCGCCTCCACGTCCTCGGCGCCCTCACCGCCGGCCAGCAGCAGCTCGCCGATACGCAGCGTCAGGTCGAGCACGCGCGGAACGGCGGGGCCGCCCTCCTCCCCGACCTTCTGCAGGAGCTCCGGCGCGGGCCGTTCGGCCACCGGCATCCGCAGCATCGTGCGCATCCGGTCCTGCCAGGGCGCGTGCTTGGTCAGACTGACCACGGGGATGCCGGTCGCCGGCGTGAACGCGGCCGGGGCGTCCTTGGCGCTGTAGGTGCGCGGCGGACTGAACGCCGACCCCTCCGACTCGGCAGCGGGCGTCTGCGGTACGTCGAACCCCTTGGGGACGGCGAACTCCGACGTGATCTCGGACTCCGTGGCGACGCCCTCGGGCACGGCAAGTCCCTGGGGGATCGCGAACTCCGACGTCGTAGAAGAATCAGCCGGATCCCCGGCGACGGCGGTGGGAGCCGTGAACCTGCTCCTCGCCTCGTCCGACCGTGGCTTGCGGTCCTCCGCGTCCGTCACTGCGCAGCGCTCCCTGTACGACACGTTCAGCAAACCTCAGTATGCGCACAGATGCGCGAAGGGGCCGCACGCGCACGCGTGCGGCCCCTTCGCAACAACAGGCTCAGTGACCGCCCTGGTCCTTGAAGCGCTTGTACGACCGCTCGATCTCGGCCTCGGCCTCGACGCGGCCCACCCAGTCGGCGCCCTCGACGGACTTGCCCGGCTCCAGGTCCTTGTAGACCTCGAAGAAGTGCTGGATCTCCAGGCGGTCGAACTCCGACACGTGGTGGATGTCACGCAGGTGCTCCACGCGCGGGTCGGTCGCCGGGACGCACAGCAGCTTGTCGTCGCCGCCGGCCTCGTCCGTCATCCGGAACATGCCGATCGCACGGCACTTGATGAGGCAGCCCGGGAACGTCGGCTCGTCAAGAATGACCAGCGCGTCCAGCGGGTCGCCGTCCTCGCCGAGAGTGTTCTCGACGAAGCCGTAGTCGGTCGGGTAGGCGGTCGAGGTGAAGAGTCGACGGTCCAGGCGGATCCGACCGGTCTCGTGGTCCACCTCGTACTTGTTCCGCGAACCCTTCGGGATCTCGATCGTGACGTCGAACTCCACCGGTGGCTCCTCCATGATCAGCACATAGTTCTGGTGGTTAAGTGTCCCTCACGCAGGTGTGTGATCGCGAAAGGGGCTGGTGGTCGTGCCAGAGCTGAGGTCTTGGCGAGCCGCGAGACCGCAGGTGACGCGGGTCGCGAACGCCGTACGACCGCGTCTGGCACGGGCCAAGGACGCCGTACGACCAGGTCTCGTTCGAGCCACGGGTACCGTGCGACCGCGTCTCGCACGAGCCGTAACGGCCGTGAAACCGCAGGTCACACGGGTCGCGCGGGCCGCGAAGCCGCAGGTCGCGCGGATCACTGGGCCGAAGACCTGGCAGTACACCGCGGGCGCCGCCACGGCCGGACTGGCACTGGCCGCCGGAGTGGTGACCGCCGCAGGCCCTTGGGACTCCACCGGTCAGCGTACGGCGGAGCGGGACCGGGCGGCTGCCCAGGAGCAGAGGGGTGGCGCAGATCACGACGGGGCCGCCGGCACGACCGGCGCCGGACCTCAGCCCGCGCCCAGCGCCGCCTCCGTCCTCACCGGCCTCGGCGGAGCGGGCAACAGCGTCAAGTCGGCCCCGGCCGGCTCGGCCCTCGCCGAGCTCCTCAGCCCGCTCCTGCGCGACGCGGCGCTCGGCGCCCGGCGCGCCGCCGCGGTCGTCGACGTCGCCACCGGCAAGCGGCTCTACGGCACGGGCGCGGACCAGGCCCTGACGCCCGCCTCCACCACGAAGATCGCCACCGCGGTCGCCGCCCTGTCCGCTCTCGGCGCGGACCACCGCCTCACCACCCGCGCGGCCCTCGAACCCGACACCGACGAGCTCGTCCTCGTCGGCGGCGGCGACCCCACTCTCACCGCCCACCGGGACGCCGAGGGCTGGGCGAGCCTGCGCACCCTGGCCGACGATACGGCCGCGGCCCTGAAGAAGCGCGACATCCGCGAGGTCACGCTCTCGTACGACACCACCCTGTACGCCGGTTCCGAACTTCACCCCATCGGAGTCAACGACAACCTGGCGCCCGTCACCGCCCTGATGGCCGACGAGGCCCGCACGGACGACTCCGTGAGCGGCCCCGTGCCCCGCGTGACCGACCCGGCGGCGGACGCGACCCGCACCTTCGCCGGCCTCCTCCGGGACAAGGGCATCAAGACGACGCCCCCGGGCCCGTCCAAGGCCACCGGCCGTGCCGAGTCCCTCGCCACGGTCTCCTCGCCCCCGCTGTCCACCGTCGTCGAACGCATGCTCACCAACAGCGACAACGACATCGCCGAGGCCCTCGCCCGCCAGACGGCCGTCGCGACCGGCGCCCGCGCCGACTTCGACGGTGCCGGCCGGGCGATCAGGGCGCAGCTGAAAAAGCTCGGACTGCCCGTGGCGGGCGCCGCCTTCAAGGACGGCAGCGGCCTCGACCGGGACGACAGACTCACCGCGGACCTCCTCACGGCCCTCCTGGTCAAGGCCGGCGACCCGACCCGCCCCGAACTCCGCGCAGCCCTCACCGGGCTTCCGGTGGCCGGCTTCACGGGCACCCTGACCAGCCGTTACGCCGACGGCGCGGCAGGCATCGTACGGGCGAAGACAGGCACCCTGACGGGGGTGAACACGCTGGCGGGAACGGTGGTGGACCAGGACGGCCGCCTGCTGGCCTTCGCGTTCCTCGCGTCGGACACGACGGACGCGGCGGCGGCACAGGCGGCCCTGGACCGAACGGCGACGGCCCTGGCGGCCTGCGGCTGCCGGTAGCGGCGGCGCCGGGGGACGCGGGCGGCGTCCCCCGGGCTCGGCGGGCCCGGACGACCTCGTGGCCCTGCCCCAAGTGGGAACGCTCACGTACGGTTGACGCATGACGAGCATCGGTGGTGCCGAGATGGTCGACTGGAATCTCGCGGTGGCGACCGCGACCCGGCTCGTACGGCCGGGCCCCGACGTGAGCCGCGACGAGGCCCGGGCCGTCGTCGCGGAACTGCGCCGGCATGCCAAGGCCTCGGAGGAACACGTCCGCGGCTTCACCCGTTTGGGTACGGAAGAGACCCACAACACCCCGGTCCTCGTCGTCGACCGCCCCGGCTGGGTCCGGGCCAACGTCGCCGGCTTCCGGGAGCTCCTCAAGCCCCTGCTCGACAAGATGCAGGAGCGGCGCGGCAACACTCCCGGCGGCGCGGTCTTCGGAGCCGTCGGCGGCAAGGTGACGGGCGTCGAACTCGGGATGTTGCTGTCGTTCCTGTCCTCGCGCGTCCTCGGCCAGTACGAGACCTTCGCCCCTGCCACCCGTGAACTCCCGGGAGGTGGCTCCGCCACCGCGCCGAACGGCGGCGGCCGACTGCTCCTCGTCGCCCCGAACATCGTGCACGTGGAGCGCGAACTCGACGTGCAGCCCCACGACTTCCGCCTGTGGGTGTGCCTGCACGAGGAGACGCACCGCACGCAGTTCACGGCCGTGCCCTGGCTGCGCGACCACCTCGAGGGCGAAATCCAGTCGTTCCTGGGGGAGACCGAGGTCGACCCCATGACCGTCCTGGAACGCGTCCGGGAGGCCGCCCAGTCGCTCGCCGGCGGGCGCCCCGAAGGCGAGGAGGACGACGGCGGCAGGTCGCTCGTGGAGATCGTGCAGACGCCCGCCCAGCGGGAGATCCTCGGCCGGCTCACCGCCGTGATGTCCCTCCTGGAGGGCCACGCCGACTTCGTCATGGACGGCGTCGGCCCCGAGGTCGTGCCGACCGTCGCCGAGATCCGCGAGAAGTTCCAGCAGCGTCGCGCCAAGGGGGCCTCCCGACTGGACATGGCCCTGCGCAAGCTGCTGGGTCTGGACGCCAAACTCAGGCAGTACCGGGACGGCGAACGGTTCGTACGGGCCGTCGTCGAACAGGTCGGCATGGACGGCTTCAACCGCGTGTGGACGTCCCCGAACACTCTCCCGACCAAGGCGGAGATCGCCAAACCGGCGGATTGGGTCACGCGGGTGCACCGCAAAGCAGAGTCGTGATCCGTGCGCGGAGGTCGTGAAACGAATCCGGCCGACGGCAGGAGAACGCCCCTCCAATCACCCGTCCGAGGGACCGTGAGGCATGGGTAGGCGTGCAATGCTCGGGGAACGGCCCGGTTCTGTCACCATCTACACACTCTGAGTGACCGAGCTCGGGCTCACCCCCCGACAATTTCATGAAGGGAACCGGACATGGGTCCCCATCCTGCGGTCGCGGCGATACGCCTGGCGGTCCGCCGCGTCCTCCACGACATCCTCAACGACCAGCCCACCCCCGACAGCTCCGACCGCCCCGGTGGCCTCGGAAGCTGGGAGCAGAACCCGCACGAGCGCCCTCCGTCGCCGCTCGTGCTCGTGGCATGCTCCGGCGGCGCCGACTCCATGGCCCTCGCCTCCGCCCTCGCCTTCGAAGCCCCCAAGCTCGGCATCCGGGCCGGCGGCATCACGGTGGACCACGGGCTGCAGCCCGGCTCCGACCTGCGCGCCGACGAAGTCGTGCTGCGCATGCGTGAGCTCGGCCTCGACCCGGTCGAGGCCACCGCGGTGACCGTAGGCCGCGAAGGCGGACCCGAAGCGGCCGCCCGCGACGCCCGCTACGCCGCCCTCGACGCCGCGGCCGTCCGCCACGGTGCCGAGGCCGTCCTGCTCGGCCACACCCGCGACGACCAGGCCGAAACCGTCCTGCTGGGCCTCGCCCGCGGCTCCGGTATCCGTTCCCTGTCCGGAATGGCCGCGGTCTCGGGGGCCGCCGGCCGTTACCGCCGCCCCTTCCTCCAGCTCGACCGGCAGACCGCACGCAAGGCCTGCATGGTCCAGGCCCTGCCCGTCTGGGACGACCCGCACAACGCCGACCCGGCGTACACGCGCTCCCGACTGCGGCACGAGGGACTGCCCGCCCTGGAGAAGGCGCTCGGCAAGGGAGTCGTGGAGGCACTCGCCCGTACGGCCCAGCTCTCCCGCGACGACGCCGACGCCCTCGACACCTGGGCCCGCCAGGCCGAGGCCGCCGTGCGGGACTCCGCCGGACTGCTCGAGTGCGCCAAGCTCTACGCCCTGCCGCCCGCCGTGCGCCGTCGGATCCTGCGCCGCGCCGCCATCGAGGCCGGCGCGCCCGCGGGTTCGCTGTTCGCCCGCCACATCGAGGAAGTCGACCGGCTGATCACCGGCTGGCGCGGTCAGGGAGTCATCAATCTCCCGGGCAGAGTCGTCGCCCAGCGGCAGGGTGGCAGACTGGTGATTCGGCAAGGCTGAATCCCACCTCCCCGCGGGGAGGGGAGAGCGGCCGGTGGGACGACCGAAAGTGATGCGGGTGGACGCGAAAGACATGGGCACCGACCTCAAAGAGGTGCTCATCACCAAGGAAGAGATCGACGCGAAGCTGGTCGAGCTGGCCGCGAAGATCGACGCGGAGTACGCGGGCAAGGACCTGCTCATCGTCGGCGTCCTCAAGGGCGCGGTGATGGTCATGGCCGACCTCGCCCGGGCGCTGTCCACCCCCGTCACCATGGACTGGATGGCCGTGTCGTCGTACGGCGCGGGCACCCAGTCCTCCGGCGTGGTGCGGATCCTCAAGGACCTCGACACGGACATCAAGGGCAAGCACGTCCTGATCGTCGAGGACATCATCGACTCCGGCCTGACACTGTCCTGGCTGCTGTCCAACCTCGGCTCGCGCGAGCCGGAGTCGCTGAAGGTGTGCACGCTGCTGCGCAAGCCGGACGCGGCCAAGGTCGCCATCGACGTCGAGTGGGTCGGTTTCGACATTCCCAACGAGTTCGTCGTCGGTTACGGCCTCGACTACGCCGAGAAGTACCGCAATCTCCCGTTCGTCGGTACGCTCGCGCCTCACGTCTACGGCGGCTGAGCCACACGGCCCAAGCCCTGTAAGACGATCGGGAACCCCAGCGGGTTTCCCGCCGTTGGAGCATGCAGACGGGTACGCCAGCCGTCCAGTGCGGCTTCGGTCCACAATGCTGGGGTACCGTCAGAAGAACTGTCTTTATCAAACTCACTATGGCAGGAGGGACGGGGCGGCACCGCTCCGTATGGATGGACGTGAAGCGATACTTCCGTGGGCCGGTCATGTGGATCGTGCTGGCCGTCCTTGCCGTGGTCGTGTTGATGCAGGTCGTCGGCTCGTCCGGTGGCTACAAGACGGTGGACACCGGCCAGGTGATCCAGGCGATCAATGACAACAAGGTCGAGTCGGCCAAGCTGACCACCGGCGACGAGTCGACCATCAAGGTCGAGCTCAAGGACGGCGAAAAGGTCGAGGGCAGCTCGAAGATCCAGGCGAGCTACATCGGCGACCAGGGCGTGACCATCGCCGGCACGCTGCAGACCAAGTACCAGGACAAGCAGATCCCGGACGGCTACACCGTCTCGCCGACGAAGCAGAACGCCTTCGTCGGGATCCTGCTCTCCCTGCTCCCCTTCGTCCTCATCGTGGTCGTTTTCCTGTTCCTGATGAATCAGATGCAGGGTGGCGGCTCCCGGGTCATGAATTTCGGGAAGTCCAAGGCGAAACTCATCACCAAGGACACCCCGAAGACGACGTTCTCGGACGTCGCGGGCTCGGACGAGGCCGTCGAGGAGCTCCACGAGATCAAGGAGTTCCTGCAGGAACCGGCGAAGTTCCAGGCCGTCGGGGCGAAGATCCCCAAGGGCGTACTGCTGTACGGCCCTCCCGGCACCGGCAAGACCCTGCTCGCGCGTGCCGTGGCGGGCGAGGCCGGCGTGCCGTTCTACTCGATCTCCGGTTCCGACTTCGTCGAGATGTTCGTCGGTGTCGGTGCCTCCCGAGTCCGTGACCTGTTCGAGCAGGCCAAGGCGAACGCCCCGGCGATCGTCTTCGTCGACGAGATCGACGCGGTCGGCCGCCACCGCGGCGCCGGCCTCGGCGGTGGTCACGACGAGCGCGAGCAGACCCTGAACCAGCTCCTCGTCGAGATGGACGGCTTCGACGTCAAGGGCGGCGTGATCCTCATCGCCGCGACGAACCGGCCCGACATCCTCGACCCGGCGCTGCTGCGTCCCGGCCGCTTCGACCGCCAGATCGCGGTCGACCGCCCGGACATGCAGGGCCGGCTGGAGATCCTCAAGGTTCACCAGAAGGGCAAGCCGGTCGCTCCGGACGTCGACCTCTCGGCCGTCGCCCGCCGCACCCCCGGCTTCACCGGCGCGGACCTGTCGAACGTGCTGAACGAAGCGGCGCTCCTGACGGCGCGCAGCGACAAGAAGCTCATCGACAACCACTCGCTGGACGAGGCCATCGACCGTGTGGTGGCGGGCCCGCAGAAGCGGACCCGGATCATGTCGGACAAGGAAAAGAAGATCACCGCGTACCACGAGGGCGGCCACGCCCTGGTCGCGGCGGCCTCCCCGAACTCCGACCCGGTCCACAAGATCACGATCCTCTCGAGAGGCCGTGCTCTGGGCTACACGATGGTCCTGCCGGACGAGGACAAGTACTCGACCACGCGCAACGAGATGCTGGACCAGCTGGCCTACATGCTGGGCGGCCGCGCGGCCGAGGAGCTGGTCTTCCACGACCCGACCACGGGTGCCGCGAACGACATCGAGAAGGCCACGGCAACGGCCCGCGCGATGGTCACGCAGTACGGCATGACCGAGCGTCTCGGCGCCATCAAGTTCGGTGGCGACAACACCGAGCCGTTCCTCGGACGTGAGATGGCCCACCAGCGCGACTACTCGGAAGAGGTCGCCGCGCTGGTCGACGAAGAGGTCAAGAAGCTCATCGAGAACGCGCACAACGAGGCCTGGGAGATCCTGGTCGAGAACCGCGACGTCCTCGACAACCTGGTCCTCCAGCTGCTGGAGAGGGAGACGCTGGGCAAGGAGGAGATCGCCGAGATCTTCGCCCCCATCGTCAAGCGCCCGCCCCGGCCCGCGTGGACCGGCTCCTCCCGCCGTACGCCTTCGACCCGTCCGCCGGTGCTCTCCCCCAAGGAGCTCGCACTGACGAACGGCGCCAACGGCGCGACGCCGGCGATCTCCACCGCGAAGTCCACCGCGGCGGATCCCGCCCCGGCGGTCGAGCCCGTCCCCGAGGAGCGCCCGGAGAGCTGACTCACCGGACTCCTCGGACCTCGGTGAGCTCACCGGGCCCGGAATGGATGCCGCGCCCCCCAGGTTCTAGCCTGGGGGGCGCGGCATTTGTACGTCCGCAGATCAGGCGCGTGGCCCCCACGCGACGGGCACAGGAACGAGGCACCAGATGACCGACCCCGTGACACTGGACGGCGTGGGCTCCGTCGGCGAGTTCGACGAGAAGCGGGCTGAGAACGCCGTCCGGGAACTCCTGATCGCGGTCGGCGAGGATCCGGACCGCGAGGGCCTCAGGGAGACGCCGGCACGGGTGGCGCGGGCGTACCGGGAGATATTCGCGGGGCTGTGGCAGAAGCCCGAGGACGTACTGATGACGACGTTCGACCTCGGTCACGACGAGATGGTGCTCGTGAAGGACATCGAGGTGTACTCGACCTGTGAGCATCATCTCGTCCCGTTTCGGGGGGTGGCCCACGTCGGGTACATCCCCGCGACCAGCGGCAAGATCACCGGCCTGTCCAAGCTGGCCCGCCTCGTGGACGTCTATGCGCGGCGCCCGCAGGTGCAGGAACGACTCACCACGCAGATCGCGGACTCCCTGATGGAGATCCTCGAACCGCGCGGCGTCATCGTCGTGATCGAGTGCGAGCACATGTGCATGTCGATGCGGGGCATCCGCAAGCCCGGCGCCAAGACCATCACCTCGGCGGTGCGCGGGCAGCTGCGGGACGCGACGAGCCGGAACGAGGCGATGAGCCTCATCATGGCCCGCTGACCGGCCCGCTGACCGGCCCTCCGAGCCGGCCCGCCGAGAGGCCGGCGGCTCAGGCTGCCGAAGCCGCCCCCGTGTTGTGGTCGTCGTCGTCCTCCGGGAGCTTGCAGACGCGCTCCAGGAAGATGGCGGCCGCTATGACGGCGATGCCCGCGAGGACCGAGAAGCCGGCGTAGATGGCCTGGTCGCGGCGGGCGGGGATGTCGAGGAACTCCAGCAGGAAGACGCCGGTGCCGCCGTACATACCGGAGACGAGGGCGGCGACCAGGGCGCTGGCCTGGCCGAAGACGACCGCGCGGGCCGCCATCAGCGGATCGACACCCTTGGCCTCCGGGCGGCGCTCACGCTGGGCCTTGAGCCGGGCGCGGATGGAGAGCGCCGTGGACAGCAGGACCACGGCGATCAGGGCGAGGACGATCGGGGCGGCCAGGGGGACGCTGGGGAGGGTCCCGACCGAGTTCCAGAGGCGGGCGCCCGCCCAGGACAGGATCCCAGCGACGGCGAATACGCCGACCAGCAGCCTGATGCGCAGCTCTCTCACGGTGTCCCTTCAGCTCCCCGGCCGTGGTCTTGGACGGTGGTCGTGATGACGCGTCCGGTCAGGCGGTCCCGTCCGGCCGCCCCGGGACCTGGGCGGGCGGTGCCTTCCGGCCGTCCCGGGGTCGTCTTGACCTTAACGGCTATTCGGGCAGCCGGAGTTCCAGGTCCTTGCGGGGTTCCACGCCGTCGCGGCTGAGAGTGTCGAGGAGGACGCCGACCGGGCCCCGCCCGGGCAGCTGCGCCTCGGGCTCCACGTCGTGCCAGGGGGCGAGCACGAACGCGCGTTCGTGGGCGCGCGGGTGGGGGAGGGTGAGGTGCGGATCGTCGGTGACCACGTCGGCGTAGGCCACGATGTCGACGTCGAGGGTGCGGGCGCCCCAGCGCTCGTCGCGAACGCGGTGGAAGGCCTCCTCGACCGCGTGCGCCCGCTCCAGGAGGGAGGACGGGGGCAGGGTCGTCTTGAGGACCACGACCGCGTTGAAGTACGACGGCTGGCTGCCGGGCTCGACGCCCCACGGCTCCGTCTCGTACACGGGGGACACGGCCTTGACGCGGACGCCGGGAGTGTCCTCCAGGGCGTCGATGGCGCCCTGCAGGGTCTCCAGGCGGTTGCCCAGGTTGGAGCCGAGGGAGATCACGGCCCGTTTCGGGTTGTGCAGGGTGGTGTCGGCGGCGTCGACCTTCTCGACGACGGAGGCGGGTACCGGCTGTACGGTCGGGTCACTCTGCCCCTCGGTGAAGAACGCGGTCATACTCGGCTCCGGGTGATGGTGACGGTCACGTCGTCGAAGGGCACGGTGATCGGCGCGTCCGGCTTGTGGACGCGGACCTCGACCTCCTGGACCTCTTCGTGCTTCAGGCAGGCCTGGGAGATGCGTTCGGCGAGCGTCTCGATGAGGTTGACGGGCTCGCCCTCGACGACGGCCACGACCTCCTCCGCCACGATGCCGTAGTGCACGGTCTTCGCCAGGTCGTCGCCGGCCGCGGCCGGACGGGTGTCCAGGCCCAGGACGAGGTCCACGATGAAGGTCTGGCCCTCCTGGCGCTCCCTGGGGAACACCCCGTGGTACCCACGGGCCTTCAGGCCGCGCAGCGCGACACGATCCACGCGAATCACTCCTGCAATCGTCGGTCACGGCCGGTTCCTGCCGTGTGCGGGCGGCACACCGGCCTCAAACGAATCTACCTGCGAGCACTGACAGGACCTGGCCACGGGGGGCGCGGGTCCGAGCCGGGGTCAGAGGTTTCACTTTGTGTTTCCCCTGGGGAACCCGGCGGCTCGCGGGCTGGTAGCCGCCCCTACCCACGGGTTCGTGATTCCAACCACTTCTTGGTCCCTGCGGGCGGTCCTGGGGGATTTGCCGGAATCCCGGGTACCGCCCGCCTTGGTGGGCGCCTACCCGCTCACGCGGGAGTCTCGTCGTCCTCGTCCTCGTCGTTTTCGGCCAGAACCGGGGACCCGTGGTGGGCCCAGAGCTTCCAGCCGTCGGGGGTGCGGCGGAAGACGTTGGTGGCGACGACCAGTTGACCGACGAGCGGGCCGAGTTCCTCTCCGCCCTCGGGGGCCGGGCCGCCACTGAGGATGTTCTCCGTGCAGGTCACCAGGGCGGTGTCGCCGGTGACGGACACGTGCACGTCGGTGAGGAAGAACTGGATGTAGTCCGTGCCGGCCATGATCAGGGCGTAGGACCTGAGGACCTCGCCGCGTCCGGTCAGTACGGGCCAGCCGGGGTGCACGCAGGAGACCACTCCGGTGTCGGCCGGGTCGTGGTACTCCTCGTCGACGCCCAGGTCGGCCGGGGTGAGCCAGAGGGACGTCAGCTCGTCGAAGTCGCCGCGCTCCAAGGCCTCGTAGAAGGCGGTGTTGGCGAGTTCGACCTCTTCCACGTCGGTGTGCGGGGCGCTCACAGGGTTCCTTCGCCGCCGGTCGCGGGGGCCTGCGCGCCCTTCGTGGCGCGTGCGCCGCCTAGGGCCGGCGTGCTGTCCGCCGCGCGCGCTTCCTCCGTGTCACGTGCGCCCTCGACTGCGCGGGCGACCCGTACGGCGTCCGCCGTGGCGCGCACCTCGTGGACGCGTACCGCCCATGCGCCGGCGTGCGCCGCGAGGGCGGAGACGGCCGCGGTCGCGGCGTCGCGCTCGCGCGCGGGCGGGGGCGCGCCCTCCGCTCCGGCCAGGACGCGGCCCAGGAACCGCTTGCGGGAGGCGGCGACGAGCAGGGGGTGGCCGAGGCCGATGAGGCGGTCCAGGTGGGCGAGGAGGGTGAGGTCGTGTTCGGCGTCCTTGGAGAAGCCGAGGCCGGGGTCGACGACGATGCGGTCGGGGGCGACGCCGCCCGCCAGGACGGCCTGCACGCGCGCGTGCAGTTCGTCGACGACTTCGGTGACGACGTCGTCGTACACGCCCCTGACGTTGCCGCCTTCCAGGAAGCCGCGCCAGTGCATGACGACGAAGGGCGCGCCGGCGGAGGCCACCGCCGGGATCATCGCGGGATCGGCGAGGCCGCCGCTGACGTCGTTGACCAGGGCGGCGCCGGCCGCGAGGGCCCGTTCGGCCACGGAGGCGCGCATGGTGTCGACGGAGACGGTGACGCCCTCGGAGGCGAGACCGCGGACGACGGGGATGACCCGCTTGAGCTCCTCGGCCTCGTCGACCCGGGTGGCGCCGGGGCGGGTGGACTCGCCCCCGACGTCGACCATGTCGGCGCCCTCGGTCACCAGGTCGAGGCCGTGCTTGACCGCGGCTGTCGTGTCGAAGAAGCGGCCGCCGTCGGAGAAGGAATCGGGGGTGACGTTCACGACTCCCATGACCGCGCAGCGGCCCCATTCGGGAAGGCCTGCGACGCGTCCACGTCCGCTCTGCTTGCTCATACGTTCAGCGTAGGCCCCGCGGGCGGGCGCAGGGCCCGGGGCCCGGCCGTGGCGGGGCGGGCCCGTGTGTGGTGGAGGGCCCGTGTGTGTGGTGGAGGGCGGCGGACGGCGCCGGCAGGCGCGGCAGAACGGCAGCCCCGGGCCGGAGGGGGTGGGGACTGCCTTTCTGGCCGCTCGGTCTGTTCGGGTCGGCCGGGAGGCCGCCCCGCGTCACGCCGCCTGGACGTCCCGTTCGGCGACGGCGTGGGCGCACGCGCGCGCGGCGACCGTACGGCGGCTGAGGAAGCGCGGCAGAGGGAGCGCCAGGTTGACGAAGCCCTCCGCCTGCATGGCCGCGAAGCCGATACGGGGCAGGTCTCCGGACGCGCGGTAGACGACGAAGCGGGGCTCCCACCGGGGCTGGAACTTAGCGTTGAACTTGTAGAGGGACTCGATCTGGAACCACCGGGAGAGGAAGACCAGCAGTCCGCGCCAGGCGCGCAGTACCGGGCCGGCTCCGATCTTCTCGCCGCGGGCCAGGGCGGCGCGGAACATGGCGAAGTTGAGGGAGACGCGCTCGATGCCGAGTCGTGGTGCCGCCTGCAGTGCGGCCACGATCAGCAGCTCGTTCATGCCCGGGTCCGCCGCACGGTCCCGCCGCATGAGGTCCAGGGAGACGCCGTCGGTGCCCCAGGGCACGAAGTGCAGGATCGCCTTGAGGTCGCCGTAGGGGCCGGGCTGGTCGTCCGCCTTGTGGGCGGTGGCGACGAGGCAGTCGCCGTCGGCGGGGTCGCCGATGCGGCCCAGGGCCATGGAGAAGCCGCGCTCGGTGTCGGTGCCGCGCCAGTCCTCGGCGGCGCGGCGGATGCGCTCCAGCTCGGCCTCGCCGAGGTCACGGACGCGCCGTACCCGGGTCTCGTAACCGGCGCGCTCGATGCGTTTGACCATCTGGCGCACATTGCGCATCGCGCGGCCGGCCAGGGAGAAATCCGCGACGTCCACCACCGCCTCGTCGCCCAGTTCGAGGGCGTCGAGGCCGGTCTCGCGGGTCCAGACCTCGCCGCCGGTCTCGGAGCAGCCCATGACGGCGGGGGTCCAGGAGTGGGCCTTGGCCTCGTCCATGAAGCGTTCGATGGCGCCCGGCCAGGCCTCGACGTCGCCGATCGGGTCGCCGCTGGCGAGCATCACGCCCGAGACCACGCGGTAGGTGACGGCGGCCTTGCCGCTGGGCGAGAAGACGACGGCCTTGTCGCGGCGCAGCGCGAAGTGGCCGAGCGAGTCACGGCCGCCGTGCTTGTCCAGGAGGGCCCGCAGACGGCTCTCGTCCTCCGGGGTGAGGCGCGCGGCGGGGTGCTCGGGGCGGAAGGCCAGGTAGATCGTCGTGATGGCGGTCAGCAGGCCCAGAGCGCCCAGGGAGAAGGCGACCGTCCAGGACGTGTTGCCCTGGTAGTCGACCGGGCCCTCGAAGCCGAACAGGCCGTACAGCACGTGGGCGATGCGGTCGGCCATGCTCGGATCGCCCACCAGGCGGTCGGGGTGGGCGCTGACGATGACCAGCCCGAGGGCGAGGGAACCTGCGCCCATGAGGACGAAGTTGGTGAGCGCACGCCACCGGCTGCGCGGGTCGGGCAGGGCCGCGAACTGGTCGCGGTGGCGCAGCAGGGGCGCGAGCAGCGCGAGTGAGATGAGGACGCCCACCAGGGAGTGCCGGTAGGTGAACTGCGCCACCGCGCCCGCCGGGAGCAGCACCACGGCCGCGCGCCAGGCGCGGCGCTTGTGGCGCTTGAGACCGTGCGCGAGCAGCAGCAGCAGGACGCCGGCGCTGAGCGAGAGCGCGGCCGCGAACGGGCCGAACGCGCCGGGCAGCACCTCGGCCAGGGTGTGCATACGGCTGTGCCGGAAGCGCGGGAAGACGCCCGCGGCGATGTCCACCAGGCCCACCAGCGCGCACGCTCTGCCGACGAGGGCGGGGACGGCCTCGGGGCGCGGACCACTCAGTGCACGCCGCACCCGGTGTGATCGGGTCGGAACCCCGCCCGACATTTCCTCATCTGTCCTGACAGACATTGCATCCCGTTGTTCCGCGAGAGACCTTGGATCCGGGCCCGATTCGGGCATCCGGCGACATTGCGCCCTCTAGGACGGTGTCTCAGGGGGAGAGGTTCACTCGCCTTGTCAAAACCGTTTCAAAGCCCGGGGAAAGCCCCGGACAAGCCTGCGCGAAGGAACCCATGGGGCTCACGAGCAACACGACACTGCTGCTGGCGGTGCTGTCCGCCGTACTGCTGTTCATCGGCACGGTGTGGCTGTGGCCACGGCTTGCCCGGGGGAGCTGGCGGGCCGTCAGCGGTCGGGTGGGCCTGCTGCTCGCCACCCAGTTGACGCTCTTCCTGGCGGTCGGTCTGGCCGCCAACCAGGCCTTCGGTTTCTACGCCTCCTGGGCGGACCTGTTCGGACGGGAGACCGACCAGGGGGTGGTCGTCGACCACGCCAAAGGCATCGGTTCCAGCGGGCCTCTCCAAGTCGTCGGCACACACGGCGTGAAGGACGTGGGCGGAGCGAGACCGCAGTCCGGCGGGCAGATCCAGGAAGTCGCCATTGCGGGCCGTACGACGGGTATCGCCACGCCCGCATACGTGTATCTGCCCCCGGAGTACTTCCAGTCGCGGTACCGCACACGTACGTTTCCCGCGACCGTCGTCCTCACCGGATATCCGGGCACCGCCAAGGCGCTGGTGGAGAAGCTCCGCTATCCGCGCGTGGCCGCGCAGCTCGCCAGAAGCGGCCGTATGCAGCCGATGATCCTGGTGATGCTGCGGCCGACCGTGGCGCCGCCGCGGGACACGGAGTGCGCCGATGTGCCGGGCGGCCCGCAGACCGAGTCGTTCTTCGCCAGGGACCTGCCCGACGCCGTGTCCACGCACTACCGGGTGGACGAGAGGCCGGGCAGCTGGGGCGTCATCGGCAACTCCACGGGCGGCTACTGCGCGCTGAAGCTGGCCATCCACCACCCCGAGGTGTACGCCGCCGGGGCGGGGCTGTCCGCGTACTACAACGCGCCGGTCGACCCCACCACGGGCGATCTCTTCCACGGCGACAAGGCACTGCGCGACCGCGCGAACCTGTGGTGGAGTCTCAGGCATCTGCCCGCGCCCGACACTTCGCTGCTCGTCACCAGCAGCAAGGCCGGCGAGACGAACTACAAGGACACCTTGAAGTTCATCGAGCGGGTGAAGGACAACGGACGCACGCGTATCTCGTCGATCATCCTCGAAAGCGGCGGCCACAACTTCAACACCTGGCGACGCGAGATTCCCGCGGCGGTTCAGTGGATGGGCGAACGACTGCACCGAGAGCGAAAATGATCTTGCGCTTCCGGGTGTTCTCGGCCGTTCTTGTCGGCCTCGTCGCGCCAATCGTGCCGAATTCGGTGGCGGATCTGATTCCTGATGACGTGTGAAGGCTTCGGGATGGCTGTGTTTTTACGGCCCGGGCCACCATCATTCGCCTACGCGCGGTAAGTTTCTGGCCATGCCACGTGGACGTCACCGCCATTCCCCGCCCCTGCACAGGATGCTCCCCCCGTCGGCGATCGCAGGCGTCTCCGTCGTCTGCGCCCTCGGCCCCTGGGTGTTCACGGAGCAGACGGTGCTCCGCGCACTGGCCGCGGCCGCCGCGGTGACGGCGGTCCTGGGCGCGGTCGTCCTGCGCCGCTGGGACACCCAGGCGGGCAAGCAGGTCGCCGACCTCACGCGCGCGCGTGCGAGCGACGAGTGGCGTTACGAGGAACGGGTCGCCGAACTGGAGACCGATCTCGAGGAGTCGCGCGAGCTGCGCGTCAAGCTGGAGCAGCGGCTGCGGGCCAAGCGGACGGAACTCGCGGGGCTGCGCAACGAACACGCGGCGCTGCTGCGGCGGTACGCCACGGCGGAGACCGAGCGGGCGACCGCGCTGGAGGGCCGCCGCCTGCTCGAGATAGAGACGACCGCCCCGACTCCCGCGCTGCTGCCGGCGCCGGCGACGCCGCTGGACGAGGCGGGGGCCGTGGCTGCCCCGGTCGAGGCGGCCGAGGCCGAGCGCGATGCCGACGTCGCCGCCGACTCCGTGGCGGCGACGGACGGGGCGACGGACGCGTCTGAGGACGAGGCGAAGGACGAGACCGAGACTCCGGCGGTCTTCTCGCCGGCGGGCTCCAAGCTGTTCCTGCGGGCCAAGGGAGCGCTGGCACGCTTCGGCGACGAGGGCGACGCCACGGTGAACGACGCCACGGTGAACGACGCCGAGGACGGCGCGGCGAACGACGAGCAGACGGGCGAGCCCAGGGCGGAGTCCCAGGACGAGCCCGACGCGGACCCCCTGGACGAGCCCGCGGACGAGCCCGAGGCAGCGAGCGGGCCGGCTGCCGAGGACGAGCCCGACACCCCCGCCCAGAGCCGGCCCGAGGACGGGCCCGCGGCCGCGGCGGCGACCGGTCCCAAGGTCACGGCGAAGACCGGTCCCCGAGGGGACGCCCCCAAGGGCGAGCCGGTGAAGGTCGGTTCCGTGGAGGAGACGGCGGCCGGTGCCGCCGGCGGCACCGACGCGGAGGCCGCGCAGGAGGACGAGACGCGGGGGAAGCCCGTGGCGGCCGACGGGCATGAGCGCGCGGCCGCCACCACTCCGGCCAAGGCCGCCCAGCCGGGCCGGCAGCCCTCCGGCCACTTCGTCGCGCCGACCGCGGTGGCGGTCGCACCGGCGTCACCCTCGCGCCGTCCGCACGTCGAGGGCGGATTCGACTTCTTCGGTACCCAGAAGGGGGCGGCCCCGGCCGCGCTGGCCGCCGTGCAGAACGAGGACCTCGCCGACGTCGTCGGCCAGGAGGCGCTCGCCCTGCACAAGGCCGAGTCCGAGGCGGAGTTCAAGCCGGCGGACGAGGGCTCGCGTGGCATCGGTCAGGTCATCGACCTGAC
Source organism: Streptomyces resistomycificus (assembly GCF_001514265.1). Taxonomy (GTDB): domain Bacteria; phylum Actinomycetota; class Actinomycetes; order Streptomycetales; family Streptomycetaceae; genus Streptomyces; species Streptomyces resistomycificus. The sequence goes on along the minus strand of NZ_KQ948991.1, from coordinate 58,123 downwards.
GGCCCACGACGAGACGGAGCAGATCGACGTGCAGGTGCTGCGCAGCGCGGTTTCCTGACGGCAGCCCTCAGGGCTCCCTAGGACGCCATCCAACGGTCGGGTCGCGCGCCCCTGCGGCCCGTCCGGGACCTCTCCGCCTGGGCCCGCAGCAGCTCCGCCGCCTCCTGCGCGTCCCGCAGCCGCGCTGTCACGGTCTTGTTGGCCCCGGTGTCCACGTGGACGTCCGCGACGCGCCAGACGCGCTGCCAGGGCCCCTGCGCCAGCCGTACGCTCTGCACCTTCGCGTGCGGGACGAGTGCCAGGCTGCGGCGGAGCAGGCCGTGGCGGGCGGCGAACACCGCGTCGGTGACGACGAGTCCGTAGCCACGCCACCACCACGGCACGCACCGCGCGGCTCGCCGCGGCGGCCGGGAGAGCGCCGACAGCGGCGGCACGGTCACGCCGGGCAGCACGCGCGCGATGACCGCCTCGGCGACCTCCCGGGGTGCGACCGGCACCAGCACCGAGTTGGACGACCCGGCCACGTCCAGCTCCACCCGCACCCAGCCGCGCCGCCGCCACAGCAGCGGCTCCACGATCCGTACGGTCTGCACACGCCCCGGCGGCACCGTCTCGTGCGTACGGTCCAGCAGCCCGTGGTCGATCCGCAGCCCGTCCGGCGACTCGCCCACCGTCCAGTCGTACTCCCCGACGAACCGCCCCACGCTGCTCGCGCCCGCCGCGCCCAGCAGTGGCAGCGCGGTCGCGAGGACCGTCCACACGCTGTGGGTGGCCCACCACAGCAGCGGCGGTACGACGAGCGCGGCGGCCAGCGTGGCCCACGTGGCGGCGGTCAGCACCAGCGAGACGGCGAGGACGCCGGGCGGAACGCGCAGCAGCTCGCGGGAGGGCGCCTCGCCCACCTCGTGCGCCGTCTCCGGCGCGAAACCGGCGGCGCGCGCGAGGAGTTCCGCGCGCAGGGCGCGCGCCTCGTCCTCGCCCAGGAAGGCGAGTTCGTCCTTCTTGTCGGCGCCCACGACGTCGAGTTTGAGTTTGGCCACCCCCGCGACCCGCGCGAGCAGCGGCTGGGTGACGTCGACGGCCTGGATCCGTTCGAGCCGGATGTGCGCTGTGCGCCTGAACAGCAGGCCGGTACGGATGCGCAGTTCGGCGTCGGTCACCGCGAAGTGCGTGAACCACCAGGTCAAAAAGCCGTACAGGGCGGCGGCCGGGATCACCACGGCCAGCGCGATCAGCAGTGTGGTGGTGGTCAGCCGGGTCAGCTGGCGCTGCGCCTGGTCGGGGTCGTGCACAGCCCACCCGATGACCACGGCGATCGGCGCCCAGGCCCGCCTGAGCGGCGTCACGGGGTGCAGCCGCCGCTCGGTGACGGTCGGCCTCCCGCGTACGGCGTCGTCCACGCCCGGCGCCGTCACAGGCCGGCCGATCGGGCCTCGCCGAGCTCGGTGAGCCGGTCCCGCAGCCGCTCCGCCTCGTCCGGGTCGAGGCCCGGGATGGTCGCGTCGGTCGCCGCGGCCGCGGTGCGCAGCTGCACGCTGGCCAGCCCGAAGTGGCGTTCGACGGGCCCGGAGGTGACCTCGACCAGCTGCATCCGCCCGTACGGCACCACGGTCTCCTCCTGCCACAGCACGCCCCGGCTGATCAGCAGATCGTCCGCGCGCTCGGCGTAGCGCCAGGAGGCCCAGTTGCGACCGAGCATCACCCACCCCCACCCCATGAGGGCGAGCGGCAGCACCGCGAAGGCGGCCCAGGGTGGTCCGGCGAGCAGACCGAGCAGCAGCCCCAGCCCCACGGCCAGCAGCCCCAGCCACACCACCAGCAGCAGCCGCCGCATCCGCAGCAGCCCTGGCGGCAGTCCGGTCCACACCGGCTCGTCCCCCGTCGTCCCCGTGTCGGCCGTGCTCCCCGTCTCCATACGGTCAGCGTACGTAGGGGAGACTGTGTCCATGACTCCTACGACGGAGACCATGGTCGGCATCGGCGGCGCCGCGGAGAGCACCGACATGGTGCTCAACATCGGTCCGCAGCACCCGTCCACGCACGGTGTGCTGCGCCTCAGGCTCGTCCTGGACGGCGAGCGCATCACGAGCGCGGAGCCGGTGATCGGCTATATGCACCGCGGCGCGGAGAAGCTCTTCGAGGCGCGCGACTACCGCCAGATCATCATGCTCGCCAACCGCCACGACTGGCTGTCGGCCTTCTCGAACGAGCTGGGCGTCGTCCTCGGGGTGGAGCGCATGCTCGGCATGGAGGTCCCCCAGCGCGCGGTGTGGACGCGCACGCTCCTCGCGGAGCTGAACCGGGTGCTGAACCACCTGATGTTCCTGGGGTCCTATCCCCTGGAGCTGGGCGGCATCACCCCGGTCTTCTACGCGTTCCGGGAGCGCGAGGTGCTCCAGAACGTGATGGAGGAGGTCTCCGGCGGGCGCATGCACTACATGTTCAACCGGGTCGGCGGCCTCAAGGAGGACCTGCCGGCCGGATGGGCCACGCGCGCGCGTGCCGCCGTCGCCGCCGTCCGCTCACGGATGGACGTCTACGACGACCTGGTGCTCGGCAACGAGATCTTCCGCGGGCGCACGCGGGACGTGGGCGTCCTCGCACCGGAGGCCGTGCACGCCTACGGCGTGAGCGGGCCGATCGCGCGCGCCTCGGGCGTCGACTTCGACCTGCGCCGCGACGAGCCGTACCTGGCCTACGGCGAGCTCCAGGACACCCTGAAGGTGGTGACCCGGACGGAGGGCGACTGTCTCGCCCGCTTCGAGGTCCTCCTGGAGCAGACGCACAACGCCCTCGACCTCGCCGACGCCTGCCTCGACCGGCTCGCCGACCTGCCGTCCGGGCCGATCAACCAGCGGCTCCCCAAGGTCCTGAAGGCGCCCGAGGGGCACACCTACGCGTGGACCGAGAACCCTCTCGGCATCAACGGCTACTACCTCGTCAGCAAGGGCGAGAAGACCCCGTACCGGCTGAAGCTGCGCTCCGCCTCGTACAACAACATCCAGGCCCTCGCGGAGCTGTTGCCGGGCACGCTGGTCGCCGACATGGTGGCGATCCTGGGGTCACTGTTCTTCGTGGTCGGGGACATCGACAAGTAGCCCCGCGAGGGGTGTCCCCACCGGCTGGAGCAGCCATCCGAAGTCGCCGAGTCCGCCCGCCGCCGTCAGCTCGGCGGCCTCGCCGGCCCTCGCCAGGGCGCGTACATAGGCCGCGGGTCGTGTCGACGCCAGTGCCAGCGGGGGGCGTGCGCCCGAGATGCCCAGGGTCCGCAGCGCCTCGCGCTGGGACAGCACGCGCCCGCCCGGGAGCGCGCACGCGTCCAGGGCGACGTGCGCGGTGATGTCGCACGACCCGTCCGGCACGGGCGTCGTCTCGCGCCCCTCCCGGAAGCCGGTGAGCGTCCCGAACAGGGGCCGCGAGCCGGCGGTGTGCGCGTAGTCAACCGCCACCGCGAGCCCGCGGCCGACGGTCGCGGCCGCCGACGCCCAGGCCTCGTCCCGGGGCGCCCCGATCTCGGCCCGCAGCCCCTCCTCGGCCGGCAACGGCCACCAGCGGGCGAGCCACCGCGCCGCCGCGCCGGAGACGGGCTCCCCGAGCCGCTCGTGCCCGTCGGGCCCCACGAGCACCAACCGCGGTACGCCGGCGGAGTCCACCTCGACGACGTCCACGGGGACGTTGTCCAGCCACTCGTTGGCGAACAGCAGCCCGGTGATCCCCACCGGGGGCTCGGGAAGCCACTCGATCCGGTGATCGAGGCCCTCGGGGCGGGCGGCGACCTCGACGGCGTACCCGCGCGCGCGGGAGGCCACGCTCCCGGGCAGCGCAGCGAGCACCCCGGCCGCCAACTCGCCCCGCCCGGCCGCCATGTCGACGAAGTCGAGCGTCTCGGGTCGCCCCAGGGCCTCGTCGATCCGGCACAGCAGCCGGGCCACGGCCTCGGCGAACAGCGCGGACGCGTGCACGGACGTACGGAAGTGCGCTCCCGGCCCCTCGGGCCTGCGGTAGAAACCCCCCGGTCCGTACAGAGCGGCTTCCGTAGCCGCCCGCCAACCGAGCAGTTCACTCACTGATTCCTCCTGCGTCACGCGCTCAGGCTAGGCGTACAGGTGAACCAGGCCTCCACCTTGCGGAGTATGCGCACGGGACAGGGATCGGCCCTCCGGTTGACCCCTGCACACATCTCGCTTCCCTACGCTGGGTTACGTGCAACGCCTCTATGACTTTCTCCGCAGGCACCCGACATGGGTCGACAGCTTCTGGGCCGTCTTCCTCTTCGGGATCTCTGTGGTGGGCGAGACGGCCCGTCAGGAGGCGCGGGGGACCGACGCTCCGGCGGTGGTCGTCCCGATCGTTCTCCTGTTGTGCCTGGTCATCGCCCTGCGTCGACGCATGCCCGAGAAGATGCTGCTGCTGGCCCTGGGCCTCGGTGTGGCGCAGCTCGTGCTGGACGTGGAGACGACAGCCGCGGACTTCGGCTTCCTGGTGATCGTCTACACGGTGGCCGCGACGGGCGCCCGCTGGGCCTCCCGGCTCGCGCTGGCCGCCGGCCTGTGCGCGGCGCCCCTGGCCCAACTGCGCTGGCCGAGCGACGACGCGGGTCAGCTCGGCAACATCGCGCAGATGATCTTCCTGATGGTGCCGTTCGCGCTGGCCTGGGTGCTCGGCGACTCGATACGCACCCGCCGCGCCTACTTCGCGCAGCTGGAGGAGCGGGCCGCCCGCCTGGAGAAGGAGCGTGAGGCGCAGGCGAAGGTCGCCGTCGCCGCCGAGCGCGCCCGGATCGCCCGCGAGCTGCACGACGTGGTCGCGCACAACGTGTCGGTGATGGTGGTGCAGGCCGACGGCGCCGCCTACGTCCTAGACGCCGCCCCCGACCAGGCAAAGAAGGCCCTGGAGACGATCTCCTCCACCGGCCGCCAGGCCCTGGCCGAGATGCGCCGCCTGTTGGGTGTGCTGCGCACCGGTGAGCACCAGGAGGGCGGCGAGTACGTTCCGCAACCCGACGTCGAGCAGATCGAGGACCTCGTCGAACAGTGCCGCGGCTCCGGACTGCCGGTCGACTTCAAGGTCGAGGGCACCGCGCGGCCGCTGCCCAGCGGCGTCGAGCTCACCGCCTACCGCATCGTGCAGGAGGCGCTCACCAACACCCGCAAGCACGGCGGGCCCAACGCGGGCGCGAGCGTGCGCCTGGTCTACTTCGACGACGGACTCGGTCTGCTCGTCGAGGACGACGGCAAGGGCGCCCCGCACGAGCTGTACGAGGACGGGGGCGCCGACGGCCGGGGTCACGGCCTGATCGGCATGCGTGAGCGGGTCGGCATGGTCGGCGGCACCCTGGACGCGGGCCCGCGCCCCGGCGGAGGATTCCGCATCAGTGCCCTGCTCCCGCTCAAACCGGTGCACTGACGCCGACGTACGTCCTTCATTGACACCTGTAACGATCCCTTGAAGAGAGGCCCCGATGGCGATCCGCGTGATGCTCGTCGACGACCAGGTGCTGCTGCGCACCGGGTTCCGGATGGTGCTCGCCGCCCAGCCGGACATGGAGGTCGTCGCGGAGGCGGGCGACGGCGTCGAGGCCCTCCAGGTGCTGCGGTCGACCCCCGTCGACGTGGTCCTGATGGACGTGCGCATGCCGAAGCTGGACGGGGTGGAGACCACCCGCCGCATCTGCATGGAGGCCGAGCCGCCGAAGGTGCTGATCCTGACCACCTTCGACCTCGACGAGTACGCCTTCTCCGGGCTGAAGGCCGGAGCCTCCGGGTTCATGCTCAAGGACGTGCCGCCCGGCGAGCTGCTGGCCGCCATCCGCGCGGTGCACAGCGGCGACGCGGTGGTGGCCCCCTCGACCACCCGCCGCCTGCTCGACCGCTTCGCGCCGATGCTGCCCAGCGCCGGCAAGGAGCCCCAGTTCAAGGAGCTGGAGCGGCTCACCGACCGCGAGCGCGAGGTCATGGTGCTGGTCGCCCAGGGGCTGTCCAACGGCGAGATCGCGGCGCGGCTCGTGCTGTCCGAGGCGACCGTCAAGACCCATGTGGGCCGCATCCTGACCAAGCTCGGGCTGCGGGACCGGGTGCAGGTGGTGGTTCTGGCGTACGAGACGGGGTTGGTGCGGGCGGGCGGGCACGGCTAGCACCGCCCTCGTCGCCGAAGCGCCCCGGGGCTATCGGAGGATTCCCTCCAGGAAGTCGCTGCCCAGCCGGGCCACCACCGTGACGTCCAGCTGGTGCAGGACGTATCTGCCGCGGCGGCGCGTGGTGATCAGGCCCGCCTTCTTCAGCACGCCGAGGTGCCGGGATATCTCGGGTGCCGTCATGCCGTGCACCCTGGCCAGCTCGCTGGTGGTGTAGGCGCTGCGGGCCAGGTGGCGGCAGATCCGCATGCGGACGGGGTGGGAGAGGGCGGTCATCCGCAGAGCCAGCTGCTCCACCGAGGGCGGCGCGGCGAGCTCCGGTGAGCCGACCGGATAGTGCAGGGTCGGCTGCCAGCCGTAGCGGTGCAGGACGCTCAGATGTGGCCAGCCCAGGCTCGTCGGGACGAGTAGGAGGCCGCCGTCCTCGGTGGCCGACCGGCCGTTGCCCAGCTTGTCGACGGTGATGCGCGCGGCGGACTCGTCGAGCGCCACCGCGGGGGACACCGAGGCCAGGGCCTCGGCCGCCCCCTTGCGGCGCAGGAGGTCCGTCTTGTGGCGGGCGTCCGCCGCGAGCTGGTGCCGCAGCCGGGACCAGGCCTCAGCGAAGAACGCCTCGTCGCAGTCCTCCAGGAACTGCCGGAGCCAGGCCCGGATCCGCGGCGGGTCGTCCAGCAGCCGCTCGCTGAACCGCACCTGCCGGGGTCCGCGTGCCGCCGCCAGCTCCAGTGCGCGGCGGCGCACCTCGGCGTCCGAGAGGGCGTCGGGTCCCTGCGAGTCGTAGGGCAGCGCGCACGTGAACTCCAGGGCGGCGTCCACGAACTGCTCGTCCGTCAGCTTGTCCACCAGGTCGAGGTCCTCGGCGAGCGTGGCCCCCGGGAGCGTGCTCCTGCCGGGGACGCCGGCGAAGGGCATGAAGAGGTCCGAGAACGTCGTCCGCCACAGGAAGTCCGCCTCGCACATCCGGTCGGCCAGATGCGAGTCGAGCCGGGCCGTCACGCCCGTCACCCAGCCCTGCAGGCCTGGATGGTGCCCCGGCTCGGCGAGCGCGTGCAGCGCCATGCCGAGCTCGGCCAGGGGTGAGAGGACGACGGCGATCCTCTCCGGCCGCAGCCCCGCGATGTCGATGTGCACGCTCATGACCTCATGGTGCACCCCGCCACCGACATCGCCGTCGTCGATTGACGGGCTCGGTCAACCGACGCGACTCCGCGGCCGTGGCGGCGCAACCTGGGATCACCGGGGAGCACCTGGAAGCACGGGGCAGCCGCGGAGCCGATGCCGCCACATCGCCGCTCAACGCCTCCTCGACGCCGTCCACATCTCCTACGTCTCCCAGGCTTCCTACGTCTCCCAGGCCTCCCACGTCTGCCACGTCTCCTACGTCCCGAGAGGTGACCGTCATGAGCATCACCCAGCAGTACCTCCTCGACACCCACCGCGCCCAGCGCCTGGGCGAGCCCCTGCCGCCCGCACCCGGGGCGAACGACTGGCAGATCGTGCGGGAACTGCGCGACCACCGGCGCTTCGGCGCGGTCCTCGCGCAGCGCCCGGCCCGCGGGCGGATACGGCGGGCCCTGGACCGGTGACTGCACCCACGCTCCCGGTCCGCGTGCTGACTCCCCCGGGCGCGTTCCACCTGCCCACCTAGGCGCCGGCCACCTCGCTCACCCGGGCGACGAAGTCCGCGACCGCCTCGCGTACGTCGTCGGCCGTCCACTTCAGGCCGTCGGCGCGGACGGTGACCTCGGTGACACCCAGGCCCGGTCCGCCCCGGCCCCAGGGGACGCCGAAGAGCATTGTTCTCGTCTCCTCGGCCTGCCTCAGGGCCGCCTCGGCGAGGACGTCAGGGTCGTAGGGCAGCCAGACCTGGAACTCGTGGGTGTGCGGCTCCTCGGGGAAGACGCGTGCCCAGGGCACGCCGGCCGCGGCGAAGCCCTCGCGCAGCGCGGCGGCGACCACGCGCGCGTGGGCCACGTACTCCGGCAGCCGGGGCAGCTCCCGTTCCAGCCCGACGAGCGCCGACAGAGCCGTCGGGAACTGCTGGAAGACCGTGCCGCCGTAGCGGTGGCGCCAGGTCCTGGCCTCCTCCACCAGCGTCTCCGGGCCCGCCAGGGCGGCGCCGCCGAAGCCGTCGAGCGACTTGTAGAACGACACGTAGACGCTGTCCGCCAGGCCGGCGATCTCCTCCAGGGGCCGGCCGAAGTGGACGGTGGACTCCCACAGGCGCGCGCCGTCGAAGTGCACCACCGCGTCACGCTCGCGTGCCGCCGCCACGACCTCCGTCAGCTCCTCCCAGGAGGGCAGCACGAAACCGGCGTCCCTGAGGGGCAGTTCCAGCATCAACGCCCCGAACGGCTCCTCGAAGTCCCGCACCTCCTCGGCCGTGGGCAGGCGGGGCTCGCTCGTCACACGGACCGGGCGCAGCCCCGCGACCTCGCTGAGCGCGTTCCGCTCGTGCACCTCGGGGTGGGCGAGCGCGTGCAACGCCACCGTGGGGTTGCCGGTGCGGCCCGCCCAGCAGCGCAGGGCGATCTGCTGGGCCATCGTGCCGGTCGGGAAGAACGCTGCGGCCTCGGTGCCCAGGAGAGAGGCGACGCGCCTCTCCAGGGACTCCACGATCCGGTCGCCGTACATGTCACCGGGCTCGTCCAGGTCGTACACGTGCGGTGCCGTCTCCTGCAGACGAGCGAGCTGTTCACGCAGCGACCTGCGAAAGCCCGCGCGTGACAGCACGCGCTCGGCGTCGTTGTGGGCGCTCGCCCGCCGTTCCCGTAGCCGTTCCCGTGCCGACTGCTCAGCGCCCGCGCCCTGTTCCGCCGTATCCGTCATGCTCGGATCATGCCGCGCGAGGGTCCGTGCGGGCACACGCGTTTCCGCCGTCCCGTCGCCGCCCGCGCGGTGCGCGCCGCACCGCCCGGCCGTGCCCAGCGGGCCGGCCGGGAACCCACAGCCTGTGGACAACCGGACGGCCCCGGAACCGATCGCGTTAACATGACGAGAAATCGTCCGGTACCCAGAGCGGACTGGAACGGGAAGGCCGCCGTCGCGTGAGTACAGTCCACCAGCCAGACCCCAAGGACCGCCCCGCGCGGCTCACCGTCGGCGTCATCGGCGCCGGCCGGGTGGGCCCCGCGCTCGCCGCGTCCCTGCAACTCGCCGGACACCGCCCGGTGGCCGTCTCGGGTGTCTCCGACGTCTCCAGGAAACGCGCCGCCGAGATGCTGCCCGAGGTGCCGGTCGTCCCGCCCGCCGAGGTCATGCGGCGCGTCGACCTGGTGCTGCTGACCGTCCCCGACGACGCGCTCGTGGGGCTGGTCGAGGGCCTCGTCGACACCGGCGCGGTCCGGCCCGGACAGCTGCTCGTGCACACCTCCGGACGGTACGGCGCGAAGGTCCTGGACCCGGCCCTGCGCGCGGGCGCGCTGCCGCTCGCCCTGCACCCGGCGATGACCTTCACCGGCACCCCTGTGGACGTCCAGCGCCTGGCCGGCTGCTCCTTCGGCGTCACGGCACCCGACGAGCTGCGGCTGGCCGCCGAGGCCCTCGTCATCGAGATGGGCGGCGAGCCCGAGTGGATCGCCGAGGAGAACCGGCCGCTCTACCACGCGGCTCTCGCGCTGGGCGCCAACCACCTGGTGACGCTGGTCGCCCAGTCCATGGAGCTGCTGCGCACGGCCGGGGTCGCCGCCCCCGACCGGATGCTCGGCCCGCTGCTCGGCGCCGCCCTCGACAACGCCCTGCGCTCCGGTGACGCGGCCCTCACCGGCCCTGTCGCGCGCGGGGACGCGGGCACTGTCGCCGCCCACGTCATCGAACTGCGCAAGCACGCCCCGCAGACCGTCGCCGGCTACCTGGCGATGGCCCGCGCGACCGCGGACCGCGCCCTCGCCCACGGCCTGCTGAAGCCGGAACTCGCGGAGGACCTCCTCGGGGTACTCGCCCACGGGACCGACGGCACCGAAGGGGACACCCGATGACCACCGCCCTGCTGCGCACCGCCGACGAACTGCACGCACGCGCACGCGTGGGCCGTCGCGCCGTCGTGATGACCATGGGCGCCCTGCACGAGGGGCACGCCACCCTGATCCGCACCGCCCGTGAGATCGCCGGACCGGACGGCGAGGTCGTGGTCACCGTCTTCGTGAACCCGCTGCAGTTCGGCAAGGGCGAGGACCTCGACCGCTACCCGCGCACCCTGGACGCCGACCTCAAGATCGCCGAGGGCGCGGGCGCGGACGCGGTGTTCGCCCCGGCCGTCGAGGAGGTCTACCCGGGCGGCGAACCCCAGGTGCGCGTCAGCGCCGGCCCGATGGGGGAGCGCCTGGAGGGCGCCTCGCGTCCGGGCCACTTCGACGGGATGCTCACCGTCGTCGCCAAACTGCTGCACCTCACCCGCCCCGACATCGCCCTCTACGGCCAGAAGGACGCCCAGCAGCTCGCCCTGATCCGCCGCATGGCCCGGGACCTGAACTTCGGCGTCGAGATCGTCGGCGTACCCACCGTGCGCGAGGAGGACGGCCTCGCCCTCTCCAGCCGCAACCGCTACCTCCGGCCCGAGGAGCGGCGCACGGCCCTCGCGCTGTCTCGCGCACTGTTCGCGGGCCGCGACCGGCACGCGGCACAGGAGGCGCTGCGCGCGCGGGCCCGCGAGGTGCCAGCCACGCACGCCCGTGCCGAGGCGCTCAGCGCCATAGGGGAGTCCCGCGCGGCCGCCGACACCCACGCCGTCGCGAAGGCCTCCCCGGCAGGCCCCACGGCCGTCCGCGCCGCCGCCCGCCTGGTCCTCGACGACGCCGGCCGGCTCTCCCCGCCGCTGGCCCTGGACTACCTGGCACTGGTCGACCCGTCCGACTTCACCGAGATCGAGGACGACTTCACCGGCGAGGCCGTCCTCGCCGTCGCCGCCCGGGTCGGCACGACCCGGCTGATCGACAACATCCCCCTAACCTTCGGAGCCGCCTCGTGACCAGCACAGGCATACGACTGCACGCGCCGGCACCGGGCTGGTCCATCGACGCCGACGTGATCGTCGTCGGCTCCGGGGTCGCCGGGCTCACCGCCGCCCTGCGCTGCGAGGCCGAGGGCATGACGACGGTCGTGGTCACCAAGGCCCGACTGGACGACGGCTCCACCCGCTGGGCCCAGGGCGGTATCGCCGCGGCCCTCGGCGAGGGCGACACACCCGAACAGCACCTGGACGACACGCTGGTGGCGGGCGCGGGCCTGTGCGACGAGGAGGCCGTACGGATCCTCGTCACCGAAGGGCCCGACGCCGTGCGCCGGCTCATCGAGACCGGCGCCCACTTCGACGAGTCCGAGGAGGGCCGCCTGGAGCTGACCCGCGAGGGCGGTCACCACCGCCGCCGGATAGCCCACGCGGGCGGCGACGCGACCGGGGCGGAGATCTCGCGGGCGCTCGTCGAGGCGGTACGCGCGCGGGGCCTGCGCACGATCGAGAACGCGCTCGTCCTGGACCTCCTGACGGACGCCGACGGCCGCACCGCGGGCGTGAGCCTGCACGTCATGGGCGAGGGCCAGCACGACGGCGTGGGCGCCGTGCACGCTCCCGCGGTCGTCCTCGCGACCGGCGGCATGGGCCAGGTCTTCTCGGCGACCACCAACCCGTCCGTGTCGACGGGCGACGGCGTCGCGCTGGCCCTGCGCGCCGGCGCCGAGGTCTCGGACCTCGAGTTCGTGCAGTTCCACCCCACCGTGCTCTTCCTCGGCGCCGACGCCGAGGGCCAGCAGCCCCTCGTCTCCGAGGCGGTGCGCGGTGAGGGCGCCCACCTGGTCGACGCCGACGGCGTACGCTTCATGGTCGGCCAGCACGAACTCGCCGAACTGGCGCCCCGGGACATCGTCGCCAAGGGCATCATGCGCCGCATGCGGGAGCAGGACGTCGAGCAGATGTTCCTCGACGCCCGGCACTTCGGCGCCGACATGTGGGAGCACCGCTTCCCGACGATCCTCGCCGCCTGCCGCGCCCACGGCATCGACCCGGTCCACGAGCCCATCCCGGTCGCCCCGGCCGCCCACTACGCCTCGGGCGGCGTCCGCACCGACTCCCGCGGCCGGACCACCGTCGCCGGCCTGTACGCGTGCGGCGAGGTCGCCTGCACCGGCGTGCACGGCGCGAACCGGCTCGCGTCGAACTCCCTCCTGGAGGGCCTGGTCTACGCCGAGCGCATCGCCGCCGACATCGCCGCCCGCCGGGCGGACGACGGCCTCCTCGCGCGCGTGCCCGCGCCCGTCGAGCGCCCCGAGAAGCCCGCCCACCCCCTGCTGGCGCCCGAGGCCCGGTTCGCGATCCAGCGGACCATGACGCGGGGCGCGGGCGTCCTGCGCTCCGCCGAGTCCCTCGCGACCGCCGCGGACGCCCTCCAGCGGCTGCACAGTGAGGCGCGGGACGCCCTCGACGAGAACGGCAAGACGGCCGAGCCCGGCGTCGACACCTGGGAGGCCACCAACCTCCTGTGTGTGGCCCGCGTCCTGGTCGCCGCCGCCCGTGTGCGCGAGGAGACCCGCGGCTGCCACTGGCGCGAGGACCACGCGGAGCGCGACGACACGGCCTGGCGCCGCCACATCGTCGTACGGCTGAATCCCGACCGGACGCTGGCCGTACACACCACGGACACCCCAGACTTCCCACCGACCCGCCAGCAGCCCCACCGTCCCCAGGAGCAGTGACAGAAGTGAGCACCCCCGACCTTCCCCTCGCCCAGAGCGGCGGCTGCGGCGACGGCTGTGCCTGTGGCGCGGACGCCGAAGAGGAGTACATGGAGTGCGGGCTCGACCCCGCGCTCGCGCAGCTCCTGGCCGACGCCGGACTCGACCCCGTGGAGGTCGAGGACATCGCCAACGTCGCCATCCAGGAGGACCTCGACCACGGCGTGGACGTGACGACGGTCGCGACCATCCCCGAGGACGCCGTCGCCACGGCCGACTTCACCGCGCGTGAGGCGGGCGTCGTGGCCGGCCTCAGGGTCGCCGAAGCGGTCGTCTCGGTCGTCTGCACGGACGAGTTCGAGGTCGAACGGCACGTGGAGGACGGGGACCGGGTGGAGGCCGGGCAGAAGCTCCTGTCGGTCACCACGCGCACGCGTGACCTGCTCACCGCCGAGCGCAGCGCGCTCAACCTGCTGTGCCGTCTGTCGGGCATCGCGACCGCCACGCGCGCGTGGGCGGACGTCCTGGAGGGCACCAAGGCGCGCGTCCGGGACACCCGCAAGACGACGCCGGGACTGCGTTCCCTGGAGAAGTTCGCGGTGCGCTGCGGCGGCGGCGTCAACCACCGCATGTCGCTGTCCGACGCGGCCCTGGTCAAGGACAACCACGTGGTCGCCGCGGGCGGCGTCGGACAGGCCTTCAAGGCGGTACGCGAGACCTTCCCGGACGTCCCGATCGAGGTCGAGGTCGACACCCTGCACCAGCTGCGCGAGGTCGTGGACGCGGGCGCCGACCTGATCCTGCTGGACAACTTCACGCCGGGGGAGTGCGAGGAGGCGGTCGCGCTCGTGCACGGCCGCGCCGCCCTCGAGGCGTCCGGGCGGCTCACCCTCGAGAACGCCAGGGCGTACGCGGACACCGGCGTCGACTACCTCGCCGTGGGGGCCCTCACTCACTCCTCGCCGATCCTGGACATCGGCCTGGACCTTCGCGAGGCGGAGTAGTCGCGATGCTCCTCACGATCGACGTAGGCAACACGCACACGGTTCTGGGTCTGTTCGACGGCGAGGACATCGTCGAGCACTGGCGGATCTCGACGGACGCACGCCGCACGGCCGACGAGCTGGCGGTGCTGTTGCAGGGCCTGATGGGCATGCATCCCCTCCTGGGGGACGAGCTCGGTGACGGCATCGACGGGATCGCCATCTGCGCGACCGTCCCGTCCGTGCTGCACGAGCTGCGCGAGGTGACGCGGCGTTATTACGGCGACGTGCCGGCCGTGCTGGTCGAGCCGGGCGTCAAGACGGGCGTGCCGATCCTCACCGACAACCCCAAGGAGGTCGGCGCGGACCGCATCATCAACGCGGTCGCCGCGGTCGAGCTGTTCGGGGGGCCGGCGATCGTCGTGGACTTCGGTACGGCCACGACGTTCGACGCGGTGTCCGCGCGCGGGGAGTACGTCGGTGGCGTCATCGCGCCCGGGATCGAGATCTCCGTCGAGGCGCTGGGCGTCAGGGGCGCGCAGCTGCGGAAGATCGAGGTCGCCCGGCCGCGGAGTGTCATCGGCAAGAACACGGTCGAGGCGATGCAGTCGGGGATCATCTACGGGTTCGCGGGCCAGGTGGACGGGGTCGTGAACCGGATGGCCCGGGAACTCGCCCAGGACCCGGAGGACGTGACGGTGATCGCCACGGGCGGCCTGGCGCCGATGGTGCTCGGGGAGTCGTCCGTGATCGACGAGCACGAGCCGTGGCTGACGCTGGTCGGACTGAGGCTGGTGTACGAGCGCAACGTGTCGCGGATGTGAGGCGGGGCGGCGGGCGCGCTGACACCCGAGTCGTCTCCGCCCTCGCCGCCCCTACCCGCCCCGCGGGCTCCGCCCCTGCGCCCCCCACGGGGCTCCGCCCCTGCGCCCCCCCACGGGGCTCCGCCCCTTTGCCCCCCCCACAGGGGGGACCACCCTGGCGTCCGCCCGGGTGGCTCGTGGCGCCACACCCGCGTTACTTATGTCGAGTTTGTCTGATTAGCGCGTATCGTCGCCGCATGCCCACGCCATACGGATCCCGCGGCGGCATGGCGTTCGGTGTGGAGGAGCTGCGTGTGCTCCGCCGCGCTCTCGCCCTCGCCCTGCATCCCACGCCCGCCTCGGCTCAGGACGTCCAGGACTGCCTACGCCTCGCCGAGTCCCTCGACGAGGCGACGCGTGAGGGCGCCCGGCTGCGTGCCTTCCTGGTGGCCGACCTCGCCCGGTACCGCGCCGCCCTGCCCGGCACGGCCGCCGGTTACCTCACGCTTCTGGAGGAGGCCTTGAGTGCCGGGTACCGCCCGGACCCCGACGACCTGGCCGCACTCCGCGCCCTGCGCGGCAATCCCGTCGCGGCCACACTTCTGCAGCGCTGTCAGATCCTGGCCGAGCAGGACGTACGGGCCCGCCTGGCCCGCCGCGGGGGGCGTCCGGCAGTCCGGACCACTCCGTCGGTGCCGGCGTCACGTACCCGCCTTCTCGCGCTGCCCGGGGGCCTTTCCGAGGCTCCCGGGAGTGCCGCCGGGCGGGACGCCGGCCGTGCCGACGTCGAGCGGACCGCCGGGGTAGGCGGCGAGGGCTTCGGCGGGCAGGCTGCCGCCGGGCGTGATCCCGAGGGGTTCGCCCGGTGTGTCGCCGCCGGACTCGCCAAGGAGCCCGCCCCGGGCCCCGTGAAGAAGCCTCCGCAGAAGCCCGCACAGAAGCCCGCCGAGCGCCCTCAGCGGCCCGGCCCGAAACCGGCGGAGCCCGCCGCGCCCAAGCCGTCGCGGCCCATCCCCACCCCGGGCGAGGTCTTTCCGCGCCGCAAACCGAGCCCGCCGCCCGCGGACTCGCGGCAGCAGCTCGCCGCAGGCTGACGGCGTCCGGTCCGTTTCGCCCCACCCCGGCCGGATCCTCGTCCCGGCCGTGGCTACTCTGGAGGCATGGAATACGTCTCCGCGCTCGTTCCCCCGGTCGTCATGGCCGTGTTCTTCATCGGCCTGATCCGGGTGATCGTGAAGACCCAGGGCGGGTCCAACAAGGCCAAGGAGGACGCGGTCGTCGACGCCGCCCTCGCGCGCGCGGAGAGCGCCCGCCAGACCTCCACCAAGGCCGAGGCCTGACCAGCCCGCCAGGCCCGCGTCCCGGCGCACGACTCGCGTGAATCACGAGTCGTGCGCCCTTTTTGTGGCGTTTCCCGATGAAAGCGCACGTCCGTCATGCCAATGCCGGGAACTCCCACTATTGTGCTGAGCTGTGCCTCGCCCATTGGGAGAACTCGAAGACGCGGTCATGACGCGGGTGTGGAAGTGGAACCGCCCGGTGACCGTTCGAGAAGTCCTGGAAGACCTTCAGCAGGAACGGTCCATCGCCTACACCACGGTGATGACCGTTCTGGACAATCTCCATCAGAAGGGCTGGGTCCGCCGTGAGGCGGAAGGCCGGGCCTATCGATATGAGGCGGTCTCCACCCGGGCCGCCTACGCCGCCGCCCTGATGAACGAAGCCTGGTCGCAGAGCGACAACCCCGCCGCCGCTCTCGTCGCGTTCTTCGGGATGATGAGCGAGGAACAACGCCAGGCCCTGACGGATGCCGTCCGGATGGTCCAAGGGCCGGAAACGCCACAAGCCCCTCCACCGCCCACCACCCAAAGTGTCGAGGAGAACCCCGGCTCGGCGGCGGAGGGCGGCGGGCGATAGCGTCCGCACATGTCAGCAGAGAGCTCAGCGGAGAGCAGCTCCGCGGAGAGTCCCGAAGTCACCGCAAAAGCCATCACCGTCCGGCGGGCCCGTACCGGCGATGTCCCCGCCGTACGGCGACTCCTTGACGCGTACGTCCGTGGCGGCATCCTGCTCGACAAAGCGACGGTGACGCTTTACGAGGACATCCAGGAGTTCTGGGTCGCCGAACGGGACGACAACGCCGAGGTCGTCGGCTGCGGCGCGTTGCACGTGATGTGGGAAGACCTCGCGGAAGTCCGCACTCTCGCCGTGAAGCGCGGGCTGAAGGGCGCCGGCGTCGGCCATCAGTTGCTGGAGAAGTTGCTGCACACCGCGCGCTGGCTCGGTGTTCGGCGCGTTTTCTGTCTGACCTTCGAAGTCGACTTCTTCGCCAAGCACGGCTTCGTCGAGATCGGGGAGACGCCGGTCGACACCGATGTCTACGCGGAGCTACTTCGTTCCTATGACGAAGGCGTGGCGGAGTTCCTCGGTCTCGAACGAGTGAAACCGAACACCTTGGGCAACAGTCGGATGCTTCTGCATCTGTGATCGACCGGCGGCGACAAGTCGCGCCGGGCCGACAAGCGCCGGCAAGGGAGCCCAATTCCAGCCGGAGTCGCCCTGCCCAGGTTCCCTATGTCCGAAACGCGTATGTTTCCGGACTGGAGCGGGCCCGGGAGTCTCTCCCGGGGGTTTGTGTTTTTCCGGCAAAAGCGGTTTGCTTTCCGACGTACTGCAGTACTGCATATAACAAGGGGACGGCGAAACGGCGGACGCCGCGACCCGCGGCCCTCAAGTTTTGGATGAAAGGAAATCCCGTGGCACAGAAGGTTCAGGTCCTTCTTGTCGACGACCTCGACGGTGGCGAGGCGGACGAGACCGTCACGTTCGCGTTGGACGGCAAGACGTACGAGATCGATCTCACGACCGCCAATGCGGACAAGCTGCGCGGACTTCTCGACCCTTACGTGAAGGGTGGCCGTCGCACCGGAGGCCGCGCTTCGGGTGGGCGTGGAAAGGCGCGCGCCGCTTCCGGTGGCAGCCAGGACACCGCGCAGATCCGCGCGTGGGCCAAGGAGAACGGTTACGAGGTCAATGACCGCGGCCGTGTTCCCGCGACCATTCGCGAGGCGTACGAGAAGGCCAACGGCTGATCACCGGCCGACGGCACTTACGAGCAGACGGGCCGGCGCGCGTCCGCGCGTCGCAGCCGCAGGCGGTGGCACTGTGTTGCCGCCGTGGCCACCACTCGTACGAGATCGGGGGCGTTTCCACCGCCCCCCACGGCCGACAGGGCCGGCAGCGAGGCCTCGACCTCGCACTCGGGCTCGGGGGGCCGCAGCCATACGGCGGCCCCCTGCGCGGTCTGTGAGCAGCCCGGGCCCGGCAGCGGCGGCCGCACTCCGGTCCGGCCCGGCTCCGGGGGCGGTGGCGCCTCGATGGTGCCGCCCTCGCCGATCGCCGTGAGGTCGAGCGTCAGCGCTCCCCACTCCAGCCAGTCCAGGATTCCGGGCAGTTCCTCCGCGCTGCCCGCGGCCACCAGCAGCCGCATCCGGTCGCCTCGCAGGGCCACCGGAGAGCCCGGCGCCAGGTGGCGCAGCGTCGCGTGTCCCGCCGCGGCCGGCAGGTCGAGCACGTCGAAGCGCACACCCACGGACAGTCGCACCACGGATCCGGGGCGCCCGGGCACCGTCGGCCACCCCAGTTCGTTCTCGTACCACCGGCGGACCTGATCGCTCTGTTCGAGCGGCCGCCGGGGGCCGGGAACCGAGCCGGGTTCCGCCGCGACCGGGGGAAGGGTGCCAACCATGCCAAGTGCAACCGCCCGAAGAGCCCCCGAGTTACGCTGGGTGGGGCATCGAACGCACAGAGTGGCGAAAAAAGGGGCGTGCGGGGGCCCGGGGAGGCGCGAGGTTGTTCGCCCATAGCGGAGGGAACCGGGCCGCGTGGCATGGAGTGTCAGTCCCAGCGGGTAAGACATGCCTAGTGGGAGGGGGCGACACGCAGGACAGGGCGTCTCACGTTCGCCATCGGCGTACTGATGGTAGGGGTAACTGCCTGGCCTGCGGGAACATCGTCTCGCACCATCAGGTTGGAGCAGATGTCGGCGTTCGGGGTCAGGAGGCCAAGGACGGTGTCGGCAGTTGGAATGAGCGGTCCCCGCTTGCGGGACTAAGCTGCGGAAGGACAGGGAGGGGAAGTTCCCCCCACTGCCTGACCGCTCTGAGGAGCGATTAACGATGTTCGAGAGGTTCACCGACCGCGCGCGGCGGGTTGTCGTCCTGGCTCAGGAAGAAGCCCGGATGCTCAACCACAACTACATCGGCACCGAGCACATCCTCCTGGGCCTGATCCACGAGGGTGAGGGTGTCGCCGCCAAGGCCCTTGAGAGCCTCGGGATTTCGCTCGAGGCGGTCCGCCAGCAGGTGGAGGAGATCATCGGGCAGGGGCAGCAGGCCCCGTCCGGGCACATCCCCTTCACCCCCCGTGCCAAGAAGGTCCTGGAGCTGTCGCTCCGCGAGGCCCTTCAGCTGGGCCACAACTACATCGGCACGGAGCACATCCTGCTCGGCCTGATCCGTGAGGGCGAGGGCGTCGCCGCCCAGGTCCTGGTCAAGCTGGGCGCAGATCTCAACCGGGTGCGGCAGCAGGTCATCCAGCTGCTCTCCGGTTACCAGGGCAAGGAGACCGCCACCGCCGGCGGGCCTGCCGAGGGCACCCCCTCGACGTCCCTGGTCCTCGACCAGTTCGGCCGGAACCTCACCCAGGCCGCTCGTGAGTCCAAGCTCGACCCGGTCATCGGGCGCGAGAAGGAGATCGAGCGGGTCATGCAGGTGCTGTCCCGCCGTACCAAGAACAACCCGGTCCTGATCGGTGAGCCCGGCGTCGGCAAGACCGCCGTCGTCGAGGGCCTCGCCCAGGCCATCGTCAAGGGCGAGGTGCCCGAGACCCTCAAGGACAAGCACCTCTACACCCTGGACCTCGGCGCGCTGGTCGCCGGCTCCCGCTACCGCGGTGACTTCGAGGAGCGCCTGAAGAAGGTCCTCAAGGAGATCCGCACCCGCGGCGACATCATCCTGTTCATCGACGAGCTGCACACGCTCGTCGGTGCGGGTGCCGCCGAGGGCGCCATCGACGCCGCTTCGATCCTGAAGCCGATGCTGGCCCGCGGTGAGCTCCAGACCATCGGTGCGACCACGCTGGACGAGTACCGCAAGCACCTGGAGAAGGACGCGGCCCTCGAGCGCCGCTTCCAGCCCATCCAGGTCGCGGAGCCGTCCCTGCCGCACACGATCGAGATCCTCAAGGGTCTGCGCGACCGGTACGAGGCGCACCACCGCGTCTCCATCACCGACGAGGCGCTGGTCCAGGCCGCCACCCTGGCCGACCGGTACATCTCGGACCGCTTCCTCCCGGACAAGGCGATCGACCTGATCGACGAGGCCGGCTCCAGGATGCGCATCCGCCGGATGACCGCGCCGCCGGACCTGCGTGAGTTCGACGAGAAGATCGCCGGCGTCCGCCGCGACAAGGAGTCCGCGATCGACTCGCAGGACTTCGAGAAGGCCGCCTCCCTGCGCGACAAGGAGAAGCAGCTCCTGGCCGCCAAGGCCAAGCGGGAGAAGGAGTGGAAGGCCGGCGACATGGACGTCGTCGCCGAGGTCGACGGCGAGCTGATCGCCGAGGTCCTCGCGACCGCCACCGGCATCCCGGTCTTCAAGCTGACCGAGGAGGAGTCCTCGCGTCTGCTGCGCATGGAGGACGAGCTCCACAAGCGGGTCATCGGCCAGAAGGACGCCGTCAAGGCGCTCTCGAAGGCGATCCGTCGTACGCGTGCCGGTCTGAAGGACCCGAAGCGTCCCGGTGGTTCGTTCATCTTCGCCGGTCCGTCCGGTGTCGGTAAGACCGAGCTGTCCAAGGCGCTCGCCGAGTTCCTCTTCGGTGACGAGGACGCGCTGATCTCCCTCGACATGTCGGAGTTCAGCGAGAAGCACACGGTGTCGCGTCTCTTCGGTTCGCCCCCCGGTTACGTGGGCTACGAAGAGGGCGGCCAGCTGACCGAGAAGGTCCGCCGCAAGCCGTTCTCCGTCGTCCTCTTCGACGAGGTCGAGAAGGCCCACCCGGACATCTTCAACTCGCTGCTGCAGATCCTGGAGGACGGTCGCCTGACCGACTCCCAGGGCCGGGTCGTGGACTTCAAGAACACGGTCATCATCATGACGACCAACCTCGGCACCCGGGACATCTCCAAGGGCTTCAACCTGGGCTTCGCCGCCCAGGGCGACACGAAGTCCAACTACGAGCGCATGAAGAACAAGGTCTCGGACGAGCTCAAGCAGCACTTCCGCCCCGAGTTCCTCAACCGCGTCGACGACGTGGTCGTCTTCCCGCAGCTGACCCAGGCCGACATCCTCGCGATCGTCGACCTGATGATCGGCAAGGTGGACGAGCGCCTCAAGGACCGGGACATGGGCATCGAGCTCTCCCAGTCCGCCAAGGAGCTGCTGTCCAAGAAGGGCTACGACCCGGTGCTGGGCGCGCGTCCGCTGCGTCGCACCATCCAGCGCGAGGTCGAGGACACGCTCTCGGAGAAGATCCTCTTCGGCGAGCTGCGTCCCGGTCACATCGTGGTCGTGGACACCGAGGGCGAGGGCGACACCGCCACCTTCACCTTCCGGGGTGAGGAGAAGGCGGCGCTGCCGGACGTCCCGCCGATCGAGCAGGCGGCCGGCGGTGCCGGGCCGAACCTGAGCAAGGAGGCGTGATCTTCGGGTCCGTCTGAGAAAGGGGCTGCCCACCGGGATTCCGGTGGGCAGCCCCTTTTCGCGTGGGGCCTACAGCGAGGAGAACCGGCTCGGTCGCACCACCCGTCCGTTGACCTCGATGATCAGCCCCCGGTGGCGGCTCAGCGAGGTCAGGTCCAGGGCGGTGCCTTCCGGGTACTCCAGGGTGAGCCGGGTGAGGGAGGGGAAGACCCGCGCCAGATCCCGGGTGGAGCCGCCCCGGCTCACTTCCCTGAGCGTCAGGCTGCGGATCGTCGGCAGGGGTTCAAGCTCGCGGGGGCGGCGTGGCACCGGCCCGTCCTCCTTGTCGAGGACCGACGGCACGATCTGGCGTGGCAGCCGCAGCGAGGTGATGGAGAAGTCGAGGCTGCTGAGAGAAGGGGCGCGGGAGGCCGCCAGCAGCAGGGAGTACGCGTGGCAGTCGCCCCGCACGACGAGTTCGCGCAGCGCCGGCCACTGGGACAGGTCGTTGATCATCATGTTGGTCGGACTGCTCAGCCGAAGGCTCTCGACGGTCCGGTGCCCCGCGGGCAGTGGGATGTTGCTGTCGAGGAGCGTGCCCACCAGTGACAGGTCGGTCAGCCGGTCGAGCTGCTGCAGACAGGCCAGCTCGGACTTCGGCATCTCGTTCAGCTCCAGACGGAGCGAGGCCAGGGGCAGGCCTTCGAGGGCCGACAGGCGCCGGACCCTGGGACAGACACTGAGCGAGAGGGACGTCAGCCCGGACAGCCCGCGAACGAAGGAGAGGTCGTCGAGGAGCGGGTTGTCGATCACGGACAGCTCGCGGATCCCCCGGTCCGGCAGCAGCTGCGCCAGATCCGCGCCGGTGACCGGCATGTCGACCATCACATGACCGAGAGGGCCGCAGTGACGCAGGGCTCCGGCCATGGCGGGGTCGATCACGACGACCTCGGCGTCCTCCAGCGGCACGTGAGCGAGGACCTCACGGGCGTACTCCTGGGCCGGATGCCGGGGCCAGGCGGCGACGAGGACGTCGCGGACCTCGGGCGAGGGGTGCGGGGCGAAGCGCCGCAGCAGCGGCAGGGACGCGGGGCCGCCGATGTCCCGGATCACCTGGACGACGGCCCTGGCCTCCCGGTCGCTGAGGCCCTCGGGGCCGGGCACCAGGGGGAAGACGTAGGAACCGAGGGACGCCAGCTTGGCGGCGGCGGTGCCGTCGGCCGGCGGGAACAGCCCCCGGACGCGGTCCGCGATCTGCTCCCGTACCTCCTCCTCCAGCACCACCGCGCCCAGTGCGCACCGGGCCGCCAGGACATGGATGTCGTCACGGGTCCGGGGCTCCTCGGCCTGGTCGCCCTTGGCGATCAGCCCTTCGATCAGCCGGCGGACCTCGCCCCGGTTGCAGTGGCCCACCGCCAGCAGGACGATGTCCTGCCACTCCTCGTCGGCGGCGTGCTGGAGCAGTTCGCCCAGACCGTCGCTCTCCTGGAGTTCCTTGGCCGCCAGGTAGTCCTGGAAGGTGCGGTGGATGAACTGGATGACCGTCTCGTTGCGCTCCTGGAGCAGACCGCTGCGGTTGAGCAGGTGGGTCAGTACGGCCTCGGGGGAACCCTGCTGCCGTACCTGGGGCATGCCCCGCATGGCGAGTTCGATCTGATGCTGGGCCTGGGTGTGACTGAACTCGGCGTACCCGCCGCGGGCCAGCCAGGCCGCGATCCGCTGGAGCAGCTGGAGGTGCTCCTCGACACCGAGGACGATGCCCTCCGGCGCCCCGACGCGGCGCAGGGTGTCGCGGCTGCCGAGCAGCATGGTGAGCGCCGCGTTGTACAGCGACCAGCGGGTCTCCGGCAGGAAGCCCCGCCGGCGGCGGTGCAGCGCGCAGACCACGGCGGCCAGCAGCGGGGTGCGGGAGAGGTGGAGCAGCGTCGGATTGCGCGCCAGTTCCTGTTCCAGCGCGCGCTCCAGAGCATGGAGGTTCTTCTCCTCGGCGGCGGCCCGGTGGGCGTCGCGGATGTCCTTGCACTCGATGCGGGCGGTCGCGTGCCAGGCCCTGGAGAAGGCCAGGACGTCCTCGTCCCGCATGGGCAGCAGCCGTAACTCCTCGAAGTTCTCGCAGGCGAGCCAGTCGGCGGCCACCGCCAGGGGCCGTACGGTGACCAGGCACCGGTTGTGCGGGTACATCGCCAGCAGGTCGGTGAGGCGGCGGCGGGCCTCCTCCCGGTCCGCGGGCGGAACCTCGTCGATGCCGTCGACCAGGAGCAGCGCGCGGCCGGCCTCCAGGACGCGGCAGGCCCAGCCGTCGGGGACGCGGTCGATCTGGAGCTCGGCGACGGTGGCCAGCTCGTGCGGCGCGGGGAAGGCCATCTCCCGGGCGAGCAGGCTGCGCATGGGGATGACGAAGGGCACCAGGTCGTTGAGTTCGGCCAGCTCGTGGCCGAGCGCTCCGCCGGCGGCGTGCGAGGCGAGCCACCACACCAGGGTGGTCTTGCCCGCGCCGGCCTCACCCCGCAGCAGGCTCCGCGGTCGGTCGGCGAGCAGTTCGTTGATCCGGCGCGGTACGGAGACGGCCTTGGACGCGGGGACGTTCTCCCGGGGCGCCGACGCGGAGATGGCCTCCAGGCTCAGATAGGCGGTGTCGAGGTCCCAGTTGGTCTCGGTGGTGCCGAGTTCGTCGATCCCGAATATCTCGATCTTGCGGTACCGGGTCTTCAGGGCGCGCGCGTAGTGCTGCTCGAACTGCTCGTCCCGGGGATGGAAGCCGGGCAGCACCGACTCCAGCACCGGGGGCACGTGGCCCGGTTCGGTGCCCATCACGTGGTGGGGGAATCCGGGCGCCTCCAGGATGCGCCGCACGGGGACCGCTTCGACCCGTCGGTGGTCGCGCCCCATGGGCACCTGGGTCACCACACCGATCAGTACGGCGCCGGCGAACACCGGGGCGCCGGACAGTCCGGCGAACGGCGACTCGCCCCGCCGCGGGGCGGCCACCGGCGCCCGGTCGAACTCGCACACCAGGGTCGATCTGATCCGCCCCGCCATCGGCAGCACCGTGCCGGTGAGCTGGTCGTACTCCAAGTGGTCGTCCGGGCCGAAGCGTTGGACGGCGGGAAACCCCACGACCTGGCAGCCGGGCAGGGGGTCGGCCGCTGTGAGGACACCCCACCGGAGCCTGGAGAGCGCCCACCGCGCGGGGTCCACCAGTTCCTCGCCGGTGAGCAGGAGAGCCACGTCGCTCTCCTCGTCCCGCCACACCGCCCGGCTGGGCAGGGGCTGTTCGCTCTCCGGGTGGACCGTGCGGATCCACTCCCTGTCCCGTAGTACGTGCGCGCTGGTCAGCACGAGCCTGGGCGTGAGCATGACCCCGCTGCCCTGGGAACCGGCCAGCACCACGACGGACCGTTCGATCGCCGAGCGCAGCATCACGGCGTCGCGGGCGTGCCACGGCCGAACGCGTCGACGCTTCCCTCGGTGCCGTTGCGGACCTTCAGGGGCGCGCCGGTCCGGGCGTCCTGGGCCCGCAGGGTGACGGAGACCTTGTGGGTACGGCTGCCGGTGCGGGTGACGTCCGCGCCCGCCTCGACGACCCACGCCTTGACCTTGGCCCCGGCCTTGGCCTCCCTGCGCATCTCGACGGTGAACTCCATCTGGATGTCGCCCAGTTCGAAGACGATGTCGTGCCCCGTCGAGCGCCGGGCCGCGGTCAGCAGCTCGTCGCGGATGGTCTGCACGGCGTCCGCGAGTTCGATGTGCGGCTCGTTGGCGGTGCTCATGACGTCCCCCTCAGCCAGTGGATTCCGGTCGGCGCGCGGCCGCGGCACCCGTGACGCGTGTGGGGCCGGTACCCGAAGGTACCGGCCCCACGAAGTGCGTGCCCGCCGTCCGGCTCAAGCCGGGTGCGGGATCAGGTCAGGACAACTGCCCGGCGTAGTCCGGCAGTTTGTAGGTCTTCTCGGCGTGGCCGCCCGACAGGTCGGTGGCGCTGTTGCCGATGTTCGCGATGATCGTGTAGCCCTTCTTCTCGATGTCGACGCGCTGGGCGGTCTTGTAGGCGGCGACGTCCTTGAAGAGGTCGACGAAGCTGCGGACGTAGAGGCCGGAGACCTCGTAGCCGGCGTGGTCGAGGTTGTAGTCGGTCACCGAGTAGATGATTCCGGGCCGTGCCGTCACGAAGAACAGGGCGACGCCGTGGTCCTGGGCGTACTCGGCGACGTCCAGGACCGGCTGGTTGGCCGGCTGGGGCCAGCTGAAGCCGAAGTCGGTCTCCAGGGTGGTGTTGTCGATGTCGAAGACGATGGCCTGCTTCTCGCCCGGCTTCGTGTTCGCGATCCGCTGCTTCAGATAAGGCAGGGCCTGGGCCATCACGGCCTGGCAGTCCACCTGCCAGGTGGCGTAGTCGACGTCCGCGGCGGCGGCCGCGCTGGTGGTGGAGGAGCTCGTGGCCGTCGTCGCGGCTTCGGCGGGGACGGCCAGCGCCACGAGGGCGGCGGCGGAGACGGCGGTGACGGCTGCGCGGCGCGCCCAGGGGCGGCGTCTGCTCATGTGGGGGTTCCTCTCACGTCCGGACGTTCTGCAGTGGGCGGGTGCATGTTCGTTGGTGAGGGTGGCGCGAGGGGAACCGTAGGGTTACTCGACGGTAAGTGGCCAGAGACGTGCGTCACATGACGAGGTAATTCAGAGATCGCAGATCCCGCTACCCGGTGACATGCCGCACAGGCGATTTGTCCGTTACTACGCGGAATAGTGGAACTCGCCCATCAGGCAAAAAGGACATTCAGGCAGTAACTCCCCAACCGAATGTGCCGTCCTGGGTGGATTCATTCCGGATGGGCGCTCTGTCAAGAAGCCTTCGGTTTTGGGGCCAAGTACTAGGTTTACTCGTAGATCACCGGTTTTGGGGACCGTGCGCCTGCGGGTTACCAAGGGATGCCCCATCCGGCGGATGTCTGTGCGCCGGGTGGTCTCCCTGTTCCCTTCCCCATGAGGTGTTCGATGTCCCAGCGTGTCTCGTCCCGTTCTTCCCGTACGTCCGCCCTCCGGACCCGTGCGGCCGTGCTGGCCACCGGCCTGGGCGTGTCGGTCGTACTGGGGGCCGGGGTCGCGGCCGCCGCCGACACCGGCGTGGCCACCGTCGCCGCCACCAAGGCCACCACCAAGGCCACCACCGCCAAGTCGGCCGCCGCCAAGAAGGCCGCCTCCTGGGTGGACCCGGTGGCGAAGTACAAGCTCTCCGCCAGCTACGCCCAGGCCGGCGGCATGTGGCAGTCCACCCACAGCGGCCAGGACTTCGCCGTGGCGAGCGGCACCAAGGTCGTCGCCGCGCACGGCGGCACCGTCGTCAAGGCGGGCGGCAACGGCGCCGGTGACGGTCCCGCGTACGGCAACGCCGTCGTCATCAAGCACGGCAACGGGACGTTCTCCCAGTACGCCCACCTGTCCCGGGTCGACGTGAAGGTCGGTCAGATCGTCAAGACCGGTCAGCGCATCGCCCTGTCCGGCAACACCGGCAACTCCAGCGGCCCGCACCTGCACTTCGAGATCCGGACGACCGCCAACTACGGGTCGGCCATCGACCCGGTCGCCTTCCTGCGCTCCAAGGGCGTGAAGGTCTGACGGCGTGAAGGTCCGGGGGTGTGGCGGCCGAAGGGCTCCGGTACATGACGGCCGAAGGGCTCCGGGCTACGGCTTCGGAGTCCCCCGGTGGGCCTGGTTCACCAGGTCCGCCGCCACCTCCAGGACCGCCCTGCGCTTGTCCTCGTCATCGCCGGCGAGGTCCTGGAGCAGGAACATCCCGGCGTGCAGGGTGAAGATCGCGCTCACGTAGCGGACCTGGTCGACCAGTTCCGCGTCCGGGTCGACGACGATCTCGCGCAGGCCCTGCATGCGCTCCTTGAAGGTCTCGCCGATGCGCAGTTCCCGGACCGCCGCCTGGTTCTCCTGCATGAAGCGGAACAAGGGCGCCGCGCCGGCCAGGATGTCGCTGTAGCGGCGTACGATCTCCTGCTTCGTCTCCAGCGTGTGCGGCTGCCGCCTGCCCCACTCGATCAGGTCGAGGATCGGCTGCGTCAGGTCGTCGAAGATGCTGACGAGGATCTCTTCCTTGGTCTTGAAGTGGTAGTAGAGCGCCGCCTTGGTGACGTCCAGGCGCTCGGCGATCTCGCGCAGTGAGGTCTTCTCGTAGCCCTGCTCGGCGAAGAGTTCGAGCGCTACGTCCTGGATGCGCTGACGGGTGTCCCCGCGGCGCCGCTGCCTGGTGCCGTCCATGATGCCGCCCATCGTCGCACTCCTCGGCTGGTCCGTGCGCTTTCCCAAAAACTTACTTGACGCCCGGCTAGTTACGGGTCTACTTTCCCCGAGTGTAGACAACTAGCCGGTCAGCAAGTAAGTGATCGGCCGGGGGCGGGACCCAGGGGAGTGGAAACGATGGCGGACACCGAGACGGCCCGGACAGAACCGGAGAAACGGCCCAGGAGCGTGCGGGTGGTCCTCCTCGCGCTCATGATCACGATGATGCTGGCGATGCTCGACAACATGATCGTGGGCACCGCGATGCCGACCATCGTCGGCGAGCTCGGCGGACTCGAGCACCTTTCGTGGGTCGTCACCGCGTACACCCTGGCCACCGCCGCCTCCACCCCGATCTGGGGCAAGCTCGGCGACATGTACGGGCGCAAGGGCGCCTTCATGACCTCGATCGTGATCTTCCTGATCGGCTCCGCACTCAGCGGCATGGCCCAGAACATGGGTGAGCTGATCGGGTTCCGGGCGGTCCAGGGCCTGGGCGCGGGCGGTCTGATGGTCGGCGTGATGGCGATCATCGGTGACCTGATCCCGCCGCGGGAGCGCGGCAAGTACCAGGGCATGATGGCCGGCGTCATGGCGCTGGCCATGATCGGCGGACCGCTGGTCGGCGGCACCATCACCGACAACTGGGGATGGCGCTGGTCCTTCTACATCAACCTGCCGCTCGGTGTGATCGCGCTCGCCGCGATCAGCGTCGTCCTGCACCTGCCGAGGAAGCGGTCCGAGGCACGGATCGACTACCTGGGCGCCGCGCTGCTGACCGTCGGCATCACCTCCATCGTCCTGGTCACGACCTGGGGCGGTACGGAGTACGCCTGGTCGTCCGCGCGGATCATGGAGCTCATCGCGATCGGCGTGGCCTCGCTCATCGGCTTCGTGTTCTGGCAGACCAAGGCCGCCGAGCCGATCGTGCCGCTGCACATCTTCCGCAGCCGCAACTTCACCCTGATGTCGGTCATCGGCTTCATCACCGGCTTCGTGATGTTCGGCGCCACCCTCTTCCTGCCGCTGTACCAGCAGTCCGTGCAGGGCGCCTCGGCGACCAACTCCGGGCTGCTGCTCCTGCCGATGCTCGGCGCCATGCTGGTGACCTCGATGGTCGCGGGCCGGGTCACGACGAGCACCGGCAGGTACAAGATCTTCCCGATCGTCGGCAGCGTGCTGATGGTCGTCGGGCTGTACCTGCTGTCGACGATGGACACCGGGACGAGCCGGTTCACGTCCGGTGTGTTCATGGCCGTCGTCGGTCTCGGCATGGGCTGTCTGATGCAGATCACCATGCTGGTCGCGCAGAACAGCGTGGAGATGAAGGACATGGGCGTCGCGTCCTCGTCCACCACCCTCTTCCGTACGCTCGGCTCCTCGTTCGGCGTCGCGATCATGGGCGCCCTGTTCAACAACCGCGTCCAGCACGTCATGTCCGAGCGGGCCGGGGCGCTGGGCTCCAAGGTGACCGAGCAGTCCGCGCAGTTGGACGCGGCGAGCCTGGCGAAGCTGCCGGAGGCCGCCCGCGAGGCGTATCAGCACGCGGTGTCGGCCGGCACCCACTCGGCGTTCCTGCTGGGGTCGGTGGTGGCGGTCATCGCCATGGTGGGCGCGTGGTTCGTGAAGGAGGTTCCGCTGAAGGGAGCGGGGCCGCAGAAGGCGGGGGAGGACACGCCCGACGGGGCCGCGGTGCCGCCGCCCGTGGTCGAGGCCGTCTGACCCGGGATCGAGGAATCGCGGCGAAGGCCTCCGGCGGTGTCCGCCCCGGGGGCCTTCCGCGTTGGTCCGCGGCGATCCTTCGAGCTGGGGACTCCGCCCCCGTACCACCGTCCGGCCCGAAAGAGCCCGGCTCGCGAACGCCTAACGGCCCCCGATCACCGACCCGCGCCTGTGTCAGTGCCCCGTGCCACCATCGGGGTCATGGACAAAACGCACCGGATGCGGCTGGCCAAGGACGCCATGGACCGTGACTGGGCCGATCCGGCGCTCGACCTGGACGCGGTGGCCGCGCACGCGGGGTACTCGCGCTACCACTTCATCCGGGCCTTCCGCGAGGCGTACGGCGAGACACCCGGCCAGTACCTCACACACCGCCGCATCGAGCGGGCCGAGGAGATGCTGCGCGGCGCCGACCTGACCGTCACCGAGATCTGCCACCTGGTCGGCTTCAGCAGCCTCGGCACCTTCTCGGCCCGCTTCAAGGCGCGCACCGGGCTCTCGCCGAGCCAGTACCGGACCGAGCACGTCGGCCGGGGCGCCGCGCTGATACCCGGGTGCTACGCGATGCTGTGGGCCGGGGGCTTCCCCACGGCACGCACCGCAACTTCGAAGAAGCGTTGCGAGCCCGCCCCCGCCTACGGTGACGACGAGGGACCGGCGTCGTCCGACAGGAGAGCAGAGCCATGATCAAGGGCCTGGGCATCACCACCGTATGGACCTTCGACCAGCAGCGCACCAAGGCCTTCTTCACCGAGAAGCTCGACTTCGAGGTGCGCAGCGAGGTCGCGATGGGGGACATGCGCTGGGTCACCGTGGGCGCCAAGGACCAGCCGGACGTGGAGCTGGCGCTGATGAGCCTCGACGGGCCGGGTCTGGACCCCGAGTCCTCCGAGGCGCTGAAGGCGCTGGTCGCCAAGGGGGTGATCGGCGCCGGGGCGTTGCGCACGGACGACTGCCGGGGTGACTACGCGACCTTCAGGAGCCGGGGCGTGGAGTTCCTCCAGGAACCGCAGGAGCGGCCGTACGGCGTGGAGGCGATCTTCCGCGACGACAACGGCAACTGGTACTCGCTGACCGAGCGCAGCGAGGAGCTCGACTTCTCGAAGGACTTCGGCTGCTGAAGGGCCTCGCCCGGCCACCGGGCCACGGCCCGAGGGCTACGGCAGCATCGGGTAGCTCCCCGTGGCCGTCGGCGCGTGCTCCGGCAGCCACAGCACCGCCACCGCCCCCTCCGCCGGGACCTCCTCCGGCGCCCCCGCCGGCCGTACGTTGCGGAAGGTCAGCCGGGCGCCGAGCACCCTGGCCTGCCCGGCCGCGATGGTCAGGCCCAGACCGTGGCCGTGGCCGGCCCGGTCGGCGCTGCCCGTGCGGAAGCGGCTCGGCCCGTCGGCGAGGAGGTCCTCGGGGAAGCCGGGGCCGTGGTCGCGGACCCGGATGACCCGGCCCTCGACGCTGACCTCGATCGGCGGCCTGCCGTGCCGGGCGGCGTTGGCGAGCAGGTTGAACAGCACGCGCTCCAGGCGCCGCGGGTCGGTGGTGACCTCGGACTCGTGCACCACCCGGACCTCGATCGCCGGGTCCTTCGCCGCCACCCGCCGGCTGACGAACTCGCCCAGCATGATGTCCTGCAGCTCGGCCCGTTCGGAGGCGCCGTCGAGGCGGGCCACCTCCAGGACGTCCTCGACGAGCGTGCGCATGGCCTTCGCCCGGTCGAGGACCAGCTCGGTGGGACGCCCCGGCGGCAGCAGTTCGGCGGCCGTCAGCAGTCCGGTCACCGGAGTGCGCAGCTCGTGCGCGATGTCGGCGGTGACCCGGCGTTCCGCCTCCAGCCGCTGCTGCAACGCGTCCGCCATCGCGTCCACGGCGCTCGCCAGGTCGTCGGTCTCGTCCCGGACGACCCCGCCGATGGCGTCCCGCACCCGTACGTCGGACTGGCCGCCCGCGACCTGGTTCGCCGCGGCGGCCGCCTTGCGCAGCCGGCGCGACAGCTGGCCGCCGATGAGCACGCCGAGCGCGCTGCCGCCGAGGACGACCGCGATGGAGCCGATGATCAGGGCCTGGTCGAGGTCGTTGAGGATGTCGGTGCTGCGGTCGGTGAACCCGGTGTGCAGCGACAGCACCTTCCCGCCCTTGACCGGCACGGCGGCCCAGATGTCCGGCACGCCGTTCGCCCGGTCGGTGACGTAGGTGGCCCGGCGCCCCTGCTCGACCTTCGCGCGCAGCTCCGCCGGCAGATCCGGGTCGTCGATCTTGATGTTGGGGAAGTTCGGCCGCTGCGCCACCTCGTAGTTGCGCTGCGCGATCTGCACCCGCTCGTCCGCGAGGTCGCGCGCGTTGTCCAGCATCGAGACCCGGGCCGCGTTGTGCACCACGAGGCTGAGCGTGATCGCCACCAGCGCGCCGACCAGCGCGATGGCCGCGCTCAGCTTCCATCTGAGTCCCGTGCGCATGCCCGGAAGGCCGGTACGAAGACCCGTACCGAGGCCCGTGCGCACGCCCGGCAGCCCGGTGCGAGCGCCCGCCCGGGCCGCACGACCGTCCGGCAGTGCCACACGCCCGTCCTGCCGGGCCCCGCGACCGTCAGGAAGGGCCGTACCACCGTCCGCGTGCGCCGGGACCGGGCGCCGAAGGTTCCCCCGCATACCCCGATACCCCTGCCCGCTCAAGCCTTCAACTTGTAGCCGAAACCACGGACCGTCTCGATCCGGTCCTGGCCGATCTTCGTACGCAGCCGCTGCACATGGACGTCGACGACCCGCGTGTCACCGCCCCAGCCGTAGTCCCACACGCGCTCCAGGAGCTTGTCGCGCGAGAGGACCGTGCCCGGCGCGGAGGAGAACTCCAGCAGCAGCCGCATCTCGGTGGGGGTGAGCGCCACCGGCTCCCCGGCCCGGCGCACCTCCATGCCCTCGGTGTCGATCTCCAGTTCGCCGAAGGCCAGCAGGCCGCCGCCGGCCGCCGGGCCTGCGGAGTCGTCCACGCGGTCACCGCCGCTCGCGTGTCCGAAGCGGCGCAGCACCGCGCGGATCCGGGCGACCAGGACCGCGCCGTCGAAGGGCTTGGTCACGTAGTCGTCGGCGCCCGCCTCCAGACCCAGCACGACGTCGATGGAGTCGGCGCGCGCGGAGAGCATGATCACCGGGACGGTCGACTCGTCACGGATGCGGCGGCACAGCGAGACCCCGTCCAGGCCCGGGACCATGACGTCCAGCAGGGCGATGTCGGGGCGGTCGGCGCGGAAGGCCTCCAGGCCCGACAACCCGTCGGGCATGGCCGTGACCGCGAAGCCGTCCCGCTCCAGGGCGAGCTGGGTGGCCTCGCGGATGACGTCGTCGTCCTCGACGAACAGAACGTGGGTCTGGTCTGCCATCCCGTGCTCTCTGCTCTCAGTCCTCGTGTCGCGCCGTTGCCGGCCGTGACAGCCGTTACCAACAGATCCGTTACCAACAGATCGGTTCAGGGCCCCTGTTCGGTTCACACCGATCTTCGTGCCGACCGGTTCGCGCCGTTCCCGGCCGGCGGGTCAGCTGTCCGGGGCCGGCGTGGGGTCGCTCCCCACGGAGTTGCTGTACTCCGTGCGGGTCTTGTACTTCCGCACGAAGCGGTCCGTGACCCAGAGGTAGGTGCTGACCTCCTCGCCCGACGGACTCGACACCGGGTCGCCCTTCTCGTACACCTGCCTGGTCACCACCAGGGCGCCGCGGTCGATCTCCGCGTAGAGCGGGGGGTCCTCGGCGCTGAAGACATTCTGGTAGGAACCGTCCTCCTCGCGATACACGTAGGAGCCGATTCCCACCGCGTCACCACAGGTCAGCACGTTGACGACGACATCGTCGGAGGCCCCTGCGGTCAGTTCGCCGTACGACACGTCGACGGGGTACTCGTCGCCCGCGCACGGCTTCAGTTCGCGCTTGACGTTCGCGGAGACCTTCGGGTCGCCCTTCAGGAGCCGCACCGCGTCCACGCGCGCGGCCGTCACGGAGGCGGCCGGCACGGGCGAGGCGGACGCGCCCGCCACCGAGTCGGTACGGGCCGGACCCTCGTCGCGGGCCCCGGTGCCGCCGGTGCCGCAGGCGGACAGGAAAAGGGTGAGGGCGGCGAACACGGCACCCGCCGTGATCACCGCCTGGAAGGTCCCCCGGGCCGGTGGAAGGGGCTCGGGCCGGCCGGGTTGGTCCCCGTCACCGTCCCCGCCCGCCGTGCGCCCGGCGCCACCGGCACTCGTGCCTAGGCCGCGCAACGCTCCCGCTCCTCACGCTCCAGCGCGCGTGCGTCCAGGTCGCGGCTCTCCAGCTCCTCGCGGAGCCGGGCGAGCGCCCGGTGCAGCGTGCTCTTGACCGTTCCGGCCGACATGCCGAGGGCGGCGGCCGTCTCCTCCGTGGACATCTGCTCCCAGTGTCGCAGCACGACGACGCTGCGCTGCTTCGGGGCGAGCACCTTCATGACGTCCATCAGCAACGCCCGGTCCGCGTGCTGCTCGGTGGCGTCGTCGACCGAGGCGTCCGGGAGCTGCTCGGTCGGCACCTCCTCGAGCTTGCGGGCCCGCCACCACTCGGTGCGCGTGTTGATCATCACGCGACGTAGGTAGGCGTCGGCGAGTCGCTTGTCCGCGATGCCGTCCCAGCGGCCGTACGTCCGCACGAGCGCCGTCTGCAGCAGGTCCTGCGCGTCGACCGGGTCCGGGACCAGTCGGCGGGCACTGCGCAGCAGCGCCTCCTGCCGGGTGCGTACGTACTCCTCGAACTCGAGCACCTCGCCCTGCGCCATGGTGACCGCCTCCCGCTCCCCGTTCCCGGCCGGCCTGGTCGCCGTCGGATTCATTGCCTGTGGTGCCTGTCGGGCACGGAAATGAAGCTACGGAGGCGTTGTCACGGGGCTGTCCGAAGCAGCCTGCGGCCAGCGCTCGGCTGTCCGTCGGTTGTGTAACAGCAGTGGGAACGGGGCAGGAGGTTGCACCGAATCGCCCTGTTACAGGGCGATTTGGTGCCGGGGGAGTTGAGACACAAGCCGCGTCAGGTCAACGGCAGTCGATACAAACCACCCGGCAGTGGCTCCACCAGACCGTCCGCGACCAGACCGTCCAGCGCCCGGGCGCGCTGCACCGGCTCGTGCCACACCCCGTCGAGGGCCGCCTGCGGGACGGCGGTGTGCGCCTCGCGCAGGACGGCGAGCAGCTTGCCGCGGACCTGACGGTCGGTCCCGGCGTACGTCTGTCCGCGGCGCGGCGGACCGTCGTGCTCCGGCTTGCCCGCGAGCCGCCAGGCGCACTGCGCGGCGATCGGGCAGCGGTGACAGGTCTCGTTCTTGGCCGTGCACACCAGCGCGCCGAGCTCCATCGACGCGGCGGCCCAGCGGGCGGCGACCCGCTCGTCCTCGGGCAGCAGGGCACGGGCCAGCTTGCGTTCGGCGGCGGTGGTGGCGTTCGGCGGGTACTGGACGCCGGTGACCGCCCGGGCGAAGACCCGGCGGACGTTCGTGTCCAGCACCGCGTGCCGCTGCCCGTAGGCGAACGAGGCCACGGCCGCGGCCGTGTACTCCCCGATGCCGGGCAGCGCGAGCAGCTGGGCGTGGTCGGTCGGTACGTCGCCGCCGTGCCGCTCCGTTATGGCGACCGCCGCTCCGTGCAGCCGGAGGGCACGGCGCGGATAGCCGAGCCGGCCCCAGGCGCGGACCGCCTCGCCGGGGGCCTCCGCGGCGAGGTCGGCGGGGCGCGGCCAACGGGCCAGCCACTGCTCGTAGACGGGCAGGACGCGGTTCACCGGCGTCTGCTGCAGCATGAACTCACTGACCATCACCCCCCACGAACCGGCTTCGGGCCGCCGCCAGGGCAGGTCGCGGGCGTGCTCGTCGAACCAGTCGATGACGGGGGCGTGCAGTGGCTCGCCGCGGACGTCGCCGACGGGGGTGTGCACGGGGTGCGGGGACTTCGTGGGCACAGTCATGACCTTCCGATCCTGCCATGCGGGGACGGTGCCCCGGGCGTACCGCCACCCCGGCGAGCTACACGACCTGACGACGGCGTGCCGAACAATCTGACGATCGGCGGCAGTGGCGGGCCGCGGCCGCTTGTAGCGTCGGGCGGATGGAACGGACACGGCCGAGGGGGTCGCGCCCGTCCTGCCGGAGCGCACCGCCCGGGACGCCTCCGTCGAACGCGCGCCCGCCCCGCCGAAGGGGACGCACTGCCGCTACTACCGGGCGAGCGGCGAACTCCTGGTCTTCGTCGACCACTTCGGACGGTGCTTCGACACCGGGGGCCGCCTCGCCGCCAAGGATGTGATTCCCCGGGCGGGGCGGTCCGTCGCAGGTCGGTGCGCCGGACCAGGGCCAGGGTGACGGCCGTGGCGCCCGCGATGGTGGCGTGGTTGCTGGGGAAGGACCAGTCGCCGGACGGCGGGCAGTCGGCGAGGGAAGGTACCGCTCCCGAAACCGCCCGACACGGAGGCTCCTCCGTGACGCCGGACTTGAGCACCTCACTGCACAGGTACGCCGCAGCCGTGGCCAGAGGTGCAAGGGCCGCGATCGCGAACGCGTGGGTGGTGCCGCGCCTACCCCGCCACCACGCCGCCGCGAACAGCGCGGCGAAGAACAGGATTGCGGCCTCCGTCCATATCCCGACGGTGTGTTGTACCCACGTAGGGGTGTCGTGCGCGGCGTCGGTGAGGTCGCGGTAGAGCTCGGTGTCGTCGAAGTCCATGGTCACGGACGGTAGGTGGTGGGCCGAAACAGTCACAGCCTGCGATCGTCAGGTGTCACACCCGACGAAGGACAGGGGTGGAGTGGCCGCTTCCGGGATGATGATCCGGAAAAGTTGTGAGCCGGGGCGGCGGGTGGGGCCAGCGAAGGCGCCGATCTCTCGTACAGTTTGCGCCGTGGGATCTCTGCGCAATCCGGTCGGGCCGCTTCCCTCCTCCATCTACTGGCGTCGGAGGGCCGTACTGCTGTCCGTGACGGCCCTGTTGGCACTGCTGATCGCCTGGATCGTGACCTCGGGCGGCGGAGGCGGCGACAACGGCGCCGGCGGATCCAACGACAAGAATCCCTCCCCCTCGACGATCACGCCGGGGCCCTCCGGCTCCGGGCCGGCGATCAGCCAAGCGCCGGGCGGCAGGGAGGAGTCGAGCGGCGGCGGCTCCGGCGGGTCGGGGTCGGGCGGCGGGTCCGGGGGCGGCTCCGGCGACGGTGCGGGGTCGGCCGCGGGGACCGGGTCGGGTTCCGGTGGTGCCGGAGGGGCGGGCGGCTCCGACGGTGCGGCGGCCGGTGGCGGTACCGGCACCGGGGTGGGCTCGGACGACACCCTCGCCGCGGGTTCCTCGCTCCCCAACTGCACCGCGAGCGCGGTGAAGTTGACCGTGACCAGCCTGCACAACGCGTACGAGCCGGGGCAGACGCCCACCCTGCTGCTGACCGCGAGGAACTCGTCCGCCGGTGACTGCAAGGTCGATCTCGGCCCGAAGAACGCGGTGTTGACGATCACCCCGGCCGACAGCGACGACGTCTACTGGTCCTCCGCCGACTGCCCCAAGGCCTCCGGCAACCTGGTCTTCCGTGCCCCCGCCGGCGCGGCCATCACCTACACCGTCAAGTGGGACCGCAAGCCGAGCGCCCCGCAGTGCGCGACGCCGCCCGCGGGGTCGGCCGGCGCGGGGACGTACCTGGTGGAGGCGAAGGCCCCGGGGTTCGGGACGGCCCAGGCCTCGTTCGTGCTGGAGAACGACTAGCGGCACTGTCCTGGCGACGGCACCTTGCGGGTCCCGGGCGTACCGCTGCTGGTCCCGGGCGTGCGTGGTCGGTTTCGAGCGTGCGTGGTCGGTCCGGGGCGTACCGCTGTCGGTCTCGGGCGGGCGCTGTCCGGTCCGGACGCGTTTCCTGGCTACCTGGGCGTGCGCTGTCCGATCTGGGCGTGCTGCTGTCCGGTCCGGATGTGTCTCCGGCTACCTGGGCGTGCGCTGTCCGATCTGGGCGTGCTGCTGTCCGGTCCGGACGTGTCTCCGGCTACCTTGGGCGTGCGCTGTCCGACCTTTGCGTACCCCCGCCCCACCCGGCGTGCGCTGTCCGCCCCGGGCGTACCTCCGCCCCACTCGGACGTACCGCTGATCCGACCTAGACGTACCGCTCCAGGATCGACGACTCCGCCAGCCGCGAGAGTCCCTCCCGCACGCTCCGGGCCCGCGCCTCGCCGACGCCGTCCACCGTCTGCAGGTCGTCCACACTCGCGGCGAGCAGCTTCTGCAGCCCGCCGAAGTGCTCCACCAGCCGGTCGATGATCGCCCCGGGGAGCCTCGGTACCTTCGCCAGCAGTCGGAAGCCCCGCGGCGACACCGCCGAGTCCAGCGCCTCCGGCGAGCCGGTGTAACCCAGCGCCCGCGCCACCGTGGGCAGTTCGAGCAGCTCGGCGTGGCTGAGGGCGTCCAGCTCGTACAACGCCTCCTCGACCGTGCGGGAGCGCTTCGCGGTGGGCTCGGGGACGTAGTCGCGTACGACCAGCTCGCGCTCGGGCTCCACGCCGGCGATCAGCTCGTCCAGCTGGAGGGCCAGCAGCCGCCCGTCCGTGCCGAGCTCCACCACGTACTCGGCGATCTCGGTGGCGATGCGGCGGACCATCTCCAGGCGCTGCGCCACGGCCGAGACGTCCCGGACGGTCACCAGGTCCTCGATCTCCAGCGCGGACAGCGTGCCCGCGACCTCGTCGAGGCGCAGCTTGTAGCGCTCCAGGGTCGCGAGGGCCTGGTTGGCCCGGGACAGGATCGCCGCCGAGTCCTCCAGGACGCGGCGCTGACCGTCGACGTACAGGGCGATCAGCCGCATCGACTGGGACACCGAGACGACCGGGAAGCCGACCTGCTTGCTCACGCGGTCCGCGGTCCGGTGCCGGGTGCCCGTCTCCTCCGTCGGGATCGTCGGGTCGGGGAGCAGTTGGACGCCCGCCCGGAGGATCTTCGACAGGTCGGAGGACAGCACGATGCCGCCGTCGAGCTTGCACAGCTCCCGCAGTCGCGTCGCCGTGAACTCGACATCCAGGACGAAACCGCCCGTACACATCGATTCGACGGTCTTGTCGGAGCCGAGCACCATGAGGCCGCCCGTGTTGCCGCGCAGGACCCGCTCAAGGCCGTCGCGAAGGGGCGTGCCGGGAGCCACAGCGCTCAGTGAGGCGCGCATGAGGCCATCGGCGCCGGAACTCCCGCCGGACTTTCCGGGAGCTGCTGCCCGGTCGTTGGCTGCCACTGCACTCCTCCGGTCGCAGGTTCTGGGACGCCCCCGCTCGCACACTCGGTTCGTACGGACGGGCGAGACCAGGGCAAAGTCTACCGGCGGTCCTCGTCGTCCTGTGGGGCCTCTCGGCGACGCGAGCGCGGAAGGACTCTCAGAGCGTCCCCTATGTCCGCGACTTCCATCACCTTCATGCCCGTCGGGACCTTGCCCGGATCACCCGGTACGAGCGCGTGGGTGAAGCCCAGACGGTGTGCTTCGGAGAGTCGTCGCTGCACCCCTGTAACCCTTCTGACCTCGCCCGCAAGGCCGACCTCGCCGATCGCGACGAGGTTCTTGGGCAGGGGGGTGTCGCTGGCCGCGGACGCCAGCGCGAGGGCGATGGCCAGGTCCGCGGCGGGCTCCGACAACCTCACACCGCCGACCGTCGCGGAGTAGATGTCCCGCTTGCCCAGGGCGCTGATCCGGCCACGCTGCTCCAGGACGGCCAGCATCATCGAGACGCGGGAGGTCTCCAGGCCGGAGGTGGTCCGCCTGGGGGAGGGGATCTGCGAGTCCACGGTGAGCGCCTGGACCTCGGCGACCAGCGGACGGCGGCCCTCCAGGGTGACCGTCAGGCAGGTGCCGGGGACCGGTTCGTCACGACGTGTCAGGAAAAGTCCGCTCGGGTCGGCCAGACCCGTGATGCCCTCGTCGTGCAGTTCGAAGCAGCCGACCTCGTCGGTGGTGCCGTAGCGGTTCTTGACGCCTCGGACGAGGCGCAGACGGGCATGCCGGTCGCCCTCGAAGCTCAGCACCA
Organism: Streptomyces resistomycificus; assembly: GCF_001514265.1. GTDB lineage: Bacteria > Actinomycetota > Actinomycetes > Streptomycetales > Streptomycetaceae > Streptomyces > Streptomyces resistomycificus. Next base: position 18,839 of record NZ_KQ948991.1, on the reverse strand, counting down.
CGTCCACGAGGTGCTCGAGCAGGCGCGGGCCCGCGATCGCGCCGTCCTTGGTGACATGGCCCACAAGGAGCGTCGACATCCCGCGGTCCTTGGAGGCCCGGATCAGGGCGCCCGCCACCTCGCGCACCTGGGCCATGCCGCCGGGGGCGCCGTCGATCTCGGGGGAGGCGACGGTCTGCACGGAGTCCAGGATGAGCAGGGACGGCTTCACCGCGTCCAAGTGACCGAGCACGGCGGCCAGATCCGTCTCGGCGGCGAGATACAGATGGTCGTCGATGGCCTTGATGCGGTCGGCGCGCAGCCGGACCTGGCTGGCGGACTCCTCGCCGGTCACATAGAGGGTGCGGTGCTCGTCGCTCGCCGACTTGGCGGCCACGTCGAGCAGCAGCGTCGACTTGCCGACGCCGGGTTCGCCCGCGACCAGCACCACCGCGCCGGGCACCAGGCCGCCGCCGAGCACCCGGTCCAGCTCGGGCACGCCGGTCGAGCGGGCGGTCGCCTGCCGGCCGTCGACCTGGCCGATGGGGACGGCGGAGGTGGTGACGCGTCCCGGCGACGTCGTGCGGACCGCGGGCGCGCCGTACTCCTCGACCGTCCCCCAGGCCTGGCACTCGGGGCAGCGGCCGAGCCACTTGGCCGTCTGCCAGCCGCACTCGGTGCAGCGGTAGGACGGACGCTCCTTGGCGGACTTCGTGCGGGCAGCCATGCACGAACCGTAGCCGCCACCACTGACAACGCGGACGCCGACCGCGCTGCCGTCTACGGGTACGCCTCCCCGGGGGCGCGCGGGTCACCCCGTTCGAATCAGCCACCCACGACACGAACAAGCCACGGAATAAACGGTTCCTGTCCCCTATTGAGGGATCGTTTCACCCGTACGGATTAAATGTGCTCAAGGCTGCCGAAGGGCCCAACTCCGGCCGCCTACGGTCCACGGGTGATGAGCAGCAGTCCGGAGACCTCGACCCGCACCACCGGCGCACACCGGGCGCACCGGGAGGGGCGCGACCGCGGGGCGGCGCGCACGCCGGCGCAGCGACCGCCCGCGCGCCACGAGCCGTACCTGGACGGCCTGTTCACCTACTGCCTGTCCGTGCTGTGCGACCACGACGCGGCGATGGCCGCCCTCGGCGACGTCCTCGCCCTCGCCGACCGGCGCCGCGGCCCGGACGCGCCCGGTGACCGCAGGGCCTGGCTGTACGCGCTGGCCCGCTGGTGCTGTCTGCGCAAGCTGGCCGAGGCCAAGCAGAAACGTCAGGCCTCCCACGCGGCGGGCCGTTCCGGCGCCCACCGGGAGACCGGCCAGAAGCCCGGCGACCCGGCCGCGCCCGGCGACGCCCAGCAGCAGCGTCGGCGTGAACTGGCCCTGCTCGCCTGGCCGGAGGCCGCCGGTACCACCCCGGAACAGCGCGAGGCGCTCGAACTCGCCGTGCGCCACCACCTCGCCGCCCACGAGGTCGCCGCCGTCCTCGGCATGGACCTGGCGGCCGCCCGCGAGCTGCTCGCCTCCGGGGCCTGCGAGGTCGAACGCACGCGCGCGGCCCTCGCCGTCGTCGAGACCGGCGGCTGCCCGGGCGTGGCCCGGCTCACCGGCGACAACCAGCTCGTGCTCAGCGCCGCCGTCCGCCGTGAGCTCGTCCGGCACGTCGACGACTGCCCGCGCTGCCGCCGTACCGCCGAGCGCGCGGTCCCCGGCCGCTGGCCCGGCGCGGCCGTCACCCCCGCCGAGCTGCCCGTCCTGGAGGCGCCCCGCGCGGCCCTGCACGGGGTCATGACGCACGCCCCCCGCGCGCGGGGCGCCGCGGCGCCCCGCTTCGACCGGCGCGGTTTCCCGATGGACCCCAAGGACCGCGCCGCCCGGCGGGACCGGCTACGCGCGCGTGCCGTCACCACGACCGTCGTCGCCACCGTCGTGGCCGCCCCGGTGCTCGCCCTGTGGGCCGCCTACCGGGGCACCCCGACCGGCGAGGGTGCGGGCGGCTCCGCCAGCGCCAGCGAGGCGCACGGCGCGGACAGCCTCGACGGCGAGTCGGCGAGCGGCGGCTACGAGAACGCCGGCAACGCCAGCCCCCGCGCCGGCGGCCGCTTCACCAAGGGCGACCACCCCGACGTGTCCGTCGAGGTCGTCAGCGTCGCCGGCGCCGGCGCCGGCACCGGCAACCTGGACGTGACCGCCGACAACAGCGGCGACACCACCCTGGTCACCCTCACCGCGACCGGCTCCACGCCCGTGCGCTGGTCGGCGACCACTCAGGCCGACTGGCTCTACTTCAGCCAGTCTTCGGGAACGCTGGAACCCGGCGAGTCGTTGACGATCAAGGTGTACGTCGACCCGCTGCGCGAGCCGTCCGGGTACTGGAGCGCGCGGGTGGCCGTCGCACCGGCCGGCGCCGTCGTCTCCATCGAGGGCTACGGCACCGCGCCCGGCCCCTTGGACCCCGGCCCCGGCCCCGGCGGTCACGAACCGGGCACCGGCCACCCCGGTGACCCCTCCCCGTCCGACCCCGGCCCGACGCCCACGACGCCCGCTCCCTCGGATCCGCCCCCGAGCGACCCGCCCTCGTCGCCCGACCCGGAGCCCTCGGCCGGCGAGCCCACCCCGTCCGGGCCCGGGGACCCGACGCCATCGCCCGGCGACGGCGGCGACCCGAGCCCGTCCACCTCGTAGGTCTGCGGACCGCCGCCGGTGTCAGCCGACCGGGTCCGCCGGGTGCGGAGCGAGCAGCGGCAGCTGCGAGGCCAGCCGCTCCTCGCACAGCTCGACCAGCCGGTCGTAGCCCTCCTTGCCCATCAGCTCGACCAGCTCCGGCCGGTAGGAGACGTACACCGGGTCGCCCGCGCCGTGCGCCGAGGTCGCCGAGGTGCACCACCAGTGCAGGTCGTGGCCGCCCGGGCCCCAGCCCCGCCGGTCGTACTCACCGATCGACACCTGCAGCACGCGCGTGTCGTCGGGCCGGTCGATCCACTCGTACGTCCGCCGCACCGGCAGCTGCCAGCAGACGTCCGGCTTGGTCTCCAGCGGCTCGCGGCCCTCCCGCAGGGCGAGGATGTGCAGCGAGCAGCCCGCGCCGCCCGCGAAGCCCGGCCGGTTCTGGAAGATGCAGGAGCCCTGGTGGGGTCGGGTCTGCCGGTCACCGTCCTCGTCCTCGGAGACCCAGCCGTGCCGGCTGCCCTCGTCGTGGAACTGCCAGATCTCCGGCGTGAGCCTGGCCACATGCTCCGCGACCCGCTTCTCGTCGTCCTCGTCCGAGAAGTGGGCACCCAGCGTGCAGCACCCGTCGTCGGCCCGGCCCGCCTGGATGCCCTGGCAACCACTGCCGAAGATGCAGTTCCAACGAGAGGTCAGCCATGTCAGGTCGCAGCGGAAGACCTGCTCGTCGTCCGCCGGATCAGGAAACTCCACCCAGGCGCGCGCGAAGTCGAGGCCCTTCTCATCGGCCGCCAGGGCCGGCCTCGGCTTCTTCGGTGCTTTCGCCTGCGAGGAACCCTTGGCGGATTTGGCCGTCTTGCCGTCTTTCGCCTTTTTCGTCTTTGGCACGAGACCAGGGTAAGGCGCCGACTTGGACTCCGGAGACTGCCGGCCGCCCGGCTGGCAGTAGCGTGCCGTACATGAGACTCGGTGTCCTCGACGTGGGATCGAACACGGTGCATCTGCTGGTGGTGGACGCACACCCGGGCGCGTGCCCCCTGCCCGCGCACTCGCACAAGGCGGAACTGCGCCTCGCCCAACTCCTCGACGAGGCCGGAGCCATCGGTTCCGACGGGGTCGACAAACTCGTCGGCGTCATCCGGGACGCCCTCCAGGCCGCCGAGGACAAGGGCGTCGAGGACCTCCTCCCGTTCGCCACCTCCGCGGTGCGCGAGGCCACCAACGCCGACGAGGTCCTCGCACGCGTGCAGTCCGAGACCGGCGTCGATCTCCAGGTCCTCACCGGCCCCGAGGAGGCCCGGCTCACCTTCCTCGCCGCCCGCCGCTGGTTCGGCTGGTCCGCGGGCAAGCTGCTCGTCCTCGACATCGGCGGCGGCTCCCTGGAGATCGCGTACGGCATGGACGAGGAACCCGACGCCGCCGTCTCGCTGCCGCTGGGCGCGGGCCGCCTCACCGCGGGCTGGCTCCCGGGCGACCCCCCGGACCCGGAGAACATCCGGGCGCTGCGACGCCACGTCCGCGCGGAGATAGCCCGCACGGTCGGCGAGTTCACCCGCCTCGGTGCCCCCGACCACGTCGTGGCCACCTCCAAGACCTTCAAGCAGCTGGCCCGGCTGGCCGGCGCCGCCCGCTCCGCGGAGGGCCAGTACGTCCAGCGCGAACTGAAGCGGGAGTCCCTGGAGGCCTGGGTACCGCAGCTCGCCGACATGACGACCGCCGAGCGGGCCGCCCTCCCCGGTGTCTCCGAGGGCCGGGCCGGCCAGCTCCTCGCGGGCGCGATGGTGGCGGAGGGCGTGATGGACCTGTTCGGCGTGGAGAGCGTCGAGATCTGTCCGTGGGCGCTCAGGGAGGGCGTCATCCTGCGCAGACTCGATCACATGGGGTCGGCGTAGACACCCCGGGGGAGCGGGCAGCCGCGCGCCACGACACGGCGAACCCGCGCGCGCCCTATGGCGAACACCACAACGGCCAACGGGCGCCCCGCATCCACCGGACCGCACCCCGTAACCTGTCCTCCATGGCGAAGCCAGTCGTACGCATCCCGGATGCGAAGGTCGCCCTGTCCACGGCCTCCGTCTACCCGGAGTCGACGGCGACGGCCTTCGAGATCGCCGCACGCCTCGGGTACGACGGCGTCGAGGTCATGGTGTGGACCGACCCCGTCAGCCAGGACATCGAGGCGCTGCGCAGACTCAGCGACTACCACCGGATCCCGATCCTCGCGGTGCACGCCCCCTGCCTGCTCATCACGCAGCGCGTGTGGTCCACCGATCCGTGGGTCAAGCTCCAGCGCGCCCAGGCGGCCGCCGAGAAGCTCGGCGCGAGCACGGTCGTCGTCCACCCGCCGTTCCGCTGGCAGCGCCAGTACGCCCGCGACTTCGTCACCGGGATCTGGCGCATGGCCGACGAGACGGATGTGCGGTTCGCCGTCGAGAACATGTACCCCTGGCGCTACCGCGACCGGGAGATGCTCGCCTACGCGCCGGACTGGGACGTGACGAAGGAGGACTACCGTCACTTCACGATCGATCTCAGTCACACGGCCACGGCCCGCTCGGACGCGGTCCAGATGATCGACCGCATGGCCGACCGACTCGGCCATGTGCACCTCGCGGACGGCCGGGGCTCGGCCAAGGACGAGCACCTCGTGCCCGGCCGCGGCACCCAGCCCTGCGCCGAGGTGCTGGAGCGCCTCGCCCTGACCGGCTTCGACGGCCATGTCGTCATCGAGGTCAACACCCGGCGGGCCATGTCCGGCGCCGAACGTGAGGCCGATCTCGCCGAGGCGCTCGCCTTCACACGGCTGCACCTGGCCTCGGCCGTGAAGGTGCCCCGGCGGTGAGCGACGTCACCGCACGCAGGCGCGGCCGCCGTCCTCGTACGGAGTCGGAGGGCACCCGCGAGCGCATCCTGGCCGTGGCCCGCGAGGAGTTCTCCAAGCGGGGCTACGAGAAGACGTCCGTGCGGGGCATCGCCAAGGCGGCCGGGGTCGACTCGGCCTTGGTCCACCACTACTTCGGCACCAAGGAGCAGGTCTTCGAGGCGGCCGTGGAGGTCGCCTTCGCGCCCGCCCTGCAAGCCCGCGACATGCTTCTCGACGGCCCCGTCGACACCGTCGGCGAGCGTCTGACCCGCGTCGTCTTCGGCCTCTGGGAGAACCCGGTGACCCGGACGCCGCTGCTGGCGATCGTCCGCTCGGCGGTGAACAACGACACCGCCGCGACCGTCTTCCGCCGGATGGTCTCCACCCAGCTGCTGGCGCGCGTCGCCGGCGAGATCGACGCCCCCGACGCGGAGCTGCGCGCCGAGCTGGCGGCCGCGCAGGTGGTGGGCACCGCCATGCTCCGGTACGTGATCAAGGTGGAGCCGCTGGCGTCGGTGGACGTGGAGCAGATCATCGCCCGGGTGGCGCCCGTGGTGCAGGGACACCTCACCGGGAACCTCACCGGGCACCTCTCCGGACCGCCGGAACGGTGAGACACGTATCCCGCATGTCGGACACCGTGTCCGCCCCCTGGATGACCGGCGTACGCTCGATAGCAGTCAGAAGTCTCTGATCGCAGTCTCTGCAGTCCCTGAAGGAGCGAGCGACGATGCCCGAGCTGAGGTCCCGCACAGTCACCCACGGTCGCAACATGGCGGGCGCACGCGCCCTTATGCGCGCCTCCGGTGTACCCGGTGCGGACATCGGCCGCAAGCCGATCATCGCGGTCGCGAACAGCTTCACGGAGTTCGTCCCCGGCCACACCCACCTGCAGCCGGTCGGCCGGATCGTCAGCGAGGCGATCACCGAGGCCGGCGGCATCCCGCGCGAGTTCAACACCATCGCGGTGGACGACGGCATCGCCATGGGCCACGGAGGGATGCTCTACAGCCTCCCCTCCCGCGACCTCATCGCGGACTCGGTCGAGTACATGGTCGAGGCACACTGCGCCGACGCCCTGGTCTGCATCTCCAACTGCGACAAGATCACCCCGGGCATGCTCAACGCGGCCCTGCGCCTGAACATCCCGACGGTCTTCGTCTCCGGCGGTCCGATGGAGTCCGGCCGCGCCACCCTCGTCGACGGCACGGTCCGCACGCTCGACCTGGTCGACGCGATCTCCGACGCCGTGAACGACAAGATCTCGGACGAGGACATCCTCCGTATCGAGGAGAACGCCTGCCCGACCTGTGGCAGCTGTTCGGGCATGTTCACCGCCAACTCGATGAACTGCCTCACCGAGGCCATCGGCCTCTCCCTCCCCGGCAACGGCTCGGTCCTCGCCACCCACACCGCGCGCAAGCAGCTGTACGTCGACGCCGCGCGCACGGTCATGGACATCACCCGGCGCTACTACGAGCAGGACGACGAGACGGTCCTGCCCCGTAACGTCGCCACCTTCGCGGCCTTCGAGAACGCGATGGCCCTGGACATCGCGATGGGCGGCTCGACCAACACGATCCTGCACCTGCTGGCCGCGGCCCAGGAGGCGGGCGTCCCCTTCGGCCTCGACGAGATCAACGCGGTCTCGCGCCGCGTGCCCTGCCTCGCCAAGGTCGCCCCGAACGTCGCGAAGGACCGCACGTACTACATGGAGGACGTGCACCGCGCCGGCGGCATCCCCGCCCTCCTCGGCGAACTGCACCGCGCCGGCCTGCTGAACGAGGACGTGCACTCGGTCCACAGCCCCTCCCTGGCGGACTGGCTGAAGACCTGGGACGTCCGCGGCGGCTCCCCGTCCCCCGAGGCCCTGGAGCTGTGGCACGCGGCCCCCGGCTGCGTCCGCTCCGCCGAGGCCTTCTCCCAGTCCGAGCGCTGGGAGGCGCTGGACGAGGACGCCGAGGGCGGGTGCATCCGCAGCGCGGAGCACGCGTACTCCAAGGACGGCGGCCTCGCGGTCCTCAAGGGCAACCTCGCGGTGGACGGCTGCGTCGTGAAGACGGCCGGCGTCGACGAGTCCATCTGGACGTTCGAGGGCCCCGCGGTCGTCTGCGAGTCGCAGGAAGAAGCCGTCGAGAAGATCCTCAACAAGAAGGTGACGGACGGCGACGTCGTCGTCATCCGCTACGAGGGTCCCAAGGGCGGCCCCGGCATGCAGGAGATGCTCTACCCGACGTCCTTCCTCAAGGGCCGCGGCCTCGGCAAGACCTGCGCCCTGATCACCGACGGCCGCTTCTCCGGCGGCACCTCGGGCCTCTCCATCGGCCACGCCTCCCCGGAGGCCGCGTCCGGCGGCACCATCGCCCTCGTCGAGGACGGCGACCGCATCCGCATCGACATCCCGGGCCGCACGATCGAGCTCCTGGTGGACGACACCGAGCTGGCCCGCCGCGAGCAGGCACTCGGCGGCGTCTACGCCCCCAGGAACCGTGAGCGCAAGGTCTCCGCGGCCCTGCGCGCGTACGCCGCCATGGCGACGAGCGCGGACAAGGGCGCGGTCCGCGACGTGAGCAAGCTGGGCTGAGTGTTCGCGAGGGGCCGTCCCTTCGGGGGCGGCCCCTTTCGCATGCGCTGCGGGAACGACGTCCCGGCGCGGCTCACCAGGCCGAAGGTTTCTGCGCCGGGACGGAGAAGACCGTGCCGTCGGGGCCGCTCGCGTAGACGTGGCCGTCGGCGATCACGGGGGCGGGCAGCGTGCCGGCGACCTGTTCGGAGTTCGTGTCCAGGCGCGGGGAGGTCTGCCCGAGCAGTTCGCCGTCCGCGGCGTCCACGGCGACCAGCCGGCCGTCCGGCGCGGTGAGGTACACGTGCCTGCCGTCCGCCACCGGCGCGGAGCCCCTGCTCACGCCGGTCTCCAACCGCCACCGCTGCTCCTGGGCTGCCATGTCCACGGCCACCAGCGAGCCACCGGACCCCGTGAGGTACACGAGGTTCCCGCGTACGGTCCCCTGGGCCTGCTCCAGCGGCACGGTCAGCGCCACGCGTCGCACGCTCCCGTCGTCCGGGTCGTAGCGGACCACCGTGCTCGCGTCGCCGTACACCGCGTCGACGGCGACGAGGAAGACCGAACCGCCCGCGGTGCCGACGGCTTCCAAAGCCCCCTTCAGCCGCTTGTCCCACCGCACGTCACCCGTGTCCGGGTCCACCGCCGTCACCAGCGTGCTCGCCCCGTCGTCGGACGTGGTCGTCGCGTACGCCAGCGGATCTGACGCGAAGGAGACGAAGTACGGCACCTTGTGCCCGGTGATCCGGCGGTTCCACCGGGTGTCGCCCGAAGCGCCGTCGACACCGGTGACCGAGCCGTCGGCGCCGGTGAGCAGCAGCATGCCGCCCGCCGCCCGCAGCCCGCTGTACGAAGGCAGGTCCCGCTGCCACCCGGCCTTGCCCGACCGCGGATCGAGCGCCTCCAGTCGCCGGCTCCGGTCCAGCGCGGGCTGCACGAGTCCCCCCGACACGACCGGCTGCCCGGCACGTGCCCCGGCGACCGCGCGCCGCCACAGCAGACGTCCGTCCGACGGATCGAGGGCGAAGACCAGACCGGTCTGCCCGCACAGCAACTTCCCCGCACCATAGGCACATTGAGGTGTGCCCTTCCCAGGTGACGCCGTCGTCTCCCACAGGCCGACCCCGGCCGACGCGGTCCTCGGCGTACCCTCGCCCCGCCGCGCCGGGCTGTCGCCGTCCTCGCCGCCGAGCAGCTGGACCGAGGCCAGGGTCACGAGCGCGGCCAGCCCCAGCGCCCCGGCCCCGACCGCCGCCCATCTGCCCCGGCGGCGGGTCGGCGGTCGCGGCTCGGGCTTCACCAGACGCGGCTCGGGCTCCGGCTCCGGCATGGACCCGGATTCGGATTCGGACGCGTATTCGGACGCGGACCCGGCCCCGGACACTGACCCGGGCTCGGGCGTATCCTCCGTCCGCTGCGCCGGTATGAACGCCTGTGTGTCGTACGAGGCCGCCACCGACCGGAGCTCCCGCATCAACTCGTCCGGCGTGGGCCGGTCCTCGGGCTCCTTGGCCAGGCACCGCATCACCAGCGGCGCGAGAGTCTCCGGCACGCCGGTCAGGTCCGGCTCGTCATGAACGACCTGGTAGGCGACGACATACGGACTGTCCGAGTCGAACGGCCCGCGTCCCGTCGCCGCGTGCACCATCACGGATCCGAGCGCGAAGACGTCGGCCGCCGGCCCCACCTCCCGCGGCCGACGGAACTGCTCGGGCGCCATGAACGGCGGCGTCCCGATCAACTTCCCCGTCTCGGTCCGCAGTTCACTGTCCTTTGGCCGGGAAATGCCGAAGTCGATGACCTTCGGCCCGTCCTCCGCGAGCAGCACGTTGCTCGGCTTCAGATCCCGGTGCACCACGCCGACCCGATGGATGTCGCGCAGCGCCTCGGCCAACCCGGCCATCAACCGGCGCAGCTGGCCGGGGCTCATCGCCCCGTTCCGCTTCACATGCTCGGACAGGGTCGGCCCCGGGATGAACAAGGTGGCCATCCAGGGTCGTTCGGCGTCCGAGTCGGCGTCGACGACGGACGCCGTGAAGGCGCCGCTGACCTTCCGCGCGGCAGCCACCTCCTGCCGGAAGCGCCCCCTGAACTCGGCATCCCTGGCGAACTCGGCATGCACGACCTTCACCGCGAGCTTCATCCCCGAGGTGCTCCGCGCGAGATGCACCACGCCCATGCCCCCGGAGCCCAGACACGACTCCAGACGGTAGTGCCCGGCGTACTCCGGAAGTTCCGCTTCCGCGCCCGCCCCCGTGTTGCGCTGTGGCGCCATGCGACCACCCCCGTGCTGTCCGTCCGCGCGCGCGACGCACGGAGCCTAGTCGATGACTCGTACGGGACAGAGGCGGCTTGCTAGCTTCTCTGTGCGAGTCTCGCATTTGTGTTTCATGGCTCGTTTCAGGGGAATCAACGGGACCCCATGGCACTCATGGGGTCGAACGGGGGAGGTCTTTTCATGTCTGTCGAAGGCGTCGAAGTGGCAGCGGGCGACGTGGCGGAGGGCGGGGACGCCGCCACCCTGGCAGCGGTCACCACCACGGCCCTGCGCTACTACGCGGTCGCGCCTGGCGTCCGCCTGAACGTCCGCAGCGGCCCCGGCACCAACTACACCGTCGTGCGGATCCTGGCCGAGGGAGCCCGGGTCCCGATCTTCTGCCAGTCACCGGGCACCACGATCACCGGTCCGTACGGAACGTCGAACATCTGGGACAACATCGACAACGGCGAGTACGTCTCGGACTCCTACGTGAACACCGGCAGCGACGGCTACATACGCCCGCGCTGCTCCTGATCCCGACCGGAGCCCGCGGTGGCCTCAACGCCATAATCAAGGGGTGAGCGACGAACAAGCCACCCTGCCCGCGGGCTCCCCGGGCTCCCCGGGCTCCCCGGGCTCCCCGGGCTCCCCGGGCTCCCCGGGCTCCCCGGGCTCCCCGGGCTCCCCGGGCTCCCCGGGCTCCCCGGGCACCCCTCGCCCCGAGCCCCTCCGTCTCTTCGGCACCACCTGGGTGAACCACGACGGCGGTTACGCCCTCCGTCGCGTCGCCGCCTCCACCGGCTCCCTCGCCGCAGCGGTCGCCTCCTGCCTGATCCTCCGCTTCGCCCACGAGGGTCTCCAGATCGCCGACACCGGCAGCTTCGTGACCGTCCTGGTCGTCGCGATGTTCGCCATCTGCAGCGCCCTCGCCTTCCGGCACACCTGGGACGGCTTCGGCACCCGCCCCGACCCCGACCGCCAGGCCTCCCTCCGCGGCCTCCTGGCCATCGGCTTCGTCGGGTCCCTCCTCGCCTACTTCTTCCGCTCCCTCACCGAGGCCCCCGGCGAGAAACTCCACCGCCAGGAGTACGAGGCAGCCCTCCACCGGCACGAGAAGCGCACCACCCGCCGCACGGGCAACCCTTCGAGGAAACGCCGCCGATAGCGACGCGTGGCGGCGGTCGTGCCGCGGCTCGTTGCTTTCGCACCGCGGCTCGTTGCTTTCGCACCGCGGCTGGTAGGGGGATGCGCCGCGGCTCGTGCGTGGACCACTCGGCCCGGGTGCCGGCCTACGTCCGTCGGTTCCCGGGTGCCGGCCGCGGCCCGGACCCTCCCGACTTCCGGCGCGGCGTCGAGGACGTGCGACGCCTGAAGGTCCCGTCGGCTGCCGGCTGCCGCTGCGCGACAACCCTGCCTGCCCTGCTCCGACGTGCCGCCGCGCGCAGGCACACCGACTCTCACCGAATACGCACCGCATCCCGTCCCCAACCCGGCCACCATGGGCCTATGACGGCCTCATCGCGCACCGCTCGAGCCCAGTCCTTCAACGCCGCCGCAGCCCAGTACGCCGCCAACCGCCCCTCGTACCCGCCCGCCCTGTTCGACGCGATCGAGGATCTGGCCGGCCGTTCCCTCACCGGCGCCCGCGTCGCGGACATCGGCGCCGGCACGGGTATCGCGACCGCCCTCCTGCGCACCCGGGGCGCCGACGTCGTCGCCGTGGAACCCGGTGACGGCATGTCCGCCCAGTTCCGTCGCGTCCACCCCGACATCCCGATCATCCGGGGTGACGGCAACACCCTCCCCCTGGCCACCTCCTCCGCCGACTTCCTCACCTACGCCCAGGCCTGGCACTGGACCGACCCCGCGCAGGCCCTCCCGGAGGCCGTCCGCGTCCTGTGCCCGGGCGGCGCCCTCGCGCTGTGGTGGAACACCGACGCCCTGGACGTCCCGTGGATCGCCGAGGCCGCCGAGCGCGTCGGAAGCTGGTTCGGCGTGAACGTCTCCGAAGAGAAGAGGGCGGTCAACGCCCAGGCCGTCGATCCCACCGGCCGCCTCGACTTCGCCCGCCGCGAGGTCCGATGGAGCCGCCGCGTCTCCATCGACACGCACCTGGCCAACCTCGCCAGCCACTCGGTGTTCCTGGTGCACGGCGAGGAGTCCGTCGCAGCCTTCCTCGCCGAGGAGCGGGAGCACCTGTCGAGGACGTTTCCCGACGGAACCGTAGAGGAGATCTACGACGTGATCCTCTTCCTGACCACCACCGTTCCTGAGCGGTGAGCGGGAGTAAGTCCGACCGGGTGGTGACACGGAGCCCGTCCGTGGACCGGTCCTGGATGGGCGAAGTCCCGCACGAACTGGCCATACGAGCAGGGGCCCCGCACGCCGGCGCCGCGTTCGGCGTCCCAGATCGCGTCGCTCACGTCGATCCGCTGAAACACCCTCATGCGCGCTCCCCGGCGAGCAGTTGCCTGACCTCCTGACCTACTCCGGCAGCACCACTCCCGCCACATCGGTCAGCCAGGCCGGACCAGCCCCGGGGACCCGGCCGGCCAGGGAGACAGGCTTCTCGCCCCCGAGCGTGGCCGGTTTCCCGGCCGTCGGATGGGTCCTCCCTGTGCCCCGTCTCCGCCGGTGCGCCACCTCTGCTGCCCCGGACCAGGCACCGCAGCCGTCCAGCGCACCGGCCAACGGAGTGGCCTACCGCTGCCGCGCCCCGGCCCCCCGCAGCGCCCTACGCGACCACCCCCTCCCCTTTGACCCCCTGCTCCTCTCCCCGCCCAGCCGCCCACCCCTCCAACGCCGCCGCACACGCATGGTCCATGTGCCGCAACCCGTCCAGCTCCAGCCGCACGACCCGATCCCGCGGCAGACCCTCCAACGCGTCGAGCAGTTTCGGCAGCCGCAGGAACGTCGCATGCCCCAGCACCCGTACGACGATCCCGGCGTCCCCGCGGTCCTCCGTCTCCACATGCACATGGCTGATGTCCCACGCGGTCTTCGCCACCGCCAGAGCCAGCCCCACCAGCACCCCCTCGAACAGGTTCCCCACCACGATCGCCACGGCGGTGACCCCCAGCACGACCACCTCCCCCCGGTGCCCGCGCCACAACACCCGCATCTCCCGCACCGGCACGAGCCCGCACCCGGCGTGCACCAGCAGCCCGGCCAGCGCCGCCACCGGAATCACCGCGAGTGCCCCGGGCAACAGCGCCGTGAACACCAGCAGCCACACCCCGTGCAGCACCCGCGAGGCCTTGGTCCGCGCACCCGCCCGCACGTTCGCCGCGCTCCGCACGATCACCGCGGTCATCGGCAGCGCGCCCAGCACCCCGCACACGGTGTTCCCCGCCCCCTGAGCGATCAGCTCCCGGTCATAGCCGGTCCGCGCCCCCGAATGCATCCGGTCCACGGCAGCCGCGCTGAACAACGACTCCGCGGACGCGATCAACGCGAACGCGACGACGGTCCCGATCACCCCCACTTCCATCAGCCGCCCGAAATCCGCCCCCGTCGGCACCCGCACCGCCTCGACCAGCCCCCGCACCTCGACCCGCCGCACCTCCAGGTCGAACACCCCGGTCACCAGAGCCGCCGAAGCCACCGCCACCAACGGTGCGGGCACCACCCGTGCCCCCCGCCGCCAACGGGACCAAAGGAGCAATACGGCAATAGTGGCAGCTCCCACTGACAACGCCACCGGATCCACCCACCCCGGCAGCGACACCAGCCCGGCGAGCTTCCCGAGACCGCTCGCTGGCGCCGCCGCGTCCCCCAGCGCGTACACCTGCCCGGCCACCAGCACGAGCCCGATCCCGGCGAGCATCCCCTGCACCACGGCCCCGGACACGGCCCGGAACCACCGCCCGAGTCGCAGCGCCCCCAGCCCCAACTGCACCAGCCCCGCCCCGAGCACCAACACCCCGAGCGCCTCGACGCCGTACCGCTGCACGGCCTCGTACACGAGCACGGTCAATCCCGCCGCCGGTCCGCTGACCTGCAGTCTGCTGCCGGGCAGCGCCCCGGCGACCAGCCCGCCGACGATGCCGGTGACCAGCCCCAGCTCGGCGGGGACGCCGGAGGCGACGGCGACTCCCACACACAGGGGCAACGCCACGAGAAACACGACGACGGACGCGAACAGATCGGCCTTGACCACGGCACAGCGCATCACGACAGCACCTCCGCTGATCACCGAGAGACGGAAGACGGAAGACAGAAGGCGCGAGACGCGTGGGTGCCGAACCAGAAGAGGGCGCGGCTGACGTGCTCGCGCCCGGCACATCACCGTGCACTGAAATCCATTGTCGGGAAGCCGAGTTGCTCGCGCACCCGATTCCCCAGGGGTATCGGGTGCATCCGGAGGCGCACGAACCGGATCATTCGCCTCCGATCACGCCCCCCATGCGCCTGCGCCGCCCAACGCGACCCGCCTGCCAAGCGGCTTGACGAGGCGCGTCCACGGGAGGAATATTCAGCACATGATGAATAAAAATCTCGGCTCAGCCGACCCGGCAACGGCCCCGGGGGGTGACACCCCCGCCGTCGACGCCGAGGGCCTGACCGTCGCCCGAGGCCCCCGCACAGTCCTGCGCGGCCTCGACTTCACCGTCCCGCGCGGCGAGATCACAGGCCTGCTCGGCCCCTCCGGATGCGGCAAGTCCACCTTGATGCGGGCCATCGTCGGCACCCAGGCCAAGGTCACCGGCACCCTCGACGTCCTGGGCAGCCCCGCCGGGCACCCCACCCTGCGCACCCGCATCGGCTACGTCACCCAAGCCCCCTCCGTCTACGACGACCTGACCGTCCGACAGAACCTCGCCTACTTCGCCGCGATCCTCGCCCCCGGCCGCGCATCCGCCGACCGCCGCCACGAGAACGTCACCCGCGCCATCGCCGACGTCGACCTCACCACCCACGCCGACGCCCTCGCCGGCAACCTCTCCGGCGGCCAACGCAGCCGCGTCTCCCTCGCGGTCGCCCTCCTCGGCACCCCCGAACTCCTGGTCCTCGACGAACCCACCGTCGGCCTCGACCCCGTCCTCCGACGCGACCTGTGGAACCTCTTCCACGACATCGCGGCCCAGCGCGGAGCGACCCTCCTCATCTCCTCCCACGTCATGGACGAGGCCGAGCGCTGCCACCGCCTCCTCCTGATGCGCGAGGGCGAGATCCTCGCCGACGACACCCCCGACTCCCTCCGCACCCGCACCCGCACCGAGACCGTCGAGGCCGCCTTCCTGCACCTGGTGGACGAGGCCACCACCACCGGCCACCGTAAGGAGACGACCCGATGAGCACGACGACCGGCAGCTCGCACGCGAGCGCCCCCACCCCCACCAGCGCCCTGAACGCCGCCCGCACCCTCGCCACCGCCGCCCGCGTCCTGCGCCAGCTACGCCACGACCCGCGCTCGATCGCGATGATGATCCTGATCCCCTGCGTGATGCTGTTCCTGCTGCGCTACGTCTTCGACGGAAGCCCGCGCACCTTCGACAACATCGGTGCCTCTCTCCTCGGGATCTTTCCGCTGATCACGATGTTCCTCGTCACCTCCATCGCCACCCTGCGCGAACGCACCTCCGGCACCCTCGAACGTCTCCTCGCCATGCCCCTCGGCAAAGGCGACCTCATCGCCGGCTACGCCCTCGCCTTCGGCACCCTCGCGATCATCCAGTCCGTCCTCGCGACCGGCCTGGCCCTCTGGTTCCTCGACCTGGACGTCACAGGCAGCCCGTGGCTCCTTCTCCTCGTCGCCCTCCTCGACGCCCTGCTCGGCACCGCCCTCGGCCTCTTCGTCTCGGCCTTCGCCGCCTCCGAGTTCCAGGCCGTCCAGTTCATGCCGGCGGTGATCTTCCCCCAGCTCCTGCTCTGCGGCCTGTTCACCCCCCGCGACAAGATGCACCCCGTCCTCGAGGCCATCTCGGACGTCCTCCCCATGTCCTACGCGGTCGACGGCATGAAGGAGGTCCTCGAGCACACGGACATGACGGCCACCTTCGTACGCGACGCGCTGGTCGTCGCGGGCTGCGCGCTCCTGGTCCTCGGCCTGGGTGCGGCCACCCTCCGCCGCCGGACCGCATGATCGCCCGCCCCACGTCCGCCCTCCGGACAACCGAGCCGCACCCCCACTCCCGATGCGAGGATGAACCCCGGACGACGCACCCCCGGAGGGCACCCCAGCCATGACGCAGAAAGTCGCAGTCCTCGGCACCGGCAAGATCGGCGAAGCCCTGCTCAGCGGAATGATCCGCGCCGGCTGGGCCCCGGCCGACCTCCTGGTCACCGCCCGCCGCCCCGAGCGAGCCGAAGAACTCCGGTCCCGCTACGGAGTCACCACGGTCACCAACCCGGAAGCCGCCAAGAGCGCCGACACCCTGATCCTCACGGTCAAGCCGCAGGACATGGGCACCCTCCTCGACGAACTCGCCCCGCACGTCCCGGCCGACCGCCTGGTCATCAGCGGCGCCGCCGGCATCCCCACCTCCTTCTTCGAGGAGCGCCTCGCCTCCGGCACCCCGGTCGTCCGCGTCATGACGAACACCCCGGCCCTCGTCGACGAGGCCATGTCCGTCATCTCCGCCGGCACCCACGCCACCGCCGACCACCTCGCCCACACCGAGGAGATCTTCGGCGCCGTCGGCAAGACGCTGCGCGTCCCCGAGTCCCAGCAGGACGCCTGCACGGCCCTCTCCGGCTCCGGCCCGGCGTACTTCTTCTACCTGGTCGAAGCCATGACGGACGCCGGCATCCTGCTCGGCCTGCCCCGCGACAAGGCCCACGACCTCATCGTCCAGTCCGCGATCGGCGCCGCCACCATGCTCCGCGACAGCGGCGAACACCCGGTCAAGCTCCGCGAGAACGTCACCTCCCCCGCGGGCACGACCATCAACGCCATCCGCGAACTCGAGAACCACGGCGTGCGAGCCGCCCTCATCGCCGCCCTCGAAGCCGCCCGCGACCGCAGCCGGGAACTGGCCGGCGGCAACAACAGCTAACGCCTCGCCGCCCCCGCCGCAGGGGGCGGCACACAGCGCCGGTGCCCGGCTACCGCCCCGCACTCACCGCGATATCGGTGACCGCCGGCAACAACCCGATAGCCCGATACGCGGCGTCCACCGTCGGCCGGGCCATCGCCCGCGCTCTCTCCGCCCCATCCCGCAGCACCCCCTCCACATAACCAGGATCCGCGCACAACTCCTTGTGCCTCTCCTGAACGGGCCTGAGAACCTCCACCACCGCCTCCGCGGTGTCCTTCTTCAAAGATCCGTACGTCTCATATACACCGCTCAGGTCCGACGGGTTCCCACCCGTGCAGGCCGCGAGGATCTCCAGCAGGTTGGCCACACCGGGCTGCGCCTCCCGGTCGTACGCGACCTCGCGCCCACTGTCGGTCACGGCCCGCAGCACCTTCTTGCGCACCACGTCCGGCTCGTCCAACAGATAGACGATTCCCGGCCCGGAGTCGTCGCTCTTCCCCATCTTCGACAGCGGCTCCTGCAGGTTCATGACCCGAGTCGCCACCGCCGGGTGCGTGGCCCGAGGCACCACGAAGGTGTGCCCGTAGCGCTGGTTGAACCGCACCGCCAGGTCGCGCGCCAGCTCGACGTGCTGAGTCTGGTCGTCACCGACCGGCACCTCGTCGGCCCCGTACGCCAGGATGTCCGCCGCCATCAGCACGGGATACGTCAACAGCGACAGCCGCACACTCCCGCCCCGCGCCTGCTCCCGGGCTGCCTTCTCCTTGTACTGGATCATCCGCCGCATCTCACCGTCCGTGGCGACGCACTCCAGCAGATACGACAGTCGCGCGTGCTCGTCCACATGACTCTGTACGAACACGGTGCACAGCTCCGGATCCAGCCCCGAAGCCAGCAGCAGCGTCGCCCCCTGCCGGCTCAGCCGTCGCACCCGCGCCGGATCATGGTCCACGGTCAGCGCGTGCAGATCGACGATGCAGAACAGCGCGTCGGCCTTGTGCTGATCGACGTCAGCCCACCGCCGCATGGCTCCCAGGTAGTTCCCCAGCGTCAGATGCCCGGTCGGCTTGACCCCACTGAAGACCCGCGTCATCTCTCTCCACCTCCTGGTCGAGACCGCCGTCCCGGCCGGCCGGCCCCCTGAAGCTCTGGAGGGAGAAACAAGAACGGCCGCCGAGGCGGCGGCCGTTGAGTGCATACGTGAGCACGGCCGCCGTCAGGCGGCCCACCACAGCTGGGTGCACGTACGCGTAGTCATGACGCCCAGGGTACGCCTCGGGGGCCCCTCGCGGCCCGAAGTTGACACACCCCGACCCGCTACGTAGTGTTCTCCGAGTTGTCCGACGTGAGCGCCGACTCCGGTCGGTCCCCGGACAGCCATTCAGCAAGTACCTGCCGACACTCGACGACAGTCTTCTGCCGTCGTTGCATTGGCGCGCGTATTTGCGAAATGAGGAATCCGCGTTCGAAAGGACGCAGCCCCCGATTAGCGTCGGGAGCAGGGAATCCGCTAAAGTCTCACT
>NZ_KQ948990.1:651966-1002186 GCF_001514265.1 Streptomyces resistomycificus | reverse complement strand
TCGACGCCGCCCACCAGCGGGGCATGCGCGTCATCATCGACTTCGTCATGAACCACACCAGTGACCAGCACCCGTGGTTCCAGGAGTCCAGGAACAACCCCGACGGCCCCTACGGCGACTACTACGTCTGGGCCGACGACGACAAGCAGTACCAGGACGCGCGGATCATCTTCGTCGACACCGAGGCCTCCAACTGGACCTTCGACCCGGTGCGCAAGCAGTACTACTGGCACCGGTTCTTCTCCCACCAGCCGGACCTCAACTACGAGAACCCGGCCGTCCAGGAGGAGATGATCTCCGCCCTGCGCTTCTGGCTGGACCTGGGCATCGACGGGTTCCGGCTGGACGCGGTGCCGTACCTCTACCAGCAGGAGGGCACCAACTGCGAGAACCTTCCGGCGACCCACGAGTTCCTCAAGCGGGTCCGCAAGGAGATCGACGCCTCCTACCCGGACACGGTGCTGCTGGCGGAGGCCAACCAGTGGCCGGAGGACGTCGTCGACTACTTCGGCGACTACCAGTCCGGGGGCGACGAATGCCATATGGCGTTCCATTTCCCGGTCATGCCGCGGATCTTCATGGCGGTCCGGAGGGAATCGCGCTACCCGGTCTCGGAAATCCTCGCCAAGACCCCGGCCATTCCCTCGAGCTGCCAGTGGGGCATCTTCCTGCGCAACCACGACGAGCTCACCCTCGAAATGGTCACCGACGAGGAACGCGACTACATGTGGGCGGAGTACGCCAAGGACCCCCGCATGCGCGCCAACATCGGCATCCGGCGGCGCCTCGCACCCCTGCTCGACAACGACCGCAACCAGATCGAGCTGTTCACCGCCCTGCTGCTGTCCCTGCCCGGCTCGCCGATCCTCTACTACGGCGACGAGATCGGCATGGGCGACAACATCTGGCTCGGCGACCGCGACGCCGTCCGCACGCCGATGCAGTGGACCCCGGACCGCAACGCCGGCTTCTCGTCCTGCGACCCGGGACGGCTCTACCTGCCCACGATCATGGACCCGGTCCACGGCTACCAGGTGACGAACGTGGAGGCGTCGATGGCCTCCCCGTCGTCGCTGCTGCACTGGACCCGCCGCATGATCGAGATCCGCAAGCAGAACCCCGCGTTCGGGCTGGGCTCCTACACGGAGCTGCCGTCCTCCAACCCGGCGGTGATCGCGTTCCTGCGGGAGTACGAGGACGACCTCGTCCTGTGCGTGCACAACTTCTCGCGGTTCGCGCAGCCGACGGAGCTGGACCTCAGCGCGTTCCAGGGGCGGCACCCGGTCGAGCTCTTCGGCGGGGTGCGGTTCCCGGCGATCGGCGAGCTGCCGTATCTGCTGACCCTCGGCGGGCACGGCTTCTACTGGTTCCGGCTTCGCAAGGAAGCCGCGTAGGGCCCGTCGGGGCTCGGCCGAACCCCGGGCGAGGCGGTTTCCTCCGCCCCGCCCGGGGCACGCATCAGTAACACCCCGACCGGAGCGCCCCGGAGGCGAACCGAACATCAGGGGAAAGGACGCGACGCCATGTCGGAAGCCGTCACTCGTACCGCCACGACAAACCCCGGCCTCCTTGCGTCACTGGACCCACTGCTGCGGGAATGGTTGCCGCGGCAGCGCTGGTTCGCGGGCAAAGGGCGCCCCGTCACCGGGTTCTCCCTGGTGGCGGCCACCGAACTGCTGCCACCCACGGCGAAGCAGGGCCTGTACCACCTGCTGGTGCGTGCCCACCAGCCGCTCACCCTCGGCAGCTCCCCGCACCCCGGGGACTGCTACCAGCTCCTCATAGGCGCGCGCGAGGCGCTGCCGCCCCGGCTCGCGCCCGCGCTGATCGGACACGCCGACCAGGGACCGCTCGCCGGGCAGACGCTGTACGACGCCCTGTACGACACCCGGCCCGCCGAACTGCTCCTGGAGGCCCTGCGCACCCGGGCCCGCATCGGCGGACTGCACTTCGACCGGGACCCGCACCAGGAGATCCGCGACGGGCTGGTACCCCGGATGATGACCGTCGAGCAGTCCAACTCGTCGATCGTCTATGGAGATACGTTCATCCTGAAGCTGTTGCGCAGGATCGTGCCCGGCATCAACCCCGACCTCGAGCTGCCGCTGGCCCTGGCCCGGGAGGGCTGCCCCCGGGTGCCCGCACCGACCGGATGGCTGCGGGCGGAGCTGGCCGGCGACTCGTATGTGCTCGGCGTGCTCCAGCCGTTCGTACAGGGCGTTTCGGACGGCTGGGAGCTCGCGCTGCGGGAGCTGGCCAAGGGCGAGGACTTCACCGCCGAGGCCCGCTCGCTGGGGCGGGCCACCGCCGAGGTGCACACCGCGCTGGCCCGCGCGCTGCCCACGGTCACCCTCGGGCACACCCAGATCAGGCTGCTGGCCGACGGCATGCTCGAGCGACTGGAGGCGGCCACCCAGGCGGTGCCCGCGCTGCGGCCGTACGCGCCCGGTCTGCACTCGGCGTTCACCGCGCTGGCCGACCTGGCCGCCGAGGGCCGTACCTGGACAGCCCAGCGCGTCCACGGTGACCTGCACCTCGGCCAGTGCCTGCGGTCCCCCGCCGGACAGTGGTGGCTGATCGACTTCGAGGGCGAGCCGTCGAAACCGCTCGCGGAGCGCCGGCTGCCGCAGCCGGCGGCCCGCGACATCGCCGGGATGCTCCGCTCCTTCGACTACGCGGCGCACTCCACCGACGCGCCGGTGCCGGGCTGGGCCGAGGCGTGCCGGGCGGCGTACTGCTCCGGGTACGCGGAGGTCAGCGGTGTCGACCCGCGCATGGACCCGGTGCTGCTGCGCGCCTACGAGACGGACAAGGCGATATACGAGGTCGTCTACGAGGCCCGCCATCGTCCCGACTGGCTTCCGGTGCCGATGGCCGCGATCGAGAACTACGTGACGTCCGACCTGATCTGATCCGACCGACCAGACTTTCGCCGAGGAGGCTCCACCCGTGACCCCCCGCACCCCGTCCAGCGGTTCGGATCCGAAGAGGAAGGCGGCGGAGAAGCCCGCCAAGCCCGCCGCCAAGCCCGCCAAGGCCGCCAGGGCCTCCGAGGCGGCCAAGAAGGCCGCCGAGAGCGTGCAGAAGGCGGCGACGAAGAAGACCGTGGCGAAGAAGACCGTGGCCAAGCAGACGGTGCCGAAGCAGACGGTGCCGAAGCAGGCCGCGGCGAAGAAGGCGGTGGCGAAGAAGGCCGCGGGCAAGAAGGCCGTGCCGCAGCAGGCCGCGGGCAAGAAGGCTGCGGCCAAGAAGTCCGCGGTCAAGAAGGTCGCGGCGCAGCGGACCCCCGTGACGAAGGTCGCGGCCGAGAAGACCGCCGTGAAGAAGGCGGCGGCCAGGAAGACGCCCGTCCGGAAGAAGGCCCCCGCGCCGGAGCCGGTCCTGGCGGAGGCGGTCGAGGTGGCCGTCTCGCCGGCCGCGGACGCCGCGGACCGTGAGCGGCTGCTCGCCGGCACCCACCACGACCCGCACTCGGTGCTCGGCGCCCATCCGGTTCCGGGCGGGATCGCCTTCCGCGCCTTCCGGCCGTACGCGCTGTCCGTCACGGTCGTCGCCGGAGAGCTGCGGGCCGAACTGCACGACGACGGGGACGGGTTCTTCTCGGGCCTGCTGCCACTGCGGGAGGTCCCGGCGTACCGGCTCCTGGTGGCGTACGACGGGACGGCACAGGACGTCGAGGACGCGTACCGTTTCCTGCCCGCGCTGGGCGACCTCGACCTGCATCTGATCGGCGAGGGCCGGCACGAGCAGCTGTGGAAGGCGCTCGGCGCCGAGCCGACGACCCACCAGGGCGTGACGGGCACCCGGTTCACCGTGTGGGCGCCGAACGCGCGGGGCGTGCGGGTGGCCGGCACCTTCAACTTCTGGGACGGGACCGCGTTTCCCATGCGGTCGCTGGGCGGCACCGGCGTGTGGGAGCTGTTCGTGCCCGCCATCGGCGAGGGTGAGCTGTACAAGTTCGAGATCACCCGGTCCGACGGTTCCAAGACCCTGCGCGCCGACCCGCTGGCCCGCCGCACGGAGACGCCGCCGAACACGTCCTCCGTCGTGCACGCCTCGCACCACGAGTGGCACGACGAGGAGTGGCTGGCCCGGCGGGCGGACACCCGGGCGCACGAGGCGCCCTTCTCGGTGTACGAGGTCCATCTGCCGTCCTGGCGCCCGGGACTGACGTACCGCCAGCTGGCCGAGCAACTACCGGGCTACGTACGGGACCTGGGCTTCACCCACGTCGAGCTGATGCCGGTCGCCGAGCACCCCTTCGGCGGCTCCTGGGGCTACCAGGTGACGGGGTTCTACGCCCCGACGGCCCGCCTCGGCACCCCCGACGACTTCAAGTACCTGGTCGACGCGCTGCACCGGGCCGGGATCGGCGTCCTGATGGACTGGGTGCCGGCGCACTTCCCGCGCGACGACTGGGCGCTGGCAGAGTTCGACGGCCGCCCGCTGTACGAGCACGAGGACCCGTTGCGGGCCGCGCACCCCGACTGGGGCACCCTGGAGTTCGACTACGGCCGCCGTGAGGTGCGCAACTTCCTCGTCGCGAACGCCGTGTACTGGTGCGAGGAGTTCCACATCGACGGTCTGCGGGTGGACGCCGTCGCCTCGATGCTCTACCTCGACTACTCACGCGAGCCGGGACAGTGGACGCCGAACGAGCACGGCGGCCGGGAGAACCTGGACGCGGTGGCGTTCCTGCAGGAGATGAACGCGACCGTGTACCGGCGGGTGCCGGGGGTGGTGACGATCGCCGAGGAGTCGACCGCCTGGGACGGCGTCACCCGGACCACCGACAGCGGCGGCCTCGGCTTCGGCCTGAAGTGGAACATGGGCTGGATGCACGACTCGTTGGACTACGTGAGCCATGATCCGGTCCACCGCAAGCACCACCACGGCGAGATGACCTTCTCCATGGTCTACGCCTACAGCGAGAACTACGTCCTGCCGATCTCGCACGACGAGGTGGTCCACGGCAAGCGTTCCCTGGTCTCGAAGATGCCGGGCGACTGGTGGCAGCAGCGCGCCGACCACCGTGCCTACCTGGGCTTCATGTGGGCCCACCCCGGCAAGCAACTCCTCTTCATGGGCCAGGAGTTCGCGCAGGGCGCGGAGTGGTCGGAGGCGCACGGCCCCGACTGGTGGCTGCTGGACCCCGCCTACGGGGCGGAGCCCGACCACCGGGGTGTCCGTGACCTCGTCCGCGACCTGAACACCGTCTACCGCGCCTCCCCCGCCCTCTGGCAGCGCGACACCGACCCGTCCGGCTTCCAGTGGCTGGTCGGTGACGCGGCGGAGGACAACGTCTTCGCGTTCCTGCGCCTCGACGCGGAGGGCGTCCCGCTGCTCTCCGTGTCGAACTTCTCCCCCGTCGTCCGCCCCGACTACCGCCTCGGCGTCCCGGACGACGTACCGGCGTGGTACGAGGCCGTGAACACCGACGCCGCCCGCTACGGCGGCAGCGACATCACCAACCCCGACGCGATCAAACCGGAACCGACCCCCTGGCACGCCCGCCCGGCCAGCATCCGCCTGACCCTGCCACCCCTGGCGACAGTCTGGCTGCGCCCCGCCTAGGGGGTACCCCGTGGTTCCTGGGGGCCGAGCCCCCAGGAACGCGCGCCCCTGCTCACTGGAAGGCCCCGGCCAGCGCCCGCGGCAGTTCCCCCGTGTACAGCACCCCCAGCCGCTGGGTGGCCCGGGTCAGCGCCACGTACAGGTCGCTCGTGCCGTAGCGTCCCGGCTCGACCACCAGCACGGAGTCGAACTCCAGGCCCTTCGACTGGCGGGGGTCGAGCAGGACGACCGTGCGGGTCAGGTCGGGCTCGGTGTCCGCGGTCACTCCGTCCAGGCGGGCGGCCAGCCTGCGGTGCAGGTCGCGCGGGGCGATCACCGCCAGCCGGCCCTCGGCCGGGGTGAGTTCCAAGGCCGCCTGGGCCACCGCCGAGGGCAGGTCGTCGGTGGCGCGGGCCCAGGGGCGTACGCCGGTGGACCGCACCGAACTCGGCGGTTCGAAGCCGGGGTGCTGCGCCCGCACCACGGCCGCCGCCACCTCCATGATCTCGGCGGGTGTGCGGTAGTTGACCCCGAGCCGGGTGTGCTCCCAGCGGTCCTCGACGTAGGGCTCGAGGATGTCCGCCCACGAGCCGACGCCCGCCGCCTCCGCGGTCTGCGCCGGGTCGCCGACCAGGGTCATCGAGCGGGTCGGGCTGCGCCGCATGAGCAGCCGCCAGGCCATCGGGGACAGCTCCTGCGCCTCGTCGACGATGATGTGCCCGAAGGCCCAGGTGCGGTCGGCCGCCGCGCGCTCGGCGGCGCTGCGGTGGTCGTCCTCCTCGTGACGTTCGGCGAACCGTTCGGCGTCGATGATGTCGTGCGCGGAGAGGATCTCGGAGTCCTCCTCGTCCTTGTCCTCGAACTCGTAGGTGCGGGAGGCGTAGGAGACGTCCAGGACGCCCTGTGCGTAGGCGACCTGCGTCTCCCGCTCCCGTTCGGCGCGCGCCCGCGCCACCCTGTCGTCCTCGCCGAGCAGTTCGGCCGCCTCGTCGAGCAGCGGTACGTCCGCCACGGTCCACGCCCGGGTCACGGGGCGGCGGACGGCGGCCGCGTCCTCGGCGCTCAGGTACCCGTCGGGCTCGGCGAGGAAGTCCGCCACCAGACGCCGCGGGGTCACCCTCGGCCACAACCGGTCGATCGCCGACCAGACTTCGGGGTTCTCGGCGAGTTCGTCGCGGATCTGGGTGATGTCGCTGGGGTCCAGCAGGTTGGAGCCGTCGTACGGGTCGGTGCCGATGCGCTCGGCGACCATGTCGGTGAGCGTGTTGAGGATGTGGCCCTCGAAGTGCTCGCGCGCCGCGTTGTGCTGGAGTCCGGCGTCCCGGGTGCGTTCGCGGGCCATGTTCACCAGGTCGTCGTCCAGCATCAGGATCTCGCGGTCGTGCTCGATCGCGATCACCGGGTCGGGCAGCGCCTGGCGGTCGCGTACGACGGCGGCGAGGACGTCCGCCATGTCGGCGCGGCCCTTGACGGCGGCCGCCTCGGGCGAGTCGGTCGCCCGTGCCCGCACGCCGGGGAACAGCTCGCCGATCGTCGCCAGCAGTACTCCGGTCTCGCCGAGCGAGGGCAGGACCTCGCCGATGTAGCCGAGGAAGGCCGGGTTGGGGCCGACGATCAGGACGGCTCGCTTGGCGAGCAGCTCCCGGTGCTCGTAGAGGAGATAGGCCGCCCGGTGCAGGGCGACCGCCGTCTTGCCGGTGCCGGGGCCGCCCTCCACCACCAGGACCCCCCGGTGGGGTGCCCGGATGATCTCGTCCTGTTCGGCCTGGATGGTCTGCACGATGTCGCCCATCCGGCCGGTGCGCGCGGAGTTGAGGGCGGCGAGCAGCACGGCGTCGCCGGTCGGGTCCTCGTGTCCGGTGCGGGTGGCGTCGCCGAGGTCGAGGATCTCGTCGTGCAGCGCGGTGACCCGGCGGCCCTCGGTGGTGATGTGCCGGCGCCTGCGCAGGTCCATCGGGGTGTGGCCGGTGGCCAGGTAGAAGGGCCGGGCGACGTCCGCCCGCCAGTCGATCAGGATGGGCCTGCGCTCGGCGTCCTCGGTGCGCAGGCCGATGCGGCCGATGTGATGGCTGACGCCGGAGGTGAGATCGATCCGGCCGAAGCAGAGGGAGCCGTCCACCGCGTTCAGCGCGGCCAGCAGACCCGAGCGCTCGGCGACCAGGATGTCCCGCTCCAGCCGGGCCTGCATGGGCGTGTTGCCCTGGGCGAGCGCGTCCGTGACCGAGACCTCGGTGTCGCCGCGCAGGGCGTCGACACGCGCGTACACGCCGTCGATGAATTGCTGCTCCTGCCGCAATTCACTGTGTTCGCCGTCTGGAAAACCGGTGTTTGACAATTCCACTCCCGCCCGGATATACTCTGCTCACTGCACTTCTTTCGCGACCCGAAATCCTGAAGTCGCGAACCATTGAATATACGCAAAAAAATCCCCCGAGCGCAATTGCGCGGGGGATTTCTTCGTTTCGTCCGCGGCTCAGAGCACCTCGGACAGCTCCTCCAGGAGCCGGCGCTTCGCGCGCGCCCCGACCATCGCCTTCACCGGCTCGCCGCCCCTGAAGACCATGAAGGTCGGCATCGACAGCACCTGGTAGGCGTTGGTGGTCTCCGGGTTGGTGTCCACATCCAGCTGGACCACCTTCAGCCGCTCCCCCTCCTCCCGGGCGAGGGCGCTCAGCACCGGCCCCATCTGCCGGCACGGCGGGCACCAGTCGGCGGTGAACTCCACCAGCACCGGCAACTGCGCCCCGATCACCTCCGCCGCGAAGTCCGCGTCCGTCACCTCGGCCACACCCGCCGCCTTGATCACTCTCGGTTCCTCCCCAGCTCGCACACCGGCTCCGGACCGCCCGGAACCTCCGCATCGGCCGCCAGCTCGTCCCGCGCCCGCTCGGCCCTCGCCAGCTGCGCCCCGACCTGGGCCCGCACGGCCCGCAACTCGCCGATCAGGTCGTCGAGCTCCGCCAGCTTGCGCCGGTAGACCTGGAGCGACGCCGGGCACGAGTCGCCCTCCGGGTGCCCGGCGCGCAGACACTCCACGAACGGCCGCGTCTCCTCCAGGTCGAACCCGAAGTCCTGCAGCGTCCTGATCTGCCGCAGCAGCCTCAGGTCGTTCTCGTCGTACGTCCGGTACCCGTTGCCGCCGCGCCGCGCGGGCAGCAGCCCACGCGACTCGTAGTACCTGAGCGTCCGGGTCGTGGTGTTGGCCCTGGCGGCCAGCTCGCCGATGCGCATGGATACGAACGTAAGCCTTGACGCCGACGTCAGGGCAACAGCGGTTTGCGTTCCACCGGTGAGGTCAGCACGATCGACGTCGTCGTGCGGCCCAGCGCGGAGACCTCGTCGAGGACCGCCTCCAGGTGGACGGTGTCCCGGACCGCGACCTTGAGGATCCAGCAGTCCTCGCCGACCACGTGGTGCACCTCGGTGATTTCGGGGCGGTCCATCAGCTCCAGGGTCCTGGGGTGCTTCAGGTTGTAGCCGCCGTGCGGATCGACCCGGATGAACGCCTGGATGCCGTAGCCGAGCAGGGCCGGGACGACCTGGGCCCCGTACCCGCTGATCACCCCCGCGCCCTCGAGCCGCCGCACCCGCTCGGTGACCGCCGCCGGGCTGAGCCGGACCCGGCGGCCCAGCTCGCTGAGCTTGATCCGGCCGTCGGTCTGGAGCAGCTGAAGGATCTGCCGGTCCAGCGCGTCGAAGGCCACCGACGTTTCGTTGGCGGCGGATCGAAGATGCCGTGGTTCTTTCGGTGCGGCGGCCGGAACTCCCATGGTTCCCCCTTCAGGACACGTGTGTACGCCGGGAGAATTATGGTCATGGAAAAGGCACGAGAGGTATTGGTCATCGGCGGCAGTCGCTATTTCGGCAAGCGGCTGATCGCGCGTCTGCTGGCGGCGGGCGACCGGGTCACGGTCCTCAATCGCGGCTCTTCCACCCCTCCCCCCGGAGCGGTTCATCTGGTCGCCGACCGCGACGACGAGAATTCCCTCACCGAGGCACTCGGCACACGCACTTTCGACGTGGTCGTCGACCAGGTCTGCTACACCCCGCGCCAGGCGGCGGTCGCCCGCCGGGTCTTCGCCGGCCGGACCCGCCGCTACGTGATGACCTCGACGGTCGAGGTGTACGAGTACGAGGACTCGAGCACGCCGGTACGGGAGGACGCCGTCGACCCGCTGACCGTCCCCGTCGACCTCGGGCTCCCCTGGGAGGACCCGCGGTTCGCGCAGGCTCACTACGGCGAGGGCAAGCGGCAGGCCGAGGCGGTCTTCGCGGCCGCCGGGGAGTTCGCGTACACGGCGGTGCGGGTGGCCCATGTCCTGGGCGGGGCCGACGACTTCACCGGGCGGCTGCGGCACTACGCCGACCGCATCCGCGCCGGTGAGCCGATCGCCGTCCCGGTCGCGAACCGGCCGGCCACCTACGTACACGTCGAGGAGATCGCCGACTTCCTGGCCTGGGCGGCCGGCGAGGACTTCACCGGGCCGGTCAACGCGGCCTCCGACGGGGTGCTGGGCACCGAGGAGTTGTGCGCGGCGGTGGCCGCCCACGTCCCGGGCGGCCGGACCGTCCTGCGGGCCGTCGAGGTCGGCGAGGTCTCGCCGTTCTCCTTCGCACGCTCCTACGGCATGGACAACTCCCGGGCCGCGCGGCTCGGTTTCACCTTCGGTGAGGTACGGCGGTGGCTGCCGCGTGCCGTGGCCGAGACCCTCGGAAAGGACGGCGGCTGACATGCGGTACCGCACACTCGGGGGGCTGCGCGTCAGCGCGGTCGGACTGGGCGCGATGCCCCTGTCCATCGAGGGCCGCCCCGACGAGGCCCGCGCCCTGGCCACCGCGCACGCGGCGCTGGACGCGGGCGTGACCCTCCTGGACACGGCAGACTCCTACCACCTGCCCGGCGCCGAACCCGGCCACAACGAACTGCTGCTGGCCCGCGCGCTCGCCGCGTACGGCGGTGACACGGCCGACGTGCTGATCGCCACGAAGGGCGGCCGGGGCCGGCCTGCCGACGGCAGCTGGTCGGTGCGGGGCGGCGCACGGCACCTGAGGTCGGCCGCCGAGGCCTCCCTCAAGCGGCTCGGCGTGGACGCCATCGGCCTCTACCAGCTGCACAAGCCCGACCCGTCCGTGCCCTTCGAGGAGTCGGTGGGCGTGCTGCGCGAGCTGCTCGACGAGGGGAAGATCCGGCTGGCCGGGGTGTCCAACACGGACGCCGACCAGATCCGCACGGCCCGCGCCATGCTCGGCGAGCGGCTGGTCTCGGTACAGAACCAGTACTCGCCGGCCGTACGGGACAGCGAGGCGGAGCTAGCCCTCTGCACCGAGCTGGGGCTGGCGTTCCTCCCCTGGAGCCCGCTCGGCGGCATCACCCGCAGCTCCCTGGACGGGCCCGCGCGGGTCGAGGGCCACAGGAGGTTCGGGGCCTTCCACGCCGTGGCGGAGCGGCACGGCGTCAGTCCCCAACAGGTCTGCCTCGCCTGGCTGATGGCGAAGTCACCGACCGTGATCCCGATCCCGGGAGCCAGCCGTCCGCAGACCATCCGCGACTCCGCTCTCGCGGCGGACCTGACGCTGACCATGGAGGAACTGGCCGAGCTGAACGACTCGGCCCGCCCGTAGGCGGCCGGACCGAGAGGGCGAGCAGGGCCCGGTGCGTGCCCCTGCGCGTTCGACCGTGGCCGACTGCCGCGACCGGAGGCCTCAGAGCGACGGAGGTCGGCGAAGGGCGTCGACGCCGGCCAGCTCGCACCACTCGCGCGCGGCCTCCGGACGTCCGGTCACGAGCAGGAGCAGCACGGCGACGGGACCGCGGATCTCCTCGCCCGCCCCGCGCGTCCACTCGATGTCGGTGGCGACGAGCCGGGCGCCGGGCAGGGGCCAGGGGCGGGGCGGCACGCGCATGGTCCAGGCCCGGTCGGCGGCGTCGCGGGCGGCCGCCGGGGGCATCTTGCGCCGACGGCCGAGGGCCAGGGCGATGTCCTGGCCGTGGACGAGGATGTCGAGCAGCGGTTCGCGGCGTGTGGTGGTGGGGGCGAGACGGCGCGAGCCGACGGTGGAGCGGAGGTTGGCGACGATCTCGGCGACGGGCAGCCGCGCCTCGCGGACCGCGGAGTCGTGGATCATCCGGTCGCTGTTCCCGCGGGCGCGGACGAACTCCTTGAAGACGGTCCCGTAGCTGAAGCGGGCGGCGACGGTCAGATGCGCGGCGACGTCCCGCACCCGCCAGTCACCGCACCGGGTGGGCGTCTGCCACTCCTCAGGGCTCAGCCCCTCCAGCAGGTCGGCCAGGCTCGTCCGCTCCCGGTCGACGATCTGCCAGCGCTCGTCGGTCCCCAGTACGACACCCATGGGAATCACCCACTCAAATGGTAAGCTTCTCTGACCAAAGTAGTCAGGGAATCTGACCAATGTCAAGCAGTGTGCAGGAGGCGTCGGCCATGGTGGCGGAGAGCGAGCCCAACACGGGCGTGCTCATGTTCCTTCCTTACCGGGCCCTGGAGAACCGTGTCTTCGCCGCCCTCGCCGAGGCGGGCTTCGACGACTTCACGCCCGCCCAGGCCCGGGTCATGCAGCGCATCGGCCCCGACGGCACTCGCCTGACCGAGCTCGCCGAGCAGGCCCAGATCACCAAGCAGACGGCCGGTTTCCTGGTCGACCAGCTGGAGAAGGCCGGCTACGTCACCCGCGTACCGGACCCGTCGGACCGGCGGGCCCGGCTGGTGCGCGGGGCGGCGAAGGCGTGGGCGGCCAAGGAGGTCGCGGACGCGGTGGTCGCGCAGGTCGAGCGGGAATGGGAGGAGCACCTCGGCAGGCGCCGCATGAGGCAGCTGCGCGAGGCGCTGACACTGCTGCGCGAGATCACCGACCCCTGGGCGTGATCTCGCGCGGGCGGTGCCCGGTAGGACCGGGGCTCAGCCGACTTCGCTGAGCACGGGTTCGTCCTCCTCCGCCGGCTGCTGGGCCGGCTCCGCGCCCGTCCCGCGCGGCAGCAGCACCGCGACCACGAGCGTGCCGAGCCCCAGGACCACCGCGCCGACGAGGCTGGTGTGGGCGACCGCGTCGGAGAAGGAGGAACCGACCGCGTCGGCCATCCGGTGAGCGCCCTGCGCGAGTTGGTCGGCCTGGGCCTTGAGCTGGGCCGCCTGCTGGGGGTCGGTGGCCTTGGCGGCCTGCGCCGCGGCCTTCTCGGCCTGCTGGGCGATGCCCTGGGAGACGGCGTATCCGGCACCCACCGAGTCCTGCGCGGTGGCCAGGGTGGACGCGGGGAGCTCGCTGCCGGCCGTCGCGTCGGCGAGGTGGTCGTGGTACGAGGTGGCCAGCAGCGAGCCGAGGACGGCGATGCCGAGCGAGCCGCCGAGCTCCAGCGAGGTGTCGTTCACCGCACCGCCGACGCCCAGTTCGGACTCCGGGAACGCGCCCATGATCGCGTCCGTGCAGGGCGAGAGGGCGAGCCCGATGGCGAGGCCGAGGATGACCAGGGGCGCGACGAGATCGCCGTACGACGAGCCCGCGTCGACCTGGGTGAGCAGCGCGAGGGCCGCCGTGCCGCCGACCATGCCGGCGGTGACCGTGAGCCTCATGCCGACGCGCGGGGTGAGGTAACCGGTCAGGGCGGAGCCGACGAAGACCGCGCCGGCCAGGGGCAGCATGCGCAGGCCGGTCTCCAGGGCGCTGTAGCCGAGGACGAACTGCAGTTGCTGGGTCAGGTAGTAGAAGGCGCCGAAGACGGCCAGGAAGAACAGGGCCACCGCGAGGTTGGAGCCCGCGAACCGGCGCTCGGTGAAGCGGCGTACGTCGACGACCGGGCGCGGGTGGCGCAGCTCCCACACGACGAACAGGACGAGCCCGGCGCCCGCGACCACCGCGGCGGTGATCGCCTTGACGCCCCAGCCGAAGTGCGGGCCCTCGATGATCATGTAGACGAGGGCGGCGATCCAGACGACCGACAGCAGTCCGCCGACGTAGTCGATCCGCCCCTTGCCGTGCGCCTTGGACGGCGGCACCAGGGCGAGGGCGCCGACGACGGCGAGGGCGGCGATCGGCACGTTGATCAGGAAGGTGGACTTCCAGCTGTGGTCCTCCAGCAGGGCGCCCGCGAGCAGCGGTCCGGCCGCGATCGCGAGGCCGGCCGTGGCGGTCCACAGGGTGATCGCCTTGGCGCGTTCGGCGCGCGGGAAGGTGGCGGCGAGGAGGGAGAGGGTGGCCGGCATGATCATGGCCGCGCCGACACCCATGACCGCGCGGGCCGTGATGACCCCGCCCGCGCTGTCGACGAGTGATCCCGCCACGGCGCCGCCGCCGAAGACGAACAGACCGAGGACGAGGGCTCCGCGGCGGCTGTACTTGTCGCCGACCGCGCCGAGCAGCAGCATCAGCGCCGCGTACGGCACGGTGTAGCCGTCGATGACCCACTGCAGGTCGGAGCTGGACAGGCCGAGGTCCTGGGTCATGCTCGGCGCCGCCACGGTGAGGGCCGTGTTGGCCATCACGATGATCAGCAGGCTCAGGCACAGGACCAGCAGCGCCCACCAGCGCCGGGCGTAGGGGCGGTCCATCCTCTCGACGGGTTCGTTCATGACGAGTCGCATGGCTCGGGGTCGCCTTCCTTGCGGACGTACGCGATTCATATTGCACATCACTGTGCAATTGCTCAACCGTGTGCAATGTACGCCCGTTGCACAGCGGTGTGCAAATCAGGGGAGAGGGAAGGCAGAATGTCGGCCATGACGACCCCTCCATCCAGTCGCGCCGACGCCAACCGCCGCCGGATCCTCGACGTCGCCCTCACCGAGCTGCTGCGCGACCCCGACGCGTCCATGGACCAGATCGCGCGCGCCGCGGGCGTCGTACGACGGACCGTCTACGGGCACTTCCCGAGCCGCGAGGCGCTGGTCGGCACGCTCGTCGACGACGCCGTGGAGTCGGTGGCGGCCGCGCACGCGGCGGGGCGGAGCGGCGTCGAGGATCCGGCGGAGGCCGTGGCGCGCTCGGTGCTCGCGGTCTGGGAGGTCGCCGACCGCTATCGCATCCTGGTCGCCCTCGCGCAGCGCAGCGTCACGATGCAGGGCATCCGCGACCGTCTCGCGCCCGTGCGCCGGGACATCGGCGAGCTGCTGCGGCGGGGCCTGGAGGAGGGTGTCTTCAGCTCACCGCTGCCACCGGCGGCGCTGGCGTACGTGACGGAGCAGACCCTGTTCGCGCTGGTGGACGCGGTGAACGACGGGCTGCTGACAGCGCGGGAGGCGGGCCGCGCCGCCGCGGTCACGGTACTGACCGCGGCGGGCGTACCCGCCTCGCGTGCCACCGGCCTGGTGGCCGGGCTGAACGACTGGAAGGCCGACGGGTGAGTCGGCCGGAAAGCCGACCGGGCGGCTGAGCTACGGGGGAGTACTCAGCCGCCCGGAGGCGTGGGGCGGGCCCGGGTTCAGGCGCCGGGCCCGTCCCGTCCGTGGGGCCTCGCGGCCCCGGCTTCAGGGCCGGTGGGCCACTCAGGCCTTGGCCAGCTCCTTCTCGCCGCCCTGTTCGGGAATCTCCGCGTGGACGTCTTCGGAGGCACCGCCGTGGCCGTCGTCGAGAAGCGTGGCCTCGTCGAAGGGGATCCGTCCGGCGAGCACCTCGTCGACGCGCTCGCGGTCGATCTCCTTGGTCCAGGTGCCGATCAGGACCGTGGCGACGGCGTTGCCCGCGAAGTTCGTCAGGGCACGCGCCTCGCTCATGAAGCGGTCGATACCGACGATCAGGCCGATGCCGTCGACCAGCGCCGGCTTGTGCGACTGGAGACCGCCGGCCAGCGTGGCCAGACCCGCGCCGGTGACACCGGCCGCGCCCTTGGAGGCGACCAGCAGGAAGAGCAGCAGCGGGATCTGCTCACCGATCGACATCGGCGTACCCATGGCGTCGGCGATGAACAGGGACGCCATGGTCATGTAGATCATGGTGCCGTCGAGGTTGAAGGAGTAGCCGGTCGGGACGGTGATGCCGACCACCGGCTTGCTGACGCCCAGGTGCTCCATCTTCGCGATGAGGCGGGGCAGCGCCGACTCGGAGGAGGAGGTCGACAGGATCAGCAGGAACTCACGGCCCAGGTACTTGAAGAACGTGAAGATGTTCATGCCTGCGACGATCCGCAGCAGCGCGGCGAGCACGATGAAGACGAAGAGGAAGCAGGTGGCGTAGAAGCCGAGCATCAGGACGGCGAGGCTCTTGAGCGCGTCGACGCCCGCGGAGCCGGTGACCGCGGCGATCGCGCCGAAGGCGCCGATCGGGGCGGCCCACATCACCATCGCGAGGATGCGGAACACGAGCCGCTGGATGTGCTCGACACCGCGCAGGATGGGCTGTCCGGCCGGACCCATGGCCTGCAGCGCGAACCCGGCGAGCAGGGCGATCAGCAGGGTCTGCAGGACCTCGCCGCCGGTGAAGGCGGAGACCATCGTGGTCGGGATGATCCCGAGCAGGAACTCGGTGGTGTCCTTGGCCTCCGCGTCGACCTGGGCGTGACCGGCGTCCTTGATCGCGTCGGTCACCGCGAGGCCCGTGCCGGGCTCCAGGATGTTGCCGACGACCAGGCCGATACCCAGGGCGACCAGCGACATGATGGTGAAGTAGACGAGCGCGATACCGCCGACCGCGCCGACCTTGGCGGCCTTGCGGACCGAGCCGATGCCCAGCACGATCGTGCAGAAGATGATCGGCGAGATCATCATCTTGATCAGGTTCACGAAGCCGGTGCCGATGGGCTTCAGCTCGACGGCGAAGTCGGGGGCCACCAGGCCCACCGTGATGCCGAGGGCGACCGCGACGATCACCGCGATATAGAGGTAGTGGGTGCGGTCCCGCTTGGCTTTCGGTGCGGCAGGTGCCGGGCTGGCTGGGCTGGTCACGGCGGCCCTCCTTGACGTCGTCGTCGGCCTTCACCGGCGTGCGGCTCACGTCCGGGTGGCTATCGGGGAATGTCGTGACTATCTCCCGCCCTGTGAGGGCGGTCACCCTTCCGTTCATTTAGTTCACACTTAACCTCCGAGGCACACTGACGACATGCGCATCCCCGCCCCGACACCCCGCAGCCTGGCCGGCCAGCTCTTCGCGATGCAGGCCGTGCTGATCGCGGTCGTCGTCGCCGGTTACGCGCTGTTCACGTACGTCAGTGACCGCAACCAGGCCGAGGACGCGGCGGGCCGGCAGGCCATGGCGGTGGCGCGCTCGGTCGCGGACTCCCCCTCCGTGCACGAGGCGATCCGCACCTCCGACCCCACGGCGGAGCTCCAGCCCTACGCGCTGCGGGTCATGCGGGACACCGAGGTCGACTTCGTGACGATCATGAACCCGCGGGGCATCCGCTGGACCCACCCGGACGAGAACGAGATCGGCCAGCCCTTCCGCGGCCACATCGCCCGGGCCCTGAAGGGCGAGTCCTTCAGAGAGACCTACACGGGCACCCTCGGCCCCTCGGTCCGCGCGGTCACGCCCATAGAGGACGACGACAAGCAGATCGTCGGTCTGGTCAGCGCCGGCATCAGGGTCGACGAGATCAGCAAGCGGGTGCAGGGCCAGCTCACCGCGCTGCTCGCCGTGGCGGCCGGCGCGCTGGCGCTCGGCGCGGTCGGCACGTACGTCGTCAACGCCCGGCTGCGCCGCCACACCCACGGCATGAACGCGGCCGAGCTCAGCCGTATGCACGACTACCACCAGGCCGCGCTGCACGCCGTACGCGAGGGGCTGCTGATGCTCGACGGGCAGTACCGTGTGGCGCTGATCAACGACGGCGGACAGGAACTGCTGGGGGTGTCGGGCGATGTGGTGGGCCAATCGGTCGTCGATCTCGGACTGCCGGCGCCGCTGACGGGCGCGCTGCTGGCCTCGGAGCCGCGGGTCGACGAGGTGCACCTGACCGCGGACCGGGTGCTGGTGATCAACACCTCCCCGGTGTCCGGCGGCGAGCACCGCGGCACGGTGGTGACCCTGCGCGACGTCACCGAACTCCAGTCCCTGATGGGCGAGCTGGACTCCGAGCGCGGCTTCACCCAGGCCCTGCGCTCCCAGGCCCACGAAGCCGCGAACCGGCTGCACACCGTGGTCTCGCTGATCGAACTCGGGCGCGCGGAGGAGGCGGTGGACTTCGCCACCGCGGAACTGGAACTCGCCCAGGCGCTGACCGACCAGGTGGTGGCGGCGGTGAGCGAGCCGGTGCTGGCCGCCCTGCTGCTGGGCAAGACGGCCCAGGCGAACGAGCGGGGCGTGGAGCTGGTGGTGTCGGAGGACAGCCGGCTCGACGACGGGCTCCTGCCCCAGACCCTGCCCGCCCGGGACCTGGTGACGATCCTCGGCAACCTGATCGACAACGCGGTGGACGCGGCTCAGGGCAGCGCGCGGGCACGGGTGACGGTGACGGCGTACACCGCCGACCGGGAGCTGGTGCTGCGGGTGTCGGACACCGGCGCGGGCGTCGACCCGGCCCACGCGGACGCGGTCTTCCAGCGGGGCTTCTCGACCAAGCCGGCCGGGCCGGGCGGCCGGGGGCTGGGCCTCGCCCTCGTGCGGCAGGCCGTGACCCGGCACGAGGGGGCGCTGACGGTGGCGGAGGCGGCCGAGGGCGGGGCGATGTTCGAGGTGCGGTTGCCGTTGGGCAACGGGGGTGACGCGAAGGGCAGGGGCGGCGCTGACGAGAATGAGGCCGCCGTCCTGGGCGGCGCGCCCTCCGGGAGCGCGCGTGCGGGGAACGGGGCGGTTCCGGGGGACGGGGCGGTTTCCGAGGGCAGCTCGGTTTCCGGGGGCAGAACGCTTTCTGGAGGCGACGTATGACGACCGAGCAGTCCATCCGTGTCCTGGTCGTCGAGGATGATCCCGTCGCCGCCGACGCACACGTCATGTACGTCAACCGGGTTCCCGGCTTCGCGGCCGTCGGCAAGGCCCACACCGGCGCGGAGGCTCGGCGCGCGCTGGACCGCACGCCGGTGGACCTGCTGCTGCTGGACCTGCACCTGCCGGACGTGCACGGCCTGCAACTGGCCCGCTCCCTGCGGGCGGCCGGTCACCACGCCGACGTCATAGCGGTGACGTCGGCGCGGGACCTGACGGTGGTGCGGGAGGGCGTGTCACTGGGTGTCGTCCAGTACGTGCTGAAGCCGTTCACCTTCGCCACGCTCCGGGACCGGCTGGCGAGATACGCCGAGTTCCACGCCTCGGTGGGCGAGGCGAGCGGGCAGGACGAGGTGGACCGGGCCCTCGCCACGCTGCGGGCGCCGGGACCGGCGGCCCTGCCCAAGGGGTTGAGCGGGCCGACGCTGGAGCGGGTGACGGGCGCGCTGCGGGAGGCCGAGGAGGGGCTGACGGCGGCGGGAATCGCGGAGGCGGTGGGGATATCGCGGATCACCGCCCGCCGGTACCTGGAGCACCTGGTGGAGGCGGGCCGGGCCGAGCGGGCACCGGTGTACGGGCAGGTGGGGCGGCCGGAGTTGGTGTATCGGTGGGTCCGCGGAGCGGTGGGGCGGGGACGCTAGGGAAGGTGTCGTCGGGGCGACGTCCCGCCGCCGGCCCGTGCCGGCGCCCCCACACGCGCTGTCCACCGCACGTGCGTGGACCTGCCCGCGGAGCACGGCCTCACGAGGGATGACAGGACTGTCCGCGCCACGTCCCGGGGCTCAGCCCTCCGGCAGGATGCCGGGCCGGAACGGCTCCACCCCCACGACCCGGCGCACCCGCACCGGCTCGATGAGCAGCATCACCCGTCGCTCACCGGGGAGCAGCCACGGGTACCGCTCCTGCCCGATGTACTTCCGGGTGAGCCGGTCCATGGACCGCTCCGCCTCCTCGCCCTCGACGAACCGGACGACCCGGCCCCGGATCTCCACACGGTCGTAGGGGTTGTCGGGGTCGTGGTGGGAGAGGGAGACGTTCGGATTGCGCCGCAGGTTTTCCTCCTTCACACGGCCGATCGCCGTATTGACCATGACGTACTCGTCTTCGATGTCCGCCCACATGGGCGACACCTGCGGTGTTCCGTCCGAACCGACCGCGGCCAGATGCCAGAAGTTCGGCGCCAGCAGCCGCTCGCGAATATGCCCCTCTACCTTGCCATTCACGTCGTACACGAAAGACCCACTCCTTCGGGGCGCCCACTCGGGCACCTCGGAGGGATCCTCACCACCGCCGCCCGGCCGGACACAGACGATCTTCGGCCACCTCGAACCCACGGCCGAAACCGTACGTTCCCACAATCCGTGATCCTGGCCGAACAGACCGTAGTCAGCCCTCGCTCACGCCCCTACGTTGTGCCCGTGCGCCGACCCCCAGCCCTGCCGAACCAGCCCGGACCACCCTTCGACGCTCCCGCCGCCCGCAGGCTCCGTGCCGCCCTCAACATGGGACCCGAGCACGTCGCCTACGGCATGCGGGTCTCCTACGGACTCCCCTACGTCACCCCGGACCTCGTCGTCGACTGGGAACGCGGGGCCCGCTCCCCCACCAGCCCCGAACTCACCGCTCTCGCGGGCGTGCTGTGGTGTTCGCCCGGCGAACTCATCGGCAGACCGAGGACACTGCGCGAGCACCGCGTCAGCCGTGGCCTCGCACCCGAGGACGTCGCCCGTGCCGTGGGGCTCGAACTGCTCGCGTACCTCGGCATGGAGGAGCACGAGGAGTGGCGCGGCACCGAGCGCCAGTCGTCCGCGCTGGCCGACCTCCTGGAGCTCTCGCTGCCTGACCTCGTCAGTGTCACGGGGCGTGAGCCACGGCTCGCCGAGTTCCTGCGCAGTGCCGTGACCACGCGGTGGCAGGCGTACGTCCGCCCGGTCGCGAAGATCGTGCCGCTGGACCGGCGTGTGGTGGAGGTCGCCCTCCAGGAGATGCACCGGGAATACCAGGGGCAGATGGTCGCCACCCTCAGCTGGGGCGGCGACAGCGGTCATTCCAGCGAGGCCGGCCGGGACTTCCTCGCCAGGGTCGTGGAGCGCTTCTGGGACACGGTCCGCGACAGCACCGGCTAGCGAACCGGGCCGGTACCCGGGACCGGAGACCCGGGACCGAGGACCCCGCTCCTAGAAGACCGACTCCGCCTCGTCCATCCGGTCCTTCGGCACCGTCTTCAGCTCGGTCACGGCCTCCGCCAGCGGCACCATCACGACGTCGGTGCCCCTGAGCGCGGTCATCCGGCCGAACTCGCCCCGGTGCGCGGCCTCCACCGCGTGCCAGCCGAAGCGGGTGGCGAGCACCCGGTCGTACGCGGTCGGAACGCCGCCACGCTGGATGTGGCCGAGGATGACCGGCTTGGCCTCCTTGCCGAGGCGGCGCTCCAGCTCGTACGCCAGCGCCGTACCGATGCCCTGGAAGCGCTCGTGGCCGAACTGGTCGATCGCGCCCTTGCCGTAGTCCATGGTGCCGTCGGCGGGGTGCGCGCCCTCGGCGACGCAGATCACCGCGAACTTCTTGCCGCGGGAGAAGCGCTCCTCGACCATCTTGACCAGGTCGGCCGGGTCGAAGGGCCGCTCGGGCAGGCAGATGCCGTGGGCGCCGGCGGCCATGCCGGACTCCAGCGCGATCCAGCCCGCGTGCCGGCCCATGACCTCGACGACCATGACGCGCTGGTGGGACTCGGCGGTGGTCTTGAGCCGGTCCATCGCCTCGGTGGCGACCCCGACCGCGGTGTCGAAGCCGAAGGTGCGGTCGGTGGAGGAGATGTCGTTGTCGATGGTCTTCGGGACGCCGACCACCGGCAGGCCCGCGTCGGACAGCATCCGGGCCGCCGTCAGGGTGCCCTCGCCGCCGATCGGGATCAGGGCGTCGATGCCGAAGTCGGTGACGATGTCGGCCGCGTTCTCGCAGGCCTCGCGCAGCCGGTCGCGTTCCAGCCGGGAGGAGCCGAGGATGGTGCCGCCGCGGGCCAGGATGCCGCTGACCGCGTTGAGGTCGAGGCCCCTGTAGCGGCCGTCGAGCAGGCCCGCGTAGCCGTCCTCGAAGCCGATGACCTCGTCGCCGTAGTTGTCGACCGCTCGGTGCACGACCGATCGGATCACGGCGTTCAGGCCGGGGCAGTCGCCGCCTGCGGTGAGAACTCCGATACGCATCGCGCTGTGTCTCCTGCTCGCTGTTGAGACCGGTGAGCCAGGTCCGATTCTTTCACGTCCCGCAAGGCGGTGCCGCATCCAGACCTGGCGGGCGCCTTATCTATCGCCAGAGGTATTGTCAAGAGGGTTCTGCTCACCTCGGTGGGCGATTTTTGTGACCGCCGCAGGTACCCGAAGACGCACCCAGACGAAGACGCACCCCCGACGAAACGGAGAGCACGCGTGACGCGCAGCGTGTACGTGACCGGAATCGACCGCGGCGACGGCCGCCAGGTCGTCGAGCTGGGGGTGATGGAGCTCCTGACCCGTCAGGTCGACCGGGTGGGCGTGTTCCGTCCCCTCGTCCACGACGGCCCCGATCGCCTGTTCGAGCTGCTGCGCGCCCGCTACCGGCTGACCCAGGACCCGGCCACGGTCTACGGCATGGACTACCACGAGGCCTCCGCCCTGCAGGCCGAGCGCGGTGCCGACGAGCTGGTGTCGACGCTCGTGGACCGCTTCCACCGGGTCGCCCGGGACTACGACGTCGTCCTCGTCCTCGGCACCGACTACGCCGACACCCAGTTCCCCGACGAGCTGTCCCTCAACGCCCGGCTGGCGAACGAGTTCGGCGCCGCCGTGATCCCGGTGGCCGGCGGCCGCGGCCAGAGCGTCGAGTCCGTGCTCGCCGAGACCCGCAACGCCTACCGGGCGTACGAGGGCCTGGGCTGCGACGTCCTGGCCATGGTCACCAACCGGGTCGCCCGCGAGGACCGCGACAAGATCGCCGAGCAGCTCGAATCCCGTCTTCCGGTGCCCTGCTACGTCCTGCCCGACGAGCCCGCCCTCTCCTCGCCGACCGTCGCCCAGGTCGCGCACGCCCTCGGCGCCCGGGTCGTCCTCGGCGACGACTCGGGGCTGGCCCGGGACGCGCTGGACTTCGTCTTCGGCGGGGCGATGCTGCCGAACTTCCTGGGCGCCCTGACGCCGGGCTGCCTGGTCGTGACCCCCGGCGACCGCGCCGACCTGGTGGTCGGCTCACTGGCCGCGCACAGCGCCGGCACCCCGCCGATAGCCGGCGTGCTGCTCACCCTGAACGAGGTGCCGGGCGACGACATCCTCACCCTCGCCGCCCGCCTCGCCCCCGGCACCCCGGTCCTGTCGGTGCCCGGCAACAGCTTCCCGACCGCCGCCGAACTCTTCTCCCTGGAGGGGAAGCTGAACGCGGCGACACCGCGCAAGGCGGAGACCGCCCTCGGCCTCTTCGAGCGGTACGCCGACACCGTCGAGCTCAACAAGCTGGTCTCGGCGCCCAGCAGCGACCGCCTCACGCCGATGATGTTCGAGCACAAGCTTCTGGAGCAGGCCCGCTCGGACCGGCGGCGCGTGGTGCTGCCCGAGGGCACCGAGCCGCGCGTCCTGCACGCCGCCGAGGTGCTGCTGCGCCGCGGGGTCTGCGACCTGACCCTGCTCGGACCCGTCGACCAGATCCGCAAGAAGGCCGCCGACCTCGGCATCGACCTGGGCGACGCCCGGCTGATCGACCCGGCCACCAGCGAGCTGCGCGACGCCT
Organism: Streptomyces resistomycificus; assembly: GCF_001514265.1. GTDB lineage: Bacteria > Actinomycetota > Actinomycetes > Streptomycetales > Streptomycetaceae > Streptomyces > Streptomyces resistomycificus. The sequence continues at coordinate 979,017 of NZ_KQ948990.1, read as the reverse complement.
TCGCCGAGAAGTACGCGGCGCTGCGCGCCCACCGGGGCGTCACCGTGGAGCTGGCCTACGACGTCGTCTCCGACGTGAACTACTTCGGCACGCTGATGGTCCAGGAGGGCCTGGCCGACGGCATGGTGTCGGGGTCCGTGCACTCCACGGCCGCGACCATCCGGCCCGCCTTCGAGATCATCAAGACCAAGCCGGACGCCGACATCGTCTCCTCGGTGTTCTTCATGTGCCTGGCCGACAAGGTCCTGGTCTACGGCGACTGCGCGGTGAACCCGGACCCGAACGCCGAGCAGCTCGCCGACATCGCCATCCAGTCGGCCGCCACCGCGCAGCAGTTCGGGGTCGAGGCGCGGATCGCGATGCTGTCGTACTCGACCGGCACGTCCGGCTCCGGCGCCGACGTCGACAAGGTGCGCGAGGCGACCGGGCTGGTGCGCTCGCGGCGGCCCGACCTGCGGATCGAAGGGCCGATCCAGTACGACGCGGCGGTGGAGCCGACGGTCGCGGCGACCAAGCTGCCGGGCTCCGAGGTGGCCGGCCAGGCCAGCGTGCTGATCTTCCCGGACCTGAACACCGGCAACAACACGTACAAGGCAGTACAGCGCTCGGCGGGCGCGATCGCCGTCGGACCGGTGCTGCAGGGCCTGCGCAAGCCGGTCAACGACCTGTCCCGGGGCGCCCTCGTGCAGGACATCGTGAACACGGTCGCCATCACGGCCATCCAGGCCCAGTCCCCCGCTTCGTCCCCGATCGAGAAGGCCACCACCCAGTGAGTCCCACCCGCGTCCTCGTTCTCAACTCCGGCTCGTCGTCGGTGAAGTACCAGCTGCTCGACATGCGGGCCGGCAGCCGGCTGGCCGTGGGGCTCGTCGAGCGCATCGGCGAGGAGACCTCCCGGCTGAAGCACACGCCGCTGACCGGCGGCGCCTCCCGTGAGACGACCGGCCCGATCGCCGACCACGAGGCCGCCCTGAAGGCAGTGGCGGAGGAACTGGCCCGGGACGGGCTCGGGCTGGACTCGCCGGAACTGGCCGCGATCGGGCACCGCGTGGTGCACGGCGGCAAGCACTTCACCGAGCCGACCGTCGTCGACGACGCGGTGCTCGCCGAGATCGAGCGCCTGATCCCGGTGGCCCCGCTGCACAACCCGGCCAACCTGACCGGCATCCGCACGGCGCAGACCCTGCGGCCCGACCTGCCCCAGGTCGCCGTCTTCGACACCGCGTTCCACACCACGATGCCGGAGTCGGCCGCCCGCTACGCGATCGACGTGAAGACCGCCGACGAGCACCGCATCCGGCGCTACGGCTTCCACGGGACCTCGCACGCCTACGTCTCCCGGACGACGGCCGAGCTGCTCGGCAGGTCGCCCGAGGAGGTCAACGTGATCGTGCTGCACCTCGGCAACGGGGCGTCCGCCTCGGCGGTCAGGGGCGGCCGGTGCGTGGACACCTCCATGGGCCTGACGCCTTTGGAGGGGCTCGTGATGGGTACGCGCTCCGGAGACATGGACCCGGCCGTCATCTTCCATTTGATGCGTGTTGGCAAAATGTCCACGGACGAGATCGACACTCTTCTCAACAAGAAGAGCGGATTGATCGGTCTGTGCGGGGACAACGACATGCGGGAGATCCGCCGCAGGGTCGACGAGGGTGACGAGCAGGCACAACTGGCCTTCGACATCTACATTCACCGCCTGAAGAAGTACATCGGCGCCTATTACGCGGTGCTCGGCCGGGTGGACGCGATCGCCTTCACGGCCGGGGTCGGCGAGAACGCGGCGCCGGTGCGGGAAGCCGCCGTGGCGGGCCTGGAGGAGCTGGGCCTGGCGGTGGACGGCGAGCTGAACGCGGTACGCGGTGACGAGCCGCGGCTGATCTCGCCCGCCCACGCGCGCGTGGCGGTCGCCGTGGTGCCGACGGACGAGGAACTGGAAATCGCCAACCAGACTTATGCACTGGTCGAAAAGAACAACTGAGCGTCCACCCGCCCATTTGTATCTTCCGCCAGACGGAATATTCCGTAGCGAAACAAACCGATAGGATCGCCCCATGCGCCGTTCGAAAATCGTCTGTACTCTCGGCCCCGCGGTCGACTCCCACGAGCAGCTCGTGTCCCTGATCGAAGCCGGCATGAACGTGGCCCGCTTCAACTTCAGCCACGGCACGCACGCCGAGCACCAGGGGCGGTACGACCGCGTCCGTGCCGCGTCCAAGGAGACCGGCCGGGCCATCGGTGTCCTCGCCGACCTGCAGGGCCCGAAGATCCGCCTGGAGACCTTCGCCGAGGGCCCGGTCGAGCTGGAGCGGGGTGACGAGTTCGTCATCACCGTCGAGGACGTCCCCGGTGACAAGCAGATCTGCGGGACGACCTACAAGGGCCTGCCCGGTGACGTGAACAAGGGCGACCAGATCCTCATCAACGACGGCAACGTCGAGCTGAAGGTCACCTCGGTCGAGGGCCCCCGGGTGAAGACGATCGTCATCGAGGGCGGTGTCGTCTCCGACCACAAGGGCATCAACCTGCCCGGCGCGGCCGTGAACGTGCCGGCGCTGTCCGAGAAGGACGTCGAGGACCTGCGGTTCGCGCTGCGGATGGGCTGCGACATGGTCGCCCTGTCCTTCGTGCGGGACGCCAAGGACGTCGCGGACGTCCACAAGGTGATGGACGAGGAGGGCCGCAGGGTCCCCGTCATCGCCAAGGTGGAGAAGCCGCAGGCGGTGCAGAACATGGAGGACGTCGTCGCGGCGTTCGACGCCGTGATGGTGGCCCGTGGCGACCTGGCCGTCGAGTACCCGCTCGAGAAGGTCCCCATGGTGCAGAAGCGCCTGATCGAGCTGTGCCGGCGCAACGCCAAGCCGGTGATCGTGGCGACCCAGATGATGGAGTCGATGATCACCAACTCCCGTCCGACCCGCGCCGAGGCCTCCGACGTGGCCAACGCGATCCTGGACGGCGCGGACGCGGTCATGCTGTCCGCGGAGTCCTCGGTGGGCGCCTATCCGATCGAGACCGTGAAGACGATGTCGAAGATCGTCACCGCGGCCGAGCAGGAGCTGATGTCCAAGGGCCTGCAGCCGCTCGTCCCGGGCAAGAAGCCGCGTACACAGGGCGGTTCGGTCGCCCGTGCCGCCTGCGAGATCGCCGACTTCCTCGGCGGCCGGGGCCTGGTGGCCTTCACCCAGTCCGGCGACACCGCCCGCCGCCTCTCGCGCTACCGCGCGGTCCAGCCGATCATCGCGTTCACCACGGACGAGTCCACCCGCAACCAGCTGACGCTCAGCTGGGGCGTCGAGTCGCACGTCGTGCCGTTCGTGGGCAGCACCGACGAGATGGTCGACCTGGTCGACCAGGAGATCGCCAAGCTCAACCGCTTCAACCCGGGCGACATCTGCATCATCACCGCGGGCTCGCCCCCCGGTGTCGCCGGCACGACCAACATGCTGCGCGTCCACCACCTGGGCGAGGGTGCCCGCACCTGACGGGCCTTGACGAGGCCCTTGCGGCCCGGGCCTTGAGGGGCCTTGTACGGCGCTGAGGGCGCCCCCTGCGACAGGGGGCGCCCTCGTGCCGTCTCCGGCCCCTGCGGCTACGGCAGATCGCCGGCGAGCCGCTCCCACGCCTCGTACTCGTCGTGGCGGGGGTGCTCCGCGAGGAGCGGTGCCAGGGGACGCACGGGCGCGAGCAGGCGTCGGATCATCCTCAGCGCGAGGATCTGCGTCCGGTCCAGCTCACGCCACCGAGGGGCGAGCACGGCGGCCTCCCGCGGGTTCAACGGCATGGCGTCCAGGGCCCGGTCGAGGACGGTAGCGGCATCCAGGAAGGGCACATCCGCGCGCGGCCCCAGCCTCTGAAGCAGCCACGCTCCGAGCCACAGGTCGCGCAGGAGCCACTCGTTGTGCTGTGCCCCGGTCGCCCGCTCGGCGGCGGCGAGCAGAGCCGACCACGCCTGGGCTATCGCCGGCCACCGCGCGTCCGGCACCCCGCCCGGATCCTCCTGGACCCGCGCGGCGAACTGCTGGGCCGCGGCCATCCACTGGCTCACCGCCCCCTCGGCCCGCCCCGCCTCCGGCGCCGACCATCGACGCACGTGCGCGTCCAGGTCGAGCCGGCCCAGATCGTCGAAAAGAGCGCTCATCCAGACCCCCCCCGGCTGCCTCGAACACGGTTGCCTGCGCCCGGCCCCTGAAGGGCCCTGTACGGCGCTGAGGGTGCCCCCTGTGCCAGGGGGCACCCTCAGCGTCTGTGCGGCTCCCGAACGGGCCTGTGGGGGCGCCTAGTCGGTGACGTACTGCTGCATGCCGGGGACGTGCAGCGTTCCGCCGAACTGGGCGGCCTGGGTGATCTTCACCTTGGTGAAGTAGATCAGCGGGATGTTCAGCGGCGGCGGGTGCTCCGGATCGAACGTGACCGGGACCAGACCGAGCAGGTTGCCGGAGATGCTTTCCGTGTACATCACGGTGTCGCCGCCGGTGATCGTGGACGTCGAGCCCTTCGCGGCCTGCACGTGGTAGGTCTTGTCGTTCTCCTTGACCAGCTGGTGCAGGTCGCCGATGTCGGTGCCGCCGGAGACGACGTACTTCAGGACCTTCTTGGTCTTGCCGCTGGCCGTCTTCACCTCGACGATGCCCTGGTAGTCCGCACCCTTGAGCGTCAGCGAACTGGCCTCCAGGTACCAGGGCTTGTCCGCCACCAGCACCTTGTTGTCGACGCCGCCCACTTCATCGGTGGCGACCGGGCAGTCCTCGGGGTCCGTGGTGGAGCTCGCGGAGGGGCTGGGCGTGGCCGTGGCGTCCGCGGCCTCCTCGGCCGCTTCCTCCACCGCCTTCGAGGTGTCCTCGGCCGCCTCGGACGCCGCGTCGGTCGTGTCCTTCACGGTGTCGTCGACCGTGTCGGTGACCTTCTCGGTGGTCTCCTTGACGGCGTCGGAGGTGTCCTTGTCCGCGCTGTCGGTGCCGTCCGAGGCGGAGGGGGAGGCCGACGGGGTCGGACTCGCGTCCTCCGAGGCCTTCTTGCCGCCCGTGAAGATGCCGGTGATCGCGTCGCCGATGTCCTCCAGCACGTTGCCGTCGTCACTCGCGGAGGGAGACGGGCTCGCCGTGGCGGTGTCACCGGAGGAGGAGTTGCCCTCCTTGCTCGGCGAGGCCGAGGCGGACGGCGTGGGTTCGGCGTCGTCGTCGGAACCTGAATCCGACGAGGAGTCACCCGAACCCGAACCGGAGCCCGAGCCGGTGTCCGCCGAAGCCGAGGGCGACGGCTCCGCCGCCTCGCCCTGGTCCTCGTCCGTCGACGCGTCGTCGCTCGACGAGGCGGACGGCGACGGCGTGGGCGAGGCGGACGCGCCGTCCTCTTCCAGGGCCGCGAGGCAGTCCTTGTACTCGTCGGCCTTCAGGCTGTTCGAGGCCGGCTGCTCGTCGGCGAGCGCGAGCGTCGGCGTGAAGCCGATGCCCATGAGGACCGCCGTCGGCATCGCGGCCATGGCTATCGCCTTGCCGGCCGGCATGTGGAACCTGGTGAACAGCGGCTTCCTGGGGGCCGCGTGGCGGGGTCCCGTTCTCGCCCGGGTCAACGCCTCGGCGCCCTCGCCGTGGCTCGCGTCAGCCGACACGGTACCCCCCGTTCGCGCTGTCCGCCCAGGTGCCCTCGGGCGTCCGGTCGGCCGGTTGGCCGTGCTCGGCGTCCGGTGTGCCGTACGCCGTTCCCGGCTGGCCCGGGGCGGCCTGGGGGTCGTTCTCCACGGCGCCCTCGTCCGAGGGGCCCTGGTCCGCGTCGCCGGATCCGGCGCCCGCAGCCTGGGCCTTGCCCGGTGCCCACGAGACGGCGAGCGCGCCGCCGAGCATCGCGAGCAGGAACCCGACGATGAAGCCGCCGATGTTGGAGACCACCAGGGACACCAGGGCGAGGACGATCGCGGCGACTCCGGCGAAGACGCGCGTGGCCTGCTGGAACCACATGGTCAGACCGAGGGTCACCAGCAGTACGCCGATGATGAGGGAGCCGGCACCCGCGGTCGTCGCCATGGCGAGCGACATGGTGCCCAACTTGAGGGTGGCGTACGGGAAGTAGGCGATCGGCACCCCGCCGAGCAGGGTGAAGAGGCCTGCCCAGAACGGCCGGGTGCCCCGCCAGTCACGGAATCGCAGACGCAACCGGGCGAACGTCCCGGCGCTCTGGACCGGAGTCTCGGCACTCATGGAAAACAGCTCCCTGGGTCCGGTGATGTACGTACCGGCTCGGCCGTAGGCGTGGAGAAGCCGGAAGTCTGAGTATGTGCAGGTACCCGACGCGGGGCGTCGAGCGGGGCGAACGGGGCGGAGAAGCGACGAACTTCCCCGCCCCCATGGGCAGCTCAGCTGTCCAAGGACGCCCCCGCGGCCGAAGCCGTCAGAAGCACTCCATCTTGGAGTCGGTACCGAGACGCATCTTCAGGCCGCTGAGCTTGAAGGTGCCGGCCGTGGTCGCCCACGCCGTCTGCTCGACCTTCGTCAGGTCGGCCGAGTCGGCCTGCTGGGCGAAGCCGCCAGGCAGGACGTTCTCGCCCTTCTTGACGGCAGGGCCCTTGGTCTGGTCCTGGACCGCAACACCGATGTCGATGTTGTTGAACGTCGCGTCGGCGTCGAGCTGGGCGACGTCGATGTAGAGGTTCTTGGCCTCGACCTTGTGATCCGCGTCCGGCCCGGCGTCGAGACGGAGGTAGATCGTCTTCCCTATGAGGGGGATCTCCGTCTTGACCGACTGGCACATCTTGGTGATCTCGGCGGTCCTGAACGACGAGATCGCGACGGGGCGAACCGTCTTGGTCTTGCCGTCGGTCGACGTGTAACCGCTGTCGATACCGCCGTACTGAGCGAAGCCCTCACCGTGCAGATGCCCGGCCGATACCTTGAACTCCTGGCCGGACACGCTGAACGACGCGGCCAGCGCACCCTGCGCCAGCCCGACACCCACACATGCGGCCGCGGCGACGCTGGGCACCATGACCACAGCGAAGCGCTTCCATCTGGTCCCGCCACGCACCTGGGACTCCATATTTCCTCCTTCTCGGACGTACATCTCCTGGCCCTGACTGCTCCGGTCGACTCGACCGCTCAGCCGGGCAGGGATGGGAGAAGTGCTACGTCCTCGGGAAGGGGAGCGCCCGTACCCGGAGGCGCCAAACGCGTCCGAATCACCGGCGATCACCCCCGAGCGACAACCACTGGTCGCGCCTGACACGCATCACGCACAACCTTGCTGGACAGGCTTCGCCGGACGGCGAAGACCCCCCTGCCCAAGAACCGACGCACCTGCCGTCGGCTCTGCCCGGTGGGGACCCAAGGGATCCCGTCGACCCAACCGGCTGCCGGGGTACGGGAATGGACCGAGCGTCGCCGATCGTGGTGCATTCTCGCCGCCCGCACAAGGGGGTTCGTTACTCGCTAGTAACGACCGTATAACCGAACAACGACCCACTGGTCTCGGTCGACGACGCTCGGTGGCGGATGGGTGCCGGACAAAGACATTGATCGTTGGACAGATTCCGACAGATCAACAGCCTCGACTTACTCCAAGTAACAGCGGCCGCGATTGCCAAGATTTGGCAAAGCGCGGCCGCACAGGCCTCCTGTCGGCCATTTTTTCACTCGGGCAACACAAGCCCTCGCGTTTAGCGACTGGTCAGGACCAGGCTCGCGGCCCGGTCAGAACAGGGCGCGCGCGAGTGCCCTGCGCGCCGCCGCCACCCGCGGGTCGTCGCCGCCGACGACCTCGAACAGCTCCAGCAGCCGAAGGCGGGCGGCGTCCCGGTCGTCGCCCGCGGTACGTCGTACGGCATCGATGAGCCGTCCGAACGCGTCCTCGACATGACCGCCCACCAGATCCAGGTCGGCGGCGGCGATCTGTGCCTGAACGTCAGCGGGCTTCTCGGCGGCGTCCTTGCGCACCTGCTGCGGGTCGAGCCCCTGCACGCGGTGGAGCAACTCGGCCTGGGCCAGGCCGAGTTTGGCCTCGGTGTTGCCCGGGTCGTCACTCAGTACGTTCTTGTACGCCTGGACCGCGCCGCCGAAGTCCCCCGCGTCCAGGGCGCGTACGGCGGCTTCGAGGAGCGCGTCGTAGGGCCCCGCGGGCAGGTCGGGGGCGTCGGTCTGCCCGGCGCCGCCCGGCTGGGCGTCGGGGTCGACGGCCAGGCCCGTGAGCCCGAAGCGCTGCTCGGCGACCTGGACCAGCTGGTCCAGGGTCTCGCGGATCTGCGCCTCGCCCGCGGCACCCTGGAAGAGCGGCAGGGCCTGCCCCGCCACCACGGCGAAGACGGCCGGGATCCCCTGGACCCCGAACTGCTGCATCAGCATCTGGTTGGCGTCGACGTCGATCTTGGCGAGGACGATGCGTCCGTTGTACTCGACGGCGAGCCGCTCGAGGACCGGGCTCAGCTGCTTGCAGGGCTGACACCACTCGGCCCAGAAGTCGATGACGACGGGCACCTCGGCGGACCGCTGCAGGACATCCCGCTCGAACCCTGCTTCATCGACGTCGATGACGAGGTCGGCCGGGGAGACCCCGCCGGCCCCGCCACCCTGCCGGGCGGCTTCGGCTCGCGCCTGCTCCGCCTTCGCCTTGGCCTCCTGGGCCGCCTTCACCGCGGCGAGGTCGACGACTCCGCTCATGGACATGTTCCGTGGCTGCATGCGTCTATCCTCCCCCGTACCCGCGCCTGCGTGAAAAGCGTTGTGAAAGCCGGTCGTGCTTCTCGGGTGTTCGGCGCCGGGTCCCCACCCCGCGCCGTGCGTGTCCCTCGCCCGCGTACGTCCGTCGCGAGCTTTCGCTACGAGTCGTAGCGTAATGGCACCGGGTGCCTCCGCGACACCACTCTCCGGTGATCTCCCTCACGGCCACACAACGAAACCGCCGGTTTATGGTCGGGGCATGCAGAGCCGCACCCCCGCCGGCCGTACCGGCCGTCCGCGCAGCGCCGCCGCGGACACCGCGATCCTGGCCGCGACACGGGCGGCTCTGGTGGAGCTGGGCTGGTCGAAACTCACCCTGGGAGACGTCGCCACGAGGGCCGGGGTTGCGAAAACGACCATCTACCGGCGCTGGGCCGGCAAGAACGAACTCGTGGTCGACGCGGTGGCGGAACTCTTCGACGAGCTGGAACTCCCCGACAGCGGCACCCTCGCCGCCGACATCGAGGGCGTGGTCCTCCAGTTCGCGGCCATCCTGGCCCGGCCGGAGGCCAGGAGCGGGCTGATGTCGGTGGTGGCGGAGTCGATCCGGGACGACGCACTGCGCGAACGCATCCGGGCGTCGATCGTGCAGCGCCAGAAGCGACTGGTTCTGGAGGGCCGCTGCCGGGCGGAGCGGCGCGGTGAGCTCCCCCCGGAGCCGAACGCGGAGGAAGCCGCCCGCACGGTCGACCTCATCTTCGACATCGTCGCGGGCGCGGTGGTGCACCGCACCCTGGTGAGCGCGGAACCGGTGGACGCGGAGTGGGCGCGCTCCTTCACCCAGGTACTGCTCCTGGGCCTCGCGGGCACGGCGGACGACGCGCGGGCCGCCCAGGCGCCGCGCGGGCCGCGCACGTAGGGAGCCCCGGAGCCGGGAACACCACGGCCCCGAGGCAGCACGGCACCTAGAACCCCGCGGGTTCCGTGTACACCCCCCACTCGTCCCGCAGCACCCCGCAGATCTCGCCGAGGGTCGCCTCGGCGCGTACCGCCTCCAGCATCGGCTCGATCATGTTGGAGCCGTCGCGGGCGGCGGCGAGCATCGCGTCCAGCGCGGCCCGCACGGCCGCGTCGTCCCGCGAGCCCTTGCGGGATCCCAGCACCCGGACCTGCTCCCGTTCCACCTCGTGGCTGACCCGCAGGATCTCCAGGTCGCCCGTCACGGAACCGTGGTGGACGTTCACGCCCACGACCCTCTTGTCGCCCTTCTCCAGGGCCTGCTGGTACTGGAAGGCGGACTCGGCGATCTCGCCGGTGAACCAGCCGTCCTCGATGCCGCGCAGGATGCCGGAGGTGATCGGCCCGATGGGGTGGCGTCCGTCGGGGTGCGCGCGCAGACCGCGTTCCCTGATCTGCTCGAAGATCTTCTCGGCGTCGGCCTCGATCCGGTCCGTGAGCTGCTCGACGTACCAGGAACCACCCAGCGGGTCGGCCACGTTGGCGACGCCGGTCTCCTCCATCAGCACCTGCTGGGTGCGCAGCGCGATCTCGGCGGCCTGCTCGGAGGGCAGCGCGAGGGTCTCGTCCAGGGCGTTGGTGTGCAGGGAGTTGGTGCCGCCCAGTACGGCGGCCAGCGCCTCGACGGCCGTACGCACCACGTTGTTGTACGGCTGCTGCGCGGTCAGTGAGACACCCGCGGTCTGCGTGTGGAAGCGCAGCCACTGGGCCTTCTCGGTCCGCGCCCCGTACTCGTCCCGCATCCAGCGGGCCCAGATGCGGCGCGCGGCGCGGAACTTGGCGATCTCCTCGAAGAAGTCGACGTGCGCGTCGAAGAAGAAGGACAGGCCGGGCGCGAAGACGTCCACGTCCAGGCCGCGGCTGAGCCCCAGCTCCACGTACCCGAAGCCGTCGGCCAGCGTGTAGGCCAGTTCCTGCGCGGCCGTCGAGCCGGCCTCGCGGATGTGGTAACCGGAGACGGACAGCGGCTTGTAGGCGGGGATGCCGGCCGCGCAGTGCTCCATCAGGTCGCCGATCAGCCGCAGATGGGGCTCCGGCTGGAAGAGCCACTCCTTCTGGGCGATGTACTCCTTGAAGATGTCCGTCTGCAGGGTGCCGTTGAGGACGGCCGGGTCGACGCCCTGCCGCTCCGCGGCGACGAGGTACATGCAGAAGACGGGTACGGCCGGCCCGCTGATGGTCATGGAGGTCGTCACGTCGCCCAGCGGGATGTCCTGGAACAGGACCTCCATGTCGGCGGCCGAGTCGATGGCGACCCCGCAGTGCCCCACCTCGCCGAGCGAGCGCGGGTCGTCGGAGTCGCGCCCCATCAGCGTCGGCATGTCGAAGGCCACGGACAGTCCGCCGCCGCCGTTGGCGAGGATCTTCTTGTAGCGCTCGTTGGTCTGCTCGGCGTTCCCGAACCCGGCGAACTGCCGGATGGTCCAGGTGCGACCCCGGTAGCCGCTCGCGTACAGACCGCGGGTGTAGGGGTACTCCCCCGGCCAGCCGATCCGCTCGAAGCCGTCGTACCTGTCCCCCGGCCGTGGCCCGTACACCGGCTCCACGGGGTCCCCGGAGAGCGTGGTGAAGTCGGCCTCACGCGTGCGTGAGGCGTCGTACCGGGCCTGCCAGCGGCGGCGGCCCTCTTCGATGGCGTCAGCGTCCATACCCTCGAATTTACTAGGACGTCCTAGTAAATGTCGATGGCTGACCGCCGTACGCGGTCCGTACGGCGGTGGGGGTTACGCCTTGGCGACCGCCGGAGCGTCCTCGGCGACCTTCGCCTCCAGCTCGCGGCTGACCTTGCGCTCGACGAAGAAGGCGGCCGTGGGGATCGTGCCCGCCAGCAGTACCCAGATCTGCTTGGCGACCGGCCACTTCGCCTTCGAGCCCAGGTCGAACGCGAAGACCAGGTAGACGACGTACAGCCAGCCGTGCGCGATGCCCACGACACGGGTGAAGCCGTCCGCGCCGTCCATCTCGAGCAGGTACTTGGCGATCACGCCCAGGGTCAGCAGGACCAGCAGCACACCGGTCACGTAGGCCATGACCCGGTAGCGGGTCAGCACGGACTTTTTCATGCGTACGAGCGTAACCACGCGCTCCGGGAGATCTTGCCCCGGGTCAGTCCTCGTCGAAGTCGTGCGCCGACACCCGCAGCGGCCTGAGCATCGCGAAGATCTCCCCGCACTCCTCGGAGTCGTACACCCCGAGCCCGAAGTCCATCGCCATCAGGTCGCGGGTGGCCGCCTCGACCACCTCGCGGCCCTTGTCGGTGATGACGGCGAGGGTGCCGCGGCCGTCGTTCGGGTTGGGCTTCCTGTCCACCAGGCCCGACTTCACCAGGCGGTCGACGGTGTTCGTCACGGAGGTGGGGTGCACCATCAGACGCTCGCCGATCTTGGACATGGTCAGCTCACCGGCCTTGGAGAAGGTGAGCAGGACCAGCGCCTCGTAGCGCGCGAACGTCAGCCCGTACGGCTTGACCACCGCGTCGACCTCGGCGAGCAGGATCTGGTGCGCGCGCATGATCGAGGTGATCGCGGCCATGGACGGCACGTTTCCCCAGCGCTGCTTCCAGAGTTCGTCGGCGCGGGCGATGGGGTCGAAGGGAAGACTGAGGGGCTTCGGCACGGCAGAGACCTTACCGGCCGGTCACATCGTGGTCAGCCCCGTCTCGCCCCTCGGTCCCCGGCGGCCCGAGGGGGTGCGGACGACCGGGCAGCACGCGACTGCGGGACGCCGGGCCGGCGCCCTCAGCCGGCCAGGTACCTCTCCACCGTCTCCACCTTCGAGGTGAGGCCGTCGGTCACCCCGGGGCGGATGTCCGCCTTGAGGACCAGGGAGACGCGCGGTGACCGCGCCTCCACCGCTGCCACCGCACGCCTGACCACGTCCATGACCTCGTCCCACTCGCCCTCGATCGACGTGAACATCGCGTCGGTGCGGTGGGGCAGGCCCGACTCGCGGACCACCCGGACGGCGTCGGCCACGTACTCCCCCACGTCCTCGCCGACGCCCAGGGGCGTCACGGAGAAGGCGACGATCACGCCGTCACCTTGCCTTCCTGGCGGGCGCGGGAGGCGATGACCGCGTCCTCGGCCTCGCGCTTGAGCCTGCGCTCCGCGAAGAAGCCGCCGGTGGGCAGGACCGACAGGACGAAGTAGAGGGCGGCGGTCTTCAGGGACCACTTCGTACGGTTCCAGGCGTCCGCCCAGAAGATCACGTACAGGATGAAGAGGACGCCGTGGATCATGCCCATCGCGGGAACCGCGTTGAAGTCCGTGGTCCGCTTGAGCACCGAGCAGACCAGCAGGAGCAGGAACGAGACCGCCTCGGGGCCCGAGACCAGGCGGAGGCGGCGGATGGCGGAGGCGGTCTTGATGTCCACGGGTCACCTTCGGTGGGAGAGACTACGGACCGTTTGTGAACGCGCGCACAAACGATTGCCCATTGTGGCAAACCGTGGGACGCGCCCGGTCGGGGGGTCGCGGGCTCTGTTCGGCGGGGCCTCGCGACGGCTATTTTCGCTGCGTGGCGATGTTCCGACTTCAAGGCAGCAAGGTGCTCGCCGTCGACATGACCGGGGACGCCGTGAAGGCGAAGAACGGGTCGATGGTCGCGTACGACGGGCAGATGGACTTCAAGAAGCTCAGCGGTGGGGGTGAGGGGCTGCGGGGGATGGTGACGCGGCGGATCACCGGTGAGCAGATGACACTGATGGAGGTGAAGGGGCACGGCACCTGCTGGTTCGCGGACCGTGCCTCCGAGATCAACCTCGTGGCCCTCCAGGGGGAGACGCTGTACGTGGAGTCGAGCAACCTGCTCGCGACCGACTCCGGACTGCGGACCGGCACGTCCTTCACCGGGCTGCGCGGGGCCTCGCAGGGCAACGGGCTGTTCACCACGACGGTGGAGGGGCACGGGCAGGCCGCGATCATGTCGGCCGGACCGGCCGTGGTGCTGCGGGTGAGCCGGCAGTACCCGCTGACCGTCGACCCCGGCGCCTACGTCGCGCACCAGGGGAACCTGCAGCAGTCCTTCCAGTCCGGTGTGACCTTCCGCACCCTCATGGGCGAGGGCGGCGGCGAGGCCTTCCAGATCCGCTTCGAGGGGGACGGCCTGGTCTACGTCCAGCCGAGCGAGCGGAACACGATCGCGGGGGATGTGTGACATGGCCTTCCGGGAGATCAACTCGAAGATGGTCGAGGCGACCGTCCTGCCCGGGCAGCGGCTGTTCAGTCAGCGCGGGGCGATGCTCGCCTACCAGGGCGAGGTGTCGTTCACACCCAACATGCAGGGCGGGCAGGGCGGGGTCATGTCGATGATCGGGCGACGGGCGGCGGGCGAGGCCGCGCCCCTGATGTCCGTCGAGGGCAGCGGCACCGTGCTGTTCGGGCACGGCGGCCACCACGTCCAGGTCATCAACCTCACCGGCGACACCCTGTTCGTCGAGGCGGACCGGCTGCTCGCCTTCGAGGGCACCCTGGAGCAGGGCACCATGTTCATGGGCTCCCAGGGCGGCGTCATGGGCATGGTCCGCGGCCAGGTCACCGGCCAGGGACTGTTCACGACCACCCTGCGCGGGCACGGCTCGGTGGCGGTGATGGCGCACGGCGGGGTGATCGAGGTTCCCATCACCCCGCAGCGGCCGGTCCACGTCGACCCGCAGGCGTACGTCGCGCACCACGGCGACGTCCGCAACAAGCTGTCCACCGCGCTGGGCTGGCGGGACATGGTGGGCCGCGGCTCCGGCGAGGCGTTCCAGCTGGAGCTCAGCGGCAACGGCGCGGTGTACGTCCAGGCCTCGGAGGAGAAGCTGTGAGCATGTACGGGGCTCCGGGCGGCGGCCCGACGGTCTACGACCCCATGACGCTGCCGTCGGACGACAACGTCGACAACTGCACCTTCTGCGTGGAGCTCAAGGGGAGCCAGTGGTTCCTGCAGAAGGGGAAGATGATCGCCTTCTACGGCTCGATGGAGTTCAACGGCGTCGGGCACGGCCGGCTGGACCGTCTTGTCCGTACGTCCTTCCATTCGCCTCTGCACGCGAGCGACTGGGTCGTGGCGGAGGGCTCGGGCAAGATGCTCCTCGCCGACCGGGCCTTCGACGTGAACTCGTACGACCTGGAAGACGGCAATCTGACCATTCGCTCGGGCAACCTGCTCGCTTTTCAGCCAAGTCTGTCCCTCAAGCAGTCGATCGTGCCGGGTTTTCTGACACTGATCGGAACCGGAAAGTTCGTGGCCGCCTCCAACGGTCCGGTGGTGTTCATGGAACCGCCGATCCGGGTGGACCCGCAGGCCCTCGTCGGATGGGCCGACTGCCCCTCGCCGTGCCACCACTACGACCACGCCTACATGACCGGCCTGATGGGCGGTCTACGTGCGATGACAGGCCTCGGCGGGGCCTCCGGGGAAGAGCACCAGTTCGAGTTCGTCGGGGCGGGCACGGTGCTGCTCCAGTCGTCGGAGGCGCTCATGGCGGAGCAGGCCGTGGGGGTGACTCCGCAGCAGCCCGGAGTACCCGGCGGACACGGCGCGCCCATGGGTGGCTCACAGCAAGCGGGCGCACCGCGCCTTCCCGGACAGCTGGGGGACCTCCAGCGTCGCTTCGGGCTGTGAGCGGTAGTCTGCGGAGTGTGACGTCGAACGTGTGCGCGCCGTCGTCACACCACCCTCACTAGTTCGCCTTTCAACCTTTTAGGTAGACTTGATTCATGGAGACCGAGACGGCCACGCGCTGGCTGACCGATGCGGAGCAGTGCGCCTGGCGCACCCACCTGGAGGTCAACAGGCTGTTGACGTACCAGCTCGAGAGGGACCTGCAGCCGTTCGGCCTGACGATGAACGACTACGAGATCCTGGTCAACCTCTCCGAGTCGGAGGGTGTACGGATGCGGATGAGTGACCTCGCGTCCGCCACCCTCCAGTCCAAGAGCCGCCTCTCCCACCAGATCACCCGCATGGAGAACGCGGACCTCGTGCGCCGCGAGAACTGCGAGTCGGACCGCCGAGGTCTGTTCGCGGTGCTCACCGAGCACGGCATGGAGACGATGCAGAAGGTCGCACCGCACCACGTGTCCTCGGTGCGCAGGCACTTCATCGATCTGCTGTCCCCCGAGGCCATGGCGGAACTCGACAAGTCCCTCAAGCCCATCGCGGAACACCTGCGGGGACATCGCGGGCGCCTGTGACCCGTCCCCGGACGCGCCCTCGGACGGTCGGCTGACCGGGCCCTAGGCGAGCGGCAGGCGGAGTTCGAACAGGGCTCCGCCCGTCGGCGCGTCGCGGACCGTGAGTGTGCCGCCGTGCCGTACGGCGACGTCCCGGGCGATGGCGAGCCCCAGCCCGGCGCCGCCGTCGTCGCGGCTGCGGGCGTCGTCGAGTCGTACGAACCGTTCGAAGATCCGCTCCCGGTCGCCCTCGGGCACCCCGTCCCCGTCGTCGGCGACCCCGAGCACGGCCCACTCCCCCTCCCGCCGCACGCTCACCTCGACCGTCGAGCGGGTGTGCCGGCGCGCGTTGTCCAGCAGGTTGGTGAGCACCCGCCCCAGCTGTCCCCGGGACCCGGCCACGTCCACCCCCTCCGGCGCCCGCACGCGCACGCCGGTCCGCCCCGCGGCCTCCTTGCGCACCAGCGCGGCGAGGTCGAGCCGGGCGTCGGCGGCGGGCCGCTCCCCCGCGTCCAGGCGGGCCAGCAGCAGCAGGTCGGCGGCGAGGCGCTGCAGTCGTACGGTGTCCTCGACCGCCCCCTCCACATCCAGCAGCTCGGGGTGCGCGGCGCCCACCTCCAGCTGGGTCCGCAGGGACGCGATCGGGCTGCGCAGCTCGTGGGAGGCGTCGGCGACGAACCGGCGCTGGCGTTCCACGGAGGTCTCCAGCGCGGCCAGCGTCTCGTTCGTGGTGCGGGCCAGTCGGGCCACCTCGTCGTGCGTGTCCGGCACCGGGACCCGGCGGGCCAGGTCCTCGGACGCGGTGATCGCGGCCATCTCCGCGCGGATGCCCTCCACCGGGCGCAGGGCGCGCCGGGTGACCAGCCAGGTCACCGCCGCGACGACGGTGAGCAGCAGCGGGAAGCCGATCAGCATGACGGTCGTCGCGGTGTCCACGGCGCTCTGTTCGGCGGACAGCGGGGCGCCCGCGTAGACGGTGAGCGTGCCCTGCTCGCGGGTCTCCACCTTGACGGCGGCGAAGCGGTAGTCGGCGGTGTCGTGGTCGATCGTCGCCGAGCCGTTGCTGAAGGTGGTCCGGTCGTCGATCTCGCCCGGTTCGAGGGAGTCGGCCCCGCCGTCGTCGGAGTCGTAGGGGTCCTGGGAGTCGTCGTCGGCCTCGGGGGCCTCGGACGCCTTCGCCTGCGGCCTGACCTCGTCGGTGGCCGTGCCGCTGACGCGCTGGAGGTCCTTGTGGGCCGCGAGCAGCGTCCCGTCGTCGTCGACGACCTGGACCGGCTCCTCGTCCTCGTCCAGGTCCAGCTGCCGGGCCGTCTTGCCCACCGACAGTTCGGAGGCGACCGAGCGCGCGGTGCGCTCCGCCTGGGTACCGGCCTGGCCGATCAGGTTCGACCGCAGGGACAGCAGTACGGCGGCCCCGGCAGCGACCAGCGCCACCGCGACGACCAGCGTGGCGGCGAGGGTCGCGCGGGCCCGCACGGAGCCGAGGAGGCGTCTCACCGGTCCGTCTCCAGTCGGTAGCCGACGCCCCGCACCGTCCCGATGAGCCCGGCCCGCAGCTTGCGGCGCAGGGCGCTGACGTACACCTCGACGATGTTCGGATCGCCCTCGTACGCGAAGTCCCAGACGTGCTCCAGGATCTCGGACTTGGAGACCACCTCGCCGGCCCGCACCACGAGCTGCTCCAGGACGGAGAACTCCTTGGCGGTCAGCGCGATCTCCTCCTCCCCCAGGAAGACCCGGCGGGCGGCCGTGTCGACCTTCAGGTCGCCGTGCACATGGACGGGCGAGGCCCCGGCGCCCTGGGCGCGGCGGCGCAGCAGGGCCTTGATCCGGGCGACGAGCACGACGTACGAGAACGGCTTGGTCAGATAGTCGTCGGCGCCGGTGTCCAGGCCCTCCGCCTCGTCGTACTCCCCGTCCTTCGCCGTGAGCATCAGGATCGGCACGTCGTGGCCGGCGGCGCGCAGGGCGGCGCAGACCCGGTAGCCGTTGAGGCCGGGCAGCATGATGTCCAGGATCACCAGGTCGTACGACCCCTCGGAGGCCTGGTGCAGCCCCTCCCGGCCGTCGTGGACCACGTCCACGGCGTAGCCCTCGGCCGTCAGGCCCTTGGCGAGCGACAGGGCGAGCCGCTTCTCGTCTTCCACGATCAACAGGCGCATGCGTAAAGGTTCGCAAAGCCGAGCTGAAGATCTCTTCAGGGGGCTTCAGGTTCCTCTCAGCGTCGGTCGGCGATGTTGGATCACGTCGAAAGCGAAACGAAGCGATCGAACCAAGACGTATCAGCACGACTCTGGAGGAACCGCATGAAGCGCAACATCGTGATCGCCGCCGTCACGGCCGCCGCTCTGATCGGGGGCGGCACGGCCTCCGCTCTCGCGGTGTCGGGAGACGGCGACGGGACGGCGCGGCAGGCGGATGTCCGGGCGGCCGGCGCCGGGGTCCGCGACGACGACGCCCGGGACACCGATGACGCCGACGACGCGGACGACGCCCGGGACACCGACCGCGCCGACGACGCCCGGGACGACGACTCCACCCGCGTCTCCGGTGACGTGACGGCGGCCGAGGCGATCGCCGCCGCGCTGAAGCACTCCCCTGGTACCGCTGTCTCCGTCGACCTGGACGACCAGGACGACGCCGGACCGGTCGTCTGGGACGTCGACGTGCTCGGAAGCGGCAGCACCTGGCACAGCGTCCGGATCGACCCCGCCACCGGCAAGGTGCTCGGCTCCCACTCCGAGCAGGAGGACGACACCGCCCAGGTGCGGGCCGCGCTGAAGGGTTCGTCCGTGACGGCCCGGGAGGCTGCCGAGGCCGCGGCCGGCAAGGGCACCGTGACGTCGGTGGACCTGGACGAGGAAGGCTCCTCGAAGGCCTGGGAGGTCGAGACCCACAAGTCCGGCAAGGCCGAGCAGGACTGGCGGGTCGACCTGACGTCGGGCAAGGTCACGGCGGACCGGTCCGACGCCGGTGACGACGCCGCCGACGGCGACGACGACTGACGTGCGGTAGCCGCGCCGTCACCGTCCTGCGACGCCGCCCGGCGTCGAGGACGACGGTCAGCCCGCGGCCGACCGGGACGGGTGGTCGGCGGGCACGGGCGGGCGTCCCGGAAGCGGGGCGCCCGCCTTTTCGGGGCTCCTCCCGACCACCGAGACTCCCCCCGCGATCACCGAGACCCCGCCGGACACCACGAAGCACACCCCCAGCGGAAGCCGCTCCACCAGTACCCCCATCGTCGCCGCCCCCGCCGAACTCCCCGCGTTGACGGCCGTGTTCACCCACGCCCCCGCCTGCGTACGGAAGCCGGCGGGGGCGGCGTCGTCCGCGATCAGGTACGCCGTCGTCAGGGCGGGCGCGACGAACAGGCCCGCCACCGCCGCCGCCCCCGCGAGGGCGAGTACGCCGTCGGCGAGCGCCGCGACGGCGAGTGTCGCGCCCAGGCCCGTGGCGAGCAGCGGAAGCCGGACCCGGGCCGGCGTACGCCAGTCCACCGCCCCGTTGAGCAGACCGCCCACCGCGCTGCCCGCCGACAGCGCGGCGAGCACCCAGGCGACGGTGTCGTCCCCGAGCTGCCGCTGCCCGGCGAAGGCGACGACGAGAAGGTCGACGGCGCTCAGGGACAGGCCGACACCGCCCGCGACGAGGATCGGTTGCAGCAGCCCCGGCCCCGGCCTCAGGGTCGCCCGGCGGTCCCGGCGGTCCCGGCGGTCGGCCCGGCTCCCGCGCACCGCGCCGACCGCCGGTGACATGACGAAGACCACCGTCCCCGCCCCCACCAGCAGCGCGCTCAGCAGCACGCCGAGCACCGGCGAGGCGAAGCCGACCAGCACCCCGACCAGCAGCGGTCCGGTGACGTACAGGAGTTCCTCCGCGACCCCGTCCAGGCTGTAGGCCCGCTGCAGCATCGGCCGGTTCTCGGTGAGTTCGCCCCACACCGTGCGCATGGTGGGGCCGAGCGGCGGCGCGCAGGCACCCGCGACGGCGGCGACCAGGCCGATCAGCGTCGCCGGCGCCCCGGGACGCCAGGTCGCCGCCGCCAGCGCGCAGAGCAGCCCGGCGTACAGCAGGGCCATCGGCAGCAGCGCGCGACGCGGGCCGTGACGGTCGACCAGGGCCGCCCGGTACGGCGACAGGAAGACGCCCGTGGCGCCGAACGCGGCCATCACGACACCCGCGACGGCGTAGGACCCGGTCGCGCGGGTCACGCAGAGCATCACGGCGATCGGGATCACGCCGTAGGACAGCCGGGCGGCGAGGGCGGCCGCGAAGGTGCGGCGGGCATGGGGAAGGCGGAGAACCGCGGCATACGAGGGCCGCGGAGACACAGCGGACACGACAGAGTTCCTCTACTGGAGGCAGGGAGGGGACGCCGGAGTGCCGCGACGGCCACGGCCTGTGCCGGGTGCGGTCGCGGGCTCGGGCGGGCCCTATGCCAAGAGGAGGAACATGTCGGTCAACGTACCAGCGGCTGGGCCGAGTTGACCACGGGCGGGATCCGGACCGGCCGGATCCCGTGGCTCCGCTGCCGGGCTGCCTCAGCCTTCCGTCAGGCCTGCCACCAGTTCGTCGGCCGCCCGGTACGGGTCCAGCTCGCCCGCCGTGATCCGCTCGGCCAGCGCGCTGAGCCGACGGTCGCCGTGCAGGTCGCCGATGCGTTCGCGCAGGGCCGTGACGGCGATGGTCTCCACCTCGCGGGCGGCGCGGGCACGGCGGCGCTCGGCCAGGACACCGCGCTCCTCCATCCAGGCGCGGTGCTTCTCCAGCGCCTCGACGACCTCGTCGACGCCCTCGGCGCGCGCGGCGACGGTCTTGACGATGGGCGGACGCCAGTCGCCGGGGCCCCGGGACTCTCCGAGCCCCAGCATGTGGTTCAGTTCACGGGCCGTGGCGTCGGCGCCGTCGCGGTCGGCCTTGTTGACCACGTACACGTCGCCGATCTCCAGGATCCCGGCCTTGGCCGCCTGGATGCCGTCGCCCATCCCGGGCGCCAGCAGCACCACGGAGGTGTCCGCCTGGGAGGCGATCTCGACCTCCGACTGACCGACGCCGACCGTCTCGACGAGGATCACGTCGCAGCCGGCCGCGTCCAGCACCCGGATCGCCTGGGGGGCGGCCCAGGCGAGACCGCCGAGGTGGCCGCGGGTCGCCATCGAGCGGATGTAGACGCCCGGGTCCGAGGCGTGCTCCGACATCCGGACCCGGTCGCCGAGCAGGGCGCCGCCGGAGAACGGGGACGACGGGTCGACGGCCAGGACGCCGACCCGCCTGCCCTGCTTGCGGTACGCGGTCACCAGGGCGGACGTGGACGTCGACTTGCCGACGCCCGGCGAACCGGTGAGACCGACCACGTACGCCCCGCCGGTCAGCGGGGCCAGGGCCGCCATGACCTCCCTGAGCTGCGGGGACGCCCCCTCCACCAGGGAGATCAGCCGGGCCACGGCCCGCGGCCGGCCCTCCCTCGCCTGGGCGACCAGCGTGGAGACGTCCTGCATCACAGCTCCGTTCGAGAGAAAACCGGCGAAGAGACCGATCAGGCCTTTGGTACCCGCACGATCAGCGCGTCACCCTGACCGCCGCCACCGCACAGCGCGGCCGCGCCCACGCCGCCGCCGCGCCGCTTCAGCTCCAGCGCCAGGTGCAGGACGAGCCGGGCACCGGACATGCCGATCGGGTGGCCGAGGGCGATGGCACCACCGTTGACGTTCACCCTTTCCGGGGACACGCCGAGGTCCTTCATGGACTGGACGGCGACCGCCGCGAAGGCCTCGTTGATCTCGACGAGGTCGAGGTCCGACACCTCCAGGCCCTCCTTCTTGAGGGCGTGCAGGATGGCGTTCGACGGCTGGGACTGGAGCGAGTTGTCCGGACCGGCCACGTTGCCGTGGGCGCCGATCTCGGCGATCCAGTCCAGGCCGAGCTCCTGGGCCTTGGCCTTGCTCATCACCACGACCGCGGCGGCACCGTCGGAGATCTGCGAGGCCGAACCCGCGGTGATCGTGCCGTCCTTCGTGAACGCCGGGCGCAGCTTGCCCAGGGACTCGGCGGTGGTCTCCCCGCGGATGCCCTCGTCCTTGCTGAAGACCACCGGCTCGCCCTTGCGCTGCGGGATCTCGACCGGGGTGATCTCGGCCTCGAACAGACCGTTCTTCTGGGCCGCGGCGGCGCGCTGGTGGGACTGGGCCGCGATCTCGTCCTGCTCGGGGCGCTTGATGCCGAGCCGCGTGTTGTGCTTCTCCGTCGACTCGCCCATGGCGATGTTCTCGAAGGCGTCGGTGAGACCGTCGTACGCCATGGCGTCGAGCATCTCGATCGCCCCGTACTTGAAGCCCTCTCGGGACTTCGGCAGCAGGTGGGGGGCGTTGGTCATGGACTCCTGGCCGCCCGCGACGATCACGTCGAACTCGCCGGCGCGGATCAGCTGGTCGGCCAGCGCGATGGCGTCGAGGCCGGACAGGCACACCTTGTTGACGGTGAGCGCCGGGACGTTCATCGGGATGCCGGCCTTGACGGCGGCCTGGCGTGCCGGGATCTGCCCCGCCCCGGCCTGGAGCACCTGGCCCATGATGACGTACTGCACCTGATCGCCACCGATACCCGCACGGTCGAGGGCGGCCTTGATCGCGAAGCCGCCGAGGTCGGCTCCCGAGAAGGACTTCAGCGAGCCCAGCAAACGCCCCATGGGCGTCCGAGCGCCCGCGACGATCACCGAGGTAGTGCTGTTGGAACCAGACATGAGGTGCGATCCCCTTTCAGCTTGCACAGCTGAGGAGTGAACGAGGGTTTACTTCGAATGTACTGAGCGGTACTCCACCCCGTCATCGGGCCGTCGGTGTGATCGCGCGCACGTTGCGTAACCACCTCGGGAGCGCTGCACTGAATCCATGCTGACGCGAATCGACCACATCGGGATCGCCTGTTTCGACCTCGACAAGACCGTCGAGTTCTACCGGGCCACGTACGGCTTCGAGGTGTACCACTCCGAGGTCAACGAGGAGCAGGGCGTGCGCGAGGCCATGCTCAAGATCAACGATACGTCCGACGGCGGGGCCTCGTACCTGCAGCTTCTGGAGCCGACCCGGGAGGACTCGGCCGTGGGCAAGTGGCTCGCGAAGAACGGCGAGGGCGTACACCACATCGCTTTCGGTACGGCGGATGTCGACGCCGACGCCGCCGGCATCCGCGAGAAGGGCGTACGCGTTCTGTACGAAGAGCCGCGAATCGGTTCCATGGGGTCACGGATCACCTTCCTGCACCCCAAGGATTGCCATGGCGTACTGACAGAACTGGTCACTTCGGCGCCCGTTGAGTCACCTGAGCACTGACCCTCGTACATATGGGCCGGTAGGGTTGGGGTCGGTCGCCGCTCCACCCAGGGCGACCGCGGTCCTGCCATGACGGCGGGACCTGTCCGGGGTCCGGGTTTCGGGGGACGAGCGTCGGGGCAGCAGCCCGTGCTCCGCCGTTGATCTGACACCATTCCCCGGGAGCCCCGTTCGGAGGACGGACGGGGCTCGTACGGAGAGACTTGCGACCAGGGGACGGATGGGACCGCGCAGTGCGGGGCTACGAGAGCCAGGAGCGGGAACCGGCGGCTGACGTCGATCACCTCACTCGTTTCGAAGCCGAGATGAAGCGGCTGAAGACCGAGCGGGAAAAGGCGATTCAGCACGCCGAGGACCTCGGCTACCAGGTCGAGGTGCTGCGCGCCAAGTTGCACGAGGCGCGGCGCACCATCATGTCCCGGCCCGCCTTCGACGGCGGCGACATCGGCTACCAGGCCGAACAGTTGCTGCGCAACGCGCAGGTCCAGGCCGACCAGCTGCGCCAGGAGGCCGAGCGCGAGCTCAGCCAGGCCCGGGCGCAGACCCAGCGGATCCTCCAGGAGCACGCCGAGCAGGCCGCCCGGCTCCAGGCGGAGCTGCACCAGGAGGCCGTCACCCGCCGACAGCAGCTCGACCAGGAGCTGGCCGAGCGCCGGCAGACCGTCGAGTCGCACGTCAACGAGAACGTGGCCTGGGCCGAGCAGCTGCGCGCCCGCACCGAGCAGCAGGCCCGCCGGCTCCTCGAGGAGTCCCGCGCCGAGACCGAGCAGGCCATGGCGGCCGCCCGCGCCGAGGCGGAGCGGATCACCACCGAGGCCCGGCAGCGACTGCAGAGCGAGGCGGAGTCGGCCCGGGCGGAGGCCGAGCAGCTGCTGCGCCGCGCCCGCGCGGACGCCGAGCGGCTGCTGAACGCCGCCTCCACGCAGGCCCAGGAGGCCACCGACCACGCCGAGCAGCTGCGTACCTCCACCACGACGGAGTCGGAGACGGCCCGCCGCGAGGCGCAGGAACTGAGCCGGACCGCCGAGCAGCGCATCGCGGAGGCCGACACGGCCCTGCGCGAGGCCCGCGCCGAGGCGGAGAAGCTCGTCACCGAGGCGAAGGCGGCCGCCGAGAAGGCGCTGTCGAGCGCGGAGTCGACCAACGAGCAGCGCACGCGTACGGCGAAGGAGCAGGTCGCCCGGCTCGTCAGCGAGGCCACCAAGGAGGCCGAGGCCACCAGGTCGGACGCCGAGCAGATCGTCGCGGACGCCCGCGCCGAGGCGGAGAAACTCCTCGACGAGGCCGCCGAGAAGGCTCGCACCCTCACGGCCGAGGAGAGCGCGACCCAGCTGTCCAAGGCGGCCAAGACGGCCGAGGACGTCCTCAACAGGGCGCAGGAGGACGCGCGGAAGACCACCAAGGCAGCCGCCGAGGAGGCCGAGCGGATCCGCACCGAGGCGGAGACCGAGGCGGACCGGCTGCGGGCCGAGGCGCACGACATCGCCGAGCAGCTCAAGGGCACGGCGAAGGACGACACCAAGGAGTACCGCGCCAAGACGGTCGAGCTCCAGGAGGAGGCGCGCCGGCTGCGCGGCGAGGCCGAGCAGCTGCGCTCCGAGGCGGTCGCCGAGGGCGAGAAGATCCGCTCCGAGGCCCGCAAGGAGGCCGTCCAGCAGATCGAGGAGGCGGCCAAGACCGCCGAGGAACTGCTGGGCAAGGCCCGCCAGGACGCGGACGAGCTGCGCCAGAAGGCCACCACGGACAGCGAGAAGGTCCGTACGGAGGCCATCGAGCGGGCCACCACCCTGCGCCGGCAGGCCGAGGAGACCCTGGAGCGCACCCGCAAGGAGGCCGAGCGGCACCGCGCCGAGGTCGTCGAGCAGTCCGAGGGCATCAGGGCCGACGCCGAGCGGGCGGCGTCGGAGCTGCACGAGGAGACCGAGCGGGCCATAGAGGCCCGCCGCGCGGAGGCCGCCGAGGAACTGACGCGGCTGCACACCGAGGCCGAGGAGCGCCTCACCGCCGCCGAGCAGGCGCTGACCGAGGCCCGTGAGGAGGCCTCGCGGATCCGCCGCGAGACGGCCGAGGAGAACGAGCGGCTGCGCGGCGAGGCCGCCGAGCGGATCCGCACCCTCCAGCAGCAGGCCGAGGCGGAGGCCGAACGGCTGCGCACCGAGGCCGCGTCCGACGCCTCCGCCTCCCGCGCGGAGGGCGAGGCCGTCGCCGTACGTCTGCGGTCGGAGGCGGCGGCGGAGGCCGAGCGGCTGAAGACGGAGGCCCAGGAGAGCGCCGACCGGGTCCGGGCGGAGGCGCAGGCCGCCGCCGAACGGCTGGCGACGGAGGCGTCCGAGACGCTGGCCGCCGCGCAGGAGGAGGCCAACCGGCGGCGCCGCGAGGCCGAGGAGTACCTCGGCACCGCCCGCCAGGAGGCCGACCAGGAGCGCGAGCGGGCCCGCGAGCAGAGCGAGGAACTGCTGGCGTCGGCGCGCAAGCGCGTCGAGGACGCCCAGGCCGAGGCCGTACGGCTGGTCGAGGAGGCGGACCGGCGGGCCACCGAGATGGTGTCGGCCGCCGAGCAGCACGCCCAGCAGGTACGCGACTCGGTCGCGGGGCTGCACGAGCAGGCCCAGGAGGAGATCACCGGGCTGCGTTCGGCCGCCGAGCACGCGGCGGACCGTACCCGGCGCGAGGCCCAGGAGGAGTCGGACCGGGTCCGCGGCGACGCCTACGCCGAGCGGGAGCGGGCCGCCGAGGACGCGAGCCGCATCCGCCGCGAGGCCCAGGAGGAGACGGACGCCGCCAAGTCGCTCGCGGAGCGCACTGTTTCGGAGGCGATCGCCGAGGCGGAGCGCCTCAGGTCGGACGCGTCCGAGCACGCCCAGCGGGTGCGCACGGAGGCGTCGGACGCCATCGCCGAGGCCGACCAGGCGGCGGCCCGTACCCGGGCGGACGCCCGCGACGACGCCAACCGCATCCGGTCGGACGCGGCGACCCAGGCCGACACCCTCATCACCGAGGCGCGCAACGAGGCCGAGCGGCTCACCACCGAGACGCTCACGGACACCGACCGGCTGCGCCAGGAGACGGTCGCCGAGGCGGAGCGGCTCAGGTCGGAGACGGTCGCGGAGGCCGAGCGGGTCAGGACCGAGGCCCGTGCCAAGGCCGAACAGCTGCTCGCGGAGGCCGGCGGCGACGCGGAGCGGCTGCGTGCCGAGGCCGCCGAGACGGTCGGCGCGGCCCAGCAGCACGCCGAGCGGGTCCGCAGCGAGTCGGAGCGGGCCCGGGCGGACGCCCTCGCGGAGGCCGAGCGGGTCACCGCGGCCGCGCGCGAGGAGGCCGAGCGCACCCTCGACGAAGCCCGCAAGGACGCCAACAAGCGGCGTTCCGAGGCGGCGGAGCAGGTCGACAAGCTCATCACGGAGACCACCGCCGAGGCCGACAAGCTGCTCACCGAGGCGCAGCAGCAGGCGCAGCAGACCACCGCGGACGCCGAGGCCCAGGCCGACAGCATGGTCGGCGCGGCCCGCACCGAGGCCGACCGGCTGGTGTCCGAGGCGACGATCGAGGGCAACGCGCGGGTGGAGAAGGCCCGTACGGACGCGGACGACCTGCTCGTCGGCGCCCGCCGGGACGCCACCGCGATAAGGGAGCGCGCCGAGGAGCTGCGCGACCGCATCACCACCGAGATCGAGAACCTGCACGAGCGGGCCCGCCGCGAGGCCGCCGAGACCATGAAGTCGACCGGAGACCGCTGCGACGCGCTGATCAAGGCCTCCGAGGAGCAGCTCGCGAAGGCGGAGGCGAAGGCCAGGGAGCTGGTGTCGGAGGCCAACTCCGAGGCCGGCAAGGTGCGGATCGCCGCCGTCAAGAAGGCCGAGGGGCTGCTCAAGGAGGCCGAGCAGAAGAAGGCCGCGCTCGTGCGCGAGGCCGAGGAGCTCAAGGCCGAGGCGATCCGCGAGGCCAGGCGCACGGTCGAGGAGGGCAAGCGCGAGCTGGAGATCCTGGTGCGTCGCCGCGAGGACATCAACGCCGAGATCTCCCGTGTCCAGGACGTTCTGGAGGCGTTGGAATCCTTCGAGGCCCCCGGGGCGGGCAAGGACGGTGGCGTCAAGGCCGGCGCGGCCGTCGGATCACCCCGGTCGGGTGGCAAGTCGACGGACGGCTAGCGGACACGCCGGATTCCGGTGTCTTCTGGGGCCTTTGACCAAGTCTTTGGCAAGTAGTCCGACGGTTAGCCACCCAAAAGGGGTGTCATTCTCCAGATCAAACACGCATCCGCTCGATGACACACCGCTCAGGCCCCTAGGATTCCACCTATCACCTCACCGGTCTCATTCGACAGGAACCCCATGAGCGACACTTCCCCCTACGGCTTCGAGCTTGTGCGGCGTGGGTACGACCGCGCTCAGGTGGACGAACGGATCTCGAAGCTCGTCTCCGATCGTGACAGCGCTCTCGCCCGCATCACCGCTCTGGAAAAGCGCATCGAGGAGCTCCACCTCGAGACGCAGAACGCCCAGGCCCAGGTAAGCGACGCCGAGCCGTCGTACGCCGGTCTCGGCGCGCGTGTCGAGAAGATCCTCCGCCTCGCCGAGGAAGAGGCCAAGGATCTGCGCGAGGAGGCCCGTCGCGCGGCCGAGCAGCACCGCGAGCTCGCCGAGTCGGCGGCCCAGCAGGTTCGCAACGACGCAGAATCGTTCGCTGCGGAGCGCAAGTCCAAGGCCGAGGACGAGGGCGTCCGGATCGTCGAGAAGGCCAAGAGTGACGCCTCGCAGCTGCGCTCCGAGGCACAGAAGGACGCCCAGTCGAAGCGTGAGGAGGCCGACGCCCTCTTCGAGGAGACCCGCGCCAAGGCCGCGCAGGCCGCCGCCGACTTCGAGACCAACCTCGCCAAGCGTCGCGAGCAGTCGGAGCGCGACCTCGCGTCCCGTCAGCAGAAGGCGGAGAAGCGCCTCGCGGAGATCGAGCACCGCGCGGAGCAGCTTCGTCTGGAGGCGGAGAAGCTGCGCACGGACGCCGAGCGCCGCGCCCGCCAGACCGTCGAGACGGCGCAGCGCCAGGCCGAGGACATCGTGGCCGACGCCAACGCCAAGGCGGACCGCATCCGTTCGGAATCCGAGCGCGAGCTGGCGGCGCTCACCAACCGCCGCGACTCCATCAACGCCCAGCTGACGAACGTGCGCGAGATGCTCGCCACGCTCACGGGCGCCGCGGTGGCCGCCGCCTCCACGCCGGCCGACGACGAGCCGATCTCCCGCGGGGTCCCGGCCCAGCAGTCCCGGTAACCGTCCCGGTCGTCGAGTGAAGTAGCGCGACAGCGGCCCGCGTTCCCTCCCGGGGACGCGGGCCTTTGTCGTGCCTGGCTCAGGTGACCAGCGGCAAGCAGGGTTTCCGCCGGCAGCCCGTGCGGTCTGTCCGTGGTTGCCCCGGGCCCCGGCTCGCGGCCGCGCTGCCGGCCGGCTTTCGGCTTTCTTGCCGCTCTCGTCGGTCTCCGTTTGCCCATTCGGGTGGCATCGGCCGAAAGCGGGTCCTAGCGTGGGTCGCATGATCGAGCTCGAGGGGCTGACCAAGCGGTACGGCGAGAAGGTGGCGGTCAACAACCTGACCTGCACGGTCAGACCGGGCATCGTCACGGGTTTCCTCGGGCCCAACGGCGCCGGCAAGTCGACGACCATGCGGATGATGCTGGGGCTCGACCGGCCGACCGCCGGGGACGTCCGTATCGACGGCAAGCACTACGACCAGTTGACGGACCCGCTCAAGTACATCGGCGCCCTGCTGGACGCCAAGGCCATGCACGGTGGCCGCAGCGCCTTCAACCACCTGCTGTGCCTGGCGCAGAGCAACGGCATCCCGAAGCAGCGGGTGCACGAGGTGCTGGACACGGTGGGCCTGACCGCGGTCGCGAAGAAGAAGGCCAAGGGCTTCTCGCTCGGCATGGGCCAACGGCTCGGCATCGCGGGGGCGCTGCTCGGCGACCCGCGGATCCTGATGTTCGACGAGCCGGTCAACGGCCTCGACCCCGAGGGCATCCACTGGATCCGCAACCTGATGAAGTCGCTGGCGGCGCAGGGGCGGACCGTGTTCGTCTCCAGTCACCTGATGAGCGAGATGGCGCTGACCGCCGACCACCTGGTGGTCATCGGACAGGGGCGGCTGCTCGCCGACACCTCCATGGCCGACTTCATCGCGCAGAACTCGCGGTCCTACGTCCGTATCCGCACTCCGCAACGCGAGCGACTGCTCGACGTCCTGCACAGCGCCGGGATCACCGTCGTGGAGACCGGCAACGGCGTGCTGGAGGTCGACGGCGACAAGTCCGCGCAGATCGGTGAACTCGCCGCGCAGTACCAGATCGTGCTGCACGAGCTGAGTCCCCAGCAGGCCTCCCTGGAGGAGGCGTTCATGCAGCTGACCGCGGAGTCGGTCGAGTACCACGCACACTCCGACACGCCCTCCGCACCGCAGCCGCAGTGGGGCGACGGCTGGAAGGGGAACTGACCATGGCGGCGCTCCAGGTCGTACGGTCCGAATGGACCAAGATCCGGTCGGTGGCGTCCACCGTGTGGACGCTCTCGCTGGCCGTGGTGGTGACCATCGCCCTCGGCATGCTGATCTCGGCCCTGTCGAAGAACGAGTTCGACAACATGAGCCGCAACGACCGGCTCTCCTTCGACCCGACGTTCATCAGCTTCGCCGGCATGAGCCTGGGCCAGCTCGCGATGATCGTGTTCGGCGTGCTGGTCGTGTCGAACGAGTACAGCACCGGCATGATCCGCACCTCGCTGGCCGCCGTACCGCGGCGCGGCACGTTCCTGGCCGGCAAGATCGCGGTGGCCACCGCTCTCGCGCTCGTCGTCGGCATGGCCACGAGCTTCGTCGCCTTCTTCCTCGGGCAGGCGATGCTCGGCGAGCACAAGGCGTCGATCGGCGACTCCGGGGTGCTGCGCGCGGTGATCGGCGGCGGTGTCTACATGACCCTCATCGCGGTGTTCTCGATGGGCGTCGCCGCGATGCTGCGCTCACCGATGCTGTCGCTGGGCATCCTGATGCCGTTCTTCTTCCTGATCTCCAACATCCTGGGCAACGTCGACGCCACCAAGAAGATCGGCCGGTATCTGCCCGACCAGGCCGGTAGCAAGATCATGCAAGTGGTCACGCCGATCGACGACGACACTCCGTACGGCCCCTGGGGCGGTCTCGGGATCATGGCGCTGTGGGTGGTCGCCGCGCTGCTCGGCGGTTATGTCCTGTTGAAGAAGAGGGACGCGTAGGGTTCCGTTCTTTGCTTTCATTTGAGCGGAACCGTCAGCGCCCGGATAAGCTCCTAACCCTTACGGGGGGCGTGTGCCCCGCTGTCCTGAACCTTGCGATGGGTGCGGAGCATGATCGAGGCAGTCGGCCTGACGAAGCGCTACGGCGACAAGACCGCTGTGTACAACCTTTCCTTCCAGGTGCGGCCCGGCGCGGTCACCGGCTTCCTCGGGCCCAACGGCTCGGGCAAGTCGACGACCATGCGGATGATCCTCGGGCTGGACAACCCCACCTCGGGGCAGGTGACGATCGGCGGCTACCCCTACCGCAAGCTGCCCAACGCGCCCCGCCAGGTCGGCGCGCTGCTCGACGCCAAGGCCGTGCACGGCGGCCGGGCCGCCCGCAACCACCTGCTGAGCCTGGCCCAGCTGTCCGGCATCCCGGCCCGCCGGGTCGACGAGGTGCTCGGTGTGGTCGGCCTCCAGGACGTGGCGAGAAAGCGCTCCAAGGGCTTCTCCCTCGGCATGGGCCAGCGCCTCGGCATCGCCGCCGCGCTGCTCGGCGACCCCCAGGTACTGCTGTTCGACGAGCCGGTCAACGGTCTCGACCCCGAGGGCATCCTGTGGGTGCGCAACCTCATGAAGGCGCTCGCGGCGGAGGGCCGTACGGTCTTCGTCTCGTCCCACCTCATGAGCGAGATGGCGCTGACCGCCGACCACCTGATCGTGATCGGGCGCGGCCAGCTGCTCGCCGACATGAGCATCAAGGACTTCATCTCGGCGAACTCCGCCGACTTCGCGCGGGTCCGTACGCCCGACGCCGATCCGCAGCTGCGCGAGAAGCTGTCGTCCGCGCTGGCCGAGGCCGGCGGGCACGTGATGCCCGAGCAGGACGGCGCGCTGCGCGTGACGGGGCTGGCGCTGCCGCGCATCAGCGACATCGCGCACGACACCGACGTACGGCTGTGGGAGCTGTCGCCGCACCAGGCCTCGCTGGAGGAGGCGTACATGCGGATGACGCAGGGCGCCGTCGACTACCGCTCCACCATCGACCAGAAGTCCGGGCTCCAGCAGCCGCTGCCGCCGGGCGCGCAGCCGCCGATGCCGGTGCCCGGACAGGGCCAGCCGGGCTGGTACGCCCCGCCGCCGCCCCAGCCGGGCGGCCAGCCGTTCGCGCCGCAGGGCGCGCCGGTGGCGCCGGGGTACCCCGGCGCCCAGGGACAGCCGCCGGCCGGGCCCTACGGCGCCCCGGCCCCGGGTGCCGGTGCGCCCAACCCGTACGCCCAGCCGGCTCCCGCCGCCCCACAGGCCCCACAGGCCCCGCAGGCCCCGCAAGCCCCGCAAGCCCCGCAAGCCCCGCAAGCCCCGCAAGCCCCGCAGGGACAGCCTCCGGCCGCGCAGCCCGCCGCGCCCGCGGCCGCCGCCCCCTCCTCCGACCTGACCAAGCCCGAGGACGCCCGATGAGCACCCCGCAGCCCCCGATGCCGCAGGCCGCTGCCACCTGGCAGGCGGCGCCCGGACCGTCGAACGCCACGTACACCTCGCCGATCCCGGTCGTGCGCACCCACCTCGGGCACGCGATCGCCTCCGAGTGGACCAAGATCCGGTCAGTGCGCTCCACGATGTGGACGCTCGGCGTGTTCGTGCTGCTCGTCATCGGCATCGGCCTGGCGACCGGCGCGCTGGTCGCCGCCAACTCGGCGCCGGAGAGCCTGGCGGGCGAGAACCCGCTGTCGTTCGGCTTCTTCGGGCTGCTCCTGGGCAGCATGTGCGTCAGCACGCTCGGCGTGCTGACCACCGCCTCGGAGTACGGCACCGGGATGATCCGGACCACCATGGTGGCCTGCCCCTCGCGCGGCCGGGTCCTCGCGGCCAAGGCGATCGTGTTCTTCTCGGTCGCGTTCGTGGTGACGCTGGCGTCGGCCGTGATCGTCGCGATGGCGGACGTAGCCATGCTGGACGGCGCGAGGGAGCCGTCCGGCGAGGAATGGCTGAAGGGCACGCTCGGCATCTCGCTCTACGTCGCGCTGCTCGGCCTGCTCTCGCTGGTGGTCGGCTCGATCATCCGGCACTCGGCGGGCGCGATCACCATCATGATCGGCCTGGTGCTGGCCCCGCTGGTCATCGCGCTGTTCATGTTCTCCGAGTCGCTGGAGGACCTGCGCGAGGCCCTGTTCGAGTACTCCATCCCGAACCAGCTCAGCGTCTTCTACTCCAACTCGCTCACCGAGACGGGCCCCTCCGGCTGGGACCCGCTGTGGATCGCCCTGGGCGTCACGGCCGCCGCGTTCGCCGGCGCCGTCGCGCTGCTGGAGAAGCGGGACGTGTAAGCCCCCGCTCCTCAGAACCTCGGCGCGTTACGGGACCGCTGCACCCGCGTGGTGCGGCGGTCCTTCGCGTTCCAGCACGCCTTGTGCCAGTGGCGGCGGTCGTCGACGCCCGCGTGGTCGGGCCAGGCCACCACGTGCGGGACGCCGTCCGGGATCAGCTGCTCGCAGCCCGGGCAGCGGTACGCCTTGCCCTGGGCGCTCGCCCCTGCCACATGACGCACGTTCCACTGGTCGCCCCGCCAGTCCTCGGCGGACTGGAAGCCGCCGTAGCGGCCGGAACGGTCGTCCTCGGCGCTCCGGCCGGACGAGCCTGACGAACCAGCTCCCTTGGGTCGGTTGCGACGCGGGGACACGGGACACCTCACGGGGCTATACAGGAAGCACGGGCCGCGTCCAGCCTACGCGGCGTGGACAGGGGTACGCGTAGGGCACCAACCCCCACAAGTCCCCCTCCCCTGCGACCCATTCTGCAGACAATCCGCAAATCCCTTCGCCAGGCCGTGTCCTCGGCACGTGTCAGACGGTTATGCCGGGTGGGGGAGCTCCGCGTCGGAGCCAAGGAAGCAGGAAGAGCGATGCACGTAGGTAGTTTCGTGTTGGCGGCCCAGTTCCCGGGGCAGGGCCAGGGGGAGGCGCTGCACCGCGCGGTCCGCTCGGCCGAGGTGGCCGAGGAGGCCGGGCTGGACGCGGTCTGGCTGGCCGAGCACCACTTCGTGCCGTACGGCACGTGTCCCTCGGCGATCACCCTGGCCGCGTTGCTGCTGGGCCGCACCCGCCGGATCCGGGTCGGCACCGCCGTGAGCGTACTGCCCACCACCCACCCGGTGGCGCTCGGCGAACAGGCCGCGCTGCTGCACATGACGAGCGGCGGACGCTTCTCGCTGGGCGTGGGGCGCGGCGGCCCGTGGGTCGACCTGGAGGTGTTCGGCTCGGGTCTGGAGGCGTACGAGACGGGGTACCCGGAATCACTCGATCTGCTGGTGCGCTGGCTGCGCGAGCCCTCGGTCGCGGCCTCCGGCGAGCGCTTCACCTTCCGTGAAGTCCCCGTCGTGCCACGGCCGTCCGAGTCGCTGACGGAGACCGCGGGCCCCGAGGTCGTCGTCGCCTGCACCTCCCCGCAGAGTGTGCGGCTGGCCGCCGAGCGCGGGCTGCCGATGCTGCTCGGGATGCATGTCGGGGACGAGGAGAAGGCCGAGATGGTCGCCCTGTGGCGGCGCCTCGCGCGCGCGGCCGGGCATCCGCCGGAGCAGGTCCTCGACGCCGGCCATGTGTCGGCCGGGGTCTGCCAGATCGCGGACCGGCGTACGGACGCGGTGGAGACGCTGACGAAGGCCATGCCTGGCTGGCTGAAGCAGGGGCTCGGCGCCCACGTCACGGTGGACGGCCGGGAACGCCGGATGCGCGACCCGCTGGCGTACACCGAACTGCTCTGCGGACTGCACCCGGTGGGACCCCCGCGGCTGTGCGCCGACCGCCTCGCCGCGACCAGCGAGCGGACCGGCGTCTCCCGCTTCGCCCTGCTCACGGAGGGCTCGGGGGATCTGGCGGCCACCGAGGAGAACATCCGGCGGCTGGGCACCGAGGTCCTCCCGCATCTCGGCTGAACGGCCCTGTCCGGCAGGGAGCTTGCCGCCCCGGTACTGATGCACCTCCCGCGTACGGAGCGGCAAGCAAGCGGCTCACCGCCTCAGCAGTCCCGCAGCTCCGGGGACTGGTTCAGCAGCTGGTTGCGTGCCGAGGTGAAGCGGGCGAGCGTCTCGTCGACGGAGGAGTCCAACGGGAACACCGCGAGCCGGTGGCAGTTCTGGAATGCCAGCCGTACCCCGAAGTGCCGCTGCAGCGCGCCGCGTATCGCGTCACTCGCAAGCGCACGCAGCAGCTGACCGCGTGCCTGCTCGTCCGGCGGGGGCGTCTGGTTGTCGGCGAACTGACCGCCGTCGACCTTCAGCTGGGCCACCAGGGAGCTGACCATCTCCCATGCGTAGGGCAGGGAGGTCCGGACGCAGTCGACGAAGGCAGCTTCGTCGACCTCGCCTCGCTCGGCCTGTTCGAGTAGGGCCGGTGAGACGTCGAGCGACATGGGTTCTCCTCTCGCACCCCCGACGTCGTCAGGGGTTGCCGGACAGAAAAGGGAGTTCGCGATACCGAACACGCTGCGTGCACAACTCGCGACCTCCCGTTTACTACGGTAAGCAACGGACGGTGACGGCACCAGGAGAATGCGTACATAGCCAGGCCTCATTAGGCACACAATCGGCCACAACCGAACAGGGGTTTTCCGGGCCGAATCGCGTGCACCTCTGCCCGTCGAGTAGCGTTGCCGACCATGCGTCTCGTCATCGCCCGATGCTCCGTCGACTACGCGGGCCGGCTCACCGCCCATCTCCCCTCGGCCCCCCGGCTGATCCTCGTGAAGGCGGACGGCAGCGTCTCCATCCACGCGGACGACCGGGCCTACAAGCCCCTGAACTGGATGTCGCCGCCCTGCACGCTGAAGGAGGGCTCCGGCGAGGATGAGGGCGTCTGGACCGTCATCAACAAGGCGGGCGAGAAGCTCATCATCACGATGGAGGAAGTTCTCCACGACTCCTCGCACGAACTGGGCGTGGACCCGGGCCTGATCAAGGACGGCGTGGAAGCACACCTTCAGGAGCTCCTCGCCGACCGCATCGAGACCCTCGGCGAGGGCTACACGCTCATCCGCCGCGAGTACATGACGGCGATCGGGCCGGTCGACATCCTGTGCCGTGACGCCGAAGGGCAGACCGTCGCGGTCGAGATCAAGCGGCGCGGCGAGATCGACGGTGTCGAGCAACTCACCCGTTACCTGGAGCTGTTGAACCGCGATCCCCATCTCGCCCCGGTGCGCGGTGTGTTCGCCGCCCAGGAGATCAAGCCGCAGGCCCGCGTCCTCGCCACGGACCGCGGCATCGGCTGCACGGTCCTCGACTACAACGCGATGCGGGGCATCGAGGACGACAAGCTGCGGTTGTTCTGACGTCACCACGACGCGCGAGGGCCCGGTCCGACCGTTCGGACCGGGCCCTTCCGCGTCACTTCCGCAGGGGCGTTCAGATCACCGGCTGTGCACCGCTCGGCGAGCCGGCCTCGCTGGTCGCCGGGGCGGCGGAGCTGGTGGTCTGCACCGGGGAAGAGGCCGGTCCGCCGGCCGAGTCGGAGGTCGTCGGGGTCGGGTCGTCCGTCGGGGTGGGCGGCTCGGTCTCGGTGGGTGTCGGCGTCGGGGTCGGGCTCGTCGACGTCGTCGGCGGTTTCGTGGTCGAGGTCTGCGAGGGCTTGGGCGACGTCGACGGCTTCGTGGCCGACGGCTTCGGCGAGGTCGACGTACCACTGCTCGGCCCCTGGGTGCCGCTCGGGTCGTCGGAGGGTTCGGCCGGGCCTGTCGGCGTCGGGTCGTCGGACGTGCCGTAGGTGCCGTCCGGGCCGGGGTCGGTGGGCCGGCTGGTGGCCGCGCCGGTGTCGCCGTTGCCGTCGTCGTTCTTCGGGACGTCCGCGCCGAGGCTGCCGTCGTTCAGGCCCTGGCTGGCGGACGGGTTGACGCCGACCTGGTCGGACGGGTTGGTGGGGTCGTTGTCGGAGGTGGCGCCGAGGGTCACAACGGTGCCGAGTACGGCCACGAGCAGGGCGCCCGCGCCGGCCGCCACGAGATTGCGCCGGGCGAGGCCCCTGAGGCCGCCGCGGGCCTTGTGCGACGTCCCGGGGCCCGACGGGGACGCCGTCTGATAGGTCACCAGCGTGGAGCTGTCGGCGGGCCGCTGGAGCTGGGGGAACGCCACCGGGACGCCGCCGGGGGGCGACTGCGACTCCTCGTACCGGGCGTCCGGCACCTCCTCCCCCGCCGTCGCGGCGAGGGTGCCGAGGCCGGCCACGGTGCCCGAGCGGTCGGAGACGAGGGCCAGGGCGCGGCGGCCCGCGACGGTGCCGCGCTTGTCGGCGAGGGCGCCGCGCAGGCCGATGGAGGCCTCCAGCTCGGCGCGGGCCCGGTCGAGCTGACCGCCGCAGAGCGCGAGGATGCCCAGCTCGTGGTGGAAGTAGGCCTGTTCGGAGACGTCCCCGGCGAGCCGGGAGGCCTCCGCCCCGGAGCGCAGGGCCCGCTCCCAGGCACCCCAGTGCCCGCCCGCGGCGAACGCCGGCGCCGCCGTGCGGGCCAGCTGCACGGTGGGGCTCTCCTCGTCCTCTGCGGGCGGTGTCGTGCCCGGCCCCAGCAGCCCGAGGGCGGCGAGCAGGGCGTCCGCCTCGGCGCACACCCGCTCCGGGGTGACCGAGGGGTGGCCGGCCCACCAGGCGTAGTGCTGGGCGGCGGCCAGGGCGCGGGCCTCGATGCCGTCGCCGTAGCCGGCCGCCTCCAGCTGGGTCTGGACGCCGGCCGCGAGGCGGTAGCGGGAGCCGACCGGGGTCACCAGGCCGCAGGAGGCCAGCTCACCCAGGGCGGCGTCCGCGTGGGTGTCGCCGACCAGGGCGGGCAGGTGCGCCTGGTGCGGCACCTCGCCGCCGAGCGCGACGGCGAAGCGCAGGGTGGCGCGGGCCGAGTCGCTGAGCCGGGAGGCGAGCAGCGGGGCGGGCGCGGCGGCCTCACCGAGCGCGGGCAGCGGCAGGCTCTCGCCGTCGTCCGGGTCGACCGGGTGGTCGAAGGCCGCGTCGGCCGGCACGGCGTCCGCGAAGACACCGAACTCGTCGACGGCGCTGGTGCCGGCCCGCCGGCGGTCGCGCTGCCGCAGCAGCGCCCCGGCCTGGACGAACCGCAGGGGAAGGCCCTCGGACTCGAACCAGAGGTCGCCGGCCCAGTTGGCTTCCTCCTCCGTCAGGACCCGGCCGACGGCTCGCTCCAGGAGCTCCACGCCGTCGGCGCGCTCCAGGCCGCCGAGGAAGACCTCCTCGAGGGCGGAGTCGGCGGACGGGGCGGGAACGTCGGGTGTGGCCGCGACGAGGAAGGCGCACTCGGGCGTGGCGTCCAGCAGCTCGTCGAGGGCGGTGCCGCCGAACTCGACGTCGTCCAGGACGACGACCGCGCCGATCTCACGGACGTGGGAGAGCAGCTCGTCCCGGTCCGGGCGGTGCAGCGGCGCGTTGTGGACGGCGTAGAACAGGTCGTACAGCAGGTCGTCGGCGGTGCGGTGGAAGCCGTTGAGGTGGATCACGCCGTCGGGGGCGAGGTCCGCGCAGTCCCCGGCCACCACGTCGAGGAGGCTGGTTCGGCCGGATCCGGCCGGGCCGGTGAGGCGTACGGAGCGGCCCCGGGCGAGCAGGCGTACCAGCCGCTCGCGCTCCTCCTGGCGGGCCAGGAGCGGCAGCTCGGGGCGGTTCGGGCCGGGCGGGACCGGCGGTCTGGCCGCCCGGGCGATCTCCGCCCGTTCGGCCGCGCCGAGCTTCTCGGGACGGGCGGGGCGCTCGCCCGGAGGGCACACCTCGATCTCGCTGCCGTCGACGGGGTTCACGGTGAGCAGGAAGTCGCCCGCGACGAGCTGCACGGTGCGGGCGAGTGCGGGCGCCTGCTGTCCGAAGTCCGATGTGAGGGAGTCCCTGGGCGGGCGCGGGCGCGGCGCATGACCGTCACCGTCGTGGCCGTACTCCCCGGGCTCCCGGTTGTTCGGGTCCATAGGTTCAAGCCCCCCAAAAGCGTTCGTGTGCCAGCTCCGGCCCCTCCCGGCCTGTTGCACACCGCGCTGTCGCTTCTGGTCCGGGCCCGCTCGAGGGTTGTCAGCAGCGGGCGACCGAACCCTAAACCTTTGCACAGTATCTACGACAGCCCGGGGCCCCGACCCGTCCGAGACGTCACAGCTTCGTGAGGATTGCGCGCGTCGTGTGCTTCGCGAACGGAACGCCCGACTGCCCGCGCCCCACCCGTGCCGGGTGTCACACCCGGGGCAGTGACTCC
This sequence comes from Streptomyces resistomycificus, assembly GCF_001514265.1. Classification (GTDB taxonomy): domain Bacteria; phylum Actinomycetota; class Actinomycetes; order Streptomycetales; family Streptomycetaceae; genus Streptomyces; species Streptomyces resistomycificus. The sequence goes on along the minus strand of NZ_KQ948990.1, from coordinate 940,414 downwards.
ACCCCGATACCGCCCTCGATCGCCAGGATCCGGTGCAGCCGGGTGGCGACCAGCAGGCGCTGCATCTGCGGCGGTACGCCGCGCAGCACGAGCCGTCGGCCGCAGCGGCCGGCCCGCCGGTGGGCTCCCATGATCACCCCGAGGCCGGTGGCGTCCCAGGAGTCGAGCTCGGACAGGTCGAGCACGAGGTCGCCGACTCCGTCGTCGACGGCCGAGTGCAGGACCGTACGGGCGTCCGCCGCGCTGCGGACGTCGAGGCGGCCCCCGACGACCAGCTCGACGTGGTCGCCCCTGATGAACATATGCGCTCCCCGTGCGTCGTCTCGTGCTCCGCGGAAGTGAAAGGCCGGTGATGCAACCTCTGACTGCGTAGGGCGGTCAGAGGTTGCCGTCTGTAAGCGAACCGATACCGAATTCACCCATGGGTGTGATGCCCCAGGGGCCTGTGCGGTTTCAGTGCTTGTAGAAGCCCTGCCCGCTCTTGCGCCCGATGTCACCGGCGTCAACCATCCGGCGCATCAGCTCCGGAGGGGCGAACTTCTCGTCCTGGGATTCGGTGTAGATGTTGCTGGTGGCGTGCAGCAGGATGTCGACGCCGGTGAGGTCCGCCGTGGCGAGGGGGCCCATGGCGTGGCCGAAGCCCAGCTTGCAGGCGAGGTCGATGTCCTCGGCGGTGGCCACGCCCGACTCGTACAGCTTCGCCGCCTCGACGACGAGCGCCGAGATGAGACGGGTGGTCACGAACCCGGCGACGTCCCGGTTGACGACGATGCAGGTCTTGCCGACGGACTCGGCGAACTCCCGGGTGGTGGCGAGGGTTTCGTCGCTCGTCTTGTAGCCGCGTACCAGCTCGCACAGCTGCATCATCGGGACCGGGGAGAAGAAGTGGGCGCCGACCACGCGCTCCGGGTGCTCCGTCACCGCCGCGATCTTGGTGATCGGGATGGCGGAGGTGTTGGAGGCGAGCACGGCGTCGGGCCGCACGATCTTGTCGAGGGCGCGGAAGATCTCGTGCTTGATCTCGAGCTTCTCGAAGACGGCCTCGACGACGATGTCCGCGTCGGCGACGGCGTCCAGGTCGGTGGTCGCGGTGATCCGGGCGAGGGCGGCGTCGGCGTCGTGCGCCTCGAGCTTGCCCTTGCCGACGAACTTGTCGTACGAGGCCTTGATGCCGTCGGTGCCACGCTTGAGCGCTTCGTCGGTGACGTCCCTGAGGACGACGTCCCAGCCCGCCTGCGCGGAGACCTGGGCGATCCCGGAACCCATCAAGCCGGCGCCGATGACGGCAAGCTTCCGTGCCACTGTTGCGACTCCCCTTTGAAACGCCTTACACCCTGTTTAGCTGCTCTCCGGCGGACCCTAGCGCCAGTGAGGGGCCGTGTGACCGGTAAGTAATGCGCGTCACGTCTCATCTGACGGACATCACACCGGCACGGCTCACTGCTCGCCCCGTACGGCGTAGTTGACCACCCTGTCGCCCAACAGCTCCTCGATGTCGTCGAGAAGCACGAGCACCTCTCGTGACACTTCGTCCGGTTTGCACCTCGAGACCATCTCACAGCCGACGGAGACGAAGACGGTGTGGCGGATCCAGGCGATCTGACCGGTGATCAGACCCGGCAGGGCGTCGGCGGGGTCCGCGCCGGTCTCCTCGCGCAGGGTGGCCTCCAGGGGGTCGCCAATCTCCTGCTGGAGGCTCCACAGCCGGGAGCGCGGCGGCGGCGCGTCCTGGACATGCCGTCCATGCCTGCTGTCCGGCCTGATGCTGCCGATGACCCTGGCCCCGGCCTGGCTGGACGTGCTCTCCCACCTCATGCCGTTCCGCTGTCTGGTGGACGCGGTGCGGGAGACGTACGTCGGCTCCTACACGACCGCTCCCCTGCTGCTGCGGCGTCCTGGTGGCCGTCGGCCTCACCGCGCTGTCCGTGACAGTGGGCACACGGGTCTTCCGGACGGCCGGCGCGTAATTACGCTGGCCTCATGGTCAATCTGACGCGCATCTACACCAGGACCGGCGACCAGGGCACCACCGCCCTCGGCGACATGAGCCGGGTCGCCAAGACCGACCCGCGGATCTCCGCGTACGCCGACGCCAACGAGGCGAACGCGGTGCTCGGCACGGCGATCGCGCTGGGCGGGCTGGACGACGAGATCGTCCAGGTCCTCACCCGTGTGCAGAACGACCTGTTCGACGTGGGCGCGGACCTGTCGACGCCGGTGGTGGAGAACCCGGAGTTCCCGCCCCTGCGGGTCGAGCAGTTCTACGTCGACAGGCTGGAGGCGGACTGCGACCGCTTCAACGAGCGGCTGGAGAAGCTCCGCTCCTTCATCCTCCCGGGGGGAACCCCGGGCGCCGCCCTGCTCCACCAGGCCTGCACCGTCGTCCGGCGTGCGGAGCGCTCCACCTGGGCGGCGATGGAGGTCCACGGCGAGACGATGAACCCGCTCACCGCGACCTACCTCAACCGTCTGTCCGACCTGCTGTTCATCCTGGCGCGCACGGCGAACAAGGAGGTCGGGGACGTCCTGTGGGTGCCGGGCGGGGAGCGCTGAGGCGCCCTAGCGGGACGCGGTCGACGTGCGGGCCGCCTGGTACAGGCCCGTCACCAGGAGCGCGCCGCCGACGCACATCAGGACGACGCCGACCTTGGTGAGGGTGACCACCGGGACCTCCACTCCCCCGGCGAACAGCCACAGCGGCAGGCCGGTGCCGAAGGTGGCGGCGCCTTCCAGCAGATTCCTCGACGCGCGGCTCATCGGCTGACGCTCTCCTTCCGGGGTTCGTCATGGTGCGGCTGTCCGGTGGGGGCCTTGCGCGGCCAGACGGTGTACGACAGGGCGATCAGGCCGTAGATGCCGACCGTGCGAAGGGCCACCCACTGGAAGGCGCGCAGGGAACCGACGTCGCCGGAGTCTCCGACGTACCAGACGGCGAGCTGGAGCAGGGCCAGGGCCACCGCGCCCCCGTACACCGCCCGCAGCCACAGCCGGGCCTCGTGGCGCGCGCGGGCGCGGCCGTAGCGGGGCGGCTTCGGCGGGGGCGGGGCGCCGCCCAGGCGGTGGGCGGCGTGGCCGTCGAGCCAGCGGATCGTGTAGTGGCCGAAGGCGACGGTGTAGCCGATGTAGAGCGCGGCCAGCCCGTGCTCCCAGCCCGGTTCGGCACCGTTCTTCAGGTCGATCGCCGTGGCGACGAACAGGACCAGCTCCAGGACGGGCTCGCACAGCAGCAGCACCACACTGGTCCGGCGCCACTTCAGCAGGTAGCGGACGGCCAGGCCCAGTGCCAGCAGCACCCAGAAGCCGACCTCGCAGGCGATGATCAACGTGACGATCACGGTTCGCTCCTCTCGGTCACCCTTCCAGGCTTCCGTGCCGGGCCCGCGGGATCGTCGTCGGCGGTGACGAAGTGCCGGTACATCGAAAGATGCAGTTCGGGACCGTTCGCGCGAAGCACGCGTCGGGCGCGCGGGCCGTGTTGGATGGAGTCATGGCCCTGCGACTCCCCCGCCCGCACCGCTTCGACGTGTACGTCGCGGCAGGTGGGCTGTCCGGTGGGCTGCTCCTGTGGGGCATCGGACTGGGCACCCGGCCGGCCGACGAGCCCATCGTGCTGCTCGACGGCCGCTGGCCGATCCTGCTGCCGTTGTTCGTGATGGCGGGCTGCGAGCTGCTGCGCCGCGTCGCCCCGCGCACGGCGCTGATCGTCGGCACGCTCACCCTGACGCTGGACACCCTCACCCAGGGCAACGTGGCGACGGTGCTGATGTACACCGACCTGATGTACGCGGCCGTGCTGTACGGTCCGCCGGCCTCGGCCCGCCGCATCCCCTGGATCACCGGGCTGCTCACGGTGGCCGGCACGCTGGTGCCGTTCGCGGTGTGGCGGGTGCCGGAGGCCCTGCTGATCGGTGTGGTCATCGGCGTGGTGGCGTTCGGGCCCGCCGCCACCGGCTGGATCGTCCGCAACCACCGCGACGCCGCCGACGCCGCCCGGCTGCGGGCCGAACAGACCGCGCTGCTCGCCGAGATGGACCGCGTCCAGGCGGTCACGGCCGAACGGGCGCGGATGGCACGGGAGTTGCACGACATGGTCGCCAACCACCTCTCCGCCATCGCCATCCACTCCACCGCCGCGCTCTCCCTGGACGACCCGGACACCTCCCGGGAGTCGCTCGGCGTCATCCGCGAGAACAGCGTGGCGGGCCTCGCCGAGATGCGGCGGCTGATCGGGATCCTGCGTGACGGCGACGACGAACCGGCCGCGACCCCCACCCTCGAAGGACTCCCCGCACTCGTGGAGGGCGCCCGCGCCAACGGCCTCGACGTCACCCTCGACGCCGGCCACGTCCAGGTGCCCGCGCCGGTCGAACTCGCCGCCTACCGCATCGTCCAGGAGTCCCTCACCAACGCCCTCAAACACGCCTCCCCCGGCCGGGTCACCGTGACCCTCACCCAGCGCGGCGGCGACCTGACCGTCACGGTGACCAGCCCCTACGGCGGCCACGACGGGCCGCGCGCCCCCGGCTCGGGCGCCGGACTGGTCGGGATGCAGGAGCGGACGGCGCTGCTGGGCGGCACCTTCGAGGCCGGCCCCGTGGACGATCCCGGGTCGGCGGACGGCAAGATCTGGACCGTGCGCACCACGCTTCCCGTGTCCGACACCGAGCGGACGGATCCCGCGTGAAGCCGGACGGACCGCGCACGAAAGGGGAACCCGCATGATCCGAGTCCTCGTCGCCGAGGACCAGTCCGCCGTCCGGGCCGGACTGGTCCTCATCCTGCGCAGCGCGTCGGACATCGAGGTGGTGGGCGAGGCCGCGGACGGCGAGCAGGCGGTGACGCTGGCGCGCGAGCTGCGGCCCGACCTCGTGCTGATGGACGTTCAGATGCCGCGTCTGGACGGGGTGTCGGCGACCCGTCAGGTCGTCGCGGAGGGCCTGGCCGACGTGCTGGTGCTGACCACCTTCGACCTCGACGAGTACGTCTTCGGCGCGCTGCGGGCGGGGGCCGCCGGGTTCCTCCTCAAGAACACGGAGGCGAGGGACCTGCTGGAGGCCGTTCGCGCGGTGGCGCGGGGCGAGGGCCTGATCGCGCCCGCCGTGACCCGGCGTCTGATCGCCGAGTTCGCGGCGAAGCCCGTACGGCAGCCCGCGGTCGACCCCTCGGTGCTGGACGCGCTGACCCGCCGGGAGCGCGAGGTGCTGTCCTGCCTCGGTGAGGGAATGTCCAACGCCGACATCGCCGGCCGTCTCGACATGGCCGAGGCCACCGTGAAGACGCACGTCAGCCGCCTGCTGGGGAAGCTGGAGCTGCGCAGCCGGGTCCAAGCGGCCGTGCTGGCACAGGAATTGGGCATCTGAGGTCCACAAAAGGGGCACTGCTCCAGTAGTGGTCCAGACCTATTGACCTATGGTCCAGACCTTTCTATTCTCGCGGCACCGTGGGCGTGAAGGCTCAGTCGCGCCCCCAGATCCCGAGGAGGCGCAGCATGCGCTTCAGACACAGAGCCGCGGCAGGGTTCGCGACACTGTTGCTCCCCTTCGCCGGCCTGGTCGGCCTCGCGAGCCCCGCCCAGGCCGCGACGTCCGCCACCGCCACCTACACCAAGGCCTCCGACTGGGGCACCGGCTTCGAGGGCAGGTGGACGGTGAAGAACACCGGCACCACCTCCCTCAGCTCCTGGACCGTCGAGTGGGACTTCCCCTCCGGCACGTCCGTCACCTCCGCCTGGGACGCCGACGTCACCTCCTCCGGCACCCACTGGACCGCCAAGAACAAGGCCTGGAACGGCACCCTCGCCCCCGGCGCCACGGTCTCCTTCGGCTTCAACGGCTCGGGCTCCGGCTCACCGTCCCACTGCAAGCTGAACGGCGGCAGTTGCGACGGCACCTCGGTCCCCGGCGACGCGGCCCCCTCCGCCCCCGGCACCCCCACCGCCTCCGACGTCACCGACACCTCGGTGAAGCTGTCCTGGAGCGCGGCCACCGACGACAAGGGCGTCAAGAACTACGACGTCCTGCGCGACGGCGCCAAGGTGGCGACGGTGACCACCACGTCGTACACCCACACCGGCCTCACCGCCGGCACCGACTACTCGTACACGGTCCAGGCCCGTGACACCGCCGACCAGACCGGCCCGGTCAGCGGCGCGGTGGCGGTGCGCACCACCGGCGGCACCACCGACCCGCCGCCCACCGGTGACAAGATCAAGCTGGGCTACTTCACCGAGTGGGGCGTCTACGGCCGCAACTACCACGTCAAGAACCTGGTGAGCTCGGGCTCCGCGTCCAAGATCACGCACATCAACTACGCGTTCGGCAACGTCAAGAACGGACAGTGCACGGTCGACGACACCTACGCCGCCTACGACAAGGCCTACACCGCCGACCAGTCCGTCAGCGGCGCCGCCGACACCTGGGACCAGCCGCTGCGCGGCAACTTCAACCAGCTGCGCCAGCTGAAGGCCAAGTACCCGCACATCAAGGTGCTGTACTCCTTCGGCGGCTGGACCTACTCCGGCGGCTTCGCCCAGGCGGCGGCCAACCCGGCCGCCTTCGCCAAGTCCTGCAAGGCCGTCGTGGAGGACCCGCGCTGGGCCGACGTGTTCGACGGCATCGACATCGACTGGGAGTACCCCAACGCCTGCGGTCTGACCTGTGACACGTCCGGCCCCGCGGCCTTCAGGAACCTGATGTCGGCGCTGCGCTCGGAGTTCGGCTCCACCTACCTGGTCACCGCGGCCATCACCGCCGACGGCTCCTCCGGCGGCAAGATCGACGCGGCCGACTACGGCGGCGCCTCCGCGCACCTCGACTGGTACAACGTGATGACGTACGACTACTTCGGCGCCTTCGACAAGGACGGTCCCACCGCCCCGCACTCGCCGCTCACCTCGTACGCCGGCATCCCGGCCGCGGGCTTCAACTCCGCCGACGCGATCGCCAAGCTGAGGTCGAAGGGTGTTCCGTCCGCCAAGCTCCTGCTCGGCATCGGCTTCTACGGCCGCGGCTGGACCGGCGTCACCCAGTCCGCCCCCGGCGGCACGGCGACCGGCGCGGCGCCGGGCACCTACGAGGCGGGCATCGAGGACTACAAGGTGCTCAAGACGTCCTGCCCGGCCACCGGGACCATCGCGGGCACGGCGTACGCGCACTGCGGAAGCAACTGGTGGTCCTACGACACGCCCTCGACGATCGCCGGGAAGATGACGTGGGCCAGGAACCAGGGCCTGGGCGGCGCGTTCTTCTGGGAGTTCAGCGGTGACACCGGCAACGGCGAGCTGGTGACCGCCATCGACAAGGGCCTTAGGTAGGACGCCTAAGCCACATTGACGCGCTGACCGGGCGGGGCTGCCTCGAGCCACGCGAGGAAACCGGTCAGCGCGTCCTCGCTCATGGCGAGCTCGAGACGCGTGCCCCGGTGCAGACACGTGAGGATGACGGCGTCGGAGAGCAGCGCCAGCTCCTCCTCGCCCTCGGGCAGCCGACGGCCGGCCACCTCGATGGCGGAACGCTCCAGAGTGCGGCGTGGGCGATAGGCGTACGAGAAGACGCGGTACCACTCGACCCGGTCACCGTTGTAGCGGGCGACGCCGTAGCTCCAGCCCTTGCCGCTGGTGTCCGTTTTCTCCGGCACGTCCCAGCGCAGGCTGCAGTCGAAGGTGCCACCGGAGCGCTGGATGAGCCTGCGGCGCAGACCGAAGACGAACAGCCCCAGCGCCACCAGGGCCACGACCAATCCGCACACAGTCAGAGCGAGGACCATCGACACCGACCTCCTCGTTCTCCTCGGTTACGGATTTCTCGGTAACGGAATGGAAAAAACACCCACATCTGCCTCAGCCGCGACCGGTACCGGATCGCTCCGGTTCCAGCCGCGGCTGAGTGACGTCATCGCGTGACGCGTCGGCGCTGGTTCAGCTCGCCGCCGCGGCACGCAGTCGTACGTCCGCCCGGCGCTCGGCGGTGGCGTCGCCCTCCGCCTTCGCGCGCTCGAGCTCGCGCTCCACGCGCTGGACGTCGATCTCGTCCGAAAGCTCGGCGATCTCGGCCAGCAGCGACAGCTTGTTGTCGGCGAACGAGATGAAACCGCCGTGCACCGCGGCGACGACCGTCGCACCTTCACTCGTACGGATGGTCACCGGGCCCGACTCCAGCACACCGAGCAGCGGCTGGTGACCGGGCATGACGCCGATGTCGCCGGACGTGGTGCGCGCGACGACCAGGGTGGCCTCGCCGGACCAGACCTCTCGGTCGGCCGCGACCAGCGCGACGTGCAGCTCAGCAGCCAAGGTGGCTCCTCGGGTCACCACCCGGCGGTTTGGCCGGGTGTTGGTTACAAGTCTAGTGGGCGTACGAAGAGGGGCGGGACGCGCCCGCCCCTCTTCAAGAGCGCGAGGCTCAGGAGACGCCCAGCTCCTTGGCATTGGCCTTGAGGTCCTCGATGCCACCGCACAGGAAGAACGCCTGCTCCGGGAAGTGGTCGTACTCACCGTCGATGATCGCGTTGAAGGCCGCGATCGACTCGTCCAGCGGGACGTCCGACCCGTCGACGCCGGTGAACTGCTTGGCGACGTGGGTGTTCTGGGACAGGAAGCGCTCCACGCGACGGGCGCGGTGGACGGTGAGCTTGTCCTCCTCGCCCAGCTCGTCGATACCGAGGATCGCGATGATGTCCTGAAGGTCCTTGTACTTCTGAAGGACCGACTTGACGCGCATCGCGGCCGCGTAGTGGTCCGCCGCGATGTAGCGGGGGTCCAGGATGCGGGACGTGGAGTCCAGCGGGTCCACGGCCGGGTAGATGCCCTTCTCGGAGATCGGACGGGAGAGAACCGTCGTCGCGTCGAGGTGGGCGAAGGTGGTGGCCGGGGCCGGGTCGGTCAGGTCGTCCGCGGGGACGTAGATCGCCTGCATCGAGGTGATCGAGTGACCACGGGTCGAGGTGATGCGCTCCTGGAGGAGACCCATCTCGTCGGCCAGGTTCGGCTGGTAACCCACCGCGGAGGGCATACGGCCGAGCAGGGTCGAGACCTCGGAGCCGGCCTGCGTGAAGCGGAAGATGTTGTCGATGAAGAACAGCACGTCCTGCTTCTGCACATCGCGGAAGTACTCCGCCATGGTCAGACCGGCGAGGGCCACGCGCAGACGGGTGCCCGGGGGCTCGTCCATCTGGCCGAAGACCAGAGCGGTCTTGTCGATGACGCCCGACTCGGACATCTCCTCGATGAGGTCGTTGCCCTCACGGGTGCGCTCGCCGACACCGGCGAACACGGAGACACCGTCGTGGTTGTTGGCGACGCGGTAGATCATCTCCTGGATGAGCACCGTCTTGCCGACGCCGGCACCGCCGAACAGACCGATCTTTCCACCCTTGACGTACGGGGTGAGAAGGTCGATGACCTTGACGCCGGTCTCGAACATCTCGGTCTTCGACTCGAGCTCGTCGAAGTTCGGGGCCTTGCGGTGGATGCCCCAGCGCTCACCCTCGTAGCGCTCGTCGGTGTTCAGAACCTCACCGAGGGTGTTGAACACCTTGCCCTTGGTGAAGTCGCCGACCGGCACCGTGATGGAGGCACCGGTGTCGGTGACGGCGGCCTGGCGGACCAGACCGTCGGTGGGCTGCATCGAGATCGTGCGGACCAGGCCGTCACCCAGGTGCTGGGCGACCTCCAGGGTCAGCGTCTTCTTCGCACCGTCCTGGGCCGGGTCGGCCACCTCGACGTGCAGAGCGTTGTAGATCTCCGGCATCGCGTCGACGGGGAACTCCACGTCGACGACCGGGCCGATGACCCGGGCGACGCGGCCCGTGGCAACGGCCGTCTCAACTGTCGTCGTCATTACCTGTCACTCCCCGCGGTCGCGTCGGCCAAGGCTGCGGAGCCACCGACGATCTCGCTGATTTCCTGGGTGATTTCGGCCTGGCGGGCCGCGTTGGCAAGTCGGGAGAGCGTGGTGATGAGCTCTCCCGCGTTGTCGGTGGCCGACTTCATCGCGCGGCGCGTGGCGGCGTGCTTGGAGGCGGCCGACTGGAGCAGCGCGTTGTAGATACGGCTCTCGACGTACCGCGGCAGCAGGGCGTCGAGGACGTCCTCAGCCGACGGCTCGAAGTCGTACAGCGGAAGGATCTCACCCTGGGGCGCTTCCTCGGCGACCTCTTCGAGGCGCAGCGGCAGCAGACGGCTGTCGATCGCCGTCTGCGTCATCATCGACACGAACTCGGTGTAGACGATGTGGAGCTCGTCCACACCACCCTCGGCCGTGTCCGTCTCGATGGCCTCGATCAGCGGACCCGCGACCTTCTTCGCGTCCGCGTAGGTGGGCTCGTCGGTGAAACCCGACCACGACTCCACGACCTTGCGCTCGCGGAAGTTGTAGTGGGCCAGACCGCGGCGGCCGACGATGTACGTGTCGACCTCCTTGCCCTCGGCCTCGAGGCGGGCGGTGAGCAGCTCCGCCGCCTTGATGGCGTTGGCGTTGAAGGCGCCGGCCAGTCCGCGGTCGCTCGTGAGGAGCAGCACCGCGGAACGGGTCGCCGTCTCGGCCTCGGTGGTCAGCGGGTGCTTGGTGTTCGAACCGGTGCCGACCGCCGTGACCGCGCGGGTGAGCTCGGTCGCGTACGGCGTGGAGGCCGCCACCTTGCGCTGCGCCTTGACGACGCGCGAGGCGGCGATCATCTCCATCGCCTTGGTGATCTTCTTGGTCGCGGTGACGGATCGGATGCGACGCTTGTAGACCCGGAGCTGGGCTCCCATGAGTCAGGTCCCTTCCTACGTCACTTGGAGACGTTGACGGACGGAGCGTCCTCGCCGAGCAGCTTGCCGTCCGAGGTCTCGAACTGCTTCTTGAACTCGGTGATGGCGTCGGCGACGGCCGTCAGCGTGTCGTCGGACATCTTGCCGCCCTCCTTGATGGAGGTCATGAGGCCCTGCTCCTTGCGGTGCAGGTACTCCAGGAGCTCCTTCTCGAAGCGACGGATGTCGGCGACCGGTACGTCGTCCATCTTGCCGGTGGTGCCGGCCCAGACGGAGACGACCTGGTCCTCGGTCGGCATCGGCTGGTACTGAGCCTGCTTGAGCAGCTCGACCAGGCGCTGACCGCGCTCCAGCTGCGACTTCGACGCGGCGTCCAGGTCGGAACCGAAGGCGGCGAACGCCTCCAGCTCACGGAACTGGGCGAGGTCCAGACGCAGACGGCCGGAGACCTGCTTCATCGCCTTGTGCTGCGCGGAACCGCCGACTCGGGAGACGGAGATACCGACGTTCAGCGCGGGGCGCTGACCGGCGTTGAACAGGTCCGACTCCAGGAAGCACTGGCCGTCGGTGATGGAGATGACGTTGGTCGGGATGAACGCCGAGACGTCGTTGGCCTTGGTCTCGACGATCGGCAGACCCGTCATCGAACCGGCACCCAGCTCGTCGGAGAGCTTCGCGCAGCGCTCCAGCAGACGGGAGTGCAGGTAGAAGACGTCACCCGGGTAGGCCTCACGGCCCGGCGGGCGGCGCAGCAGCAGCGACACGGCGCGGTAGGCGTCGGCCTGCTTCGACAGGTCGTCGAAGATGATCAGGACGTGCTTGCCCTCGTACATCCACTGCTGGCCGATGGCCGAGCCGGTGTACGGCGCCAGGTACTTGAAGCCGGCCGGGTCGGACGCCGGGGCGGCGACGATGGTCGTGTACTCCAGCGCGCCGGCCTCGTCGAGGGCGCCACGCACGGAGGCGATGGTCGAGCCCTTCTGACCGATGGCGACGTAGACGCAGCGGACCTGCTTCTTCGGGTCGCCCGAGCGCCAGTTGTCACGCTGGTTGATGATCGTGTCGACGGCCAGGGCGGTCTTGCCGGTCTGGCGGTCACCGATGACCAGCTGACGCTGGCCACGGCCGATCGGGGTCATCGCGTCGACGGCCTTGTAGCCGGTCTCCATCGGCTCGTGCACCGACTTACGGGCCATGACGCCCGGAGCCTGCAGCTCGAGGGCGCGTCGGCCGCTGGTCTCGATCTCGCCGAGACCGTCGATCGGGTTGCCGAGCGGGTCGACAACGCGGCCGAGGTAGCCCTCGCCGACGGCCACGGACAGGACCTCGCCGGTGCGGGTGACCGGCTGACCCTCCTCGATGCCGTTGAACTCGCCGAGGACGACCGCACCGATCTCGCGCTCTTCGAGGTTCAGCGCGAGACCGAGGGTGCCGTCCTCGAACTTCAGCAGTTCGTTCGCCATGGCCGAGGGCAGGCCCTCGATCTTGGCGATACCGTCGCCGGCGACGGTGACCGTACCGACCTCCTCGCGCGAGGCCGCGTCCGGCTGGTACGACTGGACGAAGTTCTCCAGCGCGTCCCGGATCTCCTCCGGCCGGATCGTGAGCTCCGCCATCTGGGTTCCCTGCTCTCCTTGTTGGGCCCGAAGTTTCACTTTGGGGGTCTGGGGGCGACCCCCAGGATTCTTCTGCACGGCCCAACATGGGCCGTAATAAGTACGTACTGCTATGAAGTTTGCTGCTAGCTCGCCAGGCGGCGGCGCGCGTCCTCGATCCGGTCCGCGATGGAACCGTTGATGACCTCGTCACCGACCTGCACCTGGATCCCGCCGAGGACCTCGGGGTCCACGTCGAGGTTGAGGTGCATCCGGCGGCCGTAGAGCTTCGCGAGGGCCGCGCCCAGGCGCTGCTTCTGCGGGTCGCTCAGCGGTACCGCCGAGGTGACGACCGCCACCATGCGCTCCCGGCGCTCGGCGGCGAGCTTGGACAGGGACTCGATGCCCGCTTCCAGGCTACGTCCCCGCGGCTGGGTCACAAGGCGCGTCACCAGACGCTCGGTGGTCGCGGCGGTCCGGCTGCCGAGCAGGCTGCGCAGCAGCTCGCCCTTGGCCGAGGCCGGGGCCTTGCGGTCGGTCAGCGCGGCGCGCAGCTCGGTGTTCGAGGCGACGATCCGGCCGAACCGGAACAGCTCGTCCTCGACGCTGTCGAGCGTGCCCGCCTTCTGCGCGGCGGTGAGGTCGGCGAGGGCCGCCAGCTCCTCCAGCGCGTCCACCAGGTCGCGCGACTGCGACCAGCGGGAACGCACCATGCCGGACACCAGGTCGGCGCTCTCGCCACTGACCTGGGAGCCGAGCAGGCGCTGGGCCAGTTCGGCCTTGGCCTCGCCGGGCTGCGCCGGGTCGGTCAGGACCCGACGCAGCGACACCTCGCGGTCGAGCAGCGCGGTGACGGCGGCCAGCTCGTCGGCGAGCGAGCCGGCGTCCACGGACGTGGAGTCCGTCAGCGCGTCGAGACGCTCGCGTGCGGCTGCCAGGGCCTCGCGGCTCGCTCCGTTCATCGGGTGGCCTCGGCCTTCTCCTCGAGGTCGTCGAGGAAGCGGTCGATCACACGGCTCTGCCGGGCGTGGTCCTCGAGGGACTCACCGACGAGCTTGCCGGCCAGCTCGGTCGCCAGCGAGCCGACGTCCTGACGGAGCGCGGACGCGGCGGCCTTGCGGTCGGCCTCGATCTGGGAGTGACCGGCGGCGACGATCTCCTCGCGCTGCCGCTGGCCTTCCGCACGCATCTCGGCGATGAGCGCGGCACCCTGCTCCTGCGCCTCCTGGCGCAGCCGCGCGGCCTCGTGACGGGCCTCGGCGAGCTGGGCCTTGTACTGCTCGAGGACGCTCTGGGCCTCGGTCTGCGCGGCCTCGGCCTTCTCGATACCGCCCTCGATGGCCTCGCGGCGCTCTTCCAGAACCTTGTTGATGTTCGGGAGGAGCTTCTTGGCAAGGAAGCCGAAGACGATGACGAAGGCGATGAGGCCGATGACGAGCTCGGGGATCGGCGGGATGAGGGGGTTCTCGGTCTCCCCCTCAGCCGCCATCTGAATGAGCAGGTGGCTCATGTCGTTGCCTTTCGTCTGGGTTGCTGGTCGTCAGCCTGAAGCGATCAGGAGCCGTAGACGAACGGCATAACCAGACCGATCAGGGCGAGCGCCTCACAGAAGGCGAAGCCCAGGATCTGGTTGGCACGGATCAGGCCGGCAGCCTCGGGCTGGCGGGCCAGGGCCTGGGTGCCGTTACCGAAGATGATGCCGACGCCGACGCCGGGGCCGATGGCGGCGAGACCGTAGCCGATGGAGCCGAGAGCCTTGAGGTCACCGGTGACAGCGGCAAGAGTAGACATGCCAGTTCTTCCTTCTCTTTCAAGGACCGGTGGGGGTTGGCCACCGGACGTCTTCAGGGGTGTGTAAGGGCGTGCGTGCTCAGTGGTGCTCGGCGAGCGCGCCCTGGATGAAGCTGCACGTCAGGAGCACGAAGACGTACGCCTGAAGGGCCTGAACGAAGAGCTCGAAGGCCGTCATGACGATGACCATGATGAACGAGACACCGGCGTAGGCGATGCCGATGCCGTTCAGCAGGTACCAGCTGGCGATCGTGAAGAGCAGCAGCAGCGTGTGGCCCGCGAACATGTTCGCGAAGAGTCGGACGGCGTGCGTGAAGGGACGGACGAGCAGGTTCGAGAAGAACTCGATCGTCATCGACAGCGGCAGCACCGCACCGAGCGACTTGTCGTAACCGGTGAAGTTCTTGAAGGCGCCGACGAAACCGTGGCGCTTGAACGTCAACGAGACCCAGAGGATGTAGACGATCAGCGCCAGGACCAACGGGTAGGAAATGATCGACGTCACCGGGAACTGGGCGATCGGAACGATCGACCAGAGGTTCATCATCCAGATGAAGAAGAAGAGCGAGACGACCAGAGGGACGTACTTCTCGCCTTCCTTCTTGCCGATGGTCTCGTAGACGACACCACGGCGGATGAAGTCGTAGCCGGCCTCGGCAACCAGCTGCAGCTTGCCGGGGACGACCTTGGGCTTACGGAAAGCGGCCCAGAAGAAGCCGATGATGATGACCGAGCCGAGCAGGGCCAGCAGCATCGTCTTGTTGAAGTAGACGGCGTCGTCCTGGTGGCCCCAGATGGGCTCGAACAGGAACGAGTGCAGGCCGGGGGCCGGGAAGCCACATCCGTCGAAGATGTGGCAGTCGGTCTCGAAGGCGAGCACCTGCGTCGGGTCAGCACTCACCGCGGGCTCCTTCAGCGTGACGCATGGGTACGGCAACCTCGTTGTGTCGGCGCGGTGTACCACCGCGGTTCGGCACGGGACTGGTGTTACGGATGTGGGGGCGGCTGTGGGGCATCTCGCCTCGCGATTGAGCAGGCGTCAGCTCGGATGCCCGCGCCCGCGATGCCGCAGTTGGCACCGGACGATAGCAGGAGATCTCAGACGCCTTTATCCCGACCCTATCCCTCACGACGAGTGCCCTGATTTTTCGGGCTTCTCGCCCTTCTCGGGGGTGCTCGAATCGGGTTCGACGTAGAGGATCTTGGACTTCATGTGGGCCCACGCCTGAGCGGCGATCCAGGCCAGTGTGCCGACAAGCAGAGTGACCGCGAAGGCCTTCGGATTGAACAGCGTCGTGTCCTTGAAGGCGGCCATGAAGATGAACAACAGCAGGATCTGCGCCGTGTAGAGCATCAGACCCATCGCTTGGAACAGGTGCGGAAGCGATTTGGCAGTGCGCTGCAGAACGTAGAGGCCGATCCCCATGAAGAGAATGACGACCACCGCGGCCACGATCGCCCCGATCGCCCCCTTGCCGCCGGCGACCACACCACTGACGACGGCGGCAACAGCGCCGACGGCAGCTGTGGGCACAGCAGCCTGGAGCAGGATCCGGACGTCGTTGGACGGCATGGCGGCAACTCCGCTTTCGCAGGGGGGCAGGGGTGTCGTCATGGACGAGCGTAGACCCGGGCTGAGCGTGAGCCACACGCCAAGGGACCGTCGCACTGCGGTCCTTCGGCTCTACCCCGGGTTCTCGTGAACCGTATCACAAACTATTTGATGCGGTCTTTACCAAGTGGGTGTGCCCACTGTCACACATGAGAGTGAACCTGCCCGTCTGTGCAGGAACGCGACCGGGTTGTCTGGTATTGGGGAAGTTTGCTCCCCTGCCCAACCCCCACGCGTTGGCAATGCTTTAGTCAGATTCTTACCTTGGGCGTCAGCGCGACGACTCGGCCTTACCCCGGTCCAGGAGGTGCGAACGGGCACCGAGGGCGGTCGCCCCGTTGACGCCGGCCACCCCGGCGGCGACCGGGGTACGCGGCTCCTCCTCGAGAGGGGTGCCCTCCTCGGACGCGGCCGGCTCCGTGACGGCCGCGGGTTCCGCCTCGGCCCGGCGGCGGCGGTAGCGCGGCGGCACGAAGTGCTCGGCCCACCGCGGGGTGCGCGGCGTGAAGCGGGGCAGCAGGAGCAGGATCAGCCCGATCGCGCTGAGGAAGACCACGCCCAGCACGATCCACATGGACGCCGAGTTCACCGAGTAGGCGAGCGCGCCGAAGGCGATCAGCGCCGACCAGAAGTACATGATCAGGACCGCCCGGCTGTGCGAGTGCCCGATCTCCAGCAGCCGGTGGTGCAGGTGCCCGCGGTCCGCCGCGAACGGCGACTGGCCGCGCCAGGTACGGCGCACGATCGCCAGGATCAGGTCGGCGGCCGGGATCGCGATGATCGTCAGCGGCAGCAGCAGGGGGATGTAGACGGGGACCGTCTGGTGCACCGCCGCCTTCTCGGACCCGGCGAACAGCTTCAGCGCGTCCGGGTCGACCTGCCCGGTGATGGAGATCGCGCCGGCCGCCAGCACCAGACCGATGAGCATCGAACCGGAGTCGCCCATGAAGATCCGCGCGGGGTGCATGTTGTGCGGCAGGAAGCCGAGGCACATGCCCATCAGGATCGCCGAGAACAGCGTGGCCGGGGCGGCGGCCTCGATGCCGTACGAGACCCAGACGCGGTAGGCGTACAGGAAGAACGCGGCCGAGGCGATGCACACCATGCCGGCGGCGAGGCCGTCGAGGCCGTCGACGAAGTTCACCGCGTTGATGGTGATGACGACGAGCGCGACCGTCAGCAGGGTGCCCTGCCACTGGGTCAGCGCGACGTTGCCCACGGTCGGGATCGGCAGCCACAGGATCGTCAGACCCTGCATGACCATCACGCCCGCGGCGATCATCTGGCCGCCGAGCTTGATCAGGGCGTCGATCTCGAACTTGTCGTCCAGCACACCGATCAGCCAGATCAGCGCCGCCCCGGAGAGCAGCGCCCGCGGCTCGTTGGACTTGGCGAAGACCTGGTTGAGGTTGGTGAGGTGGTCGGCGGCCAGCAGCCCCGCGCACAGTCCGAAGAACATGGCGATACCGCCGAGCCGCGGCGTCGGTTCCCGGTGCACGTCACGGGCCCGGATCGCCGGCATCGCTCCGGCCACGATCGCGAACTTCCGTACCGGCCCTGTCAGCAGATACGTCACCGCGGCCGTGATGCAGAGCGTCAGCAGGTATTCACGCACGGGCTTCCCCACAGGTCTCGCTGGCCATCTCAGCCCCACACCCTAGCGACGGACGCTTACGAGTGGGGACTTCCGGGTAGCGACGATGGTTGCACGAGTGGCTGTGCACCCTGGTGCGTCTACCCCCGCTCAGGCGGGATAGGGCGGAAATCCACCGACCAGCTCCCGCACTTCTTCACGGGCCCGCTGGCTGTCCACCTCGCCTCTGAGCACCCCCGCGAAGAGTACGGCGATCTTCACCATCTCCGCCTCCCCCATCCCCTGGGTGGTCACGGCCGCGGTGCCCAGCCGCAGGCCACGGACGTCCGCGTGCGGCAGCGCACAGCAGTCGAGCACCATCCCCGCGGCGGCGAGACGGCCGCGGGCGGAGCGCCCGTCGACGCCGAGAGGCGCCGGGTCGGCCGTCACGAGATGGGTGTCGGTGCCGCCGGTGGTGATGACGAGCCCCTCGGCGGCGAGCGCTGCCGCCAGCACCCGGGCGTTGGCCACCACCTGATGGGCGTACGCCGTGAAGGCCGGGGTCGCCGCCTCGCCGAACGCGACCGCCTTGGCGGCGATGGTGTGCATCTGCGCACCGCCCTGCGTGAACGGGAAGACGGCCCGGTCGACCCGCTCGGCGAGGTCCGCGCCGCACAGGATCATGCCGCCGCGCGGTCCGCGCAGCACCTTGTGGGTGGTGGCGCACACCACATCGGCGTACGGCACCGGACTGGGCGCCGCTCCCCCGGCGACGAGCCCGATGGGATGGGCGGCGTCCGCGATCAGATACGCGCCCACCTCGTCGGCGACCTCCCGGAAGAAGGCGTAGTCGATGTGCCGGGGATAGGCGATGGACCCGCAGACGATCGCCTTGGGCCGGTGCGTACGGGCGAGGGTGCGGACCTGCTCGTGGTCGATGAACCCGGTCTCGGCGTCCACCCCGTAGCCCACGAAGTCGAACCAGCGGCCGGAGAAGTTGGCCGGGGAGCCGTGCGTGAGGTGGCCGCCGTAGGGCAGGCCGAGGGCCAGGACGGTGTCGCCGGGGCGCAGCAGGGCGGCGTACGCGGCCAGCACGGCCGACGAGCCGGAGTGGGACTGCACGTTGGCGTGCGCGGCCCCGAAGAGCGCCTTCGCGCGCTCCACGGCGATCCGCTCGGCGACGTCGACCATCTCGCAGCCGCCGTGGTGCCGGGCGCCCGGATACCCCTCGGCGTACTTGTTGGCGAGCGGCGAGCCGAGGGCCGCCAGGACGGCCGGCGAGCAGAAGTTCTCGGCGGCGATCAGCTGCAGCGACGTCGACTGCCGGTCGAGCTCCCCGAGCAGGATCTCGGCCAGCTCGGGGTCCTGCCGCAGCAGGGCGTCGGCGGTCTCGGGGGCGTGGGTGACCGACATGGTGGGCTCCGGGCGTCGACGGTGACGTACGACCAATGTAGGCCCGGGACGCGTGGGGTGCTCGGCTGTTACGCCCTTGCGGGGACACCCCCGACGCGTCCCCGCACCACCGGCCGTGCCCGCGCCCTCGTCAGGTGCGCGCGGGCACGCCCGTCAACGCCGTGACCACCGGGTCCAGTGCCTGGTTTATCTCGTCCCCGATGGAGCGGAAGAACGGCAGCGGGGCGCCGTAGGGGTCGAAGACCTCGTCCGCCTCGGCCGTGGGGGCCAGGAGCCACCCGCGTAGAGCCGCCGCGGCGCGGACCAGGGCCCGGGCGCGGGCGACCATGCCGTCCTCCAGGGGCGGCAGGGTCGCGGGGTCTATCGCCTTCACCAGGCGGGTGAACTCCTTCAGGGTGAAGGTGCGCAGGCCCGCCGAGTGGCCCATGGAGATGACCTGGGCGCGGTGGTCGCGGGTCGCGGTCAGGACCAGGTCGGCCATGATGACGTGCTCGTCGAGCAGTTCGCGGCCCGTGAAGCCGGAGGCGTCCGCGCCGAAGTCGGCCAGCACGGTCTCCGCGTTGGCCTCCATGGGCGCGCCCTCGTGGCCCCAGGTGCCGGCGCTCTCCACGATCAGCCCGCCCCACAGCGGGTCGCCGAGCCGGTCCGCCAGGGCATGGCGGGTCAGCCGCTCGGTGATCGGCGAGCGGCACACGTTGCCGGTGCTGACGTGGAGGATCCGGAAGTTGTTCATGGGGAGCCCGAAGGTCCCTGTCTCTTCCCCGTTGCCTATGCCACGCCCCGCGTCAGGGGCCGTCAATTCGCCACCTCGAGGTCGGGTACGACCTTGCGCAGCTCGTCGGCCGAGATCGCACCCGCGCGCAGCAGCAGCGGTACCTCGCGGGTGACGTCGACGATCGACGACGGGACGTTGCCGGGGGTCGGGCCGCCGTCCAGGTACACGGAGACCGAGTCGCCGAGCATCTCCTGCGCCGCGTCACAGTCCTCCGGCGCCGGGTGGCCCGTCAGGTTCGCCGAGGAGACCGCCATCGGGCCGACCTCGGTCAGCAGCTCGATGGCGACCGGGTGCAGCGGCATGCGCACGGCGACGGTGCCCCGGGTGTCGCCCAGGTCCCACTGCAGCGACGGCTGGTGCCTGGCGACGAGGGTGAGCGCGCCCGGCCAGAAGGCGTCGACGAGCTCCCAGGCCAGCTCGGAGAAGTCCGTGACGAGACCGTGGAGGGTGTTCGGGGAGCCGATCAGGACAGGGGTGGGCATGTTGCGGCCCCGGCCCTTGGCCTCCAGGAGGTCCGACACCGCTTCCGAGGAGAACGCGTCGGCGCCGATGCCGTACACCGTGTCGGTCGGCAGCACCACGAGCTCGCCACGGCGGACGGCGGACGCGGCCTCGCGCAGACCGGTCGTGCGGTCGGTCGCGTCATTGGTGTCGTATCGCCGAGCCATGTCTAGCGGGCCTCCTCGTACACGAAGTACACGTACTTCCGGGAAACGGTCTGGGGGGCGTTCACGGCGTCGCCCTGCGGGCGGTCGCGAAGCGGGGGCGGTTGTTGAGGTCGGGGTGGTCGGCCGCGTCGGCCCAGCCCCGCTCCTCGGTGAAGATCCACGGCACCTGGCCGCCCTGGGTGTCGGCGTGCTCGATGACGACGACACCGCCCGGGCGAAGGAGCCGGTGTGCGGTGCGTTCGATGCCGCGGATCAGGTCGAGGCCGTCCTCCCCCGAGAACAGGGCGAGTTCGGGGTCGTAGTCCCGTGCCTCGGGTGCGACGTACTCCCATTCGGTGAGCGGGATGTACGGCGGGTTGGAGATGACCAGGTCGACCTGGCCGTCGAGGTCGGGGAAGGCGTCCAGGGCGTTGCCCTGACGCAGGTCGACCCTGGACCCCTCCGTGTTCTTGCGCGTCCACCTCAGGGCGTCCTCGGACAGCTCCACGGCGTGCACGCGGGAGCGCGGGACCTCCTGGGCGAGGGCGAGCGCGATGGCGCCGGAGCCGGTGCAGAGGTCGACGATGCAGGGCTCCACGACGTCCATGGCCCGTACGGCGTCTATGGCCCACCCGACCACGGACTCCGTCTCGGGACGCGGCACGAACACGCCTGGCCCGACCTGGAGTTCCAGGTACCGGAAGAAGGCCCGCCCGGTGATGTGCTGCAGCGGCTCGCGCTGTTCACGCCGGGCGATGACCTCCCAGTAGCGGGCGTCGAAGTCCGAGTCCTTCACGGAGTGCAGCTCGCCCCGCTTCACGCCGTGCACGAACGCGGCGAGCTCCTCCGCGTCGTTGCGCGGCGAGGGCACGCCGGCGTCGGCCAGCCGCTGGGTGGCCTGGGCCACCTCTGCGAGCAGCAGGTTCACGCAAGTCCTCCGTGTCGTACTGGAGCGTGGGTACGCCTCTTACGCGGCCGCGAGCTTGGCGGCCGAGTCCGCGTCGACGCAGGCCTGGATCATCGCGTCGAGG
This sequence comes from Streptomyces resistomycificus, assembly GCF_001514265.1. GTDB lineage: Bacteria > Actinomycetota > Actinomycetes > Streptomycetales > Streptomycetaceae > Streptomyces > Streptomyces resistomycificus. The sequence continues at coordinate 919,227 of NZ_KQ948990.1, read as the reverse complement.
TCGCCGTCCAGGACCTGGTCCAGGTTGTACGCCTTGAAGCCGACGCGGTGGTCCGAGATGCGGTTCTCCGGGAAGTTGTAGGTGCGGATCTTCTCGGAGCGGTCGACGGTGCGGACCTGGCTGCGGCGGGCGTCCGCGGCCTCCCGCTCCGCCTCCTCCTGCGCCGCCGCGAGCAGCCTGGAGCGCAGGATACGCATCGCCTGCTCCTTGTTCTGCAGCTGGCTCTTCTCGTTCTGGCAGGAGGCGACGACTCCGGTGGGAACGTGCGTGATGCGCACGGCGGAGTCGGTGGTGTTGACGGACTGGCCACCGGGCCCGGAGGACCGGTAGACGTCGATGCGGAGGTCGTTGGGGTTGATCTCCACGTCGACCTCCTCGGCCTCGGGGGTCACGAGGACACCGGCGGCGGAGGTGTGGATACGGCCCTGGGACTCGGTCGCGGGCACACGCTGCACGCGGTGCACGCCGCCCTCGTACTTGAGGCGGGCCCAGACGCCTTGGCCGGGTTCGGTGGCGCCCTGGCCACCCTTGGTCTTCACGGCGACCTGGACGTCCTTGTAGCCGCCCAGCTCGGACTCGGTGGCGTCGATGATCTCGGTCTTCCAGCCGACCCGCTCGGCGTAGCGCAGGTACATCCGCAGCAGGTCGCCGGCGAACAGGGCCGACTCGTCGCCACCCGCGCCCGCCTTGATCTCGAGGATGACGTCCTTGTCGTCGCTGGGGTCACGCGGGACGAGGAGGAGGCGCAGCTTCTCGGTCAGCTCCTCGCGCTGCTTCTCCAGGTCCTTGACCTCTGCGGCGAAGTCCGGGTCGACGGCGGCGTACTCGCGCCCGGTCTCGATGTCGTCACCGGTCTGCTTCCAGGAGCGGTACGTGGCGACGATCGGGGTGAGCTCGGCGTACCGCTTGTTCAGCTTGCGCGCGTTGGCCTGGTCGGCGTGGACCGACGGGTCGGCCAGCTTCTTCTCCAGGTCGGCGTGCTCACCGACGAGGTCCTCGACGGCCTCGAACATCTCAGGGCTCCTGTTACTGCGGGTGAAAGGGAAGGCGGGCGACCAAAAACGCCGGTCCCGGTGCGCCCGGTGAAGGGGCGCGACCGTGGACCGGCGAAATGGGGCTCGCTACTTCTTGGAGCCGGCGGCCTTGCCGAAGCGGGCCTCGAAGCGGGCCACACGGCCACCGGTGTCGAGGATCTTCTGCTTGCCCGTGTAGAACGGGTGGCACTCGGAGCAGACCTCGGCACGGATGGTGCCGGAGTCGATGGTGCTCCGGGTGGTGAACGACGCGCCACAGGTGCAGCTGACCTGCGTCTCGACGTACTCGGGGTGGATGTCGCGCTTCAAGGTGTCTCCTAGTTTCGGGAGGGCGCCGGGTCGCAGCCGCGGGATGCGGAGGCGTGAACCGGAGCCGACGTACCAGTCTGCCAGGACTGGGGCCATCCCCCAAAACCGGGGGCGGGGGTCAGGTATTCCCCGTGGGCCGGTGGGGGCTGATCGCGCTCACGCGACGGAGCCGCCCACGGGTGCGGTCGCACACCTCTAACCGGCGCTCACGACTCCCTTGGCGTCACCGGTGGCCGTGCCTTCGGTGGCCGACTTCGGGATCGCCTTGTCGTTCTCCAGGGCGTTCCACACCTGCTTGGCCTGGGCCTCCCTGACGATCACCCGGTTCGGGTCCGCCGGGTCGTACTGGACCGGCATCGTGACCATGTGCATGTGGGAGGCGCTGATGTTCTTGAGCCCGCCGGCGAAGGACATGAGCGAGTTGATCGAGCCCAGGTCGGAGTCGGTCGTGACGGCCTTGGTGGCGGTGTTGGCGAGGTCGTACAGCTTGGTGCCGTCGCCGAACAGGTTGATGCTCTTGACCTGGTTGATCAGTGCCTTGATGAAGGCCTGCTGGAGCTGGATGCGGCCGAGGTCGGAGCCGTCGCCGACGCCGTGCCGGGTGCGGACCAGGCCGAGGGCCTGCTCACCGCCGAGCTGGTGCGTGCCGGCCTTCAGGTCGAGGTGGCTGTCGTCGTCCTTGATGTCCTTGGTCGTGGTGACCTTGACGCCGCCGAGCTCGTCGATGATCTTCTCGAAGCCGCTGAAGTCGACCTCGAGGTAGTGGTCCATGCGGATGCCGCTGATGCTCTCGACGGTCTTCACCGCGCAGGCGGCGCCCCCGGTCGAGTAGGCGGAGTTGAACATCACGCCGGACGCGGCGTCGTGCGTCTCGCCCTTGGTGTCGGTGCACTCGGGGCGGTCGATGATGGTGTCGCGGGGTATGGAGACCACGCTTGCCTTCTTGTGGCCCTTGTAGACGTGCACGATCATCGCGGTGTCGGAGCGGGCGCTGCCGTCGTCGGCGCCGCCGCCGAGCTTCTTGTTGCTGCCGGCGCGGGTGTCCGAGCCGAGGACGAGGATGTTCTCGGAGCCGTTGTCGACCTTCGTCGGCCGGGCGCTGCCGAGGGCCTGGTCGATGTTGACGCTCTTGATGTTGCCGTTGAGCTTGAAGTAGAGGTAGCCGGCTCCGGTGCCGCCGAGGACGACGATGCCGGCGGCGGTCCAGGCCGTCACGAGGAGGCCCTTGCGCTTGGCCCGGGGCTTTCGGCGACTGCCCTTGGCTCGGTGGCGGCCGGCGGTGCCGGGCTCACCCGCTGGGCCGGACGCACCCGGTATACCGGGCTCCGGCGTGCTCTCGGCGGACATGTGCTCCTCTTGTCTCCTCGGTCGGTTACCCCCTGCTTTCAGGGTCAGGCGTGGCCGAAGCGACCCGTACCGCGCCATCGTCGCTCCGCCTGGTCAGACGGCGAAACCCGGGAAAGGGTTGCACAACGCACTGTGGCCACCCTGTGAAGCGGTGGCCACAGCGCGTAACGGGGCTATTCGGGGCGAACCCCGCTCACCAGCGATTTCAGCCGAAGATGTCGTACTGCTTGAAATCGGTCCCGACGGAGATCCTTGTGGCAAAGATCTCGCTCGTGGCCTTTCCGGTGCCCTTGTACAGATAGAGCGTGCCGCCGGGCGTACGGGCCAGGAAGTCGGCCTTGCCGTCGCCGCTCACGTCGCCGACCGCGTCGAAGGCGTTGTACGTGGTGCTGCTCCAGGTGCGCACCTTGACCCGGGTGGAGAAGGCGCCGGAGCCGGACTTGCCGGTGCCCTTGTACAGGTACACGGCGCCGTTCGAGGCGCGGGCGATCAGATCGGTCTTGCCGTCACCGCTGAAGTCACCGTGGCCGCGCAGGGAGTTGTACTGGTTCCACCCGGAGCTCACCTTCACCCGGGCGCCGAAGGTGCCGTCGCCCTTGCCCGGGTAGATCCACAGCGCGCCGGCGGAGTCGACCGACAGCAGGTCGGCCAGGTAGTCGCCGGTGACGTCACCGGGGGCGACGATCCGGGTGCGGGACTTCCAGTCGCCGAAGATCTTCTTGGGGTCGGCCCAGCTCTCGGTGGCCGGGACGTAGCGCCACCAGTAGACGTCGCCGGTGGAGGCGACCCGGTAGACGAAGTCCTGGTAGCCGTCCCGGTTGAGGTCGGTCTGCAGGACGACGTTGACGCCGCTCCAGTTGCCCCAGGACTGGCGGGCGCCGAAGGAGGTGCCCTTGGAGTCCTTCTCGTAGCCGGTCTTGGTGGAGGCGTTGCGCACCCACAGGTCGGCCTTGTGGTCGAGGCTCAGGTTGGTGTCGTCGACCCGCGGGTAGGCGGCGCCGACCATCTTGCTGACCTTGGTGAAGACGCTGTAGGCGCCCTTCTTCACACAGTCGGTGACACCCCAGGAGACGACGCCCACGATCCGGTTGTTCACGACCAGCGGGCCGCCGGAGTCGCCGTTGCAGGCGGAGGTGGTGCCGGTGTCGCTGCCGGTGGCGGGCTTGCCGGCGCAGACCATGGGGCCCTTGACGAAGTCGGCGCCGTAGTAGCCGGCGCAGGTGGCGTCGGACTGGATCGGCAGCGTGGCCGTCTTCAGGGTCTCGGAGATGTTCTCGCTGGTGGAGCTCGTGCGGCCCCAGCCGTAGACCTTGGCACTGGTGCCGGCCGCGTACGAGGCGGTGTCGCCGGACGTCGTCATGCGGATCGGCGTGGCCTTGATCGGGCCGGTCAGGGTGAGGACCGCGATGTCGTTGCTGAGGGTCCGGGAGCTGTAGTCCGGGTGGTACCACTGCCGCAGCACGCCCTTGGCTGTGCCGCCGTGCAGGTCGCCCCCCGAAGGCAGTTGGGAGGTGCCGGTCACGACGGCACTGCCGGCGGTCCAGTCGTAGCCCTTCACGCAGTGCGCGGCGGTGAGGATCTTCGTCGGCGAGATCACGGCGCCGCCGCAGAAGAAGCCGGTGTCGTCGCTCTCGTCGGTCGTGCCCTGGTTGTCGGTGTACCAGAGCTGCGCCATCCACGGGGCGCTGGTGATGGTGGTCGTGGTCCCGCCGATGATCTTCGGGTCGACCGTGCCGGTGCCAGTGCTGGTGCCGGTGGTGGTGTCACCCGCGAACGACGTCCGTGTCGTCGTGCCGCCGGGGACGTCGTCACCGGCCATGGCGGCGGCGATGCGCTGCTTCAGCTCGGCGAGCGAGGGCTCGGCGACGGCGGTCCTGGCCGGTGCTTTCGGCGTGAAGCCCGTGGTGGCGCCCGCGGACGACGTCAGCAGCGCGGCGGCCACGGCCGCGGCCACGGCGGCCGCGCCGACGGGCAGGGCGATCCGTATCCGGCGTCTGTGCCGGCCACCGCCACCGGACATGGGTGTACCCACGTGAGTAGTCCCCCCCTAGGGATCATGAGTTCGCGGTCGAATGAATGACCGAAGAGCGTGATCGTATCCCGCCCGGTGAGAGCAGCAGAAAGGGCCGCCCCTGAAGCAGACAGGAGCGGCCCTTCGGAGGACTGACGTCAGTCGCCGTTGCCCGGCGTCGGCGTCGTCTTCTGGATCTGCATCAGGAACTCGGCGTTCGACTTGGTCTGCCTCATCTTGTCGAGAAGCAGCTCGATCGCCTGCTGCTGGTCGAGCGCGTGCAGCACGCGACGCAGCTTCCAGGTGATGGCGAGCTCGTCGCTGCCGAGCAGGATCTCTTCCTTACGGGTGCCGGACGCGTCCACGTCCACCGCCGGGAAGATGCGCTTGTCGGCGAGCTTGCGGTCGAGCTTGAGCTCCGCGTTGCCGGTGCCCTTGAACTCCTCGAAGATGACCTCGTCCATGCGGGACCCGGTGTCCACCAGCGCGGTGGCGAGGATGGTCAGCGAGCCGCCGTCCTCGATGTTGCGGGCCGCACCGAAGAAGCGCTTCGGCGGGTACAGGGCGGTCGAGTCGACACCACCGGACAGGATGCGGCCGGAGGCCGGGGCGGCGAGGTTGTACGCACGGCCCAGACGCGTGATCGAGTCGAGCAGCACGACGACGTCGTGGCCCAGCTCCACGAGGCGCTTGGCGCGCTCGATGGCGAGCTCGGCGACCGTGGTGTGGTCCTCGGCCGGGCGGTCGAAGGTCGAGGAGATGACCTCGCCCTTCACCGACCGCTGCATGTCGGTGACCTCTTCCGGACGCTCGTCGACCAGGACGACCATCAGGTGGCACTCGGGGTTGTTGTGCGTGATCGCGTTGGCGATCGCCTGCATGATCATGGTCTTGCCGGTCTTCGGCGGGGCCACGATCAGACCGCGCTGGCCCTTACCGATCGGCGCGACGAGGTCGATGATGCGGGTGGTGAGGACGCCCGGGTCCGTCTCCAGGCGGAGGCGGTCCTGCGGGTACAGCGGCGTCAGCTTGTTGAACTCCGGCCGCCCGCGCCCGGATTCGGGCGCCATGCCGTTCTGGGAGTCCAGTCGGACCAGCGCGTTGAACTTCTCGCGGCGCTCGCCGTCCTTGGGCTGACGCACGGCACCGGTGACGTGGTCACCCTTGCGCAGACCGTTCTTGCGGACCTGGGCGAGGGAGACGTACACGTCGTTGGGGCCGGGCAGGTAGCCCGACGTACGGATGAAGGCGTAGTTGTCGAGGATGTCCAGGATGCCCGCGACGGGGATCAGGACGTCGTCGTCGGCGAGCTGCGGCTCGGGGCCGCCCATCTCGTCACGGCCACGACGGCCACGGCGGTCGCGGTAGCGGCCGCGACGGCCACGGCGGCCGCCCTCGAAGTCGTCGTCGTCCTGCGGGCCGTTGTCGCGCTGGCGGTCCTGGCGGTCCTGACGACCACCGCCGCCGCTCTGCTGCTGCTGGCGGTCCTGACGCTGCTGGCCGCCACCCTGGCCGCCCTGCTGGTCGTCGCCCTTGCGGCGGTCACCGCGGTCGCGGTCACGGCCGCGCTCACGACGGTCCCGACGGCGGCCCTCGCCACCGTCGTCGCCGCCCTTGGCCTCGCCCTGCGCCTGCGGCGCGGACGCCTCGGCCTTCGGCTCGCTCTTCGCCTCGGCGACGATCGTCTCGGGGCTGCCTGCCTCGGCGGTGGCGCGGCGACGGCGACGCTCCGCGGGAGCGTCGTCTCCCCCACGCTCGGCGTCTGCCCCACGCTCGGCCGCGCTCGCGCGGGAGGGGCCGCCGGCCGGCTGGCCGGGGATGTCGATCTGCTGCTGGGCCACGGCCTTGTCGGCGGCGGCCTCGGACTTCGCGGCCGCCTTCTTCGCGGCGGCGGGAGCGGCGTCGTCGCCGGTACGGGCCTTGGAGGTGGCCCGGCGCTTCGGCTTGGTCTCGGTGGCGGTCTCGGCCTTCGCGGCCGGAGCGGCGCCCCCACCTGCCTGCGCTTCCTTGATGACCTCGATCAGCTGGCTCTTGCGCATCCGCGCGGTGCCCCTGATACCGAGGCCCGAGGCGACCTGCTGCAGCTCGGCCAGCACCATGCCCTCGAGGCCGGTACCGCGGCGCCGCCGGGAGCCGGCACCGCTGGCAGGCGCGGAGGCGTCCGTGGCGGGCGCGGCAGCGGTCTCCTCGACACGTGCGCCCATCAGATCGGTGGTGTCGCTCACGAAGGGTCCTTCCCTGGAGCGGACGTCGGCCTGTCTGGCTCGGCGACCGTTTGTGCTGTCCGACAGTGGTCCTTGCTGTGTGGACCGTGCCGGGGCGGTGGTCCGCCTGTGGCGGCGGAGGAATGTGGTGACGGCGCTTCCCGGAGCCGTGGCACTGAGTGTCCGTGTCACGCGGCTTGGTCGCACCTGTTCCGGAGCGTGCCCGGCAAGTCGCTCAGTGCCCGCGTACGAGGTACTGCCCGCGTACGTCGTACGAAACACAGTGCGGCTTGGGAGGCTCCCGGAAGAATGTCTGTCCCGGACGGGGACACGAAGCACCTCGCCATGGTGGGGTCGGGTGCAGACTTGAGGTTAACACTACCGGATCCAACAAACATTCCCCCTCTCGAAATCCGGCAACCGCCGGATTTTAGATGTCACTGGCGGGCGCCAGCGGCAGCACGCTGGCCCCCTGGGCGTCGAGTTCCAGCCGGTTCGCGGCCCAGCCCCCGCCCGCCAGATGTGCGACCTTGTCGGCGCTCTCGACGTCGACCAGCGCGAGCACCGTGGGGCCCGCGCCGGAGATGACCGCCGGGACTCCGTCGGCCCGCAGTCGCTCCACCAGCGCCGCGCTCTCCGGCATGGCCGGTGCGCGGTACTCCTGGTGGAGACGGTCCTCGGTGGCGGGCAGCAGCAGCTCGGGGCGCCTGGTCAGGGCCTCGACGAGCAGCGCTGCGCGGCCCGCGTTGGTGGCGGCGTCGACGTGCGGCACGGTGCGCGGGAGCAGACCGCGCGCGGTCTCCGTCAGAAGCGGCTTACCGGGCACGAAAACCACCGGAACGATGGAATCGGCGGGCTCCATCCTGATCGCCCGGGCGGCTCCGGCCTCCATCCAGGAGAGCGTGAAACCGCCGAGCAGACAGGCCGCCACGTTGTCGGGGTGGCCCTCGATCTCGGTCGCCAGCTCCAGCAGGGCCGTGTCGTCGAGCCTGGAGTCGCCGCCTATGGTCACGGCACGCGCGGCGACGATGCCGGCGCAGATGGCGGCCGAGGAGGAGCCGAGGCCCCGGCCGTGCGGGATGCGGTTCGCGCAGACGATCTCGAGGCCGCGCGGCTGTCCGCCCAGCAGGTCGAAGGCGGTGCGCAGGGACCGTACGAGCAGGTGGTTCTCGTCGCGCGGCAGCGTCTCGCTGCCCTCACCCGCGATGTCGACGTGCAGCCCGGAGTCGGCCACCCGGACGACCACGTCGTCGTACAGCCCCAGCGAGAGGCCGAGGGCGTCGAAGCCCGGGCCGAGGTTGGCGCTGGTGGCGGGGACGCGCACCCGGACGGCGGCGGCGCGGAAGGCTGGACCGGCCATCGCTCGATGACTCTCCTTGAACTGCGGGACTGTCGAAAGACATTCGCTACGTACGGGAAGACCCTCGGGGGGGTCCAGAGAACCACTTCCGGGCCGCGGGGACGGCGCGGCACCCGGCCATATGCGGAGGCATATGCGGCGGGCGGGTTCGGTACAGCCTATCGAAGGAAGGTTCTGTGGCGACATAGGGCGCACAGGAGGCGCACGATGCGTGTCGTAAGCCCCCCGTGCACCCCCTGTGGGGAATGCCCCCGGTCCGTCGCCTACGCGAGCCCGAGGCGCTCGGCCGCCGTCGCCGCGTCGACCGGGACGGTGACCGGCTGCGGGGCGCCCGCGACCGCCCAGTCGGGGTCCTTGAGGCCGTTGCCGGTGACGGTGCACACGATCGTCTGGCCCGGGTCGACCTTGCCCTGCTCGGCGGCCTTCAGCAGACCGGCCACGGACGCGGCCGACGCCGGTTCGACGAAGACACCCTCCTGTGCGGCCAACAGCCGGTAGGCGCGCAGGATCTCACGGTCCGTCACCTCGTCGATGAAGCCGCCCGACTCGTCCCGCGCGGCCAGCGCGAAGTTCCAGGACGCGGGGTTGCCGATCCGGATGGCGGTCGCGATGGTCGACGGGTCCTTGACGACCTCGCCGCGCACGATCGGGGCACTGCCGGACGCCTGGAAGCCCCACATCCGGGGGGTCTTCGCGGCGATGCCGTCGGCGGCGTACTCCTTGTAGCCCTTCCAGTACGCCGTGATGTTGCCCGCGTTGCCGACCGGCAGGACGTGGACGTCGGGCGCGTCGCCGAGCATGTCGACGATCTCGAAGGCGGCCGTCTTCTGGCCCTCGATGCGCACCGGGTTGACCGAATTGACCAGCGCCACCGGGTAGTTGTCGCTCAGGGCGCGGGCCAGCGTGAGGCAGTCGTCGAAGTTGCCGTCGACCTGGAGGATCTTGGCGCCGTGCACGAGCGCCTGCCCCATCTTGCCGAGCGCGATCTTGCCCTGCGGGACGAGTACGGCGCAGACCATGCCCGCGCGCACCGCGTACGCGGCGGCGGAGGCGGACGTGTTGCCGGTGGAGGCGCAGATGACCGCCTTCGCGCCCTCCTCCTTGGCCCGCGTGATGGCCATGGTCATGCCGCGGTCCTTGAAGGACCCGGTGGGGTTGGCCCCCTCCACCTTCAGGTGGACCTCGCAGCCGGTGCGCTCGGAGAGCACCTGCGCGGGCACGAGGGGTGTGCCTCCCTCGCGCAGCGTCACGACCGGCGTGGTGTCGGACACCGGAAGCCGGTCCCGGTACTCCTCGATGATTCCGCGCCACTGGTGGGTCATTGCTGGTTACTCTCCTTCAACCCGCATGATGCTGGCGACACCACGCACGGTGTCGAGCTTGCGCAACGCCTCGACGGTCCCGCCCAGGGCGGCGTCGGACGCGCGGTGCGTGACGACGACGAGAGAGGCCTCGCCGTCCTTCCCCTGCTGGCGAACCGTATCGATCGAGACGCCGTGCTCGGCGAAGACGGTGGCCACCTGGGCGAGAACACCCGGTTTGTCCGCCACGTCGAGGCTGATGTGGTAGCGCGTGACGACCGCGCCCATGCCCGACACGGGCAGGGCGGCGTACGCGGACTCGCCGGGGCCGGTGGTGCCGCTGAGCCGGTTGCGGCAGACGGCGACGAGGTCACCCAGCACGGCGGAGGCGGTGGGGGCGCCGCCGGCGCCGGGGCCGTAGAACATCAGCTGACCGGAGGCGTCGGACTCGACGAACACGGCGTTGTACGCGCCGCGCACGGAGGCGAGCGGGTGGGTGAGCGGGATCATCGCGGGGTGCACGCGCGCGGTGACGGACCCGCCGTCCTCGGCCCGCTCGCAGATGGCGAGCAGCTTGATGGTGCAGCCCATCTCCCTCGCGGAGGCGAAGTCGGCGGCGGTGACCTCGGTCATGCCCTCGCGGTAGACGTCGTCCAGGCGCACGCGCGTGTGGAAGGCGATCCCGGCGAGGATGGCGGCCTTGGCGGCGGCGTCGAAGCCCTCGACGTCGGCGGTCGGGTCGGCCTCGGCGTACCCGAGGGCGGTGGCCTCGTCGAGGGCCTCCTGGTAGCCCGCGCCGGTGCTGTCCATCTTGTCGAGGATGAAGTTGGTCGTGCCGTTGACGATGCCGAGCACCCGGTTGACCTTGTCGCCGGCGAGGGACTCGCGCAGCGGGCGGATCAGCGGGATGGCGCCGGCGACGGCGGCCTCGTAGTAGAGGTCCGCGTCGTGGTTCTCGGCGGCGGCGTGCAGGGCGGCGCCGTCCTGGGCGAGCAGCGCCTTGTTGGCCGAGACGACCGAGGCGCCGTGCTCGAAGGCGGTGGTGATGAGGCTGCGGGCGGGCTCGATCCCGCCGATGACCTCGACGACCACGTCGATGTCGCCGCGTTTGACGAGGGCGGTGGCGTCGGTGGTGACCAGCTCCGCGGGGATGCCCTCACGGACCTTGGAGGGCCGCCGTACGGCCACTCCGGCGAGCTCCACGGGGGCGCCGATCCTGGCGGCGAGGTCGTCGGCGTGCGTCGTCATGATGCGCGCCACCTCTGAGCCGACCACTCCACAGCCCAGCAGCGCCACCTTCAGCGGACGCGTACGCATCATCCGACCTCGTTTCCTCATACCGTCACGGTTGGTCCAGTCTCACTCACCGGACGGGAGTTTCTATCCCATGTCCGGATCGTGAGACATCGATTTCATTTGTACGGGGGCGGGAGACAGGAGATCTTCCGCCCCTTCTGTGCGGGGCGACTCACCCGACGTCGAGGCGCAGGAGGTCCTCCTCCGTCTCGCGGCGGACGATCACCCGGGACTCGCCGGCGTTGACCGCGACGACCGGCGGGCGCAGCACATGGTTGTAGTTGCTGGCCATGGACCGGCAGTACGCGCCGGTCGCCGGTACGGCGATCAGGTCACCCGGTGCCAGGTCGGCCGGCAGGAACGCGTCCTTCACCACGATGTCACCGCTCTCGCAGTGCTTGCCGACGACGCGGGCGAGCATGGGCTCGGCGTCGCTCCTGCGGGAGACGAGGGCGACGCTGTACTCGGCGTCGTAGAGCGCCGTACGGATGTTGTCGGACATGCCGCCGTCGACGGAGACGTACGTGCGCAGCCCGTCGAGGGGCTTGATGGTGCCGACCTCGTAGAGCGTGAAGGCGGTCGGGCCGACGATGGCCCGCCCCGGCTCGACGGAGATCCGGGGCGTCCGCAGCTTGGCGGCCTCGCACTCACGGGTGACGATCTCGGTGAGCGCCTTGGCGATCTCGTGGGGCTCGCGGGGGTCGTCGGCGCTGGTGTAGGCGATGCCGAGGCCGCCCCCGAGGTCGATCTCGGGCAGTTCGACGCCGTGCTCGTCACGAATGTCCTTCAGCAGCCCGACCACCCGGTGGGCGGCCACCTCGAAGCCGGACATGTCGAAGATCTGCGATCCGATGTGGGAGTGGATCCCGATCAGCTCGAGGCCGTCGAGCCGCAGAGCACGCCGGACCGCCTCGGCGGCCTGTCCGCCGGCCAGCGGGATGCCGAACTTCTGGTCCTCGTGGGCGGTGGCGATGAACTCGTGCGTGTGGGCCTCGACGCCGACGGTGATGCGGATCTGCACGCGCTGCCGCTTGCCGAGGGACTGCGCGATGTGGGCGACCCGCACGATCTCCTGGAAGGAGTCGAGGACGATACGTCCGACGCCCGCTTCGATGGCCCGGTGGATCTCCTGCACCGACTTGTTGTTGCCGTGGAAGGCGATGCGGTCGGCGGGCATGCCCGCGGAGAGGGCGGTGGCGAGTTCACCGCCGGAGCAGACGTCGAGGTTGAGCCCTTCCTCGTGCAGCCACCGCACGATCGCACGGGAGAGGAAGGCCTTGCCGGCGTAGAAGACGTCGGCGTCGTGTCCGAAGGCGGTGCGCCAGGCGCGGGCGCGGGCCCGGAAGTCCGTCTCGTCGATGACGTAGGCGGGGGTGCCGTGCTCCTCGGCGAGGGTCTGTACGTCGATACCGCCGACGGTGACGACACCGTCCGCGTCGCGGTCGACGGTCTGCGCCCACACCCTCGGGTCGAGGGCGTTGAGGTCGGCGGGCGGGGCCGAGTAGTGGCCCTCGGGCAGAACATCGGCGTGACGGGGCCCGGCGGGGTGTGCGGAACGGCTCATCTTCTCGGGTGGCTCTCTCAGAGGTGTCGGGGTGCGTCGATGCCGAGCAGGGACAGGCCACCGGCCAGCACCGTCCCGGCGGCTTCGGCGAGGGCGAGCCGGGCACGGTGGGCGGCCGAGGGTTTCTCCTCACCGCGCGGCAGGACGGTGGGCAGGAGAGGCAGAACGGCGTCGGCGACGGTGACGAGGTGCCGGGCCAGGAGGTCCGGGCTCCGGTGCGCCGCGGCTCGGGCCAGGACGCGGGGGTGGTCGGCGAGGGGTGTGACGAGGCCGTCGCTCACGTCGCCGGGTTCGGCGTCGAAGTGCAGGTCGGCGGCGTTGCGGCTGAGGGCCCGGGTGCGGGCGTGGGCGTAACGGACGCGGAAGAGGGGGTTGCTCTCGCGCTGGACGAGGTGGTCGTCGCTGAGGCGGGGGCGGTCGTGGGCGGCGGGGTGGAGCAGCGCCCAGCGGGTGGCGTCGCGGCCGAGGCGGGTGGGATCCGGGTCGTCGGGGGGCGCCGGTACGGGTCGTACGTTGACGTCGAGGGGGGCGGGTGCGCCGGGGGTGCCGTACGCGTCGACGTCGGCGCCGAGGACGTCCGTCCAGGCCGGCTCGGGGCGAGCCTCGCAGCTGGTGCGGACGAGGGCCCCCTGGGAGCGCAGCAGCCGGGCGACGACACCCATGACGACGACGGCACGGAGCTCGTGGGGGGCGTGGAGCTGGACGATCTGCCCGGTGGGCCCGTCGGCGTATCCGTACCGCCGCCCGCGCCGCAGGATCTCTCCGACAAGGTCGGCGGAGGACTCGCTCCGCAAGCTGATGTTGAGGAACCCGGGCCCCGTGACGACGACGTCGGTGACGCCGTCAGCGCCCGCGAGACGGGACCGGAGGATCTCGGCGACGCGCAGCGGTGGCTGCCCGGCCGGCCGGGCGAGCTGCAGCGCGATGTTGGTGGCGTAGTCCCCACACCCCCCGGCCCCTGGCACGGTCACCACGGCCCGCCCCGGCACGGTCACGCTCAGCTCCCCCTCGTCGACAGCACGACGCACCGCGCGCAGCACGGTACGGGAGAGCTCGACGGGGGTCACGGGACAAGCGTAGGGGAGGAGGGGGGTGGGCAGGCTAGTTGGTTTGGACGGGGGTCCGGGATGTGGACGGGTCTTCCGCGAGGGGCGGGGCTGGGCGGGTCGGAGGGTGGCCCCTGCGTCGGGCCGGGTCACCGGGGGGGTGGGCGGGCCGGCGGGGGGCGGACTCTGGCGTCGAGGGCGGAAGGGCGAGGGCGCGGGGCGGGGGCCCTGGCGTCCAAGAGGCAGACGCTGCGGAGCAGGTGCGGTGCCGTCCGCTGGTCGCTGGTCGCTGGTCGCTGGTCGCTGGAGGGATATTAGGCGGGAAGGTGTGGGTCAGGCGCCGGTGCTGCCGGCTCGCTCGGCCTCTCCGCCTCCGAGCACACTCCCGAACACCATGCCGTCCGCGCCCTCGGACGCCCCGCTCTGCTCCCGCTCGATCAACTCCCGTACGAGCCGCACGAGTTCGGCGGGTTCGAAGGGCTTGGCGAGGAACGCGTCGACACCAACGTCGAGGCCGGCCTCCACCTCGTGCTGCGTACAGGCGCTGACGATGGCGAGGGGGAGGTGACTGGTCCGCGGGTCGCTCCGCAACTGTGCGGCGGTGCGGAGCCCGTCCAACCGGGGCATCACGACGTCGAGGGTGACCACATCGGGCCGCACCTGATGTACGACATCCAGACACTCGGCACCATCGGCCGCGGTCACGACCTCGAGACCCTCCAGCTCGAGATTGACCCTGATCAGCTGCCGGATGACCTTGTTGTCGTCCACAACAAGCACCCGGCCCGACGCGCCTGGCACAAGTCGAGAGTAGGTCGACACCGGCCACCGCGTCCGGGTTTTCCCCACTTCCACCCCGTGCGGGGCACCCCTCCCCTCGCAAGCGCGATCTGCCCCCTCCCCGAGGGCCGGGCCCGACCTCCCCTGACGCCGGGAAACCTGTTCATGAACACCCCGACAGAACTGGTAGGGTTCTACCCGTCGCCGCGAACACCGCGACCGACACGCCCCCGTAGCTCAGGGGATAGAGCAACGGCCTCCGGAGCCGTGTGCGCAGGTTCGAATCCTGCCGGGGGCACCCTGTATGAGGTGCCTGAAGACCCCGTCGTCAGCGGAAACGCTGAGGGTGGGGTCTTTGCGTATGTGCGGCCACGTGCCAGGCGCCGAAGCCGCGGCGCGCACAGGTCCCCAGCAGACGGCTCGGGACGGCGGTCGCTCCGGCAGATGTCGGTCCGAGCAGTCCCCGACCGGACGCCGGAGAAGCCATGATCACGCGGCGGAAAGTCCGTGCCTCACCACCGTCCCGCCGATGTGCAGAACGCATTGCGCCGAACGTGCTCAGCGCTCCTTCGAGGACGCCATATACCGCGTGCAGCCCGCCATGCACGCGGTCGTCTCCCACATCCAGTCGGCGGCGCAGTCCCCCGACGAGGTCCAGGTCGAGTTCGGCCTCAACCTGCATGCCGAGGCGGACGCGTTCACGCGTCTCCGGTGTCGGACGGCGCACAGGCTCTACCGCCTCTTCACGTACCGCGCCCGCTGGTCCGGTGGCAGGTGTTCCGTGGCGTATCGCACGGTGAGCCTCGGGAGGTCGGGGAGGTGCTGGTCGAGGAAGGTCAGCATCATCTGCCGGTCTCGGCGGCCGATCTCTCTCAGCATCCAGCCCACCGCCTTGTGGATCAGCGGTTCCGGATCCCGGCGGAGCGTGAGAGCGAGGTGGAGGGTCGGCTCGAAGCGGCCTGCCCTGATCAGTGCCAGCGTGGCCAGGACGGCGATCCTCCGGTCCCACAGCCGCGGTGACGCGGCCAGCTCGTCCAGGACGGCCAGCGGTGCGCCGTCCAGGAGCCACGGGCCCAGGACGAGATGCGCGGAGCAGTCCACCAGATCCCAGTTGTCCACGCAATCCGTGCGGGCCAGATAGAAGTCGACGAGTGCCTTCAGGTCGGCGCCCCGCGCACGCCGCGCCTGTTCGGCGAGGACCAGCAGGCCGACGAACCGTTCCTCGTGCACCCGGCTGTGCAGCAGGACGTCCACGTCCGCCGGCGGCAGCTTCGGGTAGCGCCGGGCCAGGTCACGCATCACCGGGACGCGTACGCCGAGCAGTTCGTCGCCGTCCGCGGGTCTGAGTACCCGCATGTGCTGCGCCCGGATGCCGGGCTCCGCTTGGCTCCGCAGCGCTGACCGCAGTTCGTTCAGGGTGCCCGTCGTCATGCTGACGGACGGTACGGGGTCTGCTGATCGTCCTCCTCCTCCTCGAAGCCTCGCGAAGGTCCGCGGACGTTGCCCAGCACCTTCTGGCCCTGTTCGTCGACGAGACGGGTTACCGTCTCCTGCGCGATGCCGAACACCAGGGCCCAGGCGAGTACTTGCGCTCCGCTGTCGAGATCCGAGAGTCCCGGCACGAATCCGCCCTGGATTATCAGGAGGCCGAACACCGCGGCCAGGGCGCCGATCGGCAGGCGCAGCAGCATAAGGCAGATGGGCACCATGTACGGCGTTGCCGTGCCCTGGATGTGGCGCAGGGAGACGGCTCCCGCCAAGGCCGCTCCGCACAGTCCGAAGAACTCCACGATGAGGACGTCACCGCCGGACGCCGCCCCGCCGATCGGGCAGAAGTCCGCGTTCTGCGGTGATTTGAAGCAGAGTTTCTGGGCTATCGCCGACGGTTCGACGTATCCCCACAGGACGAGGAGTCCGGCGATCACGCTGGTGAGGAGTACGGACGTCAGCAGGATGTTGCGGAAGCTTCGCGCCCTCGCTCGTTCCAGGTCCTGAGCGTCGTTGGCGGCGCGCAGGGCCCGTACTACGAGGTCCTTGAACTGGGGGCAGACCTGCCGCCCGTTCGTCTGGACCTGCGCCGCCAGCTCACTCCGCAGCGGGTCCTCGGTGCCCAGGTGCTGCTTGGCGCGCGCGAGGACTTCGGTTCCCCACCAGGCGAGGTCTGCCTCACCGGCGAGCTTCAGGACGCTCAGTTCGGCCCGGTGGATATTCGCCCAGGCCCGGTCCATCGAGGAACCGGACAGCAGGGACAACGGCGTATCCCTGCCGTTCAGGGCCTGCCGAGCGGCGCCGAGTTGCACGATGGCCTTCTTCACCAACCGCTCCCTCTCGCACGACAGTTCGCCGCTGGCCTCGATCGCGTCCAGTTCCCCCTGGAGTTCGGCGACGTAGGCGGAGGCCCGTTGATGCCACGAGGATTTTCTCGTCCCCGCCACGTCCCCGTACTCGTCCGGGATGCTGTGCACAGGGGTTGCCGCCATCGCTCGGCCCTCCGCCCGACTGTCCATTCCGTGGAGGTGGGGATTCGGGATGCGGGATGCGCAATTCCGCGCGGTACCGGTGGCATCCGGCTGATCACCCGGTCGCGGTCCCGCCCCTACTCCTCAGTGTCCGCCTCGACAGCCTCTTCGCAAGCCAAGGCCCGAGGCGTTCGCGGTGTGGTGTCGTACCGGGCACGGAATGGTTGCGGCACGGGCTCACCGGCGCGGTGGCTCGGCCGTTGGGGCAGCATCGCGGACATGAGCGGACTTCGGTGCGGCCTGTGAACAGGGACCGGTACGTCGACTTCCTGCGTGCGTGGGCGATCGGTGCGGTGGTGTTCGGACACTGGCTGATCACCGGGCTGGTGCGGGGTGACGGTGGGGAGATCCGGGCGCCGGAGCTGTTGGCCGAGATGCCGTGGACCCAGTGGCTGACCCTTCTGTTCCAGGTCATGCCGTTGTTCTTCTTCGCCGGCGGGCATGCCGCGGGCGGCTCCTGGGAGCGGCACCGGGATGCGGGCGGCAGGGCCGCGGGGTGGGTGGGCCTGCGGGCGCTGCGGCTGCTGCTGCCGACCGGGGTGTACTGCGGGGTGGTGCTGGTCGCCGTGGGGGTTTCGGCGGCCGTCGGTGTGGATCCGTACACCCTCGCGCTCGTGGGGTGGGCGCTGGCCATGCAGTTCTGGTTCCTGCCGGTGTATCTCGTCCTCAGTGCGCTCACGCCGGTGCTGCACGCGGCGCATCGGCGGTGGGGCGTGTTCGTCCCCGTGGCGTTGGGCGCGGCCGCCCTCGTGACCGGTGCCCTCGGCGTCGGGCTGCTCAACCACGTGCTCGTGTGGGGTGTCGCCTACCAGTTGGGGTTCTGCCGGCGGGACGGGCTGCTGGGCGGGCGGCCGCTCGGGGCCGCCGCGATGGCGGCGGGCGGCGGGCTCGCCTTCGCGCTGCTGGTCGGCCCCGGGCCGTACCCGGTCAGTCTGATCCTGGTGACGGGGCAGGACCCCAGCAACACCAATCCCCCGTCGGCGGCGATGCTCGCCTGGGTGGTGGCCCAGGTGGGGGTCTGTCTGCTGCTCGCGCCGCCGCTGCGGCGGGTGTTGGCGCGGGAGCGGCTGTGGCGGCGGGTCCGGGTGGTGAGCGGGGTCAGCATGACGCTGTACCTGTGGCACATGGTGCCCGTGCTGGTCGTGGCCGCCGTCCTCTATCTGCCAGGCCTCGCGCCCGAGCCCGGGTTCGGGTCGCCGGCCTGGTGGGCGTGGCGGGTGCCGTGGCTGCTGGTGCTCGGGGGCGTGCTGGCCGGGCTCGTGGTCGGGTTGCGGCCCCTGGAGCGGGGGGTGGGCGCGGTGTACGCGCGGGTGGGTCCGCGGGCCCGGCCGGGGTGGTCCTGGGCGCTGTGGCTCGGGCTGGTCGCGTGCGTCGCCGCGCTGAGCCGGTTCGCCGTGCGGGGGTTCGCGCCCGACGGACGGCTGCCGGTGGCGCCCACGGTGGGGGTCGGTCTGGGCATCGCGCTGGTGGTGCTGTCCGGGTGGCGGACGGACGTACGGCGGGAGAGGTCCGCCAAAAGCGCCCTGGACGAGGTCGCCTGACGTGGTGTCGACCGGCGCCAGGCGTACGGCCCCGGCAACGGCCCTGGTCAACGGCCGTGTGGCAGGATGCTGCGGCCAAGCCCCACCAGAAAGGGACGATTCACATGTCCAGGGTCGAGCTGACCACGAACTTCGGCCGTATCGTTCTCGAGCTGCACGACGCCGAGGCGCCCAAGACGGTCGAGAACTTCCTCACGTACGTCCGCAACGGGCACTACGACGGCACGGTCTTCCACCGGGTGATCGACGGTTTCATGGCGCAGGGCGGCGGTTTCACCGCGGACATGGTGCAGAAGCCCACCATGGCCCCCGTCCAGAACGAGGCCGACAACGGGCTGAAGAACACCGCCTACACCGTGGCGATGGCGCGGACGAACGACCCGCACTCCGCGACCGCCCAGTTCTTCATCAACGTCTCGGACAACGAGTTCCTCAACCACACGTCGAAGGACATGCGCGGTTGGGGTTACACCGTCTTCGGCCGGGTCACCGAGGGCCAGGACGTCGTCGACAAGATCAAGGCGGTCCGCACCGGCAGCAGCCGCGGTTTCCAGGACGTTCCCACCCAGCCCGTCATCATCGAGGGCGCCAAGGTCCTCGACTGACCGGCCGACAGGGCTGACGGGACCTGCGGCTGCGACGGGCAGTCCACGCGGTGCGCAGGTCACGCGGTCCGTTTGCGGGCCGCCGTCTTCTTCGCCGGCGTCTTCTTGGCGGTGGTCTTCTTCGCCGCCGTGCTCCTGGCAGACGCGGTACCGGTACCGCCGGCCGACGCCGTCTTCCTGGCCCCCTGGGCCGACTTCGCCGTCGTCTTCTTCGCGGCCGTCGTCTTCTTCGCGGCCGTGGACTTCTTCGCCGTGGACGTCGACTTCTTGCCGCCCGCCTGCTTGGGCGTGGCCCGCGCCGACTTCCTGGCCGGCAGCGGTCTGACCTCCGCGTGTTCCCGGGCCTCCTCCTCGCCAGGGGCCTCCTCCTCGCCCCGGGACTCCTTCGCCGCCCGCACGCTCTTCTCCAGCGCCGCCATCAGGTCGAGGACCTTGCCGCCGCGCGCCGGCTCCGGTGTCTGAGGCGGCGCCTCCCCGGCCGCCTTCGCGGCGACGACCTCCTCCAGGGCCTCGCGGTACTCGTCGTGCAGGTCGTCGAGGTCGATCTCGCCGAGGGTGTCCATCAGGGCGTCGGCGAGGTCGAGTTCCTTGTCGTTGATCGTGACCTTGGTGTCGGGGGCGAGGCCCTGGGGGGCGCGGACCTCGTCGGGCCAGAGCAGCCCGTGCATGGCGATGGCGTCCTCGACGACCCGGAGCATGCCCAGCCGTTCGCGGCCCCGGAGCGCGTACTTGGCGATGGCGACCTTGTTGCTGCGTTTGAGCGCCTCGCGCAGCAGGGTGTACGGCTTGGCGGCCGGGGCGCCGCCCGCGGCGAGGTAGTACGCGGCGTCCATCTGGAGCGGGTCGATCCGGTCGGCCGGGACGAAGGCCACGATCTCGATCGTCTTGGCCGTGGGGAGCGGCAGATGGGCCAGGTCCTCGTCCGTGATCGGGATGATCGTGCCGTCCGCGTCCTCGTACCCCTTGCCGATCTCCGACGTGCTCACCTCGCGGTCCTCCAGCTCGCAGACCTTGCGGTAGCGGATGCGGCCCATGTCCTCCGTGTGGATCTGACGGAAGGAGATCGAGTGGCTCTCGGTCGCGTTCACGAGCTTGATCGGGATGCTGACCAGGCCGAACGAGATGGCGCCGTTCCATATGGATCGCACGTGCAGCACCCTTTCGATCGGTTTGCAGAGCTTTGTCACTATGTGTGTCGATATCTCTGGGATTCTTATCGTATGACGCCGATCACAGAGGTGGAGGGGCGAAGGCTCGCGCTGAGCAACCTGGAGAAGGTGCTGTATCCGGCGAACGGGTTCACCAAGGGCGAGCTGCTGCACTACTACGCGACCACCGCCGAGGTGCTGCTGCCCCACCTGCGGGATCGGCCGGTGTCCTTCCTGCGCTACCCGGACGGCCCCGACGGACAGGTCTTCTTCGCCAAGAACGTGCCGCCGGGTACCCCCGACTGGGTCACCACCGCCGAGGTGCCCAGGTCGGAGGGGCCGGCCCGGATGGTGCTGGTGCAGGACCTGGCGAGCCTGATGTGGGCGGCGAACCTCGTCACCGAGTTCCACACCCACCAGTGGCTTCTCGACGCGCCCGGCGAGGCCGACCGGCTGGTCTTCGACCTGGACCCCGGGGAGCCGGCGACCATCGTGGAGTGCTGCGAGGTCGCCCTGTGGCTCCGCGAGCGGCTCAGGTCGGACGGGATCGAGGCGTACGCGAAGACGGCCGGCTCCAAGGGGCTGCATCTGCTGGCGGCCCTGCGGCCGGTCTCCTCCGACACCGCCACCGAGTACGCCAAGCAGCTCGCCGTCGAGGCGGAGAAGGCGATGCCGCGGCTGGTCGTGCACCGTATGACGCGGAGCCTCAGGCCCGGGAAGGTGTTCGTCGACTGGAGCCAGAACGCCGCGCGCAAGACGACGGCCACGCCCTACACGCTGCGGGCCCGAGCGCTGCCGCTGGTGTCGGCCCCGGTGACCTGGGAGGAGGTCGAGGCGTGCGAGGAGCCCGGGCGACTGTCCTTCCAGGCCCCGGACCTCGCGCCCCGCGTGCAGGACCACGGCGACCTGCTGGCCCCGCTGCTCGATCCGGACACGGCCGCACCGCTGCCCTGAACGGCCGGGCCGCGGACCACGGCAGGACGGTCGGGGGCACCCGGCACGCAGTCGCCCGAAGCACGGTCACCATCGGGAGCAGGCCGTGGGCCCTTCACACGCGTACCCACGTCTGCCGGTCCCGGGCCATCGCGTGCAGCGCCTCCACGTCGGCCGGCTTGAGGACTCCGCCGGTGTGGGCCAGGTCCTCGATCTCGGTGTCCGTCACGATCCGGACCTCGCGCGGCGGGGCGGCGACCCGGACGTCGGTGGGGCCGACCAGCGCCAGCACGGGGTGGACCTCGGCGGTCAGGGCGTAGGAGGCGCGGCCGGCGTCGGCCCGGACGCGGCGCAGCAGCGGGCGCGGTTCCCGGCGGCCCAGCGTGACCATGGGGTCGGTGACCGTGACCCGCTGTCTGCGGGCGTACAGCGTGTGGACCGCGTAGAGGCCGCCGGGGCCGATCACCAGGTGGTGGACGCGGTCGCCGCCGGGCAGCGGGATCGAGTGCAGGGCGTGCCAGCCGGCGCCCTCGACGCGCTCCAGGGTCTCCCCCACCGTCTGTTCGGCCGCGAGGGCCCGGCGGCGGGGGTCGGGGCGGAGTCGGTGGGCGGGCCCCGGGTCCCGGTCCAGGGCGATCCGAAGGGCCTCGCCGGGGCGGTTGGGCGCAAGGTCGTCGTCGGGGTGGAGGGACAGCCGGGCCAGCTCGGCGGGGGTCGGCACGGGGGGCGGCCCGACCGTCACCGGCCCGGTCAGGAAGGGCTGGAGGACGGCGAGCACATCCTGTCGGCGGTCCTCGCTCAGCAGGTTGACCCGGGATGCCTCACGGTCGTACCAGGCGATGCTTCTGCCGTCCGTGAGGCAGACGTACAGCCGTTCCTGACCGTGGCGCCAGGTCGGTACGACACGCAGTCCGCTCATGCACCATCACCCCACGACCATGGGAACAGGCGGGGCGCTCCGGGGGCAAGGAGCCCGACACCTTTGAAGGGGAGTTGACCTGGGTAAGCCCTGTTCGTGAGTTGGCCGGGGCTTGGGGAGGCGCCGTTGCGGACACGCAGGAAACAGACCGACGTACCCGCTCCGGACCAACCGTGGAACGAGGTCGTGGCCGGGCTGTGGATGGGCGGGCACGAGTTCCGGGCTCACACCGGGCAGGTCGAGTTCGCCGTCGTACGGGACGAGTTCGACGTCGTCCAGACCCTGTTGCGGCTGCCGGGGCACGGCCCGGACGCGGGGGTCGAGCACCATGTGTGGCCGATTCCCGACGGGCCGCTGGACGGCACCCAACTCGCGGGCGTGATACGCCTGGCGCGGGCCGCGTGCGACGCGCTGGACGAGGGCCGCAAGGTCCTGGTCCGCTGCTACCACGGCTACAACCGGTCGGGGCTGGTCGTCGCGCACGCCCTGGTCCGCCGGGGGCACTCGGCGGACGAGGCGATCCGGCTGATCCGGTCCCGCCGCTCGCCGTGGGCCCTGCACAACGAGCTCTTCGTCGAGTACCTGCAGGCGGGGCTGCCGACGGCGCGGCTCCTCGAGGAGCTGGCCGAGTAATCGTTTCTTCACGGCCGGCTCCTCATCTGCCCGACCGCCCCCTTCGACCGGGTGCGCAAAAGGGTCTCCCCGCGGAATCGGAATAAGGTGTAAAGCGCCACCGACCCTGCCCCGCCCGAGCCGAGGGAGCACCGTGTCCCGCCCGACCGTCCGCACCCTCGCCACCGTCGCCGTGCTCTCGGCGGCCCTGGCGGGCTGCGGTGACACGGGCGAACTGCGGGGCGCGGGAGCGACGGCGACCGCGATCAGCCCGGACCGGCTGTGGCCGGATCTCACCCCTGCCTCCAGTCCCGCCTGGGACTACGACGACGGCGAGGCCGAGCTGATGCGCGGTCTCGCGGCGCCCGGCGACGACATCCACAAGGTGGACCCGGTGGCCGTGGTGCGCGCGGAGATCGCCCAGCACCCGGACGAGTACACGGGCGGCAAGGCCCTCTACGCCGAGACGGTCCGCCGTATGGCCGACTGCGACCAGGGCGTGGCGAAGGGCCGGTGCCCCGTCCTGGAGCCGTACTACCGCGACCTCACCGGCGACGGCCGCGACGACCTGACCCTGGGCTTCGAGCTGCGGCCCGGCAACCAGACGGCGGTACGCGTCTACACCTTCCAGGCCGGGCGGCTGGTGCGGGTCATGGCCAACGACGACGCGGTTGCCGGGGTCGAGCTGGCGGGGAAGTCCGTGATCATCCGCTCGCCGTCCGACATCGCGGGCTACGAGTACCGCTTCCAGTGGACCTGGGACCCGGACCAGCACCTGATGCTGCTGACGCACGACGAGTTGCTGCGCACGGGGGGCGGCGGGACGTCGTCGGCACGCTCCTCTGCGTCCCCGGCCGGTTCCCTCACCGCCTCTCCGTCCGCGTCCCCGGCCCCGTC
Source organism: Streptomyces resistomycificus (assembly GCF_001514265.1). Lineage (GTDB taxonomy): Bacteria > Actinomycetota > Actinomycetes > Streptomycetales > Streptomycetaceae > Streptomyces > Streptomyces resistomycificus. The sequence goes on along the minus strand of NZ_KQ948990.1, from coordinate 895,801 downwards.
CGCTTCCCCGTCCGCGTCCGCGTCCGCTTCCGCTTCCGGCTCCGCGAGCGGCCGATGAGGCTCGCGCTCCCCCGCTGGGCCGGGACGCTCGCCGTGAAGGCCGCTGTCTTCATCACCGTGATGTGCTGCGCGCTGGCCGCCCTGCTCGGCGTCCTCGTGCACGTCTCGGTGACCAACCAGACCGTGGGGCAGGCCCGCGACCTCGCGCTGGACCGGCTGACGGAGGCGACGGCGGCGTTCGAGGCCGGGGACGCGCTGGAGCGTGGCGTCGCTCTCGACCCTCCGGAGCTGCCCGAGCCGCTGCGGGAGCTGGCGGCAGCCGGGGAGCGCGGCACGATGGTCGGCGAGCACGGTGGACGCCCCACGATGTGGGCGGCCGGGCCGGTCGACGGCGGGCGGGCGCTGGCCGTCGAGGTCGACTACTCGCAGGGCGAGCGGACCATCGACGGCCTCGACCGGGCGATCGTGTGGTCGTCGGCGCTGGCCATCGGGGCGACACTGCTGGTGGGCGCGTTCGCGGTGACCCGGGTGACCAGGCGGCTGCACACCACCGCGCAGGTGGCCCGGCGGATCACGGCGGGCGACCTGGACGCCCGCGTGGACGACCCCCGCACGCGGGATCGGACACGTCCGCAGGACGAGGTGGCCGCGGTCGCCGCCGCGCTGGACTCCATGGCCGCCTCGCTGCAGGGCAAACTGCTCGCCGAGCAGCGGTTCACCGCCGACGTGGCCCATGAGCTGCGCACCCCCCTGACCGGGCTGCACGCGGCGGCGGAGCTGCTGCCGGCGGGCCGGCCGACCGAGCTGGTCCGGGACCGGGTGGCGGCGCTGCGCACGCTCACCGAGGACCTGTTGGAGATCTCCCGCCTGGACGCCGGGCGGGAGCGGCTGGAGCTGGACCGGGAGCCGCTCGGGGCGCTGGCCGAGCGGGTGGTGCGGGCCTCGGGGACGGACACCGAGGTGGTCGCCGTACGGGATGTGGCGGTGGAGACCGACCGGCGGCGGCTGGAGCGGGTGCTGGGCAACCTGGTGGCGAACGCCCACCGGCACGGCCGCGGACCGGTGGTGCTGACCGTGGACGGGCCGGTGGTGACCGTGCGGGATCACGGGGACGGCTATCCGGACTACATCGTCGAGCACGGTCCGCAGCGGTTCCGTACCGAGGGGGGCGCCAAGGGGCACGGGCTGGGGCTGACGATCGCGTTGGGGCAGGCGGAGGTCCTGGGAGCGCGGCTCGCCTTCGGCAACGCGGCGGACGGCGGGGCCGTCGCCGTACTGACGCTGGGTTAGCCGTCTGCCGCGTCCGCTTCGGGGCGCCCCTATGGACCAGCGTGGCGGGCGGGGGCCGACCACCGATCCTAATGTGGCGAATAGTCAGCTTCACCCCATTCGTGGAGGTACCCCATGTCCCTGCGTTCCCGCTGCGCCATAGCACTCGCCGTCGGCACCCTCCTCACCACCGCCGTCACCGCCGCTCCCGCCTTCGCGAGCGACGACTGGGGACAGACCCCGGGCAACGACGGGTGGGAGCAGGGCCAGAGCGGCGCCGACTGGGGCCAGAACCAGGGCGGCGACAACCGGCGCTTCTACCGGGGGGTCGTCACCGCCGACTCGCTGGCCCTGCGCAGCGCCCCGACGCGTGGCGCGCAGGTCATCCGGTACGCCGACCGGGGGGAGATCCTCAACATCTTCTGCAAGGTGGGCGGCCCCTCGGTGCACGGGAACCCCCTCTGGTACCAGATCGCGGACGGCACCTGGGCCTGGGGACCGGCCCGCTTCATCGACAACATCGGGCCCGCGCCCCGCTGGTGCTGATGACGAAGGCTCACAAGGCGTCTCATTTGGGTAGGTTCCGGACATGACCAAGGTCGGAACCACCGTCGTACGGGTGGACGCCCCCGCTCCCGCCGTACGCCTCCCCCGGCGCCGTGGCATCGAACTGTCCCTCATCGTCCTCGCCGTCCTGCTGTCCGTGTACGGCTACTGCGACGTCGGCCTCGCCAAGAACGGCAGCATCCCGCCCGGCGCCGCAGGTTACGGCGCCGGGCTCGGCGTGCTCGCACTGCTCGCGCACATCGCGGTCCGCCTGCGCGCCCCGGACGCCGACCCCCTGCTGCTGCCGATCGGCGTACTGCTCAACGGTCTGGGCCTCGTCCTGATCTACCGGCTGGACCTGGAGACCCCCGGCGACCGGGCCGCGCCCACCCAGCTGGTGTGGTCCACGCTCGGGGTGGCCCTGTTCATCGTGGTCGTCCTGCTGCTGCGGGACCACCGCGTCCTGACGCGGTACGCCTACGTCTGTGTCGCCGCCGCGATGGTCCTGCTCATCCTGCCGATCTTCTTCCCGGCGGTGAACGGCGCCCGGATCTGGATCCGGATCGCCGGGTTCTCCATCCAGCCGGGCGAGTTCGCGAAGGTGCTGCTCGCGGTGTTCTTCGCCGCCTACCTGGCGGCCAACCGCAACGCGCTCGCCTACGCCGGCCGCCGGATCTGGCGGCTCCAGCTCCCCACCGGCCGCGTCCTGGGCCCGATCGTCGCCGTCTGGCTGCTGAGCGTGGGGGTGCTGATCCTGGAGCGGGACCTGGGGACCTCGCTGCTGTTCTTCGGCCTGTTCGTCGTCCTGCTGTACGTCGCCACCGGCCGCACCGGCTGGATCGCCGTCGGCCTGCTACTGGCCGCGCTGGGCGCGGTCGCCGTGGGCTGGCTGGAGCCGCACGTGCACAGCCGGGTCGAGGACTGGCTGCATCCGTTCGCGTCGATCGAGGCGGGCCAGGGCCCCAACCAGCTGGCCCAGTCGCTGTTCGCCTTCGCCGCCGGCGGAGTCCTCGGCACCGGCCTGGGGCTCGGCCACTCCGTCCTCATCGGCTTCGCCGTCAAGTCGGACTTCATCCTGGCCACGGCGGGCGAGGAGCTGGGCCTGGCCGGCCTGGCCGCGATCTTCCTCCTGTACGCGCTGCTCGTGGAGCGCGGCTACCGGGCGGGCTTCGCCCTGCGCGACCCCTTCGGGCGGCTGCTCGCGGTGGGGCTCGCCTCGATCGTGGCGCTCCAGGTGTTCGTGATCGCGGGCGGGGTGACCGGCCTGATCCCGCTGACCGGCATGGCGATGCCGTTCCTCGCGCAGGGCGGCTCCTCGGTCGTCACCAACTGGGCGATCGTGGCGCTGCTGATCCGGGTGAGCGACTCGGCCCGCAGCCAGTACGACGGCCGCCAGGCGCCGTGAGACACCGGGAGGCCCGATGACCCGCCACATCCGCCACTCCGCCTTCTTCTGCGCCCTGCTGCTGGTGGCACTGTTCGTCAACGCGACCCGGATCCAGGTCTTCCAGGCCGCTTCCTACGACGAGAACCCGGCCAACCGCCGTCACACCATCGCCCGTTACGGCCAGCCGCGCGGCGACATCCTGGTCGGCGGCCTGCCGGTGACCGGCTCCCGGGACACCGGAGAACAGCTCCGCTACGAACGGACGTACGAGGACGGGCCGTTGTACGCCCCCGTCACCGGGTACGCCTCGCAGGAGTACGGGACGGCCCTCCTGGAGCACTCCGAGGACTCGGTGCTGTCCGGAGCGGACCCGATGCTGTCGCCGTTCCCGCTGTGGAACGACTTCACGCGCTCCCAGAACGCCGGCGGTGACGTGGCGACGACCCTCGACCGGGCGGCCCAGCAGGCCGCGTACGACGGGCTGGACGGGCGCAAGGGCGCGGTGGCGGCGATCGAGCCGTCGACCGGACGGATCCTGGCGCTGGTGTCGACGCCGTCGTACGACCCGGCGGCGCTGTCCGGGAACGACTCGGCGGTGGGCCGGTCCTGGACGCGGCTGAACGGCGACGCGGACAAGCCGATGCTGAACCGGGCGGTGCGCAAGACGTATCCGCCGGGGTCGACCTTCAAGGTGGTGACCGCGGCGGCGGCACTGGACGCGGGCGTGGTCAAGGACGTCGACCAGCGGACCGACTCGCCGGCCCCCTACCGGCTGCCCGGGACGACGACGCGGCTGACGAACGAGTCGGACGGCTGCGAGAACCTCTCCCTGCGGGAGGCGTTCAAGTGGTCGTGCAACACGGTGTTCGCCAAGCTGGGTGTGCGAGTGGGCGTCCGGAACATGACGGCGACGGCACAGGCCTTCGGGTTCAACGACACGGCCCTGAGGATCCCGTTCTCGGTGGCGCAGAGCACCTTCGACACCTCCGTCGACAAGGCGCAGCTGGCGCTGTCGTCGATCGGGCAGTACAACACGCGGGCCACGCCCCTGCAGATGGCGATGGTGTCGGCGGCGGTCGCCAACGGCGGCCAGGTGCGGCAGCCGTACCTGGTGGAGCGGACCACCCGGGCGGGTGGCTCCACGGTCGAGACGGCCGGGGCGCGCCCGCTGCGGCAGGCGATGCACCCGGCGACCGCCGCCCGGCTCAGGGAGCTGATGACGGAGGTGGTCACGGACGGCACCGGCACCAACGCCGCGATCCGCGGGGCCACCGTCGGCGGCAAGACCGGCACCGCCCAGCACGGCCTCGGCAACTCCGGGACGCCGTACGCCTGGTTCGTCTCCTGGGCGCAGGACCACCGTGACATGGAGGCGAAGGTGGCGGTCGCGGTGGTGGTGGAGGACGCGGAGGCGGACCGCGGGGAGATCAGCGGGGGCGGTGACGCGGCACCGATCGCCCGGGCCGTGATGGAGGCGGTCCTGAAGTCCGCGGGTGGCAGAGGCCGTTGAGCCGTCCGGAGCGGACGGGTGATGCCCGTCTGCTGAGACGGGGTCTGGGCGACCCGTGGTCTCCCGACCTATCGTTCGGTCCATGACGACAGCCGCGTACGAACTCGCCCAGGTCAACCTCGCCCGCCTCCAAGCCCCGCTGGACTCCCCGCAGTTGAAGGACTTCGTCGACGCCCTCGACCCCGTGAACGCCGACGCGGAGGCCGCCGACGGCTTCGTGTGGCGGCTGCAGTCCGAGGAGGGCGACGACGCCACGGACATCAGCGTCTTCGACGACCAGTGGCTGATCATCAACATGACGGTGTGGCGCGACCCGAACGCGCTGACGGCGTACATGTACCAGGGCCGGCACCGCGAGATGCTCTCCCGCCGCCGGGAGTGGTTCGAGCGCGTGCAGGAGGCGATGACGGCGCTGTGGTGGGTTCCGGCCGGGCACCGCCCGACCGTCGCGGAGGCCGAGGCCCGCCTGCTGCACCTGCGGGCCAACGGCCCCACGCCCTACGCCTTCACCCTGCGGACGTCGTTCCCGGCGGGCGCGGCGGAGCCGGCGACGGGGCAGCCGGCGACGGGGGAGGTCGCCGACGACCTCGGGTGCCCGGTCTGAGGTCCGGCTCCTTCCCCGGCCACATGTAGACACCGGGTCAACAAGTCGTGCGGAGGGGATTGACGCGCTTGCTGACAGGCAGTCTCATAAGACGGCAGGAGAAGTGAACCGCCGGTAACACACGACGAGGTGGATCAGCCATGACGACCCTGACCGAAGCCGACGCGCTGGACGGGCTGCGCGACGCGCTCGGGCTGCTCAAGGACCGGGAGCAGGTGGCCGAGCGGCTGCTCGCCTCCTCCGCGAAGCACTCCTTCGACCCGGACAAGGAACTGGACTGGGACGCGCCCTTCGAGGAGGGCAGGTGGTTCTGGCCGCCGGAGCTGGTGTCGCTGTACGACACGCCGTTGTGGAAGCGGATGAGCGAGGACCAGCGGATCCTGCTGTCGCGGCACGAGGCGGCGGCGCTGGCCTCGTTGGGCATCTGGTTCGAGATCATCCTGATGCAGCTGCTGGTGCGGCACATCTACGACAAGGCGGCGACGAGCGCGCACGTGCGGTACGCGCTCACGGAGATCGAGGACGAGTGCCGCCACTCGAAGATGTTCGCCCGGCTGATCGAGCAGGGGGGCACGCCCTGGTACCCGGTGAGCCGCGCCCACCAGCACCTCGGCCGGCTGTTCAAGACGATCTCCACCACGCCGGGTTCCTTCACCGCCACCCTGCTGGGCGAGGAGATCCTCGACTGGATGCAGCGGCTGACCTTCCCCGACGAGCGGGTGCAGACCCTGATCCGCGGGGTGACCCGGATCCACGTGGTCGAGGAGGCCCGCCATGTGCGGTACGCCCGTGAGGAGCTGCGGCGCCAGATGGTGACCGCGCCCAGGTGGTCGCAGGAGTTCACCCGGGTCACCTCCGGCGAGTTCGCCCGGGTGTTCTCGGTGGCGTTCGTGAACCCGGACGTCTACACGAACGTGGGCCTGGACCGACGTGAGGCCCTCGCCCAGGTCCAGGCCAGCGGCCACCGCCGGGAGATCATGCAGACGGGAGCCAAGCGCCTGACCGACTTCCTGGACGACATCGGGGTACTGCGGGGCGTCGGCCGACGCCTGTGGCGGTCCTCCGGGCTGCTCGCCTAGGGCCTGTCGGCGGACAGCCCTGGGCAGCGGGTTGGGCCGGGGGTCCGCGGGGGTGCGCCGGTTACGCTGCCCGTCATGACCCCCTCCGCGCCCACCCCCGCCTACCGCCGTCTCAGCGTCGAGGAGCGGCGCAGTCAGCTGCTCGACGCCGCGCTGTCGCTCTTCGCGCACCGGGCGCCCGAGGAGGTGTCGCTCGACGACGTGGCGGAGGCGGCCGGGGTGTCGCGGCCGCTCGTGTACCGGTACTTCCCGGGCGGCAAGCAGCAGCTGTACGAGGCCGCCCTCCGGTCCGCCGCCGAGGAGCTGCGCAACTGCTTCGACGAGCCCCTTCAGGGCCCCCTCCTCCCCCGCCTCTCCCGCGCCCTGGACCGCTACCTCGCCTTCGTCGACCAGCACGACGCAGGCTTCAGCGCCCTCCTGCAGGGCGGCAGCGTCGTCGAGACGTCCCGGACGACGGCCACGGTGGACGGCGTGCGACGGGCCGCCGCCGAGCACATCATGCGGCACCTGGAGGTCACGGAAGCCGGCCCCCGGCTGCGGATGACCGTCCGGATGTGGATCACGGCGGTCGAGGCGGCCTCCCTCATCTGGCTGGACGAGGACAAGCAGCCGCCCGCCGCCGAACTGCGGGACTGGCTGGTGGAGCAGTTCGTGGCGGTCCTGTCGGTGACCGCGCGGCGGGACCAGCAGACCGCGGCGCTGGTCGAGGCCCTCTCCGCGGATCTCTGACCCCTGCGCCGACGGCCGGCCCCCGCGAGGCAGGCCCTCGCGACGGATGGCCGACACTGGTGCCGTGAAGAGCGAAGACACCCCCTTCGAGGGCGGCCCCATGGACGGGCGGGTGCTGCCCGTCCTGCTGGGCGTCACCGGGCATCCGCCCAAGACCTACCGCATCCCCGTCCCGGACGCCGCCGGCGGCCCGCCCACCGTCCTCGTCTACCGCCGGGTCCCGCGCGCGCACGGCAAGAAGCTCGGACTCCACCAGGGATGGAAGTACGAGTACGACCCCACGGGGCAGGCCGGCCGACGCAGGTGGCCCTGGTCCAGGCCGGACGCCACGCCGGGCGGCAAGCCGGACGCCACCGACGGGTGACCGGGTTGCGCCGAACCGCGCACATCCCGCGCGCGGACCCGCCGCCCACGTCTGATGCTCGCGGTGCGGAGCGGAAGGGCTGCTCCGCACCGGAGGTGATGACGTGTCAGGAAGGCTTCTGCGTCTCGTCTGTACGGCGGCGATGGCGGCCGCAACCGTCCTCGCGCCGCTGCCCGCCGCGGCCGTGCCTGAGCCGCCGGAGCCCGGGCAGCGCTCGGTGGCCGCGCTGCTGACGGACCTTCAGCGGCTGTACCGAGAGGCCGAGCGGGCCACCGAGAAGTACAACGCCACCGAGGAGGAGCTGAAGAAGCGGCGTGCCGAGGTGCGGCGCCTGGACGCCGAGCTCTCCCGCGCCCGGCTCTCCCTGCACGACAGCCGGGGCGCGGCCGGCCGGCTGGCCCGGCAGCAGTACCAGGACAGCACCGACTTCTCCCCGTACGTACGGCTGCTCCTTGCCCGCGACCCCCAGCACGCGCTCGACCAGGGGCATCTGATCGGCCAGCTGGCGCGCGAGCGGGCCGAGACGGTGGGCCGTCTGACCGGCAGCGAGAAGAAGGCCGACGGCCTGGCCCGGGCGGCCCGCAAGGCCCTGGACCGGCAACTCACCGTCGCCGCACGGCAGAAGAAGGAGCGGGACGCCGTACGCGAGCACCTGAAGGACGTCGAGGAGCTCCTCGCCTCCCTCACCGCCGAACAGCTCACCGCGCTGGCCGAGCTCGAGCGGCAGGGCGTCGACAGGGCCCAGGACGAGCTCGTGACCTCCGGTGCGCTCAGCAGCCACCGCCAGCCGTCCCCGGAGGGCGAGCTGGCGCTGCGCTACGCCGAGCGGCAGCTCGGGAAGCCGTACGAGTGGGGCGCCGAGGGCCCGACGTCGTACGACTGCTCGGGCCTGACCTCCGAGGCCTGGGAGCACGCCGGGACCCCGATCCCCCGGACCAGCCAGGAGCAGTGGGCCCGGCTCCCGAGGATCGAGCTGGACGAGCTGCGCCCGGGCGACCTGGTGATCTACTTCCCCGAGGCCACCCACGTGGCGATGTACCAGGGCGAGGGCAAGGTGGTGCAGGCCCCGAGGACCGGCGAGAAGGTCAAGGTCTCCCCGATCGCGTCGTACCCGATCCTGGGAGCGGTGCGTCCGGACGCCCCGCCCGCACAGGCGCGGGGCTGAGACGCCGGACGCCGTGCGGTCCGGGCGGTCAGGAACCCATGACCTCGGCGAGGTACGCCTCGGTCTTCGCGGGCTCGTAGAAGAAGTTCTCGAAGTCGGCGGGGTTGTCGAAACCGTTGGCGAAACGATCAGCCACCGGCGGCAGCTGCCCGGCCGCGCCGATCAGGTTCAGGACGTGCTCCGGCGGCGGCCCGAGCATCGCGTTGGTCCACTTGGTGACGTGCTGGGCGGAGTCCCAGTAGCGGTCGAACGTGGCCCGCATCCAGGTCTCGTCGAACTCCTCGTCCCCGTGCTCGAGGATCGACGCGAGGTAGGCGGCCGCGCACTTGGACGCCGAGTTGGAGCCCTGTCCGGTGATCGGGTCGTTGGCGACGACCACGTCGGCGACGCCGAGGACCATTCCACCCCCGGGGAGGCGGCCGACGGGGTTGCGGACGGTGGGTGCGTAACGGCCCGCCAGCGTGCCGCCGGCGTCGGTCAGTTCGACCTTGGTGGCCCGCGCGTGCTCCCAGGGGACGTACTTCTCCATGAGTTCCAGGGTCAGGGAGAGGTGCTCCGCCGGGTCCTTGACGCCGTTGAAGACGTCGAGCGGGCCGCCGGGTATGCCCTCCCAGAAGAGGATGTCGGCACGGCCCGAGGTGGTGAACGTCGGCATGACGAACAGTTCGCCGACGCCGGGGACCAGGTTGCAGCGGACCCCCTCGTAGTCCGGGTGCTCCGGACGCGGGTCGAGACCGTGGACGTACGAGACGGCCAGCGCACGCTGCGGCTCGCTGTAGGGCGACCGCTCCGGGTCCCGGGCGAACATGGACACCAGTTCGCCCTTGCCCGCCGACACCAGCACCAGGTCGTAGGAGCGGGAGAAGTAGTCGAGGTCGCCGACCGCCGCGCCGTGGATGACCAGCTGGCCGCCGCGCTGCGCGAAGGTCTCCATCCAGCCGGCCATCTTCACCCGCTGGTCGACCGACTGCGCGTACCCGTCGAGCCGGCCCACCCAGTCGATCGCGCGGGCCGCGGGGCCCTCGCCCCAGGAGCCCGGGGCGGCGACCGAGACGCCGAGTCCTTCGATCTTCGGGGCCTGGGACTCCCAGAAGTTCAGCTGGAGATCGCGCTCGTGCTGGAGTGCCGTGGGGAACATGCACTGCGTCGACATGACCCGGCCGGACCGGATCTCGTCCGCGGTCCGGTTGGACATCAGGGTGACCTCGTACCCGTGCGACTGGAGTCCGAGGGCGAGCTGGAGTCCGGACTGGCCGGCTCCGACGACGAGTATCTTCCGCATACGGGGCTGTTCTCCTACTCGGGTGTGACGTCCAGCGCGTGGCCCACCAGAGCCAGGAGGGTCTCGATCGCCGAGATCCGGCGGCGCGCATCCATGATCATTACAGGTATGTGCGCGGGGATCGTCAATGCCTCCCGCACGTCCTCCGGTTCGAACCGCTCGCTGCCGTCGAAGTGGTTGACCGCGACGACGTACGGCAGTCCGCAGCTCTCGAAGTAGTCCAGCGCGGGGAAGCAGTCCTTGAGGCGCCTGGTGTCCGCGAGGACGACGGCGCCGATCGCGCCGCGCACCAGGTCGTCCCACATGAACCAGAACCGCTGCTGGCCCGGCGTGCCGAACAGGTAGAGCACCAGGTCGTCGTCGAGCGTGAGGCGGCCGAAGTCCATGGCCACGGTGGTGGTCAGCTTGCCGGGCGTGGCGGTGAGGTCGTCGTGCTCCTCGCTCGCCTCGGTCATCAGCGCCTCGGTCTGCAGCGGCGTGATCTCCGAGACGGCGGTGACCAGCGTGGTCTTGCCGACGCCGAAGCCTCCCGCCACGACTATCTTCGTGGCGATCGGGGCGCGGGTGCGGTCCGTCTGCCAGGGCCGCAGCGGCTCGTCCGGTTCGACGAGCCCCGGTTCGGCACGTCCCGGTTCGGCACGCCCCGCAACGGGACGCGGGGAGACACCGCGAGCGGCGTCAGAGACGACGGAGTCCACTCAGCACCCTTTCCAGCAGAGCGCGGTCCGGCCGACCCGTGCCGTGACCGGTTCCTGTTCCGTACACCCGGATCTTTCCCTGGTCCGCGAGGTCGCTGAGGAGCACCCGGACCACGCCGAGCGGCATCTTCAGCAGCGCGGCGATCTCGGCCACCGTGCGCATCCGGCGGCAGAGTTCGACGATGGCCCGCATCTCCGGCATGACCCGGGTGTGGAGGGAGCCGTTCGTCAGTTCCTTGCGCTCCTCGGCGGCCTCGATCGCGGCGGTGCTCGCCACGAACGTCTCCACCAGGAGGACGTGTCCGAAGCGGGTACGGCCGCCGGTGAGCGAGTAGGGGCGCACCCGGGCCGGTTTGCGGTCGCCGCCGCGGACCGGCAGGCGGTTCGGCGTACTGCTGCTTCGACTGCTGCTACTGCTCACGCTGCTGCTCATCGGACACTTCCCGTCGACTCGCCCTCGAGGGACTCGCGCAGCTCGCTGCGGAGTTCGGGCGTCAGGACGTGGCCGGCCCGGCCCACGAACAGCGCCATGTGGTACGCCACGACGCTCATGTCGCAGTCCCCGGAACCGTGCACGCCGAGCAGCGAACCGTCGCTGATCGACATCACGAACAGGCTGCCCTCGTCCATGGCGACCATGGTGTGTTTCACCGGGCCGGATTCCATCAGCTTGGCGGCACCGATGGTCAGGCTGCCGATGCCGGAGACGATGGTGGCGAGGTCGGCGGCGGAGCCACGCGGTCCGGTGGGCTTGTCGTCGCGTGCCTCGCGTGCCGCCGCGTTGCGGTCGGCGTCGGAGGAGAGCAGGAGCAGACCGTCGGAGGAAACGACGGCGACCGACTTGATGCCCGGAACCTCCTCGACGAGATTGGTCAGCAGAAAGTGCAGATTGCGTGCCTCACGGCTCAGTCCGAAGGTACTGGGCGCGGTCAACTGCTTGCCTCCTCGGCTGTGCCCCCCGTGACTTCTCCGGATTGTGCGGATTCCCTGGTGGGTGTGGGCGCCTTGTTCTGGCCCGTCTGTTCGGCGATCTCCACCTCCACGTCCCGGTAGCCGGCCTCCGCCCCCCGGCGGAAGCCACCGAGACGGCGGCGGAGTGCTTCGGCGTCCACGGATCCGCTGCGCGGGCGGGGCGCCTGTGTGGGTGCGGTGATCTTCGGGGTGCGCTTGGGCAGGCCCTTGTCGGTGAGCGGTTCGTCCGGCGTGCGTTCGTGTTCCGTCTCGGCTTCGCCGTCGACGGCTGCGGGTTCGGTGGTCGCGGGCCCGGGCTCGGGCTCGGGCTGCGGTTGTGACTGCGGCGGCGGCTGCACCGCCGACGCCGGTTCCGGTTCCGGTTCCGGTTCCGGGATCGTCTCCGGTTCCGGCTCCGGTTCCGGCTCCGGGTCGGGGCCCGGACTCGGCTCCGGCTCGGGTTCCCGGTCGGGGTCCGACAGGAGTTCCGGCTCCGGCTCCGGCGACGCGGGGAGCGGCACCATGAGCTCCATGGTGGTCTCCGCGGGGGCCTCCGGCTCGCTGTGTCGTACGGCCTTCTCCGCGAGGGCCACCAGCGGGTCGCCGGGCTCCGAGCGGCCGTACAGGACGTTGGAGTTGACCTCCGCGTCCGCGCCGGGCAGGGAGAAGGCGTGGGCGCCGCCGGCGGCGGGTGACGAGGACGCCGTCGGGGCGGCGGCGGTCGGGGCGGCTGCCAGCAGCGTCTTCGGGAGGACGACGACGGCCGCGATGCCGCCCTGCTTCTGCTCGCGCAGTTGCACCCGGACGCCGTGCCGGTGGGCGAGGCGGGCGACGACGTACAGGCCGAGGCCGAGTCCCTCCTCGCCGCTCTGGCCGTCCTCACCGTCGCGGCCGTGCTCGCCGTGCTCGTCGAGGGAGCCGTAGGACTCGTAGGTCGTCTCGGGGTCGAAGTCGGCGAGGCGGGCGTTGAGCCTGCTCAGCCGGTCGCCGGTCATGCCGATGCCCTCGTCGTGGACGGAGAGCATGACCTCGCCGCTCTCCAGGAGCCAGGCGGAGGCCTCCACGGGCACGTCGGGCGGGGAGAACGAGGTGGCGTTCTCCATGAGTTCGGCCAACAGGTGGGAGAGGTCGTCGGCGGCGAACCCGGCGATGTGCGCGTGCGGCGGCAGGGCCGCGATACGAACGCGCTCGTAGCGCTCGATCTCACTGACCGCGGCCCGCACCACGTCGACGAGCGGGACGGGGACGGCGCTCTGCTGGACGTGTTCGGTTCCGGCGAGGACGAGGAGGTTCTCGCTGTGCCGGCGCATCACCGTCGCGAAGTGGTCGAGCTTGAAGAGCGTGGCCAGCCGGTCCGGGTCCTGCTCGCGCTCCTCCAGACCCTCGATGACCGCGAGCTGCCGCTCGACGAGGCCGAGCGTGCGCAGGGCGAGGCTGACGAAGGTGGAGCCGATGCGGGTGCGCAGCTGCTCCAGCTGGGCGGCGGAGTCGGCGAGTTCGGTCTTGAGCTGCTCGCGGGCGTCGGCCATCTTCTGCCGCTGGCCGACCAGGTGCTTGCGGTCGGCCTCCAGGGTGGTGACGCGCTCTGCGAGTGCCGCGGCGTGTGCGTGCAGGGCGTTGACGGAGCGGACGACCTGGGCGAACTCGTCGTTGCGGCCGGTGAAGGTGACCGGTTCCTCGGCGGCCGGGTCCGGCGCCTCGGCGAGGCGGGCCGAGCCGCGCCGCAGGACGGACAGCGGCCGGGTGAGCGTACGGGCCATGGCGGTGGCGATGCCGACGGCCAGCAGCATCAGGGCGCCGAGGACGGCGATGCGGATCTCCAGCGCTGTGACGTCGTCGTCGCGCAGCTGGGCGAGGTCCTTGACCCGGCGGTCGTAGAGGGCGGCCTCGGCGCCGCGCATCGCGTCGATCCGGGCGGAGAGGGCGGCGTCCAGCTTGGTGGCGCCGGTGCCGAGTTCACCGCCGGACAGGGTCGGCTGGTCGGTGAGCGTCGCGAGGTACTTCTCCGCGGAGTTCACCTCGGGGCCGGTGACCGTGGAGTCGTAGCGTGCCTTGGCCTCGGCGGGGGCGGTCTCGGCGAAGTCCGCGAGGGCGGCGTCCGAGCGCAGCCGGGCCTGCTGGGCGGCGGCGGTGAGGGCGTCGCGCTGCTTGGTGTCGGCGTCCGAGGAGTTGGTCTCGGTGGCCGGCAGGCCGGTGATCGGGTCGACGACGGTCCGCGTCGTCGTCGGCACGGCGAGGGCCGCGAGGAGGAGCCCGCGGGTGGCCGCGGCCTGCTGGACGGCGGAGTCCAGCTCGGCGAGGGCGTAGCCGCCGGAGCCGGCGCGGGGCGGCAGCCGCTCGGCCAGGTCCTCGGCGAGCCGGTGGAGGTCGGAGATGGCGGACGAGTACGCCTGGTGCGCCTCGAAGGCGCTGCTCTTGCCGGTGAGTGCCGACCGGCGCACGGCCGCTATGCCGTCCAGGTCGCCCCGCAGGGCGGCGGGCAGGTCGCTGTCGGCGCGCAGTTCCTCCACCTGGCGGTCGACGCGGACGCTGCGCTGCTCGCTGGGCGCCTTGGACTTGGGGCGGCCGGCGGCGATGTAGGGCGTCACCTCGTCGCGTTCGTCGGCGAGGGAGTGGGCGAGCGCGAGGGCGTCCTGGGTCTGCTCGGCGAGGGTCACCAGGCCCTGCGAGTCGCTGAGTTCCCCGGAGGCGGTGATCAGGGAGGGCACGCCCGCTCCGGCTATGGCGGCGGCCACGACGGTGACGGCGAGGATGAGCCGGGTGCGCACATGGGTGGGACGGCCCTTGCCGACGGGTGCGGCGGGGGCTGCGGTGCCGGGCGTGGGCTCCACGCCTTCTCCGGAGGCCGCCTTCTTGCCTGTACGACGAGGCCGCGTCTTCTGCACCGGTGCTCGCATTCCTGACTCGTGAGTACCCATGGGCCGGGTTACGCTCCGCCACCGAGTGTCGACTCTGCGTACACTCAGTACGGCCCCGACCCTCCCAGTGCCGGTGGGCGGTGGTCGCGCATCATTGGACCCGCCACCCGAAGGAGTGAACCTCGGAGGGGAGTTGACGGGCAAGTTCCTGTGGCTTGTGCGACACCCTCGCGCGGTGGGCCGGTTGGACGTCGGCGACGGGCGGTGGCAGTATTCGCCGTCACGCCCTCCCGGAGTGCGTCATTCCACCCCAAACCAGGCGCCTGACCTGCACGACTGCGTCAATTCGGCGTCCGGTGGCGGCCTTTCGCGCACCTTGTGAAGAGCTCGTGCAGACTGGCCGGATGCGTACGGAACTTGTCTCGGAACCCGGCGATCCGGCCCGCCCCAACGAGGACTTCGCCGGTGTCGCCCTACCGGCTTCCGGACTGGGCGGCACGCTCGTCGTCCTGGACGGGGTGACACCCCCCAAGGGTGCGACGGGCTGTCTGCATTCGGTCCCCTGGTTCACTTCCCGGCTCGGCGGTGCCCTGACCGAACTGACCGTTTCCTACCCAGATCTGGCGCTGCCGGAGATCCTTTCCCGAGCGATTCTTCGAACCGCCGAGGCCCACGAAACGACTTGTGACCTTTCTCACCCACGAACCCCACAGGCAACGGTGGTTGTGGCGCGGTGGTCGGCGGAGTCGGTGGAGTACCTGGTTCTGTCGGACTCGGCGCTGCTGGTGGAGTCACCCGACGGCACCGTGACCCCCCACCTGGACGACCGCCTCGCCCTCCTCCCCCGCGCACTTCTGGCCACGGACGCCCTGATCGACGCGGAGATCCGCAACAAGGAGGGCGGCTTCTTCACGGCGGCGGCGGATCCGACGGTGGCGGGGCGCGCGGTGACGGGGGTGCTGCCCCGGGAAGAGGTCCGCGCCCTGGCGGCCCTGACGGACGGGGCGACCCGGTGGGTGGAGAAGTTCGGCCAGGGCGACTGGACCGACTGCTTCGCCTTCGCACGGAAGGAAGGGGCGGGGGCGCTGGTGGAGCGGGTACGGGGGCTGGAGCGGGGGGATGCGGAGGCGCGGGAGTTCCTGGGGCGGAGCAAGACGCATGATGACGCGACGGTGGTGTTCGTGGAGTTCTGAGCCTTGCCGGACTTACTTGACAGAGCCCCGGACGAAGGCGGCCCACGCGTCGGCGGACACGACCAGCACCGGTCCGCCGGGGACCTTGCTGTCGCGGACGGGTATGAGACCGGCGAGGCCGTCGGCGACCTCGACGCACGAGCCGCCGTCCGCGTTGCTGTAGGACGACTTGCACCAGCGCACGGAAGTCAGATCATGCGTGCTGCTCATGGGGTGTACTCCTCCGCGAGTCGGCAGATGAAGGCGAGGGAGGCCCGTGGTGACATGGCAACCGCCCTGGCCAGATCGTAGGACTTGGCGTTGCCGGCGACCACTGCCGGATCCTCGATCAACAGCCCCGAATAGGCGGCCTCGGTGTACACCACAGGTGGTTCGTCGGCGAAGGTCATAAGCGTGGTGGTCCCGTACAGGAGCGGATTCACCCCGCCCGAGAACGGCATCACCTGCACCACGGCCCGCTCGCTCCGCGCCATCTCGGCGACGTGCGCCAACTGCTCGCGCATGATCTCGTCCCCACCGACCGGCACGCGCAACACGGCCTCGTGAATGATGAACCACAGCTCGGGTTGGCCCGCCTCAACCGCACGCGCCCGCTCCTGCCGCACGGTGACGCGGCGTTCGATCTCTTCCGGGTCGACCCGCGGCCGGGCAGAGCGGATGAGGGCCCGCGTGTACTCCGGCGTCTGCAACAGCCCGGGTACGACCATCGTCGCGAAGTCACAGACCGTCAGGGCCCGCTGCTCCAGCTCGGCCGCCGCCGCGAAGTAGCTCGCGAACCTGGACGCCTTGAGGATGGCCTCGCACAACCGCCGGAAGAACCCGTCCGCGTGGAGGGCTTGGTCGATCCGCTCGGACAGCTCCAACTGCGGCCTACGACTGGCCATCTCCATCAGCCCGACATACGCCCCCGAGCAGAACACCAGATCCCCGAGCCCACCCTGCGACAGCCCCGCCTCTTCGCGCCTGCGGCGTAACTCGGCGCCGTAGAACTCGGTCATGGAGGCGGGGTCGAGAGGCTTCGGCTGGGTCATGTCGGCTCCCTGTTCCGGAATCACCCTGGGGCGGTACCGCCCGAAATCCCCAGGGAATTCCCTGGGGCGCTCCGGTGAGCCGAAAACCTACGATGAGCCACTCAAAGGGACGAACCTCCCCCGGCCCGCCCTACTTCTCCATCCCCTGGTTCAGCTGCCCCAGCAACCGTGCCAGCTCCCCCACCTCGCGCGGATCCCAGTCGGCGAGCCGCCCCGCGTACCGTGCCCGGCGGGCCTCGCGCACTCTGCGGACCCGTTGGTGGCCCTCCTGGGTCAGCGCGACCAGCCAGGCGCGGCCGTCCGCGGGGTCGGGCTCGCGGGCCACCAGGCCGAGTTCCTCCAGTGCGCGCAGCTGGCGGGACATCGTGGCCTTGCCGACGCCGATGTACGCGGCGAGTTCCGTGGCGCGCTGACGGCCGTACTCGTCGAGGCGCACGAGGAGGCCGTAGGCCGCCGACTCCAGGTCGGGGTGGACCTCGCGGGCCATCTCGCCCTGGTTGGCGCGGGCGCGTCGCAGCAGGACGGTCAGTTCGCGTTCGAGGGCGAGGAACGCGGGCTGGTCCACCCCGCTCGCGGACACGCCGGAGTCGACACCGCTTCTGTCGCCGTTCCCGTCTTCGTGCACGTCAGCCCCTGCCTCGGATGTCCCGGTCCTGGAAGTTACCGCCAAATGGCCGCATCGTCGCAGCTCCGCCAGTATTTCGCAGGGCTGGACCGACGGCAGCCTCCGGGCCCCTCCACCCGGCGTGCCACGTGCGCGGCTTCGGGTCAGGGCCGGCATGGCCTCGCCGGAAACGGTGCCGGCGGCAGGTCGACGGTGATCCTTCCGCCGAGCACCACCGAGCCTCCGGAGGCACGCTGTGTTCGTGCCTAGACCCGATACGCGCCGCCCCCGGCGCCACCTCCTCACCGGCGTCCTGCTCGCCGCCCTCACCCTCCCCCTCACCCTCACCGCCCCGTCGTCCCCGGCCTCCGCGACGGCGACCCCCGCTCGCGGATCCGCCTACATGGGCATGGGCGTCGTGGCCCACGACGGCCAGGGCGGTCTCCCCGCCGACAACCGCGCCGCCCAGACGGAAGGCGTCGACGTCTCCAGCCACCAGGGCAACGTCGACTGGCCGAAGCTGTGGAGCAGCGGGGTCAAGTGGGCCTACGCCAAGGCGACCGAGGGGACGTACTACTCCAACCCCTACTTCGCGCAGCAGTACAACGGCTCGTACGACGTCGGGATGATCCGCGGCTCCTACCACTTCGCCACCCCGGACACCACGAGCGGCGCCACCCAGGCCGACTACTTCGTCGACCGCGGCGGCAGCTGGTCCCCGGACGGCAGGACGCTGCCCGGCGCGCTCGACATCGAGTGGAACCCGTACGGCGACGCCTGCTACGGCAAGTCGCAGAGCGCGATGGTCACCTGGATCCGCGACTTCCTGAACCAGTACCGGGCGCGGACGGGACGGGAGGCCGTCATCTACACCGCCACCAGCTGGTGGGCCCAGTGCACCGGCGACTACGCCGGTTTCGCCGCCGCCACCCCGCTGTGGATCGCACGGTACGCGTCCACCGTGGGGCCCCTGCCGGCCGGCTGGAGCAACTTCACCATGTGGCAGTACACGTCCACCGGCCCGACCGTCGGCGACCACGACCGGTTCAACGGCGCCTTCGACCGGGTCGTCGCCCTCGCCGGCGGCTGACGTCGGCGGGTGACAGGACGAAGGCCCGGGCCTCCCTCACGGGACCCGGGCCTCGCCCGTCCGGTGGCGTCCGTCACGCCGCCACCGGCACCTCCGGCGTCGCCCCGTTGGTGGCGGGCGCGAGCGCCAGCTCCAGGACCTGGCGGACGTCCGTGACGGCGTGGACGTCGAGCTTGTCCAGGACCTCGGCCGGGACGTCGTCCAGGTCGGGTTCGTTGCGCTTGGGGATCACGACCGTGGTGACGCCCGCCCGGTGCGCGGCGAGCAGCTTCTGCTTCACACCGCCGATCGGCAGGACCCGGCCGGTCAGCGAGACCTCGCCGGTCATGGCCACGTCCGTACGGACCAGCCGTCCGCTCAGCAGCGACGCGAGTGCCGTCGTCATCGTGACGCCCGCGCTCGGGCCGTCCTTGGGGACCGCGCCCGCCGGGAAGTGGATGTGCACGCCCCGGTCCTTCAGGTCGCCCACGGGCAGCTCCAGCTCCGCGCCGTGCGACCGCAGGAAGCTCAGCGCGATCTGCGCCGACTCCTTCATGACGTCACCCAGCTGGCCCGTCAGGGTCAGGCCCGCCGCGCCGGTCTCCGGGTCCGCCAGCGACGCCTCGACGTACAGCACGTCGCCACCCGCGCCGGTGACCGCGAGGCCCGTCGCCACGCCCGGTACGGCGGTGCGGCGCTCCGCGGGGTCCTGGGCGGACTCCGGTACGTGGTGCGGCCTGCCGATGAGATCGCGCAGGTCCTCGTCGCGGACGGTGAACGGCAGCTTCCGCTCGCCCAGTTCGTGCTGGGCCGCGACCTTGCGCAGCAGTCGTGCGACGGACCGCTCCAGGTTGCGGACGCCCGCCTCGCGCGTGTACTCGCCGGCCAGCTTGCGCAGCGCGCTCTCGTCGAGGGTGACCTCGGCCTTCTCCAGACCCGCCCGCTCCAGCTGACGCGGCAGCAGGTGGTCGCGGGCGATGACGACCTTCTCGTCCTCGGTGTAGCCGTCCAGCCGGACCAGTTCCATACGGTCGAGCAGCGCCTCCGGGATGGCCTCCAGGACGTTGGCCGTCGCCAGGAACACCACGTCGCTCAGGTCCAGCTCCACTTCCAGGTAGTGGTCCCGGAAGGTGTGGTTCTGCGCCGGGTCCAGGACCTCCAGGAGGGCGGCCGCGGGGTCGCCGCGGAAGTCCGAGCCCACCTTGTCGATCTCGTCGAGCAGGACCACCGGGTTCATCGACCCGGCCTCCTTGATGGCGCGCACGACACGGCCGGGCAGCGCGCCGACGTACGTACGCCGGTGGCCGCGGATCTCGGCCTCGTCCCGCACGCCGCCGAGGGCGACCCGGACGAACTTGCGGCCCATGGCGTGGGCGACGGACTCGCCGAGTGAGGTCTTGCCGACACCGGGCGGGCCGACGAGGGCGAGCACGGCGCCGCCGCGCCGGCCGCCGACGACACCCAGACCCCGGTCGCTACGGCGCTTGCGCACCGCCAGGTACTCGGTGATCCGCTCCTTCACGTCCTCCAGGCCCGCGTGCTCGGCGTCGAGGACCGCCTTGGCGCCCTGGATGTCGTACTGGTCCTCGGTCCGCTCGTTCCACGGCAGTTCGAGGACGGTGTCGAGCCAGGTCCGGATCCACGAGCCCTCGGGCGACTGGTCGCTGGAACGCTCCAGCTTGTCGACCTCCTTGAGGGCGGCCTCCCGGACCTTCTCCGGCAGGTCGGCGGCCTCCACGCGGGCACGGTAGTCGTCGGACTCCTCGCCCTCCGACTCGCCGTTGAGCTCGCGCAGTTCCTTGCGTACGGCTTCCAGCTGGCGGCGGAGCAGGAACTCGCGCTGCTGCTTGTCGACGCCCTCCTGGACGTCCTTGGCGATGGTCTCGGCGACGTCCTGCTCGGCGAGGTGGTCACGCAGCTGCTGGGTGGCGAGCTTGAGACGGGCGACGGGGTCGGTCGTCTCCAGGAGCTCCACCTTCTGTTCCGTGGTCAGGAAGGGCGAGTAACCGGAGTTGTCGGCAAGGGCGGAGACGTCGTCGATGGCCTGGACGCGGTCGACGACCTGCCAGGCGCCGCGCTTGCGCAGCCACGCGGTGGCAAGGGCCTTGTACTCCTTGACCAGTTCGGTGACCTGCCCCGGCAGCGGTTCGGGCACGCGTTCGTCGAGCCGGGTGCCCTCGACCCACAGCGCCGCGCCCGGGCCGGTGGTGCCGGCGCCGATCTTCACACGGCCGCGGCCGCGGATCAGCGCACCCGGGTCACCGTCGGCCAGCCGGCCGACCTGCTCGACGGTACCGAGCACACCGGTGCCCGCGTACGTCCCGTCGATGCGTGGTACCAGCAGCACCCTGGGCTTGCCCGGCTCCGACCGTGCGGCGGCCTGGGCGGCCTCCACCGCGGCGCGGACGTCGGCGTCGTTCAGGTCCAGCGGAACCACCATCCCGGGCAGCACGACCTCGTCGTCGAGCGGCAGCACAGGCAGGTTGAGCGGTGTGAACGCCGTGGACTCAGTAGCCATGATCTCCCCTTCGGCAGTCAAGTTGAGCTATGCCGACTCAATGCACGTGCGCCGCCGAATGTTCCCCCAGGCGCGTTCGCTGTCAGCGATCACGCTCCAACTGCCCTCTGACCAGGTCTGACATGATGCGCCGGTGATCGCTCCGATACCTCCGGTCGTCCCCGCGGGCCGCATGTCCGACAACGCCCAGCCGGTCCTCGACCTTCCCGGCACCGGCCTGGAACTGCGGCCGTGGCGACTCGCGGACGCCGACGCGCTCGTCGCCGCCGGCCGGGACCCTGCGATCAGCCACTGGAACCTGCTCCCGGAGCAGACTCCCGACCAGGCACGCGCACGCGTGGAGCGCATGCACGAGCGCTGGGCCGCGGAGACCGGCGCGATCTGGGCGATCGCCCGGGTGGGCGGCGGGGAGGTCGTGGGCCTGACCGGCTGGATCGGCGTCGACCTCGGTGGCGGCAGTGCCGAGATCGTCTACTGGGTGCTGCCCGCCGGACGCGGTGGCGGGGTCGCCGTCCAGGCCGCGCGTCGCCTCACCCGGTGGGCCCTGGACGACCTGGGTCTGCACCGCGTCACGCTGTGCCACTCGGTGTCCAACCCGGCGTCCTGCCGAGTCGCCGAGAAGGCCGGATTCACCCTGGAGGGCACCATGCGCGGCGCCCTGCTGCACGCCGACGGCCGGCACGACCAGCACCTGCACGCGCGCGTGCGGGGCGACGACTGACACTCCGCCCACCGCACGGCAACTGCCCTGTCTCCGCAACGGAGTTCACAAGCACCGCCCCTCAAGCGCAGGGCATACCATCCTCGTCGCAGAGAGTTCGACCCGACGGAAGGACACCATGCCCGCCTACGCGATCGCCCACCTGCAAGAGGCCGCGCCGCACCCGGAGATCATCGAGTACGTCGAGCGGATACCCGCCACCTTCGAGCCGTACGGCGGACGCTTCCTCGTGCACTTCGCGCAGCACGAGGTGAAGGAAGGCAGCTGGCCCGGGAGCGTCGTGGTGATCGGTTTTCCCGGGATCACGGAGGCGCGGGCCTGGTGGGACTCACCTGAGTACCAGGAGATCGCACCGTTGCGCTCGCGGCACATCCAGGGCGACATCATCCTCGTCGAGGGCGTGCCCGACGGCTACGACCCGACCGCCACCGCGAAGTCGCTGCGGGAGGCCCTGCGCGACGAGCGGTGACTCAGCCGGGTGACGCCGTCGTCCGGTCCGTCGCCCGAACCGTCGTCCGACGCGCGCGGAGGGTCCCCCTGGAGGGGACGGCCTAGGCGGTCGTACGCCTGCGGACCAGGTCCTTGATCTCCTCCGGCAGCGCGTCGGCGGCCCGCAACCGTGGCAGCAGCTCCGGTTCGAGGGTCATCGCGCGGAAGACGAGCGCGACGGTCACCTCGTGGTCCGGCCGGTGCACGATCTCGACCGGATCGGCGGCACTGATGTCCCCCGGCTCGATCACGCGCAGATACGCGCCCGGCCGCGCGGCCCGCGTGAAGCGCCCGAGCCAACCGTCACGCTCCAGCCAGCCCTGGAACGTCACGCACGGGATCCGCGCGCACGACACCTCCAGGACGACGTCCGGCCCGATGCGCCAGCGCTCACCGATCCGGGCGCCGTTGACGTCGAGGCCGGTGGTCGTGAGGTTCTCCCCGAAGACGCCGCCCGCGAGCGGCCTGCCCAACTCGGCCTCCCATCCGTCGAGATCCTCGCGGGCGTAGGCGTAGACGGCCTGGTCGAAGCCGCCGTGGTGCTTCACGTCGTAGACCCGGTCGCCGGCGAGACCGACCGCGCCGGTGCCCTTGGGGCCGGGGGCGACGACCGCGACCGGGCCCTCGACAGGCTGCTTGTCGATGCCTGTCGCGCCGAGCCCCTTCCAGGGGTTGGGGCGGGGCCTGCCGACGTTGACGGAGAGCAGCTTCATGGGACGACGGTAGGGTCTGCCGCGCCCCGGGGGCGACACGTTTTCCCCGCCGCGGCCCGGCCCGGGCGGACCGAACCCCCGGACCCCCGTGTCCGGTGCCGGCGTCGCGTCGCCGGCCACGTGGCGATGCCGATCGTCAGTGAGATCAGGTGGCCCCAGTTGGTCAGCGGGTCCGTGAAGGCGACCAGGTCCAGGATCAGCATCCCGCCGAACAGCGCCAGCAGCGGCCAGCGCAGCCACGGGGTGAGCAGGCCGGCCAGGGCGCCCACCGAGGTGGCGACGCCGAAGCTGACGCCGTAGTCGAGGCGGTGCAGCGAACTGTCGGGCAGGTGGCCCGCCAGTACCGCGAGCCCCACCGGGACCTCGGTCGCGAGGGTGGCGAGCACATGCCCCAGCAGGAAGACACCGGCCGTGCGCAGGCCGCCGATGCGACGCTCAAGGGCGGTCAGGACGAAGAAGAAGCCGATCGCGTACGGCGAGAGGACGCCGCCCGCGATCCACAGCGCGCTGGCCACCAGGACGAGGACGGGCGTCCGCACCAGGTGCGCCACATCGGTGCTGGACGCCTGGTGCAGGGTGTGCACGAGGGCGGGGTCGGCGTACTCGGTGACCAGGGAGGTGACGGCGAGGACGGCGGCGTAGCCGAAGGTGAAGGGTGTCCCGGTGGGGGTGGGCAGCAGGCACCAGGGGCGGAAACGGAACCGGGGGCCGGGTTCACGGGGTTCCGCGGCGGCCGGCGTGACCGGCGCGGGGGCGGCCCGGGGCGCGGCACCTCTCTGGGCAGGCATCGCGTCCAGCAGGCCGGAGACGCCGGGCACAGGGGCGTCTTGCCCCGCCGCGCTCCCGGGCACCGGCGGGGAGGAACCCGTCGTACCCACCGTCACGTTCCGTTCCACGGTGAGGCGCTCCTTCCGTTCACCCCACCCTTGGCTTCCCACCGGGGCGCTGTCTGTGACCCGCGCCACCCCGACGCCGATTCACAGCCACTTCTCAAGAACACCGACCGCACACGGATCCGCTTCAGGCTGCCAGGATGGGCCGATGCCCACCTCGTACGACATCCCCGAAGTCCTGGACCGCCGTGAGGGCCCGCACGGCGAGGTCGTGCTGCGCAGGCACGGCGAGTTACTGCAGATCATCGCCAACGGCTGCTTCCTCATGGACACCTCCGACGGCCGCTCCGAGCGGCGGCTCGTGGACGCCGCCCTCGACGCGCTCGACGGCCGCACCGGGCCGAGCGTGCTCATCGGCGGCCTCGGCGTCGGCTTCTCACTGGCGCACGCCGCGGCCGATCCCCGCTGGGGCCGGATCACGGTGGTCGAGCGGGAGCGGGCGATCATCGACTGGCACCGTCGCGGGCCGCTGGCCACGCTGTCGGAGCGGGCCCTCGCCGACCCCCGCACCGAAATTGTGGAAACGGATCTAGTCGCATTCGTCAATGAGAGATGCGACACGTTCGACGCGCTGTGCCTGGACATCGACAACGGGCCCGACTGGACGGTCACGGAGGGCAACGGCGGGCTGTACACCGCGGCCGGACTCGCAAGCTGCGCAAGGGCGTTGAGGCCAGGCGGGGTACTGGCGGTGTGGTCGGCCCAGCCCTCTCCGGAATTCGAGGGATCCCTATGGAATGCCGGGTTCCAACAGGTGCGTACCGAAGAGATCCCGGTTGCCCGGGGCGTTCCGGACGTGGTGCATCTCGCCGTCCGACCTGGATAGCAAAGCCGAGGTGACTCCCCGTACTCTGCTTCCCTGACGCCGATCATTCAAGCGTCAAGCGCAGTCATGCGCAGACAAGGGATCACCCCACTGGTTCCGGAATTGCACACCTCAGGGGCGGGCGATGGAGCAGACACACACCTCCCACAACGGCACGGCGGCAACCCAGGGCGCACAGCGCCGGGTACTCGTCGTCGAAGACGATCCGACGATCGTGGACGCCATCGCGACCCGCCTGCGCGCCGAGGGATTCCTCGTGCAAACGGCGGGCGACGGTCCGTCCGCGGTAGACACCGCCGAGGCCTGGCAGCCCGATCTGCTGATCCTCGACATCATGCTGCCCGGCTTCGACGGTCTGGAGGTCTGCCGTCGCGTGCAGGCCGCCCGGCCGGTGCCGGTGATGATGCTCACGGCGCGGGACGACGAGACCGACATGCTGGTCGGGCTCGGCGTCGGCGCCGACGACTACATGACCAAGCCCTTCTCCATGCGGGAGCTGGCCGCGCGCGTGCACGTCCTGCTGCGCCGCGTGGAGCGGGCGGCGATCGCCGCCTCGACCCCGCGCAGCGGCATCCTGCGGCTCGGCGAGCTGGAGATCGACCACGCGCAGCGCCGGGTACGGGTGCGCTCCGAGGACGTCCATCTGACGCCCACGGAGTTCGACCTCCTGGTCTGCCTGGCGAACACCCCGCGCGCGGTGCTCTCCCGTGAGCAGCTGCTGGCCGAGGTGTGGGACTGGGCGGACGCCTCCGGCACCCGCACGGTCGACAGCCACATCAAGGCGCTGCGGCGGAAGATCGGCGCCGAGCGGATCCGCACGGTGCACGGCGTGGGCTACGCCCTGGAGACGCCGACGCCATGAGCGAGGGGCCGGCCGCACCAAGACGCCCCGGGGATCCCTGGGGCGGTGTACGCCCGTTCTCGGTCAAGACCAAGCTCGGCGCCCTGGTCGTCATCTCGGTGCTGATCACCACCGGTCTGCTCATGATCGCGGTGCACACGAAGACGGAACTGCGCTTCATCACGGTCTTCTCGATGATCGCCACGCTGCTGATTACGCAGTTCGTGGCGCATTCGCTCACCGCACCGCTGGACGAGATGAACGCGGTGGCCCGGTCGATCTCGCACGGCGACTACACCCGCCGCGTCCGCGAGAACCGGCGGGACGAGCTCGGCGACCTGGCCCAGACGATCAACCGCATGGCGGACGACCTGGAGGCCCAGGAGCGGCAGCGCAAGGAGCTCGTGGCGAATGTCTCGCACGAGCTGCGCACACCGATCGCGGGCCTCCGGGCGGTTTTGGAGAACATCGTCGACGGCGTCACGGAGGCCGACCCCGAGACGATGCGGACGGCCCTGAAGCAGACCGAGCGCCTGGGGCGTCTGGTGGAGACGCTCCTCGACCTGTCCAGGCTGGACAACGGGGTCGTACCGCTGCGCAGGCGGCGCTTCGAGGTGTGGCCCTACCTGTCGGGGGTGCTGAAGGAGGCCAACATGGTCGCCTCGGCGCGGGCCGGCATCGCCTCCGGGTCCGGCAGCCACACGCGCACGGACGTCCATCTGCACCTCGACGTGACCCCTCCGGAGCTGACCGCGCACGCCGATCCGGAGCGGATCCACCAGGTGGTGGCGAATCTCATCGACAACGCGGTCAAGCACAGCCCGCCGCACGGCCGGGTGACGGTCAGGGCGCGGCGCGGGGCCCTTCCCGAGTCGCTCGAGCTGGAGGTTCTCGACGAGGGCCCCGGCATCCCCCGGTCGGAGTGGCACCGGGTCTTCGAGCGGTTCAACCGCGGCAGCGTGAGCCGGCCGCACGGGCCCGGCAGCGACGGCGGTACGGGCCTCGGCCTGGCGATCGCCCGCTGGGCGGTGGATCTGCACGGCGGCCGGATCGGTGTGGCCGAATCCGAGCGGGGCTGCCGGATTCTCATCAGTCTTCCGGGCCTTCCATCTCTGCCAAGTTGACGTAAAGTTCGAAGCGGAGCCACAAGATCCACGCTCGTCCGTACTGACGGACACGTGTGATCAGGCACAGGCCCGCGCCGTCGTCGCGTCGAGGCCCGCTCCGCGCATCCCGGAAGAAGCGGAACCACGCTTGTTTCCCGCCATTTCCACCCCCGAAACACGCAGTTTCATGTGACTTACACGACGATGGACGGGCCCGGCCTGACCTACCCGGTCTTGGAGGCGTAGCCTTTATTCCCGCTGTCCATCACCTTGTGAAGCGGAAGAGGGCGGTTGCCGCCGTGTCGCCACAGTCCCCCAGTAACTCGAGCATCTCGACCGACGCAGACCAAGCGGGCAAGAATCCCGCAGCGGCCTTCGGTCCCAACGAGTGGCTCGTCGACGAGATCTATCAGCAGTACCTCCAGGACCCGAATTCCGTAGACCGAGCCTGGTGGGACTTCTTCGCCGACTACAAGCCCGGGGCGGCCGCCGCCTCGGCTCCGGCGGGTACTGCGGCCGCGGGGGCCGCAGAGACCACCACCGCCCCGCCCGCGCAGGCCGCCCCGCCGGCCCAGGCGCCCGCTCCGGCTCCGGCCGCTCCGGCTCCCGTGGCCGCCAAGCCCGCGGCCGCCGCTCCGGCGCCCGCGCAGGCCGCCGCACCGGCTCCGGCCAAGGCTCCGGCTCCGGCCGCTAAGCCGGCCGCCGCCAAGCCGAAGGCCGAGCCTGCCGCCGCGTCCCCCGAGGGGCCGGAGTTCGTGACACTGCGCGGCCCGGCCGCCGCGGTCGCGAAGAACATGAACGCCTCCATCGAGGTCCCCACGGCCACGTCCGTGCGCGCGGTCCCGGTGAAGCTGCTCTTCGACAACCGCATCGTCATCAACAACCACCTGAAGCGCGCCCGGGGCGGGAAGATCTCCTTCACCCACCTCATCGGCTACGCGATGGTGCAGGCCATCAAGGCCATGCCGTCCATGAACTACTCCTTCGTGGAGAAGGACGGCAAGCCGACCCTGGTCAAGCCGGAGCACGTCAACTTCGGCCTCGCCATCGACCTGGTGAAGCCCAACGGCGACCGCCAGCTCGTCGTCGCCGGCATCAAGAAGGCCGAGACGCTGAACTTCTTCGAGTTCTGGCAGGCCTACGAGGACATCGTCCGCCGCGCCCGCGACGGCAAGCTGACGATGGACGACTTCACCGGCGTCACGGTCTCCCTGACCAACCCCGGCGGCCTCGGCACCGTGCACTCCGTCCCGCGTCTGATGCCCGGACAGTCGGTCATCATGGGCGTCGGCTCGATGGACTACCCGGCGGAGTTCCAGGGCACCTCCCAGGACACCCTGAACAAGCTCGGCATCTCGAAGGTCATGACGCTCACGTCGACCTACGACCACCGGGTGATCCAGGGCGCCGCCTCCGGCGAGTTCCTGCGCGTCGTCGCCAACTACCTCCTCGGCGAGAACGGCTTCTACGACGACATCTTCGAGGCGCTGCGCATCCCCTACGAGCCGGTCCGCTGGCTCAAGGACATCGACGCCAGCCACGACGACGACGTCACCAAGGCCGCCCGGGTCTTCGAGCTGATCCACTCCTACCGGGTCCGCGGCCACGTCATGGCCGACACCGACCCGCTGGAGTACCGCCAGCGCAAGCACCCCGACCTGGACATCACCGAGCACGGGCTCACGCTGTGGGACCTGGAGCGCGAGTTCGCGGTCGGCGGCTTCGCCGGCAAGTCCCTGATGAAGCTGCGCGACATCCTCGGCGTGCTGCGCGACTCGTACTGCCGCACCACCGGCGTCGAGTTCATGCACATCCAGGACCCGAAGCAGCGCAAGTGGATCCAGGACCGCATCGAGCGCGCGCACACCAAGCCGGAGCGCGAGGAGCAGCTGCGCATCCTGCGCCGGCTGAACGCCGCGGAGGCCTTCGAGACGTTCCTGCAGACGAAGTACGTCGGGCAGAAGCGCTTCTCCCTGGAGGGCGGCGAGTCCGTCATCCCGCTGCTCGACGCGGTGCTGGACTCGGCCGCCGAGTCCCGCCTCGACGAGGTCGTCATCGGCATGGCCCACCGCGGCCGCCTCAACGTCCTCGCCAACATCGTCGGCAAGTCGTACGCGCAGATCTTCCGGGAGTTCGAGGGCAACCTCGACCCGAAGTCGATGCACGGCTCCGGCGACGTGAAGTACCACCTGGGCGCCGAGGGCACCTTCACGGGCCTGGACGGCGAGCAGATCAAGGTCTCGCTGGCCGCGAACCCGTCCCACCTGGAGACGGTCGACCCGGTCATCGAGGGCATCGCCCGGGCCAAGCAGGACATCATCAACAAGGGCGGCACGGACTTCACCGTCCTCCCCGTCGCCCTGCACGGCGACGCGGCCTTCGCGGGCCAGGGCGTGGTGGCCGAGACCCTGAACATGTCGCAGCTGCGCGGCTACCGCACCGGCGGCACGGTCCACATCGTCATCAACAACCAGGTCGGTTTCACGGCGGCTCCCGAGTCGTCGCGGTCCTCGATGTACGCCACGGACGTGGCCCGCATGATCGAGGCCCCGATCTTCCACGTGAACGGCGACGACCCCGAGGCGGTCGTCCGCGTCGCGCGCCTGGCCTTCGAGTTCCGCCAGGCGTTCAACAAGGACGTCGTGATCGACCTCATCTGCTACCGCCGCCGCGGTCACAACGAGTCGGACAACCCGGCGTTCACGCAGCCGCTGATGTACGACCTGATCGACAAGAAGCGCTCGGTGCGCAAGCTGTACACCGAGTCCCTGATCGGTCGCGGCGACATCACCCTGGAAGAGGCCGAGCAGGCCCTGCAGGACTACCAGGGTCAGCTGGAGAAGGTCTTCACGGAGGTCCGCGAGGCCGTCACCGCCCAGCCGAGCACGGGTCCGGTGTCCGACCCGCAGGCGGAGTTCCCGGTCGCCGTGAACACCGCGATCTCCACGGAGGTCGTGAAGCGGATCGCCGAGTCGCAGGTCAACATCCCCGACTACTTCCACGTGCACCCGCGTCTGCTGCCCCAGCTGCAGCGCCGGGCGTCGATGGTCGAGGACGGCACCATCGACTGGGGCATGGGCGAGACCCTCGCGGTCGGCTCCCTCCTCCTGGAGGGCACCCCGGTCCGGCTGTCCGGCCAGGACTCCCAGCGGGGCACCTTCGGTCAGCGCCACGCGGTCCTCATCGACCGTGAGACGGGCGAGGAGCACACCCCGCTCCAGTACCTCGCCGAGGACCAGTCGCGCTACAACGTCTACAACTCCCTGCTGTCCGAGTACGCGGTCATGGGCTTCGAGTACGGCTACTCGCTGGCCCGCCCCGACGCGCTGGTGATGTGGGAGGCGCAGTTCGGCGACTTCGTCAACGGCGCACAGACGGTGGTCGACGAGTACATCTCGGCGGCCGAGCAGAAGTGGGGCCAGACGAGCGGCGTCACGCTCCTCCTGCCCCACGGCTACGAGGGCCAGGGCCCGGACCACTCCTCGGCCCGCGTCGAGCGGTTCCTCCAGCTCTGCGCCCAGAACAACATGACGGTCGCGATGCCCACGCTCCCGTCGAACTACTTCCACCTTCTGCGCTGGCAGGTGCACAACCCGCACCACAAGCCGCTGATCGTCTTCACCCCGAAGTCGATGCTGCGCCTCAAGGCCGCGGCCTCGAAGGCGGAGGAGTTCACGAGCGGCCAGTTCCGCCCGGTCATCGGCGACGCGTCGGTCGACCCGGCCGCGGTCAAGAAGGTCGTCTTCTGCGCCGGCAAGGTCTACTACGACCTCGACGCCGAGCGTCAGAAGCGCGGCGTGACGGACACCGCGATCATCCGCATCGAGCGCCTGTACCCGCTGCCGGGTGCCGAGCTCCAGGCCGAGATCGCCAAGTACCCGAACGCCGAGAAGTACCTCTGGGCCCAGGAGGAACCGGCCAACCAGGGTGCCTGGCCGTTCATCGCCCTCAACCTCATCGACCACCTCGACCTGGCGGTCGGCGCGGACGTCCCCCACGGGGAGCGCCTGCGTCGCATCTCCCGCCCGCACGGCTCCTCGCCGGCGGTCGGCTCCGCGAAGCGGCACCAGGCCGAGCAGGAGCAGTTGGTGCGTGAGGTCTTCGAGGCGTAACCGCTCTCGCGCAGGCCGTACGTGACCGGGCCGCATCCCTCTGCGAGGGGTGCGGCCCGGTCGTTCGCGCCCACTTATCCTTGAGCCATGTACTTCACGGACCGTGGCATCGAAGAGCTGGAGAAGAGGCGCGGCGCGGAGGAGGTCACCCTGGAGTGGCTCGCCGAGCAGCTGCGGACGTTCGTCGACCTGAACCCGGACTTCGAGGTGCCGGTGGAGCGGCTGGCGACCTGGCTGGCGCGGCTGGACGACGAGGACGACGAGTAGACGCCGGTCGGTTCGGCTCATGTGCGGGGCGCCTGTGGGG
Source organism: Streptomyces resistomycificus (assembly GCF_001514265.1). Classification (GTDB taxonomy): domain Bacteria; phylum Actinomycetota; class Actinomycetes; order Streptomycetales; family Streptomycetaceae; genus Streptomyces; species Streptomyces resistomycificus. The sequence goes on along the minus strand of NZ_KQ948990.1, from coordinate 864,936 downwards.
CGCCCCGTTTGTCATGGCGTCAGTCGGGCGGATGGGCCAGTCCGTACGCCAGACCGAGCGCGCCGTGCGCCAGCAGCAGCGCTCCCGCCGTGGTCCAGCCACCGCTGCGGCGCCGTAGGCCCCAGGCGGCGAGCGGGAGGCCCGCCGCCATCTGGGCGAGGGCCAGGAGGCGGGCTCTGGGGTCTCCCGACCAGGGGAACCAAGGGCCGAAACGGGCGTGGGTCGCGGCTTCGAGCTCCGCTCGGACCGCGTCGCGCCAGCCGGGCCATTCGACGGGGCGGGCGTCCGGCTGGGCGCCCGCGGCCGCGCGGAGGCGGTCGGCGGACTCCCCGGGGGCGAGGCCCGCGGGAAGGGTGACTCCCACGCGTGTGAGGACGGCGAGCAGGGCCCGCAGACGGGCGGGTGCGTCGGTCGCGGAGGCCGGTTCGGTGAGCCGGTAGAGGGTCTGCACGTCGAGCACCGGGTCGAGGCCGATACGGGCGGCGAAGGTGCGCATGGCCTCGTCCTCGCCCGCCGGGGTGCCGTTGGCCAGCCAGACGTAGCCGACGGGACGGCGGAAGCCGGTGGCCAGGGTGTAGCCGGCGCGGTCCGCGTCCCACCACAGGGCGAGGACGGGCCAGGGGGCGCCGACGGCCAGGGCGGTGGCCCAGCCCGTCAGGACGCGGTCGACGGGTTCGCCGTCCTCCAGCCAGGGCGTGCCCTCGGGGACGAGGACGCTCCACTCCTCGCCCGCGCGCGTGAGCAGCATGGGTTCGCGCAGCAGCCGGGCCACGGGAGCGACGGAATCGGGCTCCGCACGGCAGAGCAGCAGGGCGCCGGGGGTACGGCCCGGGGCGGCGGGAGCGGTTCGTGAAGATTCCGTCGGCATGGTCACACGCTAGGACGATTCGCCCGTTTCGGTCACTCGGGAGCTTCCGGAGCGACGTTCGAGCCCGAGGATCCCCGGAACGGGTGTCTTGACTTTCCGTGTCCGCGATATATCGTGAATGCCAGGAGACGCGATATGGCGCGTTGCTACGGGGAGGTCGCACCGATGTCCGAGTGGTCCGTCACAGAGCCGACGAAGCTCACCTTCGACGATCCGGTCACCACCCTCCGCGTCCGCGTCGTCGACGGAACAGTGAACGTGGTGGGCACCGACGAGGGTTCCGCCCGCCTGGAGATCTCCGAGATCGAGGGCCCGCCCCTGATCGTGACCCAGGAAGCCGGCACGCTCACCGTGGCGTACGACGACCTGCCCTGGAAGGGCTTCCTCAAGTGGCTCGACCGGAAGGGCTGGCGCCGCAGCGCGGTCGTCTCTCTCGCCGTGCCGGCCGACACCCAGGTCGAGGTGGGCGTGATCAGCGCGGGGGCCGTCGTCTCCGGGCTGCGCGGGACGTCCGTGGTGAAGGGGGTCAACGGCGACACGACACTCGTCGGGCTCTCCGGCCCGGTCCGCGCCGACACCGTCTCCGGGAACCTCGAGGCTCAGGCCGTCACCGGCGACCTCCGCTTCAACTCCGTCTCCGGCGACCTGACCGTCGTCGACGGCTCGGGGTCCTCCGTGCGGGCCGACTCGGTCAGCGGCTCCATGATCGTCGATCTCGATCCGGACGGCCCGACCGACGTCCGGCTGACCAGCATCTCGGGCGAGATCGCGATCAGGCTGCCCCAGCCCGCGGACACCGAGGTCGAGGCCAACACCGCGAGCGGCACGATCTCCAACGCCTTCGAGGGACTCCGCGTACACGGCCAGTGGGGCGCGCACAAGATCACCGGCCGTCTCGGTCCGGGCAACGGCAAGCTGCGGGCCACGACCATCTCCGGCTCCATCGCCCTCCTGCGCCGGCCACCCCGGGAGGACGAGCCGTGGGACGACCTCACGGACCTGCCCGCCGACGACCCGGCCAACCGCCCGCGGGACACGTCGGGAGACAATTCCGGTTCCGGCCGGGACGGCGGCTCCACCAGCACTCCGGCCGACGGTACGACCGACAAGAAGGTGCTCTGACATGCCCCCCGTCTTCGCCCACGGCCGCCTCCGCCTCTACCTGCTGAAGCTGCTCGACGAGGCTCCGCGCCACGGCTACGAGGTGATCCGCCTCCTGGAGGAGCGCTTCCAGGGGCTGTACGCACCGTCCGCGGGCACCGTGTACCCCCGGCTGTCCAAGCTGGAGGCCGAGGGCCTGGTCACCCACACCACCGAGGGCGGCCGCAAGGTGTACGCCATCACGGACGCGGGCCGCGCCGAGCTGGCCGACCGCAGCGGTGAACTGGCCGACCTCGAGCTGGAGATCCGCGAGTCGGTCGCGGAACTCGCCGCCGAGATCCGGGCCGACGTGCGCGGCGCGGCGGGCGACCTGCGGCGCGAGATGCGGGCGGCCGCCTCCGAGGCCCGCCGGGGAACGGGCGCCGAGGCCGGCGGCGGTGAACAGGCCGGCCCCTTGGGGGACTTCACGGACTACACCGACAAGGAGGCGTGGCGCGCCGCCAGGGAGGAGATGCGCCGCGTCAAGCAGGAGTGGAAGGAACAGGCCCGGCGCGCCAAGGACGAGAGCCGCCGGGCGAGGGACGAGGCCCAGCGGGCCCGCCGTCAGGCCAAGGAGGCGCAGGACCGGGCCCGGGAGCAGGCACAGGAGGAGGTGCAGCGCATCGCCCGACGGGTTCAGGAGCAGGTGCAGGACCATTTCGCGCGGGGCGACTGGCCGACCGGGGTGCGCGAAGGGCTCACCGAACTGGCCAAGGAGTTCGGCGAGTTCGGGAAGGACTACGGCAAGGAGTTCGGCAAGGACTTCGGCTTCGGGCGGGGCTTCGGCAACGCGGAGAAGGCCGCGCCGGCGTCGGCGCCCGAGTACTCCCACACCCCGGAGGACTTCCCGGCCGAGTACGAGCCGGCGTGGGCCCATGAGGACCCCACCGGCGACCCGGCCCGCGACATGGACCGTCTGCTCGACCGCTTCCGGGACGACATCCGCGACGCGGCCCGGGACCACGGCGTCACCCCCGACCAGGTCCGCGACGCCCGCCGCCACCTCTCGACGGCGGCGGCCCACATCGGGGCGCTGCTGCGGACACCGAAGGCCTGAGCGAGGCACGTTCGGCACCGCCACCGAGCCCATCGGCTGCCCAGCGCGGCCGATGGGCTCGACAACGTCGCCGACGGGCTCGGCAGGGCTCGACAACGTCGCCGGAGGATTCCCGGCCAGGCGACCCCCGCCCTCGCGTCAGCCCGCCCCAGCCTCGGCCTGCGCCCCAGCCAGCCCGCCCGCGCCCTAGTCAGTCTGCGCCCCAGCCCGCCCGCGCCCCAGTCAGTCTGCGCCCCAGCCCGCCCGCACCTCGGCCTGACCTCGCCTCAGCCCGCCTGCGCCTCTCCCCCGCCGTACAGCACCCGCGTCAGCGTCTCGTACGTCACGCCGTGGTCGGCGAGGATCTCCGCGGGCACGCCGGGGCAGGCGGTCAGGGCCAGCAGGATGTGTTCGTCGCCGACATGGCGGTCGCGGCGGGCGACGGCGATGCGCAGGGACCGCTCCAGGACCTCCTTGGCGTCCCTCCCGAAAGTGCGGCGCCCCGACCACCAGCCCTTGTCCTTGCGGTCGCCGGACATCGCGCCGACGCCGTGCACCTCCTCCACCCGGGCGACGATCTCCGAGACGTCGATGCCGAGACCCGCGAGGGCGTCGGCCTCGGCCTGGGACAGACCCGCCCGCCGCCGGGACTCGGTCAGGGCCTGCCGTACCGAGTCCTTGCGCTCGGTGAGCCCCAGCGCGGCCAGCCCGAAGGAGGCGCGCGAGGCCTCCCCGTCCAGCAGGGCGAGCAGGACGTGTTCCGCCTCCACGGACCGCGCCCCCGCCCCCTCGGCGTGCTCGGCCGCCCCGCGCACCACGTCCCGGGCGTCCTTCGTCAACCGCTCGAACATCAATGCCTCCCGTACTTCTTGTGCACGGCCTGCCTGCTCACACCGAGTTCCGCGGCGATCTCCTGCCACGACCAGCCCTGATGGCGCGCACTGCGCACCTGCACCGCCTCCAACTGCTCCAGCAGCCTGCGCAGCGCGGCGACGGCGCGCAGGCCGACCCGGGGGTCTCGGTCGCCAGCACGCTCGGCGAGATCCGTTGCTTCGGTCATGACGTCAACCTACGTTGACATCACCCGACTGTCAATCAATGTTGACAAGATGCGGGCGAAGGGACGGCAAGACTGACGGCCGGCCCGGAAACCGGACCGGCCGTCAGCAGGCGAGGGAGAGGGAGGGGAGGAGGGAGGCGCTACTGGCCGTTCGTGAGGACGATCTTGCCGAAAAGGTCCCCGGACGCGAGGCGTTCGAAGCCCTCGCGGGCGCGGTCGAGCGGGAGCACCTCGTCGATGACGGGACGTACACCCGTGGCGGCACAGAAGGAGAGCAGGTCCTCCAGCTCGTCCTTGGTGCCCATGGTGGAGCCGACGATCTTGAGCTCCAGGAAGAAGATCCGGGTGAGCTCGGCGTGCGAGGGACGGTCACCGCTGGTCGCGCCGGAGATCACCAGCGTTCCCCCGGGCCGCAGCGACTTCACCGAGTGCGACCAGGTGGCCGCGCCGACCGTCTCGATAACGGCGTCGACGCGCTGCGGCAGCCGCGCGCCCGGCTCCAACGCCTCCACGGCACCCAGCTCGAGGGCCCGCTTCCGCTTGGCCTCGTCCCGGCTGGTCGCGAAGACCCGCAGCCCGGCCGCCTTCGCCAGCACGATCGCCGCCGTGGCGACACCGCCGCCGGCGCCCTGCACGAGGACGGAGTCGCCGGGACGCACGCCGGCGTTGGTGAACAGCATCCGGTACGCCGTCAGCCATGCGGTGGGCAGACAGGCGGCCTCCTCGAAGGAGAGCCCCTTGGGCTTGGGGAGGAGGTTCCAGGTCGGTACGGCGACCTGCTCGGCGAAGGTGCCCTGGTAGCGCTCGGTGAGGATGGAGCGGGGCTCCGCGGGGCCGACGCCGTGGCCGGTCTGGCCGATGACGGAGTGCAGGACGACCTCGTTGCCGTCCTGGTCGACGCCGGCGGCGTCGCAGCCGAGGATCATCGGCAGTTTGTCCTCCGCGAGGCCCACGCCGCGCAGGGACCAGAGGTCGTGGTGGTTGAGGGAGGCGGCCCTGACGTCGACGACGCTCCAGCCGGGGCGGGGTCCGGGGGCCGGGCGCTCCCCCGACTCCAGGCCGGAGAGCGGCCGGTCGCGGTCGATTCGGGCGGCGTAGACAGCGAACATGACCTTGACGATAGGTGTCGGCGGCGGGCGGGCGGAACCGTGGCGGGCTGTGACACACGCCCTCTTGTCAGGTGCCCGGCCTGTGCCCACCCGCGAGCCCGTGCCACCCGAACGGGCGGGCGGGCGGGTAAAAAAATGGCCCCGCCCAAACGGACGGGGCCATTCGGCGCACAGCACCTCAGCGCCGGGCGACACCTTCCGCTCGCGCCGCCGCGGCCACCGCCGCCGTCACCGCAGGCGCCACCCGCTCGTCGAACGGCGACGGAATCACGTAGTCCGCCGCGAGGTCGTCCCCGACCACCGACGCCAGCGCCTCCGCGGCCGCGATCTTCATGCCCTCGGTGATGCGGGAGGCCCGCACCTGGAGCGCACCCGCGAAGATCCCGGGGAACGCCAGCACGTTGTTGATCTGGTTCGGGAAGTCGGACCGCCCGGTCGCCACGACCGCCGCGTACTTGCGCGCGACATCAGGGTGGACCTCGGGGGTGGGGTTGGCCATGGCGAAGACGAAGGCGCCCTCGGCCATCGAGGCCACCGCCGGCTCCGGCACCGTACCGCCGGAGACACCGACGAAGACGTCGGCGCCCTCCAGGGCCGCCTCCAGCGATCCGGTGATCCCGGCCTTGTTGGTGAAGCCGGCCAGCTCACGCTTGACCGAGGTCAGGTCGTCCCGGTCGGCGGACACGATGCCCTTGCGGTCCGCCACGGCCACGTCGCCGATGCCGGCCTCGACCAGCATCTTCGCGATGGCGACACCGGCCGCGCCGGCGCCCGAGATGACAACCCGCAGCTCCCCGATCCCACGACCGGTGAGCTTCGCCGCGTTCCGCAGCGCGGCCAGCGTCACGACCGCCGTACCGTGCTGGTCGTCGTGGAAGACCGGGATGTCCAGCTGCTCCTGGAGCTTGCGCTCGATCTCGAAGCACCGCGGCGCCGAGATGTCCTCCAGGTTCACACCGCCGAAGGACGGCGCGAGCCGGACCACGGTCTCGACGATCTCGTCGACGCCCGTGCAGTTCAGCGCGATCGGGACGGCGTCCACGCCGCCGAACTGCTTGAACAGGATCGCCTTGCCCTCCATCACCGGGAGGGAGGCCTCGGGACCGATGTCACCGAGTCCGAGCACGGCAGTACCGTCCGTCACGACGGCGACGACCGAGGACTTCCACGTGTAGTCGTGGACCAGCTCGGGCTGCTCGGCGATCGCGCTGCACACCTTCGCGACGCCGGGCGTGTACGCCAGGGACAGGTCGTCCTTGTCGCGGATCGGCACGGTGGCCTGCACGGCCATCTTGCCGCCGCGGTGCAGCGCGAACGCCGGATCGAAGGAATCGAGGGGCTCGGCCTCGCCTTCCTGGTCCGTACTGCTGTCGCTGCGAGGATTGACGATCTCCGCTGCCACTTTGTCTTACCCCTTAGGTCTGCATGGTTTGAGGGTGGCCACTCCTGGTTGAGAAGTGGGCGGGCACCGCGTACGGCCCTTGAAACGATGCTGCGTACGGGGGTACGTACGAGCCCTACGCGACGGGCGCGCCGCACACGCGCCCTGAGCCCCGGATGAGGGGTGTAAAGAACCTTCTTACCGGACGGACCGCACCGACGACGAGTCCAATACGTGCAAGGTCACATGGCGGAAGGCGAACATCCACTTGCCGGTGACATGAATCATGCGACATACCGGGACAACCGCTCAAGATCCGCTTGACGGTCGTTCGAGTGGCGCTCGAACCGCTCCGACCTGCGACGCGGCGGCGTCCGCATCCCGAGATAGACCGAAGATATTGCGGCCGGAACGGAAGATTCCCGCAGATGGTGCGGCCAGGATGTACCAACCTGGTGTGGTTCGGGGGTCGCCCGTTATCCGATTTTGACATGGCTGCCCCCCAGAATGCCCCAGTCCGAATGGCAAGATGCCGTCATCACACGAGGTCGCGACACTCGAAGACGTGTGCTCTCGTCGACCCAGGACCCAAGGCACCTGCCGAACCCATCGGCAGTTGTCCGCCCCATCGGCAACTCCACCCATCCGCCGGAGGACCCACCATGACCGCAAGCTCCACCCGTCGTTCGACCGCCACGCACAACCGTCTGGCAGCGGTCGGTGCGATCGCGGTCGCGGGCGCCCTGCTGCTCACCGGCTGCGGTGACCAGACCAAGGACAGCGGCGCGGAAAGCACCGACACCACCTCGGCGAGCGCGGCCCCGCTGGCCGACAAGCTGCCGAAGTCGATCCGCGACGCGGGCGTCGTCAAGGTCGGTTCCGACATCGCCTACGCGCCGGTCGAGTTCAAGGACAGCTCCGGCAAGACGGTCGGTATCGACCCCGACCTCGCCGCAGCCATGGGCAAGCAGCTCGGCGTGACGTTCGAGTTCGAGAACGGCACCTTCGACACCCTGATCACGGGTCTGCGCTCCAAGCGCTACGACATCGCCATGTCCGCGATGACCGACACCAAGGACCGTCAGGAGGGCATCGACTCCGACACCGGCAAGAAGGTCGGCGAGGGCGTCGACTTCGTCGACTACTTCACCGCCGGTGTCTCGATCTACACCAAGAAGGGTGACGACCAGGGCATCAAGACCTGGTCCGACCTGTGCGGCAAGAAGATCGTGGTGCAGCGCGGCACGGTCTCGGAGGACCTCGCCAAGGCCGAGGCGAAGAAGTGCACCGGCGGCAAGACGATCTCCATCCAGGCCTTCGACAACGACCAGCAGGCCCAGACCCGCCTGCGCGCGGGCGGCGCCGATGCCGGCTCCTCCGACTTCCCGGTCGCCGCGTACGCCGTGAAGACCTCCGGTGGCGGCAACGACTTCCAGATCGTCGGCGAGCAGGTCGAGGCCGCCCCGTACGGCATCGCGGTCGCCAAGGACAACACCCAGCTGCGAGACGCTCTGCAGGCCGCGCTGGACGCGATCATCAAGAACGGCGAGTACGACAAGATCATCTCGAAGTGGGGCGTCGCAGACGGCGCCGTCAAGGAAGCCACCATCAACGGCGGCAAGTGACCGCGCGGTCTGCGGCACTGAAAGGCAACACCCGTGACTGCTGACATCGACAAGACGGACGGGCCGGCGGACACCCCGTCGGCCGGCCCGGAGGCCATCAAGGCCATCCCGGTCCGTCACTACGGGCGGTACGTCTCCGCCGTCATCGCCATCGCCGCGCTGGGCGGCGTCATCTACGCGTTCTCCCAGGGCAGGATCAACTGGGGCGCGATCCCGGACTACTTCTTCAACGACCGCATCCTCAGCGGCGTGGGCAAGACACTCCTGCTCACCGTGCTGTGCATGATCATCGGCGTCGTCGGCGGCATCCTGCTCGCGGTGATGCGCCTGTCGAAGAACCCGGTCACCTCGTCCATCGCGTGGTTCTACATCTGGTTCTTCCGCGGTACCCCGGTCCTGGTCCAGCTGATCGTCTGGTTCAACCTGGGCCTGGTCTTCGAGTACATCAACCTCGGGCCGATCTACAAGGACGAGTGGTCGCAGTTCATGACCCCGTTCCTGACGGCGCTGCTGGGCCTCGGCCTCAACGAGGCGGCCTACATGGCGGAGATCTGCCGGGCCGGCCTGCTCTCGGTCGACGAGGGCCAGACCGAGGCGTCGCAGGCGCTGGGCATGAGCCACGGCAAGACGCTGCGCCGGATCGTCGTCCCGCAGGCGATGCGCGTGATCGTGCCGCCCACGGGCAACGAGGTCATCAACATGCTGAAGACGACCTCGCTGGTGTCCGTGGTCCAGTACTCGGAGCTGCTGCGCGTCGCCCAGGACATCGGCCAGACCTCCGGCGCCCCGGCCGAGATGCTGTTCCTCGCCGCAGCCTGGTACCTGGTGCTGACCTCGGTCTTCAGCGTCGGCCAGTACTACCTGGAGCGGTACTACGCCCGCGGTTCGAGCCGCAGTCTGCCGGCCACGCCGTTCCAGAAGATCAGGGCGAACCTGCTGTCCCTGTCGAACCGTTCGTCGGCGGGAGGTACCGCATGACCGCCATGGTGAAGGCCGAGGGCGTCCACAAGTCCTTCGGTCTGGTCGAGGTCCTCAAGGGCATCGACCTGGAAGTGAAGTCCGGCGAGGTGTTCTGCCTCATCGGCCCCTCCGGCTCCGGCAAGTCCACGTTCCTCAGGTGCATCAACCACCTGGAGAAGATCAACGCCGGCCGGCTGTACGTCGACGGCGAGCTGGTCGGCTACCGCCAGAAGGGCGACAAGCTCTACGAGCTCAAGGACAGCGAGGTCGCGCTCAAGCGCCGGGACATCGGCATGGTCTTCCAGCGCTTCAACCTGTTCCCGCACATGACGGCCGTGGAGAACGTCATGGAGGCCCCGGTCCAGGTCAAGGGCGTGAGCCGGGCCCAGGCCCGGGAGCGGGCACAGGATCTGCTCGACCGTGTCGGTCTCGCCGACAAGGCCGGCAGCTACCCGTCGCAGCTCTCCGGCGGCCAGCAGCAGCGCGTGGCGATCGCCCGTGCGCTGGCCATGGACCCGAAGCTGATGCTCTTCGACGAGCCGACCTCGGCTCTCGACCCGGAGCTGGTCGGTGACGTCCTCGACGTCATGCGCGACCTCGCCGAGTCGGGCATGACGATGATCGTCGTCACCCACGAGATGGGCTTCGCCCGCGAGGTGGGCGACAGCCTGGTGTTCATGGACGGCGGCGTGGTGGTCGAGTCCGGCGACCCGCGCGAGGTCCTGACGAACCCGCGGCACGAGCGGACGCAGGCGTTCCTGTCGAAGGTGCTGTAGCGACACGTGAGAAGGGAGGGGCGGTACGGGGTTCCCGTACCGCCCCTCCCGTGTGCGGTGGGCTACTTGAGCGCGAGCAGCAGTGTGTCCGACGGCGAGCACCAGACCGGGCGGGCCTCGCCGAAGCCCTTGTCGCGCAGGACGTGCGCGTGCCACGCGGCGGACGGCATCTCGCCGTCGGCGTGCTCACCGTAGATCTCGAAGCGCCTGGCCGTGGGTTCGGCCAGGACGGGGTCCTTGGCGGCGAGCTGCCACCACTCGGCCCAGTCCAGGGCGCCGCCGCTCCTGGTCCGGTCCATGCCCGCGTGCCGCTGGGCGCGCTCGGCGGCGTTGATCCGGGGCGTGGTGTCGTCGATCATGTGATCCGCGTTCATGAAGACACCGCCGTCGCGGACGAGTTCCGCGACCTGACCGTAGAGGGCCGCGAGGGGTTCGCTGTGCAGCCAGTGCAGGGCGGTGGCGGTCAGGACCGCGTCGTACGAGTCGTGCGGCAGCTTCGTCGGCCAGTCGGGGTCCTTGAGGTCGGCGGTGACGAAGGTGACCCGCTCGTCGCCCGCGAAGGTGCCCTCGGCGATGGCGAGGAGCGCGGGGTCGAGGTCGACGCCGGTGCTGGTGGCCTGCGGGAACCGCGCGAGGAGCCTGGCCGTGATGGTTCCCGTGCCGCACGCCAGGTCCAGGACGCGCGGTGCGGTGCCGACGAGGGCCTCGACCATGTCGAGCATGATCCGGAAGCGGTCCTCCCGGTCGGGCATGTACCACTCCTGCTGGCGGTCCCAGCTCTCCTGCCAGGCCTGCCAGTCCGCACCGGTCGTCGTGGTGTCCGCGTCCGTCATCGAGCCCCTCCGTCGCCTACGTCACGTAATACCCTGGATGCACGACCGTCTGTTACCCGACCGCACCACGACCATAGAACGCCTCCGTAAGGACTACAAGTGGAACTGGCCTATTACTCGGATTACGCGGTGCGCCTCGTCAACAGCGAGGAACCGGCCCGGGGCAAGGACGCGCTGACCTCGGTGGAGGCCGTCCGGGACCTGTTCGGCGCCAACGCCTCGGCCGCCCGTCGGGCCACCGACGCGGACGTGACGCGGTTCCGCTCGGTGCGGGGGCGGCTGCGCGCGGTCTTCGAGGCGGCGGACGGCGGCGACGAGACCCTCGCGGTGGACCTGCTGAACTCGCTCCTCCTGGAGTTCCCGGTGAGCCCGCAGATCTCCGGGCACGACTTCCGGGACGACGACGGCCGACCGCTGTGGCACATGCACCTGGCGGACCACCCGTCGAACGCGACCGCGGGCTACGCGGCCATCGCCGCGATGGGCCTCGCCTTCCACCTGACGGAGTACGGCGTGGACCGGCTGGGTCTGTGCGAGGCGTCGCCGTGTCGCAACGCCTACCTCGACACGTCCACGAACCGCTCCCGGCGCTACTGCTCGGACCGCTGCGCGACCCGGGCCAACGTGGCCGCCTACCGGGCCCGCAAACGCCTGGAGGCCGACCGGTCGGACAGGACGGGCCGGGCGGCCGACAGCGCCCAGAGCACCGCGGCGAAGGGCGAGCGCTGATCCGGCCTGCGCGGCCGGTAGCGGAAGCGGACCTTCCCGAGCACCAGCTCGTCGGGCACGGTCCCGTAGTCGGTGCTGTCGCCGCCGGCGTACGCGTTGTCGCCGAGCACCCACCAGCCGCCCGCCCGGCGCTCGGTGGCCCGCTTGACCACGAGCAGGTCCTGCTGGAAGGGATGACGCAGGACGACCACGTCGCCCTGCCTGATCCGGGCACCCCATCGCACCACGAGCCGGTCCCCGTGACTGAGCGTGGGCACCATGGACGGCCCGGTCACCTCGGCCAGCCCGAACGGCAGCAAGGCCCCCTTGCGCTCGGTCTCCTGCGACAGCTCCGGCATCTCCGGCACCTCCCCGGTCCGTTCATCCACCAGTCTCAGTCTCACCCCGTACTTTTGCCCTAAGCCCATGGGGGCACCCGCGAAATCGCTTCTTCCAGGGAGTAATGTCCCACCTGAGAAGACGATCACGAGGAAGGACTGCTCCATGCTTTCCCGACTGTTCGCCCCCAAGGTCAAGGTCAGCGCCCACTGCGACCTGCCCTGCGGCGTGTACGACCCTGCCCAGGCCCGCATCGAGGCGGCGTCGGTCAAGGCTGTCCAGGAGAAGATGGCCGGCAACGACGACCCGCACTTCCAGGCTCGCGCCACCGTCATCAAGGAGCAGCGCGCCGAACTGGCGAAGCACCACGTCTCCGTGCTGTGGAGCGACTACTTCAAGCCGCCGCACTTCGAGAAGTACCCGGAGCTGCACCAGCTGGTCAACGACGCCCTGAAGGCCCTCTCGGCCGCCAAGGGTTCGACCGACCCGGCCACGGGCCAGAAGGCTCTGGACTACATCGCCGAGATCGACAAGATCTTCTGGGAGACCAAGAAGGCCTGACCACCAGGCCGGCCTCCCGACCTGCGATCGGTGCACCATCGCAGGTTCACGGGCACCCCGAAAGGGCCCGACCGGACAAGCTCCGGTCGGGCCCTTTCGCCGCGTCGGCACCTGTCAGGCCTTTCCGGCCACCAGTGGCTGAATTTTCGGCATGGTCAAGGTGAACTACTGGCTCCCTCAAGCCGATTGGCGCGTGACGGTGACGCGAATCACCCTAACTGGCGAAACCCGCACGTCCACCTTTTGTGATCTTGGCACCATTTCTGATCTTTACCTGCCACATACCTTCACTCTTGCATCACGTGAGTGATGGCTTTGCGAATGCGAGAGGTCGAGGAAGCATGTCGGTTCACAGATCCGCGCCACGCCGGCGCGGAAGACCCAGGCTGGTCGGGAACGTTCGCTGGACGGCGAGCTGTGTCTCCCTGGCCCTGGCCATCACCCTGATCAACGCGGCCGGTTCGCAGGCCGCCACCCCGGCCGGGATCGCCGAGGCGCCGAAGAACCCGAAGAAGGCGGCGACACAGGCCGCCGACATACCCTCTGCCCGTGTCGCGGCGAAACTGTCCGGCAAGCGGGTCGAAGCTCTCTCGGAGCGCACCGAGACGTCGACGACCTGGGTGAACAAGGACGGTAGCCTCACCACCTCCCTCGCAGCCGGTCCGGTCCGCTTCGAGCGGGACGGCAAGTGGCTCGACGTCGACGTGGAGTTGCGTGAGTCCGGCTCGGGCGTCGAGCCGGTCGCGCACCCGGAGGGACTGCGGCTCGCGGGGAAGACGGGCACGCCGGCGAAGTCGCTGAAGGCCGCTCGCACCGCCAGGGCGACCGACCTGGTGACGCTGGGAGAAGGCGACCAGCAGATCACCCTCCAGTGGAAGGGCGGCCTGCCGAAGCCCACGCTCGACGGAACGCGGGCCGAGTACGCCAATGCGGTGCCGGGCGCGGACGTGGTCGTCGAGGCCACCCGAACCGGCTTCGAACAGTTCGTCGAGATCAGACAGCGGCCCGATCAGGGCAGCTACTCCTACACGCTGCCGCTGAAGGCCAAGGGCCTGAAGGTGAAGCAACTCGCCGACGGAAGCGTGCAGTTCACCGACAGGAAGAACAAGAAGCGGGCCGTGATGCCCGCGCCCGTGATGTGGGACTCCGCCGTCGACAAGCGGTCCGGCGAGCACACCCACAAGGCGGAGGTCGACCTGAGGGTCGTGAAGAAGGGCTCCTCCGTCGACCTGGTGGTCACCCCGGACGCGCGGTTCCTCTCCGACCCTCAGACCCGGTACCCCGTCACCGTCGACGTCCTCGCTGTCGAACGTCTTCGACACCTACGTCCAGCAGGGTGAGACCGTCGACTGGTCCGCCGACACCGAGCTGGACCTCGGCAACCCGGGCACGACCAACTCCGACGGCACCGCCCGAACTGCACGGTCCTTCGTCTCCTGGAACACCACGCCGATCCAGGACGCGCTGATCTCCAGCGCCAAGCTGAGCCTGTGGAACTTCCACTCCGGCAACACGGACTGCAAGGCCTACCCGTGGGAGGTGTGGTCCTCCGGCGCCGCCTCGACCTCCTCGCGCTGGACCGCGCAGCCGGCCTGGACGGCGAAGAAGGCCACGTCCACCGAGACCACCGGCAACGCCGGGTGCTCCGCCCAGCCCGACGGCTGGATCAACGCCGACGTGTCCGCGCTGGTGCAGGAGTGGGCGTCCGCCAAGGCCACCCGCGGCCACATGGGCCTGCGCGCGACGAGTGAGACCGCCCTCGCCCAGTGGAAGCGCGTCAACTCCGCGAACGCGGCCTCCAACCCGCCGAAGCTGGTCGTCAACTACAACTACCGGCCGAAGACCGGCACCAAGCAGGAGGCCGGCCCGCCGTTCTTCTCACACGGCGGCGCCTACGCGGTCAACACCACCACCCCCACACTGCGCGACACCTTCGTCGACGCCGACGGGGACAAGGTCAACGGCACCTTCCAGATCTACGACAACGCCACGAACGCGCAGGTCGGTGACGTCATCGTCTCCAAGTACGTGGCCAGTGGCTCCGCCGCGTCGGTGACGGTTCCGTCCGGCGTACTGAGCAGCGGCAAGACGTACAAGTTCCGCACCAACCCCTACGACGGGGCGCACTACAACACCGGCTGGTCGGCGTGGAAGACGTTCACCGTCGACACCACAGCGCCCTCCGCCCCCGCGTCCGTCACCTCCACCGACTACCCCAGCGGGCAGTGGGTCAAGGGCGCGGGCCAGGCCGGCGTCTTCACCATCACCCCGCCCTCCGGCACCGACCACAACTGGCTGGAGTGGTCGCTGGACGGCGTGACCTGGACCAAGGTCGCCACCGGCGGAGCGAGTGCCGCGAAGAGCGTCAGCGTCACCCCGCCGAAGGACGGCACGCACACGCTGCAGGTCCGCTCGGTGGACAAGGCCGACAACAAGTCCGAGGCGAAGGAGTACGTCTTCCACGCCGGGCCGGGTGGCTTCCTCCAGCCGTCCGAGGGTGAACGTACCGCGCGCCGCCTGCCGCTGGTGGCCGAGGCCGAGTCGGGCAGGTACGACAAGGTGTCCTTCTCCTGGCGGCGATCGGAGGCCGACACCTGGGTGAAGATCCCGGTCGGTGACGTCACCTCCGGCGACACCGCGCTGAGCGCCTGGCCGGTCGCGCTGACCGGCGGCAAGAACTCCCCGCTGGTGTGGAGCGCCACCAGCACGGTCGACCCGGACGGCACGGTCCAGATCAAGGCCGACTTCACCGGTCCGGACTCCGCCACCCGAAGCACCGAACCGCTGACCGTGGTCGTGGACCGCAACGCCGACGCGGCGTCGACGACGGACGTCGGGCCCGGCTCGGTGAACCTGCTCACCGGTGACTACACGCTCTCCGCCGACGACGCCTCGTTCTTCGGGATGAGCGTCACGCGCAGCATCTCCTCGCGAACGCCCGGCGCCGGCGCGAAGCAGGAGGGCCAGGCCGCCATCTTCGGCAAGGAGTGGACCTCCGGCACGGTCGCGGAGGTCTCCCAGTCCGACTACACCTACCTCGAGAAGGTCTCCGACACGGCCCTGCGGGTGGTGACGGAGGACCAGCGCCGACTGAGCTTCACCGCGAACGCGGCGAAGACCGGCTGGATCGCCGAACCCGGCGCCGAGGCTCTGACGCTCAAGGGCGGCTTCTCCGGCTCCTTCACCCTGACCGACACCAGCGGCACGGTGACCACCTTCGCCAAACCGACCGCGGCCGCGACGACCTGGCAGGTGACCGGCTCACTGCTGGGCGGCCTGACCAACTCGACCACCACGGTGGCCTCCGAGACCGTCACGGTGGACGGCAAGACGCTGGCCCGTCCGAAGCGGATCATCGCCCCGACCACGGCGGCCACCGCCGCCGCGTGCGAGGCCGATCCGGCGACCAAGGGCTGCCGCGTCCTGGAGTTCGTGTACGCCACGGCCACCACGGCCACGGGCACGGAGACAGACGCGCAGTTCGGTGACTTCACCGGCCAGGTGAAGCAGATCCGGCTGTGGGCCACCGCTCCCCGCGCCTCCGCCGCGACCGCGACCGCCGTGACCACCTACCGCTACGACTCCCAGGGCCGGCTGCGCCAGACCTGGGACCCGCGGATCGGCCAGCAGGCGGAGACCCAGTACGCCTACGACGAGGGCCGGATCACCTGGCTCGACCCGGCCGGGCAGTTGCCGTACACCTTCTCCTACGGCAACGCGGGCAGCGGCGCCGCCTCGGGCGACGGCATGCTGCTGAACGTCTCCCAGCCGCGGCTGAAGCAGGGGTCCGCCACCGAGATCCAGGGCGACGCCGTCACCACCGTGGTCTACGGCGTTCCGCCCAGCGGCACCAAGGCGCCGCACGCGATGAGTTCGACGAGCATCGCGGCCTGGGGTCAGAGTGACGCACCCACCGACGCCACCGCGGTGTTCCCGGCCGACTCCGTGCCGACGTCGAACTCCGGTGCCGATCTGGACAAGGGCAACTACCAGCGCGCGACCGTCCATTACCTGAACGCCTCCGGCCGCCAGGTGAACACGGCCGAGCCGGGCGGGCACATCTCCACCGTCGAGTACAACCGGTTCGGCGGCGTCGTGCGCGAACTGTCCGCGGGCAACAGGCAACTGGCCCTCGGCGGGACGACGTCACGGAACGCGACCCTCACCGACCTGGGCATCATCAGCCTGTCCTCGGCGGAGCGTGCGCACCAACTGTCCACCACGTCGCTCTACGACGCTTCGGGCGCACGCCTCGAAGAGGTGCTCGGCCCCATCCACCGGATGGACCTGACGCAGGACCTCAAGGACGGCACCACCGTCCTGGCGACCGCCGGCTCCTCGGTCCCGGGGCGCTCCTGGACGGTCAACGAGTACGACGAGGGACGCCCCACCGACGGCACGGCCGTCGCGAAGAACCAGGTCACCCTCACCATCACCGGAACCCGGGCCCGTGACTACTACTCGGTCATGGGCGACAAGCGGGTCACCGAGACCCAGTACGACTGGGCCAGGGGCCTGCCCACCCTCACCATCGAGGACTCCGGCGGTCTGAACCTCACCACCACCACCGCGTACAACGCCGAGGGACGGGTCACGGACGTCGTACCCCCCGGCGGAACGGGCGACGACGCGGCGTCCAGGGTCGTCACGTACTGGAAGCCGACCGGCACCGGATCGTGCGAGGGGCGCCCCGAATGGGCGGGCCTCGAGTGCTGGGCCGGGCCCGCTGGCGCGATCACGGGCGGTGGCAGCAACCCTTCGGAGGCACCCGGCGCGACCACCGAGTACGGCTACTACGGCGAGGTCACCAAGCGGACCGAGGACGCCAACGGCGTGGCCCGCACGACAGTCGTCGAGTACGACTCGGCCGGACGGCCCACCACCACGACGGTGACCGGCGGCCTGGGCGCGGCGGTGCCGGTGTCCACCACCACGTACGACTCGGAGTCGGGCCAGGTGACCAAGGTCAGCTCGGCCACCGGCGGAACGATCACCAAGAGCTACGACGCCCTCGGCCGGCAGATCTCCTACACCGATGCCGACGGCGGTACCACCACCACCGAGTACGACCTGCTCGGCCGGGCCGTCAGGGAGACCGACAGCGTCCCGTCCACCGTCACCTACACCTACGACACGGCCGTCGACCCGCGCGGTGTGCTGACGAAGGCGAGCGACTCGGTCGCCGGTGACTTCCATGCCACCTACGACGCCGACGGCGCCGTTGTCACCGAGCAGCCGCCCGGTGGTTACACGCTGGCCGTCGACACGGACCCCACGGGGGCGGTCGCGAGCCGTTCCTACACCCGTGACAGTGACGGCGTCTCGGTCTACACCGACACCGTCGCCCGGTCCGCGCACGGACAGGTGCTGCGGCACGCCGGCTGGTCGGAGCAGAGCTACCGGTACGACGCGGCCGGCCGGCTGTCCTCGGTCGACGACACGGTCGGCATGGTCTGCACCCGGCGTTCCTACACGTTCGACAAGCGGGCCAACCGCACCGCGCTGACCACCGCGGCCGCCGACTCCGGCGCGGCCTGCCCCACCACGGGAGGAACGACTCAGCAGCACACCTACGACAGCTACGACCGCATCACCGACTCGGGCTACGTCTACGATGCCCTGGGCCGGACCACTGCGGCGCCCGGCAACGGCACCGTCGGCTACTACTCCAACGACCTCGTCAGGCAGCAGACCTCGTCGGGCAAGCGCCAGACCTGGTCCCTGGACGCGTCCCACCGCTTCCGGGGCTGGACGCTGGAGACCTCGGCGGACGGCAGCACCTGGGCCCAGGCCGCGTCGAAGCTCAACCACTACGACGGCGACGGCGACAACCCCCGCTGGATCGTGGAGAACACGTCGAGCGGCCTGGTGACGCGCAACGTCCGCTCCGCGAGCGGCGATCTGGGCGCCACGACCGCCAAGTCGGGTGACACGACACTGCAGTTCACCTCGGTGCACGGAGACGTGGCGCTCCAGCTTCCGCTGGACACCACAAAGGCTCCGGTCGCTCTCGACAGCGAGGAGTACGGCAAGAGCAGGGCAGGGCAGCAGTCCACCCGCTACGGCTGGCTGGGCAACCACCAGCGGTCGTCCGAGACGGTGAGTTCGCTCATGCTCATGGGCGTCCGCCTCTACAACCCGAACACCGGGCGCTTCCTTTCCGTCGACCCCGTCTACGGCGGGAACGCCAACGCCTACGAGTACTGCGGCGGCGATCCGGTCGGGTGCACCGACATCAGCGGCAAGGTCCGCATCCGCTGGTGGAAGCCGTGGTGGTCCCCGAAGTACTTCCTCAGGCTGGACCTCAACAAGGCGGAGACCCGTTGGGTGGCCTTCGGGGTGGGAAGCGCAGCGGCGTTCGTCGGCTGGGCCAAGGACATAAAGTGGGTCCCCGGTCCCTGGAAGCACGCCATCACGGCGATCCGTGGATACCTCTGGTACTTCACCACGGTGGCCGCGTACGCGGTGGCTCGCGGGAAGTGCACCTCCGTGATCACCGGAGCCCTCAGACTGGGAGGCAACGTGTTCATTCCCATTCCGCCTACCATCTGGACGCGCCGATGCTGAACCAACCGACCGACGCGACGAAGCGTCGGCTCGCACTGACCGCCGAGATAGGCGCCGCCGCGGTCCTGGCGGCCCTGTGCGTCACCCTCGCGGTGCAGCGGGACACCGCACTCGCCGTCATCCTGGCCGTGGGCTCCGCCTCGTTCGTCGTCGACGCGACGCGACGCGTGCGCAGGGGCAACCGGGACTGACATCGGCACCAGCCGGGGCGCCCCTGTTCATGGGGCGCCCCGGTTCTTGTTGTCCGACCTCGCCACCTGCCCCGGGCCCGCGTACTCGGGCGCGTCCCCCGCCCGCGAACTCCGCGCCGGGCTCCAGGGCTCCCCCACCTACGATCACCGCATGAGCATCCGCTGGACCTACGCCTTCATCGACCGGCCCGCCGAGCGCCTCGACCGTGCCCAGGAGTTCTGGACGGCCGTCACGGACACGCGGCTTTCCCCGCCCCGGGGTGACCGGGGCGAGTTCGCGACTCTGCTGCCGGACGGGGCCGACGCCTGTGTGAAGGTCCAGGGTGTGGCGGACGGCTCCGGCGGCGCGCATCTCGACTTCGCGGTGGAGGACGTACCCCAGTTCGTGGCGTCGGCGCTGCGGTGCGGCGCGTCGATCGCCGCCGAGCACGGGGACTGGGCCGTACTGCGGTCGCCCGGAGGGCAGTTGTTCTGTGCCGTGCCCTGGCACGGGGAGGCGGTGCGGCCACCCGTGGTGCGGGGCAGCCGGCTCGACCAGGTCTGCCTCGACGTCCCGCCTTCCGCCTACGAGGCCGAAGTCGCCTTCTGGGGCACGCTGCTGCCGGGCTGGCAGTCCCTGTCCGGCTCGCTCCCCGAGTTCCACGTGGTCAAGCCGCCGCCAGGGCTGCCGGTCCGCATCCTCCTCCAGCGCCTCGGCGAGGAGCGGCCCCTCTCCGCCCACCTGGACCTGGCGTGCGCGGACACGGGGGCGACCCGCGCCGCGCACGAGCGGCTCGGTGCGGAACTCGTCGTCCACGGCCGCCACTGGACGGTGATGCGGGACCCGGCGGGCGGCACGTACTGCCTGACCGGCCGTGATCCGGAGACGGGCGGACTGCCCGGCCGGACATGACCGCGCGGTAGCCGCCCGCCATGCCGCCGCCTGCGGGATGAGAGGGGCACCCCCTAGCGTCTCAGCCGTGCCGCGCGCGCCCGGAGATAGCGCTGCTCCGGCAGGCTCAGGGTCTTGACGGCGGCCGACTCGTAGGCGGTGCGTGCCGCGTCGTACGAGCCGGCGCGTTCCAGTAGATGGCCCCGGACCGCGTCCAGACGGTGGCCGTTCCGCAACTCGCCCTCCAGCGCGTCCAGTTCGGCGAGTCCCGCTTCCGGCCCACGGACCATGGCGACGGCGATCGCACGACCGAGCCGTTCGACGGGGCCGGGAACGAGGCGCACCAGGACGTCGTACAGGCCGAGGATCTCCGGCCAGTCGGTCGCCTCGGCGGACGGCGCCTCGTCGTGGACGGCGGCGATGGCGGCGCGCACCTGGTAGGGGCCGGCGGGTGGTCGGCTGCCGGTACGGGCTTCGCTACCGGTACGGGCTTCGCTGCCGGTGCCGGCTCGGCTTCCGGCGGGCCCTCGGCTCAGGGCGCGGGTGACCAGGGTGACGCCCTCCTCGATCGCGCCCCTGTCCCAGCGGTCGCGGTCCTGCTCGTCGAGGGGGACGAGTTCACCGTGCGGGCCGGTGCGGGCGTCACGGCGGGCGTCGGTGAGCAGCATCAGGGCGAGCAGGCCGGTCACCTCGCCGTCGTCGGGAAGCAGCCGGTGGACCGTGCGGGTCAGGCGGATCGCCTCACCGGCGAGGTCGCGCCGCTGGAGGGAGGGTCCGGAGGTCGCCGTATGGCCCTCGTTGAAGATCAGGTAGAGGGTCTGCAGGACCGCCGGCAGACGCTCGGCCCAGTTGTCCGGCTGCCCGAAGCGCACACCCCGCACCTTCTGCTTGGCCCGGCTGATGCGCTGGGCCATGGTCGCCTCCGGGACCAGGTAGGCGCGGGCGATCTCCGCCGTCGTCAGACCGCCGACCGCGCGCAGGGTCAGCGCGACCTGCGCGGGTGGGGGCAGATCCGGATGGCAGCACAGGAAGAGGAGGGAGAGGGTGTCGTCCTCGCGGGGGGCGCGGTCGGCGCCCGGCGGGGGCGCGGTGAACGCTCCCCCGGATCCCGGCGGCCCCGGGACGTGCCCCCATCGCGGGGTCAGCGCCGCCGCCCTCTCCTCCCGCGCCCGCCGCGACTCCTCCGCCCGCAGGGCGTCGGTCAGCCGCCGCGAGGCCACCTTGATGAGCCACCCGCGCGGATTGTCCGGCAGCCCTGCCGACGGCCACTGCCCGGCCGCCGCGAGTAGTGCCTCCTGTACGGCGTCCTCGGCGGCGTCGAAGTGGCCGTACCGCCTGACCAGCGCGCCGAGGACCTGCGGCGCGTGGCGGCGCAGCAGGTCCTCGATCTCGCGGTCGGCTCGCACGGCCGGGTCGTCAGATGTCCCCGGCGCCGTCCATGATGGGCCGGATCACCACCGGGTAGTTCGGGGCCCCGGCGGGCTGGGGGCAGCGGATGATGCGGTCGGCGATCTCCGTGACCCGCTCCAGGCTCGCGCACTCCAGGACCCAGTAGCCGGCCATCAGCTCCTTGGTCTCGCTGTACGGGCCGTCGGTGATCACTGCCTTGCCGTCGTCACCGAGCGTGACCGAGCGGATCTTCGCGGGCTCGGCCAGGCCCTGTCCGTCGACCATCTCGCCCGTCTCGGCCAGGTCGTTGTTGATCGCTTCCATGTAGGCGTACATCGCCCGGACGTCCTGCTCGTTCCAGGCCGGGGAGCCCGGAGACGCCTTGCCCTGCATCGCCTCGTAGTCCGCCTGTGTGCCCTGCACCATGACCAGGTACTTCATGAGTCTCCACTCCTTCGCGTCTTCGGCGTCTTCGCCCCGGGCCGCCCGTGCCGGGCGGCTCTCACAGGGGACGTCGGAGCCGGTCGGGGGTTCTCGACAGCTCGGCTCAGGTCTTCTCCGTGGCGGACTTCCCCGTGCTGGTCCTCTTCGCGACGGTGTGCGTGGCCTGGGTGCGGTGCCTGCCGTCGGCGTCGGCCGCTTGCGTGGCCCTGCCGACGTACGCCTCGCACTTCGGGTTGCGGCACGGGCCTGCCACCCACACCGGAACCCACGCGCCCAGCGTCTTGTGACGCCGGACGACTGTGTCGACGGACTGTCCACAATCGGGACAGGCGTGCGCGTCGCTGTCCATGCCTTCAGGGTAGGGCGAGCCGGGCGTCAGCGCTTCCTGCTGTACGTCCGTACCAGCAACCCGTTCTCGAAGGTGCGCACGGAGTCGAGCACGAAGTCGGTGACCGCGAGGCCGGAGCCGAACATCGGCATGCCGGTGCCCAGCACGATCGGGTACGTCTTGATGACCAGCTCGTCGATCTCCTCGAGCAGTTCACCCGCGACCACCGAGCCGCCGCACAGGTAGATGCCGAGCTCGCCGTCCTCCGCCTTGAGCTCGCGCACCCTGCCGACCAGGTCGTCCGCGATGATCTCGACGTTCGGGTCCGGCGACTCCCCGAGGGTGCGGGAGGCGACGAACTCGCGCAGGTGGGCGTACGGGCTGGTGACGCCCATCTTCAGGGCCAGGTCGTAACTGGCCCGGCCCTGGATGATCGTGTCGAACCGCTTGTTCTCCAGGTCCTCCACGCCGAGGGGGCCTCGGCTGTGGGTCGGCAGCGTGTCCGGATACTCGCTCTTCACGAAGTCGTAGAACTCCTCGTCGAGGAAGCGGAGCATGGTCGAGGCGTCGCCGCCCTCGTCCCCGATGAAGCCGTCGATGGAGCACGCGATGTAGTACGTGAGCTTTCGCAAGTCGGTCTCTTTCCGTAGGCTGCCGTGCGGACAACTACAGTTGTAGTACTTCGTTTGTAGTGGTTGCAAGGGGATTCCGAGCTCGGAATCAAGTGGGAGAGGGGATTCCGCATGGCCAGCAATCCGGAGCGCCGGGCCGCGCTCGTGGACGCGGGGGTCGAGGTGCTCGCCCGCGAGGGGGCGCGCGGGCTGACTTTCCGCGCGGTGGACAGCGAGGCGGGGGTGCCGGTGGGCACCGCCTCGAACTACTTCACCGGCCGCGACGACCTGCTGCGGCAGATGGACGTCCGGCTGCACGAGCGGCTCGCGCCGGACCCCGACCAGCTCGCCCGGCTGATGACGAGGCCGAAGGACCGCGCGCTGGTCACGGCCTTCATGCACGACCTGATGACCCGCGCGACCCGTGACCGGACCGGCTATCTGGCCCTCCTGGAGATGCGCCTGGAAGCCACCCGCCGCCCCGAACTGCGCGCCTCCTACACCAAGTCGGTGCGCGCCGACCTGGAGTACGGCATGGATTTCCACCGGGACGCCGGCCTACCCGGTGGCGACGAGACGGTCACCGTCCTCTACCTCGCGATGCTCGGCCTGATCCTGGAACACCTGACCCTCCCAGGTGTCCTGGAGGACGTGATCCCCGGCCTGAGCGTGCCGGAGGGACTGGTGGAACAGATCGTGAGGACGGTGGTACCGGAGGGGTAGCGGGGGGCGGCTCTCCGGCCAGGGGGCAGCTCCCCTGGGCGGCTCTCCGGCTACCGGAGGGGTAGCCCCGGAGGCAGCTCCCGGCGCCGATCGGTACGCGGTGTGGCTCAGGCTCGCGGCTCGCGCCACATCGGCCACATCCGGGGGCCGTCGGGAAGGTCGAGAGGACGGTCGGTGAGCTCGAAGCCCAGGCGCTCGTAGAGCTTGCGGCTGCGGGCGTTGCTGGCCTCCAGATAGGCCGGCAGGCCCTCGCGGTCGCAGCGGTCGAGCGCCGAGGCGATGAGCGCCGTGCCGAGACCCTCGCCCTGGTGCTCGGGGGCCACGCCGATCATCCACAGGTAGGCGTGGGCGCGGTCCGACGGGTGGATGCCGGCGGTGAGACGGCCGATCAGCTCGACGCGTTCGTTCCCGGGATCAACGGCGGCACGCACCTGCGCGGGACCGTCGTCGCCTGCGGCCTCCTCGGAGTCGTGGCCGCCACCGCCCGCCGGCACGGACAGCCACAGCGCGCAGGCCCTGCCGTCCTCGGTGACGTCGACACGGCCCTCGGCCAGCACGAGGTCGGTGAACGCGGCCATCAGTCCGGGGTGGGTCGTGCGGCGGTGCTCGGCGCCGGGGAACACCCAGCGACTGACCGGATCGTCCTGGAAGGCCGCGTCCAGCAGCCCGACGATCAGCTCACGGTCACCGGTGTCTGCCGTCCGGATCGCCACACCCATGTTCGCCCCTTCGCGTCAACGGACCTTGATCGTACGGTCGTTGAGCGTATCGACAGGGGGGATCGAGTCACCGGGCAGGGGCGTTCGGGCCCTCGGCGGGGAGGAACGGGCGGGGCCCGCACACCGTGGGGATGTGCGGGTCCCGCCCGACCGGCGTCGCCGACGGCCGCGCGGGGTCAGGAACCCGCCCGGCCCCGGCGGCACCGGGGTCTCGAAACCTCAGCTGCTGCGCCGCGTCACGAACTCCGCCAACGCCAGCAGCCCGCCCGCCGACTCCGGATCGGACACCGCGCGCGCCAGCTCCTGCATGGCGCGCGCCATACGGTCGGCAGCCTGGACCTGTGCCCAGTCCCGGCCACCCGCCCGCTCCACGGCGAGCACCGTCCGCTCCAGGTCCGCCTCCTCGTACGGAACGCCGTACAGCTCCGCCAGTTCGTCCGCCGCCGGTGTGCCGGACGTGAGCGCGGCGACCACCGGCAGGGACTTCTTCCGGGCGGCGAGATCCGCGCCGGCCGGTTTGCCGGTGCTGCGGGGGTCGCCCCATATGCCGATCACGTCGTCGATGAGCTGGAAGGCGAGCCCGGCCTCCCGGCCGAACGCGTCCAGCGCCTCGACGTCCTCCTCCGACGCCCCCGCGTACAGCGCGCCCAGTGCGCAGGCGCATCCGAGCAGCGCACCGGTCTTGGCCTCGGCCATGGCCAGGGTCTCGTCGAGGGTGACCTCACCGGGGCGGCGCAGTTCCATGGCCGTGTCCGCGTGCTGGCCCGCGCACAGTTCGACGACACAGTCAGCGAGCCGTGCGGCGGCCCGCGCGGACGCCGGATGCGGATCCTCGGCGAGCAGCCGCAGGGCCAGCGCCTGGAGGGCGTCCCCGGCGAGGATCGCGTCGGCGTCGCCGAACACGGTCCACGCGGTGGGCCGGTGCCGCCGGGTGGTGTCCCGGTCCATCACGTCGTCGTGCAGCAGTGTGAAGTTGTGGACCAGTTCCACCGCCGCGGCCGCCCGGACGGCCGCCGTACGCGCCGGCTGTCCGCCGAGGGCGGTGGCCGCGGTCAGGACGAGCGCGGGCCGGATCGCCTTGCCCGCGTTGCCCGCCGCCGGGGTGCCGTCGGCGTGCTCCCAGCCGAAGTGGTAGAGCGCGATACGGCGCATGGAGCCGGGCAGCGACTCCAGGGCGGACCGCAACTCGGGGTCGACCGAGGCCCGCACCCGCTCCAGGATCGCCCCCGCCTCGTGCCCGTCGAGCGGATGCGCCCCCACAGCGCTTCCGGTGTCACCCTGCTTCGGCTCCGTCATGAACTCGGTCATGGGATTCCCCTCGGAGAGTCCGCGGACGGTGGCACTTACGGTGTGGCTGGGCGCGCAGGACCGGGGTGTCCCCGCCCCGAGAGGTGGGGACACGTCCCTCAGGTGCGGGAACGTCACCTCCAGCGGCCGATCTCGACGTTCTCCAGAACGCCGAGCGCGTCCGGCACGAGGACCGCGGCCGAGTAGTACGCCGTCACCAGGTACTTGATGATCGCCTGCTCGTTGATGCCCATGAAGCGCACGGACAGGCTCGGCTCGATCTCGTCCGGGATACCGGCCTGCTGAAGTCCGATGACGCCCTGCTCGGCCTCGCCGGTACGCATGGCGATGATCGAGGTCGTCCGGGCCTCGGTGACCGGGATCTTGTTGCAGGGGTAGATCGGCACGCCGCGCCAGGTGGGAATGCGGTTGCCCGCCACCTCGATGGTCTCCGGGACCAGTCCGCGCTTGTTGAGCTCACGCCCGATCGCGGAGATCGCGCGCGGATGGGCGAGCAGCAGCTTGGTGCCACGCCGCCTGCTGAGCAGCTCGTCCAGGTCGT
This sequence comes from Streptomyces resistomycificus, assembly GCF_001514265.1. GTDB lineage: Bacteria > Actinomycetota > Actinomycetes > Streptomycetales > Streptomycetaceae > Streptomyces > Streptomyces resistomycificus. The sequence continues at coordinate 838,848 of NZ_KQ948990.1, read as the reverse complement.
CGGGGCTGGGCACGCCGTCGTGCGGCTGGATCCGCTGGTCGTACTCGCAGTTGTGCAGCAGCCCGAACTGCCGGTTGTTGACGAGTTCGTGCTCCTGGCGCTCCTTCAACGCCTCGACCGTCAGCCGGATCTGCTGCTCGGTCTGGTTCATCGGCTGGTTGTAGAGGTCGGCGACGCGGGAGTGGATGCGCAGCACGGTCTGGGCGATGCTCAGTTCGTACTCGCGGGGCCTGGCCTCGTAGTCGACGAAGGTGTGCGGGATGTCCGGCTCGCCGTCGTGGCCGGCCGCGAGGTCGATCTCCTTCTCGCCGAACTTGTTGGTGCGCTGCGAAGGGATCGCACGCTGCTCCTGGAGATGCCCGCCCAGGGACTCGGAACGCTCCGCGACCTGCTCGACATGGCCGCGGGGCAGCACCAGCACCGTGCAGGCGGTGACCGCGCGGGCGGTGTACTCCCAGATGGCCTCCGGGTCGAGCAGCGCCTGTTCTCCGAAGTACGCGCCGTCGGCGAGGACTCCGAGGACCGCGTCGTCGCCGTACGGTCCGGTGCCCACCTTCTCCACCCGGCCGTGTGCCAGCAGGAAGACCTCGTCGGTCTGGCTGCCGAACTCGGCGATCACGTCTCCCGGGCTGAACTCCCGCTGCTCGCAACGCCGGGAGAGCTCGGTGAGCACCTCCGCGTCCTCGAACGACCGCAGTGCGGGCAGTTCGCGCAACTCGTCGGGGATCACCTCGACGCGGTCACCGGTCTTCACGAACGTGACCCGGCCGTCCCCCACGGCGTAGGTCAGCCTGCGGTTCACCCGGTACGTGCCGCCCTGCACGTTCACCCAGGGCAGCGTGCGCAGCAGCCAGCGGGAGCTGATCTCCTGCATCTGGGGTGCGGACTTGGTGGTGGTGGCCAGGTTCCGCGCGGCCGCCGTGCCGAGGCTCTGCTGCGGCCTGTCCTGCTCGGTGCGGACCTCTTCGCCTACCGACATAAAAAGTTGCCCTCCCGGTCATGCGCGGCGCTGAACTGCGCCGGCATCGATCTCCACGGGCAACCCTTCCATCACGAACCGTGCCGGTGCTATTACACGAAAGAGCGGGAATGGATCACCGAACGACTGGGCACACAGGGGATTCCCGTCCAGACCCGCTCGAGTCGCCGGGCGCTCCCGAGTGCGGAATGATGTTGTCCGGATCGGCTCGCACGCTGTGCGAGCGACTAGTACGGACTCTCCGCTTCCGGTACAAGCAAGCGATACGAGGCGGCCCGCGCACGGCGGCCGCCGCGCAGCACTAAGGAGGCGGCCATGGCCTCACCCATGTCCGCGAGCGGTTTCCTGGCAGGTTTGAAGGCGGAAGGGCTCACCGTCGTCGAGGTCGGCGACTGGGAGACCCACAACCGCAACCACAAGGGCGCTTGGGGCCCTGTCCACGGTGTGATGATCCACCACACCGTGACCAAGGGCAGCAAGGTGACGGTGGACCTCTGCCGAAAAGGCCACGCGAGCCTCCCGGGCCCGCTGTGCCACGGAGTCATCACCAAGGACGGCCGCGTCCACCTCGTCGGCTACGGCCGCGCCAACCACGCCGGCCTCGGCGACGACGACGTCCTGCGCGCGGTGATCGGCGAGGACGCGCTCCCCCACGACAACGAGGCCAACTCCGACGGCAACCGGCACTTCTACGGCTTCGAGTGCGAGAACCTCGGCGACGGCAAGGATCCCTGGCCCGAGGCCCAACTCGAGGCGATCGAGAGAGCGGCCGCCGCGATCTGCCGCCACCACGGCTGGACGGAACGATCGGTCCTCGGCCACCTGGAGTGGCAGCCCGGGAAGGTGGATCCGCGCGGGTTCACCATGGCGTCGATGCGGGGACGCATCCGGGACCGTCTGAACTGACGGAAGTCGCCGAACCGACGGAGGTCACCGCAGGGCCGGGGCTGGTGACAATGGAGTGGTGACCAGCCCCGACGCCCCCGATCTCGCCGCCCTGCGCCCCCGGCTCCCGTCGCCGTTGCAGGAGGTCGTCGACGACCGCTTCACCCGCCGGGGCGTCCGCCTGCTCCTCAAACGCGACGACCTGATCCACCCGGACCTCGTCGGCAACAAGTGGCGGAAACTGGCCCCCAACCTCGCCGCCGCGGCCGGTCGCACGGTCGTCACCTTCGGCGGCGCCTACTCCAACCACCTCCGCGCCACGGCCGCGGCGGGCCGCCTCCTCGGCCTGCCGACGATCGGCGTCGTCCGGGGTCAGGAACTGGCCGACCGACCCCTCAACCCGTCCCTGGCCCGGTGCGCCGCCGACGGCATGCGGCTGCACTTCGTCGACAGGTCGACGTATCGACGTAAGACCGAGACGGAAACCCTCGCAAGGCTGCTCAGGGACCTCGGCGTCGACACCGGGACGGCGTACGTCGTCCCCGAGGGCGGCAGCAACGTGCCCGCCGTACGCGGCTGTCAGGCCCTGGGCGAGGAACTGCGCGGCAGGGCGGACGTCGTGGCGATCGCCTGCGGTACGGGCGGCACGCTGGCGGGACTGGCCGCGGGGCTGGAGCCTGAGCAGCGCGCCTGGGGAATCCCCGTACTCAAGGGCGGTTTCCTGGCAGCCGAGATAACCGGCCTCCAGGAGCGGGCCTTCGGCGGGCGGCGCGGCGACTGGTCCCTCGACGACCGTTTCCACTTCGGGGGGTACGGACGCGTGCCCCGTGAACTCGATGCCTTTGCCGAGGACTTCGAAGGGCGGCACGGGGTGGCGGTCGAGCGTCTCTATGTCGCCAAGTTGCTGTACGGGCTCGTCGTCCTGGTCGACGAGGGGCTGTGGGAGGCGGGGACCACGGTGGCGGCGGTGGTCACGGGGTCCCCGTTCGATGGCTGACTAGCGGGACTTCCGGCCGAGGCGACGCTTGGGCTTCTTCTTGGCCATCAGTTGCTGGGCCTTGAACTTCTTCCCCACGGAGATGTAGGCGTTGGCGAGATTGCGCGTGGCGCGCTGGGTGTCGGGGTGGTCGTCGCCGAGAACGCGGCGCTGGCGTGCCCGGGTGTCCTCCAGCAGGCGCACCGCCTCCGAGTGGTGCCGCAGGGCGTGCAGGGTGACGGCGAGGTTCTCCGCCGTTCTGAGGGTGTCGGGGTGATCGTCGCCGAGCGCGCGGCGACGACGAGCCAAGGTGTCCTCATCCATGAGGCGGGCTTCCGCGTACCGGCCGGCCGAGTGCAGTGAGACCGCCAGGTTGAGCGCGGACGTGCAGGTGTCCGGGTGGTCGTCGCCGAACAGGCGGCGACGGCGGGCCAGGTTGTCCTCGTGCAGGCGGCGCGCCTCCTCGTACTCGCCGAGGCCGTGGAGCGTGCTGGCGAGGCCGTTGACGGACGTGAGGGTGTCATGGTGATCGTCACCGACGAGACGGCGACGACGGGCCAGGATGTCCTCGTGCAGGCGGCGCGCCTCCTCGTACTCGCCCAGAGCGAACAGGGTGCTGGCGAGGCGGCTGACAGCGGCGAGCGTGGCGTAGTGATCGTCACCGAGCGTCCTGCGACAGCGGGCGACGGTGTCCTCGAGCGTGTGACGGGACTCCGGCAGCTTGCCGACGTCGGCCAGGCCACCCCCGACATTGGTGGCGGACTGGAGAGTGTCGGGATGGTCCTCCCCCAGGACGCGGCGACGACGAGCGAACGTGTCCTCGTCCATCCGCAGGGCCGGCGCGTAGTCACCCAGGACGCGGAGCGAGGCCGCCAGGTTGTTCGCGGACTGGAAGGTCTCGGGATGGTCCTCCCCGAGAACCTCGCGACGGCGGGCGAACGTCTCCTCGTCCATCCGATGGGACTCCGCGTACTCACCGAGCCCCCCGAGGATCGCCGCGAGGTCGTTGGCTGATTTGAGGGTGTCGGGGTGATCGTCTCCGAGAGTTCGCCGACGACGGGCGAAGGCGTCCTCGATGATCGGCCGGGCCGCCCACATGTCGCCGAGGTCGGAGGTCGCGTGGCCGAGGTACTGCGTGCACGACAGGACGTCGAGATCGTCCGGACCCGACTGGGTGGTCCACACCTCCCGTAGGCCCGTGGCGAGTTCCACCGCCGTCCGCGGCCGGCCGCTGCGGATCAGGAAGTGCACGGCGTCCAGGAGCGTCGCACGCAGCTCGGCGCGGTCCCGGACGCCGATGTGCTGTGCCGTGAGATGGGAGGTCAGCGTCGCCCAGAGGGGCCAGCTGACCGGCGACTGCGGGTCGCCCGGTGCGACGACGGCCAGGACGGCCGCGGCGTCGTCGTGGATCGCCCGCGTCTGCTCAGGCGTTACGTGATCGCGGAGAACGGCCTGCGTGAGCCGGTGGATCTGCAGTGCTTCGCCGTCGATACGGGCGAGGCCGTAACGACGCAGGGGTTCGAGCGCGGCCTGCGGCCACATCAGGTCGTCAGGGTCACCCGGAATGGTGGCCAGGTGAGGGCGCGCGTTCTCCAGCCACTCGGTGGGGATCGGCTCGGGCCCCAGAAACGCGGCCAGCCGCAGCAGTGCCCCCGCCTCAGGGTGCCTGTCGGCAAGGCGCCCCGCGGCGATGCTGACCGCGGCCTCCAGCGAGGCCGAGTACCCCGGCGCCTCCCCCTCGCGCAGAATCCGCCCCGTGTTCTCGGTCAGCAACCGCCGGTACCGGTCGACGGTCATGCCGTTCTCGATCACGCCCGCCGCCTGGGCGAGAGCCAGCGGCAGGTCGCCGAGGTCCTTGGCCAACAGCTCCGTCTGTTCCTCGGCGATGCCTTCGATACGACTGCGGAGGTACGCCAGCGAGTCCGCCCGCGTAAACACGTCAAGGGCCATCGGCTGGGCGATACGGCGCCAGTTGGGGTTGCGCGACGTGATGAGCACATGCCCCTGGCCCTCCGGCAGCCACGGCTCGATCTGCTCGGGGTCCTCCGCGTTGTCGAGGATGACCAGCCATCGGGACTGCCTGCGCAGGTACCGCAACAGCGCGCGGGCGTTGAGCTCGGCCCCCGCCTCCGCGACCGCGACACCGACCCGGTCGGCCAACTCCGTGTAGTGAACCGGGATCTGGTCGCTCTGTTCCGCGTCGATCCACCACACCAGGTCGTACTGGTCGGCGAACCGGTGCGCGTACTCCAGCGCGATCTGCGTCTTTCCGAAGCCCCCCATCCCGTGCAGGGTGTACACGGCGGAGCGCCGGCCCCTGAGCAGTCCGGCCCGAAGCCGCTCGATCTCGGCCTCCCGACCGGAGAAGTCGCGGTTCGCGGGGCGTACGTTCCACAGCTCCGGCCGCTCGGTGCTTCCGGGCAGCCGGGGCCTCGGCCCGTCCGGCACCACCGCCTCGCCGGGGCCCACCGGCTCGTCCGGCACCCCGGGGGCTCCTCCTCCCGGGAACGCCGGGGCCGCGCTCGGCCTCCGTCCGCCGTCCACCGCCTCCCGCAACGCCGCGATCGCCGACGTCTCGTCCAGCGCGTAGAGGTTCTTGCGCACCTTCGTGGCCAGCAGCGGGGGTACCTCGGCGTCGGTGAACGGTTCGACGGCGACCGGTATCAGGCGTTCCCGGCGCCCGACGACCGCGGACCACTCCTCCCGTGTCCAGCGCCCGGGCTCGAAGTACGACTTGGAGAACAGCGCCACCACGGCGTCGGACTGCGCCAGCGCCTCGTCCATGCGCTCGACGAAGTCGTCACCGGTCCGCCAGTCCCACACGTCCAGCCGGACCTGGTGGCCGCTGCGCTCGAGATGCCAGCCCACCCACTCGGCCCACTGCCGGTCGACGCCCGCATAACTGATGAAGAACCGTTGCGCGGTGCCGGTCATCGAGCCCCCCGAGTCACCCTGTCCCGTTCGTGTCCCCTCCATGATCCCGCGTCACGCCGCTCAGCGGTACGGAAACGCTCACGCCGCCTCCCGATAGGCCGCCGCCTCCTCCAGGTCCAGCCTGCGCAGCAGCGTCCGCAGCATCTCGTCGTCGATGTGACGGCCGTCGCGCAGCTTGACGAAGACCTCGCGCTCGGCACTGATCATCTCCCGGGAGAGACGGCGGTAGGTGTCGTCGACGGTCTCGCCGGTGTGGGGGTTGACCTGACCGAGGCGCTCCCAGACGGCGTTGCGGCGCCGCTCCAGGACGGTGTGGAGACGGTCGGCAAGGGGCTGCGGAAGCTCGTTGCGCTCGTCGGAGAGGAGTTCGTCCAGGCGGCGCTCGGCGGCCCGGGAGGCCTGCGCCTGGGCGTTCGCCTCCGCGAGGGTCTCGGCCCGCGCGTCCCTGCCGGGGAGCTTCAGGACGCGGATCAGCGGGGGCAGGGTCAGGCCCTGGAGGACCAGGGTGCCGATGACCGTGGTGAAGGTCAGGAACAGGATGAGGTTGCGCTCGGGGAACGGCTCGTCGCCGTGCATGGTCACCGGGATGGAGAAGGCGATGGCAAGGGAGACCACGCCTCTCATGCCGGCCCAGGCGATGACGAACGGTGCCTTCCAGGTGGGGTTGTCCTCGCGCTCCCGGATCCGCGCCGACAGCAGGCGCGGAAGGAAGGTCGCCGGATACACCCACACGAACCTGGAGACGACCACGACCAGGAAGACGGCGACCGCGTACAGGGCGGCGCGGCCCCCCTCGTACTCCCCCAGGCCCTTGAGGATCACGCGCAGTTGCAGGCCGATCAGCGCGAACACCGCCGACTCCAGGACGAAGGCGACCATTTTCCAGACGGCCTCCTCCTGGAGGCGGGTCGCGAAGTCGACCTCCCACGCGCGGTGGCCGAGGTAGAGCGCGACGGTCACCACCGCGAGGACACCGGAGGCGTGCACCTGTTCGGCGGCCGCGTAGGCCACGAACGGGATCAGCAGGGACAGCGTGTTCTGCAGCAGCGCCTCCTTGAGGTGCGTGCGCAGCCAGTGGATCGGCACCATGAGCACCAGTCCGAAGCCGACGCCGCCGACCGCGGCGAGCAGGAACTCGCCGATCCCGCCGGCCCAGGTCGCACCCTCGCCGACCGCGGCGGCGAGGGCCACCCGGTAGGCGGTGATCGCGGTGGCGTCGTTCACCAGGGACTCGCCCTGCAGGATCGTGGTGATCCGGGAGGGCAGCCCGACCCGGCGTGCGACCGCCGTGGCCGCGACGGCGTCCGGCGGCGCCACCACCGCGCCCAGGACCAGCGCGGCGGTGAGCGGCAGGCCCGGCACGATCACATAGGCGGCCCAGCCCACGGTGAAGGTCGCGAAGAGGACGTACCCGACGGAGAGCAGCGCCACGGGACGCAGTTGCGCCCGCAGATCGAGGTACGAACTGTCGGTCGCCGCCGTGTACAGCAGCGGGGGCAGCACGAGCGGCAGGACGATGTGCGGGTCCAGGGTGTACTCCGGGACCCCTGGGACGTACGAGAACACGAGCCCGGCGGCGACCAGCAGCAGCGGTGCCGGTACGGGGGTCCGCCGGGCCGCCGCGGCGATCACGGCGCTGCCCGCCACCAGCAGCAGCAGTGGCATCACGTCCATGGTTCTCGCCCGCCCTCGTTCGTCATCGGTCGCCCACCCTCGTTTTCCGGCGCGAGTGTGCACGCGCCCGTCGTAACCTGGCAATCATGAAACAGTGCACGCACGCCGACGCGCTGCCGCACCAGGAACCCGAGCCGCTGAGCGAGACCTGTCCCGAGTGCCTGGCGGACGGCACGCATCCGGTACAGCTCCGGCTGTGTCTGACTTGCGGCCATGTCGGTTGCTGCGACTCCTCACCGGGACGGCACGCGACGGAGCACCACAAGGAGTCGGGACATCCGATCATGCGGACCTTCGAGCCAGGTGAGGCGTGGCGTTGGTGCTTCGTGGACCACGTCCTCGTATGACCGCCGAGTCGGACGGTTCGACCGTCTGACGCCTGGGTACGTCAACCCGGCGCGCGCTCTTCCCAATTGGGCCCGCGAACCCCCTAGCCACGGAGCGTGTTCGCGTGTTTACTATGAGTGACAGCAAGGGGTTGGGGTCCCGGGGACAGGAAGCTTGAGAGCGCGATAGCGTCACCGCTGAACCACGTATCGCGTTACCCCGGGGGGCGACCCTCGGGCCCCGAAATGCTTGTACCACCTTGGAGGTGAGGGTGTCCCAGATCGCAGGCGAGCCCGCGACCCAGGACTTCGTGGAAGTCCGGCTGCCGGCTGCGGGTGCCTACCTGTCGGTGCTGCGTACGGCCACGGCCGGCCTCGCGGCCCGTTTGGACTTCACCCTCGACGAGATCGAGGACCTGCGCATCGCCGTGGACGAGGCCTGCGCGATCCTGCTCCAGCAGGCCGTGCCCGGCTCCGTCCTCAGCTGTGTGTTCCGTCTTGTCGACGACTCGCTGGAGGTCACCGTCTCGGCGCCGACCACGGACGGTCACGCCCCCGCGCGTGACACCTTCGCCTGGACCGTGCTGTCGGCCCTCGCGGGCAAGGTCTCGTCGGCCGTCGACGAGGACAAGACCGTTTCGATCAGCCTCTACAAACAGCGCGGCGCGGGACCCGGGCCGGCGTGAGGGACGGGGACGGGCCGGTGCGGGACGAAGAGCGCGGCGCAAGGGAGCTGCCGGCCGCCGATGACGCAGGCGGTCCGGGCGCGACCCGACGCATGGCGGACGGCATCGACGGCATCCCCGAGCAGGCCCGGCCGCACCCGGAGGACGCCTCCTCGGAGAGCGGCTTCCTGGAAGACGGGCAGCGTGATCGGGAAGGTGCCGTGCAGAGCACGCCTCTGGACGGACGGATCGGGGTGTCCCCTGTCCGAGCCCAGGCTAGGGCTCGGGGAAGGGCTACGGGCGGGACGATGAGCGAGCACGAGCGAGACGACGAGAAGGCCGCGCAGCGTGTGCAGGCCACGCGGCACAGCCCTCAGGACCGCAGTGGGGCGCGCGCCATGTTCCTGGAACTGCGCGCCCTGAAGGACGGCAGTCCGGAGTACGCGGAGCTGCGCAACCAGCTGGTCCGCATGCACCTGCCACTCGTCGAGCACCTCGCGCGCCGGTTCCGCAACCGCGGCGAGCCGCTGGACGACCTCACCCAGGTCGCCACCATCGGCCTGATCAAGTCGGTGGACCGCTTCGACCCGGACCGCGGCGTCGAGTTCTCGACATACGCGACCCCCACGGTCGTCGGCGAGATCAAGCGGCACTTCCGTGACAAGGGCTGGGCGGTGCGCGTCCCGCGCAGGCTCCAGGAGCTGCGGCTGTCGCTGACCACGGCGACGGCCGAGCTGTCCCAGCAGCACGGCCGCTCCCCCACGGTGCACGAGCTGGCCGAGAAGCTGGCCATCTCGGAGGAGGAGGTCCTGGAGGGCCTGGAGTCCGCCAACGCGTACTCCACCCTGTCCCTGGACGTCCCCGACACCGACGACGAGTCCCCGGCGGTCGCGGACACCCTGGGCGCCGAGGACGAGGCGCTGGAGGGCGTCGAGTACCGGGAGTCGCTCAAGCCGCTGCTCGAGGATCTGCCCCCGCGCGAGAAGCGGATCCTGCTGCTGCGGTTCTTCGGCAACATGACCCAGTCGCAGATCGCGCAGGAGGTCGGCATCTCGCAGATGCACGTGTCCCGGCTGCTGGCCCGGACACTGGCACAGCTGCGGGAGAAGCTGCTGGTGGAGGAGTAACAGCGCGGGCGCAGCGCCGCGGACGCAGCCGCCGGAAGGGCGCGACGCCCGCGGCTCTCGTCTCGGACGCCGCGTCCCGCGAGCGACGCACGCGGCTTCACTCCGGAGACCGCTCCCAAGGGCCGACGGCGTGGCTGTCTTCCCGGCGGGCACGCCCGATGACCGACACGACCGACACGACCGACACGACCGACGCCTGCGGCTGCCTCTCCGGACGCCAGGCCCGTGCGGACACCCGCGGCCGCCTCCCTGGAGGCACCTCTCGAGGCTCTCGGCCCCAGGGCGTTACTTCTGCGCGTTCCCCGGTCCCCGGATCCCCAGGGCCCGGGTCGTCTCCCCGTTGACCAGCAGGACCAGCGCGGCCAGGGCCACGACCGCGAGCGCGATCCCCGCCGGGATCGCCACACTGTCGGCCTGGAGCAGGTTGTAGGCCACCGGCAGCGCCATGATCTGGGTGATGACGGCCGGGCCACGGCTCCAGCTGCGCCGGGCGAGCAGCCCGCGCGCCGCGAGCAGCGGCAGCAGCGCGAGCACGATCAGGGTGACGCCCCCGGTGACGGCCGACCGCCGGTCGTCCGGGTCGCCCGCGAATCCCTCCACCAGCATCCACGCGCCACCGACGGCCAGGGCGAGCCCCTCCAGCGCGGCCAGTGCCGCCGCGGCGGTCAGCCGACCGGGACGGGGCCCCGCCTCTCGGGCGGCTTCCGCGGCTTCGGGGGTGGGGGTCTGCTCAGCGCTCACCCCTGAAGGGTAGCCCTCGGCCGACAGGCCGCCGTGGTGAGGTTCACGCCGGAAGTCTTACTTGATCCCTACCTCGCCCTGTGCCCGGTACCACCCAGTAGGTACGCTGCAACTCATGCGTGCACTTCTCGTGGTCAATCCGGCGGCAACCACCACAAGCGCACGTACGCGCGATGTCCTGATCCACGCGCTTGCGAGCGAGATGAAGCTGGAGGCGGTCACCACCGAGTACCGCGGCCACGCGCGCGACCTGGGCCGCCAGGCGGCGGAGAGCGCGGACGTGGACCTGATCGTGGCCCTCGGCGGTGACGGCACGGTCAACGAGGTGGTCAACGGCCTCCTGCACGCCGGCCCCGACCCCGAGCGCCTGCCCGGCCTCGCGGTGGTCCCCGGCGGCTCGACGAACGTCTTCGCCCGCGCCCTCGGACTGCCCAACGACGCGGTGGAGGCCACCGGCGCCCTGCTGGACGCCCTGCGCGAGGGCCGTGAGCGCACGGTCGGCCTGGGCCTGACCTCAGGCACCCCCGGTACGGACGACGAGGCCGTGCCGTCGCGCTGGTTCACCTTCAACGCGGGCCTCGGCTTCGACGCGGGCGTGGTCGGACGGGTCGAGCAGCACCGGGAACGCGGCAGGAAGTCCACCCACGCGCTCTACGTACGTCAGGCGCTGCGCCAGTTCTTCGGCGAGACGCACCGCCGGCACGGGACGATCACGCTGGAAAGGCCGGATGCCGAGCCGGTGACCGATCTGGTGCTTTCCATAGTCTCGAACACCTCTCCGTGGACCTTCCTGGGCAATCACCCGATGTACGCGTCACCTAAGGCCTCGTTCGATAAAGGCCTCGACGTACTCGGTCTCAGCCGTATGACGACGACCGCGGTTGCCCGGTATGGCACCCAGTTGCTCACTTCGTCCCCCGAGCGGGGACCGCACGGAAAGCACGCGGTCTCCCTGCACGACCAGGACCAGTTCACCTTGCATTCGAAGGTGCCGCTCCCCCTCCAGATGGACGGCGACCACCTAGGGCTGCGTACGAGCGTGACGTTCACAGGCGTACGCCGTGCACTGCGTGTGATTGTGTGAGCAGAAAGGGCGTAAGTCCTTTCACTCGAACGTTTAGGCGCGGGTCCACCCCATGGAAGTACGGCTGTGACCTAGTCGACACCGAGGAATCAAAAAAAACTTTCCGGTAGGGGTTGTATCCGCCGCTGAGGTTTGCGAGTCTCTACGTGGCGATCGAGACGGCCCGCAACACCGGCCTCAACAAGATCACCGGAACCCCTCTTCAATCCACAGGACCACGCCAGGGAACCTGGCAGTCGGCCCTTCACTTGTTGAGGGATTCGTGAAAGCGTTCACATTCACAAGCAACCTGCACGTAATACCAAGGAGAGGTAGCAGCCATGGACTGGCGTCACAACGCCGTTTGCCGCGAGGAAGACCCCGAGCTCTTCTTCCCCATCGGCAACACCGGTCCTGCGCTGCTGCAGATCGAGGAAGCCAAGGCCGTCTGCCGTCGCTGCCCGGTTATGGAGCAGTGCCTGCAGTGGGCGCTCGAGTCCGGCCAGGACTCCGGCGTCTGGGGTGGTCTCAGCGAGGACGAGCGCCGCGCCATGAAGCGCCGCGCCGCCCGCAACCGGGCCCGTCAGGCCTCCGCCTGACACACCCGCCCCGCGACAGCCTGAGCTTGGCGGCGCGTACAGCGAGTACGCATCTCCCGCCCCCGAGCCGCAGCGCGCAGTACCCCCGATGCGCAGCACAAGCTGGCAACGAGCATGTTGAGCCCCGGACCTGAACGGTCCGGGGCTCTTTGCTGTCCGGGCCCTTTGTTGTTCGGACTCTGTGCTCTCCGGCCGGCAGCGCCACCCGCACCCGCGGCGCCGGCCTACTTGTGCGCGCGTACCGGGATGTCCAGGATCACCTGGGTTCCCCGCTCCGGCGCCGGGACCATGTCGAACGTGCCGCCCAACTCGCCCTCCACCAGGGTTCGTACGATCTGCAGGCCGAGGTTTCCCGCGGTGTGCGGGTCGAAGCCCTCGGGCAGACCGACGCCGTCGTCCTGGACGGTGACGAGGAGGCGGGCCTCCTTGGTGGTGCCACCACGGACGGCGGAGACCTCTACGGTGCCCGTCTCCCCCTCACGGAAGCCGTGTTCCAGGGCGTTCTGGAGGATCTCGGTCAGGACCATGGACAGAGGAGTGGCGACCTCCGCGTCCAGGATGCCGAAGCGACCGCTGCGCCGGCCGGTGACCTTGCCCGGCGAGATCTCGGCGACCATCGCGAGGACCCGGTCGGCGATCTCGTCGAACTCCACTCGCTCGTCCAGGTTCTGGGAGAGCGTCTCGTGCACGATCGCAATCGATCCGACGCGTCGGACCGCCTCTTCCAGAGCTTCCCGGCCACGGTCGGAGTCGATGCGCCGGGCCTGGAGCCTGAGCAGCGCCGCCACCGTCTGAAGGTTGTTCTTGACGCGGTGGTGGATCTCCCGGATGGTCGCGTCCTTGGTGATCAACTCACGCTCGCGGCGCCGCAGTTCGGTGACGTCACGCAGGAGGACCAGCGAACCGATACGGGTGCCCTTGGGCTTGAGCGGGATCGCCCGGAACTGGATCACTCCGTCGTGGGCCTCGATCTCGAACTCGCGCGGCGCCCACCCGCTGGCCACCTTGGCGAGTGCCTCGTCCACCGGCCCCTGGGTGGGGGCGAGTTCGGCGGTGGTCTTTCCGAGGTGGTGGCCGACGAGGTCGGCGGCGAGGCCCATCCGGTGGTAGGCGGACAGTGCGTTCGGTGAGGCGTACTGGACGACACCGTCCGCGTCGACCCGGATCAGACCGTCGCCGACGCGGGGCGAGGCGTCCATGTCGACCTGCTGGTTCGCGAACGGGAAGGATCCGGCCGCGATCATCTGCGCGAGGTCCGAGGCGCTCTGGAGGTACGTCAGCTCCAGGCGGCTCGGGGTACGCACGGTGAGGAGGTTGGTGTTGCGCGCGATGACACCGAGGACGCGCCCCTCCCGCCGCACGGGGATGGACTCGACACGGACGGGGACCTCCTCGCGCCACTCCGGGTCGCCCTCGCGCACGATCCGGCCCTCGTCCAGGGCGGCGTCCAGCAGGGGGCGGCGGCCGCGCGGGACGAGGTGGCCGACCATGTCGTCCTGGTACGAGGTGGGGCCGGTGTTGGGCCGCATCTGGGCGACGGAGACATAGCGGGTGCCGTCGCGGGTCGGGACCCACAGGACGAGGTCGGCGAAGGAGAGGTCGGAGAGCAGCTGCCACTCCGAGACCAGCAGGTGCAGCCACTCGAGGTCGGAGTCGTCGAGGGCCGTGTGCTGGCGTACGAGTTCGTTCATGGAGGGCACGAGTGCGAGCGTACCTGGGGGTATGTGCTGGGCCTAAAAACCGGCGGCGCACGGAACGGGCCCCGAAAACACCCGCGGGCCGCGGCGCCTGGGAGGGACCCTCAACCCTCCCGGCACCGCAGCCCGGAGCAAATCGGCCGCGGGGTGTGCGGTCCCGGTAGGCCGAGGATGAGGAGCCGGGGCAGTCAGGGCAGAGAGCACCGGTTCCTCGGTCCGCCTTCCTGTGCGGGGAAGGCGGAAGCATGTGCGTTTTTACTTGTTCTCTACGCATTGTGGACTAGACCACTGCGTGTGTCCATGCGTTGAAGGCTGTTTGTTGTTGGGACTTTTCGGCGAGGCGCCGTTGCTGTCCCGGCCAGTAGGACGCCCTGGCAACCATCACGCAGCCTAACCCGTGTGGGTTCATGTGCGGGGCCAGATAGCCATGGCAATTTCCGCGAGCGCCTCCAACTCCCCCTGACTCGCGCCGTCGCGCGCCTGTTGCGACATGCCCTGGATCATCGCGCCCGCATGCCGGGCGAGGGCGGCCGCGTCGGTGCCGGGCGGCAGTTCGCCCGCGGCGATGTCGGCCCTGATGCGGCTCTCGAACGCGGCGATGTTGGCGTTGCGCCGCTCGCGCAGCGACTGCTCGACCTCGGGGGTCGTGCAGTTGATGGCCGCGTGGATGACGAGGCAGCCGTAGGGGTGGGCGGGGTCGGTGTACTCGACGGCGGCCTCCCGGAGCGTGCGCGCGACGGCGGCGCGGGCGGTCGGTTCCTCGGCGAGGGCGCGGTCGCCGAAGGAGCCGTACCTCGCGCCGTACTCGCGCACGACCTCCTCGAACAGTGACCGCTTGTCGCCGAAGGCCGCGTAGAGACTAGGGGCCCCGATGTCCATGACGCGGGTGAGGTCGGAGACCGACGTGGCCTCGTACCCGTGCTCCCAGAAGGCCAGGAGCGCCTTCTCCAGCGCCGTCTCGCGATCGAAGGAGCGCGGTCGGCCACGCGGCTTGGATGCTGGCCTGACCTGCGGTTTCGTCTCCTCGCTGCGCACCATGGAGTGAATTGTATAGCGGGTGCTAGAGAAATGGACGGGCCGTGCTGTACGGTCCTTTCTGTAGCGACCGCTAGGGAAATGAGAAGGGGGCGCCGCCATGGGCGTGCTTGCAGGCAGGACGGCTCTGGTCACTGGGGCGAGCAGGGGCATCGGCCGGGGAATCGCCGAGCGACTGGGGCGCGACGGCGCCCGGGTCGCGGTGCACTACGGACGGAACGAGGCCGCGGCGAAGGAGACGGTGGCCGCGATCGAGGCGGCCGGGGGCTCGGCCTTCACGATCGGGGTCGAACTGGGGCTGCCGGGAGACGCGGAGGCCCTGTGGAAGGAGTTCGACCGGCACGCGGACGGGCTGGACATCCTGGTGAACAACGCCGGAATCGGGAGCGCCAGGCCGATCGGCGAGATCGACGAGAAGGAGTACGACCGGGTCTTCGCGGTGAATGTGAAGGCGCCGTTCTTCCTCGTCAAGCACGGTCTGCCCCGCCTGCGCGACGGCGGCCGGGTCATCAACATCTCGTCGGGGCTCGCCCGGACAGCGGCGATGCCGGACAACGTGGCGTACGCGATGACCAAGGGAGCGCTGGACCTGCTCTCCCGGGATCTGTCGAAGGTCCTGGGCCCCCGGAACATCACCGTGAACTCCGTGGCACCGGGAATCATCGCCACCGACAACACATATGAGCTGCTGCACCGGAGCGAGGGCGCGTGGGCTGACGCGGCGGCGCTATCGGCGCTGGGCAGGGTGGGCGAGACGGCCGATGTGGCGGACGTGGTGGCGTTCCTGGCGTCGGACGCCGGCCGGTGGGTGACGGGGAGCTGGGTGGACGTGACGGGAGGTTCACTGACCTAGGTGCGCCACCCACGGACGTTGGCCGACCTGGTGACGAGAGGGCTTGAGTCGCCTGGGCTCGCGGGACCCACCTCTGTTAGATTGGTCTAAACCACATGGTCCTTTTCGGGCCGGTCGACTCACCTCCCCAGCCCTCTTCGGATACCCAGCCCTCTTCGGATACCCGGATCTCCTCGTACGTTCTCGTCGGACGTTCTCCTCGGACCGTTCTCTTCCGACCTTCTCTTCAGATCGGCAGGCCCAGCGTGGAAGTTGTCATCGTTCCGGACGCCAAGTCGGGCGGCGAGCTCATCGCCGAGGCCATGGCGCAGTTGCTCCGGCACAAGCCCGGCGCCCTGCTCGGCGTGGCCACGGGGTCGACACCGCTGCCCATCTACGAGGCGTTGGCGGCGAAGGTGCGTTCCGGTGCCGTGGACGCGTCGCGGGCCCGGATCGCCCAGCTCGACGAGTACGTGGGGCTGCCGGCCGAGCACCCGGAGTCGTACCGCTCGGTACTCAGGCGCGAGGTGCTGGAGCCCCTCGGCATCGGGATGGACGCGTTCATGGGGCCGGACGGTACGGCCGAGGACGTGCAGGGGGCGAGCGAGGCGTACGACCGGGCGCTGGCGGAGGCCGGCGGGGTGGACCTCCAGGTGCTGGGGATCGGGACCGACGGGCACATCGGGTTCAACGAGCCCTGTTCGTCGCTGGCCTCGCGTACGCGGATCAAGACGCTGACCGAGCAGACGCGGATCGACAACGCGCGGTTCTTCGACGGCGACATCGAGCAGGTCCCGCACCACGTCATCACGCAGGGCATCGGGACGATCCTGGAGGCCCGGCACCTGGTGCTGCTGGCGACGGGCGAGGGCAAGGCGGACGCGGTCGCCGCGACCGTCGAGGGTCCGGTCGCCGCGGTGTGCCCGGCCTCGGCGCTCCAGCTCCACCCGCACGCCACGGTCGTCGTGGACGACGCCGCCGCCTCCAAGCTGAAGCTCGCGGACTACTTCCGGCACACCTACGCCAACAAGCCGGACTGGCAGGGGATCTAGCCGCCCCGCAGTCGACCGCGGAAAGGCGCCGGCGCTCTGATCCAGCGGGCCGGCGCTTTTCTCATGGCGGCTGTCGTACGGCGGCATGTGTGCGGGGCACCCCGTTCGCCACGCACCCCCTGCCGTCCGGCTACACCCCGGCGATGACCTCCGCCGCCGCGCGACCGCAGACTCGGGCCGCGCCGTGGGTGGCGATGTGCAGGGCGCCTCGGGGGGTGGCCTGGGGGAGCCCCATCTCGACGACGATGGTGTCGGGGCGGGCCGCCAGCAGGGTGTCGAGGGTGGCGGCCATCCAGGGGTGACGGTGTTCGTCGCGGACGACGGCGACGATGCGGCGCGGGCCGGCCGAGGCCAGGGCCGCGGCGGCCGCCTCCTCCCCCGCGTAACTGCCCGTCTCCGTGCCGGGGAGGAGTCGGGAGAGCTCCGCGGCGACGCCCCACGGGGTCTCGTCGCCGACGGCGATGTTGGCGACGGGGGTGAGCGCGGCGACGTAGGGCGCTTCGGTGAGCGGGGTGAAGTGCTCGGCGCCGGTGAGGCGCAGGGCGCGGCGGGCGGCGCGGAGGCCGACGTCGCGCGCGGCAGCGCCCCGAGAGCCGGTTCCGGTCACGCTGCCCGGCACGCTCTCTGCCGGATGCCCTGCCGGATGCCCTGCCGGGTCTCCTGCCGGATCTCCTGCCGGCGGCCCGGTCACGTCTCCTGCCGGTTGCCCGGCCGCCACGCCCACCGCGGCTCCCGCCGACCCGACCGCCGTGCCATCCGCCGCGCTGGTCCCCGCGCTGGTCGCCGACGGCGACAACGCCGATACCGGTGACACCGGTGATACCGATGCGGACGCCGATGCAGGCACCGATGTCGATGCCGACGCAGAGGCCGTCCAGGCCGCCATCCCCCGTACCCGTTCCGCCGCTTCTGCCAGGCGTTCCTCGGGGAGTTCGCCGGTGCGTACGGCGGTGACCAGGGCGTCGCGCAGGCGGCGCACCGTGGCATCGTCGGCGAGGCCGCCGCCCACGCAGATGGCGTCGGCTCCGGCGGCGAGGGCGAGGACGCTGCCGCGTTCGATGCCGTAGGTGCCGGCGATGGCCTGCATCTCCATGCCGTCCGTGACGATCAGGCCGTCGTAGCCGAGTTCGCCGCGGAGCAGGTCGGTGAGGATCCGGCGGGACAGGGTGGCCGGGCGTTCCGGGTCCAGGGCCGGGACCAGGATGTGGGCGGTCATGATCGACCGGGTGCCGGCGGTGATCGCCGCGCGGAAGGGGGCCAGTTCACGTTCGCGCAGCGTCGCCGCGTCCACGTCGATGCGGGGCAGCGCGTGGTGGGAGTCGACCGCCGTGTCGCCGTGGCCAGGGAAGTGCTTGGTGCAGGCGGCGACTCCGGCGGACTGGAGGCCGGTGACGTAGGCGGCGGTGTGCCGGGCGACCAGGTCGGGGTCGGCGCCGAAGGACCGGACGCCGATCACCGGGTTCCCGGGGTTGGAGTTCACGTCGGCGGACGGGGCCCAGTTGAGGTTCACCCCGCAGGCGGCGAGGCGGCGGCCCAGTTCCAGGGCCACGTCCCGTGTGAGCTCCACGTCGTCGACGGCGCCCAGCGCGTGGTTGCCGGGGAAGCTGGAGCCGGTGCGCACCTCCAGGCGCGTCACGTCCCCGCCCTCCTCGTCTATCGCGACCAGGACGTCGTCGCGTTCGGCGCGCAACTGGGCGGTCAGGGACGCGAGCTGTTCGGGCGTCGCGATGTTGCGGCCGAACAGACCGACCGAGGCGAGGCCCTCGCCCAGGCGGCGCAGCAGCCAGTCGGGGGCGGTGGTGCCCGTGAAGCCGGGTTGCAGGACGGTCAGCGCGTCACGGGTCAGGGTGTCGGTTCCGCTGGCGAATGTCGTCATCGGGGGCGTTATCCCTTCACGGCGCCCGCGGTCAGACCCGCGGCCATCTTGCGCTGGACGAGGAGGAAGAGGACGACGATCGGCACGGCCATCATGGTGGATCCGGCCATCATCGGGGCGTATTCGGTGCCGTGCTTGGTGGTGAAGTTGCCGAGCCAGACGGTCGCGGTCTGGTTCTTCTGGCTGAGGAGCATGAGGGCGTACAGGTACTCGTTCCACGCCTGGATGAAGCCGTAGACCGAGGTGGCGACCATGCCGGGGGCGAGCAGCGGGAAGACGACCCGGATGAAGGCGGTGGTGCGGGAACAGCCGTCGACCATCGCCGCCTCCTCCAGTTCCTTCGGGATGTTGACGATGAAGCCGCGCAGCGTCCACACCGTGAAGGGGAGGATGAAGGTGAGGTAGGTGATGATCAGGCCGGTCAGCCTGTCGTACTGGCCGAGGTCGTTGAGCAGCAGGAACACCGGGATGATCATGGCGACCAGCGGGACCATCTGGACCGCGAGGATGCCCACGATCACGATCTTCCGGCCGCGGAAGGCGAAGCGGGAGATGGCGAGCGCCGCCAGCATGCCCACGACCATGCCGATCACGACCACGGCGAGGGACACGACGAGGCTGCGGCCGACCGGGCCCCAGAAGTCGGCGATGTCAAGCGCGCGGCTGAAGTTGGAGAGCGTGAGGCCCGTGGGCAGCACGCTCGGGTCCGGGTCGATGGCGTCCTTGGCCGGCTTGAAGGCCGTGTTGAGCATCCAGTAGACGGGGAAGCCGGCGGTGACGAAGACGAGGAGCCCGAGGAGGTTCCAGCCGGACCGCGACCTCCGAGGGGCGACGGGCGTGCTCATTCGACCTCTCCGATCTTCAGCATCTGGCGCATGTAGACGGCGACCACGCCGAGCAGCAGCACCACGGTGAGCAGGGCGATCGCCGAGCCCTGCGCGTAGTCGTTGACGACGAAGGCGCGGTCGTAGGAGTAGGTCGTCAGGATCTGGAACTCGGCCTCGGGGTGGCCGTTGCGCATCACGAAGACCTGCGGGAAGACGCCCATGTCCCAGATGACCGACAGGGTCGTGAGCATCACGATGATCGGTTTGAGGATGGGCAGGGTGACGTACCGGAAGACGCCCCAGGCGCCGGCGCCGTCGAGACGGGCCGCCTCCTCCAGTTCCTTGGGGACCTGGGTGAGACCGGCGCTCAGCGTGATGACGACGAAGGGCACGGCCCCCCAGACCACCAGAAGCATGATCACGGCCAGGCCCTGCGGCCCGCTGGCGAACCAGTTGTGGCCGATCATCTCCACACCCGGCAGCTTGCTGAGCAGCGCGTTGAGGATGCCGTAGTCCGCGTCGAACAGCCACTTGAAGACGGTGGTGGCGACGATGATCGGCATGCCCCAGCTGGCCACCAACGCGATGTTGACGAGGGTCTTCACCCAGCCGGAGACCCGCTGGAGCAGCAGCGCGATCAGCATGCCGATGACCATCGTGAAGATCACGCAGCCGGCCGCGAAGACGATCGTCCTTACGACGACCGCCCAGAACTCGCCGTCGCCCAGCACCTTGCCGAAGTTGTCGAACCCGACCGACTCGGCCGGCTGGAAGCCCCACAGCTGGGACTGCCCGAACTTCTGGAAGGAGAGGGTGACCAGGCGGACCAGCGGATAGCCGAGGACGAGGGCCAGGATCAGCAGGCAGGGGGCGAGCAGCAGCCAGGGGGTGCCCGCCGCGCCCGAGGCCGGCTTTCCGGGTGGCCGCTTCGCGACGGCCGGTGGTGGCGGCGCCTGCCGCGGTGGCGGCACCTTGGCAGGGGTGGTCGTGTCGGCACTCATCCGCGCGCTCCTCAGCGGTCCCTCAGGTCGTTCGCAGCACTCGTACGCGGCCCCGGTACGCGGCGACGCCCCGCACCGGCGGGCCGTTCGTACGAGAAGCGGGGCCCCGCGCTCTCAACGGGGCCCCGCCGTCGGTCACTTGTTGTTGATGACCTTGTCGATCGCGGCGTCCGCTTCCTTCGCGGCGGCCTCGACCGACTTCTTGCCGGTGCCGATGCTCTGCAGCATGGTCTGCAGGACCTGGGCCTTCTCGACCTGGCCCCAGCCCGGCGCCATCGGCACGAACCAGTTGGACTCGGCAGCGGTGGCCGGGACCGCCGTCGCCGGGTCGTCCTTGAGCGTGGCGAGGTCGGTCTTGTTGTTGGGCAGGTTGCCCTTGGCGATCAGGCCCTTCTGGCCGGAGGAGCCGGTGAAGGCGTTGATCCACTCGGCGGCGACGGCCTGCGCGTCGGACTTCACCGGGACGGCGAGGTCCGAGCCGCCGAGGAAGACGGGGAGGTTCTTGCCGGACGGGCCGGGCATCACGAAGTTCTCGACGTTGCCCTTGAGCTTGCCGGTCTTGTCGTTCTCCTTGGCGGCGGCGGTCGCGCCCTCCCAGGCGGGGGCGAAGATCATGCCGGACTTGCCCTGCCCGTAGACGATGTAGCGGTCGGACTCGTCCTTGGTCTTGTCGCCGTGCATGTACGTGTCGACGACGTTCTTGAACGCCTCGAGGCCCTTGACGGACTCGGGCGAGGAGAGGTTGCCCTTCCACTGGCCGCCCGACTCGACGGCGATGGAGCCGCCGGCGTCGTAGACGAAGGACATCGCCGCGTACCAGTCACGGGTGGGCTGGTACCAGGCGCTGAACTTGTCGCCCTCCTTCTTCTGGACCTTGTCCAGGGCGGCGGTGAGCTCGTCGTACGTCTTCGGGGTGGACTTCACGCCGACCGAGGCGAAGAGGTCCTTGCGCCAGTTGGCGACGCGGCCGCCGGCGTAGTAGGGAACGCCGTACGTCTTGTCCTCGTAGGTGACCGAGGCCTTGAGGCCGTCCAGCCAGGCGGAGGAGTTGTCGAACTTGGAGGTGTCGAGGGGGGCGAAGGCGCCCTTGACCATGTAGCCGAGCATCTCGGTGTTGCCCATCTCGACCACGTCGGGGGCCTTGTCGGTGGCGAGGACGGCGTCCAGCTTGGTGTTCTTGTCCGGCCAGCCGTAGTACTCGTGGTTGATCTTGATGCCGGGGTGCTTCTTCGTCACCGCGGCGTCGGCCGCCTTCACCAGCTCCGGCCAGTTGTTCTGTGCGTCGACGGTGAGCCAGACGGTCAGCTCCTTGGCGTCCGCCCCGCTCTTGTCCGAGCCCCCGCTGCCACCGTCGTCCCCGCACGCCGCGATGGAGACCATCATGCCCGCGATACCGATCGCGGCTATCAGCTTGCGCTTCACGCCACCCTCCTCAGGGATGCCACAAACCCCCCTGCTCCCCGCGGTGAACGTGGGGCCGGGACCTGGACCAATGGTGTAGACCAGTACCGGGAGCTTGACTCAGGCCAACCCGCCTGTCAAGGGTCCTCGAATGGCTCTGACCAGCCGTTATGCGACCTATATATGCAGGAACCTTTAAGTAAGAAGCCAGCGAAAACACCGTCCCGGAGGGCATACTTCCGGTAGACCACTTGCTTGGTGGACTAGACCAGAAAGGTCCGCGACGGTATACAGAAGGGATCACGGAGCGTGCGGGGAAGATGCCGGTACGCTGCCGTGCCACGATGTGAGCCGCATCCGGAGCCGGGAAGGCAGAACATGAGCACCGACGTCAGCAGTGCGGAGAACGAGGGTGGGGCGACCGTCCGTACCGCGCGCGTGCCCAAGTACTACCGCTTGAAGAAGCACCTGCTCGACATGACGGAGACGCAGTCGCCCGGCACCCCCGTACCGCCCGAGCGCACGCTGGCCGCCGAGTTCGACACCTCGCGCACCACCGTGCGCCAGGCCCTTCAGGAGCTGGTCGTCGAGGGGCGCCTCGAGCGCATCCAGGGCAAGGGCACCTTCGTGGCCAAGCCGAAGGTCTCCCAGGCGCTCCAACTCACCTCTTACACAGAGGACATGCGCGCCCAGGGCCTCGAACCCACCTCCCAGCTGCTCGACATCGGCTACATCACCGCCGACGACCGCCTCGCCGGACTGCTCGACATCACCGCGGGCGGCCGGGTGCTGCGCATCGAACGCCTGCGCATGGCCAACGGCGAGCCGATGGCCATCGAGACGACCCACCTGAGCGCGAAGCGCTTCCCGGCGCTGCGCAGGTCCCTGGTCAAGTACACCTCCCTGTACACCGCGCTCGCCGAGGTCTACGACGTCCATCTCGCCGAGGCCGAGGAGACCATCGAGACCTCGCTGGCCACCCCGCGCGAGGCCGGCCTGCTCGGTACCGACGTCGGCCTGCCGATGCTGATGCTCTCCCGCCACTCCCTGGACCGGACGGGACAGCCGGTGGAATGGGTGCGCTCGGTGTACCGGGGGGACCGCTACAAGTTCGTGGCCCGCCTCAAGAGGCCCGTCGAGTAGTGCGCGCGGTGCAGCGCGACGGCGACCGCCGTTCCTGCCCCGCGGTCCTCCCGTCTCCGCGTGGACGGGAGGACCCCCGGCGCGTACCGCGCGCGTCCGAACGAGACTGCTGACAACGGCGGAAGGCGGTCCGGGGCGGACACAGAACCGCCACATACCGATATGCGGACGAGGTCTTCCGCTCTGCTGACACCGTCGCCTAGATTCCAGCGCGTTACACAGGTGATCAGCGAGGGGACGGAGCCACGGAATGCCAGAAGCACCCGAAGCGAGACCACCGGTGGTGACACCGGTCCGCGTGGTCATCGCCCTCTGCCTTTTCGTGCCCTTCGTGGCGATGCTGTGGGTGGGCTCCTACGCGAAGACCGACCCGGCCTTCATCGGCATCCCGTTCTTCTACTGGTACCAGATGGCGTGGGTGCTGATCTCCACCGCGCTGACGATGATCGCGTACCAGCTGTGGCGGCGTGACCAGCGCGGCCGCTCGTCCCGGAAGGGAGGTGTGGCGGAATGAACGACGGCGTGAACGGCGTCGCACTCGCCGTCTTCATCTTCTTCTTCCTGGCCGTCACGGTCATGGGCTTCCTGGCCGCCCGCTGGCGGAAGGCCGAGAGCGACAGCCTCGACGAATGGGGCCTGGGCGGCCGGTCGTTCGGCACCTGGGTCACCTGGTTCCTGCTCGGCGGCGACCTGTACACCGC
The DNA here is from genome assembly GCF_001514265.1 of Streptomyces resistomycificus. Lineage (GTDB taxonomy): Bacteria > Actinomycetota > Actinomycetes > Streptomycetales > Streptomycetaceae > Streptomyces > Streptomyces resistomycificus. Next base: position 815,314 of record NZ_KQ948990.1, on the reverse strand, counting down.
GTACACCTTCGTCGCCGTGCCCGCGGCGATCTACGCGGCCGGCGCGGCCGGGTTCTTCGCGGTGCCCTACACCATCCTGGTCTACCCGCTGATCTTCACCTTCCTGCCCCGCCTGTGGTCGGTCTCGCACAAGCACGGGTACGTGACGACCTCGGACTTCGTGCGCGGCCGCTTCGGCTCGAAGGGCCTCTCCCTGGCAGTGGCGCTGACCGGCATCCTGGCCACGATGCCGTACATCGCGCTCCAACTGGTCGGCATCCAGGCCGTGCTGGACGTGATGGGCGTCGGCGGCGGCGAGGACACCAACTGGTTCATCAAGGACCTGCCGCTGCTGATCGCGTTCGGCGTGCTCGCGGCGTACACGTACTCGTCGGGTCTTCGGGCCCCGGCGCTCATCGCGTTCGTGAAGGACACGCTGATCTACATCGTCATCGCGGTGGCGATCATCTACATCCCGATCAAACTGGGCGGCTTCGACGACATCTTCGCCAAGGCGAGCGAGGCGTACGGCCAGACCAACCCGGCGACGGGCGCGCCACGCGGTGCGCTGGTACCGGCCGAGGCCGGCCAGTGGACGTACGCCACGCTGGCGTTGGGCTCCGCCCTGGCCCTCTTCATGTACCCGCACTCGATCACGGCGACGCTGTCCTCGAAGAGCCGTGAGGTGATCCGCCGCAACACCACGATCCTGCCGCTGTACTCGCTGATGCTGGGTCTGCTGGCGCTGCTCGGGTTCATGGCGATCGCGGCCGGGATCAAGGTGCAGAACGGGCAGCTGGCGATTCCGCAGCTGTTCGAGACGATGTTCCCGGACTGGTTCGCGGGCGTGGCCTTCGCGGCGATCGGCATCGGCGCGCTGGTGCCCGCGGCCATCATGTCCATCGCGGCCGCGAACCTCTTCACCCGCAACATCTACAAGGACTTCATCAAGCCCGACGCCACCCCGGCGCAGGAGACCAAGGTCTCCAAGCTGGTCTCCCTGCTGGTGAAGGTCGGCGCCCTGGCCTTCGTCCTCACCATGGACAAGACGGTCGCCATCAACTTCCAGCTCCTGGGCGGCATCTGGATCCTGCAGACCTTCCCGGCGCTGGTCGGCGGTCTGTTCACCCGCTGGTTCCACCGCTGGGCCCTGCTGGCCGGCTGGGCCGTCGGCATGGTCTACGGCACGGTCGCCGCGTACGGCGTCGCCTCGCCGACCCAGAAGCACTTCGGCGGCTCGTCGAAGGAGATCCCCGGCATCGGGGAGATCGGGTACATCGGCCTCACGGCGTTCGTCCTGAACGTCGTGGTGACGGTGGTCCTCACCTTCGCCCTGAAGGCGATGAAGGCCCCGGACGGCGTCGACGAGACGTCCCCGGAGGACTACACGGCGGACGCGGGCGACCCCGGCGTGCAGGTCGAACTGCCCCCGGCGACCGCCGGATCCGCTCACTGACAGACGCCCCACCGGAACGCGGGAAACCGCGCGCACACCCCGGAGCGGGCCGCCGACGAACCATCACGTCGGCGGCCCGCTCCCGTGCGTGACCGGAACCGCTCCCGGACCTGGACGACATCACTCTCCTCACCTATGAGTTGACGCTGCGAAACCGGCGCGACACAACATATGGGGGCGTCTCCCCGGCCCGGCACAAGATGTATGCTCATGCTCGCTGTCGCCGCAGGGGAATCCGGTGCGAATCCGGAACTGTCCCGCAACGGTGTACTCATGCCTGCTTATGCGCGTATGGGAGTCAGTCCGAGGACCTGTCGACAGCGCGCCCGGCCATCAGGCCCGGGTGCCATGACGTCCGGGCCTCGTGGAATGGGCCGGTGGACGCGACGCCGTGCGCGCTCGTGTGCTGCCCCCTGCCCTCCTTGAGGCCCCCGTGCCGAGCGAGGGAGAGCCCCACGTGACCATCGCGCCAGCAGACCCGGCTTCAGCCATCGAGGTCGTCGAGGCCGCCGAGGTGGAGACCGACGGCCCCGGGACCGCGCTGCTGCGGACCTTGACCGAGCTGACCGTCGACCTCCCCGAGGCCGACCCGGGCCGGGTCGCCGCCGCCGCGCTGCGCGGCCGGTCCGCCCGGGCCGACGAGACGGAACTGCGCGAGCTGGCCACGGAGGCGGCCGCCGGCCTCATCTCCGAGGACCCCGCCTACTCGCGGCTCGCCGCCCGTCTGCTGACGATCAGTGTCCGCGCCGAGGCCGCCTCCCAGGGCGTCACCTCCTTCACGGACTCCGTCTCCGTGGGCCACCGCGAGGGCCTGGTCGCCGACCGTACGGCCGAGTTCGTGCGGGTCCACGCCGAGCGCCTGAACGCCCTGGTCGACCCGCACGCCGACGACCGCTTCGGATACTTCGGCCTGCGCACCCTGCACAGCCGCTATCTGCTCCGGCACCCCATCACCCGGCGCGTGATCGAGACGCCCCAGCACTTCATGCTGCGGGTCGCCTGCGGCCTGGCGGAGGACGACACGTCGCGCGCGCTGGACGAAGTCGCGGCCCTCTACGGCCTCATGAGCCGCCTCGACTACCTCCCCTCCTCCCCCACCCTCTTCAACTCCGGCACCCGCCACCCCCAGATGTCGTCCTGCTACCTCCTCGACTCCCCGAAGGACGAGCTGGACTCCATCTACGACCGCTACCACCAGGTCGCCCGGCTCTCCAAGCACGCGGGCGGCATCGGCATCGCCTACTCCCGCATCCGCTCCCGCGGTTCGCTGATCCGCGGCACCAACGGGCACTCCAACGGCATCGTCCCGTTCCTGAAGACCCTCGACGCCTCGGTCGCCGCCGTGAACCAGGGCGGCCGTCGCAAGGGCGCCGCCGCGGTGTACCTGGAGACCTGGCACTCCGACATCGAGGAGTTCCTGGAACTGCGCGACAACACGGGTGAGGACGCCCGCCGTACGCACAACCTCAACCTCGCGCACTGGATCCCGGACGAGTTCATGCGCCGGGTGAACGCCGACGCGCAGTGGTCGCTGTTCTCCCCGGCCGACGTGCCCGAGCTGGTCGACCTGTGGGGCGCGGAGTTCGACGCGGCCTACCGCAGGGCCGAGGCGGACGGACTCGCGAGGAAGACCATCCCGGCGCGCGACCTGTACGGCCGCATGATGCGCACCCTGGCGCAGACCGGCAACGGCTGGATGACCTTCAAGGACGCCGCCAACCGCACCGCCAACCAGACGGCCGAGCCGGGCCACGTCGTCCACTCCTCGAACCTCTGCACGGAGATCCTGGAGGTCACGGACGACGGGGAGACGGCGGTCTGCAACCTCGGTTCGGTCAACCTCGGCGCGTTCGTCGACACGGCGGCCGGGGACATCGACTGGCAGCGGCTGGACGAGACCGTCCGCACCGCGGTCACGTTCCTCGACCGGGTCGTCGACATCAACTTCTACCCGACCGAGCAGGCGGGCCGCTCCAACTCCAGGTGGCGTCCCGTCGGTCTCGGCGCGATGGGTCTGCAGGACGTCTTCTTCAAGCTGCGGCTGCCCTTCGACTCCCCGGAGGCGAAGGCCCTGTCCACCCGGGTCGCCGAGCGCATCATGCTCGCCGCGTACGAGGCCTCCGCCGACCTGGCCGAGCGCAACGGCCCACTGCCGGCCTGGGAGAAGACCCGTACGGCCAAGGGTGTCCTGCACCCCGACCACTACGACGTCGAGCTCACCTGGCCGGAGCGCTGGGCGGCCCTGCGCGAGCGGATCGCCACGACCGGGATGCGCAACTCGCTGCTGCTGGCCATCGCGCCGACCGCCACCATCGCCTCGATCGCCGGCGTGTACGAGTGCATCGAGCCGCAGGTGTCCAACCTGTTCAAGCGGGAGACGCTGTCCGGGGAGTTCCTCCAGGTCAACTCGTACCTGGTGCGGGAGCTCAAGGAGCTGGGCGTCTGGGACGCCCGCACCCGTGAGGCGCTGCGTGACTCCAACGGCTCGGTGCAGGACTTCGCCTGGATCCCGGCGGAGGTACGGGCCCTGTACCGCACGGCGTGGGAGATCCCGCAGCGCGGACTGATCGACATGGCGGCGGCCCGGACGCCGTTCCTGGACCAGTCCCAGTCCCTGAACCTGTTCCTGGAGACGCCGACGATCGGCAAGCTCTCCTCGATGTACGCGTACGCCTGGAAGCAGGGCCTGAAGACGACGTACTACCTGCGCTCGCGCCCGGCGACCCGCATCGCCCGCGCGGCACAGGCCCAAGCCACCGTCCCCGTCCAGACGGCTCCCGACGACGAGGAAGCCGTCGCCTGCTCCCTGGAAAACCCCGAGTCCTGCGAGGCCTGCCAGTAATGCCCACCACCCAGAACCTGCTCGACCCGGGCTTCGAGCTGACGCTCCGCCCCATGCGCTACCCGGACTTCTACGAGCGCTACCGGGACGCCATCAAGAACACCTGGACCGTCGAGGAGGTCGACCTCCACTCCGACGTCGCCGACCTCGCGAAGCTGTCGCAGGGCGAGCAGCACATGATCGGCCGGCTGGTCGCCTTCTTCGCGACCGGCGACTCGATCGTGGCGAACAACCTCGTGCTGACGCTGTACAAGCACATCAACTCCCCGGAGGCGCGCCTGTATCTGTCGCGCCAGCTCTTCGAGGAGGCCGTCCACGTCCAGTTCTATCTGACCCTGCTGGACACCTACCTCCCCGACCCGGAGGACCGGGCGGCCGCCTTCGACGCGGTGGAGAGCATCCCGTCCATCCGCGAGAAGGCCGGGTTCTGCTTCAAGTGGATCAACGAGGTGGAGAAGCTGGACCGTCTGGAGACCCAGGCCGACCGCCGCCGCTTCCTGCTCAACCTGATCTGCTTCGCCGCGTGCATCGAGGGCCTGTTCTTCTACGGTGCCTTCGCGTACGTCTACTGGTTCCGCAGCCGGGGTCTGCTGCACGGCCTCGCCACCGGCACCAACTGGGTGTTCCGTGACGAGACGATGCACATGAGCTTCGCCTTCGAGGTGGTCGACACCGTCCGCAAGGAGGAGCCGGAGCTGTTCGACGACCTGCTCCAGCAGCAGGTCACCGACATGCTGAGGGAGGCCGTCGAGGCGGAGCTCCAGTTCGCGCGCGACCTGTGCGGCGAGGGTCTGCCGGGTATGAACACCGACTCCATGCGCCAGTACCTGGAGTGTGTCGCCGACCAGCGCCTGACACGCCTCGGCTTCGCCCCGCTGTACGGCTCGGAGAACCCGTTCTCCTTCATGGAGCTCCAGGGCGTCCAGGAACTGACCAACTTCTTCGAGCGGCGCCCGTCGGCGTACCAGGTCGCGGTGGAGGGCACCGTCGACCTGGACGAGGACTTCTGACCCGCCGGCTACTTCAGGACTACCGCGTCCCCGGCCGACACGATCCTCGCGGTCGTCGTCGTGCCGGGGAAGTACCAGCGCCAGCTGCCCGCCTTGGTGACGGTCACCTTGGTGCTGAGCCTGCCGTGGGTGCCCGTCTTCACGGTCTTGACCGTGCTGTAGTGGGCGCCCCCGGCGGGGCGGTACTGCAACTTGACCGACTGCCCGGTGAACCCGTGGTACTCCAGGTTCTCCCAGTTGGCGCGGGTCAGCTTGCCGTTGACGGTGAGCTGCGCCCCCTTGGCGACCGGCTCGGGGGTCGCGTCGGTGGTCAGCCTCGAGGCCCGTTTGACCTTGTACTCGGCGATGTGGTCGGAGATCCAGTAGTCTCCGTCGTTCGCCTTGACGGTGGCGTTGACCTGCCAGACACCGGCCACCCTGTTGGAGTCGATGTCGTCGCTGTCGGGAATCCAGCCGGGATCGACCGTCATGGTGGCGGTGCACACCGACGTCGTCGAGGACTTCTTCACGCAGGTCGAGTCGCCGTCCCAGGTGACGAAGCCGTAGCCGTTGGACGTGTTGAACGTGCTGACGTCCGTGATCCCCTTGACGCCCGAGTCGTCCTTGATCGTCACGGCGATCTTGTACTTGACGGTCTTCGACGTGCCGACGACGACGTTGTTCCCGCCGTTGACCACGATCTGGGTGACCCTGACGTCACCCCGCCCCTCCGCGTGGGCGCCGGTCGCCGTCACGAGTACGAGGGCCGCGGCCCCGCCCGCCACGGCCCAGGTTCTGCCGCGCCCTGAGCGCGCTCTGTCTCTCATGGTCCTCCCCTGATGGTGAGGAGAGGCTACACACGAGGTCCGGACGGAGTCGTACGGGTCCGCCTTCAGGCCGCGCGGGCCATGCGGCGCCCGGACGAGCGCTGATTCTGCGCCTCCTTGATCTGACGGTCGACGCGTCGCTCGTGGAGGATGCCGATCACCGCGGGGGTGACCATGAGCACCAGGAGTCCGAGGACGGCCAGCATTCCGATGAGTCCCTGCATCTGTGTCGCGTTCATGGACACCACTGTCGCGCCTGACACTCCTTACAAACAGTGGCAGGACTGCCGCAGACCCTCGATTTCCTGCCACGAGGGAGGCACACTGGAGGCATGCTGGAAAACGTGGCCGCGGTCCTGCTGGACGGCGTGCATCCCTTCGAACTCGGCGTCGTGTGCGAGGTCTTCGGCATCGACCGCAGCGACGAGGGCCTGCCGACCTACGACTTCGCGGTCGTCTCGGCGGAGGGCCCCTCGCTCGGCACCCATGTCGGCGGACTCACCGTCTCCACGCCTTACGGCCTCGACCGGCTGGAGGAGGCCGACCTGATCGCCCTGCCGGCCGGGCGCGACTACACGACCCGGAGCTACCCGCCCGACCTCCTCGACGCCCTGGTCGAAGCGGTCGACCGCGGTGCCCGGGTGCTCAGCGTCTGCTCCGGAGTCTTCGTGCTCGGCGCCGCCGGCCTGCTCGACGGCCGGCGATGCAGTGTGCACTGGCGGCAGGCCGACGAGCTGGCCCGCCGCAGCCCGCGGGCGATCATCGAGCCGGACGTGCTGTACGTCGACGAGGACCCGGTGATCACCTCGGCAGGGACCGCCGCGGGCATCGACGCCTGTCTGCACATCGTGCGCAAGGAGCAGGGACCCGAGGTCGCCAACAAGATCGCCCGGCGGATGGTCGTGCCACCGCACCGGGACGGCGGCCAGGCCCAGTACATCGAGCGGCCGCTGCCCCGCTCGCAGTGCGACACGGTCGGCGAGGTGCTGGTGTGGATGGAGGAGCACCTCGACGAGGAGGTCACCGTGGAGCAGCTCGCCGACCGTGCCCACATGTCACCGCGCACCTTCGCCCGCCGCTTCCAGCAGGAGACGGGGACGACCCCGTACCGCTGGATTTTGCGCCAACGTGTGCTGCTGGCCCAGCGGTTGCTGGAGGCGACGGACGAGACGGTGGACGCGATCGCCGGTCGAACGGGGTTCGGCAACGCGGCCGCGCTGCGCCACCAGTTCGTCCGCGCGGTGGGCACCACCCCGAACGCCTACCGACGCACCTTCCGGGGCCCCGAGGCGGCCTGACCTCTCACCGGGGCACCGGCTTCAGCAGCAGCCGCTGGGGGCGCAGCGTGATGCCGACCCGGGTCGCGTCGTCGGAGCCGGGCACCTGCTCGAAGCGGTACTTCGCCGCCAGTGCCGCCGTGACGAGGGTCAGCTGGGCCATCGAGAAGTGGTCGCTGGGGCACTTGCGGTTCCCGACGCTGAAGGGGCTCATGGCGAATTTCGGCACGTCCTTGACCCGGTCCGGAAGCCAGCGGTCGGGGTCGAACGCCAGGTTGTCCGCATAGGAGCGGCCGTCACGCTGGATCGCGTACGGGCTGTACACGATGTCGGCACCGGCCGGAATGCGATACCCGCCGAGTTCGGTGTCACGCACCGCCCGGCGCGTCAGAATCCAGACGGCGGGCCGCAAACGCATGGCCTCGACGACGACATTGTTCGTGTGGCTGAGCGTACGTACGTCGTCGAATGCCACCGGCCGCCCACCGGTCACGGATTCGACTTCCGCACACACCCTGTCCGCGTGTTCCGGGTGTTCCGCGAGGACCTGGAGCAGCCACATGATCGTGGACGCGACGGTTTCGCTTCCGGGCGTGAGTATGGCGACGACCTGGTCGTGGATCTCCTGTTCCCCGATGGGGTCGCCATTGTCGTCCTTGGCCTCCAGCAATGCCGTCAGCAAATCGTCCGGCTTTTGACCAGATGCCCTTCGCTCGGCGACGATCTCGTCGACGAGGAGATGCAAATCGGCCAGTGCCCGGTTGAATTGCCGATTGGCCGGGAGCGGCAGTCGGTAGAGCGGCCCCGCGGGTATCACCATCCGCCGGTACATGCCGCGGAAGACGGTGGCGAGGGCGATGCACAGCCGCTCGGCCCGCTCGTCCATGAAGTCGCCGCGCAGCAGGCAGCGGGCCGCGATGCGCACGGCGACGCGGAACGACTCGGAGGTGCAGTCGATGGTCTCGCCGGGCTTCCAGCGCTCGGTCAGGGCATGTGCCTCCTCCTCCATGATCGGCCCGTACGCAGGGATGGCGTCGAGCCGGAAGGCGGGCTGGATGGTGCGCCGCTGGCGCCGGTGCTGGGGCCCGTTGGCGGTGGCCACGCCCTCCTTGCCGAGCAGTCCCTCCAGCGACTCCCACAGCGGGCCGGCGATGATGAAGTCGGTGCTCAGCGCCATGGCCCCGGTCAGCGCGGGGCTGGTGACGGCGTACACCGTCTTGGGGCCGAGCCTGAGCCGGACGACCTCGCCGTGGTCGCGCAGCCGGGCCATGAAGCTGAGCGGGTCGCGTGCCAGCCGCCAGCCGTGGCCCAGGACCGGGACGCCGCCGCCCGCCAGGGGCGGCTCACGCAGCTCCCGCGCCTCGGGCGTCGCGGGCTTCACAGATTCGACGGTCATTTCTCACCTGCCGCTTCGTTGTTGACGTACGGGGGCGTGGACCGGTCGTCCCAGCTGTCGACCATGTATCGGCCGGACTCGTGGTGGAACCAGTAGACGGTGCTGAACCAGTTCCGCATATTGCAGACGCAGGCTTGCACGGCGGCGCTCAGTTCCTTTCCGGATACCGTTCCGTCAGCAAGGTCGTCGGCGAAACGCAAGGCGTCCTTCTCGGCGACGAGGAAATCCGACACGCATTTCTCGACCCGTCGCCTGACTTCGTTGACCGCCTCCTCCAGCGTCAGCCCCTCGTGCTTGATGAGGCTGATTCCGAGATTGTGCACCTCGTCTCCCGCCAATTCCTTGGGGAGCGAACACAGGTCGTTGTACCAGGCGGCGAACTCCTGACTGAGCAGAGCCGCCCGCCGATATGCCGGGTGTTTCCTTACCCGGTCCGGGAGTTCACGGCCGGCGGTCGGCTCCAGCAGGTCGGTCCAGATCCAGTGGGCGAAGGTGAACCGCCTCAGCGCGAGGTATTCCTCGACGGTGGGGACCACGCCTTCGGTGCGGTTGTGGAATTCCCTGTCGTACGCCTCGATCACCTGGTGGAAGTGACGGGCGAACCGGAGGTTCCACGTCCGCGGCAGGAACGAGTACAGCCGGACCACGCTGTCCGCGAACCCGGCGACCAGCGGGTCCTCGTGGTGCAGATGGGTCCGCGGGGAGTCGAGCGCCGCGTGCAGGCAAGACCTCAGCCGCCGCCAGGCGGCCGGGCGGCGGTGCACGATGTCACGGTCGTGGCGGTCGTCCCAGACGAAGAACCACGCGCTGTAGTCCGCTATCGCCTGGAGGACCTCGTCGGTGGCGCCGATGTAGTACCCCGCCATGAGGTCGGTGTAGCAAAGTCCGTCGGCATATTCCTCCACCTTGTCCGCCGGCATGAGCCGTTTTTCCAGAAGCCAGGTTCGGGTGTTCTCCTGGAGCCTGGGCCAATACGGGTGCAGTTGCCTGGGAAACGCTGTCTCGACCACCGGCAGGAAGAGCGCTGGTGGAACCGCGATCGCCGTCGGTGTCGATGTGGTGCTGTGTGGGAAAGCAGGCACGAACAAACCCCTTCCAGCCGCCAGTTGGCGCACGCACCTCTCCCGTTGTGCCGGGCGTGCGCCGTTGCGTATCCCCGCACTTCCCATTCAGCCCTACAACTGACCGTTCTGGGAACGGATTTGCTTCATTCACTACCCCACAGTGCTGAGATCCTCCCCCCTGCGTGACTTGTTCTGGATCATCGGCAGACCACAGGCCGTCGCACGTGCGGCACACAGACGAACGGCGCCTGTTCTGGAGGGTTCTCCGGAACAGACGCCGTACGTACGGAAGTGGTGAGGTCCCCGCGGGGTCAGTCGTTGGCGACCACGGGGTAGCGGGGCTCGTTCTCGGCCATCTGCCGCAGCGCGTCCTTGCGCTCCCGCTTGGAGAGCCGGTCGATGTAGAGGTAGCCGTACAGGTGGTCGGTCTCGTGCTGCAAACACCGAGCGAAGTAGCCGGTGCCACGCACCTTGACCGGGTTCCCCTTCTCGTCCTGCCCGGTCACCTCGGCGTAGTCCGGACGGGCGAGCGGCGCGTACGCGGTGGGCACCGACAGACAGCCCTCGTTGCTGTCATCCAGCCGGCGCCGGTCGGCGGGCAGGTCGACGACCTTCGGGTTGCAGACCACGCCCACGTGCCGCCTGCCCTCGTCGTCCATGCAGTCGTAGACGAAGACCTTCAGGTCGACACCGATCTGGTTGGCGGCCAGGCCCACGCCCTCGGCGGTGCGCTGCGAGGCGAACATGTCCGCGACCAGCTGGTCCAGCTCCGCACCGAACTCGGTGACGTCCTTGCACTCCTTGTGCAGCACCGGGTTGCCCACCACCGTGATCGGCCGCGAGGTGCCGCGCTCACGCCAGGCGTTCTCGCGCTCCTCCGTCTCCTCGGTGTCGATGACGAAGCCCTCGTCGTCCACGGGGAGCACGCCCGCGTGCTGCTGATCGGTGTCCTGCTGCGCCATGACCGACGTACGCCTTCCTGCAACCATGAGAAATTCTGCGAGTACAGCCTAAGGGGAGCGGTCGGGCGAGGACGGCTCAGCAGACCTCTTCCAGGTCCCGCCAGTCGCGGGAATCCGGACTGTCCGCGACCCACCCGTCCAGCAGCCCCCGCACCAGCGAAGCGGGCGCGGCCACCCCGCACTCCCGCTCCGGCACCCACAGCTGCCCGTCCGTCCGGTGGCCGAGCGGCCCCGGATGCCCCGGCTCACTGTGGTCGTGCGGGTCGAGATGCTCGCCGTCACCCTCGTCGGACGGCATCCGGGACTCGGAGCACATCCGGCACAGCAGCCGTACGGACGAGGACCAGTCCTCCGCGGCGAAGCCGGCGTCGGCCGCCAGCTGCTCCAAGGCGTCCCGGTCGACCTCGGTGGCCGCCTCCAGCAGCACGACCCACGTCGGCACCGGCGACGGCGCCCACAGCTCGATCTCGTCGAACACCGGATAGGAGTGCCCGGCGGCGGTGGTCCGCTCCCCGTGGGGCACTCCGTCGTGCAGGACGACCTCGCCCCAGCGTCGCCCGGACGAGGGAAGCGGAATGGACAGCACCTCGATCCGGGCGGGGTCCAGCCTGCGCCCCCACACCACCTCGGCCTCGCCCTCGGGCGACAGCCGTACGGCCGCGCTGCCGAGGTCCATGCCGACGGGCTCGCCGGAGGCGGTGGCGCCGCCGGGCACCCGCAGCCCGTACGCCTGCCAGGCCCGCCGCGCCAGCGGCCAGTCCTGCAGGGCGGTGGCCGCGATGCCCACGTTCCACCAGTCAGGTGCGCCGGTCTCCCGGTCCAGCAGGGCCACGGCCCGCAGACCGGCCGCCCGCGCCTGCTCCCAGTCGTGCCGGAACTTGTGCAGCAGGGCGAGGTTGAACCAGGACTCGGACAGCCACGGCTCCAGGTCGGCGGCGCGTGTCAGCAGCGCCCCCGCGTCCTCGTACCGACCGTCCCCGATCAGCGTGAACGCACGGTCGGTGGCCTGCCGCCAGGAGGCGGAGGGCCGGTGCCGTCCCTTGCCGAAGATCCTCACGATTCCCGCCTGCCAGTTCCGTGGAGTGGGCTGGCTGTGCCCCCGGACACCCTCTCCATCGCATCCAACCACGTGCGGCTGGAAGGGCGCTCATTACCCATGGGTTACCCAGCCGCGGGCAGGGTCAGACAGTCCCGTGACAGGACACGCGCCAGCGCCTCCACGACCTCCGGCGCGTACTCCTCCGCGGTCGCCAGCCGCAGCTCCTCCAGGGCCTTGAGCGGCCCGCCGGGACCGGCGTCCCGGGCCTTCTCCTCGTACGCGTTGACAGCCCGCACCACGCGGGCGGCGACCGGCTGCTCCGGCCAGGGGTCGGCCTGCCGCTCCACGACCATCGCCACCTGCGCGTTCACCCCGGTCTGCCGTACGACGGCCCCGCCGAGCAGTGCGATCCGGCGCTGCTCCTGGGCGGGCAGCCCGGCCGTGGCGCCCGCCGGCACCGGATCGACGAGGCTCAACTGCCCGATGTCGTGCATCAGGGCCGCGTACTCCAGCACGGTCAGCTCCGGCTCGCTGAGCCCCAGATCCCGCCCGACGGCCTGCCCGAGCGCGGCGACCCGGCGGGCGTGCCCGGCCGGGGTGTACCCGGCGATCTCGGTGGCCCGGGCGAGGGAGGCGATGGTCTGCCGGTAGGTGGCCCGGACGGCCGCGTACCGCCGGAAGGACAGCTGGGTGAGCAGCAGGGGCAGGCAGAACACCGGCAGCGCCCACAGGCCCGCGACGGCGACCGCGAGCGCCATCACGGCCCCCGTCGCGCACACGGCGGACCCGATCCCCAGCAGCGCCCGCAGCTCGTCGCGCAGCAAGGGACCGAAGGGCCACCTGGTCCGGGAGTGCGCCAGCGCGGCGGCGAGCACGGCGTCGCACAGCGCGGTCAGGGCGAGCAGCGCGAGCAGCAGCAGGGCCTGGGCGGGCCCGCCCCAGCGGCTGAACGTCCCCTGGAGATGGAGGGGTTGGAAACAGACGGCGGCGAACCCGACCGTGAGCACCCGTCGGGCGAGATGGTCGAGCAGGCCGCGCTGCCCCCGCGCGATGTGCGGAACGGCGCCGAGGAGGGCGGCGCCCACGACCACGGCGATCACCTGCGCGGCCCCGTGCCGGCTCGGCTCCCCGGCGTCGGCCCCCAGCAGGGCGTACGACAGCGCCCCGGCGGCCGCGAGCGGCGCGGCCTCCCTGACCTGCGCCCCGGTCCACCGGGCGAGCTCACCGACGGTGACCAGCAGGCCGAAGGCGAGGGCGGTGCCGCGCTCGTCGAGGCCGGTCCGGAGGGTGGCGAGGAGGGCGGCGGCGGCGAGGAGGGCGGCGGCGGTGTGGACGAGGACGAGCAGGAGAGGGGGGGGCGGGCACGCCGGGTGCTTCGGGCGCTTCGGGCGGGGCGACGAGGTCATGGGGCCCTCCGGCCGACGCTGTTGGGGTGCCCTCCTGCCCGGCTGGAGGGCGGCGAGTGCGGCGGAGCGGGGCAGGGCGACGGGACGCCGTCGGCGGTCACCGCCGGATGCCACCCGTACCGTCGCAGCGCGCCGACCAACGCCCGCACCATGACGGGGTCGAACTGCGCGCCCGCGCACCGCTCCAGTTCCTCCAGGGCCACGGCGACGGGCCGGGCCCGGCGGTAGGCCCGCGTGGACGTCATCGCGTCGAACGCGTCCGCCACCGCCACCACCCGGGCCGACTCCGGGATCTGCGCCCCGGCCAGCCCGTAGGGGTACCCGCTCCCGTCCAGCCGCTCGTGGTGGTGCAGCACGGCCGCCCGGGCCTCGCCGAGGAAGGAGATCCCGCGCACCATCTCGTGCCCGTACTCGGGATGCAGCTCGATCACCCGCCGTTCCTCGGCGGTCAGCGGCCCGTCCTTGCGCAGCAACCGCGTCGGGACCCCGAGCTTGCCCACGTCGTGCAGGATCCCGGCGAAGCGCAGGACCTCGACCCGGCCCTCGTCCATCCCCAGCTCACGCGCGATCATCATCGACGCCTGCCCGACCCGCTCGCTGTGCCCGCGGGTGTACCCGTCCTTGATGTCGACGGCCTGCACGAGCGCCCGGATCGTCGCCTGGTGCGCGGTCCGTTCCCGGTGGTACTGGGCGAACACCCACCAGGACACGCACATTGGCAGCAGCACCAGCAGAGCGGCGACGGGCCCGTACCGGCTGCGCCACAGCACGGCCATCATCAGCCCGGCGAGCCCGTGCACGACACCCGGCGGGAGCGACCGTACGAACAGGCCGCGCCAGGCCCGTCGCGCCGGCACCTTCTCGGCGAACGCCAGGATCCCCCCGTCGAGCACGGTCAGCACCAGGCAGAACGTCAGTACCGCGGCCCCGGCGGGGGCGAGCGCGTAGGGGAAGTCGGCGGCGTCGACGGCGTCCCGCCCGCCGAGCGCCCGGTGCACCCGCGCGGCCGCCCAGACGGCGACGACGAGCTGCGCCGACCGCCAGAGCCGGCGCAGCAGGCGTGGTCGCTGCTCGACCGGGGACAGCAGCGCTCCGGGCAGCGCGACCAGCGCGGCGGCGGGTGGGGACAGCAGAAAGGCCCCGGCGAGGAGCACGGGGTAGAACGTGCCGGCGAAGCGCCACCGGGCGCCGACCCGCTCACAGACGCCGTACAGCACGGCGAGCAGCAGCACCGCCCACCAGGACGCACGCGGGTTCGGCAGCGGAAGCAGACAGCACAGGGCGCCCAGGACCACACAGGCCACGTACACACGTGCCCGTGGTGGTACCGCCTCCATATGCCACTCCCCCCGGCCGTGCCCGTCCGGCGTCCGGAGCCTAGGCGGCAAGGGGGAGTGGGCGGGCCGATAACCCGCGGATTAGCACGTTCGAGTGACGACAGCCCGTTCCCGGGCGGGAGTTCAGGACTCCTGCGGGCCCGTCGGAGCCGCGGTCACGTCATGGTCGGGCACGGCCTGCCCGGAGCGGATCAGCTCGATCCGCCCCATGACCTTGGAGCGCAGGTCGGTCGGCACGTCGTCCTGACCGCAGCAGCGCTTCACGAGCTTCTTCACGGCCTGCTCGAGGCCGTACTTCTCCAGGCACGGCGAGCACTCCTCGAAGTGGTGCTCGAACTTGGTGCAGTCGGTGTCCGGCATCTCTCGGTCGAGGAACTCGTAGAGATGGTCCAGGATCTCGCTGCAATCCGTTTCGTGCGGCTCTCCGCAGCTCATGAGCCCGAGCCTTTCGCTTCGTTCGACTCTCCGGCACCGGCCGGGACCAGACCGCGCTCGCGGGCGTAGTCCTCGAGCATTCCGCGCAGTTGACGGCGTCCCCGGTGCAGCCGGGACATCACCGTACCGATGGGTGTCCCCATGATGTCCGCGATCTCCTTGTACGCAAAGCCCTCTACGTCAGCGAGGTAGACGGCGATGCGGAATTCCTCGGGGATCGCCTGCAGGGCTGACTTCACGTCCGAGTCGGGCAGGTGGTCGAGCGCCTGCGACTCGGCGGAGCGCAGACCGGTCGACATGTGCGACTCGGCACGCGCCAGCTGCCAGTCCTCGATCTCCTCGGCCGCGGAGCGCTGGGGTTCGCGCTGCTTCTTGCGGTACGAGTTGATGAAGGTGTTGGTGAGGATGCGGTACAGCCACGCCTTGAGGTTGGTGCCCTCACGGAACTGGTGGAAGGACGCGTACGCCTTCGCGTACGTCTCCTGCACCAGGTCCTCGGCGTCGGCGGGGTTGCGCGTCATGCGCAGGGCCGCCGAGTACATCTGGTCGAGGAACTCGAGCGCGTCCCGCTCGAAGCGCGCGCTGCGCTCCGCGGTCGACTCCACACCCGTGCTGCCCTGGCCCTCGGGCTGCTCCGCCTGGCCTTGTTCGGTCCCTGCGTCGGTACCGGGAACCGGACCCACCTCCTCAAGATTCCGGGCGGGGCCGAAACCGGACCCACCAGAATCGGAGGATAGAACACGATCCGGTCCGCCCGCCGCCCGAATAGGGCCGGCCTTGGCCGCGTGCAGCACCGTCCAGTCCAGGTCGGCACGGCTGCTACGGCTCGGGCATGCGGTAGAACCCATGCGGCGGACTTCCTCTCCTACGACGTCGGTGCCGGTGCCCCAGCACTTCTGTCCCGCACAACAGAGGTCCGCTCCGCAACATTCCCGGGTCTTTACCCGAGTGACCCGGCCCACTTCACGACGCCGTCGGTGACGACCGCCACAGCCTGGTCCTGGTCGAGCGGCGCCCGCTTGGGCACGGCGAAGCCATGGTCGCCGTACGGCACCTCGACCAGCTCGTACGTCCCCTCCGGGAACTCCTCCGGCCTGCCGAAGGGGTCGTTGCCGCCCTGGACGACGAGCGTGGGCACCCCGGCGCCGAGCAGCTCCTCGGCGCGGGACTTCTCCGGCTTGCCCGGCGGGTGCAGCGGGAAGCTGAGGGCGAGGACGGCGTGCGCGCCGAGCTCGACGGCCGTCCGGCAGGCGACGCGGGCGCCGGCACTGCGGCCCCCGGAGATCACGGGCAGGCCGGGCCCGGCGAGCGCGGGCCACAGTCCCCGCCAGCCGAGGTCGAGGGTCTTCGGGGCCGGCGCGAGCTTCTTGCCGGCCACCCGCCAGGGCTGCTCGACGAGGGCGACGGTCACCCCGTGGCCCGGCAGCACCCGGGCGAGCGCCTGCAGATCGCGCGCCTCGACGCCGCCCCCGGCCCCGTGGCTGACGGCGAGGACGAGCCGCGCCCTGTCCGCCGTGTGCCAGGTGATGCGGGCGGTACCCGCGTCCGTCTCGATGACCTCACTGGTGTCTTTCGTCACGTCAGAAGAGTGTGCCCTCTTCGGGGCCCTCCAGCTCCTTCAGCAGCTCCGAGCCGTTGTTGCGGACGTTGCTGACGGCCGTGGAGACGGGGTAGGCGCGCATCAGCCCGGCGGGCGGCGGGGCGAGGAGTTCGCGCAGGTTCCCGGGGTCGGTGTGGGACGGATCGAGCCAGCTGTCCCAGCGGTCCGGGGTCAGCATCAGCGGCATCCGGGGGTGGATCTCGGCCAGTGCGTGCGGTCCGTCCTCCGGGGCGACCGCTAGGGGGGTCGTCTCCGCCTCCGTGGTGATCACCGAGCACGTCACCCACCAGGCCTGCGGGTGGTCGTCGGGAAGGGTCCTGTCCCGCCAGAACTCGTACAGTCCCGCCATCGCGAACACCGACCCGTCGGCGGGCAGCACGAAGTACGGCTGCTTGCGCGGCCGCTTCTTCTTGCCCTCCACCTCCAGATCGCGCTCGGACCGGCCGGTGACCCACTCGTAGTAGCCGTCGGCGGGGATGACGCAGCGCCGGGCGGCGAAGGCCCGCCGGTACGACGGCTTCTCGTGGACGGTCTCCGCGCGGGCGTTGATCATCCGGGCGCCGCCCTCGGGGGTCTTCGACCAGGACGGGACCAGCCCCCAGCGGAGCTTGCGCAGCTGCCGAACCGGCCGCGGTTCCCCGGCGTCCTTGAGGGGGCGGTCGAGGACCGCGTAGACCTCCTTGGTCGGGGCCACGTTGTAGTCGGGGGCCAGGGTCTCCTCCGGCTCCCACTTCTCGACCTCAAAGATTCCTGCGAGATCCTCGGGCCCACGACTTGCCGCATACCGTCCGCACATACGTGCCACACTGCCAGGCCCAGCCGCCACCCGGCCACCACCTCTCGACGACGGCGCCCGGCGCCGCCGCTGTTTGTTTCCTACGCCACCCACGGGAGCAACCGCCCACCATGGACAGCACCGCATCCGACTCGCTCGCCTCCCTCTGGGACGAGGTCTTCGGCAGTCAGCCCGATCCGGACCTGTGGGTGGTGATCGCCACGCTCGTCGCCGCGCTCGCCGTGGTCGTCCCGCCCGTTCTGTGGCGGGTCTCGCGCAACGCCATCACCATCGCCCACGAGGGCGGCCACGGGCTGGTCGCGCTCCTCACCGGCCGCACCCTCACCGGCATACGCCTGCACTCCGACACCAGCGGCCTCACCGTCAGCCGCGGCAAGCCGCACGGCATCGGCATGATCCTCACCGCGGCGTCCGGGTACACCGCTCCCCCGCTGCTCGGCCTCGGCGGCGCCGCCCTCCTCGCGGCCGGCCACATCACCGCCCTGCTGTGGCTGGCGACGCTCCTGCTGGTGGCGATGCTGGTGATGATCCGCAACGCGTACGGCGCCCTGACGGTCGTCCTCACGGGTGGCACGTTCGTGGTGGTGTCGTGGCTGGCGGGTCCCCAGGTGCAGGCGGCGTTCGCGTACGCGGTGGTGTGGTTCCTGCTCGTCGGAGGCGTGCGTCCGGCTTTCGAGCTGCAGGCGAAGCGGGCGCGGGGTGGGGCGGGCGATTCCGACGCCGACCAGTTGTCGCGGCTGACGCACGTGCCCGCGGGACTGTGGCTGTTCCTGTTCCACGCCGTGTCGCTGTGCTCATTGATAGGTGGCGGTCGTTGGCTCCTGGAAGGCTGAGAAGCCACTGAGCACCCCCCGAGAACGCGTTGGCGGAGGCGAGGGGCGACAGCCGTGCACGGCGCGGCCGCGGGGGCGCGACCAGCCCCGACGGCGCCGCACCCGAACCCCTGCCGACCACTAAAGTGGGGCCCATGGCCCCGAACCCCGCACCCACCGCCCTCTGGCCCGCCCCGCACGCGAGCGAAGCCGTCGACGCGACGGTCCACGTGCCGGGGTCCAAGTCGGTCACCAACCGCGCCCTGGTGCTCGCCGCCCTCGCCTCCGAGCCCGGCTGGCTGCGCCGCCCGCTGCGCTCCCGGGACACCCTGCTGATGGCGGCCGCCCTGCGCGAGATGGGCGTCGGCATCGAGGAGGGCGTGGGCCCCGACGGCACGGGCGAGACCTGGCGGGTGCTGCCGGCCGGCCTCCGCGGCCCGGCCACCGTCGACGTCGGCAACGCCGGCACCGTGATGCGCTTCCTGCCGCCGGTCGCCGCGCTCGCCGACGGTCCCATCCGCTTCGACGGTGACCCGAGGTCGTACGAACGTCCCCTGAACGGCGTGATCGACGCGCTGCGCGTCCTCGGCGCCCGGATCGACGACGACGGCCGGGGCGCGCTGCCGCTGACGGTGCACGGCGGGGGTGCCCTGGACGGCGGCCCGGTGGAGATCGACGCGTCCTCGTCCTCCCAGTTCGTGTCGGCGCTGCTGCTCTCCGGCCCGCGCTTCAACCAGGGCGTGGAGGTCCGCCACACCGGCTCCGCCCTCCCCTCCATGCCGCACATCCGGATGACCGTCGACATGCTGCGCTCGGTCGGCGCCCAGGTGGACACCCCGGAGTCGGGCGGCGAGCCGAACGTGTGGCGGGTGACGCCGGGGGCCCTGCTCGGCCGGGACCTGACCATCGAGCCGGACCTGTCGAACGCCCAGCCGTTCCTCGCGGCGGCCCTGGTGACCGGCGGCAGGATCGTCGTCCCGGACTGGCCGGCCCGCACCACCCAACCCGGTGACCGGCTGCGCGAGATCTTCACCGAAATGGGCGGTTCCTGCGAACTCACCGAGTACGGCCTGGTGTTCACCGCGTCGGGCGCGATCCACGGCATCGACGTCGACCTGGGTGAGGTCGGCGAGCTGACGCCGGGCATCGCGGCGGTCGCGGCCCTCGCGGACTCCCCCTCCACCCTCCGGGGCGTGGCGCACCTGCGCCTGCACGAGACGGACCGCCTGGCCGCGCTCACCAAGGAGATCAACGAGCTCGGCGGCGACGTGACGGAGACCGCCGACGGCCTGCACATCCGCCCGCGCCGCCTGCACGGCGGGATCTTCCACACGTACGAGGACCACCGCATGGCGACCGCCGGCGCGATCATCGGCCTGGCGGTGGAGGGGGTGCGGATCGAGAACGTGGCGACGACCGCGAAGACCCTCCCGGACTTCCCCGAACTGTGGACCGGGATGCTCGGGGCGTAGGGACTCACTCATGCGCCGCTACGGCAAGAACACCGACGAGGACGACATCCGCTCCCGCCCGAACCGCAAGGGCAACCGGCCGCGTACGCACATCCGCCCCAAGCACGAGGACGCGGTCGAGGGCATGGTCGTCACCGTCGACCGGGGCCGCCTGACCTGCCTGGTCGACGACCGGATCGTGATGGCGATGAAAGCCCGTGAGCTCGGCCGCAAGGCCGCCGTGGTCGGCGACCGGGTGGCCATCGTCGGCGACATGACCGGCAAGAAGGACTCCCTCGCCCGCATCGTCCGCATCGGGGAACGCAAGTCGGTCCTGCGCCGCACGGCGGACGACGACGACCCCTACGAGCGCGTGATCGTCGCCAACGCCGACCAGCTCGCCATCGTCACGGCCCTCGCCGACCCGGAACCCCGCCCGCGCCTGATCGACCGCTGCCTGGTGGCGGCGTTCGACGCCGGACTGGAACCCCTCCTGGTCATGACCAAGTCGGACCTCGCCTCCCCCGACAAGCTGCTGGAGCTCTACGGTCACCTGGACATCCCGCACGTCGTCACCAGCCGCGAGGAGCTGGAGAGCGGTGCCGCGGTGGGCCGGGTCCGCGAGCAGATCGACGGCAGGATCACCGCCTTCGTGGGTCACTCGGGCGTCGGCAAGACGACCCTGGTCAACTCGCTGGTCCCAGAAGACCGCCGCCGGCTGACCGGCCATGTGAACGCGGTGACGGGCCGTGGCCGCCACACCACGACCTCGGCCCTGGCACTGCCGCTCGCGGGCGACGCGGGCTGGGTGGTGGACACCCCGGGCCTACGGTCGTTCGGCCTGCACCACGTGGATCCGTCCCGGGTGATCCAGGCCTTCCCGGACCTGGAACCGGGAACCGAGGGCTGTCCGCGCGCGTGCAGTCATGATGAGCCCGACTGCGCACTGGACGAGTGGGTGGCCCAGGGGCACGCGGACCCGGCGCGGCTGTACTCACTGCGCCGGCTGCTCTCCACGAGGGAGCGGAAGGAAGGCGACTGACCTCCGCGTTGTTTGTGCCCGTGCAGGTTAGGTAAAGGCATACTCGCACCGAGCCGGACCTACGGGAGGACAGCACATGGCGTGGCTGCTGGTGGTGGTGGCCGGGTTGCTCGAGACCGGTTTCGCCGTGTGCCTGAAGCTCTCACACGGTTTCACGAGGCTGTGGCCCACGGTCGCGTTCTCCGTTTTCGCGCTCGGCAGCTTCGGCCTGCTGACCCTGTCACTGCGCAAACTCGACGTGGGGCCGGCGTATGCCGTGTGGACGGGCATCGGAGCCGCGGGGACGGCGATCTACGGGATGATCTTCCTCGGGGACCTGGTCTCCACGCTGAAGATCGTCTCCATCAGCCTGGTGATCATCGGGGTGATCGGCCTCCAGCTGTCGGGCTCTTCGCACTGACAACGGCGCCCGGCCCGTCGGCTACGACAGCTACTACGGCCACGACGGCCACGACGGCTGCCTAGTACGTCAACTGGCGCTGGAGCGCGCTGCGTACGAGGTCCGCGACGCCGCCCTCGCCGGGCGGGGCCGCCACGCAGGACAGGGCGAGGCGGACGACGAGTTCGCAGGAACGGGCCAGTTCGGCGGAGTCCGGCCTGGGCGTGCCGGGTCCGGAGAGAACCGTCACCGCGCGGTCGCGCACCAGGACCACGAAGTCACCGGGTGACGGCAGCGGACCGTCCGCCCGGCGCTGCGCCGGTACGGCCGAGGAGGACGGCACCGCCGACAGGGTCGGTGAGGGCAGCCGCTCGCTCCAGCAGCCGGTGAGCATGGCCCGTACCAGCGCGTTCTCGCGGGCCGTCGACGCGGTCCACTCGGCGGTGGCGGTCAGCCGCTCGCGGGCGTCACCGTGCCCGGACAGCGCGCGCTCGACGCCGGCGAGATACCCGTCCGCCTCCCGCCGGACCAGCGCCCGGGCCAGGCCTTCCTTGCTGCCGAACTCGTTGTACAGCGTCTGCCGGGACACCCCGGCCGCCGCGGCGACGTCCACCATCCGCACGGCCGACCACGGCCGGCGCGCCAGCGCCGTGTATGCGGCGTCCAGCAGGGATTCCCGCGCTGCAGGCATCGTCGCCTCCCTGGGGCGATCGGCTGTGCGCCCCAGGTTTGACGCGCACGGAGGCACTGTCAAGGGTTCGCGAGAGCATGCGGGGGGCGCCTTCGGCCGCCGCACGCGGGCACCGCTCGCGCCCCGGCCCCCGGTAGCACCCCGCCACCAGCGGCAGATACCGTTCGCTACATGCCCGACTACCTCGACGACCTGCGATTCGCCCACGTCCTCGCGGACGCGGCGGACGCGGCGACCATGGCCCGCTTCAAGGCGCTCGACCTCAAGGTGGAGACGAAGCCGGACATGACACCGGTCAGCGAAGCGGACAAGGCCGCGGAGGAGCTCATCCGCGGCCAGCTCCAGCGCGCCCGCCCACGGGACGCGATTCTCGGCGAGGAGTACGGCGTCGAGGGCACCGGTCCCCGCCGCTGGGTCATCGATCCCATCGACGGCACCAAGAACTACGTACGTGGGGTGCCCGTCTGGGCCACCCTCATCTCGCTCATGGAGGCGGGCGAGGGCGGCTTCCAGCCGGTCGTGGGCGTGGTCTCCGCACCCGCTCTCAACCGCCGCTGGTGGGCCGCCCAGGGTGGCGGCGCCTTCTCCGGGCGCAGCCTGTCCTCGGCCTCACGGCTGCGCGTCTCCCAGGTCTCGAAGCTCTCCGACGCCTCTTTCGCGTACTCCTCGCTCACCGGCTGGGAGGACCAGGGCCGCCTGGGCGGCTTCCTGGACCTGACACGGGAGGTGTGGCGCACGCGCGCGTACGGCGACTTCTGGCCGTACATGATGGTCGCCGAGGGCTCGGTCGACATCTGCGCCGAACCCGAGCTCTCCCTCTGGGACATGGCCGCGACCGCGATCATCGTGACCGAGGCCGGCGGCACCTTCACCGGCCTCGACGGCCGCCCCGGCCCGCACAGCGGCAACGCGGCCGCGTCGAACGGACTGCTCCACGACGAGTTCCTGGGCTACCTCAACGAGCGTTACTGAGCGGCCGGAAGAGCCGTCGACACCACACATGTGAGCGCGCACGCCCTCAATCGGCCCCGCACGCCCTCTTGTTGACCTCCGCTTTGCCTGCGACTCTGAGAGCACCCTCATTTGTGAACTTGTGAACCACTGAACTACCACAGTGGTTCCCGGGAGGTGACTCCGCACCCATGCTGGTCCGCGACGCCATGAGCACGGTGGTTCTCACCATCGGCCCCGCCCACACCCTCCGACAGGCCGCCGCCCTGATGTCCGCCCGCCGGGTCGGCGCGGCCATCGTCCACGATCCCGACGCCGGCGGCATAGGCATACTCACCGAACGCGACGTCCTCAACTCCGTCGGCCTCGGCCAGAGCCCTGACACGGAACACGTCCACGCCCACACCACCACCGACGTCGTCTTCGCCACCCCTACCTGGACGCTGGAGGAGGCGGCCCGCGCCATGGCGCACGGCGGCTTCCGCCATCTCATCGTCCTCGACCGCGACGAGCCCGTCGGCGTCGTCTCGGTCCGCGACATCATCCGCTGCTGGGCCCCGGCCCGGCAGGCCCACCACGTACCGGCCTGAGCGCATGGACGGGCCGGACCCCCCTTCCGTGGGGGTCCGGCCCGTCCGCTCACTTCGCGCCCGCAACCCGTGGGCACTCCGAAGCAATTCCGAACCCGGCCCCACAATAGACAAGGTCTAAGTCAAGCAGCGCTCCAAAGTCACACCTGTTCGGGATCTGGTCCTCGTGCTGTTAAGCTGATGCGTATGAGTGACCTTCTGGAACGGCTGCGCGGACGCGGATGGCGGATGACCGCGCAGCGGCGTGTCGTGGCCGAGGTGCTCGAGGGTGATCACGTCCACCTGACGGCCGACGAGGTCCACGCCCGGGCCGTCGCCAAGCTGCCCGAGATCTCCCGGGCGACCGTCTACAACACGCTGGGCGAGCTGGTCTCCCTCGGCGAGGTCCTCGAGGTCGCCACGGACAAGCGCGCCAAGCGCTACGACCCGAACGCGCACCGTCCGCACCACCACCTGGTCTGTGCCCGGTGCGGCACCATCCGGGACGTCCACCCCGGCGGCAACCCGCTGGCCGACCTCCCCGACACCGAGCGCTTCGGCTTCACGGTCTCGGACGTCGAGGTGACCTACCGGGGCGTCTGCCCCAACTGTGCGGCGGCATAGCCGTCCTCGACTTCGGAAAGCCCCGGCACGCATGAGCGCCGGGGCTTTCCGCCGTATACACCCCTCCGATATCTGACGGGTCGTCATATCGTCGTGGGCACACCCCCCCCACCCCCGTACCGAACTCCGCAAGAAGCAGCCGTGGGAGACCCGCACCCGAAACTCCACGCCACCGCACTGACCCGCGTCTTCGGCCGCGCGCCCCACGCCGTCGACGCCCTCGGCCCCGTCGACCTCACCGTCGCCCCCGGCGAGTTCGTCTGCCTCGCGGGTCCGTCGGGCTGTGGCAAGTCCACGCTCCTGCGCATCGCGGCGGGCCTGCTCCGCCCGAGCACGGGCCGCCTGGAGATCCGCACGTCCAGCCCCCGCCCGGCCGCCGTGATCTTCCAGGACTACGGCATCTACGACTGGAAGACGGTCCGCGCGAACGTCCGCTTCGGCCTGGACATCCAGCGCGTCCCGCGTCGCGAGGCGAACGCCCGCGCCGACGAGTGGGCTGACCCGCCTGGGCCTCGCGGACTTCGCCTATGCCCACCCGGCGGCCCTTTCGGGCGGAATGGCGCCAACGGGTGGCGATAGCCCGCGGCCTCGCACCCGAGAAACGCAAACGACCGAGGGCCGGAACCCATTTCTGGATTCCGGCCCTCGGCCTTCAGTAGCGGGGACAGGATTTGAACCTGCGACCTCTGGGTTATGAGCCCAGCGAGCTACCGAGCTGCTCCACCCCGCGGCGATGAATGCAACACTACGTCAAGGACAGCGACAGAGGCAAATCCATTACCTGCCGAGCATCACCGCAGGTCAGCCACGCCTTCCGCGGCACTCGCGCGGCGTCACGCCGACAGTTCCTGCCGCAGCGCGTCCCGCAACCGGGCCGCGCGTTCAGCGACCTCCGCCGGGCCGAGCGCCACCGCCCGGTCAGCCCACCGCTGCCCCTCCGCCAGCTCGCCACGACGCGCGTAGACCAGGGCGAGCCGCAACGCCGCCCGCCCGTGCCCCGCGTCGGCCGCCCGGGTCCACCACACCGCCGCCTCCGGCTCACTGCCCTCCCGGGCGAGCAGCAGCCCCAGATTGAACGCGCCGTTGCGGGACCCGGCCTCGGCGGCCTCCCGGTACCACCGAGCGGCCTCGACGACATCGCCCCGCGCGGCGGCCAGCATTCCGACCCGCACCTGCGCGCGCCGGTGCCCCAGCGACGCCGCCCGCTCGTACCACTCCTCGCACTCGCTCTTCTCGTGCACCGTCTCCCCGAGCTCGTGCGCGGGCACCGGCGGGCGCCGAGCGTCCAGCACGGTCGCCAGCCGGTAGGCGGCCTCCGCGCTGCCGCCTCCCGCCGCGCACCGCAGGTACCGCTCCGCCCCGCTCTCGTCCCCGTCCCGCAGCCGCGCGATCCCGACCTGCAGCGCCGCCTCGGTGTGCCCGGCGCCGGCCGCCCGCTCGTACCACCGCAGCGCGACGGTGTCCTCGCCCCGCCCCGCGAACAGGATGCCCAGGTTGAACGCGGCGTCGACGCTCCCGGCCTCCGCGGCCTTGGAGAACCACGGCTCCGCCCCCGTCGCGTCCCCGCCCTGCAGCAGCAGGATCGCCAGCGCGTTCGCCGCCTCCCGGTGCCCGGCGTAGGCAGCCCGCCGGTACCACTGCTCGGCCTGCGCCGTCCGCCCCTGCTCGGCGCAGAGCAGCCCGAGGTTGTAGGCGCCGTTGTCGTCCCCGGCGTCCATCGCCGCCCGGTACCACCGCTCGGCGGTCTGCGGCTCACCGCGCTCGGCGTGCAGCGCCCCCAGCGCGTTGGCCGCGTTGCCGTCGCCGTCCTGCGCGGCCCGCAGCCACCACACGGCGGCGCTCTCGGTGTCCCCGGCGTCCCGCAGCAGGAACCCGAGCGCGCAGGCGGCCCGCGCCTCCCCGTCCTTGGCGGAGGTCAGGTACCAGCGCCCGGCCTCCTTGAGTTCTCCGCGCTTCTCGAGGATCGCCCCGAGGTGCAGTGCCGCCCGACGGTGCCCGCGCGCGGAGGCCTGCCGGTACCACTGCTCGGCCTCCTCCAGCACGGCGGCGCCGCCGTCGGTCCCGGTCTCGGTCTCGCCGCCCGCCCGGCGGTCGAGCCGGCGGGCCAGCCGGTAGGCCGCTTCGCGGTGCCCCCGCTCGGCCGCGGACCGCATCCATCGCTCGGCCCCGGCGTCCCCGCGGTGCTCCAGCAGATCGGCGAGGGCGTACGCGCCGAGCGCGTGCCCCTGCTCGGCGGACTGCCGCAGCCAGTACTCGGCGGCCGGCTCGTCGCCCCGCTCCCGGTGGTGCCGGCCCAGCGCGTGCGCGGCCGCCGCGGACCCGGCGACGGCGGCGACCCGCCACCATCCGGCGGCGTCGTCGGCGTAACCGCGCTGGTGAAGGAGGACTCCCAGGTTGTTGGCGGCGGCCCGGTCACCGGCCGCGGTGGCAGCACGCAGGTAGGGCTCGGCTCCGTCGAGATCACCGCGGCGCAGCAGCATGGCCCCGAGGACACTCATCGCCTCGACGTCGCCGGACTCGGCGGCGATCCGTCGACGGACCTCCTCGGCCGCGTCCTCGGCGACACCCTCGACCACCTCCCCGGCCTCGTCCCGCCCGGAAGGTTGCACAAAACGCCCTGTCTCGAACAGAGTTGCCTTGTCCCCCATAACGTCCATCGTCGCACCACCTGCAACCTGGGTACACCTGGTATACCGCAGCCAGTGAGGTCACTTCAGCGTTTTGTCGACATGCCCACAGAGAGACAAGTCAAACACAGATCGTCCAACTCCCCACGGCGGCACAGCCGTCCGTCGGGTCGGCACATGCGTTCGCACACGGCGAAGGCCCGGATCCCATTTCAGGATCCGGGCCTTCGCCGGCCTACGACTCGTGTCGTCGACTTCAGTAGCGGGGACAGGATTTGAACCTGCGACCTCTGGGTTATGAGCCCAGCGAGCTACCGAGCTGCTCCACCCCGCGCCGTTGTTCTGCAACCGTATCACGGCGCGGGGTGGACTTTGATCAGCTGCTGTCGGGGCTGCGGCTGGGGCTCGGACTGCCGCTCGGACTGCCGCTGGGGCTCGGGCTGCCGGTGCCGCCACCGCCGGCCTTGTCGGCCGCGGCCTGCGCCTCCTCGGCCCGCCGCAGCGCGTCCTCCAGGTCCTTCTGCGCCTCGCCGTACGCCTGCCAGTCGTTCTTCTTCAGAGCTTCCTGGCCGGCGTCGAAGGCCTTCTGGGCGTCGTTCAACGCCTCTTGGACCGTCGGGTTGTCGGACGTCGGTGGCGGTGTGGTCGTGCCGCCGTCACCGTCGCCCTCGCCCTCGTCCGGTGGCTCGGTGGTCGCGCCGTCCGCTCCGAAGACCTTGTTGAGGGCCTGGTCCAGGGTGTCCTCGAAGGCGGTGTTGCCTCCGTAGGTCACCAACACCTTCCGCAGCAGCGGGTACTTGAGTCCACCACCCCGTACGTAGACCGGCTCCACGTAGAGCAGGCCTCCGTCGAGCGGCACCGTCAGCAGGTTGCCGTACTCCACCTCGGAGTCGCCGCCCTGCAGAAGTCTGATGGACTCGGCGATGTCCTGTTCGGAGTTGAACTGGCTCTGCACCTGTTTGGGCCCGTTGACGGTCGTACTGGTCGGCAGTTTCAGAATTCTGATCTTGCCGTAGTCGGGAGTGCCCGCCTCCGCGTCGACCGCCATGAACGCACTGAGGTTGTCCCGGCCGTTGGGTGTGAAGGTGGTCGTCAGGGAGAACGCCTGCGCCGACTGGTCCGGCATCTTCATGCTCAGGTAGTACGGCGGCACCGCGTCGCCCGACTTGTTGGTCGGGTCGTCCGGCACCTGCCACACCTCGCTGCCGCTGAGGAACGTGTCCGCGTCCTCGACGTGGTAGCGGCTGAGCAGCTCCCGCTGGACCTTGAACAGGTCCTGCGGGTAGCGGAGATGGGCCATCAGCGCCTCGGAGATGTCGCCCTTGGGCTCCACCGTGCCCGGGAACGCCTTCATCCAGGTCTTCAGGACGGGGTCCTGGGTGTCCCACTGGTAGAGCTTGACCTGACCGGTGTACGCGTCGACGGTCGCCTTCACCGAGTTACGGATGTAGTTGACCTGGTTCTGCTGGGCCACCACCGCACGCGAGGTGTTCGTCGCGGTCAGCGAGTCGGCCGTCGTGTCACCGAGGGTCGTCCGCGAGGAGTACGGGTAGCCGTTCGTCGTCGTGTACGCGTCGACGATCCACTGGATCTTGCCGCCCACGACCGCCGGGTAGGCGTCGCCGTCGATGGTCAGCCAGGGGGCAACCGCCTCCACCCGCTGCTTGGGCGTGCGGTTGTACAGGATCCGCGAGCCGTCGCCGATCGCGCCGGAGTACATGATCTGCGGCTCGCTGAACGCCACCGCGTACGCGGCCCGGTTGACCGGGTTGGAGAGGTTGACCCCGCTGTCGGCCGTGTAGCTGAAGGTCTTCTCGCCGCTGTCGTCCGAGTAGTCGATCTCCTTCTGGGGACCGCCGACGATCGAGTACGTTTCCGTCTTCTCGCCGTAGTAGATCCGCTGCTGGTACGTCCCCAGGTCGCCCTTGGACGGCAGGTCGGACTCGGTGAAGACCGGGCGGCCCTCCGCGTCGGCGGTGGTGCCCTTGGCGGCGACCACGCCGTAGCCGTGGGTGTAGCGGAAGTGGTCGTTGATCCAGTTGTTCTTCGGAATGCCGTTGAGGTTCAGCTCCCGCAGACCGATGACCGTGTCCTGGTCCTTGCCGTCCTTGCTGTAGCGGTCGACGTCCAGGTTGGTCGGGAACGCGTAGTAGTTACGCATCTGCTGGAGCTGCTGGAACGTCGGCGAGACGACGTTCGGGTCCATGACGCGGATGCTGGCCGTGGCGTCGACGTCGTCGCGCAGCTTGGTCTTGTCCGTGGTGTTGGACCGGCCCGCGTACTCGGTGACCTTGGTGTCGTCGATGCCGTACGCCTCGCGCGTCGCCTTGAGGTTCTTCTCGACGTACGGCGATTCCTTGGCCTGCTCGTTGGGCTGGACCTGGAACTTCTGGACGATCGCCGGGTACAGGCCGCCGATGAGGATGGCGGACAGGACCATCAGGCCGAAGCCGATCACCGGCAGCTGCCAGGTGCGCCGCCACAGGGTGGCGAAGAACAGCACGGCGCAGATGACGGCGATGCAGAACAGGATCGTCTTGGCCGGCAGATAGGCGTTGGCGTCGACGTACCTCAGGCCGGTCCAGCTGTCGGTGGCCTTGAAGTCGCTGGACTTCACGGCCAGTCCGTACCGGTCGAGCCAGTAGGCGACCGCCTTCAGGGCGACGAAGATGCCCAGCAGCACCGACAGGTGCCCGGTCGCGGCCGCCGTGGCACGCGCGCCCGGGGAGGTGACCCGCAGCCCGCCGTACAGGTAGTGGGTCAGCGCGGCGGCGATCACGGAGAGGATCGCGGCGGCAAAGCCGAAGCCGAGCAGGAACCGGTACCAGGGCAGGTCGAAGGCGTAGAAGGACACGTCGAGATGGAACTGCGGGTCCTTCTGGTTGAAGGGCACGCCGTTGACCCACATCAGCCACGTCCGCCACTGGCCGGACGCCGAGGCGCCCGCGATCAGACCCACCAGGGCGGTGATCCCGATCAGCAGCCACCGCTTGTACGGCGCGATGCCCATCCGGTAGCGGTCGAGGTTCTGCTGCTCCATCGACATGGCGCTCAGCGGCGGGCGCAGGCGGTGGGCCAGCCAGATGTTGAAGCCGACCGCCAGGGCCATCAGCAGACCGAAGACGAAGAAGAGTCCGATCTTGGTCCACAGTGTGGTCGTGAACACGGACGAGTAGTTCACCGACCGGTACCAGAGCCAGTCCGTCCAGAACCCGGCGAACATGGTGAACGCCATGCCGAGGACGGCAAGCACGCCCAGTGTCATGAGCAGGGTCCGGACGCGCCGGGACGGGCGGCCCACTCTGATCCGTGGCCCCGTCGGGCCTCCGCCGCGGTCCGGCATCTGGAAAGCCAAGGTGCGCACCTCGAAGTTCGCTGTTGGTCTGTCAGACCCGCGTCTTCACGGGCCGTCCGTGGGCCTCGTGATCGTAGGCCCCCACCTATGCAACTTACTCACGCTTTACTCGGTTCCCGATTCCGGCCCTGAACGAGGCAGGATTGTGACCATGTCCAACACACCCATGGCGGCGAGCCCGCTGACCCGGGCCGTTCTCGAGATCGACGAGTACGCCTCCGGCCTCGGCTGGGACCAGCCTGCCCGCCTCTTCGCCCTCGTAGACACCGCCCGGCTGCGCACCCAGGAACCCGGCCTCGCGGCCCAGCTGGGTCTCGACGGGGAGCAGGAGACCACCGGTCTCACCCCGATCGAGCAGGAGGAGATCCCCAAGGGCAAACCACTCGACGAGTTCCTCGGCACGATCGCCTGGCCCGACGCGGTGGTCGGCTGCGCGCTCACGGTGGAGCGCCTGATGCTGCCGCCGTCCGCCGAGGCGTCCGTCCCGGAGGGACTGAGCGAGCAGAAGCTCGCCCGCTGGGTGGCCGAGCATCCGGACCGTCAGGAGGTCCGGATGACGGTCGCGGTCCTGCGGGACGGCGGCCGCGACTCGGCCCTGCGGCTGCGCGAGAAGGACTCCCCGACCGAGGTCCTCACGGGCGGCGACCTGGTCCCGGGGCTGGCGGAGGCCCTGGCGGCGACGTTCGAGGAGTAGCCCGCCGGGCTACTTCGTCGTGCACTGCGGCAGGTCGGCGGTGTCGCCGGAGCGGATGTCCTTGAGGGCGCCCAGAGCGTCGTCGATGGTCTTCACCTTGACCAGGGTGAGCCCCTCGGGGGCGTCGCTCGCGGCGGCCGCGCAGTTGTCGGCGGGCGTGAGGAAGTACTGGGCGCCCTTGCTGCGCGCGCCGACCGTCTTCATCTCGATGCCGCCGATCGGGCCGACCTTGCCGTCGTCGTCGATCGTCCCGGTGCCGGCGACGAACTTGCCGCCGGTGAGGCTGCCCGGGGTGAGCTTGTCGTAGATGCCCAGCGCGAACATGAGGCCGGCGCTCGGCCCGCCGACGTCGGCCAGCTTGATGTCGACGGTGAACGGGAACGTGTGGTCCGTGCCCGCCGAGATCCCGACGATGGCGCGCTTCTCGCCGGTGTCCGCGGAGGTCTTCGTGGTGATGGTGACGTCCTGGGTTCTGGTCGCCGTCCGGTTCTCCTTCTCGGCCGCGGCCTGTTCCTTGGCGGGCACGATCGTGAAGACGACGTCCTCACCCGGCTTGTGCTTGGTCACCAGCTCGGCGACGTCGCCGGGCTCCTTCACCGTCGTACCGTCGACGGCCTTGATCACGTCACCGGCGTGCAGTCGGCCCTCGGCCGGGGAGTCCTTGACGACGGTCGAGACGATCACCCAGGACCGCACCGGGACGTCCAGCTCCTTCAGGGCGGCGACCTTGGCGCTCTCCTGGGACTGGCTGAACTCCTCGGCGTTCTCCTGGGTGGACTGCTGCTCGGTCTTGCCGTCCGGGTAGAGGGTGTCGTGCGGCACGACCTTGTTGTCGTGCGCGAGCCAGCCGTACACGGCCTCGACGAGGTTCATCTTGTAGTCGGCGCTGGTGACCCGGACGGTGGTCATGTTCAGATGCCCGCTCGTCGCGTACGTCTTGCGCCCGGAGATCTGCAGCACCGGCTCGCCGTCGTGGTCCCCGAGCGTGTTCACGGTCGGCCCCGGTGACATCTCCGAGTACGGCACGGTGATGAAGACTCCCGCGCACAGGAGCGCGATCAGCATCAGGGTGGAGGCGAGCATCGTCGCGGTGCGGCGTGGCATGGCACGACAGTACGGGACGTGTCTGTCAGCGCACCGTCAGGGCCGCGTCCCGATCATGCGCCGGAAGGGGGCTTCTCCATGGCGGCCCGAAAACGGGCGTATCCGTCGAGCTCCGGGCCGTCGCCGCGGGCCCTTCTGGTCCGATGGGCCCAACTGCCCCAGAGACCGGCGCCGATCGCAGCCAACAGCGGAATCAGCAACCAGGCGAGCGCCGCCATGCCGTCCTCCCAACCCCGATGAGCGACCGCAACTGACTGATCAGCAGATTAACCATCCGCACTGACAACGCTCACGCCAGGGGTGCGGTTACGCAACCGGAAAGGGCCGTCACCGAGCGCTTGGGGGCTGAGACGGCCTCAGCAGGCGCCGACCCACTCCTCGGTCCCGTCCGAGAACTTCTGGTGTTTCCAGATGGGCACCTCGTGCTTGAGGTCGTCGATCAGCTTCCGGCAGGCCTCGAAGGCCTCGCCCCGGTGCGGACAGGAGACGGCGACGACGACCGCCAGGTCCCCGACCTTGAGGTCCCCCACCCGGTGCACGGCCGCCAGGGCCCGCACCGGGTACTCCGCGACGACCTTCTCGGCGATCCGGCGCATCTCGGCCTCGGCGCTGGGGTGGCACGAGTAGCCGAGCTCGTCGACGTCGGCCCCGCCGTCGTGGTTCCTTACGGTCCCGACGAACAGGGCGGTGCCGCCCGCGGCGTCGTCCCCGACCGCCCGGAAGACCTCGTCCAGGGAGAGGGCCGTCTCACGGATGGCGAGGAGCTTGACCGGGTCCTGCGCGGCCTGCTCACCGGGATGGTCGTGTGTGGGTGCCATGCCCTCCATCGTGCCGCACGCCATGAACCAGGGGGAATAGCGTGATCGCCCGGCACGCGTGCGTGGCTGCTTGGAGCCTCCTACAGGCCGCGTGCCGGGCACCATCCGGCTGCGGGCGGACGGGCGTGCCGCACGGGCCGGGCACCATCCGGCTGCGGGCGGGCCGTCTTGCCGCACGGGCGCCCGCGTGCCGGGCACCGCATGGCCGTGGGCGGTCGTGCCGCTCGGGCCGGGCGCCACCCGGCTGCGGGCGGGCCGTTGTGCCGCTCGGGCGCCCGCGTGCCGGGCACCGCACGGCTGTGGGCGGTCGTGCCGCCCGGGCGGCACCAGCGGGCGCCGTCGCAGCCGTCACACACGGGCGTAGCCGTCCGCACACGGGCGCAGGAGGCGCCCATTGACTGACGGAAGGGCTGCACGAACGCCTCCGGCCTGCCCCGGCGCAGGGCGGCGCCGGTCCCGCCGCCGCGCGACACGCCCACCGTCCGCCCTCAGATACGGCGCCTGGCCTTCCGAGCCCGCCGTACCACCGCCGCCGCACCGAGCAGAGCCACCGTCGCGCCCGCGGCACCCGCCGCGGTCGCGTCCTTTCGGCCCAGCCGCCGCCCGGCCACGGTGTGCCTCCCGGAGACCTCGTCCAGCAGCTCCGCGAGCACCTCCTCGTTGGTCCACTGCGGGCGCCAGCCCGCGTCGTGCAGCCGGCTGCCGCTCACCACCCAGGGGTACATCGTGTAGGCCAGATCACCCGCCGGAGACGGCGTCAGTCCGATCCGGTGCAGCCTCGCGGCGGCCCCCAGGGCGACGGTGGAGGGCAGCTCCATGCGGCGGATCCCGCTGAGCTCCTCGACCTCCTCCTGCTCCAGCCATCCGTCGCACCCGACGGCGAGCTCACCCTCGACCTTCTCCAGGACGGCGTACTCCAGAGCGCTGCACAGATCCTCGACATGGCAGAACTGCCAGGCGGGCCGTGAGCCGGCCACGACCAGCAGCCGAGGTGACTCGAAGTACCTGGTCAGCGCGGTGTCCGTCTCCCCCACCAGCACCGCCGGCCGGACCACGGTGACGTTGAGCCCCGGGTGCGCCCGGGGGGCACGCCGCGCGAGCCGCTCGATCTCCAGCAGGTCCCCGACCCCGGTCGCCTCGGCGGTGGCCCGCAGCTCCGCGTCCTCGGAGAGGGGCAGCTCGTTGTCCGGCAGGGCGCCGTAGACCATGGCCGACGTGCAGAGCACGACCCGGTGCACCCCGGCCGCCGCGGCAGCCGTCAGGACGGTCTGGGTCCCCCGGACGTTGTAGGCCGTTCGGGCGGCTCCGTCGGTCTCCAGATCGAGGTCGAGGGCCAGATGGACCACCACGTCGGCCCCGCGCAGCTTCTCCGCGATGGCCGGATCCCGTACGTCCAGGATGTGCCACTGGGCCGCAGCGCACTCGCCGCGCCGCTCGTCGATGGCGATGACCTGCTTGATCTCGTCCGACGCGGCGAGCCGCTCGGTGAGCATCGCGCCGACGCCGGACGCGGCACCGGTGACCGCGACGACGGGCCCGCGCACTCCGGGCGTGGTTGAGTGGTTTCGCGCTGCGCGAACCTGCGGATCTGGGGAACTCACCGGGCGTCTCCAGCGGTTGTCTTCAGTACGAACGCTAGTGACGCGTACGTACCAGGTGGCATCCATCCTGCCGCAGGCCGCGAGTCGGCGAAGCACCGAGGCCCGAACCGCCCATGGTGTCTACGCTGGGTGGTGTTATCGGGCAGTCGCGCCGTCGGAGACAACCGGCGGCCTTACCAGCCGAGGAATCCCGTGAGTGACACCCCATTCGGATTCGGCCTTCCGCCGGAGGAGCCGGACGACGGCGACGAGGGCAAGAAGAAGGACCAGCAGAGCGGTGGTGGTCAGGGCCCGGCCAACCCGTTCGGTTTCGGCGGGCTGCCCGGAGCCGGTGGCTTCGGTGGCCCCGGCGCCGACAACCCGCTCGCTGCCATGTTCGGTTCCCTGAACCCCACCGACCTGGGCGCCGCCTTCCAGCAGCTGGGCCAGATGCTCTCGTACGAGGGCGGTCCGGTGAACTGGGACATGGCCAAGCAGATCGCCCGCCAGACGGTCTCCCAGGGCACGGCGGACGGCACCAAGGACGCGAGCGTCGGCCCCGCCGAGCGCAGCTCCGTCGAGGAGGCCGTCCGGCTCGCCGACCTCTGGCTGGACGACGCCACGTCCCTGCCGTCCGGCGCGGGCTCCGCGGTGGCGTGGAGCCGCGCGGAGTGGGTCGAGGCGACCCTGCCCGCCTGGAAGGAGCTCGTGGACCCGGTCGCCGAGCGGGTCGGCGCGGCCATGGGCGATGTCCTGCCGGAGGAGATGCAGGCCATGGCCGGCCCGCTGATCGGCATGATGCGCTCGATGGGCGGTGCCATGTTCGGCACGCAGATCGGGCAGGCCGTCGGCGTGCTCGCGGGCGAGGTCGTCGGTTCCACCGACATCGGCCTGCCGCTCGGCCCGGCCGGCAAGGCCGCGCTGCTGCCGGTGAACATGGACGCGTTCGGCAGGGACCTCGGCGTGTCGAAGGAGGAGGTGCGGCTGTATCTCGCCCTGCGCGAGGCCGCCCACCAGCGCCTGTTCGCGCACGTGCCGTGGCTGCGCTCGCACCTGTACGGCGCGGTCGACGGCTACGCGCGCGGGATCAAGGTCGACACCGCCAAGCTCGAGGACGTGGTCGGCCAGTTCGACCCGCAGAACCCCGAGCAGCTGCAGGACGCCCTTCAGCAGGGCATGTTCCAGCCGGAGGACACGCCCGAGCAGAAGGCTGCTCTGGCCCGTCTGGAGACGGCCCTGGCACTCGTCGAAGGCTGGGTGGACGCGGTGGTGCACGCGGCTGCCAAGCCGCGTCTGTCGTCCGCGGACGCACTGCGCGAGACGCTGCGCCGCCGCCGCGCCTCGGGCGGTCCCGCCGAGCAGACGTTCGCCACGCTGATCGGTCTGGAGCTGCGCCCGCGCCGCCTGCGGGACGCCTCCCGTCTGTGGGCCTCGCTCACCGACGCGCGCGGTGTCGACGGCCGGGACGCCCTGTGGGCCCACCCGGACATGCTGCCGACGGCCTCCGACCTGGACGACCCGGACGGTTTCGTGCACCGCGAGCAGCTGGACTTCTCCGAGCTGGACAAGATGCTCGGCGAGGCGGCGGGCAAGCCCGACCTCAAGAAGTCCGACCCCGAGAAGGGCGACCCGAAGGCGTCCGACCCGAAGACGTCCGACCCCGAGAAGGGCGACGACACCGAGTGAGCCTGCACGACGACGCGGTCCTCGTGCTCAAGGAGTACGAGGGCCAGCGAGAGCTGCGCCAGGCCTACCTCGACCACCTCGCCGCCCACCCGGACGGCATGTGGAAGGCGTGTGGGTCCGGTCATCTCACGGCGAGCGCTCTGGTGATCGATCCGGAGCACGGGCGGGTACTGCTCACGCTCCACAAGAAGCTGCGCATGTGGCTCCAGATGGGTGGTCACTGCGAGCCACAGGACGCCTCGCTGGAGACGGCGGCCCTGCGGGAGGCGACGGAGGAGTCCGGTGTCGAGGGGCTGACGCTGCTTCCGGGCGGCCCGGTGCGCCTGGACCGGCATCCGATCCCGCCGCCGTGCCACTGGCACTTCGACGTCCAGTACGCGGTGGTGGCCCCGCCCGGCGCGGCCCACGCGATCAGCGACGAGTCGCTCGACCTGCGCTGGTTCGGATACGACGAGGTGGCGGCAGTGGCGGACGAGTCGGTCCTGCGACTGCTGCAAGCGACCCGGGAGCGGCTCTAGAGGCGGCTTCCCGGAGGAGTGCGTAAGGGGCGCCCGCGATGGCGGGCGCCCCTTACGTCTGCCTGGGCGACGACGCCGGAGGGCCTTCTCGCGCCCCCCGACGATGCCGTAGGGCCTTCTCGCGCCCGCCCGACGGCGTCGGACGGCTCAGGCGTTGCTGCCTCCGAGGGAGTTCCCCCGCATGCCGAACTGGCCGAGCATCCCGGAGTTGCGCAGGTGCTGGGGCGGCAGCAGCTCACTGGGCTGCACCAGGACGTGCCCAGTGCCGGAGAACTGCATCTCCCAGCCCTCGCCGGTGGAGCCCCTGCGTCGCCACACGGCGGACGTGGAGGTCGGTGCCTGGAGCTGGGTCCGCAGGGACGTGGACCAGGCGACGACCGCGTCCGCGTCGCAGCAGACGTTCTTCTCCGGGGTCACCTCCATCACCAGCGGCTCGCCCGAGGTCATGAGGACGACCTGCCCGGATCCGGACAGCTCCAGGTTGTAGGCGCCCGCCGAGGCGATCTCCACCGCACTGTCGACCGCCACGATGCCGAGGCCGAGAGAGCCGTCGAAGGCGAGGACGTAGGAACTGTCGACGGTCAGGCCGCGGCCGACCTCCATGATGTGCAGGTGCTGGGCGAGGTTGGCGAGGTAGACGATGCCGTTGCCCTTGCAGCGCATGAGTTCCAGGCGCTCGCCGGTCATCCGCTCGACGTTGCGCCAGCTGCGGTTACGGTACTGGCTGTCGAACTCCACCTGCCCCTCGAAGGCCACCATCGCGCCCTGCCGGGCCAGCACTGCGCTGCTGCCCTGGGTGACGTCGGTCTTGAGGAGCTGTGGGTTCTGCAGGGTGTAGCGGCCGGTGGACTCCACCGGGACGTGTGCGAAGAGTGTGCTGTGCATGATGTGCGTGGTGCTCCCTTCAGCCCCGGATCTTGAATCGGTCGCCGGTGTCCTCGCTGGGCTGGACGACCACGAAGCCCTGGCCCTTGAAGCCGATCTGGAAGGCCTCGCCGCTGCCCCGGCCGATGAGGGCGCTCGCCTTGACCGTGCGCCGGGCCTTCATGTCCATGCCGGTGGTCCAGGCGATGAGCGCGTCCGGGTCGACGTAGGTCTCCCGTTCGGCGCAGTCCAGGGCCATCGGAATGCCCCGGCTGACCAGCGCGACCCAGCCCGTGCCCCGGATGACGAGGTTGGTCAGGCCCGAGCCGGACAGCTTGGCGAGACCCTTGACCGGCTCGATGGTGAGCTCCAGTGAGGCGTCGCAGGCCAGCAGCGTGGCACCGTTGACGGAGAGGGCCTCCCCGTTCAGGTGGAGGACGAGGACGTCGCCGCCGTAGTCGGCGAGGTAGAGGTCGCCGTCACCGCGGCAGAGCATCAGCCTGCCGCCCTCACCGCTGACCATCTCCTCCGCCGAACGGCGCAGGCTGGCGGGTGCCCCGTCGAACTGCACATAACCGTCGTACGCGATCATCGAGCCGGCCTTGGCCAGCAGGTCGTGGCCGGTGGCCATGGTGACCTTGAGCGTCTTGGAGCTGTGCACGCTCATCCGGACGCCGGTCGAAACGGCGCGGTGCGCGCTGAGTGTCTGGGTGTCCATGAACCTCACACCTCGAAGGGCTGTACGACGACGAAGTTGCCGGGTGCGCCGCGGAACTGGAGGTTCACGGCCTCCGAGGTCTGCCGGGAGTACCCGGAGCGGCGCAACCTGAGCGCGGTCGTGGTGACGGCCTGCGCACCGGCGGACCAGGCGATGACGGCGTTCCCGTCGACATAGGTGGCCGGGCCCACGGGGATGACGACCGGCACGCCGCGTGTCTTCACGGCGACCGCTCCGGTGCCCGAGAAGAGCATGCTGAACAGGCCGCCGCCCGGCAGACCCGCGCCCTCGATGCGGCGTACCTCGGTGTCCAGGGCCTCGTCGAAGGCGAGCACGCCCTGGGCGCTGGTGTAGAGCTGCTCCCCCTGGAGGCGGATGACGAACACCCGGCTGGCCTCGTCGGCGAGGAACACCTCGCCGTCACCCGCGCAGCGCATGAGGGACATGCCCTGGCCGGTGAGCGCCCCGGTGAGCTTGCCGAGCAGACCGGACCCCTTGTGGGCGAAGTCGATGTCGCCCTGGTAGGCGACCATGCTGCCCTGCTTGGCGAGGATGGCGGCGCCCTTGGTGAGGGTGGCCCGCACCAGCTGCGGGTTCTGCTCCGTCCAGCGGTCCCCTACGGGGGCTTCCGCGTACTTCGTCAGAACGACACGGACGTTCGCCTCCGGGGGCACGGGCGCGAGCGCCGTGGCCCCGGCGAAGGGCTGGGCCTGGCCCGGGAAGGCCGCGGGCGCACCCGGAGGGGCGAACTGGCCCGCGGGGGCCCCGGGGGGCGTGAACTGGCCGGCTGGCGCACCGGGGGGCGCGAACTGGCCGGCTGGCGCACCGGGGGGCGTGAACATCTGCGGGCTGGTCGGCGCGGGCGCCTGCGGCGGGACTCCGGGCGGGGTGCCGACTCCGCCGGGCGGAGTGGTGCCGACGATCGTGGGCGCGGTGTGGACGGACGGGGCCGCGGGGGCGGGGGCCGGCGCGGGGGCTGCGAAGCCGGGCGCCGGCGCGGGTGCGGGGGAGGCCTGGGGCGGGGGTGCGAACGCCGGAGCCTGGGAAGGCGCGGGGGCGGCCGGAGCGGGCTCTTCCTCGGCGACCTCTCCGCCGAAGTTCTTCAGCAGCGCGTCGAGGCCGCCGTCGAAGCCCTGCCCGACGGCGGCGAACCGCCAGACGTCCTTCAGGTAGAAGTCACCCAGCATGACGGCGCGTTCCGTCGAGAACTCGCCACCGTCGAAGGAGTACCGGGCCACCTCCTCACCGCCGGCGACGATACGGACGTACCCGGGGGCGATCTGCGACATCTGACCGGCGCCGTCGATCGTCGCGGTGAACGACAGCTTCTGGATCTGCGACGGGATCTTGTCGAGGCTGACCCTGAAGGCCTCCGTGTCGCCCGCCTGCGAGCCCAGGAGCTGAATGGATTCCTCGGGGGACTTCGGCTGGTTGAAGAAGACGAAGTACCGGTCGTCGGAGAGCCGTTCGTCGGCGTCGAGCCCGAAGCAGCTGATGTCGAAGGTCAGCCCGGGGCCGGAGATCTGTACGCCTACGTACAGGTCCGTGCCCGCGGTGAGGTCACTGATCTTGGCCTTGTGGCCGCGTTGGAATTCCCTGGCCATGCGTAACGACCGTCCCCCATCCCGAATGCGAGTGCGTCGCGACAGGCTAACGGCAATCTCGGACACCGGAGGAAGTCGGTACAGATCCGGTACAAAATCCCGCACGAGACTCCCCGTACGGGCCCGACCGGGCCACGGGCACGCTCAGCCGGTACCCGGCAGGTGGGGCAACCGCTCGGCGGCGACCACCCCTTCCAGATAGCCCCGGGCCCGCTCGGTGCGCGGATACGCCTCCAACAGCCGCCAGAAACGGGGACCGTGACCGGGCACCAGCAGATGCGCGAGCTCGTGCAGGAGGACGTAGTCGACGACGTACTCGGGCATGCCCTGCAGCCGGTGCGACAGACGGATGCTGCCCTCGGAAGGGGTGCACGAGCCCCAGCGGGTGTTCTGGTTGGTGACCCAGCGCACCGAGGAGGGCCGGGCACGGCCGTCGAAGTACTGGCTGGACAGGCGTGCGGCCCGCTCAGCCAGCTCGGCGTCGCCCAGGACCCGTTTGCTCTCCTGTGCGGCCAGCTTGTCGAGCATGACGCTCACCCAGCGTTGCTCCTCGGCCTCGGACATCCGGGCAGGGATCAGTACGACGGTGCGATCGCCCTCGCGGTACGCGGAGACCGTCCGACGTCGACGGGAACTCCTGCGTACCTCGATCGCGCTCGCCCCCGAGCCGCTCGGCGGCAGGCTCGTCGTGCTGCGCTGTGGTGTTCCGGCGCGGTGCAGGGGGTCGGCGGGCACGCCCCGACGTTACCCGCTGCACACGGGGGAAGTCCCGACTCCGGGGCGGATGCGTTCCGATCCCCCACGTGTGTTTGATTCGTACGACTGACTTGTACGACGAATACCCACTGCTTGTGGACAACTTTCGGCACCCCGCGGCGGGCCCGGGCATGCTGGCTGGGCCGGCGGAGCTGCGACCGAGCGTCACCGGCTGGACGGGGATGGTCTACGAGGGCTACGGGGGCCTGTCATGCAGTCGAGGAATCCACATCCGACGGTTCGTCCGGGCTCACCGGGCTCACCGGGCTCACCGGGATCTCCGAGCTCACCGGGCTCACCGGTTTCGCCCACTCCTGGGGTGTCGGCGGCGCCGGAGGGCGAGTCGACCTCGGCGTCGGCGTCGGCGTCGGCGTCGGCGTCGGCGTCGGCGTCGGCGTCGGCGTCGGCGTCGGCGTCGGCGTCGGCGGTTGAGCCTGTGGAGATCGTTCCGCTCGTGAAGCCCGCGCTCCGGCGCGGCTGGCGGGATCTCAACACCGTGCAGTTCGGGATGACTCCGGCGCACGCGCTGACGCTGGGTCCG
This sequence comes from Streptomyces resistomycificus, assembly GCF_001514265.1. Taxonomy (GTDB): domain Bacteria; phylum Actinomycetota; class Actinomycetes; order Streptomycetales; family Streptomycetaceae; genus Streptomyces; species Streptomyces resistomycificus. Next base: position 774,525 of record NZ_KQ948990.1, on the reverse strand, counting down.
ATGGACACGGCGACGGGCAGTTTCCTCGACCTGCTCAACGGCACGCGCGGGCTCCCGCTCCTGCGGGAGGAGGGCCGCCGCATGGACCTGCCGGACGGGCACGTCGACGCGCTGGTGGAAAGGCTGGCGCGGGCCGGGCTCGTCGACGACGCGAGGGGCGGCGGCCCGGCCGCCGAGGCCCTGCGCGCGAAGAAAGACGTCCTCGACCGGCTGCGCCCCGACCTGGCCTCGCTCTCGCTGACCACGTCCGGGCCGGGTGAGGCCATCCGGCTCCTGGCGGCCCGTCGTTCCCTGCGCGTCCAGGTCAGGGGCGCCGGCCGGGTGGGCACGGTCCTGGCAGCGCTGCTGTCGGGAGCCGGGGTCGGCGAGGTCGAGGTGCGGGATGTGGGCTCGGTCGAGCCGGGAGATGTCGCGCCGGGCGGGCTGCCCGCCGAGTCAGTGGGCGACCGCAGGCAGGAGGCGGCGCGCCAGGCCGTTCGGCGATCAGCGCCGGACCGTCCGGAGCGCCGCGGGCCCCGCACACCCTTGGCGGGCGACGACCAGGGCCTCTCCCTAGTGATCCTCGCGCCACGGGACGACGTGGACGTACACGCGCCCGCCCCGTCCGCCGCCGACCCGCTGATCGCTTCGGGCACACCGCATCTGTACGTCGGGGTGGTGGAGGCGACCGGCCTGGTCGGGCCGTTCGTACTGCCGGGTGAGACGGGCTGCGCCGGCTGTCTGCACGAAGCTCGCACGGACCGCGACCAGACCTGGCCCCGCCTGGTCGCACAGTGGCGCTCCGGCAGACCGCGCCGGGAGCGGGCCTGCGATCTGGCGCTGGCCACCACGGTCGCCGGACTGGCCGCCGCACACGCACTCGCCTTCCTGGACGGCCGGGTCCCGTCGAGCGCCGGCGCCCGCTGGGAGGTCTCCCTGCCCGCCCTCAACTGGCATGCGCGGCCGGTCTGGGGGCACCCCGCCTGCCCATGCGGGGCGGCGGAGAAAGGTAAGGAGGAACACACCTCCACCGACGAGGACCCGCACGAGACAATGATGGTGCAACGATCGTCGAAGGAGTTTCGCCGTAGGACAGACGCGGCGCGGCTGGCTGGGACCTGGAGGGCGCATGTCTGATCTTCCCCGCAAGGCGGTCACCCGTACCGCCAAGCTCGCCGCGCTGCCGCTCGGTTTCGCCGGACGGGCGACCTGGGGACTCGGCAAACGGATCGTCGGCGAGTCCGCCGAGCTGGTCGGCCGCGAGGTACAACAGCGCACGGCCGAGCAGCTGTTCAAGGTGCTCGGCGAGCTCAAGGGCGGCGCGATGAAGTTCGGCCAGGCCCTGTCGGTCTTCGAGTCGGCGCTTCCCGAGGAGATCGCCGGCCCCTACCGGGCGGCGCTGACGAAGCTGCAGGAGGCGGCACCCCCGATGCCCACGCGCACCGTGCACGCGGTGCTGGAGGAGCGGCTCGGCGAGGACTGGCGTGAGCTGTTCCTCGAGTTCGAGGAAAAGCCCTCCGCGGCGGCGTCGATCGGTCAGGTGCACCGGGCGGTGTGGAGCGACGGCCGCGAAGTGGCGGTCAAGGTGCAGTACCCCGGAGCCGGCGAGGCCCTCCTGTCCGACCTGAACCAATTGGGACGTTTCGCCCGTTTGTTGGGGCCCCTGGTCCCCGGCATCGACGTCAAGCCCCTCATCACGGAGCTGCGCGACCGGGTCTCGGAGGAGCTCGACTACGGCCTGGAGGCTCAGGCTCAGAGGGCCCATGCCGAGGAGTTCATGGACGACCCGGACGTCGTCGTGCCGGACGTGGTCCACCAGTGCGACCAGGTCCTGATCACGGAATGGATGGACGGCGTCCCGCTCTCGGAGGTCATCTCCGACGGCACCCAGGAGCAGCGCGACCGGGCCGGCCAGCTCCTGGCCCGTTTCCTGTTCTCCGGCCCGGCCCGGACCGGTCTGCTGCACGCCGACCCCCATCCGGGAAACTTCCGTCTGCTGCCCGGCTGCCCGGACGGCGAAGGCGACTGGCGTCTCGGCGTCCTGGACTTCGGCACGGTGGACCGCCTCCCCGGTGGTCTGCCGACCCCGATCGGCACGTCACTGCGGATGACGCTCGACGGCGAGGCGGAGGCCGTCTACGAGCTCCTCTGCACGGAGGGGTTCGTCAAGGAGTCCATAGAGCTGGACCCGGATGCCGTACTCGACTATCTCCTGCCGATCATCGAACCGGCCCAGGCGGAGGAGTTCACCTTCACCCGCGGCTGGATGCGCAGCCAGGCGGCCCGGATCGGCGATCCGCGCTCCCCGGCCTACCAGCTGGCCAAGCAGCTCAACCTGCCCCCGGCGTATCTGCTCATCCACCGGGTGACGCTGAGCACGATCGGCGTGCTGTGCCAGCTGGGCGCGACGGTGCGGCTTCGCGAGGAGCTGGAGGAGTGGCTGCCGGGGTTCGACCCGGAGAAGCGCCCGGAGGAGAACCTGGAGGAGGACTTGGAGGAGGAATCCGCGGCTGAAGCGTGAGGCTTGCGCGCGGAGGATTCCGGGAGGTCTCAGGTCTCACCACCAGTCGGAGTCCAGCCGCCCTTCGATCGCCCTGAGGTTCTCCCGGGAGCAGGCGTCGCAGAAGTACTGGCGGACGCCGTTCTCCACCGAGCAGGTCCAGGTGGGCTGCGGTCCGGCGGCCGCGGCACCGCACCGGGCGCACACAGCAGGCTCGGACTCCGTCGGTGTTCCGAGTTCCTCGGGTTCCCTGGCCGAGCCGTGGTCCTCACTGCCTCCAGAAAGACTCCTCACGCGGTGACGATAACTCCGCCACCCGTCGATCGACGGGCACAACGCACGGCGGGGGCCGGTCCGTTCGGACGGACCGGCCCCCGAAGGGAAAGCTCCGCCTCCCGCTAGGGAGGCCACCGCTTCAGGTGTGTTCGGTTTCCGCTTACTGCATGACGGCCATGGCGAGCGCACGGCGGGCGCGCATCGAGGCGCGCTCCGCCCTGCGCTGCATCCGGCGAGCGGTCGCCAGGCGCACGGCCCGGCGTTCCCGCTCGGCCTCGTACAGTCGCTCGTGCATATGCGCACGAGCAAGGGCTTCTGGGATGAGTTGCATCTCTCGGGTCCTGTTCTGGCGCGAGTCGATCGCACCACTGGTGGTGAAGTCTTCAGGCGCGGAGCCTGCGAACTGCTCGTTGGTGGACGGCTTCATCGGGGCCTGCTTCTTGGGGTCGTGCGTGAGGGGACGGTCGATTGTTCCTGTGGTGTTCATGCCGTGACCGGGTTCTTGCGCGGGCGACCACGCGGCCGCTTCCGGGCGACGACGACACCCTGGACGAACAGCTCGCCACCCCAGACGCCCCAGGGCTCACGCCGTTCCTTGGCACCGGCGAGGCAGGCCTCGACCAGCGGGCAGGTACGGCAGAGGGACTTGGCGTACTCGACGTCCGCCGGCGACTCGGCGAAGAAGACCTCCGGGTCGTAAGAACGGCAGGGGACGGGCACGCCGAGGTTCTCGATGGCGTCGTCGAGCGCGGTGAGCGCCGTGAGCGGGGTCAAGGTGGAGTCCTCCGTGAGGCCGGGCGGGGGGATCGTTTCGGAAGGCGGTACGGACGGGGCGTGCGCTTCGAGTTGCACGGTTCGTCTTCCTCGTCTGTCGTTCCGGCCCTGTTGGGCCGAGTTGCGGCTGGTACCGGGTCTTTTCTTGTCCCGAGGCCCCTTCGCTCCGTCGTCCCCGTTCGGGGAAAACAGAAGGGCCGCGGATCCCGGATGGGGTTCCGCGGCCCTGAAGGCGCCGGCCTGATCGACGATCAGGCTGGATCACTCCAGGGTTCTGGCCCACGGAAGGCCCACATCAGGTGGTGCTGCGTCTGCTTCCGGTCTCCGGCACCGGCTGCCGTAAAGGCATAGGCGTGCGCCTGTGCTTCTACTGCTTCCAGTGCCTTGGTCGGTCGCTCATTGCGCTCCCGGACGGGAAGGCCCGCGAGAGACACGGAGGACGCCGGACGCGCGGCAGGAATGCCGGACAGACCGGTGCCCAGGTTCGAGACGCCGAGCATGCACGTGGAGACGACCGAGCGATCGGTCATTTTGGCGGTGCTGACAGAGCTGCTGTTGATGCTGATCACTGGAATCGCCTCCTCTCGGCGCGTCGGGGGACTGGGATGAACCAGTCCGACGGATATGCAAGTACAGCACGAAAGCGGGGCCCCCGAGAAGGCCTCCGTTCTCGTGGCTACGAACCTATGGGGATTGCTGGGGCATGCGCAAACTATTTTTTCGACGAGTTCGCGTCAGTTCTCAGTTTCTTCTCCCCCGAGCTCCTGGCCTGCGCAGATCGCCAGGACATCGGCTCCGAAGCGGTTGAGCTTGCGGGTCCCGACCCCGGGGATGCGCGCCAGCTCCCCCTCGTCGTCGGGGACGGTCTCGGCGATCGCCATCAGCGTCTTGTCGGTGAAGACGCAGAAGGCGGGCTGCCCGCTGCGCTGTGCCTGGAGCGCACGCCACTCCCGCAACCGCTCGTAGAGCCCCTCGTCCATGTCCGAAGGACAGTCCTCGCAGCGCATCAGCTTCATCTCGCCGGCGTCGGTGAGCGTGCGTCCGCACACCCGGCAGCGGGCCGGAGTGCGCTGCCGGCGCCGGGGGGCGGTGTCGGCTCTGCTGGTGGTGAAGCCGCGTTCGACTCCTCCGGAGCCACTCGCCGCGCTCCGCGCCGCGGCACCGACCGAGCCCGGACGCAGGCCGTCGAGGAATCTGCTGGGCCTGCGGTTCGGACGGCCGCCGGGTGAGCGGGACAGGGCCCACGACACATGCAGACGCTCTCTGGCGCGGGTGACGCCGACGTAGAGCAGGCGGCGCTCCTCCTCGATCTGCTCGTCGGTCTTTGCGTAGGTGATCGGCATCATGCCCTCGGCGACACCGACCAGGAAGACGACGTCCCACTCCAGCCCCTTGGCCGAGTGCAGTGAGGCGAGAGTGACGCCCTCGACGGTCGGGGCGTGCTGGGCACTCGCCCGCTCGTCGAGCTCTGCCACCAGGTCGCTGAGGGTGGCGCCGGGTCTGGAGGCGGAGAAGTCCTGCGCGAGGTTCACCAGGGCGGCCAGTGACTCCCACCGTTCTCTGACGGCCCCGGAGCCGGCCGGGGGCTCGGTGGTCCAGCCCTCGCCCGACAGCACGGCACGCACCTGGGAGGGCAGGTCGACGACGTCGTCCAGGAGCGAGTCATTGCCGCCGAAGCGGGCCGCGCCGCGCAGGGCCACGCCGGCCTTGCGCACCTCGGGGCGGTCGAAGAACCGTTCGGCGCCTCGCAGCTGGTAGGGGACTCCGGCGTCGGCGAGGGCCTGTTCGTAGGTCTCGGACTGGGAGTTCGTACGGACCAGGATGGCGATCTCGCTGGCCCGTACGCCGGAGTCCATGAGCTCACGGATACGCCGGGCGGCGCCCTCGGCCTCGGCCGGCTCGTCGGGGTACTCGCTGTAGACGGGCTCGGGGCCGGCGGCGCGCTGGGAGACCAGCTCCAGCCGGTGGTCGGCGGCGCGGCCCCGGGCCTGGGCGAGCAGGCCGTTGGCGAGGTGGACGACCTGAGGGGTGGAGCGGTAGTCGCGGACCAGCTTGACGACCGTGGCGCCGGGGTGACGGGTGCGGAAGTCGAGCAGGTGGTCGGGAGTTGCTCCCGTGAACGAGTAGATCGTCTGGCTGGCGTCGCCCACCACGCACAGGTTCTCGCGGTCGCCGAGCCACAGCTCCAGCAGGCGTTGCTGAAGCGGGCTGACGTCCTGGTACTCGTCGACCACGAAGTGCTGGTACTGGGATCGCACCTGCTCGGCGATGTCGTGCCGGTCCTGGAGGACGGCGACGGTCAGCAGCAGGACGTCCTCGAAGTCGATGACCGCGCGGGCGCGCTTGAGGTCCTCGTAGGCGGAGTAGAGCTGCGCGATCTCCGCCGGGTCCCGGGGGGACTCACGGCCTGCCTTGGCGGCCGCCGGCGCGTACTCGGAGGGGACGGTCTGGGTGACCTTGGACCATTCGATCTCGCCGGTGACGTCCCGCAGCTCGCCCCGGTCGAGGCGGATCCGGCAGGCGGCCGCGGCGTCGGCGACGAGCTGGATCTTGCGGTCGACCAGCCGGGGCATGGAGCCACCGACGGCTTTCGGCCAGAAGTACTGGAGCTGACGCAGGGCGGCCGAGTGGAAGGTGCGGGCCTGGACGCCGGCGGCGCCGAGCTGTCGCAGCCGGCCGCGCATCTCGCCGGCGGCACGGTTGGTGAAGGTGACGGCCAGCACGCTGGAGGGCTGGAGGATCCCGGCACGCACCCCGTAGGCGATGCGGTGGGTGATCGCGCGGGTCTTGCCGGTGCCGGCGCCCGCGAGGACGCACACCGGACCCTGCAAGGCGGTGGCCACCTCGCGCTGCTCGGGGTCGAGCCCTTCGAGCACCGCGTCGGCCGAGTCCGGTGTTCGCGGGAAGAGCGGGGAGTGCGTTGCTGCTGTCACACGGCCATGCTGCCAGGTCGGCGGAGACGGGTGAGCCGGTTGTCCACAGGCAGGCATCTGCAGTCGTACTAATGCGGCAGGCGTCACGTGCAGCGGAACCCGGCCCGCGGGAATGGTGACCCTTTCAAGTACGTTCCCCACTGCGAGCACATCCGCCGACCCGCCGAAGGAGCACGAGAGACATGCTGGGCACTGTGACGATGTACAGCACCACGTGGTGCGGCTACTGCCGTCGGCTCAAGAGCCAGATGGACCGCGAGAACATCGCGTACACGGAGATCAACATCGAGCAGGACCCCGAATCCGCCGCGTTCGTCGAGAAGGCGAATGGCGGAAACCAGACGGTTCCGACCGTGCTCTTCCCGGATGGCTCGACGCTCACGAACCCTTCGCTGGCTCAGGTCAAGCAGAGGATCGGCGCGTAGCGCGCCGCGGACGGTTGCCGGAAGGCGGCCCCTGACATGGGTTCAGGGGCCGCCTTCCGGTGTTTCGTCCCACTCCCCGGACGTCGTGAATCCGGTAAGGGTTTGGTGTGCCCGACCTCAGACGAAGCTTCTCGTCGGCAGCGGCTTGCCGTACCAGAGCTCGATCAGTCGGGCCGCGATCGAGATGCCGTACGGCGGGAGCACCTCGCCTGACTCGAAGGCGGCGCCCAGCTCGTCGCGGGAGAACCAGCGGGCCTCGTGGATCTCGTCGCCGTCGACGTTGATGTCGGTCGAGGTGGCGCGGGCGAGGAAGCCCAGCATGAGGCTGGACGGGAACGGCCAGGGCTGGCTGGCGATGTACTCGACCTGGCCGACGGTGATGCCGGCCTCCTCGAAGACCTCACGGCGTACCGACTGCTCTATGGACTCGCCGGGCTCGACGAATCCGGCGAGCGTCGAGAAGCGGCCTTCGGGCCAGTGGACCTGGCGGCCCAGCAGAAGCCGGTCGTCCTCGTCGGTGACAGCCATGATCACGGCGGGGTCGGTGCGCGGGTAGTGCTCGGCGCCGCAGGCGGGGCAGCGGCGGATGTGACCGGCCGCGGCGATGACCGTGCGCTCGCCGCAACGGGAGCAGAAGCGATGGGTGCGCTGCCAGTTCTCCAGGCCGACGGCGTGCACCATCAGGCCGGCCTCGCGCGGCGAGAGCAGCAGACCGGCCTCGCGCAGACCGGCCGGGCGGGCGGACTGGTCGATGCGGCCGGGGAGCGCGTCCTTCTGCAGGGCGAAGTAGCGCACGCCCTCCTCGTCGATGCCGAGGAAGTACCGGTGTGCCTCGGTGAGGGGTGCCTCGAAGGACGGTGTCATGACGAGTTCGGTACGGCCGTCGGGCGCCTCGTCGACGAGGACCTGGCCGCCGGAGACCACGAAGCAGCGGGTTGTGGGGTGGCTCCACGCCGCCGCGAGCCAGGCCTCGTCGAGCCGGTGGTGGGCGGCCCGGTCGATGCCGCTCGGGGCGGTGAGCGAGACGGGGCGGTCGGCGGTGTGGTCGGTCCAGGTGGTCACGAGTGCTTCCAACTCCCCCGGTGGAAAGGGTGTTTCGCGGGCGGTTCAGCGGGTCGTACGGCGGGAGATGACCGGGCCCGGTGGGGCGTGGCGGTTCAGGACGGTTCTTCCAGTGTGCCCCGCGTGCCATGCCGGTCCGGACGGCACGGGACGATCAGGGCGCACGGCGCCAGTGCTCGGCGAGGTCGCTCCACAGGTACGCGGTGGTCTCGACGCCTTTGAGGAGGAGGTCGAGCTCGACCTTCTCGTTCGGCGCGTGCCAGCCGTCGGAGGGGACGGAGATGCCGAGGAAGAGGACGGATACGCCGAGGACCTCCTGGAGGTCGGCGGCCGGTCCCGAGCCGCCTTCACGTGTGAAGCGGACGGGCTTGTCGAAAGCGCGGCCCATGGCGCGGACGACGGATTGCAGGGCCGGGTGGTCCAGCGGTGTCAGGCACGGGCGGGTGGAGCCGGTGAAGGTGATCTCCTGCCGGATGCCGGCGGGCACCTGCTCGGCGGCCCAGGCGCGGACGGCCTTCTCGATGTGGCCGGGGTCCTGGCCGGCGACCAGCCGGAAGGAGAGCTTCACCATGGCGGAGGACGGCACGATCGTCTTGCTGCCCGGGCCCTGGTATCCCCCGCCGATGCCGTTGACCTCGGCGGTGGGGCGGGCCCAGATGCGCTCCAGGGTGGTGTGCCCGGCCTCGCCCTGGGTGGCGTACGACTTGGCGGTACGCAGCCAGGCGGCCTCGTCGAAGGGCAGCTCGGCGAAGAGTTCGCGCTCCTGGTCGGTGAGTTCGACGATGCCGTCGTAGAAGCCGGGGACGCGCACGCGCGCGTGCTCGTCGTGCAGGGCGGCGACCAGGCGGGCCGCGGCGGTGGCGGGGTTGGGGACGGCGCCGCCGAAGGAGCCGGAGTGGATGTCCTGGTCGGGGCCGAACAGCCGGATCTCGCACTCGGCCAGGCCACGCATACCGGTGCACACGGTCGGGGTGTCCTCGGACCACATGCCGGTGTCGGAGACGATCACCGCGTCGGCGGCGAGGCGGTTCGCACGCTCCTCGACGAGGGCCCGGAAGTGCGGGGACCCGGACTCCTCCTCGCCCTCGATCAGCAGCTTGAGGTGCACGGCCGGGGCGGTGCGCCCGGTGACGGCGAGGTGGGCGCGGACCCCGAGTGTGTGGAAGAACACCTGGCCCTTGTCGTCGGCCGCCCCGCGCGCATAGAGGCGGTTCCCTCGGACCAGGGGCTCGAAGGGCTCGCTGTCCCAGCCGTCCTCGCGGGCGGCGGGCTGTACGTCGTGGTGGCCGTAGACGAGGACCGTGGGCGCCTCGGGGTCGTCGGACGGCCACTCGGCGAACACGGCGGGCGCACCCGGCGTCTCCCAGACCTCGGTGGTCGCAAACCCGGTCTCCTGAAGCTTCGCGGCGAGCCAGTCCGCACTGCGGCGTACGTCGGGCGCGTGGTCGGGCTGGGCCGACACGGACGGGATGCGCAGCCACTCGGCGAGGTCGTCGAGGAAGGCGGCGCGGTGCTGCTCGACGTACGTACGGACGGCGCTGACGGCACTGTCAACGGGCTGGCTCATGGTCACGAGCCTATCGGCCCGCACCGACATCCTCGTCGTGCGGTTCCTCACCCTGCGGCTCCCCGCTGAGCAGCCGCTCGAGCGCGGCCCGGCCCGGCAGGTCACCCGGCCGTACGACCTCTCCGCTGCGAACGTAGAGGAAGGCGGCGCCGACCGACTCGAGGGGCACTCCCTGCCGCTCCGCCCAGGCCAGCCGGTACACGGCGAGCTGCAGCGGATCGGCGTCGCGGGTGCGACTGGTCTTCCAGTCGACGATCTCGTACGTCGCCGTCGGGCCGTCGCCTTCCTTGTAGACGGCGTCGATCCGCCCCCGGACCACACGGCCGGCGATGGCCAGCTGGAAGGGAGCCTCGACCCGATGGGGCGTGCGCTGGGCGTACTCGGTGCGCTCGAAGGCGTCCTTGAGGGCCTCCAGATCGCGTTCGTCGGCGATCTCGGCCTCGCTGCCGGGCAGTTCCTCCGGCTCCAGCATGGGCAGGGTCAGGGCCTCGAAGCGGGACTCGATCCAGGCGTGGAAGCGGGTGCCGCGGCGTGCCGCCGGTTGGGGCGGGCGGGGCATGGGGCGGGCCAGTTCCTGTGCCAGGCCGTCCGGGTCGGCGGCCAGGCGCATCACCTGGGATGCGGTCAGCGACGCCGGCAGGGGGACGTCGGTGACGCTCTCGCGGGCGCGCAGCAGCTCGCCGGTGAGGGCGTCGAGGTCACGGTCCCAGGAGGCGATGGTGCGGGCCTCCTCCGGGGTAAGGCGGGCGTGGGCGGGCCCCGGGGCTGCGAAGTGCGCGGGCTCCGGTGCCGTGGGGTGCGGGGGCTCCGGTGCCGTGGGGTGGGGCCGGGCTCGTTCCGTACCCGGCTGTCCCTTGGCGTCCGGCCCCGCCGCCTGGTGTGGGACGGTCGGGCGGTCCGCGCTCCAGGAGTCCCACTCGGCCGAGTCCTCCTCGCCGAAGGGGTCCTCCTCTCCGAACGGACCGTCTTCGAACGGACGCTCCTCGAAGAGTTCGTCTCCGTAGCCTTCGTCCCCGTGGCGAGCGTCCCCGTGGCTCGGGTCGTCGTCCGGCGGGGGCACCGGCCAGTCCGGGTCGTCGTAGGTGTCCGGGTCGTGCGTGGCCGCGGGGTGGCCGTCCGGGTGGGAGGCGAGGTCCTCCAGATGGGCCAGGACCGTCTCGGCGGCCGCCCGGCGCCGGGCCAGGGACGCCGGGTCCAGGGGCAGGGGCCACACCTGGTCAGTGGTCTCCTGGAACAGGACCGGGTTCTCCGCGTCCTCGGCGGGCTCGTCCGCCCACGCCTCGATCTCGCCGTATCCCGCGGCGCAGTGCTCGTACAGGTCCTGCAGGAAGCCGGACGGTCCGCGGGGCTTCTTCTGGGTGGGGCCCCACCAGTGGCCGGAGCCGAGGAGGAGGGAGCGGGGGCGGGTGAAGGTGACGTAGCCGAGGCGGAGTTCCTCGGTGAGCTGGTGCTCCTTCATGGCCTCGTGGAAGGCCTTCAGGCCGCGGGAGTCCCAGGAGGTGACGTCGGGGAGGGTGTCGGTGTCGCCGCGCAGTTCGTGCGGCAGCACCTTGCCCTGGGTGGTCCACTTCTCGCGCCCCTGGGTGCTGGGGAAGGTGCCGGTGACCAGCCCGGGGACGACCACGACGTCCCACTCCAGGCCCTTGGACTTGTGCGCGGTGAGCACCTTTACGGTGTTCTCGCCGCCGGGCAGGGCGTTGTCGAGGCCCTTCTCGTACTGGGCGGCGGTGCGCAGGAAGCCGAGGAAGGCGAGCAGGGTCGCCGCGTTGTCGCCGGCGGCGAACGAGGCGGCGACGTCAAGGAAGTTGGACAGGGTCTCGCGGCGGCGGGCGGCCAGGGCGTGCGGGGACGCCGACAGCTCGACCTCCAGGCCGGTGACGGCCAGGACGCGGTGCAGGACGTCCATCAGCGGGTCGGACAGGGAGCGGCGCAGGTCGCGCAGTTCGGTGGCGAGGCGAGCGAACCGCACGCGCGCGTCCGGCGAGAAGGGCAGCCCGTCGTTGTCACCGTCGCCGTCGAGCGGGGACTCCAGGAAGGTGTCGAGGGCGTCCGCGAGCGATATCACCTCGGACGGATCGACCCCCTCGACGGCTTCGGCGAGACGGCGGTCCGGGTCGTCGTCGCCCTCCACGCGCGTGTGGGACACCAGCAGCCGGGCCCGGCGTCCCAGCAGGGCGAGGTCGCGCGGGCCGATGCGCCAGCGCGGACCGGTCAGCAGGCGGACCAGGGAGGCGTTCGCACCCGGGTCTTGGAGGACCTCGCACACGGCGACGAGGTCGGCGATCTCGGGCAGGTGCAGCAGCCCGGAGAGGCCGACGACCTCGACGGGGACGTCCCTGGCGACGAGCGCGCCCTGGATCTCGGCGAAGTCGGTGGCCGTACGGCACAGGACGGCGATCTCGCCGGGCGCCTTGCCCGTGTTCACCAGGTGCGCGACGGAGTCGGCGATCCAGGCGATCTCCTCGGCGTGGGTCGGCAGGAGGGCGCAGCGGACCGTGCCGTCGCGTTCGGCGCCGGGCGCCGGACGGAGGGCCTCCACGCCCGCGTGCATGGCGCGCAGCGGCTCGGCCAGGCCGTTGGCGAGGTCAAGGAGGCGGCCTCCGCTGCGGCGGTTCTCGCTGAGCGCCTGCCGGGTGGCGGGACGGCCGTCGGCCTGGGCGAAGTGCTCGGGGAAGTCGTCGAGGTTGGCGACGGAGGCGCCGCGCCAGCCGTAGATCGCCTGGCAGGGGTCGCCGACCGCGGTCACGGGGTGGCCGGTACCGCCGCCGAACAGGCCCGCGAGGAGGATGCGCTGAGCCACCGAGGTGTCCTGGTACTCGTCGAGGAGCACCACGCGGAACTCGTCCCGCAGAACGCGGCCCACCTCCGGGATCTGGGCGAGTTGCGCGGACAGGGCGATCTGGTCGCCGAAGTCCAGCAGGTCGCGCTCGCGTTTGGCGGCCCGGTAGCGGACGACCAGCTCGGCGAGTTCACGGCGCGCGGCGGCCGTGTCGGGGACCTTGCGCAGGTCGGCGTTGGTGAGTTTGACGCCCTCGAGGGCACGCAACAGCTCGGCGTCGTACGCACGCAGGTGCTCGGGCTTTACGAGGTGTTCGGCCAGCTCGGCGTCGAGCGCGAGGAGGTCGCTGACCAGGTCGGCGAAGGAGCGGGTGAGCGCCGGGTAGGGGCCGGGGGCCTCGCGCAGTACGCGCGCGGCGAGTTGGAAACGGGTGGCGTCGGCCAGCAGCCGGGAGGTCGGCTCGAGGCCCATGCGCAGGCCGTGGTCGGTCAGGAGCCTGCCCGCGAAGGCGTGGTAGGTGGAGATCACCGGCTCGCCCGGCGGGTTGTCCGGGTCGATGACGTCGGGGTCGGTTACGCCCGCCTTGATCAGCGCCTTGCGGACGCGCTCGGCGAGTTCGCCGGCGGCCTTGTTGGTGAAGGTGAGGCCGAGCACCTGCTCGGGGGCGACCTGGCCGGTGCCGACGAGCCACACCACCCGGGCCGCCATCACCGTCGTCTTGCCCGACCCGGCTCCGGCCACGATCACCTGCGGGGCGGGCGGCGCGGTGATGCAGGCCGTCTGCTCCGGGGTGAACGGGATACCGAGGAGCTCCTTGAGCTGATCGGGATCGGTGATACGGGCAGGCATGTCGGAGAGGCTAGCGGCGGCCACTGACAGTCGAGGACGAATCACCCCCACGAGTGGAGAGAAACGCAGGTCAGCACCTGTGGTGCAACCGATCACACCGGCATTACAGCGGTGCGCTCACTCCACCACGTGCCGTCCTTCGGACTTGGCGCTGCACGACGCCCGGAACGCGCAGTGTGTGCAGTGCTGGCCCGCACTCGGCGTGAACCGTTCGTCGAGGACCTTGCCGGCCGCGGTGGCGAGCAGGTCGCCCACCCACTCTCCTTCCAGCGGTTCCTGTGCCTGCACCTTGGGGAGGATCTCGCCGCCGTCCCGCTTGGCGGCGCCCTGGCGCAGCTGGACGAGTTCCGCACCGCCCGGCTCGGGCCGCACACCGTCGAAGGCCTCGTCCACCGCGCCCTCCCGGACGGCGAGCTGATAGACCGCGAGCTGGGGGTGACGCTCGACCTCGGCCGCGCTGGGGGCCTGTTTGCCGGTCTTGAAGTCGACGACATAGGCGCGGCCCTCGCCGTCGGCCTCCACGCGGTCCATCTGACCTCGGATACGCACCTCGACATCGCCCGCTTCGAGGGTGACGTCGAAGTCGTGCTCGCTGGCGACCGGTGTACGCCCGGTGCGGTCCATGACGTGCCACTTGAGGAAGCGTTCGAGGGCCACTCGCGCGTTCTCCTTCTCCTGCGCCGACTTCCAGGGCGCGTCGAAGGCGAGGGCGTTCCACACGGAGTCCAGGCGCTCCATGAGGACGCCGAGGTCGGCCGGTGTGTGTCCGGAGGCGACCTCGTCGGCGAGGACGTGCACCACGTTGCCGAAGCCCTGGGCGGCCGTCGCGGGCGCGTCGGCCTTCACCTCGCGGCCCAGGAACCACTGCAGGGCGCAGGTGTTGGCGAGCTGGTCGAGGGCGCTGCCGGAGAGCACGACGGGCTGGTCGCGGCTGCGCAGCGGGACCTTGCTCTCGGTCGGCTCGAACATGCCCCACCAGCGGTAGGGGTGGGCGGAGGGCACCAGGGGACGGCCGTCCTCGTCCGCCAGTGCGGCGAGCCGGGCCAGGCGCCGGGCTGCGGCCGCTCTGAGGGGGGCGGAGACGCGCGGGTCGACGGTGGTGGCGCGGAGTTCGGCGACGAGAGCGGCTACCGCCAGGGGGCGGCGGGGGCGGCCGGTGACGTCCCGGGGTTCGACGCCGAGTTCGGTCAGGAAGCGGGAGGGCTGGTCACCGTCGTCCGCGGGCGCCTTGACCGCGGTGACGACGAGGCGCTCACGCGCGCGCGTGGCGGCCACGTAGAACAGCCGGCGCTCCTCGGCCAGCAGGGCGCCGGGGGTGAGCGGCTCGGCCAGTCCGTCGCGGCCGATCCGGTCGGCTTCCAGGAGCGAGCCGCGGCGGCGCAGGTCCGGCCACAGCCCTTCCTGGACGCCCGCGACCACGACGAGCCGCCACTCCAGGCCCTTGGAGCGGTGCGCCGTCATCAGACGGACGGCGTCGGGGCGTACCGCGCGGCGGGTGAGTGTGTCGGCGGCGATGTCCTCGGCGTCGATCTCCGCCAGGAAGTTCAGGGCGCCCCGGCCGCCGGTGCGCTCCTCGGCGCGGGCCGCGGTCGCGAACAGGGCGCACACGGCGTCCAGATCACGGTCCGCGTTGCGTCCGGCCGCGCCACCACGCCTGGCTGCTCGCTCCAGGCGCGCGGGCCACGGCGTGCCCTCCCAGAGGTCCCACAGGGCCTCCTCGGCCGTACCGCCGCCCGCGAGGCGCTCACGGGCCTTCCTGAGCAGCGCGCCGAGCCGCTGGGCGCCACGGGCGTACACGGGGTCGTGCACGGCCAGCCGTTCCGGCTCGGCCAGCGCCCGTGCGATCAGCTGGTCCGAGGGCGGCGGCAGCGGGTTGCCCCCGGCCCGCTCCTCGTCGCGCAGGGCACGGCCGAGGCGGCGCAGGTCGGCGGCGTCCATGCTGGCGAGGGGGGAGGCGAGGAGGGTGAGGGCCGTTTCGGTGTCGAGCCAGGAGGTGCTCGGTGAGGGTGCCTCGGCGGCACCCTGCGGCTCGGCGGAAGCAGGCTGTGGTTTCTCGAAGGCATCCTGCAGCTCGGCAGTCGCCGGCTGTGGCTCCCCAGACGCACCCTGCCGCTCGGCAACCACCGGCAGTGGCTCCCCAGACGCACCCTGCCGCTCGGCAACCACCGGCTGGGGTTCCTCGAAGGCATCCGGCGGCTCACCGGAAACAGCCTCGTCGCCCCGTACGTCCTCACTCCCGGGCGTATCCGGGACCACCTCCGCCGCGGCCACCGCGCGCAGTGCCGTCAGCAGGGGTGCCACCGCCGGTTCGTGGCGCAGGGGGAGGTCGTCGCCGTCGATGTCCAGGGGCACGCCCGCCGCGGTGAGCGCGCGGCGGACCGAGGGGATGGTGCGGGAGCCGGCGCGCACCAGGACGGCCATCTCGCCCCAGGGGACGCCGTCCTCCAAGTGCGCCCTGCGGAGGATGTCGGCGACGTTGTCCAGCTCGGTGCCGGGTGTCGGGTACGTGTACACCTCGACGCCGCCCCCGTCCCGGGCCGGAGTGAGCTCCCGGTGGGCGCGCACCTTCTCGGCGGGAAGGCGGGTCAGCGGCATGCGCTGGGTCAGCAGCCGGGTCGCGGCCAGCAGGCCGGCTCCGGAGCGGCGGGAGGTGCGCAGGACCTCGACGGGCGCCGGACGGCCGTCCGCGCGCGGGAAGGCCCGGGGAAAGTCCAGGATGCCGTTCACGTCCGCGCCGCGGAACGTGTAGATCGACTGGTCGGGGTCGCCGAAGGCGACGAGGGTGCGGCCGCCCCCGGCGAGGGCGTGCAGCAGCCGTACCTGAGCCGGGTCGGTGTCCTGGTACTCGTCGACGAGTACCGCGTCGTACTGCGCGGCGAGCCGCCCGGCGACCTCGGGGCGGCCGGCGAGGAGGACGGCACGGTGGACCAGTTCGGCGTAGTCGAGTACGCCCTGCAGATCAAGCACGTCGAGGTACTCGGCGAGGAAGGCGGCCGCGGCGCGCCAGTCGGGGCGGCCTATGCGGCGGGCGAAGTCGTCCAGAGCACCGGGGCCCAGGCCCAGTTCACGGCTGCGGGCGAGGACCGCGCGGACCTCGTCGGCGAAGCCGCGGGTGGTCAGGCAGGCGCGCAGGTCGTCCGGCCAGCGCACGTGCGCGAGGCCGAGCCGTTCCAGGTCGGGCTGGCCCGCGAGCAGCTCACGGACGGCGACGTCCTGTTCCGGGCCGGACAGCAGCCTGAGGGGCTCCACGAACAGGTCGGTGTCCTGGTGGGCGCGGACCAGGGCGTAGCAGAACGAGTGGAAGGTGGTCGCCTGAGGCGCGCGCGCCGCCCCGACGCGCAGCGCCATGCGGTCCCGCAGCTCGACGGCCGCCTTGCGGCTGAACGTCAGCACGAGCACGCGCGCGGGGTCACCGCCCCGGGCGATCCTCGACGCCACCGACTCGACGAGCGTGGTGGTCTTGCCGGTGCCCGGACCTGCGAGAACGAGCAGTGGGCCGGTGGCGTGGTCAACCACGGAACGCTGTGCTGCGTCAAGACGAGGGGGGTCCGAGCGGGCCGGCGGGGTACGCACCAGTCGGTAAGCGCCACGGTTCCCCTGTCGCCCCTGCGGGTGCGACAGACGCTTGGTGGAGGAAGAGGTGCTCACGTGGTTCGCCGGTCCTGGTGGGTGTGCTGTTGGGACGTCCTCCGCGCGTGGAGGACGGTGATCGCGGGATGAGGGGGACGCGCGCAGCCGACGCTACGCCGACGGGAAGTGCGGAAGCAGGGCTTCCTCTTCTTCCCACGCGGCACTCGCGCCACGCGCGTCCCTCGCCTCACGAACGTACGGCATGCCTCGGACGTGCCGCGTTTGTCCCGTCATGCCGCGGAGGTGTCCTGTTTCCCCCGTACGGACCTCAGGCGGCTCTCGGGGCACCGCGATGGCGGAAGCTGTCAGGTGTGACCCTCCGCGCGTTCGCCGCCGTCCCACCGCGCCCGTCTCATGTCCAGGCGCGGGAGATGGCCCTCGGCGGCCCTGCTCGCCTCCTTCAGGGGCGTGCCCTCGGCACGGTAGTGGCCGAGGGCGTCCAGTTCGTGGCCCGGCAGCAGGACGCCGTCCGCGCGCACGACCCGCCACCACGGCACGACTCCCCCGTACAGGGCCATCACCCGTCCGACCTGACGGGGACCGCCCTCCTCGATCCACTCCGCGACATCCCCGTACGTCATCACGTGCCCGGGCGGAATCCGTTCGGCGACGTCGAGGACCCGCTCGGCGTACTCCGGGAGCGCGTCCGCGTGCTCGGCGCGGGCGTCGTCCGGAAGGCTCTCCTCGCTCATCCGGCCCATCCTGCCCCACCCCACCGACAACGTGACGCGCGCGCGACGGTGGGTTTCCCTCGCCCTGGGACAGCGCTTCCGGCAGACTGTGCGCCCCCGCATCTGCACCCTGACGCCTTCGTGTGTCGGTGGGGCATGCCACCATCGTGCGGGCGGTGACCGGTGATACGAGACCAAGAAGAGACGATGAAGCAGCAGGGTGTGCATCCCGAGGACGCGGAGAGCGCCCCTGCCGCTTCGTCGCGCCCAGGCGCCGCCGACGCGGGCCGGACGGACGACGGGAAGGGCGACCGGAACAGCGACGGGAACAGGGACAAGGTGGACCGAGAGGACGCTGCCCAGGCCGACGACACGGCTCCCCCCGCGCCGTCCGGGCCTGACGGGGACGATCCCGACGAGGTGCACACCGACGAGGTGGAGGGCGACGAACCGCTCCTGCCCGCGCGCGTGCACCGGCCTTCCGACCTCATGCGCCTCATGGTGGGCGTGCTGGCCGTGGCCGTGCTGCTCGCGATCGCCGCGTTCGCACACGGCACCACCTCGGGTCTCGAACAGGACATCAACAAGGGAACCGGACAGGCACCCGACCTCCTGATCAAGATCGCGGGACTGGCTTCCAGCATCGCGATCCTCCTGGTGCCGGTCGCCTTCGCGATCGAGCGGCTGATCAAACGGGACGGACTGCGCATCGCCGACGGCGTCCTGGCGGCCGTCCTCGCCCACGGGGTGACCCTCGCCACCGACCTGTGGGTCGCCAAGGCCGCCCCCAACTCGATCCAGGAGGCGCTCACCCAGCCCTCCCCCGGCGACATCCACGCCCTCACCGACCCCGTGCACGGCTATCTGGCACCCGTCATCGCCTACATGACCGCCGTGGGCATGTCGCGCAGGCCCCGCTGGCGTGCGGTGCTGTGGATCGTGCTGATGCTCGACGCGTTCTCGATGCTCGTCACCGGCTACACGACACCGTTCTCGATCATCCTGACGGTGCTCATCGGCTGGACCGTCGCCTACGGGACCCTCTACGCGGTCGGCTCGCCCAACGTCCGCCCCACCGGCCGCACGCTGATGGCGGGCCTGAGGCACGTCGGCTTCCACCCCGTGAGCGCGGCCCGCGAGGAGGCCTCGGACACATCGGAGACCGGAGACCGGGGGCGGCGCTACTTCGTCACCCTGGAGGACGGGCCGCCCCTGGACGTCACGGTGGTCGACCGGGAACAGCAGGCCCAGGGCTTCTTCTACCGCACCTGGCGCAACCTGACCCTGCGCGGCTTCGCCACCCGCAGCAGCCTCCAGTCGCTACGACAGGCACTCGAGCAGGAAGCACTGCTCGCCTACGCCGCCATCGCGGCCGGCGCCAACGCCCCGAAGCTCATCGCGACCTCCGAGCTGGGCCCCGACGCGGTGATGCTCGTCTACGAGCACACCGGCGGCCACACCCTCGACTCGCTCCCGGACGAGGAGATCACCGACGAGCTGCTGCGCGAGACCTGGCACCAGGTGCGGGCGCTGCAGTCCCGGCGGATCGCCCATCGCAGACTGGTCGGCGACGCGATTCTGGTGGATCGTTCCGGCAGGGTGATCCTCACCGATCTGCGCGTCGGTGAGATCGCCGCCGGTGACCTGCTGTTGCGCATGGACGTCTCCCAGTTGCTGGTGACGCTCGGCCTCAGGGTGGGCGCCGAGCGCGCCGTCGCCGCGGCGTTGAGCGTGCTGGGCCCCGACGCCGTCGCGGACTGTCTGCCGATGCTGCAGCCCATCGCGCTGAGCCGCTCCACGCGCGCGACGCTGCGCAGACTGGCCCGGGAGCGGGCCGAGCGCGAGCGTGAGGCGGTCCTGGAGGCGTCCCGGCAGGCCAAGCAGGCCCGCTTGGAAGAAGCGCCGCACGACGTCGAGCCCGTACTCGAAAAGCCCGACAAGAAGGCCGTCAAGGCGGAAGCGCGGGCCGAGAAGCGAGCCATCGACGAGGCCCTCGAGGGGGCACGCGAAGAGGACCTCCTCACCCAGATCCGCCACGAGGTGCTGCTGATCCGGCCGCAGGCACCGGTCGAACCGGCACGACTGGAGCGGGTCCGGCCGCGCACACTGATCAGCTTCATCGCCGGTGCGATCGGCGCGTACTACCTGCTCACCCAGCTCACCCACATCGAGTTCGGCCCGCTCATCGAGAACGCCGAATGGGGCTGGGTCGCCGCCGCGGTCCTCTTCTCCGCGCTGAGCTATCTGGCGGCTGCGATGGCCCTGCTGGGCTTCGTGCCCGAGCGCGTGCCCTTCGTACGGACCGTGGCGGCACAGGTCGCCGGCTCGTTCGTGAAGATCGTCGCCCCGGCCGCCGTGGGCGGCGTCGCCCTCAACACGCGCTTCCTGCAACGCTCGGGCGTGCGCCCCGGGCTCGCGGTGGCGAGCGTCGGCGCCTCACAGCTGTTCGGGCTCGGCTGCCACATCCTGATGCTGCTGTCCTTCGGCTACCTGACCGGTACCGAGAAGACGCCGTCCCTGTCGCCGTCCCGGACGGTCATCGCCGGCCTGCTGACGGTGGCGGTGCTCGTGCTCGTGGTGACGTCCGTGCCGTTCCTGCGGAAGTTCGTCGTCACGCGCGTGCGGTCCCTGTTCGCGGGTGTCGTGCCGCGCATGCTCGACGTGCTCCAGCGGCCCCAGAAGCTCGTCACCGGGATCGGCGGCATGCTGCTTCTGACGGCCTGCTTCGTGATGTGTCTGGACGCGTCGATCCGGGCGTTCGGAACCGAGGGGACGTCGATCAGCATCGCCAGCGTCGCCGTCGTCTTCCTGGCCGGCAACGCGCTGGGATCCGCCGCCCCGACCCCGGGCGGTGTGGGTGCGGTGGAGGCGACTTTGACGGTCGGTCTGATCGCCGTCGGCCTCCCCAAGGAGGTCGCCGCGCCCGCGGTGCTGCTGTTCCGCCTGCTGACGCTGTGGATCCCCGTGCTGCCGGGCTGGCTCGCCTTCAACCACCTCACGCGCAAGGGAGCGCTGTAGTACGACGATCCGGTGCGGGGCCCGGTCCCGGAGGCGTACCTCGTACGGCCCGCGCCCCGAGCATCCTCACGTACCCGACCGCAGGATGGAGTCATGCCGAACCCTCCCCGGCTGCGCGCCGCCGCCCTGACCGCCACCGCTCTTGTGCTGTCCTCCGTGCTGGCGGGATGCGGCGACGACTCCCAGGAGGACGAGGACCTGTCGGCCCAGGAGCTGAGCTGGAAGGACTGTCCGGCACCGTCCGCGGCGGAGGGCGGGGGCAACCCCCCGTCGCCCCTGCCGGACGGCGACAAGTGGCAGTGCGCCACCATGAAGGCCCCCCTGGACTGGGCCAAGCCCAAGGGCGACACCATCGAGCTCGCGCTGATCCGGGCGAAGTCGAGCGGCGCGGAGAGCGACCGCATCGGCTCGCTGCTCTTCAACTTCGGCGGCCCCGGCGGCTCCGGCGTCACCACGCTGCCCGCCTTCGGTGAGGACTACGCGAAACTGCGCACCCGCTACGACCTGGTCAGCTTCGACCCGCGCGGGGTCGGCCGCAGCGCCCCTGTGGAGTGCGAGAACAACCTCGAACTCGACGCCTACTTCCAGCAGGACGCGACGCCCGACGACGCGGCCGAGCGCGCCGACTTCCTGGTCAACACCAAGGAGTTCAACGGGGCCTGCGAAACGAACTCCGAGAAGATCCTGCCGCATCTGCGCACCACCGACGCGGCCCGCGACATGGACCTGATGCGCCAGGTCCTCGGCGACGCCAAGCTGCACTACTTCGGCATCTCCTACGGCACGGAACTGGGCGGCGTCTACGCCCACCTCTTCCCGAGGAACGTCGGCCGCGCGGTCTTCGACGCGGTCGTCGACCCGACACAGACGTCCGAGCAGGGCTCGCTCGGACAGGCCAAGGGCTTCCAGCGCGCCCTCGACAACTACGCCGAGGACTGTGCCTCCAAGGCCGAGGACTGTCCGGTCGGCAACAGCGCGCAGGACGTCAAGAACCGCATCGCCAAGCTGCTCAAGGACCTCGACAGCAAGCCCATCCCCGGCATCTACCCGCGCGACCTGACCCAGAGCGCCGCCACCAACGGCATCGCGCAGGCGCTGTACTCGCAGGACTTCTGGGAGTACCTCACCGAGGGCCTGGATCAGGCGTACGACGGCAACGGCCAGATCCTGATGGCGCTGTCCGACTCGATGAACGGCCGCAACCAGGACGGCCAGTACAGCAACATCAGCGCCGCCAACGTCGCCATCAACTGCGCCGACGACAAACCGCGGTACAGCACGGACTACATCCAGCGGAAGCTGCCCGAGTTCCGGGCCGCCTCCCCGCTGTTCGGCGACTTCCTGGCCTGGGGCATGGCCGGCTGCACCGACTGGGCCGTGGCGGGCGCCGCCGACCATCCCGACGTGAGCGCGCCCGGCTCGGCACCGATCCTCGTCGTGGGCAACACGGGCGACCCGGCCACGCCGTACGAGGGCACGAAGAAGATGGTGGACGCGCTGGGCGAGGGCGTCGGCGTCGAGCTGACCTACAGGGGTCAGGGCCATGGGGCGTACGACAGCAAGAACAAGTGTGTGCAGGACGCGGTGAACGGCTACCTGCTCGACGGGAAGGTTCCCGAGACCGGGCTCGTCTGCTCCTGACACCCGCCGACAACCGCCGAACGGGCACGAGTTCGCAGGTCAGAACGTTATCCACAGGCCTCGGCAGCCTTCGCGTGAGCGGCCTACCATGGCCGGACAGCCATTTCGCAGCACAGGGCGGAAGGCCTGGACGGGGGGAAGTGCGATGACGCGTTTCGTACGGTTGGCGGCTCTGGGGGCCGCCGCCGCGCTCCTGGTGTCGGGGTGCAGCGGCGGCTCGACCGACGACGACAAGAGCGGCGGGGAGACCGGCCGGGCACAGACGTCGCCCGAGGGCTCGGGCGGGGCCTCGGACGCGCTGCCCTCGTCACTGACCTCGCAGAGACTCGACTGGAACCGCTGCAAGGCCACCGCACAGGCCTCCGCTCCGGGCAGCGACTGGGAGTGCTCGACGCTGAAGGTACCGCTGGACTGGTCGAAGCCGGACGGCGAGAAGATCGACCTCGCCCTGATCCGGACCAAGGCCCGGGGCGAGAAGCGCATCGGCTCGCTCCTGTTCAACTTCGGCGGGCCGGGCCAGTCGGGGCTGTCCACGATGCCCGCCTACGCCGCCACCGCCTCGCTCCTGCGCGAGCGATACGACCTGGTGAGCTGGGACCCCCGCGGGGTCGGAGCCAGTGAGGGTGTCCGGTGCCGCAGCGACCGGGAGATCGAGGCCGCCGAGTCGGTGGACATCACGCCGGACACCGCGGCCGAGGAGACCGCCTTCTTCGAGGACGCCGCCGGCTTCGGCCGGGGCTGCGAGGAGGACGCCGGGAAGCTGATGGCGCACGTCTCGACCACCGACACCGCGCGCGACATGGACCTGATGCGTCAGGTCCTCGGCGACAGGAAGACGCACTACTTCGGCATCTCCTACGGCACCGAACTCGGCGGTGTCTACGCCCACCTGTTCCCGGAGAACGTGGGCCGGCTGGTCCTGGACGCGGTTTCCGACCCGAGCGCCGACACGGTGGGCCACGCGGAGAACCAGGCCCGGGGATTCCAGCGCGCGCTGGACGCCTATCTCAAGGCGACCGGCCAGGATCCCGCCCGGGGCTCGCAGAAGATCGTGAACCTGCTGAAGCGGATCGACCGGGAGCCGCTCTCCACGTCGTCCGACCGGAAGCTGACCGAGGCGCTCGCGTTCCTCGGCATCATCCTGCCGCTGTACAGCGAGGACAGCTGGCCGACCCTGACCAGCGCCCTGGCAGCGGCGGAACAGGGCGACGGTTCGGAACTCCTGGCCCTCGCCGACGGCTACAACGACCGTGACCCGTCGGGGCGTTACGGCACCGGGACCCACTCGCAACGGGTCATATCGTGCCTGGACGACAAGCAGCGGCCGACAGTCGAGCAGACGCGGAAGCTGCTGACGCGCTTCGAGAGGGTCTCGCCCGTGTTCGGGGCCTTCATGGGGTGGGACACGACCGGCTGGTGCCACGACTGGCCGGTGGCCGGGCAGTACGAGACTCCGGAGGTGAGCGCACCCGGCGCGGCACCGATCCTGGTGGTCGGCAACACCGGCGACCCGGCGACGCCGTACGAGGGCACCCGGAAGATGGCGGACGAGCTGGGCGAGGGCGTGGGCGTGGTGCTCACCTGGAAGGGCGAGGGACACGGCGCGTACGGGAGCGGGAGCGACTGCGTGGACTCCACGGTCAACGCGTACCTGCTGACCGGGACGGTACCGAGGGACGGCAGGGTCTGCTCATGACGACGGCGGGGGCCTCGGGCACCGTCGGTGTCCGAAACCCCCGCCGCTCAGGCCGGGAGGCCGGGTCAGTAGACCGGCTTGCTCGGCTCGATCTGGTTGACCCAGCCGATCACGCCGCCGCCGACGTGCACGGCGTCGGCGAAGCCCGCCGACTTCAGGACCGCGAGGACCTCCGCACTGCGGACACCCGTCTTGCAGTGCAGGACGATCTTCTTGTCCTGCGGGAGGCCCTGAAGGGCAGTGCCCATCAGGAACTCGTTCTTCGGGATCAGCTTGGCGCCCGGGATCGAGACGATCTCGTACTCGTTGATCTCGCGGACGTCGATGATCTCGATGTTCTCGCCGTCGTCGATCCACTCCTTGAGCTGCTTGGGAGTGATCGTCGAGCCGGCGGCCGCCTCCTGGGCCTCCTCGGAGACGACGCCGCAGAAGGCCTCGTAGTCGATGAGCTCGGTGACGGTCGGGTTCTCGCCGCAGACCGCGCAGTTCGGGTCCTTGCGAACCTTGACCTGGCGGTACTGCATCTCCAGGGCGTCGTAGATCATCAGGCGGCCGACCAGCGGCTCACCGATGCCCGCGAGGAGCTTGATGGCCTCGTTCACCTGGATGGAGCCGATGGACGCGCACAGCACGCCCAGGACGCCGCCCTCGGCGCAGGAAGGGACCATGCCCGGCGGCGGGGGCTCCGGGTAGAGGCAGCGGTAGCAGGGGCCGTGCTCGGACCAGAAGACGGAGGCCTGGCCGTCGAAGCGGTAGATCGAGCCCCACACGTACGGCTTGTTGAGCAGCACGCAGGCGTCGTTGACCAGGTAGCGGGTGGCGAAGTTGTCCGTGCCGTCGACGATCAGGTCGTACTGGCTGAAGATGTCCATCACGTTGTCGGCCTCGAGCCGCTCTTCGTGCAGGACCACGTTCACGTACGGGTTGATGCCGAGGACGGAGTCGCGCGCGGACTCGGCCTTGGAGCGGCCGATGTCGGCCTGGCTGTGGATGATCTGACGCTGGAGGTTCGACTCGTCGACCTCGTCGAACTCCACGATGCCGAGCGTGCCCACGCCCGCGGCGGCCAGGTACATCAGTGCCGGCGAGCCCAGGCCGCCGGCGCCCACACAGAGCACCTTGGCGTTCTTCAGCCGCTTCTGCCCGTCCATCCCGACGTCGGGGATGATCAGGTGGCGGGAGTACCTGCGGACCTCGTCTACGGTGAGCTCGGCAGCCGGCTCGACCAGGGGTGGCAGCGACACGGGGACTCCGTTGGTCGGTCAATCATTACGGTTGTTCTCCCCGTAACAGTGCCATGGCCTTTTTCATTCCGAGACACCCGTTCCGATCCGCGAGACGATTTCGTCCCAGTAGCCGGGCATCGCCTCCCAGGGGTCGGTGCGACCGCCGTGGTCCGTGCGGTCGGTGAAGTAGATCGTGGAGGCGCCCTGCCAGCGGGCGATGCGCAGCGCCTCCTCGAGGTGAGGGCGCGGCACACCGTGGACCAAGTGGCAGAACCGCTCGGGCGGGTAGTCGGCCGTCCACTCCGCCACCTGCGACCAGCGGTAGTCGCTCCACGGGCCGGAGAAGGTGACCAGTTGGTCGGCGTTCTCGGCGTAGCCGGGGTACGGGTGGATGCCATGGCCGAGAACGATGTGGGCGTCGTCACGCAGCGCGCGGAGCGTGGTCACCGTGCGGCGGATCTCGGGCAGCGCGGCGCGTTCGCTCGGGCAGCGGTCCAGGAGGAAGCCGTCGACCTTGTACCAGTCCACGTACCGGTGCGCCTCGGAGATCACCTCCCCGAAGGCGCGGGCGCCGTACGTGGTGTCGAGGTGGCCGAGCACACGGATGCCGGCGTTGCGCAGTCGGCCGGCCGCCTCCAGACAGTGCGGGTCGGGCCGGCTGCCCGGGCCGTCCGAGACATTGAGGACGACCCAGTGCAGGGGGGTGCCGGGGCGGGTGAGTTCGGCCCACTCGGCCGGAGCGACCAAGGGGTGGGCGAAGCCGGGAACGCCGAAGCGGGTGCGGAGGCCGGTGTTCGCGGCACCCTGTTTGGAGCGGGTCAGATGCGGCATGCCGCCTCCATCCAGATGTCGGCCAGGGACTCCTCGAGGCCGATGCGGGGACGCCAGCCGAGCCTGTCGCGCGCGGTGCGCACGTCGGCCTGCTGCCAGCTGCCGCAGCCGTCGGGGTACGGATACGCGACCGGGGCCGCGTGGTCCGACTCGGAGCGGGGATGCCCGATGGTCGCCCGCAACGGGCCGGGTGGACCGTCGAGTTCGTGCAGGGTCCCGGCGTATCCCGCCACGCGCGCGAGGACTCCGGCGGCGTCGCGCAGGCGGACGGCGCGGCCCGAGCCGATGTTGATGACGCCCTGCGCGGCGGAGAGCGAGGCCGCGTGCACGGCGCGGGCCACGTCGCGGACGTCGACGAAGTCGCGCTGGGCGCCCAGGCCGCCGAGCTTGAGCTCTCCGTCGCCGGATTGCATGGCGCGGCGCATGGCCTCGGCGAGACGGCCGAGCGGGGAGCCGGCGGGGGTGCCGGGGCCTGCCGGCGAGAAGACGCGCAGGACCACGGCGTCCAGTCCGGAGCCGAGGACGAGTTCGGTGGCGGCGAGTTTGCTGACGCCGTACGGGCCGCCGGGGCGGGGGACGGCGTCCTCCGCGGTCGACGAACCGGGCTGGCTGGGGCCGTACTCCGCACCGCAGCCGATCTGTACGAGGCGGGCGCCGCAGCCGCTGCGGCGCAGGGCCTCGCAGACGGTGGCGACGGCGACGGTGTTGTGGCGGGCCAGTTCGCGGGCGCCGCCCCTGGTGGCTCCCGCGCAGTTGATGACAACTCCGGGGTGCACCGCGTCGAGGAAGCGTGTGAGGGCGCCGGGGCTGCCGGACGCGAGGTCGAAGCGGACGTCGGCGTCGTCTCCACGGCCGAGGGCGGTGAGCTGGACGGCCGGGTCGGCGAGCAGGCGGTCGGCGACGAAGCGGCCGAGGTAGCCGTTGGCTCCGATCAGCAGGACTCTCATCGCGCGGCTCCCGGGGCCGAGGTGTCGGGTCGGGAGGTGATCATTTGGTGGTCTCCTTCAGGGAGGGGCGCGCGGGTTGCCTCCGGCGGTGGGGCCGGGGGCTCCGGCGGTGGGGCGGGTGCGGTGCCTGTGGTGGTGGGGCGGGTTCCTGCGGAGGTGGGGCGGGTTCCTGCGGAGGTGGGGCGGGTTCCTGCGGTGGTGGGGCGGGTGCCTGCGGCAGCCTGCGTGGGTGAACGGGGGTGCGCGTAGCGCCCGGTTCGTCGTGGGTCGGGGCCGCGTCGGGGGGTGTCCGTCCTCGGAACGTCGCGGAATCGGTCGGTTACAGGGGTGGTCGTGTTGACGCGACAACCGCTGCGGGCGGACACCCCCCGACACGTCCCCTGCTCGTCGTACGCGGGTGCGGGAGCTCGGGGGCCGCCCCTCATCGCTGTTCCTCCGTCGGTGCGTGGGCCGATGCCCTGGTGAGGGTGCGGGTCGCGTGGAGCAGGAGGATCAGTGCGCCGGTGCCGCAGGTGAGTGTCTGGACGCTCGCCGGGCCCCAGGTGTCGGCCAGGGTCTGGACCGGGACGGCCAGGACGTCGCAACCGGGCAGGCGGGCGGCGAAGACCGTGGCCAGGGCCATTGCCTGGGCTGTCGCCGTGGCCGTGAGGATCACCGCCGGGGCGTGGGTGAAGCGGTGGGTGGTGAGCAGCCGGGCCAGGAGGAGGAGGGAGCCGAGGGCGAGGGTCGGGGCGTAGGCCGTGGGTTCCTCCAGGGTCACCGAGGTCAGGGCGAGGAGGCCGGCGAGGGCGCACAGGAACAGGGCGAAGGTGGTGAGCAGCAGGGGGCGTACGGAGGCGGCGAAGTCCTCCAGACCCCGGCTGGCCGTCAGTTTGCGGCGGCATCGTGCGGTGAACGCGTAGGTGCTCCAGGCTGCTGGGGCGCAGGCCCATACGAGAGCGAGGACGGGGGCGATCGCGAGCGGCCAGGGGGCGTTCGGCGTGCCGTCGGGCAGGCCGTCGGGGCCTCCTGCCAGGGCGGTCCGGAGCAGGCCGTCGCCCAGGAGGGCGTAGGCGAGGAGCCAGCAAGTCCAGGTGCGGGCGGCGGTTGCCGGGGCGGTCGTGTCGGGCCTGGGGGCGAGCGGGCCGCGGGCCAGGGCGGCGCGTAGCGCTACTGCCACGGCGAGGGCGCCGGCGACTGCGACCGTCAGGCGGGGGCGCCCTTGCGTGAGGTGCAGGCCGACCACGGTCGCCGTGCACAGGGCGCCGGGCAGGAGGGTGAGCAGCACCCAGTCGGCACGCGGTCGGGAAGTCGCCTGCGGGGCTGGGGGCGTCGGCGTTTCGCCGTCGCGGGGCATGCGCGCGTACATCTCCTCGGCCAGCGAGAAGACGTCACGGTGGCGGAAGCGGGCGGCGGTGCGGTCGGTGACGCCGTGCGCCTCCAGGCCCGCCGCGATCTCCAGGGGGTCCACAGCTCGTTCGCAAAGGTCCCGGTGGCGGTGCATCAGGGCCTTCACCGGGTCCGCGGCGGTGCGGCGGGGTGTGGAGGAGCGGTGGGGGGCGGAGGGGTGGTCGGGGGCGCGGGCGCCGGGCTCGTCGCCGTGAGTGGCGTCGGGCCGTGTTCGTGTCTCCTGTCCCGTGCTGAGCCACTCCTCCGACCGTGCGTCCCAGGATCCGGAGCTGATCGCCACATCGCCCGGCTCGCTCATGACGCCCCCTTCGTGACGGCGGTCGGCGCGGTGGCGCGGACCGGCGGACCGACTGCCCAGCCGGGGCCGCCGCGGGCCACGACGCGTAGGCCCTGGCCGGTCCAGCCGCCGGGCACGTGGGCCTCGGCGGGAGAGGCGAAGGGGAGGGGCTCGCCGGTGCCGTCGAGGACTACGCGACGGACCGGGGTGCGCGAGACGATCTCCAGGTAAATGCCGTGAAATGCCGTGATGTTCTGCTCGACGGTGAACAGTTCGAGTGCCCGGGCGCGGGCGGCGGCGCCCAGGCGCTCGCGGCGCTCGGTGTCGCGCAGCAGGGCCACGCACGCCTCGGCGAGCGCCCGTGGATTGCGCGGGGGTACGACGAGGCCGGTGCCGCCGATGACCTCCACGACGGCGCCGACGTCCGTGGACACCGTCGCTCGGCCGCAGAGCATGGCCTCGACCAGGTTGATCGGGAAGCCCTCGACGACGCTGGACAGGACGGTCACCGCGCCCGCGGCGTACGCGTCGGCCAGGGTGGGCAGTTCCGGGCCGCCGATCTCCTCGAAGGACACCGGGTTGTCGCCGACGGCGTGCGGGCCGTCCGCTTCGTCGGGGAAGAGCTGTGCGGCCAGCGCCCCACAGTGCTGGAGGTACGCCTTGCCCTCGGCGCCCGCCGGCGCGCCGATGATGCGTAGCCGCGTCTTGGGCTCCTCCTTGCGGATCTCCGCGAAGGCGTGCAGCAGGGAGACCAGGTCCTTGGCCGGTTCCACCCGGCCGACCCAGACCAGGGTGTGCGGGTCGACGCACTCCGGCGACTCGCCGACGTCCGCGAAGCGGGACGCGTCCATGCCCGGGTAGACCGTGCGCAGCTTGTCGCGGTCGGCGCCGCAGCGTTCCTGCCAGCGGCGGGCGTGCGCGTTGCCGGGCGTGACGATCGAGGCCCGGCCGTAGGCCTCAGCGGCGAGTCTGCCGTGGAAGGCGGTGAGCAGGGCGCGCACGGCGGGCGAGGACTCCGTGGCGGTCAGGTAGTGGGTGCGCAGCCGCACGCCGTACTCGGTCACCAGCAGGGGTACGCCGCAGAAGTGCTGTGCGAGCAGGCCGGGCAGGGCCGCCGCGCCGCCGGACGTCGCGTGACACAGGTCGACCGCGCCGAGGCCGTCGTCCTCGTACCAGTCGAGCGAGAGGGGGCGCAGGGCGCTTTCGAGGTGCGCCGCGACGGTGAGCAGATCCGGTACGCGCGCCTCGCGCGCTGTGCGCGGGGCGCCGGGCGCACGACAGGCGCGTTCCAGGGCGCGTACAGCGGCCTCGGAGCGGAGGGCTCCGACGAGCCCGCCTTCGTCGCGGGCGAGTTCGGCCAGCCCGTACAGGGTGCTGGCGAAACGGTCCGCCTCACTGGTCGACGGCTCCTCCGAGGAGCCGGAAGCATCCATGCCGCTTCCCGAGCACAGCACGGTCGCCAACTCGCCGTAGCACTCGGCGAACCGCCGGCGCGCGCGCCGTCCGTACACCACCCCGGTGTCCTCGGCCATCCACAGCGGCGCCGTGCGCACCCTGCTGACCTGCGGCGGCAGGGGGATCCAGCCCTCGTCCTCCTGGCGTTCGCTGCGGCTGAGCGCGTAGATGTCGAACTCGTGCTGCTCGAGCCCGCGCACGAGCCGGTCGCACCAGAGCCTGGCGTCACCGCTCACATACGGATAGCCACCCTCCGTAAGCAGTCCGATGCGCACGAGCGCACCCCCGATCTCCCGTATGGAGAGCCGCCGTTGACCCGACGGCTCGCAGCGGGACGAACGTATGCGGACGGGGCGGTGGCGCGACGGACGGTTGTCCATCACGCCACCAGAAGGGGTGAACGGTCGTAACTTTCCGGTGCGGTTCGCGTTCCGTCGCGCTAAGAGATCATGCGCGCACGGATTGTCACTGGCGGGAGGGGTGGGAGGTGCGGATCGCCAGGCTCACGGCGGCTGTTCAGACCATGGCCGGCTCGCGCCGGGCCGCCCTGCGCCGCGCCGCGAGCCCCGGGTCCAGCGCCGGTACGGCGGCCAGGAGCTGCTGGGTGTACGGGTCCTGCGGATTGTCGTACACCTCGTCAGCGGGACCCGACTCGACGATCCGGCCCCGGCGCATCACCGCGACACGGTCGCTGGCCTGGCGTACGACGGCGAGGTCGTGCGCGACGAAGACCAGCGCCAGACCGAGTTCGCGCTGCAACTCGCCGAGCAGGGCGACCACCTGTGCCTGGGTGGTGACGTCCAGCGCGGAGACCGGTTCGTCGCAGACGATGACGCGCGGATCGGCCGCGAGCGCCCGCGCGATGCCCACGCGCTGGCGCTGTCCGCCGCTGAACTCGTGCGGGTAGCGGTCGTAGTGCGCCGCTTCGAGCCCTACGCGCTCCAGCAGTTCGCGTACCCGCCCCCTGACGCGCCCCTCGTCCGGTTCGCCGCGTGCCCGTAGCGGGTCGGCGATCGACTCGCCGACGCTGCGGCGCGGGTTGAGGGAGGAGACGGGGTCCTGGAAGACCATCTGCACCTCGGGGCGCACTCCCCCGCCGGGCTTGATCTCGCCGGCCGTCGGCTGCAGAAGTCCCACGAGCATCCGCCCCAGGGTCGTCTTCCCGCTGCCGCTCTCGCCCACCACGCCGAGGGTCTCGCCGCGCCGGATCGTCAGCGAGACGTCGTCGACGGCCGCGAAGGCCCGCTTTCCGCGCCCGAACTCGCGTCTGAGGCCCGTCGCCTCGAGGACGACCTCCCCGGCCGGCGCCGAGGGAGCGCGCGGCGCGTCCACGCGCGGGACCGCGTCAAGCAGTTCCCGGGTGTACGACTGTGCGGGCGCACCCAGTACGGCACCGACCGGACCGTGCTCGACCGTCCGCCCGTGCCGCATGACCAGGACCTCGTCCACACTCTCGGCGGCCACCCCCACGTCGTGGGTGACGAGCAGGAGACCCATGCCGGTCTCCTCGCGCAGCGCGTGCAGCAGGTCGAGGATCTGGGCCTGGACGGTGACGTCGAGCGCGGTCGTCGGCTCGTCGGCGATCAGCAGGTCGGGTTCGCAGGCGAGCGCCATGGCGATGAGGGCGCGTTGCCGCATGCCGCCGCTGAACTCGTGGGGGCGTGAACGGGACCGCCGCCGCGCGTCCGGGATGCCCACCCGGTCCAGTACCTCCACGGCACGCGCGCGTGCGGCTCGCCGTGACCCACGCGCGTGCACGCGGTACACCTCGGCGATCTGGTCCCCGATCGCGTAGTACGGGTCGAGCGACGACAGCGGGTCCTGGAAGACCATGGCGGCCCCACCGCCGCGCAGCCGCCGCAGTTCGTCGTCGGAGGCCCGCTGTACGTCGATGCCGGCGACCTGGACCGAGCCGCCGACCCGCGCGCCCGTACCCCGGTGCAGGCCCAGCAGGGCAGCCGCGACCGTGGACTTGCCGGAGCCGGACTCCCCGACGAGGGCCAGGGCGGCGCCCCCCTCTAGGCGGAAGGAGAGCTGGTCGACGGCCCGCAGCCCGCCGAACTCGACGCAGAGGCCGGTGACTTCGACGAGGCTCGGGGACTCGCCCTGCCTGGACCCGTTCACGTCAGCACCACCCGTCGGTCGGCCACCGCGTACAGCACGTCCGCGACGGCGTTGGCGATCACTACGAAGAACCCGATGACGAGGACCATGCCGACGACGACCGGAAGGTCGACGACGTTGACGGCATGGACCAGTTCCTGGCCGATTCCGGGCAGGCCGAAGAGCGTCTCGGTGAGTACGGCGCCGCCCACCGCGCCGCCGAAGTTGTTGGCGTTCAGCGCGATGACCGGTGCGAACGCCCCGCGCAAGGCGTGTCGTCCGATGACCGAGCGCTCGCCGACGCCGTACGCCCTGAAGGTCCTGATGTGGTCCTCGGCCAGCGTCTCCAGCATCGCCGCCCTGGTCAGCCGGGCGAACGCGGCGGCCTCTATGAGGGCGAGCGAGAACCACGGCAGCAGCAGGTTCCACGCCCACTGCTCGGGGTCGTCGGTGAAGGCCACGTACTGCGGGAAGGGCAGCAGTTCGAGCTCGCCGCAGACGACGATCATCAGGACCAGGCCGATGACGAAGACCGGCGTGGCGACACCGGCGAGCGTGATCCCGGTCAGCAGCCGCTCGGTGAGCCGGCCGCGCCGCCAGGCGGAGAGCACGCCGGTGCCGACGCCCAGGACCAGCCACAGCACCATGGCGCCGAACACGAGCGAGAGGCTGACCGGCAGCTTGGTCAGGATCAGCCGGGTGACCTGCTGGTCGCTCTGGTACGACAGCCCGAGGCAGGGTGCCGGGCAGTGCTCCACGGAGGTGCCCGTCGAGTAGTCCTGGCCGACGACGAGACCCTGGAGGAAGTGCCAGTACCTCTCGTAGAGCGGGTCGTGGAGGTGCAGCTGCTCGGCGACCTGGTGCACCTGGGCGGGCGAGCAGCGTGGGCCGCAGGTGATCTGGGCGACGTTGCCGGGCGTGACGTAGAAGACGACGTAGACGATCACCGAGATGGCGAAGAGGGTGATCAGGGCGCCGGCGGCGCGGCGGAGGACGAATCCTGCGAGGCGGGTCACGAGGCGCCCTCCGTCGCCACCGGGGCTGTCGCCTTGGCCTCCTGTCTGCGGCCCGTGCCGACGCGCAGGCGGGACGCCGCGCGCGGGTCGAGGGCCGTGCGGACGCCGTCGCCGAGGACGGTCAGGGCCAGGACGGTCACGAAGAGCGCGCCCGCCGGCAGGAGCAGGTACTGCGGGGCCGCCTGGTACCAGACGTCGGCGGCGGTGAGCATCTGTCCCCAGGACGGCGTCGGAGGCTTCACTCCCACGCCGAGGAAGGACAGGGCCGCCTCGACGGTGATGTTGATCGGGACGAGGAGCGCGGCGTACGTGATGACCGGGGCGGCGAGTCCTGGCAGCAGCTCGCGGCGGGCGATCCGCCAGGTGCTCCAGCCGCTGAGCCGGGCGGCGGACACGTAGTCGAGGCCCTTGAGGGTGAGGGTCTGGGCGCGCGTGATCTTCGCGATGTTGCCCCAGGCGACGAGGCCGATGACGAGAGCGACCAGGAGGGGCCGTGGGAAGTTCGACGGCACGATAGCGAGCAGCGCCAACGCCATGATCATCAGTGGCAGGGCGACGATGATGTCGGTCAGCCTGCTCAACACTTGATCAACCCATTGACTCCCGAGCGCGGCCGCGACACCCACCACGACACCGATCAACACCTGTACGGCGGTCGCGGTCAGCGCGACACCGAGGGACACCCGAGCGCCGTACACCAGTCGTGCGAACAGGTCCCGCCCGGTCTGCGGTTCGACGCCGAGCCAGTGGTCACCGCTGACACCGCCGAACGGGCCGACGGGTACGCCGCCGCGCGCCGAGTCCACCAGGGAGGGGTGATACGTGGTGGGGTCCTGGCCCTCGATCGCCGTGAGCAGCGGTGCGGCCAGCGCGAGAAGGACGAGCAGCGCGACGACGGCCGCCGCGACGAGGGCGGCGCGCTGCGTCCACAGCCGCCGCCAGAACTGACGGGCCCCCGAGGCGGCCGGGAGGGCAGGGCCCGTCCCGGCCGCCTGGGTGGCGACAAGTGCCTCGCTCATCGGGTTACTTGACCGCGACCTGCGAGATGTCCAGCACACCGGTCCAGTCGCTGATCACGACGTTCTTGATGTCCTGGCCGTACAGCCGCTTGTAGACCGGGTGGAACAGCGGCACGGTCAGAGCCTGCTCGCCGATCTTCTTGTCCAGCGCACCCCACCGCTTGGCGGCAGCGTCAAGATCCGTCAACTTGTTGATCGCGTCAATCTCGGCATTGACCGTCTTGTCGTTCAGCAGGCCCGTGTTGAAGTTCGCACCGTCCTTGACGATCTGCCGGCCGTCGAAGATCGGGGCGAGGAAGGGACCGCCGGAGGGCCAGTCGGCGCCCCAGTGGGCGAGGAAGAAGCCGGGTTCGCTCTTCACGTCGTGGATCGTGTCGGAGTAGTCGTTCTCCTCGAGACCCTGCAGTTCGACGGTGATGCCGGCCTTCTTGAGGGCGTCCTGGATCGCGGTCGCGATCTCCGGGCTGGTCTCGAAGTCCCTGCTGTTGGAGTGCGTCAGCGTGATGGTCAGCCCGTTCTCGTAACCGGCCTCCTCGAGCAGCTGCCTCGCCTTCGCCGCGTTGCCCGACCGGCCCGCCGGGAAGAGGTCGTACGGCGTGTGGCCGAAGGACTTCTGGTCCGGCAGGAAGGTGGTGGCGGGCTCGGCCAGCGCGGATCCGCCGGCCGCGTTGACGACGGACGACCGGTCGACGGCGTACGAGATCGCCTGCCGCACCTTGACGTTGTCGAACGGCTTGATGGTCGGGTTGAACGCGATGTAGTTCGTGTAGCCGAAGTGGCCGGTGCCGACGCGCGCGGCCAGCTCCTTGTCGCCCGTCACCTTGGCGAGTTCGGCCGGGCCGAGGTTGGTGTCCGTGGTGACCGCGGCCGCGTCCGCTCCCTGGGACGCGGCGAGCCGCTGGTTGATGACGGACGAGTCAAGACCGGACCGTACGTCGATCCTGTCCGGGTAGGCCTTGCGCTCGGCGTCCGTGGACGCGGACCAGTACGTGTTGCGTTCCAGGACGACCCGCTCGCCGTCGTTCTCGTTCGAGACGACCTTGTACGGCCCGGACGAGACGGGGTGCTCCTCGTACTTCGTGCCGGTGTCCTTGGCCTTCGGGACCGGAGTGAACTGCGTCTGCGTCGCCAGGTACGGGAACTCGCCCTCGGGCTTGTCGAGGTGGAAGACGATCGTCCGCGCGTCCGGCGTCTCGATCGAGTCGAGCCCGCCCTTGTCCTTGTACGGCCCCTCGTAGTCGGCGCCGCCGATCAGCCAGTCCCTCAGGTAGGGCGCGCCACCGGAGAGTTCGGCGGCGAAGGAACGCTCGATGCCGTACTTGACGTCGGCTGCGGTGATCGCGGTGCCGTCCTCGTACTTGAGGCCCTTCTTCAGGGTGTACGTCCACACGGTCGCGTCCTTGTTGGGGCGCCCGGTGTCGGTCGCGAGGTCGGGGACGACCTCGGCGCCGGCCGCGCCGTTCTCGCGGTTGCGGGTCGTGAGCGTGCGGAAGACGAGGGACGGGACGTTGCCGCCGCCGGAGGTGTACAGGCGGGCCGGGTCGAAGTCCTGCTGCGGGTTGGAGTTCAGGACCGTGAGGGTGCCGCCCTTGTGGGGCGTGGAGTCGCCACCTGCACCCTTGGCATCGTTGTCCTTCGGCCCGCAGGCGGCGGCACCGGCTGCCAGGACCAGGCCGACGGATGCCGCGGCCACGCGGCGCGCTGTGAGGGACGGTTGACGCATCGGAGACGACCTCTCGAAAGGTGAGACAGAAAGCCGAATAGTGAGACAGAAGTGAGCAGACGTCTGCCCCGGCGTCAGGTCGTCGGAAAACGCGTGACCGAGTCACGTACGGGAGGAGAGTTCGCGACGCACACGCCGAGGGGCGGGCGTCAGCGACAGAGGATGTCAGCCACGCAGAGCGGGGTCACACCGATGAGCGCCAGCTCGAGGGCGGCGCGAACGGAGGTGTGACGGGGCGACATGCGCAGCAATATGGACGACTTTTCTGCGCATGTCAACGCGGCGCCGACGGGGCGAGGCCGCCCCGGCCGTCAACTCCCGGGATACGCCCAGGCGTTGGCTCGGCAGTGAACTCCGTCATGATCGAGGAACTTGGTCTGCTGCTGCATGACCGGCGCGAGCTCGCCGTCCTTGTCGCAGGTGACGTGGCTGTAGCCGAGCCGGTGGCCGACTTCGTGGTTGATCAACATCTGCCGGTACGCATGGATCTGATCGTCACCGTACGTCTCGGACCCCTGCGCCCATCGATAGGCGTTGATCATCACGCGTTCGGTGGCCGCCGAGTCGCAGGACACGTTGTCCACGGTGGTGTCCAGACCGGATTTGGCGCACCAGGTGGCCGTGGTGCCGGGGCTGGCGAGGGTGATCACGAAGTCGGGCTTGCCGGAGTAGATGCGCTCGAAGGTCCGGGCGTCGTTGTGGGCCCAGCTCCGGTCGTCGTTGAGCGTCTCGTGCACGGCCCGCGCGAAGAGTTCCCCGTCGAGGTCGAGCCCCTGCTCCACGTCCACCCGGTAGGTGTACTTGCGCCCCTTGCCGGGCGCCTTGTCGATCCCCTTGACCGCGTCGAACTTCCCCGAGCCCTTGAGCGTGGCGCCGAGCGCGTACGTCCTGCCCATCTTCTGCGCGTACGTCAGCTTCACCACGCCGGGCGAACCGGTGGGCGTGGGCCGCCCGTCCCCGCGCGAGGCGGAGTCCCGGGCGTCCCGGGCCTGGTCGGTGGCGGACTGCGACCGCAGGGCGTCGTCCTCGCGTCCGTTCGCGACCTGACCGGCCACGACCACGGCCAGCACGGTGGTGACGGCGGCCGCCGCGATCCCGGTGAACGTCCGCCCCTTGCCGCCCCTGGGAGCCGTCGGCTCGCCCGTGGGCGGCGCGTCGTCGTCGAAGCCGTCGCGCCCGCCGTCGTCCTGGCCGGCCTCGGCGGGCCAGGCCGTGACGCCGGAGTACGGGTCGGAGGCGATCGGGTGGGAGGCGATCGGGTCGGAAGCGAGCGCCGACAGCGTTCGACGGCCGCCCGAAGCGCCGGAGGTGCGGGGCGCGAAGACGTCGTCCTCCCGCTCGAAGGCGTCGAGGTAGTCCTGCCTCGGCCCCGTCGCGCCGGTGGGCGGCCCCTGTCGCTGCCGCGGCAGACCGACACCCGGAGCGCCCGGAGCGCCCGCGCCGCCCGGCCTGCCGCGCCCGGCCGGTCCGCGCCCGTTCAACTCCCCCCAGCCGCCACCGGATTCACGCTGCTCGGGGTGGTCTCCGCGAACCCGGGGGAAACCATTCGCCGGGGTGCCGTCGGGAAGTCGCGGCACACCTCGCGCGGGTGTCCCGCCCGAAACCTGCGGCACCCCACGAGCGGGAGTGCCGTCAGGAAACCGAGGCACCCCCCGGGCCGGTGTGCCGTCAGGAAACCGAGGCACCCCCTGAGCCGGAGTGCCGTCCGAGTACCGCGGCACACCCTGCGCCGGCGTCCCGTCGGCGTATCGCTGAGCCCCCTGGGCCTGCGTGCCGTACCCCGGCTGCGGTGGGGGCGGTGTCTGCCGTGCGGGCGGAGGGACCTGGGTCCGGCCTCGGCCCGCGGGATCGGCGGCGCCCCCCTCGGGGCCACTCTTGGGAGCTGGTCCACGTCGACTGTGGCGTCCCACCTGGCCCCTCAGCTCCCCGAGTTCGTACTGCCCGACATCCCGGCCCTACCGCCGGACACCCCTTCTCTATCACTGTCTGCGATCAGTTCGCGAAACGCGCCGGCCACCGTCTCCGGATATTCCATCATCGCCACGTGCCCGGCCTCCGGAAGAGTGAGGAGACGCGAGTCGCGAAAGGCACGGGCCGCCTTCTGGGCCATACGGAAGCCGACGAGCTGGTCGCGGCCACCGTAGACGAGGAGGGTCGGCGCGAGGACGCGCTCGGCCTGACGCCACAGCGCGTGCTGGCCGCCCAGGGTGTACGAGTTCACCAGCCCGCGCGCGGACCGCGTCATCGCGTCCCAGAAGTACGGCAGTTGCAGCCGCCGTTCCATCTCCTGCACGGCATGGCGGAAGCCTTCCGGCGTCACCCGCCCGGGGTCGCCGTAACACAGGGCCGTGACCCCCCGGACCCGCTGCTCGGCCGTCCACTCCTTGGTGAAC
Source organism: Streptomyces resistomycificus (assembly GCF_001514265.1). Lineage (GTDB taxonomy): Bacteria > Actinomycetota > Actinomycetes > Streptomycetales > Streptomycetaceae > Streptomyces > Streptomyces resistomycificus. The sequence goes on along the minus strand of NZ_KQ948990.1, from coordinate 736,346 downwards.
CGGGTGAAGAGCCCGGCCACACCGGGCACCGCCAGCAGCCCAGTCGGCACGGCGGTGCGCTGGACGCGGAGCTCGGGCAGCGCGGGCGAGACGAGGGTGAGGGTGCGGACCAGATCGGGCCGTACCGCGGCTACGCGCGTGGAGACCGTGCCGCCGAGCGAGTTCCCGAAGAGGTGCACCGGGCCGCGTCCGGAGGCGTCGAGATAGCGGATCACCGCGCGCGCGTGCCCGGTGATCGAGTAGTCGCCGTCGTCCGGCGGCGGGGAGTCGCCGAAGCCCGGCAGGTCGAGGGCCTCGCTGTCGACGGCGCCCTCCAGCTGCAGCATCAGCGCCGACCAGTTCTGCGAGGAACCGCCGAGGCCGTGCACGCACAGCGCGGGCGGCAGCCCTTCGCGCGCGGGCGGCCTCGACCGCACCGTCAGCGTGATCCCGGGCAGCCCGACCGACCTGAGCCGCTCACCCTCCGCGACCCTGACGGGCGCCACCCTGGGAAGCACGGTGGCGGGCGGCACGAACGGCAGCTCGGTCGAAGACATGCGGCAATGTTACGAGACGATCACGCAGTGGTTCATGTGTTCGCCGTCACAGAAGGCGTGCGGATGGCATGGCGTCCAGATCGGGTGTCTCCTAGGCTCGTACGCAGGGCACCCGTATGTGGCCCCTGCTCCCCGCAGGGATGTTCTAGGAAGGGAGCCCATCATGGCCGTCGACCCCACCGACCCCGCGACGTTCGCGGAAGAGGACACCGAGGCCGCCACCGAGATCGACGTCGAAGCGCCGGAAGGCGATGCCGCCGAGCAGCTCACGGAGGTCAAGCCGGACCGGGACGACCCGTTGACCGGCGTGAACCCGGAGCGCGCCAACGAGGCGGATCTGATCGAGCAGGCCCGCGTCGTCTCCCTCGACGAGGACGACTATCGGTGACGTACGTACTGAGCAGGGCCGACGGCCCGGCGACCTCCCCGCCGCCCGCTCCGTCCCGGCTTGGGAGAGTCTGCGCCCGTTTCGTCGGCGTCCGGTCCGTGAAATTCTGCGCTCTCACCGCGCACACCACGGTTACCGAAAAGTACGATGGCGGCGCGGCGCTCACCGCATGAGGACGACTTTGGGAGGCGGCGTGACAGCCATCGAGCAGACAGAGGCGGCACGCCCGCGAGGCACGCGCCTGCCGCGCCGTGCCCGACGGAACCAGCTGCTGGGTGCCGCACAGGAAGTCTTCGTGGCACAGGGCTACCACGCGGCGGCGATGGACGACATCGCCGAGCGCGCCGGCGTCAGCAAGCCGGTGCTCTACCAGCACTTTCCGGGCAAGCTCGACCTCTATCTCGCGCTGCTGGACCAGCACTGCGAAGCCCTGATCCAGTCCGTACGCACCGCGCTCGCGTCAACGACCGACAACAAGCAGCGCGTACGGGCGACCATGGACGCCTATTTCGCGTACGTGGAGGACGACGGCGGCGCGTTCCGTCTGGTCTTCGAGTCGGACCTGACGAACGAGCCCGCGGTGCGCGAGCGCGTCGACAAGGTCACCAACGAGTGCTCCGAGGCGATCTGCGAGGTGATCGCGGAGGACACCGGTCTCTCTCGCGCGGAGTCGATGCTGCTGGCCTCCGGCCTGGGCGGTCTCGCCCAGGTGGTGGCGCGCTCCTGGCTGCACAGCGACCGCAGCGTCCCGCGCGACCAGGCGGTCCAGTTGCTGGCCTCGCTGGCCTGGCGGGGCATCGCCGGTTTCCCGCTGCACGGCACCGACCACGGCGCCGACCACCACTGACCGTCGCCCACCGCGAGGGTTTGTTCCCGCCCGCTGTTCGCTCCTGGCGTTCACCCGCGGAGCGTGTACGTCCCCTCACCGGGCTAATGTGTGCGGAGTACGGCGCGGAAGGTCGCGCACTTCACTGACCGTCGGAGGGACATAGCCGTGGAGGTCAAGATCGGCGTGCAGCACGCGCCCCGCGAGATCGTTCTGGAGAGCGGTCAGAGTGCCGAGGAGGTCGAGCGGGCGGTGTCCGAGGCGCTGGCCGGCAAGTCGCAGCTGCTGAGCCTCGTGGACGAGCACGGCCGCAAGGTCCTCGTCCCTGCCGACCGCCTCGCCTACGTCGAGCTCGGTGAGCCGGCCCCGCGCAAGGTGGGCTTCGGCGCGCTGTAGTCACACGCGACGAGAGGGGCCCGGCGACCGAGTGTCGCCGGGCCCCTCTCGTGTTCCCCAGGATTTTTTCCTCCACATATGGAGCACAACTCGCGCACAGGGGAGGATTGCATTCCGCAGGTCACGGGTATGACGGGCTAGACCGTGACGCGCAGTGTGGCCGTGTGGGAGGGACCCCATGATGTTGTTGGAAGCGCTCGGCTCGGCGGTGCTCGGTCTCGTCCTTGCCGTGGTGGCCGGGAACCGGCTGGGCCATCGCCTGCCCACCCGCTCCCTGGTGCTGGCGACGGGTGTGGCCGGAGCCATGTTCGGGGCCTTCCTCACCCACAGCGCCCTGGACGCCGGCGGTGTCCTGCTGATCTTCGGCGGCGCGGCCGTCGTCTCCGTGGCGTCGCTGTCGCTGCTGCTGCGCCCGGCGGGAAGGCTCCGCCGGCGCTCGGCTCCGGCGTGACCGACCAGGACGACTGAGCAGCCCGACCCGGCGTCTCGCCAACCTTCAGGCGCGACTGGGCGACCAGCCCGGCGCCGCGGCCGACCAGCCGACGCCCGCACCGCAGCCGACTGCCAGCCCCCCGCTACAGCCGAACTCCCGGGCGCCGCGCCCCAGTCGACGACCAGCCCGCGCCGCGGCTAAGCAGCCAGACCCAGTGCAGCCATCCGCTTGGTGTGGGCCTCGGTGATGCGGGAGAACATCCGGCCGACCTCGGCGAGGTCGAAGCCGTCCGCGACGCCGCCCACGAGCATCGTCGACAGCGCGTCACGGTCGGCGACCACCCGCTGGGACTGCGACAGGGCCTCGCCCATCAGGCGCCGCGCCCACAGCGCGAGCCGCCCGCCCACGCGCGGGTCCGCGTCGATGGCCGCGCGCACCTTCTCCACGGCGAAACCGGCGTGCCCGGTGTCGTCGAGGACGGCCAGGACGAGCTCGCGGCTATCCGAGTCGAGCCGGGCGGCGACCTCCCGGTAGAAGTCACTGGCGATCGAGTCGCCGACGTACGCCTTGACGAGCCCCTCCAGCCAGTCCGAGGGCGCGGTCTGCTTGTGGAAGCCGTCCAGTGCGGCGACGAACGGCTCCATCGCGGAGGTCGGCTCCGCGCCGATCTCCGTCAGCCGGTCGCGCAGCTTCTCGTAGTGGTGGAACTCGGCCGACGCCATCTTCGCCAGCTCCGCCTTGTCCGCCAGCGTCGGCGCCAGCTTCGCGTCCTCCGCGAGCCGCTCGAACGCCGCCAGCTCGCCGTACGCGAGCGCGCCGAGCAGGTCGACGACCGCGGCACGGTACTGAGGTTCGGCGGAGGCCCGCGTCCAGTCCTGGGCGGCGACTCCGGTGTGTTCGACCGTTTCGGCGGAGGCGTTGTCAGGCTTGTCAGAGGTCGTCATGAAGCGCACAATAGCTGGCTCGCCGCGCGTCGGAAGTCCCTGGTCAATCAGTGTGACGACGACTACGTGACCAAATCGGCCATCGCGTGTGCGCGTTTCCGGGGTACAGTGGTAATGCGCCCGCCGACTATTCGACGGGCCGCACGAATGAGGATGCCCGGTCGGTGGCCCGATCGGCTCCGACCCGACAGCCCTCCTGGTACGTACGACACCGTGCGTACGCGATTCGGAGGGGGACCCTCAGCGGTTCGAGCGCTAGAGCGTCGGCAGTGGTCCCGTGTCATACGGCTCGCCCGTAAGGCAGTAGTCGACGTCCCCAGCACGGTCCTAGACGACCCCCGCGCTCGCCCTCGTGCCGCGCACACAGAAGAGGCAGCACCCTGACTACGACTTTCCGAGAGCTCGGAATCCTCCCCGAGACGGCCGAAGCGCTTGAGGCCGTCGGCATCGTCACCGCCTTCCCCATCCAGGAGATGACGCTCCCCGTCGCCCTGACCGGCAAGGACGTCATCGGCCAGGCCAAGACCGGCACCGGCAAGACCCTGGGCTTCGGTCTCCCGCTCCTCGAGCGCGTCACCGTCCCCGCCGACGTCGAGGCCGGCCGCGCCAAGCCCGAGGCCCTCACCGACGCCCCGCAGGCGCTCGTCGTCGTCCCCACGCGCGAGCTGTGCACACAGGTCACCAACGACCTGCTGACCGCGGGCAAGGTCCGTAACGTACGCGTCCTCGCCATCTACGGCGGCCGGGCCTACGAGCCGCAGGTCGAGGCCCTCAAGAAGGGCGTCGACGTGATCGTCGGCACCCCGGGCCGCCTGCTGGACCTCGCGGGACAGAAGAAGCTCGACCTCAAGCACATCAAGGCGCTCGTCCTCGACGAGGCCGACGAGATGCTCGACCTGGGCTTCCTGCCCGACGTCGAGAAGATCATCAACATGCTGCCGGCCCGCCGCCAGACCATGCTGTTCTCGGCGACCATGCCGGGCGCCGTCATCGGCCTCGCGCGCCGCTACATGTCGCAGCCCACGCACATCAGCGCCACGTCGCCGGACGACGCGGGCGCGACGGTCGCGAACACCGCGCAGTTCGTCTACCGCGCGCACAACATGGACAAGCCCGAGATGGTCGCGCGCATACTGCAGGCCGAGGGCCGCGGTCTCGTGATGGTCTTCTGCCGTACGAAGCGCACGGCGGCCGACCTCGCCGACCAGCTCAAGCAGCGCGGCTTCGCCTCCGGCGCGGTCCACGGCGACCTCGGCCAGGGTGCCCGCGAGCAGGCCCTGCGCGCGTTCCGCAACGGCAAGGTCGACGTCCTCGTCTGCACCGACGTCGCCGCCCGCGGTATCGACGTCGAAGGCGTGACCCACGTCATCAACTACCAGTCTCCCGAAGAGGAGAAGACGTACCTGCACCGCATCGGCCGTACCGGCCGCGCGGGTGCCAAGGGCATCGCGATCACCCTCGTCGACTGGGACGACATCCCGCGCTGGCAGCTCATCAACAAGGCGCTGGACCTCAAGTTCAACGACCCGCCGGAGACGTACTCCACCTCCCCGCACTTCTACGAGGAGCTGAACATCCCCGCGGGCACCAAGGGCGTCCTGCCGCGCTCGGAGCGCACGCGCGCCGGGCTCGACGCGGAGGAGCTCGAGGACCTGGGCGAGCCGGGTGGCCGCGGTCGCGGAGACCGGGGCGGTCGCGGTGACCGAGGTGGTCGCGGAGACCGCGGTGGTCGCGGAGACCGCGGCGGCCGAGGCGGTCGCGCCGAGTCCCAGCCGGCCGAGGACGAGCGTGCGGCCCGTACGCCCCGTCGCCGTCGCCGCACGCGCAACGGTGCCCCGCTGGACACGACGGCTCCCGCCGGGACCGCTCCAGTCGAGAGCGTCGCCCCGCAGGAGTCCCCCGCGGCGGAGGACGCCACCGCGACCCGCACCCCGCGTCGCCGCCGCCGTACCCGCGGTGCGGCGTCGGAGACCACGGCGGCAGCCGTGACCGTCGAGCCGACGGCGTCCGAGATCGCGCCGGTCACCGAGGCCGCCCAGACCGCCGTCGCGACGGCCGAGGGCACTGCGGCCCCGGCGGACGCCGACGAGGCCGCTGCGAAGCCGCGCCGCCGCCGCACCCGCAGGCCCGCGGAGCCGGTGGTCGACACCGCCCAGGCCACGACGCCGGAGACGGTGTCCGAGGCGCCGGCGCTGCCGGAGGCCGAGGTCCCCGCCACCACGCCGCGTCGCCGTACGCGCAAGGCGGCGGCCGCCGCCCCGGCCGCGGCTGAAGCCGCCGTCGACACCGCCGAGGCGGTCGAGACCAAGCCGCGCCGCCGCACCCGCAAGACCGCCGAGGCCGTTGTGGACGCCGTCGAGGCGACCGGGGCCACGGAGACCGAAGCCGCGGAGGTCAAGCCGCGCCGCACCCGCAAGACCGCGGCCGCGGCTCCGGCCACCGCCGACACCGCTGCCGAAGCCGCCGTCGACACCGCGGAAGGCACGGCGACCAAGCCGCGCCGCACCCGCAAGGCAGCGGCCGCCAAGGCTGTCGAGGCCGAGATCCCGGCCCAGTCGGCCTCGGAGGCGGGGCCGGCCAAGCCGCGCCGCACCCGCAAGGCCGCGGCCACCGCGACCACCGCTGAGGCGGCGGTCGACACGGCCGAGGCCGTGGAGGCCAAGCCGCGCCGCACCCGCAAGACCGCGGCCGCGGCCACCGCAGAAGCCGCCGTCGACACCGCGGAAGGCACGGCGACCAAGCCGCGCCGCACCCGCAAGGCCACGGCCGCGGCTCCCGCCGAGGTCGCCGCCGACACGGCCGAGGGCACGGTGGCCAAGCCGCGCCGCACCCGCAAGGCAGCCGCCACCAAGGCAGTCGAGGCCGACGCGGCCGAGGCTGCGGCGGAGGCCAAGCCCCGTCGTACGCGCAAGACCGCGGCGACCGCCACCTCCGCCGACATCCCGGCGCAGGCGGCGGAGGCCACGCCGCGTCGCCGTACCCGTAAGGCCGCGGCGGCCACGGAGTCCGCGGAGAGCTGATCCTCCGTACGACGGCCCGGTTCACCTCGTGTGAGCCGGGCCGTCGGCGTTCCAGGGCCCGAACCACGACCCCGGCCAAGGCCCTGCCCCTGCCCCTGCCCCTGCCCCTGCCCCTGCCCCTGCCCCTGCCGCGGGCCCTGCCCCGGGCCCGGTCGCCACCCCCAGCCGATAGCCTCCCCCCGTGAGCAGCCAAGCCTCCTTCACCCGGCCCCCCGACGCCCGCGCCTACCCCCTGCGCACCGCACGCGGGGAGTTCGCCGCGGTCGACTCCCCCGTGGCCGCCGGGGCGGAGCCGAAGGGCACCGTGTTGATGCTGCCCGGGTTCACCGGGAGCAAGGAGGACTTCACGCTGCTGCACGAACCGCTCGCGGCCCGCGGGTACCGGGTGGTGGCCCTGGACGGGCGGGGGCAGTTCGAGTCGGACGGGCCCGAGGACGACGAATCCGCGTACGCGCGGGAGGAGTTGGCGCGGGACGTACTGGCGCAGGCCGAGAGCGTCGGCGCGCCCGTACATCTGCTCGGCCATTCACTCGGCGGCCAGATCGCCCGCGCGGCCGTACTGCTCGACCACTCCCCCTTCCTCTCGCTCACCCTGGTCGCCTCCGGCCCGGCGCAGATCTCCGACTCCCAGCAGCAGCGCGTGAAGCTGTTGCGGGACGCGCTCGACGTGATGGGCATGTCCGAGGTGTGGGAGGCCATCCTGGCCATGGGCCCACCGGAGGAGGTCGGCGGGCCGGCCCGCGGCATCGGCGGCATGGAGCAGCTGCGCCGTCGCTGGCTGGGCAACAAGCCCGCCCAACTCCGTGCCACGGGAGGTCAGTTGTGCACGGAACCGGACCGGGTGGCCGAACTGGCCGCCGTGCCGATTCCGCTGCACGTCCTGTCGGGCGACCACGACGACACCTGGCCGGTGACCCTGCTGGACCGGATGGCCGTACGTCTGCAGGCCCGGCGGACGGTCGTCCCGGGTGCCCAGCACTCCCCCAACACCGACATGCCCCTGCCCACCGCCCGCGCCCTCGCGGACTTCTGGGACGGCGTCCGCGGCGACGGGGCCGGCCCGGACCGGTAGCGACCGGGCCCTACCGGGCTAGTACTGGGCCTGCAGGTGCTCCCAGAAGCCGTCCCGCAGGGTGCGTCTCAGGTCGGCCTGGCCGCGGAGCGAGTACTGCAGGAGGCCCTCCGCCTCGATCAGGAGGTCCTGGTCGACCGAACCGGGCAGGTAGGGATGGCCCGGCAGCAGCTCGACCAGTGATTCACGCCCCCGCGCCGCCAGCCACTTCGCCGCGATCTGCGCACCGACGAAGCGGACGTCCTCGCGGGTGGGGCGGGACGCCGACGGTTCCTGGGCGACAGGCGTGCGGCGGGAGACGTACGGCTTGAAGAAGTCGAGGTCGAAGGTGCGCTGGCTGTCGACCTCCCAGAGCAGCGGCTCTGCCTGGTTGCGGCCCTCCGGCGCCTCGATGCCCCACAGGTGGACACGGGCGCCGTACCCCTGGGCGGCCTCGACGGCGGACACCAGGTCCTCGTCGCCGCCGAGGAGCGCCGCGTCGCTGATCGCGCGGTGGCGGGCGAGGGACTCCAGGTCGGAGCGGATGAGGGAGTCGACGCCCTTCTGCTGGTTGTTCGCGTTCAGGTTGCCCAACCGGACCTTCACGTCCGGGAGTTCGGCGATGGACTGCTGCTCGGCGGTGTGGATGCGGCGTCGCGCGCCGTCGTACCAGTAGACCCGCAGCAGCCGGCTGTCGGCGAAGATGGTGCGGGCTCTGTCGATGAGGGCCTCGATGAGGCCTTCGGAGTCCAGGTCGAAGGCACGGCGGTCCTCCGTCCCGGCGACCAGACGTCCCGCGGCCGCGTACAGGTATCCCGCGTCGACGAAGATCGCATGGGTCGAGGGCGTCTTCGCCACCTCGGCGAGCATGCGCTGAAGCAGCTCGTTCGTGTGGTCGATGCGGGTGCTGAGGGCCACGAGGTCGTCGTTCATCACCTCCATTGTCCTGGCGGTCACGCTGCGAACACAACCGGTCCCGGTCAGTCCCGTTCACACCCGTTCCGAACCTCTTACCGGTCAGTAGTTAGCTGTTCGAAAAATTTCTTTAGCGTAGGGAATGTTTGTAACACGCAGCCCGTTGACTACTTACAGAAGACGTCGCACCACAGGACGCAACACAAGTAGTTCTCCTCAGGAGGATGACCAGACGAAGGGAGAAGCCAATGCGCTTCGAAATCATGCGACTCGACGATGTCGACGGCTCGGCCGTGGACAGCACCGTCGTGGACGCCGCCTCCGTCAACCGGATCGTGCAGCAGGCCGCCGCCATAGGGCAGCGCCTCTGGATTCGCCCGGCCGAGACCTCGGCCTCGTAGGGCAAAGAGCTCGCAGGGCAGGAATCCGCGAGCGAAGACCGACCGACTTCAGAGCCCCCGTACGGCACCGACGCCGTGCGGGGGTTCTGCGCGTCGTGGCCGGAGCTCAGCTCGCCTGGATGACCTGCGTGACCCCGTTGATGATCTGCTGCACGGCGATCGCGGAGAGCATCATGCCCGCGAGCCGCGTCACCAGGACCACGCCGCCGTCCTTGATGACCCGGATGATCAGCAGCGAGTACCGCATCACCAGCCACAGCACGACATGGATGGCGAGGATCGCCGCCCACACCGACACCTGCGTGGAGACGCTGTCGGCCTTCTGCACGGCGAGGATGACCGACACGATCGCACCCGGACCGGCGAGCAGCGGCATGCCCAGCGGCACGAGCGCGACGTTGACGTCCTTGGTCTGCTTGGGCTCGTCGGTCTTGCCGGTGAGCAGGTCCAGCGCGATCAGCAGGAGCAGCAGCCCGCCCGCGATCATCAGCGCGGGTACGGAGACGTGCAGGTAGTCGAGGATCTGGTGCCCGAGCAGCCCGAAGACGGTGATGACCCCGCCGGCCACACAGACGGCCTGGAAGGCCATCCGCCTCTGCACCTTGCCGGGGCGCCCGGAGGTCAGCGCGAGGAAGATCGGAGTGATCCCGGGGGGATCCATGATGACGAAGAGGGTCAGGAACAGGGAGCCGAAGACGGCGAGGTCGAACATGAGGGCCTTGCTGAGTGACGGAGGGACGGGGACGTGAGGACCGCGTGCGGCCCTGCGGGAGAAAGCACAGGGGCGCAGGGAGTGGGAGACCGTGAGGCGAGGGAGTGGGAGACGCGTGAGGCGTGAGAGGCGTTGGCCTCAGATCCCGCCGGCTCCCGGGACCGGGAACGCGCCCGTCGCCCGCCGCGTGATCTCCCCGTACACCTCGGGATCCGTGACGTACTCGCCGAGCACGCACGTCTTGCGGCTGCCGTGGTAGTCGCTGGACCCGGTGGTCAGCAGCCCGAGCTCCTTGGCCAGGCCGCGCAGCCGGGCCCGGGTGTCCAGGTCGTGGTCCATGTGGTCGACCTCGATGCCGTCGAGCCCCGCCGCCGCCATCTCGGCGATCGCGGACTCCGGGACCGTGTGCCCGCGCTTGCTGGCGCCGGGGTGCGCGAACACGGCGACGCCGCCCGCGCCCTTGATCAGCCGGATCGCCTCGAAGGGGTCGGTCTCGTGCTTCGCCACGTGGGCCCGGCCGCCGTCGGCCAGCCAGTCCTGGGTGAAGGCGTCGTTCACGGTCGGTACGACGCCCAGCTCCACGAGCGCGGTCGCGACGTGCGGGCGCCCCACTGATCCGTCACCGGCGATCCGCGCCACCTGCTCCCAGGTGACCGGCACGCCCAGCTCCTGAAGCCTGGCGACCATCCCGCGCGCCCGCGGGACCCGGTCGTCCCGCACCAGCTCACGCTCGGCGAGCAGCGCCGGCTCCTCGGCGTCGAAGAGGTAGGCCAGCATGTGCAGGGAGACGCCGTCGATGCGGCAGGACAGCTCGGCACCGGTGACGAGGGTGAGCCCCTCGGGCAGCGCGGCGATCGCCTCGGCGTGCCCGCGAGTGGTGTCGTGGTCGGTCAGCGCGACGACGTCCAGCCCGGCCGCGGCGGCGTTGCGCACCAGCTCGGCCGGTGTGTCCGTGCCGTCGGAGGCGGTGGAGTGGCAGTGCAGGTCGATGCGCACGACGCGGACTCCAAGCAGTGACGGGGCGGGACGGGACGCTCAAGGATAACCGGGTTTCCGAGCACCCCTGTCACACCCGCAACCCCCGAGTGACCCCTACCGGCGCGCGGGTGTCACGGCTCGAGCAGGCGCGGCGACAGCGCCCCGCAGGGAACGAGCTCCACCTCGGCCCCCGCGTCCCGAAGGTCCGTCAGCACCAGTTCGTCGTACATCAACAGGCCGGACTGCTCGGGCCACACGACCGCCCACAGCCACAGCCCGAGCGCCTCGCCGGCGAAGACCGCGCGGTCGTCGGGGGCGTCGGCCACATGCCACAGCGGGGTCGGCCGGCCGGCCGCGAGGACCTTGGCCTGGGGCGGCTTCTCGACGTTCATGTGCGGGCCCGGGTCCGGCCCGTCCATGCCCGCGTACCGCGCGCCCAGGCCGACGCCGAGTTCCTCGGCCACCAGGATCAGCTCACCCATGCCGCCGAGCGGCCCGGGTCCCGAGCACGCGACGGCGGTGGCCCGGCCTCCGCTGCGGTCGTCACCCGCGCAGGCCACGCCCGTGAACAGCCAGCCGACGGGCAGCGGCCACGGCATCCACACCGGTACCTGCGTGCGATGCACCACGACATCGAGGGCCTCGACGCTGGGCGGGATCACGGGCTGCACCGGGTGCACGGTGCCGTGCAGATCACACTGCCAGGTATCGGCGAAGAGTCCGGGAGCCCTGACCCGGCCACCACACTTCGGGCAACTGGGTTCGCCCCTCATGGAGCCCCACGGTCCTACCCCTGCTCCGCCACGTCAAGGACTGATCACCCGTCCGGGCGGAACCAGTCGACCGAACCCAACAAGGTGTAGCTTGCATTATTTAGCTGACCTAACTTACTATGTGCATATACCAACTACCTTCGTCGGGATGGGAGAACAGGAATGGGAGACAACAAGGACCCCTTCGACGAGGGAGCCGGCGGGCTGTTGCGGCAGCCCAAGGCGGTCTGGGCGACCGCGGGCGCTTCCGTCGTCGCCTTCATGGGCATCGGACTCGTCGACCCGATCCTGCCGTCCATCGCCTCGGGCCTGAACGCCTCCGCCAGCCAGGTCTCGCTGCTCTTCACGTCGTACTTCCTGATCACCGCGCTCGCGATGCTGGTCACCGGCTTCGTCTCCAGCCGCATCGGCGGCAGGAAGACGCTGCTGCTCGGTCTCGCGCTGGTCGTGGTCTTCGCGGCGCTGTCGGGCACCTCGAACTCGGTGGGCGAACTCGTCGGCTTCCGGGCCGGCTGGGGTCTGGGCAACGCGCTGTTCGTCTCGACGGCCCTGGCGGTCATCGTGGGCGCGGCGGCCGGCGGAAGCGCCGCCGCGATCCTGCTCTACGAGTCCGCCCTCGGCCTCGGCATGGCATGCGGCCCCCTGCTGGGCGCCCTGCTCGGTGACGCCAGCTGGCGCTACCCCTTCTTCGGCACCGCGTTCCTGATGGCGATCGGCTTCCTGTGCATCACGGCGTTCCTCAAGGAACAGCCGAAGCCCGCCCGCAAGACCTCGCTGCTCGACCCGGTCAAGGCGCTCGGCCACGGCGGCCTCGCCTCCACCGCCGTCTCGGCCTTCTTCTACAACTACACGTTCTTCACCGTGCTGGCCTTCACGCCGTTCGTGCTGGACATGACCCCGTACAAGTCCGGTGCCGTGTTCTTCGCCTGGGGCGTGCTGCTCGCCGTGTTCTCGGTGCTCGTGGCGCCGCGGCTGCAGGAGCGGTTCGGTTCCCTGAAGGTGCTCGGCGGCTCGCTGGTGCTGCTCGCGGCGGACGTGCTCGTGCTCGGCTACGGCAGCCACACCGTAGCCGTCGTGTGCACGATCCTGTCCGGCGCGTTCATCGGCGTGAACAACACCGTGTACACGGAGCTGGCGCTCGGCGTGTCGGACGCCCCGCGGCCGGTGGCGAGCGCGGGCTACAACTTCGTGCGGTGGTTCGCGGCCGCCGCCGCGCCCTTCTTCGCGCCGAAGATCGAGGAGTGGAGCGACATCCACATCCCGTTCGTGGTCGCGGCCGTCACCGCGGTGCTGGGCGCGCTCGTGGTGGTCGTACGGCGCAGGGCGCTCACCCACGAGGCCGAGGAGCTGGAGCCCCGGCACGCGACGGAGGACAGCGTCGCCGTCTTCGCCAACTGACGGAATCCGGCCACGGGTTGGTGAGATCAGTCACTGAGCGGGACGGACTTGCGGGACGGATCCCGGAGGTCCGTCCCGTTCGTCAGCCAGCGCTCCTGGAGGGCCTGGGCGCCGTGCACGCGCTTCCAGGCCGCCTCGTTCGGCGTCATCGGGAGCAGCGGCAGGAACCGTACGGGGTCGAGGGGCTCGTCGAGCTCCAGGTCCTCGACCAGGCCGCCCGGTTCGGCGACCAGGGCCGAGGTGAACGGGGCGCCGGGCCACAGGGGTTCACCGACGTCGAGGGAGGCACCGGGAGCCACGACCACGCCCTCGACCTGCGGAGAGGCGGCGAGGACGGCGAGTGGGCGCAGCACCTTGTCGGTGTCGGCGAGACCGCCTCGCACCGAGAGGACCAGTTCGGCGCGCGGGCCCTTGACCGGGTCGGCGAGCACCGCGGTGGGGTCCGCCATGGGCTGCGCGGACATGCCGAGCGTGGCGTAGCGGACGATGTCGCCCTCGTGGAAGCGGAGCACCTCGACGCGGTCCGTGCCCAGGAAGGTGACCGCCGCGCGCGCGTCCGGCTCGCCCAGCGCGGAGCGCAACCGGGCCTCGACCAGAGGAAGAACATCAGCCATGCGGCGAGCATAGAACTCGTCAGTGCCGGGCAAAGCAGCGCCTTGACACTTCAGGCGACTGCTACTCTGGGCCGGTGGTTCGGGGCAGCACGCAGAAGCGTCGCGATCAAGCCCCGACGCCGATGAGACTCCCCTACGGGGAATGGATCGTCCCTCCCGAGGGACCGGCCGGAGGAGGTGGGGCTGCAATGGACCGAAGTCGACCGTGCAGTAGCACCCGCTCTTCCCGCCGCTGATGTAGCTATCTGGCTCTGGCTGGCCGCCACCTCTCGCACTCGCTTCACCGCGGAAGAGCGCTTCGTTCGTCTTACCTGATCTGTCTGAGCTGAACCCGCAGCTGTATCAGTAGCGAAGCTCGCCACCGCGACGGTGCGGTGCTCCCCGCTTTGTGGACGTGCCAAACATCCTTCCCTGCTTCGAACGGCGGGGAGACCCCTTGTCGGACGTCCCCATTCCGGGCAGTTCCACCCGTCGTCGGCGGCCTTTCGTTGCCTGTCACGAAGGAGCCTGCCATGTCGATGATCCGCGACCTGCGTGCCGTGGTCCGCCCGTCCCGCGTCTCCCTGCGCAAGGACAGCGGCAGTGTCTACGACACCACCCGTGACCCCTCGACGCCGTCCGCGGTCGTCGACTGCGCCGTCTACCGCGACGGAGCCCGCGTCCAGACGCCCCAGCCGCTCACCCCGCACGAGGCGATGCGCGTGGTGCGCCGCGACGGGGGGTTCGTGTGGATCGGTCTGCACGAGCCGACCGAGGCCGAATTCTCCGGTATCGCCGGCGAGTTCGGGCTGCACCCGCTGGCCGTCGAGGACGCGGTGCAGGCCCACCAGCGGCCCAAGCTGGAGCGGTACGACGACTCCCTGTTCACCGTGTTCAAGACCATCCACTACGTCGAGCACGACCGGCTCACCGCCAACAGCGAGGTCGTCGAGACCGGTGAGGTCATGTGCTTCACCGGCCGGGACTTCGTCATCACCGTCCGGCACGGCGGCCAGGGCTCGCTGCGGGCGCTGCGCCACCGCCTCCAGGACGATCCCGAGCTGCTCACCAAGGGCCCCTCGGCGGTGCTGCACGCGATCGCCGACCATGTCGTCGACGGCTACATCGCGGTCGCCGACGCGGTGCAGGACGACATCGACGAGGTGGAGACCGAGGTCTTCTCGCCGGGCCGCAAGGGCGGGGTCTCGCGCGGTGTCGACTCGGCGGGGATCTACCAACTCAAGCGTGAGGTGCTGGAGTTCAAGCGGGCCGTATCGCCGCTGCTGCGGCCCATGCAGTTGCTGAGCGAGCGTCCGATGCGGCTGATCGACCCGGACATCCAGAAGTACTTCCGGGATGTCGCCGACCACCTCGCCCGCGTCCAGGAGCAGGTCCTCGGCTTCGACGAGCTGCTCAACTCGATCCTCCAGGCCAACCTCGCGCAGGCGTCCGTCGCACAGAACGAGGACATGCGGAAGATCACCTCGTGGGCCGCGATCATCGCCGTACCGACGATGGTGTGCGGCGTCTACGGCATGAACTTCGACCACATGCCGGAGCTCCACTGGAGGTACGGCTACCCGGTGATCATGGGCGTGACCGTGATCCTGTGTCTGGGCATCCACCGCACGCTCAAGCGCAACGGCTGGCTGTGAGGGCGCGTGGATAGGCTGAGCCCATGACAAGCGAGCTGCTCGACCAGGCCCTCGTCGAGGAGGCCACCAAGAAGTCCGGCCTCATCTGGGTCGCGGGTCCCGGCGGCCCGGCCCGCGCGCTGTGGCACGTGTGGCACGAGGGCGCCGCCTGCCTGGTCGGTGACGGGCCCGGCGAGCAGCCGTTGCCGGGGCTGGCCGACGGCAGCACGGCGGAAGTCACGGTCCGCAGCAAGGACAAGGGCGGCCGGCTGGTGTCCTGGACGGCCCGGGTCGTGCAGCTCGCGCCCGGCTCGCCCGCGTGGGAGGCGGCGGTGGCCGAGCTCAAGGGCAAGCGGCTGAACGCCCCGGACGGCGAGGCCATGACAGGGCGGTGGGCCCGGGAGTGCCGGGTACTGCGCCTGGAGCCGACCGGCACCACCTCTCCGCTGCCCGCCACCGACCTCGCCGAGGCACCGCTGCCCACGTCGGCGACGACGCGCGAACCGATGCCGGCGGGGCTGCCGCGGCTGCTGCTGAAGAAGCGCAAACGGCGGTGACCCGGGCCGGCCGGGCCGGGGCGTCCTAGGAGGTCGGCAGCTGCTTGCCGTAGTCCACCGTCTCGTCCTTCCCGGGCTCGGTCAGGGCGAAGGTCCTGCCCCAGGCCGAGAAGGTCAGGGTGCCCGCGCCACCGGCCCGCACCAGGCGGAGCGGATAGGGCTTGCCCTCCAGGGAGACGTCCAGCGTGCCGCCGGAGCCCTCTTCGCCGGTGATGCGGATGGTGCGGACGCCCGCCTGCTCGTGGTGGCCGTCCTTGCCCAGCTCGCCGTGCAACGTCAGCAGACCGTCGAGGAGGACGTCCATGTCCGTGAAACCGCTGAACTTCTTGTACGAGGGGTCGCCCTGCGGCACCTTCACGTACTTGTCGTCCAGCTTGTCGGCCGCCGCCGCGTCCGCGTCGGAGCCGTCGCCCTTGCCGTCCGCGTCGGTCCAGAACTCCGCGTCCGCCTTGAGGAAGAGATGCTCACCGATCCGCAGCAACTGGAAGGTCGTCCCCTCCGCGGTGACCGAACCGGAGCCGCCGTCGGCCTTCAGGCGCATGTCGAGCTTGTACGTACGCCCGCTGGTGACCACGCTGCCGGACAGCCGCACGGCCTGCGCCGACTTGGCGGCGCCACGGGTCCGGGACTGGATCTGGTCGGCCGGCAGCTTGCCGACCCCGTTGGTCCCCGCGTCCGGGTCCTCACCGCATCCCGTCAGGCCCGTCCCCGTCACGACGAGGGCGCACACCGCACCCGCCAGTGCGGCCCTGCGGGTACGGCGCCGGGGAATCGCAGTCACAGGTGGGGCTGCCTTTCTGACAAGGGTCCTTCAGCGGCGTACCGCAGCGTACCGGGGCCCGCACGTGCGGGCGGAGCCAGTCCGTCCGGACCGGCCACCAGCGCGTATCCGATCGGGACGGGCTAGCCTGAAGCCCATCCGAGCGGGCAATTCGGAAAAGAGACCCTCCCAGCACCCCAGGACGCAACTCCCCACGAACCCCGCACGAAAAGGAAGCACAGCCATGGCAGCGGGCGCCCCCCGGATCTTCGTCTCGCACCTCGCCGGCGTCGCCGTCTTCGACCCGGCCGGCGACCAGGTCGGCCGCCTGCGCGACCTGGTCGTCATGCTGCGCGTCAACCGGCGACCACCCCGCCTGCTCGGCCTGGTCGTCGAACTCGCCACGCGCCGCCGCATCTTCCTGCCCATCACCCGGGTCACCGGCATCGAGTCCGGCCAGGTCATCACGACCGGCGTGCTCAACGTCCGGCGCTTCGAGCAGCGGCCCACCGAGCGGCTCGTCTTCGGTGAGCTCCTCGACCGGCGCGTCACCCTCGTCGAGACCGGCGAGGAGGTCACGGTCCTGGACGTGGCGGTGCGGCAGCTGCCGGCCCGCCGGGACTGGGAGATCGACCGTGTCTTCGTCCGCAAGGGCGGCAAGGGCGGCGCCTTCCGCCGCAAGGGGGAGACACTGACCGTCGAGTGGTCCGCCGTCACCGGCTTCGCCCTGGAGGAGCACGGACAGGGCGCCGAGAGCCTCCTGGCCACCTTCGAGCAGCTTCGCCCCGCCGACCTCGCCAACGTCCTGCACCACCTCTCCCCCAAGCGGCGCGTCGAGGTCGCCGCCGCCCTCGACGACGACCGCCTGGCCGACGTGCTCGAGGAGCTCCCGGAGGACGACCAGATCGAGATCCTCGGCAAGCTGAAGGAGGAGCGGGCCGCCGACGTCCTGGAGGCCATGGACCCGGACGACGCGGCCGACCTGCTCGGCGAGCTGCCCGAGGAGGACAAGGAACGACTGCTGAGCCTGATGAAGCCCGACGACGCGGCCGACATGCGGCGTCTGATGGCGTACGAGGAGCACACGGCCGGCGGTCTGATGACGACCGAGCCGATCGTGCTGCGGCCCGACGCCACCGTCGCCGACGCCCTCGCCCGCGTCCGCAACCCCGACCTCTCGCCCGCCCTCGCCGCCCAGGTCTACGTCTGCCGTCCGCCCGACGAGACCCCGACCGGCAAGTACCTCGGCACGGTCCACTTCCAGCGCCTGCTGCGCGACCCTCCGTACACCCTGGTCAGCTCGATCATCGACGACGACCTGCAGTCCCTCGCCCCGGACGCGGCGCTGCCGGTCGTCGCCGGGTTCTTCGCGACGTACGACATGGTGGCGGCGCCCGTCGTGAACGAGGCCGGGTCGCTGGTGGGCGCGGTCACCGTGGACGACGTGCTGGACCACATGCTGCCCGACGACTGGCGGGAGACCGAGTTCCACCTCGAGGAGGGCGAGGAGGTGGCCCCCCATGGCTCCTGAGCGCGAGAGCACCCGCGAGGCAGCCCGGGAGCGCACCCTGGCGGGCGCGACCGCCACCACCCGCTCCCGCCCGCGGCTCGACCAGCCCCGCCCGCCCCGGCGCCGGCTCCTGCCCGAGTGGGACCCGGAGGCCTTCGGACGGCTCTCGGAGCGCATCGCGCGCTTCCTGGGCACCGGACGGTTCATCGTCTGGATGACCATCGTCATCATCATGTGGGTGCTGTGGAACATCTTCGCGCCCCGTGACCTGCGCTTCGACAACTACCCGTTCATCTTCCTGACCCTGATGCTGTCGTTGCAGGCCTCCTACGCGGCCCCGCTGATCCTGCTGGCGCAGAACCGGCAGGACGACCGCGACCGGGTCAACCTCGAACAGGACCGCAAGGCGAGCGAGCGGTCGATCGCCGACACCGAGTACCTGACCCGCGAGATCGCCTCGCTCAGGATCGGCCTCGGCGAGGTCGCGACCCGCGACTGGATCCGCTCCGAGCTGCAGGACCTGGTGAAGGAACTGGAGGAGCGGCGGGACGGGCATGTCGTATTCCCGGCAGAACGTTCGCACGGACGTGACGTAGACGACCGGTGACGGGCATCCCTGCGTCCCCGCCGAGCGCCGTACCATCGTCCTTATGGCTAGCGAAGACGCGGTGCGCGAGGCACTGGCGACGGTGAACGACCCCGAGATCAACCGACCCATCACCGAACTGGGGATGGTCAAGTCGGTCGACATCGGTGCGGACGGGGCGGTCGCGGTCACCGTGTACCTGACGGTCTCCGGCTGCCCGATGCGCGAGACGATCACGCAGCGCGTGACGGAGGCGGTCTCGGGAGTCGAGGGCGTGACCCGCGTCGACGTGACCCTGGACGTGATGAGCGACGAGCAGCGCAAGGAGCTGGCGACCGCGTTGCGCGGCGGCCAGACCGAGCGCGAGGTCCCGTTCGCCAAGCCGGGCTCGCTGACCCGGGTGTACGCGGTCGCCTCCGGCAAGGGCGGCGTCGGCAAGTCGTCGGTCACGGTGAACCTGGCGGCGGCGATGGCGGCCGACGGCCTGAAGGTCGGTGTCGTCGACGCCGACATCTACGGCCACAGCGTGCCGCGCATGCTCGGCGCCGAGGGCCGTCCCACCCAGGTCGAGAACATGATCATGCCGCCGTCCGCGAACGGCGTGAAGGTCATCTCGATCGGCATGTTCACCCCGGGCAACGCCCCGGTCGTCTGGCGCGGCCCGATGCTCCACCGCGCCCTCCAGCAGTTCCTGGCGGACGTGTACTGGGGCGACCTGGACGTCCTCCTGCTCGACCTCCCGCCGGGCACCGGCGACATCGCCATCTCCGTCGCCCAGCTGGTCCCGAACGCCGAGATCCTGGTCGTGACGACGCCTCAGCAGGCCGCCGCCGAGGTGGCCGAGCGGGCGGGCTCCATCGCCGTGCAGACCCACCAGAAGATCGTCGGCGTGGTCGAGAACATGTCCGGCCTGCCCTGCCCGCACTGCGACGAGATGGTCGACGTCTTCGGCACGGGCGGCGGCCAGTCGGTCGCCGACGGCCTGACCCGCACCACCGGCGCGTCGGTACCGGTCCTCGGCAGCATCCCCATCGACGTCCGCCTGCGCGAGGGCGGCGACGACGGCAAGCCGGTCGTCCTGACCGACCCGGACTCCCCGGCGGGCGCGGCCCTGCGGGCGATCGCCGGCAAGCTGGGCGGACGGCAGCGGGGCCTGTCGGGACTGTCCCTGGGCATCACGCCGAGGAACAAGTTCTAAAACTCTGGAACCCCTGCAGCGAAGGGGCGCCGAACACACCGGCGCCCCTTTCTCATGCGTACGTGCTGCTCACGTGCGTGCTGATCTCATGCGTGCTGATCTCATGCGTACGCGCTGATGTCATGCGTACGTGCCGATGTCCTTGATCATGGCGAAGCCGAGACCGTACGCGCTCATCCCTCTTCCGTACGCCCCCACGTGCACCCCCGCCTCCGTGGAACCGGCCAGGACCCAGCCGAACTCCGACTCGCGGTAGTGGAAGGGCGTCGGCACGCCGTCCACCGGGAGGGACAGCGTCGACCAGTCGGAGCCGTCCAGGTCGTCCGCGAGGGCCCAGGCGGTCTCGGTCTGCTGGTCCAGCCAGTCGTCGCGCAGGCTGTGGTCCATCTGGCCGGGCCAGGTGAAGGACAGCAGTCCCACCCCCGCGAGCCAGGCCGCCGAGGACACCGAGGTGGCCTCCAGGAGGCCCGTGCCGTCGGCGCTGCGCCGCACGGGGTTGGCCGCGACGGTGACCACCACCGCGAACTTCTCCTTGTCCTCCGACGCCTCGTTCCGCACGGAGGGCTCGTCGCCGTGCCCGACGGAACCGTGCTCGACGGCACCGTCGGCGGCCGTTCCGACCTGCATCAGCCAGCGCGGCCCCGTGAAGGCCTCGTCGAGGCCGTACCACGGGAAGGGCGCCAGCAGGTAGCCGTCGACCGTGCGCCGGGCGGAGGGGACCTGCTGTCCGCCCTCCGCGGCCGGCGACTGCGCGACTGCCTGACTCGTCGTCTCCATGTCCCGGACGCCTCCTCGCTCTCGTCGGACCGGCCCGCCCCCCTTCGGGCGGCGTTGCTGGTTTGCGTACGGCCCGCACAACAACTCGGCAGCATAGCCACACCGCTGCGAGCAGCAGGGGAATCGCCCGGCGCGTGGGTCGCCCGAAGGGACGGGTTCAGGCCGTGGCAGGGGTGTGAAGGGTATGAAACGCGTCACGTACGGCGGAGCGTGCGCCCCGGCGCACGGCTCAGGTGGCGTCCGCGTCGTACGGAGGGCGCTCGTCCGGCGTCTCGGGCTTCTTCGTCATGTCGACCGTGCCGCCGGAGGACGAGGAGGACCCGGAGGACGACGAGGAGTCCGACTCGCGGCTGTGGACCGCGTCCGTGACCTCGGCCATCTCCTTCTTCAGGTCGAATCCGTTGCGGATCTCCTTGAGCCCCAGGTCCTCGTTGTCCAGCTGCTTGCGGATGAACGTCTTGGGGTTCAGGTCCTCGAACTCGAAGTCCTTGAACTCCGGGCCCAGTTCGGTGCGGATGTCCTGCTTGGCGCTCTCCGAGAACTCCCGGATCTTGCGGATGGTCCGCGTGATGTCCTGGATGACCTTCGGGAGCTTGTCCGGACCGAAGACGAGCACGGCGAGGACAACGAGCGTCACCAGCTCGAGCGGTCCTATGTCATTGAACACCTGAAGCTCCTTGCGATGTCCTCGGTCCGCGGCCCTCGGTGGTCTGTGCGGTCTTCCGTGGTCCGGGCCGGGTCCACGGTACCCGGCGATCCGGTACGACCGGTACTGTCCCGGGCCCTCCGAGTGCGGGGACGTGTGGGGTTTTGTGGGTTGTTTGCCTGGTGGGGCCGCCGTTCGGGCGGTCGGCGGGCCCGTTTTTGTGATGTTTCTGTGAGTATCGGCGGTCTGTCCGGTGCCGCTCTCCGGTCCGCGCTCCCCAGGTCGCCGTCCCCCGGTCAGCCGCCGTCGGAGGCGCCGAGCACCAGCGAGATGGTCCGTTCCCTGCCGTCGCGCCGCACGGTGAGTTCCAGACGGTCGCCGGGGCGGTGGGCGCGGGTCTTGACGATGAGCTCCTCGCCGGAGTGGACCCGCCGGCCGTCGACCGCGGTGATGACGTCGCCGGCCTTGATGCCGGCCCGGTCGCCGGGCCCGCCGACGGTGACCGCCGGGCCGCCGTCGCCGGCCTTCGTGCCGACCCGGGCGCCGTCGCCGACGTAGTCCATGTCGAGGGTGACGCCGATGACCGGGTGGGTCGCCCTGCCGGTGTTGATCAACTCCTCGGCGACGCGCTTGCCCTGGTTGACCGGTATGGCGAAACCGAGGCCGATGGAGCCTGCCTGGCCGCCGTCCGGGTCGGTGCCGCCGTCGGCGGAGCGGATGGCGGAGTTGATGCCGATGACGCGGGCCCGGGAGTCCAGGAGGGGCCCGCCGGAGTTGCCGGGGTTTATCGGAGCGTCGGTCTGCAGGGCGTCGACGTAGGACACGTCGCTGCCGTCCTCGCTCTCGCCACCGGCCGTGATGGGCCGCTCCTTGGCGCTGATGATGCCGGAGGTGACGGTGCCCGCCAGGTCGAAGGGGGCGCCGATGGCCACGACGGGGTCGCCGACCTGGACGTTGTCGGAGTTGCCGAGGGTCAGCGGCTCGAGACCGCGGACACCGGTGACCTGGACGACGGCGAGGTCGTAGCCGCTGTCCCGGCCGACGACGGTGGCCTTCGCCGTGTCGCCGCTGTGGAAGGTCACCGATATCTCGCCCGTCTCATCGTCGGAGGCGGCGGGCTCCACGACATGGTTGTTGGTGAGGATGTGACCCCGGTCGTCCAGCACGAACCCGGTGCCGGTACCGGACTCTCCGGCCCCGCTCACGTGCAGGGTCACCACGCTGGGCAGGGCTCGCGCGGCGATCCCGGCCACACTGTCCGGCGCCCGCTCGACGGATTCCGCCCCGGCCTGCGGCAGCTCCAGCCCGCCGACCCCACCGTTGCGCTCCAGAGACGCCCCTACGACGCCTCCGACGCCACCGGCCACCAGAGCGAGCACCACAGCCCCGCCGACCATCCCCCGCCGCTTCCGCCTGCGCCGCTGCTCCTGGGTGGCGACGGCCGCGCCGGTCTGGTGGAGGGGGGCGGACGGGGAGGTCACGGGGGCCCAGGGGTCGTAGTTCTGCCAGGGGGTGGCGGTGGCGGGCTCCTGGGGCTCCGGAGGCCCGTCGAGGAGGGCGGGAAGCGGGGCGGGCGGTTCGTGGGCGACGCCGGGTGCGAAGGCTGCTGCGGGGGCGGTGGGCGGCTCCTGGGCCGCGCTGGGCGGGGCCGAGCCGGTGGGCGGCGCCGGCACGGGGCCGGGGCGCGGGCCGGAGGCCGGGGCGGGAGCCGGGCCGACGGAGTGCGCACCCGGCGCGGGGGTGCGCTGCGGGGGCACTGAGGGCATGCCCTGGGCCGGCGGGGGCGCGGCGAGGGCCGGGGCCGGGCCGCCGGCCCCGGAGGCCGGAGGAGGGGCGTGAGGAGCCGAGGGCTGGGCGTGAGGAGCCGAGGGCTGGGCGTGAGGAGCCGAGGGCTGGGCGTGAGGAGCCGAGGGCTGGGCGTAGGCGGCCGGGCCGGGCGGTTGTGCCGCTGGCGGTGCCGGTGCCGCCGGGCCGTGTGGCGGTGTGGTCGCCGGGTGCTGCACGGGAGGCGCGGGGGCCCAGGGGCCCGGCCGGCCGTACGGCGGGGTGCTGTAGGGGTCGGGGTCGTGCAGCGGGCGGGGAGAGTCGGCGACGGGCACCGCGGGCTGCTCGAAGGGCGTCGCCTCGGTGCACCCCGACTCGGCATCCCTCGCCCGCTCCGACGCGGGGTCCGGCCCTGGCTCCGGGTCCGGGTCCGGGTCCGGGTCCGGGTCCGGGTCCGGGTCCGGGTCCGGGTCCGGGTCCAAGTCCGGCAGACCGTCCGCCACCTTCTCGGCAACCGCCCCGGGCGCACGCTCCGCGGTCGGGGCGACGACCTCGTCGACGGCGAGACCCGCGCCCGCGGCGTCCCTCGACTGCTCCGCCCCGGCAGACGGCCCACCGGGCCGAGCCAGCACGAAGTCGCCGGGCGTTTCGGCACCCTCCGCAGGAGGCCTCAGCTCGAAGTCGCCCCCCGCACCGGACGGGGCCTTTGGTGCCCTCAGCTCGAAGTCGCCGTCCCCGTCGCCGTCGCCGACGCGGGACGCGCCCTCGGCGCCGTCCGTCACTCCCGGCATCCCCTCATCCCCCGTCGGCCCGGAACCCTCGGCCGGGGCCGAAGGGCCCTGCGGTCGAGGACGGTTCCACCACTTGGCCTTCGCGGGCTTCCCCTCGTTCATGTTCTCCCCCAGCTCGGGCTCCGCCTTGCAGCCCTCGCGCCGAACGTACCCCGCTCACCTGCACCTGTCAGGCACCGGTGGTATCGACGGCTTCTCCGCCGCCCGAAACGACGCCCCCGAACCGGCAGGGAGGCGGCCGGGGGTCAGCGGGGGGTGGAGGACGCCGAGGGCGAGGAGGTCGCGTCGGGGGAGGTGGCGGCGAGCAGACCCGGCGTGGCGAGCAGTTCCGGGGTCGCGGACCAGGCGGTGAGGGTGAGCGGCGGCGTCGCGCTGAGCGGACGTATCAGAGGGGACATGGCGGCCGCACCGGCCATCACGGGGGCGGTCAGCGAATGGAGACCGGCCTCCACCTGTGCCACCGAAGGTGTCGGCAGGCCCGGCAGCAGCGGAGCCGAGACCTCGGTCGGGGCGGCCGGGGAGTCGCCGAGCGAGTTCTGACCCTGCGCGAGCAGCGGGCCGAGACCACGGCGCCGCTGGTTCTCGGGTGCCGCGGCGGCTCCCGTGCCCTGGGTGCGGGCCGGTGTCACATTGCTGCCTGCACCGGCTCCGCCGCGTGCGTCCGCGGCGGTGTCGCCCGGCGTGACCGTGGCTACCCCGCCGAGTGCGATCGCGGCCAGGGACACCGCTCCGGCGGCGACGAACGCGAACCTCATCCCGCGCGAGGCAGATCGCTCGGCCTCGTGACGGCTGACGTCGTGGATGCGGAAACCGCGGCCCGAGGAGGGCGGTAGCACGGAGGCGTGCGAGCGGGCCGGAACGTAGTCGAACGCGAAACGCTCACCGCGTTTCAGGCCGAAGGCTCCGGCGGCCCCGGGTCGTCCGGCCAGCGCGCCGGGAAAGCCCGACCCGCCGAACGGCGAGTCACCCCCCTCGTCCGGGTCGCCTCCCGCGGGAAGTCCCTGGAGACGGGCCAGAAAGCTCTCCGAGGGCGGCGGCGGGGCCGCCTCCGCGAAGACGTTCTTCAGTCGGCGCTGGGCGTCGGCCTCGGCTTTGCACTTGGCGCAGGTGGCCAGGTGCGCGAGGACACGGTCGCGCGACTCATGACCGAGCTCTCCGTCCACAAGGGCGGCGAGTCGGTCTCCCAGGTGCTGTTCGGACGGGGTAGGCCGTGATCCACTCACGCGGTCGCGCCCCCTCCCCCCAGCGCGGGAACACGGGCCATGAAGGAGCGGCGCTCGGCACGGGCCTGAGGGGACCGGTGCGCGAGGGCCTTGCGCAGCTGGGAGCGGCCGCGGTGGATCCGGGACCGGACGGTGCCGAGCTTGACGCCCAGGGTCGCGGCGATCTCCTCGTACGACAGTCCTTCGATGTCGCACAGGACGACCGCGGCACGGAACTCGGGCGCGAGGGTGTCGAGGGCCTGCTGGACGTCGGCGTCGAAGTGCGCGTCGTTGAAGACCTGCTGGGGCGACGGCTCACGGCTGGGCAGTCGCTCCGCCGCGTCCTCGCCGAGGGCGTCGAAGCGGATGCGCTGCTTGCGGCGGACCATGTCCAGGAAGAGGTTGGTGGTGATGCGGTGCAGCCAGCCCTCGAAGGTGCCCGGCGTGTAGGTCGACAGCGAGCGGAAGACGCGGACGAAGACCTCCTGCGTGAGGTCCTCGGCGTCGTGCTGGTTGCCCGTCAGACGGTAGGCGAGCCGGTACACCCGGCCGCTGTGGGTGCTGACGATCTCCTCCCAGGTGGGCGGAGTCCACGCCTGCCCGTCCGCGTCGGTGGAGAAGGTCGCGGTCCGGTCGTAAGCAGCGGCGTGGCTGTGGTCAGCAGCGGTGTCGTTCACGGATTTCGGCCTGCCCGCCGATCCGAGGAAGCGCCGCAGCACTCCTCCCCGATCCACAGGTGCAGCCGCACCTCCCCTGTCGGCTCTGGTGGTGTCCAGTGGAGCCCCTACCATAGCCACCTCGCCCGTTAGCTCCGGATAAGCGGTTTTACGAGAAATTGATCTGTGCTGATACGGCTCGTGCGGCTGCGTCAGCAGTTGCTCGAGCGTCCGCTCGTCTTCGTGATCCAACTGTGTCCCCCCGCTCCGTCTCCCACCCCTCTAAACGCCTGGTCCCATCAGCAGGTTCCCGGCACCAACGGATACAGTCACGCCCAGGCAACCACGGGGACAGGAGAGGGTCATTACCGGCAACCGGCAGACGAGCTGGGCGTTCGCCGACGCCTATGTCGCCGAGGACGAAGCCCTGCACTGGGCCCGGGACCGGGCCCGCGAGGCGGGGCTGCGCTCGGTGTCGCCCGGCACGGGCGCGGCGCTCGGGTTGCTCGCTGCCACCGTGGACGCCAAGGCGGTCGCCGAGATCGGCACCGGGACCGGCGTGTCCGGGATCCATCTGCTGTACGGCATGCGCCCCGACGGCGTACTGACCACCGTCGACCCCGAGCCGGAGCACCAGCAGTTCGCCCGCCAGGCCTTCCGTGCCGCCGGCTTCGCCAGCAACCGGGCCCGCTTCATCCCCGGCCGCGCCCTGGACGTCCTGCCCCGGCTCGCGGACGCGGGCTACGACCTGGTCTTCTGCGACGGTGACCGGCAGGAGGTCATGGACTACCTCGCTGAATCGTTGCGCCTGCTGCGCGCCGGTGGCCTGGTGGTCTTCGAGGGCGTCTTCGCCAACGGCCGGACGGTCGACTCGGGTCCGCAGCCCACCGAGGTTCTGCGGCTGCGGGAGCTGCTGCGCGCGGTGCGCGAGAGCCCGGAACTCGTGCCGTCCCTGCTCCCGGTGGGGGACGGACTGCTCTGCGCGGTCAAGCGCTGAGCGTTCGAGACCGCCGTCGGGAAACCGGCGAGGCAGGCCTGGGACACGGCAGGACAACGTCCCGCCCGTCAAGACAACGACCCCGGCACCACATGGGGTGCCGGGGCCACTGAAAGGGTATGGTCGCGCTCCGCGTCAGCCGACGACCTTCTTGAGGGCGTCACCGAGCGCGCCGGCCTCATCGGGGGTCAGCTCGACGACGAGCCGCCCGCCGCCTTCGAGCGGAACGCGCATGACAATGCCCCGCCCCTCCTTGGTCACCTCGAGCGGGCCATCGCCCGTCCGCGGCTTCATGGCCGCCATGCTCGTTCCCCTTCCTGAAACCAGCTCATCGTCAAAGCCGACGGCCCTGGAGGGCACGCGCGTCCCGGGGTGGGACACACGACACCGGCATCGAACACATTGCTTCCAGGCCATTATCCCGCATCTCAGCACCCGATGACCAACATCAGTCGGCATCGCTTGGGCAACGCGCGCGAGCAAAACCACTCAATTCGGCGATGTGACTGCGATACTGCGCCGCCCCACGCAGATCTGCCGACGGAATACGCTCCGGAATTCTTTGACGCAGGTCACACGTACGGTCCGGTCCCTGGACGATGATCTCCGCCATGCTGTCCCTCGGACTGGAATTCCAGGACGTACCGACCAGTACGTCCGAGCCGTGAACCGGAGGGGACACACCATGGCCGACACCGTGCTGTACGAGGTGAGTGACGGACTCGCGACGATCGTGCTGAACCGCCCCGAGGCGATGAACGCGCTGAACATCGCGACCAAGGTCGCCCTCCGGGACGCGGTGCAGGCCGCGGCGGCCGACGAGGCCGCACGGGCGGTGCTGCTGACCGCCGCCGGGGACCGGGCCTTCTGCGTGGGGCAGGACCTCAAGGAGCACATCGGGCTGCTGGTCTCCGACCGCGAGGCCGGGACCGGGCACACCATGAGCACGGTGCGGGAGCACTACAACCCGATCGCGCGGGCGCTGACGGAGATGCGCAAGCCCGTGGTGGCGGGGGTGAACGGGGTCGCGGCGGGTGCCGGGTTCGGGTTCGCGCTGGCCGCGGACTACCGGATCGTGGCGGACACGGCGGCCTTCAACACGTCCTTCGCGGGCGTGGCGCTGACCGCCGACTCCGGCATCTCCTGGACGCTGCCCCGGGTGGTCGGGCCGGGCCGGGCGGCCGACCTGCTGCTCTTCCCGCGGAGCATCACGGCGCAGGACGCCTACGAGCTCGGCATCGCCAACCGGGTCGTGCCGACGGCCGACCTGCGGGGCGAGGCGGAGAAGGTGGCGCGGGCGCTGGCCGAGGGGCCGACCGTGGCCTACGGGGCGATCAAGGAGGCGATGGCCTACGGGCTGTCGCACTCTTTGGCCGAGACCCTGGAGAAGGAGGACGAGCTGCAGACGCGGGCGGGCCGGTCGGAGGACCACGGGATCGCGGTGCAGGCCTTCGTGAACAAGGAGAAGCCGAAGTACCTGGGCCGGTGAGCTCGCGGCGCCGGCGCCGAGAGGGGCTGCGGGTCCGTGGTGGCTGGTCCCGCGGTTCCCCGCGCCCCTAGCGGGCGGCTCTCGCCACGCATGCTTCCAAGTGGTCGTCGACCAGGCCGCACGCCTGCATCAGGGCGTACGCCGTCGTCGGTCCGACGAAACGCAGGCCCCGCTTCTTCAGGGCCTTGGACAGGGCCGTCGACTCGGGGGTGACCGCCGGCACGTCCCCGAGCGTCCGGGGGACCGGGCGGGTCGCCGGGTCGGGAGCGTGCGACCAGATCAGGTCGTCCAGGTCGCCCGGGGCCCAGTCGACCAGCACGCGCGCGTTGGCGAGGGTCGCGTCGACCTTGGCGCGGTTGCGGATGATGCCCGGGTCGGCAAGGAGGCGCTCGCGGTCGTCGTCGGTGAAGGCGGCGACCTTGGCGATCTCGAAGCCGGCGAAGGCGGCGCGGAAGGTGGGGCGGCGGCGCAGGATCGTGATCCAGGACAGGCCGGACTGGAAGGCCTCCAGGCTGAGCCGTTCGAAGAGCGCGTCGTCGCCGTGGACCGGGCGGCCCCACTCCTCGTCGTGGTACGCCACGTAGTCCTCGGTGGACAGCGCCCACGGGCAGCGCAGGGCGCCGTCCGGACCGGCGAGAGCGGATCCGTCGCTCACTGCTGGTCCTCCGCGGCGGGCTTCTCCAGGCGGCCGTGGGCCGCGCCGGCCTGCGCGCCGGCCAGCGCGGACTCCAGGTCCGCGATCCGGGCGTCCCGCTCCTCGAGCTCGGCGCCGAGGCGCCCCAGCGCGTCGTCGACGTCGGCCATGCGGTAGCCGCGGGCGGCCAGCGGGAAGCGCAGGGTCTCGATGTCCGCGCGGTTCACGGGGCGGTGCGGCGGCAGCGGGTCCCGCAGGCGCTCGGGAGCGACCTCCGGCAGCGGGCCGTCGCCCTCGCCGCCGCCCAGGACGGCGAGCGTCGCCGCGGTCACCACCACGGCCAGCGCGATGACCAGGAACAAGAACATAACCATCGCTGAGGTCCCCATGGTCGGTGCCGGCGTGCGGGGCGCCGGCGTCTGATGTGTCAGGCTCCGATCGTGCCATGCGAGTCTGACAGTTAGGGTCGCAGGCGGCCGCAGACGCCGAAGACACAGACGTATGAAGTGAGGTCACAGGGGATGCTCAGGCTGGGCAGGCGTGAATTCGACGCGCACGAGCCGGTGATCATGGCGATCGTGAACCGGACCCCGGACTCCTTCTACGACCAGGGGGCGACCTTCCGCGACGAGCCGGCCCTCGCGCGCGTGGAGCAGGCGGTGGCGGAGGGCGCGGCCATCGTCGACATCGGCGGGGTCAAGGCCGGCCCGGGTGACGAGGTGAGCGCGCGAGAGGAGGCGCGGCGGACGGTGGGCTTCGTCGCCGAGGTCCGGCGGCGCTTCCCCGAGGTCGTCATCAGCGTGGACACCTGGCGGGCGGAGGTCGGCGAGGCCGTCTGCGAGGCGGGGGCGGATCTGCTGAACGACGCGTGGGGCGGGGTGGACCCGGGGCTGGCGGAGGTCGCCGCGCGGTACGGGGTGGGGCTGGTGTGCACGCACGCGGGGGGCGCCGAGCCCCGTACGCGACCGCACCGGGTGTCGTACGACGACGTCATGGCCGACATTCTGCGGGTGACGACCGGGCTGGCCGAGCGGGCGGTGTCGTTGGGGGTGCCGCGGGAGTCCGTGCTGATCGATCCCGGGCACGACTTCGGCAAGAGCACCCGGCACAGCCTCGAGGCGACCCGGCGGCTCGGTGAGATGGTCGAGACCGGGTGGCCGGTGCTGGTGTCCCTGTCCAACAAGGACTTCGTGGGCGAGACCCTCGACAAGCCGGTGAAGGAGCGGGTGGTGGGCACGCTGGCCACCACCGCGGTGTCGGCGTGGCTGGGGGCGCAGGTGTACCGGGTGCACGAGGTGGCGGAGACCCGGCAGGTGGTGGACATGGTGGCCTCGATCGCCGGGCACCGTCCGCCCGCGGTCGCCCGGCGGGGACTGGCGTAGGCCCGCTGCCGCACCGGGGGTTCCGTCCTCCCCGGACCCGGACCCGGGCCCACGCCCGCCCACCACCCGACCTCTCGGACGACGAACGGCCTCCCGAGCTAGCGGCCCGCCTCCTTCGACACCAGCGCCACCGCCTCGTCCACGTCGTCCGTGAGGTGGAACAGCAGCAGGTCCTTCTCCGAGGCCTTGCCCTGGGCGATCACCGTGTTCTTCACCCAGTCCACGAGGCCGCCCCAGTACTCCGTACCGAAGAGGACGATCGGGAAGCGCGTGACCTTCTGGGTCTGGACCAGGGTCAGCGCCTCGAACAGCTCGTCCAGTGTCCCGAGTCCGCCCGGCAGGACCACGAAGCCCTGCGCGTACTTGACGAACATCATCTTGCGGACGAAGAAGTACCGGAAGTTCAGCCCGATATCGACGTGGGGGTTCAGGCCCTGCTCGAAGGGCAGCTCGATGCCGAGGCCCACGGAGACGCCCTTCGCGTCCCGGGCGCCCTTGTTGGCGGCTTCCATGGCACCGGGGCCGCCCCCCGTGATCACCGCGAAGCCCGCTTCCACCAGGCCTCGGCCGAGCTGTACGCCCGCCTCGTACTCGGGCGAGTCGGCCGGCGTGCGCGCCGAGCCGAAGACGCTGATCGCGGGCGGGAGTTCGGCCAGCGTGCCGAAGCCCTCGATGAACTCCGACTGGATGCGCAGCACGCGCCAGGGGTCCGTGTGGACCCAGTCCGAGGGGGCACGCTCGTCCAGCAGACGCTGATCCGTCGTGCTCTGCTGCACCTGCCCCCTCCTGCGCAGCACCGGCCCCAGGCGCTGCTCCTCCGGTGGCTGCTTCTTGCCCTCGGGGTTGCCAGTAGCCATGTGCGCTCCCTCCGCTTGCCGTGTTTCCACCTCAGCGTAGATCTACGTGGGTTACGGACGGGGGACGTGAGCATGTCCGCCATGAAGCGCCACCGCGCACGGCCGCCTCACCAGGGCGTTCGCTCACGTCACGCCGTGAGCCACGACCGCAGTCGCTCCTCGGCCTCGGGGATGAGGGACGCCTTCACCCGCTCGTCCACCTTGTGCGCGAGAAGCGGCTGGCCCGGGCTGTAGTTCACCGCGGGTACCCCGAGCGCGCTGAAGCGGGCCACGTCCGTCCAGCCGAACTTCGGGCGGGCCTCGCCGCCCACGGCCGCCATGAAGGCCTGCGCGGCGGGGTGGGTGAGGCCGGGCCGGGCGCCGCCGGTGTGGTCGTCGACGACGAACTCGTCGACGCCGCAGTCCGCGAAGTACTCGCGGACGAACGCCTCCGCCTCCTCCTCGCTGCGGTCGGGCGCGTAGCGGAAGTTGACGACGAGGGTGCAGGCGTCGGGGATGACGTTGGTGGCGACGCCGCCCTCGATGCCCACGGCGTTGAGTCCCTCGTGGAACCGGAGGCCGTCCACGACGGGCCGGCGCGGCTCGTACGCGGCGAGCCTGGCGAGCGCGGGGGCGGCGGCGTGGATCGCGTTGGCGCCCATCCACGCGCGCGCGGAGTGCGCCCGCTGTCCCTTGAACTTCAGGAAGACGCGCAGCGTGCCCTGGCAGCCGCCCTCCACCTGGTTGTCGGTCGGCTCCAGCAGGACCGCGAAGTCGCCCTCCAGCCAGTCGGGGTGGGCCTCGGCCACATGCTTCAGGCCGTTGAGGTGTGCGGCGACCTCTTCGTTGTCGTAGAAGACGAAGGTGAGGTCGCGGTTGGGGGCGGGGACGGTCGCCGCGATGCGCAGCTGCACCGCCACCCCCGACTTCATGTCACAGGTGCCGCAGCCCCACAGGTAGCCCTCGTCGTCGAGCCGTGAGGGGACGTTGTCCGCGATCGGAACGGTGTCGATGTGTCCGGCGAGAAGGACGCGTTCCGAGCGGCCGAGGTTCGTCCTGGCGACGACGTTGTTGCCGTACCGGTCCACCGTCAGGTGCGGCAGGGCGCGCAGCGCGGTCTCGATCGCGTCCGCGAGGGGCTTCTCGGTGCCGCTCACGGAGGGGAAGTCGACGAGCTGCGCGGTGAGCCGCGCGGCGTCCAGCGTGAGGTCAAGAGGGGTGTCGGCCATGCTGTCGACCCTAACGCCCCGGAGTCGGCCCCTGACTTTCCCCACCGGGCACGACGCGCACAGTACTCTCCAGTATCTTGTGGCGGGTGCCAGAGCTGTCCCCTACTCCCAAGCGTCGCGGCCGCCTCTTCCGTTTCGGGGCGGCCTTCGTGGTCCTGTGTGCCGTCGCCGGCTACCTCCTCGTGCAGTACGTCACCGGCGGCGCGGGCACACCGGGGTGCAAGGTCGTCTCCGGCAGAGACGACGGAGCAACCTACGAGTTCACGCCGGAGCAGGCGGTGAACGCGGCGACGATCGCCGCCGTCGGCACCGGACGCGGCATGCCCGAGCGTGCCGTGACGATCGCGCTCGCCACCGCGCTCCAGGAGTCGGCGCTGCGCAACATCGACCACGGCGACCGTGACTCCCTGGGCCTGTTCCAGCAGCGGCCCTCGCAGGGCTGGGGCACCCCGAAGGAGATCCTGGACCCGACGTACTCGGCGGACATCTTCTACGAGCACCTGGCCAAGGTGCCCGACTACACGAAGCTGCCGCTGACGGTCGCCGCGCAGAAGGTGCAGCGCAGCGGCTACCCGACGGCGTACGCCAAGCACGAACCGGACGCCACGCTGCTCGCCGCCGCGCTCACCGGACAGTCGGCGGCCACGCTGACCTGCGAGGGCCGCCAGGCGGGCACCCAGGCCGCGGGAACGGACGCGGTGCGCACGGCGCTCGTACGGGACTTCGGACGGGACGTGCTGGAGACGACCTCGGCCGAGGTGGGCGCCGCGGCGACACCCACCCCGACGCCGACGGCGTCCACGAGCGGGGGCGGGGGGCGGACCGTCACACTGCCGGTGACCGCCGACACCGGCCGGGGTTCCGGCCGCGGTGTCCGGGAGCGCGGCTGGCAGCTGGCGCACTGGGCCGTGGCCAACGCCTCGGCGCTGCACATCGAACGGGTCTCGTACGCCGGGCGGCAGTGGACGGCCGGGAACACCGACAGTCAGTGGCGTACGGCCGGCTCGCAGGACGCCAAGGGCGGGGAGCGGGCCGTGGGCTCGGTCCGGATCGTCACTGCGCAGTAGTACGGGCACTCACCCGGAAGGGTTACGTCCGCCGGGTTCGGGCGTGGGTGTGCTCAGGTTTTCGTCGTGTCACCCCCGAATCGGGCGAAACCCTTGCGGGCAAAGGGCTGTAAGGATTCGGCACACTTTCGGACCGGGCGGTTTTTGCCCGTTTTTATCCGGAGTCGACAATGCGACGCATTGCCAACTCTTTACGTTGGCTCGCCGCAACCTTCCCGGGCTTCGAGCGGTAGTCACTGCGTCCGAGCCCGGAGATCAACACTCGGTCGGTCGACAGCCGGTCGACCAACTGCCGGGCCAGGCCGGACATTTCATCGTTCCCTCCCGTCAAAGGAGCAACATGTCCCTCCCCCTGACCCGACGGATCGCTCGTGCCGCGCTGCTCGTCGCTGCCGGAGCGGCCGCCGGGGTCGGTGCGGCCGGCTCCGCCAGCGCGGCCCCCGAGCTGCCGGCCACCCCGAACCTCGGTGGGCTGACCGCCCTGGACGGGGCGAGCGTCGGCGACACGGTCGACGGTGCGGCTCAGAACCTGACCGACACCGCGGGCAAGACCGGCGGCAAGACGGTCGGGAAGGCCGTTCCGACCGCGGGCAAGACCGGTGGCAAGGCCGTGAAGAAGGCGGCGCCCGCGGCGCAGAAGACCGCGGGCGAGGCGGCGGTCTCCGCCGGGGACATCCTCGGTGACACCGCCGGTACGGCGACCAAGGGCGGCCTGCCGACGGACTCCCTCACCAAGGGTGGGCTGCCGGCCGCCGACCAGCTGCCGGTGAAGAGCCTGCCGATCGGCTGAGTACCCGATCCACGCCGAGTACCCGATCCACGGAGCGACGGGGTCCAGGGGTTCCTGGGCCCCGTCGCTCTGTCGTCTCGCTATCCGAGCCGCTCTACTGCCGCCCGGACCCGCTCGTCCGTCGCCGTCAGGGCCACGCGTACGAACCTCTCGCCCGCCTCGCCGTAGAAGTCGCCCGGCGCGACCAGGATGCCGAGGTCGGCCAGGTGGGCGACGGTGGCCCAGCAGGACTCGTCTCGGGTGGCCCACAGGTAGAGGCTGGCCTCGCTGTGCTCGATGCGGAAGCCGTGGCCGACCAGCGCCTCACGCAGCACCGCGCGGCGGGCCGCGTAGCGCTCCCGCTGTTCGCGGACGTGGGTGTCGTCGCCGAGGGCCGCGACCGCCGCCGCCTGGGTCGTGGCCGAGGTCATCATGCCGCCGTGCTTGCGGATCTCCAGGAGCGGCGCGAGGACCGCCGGGTCGCCCGCCAGGAACGCGGCACGGTAGCCGGCCAGGTTGGACCGCTTGGAGAGGGAGTGGACGGCGACGATGCCGTCGTAGGAGCCGCCGTTCACGTCCGGGTGCAGGACGGAGACCGGGTCGGCCTCCCAGCCCAGCTCCAGGTAGCACTCGTCGGAGAAGAGCAGGACGCCGTGCTCGCGGGCCCAGGCCACGATCCGGGTCAGTTCGTCCTTCGAGAGCACCTTGCCCGTCGGGTTGGACGGGGAGTTCAGCCACAGCAGCTTCAGGCCCGCCGGGTCCAGCGTCGTCGGGTCGTCGTAGACCTCGTACCCGGCGCGCGCCAGCCGTGCTCCGACCTCGTACGTCGGGTAGGCCAGGCGCGGGTAGGCGACCCGGTCGCCGGGGCCGAGGCCCAGCTGGGTCGGCAGCCAGGCGACGAGCTCCTTGGAGCCGACGATCGGCAGGACGTGGCGGTGGGTGACCTCGCGGGCGCCCAGCCGGCGCTCCAGCCAGCCCGTGATCGCGTCGCGCAGCTCGGGCGTGCCCCAGACGGTCGGGTAGCCCGGGGAGTCCGCCGCGGCGATCAGCGCTTTCTGGATCAGCTCGGGAACCGGGTCGACCGGGGTGCCGACGGACAGGTCGACGATGCCGCCCGGGTGCGCGGCGGCCGTCGCCTTGTACGGCGCCAGCTTGTCCCAGGGGAACGTGGGGAGGCGGTCTGAGACTGCGGACACGGCTTCTGGCTCACTTTCTGATACGGCAAACGCCTCGGCCCCGTACGGCGACCCGGGTGGATCGAGCCGTACGGGACCGAGGCGATGGGGTCCCCCCGGTTCGAGCGAACCCGAGAGCTGGGGGAGGTGCGGGCCGCTCTTACTGGTTCTGCGGCGGCAGCGCGGCGACGAAGGGGTGGTCGCGCTCGATCAGGCCCAGCTTGCTGGCACCACCGGGAGAGCCGAGCTCGTCGAAGAACTCGACGTTCGCCTTGTAGTAGTCCTTCCACTCCTCCGGAGTGTCGTCCTCGTAGAAGATCGCCTCGACCGGGCAGACCGGCTCACAGGCACCACAGTCGACGCATTCGTCCGGGTGGATGTACAAGGACCGCTGGCCCTCGTAGATGCAGTCGACCGGGCACTCCTCGATGCACGCCTTGTCCTTGACGTCGACACAAGGCTGCGCGATGACGTAGGTCACGCTGTCGTTCCTCCTCGATAGGGCGCTGGCGAGCCTCCTCAGGCTCCGCCGCCTGGCGCGCGGGAGCGCGGCGTCGTCGATGCCCGCCCCTAGTATCTCCGTTCTTGGCCATGATCCGAACAGGAGGGGTGGACCTACCTGTGGAAATCTCCGCGACCGGACGTCTCGTGGTCCGTATCACCGCCGCTGACGTGGGTAAACGAGTGTCCGTACGGCGCCTGGGCGAACCTGGGGTCGCGGGCGAGAAGTTCACCGACACGGTGGGTGTTCTCACATCATGGGACAACGGTGTGCTCCTGATCACACGACGGGACGGAGTGGCCGTCCGGATTCCGGAATCCTCGCTGGTCGCGGGCAAGGTCGTTCCGTCCGCCCCGGCCCGCCGTCGGGGTCCCGCGGCCTCGTACGAGGAGCTTGCCCGTGTCGCCTCCCGGGCCTGGCGGCCGCTGGAGAGCGAGCGGCTCGGGGACTGGGAGCTGCGGGCCGCGGCCGGTTTCACCCGGCGCGCCAACTCGGTGCTGCCGCTCGGCGACCCCGGCCTGCCCCTCGACGAGGCCCTGACGGCCGTACGCCGCTGGTACGGCGACCGCGGGCTGCCCGCCTACGTCCAGACCGCGACGGGCGCCCCGGGGACGCAGGAGGCGCTCTGTGCCGAGCTGGAGCGGCGCCAGTGGACGCGGGAGGTGAGCGCCGAGCTGTGGACCGGGGCGCTGGCGCCGGTCGCGGACCGGACGCAGGCCCCCGGGGTGGCCCTGTCCCGGGAGGCCGACGAGGCGTGGCTCGCCCGGTACCAGCGCAAGGGGGTGAGCGAGGTGGCCCTGCGGGTGCTGGGCAGCGGCCCCTCGGTGTGGTTCGCGACGCTGCCCGGGGCGACGGAGGGCGAACCTCCCGCCGCCGTCGGCCGGTGTGTCGTGGACGGGCGGTGGGCCGGTTTCGCCGCCGTCGAGGTGGATCCCGCGCTACGGCGGCAGGGGCTGGCGTCCCTCGTGATGGCGGCGCTCGCCCGGCGGGCCCTGGACGAGGGCGCCTCGGCGGCCTGGCTCCAGGTCGAGACGGACAACGTGGGTGCGCGGGCCCTGTACGCCGGTCTGGGCTTCAGCGCGCACCACACGTACCACCACTACCGGGCACCCTCGAGTGCCGGGAACGACCGGTAGCGATCGCCGCGAAAGGGCACGAGCCAGCTATGCGTCCCCCCTACCCCCCGTCCCCCGAACGCTCCGCCGAACTGCGCCGCCGGTTCGCCGAGGAGGCCCGCTCCGAGCGGCCCGACCTGTCCACGCTGTGCCTGCTGCTGGGCGCGGAGGCGGACAGGACGCTCGACGAGGCGGGCCTGGACGCCGCGCAGATCGAGCTGGACCGGCTGGCCGGGCAGCTGCCGTTCCGGCCCGGCGGGCCGCGCTCCTGGGCGGTGGCCCTGTGTGAGCTGCTCGGCGAGCGGCACGGGTTCCGTGGGTCCCCCGCGGACTACCAGCGGCTGGAGTCGTCGCTGCTGCACGAGGTCCTCAGGAGGCGGCGCGGGTTGCCGATCCTGCTGTCGGTGGTGTGGCTTGAGGTCGCGCGGCGGGCGGGGGCGCCGGTGTACGGGGTCGCGCTGCCCGGGCATTTCGTCGTCGGCTTCGGCCCGACCGACGAGCAGGTGCTGGCTGATCCGTTCGACGGGGGGCGGGTGCTGGCCGGGAGTGACGCGGAGCTGCTGGTGGCGGGGGCGACGGGGGCGCCCCTGGAGCCGTCGATGCTCGGTCCCGCGGAGCCGTTGGAGGTCGTGCTGCGGATCCTGAACAACATCCGGGCCTGGGCCGCGGCCCGGCCGGAGCGGTCGGACGTGTCGCTGTGGGCGGTGGAGTTGTCGCTGCTGCTGCCCTCGCATCCCGCGCGGTTGCGGTACGAGCGGGCGCAGTTGCTCGTTCAGCGGGGTGACTTCGTCGACGGGGCGGCGGAGCTGGAGGCGTACGCGGAGGTGGTGGGCGCGGTGGACGAGCCTGCCGCGGCCCGGGTCAGGCAGCAGGCGCACGCCGCGCGGGCGATGCTGAACTGACGGGTGGGGGGCGGGCGCGGGACGCTACAGCCAGCCCTTGTCCCTGGCGATCCGCACCGCCTCCGCCCGGTTGCGCACCGCCAGCTTCTGGATGGCCGTGGAGAGGTAGTTGCGGACCGTGCCCTGGGACAGGTGCAGGACCGTGGCCAGCTCCGCGTTCGTGGAGCCGTCCGCCGCCGCGCGCAGCACCTCACGCTCCCGGTCCGTCAGGGGGTTCGCGCCGTCCGCCAGGGCCGCCGCCGCCAGCGTGGGATCGATGACCCGCTCGCCCGCCAGTACCTTGCGTACCGCGTCCGCGAGTTGGGACGCGGGCGCGTCCTTGACCAGGAAGGCGTCGGCGCCGGCCTCCATCGCGCCGCGCAGGTAGCCGGGGCGGCCGAAGGTGGTGAGGACCACCAGCTTCACCGCCGGGAGCTCCGCGTGCACCAGAGCCGCCGCCTCGATGCCGGTGGCGCCCGGCATCTCGATGTCGAGCAGGGCCACGTCCACGTCGTGCTCGCGCAGCGCAGGCAGTACCTCGTCACCGCGGGCGACCTGGACGACCACCTCGATGTCGTCCTCCAGGCCCAGCAGGGCGGCCAGGGCCTCGCGGACCATCGACTGGTCCTCGGCGAGCAGGACCTTGATCGTGCGCGTCATGGGGCGGATCCTACGTGCGCGGTGTCGGCGGCGGGGACGCGGGCGAGAACCCGGAAACCGTGCCGCGTGCCGCCCGCCTCGAGGGAGCCGCCCGCCTTCGTCAGACGCTCGGTGAGGCCGGTCAGGCCGTTGCCGGGACCGTCGCCCGGTCCGCCCGATCCGTCGTCCTCGACGGAGAGTTCGAGGACGGGGCCGTCGAGGGTCCGACGGCGGACGAGGTCCACCGTGCAGCGCCGGGCACCGCTGTGCCGTACGACGTTGGTGACCGCCTCGCGCAGCGCCCAGGCCAGCACGGACTCGCTCTCCTCGGGCACGCCGGCCAGGTCGGGCTCGACGGGCAGCAGGGCGGTGACGCCCGCCGCCGTCAACGCGGACCGGGCGCCCGCGAGTTCGGCGGGCAGGCGCGGGCGGCGGTAGCCGGTGACCGCCTCCCTGACGTCCACCAGGGCCTGGCGGCTGACCTGTTCGATGTCGGCGACCTGCCGGGCCGCCTGCTCCGGGTGGGCGGGCAGCATCCGGCCGGCCAGCTCGCTCTTCAGCGTGATCAGCGACAGCGAATGCCCCAGCAGGTCGTGCAGGTCGCGGGCGAGCCGCAGGCGCTCCTCGTTGGCGGCGAGTTGGGCGACGGTGGCACGGGCCTCCCGCAGCGCGACGGTCGTCCGGATGAGTTCGCGTACGCCGGACATGGAGAACCCGCCGAGGAGGGCCGGCAGGAGCAGGCCGGCCAGGAACGCCTCGCCGCCCGGGACCACCAGGGCGAGCAGCGCGAGCAGGCCCGAGACGGCCGGGATGGTCAGGCGGGCGAGCCGCGCCGGGAGCGCCGCGCCGGACGCCACCGACACGTACACGAACAGGACGAGCCACTCCCGGCCCAGGGTGAGCGCGAGGATCGTGGACTGGGCGGTCAGGACGGCCAGCGAACCGAGCACCACTCTGTTCGCGTCACCGCGCCCGGCACGGAAGACCA
This sequence comes from Streptomyces resistomycificus, assembly GCF_001514265.1. GTDB lineage: Bacteria > Actinomycetota > Actinomycetes > Streptomycetales > Streptomycetaceae > Streptomyces > Streptomyces resistomycificus. Next base: position 697,198 of record NZ_KQ948990.1, on the reverse strand, counting down.
GCGCGAAGTACCAGGCCACGAACGCCACCAGGCCGAGCCAGCCGAGGACCCGGACACCGGCGCTGTGGCCGCCGTGCAACAGGTCGTTGACGGGCGCGCTCAGGTAGGCGAGCCAGATCCCGGTCCACAGGAGCTTGATGACCCGCTGCCGGCCGTTGTGCGGCCGCTGCCCGATGGTGATCCCGTTGCCACTCACGCCTTCAGCGTGTCCTTCCGCTACGGCCGGGCCGCGCCGCCCGCGAACAGGACAAGGAAGACGGCGAGGAGGGCCACGTCCCGGGCGTGCGGGGCCCGGCTCCGCTCGATCGCCTGCCCCGGGGCAGCGTACGCGTGCGGTGGCGGCCACACGGCGGTGTCCTGTGACCAGGACGGGATCGTGGCCGTGGGCACGGTCGTGCCGTCGGCCGGCGACGGCCTCCCGGGGGCCGGTCGCCCACCTGGTCGAACCCGGCCGCCCGGGTGGTGGCCACCGCTGTCGTCGTCATGGGTCCAGGGTGGCCGCGGGGGCCCGGCGCCCGGCAGTGCCGGCGGTCCTGACTGCCGGATGACAGATGTCATACGGCCCTCCCGACGGCCCAGGCCGAAGGGGGCACCCGGCGTGTGCCGGGTGCCCCCTCGTCGTGGCCGCGATCCGCTAGTTCGGGTTCGTCTCGATCACGCCCACCCGGTCGGTCTTGCTCTTCAGCGCGAGCCGCAGGGCACCGTAGACGTCCTCGACGGTGACCGGAGTCTTCTCACCGGACGCCCGGGTGATCAGGACGCCGTCGAAGGTGCTGCCGTACAGCTCCTTGAGCGCGGCCTCGTCGTAGGAGTCGGTGAGCTTGCCGTTGACGGCCTTGACCCGCAGGAACTTCCAGATGGACTTCTCCGGGCTGAGCGGGACGGAGTGCGCCGCGTCCGTCTGCACGGTGACGTTGGCCGACATCGCCGGCTCGGCGAACTCCTTCATCATCCGGTCGACCTCGGCGTTGGAGACCGTCGGCTCCTTGGTGGTCGTCGGGAGCGTCACCGCGCCGGCGGTGCCGGTCTCCACCTGGGTGCGGTACGCCGCCTCGACCGCCGCGGTCGACTTGTCGACGTCGACGCCCTTGCCCGCCTTGCCGTACACGGCCACGGCCTTGCCGGACTCGAACTCGATCGTGCCGTCGGTCGCCGAGCCGGCGCCGCCGGCGGAGTCCTGGAGTTCGGCGTGCAGCTTCTCCTCGTCGACCGGCATGACCGGTTCGACGACCCGGTGGTTGCCGAACAGCGAGCCGATCACGGAGATCGGGTTGTAGTCGCTGTGGGCGGCCGAGCTGACGGTGGCCGCCATGTCGAACTGGAGCCCGGCCTGTTCCGGCTTGAGCGTGACGCTCTTGCCCTCCACCGTGAGCTTCAGGTCCTTGTCGACCCGGCCGTCGAAGGCCTTGTTGAGCTTCTCGACGGCGTCGTCCCGGGTGCCGCCGCCGATGTCGACACCGAGCACGGTGGTGCCCTTGGGCACGTCCGAGCTGTTCATCAGCAGTCCGGCGCCGTAGGCACCGGCGGCGATGACGACCACACCGGTACCGAGCAGGGCGAGCTTGCTGCGGCCCTTCTTCTTCTTGGGCGCGGCCGCCGTGTTCTTCGCGCCGGCGTCGGGTGCCTTCGGCGCGGGCGGGACCGGAGTGCCGGTCTGGGCGCCCGGCGGGAAGGCCGCGCCCCGGTCCGCCGGCACCACGGGGATGCCGCTGGTGACGGTGTGCCCGGAGACGTTGTCGGCGGCGCCGTAGCCGCCCTGGCCGGGCCCGGGGGCCGGCTTCTGCGGGGTGAGGATCGCGGTGTCGTCACTCAGACCACCGCCGGGGCCGGCGAACAGGGGGGCACCGCCCGGGCCGGTGGGTCCGCCGCCGGGCGCACCGGGGCCACCCGGGCCACCGGGGCCCGCGGGGCCGCCGAAGGCCTGAGGAGCGCCGGGGCCGGCCGGGCCGCGGCCTCCGGAGGGAGCAGCCGGGCCGCCGCGGCCCGCGGGGGCACCGGGTCCGCGCGGGCCTTCGGGCCCGTTGAAGTCGTAGGAGCCGCCGAGGGTGTCGGGGCCCGAGCCGAGCGGCGGCACGACAGGCCCGTCGCCGGTGACCGGACCACCGGTTGGACCCGCGGGGCTCTGGGGGCCGCCCGGGCCGCCTCGTCCACCGGAGCCGCTGTGGCCGTTGAAACCGCTGGGGCCGCCCGGACCGCCGTAGGCGCCCTGGCCGTTGCGGTCGCCCTGGCTGCCGTAGGCGCTCAGATCGGTGTCGTAACCGCTCAGCGCACTCTGACCAGTCTGGCCGTTCTGGCCGTTCTGGCCGTTCTGGCCGCTTTTGTCGCCGCTGCCGTTCTCCGAGAAGTACGGCAGGCCGTCGCGGCGGGGTTCGCCGGGACCGGGGCGGGAGCCGCCGGCCGGCGGGCCGCCCGCGGAGAGCGCCTCGGTCACGTCGAAGGAACCGGTGCCGCCACCGTGCCCGGGGGCGACAGGGCCGCCGGTGGCTCCACCGGGGAGCCCGGCGCCGTTCGTACCGCCCGGGCGGGGACCGGCCTGGGCTCCGCCGCGACGGGCGCCACCCGGCGCACCCATGGAACCGACCACACCACCGGGCCGGCCGCCGCCGGCGCGCCCGGCTGCGGGCGCACCCGGCGCACCGGGAGCAGGACCGGCACCCGAACCGCCCGGCAGACCGGCCCCGTTGGTGGAACCGCCGCCCTGACCGCCCTTGGCCGGGCCGGACTTGCGGGGCGCGAACCATTCACTCGCCTTCTCGTCGCCGGCCCCGGCGGGCTCGGCGGGAGGCTCGACGGCGCCCGGGGGCGTGGCGGTGCCCTGCGTCGACGTCTCCGCGTCCGCGCCGGTGTCGGCGGGCTCGGCCTCGGCGACGGGCTGGCGCACGACAACCGGCGGAATGGGCCGCGATCCAGGGATGTTGATCCGGATCCGGGTCGTCAGCGTGGTCTCGGTCTTGCGTTCCTCCGGCCGCGCGGCCGAACGGCCCGCGTCCGGACCGCCGTCGGAAGCCGTGGGCGTCCCGTACGGCGGTGTGCCCGAGGGGTATGCGGCTCCGCCGCGCCCGTTGGGCCCGGAGGACGGACTGTCAGTTTCACGACTCAAGGCAGGTTCTCCCGGTTGGCTCCGCCGCCCGCGTTACGACCTCTCTCGGGCGGCTCGGCGGCGCGCACCACCATACTGGCCACGTCTGGCGCGTATCCCACGACCGCCGAGGAAACCCACACGGTTCTCGCACGCGCTCGGTATGGCGAAGTGGTACGTCACTTGCCAAGTCGGACGGCGTCGCCGGCCGGTTGCCGCCCGCGGGCAAGGGTGGCGCAGATCACAGCGACAGCCATGCCGCCGAGCAGGAAGAGGTACGAGCCGCTGCCCGCGGCGAAGACGAAGTCCCCTTCCGGACGGCTGGCCGTGAGCAGGATGACCGCGAGCATCCAGCCGGCGGCGGGCGCGACGGCCCCGGCCCGGCTGCCGGCCGCTCTCGCCCCGCCGAGGCAGAGCCCGGCCTCGGCGGCGAGGGCGAGCAGGAGTCCGCCGGGGAACCAGGCGGACTGCACCAGCGATCCGGCGACGCCGACCAGCGCACCGAGCACGAACAGCCCGAGGTAGACGGCGACCCGTCCGAGGGAGGGCCGCTGGAGGGGCTGGGCCAGCATGGAGGTCGTCCGGTCGCTCATCGCGTCTCCTCGGTCCCGGCGAAGAGGTCCGTCTCCTCCGCGCCCGCCTGCTCGCCGCGCACCAACTCGTAGTACTCGGTGGTGAAGAGTGGCTGCGCGAGCTCGTTGGAGAGGACGAAGTACGGCTCGGCGACCGTGATCTGGGTGGCGTGCGCGCGCATCGCGGCGGCCTTGGCGGCGGCGTACGCGGTGCCGTCGATGCGGGTGGTGACGCGCTCGTCGTCCACCACGCCCGGTACGTCGTCGACAGCGGCCGACTTGGCGAAGGGCAGGCCCGGCAGGTCCCGCTCCAGGCGCCCGAAGGCGTCCACGGCGAGGGAGCGCGGGACGCGGTTGAAGTAGACCTTGGCGATCTCGACGCCCGCCTCGGCGGCCAGCTCGACGGCGCGCAGGGCGACGCGGTGGGTCTGGATGTGGTCGGGGTGGCCGTAGCCGCCGTTCTCGTCGTAGGTGACGAGGACCTGCGGGCGCACCTCGCGGATCACCTCGACCAGGTGGGCGGCGGCCTCGTCGACGTCGGCCTGCCAGAAGCAGTCGGGGTCGTCGTTGTCGGCGATGCCCATCATCCCGGAGTCCCGGTAGCGGCCGGCCCCGCCGAGCTGACGGAAGTCCCGGACGCCGAGCTCACCCATGGCGGCGGTGAGCTCGCGCAGCCGGTACTCGCCCAGGGCGGCGCCGGTGAGATGCCCGAGCCCGGGCGGGATGACCTCGCCACGCTCGCCGAGGGTGCAGGTGACCAGGGTCACCCGGGCACCCTCGGCCGCGTAGCGGGCCATGGTCGCGCCGTTGTTGATCGACTCGTCGTCCGGGTGCGCGTGCACCAGCAGCAGACGCCGGCCGGGCTGTTCCGTCATGGCCCCAGCCTACGAGGCCACCACGGCGGGTCAGAACTTGATACTGCCGATCATGCCCGCGATGTTCGTCGTCAGCTCACTGATCGTCGGGGCCACCGTCGACGAAGCCAGGTAGAAGCCGAGCAGGACGCACACCACCGCGTGCCCGCCCTTCAGCCCTGACTTCTTGATCAGAAGGAAGACGATGATCGCCAGCAGCACCACCGCCGAAATCGAGAGTGCCACGGCGGCTCACCTCCAAAGAACCCAGGGACATGGGGGGTCGGACGGGAACGGAACGATGAGGGCGGACAAGTCCGTACAGGAGCCAGCAGGTTGATACCCACTATGCGCTAGTGATCATAACTATCCGTACGTGCGCATCGGTCGGCGCACGGCCGCACATGGGCCGCACAAGGGGGCGCATGGCCAATATGGTCGGACCATGACGACCGAGCCTGACTCCTTCCCCCGCCGGCACGCCCGGACCCAGCGCTTCACCCTCGGCGCGCCGCGCGCCTTCACCGTGGCGCCCGACGGTTCCCGAGTCGTTTTCCTGCGTTCGGGCTCCGGCACGGACCGGGCCAACTCACTGTGGGTGCTCGACCTGCCGGAGGGCGGGGAGCGCGTCGCGGCCGACCCGCGGGCCCTGCTGGGCGGCGCCTCGGAGCGCCTGTCACCCGAGGAGCGGGCCCGGCGCGAACGCAGCCGTGAGGGTGGCGCCGGGGTGGTCGGCTACGCCACCGACGCCGCCGTCGAGCTGGCCTCTTTCGCGTTGTCAGGGCGGCTTTTCACGGCCGAACTGCGGGCCGGCACGGCCCGTGAGCTTCCCGTCCCCGGGCCGGTGATCGACCCGCGCCCCTCCCCCGACGGACGGCACATCGCGTACGTGGCGAAGGGCGCCCTGCGGGTCGTGGGCGCCGAGGGCGAGGGTGACCGGGCGCTGGCCGAGCGTGAGTCGGACCAGGTCACCTACGGTCTGGCGGAGTTCGTCGCGGCCGAGGAGATGGGGCGTTCGCGGGGCTTTTGGTGGTCGCCGGAGTCGGACGGGCTGCTGGTCGCACGCGTGGACGACACGCCGGTGCAGCGGTGGTGGATCTCCGATCCGGCCCACCCGGAGCGTGATCCACAACACGTCCCGTACCCGGCGGCGGGCACCGCGAACGCGGACGTACGGCTGTACGTGTTCGGCCTGGACGGGACACGCACGGAGGTTGTCTGGGACTGGGCGCACTACCCGTATCTGGCGCGTGTGCACTGGTCAGCGGCGGGTGCGCCACTGCTGCTCGTACAAGCGCGCGACCAGCGCAGTCAGCTGTATCTGGCGGTCGACCCGGACACCGGTGCGACCCGGATGGTGCACGCGGACGAAGATCCAGTTTGGCTGGAACTTTTCCCCGGCGTGCCGTCCTGGAGCCCCTCGGGGCGGCTGGTGCGGGTCGCCGACGAGGGAGGCGCGCGAGTGCTCGCGGTCGGTGAACGGCCACTGACACGAGCCCAGTTGCACGTTCGGGCGGTGCTGGACGTCTCCGACGACGACGTGCTGGTCTCGGCGTCGGCCGGCGAGGACGCGGAGTCCCCGGAGACCGGCGAGGTGCACGTCTACCGAGTGAACGAGCTCGGCCTGGAGCGCCTCTCGCACGAGCCCGGCGTGCACTCGGCGGTTCGCGCCGGGGGCGTGACGGTCCTGGTGTCCGCCGCACTGGACCGGCCGGGGGCCAAGGTGCAGGTGCTGCGCGACGGGAAGCCAGTGGCGACTGTCACCTCGTACGCCGAAGATCCCGGTTTGACCCCGCGCGTGACTCTGACACAGGGGGGCGCACGGCGAATTCCGTGCGCCGTGCTTATGCCTACGGACTACCACGGCGACACTCTCCTGCCGGTGCTGCTGGACCCGTACGGCGGGCCGCACGGCCAGCGGGTGGTCGCCGCGCACAATCCGTACCTGACCTCGCAGTGGTTCGCCGACCAGGGCTTCGCCGTGATCGTGGCGGACGGCCGGGGCACGCCGGGCCGCTCGCCCGCCTGGGAGAAGGCGGTCAGGGACGATCTCGCGGAGGTGGTCCTGCAGGACCAGGTCGACGCGCTCCAGGCGCTCGCCGCCGACTTCCCGCTCGACCTGGACCGGGTCGCGATCCGCGGCTGGTCCTTCGGCGGCTATCTGGCCGCGCTCGCGGCGCTGCGCCGCCCGGACGTCTTCCACGCGGCCGTGGTCGGCGCCCCGGTCACCGACCTGCGGCTGTACGACACCCACTACCAGGAGCGCTACCTGGGCCACCCGGGCGAGCGGCCCGAGGTCTACCGCCGCAACTCGCTGCTCGACGACTCGGGCCTGGTGGACGCCGCGGAACCGCACCGCCCGATGATGGTCATCCACGGCCTCGCGGACGACAACGTGGTCGTCGCCCACTCCCTGCGGCTGTCCTCCGCGCTCCTGGCCGCCGGCCGCCCGCACGAGGTCCTGCCGCTGTCCGGCGTGACCCACATGACCCCGCAGGAGACCGTCGCCGAGAACCTGCTGCGGCTGCAACTGGACTTCCTCAAGCGGTCGTTGAACCTGCCCTAGACAGGTAACGGGCCGGGGCGACAATGTCACCCCGGCCCGTTCACGGCACCCGCACGGCCGTACGTCGTTCAGCCTGACGCGTCCGTATATCGAGATCGGGTCGGCCAAGTTGCCTGCTTGTTAACGCGATTGCTGTTCGTTTGTACGGTTATGGCATGCCGTCCGTGTGCTCGTCCGGCGGCACCACCTGCTTCTCCTCGGCGAAGTGGCAGGCCGAGTCGTGGGCGGCCGGGCCGGGGGCGAAGCGGAACTCGGCGGGGACCGCGAGCGGTGGCACCTCCAACGCGCAGCGCTCCCGGGCCTTCCAGCAGCGGGTGCGGAAGCGGCAACCCGACGGGATGTTCGTCGGCGAGGGCACGTCACCCGTCAGGATGATCCGCTCCCGGTGCTCACGCGCCTCGGGGTCGGGCACCGGGACCGCGGAGAGCAGCGCCTGGGTGTAGGGGTGCGTCGGGTGGTCGTAGATCTCGGCGTCCCTGCCGATCTCCACGATCCGGCCGAGGTACATGACCCCGACCCGGTCGGAGATGTGCCGGACGATCGACAGGTCGTGCGCGATGAAGACGTAGGAGAGATCGAACTCGCCCTGCAGGCTCGCCATCAGGTTGATGACCTGTGCCTGCACCGACACGTCCAGGGCCGACACCGGTTCGTCGGCGACGATGACCTCGGGGCGCAGGGCCAGCCCCCTGGCGATGCCGATGCGTTGGCGCTGGCCGCCGGAGAACTGGTGCGGATAGCGGTTGATGTACTCCGGGTTGAGGCCGACGACGTCGAGGAGTTCCTGCACCTTCCTGCGCCGGTCGCCCTTCGGGGCCACCTCGGGGTGGATGTCGAAGGGCTCCCCGATGATGTCGCCCACCGTCATGCGGGGGTTGAGCGAGGTGTAGGGGTCCTGGAACACCATCTGGATGTTGCGCCGTACGGTCTTCAGGGCGCGGCCGGACAGCTTGCCGATGTCCTCGCCCCTGTACTTGATCGAACCGGCCGTCGGCCGTTCCAGGTGGACCAGCATCCTGGCGACCGTCGACTTGCCGCAGCCGGACTCGCCGACGATGCCGAGGGTCTCGCCGCGGTGGAGGGTGAAGTCGACGCCGTCGACCGCCTTCACGGCGCCGACCTGTTTCCTGAAGAGGATGCCCGTGGTGAGCGGGTAGTGCTTGACCAGACCGCTGACCTCCAGAATCGGCTCAGCCATTCAGGCACTCCCTCCAGAAGTGGCAGGCGCTTCCGCGGTCCTCGGAGACCTCGTACAGCGGCGGTTCGTCGGTTCGGCACACGTCCTGGGCCATGGGACAGCGCGGGTTGAAGGCGCAGCCCGGCGGGATGTGCATGAGGTTGGGCGGCAGGCCCTTGATGGCGTAGAGCTCCTGGCCCTTCTGGTCCAGGCGCGGGATCGACTCCAGCAGGCCCTTGGTGTACGGGTGGGCGGGCGCCTTGTAGATGTCGTGGACCGGGGCCGACTCCACGATCCGCCCGGCGTACATCACCGCGATCCGGTCCGCCACGTCCGCGACCACGCCCAGGTCGTGGGTGATGAGGATCAGGCCCATGTTGTACTCGCGCTGCAACTCGGCCAGCAGGTCCATGACCTGGGCCTGGACGGTGACGTCGAGGGCGGTGGTGGGCTCGTCGGCGATGATCAGCGCGGGCTCCAGGGCGAGCGCCATCGCGATCATGATGCGCTGGCGCATTCCGCCGGAGAACTGGTGCGGGTACTGCTTGACGCGTTGACTCGCGCCCGGGATGCGCACCCGGTCCATCAGCTCCACGGCCTTGATCCGGGCGTCCTTCCTGGACATCCCCCGGTGCACGACGAACATCTCGCCGAGCTGGTCGCCCACGGAGAGCACCGGGTTCAGCGACGACAGCGCGTCCTGGAAGATCATCGCCATCTTGGCGCCGCGGATCTTCCTGCGCTCCTCCTCCTTCAGTCGCAGCAGGTCCTGGCCCTGGAAGAGGATCTCGCCGCCGGTGATCCGCCCCGGCGGGATGTCCAGGATGCCCATGATCGCCTGTGCGGTGACCGACTTCCCGGAGCCGGACTCGCCGAGCACGGCGAGGGTCTCGCCCGCGTCCACGCCGTAGTCGACGCCGTTGACGGCCCGGGCGACCCCGTCCCGGGTGCGGAACTCCACGTGCAGGTCACGCACTTCGAGCAGCATGACGGCGGCTCACCTCAGCTTCGGGTCGAGGGCGTCGCGCACCGCGTCGCCGAGCATGATGAACGCGAGCACCGTGAGCGCGAGCGCCCCGGCCGGCCAGAGCAGCATGTGCGGGGCGTTGCGGATGTTCTGGGACGCGGCGGAGATGTCGATGCCCCAGCTGACCGTCGGCGGCTTCAGCCCGACGCCGAGGTACGACAGGGTCGCCTCCAGCGCGATGTAGGTGCCGAGCGCGATGGTCGCCACGACGATCACCGGCGCGACGGCGTTGGGTGCGATGTGCCGCAGGAGCAGCCGTGAGTGGGAGGCGCCCAGCGCCCGGGCGGCCTGCACGTAGTCGTTCTGCTTGGCGGTGATGACCGAGCCGCGGGCGATACGGGAGATCTGCGGCCACCCGAGCAGGACCATGAACCCGATCACCGGCCACACGCTGTCGCTGGTGACGACCGACAGCAGCACGAGGCCGCCGAGGACGACCGGGATGGCGAAGAAGATGTCGGTGATCCGGGACAGCACCGAGTCCCCGGACCCGCCGAAGAACCCGGCGAGCCCGCCGAGCACCGAGCCCAGCAGGGCCACCCCGAGCGTGGCGCAGACACCGACCGTGACGGACGTACGGGCGCCGTAGACCGTGCGGGTGTAGACGTCACAGCCCTGGCCGTCGAAGCCGAAGGGATGGCCGGCCTGGGAGCCCTCCTGGGCCTTGGCGAGGTCGCACTTGAGGGGGTTGCCGGAGGCGATCAGGGAGGGCCAGAGGGAGATGAGGACGAGGAAGAGGATGACCAGACCCGAGATGATGAAGACCGGGTTGCGCCGCAGGTCACGCCACGCGTCGGACCACAGGGAGCGTGGCCTGTCCTGGGGGTCGCCGCCGCCCGGCCAACCCGGGCTCTTCTCGAGGGTCTCGCCCTCGCTGGTGGCGAGGTCCATCGCGCCTCCCATCCCGGTCGCGGCGATCGCCCCGTCCTCGGCGGCCCGGCCCCCGCCCGACGTGTACGGCTCCTGCGGCAGGGGCTCAGGCATAGCGGATCCTGGGGTCGAGGACGGCGTACAGCAGGTCGACGATCAGGTTGGCGACCAGGAACACCAGGACGAGGACCGTCACGAAGCCGACGACCGTCTGCGTGTTCTGGCGGAGGATGCCCTGGTAGAGCTGGTAGCCGACGCCGTGGATGTTGAAGATGCGCTCGGTGACGATCGCGCCTCCCATCAGGGCGCCGATGTCGGTGCCGATGAAGGTGACGACCGGGATGAGGGAGTTGCGCAGCAGGTGCCGGGTGATGACGCGGCGTCTGGGCAGTCCCTTCGCGACCGCCGTACGGACGTAGTCGGACCGTTTGTTCTCCGCGATGGAGGTGCGGGTCAGCCGGGTCACGTAGGCGAGGGAGACCGAGGCGAGGACCAGACCCGGCACGATCAGTTCGCCGAAGGTGGCCTCCGTCGACACCGACGGTTTGATCCAGCCCCACTCGACGCCCAGCAGCAGCTGGAGCAGCAGGCCGGTGACGAAGGTGGGGACGGAGATCACGACGAGGGTGAACATCAGGACCGTGGTGTCGACGGGCCGGCCGCGCCTGAGGCCGGTGATCACGCCCAGCGTGATGCCGATGACGACCTCGAAGAGGATCGCCACGATCGTCAGCCGGATGGTGACCGGGAACGCCGTCGCCATCAGCTCGGTGACCTCCTGCCCGTTGAACGCGGTGCCGAAGTCGCCGGTGAAGACGTTGCCCATGTAGGTCAGGTATTGCTGCCAGACCGGCTTGTCGAGGCCGAACTCCTTCTCCAGCTGGGCGGCCGTCGCCGGGTCGCACTGCTTGTCGCCGCACAGGCCCGCGATCGGGTCGCCCATCACGTTGACCATGAGGAAGATCAGCAGCGTGGACCCGACGAAGACCGGGATCATCTGGAGCAGCCGCCGGACGACGTACCGTCCCATGGACGATCAGCCGACCTTGATCTCGTCGTAGACGGGGACGCTGAAGGGGTTGAGCTTCACGTTGGACAGCCGGTCCGAGTAGCCCGCGCTGCCGTTCTGGTACCAGAGCGGGATGGCGCCCATGTTGTCCCTCAGGACCTCCTCGGCCTCCTGGAACTTCGCGACCGCCTTGGCGGTGTCGGTCTCGGCGTTGGCCTCGTCGACGAGCTTGTCGAAGTCCTTGTTGGTCCACTTGCCGTCGTTGGAGGAGGCGTTGGTGTAGTAGAGCGGCTGCAGGAAGTTCTGGATGAGCGGGTAGTCCATCTGCCAGCCGGCGCGGAACGGGCCGGGCATCTTCTCGTCGCCGATCTGGTTGCGGAAGTCGGCGAAGGTGCCGACCGGGTTGCCGACGCAGGCCCGGTCGTTGTCGAGGGCGTTGTTGATCGAGTTGCAGACCGCGTCGACCCACTGGCCGTGGGAGCCGGTGTCCGCGTTGTACGTGATCTTGACCTGGCCGCCGGGGAGACCGCCGCCCTCCTCGATGAGCTTCTTGGCCGCGGCGGCGTCGTACTCGCAGGCGTCCCCGCACAGACCTTCCTTGAAGCCGCCGTCCTCGCCGAGGACCGGGGAGGTCCAGTCGGTGGCGGGGGTGCGGGTCTTCTGGAAGATGGTGTCGGTGATCTGCTCACGGTTGATCGCCCGGGACAGTCCGGTGCGGACCTTCTCCATCCCCGGCTTGTTCCACGCGTCGTCGTAGAACGGGAAGGCGAGGGTCTGGATGATGCCGGCCGGGGTGTTGATGTAGCGGTCGCCGAGGTCGTTCCGCACGTTCTTGAGCTGGGAGGCGGGCACGTCGTCGACCAGGTCGAGGTTGCCGGCCATCAGGTCGGTGTAGGCGGTGTTGTTGTCGGTGTAGACCTTCAGGTCCACGCCGCCGTTCTGCGCCTTGTCGTCGCCGGGGTAGCCGTCCCAGGCGCGCAGGGACATCTGGGAGCCCTTGGTGTACGAGTCGACGGTGTAGGGGCCGTTGCCGACCGGCTTCTTCACCCAGGCTTCGTGGTCGTCGAAGAACGCCTTCGGGAGCGGGGCGTAGGCGGGGTAGCCGAGGGTGTCGGGGAACGTCGAGAACTTCTGGTTGAGCCTGACGGTGAAGGTCCGGGCGTCGACGACGTCCAGTCCGGAGAGCGTGTCGGCGCTCTGCTTGCCGCCGTTCTCGGGGTGCGTCTTGTCGTAGCCCTCGATGTAGCCGAAGAAGTACGCGTTCTTCTGGTTGTTCTTCAGGCTGGCGCCGTAGTTCCAGGCGTCGACGAAGGACTGGGCGGTGACCTTCTCGCCGTTGCTGAAGGTCCAGCCGTCCTTGACGGTGATGGTGAAGGTCTGCGAGTCCGAGGTCTCGATCTTCTCGGCGAGCATGTCCTCGGCCTTGCCGGTCTCCGGGTCGTACCGCTTCAGACTCCGGAAGATCATGTCGAGGACCTTGCCGCCCTGCACCTCGTTGGTGTTGGCCGGCTCCAGCGGGTTCTGCGGGTCACCCCAGGAGGAGCTGAGCACCGCGCCGGTGTCGCCGCCGCTGGCGCTGCCGCCGCCTCCGCAGGCCGTTGCCGTGAGGGCGGCCGCTGTCGCGCACGCGACCCATTTGGCGTGAGTGGCTCCACGCATGGAGTGCCTCCTATGAATGCCCTGTGACACCGACGCGCGGGCGCCGATCCGTTATCGGTAAATATCGGGGCAAACAGTGAATGTCGCACATAGGCCCGGGCCTTTGGAGGGACGCGTCATCCGGATGCACGCGCCCGATCGAGGCGACGAACCGGACGATCCGGTTACCAAACAGTGGATCTTCGTCGGGGCACGCAATGGATCTTCACCAAGCGATGCCGAACCGTTGGAAAACAACCCCCTGGTGTACGCATTCCGATATAGAGCCGTCCGTATATCGAACTCATTGCCTGAATAGTCCAATTGGCCCGATGTAAGACACGACCTGATCACGAGGCGCTACACGCGTAGCTACGGGACAGTCAAGGGAAGGTAAAGAACGTAAAGAGAAACCCAAGCCGACCGAGAATTTATTGACCTTGAACGAATTGCGTTGAAAAAGTCCGGCGTAGCCCGTAGGGAGTGCCCTGCGGAGTCATCAGACTTTTCCGTGGGCCAGGAGCACCATGACCCCCCCAACTCCATCTGCGGCTGCCCCGCTCGAGGTGACCGACGAGACCGTCGAGAAGTCGATCACTTCTCCCGCTCCGAAGGCCACCGAGAGCAGGTCTCCCGGGCAGCTCGCGTGGCGCCGGTTCAAACGTGACCGTACGGGCTTCACATCGGCCTGCATCGTGATCTTCTTCTTCGTGATCGCGATCACCGCTCCGCTGATTGCCAAGCTGTACGGCAAGAACCCGTACACGCAGTACGGGCAGGACGCGCCGATCGGCACCCTGCTCAACGATGCGGGCTTCCCCATCAAGCCCAACGGTGGCATCGACGGCGACTTCTGGTTCGGCGTCGAGCCGTCCATGGGACGCGACGTCTTCACCTTCCTGCTCTACGGCATCCGGACCTCGCTGATGATCGCCACGGTCACCACGATCCTCGTGACCGTCATCGGTGTGGTTGTGGGCATCACCGCCGGCTACCTGGGCGGAAGGACGGACTACTTCGTCAGCCGGGTCATCGACATCGTGCTGTCGTTCCCCTCCACTCTGTTCTTCATCGCCTTCACGCCGGTCGTGTACGGCCTCTTCTACGCCGCGGACGAGGAGATCCCGGCCTGGGCGCGCGGCGTCTGCCTGATCGTGCTCCTGACGGCCTTCGGCTGGGCCTCGATCGCGCGTCTCCTTCGCGGTCAGGTACTCGCCCTGCGGGAACGCGAGTTCGTCGAGGCGGCGAAGGTGACCGGTGCCTCTCCGGCCCGGATCATCTTCAAGGAACTGCTACCCAACCTGTGGACGCCGATCCTGATCCAGTCCACGCTCGCCCTCCCGGCGTTCGTGACCGCGGAGGCGGGTCTCGCCTTCCTCGGCGTCGGCATCCAGGACCCGACCCCGGACTGGGGCGTGATGATCCAGCGCGGTGCGCAGTTCTACACGGACGACATCACGTTCATGATCTTCCCTGGCGTATCGATGATCATCTTCGTCCTCGCCTTCAACCTGCTCGGCGACTCGGTCCGCGACGCACTCGACCCGAAGTCCAAGCGCTGAGTCCCACCCGGCCCGGTCATCGTCGTCCGGAGACCGACAGCTCGTAGCCCGTCTCTCTCATCCATCACATCAGGCAGGTAGCCATGTCCTTTTCCCGCAGAAACTTCCTGATAGCCACCACCGTGGCGGCAGGCGCGACCACCGTTCTGAGCGCGTGCAGCAGCGGCAACGCCGGTGGCGACGGCGGTAGCTCCACCAAGGCTCCGCAGGGCAAGGCTGCCAAGATCACGGTCGGCACCAAGACCGACTCCCAGGGCCCCGCCCCGGAGATGCCGGGTGCCCGCAAGGGCGGCACGATCTACACGCTCGACCAGATCGACTTCGACCACCTGGACCCGGCGCAGATCTACTCGTCGTACACGGGCGCCGGTTCGGTCCTGTTCCTGCGTGGCCTGACCGGTTACCGGGTCGACTCCAAGGGCAACACCACCCTGGTCGGCGACCTCGCCACGGACGCGGGCACGGTGAAGGACGGCGGCAAGACCTGGTCCTTCACGCTGAAGGACGGCGTGAAGTGGGAGGACGGCGCCGACGTCACCATCGACGACGTCCGCCACACGTTCGAGCGTCTCTTCGCCTCCTTCGTCACCGAGGGCCCCCGCTACCCGCAGGGCTGGCTCGAGGGCGGCGACAAGTACAAGGGCCCCTACGAGGGCAAGCACCTCTCCTCCATCGAGACGGACGGCAACACCGTCACCTTCCGTCTGAAGGAGGCGCACGCCGACTTCCCGTTCATGCTGGCCATGCGCGGCTTCGCGATCGTGCCCAAGAAGCACGACACCAAGAAGAAGTACGACCAGCGCCCGTACTCCTGCGGCCCGTACAAGATCCAGTCCCGCAGCGTCGACAAGTCCCTGACCCTGGTGCGCAACGAGCACTGGGAGGCGGACAAGGACCCGTGCCGCAACGGCTACCCGGACAAGGTCGTCATGCAGTTCGGCTTCCAGTCGCTGGCCTCCACGGACCGCTACATCGCGGACTCCGGGAACGACCAGTACGCGCTCTCCCTGCTCAACGAGGTCGCCCCCGAGCGCATCACGAAGGTGTTCGGCGACGCCACGATGAAGAAGCGCGTGCTGACCCAGGTCGACACGACCTGCTACTACTTCCCCATCAACATGACGCGCATCAAGGACGTCAAGGTCCGTCAGGCGCTCAACTGGGCGTGGCCGGCGCAGCAGCTGAAGCAGCAGCGCGGTGGCTCGGCCGTCACCGCGACCGCGACCACGATCATCTCCCCGCTCACCCCGGGCCACGTGGACTTCGACCTGTACGGCAAGAAGACCAAGCCGACCGGTGACCCGGAGAAGGCCAAGGCGCTCCTGAAGGAGGCCGGCGCCGAAGGCCAGAAGATCGTCATCGCCTTCCAGCAGTCCGACAAGGCCGTCAAGGAAGCCGTGACCATCAAGAACGCCCTCACCAAGGCGGGCTTCGACGTGGTGACGCAGCAGGTGGACAAGACCACGTTCTACTCCGAGATCGGCCAGCTGGACAACAAGTTCGACATGTTCGCGGCCGGCTGGGGCCCGGACTGGCCGGCCGGTTACGCGGTCATCCAGCCCTGCTGGGACGGTAGCCAGATCGCCGACGGCGGCGTCAACTGGTCGCAGCTGGACAACACCAGCGTGAACAAGGCCATCGCCGCGGCCACCGCCATCACCGACGCGGACAAGGCCAACGCGGCCTGGGGCGCGATCGACAAGCAGATCATGGAGCTCGCGGCCTGCGTCCCGGACTACAACCCGATCCGGAACTACTTCTACGGTTCCAAGGTCGGCGGCGTGGTCTACAACGCCGGTGACACCTGCGTCGCCATCGGCAAGGTCTTCGCCAAGGCCTGACGTTTCCTCGGGGCGGCGGTCCGACCGACCGCCGCCCCGGCCCCGTCCACGCTCCCCACACCCCCCGGCGACGGCGCCCCGTCCGGAAAGCCTTCACCCATGTTCCGTTTCCTGATCCGTCGAGTGCTCGGCGCGCTCGTCATTCTGCTGATCATCAGCGCCGTCACCTTCTTCCTCTTCTACGCCATCCCGCGCGACCCGGCGCGGATGGCCTGCGGCAAGGTCTGCCCTGACGACCTGCTGGCGCAGGTGAGGGCGAACCTCGGCATCGCCGACCCGATGCCGGTGCAGTACTGGCACTGGCTTGAGGGCATCTTCGTGGGTCGCGACTACACGGGTGTCGGACACTGCAACGCGCCCTGCCTCGGCTACTCGTTCGCCAACAACCAACCGGTCTTCGAGACGCTCAAGGGCGATATCCCCACCACCATCTCGCTGGCCATCGGCGCGGCCTTCTTCTTCTTGATCATCGGTATCGGCACGGGCATGGTGGCCGCGGTCAAGCAGGGCACGTTCCTCGACAAGGCCGCCAGCTCCTTCTCCCTCATCGGCTCGTCGATGCAGATCTACTTCGTCGGCTACATCGCGATGTTCCTGCTGGTGAGCCAGCTTCACCTGCTGGACCAGCCCTCGTACACGCCCTTCACCGACAGCCCCGTCGCCTGGGCCTCGGGCCTGCTGCTGCCCTGGCTCGTGCTGTCGATCATCTTCACGGCCAACTACACGCGTATGACCCGCTCGCAGCTGGTGGAACAGCTCAGCGAGGACTACGTGCGCACGGCACGGGCAAAGGGCCTGTCCCGCCGCTCCGTCTTCTTCCGCTTCGCCTGGCGCGGTGCGATGGGCCCGATCGTGACGATCTTCGGCATCGACATGGGAACCCTGATCGGCGGCGCCATCATCACGGAGTCGACGTTCAGCATCCAGGGGCTCGGTCTGCGCGCTGTCCGCGCGGTCACCGACAGCGACCTGCCGATGCTGCTCGGTCTCACCATGATCGCGGCGGCCGGCATCGTTTTCGCCAACATCATCGTGGACGCCGTCTACGCCCTCATCGACCCGCGCATCCGGCTCGCCTGACCCGGGTCCCCTCAGCTACCCCCCGGCATCACCCCCCAGGAGCGTCCCCGTGACGAGCACCGATCAGCAGGCCTTCCTCTCCGTCAGGGACCTGAAAGTCCACTTCTCCACCGAGGACGGCATCGTCAAGGCCGTCGACGGGCTCACCTTCGACCTCGAGAAGGGCAAGACGCTCGGCATCGTGGGTGAGTCGGGGTCCGGCAAGTCCGTCACCAACCTGACGATCCTGGGCCTGCACGACCGGCATCGCACCGCGATCGACGGCGAGATCCTGCTCGACGGCAAGGAGCTGATCACGGCCCGGGAGTCCGAGCTGGAGAAGCTGCGCGGCAACAAGATGGCGATGATCTTCCAGGACGCCCTGGCCTCGCTGTCGCCGTACCACACCATCGGCAAGCAGATCGGTGAGACGTACCGCAAGCACACCGGCGCCTCCAAGCAGGAGGCCCGGGCGCGGGCGATCGAGATGCTGAAGCGGGTGGGGATCCCGCAGCCGGACATGCGGGTGGACGACTACCCGCACCAGTTCTCCGGCG
Organism: Streptomyces resistomycificus; assembly: GCF_001514265.1. Lineage (GTDB taxonomy): Bacteria > Actinomycetota > Actinomycetes > Streptomycetales > Streptomycetaceae > Streptomyces > Streptomyces resistomycificus. Next base: position 679,387 of record NZ_KQ948990.1, on the reverse strand, counting down.
GTATGCGCCAGCGCGCGATGATCGCGATGGCCCTGGTCTGCGACCCCGAGCTGCTGATCGCGGACGAGCCGACCACGGCGCTCGACGTGACGGTCCAGGCGCAGATCATGGACCTGCTGAAGGACCTCCAGCAGGAGTTCGGCACGGCGATCGTCTTCATCACGCACGACCTCGGTGTCATCGCCGACATCGCGGACGACGTGCTGGTGATGTACGGCGGCCGGTGTGTGGAGCGCGGCACCAAGCAGGAGGTGCTGCGTACCCCACGGCACCCCTACACGCTGGGTCTGATGAACTCGATGCCGACCCTGGACGGCCCGGTGGACGTGCCGCTGTCGCCGATCCCGGGCTCGCCGCCCTCGCTGCTGAACCCGCCGTCGGGCTGCCGCTTCCACCCGCGGTGCTCCTTCGCCGAGAAGGTCGCGGGCGGGCTGTGCTCGACCGAGCAGCCGGCGCTCGAGGTCGTGGGCGGCAGGGGTTCCGCCTGCCACCTCACGCCGGAGCAGCGCCAGGAATTCTTCGCCGACTTCGCCGTATCCCGGCACAACTGACGGACACGAGACGGGACTTCACCATCATGAGCAACGCGAACCCCCTCCTGGACGTCAGCGGTCTGACCAAACACTTCCCGATCAAGGGCGGCTTCCCGATCCGGCGCACGGTCGGCGCCGTGCAGGCCGTCGACGGGCTCGACTTCTCGGTCGCCGAGGGCGAGAGCCTGGGCCTGGTCGGCGAGTCCGGCTGCGGCAAGTCGACGACCGGCCGGCTGATCACGCGGCTCCTGGAGCCGACGGGCGGCAAGATCTCGTACCGCGGCAAGGACATCACGCACGCCGGCCGCAAGCAGCTCGCGCCGATCAGGTCCGAGATCCAGATGATCTTCCAGGACCCGTACGCGTCCCTGAACCCGCGGCAGACGGTCGGCAAGATCATCTCCGGGCCGATGGAGATCAACGGGATCGAGCCGACGGGCGGCCGGGAGAAGCGGGTCCGTGAGCTCCTGGAGATCGTCGGCCTCAACCCCGAGCACTACAACCGCTTCCCGCACGAGTTCTCCGGCGGCCAGCGCCAGCGCATCGGTGTCGCCCGCGCGCTGGCCCTCGAACCGAAGCTGATCGTGGCCGACGAGCCGGTCTCCGCACTGGACGTCTCCATCCAGGCACAGGTCGTCAACCTGCTCCAGCAGGTGCAGAAGGACCTGGGCATCGCCTTCGTCTTCATCGCCCACGACCTGGCGATCGTCCGCCACTTCTCGCAGCGCGTGGCGGTCATGTACCTCGGCAAGATCGTCGAGATCGCGGACCGGGACGACCTCTACGGCAATCCGCGCCACCCTTACACGCGGGCCCTGCTGTCCGCCGTGCCCGAGGCCACCGCGGACGACGTGCCGGCCCGGGAGCGTATCCTCCTCAAGGGCGACGTGCCGTCCCCGATCAACCCGCCCTCCGGCTGCCGCTTCCGTACGCGCTGCTGGAAGGCGACGGACAAGTGCGCGAGCGAGGCCCCGCCGCTGGTCCAGGTCGAGGGCAACAAGCCCGGCCACCTCACCGCCTGCCACTACCCTGAGACGGACGGAACCGTTCCGGCTCCCCGTCTCTCCAAGGACCCCCAGGCGGCGGCCTGACACACCCCTTTGGTCAGCCGCCCCCTGATGGAACGGACTTTCCCGGCCCATTGACCCGAGCCCACGAACGTCCGATCCAGGGGACGAAGGCCCGCGCCCCTCCCCGGGGTGCGGGCCTTCTCATGCCATGTCCGGCCAAGGCGGGATTGCGAGATCGAGTCCGCAGCCCACGGCCGCGCTCCTCAATTTGAGCCAAGCGCCATCCGCGGCTGTGGGGTCAGCCCTGGACCCTGCCCTGCGATGCATGGTCGATCCATCACCACCCCAGTCGATCCGGACTGTGCTGGGCCGCATCGGTATTCCGTTCGCAAGGCGCGCGCCCCTCCGCTCGACCGATCAGTCGGCAACTCCATGCAAAATTAGGGGTTCCCACCTCTGAGGTTCCTCAAGTCCCCCTGCTGTCAGGTGCACGGCAGTAAGAATGATCTGCATAACGCATGGTCGCCGTCACACCAGGAAGCGAGTGGATCACTGTGAAGAGCATCAAGAAACTGGGGATTTCCGCCGGAGCCTTCGCCCTCGGAGTCTCGGTTCTGGGCTCCGTTTCACCTGCACAGGCTGCGGGCGGTGGCACCGCCTTCCACCTCGTCAACCAGGCCACTGGAAAGTGCCTACAGATGAACTGGAAGGACGAGAAGATAACGCAGGCGACGTGTAAGAACACGAAGAAGCAGTGGTGGGGGAACAACGGATCCAAGCTCTACACGGAGTACAACCGTGCCGGCTGGTGCCTGGCTCATTCCGGCAAGGAAAAGGCCTTGTACGCTCGCACCTGCGACAAGGCACAGGGCTGGACTTGGGCAAGCCTCCGCAACAACGCCAAGACGACCATCTTCTCCACGAAGTGCAGCTACCTCAAGGTGGTCAGCGGACAGGTGAAGTGCGGCAAGAGCACCGGCACCGGAAATTCCCCCGGGCGGAAGAAGATGACATGGGTCATCAAGTACTGATTTTTTCGTCGCCTCCGACGTAGTGTCTTGGGGGGAATCGACGCCGACATGAAATCTTCCGTCCTGACCGGCCGACGGTCAGGACGGATCCTCACCTGCGCCTCCCCGCCGGGGAGTGAGCGACTCGGCCGGCCCGCCTGAGGGCCCGGCACATTTGAGACTCCACCCAAAGCCTCACACTCCGGTGCGCCCGTCGACCAGTTCGCGCACGATGTCCAGGTGGCCGTTGTGCCGGGCCGTCTCCTCGATCAGGTGGAGGAGGATCCAGCGGAGGTCGACCCGACGGCCGTCGCCGTTCGAGCGCTCGGCCTTGGCGTCGAGGTCGTGGGCGGCGACCAACTCGCGGTAACGGGCGGCCTGTTCGGCGTACTCCGTGAGGACGTCGGAGAGCGGGAAGTCCACCGCGATGCGCATCTCGCGGTCGGGGTCCTCGTCCGTCCAGGGGCCCTTGTCCTCCTCGCCGAGGAAGACCACCTGGAACCAGTAGTACTCGACCCAGCGGAGGTGGTTGACCAGTCCGCTCAGGGTCATCAGCGGCGAACCCGGCAGGGGCGCCTTGCGGGCGTTCTCCGCCGAGACGTCCTCGCACTTGGCACGGGCGGTGTCACGGGCGTAGTCGAGGAAGGTGGTCAGCTGGGTGCGCTCGTCCCACGCGGGAGGAGTGTCTGTTCTTGTCATCGACGGTGAGCATCCCGGACCGGCGTCCGATTGTCGAACCATTAAGCGAGCCGCCCGTCAGCCGGTTCCGTCACCCGGTTCCGTCAGCCGGTTCCGTCACCCGGTTCCGTCACCCGGTTCCGTCACCCGGTTCCGTCACCCGGTTCCGTCACCCGGTTCCGTCACCCGGTTCCGCTCGCCGGGCTGCGCCCGCCCTCCCGCGCCACCAGCTCCACCTCGAAACCGTCCCCGTTCTCCAGATATCCGGCGCAGTGGCCGGGTCCGCCCGCGTAGGGGTGGCGGTCGGGGAACATCAGGGTCCAGCCGTGTTCCGGCGCCGCCCCGGCCAGGGCGTCGAGGTCCGCGCGGCTCGGCACGTGGAAGGCCAGGTGGTTCAGGCCCGGCCGCATCCGGTCGTACGGCTCGCCGGGGCGCAGCGCCGGTGACTGTTCGAGGACGATGTACGTCTCCCCCGCCCGCCAGCTGCGGCCGTCGGCCCAGCTCTGGTACTGCTCGTAGCCCAGGCGTTCCAGCAGCCATCCCCACGGTCCCGCCGCGCGCCCCAGGTCCTGCACCCACAGCTCCACGTGATGCAGCAACTCCCGCCCCTTCCCGCGTCCCGTGCGGACGACCCCGTGCGAACTCCCGATCCTGTCATCCGCCGCACCCCGGCGTGACAGACCGCCGCGACGGTTGATCGGTCGTTCGCGGGCCCCGGGACCGTGCCGGCGGCGTCGAACGCGCTGGAGGCCGTCTGCGCCTCGCGCTGCACGAGACGCCGAACCCGGGCAGGCGGGGGGCGACTTCTGCCTCGGCTCCGTGGTGTCGGCCCGATCCGCCCTGGACGTCGGGTGCGGAACCGGACGACTGCGCAGGTGCTCAGCCGGTCCACCGTTCCTAATCAGTGAGCAGGAGTGAGTCTTGGACCCATACCTGGTCACTGCGGACACCCCGAACGGTTGTGGATGTCCTGGTTGCCCGCGTACGCGCCGCGTCCGGCGGCACGGATCGTGTCCGTGGTCCGGGGATGCGGGGGCGGGGTCCCTCACGTCCAGGGGCACGCCGGTCGGCCTGGACGGTCCGATGCTCGTGCACATCGCTCTGGTGTGCACGGGGCGGTGTCGTCCGTCGCCGGATCGGGTGACCTTGGGCGCGTCGTCCGATCGCGATGCTCGCCGCATCGTGCCGGGTGGTCTTACGGGTGGGGCCGGCCATGGGCTTTTGCCAGTGCTGGGCGCCCCACTTGCTCGTGTAGGCCGGGTCCACGGCGATGATCGCGATACCTGTGGCGTCGGCCATGGAGGTCAGCCGGGCGCGGAGCCTGCCGGTCGGCATGCTGGAGATGAGTTGCCGGAATCGGCGCTTGCGACCGTGCTTCTCTCTGGTTTTCTCGGCCTGGAAGTCGAGGTCTTCGACCGCGATGGCCTTGACGCCGCAGGTCTTGGCCCAGTTCAGCAGCCGCGTGAGGGCGTGACGTAGCTGGGCGTCGCGGTGCTGGGCGTTGCCGGACAGGTCGTAGAAGAACCGGCGCGGCCGGCCAGTCGGGTTGCCGTGAGTGTCCAGGCGCCATGCGGCGAGGTGATCGGCGTTGGTGTCCACACCGATCACGCCATCGGCGAGGGCGGCTTTGAGTGGGATGGTCTTGGTGGGGGGGATCTGCCAGGAGGCGTCCACGTACCAGCGCCCGCGCTCCGTGTGGTAGTGGATGCGGTAGGCCACGGCCCGGTTGGCCTCCACGCGGTCGGCCCACTCATGCCCCCGGTGAGGGAATCGCACCTTCGCAGCGAGTACGTACCGGCCGTGCTCGGCGTTCGCCAGGCCGGCGAGCGGGGCCGGGAGTTTGATCGATACTTCGCCCCCGGGCGTGATGCGGATCGTCTCGTTGCCGAACCTTTTCCCCGACTCGCCGTCCGCCTTCAGGAACCAGCGCCCGGCTTCCCACCGCTCACGCCACTGGGCCTCGGTGAGCTGCGCCTTGTCGAGGTTGTCACGGGTGCCCAGCAGACGTTTACCGCCACGCACGACCTGCACCCGGCCCGCTTCCCGGTCGGCCCGAACACGGTCGAGCCGGTCCTCCAGCACATGCAGGCGGCGCGCTTTGTGGAACCACTCGTGCGCCGAGCGGTAGCCGCCCAAAGTCCGCTTGGTGCCCTTCTGCCCGACCGGCAGCGACAGCCGGTGCCGGATCGTCGTGATACCGGCTTCGAGGGACTGCACGTGTGCGGCCTGGCCGCGCCGGGCGAGCGCCCACTGGTCATGCGTGGCCTTCGTGATCGACCCGGCCCACCTGGACGACGACTGGGCCGTCAGGTCCCGCTTACGGGCCGCCCATGACTCGGTGGAGTGCTCCAGGCCGTCGGCGCAACGCGTTTTAAGGTCCTTCGAGGCGAGCGAGCCCAAGTGCGCACCCACCAAGCGCAGAACCTTCTCATCCGAGGGCGTGAGGTCCCCCAGCCGGGTACGAACCGCCACACCGGACGGGCCGAGGGCGACGAACGGCACGGCGATCGGGCGGAGGTCAGCCATGTTCGGCCGCTTCCAGTGCCTTGCGGGCGCGGTTCTTCGCCGACCTGCGCCCGTACAGACGGGCGCAGAACGACGTCAGTACCTCCACCATGTCCCGCACCAGGTCGTCTTCGACCTCGCCGTCATCCACCACCAGCAGGCGACGGCCCGTCGCGGACAAGGCAGCCTCGACAAGCTCGACGTTCATCCGGCCGAGCCGGTCCTTGTGCTCCACCACCACGGTGCTCACGTTCGGGTCGGCCAGCAGACGCCGGGCCTTGGAACGACAGCCGTCCATCCCGGAAGCGATCTCCGCCTCCACACGAACGACTCGGTGACCGGCCTTCGCCGCCCACGCCGACAGCCGAGCGACCTGGCGTTCCAGATCGGTCTTCTGATCGTGCGAGGGCACGCGGGCATACAGGCCCAGACCGCCGATGGCCTCGGGCGTGGTGTTCGCATCGATGTTCACCAGGATCGTGCGCGGCCCGACCCGCTGAGCCGGTACCGGCAACGTCCCCTCACGGAACCAGCGATACGCGGTCTGCGGATGCACGCCCTGCGTCTTCGCCCATTCCGTCAGATTCACACTCCGACAACGACACTCACTCCTACATGGTTACGCTCACCTGCCCGACTTCGAGGAGCAGCAGGTGGACACCCCCGTGCTTCCTCGACGCCGACAGCTCGTCCCGGTTCCAGGACGAGGCGGGGCTGCGGGTCGGTCGTCGAGCAGTACGGCGACGAGGAGGGCGAGGGCCGCGCGCCCCGCCGCACCGGACATCGCCACCGTCCCAGGCAGCCGACTGACCGGCAGTGCGGCGACGAGGAAAGCGGGGACCGTGCGCCCCCGCCGCACCGGACGTCGCCACCGTGCCCGGCGGCCGGCCGGCCTGCGGCTACGGGCGCTCGATGTCCTCCTCCAGCGCGGCCAGCGCCGGGTCGAGGACGATGTCCTCCTCGCGGCCCTCGATCGTCGGGTCCTCCGGGAAGTGACAGGCCGTCAGGTGGCCGTCGCGGTTCCCGGACAGCCGGACCAGCGGCGGCTCCTGTGCCGCGCACTTGTCCTGTGCCTTCCAGCAGCGGGTGCGGAACCGACAGCCGGAGGGCGGCGAGATGGGCGAGGGGACGTCGCCGGCCAGCCGGATGCGCTCCCGCCGGCCGGCCTCCTCGTCGTGCAGGTTCACCTCGGGTACGGCCGACAGCAGGGCGTGCGTGTAGGGGTGGCGGGGGCGGGTGTAGATGGATTCGCGGTCGCCGACCTCGATCACCTTGCCGAGGTACATGACCGCCACGCGCTGCGAGAAGTGCCGTACGACAGCCAGGTCGTGGGCGATGAACAGGAACGCGATGCCGAGCTCCTGCTGGACCTTCTGGAGCAGGTTGACGACCTGTGCCTGGATGGAGACGTCCAGTGCGGAGACCGGTTCGTCGGCCACGATCAGCTTCGGTTCGAGGGCCAGGGCGCGGGCGACACCGATGCGCTGGCGCTGGCCGCCGGAGAACTCGTGCGGGAAACGGTTGTAGTGCTCGGGGTTGAGGCCGACGATCTCCAGGAGCTCACGGACCCGCTTCTCCCGGCCGCCCGTCGGCTCGATCCCGTTGATCTCCATCGGCCCGGAGATGATCTTGCCGACCGTCTGGCGGGGGTTGAGTGAGGAGTACGGGTCCTGGAAGATCATCTGGATCTCGGACCTGATCGGCGCGAGCTGCTTGCGGCCGGCGTGCGTGATGTCCTTGCCGCGGTACGAGATGGTCCCGGAGGTGGGCTCCAGGAGCCGCGTGATCAGCCGGCCGGTCGTGGACTTTCCGCAGCCCGACTCCCCCACCAGGCCGAAGCTCTCGCCGGCTCGCACGGTCAGGTCGATGCCGTCGACGGCCTGCACGGCGCCGACCGTGCGCCGGATCGGGAAGCCGCCCTTGATCGGGAAGTGCTTGCGGAGCCCCTCCACCACGAGCAGCGGTTCACCGGCGCCGTCCGTGGCGGCCTCGCGTGGGGCGGGGAGGACGAGGTCCTCTTTCATGACGGGTCCTCCTAGCCCAGGCGGGGCTTGATCTCTTCGACGAAGATGGTCCGCTTCTGCTCCGCCGTGAGATGGCAGGCGGAGGCCCGGTCCGGGGCCAGCGGCGGGCGTTCGGTGACACATCGGTTGCCGCCGACGCGGTCCTGGAAGGTGCAGCGCGGATGGAAACGGCAGCCGGACGGCGGGGTGAGCAGGGAGGGCGGGGCGCCGGGGATCGGCGCGAGCGCGGCCGAGAGGTCCGAGTCCAGCCGGGGCATGGAGTTCAGCAGGCCCCAGGTGTACGGGTGTTGCGGGGAGCGGAGGACCTGGTTCGTGGTGCCGCGCTCGATCGCGCCGCCCGCGTACATCACCATGATGTCGTCGGCCATGTCGGCGATGACGCCGAGGTCGTGCGTGATGAAGATGATCGCCGACCCGAACTCCTGCTGGAGGTCGTTCAGGAGGTCGAGGATCTGTGCCTGGACGGTCACGTCGAGGGCGGTGGTCGGCTCGTCCGCGATCAGCAGGTCGGGGTCGCAGACCAGGGCCATCGCGATCATCGCGCGCTGGCGCATGCCGCCGGAGAACTGGTGCGGGTAGTCCTTCGCCCGTTCCTTGGGGTTGGGGATGCCGACCTTGCCGAGCATCTCCACCGCCCGCTCCCACGCCGCCTTCTTGGAGGCACCCATGTGCTTCATGAACGGCTCGGCGATCTGCCGGCCCACCGTGTAGTACGGCGACAGGGCGGTGAGCGGGTCCTGGAAGATCATGGCGACCTTGTTGCCGCGCAGCTTCTCCAGCTCGGACTCCCGGGCGGTCGTCAGCTCCTTGCCCTCCAGGAGGATCTCGCCCTCGACGGTGGTGAACTTCGGGCTGTGCAGGCCCAGGATGGTCAGGTTGGTCACGGACTTGCCCGAGCCGGACTCGCCGACGATGCCCAGCGTCTTGCCGCGCTCCAGGTCGAAGGAGAGCCCGTCCACGGCCCTGACGATCCCGTCCTCGGTCTTGAAGCTGACGTGCAGGTCCCGCACCGAGAGGAAGGCGCCCGCGTCGGCCGGCGAAGGAGCACCGGCTTCCTTGGTCACAGTGGTCACGACAGAGCTCCTAGGACAGCCGCACGCGCGGGTCGATGAAGGCGTAGCAGGCGTCGACGATGATGTTGCACAGCAGGATCGCGGCGGCGGAGAAGATCATCACCCCGAGCAGCAGTGGAAGATCGCTGAACTGCACGGACTCCACCGCGAGCCGTCCCAGCCCCGGTAGCCCGAAGGTGTACTCGGTGATGATCGCGCCGCCGAGCAGCGAGCTGAGGTCGATGCCGAGGATGGTGATGATCGGGATGAGGGAGCCGCGCCATGCGTACCGGAAGAACACGAAGCGGCGGCTCATGCCCTTGGCGCGGGCCGTGCGGACGTGTTCCTCCTGGAGCTGCTCGATCATCGCGGAGCGCGCCATACGGGTGTACTGCGCGGCGAAGATCGTCGAGAGCACGGCCCAGGGGATCAGCAGTCCGGTGAACCAGGCGGCCGGGTTGTCGGTGAGGCTGGTGTACCTGGGTTCGTCGAAGATGTGCGTCTGGTACACCAGGATCGCCAGCGCCAGGGGGCCGAGGAAGTAGATCTGCATCGAGCTGATCACCATCGAGCCGGCGGTGAACGACTTGTCGACGAGTGTGCCGCGCTTCCATGCGGCGACCAGTCCGGTACCGAGCCCGACGAACAGGAAGACGATGGTGGCGCCGAACGCCAGGGAGAGCGTGAGCGGCAGCCGGTCCATCAGGGTCGACCAGACCGCCTCGTTGGTGTGGTACGAGTAGCCGAAACAGGGGGCCGGGCAGGGCCCCTGCGGGAAGGTGTCGCGGCCCATCACCAGACCCTGCAGGAAGATCCAGTACTGCTCCGGGATCGACTTGTCGAGCCCGAGGGTGTGGTGGATGTTCGCGAGGGCGTCGGGGGTGCACGTCTTGCCGCACATCAGCAGCGCCGGATCGCGGGGCATACCGAAGAACAGCAGGAAGGCGACCACGGTCAGCAGAAGCAGGATCACCAGGGAGCCGAGGATCCGGCGGAAGAGGAAGCGCAGCATCTCAGTGGCAGCTTTCGGGCGTCGGAAGCCTGGGCGGCGCGGTGCGCCACGTCACGTCGCGGGACGGGACGGGGCGCACCTGAGGCCGCTTGGACGGGTTACTTCACGAACAGCCTGCGCGGGTCGACGCCGCCGATGACGTCGTCGTACACGAGGCCGCCGATCTTGGACCCGGCGATCTGGGTCTGCTTGTAGTACGCCGTCGGGATGTTGGAGACGACGTCCTTCACGATGTACTCGTTGATCTTGTTCCACTCCTCGGCGGCCTTGACCGGGTCGGTCAGGGCGGTGACGCGGTCGATGTCGGCGTTCACCTTGGGGTCGTTGATGTGCGAGTAGTTGGAGGCACCGTCCTGGATCTGGCGGCCGTCGTACAGCGGCGGGATCACGGTGGACGCGCTCGGCCAGTCGGCACCCCACGCGGTGTGGTAGATGTCGTAGTTGTTCTTGACCTTGCTGACCTGGTCGTAGTAGGTCTCGGCCGGGATCTCCTGGCGCTGCACGTCGAAGCCGGCCTTCTCCAGACCCGCGGCCATGGCGGTGGAGTACTGCTGGCCCTCAGGGGTGTTGATGTAGCCGAAGGTCAGCTTCAGGCCCACCTTGCCGGCCTTCTCGAGCAGTTCCTTCGCCTTGGCCGGGTCACCCGCGGGCTTCTTCTTCTTGCCGAAGGGGTCGAAGCTCGCGTCGTAGCCGGACACCGTCGGGCTGATCAGACCGCCGGCGACCTCCATCGCGTCGGTGCCGCCGTAGGCGCGCACGAACGGGGTGATGGGCAGTGCGTAGGCGATGGCCTCGCGCACTTCCTTCGACTTCATCTCGGGCTGCGACAGGTTGATGTTCATCTGCCCGACGTACGGCTGGTAGCCGGAGACCGTGCGGGACTTGAGGGCCGAGTCGGCGAGGACCTTCGACAGGTTGCCCGCGTCGACCTGGTTGCTGAAGCTGATCGCGGTCGCGTTGGTGCCGCTGTCGTCGAGGATCGCCTTGGTGGAGTCCTCGTACTGCTTGTTGAACTCGAAGTTGAACTCGTTGACGTACTGGTGGCGGACCGCGTCCGTCTTCGGGTCCCAGTTGGTGTTCTTGACCAGCTTCATCGACTTGCCGGACTTGAACTCCTGGATCTTGTACGGGCCCGCCGTCATCGGGGCCTTGTCGTACTTCTCCTTGGTGTCCTTCTTCTCCGACACGAGGGAGTAACCCGCCATGGCGAGGGCGTACGGCAGGTCGGGTTTCGCGTTCTTGAACTTGAAGACGATGGTCTTGTCGTCCGGCGTCGACAGGACGCTGTCCGGCAGGTGCTTGCCGTCGTACGGGCCGTCCTTGAGGAGCTTGCGGTACTCAGCGCCCGGGGTGTCGGCCATCCACTGCTGGATGAACGTCGGGCCGTTGGAGACGAACGGAGCGAACAGCCGCTCGAAGGTGTGCCGGACGTCGGCGGCGGTGATCGCGGAGCCGTCGGCCCACTTGATCCCGTCCTTGAGCTTGTACGTCCAGGTCTTGCCGCCGTCGGTGGTCTGGCCGCTGTCGGTGGCCAGGTCGCCGACGACCTCGTGCTTCTGACCGTCGTCGCTGGTGGCCTTGTAGGAGGTCAGCCCGCGGTGGATCAGCTGCGAGAGCGCCATCTCGTCCGAGACGTAGATCTGTCCGGGGTCGAGGTGCGCGAAGCTGTCCCGCTGGAGCACCGTGATGGTGCCGCCCGGTTTGGCGCCGGAGACCTCGGCGGCCGGGCCGGTCGAGGCCTTGGCGTCCCCGAAGGAGATGCCGGACTGCTGCCGCTCGGCGTTCTTCTCGTCGTCCTTGTTGTTGCTGCTGCCCTTGCTGCCACCCTCGCTGCAGCCGGTGAGCACGAGAGCCCCCGCCGCGAGCAGTGAGAGCGCGGCGTGCGCGTGGCGTCCACCCTTACCCATCACTCAGATTCCACCCATCTTGTGTCACCAGTGCATTGACAGTGCGAACCGGCCTACGTGCCGGCCGGTGTGTGTCGGGCGGATGCCCACAACCTGGCGGTCAGCGCGCCGTCTTGGGGTCGAAGGCGTCCCTGACCGAGTCCCCGAGCAGGTTGAACGCCACGATGAAGATGATCATCGAGATGCCCGGGAAGAACATGTAGGTGAGGTCGTTCTGCATCACGAGCTCGGTCGCCGCCTTGGAGAACATCTGGCCCCAGTCCGGCGTCGGTTCGACGAGTCCCACGCCGAGGAAGGACAGTCCGGCCTCGGCGGTCACGAAGTTGGGAAGCATGTAGGTCGACTGCACCAGGATCGGCGTGACCACGTTGGGCAGGATCTCCTTGCGGATGATGCGCCCGGGCGGTGCCCCGCTCACCTTGGCCGCCTCGATGAACTCCCTTTCCCGCAGGGCGAGCGCGGTGCCGCGCAGGATGCGGGCCAGGCTCATCCAGCCCAGGACCCACATCACCGAGATCAGGGCGACCACCCGGACGTACACGGGCGTCTCGTCCCTGGGGCTCACGAACAGCGAGACCACGACCGGCATGCTCGCGATGAAGAAGAGCTGCGAGGGGAGGGCCAGCAGGAAGTCGATCAGCCTGCTGACGAAGTAGTCGATCTTGCCGCCGAGATAGCCCGCGGCGACACCGAGGATGATGCCCGTCAGGACCGTCGCGAGGGTGACCGCCAGGGAGATCATCAGGGAGTTGCGGATGCCGTACAGCAGCTTGGTGAAGACGTCGTAGCCGTTGCCCGGCTCCAGGCCGAACCAGAACTCGCCGCTGATCCCGCCGTTGGGCTGCAGCGGCACACCCGCGCTGTCGAAGAGTTCGGGGCGTTCGTCCGCGTACACGGTGTACGGGTTCTTGCCGTACAGCTTGGAGATCAGCGGCGCGGCGAGCCCGACCACGAAGAAGAAGATCACCACGTAGGCCGAGATCACGCCGGTGCGGTCCCGCTTGAAGCGGATCCACATCAGCTGGCCGGGAGACCGGCCCTCGAGCTGCTTGGCCTCGTCCGGTTTCGCCTTCGGCTCTTTCTCGCCGTCGACGACGACCGACGTTCCGCCGCCCTCGATGTCGATAGGACTTGTCACAGTTCGCCCATTTCACAGGATGTGGGTGTGCCGAGCCGACGACCGGCGCAGGAGTGCGCGGTCGCGGACCGGATCATGAAGAAGCGTCAGGACACCGCGAAGCAGGCGGGAAACGCGCAGCCGGACGCGCGTAGGCGCCTGGGCGTGCCGAGCCGCCGGCCGCCTGCGCTCAGTGGCAATCGCCGTACAGTGACGGGCACTTGACGGCTACGGATGACGCTGTGACCCACCTGGTGCTTGTGACACCGCGCATGGGACTCCTCCTCATGACTCCACGTGTTCACCAACAGGAGGGGGCACATGTCTGTCCTCCGACACCCCTGACGGAGGGTCAGACACCCCCTGGTGCTCGTGAGTCGGCGCCGTCCCCACGGCGCGAGACCCATTGACCCGAGCGCTACGCGGCTAACTATCTGCCATGAGCCAACTACCGACCACCGTCTTTAAATCTCAATTCAGTCACAGCTGACGCGTACATCTTCCAAAACTTGGACAAACTGTTCGACGCAAGAAGGGTGCGAAACGGACGTGTTACATGTGTACCGGGCAGGGATCTCCGCATTTCGGACAGCGGCCGCTCGCGAACGAGGCGAAAACCGGTTGCAAAAAGCCCGGTTGCCCCCACCATGGGGGCAACCGGGCTTCGGGCTGTCAGCCGGCTGAGTGTCAGCCGTGCTTGGCGCGGCTCGCGGCGCGGGCGCGCTCACGGGCGTCCAGGTTCACCTTGCGGATGCGAACCGCCTCCGGGGTGACCTCGACGCACTCGTCGTCGCGGCAGAACTCCAGCGACTGCTCCAGGGAGAGCTTGCGCGGCGGGACGATCGCCTCGAACGAGTCGGCCGAGGAAGACCGCATGTTCGTGAGCTTCTTCTCCTTGGTGATGTTCACGTCCATGTCGTCGGAGCGCGAGTTCTCGCCGACGATCATGCCCTCGTACACCTCGGTGCCGGGGTCGGTGAACAGCACGCCGCGCTCCTGGAGGTTCGTCATCGCGAACGCGGTGACGGCGCCGGCGCGGTCGGCGACCAGGGAGCCGTTGTTACGGGTGGTCAGCGTGCCGAACCACGGCTCGTGACCCTCGTGGATGGAGTGCGCGATGCCGGTGCCGCGGGTTCCGGTCAGGAACTCGGTCCGGAAGCCGATGAGGCCACGCGACGGCACGACGAACTCCATGCGGACCCAGCCGGAGCCGTGGTTGGACATGTTGTCCATCCGGCCCTTGCGGACACCCATGAGCTGCGTGACCGCGCCCATGTGCTCCTCGGGCACGTCGATCGTCATGCGCTCGACGGGCTCGTAGGTCTTGCCGTCGACCTCCTTGGTGACGACCTGCGGCTTGCCGATGGTCAGCTCGAAGCCCTCGCGGCGCATCTGCTCGACCAGGATGGCCAGCGCCAGCTCGCCACGCCCCTGGACCTCCCAGGCGTCGGGACGCTCGGTGTCGAGGACGCGGAGGCTGACGTTACCGACCAGCTCGCGGTCCAGGCGGTCCTTGACCTGACGGGCGGTGACCTTGCGGTCCTTGACCGCGGCCTTGTTGTCCGCGCCCTTGCCGGTGCCGCCCCGGCCGACCAGCGGCGAGGTGTTGGTGCCGATGGTCATGGAGATCGCCGGCTCGTCGACCGTGATCAGCGGCAGCGGGATCGGGTTCTCGGGGTCGGCGAGGGTCTCGCCGATCATGATGTCCGGGATACCGGCGACCGCGCAGATGTCACCGGGGCCGGCCACCTCGGCCGGCTTGCGGGTGAGCGCCTCGGTCATCATCAGCTCGGTGATGCGGACGTTGGCCATCGTGCCGTCGCGCTTGATCCAGGTGACGGTCTGGCCCTTGCGCAGCTCACCCTGCTCGACGCGCAGGAGCGCGATACGGCCGAGGAAGTTGTCGGCGTCCAGGTTGGTGACGTGCGCCTGGAGCGGGGCCGCCTCGTCGTACTCCGGAGCCGGCACGTGGGACAGGATCGTGGAGAAGAAGGGCTCCAGGCTGTCGCTGTCGGCCGGGACGGTGCCGTCCTCCGGCTTGGTCAGCGAGGCGACACCGTCACGCGCACACGCGTAGACGATGGGGAACTCGATCTGGTCCTCGTCGGCGTCGAGGTCGAGGAAGAGGTCGTACGCCTCGTTCACGACCTCGTCGATGCGCGAGTCGGGGCGGTCCGTCTTGTTGATGCACAGGATGACGGGCAGGCGGGCCTGCAGCGCCTTGCGCAGCACGAAACGGGTCTGGGGCAGCGGGCCCTCGGAGGCGTCGACGAGGAGCACGACCGCGTCCACCATCGACAGACCGCGCTCGACCTCGCCACCGAAGTCGGCGTGACCAGGGGTGTCGATGATGTTGATCGTGATGACGTCGCCGCCATCCTTCGGGTGGTACTTCACCGCGGTGTTCTTGGCCAGGATCGTGATGCCCTTCTCACGCTCCAGGTCGTTCGAGTCCATCATGCGGTCGTCAAGCGACTCGGCGGCGTGCGCGGCGAAGGCACCGGCCTGCTTGAGCATGGCGTCGACCAAGGTGGTCTTGCCATGGTCGACGTGGGCGACGATGGCGACGTTGCGGATGTCGTGGCGCGTGGCCATATTGAGGCGCTTCTCCCGGAGTGTGAGGACGGCCTGCGCTGACATCTGTGTCGCGCGGACCCTGCCGGGCTGGACACGCCACGGCCTCACCCCATGGTACGTGGCCCTGACGGAGACGGCCTCCACAGGGCCACGCGGCTCACTTCCGTGACGGGCCCGGGGCCGCCTTCGAGCCCTTCTTGAGGAAGCCCATGTCCTCGTAGACCGGTGTCTCGAATCCGAAGGAACCGGCGTTGACCAGGTCCTTTCGCGCGGCCGTGAGCTGGGGACGCTGGTAGAGGGGGATGGAGCCCGCCGCCGCCCAGATACGGGAGTCGGCCTTGCGGATGAGCCCGCGGTGCTCGCCCTCGTCGAGGGTGCCGACGGCCTGGTCGAAGAGCTGGTCGACCTGGTCGGTACCGACGCGGGTGTAGTTCTGCTCGACGTTCAGGGAGCCGTCGGCGGCCGGCACCGGCTTGGCGAAGATGGGCCGGGCGTCGGTGGCGGGGAAGGCGGAGGCGGGCCAGGAGTACAGGGCGAGGTCGTACTGGCCGGACGCGATGTGGTCCTTGAAGTAGCTCTCGTCGGCCACCTTGGAGATCTCGGTGCGGATGCCGACCTTCTTCAGCATGCGGCTGATCCGGTCGGCCACGGTGCGCAGGGTCCGCGAGCCGCTGCCCGAGGGGAGCACGAAACGGAGGGTGAGCGGCTTGCCGTCCTTGGCCAGCGTGGCGGGCCCGGCCGGGACGGCCGCAGGGGCGGCGGTGCCCAGGGGGGCGTAGGCGCCGGGCGCGCCGCCCGGCTTCGACTTGCTCGTGTACTGCTTGCCGTCCTGGGCGAGGTGCTTGCCGCTCTCCCCGCCGCGGTCGGCCTCGCCGGGCGCCTTGTCGTCCTCGCCGACGATGTACGTGCCGTCGTCGCCGCCGGCCGACTCCTCCTCGGAGCTCTCCGACTTCTCCGACTTCCCCGACTTCTCCCCTTCGGCGCCGGCCGCCTTCTCACCCTTCTTCTTCGTGATCGGCCCGCCGAGCACCCAACCGGCGTCGGCGAGCAGCGCCTGCGCCTCGTCGGTGTCCTGGCCGCCGAGGGCGCCGCTGTTGTCGGCGTAGGCGGCCTGCCCGGACAGGGCGAGGTGGCTGCCGACCGGTACGGCGGGCAGTCCGAGCGGCTTGAGGACGGCCTTCGCGAGCGCCTCCCGGTCGAGGGCGCGGGCCACGGCCCGGCGGACCCGCTCGTCGGCGAGCGGACCGCCTGCGCCGTTGAGGGCGAGCTGGGTGTACGCGGGCTCCAGCGACGTGCGGACCTCGAACCCCGGCAGGGCCGCCCGACGACGCTCGAACCCGCCGGCCGCCTTGCCCTGCTTCTCGTCGGAGCCCGCTTTCCCGTCGGAGTCGGAGTCGGAGTCGCTGTCCGAGTCGCTGTCCGAGTCGGAGCCCGTGCCGGAGCCCGCGGCCTCGTCGGAGCCGGCCTCCCGCTCGGAGCTCCGCTCCTGGTCGGCGCTCGTCCCGTCCTCGTCGGAGCCCCTCTCCTCGTCGGCGCTCGCCTCGTCCTCCGAGGTCTTGCGCTCCCCCGGGCCCTGCAGCGGCGTGCGCGTGCCCTTGCCGCCGGCCCGCTGGGCGAGGGTGAGGTGCTCGGCGGACTCGGGGTCGACCTCGGCCAGGTCGAGGGTCCCGGCCGCCAGCGCGGCGGCCCGCTTGTCGTGCGGTACGGCCCGCAGCACGATCTCGGAGAGCTTGGCGGGCTGTCCCCACCAGCGCGGATTGCGGGTGAGGACGACCTCGTCGTCACCGCGGTCCACCTTCTTCACGGCGAAGGGACCGGCGGTGACCTTGAGCTTGCGGCGGGCCCCGTCGTTGAAGGAGTCCGGGGTGCCCATGACGTCCTTGGGGTACAGCGGCGAGAACAGCGACCGCCAGTCGGCGTACGGCCGCTCGAAGGTGACCCGTACCTCCAGGTCGTTCGCCCCGCGCTCGATCTTCTCGATGCGTTCGTACCCGGCGTTGCGCGCGGTCCAGTACGCGGTGTCCTTGCCGGACAGGGCCCGCCACTGGGCGGCGAAGTCGGCCGCGCCGATCTCGCGGCCGTCGCTCCACACGGCCTGCTGGTTCAGCTTGTAGAGCACGACCTGCTTCGGCTCGGTG
Source organism: Streptomyces resistomycificus (assembly GCF_001514265.1). Lineage (GTDB taxonomy): Bacteria > Actinomycetota > Actinomycetes > Streptomycetales > Streptomycetaceae > Streptomyces > Streptomyces resistomycificus. The sequence goes on along the minus strand of NZ_KQ948990.1, from coordinate 661,824 downwards.
TCGACGACCTTCGCGGACTCCAGGTAGTCCGGGTTGCGCTCCGGCCGGCCCCGCTCGTCCAGCCGGAACATCGACGGCAGTACGGCCTGCGCGACCCGGCTGGTCGCCGCGTCCGCGTCCGCCTGGAACGTGTTCAGCGTCTCCGGCACGGCGTCCACGGCCCAGCGCAGCGTGCCACCGTCGGCGATCCGGGCCCGCCCGGCCGGCGCGATGTCCTGCTTCGCGAGGGGCTTGCCGGCCTGGTCCTCGGAACTGCATCCGGCGAGCAGGGGCACCGCGAGCGCGCCCGCGGTGAGGAAGGCGACCGAGCGCATGACCGCGCGCAGTCCGACGCCGTCGTGAGACATGCCTTCTACCTCCGGGAGTGGGCCGCCGGTTTTGATCACGTTTGGCGGTATATGGAGCTGATCAGATGTATGCGGCCACTGAAGAGGAAAGGGTTCAGCAGGGGGCGGCGACACGGCGGAGGACGGCTCGAAGCCACCCGTGCGGCGCAATCCGCGGCGCGCCGGGGGCGCGCGGAGAGAGACACGATCCGCCAATCCATGCACACGGCTTCCCACCGGGAGGTGTGACGCGCAACACTCGCAGGCGCATGACCGTTCCCGCCCAGGGCGACGCCGCCCACGGAAGTGAGGTCACGTCATGTCCGTGCACGACGAACTGACGTCAGCCCAGCGATGCCTCGACGAGCTGCTCAGGTCCGTGAAACGCCTGGAACAGCAGCTCGGCAGCGGTGGCCTGGAGATGCGCCGCGTCCGGGCGGACGCCGACCGCCTGCGCGAGAGCCTCGCGCTGCTGCGGGAGACCGACGCCGGACCGGCCAAGCCCCGGCGCCCGGAACTCGTATCGATCCCCGACACCCCGTACGACAACAGCCTGTGGACGGACTCGGACGACGAGGGACTCGGCGCCCGGGACCGCCGCGCTCCCTAGGACCCCTGTCCTGCGAAGAGGCCTGAGCGTCCGGAGTCCCGACCCGACCGGAGTCATGAATTGGCCACTGGTACGGAACCCCCAGCCACCGAGGAACCACATCCCCCGCGCGGCGGCGTACGCACCGGTACGCGCGCCGCGATCGCCGCCCCGCACCTGCGCACCGACCGCTGGTGGCTGGCCCCGGCCGCCACGGCCGCCGGCCTGTTCGCCTTCATCGTGTACTCGACCTGGCGGGCGTTCGCGAACACCGACTACTACGCGGCACCGTACGTCTCGCCGTTCTACTCCCCCTGCCTGGCGGAGAACTGCGAGCCGATGCGCGGCGGCCCCAACGCCGACCTCTTCGGCAGTTGGTGGGGCATCTCCCCCGCGATCATCATCCTGATCTTCCCACTCGGCTTCCGCCTGACCTGCTACTACTACCGCAAGGCCTACTACCGGGGTTTCTGGGCGTCCCCGCCGGCCTGCGCGGTCGCCGAGCCCCACAAGAAGTACTCGGGCGAGACCCGCTTCCCGCTGGTGCTGCAGAACATCCACCGGTACTTCTTCTACGCCGCGATCCTCGTCGCCGGGATCCTGACCTACGACACCGTGCTCGCCTTCCGTGACGAGCACTACGCGTGGGGCCACATGGGCCTGGGCACCCTGGTGTTCCTGGTCAACATCGTGCTGATCTGGGCGTACACCCTCTCCTGCCACTCCTGCCGGCACATCGTCGGCGGCAAGCTCAAGCACTTCTCCCGACACCCCGTGCGCTACAAGGCGTGGCAACTGGTGGGCAGGCTGAACGCCCGCCACATGCAGCTGGCCTGGGCGTCGCTGGTGAGCGTGGCGCTGGCCGACTTCTACGTGTACCTGGTCGCCTCCGGCGCCTTCGACGATCCGAGGTTGTTCTGATGTCCGTGGTCGACCGCCAGGAGTGGGACGTCGTCGTGGTCGGTGCCGGCGGCGCCGGACTGCGGGCCGCCATCGAGGCGCGCGAGCGCGGTGCCCGTACCGCGGTGATCTGCAAGTCGCTGTTCGGCAAGGCGCACACGGTGATGGCCGAGGGCGGCATCGCCGCGGCGATGGGCAACGTGAACTCCGGCGACAACTGGGAGGTCCACTTCCGCGACACCATGCGCGGCGGCAAGTTCCTCAACCAGTGGCGGATGGCCGAGCTGCACGCCCAGGAGGCTCCGCAGCGGGTGTGGGAGCTGGAGACCTGGGGCGCCCTCTTCGACCGTACGAAGGACGGCCGGATCTCGCAGCGCAACTTCGGCGGCCACGAGTACCCGCGGCTCGCCCACGTCGGCGACCGCACGGGCCTGGAGCTGATCCGCACCCTCCAGCAGAAGATCGTGTCGTTGCAGCAGGAGGACTTCAAGGAGACCGGCGACTACGAGTCCCGCCTGAAGGTGTTCCAGGAGTGCACGGTCACCCGGGTCCTCAAGGACGGGAGCCGCGTGTCCGGGGTCTTCGCCTACGACCGCGAGACGGGCCGTTTCTTCGTCCTCGAAGCCCCCGCCGTGGTGATCGCGACCGGCGGTATCGGCAAGTCCTTCAAGGTCACGTCGAACTCGTGGGAGTACACCGGCGACGGCCACGCGCTGGCCCTGCTGGCGGGCGCGCCCCTGCTGAACATGGAGTTCGTGCAGTTCCACCCGACGGGCATGGTCTGGCCGCCGTCGGTGAAGGGCATCCTCGTCACGGAGTCGGTGCGCGGCGACGGCGGAGTGCTGCGCAACTCCGAGGGCAAGCGGTTCATGTTCGACTACATCCCCGACGTCTTCAAGGAGAAGTACGCCCAGTCGGAGGAGGAGGGCGACCGCTGGTACGAGGACCCCGACAACAACCGGCGTCCCCCCGAGCTGCTCCCCCGCGACGAGGTGGCCCGCGCCATCAACTCCGAGGTGAAGGCGGGCCGCGGCTCCCCGCACGGCGGGGTCTTCCTGGACGTGTCGACGCGGATGCCCGCCGAGGTCATCCGGCGTCGGCTGCCGTCGATGTACCACCAGTTCAAGGAGCTGGCCGACGTCGACATCACCGCGGAGCCGATGGAGGTCGGGCCCACCTGTCACTACGTGATGGGCGGCATCGCCGTCGAGTCCGACACGGCGGCCGCCCGCGGGGTGCCGGGACTGTACGCGGCCGGTGAGGTCGCCGGCGGCATGCACGGCTCGAACCGCCTCGGCGGCAACTCGCTCTCCGACCTGCTGGTCTTCGGGCGCCGGGCGGGACTGCACGCGGCGCAGTACGCGGCCGGGCTCGCCGGGGGCCGGCCTCCCGTGGACGACGTCGAGATCGACGCGGCGGCCGCGGAGGCGCTGCGCCCCTTCTCCGCCGAGGGGCAGCCGCCAGGCGAGGAGGAGGGCCGCCCGCCGGAGAACCCGTACACCCTCCACCAGGAACTCCAGCAGACGATGAACGACCTCGTCGGCATCATCCGCCGCGAGGGGGAGATGCGGCAGGCCCTGGACAAGCTGGCCGAGCTGCGCGTACGGGCCCGGCGGGCCGGCGTCGAGGGGCACCGCCAGTTCAACCCCGGCTGGCATCTCGCCCTCGACCTCAGGAACATGCTCCTGGTCAGCGAGTGCGTGGCCCGGGCCGCGCTGGAGCGCACGGAGTCGCGCGGCGGTCACACACGCGAGGACCACCCGGCGATGGAACGCGCGTGGCGCCGCGTCAACCTGCTGTGCCGGCTCACGGACCCGACCGGTGGGCTGGCGGCCACCGACCCGGTGCGCGGCCAGATCGACCTCACCCGGGAGTCCACCGACCCCGTCCGTCCCGACCTGCTCGCCCTCTTCGACAAGGAGGAGCTGGTCAAGTACCTCGCCGAAGAGGAGCTCTACGAATGAGCGGCTACACGGCCCACTTCAAGGTGTGGCGCGGTGATGTGCGGGGCGGCGGCCTGGAGGACTTCGAGGTCGAGGTGAACGAGGGCGAGGTGGTGCTGGACATCGTCCACCGCCTCCAGGCCACCCAGGCCCCCGACCTCGCCGTCCGCTGGAACTGCAAGGCGGGCAAGTGCGGTTCGTGCTCGGCGGAGATCAACGGGCGGCCCCGGCTGATGTGCATGACCCGCATGTCGGTGTTCACCCGCGAGGAGACGATCACCGTCACCCCGCTGCGCGCCTTTCCCGTCGTACGGGATCTCGTCACGGACGTCGGGTTCAACTACGAGAAGGCGCGCGAGGTGCCGGCCTTCGTGCCGCCGGAGGACCTCGGTCCCGGTGAGTACCGGATGACGCAGGAGGACGTGGACCGGTCGCAGGAGTTCCGCAAGTGCATCGAGTGCTTCCTGTGCCAGGACACCTGCCATGTGGTCCGCGACCACGAGGAGAACAAGGCGGCCTTCGCCGGGCCGCGCTTCCTGATGCGGGTCGCGGAGCTGGACATGCACCCGCTGGACGCGGCCGAGGAGAGCGGCCTGGACCGCAAGCGGACCGCGCAGGACGAGCACGGCCTCGGTTACTGCAACATCACCAAGTGCTGTACGGAGGTCTGCCCCGAAGGCATCAAGATCACGGACAACGCGCTGATCCCCCTGAAGGAACGGGCGGTCGACCGCAAGTACGACCCGCTCGTGTGGCTCGGCGACAGGATCCGGCGGCGGACCTCGTCAGGCTGAGGCCCTGAGGTACCCCGAGTGCGCGACCTGACCGAGGAAGGTGAACCGGGTGTCCGTGGCCATGTGCTTGTCGAAGGCCTCCTTGATGCCCGGCCACTTCGGGTGCCCGAAGTCGTCCAGGACGACGATGCCGCCGGGCGCGACGATCTGCTCGGCCCACTCCAGGTCGGCGGCGACACCGGCCGCGGAGTGGTCGCCGTCGACGACGATCACGCCGTAGGGGCGGTCGGCGACCAGGGCACGCACCTCGGGGTCCTCGGAGAAGCCCTGCCGGATCCGGGCGGCGGCACCGGCCGCTCCCGCCAGGCCCAGGTTGACGCGTACCGCCGCTCCCTGCACGGGTGTGCCCGAGGCGTCGTCGCCCATGCTGGCGCCGGGCTGCAACTGGGTGCCCGCGAGCGGATCGACGATCGTCAGCCGCGGGTCGCGCCCCGCGCGTTCCATCATCCGGATCAGGGCCGCGCCGAACATCCCGTACAGGGTGCCGATCTCCAGGATGTCGTCGTTCGGCGGATCCAGCAGCGGTACGGCGGACAGCTTGCCGACGATGTTCATGGTGCCGCCGGCGATCCGGCCGACCCCGAGCGCCTCCATGGCGATGAGCAGCCGGAAGGCCTGGGCGACATTGCGCTCGGCGCCTTCCCGGTCGCCGGTGACCTGCGCCAGCTCGGCGATCGTGCGGTCGAGGTGGGGTGCGGAGGGCAGCCGGGACGCGCCGCGTCCGGTGCCGTCGAAGAAGAGCTCCAGGGGGCGCTGGCGGCTGCGCAGCTTCTCCATTTCCCTCCGCACCGCGTCGGGCGTGGCACCGCCGGCGGGGTGGCCGACGGTGTTCCCGAGGGCTCGGCGGACCTGGCGCTCGATGCGCTGGTCGATGAGTTCGACGATCGGCCGCAGGGCACGGCGGGCCGTCCTGCTGGTGAGTAGCGCTCGCATCCGGGGACGGTAGGACGCTCACAGCCCGCTCACAACCAACAGACGCACCCGCGCGGGCGAAGGGCGCATGACGTCTCGGCCACGGAACGCTTACGTCACCGCGCCCCGACGCCCGACCAGCTCCAGCGCCCTGCGCAGGTTGTGCTCGGCGATGGCCCGCATCGGCCCCGGGTCGGGGTAGTCGCCGTCGAGGAGACGGAGGGGGCCGGCGACCAGGGACAGGCGCATGGCCAGGCGGTAGAGGCGGAGCCGGTCCTCGTCCAGGCCGGGGGTGCGCAGGAGGTCGTACGCCTCGTGGAAGCGCAGCTCCAGGAAGACGTGCTCCCACTCCACGTCGAGGTACATCAGTCCCTCGACGTCGATCAGGACGGGGGCGCCCCCGCCGTCCAGCAGGACGTGGTCCGGGCCGAGTTCGCCGTGGACGAGGGTGTGCCGGCCACGCGGCCGGACCGCGGCGGACAGCTTCCGTACGGCGCTCTCCAGGTCGTCGCGTGCGGCGGCGATCCGTTCGTCGCGTACGGCGGTGGCCGCGATGTCGCCGAGCGCGCCCTCGGTGACGCGCTGCTCGCAGGAGCGCGCCGACGAGACACCGCCGTTGTCGACGAGGGCGACCTTGCCGAAGGCCGGCCCCTCCTGCGCGTGCAGCGTGGCGAGCAGGTCGGCCAGCCGCTCCAGCGCCGCCCGGCCCGCGACCGGGTCGCGCTCCAGCGTCTCCTCCAGGCTCCCGCCCGTGACGTCCTCCACGACCGCCGCGTCCGCCGGCAGGTGCGTGTGCGTGGCGTCGGCGTACAGGAGGCGGGGCGTGCGGACACCGGCCGCGGCCAGCCGGTCGTGCGCCGCGGTGAGCAGGTCGAGGCCGGTGCCGTGGGAGAACGGGTCGCGCGGGTCCGAGGGCCCGGCGTCCCAGTAGTCCTCGTCCGCCGACCAGACGTAGGCGACAGAGGTGGAGTCGTCGTCGAAGGTCAGCCGGTAGACGCCCTTCTTGGAGCCGCCACGCAGCCTGTCGACGCCGGCGAGCGTGCGGCGGGGGCCGGTGGCCGCACGGGCGAGGGGGGCCAGATCGGCGCGGGTGAGGGGCTTGCGGGTGACGGTCATCGTCGGATGCTCGCACCCGCCGAAGGCCTACCGCAGCCGGTTTCCGGCGCGGTCGGCCGTCGTCGGCGTCGATGTCAATCGGCCGTCAGCCGTCAGCCGTCAGCCGTCAGCCGTGGGCCGTGGGCCGTGGGCCGTCAGCGCACCCATCCCTCGCGGTATGCCGTCCAGTCCTCCTCCGTGGCCGCGAAGTCCACGTACGCGGCGACGCCGAAGTCGGCGCGGTCGGCGTCCGTGCGGGACAGGCCGAGCCGGACACCCCGGACGGCGGCGGAGACCGTCTCCGCGTGGTTCCAGTGCCCGAACCGGTTCTCGTGGTAGAAGGGCAGGCCCATCAGCAGGTCGGTGGACTTCGGGGTGACCTCCAACGCCAGCGAGGTCTGCTGGGCGACATAGCCGCCGTAGGTGCTCTGCAGCGGCTGCATGGTGTCGTATGACATCACCGCGATCTGGTCGACGCGGCGGGCCACCTGCCCGAAGAACTCCTGCGACCACCACTTCGGGTGGCCGGCGACCGTGCCCCAGAAGGAGTGGAAGCCCGGGACCGGGTCGATCTGGTGGGCCGCGATCGACAGCTGCGCCCGGTCCGCGCGGGTGACCTCGCGCAGGGAGTCGAGGAGGGTCAGGTAGTCGTCGTCGTCCGAGTGCAGGGGCTCGAGGTCGAAGTGGACCCCGTCGTAGCCGGTGGCGAGGATCTGCCGGGTGGAGGCGACGACGGCCGCGCGCGTCTCGGGACGCTCCAGCCGCATGCCGTTGGGGCTCTCCGTGGCGAGTACGTCTCCGAGCCAGGCCTGGACGCGGATGCCGGGCGCCGCGGTGTGCACGGCGTCGATGAACCACCGGGCACGCGGGTACGCCGACTCGGGGAGCGTGCCGTCGTGCTCCAGCGGACCCGAGTGGACGTAGAGGTCGCGGATCCCGGTGGTCTCCAGGTCCCGGGCGAGTGCGGTGACGTCGGCGTCCTTCTTCCGGCCGTCGACCCAGGCGTGGCCCAGCCAGATCGCGTCCTTGTTCCGGGTGTACGTGCCGTCCGCAGGGTCGCCCGCGTAGTTGATCCTGAGGGCGATCTGGGAGGCGAGGACCGGGACGACGACGATCAGGACGAGTGCGAGGGCGGTCCGGCGGGTCCAGCGGACCCAGCGGCGGCGCGGGGGCTTGCGGGCAGTGTCGGGCTGGGGTCGCTGTTCCTGATCCTGACCGGCTGCCTCGGCCCGTATTCGCTCCTGCTCCGGTTTCTCCGGTGCCTGTTCGTCCGGTGCCTGTTCCCCCGGTACCTGTTCCTCCGCTGCCAGTGTCTCCGGTGCCTGTTCCTCCGGCTCTCGCTCTGGGCTTCGGGTCTCCTCCCGCTGGTGTCCCTGCTCCTGCTCCTGCTCCTGCGGTGCTGCCATCCCTGTCCCCCCAGAACGTTCCGTTGCGCGTCCCTGGCCCGATCGCCCGCCCACCCCACCCCGGTCGCGAGGGGGCATTCCTCCCCATACGCTCCGGAATGTGACGTCATCCTTGATCCGGGGCCGACCGCGGCGGACCCGCTCCCACATACCGGTGCGGGTGGCGCATGCCGTGGCAGGCGGGGCGGTCGGGATCGCGTGGCTGGTGTTGCCGGGGATGACGATCAGCACCAACGTTCCGGTTGCGATCAGCAGGGACCTTCCGGTCACCGCGAGCGCCGGTACCTTCGTGTCCGCGGCTGCCCCGGAGGGCGAGGGCGGCTCTGACGTGTCCGACACTTCGGACGCATCGGTCGCGGACCTGGCCCTCCCGCTCGTGGTTCTGGGCGCGGTCGGCGCACTGGCCGGCTACGGGTACGTACGCCGCACCCGACGAGCCCGGACCCGCACCACCCCCGGCGGAAGCGCCCACCCCGCCCACTCCGCCTCCGCCGCCCCCACCACCCCGCCCGTCACCGACCTCGACGAGCAGTCCCGGTCACTGCTGACCGAGGCCGACAACTGGATCCGCACCAGCCGCGAGGACCTGGACTTCGCCGAGGCTCGCGCCGGATCGACGGCCGTCGCCCCCTTCGCGCAGGCGCTTCGGGACGCGGAGTCGGAACTGTCGGCCGCCTTCCGCATACGGCAGCAGTACGACGCCGGCATCCCGGCCGACAAGGCGTCCCGGCACCATGCCCTCGCCGGGATCGTGGGCCGTTGCCAGGAGGTCGGCCGCCGCCTGGACTCCGAGGCCCCCGCCTTCGACCGGCTCCGCGCACTGGAGGGGCAGTTGGCGGAGGCACTGGAGACGGCCGAGACCCGTTTCCGGGAACTGGCGGGGCGCGTCGGCACGACCGAGGTGGTCCTGGCCGACCTGGGCCGACGCTACGCGTCGTCCGCGTCGGCGGCCGTGACGGGATACCCCGAACAGGCCAAGGACCGGCTGGTGTTCGCGACCACCCATCTCAACCAGGCCCGTCAGGCGTCGGATCGAGGGGAGGCGGAGCGAGCGGCGAACGATCTGCGCGCAGCCGAGGGCGCCGTGTCCCAGGCGACCGTCCTCATCACCGGAGTCGACCGGCTCGCCGCCGAACTGGAGGAGGCCGCCGCGCTCGTCCCGGCCGCGCTCACCGGTGCGGAGGCGGAGATCGCCGACGCGGGGACCCGGGTGACGGACATGCCGCCCGGTGAGGTGCGGACGACGGTCCTGCACGCGAACGCCGTACTGGCCGCCGTACGAGTCGAGTTGACGTCCGGACAGCCCTACGACCCCCTGGACTCCCTGCGCCGGATCGTCCGGGCGGTGACCCCCGTCGCCACGGGCCGCTCCGGCGTCCTCGCGACCGCCGCCCTGTGCGCTGCCCGCAGCACCACCACCGCGGCTGCCGACTTCGTCACGACGCACCGAGCCGCGGTGGGCGCCACCGCCCGCCTCCACCTGGCAGAAGCGGAACGCGTGCTCGCGACCGGCACCCCTGAGGACCGCCCCCGCGCCGACGAACTCGCCCAGCGGGCCCGCGAGATCGCCGAACAGGACGTACGAACACACGGCAACCCCCACGCAGGAGCGGACGGACACGCAAGCGGCACCGCCGGTGCGGTACTGGGCGGCATCCTCCTGGACGGCACCTCACCGGCCAGCCCGGCGGGCAGTTTCGGTGGGCCGGAGACCCGGGGGCGGCGGGGATTTTCAGCCACGTAGCAACGCAGTTGTCCGTGACGCTTCCAGCCGCCATCTCGCCCACTTAGTACGCTGATCCGATCGCAACGCGAGTGATTCCAAGTGTGCGGTACGGATTAACGGGGTGAGTGGGGCGTGATCAAGCCGGATCAGATTCCGCAGTTCACGGG
>NZ_KQ948990.1:650450-651508 GCF_001514265.1 Streptomyces resistomycificus | reverse complement strand
TGACTTGGCGCAGTTGGAGACGGATTACGCGGACCTGAAGAAGGACGCGGGTCTGGTGCGTAAGACCGGTGGTGATGTCGATGCGCAGTTCCAGGGGCTGTCGGCGTATTACACGGCTCCGGAGGCGGAGCGGTTGTTCGCGACGACGAAGCCGGTGAAGGACCGTGCGGACACCTTCGGGGACAACCTGGAGACGGTGTCGGGTGCGTTGTCCTCGTACGCGACCGAGGTTCGTCCTTTGGTGGACAGGCTGAAGGAGCTGAAGACCAGGGCGTCCACGTTCGTCGCGTCGGTGAAGGATGACGACGAGTGGGAGTACGACGAGGACAAGGTCGAGGAGCACAACCAGATCCGGGATGACGTCACGGCGACGGTGGCGGCGTTCTGGGCGGCGGAGCGGACCTGTCACAACAAGATCACCGCGATCTGGGGTGGTACCCAGATGGTGGCGGGGGATGGTTCGGAGCGTAAGGACCAGTACGGGTTCAACGCCGAGGACATGAAGAACGCGAAGCTTCCCTGGGGTGACCCGGTGGAGGAGAAGCATCATTGGTACGAGGTCGGCCACTGGGTGAAGTCCTTCGTGTGGGACGGCCTGATCGTGGACGGTATCTGGGGCACCATCAAGGGCCTGGGCACGCTGGTGGGGTTCGGTGGCTGGGAGGCGATGGGGCAGGCGTGGAAGGGCCTCGCGCAGCTGGCGACGGGTCTGGTGTTGTCGTCGATGCCGGGTGTGGGTGCCGCGTTCTGGCTGCTTCCGGACGACAAGCTCCCGTCCTGGATCCGTGATTCGCGTACGGCGATGAAGGAGACGGGCAAGGCGCTGGTGGCGTGGGACGAGTGGGGCAAGAACCCTGGTCGTGCTGCGGGTGCGGTCACCTTCAACGTGCTGACGACCGTGTTCACGGGTGGTGCGGGCGCGGGTGTGGCGGGTGCGGGCAAGGCCGGTGCGGTGGCGAAGGTGTTGTCGGCCGCGGGGAAGGCGGGCAAGGTCATCGACCCGATGACCTACATCGCCAAGGGCGCGGGCGCGGGCCTGTCGAAGATCGGCGACATCA
>NZ_KQ948990.1:385672-650236 GCF_001514265.1 Streptomyces resistomycificus | reverse complement strand
CGAAGGGGCTCAAGGGCGTCGGCAACATCGACATCCCGACCCTTCCGGACGGCTCCGTCCACCTGCCCAACGGCAACATGATGGACCCGAACGGCAACCTCATCTCGCCCAACGGCTCGATCGACACGACCCCGGTCCACTACGAGACCAACACCCCGTCGGCCCCCCACGGGACGACCACGCCGACACTGCCGGCCCACTGGACCATCCAGGGCGCTCAGCAGCCGGTGGCCACCGGGGTCCACACCGGCGCCGACGCGGCCGCCCACACGGTCGACAACGCCGGCCACTACAACACGCCGCCCAACGCCGGCCACTACAACGCGCCGCCCGCGGCCGCGACCCACACGCCGGGCGGCGGCGCCTACGACGCGACGCCGTCGCCGGGTTCCTACGACCAGGCACCGTCGGGGTCGCCGTACGGGCAGGCGCCGTCCGGTTCGCCGTACGGGCAGGCTCCGTCACCGTCGGCGTACGACCACGCGCCTTCGCCGTCGGCGTACGACCACGCGCCCTCGCCGTCCGCATACGACCAGACGCCGACCACCACGCCGCACACCGGCGGCGCCGGTCACCCGGGCCCCGCGACCCCGTGGTACCACCAGGACGCGGCGGCCCCCGCGCACGACGTCCCGACCACCACGCCGCACACCGGCGGTCCCGACGTCCCCGGCACCGGCGGCCACGGCACCCCCGACACCCCGCACGGCACGGGTCACGACACACCCGGCGCCGGTCACGCCGACGACGCCTCGCACGGGGCGGGACACGGTGACGACGGCGTCGGCCACGCGGACGACGCCGCGCACGCCGGTGACCACACGGACATCGGGGACGCCGCCGCGCACCACGGCACGGATGCTCCGGTCGCTCCGGGGCATCAGGGCGCGGATCTGCCGGGCAGTGGGGCGGGGGAGCCGTTCGAGTACAAGCCGGCCATGTCGCGGGCAGAGTTCGAAGGCCTTAGCGATGCCCAGAAGCATGCCGTTGCCATGGAGGAACTGGCACGCGGCACTAACCCCGCGCCCAGTGTCAGCAACCAGGCGGGCTTGGCGTACGGAAACTCGTACTGGAACCAGTTCCTGGACGACCTGCCCGCCGACTCGCGGGAGGCGCTGAGGACGTACAGCGGCAACGAGTACGACTTGATCAACGGCCACCTGCGCTTCGGCAACCCCGTGGATGACTCGCTCATGCACACCATCGGGGAGATGGACAAGGTCATGGGTGCCCGTCCCGTGCCCGAGGACATCATGATCGTGCGCGGCACGGGGGTGGACCACATCAGGATCGACGGCCGCCCGCTGAAGTCACCCCTGGAAATGGAGGGTGGTGTGTTCGACGACAAGGCGTACACGTCCACGGCGCTCGGCAAGACGCCGCCACCTCCGTTCGATCAGAAACCCGTCCACATGCACCTTCGGGTGGCGAAGGACACTCCCGCCCTCTGGATCGACCACCTCTCCAAGTACCCCGGAGAACGCGAGCTGCTCCTGGCCAGTGGCTCGAAGTACAAGGTGACGCGCGTGTTCATGGACGAGGCCGACGGCAAGTGGCACGTGTACGGGGAGGTTCTGCCGAGGCCGTAGCCTTCGTCGCAGATCAGCCTAATCCGAAGGAACATGGACACCATGAGCAGTGAACGACCGATCAACCCGCGCTTCGACGAGGACGTGCACTTCAACCTCGTGTCGCCGGGGCCGCCGCGTTACCGGAACCACACCGACAAGCCGGTGCGTTACTTCACCGTGGTCGACAAGCAGGGTGGAGCGGTCCTCGGCTATGTATGGGCCGGCGACGAAGACGACGCCGCCATGTGGGAGCCGCGCGAGGCCGCCGGGCCCCGGGCGTTCTCAGAGGGCGGCATCTGGCACGCCAGGCTGGAGGAAGCGAAGGGGCGAGGCCTCCTGCCGTCACAGGCCCTCGCGGAGCTGCTGGCCCAGCCGGAAGGCAACAAGGGCCGGGCCCTGCCTGACTCCCTGACCGACGCCCCGAGTGCCACCGCTGTCGAAGCGCTGGCCAAGGGTGAGTGACGAACGGCCCGGCAACCCGCGACTGGGCGACGACATGCAGTTCAGGGAGAAGCCATGCGGGCCGGTGGACTACCACGACTGGACCGAGAAGCCGGTGCGGTTCTTCACCGTGGTCGACAAGGAGAACGGCTCGGTTCTCGGGTATCTGTGGGCCGGTGACGAGGATGACGCCGCCGCCTACGAACCGCGGAAGGCGGGCGGCTCCCGCGCCACGAACGCAGGCATGCCCTGGATCGAGCGGCTGCGTGAGGGGAAGGCGCGCGGCCTCCGCCCGACCCAGACTCTCGTCGCGCTGTACGAGGCCACCGAGCAGCGCGGCAAGGGCAGGCCGCTCCCGGGCTCCCTCGCCGACGCCCCCAACGCCGCCACGGTCGAGGCACTCGCCAAAAGTGACTGACGAACGACCGGTCAACCCCCGCTTCGACGAGGATGTGCACTTCAACCTCGTGTCGCCGGGCCCGCCGCGTTACCGGACCCGGAGCGACAAGCCGGTGCGGTACTTCACGGTGGTCGACAAGGAGGGCGGCGCAGTCCTCGGGCCAGCCTCCCTCACCGACGCCTCGAACGCCGCCGCCGTCGAAGCCCTCGCCTAGGCCGGTCGGCGAACCGTTGACCAACCGAACAACGTGGAGGAACGGCCCCCAAGGCCTGACCAGCATGTCCAGTCCCGTGCACTACATCACCCTCACCGCCCCCGACGGCGAAGTCGTCGGATACGCCTGGGGCGATGACACCGACGTCGAGTGGATGCACCGGAAGGCCAGCAGTTCCGGTGCCTACAAGGCGGGGCTGGACTGGTACACCAAGGTTCATGAGGCTCACGGGCGTGGCCTCACGCCCCTCGGTGTGCTCAACCTCCTCAGCCGGGAACCCGGCGCCGGGCCCGTCACCGAGGCCCCGGATCTCGCCGCGCTCGAAGATCTCGCCGGTGTCGTCACCCCGGCCGACGACCGGCGACTGCTCGCTCAGCTCGACCGTGACAACGCGGCGGCGTGGCAGGAACTCGCCGAGGCCTTCGACGCGCTCACGGAGGAGGACCGGGACGTGCAGTGGGGCGGCGGGCACAAGTCGCCGAGCGGTGCCACTCACGTGCCGTTCCCCCGCTACAGCAAGGCGCTGTTCCGTGCCGTCCAGGCCCTGCACGGCGTCGGCGCCGTGACCCCCGAGCACCGGTGGCGCCACAGTCCGATGCCCCAGGCGCCGCCGGCGGGAGGGCTGCGGCCCGCCGACGCCGTGCGCGCCGCCACCGCGGTCGTGACCGCGGAGCGTATGAGCGACGGGGAGATCGCGACCGCCGTGGAGAACGGCCTCCTGGACGCCATCGCCGACTCGCTCCGCGCCTGGTACGCCGACCCCGCCGCCGAGCAGACCAGGCTCGAGGCCGCCCCACCTGCCGGCCGGCTCCGGAGCGCCCCGGTCGTCGCCCCTCCCGCCCCGCGGCCTGAAGCCCCCGCCCCGCCCATGTGCAGGTTCTGCGGAGGTTCCCCCGCCGCGGACGTCACCTTCCGGGCCCACCGAGGCCTCGTCCTGTTCATGGGGTTCAAGAAGATGGCCGGCCCGATGTGCATGACCTGCGGTCTGGCCGTGCACCGGGCGCTGACGACCCACACGCTCTGCGTGGGCTGGTGGAGTCCCTTCTCGCTGTTCGTCTTCGCGCCGTTGACGCTGGTAAGGAACCTCCTCGCCGTACGCGAGGTGAAGAAGCTCCCGGCCCCCGGACCGGGAACGCTCGGCCCCCGGTACGACCCCGGCGTGCCCATCCACCGGCGTCCGCGCGCCTACGTCGCCCTCGTCCCGGCGCTGTGGGTGCTCTTCATGATCGTGACAGGGCTGGTGGGAGGGGCGTGAGAACGGACGAGGGGCCTCCGTACCCCGGCTGTACGCGTGGCGCGTCCATGTCCTATGTTGCGGAAGCGAAGTAGGGGGGATCCGCATGCCGCAGGAGATGAGCCTCGTCGAGGTCGAGGCCACCGCCCGGGCCGCGCACGCCGGGCAGACGGACAAGGCCGGCCGGCCTTACGCCGAACATCTGTCGGCCGTCGCCGACGGGGTGCGTGCGCGCGGCGGGGGCGACGAACTCGTCGCCGCGGCCTGGCTGCACGACGCCCTGGAGGACGGCGTGCTCGACGAGGCCTGGCTCGACGCGGCCGCGCTGCCGCAGCGCACCAAGGACGTCGTATGGGCCATGACCAAGCGGCCGGACGAGGCGCAGGAGGAGTACGCGGACCGGATCCTGGCCACTCCGGGCGCCCGGCTGGTCAAGGCTGCGGACCTCGCGCACAACGCCGACCCCGACCGTCTCGCCGTACTCGACGAGCACACCGCGCGGCGGCTCACGCACAAGTACGCCGCCATGCGCAAGCGCCTCGGGCTCGCCCCCGGCGACTGACCCACGTACCCCCTGCCCCCCACGTACACCCCTACACAGGACGACTGAATGTCACGGGACTACGACAGCCAACTGCTGGAGTCGGTGGCGGTGCGCCGGCGCCGGATGCGCGACGCCCTGCTGTTCGGCGCGCAGCGCGCACGGCGGACGGCGGACGAGCGGTTCGGCAAGATGTTCGCGGGTATCGCGATCGCGGCCGTGCTGTGCGCCGGATGCGTCGGCTGGTCCTTCCTCCAGTCCACCTTGGCGAAGCAGAAGGCCGAGAAGGACAAGCAGCAACAGCAGCAGGAGCAGATGTACAACCCGACCCCCAGCGCCTCCGCGAGCGGGGCCGCCGACAAGGGTGCGGAGAAGCAGTGAACACGGTGTGCTCGGCCGACGTGATCATGCCAGTGCACGCCGATGGCCGAATCAACGCGATGATAGGTTCCGGTGAGTGGTGAGCACAGCAACGACGTTCCGGACCCAGCTGAGCCGGGTCACTCTGATCGGTGAGCGCAGACGCGCCGACCTGGTACTGCCGTCGGACACTCCGATCGGCCAACTGCTCCCCGACATACTGCAGTTGCTCGACGACCGGGCCGCGGCCCGGCCGACCACCCGGCAGCTGATCACCTCCGACGGTTCCGCGCTGCCGCACGACGCCACCCTGTCGTCGGCGGAGGTCCCCGACGGCGCCGTACTGCGACTGGTCCGTGCCCACGCCGCGCCGCCGGCGCCGGTCGTGCACGACGTCACCGACCAGGTGGCCGACGACCTCGACCTGCGTGGCTGGCGCTGGCGTCCCGCCGTCCGCCGTACCGCGGCCGGCGTGGCCACCTTCGTGTTCGCCGTGACCGCCGCCCTGCTGGCCCGGCGCGAGTTCGAGCCGGAGGCCGTGACCACCGGGCTCGCGCTCGTCACCGTGCTGTGCCTGGCCGCCGGCGCGCTGTTCGCGAAGATCGGCGAGGGCAACCGGGGCCTGGCCACCGCGCTGCTGCTCGCCTCCGGCGGCCTCGGCGCGCTGACCGCGTGGACCGCCGCCGACGCCTACGACTGGGGCGGGACGGCCCGGTTGGCCGGTGTCGCCGCCGCGCTGGTGCTCACGCTCGTGCTGCTCGCCTACTGCTCACCGCTCGGCAAGGGCGGACTGATCGGCGCCGGAGCCGTCGTCGGTGTCGCGGCGGTCTGGGAGGCCGTCGCCGTCGTGCAGGACCGGGGGGACCGGATCGGCGCCGTGATGGCCGTCATCTCCGTCATCCTGCTCGGGCTGCTGCCGCGGTTCGCGCTGATGGCCTCGGGCCTGACGGCGCTCGACGACAAGCGCTCGTCGGGCACCTCGGTCAGCCGGCACGAGGTCGCCAACGCCCTCGCCGCCACCCACCGCGGACTCGCCCTCGCCACCGTGGTCACCGCCGCGTCGGCCGCCGCGGGCGGCTGGCTGCTGACCACGGCGAAGGAGCCGACCGTCTGGACGGTGGGTCTCGCCTCGCTCACCGCCGTCGTACTGCTGTCCAGGGCGCGGGCCTTCCCGCTGGTCGCCGAGGTCGTGGCGCTGTTCGGGGCGGCGGCGCTGCTCGTCGTACGGCTCGCGGTGCTGTGGCTGGACCACGCGGGCGGTGTCGGAGCGCTCGTCCTCCTGGCCGCGGCGGCACTGCTGCCGCTGATGGTCCTCGCGGTGGAGCCGCCGGAACACGTCCAGGTACGGCTGCGGCGGTTCGCCGACCTGATCGAGTCCCTCGGCGTGATCGGGCTGTTCCCGCTCGCCATCGGGGCGTTCGGCATCTACGGCCAACTGCTCAACAAGTTCTGAGGCTTCGGAGACCAGACGCCGCCGCCCGTCACTCCGGGCGGGACGACGAGGCGGCGGTGCAGCGGGAGAGAAGGGCGACATGCCGAGCGGGGACAACTGGCAGAGCGACGTGCTGCGCGACCTGAGGGGTGGCGCGGCCCAGCGGCGTGCCCCACAACAGGGCGAACAGCCACAGCAGGCCGCCCAACAGGGGGACCCGCAGCCGGGCGCACAGCCCCAGCAGCCGGGCCCGCCCGCCCAGAACGCCCAGAACGTCCCCCCGCAGGGCCAGGCACCGGCCTACGGCTACCCGCAGCAGGCCGACCCCGCCCAGCCGGCGGGCCAACCGCAGCAGGGTCACTCGCAGCAGGGCCAACCGCAGCAGGGCTACCCACCGCAGGCGTACCCCGCGCAGGGGCAGCAGGCGTACGGCGACCAGGCCCAACCCCAGCCCCAGGCCCAGGCCCAACCCCACGCCCAACCCCAGCCCTACGCCCAGCCCCACCAGCCGTACCCCCAGCAGCAGTACGCCCAGCCCCAGCAGCCGTACGGCGACCAGGCCGCCGCCTACGCCCAGCAGGGCTACCCCGCCCAGCCGCAGCAGGCCCACGCCGAGCAGGCCCACGCCCAGCCGCAGCACAACACCCCGCAGTACCAGGCCCCGTCGGCCCCCGCGCCCCGCGCCCGTACGCCCCGCGCCACCCCCGACTCCCGCCCGGTCGTCGACCAGCGGCTCGCCTCGGCGGGGCGGGGGCCGCGCCGCGGGGAGCCGTTCAGCACCCGCGCCCTGCGCGCCGTACGCCGTACCGTGTCCTCCTCCGCCGCACGCGAGGTCGCCGAGACCACCGCGACCGCCGAGACACTGCAGCAGCCGGTCACCACCGGCCGGCAGATCGCGGTGACCTCCATCCGCGGCGGCTCGGGCAAGACCACGATCGCCGCCCTGCTCGGCACCACGTACGCCCACTACCGCCAGGACCCGGTCCTGGTCGTGGAGGCCGACCCGGCGCTCGGCTCGCTGCCGATGAGGCTCGGCGCGGAGACCCTGCGCTGGACCACCGGCGACCTCGCCGACGTCGTACAGCCGCAGATGACGCTCCTCGAAGTCACCGGCTACCTGGTCCAACTGCCCGACAACGCCTGGCTGTTGCCCGGCAGCCAGGGCCAGGTCGGGGCCATGCTCTCCACCAAGGCCTACGAGCGGGTCATGGTGTCGCTGCGCCGCTACTTCGGGGTGACCGTCGTCGACTGCGAGACGATGCCCGCCGAGGTCGCCCGCACCGCGCTCTCCGCCGCCCAGGCCCGCATCCTCACCGTGCCCGCCACGCTGGAGGGCGTCGCCAGCACGCACGCCGTGCTGCAGTGGATGCGCGGACTGCCCCGGGACATCACCACCACGACCGTCGTGGTGCTCACCGAGACGGTGCCGCACACCGGCGTCGACCTCGAGAAGGCCGCCGAGCAGCTGAAGGCGACCGGGGCGAGCGTGCGGATCCTGCCCTACGACCGGCATCTGGCGGCCGGCGGCCGCATCCGCACCGACCTGCTCGCGCGCGACACCCGGGAGGCCGCCACCCGGCTGGCCGCGGAGGTCTTCCAGCTCTCCCAGAAGAGCCGCTGAACCACCCCCAGCGTGAAGGGAAACAGAAGACCACTGAGGACGAGGCAAGGACGATGAGCACCCGACTGATCCACCGGCCGGCCCGCACCAGCCGCCCCCCGGCCTCCCCGGAGTCGCGCACCATCGAGGCGCCGCCCAACCTGCCCGACGGCAAGTCCGGTTCCGTCGCGACCGCGCTGCTGCCCGTCGCCGGCGTGATGTCGTCCGTGGTGATGATGACCGTCGTGCGCAACAGCCAGTTCGCGGGGCTGGGCGCGATCATCCTGGTCGTGACCATCCTCGGCTCGCTCGTCCTGGTCTTCTCCCAGCGCGGCAAGGCCCAGCGCACCCGCCGCACCCAGCGCGAGGCCTACCTGTCCTACCTGGAGGACACCCGCGAGGAGCTGTCCAAGGAGGAGCGGGAACGGCGCGAGAGCACCCAGGTGCTCAACCCGCCGCCGGACGCGCTGTACGACATCGTGCGCGACCCCGCCCGACTGTGGGAGCGGCGCCGGCTCGACGCCGACTTCCTGCGGGTCCGCGTCGGCACCGGCGAGATGCCGGTCCGCGACCTGAGGGTCGGCCAGCAGAGCGGCTCGGCGCTCACCCCGCCCGACCAGTTCATGCTGAACGAGGCCTCCGCGCTGGTGAACCGCTTCAGCAGCGGCACCGAACTCCCGCTCACCGTCCCGCTCGACCGGGTCGGCAACATCAGCGTCATCGGCTCCCGCGAGGACACCCTCCGGGTCGCCCGCGCCCTGCTCGCGCAGGCCGCCGCCACCCACGCCCCCGACGACGTGGCCGTGGCGCTGGCCGTGCCCGGCGACCGGATCGCCGACTGGGAGTGGGCCAAGTGGCTGCCGCACCTGCTCGACACCGAGCAGTTCGACGGCCCCGTCGCCGCCCGCCGCATCGCCCCCTCGCTGCCGCAGCTGGCCCGCCAGATCGGCCCCGAGCTGCGCCGCCGCGCCTCCTACGCCGCCGAGGTGCGCCGGGGTCTGTCCGGCAAGGACGCCCTCGCCATGACCTCCCGGCTGCTCGTGTTCGCCGACGGACACGGCGGCGACGCCGTCGACCTGCCCCGCCCCGACGACGCGGTCGGCCTGCGCGACATGAGCGTCACCGTGCTGCACCTGCTCGACCAGCGGATCCAGGAACCGGGCAGCGTCGGCGTCCGGATCACCGTCGAGGGCGAGCAGATCGTCATCGAGGACCTGCGGATGCCGGAGCCGATCAGCGCCCACGGCACCGTCGACGAGATCGGCGTCCCCTTCGCCGAGGGCCTCGCCCGGATGCTCGCCCCGCTCAGGCTGTCCGCCGAGTCGATGGTCGACGCACCGCTCACCGGCCCCGTCGACTTCGCCGAACTGCTCGGCATCGACGACGTCGCCGACCTCGACCTCAACCGGATGTGGGCGCCGCGCGGCGAACGCGCCTTCCTGCGCGTGCCCATCGGCATCAGCGACTCCCACGAACCGGTGCTGCTCGACCTCAAGGAGTCCTCCGAGCTCGGCATGGGCCCGCACGGCCTGTGCGTCGGCGCCACCGGCTCCGGCAAGTCCGAGCTGCTGCGCACCCTGGTCCTCGCCCTGGTCGCCACCCACCCGCCGGAGGACCTCGCGCTGGTCCTCGTCGACTACAAGGGCGGCGCCACCTTCGCCCCCTTCGCGGACCTCCCGCACGTCGCCGGCGTCATCACCAACCTGGAGAACCAGGCCGGCCTGGTCGAACGCGTCCACGCCTCGCTGGCCGGCGAGGTCAAGCGCCGCCAGCAGGTGCTGAAGAACGCGGGCAACGTCGCCGACATCGGCCACTACGCCGCCCTGCGCGCCGAGAAGCGCCCCGACCTGGACCCGCTGCCGCACCTGTTCGTGGTGATCGACGAGTTCGGCGAACTCCTCACCGCCAAGCCGGACTTCATCGACCTGTTCCTGTCCATCGGCCGTATCGGCCGCTCCATCGGCGTCCACCTGCTGCTGTCCAGCCAGCGCATCGAGGGCGGCAAGCTCAAGGGCCTGGACACCTACCTGTCCTACCGGCTGGGCCTGCGCACCTTCTCCGCCGACGAGTCCCGTACGGTCCTGGACACCACGGACGCCTTCCACCTGCCCCCGCTGCCCGGCTTCGGCTACCTCAAGGTCGACACCAGCCACTACGAGCGGTTCAAGGCGAGCTACGTCTCCGGCGCCTACAGCGGCCCCGTGCGGCGCGAGGAGGAGGACACCGGTCCGCTGGCCCTGGAGTACGAGGCGTACAACACCCTCGGCGACGACGGGAGCACGACACCCGACGAGCCGAAGATGCGGCGCCGCGAGACCGGTCCCACCCAGCTGGGCGTCCTCATCGACCAGCTCGAGAACTCCGGCTCCCGCCCGGTGCGCCAGATCTGGCTGCCCCCGCTGCCCGCCGCGGTCCCCCTCGACAAGGTCGCGGGCCCCGTGGAGGTCGGCGCCCGCGGCATGCAGCTCGCCAAGCGGCGCGGCCCCCTCCAGGTGCCGCTGGGCATCATCGACGACCCGACCAAGCAGCAGCAGGGCCAGTGGTACCTGGACCTGACACTGTCCGGCGGTCACGCGGCCGTCATCGGCGGCCCGCAGTCCGGCAAGACCACCCTGCTGCGCTCGCTGGCCCTCTCGCTGGCCCTGACGCACACCCCGCAGGAGGTCGGCATCTACGGCCTCGACCTGGTCGGCGGCGGCCTGCAGGCCCTGGCCGGGCTGCCGCACGTCGGCGGGGTCGCCGGACGCGCCGACCGCGAGCGCGCCGCCCGCACCATCGACTCCGTACGCGCCATGCTCGACCAGCGCGAGGAGCTCTTCCGCATCCACAACATCGACTCGCTGGAGCAGCTGCGCACCCTGCGCGCCGCCGGCCAGGTCACCGAGCTGGCGTCCACCGAGATCGTGCTGCTCATCGACGGATTCGGAGCCCTGCGCGACGACTTCGACAACCTCGACGACGCGGTCGTCGACATCCTCAAGCGGGGCGGCGGCTACGGCATCCACGTGGTGGCGGGCATGCTCCGCTGGAACGACGTCAGGATCGCCACCCAGTCCCAGTTCGGCACCCGCGTCGAACTGCGCCTGAACGACCCGAGCGAGTCCAGCATCGAGCGCAAGCTCGCGCAGACCCTCTCGCCGGAGGAGAAGGGCCGCGTCCTCACCGACGGCAAGCTCTTCGCCCAGGTGGCGCTGCCGCGCACCGACGGTCTCGCCGACACCTCCGACCTCGGCGCGGTCCTGGAGCGCACCGCCCGCCAGCTGCGCGCCACCTGGACCGGAGAGGTCGCCCAGCCGGTGCGGGTGCTGCCGCACGTCCTGGAGCCGGAGCTGATGCCCAGCCCGTCGGCCGAGCCGCGCCGCGTGCCGGTCGGCCTCGACCAGACCCAGCTGCAGCCCGTCCTGCTCGACCTGTTCCACCACGACCAGCACCTGATGATCATGGGCGACAGCGAGTGCGGCAAGACCAACCTGCTCAAGGTGCTTGCCCAGGGCCTGATCGAGCGCTACGGCGAGGACGAACTCGTCTTCGGCGTCTTCGACCCGCGCCGGGGCCTGCGCGGCGCCATCCCGGAGGAGTACCGGGGCGGCTACGCCTACAACTCCAAGCTCGCCGCCGGCCTCGCCGCGGGCATCGCCGGCGAGCTGGAGAAGCGGCTGCCCGACGACACAGCGGACACCGAGGACCTGGAGCCGGGCAGCTTCTCCGGCCCGCGGATCGTCATCCTCGTCGACGACTACGACGTCCTGACCACCGCCGGCCAGCAGCCGCTCGCGCCCTTCGTGCCGTACATCCCCTCGGCCGTCGACATCGGCCTGCACTTCGTCCTCACCCGACGGGTCGCCGGCGCCTCCCGCGGCCTGTACGAGCCGCTGCTGCAGGGCCTGCGCGAGTCCGGCTCGTCGGCTCTGGTGATGTCGGGAGACCGCAGCGAGGGCCAGCTCTTCCCCAACGTGTACGCGAGCCCGCAGCCGCCCGGCCGAGGGGTGCTGGTCCGCAGGGGCCAGTCGAACCGGCTGATCCAGACCGTCTACACGGGGACCAGGTGAACGCATGACGAAGGACGTCGTCACCCTGACGAAGAAGATGCCCGACCCGCTGAGCGTGCTCGCGGGCCTCCTCTCCGGCGGCCCCGACCGGCTGGTCGGCGCCGAGGGGGAGGGGGCGGTGGTGCAGCTCTGCGACACGCAGGGCCGCCCGCTGGTGTCCGTCGAGGCGCCGCTGCTCGTCCAGGTCAGGGGTGAGGCGGAGCGGCTGCTGGGGGCGAGCGCGCCCGAGGTGCCGTACTGGTGGACCGAGGCCCGGGCCACCACCGGCGTCAAGGAGGCCGAGCAGCTCGCCGGCACCTTCGCCGCCCGTCTCGCCACGCTGGTGGGCGGGACCGCCTGGCCGCCCGAGGTGGCCTGGTCGCTGGCCGTGGTCAACACGGACGGGATGAGCGCGGCGCCGGTGCCGGCCGCCGCCCAGCCCGCCGTCGACGTCCTCACCGACAAGGTCGCGGTGATCATCCAGGACCGTCCGGTGGTCGCGATGACCGCCTGGCTCGCGGACGCCTTCCGCGCGGCCGCCAACGCCGAGCTCGGTCTCCAGATCGTCACCCCCGCCGGCACCCGCCTGTCCCCGGCGGTCCGCAACAGCCTGCCGGGCTGGCCCTCGCGCTGGGTGGTGCAGGACGAACGGGACGGCTACTACGACGGCCTGTCCGGAGCGGTCCTGGAGTGGAACAACGGCCTGTTCGTCACGGTCGAGTCCCCGGACGCGACCCCTCAGGACCCCCGCACCCCAATGGCGGCCACCTTCGGGGAGGGCGTCCAGGACACCGGCGAACGCCAGCTGGCGCTCTCCTTCCGCACCGTCCACCCGGCCGACGACCGGCTGGTGCTCGGCGGCGCGGTGGAATCCGTGTGGCGGGAGATCACCGGGGAACCGCCGGCCGGCTGGGGCACCGAGGAACCCGCCAACCTCCCCTGGTCCCTGCGGCAGTTGACCGACGTGGCGTACGAGCGCTCGCCCGCGCCCACCTGGCTGGTGGTCGTCGGCACGCCGGAGCGTCCGGGCATCGCCACCGTCCGCATCACCCGGACCAAGGGTGGGGTGGAGGAGGACGTGACCATGGCCTTCGGCTACGGGCCCGGCGAGCAGCTGCCGACCGACGCCGTGCAGGCCGCCGCGGAGGCCCTCGCCACCCGGCACGACCTGCAGTCCATGCTGGTGCAGATCCGCCGCGCCCGCCGGGACCTGTCCGTCCCGCCGCGCTTCGAGGGCCCGGGCGTGCCGTACGCCTTCGTCCTGGGCGCGGAGGAGGTCCGCACCATGCCCGGCGACCGGGCCCGGCGCACCCCGCTCGCCCAGTCGCCCCGCGAACTTGGCCCCAAGACCCGCCCCGCCCTCTACTACCCGCTGCCCGGCGACCCGTCGGACCTGTCGGGCTGGCAGGACTTCGAGCGTCTGATGCGGCACCTGAAGGGCGACTAGCCCGGCCGGGTCCGTGAACGAGTGAGCCCCCCACCGCTCGGCGGTGGGGGGCTCACTCGTCGTCTCGGCCCGTGATTCGGCTCAGCCCGTCGTGACCTTCTCCCGAGCGGGGGCCTTCTCGGCCTGCCCACGCCCGCGGGCCACCTCGACGGAGTCCCGCTTGAAGGCCCACTCCATCGCCGGTTCCATCGCGAAGCGGAAGACACGGCGCACCGGTGAGGTGCACAGCAGGGTGACGGCGGCGGCCGCGCAGACGCTCACGAGGAGCTGGCCCGGCGGCCGGTGCAGCCAGCTGTGCTCGAACCAGCCCCAGTAGTCGCCGCCCTTGACCAGGAACCCGTGCAGCAGATAGCCGTACAGCGTGCCCGCGCCGAGCGCCGTGAACCACATCCGGCGGCCCGGCACCCAGGAGAAGAAGCAGGCGGTCAGCAGCAGCGAGCAGCCGAACAGCGCGAGGACCATCACCGGCCCGGTCCACCACGGCGCGCCCAGCTCCTGAGCGGAGTCACGGTGGTAGAACCAGCCGGTGTTCATCCGCGGCACCGCCCACCAGCCCACGACGACCGCCGCCGCGAACACCGGCACCGACAGGATCCGCACCGAACGCCGGCGCACCAGCCGGAAGTGCTCGGGCTTCATGCACAGGCCGACCACGAAGAACGGCAGGAACTGCAGCACCCGCTGGAGGTCCAGGTCGTCGCCGATGTCGGGGCTGACGGACGCCAGCATGGCGATGGCGAGCGCGAGCGGCAGCGGCCACCGCACCAGCTTCCAGATCGGCGTGGTCAGCCGCCACACGAACAGCGCGATCAGGAACCAGGTCAGGTACCAGGGGTCCAGCAGGCTGATGTCCTGATCCGGCGCGCCGCCCACGTACCGGTTGAAGAGCGAGTAGGCCGTCTCGAAGAGGACGTACGGCACGACCACACCGGTGATCAGCCGCCGCAGCCGGTCGGGGCGCATGTCGAAGCTCCGGGAGAAGAACCCGGAGATGATGATGAAGGCCGGCATGTGAAACGCGTAGACGACCGTGTACAGACCCTCCAGGATCCGGCTGTCGTCCTTGAGCGGCTCCCAGGAGTGGCCGATCGCCACCAGCACGATCGCCAGGTACTTCGCGTTGTCGAAGAACGCGTCGCGCTGTTTGGCGGGCTGGTTGCCGGACGGTGCGGGCTTGGCGCCCTCGGCGGATCTGGTGTTCTGCGGCGAGCGCGGACTCGGCACTCCGCCCGCCGGCGCGTGTGCCGGGGGGAGTGGCGCTCGGTTCTGGCTGTGCGGTCGCAGCGAGTTCGTCACAGACCCTCCCACCAGGAACGGGGGGAGACGATCGGGGACCTCGCTGCGCTTGCGGGGGACGAGGCAGCGTGGAACATCTGAGGCACCCTAGCCTTGGCTGTGGGTTTTCGTAAAACCGTCGACGTCATTCCTGGTTAATCACCGCGAGTACCCCCGTTTTCCGGGAGTTGACGCCGTCGCACACGTGATGACCGACACACGCCCGGGCTTCGCCCCTGTACACCACATGGGCCCTCATTGTCGCGATTCATCCCGACTAAACAGGGCATAAGACGCCTTTGAGGGGCCGCTCGGTACGGCAGTTGGCGTGCCTGTGACCTCAATTCGAATTACCTGCGAACACGTTGTGTGGACACCGAAACGAATGCGTCGAATTCCCTGTGCGGGTGCATGGTCGAATTACTGTGCGGATGACCCGAGTCGTACCGCCCGCACACCCGGCCGCCGCCCGCGGCGGGCACGGAAGTGGCCAACGTTCAGTCACGGCCCGCATATGCGGGCCCGGTTGGTGGCACGATGGTTCTGGCGGGGGTGCGTACGGTCGCGTCCCCGGGCCGGGAGAGCGGACCGACCAAGGGTGTGATCAGTTGTGGCCATTTCACTGTCTGTGGTGCTGCTGTTGGCGATCATCCTGGTGGTGTTGATCCGGGGAGGCTCCCTCAAGGCCGGCCCCGCCGTCGTCGCGGTGCTCTTCGGCTTCTTCCTCGCCTCGACGGGCATGGCCGACGACATCCAGCGGTTCCTGAACTCGATAGCGGAGACCATCAACTCGATCCAGTTCTAGCCGCCGCATGGCTCGCCACGGCGGACCCAGGGCGGCACGGACCACACGGACAGCGCAAAGACCTCCGGCCCGATCCTCTGAGAGGACCGGGCCGGAGGCCTGTGTGGAGCGGGCGACGGGAATCGAACCCGCGTAGCTAGTTTGGAAGACTAGGGCTCTACCATTGAGCTACGCCCGCACAGCGCGCGCCGCGGGTCGGATGACCGCGGCACTGGTGTCATCGTAGCGGGTCGCCCCCAGTCGTCGCACACCCCGTTCCCGCCCGGGCGGCCGGTGCGGCCGAGCGCGTGAAATGCGGCGGCTCCGCTGCCTGCGGGCATGTACCCTACGTGTCGCACCAGACGGGGTGTGGCGCAGCTTGGTAGCGCGTCCGCTTTGGGAGCGGAAGGCCGTGGGTTCAAATCCCGCCACCCCGACCACGGACCGGCCACCACCGGTCACCCCACGCGTTCACTTCGCGTGACGACCTGACGTGATCGCCTTTGGGGCGTGTCGCCGCTGCCGTTACTATGCAAGCTGCACGCCCGTGTGTCTCTCGTCTGAAGTCCTCCGGGCGGCGAATCCGCCGGAGCCGGTCTGGCTCCGGCAGAAACCAAGAAGTCAGCCCCCAAGGAGACCGAACCGTGAAGAGCGCCGTGGAGACCCTGAACCCGACTCGGGTTCGGCTCAGCATCGAGGTGCCCTTCGAGGAGCTCAAGGACAGCCTCGACGCGGCGTACAAGAAGATCAACCAGCAGGTCACGGTGAAGGGCTTCCGGAAGGGCAAGATCCCGGCGCGCGTCATCGACCAGCGGTTCGGCCGCGGTGCGGTCCTGGAGGAGGCGGTCAACGACGCGCTCCCGAAGTTCTACACCGAGGCGGTCAACGAGGCGGAGATCGACGTCCTCGGTCAGCCCGAGGTCGACATCACGGAGCTGAAGGACGGCGAGACGCTGAACTTCACCGCCGAGGTCGACGTCCGCCCGGCCATCGAGATCCCGGACTTCTCCGGCATCGAGGTCGAGGTCGACGCCGTCGAGGTCACCGACGAGGACATCGAGAAGTCGGTCGAGCAGCTCCGCGAGCGCTTCGCCTCGACGTCCCCCGTCGAGCGCGCCGCCGAGGACGGCGACGTCGTCACGATCGACCTGGAGGCCAAGGTCGACGGCGAGATCCTGGAGGACGGCGTCGCCAGCGGCGTGTCCTACACGATCGGCTCCGGCGAGCTGCTGGACGGCATCGACGACGCCGTGAAGGGCCTGGAGGCCGGTGGCGAGACCACCTTCACCTCCGAGCTGAAGGGCGGCTCGGCGGCCGGCAAGGAGGCCGAGGTCACCGTCAAGGTCACCCAGGTCGCCGCCCGCGAACTGCCCGAGCTGGACGACGACTTCGCGCAGCTCGCCTCCGAGTTCGACACCCTCGACGAGCTGAAGGCCGACAGCCGCAAGCGCCTCGAGAACATGAAGCAGTACGACCAGGCCACGCAGGCCCAGGAGCGCGTCCTGGAGAAGCTGCTCGAGCTGGTCGAGGTCCCGGTCCCCGAGAAGCTGCTCGAGGACGAGATCAACACCCGTAAGCACAACCTCCAGCACCACCAGCTCGGCCAGATGGGTCTCGACCTCGAGAAGTACCTCGAGATCCAGGGCAAGACGGCCGAGGAGTTCGACACCGAGACCAAGGAAGCCGCGGTCAAGGGCATCAAGACCCAGTTCGTGCTCGACGAGCTGGTCAAGCAGGAGAAGCTCAACGTCAACCAGGAGGAGCTCACCGAGCACCTCATGCGGCGCGCGGCCTCCTCCGGCATGTCCCCCGACCAGTTCGCCCAGGCGGTCGTCGAGGGCGGCCAGGTTCCGCTCCTGGTCGGCGAGGTCGCCCGCGGCAAGGCCCTGGCCGTCGTGGTCGAGAAGGCCACGGTCAAGGACACCAACGGCGAGATCGTCGACCTGGACGACGAGGAGGAGGAGACGGAGGCCGCCGAGGCCGCCGCCGACTCCACCGACGCGCCCGAGGCCGAGGCCGAGGAGAAGACCGAGGCCTGAGCCTCGCGTCACCTCTGACGTGATCAGGAGGGCCCCGGGGCGCAACGCTCCGGGGCCTTCCTGTCACGCGCCGCAGGCAGCCGGCCCCGGGCCGCGGAGAACCGCGCGACCGGCCACGGACGGGCCCGCGGCCGTCCACCGGCGGGCACGACCACGGCGACCAGGCGGCGACCAGGCAGCCACCCCACGGCTACGCCCCCGGCGAACACCCCCCTCTCCGGGATTCCCCGGAGGGACCCGCGCGTTAGGGTCCATGAGTACGGGGGCAGGGGTGTCGGCGATACTGCCGGACCGCCCCCGGCAGGGAACACGTGAAGACGGCCCGGCGCCGTCGTAAGACGAGCAGGTGGATACGTGACGAATCTGATGCCCTCAGCCGCCGGCGAGCCTTCCATCGGTGGTGGCCTCGGCGACCAGGTCTACAACCGGCTGCTCAACGAGCGGATCATCTTCCTCGGCCAGCCGGTCGACGACGACATCGCGAACAAGATCACCGCGCAGCTGCTGCTCCTTGCCGCTGACCCGGAAAAGGACATTTACCTTTACATCAACAGCCCGGGCGGCTCCATCACGGCCGGCATGGCGATCTACGACACCATGCAGTACATCAAGAACGACGTGGTGACCATCGCCATGGGCCTCGCCGCCTCCATGGGTCAGTTCCTGCTCAGCGCGGGCACCCCCGGCAAGCGCTTCGCGCTGCCGAACGCCGAGATCCTGATCCACCAGCCGTCCGCGGGCCTGGCCGGCTCGGCCTCCGACATCAAGATCCACGCCGAGCGGCTGCTGCACACCAAGAAGCGCATGGCCGAGCTGACGGCCTTCCACACCGGCCAGACCATGGAGCAGATCACCCGCGACTCCGACCGGGACCGCTGGTTCGACGCCGACGAGGCCAGGGACTACGGCCTCATCGACGAGGTCATCACCACGGCCGCCAACATGCCGGGCGGCGGCGGCACCGGGGCGTGAACCCCCCTGCGAGCCCCCAGCCGACCGCCACAGCCCCTAGGAGAGAGACAGTGAACGACTTCCCCGGCAGCGGCCTGTACGAGCGCGCACGCGCCGAGAGCACGGTGCCCGTCGCCGAGTCCCGCTACGTGATCCCGCGCTTCGTCGAGCGCACCTCGCAGGGCATCCGCGAGTACGACCCGTACGCGAAGCTCTTCGAGGAGCGCGTGATCTTCCTCGGCGTGCAGATCGACGACGCCTCCGCCAACGACGTCATGGCCCAGCTGCTGTGCCTCGAGTCGATGGACCCCGACCGGGACATCTCGGTCTACATCAACAGCCCCGGCGGATCCTTCACCGCGCTCACCGCGATCTACGACACGATGCAGTTCGTGAAGCCCGACATCCAGACGGTCTGCATGGGCCAGGCCGCCTCGGCCGCCGCCATCCTGCTGGCCGCCGGTACGCCGGGCAAGCGCATGGCGCTCCCGAACGCCCGGGTGCTGATCCACCAGCCCTACAGCGAGACCGGCCGCGGCCAGGTCTCCGACCTGGAAATCGCCGCGAACGAGATCCTGCGGATGCGCGCCCAGCTGGAAGACCTGCTGGCCAAGCACTCCACCACGCCGATCGAGAAGATCCGCGAGGACATCGAGCGCGACAAGATCCTCACGGCCGACGACGCCCTGTCGTACGGCCTGATCGACCAGATCATCTCCACCCGGAAGATGAACAACGCGAGCGTGCGCTGACGGCGGACGCTGTATCGTCTGCCGCTCCTCGGCACGGTTCGCGACTGCGCACGACACAGTGCACGTCAAAGTGAACCGTGCCAAGGGGGGCCCGAACGAGGGGCTCGGCAAGGTACCGTCGGACATAAGGCAGCACCAGGAGCCGCTGGACCTAGGCGTCTCCCAGGCGAAGGGGAAGCACACCGTGGCACGCATCGGTGACGGCGGCGATCTGCTCAAGTGCTCGTTCTGCGGCAAGAGCCAGAAGCAGGTCAAGAAGCTCATCGCAGGGCCCGGTGTCTACATCTGCGACGAGTGCATCGATCTCTGCAACGAGATCATCGAGGAAGAGCTGGCCGAGACCAGCGAGGTCCGCTGGGAGGAACTTCCCAAGCCGCGCGAGATCTACGAGTTCCTCGAGGGCTACGTGGTCGGTCAGGAGCCCGCCAAGAAGGCTCTGTCGGTCGCGGTGTACAACCACTACAAGCGCGTCCAGGCCGGCGAGAACGGCGGCGCCCAAGGCCGCGACGACGCCATCGAGTTGGCGAAGTCCAACATCCTCCTGCTGGGCCCCACGGGCTCCGGCAAGACCCTCCTGGCCCAGACCCTCGCGCGCATGCTGAACGTGCCGTTCGCCATCGCCGACGCGACGGCGCTGACGGAGGCCGGCTACGTCGGCGAGGACGTCGAGAACATCCTGCTCAAGCTGATCCAGGCGGCGGACTACGACGTCAAGAAGGCCGAGACCGGGATCATCTACATCGACGAGATCGACAAGGTCGCCCGCAAGAGCGAAAACCCGTCGATCACGCGCGACGTCTCCGGCGAGGGCGTCCAGCAGGCCCTGCTGAAGATCCTGGAGGGCACCACCGCCTCGGTTCCGCCCCAGGGCGGCCGCAAGCACCCCCACCAGGAGTTCATCCAGATCGACACGACGAACGTCCTGTTCATCGTGGGCGGCGCGTTCGCGGGCCTGGAGAAGATCATCGAGTCCCGGGCCGGGGCCAAGGGCATCGGCTTCGGCGCGACGATCCGCTCCAAGCGCGAGCTGGAGGCCAAGGACCAGTTCGAGGCCGTCATGCCCGAGGACCTGGTCAAGTTCGGGATGATCCCCGAGTTCATCGGCCGCCTGCCCGTCATCACCTCGGTCCACAACCTCGACCGCGAGGCCCTGCTCCAGATCCTCGTCGAGCCCCGCAACGCGCTGGTGAAGCAGTACCAGCGCCTCTTCGAACTCGACGGCGTGGAGCTGGACTTCGAGCGCGAGGCGCTGGAGGCCATCGCCGACCAGGCGATCCTGCGCCAGACGGGCGCACGCGGTCTGCGCGCCATCATGGAGGAAGTCCTCCAGGGCGTGATGTACGAGATCCCGTCCCGCAAGGACGTGGCCCGGGTCGTCATCACCGCCGACGTCGTCCACTCGAACGTGAACCCGACGCTCATCCCGCGCGACGCGCGCGGGCGGGGCCCGGGCGAGCAGAAGACGGCGTAACCGCAGTCGGACACACACCGAGGGGCCCCGGTCGACAGACTGGGGCCCCTCGGTGGTTGAGGCGCGACGACCCTCGCGGGTCGATTCACCCCCGGGAACGTCAGGCGGCGACGCGGATGTCCGCGCGGATCTTCTTCGTCAGGTCGACCGCGGCGTCCTTGGTGATGCTCTTGGTGTTGTCGCCGGGGGAGACCATGGCGATCGTGCTGTAGTCCGACCAGACGCAGAACCAGTCGGTCGACTCCTTCTTGGTCAGGGAGTTGGTGGACTTCGCCGACTGGCACTTCATCAGCGCCCCGTCGATGTCGACCTCCTCGGGCTGCCCGATCATCTCGGCGCCACCGCTGCTCGAGGAGCTGGACTTGTCCGCGATCTCCTTGGTGATGGCGGCGAAGTACGTGTCCAGGGCCTTCGCCGGGTCCTTGATCTCGCCGTAGCCGCCCACGATCGTGACGCCCCTGGCGGTCAGCAGCTCGGACTGGGGCGGCAGCGTGCTCGGGTCGCTCGGGTCGTAACCGCTGAAGTCGGCGGTCGAGTACTGCCCGACGACGGCCTTGCCGTTCTTCATGCCGCTCTGTTCGAGGTACTTGGTGGTGTCAGAGTCGCTGCTCTCGGCCCCCTTGCCGACCCGCTTGTACTCGAGCAGGCTCGCCGGCGTGTCCAGCTGGTGCGCGCCGTCGTCCGCCAGGCCGCCACCGCCCCCGCCGATCACGAAGTACGCCCCCACCGCTATGGCGGCCACGACGGCGACGGCGCCGATGATGATGCCCGTCTTCTTCTTGCCGCCACCGGCCGGAGGCTGCGGCACCCCGTAGGGCGCCTGGCCGTAGGGCGGCTGCTGCTGGCCGTACGGCGCCTGCTGCTGGCCGTAGGGGGCCTGCTGGCCGTAAGGCTGCTGCTGCGGCGGGACGCCCTGCGGCGGCTGCTGCGGGTAGCCGTAGCCCGGCTGGGCGGGCGGGGGCTGCTGGGGGTAGCCATAGCCGGGCTGGGCGGGCGGAGCCTGCGGCGGCTGGCCGTAGGGGCCCGGCTGGCCGTACGGTCCAGGCTGCTGTGGCTGCCCGCCGTACGGGCCCGGCTGGTTGTAGCTCATTTCTGGGTTCCCCTCCAGATGCTTATGTGTTCTTGACATCCTGGCGCAGCCCCCGCGCAGACAGGGCATTGGGGGGCCCACCGTTACAGAACAAACGCGTTTCGGGACTGCCCCGGGACACCCCTAAACTGAGCCCGTGACCGAGAACGCTCAGCAGCAGCCACCAGCGCCCAACACCGAACTGCCGACCCAGTACGCGCCGGCCGACGTAGAGGGGCCGCTGTACGAGCGCTGGGTAGAGCGGGGTTACTTCGAGGCGGACGCGAAGAGCGACAAGCCGCCGTTCACCGTCGTCATCCCGCCGCCGAACGTCACGGGCAGCCTGCACCTCGGGCACGCCTTCGAGCACACGCTCATCGACGCCCTGACCCGCCGCAAGCGGATGCAGGGCTACGAGACGCTGTGGCAGCCCGGCATGGACCACGCCGGCATCGCCACGCAGAACGTCGTCGAGCGTGAACTCGGCAAGGAGGGCAAGTCGCGGCACGACCTCGGCCGGGAGGCGTTCGTCGAGCGCGTCTGGCAGTGGAAGGCCGAGTCCGGCGGCCAGATCAGCGGTCAGATGCGCCGCCTGGGCGACGGCGTGGCCTGGTCGCGCGAGCGCTTCACGATGGACGAGGGCTTGTCCCAGGCCGTCCAGACCATCTTCAAGCGGCTGTACGACGACGAGCTGATCTACCGCGCCGAGCGCATCATCAACTGGTGTCCGCGCTGTCTGACCGCCATCTCGGACATCGAGGTCGAGTACCAGGACGACGACGGCGAGCTCGTCTCCATGAAGTACGGCGACGGTGACGAGACGATCGTCGTCGCCACCACCCGTGCCGAGACCATGCTCGGTGACACCGCGGTCGCCGTGCACCCCGATGACGAGCGTTACCGGCACCTGGTCGGCAAGCTCATCAGGCTGCCGCTGACCGACCGCTCCATCCCGGTCGTCGCCGACACCCACGTCGACCCCGAGTTCGGCACGGGCGCCGTCAAGGTCACCCCGGCCCACGACCCGAACGACTTCGAGATCGGCCAGCGTCACGACCTGCCCGCCATCACGATCATGGACGAGCACGCCGTGATCACGGCCCACGGCCCCTTCCAGGGTCTGGACCGGCTGGAGGCCCGCTCCGCCATCGTCGCCGCGCTGCGGGCCGAGGGCCGGATCGTCGCGGAGAAGCGGCCGTACGTCCACAGCGTCGGCCACTGCTCGCGTTGCAAGACCACCATCGAGCCGCGCCTTTCCATGCAGTGGTGGGTCAAG
This sequence comes from Streptomyces resistomycificus, assembly GCF_001514265.1. GTDB lineage: Bacteria > Actinomycetota > Actinomycetes > Streptomycetales > Streptomycetaceae > Streptomyces > Streptomyces resistomycificus. The sequence goes on along the minus strand of NZ_KQ948990.1, from coordinate 627,351 downwards.
GTCGGTCCGCTGGCCAAGGCGGCCGGCGACGCGGTCCGCGACGGCAAGGTCAAGATCCACCCGCAGGAGATGGAGAAGCGGTACTTCGACTGGGTCGACAACCTCCACGACTGGTGCATCTCGCGGCAGTTGTGGTGGGGCCACCGGATCCCGGTCTGGTACGGCCCTGACGGCGAGGTCGTCTGCGTCGGCCCCGACGACGAGGCTCCGACCGGCGAGGGCTGGCGTCAGGACACGGACGTCCTCGACACCTGGTTCTCCTCCGGCCTGTGGCCGTTCTCCACGCTCGGCTGGCCCGAACAGACCGAGTCGCTCGCGAAGTTCTACCCGAACTCCGTCCTGGTCACCGGCTACGACATCCTCTTCTTCTGGGTCGCCCGGATGATGATGTTCGGTCTCTACGCGATGGACGGGACCCCGCCGTTCCACACCATCGCCCTGCACGGCATGGTCCGTGACCAGAACGGCAAGAAGATGTCGAAGTCCTTCGGGAACGTCGTCGACCCGCTGGACTGGATGGACAAGTACGGGTCGGACGCACTGCGGTTCACCCTCGCCCGTGGCGCCAACCCCGGTGTCGACGTCCCGATCGGCGAGGACTGGGTCCAGGGCTCCCGCAACTTCGCCAACAAGATCTGGAACGCGACCCGCTTCGCGCTGATGAACGGCGCGACGGTGGACGGTCCGCTGCCCGAGCCGTCGGCGATGTCAGCGACGGACCGATGGATCCTCTCGCGCCTGAACACGGTGGTCGCCGAAGTCGACGCGTTCTACGAGGACTACCAGTTCGCCAAGCTGTCCGACGCCCTGTTCCACTTCGCCTGGGACGAGGTCTTCGACTGGTACGTCGAGCTGTCCAAGACCACCTTCCAGGCGGGCGGTGAGGCCGCCGAGGCCTCCAAGCGCGTCCTGGGTGAGGTCCTGGACGTGACCCTGCGTCTGCTCCACCCGGTCGTCCCGTTCGTCACGGAGACGCTGTGGACCACGCTGACCGGTGGCGAGTCCCTCGTCGTCGCCGAGTGGCCCGCGGACAGCGGATTCCGCGACAAGGGTGCCGAGAAGGAGATCGAGACCCTCCAGCAGGTCATCACGGAGGTCCGCCGCTTCCGCGCCGACCAGGGCCTCCAGCCCGGCCAGCGGGTCCCGGCCCGCCTGTCCCTGGACGGCACTGCGCTGGCGCCGCACGAGGCCGCCATCCGGCAGCTCCTGCGTCTCCAGCCGGAGGGCGAGGACTTCACCGCGACGGCGACCCTGCCGGTCTCCGGCGCCGAGGTGGCCCTCGACCTGTCCGGCACGATCGATGTCGCGGCGGAGCGCAAGCGCCTCGCCAAGGACCTCGCCGCGGCGGAGAAGGAGAAGGCCCAGGCGACCGCCAAGCTCGGCAACGAGGCGTTCCTGGCGAAGGCTCCGGACAACGTGGTGGAGAAGATCCGGACGCGGCTGGCCAAGGCGGACGAGGACATCGCCCGGATCAAGGCGCAGCTCGACCGGCTGCCGTCCGCGTAAGGGTTCGTACGTCCCCGAAGGCCCCCGGAGCTCGCAGGCTCCGGGGGCCTTCACGACTCGTGGGGCGCGGGCCGCACACCAGTGGGCGGACTGTCGGTCGGGCTCCGTAGACTGACCGTGTGACTGAGAGCGACCCCTTCGACGAGATCATGGCGACCGAGACAGAGCGGGACCCGGATCTCGCGGTGATCGAGGCCGGCAGCCGTACCCTGCGCACGCAGGGCGGTGCGCCGCAGGCCGACGTGCCCGGCAGGCCGGAGGATCCCGAGGTCGACAGGGCCCTCAGGGCGGTCGAGGCGGACCTCGCCACCCGCTGGGGCGAGACCAAGCTGGAGCCCTCGGTCAGCCGGATCGCCGCACTGATGGACCTGCTGGGGGAGCCGCAGCGCTCGTACCCCTCCATCCACATCACCGGTACCAACGGCAAGACCTCCACCGCCCGCATGATCGAGGCGCTGCTCGGCGCCTTCGAGCTGCGGACCGGCAGGTACACGAGCCCGCACGTGCAGTCGATCACCGAGCGGATCAGCCTGGACGGCGCGCCGATCTCCGCCGAGCGGTTCATCGAGACCTACGAGGACATCAAGCCGTACGTCGAGATGGTCGACGCGCAGCAGGAGTTCCGGCTGTCCTTCTTCGAGGTGCTCACCGGCATGGCGTACGCGGCCTTCGCCGACGCGCCCGTGGACGTCGCCGTGGTCGAGGTCGGCATGGGCGGCTCCTGGGACGCCACGAACGTCATCGACGGGGATGTCGCCGTCGTCACGCCCATCGACCTCGACCACACCGACCGGCTGGGGGAGACGCCCGCGGCGATCGCCACCGAGAAGGCCGGCATCGTCAAGCAGGACGCGACCGTCATCCTGGCCCAGCAGCCGGTCGACGCTGCTCAGGTGCTGCTGAAGAAGGCCGTGGAGGTCGACGCCACCGTGGCCCGCGAGGGGCTGGAGTTCGGGGTCGTCGCCCGGCAGGTCGCCGTCGGCGGGCAGTTGGTCACCCTGCGCGGTCTGGGCGGCGAGTACCCCGAGGTCTACCTCCCGCTGCACGGCCCCTACCAGGCCCACAACGCGGCTGTGGCGCTCGCCGCCGTCGAGGCGTTCTTCGGCGTCGGTACGCAGCGGCCCGAGCCGCTGGACATCGACACCATCCGCAAGGCGTTCGCGGCGGTCTCCTCGCCGGGCCGCCTGGAGGTCGTACGGCGGTCGCCGACCGTCGTCCTGGACGCCGCCCACAACCCGGCCGGTGCCCGCGCCACCGCCGAGGCGGTCGGCGAGGCCTTCGACTTCAGCCGGCTGATCGGCGTGGTCGGGGCGAGCGCGGAGAAGAACGTGCGGGGGGTCCTCGAGGCCTTCGAGCCGATCTTCGCCGAGGTCGTCGTCACGCAGAACTCCAGCCACCGGGCGATGGACGCCGACGCGCTCGCCGCGATCGCCGTCGAGGTGTTCGGCGACGACAGGGTGCAGGTCGAGCCGCGGCTGCCGGACGCCCTGGAGGCCGCGATCACGCTGGCCGAGGAGGAGGGCGAGTTCACGGGCGGCGGTGTGCTCGTCACCGGCTCCGTCATCACCGTCGGCGAGGCCCGGCTGCTGCTGGGGAAGGGCTGAGACTCACGATGCGTACGCTCTGTGCTTCGACCCTGATCGGCGAGGTCTTCATCATCGGCTTCGCCGCGCTGGTCGCGATGAAGGACCCCGACCTGTCCATGACGACGGTGTGGACGGTCAGCGGTGTCGCGATGTTCGCGTGTCTGCTGCTGTGCGGCATGGTGACCCGTCCCGGCGGCGTCGCCCTCGGCTGGGCCCTCCAGGTAGTCCTGATCGCCTCCGGGTTCGTCGTGCCGACGATGTTCTTCCTCGGGGTGGCCTTCGCGGCCCTGTGGTGGGCGTCCGTGCACTACGGGCGGAAGATCGACGAGGCGAAGGCGAGGTTCGCGGCCCAGGCGGACGCCTCGACGCCCGGCGCGGCGTGACGCCTCGACGCCCGAGACCCCTGGCTCCCTCTACACCTGACGCTGTGTGACAGGCGGCCGGACACGCCCTGTAACCTCATCCCACCGCACACCGGCCGTAGAAGGAGTCCTCCGTGAGCCAGCGCACCCTCGTCCTGCTCAAGCCCGACGCCGTCCGTCGTGGCCTGACCGGCGAGATCCTCAGCCGTATCGAGCGCAAGGCCGGCTGGCAGATCACCGCGCTGGAGCTGCGCTCCCTGGACCAGGACACGCTGGAGCAGCACTACGGCGAGCACAAGGGCAAGCCCTTCTACGAGCCGCTGGTGGAGTTCATGTCCTCCGGTCCGGTCGTGGCGCTGATCGTCGAGGGCGAGCGGGTGATCGAGGGTGTGCGGGCGCTGGCCGGTCCGACCGACCCGATCGCCGCGGCCCCCGGCTCCATCCGCGGCGACTTCGGTGTGATCGTCCGTGAGAACCTGATCCACGCCTCCGACTCCGAGGAGTCCGCGGAGCGCGAGGTGAAGATCTTCTTCCCCGGTCGCGCGTAGCGTCCACCGCCTTCGAAGAGGCGGAACGGAGAGTCTGGGGGAGTTTGTCCCCGGACTCTCCGGCATATGCGTGGCGATCGAGGGAACGAGTGCCCCCGAACGCCCGTCTCCACAAGCGAACCCACACAGCATCTGCTGACAATGGCGGAGACCCTCACGCAGTGTTCGCGAAGGCGCGTCTACGATGGAAGCCTTCACGTCACCGCACCCACCTCGCCGACCTGAAAAGCCCTCAAAAGCCAGCGGGAAGGCCAGTCGAATCCTGATGGGGAACTCAATGTCGTTCATTGGCCGTGACATGGCTGTCGACCTCGGGACCGCCAACACGCTGGTGTACGTCAGGGGGCGCGGGATCGTACTCAACGAGCCGTCCGTCGTCGCGATCAACACCAACACCGGTGGCATCCTCGCGGTCGGCGCCGAAGCCAAGAAGATGATCGGGCGCACGCCCGGCAACATCGTTGCCGTGCGTCCGCTGAAGGACGGCGTGATCGCCGACTTCGAGATCACCGAGCGGATGCTCCGCTACTTCATCCTGAAGATCCACAAGCGGCGGTATCTGGCTCGTCCGCGGGTCGTCGTCTGTGTGCCCTCGGGCATCACGGGGGTCGAGCGCCGCGCCGTCATCGAGGCGTCGTCCCAGGCCGGCGCCCGTCAGGTGCACATCATCGAGGAGCCCATGGCGGCCGCCATCGGTTCCGGCCTGCCGGTCCACGAGGCCACGGGCAACATGGTGGTGGACATCGGCGGCGGCACCACGGAGGTCGCGGTCATCTCCCTCGGCGGCATCGTCACCGCCCAGTCCATCCGGGTGGCGGGCGACGAGCTGGACAACGCGATCATCCAGCACATCAAGAAGGAGTACTCCCTCCTGCTGGGTGAGCGGACGGCCGAGCAGATCAAGATCACGATCGGTTCGGCGTACGACCTCGACTCCGACGAGCACACCGAAATCCGCGGCCGGGACCTCGTCTCCGGGCTGCCCAAGACCGTCGTCATCTCGGCCGCCGAAGTACGCAAGGCGATCGAGGAGCCCGTCAACGCGATCGTCGACGCGGTCAAGACGACTCTCGACAAGTGCCCGCCCGAGCTGTCCGGCGACATCATGGACCGCGGAATCGTTCTGACCGGTGGCGGAGCGCTGCTGCGCGGCCTCGACGAGCGGCTGCGGCGGGAGACCGGCATGCCGATCCACATCGCCGAGGACCCGCTGGACAGCGTGGCGCTCGGCTCCGGCAAGTGCGTCGAGGAGTTCGAGGCGTTGCAGCAGGTGCTGGACGCCCAGCCGCGCAGATGACGTAACTCTTCGATTCCGCCGTACGGGATGATCTCCTCTCGTACGGCGGATCGTTGATATCGAGGCATAAGCTCGCATAAGCCTCTGCAACCCGAAACTGAACACCCGCACATTCCTACGAGGAAGGCACGGCCGCCGCACGTGAGGGACACACGAGAGAGCCGGCTGCTCCTGGTGCTGCTGGTCGCCGTCGCGTTCGCGCTGATCACGGTGGACATCCGCGGCGGTGAGGACTCACCGGTCGACGGTGCCCGCCAGGGCGCGGCCACCGTCTTCGGCCCGATCGAGGACGGCGTGTCGTCCGCGGTCGACCCGGTCGGCAACGCCGTTTCGGCCATCCGTGACTCCGGCGAACGCCACGACCGGCTCGCCGCGCTGGAGAAGGAGAACGCGGCCCTCGAGGCGAAGCTCGGCAGCGACGACCGCAACCGCAGCCGCCTCGCCCAGCTCGACAAGATGATGAAGCTCTCCGGAGCCGGCCAGTACGGCATCAAGGGCGCCCAGGTCATCGCCATAGGAGCGGCCCAGGGCTTCTCCTGGACCATCACCATCGACGCCGGCGCCAACGACGGCCTCAAGCGCGACATGACCGTCCTGAACGGGGACGGGCTCGTCGGGCGGGTCACCACCGTCGGCCCCGACACCGCGACCGTGCTGCTCGCCAACGACCCCGACTTCACCGTCGGCACCCGCATGGAGAAAAGCGACGAACTCGGCTTCGCCTCCGGGCAGGGCGACCGCCCGCTGCGCGTCGAACTCCTCAACGGCAAGGCCGAGATCAAGAAGGGCGACCGCCTGGTCACCTTCGGCTCGCAGGCCGACAAGCCCTTCGTGCCCGGCGTGCCGGTCGGCGTGGTCGCCCGCGTCGACCCCTCCGGCGGCGGCCTCACCCGCACCCTCTACGTCACGCCGTACGTCGGCTTCTCCAAGCTCGACATCGTCGGAGTCGTCGTCGAGGCCCCGAAGAAGGACCCGCGCGACACGGTGCTGCCCGCCAAGCCCAAACCGACCCCCACGCCGACCGTGACGGTGACCGTCACCCCGTCCGCGAACGCCCCGGTCGACGGCCAGATCCAAGAAGAGCAGTAGGAGCTTCAGCCCATGCGCGTCAACAGGATCCTGCTGTCCACCTCGCTGGTCGTCGTCGCCCTGGTCCTCCAGGTGAGCGTCCTGGCCCGTCTGCACCTGCCGGGCGCCGTCCCCGACCTCCTGCTCCTCACCGTCCTGGGCCTCGCCCTGGTGTACGGCCATGTCGGCGGCGCCCTCGTCGGGTTCGGCGCCGGTCTGCTCGCCGACCTCGCCCCGCCCGCCGACCACGCGGCCGGCCGCTACGCCCTCGTGCTGTGCGTCATCGGCTACCTCGCGGGCCTGGCGAAACCGGAGAACGGCCGGCTGAAGTCGGCCACCGGCCCCATGGTCGTCGTGGCCGCCGCCGCCGTCGGCAGCACCCTGCTGTACGCCGGGGTCGGCGCCCTCGTCGGCGACACCGCCGCCCGCCATGTCGGCCTGCCCAGCCTGCTGTTCACGGCCGCGCTGTACGACCTGCTGCTCGCCCCGTTCGTCGTCCCCGGCATCATGGCGCTGGCCCGGCGCGCGGAGAACGACCCCCTCGCGGACACCAACTCCACCGCCAAGGCGACCGACATCTCCTCCGGCTGGCTCTCCTCGGGCACCGGCCTCAAGATCGGCGGCCAGCGGGGCGGCCTCGGCGCCCTGAAGACGAAGGCCCGGACCCGTACCGCGCGCGTGGGCCGCATCAAGGGGGTCAAGCGGCTGTGACCGCGCGGGAGTTGACGGCCGTACCGGATGCCGGGTTTCACAGGTCCGTCGGATATGACACATACACACACGGCTCGTCCACGCACTGAGAGGGGGAGGCAGCCGCAGTGACCAACATCCCCGAGACCGGCCGGACCCCACGGGTCCAGATCCGGCTCGTCGTCATCCAGATCCTCGTCCTCTCCCTGCTCGGCACCCTCGGCGGACGCCTGTGGTACCTCCAGATCCGCGAGGGCGACGAATACGCCAAGGAGGCCTCCGGCAACCACGTCCAGCAGGTCGTCGAGCCCGCCGTACGCGGTTCGATCCTGGACGCGCGCGGGGTGCCCCTGGCCGACAACGAGACCCGGCTGGTGGTCTCCGCCTCCCGCACCGACCTGCTGAAGATGAAGGACGACGGCAAGGCCGTCCTCGCCAAGCTGGCCGGCGTGCTGGGCATGAAGCCCCGGGAGGTCATGGAGAAGGTCCGGCTGTGCGACTCCAAGACGCCGCAGCCCTGCTGGAACGGCTCGCCCTACCAGCCGATCCCCATCACCGACGAGGCGACCGCCAAGCAGGCCCTGCAGATCCGCGAGCGCGCCGAGGACTTCCCCGGCATCACCGCCGAGCCCGAGGCCGTGCGCCGTTACGCCGCCCCCGGCAAGTCCAACACCGCCCAGGTCCTCGGCTACCTCTCGCCGGTCACCGACGAGGAGATCACCAAGGCCCAGGACACCGACTCGCCCTACCTGCGCTCCGACCAGGTCGGCCGCAGCGGCCTGGAGCGCGAGTACGACAAGGAGCTGCGCGGCAAGGCCGGCGTCACCCGCTACGAGGTCGACAACCTCGGCCGTGTCATCGGCGAGGCGGAGGCAGACCCCGCCCAGGCCGGCTCCAACCTCGTCACCAGCATCGACGCCCGTGTCCAGCGGGTCGCCGAGTACGAGCTGAACGACGCGATGAAGAAGGCCCGCCTGGAGTGGGACCGCAACACCAACGAGCAGTACAAGGCCGACTCGGGCGCGGTCGTGGTCATGGAGAACAAGACCGGCCGCGTGGTCGCCATGGCGTCCAACCCGACGTACGACCCGAACGCCTGGGTCGGCGGCATCTCCGCCAAGGACTACACCAGGCTCACCGGCAAGAACTCCAACTACCCGCTGCTCAACCGCGCGATCCAGGGCCAGTCGGCGCCCGGCTCCATCTTCAAGGTGGTCCCGACGGCCGCCGCGGTCAACGCCGGTTACTCCTTCGACGGCCCCTACGAGTGCTCCAGCTCCTACTCGCTGGGCGGCCAGGTCTTCAAGAACTTCGAGTCCAAGGGGTACGGCCCGATCAGCCTCGGCCGCGCCCTGGAGGTCTCCTGCGACACCGTCTTCTACCGGCTCTCCCACGAGGAGTGGAAGCGCGACGGCGGCACCAAGCCGAAGAAGAACGCCAACGACTGGTTCTACAAGACCGCCCACCAGTTCGGCCTCGGCGCCGAGACCGGCATCGACCTGCCCAACGAGGTCACCGGCCGCATCCCCGACCGCCAGTGGAAGCTCGACTACTGGAAGGCCAACAAGGACGTCTGGTGCCGGACCGGCAAGAAGGACGGCAGCTACGCCGAGAAGATCGCCTACGAGAACTGCCTCGAAGGCAACCGGCTGCGCGCGGGTGACTCCATCAACTACTCCATCGGCCAGGGCGACACCCTCGTCACCCCCATCCAGATGGCCACGATCTACTCGGCGATCGCCAACGGCGGCACCCTGTACGACCCGACAGTCGGCAAGGCGATCCTCAGTCCCGACGGCAAGACGGTCACGGAGATCAAGCCCAAGTCGCACGGCAAGCTGCCGATAAGCAAGAAGACGCTGGCCGAGATGGACGAGGCCCTGGAGGGCGTCGCCACCCGCGGTACCGCGGCCTGGCGGTTCGCCGACGTCGGCTGGCCGCAGGACAAGATCCCGATGCACGCCAAGACCGGTACCGCCGAGGTCTACGGCAAGCAGACGACGTCGTGGTTCGCCACGTACACCAAGGACTACTCGGTCGTGATGACGATCTCCCAGGGTGGTACGGGTTCCGGCGCCTCCGGTCCGGCCGTGCGCAACATCTACGACGCGCTGTACGGCGTCTCCGACGACGGCGCCGTCAACCCGAAGAACGCGCTGCTGCCCACCCCGCAGAAGGGCCTGCCCAAGGTCCGCACGGACGGGACCATCAAGTCCCCGAAGGTCGCGAAGGACCCGGCCAAGGAGCAGCGGGCCAACCAGGAGGGCGCCGCCGAGGAGGGCGGCGTCCAGCAGGCGGCGACCGTGAACACGCCGGCCACCGGCAACCGCAACACCCGGCGCCGGCCGCGCCGCAGGGGAAGCCGGAGGATGCTCGCATGACCGGCGCCAACACCTTCCAGGTCTCCGGGTACGGGCCCCAGCGCGCGGGCTGGGCCCGTCTGTTCGCCCGTGACTCGCTGGCCCGCCGCCTCGACTGGCCGATACTGCTGGCGGCGCTGGCGCTGTCCGGCATCGGCTCGCTCCTGGTCTTCTCGGCGACCCGCAACCGCACCGAGATCAACCAGGGCGACCCGTACTACTTCCTGATCCGGCACATCATGAACACCGGCATCGGGTTCGCCCTGATGCTCGGCACCGTCTGGCTCGGCCACCGCACCCTGCGCACGGCCGTACCGATCCTCTACGGCGCCTCGGTGTTCCTGATCCTGATGGTGCTCACCCCGCTCGGCTCGACCGTCAACGGCGCGCACTCCTGGATCGTGATCGGCGGCGGCTTCTCGCTGCAGCCGTCCGAGTTCGTGAAGATCACGATCATCCTGGGCATGGCGATGCTGCTCGCGGCCCGGGTCGACGCGGGCGACAAACCCCACCCGGACCACCGGACCGTGCTCCAGGCCCTCGGGCTCGCCGCCGTACCGATGCTGATCGTGATGCTGATGCCCGACCTCGGGTCGGTCATGGTCATGGTCATCATCGTGCTGGGTGTGCTGCTCGCCTCCGGCGCCTCCAACCGGTGGGTGTTCGGACTGCTGGGCGCGGGCGCGGCCGGCGCGATCGCCGTCTGGCAGCTGCACATCCTGGACGACTACCAGATCGCCCGCTTCGCCGCCTTCGCCAACCCGAGCCTCGATCCCGCCGGCGTCGGCTACAACACCAACCAGGCCCGCATCGCCATCGGATCCGGCGGCCTCACCGGTTCGGGCCTCTTCCACGGCTCGCAGACCACCGGCCAGTTCGTACCCGAGCAGCAGACCGACTTCGTGTTCACGGTCGCCGGCGAGGAGCTGGGCTTCGTCGGCGGCGGCCTGATCATCGTCCTGCTCGGGGTGGTGCTGTGGCGCGCCTGTCGCATCGCCCGCGAGACCACCGAGCTCTACGGCACGATCGTCGCCGCCGGGATCGTGGCCTGGTTCGCCTTCCAGGCCTTCGAGAACATCGGCATGACCCTCGGCATCATGCCGGTGACGGGTCTGCCGCTGCCGTTCGTGTCGTACGGAGGTTCGTCGATGTTCGCGGTCTGGGTGGCGGTGGGACTGCTGCAGTCGATCCGGGTGCAGCGGCCCATGTCGGCCTGATGGGAGTAGCGCCCCCTGCCGAATCTCCCGTCCGCCGACTAGATTCGGTTCATGGCGGACACCAAGCGTGAGATCGAGCGGAAGTACGAATCCGACGACAGCGGGCTGCCGGACCTGACCGGCGTCGCCGGGGTCGACACCGTCCTGGACAAGGGCGTCGCGGAACTCGACGCCACCTACTACGACACCGCCGACGAACGCCTCGCAACGTCCTCGATCACCCTGCGGCGCCGCACCGGCGGCTCCGACGCGGGCTGGCACCTGAAGTTCCCCGTCTCCGAGGGCGTCCGCGACGAGGTCAGGGCCCCGCTCTCGGACACCCTCCCGGACGACCTCGCCGGGCTGGTCCGCTCCCGGGTCCGCAACGCCCCACTGCGGCCCGTCGTCCGGCTGCGCTCCGCCCGCGACGTGCGCGACCTCCTCGACTCCGAGGGACGGCTGCTCGCCGAGGTCAGCGTGGACGCCGTCCACGCCGAGCGGCTGTCCGGCGGGGACGGCGACGCCCAGTGGACCGAGATCGAGGTGGAGCTCGCCGACGGCGGCGACCCGGCCTTCCTCGACAAGGTGGACAAGCGGCTGCGCAAGGCGGGCGTACGGCCGTCGAAGTCGTCGTCGAAGCTGGCCCGTGCCCTCGCGGAGACCGCGCCGAAAAAGAAGCGCAGGTCCGGCCCGGCCAAGGACCCCGTCACCGCCGGCGACCACGTGCTCGCCTACGTCCGCACCCAGCGGGACGCGATCGTCGAGCTCGACCCGGCCGTACGCCAGGACGCCGAGGACTCCGTGCACAGCATGCGGGTCGCCACCCGCCGGCTGCGCAGCACCTTCAAGTCGTTCGGCGGAATCCTCGACCGGGCCGTCACCGACCCGATCGGGGAGGAGTTGAGGTGGCTCGCCGGTGAGCTCGGCGTGGACCGCGACCACGAGGTGCTGACCGAACGCCTGACGACGGCCCTCGACGAGGTGCCGCGCCCACTGGTGTCGGGCCCGGTCGCCGAGCGGCTGCACCTGTGGGCGAGCGCCAGGCACGGCGGGGCCCGCGGCCGTCTGATCGGCGTCCTCGACTCCCGGCGCTACCTCGACCTGCTCGACGCGCTGGACGCGCTCGTCGCCGACCCGCCGCTGCTGAAGGCGGCCGGGAAGAAGCCCGGCAAGGTGATCGCCAAGGCCGTGAAGAAGGACTTCGGCAAGGTCGCCGCCCTCGTGGAGGACGCGGTCGAGCTGCCGCCCGGCACCGACCGGGACGTCGCCGCCCACGAGGCCCGCAAGAAGGCCAAGCGCACCCGCTACGCGGCGGAGGCGGCGCGCCCGGTCCTGGGCAGGCCGGCCAAGGACCTGGTCAAGTCCATGAAGGCGCTGCAGAACCTGCTCGGCGAGCACCAGGACAGCGTGATGTCCCGCCGCGCCCTTCGTGAGCTGTCCGCGGTCGCCCACGCGGCGGGGGAGAGCGCCTTCACGTACGGGCTGCTCTACGGGCGGGAGGAACAGCGCGCGGCAGCCGTGGAGGCCGAGCTGCCCGGGTTCTGGGACGGGATCAGGGACGCGGTGGCGGGCCTCTGAACCCGCGGGCGTGCGGGGGGTGCTCGCGGCCGCGTTACGCTAGATGGTCACCCCTGTCAGTACAGTCCCGCTCACGAAGGTTCGCGACATGCCTGCCGAAGTCGCTGCGTCGGTCTTCCCGCAGCTCGAAGCTCTGCTCCCGCATGTGCAGAAGCCGATCCAGTACGTCGGCGGTGAGCTCAACTCCACCGTCAAGCCGTGGGAGTCGTGCGACGTCCGCTGGGCGCTGATGTACCCGGACGCCTACGAGGTCGGGCTGCCCAACCAGGGCGTCATGATCCTCTACGAGGTGCTGAACGAACAGCAGGGCGTCCTCGCCGAGCGCACCTACAGCGTGTGGCCGGACCTCGAGGCGCTGATGCGGGAGCACCGGGTCCCGCAGTTCACGGTGGACAGCCACCGGCCGGTCCGGGCGTTCGACGTGTTCGGCCTGAGCTTCTCCACCGAGCTCGGCTACACGAACATGCTGACGGCGCTGGACCTCGCCGGCATCCCGCTGGAGTCCAGGGACCGCGGCCTCGACGACCCGATCGTCCTGGCGGGCGGCCACGCGGCCTTCAACCCCGAGCCGATCGCCGACTTCATCGACGCGGCGATCATCGGCGACGGCGAGCAGGCCGTCCTCGACATGACGCGGATCATCCGCGAGTGGAAGGCGGAGGGCCGTCCCGGCGGCCGCGAGGAGGTCCTCCTCCGGCTGGCGAAGACCGGCTCGGTGTACATCCCGGCGTTCTACGACGTCGAGTACCTCCCCGACGGCCGTATCGCCCGCGTGGTCCCCAACAGGTCGGGGGTCCCGTGGCGTGTCTCCAAGCACACGGTCATGGACCTGGACGAGTGGCCCTACCCCAAGCAGCCCCTGGTCCCGCTCGCCGAGACGGTCCACGAGCGCATGTCGGTCGAGATCTTCCGCGGCTGCACCCGCGGCTGCCGCTTCTGCCAGGCGGGCATGATCACCCGCCCGGTCCGGGAACGCTCCATCACCGGCATCGGCGACATGGTGGAGAAGGGCCTCAAGGCGACCGGCTTCGAGGAGGTCGGCCTGCTCTCCCTGTCGTCGGCGGACCACACCGAGATCGGTGACATCGCGAAGGGTCTGGCGGACCGGTACGAGGAGGACAAGATCGGCCTGTCGCTCCCGTCGACCCGCGTGGACGCGTTCAACGTGGACCTGGCGAACGAGCTGACCCGCAACGGCCGCCGCTCCGGTCTCACCTTCGCCCCCGAGGGCGGTTCGGAGCGCATGCGCAAGGTCATCAACAAGATGGTGTCCGAGGAGGACCTCATCCGGACGGTGGCGACGGCGTACGGCAACGGCTGGCGTCAGGTGAAGCTGTACTTCATGTGCGGCCTGCCGACCGAGACCGACGACGACGTCCTCCAGATCGCCGACATGGCGATGAGCGTCATCCAGAAGGGCCGCGAGGTCTCCGGCGCCAACGACATCCGCTGCACGGTGTCCATCGGCGGCTTCGTCCCCAAGCCCCACACCCCCTTCCAGTGGGCCCCGCAGCTCTCCGCCGAGGAGACGGACTCCCGTCTCCAGAAGCTCCGCGACAAGATCCGCGGCGACAAGAAGTACGGCCGTTCCATCGGCTTCCGCTACCACGACGGCAAGCCCGGCATCGTCGAGGGCCTCCTCTCCCGCGGCGACCGCCGCATCGGCGCGGTCATCCGCGCCGTCTACGAGGACGGCGGCCGCTTCGACGGCTGGCGCGAGCACTTCTCCTACGACCGCTGGATGCAGAGCGCCGACAAGGCCCTGGCCCCCTTCGGCGTCGACGTCGACTGGTACACGACCCGCGAGCGCACCTACGAGGAGGTCCTCCCCTGGGACCACCTCGACTCCGGCCTCGACAAGGACTGGCTCTGGGAGGACTGGCAGGACGCCCTCGACGAGACAGAGGTCGAGGACTGCCGCTGGACGCCGTGCTTCGACTGCGGGGTGTGCCCCCAGATGGACACGTCCATCCAGATCGGCCCGACGGGCAAGAAGCTGCTGCCGCTGACGGTCAAGAACGCGGCGCCGGCGCCCGCTTCGAGCGGTCACTCGCACTGAGGTCGGGTCGAAGGGGGGGCGGTTCGATGAGTGCCGAGGACGAGTTCATCGACGCGTGGGTGGACGTGGAGGAGCTGCTGCCCTGGCTGCCGCTCGATCCCTATTTCGTCGGCGAGGACCGGCGGGACGCTCTGGTGGAGGTGCTGAAGGGGTCCCGTCTCTCCGTCCTGGAGATCGACCTGGCGGGCGTGCGGGAGGAGGGGGGCCTGCAGGCCGGGTTGGCCCAGGCGCTGGCCAAGCCCGAGGAGTACGAGGACAACTGGGATGCGTTGCGGGACCTGCTCCAGGAACGTGGCGCGGAGCGCCCTTGGCAGATCGCGGTCGTCTTCACCTCGGCTTCCTCCTTCCTGCGCGCGGACGTGCACGGGTTCGTGAGATCCGTGGCGCTGCTGCACTCCTTCGCCCGCGAGATGTCCGACCTCGACGACCCGTACGGGCAGTTGGAGCTCTTCTACGTGGGGGACTGGACCACCGAGTCGTGAGGCCGGCCCTCGGGACGGGAAGAGCTCCTGAGTCAGGCGTCGGCAGCCCAGGGCGAGAGCGTCGTACGGAGGCTGTCGCCTGAGTGGCGCTCTCAGCTCGCGGTGGCACTTCCCGCTTCTTAGCGTGGCGATATTCGCTACGTAGGAGGTGGACATGCCAGTGAGCGAACCGCCGGCGGGCGGACCTCCGGCGAGTGGTCCGCAGTGGGGGAACCGGGGAGATGCTCCCCCTCCCGGACAGTGGTCGTCTCCTCCTGAGCCACCGCAGAGGCAACGCCGTGGGCGTGGCTGTCTCTGGGGATGCGCGGGCGCCTTGGCCGTGGTGGTCGTCATCGTCGTGGCCGTGCTGGTGATCGCGCAGGGGGACAGCGACGAGAGCACCACACCTGCGCCCAGCGAGACCACCGCGGGGAGCACGACGCAGGAGGCGGAACAGGAACCCCAGGGCAACAGCGAACGAGCGGACCTCGTCAGCTTCCGGCTGGACGACCGCTCGGCAGCCGGTCTCACCGACATCTGGATCGCCTGGACGATCAAGAACAGCAGCAGCGAGAAGTCCGACTACTCATGGGACTGGGAGGCGGTCGACGCCGACGGCACCCGTCTGGAGAACGGAACGCAACTGGAGACCGACGTGCAGCCCGGCCAGACCGCCCGGGGCGAGTACCCCACGACGCTCAAGAGCGCGACGGGCATCGAACTCAACATCACCAGCTTCAACCGCACCGCCGGCTACTGACACCTCCGCAGCCGGCTGCGGCTGCCGTTCGTGGTAGCCGCAGCCGTGCGCCCCGTGCCGGCGGCTACTTGCTGGCCGCGAAGCGCATCAGGGCGAGTTGGTCGCCCTGCTTGATCTTCCCCGTCACGTTGATGACCTCGAGCTTCCAGCCGTTGCCGGACCGGACGGCCTTGGCGACGGCGCAGCCGTTGTCGGTGGTGAGCATGCTGGGCCAGATGTCGGCGACCTGCTGGGAGCTGCCGCCGCTCGCGTCGTACACCTTGAAGCTGATGTTGCGCGCCTTCTGGAAGGAACTGCCCTTCTTGTAGGCGGCGGCGACGAACACGATCGAGGTGATGTGCGGCGGGACCTTCGCGAACTCGACGGTGACCGTCTCGTCGTCGCCGTCCCCGTGCCCGGTCTGGTTGTCGCCGCTGTGCAGCAGGGAGCCGTTGCCGATGGGGTCGAGGGAGTCGAGGCCGGCCATCCGGACCGGGTCCGCGTCGTGCATGGCGATGGCGATCAGGTCGAGGTCGGTGCCGGACTTGCGGCGGAGCATGCCCATGACTCCGCCGCTGCTGCCGGCGGTGGGGTCCCAGGACACCCCTATGGACAGATGGGTCACCCCGTCCAGATCCGCGGGACCGTCTTCCTTCGTGAGCGTAATCATGGCTGGATCATCCTCTGCCGGGGCGGGAGCGCGAAAGCCGCACGGCTTCCGGGGTGGGCGGGCGGCCGGCGGATATGCGCGTTACTGGATCCGTACAGGCCGTTGCGGCGTCTACGTCGGTATGGATCTGGAGAAGGCGTCGGCGCGGCCGCAGCAGCCCGAGGGGTGCCTGGTCGTCGCGATCCGCATTCCGGTGCGGATCGTGGTGCTCGTGCTGGTCGTGCCGGTGCGCATGGTGTGGGACGCGCTCGTGGTGGTGGGCCGGTTCCTGAACGACGCGGTTTTGCGACCGCTCGGACGTGCGCTGCTGTGGGTCGGGCGGGCCGTGTTCGTCTGGCCGTTCGTGGGGCTGTGGCGTTACGTCCTGGTGCCGCTCGGAAAGGGGCTCGGGTGGCTCGCCACCGTGCTCGTCGTCGTGCCGCTCGGCTGGCTGTACCGGTATGTGCTGACGCCCCTCGGCCACGGCCTCGTCTGGCTCGTGCGGGGGCTCGGGGCGGGGGCGGCCTGGGTGTACGCGCGCGTGCTGACGCCGATCGGGCACGGAGTGGTGTGGCTGCTGCGGGGGCTCGGGGCGGGGGCGGCCTGGGTGTACGCGCGCGTGCTGACGCCGATCGGGCACGGCGTGGTGTGGCTGCTGCGAGGGCTCGGGGCCGGTCTCGCCGCCCTCGGGGTCGGGATCTACACCTGCCTCGCCTGGCTGGCGCGGTATCTCCTCGTCGTACCCGCGATGTGGGTGTACGAGTGGGTCCTCACGCCGATCGGGCGGGCGATCGCCTGGTGTGTCAGGGGAGTCGCCTGGTGCATCGCCATGATCGTCACCGGGATCGGCATGGCCCTGTACTGGACCACCCGCGTCCTGCTCGTGCTGCCCGCGCTCGCCCTGTGGCGCTGGGTCCTCGCACCCCTCGGCCGGTTCCTCGCCGTCGTCGCACGGGAGATCGGGGAGGCCCTCGGGCACGCCTGGCGGATCGCCGGGCACATCTCGCTCGCCGTCGGGCGGTTCCTCGCCACCCTCTTCCGGTGGATCTTCGTGGAGCCCGTGCGCTGGGTGTACCAGACCGTTCTGACACCGGTCGGGCATGCCGTACGGGACCTGGTCCTGCGGCCCGTCGCCGAGGCCGCGCGCAGTGTGGGGCGGGCCACCCGGCAGGCCCTCCGCGCCGCCCGCGAGTCCGCGCGCCAGGCCCGCGCCGACGTCCGGCGCATGATCTTCGGGGAGCGCGGGCAACCGCAGATGGTGGACCGACGGGAACCTCCGGGCCACGAGACACGTACTCTTGGTAGAAGTACGACCGCTCTCACGAAGGACTGAACGACACTGGGCAAGCGACAGCCCGAAGGCCCGCCGCCCGCACCCGCGGTGCAGCGCATCCGACTGCGCTACACCAAGCGCGGCCGCCTCCGGTTCACCAGCCACCGTGACTTCCAGCGCGCCTTCGAGCGTGCGTTGCGCCGCGCCGAGGTGCCGATGGCGTACTCGGCGGGTTTCACACCGCACCCGAAGGTGTCGTACGCCAATGCCGCACCCACCGGCACGGGCAGTGAGGCGGAATACCTGGAGATCGCCCTCACCGAGGCGCGTGACCCGGAGAAGCTGAGGTTGCTGCTCGACGAGTCGCTGCCCACCGGCCTCGACATCGTCGACGCGGTCGAGGCCCGGACCTCCGGGCTCGCCGACCGGCTCACGGCTTCCGTCTGGGAGCTCAGGCTGGACGGCGTGGACCCGGCCGACGCCGAACGCGCGGTCGCGGTCTTCGACGCCGCCGAGGTGGTGGAGGTCCAGCGCAAGGCCAAGAACGGCATCCGGACCTTCGATGCCCGCTCCGCGGTCGTGCGACTGGAAACACACAGTGAACCGGCTGATAGGCCGACCGACCAGCCCTGTGCGATACTGCGGCTGGTTGTTCGGCACGTGACGCCTGCCGTACGACCCGACGACGTCCTGTCCGGTCTTCGCGCCGTGGCCGACCTGGCGCCGCCGGTCCCCGCAGCGGTGACCAGGCTGGCGCAGGGGCTGTTCGATGCGGATACCGGCACGGTGACCGACCCGCTCGCGCCCGACCGCGAGGCAGCGGCGGCCCTCTCGACGGCCGCACCCGCTGCCGCCGCGACGGCGCCGGTGCCGGAAGGTTCCGCGTAGGGACGGACGTCGTAAGCGCCGCCCTCGGACTCGGGAGCCACCTGGGTCGGGCAGCGCACCGACCACAAGACTTTCGCCAGGCCGTACGCATTCGGTGTACGGAACCGGCGAGACAGGACACAGAGAGCTCCCGTGCGGCGCCCGCGCCCCGGACGGCGGCACCGCGCATCGCGCGAGCCGCGGACGTCACCGGCAACCTTGCCGGACCAGGCGCGGCGCCCGGGAGCCTGACGGGAGAAACGCCCGCATGCTCGAACCGACCGAACCCACAGAGTCCTCGACGGACCCCGAAGCGAACACCCCGAGCGACACCCTGCCGCCGCGTCGTCGGCGCCGTGCCGCCTCCCGCCCGGCGGGTCCGCCGGTCGCCTCCTCCGAGGCGCCCGCGGAGACCGTCGCCCCGGCTGTTTCGGCCGCGGAGGCGGAGGACCTCGTTCCCGACGAGGAAGAGCTCGTCGAGGGAGCCGACGGCACCGAGGCCGTGGCCGCCGAGAGCGCCGTGGCCGAAGAGGCCGCGCCCGCCCCGCGGACCCGGCGTCGAGCCACCCGCCGGGCGTCCGCGCCCGCCGGGGCCCCCGCCGCGGCCGAGGCCGCCGAGACCGTCGTACCGGTGACAGCCGCCGACGAGGCCGCCGCGCCGGAGCCGGACGCGAGCCCGGCTGCCGCCGTCGAGACCGAGGACGCCGCCCCGCCTCGTACACGTCGGCGCGCCACGCGTCGTGTGACCGCGCCCGCCGCGGCGCCGGCCGCCGAAGAGGCCGCCGAGGCCCCCGCACCCGTGCCCGCCGAGGCCCCCGCGCCCGCGGCTGCCGAGGAGGAAGAGGCCGCACCCGCCCCGCGGACGCGTCGCCGTGCCACCCGCCGCAGCTCGGCGCCCGCCGGGGCGCCGAAGGCCGACGACACCGCCGGGACGTTCGAGGCCGCCCAGGCCGCCGAGACGGCCGAGGCCGCCGGCGAGCCGGTGGGCCTCCCCGACCTTTCCACCGACACCGGCACCGCCGCTGTGACCGCCGAGCAGCCCGCGGCCGACGAGGCCACCGAGGACGCCGCTCCGCGTCGTGGCCGTCGCCGTGCCACCCGCCGGGTGACCGCGCCCGCCGGCAGCGCCGAGTCCGAGCCGGCCGAGGAGACCGTGGTGACGAGCACTCCCGAGCCCGCGGCTCCCGCCGCCGAGACCGAGGCGCCGCAGGCCGCCGCCGAGGTGCCCGCCGAGGACGCCTCCCCGCGCCGGCGCCGCCGGGTCGCCCGCAAGGCCGCCACCGGCTTCGCCGCGCCCGCGCAGCCCGCCGCCGACGAGACCGACGGGACCACGCGCCGCCCGGCGCGGCCCGCCGTCGCCGTGTTCCAGGCACCCGTCTTCACCGAGCCGCAGTTCCAGACCCCGCAGCGGGCCGCCGCCGCGGCGGCGGCCGAGGTCGAGGTCGAGCCGGAGCCCGAGGCCCAGGTGGTCGAGGAGACCGCCGCCGAGGAGTTCTCCGAGGAGCAGGGCGGGCGGCGTCGCCGTCGTCGCCGGGGCTCCGCTCCCGCGCAGGAGACCGAGGTACAGCCCGCGCAGGCCGCCGCCGAGACCGCCGTGGAGGAGGAGCCCGACGAGGCCGACGACTCCGCCGAGGGCGACGACGGCGAGGAGACCGGTTCGCGCCGTCGCCGCCGCAGGGGCGGCCGTCGCCGCCGCCGCGGCGACTCCGCCGACGCCGAGTCGGGCGACGGCCAGGACAACGACGGCGACGACCTCGCCGACGAACAGGCCGCGCAGGACTCCGAGGACACCGCCGAGCAGGCCGAGGACGACTCCGAGGACTCCGACGACGCGGACGACCGCGAGGAGTCCGGCGGCTCCGGTTCCAGCAGCAGCCGTCGCCGCCGCCGTCGGCGCAGGCGCGCCGGTGACTCGTCCACCGAAGCCGAGCCCGGTGACGGCGACCCCGAGCGCACCGTCGTCAAGGTCCGCGAGCCGCGCAAGCCCTCCGAGCCGTCCGACGAGGTGCAGTCCATCAAGGGCTCGACCCGTCTGGAGGCCAAGAAGCAGCGCCGCCGCGAAGGCCGTGAGCAGGGCCGCCGACGTGTCCCGATCATCACCGAGGCCGAGTTCCTGGCCCGGCGCGAGGCCGTCGAGCGCGTGATGGTCGTGCGCCAGTACGGCGACCGGACCCAGATCGGCGTCCTGGAGGACGGCGTGCTCGTCGAGCACTACGTCAACAAGGAGCAGTCGACGTCGTACGTCGGCAACGTCTACCTCGGCAAGGTGCAGAACGTGCTCCCGTCGATGGAGGCCGCCTTCATCGACATCGGCAAGGGCCGCAACGCCGTGCTGTACGCCGGTGAGGTCAACTTCGAGGCGCTGGGCATGGGCAACGGCCCGCGGCGCATCGAGAGCGCGCTGAAGTCCGGGCAGTCCGTGCTCGTCCAGGTGACGAAGGACCCGATCGGCCACAAGGGCGCCCGCCTGACCAGCCAGGTGTCGCTGCCCGGCCGCTACCTCGTGTACGTGCCCGAGGGCTCGATGACCGGCATCAGCCGCAAGCTGCCCGACACCGAGCGGGCCCGGCTGAAGACCATCCTCAAGAAGATCGTCCCCGAGGACGCGGGCGTCATCGTGCGCACCGCCGCCGAGGGTGCGAGCGAGGACGAGCTGCGCCGCGACGTCGAGCGGCTGCAGGGGCAGTGGGAGGACATCCAGAAGAAGTCGAGGAACGGCGGCAGCGCGAACGCGCCGACGCTGCTGTACGGCGAGCCGGACATGACCGTCCGGGTCGTCCGCGACATCTTCAACGAGGACTTCACCAAGGTCGTCGTGAGCGGTGACGACGCGTGGGAGACCATCCACGGGTACGTCTCGCACGTGGCGCCCGACCTGGCCGAGCGCCTGTCCAGGTGGACCTCCGAGGTCGACGTCTTCGCCACGTACCGGATCGACGAGCAGCTCGCCAAGGCGCTGGATCGCAAGGTCTGGCTGCCCAGCGGCGGTTCGCTGGTGATCGACCGGACCGAGGCGATGGTCGTCGTCGACGTCAACACCGGCAAGTTCACCGGTCAGGGCGGCAACCTCGAGGAGACGGTCACCAGGAACAACCTGGAGGCGGCCGAGGAGATCGTGCGCCAGCTCAGGCTGCGCGACCTCGGCGGCATCATCGTCATCGACTTCATCGACATGGTGCTGGAGTCCAACCGGGACCTGGTGCTGCGGCGCCTGCTCGAGTGCCTGGGCCGCGACCGTACGAAGCACCAGGTCGCCGAGGTCACCTCGCTGGGGCTGGTCCAGATGACCCGCAAGCGGGTCGGCCAGGGCCTGCTGGAGTCGTTCTCCGAGACCTGCGTCCACTGCAACGGCCGGGGCGTCATCGTCCACATGGAGCAGCCGACCTCCGCCGGAGGCGGCGGCAAGCGCCGCAAGCGCGGACGCGGCACCGACGGGCACACGCACGAGCACGAGGCGGCCGCCGAGGCTCCCGAGACGGTGGAGGAGAGCGAGGCGGAGGTGGCTGCCGAGGCCGCCGAGCCGCTCGCGCTGCCCGAGCCCGAGTACACGCCCGACGAGGAGCTGTACAGCAGCGTCGCCGAGGCGGAGGCCGCGGCCGGCCGGGGCCGTTCGCGGCGCCGGGCGAGCCGTCGGGCGTCGGCTCCGGCCGGCGCGCCGAAGCGGGACCGGGACGACCGGCGCGGTGAGAAGCGGGACGAGCCGGCGGGGGCCGAGGCTCCGACCGCGCAGCACGTGACCGCCGAGGAGGAGATCGAGCGTCCGGTGCAGCCGGAGGAGGCCGCCGTCGCGCAGGCCGAGCCCGTCGCCGCCGAGGACCCGGTCGTCGAGGCCGCGGCGCCCGCCGCCGCCGAGGAGGCCGCGCCCAAGGGCCGTACCCGCCGTCGCGCGACCCGCAAGGTGTCGGCGCCCGCCGGTTCGCCCGCCGGGGCCGAGGCCGCCGTGGTGACTGTCGCGGAGACCGTGCAGGTGGCCGCGCCGCAGGCCGAGGTGGCTCCTGTGGAGCAGCCGGAGCCTTCGGCGCAGGCGCCCGCCGAGAGCGCCGCCCCGGCCCGTCCGCGACGTCGTGCCGTGCGCAAGGCCACCGCGCCCACCGCGTCCGAGGAGGCGGCCGTCGTGGTCGTCCCCTCGGCCGCGGAGGAGCCGGTCGCTGAGGCGCCGGCCGCGGAAGAGCGGGCCGCCGCGGAGCCGGCCGGTGCGCAGGAGACCGCCGAGGCGCCCGTCGAGGGCGAGGAGGCCGCTCCGGCCAAGAAGACGGCCGCTCGCAAGACGGCCAAGAAGGCCACGGCGAAGAAGGCCGCCACCAAGAAGACCGCGGCCAAGAAGACGGTCGCGAAGAAGGCGACGGCCAAGAAGGCGGCGAAGACCACCACCGCCAAGACGGCCGCGAAGAAGACGACGTCGAAGAAGACCGCGGCGGCGGAGCAGCAGTCGCCCGCCTCGGTGTCGGCGTCCACCGACGAAGGCTGACGAAGGCCGACCAGGCTGACGAACGCCGAGCGGGTGCGGCCGGTCCATGTGACCGGCCGCACCCGCTCGGGGCCCGACCCGGTTTGACCCGTTCGGCCGCCGCCCCGTAACCTTGACCGTCGGCGTGTCCCTAGACACGTCACATCCCCGTAAACCTCATCCTCCAGGGCACTGGGTGCTGTGGAGAGGCCACTCGCGTGTCGGGCGGCTGGACTGCGGGGGTGCCGTTCCCGAGCGAGAGAGTGAGATCCGCGTGTACGCCATCGTGCGCAGCGGTGGTCGCCAGCACAAGGTTGCTGTCGGCGACATCGTTGAGGTTGACAAGATTTCCACTGCCAAGGTTGGCGACACGGTCGAGCTCTCGACCCTGCTCGTTGTCGACGGCGACGCTGTGACCAGCGACCCGTGGGTGCTGGCCGGCATCAAGGTCCAGGCCGAGGTCGTGGACCACCACAAGGGTGTGAAGATCGACATCCTTCGCTACAAGAACAAGACCGGCTACCGCCGTCGTCAGGGCCACCGCCAGCAGTACACGGCGATCAAGGTCACTGAGATCCCCGCGGCTGCGAAGTAAGGGACTGAGGACACATGGCACACAAGAAGGGCGCATCGTCCACTCGGAACGGTCGCGACTCGAATGCCCAGCGGCTCGGCGTGAAGCGCTTCGGCGGTCAGGTCGTCAACGCGGGTGAGATCCTGGTCCGCCAGCGCGGCACCCACTTCCACCCCGGTGCGGGCGTCGGCCGTGGCGGCGACGACACGCTGTTCGCGCTGAACGCCGGTGCGGTGGAGTTCGGTACCCACCGTGGCCGCAAGGTCGTGAACATCGTTCCGGTCGGCTGATCGGAAACTTTCGCGAGGCGGACCTCACTTCCCTCACGGGAAGCGGGTCCGCCTTTCGCGTGTTTCTCCTAGGAACAGCACTCAGAGAACCATCCCGTACGTAACTGGAGGCACATCCCATGACCACCTTCGTGGACCGCGTCGAGCTGCATGTCGCCGCGGGTAACGGAGGCCACGGCTGTGCCTCCGTCCACCGTGAGAAGTTCAAGCCGCTCGGTGGCCCGGACGGCGGCAACGGTGGCCGGGGCGGCGACGTCATCCTGACCGTCGACCAGTCCGTGACCACGCTGCTCGACTACCACCACTCCCCGCACCGCAAGGCCACGAGCGGCAAGCCCGGTGAGGGCGGCAACCGTTCCGGCAAGGACGGCCAGGACCTGGTCCTGCCGGTACCGGACGGCACCGTCATCCTCGACAAGGCGGGCAACGTCCTCGCCGACCTGGTCGGGCACGGCACGTCGTACGTCGCAGCCCAGGGCGGCCGCGGCGGCCTCGGCAACGCGGCGCTGGCGTCCGCGCGGCGCAAGGCGCCCGGCTTCGCGCTGCTCGGCGTGCCGGGGGACGCGCAGGACATCGTCCTGGAGCTGAAGACCGTCGCGGACGTGGCGCTGGTCGGTTACCCGAGTGCCGGCAAGTCCTCGCTGATCTCCGTGATGTCGGCCGCCAAGCCGAAGATCGCGGACTACCCCTTCACCACGCTGGTCCCGAACCTGGGCGTGGTCACGGCCGGCTCGACCGTCTACACCGTCGCCGACGTGCCCGGTCTCATCCCGGGTGCCAGCCAGGGCAAGGGCCTGGGCCTGGAGTTCCTGCGGCACGTGGAGCGGTGCAGCGTGCTGGTGCACGTGCTGGACACGGCCACCCTGGAGTCCGACCGCGACCCGGTGTCCGACCTCGACATCATCGAGGCGGAGCTGCGAGAGTACGGCGGCCTCGACAACCGGCCGCGGATCGTCGTCCTGAACAAGATCGACGTACCGGACGGCAAGGACCTCGCCGAGATGGTGCGGCCGGACCTGGAGGCCCGGGGCTACCGGGTCTTCGAGGTCTCGGCGGTGGCTCACATCGGGCTGAAGGAGCTGTCGTTCGCGCTGGCCGACATCGTCGGCCAGTCCCGGGCCGCGAAGCCGAAGGAGGAGGCCACCCGGATCGTCATCCGGCCGAAGGCCGTCGACGACGCCGGCTTCACCGTGACGCAGGAGGAGGACGGCCTGTTCCGGGTGCGGGGCGAGAAGCCCGAGCGCTGGGTGCGGCAGACCGACTTCAACAACGACGAGGCCGTGGGCTATCTCGCGGACCGCCTCAACCGCCTCGGTGTGGAAGAGGAGTTGATGAAGGCGGGCGCCCGCTCGGGTGACGGCGTCGCCATCGGCCCCGAGGACAACGCGGTCGTCTTCGACTGGGAGCCGACCGTCATGGCCGGCGCCGAGATGCTCGGCCGCCGTGGCGAGGACCACCGCTTCGAGGCACCGCGACCCGCGGCACAGCGCCGCCGGGACCGGCAGGCGGAACACGACGAGGCGGCGCAGGAGTTCGACGACTTCGAGCCCTTCTAGGTCGCCCCGGCAGCCCGGGAGACCGGCATGGGTTGACTCCGGGGAAAGCTCCGGCACGGACAGGGCAACCAACCGTCACTCCGGCGAGTCGTACTGGGCAGTGCGGATGAGGATCTTGGATCTCTCCGCGGTCAACTGCCCTTACCACGGCCGGAGTCGACGTGCCCTTTCCCGTATCCCGAAGAACTCGGCGTTCCGTCGCCGTCGCTGTCGCCCTGCTGGCCGGGACCGTCGGCGCGGCGCCGGTGGCCCACGCACAGCCGTCCGCCGCGGCGGACGTACTGCAGGACTTCAACGGCGACGGCTACGGGGATCTCGCCGTCGCCGCTCACCACGCGACGGTGAACGGGCAGGCCGACGCCGGTTACGTGGCCGTGCTGTTCGGGTCGGCGAGCGGGCTGAAGGCGACGGCCAGGCAGGTGTACACGCAGGCGTCGCCCGGTGTGCCCGGCACCGTCGAGGCGGGGGACCAGTTCGGTTCCGCGCTGACCGCCGCCGACCTGGACGGGGACGGATTCACCGACCTGGTGGTCGAGACCGGCAAGGAGAAGTGGGAGCAGGGCGGCATCGCCCGACAGGGCAACCGGACCGTGCTGTGGGGCGGCCCCGACGGCTTCACCTCCGGCAAGGTCCTGCCCGCCGTGGGCGACGGCCTGTACCAGGGCGGCGTCTCGGACACCGGTGACTTCGACGGCGACGGGCACCAGGACCTGATCCGGTCCGCCGGCGTGCAGTACGGGCCGATCGGCCGGGACGGTGTGCCCGCGTACACCCGCGGCTTCGAACTCGCCGACGGCGACACGGACCTGGCCCAGGTCGTGAACGGTGACGTGGACGGCGACGGCATCACCGACCTCGTCGCCCATGCCCGCTCGTTCGACGGCGACGACGAGGGCGACCGCGGCGACCATCTGCTGTACGCCCGCGGAACCCGCGACGGCTTCAAGCCGCCGGTCGTGCTGAGGGACGCACAGGGCGAGAGGATCCGCGCCGGTCACTTCCTGACCCTCGGTGACCTCGACGGCGACGGGTGCGCGGAGATCGTCATGGGCGGTGGCGCTCTCCAGGTCCTCGACGGCACCCCGAACGGCCCCGACGTGTCCCGCGCGCCCCTGATGATCAACCAGGACACCCCAGGGGTACCGGGCGTCGAGGAGCCCGAGGACTTCCTGGGCTTCCACGTCTCCATCGGCGATGTCGACGGCGACGGATACGGCGACATCGTGGCGGGCGACCCGTACGAGGAGATCGACGGGGTGACGGGGGCCGGCGCCTTCGTCGTCGTTCCCGGCGGCGCCGACGGTCCGACCGGCGCCGGCTCCAAGCTGTTCAGCCAGAACAGCGCCGACGTTCCCGGCACCGCCGAGCAGGGTGACCACTTCGGAGAGAACACCGCCCTCGTCGACGGCGACGGCGACGGCAGGCTCGAGCCGGTCGTGGCGGCGGTCGCCGAGAACTCCTACGCGGGTTCCGTCTGGGCCTTCCGCTCCACCTCCGCCGGAGCCACGGCGAAGGGTTCCTTCTCCTTCGGCGCCGGCACCCTCGGCACGGTCGCGAACAACGCCCGCCTCGGCGACGTCTTCCCGCGCTGACCTCCCCGCCCCGTCAAGCCACGCGCAGGAGCACCATGAGCAAGCGCAGGTCCGGCAGCCGTCTCACCCTCGCGGCGGCCGTCGCCCTCACCGCGAGTGTGACGGCTCCGGTGGCCGCGCACGCCGCCGACGCCCGGGTGACCGCCGCCGCGAAGCTCCACGACGACTTCAACGGCGACGGCTTCCCCGACCTGGCGATCGGCGCCCCGGACACCAAGGTCGGCCACCAGGCCAAGGCCGGGGCGGTCAGTGTGCTGTACGGTTCCGCCACTGGGCTGTCGACCTCCCGCAAGCAGGTGCTGACCTGGGCGAACAGCGGTGGGGAGCGGCCGGAGAGCCAGTACGGCACCGGACTGCTGAGCGCGGACCTGGACGGGGACGGCTACGCGGACCTGCTGTCGAGCGTCCAGTCGTACATGCAGGACGTCGACTCCGGCTACGCCGTCGTCGTCAACTGGGGCGGCCCCAAGGGGCTTTCGGCCACGCCGACCACCCTGATGTGGGCCCCGCAGTACGAGTGGAGGGGCCAGTTCACCGTCGGGGACGTGGACGGCGACCAGCGCCCCGACCTGGTGACGGCGGGCGCCGACAACTGGCTCGGCGAGCAGCCCGACACGTACAACGGGGACGGCACGGTACGCCACGGCCCGTTCACCAGGACCGGGCAGGCAGCGAAGAAGGACTACCTCACCCTCGATCCCGACCGGGTCACCTCCTACAAGTCACTGACGACCGGTGACGTCAACGGCGACGGTGTCGCCGACGTCGCCGTCCGCGTCGGCAGCACCGAGGAGCCCGACTCCCGCCGCGTGGTCCTGCTCACCGGCGGCCCGAACGGCCTCACCGACAAGGGCGGGTTGAAGGACACCCAGGGCCGCAGCATCGGCGGCGAGGACGTGGTGATCGGCGACGTCAACAAGGACGGCTACGGCGACATCGTCGTCGGCCACTCCTTGGACAGCTATGACAGTGACGTCGAGCTCCCCACCAGGGGCGGTGCGTTGGGCGTGGTCTACGGCGGTCCCGACGGCGTCTCCCGCACCCGCGAGCCGGTGTGGATCAACCAGGACACCCCGGGTGTGCCGGGCGCCGGCGAGTACCAGGACGGCATGGGCTCGGGACTGTCGATCGCGGACACCAACGGTGACGGATACCTGGACGTGGCGACCGGGCTGCCCGGCGAGGACTTCGACGGCCTCACCGACGCGGGCAGCGTGCTGGTCCTGCGCGGGAGCGCCGGCGGCCTGACCGGTACCGGCGCCAGGTCGTTCAGCCAGAACACCGGTGGCGTGCCCGGTGCCGCCGAGAAGGCGGACCGTTTCGGCACTCAGACCGCGCTGGTCGACGCCGACGCGGACAGGACGAGCGGCCTGGTCGTCGGCGACCCAGCCGAGAACGCGGGCAACGGCTCCGTCTGGGTGTTCGCCGCGACGTCCGCCGGCGTCACCGCGAGCGGCTCCCTCACCTTCGGTGCGGCCACGATGGGCGCCCCCGCGACGGGATCGCGCTTCGGTGCCTCGCTGGCGGACTGACGGGATCGCGGGACCTGGACAACGGGAAGCACCGAGACGACCTGAGCGACCAGCACGACCGGACAACCGGACCAACGCGTACGACGCGTACGCCACGACAGGAGGAAGCGACATGAACATATCCCGACGGGCGTGGCGTACGGGTCTCGCCGTTGCCATGACGGTCACCGGAGCGGTGGCTGTCCCGGCCGCGCACGCCGCCGGCGGCGAGGCCGCCGCCACCGCCGAACTGCGGGACGACTTCAACGGGGACGGCTACGCCGACCTCGCCGTCGCGGCGCCCTCGGCGACCGTCGGCGGCAAGAAGGGCGCCGGTTACGTCGCCGTGCTGTACGGCTCGGCAAGCGGGCTGCGCACCGCGACCAAGCAGGTGTTCAGCCAGAACACCGCGGGTGTGCCCGGCAGTGCCGAGACGGACGACGAGTTCGGCAGCGCGCTGAACACCGCCGACCTCGACCGGGACGGGTACGCGGACCTCGTCGTCGGCGTGGGACGCGAGGACACCGCCGGCGGGGGCACCGACTCGGGTCTGGTCGAGGTGATCTGGGGCGGCGCGAAGGGCCTGTCCGGTGGCGCGGCGCTGGCCACGGGCCGTGCCCACGACGCGCTCGGCGCCCACGGCCGGATGACCGTCGCGGACGTCGACGGCGACGACGCCACGGACGTGGTGACCGTGGAGACCCAGCACGACCTGCGGATCGCCAAGGGCCCGTTCACCCGGGACGGTGCCCACAGCGGCGGCGACCAGGTGGTGAAGGACCCCTACGACAGCCGGGTCCTCGACCTGGACGCGGGTGACATCAACGGCGACGGCATCACCGACGTCGTCGCCACCGAGAACGACGGCGACGAGTACGACGCCCGCCGCATCCCGTACTGGCTGGGCACCCCCGAGGGCCTCACCTCCTTCACCCTCGTCTACGACGTCGACGGCGCCCAGCTGCAGGGCGGCGAGAACCTCGACGTCGGCGACGTGAACCGGGACGGCTACGACGACATCGTGGTGGGCCGCGCCGTCGACGGGTACGACAGCGACCTCGACACCTACCGCGCCAAGGGCGGCCGGGTCGCCTGGATCCCCGGCACCGCGGACGGGCCGGACGGCGTCGACGCGGTGTTCGTCAACCAGGACAGTGCCGGCGTGCCGGGCACCGCCGAGAAGGGCGACGCCTTCGGGACCGACGTCCAGATCGGCGACGTCGACGGGGACGGCTACCCGGACGTGGCCACCGGGGTGTTCGGCGAGGATCTGGGCTCGGTGACCAACGCGGGTGCCGTCGTCGTGCTGCGCGGCACCGCGACCGGGCTGACCGGCACCGGCGCCCAGGTGGTCACGCAGAACACCGCCAACGTGCCGGGGACCGCGGAGAAGGGCGACACCTTCGGGCGTGCCGTCCATCTGGGCGACGCCAACGGTGACGGTCTGGCCGACCTGGCCGTGGGCACGCCGGGGGAGAACACGGGCGCCGGGTTCGTGTGGACCTTCCGCTCCGGCTCCTCGACGGTGGTGGCCCCGAACGGCACGACCGCCTTCGGTGCCTCGGTGCTCGGCACGGTCGCGGCGAACGGAGGGCTCGGCACGGGCTTCGCGTACTGATCGACTGTCAGACCCGTTGTGGCACAGTGGTGTTCGTGTGTGCTCCCGTGCCACGACGGGTCTTCTGTTGTCTCCCCATCTGTCATGTACGCGAATACCTCTGTTCAACGGGCGGACCAACCGGAAGCGTGAGCTTTCTTCATCCATGAGGCAAGCGAGGCAGGGGAGTTCGCCCGTGACCGGAGCACTATCGCCCGACCGACGCCGCTTTCTGACCGCCGGAGCCGCCGTGTTCGGCGCCGCGGCCTCCGCCCAGCTGTGGCTGCCGAACAGCGCCCAGGCCGCCGAGACACCGCTGCCCGACGGCGTTTTCAGCCTCGGCGTGGCGTCCGGCGACCCGCTGCCAAACGGCATCGTGCTGTGGACGCGACTCGCCCCCGACCCGCTGAACGGCGGCGGCATGCCCGACGAGGTGGTGCCGGTGCGGTGGGAAGTGGCCGAGGACGACCGGTTCAGAAAGGTCGTCCGCCGGGGCACCGCCCACGCCCGGCCCGAGTACGGGCACAGCGTTCACGTCGATGTACGGGGGCTGCGCGCGGACCGCGCCTACTGGTACCGCTTCCGCACCGGCGGCCAGCTCTCCCGCACCGGCCGCACCCGCACCGCGCCCGCCCGGTACAGCTCCGGCGGCGGCCTGAGGATCGCGCTCGCCTCCTGCCAGAACTGGCAGCACGGCTACTTCACGCCATACGCCGACATGCTGGCCCAGGACCCCGACGTCGTCCTCTTCGTCGGCGACTACATCTACGAGTCCTCGCCGTCGGCGACCGCCCTGCGCCGGCACGAGGGCACCGGTGAGCCGTACACCCTCACCCAGTACCGCAACCGGTACGCCCAGTACCGCACCGACCCCGACCTCGCCGCGATGCACGCGAACGCGCCCTTCGTGGTCACCTTCGACGACCACGAGGTCGACAACGACTTCGCGGGCGAGATCCCGCAGGACCCGGACAAGCAGCCCCACGACGCGTTCGTGGCCCGGCTGACCGCCGCCTACCAGGCCTACTACGAGCACATGCCGGTGCGCGCGAGCGCCGTACCCGACGGCCCGCACATCCGGATGCACCGCCGGCTGGAGTTCGGGCGGCTGGCCCGGCTCAACGTGCTGGACACCCGGCAGTACCGCAGCGACCAGGCGACCAGCCAGGCCGGCGCCCAGGACCCGTCGCTGACGATGCTCGGGGCGGGGCAGAAGCGGTGGCTGCTGGACGGGCTGCGCCACTCGCCCGCCCGCTGGAACCTGATCGCCTCGCAGATCATGATGGCGGAGACCGATCTGCTGGTCGGCGAGGGCAAGCAGTGGTTCTACGATGCCTGGGACGGCTACCAGGTCGAACGCAACGAGTTCCTGAAGGAGTTCGCAGGCGTCCGCAACCCGGTCGTGCTCACCGGCGACCGGCACCTGACGATGATCAGCGACCTGAAGGAGGACTTCGCGAACCCGGACTCCGCCGTCGTCGGCGCCGAGTTCGTCGGCACCTCCATCTCCAGCAACGGCGACCAGGACCAGGCGGCCTTCCACCGGGAGTGGGACCCGCGACTGCCGGACAACCCACACTGGAAGCTGCTGGACGCCCACCGCGGCTACCACCTGCTCGACGTCCGCCGCGACGGCATCGACGCGCGGGTGCGGATCGTGGACACCGTGCGCGCGCCGCAGTCCACGCCGAGCACCCTGGCGACGCTGCGGGTCGACGCCGGACGGCCCGGCGTCCGGGTCGTGTGAGCCCGGCGTAGGAAACCCGTGGGGCGGGCCTGGGACTCATGTGCGTCCCAGGCCTCTCTCAGCGCGGTCTCGGGCAGTCCTCTGACTCTGCGCCCGCTGGCCCGGATCATGTCCTCGCAGTGGCAGCAGTACGTGCAGAACGGCCTGCGCATGGGCTACGAGGACTGGCTCGAGCACATGCTCGAAAAGGCCCCGTACGAGCAGCCCGACCCCAGCTTCCGGCGTCGGCACCGGCACGACCGGCTGGTGGAGCGGTGGGCCCGGGTGGTCGGCCCCGAACGGGTCACCGTCGTCGTGGTCGACGACCGTGACCGGGGTGGTCTGCTGCGGAGCTTCGAGCAGCTTCTCGGACTGCCCGCCCACCTCCTGCGGCCGGTTCCGGACGCGGCGAACCGCTCGCTGACCCTTGCCGAGACCGAAATGCTGCGGAATCTTAATATGGAATTCCGGGGCAATGGCCTCCCGGACGAGCTCTATTCACAGCTCGTCCGATACGGCGCCGTGATGCATATGAAGAACACGTGCACCCCCGGCCCGGAGGACGTGAAGATCCCCACCCCCCGCTGGGCCGTCGAGGCCGCCGCCGGGATCGGTGCCGGGATGGCGGAGCGGATCGGCGGGGCGGGCGTACGGGTCCTCGGCGATTCGGCACTGCTGTCCGCTGGGCCCGACCGCGCCTCAGGCGCGTGGGGAGCGTCGCGGGACGAGCCGGTGGCCGAGCCGAGGATCGCCCCCGAGGTGGCCGCTCAGGCCCTGTACGGGGTGCTCGCGGCGGCCGCGGCGGCACCGGTCAGGCACAGCGCGCCGGCGAAGTCACGGACGGTGCACCAGACCTCCTCGAAGGAACTCGTGCGGGTGCTGGGACACCGCTGCCTGAAGCGGCTGCGTAGAAGCTGAGCCCGCGACGTGTACTCTCCGCAATGCCGGACATCTGTGGAGTTACTCACAGCAATTCCATGGCGTCGGTGGAAGGTGTCCCTCAATCACCAGGAGTGCAAGGTGAATGACAGGTTGCGCGCACATATGCAGCTAAGGGCGCTCACCTTGCACTGCGGTAACCACAAGTGGGACCATTTCCGAGTTCCCTGTCGCCCCAAGGTAGGTCACCTGTGTCACAGCGCATAGCCAAGCCCCGTACCACCGCAGTGATCCTGGCCGGTGGCACCGGCCAGCGCGTGGGTCTGTCGATCCCCAAGCAGCTGCTGAAGATCGCCGGCAAGGCAGTCATCGAGCACACCATGACCACCTTCGAGAAGGCGGACTCGATCGACGACATCATCGTGCTGATGGCGCCGGGCTACGTGCCCGACATCGAGAAGATCGTCGCCAAGGCCGGGTTCAAGAAGGTCAAGAAGATCATCGAGGGTGGCTCCACCCGGAACGAGACCACCGAGCGCGCCATCGCCGCCCTGGGCGAGGGGCTGGCCGAGGGCGAGGACGTGAACGTCCTGTTCCACGACGCCGTACGCCCCCTGCTGTCGCAGCGCGTCATCGACGACTGCGTCACGGCCCTGGAGCGCTTCCAGGCGGTCGACGTCGCCATCCCGTCCGCGGACACCATCATCGTCACGCGGACGCACGGCGAGGACGGCGAGTTCATCACCGAGATCCCGGACCGCTCCCGGCTGCGCCGCGGCCAGACGCCCCAGGCGTTCAAGCTGTCCACCATCAAGCGGGCCTACGAGGTCGCCGCCGGCGACCCCAACTTCCAGGCCACCGACGACTGCTCGGTCGTGCTCAAGTACCTGCCCGACGTGCCGGTCCACGTCGTCGCGGGCGACGAGTACAACATGAAGGTCACCCAGCCGGTCGACGTCTTCATCGCCGACAAGCTGTTCCAGCTGGCCTCCACCGCCGCGCCCGAGCAGAAGGGCGAGGAGCTCTACCGCGAACTCCTCACCGGCAAGACGGTCGTCGTCTTCGGCGGCTCGTACGGCATCGGCAAGGACATCTCCGAACTCGCCGAGTCCTACGGCGCCAAGGTGTACGCGCTGGGTCGCTCCACCACCGGCACCCACGTCGAGAACCCGGAGGAGGTCGACGACGCACTGTCCAAGGCGTACGGCGAGACCGGGCGCATCGACTACGTGGTCAACACCGCGGGCGTGCTGCGCATCGGCAAGCTGGCGGAGACCGACAACGCGACCATCGAGGAAGCACTGAAGGTCAACTACCTGGCCCCGGTGCAGATCGCCCGCTCGTCGTACAAGTACCTCTCCGAGACCAAGGGACAGCTGCTGCTGTACACCTCCAGCAGCTACACCCGCGGTCGCGCCGAGTACAGCCTCTACTCCTCCACCAAGGCCGCCATGGTGAACCTCACCCAGGCCCTGTCCGACGAGTGGGCCGGCGACGGCATCCGGGTCAACTGTGTGAACCCGGAGCGCACCGCCACGCCGATGCGCACCAAGGCGTTCGGGCAGGAGCCCGCGGGCAGCCTGCTCTCCTCCGAGGCCGTGGCCCGTACCTCGCTCGACGTGCTGCTGTCCGAACTGACCGGGCACGTCATCGACGTTCGCCAGCAGGACCCCACGGCGTCCGCCGGACAGGCCTCCGGGTTCGAGCAGGCCCTGGCCAGTGTCCTGGACCGTCAGGACGGCGTGGCATAATCAACAACAATTAGTCGTCTGTCATTCAGGCCTCTGTGGCTGCCCGTTCGCGGAGCATTCGCAGGGGCCTGAATCCGTAAAGTTCCCGAACCTTCTACAAGGTTTTTTCCGGACTTTTTCGACTTTCGCAAACCGGCACCCCTCCAAGAGCAGGTTTCTCCGTGATAAGCACCGCTATTCGCGTCGCCCGGGTGGGCAGCGCGGCAGAGCTGGCAGCGGCGGCCCTCATGATCCTGGGCTTCCCCGCCCTCATGCTGGCCGCGCTCGTCCCGAGCGTCCCCGCCTTCGCGGCCGCGGCCGCCGTGACGTACCTGGCGGACCACTATCTGCACCGCAAGGGCAGCTATCTGATCAACCGCCTCAGCAAGGTGCGGGCCGGTCTGTCGATCCGCTTCCTGATCCGACAACTCCTGCTGATCCTGCTGCTGGCCCGTCTGTCCCTCGCGGACAACCTGGTCTTCTACGGTGCGACCGCCTGCTTCATCGCGTTCTACGGTCTCCAGGCCCCGCACGGCGCCCTGGTCACCCTGATCCGCAACCGCCGCCGGATGCCGGTCGCCACCCGCAACGTCGACCTGGCCTCCCGCATCCGGATCCCGAACGCCCCGCCGAAGCGCCTGCTGAACCGCTCGGCCGAGAAGATGCTCCACCTCGACCTCGCGGCCGTGATCGGCATACTCGTCTCCGCCGCCATGGACTCCGCCCTCGCCGGGTTCGTCGGCGTCGCCGTCACCCTGGCCCTGGGCTGCCTGTACGTGGCGGCGCTGCTGCCGTACGTGCGCGGCAGGAAGATCCCGCCGACCGCCGACAAGGTGCTGGAGGCGGTCGACGACTGGCTGCGCGAGTACCGGCCGGAGACGGTGCTGTACTTCTCCGGCTCCAAGGACTCGGCGTACCAGGTCAACATGTGGCTGGACACCATGGAGAAGCTGGACTCCAGGCCGCTGATCATCCTGCGTGAGCGGGTCATACTGCAGAACCTGGCGCCGACCACGGTTCCCGTCATCTGCGTGCCCGGAGGGGTGCACCTGATGAACATGGAACTGTCCTCCGTGCGGGTCGCGCTGTACGCGGCGAACGTCGGCAAGAACATCCACATGCTGCGCGTCCCCACGATGAAGCACGTCTTCATCGGCCACGGCGACAGCGACAAGCTGGCCAGCGTCAACCCGTTCAGCAAGGTGTACGACGAGGTGTGGACCGCGGGCCGCGCGGGCCGCGACC
This sequence comes from Streptomyces resistomycificus, assembly GCF_001514265.1. Lineage (GTDB taxonomy): Bacteria > Actinomycetota > Actinomycetes > Streptomycetales > Streptomycetaceae > Streptomyces > Streptomyces resistomycificus. The sequence continues at coordinate 591,965 of NZ_KQ948990.1, read as the reverse complement.
GCTACGCCATCGCCGACGTCGGGGTCCGCGACGACGACATCGTCGAGGTCGGCCGCCCGCAGCTGGCGCCCATCCAGACCTGGCAGGGCGTGCCGGACGGCCCCGCCGCCGACGGACGCTGCCCGACCGTCCTGTACGCGCCCACCTGGGAGGGCTGGGACGGCAACCCCGGCAACACCTCGATCGTCCTCGCCGGCGAGAACATCGTGAAGAAGCTGGTGAAGGCCGACCCGCCGGTCCGCGTCCTGTACAAGCCGCACCCGTTCACCGGCACCGTCAGCGCCGAGGCCGGCGCCGCGCACCGGCGGATCGTCGCGCTGGTCGAGAAGGCCGCGAGCGCGCGGGCGGCCGACGCCGGATTCAAGAGCGACGCCGACGCCAAGGCCAAGGCCGAGCTCGTCCGCGTCGAGGCCCGCCTGGCCGAGCTGGCCGGCAGCGGCGGGGAGAAGCGCGACGAGGCCGAGGCCACCCGTGACGGCCTGGTCGACGTCGCGAAGCACGAGGAGATCGCCCGGCTGCGGGCGGAGTGGAACGACGCCTACTGGCGTTCCTTCCCCAGCTGGGAGCACCGGGTCATCGCGGGCGCCGAGCCGCGCCTGTACGACTGCTTCAACGTCTCCGACGCGATGGTCTCCGACATCTCCAGCGTGGTCTCCGACTTCATCGCGAGCGGCAAGCCGTACGCGGTCACGGACTCGGCGGAGCTGGGCGTCGAGGAGTTCAAGCGGCAGAACACCGCGGTGCGCGCCGCGGTGATCCTCTCCAACAGCGCGGCCGAGCTGGGCGGGCTGCTGGACGCGGTCCGCGACCCGGCCGCCGACCCGCTGGCCGAGGACCGTCAGGAACTCAAGCAGTACCTGCTGGGTCCCGACGAGCCGACGTCACTCGAGCAGTTCAACACCGCGGTGGCCGATCTCGCGATCAAGGCCGAGACGCGCAACGTCGGCCAGGAGTCGCGGGTTGCGGCGGCGGAGGCCGCCGAGGCCGAGGCGGAGCTGGCGAACGCGGTGCCGGCGCCGGGTGCGTCGCCGGCGGGCGAGGCGGACGGTCTGACGGCGTGACCGCGCACTGAGCGAACTGATCCGCGCTCACTGAAAGGGCCCGGTTTCCAGGGGAGTTGACCCTCGGGGACCGGGCCCTTCCGCATGTCCTCCCGATGTGGCCCCCTGTGAGCTGGCTCACGAAAAGCAGGAGTTTAGGCAACCGGTTGCGGAGGTTGTCCGTCTATCAGGTAGCCAATGAGGCGATACAGGGGAGATTTTCCGTGACTGGGGGAAAAGTGACCGTTGCGCAACCTGATGTGAGCGTGATCATCGGTGCGTACGAGGCGATGCCGTATCTGATCGAGTGCCTCGCGTCCGTGGAGGCACAGACCATCGACCAGACGCGCATCGAGGTCATCGCGGTAGACGACGGTTCGACGGACGGGACGGGGGAGTACCTGGAGGAGTTCGCGGCCCGTGCGGCCATGCCGGTCACGGTGATCCGGCAGGAGAACTCCGGGGGCCCCAGCGGCCCGCGCAACGTCGGCCTCGGCAAGGCCACCGGACGCTACGTCTTCTTCCTCGACGCCGACGACCGGCTCGGCCCCGAGGCGCTCCGGCGCATGGTCGCCATCGCCGACGAGAACGGCACGGACGTGGTCCTCGGCAAGGTCGAGGGCGTCAACCGGTCGGCGCCGAAGTCGATGTGGGGCAGCACGGTGGGGCGCACCGACGTCTACTCCTCCAACATCAAGTTCACGCTGAGCGCGCAGAAGCTGTTCCGCCGCGCCCTGCTGGAACGCCACGGCATGCGCTTCGACGAGTCCCTGTTCACCGGCGAGGACGCGCTGTTCACGATGGAGGCGTACCTGCGGGCGGACGGCGTGTCGATCGTCGCCGACCACACCTGCTACTACCTGGTGGGCCGCGAGGACGGCAAGCACGTGACGAAGAGCGGGGGTTACACCCTGCGCTTCGACTCCGCCCGCGCTCTGATGACCCTGATCGCCGACATGATCCCTCCGGGTCCGAAGCGGGACGTGCTCATGGTCCGGCCCTTCGTCGTCACCCTGCTGCCGCAGTTCGGCCCCCGGTACCTCAAGGACAGCGACGAGGTCAGGCGGCACAAGCTCGAACTGGCGAAGCCGCTGATGGAGGCGTACTGGAACGAGGACGTCGCCCGCCGGCTCAGGGTCCACGAGCGGCTGCGGCTGCACCTGGTCGCCGACCAGCGGCCGGACCTCCTCAAGGACGTCGTGGCGTTCGTCCGGGCCAAGAAGCAGGCGCCGGCCATCCTGGAGAAGAAGGGCCGCCGCCTCTACCTCGTCTACCCGTACTTCCGCGACCGTGAGGCCGGCATACCCGACTGCGTCTACCTCGCCGACGCCCGCGAGGCCCGCGCCTTCCCGGGGTACCGCGAGAGCACGGTCGACACCTTCATGCAGCGGGCGGCACGCAAGGTGCGCCGGGCACTGCCCGCTCGGGAGATGCGGGCAGCGGCCTGACCGGTAGGGGCAGGTCTACGGTCAGTTCTCCGCGGTGGCGTCCAGCTCCAGCTCGCGTGCTTCGTCCAGCGCCCCCCGAGGCCCGGGAATCTCGCCCGCGACCCGCTCCGCCATCCGCACCCGGTGCTCCCGTGACGCCGAGCACAGCGTCTGTACGGCCTCGTTGAAACGCACCTGTGAGGGCGGCTCGTCCGGTCCCAGCAGTTGCCGCTTCAACTCGGCACGCGATTCGACCAGTTCGTCCTTCTCGGGGTGGCGTACCGCCTCCAGCAGTTTCGGCACCCCAGCCGCGTCCGGTGCCAGCACGGTGGCCGCGCGGACCGTCGGGAACATCTCGCGGAAGGCGTCCTCCGGCAGCCCGCTGGTGTTGGCGACCGCGTACGGCTTGCCGCTCGCCAGGAAGTCGCTGACCACGCTGGAGACGTCGCTGACCAGCAGGTCGGCGCGGTTGAAGCAGGAGTACAGGGCGGGCCGGACGTCCGTGACGACCTGGTGCTCCCACTCGGGGAGGGAGGCCCAGTACGCCTCCTCCCAGGCCGCCGTCGCCCGTGCCACCGCGTCGGCCCGTCCGGGCTCGGGCGTGGACTGCAGCAGCATCCGCTCGACCTGGTCGGCGCAGGCCCGGCCGTCCGTGGCGGTGAGGGCGTCCAACTCCTTGGTGCGGCGCTCCAGTTCACCGTCGGCGACCGGACGGCTGCCCGTCCGCTCCCGGTTCGCGGCCCGGATCAGCTCCCGGATGCGCAGGTCGGCGGCCCCGGCACGCGGATCCACGGATCCCGTCAACGGGTGCGGCTTGTACAGCAGCCGAACCCCCGGATCCGCGAGCAGCGCCCGTACGAGGTTCTCACCGGCCTCGACCACCGAGGTGTTGCCGGGGTTTCCGTCCCAGCCCTCCCAGGTGGGCGCGTACAGGACGGTGGTGTACGTCCCGGCCGGCGGGCCCGCGTACGGCAGCACCGCGTCCAGCTGCGGGCGGCCGATCTCCACCACGTCCTTGTCCTCGACGCCGACCTCGGCCAGCGCGTAGCGCTCGCGGGCGGCCGGACCGGCCACCCACACCTCGTCGTACGCCTTCGCGTACGGGTTGCACGAGGAGAGCTTGTCGCTCTCGCCGTGGTTGACGAAGGTGTGCTTGAGGGTGGGGATGCGCAGGACCTGGGAGGTCTTGCCGGAGTTCGAGGGGTGGACGAGGACCTGGAGCGTGGACTGCTCCAGGCGCATCAGGGTGGTCACCTTGGGCAGGCACACGATCGGCACGTCGGTCGCGGCGATCTTCTGCACCATGAAGCGTTCGCGCAGCACGATCAGCGGCCGGCCCTCCAACTGCGCGAGCGGCTCCAGCCACATGTTCGCCTGGTACGCGGAGGACGCGCCGCCCGAGAAGTACAGGCCGACGGTCGGCCGGTACTCGGCCAGCCACGCGTCGAACCAGTCGAGCACCTCCTGCTCGCCCGCCGGGCGGCGGCTCGGCAGCAGCCGGACCAGCAGGTCGAACAGGCCCATCACCGCGAGCCCGAGGGACAGGGCGATGCCCAGGGCCGCGCACCGCAGGTCGTCGGTGGCCACCGTGGCCAGCAGGCCGGCCGTGGAGGGCAGACCGAAGACCAGCAGGCGGTGACCGGGACGGCGCAGCAGGAGGGGCGGGGCGGCGGACAGGCGCAGGGCGGAGGCGTCGATGTTGCGGGTGACCACCGGCAGCGTGCGGGTGCGGCGGACCAGCACGGAGAGGGCCTGGATCGCGCAGTGCAGCGCGTAGAAGGCCAAAAGACCGGCGACGAGCGGGGCGTAGACCGTCTCCCGGTCCTGCTCGCCCAACCGCAGCAGGCCGAACACCAGCAGCAGGTCCCGCAGGACGTGGCGCACGGTGAGGTCGGCGTGCGTCTTGGCGAGCACCGTGACCATGCCGCGCTGCCACCGGTGCAGCACGCCCTCCGCCGCCAGTGAGGCGATGGTCGCGGCGAGCAGCAGCGGCAGGTGGGGGAGGAGCGCCCCGACGGCCTGGGCGGTGAAGGCGGCCGCGAACAGGGCGGTGAGCAGCACCTGGGCCGCGTGGCGGCGGAGCAGGAGGGCGACCGGGACGGACCGCCGGGCGCGGAACAGGTCGGTGAGCCGCCGACGGGGGCGTCGCGCCGCCGCCGGTCGGAGCCGGAGTCTCGCCGTGCGGCGGGGGAGGGGATCGGACACTGCGGTCACTCCAAGGTCGGCGCAGGGCTTCGTGCGCACGGGTTGTCGTGCGCATGGGTTAACGCACGCCGACCACCGGACGACACGCATGTGTCCGGCGGCCCTGGAGTGACCGCGTCTGTCACGGGTGCCGCTGCCGGGACCTCACGGCGCCGGCACGGTGTCCTCGGGGGTGCTCGTGACGCCCTTGCAGGCGTTGGTGTTGTCGGAGGAGCCGGGGACCGCCGCCGCCTTCACCGCGGTGAAGTTGGTGACGTAGGCGTCGTGGGCGCTGTCGCTGTCGACCTTCAGGAGCGCCTCGTCGTTCTTGGTGAGGGCGGGGCCGCTGTAGTTGTGACTGCCGGTCCACAGCACCTTCTGGCCGACCGAGCCGTCGTACTTGCCCTCGATCAGCAGGTACTTGGAGTGGACGATGCGCGAGGCGGTGCCGGCGTCGCCGTCGTCGTCCCAGTTGTAGCAGCGCAGGGCCGGGCCGCCGGAGGCGTGCAGGGTCTCCCAGGTGCCGCTGGAGGAGCCGCTGTCGGCCGTGGCGTAGACGATGTCGACGGTGCAGCCGGCCTTCTGCAGCGCGACCAGCTTCTGGGCGACCGCGAGCCGGGTCAGCTTGAACATCGCCACCCGCACCCTGGTGCTCTTGCTGGTGCCGTTCTCGGTGTAGGAGCAGGTGACGTTGTCCAGGACGCCGGTGATGGTGTCGCCGGGCGAGGGGTCGCTCGCCGGACGCGGGAAGAAGTAGACCTTGTACGGGCTGCTGGTGGTGTAGCTGTACTGCCAGCTGTCCCAGTCCTTGCCCACCAGCTTGCCGAAGTAACTGCCGTACGCGGCGTAGAGCGTGGCGTTTGCGGGGATCACGTACGCGTCGTTCCAGAACCTGCTGTAGCTGGACGGCGTCATGTTCGACGAGGTCTGCACCACGACGTTGTAGGCCCCGTCGAGCTGCGAGAACAGCCAGAACTTGTTGTGGTTGATGGAGGCGCCGAGCGAAGGGTCGCCCAGGCAGGACTTGTTGACCGGGCACAGTCCGACGAAGGAGCTCTGACCGGTGTCCGTGCCGAGCGCCGCGGTCAGGATGCCGTAGGTGTCGTCGTCGGGGTTGTCGCTGACGTCGCTCTCGTCGAGCATCAGCTGGACGGCGACCCCGCGGGTGTGCGCGTCGGCGAGGGCCTGGGCCAGCCCCGTGTCCCAGAAGTGGTAGACCGACGCCCTGATCGAGGAGCCGGCCGGTGCCTGGCCTATGTACTCCAGGAGCCGGGTGCGTATCGCCTGCTGCTGTGCCACGTCGCCGGTCGGGTTGTTGAAGACCGGGCCGGCCGTGACGGCGGCGGACGCGTCCTCCGCCAGGCCGAGTTGGAGCCCCGCGGTGAGCGTGAGCGCCACGGCGAACGCGGCGGGGCGGGTGGAGCTGTGTCGGAATGCGAAACGCATCGGACCCCCCTGGCAAGAGTTCGAACTGCTGCCTGCTGATGCTTGGTTTGCGGATGTTGCCAGAGAAAGCACACGTGTGAACAGATCGGATCGTTTAACTTTCCAATACGTCCCTTTTGTTGATCTGGCCTGATTGATTCGGCCATGGCTAGACTCCCGCCACTCGTGTGAGGAGCGGAGCTCGTGACTCCGCCACCTGGCATGCTCATGATCATTTGACGGGGGTTGATGAGTCGTGAAGCCTGGTCGTCGAAGACTTGCCGTGGTGCTCGTGAAGGCGCTGCTGGCCACGCTGCTGGTCGCGGTGTCCTTCGCGCCGACGGCGGCACTCGCGCTGCCGTCGGGCAAGCGGCCGGACGTACCGGCCAGACCGCTCGGTGACGCGGTGCCGCAGCGCGTCGAGAAGGGCATGACGAAGACACCGAAGGTGGTCTGGCCGAAGGCCGGAAAGGCCACCGTGGCGGTACCGGCCGCGGACGCAGCGCCCAGGGACGTGAAGACCCCGGGCACGGACGAGTCCGCGGCCGTCGCCGTCCGGGCCGCGAAGAGCCCGGCCCGCGCCCTGGCCGTCGGCGGTCCCGGCAAGGTCTCCGTCCAGGTACTGGACCGCGCGAAGGTGAAGCCCTTCGGCGGCCTCGGCCTCGGCCTCCAGATACGCCGCGCCGACGGCTCCACCACCGCCGGCCCCGTCGAGGTCAGCCTCGACTACTCGGGCTTCGCCCACGCCTACGGCGGCGACTTCGCCGACCGTCTCCAGCTCACCCGCCTGCCCGCCTGCGCCGCCGTCACGCCGGACGTGCCGTCCTGCCGCCAGGGCACCGTGGTCGCCGCTGACAACGACACCGAGCAGCAGACCCTCACCGCCACGGTCGAGGCCGCGCCGGACGCCGGCACCTCGCTGCTCGCCGCCGAAGCCGTCACCTACGCGCTCACCAGCGGCTCCTCCTCCGACCAGGGCGACTACCGGGCCACACCCACCAACCAGTCCGGCAAGTGGAACGTGTCACTGGGCTCCGGCGCCTTCACCTACAACGTCCCGATCGAGGTGCCCAAGCCGCCGGTCGGCTCGGCACCGGAACTGGCGTTGAGCTACAACTCCCAGTCCCTGGACGGCCGCACCTCGGCCTCCAACAACCAGGCCTCCTGGGTCGGCATGGGCTGGGACCTCAACGTCGGCTACATCGAGCGCAAGTACAGGAACTGCATCGAGGACGGCCACGGCCCCGACCAGGGACAGCAGTGGGGCGACCTGTGCTGGGACTCGCCCAACTCCACCGACGACCCGAACGGAGCCGTGTACCAGATCACCCTCGGCGGCGAGAGCTCCGAGCTGATCCAGGACAACACCGGCACCGGCTCCTTCCACATGAAGGACGACAAGGGCTGGAAGATCCAGCACCTCAAGGGCAGCCCCAACAACTCGGACAACACCGACGAGTTCTGGGTCATCACCAAGCAGGACGGCACCCGCTACTACTTCGGCTGGGGCCGCTCCGAACGCGACACCAGCCTCGCCACCCGCTCGGTGCTCAGCGTCCCGGTGATCGGTGACGACGAGGGCGAACCCTGCTACGACGGCGGCCAGCCCACGTACTGCAACCAGGCCTGGAAGTGGAACCTCGACCGGATCGTCGACCCCAACGAGGTGGAGACCTCGTACTTCTACGACAAGGAGACCAACTACTACCGGTCGGTCGCCGGCAGCGACAAGGCCCGCAAGTACGACGCCGGTTCGTACCTGACCCGCATCGAGTACGGCTGGTCCTCGCAGATCTCCGGCGCCCAGCTGCCCGCCCGGGTGGTCTTCCAGCACCTCAACCGCTGCAAGGAGCGCCTGGAGGAGACCAACCCGCTGGACGACACCGCGGCGAGCTGCCCGACGATCGACTCCTCGCCCTCGTCGTACCCGGACGTCCCGACGGACCTGATCTGCGACGGCTCCTCCGACGACTACGCCTGCGCCGGCAAGACGTACTACCCGACGTTCTTCCAGCGCGACCTGCTCTGGGACATCACCACCCAGGTCAGGGACAACAACGCGGCCGAGTGGGACACCGTCATGCAGTACCAGATGCGGTACGCGATGGTGAACCCCGAGGGCGAGGTCGGCGGCCAGCTCTGGCTCGACTACATCCAGCGCCGCGGCTACTCCGGCACCGACGTCACCCTGCCCGCCATCAACTTCGACGGCGACTGGCAGGACAACCTGGTCGGCACCGGCACCCTCAACTTCCGCCGCGTGGAGCAGGTCGTCACCGACACGGGCTCCACGATCGACGTGACGTACGGACACGCCACGGACTCCGGCGGCACGGTCTCCCGCCAGTGCGACGAGTCCAGTCCACCGTCCCAGTCCTCGAACAACTACGAGTGCTTCTGGCAGAAATGGACGCCCGAGGGCGAGACCGAGGCGCGCACCGGCTGGTTCAAGAAGTTCGTCGTCAAGCAGGTCAAGGTCGACCCGGGCAGCTACGACGACGGTGACCCCGCCATGACCACCACCTACGAGTACGACGGCGCGCCGGGCTGGGCGTTCACCGCCAGCCCGCTGGTCAAGGACGAGGACGAGACCTGGTCCGAATGGCGCGGCTACGCCAAGGTCCTGGTCACCACCGGCGCCAACGCCAACCTCCACTCCACGTACCACTGGCTCTACCGCGGCCTCGACGGCGACCGCACCTCCAAGACCGACGCGTCCCAGACCCGTTCGGTCAAGGTCGCCGACTCCGAGGGCACCGAGTGGACGGACTCCGCCTGGCTGGCCGGCCAGACCCTTCAGACGTCGACCCGCGACAGCGCCGGCGCGTCGCAGCGGCGCGAGTGGCACGAGTACTGGGTGCACAACACGGCCCAGTACACCGGCCTCCCGGACGCCCGCTTCGTCCGTGAGAAGAAGCTCCGCACCCTGGACAAGGCGTACTACTCCAGCGACTCGGACCTCTCCACCTGGCGCGAGCACATCGTCGAGACCGAGTTCGACACCAGCGAGGCCGCCTCCACCACCTTCGGCCTGCCGATGCGGGTCGACGACTGGGGCGAGAGCAACGTCTCCGACAACCACTGCACGGAGTACGGCCGCGCCTACAACACCGCGGACATGGCCGACGACGCCACCGGCACCATCCGCTGGATGGTCTACCAGGACGACGAACGGCACTACAACGTCGGCTGCACCACCGTCCAGAACGACAAGACGGCCGGCACGCCCTTCGCCCACCTGGACCGACGGACGGCCACGTACTACGACGGCTCCACGAGCTGGGACGGCAACAACACGGCACTGGTGGACGGGAACGCGACCGAGGTCCGCGTCTACACCGACGCGGACGCGGCCAACGCCCGCATCACACGGGCGAACTTCGACGACGCCGGTCGCGTCGTGAAGACGTTCGACGGCAAGAACAACGCGACCACGACGGCCTACAACCCGGCGACGTCCTGGCCCGTCAACGGCGTGGTGACCACGACCCCGGACCCGGACGGCACGGGGGCGGGGACGGCGCTGACCTCCACCGACTACTTCTCCCGCTACTGGGGAGAGGCGTGGAAGACAGTCGACGCCAACGGCAACACGACCCAGGTCGTCTACGACGGCGTCGGCCGGATCTCCAGGGTCTTCAAGCCGACCGAGTCCGCCAACTACCCCGACGGCACGGCGTCGATGACCTTCGACTACCTGCTGCCGATGCAGAGCGCCAGCGCGTCCATCCCCTACCAGGCCACCGGCGCACCGCTGAAGGCCACGACGAAGGTGCTGCAGAGCGGGACCACGTACGCGAGCTCGTACGGCTGGGCCGACGGGCTGGGCCGCACCCTGGAGACCCAGGCCCCGGCGCCCTCGGGCACCGGCATGACGGTGTCCGTCACGCGCTACGACTCATCCGGGAACGTCGCGGGCAGCTCGCAGCCGTTCTACAACTCCGCCGCCGCCGGTTCCAAGGTGGTCAACCCGGCGTACACCGCCATCCCGTCCTACACGGACCGCCAGGTGGACTGGGCGGGCCGGACCACGCTGAGCCAGTACCTGGTCAACGGCACGGCCCAGGCGGCGGGCAAGGTCTCCACGAGCTACTCCGGAGTCGACCTGACCACGGTCACCCCGGCGGTCGGCCAGCCCACCGAGACCTACACCGACGTCTATGGGCAGACGGTCAAGGTCGTCGAGCACGTGGGCGCCCAGTCGAACGCCACGACGTACGAGTACACGCGCAGCGGACAGCTGAAGTACCTCCACGATGCCAACGGCAACACCACCCACCACACGTACAACTCCGCAGGAGACCGCCTGACCACGGTGGACCCGGATACCGGTACGTCCAGCTCCACCTACGACGCGAACGGAAGGCTGGCCACCACCACCGACGGCAAGAACGCCGTGCTGACCTACACCTACGACGCGCTCCAGCGGCCGCTCACGGTCTCGCAGGGAAGCACTGTGCTCACCAGGACGGCGTACGACAACGACAACGGCACGGCGGTCACCGGAGCCAAGGGGCTGGCCACCTCGACGACGTCGTACGACTCGGCGGGCAACGCGTACACGACCAAGGTCAACGGTTACGACGCACGGGGCAGGGTCACCCAGAGGAGTGTGATCGTCCCGAACGCCGGTGACGGCGCGGGCCTGAGCGGGACCTACACCTTCAAGTACCACTACGACCTGGGCGACCACGTCACCTCGGCGGAGTACCCGGCCATCGGCCAATTGCCTGCCGAGACGGTCACCGCCGCCTACTCCGGCCAAGGACGCCTGACGAAGCTGTCCAGCGGCCTCGCCACCTACCTCGACAACGTCGGCTACGACGACTACGGCCGGGTCGTCTCCCGCTCGCTCGGAGCCTCGGGCGCCGACACCCGCATGACCCGTACCTTCACCTATGACGACGCCAACGGCACGGCATGGCTGAAGAACATCACCACCAGCACGCTGACCGGCGGCACGTCCACGAAGATCCAGGACGACACCTACACCCGCAACAACAACGGTGACATCACCGCCTTGCGTGAGAACAACGCCGGGCAGCAGCAGTGCTACACGTACGACGACCTCAGGAGGCTCACCGCCGCCTGGACCCAGGCGGCCACCGCCTGCGGCACGATCCCGGCCTCGGACTTCGCCGGGCCCGACCCGTACCAGCAGCAGTACACCTACGACAGGATGGGCAACCTGCAGTCGCTCACGGAGAAGGCCTCCTCGACGACCGCCGCGGTCACCCACGACTACCACTACCCCGGCTACAGCGCCGACGAGTCCACCTACACCGCGGACACCGCCCGCCCGCACGCCGTCACCAGCGTGGTCACCGGTTCCAACACCGACACCTACGGCTACGACGGCGCCGGCCAGTTGCAGACACGCACGGTGAATGGCGTGTCCTCGACGCTCACCTGGTCCGCGCTGCACCGCGTGACCTCCGTGAAGACGGGCAGCGACACCACGACGTATGTCTACGACGCCGCCGGCAACGTCCTGTTGCGCAACGCGCCCACCGAGAAGGTGCTTTACCTCGATGGGCACGAGATCCACAAGACGGGCAGTGCCACCGCCGAGGCGAGCCGCTACTACTCGGCCGACGGAACCAGCATCGCGGTGCGCACGGTCGACAACACTGCCAACGGCAAGCTGACCTGGCTGCTCGGCGACGGCCAGGCTTCCACCCAGATCATGGTCACCGCCGTGGGCGGGCTGGTCACCCGGCGCCGGTACACCCCGTTCGGCAAGCAGCGGGGCACGACGAGCAATCTGCCGTCCACCATGGACCGCGGTTACGTCGGACAGCCGGAGGACGACTCGACCGGTCTGTCGATGCTGGGCGCGCGCATGTACGACCCTGGCCTCGCGCGCTTCCTCAGTCCGGACGAAATCAGCAAGCCGTACTCCCCTCAGGAGGTCAACGCCTACAGCTACGCGGCGAACAACCCCATCGCCTACAGCGACCCGAGCGGCTTGGAGATCGGTTCCCCGCCGAACTCCTGCCGGTACTCCCTGGAGTACTGCGACAAGAAGACGCAGGACGCGGTCGGTTACAAGAAGCACGCGGACGGCACCACCTCGGTCGACTACACGAAGGGCACCCAGGTGGGTGACGGGTCGATCGTGAGTGGAAGAGCCACGACCAAGAAGCTTCCGCCCCCCGTCTACAACTGGCTCACCAAGGACCTTGGTTACCGGGGAACCAAATGGCTGACAGCTCCCCAGTACGACGCCTGGTACAAGTCAGTCAAGTCGGACGAGGTCAAGGCGAAGATCGCAACCTTCCACGACTGCTTGAAGGGCGGCCGGGCCAAAGCTTGCATGGCGGTGGCGAAGAAGGTGCAGCTCGGTCAGAAGGAGGAGAAGGACGACGGGCACGCGTTCCTGAGCGAGGACACGGCAGACACCCTCAGCTTGGTCGCCGGAGGACTGAGCATCGGCGCGCTGGCAACCTCGGCGACGCCGGTGGGGCCCGTCCTCGGCCTGGCGGCGGTGGGCATCGGAATCGTCGTCGCGGCTGACGCCTGCATCGCGGACCCGATCAGCCTAGGATGCGCCGGCGGCCTTCTCTCCATCGCCGGAGGTGTCTTCGGGATGGCGAAAGCCGGTGAACTGGTCCGGGGCCTGTCATCGGTCAGGTCCGGTGTCACGACCGCCGGACGCGCCGTCGCCAGCGGTGCCCGAAGTGTCTGGGGCGGCGTCAGAGGCATGTTCGGCGGCTGATGCCCTCCCCCCTGCCGCTCCGCCGGTTCCGTCCGGCGGGGCGGCGGCCAGACCCGAGGAACGCGATGATGCATCGAATAAGCCCCTGGTGGGACCGGCGTCTGATGACCGCCGTGGTGGTCGCCGTAGGCGCGGGCGCCGTGGCCCTGAGCTTCCGGTCCCTGTCGGAGGTCACTGTCCTGAACGCCTCGGGACTCATCAGCCTGCTGAGCGTCCTGGCAGTCGTGGCAAGAATCCATTTCATCCCCTTCGTCAGCTACGACCGGACCAGACTCGTGATCCGCAATGTCGGACAGACGTACGAGATTCCCTGGACGGCGGTGCGGCACCTCGGCTGGGACGCCAAGAGCGGAAGCCTGAGCCTCACCCTGGACGGAGACCAGAACGTCCCGGTCCAGGCGTTCAGCCGCTGGCCCTCCTTCGGCCGCCACAGGAAAGTGATCGCCGAACTGGAGAGGGCGCGTGAGCAACGGGACGACGTCGGTCCGACCGGCGAATTCACGGTCGTGCCGACGCGGGGGCTCGTGGAACTGGTGCTCTTCCTGCCTATCGTGGTCCTGGTGTGCGCACTGCTGGTGAAGGGCGCGGTGGCTCTCCTGCCCTGACACGGCTCGCTCAGACGAGGGCCGCACCCAACCCGGCCGCGCCCACCCGGGACGCGGCCGGTGCGTGCTACTACCCCCCGATCACCTTCCGAATAGGCCGCCCCACGATCCGCCGAGCCCGCCGGTACACCGAGGTCGGCACCGGTGCGCCCGTGGCCGTCGCCTTCGCGCCCGACTTCGCCCGGGTCAGTTCCCGCTTCAGGCGGGTGTTGTCCTTGCTCAGTTCGTCGACGCGGCCGTACAGCCAGCCGAAGCGCGACATGACCGAGGTGAGGTCCGCGTCGGTCCACGGGCGGATGCCGGCCGGGAAGGACAGGGAGCGCATACGGTCGTCGAAGGCCGCGCCCGAGTCGCCGTGCGTGAACGTGTTCTGCAGGTCGTTGCGGTCGAGGAACGCCGTGAACCGCTCGAAACGCTCGTGGTGACCGCTGACCAGGCCGGTGAAGTCGGCCTCCTCGTACAGCCGGGCCGGGTCGAGGTCCTCCGGCAGGCTGTTGATGAGGCGGTGCGGGATGTCGAAGTAGCGGCACAGTTCCAGCGTCCGCGAGTCACCGCACAGCACCGTCGCCGGCGTGCCCGCCAGCAGCGCGGCGATGTTGCCGTGGATGCGGGAGCCGAAGGAGAAGTCGAAGGCGCGAAGGTCGTCTATCCAGGTGACCGGGTCGATGTAGACGCGGGCCTTGCCCTCCCCGTACATCGGGTGGTCGGGGTGCGTCGGCATCGCCGTGACCTTGGCGTTGGCGTCCGACAGGTCCCGCCAGTGCAGCTGCCGTGCGTCGCTGAGGTTCTGCCCGATGAAGCGCAGGTGCGGGTAGCGCGCGTGGGCGCGGCGGATGATCCGGTCCAGGCCCTGCTTCTGCACGGCGTTGTGGGAGCCGTTGATCGCTATGCGGGAGTCGCTGGTCAGCGCCCCCACTCCCTTGTGTACGGCGAGTTCCTTGCCGTACATGAACAGGGACGGACAGCCGATCACCTCGACGTCCCGGAACCCCATGTCCTTCAGGTACTTCTCGGTGAACTCGCCCCGCACCCCGATCGAGGCGCTGCGGTCGAGCACGGCGGAGACGAACTCGCGGACCGTGGGTTCCATGGGCTTCAGGCGCGCCGGGTTGTAGTCGAGCCCGGCCTGTCCGCCGACGCCGACCACCACGACCGGGATCCGCAGCTTGCTGATCAGCCGGGTCAGCCGCTTCAGCTGCGGCTCGAACGACGGCCGGAACGCGTTCGCCAGCGGTACGACGAACGCGTCGTACTCCTCGTTGATCCGCCCGGCCGCGTTCACGTCGGTCCTGATCCCGTTGGACACGACCTCGGTCCCCGGAGTCTCGAGGATCTTGTGGGTGGCGTCGCTGAAGATCAGGTTGCCCGAGTTGGTGGCGATGACGTCCCGGTGGAGAGCCTCCTCGACGGGTACGGCGTCGTAGGGGCTCTTCCCCGAGCGGAGGAGTATGCGGTTCACGTGGCGAACTTTAGGTGACACGTTAGTCAAAATAAGTTGGCTTCGACTTTGATTTCTATAGGCAACCAGTACAACCTTTTTGCCGTATGCGAAGCGTGAGTAAACAGTGACGCGGGTGACGCACGGTGCGTGTCCGGGGGCTGGACCGGCGCGCGCCGCCCCACCCCGTTCGCGTAGATTGCGAGGCAGCCGAGGTGCGAGGGGACGGAACGCAAGGTGGCAGGGGCAAGGCAGGCCGTGAGTGAGGCCCGCAGGATCGTCGTCAAGGTGGGTTCCTCGTCGCTGACCACCGCCTCGGGCGGCCTGGACGCCGACCGCGTCGACGCGCTCGTCGATGTCCTCGCCAAGTGCCGCAGCGGGGGAGAGCGGGAGATCGTCCTCGTCTCCTCCGGTGCCATCGCGGCCGGCCTCGCCCCGCTGGGCCTGCGCCGCCGCCCCAAGGACCTCGCCCGCCAGCAGGCCGCCGCCAGCGTCGGCCAGGGCCTGCTCGTCGCCCGCTACACCGCCTCCTTCGCGCGCTACGGCGTCCGCGTCGGCCAGGTGCTCCTGACCAGCGACGACATGAGCCGGCGCGCCCACCACCGCAACGCCTCGCGCACCCTGGACAAGCTCATCGCGATGGGTGCCTTGCCGATCGTCAACGAGAACGACACCGTCGCCACGGACGAGATCCGCTTCGGTGACAACGACCGGCTCGCGGCCCTCGTCGCCCACCTCGTCCACGCCGACCTGCTGGTCCTCCTGTCCGACGTCGACGGCGTCTACGACGGGGACCCCGGCAAGCCGGGCACCTCGCGGATAGCGGAGGTGCGCACTCCGTCCGACCTCGCCGGAGTGGACATCGGCAGCACCGGGAAGGCCGGCGTCGGCACCGGCGGCATGGTCACCAAGGTCGAGGCGGCCCGGATCGCGGCCGCCGCCGGCATCCCCGTGGTGCTGACCAGCGCGGTGCACGCGGCCGACGCGCTGTCCGGCGGGGACACCGGCACCTACTTCCATCCGGCCGGCAAGCGTTCCGCCGACCGGATGCTGTGGCTCCAGCACGCCTCCACCCCGCAGGGGTCGCTGACCCTGGACGACGGTGCCGTGAAGGCGGTCGTGGACCGGCGCAAGTCGCTGCTGCCGGCCGGGATCGCCTCCGTCGAGGGCGAGTTCACCGCGGGCGACCCGGTCGAACTGCGGGACGCCGAGGGGCGCGCGGTGGCCCGCGGACTCGTCAACTTCGACGCCAAGGAGATCCCCCGGCTGATCGGCCGCTCGACCCGGGAGCTCGCCCGCGAGCTGGGACCGGCGTACGAGCGCGAGGTCGTACACCGGGACGATCTGGTGCTCCTGCACCCCTGACCCGGTCCGCCGCGGTCCCCGGGACGGGCGTCACACCCGAAAACGGGGTGAACGCCCCGACACAGCCGTCGCCTTGAGGTGGACGTTCCGCAAAATCGCCACGCGGAGGCCCCAGGGCTGCTCAACTTTGTCCCAGGGACACATTCAGCGGTACCGCGGTCCGGTGGTACCGGCGAGCACGAGCACTGCTCGGCCATTGGGTAAAGGAGGCCGTCGTGAGACGAGTGCGCCCTGGGGCGGCGGCCCGTGGCGGTGCCGGCGGCTCCTCCTCGCGCGCTGCCGGCGAGGAGCGTGCCCTGACGAGCGTCGCGGCCGGCGACCGGTTCGAGGAGCCGGCGGACCTGCCTCGCCTCTGGCACGTCACCCTCAGCGTCTCCGGCGAGGAGACACCGCTGAAGGAGGTGCGGCGCGGTCTCGAACAGCTGGCCCACGACCACCCCTTTCTGCTGACCAGCAGATACGCCAACGACCACGCGGAGATTCGCTACTGGGAGGAGGCCCGCGACCTGCACGACGCGGCCGCCGTCGCGCTGCGCCTGTGGGGCGAGCACCGCCGGACCGCCGAGCTCCCGCCCTGGGAGATCGTCGGCCTGGAGGTCATCGACCGCGAGACCTATCACCACCGCCTCGCCGAGGGGTACGGACCGGCACCCGCGACCCCGGTCGGTGTTCACCCCTTTTGACCCTGTCTCGCCGTATGGAACGACCGGTGGACGCACCCGTCGGGCGCACTACCCTTTGCGTATGACCACGCTCTCGCCGTACGACTCGATGTCCCCGGTCACCCAGGCCGCCTACCGCGCCAAGGCCGCCGCCGCCGACCTCGCGCCGCTGCCGCGGGCCGAGAAGGACGACGCGCTGCTGGCCATCGCGGACGCCCTGGAGGTCCGTACGAGCGAGATCGTCGAGGCCAACGCCAAGGACATCGCCAAGGCCCGCGAGGCCGGCACCAGCGAGGCCATCGTCGACCGGCTGACGCTGACGCCGGAGCGGGTGCGGGCCATCGCCTCCGACGTACGGGACGTCGTGGCGCTGCCCGACCCGGTCGGCGAGGTGGTCCGCGGCTCGACCCTCCCCAACGGCATCGACCTGCGCCAGGTCCGCGTCCCGCTCGGCGTCGTCGGCATCATCTACGAGGCCCGCCCGAACGTCACCGTCGACGCCGCCGCCCTGTGCCTGAAGTCCGGCAACGCGGTGCTGCTGCGCGGCTCGGCCTCGGCCTACGAGTCGAACACCGCGCTGGTACGGGTCCTGCGGGACGCCGTGGGCGGGGCCGGGCTGCCCGCCGACGCCGTGCAGCTGGTGCCCGGCGAGAGCCGCGAGAGCGTGCGCGAGCTGATGAGGGCCCGCGGCCTGGTCGACGTCCTCATCCCGCGCGGTGGGGCCTCGCTCATCCAGACGGTCGTCTCCGAGTCCAACGTCCCGGTGATCGAGACCGGCACCGGCAACTGCCACGTCTACGTCGACGCGCAGGCCGACCTGGACATGGCGATCGAGATCCTGATCAACTCCAAGGCGCACCGGGTCAGCGTCTGCAACGCCGCCGAGACCCTCCTCGTCCACCAGGACATCGCCCCCGAGTTCCTGCCGCGCGCCCTGGACGCCCTCGCGGAGGCCGGTGTGACCGTGCACGCCGACGAGCGGGTGCTGGCGTACGCCAAGGACTCCAAGGCGACGGTCGTGGAGGCCACCCCGGAGGACTGGGAGACGGAGTACCTCTCCTACGACATCGCCGCCGCGGTGGTGGACTCCCTGGACCGGGCCGTCGAGCACATCCGGCTGTGGACCTCCGGGCACACCGAGGCCATCGTCACGACCTCCCAGCAGGCCGCCCGCCGCTTCACCCAGCTGGTCGACTCCACGACGGTCGCCGTCAACGCCTCCACGCGGTTCACCGACGGCGGCCAGTTCGGCTTCGGCGCCGAGATCGGCATCTCCACGCAGAAGCTGCACGCCCGCGGCCCCATGGGTCTGCCCGAGCTGACCAGCACGAAGTACATCGTCACCGGGGACGGGCACGTACGGCGCTGAGATCCGGGGCGCGGCCCGCCGGGAACGGCGTCTCATCAACCGGATGAATTTCCATACCGTCTGCCCAAAATGACCCCCCAGGTCTACTCTGGAACCGTGCCGGAGGACGTGGGGGGCACGCCGTTCCCTGACGGCTGGGAGCCCGACGACGACCACGACCGCGGGGTGTCGGACGAAGAGTTCGCCTCCGTGGTCTTCGACGAGGCCTTCGTACAGGCGGCCGTGGTGCACGAGCCGACCGCCGTCGAACGCCTCCTTGCCGCCGCGCAGGCGAGAGCGGAGGCCTCAGAGACCGAGGCCCGCCGGGCAGCGCCCGGCAGGGGCGAGCGCTACGAGGACGGGTACGGCCCCGACCGCCGCGCCGGATTCGCCGCTGATCCCGACCTCGACGACCTGGACGACACCGACGTCCTCGCAGGCCGCTACGGCGCGCCGGGTACGTACGGCAAACAGGTCCGCTGGCATCGGCCGGTCGCCTGGATCCTCGCCCTCGTGATGGGCGTCGGCATGGTCGCACTGGCGTTCGCGGCGGTCTACCGTAGCGCCTCGTCCGGCAGCCGGGACCAGGGTCCGCCGCTGCCCGCCTCGACCGGCCTGGAACAGGGCAGCGCGGCGGCCCCATCGGTCTCCGCCGACTACTCTCAGCCAGCCGTGTCCGCGGACCCGCGCACGCCCTGAGCGCGGACCCGCAGGTCATGGCCACTCCTGGTGAGAACCTGTCAGAAGTGTCGCGTAGCGGGGCGTTTACCCGAGCGCCCCGCGACCTACCCTGAAGATATGGGAGGGCCTGGAAATCCACCCGAGGGGACACCCGAGGGCGGCCCCGGAGGTGGAGAGGACGAGTACCGATCCGTCGTCTTCGACGAGTCGTTCGTCCGCGCTGCCCGCCTCCAGGAGTTCTCCGCGCAGGAGCGCATCGCCGACCACGCCCCCGCCGTACGCCGCCGCCCCCCGCTGCGTCGCGGCCTGTCCCGGCAGGCGCTGATCCTGGTCGTGCTGATCGCCGTGGCCTTCGGCACCGCCGTCTACATGGGGGTACGGCATCCGTACCAGACCCCCGCCGCCCAGCAGCCCGTCGAGCCCCTGCGGATGACCGTCATCCCGCTCGCCCCGCAGGGCAAGGTGCCCGGGCACGCCGACACCACCTACCTGTACGCGCACAGTCCCGCCGCCCAGTACCGCATCGGCGCCAAGGGGATCCCGCTGCCCGCGTCCCGGCGTACCGCGCACTTCTCGGACAGCCAGGTGGTCGCCGCCCTGACCACCGCCAAGGACTACATCGTCCGCTCCGCGCTCTATCCGGAGGTGCTCACCGGCGGGCAGGTCCGTCCGGTGCGGGTCCTCCTCGACTCCGACCAACTCGACCAGTTCGACGAGAGCTTCGACCGGCCGGCCGCCGACGGACGGCACGCCCCCACCGGCTGGCTGGTCCGTTTCGACCCGTCCGAGGCGGAGCTGGCCGACGACAAGGTCAGGGTCCAGGGCACCCTCCAGGCGGCCGAGACCGACTCGTCCACCCTCGAGGTCACCGCCGACCACACCTTCGTGTACGCGCTGCGGCCCACCGGCTCCGCGGACGACGCCGAGGCGTCCCTGTTCACCGTCCGCCGCGAGCTGCACTTCCGCTTCGACCACGACGACCTGCGCCTGCACACGGCCCAGCTCGTCGTCTCCTACGTCCAGGCCGGGCCCCTGTCCTGCGCCGAGGACTCCGCGAGCCTCCTGCGCCCGCTGCTCGCCGGCCAGACCGCCAAGGCAGGCGGCCCGGCCGGCACCGACCCGTACGCGACGGGCGGTGCGCCGGCGCTGTGCGGGTCGCTGGCGTCGAGCGCGCAGCCGAAGCTCTGACGCGCCCTTCCGCGGCCACCGCGCCCTTCCGTGGCCACCGCGCCCTTCCGTGGCTACCGCGGCCACCGCGGTCTTCACGGCGTCGGCGGCCTCGGTCGGGTGATCCCTCGGTCAGGCGTCGTCCCGCGGCGGCGTGTCCGTGCCGTTCGCCGGGCCCGGGGTGTCCGTCGGCGGCTGGTCCGCCGGTGCCGAGCTCGTGAAGCCGCCGAAGCCGCGCCGCACCCGGCCGCCCAGGTCCCCGGCCCCGCCGGCGAGGTCGCTGACCAGCTTCATCAGCGGGTCCTTGGAGGTCTTGACGTGCGTCGCGTAGTGCGAGGCCGACTCCCGGAACGAGTCCGAGACCGACGTGTCCTTGTCCTCGCTGCGCCGCGGGTAGTGGCCGTCCATGATCCGCTGGTGGTCCCGGGACTCGGCCCACTTCTTCAGCTCGGCGGCCCGGATGGTGGTGAAGGGGTGGGAGCGCGGCAGCACGTTAAGGATCTTCAGCACGGAGTCGCGCAGGTCGCCACCGGCCTCGTACTCCTCCGCCTGCTTCAGGAACGCGTCCACGTTCATCTCGTGCAGGTGGTTGCCGCCGGCAAGCTTCATCAGGCCGCGCATCGAGGCCGTGAGGTCCTGGCCGACCAGGAGGCCCGCGCGGTCCGCGGACAGCTCCGACTTGCGGAACCACTCGCGCAGCGCGGTCACGATCGTCATGATCGCGAGGTTGCCGAGCGGGATCCAGGCCACCTTGAGGGCGAGACTGGTCAGGAAGAGCAGGATGGTGCGGTAGACCGAGTGGCCGGACAGGGCGTGGCCCACCTCGTGCCCGATCACCGCCCGCATCTCCTCCTCGTCGAGCAGCTCGACGAGACCCGTGGTGACGACGATGATCGGCTCGTCCAGGCCGATGCACATCGCGTTGGGCTGCGGGTCCTGGTTGACGTACATCGGCGGGACCTTCTCCAGGTCCAGGATGTAACAGGCGTCCCGCAGCATGTCGTTGAGATGCGCGAACTGCTGGTCGGAGACGCGCACCGAGTCGGACAGGAACAGCAGCCTGAGGCTGCGCTCGGGCAGGAGCCCGCTCAGCGCCTTGAAGACCGTGTCGAAGCCACTCAGCTTGCGCAGCGCCACCAGGGCGGAGCGGTCGGCCGGGTGCTCGTACGCACGGGAGGAGATCCCCGGGAAGCGCCTGCGCTGCCTGCTCGGCACGTTCTCGTGACCGTCGTGGTGGCCGTCGGACATGTCTTCCCCCATGTGCGTGTGAGTGGCCTTTGCGGACCCTTGTGCGGTCCTTTGCGCCCCCGAAGCAGAGCCCAGCCTAGGCGGAGTTACGGTGGACGGGCACTACAGCAGAAGGAGTTCCGCGCCATGGAGCACAACCCCCGGGCCGCCTGGCTCGCCGAGGCCGCGAGCGCCGCCGAGCAGCAAGGGCCGGGGAATCTGCTCCGGGTCGTGCTGGTGGTGATGGTGCTGGGCTGTGTGCTGACCGCGTGGTTCCTGCTGCGGGGGTACAAGCGGAAAGACGAGTGACGTCGGACGAAGGTTCCCAATGGCGGAGTCGGCGTGAGTGCCGTCGGGCCGCCCGCTTACGATGGGCCGACGTCTTTATCCCGCCCACACCGGATAGGTCCTGCTGAAGATGAGCTTCCACAGCACCGCTGCCCAGTTGGTCACCCTCGCCGCCCAGGGCGAGGAGCACGGTGGCAACCACGAGAGCCTCGACCCGCTGGTGGTGGGCGGCTCCGCCTTCCTCATCCTGATGCTGCTGCTGTGGATCACCACCCGTTTCAACCGCGACCGCTGAGTCCGGCGCGAGCCCGGCAGGCGCCCGGCAAGGGCTCCCGCGGGGCCCGTCCCGGCCCTCTGTCGGCCAGGGCGCTCAGGCCGGGCCGGTAGGGTCTGCACGCATGGGAGAGCAGGACATGCCTACCGGTCCGGCGAACAACGCCGAGAACCGTCCGTCGAGCGGCCTCGGCAACAAACCGAAGCCCCCCGGCAAACGCCGTCTCGGCGTCATGGGCGGAACGTTCGACCCGATCCACCACGGGCACCTCGTGGCGGCCAGTGAGGTCGCCGCGCAGTTCCACCTGGACGAGGTGGTGTTCGTCCCGACCGGCCAGCCGTGGCAGAAGACCCACCGCCACGTCTCCCCGGCCGAGGACCGCTACCTGATGACGGTCATCGCCACCGCCGAGAACCCCCAGTTCTCGGTCAGCCGCATCGACATCGACCGCGGCGGCCCGACCTACACCACGGACACCCTGCGTGACCTGAAGGCGCTCAACCCCGACGCCGACATCTTCTTCATCACCGGCGCCGATGCCCTCGGCCAGATCCTCACCTGGCGGGACGCGGACGAGTTGTTCTCCCTCGCGCACTTCATCGGGGTCACCCGGCCGGGCCACGTCCTGTCCGATCCCGGACTCCCGGAGGGCGGTGTCTCGCTCGTCGAGGTCCCCGCCCTCGCCATCTCCTCCACCGACTGCCGTGCCAGAGTCGCCAAGGGCGACCCCGTCTGGTATCTGGTGCCGGACGGAGTCGTGCGCTATATCGACAAGCGCGAGCTGTACCGCGGCGAGTGAGCCGAGAGGGGCACCGGTGAACGACCGATACGACGCGGGCTACGGCGGCCATCCCGACGACCGGTACGAACTCGTCGGCTACGACGAGTACGGCCGGCCGGTGTACCAGCCGGTCCAGACGCAGCAACAGCCACAGCAGGGCCAGGCCCCCCAGCAGCAGCCGTACGACCCGTACGCGCAGCAGGGCTACGGATACGACCCGTACGCCACCGGCCACCAGCAGCCCGGCGCCCCGTCCTCGTACGACCCCTACGGCACCGGCCCCCAGCAGGCGCCCGCCCCGCATCCCTACGACCCGTACGGCACCGGCGGCCCGCAGCCGGGCGGCGGGCAGGCACCGGCGTACGACCCCTACGGCCAGACCGCCACCGGCGGCCGGCAGCCCCGCGTCGAGCCCCGCGTCGCCGAACAGACCGCCTACATCCCGCAGCAGGCCGGCCCGGCCGAGGAAACGGCCGCCCCGGGCGGAAGCCGCCCCTCCGGGCCCGGCGACGATCACCCGGCCGAGGGCGAACGGCAGTACCACACCGAGCAGTTCGCCTTCGTCGAGGAGCCCGACGGTGACTCCGAGGACGTCATCGACTGGCTGAACTTCACCGAGAACCGCACCGAGCGACGCGAGGAGGCCAAGCGCCGCGCCCGCAGCCGCCTCGTCGCCCTCGTGGTGGTGCTGGCCCTGGTCGCGGTCGGCGGCGTCGGCTACCTCTGGTACGCCGGGAAGCTGCCCGGCCTGTCGTCGTCCGACGACAAGACCGGCACCGCGACGCCGGTCACCGCGCAGAACCGCGACGTGATCGTGGTCCACCTGCACAACACCGCGGAGGGCGGAACCTCCACGGCGCTGCTCGTCAACAACACCACCACCAAGCAGGGCACCACGGTCCTGCTGCCCAACTCGCTCGTCCTGACGGACGACGACGGCAGCACGACCACGCTCGCCAAGTCCGTCGAGGACGACGGCTCCACCGGCACCCGCGACTCCCTCGACGGCGTCCTCGGCACCGACATCGAGGGCACCTGGCGCCTGGACACCCCCTACCTCCAGAACCTGGTCGACCTGGTCGGCAACATCGAGGTCGACGCCAACACCGACGTGCCCGACCCCGAAGCCAAGAAGGGCCAGGCGCCCCTGGTGAGCAAGGGCGAGGACCGGACGCTGAGCGGCAAGACGGCAGTGGCCTACGCCACCTACCGCGCCTCCGGCGAGGCCCAGAACGCCCAGCTGGAGCGGTTCGGCCAGGTCATGCAGGGCGTACTGCGCAAGCTGTCCTCCGATCCCACGGGGGCCACCACCACCGTGCAGACGCTGGCGCAGATCCTGGACCCCTCGCTCACGGACAAGGACCTCGGCACCTTCCTCGCCAAGCTCGCCGACCGCGCCAAGGGCGGCGACTACAAGACCGCGCTGCTGCCCGTCCAGAACGACGGCACCCTGAGCGCGCAGGCGAGCGACAGCGTCGTCAAGGACGTGCTCGGCGGCACCGCGAAGAGCCCCGACAAGGACGCGGCCGTCAGCGTCTCCGTGCAGAACGCCACCGGAGTCAAGGACAACACCGAGAAGGCCCGCGTGGTCCTCCTCAACGGCGGCTTCACCTTCCTGGAAGGCGGTACGGCCGCCGCGGCCCAGACCACGTCCAAGGTCGTCTACGCCGACGCCGCCGACAAGCAGAACGCCACCGAGGTCGCCAAGACCCTGGGCCTGCCAACCGGCGCCGTCACCAAGGGCAAGGTCTCGGGGAACGCGAACGTCGCCGTGGTCCTCGGCCAGGACTACGAGCCGGCCTCCCCCTAGCCGCCCCGCCCCCTGCGGGCGAGCCGGCCCAGGACGGCACCCCACGTGATCCGCATCACGCGTGGGGTGCCCTCGGCGGTCCGTGAGACCCTTGGTGTCCAGTGTCCGCCGACCGAAAGCCTTGTAGTGACCGCCACTGACCGATCGCTCGAACTCATCAACACCGCCGCTCAGGCGGCCGCCGACAAGCTGGCGCACGACGTCATCGCCTACGACGTCAGTGACGTCCTGTCGATCACCGACGCCTTCCTGCTGGCCTCCGCACCCAACGACCGCCAGGTCAAGTCGATCGTCGACGAGATCGAGGAGCGGCTCCAGAAGGAGCTCGGCGCCAAGCCGGTGCGCCGCGAGGGTGACCGCGAGGCCCGCTGGGTCCTGCTCGACTACGTCGACATCGTCGTCCACGTCCAGCACAGCGAGGAGCGTGTCTTCTACGCCCTGGAGCGGCTGTGGAAGGACTGCCCCGAGCTCGAGCTGCCCGCCGACGCGAAGGCGACCCGCGGCAAGGGCCAGGAGCACGCCAAGCTGCGGGCCGAGGAGGACGCGGCCGAGTTCGGGGAGCAGCGGTGAGTGCCTCCCCGGTGACCGGCGCCGACCGTGGGCCGGGCCGGGGCCGGCGCGTCATCCTGTGGCGCCACGGCCAGACCTCGTGGAACGTGGAGCGCCGCTTCCAGGGCACCACGGACGTGGCCCTGACCGAGACCGGTGTGTCCCAGGCCCGGCGCGCCGCCCGGCTGCTCGCCTCCCTCCGGCCCGACGCGATCGTGGCCTCCGACCTCCGGCGGGCCGCCCACACGGCGGCCGAGCTCGCCACGCTCACCGGCCTGGAGGTGGCCCACGACGAAGGCCTGCGTGAGACCTACGCGGGCGTCTGGCAGGGCCTGACGCACGAGGAGATCATCGCCCGGCACGGCGACGAGTACACGGCGTGGAAGCGCGGCGAGCCGGTGCGCCGCGGCGGCGGCGAACTGGAGACCGAGGTCGCCGACCGTGCCGCCCCCGTGGTGCTGCGGCACGCCGACAAGCTCCCCGACGACGGCACGCTCGTCGTCGTCAGCCACGGCGGCACGATCCGCACGACCATCGGACGCCTCCTCGGCCTGGAGGCGCTCCACTGGGAGAGCCTCGGCGGACTCTCCAACTGCTGCTGGTCCGTCCTCGGCGAGGGGGCCAGGGGCTGGCGCCTGCTCGAGCACAACGCCGGCACCCTCCCGGAGCCGGTCCTCGGCGACGACGACTGAGCGGCTCCGCGGCCCCGGGGACCGGATTTCACTTTCCGGCAGGTCGCAGGCTAAAGTTCTTCTTGTTCGCCCCGCCGAGCGGGAAGAACGCGAGGGGCTATAGCTCAGTTGGTAGAGCGCCTGCATGGCATGCAGGAGGTCAGGAGTTCAATTCTCCTTAGCTCCACAGATCGACAGTCTCGGGTGACGACCGCTCGAGTTGTCAAGATCGGTGTATGACGATCCCGTCCCCCTGGGGGCGGGATTTTCTTATGCCCCCGAAGACGAGACGGCGTTCGGCACACTGTTCTCGGACCGGCTTGAGTCACTTGGGCCCTTCGAGGCGTATACCTCTGCGGAGGCGCTCCTGGCGTGCGTGTTCGCGCCGGCCGGGACGCCCGCGGTGGGTGCCGTGTCCGGACTGGTACTGAGGCGTCGCTGACCGTATTGGTCCGGCCGTGGCAGAATCAAACGGCCGGAAGGGAGCGCGGCCCGACGGGAGGGAGTAGTGATGCCTGCGAGCATCCTCGTGGAGGTCGGCCACCTCCGCGAAGCAGCGTCGGCGCGGGACACGGTCGTCCGCCTCAGCTGCCCTTCCTGTGGTTCCGTGCACGTCGCTCAGGTCCTCGGTGACAACGGCGGGATCTCCTACGTGTGCACGGCCTGCGGCCACAGCTGGAGCTGATCGATGGGTGCACACAGGCGGAAGTGCGACTGGTGCGGCAGTGGTACGCCGATCGTCCGCGACATGGAGCCGGTCAACCCGGACTACCAGTACTGGTGCGAGGAGTGCGCGCGGGCGCTGATCATAAAGGGCGACCCGATCGAGACGTACCGCGAACTGGAGGGCGAGCCGATCTACGGCCGGCTTCTCGAAGAGCACTGCACGCTCAAGCGGTTCTACTCGTTCGTCACCGCGTGACCGGACATCAGTTCCGTATCCGGACAGAACGGAAACGATTTGGTGCTCCACCGGATGGGCCGGTAATGTTGGCGTCGCCGCCGGGGAAACCCGGCGACACGGTCAACATGTGGCTTCGCCACACGGCCGCGAGGGGCTATAGCTCAGTTGGTAGAGCGCCTGCATGGCATGCAGGAGGTCAGGAGTTCAATTCTCCTTAGCTCCACAGCAATCGAAGGCGGGTCATCCGAGAGGATGACCCGCCTTCGTCGTGTGTGCCGGGTGTCTGGCGGCGGCAGACGAACGGCGGGCCGCCCTCGGGAGGGCGGCCCGCCGACGGGTGTTCAGCGGCCGAGAGCGCGGCGGCCGCGGCCCTGGGAGAGGACAGGGAGGTTGTTGCGGGTCGCACCCTGCGAGCGGGTGTCCTCCTCGAGACGCAGGGCCAGCGCCGGGCAGCGACGCACCGCGCGTAGAGCTTTGGCCTCCGCGTAGCGCGGCACCTGGGCCTGGGCGACGGTCGGGAAGCCGTCGGCGCCCAGCTCGAAGACCTCCGGGAGGATGTCGGCGCACAGGCCGTGGCCCCGGCACAGCGTCCAGTCGACGTAGATCTTCTGACGGCTGGGACCGTTCTCCTCGGACTCCCCGCCTCCGGGGATGCCCGTGGGCATCTGACCGCCCTCGAAGAGCGGCAGAACGCCCTCCACGGGCCTTCCGCAGCCGTTGCCCAGCACGTGCGCGGCCAGGTCGTCCGTGAACGCCTTGATCGTCGACTCCAGGAACATCGCGGAGCCGTCGGGGTGCGAGCACGCGCCGCGCCGCTTCACGTTCTTGGCGACCTGCTTGAGGGCCTCCAGAGCGGCGGGGCCGCCGCCGTTGATGATGTCCTCCATGCCGCGGGCGGCGGCCGGCAGGCCGAGATAGCAGGGACCGCACTGTCCCGCGCTCTCCTCGGCGAGCCACTGCGCCACGCGCAGCGACTCGCCCAGCGGACAGGTGTCCTGACTGATCGGCAGGATCGCGCCCGCGCCCAGCGAACCGCCCACCGCGTCCAGGGAGTTGCGCGAGACGATCGCCTCGTTGACCGTCGCCGCGTCGATCCACTTGCCGTGGTAGCCCCCGGTCAGCACGCCCTGCGGGACCGGCGGGGCACCGGCGAGCTGGAGGACGTAGCGCAGCGGCACGCCCGTGGGGACCTCGATGACCATGGGGCGTGCGACGGCGCCGGAGACCGTGAGCATGACGGTGCCCGGCTCGTCGTACAGGCCGGTGTTGCCGTAGCGCTCCGGGCCGATGCGGGCGGCGATGGCGAGCTGGGCGAAGGTCTCGGCGTTGGACAGCAGGGTGGGCGCTCCGCCGACGCCTGTCTGCGAGGCGCTGACCTTGCGGCCCGGCGGGATCGCGGGCCCGCCGTCGATGGAGCGGATCAGGGACGCCGCCGCTCCGGTGACCATGCGGACGGGATTGCGCTGCACGCGCGCGCGCAGCGCCGATCGGCGGCCGTTGCTGAGGCCGCGTTCGGCGAGCGCGGCCTCCATGGAGCGTTGCGTCGACTCACGGGTGACCCCCACCACGAGCGTGCGGGCACCCAGCGCCTCCGCGACCAGCAGAGCGCCGTCCAGGATGAGGTGCGGGGCACGGTTGATGAGCACCGTGTCCTTGCGGCAGGCCGGTTCGTCCTCGCTGCCGTTGACCACGACGACCGGCCGTACGCCGCGCTTGATCGCCGACTCGGCGACGGAGCGCAGCTTCTTGTGGAAGGGGAAGCCCGCGCCGCCGCGGCCCTTCAGGTTGATGTTCTCCGAGAGCTTCGCGAGCTGCTCTCCACCCATGGGTTCGAGCGGTCCGTGCACCTTCAGGTGCATGGGCAGATCGAGTCTCTCGACAAGGTCGAAGCCCGACGTGAGCTGGGGAAGGCCGACCACGCGGACTTCTGGGACGTCGGGCAGGGCCTCGTTCACCTATAGCCTCCGGAAGGCATGTTCCAAGGTTCGCCCGATCCCGGTGCGTCGAAGTCGTACGAATCACCGGGCGATGGATCAGTGGCGGGACCGCTGTTGTACGTGTCGTTCGTGTTGTACGTGCCGTAGAGGGGGTTCGACTCACCGGTGTCGTACACGTCACTCGTGCCGTACCCGGCCGCGCCCGCACCGCCGTAGGCGGGGATGTTGAATCCCGTGTCCTGGAGCGGGTCGTAGGCCGACGGCGGCGCCTCGCCCACCGGCGGCGGCGACGGGATGGGCCAGCTGCCCGACGTGCTGCCGCCGTTGTCGACGCGTGGGATCGCCTCCGTGGGCTGCATGTCCAACGGCATGTCCATGCGAGCGGTCTGGTCGGCGTAGGGCTGCTGCTGGCGTGGTGTCGACACGGCCCGGTAGGCGGCCGCGAAGCCGTTCGCGGGTTCCGGGGCCGCGGGGGATGCCGCCGGAGCGTCGTACAAGGGTGTCCTGCCGGTCTGGGGGCGCGGCTGGGAGCGGGTTCCGCGCTGGTTCTCGTAGCCAGGCAGCGCGGCACCCTCCGCCATCCTGGCCCGGCTCGCGTCGAGGTCGTCGCGGCCCGGGCGCTCGTCGCCGGTCCCCATGAACGCGGAGATCCTGTCGGCGACCTTGCGCTTGACCGGGCGCGGGGCGGCGCGCAGGGCCAGGGCGGCGGTGACGCCGAGCAGGGACAGGCCGTACAGGATCACGAAGACCGGCTTCGCGGCGCGGCCCGCGTACAGGCCGTGGACGAGCGCGGCGCACCAGGCCGGGTAGGCCAGCATGTGCATGGCACGCCAGCGGGCCGCCACCGGGGCCGGTGAGGCGAACCGGCTGCGCAGGGCGCCGGTGATGCCCACGAAGATCATGAGCAGGCCGGCCAGCGAGCCGAGGCCGATCAGGCCCTCGGCTCCGGTGACGCCGAGCGAGAAGGGGATCAGCGCGCCGAGCAGGGTGGTGTGGTCGAGCGCGATCTTGGTGGTGATGTGCAACAGCAGGAACGCGATCGAGGCGACCGCGGTCGTCCGGTGTACCGCCTGTCCGATGAGCCGCTGGCGGGTGTTCAGGAAGATCCGGTCCTGGGCGACCAGGCCCCAGATCACCGAGCAGCTGAGCGAGACGAGCGACAGAACGCCCGCACCGAAGTTCAGGAAGTCCCGGACCCTGTCACCTCCGACCAGCACGAACACGGGTATGAGGAGCAGGAAGGCAGCCGACGCCGCCCCATAGGCCGACCGGCCGGGCTGGGGGAGCGAGCTGTTACTACGACGAGGGTTCATGGGGGCAACTCCGAGCAGTTTCGGGAAAGCGGTCCCGCTGCCGCACTCTAAGTGGCGCCATACCGATGGGTACGAGGTTTGAGTTATTGCGTTGTTATCAAACGACTGCGCGGTCGTTGTGATGTCCCTTAGTGGCTGTTACGCGAAGTAACTTTTTGCGGGTTTGGGGTTGTGGTCGTTGTGGTCGGTGTTCCGGACGGGGTCAGTGAGGGCGGCACCCGGTGCCAATAGGGCATACGTAAGCGCGTCGCGTCGTGCTCAACGGCTGCGGTACCCTAACGCCATGCGTGCCGTACGCCTTCTGCTTAGCGAGCCGCGCTGATCAATCCCGACCGCCGGGTGAATCGGTTGGTCGGAATCGGCGCGGCGTCCCCTCCTGTGCGAGGGGATTTTTCGTTTCTTGAATGTCGCAGCCGCTGGCAGAGACGATCGATGGAGCTTTGAGGATCATGAGCGAGACGAACCCCGCTGCCACCGCCGAGGTGGTCGCGCCGCACCGCTACACGGCCGTCATGGCGGCCGACATCGAGGCACGCTGGCAGGACTTCTGGGACGCCGAGGGCACCTACGCGGCGCCGAACCCGAGCGGTGACCTGGCCGGTGACCCGCAGCTGGTCGCCAAGCCCAAGAAGTTCATCATGGACATGTTCCCGTATCCCTCCGGTGCCGGCCTGCACGTCGGGCACCCCCTGGGCTACATCGCCACCGACGTGTTCGCCCGGTTCCACCGCATGACCGGCCACAACGTCCTGCACACCCTGGGCTTCGACGCCTTCGGCCTGCCCGCCGAGCAGTACGCCGTGCAGACCGGCACGCACCCGCGCGTGTCCACCGAGGCCAACATGGAGAACATGAAGGTCCAGCTGCGCCGGCTGGGCCTGGGCCACGACAAGCGCCGGTCGTTCGCCACGATCGACCCGGACTACTACAAGTGGACCCAGTGGATCTTCCTGCAGATCTTCAACTCCTGGTACGACCAGGAGGCCGACCGGGCCCGCCCCGTCTCCGAGCTGATCGCCCAGTTCGAGTCCGGTGAGCGCGCCGTACCGGGGCACACGCGCGCGTGGAGCGAGCTGAGCGACACCGAGCGCGCCGACGTCCTGGGCGACTTCCGGCTGGCGTACGCCTCCGACGCGCCGGTCAACTGGTGCCCGGGTCTGGGCACCGTGCTGGCCAACGAGGAGGTCACCGCCGACGGCCGCTCCGAGCGCGGCAACTTCCCCGTCTTCAAGGCCAAGCTGCGCCAGTGGAACATGCGCATCACCGCCTACGCCGACCGGCTGCTGGACGACCTGGACGCGCTGGACTGGCCCGAGGCCATCAAGCTGCAGCAGCGCAACTGGATCGGTCGCTCCGAGGGTGCCCGCGTCGACTTCCCGATCGACGGCGAGCGCATCACCGTCTTCACCACGCGCCCCGACACCCTGTTCGGCGCGACCTACATGGTGCTGGCGCCGGAGCACCCGCTGGTCGAGAAGTTCACGTCGGGCGCCTGGCCCGAGGGCACCCACGAGGCGTGGACCGGCGGCCACGCGACCCCGACCGAGGCCGTCGCCGCCTACCGCGCGCAGGCCGCCTCCAAGTCGGACGTCGAGCGGCAGGCCGAGGCCAAGGACAAGACGGGCGTCTTCATCGGCGCGTACGCGACCAACCCGGTCAACGGCGAGCAGGTCCCCGTCTTCATCGCCGACTACGTGCTGATGGGGTACGGCACCGGCGCGATCATGGCCGTCCCGGCGGGCGACCAGCGCGACTTCGAGTTCGCGCGCGCCTTCGAGCTGCCGATCCACTGCATCGTCGAGCCGACCGACGGCCGGGGCACCGACACCTCGACGTGGGAGGACGCCTTCGCGTCCTACGACGCGAAGATCATCAACTCCTCCAACGGCGACATCTCGCTGGACGGCCTGGGAGTCGCCGACGCCAAGGCGCGCATCACCGAGTGGCTGGAGCGCGAGGGCATCGGCGAGGGCACGGTCAACTTCCGGCTGCGTGACTGGCTGTTCAGCCGGCAGCGCTACTGGGGCGAGCCCTTCCCGATCGTCTACGACGAGGACGGCGTCGCGCACTCGCTGCCCGAGTCGATGCTGCCGCTGGAGCTGCCGGAGGTCGAGGACTACTCACCGCGGACCTTCGACCCGGACGACGCCGACACCCAGCCCGAGACCCCGCTGTCGCGCAACCAGGACTGGGTCAACGTCACCCTGGACCTGGGCGACGGGCGCGGCCCGCGTCCGTACCGCCGCGAGACCAACACGATGCCCAACTGGGCCGGTTCCTGCTGGTACGAACTGCGTTACGCGGACCCGCACAACGACCGGAAGCTGGTCGACCCGCAGATCGAGCAGTACTGGATGGGCCCGCGCGAGGGCCAGCCGCACGGCGGCGTCGACCTGTACGTGGGCGGCGCGGAGCACGCCGTGCTGCACCTGCTGTACGCGCGCTTCTGGTCCAAGGTCCTGCACGACCTGGGGCACGTCTCCTCGGCCGAGCCGTTCCACAAGCTGTACAACCAGGGCATGATCCAGGCCTACGTCTACCGCGACAGCCGTGGCATCGCGGTGCCCGCCGCCGAGGTGGAGGAGCGCGACGGCGCCTACTACTACCAGGGCGAGCAGGTCTCCCGGCTGCTGGGCAAGATGGGCAAGTCCCTGAAGAACGCGGTCACTCCGGACGAGATCTGCGCCGAGTACGGTGCCGACACCCTGCGCCTGTACGAGATGGCCATGGGCCCCCTGGACGTGTCCCGGCCGTGGGACACGCGCGCGGTGGTGGGCCAGTTCCGGCTGCTGCAGCGGCTGTGGCGCAACGTCGTGGACGAGACGACCGGCGACGTGACGGTGGTGGACACGGAGCCCGACGAGGACACCCTGCGGGCGCTGCACAAGGCGATCGACGGGGTGCGCCAGGACCTGGAGGGCATGCGGTTCAACACCGCCATCGCCAAGGTCACCGAGCTGAACAACCACCTGACCAAGACGGGCGGCGCGGTGCCGCGCACGGTCGCCGAGCCGCTGGTGCTGCTGGTCGCGCCGCTGGCCCCGCACATCGCCGAGGAGCTGTGGCGCCGGCTGGGCCACACCGACTCGGTCGTCCACCATGACTTCCCGGTCGCCGACCCGGCCTACGTCGTCGACGAGAGCGTGACCTGCGTCGTGCAGATCAAGGGCAAGGTCAAGGCGCGCCTGGAGGTCTCCCCGGCCATCTCCGACGAGGAGCTGGAGAAGGTCGCGCTGGGCGACGAGAAGGTCGTGGCGGCGCTGGCCGGAGCGGGCATCCGCAAGGTGATCGTGCGGGCGCCGAAGCTGGTGAACATCGTTCCGGCGTAGACGCGGGCACGGTCGTACGTGTGGGCGCGGGCGTGAGCTGGGCATGAGCCTGGAGTGAGCGCCTCGGGGTAGTCCCTTACGGGCAGGTTCGGGGTTCTTCTGGAACTCAGGGCCTGCCCGTTGCGTTTACCGTTGAAGAGCGGCGCGGCGTGTGCCGCGACCGACCGAGGAGGAGCTCGTGGAAGCAGTGTTCGCAGTGGCCGCCCTGCTCTTCGTGCTCTGCGTCTTCCTGGGCGCCTATGCCACCCTGAAGGCGGTGGGTGCCGCCAAGCGCGGAGTGGACCGCACCATCACCCAGGCCAAGCGCACAGTCGAGGACCACACGCTGCGCGCCAAGTCCTTCGCCCAGTTCGGCCCCGCGGGCGAGATCGCCCAGCTGAGGCTGAAGCTGCGCACCTCGATGCGCGCCACCCAGGACGCGCTGCACGCGGGCGTGGCCGAGGACGAGTCCCTCAAGGAATCCCTGGGCCTCTTCGAGCGGCTCAGCGCGCACGGGCACGAACTGGATGCCGAGCTGCGGCGCCTGGAGTCCGAGCCCGACAAGTCCACGCTGGGCGAGCGGCTGCCGTCCCTGCGGGAGCGCACCGAGCGGATCATCCACTCGGCGGACTCACTACGCTGGGCCGCCCGCGACCGGGCCGGCCGCTTCGCCGACGACGACCTGGACGCGCTGAGCACCCAGATCGACGTCGAGGCCGGCGCCCTGCGGCACTGGACGACCTCGGAACCCGCCTCCGCGACACCTCCGCCGCCGTGGCCGCAGACGCCGACCGTCGCGGACACCGGCACGGCCCGGCAGACCCGGCCGAAGACCCCTCACACATCCGCCGCCGAGGAGCCCGCACGGCCCGCCATCACCCCGCCGAGCCCGCGTCCCACCTATCCCTGGCAGAAGAAGGCCCGCCCCGAGAGCACGACTTGAACCGGACACGGGCGATCAGGTGACAGGGGCCGGGCTGCCGCGCGGGCGCTACGCCAGGTAACCTCCAGCTCATGTCCCGCCATGTCGCGATCGTCACCGATTCAACGGCCTACCTGCCGCCGCGGACGATGGAGCGTCACGGCATCACCGCGGTGCCGTTGACCGTGGTCCTCGGGGACCAGGCACTTGAAGAGGGCACCGAGATCTCGACCCGCTCCCTGGCCCAGGCGCTGCAGAAGCGACGGTCCGTCACCACCTCGCGCCCCAGCCCCCAGGTCTTCGCGGAGACCTATCGCAAGGTCGCGGAGGCCGGCGCCACCGGCATCGTCTCCCTGCACCTTTCCGCGGAGCTCTCCGGCACGCACGACGCCGCGGTCGTGGCGGCCCGCGAGGCGCCGGTGCCGGTGCGGGTGGTCGACACCGGGATGGTCGCCATGGCCCTCGGCTTCTGCGCGCTCGCCGCCGCCGAGGCCGCGGAGGCCGGCGGCACGGTGGACGAGGCCGTCACGGCCGCGGAGAAGCGGGCCGCGGGCACTTCCGCCTACTTCTACGTCGACACCCTCGACTTCCTGCGCCGCGGCGGCCGGATCGGCGCCGCGCAGGCGCTCTTCGGCTCCGCGCTCGCGGTGAAGCCGCTGCTGCAGCTCCAGGGCGGCCGGATCGAGCCCTTGGAGAAGGTGCGGACGGCGTCGAAGGCCATCGCCCGCCTCGAGGAGATCGTCGCGGACCGGGCAGGAAGCGCGCAGGTCGACATCGCCGTGCACCATCTCGCCGCCCACGAGCGCGCCGCGGCCCTGGCGGAACGCCTGCGGGTACGGGTGCCGGGGCTGGTCGATCTGCATGTGAGCGAGGTCGGGGCGGTGATCGGGGCGCATACGGGGCCCGGGTTGTTGGGGGTCGTGGTCTCGCCGCGTTGAGCTGAGCGGGGTGGACACGAGTGGCCGCGGATGGCCGCGGATGGCCGCGGATGGCCGCGGGTGGTCGTGGGTGGTCGTGGGGTGGTTGCGGGGCGGGCGCGGCACGGCCGTTGGGTCGCGTGCCGCGTGTATGAGCACTCGTGTGGGTGAGGGAGTTATCCACAACTGGGTGGTAATCCCCGGGATTTGACCAAGATCATCGCGGAAGTGGCGATCTGGGCGATCCTCGCCGCATGGCACTTCGATCACGCTCACACGCAGCGAACGCAACCAGTGGTCCGGGACGCGGACCTGCGTCCGACGGGCGCACCCGGCATCGACGGGCCCCCGTCCGGGGCCGCGCCCGGCACCGGCACGCCTCCGCGGACGAGCTCCGGCGCCGGGCGGAGGCGCTGTTCGCCGACCGCGCCGAGCTCGCCGACCGCGCCGACCGCGCCGAGCTCGCCGAACGCATCGGTGAGTGGCGGGAGTCGGGGAAAGGGCCGCCGGGTGGGGGAGGAGGGATCGCGGAGGGCGAGGAGGTCGACGTGGCCTCTGGGGGGTCAGGGTCGGAAGGGTCTGGGACGCGCCGGTCGGCGAGGCGGGCTGGGCACGCTTCGGCCGGGCTGGTTGATGCGGGTGGGTCGGTCGGGCTGGGTGGGGCGGTCGGTTCGATCGGAGTGGAAGGGTCGGTCGGCCTGGACGAAGCGGTCGGGCTGGACAGGTCGGCGGGATCGGCGGGATCGGCTGGGACCGGCGAGGGGGGCGTGGGCATCGGCGTCGATCTCGACGTGGGCGTGGGCGTGGGCGGCGGCGCGGGCGTGGCGGAGCGGCGGCGGGCGGCGGCCGGGCTTGCGCTGTGGGAGCGGATGCCGCTGTGGGTGCAGACGAGGTGTGGTCTGGAACGGCGGAGCGTGGTGGCGCTGTCCGTGTTGCTCGTCGTCGCCGCGGTGTTCGCCGTCCAGCACTTCTGGGCCGGCCGGGCGGAATCCGTCCGAGCGCCGGAGGTGGTGCGCGCGGCCGCTCCGTACGAGGAGGGGCATCGGGGCGGCGGGCCGGCGGCGCCCGACACCTCGGCGGGGGCGCCGAACGCGGTAGGAACGGCCGGGGCCGAGATCGTCGTCGACGTCGGCGGCAAGGTGCGTGAGCCGGGTGTGCATCGCCTTCCGGCCGGTTCGCGGGTCGCCGACGCGTTGCGCGCGGCAGGTGGGGTGCGCTCCGGTACGAACACCGACGGGCTCAACCGCGCCCGGTTCCTCGTGGACGGAGAGCAGGTGATCGTCGGGGCTTCCGCCGCTCCCGCGATGCCGGGCTCGGGCGACGTGGGAGGTACGGGCGGCGGACCGGCGGGGCCGGTGCCGGGGACGGGGCCGGCCGGCCCGGTCTCGCTCAACACCGCCACCGTGGAGCAGCTCGACACACTGCCGGGGGTCGGCCCGGTGCTGGCGCGGCACATCCTGGACTACCGCACGCAGCACGGCGGCTTCCGCTCGGTGAACGAGCTGCGCGAGGTCAACGGCATCGGTGACCGGCGCTTCGCCGACCTGCGGAATCTCGTACGGCCATGAGGCGGCCCTCGGACGCGCCGATCGCGCACGACACCGACGCCACGCGTCCGGAACCCGGCCCGAGCCCAGCCGGGGGCACACATTCCGGCTCCGGTCCCCGGCCCACGGTCCACGAGGTCTCCAGCAGTCGGCTGGGAGACGCTCATCCCCGGCAGGAAGGACCCACGGATCTCCGTCTGGTACCACCCGCGCTCGCCGCCTGGGCGACGGCCGCGCTGGCGCTGGGCGCCCCGCCTGGGTGGGTCACCGTCCTTGCCGTCGGGTGTCTTGCCGCGGCCGGTGTCCTGCTCCTGTCCCTGCGGGGAAGGCGAGCTGGGCCCGCGGACGTCACCTGGCCGCGGGTCTCGGTCGCCGCCGTGCTGCTGTGTGTGGGAGCCGCGGCCGTGTCCGCCGGGCTGCACGGGGCCGATCTGCGGCGTGGGCCGGTGCCGGCACTGGCGCGGGAGTACGCCACCGTGACCGCCGAGATCGAGGTGACCTCGGATCCCCGGCTCACCCGGCCCCGTATCAGGGGAAACCACGCGGCGCCGGTCTCGGTGCTGATCAACGCCGAGGTACGGCGCGTCCAGGCGGTGCGCGGGGCGACGACGATGACGCGTACGCCGGTGTTGGTGCTCGTCGACGTGCGCGCGGGGAGCGGCCGGGCATTCGGCGCGGGGTCGGAGGCCTTTGCGGAGGGGCCGCGGCGGTCACCCTGGCTGGGGCTGCTGCCGTCCACACGGCTGCGGGTGACCGCCCGGCTCGCGCCCGCCGTGATGGGCGGCGACCGTGTCGCGGCCGTGCTGCGGGTGCGGAGCGGGGCGGCGCCGGAGATCGTGGGGGAGCCGTCGACGGCGCAGCGCTTCGCGGGGCGGCTGCGCGCGGGGCTGCGAGAGGCCACGGACGGGCTGTCGGCGGACGCGCGGGCGCTGCTGCCGGGACTCGTCGTCGGGGACACCGCCCGGATCAGCCCCGAACTGGACGAGGCGTTCAAGGAGACCGACCTCGCGCACACGCTGGCCGTCTCCGGAAGCAACCTCACGATCATTCTGGCCCTGCTGGTCGGTCCGCCCGGCTTGGCCCAGCTGGCCGAGCGGCGGGGACTCGCGCCCCGCCTCGGCATCTCCCTGCGGACGACCGCGCTGCTCGGTGGGGTGCTCACCCTCGGGTTCGTCGTCGTGTGCCGACCGGACCCGAGCGTGCTGCGGGCCGCGGCCTGCGGAGCCGTCGCACTGCTCGCCCTCGCGACCGGCCGCCGCAGATCACTGATCCCGGCCCTGGCGACGGCCGTTCTGCTGCTGGTGCTGTACGACCCGTGGCTGGCCCGGAGTTACGGCTTCCTGCTCTCCGTCCTGGCCACCGGCGCCCTGCTCACGCTGGCGCCCCGCTGGAGCCTGGCACTGCGACGGCGTCGGGTTCCGCCGAGGCCAGCCGAGGCACTCGCGGCCGCGGCCGCCGCGCAGGCCCTGTGTGCGCCGGTGGTCGCCGTGCTGTCGGCGCGGGTGAGCCTGGTGGCGGTGCCGTGCAACCTCCTGGTGGAGTTCGCGGTCGCGCCGGCCACCGTGCTGGGCTTCGCGGCCCTGGCGGTGGCCCCTGTGACGATGCCTGTGGCCAAGGCACTGGCCTGGTGCGCCGGCTGGCCGGCGGAGTGGATCGCGGAGATCGCCCGTACGGGGGCCGCGCTGCCCGGCGGGGGAGTGGACTGGCCGGATAGCTGGGCCGGGGCGGCACTGCTGCTCCTCGTGACGATGGTGGTCCTGCTCGTGGGGCGACGGCTGCTGGGGCATCCCTGGCTCTGCGCCGCCGGCGGGCTGCTGGTCCTGCTGGCGATCGTGCAGCCGCCACCGCTCACCAGGGTGATCACGGGCTGGCCCCCGCCGGGCTGGCGGCTGGCGATGTGCGATGTGGGACAGGGCGACGCGATGGTGCTCGCGGCGGGCGAGGGCACGGGCGTGGTCGTGGACGCGGGACCTGATCCGGGGCTGGTCGACCACTGTCTGCGCGCCCTCGGCATCACCAAGGTCCCGCTGGTCGTGCTGACCCACTTCCACGCGGACCATGTCGCGGGACTGCCCGGCGTTCTGCGCGGACGTTCGGTCGGGGCGATCGAGACCACGGGGTACGAAGAGCCCGCCGATCAGGCCGAGTTCGTACGGAGGGAGGCGGCGGCACGGAGTGTTCCGGTGACGCGGGGGGTGGCCGGGGAGAAGCGGCGGACGCAGGCGCTGTCCTGGGAGGTGGTGTGGCCGCCACCCCGCTCGGCGTCGGAACCGGAGGGGCCCAACGACGCGAGTGTCACGTTGCTCGTCAGGTCGGCGGGGCTGCGGTTCCTGCTGCTGGGGGATCTCGAACCCCCGGCGCAGCAGGAGTTGTTGAGGTCACCCGCGGGGGCGCGGCTGGCCGAGGTGGACGTCCTGAAGGTGGCCCACCACGGCTCGGCCTATCAGGACCCCGAGCTGATACGCAGGGTGGCCCCGCGACTGGCGCTCATCTCCTGCGGTGCCGACAACCCGTACGGCCACCCGGCTCCCAGCACGGTCGCGGCGTTGCGGGCCGGGGGCGCCGTGGTGCTGCGGACCGACCGGGACGGGGCCCTCGCGGTCGCCGGTACGGGCGGCGGGGAGCTGCGGGTCGCGCAAGACTGAGGCCATGAATTCCGCACAGGTTGATGCCTATCTCCGCCGCCTGGGAGTCGAGCGGCCGGCGCGCTTCACCGGTGTCGGTGACGCTCCCGCTGAGTCCACCGGCAGCGCCACCGTCGACGTGCTGCGCGATCTGCATCTGCGCCATCTGCAGACCGTGCCGTTCGAGAACCTGTCCGTCCATCTCGGGGAGGAGATCGTGCTGGAGGAGAAGCGGCTGCTGGACAAGGTGGTGGGTGCGCGCAGGGGAGGGTTCTGTTACGAACTCAACGGAGCTTTCGGGATGTTGCTCACCGCGCTCGGCTTCGACGTCACGCGCCTGGCGGGCCGGGTGTACGGGGAGGAGGGGCGGCTCGGGATTCCGTACGACCATCTCGCGCTGCGGGTGCGGACGGTGGACGGGAGTGAGTGGCTGGCCGACGTCGGGTTCGGGGCGCACAGTCACTACCCCCTGGCGTTCGGGGCGCGGGGGGAGCAGGAGGATCCCGGCGGGACGTTTCGGGTCGTGGAAGCGGGGCCGGACGCTTCCGGGGTGCGGAGCGGGGGTGGTGAGGCCGACCTGGACGTGGTGATGGGCGGCAGGGCCCAGTACCGGTTGGAGGTGCGGCCCCGGGGGCTTCAGGACTTCGTGGCCGGAGCCTGGTGGCACAGCACGTCGCCGCGGTCGCACTTCACGCAGTCGCTGGTCTGCTCGCGGGTCACGGAGGACGGGGGACGGATCACGCTCAGCGGGCGTCGCTTCAAGGTGACGGGCGCCGACGGGTCGCGGGAGGAACGCGAGCTGGGTGAGGACGAGGAGGTGTTGGCGGTGTACCGGGAACGGTTCGGTGTCGCCTTGGACCGTGTGCCGGTGGTGAGGGGTGCGGACGGGACGGGGTGAGCCGGGCGGAGGGAGTCGGGTGGAGTGGGCCCGGAGTGGGTCCGGCGGACTGAGTCCGGCGGGGCGCGTGGGACGAGTGGGACGGGCGGGGTGGGCGGGGTGAGGAGGACCGGGTGGGGTGCCTGACAATGGCTTGGTGAGCGATGTGAGACATGTGCTGGTGCTGCCTGACCGGGATGCCGCGGAGGAGGCGGCCGAGGCGCTGCGGGAGCGGTTCGGGGTCGGCGAGGAGCCGCAGCTGGTTCGGGATGCCCTGGCCGGGGAGGACGACGCGGAGGACGCGCAGTGGCTGGTCGTGCTGCGGGACGAGGCGGAGCGGTTGGACCCCCGGGAGCTGGACGAGTTCGCGGGGGAGTGGGACGGGTGGCGGGAGGAGCCGTGACCGTTCTGGCCGGGCTCGGCTGAGCCGAGAGCGGGGATCGCGGGAGCGCGGGGTTCACACCGGCGCGAGCGACGGCGTCCCGCCCTCAGACGCTGACCCGGGAGCCGGGCCCCCGGGCCGGGAACGCGGGCGCTGCCCCCGGGCCCCAAGCCCGGGCGCTGCCCTCCGGGCCCCGAGCCCCGGGCCCCAGGCGTCCCGCCCTTCAGACGCTGACCTGGGAGCCGGGCCCCCGGGCCGGGAACGCGGGCGCTGCCCCCGGGCCCAAAGCCCGGGCGCTGCCCTCCGGGCCCCGAGCCCCGGGCCCAAGTCCCGGCTCCGAGCCCGGGCGCTGCCCTCCGGGCCCCGCGCTCCAAGCCCTAAGCCCGGCACCGAGCCCGGGCGCTGCCCCCGAGCCCCAAGCCCGGCCCAAGCTTGGGCGCTCCCCCCCCCGGGCCCCGAGCCCCGGGCCCAAGTCCCGGCCCCGAGCCTGCGCGCCGCCGTACGCCCCCGCCCACGGTCAACCCCCGCTGCCGGCCCCGTGCTGTCAGTGCCCCATGCCATGCTGTACGCGATGGCCAGGAAAACTGCTGATGAGGATCCTCTCGCCCCGGTGACGCTTGCCGTCGGCCAGGAGGAGCTGTTGCTGGATCGGGCTGTGCGGGAGGTGGTGGCCGCTGCCAGGGCTGCCGATTCCGACACGGACGTGCGTGATCTGTCGTCGGAGCAGGTACAGCCGGGGACGCTCGCGGAGTTGACCAGCCCGTCGCTCTTCGCGGAGCGGAAGGTCGTCGTCGTGCGCAATGCGCAGGACCTGTCGGCCGACACCGTCAAGGACGTGAAGGCGTATCTCGGGGCGCCCGCCGAGGAGATCACGCTCGTGCTGCTGCACGCGGGCGGCGCCAAGGGCAAGGCGCTCCTTGATGCCGCGCGCAAGGCGGGGGCGCGGGAGGTGGCGTGTCCCAAGATGACGAGGCCGGCCGACCGGCTGGCGTTCGTACGGAGTGAGTTCCGGACGACCGGGCGGTCCGCGACGCCCGAGGCCTGTCAGGCGCTTGTCGACGCCATCGGCAGTGATCTGCGGGAGCTGGCGTCCGCCGTGTCCCAGCTGGTCGCCGATGTCGAGGGGACGATCGACGAGGCCGTTGTGGGGCGGTACTACACGGGGCGGGCCGAGGCGTCGAGTTTCACCGTCGCCGACCGGGCCGTGGAGGGCCGGGCCGCGGAGGCGCTGGAGGCACTCAGGTGGTCGCTGGCCACCGGCGTCGCGCCGGTGCTGATCACCAGCGCCCTCGCCCAGGGCGTGCGGGCGATCGGCAAGCTGTCGTCGGCGCGTGGGGGACGGCCCGCGGACCTCGCGCGGGAGCTCGGGATGCCGCCGTGGAAGATCGACCGGGTGCGCCAGCAGATGCGCGGCTGGACGCCGGACGGCGTGTCCGTCGCACTGCGGGCGGTCGCCGAGGCGGACGCGGGAGTGAAGGGCGGCGGGGACGACCCCGAGTACGCCTTGGAGAAGGCGGTCGTGACGATCGCGCGGGCCGCGCGCTCCCGGGGCCGGGGACAGTGATCCAGTCGCACCGGGCGCCGCGCGGAGGAGAATCGTAGGTACTGGCCGAAGCATCGCCGAACACATGGAGAGGTGGCGATCACGATGGCCGAACACCCGCACGCAGCGCTCGTCCGCAAGGGCTTCGAGGCTTTCAGCCGCGGGGACATGGACACCATGCGGGAGCTGATAGCGAGCGACGCCACGCACCACGTGCCCGGCAGCCACCCGCTCTCCGGCGACTTCAAGGGCCGGGACGCGATTCTCGACATGTACCGGCGACTCGGTGAGGAGACCAACGGGACGATGCGGGCCGAGCTGATCGGCATCTGTGTCGACGGCCGCGGCCACGCCGTCGGCATGAACCGGTTCACCGCCGAGCGCAACGGCAAGCGGCTCGACGACACCGGATGCATCATCTTCCGGTTCGTCGGGGACATGGTCACCGATCTCGACGAGTGCGTCGAGGACATCGACAAGAACAACGAGTTCTGGTCGTAGGCGAGCACGTCAGGCGCATCCGGCAGGCGGCCACCGCCGGTACGCCGAAGGCCCCGCCGCCCGCCCTGGGGAAGGGCGGGGAGTCGGGGCCTCGGTTCACAGAAGGTGAGTCCGTACCCGCGTGGCGAACGCAGGCCGCGTACAGACTCGGAGTGCCGGACGGGAGCGGATGAGAGAGGGCCCGCTCGATTCCCTCCGGCGGTCAGATCAAGAGAAGGTGTCAGCCCTTGAGGGACGCGACCTTCGAAGCAAGCGCCGACTTCTTGTTGGCGGCCTGGTTCTTGTGGATGACGCCCTTGGAGACGGCCTTGTCGAGCTGACGCGCGGCAGCGCGCTGGTACTCGGTGGCCTTCTCGGCGTCACCCGCGGCAGCGGCCTCACGGGCCTTGCGGATCGCGGTCTTCAGGGAGGACTTGACGGCCTTGTTGCGCAGCCGAGCCTTCTCGTTGGTCTTGATCCGCTTGATCTGGGACTTGATGTTCGCCACGAATGAGCCTCTACAGGTTCAGGCACGGGGCCGCGGAGGTCCCGTGCCGATGATTTCTTCAAGACGGCCTCGTGCTGAGAGGGCATGAGGCACAGCCACCCAGGCTACCAGCGGGACGTCGAGTGGCCCAAACCGGTCGCCGGTCCCCACCCGTGGGACCATGGAGGCTACGTATCGATCCGACCCGAGACCGCAGACACTGCGGACGCCTCAAGAATCAGGACCCTGCGTGCCCGCGATCCCTAGCCATGTGCCCGAGCCGAGCCGTACCGACCCGGCGCTGATCCGCAACTTCTGCATCATCGCGCACATCGACCACGGCAAGTCCACCCTCGCCGACCGGATGCTCCAGCTGACCGGAGTGGTCGAGCAGCGGCAGATGCGTGCCCAGTACCTCGACCGCATGGACATCGAGCGCGAGCGCGGCATCACGATCAAGTCACAGGCGGTGCGTCTGCCGTGGGCCCCCACCCACGACAAGAGCGACACGCACATCCTCAACATGATCGACACCCCGGGGCACGTCGACTTCACCTACGAGGTCTCGCGGTCCCTCGCGGCCTGCGAGGGCACCGTGCTCCTCGTCGACGCGGCCCAGGGCATCGAGGCCCAGACCCTCGCCAACCTGTACCTGGCGATGGAGAACGACCTCAAGATCATCCCCGTACTGAACAAGATCGACCTGCCGGCCGCCCAGCCGGAGAAGTTCTCCGAGGAGCTCGCCAACCTCATCGGCTGCCAGCCCGAGGACGTGCTCAAGGTCTCGGCGAAGACCGGCGTCGGTGTGGACGCGCTCCTGGACCGGGTCGTCCGCGACGTCCCGGCCCCGGTCGGTGTCAAGGACGCCCCCGCCCGCGCGATGATCTTCGACTCGGTCTACGACTCCTACCGTGGCGTGGTGACGTACGTCCGTGTCATCGACGGGCAGCTCAACAAGCGCGAGCGCATCAAGATGATGTCGACCGGCGCCACGCACGAGCTCCTGGAGATCGGCGTCTCGTCGCCCGAGATGACCCCGGCCGACGGCATCGGCGTCGGCGAGGTGGGCTACATCATCACCGGCGTGAAGGACGTCCGTCAGTCCAAGGTCGGTGACACGATCACCAGCAAGGAGAAGGGCGCCACCGAGGCCCTCGGCGGGTACAAGGACCCGAAGCCGATGGTCTTCTCCGGCCTCTATCCGCTGGACGGCTCGGACTACCCCGACCTCCGCGAGGCGCTGGACAAGCTCCAGCTCAACGACGCCGCGCTGGTCTACGAACCCGAGACCTCCGCGGCCCTCGGCTTCGGCTTCCGCGTCGGCTTCCTCGGCCTGCTGCACCTGGACGTCATCCGTGAGCGCCTGGAGCG
Source organism: Streptomyces resistomycificus (assembly GCF_001514265.1). GTDB lineage: Bacteria > Actinomycetota > Actinomycetes > Streptomycetales > Streptomycetaceae > Streptomyces > Streptomyces resistomycificus. The sequence goes on along the minus strand of NZ_KQ948990.1, from coordinate 547,693 downwards.
CGAGTTCAACCTCGAACTCATCGCCACCGCGCCCAACGTGGTCTACCGCGTGATCATGGAGGACGGGAAGGAGCACACGGTCACCAACCCGAGCGAGTTCCCCGAGGGCAAGATCGACAAGGTCTTCGAGCCGGTCGTCCGGGCCACGATCCTCGCCCCCAGCGAGTTCATCGGCTCGATCATGGAGCTCTGCCAGACCCGTCGCGGCACGCTCCTCGGCATGGACTACCTCTCCGAGGACCGTGTCGAGATCCGCTACACGCTCCCCCTCGCGGAGATCGTCTTCGACTTCTTCGACAACCTGAAGTCCAAGACCCGCGGCTACGCCTCGCTGGACTACGAGCCCACCGGCGAGCAGGACGCCCAGCTGGTGAAGGTCGACATCCTGCTGCACGGTGACCGCGTCGACGCCTTCTCGGCGGTCACACACAGGGACGCGGCGTACGCGTACGGAGTGCGGCTCGTCGCCAAGCTGCGCGAGCTGATCCCGCGCCAGGCCTTCGAGATCCCCGTGCAGGCGGCCATCGGCTCCCGGGTGATCGCCCGCGAGACCATCCGCGCCATCCGCAAGGACGTCCTCGCCAAGTGCTACGGCGGTGACATCTCCCGTAAGCGGAAGCTGCTGGAGAAGCAGAAGGAGGGCAAGAAGCGGATGAAGATGGTGGGGTCTGTGGAGGTTCCGCAGGAGGCCTTCATCGCCGTACTGAGCAGCGACGACAGCGCGGGATCCGGCAAGGGCAAGAAGTAGCCGTCCCGTGACCGCGTGAACAGGGGCCCGCCGCGTCTTCCCGCGGCGGGCCCCTACGCGTGCGTAGCGTCGCTCTCTGTAGGAAGTGACAGGCCGCCGCCCCTTACGCACCGGCCGGTCGCGCTCTACTCTGATCTCTGCTCCATAGTTACTCGTGAGTTAAACAACCGACCACGAGTGACCGAGCACCACAGTGAACCGCAGTGAACCGCAGTGAACTCAGCCGCAACTCAGCCAGCCGCACCGTCGCGGGCCCCGGAGGATGTCGTGAGCGACACACAGACACTGATCGAGAACCGCCCGCCGACCGTGGCGGCCCTCTTCCTGGAGCGCGTGGCGGCCACACCGGACGCCGAGGCATACCGCTATCCCGTGCCTCCCGCGTCCGGTGAAGGCCCGGACGACTGGAAGTCGCTGAGCTGGGGGCAGACAGCCGAGCGGGTCTACGCCATCGCAGCGGGCCTGATCGAGCTCGGCGTGCAGCCGGAGCAGCGGGTCGCCCTCTCCTCCTCGACCCGGGTCGAGTGGATCCTCGCGGACCTGGGCATCCTGTGCGCCGGCGCCGCCACCACCACGATCTATCCGCAGACCAACGCCGAGGAGTCGGCGTTCATCCTCGCGGACTCCGGCAGCAGGGTCCTGTTCGCGGAGAACGCCGAGCAGCTGGCCAAGGCGCGCGAGAAGCACGCCGAGCTGCCCGACCTCACCCATGTCGTGGTGATCGACCCGGCCGACGCCGAGACCGGCGACTGGGTGCTCACGCTCGCCGAGCTGGAGCAGCGCGGTGCCGCGTACCTGGAGAAGAACCCCGACCTGATCAAGGAGAAGGTCGGGGCGATCACCAAGGACCAGCTCGCCACCCTCATCTACACCTCGGGCACCACGGGCCGCCCCAAGGGCGTACGCCTCCCGCACGACAACTGGTCGTACATGGCGAAGGCGATCGCCGCCACCGGCCTGGTCAGCAGCGAGGACGTGCAGTACCTGTGGCTGCCGCTGGCGCACGTCTTCGGCAAGGTGCTCACCTCCGGCCAGATCGAGGTCGGGCACGTCACCGCCGTCGACGGCCGCGTCGACAAGATCATCGAGAATCTGCCGATCGTGCAGCCGACGTACATGGCGGCCGTCCCGCGCATCTTCGAGAAGGTCTACAACGGGGTCGCCGCGAAGGCCCGTGCGGGCGGCGGCGCCAAGTACAAGATCTTCCAGTGGGCGGCCGGCGTGGCCCGCGAGTACGCCAAGGTCACCCAGGACAACTTCCGGCGCACCGGCAGCGCGTCGGCTCCCTTCGGACTCTCGGCCAAGCACAAGGCCGCCGACGCGCTCGTGTACGCCAAGATCCGTGAGGCGTTCGGCGGCAACCTGCGGGCGTGCGTCTCCGGTTCCGCCGCGCTCTCGCCCGAGATCGGCTACTTCTTCTCCGGCGCCGGCATCCACATCCTCGAGGGCTACGGCCTCACCGAGTCGTCGGCCGCCTCCTTCGTGAACCCCGGCGAGGCCTACCGCACCGGCACGGTCGGCAAGCCGCTGCCCGGCACGGAGGTGCGGATCGCCGACGACGGCGAGATCCTGCTGCGCGGCCCCGGCATCATGGAGGGCTACCACGGGCTGCCCGAGAAGACCGCCGAGGTGCTGGAGTCGGACGGCTGGTTCCACACCGGCGACATCGGCGAGCTGTCGCCCGACGGGTACCTGCGGATCACCGACCGCAAGAAGGACCTCATCAAGACGTCCGGCGGCAAGTACATCGCGCCGGCGGAGGTCGAGGGCCAGTTCAAGGCGGTGTGCCCGTACGTCTCCAACATCCTGGTGCACGGCGCCGACCGGAACTTCTGCACCGCGCTGATCGCGCTGGACGAGCCGTCGATCCTCCAGTGGGCGCAGGAGAACGGGCTGGAGGGGAAGCCGTACGCGGAGGTCGTCGCCGCGCCGGCCACGGTCTCCATGGTCGAGGGGTACGTCAAGGAGCTCAACGAGGGGCTTCAGCGCTGGCAGACGATCAAGAAGTTCCGGTTGCTGCCGCGGGATCTCGACGTGGAGCACGGGGAGATCACGCCGAGCCTGAAGCTGAAGCGGCCCGTGGTGGAGCGGGAGTACAAGCACCTCATCGACGAGATGTACGCGGGGTCGCGCGAGGCGTAGTCAGGGGCGGGGGACTGTTCGGGCGGCTGACGGCATGCCGTGGCCGGTCGTGCGGTTCCCCGCACTCCCGAGGTCGGGCCCCCGCGCTCCCGAGGTCGTTGGCCCGCACTCCCGAGGTCGGGCCCCCGCGCCCCGAGGTCAGTTCGCGCGTCCTCGGGTCACCAGCTGCCGTAGCTCCCTGACCTGTGTGTGCAGCACCCGTGGGTCAGGGGGCGGGTCCTGCTCCAACTGCCTCTCCAGCGCGGCCAGCCGACCGTTCACCTCCTGGTACTCCGTGTGCTCCTGGGCCAGCAGCCGCCGCAGCTGCTGGTTCTTCCGGTGCAGGTCCAGGAAGACGGTGACCTTGGCCCGCAGTACCCACGGATCGAACGGCTTGGTCAGAAAGTCGGCCGCCCCCGTCGCGTAGCCGCGGAAGGCGAAGCCGGAGTCGTCCTCCGTGCCGGTCAGGAAGATGATCGGGACGTCCTTGGTCTGGTCGAGCCGTTTGATGTTCGCGGCGGTCTCGAAACCGTCCATGCCCGGCATGCGTACGTCGAGCAGGACGAGGGCGAACTGCCGCCGGAGCAGCGCCTTCATCGCCTCCTCGCCCGAACGTGCTCTGAACAGCGGTTCGTTGAGGGACCCCAGGACGGCCTCCAGCGCTATCAGGTTGTCCTCCATGTCGTCGACCAGGAGGATGCCCGCACGGTCGTCGGTCGTTGCCTCAGCGCTCATGTGACTGACCCCATTCAGTCGTCGGCCGGTGGGACCACGAGTTCCTCGACCTCGGCGTGCTCCTCGTCGTCCGGGCTCTCGGGGTCCAGGAGTGCGCAGACGACCGTCAGCAGCTGGTCGACGTCCACCGGCTTCGGTACGTAGTCGTTGGCGCCCCGCGCGATGGACTTCTCGCGGTCTCCCGGCATCGCCTTCGCGGTGAGGGCGACGATGGGCAGGCCCGTCCAGCGGGGGGTGCGGCGGATGGCGGCGATGGTCTCGTAGCCGTCCATCTCCGGCATCATGATGTCCATCAGGACGAGTTCGACGTCCGGGTTGCGCTCCAGTGTCTCGATGCCCTCGCGGCCGTTCTCCGCGTAGAGGACGGGCATCCCGACCCGCCCCAGGACGTGGGTGAGGGCGAAGACGTTGCGGATGTCGTCGTCCACGATCAGTACCCGCCGCCCGGCCAGGACCTGACCGGCCCGGCCCGACGTCCATTCCTCCAGCTTGGTCGGCGTGGGCCAGGAGTCGTCCGTGTCGTGCGCGGCGTGGAAGGGATCGGTCGACAGCTCCTCCGGCGCCGGCAGCGGACGGTCCTCGGGGACCGGCCCGGTGGCCGAGTGGCCGGGGCTGACGACGGGGACGTACAGCGTGAAGGTGGATCCCTCGCCCGGTTCGCTCTCGGCGACGATACGGCCGCCGAGCAGGCCCGCGATCTCCCGGCTGATGGACAGGCCGAGGCCGGTGCCGCCGTACTTGCGGTTCGTGGTGCCGTCGGCCTGCTGGAACGCCTCGAAGATCACCGGGAGTTTCTCGGAGGCGATGCCGATGCCGGTGTCGAAGACCGCGAAGGCGATCACCTCGTCGCTGTCGCGGACATAGCGGTGCTCGGGATCCTTGAGCCGGTTGACCCGCAGCTCGACCCGGCCGGTGGCGGTGAACTTGATCGCGTTGGAGAGCAGGTTGCGCAGGATCTGCTGCAGGCGCTGCTCGTCCGAGTACATCTCGCGCGGCACGTCCTCGCCGACCGTCACCTCGAAGGCGAGCCCGCGGTCCAGGGTGAGCGGTCGGAAGGTGGCGTGGACGTAGTCGAGGAGCTTGATCAACGGCAGCCGCTTGGGCCGTACGTCCATGCGGCCGGCCTCGATCTTCGAGAGGTCCAGGATGTCGTTGATCAGCTGGAGGAGGTCGGAGCCCGATCGGTGGATGGTCGTCGCGAACTGCACCTCCTGGTCGGAGAGATGGCCGTCCGGGTTGTCGGACAGCAGCCGGGCGAGGATCAGCAGGGAGTTCAGCGGGGTGCGCAGTTCGTGCGACATGTTCGCCAGGAACTCCGACTTGTACTGCGAGGAAGTGGCCAACAGGGCTGCCTTCTCCTCCAGTTCCGCGTTGGAGCGCTGCAACTCGGCCTGCTGACTCTGCAGTTCGTCCGAGCGTTCCTGGAGCTGCATCGCCAGGCGCTGGGACTCGCCGAGCAGCGACTCCGTGCGGGAGTTGGCGATGATGGTGTTGATGGCGACGCCGATGGTGTTCACGAACTGGTCGAAGAAGGCCAGGTGGACGTCGGAGAAGCGGGAGAAGGACGCCAGCTCGATCACGCCGAGGAGCTTGTCCTCGAAGAGGATCGGGATGATGACGACACTGGCCGGGGCGGCCTCACCGAGCCCGCTGTTGATCTTGATGTAGTCCGGCGGGGCCTCCTCCACCAGGATCCGCTTCTTCTCGCGGGCGGCCTGGCGTACGAGTCCGTGCACCGGCATGCCCCCGGTGTCCACGGTCGCGCCCTGGGCCGAGCCGTAGCCGGCGATGAACGCGAGTCCCTTCGCAGGAACGGTTGTGCGCAGCGAGGCGCCGTCCTCGTCCGGGTCGGCCAGGAAGAACGCGCCGTACTGCGCGTTGACCAGCGGGGTCAGCTCGCGCAGGATCAGGTCGGCGACCTCCATCAGGTCCCGGTGGCCCTGCATCAGCGCGGCCAGCCGGGCCAGGTTCGACTCCAGCCAGTCCTTGGCGCGGGTGGTCTCGCGGAGGTTGGCGACCATCAAATTGATGTTGTCCTTCAGCTCGGCCACCTCGCCCTGCGTCTCCACGGTGATCGAGCGGGACATGTCGCCCTGCGCCACGGCCGAGGCGACCTCGGCGATCGCCCGGACCTGGGTGGTCAGGTTGGACGCCAGCTCGTTCACGTTCGTCGTCAGGCGCTTCCAGGTGCCGTAGACGCCCTCCACGCGTGCCTGGCCGCCCAGTTGGCCCTCTGAGCCCACCTCCCGGGCCACCCGCGTGACCTCGGAGGAGAAGGAGGACAGCGTGTCGACCATGGTGTTGATGGCCGTCTTCAGCTCCAGGATCTCGCCGCGCGCGTCCACGTCGATCTTCTTGGAGAGGTCGCCGTTGGCGACGGCGGTGGTGACCTGGGCGATGTTGCGGACCTGCGAGGTCAGGTTGTCGGCCATGTAGTTGACGTTGTCGGTGAGGTCCCGCCAGACGCCGGAGACACCCAGCACCTGGGCGCGGCCGCCGAGCCGGCCGTCGGTGCCGACCTCGCGGGCCACCCGGGTCACCTCGTCGGCGAAGGCGCGCAGCTGCTCCACCATCGTGTTGACGGTGTCCTTCAGCTCGAGGATCTCGCCGCGGGCGTCCACGGTGATCTTCTTGGAGAGGTCGCCGTTGGCGACGGCGGTGGTGACCTGGGCGATGTTGCGGACCTGCGAGGTCAGGTTCAGGGCCATGAAGTTGACGTTGTCGGTGAGGTCCTTCCAGACCCCGGAGACACCCCGCACCTGGGCCTGACCGCCGAGGTTGCCCTCGGTGCCGACCTCGCGGGCCACCCGGGTGACCTCGTCGGCGAAGGCGGAGAGCTGGTCGACCATGGTGTTGATGGTCGACTTCAGCTCCAGGATCTCGCCCTTCGCCTCCACGGTGATCTTCTTGCCGAGATCGCCCTGCGCCACGGCCGTGGACACCAGGGCGATGTTGCGGACCTGGGAAGTCAGGTTGTCCGCCATGAAGTTGACGTTGTCGGTGAGGTCCTTCCAGACCCCGCTGACGCCTCTGACCTGGGCGCGGCCGCCGAGGTTGCCCTCGGTGCCGACCTCGCGGGCCACCCGGGTGACCTCGTCGGCGAAGGCGGAGAGCTGGTCGACCATGGTGTTGATGGTCGACTTCAGCTCCAGGATCTCGCCCTGGGCGTCGACGGTGATCTTCTGACTCAGGTCGCCGTTGGCGACGGCGGTGGTGACCTGGGCGATGTTGCGGACCTGCGAGGTCAGGTTCGAGGCCATGAAGTTGACGTTGTCGGTGAGGTCCTTCCAGACCCCGCTGACGCCTCTGACCTGGGCGCGGCCGCCGAGCTGGCCCTCGGTTCCGACCTCGCGGGCCACCCGCGTGACCTCGTCGGCGAAGGCGGACAGCTGGTCCACCATCGTGTTCACGGTCAGCTTCAGTTCCAGCAGCTCGCCGGTCGCCTCGACCGTGACCGTACGGGTCAGGTCGCCGCGCGCCACCGCCGTGGTCACCAGGGCGATGTCGCGCACCTGGGCCGTCAGCCGGGACGCCATGGTGTTGACCGCCTCGGTCACGTCCCGCCAGCTTCCGGACAGGCCCGTCACCTTGGCCCGCCCGCCGAGCCGCCCCTCGGTGCCGACCTCACGGGCCACCCGGGTCACCTCGCCGGTGAACAGCGACAGCTGGTCGACCATCTTGTTCACGGCACGGCCCAGGCGCCGCAGGTCCCCGCGCAACTGCCGGTTGCCGTCGTGCAGGTCGACCCGTTGGGTCAGATCGCCGCCGGCCACCGCGTCCAGCACCCGCGTGGCGTTGGCCGCCGGGGCCACCAGGGCGTCCAGCAACTGGTTCACGTCGTTGACCCGCGAGGTCCAGGCGCCCTGGCCGGGACTGGCCGAGAGGCGCTCGTCGAGCCGGCCGTGCCGCACCAACTCGCGCTTCACGCGCTGCACTTCCGTGTTGAAGTGCGTGCTGCGGTCCATGATCTGGTTGAAGACGGCGGTCAGTTCGGCCACCAGACCGTGGCCGGACTCCGGCACCTTGGAGAGGTCACCGTCCCGGGCGGCGGTCATCGCGGCGAGCAGAGGACGCAGATCCGATGCTCGAATCAGGCCATCTTTCTGTCCCTCTTCGAGCACACGCGTAGCACTGTTCTCACTCATGGCGGCCCACTTCGGTAACTCGGCGCTTATGGGCGTGGCCAGTCTGTCACTCTGGCGGCATCGACTGAGGCGTATTCGTCCGAACCGCTCGGGGAGCTGTAGATGGGGGCCATTCCGACGCAACGGGAGACCGTTGCCCGTGCCTCTGATGCGCCTGCGCACGAGAGCGCGCCCCCGCGCGCCGAGGCGCGTCCGCCCGAGGACGTGCCCGCGCGCGCCGAGGCGCACGTCGCTCTGCCCGGCAGCTCCCACGCGCCGGGCGCCGCCCGCGCGCTGTTACGCGGGGCGCTCGCCGAGTGGACCGAACGCGGCCTGCCCGGCACCGCACACCTCACCGACCGGCAGGCCGGCGACGCCGTGGTCGTCGTCAGCGAGCTGGTCACCAACGCCGTCGTGCACGCCGGCACCGACGTCGAGCTGGACTGCCGGCTGGAGCCGGAGACCGGCGCCCTCGTCGTGGAGGTCCTGGACCACCACCCCTCGCGCCCCCCACGTGACGGCTCAGCCGAAGCGTCGTACGAGCCGGCGGACTACGGACGTGGTCTCAGGCTGGTCGCGGCCCTCGCCGAGTCCTGGGGCGTCACCTACCGCACCGGCGCCAAGACGGTCTGGGCGCGGCTGTCCGCGCAGGGCGAGTCGTCCGCCGACGCCCGCGAGTCGTACACCGGAAGGCGCGGGCTGCGGGTGGCCGGGATACTCGCCCCGGAGCCGCGACGCACCGAGCAGGACCGGGACTGGCTCAACCGCGGCGCCCTCTCCTTCCTGGCCGAGGCCTCCGACCTGCTCGCCGGACAGCTCGACGAGAACCTGGTGGCGGCGCTCGCCGGGCAGCTGATCGTGCCGCGGCTGGCCGACTGGTGCGCGGTGTGGCTGGAGGACGAGCTCACCGGGGGCCGCAGCGGCTGGGCGGCCGACGGGACCTGCGGGGCGGGGCCGCGCCTGGCCCGGGTGTGGCACGGCAGCGAGAACCGCATCGAGGAGCTGCGCCAGGCCCTGGAGAAGGAACCACCACGTCCGCCCGACCCGTCCCGGCCCGGCCCGGCGCCCTTCCCGTGGCCGGGCGAGGCGCTCGGCCCGCACGGCACCCACGGGGCCGCGCTCGCCTTCCGCCTCGCGGCCGGCGGCCGCCCGCTGGGCACCCTGGTCATCGGCCGGACCGGGCTGGTGCCCTTCCCCGACGAGATCACCGGACTGATCGAGGACCTCAGCCGCCGGGTGGCCCTCGCCATCGGCGCGGCCCGCCAGTACACCCGGCAGGCCACCATCAGCGCCGTCCTCCAGCGTGGACTGCTGCCCGGCGCGGTGGCCGAGATACCGGGGGTGCGCAGCGCCCTGGTGTACGAGCCGTGCGACAAGGGCGGACCCAGCGGCGACTTCTACGACCTCTTCCCGGCCGGCGACGGCCGCTGGTGCTTCGCCGTCGGCGACGTCCAGGGCAAGGGGCCCGAGGCCGCCGTCGTCATCGGCCTGGCCCGGCCCTGGCTGCGGCTGCTGGCCCGCGAGGGCTACCGGGTCGCCGACGTCCTGGACCGCCTCAACCAGCTGCTCCTCGACGACGCGACGGAGGCCGCGGACGCCGCCGCCCGCGCGCTGGCCTCCGCGGGCGGCCGGCCCCTGGGCCCCGGCGACGGCCCGCAGACCCGCTTCCTGTCCCTCCTCTACGGCGAGCTGGCCCCCTTCGACGGCGGGGTACGCATCACCCTCGCCTCCGCCGGGCACCCCCTCCCGCTGCTTCTCGGGGCGGGCGGCGAGGTCCGTACGGCAGCGCACCCGCAGACCCTCCTCGGGGTCGTCGAGGACGCCACGTACACCAGCGAGACCTTCGAGCTGCGGCCCGGCGACAGCCTGCTGTGCGTGACCGACGGGGTCACCGAGCGGCGCAGCGGATCGCGCCAGTTCGACGACGAGGACGGGCTGGCCGAGGCGCTGGCGGGGTGCGCGGGGCTCGACGCGGAGCTGATCGCGGAGCGCATCAAGCGGCTGGTGCACGCCTTCGGGGTGCGGCCGCCGGAGGACGACCTGGCGCTGCTGGTGCTGCAGGCCGAGTAGGCCGGTGCCGCGCGTGCTGGACAATGGAGGGCATGCCTTCCGCACTCCCCGACGGCGAGCCCGTCCCCGACGACGGTGCCCTGCCCGCGCCCGCGCTCGCCGGGGCGGCCGACCGCCCCCTCGGGTTCTACCTGCACGTCCCGTACTGCGCGACCCGCTGCGGCTACTGCGACTTCAACACCTACACGGCCACCGAGCTGCGCGGCACCGGCGGGGTCCTCGCCTCCCGCGACAACTACGCGGACACCCTGATCGACGAGATCCGCCTGGCCCGCAAGGTCCTCGGCGACGACCCCCGCGAGGTCCGCACGGTCTTCGTCGGCGGCGGCACGCCCACGCTGCTGGCCGCGGGGGACCTCGTGCGGATGCTGGGGGCGATCCGCGACGAGTTCGGCCTGGCCGCCGACGCCGAGGTCACCACGGAGGCGAACCCCGAGTCGGTGGACCCGGCGTACCTCGCCGAGCTGCGCCGGGGCGGCTTCAACCGGATCTCCTTCGGCATGCAGAGCGCGCGGCAGCACGTGCTGCGCGTACTGGACCGCACCCACACGCCGGGGCGCCCGGAGGCGTGCGTCGCGGAGGCCCGCGCGGTCGGCTTCGACCATGTGAACCTCGACCTGATCTACGGCACCCCGGGGGAGTCGGACGACGACTGGCGGGCGTCCCTGGAGGCGGCGCTGGCGGCCGGACCCGACCATGTGTCGGCGTACGCGCTGATCGTCGAGGAGGGCACGCAGCTGGCCCGGCGGATCAGGCGCGGCGAGGTCCCGATGACCGACGACGACGTGCACGCGGACCGGTACCTGATCGCGGAGGAGCTGCTGTCCGCGGCCGGTTTCGACTGGTACGAGGTGTCGAACTGGGCGACCTCGCAGGCGGGCCGCTGCCTGCACAACGAGCTGTACTGGCGGGGCGCCGACTGGTGGGGTGCCGGGCCCGGAGCCCACAGCCACGTGGGCGGGGTGCGCTGGTGGAACGTCAAGCATCCGGGGGCGTACGCGGCGGCGCTGGCGGCCGGCCGGTCGCCGGGCGCCGGGCGGGAGCTGCTGTCGGAGGAGGACCGTCGGGTGGAGCGCATCCTGCTGGAGCTGCGGCTTCGGGAGGGGGTGCCGCTGGACCTCCTGCGGGCGGACGGTCTCGAGGCCTCCCGCCGGGCACGGTCGGACGGTCTGCTCCAGGAGGAGCCGTACGAGCAGGGGAGCGCGGTGCTCACCCTGCGCGGGCGGCTGCTGGCGGACGCGGTGGTGCGGGACCTGGTGGACTGAGCGCTCAGTCGCCGGGAGCCGTGACGAAGTCGATCAGCTCCTCCACCCGGCCCAGCAGCTCCGGCTCCAGGTCCTTGTAGGAGCCCACCCGCTTCAGGATCGCCTGCCAGACCGCGCCCGTGTTGTCCGGCCAGCCGAGCGCCCGGCACACGCCCTTCTTCCAGTCCTGGCCGTGCGGGACCCGCGGCCACGCCTCGATCCCCACCGCCGACGGCTTCACCGCCTCCCAGATGTCGATGTAGGGGTGGCCCACCACCAGGGCGTGCTCACTGGTCACCGACTCGGCGATGCGCCACTCCTTCGTGCCGGGGACGAGGTGGTCCACGAGGATGCCCAGACGGGCGTCCGGGCCCGGATCGAAGTCCGCGACGATCGAGGGCAGGTCGTCGACGCCCTCCAGGTACTCCACGACCACGCCCTCGACGCGCAGGTCGTCACCCCACACCTTCTCGACGAGCTCGGCGTCGTGCCGGCCCTCGACGTAGATGCGCCCGGCACGGGCCACGCGCGCGCGTGCGCCGGGGACGGCCACCGAGCCGGAGGCCGTCCGGGAGGGACGCGCCGGCCCCGACGGAGGCCGTACGAGGGTCACCACGCGGCCCTCCACCATGAAGCCCCGCGGCTCCATCGGGAACACCCGGTGCTTGCCGAAGCGGTCCTCCAGGGTGACCGTGCCCGCCTCGCAACGGATCACCGCACCGCAGAAACCCGTCCCCGGCTCCTCGACCACGAGGCCGGGCTCCGCCGGGACCTCGGGTACGGGCTTGGGCTTCTTCCACGGCGGGGTCAGGTCCGGAGAGTACTGGCGCATTCGGATGACGATAGGAGAAGAGGCGGCGGGGTCCTCACGACACGCCGAAACGCGCCGCCAGGGCGTCCCGCTGCGCCCGGACGAACGCCGCGTCCACCACCGCTCCGTGACCGGGCACGTACAGCGCGTCCTCGCCGCCGAGGTCCAGCAGCCGGTCGAGGGCGGCCGGCCAGTGGGAGGGCACGGCGTCGGGACCGGCCTGGGGTTCGCCGGACTCCTCGACCAGGTCACCGCAGAAGACCACCTCGGGCGAGCCGGGCACGAGGACCACGAGATCGTGGGCCGTGTGGGCCGGGCCCACGTTCGCCAGCAGGACCTGGCGGCCGCCGCCCAGGTCGAGGGTCCACTCACCCGAGACGTGGTGGCGGGGCACGGTCAGCGCGTCGACGGCCTCGTCCGCCGTGCCGGCCTCCAGCCCGTTGCGTACGGCGTCCGCGCGCAGCTCGTCACGGCCGTGCCGGGCGGTGAGGACGGTGTCGATGCCGACCGCGCCGAAGACCTCCGCGCCCGCGAACGCCGCCGCCCCGAAGACATGGTCGAAGTGCGGGTGGGTCAGCGCGAGATGAGTCACACGGTGCCCGGCGAGTTCCCGTGCCCGAGCCCGCAGCCGCGCGCCCTCCGCCAGGCTCGACCCGGCGTCGACCACCAGGGCCGTGCCCGCCCCGACGACCAGCCCGGCCGTGCAGTCCCAGCCCGGCAGCCGGCACCGCCCGACCCCGGCCGCCAACCGTTCCCACCCCAGCTCTTCCCAAGTCACCGTCATACCGCGACGCTAGCCAGAACAGCACCTCCGGGCATCACGACCCACGACCGGCCTTGCCCGGGGCGTACCCCACGGCCGTACACTGGCCCCGTGTGTGCTGGCACTCGGATGGGAAGAGTGCCAGGGGAAAGGCCGGGGCGTCGACTTCTGGAGGTGTGCGCGATGCTGAGTGAGCGAAGGCTCCAGGTGCTGCGCGCCATCGTCCAGGACTACGTCGGCACCGAGGAGCCCGTCGGCTCCAAGGCGCTCACCGAGCGGCACAGCCTCGGTGTCTCCCCGGCGACCGTGCGCAACGACATGGCGGCCCTGGAGGACGAGGGGTACATCGCCCAGCCGCACACCAGCGCCGGGCGGATCCCCACCGACAAGGGCTATCGGCTGTTCGTCGACAAGCTGGCCGGCGTCAAGCCGATGACCGGGCCGGAACGGCGGGCGATCCAGAACTTCCTGGACGGCGCGGTCGATCTCGACGACGTCGTGGCGCGGACCGTGCGGCTGCTGGCGCAGCTGACACGGCAGGTCGCCGTCGTGCAGTACCCGTCGCTCACACGGTCGACGGTGCGGCACGTGGAGCTGCTGTCGCTGGCGCCCGCGCGTGTGATGCTGGTCCTGATCACGGACACGGGGCGGGTCGAGCAGCGCATGGTCGACTGCCCGGCGCCGTTCGGCGAGGCCTCGCTGGCCGATCTGCGGGCACGGCTCAACAGCCGGGTCGCCGGTCGCCGTTTCGCCGATGTGCCGCAGCTGGTCGAGGATCTGCCCGAGGGCTTCGACCTCGAGGACCGCGGCACGGTCTCGACGGTGCTCTCCACCTTGCTGGAGACCCTCGTCGAGGAGAACGAGGAGCGGTTGATGATCGGCGGCACCGCCAATCTCACCCGCTTCGGACATGACTTTCCCCTCACCATCCGGCCCGTCCTGGAGGCACTCGAGGAGCAGGTCGTGCTCCTCAAGCTCCTTGGCGAGGCGGGGGATTCGGGCATGACCGTACGCATCGGTCACGAGAACGCCTATGAGGGGCTCAACTCCACTTCGGTGGTGTCGGTCGGCTACGGTTCGGGCGGCGAGGCAGTCGCCAAGCTCGGCGTGGTCGGACCGACCCGCATGGATTACCCGGGAACGATGGGAGCGGTACGCGCAGTGGCACGGTACGTCGGACAGATCCTGGCGGAGTCGTAAGTGGCCACGGACTACTACGCCGTTCTCGGCGTGCGCCGCGACGCGTCGCAGGATGAGATCAAGAAGGCGTTCCGTCGGCTCGCACGCGAGTTGCACCCGGACGTCAACCCGGACCCGAAGACCCAGGAGCGGTTCAAGGAGATCAACGCCGCTTACGAGGTCTTGTCGGACCCGCAGAAGAAGCAGGTCTACGACCTCGGTGGTGACCCGCTCTCGCAGGCGGGCGGCGCCGGCGGCGCGGGCGGCTTCGGTGCGGGCGGCTTCGGGAACTTCTCGGACATCATGGACGCCTTCTTCGGTACGGCGTCCCAGCGGGGTCCGCGTTCGCGCACCCGGCGCGGCCAGGACGCGATGATCCGGCTGGAGATCGAGCTCGACGAGGCGGCCTTCGGCACCACGAAGGACATCCAGGTCGACACGGCGATCGTCTGCACCACCTGCAGCGGTGAGGGTGCGGCGCCGGGGACCTCCGCGCAGACGTGTGACATGTGCCGCGGCCGCGGTGAGGTGTCGCAGGTGACGCGGTCCTTCCTGGGCCAGGTCATGACCTCGCGCCCCTGCCCGCAGTGCCAGGGCTTCGGCACGGTCGTCCCGACGCCGTGCCCGGAGTGCGCCGGCGACGGCCGCGTCCGTTCGCGCCGGACCCTGACCGTCAAGATCCCCGCCGGTGTCGACAACGGCACCCGCATCCAGCTCGCCGGCGAGGGCGAGGTCGGGCCCGGCGGCGGTCCCGCCGGTGACCTGTACGTCGAGATCCACGAGCTGCCGCACGCGCAGTTCCAGCGCCGGGGCGACGACCTGCACTGCACGGTCACCATCCCGATGACTGCGGCCTCCCTCGGCACCAAGGTCCCGCTGGAGACGCTGGACGGCCTGGAGGAGGTCGACATCCGCCCGGGCACCCAGTCCGGCCAGTCGATCCCGCTGCACGGCCGGGGCGTGACCCACCTGCGCGGCGGCGGCCGGGGCGACCTCATCGTGCACGTCGAGGTCCAGACCCCGACCAAGCTCGACCCCGAACAGGAACACCTGCTGCGCGAGTTCGCGAAGCTGCGCGGCGAGGAGCGGCCCCAGGGGCAGTTCCAGCCGGGGCAGCAGGGACTGTTCTCGCGGCTGAAGGACGCGTTCAACGGGCGCTGACGGCACCTGGCGGGGGCCCGGGCCCCCGCTGAAGTGCCGACACGTGCTCGGGGGAAGGGCCGATTCGGACTTGTTCAAAGGACGTGACAACATGCCGTCATGTCCTCCGCACTGACCGATCTCTTCCCTCATCCGATCGTGCAGGCCCCCATGGCGGGCGGCGTCTCCGTCCCGACGCTCGGCGCCGCCGTGTGCGAGGCCGGCGGGCTGGGGTTCCTCGCCGCCGGGTACAAGACGGCCGACGGCCTGTACCAGGAGATCAAACAGCTGCGGAGCCTCACGACCCGCCCGTTCGGCGTGAACCTCTTCATGCCGCAGCCGGAGTACGCGGACCCCGCCGCCGTCGACGTCTACGCCCACCAGCTGGCCGGCGAGGCCGCCTGGTACGACACGGAGCTCGGCGACCCCGAGAGCGGCCGCGACGACGGTTACGAGGCCAAGCTCTCGGTGCTGCTCGACAACCCGGTGCCGGTGGTCTCCTTCCACTTCGGCGTGCCGAGCGCGGACGTGCTGGACTCGCTGCGCCGGGCCGGCACCTTCACCCTGGTCACGGCGACCACCGTCGACGAGGCCCTCGCCGTGGAGCGGGCGGGCGCCGACGCGGTGATCGCGCAGGGCGTGGAGGCGGGCGGCCACCAGGGCACCCACCGCGACACCCCGGAGACCGACGGCTCCGGCATAGGCCTGCTCTCCCTGATCGCGCAGATCCGCGAGACCGTGGGCATCCCGATCGTCGCCGCCGGCGGCATCATGCGCGGCAGCCAGATCGCCGCCGTGCTCGCGGCGGGCGCGGTCGCGGCCCAGCTCGGCACGGCGTTCCTCGCCACTCCCGAGTCCGGCGCGAACGCCGTACACAAGCAGGCGCTGACCAACCCCCTCTACGTGCGTACCGAGTTGACCCGCGCCTTCTCCGGCCGCCCGGCCCGCGGCCTGGTCAACCGCTTCCTGCGCGAGCACGGCCCCTACGCGCCCGCCGCCTACCCGGAGATCCACCACCTGACCTCGCCGTTGCGCAAGGCCGCCGCCAAGGCGGGCGACGCGCAGGGCATGGCGCTGTGGGCGGGGCAGGGGCACCGGATGGCCCGCGAGCTGCCCGCCGGGCGGCTGGTGGAGGTGCTGGCGGCCGAACTCGACGCCGCTCGGACAGCGTTGTCGCGGGGCGGCGCCCGATGACGGCGCCGGTGTTCGTCGTCGAGCACTTCGACGCGGCCGGCGCGGGGCAGTACGTGCTGGACGGGCCCGAGGGGCGGCACGCCGTCTCGGTGAAGCGGCTGCGGCCCGGGGAGACGGTCGTTCTGACCGACGGTGCCGGACGCTGGGCCGAGTGCGAGGTGGTCGCGGCCGAGGGCAAGGACCGGCTGGTCGTCCACATGACGAGGGTGGGCGAGCAGCCCCCGGAGTCCCCCCGGATCACCGTCGTCCAGGCCCTCCCCAAGGGCGACCGCGGTGAGCTGGCCGTCGAGACGATGACCGAGACCGGCGTCGACGCGATCGTGCCGTGGGCGGCCTCCCGCTGCATCACCCAGTGGAAGGGCGACCGCGGGCTGAAGGCGCTCGGCAAGTGGCGGGCCACCGCCCGCGAGGCCGGCAAGCAGTCCCGCAGGGTCCGCTTCCCCGAGGTCGCGGACGCCGCGACGAGCAGACAGGTTGCCGCACTTCTCGCCGAAGCCGACTTCGCCGCCGTACTGCACGAGAGCGGCGAGGAGACGCTGGCCACCGCCCAACTGCCCGCCGACGGCGAGATCGTGCTGGTCGTCGGACCCGAAGGGGGCGTCTCCCCCGAGGAGTTGGCTCTCTTCGAGGAGGCGGGCGCGAAGGCGTACCGGCTCGGGCCGACCGTGCTGCGCACGTCGACCGCCGGGACCGCGGCGGCCGCCCTGCTCCTCGGCCGCTCGGGCCGCTGGTCCTGACTTCAGGGAGATCGGTCTTGGAACTCGCCCAGGTACGTCTGCTCGTCGGTGACTTCGCCGCCTGTTACCGCTTCTACGCCGAGGTCCTCGGACTGAGGCCACAGTCGGGGGCGACGGAGGGACCGTACGAGAAGTTCGGTCCCGCCACCGGCTCCGCGGGCATCGCCCTGCAGGACCGGGCCATGATGGCCGAGGTGCTCGGCGAGCTGGGCGACGTCGCCACCGGCCACCGTTCCCTGGTGGTGCTGCGCGTCGACGACCTGGACGCCTACTGCGAGCAGATCACCGACCGCGGGGCGACCCTCCTGAACGGCCCGGCCGCGATGACGGACCGGATGCGGGTCGCGCACCTCAAGGACCCGGAGGGCAACCTGGTGGAACTTCAGGAGTGGCTGCTGCTGCGCGGCTGACGACCACCGCCGGCAGCAGCTCCCAGCCGTCCAACTCCCCGCCGCCGGACAGCAGTCCGCGTCTCGACGCCTCGTCGACCAGGGCCCGCACCACGCCGGGTTCGTTCAGGTTGAGGTAGCCGTGCCGGTCGTCCACCCCGCCCGAGTGACCGGGGTAGCCGCCGCCCGCGGAGCGCCCCGCGCCGGACCGGAAGACGATCCTGGTGCGGACGCCGTCGCGGAGCAGGGTGAGGGTCTCGCGGCAGGGATCGCCGTCGCCGTGCCGGTGACGGACGTTCCACAGGTAGACCGTTGTTTCGTCCACGACGAGCCTTCTGAGGCTGTGGTCCTTGCGCATCCGTCCACGGTAGCCGCGGGGCGCACGAGTGGCCGTATGCGCTCTACCGTCGGGGCCCAGGCGGTGGCAGGCTGCCCTCCATGGGGGCGTTGAGGCGTATCTGGCGTCGGCCGCGTGCGCGGCGCGTGGTGGCTGCGGTGGCTCTGGCGGGGCTCGCCGTGGGCGGAGCGGTCGCCTGTGACCCGGCCGGGCTGAACTCCGCGACCGTGGCGTACACGACCGACCAGACCGTGACGGCCGAGCTGGAGCGGCAGAAGGCCGATGTGCGCTGGCTCAACTGCACGGCCTCGTACGGCGACGGCCGCTCCACCCCCACGGCCACCGAGAACGCCGTCGCCGAGGTCGACTGCGAGGGCGAGACCGACGACGGCAAGGACATCACGGTCACGGGCAAGGTCACCCGTGCGGTCAGCGGCGCGTGTGTGCGCGGCGACCTCACCGCGAAGATCGACGGCAAGGTGTGGTTCCACGTGGAGGGGCTGGGGGACTGCGACGCCAAGAACACCCCGCCCGTCAACGACCCCGGTCAGCCGGGTCCGACGGTCACCGTGACCGTCACGAAGACCGTCTACTGCCAGAAGGCGCCCCAGTGCTGGCCCGACGGCAAGTGACCGGTCGCCGCGCGCGGCCGGGCAGGTGATCACATCCGGGCCGAAACCCTGTCCCCGGCCGCCGGGCGTGCGTAGGGTGACCGGGTGACACAGTCTGCGACCTCCGGGTACCTCCGATTCCCGCACCTGCACGGCGAGTTGGTCGCCTTCACCGCCGAGGACGACGTGTGGCTCGCCCCCCTGGACGGTGGCCGGGCCTGGCGGGTCAGCGCCGACAACGTGCCGGTCACCCACCCCCGCGTCTCCCCGGACGGCACCACCGTCGCCTGGACCTCCACCCGTGACGGCGCCCCCGAGGTGCACATCGCCCCGGTCGACGGCGGCCCCGCCAAGCGCCTGACGTACTGGGGCAGTTCACGCACGCAGGTGCGCGGCTGGACCCCGGACGGCGAGGTCCTCGCGGTCAGCACGTACGGCCAGGCCAGCCTCCGCCGCAGCTGGGCGCGTGCCGTCCCGCTGGACGGCGGCCCCGGCACGACCCTGCCGTACGGGCCCGTCGGCGACGTCGCCCACGGCGGCCCCGGCACGGTCCTGCTGTCCGCGCCCATGGGGCGGGAGGCCGCCTGGTGGAAGCGGTACCGGGGCGGTACGGCGGGCAAGCTGTGGATCGACCGTGAGGGCGACGGGGAGTTCGTACGGCTGCACGAGGAACTGGACGGGAACATCGAGTACCCCGTGTGGGCGGGGGACCGGATCGCCTTCCTGTCCGACCACGAGGGCGTCGGCGCGCTGTACTCCTCCCTCGCCGACGGGTCCGACCTGCGCCGGCACACCCCGGTCGACGGGTTCTATGCCCGGCACGCGGCCGGTGACGGCACCCGGGTGGTCTACGCGAGTGCCGGTGAGCTGTGGATCCTGGACGACCTCGACGGCGCCGAGCCCCGACGGCTTCAGGTGCGGCTCGGCGGGCAGCACGCCGACCGGCAGCCGTTCACCGTGAACGCCTCCCGCTGGTTCGGGTCGGCCGCCCCCGACCACACCGCTCGCGGCAGCGCGGTCGCCGTGCGGGGCGCGGTGCACTGGGTGACCCACCGCGCCGGCCCGGCCCGCGCGCTCGCCGCCGAACCCGGCGTCCGGGCCCGGCTGCCGCGCACCTTCCGCTCCGACGGCGAGGAGTGGGTGGTGTGGGTGACGGACGCGGAGGGCGACGACGCCCTGGAGTTCGCGCCCGCCACCGGCCACGCGCCCGGCGCCACCCCGCGCCGGCTCGCCGCCGGACAGCTCGGACGGGTGCTGGCCCTCGCGATGGCACCCGACGCCAGTCGGGCCGCGGTCGCCGCGCACGACGGACGCGTGCTGCTCGTCGAACGCGAGACGGGCGAGGTGCGCGAGGTCGACCGCAGCGAGGAGGGCGACGTCTCCGGCCTGGTCTTCTCACCCGACTCGGCCTGGCTCGCCTGGTCGCACCCCGGCCCGGGCCCGCTGCGCCAGCTGCGGCTCGCCAACACCACCGACCTGTCGGTCACCGAGGCGACCCCGCTGCGGTTCCGCGACTACGCCCCGGCCTTCACCCTCGACGGCAAGCACCTCGCCTTCCTGTCCAACCGGTCCTTCGACCCGGTCTACGACGAGCACGTCTTCGACCTGGCCTTCGTGGTCGGCGACCGTCCGCACCTGATCACGCTGGCCGCGACCACGCCCTCGCCGTTCGGCCCGCAGCGCCACGGCCGCCCCTTCGAGGCGCCCGACAAGGACGAGACGCCCGACAGCGAGGGCACCCCGGCCACCCGCGTCGACCTCGACGGCCTCGCCGACCGGATCGTGCCGTTCCCGGTCGAGGCGGCCCGCTACTCCAACCTGCGCGCCGCGAAGGACGGCGTGCTGTGGCTGCGCCACCCGGTCCGCGGGGTGCTCGGCTCCTCCCGGGCCACCCCCGACGACCCCGACCCGCACACCGAGCTGGAGCGCTACGACCTCGCCCAGCAGCGCATCGAGCACCTCGCCGCCGACGCCGACCACTTCGCGGTGAGCGGCGACGGCAAGCGGGTCCTGCTGTGGACCGACGGACGGCTCAAGGTCGTACCCAGCGACCGGCGGGCCTCGGCCGACGAGGACAGCGACACGAACATCACCGTCGACCTCGGCCGGGTACGGCAGACCGTCGACCCGGCGGCCGAGTGGCGCCAGATGTACGAGGAGACCGGCCGCGTCATGCGGGACCACTTCTGGCGGCCGGACATGGGCGGCGCCGACTGGCCCGGCGTCCTGGACCGCTACCGTCCGGTCCTCGACCGGATCGCCACCCACGACGACCTCGTCGACCTGCTGTGGGAGGTGCAGGGCGAGCTCGGCACCTCGCACGCCTACGTCGTCCCGCGCGGCGGCCACGGCAGCGGCCCCCGGCAGGGGCTGCTCGGCGCGGACATCTCCCGGCACGACGGCCCGCAGGGATCCGCGCGGTGGGTCATCGACCGCATCCTGCCGACCGAGACCTCCGACCCGGACGCCCGCTCCCCGCTGGCCGCGCCCGGCGTCGCGGTGCGTGCCGGGGACGCGATCGTCGCGGTCGCCGGGATGCCGGTCGATCCGGTGACCGGGCCCGGGCCGCTGCTGGTCGGTACGGCGGGCAGGCCGGTCGAGCTGACGATCTCCCCGTCCGGCGGGGGCGAGGTGCGGCACGCGGTGGTCGTGCCGACGGCTGACGAGGAGCCGCTGCGCTACCACGCGTGGGTCGCCGACCGGCGGGCGTACGTCCATGAGAAGTCCGGCGGGCGGCTCGGCTATCTGCACGTGCCGGACATGCAGGCGCCCGGCTGGGCCCAGATCCACCGCGACCTGCGGGTCGAGGTGGCGCGCGAGGGGCTGGTCGTGGACGTCCGCGAGAACCGGGGCGGGCACACCTCGCAGCTGGTCGTCGAGAAGCTGGCCCGGCGGATCGTCGGATGGGCCGTGCCACGCGGAATGCGGCCCTACAGCTACCCGCAGGACGCGCCGCGCGGACCGGTGGTCGCCGTCGCCAACGAGTTCTCCGGCTCCGACGGGGACATCGTCAACGCGGCGATCAAGGCGCTCGGGATCGGGCCGGTGGTGGGTACGCGGACGTGGGGCGGGGTGATCGGGATCGACAGCCGGTACCGGCTGGTCGACGGGACGCTGATCACGCAGCCGAAGTACGCGTTCTGGCTGGAGGGGTACGAGTGGGGGGTGGAGAACCACGGGGTGGATCCGGACGTGGAGGTCGTGCAGCGGCCGCAGGACCACGCCGCGGGGCGGGACGCGCAGTTGGACGAGGCGATCCGACTGGCGACGGCGGCGCTGGAGGCGACGCCGGCCAAGGTTCCGCCCGCGTTGCCGTGACCGCCGCGGTGGGCGCCCACCTCGATAGCATCCCCCTACAAGAGATCACCGGCGTGAAGGAGGCACACGCATGGCAGGCGAACCGCAGGACGACTGTCTGTTCTGCAAGATCGTCGCGGGGAGCATCCCGGCGACGATCGTCCGTGAGACCGAGACGACCGTGGCGTTCCGGGACATCAACCCTCAGGCGCCGACCCACGTGCTGGTGATCCCGAAGGCCCACCACAAGGACGCCGCAGCCCTCGCCACGGCCGCCCCGGAGCTCGCCGCCGACGTGCTGCGCGAGACCCAGGCGATCGCCGACGAGGAGAAGCTGGACAGCTACCGCGTCGTCTTCAACACCGGCAGCGGCGCCGGCCAGACCGTCTGGCACGCCCACGCGCACGTCCTCGGCGGCCGTGGCCTGCAGTGGCCCCCCGGATAGGTCACCGTGTCCGTACGTGAACTGGTCGTCCTCGGCACCGCAAGCCAGGTCCCGACCCGGCACCGCAACCACAACGGCTATCTGCTGCGGTGGGACGGCGAGGGCATCCTCTTCGACCCCGGCGAGGGCACGCAGCGGCAGATGCTGCGTGCCGGGGTCGCCGCGCACGACCTGCACCGGATCTGCGTCACCCACTTCCACGGGGACCACTCGCTGGGCCTCGCCGGAGTGATCCAGCGCATCAACCTCGACCGGGTCCCACACCAGGTCACCGCCCACTACCCGAAGTCCGGGCAGCGGTTCTTCGACCGGCTGCGGTACGCCACCGCCTACCGCGAGACGGTCGAGCTCCTCCAGGCGCCGGTCGGCGCCGACGGGGTGATCGCCGAACCGGGCGGTTACACCCTGGAGGCCCGCAGGCTCTCCCATCCCGTCGAGTCCTACGGCTATCGCCTCGTGGAGCCCGACGGCCGCCGCATGCTGCCCGACCGGCTCGCCGCGCACGGCATCAAGGGCCCGGACGTCGGCCGCCTGCACCGCGAGGGTGCGCTCGACGGCGTCCGCCTCGACGACGTCAGCGAGATCCGCCGCGGACAGCGCTTCGCGTTCGTCATGGACACCCGGCTGTGCGAGGGCGTGCACGCGCTGGCCGAGGGCTGCGACATGCTGGTCATCGAGTCGACGTTCCTCGACGAGGACGAGCAACTGGCCACGGACCACGGCCATCTGACGGCCGGCCAGGCCGCCCGGGTGGCCCGGGACGCCGGCGTACGGCACCTGGTGCTCACCCACTTCAGCCAGCGTTACTCCGAACCGGACGAGTTCGAACGGCAGGCGCGGTCGGCCGGGTACGAAGGCGAGTTGACCGTCGCCCACGACCTGCTCAGGGTCCCGGTTCCGAAACGCCGGTAAAGCGGCCGTACGATGCTTTGATGCCCCTCCCCAAAGCTGAACTGCACCTGCACATCGAAGGCACCCTGGAGCCGGAGCTGGCCTTCGAGCTGGCCACCCGCAACGGTGTCGAGCTGCCCTACGCCGACACGGACGAGCTCCGCAAGGCGTACCAGTTCGAGGACCTCCAGTCCTTCCTGAACCTGTACTACGAGCTCATGGCCGTGCTCCGCACCGAGCAGGACTTCACGGACCTCGCGAACGCCTATCTCGCGCGGGCCGCCGCGCAGGGTGTGCGGCACGCGGAGATCTTCTTCGACCCGCAGGCCCACATGGCGCGCGGGGTCGGCATGGGGACGGTCGTCGAGGGGCTGTGGCGGGCGCTGGGCGACAGCGAGGCCGCACACGGCGTGTCCACGCAGCTGATCATGTGCTTCCTGCGCGACGAGTCCGCCGAGTCGGCGCTGGAGACCCTGGAGGCGGCGAAGCCCTACCTCGACCGGATCGTCGGGATCGGGCTGGACTCGGCCGAGGTCGGGCATCCGCCGGTGAAGTTCCGTGAGGTGTACGACGCGGCGGCGGCCCTGGGTCTGAGGCGGGTGGCGCACGCGGGCGAGGAGGGGCCGCCGGAGTACATCACCGAGGCCCTGGACGTGCTCGGCGTGGAGCGGATCGACCACGGGCTGCGCTGCCTGGAGGACGAGGCGCTGGTCGCCCGTCTGGTCCGGGACCGGATCCCGCTGACGCTGTGCCCGCTGTCCAACGTACGGCTGCGTGCCGTCGACGTCCTCTCCGAGCACCCGCTGCCCGTGATGATGGACGCCGGGCTGCTGTGCACGGTCAACTCCGACGACCCGGCCTACTTCGGCGGCTACGCGGGCGACAACTTCGACGCCGTGCGCAAGACGCTGGGCCTCGGCGAGGACCGGCTTCGGGAGCTGGCCCGCAACTCCTTCGTCGCGTCCTTCCTGGAGCACGACGAGGAGCGGCGGGCCCGCTACCTGGCGGAGGTGGAGGCGTACGACTTCCGGTGAACCGTGCGGCGGTTCACGAGGGCCCCGGTGTGGCTGCCGCCTGCCGGGGTCCCGCCGTGTCGTAGGCCTGCCGGGTGGGGGCGGCCGCGGTGTCGATGGGGATCTCCACCACCGGCTGCTCGGGCTGCGGCAGCACGTCGGCCGGGGTGCCGGTCGAGGCGGCGACCACGGCGGCCGGGGTGCCGACCCGGCGGCGTACCGCGCCGGAGAGCAGGGGGCGCCCCCCGGTGTGCAGGGCCACCGCGGTGATGGGGAGGGCCACGACCAGCAGGCCCAGGGCGAGGATCGTGCCCATGGCCGGGAAGCCGGCCTGCGCGGACAGCACACTGCCGGTCAGCGGACCGGCCGCCGTGCCGAGCGAGGACGCCGAGCCGACCAGGACCGCCCAACGGCCCCGCGGGTCGAGGGAGGCGGCCAGGCCGATGACGTAGGACAGGACGATCGGGTAGAGCGTGTTCCAGGCGATCTCGCCGGCCGCGAAGGTCGCCAGATCGGTGGCGGACGCGCTGAGGGCGATGCAGCCGGCGATGAGGACCGTCCCCGCTCCGACCGGGAGCGCCCGGCCCAGCCGGGGCCCGAGCGCGCCCGCGCCGACGACCCCGAGGAGTCCGGCGCCCAGGGCCACGGCGAAGACCGCGCCGACCGTCGCCTCCGTGAGGTGCGCCTGCGTGAGGCCGATCCGACCGCTGACGCCCCACAGGGAGTTCTGCGCGAGCGACCAGAAGAGCATGGCGGCGGCGAGGACCAGACCGGCCCGCAGGTGGGGGAGCGGGTTCCGGCTGCGGCGGGCCTGCGGGGCCGCGGCCGCCGTACGGACCGGGAGACGGCCCGTCAGGGGCCAGACGGCGAGGGCGGTCAGCGCGATCGCGGCCAGGGGCTGGCCGTGACCGGAGCCGAGGTGCGGCACCGTCAGGTAGACCGCCCCCGCGAGGGCGGAGACGCTCAGCAGACCCAGGGTGGTCGTGCGGTGCGGGTCCGGCTGACCGGCGATGCCGGTGGCGGCGACCGTGGTGGCCGTACCGGAGCCGAAGCCGCCGAGCAGCGCGCCAGCGACCACGGCGGGGACGGAGGCGCTGAATGCGGCGGTGCCGTAGCCGAGGACGGCGAGGGCGAGGCCGACGCGGGCCAGGGTGCGGGGGCCGAAGCGGTCGACCCGGGACGCGAGCAGGAACCCCGCCGACGCCGAACTCAGCAGCAGGGCACTGCCGACGGCTCCGGCCTGCGTGGCGGACAGCGGAAGCCCCGAGTCGAGCCTGCCGACCGTGGTCGGGAGGAGGTAGGGGGCGAGGTACCCGGCCGTGAAAAGGGCGACGAGGGGCCAGGGCATGGTGGTGCGGGTGGACACGGGCGTTCCCAGGGCATGCGAAAGAAGCGGCTCAAGAAGGGGATTGGGCGACGACCGTCGACGGACAGGAACGCGCGGCCAATTTGTATCAAGCACGCGGTTCAGGAAAGAAACGCAGGGGGTGTGATCTGAGTCATGTTGTGTTTGGGGTGTGTGAGGTCGGGTAGACGACCCCGTTTTCCCGCGTCCCCGCGCACACCCGCAGCGCGTCCTGACGCCAGTGCGGCGCGCCCCCGGCGCCCGGCGCCGTCGCCTCGATCCCGCTCCTGATCTCCCGCATCACGGCGACGATCCGCGCCTCGTGCCCGGGCGTCAGCCGGGCCACCGGCACCGAGCAGCTGACGGCGTCCTGGGCGGGTGAGTCGTAGCGCAGGGCGAAGCCGAAACCGACGATGCCGACGACGCCCTCCTCCCGGTCGACCGAGTAACCCCGGGCGCGCACCCCGGCGAGGTCCGCCAGCAGGGACTCCCTGCCGGTGTGGGAGTTCGGGGTGAGGGCCTCATACGGCCCCTCCGGCAGCTCGGCGTCGGCCCGCTCGGCCAGCAGCGCCTTGCCCAGCGCGCCGACATGGGCCGGCAGTCGCCGCCCGACCCGGCTGATGGTCCGCAGGTACTCGTGCGACTCGCGTGTCGCCAGATACGCCACGCCCCGGCCGTCGAGGCGGCCCATGTGGATCGTCTCGCCCAGCGCCTGGGACGCCTCTTCGAGATACGGCCGCACCACCCGCACGCGCGGGTCGGAGTCGAGATAGCTCGTGCCGGTGAGCAGGGCGTGGATGCCGATGCCGTACAGGGAGCCGGTGACGTCCGTGCGGACCCAGCCGCGTGAGATCAGGGTCTGCAGCAGCGCGTACATCGAGCTGCGCGGCACGCCCAGCTCGTCCGCGAGCTCCTGCAGGCGTGCCGGACGGTCGCCGCGCGCGGCGAGGAGTTCGAGCAGCTCGACCGTGCGCGCGGCCGACTTCACTTCGCGGACGCCGCCTGTCTCCGACATGTGCCGATCGTAAGCGCGGATGCCCGGCCCATTGACGGGGATCGTTCGCGTATCTAACCTCCATCTTCATACGTGGATGAGATCTACATAGGGAGATGAACGAGGCGTGAGTCCTGATACGGGCACGGTGGTGCGGCGACTGGAGGAGGGGATGGCGAACGGGGTGCTGTCGTTCCCGCTCACCAGCTTCCACGACGACGGCTCCCTCGACCCGGACGGCTTCCGCGCCTACCTCGCGGACCGGATCGCCACCGGCCCCGGCGCCGTCTTCCCGGCCTGCGGCACCGGCGAGTTCTTCTCGCTGGACGAGGACGAGTACCGCCGGGTCGTCACCATCGCGGTCGAGGAGGCCGCCGGGCGCGTGCCCGTCGTCGCCGGCATCGGATACGGCTGGGCCCAGGCCGTCCGCTTCGCCCGCATTGCCGAGGACGCCGGGGCGGACGCCCTGCTCGTGCTGCCGCACTACCTCGTCACCGCCCCTCAGGACGGGCTCGTCGCCCAGCTGGAGCAGATCGCGGCCCGCACCCGGCTGCCGCTCATCGCCTACCAGCGCGGCCAGGTCGCCTTCACGGCCTGCTCCCTGCGGCGCGTCGCCGACATCCCGACCGTCATCGGCCTCAAGGACGGCCACAGCGACCTCGACCGGCTCCAGCGCCTCACGCTGGCCGCGCCCGAGGGCTTCCTGTTCTTCAACGGGGCCGCCACCGCCGAGATCCAGGCCCGCGCCTACGCCACCGTCGGCGTCCCGGCCTACTCCTCCGCCGTCCACGCCTTCGCCCCCGAGATCGCGAACGCCTTCTTCACCGCCCTCCGCGGCGGCGACGACGGCACGGTCGACAAGCTGCTGCGCGACTTCTACGTCCCGCTCGTCGAACTCCGCGACCGGGTGCCCGGGTACGCCGTGTCCCTGGTCAAGGCCGCGGCCCGGCTGCGCGGCCGTCCGGTGGGACCCGTGCGCGCCCCGCTCACCGACCCCTCGGCCGCCGACCTGGCAGACCTCAGGATGCTGCTGACCACCGGACTCGACCTCGTAGGAGCCGCGCTGTGAACCTCGCCATCACGGACGTCCGTCTGACGCCGATCCTGGTCGCCGACCCGCCGCTGCTGAACACGCAGGGCGTGCACCAGCCCTACACCCCCCGGCTCATCGTCGAGGTGGTGACGGCCGACGGGATCACCGGGGTCGGCGAGACGTACGGCGACACCAAGTACCTGGAGCTGGCCCGGCCCTTCGCCCGGAAGCTGGTCGGCCGGCAGGTGGGCGACCTCAACGGGCTGTTCCCGCTGGCGGACGAGGTCGCCGTCGACAGCTCCCGCGTCCTCGGCCAGGTCGACGTCGGCGGACTGCGTGGCGTCCAGACCGCCGACAAGCTGCGGCTGTCCGTCGTCTCCGCCTTCGAGGTGGCCTGCCTCGACGCCCTCGGCAAGGCGCTCGGGCTGCCCGTGCACGCGCTGCTGGGCGGCAAGGTGCGCGACGCCGTCGAGTACAGCGCCTACCTGTTCTACCGGTGGGCCGACCACCCGGAGGGCGTGGCCTGCGAGAAGGACGACTGGGGTGCCGCGATCGACCCGGCCGGGGTCGTCGAGCAGGCCCGTCTCTTCACCGAGCGCTACGGCTTCACCTCCTTCAAGCTCAAGGGCGGTGTCTTCCCGCCGGACGAGGAGATCGCCGCGATCAAGGCGCTGGCCGAGGCCTTCCCCGGACACCCGCTCCGTCTCGACCCCAACGGCGCCTGGTCCGTGCAGACCTCGCTGAGGGTGGCCGAGGAACTCGGGGACGTGCTCGAGTACCTGGAGGACCCGGCGCTCGGCACGCCCGCCATGGCCGAGGTCGCCGCCGCCACCGACGTGCCGCTGGCCACCAACATGTGCGTGACGACCTTCGCCGAGATCAAGGAGGCCTTCACCCGAGGTGCCGTCCAGGTGGTGCTGTCCGACCACCACTACTGGGGCGGGCTGCGCAACACCCAGCAACTCGCCGCGATCTGCCGCACGTTCGGCGTCGGGGTGTCCATGCACTCCAACACCCACCTGGGGATCTCGCTGGCCGCCATGACCCATGTCGCGTCCACCGTCCCCAACCTCCACCACGCCTGCGACTCCCACTACCCCTGGCAGTCGGAGGACGTCCTGACCGAGCGCCTCACCTTCGAAGGCGGCAGGGTCGCCGTCTCGGACGCACCCGGCCTCGGCGTCGAACTCGACCGCGACAGGCTCGCCCTCCTCCACCAGCGGTGGCTCGACGACGACGGTTCGCTGCGTGAGCGGGACGACGCGGCGGCGATGCGGGTCGCCGAGCCGGAGTGGGAGACACCTGCCGTGCCGCGCTGGTAGCTCTCCGGCACCTCCGCCCGCCCCCGCTCCCGCGGGTGCGTCGCCCCGACCGTCCTCGGACCGGATCCGGACACGTGACCTGCCGCCCCGCCCGACGTGACGGCGGCTTCCTGGCGTGACCTGCGTCGACGGTGTGACGACAGCGCGTTGTCGGTGCCGTGGTGCAAACTGGCCTGATTGGCACTGCACGTCAGGGAGCGCACCGTGATCGCGTCCACCGCGTCCACCGGAAAGGGACTGTCGCGCCTCGGAGAGGCCGGGAACCATCGGGTCCAGGTCGACCCGCTCACCGCCCTGCGCACACCCGACGACCCGCCGTGGGACGTGTATCTCACGGGCCCCGTCTTCCTCGACATCATCTTCACCGGGCTCGACTCCGCCCCGGTGCGCGGGACCGAGTCCTGGGCACGGGGGATGGGGTCGAGCCCCGGTGGTGTGGCGAACATGGCCACCGCGCTGGCCCGCCTCGGCCTCAAAACCTCCCTCGCGGCCGCGTTCGGCGACGACCACTACGGCGAGTACTGCTGGGACGCCCTGGAGTCGGGCGAGGGCATCGACCTCACACCGTCCCGCACGGCCCCCGGCTGGCACTCCCCGGTCACCGTCTCCATGGCGTACGAGGGGGAGCGCACGATGGTCTCCCACGGTCACGAGCCGCCCCCCGAGGAGCCCGCTCCCGACTGTCCGCCCCGCGCGCGTGCCGCCATCGCCTCGCTCACGCCGGGCAGGCGGGCGCCCTGGATCGCGCAGGCCGCCCGCAAGGGGGCGCGGATCTTCGGTGACGTGGGGTGGGACGACACGGGGGCGTGGGATCTGGCGGGGCTGGCCGACCTGGAGCACTGCGAGGCGTTCCTGCCGAACGCGGCGGAGGCGATGCGGTACACGGGCACGTCCTGTCCGCAGGCGGCCGCGCACGCCCTGACCGATCACGTACCGCTGGCCGTCGTCACCCTCGGTGCGGAGGGGGCGTACGCGGTGGACCGCCGGACCGGGGAGACGGCGGAGGTCCCGGCGATCGCCGTGGAGGCGCTCGACCCGACCGGGGCGGGTGACGTCTTCGTGGCGGGCTTCGTCACCGGGACGCTGGCCGGCTGGCCGCTGGCCGACCGGCTGGCGTTCGCCGGCCTCACGGCCGCGCTGTCCGTCCAGGAGTTCGGCGGCTCGCTGTCGGCGCCCGGCTGGTCCGAGATCGGGGCGTGGTGGCGGAAGGTGCAGTCGGTGGAGGGACAGGACCCCGCGGCGCTGCGGCGGTACGGGTTCCTGGCGGGGCTGGTACCGGAGGAGGAGGCGGCGCGGCCCTGGCCGTTGCGGCGGGCGGTGCCGACGATCGGCTTCGGGCGGTCGGCGTGAGCCACCCGGCGCCGCGGTGACTGTCCTCTAGGCTCCGCACCCCGAGTGGTCGGCGAAAAGCCCTACGGCGTTGTCAGTGCACCGTCGTACCCTTGGTATCGCGAGGCCGCTCTCAGCTACGCGGCCGTGACGAGGAGGAACCGCAGGCCTTCAGCGCCGGCCCATGACTCAGACACCCACAGCTCACACCCCCGCGCAGGGGCAGGCGAGAGCACAGTTCACCGTCCCCGCCCAGCACCCCATGGTGACCGTGCTGGGTTCCGGCGACTCCCTCCTGCGCGTGATCGAGAAGGCCTTCCCGGCGGTCGACATCCACGTCCGGGGCAACGAGGTCAGCGCGGTCGGCGGCGCCGCGGAAGTCGCCCTCATCCAGCGCCTGTTCGACGAGATGATGCTGGTGCTCCGCACCGGACAGCCGATGACGGAGGACGCAGTGGAACGCTCGATCGCCATGCTCAGAGCGAGTGAGAACGGCGAGAGCGACGGCCAGGAGACCCCGGCCGAAGTGCTCACGCAGAACATCCTCTCCTCGCGCGGACGCACGATCCGCCCCAAGACCCTGAACCAGAAGCGCTACGTCGACGCGATCGACAAGCACACCGTGGTCTTCGGCATCGGCCCCGCCGGTACCGGCAAGACCTACCTCGCCATGGCCAAGGCGGTGCAGGCCCTGCAGTCCAAGCAGGTCAACCGCATCATCCTGACCCGCCCGGCGGTGGAGGCCGGAGAGCGCCTCGGATTCCTCCCGGGCACCCTCTACGAGAAGATCGACCCGTACCTGCGCCCGCTGTACGACGCGCTGCACGACATGCTGGACCCGGACTCGATCCCGCGCCTGATGGCGGCGGGGACCATCGAGGTCGCGCCGCTGGCGTACATGCGGGGCCGTACCCTCAACGACGCCTTCATCATCCTGGACGAGGCCCAGAACACCAGCCCCGAGCAGATGAAGATGTTCCTCACCCGCCTCGGCTTCGACTCGAAGATCGTGATCACGGGTGACGTGACGCAGGTGGACCTCCCGACCGGCACCAAGTCGGGTCTGCGTCAGGTCCAGGAGATCCTGGAGGGCCTCGACGACGTCCACTTCTCCCGCCTGTCGTCCCAGGACGTCGTACGGCACAAGCTGGTCGGCCGTATCGTCGACGCGTACGAGAAGTACGACAGCCAGAACGGCACGGAGAACGGCACCCACAAGGGCGCCCGGAACAAGCGGAAGTAGACCAGCACCACCATGTCGATCGACGTCAACAACGAGTCCGGAACCGAGGTCGACGAGCAGGCGATCCTCGACGTCGCCCGCTACGCGCTCGCGCGGATGCGTATCCACCCGCTCTCCGAGCTCTCGGTGATCGTCGTGGACGCCGACGCCATGGAGCAGCTGCACATCCAGTGGATGGACCTGCCCGGCCCGACCGATGTCATGTCCTTCCCGATGGACGAGCTGCGGCCGCCGTCGAAGGACGACGAGGAGCCCCCGCCGGGGCTCCTCGGCGACATCGTGCTGTGCCCCGAGGTCGCCGCCAGGCAGGGGGCGGAAGCGCCCACGCAGCACTCCATGGACGAGGAGCTCCAGCTGCTCACCGTCCACGGCGTGCTGCACCTGCTCGGCTACGACCACGAGGAGGCGGACGAGAAGGCCGAGATGTTCGGTCTGCAGGCCGCCATCGTGGACGGCTGGCGTGCGGAGAAGGGCCTGACCGGTCCGTCCCCGGCCCCGACCGTCTCATGAGCCCCACCCTCGTCGCCGGCGCGATCGCGCTGGTCGTCGTCGCCTGGCTCGCAGCCTGCGCGGAGGCGGGCCTCGCGCGGGTCTCCAGCTTCCGGGCCGAGGAGGCCGTGCGCACCGGCCGCCGGGGCAGCGCGAAGCTGGCCCAGATCGCCGCCGACCCGACCCGCTATCTCAACGTGGCGCTGCTGGTGCGCGTCGCCTGCGAGATGGCGGCGGCCGCGCTCGTCACCTACGCGTGTCTGCGGGAGTTCGACGGCACCACCGAGGCGCTGCTGGTCGCCATCGGCGTCATGGTCCTGGTGTCGTACGTCGCCGTCGGCGTCTCCCCGCGCACCATCGGACGCCAGCACCCCCTGAACACGGCGACCGCGGCGGCGTACGTCCTGCTGCCGCTCGCGCGGATCATGGGCCCGATCCCCTCCCTGCTGATCCTCATCGGCAACGCGCTGACGCCGGGCAAGGGCTTCAGGCGTGGCCCCTTCGCCTCCGAGGCGGAGCTGCGGGCGCTGGTCGACCTCGCCGAGAAGGAGTCGCTCATCGAGGACGAGGAGCGCCGGATGGTGCACTCCGTCTTCGAGCTGGGCGACACACTCGTGCGGGAGGTCATGGTCCCGAGGACCGACCTCGTCGTCATCGAGCGCTACAAGACGATCCGCCAGGCGCTGACCCTGGCGCTCAGGTCCGGGTTCTCGCGCATTCCGGTCAGCGGGGAGAGCGAGGACGACATCGTCGGGATCGTGTACCTCAAGGACCTGGTCCGCAAGACGCACATCAGCCGGGACGCGGAGAGCGAGTTGGTGTCGACGGCCATGCGGCCGGCCGCCTTCGTGCCCGACACCAAGAACGCCGGTGACCTGCTGCGCGAGATGCAGCAGGACCGCAACCACGTGGCCGTCGCCATCGACGAGTACGGCGGCACGGCCGGCATCGTCACCATCGAGGACATCCTCGAGGAGATCGTCGGCGAGATCACCGACGAGTACGACCGTGAACTCCCGCCCGTGGAGGAGCTCGGCGAGGACCGTCACCGGGTGACCGCCCGCCTCGACATCACCGACCTCGGCGAGCTCTACGGCCTGGAGGAGTACGACGACGAGGACGTGGAGACCGTCGGCGGGCTGCTGGCGAAGGCACTGGGCCGGGTCCCGATCGCCGGCGCCTCCGCCGTGGTCGGACTACCCGACGGCCGCGAGCTGCGGCTGACGGCCGAGGCCGCCGCGGGCCGCCGGAACAAGATCGTGACGGTGCTGGTGGAGCCGGTGCAACCGGTCGGCGCCCACGCGGACGAGGAGGCGAAGGCGGAGTGACCCCGCAGGAGCTGCGCGCGTTCTGCCTCTCCTTCAACGCGGTCGTGGAGGACTTCCCCTTCCGGCCGGAGACCTCCGTCTTCAAGGTCCTCGGCAAGCTCTTCGCCCTCACCACCCTCGACGCACGGCCGCTGACGGTGAACCTGAAGTGCGACCCGGAGGACGCGGTGCGCCTGCGGGACGAGCACCCCGGCCTGATCGTCCCCGGCTATCACATGAACAAGCGGCACTGGAACACCGTCACAGCAGACGGCGGCCTCCCCGACCGCCTGGTCCGCGAACTGGTCGAGGACTCCTACGACCTGGTCGTGGCGGGCCTGCCGAGAGCGGAGCGGCTGCGGCTGGACCGGCCGTGACCGTGCGGCGGCGCCCCCCTGATCGCTCGGCCGCCGGTGCCGCCGCGGACAACGGAGGGTGGCGTGAGGGGGCCGGTACCGCGGCTACGTATGCTCACCCCATGACCGACAGCAGCGCGCTCGACCCCGAGGACCGCAAGATCGTGACCCTGGCCCGCTCGGCGCGGGCCCGTAACGGTGTGCCCGAGGGGGCGGCCGTGCGCGACGAGACCGGGCGGACGTATGTCGCCGGGACCGTCGGCCTGGACTCGCTCAAGCTGAGCGCGTTGCAGACGGCGGTGGCGATGGCGGTGGCCTCGGGAGCCACGTCCCTGGAGGCGGCCGCGGTGGTGACGGACGCGGAGTCCGCGGCGCCCCAGGACCTGGCGGCCGTACGGGATCTGGGCGGGCCCGGGACGCCGGTGCTGGTGGCGGGGCCGGACGGGGCCGTGCGGGAGACGGTTTCCGCGGGCTGAGCGGTCAGCCCTCCGGCGTCTCGCCCAAGCACCTTCCGAGGGCCGGAGCGAGCAGACCCACCACGGTGTCCCGGTCGGCCGAGGCGAGCGGCTCCACCGGGACCACGTGACGCGCCACCATCAGACCGATCAGCTGGGACCCGACCAGGGCGGCCCGGACCTCCGCGTCCGCGCCGCCGAGCTGCCCGGCGAGGGCGGATTGCAGCTCGACGGAGACGAAGTCCCGCAGCCGCGCCGCCGCCGGGGCGTGTGCGAGCGTGGAGCGGACCACCGCGAGGACCGGGGCGCGCTGCTCCGGTGACTCCCACTGGTCGAGGCAGGCGCGCAGGACACGCTCCCCGTCCCCGGAGGCGAGCGCGCCCGATGTGAGGCCGGCCAGGTGCGGTTCCCGGCCGGTCGCCGCGCGGAAGAGGGCCTCCTTGGGGCCGAAGAAGTGGTGGATGAGCGAGGCGTCGACGCCGGCGGCGTACGCGACGGCCCGCAGGGTCGTGGCCTGGTAGCCGTGTGCGGCGAAGGCGCTCCGGGCCGCGTCGAGGATCTGCGCGCGCGTGTCGCCGGTGCCCCGGCGGCGGCCCCTGCTGCCGGAACTCATGACGAGGGGCCCTCCGACAGGGACCCGAGGTAGCGCGACACGGCCGCCGTCGTCCCTGGCCCGGGCGGATCCAGCGCGGGGACGCCCGCGCAGGACAGCAGCGTCAGCCCCAGCAGGACACTGGCCGTCGCCGCCGCCACGAGGTCCGGGTCCCGCGCCCCCGCGCCGCGGTACATCACGCCGAGCGTGTCACCGAGGGCGCCGCTCAGCCGGACCGCGGAGGGCCGGTGGGTCAGCGCGGCGGCGAGCGCGGCGCGGCCCGCCGCCGGGGAGTCCCAGGGGAGCCGGACGGCCTCGGAGCACAACTGCTCCTTGCCCGCGAAGTAGTAGCTCACCAGCCGCGCGTCCACCCCCGCCCGGTGCGCCACCCCGCGCAGAGTCGTCCCCTCGAAGCCGTGCCGGCACAGTTCCTGACGGGCCGCGCTGAGAAGTCGGTCCTTGTTCACGCATTCAGAATTACGGCTTCCGCATGAAGGCCACAGTCGAATTCCGGCAAAGTTCCGTCCGGTGGCGACCCCTTGGGTGGATGTCCCGGCCCGGTGGGCACATGTCCCGTCCGGCCATGGGTGATTGTCACGGATACGCGGTGACGGTTGCCCGTAGTGGGCTTTCTCATTTCCGACCTAGAGTCGCTTTCCGTACGAGGTTTTGAATCACCGGATGACGGGCCCCGCACAGCGGAAAGGCAGCCGATGAAACGAGTGCACCGAACCGACGTGAAGGCAGAAATCGTCAGGGAACCGGGAGCGAAGGAGACGACGCACCGCAAGCTGATCGACACCCCGGACGGCGCGGACCGCTTCGTCCTCACCGAGTTCGAGGTGTCGCCGAACGGGTCCACCCCGCCCCACTTCCACGAGTGGGAGCACGAGATCTACGTGCTCGAGGGCTCCATGGGCCTGGTCCTGCCCGACCAGGGCCGCACCGAGGAGGTCGGGCCGGGCGAGGCCATCTTCATCCCCCGGGGCGAGCCGCACGGCTTCGTCACCGGACCCGGGCAGACGTGCCGCTTCCTCGTCGTCGCCCCGTGCGAACGGCCGCCGGTGCGCAACGTGTTCCTCTCCGAGGACCCCTACGAGTACACGCAGATGCCCGAGTACACCAGCCTCCTGGAGAGCAAGTGACGACCACTCAGGACCTCGACACCCAGGCCGGCCAGGCCTCCCCCGACGGCGACTCCTCCAGGGTCCACACCATCCTGACCGCCTACCTCCAGTCCAAGGCCGTGTTCGCGGCCCTCGACCTCGGGGTCTTCGAGGCGCTGGAGAAGAGCCCGCGCACGGTGGCCGAACTGGCCGACGAACTGGGCCTGGAGAAACGTCCCACCCGCGCCCTGCTCGTCGCCCTCAAGGGCCTGGACCTGGTGCGCGCCGAGAACGGCGGCTACCGCAACTCCGACGAGGCGAGCCGCTATCTCGTCGCCGGGCGGCCCGAGTACATGGGCGGGTTCGCCGCGCACCAGAACTCCCACTTCGGCCACTTCTCCCGCCTCGACGAGGCCGTACGCACCAACACCTCGCTCAACCAGCGGGTCCTCAAGCAGGGTTACCGCGACCAGGGCGCCGCGGCCGGCGAGGGCCGCGAGGGCACCGGGCGGCTCATCCAGGCCATGCGGGTCAGCTCCCGGCTGCAGGCGGGCAAGCTGGCCGCCGCGGTCCCGCTGGCCGGCGTCCGCCGGGTCGTCGACCTGGGCTGCGGCTCGGGCGACTACTCGATCGCCCTCGCCTCCCACCACCCCGAGCTGCGTGTCACGGCCCTCGACTACCCCGCGGTGACCGACCTGGCCCGCGCCAACGTGCGCGAGGCCGGCCTCGAGGACCGGATCGAGGTCAGGCCCGCCGACATCATGGCGGACGCCTGGCCGGAGACGGACGCGGTCCTCCTCTCCCACGTCCTCGACGGCTACGGCCCCGAGCGCGCCGCGCACCTGGTCAAGCGCATCCACGCCCATCTGCCCGACGGCGGAAGGCTGTTGGTGCACTCCCACATGCCGGCCCTGGCCACCGGCCTCTTCCCGGCCATGTTCGGGCTGATCCTCCTGGTCAACACCGAGGAGGGCGAGGTCCGGGACGTGGACGAGATCCGCGCCTGGGTGGAGGGCGCCGGGTTCCGGGACATCGCCACCCGCAACGTCTCCCAGCTCTCCGGTCTGCTCACGGCCACCAAGTAGGACGCCACAATGACGGACACCCCGGTGCGGGCCGCGCCGCCCGCCTCCCCCGCAGCGGCCCTCGCCCGCTACACGACCGCCCCCGACCCGGGCCCGCTGCTCGCCCTCAACTTCGGCTTCGCCAGGGCCAGAGCCCTCGGTACGGCCCTGGAACTGGGCGTCTTCACCGCGCTGGCACGGCGCCCACGCGGCACCGAGGACCTCGCCGCCGCCCTCGGCTGCGACCCCCGGGCCCTGGGCGACCTGCTGGCCGTCCTCACCGAGTTCGGACTGCTCACCGGTGACGGGCAGGGTCTGACCGAGCTCTCCCGCGCCTACCTCGTCGAGGGCGAACCCACCTACCTGGGCGACCACTTCGCCGAGGTGCTCGGCCAGTGGGACCGGTGGAGCGCGCTGACCCCGGTCACCCGCTCCGGCGACCGCTCCGGGGACTTCGGCGCCCCCGCCGCGCGCGGCCGCCACCCCGGACTGTTCGGCGGCGGTTTCCCGCTCGCCGTCCGGGTCGCCTTCGCGGCCGTCGAGGCCCTGGGGCTGCGCCGGGCGGGCCGGGTGCTGGACCTGGCCTGCGGGGGCGGCGAGTGGGGCATCGCCCTGGCCGCCGCCGATCCGCGGGCCGAGGTGACCGCGCACGACGATCCGGTGCTGCTCGGGTCGGCCCGCGCGCGGGCGGCGGAGTTCGGGGTGGCCGACAGGTTCCGGTTCGTGTCCGCCGACTTCGCCGCTCCGCCGTTCGCCGACGCCGGTTTCGACACCGTGGTGCTGGCGCACGCGGGCCGCTTCGCCGGGCCCACGGCCACGGCCCGGCTGGTGCGGGAGTGCGCCCGGCAGCTCCGCCCCGGCGGCACCCTGCTGGTGGCCGACGTGATGCGGCCGGAGCCGGGGCGGCCCGCGCTGAGCCGGCCGATGCTCGGGCTCAGCCTTCTGGTCAACACCGCGGACGGGGCCGTACTCGCCGCGCAGGACTACCGCGCCCTCATGGAGGACGCCGGTGTGACGGCGAAGGAATGCGTAACGCGCGGGCTGGTGACGGCCCAGACAGGGAAAAGGCGGTAACCATGCGAGAAGTGGTCGTCACCGGGCTAGGCGTGATCAGCCCGGCGGGAATCGGGAAAGAAGCCTTCTGGGACACGGTCTCGGCGGGAAAAAGCGTCACGAAATCCCTTTCCGACATCACGAGTTCCTCCCTTTTCAAGTCCTTCGAATTCGCCTCCGACGCGATAGCCGAGGTCCCCGGATTCGAGGAGCAGATACCTTCGCTGCCACCGGAGGTGCAACGCCTCGACCGGTACGTGCAGTTCGCGGTCGCGGCCGCACTGCAGGCCGTCCGTGACGCGGGGCTCCAGGACGGCGGCCACGACGCCGAGCGCACCGGGATCTCCCTGTCCACGGCGATCTGCGGCACGCCCAGGATGGAGGAGGAGTTCCTCGCCGTCACCGACGAGGGCCGGAGGCCCATCGACCCGGCCAAGGCGGGCCGCGACCTGTATCTCGCGGCCATGTCGAACACGCCCGGGACCGTCCTGTCGGCCCTGCTCGGTGCCCAGGGCCCCTGCGTCACCCTCTCCACGGGCTGCATCGGCGGCATCGACGCGGTCGGCCACGCCTACGAGTCGATCGCCCACGGCGACGCCGACGTCATGATCGCGGGTGCCAGCGAGGCCCCCATCACCCCGGTGACCGTGGCCTCCTTCGAGATCATCAACTGCCTCTCCCGCGCCCACCGGGGCCACCCCGAGGCCGCCTCGCGCCCCTACGACGCGGACCGCGACGGCTTCGTCCTCGGCGAGGGCTGCGGCATCGTCGTCCTGGAGGAGAAGGAACACGCGCTGCGCCGCGGCGCCACCCCCTACCTCCAGATCAGCGGCTTCTCGCACACGTCCAACGCCATCCACATGACCGACCTGCTGTCCGACGGCGAGGACCTGACCCGGGCGATGAGCCAGGCCATCGAGGTCTCCGGGGTGGCGCCCGGCGCGATCGACCACGTCAGCTCGCACGGCAGCTCCACCCGGCAGAACGACACCTGCGAGACCAGCGCCCTCAAGCTGGCGCTCGGCGAGCGCGCCCGGGAGATCCCGGTGAACTCGGCGAAGTCCATGCTCGGCCATGCCCTGGCCGCCGCCAGCGCCATGGAGATCGTGCTGTGCGCCCTGGCCGGCCGGCACTCCTTCGTGCACCCCACGGCCAACTACGAGACGCCCGACCCCACCTGCGACCTCGACTACGTGCCGGGCACCGGCCGTCCCTGGGACGGCGAGGTCATCCTCAAGGACGCCAGCGGCTTCGCGGGCCTGCACGCCGCGATGGTCGCCCGGACCGTCCGGGACGGGGGCCGGTCATGAGCATCGTCATCACCGGCATCGGTGCGGTCACCCCGGCGGGCGACGGCGTCGAACCCCTGTGGAACAGCGCCCGCGAGGGCACCTCGCACCTCGCCACGATCGACCGCTTCGACGCCGGGGACTACGCCTGCCCCGTCGCCGGCCAGGCCGACTTCGACGCCGACGCCGAGCTGCCCTCCCGCTTCGTCAAGCGCACCGACCGCTTCACCCACCTCGCCGTGCACACCGTGCGCCGGGCCCTGGCGGACGCCGGGGTCGCCGTCGGCACCGACGTCAGCCCGGAGCGCACCGGCGTCATGGTCGGCAACATCCTCGGCGGCTGGGAGTTCGCCGAGCGCGAGCTGCGCAAGCTGTGGACCGACGGCCCCCGCGCGGTCAGCCCGTACCAGGCCACCGCCTGGTTCCCGGCGGCCCCGCAGGGCAACATCTGCATCGATCAGGGCATCAAGGGCCCGGCCCGCACGTTCGTCGCCGACCGGGCCAGCGGTGCCTACGCGCTGATCGGCGCCGCCGAGACCCTGCTGCGCGGCCGGGCGGACGTCGTCCTCGCGGGTGGGGTGGAGGCCCCGCTGTCGCCGTACGGCTGGCTGTGCCTGGAGACCAGCGGGCTGGTCGCCAAGGCCCGCGGCTCCCTCGCCCCGCACGAGCTGTACCGGCCCTTCGACGCCGGGCACGGCGGCAGCGTCTTCGCCGAGGGCTCGGTGTTCCTGGTGATGGAGCGCCGTGAGCACGCCGAGCGGCGCGGCGCCCGCGTCCTCGGCGAACTCGCCGGCTGGGGCGTCAGCACCGACGGCTACATGCCGTACTACACGGTCGAGCCGACCGGCCGGGTGCTGGGCCGGGCCATGCGCACCGCCACCGAGCGCGCCGGGATCTCCGACGGCGACCTGGGCGCGGTCTTCGCACACGGCTCCGGCATCCCCTTCGAGGACGTCACCGAGGGCTACGGCCTCTGGGAGGCGTTCGGGCCGGGTGCGGCCCGCGTGCCCGTCACCGCACCCAAGTCGGGCTTCGGGCATCTGCTCGGCGCGGCCGCCCCGGCCGACGTGGCGCTCGCCCTGCGGGCCATGGCGGCGGGCTCGGTGCCGCCCACCGTGAACCTCGACCGGCAGGCGCCGGGCATCGAGCTGGACATCGTGCGGGGCGCGGCACGGCC
This sequence comes from Streptomyces resistomycificus, assembly GCF_001514265.1. Classification (GTDB taxonomy): domain Bacteria; phylum Actinomycetota; class Actinomycetes; order Streptomycetales; family Streptomycetaceae; genus Streptomyces; species Streptomyces resistomycificus. The sequence continues at coordinate 507,690 of NZ_KQ948990.1, read as the reverse complement.
GGCCCCGGAGTGGGAGCACACGCTGGTCGTGTCCCGAGGACTGGGAGGTGTCAACGCATGTCTGCTGCTGAGGCGTTGATCGCGGAAGCCCTGCTGAACGCCCCCGCGACGGTCCGCGGGGTCGGCATCGACGTCGTGGACGTCCAGCGACTGCGGGCCATGCTCGAACGCCGTGGACGGCCGCTGTACGACCGGCTGTTCACGCCCGCCGAACTGGTCCTGTGCGAGGGCGGCTCGCCGCGCCACCGGGCCAACCGCCTGGCCGGCCGGATCGCCGCCAAGGAGGCCGTCCGCAAGTCCCTCGGCGCGCACGGACAGGGCTGCGGGTGGCTGGACGTCGAGATCGGCCGCGCCGAGTCCGGGCAGCCGCTGCCGCGGGTGTCCGGGCGGGCCGAGGAGGCCTTCCGGCGGGCCTCGTTCACCGGACTGCACCTGAGCATCACGCACGAGGCGGGGCTCGCCCTGGCGATCGCCCTCGCCGTCTAGACGACCCGGACCATACGAATCAGGAGACGGAGGACGTGGGAGCCATGGACGTACGAGAGCAGGTGTTCGCCGTGATGCGCGGCGTCGGGTTCGACGGGGACGAACTGGCGGACGGCAAGCGGCTGGCCGAGGACCTCGACATCGACTCGACCGAGTTGGTGGAGATCGTCGTCGCCCTGGAGCAGCACTTCGACATCACCGTCGACGCGGACGCCGAGGGCGGCTTCACCACCGTCGGCGACCTGGTGGGCTGTGTCGGACGGCTGCTGTCCGCCGGCAGCGCCGCCAGGGGGTGACGGGATGCCGCGGATCGAGAACAGCATCGTGATCGGGGCCGACCCCCGGCTTGTGTTCGACGTCACCAACGACATCGCCCGCTGGTCGGAGATCTTCGACGAGTACAGCCACGCCAAGGTCCTCTCCGAGGAACGCGACGGCCGCTGGACGGAGATCGTGTTCGAGCTGACCAACGAGGAGGGGGCCGGCTGGCGATCCTGGCGGATCCTGGACCACCGCGAGCTCGTGGCGGTCGCCGAACGCCGCGATCCCCTCTACCCGTTCGCCTACATGCACCTGCGGTGGAGCTACCAGGAGGTTCCCGAGGGGACGTTGATGACCTGGATCCAGGACTTCGAGCTCGACGACCGGTTCGAGGTCCCGCTCGCGACGGTCCTGGAGCGGATGAACACGCACACCCGGCACAACCAGGCCGGCATCAAGCAGAAGATCGAGTCGGGAGCCGTGCGGCCGTGACCCGGCGGGCCGCCGGTCTCCGGCCGCCCGCACCTCCCGCCGCGACACCCCTGTGTCTGGAGGCACCTCGGTGCGTATCGCCGTCACCGGGTCCATCGCCATGGACCACCTCATGTCCTTCCCCGGCCGGTTCGCCGAGCAGCTCGTCGCCGACCGACTGCACAGCGTCTCCCTGTCGTTCCTGTCCGACCGGCTGGAGATACGACGTGGCGGCGTCGCCGCCAACATCGCCTACGGCCTCGGTCGGCTCGGGATGTCCCCGGTGCTGGTCGGCGCGGCGGGGGCGGACTTCTTCGACTACCAGGTCTGGCTGGGGCAGCACGGCGTCGACACCGACTCCGTTCTGGTCGTGCCGGGCGAGCACACGGCACGCTTCGTGTGCACCACCGACGCGGACCACAACCAGATCGCCACGTTCCACGCGGGCGCGATGCGGGCGGCGTACACCATCGCCCTGCGGGACGTCCGGGCCCGGGTCGGGGAGCTCGGCCTGGTGGTCGTGTCGCCCAACGACCCCGCGGCGATGCTGCGGCACACCGAGGAGTGCCGCGGCGCCGGGCTTCCGTTCGTCGCCGACCCCTCCCAGCAACTCGCCCGCATGGACCGGGCCGACGTCCGGTTCCTGCTGAGTCAGGCCCGCTGGCTGTTCACCAACGAGTACGAGGCCGCGCTGCTCCAGGAGTGCACGGGCTGGGGCGCGGCGCGCGTCCTGGACCGGGTTGGCACCTGGGTGACCACGCTCGGCGCGGGCGGCGTACGCCTCGAGCGCGCCGGCCACGATCCGCTCGTCGTTCCCGCGGTACCCGGAGTCCCGGTGGCCGATCCGACGGGTGCGGGGGACGCGCTGCGGGCGGGCATGCTCGCCGCCCTCGCGCTCGGCGTACCGGCCGAGCCGGCGGCCCGCCTCGGCTGCGCCCTCGCGTCCTTCGCCCTGGAGTCGGTCGGCACCCAGACCTACGCGCCCGGCGACCGGGCGGTGGCGGGCCGGGTGCGCGAGGTCTACGGCGAGCGGGCCCTGGCGGAACTGGCACCGGTGCCGGGCCTCACGGCCGTGACCCAGAAGGCGAGGCTGTCGTGAGCGGCCGCGGTGGTGAGCCCGGTGTGAGGCGCGGGGGTGACGGTGAGGCCGGTGTGAGGCGCGAGGGGGGCGGCGAGGCCGGCGTGGACCGTGGTCGTCGTCTTCGCGCCGGTCCGCTGCTGATTCCCCTCACCGTCGCCGGGATCGTGCCCGGCGTGCTGGGGCTGTGGCTGCCCGGCCCGCGACCGCCCCTGGCCCGCTGGCTGTCGCTGCCCGCCGGAGTCGTCCTCGTCCTCCTCGGCGCGTGGATGACCGCGGACGCCGTGGACCGGGTCTACCTGCGCCAGCCGACCCCGCTGGGCGACCGCCCGCCCCGGTATCTCGTGCGGTCCGGCTGGTACGCGGTGGTCCGCAACCCCATGGCCGCCGGGATGACCCTCGTCCTGGCCGGCGAGACCCTGCTGTGGTCCGCGCCGGGCATCGCCCTGTGGGCGGCGTTCGTGCTGGCCGTGTCCTGGACGACCGGCCGCCGGGTCGAGGAGCCGGGACTGGCAGCGACCTTCGGCGCCGAGTACGACGCCTACCGGCGTGCCGTGCCCGCGTGGATCCCCGGCACCGCGGCGGGCCCGGGGCGCCGGGGCGTGCGGAAGCAGCCGAGAGCGAGCCTCCGGCGGCGGCCGGAACCGACCGAGGAGTAGCCGTGTTCGTCGATCTGAGCATCCCCGTCAGCCGCCGCGCCCCCGGCGTCGAGTTCGAGCAGTGGCTCCACCGGGACGGCATCCGCCATCTCTCCCGCCGCATCCGGGCGTTGCCGGGGGACAGCCGCCGGGACCGGTTCGTCAACCACCTGCGCTGGCTGACCGGCAGCCGCCGGCTGCGCGAGCAGGACCTGCCCGACGGCTGCTTCATGTCCAACGAGTTCTACCGGATGTCCGTCCACCAGGGCACCCACGTCGACGCGCCCTTCCACTACGGCCCGGAGTGCGAGGGTCGCCCCGCGAAGAAGGTCATGGACCTGCCCCTGGAGTGGTTCCACGGCCCCGGTGTCGTCCTCGACGTGCGCGGCTGCGGGGGCCGGGTGACGGCCGCCGACGTCAAGGACGCGTTGCGCGCGGCCGGCCCGGAGGTCGGCCCCGGCTGGGTGGTGCTGTTCCGCACCGACTCCGACCTGCGGCTCGGCACACCGGCGTACTACACCGAGTCCACGGCGATCACCCCCGAGGCCGTCGACCTGCTCCTGGACCTCGGCGTGAAGGTGCTCGGCACGGACTGCTGGAGCTTCGACGGGCCGGCCCGCCGGATGGTCGAGGACTTCTTCGCGACGGGCGACTCCGGCGCCCTGTGGCCCACCCATCTGCACGGCAGGCGACGGGAGTTCGTCCAGATCGAGGGGCTGGCCCGGCTGCGGGCGCTGCCGGACGGCCCGTTCACGTTCATGGCGTTCCCCGTAGCCCTCGCCGACGCGGGGGCGGCCTGGTGCCGGGCGGTGGCGCGTACCGGGTTCCAGGAGTCCGGTCCCGCCCCAAGGTGACCGGGTTCCAGGAGTCCGGTCCCGCCCCAAGGTGACCGGGTTCCAGGAGTCCGGTCCCGCCCCACAGTGACCGGCCTCCGGCCCGCCTCCCCAGCGAAAGGCCTCCCGCCATGGCGTACGACGCCCGCACCACCCACCTCCTCACCCTCTCCGCCGACACCTCTCACGCCCTCGACGAAGTCGCCCGCGACACCGCCGCCCGGCTCGCCCGGCTCGGCGGGGCCTCACCGGCCGCGTGGTGCGCCGAGGCCGCCGGAGGGCCGCATTCCGGCCAACGGATGGGCGTGGTGGGCCGCACGGCGGGTGAGATGGCCGACCGGATCGGCGCCCACCTGGCGGGCGAGCCGGTCCGGGAGGTGTCCGTCGGGCACGCGGACCCGGCTCGCCGGCCGCCGGTCGCCTTCCTGTTCAGCGGTCAGGGGGCGCAGTACGCCGGGATGGGCCGGGGTCTGCACCGCACCGAACCCGTCTTCCGGGCCGCCTTCGACCGGTGCGCGGAGGCGGCCCGGCCGTTCACCGCCGTTCCCCTGCAGGACCTGCTCGACCCCGGCGCGGGGCCGGCCGTGGTGCACCGCCTCGCCCACGCGGCCCTCGGCACGTTCTGCGTGAACTACGCGCTGGCCGAGCTGTGGCGCAGCTGGGGGGTGGAACCCGCGGCGGTGCTCGGCTTCAGTTCGGGCGAGTACGCGGCCACCTGCTGGGCCGGGGTCCTCGACCCGGAGGACGCGGTGCTGCTGCTGGGCACGCAGGTCACCCTGGCCGAGCGGGTCACGGACGGCGCGATGGCGGTGGTCGGCCTGGGGGAGGAGGCCGCGCTGGAACTCCTCGCGGAGACCGGGCCGTCGGTCGGGCTCGCGGCGGTCATCTCCCCGGGCGAGGTGTCCCTGTCGGGCCGGAAAGCGGAGCTCGCCCGACTGGTCGACCGCCTCACGGCCTCCGGTGTCCGTACCAGCGCTCTGCCGGTGTCGTCGGGTCTGCACTCCCCGCTCCAGGAACCGGCGGCGGACGAACTGCGGGCCGTGGCCGCGGGGATCCGCACGCGTCCGCCCCGCATCCCCCTCGTGTCCACGGTCACCGGCGCCGGGGTCAAGGGCCCGCCTGCCCCCGAGCACTGGGTCCGGCACCTGAGCGGCCCGGTGCGGTTCCTAAACGCCGTCCGCGTCCTGGACGAACTCGGTGTCCGCGCCCATGTGGAGGCCGGGCCCGGCCGGGCGCTGGTCGGGCTCGGGGCCCGCTGTCTGCCGGGGGAGGGGCGGCTGTGGCTGGCCTCGCTCGGCCGGAGCACGGACGGCACCGGGCCCATGCTCATGGCGCTGGGGCGGTTGCACACGGCGGGTGTTCCGGTGGGCTGGAGCGGGGTTTACCCAGGGTCCCGTTCCGCCGTATAGGCCCTCCTCGGCCGTCCCTATACTGGGCGCAATGGTTGAACAAGATATCGCCCGGTCCGCTCCGGGGCGCCCGCGCAGTGCCGAAGTGTCCAGGGGAATCAATCTGGCCGCTCTCGCCCTGCTGCGGGAACGCGGCCCGCAGGGGGTCACGGTCGAGGCGGTGGCCCAGTATTCGGGTTCCGCGAAGACCACCATCTACCGCCGGTACAAGAACCGCTATGAACTTCTGAGGTCCTCGCTCGCTTTCGTCGAGGACATCCCCGAGCCGTCCCCCGGCCTTCCGGTGCGGGAACGGCTGGTCTATTTGCTCACGCAATTCCGACATGGTCTGGAAGAGGTCGTCGGCCTCCGGGCCCTGGTCGCCCTGCTGCACGGCGACGAGGACCCGGAGTTCACCCAGGTGTTCCGCGAGACCATTCTGGGGCCGCGGCTGGAGGTCATCTTCCAGACGCTCCGGTCCGGCGTGGAGAGCGGTGAGCTGAGGGCGGACGCCGACTACGAGACGGTGGTCAGCATGCTGGCCGGTTCCTTCATCGCCCGGTTCGCCGTCCGGGGCGCGCCGCCGCCGGCAGACTGGGCGGACGCGGTGGTCGACACCATCTGGCCGGCGATCCGGGCCGCCTGAGAGCGGCCCCTCAGGACACGTGCTCAGGACGCAGCCCCACACCGATGAACTGCGCCGTCCACCGGTTCAGGGACGGGAAGCGCCGCACCAGCCGGGCCGCGAACGGCCGCTCCACCACCGACCCGCGGTCCTTCGGATACAGGTCGGCCAGCATGTGCACCTGCGCCAACTGCACGGCCCGTACCGGCAGTTCGCGCCGCCGCTGGACCCGGCGCAGCTCCTGCGGGGTCGGCGTACGTCCGGTGCGCAGCACCGGCCCGAGCATCCGCGCGGCCGCCACCGCGTCCTGCACGGCGAGGTTGATGCCGACTCCGCCGGCCGGGGACATGGCGTGCGCCGCGTCTCCGACGCACAGCAGGCCGGGCCGATACCAGGTGCGCAACCGGTCGACCCGGACGCCGAGGAGCTTCACGTCGTCCCAGTCCCGGATCTCCCGCTCGACGCGCTCGGCGAACGGCGGGTGCACCGAGGACACGTCGGCCCTGAGGCGGCCGAGGCCCTCCGCCCGTACGGCGTCGTACTGGCCCTGCGGGATGACGTACGCGACCTGCCAGTAGGCGCCCCGGTCGATGGTGATCAGCACGAAGCCCTGTCCGGTGTGCAGGAAGGTCATGGTCTCGCCGGGTTCGCGCTCGAGCCGGAACCACAGCACGTCCATGGGCGCCGCGCTCGCCGCCACCCGCAGTCCTACGGCCTTGCGCATGGTCGAGTGGCGGCCGTCCGCGGCGATCACCAGGTCGGACCGGATCTCCAGCGGCCCCTCCGGGGTGTCCGCGCGCACTCCGCACACCCGGTCGCCCTCGCGGATCACGGTGGTGCCCTCGGTCTTCTGCAGCAGCCGGAAGCCGGGCAGTTCCCCGGCCTTGCGGGCCAGGAAGTCCAGGACGTCCCACTGCGGCATGAACGCGATGTACGGGTAGCGGCTGCGGATCTTGGAGAAGTCGGCGAACGTGGTCGGCCCCGCGGCCGTGCTCACGGTGATGTCGGTGACCTTGGTGTGCGGGATCTGCAGGAACTCCTCCAACAGCCCCAGTTCGTCGATGACCTGGAGGGTCGAGGGGTGCACGGTGTCGCCGCGGAAGTCCCGCAGGAAGTCGCCGTGCTTCTCGACGACGGTGACCTCCACGCCCTGCCGGGCGAGCAGCAGTCCTGCCATCATCCCGGCGGGGCCGCCGCCGACGACGACGCACTGGGCGGTCTCGGTCTTCATGGATCGCTCCTGGGGGTTGCGTGCGGGGCCGGCGCGGGTCAGTGCCCGGCGGCGATCGGCAGGGGTTGGCCGTCGGGCCCGGTGCCGGAGAGGTCGCGGCTGCGAATGAGCGGGATGACGGCGAGCGCGCCCACGAAGGCCACCACCGCCGCCACCGTCAGGATCGAGTTCAGCCCGTCGACGAACGCGGAGTGCGCCGCCTCGGTGAAGATCCCCCGCTGCTCGGGCGGGAGTCCGGCGAGGGCGGGACCCATCTGTCCGGAGGAGACGGCGTGGCCGAGCTCTCCCGCCCGCTCCTGGAGCGGGGTGCCGGCGAGGGCGTCGTGCACCGCGTCGCGCACCCGGTCGGCGAAGACCGCGCCCAGGGCGGCGATGCCGACGGCGATGCCCAGGGAGCGGCAGGTGTTGCTCAGCCCCGAGGCCACCCCGACCCGGGCCGGTTCGACCGCGCCCATGGCGGCGGCGACCACGTTCGGGTTGACCAGTCCGACGCCGAGCCCGGTCACCAACTGCCCGGCGAGCAGGGCGGTCCAGTCGTCCGACGCGCTGAGGTCGCCCATCAGCAGCAGTCCGAGCCCGACGCAGGCCAGGCCCGCGGAGACCAGCCAGCGGGCCGGCAGCACGGTGCCCACCCGGGCGGCGATCGCGGAGGCGACGAAGATGGAGAGGGTCAGCGGCAGCAGCCGCAGTCCGGCCGCCAGCGGTTCGTGCCCGAGGACCGTCTGCAGGTACAGCGTCAGGTACAGCAGCAGCGCGAACGCCGTGGAGCTCATGGCCAGGACGCCGATGGCGGCACCCGTGGTGGTGATCTTGCGGAACAGGGCGCCGGGGAGCATGGGGTCGCGCCGGGCGCGCTCGACCAGCACGAACGCGGTCATCGACACGGCCGACAGGACGAAGCCGCTGACCACCGGGGCGCTGCCCCAGCCCTCCTCGTTGGCCCGCAGCAGGGCGAAGGACAGGGCGCCGAGCGCGGTGCCGAAGGTGAGGAAGCCGGGCCAGTCGATCCGCCCGGCGCTCTCGGCCCGGGACTCGGCGACGCGCAGCGCGGTGGCGATCAGGGCGAGGACCCCGACGGGCAGGTTGACCAGGAAGATCCACCGCCAGCCGGCCGCCTCGACCAGGACCCCGCCGGCCAGCGGTCCCACGGCGAGCGCGGCCCCGCTGACGGCGCCCCAGACCGCGAGGGCGACATGCCGGTCGCGGTGGTCGGGGTAGGCGGCGGCGAGCAGTGCCAGCGAGGTCGCGAGCAGGGCGGCGCCGCCCACCCCCTGCAGCACCCGGGCCGCGATGAGAGTGAGCGGGTCCTGGGCGATGCCGCACAGCAGTGAGGCGAGCGTGAAGACCGCCATGCCCCAGGAGAAGACCGCCCGTCGGCCGAACCGGTCGGCGAGGGAGCCCGCGGTGAGCAGCACGGCCGACAGCGCCACGGCGTAGGCCGCAACCACCCACTGCAGGTCCGTGAGGGTGGCGTCCAGGGCCTCCTCGATGTCGGGCAGCGCGATGTTCACGATCGTGACGTCGAGCAGCAGCATGAAGCTGCCCACCGACACCACGGTCAGCGTCCACCACCGGTTGGGCGCCATGCCCCCTCCTCGGTTCGTTTCGTGCGCAACCATTCAAATACGCTACGAGGAGCGTATCGTATTTGCCGAGGAGGGGACAGGGTGCCCCGACGGGGCAGGTCAGAGCTCCGCGACCGGCTCCGGCCGGCGGTTCAGGGAGCGCTTGGCGTACAGCGCGGTCTGTACGCGGTTCTGGGTGCCGAGCTTGGCGTAGATGCGGCTGAGGTAGTTGCGGACCGTCTTCGGGCTGATGCCCAGACGCTTGGCGATGCGGTGGGTGGCCTGCTCGTCGGCCACGAGGGACAGGATCTGCCGTTCGCGCTCGGTGAGCAGGGAGAGGGGGGAGCCGCCGTTGGTCGGACGCCCCGACAGCATCTCCAGCATCTGCCCCGCCGCCACGGTGGAGAGGGCGGCCCCCTCGCGGTGCACGGTGAGCAGGGTGTCGCGCAGCTCGTCCGCGCCGATGTTGCGGGAGAGATAGGCGTTGGCGCCCGCCGCGAACGCCTCGCGCATGTAGACCGGTTGCTGGTTGGTGGCGAGGACGACGATCCGTACGTGCTGGAAGTCCCGGCGGATCGCCCGGGCGACCTGCGCGGAGTCGGACCCCGCCGGACACAGGCCCATGACGACCAGGTGCGGTCGCTCCCGGCGTACCTCCTTCAGGGCCGACAGCCCGTCAGGGGCGACGGAAACGACGGAGAACTCGGAGAATCCCTCCAGTAACTTCTGAAATCCTTCGGCCACTAGCCGCTCGCTGTCCACGAGCAGGACTCGTATCGATGACATGCGATCCCTTCGTTCGCGTCAACATTCGCATGCGTGAAGAGAGTGCGCGGGTGCAGATTGTGGTGCCCCCGTTGGCGGCCCGACATCCTTCGCCGGTGAATTAGTGGGCCGCTGCCAGTCGATGCTACACGTACTCGTTGATTCGTTTCGGTCAGAATGGAGTGGATCAATCGGACGGCAACGAAGGTCGATATCGGGTTGATCCGCAGGTGAGCAGCGCGGGTGTGGGTATTTCCCGTGGACCTGCCGGTTCTTGTCACGGGACCGAAATCCGGACTTTATTGTTCCGCCCGCTGCTGTTCGGTATGCCGTCGATATGTCGGCGCGCCGAAACTGCTTAACGTGCCCTCTTTGTAGCAAGCGGGATCTGTCCGGCCGAATATCGCCCTTGCCGTCCTGTGTCCCGTGCGCATCAATGAAACCAGCAGTTCTGACGATGTGTCAGATTGCTCCCGTCCATCCCCACATGGCAGTTCCCCACTCGGGAAGGGAGCCCTATCTCATGAGAGTCAAGCGAAAAGTCACAGGTGTCGCGGTCGCGGTCGGAGCCCTCGCGCTCACCGGCCTCGCGCTGGCACCCGCGGCGGTGGCCGTCACCCCGGACACCGCCACCATCACCGCCGACTGCGGTGCCTTCGGCGGTGGCGAGGCCACGCTCACCGCCACGCAGGACGGCACCTCCGCCACGCTGACCGTCAACTCCTCGGCGATCACGGCGCCGATCGCGCTGGCCGAGGACTCGATCACGTCCACGCTCACCCTGGTGGGCGCGAGCGGCGCCACCACCGCCTTCACCGGCACGGAGAATCCGGCGATGGCCGCCGGTGACCCCGTGCGTGTCGGCCCGCTCAACGGCACCGTGGCCTCGGGCGACACCTTGGAGGCGTACGGTGGCTCGCTGCAGATGACGGTCTTCGGCATCACCATCACCTGCACGGCGGCCGCGCCGCAGTCACCGGGCCCGTTCGTCTTCGACTGAGCCGAGCCCCGCCCCCAGCCGCCTCGGAACCTAGCCGCACCGCACACCCAACCCCCCACACACACACACCAACTGAGCCGTCAGTTCCCGGTGTTGACGAGACGACATCGAAACTGACGGCCCATCAGTTTAAATGCCACGTCTCCATTGACTTCTCACGCGATCCCCACATCAATGCCCCCTGTGGGCGCAGAAGAGCCGCTGCGCCCACCCATCCCTCAGGAGGGGGCACCCATGGGACTCACCGTTCGAAGACGCCGATGGGCGGCGCTGCTCGGGGCGACCGCGCTCTCGGTGACCGTAGGCGGCACACTGGCCGTCCCGGCCGGCGCCGCGACCGCCCAGTCCGCCGACGTGGACTTCGCCACGCACTGCGTGCCGCCACCGATCGCCGGCATCCCGCCGATCGACGGCACCAGCACCGCGAACATCACGGTGGACAACGCCACACCCCAGGTCGGCGACACCGTCACCGTGACCTACACGATGGTCAAGCCAGCCGCCAACAACCCCACCGCCATCGCCCTGCCGGCCGACATCATGACGCCCACCGGCAAGGTCACCCTCGGCGGCGCCCAGACCGGCGACGTCACCGTGACGGGCCCCAAGAAGAACGACCCGGTGCCGGGCAACGGCGCCTTCCCGTCCTTCTCGATGACCGGCACCTTCACCGTCACCGCGCCCGGCGCCATCACGCTCTCGCCCGGCGACTACAACATCCACACCAGCTACATCCTGGAACTGGACACCCCCTGCACGGTGATCACCCCGCCCGCACCGGTCTCCGAGACCGTCACCGCGACGGACGGCGGCCAGACCAACACCCGTGCCATAGCGCTCGGTTCGGCCTCGGGAGCTCCCGGCGACAGCGTCACCGTCAACGGCAGCGACTTCACCCCGGGCGCGACCGTCACCCTGGCAGGACGGTCCGGCGGCACCCAGACCGCGGACACGGCCACGGTGACCGCCGACTCCTCCGGCGCCTTCAGCGGCTCGCTCGTCGTCACCGACCGGACGACCACCGGTGTCGTGGCGTACGAGGGCGGCGCCTGGGACGCGGACAAGGGCGCCGGCCCCGCCGCCTACGTCGTCGTCGACGACACGCCCGTCCCGGACGGCAGCCAGAAACTCACCACCACGGTGAAGGCGGGCACGCTGTCCATGTCCCAGGCCGGGGACGCCGTGCGGTTGTCGGCCGTCGACTTCGGCGAGGGCGGGGCGTCCGAGGGCGCCCTGCAGACCGTCACCGTCAAGGACTTCCGCGGCGGCCCCGCCGGCTGGTCCCTCACCGGCAAGGTCACCGACTTCACCGGACCGGGCGCCAAGATCGAGGCGGGCAGGCTGAGCTGGAACCCGGCCTGCGCCACCAAGGCCGGCAGCCCGAGCACCTGCCGGGCCGGCTCGTCCGGCTCCGTGGGCGTCTCGGGAGCCACCCTGGCGTCCACCCCCGACGGCACGGCCACCGGCGGCGAGTTCACCGTCGACGCCGGGCTCTCCCTGAACGTGCCGGCCTTCACACCTCCGGGCTCGTACGCCGGAGTCCTCACCCTCACGCTCACCTGACCGTACGGGCGCCCGTCTTCGCGGGTCCGCACCCGCCCGTCCGTCTCGACTCACCGTGGGGGTCCGCACCCATGCGCAAGCCGCACGCCCTGCTCCCGGCCCTCCTCCTGGCCCTGCTCCTGTCCGCCGTGGCCGCCCCCGCCCAGGCCGCGGACAACGGCAGCTGGTCCGTCTACCCGGTCTCCTCGCGGATGGCCGAGCGCCCGTACTTCTACCTCTCCGCCGACCCCGGCACGACCCTGAAGGACAAGGTGGTCGTCGCCAACAAGACCGGCGCCCCGCTGACCTTCCGCCTCTACGCGGCCGACGCCTACAACACCGCCCGGGACGGCGGCTTCGCCGTGCGGACGCCGCAGGAGAGACACCGCGGGGTGGGGGCCTGGGCGAAACCCGCGCGCACCCGTGTCACCGTCCCCGCGCACGACGAGGTCACCGTGCCCTTCACGCTCCGCGTGCCCTCGGACGCCGAACCCGGCGACCACCCGGGCGCGTTGGTGGCACTGGACGAGAGGGTCGACCGGGGCGACGGCTCGCTCGCCCTCGGCGTACAGCGGGCCGTCGGCGCCCGGGTCTACCTCCGGGTCGCCGGCCCCACACTCCCCGCGATCGCCGTCGAGGACGTCCGCGTCACCCATCACCAGCCCCTCGTCCCCGGCCTCGGTGACAGCGCGGCGACGGTCTCCTACACCCTCCACAACACGGGCAACGTCACCCTCGACCCGAAGGTGGAGCTGCGCGCGGAGGGCCTGTTCGGCCGTACGCTGCTGGCGCGCGACCTGTCGAGGATCCCCTCCGAGCTGCTGCCCGGCCAGCGGGTACGGCTCACCGAGCCCTGGCGCGACGCGCCGCAGCTGGACTGGGGCGAGGTCACCCTGACGGCGAGCGCGCGCGACACCCGCGAGTCGGCGGGCGCGTCCTTCCTCGCCCTGCCGTGGCTGATGGCGGCCGTCCTGGCCGTCGTGCTCGTGGTGGGAGCCGTACTGCTGGTCAGAGCGCGTCGGGGCCGCGCTCGCCGGTCCGCACCCGCACCACCGTCTCCACCGGCAGCGCCCACACCTTCCCGTCCCCGATCTTCCCCGTGTGCGCGGCCTTGACGATCGCGTCGATGACGGCGTCCGAGTCAGCGTCGTCGACGACGACCTCGATGCGGACCTTGGGGACCAGGTCGACCTGGTACTCGGCGCCGCGGTACACCTCGGTGTGGCCGCGCTGACGGCCGTACCCGCTGGCCTCGGTCACGGTCAGACCGTGCACGCCGAGCTCCTGCAGTGCGGTCTTGACCTCGTCGAGGCGGTACGGCTTGACGATCGCGGTGATGAGCTTCATGCCTGGGGCTTGACCTTCTGCGCGGAGGGGAGGACGGAGGCGGACACCGGGGCACCGTGGCCCAGGACGCCGTGATCGTATGCCGTCTCGGCGTGCACCGTAAGGTCCAGACCGGTGTGCTCCTGGTCCTCGCCCGCCCGCAGGCCGATCGCCTTGTCGATCAGTTTGGCGATGCCGTACGTCACGACGAACGCGTACGCCCCCACGGCGGCCACGGCCACCAGCTGCCGGCCGAGCTGGCCGAGGCCGCCGCCGTACAGGAGCCCCTCCGGCCCGCCGGTCATCGACTCGACGGCGAAGACACCGATCAGCAGGGTGCCGACGACTCCGCCGACCAGGTGGACACCGACGACGTCCAGGGAGTCGTCGTAGTTCAGCCTGAACTTCCAGCCCACGGCGTACGAGCAGAGCGTGCCGGCGGCCAGGCCGACGACCAGGGCGCCGAGCAGGGACACCGCACCGCAGGACGGCGTGATCGCGACCAGGCCCGCGACCGCGCCGGACGCCGCGCCCAGGGTCGTGGGGTGGCCGTCGCGCTTCTGCTCGACGAAGAGCCAGCCGAGCAGGCCCGTGCAGCCGGCCGCGAGGGTGTTGAGGAACGCGGCGGCGGCCAGGCCGTTGGCGCCGAGCGCGGAGCCCGCGTTGAAGCCGAACCAGCCGAACCAGAGCAGACCCGCGCCGAGCATCACCATCGGGAGGTTGTGCGGGCGCATCGCGTCCTTCTTGAACCCCAGCCGCGGGCCCAGGACCAGGCACAACGCCAGTCCGGACGCGCCGGAGGTGATCTCGACGGGCAGGCCGCCCGCGAAGTCCAGGGCGCCCAGCCGTTCGACGATCCAGCCGCCCGGGCCCCAGACCCAGTGGGTGACGGGAACGTATACGAGCAGCGCCCACACCGGCACGAACACCAGCCACGCCCCGAACCTCGTCCGGTCGGCGATCGCGCCGCTGATCAGGGCGGCGGTGATGATCGCGAAGGTGAGCTGGAAGGTGGCGAAGAGGAGGGTGGGCACGGTGCCGTGGACGCTGTCGGGGCCGAGGCCGGACATCCCGACGTGGTCGAGGCCGCCGATGAGCCCGCCGCCGACGTCGTCGCCGAAGGCGAGGGAGTAGCCGACGGCCAGCCACACCACCGTGACCAGGGCGATCGACACGAAACTCATCATCAGCATGTTGAGGACGCTCTTCGTGCGGACCATGCCGCCGTAGAAGAGGGCCAGGCCCGGGGTCATCAGCAGCACCAGGGCGGTCGCGGCGAGCAGCCAGGCGGTGTCGCCGGTGTCTATTTCTGCGGCGTGGGCGGCGGCGAGGGTCACGGTTGTCTCCAACGGTGTGGGGGCTCGTCAGAGGTTCACCGGCGTGCGTTTCCGGACGCGTACGGGTGTGTTTCCGTGACGTTTCGTTGCGTGGGGGTTTCCGAACGCTCACCGGAAGGGGGGTGTGCGGACGGTTGTACGGCGGGGCTCCGTGGATCAGGGAGAATGGGCGGCATGAGCGCTCGTACCCAGTCATCCGAAGAGCCGGCCGAAGCTGTCCACCGGGCCGGCTTCGCCTGCTTCGTCGGTCGTCCCAACGCGGGCAAGTCCACCCTCACGAACGCTCTGGTCGGGCAGAAGGTGGCGATCACCGCCAACCAGCCGCAGACGACGCGTCACACGGTACGCGGGATCGTGCACCGGCCCGAGGCCCAGCTGATCCTGGTGGACACCCCCGGGCTGCACAAGCCGCGCACGCTGCTCGGTGAGCGGCTGAACGACGTGGTCCGCACCACCTGGGCCGAGGTCGACGTGATCGGCTTCTGCCTGCCGGCGAACGAGAAGCTCGGTCCCGGCGACCGTTTCATCGCGAAGGAACTGGCGGGGATCAAGAAGTCCCCGAAGGTCGCGATCATCACGAAGACCGACCTCGTCGACTCCAAGACCCTGGCCGAGCAGCTGATCGCCGTCGACCAGCTCGGCAGGGAGCTGGGCATCGAGTGGGCGGAGATCGTCCCGGTGTCGGCGACCGCGAACAAGCAGGTCGACCTGCTGGCGGACCTGCTGATCCCGATGCTGCCCGAGGGCCCGGCCCTCTACCCCGAGGGTGACCTCACCGACGAGCCCGAGCAGATCATGATCGCGGAGCTGATCCGTGAGGCCGCGCTGGAAGGCGTCCGCGACGAGCTGCCGCACTCCATCGCCGTGGTCGTCGAGGAGATGCTGCCGCGCGAGGACCGCCCAGCCGACAAGCCCCTCCTCGACATCCACGCCTTCGTCTACATCGAGCGCCCCAGCCAGAAGGGCATCATCATCGGCCCCAAGGGCAAGCGCCTGAAGGACGTCGGCATCAAGTCCCGCAAGCAGATCGAGGCGCTGCTGGGGACGCCGGTCTTCCTGGACCTGCACGTCAAGGTGGCGAAGGACTGGCAGCGCGACCCGCGCCAGCTGCGCAAGCTGGGCTTCTGAGCGCACCGCCCAGGGGGCCCGGCCCCCTGGGCCCGGGGGCCGGAGCCCCCAGGGACCTCAGCGCTGTGCCCTCAGCATGTCGCGGAACCACGTGTACGACGCCTTCGGCGTCCTGACCAGCGTCTCGAAGTCCACGTGGACCAGGCCGAACCGCTGCGCGAACCCCTCCGCCCACTCGAAGTTGTCCAGCAGCGACCACACGAAGTAGCCGCGCACGTCCACGCCCGCCTCGACCGCCTCGTGCAGGGCACGGACGTGGCCGTCCAGGTAGGTGATGCGGGCCTGGTCGTCGAGGCCCTCGTAGCTGCAGCCGTTCTCGGTGATGACGACCGGGGGGAGCCGGTCGGCGTAGCGGTCGCGGAGGGTGGTGAGGAGTTCCGTGAGGGCCTGGGGGACCACCGGCCAGCCGAAGTCGGTGACCGGGACCCCCTCGATCTCCCGTACCGAGAAGGGGAGTTCCGCCGGGATCGTCAGGCCGCCGAACTCGATGTCCTCGCCCTGCGGGGCGCCCACGCGGGTCGGCGCGTAGTAGTTCACGCCGTACCAGTCCAGCGGCTCCCCGATGACCTTGAGGTCCGCGGCGACGTCGCCCGGCATCAACTCGCCGAGCCCCTCCGGGTATTCGCCCAGCAGGACCGGATCCGCGAACAGCCGGTTCAGCAGCAGGTCGTAGAAGGCCGCCGCCTCCACGTCCGCCGTCTCCCGCGACGCCGGCCACGTCGGCCCGTGGGAGTTGGCGATGCCGACGTCCGTGGCGCCGGCGGCGCGCAGGGCCCGGACGGCCAGCCCGTGCGCCAGGAGCTGGTGGTGGGCGGCGGGAAGCGCGTCGAACATCAGCTGCCCGCCCGGCGCGTGCGCGCCCAACGCGTGCCCGAACAGCGTGTGTTCGGCGGGCTCGTTGATGGTGACCCACTTCTTGACGCGGTCACCGAGACGATCGGCGACGACCGACACGTGGTCCGCGAACCGCGCCGCCGTGTCGCGCTCCAGCCAGCCGCCCGTCTCCTGCAGCGCCAGCGGCAGGTCCCAGTGGAAGAGCGTCGGCATCGGGCGGACGCCCGCCGCGCACAGGTCGTCGACCAGGCGGTCGTAGAAGTCCAGGCCGCCCTCGGCACGCACCCTCGGCCAGGAGACCGAGAAGCGGTACGCGTCCACGCCCAGGCCGGCCAGCAGGGCCACGTCCTCGCCGTGGCGGTGGTAGTGGTCGCAGGCCACGTCCGCCGTCGAGCCGTCCTTCACCCGTCCGGGCTCGGCCGCGAACGCGTCCCACACGGACGGCTCACGCCGGTCCGCCGCCCCCTCGATCTGGTGGGCGGAGGTCGAGACGCCCCAGAGGAAGCCGTCGGGGAACCGGGGTATCGGGTGGGCCGCACTGCGGTCATCGGTCGCCATGGGCCGGATCATCCGTACCAGCGGTAACGGAAGTCAACGGCTGGGCGGGAACAACCGGTTACGCGCCTTCCTTCAGCACCCGGCTGATCAACTTGCGTTGTTCCTCCGTGAGCCGGGGGTCGGCCGCGTAGACCGTCCGCCCGTCCACGGTGATCTGGTAGCTGAAGCCGTCCGGCACGCCGATCGGCGGTGTGCCCCGGCCGGCGGCGAGTGCCTTCTCGGCGAGGGCCTGCCATTCGTGGGCATCGGACCGCCCCGAGGTGTCCACCTCGGCGTGCCGCTCGATGCCCGCGAACCCGCCCGTGCGCCTGACCTGAATACGCATGGGTCCCTGTCTAGTACGGACTCAGAGAATGCGCACCCCGACCTGCTCCCAGGCCTTCTCCACGGCCTGGAGCTCCTCGCCGCCGGCACCGAAGCGCTCGCGCGCCGCCTTGACGGTCAGCTTGGCGAAGTCGCCGAAGAAGGCCCGCTCGCCCAGCTCGCCGCCGGCCAGGGCGTCGTACCAGATCTGTCCCGCCTTCTCCCAGGCGTAGCCGCCCAGCGCGGTTGCGGCCAGGTAGAAGGCGTGGTTGGGGATGCCGGAGTTGATGTGGACGCCGCCGTTGTCGCGGCCGGTGCGGACGTAGTCGTCCATGGTCCCGGGCTGCGGGTCCTTGCCGAGGACGTCGTCGTCGTAGGCGCTGCCCGGTTCCTTCATGGAGCGCAGGGCCTTGCCGGTGACGCCCGGGGCGAGCAGGCCGGCGCCGATCAGCCAGTCGGCCTCGGCGGCGGTCTGGCCGAGGGTGTACTGCTTGATGAGCGAGCCGAAGACGTCGGACATCGACTCGTTGAGGGCGCCCGGCTGGCCGTAGTAGGTGAGGTTCGCGGTGTACTGCGTGACGCCGTGGGCCAGTTCGTGGCCGATGACGTCGATCGGGATGGTGAAGTCGAGGAAGATCTCGCCGTCGCCGTCGCCGAACACCATCTGCTCGCCGTTCCAGAAGGCGTTGCCGTAGTCCTCGTCGTAGTGGACGGTGGCGTCCAGGGGCAGGCCGTCGCCGTCGATGGAGTGGCGGCCGTAGGCCTTGAGGAAGAGGTCGAAGGTGGCGCCGAGCCCGGAGTAGGCGCGGTTGACCGTGGCGTCCTGGCCGGGTTCCGAGCCCTCGGCGCGGACCTCGGTGCCGGGCAGGACGGTACGGTGCCCGGCGTCGTAGACGGTGCGCAGCGGCTGGTCGGACGGTGCCTTCGCGGTCGGGGCGGCCGCGAGGCGGAACTCGGTCGTCACCCGGCGCCTGCTGCGCAGCTCGCTGTCGCGCAGCAGCGTCCGCCGGGCGGGGCCGGAGAGTGCGGGGTCGTCGTTGCGGGCCAGTCGGTCGAGGACGTGTGGCGGAACGACGGTGCAGAAGACGGGCTCGAAGCCCCCGTTGGTCGTCATGCCCGGCACCCTTGCACTGGGTGATGAAGCTGTCACTACCCGCCACCATGATTGGTGAAATGTGCCGACACGAACCCTCACGGTCCGTAGCGAAGTGGTATGGCGCACTTTTTGTCCCATTAATCCCTGCGGTCCCGCATACTGATACAGGCCCGCGCATCCGGCGCGGCTCAGCTAGGCTGCGGAGCATCATGCGTTTCGGGCTGCTTCTCCTTAGCTGCCGCGGCGAGGGCCTGTAACCGAGGCCGACCCCCTCCCCGCGGAGTTTGGCGCTGCGCCGTCGGCCGTCCTTCCGGACCCGCCCTCGAGGAGCCCCCGCATCATGGCCAACCGCCAGCAGCCCAGTTCCATGCCGATCCACAAGTACGGCCGCTACGAGCAGGTCGACATCCCGGACCGCACCTGGCCGGACAACCGGATCACCGTCGCCCCCCGCTGGCTCTCCACCGACCTGCGCGACGGCAACCAGGCCCTGATCGACCCCATGTCACCCGAGCGCAAGCGCCGGATGTTCGACCAGCTGGTCAAGATGGGCTACAAGGAGATCGAGGTCGGCTTCCCGGCCTCCGGCCAGACCGACTTCGACTTCGTGCGCTCCATCGTCGAGGAGCCGGGCGCGATCCCCGACGACGTCACCATCTCCGTACTGACCCAGGCCCGCGAGGACCTGATCGAGCGGACCGTGGAGTCGCTGAAGGGCGCCAAGCGCGCCACCGTGCACCTGTACAACGCGACCGCGCCGGTCTTCCGCCGTGTCGTCTTCCGCGGCTCCAGGGACGAGATCAAGCAGATCGCCGTCGACGGCACGCGCCTGGTCGTCGAGTACGCGGAGAAGCTGCTGGGCCCGGAGACCGAGTTCGGCTACCAGTACAGCCCGGAGATCTTCACCGACACCGAGCTGGACTTCGCGCTGGAGGTCTGCGAGGCGGTCATGGACGTCTGGCAGCCCGGTCCGGGCCGCGAGATCATCCTCAACCTGCCCGCCACGGTGGAGCGTTCGACGCCGTCCACGCACGCGGACCGCTTCGAGTGGATGAGCCGCAACCTGTCGCGCCGCGAGTACGTCTGCGTCTCCGTCCACCCGCACAACGACCGCGGCACGGCCGTCGCCGCCGCCGAGCTGGCGCTGATGGCCGGCGCCGACCGTGTCGAGGGCTGTCTGTTCGGGCAGGGCGAGCGCACCGGCAACGTCGACCTGGTCACCCTGGGCATGAACCTGTTCTCCCAGGGCGTCGACCCGCAGATCGACTTCTCCGACATCGACGAGATCCGTCGCACGTGGGAGTACTGCAACCAGATGGAGGTCCACCCGCGCCACCCGTACGTGGGCGACCTGGTCTACACGTCCTTCTCCGGCTCCCACCAGGACGCCATCAAGAAGGGCTTCGACGCCATGGAGGCCGACGCGGCCGCGAAGGGCGTCACCGTCGACGACATCGAGTGGGCGGTCCCGTACCTGCCGATCGACCCGAAGGACGTGGGCCGCTCCTACGAGGCGGTCATCCGCGTCAACTCGCAGTCCGGCAAGGGCGGAATCGCGTACGTCCTGAAGAACGACCACAAGCTGGACCTGCCGCGCCGGATGCAGATCGAGTTCTCGAAGATCATCCAGGCGAAGACGGACGCCGAGGGCGGCGAGGTCACCGGCAACGACATCTGGGCGACCTTCCAGGACGAGTACCTGCCCAACCCCGAGAACCCGTGGGGCCGGATTCAGGTCAAGAACGGGCAGTCGACGACCGACACCGACGGCGTGGACACCCTGCGCGTCGAGGCCACGGTCGACGGCGCCGACACGGTCCTGACCGGTACCGGCAACGGTCCGATCTCGGCCTTCTTCGACGCCCTGCAGTCCGTCGGCATCGACGCCCGTCTCCTGGACTACCAGGAGCACACGATGAGCGAGGGCGCGTCCGCGCAGGCCGCCTCCTACATCGAGTGCGCGATCGACGACAAGGTCCTGTGGGGCATCGGCATCGATGCGAACACGACGCGCGCCTCGCTGAAGGCGGTCGTTTCGGCCGTCAACCGCGCGACTCGCTGACCAGTCTCACCGGCGGTTTGAGACCCCGTGCGCCGTTTGTTCGGCGGGCGGGGTCCCGTCGTTTACCGGCCATTTGGTGTGCAGGTCACGGGTAGGTCTCGTCGGAGGTACTGACTCCACCTCTCGGATGTGGCTAACATCACGCAAGCGCGGCGATGTTGCCGCGGGGGTTACGGAGGTGCGACGTGCTGCCAGGACGGGGACGAAACGGCCGAGCCGTCAGGCTGTCACGCCTCCTCGGCACGCGTACCGCGTGGACACCCGTCGGCGACGGGGAATTCTTCTGCCCCGGCTGCGGAGGCGACCGCAACTTCCAGCGGCTGACCGGGCGTCGCCGCTTCACCCTCGTCGGGGTGCCCGTGCTGCCGCGCGGCGAGACCGGTCCCGTCGTGGAGTGCGCGGCCTGCCGCCGCCACTTCGGCACCGACGTCCTCGACCACCCGACCACCACCCGCTTCTCCGCGATGCTCCGCGACGCCGTCCACACGGTCGCCCTCGCCGTGCTGTCCGCGGGCGGCACCTGTTCGCGTACGTCCCTGGAGACCGCCGCGGCCACCGTGCGCGCCGCCGGCTTCGACGACTGCACGGAGGACCAGCTGGAGGCCCTGGTCGAGGCGCTGGCCGCGGACACCGGGCGGGTCTACGGCCGCTCGTGCGGAGCCGGTCTGGCCATAGAGCTCCATGAGGCCCTGGACCCGCTGGCCCCCCACCTCGCCGCCCCCGGCCGCGAGTCGATCCTGCTGCAGGGCGCCCGGATCGCCCTCGCCGACGGCCCCTACACCCCCGCCGAACGCGACGTCCTGGCCACCGTGGGCGCCGCGCTGACCATCTGCGCGGACGAGGTGACCCGGCTGCTGGTGTCGGCGCGGACACCGTCGTAGGACGCGGTACTCCCCAGGGAGTACCGGCGCCCGCGGGCCACCCCGCGCAGTAGCCCCCAACTCGCCCTCGCGCCCGACGAATCGGTCCCCGCACGCCGGGAGTCTGGAGAACGACCCAGACACCCGACCGGAGGGAGGCCCGTCACATGGGGGCCGCAAGGACATCTGTACGGCGGCGGCGTGCCGTGCCCTGGCTGGTGCTCGGGCTGTGGATCGCCGTGCTGGCGCTCGCCTCGCCGTTCGCGTCGAAACTCTCGGACGTCCAGCGTGACCGGGCCGTCGACTACCTGCCGGCGAGTGCCGACTCCACCCAGGTCGCGAAGATCCAGGAGCGGCTGCCCGGCGGGGAGGCCACCGAGATGGTGGTCGTCTACCACCGCGACGGCGGCCTGACCGCCGCCGACCGGGCGACGGCCGCCGACCAGGTCAAGCGGATCGCGGGCGCCCACCAGCTCACCGGCGAACCGCGGGGCGTCCCGTCCCGGGACGGCACCACCCTGATGTACCCGGTCGCCAGCACCGAACCGGGCACGGACGAGAAGGCCAGGGACGCGCTCGTCAACGACGTCCGGGACATCGCCACGAGCGCCGACGGGCTCACGGTCGACGTCGGCGGCGAGGGGGCGCTCGCCACCGACGCGAGCGAGGTCTACAACTCCCTCGACGGGCCGCTGCTCTACACCACCGCCGCGGTCGTCGCGCTGCTGCTGATCCTCATCTACCGCAGCCCGTTCCTGTGGCTGGTGCCGCTCGCTGTCGCGGGCATCGCCGACTACCTGTCGATGGGGGTCGCCTACGGCCTCAACCAGGGGTTCGGGACCTCCGTGTCCGGCCAGAGCTCCGGCATCATGACGATCCTGGTGTTCGGGGCGGGCACCGACTACGCGCTGCTGCTGGTCTCCCGGTACCGCGAGGAGCTGCGGCGCGTCGAGCGGCCGTACGACGCCATGGCCGCCGCGCTGCGCGGCTGCGGGCCCGCGGTGCTCGCCTCCTCCGGCACCGTCGCCGCCGGACTGCTGTGCCTGCTGGCCGCCGACCTCAACTCCAGCCGGGGGATGGGGCCGCTCGGCACGGTCGGCGTGCTGTGCGCGCTGGTCGCCATGATGACCCTGCTGCCTGCCGTCCTCGTCCTGCTGGGCCGGCGCGTCTTCTGGCCGCTGGTGCCCCGCTACGGCAGCACGCCCAAGGTCCGCCGGTCGCTGTTCGCCGCGATGGGCAGCTCGGCCGGACGGCGCCCGCTGACCGTCCTCGCGGGCGGCGCCGTCCTGCTCGGCGCGCTCGCCCTGGGCACCCTGAACCTGCCCGGCAGCCTCAAACAGGAGGACACCTTCACCAGCAAGCCCGACGCGGTCGCCGCCATGGAGACCCTCGCCAGGGCCTACCCCGAGCGCGGCACCCAGCCGATCACCGTCATCACACCCACCGACCGCGCCGACACCACCCTGGCCGCCGCCCGGGACACCCAGGGTGTCGACAACGCGGAGCGCGGCCGCAGCGGCGACGGCTGGACGGAGATCTCGGTCATCGCCGCCTCGGCGCCCCAGTCCGCGGGGGAGACCGCCACCATCGAGGCCCTGCGCGAGGGACTCGACGGCTCCTACGTCGGCGGACCCAGCGCCGAGCAGCTCGACCTGAAGGACACCAACGCCCGCGACCGGATGATCGTCGTGCCGCTCGTCCTCCTCTCGGTCCTGCTGATCCTGATCGCGCTGCTGCGGTCGATCGTCGCCCCGCTGATCCTGGTGGCCGCCGTGGTCGCCGTGTGGGGCGCTGCCCTCGGCATCGGCGGACTCGTCTTCGGGCCGGTCTTCGGCTTCGAGGGCACGGATCCCGGACTGGGGCTGCTGTCCTTCGTGTTCCTGGTGGCGCTGGGCGTCGACTACGGCATCTTCCTGATGCACCGGATGCGCGAGGAGTCCCTCAAGGGCGTCGACCCGGTCACCGCGGCGCTCACCGCCCTGCGCACCACGGGCGGGGTCATCGCCTCGGCCGGACTGGTCCTCGCGGCCACCTTCGCGGTGCTCACCAACATGCCGCTGGTCCCGCTCGTCGAGCTGGGCTTCGTCATCGCGGTCGGGGTGCTGCTGGACACGTTCCTCGTCCGCACCTACCTGGTGACCAGCGCGAGCGTCGCGCTGCGCCGCAGGGTGTGGTGGCCCGGCCGGCTGTCGAAGGAGCCGCGGCCCGCGGTCCCGCCGAAGGAACCCGAGCCGGCGGCCGCGTCCGCCCACTGACCCGGCCCGACCGACCAGGCCCGACCGACCCGACCGACCTGACAGACCGGCGCCCCTCCCCTCCCGGAGGGGCGCCCCCTGGCGGAGGATGAAGCCGTGCAGGCAACCTCAACGGCCGTACCCAAGACGCCGATTCCCACGCGGGCGCCCACGCCGGGGACACGGCCCCGGGTGGGCGAGCGGATCCTCGCCGCGATCGGCCGCGACCCCCGGGCCGTCCCGCACGGCACCCGCAACGACGTGCTGCTGGCGCTCGCCCTCGTCACGTCGGCCGTGTGCATCGGGCTGTCGGTCGACGACGGGCGCCGCCCGGACGCCCTCGGCTGGACGCTGCTGATCGCCGCGCACGTCCCGATCGTGTGGCGGCGCCGGCATCCGCTGCTCGTGCTGGCCGCGCTGGTGGCGCTGATCGTGCCTTACCACGCCCTCGACAACAACCACTCCGCTCCCACCCCGGTCGCCTACGTGGCGCTGTACACCGTCGCCGTCACCGGCCGGCCCATGCGGACCCTCCTGACCGGCGCCGCCGTCCTCGGGATCTCCCTGAGCGTGATGCTCACCGTCGACACCAAGCAGGCCGTCGAGCTGCTGCGGATCTCCGGCTGGATCATCGCCGTGCTCTTCCTCGGCGTCGACGTCCGCTTCTACCGGCAGTACGTCGCCGCGATCGTCGAACGCGCCGAACGCGCCGAACGCACCCGCGAGGAGGAGGCCCGCCGCCGGGTCGCCGAGGAGCGCCTGCGGATCGCCCGCGACCTGCACGACCTGCTCGCGCACAGCATCACCCTCATCGGCGTCCAGACCTCCGTCGCCGCGCACGTCCTGGCCGCCGACCCCGAGCGCCTCGACCGGGCGACGGTCGCCAAGGCCCTCGACGACATCGCCGAGACCTGCCGCAGCGCGCGCGGCGAACTCCGTACGACGCTGGAGGTGCTGCGGGCCTCCGAACACGGGGACGCGCGCGGCCCGTTGCCGGGTCTGGACGGCGTGCCCGACCTGGTGGAGGCGGCGCGGCTGGCGGGCGCGCGGGTCCGGCCGGACGTCCGGGTCGGGCAGGCACCGCCCGCCGTGGGGGCCGCCGCGTACCGGATCGTGCAGGAGGCCCTGACCAACGCGGTACGGCACGCCGGGCCCCAGCCCGCCGTCCGGGTCGAGATGTACGAGGCGGACGGCGCGCTGCACCTGTCGGTCAGCGACGACGGCACCGGGCCCACGCCCGGCGGCACGCCGGGGTACGGGCTGGTCGGAATGCGGGAGCGGGCCCGCAGTGTGGGTGGCACACTCGACGCCGGGCCGCGGGGGCCGGGCGGCTTCGAGGTGACCGCCGTCCTGCCGCTGGCCGCCGCCGTCCTGCCCGGAGGGGGAACCGGATGACCATCCGCGTACTGCTTGCCGACGACCAGACCCTCGTACGGGAGGCGTTCGCGATGCTCGTCGAGTCGGCCCGGGACATGGAGGTGGTCGGGCAGGCGGGCACCGGGCGGGAGGCCGTCGAACTGGCGCGGGGCGCACGCGCGGACCTCGTCGTGATGGACGTGCGCATGCCCGACCTGGACGGCATCGAGGCGACCCGGCTGATCGCCGCGGACGAGGAGCTGGCCGGTGTGAAGGTGCTGGTACTCACCACCTACGACACCGACGAGAACATCGTCGATGCGCTGCGGGCGGGGGCGTCCGGGTTCCTGGTGAAGGACACGCGTCCGGCCGAACTCCTCGACGCGATCCGTACGGTGGCGGCGGGGGAGGCGCTACTGTCACCCGGTCCCACGGCTCGGCTGATCGAGCGGTTCCTGCGCAGTCCGTCGGGGCCGGTGGCCGGGGGCGGGCCGGAGTGTCTGTCCGAACGTGAGCGTGAGGTACTGGCGTTGGTCGCGCGGGGCCTCAACAACACGGAGATCGCCGAGGCGTTGGGACTGAGTCCGCTCACCGCGAAGACCCACGTCAGCCGGATCATGGGCAAGCTGCGGGCGCGAGACCGTGCGCAACTGGTCATCGTGGCGTACGAGTCGGGGATGGTGACGCCGGGAAGGTGACCGGGGGTCGGCCTCCGTGCGTGGGGTGCGCGCCCCTGGGGGCTCCGCCCCCGCACTCACGGCCTATGCCCACCCACCACCCGACTCGGTGGGCCGAGCGGTGACCCCCGAGCCTGCCCGGCGTCCGTGGGCGCCGACCCCTGTACGGCGCCCACGGACCGGGCCGGACCTACGGCCCCTACGGGAGGTTCTTCTCGTAGTACTTGTCCTGGTCGGAGTCGTAGACCAGCTTGCCGCCGGCGTCGTAGCCCTTGACGTGCGGAGCCGCGGTGACCTGCCGATCGAGGACGCCGGAGGCGACGAACCAGCCGTGGTCCAGGGCGGCCTCACTGGTGGCGTCGCCGTAGGAGACCGTCACCTTGGCCACCGACGACTTCACCGTGCCGATGACACCCCAGCGGAACGGGAGCTTCCAGCTGCCCTTGTCGAGGAACGACTGCTGGTAGAGCTTGCCGCCGTTCATGTCGGGGAACACGGCGCCGGCGTCCGGCGGCAACCCCTCGGCGCCCCCGCCGCCGATGTTCAGACCCGAGGCCTCACCGTCCTTGATGTTGCAGATCAGTCGGGTCTGCGCCGGCTTCTCCTGCACCGCGACGACGAACATGCCGTCGCCCGGGGTGTTGGAGTCACCCGTGCTGTTCATCGCGAGGATGATCCGGTACTCGTCGGCCGCGCCCAGGTCCGCGTCGTCCGGTCCGGTGGTGTGCTGCCGGTCGTAGGCGAGGCACTTGTCGAGGCCCTCCGCGGCCTGCTCGAAGCTGACGCCGTCGAAAAGCTGCCTGTCCGTGGCCGGCCGCGCGGGCCCGGTCGGCGTGGGCGACGCGGTCGGTGTCGGCGCCGCCGACCGCGAGGCGCTGACCGCCGTCTGCGGTGACGCCGTGCCGGACGCCCCGCCGGGAACCCCCAGCGCGTACGCCCCCACCGGCACCGCCGCCAGCGTCACCAGGGCCGCCCCCGCCGCCGCCACCCGGCGCCGCCGCTCGGCCGCGCCCCGGTGCCGGATCGCCGGGTAGGGGGCGGGCGAGGGCCGGATCGTGTAGGCGTCCTCGGCGAGCAGCCCACGCAGCCGCTCCTCGAAGTCGGGCCCGTCTCCCGGCCCTTGCCCCTGTGGCTGTTCCCCGTTCACCTGGTTCCTCCCTGCCCCGCGGATGACGTGCGGCTGCGCTCGGGCCCGTCCAGGACCTGTGCGAGCCCCGGATACGTGCGCAGCTTCGCCAGCCCTTTGGACGCCTGGCTCTTGACCGTGCCGGGGGAGCAGCCGAGGGTCTCGGCCACCTCCGCCTCCGACAGGTCCTCCCAGTACCGCATGACGATCACCGCCCGCTGCTTCGGCGGCAGCCCCGCCAGCGCACCGAGCAGCGCGCTGCGCTCGTCGGCCCACGACACGGCCTCGTCACGCCGCGCGACCTCCGGCGGCGCCGCCGTCAGCGACTCCGCGACCCGCCGCTTGCGGAACCGGTCGCTGTTGCAGCTGACCAGCATCCGACGGACGTACGCCTCCGGGTTGTCGCTGCGCGACACACGCCGCCAGGAGCGGTACGCCTTCGCCAGCGCCGTCTGTGTCAGGTCCTCGGCGTGGTGCGCGTCGCCGGTGAGCAGAAACGCGGTCCGGACGAGCCGGGACCACCGCGCGCTGACGAATTCGTGGAACTGGGCCTCTTGTTCGGCCTGCATCAAGCACCCTCCCTCGCCCTCCAGACCACCGTTCTCACGGATTCGGTTGCCCGGCCTCCGGCACCGGGTTCGAATGGGGCCCATGGAGAGTGTGGAGCTGTGGGAGGAGCAGGGGGCGGGCGTCCTGCGCCTGCCGTCGGGGCGGCTGGTGCGGGGGCGCGGCCTGAGGAACCCGCCGGCGCCCGGGGCGCCGCTTCCGTCGTACGGCGTCTATCTCCTCGGCAAGCCGCCCCCGGACGTCCCCTGGCCGTCCCGCTGGCTGCGCTGGCCCGACTTCCGGCTGCCCGCCGACCGCGAGGACGCCCGCGTGGTCCTCACCGAGGTCTGGGAGCGGGCGCCCGGTGAACGCGTGGAACTGGCCTGCGGCGGCGGCCGCGGCCGCACGGGCACCGCGCTGGCCTGTCTCGCGGTCCTGGACGGCGTACCGCCGGGCGAGGCCGTCGCGTACGTCCGCCGCCACTACGACCGGCACGCGGTCGAGACACCGTGGCAGCGGCGGTACGTACGGGGGTTCGGCTCCGGCGGGTAGGCGATCGGCGCCGAGCGTCATCCCTTGGTCGCGGTGCCGTAGACCATCGGACGACGGCGGGAAACGGTCGGCGCCGCCACAGTGACGGCATGGAGAAGACCCAAGGGATCAGTCGGGCACGGTTTCTGACCGGCGCGGCGGCCGTCGGAATGGCGGCCGCCGTCTCACCCGCCGGCGCCGCCCGGGCGACCACCGGGCGCGGGCTGAGGCGTCGCGGCGTCGTCTACACCGTCGGGGCCGGCGAGACCCCCGGCACCGCCTTCAGCACCGCCCGGATGCGCGAGGACGTCCGGGTGATCCGCGACGACCTGCACGCCGACACCCTCGACGTCACCGGGGACGGCGTCGAACGCCTCACCGCCACCGCGGCCGAGGCCGCCGAACGAGGACTGCACGTCTGGCTCCAGCCGACCCTCGGGGACGTCCCGGAGCGGGACATCCTCGAACACCTCGCGGAGTGCGGGCGGTTCGCGGAGCGGCTGCGGCGGCAGGGCGCGAGCGTGGACCTCAGCGTGGGCTGCGAGTTCTGGCTGTTCGTGCCCGGCATCGTGCCGGGGGAGAACGTCCTGGAACGCATCGAGAACCTGCGGAAGGGCACGGTCGACCGGGAGCTCATGCAGCGCCGCCTGGACCGCTTCACCGCGAGGGCGGCGCGCACGGCCCGCTCGGTCTTCCGCGGCCGGCTGAGCTACGCCGCCGCCCAGGACGACCGGGTGGACTGGAAGCTGTTCGACATCGTGGGCGTCGACTACTACTCGTACCACCCGCGCCGCGCCGACTACGTCCGTGAGCTGCGCACGTACCTGCGCTGGGGCAAGCCCGTCGCCATCACCGAGTTCGGCACCTGCACGTTCGTCGGCGCTCCCGAGGCGGGCGGCATGGGCTGGGACATCGTCGACTACGAGAAGGACCCGCCGGAGATCAAGGGCGCCCCGGTCCGCAGCGAGCGCGTGCAGGCCGCCTACCTGACCGACCTGCTCGACGTGTTCGAGTCGATGGGCCTGTACGGCGCGATGGCCTTCGAGTTCCTCACGGCGGACGCCCCGCACCGCCCCGACGACCCCCGCCACGACCTCGACATGGCGAGCTACGGCATCACCAAGGCCATCAAGGACCACCCGGACGACCCGGCGTCGGAGTGGCACTGGGAACCCAAGGAGGCGTTCCACGCGCTCGCCCGCGCATACGGCCGGTGCCGGGGGCGCTGACGGGATCGTCGGGAGGCCTCGCCGAGGTCGCACCGCCAGGGTCGTCAGAAGGCGTGCCTGACCCGGCCCGAAGCAGCCCTCGCGTGAGTTCCGCCTACGCGCAGTAGACGTCCCTGTCGGGTCGCTCACCCGTGGCCAGGAAGCGGGACACCGTCTCGTCGCCGCACGCGTTGCCGTTGGCGAGGTAGGCGTCGTGGCCGGTGGCGTTCACGGTGACCATGACGGCACGGTCGCCGAGGGCCTGGCGGAGCTTGAGGGCACCGGCGAGCGGGGTGGCGACATCCCGTTCGTTCTGTACGAGCAGGATGTTGGACGGCCCGCGGTCGGTGATCCGCACCGGTGCCTGCTTCGGCCGGTACGGCCAGGCGGCGCACACCATGGCATTGCGCGGCATGCCCGCGGTCAGCGGGTACTCGGCACGGCTCTTGTCGACGCCCTTCTGGTAGACGGCGGCCGATTCAGGCCAGGTGACGTCGTTGCACAGCGTCGCGGCGCCGACCGCGGTGACGTTCTGCAGGACCTGCTCGGGCGGGGCCGCGGGTGCGGGCGGTACGGTTCCTGCCTGCGCGGCCAGGATCAGCTTGGCCAGAGTGGGGAAGCGGCTGGGCGAGTAGAACGTGTCCAGCATGGTCTGGCGCAGCACGTTGCCGTTCAGCTCCTCCGGGTTGGCGCCGGGCCACGGGATGGGCTTACGGTCCAGCCGCGCGGCCAGCTTCAGGATCAAGGGCCGCACCTCGGCCGCCGTCCCGGCCAGCCGGTCCGGGTTGTCCGGCGTCGACGCCCACTTCGCGAACTCGGGGAAGGTGTCCTCGACGCCCTGTTCGTGTCCGGCCAGCCAGGCGCGGGCAACGCGGGTGGGGTCGGGGTCGTCGTTGCTGTCGAGGACGATCCGGTCGGTGCGGTGCGGGAACAACTGGCTGTAGACGGAGCCGACATACGTTCCGTACGACACTCCCCACGCCGAGATCCTCCGCTCTCCGAGCGCGGTCCGCACACGGTCGAGGTCGCGGGCCTCGGCGACCGTGTCGATGTGCCGCATCAACTCGCCGCCGTTGCGGGCACAGGCATCCGCCAGGCGCCGTGCGGTGACCATGTTCTCGGCGACGGACCCGTCCGGGGCGGGCCAGGGCCGCAGCTTCGAGAGGGCGAGGTCGGCATGGTCGAGGCCGCAGTCGACGGAGGTGGAAGGGGCGAGCCCGCGCGGGGCGAAGCCGATCAGGTCGTAGGCGTCCCGTACTTCCCGCGGCAGCTTCTGCCCCTTGCCCGAGGGGTTGGCGAGGCTGGACCCGCCGGGCCCGCCCGGGATCAGCACCAGCACCCCGCGGCGGGCGGCCGGGTCCTCGGCGGGGATCCGGGAGACGACGACGTCGATGGTGCGGCCGCCCGGGTCGGCGTAGTCCATCGGCACCTGGACGGTCGCGCACTGCTGACGGGGGTCGAGGCCGGTGCCCGCGCACTTCACCCACCGGAGGGAGGGGGTGGCGGCGGACGCGGACGTGGTGAGAGGTGCGGTGAGACCCAGGAGTGCGGCGGAGGTGGCGACGAGGGCGGCGGTTCGCTTGATCTGCGTCATGCGGAAGAGCCTCGCCGAACCTGACGGTTCGCCACATCCGGGTAACTCCCGTGTTCGTGGAGGGGGTTACCCCCACAACGGCTCTCGGGGTTTCCCCGGAGCCCCGACAGCCGTCGTCAGGCGGCGGCCCCGACGGTACGGACGAACTCCGCCCAGGCGGAGGTCCCGAGGAGCAGTACCGGCCCGTCCGTGACCTTGCTGTCGCGGACGGGCACGACGCCGGGGACTCCGTCGGCGACCTCTAGGCAGTTGCCGCCGTTGCCGTCGCTGTAGCTGCTCTTACGCCAGTTGGCGGCGCCCGGGAAGTCGTACGCGACCTCGACGCAGTCGCCTCCGTTGCCGTCACTGTGGCTGCTCTTGCGCCAGCGTGCGTTGCTCAGGTCGTAGTCGCGCATCGTCTGAAGTCCTCCGCCGCCGATCCGACCAGGGCCAGGGACGCCTCCGGCGACAGCGCGGCGGCCCTGAGCTGATCGTATGCCGACTGTGCCCGCATCACCACGGCCGGATCGTCAAGTAGGTTCCCCGAATACACCGCCTCCGTATAGGCCGTTGGCGGTGCGTCCTCAAACTCCATGAGCTTGAGAGAGCCGGTCATGACGGCATACGCCCCAGCCGCGTTGGGCAGCACCTGCACCAGCACCGTCCGCTCATGCGCCAGCGCGGCCACGTGTTCCAGCTGCTCGGCCATGACGGCCGCCCCACCCACCGGGATGCGCAGCACGTTCTCGTGCAGGATCACCCAATACTCGGGCCGTGTGGCGTCCTTGAGGATCCGCCCCCGCTCCATGTGGCCGGAGACCTTCTCCTCGATGTAGTCGTCCGGCGCGAACGGGTTCATCGCGAGCGTGATCGCCCGCGCGTACCCCGCCGTCTGCAACAGGCCCGGCACCAGTGCCGGCGCGAACTCGCAGATCCTCGTCGCCAGAGCCTCCAGCTCCGCCGCCTTCGCGAAGTAATCCGCGTACCGGGGGTCGTCGATGAGCTTCCGGCACAGCCGATCGAAAATACCGTCGGTTTGTAGCGCCTCGTCAATCCGCTGTGCGATATCGAGTTGGGGCTTTCGAATGGCCTGCTCGAACTGGCCGATATAAGCTCCGGACACGAAGACACGTAACCCAAGCTCTACTTGGGTGATCCCGGCATCCTCCCTTCTCCGCTTCAGCTCTGCTCCGAAGAACTCCCAGACAGCCTGCCGCGAACCGTTGGCCACAGCCAACCCCCTAGCGCTGACCCGCACTTGTAGTGCAGAGACTCCTGCCGAGTGTAGGCGCAACCAGGCATGGTGGAAGCGAGAAGAGTGAAACCCGAAAAGGGAGGGGAGCACGGTGGAGTCACGGCACTCGGCGCGCTGCGTCGAAGAGGCGGAGGAATCGGTGAAGGAATTGCGCGAGGCGCTCCTTATCGCGGGAATTACACTGCCGTCACTAGGGCTCGATCCGCTGAGTCTTTCGCGAGAGACGCCCTGTCCGCTCGTGGAATTGGGGCGGTGTTCCGTGGAGACCGCGCGGCGACTCGCGGCGGCGCTGCGATGACCCCGCCGGTGGGGGCGTACGTCGTGGACACCCGCAGTGGGAGGGTGGGGATCGTCATGGGGCACGAGGGGCCGTACGTGCAACTGAGACCGTACGGCGGGGGCCGCGAGTGGGACGCCGACCCGGGTGTCGTGAGGCACGCCACCCCGGCCGAGCGGCTGAGCGCGATGACCGCGTACGCCAATGCCCGCAGTCGCGGTGAGGTGCCTTGAACGTAGGCGAGAATGGGCTCCATGAGTCTGTTCCGTGACGACGGCGTCGTGCTGCGCACCCAGAAGCTGGGTGAGGCGGACCGGATCATCACGCTGCTCACCCGCGGTCACGGCCGGGTACGGGCCGTAGCGCGCGGTGTACGGCGGACGAAGTCGAAGTTCGGGGCCCGGCTGGAGCCCTTCTCCCACGTCGACGTGCAGTTCTTCGCACGCGGCAGCGAGCTGATCGGGCGCGGGCTGCCGCTGTGCACGCAGAGCGAGACCATCGCGCCGTACGGGGGCGGGATCGTCTCGGACTACGCCCGCTACACCGCCGGGACGGCGATGCTGGAGACCGCCGAGCGGTTCACCGACCACGAGGGCGAGCCGGCGGTGCAGCAGTACCTGCTGCTCGTCGGTGCGCTGCGCACGCTGGCCCGGGGCGAGCACGCGCCGCATCTGATCCTCGACGCGTTCCTGCTGCGCTCCCTCGCCGTCAACGGCTACGCGCCCACCTTCACCGACTGCGCGAGGTGCGGCATGCCCGGGCCGAACCGGTTCTTCTCGGTGGCGGCCGGCGGCTCGGTCTGCGTCGACTGCCGGGTGCCGGGGAGTGTCGTACCGTCGCCGCAGACCCTGGAACTCCTGGGCGCGCTGCTTACGGGAGACTGGGAGACCGCGGACGCGAGCGAGCCGCGGCATGTCCGGGAGGGGAGCGGGCTGGTGTCCGCCTACCTGCACTGGCATATGGAGCGCGGGCTGCGCTCCCTTCGATACGTCGAGAAGTCCTAGCAACCAGCACGAGGAGACGAGAAGCGCCATGGCCGTACGCGGGATCCTGGGGCGTCAGCGCCGCGAGTACAAGACGCCGGAGCCCCACCCGTCCGGAGCCCGCCCGCCGAAACTCCCCGGCGAGCTGGTGCCCACCCATGTGGCGATCGTCATGGACGGCAACGGCCGCTGGGCCAAGGACCGGGGCCTGCCGCGCACCGAGGGCCACAAGGTCGGCGCCGAGCGGGTGCTGGACGTGCTGCAGGGCTCGATCGAGATGGGCGTGAAGAACATCTCCCTGTACGCCTTCTCCACCGAGAACTGGAAGCGGTCGCCCGACGAGGTGCGCTTCCTGATGAACTTCAACCGCGACTTCATCCGCAAGACCCGCGACCAGCTCGACGAGCTCGGGATCCGGGTGCGCTGGGTGGGCCGGATGCCCCGGCTGTGGAAGTCCGTCGCCAAGGAGCTCCAGGTCGCCCAGGAGCAGACCAAGGACAACGACAGGCTGACGCTGTACTTCTGCATGAACTACGGCGGCCGGGCCGAGCTCGCGGACGCGATGCAGGCCATGGCGGAGGACGTGAAGGCGGGCCGGCTCGACCCGTCGAAGGTCACCGAGAAGACGATCCAGAAGTACCTGTACTACCCGGACATGCCGGACGTCGACCTGTTCCTGCGCCCCAGCGGCGAGCAGCGCACCTCCAACTACCTGCTCTGGCAGAGCGCCTACGCCGAGATGGTCTTCCAGAACGTCCTGTGGCCCGACTTCGACCGCCGAGACCTGTGGCGGGCCTGCGTGGAGTTCGCCTCGCGCGACCGCCGCTTCGGCGGAGCGATCCCGAACGAGGAGCTGCTGGCCATGGAGGGCAGGCAGGAGGACTAGAGACAGAGCCCGGACACACGCGCAGGGGCGCCCCGGTACGAGACCGGGGCGCCCCTGCGCGTGTCCCGTGTCACATCTTCGCCGCGCACTCCTCGCACGTGCCGAAGATCTCCACCGTGTGCGCCACGTTCACGAAGCCGTGCTCCGACGCGATCGCCTCCGCCCACTTCTCCACCGCCGGGCCCTCGACCTCGACGGCCTTGCCGCAGACGCGGCAGACGAGATGGTGGTGGTGATCGCCGGTGGAACAACGGCGGTAGACGGACTCACCGTCCGACGTGCGCAGGACGTCGACCTCACCGGCGTCGGCGAGGGACTGGAGAGTGCGGTAGACCGTGGTCAGCCCGACCGAGTCGCCCTTGTGTTTGAGCATGTCGTGGAGATCCTGCGCGCTGCGGAACTCGTCGACCTCGTCGAGGGCCGCCGCCACGGCGGCCCGCTGCCGGGTGGCACGGCCCTTCACGGGCGGTCCTGCGGTCGTCACCGGTTGCCTCCTCACGTCTGCACCTGCCGGGCCATTGTGCCAGCCCGGCCTGTCAGCGGTCAGACGCCGACCTTCCCGTCCGCTTCCCGGCTGGCCGGAATCACACACTCCGCCGGGTCCCCGGCAGGGTGCGCGGCCGCCGTGGCCCGCGCGCGCCGCCGGGCCAGCGGGGCCGCCAGCACGGTCAGGGCGACGAAGGCCGCGATGGTCAGCAGCACGATCGTCGCGCCGGGCGGGACGTCCTGGTAGTACGAGGTCACGGTGCCGCCGATGGTCACCGTGACGCCGATGGCCACGGCGATCGCGAACGTGGCCGCGAAACTGCGGCTGAGCTGCTGCGCCGCCGCCACCGGCACCACCATCAGCGCCGACACCAGCAGCAGGCCGACCACCCGCATCGCGACCGTCACCGTGACCGCCGCGGTGACCGCGGTCAGCAGGTTCAGCGCGCGCACCGGCAGGCCCGTGACCCGCGCGAACTCCTCGTCCTGGCTGACCGCGAACAACTGGCGGCGCAGACCGAGGGTGACGAGCACCACGAACGCGGCCAGCGCACAGATCGCCGTGACGTCGGACTCGCTGACGGTGGAGAGCGAACCGAAGAGGTACGACATCAGGTTCGCGTTCGAGCCCGTCGGCGCGAGGTTGATGAACATCACACCGCCGGCCATGCCGCCGTAGAAGAGCATCGCCAGGGCGATGTCGCCGCGGGTCTTGCCGTACCAGCGGATCAGCTCCATCGCGACCGCGCCGATCACGGAGACCAGCGTCGCCATCCACACCGGAGACCAGGACAGCAGGAAGCCCAGGCCGACGCCGGTCATCGCGACATGGCCGATGCCGTCGCCCATCAGGGCCTGGCGGCGCTGGACGAGGTAGATGCCGACGGCGGGGGCGGTGATGCCGACCAGGACGGCGGCGAGCAGCGCCCGCTGCATGAAGGCGTAGTTCAGGAGGTCCATCAGCTCAGCAGTCCCGTCCGGATCGGTTCGGCGTCATGAGCCGCGTGCGGGTGTACGTGGTCGTGGCCGGGCAGCGCGTGCTGGCCGACGGCCTTCGGCGGCGGGCCGTCGTGCTGGACGCAGCCGTCGCGCAGGACGACCGCCCGGTCGATCAGGGGCTCCAGGGGGCCCAGTTCGTGCAGCACCAGCAGCACCGTCGTACCGGCGGCGACCTGTTGCCTGAGCGTGTGCGCCAGCACCTCCTGGCTGGCCAGGTCGACGCCCGCCATCGGCTCGTCCATGATCAGGAGTTCGGGTTCGGCGGCGAGCGCGCGGGCGATCAGCACCCGCTGGTGCTGACCGCCGGAGAGGGCGTTGACGGAGTCCTTCGCGCGGTCGGCCATGCCCACCAGCTCCAGGGCACGGCGGACGGCCTCGTGGTCGGCCTTGCGCAGCACGCCGAAGCGGGCGCGGGACAGACGGCCGGAGGAGACGATCTCGGTGACCGTCGCCGGGACGCCGCCCGCGGCCGTGGTGCGCTGCGGGACGTACCCCACCCGCGCCCAGTCGCGGAAGCGGCGGCGCGGGGCGCCGAACAGCTCGATCTCGCCGTCGCTGACCGGGACCTGGCCGATGATGGTGCGGATCGCGGTCGACTTGCCCGAACCGTTGGCCCCGAGCAGCGCGACGACCTCACCGCTGTTCACGGTGAGGTCGATACCGCGCAGGACGGGGCGCGAGCCCAGCTCGGCGCGGACGCCGCGCAGGGAGATGACGGGCTCGCTCACGAGGTCCTCCGTAAGGATCACTTGGTGCCGAGGGCGGTCTGGAGCGCCTTCAGGTTGGACTCCATGACCTGGAAGTAGTCGTCGCCCTTGGACTTGGCGGTGATGCCCTCGATGGGGTCGAGGACGTCCGTCTTGAGGTGGGAGTCGGCGGCGATGGTCTTCGCGGTCTTGTCGCTGACGAGCGTCTCGTAGAACACCGTGGTGACGCCGTCGGCCTTCGCCATCTTCTCAAGGTCCTTCACCCGCGAGGCGCTGGGCTCGGACTCGGGGTCGAGGCCGTTGATGGCCTCCTCGGTCAGGCCGTAGCGCTCGGCGAGGTAGCCGAAGGCGGCGTGCGTGGTGATGAAGACCTTGGTCTTGGTGTTCGCCAGGCCTTCCTTGTACTGGGTGTCGAGGGCGCCGAGCTTCTTGACCAGGGCGGCGGTGTTCTTCTTGTAGTCGGCCGCGTTGTCCGGGTCGGCCTTCTCGAAGGCCTTGCCGACACCCTCGGCGACCTGGGCGTAACGCACCGGGTCCAGCCAGATGTGGGGGTCGAGACCGGCCAGCTCCTCGTTCTCGTGGTCGTCGTGCTCGGCCGCGTGGCCGCCGACCTCGTTGCCGTGCTTCTCCATCGTGGTGAGGGAGGCGGCGTCGATCTTCGTCTTGACGTCGGACTGGGCCACCGCGTCGTCGACGGCGGGCTGGAGGTTCTTCAGGTAGAGCACCGCGTCGGACTCCTGGAGCTGCGCGGTCTGCTTGGCGCTGATCTCCAGGTCGTGTGGCTCCTGGCCGGGCTTGGTCAGGTTGGTGATGTTGACGTGGTCCCCGCCGATCTGCTGCGCGAGGTACTGCATCGGGTAGAACGACGCGACGACGTCGAACTTGTCCGTGTTGCCGGCTGCGGCGCTCTCGCCCGAGCAGGCGGAGAGGGTGGCCAGCCCGAGGGCGGTGGCCGCGGCCGTGGCGACCGTGGGTATGAGGCGACGTCGTACGTTCATGACAGTCATTTTCAACAAATCTGGAAATGATTGTCAACAAACCAGCGTAAGAGGGCGGTGAGAGCCCGGGAGCCGGACCGATTTGATCGGAGGGGAGTCCTCGCCGGTAACCTGAAGCATTCGCTCTGAAGCAATGCTCTGAAGCATCTCGCTTCGTCGCCCGTCGTCGTAATGAAGAGAGCACCGTGGCCGCCGACAAGATCGACACCATCGTCAGCCTGAGCAAGCGCCGTGGCTTCGTATTCCCCTGCAGTGAGATCTACGGCGGTCAGCGCGCCGCCTGGGACTACGGGCCGCTGGGTGTCGAGCTCAAGGAGAACCTCAAGCGCCAGTGGTGGCGCTACATGGTGACGTCGCGCGAGGACGTCGTCGGTATCGACTCGTCCGTGATCCTGGCCCCCGAGGTCTGGCAGGCCTCCGGCCACGTCGCCACCTTCACGGACCCGCTCACCGAGTGCACCTCCTGTCACAAGCGGTTCCGCGCGGACCACCTGGAAGAGGCCTACGAGGCCAAGCACAACCGCCTTCCGGAGAACGGCCTGGCGGACGTGAACTGCCCCAACTGCGGCAACAAGGGCCAGTTCACCGAGCCCAAGCAGTTCTCGGGCCTGCTGTCGACGCATCTCGGCCCGACGCAGGACTCCGGTTCCATCGCGTACCTCCGCCCCGAGACCGCGCAGGGCATCTTCACCAACTTCGCCCAGGTGCAGACCACTTCGCGTCGCAAGCCGCCGTTCGGCATCGCGCAGATGGGCAAGTCCTTCCGCAACGAGATCACGCCCGGCAACTTCATCTTCCGCACCCGCGAGTTCGAGCAGATGGAGATGGAGTTCTTCGTCAAGCCGGGCGAGGACGAGACGTGGCAGGAGTACTGGATGGAGCAGCGCTGGAACTGGTACACCGGCCTGGGCATGCGCGAGGAGAACATGCGGTGGTTCGAGCACCCGAAGGAGAAGCTCTCCCACTACTCCAAGCGCACGGCTGACATCGAGTACCGCTTCCAGTTCGGCGGCAACGAGTGGGGCGAGCTCGAGGGCGTCGCCAACCGCACCGACTACGACCTCGGCGCCCACTCCAAGGCCTCCGGCCAGGACCTCTCCTACTTCGACCAGGAGGCCGGCGAGCGCTGGACGCCGTACGTCATCGAGCCCGCGGCCGGTGTCGGCCGCGCGATGCTGGCGTTCCTGCTCGACGCCTACATCGAGGACGAGGCCCCCAACGCCAAGGGCAAGCTGGAGAAGCGCACGGTGCTGCGTCTCGACCCGCGCCTGTCCCCGGTGAAGGTCGCGGTGCTCCCCCTCTCCCGCAACCCGGAGCTGTCCCCGAAGGCCAAGGGCCTCGCCCAGGCGCTGCGGCAGAACTGGAACATCGACTTCGACGACGCCGGCGCCATCGGCCGCCGCTACCGTCGCCAGGACGAGATCGGCACGCCGTTCTGCGTGACCGTCGACTTCGACACCCTGGACGACAACGCGGTGACCGTCCGCGAGCGCGACTCGATGAAGCAGGAGCGGGTGTCGCTGGACCAGATCGAGGGGTACCTGGCGAGCCGCCTGATCGGCTGCTGAGGTCTGCCGACCGGGTCTGACGGACGCCGGACGGGCTGAGGTGATCAGCTCGTCCGGCGTTTTGCCGTGCGGTGTTGAGGGAGAGTTCAACGCGGTGGAAGCTCTCGCCGCGAGGGCTCGGAACCCGTAGGAGCCGACATGTCAGACGAACCAGCCGTCCGTGAACTCCGCCTGGTGGTCACGGCCGCCGACTACGACGAGGCGCTGCACTTCTACCGAGACGTCCTCGGGCTGCCCGAACGCGCCGCGTTCGCCTCCGCGGGCGGCCGGGTCACCATCCTGGAGGCCGGCCGGGCCACCCTGGAACTGACGGACCCCCCTCACGCCGACTTCATCGACGAGGTCGAGGTCGGGCAGCGCGTGGCCGGTCACATCCGGGTCGCGTTCCAGGTCGACGACTCCGCCGCCACCACCGTGAAGCTGGCCGCCGCCGGAGCGGAGGTCCTCGCCGAGCCGACCCGGACCCCCTGGAACTCGCTGAACTCCCGGTTGGAGGCCCCGGGGTCACTCCAGCTGACGCTCTTCACCGAGCTGGACGAGTAGGGGGGGCGAAGAGGGGAGGGGCGCGGAGGAGAAGGGCGAGGAGGAGAAGCAGGGCGGGGGCCCAGGGCCGCGGCCGTGTCCGTCACGCCCCCGCCGGGTCCACCGTCGCCTGGTGGGCCTCCGCCAGGTGCTCCTCCGCCTTCAGCCACGGCAGGAACTGCGCGCTCTGGCGCCAGCCGCACGTGTCGCACCGGATCGTGCGCTGCACTCCCGCACGCCGTACCCGGACGACGTGCTCACGTCCGTGCTGGTCCCAGCGGCTCACCTTGCTCGTGTTGATCTCCAGCATGCTGCCTCCAAAGGCAGGGCCCCGTGGGTCTGTTGACGAGAGGACTGTTGACGCAGCAAGGAGTGTGCAGCAAGACCAACATCAACGGGGATCCTTCACAGCGAGTTGGCCAAGCCGTGTTCTGAGCCGGCGGCCTGTCGCGCGGGGGAGTGCCGACCGGCCGCCGCGAGCCCGCGCCCGGCGGGAGCTACGTGTCGGCTCCCGCCGCCTCGCGGACCTCCGGGGACTCCAGGCGCTCGGCCGTTCGCGCGGCGGTGCGTCGGGCCCAGGCGCCGCTGCTCACCGCGCCCACCACCAGCACGGCGAAACCGCACCCGGCGAGGATCCACCAGCCCGGCGCGGCGGCCGAGACGAAGGCGTCCTGGTACGACGACGACCCGACCCCCGCGGCGAGCACCGCGCCGAGCACGGCGACACCCAGTGTCTGCCCGAGCTGCCGGCTCGTGGAGGCGACGGCGGAGGCGACTCCCGCCTGGGCCCGCGGCATCCCCGAGACCGCGGTGTTGGTGATCGGCGCGTTGACGAAGCCGAACCCGACCCCGAACAGCACGTACCCGGCGAACAGCGTGACGTTCGACGTCTCGGCCTCGAACGCGGCGAACAGCACTCCGCTCGCGGTCATCGCCGCACCAGCGATCAGCAACGGGATCCGTGGCCCGAGCGTGCCGACCAGCCGCCCCGACAGCGGCGCGCACAGAAACGTCGGCACGGCCATCGGCAGCATCCACAGTCCCGCGTGCAGGGCGTCGAGGCCACGCACGTTCTGCAGGTACAGCGTCGACAGGAACAGGAACCCGCCCAGCGCGGCGAACGAGCTGATCGCGATGACCGTCGCCCCGCTGAACGGAGCCGACCGGAAGAACCGCAGGTCGATGAGGGGTTCCGCGCGCCGGGGCTCGTACCGGAGCAGTCCCGCCAGCGCCGCGAGGGCCAGCACGGCGAACGGCGCGACCGCGGCGAACCCGGCGCCCGGAGCCTCGATGATCGCGTACGTCAGGGACCCGAACAGCGTGATCACCAGCACCTGGCCGACCGGATCGGGCCGCCGGGGCTTGGGGGCACGGGACTCGGGGACGTACCGCAGGGTGAGCACGAGCGCGGTCAGTCCCACCGGCAGGTTGACCCAGAAGATCGACCGCCAGCCGACCGACTCCACGAGCAGACCGCCGACCAGCGGTCCGGCGGCCATGGAGATGCCGACCACGGCACCCCACGCGCCGATGGCCCGCGCCCGCTCGCGCGGATCCGTGAACGTGTTGGTGATGATCGACATGGCGACCGGGTTGAGCATCGAGCCGCCCACCGCCTGGACCATGCGGAAGGCGACCAGCATGTCCAGGTCGGGGGCCATGGAACACAGGGCGGAGCCGACGGTGAAGACGACCAGGCCCGCCATGAACACCCGCTTGCGGCCGATCCGGTCGGCCGTGGAGCCGGCGAGCATCAGCAGCGAGGCGAGCACCAGGGTGTAGGCGTCGATCGTCCACTGCAGGCCCGACGTGCTCGCGTGCAGCTCCCGCTGCATCGAGGGCAGGGCGACGTTCAGGGCGGTGTTGTCGAGGCTCACGATCAGCAGGCTCATACAGCAGATCGCGAGGACGAGCATGCGTCGGCGATGGCTGAGCTCGGGCATGAGGTTCATCGTAACGCCGATGTCGATAGTGCGTCTAACTAATGACCACTACACGATTCCTGTGCCGAGTACCCCGCGGTGTGCGTGACAATGGGGGAATGTCCACGCCCGCCGCGCCCCTGCAGATCGGCCCGCACACCGTCCAGCCGCCCGTCGTCCTGGCCCCCATGGCCGGGATCACCAACGCGCCCTTCCGCACCCTGTGCCGAGAGTTCAGCGGCGGCAAGGGCCTGTTCGTGAGCGAGATGATCACGACCCGGGCGCTGGTCGAGCGCAACGAGAAGACCATGCAGCTGATCCACTTCGACGCGACCGAGAAGCCGCGCTCGATCCAGCTGTACGGCGTCGACCCCGCGACCGTCGGCAAGGCCGTCCGGATGATCGCGGAGGAGGGCCTCGCCGACCACATCGACCTGAACTTCGGCTGCCCGGTCCCCAAGGTGACCAGGAAGGGCGGCGGGTCCGCGCTCCCGTACAAGCGCAACCTGCTGCGGGCCATCCTGCGGGAGGCCGTCAGCGGCGCCGGTGACCTGCCCGTCACCATGAAGATGCGCAAGGGCATCGACGACGACCACATCACCTACCTCGACGCGGGCCGTATCGCCGTCGAGGAGGGCGTCACCGCGATCGCCCTGCACGGCCGCACCGCCTCCCAGCACTACGGCGGCACCGCCGACTGGGACGCCATCGCCCGGCTGAAGGAGCACGTCCCGGAGATCCCGGTGCTCGGCAACGGCGACATCTGGTCCGCCGAGGACGCGCTGCGGATGGTGCGGGAGACGGGCTGCGACGGGGTCGTCGTGGGCCGTGGCTGCCTGGGTCGGCCGTGGCTGTTCGCGGACCTGGTGGCCGCCTTCGAGGGCCGTACGGAAGCCATCGCGCGTCCCTCGCTCGGCGAGGTCGCCGACGTCATGGTCCGCCACGCCACACTGCTCGGCGAGTGGATCGGCGACGAGGCGCGCGGGGTCATCGACTTCCGCAAGCACGTCGCCTGGTACCTGAAGGGCTTCGCGGTCGGCTCGGAGATGCGCAAGCGGCTCGCGATCACCTCCTCGCTGGCCGAACTCCGTGCCGGCCTGGACGAGTTGGACCTCGACCAGCCCTGGCCGGCCGGCGCCGACGGGCCCCGCGGCCGTACGTCCGGCAACAACCGGGTGGTGCTGCCGGACGGCTGGCTGAAGGACCCCTACGACTGCGCCGGGATCAGCGAGGACGCGGAACTGGACACGTCCGGGGGCTGAACCCGGCAGCGGAGCTCAGTCCTTGGACGGGTGCGGTGTCGAGCCGTACGCCGTCAGGAAGCGGTCCCGGAAGGAACTCATCTTCCACACCGGCGCGTCGGAGGCGGGCCTGATGCCGTCCGACCAGTGCCAGGAGGCGATCTTGTCGAGGACCTCGGGGTCCCTGGCGACGATCGACACCGGCACGTCCCGGCTGGCGCCGGTGCCGCTGACCCGGGCGATGGGCTGGTGGTCGCCGAGGAAGACGAGGACGGTGTCGTCGGTGCCGTAGCGCTCCAGCCACTGGGTGAGGCTGGTGACGGAGTACTGCACGGACTTGCCGTACTCCTGCTTGGAGCGGCCGGAGTCGGTGAGGACCTCCGAGGGGTCGACGCCGGCCTTGGCGATCGGCCCGTAGACCGAGCCGTCGCCGATCTCGTCCCAGCCGACCATCTTCGGGATCGGTGCCCAGGGCTGGTGGCTGGAGGTCAGGATGATCTCCGACATCAGCGGCCGGTCGCGCTTCTTGCCGTGCACCTGCCGCTGGAAGGCCTCCAGCGCGTACTGGTCCGGCATCGTCGACCAGCTGAACTTAGGTCCCCGGTAGCCCAGTTGGAAGGCGTTGTAGATCCTGTCGAGGCCGTAGAAGCGGCCCTCCGGCCAGGCCTTCTGCACCCCGGGCATGATGCCGACGGTGTCCCAGGCGCCGGTCTTCTGGAAGGCCTTGGTGAGGCTGAGGTGGTCGCCGTTCATGACCGTGCGGTAGCGCTGCTGGTTGTCGATCCACAGACCCGACATGGTGGTGGAGTGGCCGAGCCAGCTGCTGCCGCCGTACGTCGCCGAGGTCAGCCAGCCGCTCCTGGCGTGGAAACCGGCCTTCTCCAGGGCCGCGTTGCTCGTGTCCAGGGTGCGGTTCACGCCCGGTGAGATCGCCGGGTCCTCGATCGCGCTGCGGCCGTAGCTCTCGATGAAGGTGAAGATGACGTCCTTGCCGCGCAGGTCGGGCAGCAACTGGCTGCCGGGCGTGGCACCGAAGGTGTCGGCCTTGGCCTCCTTCGCGAACGCCGCCTCGTCCCGCAGGGTGTCCCGCACCCGCTTCGCCTGGGTCTTCAGTGCCCCACCCGCCCGGTCGGAGGCGATCGG
Source organism: Streptomyces resistomycificus (assembly GCF_001514265.1). Classification (GTDB taxonomy): domain Bacteria; phylum Actinomycetota; class Actinomycetes; order Streptomycetales; family Streptomycetaceae; genus Streptomyces; species Streptomyces resistomycificus. Next base: position 464,065 of record NZ_KQ948990.1, on the reverse strand, counting down.
CATGCCCTCGACCTGAAGGCCCAGGCCGGCGCAGGTGATCCAGACGGTGCCCGCGATCAGCGTGGCCCGGGTGGAGGCCCGGGTGTCACGGACCAGCAGGTTGCTCAGCCGGACCGTCGACAGCGCCATGACGACGAACACCAGCACGACCAGGACGACCGCGCCGACCGCCGCGCCGACGGCCGTCGCCCTGCCCATCGAGTCCTCGACGTACGCCTGGGCGTCGTCCAGCAGCCCCCAGTCGAGCACCACGTTGAAGCCCCGCCCGAGATACTCGCCGAACCCCATGTCCAGCACGTTCAGCACGGTCAGCGCCCCGAGGACCACCCCGGTCAGCACGGCCACCGCGATCCGCGGGCGGCGCGGCAGCGCGAGCAGGACGGCCGCCAGCACGATCGCCTCTCCCGGCAACCGGGTGAACCGGTTGTACTGGAGGGCACCCACGGCCGGCGGCAGCAGCAGGGCGACGAAGACGAGGAGGGCGGCGACGGCGGTGGTCGTCCAGTAGACCGCCCGGGCGGCGGAGGGGTACCGGGCGCGCCACGAACGCCAGTGGTCCAGCCGGGACCTGAGGGAGGGACGGTCGGCGGGCGCCGGTTCCGACTCGGCCTTCGGGGCGGCCTCGGTCACCACGTCCGCGGTCTGCTCGCTCACCGACGGGTCACCGGCCGGGGCGTCCGTGTCCGGCGGTCGGCGGAAGCGCGTGAAGACAGGCACCCGAAGGTCCTTCCGTACGAAGCCCGGTGTTACGGCGGATCCAGGGGGTGTCGAATCCGCCGTGTTCCCGTACGGTGCGCGTCCGTCCGCTGTTCAGCCGGTTTGCCCAGTGCTCGGCAAACACCGGGCAAACGCCTCGCCAACCGGCCCGCCGCGGGCTTGGTCAGGCCCCGCCGACCGCCGTCAGCAGCGCGAGCGGCGCCGCCGCCGACCGCGCCTCCCGCACACACGCGTGCGGGAACGGCACCGGCGCCGCGTGCGTGTCCCGGCCGTAGCCCGCCAGCACCTCCGGCAGCCGGTGCCCGGTCGCCGTCGCCGCCTCGACCAGACCGTGCGCGACCGTACGGGCCTCGTCGTGCAGGCCGTAGCGGGCCAGGCCCAGCGTGATCAGCGCGTTGTCGTGCGGCCACACCGAACCACGGTGGTACGACAGCGGATGGAACGCCGGCTGCCCGGCGGCCAGGGTGCGCACGCCCCACCCGGAGAAGAAGTCGGGTTCGAGCAGACGCCGGCCGACGACCTCGCCGTACTCCTTGTCGAGCAGTCCCGACCACAGCAGATGCCCGGCGTCCGAGGCCAGCGCGTCCACCTGGCGACCCTCGCCGTCCAGCGCCAGGGCGGGGAAGGAGTGCTCCCCCATCCAGAAGTCGCGCTGGAAGCGGTCCCGCAGATCGGCGGCGGCCTGTTCCAGCAGGGCCGCGTACACCTGGTCGTCCCACGCCGTGCGCGCCAGCCACGCGGTGCGCCGCAGCGCGTCGTACGCGTATCCCTGGGCGCCCGCCGCCGTCACCGGACCGCTCGCCCGGCTGCCGTCGGCCGCGCAGATCGCGCCGGGGGAGTCCTTCCAGTTCTGGTTGGCGAGACCGCCCTGGTCGGCGCGGTAGACCAGGTAGCCGCGCGAGGTCAACCCGCCGTGGTCCAGCATCCAGCCGATCGCCGCCCGGGCGTGGGGCTCCAGGCGGCGGCCCAGCTCCGCGTCCCCGGTGTGCTCGACGTACGCGCCGAGCAGGACGAGGAACAGCGGGGTGGCGTCCACCGAGCCGTAGTACCGGCCGTACGGCACCTGCCCGAAGTGCGCCAGCTCGCCGTGCCGCACCTCGTGCACGATCTTGCCGGGCTGGGCGACGGACTCCGGGACGGTGCCGGTCGCCTGGGCGGCGGCCAGCGCGAGCAGCGTGGCGGCGGCCGGGTCGGTCCGGTAGGGCAGCGTGAACAGCGAGGTCAGCAGGGCGTCCCGGCCCAGCAGGGTCAGGAACCAGGGGGCGCCGGCCGCCGGTACCCGCAGCTCCTCGCCGTCCGGACCGGTCGCCGCCACCTGGAGCGAGGCGAGGTCGGCGAGGCCGCGCGCACAGGCCGCGGCCAGTTCCGGCCAACCCGTCGGGAAGGCCACGCCCTGCACGAACTCGCCCTCCAGGGCGAGGATCCGCTCGTTCAGCGCGGCCGGGGAGCGCGGTACGCGCAGGGTCCGCCGGTCCCCGTGCGGCCGTGCCATCACGCGCAGCACCAGCTCCGCGGTGCCGTGCGGTTCGAGATCCAGGGTCCACACCAGGCGCCGGGCGCCGGTGCCGGTCTCCTCGACGCCGTCGGGGGCCGGCTCGGCCGTCACCGTCGTACAGGACCGCCAGTCCCGGCGCCGGTAGGTGAACTCCACACCGTGGTCGAGGACCTGCCGGGTGCGGGTGGCACCGGTCTTGGCGTAGGTGCGGTGGTCGGCGCGCAGCTCGAACTGGTCCGTGAAGTCGGCGTCCGCGGTGATCGCGAGCCGGATCGTCGTCGGCACCGGACGGTTGCTGGTCACCCGCAGGGACTCGACGAACGAGCCGTCCCCGACGGCCTGTTCCCGGAAGAGTGTGTAGGCGGGCGGTTCCTGGCGCCCGCCGCGCGGCACCAGCACGCAGCGCGCGGTGTCCCCGTCGGCGACCGGCGACAGGAGCTCGGGCACCGCCCCGTCGACGGTGAGCTGCCACCGGCTCAGGTGCCGGGCGTCCCGCACGAACAGCCCGTCCGGTGAGGTGCCGCCCCGTACGCCGCTGATGTCCCCGCTGTCGCCCACGGCGGCGAACGTCCCGCCGTGCACGAGCAGATGATGCCGGTCCGTCATCCCCGGTCCCCTCCCATGAGTCCCGTGACTGTGGTGGCTGTCGTGTCTGTGGTGGCTGTCGTGTTCGTGGTGCCGGTGGTGCCGGTGCCTGGGGTGTCGCGGTGCAGCAGGTCGAGCGTGAGCGCGGCGGTCCAGCCGAAGCCGGTGGCCCCGCAGGCCTCGCCGGTGTACGGGTCGACGTACTCCGCGAAGTCGGACGTGCCGGCGATGTCGAGGACGGCCCGGCGCAGCGCGTCGGCCCGCCGTCGCTCGCCGTGGGCGCGCAGCCCGCGCTCCAGAAGCCAGCTGGTGTTGAACCAGGCCGGGCCGCGCCAGTAGCGGTGCGGGTCGAAGGCCTCGCCGAGCAGGTCGTAGCTCGGGACCAGGCGGGTGGTGGCGCCGAGCCCGAAGTGCGCCCCGCCGAGCGTGCGGACGAGCGCGCCGGTGATGTCCCGCGGCAGGCCGGGCAGCAGCAGCGGAACGAGCCCGGAGACGGAGCGTTCACGGATCAGTCCGCCGCCCCGCACGTCCCGGCAGAAGAACATCCCCTCCGCCGGGTCCCACAGCCGCTCCACCAGCGCCGCCGTCAGCCGCTCGGCCCGCGCGTGCCGGGCCGTGCCCGGGGCGCCCAACTCCCGCGCGATGTCCGCGAGGGCGTGTTCGGAGGCGATGAGCAGGGCGTTGAACGCCGGGTCCTCGACGGCGAACCCGCCGACCCGGCTCCCCCCGCCGCCCCCGTCCGACGCCGGGCGGGCCGCCCCCGGGACCGGCCCGTCGGCGTACCCGCCGTCCCGGTAGTCGGCCGCCAGCCGCACGTACCGCCCGTAGTCCAGATCCGTCGGCCGGTCCTCCGCCGCCCCGTGGTCGAGGTCGGCGCGCCGGAAGGAACGGGCCGGAGCGGGCGTGACGCGGCTCAGCGGGACGTCCCAGCAGGGGCTGTTGTCCATACCCTGTTCCCAGGGGTGCACCACGGACGCCAGCGAACCCCCGCCCAGGTCCCGCCGGTGCAGCAGATACCGGTGCCAGGCCGCCAGCCGCGGATACACCCGGGCGAGGAAGCCACGCGCCCGCGACAGACCCGGGTCGGAGCGGTGCACCAGCCACGCGGCCAGCGCGTGCACCGGTGGCTGCACGATCCCCGAGGTCTGTACGGTGCGCGGGGCGCCCGCGGTCCGCCCGGCGGTCGAGGAGCGCCAGAAGTCGGGGCTGGGGAAGTAGGCGTCGAGCGGCACGGAGGGGTTGAAGACGATGTGCGGGATCCGTCCGTCGCCCCACTGCGCGTTCAACAGCGTCTCCAGCTCCGTCTGCGCCCGTAACGGCGACAGGTGGCGCAGGCCGATCGCGATGAACGCCGAGTCCCAGGACCACTGGTGGGGATACAGGCTGCGCGAGGGCACGGTGGAGGCGCCCGTCCAGTTGTCCTCCAGCACGCGGACGGCTCTGCGGCGCAAGGAACCCGGCACGAGGGCGGGATCGTATGCGACGGGGTGCTGCGTGGCAGGGCCGACGAGTTGGGCGGTGCGATCCACGCGGGGCTCCCCGAAGGACGTGCGGCCGACCTGTTCGGTCGTGGCTACCGTAGAGTTACGTCTATTTAACACGCAAAACCCAATATGTAATGCAGGGTTGGGAAACACAAGGGGGTGCGCATGACCGGACGAGCCCAGGCGAGCGCCGGAGACCTGCTCGAACTCGTACGCAGTGGCCGCGCCACCACCCGCGGCGCCCTGCAACAGGTCACCGGACTGTCCCGCGCCACCGTCGGCCACCGCCTGGAGCGCCTCTTCCGCGCGGGCTGGCTGCGCGAGGGCGCCGGCGGCCCAGTCGACTCACCCCTGGGCGGCCGCCCCTCCATCACGCTCGAGTTCGACGACGCCCACGCCGTCGTCCTCGCCGCCGACCTGGACACCCGGCACGCGCGGGCCGCCGTCCTCTCGCTGACCGGCGAGATCCTCGCCGAGCACTCCGGCGTGCTGGTCGTCGAGGACGGACCCGACGCCGTACTCGGCGAACTCGGCCGCTGGTTCGCCGAGCTCCTGGAGAAGGCGGGCCACCGGGCGGACGAGGTCTGCGGCATCGGACTCGCGGTCCCCGGCCCGGTCGACACCGACACCGGCCGGGTCGTCCAGCCGCCGATCATGCCCGGCTGGGACGGCTACGACATAAGAGGCCGCCTGGCGAGAGCGTTCACCGAGCACACCGGCGCCCCCGCGGTGCCGGTCCTGGTCGACAACGACGCGAACCTCATGGCGTACGGCGAACAGCGCACCGGCCACGCGGACTGCTCGGCCTTCGTGCTGGTGAAGGTGTCGACGGGCATCGGCGCCGGAGTCGTGGTCGACGGCTCGGTCTACCGGGGCGTCGACGGGGGAGCCGGCGACCTCGGCCACATCCGGGTCCCGGCCGGCGCCGACGCGCTGTGCCGGTGCGGTTCCTACGGCTGTCTCGCCGCCGTCGCCAGCGGTGGCGCCGTGGCCCGGCGGCTGGCGGAGGCCGGGGTGCCGGCGGCGTCCGGCTCGGACGTGCGGGACCTGCTGGCGTCCGGGCACCCGGAGGCGGCGGCGCTGGCCCGGGACGCCGGACGGCAGGTCGGGGACGTCCTGGCGACCGTCGTCACCCTTCTGAACCCCGGTGTCCTGATGATCGCGGGGGATCTGGCCGGAACCGCCTTCCTCACGGGTGTACGGGAACTGCTTTACCAACGGGCACTGCCGCGTTCCACCGCTCATCTGCACGTGGTCACCTCGCGGCTCGGTGAGCGGGCGGGGCTGGTCGGGGCCGGGGCGATGGTCGTGGAGCACCTGTACGCGCCGGAGCGGGTGGAGGAGCGGTTGCTGGTGCTGGGCGTGTGACCACCGGGTTTCCGTTGTTTTGCGGGTCCGGACGCAGGACCGCCACGCGTCCGCATGGTGAAATTCCGGCGCCTGTGACAGCGTGATTATCGCCACCCTTGATAAGGGTTGCGCTCAGATGAGCGGTTCTTGATCGACTGCACTTCTCCAAGGAGTGGCACTCAGTGCCACGCCTTGATCGTTCATCGATCGAAAACAGACGCGCCGAGGAGTGCTCAGATGAGCGGATTTCCCGGAGTGTGAGCGCGGATGCGTTCAAGAGGTGAAAGCATGTGCCTGTCTTCGCTTGCCAAGCTTTGACTTTCGATCCGCTGGCGGACGAGTGGTTACAGGCGTATGACGCGCAAGTGGACGTACCCAGACGCCTTCGATCTGGGTATGTTCCTGCCCGTCAGGGCAGCCACCGCGTCCTCGAGGAGTCGAGACCCGTGTCGGAAAACAAAGATCCCCACGTAGCCGATCAGGCAGCGAGCGTTGAGGGCGTGAAGTTCGTCTACGACTTCACCGAGGGCAACAAGGACCTCAAGGACCTCCTCGGTGGCAAGGGCGCCAACCTCGCCGAGATGACCAACCTGGGCCTTCCGGTGCCTCCGGGCTTCACGATCACCACCGAGGCCTGCAAGGTCTACCTCGACAGCGGTGACGAGCCCCCGGCACTGCGTGACGAGGTGAGTGCGCACCTCGACGCGCTGGAGCAGCGCATGGGCAAGAAGCTCGGCCAGGCCGACGACCCGCTGCTGGTCTCGGTCCGCTCGGGCGCCAAGTTCTCCATGCCCGGCATGATGGACACGGTCCTCAACATCGGCCTCTCCGACAAGTCCGTCCAGGGCCTGGCCAAGCAGGCCGGCGACGACCGCTTCGCGTGGGACTCCTACCGCCGCCTCATCCAGATGTTCGGCAAGACGGTCCTCGGCGTCGACGGCGACCTCTTCGAGGAGGCGCTCGAGGCGGCCAAGACGGCCAAGAAGGTCGCGGTCGACACCGAGCTGGAGGCCGCCGACCTCAAGAAGCTCGTCACCAAGTTCAAGAAGATCGTCAAGACCGAGGCCGGCCGCGACTTCCCGCAGGACCCGCGCGAGCAGATGGACCTCGCCATCCACGCCGTCTTCGACTCCTGGAACACCGACCGGGCCAAGCTCTACCGCCGCCAGGAGCGCATCCCGGGCGACCTCGGCACGGCCGTCAACGTCTGCTCGATGGTCTTCGGCAACCTGGGCCCCGACTCCGGCACGGGCGTCGCGTTCACCCGTGACCCCGCCTCCGGCCACCAGGGCGTGTACGGCGACTACCTGCAGAACGCGCAGGGCGAGGACGTGGTGGCGGGCATCCGCAACACCGTCCCGCTCGCCGAGCTGGAGGCGATCGACAAGAAGTCGTACGACCAGCTGATGCAGATCATGGAGACGCTGGAGAACCACTACAAGGATCTCTGCGACATCGAGTTCACCATCGAACGCGGTCAGCTGTGGATGCTCCAGACCCGGGTCGGCAAGCGCACCGCGGGCGCGGCCTTCCGCATCGCCACCCAGCTCGTCGACCAGGGCCTGATCGACGAGGCCGAGGCGCTCCAGCGCGTGACCGGCGCCCAGCTCGCCCAGCTGATGTTCCCGCGCTTCGACGAGGACGCGAAGGTGGAGAAGGTCGGCCGGGGCATCGCGGCCTCGCCGGGCGCGGCGGTCGGCAAGGCGGTCTTCGACTCGTACACCGCGGTGAAGTGGTCGCGTTCGGGCGAGAAGGTCATCCTGGTCCGCCGCGAGACCAACCCCGACGACCTCGACGGCATGATCGCGGCGGAGGGCATCCTGACCTCCCGCGGCGGCAAGACCTCCCACGCGGCCGTGGTCGCGCGCGGCATGGGCAAGACCTGTGTCTGTGGCGCGGAGGAGCTGGAGGTCGACACCAAGCGCCGCAGGATGACGGTCCCGGGCGGGCACGTGGTGGAGGAAGGCGACCTGATCTCGATCGACGGGTCCTCCGGCAAGGTCTACCTGGGCGAGGTCCCGGTCGTCCCGTCTCCCGTCGTCGAGTACTTCGAGGGCCGGATGCACGCGGGCGCCAACGACGCCGACGAACTGGTCGAGGCGGTCCACCGGATCATGGCCTTCGCGGACAGGAAGCGCCGGCTGCGTGTCCGGGCCAACGCCGACAACGCCGAGGACGCGCTGCGCGCCCGTCGCTTCGGCGCCCAGGGCATCGGCCTGTGCCGTACGGAGCACATGTTCCTCGGTGACCGCCGCGAGCTGGTCGAGCGCCTGATCCTGGCCGACACGGAGGCGGAGCGCGAGGAGTCGCTCAAGGCCCTTCTCCCGCTCCAGAAGAAGGACTTCGTGGAGCTGTTCTCCGCGATGGACGGCCTTCCGGTGACGGTCCGTCTCCTGGACCCGCCGCTGCACGAGTTCCTGCCGGACATCACCGAGCTGTCCGTCCGTGTCGCCCTCGCGGAGTCCCGCCAGGAGCCGCACGAGAACGAACTGCGCCTGCTCCAGGCCGTCCACCGCCTGCACGAGCAGAACCCGATGCTGGGCCTGCGCGGCGTCCGCCTGGGCCTGGTCATCCCCGGCCTGTTCACGATGCAGGTACGGGCGATCGCCGAGGCCGCGGCCGAGCGCAAGGCGGCGAAGGGCGACCCGCGCGCGGAGATCATGATCCCGCTGGTGGGCACGGTCCAGGAGCTGGAGATCGTCCGCGAGGAGGCCGACCAGGTGGTGGCCGAGGTCGAGGCGGCGACGGGGACGGAACTGAAGCTGGCCATCGGCACGATGATCGAGCTGCCGCGCGCCGCGCTGACCGCCGGTCAGATCGCCGAGGCCGCGGAGTTCTTCTCCTTCGGCACGAACGACCTGACCCAGACGGTGTGGGGCTTCAGCCGCGACGACGTGGAGGCGAGCTTCTTCACCGCGTACCTGGAGAAGGGCATCTTCGGCGTCAGCCCGTTCGAGACGATCGACAAGGACGGCGTCGGCTCCCTGGTGAAGCTGGCAGCGGAGGCCGGCCGCGCGACCCGCCCCGACCTCAAGCTCGGCGTCTGCGGCGAGCACGGCGGCGACCCCGAGTCCGTCCACTTCTTCCACGAGGTCGGCCTGGACTACGTCTCCTGCTCCCCGTTCCGCATCCCGGTCGCCCGACTGGAAGCGGGCCGGGCGGCGTCCCAGTCGGCCGGCAGCGACCACCGCTAGGCCCTGGCCCCGCGGAAGGGGCCTCGTCCGCCGAGGCCCCACCCCGAACCCCGGAACCGCCGCTTGTCCCCGACCGACCCTCACCGATGGGCGGCGGTTCCGGATCACGAAGAGAGGGCGGCACCCTGTGCGGGGGTGCCGCCCTCTTCGGCGTGTGCAATAAAGCCCTCGCGACTCAACCCCCGTCAGATCGGCCCTGCCGGCGTCGATAGCCTGCGTCATCATGATGCGCGCCTGGATCTTGCCGATGCTGCTTGTGCTCTGCGGCTCGGTCGTCTCGACTGGGCTGATCCTCAGCGGGAGCCCGGGCGCAGCCGCGACACTCCTGCTGGTGTTCGTGGTGCTCGCAGGCGTGAACTCGCCTCTGATCTTCCCGAGATCGATTGGCGCGTCGGAGGCGCGACGCCGCAGCGCGGTCGACGGCCGGCCGGTCGTCTTTTGGCGGCCGGGCTGCAAGTACTGTCTGCGACTGCGCATCCGGTTGGGCCGTAGCGCCCGTCGGCTGCATTGGGTCGACATCTGGAGCGACCCGGCCGGAGCGGCAGCGGTGAGGGCGGCCAACGACGGCTGTGAGACGGTGCCGACCGTCGTCGTGGCGGGTCGGCCACACGTCAACCCCGATCCTGATTGGGTGCGCACACAGCTCTCCTCCTCTGAAGGATGAGAGCCTCCGGGCATGAGCTACGACCTCGCTGTCTGGGAAGGCGCGCGACCAGCCGACGACAGGACCGCCGGCAGAGTCTTCACCGACCTCTACGACCGTTATCTCGACGGCGGGCCCGAGGAGCCTGCGTCTGAGCGTGTCGAGGCCTACGTCGCCGCGCTACTCGAGCGGTGGTGCGATGTCACCGAGGACGAGGAGGGGACCGCGCCCTGGTCGGCCGGGCCGTTGATCAACGGTGCCAGCGGTCCGCTCGTCTACTTCGGGATGAGCTGGGGTATGGCCGAGGAGGCGTCGGCCTACGCGGCGGGCTTGGCGGATTCGATGGGGCTGGTCTGTTTCGATGTGCAGCAGGACCGGCTCAGGCCCTGAGCGGGTCTGGCGCTCCCGTGGTCGGTGCGGGACGACGGCTGTGGGCGGGCGTCTGTGGCGCCCGGCAGGGCTGGTCCGGGGACTCAGGTGTCGCAGGCGACGCCGTCGTTGTCGCGGTCCAGGTGGGAGGCGTAGCCGGGCTCGCCGCGGTGGATCGGGGCCGCGCCGGCGGCTCGGACCGCGGTGCAGTTCTCGTAGTAGACGTCCGCGTCGGAGGAGTCCTCTTCGGCGGCGGCAGCCGGTTGTGCCGTGACGGTTCTGGTGACCTTGACCTTGACGGTCTTCGTGGCGGTGACGGTGCCGGCCGGCTCGGGCTCGGCCGTCTCCGTGGCGGTGGCGGTGGCGGTTGCCGTCACGGTGACCGTCGGCTGCGGCTCGGCGGCGGTCGGCTTCGCGGCGGCGGTCGTGTCGCTGTCGGTGCCTATGCCCACGCCGATGAGGAGGGCCAGGGCGAGGGCGGGCAGCACGTACCGCTTCCGGGCCCACTTCGGGGCGGGACCGGAAGCGGTCGGCGGCACGGGCGGCGTGGCGTTGGTGTACGGGTTGGTCATGTCGTCCCCCTGGGGTGTTACGCGAGGGGATGACCGTATTGCCGCGCCTACGGTTGTGGAGGTGAAGTGTTCATTCCGTGACCAATGTGCGATGTCACGACCGGAACGGCCCCCGCACCTCATACGTGATCCCGCCCGATGAGCTCCCGCTCGTCCCCCGCTGGCTCGAGAAGTACAGGCGGGTGCCGTCGGGGGAGAAGGCCGGGCCCGTGATCTCCGAGGACGACTGGTTGTTGATGCGCAGGAACGGGGCGATCACGTCGTCCGGGGTGATGACGCAGATCTCCATATTGCCGCCGTCCTCCGCGACGAAGAGGTCTCCGGAGGGGGTGCCGGTGATGTTGTCGACTCCGGTGAGAGGGGCGGTGCCGGAGGTGACGAGGGAGTCGTCGTAGGCCAGTTCGTAGGTGTTGGTGGTGAGGTCGAGCTGCCAGACGCGGTTGTCGCCCTTCGTGGTGAACCAGACCCTGTCGTCGGCGTAGTGGCAGCCCTCGCCGCCGTTGAAGGACTTCGCACCGGCGACCTGGGTGCGGGTGGTGGTGGGGGAGCCGTCCGGGTCGGGGACGTTCGCCCAGGTGAAGGAGCCTGACGTGGCCGTGCCGGCGACCAGGACCTGGAGGGTGCCCGAGGACAGGTCGCCCCAGGTCGTCGGTACGAAGCGGTACAGGCGGCCGTCGCTCTCGTCCTCGGTCAGGTAGATCACCCCGCGTACCGGGTCCGCGGCCGCGGCCTCGTGCTTGAAGCGGCCCATCGCGTCGCGGCGGACGGCCGCCTGGACGCCCCACGGATCCGTCTCGTACACGTAGCCCAGGGAGACCTCCTCACAGGACAGCCAGGTGTTCCACGGGGTTTTGCCGCCCGCGCAGTTCTGCCGGGTGCCGGACAGGACGCGGTACGCCGAGGTGATCGCGCCCGTCGACGAGAACCGCACCGCGCTCGCGCCGCCCGACGGGTTGATCTCCGAGTTGGAGACGTAGATCCAGCCCGTGCCGTCGGCGTAACAGGCCCCGCCGTCGGGGGCGTTGTGCCAGGTGTACGAGGTCCCGCCGACCGTCTGGCCGGAACGGGCGATCACCCGGCTGGTGAAGCCGCTCGGCAGTCTGACGCCGTTGGCGTCGGCGGAGCCGAGGGCGCCGTAGGGGCCCGTTCCGGGCTGGGCGGGGGCCGCGTAGGCGGCGCCGCGCCACAGGGTTCCGCCGAAGGCGGCGCAGGAGCCGCCGATCGCGGCCGCACGCAGGAAGGTACGACGTTCCACGCTTGCTCCAAGGTGTGTCGTGACCGGCCCGCCACCGGCCGGCGGCGGGGTCGCGCGGTGACGGACCCTAGGCGCGCGGGGTGGAATCGCTATGGACAGCCTGTGAAGCGGGCGCGCGGTGCAGATGACCGTGCAGGTGACCGGCGACATGCAGCGCCAGCACCTCCCGCCCCCGGTGGGCCGCACCTCCCGGCGCGTGGCCCCCCGGGGGTTCCGCCGACGGCAGCCGGACCACCGCGTCCAGCCCGCCGGTCGCCGCCGCGCGCACGCTCGCCTCGCCGCCGCTCGCGTGCGCGAGCCGTTGGACGAGGGAGAGGCCGAGGCCGGTGCCGCCCTTGGGGGCGCCCGGCGCGCGCCAGAACCGGTCGAAGGCGCGGGCTCGCTGCTCCGCCGTCATGCCGGGGCCCTCGTCGGTGATGTGGAGGTCGACCCAGTGGGGGCGGGCGTCGCGCAGGGCCCGGCGGGCGGGGACGTGCAGACGCAGTTCGATGGTGACGGTGGTCGCGGCCGGGGAGGCCCGCAGGGCGTTGGAGAGGAGGTTGTCCAGGATCTGCTCGATGGCTCCGGGCACGGCGAGTACCGGGCCCACGCTGCCGGCGAACAGGACCAGGGAGACGTTCTGCCGGTCGAACAGCGGCGCCCAGGTGCGGTGGCGTTCGGCGCAGACCGCGCCCACGTCGACCCGCTGGGGCGTGGCCGCGTGCTCCTCCAGCCGCGCCATCGCGAGCAGCCCCTCGACCATGCGGGACAGCCGGTCCGTCTCCGTCACGGCGGCGGTGAGGCTGCCCCGGCCACGGGCGGTGACGTTCGGTTCCAGGTTCTCCAGGCGCAGACGCAGAGCGGCCAGCGGAGTCTTGAGCTGGTGTGAGGCCTCGCCCGCGAACGCGTGCTGCGAGTCGAGGAGGTGGGCGAGCCGGGCCGCCGTGCGGTTGAACGCGGCTGCCAGGCTGCGGACTTCGGGCGGGCCCTTGGTGACCGTCACGGGCTCGGCGCGGCCGCCCTCCGCCAACTCGTAGGTAGCACGCTCCAGTTCGCGGATGGGCCGGCCGGTCCAGCGGGCGATGCCGAAGCCGACGAAGGTGACGGCGGTGAGTACACCGAGGCCGCCCACGGCGAGCAACAGCCAGACGTGGTGCACGCGTTCGTGGACCGTCCGGGTCGGCAGCGTCAGCCATACGGCACCCTCCGGCCGTACGCCCTGACCCACCGGCGCGGCCACCGACAGGTACTCCACCCCGCCGATGGTGGAGGTGCGGACGTCCACCGTGGAGGTGCCCCGCAGGGCGGCCTCCACGCCCGGGCGGGACGCCAGCGTGCGGGACGTGGCCGCGGTCAGCGGATGCGAGGTGGCGAGCGGGGCGCCCGTGTCGTCCACGACCACCACCTGCCCGCCGATGCGCTCGGCGCAGTGCGCCACCCGGCCGGGCAGGTCGAGCTCGGCGCGGCCGGCGGCGAGGGACAGCGCGGCGTACGCGGACACCGACTCGGCCTCGTCCTTCGCCGCGTTGACCACCCGCTCCCGCTCGCCCCGCGAGTAGACGAAGCCGAGCGGGATCTCCAGGGCGAGCAGGACCAGCGCGGCCAGCGTGAGATAGCTGAGCAGGAGACGGCGGGTCATGGCGAGCCCACCTGCTGCTCGTTCGGCTCGCCCTGCACCGCCAGCCGGAAGCCGACCCCGCGCAGCGTCCGGATCCACGCCGGATGTCCCAACTTCCGCCGCAGCGACGCGACATGGACATCCAGCGTCTTGGTCGGGCCCTCGTAGTGCGGGTCCCAGACCCGGTCCAGGATCTGCTGCCGGGAGTACACCGCCCCGGGATCCTCGGTGAGCAGCGCGAGAAGTTCGAACTCCTTGGGGGTGAGGGCGACCCGGGCCTCGCCGACCCAGACCTGCCGGGTCCGGCGGTCGACGACTAGCGGTTGGTCGTACGACGGCGGCGGCGCGGGTTCGAACGAGGGCGAGGGCGGCTGCGAGGGCGACGCCGAGGGCGCGGGCGTCGGCGCGGGTGTGGGCGTGTGGTCGTACGCCGGTGCCCGCTCGTACGACGGCACCGCCGCGGGCACCTGCTCCACCCCCGCAGGCGTCAGCCGGCTCCGCTGGGTCCGGCGGGTCACCGCCCGCACCCGGGCCACCAGTTCACGGATGCTGAACGGTTTCGCCAGGTAGTCGTCGGCGCCCAGCTCAAGCCCCAGGACGCGGTCCGCCTCCTCCCCGCGGGCGCTGAGGATGACGATCGGGACGTCGGAGACCTGGCGGATGCCCCGGCAGACGTCGATGCCGTCCATGTCCGGCAGCCCGAGGTCGAGCAGGACCACATCGCCGTACGGTCCTCTCAGACCGTCCGTGCCGGTGGCGACGTGGTCGACCGTCAGCCCGAAGTGTCCGAGACCCTCGGTGAGCGGTTCGGCGATCGTCTCGTCGTCCTCGATGAGCAGTACTCGTATGCCCATGCGTCCTGTCTCTCCGTGATCCGGCATGAATCCAGGCAGCCCTGATCGGAAATTCTCTCCCTGGAGCCGACACGCTACAAGATGACAGCTCCGGCGCGAACGCCGACAAGAAATGTTCCATTCCTGTCCGGGCTCTGGCCCTTACTTAACCTTCCTCTGGGTCGTGCCCTTCTACGGTGAGGTGACCTGCCCGAACTTCCCATCGAGGAGGCGTCGTTGAAGGCTCTACTGGATCGCGCCCGCACGTTCACACAGCGGGTCGAATTCGATCGTGGCGAATACCGGAAACTGGCCGAGGGGCAATATCCCGAGGCACTCTTCATTACCTGCTCGGATTCCCGGGTCATACCCGCGCTCATTACGGGTGCCCGGCCCGGAGAGATATTCGAACTGCGGAACGCGGGCAATATCGTGCCGTCCTACGGGCGGCCCGGGGCCGGCGGCGAGGCGGCCACCATCGAGTACGCGCTGGAGGTCCTCGGGGTTCAGCATGTCGTCGTGTGCGGTCACTCACACTGCGGCGCGATGGGCGCGCTGAAGTCCGGCGACGACCTGACCGCGCTGCCGGGTGTGGACGCGTGGCTGCAGGTGGCCCGCCCCGAACTGGCGCCGATGCTCGACGGCCCCGACGACCCGTCGCTGTCCGACGTGGCCCAGCGCAACGTCGTCAACCAGCTGGCCGCGCTGCGCAGCCACCCCGTGGTGCGGCAGCGGCTGGACGCGGGCCGGCTGCGGCTGCACGGCTGGTACTACGAGATCGACACTGGGCGCGTGTCCGAGCTCGACGACGACGGCCGCTTCCGGGTGCACACCGGATGAGCGGGGCACATGCGAAGGGACGGGGCGCGGTCTTCCGGACCCGCCCGGCGTCCGGCTCCCGCGACGGGGCCGGGGGTGACGGCTCCGGGTACGACGACTCAGGGGGCGGCACCCAGGCCTCCCGGAGCCGGGACAAGTCCGACCTGGGCACCGAGATCACCGCCTCCCTCGTCGTCTTCCTCGTCGCCCTTCCCCTCTGCATCGGCGTCGCCGTGGCCTCCGGGGTGCCGGCCGAGCTCGGGATCATCTCCGGGGTGATCGGCGGGCTGGTGGTCGGTGCGGTGCGGGGGAGCACGCTGCAGGTCAGCGGACCCGCCGCAGGCCTGGCCGCGCTGGTCGCGGAGACCGTCGCCGAACACGGCGTGGCGATGCTCGGCGTGATCGTGCTGGGCTCCGGGATCCTGCAGATCGTCCTCGGCGTCGTGCGGCTCGGCCGGATGTTCCAGGCGATCTCCCTGGCCGTCGTCCAGGGCATGCTGGCGGGCATCGGACTGCCGCTGATGTTCAGCCAGGCCTATCCGATGGCCGACCACAACGCGCCCGGTACCCCGATCGAGAACCTGGCCGGGATCCCGGGGCTGTTCGCCGACATCCTCACCGACCGGCAGGCGATGATCGCCACGCTGCTCGGCGCCCTCACCGTGGTCCTGAGCTTCGTGTGGAAGAAGGTCCCGGGCCCGGTCAGGAAGGTGCCGGCCGCGCTGGTCGCCGTGGGCATCGGTATCGGGGTCGCCGCGCTGCCCGGGGTGGAGGTGAAGACCCTGCAGGTCGGCAATCTGCTCGCCGCCGTGCAGGTGCCCGGCGGAGAACAATTCGCCGGGCTCGCGGACGTGGCGATCATCACGTCCATCCTCACCTTCACGGTGATCGCCTCCGCCGAGAGCCTGTTCACGGCGGCCGCGGTGGACCGTATGCACAGCGGCCCGCGCACCCGCTACAACACCGAACTCATCGCCCAGGGCGCCGGGAACACGGTGGCGGGCATCCTCGGGGCCCTGCCCGTCACGGCCGTGGTGGCGCGCAGTTCGGCGAACGTCCAGGCGGGCGCGAAGACCCGCCTCTCCCGCACCCTGCACGGCCTGTGGCTGCTGGCGTTCGCGCTGCTGCTGCCGCAGGTCCTCGCGCTCATCCCGATCTCGGTGCTGGCCGGGGTGCTGGTGTACAGCGGGTGGAAGCTGTTCGCGCCGGAGGAGTTCCCGAAGATGTGGCGCCAGGACCGGGGCGAGTTCGCGGTGATGACCCTGACCACGCTGGTCATCTTCGCGACGGCGCTGCTCGAAGGCGTGATCGTGGGCCTCGCCGCCGGCATCGTGCTGGCCGCGCTCCGGATGTCCAAGACCGTGATCCGGCAGCATGTCGACGACGACACCGCCAAGGTCGTCATGGCCGGCAACGCGACCTTCCTGCGGCTGCCGCAGGTCATCGAGGCGCTGGAGGCCGCGGCGGCGTCGGGCAGGCCCCGTATCCGCCTCGACCTGACCGGCGTGACCCACCTGGACCACGCCTGCCGCAACCAGGTGGAGGAGTTCACCGCCCAGCAGCGGGGGAACGGCCTGCGGGTGGAGCTGCTGATGCCGGGGCCGGCGAAGCCGGTGACACCTCCGGTCGAGGAGTCCACGTCCCGGACGGCGCCCGTCACGCCGGGGACCGGACCGGCCACCGCCCCCTCGACGCCGCCCTCCGTCCCCGGCCCCGGCGCCGAGTGGTTCTACCTCGACACACGGCCCCTCCCGGACGATTACGCCGAGCGCCCTCCGCTCGTAGGCTGAACCCCCACCCGTCGGCTGAGGGAGGTCGGCCATGGTCGGCTGGAGAGAGAAGGACATCCCCGATCAGGACGGCCGAACCGCCGTCGTCACCGGGGCCAACAGCGGCATCGGTTACGTCACCGCGCGAGAACTGGCGCGGCGGGGCGCCCGGGTCGTGCTGGCCTGCCGGAGCGAGGCCCGCGCTGTCGAGGCCGGCGACCGGATGGCCACCGAAGTGCCCGGCGCCCATGTGGAGTTCAGACGCCTCGACCTCGGGGACCTCGCCTCCGTACGGCAGTTCGCGGCCGACCTTCCCTACGACCGGCTCGACCTGCTCGTGAACAACGCGGGCGTGATGGCGCTGCCGTACGGCACGACCGTGGACGGGTTCGAGACGCAGTTCGGCGTCAACCACCTCGGGCACTTCGCGCTCACCGGGCTGCTGCTGCCCACGCTGCTCGCCACGCCCGGTGCGCGCGTCGTGACCGTCTCCAGCACGGCGCACGCGCTGGCCAACATCGACATCACCGACCTCAACAGCGAGCGCGGGTACCGGCGTTGGACCGCCTATGCGCGCTCCAAGTCCGCCAACCTGCTCTTCACGCACGAACTGGCGCGCAGACTGGCCGCCCACGGCTCCGACGTCGTCGCGGCGGCGGCCCACCCCGGGTACGCCGCCACCAACCTCCAGACCGCGGGACCCCGCATGTCCGGTCGCCGGGCCACCGAGCGGTTCATGAGGATCGGCAACCGCTTCTTCGCCCAGTCCGCCGAGGCGGGCGCCCTGCCCACCCTGCACGCCGCGACCGCGCCCGGCGTACGCCCCGACTCCTTCACCGGCCCGGCCTTCGTGATGTGGCGCGGGACGCCGGGATCCTCCTGGCGGGCGCCCTGGACGCGCGACGACACGGCCGGGCAACGGCTTTGGGCCGCGTCGGAGAAGCTGACCGGCGTCACCTACGACCGGCTGCGGGGGTGAGGGCGCGCGATCAGGCCGTCGCGCCGCCGTCCACCACCAGGTCGGTGCCCGCCGTCGAGGCGGCGGCGTCCGAGGCCAGGTGGAGGACGGCTGCGGCCCGTCACCGCGGGCAGCACGGGGCCCGGCTGGGACAGTTCCCGCAGCAGGTCCGGCAGCTGCTCCTGGTAGCGCTGGAGTGCCTTCAGGTACAGCTCGTGCTTGTTGCCGAAGGTCGCGTATATGCTGGCGCGTCCGATGCCCAGGTGCTCGACCAGGTCCGCCGTCGACGTCGCCACGAAGCCGCGCCGCCAGAACAGCTCAAGAGCTGTCTGGAGCGCGGCCTCGGGATCGAACTCCTTGGTCCTGGGCACGGACCGAGCCTGGATTCGGTTGGAACGGTCGATCGAGAACACTTCTTACGAGGCGCGGACCTCGTAGGTGGCGATCCGCACCGACTCGTCGTCCAGGCACTGCCCCGACTCCAGGTCGAAGCGCTGCTTCAGCAGCGGAGAGGCGACGAACGGCCGGCCCTGCTGGGCGCCGAGCAGGCCGCGGGAGAGGACTGCCGCGCCGCTGAACGGGTCGCGGTTGTCGACGGCGTACAGGGAGCCGGCGCGGTCGCGGAACACGGCCACCTGGCGGCCGTCGGGCAGCAGTGCCGCCACGCCGCGGCCCGGCAGCAGCAGGCTCAGGTCGCAGACCGTGAACCACTCCTCGGCGAGCAGGAGCTGGACCTTCAGGTCGGTCGTCTCGGGTGCCAGTGTCATCGCTGGGCGCTTCCTTCCAGGACGTCTGCCGCGTTTCCGGTGGGCCGCATGCCGATGGACAGCAACGGCAGGTCGGGCTTGATCTGGTCGCGCTCGGGGACGAAGCCGACGACCGGGTCGGGGGTGTCGGGTGCGTTCACGAAGGACACGAACCGGGAGAGCTTCTCGGGGTCGTTGATGGTGGTCGCCCACTCGTCGGCGTAGTGCGCGACGTGGGCCGTCATCAGGGACTCCAGCTCCTCGCAGATGCCGAGGGAGTCCTCCACCACGACGTCCCGGACGTGGTCCAGGCCGCCGGGGATCCGCTCCAGCCAGGTGGAGGTGCGCTCCAGACGGTCGGCGGTGCGGATGTAGAACATCAGGAACCGGTCGATCAGTTTGATCAGTTCGGCGTCCGTCAGGTCCTGGGCGAGCAGGTCCGCGTGGCGCGGGGTGGCGCCGCCGTTGCCGCCGACGTACAGGTTCCAGCCGTTGGAGGTGGCGATGACGCCGAAGTCCTTCGACTGGGCCTCGGCGCACTCGCGGGCGCAGCCCGACACCGCCGACTTCAGCTTGTGCGGGGACCTGAGGCCCCGGTAGCGCAGCTCCAGGTCGATCGCCATGCGGACCGAGTCCTGGACGCCGTAGCGGCACCAGGTCTGGCCGACACAGGACTTCACCGTGCGCAGGGACTTGCCGTAGGCGTGGCCGGACTCGAAGCCGGCGTCCACCAACCGGGTCCAGATGAGCGGGAGCTGCTCGACGCGGGCGCCGAACATGTCGATCCGCTGGCCGCCGGTGATCTTCGTGTAGAGACCGAAGTCGCGGGCGATCTCACCGATCACGATGAGGCCCTCGGGGGTGATCTCACCGCCGGGGATGCGGGGGACGACCGAGTACGAGCCGTTCTTCTGGAGGTTGGCCAGGAAGTGGTCGTTGGTCTCCTGCAGCGCCGCCTGCTCACCGTCCAGGACGTAGCCGCTCGCGCCGATGGTCGGGGCGAGGGAGGCGATGATCGAGCCGACCGCCGGCTTGCAGATGTCGCAGCCGTCGCCGCCCCGGGCACCGTCGCGGCCGTAGCGGTCGAGGAGGTCTTGGTAGGTGTTGATGCGCAGGGCGAGGACGATCTCGTACAGCTCCTCGCGGGTCTGCCCGAAGCAGGCGCACAGGCCCTTGTCGACCTCGACGCCGCTCGCCTCCAGCTCGGCGGTGACCAGCTGGCCGAGGACCTTGACGCAACTGCCGCAGCCGGTACCGGCCTTGGTGCACTTCTTCACCTCGGGCACGGTCGTGCACTGGTGGTCGGTGACCGCGCCGCGGATCGCGCCCTTGGACACGTTGTGGCAGGAGCAGATGATCGCCTCGTCCGGCAGCGCGGACGGGCCGAGCTGGACGGACTCCCCGGCGCCGGCCGGCAGGACCAGCGACTCGGGCGACACCGGCGGGATCGAGCCGGTGAAGGCCTTCAGCGTGCCGTACGCGTCCGCGTCGCCGACCAGGATGCCGCCGAGCAGCGTGCCGTCGCGGCCGATGACCAGCTTCTTGTACAGGCCCGCGCGGGAGTCGGAGTAGACGACGTCCAGGCAGTCGTCGGTCGTGCCGTGCGCGTCGCCGAAGGACGCCACGTCCACGCCGAGCAGCTTCAGCTTGGTGGAGAGGTCGGCGCCGGTGAACTCCGCCTCGTCCTCGGCGATCGTCGCGGCCGCCGTCTCCGCCTGCTCGTAACCGGGGGCGACCAGGCCGTACACCCGGCCGTCGGAGGCCAGCGCGCACTCGCCGATCGCGAAGACGTGCGGGTCGGAGACGGTGCGGCACTGTGCGTCGACGGTGATGCCGCCGCGCTCTCCGACCGTCAGACCGCAGTCGCGGGCCAGCTGGTCGCGGGGGCGGACACCGGCGGAGAACACCACCAGGTCGGTGGCGAGTTCGGAACCGTCGGACAGCTTCATGCCGGTGACCGCGCCGGACTCGTCGACCACGATCTCCTGCGTGCCCACGCCCGTGTGGACGGACAGGCCCATCTCCTCGATGGTGCGCAGGAGGGCCGCGCCGCCGCCCTCGTCGACCTGGACGGGCATCAGTCGGGGCGCGAACTCCACGATGTGGGAGGTGAGTCCGAGACCCTTCAGGGCGCCGGCCGCCTCGAGTCCGAGCAGCCCGCCGCCGACCACCGCGCCGGTGGAGCGGGTCTTGGCGTACTCCTCGATGGCGAGCAGGTCGTCGATCGTGCGGTAGACGAAGCAGCCCTCGGCGTCCTTGTGGGGGACGGGCGGGACGAAGGGGTAGGAGCCGGTGGCGAGCACCAGGACGTCGTAGTCGACGACCAGGCCCGAGCGGGAGGTCACCCGGCGCGCCTCGCGGTCGATCGTCTCCGCCGGGTCACCGACGTACAGCTCGATGCCGTGGTCCTTGATGAACTCCATGTCGGTCATGGAGAGGTCCTCGGGCGTCTTGCCCGAGAAGTACGAGGTGAGTGCTACGCGGTCGTACGCGGGACGCGGCTCCTCGCACAGCACGACCACGCGGTGCGTGGCGGTCAGGCCGCGCTCGGCGAGCGCTTCGAGGAAGCGCTGGCCGACCATGCCGTGGCCGACGAGCACGATCGTGGGGGTCGTGGACATCAGGAGCCTCCATCATTGGTGAGCAGGTGGAGCAGGGGGCCGCCGTCGGACGGGAGCGGCTCTGCTCCCTCCCAGGCGCGGGCGAGCGCGCCGACGGTGCCGAGTTCGCCGACGAGGACTCCGCCGACCAGGCGGTCGTCGCGGACGACGACCTTGCGGTAGGTGCCACGGGTGGCGTCGGTGAGCTGGACTACGTCGTCCCCCGGAAGCGGCTCCGTCTCGCCGAACGCGGCGAGGTCGAAGGCGCTCTGCCCGGCCAGCGTGAGCCGGGTCAGCGAACGGGTGCCGGTGTAACGGGCCTCGCGGTTGCCGGTGACGCCCGCCTCGCTCGCCAGCAACTCGGCGAGCACGTCGGCCTGTTCGAGCGCCGGGGTGGCGAGTCCGTACACCGTGCCGTCGTGCTGGACGCAGTCCCCGACGGCCCGGATGTGCGGGTCGGACGTACGGAGCTCGTCGTCGACGACGATGCCCTTGCGGACGTCGAGCCCGGCGACCCGGGCGAGACCCACACGCGGGTGGACCCCGCAGGCCAGGACGACGAGGTCGGCGTCCAGGGCGTATCCGTCGGCCATCTCGACCGAACGGACCGCGCCGTTGACGCAGCGCACGTCACGGACGCGGAGGTCGGTGTGGACCTCGACACCGAGGTCCCCCAGGTGCCGCCGGACCAGTCGGGAGGCGGCCGGGTCGAGCTGCCGCTCCATGAGCCGCTCGGACTGCTGGGCGAGGACGACCTGGGCGCCGCGAAGGGCGAGCGCGCGGGCCGCGGACACCCCGAGCAGGCCGCCGCCGATGACGACGGCCTTCGCGCCCGGCCGGACCGCCTTGGACAGGCCCAGACAGTCGTCCATCGTGCGGAAGGCGTGCACACCCTCGGGCAGTTCGTGGTCGGGGGTGAACAGGCCGCGCAGGGGCGGGAGTACGGGGTTGGAGCCGGTGGCCAGGACCAGCGTGTCGTATGCGATCTTGGAACCGTCCGCGCACTCCACGGTCCGGCCGGCCCGGTCGACGCCGGTGACCCGGGCACGCGTCAGCTCCGCGGGCGCCGGGAGGGCGATCACGTCGGGGCTGTAGCGGCCGGCCAGCACTTCGGCGAGGAGCACCCGGTTGTAGGGCCGGTGCTCCTCGTCGCCGACGAGGGTCACGCTCACGCCGAGCTCACCGAGCCGCCGGGCGAGACGGACGCCCGCGAGCCCGGCGCCGATCACCACCACACGCGTATTCGAGGTCATGTCCAGGAGCGTGCGTGGTCGGTGTTACCCGGTGGCATCACCTCTGTTTCCCGCGAGGAACGCTGCCCTCAGCGGGGGCGGGGGGTGGGTGTGAGGGTTCGGGGCGGGCGCCGGGTGCGCGGTGTGAGGCGGGGCCGCGGACCCGGTCCGGGGCGGCCCGGGCTCTCCGTCCTGACTTGTCGGTGGACGCTGCATGTATCCAGTCCCGGCGGTGGGACGGGGTGAGGACGGGGGACGGGATGGGGGTGGGCACGGCGGCGGGCCGGCGGGCCGGTGCCGGTTTCGGTGCTCATCCGCCGGCTCCGGGCGAGCATCCCGGGGCGCGTACGGACCGTGGGCCGACGAGGCCATCGCCATCGCCGGCGTCGGCACAGGGGGCGCGCGCGGCGGGCGCGCGGCGGTGCCCGTCGCCTGCCCTGGGGCCCGCGCGCGCTGAAGGAGGCAGCGCGCGCAGGTCCCGGGCGGGCTCGGACCGGTTCGGGTGCCGGGGTCGTGTTTGCGGTCTCGCCGGTTCGTGTGGCGGGGTCGTGTTCCCGCTCAGGTCGGCTGGCGCACAGGGCCGCGTCCCCGCTCACGCCGGTTTGCGGACCATGAACACGTCCACCGGGTCCTCGGTCTCCGTGGTGAAGCCGTGGCGCTCGTAGAGCCGTCGGGCGGGGCTGCCGTGCAGCACGTTCAGCCGGACCAGGACGCCGGCGCGGTCACACCGCTCCAGCAGCCCGCGCAGCACGCCCGAACCGACACCGCCGCCCTGCAGCTCGGGGGCCAGGTAGAAGTGCTCCAGCCAGTGCGCGTCCGCGGCCGGCCGCAACGCCACGCGGCCCGCGAACGCGCCGCCCACCTCGATCACCCAGGTGCAGGCCGGGTCGAACCCGTCGCGCAGCCGTTGCCGCACGCGCTGCTCGTCGTAGCGCCCGAGCCGTTCCAGATCCGCCCGCAGCACCACGGCACGCAGCTCGGCCACCGCCTCCACGTCCGCCGCCGACGCCGGCCGGACAGCCCACCCCACCATGATCGCCACGCTACCGCGCCGGGCGCCTCCCGCCGCGGCGTCACCGGCTCCCGGTGAGGTGCGCGAAGACCACCACGTTCCCCTGGTATCCGGTCGACCGGGAGTACCCCCCGCCGCAGGTGATCACCCGTAGCTCGGGCCGTGCGGACGCGCCGTACACCTTCGCGTCGGGGAAGGCCCGCGCGTCGTACACCTCGACCGCGTCCACGGTGAAGACGGCGACGCCCCCGTCACGCCGGTCGATCTCGACGGCCGCGCCCTTCTTCAGCGCGCCGAGGCCGTAGAAGACGGCGGGGCCATCGGCGTTGTCGACGTGGCCGGCGACGATCGCGGTGCCGATCTCGCCGGGGGTGGTGCCCGCCTCGTACCAGCCGGCGAGGTTCTTCCGCGCGGCGGGCGGGACGTCGAGGCTGCCGGTCGCGGTGAGGCCGAGGCCCGTCAGCGGAGCGTCCACCCGGATCGAGGGGATGCGGATCCGGTCCGGCGGGGAGGGCGGCAGCGCGGGCGCGGCGGACCGCTGGGCGCGCGGGTCGACGCGGGCCTCGGCCGCGGACGGCTGCGGCGGTGCGTGCGTCTCGGCGCCGCTGCGCAGCAGCCACGCACCGGAGCACAGGGACGCGACGGTGACCGCCGCTATCGCGGCGTTGCCGAACCTGGGCATGGCGGTTCCTCTTCAGGAGAGCTCGGCCCCGTTCCCCCTCCGGGCCGCGAGGGGCGTCGGACCCGGAGGGGGAGGGGTGTGCGGTACCGGCGGACGGACAGCGGAGGGTGTCCGTCAGATCCCGTCGCCTCTCGCCCGGCGATGCAGGAGCCAGGTACCGCCCGCGGCGGCGACGGCGAGAGCCGCCACGCCGGCCGCGGTCTGCACGGGATCGGGGCCCAGGGCGCCGCCGACCCCCGTCTTCACACTTCCGCGCGGATGCACCCACGCGCGCGCGGACGTCAGCGTGACGACCAGGTCGCCCGTGACCCGCCTGCCGCCCTCCGCGCAGGTCGCGACGATCTCGTACGTCCCCGGCTGCGCACTCGGCGGCACCTGGAACTGCCCGATCGCGTCGCCCTCGTGCGTGCTGGGCGCCAGCGTGAACGCCCCGGCGCCCACCGCGCTGGCGTCGCCCGCCGCCGTGCCGCCGTCCCCGCAGTCCGCCGTGTTCACCGTGACCTGCCCGCCCGGCACCACGGAGGTCGGGTAGACCTCCAGACCCCCGGCCGAGGGGCCCCGGAGGTGGGCCGCCGGGAGGCCGGCGCTGCCGCCGTACGCGGGTACGGCACCGACGCCGACCACGGCGACGGCGAACGCGGTACCGGACAGCAGACGGGCGGTACGTCGCATCGATGCTCCCTCGAGCTCAGCGGTGCACTTCGGTGGGCTGCCCTTCCGAGGTAAGTGGCACCGCGCCGAGACCGCTTCCTGAGAGAGCGTCAGAAATGTGGTGAATGGGTGTCAGATCGGGGGGAACCCCAGAGGTGTGGACGGCGTTTCGGCAGGTCACCGGCGTGCCGGTGGCGTACCCGGAAAAGAACCCGAAGGGTGCGGGGCGAGCGTGTGAACGGGTGACCAGGACGACCGCGAGTGCGCCGTCTGAATGACCACAACCAATTGTTGACGATATCTCTGACCGTGCGGGTGGCGGGGCCGCCTTCCCGAAGAGGAGTCTGGCGATCCGGGTCCGGGACGAGCTGGGGACGCTGTTCCGCGACCACGGGCCTGGGACGGGGGAGCCCGGTGCGAGCGTCGACTCGCACCGGGCTCCACGTCTGCGTCAGCCGACAGCGTCCGCGGAGGCGGGGCGCCTCACGCGTCGACCCGGCTCACCCCACGTCGACCGCACTCCAGGCCGCCGCCACCGCGTCGGTCTCCGCGCTGTCGGCCCCGTACAGGTCCCTCGCCGCGCTCAGCGTGGCCTTGCGGGCGCCCGCGTAGTCGGTGGAGGACGTCATGTAGACGGTCAGGGCGCGGTACCAGATCGCTCCCAGCTTGCCCCGGCCGATTCCGGTGACCGAAGAGCCGTCGCAGGTGGGCGAGTTGTAGCCGACGCCGTTCACCGTACGGGTGCCGCTGCCCTCCGCGAGGAGGAACGCGAAGTGGTTGGCGACGCCGGAGGAGTAGTGGACGTCGAGGTCGCCCAGGCCCGCGGTCCAGCAGTCCGCGGACGCCCCGTCCTTGGACGGCTTGTCCATGTAGCGCAGGGCTTCCCGCCCGAAGCCGGAGCGGACGACCTTCTCGCCGATCAGGTAGTCGCCGGGGTCGGACTTGTTGGCGGCGTGGAACTCGACCAGCGTGCCGAAGATGTCGGAGGTGGCCTCGTTCAGACCGCCGGACTCGCCCGAGTACGTCAGCGCCGCCGTCTTCGACGTCACACCGTGCGACATCTCGTGGCCGGCCACGTCCAGCGACACCAGCGGACCGAGCTGCGTCCCGTCACCGTCGCCGTACGTCATGCAGAAGCAACTGTCGTCCCAGAAGGCGTTGTTGTACCGCGTCCCGTAGTGCACCCGGTTGTAGGACCCCTTGCCGTCGTCCGCGATGCCGTTACGGCCGTGGACGTTCTTGTAGTAGTCCCACGTCACGTCCGTGCCGTACTGCGCGTCCACCGCCACCGTCGCGCGGTCGGCGGCCGTGCCGGTGCCCCAGTGGTTGTCCCCGTCGGTGAACACCGTCGAGGGCGCCCGGCTCAGGCAGACGGTCAGCAGGCACAGGTCGTTCTGGTTGGCCGCGTCACCGGTGTACGTGTTCCCGCGCGTCGCGTCCTTCAGCTGGTACGTCGATCCCGACAGCGTCGTCCGCAGCGGAACCGTGCCGCCGTACAGGGACTTGCCGTCGCCGGAGGCCGTCTCGATGGTGTCCCAGGCGTCGATCTCGGTGCCCGTGCCGGCGTCCGTGAGGATGGTCCGCGCGACCGGGTTGCCGAGGGAGTCCTGCGCCACCGCGTCGGTCTGCCACACCAGCTTCGGCGCACCGTGCAGCACGTCGACGACCAGCTGCGGCTTGGCGGTGATCCGTCGCAGGGTCTCACCGAGGTTGGCGGCGCGCAGCGCGGCGGCCGCCAGGTCGGCGGCCTTGGGGGCGGCGAGCTTCGGGGTGACGCTCGCGAGGGAGAGCGCGCCCCGGGTGGCCTGGTCGGCGCCGCGGTAGCTGCCGTCGGGCGCCAGGTGGACGACGAAGTCGCCGCCCAGGACCGGAAGATGGCGGTACGTACGGTCGTAGCGGATGTGCTGTGTGCCGTCCGCGTCGACGACCACGTCCCGGACGGCCGTGCCCTGCGCGTCGGTGAGACCCAGCGCCGCGGCCCGGTGCACGAGCGCCGCCGCCGCGTTCTCGATGGCGGAGGCCCGGGTGGGCCGGTCGGCCGCGGCGGCGGTGGGGGTGAGCGCGGCGGCCAGCAGGGTGGCGGTGGTGGCGGCGACTGAGGTGGTGGCGAGACGGCGGGAACCTCGGGCGTACGGCCGTATACGGCTCATCGGTCTCCTAGGGAGGACGCCTGAAAGGCGTGCGGTGTGGGGGGCGTGCGCAGTGGGGCGGGCGCAACCGGGGAAGGTGGGCATGCGCAGGTGGGGGCATGGGCGTGCGCAGGTGGGGGCGTGCGCAGGTGGGGGGCGTGCGGCGACAAGGATCTTGACGACGATTCAAGGTGCCCCCGACATGTCGTGTCCATGGAGCGAATGGGGAGGTGTGTGAGGGGTGAGAATCGTTTCTGTGAGCGACCGGAAACTGCCCTTCTTCGTCTACGGCACCCTCCGCCCCGGCGAGGCCAATCACGGCCTCTTCCTGCGCGGTCGCACCCGGTCCGAGGAGCCCGGCCGGCTCGTCGGCGCGGTGCTGTACGACGGGCCCGGCTATCCCTACGCGGTGTGGGGACGCGGGGGAGTGGTCCACGGCGAGGTCGTCACCGCACTGCCCGAGGCGTACGGGGAGTTGCTGGCCGCGCTGGACCGCCTGGAGGAGTACGTGCCGGGCGATCCGCGCAACCTCTACGAACGCGTGGAGTGCGAGGTGACCCTCGGGGGAGAGGGGCGGGCCGTGCGGGCGTGGGTGTACGTCGCCGCGCCCTCAGTGGCCGCACGCCTGCGCGCCCGTGGGACACCCATCGGGAGCGGCGACTGGCTGGTGCGCGGCTGAAGCGGGCATGACGGCGGGCCGAGCCGGACGGCGGGCCGAGCCGGCACGGACGGGCCCAGCCGGCACGGCGGTGACGGTCGGGCCGGTCGTCCGGCCCCCGTTCACCCGCGCACGGCCTCCAGGCGGACCGCGCACGCCTTGAACTCCGGCATGCGGGAGGTCGGGTCGAGGGCCGGGTTGGTCAGGGTGTTGGCGCGGCCCTCACCCGGCCAGTGGAACGGCATGAAGACGGTGTCGGGCCGGATGCCGGTCGTGATCCTGGCGGGCGCGACCGCGCGTCCGCGCCGGGACACGACGGCGATCGGGTCCCCCTCCCCGGCGCCCAGCTGTTCCGCCAGCCGGGGATGCAGCTCCACGAACGGGCCGGGCGCGGCGGCGTTCAGCTCGTCGACGCGCCGGGTCTGGGCGCCGGACTGGTACTGCGCCACGACCCGGCCGGTGGTCAGCAGCACGGGGTAGTCGTCGTCGGGCTCCTCGGCGATCGCCCGGTGTGAGACGGCGACGAACCGGGCCCGGCCGTCCGGGGTGGCGAACCGGTCGAGGAAGAGCCGGGGAGTGCCGGGGTGTGCGTCGCCGAGGTCACCGGCCGGCGCGGGACCGTCGCCGCCGGGGGCGCCCGGGGTGGCGCCCGCCGGGTCGTTCGCGGTGTCTGCCGGGGCGTTGGCTGTGCCCGCCAGGTCATTCGCGGCGCGGGCCGCGTGGGTTGCGGCGCCGGCCACGTCGTTCGCGGCGCCGGCCACGTCATTCGTCGTGCCGGCCGCATCGTTCGTCGTGCCGGCCACGTCGTTCGCGGCGCCGGCCAACTCGTTCGCCGGGCACGGCCAGAAGACGCCGTTCTCCTCCGCCAGCCTGCGGTAGGTGATCCCGGAGTAGTCCGCGGGTCCGCCCGCGCTCGCCCGGCGCAGCTCCTCGAAGACCTCCTCGGGGTCGGTCGGGAAGCCCTTCTCTACGCCGAGCCGGTCGGCCAGTTCGCGCATCACTTCCAGGTCGCTGCGGATGCCCTCGGGCGGGGTGATGGCCTGCCTGCGCAGCAGCACCCTGCCCTCCAGGTTCGTGGTGGTGCCCGTCTCCTCCGCCCACTGGGTGACCGGCAGGACGACGTCCGCGAGGGCGGCGGTCTCCGACAGCACGACGTCGCACACGGCCAGGAAGTCCAGCGACCTGATGCGCTCCTCGACGTGCGCGGCGCGCGGCGCCGACACGACCGGGTTGGACGCCATCAGCAGCAGGGACCTGATGTCCGTACCCAGCGCGTCCAGCAGTTCGTACGCACTGCGCCCGGGGCCGGGAAGGCTGTCCGGGTCCACGCCCCACACCTCGGCGACATGCCGTCGCGCGGCGGGGTCGTCCAGCTTGCGGTAGCCGGGCAACTGGTCGGCCTTCTGGCCGTGTTCGCGCCCGCCCTGTCCGTTGCCCTGCCCGGTCAGGCAGCCGTAGCCGGACAGCGGGCGCCCGGCCCTGCCGGTCGCCAGGCACAGGTTGATCCAGGCGCCCACCGTGTCGGTGCCCTTGGACTGCTGCTCGGGTCCGCGGGCGGTGAGCACCATCGCGGACTCCGGCTCGCAGAACATCCGTACGGTCTCGCGGAGTTGCGGAACGGACACCCCCGTGATCCGTTCCACGTACTCCGGCCAGTGCGCCATCGCGGCGGCCCGGGCGTCCTCCCAGCCGACGGTCCGCTCACGGACGAACTCCTCGTCGACCCGTCCCTCGGCGACGACCAGGTGCAGCAGCCCGAGCGCCAGCGCCAGGTCGGTGCCCGGCCGGGGCGCCAGATGCAGGTCGGCCTGCTCGGCGGTCTTCGTGCGGCGCGGGTCGATGACGATCAGCGTGCCGCCGTTCTCCCGCAGCTCGTTGAAGAACCGCAGGGACGGCGGCATGGTCTCCGCGAGGTTGGACCCGACCAGGATCACGCAGCCCGACTTCGGGATGTCCTCCAGCGGGAAGGGCAGACCCCGGTCGAGGCCGAAGGCCTTGATGCCGGCGGCCGCCGCGGACGACATGCAGAAGCGGCCGTTGTAGTCGATCTGCGAGGTGCCCAGCACCACGCGCGCGAACTTGCCGAGCGTGTACGCCTTCTCGTTGGTGAGCCCGCCTCCGCCGAAGACCCCGCACGCGTCCGGGCCGTGCTCCGCGCGCGTCCGGGACAGCCCCTCGGCGATCCGGTCGAGTGCCTCGTCCCAGGAGGCGGGCACCAGCGTGCCCTCGGAGCGCACCAGCGGGGAGGTCAGTCGGACCCGGGACGACAGCACCGCCGGCGCGGTACGGCCCTTGCCGCACAGCGCGCCCCGGTTCACCGGGAAGTCCGCGCGCTCGCTGACCTCGACGGTCCCGTCCGGAGCGGGGGTCAGGTTCATCCCGCACTGCAGGGCGCAGTACGGGCAGTGCGTGGGCGTGGCGGAGTTCTGCATGTCCTCCAGCGTGCTTCGACCGTGTTACGCGGACGGGGGCTCCCTGTTACGCGCCCGGCACGGCGACCTCCCCGTCGCCGGTCCGCCGCCGTGAGGCGCACACCTGCCCAGCACTCAGTCGCCGCCGGAGGGTACGGAAGTTGCCGTTGATGTGAAAGGCGTCACATGTGGCGCGTTCCGTTCCGTGATTGGCCGAGCACGCCTCGTTGAGCGTTGAAAGACCGGCCTGCACACTGGCTCCGCGCGCGACCCCGTACGGCGTTCGACACCCGGCATGCCCGCCGTTCATCGAAACAGCCAGCCAGGAGGTCCCCCCAACATGCCCCTGCGCCATTTAACCCCCCGTGACCGGCATCTTTTCCAGCGGTACGGCCATGGCCCCACGGTCGCCGTCCCGGACCCCTTCGTCCACCACGCCGTGGCCCGGTGGGCCGCGTCCGCGCCGCACTCCGTCGCCGCCGAGCACCTCGGAGCGACGATCACCTACGGCGAGCTCGACCGGTACGCCGAAGCCCTCGCCGCCCGCCTCGTCCGTGAGGGCGTACGCCCCGGCGACCACGTCGGACTCTTCGTCCGCCGTTCGATCCCGATGGTCGTCGGCCTGCTCGGCATCCTGAAGGCGGGCGCCGCCTACGTCCCGCAGGACGTCGCCCTGGCGCCCGAGTCCCAGCTCGCCCATGTCGTCCGCACGGCCGGCACCCGCGTGGTCCTCACCCTCGCGGAACACGCCCACCGCGTTCCGCTGCCGGACGGCCACCGCGTGATCGCCCTCGACGAGCCGCTGCCGTACGTGCCCGGCCCCCGCCGCGCCACCGGCGGTGAACCCAGGGCCCCGCGCCCGCGCGTCCGACCCGACGACGGCTGCTACGTCCTGTTCACCTCCGGCACCACGGGCCGCCCCAACGGTGTGAAGGTCACCCACCGCAACGTCGCCAACATCCTGCTCACCCAGCCGGGCGGCCTCGGCATCCGCCCCGGCGACCGCGTGGCCCAGCTCCTCAACGTCGCCTTCGACATGGCGGCCTGGGAGATCCTCGGCTGCCTCGCGCACGGCGCCACCCTCGTCATCCGCGGCAGGGACATCGCGGCGGCGGCCCGCACGGCCACCGTGCTGATCGCCACCCCGACCGTGCTGTCCGGCGTCGACCCCGCCGCCTGCCCACGCGTCCACACGGTCGCCGTCGCGGGGGAACCCTGCCCGCGCCCGCTCGCCGACCGCTGGGCCCGCCGCGCGGCGTTCTTCAACTGCTGCGGCCCCACCGAGACGACCATCGTCAACACCATGGGCCGTCACGACCCGGCCGACCCGCTGCTGACCATCGGCCGCCCCACCCCCAACAACACGGTCTACGTCCTCGACGCCGACCGCAGGCCCCTGCCCGTCGGCGAGGTCGGCGAGATGTGGGCGGGCGGCGACTGCGTCTCGGCCGGCTACCTGGGCGACGACCGGTTGAACGCCGAGCGCTACGCCCCCGACCCCTTCCTCGGCGGCGACCGCCGGATGTTCCGCACCCGCGACCTGGGCCGCTGGACCGCCGACGGCACACTCGAACACCTCGGCCGCACCGACGACCAGGTCAAGGTGCGGGGCTTCCGCGTCGAACTCGACTCCGTCTCCTCGGTACTGGAGTCGGTCGAGGGCTGCGGGCGCGCGGTGACGTTGCGGAGGGACGCGCGCAACCTGGTGTCCTTCGTCTGCCCGGCGGACGTCGACCCGGACGTGGCCCGCCGCGCGGTGGCGGATGCCCTGCCCTACTACTGCGTGCCCTCGGACGTCCTGCCGCTCGCGTTCCTCCCGGTGACCGACCGCGGCAAGATCGACAAGCAGGCGCTGCTGCGGCTGGCCGAGGAGCGGACCGCTCTCCAGGAGGCGGCCCGATGACGACCTCACTCGACCGCGAGGCCGTCGAGGCCGTCGAGCTGCCCCCGCTGCTCCCCGCCGCCCGCCGCCTGCTCAAGCATCCGCGCCTGATGCACCACAACCGCCTGGCGGCGCTGGTGATCCTGGCCAACCTGGTGTTCCTGGGCGTCGGCTGGCCGCTGTCGACGCCGACCCTGGGGCACGCCTCGATCGCCAACCTCGCCCTCGCGATCGTCGTCCGCCAGCAGTACGTCATCAACCTCCTGTTCCGCCTCGCCACTTGGCCGTCGCCCCGTTGGCCGCTGCGGGTCCGCTGGACGCTGGGCAAGGTCTACCACTTCGGCGGACTGCACGTGGGCGCGGCGCTCGCGGGCGCGTGCTGGTTCCTGGCGCTGACGGTCGCGGTGACCGTGGAGGGCGGCGACATCACGCTGACAGCGGTGAGCTGGACCCTGGTGGCACTCCTGGCCGTCATCGTCGCCACCGCCCTGCCCGCCTTCCGCTCCCGCCACCACGACCACTTCGAGAAGATCCACCGCTTCGGCGGCTGGACGGCACTGGCCCTCTTCTGGACGCACACCCTGCTGTCCACGCCGGGGCCGGTCCCGCTCACGGTCCTGTCCGTGGTCACCTTCAGCGTCGCCCTGCCCTGGCTGCGGCTGCGCAAGGTCGACGTACGCGTCGAACGCCCCTCGTCCCACGTGGTCCTGGCCCGCTTCGACCACGGCGAGACCCCCTTCGCCGGCTCCTCCACGGCGGTCAGCCGCAGCCCCCTGAAGGAATGGCACTCCTTCGCCAACGTCCCGACGCCCGGCGAGTCCGGCTTCCGGCTCACGATCTCCCGGGCCGGCGACTGGACGGGCTCGTTCATCGACGACATGCCGTCCCGGGTCTGGGTGAAGGGCATCACCACAGCCGGTGTCGCCAACATCGAGACCCTCTTCACCAAGGTCGTCTACGTCGCGACAGGCAGCGGCATCGGCCCCTGCCTGCCCCACCTCCTCGCCGCCGAGGTCCCCTCCCGCCTGGTCTGGGCGACCCGCGACCCGCGCACCACCTACGGCGACGCCCTCGTCGACGAGATCCTCGCCGTCCAGCCGCACGCCCTCATCTGGGACACCTCCCGCGACGGCAAACCCGACATGGTGCGCCTCGCCTACGAGGCCTACCGCGACTTCGGGGCGGAGGCGGTGATCTGCATCTCCAACAAGAAGCTCACCTGGCAGGTGGTGCACGGCCTGGAACGGCGCGGGATTCCCGCGTACGGCGCGATCTGGGACTCGTAGACCCGAGAGGGGAAACCGATGGACACCATCAAGATCGAACGGCACGACCGCGTGGTCACCGTACGCCTGCACCGCCCGCACGTCCGCAACGCGCTGAGCGGCGAACTCCTCGCCGAACTCCTCGCCGCCCTGCGCCCGCTGGACGCGGACCCCGAGGTCGGTTGCCTCGTCGTCACAGGCTCGGAGCGGATCTTCGCGGCGGGCGCCGACATCAAGGAGATGGCGTCGAAGACGGCCGTGGAGATGGCGGCCGAGGACTACTTCGCCGCCTGGGAGGAGTTCGCGGACCTCCGCACCCCGAAGATCGCGGCCGTGGCCGGGCACGCCCTGGGCGGCGGTTGCGAACTGGCGATGATGTGCGACCTGGTGATCGCGGGGGAATCGGCGGTCTTCGGCCAGCCGGAGATCAAGCTCGGCGTGATCCCGGGCATCGGCGGCACCCAGCGCCTGACCCGTCTGGTGGGCCGCGCCAAGGCGATGGACCTCGTCCTCACCGGCCGCACGATGGACGCCCGCGAGGCGGAGGCCGCCGGCCTGGTCTCCCGGGTCGTCCCCGACGAGCGCGTCCTGCCCGAGGCCCTCGAAGCGGCGGCGACCGTCGCCTCCTACAGCCGTACGGCGGTCAGGGCGGCCCGCGAGTGCGTCGACCGGGCCCTGGAGACCGGCCTGCGCGACGGCGTCCGCTTCGAACGCCGGGTCTTCCACGCCCTGTTCGCGACGGAGGACCAGAAGGAGGGCATGACCGCGTTCCTGGAGAAGCGCGCCCCGCGCTTCACCGGCCGCTAGCGAGCGCCTCGGTGACCCCCGGTTCCCTCGGTCCGAGGAACCGGGGGTCCGGCTCGAACACCGCGTCCAGGGCCGCCTTGCCCGCCGCGAAGATCTCCCGGGCGCCCCCGTAGTACCAGGTCGCGTCATGCCTGGCCTCGACCCCGACGCCGTACGACGTCACCCCCGCCGCCTGGCACAGCGCGACCGCCCGCCGGATGTGGAAGCCCTGGCTGATCAGCACCGCCCGGTCCACGCCGAAGATCTTCTTCGCGCGCACACAGGAGTCCCAGGTGTCGAAGCCGGCGTAGTCGCTGACGATCCGTCCGTCCGGCACCCCGTGCCGGGTCAGGTACGCGCGCATGGCGTCCGGCTCGTCGTAGTCCTCGCGGCTGTTGTCACCCGTCACGAGGACCACCTCGATCCGGTTGTCGCGGTACAGCCTCGCCGCCGCGTCCAGGCGGTGCGCCAGGTACGGCGACGGCTCCCCGGCCCACAGCCCGGCGCCGAACACCACGGCGACCTCGGTGCGCGGCACGTCCGCGGCCGTCCGCAGCCGGTCGCCCGCCACGGTGTACATCCAGGTCGCCGGCAGCAGCGCCAGCACGCACCCGGCCATCACGGCCTGCACCAGCCGGCGCTGCCCGGCACGGGTGCGCGGCAGGCGTGGTCTGCGCGGCTTCGGCAGTCGCATCGGACGGTCCCTCCCCGGTCGGCATGTCGACAGTCAGAGACGCCCCGCCGGGGCCGACGGTTCACTCCCGCCTATGTGACCACCTTCACTCCGTACATCGAAACCGCAGGTCAAGCCACCTCACACACCCCCTGTACCCCACCGTGAACCCCCGGAAAAAACCCGTCATTCCCGTGCAACGGGGCGGCAACCTCGCGCCGCCACCATCGGTTCATGACGGCGACGAGAAAGTCGAACGTTCCGCGCGAGAAGACCACGACCCGCCCCGGCGCCCAGCCGCTCCCGGGGGCCGACCTCGACAGTACGGCGCACCTCATGAACCGGATCAGCAGCCAGCTCGCCAACCAGCTCAGCCTCGTCTCGCTCGACGGCAGGCGGCGCCCCGAGCCGCCCGCGCTCGTCGTCGTGGCCCACGGCAGCCGTGACCCGCGCACGCTGAACACGGTCCACACGCTCCTGGAGCGCGTGCGCGAACTGCGCCCCGGGCTGCCCGTGCGCCTCGGCCACATCGAGCTGAACGAGCCCCTGCTCCCGGACACCCTCGCCTCCCTCGGCACCGGCGAGGCCGTCTTGGTGCCGCTGCTCCTCAGCCGCGGCTACCACGTCAAGCGCGACATCCCCGAGATGGCCGCGGCCGCCCTGGCCCGCACCCGCATCGCCGCCCCGCTCGGCCCGCACCCGCTCCTCGTGGACACCCTGCACGCCCGGCTCGTCGAGGCCGGCTGGCGCACCCGCATGGACGAGGCCACCCGCCGTGCCAGCGCGGTCGTCCTCGCCGCGGCCGGTTCCCGCGACCCCGAGTCGGCGGTGGACACGGGCCGCACCGCCCGCCTGCTCTCCCAGCGTCTGGGCGTGCCGGTGGTCCCCGCCTACGCCACCGCGGCCACCCCGACGGTCGACACGGCCCTCCGCGCCCTCGCCGCCCGCGGCCGCCACCGCGTCGCCGTCGCCTCCTACTTCACGGCCCCCGGCCTCTTCGCCACCCAGTGCGCGGAGAAGGCCCCCTGGATAGCCTCGGCCCCCCTGGGCACCCACCCGGCGATGGCCCACCTGGTCCTACACCGCTACGACCAGGCCCTGGCAACCCAACCCAGGACGCAACCGGCACTGGCCTCGGCCTGAAAAACACCGGGAAGGACCGACGCCCTCCAGGGGCGCGGAGAACGGCACGACCAGCCCCGCGGCCTCGGCTTAGCAATGCCGGGAAGGGCTGTCGCCCTCCAGGGGCGCGGGGAACGGCGCGATCAGCCCCGACGGACGCGCCACTGGCCTCGGCCTAAGAACGCCGGGAAGGACCGACGCCCTCCAGGGGCGCGGGGAACTGCGCGCCCAGCCCCGACGCACCGGCACTCGACCCGCCTCGGAAGCACCGGCGAGGACCGACGCCCTCCAGGGGCGAGGGGAACGGCGCGATCAGCCCCGACGGACGCGCCACTGGCCTCGGCCTAGAAATGCCGGGAAGGGCTGTCGCCCTCCAGGGGCGCGGGGAACTGCGCGACCAGCCACGACGCACCCGCGGCCGCCCGACAACACACCACCCGTCAGACGCGCGACCGCACCGCCGCACCCCAATTGTCAGTACGTGCCCGTACTGTCGAGGTCATGGAAGGCGAACACCACATCCCACCCCCCGGCTACGAACCGGCGTCAGTCGAGCGATGGGCCACAGAACCCGACAAACGCCCAGGCCGCACCGCCTTCCAACGCGACCGGGCCCGCATCCTGCACTCCTCCGCGCTGAGAAGACTCGCCGGCAAGACCCAGGTCGTCACACCGGGCACACGCAACGAGGCATGGGACGCCAGCCCCCGCACCCGCCTGACCCACTCCCTGGAGTGCGCCCAGGTCGGCCGCGAGCTGGGCGCGGCCCTCGGCTGCGACCCCGACCTCGTGGAGGCCGCCTGCCTGTCCCACGACCTCGGCCACCCCCCCTTCGGCCACAACGGCGAACAGGCACTGAACGAGTTCGCCCACGACTGCGGCGGCTTCGAAGGAAACGCCCAGTCCCTGCGACTCCTCACCCGCATCGAGCCCAAACGCTTCACCGCGGAAGGCTCCGTCGGCCTCAACCTCACCCGTGCCGCCCTGGACGCCGCCACCAAGTACCCCTGGCCCCGCGGCGGCCACCCCACCGACCCCCAGTCCTCGAAGTTCGGCGTCTACGACGACGACCGCCCCGTCTTCGACTGGGTCCGCAAGGACGCCCCCGGCACCCGCACCACCTTCGAGGCCCAGGTCATGGACTGGTCCGACGACGTCGCCTACTCCGTGCACGACGTCGAGGACGGCCTGCACGCCGGCCACCTCGACCCCGACTCCCTGCGCGCGGAGCCCGAACGGCAGGCGGTCTTCGAGGTAGCCCTCGGCCGCTACGTGCCCGCGGACACCGACCCCGCGGAACTCGCCGAGGCCCTCGACCGGCTCCAGGACCAGCCCTGGTGGCCGCACGTCTACGACGGCTCGGCCGTCGCCCAGGCCCGCCTCAAGGACGCCACCAGTCAGCTCATCGGCCGCTTCTGCCTCGCCGCCGAGGCCGCCACCCGCGCCGCGTACGGCACCGGCCGGCTCACCGGGTACGGCGCCGAACTCGTCGTACCCCGTGCCACACGCCTGGAGTGCGCGGTCCTCAAGGCGGTCGCCGACCGGTACGTCATGCAGCGGGCCGAGCAGGAGCTGCTGCGGGCCGACCAGCGGATCGTGGTGGCCGAGCTGGCCGAGGCGCTCACCCGGCGCGCTCCCGACGGCCTGGAACCCCAGTTCCGGGCGCTGTTCGACCGGGCCGCCGACGACCGTGCCCGCAAACGGGTGATCGTCGACCAGATCGCCTCCCTCACCGACGCCGCGGCCCGCTCGCTTCACGCGCACCTGACGGGGCATCCGTGACCATGCGATCCATGAGCGGAGCGCATGAGCACAGCGCACGAGCAGGGAGAGGCTCGCGTGACGTGAAACCCGCCCGAAGGTGACCCTCCGTGGCCTGATCGGGCCACTCCCTCTTCCCCCATCACGCTCCGTGCGGGACGCTCCAATGTGGCGGCACCCTTACGAGGAGGCATCAAGTGGTCGACGCGGATCAGACATTCGTCATCGTCGGAGGCGGTCTCGCCGGTGCGAAGGCGGCCGAGACGCTCCGAACGGAGGGCTTCACCGGCCGCGTGATACTGATCTGCGACGAACGCGACCACCCGTACGAGCGTCCGCCGCTCTCCAAGGGCTACCTCCTGGGCAAGGAGGAGCGCGACAGCGTCTTCGTGCACGAACCCGCCTGGTACGCGCGCCACGACATCGAGCTGCACCTCGGCGAGACCGTCGACGCCGTCGACCGGACCGCCAAGACGGTCCGCTTCGGCCAGGACGGCACACTCGTCCACTACGACAAACTGCTCCTGGCGACCGGCGCCGAACCCCGCCGCCTGGAGATCCCGGGCACGGACCTCGCGGGCGTCCACCACCTGCGCCGCCTCGCCCACGCCGAGCGCCTCAAGGGCGTCCTGGCGGCCCTGGGCAGGGACAACGGGCACCTGGTGATCGCCGGCGCCGGCTGGATCGGCCTGGAGGTCGCGGCGGCGGCCCGCGAGTACGGCGCGGAGGTCACCGTCGTCGCACCGTCGCCGACCCCGCTGTACCACGTCCTCGGCCCCGAGATCGGCAACCTCTTCGCCGAGCTGCACCGCGAGCACGGTGTCCGCTTCCACTTCGGCGTGCGGCTCACCGAGATCATCGGCCAGGACGGCATGGTTCTCGCCGCCCGCACCGACGACGGCGAGGAGCACCCGGCGCACGACGTCCTCGCGGCGGTCGGCGCGGCCCCGCGGGTGGCTCTCGCCGAGGCCGCGGGCCTGGAGATCGCCGACCGGGCGCACGGCGGCGGTGTCGTCGTCGACGAGCGCCTGCGCACCTCGGACCCCGACATCTACGCGGCCGGTGACATCGCCTCCTTCCACCACTCCCTCTTCGACGCCCGGCTGCGCGTCGAACACTGGGCCAACGCGCTCAACGGCGGACCGGCCGCCGCCCGCGCGATGCTCGGCCAGGACACCACCTACGACCGCGTGCCCTATTTCTTCTCCGACCAGTACGACATGGGGATGGAGTACAGCGGCTGGGCGCCCCCGGGCTCGTACGACGAGGTGGTGATCCGCGGAGACGCCGGCAAGCGGGAGTTCATCGCGTTCTGGGTGAGGCAGGGCCGGGTGCTGGCCGGGATGAACGTGAACGTGTGGGACGTCACAGAGCCCATCCAGCAGCTGATCCGTGGCAAGGCCCGGGTGGACACCGAGGCACTCGCGAACCCGCACGTTCCGCTGGACAGCCTCACCTCGTGACCCCGCGAGGTCGATCGCCCGTGGCCGGTCACCTCGCCCCATGAGTGTCGGTTCCGCCCCGTAGACTCACCGCGTGGCAGGACGGATCAACGACGAGGACGTGAAGGCGGTACGGGACGCGGTCCCGATCGACGCCGTGGTGTCCGAGTACCTCCAGCTGCGCAACGCCGGCGGCGGGAACCTGAAGGGCCTGTGCCCCTTCCACGACGAGAAGTCGCCGTCCTTCCAGGTCAGCCCGAGCAAGGGACTCTTCCACTGCTTCGGCTGCCAGGAGGGCGGAGACACCATCACCTTCGTGATGAAGGTGGACCACCTCTCCTTCTCCGAGGCGGTGGAGCGTCTCGCCGCCCAGGCCGGCATCACCCTGCGGTACGAGGAGGGCGGGTACAACCCCTCCCACCAGCGCGGCGAGCGGATCCGCCTGGTAGAGGCCCACAAGGCGGCCGCCCAGTGGTACGTGGAACAGCTGGCGACCAGCCCCGAGGCCGACACCGGCCGCAAGTTCCTCGCCGAGCGCGGCTTCGACCAGGCCGCCGCCGAGCACTTCTCCGTCGGCTACAGCCCCCAGGGCTGGGACCACCTCACCCGCCACCTCCGCGGCAAGGGCTTCACCGACAAGGAGCTCCTCCTCTCCGGCCTCTCCCAGGAGGGCCGCCGCGGCCCCATCGACCGCTTCCGCGGCCGCCTGATGTGGCCCATCCGCGACATCGGAGGCGAGGTCGTCGGCTTCGGCGCGCGCAAGCTGTACGAGGCCGACAACGGCCCCAAGTACCTCAACACACCCGACACCGCGATCTACCGCAAGTCCCAGGTCCTCTACGGCATCGACCTGGCGAAGAAGGACATCGCCAAGAGCAGCCGCGCGGTCGTGGTCGAGGGCTACACCGACGTCATGGCCTGCCACCTCGCCGGCGTCACCACCGCCATCGCCACCTGCGGCACGGCCTTCGGCAGCGACCACATCAAGATCCTCCGCCGGCTGCTGATGGACAACGGCTCGGCCCGCGTGATCTTCACCTTCGACGGCGACGCGGCCGGCCAGAAGGCGGCCCTGCGCGCCTTCGAGGACGACCAGAAGTTCGCCGCCGAGACCTACATCGCCATCGCCCCGGACGGCATGGACCCCTGCGACCTGCGCCTCGCCAAGGGCGACGAAGCGGTCTTCGACCTGGTCGAACCGCGGACCCCGCTCTTCGAGTTCGCCCTGCGCCAGATCGTCGTCCGCTACGACCTGGACACCCCGGCGGGCCGCGCGGCCGCGCTCGACGAGGCCGCCCCCATCGTCGCCCGCATCAAGAACAGCGGCGCCCAGCACGAGGTCGCCGTGCAGCTCGCCGGCATGCTCGGCATCCTCGACACCCAGTTCGTCGTCAAGCGCGTGGCGCAGCTGGCCCGTTGGGCCCGGGACCGGGGCGGCCAGGGCCCGGCGCCACAGCGCGGCCCCCAGCAGTACGACAGCCCCTCCCGCCCCGCCGTCGCCGGCCCGGCACTCAACCTCCGCAACCCGGTCTACGCCACCG
Organism: Streptomyces resistomycificus; assembly: GCF_001514265.1. GTDB lineage: Bacteria > Actinomycetota > Actinomycetes > Streptomycetales > Streptomycetaceae > Streptomyces > Streptomyces resistomycificus. Next base: position 423,832 of record NZ_KQ948990.1, on the reverse strand, counting down.
AACGCGAGCTCCTCAAACTCGCCCTGCAGCGCCCCGAGTTGGTCTCCCCGGCCTTCGACGCGTACGGCGTCGACGAGTTCACCGCCCCGCCCTACGCGGCCGTACGCCAGGCGATCATGGACGCGGGCGGCGCGGAGTACGGCCTCAAGGACGCGCAGGAGTACCTGGTCAGGGTCCGTGACGCCGCCCCCGACGACGCCGTGCGCGCGATGGTCACCGAGCTCGCGGTCGAGGCGATCCTGCGCAAGACCGTCGACGAGAACTACGCGGGCGACCAGCTCGTCACGGTCCGCCGCCGCGCGGTCGAGCGCCGCATCCGCGACATCCAGTCCACCCTGACCCGCCTCGGCACCCACGGCGACCCGGCCCAGCTGGCCGCCGTACAGAACGAGTTGTGGGTCCTCCAGCAGTACGACCAGGCACTACGCGGGCACGGAGCCGCCGCCCTCTGAGAGGCCGCCCGCGGCAGGGTAACCACGCGGTCACGGACCGGACCCAAAAAGTCCCCGCACGCCCCTCGTGGCGGCGATGTGTCGTACTCCACACTGGGTTCCGGTGCCTGAGTCCTCGGAGCGCGGCCGATCCGTCCCCAACGGGTCCCACACACCCGCGGTTCCGCTCATCGCGTACGGGACGGACAGCGGCGAGGCCGTCGACTCCGCTCCCGAAGCAGCGCTGCCGCACACCTCAGCAGCGATCACCCTGGAGGTCGCCCCCGTGCAGACCCAGACCCTCACCCAGACCGACAGCGCTACGGACGGCACGGAACCGGACGCCGAGACCGACGTACTCGGCGCGGTCCCGCCGCAGAACCGTGCCGTGCACCACCCCGAAGCGGAGCCCGAGGCCCCACCGGCCGACGAGCTGGAGAGCACCGAGACCCCCGAACCCGTCGAGGTTCCCGAACCGCCCCGCAGCCGCGCCGACACCTCCGCCCCCTCCTCGGACCTGTTCCGCCAGTACCTGCGGGAGATCGGCCGCATCCCGCTGCTCACCGCGGCCGAGGAGGTCGAACTCGCCCGCCGCGTCGAGGCCGGCCTGTTCGCCGAGGAGAAACTGAGCAACACCCCCGACCCGGACAGCCAGTTGGCCCTCGACCTGGACCGTCTGGTCGTCATGGGCCGGATGGCCAAGCGCCGCCTCATCGAGGCGAACCTGCGCCTGGTGGTCTCCGTCGCCAAGCGGTACGTCGGCCGCGGACTGACCATGCTCGACCTCGTCCAGGAGGGCAACCTGGGCCTCATCCGGGCGGTCGAGAAGTTCGACTACGCCCGCGGCTACAAGTTCTCCACGTACGCCACCTGGTGGATCCGCCAGGCCATGTCCCGGGCCCTGGCCGACCAGGCCCGCACCATCCGGGTCCCCGTCCACGTGGTGGAGTTGATCAACCGGGTGGTCCGTGTCCAGCGCCGCATGCTCCAGGAGCGGGGCTACGAACCCACGCCGGAAGAGGTCGCCGCCCACCTCGACCTGGCACCGGAACGCGTCAGCGAGGTCCTGCGCCTGGCCCAGGAACCCGTCTCCCTGCACGCCCCGGTGGGCGAGGAGGACGACGTGGCCCTCGGCGACCTCATCGAGGACGGCGACGCCGCGTCCCCCGTCGAGTCGGCCGCGTTCCTGCTCCTGCGGGAGCACCTCGAAGCGGTGCTGTCGACGCTCGGCGAGCGCGAACGCAAGGTCGTCCAGCTCCGTTACGGCCTGGCCGACGGCCGTCCCCGCACCCTGGAGGAGATCGGCCGCATCTTCGGCGTCACCCGGGAGCGGATACGGCAGATCGAGTCCAAGACCCTCAACAAGCTGCGGGACCACGCCTTCGCGGACCAGCTGAGGGGATACCTGGACTGAGGCGGGGCCGCTCACCGCGGCGAGCGGCCCCCGCGGCTAGTCGATCTCGGCGACCGCCTGCGCGAACTGTGCCTTGTACAGCCGCGCGTACGCCCCGTCCGCCGCCAGCAGGTCGGCGTGCGCGCCCTGTTCGACGATCGACCCGTTCTCCATCACCAGGATCGTGTCGGCGTCCCGGATCGTCGACAGCCGGTGCGCGATCACGAACGACGTACGCCCGTGCGCGAGCTTCGCCATCGCCTTCTGGATCAGCACCTCGGTCCGTGTGTCCACCGAACTCGTCGCCTCGTCCAGCACCAGGATCACCGGGTCGGACAGGAACGCCCGGGCGATGGTGATGAGCTGCTTCTCACCGGCGCTCACCCCGCTGCCCTCGTCGTCGATCACGGTGTCGTAGCCGTCCGGCAGCGTCCGCACGAACCGGTCGGCGTGCGCGGCCCGCGCCGCCTCCTCGATCTCCCCGCGCGTGACCTCGCGCGAGGCGCCGTACGCGATGTTCTCGGCGATCGTGCCGCCGAACAGCCAGGTGTCCTGGAGCACCATGCCGATCCCGGCGCGCAGTTCGTCCCGGGACATCCTCGCGATGTCCACACCGTCGAGGGTGATCCGCCCGCCGGACACCTCGTAGAACCGCATGAGCAGGTTCACCAGGGTCGTCTTGCCCGCCCCCGTCGGCCCGACGATCGCGACCGTGTGCCCCGGCTCGACCTTCAGCGACAGATCCTCGATCAGCGGCTTGTCGGGGTCGTACCGGAACGACACGTGCTCCAGCGCCACCCGCCCGCGCAGCTCCTGCGGCCTCACACCCGGCACCGGATCCGCCTCCTGCTCCTCCGCGTCCAGGAGTTCGAAGATCCGCTCGGCCGAGGCGACGCCCGACTGCACCAGGTTCGCCATCGACGCGACCTGCGTCAACGGCATCGAGAACTGCCGCGAGTACTGGATGAAGGCCTGCACGTCACCGATGGACAGCGCACCGGCCGCCACCCGCAGCCCGCCGATGACCGCGACCAGGACGTACGTCAGGTTGGACACGAACATCATCAGCGGCTGCATGATCCCGCTGTTGAACTGCGCCTTGAACCCGGCCTCGTACAGCGCCTCGTTCTGCTCGGCGAACTGCTGCGCCGACTCCTCCTGGCGCCCGAACACCTTCACCAGGGTGTGCCCGGTGTACATCTCCTCGACGTGCGCGTTCAGCTTGCCGGTGGAGCGCCACTGCTGCACGAAGTGCGGCTGCGACCGCTTGCCGACGCGGGTGGCGACGAAGAACGACAGCGGCACGGTCACGAGGGCGACCAGCGCCAGCAGCCAGGACACCCAGAACATCATCACCAGCACGCCGATGATGGTCAGGACGGAGTTGATGAGCTGGCCCATCGACTGCTGGAGCGTCTGCCCGATGTTGTCGATGTCGTTGGTGGCCCGGCTGAGCACCTCACCGCGCTGGCGCTTGTCGAAGTACGCGAGCGGCAGCCGCGACAGCTTCGTCTGCACGTCCTCGCGCATCCGGTACATCGTCCGGTTGACCGCCCGGTTCACCAGCCGGGTGGCCGCCAGCATCAGCAGACCGGCCACCACGAACACGGTCAGCGCGAGCAGCAGCACCTCGCCGACGGCACCGAAGTCGATGCCCTTGCCCGGGGTGAAGTCGGTGCTCCTGAGCATGTCGGCGACCGAACCGTCGCCGCGCTCCCGCATCGCCTCCAGGGCCTCCTCCTTGGTGGCCCCGGCAGGCATCTGCCGTCCGACGATCCCGGCGAACACCAGGTCGGTGGCCTTGCCGAGGATCTTCGGCCCCACCACCGACAGGGCGACGCTCACCGTCACACAGAGCAGCAGCACGTAGATGGTCAGCCGCTCGGGCTTGAAATGGGTGATGAGCCGCTTGCCGGACCCCTTGAAGTCCATCGAACGGTGGTCGGGTCCGGTCCCCGCCATCATGCGCCCCGCCGGCCCCGCCATCAGGCAGCCTCCGCTTCCGTCAGCTGGGAGAGCACGATCTCCCGATAGGTCTCGTTGTCCGCCATCAGTTCCCGGTGCCGTCCGGTGCCCACGACCCGCCCCTCGTCGAGGACGACGATCCGGTCGGCGTCCCTGATGGTCGCCACCCGCTGGGCCACGATCACCACGGTCGCCTCGGCGGTCTCCGCGGCCAGCGCCGCCCGCAGGGCCGCGTCGGTCGCGTAGTCGAGCGCGGAGAAGGAGTCGTCGAAGAGGTAGATCTCCGGCCGCTGCACCAGGGTGCGGGCGATCGCGAGCCGCTGGCGCTGTCCACCCGACACGTTCGTCCCGCCCTGCGCGATCGGCGCGTCCAGCCCGCCCTCGAGGCCGGAGACGAACTCCCTGGCCTGCGCCACCTCCAGCGCGTGCCACAGCTCCTCGTCGGTGGCGTCCGGATTGCCGTAGCGCAGGTTACTGGCGACCGTGCCCGCGAACAGGTAAGGCCGCTGCGGCACCATGCCGACCGTCTTCGCCAGCAGCACCGGGTCGATGCTCGCCACGTCCACCCCGTCGACGAGCACCTCGCCGTCGGTGGCGTCGAACAGCCTCGGCACCAGCCCCAGCAGCGTCGACTTGCCGCTGCCGGTCGAGCCGATGACGGCGGTCGTCTCACCGGGCCGGGCCACCAGGTCGACCGACCTCAGCACCGGCTCCTCGGCACCCGGGTAACGGAAGCCCGCCCCGCGGACCTCCAGATGACCGTGCCGGCGCAGCTCGAACACGGGAGCCGTCGGCGGCACCACGCTCGACGACGTGCTCAGAACCTCCTCGATGCGCTCGGCGCACACCTCCGCGCGCGGCACCATCATGAACATGAAGGTGGCCATCATCACGGACATCACGATCTGCATCAGATAGGCGAGGAACGCGGTCAGCCCGCCGATCTGCATCTCGCCGCCGTCGATGCGGTGCGCGCCGAACCACACCACCGCGATCGACGACAGGTTCACCACCGTCATCACCATCGGGAACATCAGCGCCAGCAGGTTCCCGGCGCCCAGAGCCGTGTCCGTCAGGTCGGCGTTGGCCTTGCGGAAGCGATCCTGCTCGTACTCGTCCCGCACGAAGGCGCGGATCACCCGGTTGCCGGTGATCTGCTCGCGCAGCACCCGGTTCACCGTGTCCAGCTTCACCTGCATGGAGCGGAACAGCGGGCGCAGGGCGCGGACGATCAGCGTCACGCAGATCCCCATCACCGGCACCACCGCGACCAGCACCCCGGACAGCGGCACGTCCAGCCCGAGCGCCAGGACGATGCCACCCACGCACATGATCGGCGCCGACACCATCAGCGTGAACGTCATCAGGGCCAACATCTGGACCTGCTGGACGTCGTTGGTCGTCCGGGTGATCAGCGAGGGCGCGCCGAAGTGCCCGACCTCACGCGCCGAGAACGACTGCACCCGGTCGAAGACGGCGGACCGCAGGTCCCGGCCGAGCGCCGCGGCGGTCTTCGCGCCGTAGTACACGGCCCCGACGTTGCACACGACCTGCACCAGCGAGATGCCGATCATCAGGGCGCCGAACGAGAGGATGTACCCGGTGTCGCCCTTCACGACGCCGCTGTCGATGATGTCCGCGTTCAGCGTGGGCAGGTAGAGAGTGGCGCAGGTCTGCAGGAACTGCAGCAGCACCAGAAGGGTGATGGGCTTCTTGTAGGGCCTGAGATAGGTCCGCAGCAGTCGTATGAGCACGCTCGGTCTCTCGGAGTCGGCGGTGGGGGCGGGGTTTGGTTGCCCCTGGCCCCTATCGTCGGACACTCCACCCGTGTTACCTCAACCGATTAAGCCGACAGCAGTGCTTCACAGGGCCTTCCGGGTACGGCTCCCACCGGACTCTTACGTTCCACTCCCGGCGTCCCTAGGACCGGAACGCCCCCGGGTGCGTCTGCTCCCGCACCGACACGAACTGCTGCCGCACGGCCTGCCCCACCGCCAGCTCCTCGCCGGGCTCCAGGACCTGCGCCGCCGCCCCCTGCCAGGCCGGCGGGTTGCGCGGATCGAGGGTGCCCTGCGACACGCCGAGCGCCCAGGCGGCCTGCCGGGCCGCGCCGATCGCCGCGTAGTCCGCCGGCTGCGGTACGACGACCTGCGCGCCGAACAGCGCGGGCGCCGCCGCCTGCACCGCGGACAGCTCCGCCGCGGCCCCCAGCAGGAACACCCGGCGCACCTCCACGCCCCGGCCGCGCATCACGTCGAGTGCGTCCGCGAGACCGCACAGCATGCCCTCGAACGCGGCCCGCGCCAGGTGCTCCGGCTTCATCGACTCCCGCCGCAGACCCACCAGAGTGCCGGCGGTGTGCGGCAGATGCGGCGTCCGCTCGCCCTCCAGATAGGGCAGCAGCACCAGCCCGTGCGCCCCCGGCGTCGACTTCATCGCCAGCTCGGACAGGCTCTCCAGGTCCCCGACCCCGAGCAGCTCCGCGGCCCCACGCAGGGTCCGTACGGCGTTCAGGGTGGTGACCACCGGCAGATGCATGCCGGTGGCGTCCGCCAGGGACGTGATCATTCCGCTCTGGTCGACCAGCGCCTCGGGGTGTACGGCCATCACGGACCCGGAGGCCCCGAGCGACACCACGGCGTCGCCCAGCCCGAGCCCCAGCCCGAAGGCGGCGGCCATCGTCTCGCCGGTGCCCGCGGAGATCAGCAGCCCCTCCGGCGTCGTACCGGCCGCGTCGGAGGGCCCGATCACCTCGGGCAGCATGACCTGGTGGCCGAGCGCCACCTCGACGAGGTCGGGCCGGTAGGCGCCCGTGGCCGCGGACCAGTACCCGGTCCCGGAGGCCCCGCCGCGGTCGGTGGTCCGGCGGACCGGCCGCCCCAGCAGCTGCCACACCAGCCAGTCGTGCGCCTGTAGCAGGACGGCCGTGCGCAGGGCGTTGTCCGGCTCGGTCTTGTTCAGCCAGCGCAGCTTGGTCACCGGCTGCGCGGCCGTGGGCACACAGCCCACGGCCTGCGCCCACGCCTCGCGCCCGCCGAGGGCGTCGACCAGATCGGCCGCCGCGACCTGCGCCCGCTTGTCGCCACCGACCATCGCCGGCCGCACCGTGTTGCCCTGCGAGTCCAGCGGCACCACCGCGTTCTGCTGCGCGGACACGCCGATGGCCTGCACGCCCTCCAGCAGTCCGCCGCCGGCGGCCTCACCGAGGGACAGCAGCCAGGCCTGCGGATCCACATCGGAGGGCCGCGAGCCGCCTTCGGCGCCTTCGACCGGATGCGGTGCGTATCCCTGCCGGAGCACGGCACCGGTGTCCGCGTCGCAGACGACGATACGAGTGAAATCGGGCGAACTGTCCAACCCGGCGACTATCCCCATGGCCAAAATTCTGCCGTACCGACGCGCTCGCCGTAGCCATGGGCGCCGTCGGGGTGCGGGTGGTCCGGCGGGTGCCGGTTCGTCGTGCCTGGTCGCACGGTCGCCCGCACCCCTCGTGGCGTCGCTCTGTCCGGCGTCGAGGGGGCTCGGTCAGGTGTTGCTCGAGCCCCAGTCGTCGTCCGCTGCTCCATTGGCGTTGCGATCACGCAGGGAGCGGACCCGCTGGGCCACCGAGTCGGGGACCCGGTCGCCGACCTTGTCGCTCACCACGTGGTACGCCTTGCCCGCGAACTGCCGCCCCTGCTGTGCCGCGGTCTCCGCGGAGTTGCGGACGGCGGGGTTCTGCGCGACCTGGCGCGCGGACTTCTTCAACTGTTCGTAGCGCTCGCGTCCGGCCTTCGTGCCCAGCACGTAACCCAGAGCCAGCCCGACGACGAACGTGAGTTTGTAGCGCATGGCGCCACCCTTCCCTCGTGTAGGTCTCCGGCGCGGCATCGGTGCCAGGGGGGAACCGATTGGCGGAGCACCCCCCTGCTTGCGCTAATGTATGTGTCGCAGCGGACGCCCGCCCCCTGGCGAATACCCAGGTAGGTGCGTTCGATGCAACGAGGCATTCCTCCGTAGCTCAATTGGCAGAGCAGCCGGCTGTTAACCGGCAGGTTACTGGTTCGAGTCCAGTCGGGGGAGCTTCGATCTTCCGTAGCTCAATTGGCAGAGCAGCCGGCTGTTAACCGGCAGGTTACTGGTTCGAGTCCAGTCGGGAGAGCATGCTGAAGGAGGACCCCCGAAGGGGTCCTTTTTCATGTGCGGTGGAACCGCGCAGGTCACGGCGTGGTCCTCTAGGGCATGCGAAGTCGACCATACGAAGCAGGAGATCGTATGAGCGGCTATGCTGCGGCAGACGGCGCGCACAGCTGTACGCGACACGCCGCTATGGGGCGGTAGCTCAGCCGGTTAGAGCAGCGGACTCATAATCCGTCGGCCGTGGGTTCGAGTCCCACCCGCCCCACTTCGGCAAGGTTCTGACCTGCGGAAACGTTCACCTTGTCCTGTCGGATCGTCAACTTTGCCTGAGCGGAATGAATCCGCTGCGCGTGAGTTCGGCTCCGTGGCGGTCAGCGTGAGTCCACACCGCTCTGACCTGTGTAGATGTCGTGGTCCGGCAATGGGGCAGGCAGGCTTCCGCGGGTGGCGTGCACGAGGCCTTGGGTGCCGGATTCTGGACGCTGGCCGGACCAGAACCGGCAGGGGTGTGATCTTGAGCAGCAGTCACCTTCGGTGTACGGACTTTCCGGGTTATCGGATGTGTCGGGCCAGTCCGGTCGCCCTGCCCATCAGCCATTCGAGCGGCCCTCGCTTCACGAAGCGGGACCAGAGGGTGGCGAGGACGGTGACGGACGCGATGAGGCCGAGCAGGATGTGCAGCGGCGGGACGGCCGATGTCTCGGTGTCCAGGAGCCAGATGGCGACGATGTGGTAGACGTACGCCGTCAGTGACATCGAGCCGACCGCGATGACGGGCTTGGCCAGGCGGCGTAGCCGGGGGACGGCGTCCATGGCGGCCAGGCACGCGGTGATCACCAGGATCGCCACACCCGTGGCGGCCATGATGGACAGGGTCGCCTCGCTGTGCGGGGCTGAGGCCAGCATCCCGGCGGGGGTGTCGCCGAAGATGCCGATGCTGTCGGGCGGCACGGACGACACGGACGACCTGCCCGGCCCCTCTTCGGCTTTCCGGACGGCTTCGGCGGCACCGGGTACGAGACGCACCGCGAGCCAGGAGCCGCCGTAGCCGGTGACGGCGAGGGCGACGCCGGTGAGGGCGAGGCGCATCCGGACAGCCTTGGCAGCCAGGTCGCAGCGGGCGACAGCCATACCGGCGATCACGAACGGGACCCAGGTCAGGGCCGGGTAACCGCCGGTGAAGAACAGTGAGACGGGGCCGTCGGCCTGGCCGTAGGAGAGGAACACGCGGCCGCCGACCACCGGCTTCAGCGCGTACAGCAGCTGCGGACCTACCAGGGCCCATCCTGCGGCGATCAACGCCAGTGGCTTGGCGCCCAGCCGGTACAGCGGCAGCACGAGCAGGAAGAACAGTCCGTAGAAAGCGAGGATCGGCACGACCGGGGTGCCCGTCAGGGTCAGGGCGGTGCCAAGGGCCAGCAGGATCACGGCCCTGATGATCACCTTGGCGACGGCCTGCCGGCCGGCCAGGCCGGTCTTCGGTGTGCGGCGGCCGGTGATGAGGGCGACCGCGAAGCCGGCCAGGACGGCGAACAGGGCGGATGAGCGGCCTTGCGCCAGTTCCATCAGGAAGCCGATGACTCCGCCCTGGCTGGGGGCGGGGCCTACGTGGACCGCGTACATGCCGAAGACGGCCAGGCCGCGGGCCAGGTCCAGCCCTATCAGCCGGCCCACGCCGGGCGCGCCGGCCGAGGGCCCGCTGCGCTCGCGTTCGGGGGACGGCGCGTCGGCCGTAGGCGGCGGGGAGTCCGGGTGACGGGTCATGACCCTCAGGCTGGAGACCCGGGCCGATCATGGACTATCCGGCAGAAGGCTGCCGTGTCCCTGCCGAGTGGAGGGTGCTACCCCGCCGTGTGGCTGGAGCTGCCGCTCGCCGGGCCGCAAGAGCTCTACGTGGCTTTAGGGTCGAGTCGACATGGGCCGGACGGCATGAACGAAGGTGAGGCGGAGCGCGTGATCCGGGTAGTGGTGGTCGACGACGAGGCACTGGTCCGCTCGGGCTTCGAACTCATTCTGGGCGCGTCCGAGGACATCGAGGTCGTCGCGACCGCGAGCGGCGGCCACGCGGTGGAGGCCGTCCGGCGGGAGCGGCCGGACGTGGTGCTGCTGGACATCCGGATGCCGGACGTCGACGGGCTCACCGTCCTGCGCGAGCTGCGGACGATGCCGGATCCGCCGGTGGTGGCGATGCTGACCACGTTCGACGCCGACGAGTACATCCTGACCGCGCTGAACTCCGGCGCGGCCGGCTTCCTGCTCAAGGACACGGAGCCGGAGCAGCTTGCCCACCTGGTGCGGACCCTGGTCGCGGGCGGTGTGGTGCTGTCGCCCAAGGCGTCGCGGACGCTGCTGCACAGCCACCCCGGCACCGAGGCGGCCGTCGACGAGGAGGCCGCGCGGGTCCGGCTGCTCACCGCGCGGGAGCGCGACGTCCTCGTCCTGGTGGCGGAGGGGCTGTCGAACGCCGATATCGGGGCGCGTATCCACCTGGGGGCGGGCACGGTGAAGGACCACGTCAGCGCGATTCTCACGAAGCTGCGGGTGACGAGCCGGGTGCAGGCCGCGCTGCTGGCGCAGCGGGCCGGGCTGCTCGACGAGCGCCCGCGGTCGGAAGCCGGCCGATGAGCCGTGCACGTGCCGTATGGCAGCGGGTTCCCGCGCCGGTCGTCGACATCGTCCTGGTGGCGGTGGCGGCCGTGGATGTGCTGGTGGTGGACATGTGGGAGCACACGCGTCCCGAGGTCACGCTGGCCGCGGTCGGCTGCGCCGCGTTGGCGTTCCGGCGCAGGTTCCCGCTCGGCGTCTTCCTGCTCACCCTGCCCATCGCGCTGATGCAGGACGTCGCCGTCGCTGTGCTCGCGGCGCTGTTCACGCTGGCCGAACGCTCCCGCAACCGCCGTCTCCTCGCGGTGTGCGTCGTCCTGGCCGCCGTCGCGAGCAGTACTCCGTGGCCCCTGGCCGAGGCGGACCGGACCATGACGCTGGTCTTCTTCGTGTACGGCCTGGCAACCAGCGTCGCCCCGGTCCTCTTCGGCCAGCTTCTCCAGGCACGACGGGACCTGGCGCGGCGGCTGGCCGAGGTCGAGGAGGCCAGGGAGCACGAGCGGACCCTGCACGCACAGGCCGTGCTCGCCCGTGAACGCGCCCAGCTGGCCCGCGAGATGCACGACGTGGTCTCCCACCAGGTCAGCCTGATCGCCGTACGGGCCGGGGCGTTGCAGGTCGCCGCGCGGGACGCGGACGCCAAGGAGGCCGCCCGCACGATCCGTTCGCTGAGCGTCACCACCCTCGACGAGCTGCGCACCATGGTCACGCTGCTGCGCGCCTCCGGCGGCAAATCCACCGAGCTGACGCCGCAGCCCACCTTGGCCGACCTGCGCAGACTGGTCGAATCCAGCGGAACGCACACGGAGTTGACGGGTGAGCTGCCGCCCACCGTGGGCACACCCGCCCAACGCGCCCTTTACCGCACGGTTCAGGAGGCGCTGACCAACGTCCGCAAGCACGCCCCAGGCGCCAGCGCTCGCGTCGAGCTGTGGCAGGACGGGGACGGTATTGGAGTGACCGTCACCAACACCCCTCCCACGCGCCCCTCCCTCTCCTTGCCCGGTTCGCAGCAGGGCTTGGTCGGCCTGCGGGAACGGGCCGAGATCCTGCACGGCACCCTGGACGCGGGCCCGACTGCTCAGGGCGGCTACCGGGTGCGGCTGAGGGTTCCCCTGAGCGCGGACTGACATGCTGTCGGCTGTCGGCTTGCGGCTCACACGTGAGCCTCAACCGGCAGCGCACGCCGACGCCCCTGGACCGTGCTCCGCCGGCTTGCCTTTTGTCCAGCTCCCCGTCCTGACCTGTCCGGTGCCGCGTCAGCCCGGTGAGGATGCCGGAACCAGGCTGACAGCCCTGATCGCCGCCTCACTTCAGCAGGGTGCCGACCAAGGCGACGGCCACTCCCAAGAGCGCGTCAGTACCGCCGATCCTGACGGCTCGTCCCCACGTACGACCTGCGGCCCGGGAGGCGAGCAGGCCCCAGCCCAGGAGCAGGACGGTGTTGATTCCGAAGGCGACGTACTCGATGCCTGTGGAGTGCCACCAGCCAAGGCCCGCCCCCCACAGCAGCAGTGTGGTGGGCAACGCCGCCACTACCAGCGGCCATTCGGCGAGGACTGCGCGCACCACTCCCCGTATGCCGGGATGGCCCTGAGCATCGCGGTGAGCGAACGTGGGGTTGTCCGGCCGGGACCGGGACAGTGGACGACCGGACAACCTTGCGTGTGGTGGGTCATCGCGCGGGGGCCAGGAGCTGGGTGGCCGCCAGCCGCGCGTACAGCCGGTCCTGGTCCACCAGTTCCTCATGAGTGCCCACGGCCCGGACCCGGCCGGCGTCCATGACGACGATCCGGTCGGCGCCTGTCACCGTCGACAGGCGGTGGGCCACCACCAGCACTGTGGTCTCCCGGGCCACGTCCGCGATGACGTCCCGCAGCGCGAGCTCGTTGACGGCGTCGAGTTGCGAGGTCGCCTCGTCCAACAGCAGCAGGCGGGGCTTGCGCAGTACGGCGCGGGCGATGGCGATGCGCTGCCGCTCACCGCCCGACAGCTTCGAGCCGCGGTGGCCGACCGGGGTGTCCAGGCCGTGGGGCAGACGCTCGACGAGGGTGTCGAGCTTCGTGCGGGCCAGGACATCGCGGAGGGCGTCGTCCGTCGCATTGGGCGCGGCGAAGACGAGGTTCTCGCGGAGCGTGCCGGCCAGCACCGGGGCGTCCTGCTCGACGTATCCGATGGCGGACCGCAGTTGGGACAGCGGCCAGTGCCGTACGTCCTTGCCGTCGACCAGGACCCGGCCACCGGTGGCCTCGTGGAACCGCTCGATGAGCGCGAAGATCGTCGACTTGCCCGCACCCGAGGGGCCCACGAAGGCCGTCATCCCGGCACCCGGTACCTCGAAACGCACCCGCTGATGGACGTACGGCAGGCCCGGACGGTAGCGGAAGGACACGTCCTCGAAACGGACCGACGCCGGACCCGGCGCGGCTGTCCCCTGCCGGGGCAGGGCGTCCGCCTGCCGAGCGGGCGATTCCGTCGAGAGGCGTTCCACGGCCGCGATGCGGGAGGCCGCGGCCGCCCCCTCCTGATAGGAGGTCACGGCGTCGACCAGCTTGGACACCGGCTCGATCAGATAGAAGAGGTACAGCAGGAAGGCGATGAGGGTGGACACGGGGATCTCCCCGGACGCCACCCGCGCCCCGCCGACCGCGAGCACCGCGAGAAAGGCCAGCTGTACGGCGAGTTCGTCGGCCGAGCCCGCCACGGCCTCCCACTTCGCGCTCTTCACACCGTGCCGCCACGCCCGCCGCGCCGCCGCCACCACCCGAGCGGTCTCCCGCTCCTCGGCACCGGACGCCTTCACCGTGCGAAACGCCCCGAGAGACCGCTCCAATCCGACGGAGATCTCCCCGACCGCCTTCTGCGACCGCTCGGTGGCCCGCGCGATCTGCGGCATCACCAGCGCGGCGGCCCCACCGACCAACACGATCACACCGAGCGTCACACCCAGCAGCACGACGTCCAGGAACGCCATCACCACGACCGCCGCGACGAAGGCCACCGCGCCGGTGGCCGCGGAGACGACCGCCTGGGTGCTGACCGCCCGCAGCAGCGTGGTGTCCGAAGTGACCCGGGACATCAGATCACCCGGCGGGATCCGCTCCCACTCCGAGATCCGCAACCGCAACAGCCGCCCCACAAGGGTGCGCCGCGCGGCCAGGACCACCGACTCCGCCGTCCGCTCCAGCACGTACGCGCCGAGCGCCTCGACCGCCGTGCCCAGCACCACCAGGACGGTGAGCGCGATCAGGATCCCGGCGATGGTCTCACCGGAGGCCAGCCGGTCCACCAGCGCCTTCGTGGCCAGAGGCTGCAGCAGCCCCCCGGCGGCCCCGACCAGGGCGCACAACAGACCGAGGGTGACCGCCCACCGGTGCGGCCGCACATACGCGCCCAGTGCCTTGATCGTCTCCCGCGCGGACAGGGACGGCTCATCCGTCGGGGACGGCTCATCCGTCGTCGGAGCGGATGCGGTGTTCACGAAGTTCCTTTCTTCTGCGGTGTCGTGGCGTCACAACCCGGTACGCGGGCCGAAGTGCCGGGGCAGTCCTCGCGCACCTTGTGTCGGCGCGGTCTGTCATGCCTCCAGTCTTCGAGCCCGGCCGCCACGGGCCCATCCGGCAACCGTCGGGTCCACCCCCGCCAAGTGGCCGAACAACACCGCCCGTCCGGTCGCACCGGACCGACCGGTCAGGACGAGACTCCGCCTGTCGGCAGGGCGGTACCCGCCGATCGGCGGGGGAGAGCCCGAAGACTGCCGGATGGTCCGCCCCCGGACGTCCACGCGAGGTTCTCCGTATGACACAGACACAGCCGCCGCAGGAGACATCAGCTCCGCAGGAGAACTCGCCTCCGCCGCCCCGGACCTCCCCCGAGTCCCCGGCCTCGCCCGGTCCCTCGATGGGACGCCTCGTGGGGGTGGACCTGGCCCGCGCGCTGGCGGTGTTCGGCATGTACGTCGTGCACATCGGCCCCCCGCTTTCCGCCACGACTGGCGTCGGCAGCTGGATCCGATACATATCGGACGGTCACTCGTCGGTCCTGTTCGCCACCCTCGCCGGGTTCTCCCTGATGCTGCTCGCCGGCCGCCGCGAGCCCAAGACCGGCCAGGCGGGCCGGCAGGCGAGGGCCCGCATTGCGATCCGCGCCGTGATCCTGCTGGCGCTGGGCACCGTGATGGCGATGGAGTACGGGGGCGTGATCATCCTCGGCTTCTACGGCGTCTACTTCCTCCTCGCCCTGCCCCTGGTGCGACTGAGCGCCAGGACCCTCGCGATCATCGCGGCCGCGTTCGCCCTCGTCACACCGCAGCTGGCGTTCGTCCTCACCTCGCTGCTGACCCCGTCGGTCCAGCAGAGCGTCAACACCTACGACCCGCTTCGTCACCTCAGCGAGGTCGGCGTCCTCGATCTGCTGTTCACCGGCTTCTACCCGGCGCTCACCTGGATGTCGTTCGTCATCGCGGGCATGGCGCTGGGCCGCCTCGACCTCTCCTGCGGCACCATCCTGAAGCGCCTGGCCGCGCTCGGCGCCACCCTCACCGCGGCCGCCTACGGCATGTCCCTGCTGCTCGCCGGCAAGGGCGCGTTGCGGAGCCTCGCGGAAGACGGGCCGTCGTCCGGCGGCTCCGGTTCGATGCCCACCGGCAGCGGGTCGATGCCCACTGACGCAGGGTCGTTCCCCGACATGCCCGCGTCGTTTCTCCTGACGGCCGGGCCGCACAGCGGAACCACGTTCGACATCATCGGCAGCGTCGGAATCGCGATCCTCGTGATAGTGGGCGCGACGGTGGCGATGGACCGCCTGCCGCGACTGCGCCGCTTGGCCAAGCCGGTCATCGCCGTGGGCACCATGTCCCTGACCGCCTACGTCGGCCACTTCCTCGCACAGACCGCGCTGTCCACGCCCGCCGGAACCGGCACCCAGCAGACCTGGCTGCCCCTGATCATGTACGTCCTCGGAGCCGTCCTGTTCGCCGCGATCTGGTCCCGCTTCTTCCGCCGCGGCCCCCTGGAGTACCTGCTCAACGCCGCCACCAAGCCTGCGAAGCACCTGCGATGAGACCCGGGCCGGGGTGCGAACTTCCACACTCCACCCCGGCCCGGGCCGGCCCAAACCTCGTCTGGGACTTCTATGACCACGACGGTCAGTCCATCCCCGCCCCGGCATCGTCATTCTCGGCGAAATCGACTCGGGGGCCGATGCCTTCAAGCAGTACGACGGCACGGTCGACGTCACCATCGAGGCCGTCGACTGAGACCCAGCCGGAAACCACCGGGATCGTCAACCAGGGAGCGGAGGGGGGACGGTCGTGGCCTCGCCGGCCGCGAAGGCGGCCGGGGTGAGGCCGGTGCGGTCGCGGAAGAAGCGGCCGAAGTTCGCGGGGTCGGTGAAGCCGAGGTGGACGGCCACAGCCCGGGCATCCCACCGGGCACCTCTCAGCAGGCGCCGGGCTTCCAGGAGGCGCCGCTCGTCGATGAGTTCACGTACCCCCATGCCGGTGGCGTCCCGGGCGGCACGGCTGAGGGTGCGGACCGAGCAGCCGAGCAGCTCGGCGTAGTCCGCGGCTTGGTGCATTTCGCGGAAGTGCAGCTCCAGGGCGTCCAGGAAGCGTGCGTACCTGTCGGCGCGGCCGGTGCCGGCCGTGGCCGTGCCGATGGGGGCGATGTCCGGGGAGTTGGCCAGGCGCAGCAGTAGCGATTCGAGCAGGCTGCGGCGTAGGGCGTGGTGGATGTCGAGGGGGCGGCGCCCCAGTGCGCGGTGTTCGTCCAGGAGTTGGAGTGCCGTCTGCTGGAGCCAGGCGGTGTCGTCGGGGTGCGGGCTGAGCACGGCAGGGGCCTCGTGCGCGGTGAGCGGGGCCAGGAGACGGGCGAGGTCGGGCCGTAGTACGTCCGGTTCGAACAGGATGAACGGGCCGCGGGCCGCGCCGGGCGGATGCCAGCACTGCGCGTGCCCGGGACGCACCCACAGCCACTGGCCGGGGGCGACGGTCCGCGTGACGTGGTCGACGTCGTGCCGCAACTCACCCTCGGTGACCGCGATGAGGTAGTGGAAGGTGGCACGGCCCGGACGGGGCGGGTTCCACGGCCAGTCGTCGTGCTGGGCGAAGAAGTCCTCGACGGTGCTCACCTCAAGGCCGTACGGAGTACCGACCGGGGGCTGGAAACCGTACAGCGGAACCGCAGCTGGTCCGGCCTGCCTGCTCGGCCCGGAGTGTCGCTTGTCGACCATCACGTGTCCGCAGCCTACCGCCCTTCCCGTTGGCGTCGACGCAAGGATGGGACTGCCACCGCGCCCCGTGGCGCGCCCTCCGCCTCCTTCGATGCCACAGTCCGTCACCACCCGAGAAGGCCCCCACCCATGAACGGATCGGCCCTGCACCAGACCGCCGCCGACTGCGCGGAGGAACTCCCCGGAGCCCAGCTGGAGTACCCCTTCGGCCCCGACTGGGAGGTCTACAAAGTACGCGGCAAGGTGTTCATGCTGATGACCGAAGTCCCGGGGCGTCCCGTCGTGATCCTCAAGGCGGACCCCGCCGAGGCCCACGCCCTGCGGGAGCAGTACAGCCACATCACCCCCGGCTACCACATGAACAAGAAGCACTGGATCACCCTGGAGAGCGGAGAAGGCGTCGACAAGAAGCTGATCGAGGAGCTCGTTACGGACTCCTATCTGCTCGTCGTCGCCCGTCTGCCCAGGGCCGAGCGGCCTGTCGACCCGCACACCTACGGCACCGGCACGCGAGCGGCCCGTGAACACGGCCGGTGACCGCCTCCAGGACACCGCCCGCCAGGCGGCACTGGCCCTCCCCGACGTCAGCCACGGACCTTTTCGGTGCCCGGGCCACCCGGCCCCCGTTGGACCCGGAGCTCGCGCCCGTCGAGGAGGCGCTGGGCGCTGTTTTCCGACCCTGTCGGAAGAGACCCTGCCAGGATCCGACGGCAGCCGGCCGACGGGTTCTCCGGGCGGAACCGGACCCCAGGGCACTCCTTGTTGACGCCCGTCCGTGCGATCGCGCGGACTCTACTGCCTGAGGTCGATCATGCGGACCGGCTGCCCCGTCGTGCGAGCAATGGTTTCGAAGTCGCGGTCGAAGTGGAGCAGGGTGAGGCCTGCTTCTGCCGCGGCGGCGGCCACCAGGAGATCGACGGGGCCCGCACTGCGGTGTTCCCCTTTGGTGGTCAGTTGTTCCTGGACGATGCGGGAGCGGCGGTAGATGCCGTCCGGCATGGGGCACCACATGTAGTGGGCGTCGAGTGCGGCCTTCAGTCGCGCGCGGTCCGCGGCTGAGCGGGCGGAGTAGAGGACCTCGAGTTCCGTGATGTCGCAGATCGCGACGAGGCCGGCGCCGATCCTGTCGTCCCACTCGGTCGTGTTCTGGCGGAGCAGGACGCGGGCGAGGGCGGAGGTGTCGATGAGGTAGTCGGCGACCGTCACGGCCGGTACTGGTTCTTGTCCAGGAGAACGTCGATGTCCAGGGCTCCGTCGGTCACCAGTTGCCGGGCGTCCTCGAGTGCGCGCAGGCGCCGGTAGCGGGCGGTGACCTCGCGTAGGGCGGTGTTGATGGTGTCGCGCTTGGTGGTGGTGCCGAGTTCCTTGGCGGCTTCTTCCAGCGCCTCGTCGTCGAGGTCGATCACGGTGCGGCTCAAGAGGGCCTCCTCATGCACACTGCGGCGTATATCAATATACATGATCGATTGTATATCGATGGGCTCGCGTGTGTTGCCCTACTCGGCGTCAGCTGCTGCCAGCTGATCGCGCATCACGGCCTCGATCGCCGCGGCGTCGCCTGTCGCGGGCAGGGGTCGGGGGGTCTCGTCGTCGTTTTCTCGACCTGATGTCGTGCTCGACCGCCACAGAAGTCCTTCGATCTCTGGGTGCTTTTCGCGCGGTGCCGGTGACGCCGTTCACGGCCGTCATCGACTCCCGTGCGGTGCGCGGTCGGCTCGCGGTTGCCCCCTTGCGCGATCAGCGACGAGCCTCCATTATCAGGAATCCTGATACTTTAAGTTTGTAGCGATGGGGTCCCGTCATGTCATTCAGGCCCAGAATCCAGGCCAGAGGGGTCCAGCTGTTGCTCGGCCGAGTGATGAGCCGCGTGCACAAGGATCTGCGCTTCACCGACATCCCGAAGCGCACGGAATCCATCCGGGTGGAGACCCGCGCCGGACTGGTGACGTGCACCGTCTACCGCCCGTCGGCCGAGGCTGCGGCCCCTGCCCCCGTGTACGTCAACTTCCACGGCGGCGGGTTCGTGATCACCCGCCCCCAGCAGGACGACCACATCTGCCGCTACATAGCCGCCACGGCCGGCTGCGTGGTGATCAACGTGGACTACGCCGTCGCCCCGCAGCGGCCGTACCCCGTACCCGTCACCCAGGCGTACGACGTCACCGCCTGGGTGGCCGAGAACGGCACCGCCAACAACTGGGACGGTTCACGACTCGCCGTGGGCGGACACAGCGCCGGGGCCAACCTGACCGCCGCGGTCTGCCGCACCGCTCGGGACCGCGGTACCTTCACGCCCCGCCTCCAGATCATCGACTCGGCACTGCTCGACCAGGTCGCCGACCCGGCCACCAAGCAGTCACCCATCGTCAAGCCCCTGCTCACCCCTCAGCTCATGCGGATCTTCACCGCCGCCTACGTCTCTGATCCCGCCGACCTGGCCCATCCGCTGGTGTCGCCCGGACTGGCCGACGACCTCGCCGGGCTGCCGCCCGCCCTGGTCATCACCGCGGAGAACGACCGCCTGCGCGACGAGGGCGATGCGTACGCCAAGGCCCTGGAAGCCGCCGGCGTTCCGGTCACCCACCGTTGCTTCGAGGGTGTCGACCACTACTTCACCCACACCGGCCCGGTACCGGCCGGGAAGGAGGCCATCGATCTGATGGCCACCACCCTGCGCACGGCACTCACCGCCTGACCCCTGACAGGGGCCGACAGTCCTTGGGGCGACACGCTGCCTTGGTGACACCTATCGCTGCGGCTCACCGGCCACCGGACCACCGGACTCCACGAGTTCAACCTGAGTAAGGAGGGACGTGGAGGCGCTACGGTTCCGCGTGTGAAGATCCGAGGGTGGGCCGGCTGTGGCGTCACCGCGGTGGTCATCTGCGGGGCATTGACCGGGAAGCGACGAGCCGGCGAACGGGGAGACAGAGGCTGAGTCGATCGCGACGCTGATTCCAGCGGTGTCGGCGGAGCGGATGGCGAAGTCGACCGTGGCGGCCTTGAGGCTCTGCCCCGCGTGGGCAGAGCCTCTGCGTGCTGGAAGTGGAATCCGCGGGCAACGCGCACGCGCGCGGTCCAGGGTGGCGGCGGGGTTCGCCCCCGACGACGCCCTGTGGCCAGGGAGTTCCGCCTGTTGGCCCCAACGGTCTGACCTGCTCGGTTGCCGGGAAGGTCCGCTGGCGCAGGGCCGGTTGGGGCGGCTCGCGACAGCCGCCCGCCCGTGCCGGAACGTCGAGCCCTCAGGAATCGCGTTGCTCCCGGGCTGTTGACGCATCGGCCGGATCGCCTCCATTATCGGGCCACTCGATGTCATCGATGACACAAGTCAACGATGACATTCCTTGCCGACCGCCGTGGACGACGGCGCTGCAAGGCACGACTTCTCGGTCGGTCCGCGCCGGCCGGCCGGCAGGCTCGGCCGCGCTGACGGCCCGCAGCACAGGAGACACTATGAGCTCTGGACGTGTACCCCGGCATGCCCGCACCCGGATGATCGCGGCGGTGGCGACCGTCTGCGCCCTGTCCGCAGCCCCACTGGCTCCTTCAGCCGTCGCTGCCGACACCCCGCCGTACACCGAGACCTACCGGCCCCAGTTCCACTTCACGCCGGAGAAGAACTGGATGAACGACCCCAACGGCCTCGTGTACTACAAGGGCGAGTACCACCTCTTCTACCAGTACAACCCGAACGGGAACTCGTGGGGCGACATGTCCTGGGGGCACGCGGTGAGCACGGACCTCGTGCACTGGACGGAGCTGCCGCTCGCCCTGTCGCACGACGACGAGGAGATGGTGTTCTCCGGCAGCGCGGTCGTCGACTGGGACAACACCACCGGGTTCGGCACGAAGAACAACCCGCCCATGGTGGCGATCTACACCAGCCACGCCAAGGACACGAACGTCCAGGCCCAGTCGCTCGCCTACAGCACCGACCGGGGCCGGACCTGGACCAGGTACCAGGGCAACCCGGTCATCGACATCGGCTCCAAGGAGTTCCGCGACCCCAAGGTCCAGTGGTACGAGCCGACCAAGAGCTGGCTGATGACGGTGTCGCTGTCCACCGAGCACAAGGTGCGGTTCTACTCGTCGAAGAACCTCAAGGACTGGGACCTGCTCAGCGAGTTCGGGCCGGCCGGTGCGACGGGCGGGGTGTGGGAGTGCCCCGACCTGTTCCCGCTCGCGGTCGACGGGGACAAGAGGAACATCAAGTGGGTGCTGGTCGTCAACATCAACCCCGGTGGTATCGCGGGCGGTTCGGCCGCCCAGTACTTCGTAGGCGACTTCGACGGCGAGAAGTTCACCGCCGACGACAAGGGCACCTACACCCCGCCCGCCGGCACGGTGGTGCAGGACTTCGAGAACACCGACTTCGGTACGTGGACGACCACCGGCACCGCCTTCGGTGACGGACCGGCGGCCGGGGCGGTGGCCGGGCAGGGGACCGTGGAGGGCTTCGACGGCCAGGGCCTCGCCAACAGCTTCCACTCGGGTGACGGCAGCACCGGCACCCTCACCTCACCCGAATTCACCGTGGACAGCCCCTACCTGAACTTCAAGGTCGGCGGCGGGCGGCATCCGCACGAGTCCGGAACCGTCATGGAGCAGGGGCCGCCGCCCGCGGGGACGGTTCTCGCCGACTTCGAAGGCGGCAGCTACGGCGACTGGACGGCGACCGGAGACGCCTTCGGCTCGGCACCGGCCGCCGGCACCCTCCCCAACCAGCAGGAAGTCTCCGGGTACCTGGGCAGAGGCCTGGTCAACACCTTCCTGAACGGCGACTCCACCACCGGCACCCTCACTTCACCCGAGTTCACCATCGACAAGAAGCACGTCAACTTCCTCATCGGAGGCGGCAACCACCCCGCCGGCTCGGCCGACCCCACCGCGCTCGAACTCGTCGTCGACGGCGAAGTGGTGCGCAGCGCCACCGGAAGGGACGGCGAGGCGCTCAACTGGGCGTCCTGGGACGTCGGCGATCTCACCGGCAAGCAGGCGCAGATCAGGATCGTCGACGACAACACCGGCGGCTGGGGCCACCTCAACGTCGACCACATCGTGCTGTCCGACGCCCAGGCCCGGCCCGTCTCCCAGGAGACGTCCGTCAACCTGATCGTCGACGGCCAGGTCGTCCGCAGCGCCACCGGCGCCGACAGCGAGAGCATGGACTGGGCCTCCTTCGACCTGCGTCCCTACGCGGGCAGGAAGGCGAAGATCCAGATCGTCGACATGAACAGGGCCGGCTGGGGCCACATCCTGGCCGACCGGTTCACCGAGGCCGACACCGCCGCCAAGTCCGTCGTCCAGCGCGCCGACTGGGCCGACTACGGCAAGGACTACTACGCGGCCGTGTCCTGGGAGAACGCACCCGGCGGCAAGCGGTACATGATCGGCTGGATGAACAACTGGGACTACGGCGGCGCGATCCCCACCTCCCCCTGGCGCGGTGCGCAGAGCATCCCCCGGGAGATGGCACTGCGCACGATCGACGGCCGGATCCGGCTCACCAGCAAGCCGGTGGGCAGCCTGGAATCCCTCCGGCAGCCGCAGGCGGTGTCCGCGTCCGGCGTCACCGTCAAGGACACCTCCCAGGCACTGATCGGCCCCGCGGCCGAGGGCAAGGCCCTCGACATCGAGGCGACCTTCTCCCTCAAGGACGCCGACCGCTTCGGTCTGAAGGTCCGCACGGGAGCGAACGGCGAGGAGACCGTCATCGGCTATGACACCACGGCCCAGGAGCTGTACGTCGACCGCACCAACTCCGGCGCCGTCGACTTCAACAGCACCTTCCCCGGAATTCAGACCGCGCCGCTGAAGGCCGAGAACGGCAAGGTCAAACTGCGGATCCTCGTCGACTGGTCGTCCGTGGAGGTCTTCGGCGGCAGCGGCGAAGCCGTGATCACCGACCAGATCTTCCCCGACCCGGTCAGCCAGGGAGTGCAGGTCTTCGCCGAGAACGGCTCGGTGAAGCTGGACAAGGCCGTCGTCTGGCACCTCGACTCCGCCCGCGACTGAACCCGGCGCGAGAGCACGAGCAGTCCGGCCCGCCGCGCCGGCAGCGCGGCCCGCATCCGGCTGGTCACCCGCAGCTTGGTGAGGGTCGCGCTGACGTGGTCCTTCGCACCCGGGGCTCAGCGTGTCCCGCGGCGGTGTCCGGTCCGCAGGGTGCTGAGCGTCAGGCGGGGGCGGAAAGTCCTCAGCAGGTGCTTCAAGGCGCCGAAGTAGGGCTTCAGAGCCAGGTCGTTGTCCTCGTCCAGCAGTCTCCACATGATCCTGGCCAGGCCCGCCCAGGTTCGGAGAGCGGCGGTGAGGCGACCGGCTCGCTGTTGTGCGGCGGCGAGGGCGAAGAGGATCCTGAGCCCTTGGTCGAGGCCGTCGTCCTTCGGCAGCCCGGCCAGGATCCGGGTGTACACGGCCATGGCCGTCTCGGCTCCTGGCGTGTTGCCAACGGGCAGACCCAGGTCGCTCAGTGCTCTCCTCTCGCACCACGCGTCCTCCAGCTCGTGGTAGATGCCGACCGCTGCGGCGGAGGCCTCCACCGCTCGCGGCCGTCGGCGGCCGCTTCTCAGCGTCGTGGCGAGGCGTTCCAGTGCCTCGGCCTCCTTGTGCCGGTCGCCGCGGGCCCGGAGCAGCGCGAGCTCTCGTTCGTGCACCTCCGCTGCCTCGGTGAGGCGGCCGGCCGCGCGCAGTGCGGTGCCGAGGTTGTCCAGCACCCTGAGCAACGGGCCTTCCTCGTCGTGCTCCTCGTGGATGGCCGCCGCCCCGCGATGGGCCGCGACGGCCTCGTCGTACCGGCCGAGCTGCTGGAGCCTGTTGCCCAGGGCGTTCAGCGCCACGGCCTCCAGGGCGCGGTCGCACACCTTGTGGCAGATCGTCACGAGTCTCTCGTAGTTGTCCACCGCCTCCTCCGGGCTCATGTCGCTCACCGCCCACAGGTGCTGCATGGCGATGGCCTGGTGGTGCTCGTCGCCGCGCTCCTGGTAGAGGACGAGGGCGCGGCGGTACGTGTCGACGGCTTCGATGGACCGTTTCATCGCGAACAACGTGTCGCCGAGACGCATGAGTTGGAGGCCCTCGGCATGCCAGTCGCCCACCTCGGCGAAGTGCCGTACGGCCTCGGTGAGCACGTCGGCGGCTTCCTCGTACTGGTGCGTGTCGCGAAGCGTGTCGGCAAGGCCCATGAGTGCCTTGCCGATGCCGCTCTGGTCACCGAGTTCCTGACTGAGGGCCAGGCTCTCGGTGTGGGCCTTCGCGGCTTCCTCGAACCTCTGGGCCCGCCGGAGCGAGGAGCCGAGGTTGGTGAGTGCCGCGGCCTGGCGCTGCCGGTCGCCCCGCGCCCGGCAGATGTCCAGGCCCCTGATGGCGGCCTCCACGGCCTCGGCCAGTCGCCCACAGTGGGGGAGGGCCTCGCTCAGGAAGTGCAGGGCGGTGGCCTCACAGCAGGGATGGCCGATCTCACGGGCGCAGTCGACGGCGAGCTCCGCGGCGGTCACCGCGTCGGCGGCGTAACTGCCCCGGCTCAGCAGGAACAGCCGCAACTTCTCCTGCAGGTCCAGTACCGCACGCGGGTGTCCGGTGGCCGCGGCCCGGGCGATGAGCGCCATCAGGTTGGCCCGTTCCTCCTCCAGCCACCGCACGGCGTGTGCGCGGTCCCGGAAGTCACCCGGCAACGGGCCGGCGGCGGAGTTGTGCAGATGGGCGTTGGCCGCGTGCGCGAGTTCCCGGCAGTGCTTCAGCAGGCGGGTGAAGGCGGCGCTCCGCCACTTGGCACTGTCGTGTTCGACCAGCGTGGCCGCGTAGACACGGAGGAGGTCGTGCATCCGCCAGCGTCCCGAGCCCACCGGCTGCTCCGCCAGCAGTCCGGCTCTGGCGAGCGCGGCAAGGGCGTCCCGGGTCCGGGCCCGTGGCCGTCCCCACAGTGCCGCCGCCGCGTCCGTGCTGATGTCCGGGCCGGGATTGAGCGCGAGTTGCCGGAACAACTGGCGGTGGTGCGTGGGCAACCGCTGGTAGGAGAGGCGGAACGCCGCCTGGACCGCCGTCGTGTGCCCGCCGTCTTCGTAGCACAGTACGTCGAGGCGGGTGTGGGCGTCGGCCAGTTCGGCGGCGAGGGCGGCGATGGGCCGCCCCGCGTCGGTGGTGAGCAGGGAAGCGGCGATCTGCAGGGCGAGCGGATGGTGGCCGCAGTGGGCGGCGAGCTGGGCGAGCGCGTCGGCCTCCCGCCGCGGGCGCGGATCGTCGGGCCGGGCGGACAGCAGCGCCTCGGCCAGCAGGTCGGTGGCGCCGCGCGGCGTCAGTTCGTCCAGGCCGATCAGCCGAGCCCGCAGAGAGGGGCCGGTGAGCAGGTGACGGGACGTCACCAGCAGCCGGTGCTCGGAGCGGGCGGGAACGAGACGCTCGATCTGCGCGGCGCTGGACGCGTCGTCGGCGATCAGCAGCACCGCCCTGCCCTCGTCGGCGAGCCGGTTGAGCGCGGCCTGACACAGGGCCGCCTGCTCGTCCGGTGTCGTCGCGTCGTCCACGCACAACGCCCGCGCCAGCGTGCCGACGGCCTCCTCCGCGCCGACCGGCCCGCCCGGATCGTAGCCCCGCAGGTGAAGGAAGACGGCGCCGCCGGGGAACCACCCCCGAGCCATGGCCCGGTGGGCGGCATGGAGGGCCAGAGCGGTCTTGCCGATGCCGGGCAGCCCGGACAGCACCGAGACGACGGTGGCGGCCCGCGCACGGGACGAGGGGGCGAGCAGCGCCAGGACGGCCTCGGCATCCTTCTCCCGGCCCGCCAGGTGCGTCGGCTCCGCGGGGAGCCGCAGCATCGGCGAGGGGTCCGCGGCGCCCGACGCGCAGACCACGTTGCCGCTGCCGCTGACCTGGATGACATGGCCGTGTCCGGAAGCCGTGGCGGCCTGTGCCTGCCCGGCCCTGCTCCTACCGATCACCGCGCTCGGGACCCGCCGTGCCGTCGTTCCCGCCGACCTGGGTGACACGGGACCGGCCCGATGCCGTGGCGCGCTGCGTCACCCGGCCGGGGCGCTCTCGGGGAGCGGCGTGCCCCCGGCCTCGGTGCCCCGCGACCTGGGTGACCTGGGCGGCATCCGACGCCGTGGCCCCCTGCCGCACCGCCTGCCCGTCGGTTCCGGGCGGGTCCGGCATCTCCGGCGAGCGGTTGTCCGGAGGAAACGAGCCGGGACGCCCCTCCGACCCCGCCCACCGGGCGGCCGCCGCTCCGACCAGCGTGGCCACCGTCGTCGCGAACGCCGTCGCCACCAGCCACCGGTCGGTCTCCGCCCGGGGGAGGAAACCGAACGGCGCGGCCCGTGCCGACCACAGACAGATCAAGAACGAACCCGCCCCCGCCAACACCGCGACGGCCCAACGCCTTGCGCGCTGCATGCGTTCTCCCTTGTCTCGACGCGTGGCGTCAGAGTCGCAGCGAGATACGGCCCGCCGGGAGAAAACACGGAAAGCACGGACAGAGCCTCCCTCTTCGGGGTATCTCCACTCCTGAGCCGGGTCCACGGCGGCGCCGCCGGGTCACGGCGGCGGGGGCCGGACGGCGTCGGCGTTGGCCGACCGAGCGCTGGACGAGGAATCGGTCAAGGAATCGGGCAAGGAATCGGTCGCGGTGTTCCACGCGGGCGTCCGGCTGCGGCTGCGGCCGGGACCGGGGCCGGATCCGGTGTACGCACAGGGGCTGCCCGACCCGGGCGACCCCGCGCGCCGGGGCGGCCCGGGCGGGACGGCTCCCGCCGGACCGGCGCCGTGCGCGGGACGGCCGCCGGGTTCTCCCTGCCTCTCCCTGCCTCTCGCTCTCGCGTGACGCGCGCCGGTGGCTGTGGGGCTCAGCGGCCGAGGGCCGCCAGTACGGACTGCAGCTGGACGAGCGGCTCGGGGCCGATGAAGCGGAGTACGACCGTGTCCGCCCCGGCCGCCTCCAGGTCGTGGATCCGGGCGGCGGCCTCCGCGGGCTTGCCGGAGACCGTGAACACCTCCTCCTGCGGGCGGCCGAGCCAGGCGCCATGGCCCTCGGTGTGCGGGTGCAGTGCCTCGGCGACGCGATCGGGGTCCTCGCCCACGCAGCAGAAGGACAGCACCGTCAGGGTGTGGTCGGCGTCGGCCCCGCCTTTGGCGGTCAGCGCCCGGGTGTTCTCCAGGTCGCGCGGGCCGTGGCCCTCGGCGATCAGCGTGCCGTCCGCGACCCGGCCGGACAGCTCCAGCGAGCGCGGCCGGACGACACCCGCGACCACCGGCGGCGGTTCGGCGGGAGGGTGCACGAGCTTGACGCCGTCCAGCCGCACCTCGCGGCCCTCCAGCTCGACCCGCTCCCCGCGCAGCAGCGCGCGCACCGCGGTCGTCGTCTCCTCCAGCAGGGCGAGCGGTGAGCGCGGCGCCACACCGACCGACTCCATCCACTCACGCACCCCGTGACCGATGCCGGCGACCAGGCGGCCCGGGAACACCCGGGCCAGTGTTGCCAGTTCCATCGCCAGCAGGGCCGGGCTGCGCAACGGGGCGGGAGTGATGCCGATGCCCACCCGGAGGCCTTCCGTCGCGCCCAGCGCCACGGCGGCCGCCGACACCCCGCCGTTCCAGCCGAGGTCCTCGACCACCCACAGGTCGTCCACGCCGAGCGCCTCGGCCTGCCGTGCGAAGCCGGGCAGCCCCTCGGGAGCCCAGTCGCGGTCGTACATCACACCGATCCGAAGGTTCGTCATGGTTGTTGAACCTATGGTCCGGCCGGGTGTCGATCAACGGCGTATTCGGACTGCGGGCCGACGGCCTCGGACCGTGGGACGACGGCCTCGAACCGGGGGGCCGACGGCTCCGGTGGCGGGGGTGACGGTCGATGGGTCAGGCGGCGGCCGTCCGGAAGGTCTCAGCGGTCTGCGTCTCGTGCAGATCCTCCAGCGTGCGCAGCTGCGTGCGGGCGCGCCCCAGCAGGGCGTCCAGCCGGGCGGCGTCGAGGCGCTCGTCCTCGTCGGCCAGGCGGCGCAGCGTCTCCCATCCGGCGGCCTTGGCCGAGACGCCCAGCCGCAGTGCCTCCAGCTCGACCAGCGAGGTGAGCGGGGAACGGCGTACCAGACGACCGTTGGTCTTGAGGCGGCCCGCCTTCTCGGCCAGGCGGCCCGCTGCGAGCTTGTACCGGTGCACCGGGACGTCCAGCTGTCGCATGATCTCCAGGAGACTTGCGCGGTCCTGGGTGATCTCGACGGCGAGCGGGCGCACGGCGGCCGAGATCACCGGGTCCTGCTCGGCCTCGGCGAGATACCGGGCCCGTTCGACGCCGGCGGTGGCGCCGGCGAGGTGGTCGTTGAGGTAGATCCCGAGCAGGTCCTCGCGGGTGTCTTCGTGGGTTTCCTCACGGGTTTCGTCGAGGTCGGCCGTTTGGTTCTCCATCGGGTCTCCCTTCGGGGCGGACGGTCACTTCACGGGTGGGGCACCGCCCGGTCACGGGTCGGGCACCGCCCGGGTCTCGGGTCGGGCACCGCCCGAGTCACCCCGATCGGCGCCGCCACACATCGCCCGGAACGGGGGTCAGCGTCCTCGACGGGTGACCGCAGTGCGCAGGGCCGTGCGGACCTCCTCCGGGGGCGGCGGGCCGTTGGTGCCGGTGCTGGTCGTGATCGCCGCGGCGACCGTGCGCAGCTTGGTGTTGGAGAGCTGGGAGGCCTCGCGCAGGATGATCCAGGCCTCGTCGGAGGTGCAGGAGTGGGTGGCCATGATGACGCCGCGCGCCTGGTCGATCACGGGCCGGGAGACGATCGCCTGGCGGAGCTGGTCGACCTCCTGCTGGAGTCGGCGCACCTGCTCCGCGCGTTCCAGGGCCGTCGGCACGAAGGGGACGGGCGGGTCGTGCGGCTCGGGGGCGGACGCGCCGTCCCGGGCGTCCCGGGCGTGCAGCGGATCGGTGGTGTCCAGACCGGCCAGGCGCAGGATCCGGCGCGGCTGGACGTCCCAGTTCACGGTCGTGACCGGTATCCCGTGCCGGTGACCGTAGTCGCCGAGGGTCTCCAGGAACTGCAGTCCCGCCGTGTCCATGAAGGTCACGGCGGTCATGTCCAGCTCCACCCGGCCGGTCCCGGCCGGCAGCCCGGCCAGCGCCTCGGCCAGAACGGCCGCGCTTCCGTGGATGAGCTCACCGCGCGGAGCGAGCACGGCTCGGTCCGCGTCCACCCGGCTCTCGATGACCAGGGCGTTGAGCCGCCCCGCGAGAGGTGTGTGTGCCGCTGAGGTCATGTCCCCGCCTTGTCGAACCCCGTCTTCATGACATTGCGCGCCCCCGTCCGCCGGACCGGTAGGTTGGGACCCGGCGGTGCTGACTGAGCGCCTGCCCGCCGTGCGGCGTACTACACACTGTCCACACGTATGCCGGATGCGGTGCGGGGTATGTGCGATCCCGTCCGGGAAGAATGGGGAGACGGCGTGGCCATCCGGTACCTGGCGCCTACCGGGACCGCGGGCACGGTCCCGGAGCTGAAAGTGTCCCCGCTGGCCGAACGCAGCGGCCTGCGGGTGGTGGGGGAGGTCGGTCTTGCGACGTACGAGGTGTGGGAAGGTGCGCTGGAACAGGCTGTACGCGGCGACGGGGACGTCTACCACCTGGAGCTGTCGTCCGTGACCTTCGTCGACGTCGCCGGCACCGGTGCGCTCGCCGCGGCCGCCCAGCGGATGGGCGACGGCCGCCGGATCGTGCTGAACCGGCCGCCTCACGCACTGCGACGCGTGCTGGAGATGTTCTGGCCCGACCTTTCGTCGATCGAGGTGTCGATGTCATGAGTGCCGCGGCCGAACTCCACGAACCCTTCGTCCACCCCGCCCTCTTCTACGGCGACGAGCGCGAGTACCTCGCCGGCACGGTGTCCTTCGTGCGCGCCGGGCTCGAGGCCGGGGACCCCGTCGCGGTCGCCGTGCCCGCGGCGAACCTCGCCCTCATCCGGGACGGGCTCGGCGCGGACGCCGACGCCGTACGGCTGCTGAACATGGAGGAGGCCGGGCGCAACCCCGGCCGGATCATCCCCGGTGTGCTGCGCGCCTTCGCCGACGCCCAGCCGCCCGGCCGCCGCGTGCGGATCATCGGCGAGCCGATCTGGGCGGGCCGCTCGGAGACCGAGTACCCCGCCTGCGTCCAGCACGAGGCGCTGATCAACGCGGCCTTCCAGGGCCGCACGGTGAGCATCCTGTGCCCCTACGACGTCCGGGCCCTGGCCCCGCAGGTCATCGCCGACGCGTACGTCACCCACCCCACCGTCATCCACGCCGGCTCCGGCCCCGAACTGGACAGCGGGGCCTACGACCCCGACCAGATCGTCGCCCGCTACAACGAGCCGCTCCCGCCCGTCGCCGACGTCCCGCCCTGCGACTTCGACGCGGAGTCGCTCTCCCAGACCCGGCACATGGCTACGGAGGTGGCCGCGCGGCTCGGCCTCGAAGGCGTCCGGCTGCAGGACCTCGCCCTGGTCACCGCCGAACTGACCACCAACAGCGTGGTGCACGGCGGCGGTTCGGGCTCGCTGCGGATCTGGGCCGACGACACCTACGTGGTCTGCGAGGTCCACGACAAGGGCCGCCTCGTCGACCCCCTGGCGGGCCGCCGCCCCGCGGCCCGCGACCAGCGCGGCGGCCGGGGCCTGCTCATGGTCAACCTCGTCGCGGACCTGGTGCGGGTGCACACGGACGAGGACGGGACGACGGTGCGGTGCTGGTTCGTGCGGTGAGCCGGCCGGCAGCGGGCTTTCGCCCGGGACGCGGCTCGGCACGCTGACAGCGCGACCGGGCGTGACCGGGCGTGACCGGCGCCGCCGGGTTCAGGTGGCCAGCGGGTCCAGGACCAGCGGCTCGATCTTGCCCTCCAGCATGTAGCCGAGACCCTGGGCGGCACACACGTCCGGCCGTTCCGCGATGTGCACCGGCATGCCGGTCGCCTGTCGCAGCATCTGGTCGAAGCCGGGCAGCAGGGCGCTGCCGCCGACCATCATGATCCCGCGGTCGGCGAGGTCGGCCACCAGGTCGGGCGGGCAGTTGCGCAGCACCCGGCCGATGCCGTCCAGCACGGCGGTCAGCGGGGTCTCGATGGCGTCCCGTACGGCGGCGGTGTCGACCTGCACGGAGCGGGCGAGGCCGGTGGCCACGTCCCGGCCGTGGATCTCGGTGGACGCCGGGCCCTGCGGGGTGAGGCCGTTGCCGGAGAGGGCGAGCTGCAGGGGCCGTACCGACTGGCTGGGCAGCATCAGCTCGTGCTCGTGACGCAGGTGCTGCACGATCGCGTGGTCCACGGCCTCGCCGCCGACCGGGATGCGCTCGGCGGTGACGATCGAGCCGAGGGAGAGCACGGCGACCTGGGTGGCGGCGGCCCCGCACACCATGATCATGGTGGCCTCGGGCCGCTCGACGGGCAGTCCGCAGCCGACGGCGGCGGCGATGAGCGTGTCGACCAGTTCCACCCGGCGGGCCCCGAGCCCGACGAGGGTCTCGATGGCCGCCCGCTGGGCCAGCGGGTCGGCGTCGTGCGGGGTGCAGGCGGCGGCCCGCAGACGGGGCTTGCGGCGCAGCGCGCGGCGGATCTTGTCACCGAGCAGGTGCCGCAGCATGCGCTGCGCCATCTCGATGTCGACGACCGTGCCGCCGGAGACGGGCCTGACCACACGGATGTAGTCGGGCGTACGACCCGTCATCTTCTCCGCGAACTCGCCGACCGCGATCAGCGCGCCGGTACGGGTGTTCACGGCGGCGGCGGACGGCTGGTCCACGACGAGCCCTGCCCCCTTGACGTACACCCGGGTCCGCGCCGCCCCCAGGTCGACGGCGAAGTGGCAGCGGCGCAGCTGCTCCAGACTGGCGGTCATGGCAGGTCCTCCCGAGAGCACAGACCGTGGCGGCCGCCGGCTGGCCGGCCTCTTAGGCATCGTGCGGGGGGCGGGGGAGCGGGCGCGCCTTGTGGTGGGCCGGGCGGGGTGCCGCTGAATGGGGGTTTCTCTCCGTCAGGTCGAATACCGGCGTGGGAAGCCGGGGGAATGAGGGGTCGTCAGATAGCCCGGGCGGACCCCGGCAGGTGGGGTGAGCGACGGCACGGTGATCTCGCGAAGTGGAGGCGGGCGCGGCGGGAGAGTGCCGGGCGCGGCGGGAGAGCGCCGGGCGCGCGGCGGGCAGGCGGGGTGCCGCGGTGTCAGCAGGGTGAGATCGTCGCTGCGTCCGCGCCCACCCGCCAGGGGAGGCGGTACGGCTCCGCTCCGCGGTCCGCACATTCACGGCTTCCCGCATACGCCGGCCAGGCCCACGCGACCGACCAGCCGTAGCGACCACCGGCCGACCAGGCGTAGCGTCCACCGGTTCACGGGCCCACCGGCCCACCGGCCGACCGGCCGACCGGCCGACCGGCCCACCGGCCCACCGGTCCACCAACCAGCGACTCCGGCCCGGTCCGCCCGGCCGCCGTACCGTATCCGCTCACCGTCCTCTCGGACGCTGGATCACCCCCAGATCGGCCAAGTCCTGCGGACGAATGCGCAGTTGGTCGGCCGTGGTCTCGACCTCCGTCGGTGGGCGCTTCAGGATCGCCGCCGCGAGTTCGGGTGCGATGACCGAGAAGTAGCTGTCCGGCGTGGCCCAGGTGTTGCCGGGCGCGGCGAGGGCCAGGGCACCACCCGAGCCGCCCTCGCCGATGACCAGCGTGGTGACCGGCGTGCGGGCCGTGGCCACCGCGTCGAACACGTCCGCGATGGCGGCGCCCGCGCCCTGCCGCTCCGCGTCCGCGTCGTTGGCCGCGCCGGGCGTGTCCACCAGGGTGAGGACCGGGACGCCGAGCCGGCCCGCGAGGCGGATCAGGCGGGCGGCGGTGCGGTAGCCGGCGGGGCGGGTCGCCGTGCCGGTCTGGGCGGCGTACGCGACCGTACGGCCCTCGCGCTCGCCGAAGCCGCACAGCATGCCGTCGGGGTCGGTGCCGCCGCAACGATCGCCGCTGATCGGAAGGCGGTGGGCGAAGTACGCGTCCAAGTAGGCCTCGGCACGCGGACGTTCGGCGGCACGGGCCCGTTGGACCGCCTCCCAGCCGGTGGCGGGAAGACCGGTGGCCCCGAGGGCGGCCGGGACCGGGGCGGGGGCGACCTCCGAGGGAGAGCCGAGGGCGATCTCCAAGGGAGAGCCGGGAGCCGCGGCGCCTGGTCCCGAGGGCGCCGGAGTCGTCCCCGCCGTCCCGCCCGTCAGCAGCCGCAGCCACCGTCCCAGCGTCTCCCGCAGCTCCGCCAAAGGCACCACCGTGTCGGCCGCGCCCGCCGCCACCTGGGCCTCGGCCGTGTACGCCGCCGGGTCGGCGTCCGGCGGCCGGACCCGGGAGCCCGCGAAACCGACCTGGGCGCCGGGCAGCGCGAGGATCACGTCGGCGCCCGCACCGAGGGTGGCCCAGCCGCCACCGGTGGTCGGGTCCCGCAGGACGGCGATCTGCGGCAGGCCGGCCTCCCGGGTCAGGGCCGACTGCCGTGCCACGCGCTGGAGTTGGGTCAGCGCGAGCATGCCCTCCTGCATGCGGCTGCCGCCGGTGGCGACCAACGGCACGACCGGCAGGCGGTGTTCGCGGGCGTGGCGGTACGCCGCCTCCAGCCGGTCGCCGGTGCGTTCGCCGAGCGAGCCGCCGAGGAAGCCGAACTCGAAGGCGATCAGGACGGCAGGGGTGCCCTCGACGTGCGCGGTGCCGCACACGACGGACTCCGTCTCGCCGGTGCGTTCGGCGGCGCGGGCGTGCGAGGCGTCGTATCCCCGCCAGGCGAGCGGGCCGTCCGGCGTGGACTCCCGGGCCGGGTGGGGAAGTTCGGAGAAGTCGTCGGTGACGGCGGCGAGGATCTCGCGAGCCGTGGCGCGGTCAGTCACGGGTCAGTGCCCGCTTCATGATCTTCCCCATGTCGTTGCGGGGCAGGCCACCGAGGTAGTGGACGATCCGCGGTCGCTTGTGCGGGGCGAGACGGCTCGCCACATGGTCGGCCAACTCCTGTGCCGTCGGCGGCGACTGGGGGTCCGCAGGCACGATCCACGCCACGATCCGCTCGCCCAGGTCCGGGTCCGGTTCGCCGGTCACCGCGGCCTCCCGCACCCCCGGGTACTCCAGCAGCGCGTTCTCGATCTCACCCGCCCCGATCTTGTAGCCCCCGCTCTTGATCAGGTCCGTGGCCTTGCGGCCGACGATGCGGACATAGCCGTCGGGGTCGCGCACCGCCATGTCGCCGGTGCGGAACCAGCCGTCGTCGGTGAAGGCGGCGGCCGTGGCGTCCGGCCGGTTGAGGTACTCGGTGAACAGGTTGGGGCCGCGCACCTGGATCTCGCCCACGGTCTCGCCGTCGTACGGCGTGATCGGCGAACCGTCCTCCTCCACGAGCCGCAGCTCCACGCCCGGGAGCGGGACGCCGACGGTTCCGGCGCGCGGCTCACCGTCCGCCCGCACGCTCGTGTTCATGAGCGTCTCCGTCATGCCGTACCGCTCGATCACCCGGCGGCCGGTGGCGGCCGTGATGCGCTCGTGGTCGTGCACGGGCAGGGCGGCCGAGCCGGAGACGAGCAGCCGGGCGCGGCCCAGCGCCTTCGCCAGCCCCGGGTCGTCGGGCAGGGTCTGGGCGATGCGGTGGTACATCGTCGGCACGCCGAACAGCATGGTCGCGCCGTCGTGCAGCTCCCGCGTGACGCCCTCCGTGCTGAACCGGCCCAGATGACGGACCGAACCGCCGCGCCGCAGCGGGCCGAGGACGCCCAGGACCAGGCCGTGCACGTGGAACAGCGGGAGCCCGTGCACGAGCACGTCGTCGCCGGTCCACTGCCAGGCGTCGGCGAGCGCGTCCAGGGTGGCGGCGATCGCCCGGCGCGGGATGACGGCGCCCTTGGGCGGGCCGGTGGTGCCGGAGGTGTAGACGACGAGGGCGGGGTGCTCGTCGGACGCCCGCGCGCCGGGGGCGGGGTCCGGGGTGAGGGCGGGGCCGGTGGCCCGGACGTCGACGTCGACGCGCTCCAGGTGGGCCAGCGCGGGCGGGAGTTCGTCACCGGGGGCGGCCAGCACCAGCTCGGGCGCGCTGTCGGCCAGGATGTGCCCGAGCTCCTTCTCCCCGGACTTCGGGTTGAGCGGGACGGCGGCGACGCCGGCCTCCAGCGCCGCAGGCACCGCCACGGCGGTCTCCAGGGTGGGGGTGGCCCACACGGCCACCCTGCCCGCCCCGCCGATCCGTGCCGCGAGGGCACCGGTGGTGGCGCCGAGCTCGCCGTACGTCAGGGAACGGTCGCCGAACCGCAGGGCATCGCGCCCCGCCGGGCCGACCGTCAGGGCCGGGAAGAGAGAGGACACGCGTCGTACTCCTTAACTGTCACCGAGCCAACTGTCACCGAGCGCGGCCTACGCCCAGCCGGGCACGGCCTACCCTCAGCCGGGCACGGCCTACCCTCAGCCGGGCACGGCCTACCCTCAGCCGGGCACGACCATCACCAGCCACGCCACCGCGGGTACCACCGCCACCACGATGCCTCCGTACACCATCAACTGCCTGACGAAACGCCCTCGGTCGGCGCGCGGCGTGACCCGCCGGTCCACGAGGCCGATGCCGGCGGCGGCGCTCGTGCCGCCCGCCGAGGCTCAGGCCACCCCCTCCACCACCCCCTCCACCACGTCCGCCACCACGCAGCTCACGTTGTCCGGGCCGCCGTTCTCGTTCGCCTCCCGGACAAGCGTGAGGACGGCCTCCTCCGGGGTCGGGGCGGCGGCGAGGAGGGCGCGGACGCGGGCGTCGGGGACGACGGTGGGGAGGCCGTCCGAGCACAGGAGGTAGCGGTCCCCGGCGAGGGCGTCGTGCAGTCGCAGGTCCGGGGCCGCCGGAGCGGTGGGCGGCAGGGCCTTCAGGAGCAGGGAGCGCTGCGGGTGGGCCGTGGCCTCCTCGGGGGTGAGCCGGCCCTCGTCGACCAGCGACTGGACCAGCGTGTGGTCGTGGGTGATGCGGAAGAGGCCGCCGTCGCGCAGCAGATAGACACGGGAGTCGCCGATGTGGACCAGGGCCAGCCGGGATCCCGTCCACAGCACGGCCGTCAGGGTGGTGCCGATGTCGTCCGCGCCCCCGGCGACGTCCCGAACGGCCTCCGTCGCGCCCCGCACCGCGTCCTCCAACAGGTTGAGGACGTTGCCCGCCGGCACCTCCTGGGTGTCCAGGAACCTCAGCGCCTCCACGGCGGCGCTGCTCGCGGGCGCGCCGGCCGGGCCGAAGCCGTCGGCGACCGCGAGCAGTCGGGTGCCCGCGTAGGCCGTGTCCTGGTTCTCGGGGCGGACCCGCCCCCGGTCCGAGTGGGCGAAGTAGCGCAGTTCCAGCATGTCGGTGTCCTTCCTCGGTGTCTTGGTCAGGTGGTCCACGAGGAACGCGACGAGATCCCGCCGCACGGCCGTCTGAGCCTCGACCCGCGCCCAGTACGCGCGGATCTCCCGGGCGGCGGCCGGCGGCCCGAGGGCGCACACCTCCCGGATCAGGGCCAGCGGCATCCCGATCCGCCGCAGCCACGCGACCAGCCGCGCCCGCTCCAGCTGCTCGACCGCGTAGTACCGGTATCCCGTGTCGGGGTCGACCCGCGCCGGGCGCAGCAACTCCAGCTCGTCGTAGAGTCGCAGCGCCTTGGGCGACAGCCGGGAGGCCTTCGCGAAGGCGCCGATCGTCAGCAGGTCCGTGCGCATGTGTACCCCCGGGTTCGTCCGTTCCCGCCACCGATGCTGGGGCTTCACCGAAGGGGAAGGTCAAACGGGTTGCCGTGGTTGCGGGCCGGGCGGTTAGCCTGCCAGCCGAGCCGTACGAGAAAGGGAGCCCACCGTGCCCCGAGTCGCCCTCGTCACCTACGACCCCGGGCCGCAGCCCGGCAAGGACGCCGATCTGCCCGTGCTGCGGGCGGCGCTGCGCGCGGCCGGCGCCGAGACCGACATCGTGTTCTGGGACGACGCCGGCGTGGACTGGGCGGGCTACGACATCGCCGTCATCCGGTCCACCTGGGACTACAGCTGGCGGGCCGCCGAGTTCGTGGCGTGGGCGGAGCGCTGCGCCAAGCTCACCCGCCTGGCGAACCCGGCGGACGTCGTGCGGTGGAACACCGACAAGCGCTACCTCGGCGACCTGGCGGCGGCCGGAGTGCCCGTCGTCCCCACCGGCTATCTCGCGCCCGGCGACCCGGCCGACCTCCCCGACGACCGCGAGTACGTCATCAAGCCGGCCTCCGGCGCGGGCGCCCGGTACGCAGCCCGCTACGCGCCCGAGCAGCACGAGACGGCCGTACGACACCTCGCGCACATGCACCAAGAAGGGCTCACGGCGATGGTGCAGCCCTACATGCGTGGCATCGACGCGGGCGGTGAACGCGCGCTCCAGTTCTTCGGCGGCCGCCTGCTGCACGCCAGCCGCAAGCGGGCCGTCCTCGCCCCCGGCACCGCCTTCGACGCGGACAAGGTCGCCCACCCGGGACTGGAGCCCTGGACCCCGACCCCGGCCGAACGCTCCGTCGCCGAGCGTGCCCTGGCCGCCGTACCGGACGCGCGGGAGGTGTTGTACGCCCGGGTCGACCTGGTGGACGGGGAGGACGGCGAGCCCCTCGTGATGGAGCTGGAACTGGTGGAGCCGAACCTGTTCCTGTTCCTGCATCCCGGGTCGGTGCCGGCCGTCGTCGAGGCCGTGCTGGCGGCGGCTACCCGCTGACCGCCACCCGCTGCAGCAACCCCCAGGTGAACTCGGCGACGACCTCCCGCCGCACCCCCTGACCGTCCGGGGCCGTGAAGGCCAGGCCCCATCGGGTCGGGGCCGACCCCTGGAGCGGGCGGGCGGGGGCGAAGGCGCGGGCCGCCTCGTCGACCGTGCAGGACCAGGGCATGAGGTCGTCGAGGGTCCGGAGCGAGGGGCCCGCCGCACCCGGAGCGCGGATCAGCCATTCGTTCCAGACGGCCCCGTTCGGGGCGAGGAGGACCTCGAAGCGGAGATCCGGCCAGAGCGGGAGCGGCCACAGGCGGGCCTCGCACTCCAGGTCGCCGATCCTGCGGCTGAGGACCGACTCGGGCGGCCCCAGGACCGAGCGGTAGCGGGCGGCGGCGGTGCGGGAGCGCGGGGAGCGGACCATCGCCTGCCAGCGCCGGTTGGCCTCGCGCATGTCCGCGACCGAGACGCCCAGCTCGTGGCGGGCGTCCTCCACCAGGCCGGGCTGGTGGTCGGCCATGCGGCGCAGCAGCACCAGTTGGAAGTCCAGCGGGGTGAAGGGCCTGGCGGGGGTCTTTCCGGAGGGCATGCGCACCATCGTCCCCCACCCGGTTCGGTCGGCGCTTCGTCGGCGCTCCGCCTCCGGGTGCCTAGGCCGGTGGCGAGGAGACGACCGTGCTCAGCCCTTCGGGCCTCCGCGCGCTCGCCCCCTCGCCACCGACGCACCCTCCGGCTCCGCGCGGTG
>NZ_KQ948990.1:134319-385092 GCF_001514265.1 Streptomyces resistomycificus | reverse complement strand
CGGGCCGGGGCGGCGGCCGTCCGGGAGGAAGAGCACCGAGTTCACGTACCTGGGGCGGCTGCGGAACGGCAGGACGCGGCGCAACAGGCCGTGGGCGACGACGTAGGAGGCCGTCGCCTGGTGGGCCTCCAGCGGGAAGGCGGACAGCGGCACCCACTTGTCGCCGGGCAGCACCCAGCCGTCGTAGCCGAGCAGGGACAGGTACGTCACCACCGGCCCGATCGGCTGGATGCGGGACTCCAGCTCGACGAAGAGGGCCGGGCGGTCCCGGGCCAGCAGGCCCGTCGCCCCGCGCAGCACCGCCAGCTCGCTGCCGTCCACGTCGACCTTGACGAAACCGACCTCCCGCAGGGCCAGCTCGTCGAGGGTCACGCAGGGGACCTCCAGCGCACGGCCGTGGATGTCGCGGCGGACCAGTGACGATACGCCCCGGTCGCCCGAGTCGTCCGGCGGCAGCCACAGCCGGGCCGTGCCCGGGCGGTCCGCGGCGGCGGCCTGGATCACCCGGACGTTCGCCGGGGCCGCCGCGGTCAGCAGCCGTGCCAGGTGGGGGACCGGCTCGACGGTCACCACCCGGCGCGCCCGGTCGGCCAGCCGCCGGGTCCAGGGGCCGTACCAGCCGCCGACGTCCACGGCCGTACCGCAGTCCGCCGGACACAGGTCGGCGAGCCGCGCCAACTCCGGTTCGAAGCGCGGGTAGACGGCTCGCGCGGCGGCGGCGACCAGTCGGGTGGGCAGGTGCGGTGCCACCCGGGCCGCCCAGGTCCGGGCCGGGCCCGCCGCCTTGTCCGTGCCCGCCGGGCCGCCGGTGCCCGCCGTGCGCGCGGGGCCCGTCACGGGGCCATCCGCTTCACAAGCGTCTCGTGCTCGTCGTCCGTCACCTGTTCCCCGGAGGACGGCAGCAGCTGCGGGATGCCGTCGACGATCGGGTAACGCCGTTGCAGGCGCGGGTTGTAGAGGACCTCGGACCGCGTCGGCCCGTCCGGCACGACGAGATGTAGCGGCCCCTTGTCGAGCGGGCACGCCAGGATCTTCAGCAGGGGATCGTCGGGTTTCATGGTGGGGTCAACTCCTTGGCACCGAGGGAGGCTCGGTCCGTCCGGTCGTGCTTCGGCATGGACAGCAGGACGGCGACGGCGAGCACGATGCCCGACAGCCGCAGGGCCAGCCTGAACGGGTCGTGGGGCAGCGCTTCGCCGAACGAGAGCGTGCCGAGCACCGCCGTGTACAGGCAGGTCACGGTCGTGCACACCGGCACGATCAGCGAGGCCCGGCAGCGCTGCAGCGCCGCCTGTGACATCACCAGACCGAACGCGCCGGTGCACAGCAGGAGATACGGGTACGGGGAGCGCAGCAGGTCGAGCAGGGCCCCGCCGAAACCACTCGCCGTC
Organism: Streptomyces resistomycificus; assembly: GCF_001514265.1. Taxonomy (GTDB): domain Bacteria; phylum Actinomycetota; class Actinomycetes; order Streptomycetales; family Streptomycetaceae; genus Streptomyces; species Streptomyces resistomycificus. The sequence continues at coordinate 383,701 of NZ_KQ948990.1, read as the reverse complement.
AGGTAGCTCGACACCCCCTTGATGGCGAGCGAGCTGACCCCGTACAGCAGGCCGACGGCCACGCCGTACTCCACGCCCGTGGTCGGCGCGCGGTGGCGGTGCCGGGTACGGCGCTCGGCCGCGTTGTACAGCCAGACGCCCGCCGCCAGCGACGGCACGCACACCAGCAGGATCAGCGGGTACGGCGCCTCCTGGCTCACCGTGTCGGAGCCCTCGTTCAGCGACAGGACGACCATGAGGAGCGCGGCGAGGATCGCGCCCAGCGCGTACCGCTCGCGCCCGGTGGTCTCCTCGCCCAGCAGCCGGGAGGACAGCAGCACCAGCAGCACGAGCCCGGACACGAAGATGCCCTGCGCCGCGGCGATCGGCAGCGTCCGGTAGACGGCGAGCTGCGCGCCGAACCCGGCGGCGAGCGACAGCGACCCGGCGATCCACAACGGGCTGCGCAGCACCAGCCCCAGCAGCCGGGCCGGGCGGCGGATACTCACCTCGGGCAGGGCGGCCAACGCCCGTTTCTCCAGGACGAATCCGGTGCTGTAGAGGACGTTCGCCAGCAGGGCCGCGGCCACTCCCCACCACATGCCCTACGTCCTTCGGGCGTGCAGGAGCAGGATCGACGCGAGGGAGGGTCTGGCACAGGCCAGCCGGTCCAGCGGCCGCAGCGGACGCGGCACGCCGTGGAAGGGAGCGCCTTCGAGGCGTACGACCTCGAAGCCGGCCGCGGTCACGAACTCCCGTAACGCGCGGGCGGTGTACAGCCGCAGATGTCCGACGACCTCCCGCCCCGGCCGGCCGTGGATGGCCCGCAGGCTCACCTCGGAGAACACGGGCTGCACGCCGGCCAGCAGCAGGGCGCGATTGTACCAGGCCGCCAGGTTCGGTGTCGACAGCATGAGGTGGCCGCCCGGCCGCAGGACGCGGCGGATCTCGTCGAGCGCGGCGTCCGGGTCGACGAGGTGCTCGATCACCTCGCTGAACAGCACGGCGTCGGCGGCGCCGGTGCCGAACGGCAGCCCTTCGCCGCTGAGCTCACCGCGGATTGCGTACGTCAGGTGCGTGCGGGCGCGCTTCAGGGCGTCCTGGGACCAGTCGACGCCGACGATGTGGTGGCCCGGGAGGAGGGGGGCGGCGGTGGCGGCGGCGGTGCCGTCGCCGCAGCCGATGTCGAGGATGGTGCGGGCCTCGGGGGCGGCCGGGCCGAGGGCGGCGGCCAGCATGCGGGCCTGGCGCAGGGAGCGTGGGGTGCCGGAGGCGACGGGGACGGCGGGATCCTCGTAGAAGTCGCGCAGGTCTTTGGGGAGTTGTGCGGTGCTGGTCATGCGCCGGCCTCCGTCGTGTGCAGGTAGTGCTCGAAGAGGTCCCGCAGGTGGGCGCCGTCGCCGTGCCCGAGCAGGGCCCGCGACCAGCGCAGGGCGAGATGGAGGCGGCCCGCGGTGGAGGCGGTGGTGACGGTGAGGCCGCGGGGCATGCGGGCGGGGGCGGAGAACCAGACGGCGTGCGCGCGGCCGGCCTCCTCGCCGAAGTCCAGGGGGTAGGGGATCCGGCCGATGTTGCTGAGCAGGGTGGTCGACGTCCAGGGCGCGGCGGCTCTGCGCAACCCCCGGGTGAGGGCGGCCCGCCAGGCCACAGGGGTGACCGGCGCGGTCAGGAGGGTGGCGCCGTGGCCCAGTTGCGGGCGGGGAAGGGACTTCAGGGCGCGGGTGCGGGTGGCCGTGCGGCGCAGCAGGTCACGCATCGGAGGGTGAGCCAACTCGGCCGGAGCGAAGGGGACTTCGACGAGCCGGGTGCCGTTTCCGATGGGCATGGTCGGGTCGCGGGGACGGTCGTCCACCGGCATGGTGATGCGGAGCGGGCGGGGGCGGACGCCGTGCTCCCGGTTCCAGTGCGCGATGGTGAGGGCCGTGGTGACCATGAGCTGGTCGTTCACCGTGTAGGGCGAGCCCTTGGGGCGGTGGGGGAGGGGGAGCTCGGTGACCAGCAGGCCGTTGCCGGGGGAGAGCTCGGGGGTGCCGGGCGCGACCCTCGCGGGGCGGGACCAGTTGGAGGGGGTCTCCGGGGCTTCCAGGCGGGTGTCGGGACTGCGGAGGGGCGCGGCGGCGGGGGAGTTGTCCCGGCCGCCGTACACCTCGGCCGCGGTGGCGAGCACGCGGAGGCAGGCCGGGCCGTCCAGGGCGGTGTGGTTGATGGTGAGGAAGAGGACCGTGCCTTGAGAGGGCCGGGCCGGGCCGGTGCCGGGGGACGTGGCGGTCCGCCCGCGCTCGGGGGGTGCCGCCCGCCGCGGGTCGGGAGCGGTCGCGCCGGCCGCCCGGCCGCCGGCGGTCACGGGGGCGGCGGGAGCGGAGGTCCCCGCGCGCGCGGTGCCGTCCGCCGCAGCCCGGCCGTCCGCCGCCGCCCGTACAGGCGCCGCCCCGGCGGTACGGCTGCCCGAGGTCAGGCCGACCCCGTCACTCGCCTCGCTGCCCTCCGCGGGCCCCGCCCCCTCCACCACCTCCAGCCGGATCGGCGGTGACAGGGACAGGGGCGGTGCCTCCACCAGGGCCCGCGTCCGCGCGTCCCGCAGCGCGTCCCTGCCCGGCGCCGGGAAGCTCACCACCTCCACGTCCGGCTCGGCCGTCAGCTCCCACTCGTAGCGGCGCCGGTACCACCGCCCCGGCGCCTCCCGCATCAGGATCCGCGGGTGCCGCCGGAGCGCCTCGGCGAAGGCCCCGCGCAGCCGTTGCGGGTCCAGCCGGCCCGGCAGATGCACCTCGATGTGGACCGTCTCCGGCTCCTCCTCCTGGAGACAGTGCCGGGCCACCTCGTCCACCACGGGGAACGGAATGCGCGGCGGCGTGCTCGTCATGCGGGTTCGCCCCTCCCCTTGTCCGCTTCGACCGGCGGCAGGTGCCGCGTCGGCGCCTGTGAATCCGGCGGCGGCTCACGCCTGTCGTCGCGCTCCCACACGCTCACCAGGCCCGCGAACAACCCGATCAGCGCCAGCAGTTGGGCCGCCCGCCCGTACGCGCCCTGCTCCGCGCCCACCGGCTCGCCCGCGCCCACCGCCGCCGCGATGCCCGCTCCCGCGAGGGCCGCGAACGCGATCGGTACGAGGAGTGCGTGCCGTCGGTACGCCAGCAGCGCCAGCGCCGGGACCAGCAGCGCGAGCCAGCCGGCGATCACCGCGCCCACCAGCGTCAGCGCGACCGTGCCGAGCCACGGACCGGGCAGCGGCGGCAACGGCTGCGGGTCGTCGGGGTTGGGGGCGTGGCGCCGCCACAGGACCAGGCCCAGCAGGGCGGCCAGTGCCACTCCGCTGCCGATCAGCCCGGCGTCGTAGACCGTCGACGGCTCGTAGGACAGCTTTACGGTGCCACCTGCCCCGGCCGGGATCCGCCAGCCCTGCTGCCAGCCGTCCAGCCGAACCGACGACAGCTCCCTGCCGTTCAGCGTGGCCTTCCAGCCGTCGTTGTAGTTCTCGTACGTCGTGAGGTAGGACGCCGCGCCCGAGCCGACCGACACCGCGCGCCGGTCACCCAGCCAGTCCCGGATGGACAGGTCACGCCCGACCGGCGTCGGCTCGTTGACCGTGCCCCGGGTGAGGGTCACGTCGGTCAGCGCGAGCGGGCCCGCGTCACCGCCCTCGACCCGGTGCGAGCCCGCCGCCAGCTCCAACTCGTTCCCGGAGCCCTCCGACTGACAGAGCGTCACGTCAACCGACCGGCGTTCGGTCAGGTCCCGGACCGTGCCCTTCACGCTTGTCCGGTACAACTCGCCGTCGACCGCCAGCACCGGCCCCTTCCCGCACGGCAGCGAGAAGGCACGGGTCTCCTTCGGCTGGGGGGTGCGGTAGCGGTCGAGCCCCGGCAGGTACGCCTCGGTGAGGCCGACCGGCAGTTGGAGGTCCTCGTCGGCGACCGGGTTGTGCAGGGTCAGCGCGGCCGTCTTCGTGATGGTGATGTCGAGACGGTCCGTGGTGATCGGCGGGAAGCGCACCCAGCCGTTCTCGTCGACGCCGGCGATCACCGCGCCGTCCGGGGAGGAGATGTCGACCTCGGTGGGGCGGGTGGACAGGCCGCCCGCGGCGGGCAGCACGATCTCGCCGACCGGCTGTTTGTCGGGCCAGCGCAGATGGATGGTGGGGCGGTCGCCCGCGATCCACGCGGTCGTCAGGTCGCCGTCGGTCAGGTTGCGCGCCGACAGCCCGGCGCCGAGGGCGGCCGTGGAGTCGGCGGTCGCGGTGATGCGGCCGGCCTGGTCGGGCGCGATCTCGTACAGCAGCCGGTCGAGTTCCTCACCCGTGACCGGGACCGCGCTCGCCTTCACCTCGTACGTCCCCGCCGTCGCCGTGGAGAAGCGGCGGTGCAGGCCCGCCTCGGTGCCCGTCGGGGAGAACCCGGCCGGGTCGGCGGTGCGGTGCAGGGAGACGACCTCGGCCGAGGCGTCGCTGTCGCCCGCGTCGGTGGGCAGCCGGAGCAGACGGGTCACCTGGACGTCCGGCAGGTCGATCTCGGAGAAGCCGGCGCCGGCGAGTCCGGTCCGGCGGGCCACCGAGTCGGTGATCGTCAGCTTCATCCAGCTCGACGTGCCCTTCGGCGCCTTGACGCGCTGCGTCGAGCCGTCGGGACGCAGGAAGCTGGTCGCCGCCCCCCTCTCCGTCTCCACCCGCACCCGGGTCGGCGCCGACCGCACGCTCTCCTGCGGCAACGGGGTGACCTTGAAGGACGACGGCAGGTCGCGGGAGCCGGTGAAGTCGATCCGCAGCCACTGGCCGTTCGGCGAGCCCGCCACGCCCTCCGTCCACGCCGTCGCCGGGTTGCCGTCGAAGGCGTTCACCGGGTCGAACTGCGGAAGGTGGAAGAGCCAGTTGCCGTAGGAGGACGCGGTGACCGCTTCGGCGCCCCGCAGTTCGGCGACCGTCTGATGGTCCAGGCCCGTGGTCGGCAGGATCTGGTGCGGCTTGTCGCCGGCGTCCTGCGCGGCGCCGGACGCGTTGCGCTCGTCGCGGGTGTACGTGTACGAGGTGTTGGCGTTGACCAGACCGAAGCGGGTGTCCGCGCGGCGCAGTCCGTCACCGACGATCTGCAGCGGCGGGGTGCCGAGCCCGGGATGGTTGTCGCCGGTCAGGACGGTCGCCCGGCCCCGCAGTCCGGCCGCCAGCGGCAGCAGCGCCTCCGGGCCGCCGGACACCACCGCCGTGTCGGCGACCGGCGTCAGCCCGGCCTGCCCGGGCCGCGGCACCTCCTCGCTCGCCGGCCGGTAGATCTCCACCGCCCGCTGCCTCGGGTACAGGCCCTCGACCTGGAGCGGGGTGTCGGGCGCGATCCGGCCGCCGGTCATGACCGGGCCGATGCCCGTCACCCGCTCGTAGCCGGACTGTTCCAGGGTCCGCTTCACCGTCGTGCCGGGGACGTACCCGATCTGGTCGGGGTCGAGGTCGTTGCGGACGACGACGTAGTACACGCCCGCCCGGCTCAGGTAGTCGGCCAGCCCCGGGACCTCCCCGCCGGTCAGCAGCGCCTCCTCCACCGCGTCCATGGCGCGCCGGTTTCCGGCGGTGCCGAAGGGCACGTAGTCGCGCTGGGCCCACCGGGACTCGGCGAGCACGTCGAGGGGCTGGTCGATGGGGGAGCCCCAGGTGTAGATGCCGTGCGCGGTGGCGGGGACGACCAGGGCGCGCGAGTCGGGCGAGTACTTCTCCAGCCAGTCGGCCGTGGTGTGCCAGTACTTGGGGAGCTCCTGGAAGGAACCCGGGTTGAGGATCGAGCCGTTGAGGTACGGCCACAGCAGCCCGGGCAGGATCAGCACGGCGGCGACCAGCGGGGCGAGACGCCGGCCCCGTACCCGGCGGGCGCCGCGCGTCTCGGCGGCCGTGCCCACCAGGTGGGCGATGCCGAGGACCAGGGCGAGGGCGAGCCCCACCTGGAACTTGTAGATGTTGCGGAAGGGTGCGAGAGGGCCGTTCAGCCAGTCCTGCACCGTGCCGTGGAAGGGCGCGCCGAACGGGCCGCCGTACCCGGCGAGCAGGATCAGTACGGCCGTCACCGCGGTCAGCACCAGCCAGCGCCGCTCCGGCAGGTCCCGCCGGGCCAGCCCGGCCAGCCCCAGCCCGGCCGCGAACGCCGAGCAGAGGATCACGACCACCGAGGACGCCACCGTCCAGCCCGCCGGCAGCCAGGCCTCCACCAGATGCAGGTAGGCGACCCAGTTGCCGGCCCCGCGCAGCGCCTCCGTCGCCGACATGGTCTCGGTGGTGGTCTGCGAACTCTCCACGTAGGGAAGGAAGTTCTCGCCGTGGAAGCCGAGCAGCAGCAGCGGGATCCACCACCAGGCGGTCGCCAGCAGCACACCGGGCGCCCACCAGGCGATCAGTTTGCGCTGCCTCGGGCCGGGCGGACGGGAGAGCAGGTAGAGGCCGGCCGGGAGGAGGGCGGCCAGCGTCGAGGCCGCGTTGACGCCGCCCATGAACGGGACGACCAGCGCCGAGCGCAGGGCGGCGACCCGGGCGCTGTAGCGCTCGTCGGCGAGCGGCAGCAGGACCCACGGGAGGAAGGCGCCGGGCAGCGCGGCCGCCGACGTCGAACCGACGACGATCGTGAACACCGGCCACAGCGCGTACGCCACCGAGGCGAGCAGCCGGGACGGCACACTGCCGATGCGCAGCCTCTCGGTGAGCCGTAGCGCACCCCAGAAGGCCACCGACACGACCAGCGACAGCCACAGCCGCTCCACCAGCCACACCGGCAACTGCACGGCGTGGCCCAGCCAGTAGAACGGCAGCATCGGCCACACATAACCGACGTACTGGTCCTGGATCCCGCCGAACGAGCCCTGGTCGTGCCACAACTGGCCCAGGTCGGCGAGGAAGCGGCCCGGGTCGGTGGTGACGCCGAGCTTGGTGTCGAAGGTCTGGCGGCCCGGGCGGACCGCCAGGAACAGCACGAACACCACGGCCCAGAACCCCAGCAGCCAGCGCCGCGACGACGGGCCCTCCGGGGGGCCCGACATCATCGCGGTGGTGGGGACGGCCGCCGGAGGAGGGGCCTGGACCGTGGACGTCGTCATGGTGGACACCGCCGGAGGATGAGGAGGAGGTTCCAGGTGGCCACCTCGCGGATCCCGGGTGCTCTGACGACGGTCTCCGCGAGGAACGGCCAGTAGCGGGAGCGCGCCGAGACGACCTTGACGTCGTCACGGGCGCGCACCTGCCGCAGGGTCGGGCCGATGTGCACGGCGAACAGGTTCTCGCCGAGGGTGTGCTTGGCGGCCCTTCCGGTACGGCGCCGGTAGCGGGCGCGGGCCCGCTCGGCACCCAGGTAGTGCCAGGGCGCCCACTCGTGACCGCCCCACGGGGACAGCCAGTTGGTGAACGACACGTAGATCAGCCCGTCGGGCCGGGTCACCCGCACCAGCTCGCTGATGAAGGTCTGCGGATCGGCCACGTGCTCGAGGACGTTGGAGGAGAAGGTGACGTCCGCGACCCCGTCGTACAGCGGCAGCAGGTACCCGTCCGCGACCACCGTCCCGTCGGGCGGGGTCTCGCCCAGCTCCCGTACGTCCGGTTCGAAGAGGTGGGCCTGGGCGCCGCGGCGCCGGAACTCCGCGGTGAAGTGGCCGCTGCCGCCGCCGACGTCCACGACCGTGCGGCCGGCGACCGGACCGTCGTAGGCCTCGACCTGGTTTACGGCGTCCCGGGCGAGCAGCGAGTAGCAGGAGTCCGGGTCGTCCTGCTCGTGCAGGAAGGCACGGAAGAGGGCGAGCGAGCGCCGGAACGAGGGATCCTTCGGGCGGCGCGTCGAAGGGTCTTCGATACGGGTCACGGCGGCCAGCTCCGAACCGCCTCGGCGGCCACCGCGCGGAACTGCCTCACCGTACGGTCCCAGCGGTAGCGCGCCGCACGGTCCCGGGCCGCCTTGCCCATCAGCTCCCGGCGGTGTCCCGACAGGGCCAGCGTGCACCAGGCCGCCGCGAAGGAGGACTCACCGTGGGCGAGGACGCCGGTCTCGCCGTCCACCACGGAGTCGCGCAGGCCGGGCACGTCGAAGGCGATCGACGGGGTCTGGCGGGCGGCCGCCTCGGTGACGACCAGGCCCCACCCCTCCACCGCGGAGGGATGCAGCAGCAGCCAGGCCGCGCACAGCAGGCGGTGTTTCTCCGCCTCGGTGACATGACCGGTGAACTCCACGCCAGGGCCGGCGAGTTGCTCGAGACGTCCGCGTTCGGGCCCGTCGCCGACGATCAGCAGCCGGCCGCCGGTGACCGGCCGCACCCGCTCCCACAGCCTCAGCAGCAGATCGATCCGCTTGTACTCGACGAGCCGGCCCACCGCGACGAACAGCGGGTCGGGCGAACGGTCGGCCCGCGGGCCGGGTTCCTCGACGCCGTTGTGCACGACCCGGATGCGGTCGCGTTCGACGCCGATCGCGCGCAGCGCGTGAGCCGTCGAGGGGGAGACGGCCACCAGCAGGCCCCGGTGCTGCGCGGAACCGGCCAGCGCCCAGTGCTCGAGTCTTCGGCCGATGCGTGCGGCCGGGGTCAGCGCCCCGCCGAACCGCATCTTCCACAGGTCCGTGTGGACGTGGTTGACCAGGCACAGGGTGGGGCCGCGGTGCCAGAGGGGGGCCAGGTACGGCATGCCGTTGCACACCTCGACCAGCAGGTCGCAGTCGCCGACCTGGCGGGTGAAGGCCGAACGGGCGCGCAGATAGTGGCCGAACTCGCCGCCGGCCGACACGACCCGGTAGTCCCGGTACGAGGCGGGCCCTCCGCACAGCAGGGTCACCTGGTGACCGAGCCGGGTCAGTCCGTCGGCGAGCCGGTCCACCAGCAGCTCGGAGCCGCCGGCGGCCGGGTTGTCCAGATCTCGATGGGCAAGGAAGACGATTCGGCGCGGGGGTGGGGGGTGCGCCGGGGGGTGCTGCGGCGCCGTGGGGAACGCGGCACGCAGCGAGGACGGCACGTGCTGGGGCATGGGTGCTCCAACTCGTCAGGGTGCGGAACTCAGCGTGGGGGAAGAGGGTTTGTGTTCCTGTGGGGAATCTGAGGGCTACTTGCGAGGTGGGTGTGGACGGACTGTGCTGGGGTGGGGTGGACAGTTTTCGCCCAGCCGTTCGCCACGGCTACTCACGGAAGTGACAATTTCCGGCTTTGTTGGAGCTGACGTCGCATCACATCGTGAGAGGAACCCTGGGCGTATCGGGTGTTTCCTCGGATTCGGGACGCCTGCGTCCTCGAGCCACCAAAACACCCCCCACGACCGCCAGGACGAATCCGGCCACAGCGGCACCGATCGGTACCGTCCTGCCCACCGCGCGCAGTTGACCGCTGTCCTTCTCGGCCTGCCGCACCGCCTCCTTCTGCGTCGCGGTGGTGAACGCGATCTTCCGGCTGTCCAGCAGCACGGCCGCGTCCTCGTCCGCGCCGGGCGCCCGCAGGGTCCGCCTCGGGCCCGTCTGCGCGTAGATCACCCGGCCGGTGGCCTGGTCGACGACCAGCTCGATCCCGTGGTTGGAGTACCACTCCTCGGCCAGCACCTGCGGCCGCTGCGGCTGGTCGACGATGGTGCCCGGCACCAGGCGGGTGCCGACCTTCGAGGGCGGGACCGTGCCGGTGAACCGGTAACCCGTGTACCCCTGGACCTTCTCGGTACCCCGGTAGTTCATCGTGATCGTCCCGCCGAGGGTGTTGTCCCACCAGCGGTAGGAGCGTTTCTGCACGTCAAAGGGGAACTTCAGGTAGGCCTCGCCCTCGATGTACGGGGTCTCCCGGCAGCAGTGCACCGGCTCGGTCGTGCGCCGGTCCATGACCCAGCGGTGCGGGACGAAGTCGAGCGCGTCGTGCGGATCGGCGGCCGGCAGCGACTTGTCCGTGTCGACCGTGGTCGTCACGTCCCAGACCGCGGCGTCGCCGCTGCGCTCACTGGCCTCGACGTTGCCCCGCACCCGCTGGGTGACGGTGATCCGCTGGTCGGGCACGGTTTTCACGCGCTCGGTGTCGAAGACGCTGCCGGTGCCGCGGTAGACGGCGGTGGTGTCGATGTCGATGGGGTTCACGGCGGCCCGGGGCTCCACGTACCAGGCGAGCAGAGGCGCCAGGACCAGCAGAAACGTGCCGAGTCCCAGCAGAATGAGAGAGATCGGAGAGGCTGTACGGCGCATCCGGACGCTCCAGGGGCGTGTGATGACGGAGTTCTGGCCGCTCTATGGGCCGAGGACCGTAAACGCCTCTTGACGGAGTGTCAATGTCTTGTCGACACTGGGCTCGACAGGCAGGGTGGGACGCCCCGGGGTGGGGTGACCTCCGAACGAGCCCGGTGACTTCGCACGGATTCCGCACGGATTCCGGTCGGGATCCCGGACAGAGAGGCTGACCCTGCGATGTCCAGACTGCTTGCCGCCGCCCTCGCCGTGGCGCTCGGCGCCGCCCTCGCCGTGGGCGCGGCGCTCGGTGTCGTCGCGCTGCTCGAAGCGACGCCCGACCAGCCCAACACACCCTTGATCACGTACGAGCAAACGGGCCAGGGGAGTTGACCGGTGGCGGCCCGCCCGGCAACCGTCACCTCCCGCTCGGCCTGGCACGACGTGCCGCGCCTGAAGGTCCGTCAGTTCGCGGCGATCGCCATGGCGGAGGCACCCGCGCTCGCCGAGGAGATCCGCAGCGAGATCCGCCGCGAGTACCCCCATCTGCCCGAGGTCCTCGACGAGTCGGGCGAGCCGATGGCTCTCATCGGCATCCGCCGCGCCATCGAGGTCTTCGTCCAGCACCTGGAACACGCCGACTACTCGACGGGCCGCCCGACCGTACCGCCCGGCGTCTTCCAGGAGTTCGGCCGCGGCGAGGGACTGGGCGGCCGCAGCCTCGACTCCCTCCAGGCGATCTACCGCATGGGCGTACGGCTGGCCTGGCGCCGTTTCGCCGAGATCGGCCAGCGAGTGGAGATCCCGCCACCCGCGATGTACGAGCTGGTGGACGCCGGCTACCAGTACCTGGACGGCCTGGTCGACCAGTCCGTACGGGGCTACGCGGAGGCGGCGGCGCGACAGGCCGGCGAGCGGCTCAGGCTGCAACGACGACTGATGGAACTGCTGCTCGTCGAACACCACCGGGGCGACCCCGCCGAGGCGCTCACCGAACGCGCCGCCCGTATCGGCTGGCCGCTGCCCGGGAAGGTCGCGGTGGGCGTACTGCTGCGCCCGGCGCGGGAGGCGGTGGCGCCCGCGGTGGGGCAGGGGGTGCTGCTCGACATGGAGTACGAGCAGCCCCGCATGGTCGTCCCGGAACCGGACGCGGCCGGCCGGTCGGAGCTGCTCCACCGTGCCCTGACCGGATGGTCGGGGGCGATCGGCCCGCCGGTGCCGCTGGCCGACGCGGCGAAGTCGCTGCGCTGGGCGGAGGCGGCGGTACGGCTGATGGAGCGAGGGCTGTTGCCGTCCGGTGAGGTGCTGTACTGCACCGAGCACACGGAGGCGCTGGTCCTCCTCCAGCCCGAAGAACTCATCGACGACCTCGCCCTGCGCTGCCTGGCCCCCCTGACCCACTGCGGCCCCACCCACGGCCGGCGCCTCGCGGAGACGTTACTGGCGTGGCTGGAGACCAGGGGCGGAGCCCCGGAGGTGGCGGCCCGCCTCGGCGTCCACCCCCAGACGGTGCGCTACCGGCTCCGCCAGATCCGGGAGCTGTGGGGCGCCGAGATCGACGACCCCGACCGCCGCTTCGAACTGGAACTGGTGCTGCGGGCACAGCGGTTGCGCGGGACGCTGGGGGAGCAGCGGGGGCGGGGCTGAGGGGCGCGCCGCCAGGGATGGGGCCGTGGTTGCCGGTTCGGCGTGCGGCCGAGGGGCGCCGGGTTCGCCGGACGGTCCTTCGCGGCGCTGCCCGAATCCGCGCCTCCGCCGAACCGCCCCGAACGGGGAGCCCGCAACGAAGACCGGGGTGCGGGGCGTGTCGTACGCCCCGCACCCCGGTCAGGGGATCAAGCGGTTCGGGAGGTCAGCCCCGGTTCTGGAAGCGGGTGCGCAGACGGGGTGAGAAGCGGACCGCCGCGACACCCAGGGCGGCGAGCAGAGCGGCCGCGCCCGCGATCAGGCCGATGCCGCCCGCGCCGGTGCTGGCCAGGCCGCCGCCGCTGGTGGTGGTCTGCGTCGAGTTGTCGTTGCCGGCACCCGAGGTCGAGCCGTCGTCGTCACCGGTGCCGCCCGTCGTGCCGTCCGCGGAGCCGGACGGGCTGGGGGACGGCGAGGCGGACGGGTCGGTCTCGACCTTCTCGACGACCTCGACGGTGAAGGTCGCGGACGCGCCGCCGCCGACCGTCGCGGTGATCGTGTAGGTGCCGAGATCCCTGCCGGCGATCAGCTCGTGCGTCGTCGTCGCCTTGCCCTCGGCGTCGGCCGTAGCCTGGACGCCCTCGGAGACGCCGTCGAACTTGGGGCGGTTCCAGTTGTCGCCCTGGACGAGGTAGTCCACCTTCGCGCCGGCGGCCGGCTTGCCGTCCTCGGTGACCAGGACCTGGAGCGCCTCGGCGAAGGCCTGGCCGGGCTCGGCCTGCTGCTTGTCACCGCCGGCGACCTTCACCTCGTTCGCCAGGTTCTTGATGTGCACGGTGAAGGTCGTGGAGAGCCCGCCCGGTGCCGTCGCCCGGACGGTGAAGTCGCCCTTCTTCCTGCTGCCGGTGTAGATGACCGGGGTCTCCACGCGGCCCCGGGCGTCGCTCGCCAGCACCACGGACAGGGTGTTCTCGCGCTCGCCGAAGTTCAGGCCCAGCTTCTCCGGGTCGTCGATCGCGAACTTCACCGAGACGCCCTCGACCGGCTTGCCGTCCTTGTCCCGGACCACCGCGGCCATCGCCGGGACCTCGTACCCCAGCTCGACGGACTGCTCCGCGGCGGTGGCGGGGGTCAGCTCCGCCGGTGCCACGGCACCCTTCCACTGGATCACCACGCGGCCGTTGCCGCCGATGAGGTTGCCGCCGCCCTCGGCGATCCCCTCGGTCTCCGGCTCCGGGATCTTCGACCAGAACGGGTCGTCCTTCGCGGGCGCCGTGCCGCGGTCGCCGCTCTCCAGTCGCGCGTCGGTCACCCGCTCGGGGTCGGCGTAGCCGGTGCCGCCCCCGCCGCTGCCGCTGCCGGTGCCCCGCGCGTCGTCCGAGCCCGCGCCACCGCCGCCGCCCGCGTAACCCGCACCGCCACCGCCACCGCCGGAACGGCCCTTGCCGCCGTCACCGCCGCGGCCGCCCGCGGCGGCGTCGGCACCCGCCGCGCCGTTGCCGGTCGCCGCGCCGCCGGTGGACTTGTCGGCGCCCTTGCCGCCGAAGGGCGACTCGGAGCCGTCCTGCCCCTTGTCGCCGCCCGCGGCACCGCCGTAACCGCTGCCCATCACGATGCTGCCGGAGCCGCCTCCGCCGCCGGCGATGACCAGCGCCTTGCCGCCGCTGGTACGGATGGCGGTGCTGTTGCCGCCGCGCTCGCCCCAGCCGCCGCCGCCGGCACCGCCCAGCGCGTCGCCGAAGGAGTCGCCGAAGGCGTACCCGCCGACCGCGACGGACAGCGTCTCACCGGGCGTGACCTTCAGCGTGCCCGCGGCGTATCCGCCCGCGCCGCCGCCTGCCATGCTGCCGCCCGTGCCGCCCTGCCCCCAGGCCCGCACGTCCAGCGAGTTCACGCCGGTCGGGACCTTGAAGTCCGTCTTGTCGCCGGAGAAGTCGTACAGCCGGCAGCCCGTGAAGCCCGCCGTCGGCACGCACGCCGCGCCGCCCGCCGGGGCGGCGGCGGTCGCGGTGGGCGCGGACGCCCAGCCGCCCGCACTCAGTGTGACGAAGGCCAGGGCGGCGGCGCCGCGTCTGAGTCGGACACGGCGCAGTTCGGCGGAATCGCGCATCATCAAGCACTCCATAGCTCGGGACGAGCTCCCCCCACGGGAGTCCACAGGTATGACCGCTCGGAAGGGGAAAGGTTGTACGGATGAGGCGGAAGTGACCTGGCCTGCCCATTGCCCGGGTAAACGCACTATGGCTAGCCTGTGTTCGTCATGCCGATCGTCTGTTGAAATTTCGAACACGGACGCCTTAGCGTAAGGGAGGGGCCGGTCGTGGGACGCCTTGTACCTGCGGTGACCCGAGCTCTCGACATTCTCGAGCTCTTCCTCGACGGGGACGGGACGCTCTCCGCCCCCGACATAGTGCGCCGGCTTCAGCTGCCGCGCACCACCGTGCACGAGCTGGTCACCACGCTCGCAGCCCGGTCGTACATCGTCCAGGTGCCCGGTCAGCCCGGACGCTACCGGCTCGGGGTGCGGCCGTACCAGCTGGGCAGCCGGTACGCGGAGCAGCTCGACCTCGCCGCCGAGGGGCAGCAGGTGGCCCGCTCGGTCGCCGAGACCTGCGACGAGACCGTGCACGTGGCCATCCTGGAGGGCACCGACGTCATCTACATCGCCAAGGTGGACTCCACGCACGCCGTGCGCATGGTCTCGGCGGCGGGCCGGCGACTGCCCGCCCACTGCACCTCCGTCGGCAAGATGCTGCTGGCCTCCCTCCCCGAGCACGAGCTCGCGACGCGGGTCCCGGACGACGCGGACCTGGTCAGGATGACGCCCAACAGCATCACCGACCCGGACGCTCTGCGCGAGGCCCTGACCGAGATCCGGCAGCGCGGGGTCGCGGTGGAGAGCCGGGAGTCCAATCCGGACGTCTCCTGTGTGGCCGCGCCGGTGCGCGACCGTACCGGCCGGGTGGTGGCCGCGCTGTCCATCTCGGTGCCGATGATCCGCTGGAGCGACGAGCGCCGGGTCGAGCTGGAGCAGCTCTCCGCGAAGGGCGCCGCCGAACTGTCCGAGCGGCTCGGCTACCGGAGCGTGGCATGACGTACGCGTACGAGGTGGCCGTCCGGGCCGAGGCGACCCTCGGCGAGGGCCCCACGTGGGACGCGGCCGCCGGCCGGCTGGTCTGGATCGACATCCTGGGCTCGCGGATCCACACCTACGACCCGGCCTCGGGCGGCCGCACGATCCGTACCACCGACCAGCACGTGGGCGCGGTCAAGCCGCGCGCGGCCGGCGGGTTCGTCCTCAACCTGCGGGACGGGGTGGCGCTGCTGGACCCGGACGGCGGTTTCCGCTGGCTGCACCACGAGCCCGTCGCCGGCCGCCGCGCCAACGACGCCGCCGTCGCACCCGACGGCTCCCTGTGGGCCGGCACCATGCGCTACGACGAGGCGGCCGGCGGCGGCACGCTGTCCCGGATCACCGGCGACGGCACGGTCGACGTCGTCCTCGACGACGTGGCGGTGAGCAACGGCACGGGCTGGAGCCCCGACGGCCGGCTGATGTACTACATCGACTCGCCGACCCGCCGCGTCGACGTCTTCGACTTCACCGACGGCCGGGCCGGCAACCGGCGCCCGCTGGTGGAGATCGAGGAGGGCGCGGGCTTCCCCGACGGCCTCACGGTCGACGCCGACGGCTGTGTGTGGGTGGCGCTCTGGGACGGTGGCGCGGTACGCCGCTACACACCGGACGGTCGGCTGGACCGGGTGATCGACCTGCCCACCCCCCGCGTGACGGCCTGCGCGTTCGGCGGCCCCGACCTGACCGACCTCTACGTCACGACGGCCCGCGTGGGCCTGCCGACCCCGCACCCGGTGGCGGGCTCCCTCCTGGTGATACCCGGCGCGGGCAAGGGCCAGCCACAGCCGACGTTCGCCGGCTGACAGCCGCCCGCCGGGGGTTGGCGAGTCGACCGAAGCGGTCGAGCGGCGGGCGGCTGCGGCCGCTGAGGAGTCCGGTGGCCGGGGCTGCCGGTTCGTCGAGGGAGCCCTGGTGGCCGGGATAGCCGGTCTGCGGCGGGAGCCCCGGCGGGGGCAGTCCCCGGCCCGTCGGAGCGGATTGGCGGCTTGGTAGGCCGGTTGGTGTGTCAGCGGCTCGCCGAGGCGGTTCGGTCGGCCGGGGAGCCCCGGTGGCCGGGATAGCCGGTCGGCTGTGGGAGTCCCGGCGGCTGGGGCGGTCGTCGGCCCGCCGGAGCGGGTTGGCGGCTTGGTAGGCCGGTTGGTGTGTCAGCGGCTCGCCGAGGCGGTTCGGTCGGCCGGGGGAGTCCGGTGCCGGGACGGCCCGTCCGAGGCGGGGGTCCCCGGCGGGTCGGGGCCGCCCGGTCGTCGTGGCCCGCGCCGCGACGACTCGACCCCTTCCGCAGGCCCTAGGTCAACCCCGCCGCCTTGCGTTCCAGTTCCGTCAGGGGTGGGCCGCTCAGTGCCGGTTTGAGGGGGCCCGCCGCTGCCGCCAGCAGTACCGACGGGCTCAGCAGTACGGTCGCCGGCCGTTCCAGGGACGTCACGTCGGTCACGCGGCGGGCGACGCGGCCGTTGCCGGTGGCCGTGTGCATGAGCCGGCGGACGTAGGCGGCGGCGAGGCGGTCCGTGAGCGTGGGCCCCGTCTCCGTGGCGCCGGGATAGAAGACGTCCTGGCCTATCGCGAGGTCCCAGGCCGCGCCGGCCGGCCGGGCCACCGCCCTCTGGACCCGGCGGGACAGCCCGGGCGTGCCCCAGCCCTGACGCCGGATGACGTCCCGCAGCAGCAGGGCGCTCTGGGCGCCGACCGCGAGACCGTGACCGTAGAGCGGGTTGTACGCGGCCAGCGCGTCGCCGAGGACGGCGAAGTTCTCGGGCCAGGACGGCATCCGCTCGTAGTAGTGGCGGCGGTTGAGGGTGGTCCGGGTGACCGACACGTCGGACAGCGGCTCGGCCCGCTCCAGCAGTTCGCCGATGACGGGGTGGCGCAGCTCCTCGCGGGCGAACCGGACGAAGTCGTCGGCGTCGGCGGACGGTTCGCCGCCGGTGGTGCCGTTCAGGGTGACGATCCAGCGGCCGTGCTCGATGGGCAGCAGGAAGCCCGCCCGGCCGGGGCCGCCGTCCCGCGGGTCGGGCTGCACGTTGACCACGGGATACCCGTCCCGCGCCTGCTCGGGAGCGAGGTAGAGCCGGCTGGCGTACACCAGCCCGGAGTCGACCTCGCGCCGCTCCGCCGCCGGCAGCCCGAGGGCGGTGAGCCACCGGGAGGCCCCGGAGCCGCGCCCGGTGGCGTCCACGACCAGATCGGCCGGGAGGGAACGCTCGGCGTCGTCGTGCACCCGGACGCGGACCCCGGTGACCGCCTCCGCCGTACCTTCGAGCCCCACCACCTCGGCCCGGTCCACCACCTCGACCCGGTGGTCGGCGAGAACCCGCGCGCGGATCGTCGCGTCCAGCAGGTCCCGTCCGGCCAGGATCACGTGGTGGGACTCGGGCCAGCGCCGGAACCAGCCCCGCGCCCCCATCACGACCATGTCCGTGGTGACCGGCGCCCGCCGCGCCCCGGCCTCCCGCAGCGTCCCGGTGACGCCCGGCAGCAGCTCCTCCACCGCCCGCACCCCGCCCGACCACAGCATGTGGGCGTGCCGCGCCTGCGGCAGGCCCCTGCGCGGCTCGGGGCCGTCGGGCAGCACGTCGCGTTCGACGACGACGACCCGGTCGGCGAACTCGGCCAGCGCGCGCGCCGCGAGCATGCCGGTGTGGGATCCCCCCAGGACGACGGCGGTTCTGGCGGGGGTGGGTGGTTCAGTCATGCGCGGACACGCTCTCTGCAGGGGCGGCGGCGCGGGCGCGCACCGCCTTGATGTCGTCGGGGCGGCGAAGGGCTTCGGAGACGGCCTCGATCTCCCGCAGCAGATACGTGGTGTCCGGTTCGGCGGCGCTCTCCTCGGCGGCCCCCGGCGCCCCCTCGGCGGACCGCTGTCCGGCGGCGGCGTCCAGGATCGTCACGGCGGCGGCGAGGGCCTGGGCCCGGCCGGGCTCGAAACCGAGGGCGAGGGCGGCGGCGTGGGACCGTCCGCGCAGCTCCTCGTCGAGATGCCGGGACAGCTGGAGCAGCCCGTCGCGGATGAACGTCTCGCGGCGGATCAGGCGCAGTTCGGCGGGGGCCCTCAGGGTGAGGGGCTCGTGGCCGCCGGTCGCGGTCCGCATCAGCGTGTAGAGGGGGCGCAGGCGCCGGTGGCGGCGCCGGACACGCCAGCGTTCCTGGAGGTACTGGCCGGCGTGCGGGACGATGAAGCCGACCGCGACCAGGGTCGCGGCCACGCAGGCGGCGGACGGCGCCACGTTGGTGGACAGCCAGTCCAGGTCGTGGCCGCTCCAGCGGGCGACGACGGCGGTGAGTTTGGACGCGGCGAAGAACAGGTTCGTCGCGAAGCCGACCCCCAGGAGCCTGAGCCCCCAGCGCAGCCAGGCGTCGAGGCCGTCGGTGCGGATCCAGTTCCAGACCAGCCGGGCGGTGACCGTGGAGGCCACGGTGTGCGCGGTCAGGTAGAGCAGGATCTGCTCGCGCATGAACGGTGTGTTCGCGTAGTAGGTGTCCAGGTCCCGCAGCCGCTCCACGGGGGCGTCGGCGCACGCGAAGAGCACCCACAGGGCGACGATCACCCCGGCGTAGACGGAGACCACCCAGCGGGTGGCGCTGCGGGTGCGGTGGGCGCGGTCGGTGAGGCCGTTGCGCCAGGCGATGATCAGCAGCAGCCAGGACGCGCAGAGCGTGGTGAGCAGCGAGTACACCCAGGGCGCCGAGATGTTCGGGACGCCGGTGACCCGGTTGGTCCAGGCGATGGTGCTCGGCGCCGCGAAGACGAACACCGCGCAGGCGAAGAGCAGCAGACCGCCGACGGCACGCAGCAGCGGGTCACGCCACATCTTGACGATGCTGGGCAGTTTGATCGCCAGGGCCGCCGTCAGGACCACGGTCGGCAGCCAGAAGGAGATGGACAGCTCGCTCAGCACATGGGACGGGTCCTGCGCGAGCCACACCGGGCCCGCCACCAGGCGCGGCGAACCGCCCGCCGGTGCGAAGGCGGTGGTCACCGCGCCGCACCTCCGCGTCCGCGGTAGCCCATGGACCGCCGTACCGGGTCTAGGGGCGCCTCGGTGGCGTCCCCCGTGAGGAGGGGGCGGAAGGCGGCGGCGAGCCGGTGGCCGAAGTCGTCGGCCTCGGCCTCGTCCCGCGCGCGGGAGCCGTCACGGGCGGCCACGGTCAACGCGACGTCCTTCCAGCCGGGCCGGTCGGTGAGGGCGTCGGCCGCCGCCGCACCGGCCACGTGGTGGTGGATGTGTCCGGCGTGCATGTGCCACAACTCGTGTCCCAGGATGACCAGTTGCTGCACGGCTTCGGCCCGCTCCTCGATGATGACCAGGTCGAAGTCCTGGAACTCCACCCACAGACCGGTCACTTCGATCTCGTCGGGAAACCGTTCGAAACGCAGCTCGACGGGCCGCCCGCCGCGGCGGGCACTCATCTCCGCGCACAGCGCCGCGCACAGCTCGTGGACGTCGGCCGGGGGACGGGGTCTGGCACACAGGGCGGTGGCGAGATCGGCCGCCAGGCCCCGCAACGCGCTGCCACGCCGCGAACTCCGCAGCGCCGCGGCGATCCGGGACGCGGTCCTGCGCGCGCCCGCGATGTCCATCGGTCCCCCTTCTGACCGCCGTTCGGCGGCTCGTCCGAGATTACGCGCCCACAACTGTCCGCGTCATGCGATCCCGCGACCGTTGTTCAACCGGGAACGACCGACTTTCGAAAGCCTGATCCGCTGTTTTCGATGCCGTTGTTTTCTGCCCGAACCATTGACGCGCAAGCGCTTCGAATTTACGGTCCCGTTCGAAGTTACGGGCACCATTCGGAATATCGAACAGTAAGGGCAGGGAATGGGACAACCTGGCCTGAATCGCAGGCAACTGCTGGCTGCGGCGGGCGGGCTGACGGTCGCGGGCAGCTTAGGCTTCGCGGCCCTCGGCACCGGCGCCGACGCCCTCGCCTCCAGCGCGCGCACCCGCGTGCGCTACTGGAACCTCTTCAGCGGCGGCGACGGCGCCAACCAGGTCGCCATGGTCGACGCCTTCCGCAACGCGAACCCGGAGGTCGCCGTCAAGGCCTCCACCCTGACCTGGGGAGGCCCCTACTACACCAAGCTCGCCATGGCCGCCGCCGGCAACCGGGCACCCGAACTCGCCGTCATGCACCAGGGCCGCGTGCCCGGCTTCGCGCCCGGCCGCCTCCTCGACCCCTGGGACATGGACCTGCTCGCCAAGTACGGCGTCCGCGAGTCCGACTTCAACCCGGTGCTGTGGCAACGCGGCCTGGTCGACGGCAGGTTGTACGCCCTGCCCCTCGACATCCACGTCCAGCTGAACTTCTACCGCGAGGACGTGTGCGAGAAGGCCGGCCTCCTCGACACCGACGGCAGGCTGCCCGCCGCCACCTCCGCCGACGAGTGGTTCGAGATCCTCAAGGCGGCCAAGGGGCAGCTGAAGAAGGGGCAGCAGACCCTGGGCCTGCACGCCAACGACCAGAACTTCGCCTGGTGGTTCTTCGTCGCCTTCTACCAGCAGCTCGGCGGCACCTACTTCGACGACGACCACACGGCCGTCACCTTCGACACCGACAAGGCCACCGAGGTCCTGCGGTTCCTGCGCAAGCACGTCACCGACGGCTACGTGACGCCCGGCGAGGCCGACGGCGAGGCCTTCATCGCCGGATCACCATTTGCCTGGGAGGGCAACTGGTCGGTGCCGTACTTCAACGGCGAGAAGATCCGGTACGGCGCCCAGCCGCTGCCCCCGGTCTTCGGGAAGCCGGCCACGCACGCCGAGTCGCACTCCTTCGTGCTGCCCCACCAGTCCGGCCGCGGCGGCGCCGCCGACGAGGCCGCGCACCTGCTCGCGGCCTACATGGTCACCCACGCCACCGCCTGGGCGGCCGGCGGCCACGTCCCCGCCTACCTGCCCACCTTCGAGGACCCGGCCTACCTCGAGCTGGCCCCGCAGAACGAGTACTCCAAGCCCGCCATGGAGCATCCCGCCACCGAGCCCCGCGTCTGGTTCGCCGGCTCCACCGGCATCCTCGCCCAGCGCATCGGCCCGGCCATCGCCGCCTCCAACCTCGGCTCCGCCCGGCCGGAGACAGCGGCCCGCCGGATGAAGGGGGCCCTGGAGCAACTGCTCGCCATGAAGAACCCGATGGACGGCCGCACCGCCGCCGAGGAACTCACGGTCACGGGAGGAGCCGCATGAGCAGCACCACGACCACCCTCGCGACCACCCTGCGCCCCCGCACGGCCACCGCCGCCGAGTCCGCCCGGCTGCGCTGGGGCCGCCGCTTCCAGCACGGCGGCTGGTTCGTCGCCCCGTTCCTCGTCCTGTACGGCCTCTTCGTCATGGTGCCGGTCGCCCGAGGCCTCTACCTCAGCTTCACCGACGCCAACATCTCCGGCGACCACACCAGCTTCGTCGGCCTCGACAACTACCGTGAGGCACTCAAGGACGACCTCGTCTGGTCCTCCCTGTGGCACAGCGTCCAGTTCACCCTGTACGTGGTCCCGGCCATCGTCGTCGTGGCCCTCCTCATGGCGCTGGTCGCCCACCACACCGTCCACTTCAAGTGGCTGTGGCGGCTCTGCTTCTTCGCGCCCTTCCTGCTGCCGTCGGCCGTCGTCGGCAACCTGTGGTGGTGGCTGTTCCAGCCCGTCAACGGCATGGTCAACCACGTCCTCGGCACGGACACCCCCTGGCTCACCCAGAAGTCCACGGCCATGCTCGCCATCGTCGTCGCGACCCTGTGGTGGACGGTCGGCTTCTCGTTCCTGCTGTACCTGGCGGCCCTCCAGGCCATCCCGCGACACCTCTACGAGGCCGCCGAACTGGACGGCGCGGGCGCCTTCCAGCGGCTGACCCACATCACCGTGCCCAACCTGCGCAACATCACCGGCCTGGTCCTCGCCCTCCAGATCCTCGCCTCGCTCCAGGTCTTCGACCAGGCCGTCGTGATGTACCAGTTCACCCCGGGCCCCGAGGAATCGACCCGCACCTTCGTGCAGTACACCCTCGAACAGGGCTTCACCAGCTACCGCGTGGGCTACGCCTCCGCGATCTCCTTCATCCTGTTCCTCATCATCGCCGTGGTCGCGCTGGGCCGGATGTGGCTGCTGCGCGACCGCGAGGAGGGGACCACCCGATGACGACGCCGACCCCCGCCGTACGCAAGCCCAGGAGCTCCTGGACCCCCGCGCAGATCGCTCTGACGATCGTCGCCCTGGTCCTGTCCGCGATCTGGGTCTCCCCGCTCGTCTGGGCC
The DNA here is from genome assembly GCF_001514265.1 of Streptomyces resistomycificus. Classification (GTDB taxonomy): domain Bacteria; phylum Actinomycetota; class Actinomycetes; order Streptomycetales; family Streptomycetaceae; genus Streptomyces; species Streptomyces resistomycificus. The sequence continues at coordinate 361,588 of NZ_KQ948990.1, read as the reverse complement.
CTGTCGACCTCCCTGAAGACGCCCACCGAGTCGGTCGCCTCCCCGCACTGGATCCCCGACGACCTCACCTTCGAGGCCTGGAAGGGCGTCCTCGACGCGGGCAACATCCCCAACTGGTTCGTGAACTCGGTCGTCGTGTCCGTCTGCGTGACGTTCATCGTGCTGCTCACCGCCTCGCTCGCGGCGTACGGCTTCGCGCGCACCGAGTTCCGCGGCAAGTCCGCCCTGATGGCGGTGACGATGGCGGGCCTGATGTTCTCCCCGGCGATCCTCGGCGTCCCGCTCTTCACCACCGTGCAGGCGCTCGGGATGGTCGACACCTACTGGGGCATGATCCTCCCGCAGTGCGCCCCGGCCGCGATGGTCTACATCCTCTACAAGTTCTTCCAGTCGCTGCCCCGCGAACTGGAGGAGGCCGCCTTCATCGACGGCGCCGGCCGCTGGCGGATCTTCTTCACCATCGTCCTGCCCCTGTCGAAGCCGTCCCTGTCGGCCGTCGGGATCTTCACCTTCATAGCCTCCTGGAACAACTTCATCTGGCCCTACATGGTGACCAACAACCCCGACCTGATGACCATGCCGAACGGCATCGCCACCGTGCAGAACGCCTTCGGCATCGTCTGGCCCCAGCTCATGGCCGGCGGCCTGATCGCGGGCCTGCCGCTGATCGTCGTGTTCGTCTTCTTCCAGAGCCAGATCGTGCGGGGCGTGGCCCACACGGGTCTGGCCGGCCAGTAAGGAGTTTCGGTGCGCCTCAGACTCGCGACCCTGCTCACCGCGGCCGTGGTGGCCCTCCTGCCGAGCACCGCCCGGGCCGACGCCACCTACCCCGACCCCCAGCGCGTCACGGGCCAGCAGATCATCCACGACCCCACCGTGATCCTCCTCAGGTCGGGCGGCTACGTGGCGTACTCGACCGGCGGCGTGATCGGCGCCCGCGTGTCGAAGGACCGCGTCCGGTGGGACGACGCGGGCAACGCCTTCGCCGAGCCGCCGAGCTGGTGGTACGAGTACAACGACACCGGCGACCCGTGGGCCCCGGACATCTCCTACCGCGCGGGCAGGTACTGGCTGTACTACGCCGTCTCCTCCTGGGGCACCAACCACTCCGCGATCGGCGTCGCCACCTCCCGCACCGGCCTGCCCGGCACCTGGACGGACCACGGCAAGGTCCTCACGTCCGAGACGACCGACGCCTGGAACGCCATCGACCCGGCGGTCATCCGGGCGGACGGCCGGTTGTGGATGTCGTTCGGCTCGTACTGGACGGGCATCCGCATGGTGGAGCTGGACCCGCGGACGGGCAGGGCGGCCGAGGCGGCGACGGTCCACCACCTGGCGACGCGTCCGGACGCCCCGTACGCCGTCGAGGGCCCGTACATCGTGAGACACGGCCGGTACTACTACCTCTTCGCGTCGTACGACGCCTGTTGCTCCGGCGTGGACTCGACGTACAAGATCAGGGTGGGCAGGTCGACGTCGGTGCAGGGCCCGTACCTCGACAGCGAAGGAAAGCCCATGCTGGAGGGTGGCGGAGACCTGCTGCTGGAGGGCCATGGCAGGTACGTCGGAACGGGGGGCCAGTCGCTGTTCAGGGACCGTGGCCAGGACTGGCTGGCGTACCACTACTACGACGCGGAGGACGAGGGCACGCCCAAGCTCGGGCTGAACAGACTGAGCTGGAGGAAGAACGGCTGGCCGGACGTCCGTTAAGGGGCGCGGGGCTCGTCACCGTGCGGCCTGGCCGCGTGGGGGCGACCAGCCCCCACCGACCCCACGAAACCGAACCCCGAAAGGAAAGCATGAGCACCGCCCGCTTCACCCTCGACCCCGCCTTCACGGTCGGCGAGGTGAACCCCCGCCTCTTCGGCTCCTTCGTCGAACACCTCGGCCGCTGTGTGTACACCGGCATCTTCGAACCGGGCCACCCCACCGCGGACGAGGACGGCATCCGCACCGACGTCCTCGACCTGGTCCGCGAACTCGGCGCGACGGCCATCCGCTACCCCGGCGGCAACTTCGTCTCCGGGTACAAGTGGGAGGACTCGGTGGGCCCCGCGCAGGACCGCCCCCGCCGCCTGGACCTCGCCTGGCACTCGACCGAGACCAACCGCTTCGGCCTCTCCGAGTACATCGCCTTCCTCCGCAAGATCGGCCCCCAGGCCGAGCCCATGATGGCCGTCAACCTCGGCACCCGCTCCGTCGCCGAAGCCCTCGAACTCCAGGAGTACGCCAACCACACCCAGGGCACCGCCCTGTCCGACCTGCGGGCCGCGCACGGCGACAAGGACCCCTTCGGCATCAGGCTCTGGTGCCTCGGCAACGAGATGGACGGCCCCTGGCAGACCGGCCACAAGACGGCCGAGGAGTACGGCCGGGTCGCCGCCGAGACGGCCCGCGCGATGCGCCAGATCGACCCGAAGGTCGAACTGGTCGCCTGCGGCTCCTCCAGCCAGAGCATGCCGACCTTCGCGGAGTGGGAGGCGACGGTCCTCCAGGAGACGTACGACCTCGTCGACTACATCTCCCTGCACGCCTACTACTGGCCGGAGAACGGCGACGTCGACTCCTTCCTCGCCTCCGCCGTCGACATGGAGTCCTTCATCGACAACGTGGTCGCGACCGCCGACCACGTGGGCGCGCGGCTCAAGTCGAAGAAGAAGATCAACCTCTCCTTCGACGAGTGGAACGTCTGGTACCTGCCCGAGTGGGAGGCGCGCGCCAAGACGTTCGAGCAGGACGATTGGCCCGAGGCCCCCCGCCTCCTGGAGGACAACTACAGCGTCACCGACGCCGTGGTCTTCGGTTCCCTCCTCATCGCGCTGCTGAGGCACGCCGACCGCGTCACCGTCGCCTGCCTCGCCCAGCTCGTCAACGTCATCGCGCCGATCATGACCGAGCCGGGCGGCCCGGCCTGGCGTCAGACGACGTTCTTCCCGTTCGCGCAGGCCTCGAAGTACGGTCGCGGCGAGGTCCTCGACGTGCGGGTCGACTCCCCGACGTACGAGACGAAGAAGTACGGCGAGGCCGACCTGCTGCACGCCACCGCCGTGCGCGCGCAGGACGGCACGGTCACCGTCTTCGCCGTGAACCGCAGCCGCACCGAGGCGCTGCCGCTCGAAGTCGCCGTCAGCGGCCTCGGCCTGACCTCGGTCGTCGAGCACAGCGCCCTCGCGGACGCCGACCCGGACGCCCGCAACACCCTCGACGACCCCGGGCGGGTCGCCCCGCACCCGGTCGACGGCACCGTCCTGACGGACGGCACCCTGACCGCCGTACTGGAGCCGCTGTCCTGGAACGTGATCCGGCTGGGCTGATCCCGGCCGGCGGCCTCAGGCCGCTCGGGGACAGCGGGCCTAGCGGCCGGGGGAGTCCACCGGTGTCACCGGCACTCCTCCGGCGGCCGAGCCCAGCAGCGTCAGCCGTACGTCCCGCAGGCCCGACCGTGTGGTCCCGTCGGACAGCACGGCCAGGGCGAGTGTGTTCTCGCCCCGTGTGCGCAGGATCCCGTTCGGCAGGACGAAGGTGTGCTGCGGGCCCACGTCGTTGATGTACTGGCCCATGTTCCAGCCGTTGAGGAAGACCTGCACGCGGTAGGCGCGGTCCGGGTCGTCGTCCAGGGTGAGCCCGATCGAGGCGTCGACGCCCGCGTCGACGGCCAGCCGGAACGTCCTGCGGTACCAGGTGACGCCCTGACCGGTTCGGGTGTGCGGCAGGTCCACCGACTTCCACGCACCGTCCGCGAACCCCGGCAGGTGCCAGCCCTCCCGCTCCCCGTACAGCCCGCCGTTGTTCAGCGGACCGCGCACCGGGTCGGCCTCCGCCGCGCCGCGCAGCCGCCAGCTCACCTTCGGCGCGGCCCCCTCGAAGGTCACCGCCGTCAGACCGCGGGCCACCTTGTGGGCGTCGTCGGCGGCACCGTCCTGGTCGTGCTGCATCGGCCGGACGAGGACGGACAGGACGTGCTGGTCGCCCTCCCGGCTCACCCCGCCCCGCCCTTCACCCAGCTCCTCGCGCAGCTCGTCCGGCAGGGTGAAGGTGGCCGTCTTCGCCCAGCTCCCCTTCGTCGCCGTCCCGTCGTCCGGTACCGGCATCCGGTGGGTGCCCAGCGGCGTCCCGTCCAGCCACGCCATCAGCAGGCCCTGCGTGCCCGTGCTGTAGGACAGCGACACGGACGCGAGGTCCGGGGCCAAGCCCTCGAAGCGACCCCGATACCAGACGTCGCCGTAGTGGAAGCCGTAGTCGTCCGCGAACAGGACGGGCTGCCCCTCGGGTACCGGCGTGATGCTGAACGACGTCTTCCGGTCGGCGGCCGGCCACGCCGAGTCGTCGAAGTCCGGGTCGGACTCCGGGTTCTCGGTGTGCCGTCGCCAGCCGGAGTCGATCGCGGGCAGCGTCAGGGGCCCCACGCCGGGCACCACCTGTTCGGCCAGCAGGCTGTTGGTGACGCTGAGCCTGGTGCGCACCGGGCGCCCGTTCCAGGTGACCCGGCCGACACCGCGCGGCGCCCACACCTCCAGGCCGGTCTCGCCGGCCGTGTCGCCGGTCAGGTGGGCCGTGTCGCCGCGCACGGTCACCCCGCGCACCAGCGACGGCCCGTACACCAGCACCGTGCCCGACGGGGTGTCGACCGGCCACAGCCGCAGCGCGGTCGCCTCGTCGGCGAAGAACAGCAGCAGCGGGCGCTCCGAGCCGGCGGCCTCCACCTTGACCCGGGTCAGACCGCCGACGCCGAGCGGCGCGGTCACCCGGAGCAGACCGCGGTCGTAGACCCAGGCCGCCTCGGCGTCCAGGCGGGTCGTCACCGGGTCCTCGGAGCAGTCCAGCACGACCTGCGCCATGTCGCCGTGCCGTCCTGCGAAGACGGCGATGTCCTGCCGCCCCGCCGTGACGCAGAACATGGGCTGCACGGTCGCGTACTTCAGCTTGCGCCGCCCCAGGGCCAGCCCGGCGGTCAGCAGCAGGGCGTCCCGGGCCGGGACGGTGAACGGCACCTCGATGCCGGCCTGCGGCATCGTCGAGGAGATCTCCCGGTCGGTGTCGTTGCGCACGACGTAGACATGGGAGCCGGTGTCGGGGTTGGTCAGGTGGTACACCTTCAGCCGGCCGTCCGTGGCCCGCACCGCGGCCGCCCGGTCCAGCTTGGCGAAGTCCGGGACCCGTTGCAGCAGATGCCCGAGCTGGTGCAGGGGCGCCAGCTTGGCGGTGGCGCCCCGCCCCTCGTCGAAGGCCGCCCCGTAGTCGTACGACGTGTAGACGTTCGGCGCGGGCAGCCAGCCCCACGAGGTGCCGCCGAAGGTCATGTAGACGTTGTTGAGCGTGATGCCGTTGGCGAGGTTGGTCAGGTGGAAGCGCCGCTCGTAGGCGGCGTCCCGGGTCCGCCGCGCCTCCGCGTAGCCCTTGCCCCGGAACGGGGCCCCGCCCCACGGGTCGGACGAGCCCCCGCCGGCCTCGGCCAGGAACCCCGGTGACCTCCGGGCGGCGGAGGAGCCGCCCCCGCGGCCGTCCGCCGCGAAGTACCCCAGATCCGAGGGCGCCCGGGCGGGATCCGCACGCTCGTCGAAGCCGTACAGCCACCCTCCCTTCCGGCCGCCGGTGTCGAAGGACCCGGGCAGCCAACGCCCTTTGCGGCCCTTGTCGTTGTGGAACAGCGGCACCTCGATGCCGTCGGCCCGCACCTTCCGGTACAGGTGGGACATGTAGCGGCGCCCGGCCGGGTCGGCGGCGAAGGCGTCGTACTCGTTCTCGATCTGGTAGAGCAGGACCGTGCCCGTGCCCCGGGTGAACTGGTGGCGGGCGGCGATCGCGTTCACCTGCGTCAGCCACTCGTCGACGTGCGAGAGATAGGCCGGATCGGAGGTGCGGGCCCGGCCCTCGGTCGCCGTGAGCCAGCCGGGGAAGCCGCCGGCGTCGACGTCCGCGCCGATGTACGGGCCCGGGCGCAGGATGACGTACAGGCCGGCCTCGGCGGCCGTGCGCAGGAACAGGTCCAGGTCGCGGACGCCCGTGAAGTCGTAGGCGCCGGGCGCGGGGGAGTGGTAGTTCCAGGCGACGTGGACGCCGACCGCGTTGTGGCCGTGCGCGCGCGTCTTGTGCAGGACGTCCCGCCACAGCGACGGACTCGGCAGCCGGAAGGGATGCATCTCGCCCGACCACAGGACCAGCCGCCGGCCGTCGACGATCAGCGAGTAGCGGTCGAAGCCGACCGTGTGCCCGTTGCCGTCCGCGGCCGGCGGGCCCGGCGCGGGGCCCGTGCGCACGCTTCTGGAGGCGTGGGCGCTCGTCGCTGAGCCACCGCTGCCGCCCAGCGCGAGGCCGAGTGCCGTGGTGCCGGCGAGGGCGCTGAATGTTCGTCTGCTGAGCCCCAAGGGAGCGCCTCCTGTTGTGCTGGTCGTCCGCGACCGTGGGTGCTGGGTCATTCTCTACGGTCCGACGCCGCACAATTGTCGTATGAGGATCTCTGCGCGGGCGGACTACGCGGTACGGGCGGTGCTGGAGCTCGCCGTACGACAGGGCGAAGGGCCGGTGAAGGCTGAGGAAATCGCAGCCGAACAGGGCATCCCGCACAAGTTCCTGGAGGGCATTCTCGGCGATCTGCGGCGTGGCGGAATCGTCGACAGCCGGCGTGGCGGGGGCGGCGGCTACCGGCTGGCCCGCGAGGCCTCCGCGATCACGGTCGCCGACGTCATCCGCGCCGTGGACGGGCCCATCGTCTCGGTGCGGGGAGAGCGGCCCACCGGCCTCGAGTACACCGGATCGGCCCAGCCGCTGCTGCCGTTGTGGATCGCGCTGCGCGCCAACGTCCGCCGGATCCTGGAGGGTGTCACCGTCGCCGACATCGCGGCCGACGCCCTGCCCGAACCGGTGCGGCGGTTGGCGGCGGAGCCGGCGGCCTGGGAGAACCCCTGAGCCGTGGGGCGCGAACCCGTCGCTGTGACGGGTCCTCATCGCGGTCTCAGGTTCCGCTCGGAATGACGACCTGGGGTCACGTCCCGTTCATCCCTACCCACCCGGTAGGAAAGCCAGGGAACGACGGGACGACTCATGCGCACGCTGATACTGCTCGCCCTCGCGGGCCTCGGGGCCCAGCTCGTGGACGGCAGCCTCGGCATGGCCTACGGCGTCACCTCCACCACCCTGCTGCTGGCCCTGGGCACCGGTCCGGCCGCCGCCTCGGCCACCGTGCACCTCGCGGAGATCGGCACCACGCTGATGTCGGGCGCCTCGCACTGGCGCTTCGGGAACGTCGACTGGAAGGTCGTCGCGAGGATCGGTGTGCCCGGCGCGATCGGCTCGTTCCTCGGCGCGACGGTCCTGTCGCGGCTGTCCACCGAGGTCGCCGAGCCGGCGATGTCCCTGATCCTGCTCGGCCTCGGCCTGTACGTCATGTCCCGCTTCACCTTCCGCGGCCTGCCCGAGGGAAGGCTCGGCAAGCCCCTGCGCCGCCGCTTCCTCACCCCGCTGGCCTGACCCGGTTGCTGCACCACACCCGGCGCCGCGGGGCGTCCGCGATCGCGATCGAGGAGCTCGACTTCAGCGACGGCACCAGCCGTGAGAAGCACGGCCGCAACAAACGCTGCCGCCGTCTCCGCACAATGTCCCGGCACGATGCGGCAAGCATCGCGATCGGGCGACGCGCCCTCGGATATCCGATCCGGCAAAGGACGGCACCGCCCCCGCATCACCAGAGTGATGGTGCGGGGCATCGGACCGCCCAGGCCCGACCGGAGACCCGACGGCGTGAGGAAACCCGCCCCCACATTCCCGGACCGCGCACACGATGCGCGCTGCCCGGCCGTGGAGCGAAAGCGGGCGACCAGGATGCCCACACCGTTCGGGGCACCCGGCTGAGCACCGGTCCCGGCAACAGGACCCACTCCCGTTCAGTCTTTAGGAATGGTGTGAAAGGCCCGGGGTGAATGGCCGGAGTTCGACCTGTCCATGTCATGTCGGGGCTCCCTACGATGCGATCGCCCTCGATGCTTCACAGCAACTCCACAGATCGTTCACGGAGTTGGCAGGTGGAGCTCGGGTGTGTCCACCCCCCACCGATCCCACTGAAGGGGACAGACCATGACAGCCGGCCTGCTCATGGGTGGCGCGATCGCCGCGCTCCTCACCACCGCACTCCCCACGCAGAGCCCGTCCACCGGGTTCGTCGACCCGCCCCCGGACAAGATCGTCATCAAGGTCGCCACGGTGAACGGCTCGGGCTGCCCGCAGGGCACGACCGCGGTCGCCGTCTCCGAGGACAACACCGCCTTCACCGTGACCTACAGCGACTATCTCGCCCAGGCCGGAGGCAACTCCGACCCCACCGCGTTCCGCAAGAACTGTCAGCTCAACCTGATCGTCCACGTCCCCCAGGGCTTCACGTACGCCATCGCCAGCGCCGACTACCGCGGCTTCGCGTCGCTCCAGCCCGGCGCGAGCGCCGTGCAGAGAGCCTCGTACTACTTCCAGGGCTCGTCGAGCACGGTGTTCAAGAACCACCCGCTCTCCGGTCCGCTCGACGACAACTGGCAGGCCACCGACACCACGGACTGGGCCCAGTTGGTGTGGGCGCCCTGCGGGGTCCAGCGCAACTTCAACATCAACACCGAGCTGCGCGTGACGGCCGGCAGTCAGTCGCCCGGCAAGGTCAGCTTCATGACGATGGACTCGACGGACGGCGACATCAGCACGGTGTACCACATGGCGTGGAAGGAGTGCCCGGCCAAGTGAGGTGAAGCGGGGGGCCGCCCGGACGACGGGCGGCCCCCCGCGCTCACGTCACCCGCGCTCGGGCGCGGGGGCGCGTCAGCCCTGTTCGACGCCGAGCGTGAGCGTGCCGGCGTAACCGGCGGACGGTGAGCCGCCCAGGGCGGTGAGGGTGAGCAGGCCCGAGGCGGCGCCTCCCTCGTCGTAGATGGAGTCCTGGGCGAGCGTGGTGCGGGGGACCGTGTTGGCCGAGTACGGCGAGAGGGCGCCCACCCGGGCCGTGACCGTCTCGTTGAAGAACAGCTGCCCGGTGTGCAGTTCCTGGCCGCCGGTGAAGGAGCCGTCCGAGGTGAGGGTGACGTCCGTGTGCACCTTGATGTGGATGTGCACGCAGCGGCCGCGGTACCAGCCCGGGTAGACGGTGGTGATCCTCGCGACGCCGTCGGACGTGGTCAGCACGCCGCCGCGCAGGAAGGTCCCGTTGTCGGGCTCGTCGTGCCCGTTGTTGCCGACGAAGCCGGAGTACTCGCCGAGTGCGTCGCAGTGCCAGATCTCGACGAGGGCGTCGCTCAGCGGCACGCAGGTGTCGTCGTCGACGACGGTGAGGGTGAGCTGGAGGGGGAAGCCGGTCTTGTCCTCGCTGATGTCGGAGCGGACGTACTGTCCGTCGAGGTGGTAGGGGCCTTCGGTCATCTCCTTGGTGAGGGTGCAGACCGCGGCGGCGGCGACGGGGGTCGTGTCGGCGGTGGCGGTCGTGGGGGTGTCGAGGGTGGCGGCGCCGACGGCGAGGGTGGCCGCGGTCGCGCCGGTGGCGATCAGCACGGTGCGGCGCCCGACGGAGGGGGCCGCTTCTGCTCTGCCGTTCACGGGGGTTTCTGTCATGAACACGGCACTGTAGGAGGGGACTCTGTCGGTCAGCTGTCAGTCGGGTAAAGCGACGATCCGTCAAGTGCCTTGCGAGACAGCCCGTCCGGCGGGGTCGGGCGGGGTAGCGTGACGTAGCGAGGGATCAAACGGGTAGAAAAGGTTCGAAAGGTCTGCGAATGGGAGTGCGAATGAAGCTGACCGGACGCGTCGAGAAACGCATCGCCAAGGACTTCCCCGGCCGCGACGGGCATGTCGTGGAAGAGCTCCTCGCCGAACTCGTCAGCCACCTGGCCGAGCGCGGCGGCCCCGAGGACAAGGAGCGCATCGCCGCGGCGACCCTGCTGTGCGGCCGCGGCCGGATGGACCGCCTCCTCGACGCGGTCCAGCTGGCCAAGGAGGACTGGCGGGACGTACTGGTGGGAGCGGGACTGGCGGACGCGGGCTGGCGGGAACGGCTGGAGGCGGACTTCGGGCCGGCGGCGTAAGGGGCGCGGCGTGCGGGCTTCGGCGGGGGCGCCTCGGCGTGCCGGCTGCGGCGTGAGGCCGGTGCGCGACCACCGGGGCTGCGCGAACCATTGACGCGCAAGGGGTTCGATTCTACGGTCCGTCCGAAGTTCTGATCGGTGATCGATATACCGAACGGACCGTATCCCCCACGCAAGGAGGCCCCGCGTGCGCCGCACCTCCCGTACTTCCCGCCGAACCGCGCTCCTCGCCGTCCCCGCCGCCGTCCTGCTCGCCCTGATACCGGGCACGGCCTCGGCGTACCCCAACCCCGGCCGGGTCACCGGCGACGTGGTCGTCCACGACCCGACCATGATCCGCACCTCGTCGGGGCAGTACCTGCTGTACGCCACCGGCGGCGGCATCAGCAGCAGGACGTCCGGCGACCGGACCGCCTTCCGGGCCGGCGGTGACGCCTTCTCCGCCAGGCCGAGCTGGTGGCGGAACTACTCCTCGGTCCCCGAGGCCTGGGCGCCCGACATCTCGTACCACGGCGGCAAGTACCTGATGTACTACTCCGTCTCGAAGTTCGGCTCCAACACCTCGGCCATCGGGCTCGCCACCTCCGCCACCGGACAGCCCGGCAGCTGGACCGACCAGGGCACGGTCTACACGTCCGGCTCCGCCAGCGACTACAACGCCATCGACCCGAACCTCTTCGTCGACGGCGACGGCAAGTGGTGGCTGTCCTTCGGCAGCTGGTGGACCGGCCTGAAGATGATCCAGCTCAACCCGTCCACCGGGAAGCAGCTGTCCTCCAACACCACCCGCTACTCGCTCGCCTCCCGCCCCACCGGGACCAAGGCCGTCGAAGCGCCGTACATCGTCAAACGGGGCGGCTACTACTACCTGTTCGCCTCCTACGACACCTGCTGCGCCGGCACCTCCTCGACGTACAAGGTCAAGGTCGGCCGCGCCACCAGCGTCACCGGGCCGTACGTCGACCGCAACGGCGTCTCGATGATGAACAACGGCGGCACGCCCGTGCTGGAGTCGCAGGGCAGCGTCATCGGCCCCGGCGGCCAATCGATCATGAACGACGCCGACGGCGACCTGATCGTCTACCACTACTACGACCGCAACGACAACGGGACGCCCAAGCTGGGCGTCAACCTACTGAACTGGAGCAGCGGATGGCCCGTCGCATACTGACCCTGCTGGCAGCACTGCTGCTGGCCCTCTCGATAGGACAGCCCTCCGCGAGTGCGGCCTCGTTCGCCAACCCGGTGAAGGCGCAGAAGGGCGCCGACCCCTGGATCTCGTACCACAACGGCAACTACTACATGGTGACGACGAGTTGGACCGACGTCATCACCATGCGCAAGTCCACCACCCTGGCAGGGCTGGCCACCGCGCCCAGCGTGCAGGTGTGGAAGGGCGACGCGGCGAACCGGTGCTGCAACATCTGGGCGCCCGAGATGCACTTCCTCAACGGGCGCTGGTACATGTACTACGTCGCCGGGCAGAACATCTCCGACTACAACCCCACGCAGCGCTCGCACGTGCTGGAGAGCACCGGCTCGGACCCGATGGGTCCGTACACCTACAAGGGGCAGCTGGGCTCCGGCTGGATGCTCGACCCGACGGTCGCCACGATCAACGGTCAGCTGTACCTGTTCGGCAGCACGACCGGCGGCGGGACGCAGAACCTGGTCGCGGCGCGGATGTCCAACCCGTACACCCTCGCCACCGGCTTCTCCACCGTCTCCACGCCGACCTTCAGCTGGGAGCGCAACGGCACGGTCAACGAGGGCCCGGAGATCCTCCAGCGCGGCGGACGGACCTTCCTGATCTACTCGGCCAGCGGGTGCTGGACCCCTGACTACAAGCTCGGCCAGCTCAGCCTCACCGGCTCCGATCCGCTCGCCGCCTCCTCCTGGACGAAGAAGTCGACGCCGGTCTTCCAACGCGACGACGCGGCGGGTGTCTACGGCCCCGGCCACCACGGCCACTTCAAGTCGCCCGACGGCACCGAGGACTGGATCGTCTACCACGCCAACGACTCCGCCTCCGACGGCTGCGACAACGGCCGTACCGCCCGCGCGCAGAAGCTCACCTGGAACTCCGACGGCACGCCGAACTTCGGTACGCCCGCCCGGCTCGGGGCGAGCATGACCGGGCCGTCGGGTGAGCCCTCGACCGCCTCGACGACGTACACGATCACCAACCGCAACAGCGGCAAGTGCCTCGACGTCGCCGGGAGTTCGACGGCGGACGGCGCCAACGTCCAGCAGTACGCCTGCAGCGGCGGCAACAACCAGCGGTGGCGTGTCGAGGACCAGGGCGACGACACCAGCCGACTGGTGAACGTGGCCACCGGCAAGGTGCTCGACACCGCCGACTGCTCGTCCGCCGACGGCGCCGACCTGCGGCAGTGGTCCTGGCTGAACAACACCTGCCAGCGGTTCCGGTTCCTCGCGACCGACAGTGGTTACGTCCGGATCGTGAACCAGGCCACCGGCAAGGTCGCCGACGTCGCCGACTGCTCCACCGCCGACGCCGCCGACGTACGGCAGTGGTCGTGGCTGGGCAACAACTGCCAGCAGTGGCGGCTCAACCCGGCGTAGGAGGCGCCTTACCCGGTCTGGCCCATCCCCGCGGCGTTCGGCCAGCTCTGGGCGTTGGGCCAGCCGGTCGCCGGGGCGGTGGACAGGTCCTGTGCGGAGCTCGGGGCGGTCATGCCGCGGACCTGCGCGGCGGTGAGGCCGCCACGCGCGGGGACACCGGGCGGCGTCGGGCCGGTCATCGCGGCGGCGGCGGGCACGGGCGCCGCCATGGGCGACGGGAACGGGGCCGGTGCCGGCACGGGAGTCGGCGCCGGCATCTGCACCGGGGCCGGCATCTGCACCGGGGCCTGCACAGGGGCCTGCATCGGAGCGGGGGCCGGAGCCGGAGCCGGGTAGCCGACCGGCTGCGGGGCTGCCTGGGCCGCCGCCGGCATCGGCATCCCGGCCCCGGCCGACTGTCCCGGCTGTACGGTCTGCGCCACCGCGGGCATCGGCATGCCGGCGCCGATGGACGGGGCCGACGTGAGCCCCGGCGCGGCGGCCATGGCCTGAGCGGCAAGGCCCTGCATGCCGCCGCCGTTGGTGGCGCCGACCAGCCGGTCGACGGCCGCCGTACCCGAGCTGTAGCTGGTCCCTGTAGCCAGCTCGGGCACGGCGGCTCCCCTCCTGGTCCCGTAGAGCACCTGTTCCAGGCCGGACACCAGGCGACGCACGTCCACCTGGGGGCGCACCACGAGTCTCAGGAAGCGGCTGGAGGAGCCGATCTTGTTGCCGCACTCGCGGACGAGGATCCGGTGCTCGGTGAGCATCCGGTCCCGGACCACGGTGCCCTCGGCGCCCACGGGCAGGCGTACGAAGAGGAAGTTCCCCTGGGAGGGGTAGACGGTCAGTCCGGGCAGCGCGGAGAGCTGTCCCGCCATGTCCAGCCGGTCGCGGCGGACCTGCTGGAGGCTCTGGGCGTACTCGGCGCCGTGCTCCTTCAGCATGAACACCACGTGTTCCGCGAAGGAGTTGAGGTTCCACTTGGGCAGCATCGACCGGACCCGGCCAGCCAGGGACGGGTTGGCGACCAGGTAGCCGAACCGTATGCCGTGCAGACCGAAGTTCTTGCCGAGGCTGCGCAGCACGATCACGTTGGGCCGCAGCATGGCCTCCTGGACGACGCTCGGCTCGACCTCGGCGTCCGCGAACTCCAGGAACGACTCGTCGATCACGACCAGGTCCAGGTCGGCCATCGCGTCCATGAACTGCACGATCGCGTGCTTGTGCAGAAAGCCGCCGTCGGGGTTGTTCGGGTTGCAGATGACGGCCACCCGGGTACCCCGGGCCCGGATGAACTCGGCGTACTGGGCGAGGTCCAGGGCGAATCCGCTGGACTCCTGGAGCGGGAACATGTCGACCCGCTTGCCGGTCTCCATCGGCTGGTCGGTCCAGCGGCCGAAGGTCGGGACCGGGACGGCGAGGGACTCGCGCACCAGCAGGTGGTCGATCCAGGTGATGAGCTCGGTCGAGCCGTTGCCCATCGCCACGCACTGCGGCGGGAGCTGGAGCAGACTGCACAGCTCGGCCGTGATGGTGTCGGCGCCGCTCGGGTAGTACGTGATGATGTCCCGCAGCCGGCCGGCCATGTCGTCGAACATGGCCGGGGTGGGGAAGTAGGGGTTGCAGGGAATGCAGAAGTCGACCGGACCGGCCCCTTCGCCGCCCTCCCGCGTCAGCGCCGCCATCGACGGGCTGTGCGCCGCGGTGCTGCGGAACAGCGAGGTGACGTTGTCAGCCAAGGGGAGCCTCCGTATGGGGCGGGCCTGGCGGGGACGACCGGGCCCGTCGTCATTGGGTGGCCCGCGCGGGGGAGCACGGGCCGCCCTTACATACGGAGGCTGGGGTGACGCTGTTCAACCGCTGGGAGACCGGTGAGAACTTGTGTGCCACCTGTGAAGAGGCGTTCCTGGTCAGGCCTTGTGCCGCGGTGTCACGCCTGGAACGAGTGCACCGTCGTCGTGCGGTACGCCTGCCCGGGCCGCAGCACCGTCGAGGGGAACGACGGGTGGTTCGGGGAGTCGGGGTAGTGCTGCGTCTCCAGGCAGAGGGCGTCGCCCTGGCGGTAGATGGTGCCACCGCTGCCGACGAGGGTGCCGTCGAGGAAGTTGCCGGAGTAGAACTGCAGACCCGGCTCGGTCGTCGCGATCCTCATCGTGCGGCCCGAGGAGGGGTCCCGGAGCGTCGCCACGTGCTCAGGCTCGCGCGTGACGCCCTTGTCGAGCACCCAGTTGTGGTCGAAGCCCTTGGCGTACAGCAACTGCCGGTGGGCGCCCCGGAGGTCCTCGCCGACCGTCTTGGCGCGACGGAAGTCGAAGGGGGTGCCAGTGACCTCGGCGAGCTCGCCCGTGGGGATCAGTCCCGAGTCGACCGGCGTGTAGCGGGAGGCCGCGATCTCCAGCTCGTGGTCGTAGATCGTGCCGCTGTCCTCGCCGGCGAGGTTCCAGTAGACGTGGCTGGTGAGGTTGACGACGGTGGCCTTGTCGGTGGTGGCCTCGTAGTCGACGCGCCAGTCGCCCTGCCGGGTGAGGGTGTACGTCACCTTCGTCCTGAGCGTGCCGGGGTAGCCCATCTCGCCGTCGGCGCTGGTGCAGTACAGGTACAGGCCGACGTCGGAACCCTCGGTGAACGGCTCGACGTCCCACACGCGCGTGTCGAAGCCCTGGGCGCCGCCGTGCAGGCTGTTGGCGCCGTCGTTGACGTTCACCTCATGGCTCTCGCCGTCCAGGGTGAACCGGCCCTCGGCGACGCGGTTGCCGTAGCGGCCGATCAGCGCGCCGAAGTACGGGCTCCCCTCGACGTAGTCCTCGATGGTGTCGAAGCCCAGCGAGACGTTGGCGTAACGGCCGTCCCGGTCCGGGATCTCCAGGGACTGGACGATGCCGCCGTAGGAGAGGACCTTCAGTCGGGTGCCGCCGTTGTCCAGCGCCCAGCTGTGGACCTTCGTGCCGTCGGCGAGCTTGCCGAAGAGGGACTTCACCGGTTTCTGCCTCAGTTCCGTGTGCGGCGCCTGAAAAGAGAGAAGGGCCCCGCCGGACGGCGGGGCCCCTGCTGACCTACGAACCGGACTTGCGCTTGTTCCACACGTCGAACCCGACCGCGGCCAGCAGGGCCAGGCCCTTGATGACCTGCTGCCAGTCGGAGCCGACGCTGAGGAGGTTCATGCCGTTGTTCAGCACACCGAGGACGAGACCGCCGATGATCGCGCCGAGGACGGTTCCGACGCCGCCGCTCATGGACGCGCCACCGATGAACGCCGAGGCGATGGCCTCGAGTTCGTAGTTCAGGCCCGCCTTCGGGGAGGCCGCGTTCAGACGGGCGGCGATCGCCAGACCCGCCAGTGCCGCGAGCACGCCCATGTTCAGGAAGACCAGGAAGGTGACCTTCTTGTCCTTCACGCCGGACAGCTTCGCCGCCGGCAGGTTGCCGCCGATCGCGTAGATGTGACGGCCGAACACCGCGTTGCGCATCACGTAGCCGTAGCCGACGACCAGCGCGCCGAGGATCAGCAGGATGATCGGCGCACCCTTGTAGCTGGCGAGCAGCAGGGTGACGACGAGCACCGCGGAGCCGATGGAGACGAGCTTGAGCAGGAAGATGTTGCGCGGCAGCACGTCCAGCGAGAACTCCTGCTGGCGCTTGCGGTCGCGGACCTCCTGGAGGATCACGAAGACCAGCAGGGCCAGGCCCAGCAGCAGCGTGATGTTGTGGTAGTTGGTCTCCGGGCCGGCCTCGGGCAGGAAGCCGTTGCCGATCTTCTGCAGCCCGTCCGGGAAGGGGCCGAGGGTCTGGCCCTCCAGCAGGATCTCCGTGAGACCGCGGAAGACGAGCATGCCCGCGAGGGTGACGATGAACGACGGTATGCCGAGATACGCGATGAAGAACCCCTGCACGGAGCCCGCCACCGCGCCGATCGCCAGACACAGGACCACGGCGACCGGCCAGGACACACTGTGCTGCACGGTCAGCACGGCCGCGAACGCGCCCACGAACGCCGTCAGTGAACCGACCGACAGGTCGATGTGGCCCGCGATGATCACCAGCATCATGCCGATCGCGAGGATCAGCACGTAGCTGTTCTGGAGCACCAGGTTGGAGACGTTGCGCGGCAGCAGCAGGTCACCGTCGGTCCAGACGGCGAAGAGCGCGACGATCAGGCCGAGCGCGATCAGCATGCCGTACTGGCGCATGTTGCGGCGCAGGCCGTCCAGCATCAGCTGGAGCAGGCCGCCGCCGGCCGTCCCGCTCTTGCCGGGCGGCGCAGGCGCCGGGCTCTTGGCGGTCACATCCGTGCTCATCGGGTTACCTCTTTGTCCTTCGTCATCTGGCGCATCAGCACTTCCTGCGTGGCCTCGGCCCGCGGGAACTCGCCCGTGAGCCGCCCGGCGGCCATCGTGTAGATGCGGTCGCACATACCGAGCAGTTCCGGCAGCTCGGAGGAGATGAAGACGACCGCCTTGCCCTGGGCCGCCAACTGGTCGATGACCGTGTAGATCTCGTACTTGGCGCCCACGTCGATACCGCGCGTGGGCTCGTCCAGGATCAGCACCTCGGGACCCGCGAAGATCCACTTGCTGAGGACGACCTTCTGCTGGTTGCCGCCGGACAGCTTGCCCACCGGCTCGAAGACGGTCGGCGCCTTGATGTTCATGGACTTGCGGAAGCCCTCGGCGACCTTGCGCTCCTCGTGCTCGTCGACGATCCCGCGCTTGGACACCTTGCCGAGCGCGCTCAGCGAGATGTTGCGGTTGATGGTGTCGATGAGGTTCAGGCCGTAGTGCTTGCGGTCCTCGGTGACGTACGCGATCCCGTGCTTGACCGCCTCGGCGACGGTCTTCGTACGGATCTCCTTGCCGTCCTTGAGGACCGTGCCGTCCGCGTGCCGGCCGTAGGCGCGGCCGAAGACGCTCATCGCCAGTTCGGTGCGGCCGGCGCCCATCAGGCCCGCGATGCCGACGATCTCCCCGCGCCGCACGTGGATCGACACGTCGTCGACCACCTTGCGCTGCTGGTCGATCGGGTGGTGCACGGTCCAGTCGCGGATCTCCAGCGCGGGGGCCGCGTCCACCTCCCCCTCGTACGCGGTGCGCTCGGGGAAGCGGTGGTCGAGGTCACGGCCGACCATGCCGGAGATGATCCGGTCCTCGGTGGTCTCCGCGGCCTTCACGTCGAGGGTCTCGATGGACTGCCCGTCGCGGATGATCGTCACCGAGTCGGCGACCGTGCGGATCTCGTTGAGCTTGTGGGAGATGATGATCGAGGTGATGCCCTGCTTCTTCAACTCCAGGATGAGATCGAGGAGTTTGCCGCTGTCCTCGTCGTTCAGAGCCGCGGTCGGCTCGTCCAGGATGAGCAGCTTCACCTTCTTCGACAGCGCCTTGGCGATCTCCACCAGCTGCTGCTTGCCCACGCCGATGTCGGCGACGCGGGTCTCCGGGTGGTCGCTGAGACCGACCCGGCGCAGCAGCTCACTGGCGTGCTTGAGGGTGTCGTTCCAGTTGATGAGCCCGCGGGTGGCGTGCTCGTTGCCGAGGAAGATGTTCTCCGCGAGCGACAGGAACGGCACCAGGGCCAGCTCCTGGTGGATGATGACGATGCCGTGCGCCTCGCTCGCCCGGATGTCCTTGAACTCGCAGACCTCTCCGTCGAAGAGGATCTCGCCCTCGTACGTGCCGTGCGGATGGACGCCGGAGAGCACCTTCATCAAGGTGGACTTCCCGGCGCCGTTCTCACCGCAGATGGCGTGGACCTCGCCCTGCCGGACGGTCAGCGTGACGTCCGAGAGCGCTTTGACACCGGGAAAGGTCTTGACGATCGAGCGCATTTCCAGGACGGGTCCCGCCATGGTCGTGCCTTCCAATCAGTAGGTGGCGACGGTTACTTGAGGTCACCCTCGGTGTAGTAGCCGCCGTCGACCAGGATCTCCTTGTAGTTGGTCTTGTCCACGCTCACCGGCTTCAGCAGGTAGGCGGGGATGACCTTCGAACCGTTGTCGTACGTCTTGTCGTCGTTGATCTCCGGCTTCTTGCCGTTCAGCGACGCGTCGACCATGTTCGAGGCGACCTTGGCCAGCTCACGGGTGTCCTTGTAGACGGTCATCGTCTGCTGGCCCGCGATGATCGACTTCACCGAGGCGAGCTCGGCGTCCTGGCCGGTGAGGACCGGGAGCTTCTTGCTTCCGGAGCCGTAGCCGTCCGACTTCAGCGCCGACAGGATGCCGATGGAGATGCCGTCGTACGGCGAGAGCACCGCGTCCACCCGGCCGCTCTTGTAGGAGCCGGTCAGGATGTCGTCCATGCGGCGCTGGGCGGTGGCGCCGTCCCAGCGCAGGGTGGTGACCTGGGTGAGCTTGGTCTGACCGGACTTGACGACGAGCTTCTTGCTGTCGATGTACGGCTGCAGGACGCTCATCGCGCCGTTGAAGAAGTACTTGGTGTTGTTGTCGTCGTTGGAGCCGGCGAAGAGCTCGATGTTGAACGGGCCCTTGCCGTCCTTCAGGCCGAGCTTGTCGACGATGTAGCTGGCCTGGAGCTCGCCGACCTTCTCGTTGTCGAAGGACGCGTAGTAGTCGACGTTCTCCGTGCCGAGGATCAGACGGTCGTAGGCGATGACCGGGATGTTCGCCTCCTTGGCCTGCTGGAGCACGCCGTTCAGCGACTTGTTGTCGATCGCCGCGACGATCAGTGCCTTGACGCCCTGGGTGATCAGGTTCTCGATCTGCGAGACCTGGTTCTCGGGGTCGTCCTCGCCGAAGACCAGCTTGGTCTCGTAGCCCTTGGACTTGAGGTCCTTGACCACGTTGTTGCCGTCGGCGATCCAGCGCTCGGACGACTTGGTCGGCATCGCGATGCCGATGGTGCCTCCCTTGGCGCTGCCGGTCTCCTGCTCGCTGCCACCCTCACCGCTCTGACCGCACGCGGACAGGGTGAGGGCGAGGGAGGCGGCGCCGGCTATGGCGGTGAGTGCGGCTCGGCGAGTACGCATGATCATCATCCTTGACGTGGTGGGGCTGGCTCGGTCTGGCGGTGCGGGTGCCGTCCGTCGTGCGATGCGCGATGCGACCGAGAAGATGTGTGGGATTGTGTGTGGCCGCGTCTGCTTTTGTGAAGGGGCGTTGTCCGGAACGTTATGAGGGAGTTCCGAACCGCTTCAGCGTGCCCGGCAGCCGGGAGCCGAGCGGGGCCATGTCGTCGCCCACTCCGTGCCGTGCCAGCAGGTCCAGGGCGAGCCGGCCGCGCCGCACCCGCTCCCGGGCCGTGGACAGGGTCAGGTCCCGCATGTGATGGCCGTAGGGGTAGATCCCCGGGGCCTTCGACAGGCCGAACTTCAGGTAGAGCGGTGCGCCGCGCCGGATCAGCTCGGCGACCTCGTACATCCGCACATAGCCGCCGAGATCGTCGGGGGCCTCGATGTACATGTCCATGGGGGCGGCGGAGACCCGCCGGATCTCGGTGAGGTGGTCGAGGGTCAGGTCGCTGGGCACGTTGACCGAGTCGCCGCCCAGGTTCTCGTATACGGCGTACGCGGCCGGGTTGACCGGACCGATCAGGGCGCTCACCTTGAGGGTCGTGTCCGCCGGGATGATCCCGGCCAGGCGCGCCCGGTGCAGCGTCCACAGCACACCCTCGTCGGCGACGAGGAGGCACTTGACGCCCAACTCCGTCGCGCGCACGGCGTCTTCGACACACCCGGCGACCGCGTCGTGGCCGCGGGCGCGCAGGCCGCCGCCGCGCGAGTCGGTACGGGTCGAGCCGCCGATGTCCCAGGTGCCGCGAGGGCCGGTGAACAGGCAGAGCTCGATGTCCCGCTCGCCCGTCGCGTCGACCATCTCGGTGATCTCGGCGTCGGTCAGCATCCACACACCGCTGCCCTGGCTGATCCGGTGGATCGGCACGTCGAGCTTCGAGGCTTCCTTGAGGACGACGGCCAGCGCTTCGGGACCCTCGCACGAGGGAATCTCGGTGCGCCAGCGGCCGCCGCCGGGGAAGGTGTGCGGTGAGGCGTCGGCGGGGTCGAGGGCGGGCGCGCCCAGGCCCAGCGTGGTGAGCGCCGGCTCACCTGGTCTGCGGGCTGCCGTGGCGGAAGCGTCGGTCGTCACAAGCTGTCCTTCGTGTTCGATATTTCGGACAATATTCGCGGCTCAAGTCGTGCGGGGCTTGGGTGTACGCCGGTACGGAAGCCGTCAGGTCGCCCCCGTACCGGCGTACGTCTAGGGGCGGAGCAGTACCTTGCCCACCTTCGGATCGCCGGACCCCACCAGCTCGATCGCCTCGGCGAACCCGTCGAGCGGCAGTTCGTGCGTGACCAGCGGCAGCGGGTCCAGCAGCCCGGCCCCGAACACCCGCACGGTGTGCGCCCAGGCGTCCGGAGCGGCCCCGAAGACGGTGTGCACCTCCAGCTGCCGCACGACCAGGTCCGTCGGGTCGAGACCCTCGGCGCCCGACGCCGGGATGCCCGTCAGGACCAGGCGTCCGCCGCGCCGGAGCAGGGAGGCGGCGGTGCGCGCGGCGGAGGCGGACCCGGCGGTCTCGATGACGACGTCGAAGTCGTCGGGGAGTTCCTGGTCCTTGGTGCGGAAGCCGGTGGCGCCGAACTGCCTCGACAGCGCCTCGCGGTCGTTGCGGGTGCCGACGACCAGCAGCTCCGCCGGGGAGCCCGCCTTCAGGAACTGGATCGCGAACATCCCGAGGGTGCCGGTGCCGACCACGGCTACCCGCTCACCCGGCCGCGCGTTCGCCTTGATAGCGGCGGCCGCGATGCAGGCCGCCGGCTCCAGCAGGGCCGCCGCCGTCAGGTCGGCGTCGTCCGGCAGGGCGTGCAGCAACCGGGCGGGCAGGGTGAGGGTGGTGGCCATCGCACCCGGCTGGGTGAACCCGGTCTCCTCGTACCCCGCCGTGCACAGGGTGGTCTCGCCCGCGTGACAGCGGTCGCAGACCTGGCAGTTGCGAAAGCCCTCGCCCACGACCTTCCGGCCGACGAGCGCCTCGGGGACGCCCGCGCCGACCGCCTCGACCGTCCCGGACCACTCGTGGCCGGGCGTCAGCGGGTAGCGGACGTACCCCTCGGGCCGGTTGCCCTGGTACAGCTCGCGGTCGCTGCCGCAGATACCGACCGCGTGGACGCGTACCAGCGCCTCACCGGCCTCCGGCCGGCTGGGCTCGTGCGAGACCAGCCGGTGTTCGCCCGGTGCCTCGACGACGACGGCCGTGCTCACTTGGCGCCCTTGGGCTTGCGCTGCTCCCAGCCCTCGGCCCACAGGTCGAAGCGCGCCTGCTGCTGCGGGAACTCGGCGGCGGCGTCGACGTCAAGCTCGACACCGAGACCGGGCGCGTCGGAGAGGTGGAAGTACCCGTCGATCACCTCGGGCGCGCCCTTGACGACCTTCTTGATCTCCGCGTCCGCGAAGTCGTTGAAGTGCTCGAGGATCTTGAAGTTCGGCGAGCTGAACCCGACCTGGAGGGAGGCGGCGGTGAGCACCGGGCCGCCCACGTTGTGCGGAGCCACCAGCATGTAGTGGGTCTCGGCGGTGGCCGCCAGCTTCCGGGTCTCCCAGATGCCGCCGATGTGGCCGACGTCCGGCTGGATGATGTCGACGGCCTGGCTCTCGAAGAGCTCCCGGAACTCGATGCGGTCGTGAATCCGCTCACCGGTCGCGACCGGGATGTCCACCTTGGCGGCGACCTTCTCCAGGGCCTTCAGGTTCTCCGGCGGGACCGGCTCCTCCAGCCACGCGGGCTTGAAGGGCGCGAGGTCCTTCGCCAGTCGGACGGCGGTGGAGGGGGAGAAGCGGCCGTGCATCTCCAGCATCAGCTCGGCGTCCGGCCCGATGGCGTCACGCACCGCCTCGATGAGGGAGACGGCGTACAGGCTCTGCTGGTGGTCGAGCTCGTAGTGCCCGGTGCCGAAGGGGTCGATCTTGAGC
This sequence comes from Streptomyces resistomycificus, assembly GCF_001514265.1. Taxonomy (GTDB): domain Bacteria; phylum Actinomycetota; class Actinomycetes; order Streptomycetales; family Streptomycetaceae; genus Streptomyces; species Streptomyces resistomycificus. The sequence goes on along the minus strand of NZ_KQ948990.1, from coordinate 339,049 downwards.
GCCTTGTACCCGCGCTCCATGACCCCTTGGGCGGCCTTGTGGTAGGCCTCCGGCGTCCGCTCGGTCGTGTACCAGCCGTTGGCGTACGCCTTGACCTTGTCGGTGACCTTGCCGCCCAGCAACTGCCAGACCGGCACGCCGAGAGCCTTGCCCTTGATGTCCAAGCAGGCCATCTCGATGACGGCGATGCCGGACATCACGATCTCGCCGGCCCGGCCGTAGTCGCCGTACTTCATGCGGCGGGCCAGATCCTCGACAGCGAACGGGTCGGACCCGAGGATGTGGTTGGCCTCCGCCTCACGCAGATAGCCGAGCAGAGCGTCGGTGTGGCCCAGCATGCGGGTCTCGCCGACTCCGGTGAGTCCCTCGTCGGTGTGCACCTGGACGTAGGTCAGGTTCCGCCACGGCGTCCCTACCACGTGCGTGCTGATTCCCGTGATGCGCACGGTACTCCCTGTCCTTTGTAGCTGTTCGAAATTTCGGCACTTGTTCGAAATGCTGTCGCGACAGTAAGGACGACCCGGTCGGGGTGTCAATGGGTGGAACACATAACGGTTTCTTCACGAGGGTCGGGGTGGCGGGCGGCGGTCCCAACAGCCCTCCCTCGCCGCCTGTCGCGTTATCCAACCGTGACGACCTCCCTGACGCAGCCCTCTTGACCGCCATGAATTGTTAGCGCTCACAATGACCTCCGCATCCATCAGTTGTCGCCCCACGGCACCCAAGGAGGTACGAGCGTCATGCCGGCTGTGCTCCCACTCGTCCTCCCGTCCGGTGCCATGAGGCTCTCCGGTACCCCGGGGTGAAGCCGACGGTGCGGACCCGCCCGCCCAGACCTCAGGACTTATCCGCCCCACAGGGCCTATCGGCAGACGATCACCAGGGAGGAGCGGCCGTGACCTACACACAGCTTCGGCCGCCCACCATGGCCGACGTGGCACGCATGGCCGGCGTGTCCCACCAGACCGTGTCCCGCGTACTGGGGGACCACCCCAATGTGCGGGACGAGACACGGGCCAAGGTGCTGCACGCGATCGAGGAGATGGGCTACCGCCGCAACTCCTCCGCCCGGGCCCTGGCGACCCGGCGCACCCGGACCCTGGGTGTGGTCGCCTCCAACACCACGCTCTACGGGCCCGCCAGTACGCTGTTCGCGCTCGAGGAGGCCGCTCGTGCCGAGGGGTACGTCGTCTCGACGGTCAGTCTGCGCGAACTGACGGTCGAGACACTGTCCGAGGCCCTGGCCCACCTCAGCCAGGGTGGCGTGGAGGGGGTGATCGCCCTCGCCCCGCAGCGGTCGGCGGTCGAGGCCCTCGCCGAACTGCGCCATCCCTTCCCGGTGGTGGCCGTGGGAACCGGGTCAGGCGTGGAGATCCCCAGCGTCAACGTGGACCAGTTCCTGGGTGCGCGGCTGGCCACCGGCCATCTGCTGGCCTCGGGTCACCGCACGGTCTGGCATCTCGCCGGACCCGAGGACTGGCAGGAGGCGGTGGACCGGACCGACGGCTGGCGGGCGACCCTGGAGGAGGCGGGTGTGCAACCGCCGCTCCCGCTGGGGGGTGACTGGAGTCCGTTGTCGGGTTACCGTGCGGGCCAGGAACTGGCCGGCTGGGTGGGCCGGGGCCTGACCGCCGTCTTCGTCGCCAACGACCAGATGGCGTTGGGGGTGTTGCGGGCTCTGCGTGAGGCGGGAGTGCGCACTCCCCAGGACGTCGCGGTGGTCGGCTTCGACGACATCCCGGAGTCGGAGTTCTTCGCTCCGCCGCTCACCACCGTCCGGCAGGACTTCGCGACGGTGGGCAAGCGGAGCATCGCCCTGCTGCTGGATCTCATCGAGGGCCGGACCCCCTCCGGGACGTCCCGGGTGGCCATCGAACCCCAACTCGTCGTCCGGGCCAGTACGTTCCCGTACGCCCCTCAATCGGGGGCCGCGCCCGGCTGACGCGGCACCGGTCGATCACCTCACGGACGATCGACTTCCATCCACCCATACGGCCGACATTTCGAACAATGATCGACAGGCTGGACGCAGTGCGGCCGGTCCCATCGAGTACCAGTGGTCCATCCCGGACCGGCTCTTCAAAGGAGAAGACACATGCTCAACAGACGGAACTTCCTCACCGCGGCGGTCGGCGTGGCGGCTGCGACCGGCCTGGCGGCCTGCGCCAAGGAGGACGACAGCTCCTCCTCCACCTCCGGCAGCGGCGGTTCCAAGAAGCTCGTCCTCGGCTTCTCCCAGGTCGGCTCGGAGAGCGGCTGGCGCAGCGCCAACACCGACTCGGTGAAGGAGGCGGCCAAGGAGGCCGGCTACACCCTCAAGTTCTCCGACGCGCAGCAGAAGCAGGAGAACCAGATCTCCGCGATCCGCAGCTACATCACCCAGGGCGTGGACGTCATAGCCTTCTCGCCGGTGGTCGTCACCGGCTGGGACGCGGTGCTCAAGGAGGCCAAGGCCAAGAAGATCCCCGTGGTCCTCACCGACCGCTCCGTCGAGACCTCCGACGAGTCCCTGTTCGTGACCCTGGTCGGCTCGGACTTCACGGACGAGGGCCGGCGTGCCGCCAAGATCCTGGAGAAGGTCCTGGAGAAGGCCGGTCACAAGGGTCCCGTGAAGATCGCACAGCTGGAGGGCACCACCGGTGCCGCCCCCGCGATCGAGCGCGCCAAGGGCTTCAAGGAGGTCATGGACGCCGACCACGCCGACGACTGGAAGATCGTCGTCAGCCAGACCGGTGACTTCACCCGCGCCGGCGGCAAGCAGGTCATGGCGGCCTTCCTGCAGTCCAACCCGGACATCGACGTGCTGTTCGCGCACAACGACGACATGGGCATCGGCGCCATCCAGGCCATCGAGGCGGCCGGCAAGAAGCCCGGCAAGGACATCCTGATCGTCACGGTCGACGGCGTGAAGGACGGCTTCATCGCGATGTCCGAGGGCAAGATCAACGCCATCGTCGAGTGCAACCCGCTGCTCGGCCCCCAGCTGATGGAGGTCGTGCAGAAGGTCAAGGACGGCGAGACGGTCGAGCGCTGGATCAAGACCAAGGAGAGCGACTTCATGCAGGACCAGGCCAAGGCCGCGCTCCCCACCCGCAAGTACTGACCGACCGCAGCCACCGGCAGGGAGCCTCCGCCCGACCGACCCCTCAGCTGAGGGGCTGTCAAGGGGGCTCCCTGCGGGCCTGAACGAAATCGATGAGGAGCGCTGCCATGGCAGAGCCGCTGCCCGTCCTGGAGATGACGGGCATAGTCAAGGAGTTTCCGGGGGTACGGGCTCTGTCGGGTGTCGACTTCCGGCTTTTCCCCGGTGAGATCCACGCCCTGATGGGCGAGAACGGTGCCGGAAAATCCACCCTGATCAAGGTGCTGACCGGCGTCTACTCGCTGGACGGCGGAACGATCACCCTCGACGGGAAGTCCGTGCGGATCGGCAGCCCGCTGCAGGCGCAGCAGGCCGGCATCAGCACGGTCTACCAGGAGGTGAATCTCTGCCCCAACCTGTCGGTGGCGGAGAACATCTTCATCGGACGTGAACCCACCCGCGCGGGCCGCATCCAGTGGAAGCGCATGCGCAAGGAGGCGGCGGAGCTGGTCGACCGGCTCGGCCTCGACATCGACGTCACCGCGCCCCTGTCCTCGTACCCGCTGGCCGTGCAGCAACTGGTCGCGATCGTACGGTCGGTCGGCACCGGCGACAGCGACGGCGCGGGAGGCGGCACCAAGGTGCTGGTCCTGGACGAGCCGACGTCCAGCCTCGACCGCGACGAAGTCCTCGAACTGTTCCGCCTGATGCGGCAGCTCAGGGACGAGGGCGTCGCGATCCTGTTCGTCTCGCACTTCCTCGACCAGATCTACGAGATCTGCGACCGCATGACCGTGCTGCGCAACGGCACCCTGGTCGGCGAACACCTGGTCAGCGAACTCGACCAGGTCGGACTGATCCAGCTCATGATCGGCAAGGCGATGGACCAGCTGGAGGAGCTCCACGAGCACCAGCTGCACGCCGACGTCGGCGAGAGCCTGCTCCAGGCGGACGGCCTCGGCAGGACCGGCGGCGTCGCCCCCTTCGACCTGGACATCAAGAAGGGCGAGGTCCTCGGCCTCGCCGGTCTGCTCGGCTCCGGCCGCACCGAACTCGCCCGGCTGCTCTTCGGCGCCGACCAGCCCGACAGCGGCAAGGTCACCATCGGCGGCAAACAGGTCTCGATGAGCGCCCCGAACGACGCGATCGCCGCCGGCGTCGCGTTCTGCTCGGAGAACCGCAAGACCGAGGGCCTGGTACCCGACCTGACGGTGCGGGAGAACATCATCCTCGCCCTGCAGGCGTCCCGCGGCTGGACCCGGCCCATCCCGGCCGCCCAGCGCGACGAACTCGTCGCCAAGTACATCAAGGCGCTGGACATCCGTCCCGCCAACCCGGAGGCCCGCGTCGGCCAGCTCAGCGGCGGCAACCAGCAGAAGGTGCTGCTCGCCCGCTGGCTCATCACCCAGCCGAAGCTGCTGATCCTGGACGAACCGACGCGCGGCATCGACGTGGGCGCGAAGGCGGAGATCCAGAAACTAGTGGTCTCGCTCTCCGAGGAAGGTATGGCAGTGCTGTACATCGCGGCCGAGCTGGAGGAGGTCCTCCGGCTCAGTCACACCATCGGCGTGCTGCGCGACCGCAAGCTGGTGGCGCAGATCGCCAACGGCCCCGAGATCACGCCCACCCGGATCCTGGAGACCATCGCGAGCGGAGAGCACCAGTGACCACCACTCCCCGATGGCGAGCGCTGACGCAGCATCACCTGTTCTGGCCGGTAGCCGTGCTGGTCGCCCTGCTGCTGATCAACGTTCCCTTCACCCCTGACTTCTTCTCGATCCGGATGACGGACGGCCACCTCTACGGCAGCCTCGTCTCGATCGTGCTGTTCGGCTCGCCGCTCATCCTGGTGGCCGTGGGCATGACCCTGGTCATCGCCACCGGCGGCATCGACCTCTCCGTCGGCGCCGTGGTCGCCATCACCGGCGCCCTGACCTGTTCGTACATCAGCGACCAGGCCGACCAGAGCGCCCTGTCCGCGGTGCTGCTGGCCATGGGCATCGGACTGCTGGCCGCGGTGGTCTGCGGTCTGTGGAACGGCTTCCTGGTCGCCCGGATGGGCATCCAGCCGATCATCGCCACGCTGATCATCATGGTCGCCGGGCGCGGTGTCGCCCAGCTGATCACCGACGGCCAGATCATCACCATCAACAGCGAGCCGTACAAGCTGATCGGCGGCGGCTACTGGCTGACGCTGCCCTTCTCCATCTTCGTGGTGGCCGCGGTCGTGGCCGTCACCGTGGCACTGACCCGCCGCACCGCGCTGGGCCTGCTGGTCGAGTCGGTCGGCGGCAACGCCGAGGCCAGCCGCCTGGTCGGCATCAGGTCCCTGCGCATCAAGATCATGGTGTACGTGTTCTGCGCCCTGTGCGCCGGTATCGCGGGCCTGATGATCAGCTCCAACACCTCGGCCGCGGACGGCAACAACGCCGGTCTGTGGATCGAGCTCGACGCGATCCTCGCCGTGGTGATCGGCGGCACCTCGCTGCTGGGCGGCCGGTTCTCCATCGGCGGCACGGTGGTGGGCGCCCTCGTCATCCAGACCCTGACCACCACGATCTACACCATCGGGGTGCCGACCCAGACCAACCTGGTCTTCAAGGCGGCCGTCGTCATCGTCGTCTGCCTGCTGCAGTCCCCGAAGTTCCGCGCCAAGGTGTTCGGCGCCAGGTTCGGCTCCGGATCCGGCGCGAAGGGAAGCGGCACGCCGGCCGCCACCCCGGCGGACACCACCCCGACCACCGCGGCAGCCCCCAAGATGGAGGTGTCGTGATGAGCGCGACCACCCAGACCCCCAAGACCCAGGGCAGTCGTACCCCTTCGACCACGACGTCCAAGGCCGCCCGGCTGCTCGGTGACCGGCGCCTGCCGGTCCTGGTGACCGCCTCGCTCTTCCTCGTGATGTACATCGCGGGCCTGAGCCGCTACCAGAACTACGGTTTCGGCGAACCGCAGGTCTTCCTCAACCTCTTCATCGACAACGGCTACCTGCTGGTCGCCGCCGTCGGCGCCACCTTCGTCATCCTGTCCGGCGGCATCGACCTGTCCGTCGGCTCCGTGATCGGCTTCACGACCATGCTCACCGCATGGCTGGTGGAGGAGCAGGGCCTGCCCATCCTGGTCGTCATCCCCATCGCGCTGGGCGTGGGAGCCTTCGGCGGCTTCCTGATGGGCTATGTGATCCACAACTTCGAGATCCAGCCCTTCATCGTGACCCTCGCCGGCCTCTTCCTCTTCCGCGGACTGTGCCTGGTCATCAGCAAGGAGTCGATCGCCATCGACGACTCCACGGTGAGCAGCATGGCCCAGGCGCAGGCGTCGCTGGGGATGGGCTTCCTGTCGGTCGGCGCCATCGTCGCGCTCGTCGTCCTCGCCGTGGCGTTCTACGTCCTGCACTACACGCGCTTCGGACGGCGGGTGTACGCCATCGGCGGCAACGAGCAGTCGGCCATGCTGATGGGCCTGCCGCAGGGCGGCACCAAGATCGCCGTGTACACGGTGAGCGGCTTCTGCTCGGCCCTGGCCGGCCTGCTCTTCACCCTGTACATCCAGTCCGGTGACCCGCTGCACGCGACCGGTATGGAACTCGACGCGATCGCCGCGGTCGTCATCGGCGGCACGCTGCTGACGGGCGGCTCCGGCTATGTCCTGGGCACCCTCTTCGGCGTCCTCGTCCTGGGCCTGATCAAGAGCATCATCCAGTTCGAGGGCACGCTCAGCTCCTGGTGGACGAAGATCGCCACCGGTGTGCTGCTGTGCGCGTTCATCCTGATCCAGCGCGCCATGACGGCCCGTAAGAAGACCTGAGCCGAGGACGCCGAGAGGCGCGCCTTCACGCCGGAGCGGTCCGACGCACGTACGCCGTGCCTCGGACCGCTCCGGCGTGTCGGGGTTGGCGCGGAATAGTGGGGCTTGACCTCAACTGGGCAAACGCGAAACACCAGTTCCGCACGGAACCTTCACATGGATCTCTGGGAACGCTCCCTGTGCGGAACCTATTCTTCCCGCGTCATGGACTACTGCTTCCCGTGCCGACGGCACCTCAATGGCGCCCTCGCCTGCCCGGGGTGCGGCACCTCGGCCGAAGAACTACGCGCGTACGCGGCGCGGCAGCAGGCGCCTGAGCCGGTGCAGCCGCAGCAGGCGTACGGGGCTGACGGGGCGTACGGCGGCGGGTACGCGGACGCCGGTCACGCGGGTGCGTACGGGGGTGTGAGCGGGCCCGCGGCGTACGGCGAGGGCCACGCGACCGCCGCGTACGGGAACGGCCATGAGGTGGCGGCGTACGAGGCCGAGGCGGGCCACGACCGGGCCGAGGCGGAGCCGGAGCCGGAACCGGAACCGTCCAGGGAAGGGTCCGAGCCGCCGACGGAACCGACGGGCGGCCGCGCGGCGCGCCGGCGTGCGCGGGGCCGGGCCGCCGTGGCGTCCGGCGTGCCCGAGGACCCCGAGGGCCTCGACGACTCCGAGTACGAGGACGACGCCGAGGACGACGTCGACGGCTCCACCGCCGGTGCCAGCCGCCGCGACCGGAAGGCCGCGGCCCATCGCCGCCGGCGCCGCCGGGTCCTGCTGGTCACCGCGGGCTTCGTCCTGGCGGCCGGCGGCCTCAGTCTCGCGGAACTCGGCATGGACGCCCCCGGCTCCGCCCCCACGCCGGCCGCCGCGGGTGACGCGTCGGCGGACGGCGCGGCGTCCGCGGAGGCGGGTGCGACGGCCGAGCCCCTGGACGACCCGAGCAAGACCGCCGCCTCGGCCACCCCGGACGCCTCGAAGTCACCGTCACCGTCGGCGTCGGCGTCGGAGGACGAGGAGTCGGACAAGGACAAGGACAAGGGCGACGCCGACAAGGAAGCCCAGTCGGCGACGACCACGGCCCCGGGTGTGTCGACCTCGGCCCCGGCGGCCACTCCGGCCGGCTCCGCGACCCCCACCGCCGACCCGACGACCGCGGACCCGACCCCGGATCCCTCGCCCTCGGAGTGCGACCGGTTCCTGTGGTGGTGTACCTGAGGCGGTCGCCCCCGCGCATCGGGCGAATGACTCCGCCTGCCCGGGCGACGGCGGACGGGGCGGCCCGAGGGCCTAGCCGACCAGTGACCACCCGGCTCGATCAGCCCTGGTCGCCCCGTGCCTCCGTGTCCAGCATCCGCCTCAACAGGTCCCGCAGGGACTCCCGTTCGCCGTGTGACAGTCCGGCGAGCGGCTCCTTGCCGAAGCGCAGCTCCTCCCGAAGCTCCCGGGCCACCCGTCGGCCCTCCTCCGTGGCCGCGGCGACCTTCACCCGGCGGTCCGCGGGATCGGGGCGCCGCTCCACCAGCCCCCGCGCCTCCAGGCGGTCCACTATCCCGGTGACGTTCGACGGCTCGCACTTCAGCTTCCGGGCGAGCTTGCGCATGGGCAGCGGCTCCAGGGACAGCAGACTCAGCAGCCGCGCCTGCGCGCCGGTCAGGGTGTGTCCCGAGGCGGCGTCCTCGAAGTCCTCGTAGAAGCGCGCCACGACGTCGCCGATGAGCTCGACGACCTCCATGGTCAGCGCGTCGGGTCTGCCGGTCTTCTCGGGTGTGGCCATGCGATCCAGGGTACCCCTTTACTTGACAGCATGAAATATTCAGAGGCATTGTTGTTTCAGGTACTGAAGTAAATCGAAAGGCTCCGTCATGATCAACCGCGAATGGCACCTGCTCAGCCGCCCCGTCGGCTGGCCCAAGCCCGAGGACTTCGCCCTGGTCGAGGCGGAGATCCGGCAGCCCCGCGAGGGCCAGGTCCTGGTCCGCAACAAGTACCTCTCCGTCGACCCCTACATGCGCGGCCGGATGAGCGACGCCAAGTCCTACGTGGCGCCCTTCGAGCTGGGCAAGGCCATGCAGGGCGGCGCGGTCGGCGAGGTCGTCGCCTCCGAGGCCGAGGGCATCGCGGTCGGCGACCACGTGCTGCACTTCGGCGGCTGGCGCGAGTACGCGACCTTCGACGCCCAGCAGGCGGTGAAGGTCGACCCCGAGGCCGCCCCGCTCTCCGCCTACCTCGGCGTCCTCGGCATGACCGGGCTGACCGCCTACGCCGGTCTGCTGCGCACCGGCGCCTTCAAGGAGGGTGACTCGGTCTTCGTCTCCGGCGCGGCCGGCGCGGTCGGCAGCCAGGTCGGCCAGATCGCCAAGCTCAAGGGCGCCTCCCGGGTCATCGGCTCGGCCGGTTCCGACGAGAAGGTCAAGCTCCTGGTCGAGGAGTACGGCTTCGACGCGGCGTTCAACTACAAGAGCGGCTCGGTCGCCGGGCAGCTGCGCGAGGCCGCTCCGGACGGCGTCGACGTGTACTTCGACAACGTCGGCGGCGACCACCTGGAGGCCGCCCTCGGGCAGCTCAACCAGGACGGCCGGATCGCGGTCTGCGGAATGATCTCGGTCTACAACAACACCGAGCCCGTCCCCGGCCCGAAGAACCTCGCCCGGCTCATCGCGACCCGCGGCCGCATCCAGGGCTTCCTGGTGAGCGACCACTACGACCTCCAGCCGCAGTTCGTCCAGGAGGTCGGCCCCTGGGTCGCCTCGGGCGCGCTCAAGTACCGCGAGACGGTCGTCGAGGGCATCGAGAACAACCTGGAGGCCTTCCTCGGCGTCCTGCGCGGCGACAACACCGGGAAGATGATCGTCAAGCTGTAGGGCCGGCAAGGCGTCCACGGGCCGCCACAAGGCTTCCCGCCGTTTCCGGCATGCGGTAACTTCTTTCCGAAATCCGTCGCGATCGTGGGCGCGAGTCGCGGCGGACCGAGGAGAGAAGACAACCGCATGCCCATCCAGCAGTCCGACGTCCTGTACACCGCCGTCGCCACCGCAGAGAACGGCCGCGACGGCCGGGTCGCCACCGACGACGGCACGCTCGACGTCGTCGTCAGCCCGCCCAAGGAGCTCGGCGGCAGCGGCACCGGCACCAATCCGGAGCAGCTGTTCGCCGCCGGTTACAGCGCCTGCTTCCAGGGCGCCCTCGGCGTCGTGGCCCGCCAGGAGAAGGCCGACCTCACCGGCTCGACCGTCACCGCGAAGGTCGGGCTCGGCAAGAACGGTGACGGGTTCGGCCTCATCGTCGAGATCTCGGCGGCCCTGCCGAACGTGGACCCGCAGACGGCCCGGGGCCTCGTCGAGAAGGCCCACCAGGTCTGCCCGTACTCCAGGGCGACCCGCGACAACATCACCGTGACGCTTGTCTGACCACGGCCGTCGCCCATGACGGAGGCCGCACCCCTGGACGTGGGGTGCGGCCTCTGGTCGTACGCCGCTCAGGAGGCGAGTGCCGCCGAGTGCACGGCCCTCACCAGCCGCTCGTTCTCCGGCGCCGCCCCGCCCGGGAAGGCCATCCGGCGGCGCGTGTAGCCGTACGCCAGTCCGCTGCGCGGATCGGCGAAGGCCTGCGAGCCGCCCGCGCCGCTGTGCCCGAACGCCCCGGCGCCCAGGAACGGGTGCCAGCTGTCCGCGGTCGCCTGGAAACCGAGGCCGTACGACTTGTGCGCCCGGGCCACCAGGTCGTACCCCGTCGAATGGATCTGGCCCACCTCCGCGACCGTGTCCGGCTTCAGCAGCGGCGGCCGCCCGTCCACCTCGCTGATCGCCGCCGCGTACATCCCGGCGAGCCCGCGCGCCGCGGCGACCCCGCCCGCCGACGCCGGCCCCTTGGCGCGCACGGCACGGGAGTTGGCGTAGTCCACCAGGTCCCCGGCGTCCGGGACGTGCTGGTTGAACGCGATCGACGACAGGGTGTGCGGACCGGTGGGCGTCGAGTCCAGCAGGGCCTGCTGGGTCGCCGTCGGGATCATCGGCTGCACCGGGCGGTAGCGGGACTCCAGCGCCTCGGGCAGCCCCAGGAAGAAGTCCAGCCCGTAGGGGACGCGGATCCGTTCCTCGTACACCTCCTGGAGGCTGCGGCCGGTGGCGCGGCGGACCACCTCGCCGGTGAGCGCGCCGATGACGAGCGCGTGGTAGCCGAAGGCCGTGCCGGGCCGCCAGAACGGCCGCTGGTCCGCGAGCCGTTCGGCGAGCACCCGGTCGTCGGCCAGTTCCTGCGCGCTGAACCCGGCGTCGAGCCCGACCACGCCCGCCCGGTGCGCGAGCAGGTCGCACAGGGTCAGCGCGCCCTTGCCCTCGGCGCTGAACTCCGGCCAGTAGTACGTGACCTTGCGGTCCAGTTCGAGCGTGCCGTCCTGCACGAGGAGCGCGACCACGAGATGCGCGGCGCCCTTGGTCGACGAGTACACGCCGTAGAGGGAACCGGCGCCGGCGTCGTGCCCCGCCCACAGGTCGACGACTCTGCGGCCGTGCACGTACGCGCACACCTGTCCCTCGTAGTCGGGGCGTTCCCCCGACACGAAGGCGGCGAACTCCTCGCGCACCGCCTCGAACCCGTCCGCGACCGTGCCGTGGATCTCCTGCGTCATCCGCTCTCCTCACCTGTGCCGCCGCTCGCGTGTGCCACTGTGAACAGCGCGCGTGCGACCTGCGCGAATTCCCCCTTCGGGTGGTCCCGGAAGAGGGGTTCGGTGCCGAACAGAACGGCCCCCGAGCTGCTGACGACCGAGGCCTGCCCGGCCGCCTGGGCGGGACCACCCGAGCCGTCCTCCAGGGCACGCCAGTGCCCTGAGACGAGCGGGTTCCCCCTCCCGTACGTCTGCTCCACCCGGACCTCCGGCCCGAGGTCGGTGAACCAGACGGGCGCGTACACGAATCCGTGGTCCGGCGCTCCGGCCGTCACGGGTCCCGAGTTCACCACCCGCACCACGCCGTTGGCGTCCGTGTTGCCCTCGACCGGCCTGGCCGCGAGCAGTCCGGCGGCGGTGGCGAGGCCGGCACCGGTCACCCCGCGCCCCACGAGGCCGTGTCCGGCGGCGAGGAACGCGTCGAGTGCCGAGCGGGCGGCCGGGTTCAGGGCGTCGCGGTTCAGGCCCGCCGAGACGAACAGCACGTCGGCCGCCGACCAGTCGAAGCCCGCGTTCAGCACGGCCGTCGAGACCGGTGTGACCTCGAAGTTCATCTCCCGGAGCGCGAACAGCTCACCCGGCGTCACCGCCGCGGCGACCCGTGGGCGGCGCAGCTCGGTCGTGCCGGTCACCCTGGTCGCGTCGAAGACGACGTCGTACGTCCGGGCGGCGGCCGCGGCCTTCGCGCGCGCCGACGCCGGCACGATCGCACTGCCGTCGGCGGACCGCCGTACCTCGACTCCCCGCTGGAGCAGTGAGTTGAGCGCCGCGATCTCCCGCGGGTCCTCGAGCCGCAGCCGCAGGTCACCACGCGGGGCCACGTGACCGACCCGAGCGGCCCGGCCGACGGACCGCAGCGGAAGTCCCCGCAGACTGCCGGACGTCACCTGCGTCACCTCGGCGCCCCACAGCCGGCCCAGACTCCAGCCCGAGATGTCGTACATCACCGAGACCCTGTCGCTGATGTCCCTCCCGTCGGCGAGCAGCACGTTCGCGAGCCCCCGCTTGGGCTGGCGCATGTCGACGACGTACGAGCCCTTCGGGTACGAGCGTCCGCCCAGCCGGAAGGTGTGGGCGGCGCGGGTGACGCGGACGTCGTTGGCGAGCAGGTGGTCGACGAGGCGGGCCGCGGCGGGGGAGCCGCCGGGGACGACGTAGGCGCGCGGGAAGTCGGTGGTGTACACGTCCTCCGGGCCGATGCCCGGCACGCCCGGTACGGTCTCGGCGGAGACCGGTACCTGAGGCTCGCCCGCCGCACCGCGCCGGAAGACCTCGATCTGGTCGGCGACGAGCGAGGCGCGGTTCGTCCGGACGAAGTCGAGGGTGGCCGTGAGGGCGGCACCGGCCACGTCCACGTTGATCGCGGACCGGCGGCGCAGTTCGCTCTCCGGCAGGCTGTCGTAGGCCGCGTTGTTCACCGTCAGCGGGATCTCCACGGTGTGCGCGGCGACCGTGCCGTGGAAGGCCGCGTACTGCGGGGTGAAGATCGGCGGCCAGTCGTCCCAGCCCTCCTCCTGGTCCCGGAAGGGGATCTGCGCGGGCCGCACACCGTCCTTGGCGGGCGTGTAGCCGAGGCCGTTGACGGCGGACTCCATGCGCAGGGCGTTGGCGTAGGTGTTCTTCAGGAAGAGGTCGTACTCGTAGTTCTCGCCGTGCGGGGGAGTGGTGGGCTCGATGAGCGTGCCGTTGACGTAGCCGTGCACGTCGAGCATGACGGCCGGCTGCTTGTCGATCTCGATCTGCCGCATCGCGCGCACCTCGGGCTGCGAGGCGGTGACGAAGTCCCGGTTCATGTCGAAGCCGTTGGCGTTGGCTCGGGTGCCGGCGATCCGGCCGTCCGGGTTGGCCGTGATGTTGAAGTAGAGGCGGCTGTGGGAGAGGAGGTCGCGCGTCCTGCGGTCCTTCGCGGTCGCGAGCCGCTCGATGAGCTTCAGGGAGGCGTCGGTGCCCTCCCACTCGTTGCCGTGGATGTTGTTGTTGAAGAACACGGGCGTCTTGTAACCCGCTCTGAGCTCCCGGCTCCTGGCCGCCGCGGCGGGCGCGTTCTCGATCAGCTCGCGCATCCGCTCCTGGGCGCGGGCCTGGCGGGTGCTCTCCGGCGCGGTCACGGTGACGAGGTAGAGCCGGTGCCCGCCGGCCGACCGGCCCGCGACCTCGACGCTCACCCGGTCGCCGAGCCGCTGGATCGCGTTCAGCTTCGGGGCGATCGCGTGGTACGGGGTGAGGCCCAGCTTGATGGACTTGTCGGCGGGGTTGTGCGGGTCGGGGGCCAGGACCTGCTCGCGTGGATAGCCCCGCCCGGTGCCGGTGCCGGTGCCGGTGCCGGTGCCGGTGCCCGTGCCGGCGGCCGGGCCCGTCGTGCCGCTGAGGGCCCGCTCGGCCGCGCTCCTGGGGGCGCGGGCGGCACCCTTCTCGACGGCCGGTCCCTCCCGGGTGACCGGGGGCTTCGGCTCGGCGGCGGCGGTGTGGGGGGTGAGTAACAGCGAGCCCACCGTGGTGACGGCCAGGGCGCTGATCAGCAAGGGTCTCGCAGGAACGGTTCTCGTGGTGCGCACGCGTACCTCCCGTGGGGCTTCCAGAGATCGGTACGGCGAGGTGTACCTGTTCGACTCAACCGCAACAAGAGGGAGTTGGCGTCGCACCGGCCCCGGACCGGCCCGCGAGGCGGGCGAGGCGGACCCCGGGGGCTGGGCGGGCACCACCGGAAGGGGGGCGGTCGCTCCCGATAGAGTTGGCGCATGCGCGATCTCGGGGCGGGATTCAAGTACCTTCTGAAGGGCCAGCGGTGGGTGGCCCGGCACGGCAAGCAGTTCGGCTTCGGCCTGCTCCCGGGACTGATCACCCTCGTTCTCTACGCGGCGGCGCTCGTCGCCCTCGCGCTGTGGGGTGCGGACTTCGTCGGCTGGGCGACGCCCTTCGCCGACGACTGGACGAGCCCCTGGCAGGGTCTCTTCCGCGGCCTGCTCACCGCCGTGCTGTTCGCGCTCGCCCTGCTGCTGTCCGTGATCACGTTCACCGCGGTCACTCTCCTGATCGGCCAGCCCTTCTACGAGAGCCTCTCCGAGAAGGTCGACCGGGACGTCTCGCCCGACGGCACCGCCCCCGAGTCCGACCTCCCGCTCTGGCGTGAGCTGTGGATCTCGGCCCGCGACAGCCTGCGGGTTCTGGTGCGCGCCCTGTGCTGGGGAATCCTGCTCTTCGGGCTCGGCTTCATCCCGGTCCTCGGCCAGACCGCCGTCCCGGCGATCGGCTTCGTCGTCACCGGCTTCTTCCTCACCCAGGAGCTCACCTCCGTCGCCCTGCAGCGCCGCAGCGTCGAACTCCGCGACCGCCTCGCCCTCCTGCGCGCCCGCAAGTCCCTGGTCTGGGGCTTCGGCACCCCCCTGGCCGTCTCCTTCCTGGTCCCCTTCGTCGCGGTGTTCCTGATGCCGGGCGCGGTGGCGGGCGCGACGCTGATGGCGCGGGAACTGCTGGGCGAGGAGACCGAGGACGGGGAGAGGGCGGCCGGGGAGAGCGCGGAGGGGGAGACGGCGGAGGCGGAAGCCGGCCACCCCGGCCCGTACGGCGTCTGACGACGAGGGCGCCGGTTCAGCCGACGCGCGGCACTAGGGCGCCGGCGCCCCCTCGACCGCCACCCGCACGATCTCCGTCACCTGCGCGACGATGTCCAGCCGGTTCCGCACGAACTCCGCGTCGGTCACCGCGCCCGTGGCCGGGTCGGTGTTGCCCGCTCCGAACTGCAGCACGGGCGTGTGCACATGCCCGCCCGGCAGCACCCCGTGCAACCCCAGCCGGTCCCGCAGCAGCGTGGCCCGGTAGGCGATCTCGTTGGAGAGGTAGTCACCCCCGCCCCCGGCCCGCGCGGTCGATCCCGGGGTGGGCCCGTCCGGCCGTACGACGGCCTGCGTGCCTCCCGCCGGTATCTCGGTCACGCTCGTGTTGTCGTAGACCGGGAACCGCCCCGTCGAAGCGGCCACGATCTTCCCGTACGGCAGGGTCGTCGTCGTCCACTGCGGCTGGGATGCGGGGTCGGTGACCGGGACGGTCCCCGTCTCGCCGATGTTGTCGTTGTCCGCGAAGCCGCCCCGCCAGGCCCCGTTGGTCCGCTCGACGTCGAACCGGCCGACGCGCCCCTGGCTCACCGTGGCGAAGAGGTCCACCCGCCTCAGCTGCGGCCGCAGCGTCCGCTCCACCGTGCCCTCGGCGAAGTCCCGCCACCGCACCGGGAAGACGACGGTCTCCACCCGCGCCGGCCCGTCCGCCGTCTCGATCAGCTTCCCGTCGAGCGCGAGCGCGGTCGCCCCCGACGGATTGGAGATCCGGATGTCCCGGTCCAGCGTGAACGGGTCGAAGCCGGTCACCAGGACCCGCTTGATCCCCCTGCCGTGCGGATACCGGACGGCGCTCTGCCCCCGCGAGGTCCGCTCCAACTCGCCGAGCAGCGCCGACCGTCGGGCCTGGGACAGCCCGAACCCCGGGTCCCACGTCCGCACCTCACGCGTCATCGCCAGCCGCGCCCAGTACAGGGGCCGGTCGTCGTCCCGGCTCAGATCCCCGCCCGCCGGCCCCCGCCCCTGCGCCCGCGCGACGGCCCGCCGCCACAGCGTCGACCCTTCGCGTACGACGGTCCGCCGAGCCTCGGCGTAGGAGCGTGCCGCCCCCAGCTCCCGGGTGAACCGCGCGGTCACGGCGTCGAATCCGGACCGGCGCAGGATCTCCCGGGGCACGGCCCGGTCGAGCCGCTGTTCCTCGACGGTGGGCGAGGGGGCCGTCTCGGCCGCGGACGCCTGTGCGGGGGCGGCCAGCCCGGCCACCAGGGCCAGTCCGAGCACGCCGATGCGAACACGTAGGGAGTTCAAGGGGGTTCGAGTCCTTCCGTCGCTGTGGGGAGCGTGGTGCCGAACGGCGGCAGTATCGCGTGACGGAAGTGGTCTACGCCATGGTGCGGGCCGCTCGGGGAATCCGCGCCGCGGACTCCCGGAGCACCCCGACGAACGCCTCGGCGGCCGGCGGCAGCGACCGGCCCCTCGCCGTCGCCGCGTACACGGCACGGGCCGGACCGCCCTCGTCGAGCACGGGGAGCAGGGCCACGTCCGGCCGCACGGACGCGGCGGCGAGCGCCGGGACCAGGGTCACCCCGAGCCCGGCGGCGACATACCCCTGCTTGGCGGTCCACTCGCCGACGACGTGCACGATCCGCGGCCGGAAGCCCTGCCGCAGGGCCGCGTCCAGCAGCGTGCCCTCCGGGCCGCGGCCGCCGGAGATCCAGTCGGCGTCGGCGAGCAGGCCGAGCCGCACCGGCCCCCGGCCCGCCGCCAGCGGGTGACCGGCCGGGACGGCGACGTACAGCGACTCGTCGAGCAGGTGGTGGAGTGTGTACGCCGCCGTGGGGAGGTCGCCGCTCGTCGTCGAGACCACCGCCAGGTCGAGGTGGCCGGCGGTGAGCCGCTCCAGCAGGGCGGGGGTGAAGCCCTCCTCGCGGTGCACCGCCACGTGGGGATGGCGGGTGCGGAAGACGGCGAGGGCGTGCGGCACCAGCGCCGCGTCGGCCGTCGCGAACGCCCCGAACCGCAGTCGGCCACCGGCCACCGCACGCAGCGCGGCCAGCTCGCGCCCGGCCCCCCGCAGCGTCTCGGCGACGGCCTCCGCGTACGGCACCAGCACCCGGCCGGCCTCGGTCAGCCGTACGCCCCGCGGGAGCCGGTCGAACAACGGGGCACCGCCCAGGGCCCCTTCGAGCGAGGAGACCTGCCGGGAGACCGCCGACTGCGTCCAGCCGAGCGTCCTGGCGGCGACCGTGAACGAACCGTGCCGGGCGACCTCCACGAACACGCGCAGCCACACGGTGGACAGATCCGGCACGACGTCGGACGCCGCGCAGTCGGCAGAAACATGCGGATTCGGCATGGCGGCCATGCTAGACATTCGCTTGTCGCATCCCTGACCCGGACCTAGCGTCGACGGCATGCAGATCACCCTCGGCTCTCCCGCCTCCGCGCCCCAGCCCCTGAGCCCCTACTACTCCCAGGTCGCCCGCGTCGAACACGCCGACGGCAGCGCCCTGTTGTTCGTCTCCGGCCAGATCGCCGAGGGCGCCACGCTCGCCGAGCAGAGCCGTGGCGTCTTCGAGACGCTGGACGCCCTGCTGAAGGCCCACGGGGCGTCCCTGGCCGACGTCATCAACATCCGTACCTACCTCACGGACATCGGCCGCCTGCATGAATACGGCGCCGTGCGACGGGAGTTCCTCACCGGGACGCCGCCCACCAGCATGACCTTCGAGGTGCCCCGGCTGTTCCGGCCCGAGGCGCAGATCGAGGTCGAGGTCGTGGCGGCGGTCAGCCCTCGCCCAGCAGCGTGAGGAAGTCCCGGAAGGCGCCCGGCATGTCGACCGCGTCCGGGTCCAGCAGCCACTGGTACTGCAGCCCGTCCATCACCGCGACGAGCAGGGGAGCGGTGCGTTCGGGGGTGAGGCCGTTCGGGAGGCGGTCGCCGTACTCGGCGCGCAGCACGTCCGCCATGCCCGCCCGCACCTGTGCGTAGCGCTCGGTGAAGTAGCCGCGCGCCGGATGCCCCTCCGTGACGCTTTCGCCGAGCAGTGCCGAGAAGGTCTGGACGATGCCGGGCCGCATCGCGTTGTACTCGACGAGCGAGGCCAGCAGATCCAGCCGCCGCGGCCGGGCCGGCAAGGCGTCCCAGCGGTCCCGCTCCTCCAGGACGGCGACCAGCAGGGCGTCCTTCGTCGGGAAGTAGTGCAGCAGTCCCTGCTGGGTGAGCCCCACCCGCTCGGCCACCGCCGCGAGGCTCGCGCCCCGGTAACCGCGCTCGGCGATCACCTCCAGCGCGGCCGTGACGATCGCCGCCCGCCGCTCCTCGCTCCTGACTCGCACGCCCATGCCGTCACCGTACGACACCCGACTTCACAGAATATAACGTCAAGGTAACAAAACCTACCGGTCTACAGGGAACCGATGCAGGATGGAGGAACCGCACGGACTTCAACGAGGAGGCACCGCCATGGCGGGAACCCCGACATCGCCGGACACCGAGGCAGTCGTCGAAGCGGCCCTGGGCAGGCTCGACCTGGACGCCAAGACCCGCCTCCTGGCCGGCCGGGACATGTGGTCCCTGCCCGCCCTGCCGGAGATCGGCCTGGACTCCCTCGTCATGTCCGACGGCCCGATCGGCGTCCGGGGAGTCCGCTGGACCGCCGACGACCCCTCCGTGGCGCTCCCCTCCCCGACCGCGCTGGCCGCCACCTGGGACCCCGAGCTGGCCCGCCGCGCCGGCACCCTCCTCGCCCAGGAGGCCCGCCGCAAGGGCGTCCACGTGCTGCTCGCCCCCACGGTCAACCTGCACCGCTCGCCGCTCGGCGGCCGCCACTTCGAGGCGTACAGCGAGGACCCGCACCTCACCGGCCGGATCGGCGCCGGGTACGTGAGCGGCGTCCAGTCCGGCGGCGTCGGCACCACCGTCAAGCACTTCGTCGCCAACGACGCCGAGACCGACCGCTTCACGGTGAACAACGTGGTGAGCGAGCGCGCCCTGCGCGAGCTCTACCTGGCGCCCTTCGAGTTCATCGTCGCCAACGCCCACCCGTGGGGCATCATGACCGCCTACAACTCGGTCAACGGCACGACGATGACCGAGCACCACCACCTGGTCAACGAGGTCCTGCGGGGCGAGTGGGGCTTCGACGGCTGCAACGTCTCCGACTGGACGGCCGCCCGCTCCACCACCGCCGCCGTCAACGGCGGCCTGGACGTCGCCATGCCGGGACCGCAGACCGTGTACGGCGACCCGCTCGCCCGGGCCGTGCGGGACGGCGAGGTCGACGAGGCCAAGGTCGACGACGCCGTACGCAACGTCCTGCGGCTCGCCGCCCGGGTCGGTGTCCTGAGGGGCGCCGAGCCGGCCGTCACCGCACTGCCCGAACCCGTCGACGGCCAGGCCCTGGCCCGCGAGATCGCGCGCCGCGCCTTCGTCCTGGTACGCAACGAGCGCGGCGCCCTGCCCCTGAAGCAGGGCACGGTCGCCCTCGCCGGCGCCGCCGCCCGCGACGCCCGCGTCCTCGGCGGCGGCTCCGCCACCGTCTTCCCGGCCCGGATCGTCTCCCCGCTGGACGGACTCACCGCCGCCCTCCCCGAGGGCACCCTCACCTACGCCGTCGGCGCCGACCCGAACACCGAACTCGCCGTCGCCGACCAGGGCTTCGAGCTGCGGGCCGTGTGCCGCGACGCCGACGGCGACGTGATCGGCACGGGCACGGCCCCCAACGGTCAGCTCCAGTGGATGGGCGCCGACCTGCCCGAGGGCGTCACCCACGACACCCTCCACACCGTCGAACTCACCGGCACCTTCACCCCGCGCGAGTCCGGCCGGCACACCTTCGGCGTCAAGGGGCTGGGCCACTTCACCCTGCGCGTCGACGGCACCACGTACTTCGACGACGTCCAACGCCCCGCCAAGGACGACCCGTTCCTCACCTTCTTCGGCGCCCCGGAGCCCCGCGCGCAGGTCGAACTCACCGCGGGCCGCCCCGTCGAGGTCTCCCTCACCCAGGTCGTCCGGCTCCCCGAGAACCTCCCGCTGAAGGTCATCTCCTTCTCCCTCGTCCACCAGGACCCCCGGCGCGACCCCGACGAGCTGATCGCCGAGGCGGCGGCCGCCGCCCGTGCCGCCGACACGGCGGTCGTCGTGGTCGCCACCACCGAGCGCGTCGAGTCGGAGGGCTACGACCGCACCGACCTGGCCCTCCCCGGCCGCCAGGACGACCTGGTCCGCGCGGTCGCCGCCGCCAACCCGAACACCGTCGTGGTCGTCAACTCCGGTTCCCCGGTGGAACTGCCCTGGCGCGACGAGGTCGCCGCGGTCCTCCTCGGCTGGTTCCCCGGCCAGGAGGGCGGCGACGCCCTCGCCGACGTCCTCACCGGCGCCCACGAGCCCGGCGGCCGCCTCCCCAGCACCTGGGGCAGCCTCGCCGACGCCCCGGTCACCCAGGTCGTCCCGGACGACGGCGAGCTCCCGTACCGCGAGGGCGTCTTCATCGGCTACCCGGCTTGGGAGAAGGAGGGCCGCACCCCGGCGTACCCCTTCGGGCACGGCCTCGGCTACACCGACTGGACCTACGAGTCCGTCGAGGTCCGGGGCACCACCGTCCGGGTCCGCCTCCGCAACTCCGGCGCGCGCCCCGGCCGCGAGGTCGTCCAGGTCTACCTGGCGCCCGGCGAGCCCGACGCCGAGCGCCCGGCCCGCCGACTGGCCGGATTCGCGGGCGTGACGGCGGCCCCCGGCGAGAGCGCCGAAGCCGTCGTGGAGCTGCCGCGCCGCGCCTTCGAGGTCTGGGACGAGAAGGAGGGCTCCTGGTCGTTTGTGAAGGGTTCGTACGAGATCCAGGTGAGCCGCTCGATCCTGGACCGCCGACTCACCGCGACGATTAACGTCTGATCAGGGAGGAGCCTCCCGCATGACCAGCCCCGGCCCGGGACCTGACCCCTGGGCCGGGGCTCATGACGTCCGGGGACCCGCTCCCGAAGGACGGAGTCCCTTTCGCGGACGGGCCCTAACGGGCCGAGAACCCGTACACCGTCTCCGACCGGTACACCTCGCCAGGCCGCAGCACCGTGCTCGGGAAGTCCGGACGGTTGGGGGAGTCGGGAAAGTGCTGGGTCTCCAGCGCGATGCCGTCGCCGGGCGCGAAGGGCTCGCCCAGGTGGTCCGCGGTGTACAGCTGGAGGCCGGGCTCGGTGGTCGCCACGGTCAGCACCCGGCCGGACGCGGGGTCGTGCAGCTCGGCCACCTCCAAGGGCGCCCGGGTGACCCCCTTGTCGAGCACGAAGTTGTGGTCGTAGCCGGCGCCCACCTTCCGGGCCTCCCTGAAGTCGAAGCCCGACCCCGCGACCTCCTCCAGCACACCGGTCGGGATCAGGTCCGCGTCGACCGGCGTGAACCGGGACGCGGCGATCCGCAGCTCGTGCCCGCCCGCGTTCCCCGAGCCGCCCAGGTTGAAGTAGCTGTGGTTGGTCAGGTTCACGGGCGTCGGCGCGTCCGTGACCGCCTCGTACGCGATCCGCAGCGCGCCGGACTCCTCCAGCGTGTACGTCGCCGCCACCTCCAGACGCCCCGGGAAGCCCTCCTCGCCATGGCCGGCAACCCGCGCCAGACGCACGCCGTGCTCCACCGGCGTCATGTCCCACACCCGCTTGTCGAAACCGCGCTCACCGCCGTGCAGGGAGTTGGGCGGGTTGTTCAGCGCCAGCGCGTACGTACGGCCGTCCAGCGGGAAGCGACCGCCCGCGATCCGGTTCGCGTACCGCCCGACCAGGGCCCCGAAGTACGGCTCCGGGTGCGTCAGGTAGCCGTCGAGGTCCGCGAACCCCAGCACCACGTCCGCGGTGCGCCCCTCCCGGTCCGGGACCTCCACCGACTGCACGATCCCGCCGTACGACAGGACCCGGACACGG
The DNA here is from genome assembly GCF_001514265.1 of Streptomyces resistomycificus. Lineage (GTDB taxonomy): Bacteria > Actinomycetota > Actinomycetes > Streptomycetales > Streptomycetaceae > Streptomyces > Streptomyces resistomycificus. Next base: position 317,040 of record NZ_KQ948990.1, on the reverse strand, counting down.
ACGCCGGCCCGCTCCAGGGTCCAGCGGTGAACCGGGGTGCCGTCGGGAAGTGTGCCGAAGAGTTCGTTCATGTGCGGAACTTTAGGACACGACCCCACGGCCCCGCGTCACGCCTTCCTGCCGGTGACCGTCCGGTAGGCGATCTCCGCGAGCCGCGCCTGGCCGTTCACACTCGGATGGAACCAGTCCCACTGGCTCAGCTGGGCGGTGCCGAAGCGGAAGTCGTGGACCGCGCCCCCGTCGAAGCGGCAGTGGCGGTCCTTGGCGCAGACCTCCTCCAACACCTCGTTGTAGGCCTCCACCCGCTGTTGCACGGTGTTCCGGCGCTCGGTCGCCGCCGCGTCCAGGGCGTCCGCGTCGGCCAGCATCGACGGGCAGATGCCCAGCTTCCACACCTGCTTGCCCGTCGGGCTGGTGCGGCCCTCGGACCACAGCCGCTTCAGGTTCGGCACGCTCGCCACGTACACCTGCGCCTTGGGGGAGGCCCGCCGCAGCGTGCTCATCGCGTCCTCGAAGTCGGAGCGGAACACGGCCACGGACGTCATCGCCGAGACGCTGGACCGGCAGGCGTCGTTCGCCCCCACCATCACCGCCACCAGCCCCGGCCGGCGCGTGCCCGCCTGGGCCATCTGACCGGGCAGGTCCGCCATCCGCGCCCCGGTCACCGCGTAGTTCCAGCTGCGCTCGGCCGCCTTCGCCTTCCCCAGCAGCCGGACGGCGAGACTGTCGACCTTGGCGCTGCTGCCCGTCGCCCAGGACACCTCGGGGCAGTCCGACAGCACCGAGCACGCGTCGAAACCACGGGTGATCGAGTCCCCCACGGCGGCGACCGAGGCGGGACTGCTGTCCCAGGCCGGCGTCGGCTTCGGGGACGGCTTCCCCTTCTGCGCCCCCGTGCCGCTAGGCCCCGGCGAGGTGCCACCGACGGCGTCACAGCCGGTGACACCCAGGACGGCCGCCGCCAGGACGGCGAGAACGGCGCGTGCGCGATGGCCCTGCTTGCGCATCCGGTGGTGATCCCCTCGGTCGGGTGGTGTGTCGGGTGGCGTGTCGTCCGGTGATGACATGAGACGGGAAAAGCTCTTCCGTCCATAACAACGCGCGAGAGTTCCCGAGGGGCGGCACGCAACGGTTCACACCCGTACTAGCGTCCTGCCGGGTGAATGGCAGGGGTTTCCCGGCACCAGGACCGACGGTACGTCACACTCCTTGCGCCGTCGCACGGTAGCCTCGCCATCAACGTGGCTGCCCGGCCACGACCGTCCGTCAGTTCGCAAGATGTCCCGCTCTGCCCGGAGGTCCCGGTGACGACACGTGGAGTTCTGTACGTGCACTCCGCGCCGCGCGCGCTGTGCCCGCACGTCGAGTGGGCCGTCGCCGGGGTGCTCGGCACACGGGTCAACCTCGACTGGATCCGGCAGCCCGCCGCGCCCGGCACCTGGCGCTCGGAGTTCTCCTGGCAGGGTCAGGTCGGCACGGCCTCCAAACTGGCCTCCGCGCTCAGAGGCTGGCACCTCCTGCGCTTCGAGGTCACCGCCGAGCCCTGCGCCACCGCCGAGGGCGAGCGCTACAGCTGCACCCCCGAACTGGGCATCTTCCACGCCGTCACCGGCATCCACGGCGACATCCTCATCCCCGAGGACCGCCTCCGTGCCGCCCTGGTCCGCTCCCAGCGCGGCGAGACCGACCTGGAGGCGGAGCTGGCGAAGCTGCTGGGCAAGCCGTGGGACGACGAGCTGGAGCCCTTCAGGTACGCGGGCGAGGGAGCGCCGGTCCGCTGGCTGCACCAGGTGGTGTGAGCCGGCCGGCCCGCGGACGACGAACGGCGTGTGGCCCGCCCCCGACGGGGGCGGGCCACACGCCGTTCACGGTGATGCTCAGACCGTACGGAACGCCAGCACCACGTTGTGTCCGCCGAACCCGAACGAGTCGTTCAGGGCGGCCAGACGGCCCTCGACGGGCAGCTTGCGCGCCTCACCACGGACGACGTCGGCGTTGGCCTCGGCCTCCGGGTCGAGGTTCTCGACGTTGATGGTGGGCGGGGCCACCCGGTGGTACAGGGCGAGAACGGTCGCGACCGTCTCGACACCGCCGGCACCACCCAGCAGGTGACCCGTCATCGACTTGGTCGCCGAGACCGCCATGTGGTCCGTGTCGTCGCCGAAGACCTTGCGCAGGGCCTTCAGTTCGGCGATGTCACCGGCCGGCGTCGACGTCGCGTGCGCGTTGACGTGCACGATCTCCGCCGGGTTCAGGTCGGTGCGGTCCAGCAGGTTCTGCAGGGCGTGCGAGATGCCACGCCCCTCCGGCTCCGGCTGCACGATGTCGTGGCTGTCGGCGGAGATGCCCTGCCCGACCGCCTCGGCGTACACCCGCGCACCGCGCTTGGCGGCGTGCTCGGCGGACTCCAGGACGACCACGCCGGCGCCCTCGCCGAGGACGAACCCGTCCCGCGCGACGTCGTAGGGACGCGAGGCGCCCTCGGGGTCGTCGTTGTTCTTGGACATCGCCATCATGTTGCCGAACGCGGCGATCGGCAGCGGATGGATCGCCGCCTCCGTGCCACCCGCGACGACGACGTCGGCGCGGCCGGTGCGGATCATCTCGATGGCGTAGCCGATGGCCTCGGCGCCCGAGGCGCACGCGGAGACCGGGGTGTGCACGCCCGCACGGGCGCCCACGGCCAGGCCCACGTTCGCGGAGGGGCTGTTCGGCATCAGCATGGGGACGGTGTGCGGGGAGACGCGGCGGACGCCCTTCTCCTTCAGCACGTCGTACTGGTCGAGGAGGGTCGTCACGCCACCGATGCCGGAGGCGATCACCGCACCGAGCCGGTCGGGGTCGACCGAGTCGTCCTCGCCCGCCTTGGCGGAGTAACCGGCGTCGGCCCACGCCTCCTTGGCCGCGATCAGCGCGAACTGCGCCGAGCGGTCGAGTCGGCGGGCCTGCGGCCGCGGGATGACCTCGGTCGGCTCCACGGCGATCGATGCGGCGATACGGACCGCCTGTTCGGCGGCCCACTCCTGCTCGAGGGGCTTCACTCCGGACTTGCCGGCGATCAGTCCCTCCCAGGTAGAGGCTGCGTCGCCACCCAGCGGTGTGGTTGCGCCGATACCGGTGACGACCACGGTGCGATTGGTCGGGCTCACGGGAATTCTTTCTCCAACGGATCGGGAGGACTACCCCCGACGATGCGGGGACATACGGCGCCACCGCCGGGTGGCGGGGCAGGCTCCGGGCCTAGAGGATCAGCCCTGGTGCTTGAGGATGTACTCGGTCGCGTCGCCGACCGTCTTGAGGTTCTTGACGTCCTCGTCGGGGATCTTGACGTCGAAGCGCTCCTCGGCGGCGACGACGACCTCGACCATGGACAGCGAGTCGACGTCCAGGTCGTCGGTGAAGGACTTGTCCAGCTGGACGTCCTCAACCGGGATGCCGGCGATCTCGTTCACGATGTCGGCGAGACCGGCGACGATCTCTTCCTGAGTGGCGGCCATGTCAGGCGCTCCTTCGTAGTAATCCAGAGGGTGTGGCTGTGATGATCCCGTATCGGATCCGATGATGATCCGGCACGGAGTGCCTAGGGGAGGGTAACGACCGTCGCGGCGTACACGAGACCCGCCCCGAATCCGATGACGAGCGCGGTGTCGCCGCTCTTCGCCTCGCCGGTCGCCAGAAGCCGCTCCATCGCGAGCGGAATCGAGGCGGCCGAGGTGTTGCCGGTGGTGCGCACGTCCCGGGCGACGGTGACGTGCTCCGGCAGCTTGAGAGTCTTGACCATCGAGTCGATGATCCGCTCGTTGGCCTGGTGGGGAATGAAGACGTCCAGGTCCTCCGGGGAGATCCCGGCCGCGTCCAGTGCCTGCTTGGCGACCTTCGCCATCTCGAACACGGCCCAGCGGAACACCGCCTGGCCCTCCTGCGTGATCGCCGGGAACTTGGCGACCTCGCCGTCGCGGTAGTCCGTCCACGGCGTGGTCTGCTTGATGGCCTCGGACTTGTCGCCCTCGGAACCCCACACCGTGGGGCCGATCGCGGGCTCCTGAGCGGGACCCACCACGACCGCGCCCGCGCCGTCCCCGAACAGGAAGGCGGTGGCCCGGTCCTCCAGGTCGGTCAGGTCGGACAGCCGCTCCACGCCGATGACCAGGACGTACTCCGCGGAACCCTCGACGATCATGCCCTTGGCGAGGGTCAGGCCGTAGGCGAAGCCCGCGCAGCCGGCCGAGATGTCGAAGGCGGCGGCCTTGTTCGTGCCGAGCTTGTCGGCGATCTCGGTGGCGACGGCCGGGGTCTGCTTGAAGTGCGAGACGGTCGAGACGATCACGCCGCCGATCTGCTCGGCGGAGATCCCGGCGTCGGCGATCGCCTTGCCGGACGCCTCGATCGACATGGCGGCGACGGTCTCCTCGTCGGAGGCCCAGTGCCGGGTCTCGATTCCGGAGCGCGAGCGGATCCACTCGTCGGACGAGTCGATCGTCTCGAGGATCACCTCGTTCGGCACGACCCGGGTCGGACGGTAGCCGCCCACCCCGAGGATCCGCGCGTACGGGGCGCCCTTACTGGGCCTGATCTTCGACATTGCTCCGGGGCTCCTTCTCAGGCGCCCGCCGCGTCAGCGGCAGGTGTGGTCGTCTCGGCGATGAGCTCGCGAGCAGCGTCGAGGTCGTCGGGGGTCTTGAGCGCCAGCGTCCGCACGCCGGGCAGCGCTCGCTTGGTGAGGCCGGTCAGGGTGCCGCCGGGGCACACCTCGATCAGGGCGGTGACGCCGAGCTCCTTGAAGGTCTCCATGCACAGGTCCCAGCGGACCGGGTTGGCGACCTGGCCGACCAGGCGCGAGACGACCTCGGCACCCGTGGAGACGGTCCTGCCGTCCTTGTTCGAGACGTAGGTGATCTTCGGGTCGGCGGGCGTCAGGGCCTCGGCGGCCTTCGCCAGCGCGTCGACCGCGGGGGCCATGTGGTGCGTGTGGAAGGCACCGGCCACCTTGAGCGGGACGACCTTGCGGACGCCCTCCGGCTTGTCGTCGTTCAGCACCGCGAGCTGCTCCAGGGTGCCCGCCGCCACGATCTGGCCGGCCCCGTTCACGTTCGCCGGGGTGAGACCGAGCTTCTCCAGGTGCGCGACGCTCACCTCGGGGTCGCCGCCGAGCAGCGCCGACATGCCGGTCTCGGTGACGGCGGCGGCCTCGGCCATCGCCAGGCCCCGCCTGCGTACCAGGGTCAGGGCGGAGGAGTCGTCGAGGACGCCCGCGAAGGCGGCGGCGGTGATCTCACCGACGCTGTGTCCGGCGACGGCGCTGGGCCGCACGTCACCGAGTGCCGCGGCGGACAGGATTCCGGCCGCGACGAGCAGCGGCTGGGCCACCGCGGTGTCGCGGATCTCGTCCGCGTCGGCCTGCGTGCCGTAACGGGCGAGGTCCAGTCCGATGGCGTCGGACCACGCGGCGACGCGGTCCGCGGCACCGGGGAGTTCGAGCCAGGGGGTCAGGAAGCCGGGCGTCTGGGCGCCCTGGCCGGGAGCGACGAGTACGAGCACTCTCACACTCTCTCTTGGGAGCCCCCACGGCCGCCCGTGGGGACAGGGACGAAGAACAGGGGGGCGTTTTGTGGACCCCCGACAAAAGACTAGAGCTGGAGATCCCCGTCGGCCAGACGCCCCAGGATCAGCGCGATGCGCAGAGTGAACGCCGAACGTACGTCCGAGGGTGACCAGCCGGTGACGTCAGTCACACGTCGGAGCCGGTAGCGCACGGTGTTGGGATGGACGAACAGCATCCGCGCGGCGCCCTCGAGGCTGCTCGCCTGTTCGAGATAGACGGAGAGCGTCTCCAGGAGAGCCGAGCCGGCCTCCTCCAGCGGTCTGTAGATCTCCTCCACCAGCTGCTCGCGGGCGGAGGGGTCGCCGGCCATCGCGCGCTCCGGGAGCAGATCGTCCGCGAGAACCGGCCGCGGGGCGTCCTGCCAGGCAGAACACGCCCTGAGACCGGCGGCGGCGGCCTGCGCGGACCGGGTCGCGGCCAGCAGGTCGGGTACGACGGGGCCCGCCACCACCGGCCCCGCGGCGTACGGCCCGATCAGCGACTTGGCGACGGCCAGCGGGTTGTCGCTGCCGCCCGCGATGACCACGAGCCGGGCCCCGAGCACCCCGGTCAGGACCTGGAGCTTGGCGTGCCGGGCGGCCCGCCGGATGGCCTCGACGGTCAACTCGCTGTCACCGTCGGGAGCGGCGCCCAACACCACGCACACGTGCTCGGGGGAGTTCCAGCCGAGGGCGGCGGCCCGGCTGACGGCCCCCTCGTCGGCCTCCCCGCTCAGCACGGCGTTCACGACCAGCGACTCCAGCCGCGCGTCCCAGGCGCCGCGTGCCTCGGCGGCCTGGGCGTACACCTGGGCGGTGGCGAAGGCGATCTCGCGGGCGTACACCAGCAGCGCCTCGCGCAGTACGGACTCGTCGCCGGGAGCCGCCACCTCGTCGATGGCCGACTCCATGACCTCGATCGTGGTGCGCACCATCTCGACGGTCTGGCGCAGGGTGATGGCCCTGGTCAGCTCCCGGGGCGCGGTGCCGAAGACGTCGGTGGAGATCGCCTGCGGGGCGTCGGGGCGCCGGAACCACTCGGTGAAGGCTGCGATACCGGCCTGGGCGACGAGACCGATCCAGGAACGGTTCTCCGGGGGCATCGCCCGGTACCACGACAGCGTCTCGTCCATGCGCTGGATGGCCTGCGCGGCGAGACGTCCGGACGACTGCTCCAGCCGCTTCAGGGTCGCGGAGTGCGGGTGGGCATCGGGCGCGGCGCCGTGACCGGCGTGGGATTCGGGTTCGGGCACGGGGACAAGACTGCCTTATCCGGACGGGAGAACGCGCCGCCGGGTGCGGGGTGAGGACTACGGTGGTGTCCGTGATGGACGTACGGCGCGCCACCGAGCGCTACCGCGGCGGCGACCCGGAGGCCGGCATCGAGTCGTTCCACGCCTTCTCCTTCGGCCCGCACTTCGACCCCGACAACCTCCGTTTCGGCGCGCTGCTCGCCTGCAACGAGGAGCGGCTCGACCCCGGCGCCGGCTTCGACGAGCACCCGCACAGCCACACCGAGATCGTGACGTGGGTGGTCGAGGGCGAGCTGACGCACCGCGACTCGGCCGGCCACGCGACGGTGGTCCGGGCCGGCGACGTCCAGCGGCTGAGCTCGGCGGGCGGCGTCCGCCACGTCGAGCGCAACGACGGCCCCGGCCCCCTGACCTTCGTCCAGATGTGGCTGGCCCCGCTGGAGCCCGGCGGCGACCCCTGGTACGAGATCGTCCACGGCATCGCGGACTCCACGCCCTACGCCGTCCCCGAGGCGGGCGCGATGCTGCACGTACGGCGCCTGGCGGCGGGCGAGCGGACGGCGCTACCGGACGGGCCGTACGCGTACGTGCACGTCGTACGGGGCGAAGTGATCCTGGACGGCGAGCGGTTGGGCCCGGGCGACGCGGCACGGATCACGGACGCGAAGGATCTGGAGGCGGTGGGCCTGACGGCGGGGACGGAACTGCTGGTGTGGGAGATGACGGACTGACACCGGCCGACGCCCGCCCCTCGGGGCTGGGCGGGGTGGCCTCAGCCTCGTGACTCCGCCAGTACCGCGTCCGTGAACGGCGGCCACGCCTCGACCGCCCAGGGGCCGAAGGCGCGGTCCGTGAGGGCCACGCAGGCCGTCCCCGCGTCCGGGTCGATCCACAGGAACGTACCCGACTGGCCGAAGTGACCGAAGGTGCGGGGAGAGGACGAGGAACCCGTCCAGTGCGGGGACTTGCCGTCGCGGATCTCGAAGCCGAGCCCCCAGTCGTTCGGGTTCTGGTGTCCGTACCCCGGCAGCACGCCCTTCGTCCCGGGGTACTGGACCGTCATCGCCTCGGCGACCGTCCGCGCGTCGAGCAGCCGGGGCGCCTGCACCTCCGCCGCGAACCGCACGAGGTCGTCCACCGTCGAGACGCCGTCCTTCGCCGGTGAGCCCGCCAGCGTGGTCGAGGCCATGCCCAGCGGCTCCAGCACCGCCTGCCGCAGGTACTCGGCGAAGGGGATGTCCGTCGCCTTGGCGATGTGGTCCCCGAGCTGCTCGAACCCGGCGTTGGAATACAGCCGCCGCTCCCCGGGCGGGGCCGTCACCCGGTGCTCGTCGAAGGCCAGACCGGAGGTGTGCGCGAGCAGGTGACGGACCGTCGCCCCGGGCGGCCCGGCCGGCTCGTCGAGCTCGATCGCCCCCTCCTCGTACGCGACGAGGGCGGCGTACGCGGCGAGCGGCTTGGTGACCGAGGCCAGCGGGAAGCGCTGCCCGACCGGGCCGTGGCTACCGAGGAGGGTGCCGTCCGCCCGGACGACGGCCGCCGCGGCGGCGGGAACCGGCCAGTTCTCGATCAAGGCAAGGCTCTGCAAGGACATGCCGTCGAGCCTAAGCCGCTCAGAGCCTCAGCCCCATCGCGGGGTCCGGCTTGCGGACGAAGCCGAGGGCGGCGTAGAGCGGCTCGGCCTCCTTCGACGCGGTCAGCAGGACCTGGCCGGCGCCCCGCTCGCGGAACCAGGCGAGCAGTTCCTCCATGCACGCGCGCGCGTACCCGCGGCGGCGCGCGTCCGGTTCGGTGGCGACGCTGAAGACGTACCCGGCGAGTCCGCGGGGGTTGCCCGCCTTCCCGATGCGGTAGTCGACGGTCCCCACCACCAGCGCCGCCAGCACCCCCGGCCGCTCCGGGTGGTCGACGACGAACGCGGCGAAGTCCCCCTCGGCGTCGGCCAGTCTCTCCCGCAGGCTCGGCAGTCCCTCCAGGTGCCAGTCCGTGTCCCCGGCGTCGGGGCCGGCCATCGAGTCGATCATCACCTGGCGCAGCCGCAGCACTTCCCGCGCGTCCCCGGCCGTGGCACGACGTACAAGACTCATGGCCCGCACGCTAGTCACCGACCCTGTGGCGCGTCCTGCCGATTTCTTACCGGTATCGCTTGCTTGGAGTGCACTCCAAGGCCATAGCGTGGTGGTCATGACGGTGATGGAGACCACGGGTACCAGGACCGACAGTTGCGTCCCCCCGGCGCACCCCGGAAGGCGCCCGGAAGGCCAGGACAGCTACACGATCAGCGAGGTCGTCGCGATCACCGGCCTGACCGCGCACACCCTGCGCTGGTACGAGCGCATCGGCCTGATGCCGCACATCGACCGCTCGCACACCGGACAGCGCCGCTACAGCAACCGCGACCTCGACTGGCTCGACCTCGTCGGCAAGCTCCGGCTGACCGGCATGCCGGTGGCGGACATGGTGCGGTACGCGGAACTGGTCCGCGAGGGCGACCACACCTACACGGACCGCTTCGAGCTGCTGAAGGCGACCCGCGAGGACGTCCTCGCCCGGATCGCGGAACTTCAGGACACGCTCGCGGTCCTCGACCGGAAGATCGGTTTCTACGCGGACGCCGGGCGTGCCCTGGCGTCGGAAAGGTCCTGATGACGGACGGCACGATACCCACGGCCCAGCTCGGCGACGGCGGCCCTCAGGTCGGCGTACAGGGACTCGGCTGCATGGGGATGAGTTTCGCGTACGGCCCCACGGACGCCGACGAGTCCAGGGCGACCCTGGAGCGGGCCCTGGAACTCGGCGTCACCCTCTACGACACGGCCGACGCCTACGGCGCGGGGGAGAACGAGAAGTTCCTCGCCCCGTTCTTCAAGGCACACCGCGACGAGGTGGTCATCGCCACCAAGTTCGCGCTGTCGATCCCCGCGGGCGACCCGACCCGGCGCGTCATCCGCAACGACCCGCCGTACATCCGCCAGGCCGTCGAGGCGAGCCTGAAGCGCCTGGACGTCGACGTGATCGACCTCTACTACATGCACAGGCGCGACGTGAACGTGCCGATCGAGGAGAGCGTCGGCGTCATGGCCGAGCTGGTCCGCGAGGGCAAGGTCAGGCAACTGGGCCTGAGCGAGGTCACCGCCGCGGAACTGCGCAGCGCGCAGTCGGTCCACCCGATCGCCGCCGTGCAGTCGGAGTGGTCCCTGTTCAGCCGGGACATCGAGGCGAACGTGGTGCCGGCGGCCCGCGAACTGGGCGTCACCCTGGTGCCGTACTCCCCGCTCGGCCGCGGCTTCCTCACCGGCTCCTTCGCCAACGCCGAGAAGGACCTCACCCCCGACGACTTCCGTCGCCACCAGCCCCGCTTCACCGGCGAGAACGCCGCCGCGAACGTGGCCCTGCTGGAGCCGCTGCGCACGGTGGCCGAGGCGCACGGCATCTCGCTCGGGCAGGTTGCCCTCGCCTGGGTCCAGCAGCAGTCGGCGGTCCACGGCCTGCCGGTCGTCCCGATCCCGGGCACCCGCAAGGCGGGTCGGGTCGAGGAGAACACGGCGGCGACGAGGATCGAGCTGACCGAGGACGAGCTGTCCCTCCTGGAGCCCATCGCGGCCAAGGTCGCCGGAGACCGCTACGCGGACATGACGTTCACCTCCGCCGGACGGGAGTGACTACAGCTCCGCGAGCAACTCGGCCTTCTTGACCGAGAACTCCTCGTCCGTCACCAGCCCCGCCTGATGCAGTTCCCCGAGGTGACGGATGCGCTCGGCGATGTCGGCGGGGTCGCGTCTGGGTGCCGTCGCGGTCACGGCCGCGACGGGCCCGCGCTCGCGGACGGCGGCCAGCACCGCCGCCGCGAACGGCAACGACTCGTGCACCGGCCCGTATCCGAGCCCGAACACCACGGCCGCCGGATCCTGGTCGGCCTGCGCGGGCGGTGCCCCCGCGTCCCGCCGCTCCAGCCGCAGATGGCCCTCGAAGACCTCCGGCGACCGCCACTCCACCCCGCTGAGCTCGGACACCGGGAAACTCTGGTCGCCCGCCTTCCACTTCGCCGACGACGCCCCGGTCCAGAACCAGCGGAAGTGCACGGTCCGGCCGTCGAAGGAGGCCTTCCCGTCGTACGCCTTGAACTGCAGCGGCACTTCGGGCGCGGGCACCAGGAACCGCTCGGCGGGAGGGCTGCCCGCCTCGGTCAGCCGCGCCCGCAGCTCGTCGGCGTAGTACTCGGCGAGCGTCTCCTTGTCGGCGGGCAGCACCAGCCGGTACGGATCGCAGCCGTCCTTCAGCTGACCCGCGGCCGCCTCCATCAGCGGGTCGGCGCCGGGGCGCGGCTCGACGTGCAGAACCACCGTCCCGCGTCTGCCGGGTGTGAGCGTGACCCCGGCGAGCGCGTCCAGGGGGATACGCCGTTCCCCGAGTGCCTGGAAGAGCTTGGGTGTTCGAATCCCCCGTTCGTAACGGATGAGCACGGAGTCGGACTCGAACTCCCAGGCGGCATGAAATCCGGCCAGTACGTCACCCATGCGGCTCATCGTATGCGGCACGAGCTTCTTCGTCCCCTCCCCGCGCAAACCGCGGTTCCTCCGTCTCTACGCGCGTCCGGCCGACGCCGTCCCGGACAAACCCGTCCGGCACGCCTCGACATCGCCCGCGCACTGCACCGAGCGGTATGCGCCAATGCCGATCTCCGCGAAGTTCAGCAGGCTCTCCGTACCCGGTTCGAAATAGCCGCTGTGTCCGTCCGCGCCCCGCGCCGACAGCACCCGCGCGCCGAACGCGGCGGACATCGGGTCCGCCCCGTGGCCGAACCCTCCGACCTCCAGGTACGGCACGTCCTGGATCCAGTCGTCGGCGTCCCGCATCGCCCACACCTGCGCGGAGGTGTGCAGCTGGGAGGCGTTCGTCACACGCATGCCGGGGCTGCCGGCCACCGCGATGTCGGCCACCCGGTCCGGCAGCGTGCGCGCGGCGAGGCCGCACACCACGGAGCCGTAGCTGTGACAGAAGAGAGAGACCGGCGTGCTGCCGGGCAGGGCCTTCACCAGCGCGTTCAGCCGGATCGCGCCGTCCGCCGCGCGCATCGCGGTGGCCGAGTCGATGCCGAGACCGCTGGGCGCGGTGTAGTCGGCCCAGGCGATGACGGCCGTACGCGTCGACGGGCTAGCGGCGCGCTCCGCCCGGTACAGGGCCTTGGCCATGCCGACCGGCGCCGAGTATCTGCGGTTCGTGCGCTGGAAGGTGAGCAGGTCGGTGTCCACGCCGGGCACCACGACCGAGACGCGCTCCGCCTTCCGCAGGCTGCCGAAGACCTCGGCGACCCGGCCCGAGCCGTCGGGGTCGAAGGCGAGTATGTGGCGGCCGTCACTCATCAGCGACTCGTAGCGGTGCATGCGTTGGCCCGCCTGCCGGCGGCCGTCGGGGGTGAGCCCGGTGTCCCGCATGCGCTTCAGCTCGACCTTGCGGGCCTGCCCGAGGGCGATCCGGTTGGCCCGGTAACGCAGCTCGACGGGCGCGCCGTTCATGTTGCCGACGGCGAGCGGGTAGCGGCGGGCGAGGCTCGCGCGCTGCTGGGCGGTGAGCGAGGTGAAGAAGCGGGCGAGGTGGTGGGGGGCGGTGTCCTGCGGGTCCGGAAGCCGGTGCCCGGCGATGCGGCCGTGCTCCCAGTCCGAGAGTGAGGCCTCGAGCGCGGGGGCGCTCCGCTGGCTGCGCAGTGCGGTCCAGCCGGTGGTCGCCAGCATCACGAACACGACGGCCAGCGCGAGCAGTGCGCGCCAGACGTTCAGTTGCGGGGAGGTGTCGAAGGAAGTCACTGAAAGGACACACTAGGAGAACGAGAGGGTCTCGCGTTAACCAAGTGGCGTGAATCACGTTTGGACAAACGGGGGCCTTCTGTGCATAGTGCGGGCGCCTTCAGGCCGTTCGCCAGTCACCCGTCAGCGCGGGTCCCACCTGTTCGAGGTACGCGACCGTCAGGGCGCGGATCGCGTCCAGGCTGAAGTCCTCGCCGACACTCCACTGACGCTCCGTCACCCGCATCACCCCGCTGAAGACGGCCACCGTCAGCCGGGGCCGCGGATCGGTCTCCACGTCGAGCCCCTCACGCTCGGCGAGCACCCGGGCGATCGCCTCCTCCGTCTCCGCCGAACGGCGCAGATGGGCGGCGAGCAGGACGGGTGTCGACTCGATCACCCGGTACATGCGCAGATACAGCTCCACCGGTACGACGGACTCGACGACGTCGTTGAGCGTGTCCCAGCCCTCCAGGACGGCCTGCCGCAGGGCCTCCATGGGCGCCTCGTGCGCCGGCCGCTCGCGCACCGACTCGATGAAACGCCCCACCGTGAGCTCCTCGACGGCGAGCGCGGCCTCCTCCTTGTTGGCGAAGTAGCGGAAGAAGGTGCGCTGCGAGACGTCGACGGCCTCGGCGATGTCGTCGACCGTCGTCTGCTCGTACCCCCGGCTGGTGAACAGTTCGAGGGCGGCCCGCGTCAGCGCGTCGCGGGTGCGCTGTTTCTTGCGTTCGCGCAGTGTTTCCATATGCGTCAGTTACTGACTTGTGAATTGGTTTGTCAATTGTCAGTGGCTGTCATTAGCCTCGAACGCATGACTAGTCAGACCACCATCGACAAGACGGGGCCGGGGGACGAAGCACCTTCCACCCCGTCGGACCAGCCGCCCGCCGGCGGGCTGCGCGGCCACCCCTGGTTCACGCTCATAACCGTCGCGGTCGGGGTCATGATGGTGGCCCTCGACGGCACCATCGTGGCGATCGCCAACCCGGCCATCCAGCAGGACCTGAAGGCGAGCTTCGCCGACGTCCAGTGGATCACCAACGGCTACTTCCTCGCCCTCGCGGTCTCCCTGATCACCGCGGGCAAGCTCGGTGACCGCTTCGGCCACCGGCAGACCTTCCTGATCGGTGTCGTCGGCTTCGCCGCCGCCTCGGGCGCGATCGGCCTGTCCGACAGCATCGCGTTCGTCGTCACCTTCCGCGTCCTGCAGGGCCTGTTCGGCGCGCTCCTCATGCCGGCCGCGCTGGGCCTGCTGCGCGCGACCTTCCCGGCCGAGAAGCTCAACATGGCCATCGGCATCTGGGGCATGGTCATCGGCGCCTCCACCGCGGGCGGCCCGATCCTCGGCGGCGTGCTCGTCGAGCACGTCAACTGGCAGTCGGTGTTCTTCATCAACGTGCCGGTCGGCATCCTCGCCGTCGTCCTCGGCGCGGTGATCCTGCTCGACCACCGTGCGGAGAACGCCCCGCGCTCCTTCGACCTCCTGGGCATCGCCCTGCTGTCGGCCGCGATGTTCTGCCTGGTGTGGGCGCTCATCAAGGCCCCGGAGTGGGGCTGGGGCGCCGGCACCACGTGGACGTTCCTCGCCGTGTCCGTCGCGCTCTTCGCGCTCTTCGCCTTCTGGGAGACGAAGGTCACGGAGCCGCTGATCCCGCTGGCGCTCTTCCGCTCGGTACCGCTGTCGGCGGGCGTCGTCCTGATGGTCCTGATGGCCATCGCCTTCATGGGCGGCCTGTTCTTCGTCACCTTCTACCTGCAGAACGTGCACGGCATGAGCCCGATCGACGCCGGTCTGCACCTGCTGCCGCTCACCGGCATGATGATCGTCGGCTCCCCGCTCGCGGGCGCGATGATCACCAAGCTGGGCCCGCGCGTCCCGCTGGCCGGCGGCATGGCGGCGACCGCGATCGCCATGTACGGCATGTCGACGCTGGAGACGGACACCGGCAGCGCCGTCATGTCCCTCTGGTTCGCCCTGCTGGGCCTCGGCCTCGCCCCCGTCATGGTCGGCGCCACCGAGGTCATCGTCGGCAATGCCCCGATGGAGCTCTCCGGCGTAGCCGGCGGACTCCAGCAGGCCGCGATGCAGATCGGCGGCAGCCTCGGCACGGCCGTCCTCGGTGCCGTGATGGCCTCCAAGGTCGACAGCGACCTCGCCGGCAACTGGAAGGACGCCGGGCTCCCGCAGCTCACGCAGCCCCAGCTGGACCAGGCCTCGGAAGCGGTCCAGGTCGGCATGCCGCCGGTGGCCCCGGGCACCCCGGACGCCGTCGCCGCGAAGATCGCCGACGTCGCGCACGACACCTTCATCTCCGGCATGAGCCTGGCGTCCCTGGTCGCCGCCGGGGTCGCCGCCTTCGCCGTCCTGGTCGCGCTGCTCACCAAGCGCGGCGCGAACGCGGAGGCGGGCGCGGGCGTCGGGCACATCTGACGAACCCCGCGAGAAACAGGCTCAGTTCCCCTATCAGGGTGACAAAGCTAAAGATTCCTCGCACCCGGTACGCGCCGCACGTCACAGTGGGTCAAGTCCTCCGGTACGGCATGTTCCCCGGGCAAGTTCGGGGAGTTCGTACGACAAAGGAGGGCGACCGGTGCTGCGGCGCGCTGCCGGAGGGGGGCGGCGCGCCGCAAGGCCGGAAAGTGAGTTGGTAAAAACCCGGAGGATTACCTGACGCGCCCGGGGTACCCGCACAGTGAACCCGAGAACACACCCGAACTAACCGAGGGGTTCTGGGAGTTGATGATGGCGGGCTTCGGACAGGGAACGCGCAGGTACCCCCGCTCACGTAGCCGGACGGGGTCACGGAGCGGGCCGGATCGCGCGACGCTCGGAATCATCGGAGTCATCTGCGCGATCGCCGGATTCTTTGTGCTGGGGATCATCCTCGGCCCCGTAGCGATCGTCTGCGGCTGGCTCGCCATGGGCCGCAGCTGGGCGGGCACCCGACCCGTCCCGGCCCTGGTCGCCCTCGTACTGGGCGCCATCGACACGCTCCTCGCGGTCATCTGGCTCGCCGGAGCGGCCACCCCGGGCAGCGGAATGTTCTGACCCGGGGCGCATGAGGAGCGGGCCCCCGGTGGGCGACCGGGGGCCCGCCCCTGTCCGGGCGGAACCCGCGGGACCACACCCCTGTCCGGGCGGGGCCACGCCCCTCACCTCTGCTCACCTCTGCACGGACGTCTCCTGCAGTGCCGCGACCTCCGCCCGCAACGCCCGCACCTCGTCGGTCAGCAGCAGGATCGCCTCCGTCTGCCGCCGCTCCTCCACGTCGTCCTTCTCGAACCGGGCGATGAACCACGCGGCGATGTTCGCGGTCACCACACCGAGCAGCGCGATCCCGGACAGCATCAGCCCCACCGCGATCACCCGCCCCAGCCCGGTGGTCGGCGCGTGATCCCCGTACCCCACGGTCGTCATCGTCGTGAACGACCACCACACCGCGTCACCCAGCGTCCTGATGTTCCCGTCCGCCGACTCCCGCTCCACCGACAGCACGGCCAGCGACCCGAACATCAGCAGCCCGACCACCGCCCCCGCGACATACGTGGTCAGCCGGATCTGCGAGGCCATCCGGGCCCGCCGCTGCACCAGCAGCAGCGTCGACACCAGCCGCAGCAGCCGCAGCGGCTGGAGCAGCGGCAGCGCCACCGCGCACAGGTCCAGCCAGTGGGTCCGTACGAACCGAACGCGGTCCTCCGTGAGGACCAGCCGCACCAGGTAGTCGGCGGCGAACGCCCCCCACACCAGCCACTCCACCGCCGTGCACGCGTTCGTCAGCGACCGGCTCGCCGGACTGACCACGATGGGCACGGCGTAGGCGACGGCGAACAGCACCGCGAGCGCCAGCAGGGGCCGTTGGGCCCGACGTTCCCACCGTACCTGCGCCGTTTGTTCCTTCATGAGCGCATCGTAAAGAAGCGGTGAAGGGCGGTGGGGCCCGAGGCTCCACCGCCCTTCCGTCGTGACCGCCGCAGCGGACGGGTTTACGCGTCGCCGCCCGCGGCCCCCGGGTCGGCCGCCGAGACGTCCAGCAGCTGGTACCGGTCGATCGCCTGCTTGAGCACCGACCTGTCGACCTTGCCCTCCCTGGCCAGCTCGGTCAGCACGCCCACCACGATCGACTGCGCGTCGATGTGGAAGTGCCGGCGGGCCGCCCCGCGGGTGTCGGCGAAGCCGAAGCCGTCGGCGCCCAGCGACTGGTACGTCCCCGGCACCCACCGCGCGATCTGGTCCGGCACCGACCGCATCCAGTCGGACACGGCCACGAACGGCCCCTCGGCACCGGCCAGCTTCCGCGTCACGTACGGCACCCGCTGCTCCTCCTCGGGGTGCAGCAGGTTGTGCTCCTCCACCTCCACGGCCTCGCGCCGCAGCTCGTTCCAGGAGGTCGCCGACCAGACGTCGGCCTTGACGTTCCACTCCTCGGCGAGGATCCGCTGTGCCTCGACCGCCCACGGCACGGCCACACCGGACGCGATGATCTGCGCCGGCACGGACCCGGAGGTGGCTTCGCTGAAGCGGTAGACACCCTTCAGGATGCCCTCGACGTCGACGTTCTCCGGCTCGGCCGGGTGCTGGATCGGCTCGTTGTAGACGGTGAGGTAGTAGAAGACGTCCTCGCCGTGCGGGTGTTCCTCCGAGGTGCCGTACATCCGGCGCAGACCGTCCTGCACGATGTGCGCGATCTCGAAGCCGAACGCCGGGTCGTACGCCACACAGCCCGGGTTGGTGGAGGCGAGCAGCTGCGAGTGGCCGTCCGCGTGCTGGAGGCCCTCGCCGGTCAGCGTCGTACGGCCCGCGGTCGCCCCCAGGACGAAACCACGCGCCAGCTGGTCGGCCATCTGCCAGAACTGGTCGCCGGTGCGCTGGAAACCGAACATCGAGTAGAAGACGTACACCGGGATGAGCGGTTCGCCGTGCGTGGCGTAGGACGAACCCGCGGCGATCAGCGAGGCCGTGCAGCCCGCCTCGGAGATGCCGTCGTGCAGCATCTGCCCGGTCGGCGACTCCTTGTACGCGAGCAGCAGGTCCCGGTCCACGGCCTCGTACTGCTGGCCGAGCGGGTTGTAGATCTTCGCACTCGGGAAGAAGGAGTCCATGCCGAACGTGCGGTACTCGTCCGGCGCGATCAGCACGAACCGCTTGCCGATCTCCTTGTCCCGCATGAGGTCCTTGAGGAGCCGGACGAAGGCCATGGTCGTCGCGATGGACTGCTGACCCGACCCCTTCTTCACGGTCGCGTACGTCTTGTCCTCGGGCAGCGCGAGCGGCTTGGAGCGCACCACACGCGTCGGGACGTAACCGCCGAGCGAGTTGCGGCGGTCGTGCATGTACTGGATCTCCTCCGAGTCCCGGCCCGGGTGGAAGTAGGGCGGCACGCCCGACTCCAGCTCCTTGTCGGAGATCGGAAGGTGCAGCCGGTCACGGAAGCCCTTGAGGTCGGCGACCGTCAGCTTCTTCATCTGGTGCGTGGCGTTGCGGCCCTCGAAGTTCGGGCCCAGCGTCCAGCCCTTGACCGTCTTGGCGAGGATCACGGTCGGCTGGCCCTTGTGCTCCACGGCCGCCTTGTAGGCCGCGAAGATCTTCCGGTGGTCGTGACCGCCGCGGCCCAGGTGCAGGATCTGGTCGTCGGTCATGCCCTCGACCATCGCCCGCAGCCGCTGGTCGTCGCCGAAGAAGTGGTCGCGGATGTACGCGCCGGTCTCGGTGGCGTACGTCTGGAACTGGCCGTCGGGAGTGGTGTTCATCCGGTTGACCAGGAGACCGTCGCGGTCCTGCGCCAGCAGCGGGTCCCAGGAGCGGTCCCACACCAGCTTGATGACGTTCCAGCCGGCGCCCCGGAAGATCGACTCCAGCTCCTGGATGATCTTGCCGTTGCCGCGCACCGGACCGTCGAGCCGCTGCAGGTTGCAGTTGACGACGAAGGTGAGGTTGTCCAGACCCTCACGGGCGGCGATGGACAGCTGGCCGAGCGACTCGGGCTCGTCCATCTCGCCGTCCCCGAGGAACGCCCACACCTGGGACTTCGAGGTGTCCGCGATCCCGCGCGCGTGCAGGTAGCGGTTCATCCGGGCCTGGTAGATCGCGCCGATCGGGCCGAGGCCCATCGACACGGTCGGGAACTCCCAGAAGTCGGGCATCAGCCGCGGGTGCGGGTAGCTGGACAGGCCGTGCGGGGCCTTCGACTTCTCCTGGCGGAACGCGTCCAGGTTCTGCTCGCTGAGGCGGTCCAGCAGGAACGCACGGGCGTAGATGCCCGGGGAGGCGTGGCCCTGGAAGAAGACCTGGTCGCCGCCGTCGCCCTCGTCCTTGCCGCGGAAGAAGTGGTTGAAGCCCACGTCGTAGAGCGAGGCCGAGGAGGCGAAGGTGGCGATGTGGCCGCCGACGCCGATGCCGGGCCGCTGGGCGCGCGAGACCATCACGGCCGCGTTCCAGCGGGTCGCGTTGAGGATCTTGCGCTCGATCTCCTCGTTGCCGGGGAAGAACGGCTCGGCCCTGGTCGGGATCGTGTTGACGTAGTCCGTGCTGCGCATCTCGGGCACGGCCACGCGCCGCTCGCGGGCGCGCTCGATGAGGCGGAGCATGAGGTAGCGGGCCCGCTCCCGGCCGCGTTCGTCGACCGCGGCGTCAAGGGAGTCGAGCCACTCCTGAGTCTCCTCGGGGTCGAAGTCAGGAACCTGACTCGGAAGGCCGCCAATGATGATCGGATTGCGATCGGATCCGGAAGCCACGCTGTTCCTTACCTGTCAGAGGGCTGCTTTGCGAGGGATTCCTCGGGGTGTTCGGTTTGCCTGCACCGATCCCCATCGTGTACCTCGGGGCGTCATACGTCATCTCTACTGTTAGGTAACCAGGGCCATGTACCCAAGGGCTCACCCGGGGTGGTTCCCAAACGCGCAAACAGGGCAGAAAGGTGTGGGCTGCGTCACCTCGACCTGGGGCGGTGTGCCGTGGGTTGCGGCGACACGGCCGGTATCGTCACCGTTTCGGCGGTCTGAACGGCCGGGTACTTGCGCGATCCGTCCCGCCCGTGTGGACTACGGCCAATGCTTCGCGCACGCGCGTGGCTGAGACTCCCCCAAGGCCCTGAAGGGGCTCGGGGGGACCCCCATTCCAAAACATGATCAGGAGGCAACCCGTGAGCGCGACCGCGGACCACGCGGAGGAGCGGACGAGCCCTGCCGTCAGGCTGGGGTTCCAGCCCGAGCAGGTGGTCCAGGAGATCGGCTACGACGACGACGTAGACCAGGAACTCCGCGAGGCCATTGAGGAAGTCATCGGCACGGACCTCGTGGACGAGGAATACGACGACGTCGCCGACGCCGTTGTGCTGTGGTTCCGCGACGAGGACGGCGACCTGACAGATGTGCTGGTGGACGCCACCACGTACATCGAAGAGGGTGGTTCGATCCTGCTGCTGACGCCGAAGACCGGCCGGGACGGCTACGTGGAGCCGAGCGACATCTCTGAAGCCGCGACCACGGCAGGGCTGTCCGCGTCCAAGAGCGTCAGTGTCGGCAAGGACTGGAGTGGCAGCCGGCTGGTGACGCCGAAGGCCGCGAAGTCCAAGAAGTAGCCCGCAGCGCCGGACGGGCTGGGCCGGGCTCGGCACAGCGCCGGGACCCCCAGCCCGTCCGAAGGCCTCCCAAGACCGCTGCGTAGGCTGTTCTCACCCGAACAGCCCACGAAGGGACATCCGAGGCGATGGCGATCCAGGTCGGCGACAAGGCCCCTGACTTCGAGCTCAAGGACAACCACGGCCGGACCGTGAAGCTGTCCGACTTCCGCGGCGACAAGAACGTCGTGCTGCTCTTCTACCCCTTCGCCTTCACGGGCGTGTGCACCGGCGAGCTGTGCGAGCTGCGCGACCACCTGCCGCAGTTCTCCGACCGCGACACCCAGCTGCTCGCCGTCTCCAACGACTCCATCCACACCCTGCGCGTCTTCGCCGAGCAGGAGGGCCTCGAGTACCCGCTGCTCAGCGACTTCTGGCCGCACGGCGAGGTCTCCCGCGCGTACGGCGTCTTCGCCGAGGACAAGGGCTGCGCGGTGCGCGGCACCTTCGTCATCGACAAGGAGGGCATGGTGCGCTGGACCGTCGTCAACGCCCTGCCGGACGCCCGTGACCTGAACGAGTACGTCAAGGCGCTCGACACCCTGTGATTCTTCGGTGCCAAGCCATGCGTGGTGCGGGAACCCGTCACTAGGATCGACTCGTTGATCCGACATCGAACGCACGGCGGGGCTCCCCGCCCCTGGACACCAATGGAGGACTCGTGGGAGTCAGCCTCAGCAAGGGCGGCAACGTATCACTGAGCAAGGAGGCTCCGGGCCTGACCGCGGTCATCATCGGTCTCGGGTGGGACATCCGCACCACCACCGGCACCGACTTCGACCTGGATGCCAGCGCACTGCTGCTGGACTCCTCGGGCAAGGTCTCCAGCGACGCAAACTTCGTCTTCTTCAACAACCTCAAGAGCCCCGACGGCTCGGTCGAGCACACCGGTGACAACCTCACCGGTGAGGGCGAGGGCGACGACGAGCAGATCAAGGTCAATCTCGCCGGCGTCCCGGCCGAGATCGAGAAGATCACCTTCCCGGTGTCGATCTACGACGCCGAGAACCGCCAGCAGTCCTTCGGCCAGGTGCGCAACGCGTTCATCCGCGTCGTCAACCAGGCCGGCGGCACCGAGATCGCCCGGTACGACCTCTCCGAGGACGCTTCCACCGAGACCGCCATGGTCTTCGGTGAGCTCTACCGCCACGGCGCGGAGTGGAAGTTCCGCGCCATCGGCCAGGGCTACGCCTCGGGCCTGCGCGGTATCGCGCAGGACTTCGGCGTCAACGTCTGAGCCGACACACCGAAGGTCTCTGTCCGGCGTCGCACGGTTTGCGTGCGGCGCCGGACGCGCAGGACAAGCAAGGAAGCACCGTCTCGGGGAGGGACCAGCATCATGGGCGTCACACTCGCCAAGGGAGGCAACGTCTCCCTGTCCAAGGCCGCACCAGACCTCACCCAGGTGTCGGTCGGGCTCGGCTGGGACGCGCGCTCCACCACCGGCGCGCCCTTCGACCTCGACGCCAGTGCCCTGATGTGCAGCAACGGGCGAGTGCTGGGGGACGAGTGGTTCGTCTTCTACAACCAGCTCAAGAGCCCGGACGGCTCGGTCGAGCACACCGGCGACAACCTCACGGGCGAGGGCGACGGCGACGACGAGTCGCTGCTGATCGACCTCTCCAAGGTGCCGCCGCAGTGCGACAAGATCGTCTTTCCGGTCTCGATCCACCAGGCCGACGAGCGAGGCCAGACGTTCGGCCAGGTCAGCAATGCCTTCATCCGCGTGGTCAACCAGGCCGACGGCCAGGAACTCGCGCGCTACGACCTCAGTGAGGACGCCTCCACGGAGACCGCGATGATCTTCGGCGAGGTCTATCGCTACCAGGGCGAATGGAAGTTCAGGGCCGTGGGACAGGGGTACGCGTCGGGGCTTCGGGGCATCGCTCTAGACTTCGGAGTCAACGTTTCGTAAAGCCGAGTACGGCGCGGTAGAGACTCGTACATACAGGATTGGGAAGCCAGTGGTTCTGAAAACCTTCGGCTGGTCGTTCGCGGTCACCGCGCTCGGCCTCGTCGCGGCGGTCTTCTACGGGGGGTGGACCGCCTTCGGTGTCGTGGCGATCCTCTCCGTCCTCGAGATCTCGCTGTCCTTCGACAACGCGGTGGTCAACGCCGGCATCCTGAAGAAGATGAGTGCCTTCTGGCAGAAAATCTTCCTCACCATCGGCATCCTCATCGCCGTGTTCGGCATGCGACTGGTGTTCCCCGTCGTCATCGTGGCGATCAGCGCCTCGATGGGTCCGATCGAGGCCGTCGACCTCGCTCTGACGGACAAGGACCGTTACGAGCAGCTGGTGACGGACGCTCACCCGTCGATCGCCGCCTTCGGTGGCATGTTCCTGCTCATGATCTTCCTCGACTTCATCTTCGAGGACCGGGACATCAAGTGGCTCGGCTGGCTCGAGCGGCCCCTGGCCAAGCTCGGCAAGGTCGACATGCTGTCGGTCTGCATCGCCCTGATCGTGCTGCTGATCTCCGCGATGACCTTCGCGGCCAACGCCCACCAGCACGGCGGCACTCATGTCGACAAGGCCGAGACCGTCCTGCTCTCCGGCATCGGGGGCCTGATCACCTACATGATCGTGGGCGGTCTCTCCGGCTACTTCGAGGACAGGCTCGAAGAGGAGGAGGAGCGCGAGCACGAGGCCGAGGAGAAGGCCGCGCGGGAGGGCAAGCCCAAGTCGGCGGTCGTCATCGCCGGCAAGGCCGCGTTCTTCATGTTCCTCTACCTGGAGGTCCTGGACGCGTCGTTCTCCTTCGACGGCGTGATCGGCGCGTTCGCCATCACCAACGACATCGTCCTGATGGCGCTGGGTCTCGGTATCGGCGCGATGTACGTCCGGTCGCTGACGGTCTACCTGGTCCGCCAGGGCACCCTCGACGACTACGTCTACCTGGAGCACGGCGCGCACTACGCGATCGGTGCGCTCGCCGTGATCCTTCTGGTCACCATCCAGTACCAGATCAACGAGTTCATCACCGGCATGGTCGGAGTGATCCTGATCGGCTGGTCCTTCTGGTCCTCCGTGCGCCGCAACAAGGCCCTGGCAGCGGCAGAGGGAAAAGCAGCGGGCTCGGACAAGACTGAGGTCTCGTCCGGGGTGTGACACCCCCCGGGGTGAGGAACGCTCTGTGCGGGGCGGCGTCGAGGCGACTCCTCGGCGCCGCCCCGCCGGTCTTTGACGTGAAGGTGGGGGCGGGAATGGGTTTCTTCGACGGGCTCCGGCGTGGGCGCGAGTCCGACTTCGACTCGGGCAACGCGGCGACCAACTCCATCGAGCTGACCAAACGGCACGACCGGGTCTCCCTCACCAAGCAGGGCGCGGCCACCGGGCATCTGCGCATCAACCTGGCCTGGCGGATGCGGACGTCCGACTTCGGGGGCTCCCAGCGCGAGAGCCTGCTGCGGCACCCCTTCAAGGCGCTCAAGCCGCCGGAGGTCCTCGGGCACAGCCAGAGCATGGTCAACGTCGACCTCGACCTGGGCTGCCTGTACGAGCTCCAGGACGGCACCAAGGGCGTCGTACAGCCGCTCGGCGGCTACCTCGGGGACGTCAACGGGGCGCCCTACGTGAAGCTCAGCGGGGACGACCGGTTCGGGTCGGCGTCCGGGGAGACGATGTACGTCAACCTCGACCACCGGGACGCGATCAAGCGGCTGCTGGTGTTCGTGTACATCTACGACCAGACGCCGGCGTTCGACCGGACGCACGCGATCGTGACGCTGTACCCCAGCAACGGCCCGCGCATCGAGATAGGCCTCGACGAGCGGCATCCGCAGGCCCGGTCGTGCGCGGTGGTGATGATCGAGAACGTGAAGGGGGAGATGGTCGTGCGCCGCGAGGTGAAGTTCGTCTACGGCTTCCAGGCGGAGCTCGACCGCCTGTACGGGTGGGGGCTGCAGTGGGGGCGCGGCTTCAAGGCGAAGGCCGAGCGATGAGTCAGCGCCCGATGAACTGGGGGCCCTGCGGAGGCAGCCGGAACTCCTGCGTGGGCCCCGCCGTCACCGGCTGCGGATAGCCGTAGCCGCTCGGGGCGTTCGCCGTTGCCGGGGCCGCCACCTGGGTCCGGGGCTCGGGGTAGCCGTAGGCGGGCTGGACCGTCGGCGCGGGCTGCTGGGGGTAGCCGTAGGCCGGCTGGGCGGGGACCACCGTCGGCTGTTCCGGCGGGAGGGGCTGGGAGACCTCGGGCACCGACGTCGCCGACGGCTCCTGAGCGGCCTCGGACTGCTCCGAGTCGTCCACCGCGATACCGAAGTCGGTGGCCAGGCCCTGGAGGCCGTTGGAGTAGCCCTCACCCAGGGCGCGGAACTTCCAGCCCTCGCCGCGGCGGTACAGCTCGCCGCAGATCAGGGCGGTCTCCTCGCCGGTCTCCGGCTTGATGTCGAAGGTGGCCAGCGGCTCGCCGTCGGCGATCGTCGCGTCGTACAGCAGAATGCTCAGACCCTGTACGCGGTCGAAGGTGACGTCGTCCGCCGAAGCGACCAGGAGAATTCGGCTGACATCGGGCTCGACACCGGCGAGTTCTGTCTGGATCGTGTCCGTGGGTCCCTCGGCGACGCGCTTCTTGCCGAGCAGCCACACCTTCCCGGACGGGTGGCGGGGCTGGTTGTAGAAGACGAAGTCCTCGTCGGAACGGACGCGGCCGCCGGGGCCCAGCAGCAGCGCCGAGGCGTCGACGACCGGGGCCCCCTGCCCGGGCGCCCACCGCAGTACCGCGCGTACCGTGGTGGCTTCGAGCGGGACGTTCGACCCCTTCAGCATCGCGTGCGTCATGCGGTCATCCTGCCCTCTCGGTCCTGGTCACGACAACGCGGGGTGGCAGATCCGTGTGTTTGGCTGTGCTCATCCGCGTTACCTGAAGTTCATGCCCTGAGGGAACCTGTGACATGGGTCCCTACGTACTATTACCGGCCACCTGTGGACAGCCGCAGGAGGCATCAGCATCCACGGGGGAGTTCTATGCGTCATTTCGGGCACATCGCCCCTGAGGTGCGGCGGCGCCTGTTCTACCAGGAGCCCTGCGAGTTCACCGCCGACTCGTCGGCCCGGCTGCTGGCCGCGGCCCTGGGGGCCACGCTCTACAGTCCCGCCACCCGCCCCCGGCTCGCCGAGGACATCGTCAAGCAGACCGGGCGCGGCGTGGTCTCGATGGTGCTGTGCCTGGAGGACTCGATCGGCGACGAGGACGTCGCGGAGGCCGAGGAGAACCTCGTACGGCAGTTCACCGACCTCGCCGGACGGGACGGGGCGGACCTGCCGCTGCTGTTCGTCCGGGTGCGGGCCCCCCGCCAGATCCCCGACCTCGTACGACGGCTCGGTCCGGCCGCCCGGCTGCTGTCCGGGTTCGTGCTGCCGAAGTTCACCGAGGAGCGCGGCGTCCCCTTCCTGGAGGCCCTGGCGGGCGCCGAGGCGGCGAGCGGGCGGCGCCTGTTCGCCATGCCGGTGCTGGAGTCGCCCGAGCTGATGTACCGCGAGTCGCGGGTGGAGACGCTGGAGGGCATCGCCCGCGCGGTCGACAAGTACCGGGAGCGGGTGCTGGCGCTCCGTCTCGGCGTGACCGACTTCTGCTCCTCGTACGGCCTGCGCCGGGCCCCTGACATGACCGCCTGGGACGTCCAGATCGTCGCCTCCGTGATCGCCGACGTGGTGAACATGCTGGGCCGGGCGGACGGCACCGGGTTCACGGTGACCGGGCCGGTGTGGGAGTACTTCCGCGTCCAGGAGCGCATGTTCAAACCGCAGCTGCGCCGCAGCCCCTTCCTGGAGGGCAAGGCCGAGGAACTGCGCGAGGCGCTCATCGAGCACGCCATGGACGGTCTGCTGCGCGAGATCGCCCTCGACCAGGCCAACGGCCTGCTCGGCAAGACCTGCATCCACCCCTCCCACGTGCTGCCCGTGCACGCACTCTCCGTGGTCACCCGGGAGGAGTTCAGTGACGCCCAGGACATCCTGCGGCCCGAGCGCGGCGGCGGCGGAGTGCTCAGATCGGCGTACACGAACAAAATGAATGAAGTGAAGCCGCATCGCGCCTGGGCGGAGCGGACCATGCTGCGCGCCGAGGTGTTCGGTGTGGCGAACGAGGACATCGGCTTCGTGGAGCTCCTCGCGGCCGGTATCCCCGAGTGATTCCGCCGAACAGCAAGGGACGCATGAACAACGCAGTCAACAACGGCGTCTGGTCCGGCACCTGGGTCGCCGAGCGACTCGGTGTCGAACTGGTGGGCGACGACGACCTGACGGACCTGCTGGGGCTGGCGCTGCGCCGCAACCCCAAGCGGGCGCACCTGCTGGTGTCGAACGTGCTCGGCAAGCACGTCCCGCAGTCACCGTCCGTCATCTACGGCCAGGGCTTCACTCTCGGTCGCCGCGTCCGTGACCTGCTGGGCGCCGAGGAGGCCGGCCGGTCGGTCGTCCTCGGCTATGCGGAGACGGCCACCGGGCTCGGCCACTCCGTCGCCGACGGTCTGGGCGTCGCGCCCTACCTGCACTCCACCCGCCGCCCGGTCGAGGGTGTGGCCGCGGCGGGCGGCTTCGAGGAGTCCCACTCGCACGCCACCTCCCACCTGCTGCTGCCCGAGGACCCGGCGCTGCTGGCCGGGGACGGGCCGCTGGTCCTGGTGGACGACGAGTTCTCGACCGGGAACACGGTCCTCAACACCATCCGCGACCTGCACGCACGCTATCCGCGGAGGCGGTACGTGGTGGTCGCCCTGGTCGACATGCGCTCGCCCGAGGACGTCGGCCGGCTCGCGGACTTCGCGCGTGAGATCGGTGCCCGCGTGGACCTGGTGGCGGCCGCCTCCGGGACCGTACGGCTCCCGGAGGGTGTGCTGGAGAAGGGGCAGGAGCTGGTCGCCCGGCACGAGCGCGCGGCCCCGCCGGCCGAGCCCTCGTCGTACGGCCGTGTGACCCGGGTCGACCTGGGCTGGCCCCGCGGCCTGCCCGACGGCGGGCGGCACGGGTTCACGCCGCAGCACCGAATACGCCTGGAGGGCGCGCTGCCCGCCATGGCCGCCCGGCTCGCCGAGGCGCTGCCCGCGGGTGCCCGGCGGGTGCTGGTGCTCGGCTTCGAGGAGTTTATGTACGCGCCACTGCGGCTGGCCCGCGAGCTGGAGCGGATCGCGGACGCCGCGGTGTTCTCCTCCACCACCACCCGCTCACCCGTCCTCGCGGTCGACGACCCCGGCTACGCGATCCGCAGCCGCATCGTCTTCCCCGCCCATGACGCCCCGGCCGACGGCCCCGGCGAGCGCTACGCCCACAACGTGGCGGGCGGCGGCTTCGACACCGTGGTGACCGTGGTCGACTCGGTCGCCGACACCCCCGAACTGCACGCCCCCGACGGCCTGCTGGCGCAGCTCTCCGCCCACACCCCGCACGTCGTCCTCGCGGTCGTCCCCTCGTACGTCCCCGAAAGGCCCGCCATGCTGCCCGAGCCCCTCCGTGGCCCCGCCTTCTCCTCGTACGCGCCCGAGGAGGTCGGCTGGCTGCTGCAGGACCTCTCGGACGTGACGCTGGAGGCGCCGACCGAGGAGCGCGAGGAGGCCATCCAGAGCGGCGGCGCGCACTACGCCGAGTCGCTGCCGGTGGAGTACCAGCCCAGCGAGCAGTACCAACAGCTGTTCCACACCGCGCTGGAGGCGTCGGCGGCCCGGCTGGCACGGGCGGTCGGCGCGGTCACCGAGCTGGTGCTCGCCGAACGCTCCCCCCGGCCGGTGCTCGTGTCGCTGGCCCGGGCCGGTACGCCGATCGGTGTGCTGATGCGCCGCTGGGCCGGGTTCCGGCACGGCCTCGACCTGCCCCACTACGCCGTCTCCATCGTGCGCGGCCGGGGCATCGACGCCAACGCGCTGCGCTGGCTGGCGGCCCACCACGACCCGCGTGACGTGGTGTTCGTCGACGGCTGGACCGGCAAGGGCGCCATCACCCGCGAACTGGCCGACGCCGTCAAGGAGTTCGAGGCCGGTGGCGGTGCGGTGGGCTTCGACCCGGAGATCGCGGTGCTCGCCGACCCGGGCTCCTGCGTGCGGACGTACGGCACCCGCGAGGACTTCCTGATCCCCTCCGCCTGCCTCAACTCGACCGTCTCGGGCCTGATCTCGCGCACCGTCCTGCGCGCGGACCTGGTCGGCCCGAACGACTTCCACGGCGCGAAGTTCTACCGCGAACTCGCCGCCACCGACGTGTCGGTGGCCTTCCTGGACGCGGTCGCCGCCCGCTTCCCCGAGGTCGTCGACGCCGTCGACGCCCAGGCCAAGGAACTGCTGTCCGGCGACCGCGCCCCGACCTGGGAGGGCTGGGCGGCGGTCGAGCGGATCAGCGAGGACTACGGCATCAACGATGTCAACCTGGTCAAGCCCGGCGTCGGGGAGACCACCCGCGTCCTGCTGCGCCGGGTGCCCTGGAAGATCCTGGCACGGGCCGGCGCGGGCGCCGACCTGGACCATGTCCGCCTGCTCGCCGAACAGAGAGGTGTCCCCGTGGAAGAGGTCGCGGAACTCCCGTACACCTGCGTGGGGTTGATCCACCCCAAGTACACGCGGGGCGCCACGGGCGCCGACGGCAGGGCGGTGACGCTCTGATGCCGGTCCTGGTGGCGAGCGATCTCGACCGTACGCTGATCTACTCCGCGGCCGCCCTCGCGCTGACCATGCCGGACGCGCGGGCGCCCCGGCTGCTGTGTGTCGAGGTGCACGAGAGCAGACCGCTGTCGTACATGACGGAGACGGCGGCCGGCCTGCTCACCGAGCTCGGTGACGAGGCCCTCTTCGTCCCGACCACGACCCGGACCCGCAAGCAGTACCAGCGCATCAACCTGCCGGGACCCGCGCCGAAGTACGCGATCTGCGCGAACGGCGGCCACCTCCTCGTGGACGGCGTCTCCGACCCCGACTGGCACGTGCGCGTGGCCGCCCGGCTGGCCGAGGAGTGCGCGCCGCTCGACGAGGTCCGTGAGCACCTGCTCGACACGGCCGACCCGCTGTGGGTGCGCAAGCACCGCATGGCCGAGGACCTCTTCGCCTACCTCGTCGTCGAACGCGAACTGCTGCCCGAGGACTGGGTGAAGGAGCTCGCGGTCTGGGCCGAGAACCGCGGCTGGACGGTCTCCCTCCAGGGCCGCAAGATCTACGCCGTGCCGAAGCCGCTCACCAAGAGCTCGGCCATGCGGGAGATCGCCCGCCGCACCGGCGCCGAACTCACCCTCGCCGCCGGCGACTCGCTCCTGGACGCCGACCTCCTGCTGGCCGCGGACCGGGGCTGGCGCCCCGGCCACGGCGAACTGGCCGAGGCCGGCTGGAACGCACCGGCGATCACCGCGCTGCCGGAGCGGGGCGTGCTGGCGGGGGAGCGGATCCTTCGGGAGTTCCTGCACGGTGTCCGAGGGGCCTGACCCCTACGAGTTCGCGCTCACGTCACGCGCGCGCCTGCGGCGGCCCGACCCCGGCCGCCGCAGCAGCCGTACGCCGACGAACGCCGCGACCGCCAGGACGGCCCCCACCAGGACGACCTTGGAGTACGCGGACACGATGTCCGTGACCTGCGTCCAGTTGTCGCCCAGCAGATAGCCCGCGAGCACGAACGCCGTGTTCCACAGGGCGCTGCCCAGAGTGGTCAGGCCGAGGAAGACGGGCAGCGGCATGCGCTCGACCCCGGCCGGCACGGAGATCAGGCTGCGGAAGATGGGGATCATCCGGCCGAAGAACACCGCCTTGGTGCCGTGCCGGAGGAACCAGGCCTCCGTCTTCT
The DNA here is from genome assembly GCF_001514265.1 of Streptomyces resistomycificus. GTDB lineage: Bacteria > Actinomycetota > Actinomycetes > Streptomycetales > Streptomycetaceae > Streptomyces > Streptomyces resistomycificus. The sequence continues at coordinate 287,053 of NZ_KQ948990.1, read as the reverse complement.
CGATGTCCGAGACCTTCACCAGCGGCAGCCGGGCCGCGATCGCGACCGTGCGGTCACGGCCGAGCAGCGCGCCGACCCCGTACAGGGCGAGCGCGCCGACCACGGAACCGGCGGTGGTCCACAGCAGGGCGGCCCACAGGCTCATCTGCCCGGTGCTCGCCGCGAAGCCGGCGAGCGGCAGGATCACCTCGCTCGGCAGCGGAGGGAACAGGTTCTCCAGGGCGATGGCGAGACCGGCGCCGGGCGCGCCCAGCGTGTCCATGAGCCCGTTGATCCACTGCGGTGCGGCTGTCATGCCGCCCACGGTAGAAAACCGCACCTGAAGGTTTCCTGAGGAAGGCGCCGGGCCGGGGGGCCGTCAGCCGCAGCAGCCCCCGCCGCAGCAGCCGCCACCGCCGCCACCGCCGGATCCGGGGGCCGGGGCGGGCGAGGAGGCGGAGCCGCCGACGGCCACCGTCGACAGGAGCTTCACGGTGTCGTCGTGGCCCGCGGGGCAGTCGGCGGGAGCGGAGGACTCCGCCATCGGGCGGCTCAGTTCGAAGGTGTCGCCGCAGGTCCGGCAGCGGTACTCGTAGCGAGGCATGAGCACAGGTTAACCGGCGTCCGGCCGGCGTCGTAGGGGCGAATCAGTGACCGGCCCCGCGCTCGTCCCGGATCTGGTTCACGACCCGCGTCACCGCCTGCCGTACCGCCTCCGTCTCCGTGAGGAAGTGCCAGTAGTCGGGATGGCGGCCCTCCAGGGTGCCGATCGCGCGTTCCAGGCGGGCCACGGCGTCGTCCAGAGGGCGCGCGTGGTGCGGGTCGGGGGTGTGCCGGCCGGCCATGGCGAGACGCTGGGCGTCGCGGATGGCGAAGCGGGTGCGTTCGATCTCCTGCTGCGGGTCCTTCTGCACGGCGTTCAGCCGCCGCAGCCGGTCCCCGGCGGCGGAGACGGACTCGTCGGTGGTGTTCAGCAGGGCCCGGACCGTCGACAGCAGGGCGGTGGCGTCCGGCCAGCGCTGCTCGTCACGGGCGGCGCGGGCCTCGCGCAGCTTCAGCTCGGCCTGCGCCACGTTCTCCCCGGCCTGGTCCGGCACATGCTGGAGGTCCTGCCAGCAGGCGGCCGTGAACCGGCGCCGCAGCTCGCTGAGCACCGGCTCGACCTGCCCGGCGCGGGTGGTGAGGGCCTGGGCGCGGGTGCGCAGCGAGACCAGCCGGTGGTCGATCTCGGCGGCCCGCTCCGGCAGCCGCTCGGCCTCCACCCGGACCGACTCGGCCTCCCGCGCCACGCGCTCGGCGCGCTCCAGGGTCTGGGGGACGCCGTGCGCCCCGGCGCCCTGGTTCAGCTTGGTCAGCTCGGGTCCGAGGGCGGCGAGCCGCGAGGCCAGGTCGTCCGCCGTCAGCCCCGAACCGCGGACGGCGTCCAGCGCGTTCGACGCGGCCAGCAGGCCCTGCCGGGCCCGCTCCACCGAGGGGGCGAGACGGGCCAGCTGGGTCTCGGCCTTGCCGAGCAGCGGCCCGAGCCCGGCCGTGAACCGGTCCAGGTCCTGCTTGACCCGGCCCAGCTCGTCCTTGGCCTCGGTGAGCGCGGTGCGCGCCTGCGAGGCGGCCGAGGCCTCCAGGTCGTCACGGTCGAGGTCGTGCGCGTCGACGGCGTTGATGTACTGGTGGCTGGCCTCGTCGATGCGGGCGCTGACCGCCTGGAAGTCGGCGACCGCGCGCCGGGCCGCGGGGGAGTCGTCGACGGCCGTGATGGTCTCGATCGAGATCCGCAGATCGCGCTGGGCCGTGTCGAGCTCGTAGAACGCGGCCGCGGCAGCGTCCTTCGCGGCCTGCGCCTCGGCCCGCTGGCTCTCCGCCCGCCCGCCGAACCAGCGCCGGGTCCCGCTGCTGCCGCCCGCGAAGGACGCGGGCAGCGCGAGCGCGACGACGAGAGGCAGTGCGACCAGGGTGAGGGTGTCCCGCAGCGCGTGACGCACAGGATGGTGTGCGCGTGGCACCAACGGCGAGTACGGCTGCGAAGGTGTCGCCGTCACATCCCTCTCCCGTGCTGTGGTCCGTCCTGCCCCGTGTCATTCTCCCACCGGTTAAGGACGAACACACGGGCCGGTCAGTTCACCGTGCGGACCGTTACTTTGCCGTCGCCCGTCCGCGCGGACACCACGTGGGAGCTGGACGCGCTCCGGGGCACCGAAACCTCCTCCGCGCCGTCGCCGGTCCTCGTCGTCACCCGGTAGGTGGCGTCGGGCAGCGCGATCGTCACGGAGCCGTCGCCGCTGCGGGACTCCACCAGGTCGGGTACGGCGCCCAGTTCGAGGTGGACGGAGCCGTCGCCGGTGTGGGTGCGCACCTCGCGCGAGGAGACCTCCGCGCGCACCGAGCCGTCGCCGGTGCGCAGCTCCAGCGGGCCGCTGGAGTCGGTGACGTGGACGGACCCGTCGCCGGTACGGATGTCCAGCGCGTCCTCGAAGCCCCGTGCCCGCACGCTGCCGTCGCCGTCCCGCACGTTCACCGCCACCCCGCGCGGTACCTCGATGCGGTGCTTGGCCGCGCAGTCGGCGACCACGCCCGTGCACTTCAGCCGCAGCTTCAGTGTGTCGTCCCGCATGGACCAGGTCACCTCGGGGTCCTTGCCGATGGCCACCGTGCCCTGGAACCAACGGGTCACCTCGATCCGGCCCGCCCGGTGCGCGTCGGTGGCGACGATCTCCAGCGCGGAGTCGTCGGAGTCGACGGTGAGCGTGCGGCCCTGCAGCGCGAAGGACCGGCTGTCGGGATCCTTGTCGTCGGCGGCGGAGGTGCCACAGGCGGTGGCCCCGGCGAGGAGCGCCGCCACGGCACCGGCGACGGCGACGGCACGGACGGGAACGGTACGGGCCATGCGGGCCATGTGGATCTCCCCCTGGAAGGACTGCTGACGTGTCTTCGACCGTACGGAGCCCGGGCCCGCCGGGGGATCCGGGCCGCTCCCGGATCGCGGGTGGGGTTAACCCCCGTCCCGTCCCCGTCCCGCCCTCGCAGCGATACGGGTTTGCGGGGCAGTGCCCCGGGCAATGTAGGCTGTCGACTCGTCTCGGGTGCGTAGCTCAGGGGTAGAGCGCCTGCCTTACAAGCAGGATGTCGGCGGTTCGAAACCGTCCGCGCCCACCGCAGGTCAGAGGCCCCTTACATGATCCGTAAGGGGCCTCTGGTAGATCATTTAGGAGAATCTTGGGAGATCAACTCCCCCCGGGCTCTCTCCCTACCCGCTCAGCCGCCACGCGCTTCCCGCGCTCCCACCGAGCCTCAAGACACTGCAGCCGATGCCTGCGCATCTCCGGCGTCACATGCTCATAGGTGCCCTCAATATCCTTCGGCACCCAGCCCATCGTCAAGAACCGCAGGGCCCGGTCCACACCGTCGTCCTTCATCCACGTGTCGTGCGTATGCCGGGCCCCCCGCATCGTGAAACCGGGCAGCACCGACTCCCACGCGTCCCGGCCGGCGTAGCCCCGCTTCCGGGGGATCGCCTCCCGCCCGTCGGCAGCCGGCCGCAGATGCCTCGAGGTGAAGTTCCCGCGCAGCCAGAACGTTCCCTTCGGCGTCGAGAACGGGTACGCGTGCGGCCACGCCTCGATGTGCTCGGACAGCCGCCGCACCAGGAACTCCGGAACGTCGACCTCGCGGGCGGAGTACTTGTTCTTCGGCGGCCCCAGATAGACGTGCAGCTTGTTCGCCGGCGCCTTCCTGCGGTTCGCCTTCCAGCCCTTCTCGATGCACTTCCGTAGCCGCGCGTCCTCGGCGGCCTCCCATGCAGCCAGGCTCTCCTCGTCGAGCTCCACCGGATCCTCGTGCAGAGAGCCCACCTTCGGATCGACGCGGATCACGTGCCGCACGAACGGCCGCCCGTCGATCTTGTCCTCGCGCTTGAGGAGGCAGTTGTCCCGGTGCAGGCCGGCCAACTCCCCCCACCGGAATCCCAGGTAGCAGTCAGCAGTCATCATCAGCCCGTGCACGCCGCTCATGCGCTGGTTCATGCGGTACACCTCGTCGGGCTGTGCCCAGACCTCCTCTTCCTCCTCGTGGTGATCGCCGCCTACGAGGATGCGCCTGCCGTAGAGCTTGTTCGCCGGGATGTAGCCGGCGTCCTCAGCGCCGGAGAGAATCGACGAGAGCAGGCTGCGGGCCTGGGCGACGGTGTCCGGGTCGTGCTTGCCGTGCGGCTTGGCCATGCGGGTTGCCCACGACTTCACCGTGAAGACGTTGTTCACCTGCATTAGCGGCGTGTGCTCCCACTCGGGCAGCAGGAGCTTGGCCAGCAGGTAAGCGCGACCGCTCTGGGTGCGGGGGCGCTTCTTGTTGGCCGTCTTCCAGATCTCGACCCACTCACCGAACGGCGTGTTGAGCTTGTCCGGGTCGATCCAGGTTCCGGCGCGGATCGCCGCTTCCTGCTGCCCGCCCCACTGCTCGGCCAGAGCCTTCGTCGGGAAGCCGGACTCGGACCCGTACCTGCCGTCGGGCTTCTTGTACTTGGCCTTCCACGTGTACTGCTTGGTCTGCTTGCCGTTGCGGACCTTGTAGACCTTCTCGGCGTAGGCCACGGTGCCCCCTTGCGCTTCGCTACTCGGCGTCGTTCTTGCCGTCGTGGTAGCCCTTGGGTACACGCTGCCAGTACGGAGATCGTTCCGTGTCGAGTCGGCTGAGATAGTCCGCGGCATGCTGGCTGAGCATCTTGGCGTCCAGCGTGTAGGTGATGCCGTTGGGGCCGTCGTCGACCCCTATGGCGAGCGGGTCCGGCGGGTTGGGGATGCGCTCCCAGCGCACGGGAATAACCGGGCCGAGGGGGGAGCCGGGCGGCCTGGGCGCCCAGCGCTGCGCCTGCTCGGTGAGGAGCTTCGCGAGGGGCTTCACGCCGTCCTCGCTGATGTCTATCTCGTGCAGCCTGAACAGGCAGCCTGTGCCGTCTTCGAGATCGATGATCTCGGGTTCTCTGTAGTCACCCTGAACACGCTCAACGTGCATGACCCACATGGGCTGTTACCCCGATCCGAGCAGTGCCCCCCCTCGGTGACGGTCTGTCGATCGAAGCATACTTTTGAGTCACAGTCGACCGTCTGGGGCCGAAAATGCCTTACGGCTCCTGTGGGGTGTCTGGTTCGCCGGCCAGTGCCTGCACCTGGCGCCGCGCCCTGCGCCACTGCTCGTAGCGCCGGTCGATCTCCTCCTCGCTCATGCCCTCCGCGCCCTTGAGGACGACTACGAGCCTGACATCGTCGTCATCGCCTTCGCCGCTGAGGTGCACCACGGTGTGGTCGAGGGTTTGCCCGGAACGCAGTTCGCGGTCGATCGCCGGCGGAAGACCGGACCTGGACTCGGCGGCCGGTGAAACGGGTCGCGTGGCCGGTTCTGGTTCCTGCCCGTCGAGGATCAGATCGGGGGACGCCTCGGTCCAGCCGACCAGGCGCGCGTAGGACCGCATCGTCTGGGTGACCTTCGTGAAGGCCTTGCCGTTGGGCTGCCGTCCGCGCTCGATGGCCTGGATGGGGGTGCGGCTGACGTGCAGCCGCTCCGCGACCTGTTCCTGGGTGAGGCCTGCCGCGGTCCGGGCCTTCGCGTATGCCCTGCCGAGCCGTTCCCAATCTCGCTCCATGGCTCTCCATCATGCACTACTTCCATGCAACCACCTAGCGGGGATTGAGCCGTTTGACCTGCGCTTGGGCTCACAAACAGAGCGTTTGGGTTGCATGGGGCGCACTGTGCTTACCGGTAGGTAGGGGGCGCGCCGGTCCCGAGCAGCTATAAAAAAGCGCACCGATGTAGCACTAGCGCTTGCCTGAAGCGTATCGAGTAGCTAGCTTCTAAGGCGTGAGACCGCACTCCAGCGCTATCCGCTACAGAAGGAGGGCTCTTCAAATGGGCCTGCGCACGCTCTCCGCAAAGACGGGGATCCATCGGTCGCACCTCTCCCGAGTCGAACGAGGACTCGCCGGGCTGAGTGCGGAAAACATCGAAAAGGTCGCGGACGCGCTGGGTGTCACCCCTGATGACATCACCCACAAGGAGACCCCGTGACCGCCCCCCAGGCCACGACGTCCGCGCCCCGCAAGCGCCCCGCCCCCAAGATCCGCGAGAAGCTCCCGGCGCCGCAGACCGCCGAAGGCCAGCTCTTCGCCTACACGCCCTACGAGGCCGCCATCTGGGCCCCGTTCTCCGGCCGCAAGATCGCCGAGATGTGCCGCCGCAAGGAGATCGACTACGTCTTCAACGGCCGCGACAACTACCTGACCGGCGCGCAGATCGTGGCCCTCATCGAGCGCTACACGGTCAAGCCGTTCAGCAAGGCCGAGCCGGCCCGCGTCGCCGCTTAGCGGCCAAGACCCCAACCGCCGGTTCGCACACCGGCAGCCGGGGCCCCGCGGCCAAGCCGTGCGATCCACCCCTCACGAACCGTAGAAACGAAAGGGGCTTCACGTGCCTCAATCATCCCAGAAGCGCGAGTCCTTCTACGCAAACGTCCCGCACCAGGTGTACGAGATCACCTGGCAGTCCGGGCATGTCGAGAAGGTCATCGCCCACCAGGTCTCGCACGACAGCATGCGTGTCCGCGTTGCCGCCCTCGGTAATGGCGTGTTCGGTTCCGACAGCGAGAACGCACGGATCAAGTTCCACGCCGAGATCGACGGCCAGTGGACGCTGCAGCTGTCGGCGTTCGAGGCGGACATCCGCACGATCCGCAACGTGACCTGCGGCGAACAGGCTCCGGGGGCCGCGTCGTGACCGCCCCGTCCCGCCCGATCGCCGACCTGGACGTGCCGCTGTCGACGCTGAAGCAGCGGATCGCCGATCTGGTCGAGCAGTCCCACCAACTCGACCCGCTTGACACAGCGTTCGCAGACCTGGCCTGCGCCTGCCCCGCCGAGGCGTGCGGCTGCGACCAGGACTACCCCGACTGGGCTGCCGCCCTCGCCGCACAGCCCACCTACTACCGCCCGCAGGAGACGCCGTGAGCGACTACCCGGAGATCGCCGAGCGGTTCGCCCGCGACACGGCGAGCCACCAGATGACCGTCCTGCACGACGACGGCCTGTACCGGCACCTGCGGTTCGAGGGAACGGCGGACTCGCCGTTCAGCCGCTACCCGTTCGAGCTGATCACATGGCCGTACAACCTCGTCGTCAAGGCGGGCTGGACGTTCCACTTCGACATCGACGCCACCCCCGACATGTTCGACCTGTTCCGGAAGACCGCCTTCAGTGGCCAGATCAACCCCGGCTACTGGTCGGAGAAGGTCCGGGCTGGGCGCGACGAGATCGAGGGCTTCAACCCGGACCTCTTCGAGCAGCAGGTCAAGCAGCACGTCGTCGAGGCCATCCGCAACGGAGACGCGCCGCGCGGCATCGGCGCCGAGGTCACCCGCGACATCTTCGAGTGGGGCGACATCAGCCACGAGGCTGGGGCCCGGAAGGAACTCGACGACTTCCGGTACCAGGGCTGGACGTTCGGCGAGACCTGGGAGTGGAAGTTCTGCGACTACACGCCCGGCTTCCTGCACTGCTGTCACGCGATCCGCCACGGCATCGACCTCTACGCGGCCTCCCTCAAGACGGCGGAGGTGGCGTGACATGGCGACCGTCACCGAACCCCGCCCGCTGGCTGACCTGGAGATGGATTCCGTGCTGGCCGTGGAGGCGGCGTGGGAGGCCCGCGCGAGGGGTGTCCGCCCGTGGACGACGGCCGAGTACCTGGACGCCGTCGACAAGGTCCACGCCCGCTACAGGCTGCGCCGCGAGTGGCTGCGCCGCCACCCACAAGGGGTGACGACATGACGGTCGCCGATCTTGCCGCGCTGCCGCCCGTGGTCCGCGTCCACGGTCTCGCCGCCCTCGTCGGTATCCAACCGGCTGACAGCGGGCCGGGGGAGACGTGGGAGGAACTCTGCGACCGCCTCAGCCACGGGACACGCGGCCCGTTCCGGATCTACGTCGACCGGAACGGCAACGTCACCGAGGCGACCCGGTGACCGCCCCGCCGGCCGTCGACCCCGACCCGGCCGCCGCGATCTGCTGGCTCAAGACGCGGATCGCCGACCTGGAAGCCGAGCTGGCCGACGCACAGGAACGCAACTTCGAACTCCGCACCGCCGCCGACTTCCAGGCCACGGAAGCCGCCGGATACATCGACCGCACCGGACTGGAGAAGCCATGAGCCTGCACCTGATCCCCAAGCTCAAGGGCACCGGCAGCCGACGCGCCGTCGACAAGGTCGCCAAGCTGCGGCAGGAAGTCGTGATCCTCCTCGGCAACCTGCACGCCGCCGGCGATGAGGTTGCCCTCCTGCAGCAGGACTTGAGGGAGAGCCGCGCCAAGCAGGCCGCGGCCGAAGAACTCGTCGTGCAGCAGCTCGCCGACATCGATGACGTCACCAGCCAGCGCGACGCGCTCGCTGAGGAAGTCGTTTGGCTGCGGCAGAAGTTCGGCGCGCAGCTTGCCGCTGAGGCGAACGCCGCCCGGGTCACCGTCCCTGCCTGGGTTCGTGACACGTCGGATCCCGCCGACCAGGCGACCGGCCCGATCGACGTCCGCGAAGTCCGCGCCCTCTGGGACGCCCGCGACGCCGGACTCCTCGGACCCGTCACCGACCCCGGGCACACCTGACCGCCACCGCAAGGAGAACCCATGTCCGAGAACACCACCGAGCTGACCCCCGACGGGGAGGCCTTCCACCGCTTCGCTTCCCGGTTCTTCAGCGACCTTCAGGACGCCGTGGACGCCGAGTTCGAGGCCAGCCTCACCGAGGACGACGCCGATGCGTAAGCCCACCAGCATCGACGGCATCCGCAACGGCCACCACGTGATCACGACCGTGAGCGGCCAGCCGGGACAGCTCGCCATCAGCCGCCAGCACCACCCGAACTGTCCCTGCCAGACCCGCGGCAACCAGTCGGTGCGCATCGCGAGGCGCCGCAAGCCCACCAGCCCGGCCGCCGCCTAACCGGACAGCAAAACCCCCGAGCGCTACCGACGCCCGGGGATCCGACACCAGCATCCCACAGGAGATCCTCATGATCGGTGAGACCACCGAGTACCGCATGGTCGTCCACGGCGAGCAGCGCTACACCGTCCCCGACGCCATCCAGGCCGCACCCGGCCTCGTCGTCTTCCGCATGCCGAACGACCAGTCGATCAACTGCCCAGCCCGCTGGCGAATCGGCCACCACGACGGTCGCGCCATCGCGGAAGCGATGCGCCGCGAGGACGCCTTCAAGGGCGTCGCCATCCTGGTGGAGTCCGGCATCGACTGGACACGCGACGAGGACTACCTCCAGGTCACCATCAGCAGCAAGACCGCACGGGACCTGTACGCAAAGCTCAGCTACGCCTGGTGCGACGAGCCCGGCAGCAGCTACATGCCAGGCGACGTCACCCACAACGGTACCTACACGGACGCCGACATCGAGGCCACCGCCGCCGAGTTCAAGGCGGACGGCTACAACGCCCTCGACGTCATGGTCGCCATGACGCACCGCGTGCCGTGGATGGGCCTCGACACCGACGACTTCAACGAGGCCCACAACCGGGTCGTCGAGCTCGCCGACGCCGACTAGCGGCCCGGCCGACACCTCCCATACGGCCGCGTCGAGCTCTTCCCCCAAAGCTCCGCGGCAGCCGAGGCGCCGCCCCACCCCTCCCCCTCGGCGGGGCGGCGCCCGGCACCCCACACCCTCTTGGAGATCACATGAGCACCAGCAGCATCACCATCACGACGGAGACCGCACGTCACGTGCTGTGGCGCTACGACCGGTGCGGCGGCGCGCAGCCCGGCACCTTCACCCAGCACCTCATGGCCGCCATCGAATCCGCAGACGTCCGCAACCGGGCCATCCTTCGCGACGCCTACCCGGAACTGTCCGAGGCGCTGCACCTGGCCCGGTACGACGAGGACGGCCTCGCCAAACTCCAGGCCGCCGCCGCGATCCGCTGCACCCGCTGCCAGGGCACCGACGGCCCGTTCGTTCCCGCCGGCCTGTGTGAGGCGTGCGCCCGCCCGATGCCCCTGGACGGCGTCGCATGACCGCCACGGTCGAGGTGCAGCCCGGCCTGTACGACATCGACGCCGAGCTCTACCACTCCGACCCGATCCCCGGAGGCAGCCTCTCCTCGACCGGCGCCCGCCGCCTCGCCGACTGCCCCGCCCGCTTCAAGTACTTCCTCGACAACCCCGAGCCCTACAAGCCCGAGTTCGAGTTCGGCACCGCCGCGCACACCGTGATCCTCGGCAACGGCCCCGAGCTCGTCGTCGTCGACGAGAAGCGCTGGGACACCAACGAGACGAAGGCCCGGCTCGCCGCCATACGGGCAGCCGGCGGTGTCCCCCTCAAAGCCGAGGCGCGACAGCGGATCGACGACATGGCCGAAGCCCTCGCCAACCACCCCGAAGCATCCGATCTCCTCACCCCAGGGAGCGGCCTCGCCGAACAGTCGATCTTCTGGGAAGAGGACGACATCTGGCGGCGCAGCCGCATCGACTGGCTCCGCCCCGACGAGATCGTCGACTACAAGTCCGCACGGTCCGTCCACCCCGACTACCTGCAGAAAGCCGTGCAGGACTACGGCTACCACCAGCAAGACGACTTCTACCGCCGCGGCGCCATCCACCTCGGACTCATCCCGCCCAGCGGCTCCTTCAAGTTCGTCTTCCAGGAAAAGCAACCGCCCTACCTGGTGACCGTCGTCGAACTCGACTTCCCCGCCCGCGTGATCGGCGGCGAACTCAACGACCGCGCCTTGTGGACCTACGCCATGTGTCGACAGACCGGCCACTGGCCCGCCTACAGCGAAGGCACCACCTACCTCTCGCTCCCCTCGTGGGTGGAGCGCAAGTACGCCCAGGAGAACTCGTGACCCAGCTTCCGCCGCCTGTCCGCGCTGCTCGCCCTGCCCAGCAGGCCACCTCTGAGCACTTCGCGTTCAGCCCCGCCAGCAAGGCCGGCCGTAAGGCCCGCCTGTCCATCCAGGGACTGTCCGGCTCCGGCAAGACCTGGACCGGCCTCGGCATCTGCCACGGCCTGTCCGAGGGCAAGCGGTTCGCCGTCATCGACACCGAGAAGGGTGCAGCCAGCCTGTACGCCGGGATCGGCGGCATCCAGTTCGACACCCTCGCCATGGACCGCTACGACCCGCGAGACCTTGCCCGTGCCCTCGACGCCGCGGCGCACGCCGGATACCCGACCGTGTTCGTCGACAGCCTCTCCCACTTCTGGAAGGGCACCGACGGAACCCTCGACCAGGTCGAGAAGGCCAGCAGCAGGTACGGCGGCAACAAGTTCGCCGGCTGGAAAGACGGCACCCCCATGCAGAACGACATGGTCGCCGCGATCCTCGCCTACCCCGGCCACGTCGTCGCCTCGATGCGCTCCTACACGGAATGGGTGCTGGAGAACGGCAAGCCGAAGCAGGTCGGCACCCGGCCCGAGCAGCGCAAGGGCATCGAGTACGAGTTCGACGTTGCCGTGGCGATGGACATAGACAACACCCTCGAAGTCCTCAAGTCCCGCTGCCCGGCCCTCAATCGCAAGGTCATCCAGCGCCCGCAGGGAGCGCGCGACATCGCCGGCCCGCTCCTCGCCTGGCTGGCCGCCGAACCGCAGGCCGAACCCGCGCCCGAGCCCACCGAGCAGTAGCCCGCACACCTGAGGCCGCCCCGCGGGAATCGGGGCGGCCCCACCACCAGCACACCACACCCCGGGAGGAACCTGTGAAGACCCTCGTCGCCACCCCCGACCCTGAAGAGCCAACGGGGTCGCCCTTCGACGCTGCTATGGGAGCAGACGGCCGGTGGTCCGCTCGCGATCTTCAGGCCCTCATGGGCTACCGCAAGTGGCAGTCTCTGGCTCCCGCCCTCGGGCGGGCCAAGACGGCAGCGCGCAATCAGGGCCTCGACGTGGCGGAGAACTTTACGGAGACGCGTAAAGTTGCAGGTCAGAGCGGCCCCGCCTCGGTTGATTACCGCCTCACCCGAGTCGCCGCCTATCTGCTTGCGATGAACGGCGACCCGAACAAGCCGGAGGTCGCATCAGCGCAGGCCTACTTCGCGATGCGCACCCGGGAGGCGGAAGTCCGGGCCGAACGACCGATGACGGAGCTGGAGCTCGCACATCGGTACATCGCCGCCCTGGAACGCGAGCAGCACCTCGCCACCACCAACGCGGAACTCTCCCGTGAGGTGGCCGAACTCGCACCAAAGGCTGAGGGGTACGACGACTTGATCGCCGCCGACGGCTACCTCGACATGGGGGCAGTGGCCAAGGTCCTCGCCCCAGTTACGGGCGTCGGCCGCACGCGGTTCCTCAACCTGCTCCGCGGGATGGGGATCATCATGCAGAACTCCACTCTGCCCTACCAGAACCTCATCGACCGCGGGTACTTCGCGGTGCGCACAGAGGTCAGCGCGGCCGGCGCGCACCCGTACACCGTGGTCACCCCGAAAGGGCTGCGTTGGTTGCACGCAGAGCTGCGCGAGGACCGCCCCACGCTAGGCCACGGTGACCAGGGCCAGGTCATCGAACTGCCCACAGGCAGCGCGGAGCAGGACGAGGCGGCGTCATGACCGCGATCGTGCAGCCCGCCCTCGACGGCAGCGTCCCCGAGCCGCGGCAGACGAAGACGCAGCGGCAGGCCGAGGACTACGAGTCGTGGCTCGCCGAAGTCTGGCCCAAGTTCATAGCCGCCGCCGCGTCGGGCCGCACCTTCACCACCTTCGAGATCGCCGACGCCCACCAGCTGCCGCAGCCCCCGAACCCGCAAGCTCACTGGGGCCGGCTCATGACCCTCCTGCAGGACGAGGGCTACGTGAAGAAAGCGGGCTGGGCCTGCTCCGCCCGCCCCACCGTCCACCACAGCGGGGTGCGCACCTGGAAAGGCACCGCCGCCGCTAGGAGGGCCGCCGCGTGAACCTCGCCTGGCTCGTGCCGGCCGTCCTCGCCCCCGGCGCCGTGCTCGCCGTCCGCAGCCTCTGGCGCGAACGCCGCCACATCCCCGCCGCACCCGACAACCAACGCGGCATCGACATCGACGCCCTGTGGACCTGCCGCCGCATCAACGCACTGCCCACTGCCAGCCGGAAGGAGGACATCTCATGATCGAGAGGCGCCACCTCAAGCTCACCGCCAGCCGCGCCTGCGGCCGTCGCCCCGTCTACATCCCGCCGGCCACCGAAGACCAGTTCAGCACCGAGCAGGTCGACTACTACGCCGTCGAGCGGGCCATCACCGGCGAGACGCCGAGGCCCGAGCTCACCCGCGATGAACTCCGCGAAGCCGCCCTCTGGCTCCGGCGCCACGGCATGGAACGCGCCGTCGTCTCCGTCCACCTCAGCGTGTACGAGCGGCTCGTCAAGGAGTGGGAAGCCGACGCCGGGATGCTCGGCCCCGACCAGCTGTGCACCGTCGACGGCTGCCGCAAGGCGCGTTCTGGGCGCGGCCTGTGCACCGTCCACCTCACCGCCGACAGGCAGTGGCGCAAGGCCGTTGCGGGATTGGGGATGGCCGCGTGACCGCCGACCGCTACGCCTGGATGGACGCCGCTCTCTGCGCCCAAGCCGACCCCGAAGCGTGGACCGAAACCGGACCCGGCCACGGCAGCCGCCAGCCGAAACGCATCTGCGGTGAATGCCCCGTCCGACCCGACTGCACCGCCCACGCCAACCGGCTCGAAGCCGTCGACGGCGCCATGACCGGGATCTGGGGCGGCGCCAGCCAGCAACAACGCCGAGTGACGCGACGCCAGATGGGAGAAGCCGCATGAACGCCGCCGAACTCCACGCCGCCATCGCCGAACTCGACGAGCAGGGGCTCTCAGCCCGGGCCGTCGCTGAACAACTCGGCTGCTCCCAGCGCACCGTCCACCGCGCCCGCAGTAAACGACGGGCCGCCGGCAACGACTGGACATGGGCGCCGCCCGCACCCGACGAGATCGCCGTCGAACGGGCCGCCGCCGGAGAACCGCCCGCAGACCTCACCTGGATCGAACGGCGTGCCGCGATCGCCCAATGCGACCAGTGGGGGCTCCCCGCGCGGGTCACCGCCGAACGCGTCGGCTGCACCCGACAAACCGTCTACTACGCCCGCAGCCGACAAGCCGCCTAGCCCGGACACGACAACGGCCCCGCACAAGCGGGGCCGGGGAGGAGGAGCGATGAGGTCAGTGCCCAGGCGGTCGGTGCGTGCTTTTCACCTCGACGGCCACAACCTTGCCGTCGGAGCGATGGATCGCGGCGTCCGGCCGCTTGGGCAGCGTCGCCTTCGGCCGGCGCAGGTACCAGGCGATGAACTCGCGGATCAACCGCGACCGCTCCCGATCACCCACGAGCGCGCCGAAAGCGTCCCAGTCCTCTTTCGGGATGCGGACGGGGCGCGCGGTCGTGTGGGTCTCCTTCGGGGCCATGCCGTGAGCGTAGCGCGTGTATGTACACGCGCGCCAGATAGAACGTTGCCGTGTACGTACACGACCGGTAGGGTCGTGTACGTACACGGGAGCGTTAATTCTCAGTCCCCGTGCGGCTCTTCGCGCTCGCAGACACCGCTGTACAGAACGATCAAAGGACACCAATTCATGCCTGTCTCCAAGCGCCTCCGTTACGAGATCCTCCGCAGGGACAACCACACCTGCCGCTACTGCGGCGCGTCCGCCCCGGACGTACCGCTGCGCGTCGATCACGTCACCCCCGTCGCGCTCGGCGGCACCGACGAACCGACGAACCTCGCCACCAGCTGCGAGCCCTGCAATAGCGGCAAGAGCAGCGCCACCGTCGACTCCGCAGTCGTCGCCGGCGTCAGCGACGACGCCCTCCGCTGGGCCGCCGCCATGAAGCAGGCCGCGGTCAACCTTCAGGAACTGGAGAAGCCGAAGGACGAGTACCGCGACGCATTCCTCGCCGAATGGAACCGGTGGCACGTCGGCAAGGACGAGACCGAGAAGGTCCCGCTGGACGACGGCTGGAAGCAGAGCATCGAACGCTTCCGCGTCGCCGGCATCCCCACCTGGATGTGGGCCGACATCGTCGACGCCGCCATGGCCAACCAGAAGGTCAAGCCCGACAGGACTTTCCGCTACGTCTGCGGCATCGCCTGGAACAAGGTGACTGCCCTGCAGGCGGAGGCGCGAAGGATCGTCGGGGGCGCTCCCGCAGCAGAACCGACGGCAGATTCCCTGATCGAGGCAGCGGTAGACGTCTGGACAAACGAACAGTTCGGCGAGATCGATAACGAAGCTCTGGACAAGTTCCGGGCCAGCGTCCAGCAGTTGCGGAAACGGGAGGATGCTCACCGCGTCCTTTACGCCGCTCAACATGCAGCCTGGTTCGGCGAGGCCGACGCGACCGAGGCGCTCAAGGCGGCGGACCGAGAGGACGCTCTTCAGCAGTGGACCTCTGCCTGGCTCAGTGCGGCAGGGGAGTATCCCGACGACAAGCTCACCCAAGGCATTCAGGCCCAGATCAACACCCTTCTCGACGCCGACATCTACATCGGCCGTGTCGCCCGAGCCGCCGCCTACGCGGGATCCCGGCGAACGGGGCTCCTCCACTTCGGGCTCAGTGAAGAGGAGATGGGCAAGGTCGGCGTAACGGAATACGTCGCGAGGGTTATCGAGACGTGGGCCGGGGCCTTCGAAGCTTCATCCGGGCGCTGGCCAACCCACTCCGAGCGATCCACATTCCTCGAGAACTTGTGGCGAGTGGGCGACGGCGACATCTGGATCGCCGACCTCTACCCGGCAGCAACAGGCGCTGGCGCGTATCAAGACCCAGACCTGAGTACCTGCCTCACCCGGCACCTCTCTGTGTTTGAGATCGCGGCGCGCCCTGTGGGCGGCGAGAACTGATGGCCCGCATCCGCACGATCAAGCCCGAGTTCTTCACCTCGCTCACGATCGCCGACCTCACGCCCGAGCAGCGGCTCACCTTCATTGGCCTGTGGACGCACGCTGACGACGCCGGCCGATGCGTGGACGACGCTCGCCTGATCAAGGCGGCGATCTGGCCGCTCGACGACCGCACCGCGGCCGACATCGAGATCGACCTGAAGGCACTCACTGAGTCCTCACTGATTACTCGCTACACGCTCAATCGAAAGCGGTACATCGCCGTCACGGGCTGGATTGAGCACCAAAGGATCAACCGTCCGACACCAAGCAAGCTTCCGGCCCCCGAAGAGGGCGATCCGACCCCTCCTGACCCTGTGACCAGGCACGACAGCGACTCACTGAATACTCACGCACACCTCAGTGAGGACTCATCACAGGAAAGGAAAGGAAGGGAAGGGAACAGGGAAGGGAAGGGAAACCCCCCTACCCCCCGGCAGTCGTCCGACAGCCCCGCCGTCTCGCAGACGGGCGAGAGGGCCATCGAAGACCGGATGACCGACGCCTTCCTCGATCGCTATCGCGCTGGCAACGCCTACAGCCAGCGCCAGGTACGCAAGGTCATCGCCGACGCCCTCGCCAACGGCACCGACTCGGGAGAGCTCTGGCAAGCCCTCGAGCGCCTCGGCTCCCTGTCGAAGCCCGTCAGCCCCGGCACCCTCCAGTTCGCCTTCTCTGAGATGCGGCAGGCGCACAGCGCCTCCAACGTCATCGCCCTGCCCTCTGGCCAGACCCTCACCGGCACCGACGCGAAGGTCGCTGGCTGGGCCGACATCGCCGCCCAACTCGCTGAGCAAGGAGACTCCGCATGAATCCGACCGAGGCGGCCGAACTCCTCGGCCATGCCGCCGCCTTCGACAACCGCAACCCGTCTGCTGCTGCTGCTGTGGCTTGGGCCGCCGCCCTCGAGGACGTGCCGCTGGACGCGGACGCGAAGGCCGCGGTGGCGCTCTACTACCGGACTCCGCCGCAGAATCCGAACGAGCGGCTGTGGATCCTGCCGCACCACATCCGGACCCTCCGCACGAAGATCCGCAGTGCCCGTCTGGAGAACTTCCAGTACGAGCCCATCGCTGACGAGACCGTGCCGGAGTACCTGGCCCGCCTCCGCGGCCAGACTCAGGCGATCGCCTCCGGGCGCATCCCCGCCCCCACCGGCCGGCTGGCACTGGAGGGCGCCCCGTCCCGCGAGCTGATGGGCGAGCTGGAAGCCCGCGGCTGGGAAGGCAACCGGACCGTCGACGATGAGGACACCGTCGAGGCCGAGCTGATCGACTCGGTGCGCCGTTCTGGCCCGCTGGGCGTCGTGTGCCCGGTGGAGAAGTGCCGGGCGGCGATAGGCAAGCCGTGCAAGGCGCCCGGCGGCACGGACCGTCAGCCGTTGGGGAAGCCGCGTCTGAAGCCGCACAGCGCCCGCCTCCGCGCCGCCAACGGCATCCCTGAGGCCGCCGAGGCGGAGCGGGCCGCCGAGGAGCAGCGGATCCGGCAGATGTCCGCCGCGCACCTCGCCCGCGAAGCCGACGACATCCCCGACGCCGTGATCGTCGACGAGGAGGCCGTGTCGTGACCGCTGACTGGGAGCCGGAGGTCGAAGACATCAAGGCGATGCGTGCGGAGGGCGGGGGAGCGGACCTGAAGGCGTTCATGCGGCAGCAGATCGCCGCCGGCAAAGCCCGCCGCGCCCAGCCGCCGAAACCTGCAGCCCCGAAGCCGCCCGGCCACCGGCCCGGCGCCTGGCCGACCGGCAGCTCCCCGCCCGGCCCGCCACCGGAGTGGTCCCTGCCGAAAGCCGCCTGGGATGCGGCTGTCCGCCACTACCGCAACACCGAGCACTTCCCTGATCAGCCCTGTGACTGCGGCAACTGCCCGCCCAAGGAGACCCGATGACCCTGCACTCCGGCGCCCCGATGCCCGACAGCCTCCGCCACTTCGTCCGAGCCGCCCAGCACCCGGCCCGCGCCGTCCCGTGCCCGCACTGCGGCGCCCACGCACACCGGCCCTGCGTCCTGCGAGCCTCCGGCCGGCAGCTTCCGCAGCCCCACCCGCAGCGGGTGTCCGCCTGGGCCGAGGCCACGGCCTGCTGCCCCGAATGCCAGGTCACGCCCGAGGTGCCCTGCCACGAAGACGGCCGCGCCCGCACCACCGTCCACGCCCGCCGCTACCAGGAAGCCGAGGCCACCGCCGCATGAACGTCATCGTCTGCCGCGCCCGGCGGTACCCGATTCGCCGCATCCTCCGCTGCGTCACCTGCAAGACCCGGCGCCGCATGCTCGTCCAGGACGAAGCCTGGTACGGGCCCACGGTCACCTGTTGTCACTGCGGCGACAGCTGGCAGGACGGCGAGCTGTCCCTGCGTTCCAACAAGCGCGGCTGGCGCAAGGAGGCCGCCGCCAAGGCGACCGCTGAGTGGCTCGCCGCCGGACCCTACGACGCCGCTGCCCACGAGACCTGGCTCCGTGCCGAGATTGGGGAAGCGGCATGACGCCCTACGAGCGCCTCATGGCCGAGGCCCTGCCGACTGGCACGTTCGGCCACGCCCAGCCCGCCCGCCGCCGTTCCGAGCCGGTCTCACGGTGGACGCCTGAGGAGCAGGCCGCGCACCTCGCCACCCTCGAAGCCGAGCTGGACCGGCTCGAAGGCCGCGGTACGGGCAAGCCGAAGCTGCGCGTCATCGAAGGCGAGGCCGCCTGATCCGCCCGTAGTCCCGCGCCCGCCCTGACCGGCCGGCCCACCGCGCGACCCGGTTACCGCCACCACACACGACAGGACACCCCACATGAACCAGCACACCCAGCCCACCCCGCTCACCGCCCAGCAGCTCGACGACATCGACACCCGCGCGAAAGCCGCCACCCCCGGCCCTTGGACGCTGTCAGAGAACTACTCCGACGTCCTCGGCCCCGACGGCCACCAGCTGGCCAGCTACTGGAACCCGACGAGCGAGACCCGCAACGGCGAGTTCATCGCCCACGCCCGCGAGGACGTGCGGACGCTGCTCGCCGAAGTCCGCCGCCTCCGCGCCCGCGTTGCCGAGCTGGAGCGCCCGGCCGTGGAGGCCAAGCGCAACGAGATCCGCCAGTCGTTCGCCGAGTTGGTCACGCAAGCCCGCGAGGACCGCGACTACGAAGGCGCCTTCGACGTCCAGTGCCGCCTTCGCGAGCACGAGGAGCAGTGGCAGCGCGAGGACACCGCCGCCGCCGCTGCTGCTGTGTCTGCTGGGGCCGGCCGATGACCACCACCACGCCGCTGCTGCCGCCGCCGAGCCCCGCGCTCACCGTCCACCAGACCGCCGCCCACATCCGCACCATCGCCGAGGCCGCTCTCGCCGACCTCGACCACGACGACTTCTGGTCCTGCTACGACCGGGCCACCGCCTGGCGGGACGGATTCGAGAACGGCATGGGCGGCGTCTGCTCGCAGCTGGCCGGGCTGTTCACGCCGGAGCTGGCCATCGCCTTCGCGGACTGGCTGGACACGGTCGCCTCGCACAACGCCCGCTACGGGACGCCGCTGCCGGACTTCGCCCTCACGGCCGTCCGTGTTCTGCGCCCCGTGACCTGACCCGCCCCCACACCCGAAGGAGACACACCCATGACCGCCGAAACGCTTGCCCTCGACCTCACCCCGCCCGCCGGCGGCCAGATCCTCCACCAGTCGGAGCGCGCCACGATCATCTGGGGCGACTGCCGTGATCCGCAGATCCTCGCCGCCGTCCCAGACGGGTACGGACTGCTGTGCACCGACCCGCCCTACGGCATCGACTACCGCAGCAACTGGGCCAGCCGCCCCGCCATTGCTGGCGACGACGGCACACAGGACTGGCTGGCGATCCTCGGCGAGTGGGCCGCTCCGGGCGGCAGCCACGATCGCGGCCTCGCCAACTCCCGCCACGTGTACGTGTTCGGCTACCGCTCTGAGGATGCGGCCGAGCCGCTCAGGCTGGGAGCGGTAGCCGATCTCGTCTGGGACAAGATCCTGCTGCCTCAAGGAGACCTCACCACGGCGTGGTCGGCGAGCCACGAACCCATCGCCTTCGGGGTGCACCGCAAGCGGCCTTCCGACCGGTCTTCCGGACGCGGAGGTCTGGCGGCCCGCCTTCGCAAGGGATCGGTCCTGCGCTATCAGCGTCCCAACGGCAACACGCGGCACCCGAATGAGAAGCCGGTACCGCTGCTCGCCGACCTGATCGAGTCCAGCACCCTGCGCGGCGACCTTGTGGTCGACCCGTGCGCCGGATCCGGGACGACGGGCGTGGCCGCTGTGCTGGCTAGTCGCCGCTGCTTTCTCGTCGAGATCGACCGGGCCGCCGCAGAGCTGGCTGCGCAACGTGTGCAGGCTGCCGAGCGAATTGCCGCACAGATCGCCGCAGCGTGACCTGCCAGCCCGGAACGAAAGACCAACCACGGCACCCGCCCCGACCGAGAGGACACGACATGACTGCGTCCGAGGCAGCCGCCACACCGATACCCGGCGATCTGTGCCCCACCCATCGCGCCCACTTCGTCGAATGGCGCCGCAACGACTACAACCCCTGGAACCCGACGGAGTGGCCCGGTGGATGTCACCTCATGGACTCCCGGACCAGCCACGAGGAACGCGCCCGGGACTGGGGCCGCAAGAACCTCCAGGCCATGGAGCAGGTGGCCGCGATATGCCGCTCCGGCCGGTCCCCGCAGTGCGACCACCCTGCCTCTTCGCCGACGGCATCGGCTGCCGCGTGACCACCCGTACAGGACCAGCCGGGCGCGCTCGTATCGCGCCCGGCCGGCGTCTCCGATTCTCTCCGAAGGGACCACCATGACCAACCCGACGCAGCCTGACCCGACGCACGGCCTCACCGTCCAGCAGGCCGACGCCCTCTGGGACGCGGTCGCCATCCCCGGGCCGGGGCAGCCGACGTTCCCGGTGCAGCACGAGCGGGTGTGCCGGGCCGCTGCCGAACTGCTCGCCACCGCGCCGGTGCCGCCGCCGCCCGCCGACCGGGCCACACTCCGCGACCGCATCCGCCGCGCCATCTGTGAGGCCAGCGGCTTCGAGTTCGACGACGACGGCATCGAACCGGACGAGTACGGCGAGCACGCCGACGCGGTGCTGGCCGTGCTGCCGCCCGCCGCCGACCGGGCCGCGCAGGAACTGACCGCCGAGGAAGCCCGCGACCTGGCCGACGAACTGAGCACCGACCTGTACCGCGCTCAGGACGCGCTCGCGTTCGTTGGAGAGTGCTGCGACATCGCCGACCGTGAAGCCCGCCAGATCACCACGGCTGATGTCCGGGAGTGGCTGAAGGGCGCACGCTGCGGACGGCAGCTGCTCGCCGAGCGCGCCGACCGGGCCACACTCCGCGACCGCATCGCCGTAGCGCTTGAACAGGCCGACTACCGGCCCGACATGCGCCGTGGCGACCTCGCCGACGCGATCATGCCCGTTCTGCCGCCGACCACAGACCAGGCCGCCGTCCTGATGTGGGCCGCCGAGGCCGTTGCTGCGCACCCCGGGCCGATCCCTTACCGGCCGCAGCTCGACGAGGACGGCGGCTTCTGGTGGGACACCCGCGACCGCGACGCTGTCGCCACCCTGCTGCGCCGTATGGCCGACGAGGCGCAGCCCGCCCCCACGCCCACCGTCGACCTGCCCGCTGTCCTGCGTGAGGCTGCCGCGCGCGCCGTCCGGCTGCCCATCCCCGACCGCTACCAGCACCACAGCGGGCTGGCTGACGCGTGGGACGCGGGGACACGAGCCGCAGCAGCAGCCGTGCTGCGGGCCGACGAGGAGCAGCAGCAGCCCGACACCGAGACGCCCGGCTGCCCCGACCCGATCGAGTGCGGGCACGAAGCAGCCCTCGGCCAGGCACAGCAGGAGGTGCGCCGCCTCGGCCGCATGGTCGACGAGTACGGGACTGGGGCGTCCGCGCTCACCGGCAAGCTGAAGCGCGTCCGGGATCTGCACCGCGAGGTCTGCCCGGTAGCGCAGGGCGTCCTTCTGCCGCCCGCTGTCGTGTGCGGCCTGTGTGACGTCCTCGATGCGCCCGCCGTCCCGGTGCAGCCTGCGGCAGCCGACACCGACGAGGAGGCCTGACATGGCCGCCGAACTCACCCGCCGTTTCGTCACCCGCCAACTCCAACTCACGGTCGAGGAACTGGAACGCGAGGCCGAGCGACTCGCCGTCGCCGCCCGGATCTACGCCGACGAGATCGCTGCCGGACGACACGGGAGCGCCCACCGCCTCGCGCAGGACGCCGCCGCACTGGCGCTGACGGAACGGCGGCTGGCGGGGATGCGGGAGATCGCCGGACTACTCGACGAGGGGCCCACGTCGTGATCGGGGAGGCGGTCGACACGGTGGTCACGGTCGGGTGGGCGCTCGCCGCGTGGATTGCCGCGCTCGCCTTCGTCGCCGCGGTGGTTCTGCACTCGGTGGTGGCGGCCGTGTGGTGGGCGGGGCGGGTGCTGTGGCGGGGCGTGACGGCGGCTCTGGCCGCAACAGGCCCGAGAACGGCCCTGAGTGCCCCTCTCACGACCGAACAGCCCGACGCGGTCCCGGAGCCGCCAGCACCCGCAGAACGGCGCACAGCGCCTCACCGCCCCGCGTGGGCCCGAAAGGAGGCCGCATGACCGGCCCCTCATCCAAACCCCGCGGCGAGCGTGCGCCGGCCCCGGGCGTCACCTGGGAGCAGCAACTCGTCCGCGCCGAGCAGGTCGTCGACGACACCGCCCCCGACCCCACACCGAACCGCGCCACCCGACGCGCAGCCGCGCGCGCCGCATGGAGGACCAAGTGACCGACCAGGCTCGGCCATGACGAAGGCCCCCGCTCCAACCGGAGCGGGGGCCTTCAGGCGTGCGGTCAGCCGCGCGTCACCTCGAACGGCGCCGGCAGCGGCGGAGCATCCAGCTCGAGCCCCTCCGCGAGGAGCATCCGCGCCGCCGTATCCCGCTCGAAGACGGACCGGCCGGGCGGCATCGACAGAATGCGCCTGCCGCTCCGATGCTCCACGAACGCGCCGAAGAACGTGCGGTCCGTGATGCTGCTGTCGACCAGCTCGACGTCCAACTCGGCCAGCAGCTGGGGGAGCGGGGCGTCGAGCAGGTGGTCCAGGAGGGGGGAGAGCGTTACAGTCATGGGCAGACTCCAATCTCAGCAGGATTGAGTTGCTTAGGCGGGTGGCGACCCGCCGCTTCTTCGGCCGGACGGTGGCGACCGTCCGGCCGTTTTCGTGCGTGGGCGTGCAAAGCGTTGCCGTGGTGTGCGCACTGTCACAACGCGACTACGCCAACGTAGCGCTCTAGAGCAATTGACGCCAGTCTCTCGCCTGGATCTGCCAAAGGTGCGCATTGACCAGCGCTGATGTAGAGCAGGTAGCGTTGCTCTAGATGAATCCGTCCCTAAGGAGAGCCTGTGCCACGCAAGCCCGGCGAGCCGCACAAGTACCGGGAGATCGCCGACGACCTGCGTAGGCGGATCAGCGCCGACGAGTTCGGCGAGAAGCGCAAGCTGCCCTCTGAGCGGGATCTGCGCGCCAATTACGACGTTTCGCAGATGACCGTCCGCCAAGCTCTCGGCGTGCTGCGCGATGAGGGCCTGATCGAGTCGCGGGTTGGCTCTGGCTGGTATGTCGCCGAATGGCGGCCCATCGTTCGCAACGCCCTCAAGCGTCTCTCGACCTCTCAGTGGGGCGAAGGGCGATCGATGTGGGACGTCGACATTGACGACCGGCAGCTTGAGGCGCGGGATGTGCAAATTGAGCTGGTCGACGCTCCGGCGGATGTAGCCCGCGCCCTCGACCTGGAAGAGGGCGAGTCGGTGTGGCGGCGGAATCGCCGCTACGTAGTGGAAGGGGAAGTCGTCATGCGTGCGACCTCGTACATCCCGGACGACCTCGCGCGCGGCACGCGCATTACGCAGATCGACTCCGGCCCGGGCGGCACCTATGCGCGACTCCGTGAAGCGGGACACGGGCCGGTGCAGTTCCGTGAGCAGTTGCGTTGTCGATTGGCGACCCCGGCGGAGGTTGACGACCTGCACCTGGCGGCCGGTGCGCCCGTTGTGGAGCAGCACCGCTCAGCGATGCGAGCGGATGGTCGCGTCGTCGAGATCAATCGAATGATTCTGGACGCTTCGCGGTTCCTCCTGGTGTACGACTTCCCGGCCTGACCTGCCGCTTCTTGGCCTCCACTCAACGGGTGGGGGCTTTTTTGTTGTCTTAGAAGTGGTCCATCTGCTCTAGAGCTATTGATTGCTCTGGAGCAATCTGCTTCTATCTAGGTGTCCACCCCAGTCGACCGCAGGGGAGCACCTAGTGACGTCTGCATCTGTCGCCCCCACGGGCGACTACCTGACCACCGGGCAGGTGGCGAAGCGCATCGGCAGTACGCCCCAGCACGTGCGCGGCCTCATCACCTCCGGACGGTTGTCCGCCATCAACATCGCCAAGGGAGCCGGGCGCCCCCGCTTCCGAGTCGCCGAATCCACGCTGGCCGAGTTCCTGCGCACCGCGCAGGTCCCGAGTGAGGTGGCCTAGGTGAAGTCCACACAGCCCGCTCTCGACAGCCTGAAGCCGGTCACGTTGCCGTCTGGCCTGAGCCGCAAGTTCACCCAGGCGGAACTGGACAGGCTCTGGTCTCGTGCCTCCGAGAACGAGGCCGGCTGCTGGATTTGGAACGGGCCGCGCTACAAGGCTGGCTACGGCCGGTTCTACCTGGGGCAGATGGGCATGTACGCACACCGCGTGATGTACATGCTTCTCGTCGGTGAGATCGCCCAGGGCCTGCACATCGATCACCTCTGCCGGGTGCGCGAGTGCTGCAACCCGGATCACCTGGAGCCGGTCACTTGCCGAGAGAACATCATGCGCTCGCCGATAGCCCCGGCGGCCCTCAATGCGAGCAAGACCCATTGCAAGCGGGGCCACTCCCTATCCGGCAACAACCTCAGCGTTGACCCGGACGGAGGTCGGCGCTGCCGGGTCTGCTCCATCACCTCCGCGCGAGAGAGGCAGGCGGCTGCCGCCGGCACGCCTCTCAACGAACCGCCGATCGGCGTGGCTGCTCCGCTTGTGCCGCGTCGGAGCCGAGGAGCCGATGCGTGCGCCAAGGGGCACGCGCTCGACTCGCAGAACACGTACACCGACCCGAAGGGCTACAAGCACTGCCGTGCCTGTCGGGCCGCAGCCAGCAGCCGTTCCGAAGCCAGGAAGAAGGCACGCCGATGACTACCGTTACTGCTGCGCCCGTGCGCGCCGATCACCAGGCGCCGCTGTCGGCTGCCGACCGCGCCGCCCACGAGGCCGCGTCTTACGTCCGCACCGCCCCGCTTCCGCCGGCTGCTGGCGATGCGATGCGCAGCCTGGAGCGGAAGCTCGCCGCCAAGGGTGGTGCGTGATGGCCGGGGAGTCGACGGAGGTGTATCTCCGTCGGTGGCAGCGTTCCGCGCACCTGGTGCTCGGTGACCTGCTGGCTTTCGATGATCTGCCCGCGATGGCGTGGACGATCGCCGTGTCGGGTGCGATCACCGGCACCGCCGATTCCCTGACCGCGACGCCCGACGAGACGCGCCGTGCCTTCGTGGCGTGGGCGGGCCGGCTGGGCTCGCAGTGGTCGGAGCGCACCGATTCGGCGGGCGCCATCCACCTGTACGCCCCCTTCACGTGGAAGCAGTCGGAGCCGGTGGGCGCCATCCGGGCCACGATCTACCCGACGTTCGACGGCGGTGAAGCGTGACCGCCCCGACGCTGGCCCGAATCCCCGCGGACGCTTCCGACGACCTGGTCCTGCGCCTGTACCAGGAGACGGCCCGGCAGACGCCGGACGGTCAGCGGTCGACCTGCCAGATCCACCTGAACTGGGTGGACAAGTGCTCGCACCTGCACGGGGAGGGTGCGCGTCGTGGCTGAGCACGAGCGGACGAAGCCCGAGCTTCCGATCCGGCCGCCCCGCCCCCACCCCCAGGGCTGAACGCCCCTAGACCGCCGCGGTTGGCGGTGTCCGCCCCCGTCCCGCCAGCCGCGGCCCCCACTTCCCGCACCACCTCCCTTCCTTCTGTTGACCACTCGAAAGGCACTGCCATGTCTCTGACCCTGATCACGTCTGCCCCGTCGTCCGATGCGGCCTACCGCGAGGGTCTGATCCGCCGCTACCTGGCCGCCAGGGACAGGTTCGCCGAGTTGGCCCTGCTCGCCGAGGCGGCCCGCTACGACAAGGCCAACCCGGGCGCGTCGCTCACGGACGAGCTGCTCGGCGCCAGCCTCGGGGACGTCGCCTGATGGCTACGGTCACGGTCGTCTCCTTCGGCTACCTGCACGACGCCCCGCCCGCAGCGGACCTGACGGTGGATCTTCGCCACCACTTCCGGGACCCGCACGTATCCCCGGAGCTCCGCTACATGACCGCGAAGGACCGGGAAGTGCGGGACGCGGTGATGGGCACGCCGGGAATCCGGCAGCTGGTCGCGGCCGCCGCGGAAGCGGTCACCGCGTTCGCTGCCGGCCCGTCCGCCGGGGACATCACCGTCGCCGCAGGTTGTGCAGGCGGCCGGCACCGCGCCCCCACCGTGGCCCGCGCCCTCGCCACCCGCCTGATCGCCGCGGGGCACGCCGTGATCGTCCAGCACCGGGACATCGACAAGCCCGTCGTACAGCGCTGAACCCCGATCGGTGGCGGCGGATCCCCCCCCCCCGCCGCCACGGTCCCCATCTTGAACCGTCGTAGCTGACCACCGAAGGGACTTGACCGCCATGACTGCCAGCCCGCCGAAGGTGAACGGCCACGCCAGGCCGCCGGCCCTGCAGGTGCTGGGGGACTGGCAGCCCATAGAGGCCACCCCCACCCAGGCCAACACCCCCACCGAGCCCGCGGCCACCGTTGACAGCGACATCGTCGCCCAGGCCAAGGCCGAGGCGATCCGCGCCCAGGCGTGGGCCGACTCCGAGCAGCAGCGCATCGCGGCCGAAGCGGAGAAGGAAGCAGCGCTAAAACTCGCCGAGGCCGAAGCCGACGCGATCCGCGTCAGGGCGGAGGAGGAGGCGCGCAAGCAGCGTCTCGCCAACGACCGTGCCGAGCGCAAGGCCACCGAGGAGCAGGCCGCGTCGGATGCGCGGATCGCCGAGCATCATCGACGCCGCGACGAAGCCGACCGTGCCCGCCAGAACGCCGCCCGGCAGGAAGCAGAGCAGCGGATCGCCGCTGAGGCCGAGGCCAGCGAAGTCGCCGAAGCGGAGAACCGGTGGCGCGGATACGCACGCAGCTTCTACATCGTCTGCGCGATCGT
Organism: Streptomyces resistomycificus; assembly: GCF_001514265.1. Lineage (GTDB taxonomy): Bacteria > Actinomycetota > Actinomycetes > Streptomycetales > Streptomycetaceae > Streptomyces > Streptomyces resistomycificus. Next base: position 259,915 of record NZ_KQ948990.1, on the reverse strand, counting down.
GGCTTTGCCCGTTCAGGTCGCCGCGTTCTACAACCCCAAGGCGCTGTGGCTGATGGCCGCGCCGCTCATGCTTGAGGGCGGCGCCTGGGTCGTCCTGAAGGGCGCCGCTGCCGCAGTGGCCGCCCACCGGCCGCACTGGCACTACCGGCTGATCGCCTGGCTGCTCGCGTTCATCGCCGCCAGCATCAACCTGTGGCACGGCATGCACGCATTCGACCCGGCCACCGCGATCGGTACCGCGTTCGCGTCGATCGCCGGCCCCGGCGTGTGGGACCTCCACGAGCACGGACGGATCCGCAAGCGCGACGGAGTCCTCACCCGCCGGGAGCGGAAGGCGGCCGAGAAGGAAACGAAGCGGATCGCCGCCGAGCGGGCTGCCGAGGAGAAGCGTCGCGCCGCCGAGAAGGAGACCGCCGACAAGGCCGCCGCGCAAGCAGCCAAGGAGTTGGCTGAGCGTCGCGCAAAGCTCTTCCCGAAGGTGTGGGAGCACGCCGAGAAGCTCGCCACGGACCTCGGCGAGACGACCGTCACCGAGGCGATCTGGGAGCAGGCCAAGCTCGACGTCGAGGGCGCACCTCCTGGCCAGTCCGCGGACGTCATCCGCATGCGCAACGCCGCCGAAGCGCGGGTCGCAGCAGCCCGCGAAAAGCGCTCCGTAAACGGATCAACACCGCAGGTCGCTTCGCAAATGCTCGGCACCAAGAAGACCCGCGTCTACAACCCGCCCGCGCGCCCCGGACGGCGCACCAAGGGCGATACCCCGAAGCAGTCGCCGGGCGCTCGCCGCCAGGCATCCATCGCTGCCAAGAACGCCCGCCAGAAGGACCAGTGATGGCCCACGGATCCCGACGATTCACCGTCCTCGACCACGCGGCCCGACTCGCCGACACCCTCGCCCACGCGGCCCGCATCTTCATCACGCTCGCTACCCGGCAGGCGTCCTGGTCCCTCACCGACCTGTACGCCGCCGCCGCAGCAGCCCGGTTCACCGCAGCCCACCACCTCATCGAACGAGCCGAAACCCAGCTCGGTAACGACCCGGAAGCCGACCTGATCCAAATCCGTCAGCCGCTCTGGTTCGGAGCGACCACCATCCACGAGGAGACCGACGCATGAGCAGCGTGTACAACTGGGCGGACGACAACGACTCCGGCATGACGCAGGCCCCGCCCCGGCCGGTCGCCCCGCCGCGCCAGGCCCCGCCCCGCCCGCGGCAGGACCCGCCGGCCACCTCGTCCCGCGCCGCCCGTGTTGCCGGCGCAGCTGGTGCCGCCGCAGGCGGATTCGCCGGAGGCCTGGGCAGCGCGTTCACGCCCCCGATCAACGTCCACGTCAACGGGGGCGGCCGCGGAGGCGGAAACAACGGCGGAGGTCGCAACAACGACGACACCCCCGCCAGCGGATCCGGCAGCCACCACCGCGGCGACGGCATGATCTCCGCGATCGAACGGATCGAGTTCCGCAACGAGAAGGACATCATCGACCTCGCCAAGGCCATCAACCGGCTCGGCCGCGAACTCCACTTCATCATCAGCATGCGCGCCGAAGAGATCAACGGCGTCCTGTCCACCTACAAGGGCCACTGGTACACCTTCGGCGCCAGCAGCCGCGTCAAAGCCCGCCTGGTCTCCGCCCACCTGAAGGTGTCCGCCGAAGCGGCCAAAGCTCTCGGTGTCGGCGCGCTGAAGATGGCGCACGCCTTCGACCGGCACTTCATCAAGCCCGAGCAGGACGCCCGTAACAAGCAGCGGGGCGCCAAGCAGGCCCGCCCGCAGTTCACGATCGGAGACGAGTGATGGCGCGCACCGCCACCCGCAGCCCCCGCCAGCCGGTCAACACCTCCACCGACCTTGTGCCCGTCGGGCGGGGAGGCTTCATCTCCCACCTCGCGGGCAAGGCAATGCCGTACACGTCGCCGTGGATCGGCGCCTACACGCTGCCCCCCATGGCCGGGTTCGCCACCAACCAGATGTGGGGCGACAGTGCCCTGTCCGCCGGGCTGGCGTCCGCCGGCCTCGGCGTCGCGGGAGTCGTCCTCAGCGCCGTGACCTGGCATGCGGCGGGCGGCAGCAACAAGTTCCGCCGCTACCGGCGCACTCAGGCCACCGCGTCCGTCGCCGCCGGGATGGGCTGGCTGACCTGCGCCACCGCCGCCGGACCGTTCGGCTCCCCGATGATCGACCTGTGGCTCCTCGGGGGCGGCGTGTTCGCCGCCTCCTGGAACATCCGGCAGCTGATGCGCAACGCCCACGACGAGACCGAACCAGTCGAGGAGAAGAACAGCCTCGGGAAGATCGCCGAGGCGATCGGCCTGGAAAAGCTCACGGTCAAGTCGGCCAAGGGCAACGGCAAGGGCATGGTCCAGGCGCCCATCGAGCTGGCCGCCGGCCAGACCATGGACGACGTCCAGGCCGCCCTGCCCAAGCTGGCCGCCGCCATGCAAGTGCCGACCTCCGGCGCCACCATCGCCCGCAACCAGGAAAACGCCGGCCGGGGAACCCTCAACATTCGCGTCGCCGACCTCCTCAAGGACGGCGTCCAGTTCATCCCGCCCGTCCGCCTCGGCCAGCTGCCCAACGAGCCGATTCCGCTCGGCCTGTACGCCGACGGCGAGACCTTCATCATCAACCCGTTCGACGCCGACATCCTCCAGCACCTCCTCGTCATGGGAGTCACCGGCGCCGGCAAGTCCGAATTCGCCCGCGGCCTCATCGCCCACCTGGCCACCCGCCGCAAGATGACCATCTTCCTCGCCGACTGCTCCAAGGGCCGCCAGTCCATGGGGCACATCGCCGACGGCGTCGACTGGTTCCTCACCGACGGCCGCGAGGTCAAGCACCTCCTTAAGGCGCTGCCCGGCGCCATCAAGGTCCGCGGCGACGTCCTCGCCGACGAGGGCCTCGACCAGTGGACGCCGAAGTCCAGCCTCAACGCGATGGTGCTGTGGCTCGAGGAAGCAGCCGACCTGGCGGACTTCAGCGAGCTCGACCGGATCGCCCGCGCCGCCCGCTCCGTGGGGATCTGGCTCGTCGTCTCCCTGCAGCGAGCGACCTGGACCAACGTGTCCACCGACGTCCGCGCCAACCTGCAGGCCTCGGCCTGTTTCGGCGTCGACGAGGCAGGAGACGCCGGGTTCGGGCTGCCCGACCGGGTCATCGAGGCCGGCGCCGTACCCGACTGGGGATCCGACCGGCCCGGCTACGCCTTCGCCACCGGCATGGGCATCGACCAGAGCCGCTGGGCGATGGAGTGGCGCTCCGGTCTCACCGACCGCGCCTACCTGGCCGCGCTCGTCGCCGCCGGGGCCGAGCACCGCGACCCGCTCGACGAGGCGACCGCGACCGCCCTCGGCGCCGCCTACGCCCAGCGAGCCCACCGCGGAACGAACCGCCTCAACCCCGCCCCCACCGGTCAGCTGGCTACGGCGGCGCACGTACTGGAAGAAGCCGGAGCCGACTTGACCACCCTGCCGTCCGCACAGGAAGAAGCCATCACTGTGGAGATCGAGGACGCCTACAGCGAGGTCATGGGCCTCATCCCCAACGATCCGGAGCCTGACGCGGACTACTCCGGGATCGATCTCGACGGGTCCCTGCCCGAGGTTCCGGCCGACGCCGGCATGCAGTTCGAGCGCCGCGATCGGCTCGGCACAGCAGAGGCGCGGCAGGTCATCCACGAGCAGATCGACCAGTGGCTGCAGGCCCGCCAGTTGACGTTCCAGCCCGCCGATCTGGGCCCGGCGGCCGTGTCCGCGGGGCGGGGCAAGCCGTGGCTCCAGGGCGAGCTGAAGAGGCTGGTCACGGAGGGCGTCCTCCGACGTGATGGTTACGGTGAGTACACGATTCTCCAGTCGCCTCTGATTCCCGCCTGACGGTCACACAGCGTCACCTGACTGTCAGAAACCGTCTGACAGTCAGGAGTCATGCCTGTTGGGGGGCTTATAGAAGAGTCAGTGACTCCACCCTCCGTGAGGGCCTGACAGTCAGGCCTGACAAACCTCGACCCCGCCCAATGTCACAATCCGTGCACCGTAGCTGTCCGTGACCGCCAGTCTCCGCAGAACCCCAGAACCCATCCCGCAAGGAGCCCCTCCATGCCGAACCTGCCCGAGCCGAAGCCCTCCGCGCCCGCGGCCGGGCAGGCTGCCAACCCGCTCACCGAAGCCGTCATCCAGGCCGCCGTCGACAACGCCATCCACGAGATGCGCCGCGACAGCACCACACCGCCCGCCCGGAAGCCGGAACGCCCGGCAATGAGCGAGAAAGCCACCGACGACAGCGTCCGCATGATCGCCTTCGGAGGCATGACGCTGATGGTGTCCGCCGGCGGCGGCATCCTCATGATCGCCTCCGACTTCGCCAACCCCACCGTCATCGGCATGATCTGCGCCGCACCCGCCGCCTTCGCCCTGCCGATCCTCGCCCTCGCCCGCCTCGCCAAGGGGGCCAAGCCCGAGCCGGAGATCCACCAGCACTACACCGGCCCCGTCCACCAGGACCAGCGCAACGTCCAGACCAAGAACAGCGGCGTCTGGGTCAAGAACACCAACGAGTGAGACGCCGCACCAACCCGCCCCCCCCTGGCCCCGGTCATCGACCGGGGCCTTCGCCATGACCGCGCCCACGGGCTATTGGCCCGGCGTTGTCAACCCTCTCCGGCACACTTAACCCAGAGTCACCAGCAGCCCCGCCACGCACCGAGGAGCCGCCGTGCACGACCAGCCCACCTACCAGTGGCCCACCTGCCCCTGCGGCCGGCAACTCCACCGCGACGAACTCGGACGCACCGCCTGCCGCCCCTGCCAGGAACGCGCCGACACGGCCCTGCGGCGACTCCCCGGCCCCGACGGGCTCTACGCCCAGCTCGCCACCCGCCTCACCCCCGGCCGCGGCGGAGACGGCCAGGTCGTATCCGTGTCCCGCACCGCGCCCCTCCCGCTCCGGCTAGAGCCGCTCAGTTTGATGGCCCGCGGCGGCGTCGTCACCATCCTCCAGACCTGGCAAGTCGACTGGCACGACCACTTCGGCTGGCGACACCCGCGCTGGAACGGCGGCCTGCAGCAGCAACTCGACGAAGTCGTCCACGCCCTGCGGATCAACCTTGAAGGGGCGGCGAGCACCCACCCCGCGTTCTGGGAGTTCGTGCACGAGGTCGGCAGCCTGGTCCGGCAGTGCGAACGGCAGATCACCGGAGAGCGACCTGAACGGCCCGTCGCCGTCACCTGCCCCTGCGGAACCGTCCTCCACATCACCGTGTCCACACCCGGCGCCCGATGCACCGGCTGCGCCACCCAGTACGCGCGCGCTGAGGTACTCGACCTTCCCCTCGCGCAACGGGCCGCGGCCTAGCCAACGCCCGTCAACGCTTGCCAACGTGATCGTCTGTATGTCACAGTGCCCTCAGACGGAACATTCGTGTGTCCGCAACTACTTCAGCCCCCAGCTTCCGGCCGGGGGCTTTCTGCATGCTTGGGGGTAGACGATGCACGTCACCGAGCTGTACCCCGACGACCTCGTCTACGAGCACGAAGCCACAGCCGCAACCGGCGTCCCCGGCACCGTCATACGGCAATGGGCCCGACGCGGGAAGATCCGCAAATTCACGGGCCGGCCTGGCGAATACTCCGGCCAAGGGCACGAGTACAAGACCATGTACGCCCTGCCCGAGATCGAAGAGCAGGCAAAGAGCTACAGGCCCATGCCGCAGCGCGCACCACGCGCCGCATAGCTCGGGGCGGGCCGGTCCCACGCCCCGACGTCCCGCCGCCCGCAACGCCCCCGTCGCAGGCGGCGGGACAGCCAAGAACGTCCGGGAGGTGACCATGGCCCTGCCTCCCGGACTTTCCACCGTCACCGTCACCGGCAGCTACAAGCGGCCCGACGGCAGCCCGTTCATCGGCCGGCTTATCTTCCGGCCCGACCCTGCGGTCCTCACCTCCGCCGCCCACGACACCCTGATCCTGGGCGACACGGAAGCCGTCCTCGACAACGACGGTTCCTTCACCGTCACCCTCCTCGCCACCGACGACCCGGACGTCACGCCGACCGGCTGGACCTACACGGTCACCGAACGCTGGTACGACGCGCCCGGGCGTTCCTTCCCTCTGGCTCTGCCCGCTAGCGCGCCCGCCGTCGACATTGCTGACGTGGCGCCCACGGCAGCCTCAGAGGGCGAGTATGTCGTCGTCACTGGCCCGGCGGGCCCTACAGGCCCGCCGGGCGAGCAGGGCGCCACAGGCCCCACCGGAACTGTCGGCCCACAGGGCCCTGAAGGGCCCCAAGGGGAAACGGGGCCTGCTGGTCCTCAGCCTCCGCTCGGCGCTGCCGGCGCAGGCCCGACGACCGCGTTGCGCAGCGACGACCCGACCACGACGGACGCGCGCACGCCCACGCTGCTCCCCCGCTCGATCCGGGCTCCGCGGTACCGCGAGGCCGGATGGCGGCAGATCTTCGCCTCCGGCCATGGCTGGACGGCGTCCGGGTCGGGTGTCGGATCGAGCAACGTTAACGACACCACGACGTTCATCCGTGGCTCGCAGAGCTTCGCGATGACGACGACGGGCACCGGGGCGGTCGCCAACATCCGCAGGTACGGGGCGAGCGCGTTCGATCTCACCGGTAAGGCCATCCGGCTGGTCTTCCGCGTCGCGGACGTCACGAGGATCAACCAGATCAACTTCCTCGTCGGCACCAGCACGCTGGCGAACTCCTACAGCTGGCGGGTGTTCACGCACGCCACCACGGCGCAGAACCAGGTGCAGTCGGGGGAGTGGGTGACCGTCACCCTCCAGTGGTCCGGCGTGCGTTCACCCACCGGGACCTTCACGGTCGGTTCGACGGGCATTCCGTCGACGACGAGCGGCCTGACGGACATGGCGTTCCAGGTCGTCGACAAGGGCGGCAGCGCGCCGGCCACCGTGAACCTGCAGTCCGTCGAGATCATCGACGGTACCGTGGCCACCTTCCCGACCGGGGCGGTGTCGATCACCTTCGACGACTGCTACAGCTCGGTCTGGTCCCTGGCCCGGCCCAAGATGGACGCGCTCGGCTACCGCGGCACGATCTACACGATCGCCGACGTCGTCGACACCAGCGGCGTCTACCTCACCACCGCCGGCCTGCAGGCCATGCAGGACGCCGGGTGGGGTATCGCCGGGCACGCCTACACGGTGGCCGCGCACAACGCGAAGTACACGACGCTGTCGACGCAGGCCGTGCTGGATGAGCTGCGGCAGCTGCGGGCGTGGATGGTCACCCGCGGCTTCGCCTCGGAGCATTTCGCCTACCCGGGCGGCTGGTTCGGGCCCACCACGGACGGCGATCTGATCGATCAGTTGACGGCCCGCTACTTCTCCACTGGCCGCGGCATCTCCTCGGCCGACAACGCCAGCGAAACTCACCCGCCCGGGCAGCCGTTCAGGATGCGGTCCATCTCCGGCATCGGCTCTATGGCCGGTGGCGCTTCCCCGGCGAACCCGACGACGATGCTCGCCGCCGGGGGAGCGCTCGATCGGACCGCGTCAACCGGGGCGTGGACCATCTTGACCTTCCACGAGATCACCAGCGGCGCGGCGACGACCACGAACCAGTGCAGCATCACCGACTTCAACTCGATCATGGATGGGATCGCGGCCCGCGGCATCAAAGTCCTGCCGGTCTCCGACATCTACCGCTACGACTGACGGAGGCGCCATGGCCGACAACTTGACCAACACCGCCGAGAATCTGTCCCTCGACTGGATCAACGGCGTCGGTACGCCGACCAGGCCCACCACCCCGCTGAAGGTCGCCCTCGTCACGGCGAATGGCAGCGACACGGCGGCGGGTACCGAGGTGACCGGCGGCTCCTACGCCCGCCAGAACCTCTCAGTCGCGGCGGCCGTCTCCGGCGCCACCTCCAACTCGGCCGACCTCGTCTGGACGGGAATGCCGGCCGCCACCGTTGTCGGCGTCGAAGTCTGGGACTCGGCCGGCACGCCGGTGCGCCTCTGGTACGGGTCCCTCTCCGCATCCCGCACGGTGGCGGCCGGGGACGAACTCCAGCTCACCGCAGGATCCCTGACGCTGTCGCTCGCATAGGGAGGCCAGGGTGCCCAGCCTCTCGACCCTCGTCGACAACTTCAACACCGGCACGCTCGGCCCCGAGTGGGGCAACAGCTACGGCGGTACCGCGGTTGTCGGCGGCCGGGCCCGCGTCCCCTGCACCACCGCATACGCCGGATGCCAGACCGGCTACGCCTGGACGTTGGCCGGCGCCTCGTTCTTCGTGCAGGTTCCCACCGTGCCCGCCGCCTCCGGCGCCACGGCCGAGGCCTATTGCGCGGCCATGGTGCAGGGCACCGTTGAGGGAACCCGCGTCGGCTTCAGCATCAACGCCGTCACCGGTCTGATCCGGTTCGTGTCTGAGGTTGGCTACTGGGACGACGACGCCGTCGCCATCACCTACGATCCCGTCGCGCATCTGTTCGTGCGACTCACCGAGGACGGCACCAACCTCCTGTGGGATACGAGCCCTGACGGGACGGCGTGGACCAACCGCCGCACGCTCGCCACGCCCGCCTGGATCGACGCGGACATCGACGTGTGCGCCCTCGACATGAGCGCGCACCGCGACGCCGGCACCGGGGACTTTGCCGAGTTCGACCTATTCAACACTCTGTCCAACGGGGCCGTTTGGACCGCATCCGCCACCATTTCCGCGCAGGCCGCGCTCGGCGCAACAGCGCTCGTTGCCGTCATTGCAGCAGCAGACCTGACCGCTGAAGGCACCCTCGCATCCGTTCCGGTCCTGTCCGCACGCGCGGCAGCCGCACTCACCGCGGAATCGACCCTCACCGCTGACGTGGCATCCAGCGAGATCCCGGAGGTGGCCGAGTTGGCAGCGGGAGACTGGGACCTGTACATCGAGCAAGGTGCGACGTTCCTGCAGCGCTTCACCGTCGACGACGACCCAGAATTCACTTGGGACGGCTGGGAGGCCCGCTCGCAGATCCGGTCCGAAGCCTCCGCGAACGGCGAACTCCTCCTCGATCTCACCGACTACCTGACCGTGGACGGTGCGGAGATCAGCATCGCCATCCCGGCCAGCGTGACCGAGACCCTCACCCGCAACGGGCGCTGGGACCTCGAAGTCGTCAACGGCTCGACCGTCGTCCGGCTGTTGAACGGGCGGGCGATCGTCTCCCCGGAGGTGACCCGGTCGTGAGGATCCGCGTCACCGGTGAACGCCCTGTCGATGCGGTCACCGTCAACGGCACGCAGTCCCGCGTCGTCACCGTCAGCGCCGGGCTCGTGTCCAGCGTCATGGGGCAGACCGGGGCTGTCACCGGCCTCGCACTCTCGGCGGACGTTGTCGCCGCACAGGCTGCGGCTGAAGCCGACGCCACCGCCAAGGTCGCGGCGCACACGGTCGCTGCCGACCCGCACGGGGACCGGGCCTGGGCGTCCGGCCAGTTCCTTCCGCTCGCCGGCGGCACACTCGCCGGCCCGGTCACGACGACCGGTGCGGTTACCGGGGCCAGCTTCAACACGGACGGTGCCGTCCGCTCCGGCAACTTCCGCACGAACAGCGACACCGAGCATGCGCTGACTGTCTACCAGCGGGCCACCGGCACCTCGCCCGGCAGCGTCGCCCTGAACGTCATCTCTGACAAACCCGGCGACTCCGCGATGTGGCTCAGCGGCAAAGAGTCCGCCCGCGGCACCCTGAAGATCGCCCACCTCAATCCCGGTGCCGGTGCCACCGCAGACGCCTCCGCGGCAGCCATCAGCATCGACCTGCAGCGCAACGGGATGGGCGGCACCGCCGCACAGGGAATCTTCCTCACCTCGACCGAGGGCCCGACGACCGGCCGGCTCCTGGTCCTGCGGAACAGCGACCCCGCCACGACGGACGACTTCGTCGTCAACGCGTCCGGGCTGACCGGCATCCGCATCCCCGTCGGCAACGTGCCCGCCGCGGCCCTTGAGGTCCGGCAGCGAGACACCGCCACGGTCGGGCTGATCGTGCAGGGTGCGGCGTCGACCGCCCAGCCCCTGTTCCAGGTGAAGACCAGCGGCGGGACGGCCACCCTGGAAGTCGGCACGTCCGGGGCGATCGTGACGCGGGCTGTCGCCTTCCTCACCGGCGCCCTGCAGCTCGGTTCCACCAGTAGCGACTTCGGCGGGTCCGGCGGCGTCGTCATCTCGATGAAGAACGCCACCACCGCGCCGACGACGAATCCCACCGACGGGGTCATCGCCTACAGCCAGGGCGGCGTGTTCAAGGTCCGCTCCGCGGCCGGAGTCGTCTTCGACACCACCCGGCGGACCGTGACCGGCGCGAAGGGCGGCAACGCCGCGCTCACGTCGCTCCTCACGCAGCTCGCCACGATCGGGCTCATCACCGACAGCACCACCTAACCCGCACCCCGAAAGGCCCGCGCCCATGGCCGACGAGAAGACCGATCCCGTAGTCGAGGCCCGCCGCCTGGTCGCCGAAGACGAGCAGCGGCAGACCGAGGCGTGCCTCGCCGAGATCGAGCAGGTGCTCGCCAAGTACGGGCGCAAGCTCCAGATCACCCAGCCGCAGATCACCATCGTCCCGACGTAGGAGACCGTCATGCCCCGTACCGCCATCGCCGCCACGCAGGCATCCCGCGCCGGAACCGTCCTCCCCGCAGCGACCGCAGGCGACGTCACCAACGGCAACGCCATCACCAACGACGGCCGCGTCGTCCTCATCGTCAAGAACACCGGGGCGTCCTCGCGCACGATCACCTTCCAGACCGCGCGTACCGTCGACGGCCTCACCGCACCCGTCCGCAGCGAGTCCATCCCTGCGGGCGAGACGCAGGTGTTCGGGCCGTTCAGCCCCAACGACTACGGCGACACCCTCGGCTTCAATGTCGACAACGCCGAACTCACCGTCAACGTCGTCCGCGTCTAGTCCTGGAACGAACCGTCCCTACGACGCTGGTGGCGGCCCATCGTGTGCTTGCACTGAGGGCAGCACTTCAGGAACACGGGCTTCACCAAGAACGAGAAGGTACAGACGTACAACGTGTGACGCCCCATCCGAGCGATCCACGACATCGTGCACGTCTGACAATCACGGCAACCACTCACCACGTCATCCCCCTACTCATGCGCGCCCCTGCGTGCGGAGCAATGATCACACCACCGATCCGTCACCCAAGAGCTGACGTGACCAGGCTGTGACCGAACAGGGGGTGGACCGTGGCACGAGGGCGCGCACTGCGCATCTGCACTGAGTCCGGATGCCCCGAGTACACAGATGGTGGACGCTGCCCCGAACACCAGCGCAAGGCCGAGCGCAAGCGCGGCAGCGCAGCACGGCGCGGCTACAGCACCGAGCACAACAACCGCTTCCGTGCAGGCGTACTCGCCCGCGATCCTCTGTGCGTGCGGTGCCGACAAGCGCCCGCCACTGAGGCAGACCACTGGCCACTAAGCCGCCGTGAGCTCATCGCGCAAGGGCTGGACGCGAACGACCCGGCGCGAGGCCGCGGTCTGTGCAAGCCCTGCCACAGCCGCGAAACCGCGATCAATCAGCCCGGTGGAGCGGCTACGCAGTGATCATCCGGCCGACCGGCCAGGGGAGTGACCCCCAGCCGGCCTGACGGAAGACCGCGGGGGAGGGCGCTCGGGTCGTGTACGGGTTCCCCAGCCTTAACGATCTTCAGGATCGGATCTTGAGACACCGCACCGGGCCGCGATGGCCCGGCGCTGACGTGCCGCGATGGCACTCGAAGGGTGATCGACATGCCTGGACCTCCTCCGAAGGCCGCCGGTGAGCGGCGGCGCCGCAATGCCACAGTCGCGATGACGCAACTGCCGGCCGAAGGCCGCCGCGGACCCGCCCCAGAGTGGCCGCTTCCTCCGCTTCCATCCGACGATGAGGGCCTGTCGGTGATCCTGCAGGAGCGGGAGGCGGGTCTGTGGGCGGACCTGTGGGAGACGCCGCAGGCGGTGGCATGGGAGCGAATGCGCTGGACGCGGACGGTCGCGCGGTACGTGCGGTTCGAGGTGCAGGCGGAGACCGGGGATCTGAAGGCCGGCGCCGAGGCCCGGCTGCTGGAGGACCGGCTGGGGTTGTCGCCGCAGGCAATGCTGAGGCTGCGCTGGGAGGTCGCGGCGGATGAGGTGGGCGAGCAGCGTCAGGAACGGACGGTGCAGGCGCGGAAGTCGGCCCGTCAGCGGCTGAAGGTGGTCGACTCGGATGCCGTGGCGGGGTCCTGACCATCCGGGCGAGTTCCCGACGCTGGGCTGGCTGGTCGGCGAGTGGATCGAGGGGCATTGTGTGGTCCCTGACGGGGATGACATCGGCGAGCCGTACCTGCTGACGGATGAGATGTGGCGGTTCCTGGCGTGGCATTACCGGCTGCGCGAGGACGCAACGGAGGGGACATGGCGGTCTGCCTGGCACTTCCGTCGCTCGCAGCTGGTGCGTCCGCAGAAGTGGGGCAAGGGTCCGCTGACGTGTGCGATGGTGTGCGCGGAGGCGGCTGGCCCGGTGCGGTTCGCCGGCTGGGATGCCTCTGGGGAGCCGGTGGGTCGTGCGTGGGAGACACCATGGATCCAGATCGCAGCCACCTCCGAGGATCAGACGGACAACGTGTACCGCGCCCTGGTCCCGATGATCGACGAGGGGCCGCTCGCGGACCTCATCCCGGATACGGGTGAGACCCGCATCAATGTGCCGGGCGGCGGCCGTATCGAGCCGGTCACCAGCTCGGGCCGGGCCCGTCTCGGCCAGCGGATCACGTTCGCGGTGCAGGACGAGACGCATTCCTGGCTGGAGGCGAACGGCGGTTGGAAGCTCGCCGAGACCCAGCGCCGGAACCTGTCCGGGACCGGTGGCCGCGCGGTGGAGACGACGAACGCGTGGGATCCATCCGAGCAGAGCGTGGCGCAGCGCACCGCCGAGGCCGCGGTGAAGGACGTGTACCGCGACCACCGGGTCCCGGCGCCGGCGTCGCTGGCGAACAAGCGGGAGCGGCACAAGGCGCTGCGGCACGCCTACGGCGATTCCTCCGTCCTCGCCGGCGGGTGGGTTGATCTGGACCGCATCGACGGCGAGCTGGTGGAGATCGCGGAGAAGGATCCGGCGCAGGCGGAGCGGTTCTACATGAACCGGATCGTGGCCGGCACGGCCGCGTTCATCGACCGGGACCGCTGGATGGCCCGGCTGGGGCTGGAGGAAGTCCCGGACGGGACACGGATTGTGCTCGGCTTCGACGGCTCCGACGTGGACGACTGGACGGGCATCCGGGCGGAGACCCTGGACGGGTTCCAGTTCACCCCGGTGTATGGGCCGGATGGGCTGCCGACGGTGTGGAATCCGGCGGAGTGGGGCGGCCAGGCGCCGCGCCTGGAGGTCGACGCCGCGGTTGATGAGCTGATGGACCGCTTCGACGTGGTGCGCATGTACTGCGACCCGCCGTACTGGGACTCCGAGGTCGACACCTGGGCGAGCCGGTACGGAGACAAGCGGGTTGTCGACTGGTACACGAACCGGATCAAGCAGATGCATGAGGCGTGCCAGCGGCTCGTCACGGACGTCACGAAGAAGGATTCGACGTGGCGGCACGACGGCTGCGATCTCGCAGCCCAGCATGTGGCGAACGCCCGGAAAGCAGCCCGCCCGGCGGGCCGGTACGTGCTGCGTAAGGCATCCGTCCACCAGAAGATCGACCTCGCGGTGTGCAGCGTCCTCGCCCATGAGGCGGCGATGGACGCGGTCGCGGCGGGACTGACCAGGAAACGGAAGCGACGTGTAGTCGGTTTCTGACGTGAGGGGGTGCCTGGTGGCGCAGCATCCCGTCGAGTCTGCGTTGTGGTGGCTGGAGCGACTGTGGGACGAACTGCAGGAGCGCCGCAAGTACGTGGAGCTGATGCGCCAGTACTGCTGCGGCGACCATCCGCTGCCGATGATCCAGGACAAGGCCCGCGTCGCATTCCAGCGGCTCCTGCGGCAGGCCCGGTCGAACTATGTGGGCCTGGTCGTCGATGCGACGGCGGAGCGCATGCAGATCGACGGGTTCCGGCTGGGGGATGCGGAGGCCGGAGATCCGGAGGCGTGGAGGATCTGGCAGGCGAACAACCTGGACGCCGACTCTGATCTTGTGATCACTGAAGCGGTGAAGGTCGGCCGGGCGTTCATGCTTGTGGCACCCAACCCGGACGACGCCACGACCCCGATGGTGACGGCGGAGGACGCTACGCAGGCGATCGTCGCGTACCGCCCCGGCAGCCGCCGCGAACGCGCGGCGGGCCTCAAGTGCTGGGAGGACGACTGGACGGGTGAGCTGATGGCCACCGTCTATCTGCCGGATGCGATCCACAAATTCCGGGCCCCGAAGCCGAAGCATGGCGTGATCGGCCAGCCCAAGTGGGTGGCGCGCGAGGTCCAGGGCGAGCCCTGGCCGGCGAAGAACCCGCTGGGCGCGGTACCGCTCGTCGAAGTGCCGAACAGGCCGGACCTGCTCGGCGAGGCCCACAGCGAGATCGAGGACGTCCTCGACACTCAGGACCGCATCAACAAGACGCTCATCGACCGGCTGATGGCGCAGGAGTTCAGCGCGTTCCGTCAGCGGTGGGCCACCGGCTACGAACTGCCGGAGGACGAGAACGGGCAGCCGATCGAGCCGTTCAAGGCGGCGGTCGACCGCCTGTGGGTGGCTGAGGATCCGAACGTGAAGTTCGGGGAGTTCTCGGCGACGGACCTGACGCCGTACCTGAAGGCGGTGGATGCTGATGTCCAGCACATGGCGGCTCGCACGAGGACGCCCGCGCAGTATCTGCTGGGGCAGCTCAGCAACGTGAACGGCGAGACTCTCAAGGCGACCGAGTCCGGCCTGGTCAGCAAGGTCCGCCAGCGCCAGCGGCCACTGGGCGAGGGTATGGAGGAGGTTGTCCGCCTCACCCTGAAGGCTGCAGGCGACGGCAGGGATCTGGCGAGGATTGAGACGATCTGGCACAACCCGGAGTTCCGCACTGAGGGCGAACTCGTCGACGCCCTGGTGAAAATGTCGACTCTGGGCGTGCCGCACGAGGCTTTGTGGGAGCGCTGGGGTGCGTCCCAGACGGAGATCGCCCAGTGGTCGCAGCTGCGTGACCAGGCGGCGGAGCGGATCGTCGGCGGCGACATCGCGGCCCTGTACGGGCCGAAACCCGAGGGTCCCGTGAACGTGGAGGCGGCCGGTGGCGACGGCCTCTGAGCTGGCAGCGGCCCGCTACCGGCAGGTCACGACGGTCACCCGGTCCCTGTTGGCGCTGATCCAGCAGCTATGGCGCGGCATGTCGGCCGCGACGATCGCCTCGGACCTGGAAGGCGAAGCGGGCGCCGCGATCGTGGCGGCGGTTGTGGCGGGGCAGCTGACGGTCGCCGAGGGAGCTCAGGCGTTTGTCGCCGGCGCGATGGCCGAGCAGGGCGGCACTGCCGTGCCGGAAGCCCTGTTGGTGGCGGAGGCGTTCGCGGGCATCGCTCCGGACGGCGGCCCTTTGGAGACGCTGCTGTTCCTGCCGGCGATCGGCGTGCGGCGGCGTCTTACCGCTGGGATGACCGGCGAACAGGCGATGATCGGCGGCTTGGCGGACATGGCCCGCTATGCGGCCACATCGATCTCCGACACTGCACGCTCTTCCGCGCAGGTCGCCATGGTGGCCGACCGCCAGTGCGTGGCCTACACCCGGGTGGTGACGCTCCCCGCGTGCGCGCGGTGCATCGTGCTGGCCGGCCAGCAGTACTCGTACAGCGAAGGTTTTCTGCGTCATCCGAACTGTGACTGCCAGACCGTTCCCTTGCGCGAGCGGGACTGGAGCGGCGTCCAGTCCCCGGAACGGCTCACCGCCTCGATGTCCGCAGCTGAGCGGCGCCGGGTGTTCGGCGCCGCGGGCGCGGAGGCGATCGGGCAGGGCGCGGACATCGGGCAGGTCGTCAACGCCCGGCGCGGCATGAACCAGGCCCACCTGCACGGAAGGGATCTCCGGGTGACGTCGGAAGGTGTCACCCGGCGCGGCCTGTACGGGCGGCGGATGCGTCGCGCGGGAGGCGGCTTCGCGAGGGTTCCCGGGCAGCGGTACGCACGCTCGACGACGCCGCGCCTGATGCCAGAGGAGATTTTGCGTATCGCGGACGACCGGGCCGACCAGCAGCGGCTGCTGCGCCGTTACGGCTACATCGTCTGAGGCTTCCCTGCCGCGAGGGCGGGGCGATTGGAAGGACAGCCGCGATGGCTGACGAGAACACCCCCGCACCGGGACCGGACGAGACCGCGACGGTCTCCGAGGCGCCCACGTCGCAGGGAGAGGAGGGGCTGGGTGACGGCGGGAAGAAGGCGCTCGAGGCCGAGCGCCGAGAGAAGCGGGCCGCGCAGAAGGAACTGACCGAGCTGCAGAAACGACTGCAGGCCTTTGAGGACCGCGACAAGAGCGAGGCTCAGAAGCTCGCCGAGGCAAAGGCGGCAGCCGAGAAGGATGCGGCTGACGCCCGCCAGGAGCTGATGCGCTACCGCATCGCCGCGGACAAGAAACTCCCCGCCTCGCTGGCCGTGCGCCTGCGCGGCTCCACCGAGGAGGAGATGGCCGCCGATGCGGATGCCCTCCTGGAGGTTCTGGGGGCCCAGCAGCAGGCCAACTCGCCCAGCTACGACGGCGGTGTGCGCAAACCGGCGCCCGCCCCGACCGATATGAACTCCCTGATCCGCCAGAAGGCGGGTCTGGGCTGACCCACCCCGGCACGGAACGGTCCGGCCGGCTCAAATCCAGGAGGAGGCCGGACCATGGCCTACAACAACGTGACTTCCCGGACGGACGCCGCGGCGCTCATCCCCGAGGAAGTCTCCACCGAGATGCTCGGCAAGGCCACGGAGCAGTCCGCGGCCCTGTCGCTGTTCCGCCGGGTACCGGTGGGCCGTGCGCAGGTCCGCTTCCCGGTCCTGTCGGCCCTGCCGGTGGCGTACTTCGTGGGTGGCGACACGGGTCTGAAGCAGACCACGGAGATCGCCTGGCAGAACAAGTTCCTCAACATCGAGGAGATCGCCACGATCATGCCGGTCCCGGACAACGTCCTGGCCGACGTGGACGCCAACATCTGGGACGAGGCGATGCCTCTGCTCACCGAGGCGTTCGGTCGCACTCTGGACGCCGCGGTGTTCTTCGGCACGAACGCGCCGTCCAGCTGGCCGTCGGACGTTACGACCGCGGCGACTGCTGCGGGCAACAGCGTCACGGAGGCCGCGACCGCCGCGCAGGGCGGGTTCTTCGGCGACCTGGACAACCTGTACGAGAAGGTCGAGGCTGACGGCTACGAGATCGACGGCTGGGTCGCCTCGACCGCGGCCAAGTCGAAGCTCCGCAAGGCCCGCGACACCCAGGGCCGCAAGCTGGACGAGACCCGCGTGAGCGGCGACCTCGGAACCCTCGACGGCCTGCCGGTCGCCTACGCCATGAAGGGCCTGTTCCCGGCCGGCGGCGGCGCGGGCACCAACATCCGGCTGTTCGGCGGGGACTTCAGCCAGTTCGTCCTCGGCGTTCGCCAGGACATCACCATGAAGATCCTCGACCAGGCCGTCATCCAGGACAACACCGGCGCGATCATGTTCAACCTCGCGCAGCAGGACATGACGGCCGTGCGCCTCACCTTCCGCGTGGGCTGGCAGGTCTCCAACCCGCTCAACAACGAGCAGGCCACCGAGGCCGACCGCTACCCGGCCGCCGTCCTGAAGTACTGACCCGCACTGAGGAAGAGAGGACATCACCATGACGACTGCTCCCTACGTGCAGGTCATCGAGCGGAACGTCCCCGCGGTATCGACCGCGAACGCCTCCGACGACACCGTGCTCGGCCAGGCGCCGTTCGATTGCACCGTCACCGGCGTCGAGTACGTGGCCGAGGCGGCCATCACCGGCGCCGCCACCAACCACCGGACCTTCTCCGTGGTCAACAAGGGCCAGGCAGGATCCGGCAGCACGACCGTGGCGTCGCTCGCCTTCGACAGCGGCAGCGTGACTGCCGCGGCGAACAACGAGCGGACCATCACCCTGTCGGGCACTGCGGCGAGCCTCGTCCTCGCCGCGGGGGACACCCTGCTGTGGCGTTCCGTCGCGGTCGGCACCGGCATCACCGACCCGGGCGGCGTCGTCCGGGTGACCATCTCCAGGAGCTGAGGAGCAGATCCATGGCTGAGCGGAAGACCGCCGCGCCGAAGGACGAGGCGCAGGCAGACGTACAGAAGGCCGTCGATGAGGCGGAGGACAAGGGCTACATCGGGGTCCCGGTGGACCCCACGCCCAAGGAGAACTACACCGTGGCGGGCGTCCTGGCCGGCAAGCCGACCCCGGAGACGGACGCCGGCCACGCGCGCGAGGTCCGGCAGCAGCTGGACGACGACGCCCGACGACGCTGACGAGGGGAGGCCACCATGCCATTGCCGCCGCTGGCTACGGTGGCCGACCTCGCCACCCTCCTGGGCCGCACCTTCACCCCAGAGCAGGAAGCGCAGGCGCAGGCACTTTTGGAGCAGGCGTCCGCGGTGGTTCGCGCCTACCTCCGCCAGCACATCACCCGGGCGACAACGACGGACACGTTCACGATGCGCCGCGCGGACCCGCTTCTGCACCGGTGCGGTGGCGTGGTGACGCTACCGCAACGTCCGGTCGTCGGCATCGACACGGTTTCGGTCAATGAGGTCGAGACCTCGGACTGGTGGCAGGACGGCAGTGATCTGCTGCTTCGTTCGTGGGCGTGGGACGGGCCTCCCGTCGCGCACCGACCGCCGCAGGTCACGGTCACCTACACGCACGGCTGGGAGGAAGTCCCGGGCGACATCAAGGCGATCGTGCTGCAGGCCGCGAACCGGGTCATCGTGAATCCCGGCGGCCTGCGGTCTGAGACGGTGGGCGGTGAGTCCGTCACCTACCTGGTGCCGAATGGTGGCGAGGCGCTGGGTGTGCTGCTGAGCGAGCTGGAGAAGCGGGCTTTGCGCCGCTACCGTCCCGCCTCGGGCACCGTGCGGCTGCGGAGCTGCTGATGCTGTATATGCAGTCGATCGTCATCGTCCGGCCCAGCACGGTTGAGGACGACTACGGCAACGAGCAAGCCGACTGGGGCGAGGGAGCCACCCGGATCACGGTGTCCGGGGTGAACGTGCAGCCGAACGGCGGCTCGACCGAGGACACCGAGGACAAGCAGGTCGTCGTGACGGGCTGGCGGCTGTACACGCCGCGCGGCATGGACGTCGACCTGCGCGAGACCGACCGGGTCGAAGCGTGGGGCACGACGATGCAGGTCATCGGCAAGGTGGCCCGCTGGCCTGCGCCGGGCGGGGGAGTGCACCACGTCGAGGCCGATCTGCGGGAGGTGGCGTGATGGCCCGCACCTCGTTTCGTTTCGTCCCCAACCCGGGCCTGTACGACGAGCTGGCCCGCTCGTCGCAGATGCGGGACGCGCTCAGCGATGTCGCCGAGCGCGGCGCCAGCGTGACCCGGGCGATCGCCCCCAAGTACACGGGCCCCACTTACGACCCGGCGGTGCAGCGGCACGGCGAGTACGCGGCGAGCGTGTACTCGGCGGCGAGCATGGCCCCGAACGGCTGGCGGGCCGAGTTCGGGGCCACCGCCGACTGGACCCTGCAGGTCGAATTCGGTACCGGCCGCCCCGCCTCTTCCCGCGACCGCCCGCAGGCGGGCTGGTCCCCGAAGGCGCGCCCGCTGGGACGCGCCCTGGATTCGCTGAGGAGCACCTGATGCCCCAGATCACGCTCGCCCACTGGTACGGGGACAAGGCTCCCGGCGAGACCATCGACGTCGACGAGGTGACCGCGAAGGCGCTGCGCCGGGACGGCCTCGTCGCCCAGCCCGAACGAGAGACGCTGCAAGAGGAGCAGGCGCCAGCGCCGGTCGCCGAGAACCCGGCCCAACCGGAGAACGCTGTCGACGCCGGCCACGAGGCTGCGCAGCCGGGACGTAGGAAGCGGTGAGCGGCGGCCTGCAAGTGGCGGCCATGCCGGACGTCGAGCAGGCCGCCGTGAAGTATCTCAAACCACTGCTCCCTGCGGGCACGGTCGTGGGGACTGAGTGGCCCGACCGTTGGGACACGAAGCTGGCCGTGGGCATCGTGTCGGTGACGCTGGGCGGTGGAGGCTCCCGGCAGAAGCCGGTGACCGTGGACCGCACCCTCGACATCGACATCCTCGGCGCGACGAAGAAGCAGGCCCGGGACCTGGCCGCCAGCGTCTCCGCGCATCTCATCGCCGCTCAGGGCACCGCGCAGCACGGCGTCCGCATCTATGGCGTGGACGAGACGTCCCTGATTTGGCTGCCTTACACGCCGTCCGCTGAGACGGACACGATCCCCCGCTACGTGCTCGTGATGAGCATGGTGGTCCGCCCCGCGTAGCAGCACCCAACCCGCACTCCCTTCACCCATTCACCCGTCGGCGTCTGGCCGTGCGGGTCCTCGCTATGCCTGGAGGCAACCCGATGGCGAATGACGCCGACAACGTGCGCGTGGGGCTCAACGGCTCCATCTACATCGCCCCGAAGGGCACGACCGCACCGACAGATCTGGACACCGCGTGGGCCGCGGGCTGGGTGGATCTCGGCTACCTGTCGGACGACGGCGTGGAGATGTCGTACTCGACGGAGACCGAGGACATCAACGCCTGGCAGAGCCTGTCCCCGGTCCGCAAGGTGCTCACCGGCGTCGACATGACGCTCGGCTTCACCGCGATCGAACTGAAGACGTCGACGGTCACCCTGTACTTCCCGTCGTCGACGATGACAGACGTCACGACGGGCGTGCACAAACTGTCCATCCCGGCCGCGCCCAGCCCGGACGAGCGAGCCATCGGCCTGGAGTGGGTGGACGGCGACATCAAGAACCGGCTCGTCATCGCCCGCGGCGAGGTCACCAACCGCGACAGCATCACCCTGGCCCGCTCGGGCGCCGTGTCCCTGCCGATGACGGTTTCCGCCTACGCGGACACCGCCCCCGAGATCGCGGTCTGGCTGTCCAACGACCCGGCCTGGGCCGCTGCGGCGTAATCAGACTCCCGGCAGGCGTGCCATGCGGGTCGCGCCTGCCGGGCCTCAACCCGCTACACCCGCAAGGAGAACAAGCATGACCACCAGCAAGAAGACCACTCCCGGCCGTCAGGTTGTCTCCCTCGACAGCATGGCGAAGCAGAAGCGCGACGCGCTGCCCGAGCCCACCACGTTCGAGCTGCACGGCGTGGAGTTCACCCTGCCCCCGATCCGCTCCCTGCCGTTCGAACTGCAGGAACGTGTTGGCGACCTCAACAACATCACCGGTGTCCTGAAGGACGTCCTCGGCGTCGACACCGTCCAGCAGATGTACAAGGCCGGATACACGTTCCTCGACATCGAGCTGATCGGCCAGGAATGGCAGAAGCGCTCCGGTGTCGAAGCGGGGGAATCCGAGGCCTCCGCCGCTTCCTAGCGGAGTACGGGGAGGCTGTCGAGTGGGACATCCCGCACTACTGGCCCGGCCGGTCCCTGCTGGAGCTGTACCGCGGCGAGATGTCGTGGCGTGAGCTGCGCGTCTTCCTGCGGTATCTGCCGCCAGACTCGGCGACCGCCCGGGCGGTGCGCGGATCCACCCCCGAAGAGGACGCGTGGACGCTGGAGCGGCAACTGCTGGCCAGCGCGGTGGACGCCATCCGGGAGAACACGTTCGCCACGGTCAAGCTCGGAGGCGATCCGAAGAAGACCGGCCGCCTGAAGCCGCCGGACCCCATTCCGCGCCCGGGCGTCGAACAGAAGAAGTCCAACATCATCCGCTTCGGTGGCAAGCACGGCTCCGGGGCAAAGCAGTTGGCGGCCGTCTTCGGAAGGCCCGCCGCGAACCGGTAACAGGGGGTGCGCGGTGGCAGCTGGCGGTGTCCTCGTCGGACGCGGATACGTCTCCATCCGGCCCGAGTTCGAAGGGGACTGGTCCCGATCTGTCACCTCGCGCGCATCGTCTGCGGGCAAGTCCGGGGCAGGCGCCTTCTCGAAGGCGTTCGGCGCCGGAATGAAGGGTGTCGGCCTGCTGGCCGGTGTCGCGATCGGTGCGAACCTCTCCTCGGCTGCGGCCGGGGCTGCCGTCCTCGCGCCCGCGCTGGCCACCGCAGGCGCCGCGGCCGGCGCGCTGAAGCTCGGGCTCAGCGGAGTGGGGGAGGCGTTCAAGGCCGCGTTCGCGGACTCGTCCGCCGACGCCGGTGCCGCCGCCTCGGCGACGAAGGCGGTCGAATCAGCGCAGCGGGGGCTGGCCAACGCGCAGCGCTCCCTCGCGCAGGCCCGCGTGGATGCGGCCGAGCGCGTCAAGGACGCACAGCGGCAGGTCGCCGACTCCGAGCGGGACCTCGCCGACGCGCAGCGCGATGCCCGCGCCGTACAGGGAGAACTGAACGACGCCCGCCGAGAGGCGGCGCGCGCCCTGCAGGACATGAACCAGCAGCTTTCCGAATCCCACCTCGACGAGCGCGAGGCCGTCCTGCGCCTCAAGGAGGCCGAGGAAGAGCTCAAGGCGGCACAGAAGAAGCCGGGCGTCACCCCTGACGAGCTGGAACGGCTCCGCATCAGCTACGAGCGGGCCCGGCTGAACTTGACCGAGCAGCGCACAGAGACGAAGCGGCTCGCCGAAGACACGAAGAAGGCCAACAAGGCCGGCATCGAGGGCAGCGAGCAGGTGCTCGACGTCCGCGAACGCATCGCTGACGCCAACGAGACCGTCGCCGACAAAGAGCGCGCACTCGCGGACGCCCAGCGCGGCGTGGATGAGGCGCGCGCCGACGGCGCCCGGCAGATCGAGGACGCACAACGCGCCGTCGCCGACGCCGCTGCCGCAGTGGCGGACGCGCAGGCCGCAGCCGCCGCGCAGACGTCAAAGTTCGGCGAGGCCATGGCCAAACTCGCACCGAACGCGCAGAGCTTTGTGCGGGCCGTGCAGGGCCTTGCGCCGGCGTGGGACGCCATGCGCCTGTCGGTGCAGAACGAACTGTTCAAGGGCCTGGACTCCACCGTCACGACGCTCGGCAACACCACGATCCCGATCCTGCAGCGGCAGCTGACCGCCACGGCCGGCGTGTGGAACGACATGGCGAAGAACGCCGCCGGCGCCATCACCGAGATGGCGAGGACGGGGATGCTCGACAAGATCCTCGCCGGGGCGACGGCCAATCTGAAGGTGTTCGCGGACACCCCGGGGCAGCTGCTCACCGCCTGGGGGCAGTTGGCGGTCGCCGCGCAGCCCGCGTTCAACGCACTGCTCACCCAGATGGCCGGCGCCATCACCAGCTTCACTGACGGCATCGCCGCGAGCTTCGAGTCGGGCGGCCTGCAGCAGGCCACCGAGACGGCGTTCGGGATCCTCTCCCAGTTCGGCACGCTGCTGGGCAACGTCTTCGGGGTCGTCAGCGAGATCTTCAAAGCGGCGAGCGATGCGGGCGGTCAGATCGTCGGCACGCTCGGCGCCGTCTTCGGCGAGCTGGAGAAGATTCTTGCCGCGCCGCAGATGCAGGCGCAGATGCGCAGCCTGTTCGCTTCCGTGGCGCAGATCGTTGGTGCGATCGTCCCTGTCATCGGGGCGGTCGTGCAGGCCGTCGTGCCGCTCCTCGCGGCGATCGCTCAGCCGATTGCCGCCCTCGCCACCGCGCTCGGGCCGGTCCTGCAGCAGCTGGCTACGACACTCGGCGCGGCCCTGACGCCGATCGTTCAGGCCCTCGCCCCAGCGCTCGTCATGGTGGGCACGACGATCGTGCAGATCGTCCAGTCTGTGATGCCGTTGCTGCAGCCCATTGCGGAACTGATCAGCGCGGTCATCACCGCGCTCGCGCCTGCCCTGGCGCCCGTGCTGGCTGTGACCACTCAGCTGATCAATCTGCTGGTCGGGCCGCTGATGCAGGTCGTGCAGGCCCTGACTCCCGTGATGGTGGCTGTCGCCGACATCACCGCGCAGGTATTCCGCGACTTGGAGCCCCTGCTCACCCCCCTTATCGGCTTGCTGACGATGGTGGCGCAGCTAGTCGCCGACGTGTTCGCCGCCGCGCTGACGCAGCTCATGGCCGTACTTGAGCCGCTCATCGCAGTCGGCATGCAACTCGTCGAGGTCGTATTCGCCGCCCTGGAGCCCCTCCTCCCGGTCATCTCCGAGGCATTCACGGCAATCGGCGAAGCCCTGCTCACCATGCTGCCCGCACTGCTCGGCTTCGCCGACGCGGCCATCGTCCTGGTGCAGGGCCTGGCTCCGCTCATCCCGATCGGCGTGCAGCTCGTCACCACAGTCCTGGGGGCGCTGCTGCCCATCCTGCCCACGATCGCGGACGCATTCGTGGCGATCTCGACGGCACTTTTGGGCATCGTGGGCCCCCTCGCCGAAATGGCAGGGGCGATCGCCCAGCAACTCGCCCCCATCCTCGCCGGAATCGCCCCCGTCCTGGGGGCGTTCGTCGGGATGCTCGCCGACACCCTCGCCCAGGTGTTGCCGCCGCTCACTGGTGCACTACTGATCCTGGTGGAGGCGCTCGCGCCGCTGTTCCCTGTGCTCGGCGAACTCGTCGGGATGATCCTGGAAATGGCTGCCGGTGTGCTCATGCAGCTGTTGCCTCCGTTGCTGCTGCTCGTCCAGGCGGGCGTCGATCTGGTCGTTGCGCTGCTGCCGATCCTGCCTCCGCTGGCGGAGATCATCGGGCTGGTGCTGGAGTTGGCCGTCAACGTCCTGTCGTGGCTGCTGCCTCCGTTGATCGGTCTTGCCGAATTCCTGATCGGCGGCCTCGCGTCCGCACTGTCCGTGGCGATCGGCTGGATTGGTGGCATGGTCCAGTCGATCGCAGGCCTGATCTCGTGGGTGACCACCGGCTTGGGTCCGGCGTTCGCCTGGCTGCGTGACAAAGTCGTGCTGCCGGTGTGGCGGGCGATCCAGGCGGCGGTGAAAGCAGCGTGGAACAACGTCATCAAGCCGCACTTCGATCTCTTGGAGGGCGGAATCCGGGACGTCGGAGCGGTATTCCGGTGGCTGCGCGACAACGCCGTGAAGCCGGTGTGGAACGGCATCAGGGAGCACGTATCGAGCGTGTGGAAGAACGGCGTCAAACCGATCTTTGACACGCTGCGGGCTGCAGTGGGCCAGGTGGGCGCCAGCTTCGAGACGGCACGCAAGGCAATCAAGACGGCGTGGGACAAGATCTCCGGTATCGCCAAAAAGCCCGTCTCGTTCATCGTGGACACGGTGTACAACTCGGGCTTGCGGAGCATCTGGAACGCCATCGCGAAGGCTTTCGGGGCACCAACGCTCGACCCCATCCACCCGAAGGGATTCGCCGGCGGCGGCGTGCTGCCCGGCTACACGCCCGGCCGCGACGTGCACCGCTTCATCTCCCCGACGGGCGGGGCGCTCGACCTGTCCGGCGGCGAGGCCATCATGCGGCCAGAGTTCACCCGCGCGGTCGGGTCGGGCTTCGTGTCGCACTTCAACCAGATCGCCCGCTCGTCGGGCGCGAACGGAGTACGCCGGGCCCTCGCCCCCATACTGGGCGGCAACCCGCACACCGGCACCGACCGGTCTCTGCGCTACGCCAGCGGCGGTATCCACCAAGCGTTCGCGGACGGCGGGATCTTCGGCTGGATCGGCAAGGCCGCGTCGGCCACGGTCGGCGCCGGCACGGCCGCCTGGAACACGATCAAGAAGGGCGCGAGCTGGCTCGCCGACACCCTGGAAGAGTCCGCCCGCGCGGGCGTCAAGAACGTCGTGGACCCGCTGCTGAAGTCTTTCCCCGGCATGGACACCGGCTTTGGTGCCCTGCTGCGGAGGGTCCCCGACAAGATCCTCGACACCCTGTTCGGCTACAGCAAGGAGGCCGACAAGAAGGGCGCCGGAGGCATTGGTGGCCCACGGATCCAGGCTGCGCTGAAGTGGGCGAAAACCCAGGACGGGCTGCCCTACCAGTGGGCAGGAAACGGAAACCCCAGCTGGGACTGCTCCGGTTTCATGTCCGCGATCGAGTCCGTCATCCGCGGGCAGAAGCCGCACCGCAGGTGGAGCACACACGCCTTCCACGGCAAGACTGCTCCGCCCGGATGGGTACTGAAAGGCAATAGCCCCTTCCGGGTCGGCATCACCGCCGACGGCGTCGGCCACACAGCGGGCACCCTCGGCAAGGTCAACGTCGAGTCCCGCGGCGGGGACGGCGTCGTCGTCGGCAAGGGAGCCCGCGGCTACAACGACCGGCTGTTCCAGTCCTGGTACGGCTTCCAGCCCGGCAAGTATGACGCGGGTGGCTTCCTCCAACCCGGATTCAACTTGGCTTACAACGGCACCGGCCGGCCCGAACCCGTGCTGACCGGGGCGCAGTTCAACGATCTGGCGGCCCGCGGCACGGACGAGCCGGTCGTGGTAGAGATCCACACCCAGGACCGGGCCTTGGCGGACTTCATCGACGTGCGTGTCCACCGCAACAATCAGGAACTCGCCGCCGT
Organism: Streptomyces resistomycificus; assembly: GCF_001514265.1. GTDB lineage: Bacteria > Actinomycetota > Actinomycetes > Streptomycetales > Streptomycetaceae > Streptomyces > Streptomyces resistomycificus. The sequence continues at coordinate 233,438 of NZ_KQ948990.1, read as the reverse complement.
CATCAACGCTGGTTGAGGAGGTCGCTTTGGCAATCCCCGGTAACCTCCTCAGCCCGACGACGGAGTCGATCGACCCGAACACCTCCGGGTGGACGTCCAAGCTGAACTGCACGATCGGCAAGGGCACGGGCGGACGCAACGGGGACGGCTGCCTCGCCGTGAAGTCCGTGGCGGCGGGGGAGATGCAGGCCCGCACCGTCTCCTCCTACTCCGTCACCGCGGGGACCACCTACCAGGTGTTCGCGGACACGGCGGGCGTCGTGGGGGAGCGGATCGGGATTCGCTGGCTCGCCCACGGCGGCCTCGAGGTCGGCATCACCTGGTCGCTGACGACGAGCGCCGCCTCATCCGCATGGCATCGGGTGGGCGTGGCCGGGGTGGCGCCGCCGATCGCCGTCCAGGCGCAGGTCATCCTGTCGTCGACGGAGGTCGGGTCGCTCGTCTCCCACTACTGGGAGAACGTCTACCTCGGCCTGCCGATCACCACCCAGGGCAACCTGCTGCCTTTCAACACGGAATCGTCCGAGGTCGACGCCTCCGGGTGGGCTTCCGTCGTCAACGCGAGCGTGACCCGCCAAGTCCCCGTGATCAACTGGGCGGTCGACAACTATCTGGCGGGCGGGCACACGCTGGCGATGACCGCGGTCGCCTCCGGCAACGCGAGCATTCTGGCGGTGGACCGGCCGACCGTCACGCCGGGCGAGGAATACCTGGCCTACGCCTACCTGCAGCCGCCGACCATCGCGTCGACGTGCTGGATCGAGCTGCGGTTCTACGACAGCAATGGCAACCAAGTCGGCGCCCAGCGCTCCACTCTGGCGCCGCCGACACCGGCGACGGGCATGTACCGGCAGCGGGCGTCGATGGTGGCACCGGCGAACGCCGCGACCTGCTCGGTGGCGGCCGGCCTGGACTCGGCGTCGGCCGGGCAGGTGCTGCGCCTGGAGACCGCGGTCGTCATCGTGGCGCCGAAACTCCAGGCCGGATCACTGCTGACCTATGCCGACTCATCGTTCGAGCAGGGTGTCGGTGGGTGGACGACCGCCTCAGGTGTGGCGACGCTGGCACGAACGACGCCGTGGGGAGAGTCCTGGTATTCGGGTGCGTATGCGCTCGCCGCGACCTCGGCGACCGCCACCGCATCCACGATGCGCTCCGGCACCGTCGGCGGGATCATCGAGGGCGAAAACTTCCGCGCCCAGGCCCTCATCCATCCGGCGGCCGGGTCCTGGCCCACCGTCGGCGTCCGCGTCCACTGGTACGACGCCGTCGGCGCCGACCTCGGCACATCCACCGCCACCACCTACGCCATCCCCGGCTCCTCCTGGTACGCCCTGCCCTCCGATGCGATCGCCCCGGCCGGCGCCACGCAGGCGGCCGTCGAGCTCATCGCCACCGCAGGCGCGACCAGCAGCGTCCTCCACGTCGACCAGGTCGTGCTGTGGCAGGTCTTGCCGCAGACCGCCGTCTCCGCGGACAGTGCCGCCGGCTACGTGACGCTGACGCTGCGGGAGCTGCCGCTCGACTATCTGGTCAGCGTGCACCGAGTCGCCGAGGACGGATCACGCACCCTGGTGCGCGGCCCGGACGGGCTCATCGACCAGCAGCTCATCGACTCTGACCTGCTGGTGATCGAGGACCATGAGGCGCCGATGGGCGTGCAGGTCTACTACACGATCAGCATCTACGCCCCCTCAGGCGCGCTCGCGTCCTCGCGGACATCGTCTGTGGTCTCGCTCACCCTCGCCGACATCAACCAGGCGTGGCTGAAGGATCCGGGGAACCCGCAGCGCAACCTCAAGGTGATGGTGCAGCGAGCGCCAGACTGGACCCGTCCTATCGACCAGTCGACATTCGTCGTCCGGGGACGCCGAAACAAGGTCACGTTCAGCGGAAAGCGCCAGGGACTTGAGGGCGACCTCGCCATCTGGACACGGTCGAATACGGAACGCAAGGCACTGCACCTGCTGCTCGACTCCGGCAACACCCTGCTGTGGCAGGCAGCGCCGGACCTGGGCGTCGACGACATGTACGTCACCGTCGGCCAAGTCCCTGAGGCTCGGGTAGGCGCGTTGGCGCAGGAGCAAATCAGGACGTGGACGCTTCCGCTGACCGAAGCAGACATGCCTGTCACCACCGGCGTCAACGGCTCCGGCGGCCGGACCTGGCAGGACGTACTGACCGAATTCGAGACCTGGCAGCGCGTCCTCGACACGTTCGCCACCTGGGAGGACGTACTCCTGAACCGCCGGAGGGAGTGAACGTGTACCCCGTCTCCGAGCGATTCCTGAAACGGCTCACCGAGGACCACATCCCCGTCACACAGGTCCAGTTGTTCCTGACGACGGGCGAGGTCATCAACCTGCCGCACACGGGCGGGCAGGTGACTGTGGATCGGGCGCAGGCGATCCGCCGCACCTGCACGGTCACCATCGCCGACCCGACGCTCATACCCCGCACTCCCGCCGACGAGCTCGCCACGTATGGGGCCCGGCTGCGGATTAGTCGAGGTATCGACTTCGGAGACGGTAGCCAGCCCGAGCTGGTGCCCCTTGGCGTGTTCAGGCTGGACGACGTTGACGGAGACGTGTCCGAAGGGCCGGTCACCCTGACCGGCAGCGACCTATCGATCATCGTGGCCGACGACAAGTTCACCACCCCCTACCGGGTGACCGGCACCGTCGTCTCCGCCATCACCGAAATCATCCAGCGGAGCGTGCCCGGCGCCGATGTGATCAGCAGGATCACTAACACCGCCATCGGCTCCCGCGTCTTCGACGTCGAAGCGGACCCGTGGGCCGGCGTACAGGAGATCGCCGCAGCCGCCGGCGCCGAGTGCTACGCCTCCCCGGACGGCGAGTTCATCATCTCCACGTTGCCCGACCTGGCGACCACGGAACCCGTGTGGGCGATCGAAGCCACGGAGGGCGGCGCCTACATCTCCGGCAAGCGCGCCATGAGCAGCAAGGCCGTCCACAACGGAGTCCTCGCCCGCGGTGAGAACACGTCGGACAACGCCCCGCCCGTCTCCTACCTGGCCACCGACAACGACCCCAACAGCCCGACCTATTGGGGCGGCCCCTTCGGGAGGCGGCCGAAGTTCATCAGCTCATCCACGCTGGTCACCGCAGGAGCCTGCCAGGCCGCCGCAACGGTGACCCTCGCCAAGGCGAAAGCCCCCAACGCGTCCGGCGACATCAGTTCGCTGCCCAACCCGGCGCTCGAACCCGGGGATGTCCTGCGGGTGCGGCACGCGGACGGGAGTCGCGAACTCCACCAAGCGGCGGCGTTCACGGTGCCCCTCGACCTCGGCGGCGACTTCCCCATCTCCACGATCGCCGCGAAGGAGGACGCGTGAGCACGAGCAAGCCCGCCCTCGCCGTCCACCGCGACCTCGCCTGGGCGCTCAAACAGCAGGCCAAACGGACCGGGGAGGAGTCGCCGTCGGTGCGCGGCTCCGACTGGCGGACCGCCACCGTCACCGCCGTCAACGGAGACGGGACCGTCGCCGCCGACGGCATTCCATCGATCCGCTGCATGGAAACCTACGTCCTGCCCGCCGTCGGCGACGTCATCGTCATCGACCAGAACAGCATGGGGAACTGGCTGGCCTGGGGGCGCACCGCCACCAGCGGACAAGGCTGGACGCCCCTCACCCTCGCCGCCGGATTCCAGAACCCGGGACACGGCTACACGGCCTCCTACTTGCGGGAGGGCCGCCGGATCTGGCTACGCGGCCGCATCGGACCGACAGCGGGCACGATCGCCGACGGGGCCACCATCCTCACCCTGCCCGCCGCGATCCGCCCCAGCGAGACCGTGGCCTGGGCCGTCGTCCGCGACGCCACCGTCGTGCCGGCCGTGCTCCGCCTCGAAATCGTCACCACGGGCGTCCTCCGCACATTCCAGTCCTCGAACCTGCCCACATGGGTGGGCCTCGACGGCATCTCGTACACCATCTAAGGGAGGCCGCGTGCCCACCACGGACGACTACGGGCAGGGCGTCAACATCGCCTCCCTCACCGACGCCCCAGACGCGTCGAAGCTGGCCAAGGATCTCGCCAACGCAATCGCCCAGCGCAGCCTGATGAGGTTCGCGTCCGCCTCCGCGCGGGGCGCCACCCTCACCGCGCCGATCGAGGGCATGCCGTCGTGGCTGGAGGACGTCAACCGGCTGGAGATCTACAACGGTTCCTCGTGGGTCACGCCGGAGCCGTCCCTCGTCAGCGGCACCACCGGCCTGTCCGCATCGTCCGGGTTCAGCCTGAACGACTTCACCGGCTACCGGCAGGGCCGCATGACGGTCCTCGACATCTACCTCACCCGCACCGGCGCCACGATCAACGCCACCAACGGGAACATCGTCGACACCGTCTGCTGCGTCGTCCCCGCCAGCTGGCGCCCCACCCACGACACCATCACCGGCTGCTACGACACCGGCATCGTCCACGGCGGATTCGTCCTCGGAGTCGACGGCATCGTCACCCTCCGCACCGCCTCCAACGACCTCGCCAACAACACCAACCTGCGCCTCCACATCGCGTTCCTGCGCACCACCTTCTGACCCCGCACCACCCCAACCCGCGCCCCGAAGACTCCGGGCGCCTTCTTTATGCCCAGCCAAGGAGGGCGTCTTGCAGCTCGTCACCAGATCCCAGTGGGGTGCCCGCGCGTACCGCACACCCAACGGCGCCACCCCGTACAGCCGGCCGCGCCGCGGCGTAAAGCTCCACTACCTCGGCACCGCCTACACCGACCGGACGCACGACAAGTGCGACGACTACGTGCGGCAGATCCAGGCCCAGCACATGGACGGCAACGGCTGGTCCGACATCGGCTACAGCTTCGTCGTCTGCACCCACGGCTACGTGTACGAAGGCCGCGGCCTGAAGCGCCGCAACTCGGCGAACGGCAACACCACGCTCAACGATCAGGACTACGCCGTGCTGTTGCTCGTCGGCTCGTCCGGCCTGACCAAGCCCACCGACGCCCAGCTGTCCGGCGCCCGGGATGCGATCGACTACTGCCGCAAGGAAGGCCCGGCCGGAACGTGGCTGGGCGGCCACCGAGACGGCTACGCCACCAGCTGCCCCGGCGACGCCATCTACGCCTGGGTCAAGGCGGGAGCGCCCCGACCCGCGGCCGCCACGCCGCCGAAGACCGCCACGCCCGAGGAGACCAACGAGATGAAACTGTCCGACGCCGTCATTCTCGGCGCGTGGGTGCCGCAGGAGTGGCCCGACGACAAGGGCCTCGCCGACGGGAAGATCGCCGTCAATGCGGCACTCGGCTCCGGCTACGCGCACGCGCGCAAGGCTCGCGAGAACACCGACGCCATCCTCACCGAACTCAAGGCCCTGCGCACCGAAGTCGCGCAGCTGCGGGCCGCCGTAGCGAAGGAGTCCTGACCATGAACGCTGACCTCGACAAGGCCTACTGGCTGGGCCTGCTCATCTCCGTCGTCCTGCCCGTCCTCGTCGGCCTCGTCACGAAGCGGGTCACGCATGCCGGCGTGAAGGCCGTCCTCCTGCTCGCCCTGTCGACGCTGAACGGCTTCCTCGTCGAGCTCGCCAACCCGGGCCCCGACTACGACCTCGGCACCGCCGTCATCCTGTCGCTCGTCGCCTTCGGTATTGGTGTGCTCAGCCACTTCGGCCTGTGGAAGCCGGTCGGCGTCTCCGACAAGGCGCAGGCCGCGCTCGGCGGCGGCGCACCGCGGAGCGTCTGAGTGCCGCGCCGGGTGGTCCGGCGGCTGGGCCTCATGCTGGGCCGCCGCGGCGCAATCCTGCTCTCCTACGGGACGGTGTGGGCGCTGTACGGGTACGGGCAGCTCATCTCACCGCCAGCTGCTCAGCCTGGTCTGACGCTCGCTCTGCAGATGCTGTCGATCACCGTGTGGGGCTGGCTGTGGCTCGTGACCGGCGTCCTGGCCGTCGTCTCGGCTTTCGTGCCGCAGGGTGTGGACTGGTTCGGGTTCGTCGCCCTCGTCCTCATCGTCCTGCCGTGGACCCTGTCGTATCTGGTGTCGTGGCTGCAGGGCGACTTCTCGAGAGGCTGGGTGGCTGCTGCCGTGTGGGGCGCGATCGCCGTACCGGTGATCGTCGTTGCCGGATGGCGGGAGGCGCCCCGGCCCAAGAGAGTTGAGGGCATCTGATGGCGTTGGACACCTGGATCCAGGGCGGCATGGCACTGGTCGCCGCGATCGGCGGCGTCGTCTCAGCACGGTCGGCGCGAAGGACGAAGCGGCAGGAGAAGCGGGACGACTTCCTCGCCATCTCCACCCAACAAGGCGCGGCGATCGAGCGGCTGGAGAGGCGCGTCCAGCGGCAGGAGACCGAGGCGGAGAAGCAGCGGGAACGCATCGGCGACCAGGACGAGGCGATCGGCTGGCTCCTGCACCGTGTGCGCTCGCTGGTGTCGCACATCAAGAAGGCCGGCCTCGAACCCCCGGCCGCCGAGCCGATGTCGGAGCGGGCCCGCCACTACATCCACCACATGGACGTGTGAGAACTGGAGTTCGGCATGCCCGACCCGATCCCCCTGTCGCCGCGCCGCGACGACACGGCGGCCGATGTGGGCAGCCTCGTGCGCCTCGGCCGCGAGGAACCGCCGCCTGTGCCCGCCCCTACCGCGCCGGCGCCCGGGCCGCCGGGGGACGATGCCGACGCGGCCACCCTGAAAGCGGCCCTGCTCGATGCGGGCATCACCACCACGGCAGAAGACCAAGCTGCCGTGCAGGCTCTCGCCCGACTCGACACCACCACCGTCGAAGCCGTGGCCCGCTGGGTGAAGACGAAGAAGAAGCCCGACACCAAGTAGGGGAGGCGCCATGCCCCACATCCCCGACGACGACCCCGGCACGCCGATGTACCTGTCGCGCTGGCCGTTCCGCGAACCCGACTGGCCGCCCGACGATGAGCCCGCGTGACAGACGCCCCCACCGCTTCGGCGGTGGGGGCGTTCTGCTGTGTCCGGGTGCGGAGTTGGCGTGCTCAGCTCTCGATAACATGCCATATCGCGGGCATTATTTGGGGTGATTGTCCGACTCTCCGTCAGGGGGGAGTGACTCCAGTGGATCGCCTTCCGTCGCTCGCTCGCGCCGCTTCTTCTTCACCCAGTCGTGCATCGCTTCGATGAGCGCGTCGGATGGTGTTCGGTCTTCGATCCCGGCGAGCCACTCGAACTCGTCGCGCAGCGGCTTAGGTGGACGGAAGCCCATGACCTTGGTTTTGCCTGTGGCGGGTCGACCCATCTCTCCCCCTCGGTAAGTGTTTAACAGAATCTAGCATCCATCTGGCGTGATGGCTTGACGAGGGGATCCGTATGCGTCATTCTTGTTAAACAGAAACAGGTATTGACCGGGGAGGGTGAAATGGCCGCGAATCACGTAAGGCCGATCAACAGCATGAACATTCAGGGGACCTTCGAGGTCTTCAACGTCAAGACCGGCCGCTGGCACGGAACCCATACGGAGTTCAAGACCGCAGAGGCCAGCGTCGAGATGCTCAACCAGCGACCCAACGGCCCGCGCTACACCTGGTGGTGCGTGCGATGAGCACCCCGAACGAGTGGCTCCGAGAGGGCGAAATCGTCACCCTCGGCCGCTTCGACCTCACCTGTCAGGTGATAGACGCGACCCCGACCTCAGACAGGGACGCCCTCTTCACCGAGCGCGAAGCGCGGCGCAACCCGATGATCTATCGGTTCCGCGACGTAAAGAACGGCGACGCGTTCTGCCTCAGCCACAGCGCGCTCACCGAGGAAGAACTCAAGACGCGACGGTCTTGCTGAGCCATCGCCCCGGCAAGGGACGACTGCCGTGCAGCGTTGACCCGGATGAGCGATGCCCCGGCTGAGGAAAGCAGCCGGGGCATCGCCCGTACCGTACCCGATCGGAGAACCCGTGACCGACCTCATCCCGCGTCAGCCGGACGCCACCCCTGCCGCCTACGACGCTGCGACGCTCGCCGTCCTGGCCGCCATGGAAGAGGCAGCCGAGAAGCACCTCGACGCCGCGCCGGCGACCCTGGCGATCACCCAACTCTGTGGTTGATAATGACAGTTATCCAATACTTGGGAGGAACGGGATGGGTGAGCTGGCGCGGTGGTTGGGCGAACAGCTGGACACGGATGAAGGGGAGGCGCGGCGCGGCTATCTGAAGGCCGAGCCCCCTCCCGACTACGACGGCTGGGACAAGAGCACGGTGGCCGGGCTTCCACCAGTCGTAGCGGCGCGGGTGCTGCGCGAGATCGACGCCAAGCGGCGGGTGATCGCGACGTATATCAAAGCGGTTGAGCGAATGGAGGAACTCGCCTCCCTATGCGAGAGGCTGAAGGCCGAGGGTAAGGACACGTTCATGCCGGAGATGGACCGGGCGACCGCCATCCACAGGCGTGACGTCCTGCATGAGACGCTTCAAGTGCTCTCGCTGCCCTACGCGGACCGGCCCGGCTACCGCGAGGAGTGGCGGCCGTGACCGCCGTCGTCCCGCGCCCGTCGGCGGAGCTGTCGACCGACCGGCACGACCCCCGCGACGACTGGCCCGACGAAGCCCGCCAACTCGCCGACCACCTCACCGCCATCTACGGCGACCGCGACCCGCTCCCCACCATCGCCGGAGGATGGATCGCCCGCCAGAAGTCCCGCCACACGAGGCGCGCCTACGTCCGCACCTTCAAGGCGTGGGAGGAGTACGCCCGCTCCACCGGCATCCACCCGCTCCAAGCGAAGCTGCCGCTCGCCGACGCCTACGCCAAACACCTCGCCAAGACCCCCACCCGCAACGGCAAGCCGCCCGCCGAGACCACTCAGGCCCAAGCCCTGGCCGCCGCCGGTTCCTTCTACACCTACGCGGCCCGCCTCCAAGCCGTCGACAGCGACCCGTTCGCCGCCGTCAACCGGCCCTACGTCGACCCCGACTACTCGCCGACGGAGGGGATGACCGAGCAGGAGACGATGCGGCTCATCGAGACCGCACGCGACTGGGCGCCCCGCTCCTACGCCCTCGTCATGCTCCTCTACCTCACCGGCGCCCGCGTCGACGAACTCCTCTCCCTCAACGCCGACCAGCTCGGCTACGACCGAGGACACCGCACCCTGCCCCTCACCCAGAAAGGCGGCAAGAAGCGACCCGCGCCCGTACCGCCGCTCGCCCTCGACGCTCTCCTCGCCTACCTCGGCGACCGCACCGACGGCCCCCTGTTCACCACCGAGACCGGCCGCCGCTGGACCCAGCCCGAAGTGTGGAAGCACCTCCGCGTCCTCGCCCGCCGCGCAGGCATCCCGCAAGCCGCCACCATCAAGCCCCACACGCTGCGACACCAGTTCATCACCGACAACCTCGCCAACGGCGTCCCCCTGCAGGACGTCCAGGACGCCGTGTCGCACTCCGACCCGCGCACCACACAGCGGTACAACCGGCGACGACGACAGCTCGACAACCACCCCGCCTACGCCCTCGCCGCCAGACTCGGCGAGCGGCTGGAGAAGGAGACGCCGTGACGGACAAGCCCGTGAGGCCGTCGATCCCGGAGCAAGTATTCCTGCAGCCCAGCTGCGGCTCGCCCAGTGACGAAGAGCTGGAGGCGCAAGCCGCAACACTGGACGCAGACGCCAAGGCGGTGGCCACGGCCGCAGCGGGTCCGGCGCAGGCGAAGGCGAGGGGCGTCTCCAAGCAAGGCGTGCGCACGGTGCCCGGGGGCGCTCCATCGCTGGGGAAGCGCCGCCGCTGAACCGGCCTCGTGCCACACTGGCAGCAGCCCGCCTCGCATCCCCCGTCGAGGCGGGCGTTCTGCATTACTTCGTCTTCGCGGTGATGCCGCCAGCCTTGAGGATTTGGTCGACGCGGGCGATGGAGAGGCCGCCTAGCAGCTGTCCAACTTGGGCGAGGGTGCGGCCTTGCTTGAGTTCGGCGACGGCTGCCGCCCGTGCCATCTTGACGTCGTGGCCGAGTTTGGGGAGGAGGGTTTCGAGTGTTTCGCGGGCGACGTCCTGGCGCGCGGCGGGGTCGGTGATCGCGGCTAGTTCCCCCTGGATGGCGGCTGCTGCCGCGGCTAGGTGTTGCTCGATGCGGGCGAGGGTGTCGGTCATGTTCCCAGGGTAGGGCTGCGAAGACTTGATTTCAAGGGGGGTCTTGACAGAATTCAAGGCCCCCCTATAAGGTGGGGGTACCCCAGCAAGAAGGGGGGTGACAAATGAATAGTGGGGACATCACTCTGGCGGTCGCAATCGCGACCCTCGCGGTGAACGCGGTAGCCGCAGTGGCCGCCGTCAAGGCAATCCGGAAGCCTAAGCGCCGGGGCCGCCACCGCAAGGAGTGAAGAAGGGACCCGGAGATGCGCTTATCAACTCCGGGTCCCGGCCCCCACAATCCCACCGTCGCCCCCCGCGATGCAACGGAAGGAGGAAGAATGCCGACCCCCGTCAAGGCACTCCTGGTCTGCACGCTGGCCAGCCTCGTCGCGGTCATCGCTGCGACCGTCGCGGCTGGCTCGCCCAGCTGGCTGTGGGCGGCGTGGGCTGCGCTTGCCGCGGTCACGCTGGCCGTTGTGCTGATCGACCGCCGGCAGCGCGCCTGACCGGTACGCGTTGAGCGCCCGCCCTCGTGGAGGGGGCGGGCGCTTTCGCGATCAGGCCTTCGGGACGGGGAGTGTCCCGGGCTTGGTCTCGACGACCTCCACGCTGGTGCACCTGCCGGCCTCGAGCTTCTCCTTCTGTCGTTCCGCGCTGGGCTTGTCGTAGGCGACGGCGGAGGCCCGCGGTATCCCGTCCGGGTCGGTCCAGGTGAGCCCGTAGTTCTGCATGGTGATCGTCATGCGGTCATCATTGCGGGCGACACTGACATCGCCCGGCGAACTACTTCCGGCCGGGATCTTCCCCGGTGGCTTGTTTGTGGCGCATGCTGTGCGTCCAGGCGCTCCCCTTCCCCCGGGTGGATGCTCCTGCTGGGCCCTGCCGCCCTTGGGACGGCGGGGCCCGCCGCCCCTCCCGGTCCTCCCCACGGGAGGGCTTGCGGCTGTCACCCTGACGGAGCATCCGGGCGTTGTCAGTGGTGACGCCTAAGCTGGTCTGACTATCCGACACAACCAAGTCGGGTTTGCTGCACCCCGTCCGACGTAGAACCCCGGGCGGGGTGCGCTGCTGTCAGCCCTCGGCAGGCTCCGGGTGCCGGACGGCCCGCTTGAGCCCCATCTCGGCGGTGTACCGGTCGACTCCGGCTTCGGCCGCGAACTCCGTGAGTCGCGTCTGCACGGCGGTCGCGGTCTCCACGGTCAGCCGCCCGGCCTGGATTTCCTCCCAGGCGGTCGTCTCCAGCGCAATCAGATCCTCGGGGAAAGCGATGTCAGCCACCGGGGGATCCTACGTGGCGTCGCCCGCCGCTCCCCACGCCCCTTGACCGTAGCGTGTGCTACATGTAGCGTTCGATGCATGATGAGCGATGAACAAGCCGCCTCCGAGAAGGAGCTGGCCGACTTCCGGGCGACCCTGGAAGGGCGCGACGACATGGTGCGCCGGGCCCGCGCCGCCGGGCTCAGTAAAAACCGGATCCACGTTCTGTCCGGCATCGCCCGCACTACCATCGACCGGATCATCAACGGAGAGAGCTGACATGGGACGAGAAGTCCGCCGAGTTCCCCTCGACTTCGACTGGCCGTTCAACAAGATCTGGGACGGCTTCCTGTCGCCCGACCGGTTCGACGAAGAGAAGTGCCCCGACTGTGCAAACGGCTACTCGCCGCGCGCTCAGAACCTGTACGACCTCTGGTACGGAAAGATCCCCTTCGACCTGGCCACCACCGGCTCCACGCCGTGGGGTCCGGACACTCCGGCGATCCGGACACGCGCCGAGCAGAACATCGCCAACGCCCCGGAGTACTACGGAAGCGGCGAGCCCGCCATCGTCCGTGAGGCCCGCCGTCTGGCCGACCTGTTCAACGGCTCCTGGTCGCATCACCTCGCCCAGGAGGACGTTGACGCGCTCGTCGCTGGCGAACGGCTCCACGACTTCACGCATACATGGACCCGCGAGAATGGCTGGCAGCCCAAGGAGCCGCCCGTCGTACCGACCGCAGCACAGGTCAACGAGTGGTCACTCGCCGGTCTTGCTCATGACGGCATCAACGCCAGCGTCGTCATCCGTGCCCGCTGTGAGCGCGAAGGCATCGACGACACCTGCCCGACCTGCAAGGGCTACGCCAGCCTGGAGAAGTACGAAGGGCAGCGAGCCGAGGCCGAAGCGTGGGAGCCGACCGAGCCACCGAAGGGTGACGGTTGGCAGCTGTGGGAGACCGTCTCCGAGGGGTCGCCGATCAGTCCAGTCTTTGCCGCCGCCGAGGAGCTGGCCGACTGGATGTCGTCCCCGGCATACACATGGGGAGCGGTCAAGGCGGACTCTGACCGTCCGAGCTATGAATCCGCCCTGAGCTTCGTTAAGAGCGGCTGGGCGCCTTCGTTCGTCTCCACTGCGCAGACTGGCGTCGTGTCCGGCGTCGAGTGGATTGGCGCGCAGGGCGACTGATCCTGAGACGACGCCCCGCCTGAGGAAAGCAGGCGGGGCGTCGCCGTGTCAGGTTACGCCGCTTCGACGACGTCCCCGCGCTCGACAGCCCGGAGCGCGGCCAGCAGCCGCTGATACTCCGCCCGCTGCACGTCCGTCAGCCCCACCGCAGGATGCCCGCGCCCATCAATCCAGAGCGCACGGATCCGCTCATTCAGCTCCGCAGCAGACAGCTCACAGCCATCCGGCGGGGGAGAGGGGGACATGATCCGAGTCTATCGGCGGGCACCGTCAGCAGGCTATGAAGCGGGCGGCTCGACGAAGCTTCCGAGCCCGACCTCGGTCCGCACCAGGCCCTCCGCCTTGAGGTGCCCGAGGACTTTCTGGGCGGTGGATGCTGCCACACCGAACTCGGTCGAAAGTTCCACGACCGAGGGAACCTTGCTGCCAGGCGGGTAGGTGCCGTCGGCGATGCGGGCCTGCACGATCGCAGCTACCTGCCGCCAGATCGGCCTCGTCCGGTCAAGATCAACGCTCACACGGTTGACGCTAGATAGCCGCAGTACACCGCGCGACCGCAGTACAGTGCGGTCTACTGCGGTATACCGTGCAATTGCATGATGAAGCCCCCAGGCCGCGGCCCACGCGACCCAGGGGCGAGCCGACGAACTGGAGCGTCGACGTGGACGAGCCTACGGATCCCCCGCCCAACCGCCAGACCACCCCGCCAGAACCGGCCTGCCCATGCGGCAACCGCGACCACGACCCCTTACGCATCGGGGAACGCCTCTCACCGACTGGCGCCGGCTTGGGTGGCGTGTACGTGTGCCCCGCCGAATCCTCCAGCGGCCTGCGCGGTGTCCTGTGAAGCCGCCGCCGGCCGACCCCCGCAACGATGTCGCGGACGCCTGCAGGCTCGGGGAGTGCCGCTACTGCACCGGCAACATCAGCTTGAAGAGCGGCGCCGGCCCGGCCGTCCCGCTCATCCGCTGCACACACCCCTGCCACCGCGGGCGAGTGCGCGTGATCGGGCCAGCCTAAGCACAGGACCCGCTCAGCGGGTTACCCGAAGAAACGTTTGGCCAATGCTCTACCTGCGGTTACAGGAAGTCTGGATAAGCTGCCCTAACCCCAGGCCAGAGGGTCAGCAAGCGGTTACAAATCCATATGGAGTACACAGGGTCTCCACGCATATATGCATCGGGCGTGGTTCCTACCGGGGCACACGTGATGTTGACTTTCGATTCGGTACCGCGACCCAACCCCCCACAGCGGTACCGACCCCTAGCTACTCAGGAGGTCGGTGACGTGCACCCGCAACGCGTGGGCGATCAGGAGCAAGTCGGAGTACCGCGGATCACGCCGGGCGTTTTCGTAGCGCTGGATGCTGCGGCGTTCCAGGCCGGCCAGGTGGGCGAGCTCCTCCTGTGACAGTTCAGCCTGTCGTCTCAGGTCGGCGATGCGGTGACCGAGGGTTACGCATCGGTCGTTGACCCAGTCGGGTCTGTCGTTGCGGCGGGCTGGCACCCCCCACACGCTCAAGCTTTAGTGATCTTGTGTCAGTACCCAAACGGTCGCCAATCGATCAGGATTGGCCCGAGCTTTGCGGCAGCCTGGCATATGCCGCACGGCTCCATGTAGTGTCCAAGATTCGAACGTAAGTTCGCTCGAAGGGGTGAACCACCGCCTAGACCTGCAGCCGTTAGGCAATACGCAAGGTCGAAGCACCCCAGAACGTGCCGGCCCCGTCGCTAAGCGGCAGCCCCCCCTCAGTGACGGGGGACCGGCACTAGGGCGGCCCCTCGCATCCCGCTAGCGCGGAGGCGGGGGGCCGTCTGTCTTCATCATCCCGACTGACCTGCGAAAACGGCATGATCGTTTGGGGGAAATTTAGGAGACGGCCCCCTGTCGCACCCGCGCGCACTAGCGCGCACTGGTGTAGCACTGAGGGTCCAGTGCGTGAGGAGTCGCTCGACGGTAGGCCCCTGAACTGCGCTTTCCGCCTCGTTCGCGCTGGTGGTTGCATCGAACGCCAACGGCGATTGCTATGCACATCCGCTCTTACAAGCAGGATGTCGGCGGTTCGAAACCGTCCGCGCCCACACCGATAGAGGACCCCGGCCGATCGCGGCCGGGGTCCTCTCGGTTCAGGGACTCTCCTCCTCCGGCTCCGCGGGTGTCTCCGCGGCCTCGTGCGCGTGCTTCAGTCTCATACGGGCGTCCACGCGGTCCCCCGCCACGACCTCCGCCCAGAAGCGGTGGCCGCTCACGAAGACCGCGAGCTCGTGCTCCCGCTGCCGCAGTTTCTCCACCGCGGCCTGTTCGTCGGCCGTCCAGCCCGGGGAGGCGGGCCGCTCGACCTTGCGCCAGCCACCCGCGTCGCTGAAGCCGTCGAGAGGCTCGACCGACCAGGGAAGCCGCTTGAGCAGGGCCGACAGCTCGGCCCGGACCTGATGCAGCTCCTCCTGACCGGCGAGGAGGTCACTGGGAAAGTCATAGGTCGTTGCCACGGCACAATGCTACGCCTGTTCGATTTTGGGTCGCGAGTTCCTTCGGCGGTTCGGCGTACTCCGGCGAGAGTCAGGGGGAGCGTGGGTCGGCGGCGTGCCCCGCGGGGACCGGAAGCGCCCGTCCCAGGCGGGCGAGGGGGGACAGGGCCATCAGTACCGGGGACAGCAGCATGCCCGCGGCCGCCACCAGGAGTCCGGTGCGCAACCCCCACTCCTGCGCGAGGAATCCGCCGAGCAGGGAGCCGAGCGGGGTCAGCCCCATGCCGACGAACGTGATCGTCGCTGCCGCGCGGCCTTGCATCCCGTCCGGGGTGACGGCCTGCCGGACGGCCATGACCGTGACGTTCACCAACTGGCCGCCGGTCCCGAACACGAAACCGACCGCGAGGAGCACGGGCAGCGTCACCGCGGAGGAGGCGTGCAGCGCGGGCACGCACAGGAACGCGCCGTCGGCGAGTGCCGCCGCGGACACGAGCACCGCACCATGACCCAGCCGGCTCGGCAGGTGGGCGGCCAGCACCGAGCCCAGGAGCGCGCCCGGCCCCGTCGCCGCGAGCGTCAGCCCGACGGCGGTGCCCGACAGGTGCAGTTCCCGCGGCAGGAAGAGCAGATAGACGGTCATCATGGCCGCGAAGGAGAACTGGAAGGCGGCCGAGGCGAGGCACACGGTCCGCAGCGAGGTGTCGCCGAGAACAAAACGCAGGCCCTCGTGAATCCGCCGCCCTGTGCGAGGGGGGCGTCGTGCGCGCTCCGGGATCGATTCGCGGTGACGGATCCGCCGGATCGACAGGAACGACAGCGCGAAGAACAGCGCGCCGGAGGCCACGGCGAGTGGCGCCGACAGCAGTGACACCAACGCACCGCCGAGGGCGGGACCGCCGATCTGCGCCGCGGACCGGCTGCCCTCGAGCGCGCTGTTGCCCCGCACCAGCTGATCGCGTCTCACCAGCCGTACGAGAGACGCCTGGTAGGCCACGTCGAAGAAGACGGACAGGGCTCCGACCGCGAAGGCGAGCACGAGCAGCGCGGGCAGGCCGAGCCAGCCGAGGAGGCCGGCCAGCGCGGCGGCGCACAGGGCCAGGGTCCGGCCGGCGTCCGTCACCACCATCACCGTGCGGGTCCGCCATCTGTCCACCCACGCGCCGACGAGGAGTGAGAGCAACAGGATCGGCGCCTGCCCCACCGCGCGCAGCACACCCAACTGGCCGGCGCCGGCGTCGAGTGTCAGGACGGCGAAGAGCGGCAACATCAACAGGCTTGCGTGTTCGCCGAGTTGGGAGGCCGTCTGGCCCACCCAGAGTCTACGGAAGTCACCGTCCCGCCACAGACTCGACGGAACAGGCCGATCGGAACCGGATACGGCGGAGGAAGCGGACGGCACGGGGAATCCTTGGATTGCCGGCAACGAGGCCCGCCACCGGGCGCACGACAGGCGCACCGACGGCTCGGGAAGGGGAAGGCTCGCTGTGCCGCAACATCAAGGGCAGCACGCGATGACGGGCCGATCACGGCCTACGACGTCAACGCGCGCTCGGACGACCGGGCATCTCTCAGCTCCTCGTGGGTCACGCACCGAACCCGAACACTAGCCTCAGGCGGCCGGGCGGGAAAGACGATTAAAGGTGCCGGGTGCCGGGTGATGCGTGCAGGGTTGGCGCGGGGCGCGGGGCGCGGGGTGCCGGACGTGGCCGCGGCCGCGGTGATCCGCACAGCCGAGCGATGTGATCACTCGATCGTGAGTTGTCGCGCTCGCGCGCCCGGAGCGGCCCGATGCTCGGAGGAACGGCGCGTGACCGGCGCCGCCCGGATGTTCTGTGGGTGGGGAGAGCATGACGCGAGAAGAGGGACGACGGGACGGCGCGGAGGAGCAGGCGGTGCTGCTGGTGGCCGGGCTGGCCGACCTGGCGGTCAGCACGCTGGGTGCCGCGCTGGGGACGGTGCGGGGGCTGCTGCGCCGCTCGGACACCGCGGAGCTGGCGGCGGAGGCCGAGAACGAACTGCTGGCGCGTGGACGCCTGGTGCTGGACCGCTACGCGACCGCACCCCCTGCCCATCTGGAGATCCTCGCCCGGCACGCCCTGGCCCGGAGGGCCGCCGATGACGTCTGACCGGTGGGAGCCGGCCGCGTTCAAGACCCGCATCGACGACGTGCTCCACCGGCTGGTCGCGCAGGAGGCCGACCAGTTCGCGGCGATCGACCCGCTCCTCGGCCCGGTGGCCGAGCAACTGGAGGCGGCCGTCGCGGACGGCAAACGGCTGCGGGCGGCGTTCTGCTACTGGGGCTGGCGCGCGGTGGGACAGCCGGACAGCGACCCGCTGGTGCGGGCAGCGGCCTCCATGGAGCTGGTGCACGCCGCCGCGATCGTGCACGACGACCTCATCGACGACAGCTCGCTGCGGCACGGGCGGCCCACGGCCCAGGTCGCCCTGCGTGGCGCCGTACGCGGTCGCCCCCGCGCCGACGCCGCCGCGCGGTCGCTCGCGATGCTGGTGGGGGACCTGCTGATGGCACTGGCCGGGCAGCTGTTCGCCACCAGCGGTCTGCCCGCCGCGTACCTGGCCCGGGCTCGCCCGTTGTGGACGGTGATGGCCCGCGAGCTGATCGCCGGAGAGTGCCTGGAGATTCTGCGAACCGGAGCGGGTCCGGACACGGCCGCGTCGCTGAAGGTGGTCCGCTACAAGACCGCCAAGTACACCGTCGAGCAGCCCCTGTTGATCGGCGGTGCCCTGGCGGGGGCGGGCGGGCGGCTGCGCGAGGGCTACTCCGCGTACGGGCTGCCGCTGGGCGAGGCGTTCCAGCTCCGGGACGACCTGCTCGGCCTGTTCGGAGACCCGGAACGCACCGGCAAGGCCGTCGCCGACGACGTGCGCGGCAACCGGCCCACGGCTCTGCTGGCGGAGACCTGGCGCCTGGCCGACGACACCGACCGCGTACGGCTGCGCGCCCTGGTCGGCAGGCGCCGCCTGGCCGCGGGGGAGCTGGACGAGGTGCGTGAGGTCATGCGCCGGGTGAAGGCGTTCGACCGAGTCGAGAACATGATCGGCGCACGCGTGGAGCTGGCGCTCGGTGCGCTGCACGAGCTGGACGTACCGACGCAGGCCACCGGCGCCCTGACCACGCTGGCGCAGTCCGCGGCCAACCGCCTGTCCTGAGCCTCACCCCGGGGCGCGGTCCTACACCGTGTCCCGGCGGCCGCAGGCCGGCGGTCGATCGACGACGGTCCCGACGAAACGAACAAGGAGCCCCGCCATGACCCGCACCGAGGCATCGATGGACACCCTGCGGCACGCTGGGGACGAGCTCGCCGACGCCACCGTCGCCGCCCTCTTCGAACAAGGCCAGGTGGGCACGTACAACACCTTGATGCGCTACGTCTCCACCGTGGGCGCTCCCCTGCCGGACGGTCTGCCCGACGTCGCCCGGGAGTACCTGGAGGCGACCCGGGTCCCGCCGTCCTGGGTGGACTGGGCGGAGATGGAGAAGGCCCGGCTGTTCTTCGTCGACAACAACGTGCACATCTCCACCGCGCTGTCCTTCGCCTCCATGCCCGCCTGTTACGTCGTCCCGCACGTGGCGAGACTGCTGTCGGCCACCCACGGACTGGAGTACCCGTCCAAACGGATGGCGGAGACGGGGCAGTTCACCGTCTACCTGATGCAGCCCGACGCCTTCGAAGCCGGCAGCCGCTTCATCCCCGCCGCGCAGAAGGTCCGCCTCCTGCACGCCTCCATCCGTCATCACCTCAGGCGCGAGGAACGGTGGGACACCACGGCGCTGGGAACGCCGATCTGCCAGGAGGACATGATCGGCGGCCAGATGTTCTTCTCGCTGCTCGTCCTGGACAGCCTGAACCGACTCGGCATCCACATGTCACAGGAGGGCGCCGAGGCCTACTACTACGCGTGGCGCGTGGTCGGTGCCATGCTCGGCGTCGACCAGGACGCCGTCCCCAGGACCCTGGAGGAGGCCCGCGCCTTCCTCGACCTGTACATGATCCGGCACATGGGGCCTTCCGAGGAGGGCGCGCGCCTGACCCGCCAGCTCATCGATCTCTACGAGGAGGTGGTGCCCGGCGCCTTCTTCGACCCGATCGTCTCCGCCCTCATCCGCCACCTCGTCGGCGACACCTGCGCCGACTGGCTCCGCGTGCCGCAGACCCCGTGGGACACCGTCGTCAAAGCAGTGCCCCACCTCCTCGGCATCCTGGAGACCATCGAGGACCGCTCCCCGCTCGGGGCCTGGGCCCTGGACCGTCTCGGCCACCTCACCACGGTCCTGGAGCTGTCCTCCCTCACCCGGGGACGCGTCATGCACTACGCCATCCCCGAGCAGCTCAAGAAGGACTACGGCGTCTCCCGCACGGCGTCCCGCACCCGCCGATGGACCCCACCGGCCGCCACGGTCTCCTGATCATCCGTGCCACAGGACAGCTCGACAGGACAGCTCGACAGGACAGCTCGACTCGCCGTGCCGGCCGTGACAGCGTGGTGTCATGACCATCGAGGTTCGACCGGCTTCTCTCTTCGAGGACGTCCGTGCCCTGGTCGGCCCGAAGTCGCCCGGAGCCAACGTCTGCTGGTGTCTGAGTTACCGGATCCCGTCCGGACTCAACAAGGAGCTGCGCGGACCGGCCCGCGGTGAGTACGTCGCCGGGCTGTGCCGTGCCGACCCTCCTCCGGGGGTGCTCGCCTACGACGGTGACGAGCCGGTCGGCTGGGCGGCCGTGGCGCCGCGCTCGACCACCTCCTTCGCCCGCAACCGCCGCATCCCGCACGTCGACGACCTGCCGGTCTGGTCGCTCTGGTGCATCCGGGTGCGCCCCGGTCACCGCAAGCAGGGCATCTCGCACGCCCTCATCGCCGGCGCGGTCGAGTTCGCCCGCGCTCAGGGGGCGCCGGCCGTCGAGGCTTACCCCCTCGACTGCGGTGACGCCAGGGTCGACCTGACGATGGCGTACGCGGGGATCCGCAGGAACTTCGAACGTGCCGTCACGCATGCCGCCGACACCACCTCGGTGCTGGCCGGTCATCCCCGGGTCGTGATGCGGCTCGACCTGCGCTGACCGGGCGGGAGGGGGCAGCGGCGGACCCGGTGCGCTGCCCGGCCGCCCCGAATGACGGTGTTGCGGGTCCTCCCACGTCCGTCCGCGGGGCGACGCGGTGGCGGTCGGCGCGCGGAGAGCGGCCGTCCCTGGTCGTCAGTGCCCGGCGGCCCGCAACTCCCCTACCAGACGGGACGTCACCGGGACCTCGATTCCGTGCCGCTCGGCCGCGCGCAGCAACGCCCCGCCGATCGCGTCCAGTTCGAGAGGGCGGCCCGCCTCAGCGTCGCGTTGCATCGACGACTTGGTCGCGGGCGGGAAGGCGTCGTAGCGGGCGAGTGCCTGGGCGGGGTCGGCCGGGCCGCCGCAGGCGGCGCTGACCGCCGCCGTCTCCGCCACCAGGGCCGTCAACTCCTCGCGGTGCTCGGTGCGTACCGCGCCCAGCGGGAGTGCGCGGCGGGTCGTCAGCAGGGCGAAGGGGGCCAGGAACGACATCTTCGCCCACAGGGCCGCCGACTCGTCGGGGAGCACACGGGTGATCGGGCCGGCCGCCGTGAGGGCCTCGGCCAGCGCGTCGAGGCGCTCACGCGGGACGCCGTCGCCGGTCAGGTCGATCTCGGCGAAGGGGCTGCCGTGCTCGATCACGCCCGGTGCCACCCGCGTCGACTCCACGCGGATGACGGCGGGGGCGACCCGGTCGGGGCGGTAGCGGGCGCGCAGGGTCGCGGGGTGCTCGACGCCGTTCAGGAGCGGGACGACCAGACCGTCGCCGAGTGCCTGAGGCGCGACGCGCTCGAGGGCCGCGTCGAGGGTGGTGTGCTTGACCGCCACGACACACGCGTCGACCGGCTCGCGCAGGGTCGTGTCCGCCTCGACCGGGGCCGTGAAGTCGCCGAACTTCTCGCTGCGGACGCGGATCCCGGCCGTGCGGAGGGTGGCCGCCGTCTCCTCGCCGGCCAGGCAGATCACGCGGTGGCCGGCGCGGGACAGCAGCGCGGCGAGCAGACCGCCGGTGCCGCCGGGGCCGAGGACGGCCACTGTGAGTTCGTCGTGTGCCATGTGTGGGTTCCTCTCCTGGGTCGGCCCCTGGTCGGTGGCCGCCTCGAAGTGATCATCCCAGGAGTGGTTCGGCGGCGGGCGTGTTCGACGGAATCGGACGGATGCCCGGCGCCTCGGCTCGTCCGGAGCGACACTTGGGGCATGTGCCGCAGTATCAAGACGCTACGTCCGCCCGTACTGCCCGAGGAGGCGACGCAGGAGGAGATCCGCGCCGCCGCCCTGCAGTACGTCCGCAAGGTCTCCGGGTTCCGCGCCCCCGCCGCGCACAACCAGGAGGTGTTCGACCGTGCCGTGGAGGTGATCGCCGAGGCCACGGCGGACCTGCTGACCGGCCTGGAGGTCAGGGGCATGACCGCCCGCAAGGCCGGATAACCCGGCGCAGGGCAGTCGGCGCAGGGCACCTCCCCGGGAGGTGTCCGACGCCGGCCGGGTCACCGCGGAGGTGGCGGCCGGACCGTGGTCAGGGTGGTGGGTTGCGGGCAGGGCGGTCAGATCCGTGCCGGGCGGGCGGCGAAGAGCCTTCGCGGGCTTCGGCTCTACCGCGCGGGCGGCCCTGCGCGGGTGCACCTTCCCGGGCAGCCCGGGAGGTGTCGCCGGGGTCCGGAGCCGTCGGCCGGGCCGTGGTCAGGGGCATGACCGCCCGCAGGGCCGGACAGCCCGTGTCGGGGGCGCGCCTTTCGTGGGCATGGGCTGCGGCGTGCCCGTGGGCGGCTCCTGCGCCGGTGTCCTCACCGAGGGCGTCTCGGTGCCGCCGGCCGGGCGGGAGATCAGGGGCGTGGCCGCCCGCGGGACCGGACAGGCATGGCAGGGCACACAGCCCGGCGCCGGTCGGCGCTAGGGCGCCTTCGCGGGCTCCGGGCTGCGGCGCATCACGTAGGCCGCTCCCGCCCCCGCGGCGAACAGCGCCAGTACGGACACGCCGGTCGCCAGCCAGGTGGTGCCCAGCCACTGGGCGCCGAAGTAGCCGAGGGCCACGCTGTAGGCGGCCCAGGAGAGGCCGGCCAGGGCGGACCAGGGCAGGAAGTCGCGGGCGCGGCGGTGGGCGGCGCCGGCGCCGAGGGAGACCACCGAACGGCCGGCGGGTGCGAAGCGGGCGAGGACGACCAGGGCGCCGCCGCCACGGGCGAGGGTCGCGCCGAGACGTTCCTGCGCGACGGTCAGCCGACGGGAGCGGGCGATCGCGCGGTCCAGCCGGGCCCCGCCGCGCCAGGCCAGCCGGTAGGCCACCAGGTCGCCCAGCACGGAGGCCGTCGTGGCACAGAGGATGAGGGCCAGAATGTCGGGCACCTCGTGCGGCGAGACCTGCCCGGTCGCCGCGCCGGTGCCGGCGGCCGCCGCGGTGGCGGCCGTGATGACGAGGACCCCGCTCGGCAGGACCGGCACGAACACGTCCAGCAGTACGGAAGCGGCGATCACCGCGTAGATCCATGGACTGCCGGTCAGCAGCCCCATACTCTCCATGCTTTCCAGCACCGCGAACTCCCCGTGATCCCCCGTGGCCACACCTGGCCCACAACAGCCATACAGCGTACGCGTGGGGTCTGACAGGACTTTCACCGGGGGCTCGTGTGTTCGGCACGGCATGTTCACCCGGCTGCCGCCCCCGGCTGCTTTCTCCGGGAGCGGCAGGTGCGCGGCCCAGGGGTCAGGCGGTCAGGCGGTCACCGGCGTCTTGTTCGGTGCCTGGTCGCGTGCCGCTTCGGAGCGCTTGGCGAACAGCTGGTCCAGTCCGAAGGCGCCGGAACCGGTGAAGATCAGCAGGAAGAAGGCCCAGCAGTACATCGCCGCGCCCTCACCGTTGTTCTCCATGGGCCACAGGGCGCTCGGCTGGTGGACCTTGAAGTACGCGTAGGCCATCGCGCCGGAGGAGATGAACGCGGCGGCCCGGGTGCCGAGGCCGAGCAGTACTAAAGAGCCGCCGACCAGTTCGATCACGGCCGCGTACCAGTTGGGCCAGGCGCCGGTCTCGACCGTGGCTCCGTTGCCGCCGGCGCCACCGAGGACGCCGAAGAGCGAGGCGGCGCCGTGGCAGGCGAAGAGCAGGCCGACGACGATGCGGAACAGTCCGATGGCGTAGGGCTGGGCGCTGTTGAGGCGTCCGGTCATGTGGGGGGTGCTCCTTCGGTCGGGCCGGCCCGTGGGGCGGACCGGTCGGGGACGGAACCGAGTGGGTCACCCACGCTAGGTGGACCTAATCGATGGTTGCAAGTTCAACATTTGGCCACTGGTTTACCTCTGCTTGGCCCTCGATTTCGTCCCCAGCCGCACGTAGAGCCGCTCTCGCCACAGCATCCGCGTCCGAAAGCGTGACCGAATCCACACCCGGCCGGGCCCCCGCCGCGGTCACCCAGTGCACGCCCTCCGTCGGTACCCCGAAGGCCAACCGCCTTACGTGTGACCGACCTTGACGGTCTATCAGACGATACGGCCGCTCTGTGACGTCCAGCCCCCCGGTTTCGTAACCGTCCACCGTGTGGGGCCGGCACTGTCCGGTCTTCAGCAGCCGGGCGAGCAGGTCGTCGGCCGTGCGCCGCAGATCAGGTTCCGGCAGCCGCGCCTCGACGAGCGTGGTCACGCGCACGGCCGAGCCGGGCACGTCGGGGGAGTGCGCCAGCCACACCCCGTCCTCCGCACGCACCTCCAGGCGCGGCCCCAGCACCTCCACCACACCCGCCTCCACGAGCGCCGCCAGTTCCTCTGTGCGGCGCCGGGGCGGTCCGATGGACAGGAAGGCGTTGAGCGGGGTGTACCAGCGGTCCAGGTGGTCCCGGCGGGAGGTGCCCGAGAGGCCACCGTGGTCGACGATCAGCCGCAGCTCGTTGCGCAGGTCGCGCAGCACGTCCTGAGCGGCCTTCAGCGGGCCCGAGACATTGCCGAGGGCGGCCTGGGCGGCGTCCTCGCGGAGGTGGCCGAGCAGCCAGTCGCGCCAGGCGTCCGGGCCGGTGAAGACGTGTCCCGTGTACGGGCGGGACATCCGGTCCCAGGACCAGTGGTCGGACCGGGACACCCCGAACTCCTCCAGTACGGCTGCCTCCTCGGCGCTGCCGTGCGGGGTGGGGAGGAAACGGTCCCTGAACGCGGCGGGCCCGAACCGCCCGGCCCCGAACGCGGCGGTCCCCGCCGCGACGCCGAACTCGCTGTCGGCGACCAGCGCCTCGTAGTAGACCGTCTCCACCTCCTTCGCCACCAGCGGCCATATCTCCGCGAGGAAGTCCGGTGCCTCGCCGGAGTCGGCGCGCTTGCGGAAGCGGGCGATCACGTCGTCGGTGAGGACGAGCGGGAGATGACGGCCGGAGGGGCCCTTCGCGTTGTCGCCGCGGGCCTGGTAGGGGATGCCGCGCCGGGAGCCGGCGTACAGCCGGGGCTCGCGGCCGGAGGGTGTGTAGACCAGCCCTCCGCCCTCCTCCCGGGCGAAGCGTCCGCCCCGCCCGGTCGTCAACAGGGCGACGTGATCGAAGAAGTTGAGGCCCAGGCCGCGCAACAGCACCGGCTCGCCGGGGGGTACGACGGACAGGTCGACGTCGGCCGGGTTGGCGGGCGGTACGTGCCGCAGGCCGTGCTGTTCGGCGTAGGCCGTGAGATCGCGTACGACCGGGTCCGCGACCACCGGCAGATGGCCCTGCGCCAGGACGACGGCGGACAGGCCGGACAGGACCCGGCCGTCGTCGAGGGTGAGCGACTGGCGGCCGTCGGGGGCGTCGTCCAGCCGTACGGCCCGTGCCGCGTGCGTCTCCACCCGCACCCCCGGCGGCGCCTCGCGCACGGTCCGGGCGAACACCCACTCCAGGTACTGGCCGTACCGGGCCCGGGTCGGGTACTCGTCCGGGCCGATCGTGCCGCCCGCCCACTCGTGCAGGCTCGGACCGGGCCGGACCGGGCCCGAGCAGTCCACGCTGTCGTCGGTGAACAGGGTGACCTGCGAGGCCACGGTGTTCATCAACAGCTCGGACGACTGCGCCGTACGCCAGACGCGGCCGGGGCCGGGCGGCGCGGGGTCGACGACGTGGACCGTCAGCAGGGCGCCGGGCGCCAGGAGTTCCGGGGCGGAGGCGCAGAGTCGTTCCAGGACGCTGGTGCCGCGCGGCCCGGCGCCGACCAGGGCGACGGAGAGGGGCACGTGGTCCTCGGGCGGTGCGGGCAAGACGGGGACTCCCGGGCGTGTGGGGCGCGTGGCGGCGGCCGCTGGAAGCGGACGGTCCGCCTCATCATGCCGTCGGGAGCCGGGGGTGCCGAGAGCAGGGTGCGCGGACTGTGGGATGCATCACGGGCATCACGGGCCACGGGCACAACAAACGGCCGTAAGGGGTCTATTACCGGGCGAGTTCGGACTCCGTGACCGTCACCAGCCGGGGACTCCGGCCCCGTACGGACTGTGCCTGTTCCAGCCGCAGCCGCGCCGAACGGCCGCGCAGGGTCAGCGTCATGAGCTGGTTGCCGAACCACGGGCCGCCCGTCCGGCGCCAGCTGACCGGCGGCCGTGGGCCGCCCGCGTGCCAGGCGAAGCGGCGGCCGAGGGCGCGGGCCACCGCACTCCAGCCGAACCGGAAACCGAGCCTTATCGACAGCGGGATGGAGTTGTGGACGGGCGAGCAGGTCAGCTGGAGGACGACGGCGTCGGGCCCGTCGGCACGCCACTTCGGCTCGGCCACGTACGCGTGGTGCACGTCCCCGGACAGCACGAGCACCGTCGCCGGGGCGTCCGGCCCCGAACCGACCTCGGCGATCAGGTCCGCCAGCGCCGTGAAGGACGCCGGGAAGGCCGCCCAGTGCTCCAGGTCGGCGCCCCGTCGCAGCTTCTCCCCGAAGCGGGCCCAGCGGGCGCCCTTGTCGCCCCGGCACAGCGCCGCGTTCCACGCCTCGGCGTCGTGCACCAGGTGCGGCAGCAGCCACGGCAGGGAGGTGCCGATCAACAGGTGGTCGTAGGACTCCGGCGTGTCCAGCGCCTGCTCGCGCACCCACTCGGCCTCGCCCGCATCGAGCATCGAGCGGTTCTGCTCGTCGAGGACGCGGGCCGCCCGGCTGTCCACCATCACCAGCCGGACCCGGCCGAAGTCGCGCCGGTAGCTCCAGCGCACCGAAGCGGAGTCGGCGTCGGCCCCGGCGGCGAAGGCACGCAGCGCGTCGGTGCCGTCGGGCGCGGCGCGTACGGCCGCGTACAGCGGGTCGGCGGCCAGTTCGGCCGGGGACAGGTTGCCGAGGTGCTGGTACACCCAGTACGACATCAGGCCGCTCAGCAGCCGCTGCTGCCACCAGCCGGTGGTCCGCATGTCCTCCAGCCAGGCGGCGGAGGTGTTCCAGTCGTCGATGACGTCGTGGTCGTCGAAGATCATGCAGCTGGGCACGGTGGACAGCAGCCAGCGCACCTCGGCGTCGAGCCAGGACTCGTAGTAGAGGTGGGTGTACTCCTCGTAGTCCGCCACCTGGCTGCCCGGCGGGTCGCTCAGATCGCGGCGGGCGGCCAGCCACTTCCGGGTCGCCGGGGAGGTCTCGTCGGCGTAGACCTGGTCGCCCAGCAGCAGGAGGGCGTCCGGCCGCTCGCCCTCCGGGGCGGTGGCGATCCGGGTCGCCAGCGTGTCCAGGGCGTCCGGGCCGACCGGGTCGTGCTCGTCGGCGGCGGGCGAGGCCCAGCGGCAGGAGCCGAAGGCGATACGGATGTCCGGGTCCTCGGCAGGGGTGCTGATGACGGACGGCGGGAAGGCCGTGTCGGGCAGCGGCCACACCCGCGTGCCGTCGAGGAACACCTCGTACGGCTGCGAGGTCCCCGGCGTGAGGCCGGTCACCGGCACGAGGGCGTAGTGGTGTCCCTCGATCTGGAACGTGTGTGTCTCGCCCCCTGCGCCGTCCGCACAGCGCACCTCGGCGGTGCACGGGCGGCTCGTCTCGACCCATACGGTCGCGGACGAGCCGTCGGCATACCTCAGCAGTGGTCCCAGGCGCAGTCCCGGCACGTGATCGCCCTCCTCCGTCGTCCCGTACGGTACGGAACGACGGAGGGGAACGGGAGCATTCGGCGGATCACGGTTTGCCGCGAGTTGTGGATCCGTCCGCGACCCCGCGTCCGGGGCCCCGGTTCAGCAGCCCGAGAGGTAGCTCGTGAGCGCGCTCTTCTCGGCCGAGTCGACCGAGAGGCCGTAGTAGTACTTCACCTGGACCCAGGCGCGGACGTAGGTGCAGCGGTAGGACGTGACCGACGGCATCCACTCGGCCGGGTCCTGGTCGCTCTTCGCCTGGTTCACGTTGTCCGTGACGGCGATGAGCTGCGGGCGGGTGAGGTCGTTGGCGAAGTTCTGGCGCTGGGTGCTGGTCCAGCCGTCGGCCCCGGAGTCCCAGGCCTCGGCCAGCGGCACCAGGTGGTCGATGTCCAGGTCGGAGGCCGCGGTCCAGGTGGCGCCGTCGTACGGGGAGTACCAGGTGCCGCTGGTGGCGGCACAGGCGGAGCTCGTGACGACGTTGGAGCCGTCGCGCTTGAGGACGGTCTCGCGGGTGTTGCAGGTGCCGCTGATGGTGATCCAGTGGTTGAACAGGTCCCGGTTGTACCCGGTGCGGTCCTCGGTCGCCACGGTGAGCGAGGCGAGGTAGGTGCGGGCGGTGGCGGCGCTGACCGGCGTGGGGAGGGCGGCGGAGGCGGTCGGGCTGTTGAAAAGCGCGACGGAGGCTATGAGGCCGGTGAGCGCCGTGAGTATGCTGACCCGTCGACGCGCGTAGAACCTGGACATGCGAACTCCCGTGGGGTGTGGAGGCGTTGGGTGCGAGCGAGGGGAATGCTCGCGACGCCGTGTTGCGGGGGGATGAGCGTTGGGTAAGAAGCTAGTGACGCGTCCATGACAGAACAAGGGTTCAGGCGTCACGGCTTTCCCGTACGATGGACGGCGCAGAAGGGGAGTAGCTCTTCGCCGGACCGTCGACATACTGCTCAGCTCGTCTGAGCCGGCGCCCGGAGGCAGGCCTTTTTCACTGGCCCGCCAGCGAGACCTTCGGCAAGCAGTGCACGCCCGTACGTCGTGGTGCGGGTGCCGAGTGTGCTGCCGTGCCGAGGTGTCTTCGAAGATCCAGCGCTCTCGGTGGGGCAGCCCCGACCGATTGAGGACCCTTGATCAGCATCACCGTCACGGCGCTAGTCTTCGGCGTCGTCTTCCTCGCCGAACTGCCGGACAAGACCGCCCTCGCCGGGCTCGTCCTCGGCACCCGCTACCGCGCCTCCTACGTCTTCGCGGGCGTCGCCGCCGCCTTCGCGCTGCACGTCGCGCTCGCCGTCGCGGCCGGCAGCGTGCTGACGCTGCTGCCGCAGCAGATCGTGCACGCGCTGACCGGCGTGCTCTTCCTCGGTGGCGCGGCGGTGCTGCTGATGAAGAAGGACGAGGACGAGGAGGAGGTCCGCAAGCCGGAGAACCAGTCCTTCTGGAAGGTCTCCGGAGCGGGCTTCATGCTCATCCTGGTCGCGGAGTTCGGTGACCTCACGCAAATCATGACGGCCAACCTCGCGGCCCGTTACGACGATCCGCTCTCCGTCGGCCTCGGCGCGGTGCTCGCGCTGTGGGCGGTGGCCGGGCTGGGCATCGTGGGCGGGAAGGCCCTGATGAAGCGGGTGCCGCTGCGGCTGATCACCAAGTGTGCGGCGGTACTGATGCTCGGGCTCGGGGTGTGGAGCCTGTGGGAGGCCGTGGCGGGCTGAGCCGGCTGAACGCCGGGTGAACTGTTCCGGGAGACGGTGGCGGGAAGCCGGGTTGTTTTGTACCGTGGAGAAACAAAGTGGCTCCCGCCCGTTTTCCCTGACCGGCGGGCGGGGCCGCCTTGTTCACTCCGGGGCTCACCCGCAGGCCCCTCGCCCCGCGTCTTGGAGCTGCCGATGACGGCCACCGCCGTGCTCACCGCCCGTGCCCTGCTGCTCGACATGGACGGCACGCTGGTCAATTCCGACGCCGTCGTCGAGCGCTGCTGGCGGCGCTGGGCCGACCTGCACGGGCTGGACGGCGACCAGGTCATGAAGGTCGTCCACGGCCGCCAGGGGTACGCCTCGATGGCACTGCTGCTGCCCGGCCGGCCCATGGAGCACAACCACGCGGACAACGCGCGCATGCTCGCCGAGGAGACCGCCGACATGGACGGCGTGGTCGCGATACCGGGTGCCGCCGGGTTCCTCGCCTCCCTGCACGGGCTGCCGCACGCCCTGGTGACCTCCGCCGACGTCGCGCTGTCCACCGCGCGCATGGCCGCCGCGGGGCTCGCCCTGCCCGACCTGAGGATCACCGCCGAGTCCGTCGGCGCGAGCAAGCCCGACCCGGAGGGGTTCCTGAAGGCCGCCGCCGAACTGGGCGTCGCCCCGGCCGACTGCGTCGTCTTCGAGGACTCCGGCGCCGGGATCCAGGCCGGGCGCGCGGCCGGCATGCGGGTCGTCGGGGTGGGGCCGCGGGCCGGCTCGCACGGGCCGGACGTGGTGGTGCCCGACCTGACGGAGGTACGGGTGGAGGCCCTGGAGGACGGGACGATCGGGCTGTACGTGGGGTGACACCCCGACGCGACACCGGCCTGAGCGCCCGGTGAGGGCGTCCGGTCCGGCCCGGCGTCCCTACGGCTCGGGCGCCCTACGGCTCCGGCGCCCTACGGCTCCGTCGTCTCCGACTCCAGCTTGGTCCGCGTTGTCTCGTCGTAGACGCCGAGGTTGTCGGTCCCGACGTTTCTCGACCACTGGTAGTTGCGCAGGGCGTCCTCGACCTTGCCGCTGAAGTCGCCGTCGATCGCCTCGGCGTACAGGTACAGCTCGTGCAGCCGCTGCTGGAGCTCGGTCACCTCGGGGCCCTGGTCCCCGCGGCGCAGGACGGGCCCGACGCGGCGGTCGTCCTCGGACGCTTCCCCGGCATCCGCAGCGGAGCCGGCGGCTCCCGTGCTCGTCGGGGCCTGGGTCGCCTCGGCCGACCGGGACGGGCTCGGCGAGGCGTTGGAGGCGGAGGCCGACGGCGACGGACTGGGCGACGGGCTGTCGTCGGCCGTCGGTGACGGTGAGGCGGAGGTCGGCGGAGCGGAAGAGGCAGGTGTGGACGGGGCCACCGACGCCGCGCTGGTCGACGTGTCCGGAACGGCCGCGCGGACGTCCTGCGGGGCGCCCTCCCGCGACGGCGACTCGTACGAGAACACTCCGCTCGCGATCCCGGCCACGGCCACGACCGAGACGACCGCACCGGCGACACCGAGCAGCACGCTGCGGCGCCGTCGGCGGCTCGGCCCCTCGTCGTCGCCGAACGGGCCGGAGGCGACGGCGCCCGGTCCGCCGGCCGCCTCGAAGAGGTGCAGGTCGGTGGGGCTGGGCGTGGTCGCCGGGGGCGCGAAGGGGGTGGGGAGCACCGAGGTCGCGTCGACCGCGGGAGGCCCGGGCGGCACCGGCGTCCCGGCCGCTGAGGGTGCGGCGGCTGTCGGGTCCGTGCGGTGGAGGACGGTGGTGGCGTCGGCGTCCGTGCGGGGGAGCGCGGCGGTGGCGTCGGCCGAGGGCGGTTGTGGCCCGGCACCGACGGCGGGGAACGCCGTGGTGGCGTCCACGGCGGGAAGCGTCACGGTGGCGTCCGTGTCGGGCGCCCCGGCCGGCCGCGGCGCGGCGGGATCGACGGGGCGCAGCAGCATGGTGGCTTCCACCGGTGGCGCCGGGTGATGGTCGGCCCTGTCGGTCCCGCCCGCTGTCCGCCCTGCCCCACTGCCCTCGGCGCCGCCGACGGGCGTCGGCCCACCGTCCTCCTCGCCCTCCGTCGCCCCCTCCAGCTCGACGTACGGCCGTATGCGCAGCGGATCGAAGTCCTCCGCGGCGGCCGCCTCCGCCGTGCGGGTGGCGCGCAGGGCGTCGGCTGCTCGTCGGGTGCAGGCGCAGGACGGGGTGTTGTCGGTGCCTCTGGGGGCACCGCACTCCGGGCACAGGTGCCCCTTGGACTGGTCCACGCTCTTGTCCCTCCCCTCGCGTCTCCCCCTCGCGAACTCCAGAGATTATCCAGGTCTCCTCCACACCATGGGTCACGAGCCCCCGGAACAACGGCTTCCGGAGGACTCGACAGGCCATAACTGGTCACACCGATCACGATGGACAGAGGGAACGAGACGCTCGGGAGGTCTACATGGCCGGGGACGCGCGCGCAGTGACGCGGCAGCCGAGGGACGTAGGCGACGAACACGTGCCGGGCAACGTCCTCGTCTCGATCGGCGCCCTGCTCCTCGGGATGCTGCTCGCCGCTCTCGACCAGACGATCGTGTCGACCGCGCTGCCCACCATCGTCAGTGAACTCGGCGGCATGGAGCACCTGTCCTGGGTGGTCACCGCGTATCTGCTGGCCTCGACCGCCGCGACCCCGCTGTGGGGCAAGCTCGGCGACCAGTACGGCCGGAAAAGGCTGTTCCAGATCGCGATCGTGATCTTCCTGGTGGGCTCGGCGCTGTGCGGCGCGGCGCAGGACATGTCCCAGCTCATCGCGTTCCGGGCGCTGCAGGGCCTCGGCGGCGGCGGACTGATGGTGCTCTCGATGGCGATCGTGGGCGACCTCGTCCCACCGCGGGAACGCGGGCGCTACCAGGGGCTGTTCGGTGCCGTGTTCGGGGCGACCAGCGTCCTCGGGCCGCTGCTCGGCGGGCTGTTCACGGAGCATCTGAGCTGGCGTTGGGTGTTCTACGTCAACCTGCCCGTCGGTGTCGTCGCCCTGGCGGTCATCGCCGTGGTCCTGCGGATCCCGCGCAAGTCGACGCGGCACGTCATCGACTACCTCGGCACCTTCCTCATCGCCGCCGTGGCCACCTGTCTGGTGCTGGTGGCGTCGCTGGGCGGCACGACGTGGGACTGGGCTTCGCCGCAGATCGTCGGCCTGGCGGTGCTCGGCGTCGTACTCGCCGTCGCGTTCGTGGCGGTGGAGCGGCGGGCCGCCGAACCCGTGATCCCGCTCAAGCTGTTCAGGATCCGCACCTTCACGCTCTCCGCGGTCATCAGTTTCGTCGTCGGCTTCGCGATGTTCGGCGCGATGACCTATCTGCCGACCTTCCTCCAGGTCGTCCAGGGCGTCAGCCCGACCATGTCCGGTGTGCACATGCTGCCGATGGTGCTCGGCCTGCTGCTGTCGTCGACGCTCTCCGGGCAGATCGTGAGCCGCACCGGCCGCTGGAAGGTCTTCCCGGTCGCGGGCACCGGGATCACCACCTTCGGCCTGCTCCTGTTGCACCGCCTCGACGAGAACAGCTCCGACGCCGAGATGAGCACCTGCTTCTTCGTCTTCGGCCTGGGACTGGGCCTGGTCATGCAGGTCCTCGTGCTCATCGTGCAGAACGCGGTCGCCTACGAGGATCTCGGTGTCGCCACCTCCGGCGCGACCTTCTTCCGGTCCATCGGGGCCTCCTTCGGCGTCGCGATCTTCGGCACGATCTTCGCGAGCCGCCTCGGCGAGAAGCTGACCGACGCGTTCGCCGGCGCCCCGCTCCCGCCCGGCGTCTCGGTGGGCGCGCTGGAGTCCGACCCGCGTGGCATCGAGGCCCTGCCGGCCGCGCTGCGACCGCCCGCCGTGCACGCGTACGCGTCGTCCATCACCGACGTGTTCCTGTACGCCGTGCCGGTAGCCCTCGTCGGCTTCGTGCTGGCGTGGTTCCTGAAGGAGGACCGGCTGCGCGAGTCGGTGACGGCGCCGGACGTCACGGAGACCCTCGCCAGCAACCCGGTGGAGCGGTCGTCGCACGACGAGGTGTGCCGGGCGTTGTCCGTGCTCGGCACGCGGGACGGCCGGCGGGAGATCTACCGGAGGATCACCGCGAGGGCCGGCTACGACCTGCTGCCCGCGGCGAGCTGGCTGCTGCTGCGGGTCAGGAAGTACGGCCGGGTCGAGCCGGCGATGCTCGTCGAGCGCACCAGCGTCCCGCTGACGGTCGTCATCGAGGCCGCCCGGCAGGTCGAGGAGCGGCACCTCGCCTTCCGGCAGGGCCTCGACCTGCTGCTGACCGAGGAGGGCAGCGCGGTCGCCGACCGGCTCGCCGAGGCCCGCGAGGAGTCCCTCTCCGAACTGCTGGGCGACTGGTGGGGACCGGACCGGCCCACCGACCTGATCCAGCTGGTCAAGGAGCTGAACGGCGAACTGTGCGGATCCGAGTCGGAGCGCCCGCACGACGAGCGCGCGGTGCCCCGGTTCACCTGAGTCGTTTGGCGAACCAGTGGTCGGCGTACGTGGCGGCGTTGTGCGCGCCGGTCTCCTGGTAGCCGAGTCGCGCGTACAGGGCACGGGCCTCCACCAGGTCGTGGCGGGTGTCGAGGACGATCCGCTCGGCACCGAGGGCGCGGGCCGCGTCCTCGGCGGCGTGGACGAGGAGCGCGGCACCGCCCCGGCCGCGCATCCCCTCGTACACGAACACCCGGGTGAGCTCGGCGCGTCCGTCCGCCCGCAGCCGTACGCCCGCGGTGCCGGCCGGCTCGCCGCCGTACCGTCCCACGAGCAACCGCCCGGTCGGCGGGGCGAGTTCGCCCCCCGAGTGGGCGGCGATCTCGCGCTCCAGCTCGCCGGGGTCCGTGCGGCGCCCCTCGTGCAGCAGGTACCAGCGGTCGCTGACCTCCGTGTAGTACGCCCGCCAGAGCGCGGCGGCGACGGGCGAGTCGAAGGGTTCCGGGGCGATGGTCCAGGTGGGCATGGCGCCCATTTTCGGCAGGCCGCCTACACCGCCCGCAAGCGAATATGGGTCGCCTCCGGACCGTCCAGCACCTGGGTCGGGCGCCACTCGACGGGCTGGTCGCCGAGGCCGTCGAAGAGCCGCCGGCCGCCGCCGACGAACACGGGCACCACGTGCAGCCACAGTTCGTCGAGCCACCCGGCGCGGATGAACTGCTGTACCAGGTCCGCGCCTCCGGCCAGCGAGACGTCCTTGTCCCCGGCCGCCTCCCGGGCGAGGGCGAGCGCGTGTCCGGGGCCCTGGGTGACGAAGTGGAAGGTGGTGCCGCCCTGCTTCACCAGGGGCTCGCGCGGGTGGTGGGTCACCACGTGGACCGGCATGTGGAAGGGCGGGTCGTCGCCCCAGGGGAGCTCTCCGGTGACGTACATGCCGTGCCCCATCACGACCGCCCCGGGACGGGCGATCCAGTCGGCGAGCAACTCGTCCTCCGGGCCGCCCCGGCCGCCCTCCAGTCCCTGGCCCGCGCGCCACGAGCGCAGCCCGAACACCCACCGGTGCAGCCGTTCCCCACCGATCCCCAGGGGGTGCTCGCGCCCCGACCCGGGTCCGGCGACGTATCCGTCGAGCGACATGGACAGCTGGGCGATGACGTCACTCATGGCGACCTCCTCCTCAGGGGCACCCGTCAGGTGCCTTCACCCTTGCGTCGATCGGGCCCACACCGGATCGACACGCCGTCGCCACTGATGCGCGGGCCGTTTGGACGGCGCCGACCGGGCTACCCGGTTGTTGAAACCGGCTCGTACGGAGAGCCGGTTGGGTCGAGAACCCGGAAGGCACTCATGTCCACAGGCGTGATCATCGCTCTGATCGTGATCCTGGCGGCCGTCGTCCTCATCGCGGCCGTCCTGACCCTGCGGGCCCGGCGTGGGCCCGGTGGTCAGAACCTGAAGCGGCGCTTCGGGCCCGAGTACGACCGGGCCGTCGCCAGGCACGACGGAGACACCAAGGCTGCCGAGCACGAGCTCACCGAGCGCGTGGAGCGGCACGGATCGCTGCGTGAGCGCTCGCTGGAGCCCGCGCAGCGCGAACAGTACGAGGCCCGCTGGACGGCCGCGCAGGAGCGGTTCGTCGACTCGCCGCGGGAGGCCGTGGCCGAGGCGGACCGGCTGCTCGCCGAGCTGGCCGCCGCCCGGGGCTTCCCGGACGGCGGGCGGTACGAGGAGCAGGTCGACGCCCTCTCCGTGCACCACGCACACCATGTGCACGGCTACCGGCGTGTGCACAGCGTCGCCCGCACGGGCGAGAGCGGCATGGACAACGGCGACGGCCGGACGGGCACCGAGGAGATGCGCGAGGCCATGGTCGAGGCACGGGCCCTCTTCGAGGACCTGGTAGGCCCGGCCCGGCACCGGGACGAGTCCCGGAAGTCCGTCGAAAGGTCCGACGGCGATCGGGCGCACGGCCGCGCCGACGGCCGCGCCCACCAGCCGTGGGGATTCACCAGGCGTCACGCGAAGGGGAGTTGAGCGACATGACGGATGCGACGACCGGCTCGGGCACCGAGGGCGCCCCGCGCGACGGAAAGACGAGGGGCCGCGCGACCGTTCCGGCGGCCGCTCCCGGCCGTGACCCCGTGACCGGCGAGAAGGTGCCGGGCAACGTGCCGACGACCGGTGCGGACATCGACACCGGGCACGGCCGTGACACCGAGCCGGGCGCGGGGGCGGCGTCCCGTGGACGGGGCGGCCTCGGCGGCGAGACCACCACCGGCCGCGACGGGGTCCCCGACCCCGCGGGTACGCCGGGCAGCCACGGGCCCTCCGGCACCACCGGCGACGCGGCCCCGCTGGTCACCGGCTCCGACCAGAGCCACGGCACAGTGGGCACGGAAGGCCGCGGCACCAACGTGACGACGAGCCCCGGCGCCGGCGGAGCCGAACGGCACGGCACGAACGGTGCGGGTAGCCACGGCACGAACGGAGCGGGCGGCCACGGCTCCCGTCTGCTGCCGAGCGACGAGTCCGACAAGCTCGCGCAGCGGCTGCAGCACGCGGTCGCCGGGTTCGTGGACGAGCCCAAGCACGCCGTGGAGGAGGCCGACCACGTGCTGGAGGAGGCCGCGGCCCGCTTCACCGACGCGGTGACACAGCGGCGCCGTACCCTCCGCAACTCGTGGGAGGCCTCGGACGGAGGCGCGGGCAGGACCGCGTCGGCCACCGACACCGAGCAGCTCCGGCTGGCCCTGCGGGACTACCGTGAGCTGGCGGAACGGCTGCTACACATCTGACGCGTCCGCCTCGGCCGCCGCCCGGCGCTCCCGCCACTGCCGTACGACGTCCTCGACGTCGTACGGCTTCATTCCCAGCGGGGGGCCGGGCGGCGGCCTGAGCATCATGTCGCGGATCTTGACGTTGACGTCGGTGAGGAGCTTGCGGACGATCCGCTCCGAGGGTGCCGCATAGGCCGCCGTGAGCGCGTCCTCGGCCTCCTTGCGCAGCGCGAGCGTCGGCGGCAGGACGGCGAGGCCCTCGCGGGCCATCTTCTGTCTGATCCACCACAGTTCGTCGTACGGCGTGTCGGTGTCCGGCAACGGCTTGCCCGCGCCCGCCAGTTGGGCGAAATCGCCGCGACGCTCGGCATCGCGGATCTGCTGGTCCACCCAGGACTCGAACGGAACTCCGGGCGGCTTTCGCTCGGTCATGAGTCCATTGTGCCGGACGGGCCGGGGCCGGGCGATTTATCATGCGGCGGCTGTGTAAGGACACTTCAGGAGGAACGCACGTGCTCGAACTCACCATGGCCGCCGTCTCCGCGGCGGAGGAGGGTGCCACGGCCGGCATGCTCATGGCCGACTCACCCAGCGAGCCGGGGGCCGTGCTGCGGGTGGGCCGGGACAAGACGGTGTGCCGTCTGGCGACGCCCGAGGACTGGCTGTTCGTCTCCCGCGTCCACCTGGAGTTCCTCTGCGGGCCCGACGGCACCTGGCACCTGACCTGGCTGCAGGGCTCCCAGCCCGACCCGTCCTCCGAGGTCCGCCTCACCGTCGGCGAGTACGTGCAGCCGCTTGCCTACGGCGGGTCGGTGCCGCTGCCCAGGGGCGGCAGCGGCGAGGTCGTCGTCCAGGACCGCACCGCCCCGCGCAGCGTCAACGTCGGCTTCTACCACGAGGTGTGAGAAGCGGGGTGTGAGAAAGCGGGGGGTGAGGGGCGGAGGAAAGCGGGGGTGAGGGGCGGGGGTCAGGCGAGGACGCGGGCCAGTGCGAAGCCGTCGTAACCCTTGCTGCCCACCGTCTGGATCGCCGTGGCGCTCAACCTCGGGTGCTTGCCGATCAGTTCGACGGCGGTCCGGGTCCCCTGGACGTCCGGGGCGATGCTGTCGGCGTCGACGACCCGGCCGTCCCGCACCACGTTGTCGACGATGATCAGGCTGCCCGCGCGGGTGAGCCTGAGCGCCCACTCCACGTAGTGCGGGTTGTTGGCCTTGTCGGCGTCGACGAAGACCAGGTCGAACGGGGCCGGGTTCTCGTCGGCCAGCCGGGGCAGCGACTCCAGCGCCGGGCCCACCCGCACCTCGACGACCTTGTCGAGGCCCGCGCGGGCGATGTTGCGGGTGGCGACCTCGGCGTGCCGGGGGCTGTACTCCAGGGAGACCAGACGGCCGTCGGCGGGCAGCGCGCGGGCCAGCCAGATGGTGCTGTAGCCGCCGAGGGTCCCGATCTCCAGGATGTTGCGGGCGCCCTGGATCTGGGCGAGGAGCTGGAGGAGCTTGCCCTGGGGTGCCGTGACGGCGGCGTGCGGGAGTTCGGCGGCCTCGCTGTCGCGGACGGCCGCCTCCAGGGCTTCGTCGTGGGGCGAGAGGTGGGCGGTGAAGTAGGCGTCGACGTCGTCCCAGCGCTGCGACTGGCTCATGCACCTGTGCCTTTCGTATGTCTAGTTAGTGCCGCTAACTAGCTGTGCTAACGAATATAGTCGCGCGACGGTTCTCTGTCAGCGCCCACCCGCCGACCGGTTTCAGCCGATCGGCTCAGCCGGCCACCGAGGGTGCCGAGCCCGGCAGCGGCCGTCCCGCGGACTCCGCCATGAACCACACCGCCACGCCGCCGACCACGGCCGCGGCCATCATGTAGTAGGCGGGCATCATCATGTTCCCGGTCGCGCCGATCAGGGCCGTCACCACCAGCGGGGTCGTGCCGCCGAACAGCGAGACGGAGACGTTGAAGCCGATCGACAGCGATCCGTAGCGCACCCGCGTCGGGAACAGCGCCGGCAGCGCGGCCGGCATCGCCGCCGTGAAGCAGACCAGCAGCAGGCCCAGCGCACCCATGCCGAGCGCGACCGCGAGCAGACTGCCCTCGCGGATCAGCAGCAGGGCCGGCACGGACAGCAGCAGGAAGCCGGCGCAGCCGGCGGCGATCACCGGGCGGCGCCCGACGCGGTCGGACAGGGCGCCCGCGAAGGGCTGGACGACCATCATCAGCGCCATCACGGCGAGGACGACGAGCAGGCCGTGGGTCTCGTCGTACTTCAGCTCGCTGGTCAGGTAGCTCGGCATGTACGACAGCAGCATGTAGTCGGTGACGTTGAAGACCAGGACCAGGCCGACGCAGAGCAGCAGCGCCCGCCACTGGCCTGTGACCATCTCGCGCAGCGGCACCTTCGGGCGGTCCGTCTCGGCCTTGGCGGCCTCGGCCGCGAACGCCGGGGTCTCCTCCAGCCGCATCCGCAGGTAGAGGCCGATGACGCCCATCGGACCGGCGATGAGGAACGGGATCCGCCAGCCCCAGCTCAGCAGGTCCTCGCTGGACAGCAGGGCGGTCATCACCGTGACCAGGCCCGCGCCGGCGATGTACCCGGCGAGCGTGCCGAACTCCAGCCAGCTGCCGAGGAAGCCGCGCCGCTTGTCGGGGGCGTACTCGGCGATGAAGGTGGCGGCGCCGGCGTACTCGCCGCCGGTGGAGAAGCCCTGCACCAGACGGGCGGCCAGCAGGAGCAGCGGGGCGCCGACGCCGATCGAGGCGTACGACGGGATGAGGCCGATGGCGAAGGTGCCCACCGCCATCATGATCATCGTGACGGCGAGGACCTTCTGGCGCCCGACGCGGTCGCCGAGCGGACCGAAGACCATGCCGCCGAGCGGGCGGACCAGGAAGGCCGCGGCGAACGCGCCGAACGTGGAGAGGAGCTGGGCGGTCGGGTTCCCGGACGGGAAGAAGACCTTGCCCAGGGTGACCGCGATGTAGCTGTAGACACCGAAGTCGAACCACTCCATCGCGTTGCCCAGGGCGGCGGCCTTCACGGCGCGCTTGACCAGGGCAGGGTCGGCGACGGTGGCGTCCGCCGGGGCGGCGGCGCGGGGGGACGGGGGAGCGACCGGGGCAGTCGGCAAAGCTTCGCTCGCCTACCTTTCGACGGGGACAGGGACGCGGCCCGGGCGGCAGGCCGAAGGGCGACGATAGTGCGACTTTTCCTGTTCACGCGCCGCGCACAGGTCAATGCATAGTGCACTTAAAGGCGCCGTACGCAGGCCCGTGTCCCGGCCCCGGGACGGGTGTTCGGATGCCCCGATGTGATCCTTCTCGCGTCCTGTGGAGGCATTCGTCCCTTCCGCGCACTATCGTCATCCGGGCAAAAGGGGACGGACGGGGCGAGAGGCCGACGAGGCGTGGCGAACGCGGAGCACAGTGGGCGACCGGCGGAAGCTCTCGGAGCGACGGCCGCGGGTACGGCCGCAGCCGCCCGGGCCCGCCTGAGCGCGGCCCGGCTCGGCCTGTGGCTGATCGCCGCGGTCCTCGCCGGCCGGCAGGTGGCCGTCGTTCTCGGTACCCCCCGCGGGGACCGGCTGACGGATCTGGAGACCTGGGTCGGGCCGAACGGCGTCCTGCACGTGAGGGGCTCGTTGTACAACTCGACGCGCTTCACCGGTACCCCTTTCGGGGGACTCGTCATGAAGCCGCTCACCCGGGCCGCCGAGCAGGCCCTCGGCTGGGGCTGGACCTTCGGCACCCTGCTGCTGGTGGCCGCGCTCGGCCTGGTCGCCGCCCGCGCCCTGCCCCAGCCGGTGAGCAGACGGACCGCCCTGTTCGCCGCCCCCGTCGCCATCAGCCTGCTCATGCTGTCGCTGCCGGTGCGCAACACGCTCTGGCTCGGCCAGACCAGCATCGTCCCGGTCCTGCTCGTGCTCCTGGGCTGCTTCGCGGTGCGCGGCCAACGTGGCAGTGGACTGCTCATCGGGTTCGCCGCCGCCCTGCAGCCCACGGTCCTGCTCTTCGCCCCGCTGCTGTGGTTCACCGGCCGCCGCAAGGCCGCCCTGTCCGCGGGCGTCACCTTCGCCGGCTGCACGGCTCTGGCCTGGGCGGCGATGGCGCACGACTCGCACACCTACTGGGTGCACCACATGGCCGGTGTCGGCCTCGGCGGCCCGGCCGACGACCTCGCCAACCAGTCCCTGCACGGCTTCCTGCTCCGCGCGGGCCTGTCCGGTCCGCTGGAGATCTCGCTCTTCCTGCTGTTGGGCGGGGTCGTCGCCGCCCTCGGCCTGCGCCGCGCGGTGCGCTACGCGCAGGACGGACAGCTCCTGCTCGCCGTCGCGATCACCGGCTGCGCCGCGATCGCCGTCTCGCCGACCACCTGGCAGCACCAGTTGCTGTGGGTGCTGCTCGCGGTCGTCGGCCGGGTCGGCAAGCGGGCCTGCGACCGGTACGTGT
This sequence comes from Streptomyces resistomycificus, assembly GCF_001514265.1. Classification (GTDB taxonomy): domain Bacteria; phylum Actinomycetota; class Actinomycetes; order Streptomycetales; family Streptomycetaceae; genus Streptomyces; species Streptomyces resistomycificus. The sequence goes on along the minus strand of NZ_KQ948990.1, from coordinate 193,015 downwards.
GGCCGGTCGCCGTCGTCCTGGTGATGACGCTGCCCGCGAAGATGATGCTGCCGCACATGGCCGTCCTCAACCCCCTGCGTGACGACGGGGTCCTGCTCGCCGCCCTCGCCGCGGCCACCGTCGTCCCGTTCCTGTCCCGCACCTCGCCGTACCACCGCTCACCGATCCCGACGGACTACGCCCCACCCGTCCCCGCCCGCTTCGAGCGTGTCCCCCTGCTGCCGTTCCTGCGCCGGGTCCTCACCCGCCCGAACCTGCTGCTCGAACTGCTCCTCATCCGCGTCACGTACGCCGCCTACCAGCAGGTCAGGCTGGCGGCGACCGGGGGTTCCCAATCGGCCGGCCGGGCCCGCGCGGAGGAGCACGGCCACCAGATCCACGACCTGGAGCGGCTGCTCCACCTCGACGTCGAGTACTGGGCCAACCACGCCATCGTCGAGGTCGGCTGGTTGCGCGACTTCTTCGACTTCTACTACGGGTCCTTCCACTTCGCCGTCCCGCTGAGCGTCCTCGCCGTCCTGTACTGGCGCCGGCCCGTCGACTACCGCTGGGCCCGTTCCTCCCTCGGCTTCACCACCCTGCTCGCCCTGGTCGGCTTCTGGCTCTACCCGCTCGCCCCACCCCGCCTGATGCCGAACCTCGGCGTCATCGACACCGTGCACGGCGTCCAGGACTTCTCCAAGCCGGACTACGGCACTTTGACCGCCCTCACCAACCAGTACGCCGCGATGCCGTCCCTGCACTTCGGCTGGTCCCTGTGGTGCGGCCTCGTCATCGCGGTCATCGCGCCGAAGGGGTGGATGAAGGCCCTGGGCCTGCTGCACCCGCTGCTCACGGCCGCGGCGATCGTGGTGACCGGCAACCACTGGGTGCTGGACGCGGCGGGCGGCGCGGTCGTGGTCGGCGCGGGCTTCGGCCTCGCCTACCTGTTCCAGGGGCCGCGGGCACGGCAGGCGACGGAGGCGACGGCGGCCGCGAGAAGTGCGCCCGCGACCCTGGAGAAGGACCGCACGCCGGGCTGATCCGGTGTGCTCCCGCCCGCGGGACGGGCCGACGGCGCCGGGAAGCCGTCGGCCCGAGTACCGGGAGGTACGTCAACCCGCGCTGACCTGGAGCTCCTTGACGCCGTTGATCCAGGCGGAGCGCAGCCGTCGTGGATCGCCGGTCTGGCGCAGGTCGGGCATGGCGTCGGCGACGGCGTTGAAGATGAGGTCGATCTCGAGGACGGCCAGCGACTTGCCGAGGCAGTAGTGCGGGCCACCGCCGCCGAAGCCGAGGTGGGGGTTCGGGTCGCGGGTGATGTCGAAGGCGTCCGGGTTCTCGAAGACGTCGGGGTCGTGGTTGGCGGAGGCGTAGAAGAGGCCGACGCGGTCGCCCTTCCTGATCTGCTTGCCGCCGAGCTTGGTGTCCTGGGTGGCGGTGCGCTGGAAGGAGTTGACGGGGGTCGCCCAGCGGACGATCTCCTCGGCCGCCGTGGACGGGCGCCGCGCCTTGTACAGCTCCCACTGCTCGGGGTGGGTGAGGAAGGCGTGCATGCCGTGGGTGATCGCGTTGCGGGTCGTCTCGTTGCCCGCCACGGCCAGCATCAGCACGAAGAAACCGAACTCGTCGGAGCTGAGGTTGCCCTCGTCCTCCGCCGCCACCATCGTCGTCACGATGTCCTTCGCCGGGCACTGCTTGCGGTCGGCGGCCATGTTCATGGCGTAGGCGATCAGCTCGATGGCCGACTCGGCGCCGACCTCCTCGGTGATCGCGTACTCCGGGTCGTCGTACGAGATCATCTTGTTGGACCAGTCGAAGATCTTCGACCGGTCGTCCTGCGGGATGCCGATGAGCTCGGCTATCGCCTGGAGGGGCAGTTCGCAGGCGACCTGGGTGACGAAGTCGAAGGATCCGGAGCGGGCGCGCGCCTCGGCCACGATCGCGTGGGCGCGGTCGCGCAGGGTGCCCTCCAGGGCGCGGATGGCCCGCGGCGTGAACACGCGCTGCACGATCTGGCGGACCCGGGTGTGCTCCGGCGGGTCCATGTTGAGCAGGATCAGCCGCTGGGCGTCGATGGCGTCGCGCTCGATGTGGTCGTTGAAGCGGATGATCGCCGTGTTGAGGTAGGAGGAGAAGAGCTCCGGGTGCGTGGAGACGTACTTGACGTCCGCGTGCCGGGTGACGGCCCAGTACCCAGCGTCCTCGAAGCCGGCGAGGTTGTCCGTCTGGGGGATCCAGCGGACCGGCTCGGCTCGGCGCAGCTCGGCGAACTCCGGGAGGGGGACGCGGTGTTGCAGCAGATCGGGGTCGGTGAAGTCGAACCCGTCGGGAAGAGCTGGACAGGGCATGGGCGACTCCGGCTGAGGTTCCGGACCGTGACGTTTTCTGACGGCCCATCAGGGATGAGGTCGCCGTGAAGGTAGTAACGGGTTCTAGAAGTAGCAAGGGGCACGGCACCCCGAATTGAGTGCACGCCCCTTGCGGTGCCGGGCGAGGGGTCAGCAGACTGCAGGTGGAACTAGAACATGTACTAGTTCCGCGTGGCGGGCCGGGCCGGGACGCCCCCGCGCCGCGCGGGTACCGGAGGAGAGGAACTCCCCATGGCCGCGGAACCCGTGATCGTCGAGGCCGTACGCACCCCCATCGGCAGGCGCGGCGGCGCGCTCGCCAATCTGCACCCCGCCTATCTCCTGGGCGAGACCTACCGTGAACTCCTCGGCCGCACCGGCATCCCCGCCGACTGCGTCGAGCAGGTCGTCGGCGGCACGGTGACCCATGCCGGCGAGCAGTCCATGAACCCCGCCCGCACGGCCTGGCTGACGGTCGGCCTGCCCTACGAGACGGCGGCGACGACCGTCGACGCCCAGTGCGGGTCCTCGCAGCAGGCCTCCCACATGGTGGCCAACATGGTCGCGGCGGGGGTGATCGACGTGGGCATCAGCTGTGGCGTCGAGTCGATGTCACGGGTGCCGCTCGGGTCGGGCTCCAAGCACGGCCCCGGGAAGCCGTTCCCGGACGAGTGGAACGTGGACCTGCCCAACCAGTTCGAGGCCGCGGAGCGGATCGCCCGTCATCGCGGACTGACCCGCGAGAACGTCGACTCCCTCGGGCTGGCCTCCCAGGAACGGGCCGCTGCGGCCTGGTCGGAGGAGCGCTTCAAACGCGAGACGTTCGCCGTGCAGGTCCCCACGACGGAGGAGGAGCAGCGGGCCGGGCAGGGCATGTGGCGGCTGGTCGACCGGGACGAGGGCCTGCGCGACACGTCCATGGACGCCCTGGCGCGCCTCAAGCCGATCATGCCGACGGCCGTGCACACGGCGGGCAACTCGTCCCAGATCAGCGACGGTTCGGCGGCGATCATGTGGGCGTCGAAGCGGATGGCCCGGGCGCTGAAGCTGCGCCCTCGGGCCCGGATCGTCGCGCAGGCGCTGGTGGGGGCAGACCCGCACTTCCACCTGGACGGGCCGATCGACGCGACGCGGGCGGTGCTCGGCAAGGCGGGCATGTCACTGAAGGACATCGACCTCGTCGAGATCAACGAGGCCTTCGCGTCCGTGGTGTTGAGCTGGGCCCAGGTCTTCGAGCAGGACCTCGACAAGGTCAACGTCAACGGCGGTGCGATCGCGCTCGGGCACCCCGTCGGAGCGACGGGGGCCCGGCTCGTCACGACCGCCCTGCACGAACTGGAGCGTACGGACAAGGAGTTCGCGCTGGTGACGATGTGCGCGGGCGGCGGGCTGGCCACCGGGACGATCATCCAGCGGCTGTAGGCGCCGCCCGGGAGCCCGAAGGTGGTCAACGCGGCGGGGGCGAGGCTCGGCCCCGCCGGGGTGCGCGAGTCGCGGAGGGACCGATGAGCTCCACCGGATCCTCGCCAAGGCCGGCCGCCCCGACCACCGGATCCCGGTGAGGTTCACGCGACGAGCGCGGCGACACCCCGGTGGGTCGTCGCCGCGCTCGAGTCCGCGTGGTGCGCCCCCGACCTCGGTGAGTACCCGCCCTGCCGCCACACCTACGAGTACCACCCCCGTGCGATCGACGAGGGTGACCTGGCCGCTCCTCCCGAACCGCGGACGCGCGACTGTCCGCGCCACTCCGCGCGCACCGGCCGGGACGTCCTACTCCCGGCCCGAGGTCACCACCGCCAGCACCGCCACCACCACTGCCGAGAGCAGCAGGGGAATGCCCAGCCCGTGGTGGAGGACCAGCCATGCTCCGAGAGCCGCGCCCGTGAGCATCGCGACGACCGAGGCCGTGCGGCGGGGGGAGTGGGTGCCGGCGCCGCCGCCCGCGCGGGAGTCGGCGGCCAGGCCGGTCAGGGTCATCGTGAGGACCGTCGTCGTGAGGTCGGGGACGCCGAGGCGGCGGACGGTCGCGTTGCGCAGGCCCATCGCGAAGCCGGTCACCGCGATGAGGGTGTAGACCGTCGCCGTGGCGTCGGGCGCGGCGAAGGCGACCACCGCGGACGCGCCCAGCAGGGCCGCCTCCGCGGCGAGGGTGAGGCGGGCCCAGGTGCGGCGGGAGCCCTTGCCGAGGTGGACCGCGAGACGGCCGCCGGCCACCGCGCCCAGCACGAAGGAGCCCAGCGAGGTCAGGGTGTGCGGGACCGAGAAGCCGGGGGCGCCCGCCGCGGCGAATCCCAGCACCACCACGTTGCCCGTCATGTTGGCGGTGAAGACGTGGCCGAGGCCCAGATAGCTGACCGCGTCGATCAGGCCGCTGATCACGGTCAGGGTCAGCAGGACCGGGACCAGCCGGAGCCCGCGCGCCTCGCGGGCGGCCGCCGCCGGGTCCGCTGCGGTGTCCTGCGTGCTCTCCGTGCTCATGGTGCGGCCTCCGGGCGGCGGGGCGGGTTGTGGTGCACCCAGTAGAACCCGGGCACGGCGAAGGCGGCGGCCCGGGGATCGGGGGCCGCCGCCTTCGCGTACCGGGGGCTGTGATCAGGGTGCGATCAGTACCAGCCGTTGGCCTGCCAGAACGCCCAGGCGCCGGTCGGGCTGCCGTAGCGGGAGTTCATGTAGTCCAGGCCCCACTCGATCTGGGTGGCGGCGCTGGTCTTCCAGTCGGAGCCGGCCGAGGCCATCTTGGAGCCGGGGAGGGCCTGGACCAGGCCGTAGGCGCCGGAGGAGGCGTTCGTCGCGTCGACGTCCCAGCCGCTCTCGTGCTCGACGATCTTGCTGAACGCGTCGAACTGGGTCGTGTTCGGGATCATCCTGTGCGCGATCGCCTTGGCCTCGGAGGAGGTGGCGGTGCTCGCCGCCTGCGCGGGAGCCGCGGTCAGGACCATGCCGGTGGTGGCGGCGGCCAGCGCGGCGGTGGTCAGGGCCTTCTTCGGGGAGGCGATGCGACGGGCGATGCGGGTGACGAACACGGAGAACCTTTTCCCTCGGGGACCGGACGGTCGCGGCCTGCCGTCACCACGCGGTGCGCGGCGGGGACATGCCTCGGCGCCGCGACCCTGTGGGTACGTCGGCGCCGTGCGACGTCATCCAGAGAAACAGGCTCGACCGGTGTCCGCAATGACCCCTTTTACTAGTTGTGGTCGCATCCGGAGGAAGGGTGCTCCGTGTGAGCCGGCTCTCATCGTGCAGGTCGGGGCGGGTGCGTCTGTGGTGATATGTCTGAAATGTTCCTACTGTTCAGGTTAGTAGGTGATGTGGGTCATGTGGGGTGGTTCACCAGGTGAGTAACCGTCCGCGGTCGGCGGCTCACGGTCCGGGTGGCTCGAATGTGACCGGCGCCTCGAACGCCGCCCGCCGCGTGGCCCGGCGCAGGGCCCTGAGGATCGCCGGACCGAGCAGCACCGTCAGGACGACCGTGACGATCGCCCGGCCCAGGTCCCAGCCCAGCGAGGTGGCCAGGCAGTACGCGACGAAGCGGGCCAGGTTGGCGGCCACCGGCCCGCCCGGGTCGAAGGCGATGTTCGAGGCGTTGCCCTTCATGAAGGTCCAGCCCGCGAGGTTGGTGACCGCGCCGTAGGCGAAGGCGGAGACGAAGCCGTAGGCGGCGAGCAGCGCCACCTCCGCGCGGCCGCGCAGCCGGTCGGCGCCCGGCAGCAGGCCCGCCCCCATCGTGAACCAGCCCATCGCCAGCATCTGGAACGGCATCCACGGGCCCACCCCGCCCGTGAGCAGCGCCGACGCGAACATCGTCAACGAGCCGAGCACGAACCCGAAGCCCGGCCCGAGCACCCGGCCGCTCAGCACCATCAGGAAGAACATCGGCTCGATACCGGCCGTACCGGCGCCGATGGGCCGCAGCGCCGCGCCGGTCGCCGCCAGCACACCGAGCATCGCCACCGCCTTGGGGCCGAGCCCCGACTCGGAGATCGTCGCCGCCAGGACCGCCACCAGGAGGAGCAGCAGACCGGCGAAGAGCCACGGGGCGTCCTGTGTGTGCGCGACGACCTGGGAGGTGGGCGGCGCGAGGAACGGCCACCCGACGGCGGCGACGCCCACCGCGCTGACGAGGAGGAGGGCGGCGACGGAGCGGGGGCCGAGCCGGACGGCCCTGGCCTGGCGGGCGTCCGTCATGACAGCGCCTCCCTCACCTGGGCCACCGTGAGCCACTTCCGCGGAGCCAGGATCTTGGTGACCTGCGGGGCGAAGGAGGGGGAGGCCACCACCACGTCCGCGGTCGGGCCGTCCGCGATCACCTCGCCGTCGGCGAGCAGGACCACCCGGTGGGCGAGCTCGGCGGCCAGCTCCACGTCGTGCGTCGCCAGCACGATCGCGTGGCCCTCGGCCGCCAGCCCGCGCAGGACGGCCACCAGGCGGACCTTGGCCGCGTAGTCCAGGCCCCGGGTCGGCTCGTCGAGGAGCAGCAGGGGCGGGCGGGCGGTCAGCACCACGGCCAGCGCGAGGGCCAGCCGCTGGCCCTCGGAGAGGTCGCGGGGGTGGGTGTCGTCGGTGACACCGGGCAGCAGCTCGGTGACCAGGGCCCGGCAGGAGCCCGGCGCGGCGCCCGCGTCCCGGTCGGCGGCCTCGCACTCGGCGGCGACCGTGTCGGAGTACAGCAGGTCGCGTGGTTCCTGCGGTACGAGACCCACGCGGCGGACGAGCTCGGGCGATGCCGTGCGGTGCGGCACGACCCCGCCGACCCGCACCGACCCCGAGGACGGCTCCAGCAGCCCGACCAGCGCGGAGAGCAACGTGGACTTTCCGGCGCCGTTGCGGCCCATGAGCGCGACGGTCTCGCCGGGGGCGACGGCCAGGTCGATGTGGCGCAGCGCCTGGACGCGGGCGCGCCGGACGGCGAGGGCGCGGACCTCGGCGGGGTGAGCGGGGCCGGGGGCCGCCGGGGCCTTTCCGCGCAGGCGGCGGGACCAGGCGGACGGGGCGGGCCCGGCGGGTGCCGGGGCCAAAGCGGCCGGGGCGAGGGCCGGTGTGTCGCGGGTCGCGTCCCGTCCCGTCAGGCGGTCCCCAAGGCCGCCCGCCCGTCGCCGGGCGTCCCGGACCGTCAGCGGCAGCGGCGACCACCCCGCGAGGCGGCCCAGGTCCACGACCGGCGGGTACACCGGAGACACGGCCATGATCTCGGCCGGGGCGCCGAGCACGGGGGCCGACCCGGGCGAGGCGAGGAGCGCGACCTGGTCGGCGTACTGGACGACGCGTTCCAGCCGGTGCTCGGCCATGAGGACCGTCGTGCCGAGGTCGTGGACCAGGCGCTGGAGGACCGCGAGGACCTCCTCGGCGGCCGCCGGGTCGAGCGCGGAGGTCGGCTCGTCGAGGACCAGGACCCGCGGGTGCGGGGTGAGGACCGAACCGATCGCGACCCGCTGCTGCTGGCCGCCGGAGAGCGTGGCGATGGGACGGTCACGGAGGTCGGCGAGGCCCAGCAGGTCGAGGGTCTCCTCGACGCGACGCCGCATCACGTCCGGGGCGAGGCCCAATGACTCCATGCCGTAGGCGAGTTCGTCCTCGACCGTGTCGGTGACGAAGTGGGAGAGCGGATCCTGGCCGACGGTCCCCACCAGGTCGGCGAGCTCGCGGGGCTTGTGCGTACGGGTGTCCCGGCCGGCCACCGTCACCCGGCCGCGCAGCGTGCCGCCGGTGAAGTGCGGCACGAGACCGCTCACCGCGCCCAGCACCGTCGACTTTCCGACGCCCGACGGGCCCACCAGCAGCACGAGTTCACCCTCGGGGACCTCGAAGTCCACACCCTGGACGGTGGGTTCGGCAGCGCCGTCGTACGTCACGGAGACGTTCTCGAAGCGGATCACGACGACGGTTCCTTCGGGTCGAGGGCGGGGTCGGGCGCGACGAACGCCGGGAGCAGGCCGAGCAGTACGGCCGCCGCCGGCCACAGCGGAAGGGTGGGGGCGACGAGCGGGAGCACGCCCGGGTGCAGGGCCTCCGGGTCCCGCACGGAGGCGAGGACCGTCAGGGCCGCCACCGCCACGCCGGATCCGGCGACCAGCCGGGCGCGGACGTCCCAGCGGTCCGGACGGTAGCGGGTGCGCAGGGAACGGCGGCCGCCCAGGCGGAGTCCGGCGAGCGCGGCGGCGAGACCGGCGAACAGCACCGGGAGGCCGTACGTGCCGCCCTCGGCCGTCAGCACCCCGTACGTCCCCGCGCAGACGCCGAGCAGGCCGCCGAGGGTGAGGGCGGTGGTCGTACGCCGGACCGGGGCGGGGACGTCGGCGCTGCGGCCGTAGCCGCGGGCGTCCATCGCGGCGGCGAGGGCGACGGAACGTTCCAGGGCGCCCTCGAGCACCGGGAGCGCGACCTGGAGCAGGCCCCGGACACCCTTGTCCGGGCGGCCGCGCAGCCGGCGGGCGGCGCGCAGGCGCTGCACGTCCGCGATGAGGTTCGGCGCGAAGGTGAGGGCGACGACGACGGCCACGCCCATCTCGTACAGGGCGCCGGGCAGGGACTTGAGGAGGCGGGCCGGGTTCGCCAGGGCGTTCGCCGCGCCCACGCAGATCAGCAGCGTGGCGAGCCGCAGGCCGTCGTAGAGCGCGACGAGGAGACCCTCGGCGGTGACCCTGCCGCCCAGGCGGATGCCCTGGGCCCAGTCGGGGAGGGGGACTTCGGGGAGGGTGACGACGACGTGTGTGCCGGGGACGGGGGAGCCGAGGACGACGGCGAAGAGGAGCCGGATGACGATCACGGCCAGCGCCAGCTTCACGAAGGCGGTGTAGGAACGGGCGCTGGGGGTGTCGGGGCGACGGGCCGCGACGACGTACGCCGAGGTGGCGATGAGGAGCGCGAGCAGGAGCGGGTTGGTGGTGCGGGTGGCGGCGGTGCCCAGGCCCAGGGCCCAGAGCCACCAGGCCCCGGCGTGCAGGGTCGCCACCCGGCGCGGCCGCGGGCGGGCGGGGGCGTTCACCGGGGTGTGCCGGGTGCCGCCGCGCCCACCGGTTGCGGCCCGGTGGCGTGACCGCCCGCGGCCGGGCGCGTCAGTCACGCCGTCGCCGCCGTGCCTGCCACACCGCCGCCGCGCCCAGTGCGGCCACCGCGGCCAGGCCCGCGAGCAGACCCACCGACGGTCCCGCGTCCGACCGCTCGCCCGTGTCGGCCTTCCCGGTGTCCGACGGGTTCCGCTCCGTGGACACGGCCTCGCCGCACCCCGTCCGCGGGTAGCCGGCGATGGCGCACAGGAGGGCGTTGGTGTTGTAGCGAAGGGGCTTGGCCACGGCGGCGAGCGCCTCGGCCGTGGTGGCGTCGGGCGCGGTCACCGCACAGGCCGTGCGGGTGGCCGGTGGGGTCTCGCCGGACGGGGCGTCCGCCGGGGTGCCGAAGTCGATGACCAGAGCCACCCGCTTCCTGCCGTCCCGCGCCGGGGTCTTGGCGCAGATAGCCGTGAAGTCGGCCGTGCCGCGCGGCCTGGTCGCGTCGCCCGAGTCCTCGCTCACCGCGAAGCGGAAGCCCTGGACGTCGCCGTCGGAGGGGCGGAGGGTCGAGGGACCCTGACCGGCGTACGTCCACTGCCCGCCGTCGCGCTCCCAGAAGGACCAGTAGCGGTAGCCCGCGGCCTGGGCCTGGCCGGTGTTCAGCAGGAGCGGGAACGCGGCCAGGACCAGGAGGGCGGCGGCACGGCGGCGGATCACGGCTGCTTCTTCTTGTTGCGGCTGCTGAGCAGGAAGCCGATACCGGCTCCGGCGGCGAGGCCCACGCCGACCATCCACCACACGCTGTCGCCCAAGTCGCCGCCGGCGTCGGCGGAGTCGTCGGTGGCCCGCGCCGTCCCGCCGGCGGCCTTCCCCGTCAGCGGTGCCGGGCCGGTCGCGTTGAGCTGCTTCACCAGGTCCGCGCCACCGAAGTCACGCGGGTCGGTGCCGGTCGCGTGCGCGGCGAAGATCAGCTGGGCGTAGGCGGCCGGGCCGCTCTGCGCCGCCCAGGTCGCGGAGTTCTGCTCCAGCCACTCCAGCGCCTTCCTCGCCTCCGCCGTCCGGCCCTGTGCGGCGAGGGCGACGACCGCGTCCGCGGTGTTGCCGTAGTCGGGCTGGTCGGTGGAGCCGGGCAGGGCGGACTTGAGGTGAGCGTCCCCGGCGAGGGCCTTCGTGAGGTAGGCGGCGCCGTTCGCGGCGGCCCGCCGCGGCTCAGGGGAGCCGGCGTCGGCGCAGGTGGCGGCCTTCGTCCGCGCCACGGGCGCCACGACCAGCCCCTCGCCGAGCGCGCCGACGACACCGGCCGCCGTGGCGTCCGCGTTGGCGTACAGCTTGCCCTTCTTGTCGGGCTGGAAGGCGAAGGCACCGGCTCCGTCGCCCTCGCACGGCAGGGCGAGGCTCACCAGGGCGTCGTAGGGATCCTTGTCTCCCTTGCGCACGTCCGCCGGCTTCTCCCCCACGGCGGTCAGCGCGCCGACGACGACGGACGTCGAGTTGGTGTCGCTGGCGCCGCCCGGGGAGTATCCCCAGCCGCCGTCCTTGTTCTGCACGGACTTCAGCCAGCTGACGGCCTTGTCGGTGACGGCGTCGTGGCCGCCGAGCGCGGCGAGGGCCTGGACGGCCGCCGCGGTGCTGTTCGTGTCGACCGTCGTCTTCGGGTCGCAGGCCGCGGAGGTGTCGGCGCGGTAGGGCGCGAAGGCGCCGTTCGCGCACTGCTGCCCGGTCAGCCAGTCCACGGACTTCGTGGCGGGCCGCACGCCCACCGTGTGCTGGGCGAGCAGGGCGAGGGACTGGCGCCAGACACCGTCGTACGTCGGGGGCGTCCCGCCGTACAGCGCGGCGGGCAACGCCTGGGACGCGGAGGGGGACGGGTCGGCGGCGACGGCGGGCGCGGCGGCCCCGATCACGGCGGTGGCGGCGGCCAGCACCGCTGCGCTGCGGCGGACGTTCATGATCGGCGGATGCCTCTCCCTGAAAGGGAGCCGGGCAGCACGGGACACCCCGGCGGCTCGGCCCCGTATACCTCGACGGTGCCGCACACCGGCCGGTTGCCGGTGCGCGAGAGCCGGTCACGACCGTCCGGGGCAGTCCGGCTCACCACGGCGTCGGCTGCGGCCACGGCTGTGGTTCACGGTTGCGGGTCAGCGCCGGATTTGCACCGGCTTCCCCCCGTACGGGTGTGATACGACCCGGCTACTCTACCGGCCCGTAAAGAAGCCCCCGAGGGCAGCCTGTGCGGCGGACCGGTCCGGGCGGATACGGTCGGGTGCATGTGGCAGACGGGGAGACTGCTCGGCTCCGGCCGCGCCAACGACGTGTACGAGATCGACGAGGCGTGGGTGCTGCGCCGCGACCGGCACGGTCACGGGGACGCCGCCGCCGAGGGCGCGGTGATGGAGCACGTGCGCGGCCACGGCTATCCGGTGCCGCGGGTGCGGTGGGCCGAGTCGACGCCCTCCGACCTGGTGATGGAGCGGCTGTACGGGCCGACGATGCTGGAGGCGTGCCTGGCGGGCTCGCTGGGCCCGGACGAGGCGGGCGCGATCCTGGCCGGGCTGCTGCGCACCCTGCACGCGGTCCCGCCCCTCGGCGCCGGCGCCCGCGTTCTCCACCTGGACCTGCACCCGGAGAACGTGATCCTCACCGCCGACGGCCCCCGGGTCATCGACTGGAGCAACTCGGAGGCGGGCGAACCGGGCCTGGACTGGGGCGTCTCCGCGATGATCCTCGCCCAGGTCGCCGTGGCCGACGACCCGTTGGCCACCCCGGCCCGCACGATGCTGACCGCCCTGCTCGCCGACCGCTCCCACCTCACCGAGGACGGCCTGGCTCAGGCGCGGCGACGACGGGCGGCCAATGTGACGATGAGCCGCCACGAGATCGAACTGCTCGGCGCGGCCGAGGACTTGATCCGCTCGGTGGTGTCCGGTGTCCCGACAGGGCTCGTCGACAGCCTTCCCCGCATCATGAGCGGTTCAGGTCAGCGACCCCGCGCGCGGGGTGGGGCCGCCGAAGGGGAGGTGGAGGACGCGGGTGGCGAGCAGCCAGGTGCCGTCGGGTGACTTGCGGAACGAGTCCTCGTAGTGGCCGACCTGGACCGGTGGGCCGGGCGGTATCGGATCCGCTCCGCCGTCGTGGCCGTCGACGCGGTACGTCGTGAAGTACGAGATCGCCGTCGCGGTGCCCGGGGAGGTGACGGTCACGAGGATGTTCGACAGCAGGCGGCGGGAGAGCCGGTCGGCGGGCCGGGAGCCGAAGTACCGCCTCAGCGCCTCCCGCCCCTTGATCAGCCGGTCGCCGTCGGGCCACTGCCAGCTGCCGTCCTCGGTGAACAGCTCGGCCACGGAGCCCGGTTCGCCGAGGTCGAGCCGGTGGACGAAGTCGATGAGGAGGCGCTCGCAGGCGCGTTCGTCGAGAAGTTGCTGCATGTCCCGTATTAAACGACCAGGCGGGTGTCAGACGGCCACGTAGGTCACCGGCTCGCTCCCTGTCACCGCCTCCGCCCGGCCCAGCTTCACCAGGCGCCGCAGATGCGCCTCCGCCTCCGAGACGGCGATGTTCCGTGACCCGTAAGGGATCTGGGCCCACGGCCGGTTCCACTCCATGCGCTCGGCGAGCTGCCAGGGGGTGAGCGGCTCGGCCAGCAGGACCAACAGGCCGGTGAGGCGGTCCTCGTGGTGGGCGAGCAACTCCCGTACGCGGGACGCCGCGTCGGTGAAGGCGTGCTGGTGGGCCGGGAGCACCTCGGCGGGGGCGAGGCGGCCGACACGCTCCAGTGAGTCGAGGTAGTCGCCCAGCGGGTCGGTGACGGTGGCGTCGTCGGGGTCCTCGTACAGGCCGATGTGCGGGGTGATCTCGGGCAGCAGATGGTCGCCGGAGAACAGGCGGCCGTGGCCCGGCAGCCGGGCGGGGTGCTCCTCCTCCAGGTGCAGGCAGACGTGGCCGGGGGTGTGGCCCGGCGTCCAGACGGCACGCAGGCGGCGGCCGGGGAGGGCGAGGAGTTCGCCGGGGACGATCTCGCGGTCGGGCAGGGCGGGGGAGAGGCCGGGCAGCGCGCGGGGACGGGTGGCGCGCAGGGGCGCGATGTGGGACTCGGGGGCGCCGGCGGCCTCGAGCTTCGCCGTCATGTAGGTGAACCAGCGCTCGGCGCGGGTCTGCCGGGTGCGCCGCACGATCGCCCCGTCCGCCTCGTGCATCGCGACCCAGGCACCCGACGCCTCCCGCACCCGGCCTGACAGGCCGTGGTGGTCGGGGTGGTGGTGGGTGATCACGACCCCGTGGATCTCCTCGGGTGAGGTGCCGCACGCCGTCAGCCCCGCGGCGAGGGTGTCCCAGGAGTCCGGGTCGTCCCAGCCGGTGTCGATCAGCACCGGCCCGCGGTCGGTGTCGAGGAGGTAGACCAGGGTGTGGCCGAGGGGGTTGTCCGGGATGGGGACCCGGAGGGAACGGACGCCGCCGCCGTGGTCGTACACCTGCGTCATGGGCTCCCCAATCGCCGCGTTCCGGCCACGCGAGCCCGAGTATAACTAGAACAGGTTTCGATGGGAGCCCGAGTCACCGGTGCGCGGTCCGTGGACTCCTCCGGGTGGAGCTGGTATCAGTCTCACTATCTGATGCACCGTCAGTAAGCGCCCCCGGGGAGGCAGTCGCCATGACCGAGCTCGTGGAACACGGACAGCTGTTCATCGGCGGGGAGTTGACCGACCCCCTGGGCAAGGACGTCATCGAGGTGATCTCGCCGCACACCGAGCAGGTCATCGGGCGGGTGCCGCACGCCTCGCGCGAGGACGTGGACCGGGCCGTCGCCGCGGCGCGCACCGCGTTCGACGAGGGACCCTGGCCGCGGATGACGCTCGACGAGCGGATCGAGGTCGTCACCCGCGTCAAGGACGCGATCGCCGTACGGCACGAGGAGATCGCCCGGGTGATCTCCTCCGAGAACGGGTCGCCGTACTCCTGGAGCGTCCTCGCCCAGGCGCTCGGCGCGATGATGGTCTGGGACTCGGCGATCACGGTCGCGCGGAACTTCACCTACGAGGAGGGGCGCGACGGAGTCCTCGGGAAGATCCTGGTGCGGCGCGAGCCGGTCGGGGTGGTGGCGGCCGTGGCCCCCTGGAACGTCCCCCAGTTCGTGGCCGGCGCCAAGCTCGCCCCCGCGCTGCTCGCCGGCTGCACGGCGATCCTCAAGCCCTCGCCGGAGTCGCCGCTGGACGCCTACCTCCTCGCCGAGATCACCCGCGAGGCCGGGCTGCCCGAGGGCGTGCTGTCGATCCTGCCCGCCGACCGGGAGGTCAGCGAGTACCTCGTCGGGCATCCCGGCGTCGACAAGGTCTCCTTCACCGGCTCGGTGGCGGCCGGCAAGCGCGTGATGGAGGTCGCCGCCCGCAACCTCACCCGCGTGACCCTGGAGCTGGGCGGCAAGTCGGCGGCCGTGGTGCTGCCGGACGCGGACCTGGAGACGGCGGTCGCCGGGATCGTCCCGGCGGCCTGGATGAACAACGGCCAGGCGTGCGTGGCCCAGACCCGCATCCTGCTGCCGCGTTCGCGCTACGACGAGTTCGCCGAGGCCTTCGCGGCGGCGGCCGGAGCGCTGGTGGTCGGCGACCCGCTGGACCCGGCGACCCAGGTGGGCCCGCTGGTGGCGAAGCGGCAGCAGCAGCGCAACCTCGACTACATCCGCATCGGCCAGGAGGAGGGCGCCAAGATCCTCACCGGCGGTGGGCGTCCGCCGGGCCTGGACCGCGGCTGGTACGTCGAGCCGACCCTCTTCGGCGACGTCGACAACTCCATGCGGATCGCCCGCGAGGAGATCTTCGGCCCGGTCATCTGCCTGCTCCCGTACGGCGACGCGTCCGATGCGGTGAAGATCGCCAACGACTCCGACTACGGGCTCAGCGGCAGCGTGTGGACGGCCGACGTCGACCGCGGCGTCGAGGTCGCGCGGCAGGTCCGTACCGGCACGTACTCGGTCAACACCTTCAGCCTCGACATGCTCGGCCCCTTCGGCGGCTACAAGAACTCCGGACTGGGGCGGGAGTTCGGGCCCGAGGGCTTCGGCGAGTACCTGGAACACAAGATGATCCACCTGCCGGCGGGCTGGGAGGGCTGACCGACCATGGGCGACCGCTGGCAGATCGAGGTCGACCGCTCCCTGTGCATCGGCTCGGCCCAGTGCGTCCACCACGCCCCGGACGGTTTCCGCCTCGACACGGGCCGCCAATCCCACCCCGCCGACCCCGAGACCGACGCCAACGAGCAGGTCCTCGCGGCGGCGGAGGGCTGCCCGGTCGAGGCGATCACGATCACGCTGCTGGAGAGCGGGGAGCCGGTGTTCCCTCCCGAGGAGTAGACGGGCGGGCGAGCAGCGGGCGGCCGGGGGCGTGCCGTGCGGCCGCCTGGCTGCCGTGCGGCATGCAAAAAATCATGGTTCAGGGGGTTTTGTCCCTGGATAAGTGTTCTACTCTGGGAAGTGGCCTACGAGGCGAGTGAGGGAGTTCGACCGGAGTAGCCGACTTGGGCGCGAGGCATCGTCTCCGCCGGGGCCGACGTCGACGGTCGGGCTGAGAGGCCGGAAGGTCGCAGATGGACCGGAAGGCGACCCCCAGTACCTGATCCGGGCAATACCGGCGAAGGGAACCCGTCTCGTAGGTTCTTCGCGCGCCTACGCCCCGCCCCGGTCCTCCGGCTCCGTGAGGTCGATCAGGCGGCACACCGTCTCGATGTCGATCTTCACCTGGGCGATGGACGCGCGGCCCGACAGCCAGGTGATCAGAGCCGAGTGCCAGGTGTGCTCGATGACCCGGACCGCCGAGAGCTGCTCCGGCGTCGGGTTCTCCAGCCCCATCGCGTCCAGGACGATCGCCGTGGTCTGGTGGGAGACCTGGTCGACCTCGGGGCTCACGCTGCGGTCCGCGAACGTGAGCGCCCGCACCATCGCGTCCGCCAGGTGAGGCTCGCGCTGCAGCGCGCGGAAGGCGCGCATCAGGGTCTCCGCCACCCGCTGCGCCGCCGTGTCGCCCGCCGGCGGCTTCTTGCGCAGCGTCCCGTGCATGTGCTCCAACTGGTCCTGCATGGTGGCGACCAGGAGATGGATCTTGGACGGGAAGTAGCGGTACAGGGTGCCGAGCGCCACCTGTGAGGACTCCGCGACCTCCCGCATCTGCACGGCGTCGAAACCGCCCCGGCTGGCCAGCTGCGCGCTCGCGTGCAGGATGCGCCGACGGCGCGCCTCCTGTCGCTCGGTGAGCGGCGCCGAGTCGGGCCGCGCGGTACTGGCATCCACCTTGGCCACCTTGTCCACCTTGGCTTCCGCAGGCATGGGTCCCGTTCCGTGACAGTCGGTGAGGGCGAGTGATCGCACAGCATGCCAGGCGCGCCGGTGGTGGCGTGAATCACCTGATCCACCGCTCACTACGCGCCTACCTGCCGGTAGATTCAGAGCCTCTTGAACGATCAAGTCTGAAACTTGTTCTAGATTAGCGTCCCGGCGTAATCTCGCGGGACAGTGCAGGGAGAAGGGGGCCCAGAGTGACCGCTGAGGCCAGTCAGGCGGGGCCTTTCGAGGGTCCGGCCGCCGACGGCGAGCGACCGCTCCGTATCGCACTCCTCACATACAAAGGGAACCCGTTCTGCGGGGGGCAGGGCGTCTACGTACGGCACCTCTCGCGCGAGTTGGCCCGCCTCGGGCACACCGTCGAGGTCATAGGTTCCCAGCCCTACCCCGTCCTGGACGAGGGGCACGACGAGCGCCTGAGCCTCACCGAGCTGCCCAGCCTCGACCTCTACCGTCAGCCCGACCCCTTCCGCACCCCGAAGCGCGGCGAGTACCGCGACTGGATCGACGCGCTGGAAGTCGCGACGATGTGGACCGGCGGTTTCCCCGAGCCGCTCACCTTCTCGCTGCGCGCCCGCCGCCATCTGCGCGCCCGGCGCGGCGAGTTCGACGTCGTCCACGACAACCAGACCCTCGGCTACGGCCTGTTGGGCGACGTCGGCGCCCCGCTGGTCACCACGATCCACCACCCCATCACCGTGGACCGCCGACTGGAGCTGGACGCCGCGGAGGGCCGACGGCGAAGGTACTCCGTACGCCGCTGGTACGCCTTCACCCGGATGCAGAAGCGCGTGGCCCGCCGGCTGCCCTCCGTGCTCACCGTCTCCGGAACCTCCCGCCAGGAGATAGTCGACGATCTCGGCGTCCGCGACGACCGGATCCACGTCGTCCACATCGGCGCCGACACCGACCTTTTCTCGCCCAATCCGTCGGTGCCCGTGGTGCCGGGCCGGATCGTGACGACCTCCAGCGCGGACGTGCCGCTCAAGGGCCTGGTCTTTCTCGTCGAGGCGCTGGCGAAGGTCCGCACCGAGCGCCCGGACGCCCACCTCGTCGTCGTCGGCAAGCGGCCCGAGGAGGGGCCCGTCGCCCAGGCGGTCGAGCGGTACGGCCTCGAAGGCGCCGTCGACTTCGTCAAGGGCATCTCGGACGCCGAACTCGTCGACCTGGTGCGGTCGGCGGAGGTCGCCTGCGTGCCGTCGCTCTACGAGGGCTTCTCACTGCCGGCCGCGGAGGCCATGGCCACCGGGACGCCGCTGCTGGCCACGACCGGCGGCGCGATCCCCGAGGTCGCCGGACGGGACGGCGAGACCTGCCTCGCGGTGCCGCCGGGCGACGCCGGCGCGCTGGCGGGCGGCCTGAGCCGACTGCTGGGCGACCCGGAACTGCGGGCCCGGCTCGGCGCGGCCGGCCGGGAGCGGGTGCTCGCCCGCTTCACCTGGGCGAAGGCCGCCGAGGGCACGGTGGCCCGGTACCGCGAGGCGATCGCCGGCCCGGCGCTGCCCGCCGCGAGCCGCCCCCCGACCGCGGTCGCCGCAGGTTCCGCGGCCCCAGAAGTTGTTGACGTTGTATCCGATCGCGAAAGCAGGGCCACGTGCTGACCGTCGACTTCTCCCGGTTCCCGCTCGCCCCGGGTGACCGCGTCCTGGACCTCGGGTGCGGTGCCGGCCGGCACGCGTTCGAGTGCTACCGGCGTGGTGCGCGGGTCGTGGCGCTCGACCAGAACGGCGAGGAGATCCGCGAGGTCGCGAAGTGGTTCGCCGCGATGAAGGAGGCCGGCGAGGCCCCGGAGGGCGCCACCGCGACCGCGATGGAGGGCGACGCCCTCGCGCTGCCCTTCCCCGACGAGTCCTTCGACGTCGTCATCATCTCCGAGGTGATGGAGCACATCCCCGACGACAAGGGCGTACTCGCCGAGATGGTGCGGGTGTTGAAGCCCGGCGGCCGGATAGCGATCACCGTCCCGCGCTACGGACCCGAGAAGGTCTGCTGGAGCCTGTCCGACGCCTACCACGAGGTCGAGGGCGGCCACATCCGCATCTACAAGGCGGACGAACTCCTCGCGAGGATCAGGGAAGCCGGTCTCAAGCCGTACGGCACGCACCACGCGCACGCGCTGCACTCGCCGTACTGGTGGCTGAAGTGCGCGTTCGGCGTCGACAACGACAAGGCGTTGCCGGTGCGGGCGTACCACAAGCTGCTGGTCTGGGACATCATGAAGAAGCCGCTCGCGACCCGGGTCGCCGAGCAGGCGCTGAACCCGCTGATAGGCAAGAGCTTCGTGGCGTACGCGACCAAGCCGCACCTGCCCCGTCTCGCCGAAGCCGAGGTGGCCGCCAAGTGACCACCCCCCGGACAGAACACCTCGTCCTGCCCGGGGTCCTCACCGCGGAGGAGGCCGCCGCGACCGTCGCCGGCATCCTCGCCGTGCAGCGGGAGGACGGGGCCGTCCCGTGGTTCCGGGGACACCACCTGGATCCGTGGGACCACACCGAGGCCGCGATGGCGCTGGACGCGGCGGGCGAGCACGAGGCCGCCGAGCGGGCGTACACGTGGCTGGCGGAGCACCAGAACGAGGACGGCTCCTGGTACGCGGCCTACGCCGACGGGGCGTTCGACGACGTCACCGACCGGGGCCGGGAGACGAACTTCGTCGCCTACATAGCCGTAGGCGTGTGGCACCACTATCTGTCCACCGGCGACGAGCCGTTCCTCGACCGGATGTGGCCGTCGGTCTACGCGGCGATCGAGTTCGTACTGCGACTCCAGCAGCCCGGCGGGCAGATCGGCTGGAAGCAGGAGGACGACGGCGCGCGGACCGCGGACGCGCTGCTGACGGGGTCCTCCTCGATCCACCACGCGCTGCGGTGTGCGCTGGCGATCGCCGAGCAGCGTGAAGAGCCGCAGCCCGACTGGGAGTTGGCGGTGGGTGCCCTACGGCACGCGATCCGCCGTCACCCGGAGCGGTTCCTCGACAAGGACCGCTACTCGATGGACTGGTACTACCCGATCCTGGGCGGCGCGCTCACCGGAGCGGAGGCCAAGTCCCGCATGGAGGAGGACTGGGACCGCTTCGTCGTGCCCGGCCTGGGGGTGCGCTGCGTCGACCCCAACCCGTGGGTCACCGGTGGTGAGTCGGCCGAACTGGCCCTCACCCTCTGGGCGATGGGCGAGTCCGACCGGGCCCTGGAGATCCTGCAGTCGATCCAGCACCTGCGGGACACCGAGTCCGGCCTCTACTGGACGGGCTACGTCTTCGACGACAAGGCCGTCTGGCCCCAGGAGCTGACCACGTGGACGGCCGGCTCCCTCCTCCTCGCGGTCGCCGCCCTCGGCGGCCACGAGGCGACCTGCGCGGTCTTCGCCGGCGACCGGCTGCCGACCGGCCTCGACCCGGACTGCTGCGCCTGACCTGAGACCGCCGGGCGCCGGCGGTCCGTGTGCGGACTCAGCGCCGGTGCCCGCGCTGGGCGCCGGCGTGGTCGGCGCGGAAGTGGACGACTGCGACGAGGCCGTGGCCTGCCACCACGCGGGCCCAGGCCTCGTCGAACGTGCTGTGCTTTCCGGGGGGTGCCCCCAGGCCCCCGGGTCGTGGGACCGGCTGAGGGGGTCTGGGAGTCGGGGACCCCGGCCGAGGTGTGCGTCCGCGGCCGGGGCGGGGTGGTCTCGGTGTCGGCTCAGTGCCGGTGCACGCGGTTGGCGATGGCGTGGCCGACGAAGAGGTAGACGACTGCGGCGAGGCCGTAGCCCGCCACTACGCGAGCCCAGGCCTCGTCGAACGTGAAGAGGTCGTGGGACCAGCCTGCGAGCCAGCGGGCGACGTCGTGGATGAACTGCACGAAGTCGTTCGCGCGGTTCGCGTCCAGCAGGTACATCAGGATCCACAGGCCCAGGATGAGGGCCATGACGTCGGCTACGACCGCGATGATCGTGCCGGCCTGATTGGCACCGTTGCGATATCGAGGGGACATGCCGATCGGGTTGCCGCTCAATCCCGGATGAAACCTGCACCGGGCCGAGGGCCCGGGCGTTGGATCCCGTACGTGTTCATCGCGCACGTTTCTTTCGTTCAACTCGCGTTGGATCTACCGTTGTTGCAGGGCCACTGGCGTCATCGACGATCCTGGCCCACCCAGGGGGGAGAACGCCGGTGCCCGCGAACAGACCCGCTCCGCCGGAGCCTCGGTTGACCGTCACCAGACCCACGCGCGGCCGCCTGCGAAGAGCCCTGGCGGTCGCGCTGCCCCTCCCGGTCGTCGGCCTGGTACTGCTGATGGCGTCGGGGCATCTGTTACTGCCGTTGCAGAAGGTCGTCACCATCGAGGCCAAGATGGCCTCCAAGAGGGACTTCTTCGAGGACCCAGAAGTCGAACGCCTGCTGCTGAAGCACGGCTTCCGGGTGCGCATCACCCGCATGGGCTCCCGTGAGATAGCCAACCAGGACATCAAGGGCTACGACGTCGTCTTCCCGTCCGGCCAGCCCGCCGCCGACCTGATCACCCGCGAACGCGCCGCGGCGGACCGCCCGGTGACGACGTACCGCCCCTTCGTCAGCCCCATCGTGCTGGCCACCTACCGCGAGTACGCCGAGGCCCTGCGGGGCAACGGCGTGGCCCGGCTCCAGCGCGGGTCGGGCGGTCAGTCCCTGTACTACACACTGGACATGGAGAAGTTCCTCGCCCTGACGAGGGGCGGCAAGACGTGGGACGGCATCGGCATCGCCCGTTACGGCGTCGACAACGGAAACAAGGTCCTCGCCCAGTCCTCCGACATCTGCGAGAGCAACTCCGGCGGCACCTACCTCGGCCTCGTCGCCTTCGTCGAGCACGAGAACGACGCCCCGGACACCCTCCCGGAGGCGGAGAGGCTCGCCCGCGACATCAAGCCCCTCCTCGTCGAACAGGGGCTGCCCTCCGCGGAGAAGGCGGAGACGTACCTGTCCGCCGACGGCAAGGGCATCTCGCCGATCGCCGTGATCTACGAGCACCAGTTCCTGGCCCACCAGATCGCGTACGAGGCCGAGCACGGCACCCCCGACTCCGAGCGCGTCCTGCTCTACCCGTCGACCCGCATCGACACCGAACCCCAGCTCGTCGCCCTGACCCGGGACGGCGACCGGCTCGGTGAGCTCATCACCTCCGACCTCGAACTCCAGCACCGGGCAATGGAGTTGGGCTTCCGGGTCCGGGACACCCGCAGCGACGCGACCAGCGTCCAGCTGAAGGAGTTCCTCGGCGAGCGGGACATCCCGGCACCCGTGACCTCCGCCGACGACACCAAGGCCGTACTGCCCCGGCTCCCGCTGCTGGAACGGATGATCCAGATCGTCGGCGACTGCCCGCCCGCGGAGGGCGCCGAGTGAGGGGCCGCATCCCGCTTCTGACGGTCTGTACGCTCCTGGTGGCCACCCTGCTGTCCGCCTGCACCGACGACGGGGACGGCGGCGGCGAACGCGTCCGGCTGCGCGTGCTCGCCAGTCCCGACCTCGCCGTACTCGCCCCGCTCCTCGACGAGTTGGCGGACGCCACTGGCGTAGAACTCGACCTCGACCGGCGGCCCGACGCGGAGACCCGGCTCGCCGCCGCCCGTACCGGATACGACCTCGCCTGGCTCTCCTCCGACCGCTATCTGCGGCTGCGCGACAGGGAATCCGTGCACGGGCTGCAGCGGACACCGACGATGACGTCCCCGGTCGTCATCGGCCTCGCCCTCGACACGGCTCGCGCCCTGCGGGCCGACGTCCCCGGCGGCCACCTCACCTGGGCCGACATCGCCGACGCCGCCGCCACCGGTACGGTCCGCTTCGGCATGGCCGACCCCCGCAACGCGGGCAGCGGACTCGCCGCCCTGGTCGGCGTCGCCACCGCCGCCGCCGGCACCGGCGCCGCCCTGCGCACCGAGGACGTCTCCTGCGACCGGTTGCGCGGCTTCCGCTCCGGCCAGACCCTCACCGCCGCCACCTCCCCCGACCTTGTCGACTCCTACGCCGCCCACCAGGACCGCGCCGACGCGCTGATCGCCTACGAGTCCGACCTGCTCGCCCTCAACGCCTCCGGCCGCCTGAAGGAGAAACTGGAGATCGTCCGCCCCGAGGACGGCACGGTCCTGTCCGACTTCCCCATCCTCCTGCTCGACCCGTCCCGTCGCGCCGCCTACGACAAGGTCACCGAGTGGCTGCGGCGCGACGACGTACAGGAGAGGATCATGCGCGACACCCGGCGCCGACCGGTCAGCGCCACGGTCACCCGGGACGCCCCGCTGCGCGCACCGATCGGCAACGCCCTCTACTTCCCCGACCGGCTCGCGGTGGTGGAACGCCTGCTGGCCGACTACGGCGACCCGGACCGGCGCACCGCGGGGCAGGTCGTCTTCCTGCTCGACTTCTCCGGCTCGATGCGCGGCGCCCGGATGGCCGCGCTGCGCGAGGCGTTCGCCGGTCTCAGCGGCGCGGACTCCTCGTCGACGGGCAAGTTCACCCGCTTCTACCAGGGCGAACGCCTCACCGTCGTACGGTTCGGCGGACGGGTCCTGGAAGAGCGGACCATCACCGTCACCGGCCCGGGGGACCTGAGGGAGCTCACCGACACCGTCGCCCGCGGCGGATACGGCGACGCCACCGCCGTGTGGTCCGCCCTCGACCACGGCTACCGCACCGCGGCCCACGCCCTGGCCGCCGACCCCGACCGTCCCCTCTCCGTGGTCCTGATGACGGACGGCGAGAACAACGCGGGCCTGTCCTACGCCCAGTTCGTTCGCCGCTACGAGGCCCTGCCCGACGCGGCGCGCGACGTCTCCACCTACCCCGTCCACTTCGGCGAGGCCGACACGGCCGCACTGCAGCGCGCGGCGGCGAAGACCGGCGGGCGGATGGTGGACGCCGACGACTCGTCCCTTTCCGAGGCATTCAAGGAGATCCGTGGCTGTCACTGACGGACTGTGGTGGAGCGTGTGGTGGCCGTGGATGACGGTCTGGCTGGTGACCGCCGCCGGCCTCGTGGCGCTCGCCGCCGTGCTGCTGGGCCACGCCCGCGAGGCCCGGAGGCGGACGGCGGCACGGCAGACGGCGTACAGCATCTGCTTCTACCTGGACGGGAAGTCCGTCATGGACCTCTACCAGGTCAGCCACTACAGCGAGGCGCTCGAACAGGCGGTGGAGCACCGCACCAACGTCAACACCAGCGTCAGCCTCCTGGGGAAGCTCATGCCGTGGACCGTCAAGGCCGGCAAGGACGTCACGCAGGAGAAGTTCACCAAGTACGTGCAGAAGAACGAACCCATCAACGTCATAGGGATGTTGACCGAAGCCCTCGACCGGGCCGACGCCATCGTCCACGCCGACCTGCGCACCGGCAGCGTACGGCCCAACCGGGCCCTCGCCGACGCCCTGGCCGGCGACACCCGGATCGCGCTCAGCGACATCGACGAGTTCGTGTCGGTGCGCGGCCGCTTCGTGATGGACCCGGACACCTCGCAGGGCATAGTGCTGCGCGCCGCGTACGGCGATCCGCAGACACCGCCCTACGTCCGGGTCGTCGGCGCCCGCGAGGGCCTGCGCCGCGAGACGATCCCCGAGGGCACCTTCACGGCCCGCTGCCTCGGCAAGATGACGGGCTGGCGGCAGGACACCGGCGAGGTGACGCTGGAGGCCATCGCGATCTTCCGCTGAGTGCACGAAAGCCGGGACCGCGGCTAGGAGTTGAGCTCGGCCAGCACCCGCAGCGACTCCCGGTCCGGCGCCATCGCCAGCAGATCCGTCACCGGCCCCTTGCGCCACGACTCCAGCCGCTCCGCGATGCGTTCGCGCGGGCCGACGAGCGAGATCTCGTCGGCGAACGCGTCCGGAACGGCCAGTACGGCCTCCTCCCGGCGACCGGACAGGAACAGTTCCTGGATGCGCCGCGCCTCCTGCTCGTACCCCATCCGGGCCATCAGATCGGCGTGGAAGTTGCGTGCCGCGTGCCCCATCCCGCCGATGTAGAAGCCGAGCATCGCCTTGACGGGGAGGAGGCCTTCGGCGACGTCGTCACAGACCTTCACCCGGGCCATGGGGGCGACGACGAAGCCGTCGGGCAGCGCACCGACCGCCTCGCCGTACGCCTCGGGCCGGCTCGGTGACCAGTACAGCGGAAGCCAGCCGTCCGCGATCCTGACCGTCTGCGCCACGTTCTTGGGCCCCTCGGCGCCCAGCAGAACGGGCAGGCCGGCGCGGAGGGGATGGGTGATGGACTTGAGCGCCTTGCCGAGACCGGTGCCGTCGGGGCCCCGGTAGGGGTGGGAGTGGAAGCGCCCGTCGAGCTCGACCGGCCCCGCACGTCCGAGGACCTGCCGTACGACGTCGACGTACTCCCGGGTCGCGGTGAGCGGCGACTTCGGGAACGGGCGGCCGTACCAGCCCTCGACCACCTGCGGACCGGACAGACCGAGCCCCAGCAGCATGCGGCCACCGGAGAGATGGTCCAGGGTGAGGGCCTGCATGGCCGTCGCCGTCGGGGTGCGGGCCGCCATCTGCGCGACGGCCGTGCCGAGTCTGATGCGGGAGGTCCGCGCGGCGATCCAGGTCAGCGGCGTGAACGCGTCCGAACCCCAGGACTCGGCGGTCCACACCGAGTCGTAGCCGAGCCGCTCGGCCTCCTGCGCGAGCGGAACATGGTCCGGGTCGGGGCCGCGGCCCCAGTAGCCGAGGGCGAGCCCGAGCCGCATGGCGCCTCCAGGTTTCTGACACAGCGTCAGTTTGGGGTGCGGGCTGCGACTGTACGACAACGGCCCCCCACCCGGAAGGGCGAGGGGCCGCACGTCGAGGAACGGGGGTCAGCCGCGCTGGATCCCCGTCGTGTCCTGCAGCACGCCACGACGGCCGTCCTGCGTCTGCGCGACCAGTGCCGCACCGCGCTGCTCGACCGCCAGGTACCAGGTCCCGGGGGCGAGTTCGGCGATCGGCGTCGGCGAACCGTCCTCCGCGAACAGCGGACGCGCCACCGGCACGGCGAACCAGAACGGCGAGAACTCCGGGGCCGGCGGCTGGGCCTGGGCCTGCTGCGGCTGCGCAGCACCGAACGGCTGACCCGGCTGCGGCTGAGCCCCGTACGGCTGCTGCTGCGCGCCGGGGGCACCGGGGTAGCCGTAACCGCCGGGAGGCTGGGCGCCGTAGGGCTGCGGGGCGGCCGGCTTGGGGGCGGGGATGAGGGCGGCCTGAAGGGCCGGGACCAGGGGGGTGGCGACGGCGGCGGCGGCCAGCACCAGGCTGCCGACGAGCGCGAGGATCAGACCGATGCCGGCGTCCAGGCCGTCGTCACCGAAGCCACCCATGTTGTTCACACCGCTGGACGGGTCGATCATGTTCCCGAGCGCGCTCCACGCGGCGAAGACCGTGAACGCGACGCCGACCTGACCGAGGTCGAGACCAGCCACCTTGGGGACCTGCGGAAGACCGCGGGAGATGATGACGAGCGCGGCGCCGATGATGCCCGCCAGCACCACACCCATCAGGATCGGGCCACTCGACCAGGCGCTGGGAAAGTCGTAGCTGTCCGGGGCCCCGTCGGCGGAGTAGATGTCGAGGAACGACGCGATGAACAGCAACACCGCTGCTCCGATCACCACGCCGTCGCCTCGAGTGAGGGAGCGGATATTCACTTCAAAGGTCCTTCGTAGGTCGTCTCGTCGTCGGTAGAGGCGTCGCTGTCACCATGTCGCCGTCAGGCCCCTGTGTGAAGCGTGGGGGTGGCCCCTCATCGTAAGGAGGACACTATCCTCCGCCCGAACAGGGTGTCCGCCCGGATCAGCGCGCTGATCACTACCCGCGCAGGAAACTCACGATTCCCGCAGAGATTCCTTGCGCCGCTTTCTGCCGCCAGGCACCGCTGGTCAGCTGTGCCGCGTCCTTGGTATCGCGCATGTTGCCGCACTCGATGAACACCTTGGGAACCGTTGACAGATTGAGACCGCCCAGGTCCGTGCGTGTGACGAGTCCGGTGCCGCCGCCGACGTAGTTGGAGGGCGCGCTGCCCGTCGCGCGCACGAAGTTGCCCGCGACACGCTCGCCGAGCTCGCGCGAAGGGCCGACGATGGCACGGGTGTCGGCGGCGCCCGCGTGCACGCTGCCCGGCAGGATGACGTGGAATCCGCGGTTGCCGGCGCCCGAGCCGTCGGCGTGGACGGAGACGACCGCGTCCGCGCGCGCCGTGTTGCCGATCCTGGCCCGCTCGTCGACGCACGGGCCGTAGGGCCGGTCGCCGTCCTGGGTCAGTTTCACCGTGGCACCCTGCTTCTCCAGCAGCTCCCGCATCCGGTGGGCCACATCCAGGGTGAACTCGGCCTCCGCGTAACCGGAGTTGGTGGACGTCCCCGTGGTGTCGCACTCCTTGGAGTTCGTCCCGATGTCCACCTTGCGGTTGATCTCCGCGGTGTGCCGGAAGTTGCCCGGGTTGTGCCCCGGGTCGATCACCACGACCTTCCCCTTGAGGGGACCGGTGGCGGCGGGCGCGGAAGCGGTGGGTGTCGGGGAGGGGCCCGGCGGCTTGTCGTCCTCGGTGGTGGAGGACGTCGGCGCGGAAGTCTTCGGCGAGGCCGACGCGCTCGACACCGTGGGCGTCCCGACCGCGCCCCCCGAGCCGCCGCCGGTGCCGCCCACCACCTCGTACACCAGCCAGCCGAGCAGCGCGCCCGGCACGAGTGCGGCGACGGCGACGGTCAGGGGACGGCGCCGTGAACGGCGGGGCTGGGGAGGATCGAAGTCCGGGCCTACGTACGACACGACAGCCACCTTACGGGGGGTCGGCGCCCTCTCACGCGGACGAGCCACGGGCTCGCCGTACCGGGGTGTCCGGGAACAGGACGGCGATCGTGGATCAGATGCCCGCGCCGGTCCTGCGCAGGACGCGCAGCGAGTCCGTCACCGAGACCTCCGTGAACGCCCCGGACTCCAGCGCCCGCAGGTAGACGCGGTAGGGGGCCTGGCCGGTGAACTCGTCCTCCGGGTCCGGGAACACGTCGTGGATGACGAGCAGCCCGCCCTCGGCGACATGGGGAGCCCAGCCCTCGTAGTCGGCGTTCGCGTGCTCGTCGGTGTGACCGCCGTCGACGAAGACCAGGCCGAGGGGGCTGCCCCACACCTTCGCGACCTGGGGCGAGTGGCCGACGAGGGCGACGACGTGGTCCTCCAGGCCCGCCCGGTGCAGGGTGCGGCGGAAGGTCGGCAGGGTGTCCATCAGGCCGATCTCCGGGTCGACGGTCTCCGGGTCGTGGTACTCCCAGCCCGGCTGCTGCTCCTCGCTGCCCCGGTGGTGGTCGACGGTCAGCGCGACGACCCCGGCCTGGCGGGCCGCGTCGGCGAGCAGGATCGCCGAGCGCCCGCAGTACGTGCCGACCTCAAGGAGCGGCAGCCCGAGCCGCCCGGCCTCGACGGCCGCCGAGTACAGGGCGAGGCCCTCACCGACGGGCATGAACCCCTTCGCGGCCTCGAAGGCGGCCAGGATCTCGGGCTCGGGGGCCGCGGGCATGAGGGGTTCCTCCCGGTCGTACGACGCTTTCCGGCCCATGCTGCCGTACCCCCGCGCCGGCGCATCGGCAGGGGGTACGGCGAACACCCTCAAGGGGCGCGGGGAACTGCGCGACGAACCACGACGAAGCGACAAGACGCCACCCGGCATCACGCGGCACCCCCCGCCCGGCGGAGCGCTAAGCAGTCACCGGCTCACCGGCTCACCGGCTCACCGGGCATCGACAGATCCAGGTCAATCGCGGCTTCCGCACCGGAATGCGTGGCGGAAGAGGCGAGCGGCGCATACCCCGTCGCCCGTGCGGCCAGCACATACGCGCCCTGGGCCGGAACGGCGAGCGCGTAGGTGCCGTCCTCGTCCGAGAGCGTCGCGCCGGCCTGGCGGCCGCGGGGGTCGATCAGCGTCACCTTGGCGCGCGCGACCGGCGTGCCCGCGGCGTCCAGGACCCGGCCCCGGAAGCCGCGCAAAGCCTCCTCGGCGCGCTCCAGGTTGGCGTCCTCCTCGCTGCTCGCGCGCAGCTGCGGCTTGTCCGCCGGGCGGTTGCGGGGCAGGAACAGCGCCATGAGGAGGCCGATCGCGACGGCCCCGGTGGCGATCAGGAAGGAGACGCGGAAACCGTGCATGGTCGGGATCGCGACGCCGTTCACGTTGTTCGCGGTGTCGGCGAGGACCATGCCGATGACGGCACTCGACACCGACGTGCCGATGGAACGCATCAGTGTGTTGAGGCCGTTGGCGGCGCCCGTCTCGGAGGCCGGGACCGCGCCGACGATCAGCGCCGGGAGGGAGGAGTAGGCGAGACCGATGCCCGCGCCCAGGACGACCGCGATGACGAGGCTCTGCCAGGGGGCGCTCATCAGGCCGAGGCCGGCGCCGTAGCCGATCGCGATGATCAGCAGGCCGAGGATCAGGGTGACCTTGGGGCCGTACTTCGCCGACAGGCGGGCGTAGACGGGAGCGGTGAACATCATCGTCAGGCCCAGGGGCGCCACCAGCAGGCCCGCGACGACCATCGACTGGCCGAGGCCGTAGCCGGTGGCCGTGGGCAGCTGGAGCAGCTGGGGGAGGACCAGCGAGACGACGTAGAAGGAGACGCCGACCATGATCGAGGCGAGGTTGGTGAAGAGCACCGCGGGGCGGGCGGTGGTCCTGAGGTCCACGAGCGGGGCCGGCAGCCGCAGCTCCATCACGCCCCACAGCAGGAGCACCGCCGCCGACGCGCCGAACAGACCGAGCGTGGTGCCCGAGGTCCAGCCCCAGTCGCTGCCCTTGGTGATCGGCAGGAGGAAGAGGACGAGACCGGCGGAGAGACCGATCGCGCCCAGGATGTCGAAGGAGCCCTTGGCGCGCATGGGCGACTCGGGTACGACGAGCAGGGTGAGGGCGATGGCGAGGGCGCCGAGGCCGGCCGCGCCGTAGAACAGGGCGTGCCAGTCGGCGTGCTGGGCGACCAGGGCCGCGGCGGGCAGGGCGAGGCCGCCGCCGACGCCGATCGAGGAGCTCATCAGGGCCATCGCCGAGCCGAGCTTCTCGCGGGGCAGCATGTCGCGCATCAGGCCGATGCCGAGCGGTATCGCGCCCATCGCGAAGCCCTGCAGCGTACGGCCCGCGATCATCGTGAGCAGGTCGCTGGTGAGCGCGCTGACCAGGGCGCCGACCACCATCACCGCGAGGCTGAGGATCAGCATGCGCCGCTTGCCGTAGAGGTCGCCGAGGCGGCCCATGATCGGCGTGGCGACCGCGCCGGAGAGCAGTGTCGAGGTCAGGACCCAGGTGGCGTTGCTGGGCTCGGTGTCCAGCAGCTGCGGCAGGTCCTTGATGACCGGGACGAGCAGGGTCTGCATCACCGCGACCACGATGCCCGCGAAGGCGAGCACCGGGACGAGGGCCCGGCTCGCTCCGCTCTCGGGCTGGTCGGTCGACGTGTGCGTCATGGAGTGGGGCCTCCAGGCCAGGGGAGTCGGGTGGTTCCGGGCGGGATACGTGCCCGTTGAACCCCGTGCGCCCGGGCAACTATTCCGATGCTTCGGCCCACTAACGTTTTCTTTATCGTTTCTTGGCCGAAGCGACACGGCCGACGGGTCCCGACCCCCACCGCCCTTGGGCCTAGGCCGAAATCCCGATGCAGGGAGCGTCCGGCGGTTGAGAACATGACAGCCATGCTCCGAGCCGCTGACGTCACCCGCATGTCCCGCCGCCCTGCCGCGCCGCCCACCTGGCTGGTCGTGGCGCTGGCCTGCGCGGGACAGTTCCTGGTCGTGCTCGACGTGTCCGTGGTGAACGTGGCGCTGCCGTCGATGCGGACCGGCCTCGGGCTGAGCGAGCAGGGGCTGCAGTGGGTCGTCAACGCCTACGCCATCGCCTTCGCCGGGTTCATGCTGCTCGGCGGGCGGGCCGGTGACCTCTACGGCCGCAAACGGATGTTCCTGGTCGGCCTCGCCGTGTTCACCGTGGCCTCGCTGGGCGGCGGGCTCGCCCAGGAGGGCTGGCAGCTGCTGGCGGCGCGGGCCGCGCAGGGGCTGGGCGCGGCGGTGCTGGCCCCCTCGACCCTGACGATCCTCACGGCCGCGGTCCCGGAGGGTGCCGCACGCGCGCGTGCCATCGCGACCTGGACGGCGGTCGGCGCGGGCGGCGGCGCGGCCGGCGGCCTCGTCGGCGGCTTGCTCGTGGACATGCTGTCGTGGCGGTGGGTGCTGCTGATCAACGTGCCGGTGGGGGCGGTGGTGCTCCTCGGCTCCGCGGTCTGGCTGGCCGAGGGGAGGGCCGGGGACGGACGGCGGCTCGACCTGCCGGGCGCGCTGCTGGTGACGGCGGGGCTCGCCACCCTGGCGTACGGCATCTCGCAGACCGAGGCCGAGGGGTGGACGGCGGCGGCCACCCTGGTGCCGCTGCTGGCCGGCCTCGCGCTGATCGGGTGCTTCCTGGCCGTCGAGGCCCGTACGGCGGCTCCGCTGATGCCGCTCGGGCTGCTCAGGGTGCGGGCGGTGGCGTCGGCGAACGTGGCGATGTTCCTGTGCGGCTCCGCGATGTTCTGCATGTGGTTCTTCATGACGCTGTACGCCCAGAACGTGCTGGGCTACTCGCCGCTGGACGCCGGTCTCGCGCTGGTGCCGAGCTCCCTGGCCGTGGTCGTCGGCTCCAAACTCGCGCCCAGGCTGATGCGGCGGGCCGGGACACGTGCCGTGGCGGTGCTAGGAACGCTGGTGGCGGTCGCCGGGTTCGGCTGGCAGTCGACGATGACCGCGGACGGGGCGTACGTCACCACCATCATGATCCCGGGGATCCTGATGATGCTGGGCGCGGGTCTGGCCGCGACGCCGCTCGCCGCGCTGGCCACGGCGGGGGCCGCGCCGGGCGAGGCCGGACTGGTGTCGGGGCTGATCAACACCTCGCGCACGATGGGCGGTTCGCTGGGGCTCGCGGTCATGTCGACGATCGCGGCGGCCCGTACGGCAGGGCGCGGGTCGCCCGAGGCGCTGACGGAGGGGTACGCGCTGGCGTTCCGGGTGGGGACGGGGGTGCTCGTGGCCGGGGTGGCGCTGATGCTGGTGTGGCTGCCGCGTGGGGGCGCCGCGGAGTGAGGCGGGGCGCGCCGAGTGCGAGGGAGGTTGTCTCTGCGAGTTCCGCGAGTCTGCGGAAGGAGGCAACGGTTCGGGCGGCTCATGGACTCCTTTACACATCTAGGAGGTGCCCATGGGGGATCGCAAGGAGGCTCGGGACAAGGAGTTCCAGAGCTTCGTCATCGGCCGCTGGCCACGGCTGCTGCGGACGGCATTTCTCCTCACGGGGGAGCAGCACGCCGCGGAGGACCTGGTCCAGACGACGCTCGAACAGGTCTACGTGGCCTGGCGCAAGGTCGGCTCGGCCGACGACCCGGAGGCATACGTACGGCGCGTGATGATCAACGCCCACGCCCGCAGGCACCGCAGGCGCCTCAAGGAGTTCCTGGCACCCAGGGACGACTCGGGTCTGGTGCGCGAGGTCGCCGACAGCGGTGACCGTATCTCCCAGGCGGAGGACCGCAACGCCCTGCTGAAGGCACTCGCCCAACTGCCCCCGAGGCAGCGCGAGGCGGTGGTCCTGCGGTACTGGGAGGACCTGACCGAGACGCAGGTGGCCGAGGCGATGGGCTGTTCGGTGGGTGCGGTGAAGAGCAACGCGGCCAAGGGGATCGCGAAGCTCCGCGCCATACCGGGTCTGTCCGAGATGGTGACGAGTGGAGGGCGGACGTGATGGGCGCGGACCGGGAGACGAACCACGACATGGCGAACAGCGACATCACCGACATCGCCGTCCTGCTGGCCGACGCCACGGACGAGGTCGAGATCGGCATAGCCCCCTACGACGCGGTGCTCCGCGGCGGCCGTCGCCGCAGGGCACGGCGCTGGGCGGTGGCGACGGCCACGGCTCTGGTGCTGGCCGCCTCCTCGGCGACGCTGGCGGTCGCGGGGCTGCCGGGTGGGGGCGAGGGGCGGGTGACGCCGGCGGCGACGCAGCCGTCGGTGACCGCGTCGGCGGACGTGTCCTTGCCCCAGCGGACCATGCTGGCGACCGGCACGGAGAACGGCAGGAAGTGGCATGTCCTGATCGACGTGTGGGCGGCGCCGCGCGACGAGGGGGAGGCGATGGCCCAGATGGCCCAGATGGCCGAGATGGCCGAGTTCGGGGTCACGCCCCCCGAGGCTGAGGCGTCACAACTGGTCGGCAAGAGCTCGTTCTTCGTGAACCGGGGCGACGGTGACACGGGTTCGACGGTGATGGAGGACGTGTTCACCGGCGTCGACCACACCATGGCCGGCACGGACATCGAATCCGCCGCCATGGCGCTGAGGGGCGGCTCCGACGCCCCTCAGCGGCTGGTCGTGGGCCAGGTCGCCAAGACCGCCCGGCAGGTCACCTGCACCTGGAAGGACGGCACGACCACCAAGGTGAACAAGCCCGCGCCGAACGAGGAGGTGTCCACCGAGACCCCGGCGATCCGCACGGCCGAGGGCTCTCCGGTGAACTGGTTCGTGTGCCTGGCACCGAAGGGCACGGAGTACAAGTCGGTGGAGGTGACGCGGTAGGCGGCCTTCCGGACGGCGCGGAACCCCACGGATGCGGTTTCCGGACCGGGGCAGGACGAAGGTCACGGGTGTTCTCGCCGAGGTCTGGCGAGCGGGGACGCAGCCGATGACCCTCGATGCTGACACCCCGTCAGGAGCCTTCACAACTGCGGAGGGCTGGGCTATACAGAGGGCGCCGGACTGGAACGCGTTCTAGATCGGCCCGTGTCGACCTCGGTGCGGCCGACGGTGCGGACGGCCGTACCGAGGTCTCTGAACCCTCAGGAGCCCCATGCCCATCGACGCAGCCGAGGCACTGGCCGCCGAGCCCCGTACCGGTGAGATCGCCTGGACCTCGAAGGACGTGCAGCTCTACCACCTCGGCATCGGCGCCGGAGCGCGTCCCGACAAGGAATCGCCCGCCACCGACCCCGACGAACTGCGCTACACCCTGGAGTCCCGGCTGCACGTCCTGCCCAGCTTCGCCACCGTCGCGGGCGCTGGTTCGCCCGGGGTGATCAGCGGTCTGTCGATGCCCGGCGTCGAGGTCGACCTGGCCCGGGTGCTGCACGGCGGCCAGAAGCTGGAGATCCACCGCCCGCTCCCGACCGAGGGCACCGCCACCGCGACCTCGCGCATCGCCGCCGTGTACGACAAGGGCAAGGCGGCCGTGCTGGTCATGCGGACCGAGGTCGCCGACGCCGGCGGCCCGCTGTGGACCAACGACGCCCAGATCTTCGTACGAGGGGAAGGCGGCTGGGGCGGCGACCGGGGCCCGTCCGCGCGCCTCGAACCGCCCGCCGGGGAGCCGGACAGGGTCGTCGAACGGCCGGTCCGCGAGGACCAGGCCCTTCTCTACCGTCTCTCCGGAGACTGGAACCCGCTGCACGCCGACCCGGAGTTCGCCAAGGTCGCCGGGTTCGAGCGGCCCATCCTGCACGGACTGTGCACGTACGGGATGACCCTCAAGGCGGTCGTCGACACGCTGCTCGGCGGGGACGTGACCCGGGTGCGGTCGTACGGCACCCGGTTCGCCGGGGTCGTCTACCCGGGGGAGACCCTGCGGATCCGCATGTGGCGGCGCGACGACGGCGTGCGGGTGGCCGTGAGCGCCGTCGAACGGGAGGACGCGCCCGTTCTCGCCGACACCATCGTCGAACACACCTGAGTCAGACCGTCGCCCGAGGGGAGCCGCACCATGCGCGCAGCCGTACTGCACGAGATCGGCCAGGACAAGCTGGAGGTCCTCGACGACGTCGAGGCGGTGGGCTTCGGCCCCGGCAAGGTGCGGATCCGGGTGCGGGCCACCGGGCTGTGCCACTCCGACCTGTCCGCGATGGCCGGTGTGCTGCCCCAGCCGGCGCCGTTCGTCCCCGGACACGAGGGCGCCGGCGAGATCCTGGAGGTCGGGGACGGAGTCGGCCACCTGAAGCCCGGCGACCGGGTCGTCGTGTGCTGGCTGCCCGCCTGCGGTGTCTGCCCCGCCTGCAGGCGCGGCCAGACCGAACTGTGCCTGGCCGGCTTCATGAACGCGGGCACCCCCAACTTCCGGCGGCCCGGCGGCGACGTCTTCGGCTTCGCCGGCACCGGCACCTTCACCGAGGAGGTCGTGGTCGACGCGGGCTGCGCGGTGCCGATACCCGACGACGTGCCCTTCGACATCGCCGCCCTGATCGGCTGCGGGGTGACCACGGGGCTGGGCGCGGCACTCAACACCGCGGACGTGGAGGCGGGTTCGTCGGTCGCGGTCATCGGATGCGGGGGCGTGGGCGTCTCCGCGATCCAGGGCGCGCGGCTGCGCGGCGCCGCCGAGATCGTCGCCGTCGACCCGGTCGCCTCCCGGCGCGAGGCGGCGCTCACGTTCGGCGCGACCAGGGCCGTCTCACCCGACGAACTCGCCGACGTCAAGCAGCAGGTCACCGGTGGCGAGGGCTTCGACTACGTCTTCGAGGTCGTCGGCAGGTCGGCCACCGCCCGGACGGCGTACGACACCACCCGTCGCGGCGGCACCCTGGTCGTCGTCGGCGCGGGCGCCATGGACGACTTCCTCCAGCTCAACATGTTCGAGCTGTTCTTCGACGAGAAGCGGATCCTGCCGTCGATGTACGGCGGTGGAGACGTCCTGCGTTCCTACGAGCGGACGATCGCCCTGTGGCGGGCCGGCCGCGTCGACCTGGACGGCCTGATCACCCACCGGGTGCCGTTGAGCGAGATCAACGAGGCGCTCGACCAGATGCGCACGGGGGCCGCCCTTCGT
The DNA here is from genome assembly GCF_001514265.1 of Streptomyces resistomycificus. Taxonomy (GTDB): domain Bacteria; phylum Actinomycetota; class Actinomycetes; order Streptomycetales; family Streptomycetaceae; genus Streptomyces; species Streptomyces resistomycificus. Next base: position 157,569 of record NZ_KQ948990.1, on the reverse strand, counting down.
ACCTGCGTCGAGATCTGAGGGCGGGCATGGCACTGCCACTGGAGGGACTCTGCGCGATCGTCACCGGAGCCGGCCGGGGCCTGGGCCGGGCCGAGGCGCTGGAACTGGCCCGACTCGGCGCGGCCGTCGTGGTCAACGACTACGGGCAGCCCGGCCGGGACGGCTCGGGCGAGGCCTCCGCCGCCCCCGCCGAACAGGTCGCCGCCGAGATCCGTACGGCCGGCGGAAGAGCACTCGCCCACACCGGGGACGTGGCGGACTTCCAGGCGGCCCGCGAACTGGTCGAGTCGGCGGTCGCCGAGTTCGGCAAGCTGGACGTCCTGGTCAACAACGCGGGCATCCTGCGCGACCGCATGGTCTTCTCCATGACGGAGGAGGAGTGGGACGCGGTCATCCGTGTACACCTCAAGGGCCACTTCAACACCACCCGCTTCGCGGCCGCGCACTGGCGCGAGCGGTCCAAGGCGGTCGGTGGTCCGGTGTACGGGCGGATCGTGAACACCTCGTCGGAGGCGTTCCTCGCGGGATCGGCGGGGCAGCCCAACTACGCGGCGGCCAAGGGCGGGATCGTCGGGCTCACTACCTCCACCGCCCTCGCGCTCGCCAAGTACGGGGTGACCGCCAACGCCGTCTGTCCGCGCGCCCGCACCCGGATGACCGAGGACGTCTTCGCCGGGTTCGAGCGGCCCGCCGACGGTCTCGACCCGCTCGCCCCCGAGCATGTCGCCCCCCTCGTCGGCTACTTGGCCTCGCCGGCCGCCGCACGGGTCAACGGCCAGCTGCTCGTCGTGCACGGCGGCATGGTGGCGATCGTCGAACGGCCGCGGATTCAGGCGCAGTTCGACAGCAAGCAGGACACGTTCAGCTACGACGAACTGGACGCGCTGCTCACCGCGCACTACGCGGGGCGGCCCGAGGGAGAGACGTTCGCGGCGGCGGAGGTGCTGGGGCTGCGACGCGCCTGACGCAGTACCCGCCCGGCTGCGGCAGCGGCGGAGGCTGCTGTTCGCGGCGGGGGAGGTGCTGGGGTTGTGGCGCGCCTGACGCATTACCCGCCCGGCTGCGGCTGCGGCAGCGGCGGAGGCTGCTGTTCGCGGCGGGGGAGGTGCTGGGGTTGTGGCGCGCCTGACGCATTACCCGCCCGGCAGCGGCTGAGGTGACTGCTGCGGCGGCGACGCCGGGCAACGCTGCCGCGGTCGGTGGCCGTCTCCGGGACCGGGCCACAACGCGACGGTCCCCGGCATCCGTCGATGCCGGGGACCTCGTGGAAAAACGACTGCCTGAGGCTGCGTCAGGCCGCGTGCTCGGTCTGCTCGACCGGCTTGCGGTGACGGCCGCGGGGGGCCGTCTCACCGTCCTGCACCGCGACCGGACCCCGGTGCCGGCCCTGGCCGGTGGGCTCCTGGACGTCGGCAGTCTGCTGGTTCGTGCTGGCGTCGCTCATCGGAATATCTCACCCCGTCAACATGATCTTTCTGAACAGCCGGGCGAGTTTAACCGGCGGTCCGGGGCCCGGATCCAGGCGGCCACGCCAACCGGCACTACTTCGTTACAAGACGCCCCAACGGAGCTTCCTGAAGCGGCACAGGGCGCCACGCGACCGGTCCCGGAGGGTCCGGTTCCGGCGGCTCACCGGACGCCGGGACACCGTCCCCCGACACCGCCCGCGAAGCCGTACCGTCCCGGACCGGACCCTCCATCCCCGCGCCCCCCGCGCCCTTCGAGCACCCCGCGCTCCCCGAGCCCGCCGCGCCCCCCATGGCCTCCGAGCCCCCCGCTCTCCCCATGGCCCCCGTGCCCCCGGCCTCACCCGAGCCCCCCGCCTTCCCCGCGCCCCCCGCATTCCCCGCATCCCCCGCATCCCCCGCGCCCCCCGCGCCCTCCGCGTCCCCCGACGGTGCCGCCACCCGGGCCAGCCCGCACGGCGCACCGGCCGTCGCGTACGGGAGGTGCAGCACACCGTCCCCGGTCCACAGCCCGGCGCCCGCCAGCCACCCCTCGGGCGCCGGGAGGTGGTGCATCCGGCGTTGCGCGGGCCGCCACACCCCGACCCAGCTGGCGACCGGCCCGTCCACCCGCAGGGCCACCGCGCAGCTCTCCGGCGTCAGCACCTGGCCCGGCTGGATGGCGAACGGCGTGACCGCGCAGCCCGGCACCCGCAGGCTCTCCGGAAACCGCACCGGCAGAGTGCTGCCGACGACCCCCCAGCCCAGCCGGCCCTGCCCCGGCGACGGCGCGTCCGAGCGGATCAGCAGCAACCCGCTGTCCGGGTCGGCGAGCAGCAGCCGGTCGTCGCTGTCCGCCGCGATCTGCAGCAGCGGCGAGACCTCGCCACCCCGCTCCAGGTCGACCACGACGGCCTTGGTCCGGCCGCCGGCCTTCCGGTCCAGCGCCAGCATCCGCCCCGTGCGGTCCAGCCACGCCCCGCCCGAGCAGCGTCCCGGGATCTCCGCGATGTGCTCGGGGCCGAAGGCGCCGCCCGCCACCAGCCACACCGTGCTGGAGTGCCGGCCCACGGCGAGGGCGTACGCCTTCTCGCCGCCCGGCGCCGGCGGCAGCAGCCGCAGCCGGGTGCCCCGGTCCGGGCACTCGACCGCGCCCAGCGGGAGTTCGCCGGTGCCGGGTCCGGTGGGGTAGAGGAGCGAGAAGTTGTGCCGTCCGTCCGCGAGGCGCCGGATGAGGACCCGTCCGTCGCCCATCGGCTGCACCTCGGTGCCGGGCTCCTCCGGCTGGTTGCCGGGCAGCGGCACCGCGTACGGTTCCGGGCCGTCCAGCGTCCAGCGCTCCGGGAACCAGGAGTCGCCGTCCAGCGTGAGCCGGGCCGCGTAGGCGCCGTCCGCCGTGATGGTGCACTCCGGCCGGGCGGCGCCGTCCGCGTCGTCACCGTCCGCGCCGTCACCCTCCACGCCGTCCGACGCGGGCTCGATCGCACAGGCCGTCATCGTCTGGTCACCTCCGGCGACGAAGCTAGTTTTCGTACGCACGGACGTGGGACCGGCAAGCGTCGACTTCACACAAAGGTGTGGCCCAGGAACGATTCGCCTGAGGAAGCCGGGGCGACTGTGCTGAGCGGGACCACCTGCCGTGTCCGGGTCCGGTCGCCGGTTCAGCGGGGGAGAACAGCCAGGTAGCCTTTCCCCGTGCCCCGTCTGTCTGAAGTCATCGCCGCGCTGGAGAGCCTGTGGCCCGCCGAGCGGGCCGAGTCCTGGGACGCGGTCGGCACCGTCGTGGGCGAACCCGACCAGGAGGTCTCCCGGGTCCTGTTCGCCGTCGACCCGGTCCAGGAGATCGTCGACGAGGCGGTGAAGCTGGGCGCCGGCCTGCTGGTCACCCACCACCCCCTCTATCTGCGCGGTACGACGACGGTCGCGGCCTCCACCTTCAAGGGCCGCGTGGTGCACACCCTCATCAAGCACGACATCGCGCTGCACGTCGCCCACACCAACGCGGACACCGCGGACCCCGGCGTGTCCGACGCCCTGGCCGGAGCGCTCGACCTGCGGGTCGTACGCCCCCTGGTGCCGGACCCGACCGATCCCGACGGCCACCGTGGCCTGGGCCGGATCTGCGAGCTCGACCACCCGCTGACCGTCCGTGAACTCGCCGCCCGCGCCGCCGAACGCCTGCCCGCGACCGCGCAGGGCATCCGGGTGGCGGGCGACCCCGAGGCCGTGGTCCGCACGGTCGCCGTGAGCGGAGGCTCCGGCGACAGCCTCTTCGACCAGGTCCGCGCGGCCGGCGTCGACGCCTTCCTCACCGCGGACCTGCGCCACCACCCGGCCTCCGAAGCCCGCGCCCACAGTCCTCTCGCGCTGCTCGACGCGGCGCACTGGGCCACCGAATGGCCCTGGTGCGAGCTGGCCGCCGCCCAGCTCGACGAGATCTCCGACCGCAAGGGATGGGGCCTTCGGGTCCACGTCTCGAAGACGGTCACCGACCCCTGGACCGCCCACGCGGCGTCCACGCCCACCTCTGACCCACTGGGAGCCCCCAACTGAACGCCGCGCCCGCCGACCAGATCCGCCTTCTCGACGTACAGAACCTCGACGTGCGCCTCCAGCAGCTCGCGCACCGGCGCAGGTCGCTGCCCGAGCACGCCGAGATCGAGTCGCTGACCCGGGACCTCACCCAGCTGCGCGACCTCCTCGTCGCCGCGCAGACCGAGGAGAGCGACACCATCCGCGAGCAGACCAAGGCCGAGCAGGACGTGGACCAGGTGCGCCAGCGCTCCGTCCGTGACCAGCAGCGCCTGGACTCCGGCGCGGTCACCTCCCCGAAGGACCTGGAGAACCTCCAGCGCGAGATCGCCTCCCTCGCCAAGCGGCAGGGCGACCTCGAGGACATCGTCCTTGAGGTCATGGAGCGCATCGAGTCCGTGCAGGAGCGGGTGGCCGAGCTCAGCGAGCGGGTCTCGTCCGTCCAGGCGAAGATCGACGACGCGACCGCGCGCCGCGACGCCGCCACCGAGGAGATCGACGGCGAGGTGGCCGCCGTGACCAAGGAGCGCGAGGTCATCGCGGCCTCCGTCCCCGCCGACCTGCTCAAGCTGTACGACAAGCTGCGCGAGCAGCAGGGTGGCATCGGCGCGGCCAAGCTGTACCAGCGGACCTGCCAGGGCTGCCGCCAGGAGCTCGCGATCACCGACATCAACGAGATCCGCGCGGCGGCGCCCGACACGGTCGTCCGCTGCGAGAACTGCCGTCGCATCCTGGTGCGCACGTCCGAATCGGGTCTCTAGTCGGCAAGGGGCCTGAGGGCTCAAAGGCGTAGGGCTCAAGGCTTAAGGGGCTTTGGACGTGCGGGAGTTCATCGTCGAGGCAGACGGCGGGTCGCGGGGCAACCCGGGGCCCGCTGGCTACGGATCCGTGGTGATCGACGCGGCGACGGGGGAGACCCTCGTCGAGGTGGCCGAGTACATCGGTGTCGCCACGAACAACGTGGCCGAGTACCGGGGGCTGGTGGCGGGCCTGCGCGCCGCCCACGAACTCGACCCCACGGCCCGGGTCCACGTCCGTATGGACTCCAAGCTCGTCGTCGAGCAGATGTCGGGCCGCTGGAAGATCAAGCACCCCGACATGAAGCCGCTGGCGTCGGAGGCGGCCCGCGTCTTCCCGTCCTCCCAGGTCACCTACGAGTGGATCCCCCGCGAGCGGAACAAGCACGCCGACCGCCTCGCCAACGAGGCGATGGACGCGGGCAAGCGGGGGGAGCAGTGGTCGGCGTCCGCGTCGACAGCCGAGCTGGACACGGCGGCCGCGCGAGCTGTGGCCGCCGCGGCTCCCGAGCCGTCCGGCCCGCCCGGAGACGCGACCGCGGGCGCGGCGCGGGCACGGGCGGCTCTGGCGGGGGGACGTTCCGCCGCTGACGCGGCTGCCGCTGCTGCTTCCGCCGTCGTCGACGCGGCTTCCGCTGCCGGCGCGGCTTCTACTGCCGACGCGGCTAACACTGCCGACGCGGCTGGCGCCGCCAGTGCTTCCCGGCGCGGTGCGGCGGAGCCGTCGGGCGGCGGGGTCGCGGAGACCGAGGACGCCGCGCGGGCCAAGGACGACGTGCGGGGCGCCGACGTGCGGGGCGCCGATGCGCGGGCCGCGCGGGTCGTGGCGTCGCCGGGGTGGGGGGCGGCCGACATGGGGGCGCCCGCGACCTTCGTGCTGCTGCGCCACGGGGAGACCCCGTTGACGCCGCAGAAGAGGTTCTCGGGGAGTGGCGGCAGCGACCCGTCCCTGTCCGACGTCGGGCGGGACCAGGCCCAGCGGGTCGCGGCCGCCCTGGCACGGCGCGGCACCGTCCAGCACATCGTCGCCTCGCCGCTCGCCCGTACCCGCGAGACCGCCGCGGCCGTCGCCGCCCGGCTGGGCCTCGACGTCACCGTCGAGGACGGCCTGCGCGAGACCGACTTCGGCGCCTGGGAGGGGCTCACCTTCGGCGAGGTGCGTGAGCGGCACCCGGACGACCTGACCAAGTGGCTGGCCGACCCGGAGGCCGAGCCCACCGGCGGCGGCGAGAGCTTCGCGGCCACCGCCACCCGGATCGCCGCCACCCGCGACAGGCTGGTCGCCGCGTACGCGGGCCGCACGGTCCTGCTGGTCACCCACGTCACCCCGATCAAGACGTTCGTACGGCTCGCCCTCGGCGCCCCGCCCGAGTCCCTGTTCCGCATGGAACTGTCGGCGGCCTCCCTGTCGGCGGTGGCCTACTACGCGGACGGCAACGCCAGCGTCCGGCTCCTCAACGACACGTCCCACCTGCGCTGAACAGACGCCGCCTCAGGGAGTACGGAGGCACGCCGCCGCGTGGGCCAGCTCCTCGATCCGGGCCCAGTCCCGCGCCGCCACCGCGTCCCTCGGCAGCATCCAACTCCCGCCCACACAGCCGACGTTGGGCAAGGCCAGATAGTCCGGCGCGGAGCCGAGCCCGATCCCGCCGGTCGGACAGAACCGCGCCTGCGGCAACGGCCCCGCCAGCGACCGCAGATACGCCGTACCGCCGGCCGCCTCCGCCGGGAAGAACTTCATCTCCCGCACCCCGCGCTCCAGCAGGGTCACCACCTCGGACGTGGTCGACACCCCCGGCAGGAACGGCACGCCGGACCCCCGCATCGCCGTCAGCAGTACGTCCGTCCAGCCCGGGCTGACCAGGAAGCGCGCCCCGACCGCCACCGACTCCGTGACCTGCCCCGGTGTCAGAACCGTCCCGGCGCCGACGACGGCCTCCGGCACCTCCCCGGCGATCTCCCGGATCGCGTCGAGCGCGGCGGGCGTCCGCAGTGTCACCTCGATCGCGGGCAGCCCCCCGGCGATGAGCGCACGGGCGAGGGGCACGGCGTCGCAGGCGTCCTCGATGACGACGACGGGCACGACGGGGGCAAGGTCCAGGAGCGACGGGGCCATGACGCCATCCTGCCGACGCGCTGCACGTCACGCAAAGGACGTTGCGCATACTGCAATGCCGGCCGGACGTGCTGCCGAAGGTGCCTGTCGGGGGTGCCTGTCGAGGGTGCCTGCCGGGGGTGCCTGCCGGGGGTGCCGGTCGAGGGTGCTTACCGGAGGTGCCTGTCGGGCGTGCCTGTCGCGTGGTCCCACGCCTCGCAGTCGTACTCCGACCCGGCCGGAGCGTCAGTGAATCTCGTCCACCAGCACATCCAGCGCCCAGGCCGCCCCCGCCTTCGCGGGCGCCTCCGCCTCCACCACGTACCCGAGGTCCCGCAGCGCCTCCACCAGCTCCGCCGGTCCCGCCGGAGAGATCCCGGCCGACAGCAGACTGCGGACGATCTTCCCCTTCGTCGCCTTGTTGAAGTGGCTGACGACCTTTCGGGTCGGCGCGTGCAGCACCCGTACCGTCGCCGTCCGCCCGGCGACCTCACCCTTCGGCTTCCACGCGGCCGCGTACGCCGAGGACCGCAGGTCCAGCAGCAGCCCGGCCCCGGCCACCTCGGGCAGCGCCGACGCCATCGGCGTACGCCAGTGCGCGCCCAGCGCCCCCAGCCCGGGCAGCCTCACACCCATCGAGCAGCGGTAGGAGGGGATACGGTCGGTCACCCGGACCGCGCCCCACAGCCCCGAGAACACCAGCAGCGAGCGCGCGGCGCGCTTCTTCGCGGCGGTGTCCAGGGACGCCAGGCCGAGCGCGTCGTACAGCACGCCCGTGTAGACCTCCCCGGCGGGCCGCGCCCCCGCCGTCCGCAGCTCGGCGTTCTTCGCGACCTCGCCCCGCAGCCCCTCGCTCAGCCCGAGCACCTCGCGCGCCTTGTCCTCGTCGCCGACGCACAGTTCGACGAGCTCCTCGAGCACGGCCTCGCGGGCGCCGGTCAGTCCCGGCAACGACAGCGACTCGAGTTTCAGCGGGGCGCCGCGGCCGGAGGAGGCCTTGCCTTCGGAGGGCGGCAGCAGGACAAGCACGGGTGGATCTCCTTCTGTAGAGCTCCGGACAGCGTACGGCGTGCCACCCAAGGGCCCGAGCCCTACGCTCGCTGTATGCCCCGCCGCCACCTCCGCGTGACCGGAGCCCCCGAAGCCCCCCTCCGGGCCGCCCTCAGCGCACTGCGCGACGAACTCGGCGTGCCCGACAGCTTCCCGCCGCAGGCCCTCGCCGAGGCCGAGCAGTCGGCGAAGGCCCCCACCCCTCCCTCCCACGACGCCACCGACATCCCCCTGTTCACCGTCGACCCGCCCACCTCCACCGACCTCGACCAGGCGATGCACCTGTCCCGGCGGGGCACCGGCTACCGCGTCCGGTACGCCATCGCCGACGTCGCCGCGTTCGTCGCACCCGGCTCGGCCCTCGACACCGAGGCCCACCGGCGGGTCACCACCCTCTACTTCCCCGACGAGAAGGTGCCGCTGCATCCACCCGCGCTCAGCGAGGGCGCGGCCAGCCTGCTGCCGGACCGGGTGCGCCCCGCCGCGCTGTGGACCATCGACCTCGACGCGGACGGCCGTACCCTCACCGCCGAAGTCCGCCGGGCCCTGGTCCGCAGCCGGGCCAAGCTCGACTACGCGGGCGTGCAGCGGCGGATCGACTCAGGCGCGGCCGAGGAGCCGCTCGCGCTCCTGAAGGAGATCGGGGAGCTGCGGGAGGCGCTGGAGGTCGAGCGCGGAGGCATCTCGCTCAACGTGCCGGAGCAGGAGATCGTCCGACAGGAGGGGGCGTACGAGCTGACCTACCGCGCCCCGCTCCCCGCCGAAGGCTGGAACGCGCAGATCTCCCTGCTCACCGGGATGGCCGCGGCGGACCTGATGATCGCCCACGGCACCGGGGTCCTCCGCACGCTGCCCCCGGCCCCCGACGGCGCGGTCGGCCGCCTGCGCCGTACCGCGCACGCCCTGCACATCGACTGGCCGCACCACGTCTCGTACGACCGGCTGGTCCGCTCCCTGGACCCGCAGCGCGCGCAGCACGCGGCCTTCCTCCAGGAGTGCACGACCCTCCTGCGCGGCGCCGGCTACACGCCCTTCCGCAACGGCGAACTCCCGGAGATCACCACCCACGCCGCCGTCGCCGCCCCCTACGCCCACTGCACGGCCCCGCTGCGCCGCCTCGTCGACCGGTACGCCTCCGAGATCTGCCTCGCGGCCGCCGCCGGCCAGGACCCGCCGGAGTGGGTGCTCACCGCCCTCGACGCCCTGCGCGGCGAGATGGCCGACGGCGGCCGGCGCGCGGGGGCCGCCGAGCGGGGCTGCGTCGACCTCGTCGAGGCCATGCTGCTCCAAGGCCGGGTCGGGGAGGTCTTCGACGGGTGCGTGGTGGACCTGGACGAGCGCCAACCCACCAGCGGCGTGGTGCAGTTGGAGTCGCCCGCGGTCATCGGCCGGATCGAGGGCGGCGCCCCGCTGCCGCTGGGGGAGCGGCTGCGGGTGCGGCTCACGCAGGCCGATCCGGGACCGGGACCCCAGCCGAGAGTGCGCTTTGCCCCTGCGTGAGCGCGCGTACGAGTGCGGGGGCGTCGTCGGCGTGGAAGCGGACGAGGCGCACGTCACGACGTCGACCGAGGAAGTTCGAGTGCGGTACGGGCTCGGTGAGTTCGAGGGTGACGGAGGTCTGCGCGCCCACGGCGAGGTCGAGTTCGCCGTCCGCCCGCTGGTGGGCGGCCCGTAGCTCACTCCGTACCGCCGAGACCTTCTCCAGCGGGATGCGCAGATCCACGTGAACGGCCCGGCGGATCCGCAGCGACCCGGCGTCCAGCACATGCGGCCGGACCACGTTCGCCGCGTGCAGCGCGAGGACGAAGACGACGGTGTACACGTCCAGCACCAACACCACGCCGTGCACGATCGGGTAGTCGCGCAGCAGCACCGACATCGTCAGCGTCTCCACCACACACACGAACGCGAACCCGAACATCATCGCGCCCTGCCCCCGGGCGTACCCGAAGGCCCGCCCGCCGTCACCGGTGCCGTGCGTCCTCCGCACGACCCACAACGCGAGACTCGCGAGCATGCGCAACTCGTGCAGGACGAGCAAGTGAGCGATCCTCATCGTCGTCTCACATCCCCCTCGGTCGGGTCGGTCGGGTCGGTCACGTCGGTTTGGTCGGTCGGGTCGGTCACGTCGGTCGGGTCGGTCGGGTCGGTCGGGTCGGTCAGGATCCGCAGCGTCCGGCGGATCGCCTCAGCCTGCGCCGGCGCGAAATCCGCGTAGAAGGCGCGCAGGAAACTGCCGTTGTGATCGATGTCGGCCTCCGGGAGCAGCTCGGCGGGCAGACAGTCGGCGAGAGCGCGGGCGGCCTCGTCCACGCGTGGATCGTCCGGTCCGGCGTCGGCGAGCGCGTCGAGCAGCGCGTACGCCTCACGGGCCCGCTCCACCCCACCCGGGGTGGCGAAGGCGCTGCCCACCAGCCCGATCAGCTGCTCCCGGGTCTCCGGGGTGGCCGAGGTGTCGAGCAGCGCGAGGATCTCGCGGTCCTTGGCGGCCATGGGCGAGCCGGACACCTGCCCGACCTCGCCGAACAGCGTCGCCAGCTCCGGCGAGACCGGCCCCTCGGCGGGCAGCGCGCCCGCCTGAAGAAGAGCCCGCAGCCGAGCCCGCCGTTCCCGGATCGCCGCCTCCTGCCGAGCCAGGTCCTCGTCGAGCTCGGTGAGCACCTCCACGAGATCCTTCCCGGCATCCTCCGCGAGCACGTCCCGCACCTCTCCGAGCCCGAGCCCGAGCTCGGTCAGCCGCCGGATCCGGGCGAGCACGACGGCATGCCGGAGCGTGTAGTCCCGATAGCCGTTGCCGAGCCGCTCGGGCTCCGGCAACAGTCCGAGGTGGTGGTAGTGCCGCACGGTCCGGGTGGTCACACCCACGGCCGCGGCGAGTTCTCCGATCCGCATGGGATCAGTAGAAACGCTGACGTCGCGGCAGGGTCAAGGACGCGGGCCGGTGCCTGACGGGGGCGCGGGTCGTGTGCCACGATCGAGGCAACGGTTTCCGATCTCACGGACGGTGATCAGCCGATGTCCCAGTCTGGCGAGCGACCGAAGGAGGGGCGTGACATGACCGCCATGGCCCACGAGCCGCTCACGCGGGCGGAGGTCAAGCCCCTCACCCTCCCCGAACCCTTCTCCTTCGACCTGGACACGTCGGACTTTCTCTGAGCACCACGACGTTGCACCCTCGGGACGACGACCAGGGGGACGTATGGAGCAGGCACTGTGGACCAGGGCCCGCCTGGGCCGCTGCGGCCCTCCCCTCGACCTGCTCACCGCCCGCTTCGACCGGCACGCCTACGCCTCGCACACGCACGAGCAGTTCAGCATCGGCATCTGCGTCGGCGGCTCCGAGGTCATCGACTACCGGGGCGACCACCTCCGCCCCGGCCCGGGCTCCATCGTCGTCCTGGCCCCCGGCGAGATGCACACGGGCCGCCCCGCCGCGTCCGACGGCTACGCGTACCGAGCGCTGTACCCCGAGCCCTCCCTGCTCACCGACGGCACCCTCGGCGGCCTGCCGTACTTCCGCGAGCCCCTCCTCGACGACCCCGAACTGGCGGCCGCCCTACGCCTGGCGCACACCGAACTGAGCGCCTGCCCGGACCCGTTGGAGACGGAGTCCCGCCTCCCGTGGCTGCTCACCGCCCTGGCCCGCCGCCACTCGACGGCCCGCGCGGCGAGGGATGGTGTGCCCGGCGCCGCGCACATCGCCCACGCCGTACGCGACCGCCTGGCCGACGAACTCCTGGAACCCCCCTCCCTCGCCCTGCTCGCCTCCGAGCTGGGCCTGTCCCGCTACCAACTCCTCCGGGCCTTCCGTACGACGATGGGGATCCCCCCGTACGCCTGGCTGGCGCAGCACCGGGTGCACCGGGCACGCGGCCTGCTGGAGTCGGGCCTGCGTCCGGCGGAGGTCGCGGGCCTGGTGGGCTTCGCGGACCAGGCACACCTCACGCGCTGGTTCCGACGGGTTCTCGGAGTCACCCCGGCGGTGTACCGCAACAGCGTTCAAGACGCCCGCCGCTGATCCGGTGAACATGGCCGCATGACTGCACGCGGCTGGTTTCTGTTCTCCCTGATGGGAGTGGTCTGGGGCATCCCCTACCTGCTGATCAAGGTGGCGGTGGACGCCCCGCTCTCCCCGTCGATGGTGGTGTTCACGCGCTGCGCACTGGGTGCGGCCTTGCTCCTGCCCTTCGCGATCCGCCAGGGCGGCCTGCCCGGCACCGTACGGACCCACTGGCGCCCGATGCTGGCCTTCGCGTGCATCGAGATCATCGGCCCCTGGTGGACTCTGACCGACGCCGAACGCCACCTGTCCAGCTCGACGGCGGGCCTGCTGATCGCCGGCGTCCCGATCGTGGGAGTGGCCCTGGCCCGCTTCTTCGGCGAGACGGAGAGGCTGGGGCTGAGGCGGGTGACCGGTCTGGGCCTCGGCCTGGCCGGCGTCGGAGTCCTCACGGTCCCGCACCTGACCGGCGGCGACGCGAAGTCACTGGCCGAGGTGCTGGTCACGGTGATCGGCTACGCGACGGCCCCCTTGATCGCCGCGCGCCACCTCAAGAACGTCCCGACCCTCCAGCTCATCGCCCCCTGCCTGGCCCTCTCGGCACTGGTCTACGCCCCGGCAGCGGCCGCGACCTGGCCTGCCGAGCTGCCCACCCCCACGGTCCTGGCCGCACTGGCCGCCCTGGGCGCAGTCTGCACGGCGATCGCCTTCGTGGCCTTCCTCGAGCTGATCAAGGAGGCGGGCCCGACCAGGGCGACGGTCTTCACGTACGTCAACCCGGCGGTCGCGGTGGCAGCGGGCGCGATCTTCCTGGACGAGCCGCTGACGGCGGGCATCGTGGCGGCGTTCACGCTGATCCTGGCGGGCTCGGTACTGGCGACGGCGGCCGGCCCGGGGCCGGCGGGTCCCTCGGCCGGACCGAGGGAGGGCGAGCACACGGTGGAGCACCCGGTGCCTCCTGGCACCCCGGCCGGGCCGGGGAAGGGTGAGAGCCCGGTACCATGGTCCACACGGCAGACGAGCCGGGCGGACGGCCGCGTGGAGTCCCCTTGAGGGACTTCCCGAGGAACGTCCGGGCTCCACAGGGCAGGGTGATGGCTAACGGCCACCCGGGGTGACCCGCGGGACAGTGCCACAGAAAACAAACCGCCCGGCGCTTCGGCACCGGGTAAGGGTGAAACGGTGGTGTAAGAGACCACCAGTGCCCAGGGCGACCTGGGCAGCTAGGTAAACCCCACCCGGAGCAAGGTCAAAAGGGGCCGCCGTAAAAAGCGGCTCTGCGCGGACGCTTGAGGGCTGCCCGCCCGAGTCCGCGGGTAGACCGCACGAGGCCGGCGGCAACGCCGGCCCTAGATGGATGGCCGTCTCCCCGGCCGCCGCGAGGCGACCGGGCGACAGAACCCGGCGTATAGCCCGACTCGTCTGCCGCCGAAGCTGCGCCGCTCGTGATGGCCCTGGCACTGCAACCGATCCTTGCAGGTCACAGCCGGTCCGATCCCGGAAACCCACAGGTCAGAAAGGTGCTCCATCGGATCCGTCGGCGGAGGCGTACTTACGGCCCCAGGTCGTGTGCTCGTACTGCCCCGCTCCACGCGCGTCCAGGACCTCCCGCCTCTCGGTCCGCGCCATCCAGCTCAGCCGGACCGGCTCGGTCGGGGGAGCCCGGCCTCCCGGTGCCGCCCGCTGCTCGGTGCCGCGGGCTGCGACATACCGCTCGAACACCTCGACGGTCCACGCCGACAGGGCGGGATGAGAGGGCGCGCCGCGACCGCGAACCGGTCCTCGGTTCTGGCGCATCTCGTCGAGCACATGCCCTCGACACGCTCCGGCACCAGGCGGCGGCCTTAGCCCACTGGCGGGTCGATCGGGGCTGGGACGTGGAGTGCGACCACCTCTAGAACCCAAGCTGTCATCCGGGGCCGTCGATGATTGTCGAAGCCAGGCCGGGATCTCCTGCCACGTCAACGGGCCATGTCGACTACTCGGCTCCGGCCGCGGCCAGGTGGCTTCGCATGACGGACTCGATCTCCGTGGCGTCGCCTGTCGGGGGGAGGGGCCAGGGCGCCTCGTCGCCGTTTTCCATGACGAAACTGCTCAGGAAACGCACACTGGCGGGTGAGGGAACGTACGAGTCGCGGAGCCACTGGGCGAACAAGGCGGCCGCGTGGGCGGTCACGTCGATGATGCTGATGTGGGCATAGTCCGGGGCGGGCATGGCAGCCGTCCCGGTGACGAAGAGGTCCGTCTCCGCCTCGATCTCGAAGTCCAGGACAGGCACATCGCGCAGGCTGGACGTGTTCGTCTCCAGGAAGGCATCGGGAAAAGCCCGCGCCAGCGCGTCCCTGAACGTCTCCAGGCTCGCCTGCCAGGCGGCTGGGTTCTCCTCGGGCGGAGCGAAGACGAAGTTCGACCGCAGGGTGTGCTCGACTGCCACAGAAGTCCTTCACTCTCAGGGCACGTACCGCGTGGAGCCGGTGACGCCGTTCATGGCCATCATCGACTCCCAGTAGGCCGCGTTGTCCTTGCCGTTGGTCACGATCTCAAGACCGCGGATCTCGGAGTTCGCCGGGTTGGCCATCGCGCTCTTGTACCGACGCAGCTCCGACTCGTCACCCCGGTACATGCCGTCGATCAGCGGGTCCCACTTCGGGTCGCCCTTGGCGTCCACCTTCACGGGCTTGGCGAGCGTCTCGTTGACGCGCTCGATGCTGCGGAAACTGCGCTTCGCGCAGTCCGGGTCCCGGACGTGCTTCGCCTCGACGAGGTAGCCGTCGACGGGACGTATCCCGTCCACCATGAGCCCCTGCTTACGGCCGACGAGCGGCACTTCGCGCTCCGGGTAGCCGGCCACGCGCAGCTGATAGGCGTTGTCGGGATTGGTGGGACCGCCACCTCCGGCGAAGCCCCCGGTGTTGAGCGAGTTCAGCCACGTCCGGAACTGCGGCTGCTCTCCTGAAGTGAGCAGGCGGGTGGTGCCGGGCACCGGAGGGATGGGGTCCTGGGCGGGGATAGAGGGGTCGATCCTGTTGATCGCCGGGAGGATGGCCGGTGCCTGCCCGTGGTAGGAGGCGAGGACCAGCGGCACGGGGACCGGAACGGGCACGGGAAGAAGAGGCGGTACGGGGAGTCCGGGGGGATCGTCAGAGCCCTGGGGGAGCTTGACGCGCTTCTCGGACTCGTCCAGGGCATGGGCGACGTCGCCGAGCTGGTGGATCCAGGGATCGCCGAGTACCGCGTCGAGGAGCCCGCCGTCGTCGCCGTTGCCGCCGAACATCGGTTGGTCCCACGGCATCTCGACGTGGAAGGGGTCCAGATCGTTCTGGGTGATCTTCCGCTTCGCCGCTTCGACGTGATCCGCGTACTGGTCACAGGCTTTGGCGAGCTGGTTGCACGCCGCCACGAGGTTGGCGACCAACGTCTCGTCCTGCTGGGCCTGTTCGGGCGGCCCCGCGAAGCCGACGAACGCCTTGAAATAGAGGCGGAACGCGTCCGCGGCCTCCCCGGAGTGCGCCTTGTCGGCCGTGTGTGCGTACACCTGGGCGTCTTCCAGGAAGCGAAGCATCATCTTTCCGCCCGCGCGCCAGGACGTGGCGACGTCCCGCAGCTTCTCCGGCGAGCCGCGGAAACGGTCGCTCGTGCCGGCCGGGGCGTACTGGTCGTACCAAGCCGTGTCGCCGACCACTTCCGGTAGCTCCTGGCCCCGCCCGAGGAAGCTCTCACTGCAGTCCGCTCCGGGGTCGCCCATGCCGGCGGTCAGGTCCACCTGCTTGTTCAGGATCGCGGAGGCGACGTGGCTCTCACGCGCCATGAATTCGCGGGCGTTGCGCATCAGCCCCTTGCCGGTCTCGCCCATCACGTAGGCGCTGAAGCCCATCTTGTCGAGCGTGGTGGAGGCCGCCGACTTGTACACCTTCGCGAACGCCCGCCCCGCATCGTCGTCCCCGGCCATGCCGTGCTGCCGGTCGAGTTCGTGGAAGAGCGCGATGGCGGTATCGCGCGTGCCGACCATGACCGTGCCCACCATTCCCATGGACGCCTTGATCATGCCCTCGGCTATGACCTTCAGGTCCAGCGGCAGCCCCACGCTCATCTCCATCCGGCGAACAGGCCTGTTGACCCGAGCAATTGCCTACCTGTTCTATCGCACAGGTGTCCTTCCCTGTGTGCCCGGTCCCTCACATGGAGACCTCGGCCCAGACGGTTTTGACGAACTCGCTGCGCGGCTCGCAGCCCCAGTGGGTGGCGAAGGCGTCGACAAGGAGAAGGCCACGGCCGTTTGTTGCCGTGTCGGGCGGCGGCGATGTGGCAGTGGTTGCGCCGTCGGGCAATGGGGGCAGCCGGTCCGGGCGAGTGTCGCTGACCTCGATGCGGACTTGGGCTGCGGTGAGGGAGAGGCGTACCTCGAAGTCCCGGCACCTGCGTCATCAATGTTGGGAAGGAGATGAACTCGTTCTTCGGAAGACCGACGTTGGTAAGGAGCGCAAAAGCCTCGCCGGTGAATCCGGAACCTGCGCTGCTGCTGGAGGGACCTGCCTGACCCGCTCGGCGCCGAAGGTCTGAGCGAGGTTGTCGCGAGACATTTCGAAGATCATCTGGTCCTGTCGTGTTTCCCTCGCCCCAGCGGGAACGCGTCCGGGACGCATGCTGGCGCACCGGTACCCAGCACGTTACCTACGAGCTCACCCTGCACGGCGGCAGGATCATGCGCACCAGAATCTCGTACCCGGTGGACCGCACCGCGTACGGTGCCGCGATGCGGCGACACATCCGCTGGAAGCAACTGGACGTCACCGAGGACGAGTTCTGGGTTCGCGTACGGAGGGCGAACTGCCTGACCGAGGTGCCCCCGAGCCGCCACGCGACGCGCTTCCCGCTGGCCTGGTACATCTGCTCATCCGCCACGTGGGGCGTCGACGAGGACACCGTGGCGGGGATGATTAAGGACGAGGCGATCGCGCGACTCCAGATGTACTGGGCGGACGGGGGCGGAGCTCCCACCCTCACCCCGGTTGCATGGCGGAACTGCGGATTCGTTGATCACGGAGACCGATGGCGGCACCTCCCGTTCGGGTGAAGCCGAGAGCGGGGGAGGCTCCCGCAACAACCGTGCCCGCGCGTGGGAGTCGTGGCGAGGCGGGGGCCGAGTCAACGGCACCCGCTCCCCACCCGGACATCCGGGCGTGAAGCTTGACGCAAGCAGCGCGTCACGCCCGGTGACGCCTCTTGCGCAAGCCCATTGCTTAGCGCTGGGTAGTTGACAGATCCCTCGCTGTCTCAGCCCCGCGGATCAGGTCGGGAACTCCTCGAGCCAGCTGTGTTGGAGCAGGTGGTGGGGCAGGTACTCGGACTCGACGTCGATGGGCAGCTCGCCGTCGTAGGCGAGGCACGCGATGGCCAGCGGCCCCAGCGCGATGCTGCCGTCGATGTCCGTCGTCCGCTCCTCGTTCAGGGTCCAGTACGCCCGGTGCAGCTTCAACGCCTCAGCCAGAGCCGGACTGAAGCCCTCAACGTCCCTGCGCACGAAGTGGTAGAAGAGGTTGATCGGCGGATAGAGCTGCCCCTGCAGCATGTCCCGCGGAGCAATCCGCGCCACGGAAGGGTCGGACGCTTCGAACGTCGCGGTCAGTTTCCCCACCAGTCCCGGCCGCCGCAGCCAGTACGTCTGCAGGGTGTCGACCCAGTGGTAGATGTACTCGTCGGACTGCCCGGTGGCAGGGCGCAGCCGCTCCAGCGGAATCTCGGTGTGGAGGTCGGCGAGCGGGAAGCAGGTTCGTTGCCGGGTGCCCGCCGAGCCTGGGTGGAACTGAGGGGATCATCCGTGCTCGGGCCGTGCGAAGGCGTTGTCCGGAAGTGCACCGCCTCTTGTGGGCGGCATCGACACCGGACGAAGGCCACGGGGAGCGGCTGCCACGCGACCGGGCGCTACACCGGCCTGAGGCACGGACGATCACCTCTCGAAGACGCGGAACTACGCGAGCGCCGCCACCTCTGCCCGCGACGTCGGATGAATGAGCGACCGCAGCTTCTCGCGGGTCTCCGCGTCCGTCGAGTAGAGGATCGTGCCGACCATGCCCCGCGTCAGCAGCACCTTGTACGTGTTGCGGATGAGTCGGTCGACGTCGTCGTCCGGCGTGGCCTTGGTGAAAGACGGGTCCTTCGAGGCCGAGCGGTCCACGACCCAGCGGTCCGTTCGCCAGACCAGGTCCGGGCCGATGATCACGCCTGACCAGTCGTACTCGAAGCCCTGCGCGGTGTAGACGCAGCCGACCTGGCTGAAGCCGGCCGGGTCGGTGGCCCAGAGGGGGGCGGGTGGGGCGCCGAGTACGGATCGGTCGCCGTACAGGTTCCAGGGGCGGGACCACTGGCCGATCACGATGTCGGTGGGGAGTGTCGTCATGTCAGAGGTGATCTTCGTGGTCCACTTCCAGCAGTAGCCGGCCGACATGCGGGCGCCGTAGCCCTCCTCTCGGCGCGCGACGAGGAAGTCCTCGAGTTCCTGCGGGGTTTCGGCGATAAGGAGCTGCAACTTGCCGTCGGGCTCCCACTGGTTGGGCGTGCCGCCGTCCAAGCCGAGGAGGTCTACGACCCACTTCTCGTACGCGTCGCTGCCGCCGCACCGGAACTGGCCGTCCAGTTCCACCACCGTGCAGTCGAGGTTCTGTGCTGCGGCGGCCCGTTCGATCTCCTGCCTGGTTCCCATCTCGCCGGGCCGCACCACCTGGTGCTGGTCGAGCAGGAAGACAGGGACCCGGGCCGCGTCGATCAGCTCCGCGACCTGGGGCCGGCCGGTACGCAGCGCCGCCTTCGTGTAGCGGTTGGCGGAGGTCTTGCGGAGTCGGTGGGCCTCGTCGCAGATCAGCACGTCGAGGTCGTTGGGCTCGGCGTCCATGAAGCTGTTGAAGTACTTGAACAACTGCTGCACCTCACGCTTCTTGTGCCCGGCGACCCTGCGCATCGTCTTCGTGAACGACTGCGATCCGGTTGCGTGCAGCGCGGGAATTCCACGGCGGTACAGCTCGCCCAGGACCGACAGCGCGATCACGCTCTTGCCGGATCCGGGGCCGCCGGTCACCACGATCACCTGCTTGTGGTTGCCGCGCTTGGACCTGCGGACGGCGGACATCACCTTCTCGTACGCCACCCGCTGCTCGGCGAGGAGTACGAACTGCTCGCGGTCGCGGATCTCGGCTGCCGCGACGGACATCAGCTGCTTCGACGGCCGCACCTTGGCGTCGAGCAGCACGTCCGCCACCTGTGCGCCGGGTTTCGCGGCGAGCCGTGAGCGCAGGAAGTCCAGGAAGGCGCCGCGCTGTTCCCCGGTGTACATCCGACCGTGCTGGTTCTCCTCGACCTCCCTCAGCCCCGCGACCCCGAACTCGGTCGCGTTGTGCAGGAACGCCACCCCGGCCAGGGACTTGGGCATACGCTCCAACGCCCCGTTGAACGACAGCAGATACTCGCAGTAGCCGCGCACCTGCTCGATCGGGTTGAGTACGGGCTGCGCGTACGCGTCGATCCGGCACAGCAGCGGCTCGTCCTCCTCCGGATAGGCGGCGCTCCACTGCTTGAGTTCGACCACGACGTACGACGGCTCGCCTGTGGTCGGGTGCACGCCCGCGAGTACGGCGTCCGCCCGCTTGCTGGTGAGGGGCAGGCTGTACTCGACGAGGACCTCCACGTCGTCGAGCCCGGCCTCGATCAGGGCGTTGACGAGCGCCGGGAGGCTGCGTTCCCAGGACCGTATCTCCGCCTGTGCGGGCCTCCGGCCGTGCTGGTGACGGAAGTTCTCGGTCAGGTGCAGCGCCAGCGACCCTTCGAGGATGCGGGCGGCCACGGACGCCGCGGACTCACGGAACAGCAAGGAAACGCCCCCAGGCAGCACGAAGAAGACTCGTGCGGGTGGGGGCATGTCCTCCGACGTCCGCCGCGCAGGCGGATCAGGAAGCCCGTCGGGCCGCTGAGATGGTGCTCGCCATCCTAGGTGAGCGTGCCGATCACGTGGCGGGGATGGGGGAAGGGTTCGGCCAGGGGGAGATCACTCGTCCCTCTTACCAACCACCGAGCGAGATCTGGGGACCGTCGGCGAGGTGGCGATGGAGGGCGCTGGCGGTGGTGGCAACGAACTCCTCGGGGAGGGAGGCGACGTCGACCCAGCAAACCTGCGCGTGCTTGCCCGGTTCCCGGTTCTCCGGTTCCCCGGACCATTCATGGGCGGCGAAGACGACGGTGAGGAAGCCGTTCGGGGCTTCGACGCCCCGGGCACCGTGGATGATGTGGGCGACTTTCAGGGACTCCGGCTTCACGGTCAGGCCGGTCTCTTCGTACAGCTCGCGTACGGCCGTTCCCGTGATGGGTTCGCCAGGTTCGCTCTTGCCGACGGGGAGGTCCCACATGCCCTGGCCGAACTTCGCGTTCGGGCCGCGCTGAAGGAGGACGACTCGGTTGGTGGCCTTGTCGTGGACGATGACGGCGGCCACCAGAATGGTCATGGACCCTAAGGCGGGTGGCAGCTCTTCGGGCTGGTCATCGGTGTGCGGCTGAGCCACGGTTGCGTCCCTTCGTCGGCCGGTCGGCGGGCAGCTTAGACGAGTGCTTCGCGTGCGCGGCGGTCGAGTTCGGGGGCTCCGGGCATCTGCTGTCGCAGCGTCGGCAGACGGAGAGGGCGATCGGAGTGGCGTGATCGCTTTGCGGGTAGCCGCGGTCGGAGTCATGCCTCCGTGGGGGGAGAGGCGTGAGCCGTGCCGTGCCCTCACCGCGGAGCAGCGCCGTGCACTGCTCCGGACGGCCGGGCCGGCCGCCTGGCCCATGTGACGAGGTCGCCGACGCGGGGCCAGGCCGGGTGCCTTGCCCCGCACGAGTTCTCGCTACTTCAGGCCGATCTCCGCGCAGTCCGCCGCGTACTCCGCCGTGCAGATGTCCTTGATGGTGTAGACGCCGTCCTGGATCACCGTCTGCTTGATGTTGTCCTTGGTGACGGCGACCACCTGTACCAGGTTGGACGGGATGGCCTTCTCCGTCGGGCTGTCGACGTTGTCGGGGGTCAGGGCGTCGAACTCGAGGGTGCGGCCCTGGACCTTGGCGACGGCCAGTTCCGCGGCGTTGTCCGCCTCCAGCAGGAACGGCTTGTAGACGGTCATGTACTGCTCGCCTGAGACGATCCGCTGCAGTGCGGCCAGGTCGGCGTCCTGTCCGGTCACCGGTGGGATCTTGGTCGCGCCCGCTGCCTTCAGTGCCTCGATGACGGCGCCCGCCATCCCGTCGTTCGCCGAGTAGACGGCGGCTATGTTGTCGAGTCCCAGGGTCTGGATCGCCTTCGTCATGTTCGCCTTGGCGACCGACGGCAGCCACTCCTTGGTGTCGTACTGCTTGGCGATGATGACGTTGCCGTCCAGCTCGCTGAGCGCGCCCTGCTTGAACAGGGCCGTGTTCGGGTCGGCCAGCGAGCCGTTCATCATGACGATCTTGCTGGTCTTGGCCTTGTCGCCGAGGGCCCCCACGATGGCGCGGCCCTGCACCTGGCCGACGAGCTCGTTGTCGTGGGAGACGTACCCGTCGATGGGGCCCTGCGCGAGCCGGTCGTAGGCGATGACGGGGATGTTCGCGTCCTTGGCCTTCTGGACGTCGGACGCGATGGCCTTGGCGTCGACCGCGTCCACCAGGATCACGTCCACCTTGGCGTCGATCATCTCCTCGAACTGCCGGCTCTGCTTGGCCGCGCTCGCGCCGGCGTTGGCGTAGCGGACCTTGCCCTTGTCGTTGGTGAGGGAGGCGACCTTCTCCTTGATGAGGGGGTAGTCGAACTTCTCGAAGCGTCTCGTGTCCTTGTCGGGCAGGAGAAGACCCACCGTGATGTCGTCGCCCTTCTTCGGGCTCGCGGAGCTGCTGCTCCCGGCGATGCCCTCGATGGCGCCGCAGGCGGTGAGCAACAGGGCCGACGTGGAGGCGGCCACGACAAGGGGAAAACGACGTGCGGCGGAGCGGAGTGTGGGGGAAGCGTTGTTCACTACAGGTGCCTTCCGGGGCTAGTGAGCAGCCTGGCGACCAGGTGGTGAAAGCCAACGCGTAAGCGCCTTCAGCGTCAAGGGTTCCAGTTAACGAGATAGCAACAGCAACCGCCCATAACATCCGCCCATGTCAGGTCCGTCGGCGGGTCTCCTCCCAAGGACGGCAGCAACGCCGTCCACTTGCCGGTGTCATTGGTCGGACTGCGTCTGCCCCCACAGCATGTGCTGCGGGGGCAGGGATTCGGCCGGGGGGGGCGGGGCGGCGACGGCCAGGTCGCCCTGGCCCGTCCGTGTCCCGTCAGCTGCTCTGCTGGACGATGTTGACCATCCACGGGATGCCGAAGCGGTCCGTGCACATGCCGAACACGTCGCCCCACATCTGCTTCTCCAGCGGGACGGCGACCGAACCGCCTGCGGACAGCTTCTCCCACCATCTGCGCAGTTCGGTCTCGTCGTCCCCGCTGAGACTCACCGAGAAGGTGTTGCCCGGCGTGTACTCCATGCCGGGCGGGGTGTCGGCGCCCATCAGGGTGAAGCCGCTCGGGGTCTCCAGCATGCCGTGCATGATCTTGTCCGCGTCCGGGGTGCCCTGCTGGCCGAACTCCCCGAAGGTGTTGAGCTTGAGAGTGCCGCCGAAGACCTCCTCGTAGAACTCCATCGCCTGCCGGGCGTCGCCGTCGAAGCTGAGATACGGGTTGAGGCGCGAGGCCATGAATACCTCCTGAAGCGAATGAAACGAGCGAAACAAGTGAAAGGGGTGAAAGGGGTGAAACGCTCGGGTGAGCGCAGACTAACTCGGGTCACCGACAGCTGCCTGTCGTCGTGAAGCGACCAGCGACCAGCGACCAGCGACCAGCGATCAGCGATCAGCGACCAGGACGGGGTGGCAGAACGTCCCCGTCGGTTCACGGCCCACACACGCCCCCGGCCCTAAGATCCCGGCGCCGCCCCCAGCGAGCGTTCCGTCACCCGTGCCAGATGCTCGGCGAAGACCTCACGCGTGTCCGGCGTCAGCGTTCGCAGGGCGACCAGCGCCGTGATCACCACGTCGCACAGTTCGGCCTGGACGTCCTCCCAGGTGTGGGTGACGCCCTTGCGCGGGTTCCGGCCGGTCACCCCGATCACCGCCTGGGCGACCTCGCCGACCTCCTCCGACAGCTTCAGCATGCGAAGGAACAGGCTCTGGTCGCCGCCGCCGGCGCCGTCCGGGCGGTTGGCCTCCAGCCAGGTCCACAGGGCGTCGATGGAGGTCCAGAGGTCCGCCGACGGCTCGGTTCCGGTCGTCTGCCGCGGCATGGGCTGATCAGTCATGCGGGCAGACTGTCAC
>NZ_KQ948990.1:0-134294 GCF_001514265.1 Streptomyces resistomycificus | reverse complement strand
GCCGCCCTGGTTGAAGAAGCCGTTCGGGGTGTGGACCGCGGCCGCGCCCGCCATCGCACCGGCCGCCGCCGCGCCCGCCGCCGGGGTCGCCAGGCCCAGCGCGAGCAGTGTGCCGCCACCGGCCTCGGCGAGGCCCGCCGCCGCGGCGCTCTCCTTGCCGGGCGAGTACCCGACCGACTCGAAGAACTGGCCGGTGCCCTCCAGGCCGTGCCCGCCGAACCACCCGAACAGCTTCTGCGCGCCGTGCGCGGCCAGTACCCCGCCGGTGCCCAGCCGGAGCAGCAGCAGGCCCAGATCACGTCGGTCGTAAGAGGTCACGATGTCTCCCGGTGCGGACAGAAAGAAGGGAACGGACGGACAGTTCCGCGTTTCCACCGTCGCACCCCTCACACCTCCCGACCCATCCCGAGGCGCCGTTCGGGTGGCGTTCGGCTGGCGCGGCCCCTGGCACGGTGTGAGTCTGACTGGCATGACGATTCAGACCGCCAGACTCAGCGACCCTGCCGTCCGCGCCTTCGTCACCGCCGTCAACGCCCATGACCGCGAGGCCTTCCTGGAGGTCCTCGCCCCCGGCGCGACGATGGCGGACGACGGGTCGGACCGTGACCTCGGGGAGTGGGTCGACCGGGAGATCTTCACCTCCCACGGCCACCTGCAGGTCGACAACGAGTCCCAGGGCGGCCGCGCTCTCCTCGCCCGCTACAGCAATGACACCTGGGGCGAGATGCGCACCCGGTGGACCTTCACGGTCGGGGAGGACGGCCGGATCTCCCGCTTCGAGACCGGCCAGGCGTAACTAACCAGGGGTAGCCAACCGCGCGTAGCCAATCAGGCATAACCGACGCCGACCCTGACGCCGACACCGGCGACGGCGTCGACAGTCGCCACCGACCCCGACACCGAATACCGCCCGGCCCTTGCCTTCGTGTGCACTCCAACTCCTAACGTTCGCAGGCATGGAGACCACACGGACCCTCGGCCGTACCGGAATCAAGGTCAGCGCGCTCGGCTTCGGCTGCTGGGCGATCGGCGGTGAATGGCAGGCGCCCGACGGACAGCCGCTCGGCTGGGGCAAGGTCGACGACGAGGAGTCCGTACGGGCGATACGGCGCGCCCTCGACCTGGGCGTCACCTTCTTCGACACGGCGGACACCTACGGCACCGGGCACAGTGAACGCGTCCTCGGCCGTGCCCTCGGCAAGCGCCGGGACGACGTCGTCGTCGCCACCAAGTGGGGCAACGTCTTCGACGAGGCCACCCGCACCCTCACCGGCGGCGACGACACTCCCGCCTACGCCCGCCGCGCGCTGACGGCGTCTCTCACCCGCCTCGGCACCGATCACGTCGACCTCTACCAGTTGCACCTCTCGGACGCCGACCCGGAGCGTGCGGCCGTACTGCGGGACACGTGCGAGGAGTTCGTGCGGGAGGGGCTGATCCGCGCGTACGCCTGGAGCACCGACGACCCGGCCCGCGCCGCCGTCTTCGCGGAGGGTGAGCACTGCGCGGCCGTACAGCACGCGGTCAACGTGTTGCAGGACGCGCCCGAAATGATCGCGCTGTGCGAGGAGTTGAACCTCGCCAGCATCAACCGGAGCCCCCTCGCCATGGGGTTGCTGTCCGGCAGGCGTCAAGGCGCCCTGGAGGCCGGGGACATCCGTAGCCGGCCGCCGGAGTGGCTGCAGGGCTTCGAGGAGGGGGCCGGGGCCGCCACCGACTGGGTGGCCCGTGTCGACGCGCTGAAGGACGTGCTCACCAGCGGTGACCGTACGCCCGCCCAGGGCGCCCTCGCCTGGCTGTGGGCGCGCAGCCCGCGCACCGTCCCGATCCCCGGTTTCCGTTCGGTCGCCCAGGCCGAGCAGAACGCGGGCGCGATCGAGAAGGGGCCGCTCACCGCCGAGCAGATGGCCGAGGTCGACCGGATTCTCGGGCGGTGACCCGCTCCGGCCTGCAGCCGCTCGGGCTCGGTCATGTCGGTGGCAAGAGGCTGAATCAAGAGACTGAATCAAGAGGCCGGTCAAGAAGCCGGTCAAGAAGCCGGTCAAGAAGCCGGTCAAGAGGCTGATGTAGACGGCAGCCGTTCCACGCGCGCACCGGTGCGTACCTCGCGGTCACCCGCGAGGTCCACCCCCACCCGGTGCGGTGGAACGACTGCCGTCTCCCCCCTCGGAGAGGTCGGCGGAAGCCGGATCCCCAAGTGTGAAGCTCCTGTGGAGACGATGAAGAGCATAAGCCCGCCATCGGCCCGAATGGGGCGGAGTAATCAATTCCGTTTGTGCAAGTTGACGCTTCGACCATCCGGGCGGACGGCTCAGCCGCGCCCCACGTACGGCATCGCCGTCGCCAGCACCGTCGCGAACTGCACGTTCGCCGCCAGTGGCAGCTCCGCCATGTGCCGGACCGTGCGCGCCACGTCGGCGACGTCCATCACGGGCTCGGGCGCGATCTCCCCGTTGGCCTGGAGGGCTCCGGTCTGCATCCGCTCGGTCATGTCGGTGGCCGCGTTGCCGATGTCGATCTGCCCGACCGCGATGTCGTACGGCCGCCCGTCCAGGGACAGCGCCTTGGTCAGTCCCGTCAGCGCGTGCTTGGTCGCGGTGTAGGCGACGGAGTGCGGCCGGGGGGTGTGCGCGGAGATGGACCCGTTGTTGATGATCCGGCCGCCCCGCGGGTCCTGTTCCTTCATCTGCCGGTACGCCGCCTGCGCGCACAGGAACGCCCCGTTGAGGTTGGTGTCCACCACGTGCCGCCAGGCGTCGTACGGCAGTTCCTCGACCGGCACCCCACCAGGACCGAAGGTCCCCGCGTTGTTGAACAGCAGGTCGACGCGCCCGAAGGCGTCCACGGTGGCGGCGAACAGCGCGGCCACGTCCTCCGGTTCGGACACGTCGGTGCGCACGACGACGACCGAGGCGCCGTCGGGCGCCAGGGCCGCCGTCTCCTGGAGCGTCTGGAGCCGACGGCCGGCCAGCGCCACCGACCAGCCCGCGCGCAGCAGTTCCAGGGCGACCGCGCGGCCGATGCCGGAGCCCGCGCCGGTCACCACGGCGGTCCTCGTCGTCGTCCGGTTGTCCGTCTGCATGGCATTCATGGGCGGCAGCGTAGGCGAGCCTCGCGTGGCCGAGGTGCCGAGGTGCCGGAGGTGGGCGAGATGGCGGAGGTGGGCGAGATGGCGGAGGCGGCGGAGGTGCTGGACGTCGCGGAGGTGTCGGACGTCGCGAAGGCTTCGGACGTCGTGGAGGTGTCGGACGTCGCGAGGCCTGCGCGCTCAGGCCACCGGGGTGAGTTCCGGCTCGCCCGTCTCGCTGGGGTAGCGGACGCCGATGCGCTCCCGGATGGTGTCCAGCGTCCGCATCACGGCGAGCGTGCCGTCCAGCGGGACGAGCGGCGACTCCGTCTCGCCGGCCCGCAGGGCCCGCATCACCTCGCGGGCCTCGTGCTTGAGGCTGCCGCGCGGGCCGTCCGCCGGGCCGGCCACGAACTCCTCGGGGTCGCGGCCGTCGCGGTGCAGCACGAAACGGTCGGTGTGGAAGAAGCCGTACGGGATGTCGATGCGGCCCAGCGAGCCGGTGACGGACGCCGTGGTGGCCGTACCGCCGATGACGGAGCAGTGCACCGACGCGAGCGCGCCGCTGTCCCAGGAGAGCAGCGCCCCGGTCTGGAGGTCGACGCCCTCGTCGGAGATCACCGCGCGGGCCGCGACGTCCGACGGCTCCCCGAGCAGCAGGTGCGCGAACGACACCGGGTAGACGCCGAGGTCGAGCAGCGAGCCGCCGCCCTGTTGGGGGTCACGCAGCCGGTGGGTGGGCGGGAAGGGGCCCGCGAGGCCGAAGTCAGCCTGGACGTTGCGCACCTCGCCGATCGAGCCGTCCCGCACCAGGTCGGCCAGTCGCCGGATCAGCGGGTTGCAGTACATCCACATGGCCTCCATCAGGAAGCTCCCGCGCTCCCTCGCCAGCGCGACCAGCTCCTCGGCCTCGCGGGCGTTCAGCGTGAACGCCTTCTCGCACAGCACGTTCCGCCCGGCCTCCAGGCACAGCCCGGCGGCCGCCCGGTGAGCCGAGTGCGGGGTGGCGACGTACACGACATCGATGTCCTCGTCCTGGGCGAGCGCGTCCCAGCTGCCATAGGCGCGGGGGATCCCAAACCGCTCCGCGAACGCCTTCGCCGACTCCTCGGTCCGCGAGGCCACCGCGACGACCTCCGCGTCCGGCAGATCCACCAGGTCCGCGGTGAACGCCGCCGCGATCCCACCCGTCGCCAGGATCCCCCAGCGCACCTTCTGCTCCGTCATCCCGGTCCCACCCTCGCTCACACGAACCTCGTCACCGTGTACGAGCTGAGAGCATAGGTGGCGGATCAGTCGGAGAGGTCGGAGAGGGAGGGGCTCATGCCCGAGCACGGGGCGTCGACACCGGACACGTCACACGCCGCCGTACCCGGAACACGGCCCGCCGGCCGCGGACCGCGCCGCACCGGCCTGCTCGTCACCGTCGTCCTCGGCGGTCTGACCGCCACGCCCCCGCTGGCCATGGACATGTACCTCCCCGCGCTCCCGGAGGTCACCCGCTCCCTGCACGCGCCCACCGCCACGGTGCAGCTCACCCTCACCGCCTGTCTGGTCGGCATGGCGCTCGGGCAGATCGTGGTCGGCCCGATGAGCGACCGGTGGGGCCGCCGGCGCCCCCTGCTGGCCGGCCTGGTCGTCTACGTCCTCGCCACCGCGGTGTGCGCCCTGGCACCGACCGTCGAGCTCCTGGTCGCCTTCCGGCTGGCGCAGGGCCTCGCGGGCGCGGCCGGGATAGTGATCGCGCGAGCCGTCGTACGCGACCTCTACGAGGGCGTGGCCATGGCCCGCTTCTTCTCCAACCTCATGCTGATCTCCGGAGTCGCCCCGATCGCCGCGCCGCTCGTCGGCGGCCAGATCCTGCGGGTGACGGACTGGCGGGGCGTGTTCGTCGTCCTGGCGGTGATCGGGATCGTGCTCACCGCCGTCGTCTGGGCGAGGCTGCCCGAGACCCTGGCACCGGCCGACCGGCACGACGGCGGCTTCGCCGAGTCCGTACGCTCCATGCGGGCCCTGCTCGCCGACCGCGTCTTCACCGGATACGTCCTGACCGGCAGCTTCTCCTTCGTCGTGATCTTCGCCTACATCTCGGCGTCCCCGTTCGTCATCCAGGAGATCTACGGCGCCTCCCCGCAGACCTTCAGCCTGCTGTTCGGCCTCAACTCCGTCGGGCTGGTGATCATGGGCCAGGTCAACGGCAAGCTCCTGGTCGGCCGGGTCAGCCTCGACAAGGTGCTCGCCGTCGGGCTCGTCGTCGTCGGGCTCGCCGCGGTCGCGCTGCTGCTGATGTCCGCGGGGGTCTTCGGCGAGGTGGGGCTCGTGCCGATCGCGGCGGGGCTGTTCGTGGTGATGTCCGCGATCGCGCTCACCATGCCCAACGCCCAGGCGCTGGCCCTCATGCGGGTCGAGCGCTCGGCCGGCTCCGCCTCGGCGCTCCTGGGCACCTCGTCCTTCCTCGTCGGAGCGGTCGCCGCGCCCCTGGTCGGGATCGGCGGCGAGGGCACCGCCGTGCCGCTGGCGCTCGTCCAACTGGGTGCCGTACTGGTGGCGGGTGCCTGCTTCGTGATTATGTGCCGTCCTTGGAACAGACGTGCGAGTGTGGAGGGAGCGGAGAGCTGAGCGCGCCGAGACTGCGCAGCGACTCCCCGGAACGGGCCGGGCTCGACCCCGAGGAACTCCGGCAGATCGTCCGGCAGGTCCACGACCTGACCGCCGGTGAGCGCCCCTGGGCGGCGGGTGCCGTCGTGGTCGTCGGACGGGGGCCGGTGATCGCCGTGGAGGAGGCGGCGGGCTGGGCCGTCCGGTACGCCTCCTACGACCCCGTGACCGACCGGGGCGTGGAACTGCCGCCCGACGCCCGCATCCCGGCGACCGTCGACACCCCCTTCGACCTGGCCTCCCTCACCAAGCTGTTCACGTCGGTCGCGGCCGTGCAGCAGATCGAGCGGGGCACCCTCGGCATCGACGCGCGGGTCGGGGCGTACCTGCCCGACTTCCGGGCGGCCGCCGAACACGGGATCACCGTCCGCGAACTGCTCACCCACACCTCCGGCCTGCGGCCCGAACTTCCCCTGTACGACTGTGCCGACGACGCCCAGCGCCTGGCGATGCTGCGCGCGGAGCCCCCGGTCGGCGTGCCCGGCACGTACACCTACTCCGACCTGAACCTGCTCCTCCTCCAGCACGTCCTGGAACGCATCACCGGCCGTGGCCTCGACGTCCTCGTCCACGACGGCATCACCCGCCCGCTCGGCATGACGTCCACCGGCTTCGGCCCCTGCCCCGGCGCGGCGGCCACGGAGGACCAGCGCCGGCCGTGGGCCAAGGCGGACCGCGGGATGCTGCGGGGTGTGGTCCACGACGAGAACGCCTGGGCGCTCGGCGGGGTGGCCGGCCACGCGGGCCTGTTCTCGACCGGCCGGGACCTCGCGGTCTTCTGCCGTGCGCTGCTGGCGGGCGGCGCGTACGGGCCCGCCCGCATCCTCGGCCCCGACTTCGTCGAGCTCCTCATGTCCCCACCGGGCCTCGGCTTCGCCCTCGACCAGCCGTGGTTCATGGGCGAACTGGCGGGCCGGGGCGCGGCGGGCCACACCGGCTTCACCGGAACGTCCCTGGTCCTGGACCAGGCGACGGACACGTTCTGCGTCCTGCTGGCCAACACGGTCCACCCCTGCCGCCGCCCCCCGGACAGCAGACCACGGGCAGGGGTGGGGACACGGGTGGCCAGGGCGGTGCGGGGGGCTTAGGGGCGGTTTGTTGTGGAGCCGGGAGGCGGGGGAGGGCTGCGTCTCGGCCGGTCGGGTTGAGGACGGGTGGCGAGCGGTTCGGCCGCTTCTCGGCTGAGTGACTCGAGCGAGTTGAGCGAGTCGAGCGAGTCGAGCGGAAGGGCGACGGGCGTCTCTCGATCGACCGGGTCGGGTGGTGGGTGGGCGAAGGTCCGGGGGTCTGGGGGCGGAGCCCCCAGCAGGGTCCGCCGGTACCCCGGTCCACTTAGAATCGCCGGGTGAACGACGCCGTACCACCCGCCGAAACCCTGCGCACGGCCCTCGCCGCCCTGCTCGACGGCCTCCCGCCCCGGCAGGCCGCCCAGGCCGTGGAACGGTTGATCGCCAGCTACCGGGGCGCCACCCCCACCGACAGCCCGATCCTCCGCGACCGCGCCGACGTGGCCGCCTACGCCGCCTACCGCATGCCCGCCACCTTCGAGGCCGTGCACGCCGCGCTGGAGGCGTTCGCCGAGGCCGTACCCGACTGGGCACCCGGCAGCCACGTGGACGTCGGCGGCGGCACCGGCGCTGCGACCTGGGCCGTCACCGCCACCTGGCCCGGCGAGCGGGGCGTCACCGTGCTGGACTGGGCCGAGCCCGCCCTCGCCCTCGGCCGGGAGGTCGCCGCCGCCAACCCGGCGCTGCGCGACGCGAACTGGCGGCGCGCCCGGATCGGTTCGGCGCTCACCCTCGACAGCACCGACCTGGTCACGGTGTCGTACGTCCTCAACGAACTCACCGCCCCCGACCGCGCCACCCTCGTCGACGCCGCCGCCGACGCCGCCCAGGCCGTCGTGATCGTCGAACCCGGCACCCCCGACGGCTACGCCCGCGTCATCGAGGCCCGCGACCGTCTCGTCGCCGCCGGCTTCCACGTCGCCGCGCCCTGCCCGCACAGCGCCGCCTGCCCGATCGTGCCGGGCGAGGACTGGTGCCACTTCTCGGCGCGGGTCAGCCGTTCCTCCCTGCACCGCCAGGTCAAGGGCGGCTCCCTCGCCTACGAGGACGAGAAGTTCGCCTACGTGGCCGCCGCCCGCTTCCCGGTCGCACCGGCCCCCTCCCGGGTCGTCCGGCGCCCCCAGATCCGCAAGGGCCAGGTACTCCTCGACCTGTGCGAGTCCGAGGAACGACTGGCCCGCCGCACGGTCACCAAACGCCACGGGGACCTGTACAAGGCGGCCCGCGACGCGGACTGGGGCGACCCCTGGCCGCCCGCGGACCACTAGCCGCCCGCCCGCGGACCACTAGCCGCCCGCCGGCACACCACCAGCCGCCCGCCCGCGGACCACCAGCCACCCGCCGGCACACCACCAGGCCCGCGGGCACACCACCAGCCGCCCGCCCGCGGACCACTAGCCGCCCGCCGGCACACCACCGGCCGCCCGCCCGCGGACCACCAGCCGCCCGCCGCCAGGCCACTAGCCGCCCGGCATCGCACGGCCGGCCACCGCGCCGCCTCTGACCGGTGAAACGACCCGTCCCGCGGTCACGGCGACGCCTCGCCGGTGGCCTCCGCCGACTCCTCCTCCACCCCCGTCTCCACATCCACCGGTCGTTTCTCCTGGAGCTTGCGCAGCAGCTCCCGCTTCTGCGCCCGCGAGTCCAGCCCACCGCCGATCCGGCCGCCTCGCTCCCCGCCCCGCAGGGCCGCACGGCCGAGGTTCCTGCGCGTGCCGCCGACTCCCAGCATGTTTCCCGATCCGCCTCGGGTCATCGGTTCACCTACCTTCCCGCGTACCGTCCATGACGATACGTATCGTCTCGCCGTATGCTCACCACTGTCCGGCGAGACGCGGCGTCTTGTCAACTGATAACTTCGAGCCATGACGCTCAAGAAGCCCGCCCCCGACGCCACCCGCCGCAGCGAGAAGTCCCGCCGTGCGATCTTCGACGCCGCGATCGCGCTCGTCGTGGAGGCCGGCTACCCCAAGACCACCATCGAGGGCATCGCCGCCCGCGCCGGCGTCGGCAAGCAGACGATCTACCGGTGGTGGTCGTCGAAGGCGGAGGTGCTGATGGACGCCTTCCTCGACCTGAGCGAGCAGGCGAGCCGGGAGGCGGCGGCCGACCGGGATCCGCACGTCTTCCCGGACACCGGCGACATCGCGGCCGACCTCAAGTTCGTCCTGCGGGCGACCGTCGACGAACTGAAGAACCCCCGCTTCGAGGCGCCCTCCCGCGCCCTGGCCGCCGAAGGCGTGGTCAACGAGCAGCTCGGCCGCACCTTCGTCGCCAAGCTCCTCGAACCCTCGCTCCAGCTGTACGTCGAGCGGCTGCGCTCCGCGCAGGACGCCGGCCAGGTCCGCCCGGACGTCGACCCGCGCATCGCCCTCGAACTCTTCGTCTCACCCCTGGCGCAGCGCTGGCTCCAGTACTCCGGCCCTCTCTCGCACGAGTACACCGACACCCTCGTCGACTACGCCCTCCACGGCATCGCGCCCCGCTGAGGCCCTCCGCGCGGGATGCCGGGCGAGCAGGCCCGGCGCGTCCGTGATGATCCCGTCGCAGCCCAGGGCCAGCACCCGGTCCCGCTCGGCGGGAGTGAGCACGGTGTGCGCCCACACCCGCGGGATCCCCGAGCGCACCGCCCGCAGCAGGTCGGCGTCCCGCGCCCGGTGGTCGACGTCGAGCAGATCGACGTAGGGCCGCCAGCGCTCGGGGCGGTCCCCGCGCAGCTGCTCGGCCGAGCGCCACAGCTGGGAGAGCAGACCCAGGTCATGGGCCCGCCGGGCCACCTCGGGGTCGTTGGAGTTCACGAACACCGAGCGGTTCAGACCCCGGGCGCGGATCATCCCCGCCAGCCGGTCCAGGCCGCGCGGGTCCTTCGCCTCCAGCATCAGCACGATCCGCCCCCCGAGGCGGTCCAGCACCTCCGCCACCGTGGGCGGCCGCTCCGACCGCCAGCTCCCGGGCAGCGAGCCCCGGGGGCGCAGCCGCACCCCCCGCCAGTCCCGCGCGCCCAGCCCGCGCACCTCGCCGCCGAGGAACGTCGTCCGGTTCAGCGTCGGATCGTGCAGCACCACGGGCGTGCCGTCGCGCAGCACCTGCGTGTCGAGGTCCAGCACCTGTGCCGTACCGCGCCGATAGGCCGCCATCAGCCCCGACATGCTGTTCTCGGGCACCTCGCGCGCACCGCCGCGGTGCGCGACGTAGGTGATCCGGGGCAGCGAGTCCACGGTCAGCGGCCCGAGGCCCCACTCCAGCGGGTTCGCCGGCCCGGTGAGGGCCAGGGAGACCACGGAGGCCGCGGAGGCCAGACCGGTCAACGCGATCCAAGTGACCATGCCGACCACGGTAGGGCGCGAAATCATGACAAAGCCGCCAATGACACTCGATCCCCGCGACGGCCCGCCTCGCCCCACCCATCCCTCTTGTCGGCTCCGGCACCCCCGAAGCGCGGGAAAGTGGGACCATAGGGCATGCTGTTCCGCACGACGGCGAGGCGAGGAGATAGATGAGCGCGGAGTTCGGTGGCCGCTCAGGCCGGCAGGGCAAAATCTCCCAGTGGCTGCGCGGACGCCGCCCGAAGGAGGCCGCCGGGGACGGTGGCCGTGAGGCCCTGCTGCTCGATGCCGCCGGAGCGGGACTGCCGCTCGCGCCCGCCGCGTATCCCACCGCGGACTTCCGCTGTTCCTGCGACCGCGTCGGCTGCCCCACCCCGGCCCGGCACCCCTTGTCGTTCGCCTGGCAGACCCAGTCGACCACCGACAGCGCCCAGATCGAGCGCTGGGCCCGCAACCAGCCGCAGGCCAACTTCATCACCGCGACCGGCATGGTGCACGACGTCCTCGACGTGCCCCTGGAGGCGGGCCGGGAGGCGCTGGAGCGGCTGCTCGGCTCCGGCATCGAGGTCGGTCCGGTCGCCGAGAGCGACGACGGCCGGCTGCTGTTCTTCACCCTCACCCGCGGCACCCCCGAGGACGAGGACGAGTGGTGGCCCTGTGAACTGGACTGCCACCCCGAGACCATGGACGAGCACCCCGGCCTGCGCTGGCACTGCCGCGGCTCCTACGTCCTCGTCCCGCCCGCCCGGCTCCCCGGCGACCACCAGTCCGTGCACTGGGTCCGCGGTCTGGAGCACCCGCTGCCCGACCCGCTGACCCTCCTGGAGATCCTCACCGACGCCTGCGCCCGCTACATCGGCGAGGAATCCGACCACGCCAACTCCGGCTGGCCGTCGCGCCGCTGAGCCGCTGAGCGTGCGTCAGGCACCGCGAAGCGGTGGCACGGCCGGGCGGCGAGTTCGATGTCGTGGCGGGCGCACCGACGCGGGGGCGAATTCGATGTCGTCGCGGGCACACCGACGCGATCACGGGACCCGAGGACCCGCTTCCCGACGGCGCCGACCACCGAAGCCCGCCTGGGCTTTTCGGCCGTCCTACTCGCCCTGCGCCGACGTCATGCCCTGGATCCGGCCCAGCACCGACACCTCCTGGTCGTCCGAACCCTTCCCGGGGTCCAGGGCCACCTGGTTGGAGACGAACTCCATGGTGAACGACTGCTTGATCTCGCCCTTCGTCAGTGCGAGCACGTCGTCGCCGGGCGTGGGGATCGAGGAACCCGGGTAGGCCGTCTGCTTCTCGAAGTGGTGCGTGGAGAAGAACACCAGCGCCCCGCCGTCCGCCGTGCGCAGCGCGAGCGGCGCGTAGTCACCGCTCGCCAACGGCTCGTCGATGTACTGGGTGGCCAGACCCGGCCTCTTGGCGTCCTTCTTGCGCTCCGCACGCCACACGCTGGTCTGCGCGCCGTCCGCGAAGACGTCCCCGCCGTTCTTCAGGTACGTCGTGTACTGCTCGCCCAAGTCCGCGGGCTTGACGGCCAGTCGGGCCGAGTTCACGTCGACCGCCTCGGCCCAGCCGTCCTTGTCCTTCTTGAACTCCGGGACCTTGCCGGGCGCCACCAGCGTCAGGTACGCCGCCTCCCAGGGCTCGTCCAGGCCGCCCCGGGTGAACACGAACAGCCAGCGCACACTGCCGCCCTTGTTGCCGGCCGCGTCGGCGACGAACCAGCGGGGCCAGCCAGCCTTCTTGGGGATGGTGAACTTCGCGTCCGACAACTCCAGCGGCGTGTGCGCCGGATTGCCGCCCGGGTTGTTCGCGGCACCCGCCTTCAGCCGGGCCCGGTCGATGTCCTCCAGGGCGCCCGTGACATGGTCCGCGTCCAGGGAACTGTCGTACGCCTTGTCGGCCTTGTTGTACGCGGCCGTGAACTGGCGGAGCGCCTTGCCGGCCTCCGCCTGCGTGGTCGCGGGGAGCACCTCCCGCTCCCCGTGCACCACCATGCATCCGCTCGCAGTCAACGACAAAGCGGTCACCGACGCTGCTATCAGTGCGCTCCGGTCAAGACTGCGGAGCCTTCGAGGGCCGCGATCCAGGCTCATCAGGTTCCTTCACCTTCCCCTTCCCGGAGGCGAACCCTACCGGGGCGAGGAACAGCGCGAGCGTCGGGACCAGGTACAGCAGCCACACCGTGACCTGGAGGACCGTCGGGT
Organism: Streptomyces resistomycificus; assembly: GCF_001514265.1. GTDB lineage: Bacteria > Actinomycetota > Actinomycetes > Streptomycetales > Streptomycetaceae > Streptomyces > Streptomyces resistomycificus. Next base: position 121,969 of record NZ_KQ948990.1, on the reverse strand, counting down.
CGGGCTGGAAGTTGAGGACACCCTTGAGGAGCGTGCCGTACCAGCTGTCCGGAGGGATGGTCCCGGTGATGTCGAAGGCCTTGTTCGTCAACCCCGGCAGCCAGTCGGCCTCCTGGAGGTCGTGGAACCCGTACGCCAGTACGCCCGCCGCCACCACGACCAGCATGCCGCCGGTCCAGGTGAAGAACCTGGCCAGGTTGATGCGCACGGCACCCCGGTAGAACAGCCAGCCCAGGACGACCGCCGTCAGGATGCCCAGGGCCACGCCGACCAGCGGGCGCGGGGTGCCGTCACCGGCCGCGCGCACCGACGCCCACACGAACAGGGCCGTCTCCAGGCCCTCCCGGCCGACCGCGAGGAAGGCGGTGGCGACCAACGCGCCGGTGCCCATCTGGAGGGCGGCGTCCAGCTTGCCGTGCAGCTCCGACCGCAGGTGCCGGGCGGTGCGCCGCATCCAGAACACCATCCACGTCACCAGGCCGACCGCCAGGATCGACAGGGAGCCGCCGAGCGCCTCCTGCGCCTCGAACGTCAGCTCCTGGGAGCCGAACTCGAGCGCGCAGCCGAACCCCAGGGCGATGGCGACGGCGACGCCGATGCCGATCCAGATGGGCTTGAGCGCGTCCCGGCGGTCCGTCTTGACCAGGTAGGCGATCAGGATGCAGACGACGAGGCTGGCTTCCAGGCCCTCGCGCAGACCGATCAGGTAGTTGGAGAACACGGGCTACGCCTCCTCGGAGAACAGCGTGCTTCCCCACCAGTCGTCCTTGTCGCGGACGCCGGGCGGGACGGCGAAGACCGCCGAACCCACGTGCTGGATGTACTCGTTGAGGGCGTCGGTGGCCAGGTTGCGCTGGACCTGCACGAACCCCTTGCGCACGTCCCTCTGGTACGCCAGGAAGAACAGGCCCGCGTCCAGCCGGCCCAGGCCGTCCGTGCCGTCGGTGAAGGAGTAGCCGCGGCGCAGCAGCGTCGCCCCGTGGTTGGAGTCGGGGTGCGCGAGCCGCACGTGCGCGTCGGGCAGCATCGCCTTCAGGAACGGCTCGTCACGCTCCTTGGCCTTGCCGACCGGGGCGCCCTCGCCCTTGTCGCGGCCGAAGATGTCCTCCTGCTCCTGCAGGGAGGTGCGGTCCCAGGTCTCGATGTGCATGCGGATGCGCCGGGCGACCAGGTAGGAGCCGCCCTCCATCCACGCGGGGCCGTCCTTCTCGTCGACCCACACGAACTTCCTCAGCCGGGCGGTCTCCGTCCCCGCGATGTTGCGGGTGCCGTCCTTGAAGCCCATCAGGTTGCGCGGGGTCTGCGCGTCGGGCGTCGTGGACGACGTCTTGCCGAAGCCGAGCTGCGACCAGCGGATGACGACCTTGCCGAAGCCGATCCGGGCGAGGTTGCGGATCGCGTGCACGGCGACCTGGGGGTCGTCCGAGCAGGCCTGGATGCACAGGTCGCCGCCGCTGCGGTTGCGGTCAAGGTTGTCGCCCGCGAACTTCGGCAGGTCGATCAGGGCGTCGGGCCGCTTCCCCGCCAGCCCGAACCTCTCGAACAGCGACGGCCCGAACCCGATCGTCAGCGTCAGCCGGGACGGCTTCAGCCCCAGCGCCTCGCCGGTGTCGTCCGGCGGGGCCTCGGCGAGACCGCCGTACGCGCCCTCGCCGACCGCGTGACCGGCGGTCATCCTGCGCGCGGCCTCGGTCCAGTCCCTGAGCATCGCCACGAACGCGGCGCGGTCGTCGGTCGTCACGTCGAACGCGGCGAAGTGCAGCCGGTCCTGCACCGGCGTCGCGATGCCCGCCTGGTGGGTGCCGTGGAAGTCGACCGCGGCACCCGCAGACGCGCCGGCCGGGTCCATGTCCTCGTCGGCACGGGTCACCGCGACCGCGCCGCCGACCGCGACGGCCCCGAGCGCGAGCCCGGCACCGCCCCAGCCGATCAGTGCCCGCCGCGAGGGAGCGGTGGCTTCGGGTTCGGACGAGTCCGCCATGACCGTGTCCCCTGTGTCGTCCCCTGTGTGGGCCTCTGAGTCGGCCCCTGAGTCGTGCCGTGCCCCGCTCACTTCGCGACCACGGCCGCGGCGAGCTTGGACAGCGGCTCCGCGAGCGCGTTCACCCCGTCCGACAGTTCCTTGCGGTCGGCCTCGCCGACCTTGTCGTAGGAGGTGAAGTCGTACGACGTCTTGTCGGCGCGGTACTTGTCGAGCAGCGTGTTCAGCGCGGCGAACTGCTGGTCGAGTTCGGTGACCAGGGCCGCGTCGTTCTCCTTGGCGACCGGCTTGAGCAGCGCGTACGACTTCTCGGCGCCCTCGACGTTGGCCTTGAAGTCGACGAGGTCGGTGTGCGAGTAGCGCTCCTCCTCGCCGGTGACCTTGCCGGTGGCGACCTCGTCGAGGAGCTCCTTGGCGCCGTTGGCCATGGAGGTCGGGGTGATCTCGGCCTTGCCGACCCGCTTCTGCCAGTCCTTCAGGTCGGCGATCAGCTGGTCGGCGAGGGTCTTCTCCGCGGCGCCGATCTTCTTGTCCTGCCAGAGGGCCTTCTCCAGGCGGTGCCAGCCGGTGAACTCCTGGCCGTCCTCCAGGCCGTCCGCGCGGACGTCGACCTTCGGGTCGATGTCGCCGAAGGACTCGGCGACCGGCTCCGTGCGCTCCCAGCCGATGCGGGAGGGCGCGTACGCCTTCTTCGCGGCCTCGAGGTCGCCGGCCTTGACCGCCGCGGCGAAGGTCTCCGCCAGCGGCAGCGTCTCGTCGGCCTGCGCCTGCACGTAGGCGCGGTAGGAGGCGACGGCCTTGTCGAGGCGCGGGTCGCGCTTGGCGACCGTGCCGCCGGTGGCCTTGACGTTCTGGCGGATGCCGTCGCCCTTCATGCCGGGCTTGCAGGCGATCTGGTAGTCGCCTGCCTTCACCTCGGCGGTGACCCGCTGCTTGGTGCCGGGGCCTATGTTCTCGCGCTCGGTCACGATCCGGTCGTCCGGGAAGAGGACGTAGACCTCGGTGACCTTGGAGCCCTTGTTCTCGATGGCGAGCTCGACGTGCCCGGCCGGGAACTCCTTCTTCGACACCTCGCACTTGTCGTCCGTGGCCGTCACCTCCACGACCCGGTCACCGCTCCCGGAGCTGCTCTTCTCGGTGCATCCCGTGACGGCGGTCAGGGCCGCCACCGCGGCGGTGGCGGTGACGACGGAGAGGCGTACGGCTCGCATGCGGGCTCCCGGCAATGGCTGAAAATCACGTGACAGGGCTCACACGGATTGGTGAGGCTCGCCTAACTTATCTGAGGCTTACCTGCGTGATACCCCCACGTGCCGTGATTCACCTCTCATAGACGGTGTAAGGGAACGACCTGATCACGGTGACTCAAACCGGGCGCCAAGGAAGGGTCAAAGGAGATTCAAAGGCTCCGCTTCGGGGTCACCAGGAGCCCTCCCGTCCGCGGATGCGGAAGCACCTCGACGGGCTGCTCGTAGACTTCCGTCGGCAGACGGTCCGAGAACACCTCAGCCGGCGGGCCGTCGGTCGCCACCCGGCTGGCCCACAGGCCGCGACCCGGTGCGCGTCCGATGACGCCGGAGACGCTGACCGCGGCGGCCGTCAGCAGGGCGACGGCGAACACTGTTTAGGCAGCCTCGCCTTGTCCAGCCCGGCGGGCCGGAACCTGATAGTCCGGCCGCCCGTGTGATGTTTGAATGCCCGCGTGACTGACTACGACGTGCTCCGTGTCTTCTGCGGAGCGAACGGCGGATACGGCAACGAGCTCGGTGTCGTCCGCGAGGGCTCCGTGATGCCGGACCCTCAGGAGCGGCAGACCTTCGCCGGGAAACTCGGCTTCAGCGAGACCGTGTTCGTGGACGACCCCGAGCGAGGTGTCGTCGATATCTACACGCCGACCCTGCGGCTGCCCTTCGCCGGGCACCCCTGCGTCGGCACGGCCTGGCTGCTCGACGTGCCCGAACTGGTCACCCCCGCCGGGGTGGTGGGCGTCCGGCTGGACGGCGAGTTCAGCTGGATCGAGGCGCTGGCCCAGTGGGTCCCGCCGCGCACGCTGCGCCAGTACGCCACGGCGGCGGAGGTCGACGACCTGCCCGTGCCGCCGAAGGGGGAGTGGATCTACGCGTGGGCCTGGGAGGACGAGGCGGCCGGCCGCGTCCGCGCCCGCGCCTTCCCCGGCCGCGACGACGGCATCGACGAGGACGAGGCGACCGGCGCGGCGGCGATGCTGCTCACCGACCGTCTGGGCCGCGCCCTGAACATCACCCAGGGCGCGGGGTCGCAGCTCCTCACGGCTCCGCAGCCGGGAGGCTGGGTCGAGGTCGGCGGGCGGGTCGTCCTGGAACGCTGACCGGCCACGAGGGCCGCGGTCGATCGGGCGTCCGTTCGGGTGGTCCCGCGTGTGCGTGCGGCGACGAACGGGGACCTCTGGGCGTGACCACTCAGCCAACGTGAGAGGAACGCCATGCGTATCCGAGCAGCCCTGACCGCTGTCGCCCTGGGCGTCGCCCTGACCGCCGCCGGCGCGTCGTCCGCCTTCGCCGACGACGGCCACCACCGCTTCGGCGGCGACGACCCCGTCTGCAGCCCGTACTTCGGCGCCATCGACCACGCGCCCGGCGGCATCGTCTGGGGCGGCGTGAACTGCCACGACGACTTCTGACAGGGCACCGGGCCCCCTCCTGTACCGAGGGGGCCCGGCCGTCGGTCACGCCGAGAGCGGGAACTCCTCACCCAGAGCCCGGAAGACCCCGGTGTTCAGGGCGAACGCCCGCTTGCACTCGGCGACGATCCGCTGCTTCTCCAGGTCGTCGGCGCGCACCTCGTCCAGCCGCTCGCGGTAACCCCGCTTGAACGCCGCCGGGTTGCCGATCTCCTCGAACACGTAGAAGCGGACCCCGTCGCCCTTCCGCTCGAAGCCCCAGGTCTTCTCCGCCTTGTCGCGGATGATCTGGCCGCCCGAAAGGTCGCCCAGGTAGCGCGTGTAGTGGTGGGCGACGTATCCGGCCGGCCACCGCTCGGCGCACTCCCGCACCCGCTCCGCGTACGCCCGGGTCGCCGGCAGCGCCGAGACGCCCGCCCGCCAGTCGGGGCCGCGCAGATGCTCCAGGTCCCGCTCCAGCGCGGCCAGCCGGAACAGCTCGGGCTGGACGAACGGCCCGGCCACCGGGTCCGCCGCCAGCCCCTCCGTTTGGGACTCCAGAGCCTCGTACACGAACCACAGCTGCTCCGTGTAGCGCGCGTAGGCGTCGACACCGAGCCTGCCGCCGAGCAGGTCGCTCATGAACGTCGAGGTCTCCGCCTCCACGTGCTGCTCGTGGGAGGCGGCGCGGATGACTGTCGAGAAGGAGTCCATGGCCCTGATTTTCTATGGTTAGGCTTACCTAAGTCAATGCTTGTCGACCCTGTGTCGGTAACCTTTCCGACGGCCTGTCGGTAAAACCTACCCGCACGACGAAAAACCCGCCCTCCGAGGAGAGCGGGCCTTGCGGAAGTCATAGTTGGGGCGTCACGGGTGACGCCGTCACGGCAGGGTCAGGATCTCCGCCCCCGTCGCCGTCACCACCAGCGTGTGCTCGAACTGCGCCGTCCGCTTCCGGTCCTTCGTCACGACCGTCCAGCCGTCGTCCCACATGTCGTAGTCGTGGGTCCCGAGGGTCAGCATGGGCTCGATCGTGAACGTCATCCCCGGCTGGATGACGGTCGTCGCGTGCGGGCTGTCGTAGTGCGGGATGATCAGTCCGGAGTGGAACGAGGAGTTGATCCCGTGGCCGGTGAAGTCACGGACCACGCCGTACCCGAACCGCTTCGCGTACGACTCGATGACCCGTCCGATGATGTTGATCTGCCGGCCAGGCCTGACCGCCTTGATCGCGCGGTTCAGCGACTCCCGGGTCCGCTCCACCAGCAGCCGGCTCTCCTCGTCGACGTCCCCGACCAGGTACGTGGCGTTGTTGTCGCCGTGCACCCCGCCGATGTACGCGGTCACGTCCAGGTTGACGATGTCGCCGTCGCGCAGGACCGTCGAGTCCGGGATGCCGTGGCAGATGACCTCGTTGACGGACGTGCACAGGGACTTGGGGAATCCGCGGTAGCCCAGTGTCGAGGGGTACGCGCCGTGGTCGCACATGTACTCGTGCGCCACCCTGTCCAGTTCGTCGGTGGTGACGCCCGGCGCGATCAGCTTCGCGGCCTCCGCCATCGCGCGGGCGGCGATCCGGCCGGCGATCCGCATCGCCTCGATCGTCTCGGGGGTCTGCACCTCGGGCCCGCTGTACGGCGTCGGCGCGGGCTTGCCGACGTACTCGGGCCGGCGGATGTTACCGGGAACGGAACGGACGGGGGACAGTTCCCCGGGGACAAGCAGCGACTGGCCAGACATGCAGCGAGTCTAACCAGCCCCCATGGGGGAACATGTCGATGGCGAGAGGAGCTGGTCATGGCCCTGTTCAAGAAGCGGACGGTCGGCAAGCCGGGTGAGTGGTACTACTGCCTGCAGCACCAGAAGGTCGAGGAGGGGCCGGAGTGCCCCGCCAAGGACCGGTTCGGGCCGTACGCCACCCGCAAGGAGGCCGAGCACGCGATGGCGACGGCCCGCGAGCGCAACCTCGAGTGGGAGAACGACCCCAAGTGGCACGACGCCCCGACGGGCGGCCGGGACGAGGACTGATCAGGTCTTCGCCTGAGCCGGTGCGGCTGCCGAGCGTTGCTCGCGCAGCCGCACCGCGTGCTCGTTCGTCCGCGCGTCGTACGTCATCAGCTTCGGCAGGCACAGGGCCAGCAGCCCCACCGCGCCCACGCACAGCAGCCCGCCCGACCAGACCGACGCCCGCACCCCCAGCCAGGCCGCGAGACCACCGCCGCGCACCTGGCCGACCGTCGGCCCCACCGAGTACGACAGCAGCTCGATCCCGGCGAGCCGGCCCCGCAGCTCGTCGGGGATCGTCTGGTTCCACATGGCCGCCCGGAAGATGCCGCTGACCATGTCGGCACCGCCGGCCAGGGTCAGGAACAACAGCACCAGCCACACGTCGCCGACGAACCCGGCGCCCGCGATCGCCACGCCCCACAGCGCGGCCGACAGCACCACCATCCGCCCGTGCCGCCGGATCCGCGAGGTCCAGCCACTGGTCAGGCTCACCAGCAGCGCCCCGGCCGGAACACTGGCGTACATCAGGCCCAGCGACCACTCGGCGTCCAGCTCGTCCGCGAGGAACGGCAGCACGGCGAGCGGCATCGCCAGGAACATCGCGGCGAGGTCGACGGCGTAGGTGCCCAGGAGCTCCTTGCGGGTCCACGCGTACCGGGCGCCCTCGGCGATGGCCCTCAGCGACGGCTTCACCGCCTCGTGGGAGGCGGGGGAGGCGGCGATGCGCACCATGAGGACCACGGAGACGACGAAGGTCAGCAGGTCGGCCCCGTACGCCCAGCCGACGCCCGCGTAGGCCACCACCACGCCCGCCAGCGCCGGGCCCGCGACCCCGCCGACCGTCCAGCGCAGGGAGTTCAGCGAGGCCGCCGCCGGCAGGTGGTCGTGGGCCACGATCCGCGGCCACAGCGAGTCGAGTGCGGGCCGCTGCACGGAGACCAGCGCCGAGGACAGGGCGGCGACGACGTACAGCGGCCAGACGGCGGGCCGCGGAAGCAGGGCGTTGGCCAGCAGGAACACGCTGAGCAGACCCTGCCCGGCCTCCGTCCAAACGATCAGCTTCCGCTTGTCCCAGGCGTCCGCGAGCGCCCCGCCGTACAGCCCGAACACCACCAGCGGCACCAGCTCCACGGCCCCGATCGCCCCCACCGCCGCGGCCGACCCGGTCAGTTCCTTCAGCTGCACCGGCAGCGCGACGAACGTCAGGAACGTCCCGAAGTTGGAGATCAGCCCCGAGATCCACAACCGCCGGAAGTCGACGGAGGCCCGCCAGGGAGACAGGTCCGGGAGCAGGGCGCGGAGGCCGGAGGCGGGGTCGGGGGTGTCGTCGGTCACGAGGGGTCATGGTCAGGGGCCGGGTCGACGACGGGCAACTGTTTTTCGGGCCCGGCAGGGTCGGTCGGCCGGCCCTGCGGGAGACGTCACCAGCGGGCCGGAGGGGGTGCCGTCAGCTCGTCGGCCAGGCGGGACAGCAGGTCCCGCACACGCCGTCGGCCTCGGGCGGGGGACGGCAGCGCGTTCTCGCCGGCCGCCGCGCTCACCAGGTGCTGCACACTGTCCAGGTCCAGCTCCGCCCCGTCCGGCACGGTCAGCGACTCGTGGGCCATCGACGTCAGCTCGCCGCCCCCGTCGCCCAGCGCCAGTACCGTCGCCCCGGCCCGCCGGGCGTCGTGCACCCGCTCCAGCAGCGTGGCCCCGGGCCCGTGCGGCGACACCACCAGCAGGGTCTCGCCCCGCCGCGCGGCGGCCAACCGGCCCGGCCCGACGGACAGATGCGCGGGATCGGAGGCGCGCGCGTCATGCCGTACGAGCGTCGGGGCCAGCTCCGGCGTCCCCGACCACGCGGCCTCGTCCACCAGGTGGGCGGCGAGGTGCCACGGCTCGTACTCCGGCGTGCCGACCAGCAGCAGGCCACCGCCGTGCGGCACCACGGAACCCCGCAGCGCCCCCGCGAAACGGCGGGTGGCCCCCAACCACTCGGTCCCGGCGAGCACTTCGCGCAGCAGCGCGACCCGTACGGCGTCCATGGGTCGGCATCCTGCCGCAACCGGCCCTTCACCGTGCGCGGTTCGGCCCGAATGCACCCGACTTGGGCCTACGGCGCACCCCCGTCGGACGGGCCCGCCACGGCGCCCACGGCCGCCCCCCGGCGACCGTCCGGTGAGCCTCCGTGACGCGGCTCACCCGGGCCCTCGCGGCCGGCGGGGCGGACGTAAAGTCGGCCCATGACCTCTACCGACAGTGCACAGAAGGCCCCCGCCAAGGACCCCTGGGACCTCCCCGACGTCTCCGGACTCGTCGTCGGCGTGCTCGGCGGCACCGGCCCGCAGGGCAAGGGCCTCGCCTACCGGCTCGCCAAGGCCGGCCAGAAGGTGATCATCGGCTCGCGCGCCGCCGACCGTGCCCGGACGGCCGCCGAGGAGCTCGGCCACGGCGTCGAGGGCGCCGACAACGCCGAGACGGCCCGCCGCAGCGACATCGTGATCGTCGCCGTGCCGTGGGACGGCCACGGCAAGACCCTGGAGTCACTGCGCGAGGAACTGGCGGGCAAGCTCGTCGTGGACTGCGTCAACCCGCTCGGCTTCGACAAGAAGGGCGCCTACGCGCTGAAGCCGCAGGAGGGCAGCGCCGCCGAGCAGGCCGCCGCCCTGCTGCCCGACTCGCGGGTCACGGCCGCCTTCCACCACCTGTCGGCGGTGCTGCTGGAGGACCCTGAGATCGAGGAGATCGACACCGACGTGATGGTCCTCGGCGAGGTACGCGCCGACGTGGAGATCGTCCAGGCGCTGGCCGGCCGCATCCCCGGGATGCGCGGCATCTTCGCCGGGCGGCTGCGCAACGCCCACCAGGTCGAGTCGCTGGTGGCGAACCTGATCTCGGTGAACCGCCGCTACAAGGCGCACGCGGGACTCCGTATCACCGACGTGTGAGCGGATGAGGCGGACGTGGGCGGATGGGGGACACTGTGGTGCACAGCAGTGCAGCAGTGTCCCCCCGACAGGAGAACCACCCGATGCCCCGCCTCGCCCTCTACGCCCTCGTCGTCTGCGTCCTCGCCGTGGCCGCGGCGGTCGTCTCCTTCGCCCAGGGCAGCTTTCTGGGCATCGTGTGGGTGCTGCTCGCGGGGCTGTCGTCCAACATGTGCTGGTACTACGTGAAGCGCCAGAAGGTGCGGAAGTCCGTCACTGGCTGATCTGGCAGAAGTCGTTCGAGCCCTGCCAGAAGCGGTACAGCTCCTGCCCGCAGTACGTGTCGAAGTCGCTGATCTGCAGGCTCTTCAGGATCGAGTCGACCACGTCGAAGAAGGCGCCGTTGACCGCCGGCAGCCACAGCAGCGCGAACACGAACAGCAGGCCGAAGGGCGCGAACGGCTCGACCTGGCGCTTGAAGCCGTACGGCAGCCAGGGCTCCAGCACGCCGTAGCCGTCCAGGCCCGGGACCGGCAGGAAGTTCAGGATCGCGGCGGTGACCTGGAGCAGGGCGAGGAAGGCGAGGGCGAAGCGGAAGTCGCGCGGCACGCCGTCCAGCGCGTCCAGCCAGAACGGGGCCGTGCAGACGACCGCGAAGAGCACGTTCGTCAGCGGCCCGGCCGCCGAGATCAGACTGTGCCGCCAGCGGCCCCGGATCCGGCCGCGCTCGATGAAGACGGCACCGCCGGGCAGACCGATGCCGCCCATGATCACGAAGACCACGGGGAGCACGATGCTGAGCAGCGCGTGCGTGTACTTCAGCGGGTTCAGCGTGAGGTAGCCCTTCTCGCCGACCGAGATGTCACCGCTGTGCAGGGCGGTGCGCGCGTGCGCGTACTCGTGCAGGCACAGGGAGACGACCCACGCCGCCGTCACGAACAGGAACACGGAGAACCCGGGCTGCTCGGCGAACCCGCTCCAGGTGGCCCAGCCGGTCACCGCGGTCACGGCGAGGATCCCGACGAAGACGGGGCTGATCCGCCGGTCGCTGTGGCGGGTGGTGGCGGTGGTCATGGGGCTCCCTGGTCACTCTTCACTCGTGTGCCTTCACTCGTGTGCGCGTGGTGCGACTGCCCGACCGTACCGGGCGTACGCGGAAAACGTCTCGCGGTCCCGCCTTGGTTCCGGGGAGGCTGGGGGCATGGGGCTGTGGCACGTCTTCTACGCGGACTGGCAGATGGAGTGCTGCGGCGCGCCGTTCGCGTTGGGGGACGAGGTCGGCTGGCCGCTGCTGCTCAGCGACGCCGACGACGTGCTGGGCGGCGGCTGGCACGACCAGCTCAGCAAGATCGTCGGCCCGCCGGAGGAGGTGCGGGGCGAGGACGGCGCGGTGCGGGTCGTGCGCGACGAGACGGGCCTGGTGGTCGCCCTGCACCAGCACCCTGTCGGCCGCCGGGCCGGCGAGGAACGCGGCGAGGCGCGTCGAGGGGACCCGATCCGCTCGGTCGGCCTCCTCACGGTCGAGACCCACCAAAGCGCCGAACTCCCCGAGGTGCGGGGGCGGGTGCGGGCGATCCAGGTGGTCACCCAGGCGTTCGCCGAGCCGGAGCCCGGCAGCGGCACGTGGCAGCCGGTGCCGGGGGAGCGGTGGCTGCGGTCGGTGGACGCGTGCCCCAAGTGGTTCGGCGGCCCCCGAAAGCGCTCCGGGGCGGGTGCCGTCGTCACCCTCGACGTCCCGGCCACGGACTCCCGGCTGTCGTACACCGTCCCGCGAGGCGAGCGGCATCCCGCACGACGTGCCTACCGGCGCAGAGACCGAGGGGACCGGGGCGGACGCGAAGGCGGCCCTGCTGGGACGCTGAGTACGGCGCGGCCCCTTCCCGGCACGCCGTAAAAGCCCCGTGACCGGTCCCGACGGCACCGGAGACAATGGACCCCGTGCGCTACCGCATCCTCGGCACCACCCAGGCCCTCCGCCCCGACGGCACGCTCGTCCCCGTGGGCGGGGCGCGGCTGCGTGCCCTGCTGACCGTGCTGGCGCTGCGGGCCGGGCGGGCGGTCCCGGCGGGGCTGCTGGTCGACGAGGTGTGGGGCGACGGTGACCCGCCCGCCGACGCGACGGGCGCGCTGCAGGCGCTGGTCGGCCGACTGCGCCGGGCGCTCGGCGCGGACGCGGTCGCCTCGGTGGACGGCGGATACCGCCTCGCCGCCCCGCCCGACGACATCGACCTGCACCGTTTCGAGCGGCTGGCCGGCGAGGGCACCCGCGCGCTGGCCGACGACGACCCCGCGAAGGCGGCCGTCGTCCTCGATGACGCCCTCGACCTGTGGCGCGGGCCCGTCCTCGCCGACCTGCCCGACCGCACCGCCGAGGCGGCCCGACTGCAGGCCCGGCACCTGGACGCGCTGCGCGCCCGCCACACCGCCGCCCTCGCCCTGGGCCACGCCGAACGCTCCCTGCCCGAACTGACCGCCCTGTGTGACACCCACCCCCTCGACGAGCCCCTCCAGTCCCTGCGCCTGCGCGCCCTGCGCGACGCGGGCCGCGCCGCGGAGGCGCTCGCCGCCTACGAGGACGTACGCCGCCTGCTGGCCGACCGACTCGGCGCGGACCCGGGCCCCGAACTGCGGCAACTGCACGGTGAGTTGCTCCGGCCGGGGACGCGCGGCGGGCCCGGAGCGGTCGGCGACGGCGCCTTCGGCACGAGGCCGGGTACTCCCGGCCAGGACGCGTTCCGTCCCCCGCCGCGCCCCGCCGCCGACAACGCCTTCGCCCCGGCGCCGAGCCCCCGCGACCAGGACGCCCACCGACGCCCGGCCGCCACCCACGCCACGGCCCCGCACCCCTCGGACCGTCCCGCCACGGGCCCGCACCCGTCGGACCGTCCCGCCACGGGCCCCGCCACCGCCACCGCCGCCGCTGTCGCCGCCGCCGGCCCTCCGACCAACCTCCGTGCCCGTCTCACCTCCTTCGTCGGTCGGGAGGCCGATATCGAGGCCATCCGGGGGGACCTCGGCGCGGCCCGGCTCGTCACGCTGCTCGGGCCCGGCGGGGCGGGCAAGACGCGGCTGTCGCAGGAGGCCGCGGAGGTCGTGCGGGACGTGGCGCGGGACGGCGTGTGGCTGGCCGAACTCGCGCCGGTCGACGCGCCGGAGGCGGTGCCGGAGGCCGTACTGACCGCCGTAGGCGCCCGCGAGACCGTGCTGTACGGGGCCGGCGCCGAGGCGATGCGGGCCGGGGGAGAGCGGCACGACGACCCCGTCGAGCGGCTCACCGAGCACTGCGGCCGCCGCCGGATGCTGCTGATCCTCGACAACTGCGAGCACGTCGTCGAGGCCGCCGCCCGGCTGGTGGAGGCGCTGCTGGAGCGCTGTCCGGGCCTGACGGTACTGGCCACCAGCCGTGAACCCCTCGGCGTGCCAGGGGAGTTGCTGCGGCCCGTGGAGCCGTTGCCGGAGCCCGTCGCGCTGCGGCTGCTCGCCGAGCGGGGTGCGGCGGCCCGCCCCGGCTTCCGTACGGAGGAGGATCCGGAGGCCTGTGCGGAGATCTGCCGGCGTCTGGACGGACTGCCCCTGGCCATCGAGCTCGCGGCGGCCCGGCTGCGCATGCTGACCGCACGCCAGATCGCCGACCGGCTCGACGACCGCTTCCGGTTGCTCACCTCCGGCAGTCGTACCGTGCTGCCCCGTCAGCAGACCCTGCGTGCCGTCGTCGACTGGTCCTGGGAACTGCTCGACGCGGACGAACGGGACGTCCTGCGCCGGCTGTCCGTCTTCGCCGGCGGCTGCGACCTCGCCGCCGCCGAGGCCGTCTGCGGCCCCGCCGCCTTCGACGCGCTCGGCTCGCTCGTCGACAAGTCCCTCGTGGTCGCAGCTCCCTCGGGCGCGGACGGCGGGATGCGATACCGGCTTCTGGAGACCGTGGCCGAGTACGCGGGCGAGCGACTCGACGAGACGGGCGCGCGCGAGCCGGCCGAGCGCGCGCACCTGACGTACTACCGCGAACTCGCCCGCACCACCGACCCGTTGCTGCGCGGCCCCGGCCAACTCGCCGCGATCGAGCGGTTCGAGCGCGAGGGCGAGAACATCCGGGCCGCCCTGCAGCGGGCCGTCGCGGCGGGCGACGAGCAGGAGACGATCTGCCTGGTGCTGTCGATGGCCTGGTACTGGCAGGTGCGCGACCAGCGGCTGGTGGCCCGCAACTGGTCACGCCAGGCCCAGGCCCTCGGCCCCGACCCCTTCGCATCGTCCGCGCCCCCCGCGGCCCCCGTGTGGGAGCGCTGCGTCGACGTGCCGCTGCCGTGGACCGGCGAGGTCCTCGCGGAGGCCCGGCGCGGTGTCCACCTCGTCCATCTCGCCTGCATGGACACGGAGCTGGACGCCTGGCAGACCCCGCAGGCGCAGGAGAAGCTGCGCGTGATCGCCCGGACCTACCGGCCCGGCATGCCGCAGACCTGCCGCAGCCCCGGCATCCTCTCGCTCTACGCGGTCATGCTCTCCGGGGACATGGACCGGCTGCGCGAGCTGATCGCCGCCACCGTCCGCACCTGCCGCGAGGCTCCCGGCCTGGAGTGGGAGCTCGCCGCCGGCCTGCAGATGCGCGCCAACCTGCTCGCCAACCGCGCCGACTGGGCGGGCGACGCGGTCCGCGACGCCGACGAGTCACTGGAGATCTACCGGCGGCTCGGCGACCTGTGGGGCACCGCCGAGGCGCTCTCCGCCCGCGGTGAGGCCCATGAACGCCGGGGCGAGTACCTGCGTGCCGCGGCCGACTACGAGGAGGCGATCGCCCAGGCCGAGCGCCTCGGCGCCCGCGCCCAGACCGCGGTGCTCGGCGCCCGTCTCGGCAGCGTGCTCCTTGACTCGGGTGAGGCCGAGCGCGGCGAGCGCCTGCTGCGCGAGGTCATCGACAGCAAGGAGGGCTCCGGCAACCAGGCGATGCCCGCGGCCCGGCTCTTCCTCGCGGGCCGACTCGGCATCACCGGCCGGATCGCCGAGGCGCGCGAGCAGCTCAGGCTGCTGCGCGAGGAGTTCGGAATCGCCCACTTCGTCGTCTTCGACGCCTTCATCCTGGGCGCCGAGGCATGGCTGGACGCCGTGGACGGGCACTACGAGGAATCCCTGGCCAAGACCCGGCGGGCGCTGGAGCACGCCGGCGACCCGCTGTCCCAGGCCCTCGCCCCGCACATGCGCTCCGCCTACCTGGTCACCGCCGCGACGGCCCTCGCCGGCGTCGACGGCGGTCGCCGCGCCCCTGACGCCGCCCGCTGCCTGGGCGCCGCCTCGGCCCTGCTGCCGGCCGGCCACGTCATGTCGGCCGTGGAGCGGGAGGTCGGGCGTGTGGCGGAGGAGAGGATTCGGGCCGTGCTCTGCGACACGGCGTACGAGACGGCGTACGCCGAGGGCGGTGGCCTCTCCCCCGAGGAGGCCACCGCCCTGGTCTGACGCGCCCCGGCCGCGCACGCCCGACCGGTCAGGCCTTGGTACGGAACTTGTGGATCGCGACCGGCGCCATGACCGCCGTCAGTGCCACCGACCAGCCGAGGGTCACCCAGACGTCGTGTGCGGCCGGCCCGCCCACCATCAGCCCGCGCGCGGCGTCCGCGAGCGAGGACAGCGGGTTGTAGTCGGTGAAGTTCTGCAGCCAGCCCGGCATCGAGGCGGTCGGAGCGAAGATCGACGAGCCGAACTGCAGCGGCATCAGCACCAGGAAGCCCATCGCCTGCACGGACTGCGCGTTCTTCATCACCACGCCGAGGGTGAGGAAGATCCACATCAGGGCTGTGCCGAAGACCGCGGACAGCCCGACGGAGGCGAGCAGGCCCGCCCAGTTGGTGATGTCGAAGCCGACGAGCACGCCGACGATCATCAGCACCACGGTGGCGAACAGCATCCGCGCCAGCTCCACCGCGATCTTGGCGAACAGCACCGAGCCGCGCCCGATCGGCAGGGACCGGAAACGGTCCATGACACCGGTGTTGAAGTCCTGGTTGAAGCCGGTCCCCACCCCCTGGGCCATGTTCATGCCCATCATCGCCATCAGACCGGGCACGACGTACTGCACGTACGCCTCCTGCCCACCGCCGAGCGACTGGCCGATGGAGCCGCCGAAGACGTAGACGAACAGCAGCGTGAAGACGACCGGGAACAGGACGGCGTCGAACATCGACTCCGGGTCCTGCCGGATCCACAGCAGGTTGCGGCGGATCAGTGCGCCGGTGTGGCGCAGATGGCCGCGCAGCGGGATACGGCCGTCCCCCTTGAGGTCGGTGATGGTCGCGGTGGCGGCACTCATACGGTGACCTCCTGACGGTCGTCGGCGGGTACGGCGTCCTGCGGGGCACTGGCACGGTGGCCGGTGAGGGACAGGAACACCTCGTCGAGGCTGGGCAGTTCGGTGGTGATCGAGGAGAGCGTGATGCCGCGCGCGGTGACCGCGCCGACCACCGCGGTCAGCTGTTCGTCGCTGAGGATCGGGATCAGCACGGCACCGCGCTCGGCGTCCACCGAGGTGGCCGCGAGTCCGGTGAGGCCCAGCTCGTCCAAGTGGGTGGCGAGCGGGCGCAGTTGCAGCGGGTCGAGCGGACGGATGCGCAGGGTGCGGCCGCCGACCTTCGCCTTGAGCTCCTCGATGGCGCCGTTCGCGATGACCTTGCCGCGGTCGACGACCGTGAGCTCGCCGGCGAGCTGCTCGGCCTCCTCCATGTACTGGGTGGTGAGCAGGACGGTGACGCCGTCGCCGACCATCCGCTTGACCTCGTCCCACACCTCGTTGCGGGTGCGCGGGTCGAGGCCGGTGGTGGGTTCGTCGAGGTAGAGCACGGCCGGGCGGCCGATCATCGACGCGGCCAGGTCGAGGCGCCGCCGCATGCCGCCCGAGTACGTCGCCGCCGGCCGCCTGGCCGCCTCGGTGAGCGAGAACCGCTCCAGCAGTTCGTCGGCCCGGGCGCGGGCCTCCTTGCGGGGCAGGTCGAGGAGGCGGCCGATCATGTAGAGGTTCTCCCAGCCGGGGAGCTTCTCGTCCACGGAGGCGTACTGCCCGGTCAGTCCGATGACCCGGCGCAGCTGCCGCGGCTGCCGTACGACGTCGTAGCCGGCGACGGTCGCCTGGCCGGCGTCGGGCTGGATCAGGGTGGACAGGATCCGCACGAGGGTCGTCTTGCCGGCGCCGTTCGGGCCGAGGACGCCCATCACGGTGCCCTCCCGTACCTCCAGGTCGACCCCGTCCAGTGCCTTGGTCTCGCCGTAGTGCTTGACCAGCCCCCGTACGGTCACGGCGCTGCGTGCGCCACTGGGGTTGTCGTCGATTCGCGTCATGCCGATGACGCTGTCAGGCCCGACCGACAGACCACCGACAAACGACCGACAGACCACCGAGAGCGACCGACGGCCCGCCTACAGACCCCCGACAGGTGCCGACGGTCGCCTCCGGGCCCCGGCCAGCGGCCCGGGGGTCGCCTGCAGACCCCCGACAGGTGCCGACGGTCGCCTCCGGCCCCCCGGCAGCGGGTGCGGGCGCCGCTGGGGCTCCGTCCTCAGACCTCCCCGGTCGACGGCGCACCTCTCGACCGACCGAGTCGGGTGGTGGGTGGGCACAGGCCGGGGGTCTGGGGGCGGAGCCCCCAGGGACGGCCGGAGCCCGAACGCGGCAGCAGCCCGCCGACGGGGGAAGATCGGCGGGCCGCCATGGTGCCGCAATGGCTCGGTTCGGCTCAGTGAACGCTGTGCTCCTCCAGCGGGAACGTCCCGCCCACGACGTCCTCCGCGAACGCCTTCGCCGCGTTGCCCATGACCTCACGCAGATCGGCGTACTGCTTCACGAACTTCGGGACGCGGCCGCCGGTCAGCCCCAGCATGTCCGTCCACACCAGCACCTGCGCGTCCGTCTCGGCACCGGCCCCGATCCCGACCGTGGGGATGTGCAGCACGCGCGTCACCTCGGCCGCCAGCTCCGCCGGAACCAGCTCCAGCACCACCGCGAACGCCCCGGCGTCCTGCACGGCCTTGGCGTCCCGCAGCAGCTGCTGCGCGGCCTCCTCGCCCCGCCCCTGGACGCGGTAGCCCATGGCGTTGACGGACTGCGGGGTGAGGCCGATGTGGGCCATCACCGGGATCCCGGACTCCACCAGCAGCTCGATCTGCCGGTGCGAGCGCTCGCCGCCCTCCAGCTTCACGGCCCCGACCCCGGCCTCCTTCACCAGCCGGGTCGCCGAGCGCAGCGCCTGCACCGGACCCTCCTGGTAGGAGCCGAAGGGGAGGTCGCCGACGATGAGGGCGCGCTGGGTGCCCCGTACGACGGCGGCGGAGAGCATGGTCATCTCGTCGAGGGTGACGGGCACGGTGGTCTCGTACCCGAGGTGACAGTTGCCCGCCGAGTCCCCGACCAGCATGACCGGGATGCCGGCCTCGTCGAAGACGGACGCGGTCATCGCGTCGTAGGCGGTGAGCATGGGCCACTTCTCGCCGCGCTCCTTGGCGGCGGCGATGTCGCGGACGGTGATGCGGCGCGTGCCCTTGCCCCCGTACAGCGCCTTGCTGCCGTCGGAGGGCTTCGTGTGGGCAGCCGATAGCTGCGTCATTGCAACGGCTCCTTCAGTCATCTCGAGGCACCCTGACGGTGTCCCCGGATCACCTCCATGGTGGCACCTCGTGCCAGGGAGGGCCAGAGGTGCCCCGGGCGAGTGTGATCGATCAGCCACCCCAAGGGCTCGCGTGCGTAAGAGCTCGGTAAACAAATTCCGATACGGCACGGTCTCGTATCGTAAATAGCTAGTCTCGGCCCCATGACTACCTCTGCCACGCTGCACCGGCGCCGCTGGGCGATTCTGGGCGTCCTGATGCTGAGCCTGCTGATCGTGGTGCTCGACAACTCGATCCTGAACGTCGCCATCAAGACGATCTCGACGCCCGCCCCGACGGGGCTCGGCGCCACCCAGGGCGAGCTGGAGTGGGCGATCAACTCCTACACCCTGGTCTTCGCCGGCCTGCTGTTCAGCGCGGGTCTGCTCGGCGACCGGCTCGGCCGCAAGAGGGTCCTGGTCGGCGGCCTCGTCGTGTTCGGCATCGGCTCCGCCCTCGCCGCCTCGTCCGGCTCGCCCGGCGAGCTGATCACCTTCCGCGCGGTGATGGGCCTCGGCGCCGCCTTCGTGATGCCCGCCACCCTCGCCGTCCTGATGAACGTCTTCGAACGCGAGGAGCAGCCGAAGGCGATCGGGATCTGGGCCGGCGGCGTGGGCCTGGCCATCGCCATCGGGCCCATCACCGGCGGGGTCCTGCTCGACCACTTCTGGTGGGGCTCGGTCTTCCTGGTGAACGTGCCGATCGTGATCGTCGCGGTCGCCCTGATGCTGTGGCTGGTGCCCGACTCCCGCGACCCGAACCCCGGCCGGATCGACGCCGTCGGGGTCGTCCTGTCCGTCGTCGGTCTCGTCCTGCTGGTCTACGGCATCATCAAGGGCGGCCAGAAGGCCGACTTCACCGACGCCACGGTGCTGGCGACCATCGCCGCGGGTGTCCTGGTCCTCGCCGCCTTCGTCGTGTTCGAGAAGCGCAGCGACCACCCGTCCATCGACGTCACCTACTTCAAGAACAAGGTCTTCTCGGCCGCGATAGCCGCCATCGCCCTCGTCTTCTTCGCGCTGATGGGCGTGACCTTCTTCTCGGTGTTCTACACCCAGAGCGTGCGCGGCTACTCGCCGCTGCAGACCGGCCTGCTGATGCTGCCGCTGGCCGCCGCCCAGATGATCTTCGCGCCACGCGCCCGGCTGGTCGTCGACCGCTTCGGCCACAAGGTCACCACCACGGCCGGTCTGGTGGTCGTCGCCGCGATGCTCGCGGCGTTCGCCACGCTGGAGGCGGACACCCCGATCTGGATCCTCGAGGTGATCTTCTTCTTCATGGGCGCCGGCATGGCGCACATCATGACCCCGGTCAGCGTCGTCATCATGCAGGCCCTGCCCCGCGAGAAGGCCGGCTCCGCCTCCGCCCTCAGCAACACCTTCCGCCAGGTCGGCGGCGCGCTGGGCATCGCCGTCCTGGGCTCGGTGCTGTCGACCGCGTACCGGGGCGGCATCGAGGACAGGCTCGGCGCGCTGCCCGAAGGCCTGCGGCACACCGCGGGGGAGTCCATCGAGGCGACCCTCGGCGTCGCCGCGAAGCTCGGCCCCCGGGGCGAGGCGCTCGTCGGCCCGGCCCACGACGCGTTCCTGCACGCCATGCACGTCACCGCGCTGTGGGGATCGGGTATCGCGGTGATCGGCGCGGTGGTCGTGGCCCTGTTCCTGCCGGGGAAGGAGCCGGTGCGCCAGGAGGGCGAGGAGGAGCAGGAGTTGGCGACGGCGGAGTAGGCCGCCACGCGACGAACGGGGGCGGGTCCGGGAGAGAATCCCCCTGCCGCGACCGAAAGGACGGAAGACACGTGAGCCTTGCCGACAGCCGGCCCGACCGAGCCGGCCCCGCCAAGGGCCGCCCCCGCAGCGAGGCCGTGGAACGCGCCATCGTCGAAGGGGTGATGAAGCTCCTGGAGGAGGGCGTGCCGCTCGCCGAACTGTCCATCGAGCGCATCGCGCGGACCGCGGGCGTGGGCAAGGCGGCCATCTACCGCCGCTGGAGCGGCAAGGAGGAACTCTTCGTCGACATCGTGCGCACGGCGGAGCCCCCGGACCCGGAACTCCCCGGCACGTCGATGCGCGACGACCTCGTCGCCCTCCTCGAACAGCTGCGCAGGCGGGGGGTGATGACCCGCTCGTCGGCCCTGCTGCACAACGTGCACGTCCAGATGAAGAGCAGCCCGAGGATCTGGAGCGCGTACCACGCGACCGTCCTCGCGCCGCGCCGTCGGCTGCAGCTGGAGATCCTGCGCCGCGGGCAGGACAACGGCGAGCTCCGCACGGACGTCGACGTCGAGTTGATGAACGACATGTTCGTCGGCCCCATGCTCTTCCGCACCACCATGCGACCGGACGCCGACCTCCCGGCGGGCCTGTCGGAACAGATCGTCGACACGTTGCTGGAAGGGCTACGGCCCGTCAGTTCACCGCCCGTCAGTTCGACCTCCGGGTAGTGCGTGTGCGCGTTTCGTCACAGAGCGCGCTTTCTCCGGCCGGGGTCGGAACTCGGGGCGCCGGGTTGCACGTCCTCTGCCCGTACGGCCGTCATGGGACGGCAGGAACCGGGCCGGACATCCCCTAGGGTCGTAGGACACGGGGGGCGAACGGTGTGCACGGCAGGCAGTGAGGCGACGGTATGGCGCAGCAGGCGTACATGACGGAGACGGACAACGGAGGCTCGGGACCCGAGCACCGAAGGGCCCGACTCCGGCGCCTGATGAACCGCCTGGTCGCCGGCTGGCGCGGTGACCGGCGGGTCTGGCGCCGCGGTCTCGTCGTCGCCGTGCTCGCGGTGCTGGTCGCCCTGGTCATGCTGCTGCACGCGCACATCCCGAACGCCGTCGGCAACCTCGGCAGTCTCATCGAGACCTTCCTGCCCTGGCTGGGTCTCGCCGTGCCCGTGCTGCTGGTCCTCGCTCTCGTGCGGAAGTCCGCCACCGCCCTGATCGCGGTGCTGCTCCCGTCGATCGTCTGGCTGAATCTCTTCGGCGGCCTCCTGAGCGACAAGGCCGGAGGCGGCGGCGACCTCACGGTGGCCACGCACAACGTCAACGCCGACAACCCCGACCCGGCCGGCACCGCCCGCGACGTCGCCGCGTCCGGCGCGGACGTGATCGCCCTGGAGGAGCTGACGACCTCGGCGGTCCCCACGTACGAGAAGGCGCTGGCGTCGACGTACGGGTACCACTCGGTGCAGGGCACGGTCGGACTGTGGAGCAAGTACCCGCTCACCGGCGTCAGGCCCGTGGACATCAAGCTGGGCTGGACGCGCGCCATGCGCGCCACGGTGACCACGCCCTCCGGGCAGGTCGCGGTGTACGTCGCCCACCTTCCCTCGGTGCGGGTGAAGCTGGAGGCCGGGTTCACCGCCCGGCAGCGCGACAAGAGCGCCGACGCCCTCGGCGAGGCCATCGCCGACGAGAAGCTGACCCGGGTCGTCCTGCTCGGAGACCTGAACGGCACGATGAACGACCGCTCGCTCAACGCCGTCACCTCCCAGATGCGCTCCACCCAGGGTGCGGCGGGCAGCGGCTTCGGGTTCAGCTGGCCGGCGTCGTTCCCGATGGCCCGGATCGACCAGATCATGGTGAAGGGCGTGGAGCCGGAGAGCTCCTGGACGCTGCCGGAGACCGGCAGCGACCATCTGCCGGTGGCCGCGCGCGTGAGTGTGAGTGTCGACACGTCCTCCTGATCGGACCTGCTGGAATACCGGGCCCGGGGGCCTTTGTTCCGTAGTTGAACATAAGCTTCGTACGGAACACCGCTCCCCCCGAAAGGCACTGGTTTTTTCATGCCCCTGGCCCTGCTCGCCCTCGCCGTGGGCGCCTTCGGCATCGGTACGACCGAATTCGTGATGATGGGCCTGCTGCCCGACGTCGCGGGCGACCTGAACGTCTCCATCCCGGAGGCCGGTCACCTGGTCTCCGCGTACGCCCTGGGCGTGGTCATCGGCGCACCGCTGCTCGCCGCGGTCACCGCGCGCATGTCCCGCCGCAAGGTCCTGATCGGCCTGATGGTGCTGTTCGTGGCCGGCAACGCGCTCTCCGCGTTCGCCCCCGACTACCACTGGCTCCTGGCGGCCCGCTTCCTGAGCGGCCTCCCGCACGGCGCCTTCTTCGGCGTCGGAGCAGTCGTCGCCACGACGATGGTGGCGCCGGAACGCAAGGCCCGCTCCGTCTCCCTGATGTTCCTCGGCCTGACGGTCGCCAACGTCGCGGGCGTCCCCGTCGCCACGCTCATGGGGCAGCACTTCGGCTGGCGGGCGACCTTCCTCGGCGTCGCCTCGATCGGCCTCGCGGCCATCGCCGCCCTGGCGCTGCTGATCCCCCACGACGACGCCCACGCCCCACGGGCCGGTGTCCGCGGCGAGCTCGCCGCGCTGCGCTCCGGGCCGGTCTGGCTGGCGCTCGGTACGACCGTCGCGGGCTTCGGCGCGCTCTTCGCCGCGTACAGCTACATCACGCCGATGCTCACGGACGCGGCCGGTTTCGCCGACTCCAGCGTGACGCTGCTGCTGGCGCTGTTCGGTGTCGGCGCGACCGCGGGCAACCTGCTGGGCGGGCGCCTCGCCGACCACTCCCTGCGGGGCACGCTGTTCGGGGGCCTGGTCTCCCTGGTGGCCGTACTGGCCCTCTTCCCGGTGCTCATGAACGCCGGGTGGAGTGCCGGACTCGCGGTCGTGCTGCTCGGTATGGCGGCGTTCGTCACCGGGTCGCCGCTTCAGCTGATGGTGATGGAGAAGGCGTCGGCCGCGCCGTCGCTGGCGTCCTCCGCCAACCAGGCGGCGTTCAACCTGGCGAACGCCGGGGGCGCGTGGATCGGCGGGCTCGCCCTCGCCGCGGGCTTCGGCGTGACGTCGCCGGCGGTGGCGGGTGCGGTGCTGGCCGTGCTCGGCCTCGGAGTCGCCGGGGTGGCCGCGGGCGTGGACCGGCGTACGGTCGCCCCTCGCGGGCGGTTGGTCGCCACGCACCTGCCGGAGGCGTCGGAGGTCGTGCGGTCCTCGTAGGGGCGCCGCCCCTCGGCTCCCGTACCAGGGGGCTTTGCCCCCTGGACCCTCGGACGTGCCGCCCGGCCCGATAGCACAACCCTCCCCAAACCGTCCCCGTTCCGGTCGAACCCGGACGGCTCCCCTCCCCCCTGCACTACGACTGGGCGCGGAACACCGCACCAGGGGGGACCTGATCCATGAGTGACTGGCTCGTGCTCGCCGCCGCCTTCACGGCCGCCGCGGCGAGCAACCTCGCCTTCAAGCTCGCCCGCGGGCGACGGCTGAGGCGACGGGCCCGCGCAGGTGAGCGCCCGCCCCCCGACGGACCACGTCGGGAGGCGGGCGCTCGGTGCTGTCCTGCGGTTGCTCAGCGGCGGCGGTACGACTCCACGTAACCGCCCGCGGGCGTACCCACGCCGGTCACGTCGTCGTAGCCCTTCACGGCCTTGAGCGAGCTGTCCGCGCCCAGGGTGCGCACGGAGGTGAGCAGCCCCTCGGACGCGTCGAGGCTGTTGGCGTAGTCGACGCGGGCCACCGCCAGGCCGGAGCCCGTGGGGTTGTCCGTGACGTCGTGGTACGCCTTCGTGCCGTACCTCGCGTAGATCGACGGGTTGGCGAAGCCGATCGCCTTGCCGCCGCCCGCCTGCTGGGCGAGTGCCTGGACGGCGGCGATCACCGGCGAGGCCAGCGAGGTGCCGCCGATGCGGTACTCGCTGTACTGCTGCGAGCCGTCCGGGAAGGTCTGCGTCTGACCGACCAGGAAACCGGTGTTCGGGTCGGCGATCGCGGAGATGTCCGGGACCACGCGGTTGCCGGTGGCGCTGTTGGCCGTGGCCAGCGCGTTCGGGACGACACCCTTCTGGTAGAAGGGCTCGGCGACCGTCTTGCTGGTGCCGCCGCCCGCGCCCGAGGTGAACGCGCCCGGGAAGTCCGTCCAGCTCTTGCCGTCGGCCGACAGCGAGGCCTTCTCGGTGCCCCAGCCGGTCTCCCACAGGTACTTGTCGCCCTTGCCGACCGCCAGCGAGGTGCCGCCGACCGCCGTCACCCACGCCGAGTTGGCCGGGGTGTCGACCTGCTTCGTACCGGTGTTGGCGACCTCGTCGCCGTTGTCGCCGGAGGAGAAGTAGAAGCCGATGCCCTCGACCGCGCCGAACTGGAAGACCTGGTCGTAGGCGGCCGCGAGGTCCGGCGTCTGGGCCGTCTCGATGCTGCCCCAAGAGTTGGAGACGACGTCCGCCAGGTGCTGGTCGACGACCTTGCTGAGCGAGTCGAGCAGGTCGTCGTCGTAGCAGGAGGCGCCGCCGACGTACGTGATGTCCGCGGCGGGGGCCACCGCGTGCACGGCCTCGACGTCGAGGGTCTCCTCGCCGTACCAGCCGGACGCCCCGCACTCGTCGGCGTGGGTGTAGCCGTCGGGCAGGACCTGGCGCAGCCGCCCGGTGGGATAGGCCGCGTCGCCGTGCTTCTTCGCGTAGGTGGCCGCGTCGTAGGCGATGGTCGGGGAGGCGTAAGCGTCGGTGATGGCGACGCGGACCCCCTTGCCGGTGTACGAGCCCGCGCCGTAGGCGGCCCGCAACTGCTTGCCGGTGTAACCCTTGACGGCGTACGGGATCTTGCCGCCGTACGCGTCCGGCAGCGTGGTCGCCACCTTGGAGCCGTAGTACGAGGAGAACGGGCCGGCGTTCTTGAACACCGCGTCCGGCGGCGGCAGCGTGTCGCTGTGGGTCGCCTTGTGCGGGGCGTTGTCCAGGCCGGTGACGGTCAGGACGGCGCCGTTCAGAGCGTCCGGCACGGAGGCCGACTTCGTGGGCGCGCGGTAGGTCCTGGAGCCCTTGGCGTAGTTGTGCAGCTGCGTGCCGAAGGCCTTCTCGGCGGCGGACACGTCACCGGAGACGGAGACGTAGTGCCGCGTCACGCCCGTGACCTTCAGACCGGCCGACGTCAGCCAGGACCTGACCGCCGCCACCTGGGCCTCGGTCGCGCCGAAGCGGTCCTCGGCCTGCCGGGCCGTCAGGTACTTGCCGTAGGAGGCGGAGGACGGGTCGGACACGGCCTTCGCGTACGCGGCGAGGGCGGTCGCGTTCCGGCCGGCCAGATAGACCCGGGCGGACACCCCGGAGTTGTCGGACGTGGCGCCCTTGTCGGCCTTGGTCGTGGCCCACGCGGGTTTGGTCCCTGCCAGCGTGTCCCGGCCCGGGTTGTCCGCGGCGTGCGCCGCGGGTATGCCGAGCGCCAGCGCGCCCGCGAGCATCGGCAGTGTCGCCGCCATGCTCACCCCGGCGCGCACCTTGGCGCGGTTGGATCTCATGGAACCCCCTGTGCGGTTCGTCGCGAGTGGATCACTCGACGGTGGCCACTCTGGCGATGAACCGTTCATGCCAGGGGAATGCACGTCTCAAGAGGGTCCCAATTAACCTAATGACAAGGCCATTTGAGGGTTGACGCGCTAGGGGCGCGCCTTGCCGCCCCGCTCCTTCAGCATGTCCGCCATCAGCTGGATCTCCGACTCCTGACCCTGAACCATGCCCTGCGCCAGCTGCTTCTCCACGCCGACGTCGCACCGCTCCACGCAGGCCTCGGCCATGTGGATGCCGCCCTTGTGATGGTCCGTCATCAGCTGGAGGAAGAAGATCTCGGCCTGCTTGCCGTTCAGCGTGCCGAGCTTCTTCAGCTCGGTGTCGGTCGCCATGCCGGGCATCAGCGCCCCGTCCTTGCCGGCCGGCATCGCGCCCATGCCCATCCAGGTCATCGGCGAGTCGGCGGACACCTTCGGCAGACCCCACAGGTCCAGCCAGCCCAGCAGCATGCCGCGCTGGTTGGCCTGCGTCTGCGCGATGTCGTACGCGAGCCGCCGCACCTCCTCGTCGCCGGTGCGGTCGCGGACGATGTACGACATCTCGACGGCCTGCTGGTGGTGCACCGCCATGTCCCGCGCGAACCCGGCGTCCGCGGAGTCGGCGGCGGGAACCGTGCCCGAACCGCCGTCCTCGGCGACGGAGTAGGTGATGGCCCCCGCCGCGACCAGTACCCCGGCCACGGCGACGGCCACTCCGGCGAACCTCACTGGGACAGACCGCCCGTGCACGCCGCGCCCTTCTCGGGCGTCTGCTCGCCCTGCACGAACTTCTCGAGGAACTTGGCGACGTTCGGGTCGTCGGCACCGGTCACCGTGCGCTGGTGCCCCCACGCGGTGAGCATGATCGGATCGGCCTGCTTGTCGTCCGGGCTCATCAGCGTGTACGGCGTCGCCTTCACCTTCGCCGCCAGCGCCTCGACGTCCGCCTTCGCGGCCTTGTCGGTGTACGTCACCCAGACCGCGCCGTGCTCCAGGGAGTGCACCGCGTTCATGTTGTTGAGCGCCTTGGTGTAGACGTCACCGTTGCAGTTCATCCAGGCCCGGTCGTGGTCGCCGCCGACCGGAGGCTCCGTCGGGTACTTCACGGTCTTGGTGACGTGGGTCTGGCTCAGCTTGCCCTTCCAGGTCTTCACCCCGTCCGCGCCCGTGACGAAGCTCCCCGTCGTCTTCGCGTCGGCCGCGGTGCTGTCGTCGTCGGACTGCGACTGGACCAGGACCACACCGCCGACGACGAGACCGGCGACGACCACCACGCTCGCGGCGATGGTGAGCAGCCGGTTGCGGCGCTCACGCGAGGCCTCGGCCCGCCGCATCTCCTCTATCCGGGCCTTGCGGTCTCTGTTGCTGGTCTTCGCGGATCCCATGGGGTGTGTCCTTCTGGGGAAAAGGGGCTGCTCGGGTCCGCTGATCGTAGTGGGGGAGGAGGAAACTGTCGTGGACAGGGCACAGGAATGGCCGAAGATCGGGTACCCGCCAGGCTCCCGGCATTACGGATGTCGGTCCGAGCAGGCAAGATGGGCGGCAGAGCGTGCACCTGCCGTACCCGAGGCGTTCACCGCGAGGTCGGTCGGACGATCAAGGTGCGCAACACGCACGAAATGGTGTTGTGGTGGGATGCTCAGGTGCCCGACCGCCTCCTGCAGTACGGGAGACAGGCGGCCTGACCAGCAAGGATGGGGAAGCGGAAGATGGACAAGCAGCAGGAGTTCGTGCTCCGTACATTGGAGGAGCGCGACATCCGGTTCGTACGCCTGTGGTTCACGGACGTGCTGGGCTTCCTCAAGTCCGTCGCGGTGGCCCCGGCCGAGCTGGAGCAGGCCTTCGACGAGGGCATCGGATTCGACGGCTCCGCGATCGAGGGCTTCGCCCGGGTCTACGAGTCCGACATGATCGCCAAGCCGGACCCCTCGACCTTCCAGGTCCTGCCGTGGCGCGCGGAGGCCCCCGGCACCGCCCGGATGTTCTGCGACATCCTCATGCCGGACGGTTCCCCGTCCTTCGCGGACCCGCGCTACGTCCTCAAGCGCGCCCTGGCCCGCACCTCCGACCTGGGCTTCACGTTCTACACCCACCCGGAGATCGAGTTCTTCCTGCTGAAGGACAAGCCTCTCGACGGCTCCCGGCCGACCCCGGCCGACAACTCCGGGTACTTCGACCACACCCCGCAGAACATCGGCATGGACTTCCGCCGCCAGGCGATCACCATGCTGGAGTCGATGGGCATCTCGGTCGAGTTCTCCCACCACGAGGGCGCCCCCGGCCAGCAGGAGATCGACCTGCGCTACGCCGACGCGCTCTCCACGGCCGACAACATCATGACGTTCCGCCTGGTCATGAAGCAGGTCGCGCTGGAGCAGGGCGTCCAGGCGACCTTCATGCCCAAGCCGTTCTCCGAGCACCCCGGCAGCGGCATGCACACGCACCTCTCCCTCTTCGAGGGCGACCGCAACGCCTTCTACGAGTCGGGCGCGGAGTACCAGCTCTCCAAGGTCGGCCGCTCCTTCATCGCGGGCCTGCTCAAGCACGCCGCCGAGATCGCCGCGGTCACCAACCAGTGGGTCAACTCCTACAAGCGCATCTGGGGCGGCTCCGAGCGCACCGCAGGCGCCGGCGGCGAGGCCCCCTCGTACATCTGCTGGGGCCACAACAACCGCTCCGCCCTGGTCCGCGTGCCGATGTACAAGCCCGGCAAGACCGGCTCCGCCCGCATCGAGGTCCGCTCCATCGACTCCGGTGCCAACCCGTACCTCGCGTACGCCATGCTCCTGGCCGCCGGCCTCAAGGGCGTCGAGGAGGGCTACGAGCTCCCGCCGGGCGCCGAGGACGACGTCTGGGCCCTCTCCGACGCCGAACGCCGCGCGATGGGCATCGAGCCCCTCCCGCAGAACCTGGGCGAGGCGCTCACGCTGATGGAACGCAGCGACCTCGTCGCCGAGACCCTCGGCGAGCACGTGTTCGACTTCTTCCTGCGCAACAAGCGCCAGGAGTGGGAGGAGTACCGCAGCGAGGTCACGGCCTTCGAGCTGCGGAAGAACCTGCCGGTGCTGTAGGGATGCGCCGGGGGCGCGGCGTCGTGCGGACAGTGCGGCCCGGTGGGGGACCGGTCGCGCAGTTCCCCGCGCCCCTTGGCGTCGCTACTGCTGCGCCGTCTTCGCCAGTACCTGATGCAGTGGCTCCGTGACCCGGCGGCGGTACTCCTGGATCGCCCAGCCGTTGCCGTCCGGGTCCTGGAAGTACATGAAGGTGGCGCCGTCGTCCGGGGTGTACTGGACCGGCTCTGACACGTCGAGGCCGCGGTCGGTCAGTTCGGCGTGGGCGGCCTTGATGTCGGTCACGCAGAGCTGGAGGCCCTGGTAGGAGCCGGGGGCGGGGCGCGGGCCCTGGATCGTCTCCCAGACGGTGTCGCCGAGGGCGATCGAGCAGCCGGAGCCCGGTGGGGTCAGCTGGACGATCCGCATGCCCGGCATGACCTCCTGGTCGATGTCCACGTGGAAGCCGACCTTGTCCCGGTAGAAGTCCCGGGCTCGGTCGATGTCGGTCACGGGCAGCGGGATCACTTCGAGGGTGAACTCCATCGCTGGTCCTCCATGTCGCCTCTGACGGGAGTGTTCGGTGAGCCTCAGTCGAACCGCCAGCGCGTCTGGCTGAACGGCTCCCCCTTACCGAAGCCGAAAACCGTGCTCGGCGCCACCGCGTAGACGACGGCGTGTCCAGGACCGTGGTGGAAATACCCCTCCCGTACCTCGAAGCGCCAGAATTCGCCGTACTTCGTCTCCCACGCGGCGGCCAGTTCCCGCAGCCGCCCGTCGTCGGACACCCGGATCGCCTCGCCCTCCACGACCAGGTCGTAGCCCTTGTCCCAGATGTTGGTGCCGGTGGTCAGCGCCACGTGGGCGTTGTGCGCGAGGTTCTTCGCCTTGCGCTCCTCGGGGCCGGTGCAGAAGTGCAGCGCGCCGTGCGCCCACACCGCCGGCAGCGGGGTCACGTGCGGCCGCCCGTCCGGCCGTACCGTCGAGATCCAGAACAGCTCGGCCGCGGCGAGCAGCGCCTCGGCGTCGGGCCAGGGGATCGCGACGGCGTTCTCGTCGCTGTAGCGCGGGTCGAGCCGGGCCTCGGGTAGCTTCCCGGATTCCCTGTCGGTTTCCTTGCCGGTCATCAGCGGCCTCCAGACATGTCTCACCCAAGGCCTTCCCCCGCCGCACCCGTGCAGACCCCGCTCACGGCAATTCCACGTCCGGGGACACCGGCCCGCCGAAACCGGCCCCCTCGTCCCGGCGCTTCCCCCAGGGTCTCCGGTTAGGCTCAGGCGCATACGACCTTGATCCGCAGGGAGGCCGGGATGACGGCGCCGGGGCGCAGGAGCAGCACCTTCACACGGCTGCTGCGGCACGGCTTCACCGATCCCGCCGCCGCCGAGCGCCTCCTGGACAGCCCGGAGCTGGCCGCCGTCCGCG
Organism: Streptomyces resistomycificus; assembly: GCF_001514265.1. GTDB lineage: Bacteria > Actinomycetota > Actinomycetes > Streptomycetales > Streptomycetaceae > Streptomyces > Streptomyces resistomycificus. Next base: position 92,028 of record NZ_KQ948990.1, on the reverse strand, counting down.
ACGACCCGGTGCTGCTGGAAGCCCTGGGCGCCACCGCCGACCCGGACCTCGCGCTGCTCGGTCTGGTCCGGCTCCTGGAGGCCCAGCCCGCCCCCACCGCCCGGCGCGAACTGCTCGACACGGTGATAGCGGCCAAGCCGCTGCGCGACCGGCTGCTCGGGGTGCTCGGCGCCTCCGCCGCGCTCGGCGACCACCTCGCCCGGCACCCCAGCGACTGGCACGCCCTAGTGATGTACGAGCCGCGTGACCTGCACCCCGGGGTGGAGGAGTTCGAACGCGGCCTGGCCGACGCGACCGACCCGGTCTCCCTGCGTGTCGCCTACCGCCGCTGTCTGCTGTCCATCGCCGCCCGTGACGTGTGCGGCACCACCGACATCGCCGAGACCGCCGCCGAGCTCGCCGACCTCGCCACCGCGACCCTGCGCGCCGCCCTCGCCATCGCCCGGGCCGCCGCCCCCGAGGACGCGGCACTGTGCCGGCTCGCCGTCATCGCGATGGGCAAGTGCGGCGGCCACGAGCTGAACTACGTCTCCGACGTGGACGTCATCTTCGTCGGCGAGGCCGTCGAGGGCGCCGACGAGACCAAGGCCCTCAGGGCCGCCACCAGGCTCGCCTCGCACATGATGCGCGTCTGCTCCGAGACCACCGTCGAGGGTTCCATCTGGCCCGTCGACGCCAACCTCCGCCCCGAGGGCCGGAACGGCCCCCTGGTCCGCACCCTCTCCAGCCACCTCGCCTACTACCAGCGCTGGGCCAAGACCTGGGAGTTCCAGGCCCTGCTCAAGGCCCAGCCGGTGGCCGGCGACATCGAGCTCGGCGAGGCGTACGTCGCCGCCCTCGAACCCCTCGTCTGGAAGGCCGCCGAGCGCGACAACTTCGTTCCCGACGTGCAGAAGATGCGCCGCCGCGTCGTCGAGAACATCCCCGTCGCCGAGATCGAACGCGAGCTGAAGCTCGGCCCCGGCGGCCTCAGGGACGTCGAGTTCGCCGTCCAGCTGCTCCAGCTGGTGCACGGCCGCTCCGACGTGTCCCTGCGCAGCGGCACCACCCTGAACGCCCTGCAGGCCCTCGCCACCGGCGGCTATGTCGGCCGGTCCGACGCCGTCCAGCTCGACGACGCCTACCGCTTCCTGCGCTCCATGGAGCACCGCATCCAGCTCTACCGGCTGCGCCGCACCCACCTCGTCCCCGAGGACGAGGCCGACCAGCGCCGCCTCGGGCGCTCCCTGGGGCTGCGCACCGAACCGGTCAGCGCACTGAACCGCGAGTGGAAACGGCACGCCGGCGTCGTACGACGGCTGCACGAGAAGCTGTTCTACCGCCCTCTCCTGGACGCGGTCGCCCAGCTCGCCACGGGCGAGGTCCGGCTGAGCCCCGAGGCGGCCCGCGAACGACTGGTCGCCCTCGGCTACGCGGACCCGGCGGCGGCCCTGCGGCACCTGGAGGCGCTCGCCTCGGGCGTGACCCGCAAGGCCGCCATCCAGCGCACCCTGCTGCCCGTCCTGCTCGGCTGGTTCGCGGACTCCGCAGACCCGGACGCCGGCCTGCTCAACTTCCGCAAGGTGTCGGACGCGCTCGGCAAGACCCCCTGGTACCTGCGGCTGCTGCGCGACGAGGGCGCCGCCGCCGAGAACCTCGCCCGGGTGCTGTCCGCCGGCCGTCTCGCCCCCGACCTGCTGATGCGCGCACCGGAGGCCGTCGCGCTGCTCGGAGACGGCGACGGAGACGGCCTGGCACCCCGCGGCCGGGCCGCCCTGGAGCAGGAGATCCTCGCCGGCGTCCGCCGCGCGGACGGCGCCGCGCAGGCGGTCACGGCCGCGCGCGGGGTCCGCCGCCGCGAGCTGTTCCGTACGGCCGCCGCGGACATCGTCGCCTCCTACGGCACCGAGGCCCAGCCGGTCGAGGCCGACCAGGGCGCCCTCGTGGACCTGGTCGGCGGCGCGGTGTCCGACCTGACGGCGGCCACCCTCGCCGGCACCCTGCGCGCGGTGGTCCGGGACGGCTGGGGCGACACCCTGCCCACCCGGTTCGCGATCATCGGCATGGGCCGCTTCGGCGGTCACGAGTTGGGCTACGGCTCCGACGCCGACGTGCTCTTCGTCCACGAGCCGTGCGAGGGCGTCGACGAACGCGAGGCCGCCGACGCCGCGGGCAAGGTCGTCTCCGAGATGCGCCGCCTGCTCCAGATCTCCAGCGCCGACCCGCCGCTGCTCATCGACGCGGACCTGCGGCCGGAGGGCAAGTCCGGGCCGCTGGTGCGGACGCTGAAGTCGTACGAGGCCTATTACCGCCGCTGGTCCCTGGTCTGGGAGGCGCAGGCCCTGCTGCGGGCCGAACCCGTCGCCGGCGACGAGGAGCTGGGCCGGCGCTTCGTCGAGCTCATCGATCCGCTGCGGTACCCGGCGGCCGGCCTCGGCGAGGACGCCGTACGCGAGATCCGGCGCCTGAAGGCCCGGATGGAGTCCGAGCGGCTGCCGCGCGGCACCGACCCGAAACTGCACACCAAGCTCGGTCCCGGCGGTCTGTCCGACGTCGAGTGGACGGTGCAGCTGCTCCAGATGCGGCACGGCGCGCGCGTCGAGGGCCTGCGCACCACCCGCACCCGGGCCGCGCTCGCCGCCGCCCGCACGGCCGGCCTGCTGTCGGAGGGGGACACCGCGATCCTCGACGAGGCGTGGGTGCTGGCGACCCGGGTGCGCAACGCGGTGATGCTGGTGCGCGGCCGGGCCGGCGACACCTTCCCCTCGGGAGCCCGCGAACTGGGCGCGGTGGGCCGGTACCTCGGCTACGGTCCCGGACACGTCGGCGACATGCTGGACGACTACCGGCGGTCGGGCCGGCGCGCCCGGGCTGTGGTGGACGAGCTGTTCTACGGCGGCTGAGTCTCGCCCTGGGCCTGGGGTCCGGCCTGGGCCTGAGTCTCGCCCTGGGCCTGGGGTCCGGCCTGGGCCTGGGGTCCGGCCTCGGTCCGGGTCCTGCCCTGAGTCCGGCCTCGGTCCGGGTCCTGTCCTGGGCCCGGGCCCCGCCCCTGAGCCCGAGCCCCGCCCCCGGGTCCCCCTCTAGGCCCGGGTGGGCTGCAGCGGCCTGTCCTTCGCCTTCACCGGGACCAGGCGCGGCAGCGCGTACGGCAGCGCCCCGTACCAGACCCGGGCCACCGCGAAACCGAACGTGAGGCAGAGGACGCCGCCCACCGCGTCGAGCCAGAAGTGGTTGGCGGTGGCGACGATCACCACCAGCGTGACCGTCGGGTAGAGCAGCCCCAGCACCCGCACCCACGGCACCGAGGCCAGCGCGAAGATCGTCAGGCCGCACCACAGGGACCAGCCGATGTGCATGGACGGCATCGCGGCGTACTGGTTCGACATGGTCTTCAGGTCGCCGGAGGCCATCGAGCCCCAGGTCTGGTGGACCATGACGGTGTCGACGAAGTCGCCGCCGTTCATCAGCCGCGGCGGGGCGAGCGGATACAGGTAGTAGCCCACCAGGGCGACACCGGTGGTCGCGAAGAGCACCAGGCGGGCCGCGGCGTAACGGCCGGGATGGCTGCGGTAGAGCCACACCAGCACACCCAGCGTAACCACGAAGTGCAGGGTCGCGTAGTAGTAGTTCATCCCTACGATGAGCCAAGTCACCGAGTTGACGGCGTGGTTGACGGACTCCTCGACCGCGACGCCCAGGTGGTGCTCGGCCTTCCAGATCCAGTCGGCGTTGCGCAGCGCCTCGGCCCTCTGCTCCGGGACCGCGTTGCGGATCAGTGAGTACGTCCAGTAACTCATCGCGACCAGCAGGACCTCGAACCAGAGGCGGGGCCGGCGCGGGGCGCGCAGCCGGCGCAGGAGACCCGGCCCGCTGTCGTCGGCCGTGACCGCCTGTGGAACGGCCTCGTCGGGCCCTTCCTGCGTCGTCACGGTCGTCTCAGTCATAGGCACAGAGTCTGCCAGAAAAGCCTTCTTTCGCCGATCATCCCCCGGTCGGGGCCGAGTCGCACTTTCTACGCCCAAAAGACCCCTGGGAGCTCCTACCGGCGCACTGCGAGAAGGTCGTTCTCTCCGCCTCGGGAACGAGAGGGGAAGGCCGCGGACCTCAGGGGCGTACGGACCTCAGGGGCGTACGCGCTCCCCGGGAGCCGACGCGGTCGAGCCGCGCACCACCAGTTCCGGCATGAACACGAACTCGCTGTGGGGCGCGGGTGTCCCGCCGATCTCCTCGAGCAGCGTGCGGACCGCCGCCTGCCCCATGGCCGGGACCGGCTTGCGGACCGTCGTCAGCGGCGGGTCGGTGAAGGCGATCAGGGGGGAGTCGTCGAAGCCCACGACCGAGATGTCCTTCGGGACGTCCAGGCCGCGCTGCCGTGCCGCCCGTATCGCGCCCAGCGCCATCATGTCGCTGGCGCACACCACCGCCGTGCAGTCCCGGTCCATGAGCGCGGTGGCCGCCGCCTGGCCGCCCTCCAGGGTGTACAGGGAGTGCTGGACGAGCTCCGACTCGACGGTGTCCGCGCCCAGGCCCAGCTGGTCCTGCATGGAACGGACGAAGCCCTCGATCTTGCGCTGCACCGGCACGAACCGCTTGGGGCCGAGCGCCAGCCCGATCCTCGTGTGCCCCAGCGACACCAGGTGCGTGACCGCCAGGGTCATGGCCGCCCGGTCGTCGGGGGAGATGAAGGGCGCCTGCACCTTCGGCGAGAAGCCGTCCACCAGCACGAAGGGCACGCCCTGGGCGCGCAGCTGCTCGTAGCGCTGCATGTCGGCGGAGGTGTCGGCGTGCAGTCCGGAGACGAAGATGATGCCGGCCACGCCCCGGTCGACGAGCATCTCCGTCAGCTCGTCCTCCGTGGAACCGCCCGGGGTCTGGGTGGCGAGGACCGGCGTGTAGCCCTGCCGGGTCAGGGCCTGCCCGATGACCTGGGCCAGTGCCGGGAATATCGGGTTCTCCAGCTCCGGGGTTATCAGGCCCACCAGGCCCTCGCTGCGCTGCCGCAGACGCACCGGCCGTTCGTAGCCCAGCACGTCGAGGGCGGCCAGTACGGACTGGCGGGTGGTGGCGGCGACGCCCGGCTTGCCGTTGAGGACGCGGCTGACGGTCGCTTCGCTCACCCCCGCCTGAGCAGCGATGTCGGCAAGCCGTGTGGTCACAGGGGTGGACTGTACCGGTCGGCCCTCGCCCTGCACACCGATCCGACCCCGGGGGCGTCCGGTTGAACGGCGCGCGGGGGGTTGCTGCCTCATCGCGGTCCCTCGTGTTCTTCGTCGGCGTCCGGTTCCGCAAGGGATGGTCCCGCGCGGTGGAAACGTATGGCAAGAGCTTGCAGAGTCTTGCACAGCCGTGCCGGTACCCGCTGGACAGCGGGAAATCCAGGTCCCACGGGTCTCATCGCGGTCGAGGCGAGGTCACGGCGGGGTAACTCTCGGCACGCCTTGCACTTTTTTGCTGCAAGCTCTTTCGCAACGCTTACATCGCTGTTACGTTCACGTCGCCCGGCGGCCGCAACGGCGCAGTCGGCAAGTCGACAGGAACGGCAGACGGGGCCGTGACCTGCTTCACACGGGCTTTCACCCTCAAGGAGAACTCATGCGGCGTGGCATAGCGGCCACCGCGCTGGTGGCGTCTTTCGCCCTCGCGGCGACGGCCTGCGGCGGAAGTGACGGCGGCGACTCGGCCGACGGTCCGGTCACCATCACCTGGTGGGACACCTCCAACGCCACCAACGAGGCGCCGACGTACCAGGCCTTGATCAAGGAGTTCGAGGCCGCCAACAAGGACGTCAAGGTCAAGTACGTCAACGTGCCCTTCGACCAGGCGCAGAACAAGTTCGACACCGCCGCAGGCTCCAAGGGCGCCCCCGACATCCTGCGCTCCGAGGTCGGCTGGACCCCCGCCTTCGCCAAGAAGGGCTTCTTCCTGCCGCTGGACGGCACCGAGGCCCTCGCCGACGAGGCCAAGTTCCAGCCCAACCTGATCGAGCAGGCCAAGTACGACGGCAAGACCTACGGCGTGCCGCTGGTCACCGACACCCTGGCGCTGGTCTACAACAAGGAGCTCTTCGAGAAGGCCGGTGTCGAGGCCCCCAAGACCTGGGACGAGCTGAAGAAGGCCGCCGCCACGATCAAGGACAAGACCGGCGTCGACGGCTACTGGGGTTCCACCCAGGCCTACTACGCGCAGACCTTCCTCTACGGCGAGGGCACCGACACCGTCGACGCCGCCGCCAAGAAGGTCACCGTCAACTCGGCGCCCGCCAAGAAGGGCTACGAGACCTGGCAGAGTCTGTTCGACGGCAAGGGCCTGCACAAGGCCGACACCACCGCCGACGCCTACGCCCACATCCAGGAGGCGTTCGTCAGCGGCAAGGTCGCCTCGATCATCCAGGGCCCGTGGGAGATCACCAACTTCTTCAAGGGCTCGGCCTTCAAGGACAAGGACAACCTCGGCATCGCCACCGTCCCGGCCGGCTCCACCGGCAAGGCGGGCGCCCCGACCGGCGGCCACAACCTCTCGGTCTACGCCGGCTCGGACTCCGCCCACCAGAAGGCGGCCCTGAAGTTCGTCAACTTCATGACCTCCGCGAAGTCGCAGTCGGCCATCGCGCTGAAGAACTCCACGCTGCCGACCCGCGACGACGCCTACACCGCCGAGGTCAAGGCCGACCCGGGCATCGCCGGCTTCCAGACCGTCCTGCCCGCCGCCCAGCCCCGCCCGGCGCTGCCCGAGTACAGCTCCCTGTGGGGCCCGCTGGACAGCGAGCTGCCGCAGATCGCCGGAGGCAAGGTGTCCCTCGACAAGGGTCTGGGCAACGCCGAGACCGCGATCGCCAAGCTGGTCCCGGACTTCTCCAAGTGACCCCGAGTGGCCGCCGGATCCCCCACGCAACCGGGGGAGGGATCCGGCGGCCACCGGCCTGTGCACGGCCCGCCCCTGATCCCCGTTTCACGACGAAGGTTGTCGAACCATGACAGTCGCCATCGACCGCGCGACCGGCAAGCGCCGCGGTGACCGCGCGCCGAAGCCCGGGCTGGGCCGGCGCCTGAGGCACGGATACCAGAAGCACTGGTACGCCTACGCGATGATCGCCCCGGTGGTGATCGTCCTCGGGGTCCTCGTGCTCTACCCCCTGGCGTACGGCTTCTACCTGACGCTCACCGACGCCAACAGCCTCAACTCCGCCCGCACCATCGGCGTCAACGAGATCGAGGCCACCTACAAGTTCATCGGCTTCGACAACTACGCCGACATCCTGTGGGGCGACACGGCCTACGACCGTTTCTGGTCGCACTTCATCTGGACGATCGTCTGGACCGCGCTCTGCGTGACCCTGCACTACACGATCGGCCTCGGCCTCGCCCTGCTGCTCAACCAGAAGCTGCGCGGTCGCACCCTCTACCGGCTGATCCTCATCCTGCCCTGGGCCGTGCCGACCTTCGTCACCGTCTTCGGCTGGCGGTTCATGCTCGCCGACGGCGGCATCATCAACTCCTTCCTGGAGACGCTCCACCTGCCGACCCCGCTGTGGCTGGAGGACACCTTCTGGCAGCGGTTCAGCGCGATCATGGTCAACACCTGGTGCGGTGTGCCCTTCATGATGCTGTCGCTGCTCGGCGGCCTGCAGTCCGTCGACGCCTCGCTCTACGAGGCCGCCGAGATGGACGGCGCGAGCGCCTGGCAGCGCTTCAGGCACGTGACCCTGCCCGGCCTGAGGTCCGTCAGCTCCACCGTCGTGCTCCTCGGCGTCATCTGGACCTTCAACCAGTTCGCCATCATCTTCCTGCTGTTCGGCAACACCGCCCCGGACGCCCAGATCCTCGTCACCTGGGCCTACTACCTCGGCTTCGGACAGCAGCCGCGTGACTTCGCGCAGTCGGCCGCCTACGGCATCCTGCTGCTGGCCATCCTGATCGTCTTCACCTCCTTCTACCGTCGCTGGCTGAACCGCAATGACCAACAGCTCGCGATCTGAGGAAGGAGTCACCATGAGCACGACCACCGTCGAGACCACGGCCCCGGTGACCAAGGAGGACTCCATGGCGCCCTCTCCGGGCAAGGTGACCAAGCGCGGCGAGAGCACCCCCGCCGCCCGGCTCGTCTCCCACGCCATCCTGATCGTCGCGAGCCTGATCGCGCTCTTCCCGGTCGCCTGGCTGGTCTTCCTGTCCCTCGGCCCGGACAAGGACGACTACCTGCACCCCGGAGGCATCTGGTCCAAGATGACCTTCGACAACTACGTGTTCGTGCTCCAGGAGACGAAGTTCTTCGACTGGCTGCAGACCACGATGATCGTCACGCTGGGCACCACCCTCATCGGCGTGGTCATCTCCGCCACCACCGGCTACGCCGTCTCACGCATGCGCTTCCCCGGCTACCGGAGGTTCATGTGGGTCCTGCTGGTCACACAGATGTTCCCGGTGGCCGTCCTCATGGTGCCGATGTACCAGATCCTCTCGGAACTGCAGCTCATCGACAGCTACCTTGGTCTCATCCTGGTTTACTGCACGACCACCGTTCCGTACTGCGCATGGCTGATGAAGGGCTACTTCGACACCATCCCGTTCGAGATAGACGAGGCGGGACGGGTCGACGGGCTGACCCCCTTCGGCACGTTCGCGCGACTGATCCTGCCGCTCGCCAAGCCGGGCCTGGCGGTCGCCGCCTTCTACAGCTTCCTCACGGCCTTCGGCGAGGTCGCGTTCGCCGCGACGTTCATGCTGTCCGACACGAAGTACACCTTCGCCGTCGGTCTGCAGACCTTCGTCAGCGAGCACGACGCGCAGCGCAACCTGATGGCCGCCACCGCGGTGCTGATCGCCATACCCGTCTCCGCGTTCTTCTACTTCGTGCAGAAGAACCTGGTGACCGGCCTCACCGCGGGCGGCACGAAGGGCTGAGCGCCCTTCGCGCACAGACTCCCGCGCGCCTGGTCGCGCGGGTGGCGGCCGCGGTGGCCATCCGACCCCGCTGTCACCGCGGCCGCCAAGTCACCCGCCGCCGTACCGAACCCAAGCCTCCATGACCGAAACCCAGTTACGTATCAAGGACGCCATGAGCCAGCACTCCGCCGACCCGGCCGAAACCTCCGCCGTCGTCACCGTCGCCAAGCGCCGCGACTGGTGGCGGGACGCGGTGATCTACCAGGTCTACCCGCGCAGCTTCGCCGACAGCAACGGCGACGGCATGGGCGACCTGGAGGGCATCCGCTCCCGACTGCCGTACCTGCGCGACCTCGGCGTGGACGCCGTGTGGCTCAGCCCCTTCTACGCCTCCCCGCAGGCCGACGCCGGCTACGACGTCGCCGACTACCGGGCCGTCGACCCCATGTTCGGCAACCTCCTGGACGCCGACGCGCTGATCCGCGACGCCCGCGCGCTGGACCTCAGGATCATCGTCGACCTGGTCCCCAACCACTCCTCCGACCAGCACGAGTGGTTCAAGCGCGCGGTGGCGGAGGGCCCCGGCTCGCCGCTGCGGGAGCGCTACCACTTCCGCCCGGGCAAGGGCGCCGACGGCGAACTCCCGCCCAACGACTGGGAGTCGATCTTCGGCGGGCCCGCGTGGACGCGCCTTCCCGACGGCGAGTGGTACCTGCACCTATTCGCCCCCGAGCAGCCCGACTTCAACTGGGAGCACCCCGCCGTCGGCGACGAGTTCCGTTCCATCCTCCGCTTCTGGCTCGACATGGGCGTCGACGGCTTCCGCATCGACGTGGCCCACGGCCTGGTGAAGGCGGAGGGCCTGCCCGACCTTGGATCCCACGAGCAGCTCAAGCTGCTGGGCAACGATGTCATGCCGTTCTTCGACCAGGACGGTGTGCACGAGGTCTACCGCCAGTGGCGCCTGGTCCTCGACGAGTACGCGGGCGAGCGCATCTTCGTCGCGGAGGCATGGACGCCGACCGTCGAGCGCACCGCGAACTACGTCCGCCCGGACGAGCTCCACCAGGCCTTCAACTTCCAGTACCTGGGCACCGACTGGGACGCGGAGGAACTGCGACAGGTCATCGACCGCACCCTGGAGGCCATGCGCCCGGTCGGCGCCCCCGCCACCTGGGTGCTGTCCAACCACGACGTCACCCGGCACGCCACCCGCTTCGCCAACCCGCCCGGCCTCGGTACCCAGATCCGCACGGCCGGCGACCGCGAGCTCGGCCTGCGCCGGGCCCGTGCCGCCACCCTGCTCATGCTGGCGCTGCCCGGATCGGCGTACGTCTACCAGGGCGAGGAACTCGGCCTCCCGGACGTCGTCGACCTGCCCGACGAGGTCCGCCAGGACCCCGCCTACTTCCGGGGCGCCGGCCAGGACGGCTTCCGTGACGGCTGCCGGGTGCCGATCCCGTGGACGCGTGGGGGATCGTCGTACGGCTTCGGTGCCGGCGGCAGCTGGCTGCCGCAGCCGGCGGGCTGGGGCGAGCTGAGCGTCGAGGCGCAGAGCGGCGTGCCCGGTTCCACCCTGGAGCTCTACCGTGCCGCCTTCGCCGCCCGCCGCGAACAGCCCGACCTGGGCGCGGGGGAGTCGGTGGAGTGGCTGAAGGCTCCTGAGGGCGTCCTCGCCTTCCGCCGCGGCGAGTTCGTCTGCGTCGCCAACACGAGCGGCGAGTCGGTGACCACCCCGGCGTACGGCCGGCTCCTCCTCGCCAGCGGCGAGATCGCCGAGACGGACGGCGAGGCGAAGCTGCCGGCCGACACGACGGTCTGGTGGACGACGGCCTGACGGCTACTCGAATCCGGAGGGCCCGCCACGGCGGGCCCTCTGTCGTTGAAACTTCTTGCTAAAGCTTTCAACTCTCTTGCTGTAAAGCTTTCGATGGCGGTACCTTCCCGATCGGCGCCCGGCAACGAAGCCGCGCCGCGGCGCAGGGGGGATCCGACTGAGCCGCAATCGCAAGGAGTTCACGCCTGTGATATCGAGATGGTCCGCCACCGCCGCCACCGTGACCGCGCTCGCCGCAGCGGCCGCCGTCACGGTCCCCGCCGGCTCCGCCCACGCCTCCCCGCCCGGCACCAAGGACGTCACCGCCGTCCTCTTCGAGTGGAACTTCGCCTCGGTGGCCAGGGAGTGCACCAACGCCCTCGGCCCGGCCGGGTACGGCTACGTCCAGGTCTCGCCGCCCGCCGAGCACATCCAGGGCTCGCAGTGGTGGACGTCCTACCAGCCGGTGAGCTACAGGATCGCCGGGCGCCTCGGCGACCGTGCGGCCTTCCAGAACATGGTCGACACCTGCCACGCGGCCGGTGTGAAGGTCGTCGTCGACACGGTCGTCAACCACATGGCTGCGGGCAACGGCACCGGGACCGGCGGCTCGTCGTACACGAAGTACTCCTACCCGGGCCTGTACTCGTCGTACGACTTCGACGACTGCACGAGCCTGATCAACAACTACCAGGACCGCTGGAACGTCCAGCACTGCGAACTGGTGGGCCTCGCCGACCTCGACACCGGCGAGTCCTACGTCCGCGGTGCCGTGGCCGGCTACCTGAACGACCTGCTCTCGCTCGGCGTCGACGGCTTCCGCATCGACGCCGCCAAGCACGTGGACGCCGCCGACCTCGCCAACATCAAGTCCCGGCTCACGAATCCGAACGCGTACTGGAAGCAGGAGGTCATCCACGGCAGCGGAGAGGCCGTCCAGCCCACCGAGTACACGGGCAACGGGGACGTCCAGGAGTTCCGCTACGCCTACGACCTCAAGCGGGTCTTCAACAACGAGAACCTCGCCTACCTGAAGAACTACGGCGAGGGCTGGGGCTACCTGAACAGCTCGGTCGCCGGTGTCTTCGTCGACAACCACGACACCGAGCGCAACGGCAGCACCCTCAGCTACAAGGACGGCGCCAACTACACGCTCGCCAACGTCTTCATGCTCGCCCACCCGTACGGCGCCCCGGACGTCAACTCCGGCTACGAGTGGTCCGACACGGACGCCGGACCGCCCGACGGCGGCTCGGTGACCGCCTGCTGGCAGAACGGCTGGAAGTGCCAGCACGCCTGGCCGGAGATCCAGCGCATGGTCGCCTTCCGCAACGCCGTCCGCGGCGAGTCCCTCACCGACTGGTGGGACAACGGCGGCGACGCGATCGCCTTCGGCCGCGGCGCCAAGGGCTACGTCGCCGTCAACCACGAGCCGAGCGCCCTGAGCCGCACCTACCAGACCTCGCTGCCCGCGGGGACCTACTGCAACGTGCAGAACAACACCACCGTGACGGTCAACGGCTCGGGCCGGTTCACCGCCACACTCGGCGCCAACACCGCCCTGGCGATCCATGCGGGCAAGTCGGGCTGCTGAGCCGCCGCTTGCCGAGGTGACCCGCGGCCACCCCGCTCACGGCCGTACGCGCCGGCGCAGGGGTGGCCGCTCCAGGATCTCGATGTACATGATCCGGCCCTTCACGACGTCGAGGACCAGCATGCCCTGCGCGGGCATGAGCGGCACGCACCGATGGCCCGGGCCGAACGGCTGTCCCTGAGGATGGTCCGCCGTCCGGATGCTCTGGCAGAAGTCGTCGCCACAGCCGCAGTCGCCGACCAGCCGGACATCCCGCACGGTGATGGCCAGCTCACGCTCCCCTTCCTCCTCCAGGAGGGCGGCCAGTTCGTCGACGAGATCCGGGAAGACCTCGCGGACGAGGGGAGGTTCCTGCTGCATGCGGGGGAGGGTAGCCGGGGAACGGTGACGCCCGCACCCGGCCCACTCTTCCTGAAAACTCTTTCCAGAGGTTTCAGGACTCTTGCTGTAAGCCTTTCCTCGGCGATACGGTCGCGCGGGGTCGGACCCAAGAGAGCCGTACGCGCAAGGAGTCCACTGCTGTGATACCGAGATGGCCGGTGCCGTCGAGGCGCCGTACCCACCGTGCCGGACGGGTCGCCGCGGTCACCGTGACCGCACTGACCGCAGCGCTCGTCCAGCCCCTCGCGGCCGGGGCAGACACCCCGCCCGCGCCCCCGTCCGACGCGAAGCTCGCGAAGGCCGAAGCCCGTCACGACCTCACCCGCGAGCAGTTCTACTTCGTGCTGCCGGACCGCTTCGCCAACGGCGACACGTCCAACGACCGGGGCGGCCTGACCGGTTCGCGCCTCGCCACCGGCTACGACCCCACCGACAAGGGCTTCTACCAGGGCGGCGACCTCAAGGGCCTGACCAGGAAGCTCGACTACATCAAGGGCCTGGGCACCACCGCCATCTGGATGGCCCCGATCTTCAAGAACCAGCCCGTGCAGGGCAGCGGCGCCGACGCCTCCGCCGGCTACCACGGCTACTGGATCACCGACTTCACGCAGGTCGACCCGCACTTCGGCACCAACAAGGACCTGGAGACCCTCATCTCCAAGGCACACGCCAAGGGCATGAAGGTCTTCTTCGACGTCATCACCAACCACACGGCCGACGTCGTCGACTACGAGGAGAAGTCCTACGGCTACCTCTCCAAGGGCGCCTTCCCGTACCTGACCGAGGACGGCGAGCCCTTCGACGACACCGACTACGCGGACGGCACCAAGCGCTTCCCCTCGGTGGACGGCGACTCCTTCCCGCGCACACCGACCGTGCCCGCGGCGAAGAAGAACACCAAGGTCCCGTCGTGGCTCAACGACCCCACGATGTACCACAACCGCGGCGACTCCACGTTCGCCGGCGAGAGCTCCGCCCACGGCGACTTCTCCGGCCTCGACGACCTGTGGACGGAGCGTCCCGAGGTGGTGAAGGGCATGGAGCGGATCTACGAGAGGTGGGTCCGCGACTTCGACATCGACGGCTTCCGGATCGACACCGTGAAGCACGTCAACACCGAGTTCTGGACCCGGTGGGCGACGGCACTGGACGCCTACGCCGCCGAGCGGGGCCGCGACGACTTCTTCATGTTCGGCGAGGTCTACTCCGCCGACACGTCGGTCACCTCGCCCTACGTCACCCAGGGCCGCCTGGACTCCACGCTCGACTTCCCCTTCCAGGACGCCGCCCGTGCCTACGCCTCGCAGGGCGGCAGCGCGCGGAGGCTGGCGTCCGTCTTCGCCGACGACTACAAGTACACGACCGACAAGGCCAACGCGTACGAGCAGGTCACCTTCCTCGGCAACCACGACATGGGCCGCGTCGGGTACTTCCTCGGCCAGGACAACCCGAAGGCCACCGACGCCGAGCTGCTGGCCAAGGACGAACTCGCCAACGAGCTGATGTTCCTCAGCCGGGGCAACCCCGTCGTCTACTACGGCGACGAGCAGGGCTTCACCGGCGCCGGCGGCGACAAGGACGCCCGCCAGACGATGTTCGCGTCGAAGACCGCCGACTACCTCGACGACGACGAGATCGGCACCGACCGTACGCACGCCGACGACGCGTACGACACGAGCGCCCCGCTGTACCAGCAGATCGCCGCCCTGGCCAAGCTCCGCAAGGCCAACCCCGCCCTGGCCGACGGCGTCCAGACCGAGCGCTACGCGGCCGACGGCGCCGGCGTCTACGCCTTCTCCCGCACCGACGCCAGGACGGGCACCGAGTACGTCGTCGCCTTCAACAACGCGGACGAGGCGAAGACGGCGGCCTTCGCGTCCGGCTCGGCGAACATGACGTACCGCGGGATCCACGGCACCGACGGCACGGCGAAGTCCGGCGCGGACAGGAAGCTCACCGTCACCGTCCCGGCCGGCTCGGCGATCGTCCTCAAGGCGGCCGGGAAGCTCGCCAGGCCCGCGACCGCGCCGACCCTCACCCTCAAGGCTCCCGACGCCGGAGCCACCGGCACCGTCGAGCTGACGGCCGACGTCGACGGCGGGCAGCTCAACCGCGTCGTCTTCGCCGCCCAGGTCGGCAACGGCACGTGGCGGACGCTCGGCTCCGCCGACCACGCTCCCTACAAGGTCACGCAGGTCGTCGGGAAGGACGTGCCGGCCGGAACAGCCCTGCGCTACAAGGCCGTCGTGATCGACTCGGCCGGCCGCACCGCGAGCGCCACGGCTGCCTCCACCACCGGCACCCCGCCCGTCGAGGAGACCCCCTCCGCGTCCTCCCGCGACTACGCGGTCGTCCACTACCAGCGCCCCGACGGCGACTACGACGACTGGGGCCTGTACGCCTGGGGCGACCTCGCCGACGGCGAGTCGACCACCTGGCCGGACAGCCACCCCTTCGTCGGGCGGGACGCGTACGGCGCCTTCGCCTACGTCAAGCTGAAGGAAGGCGCCTCGAACGTCGGCTTCCTGGTCATCGACAAGGACGGCAACAAGGACGTCTCCGCCGACCGCTCGATCGACGTGACGAAGACCGGCGAGGTCTGGATCGAGCAGGGCAGCGCGGACGTCCGCACCGAGAGGCCGGAGTACCCCGCCCAGGACAAGAGCAAGGCGCTGCTGCACTACCACCGTGCCGACGGGAACCACGACGGCTGGGGTCTGCACGTCTGGACGGGCGCCGCCACCCCGACCGACTGGTCGAACCCCCTGAAGCCGGTGCGGACCGACGCCTACGGCGCCGTCTTCGAGGTGCCGCTCAACGCGGGTGCCACCAGCCTCAGTTACATCATCCACAAGGGCGACGAGAAGGACCTGCCGACCGACCAGTCACTCGACCTCACGGCGAACGGCCACGAGGTGTGGCTGCTGGGCGGCCAGGAGAAGTACCTGCTTCCGCAGCCGGCGGGTTCCGCCGCCGCGCTCGACCTCACCACCTCCAAGGCCGTCTGGATCGACCGGGACACGGTCGCCTGGAACGGCTCCGAGACGGCCGCCTCCTCCCAGCTGCTGTACAGCCGAACCGGCTCGATCGCCGTCCGGGACGGAGCGCCGGCCGGTGACGACGAGAGATGGCTCCGTCTGTCCAGGACCGCTCTCACCGACGCCCAGAAGGCGAGATTCCCGCACCTGAAGGACTACGCCGCCTGGTCCGTCGACCCGCGTGACCGCGACCGGGTCCGCGAGGCCCTCAGCGGCCAGGTGGTCGCCTCGCAGCGGGCTGCGAACGGCGCCGTGCTCGCGGCGACCGGGGTCCAGATCGCCGGCGTCCTCGACGACCTGTACCCCGCGGCGACCGAGGCCGAGCTCGGGCCGACCTTCGACCACGGCCGCCCCACGCTGGCCGTCTGGGCGCCGACGGCCCAGAACGTGTCGCTCGAACTCGACGGCTCCACCGTCGCCATGCGGCGCAGCTCCCGCACCGGCGTCTGGTCCGTCACCGGCCCCAGGTCCTGGAAGGGCAAGCCCTACCGCTACGTCGTCCGGGTCTGGGCGCCCGACGTCCGGAAGGTCGTCACCAACAAGGTCACCGACCCCTACTCGCTCGCGCTGACCACCGACTCACGGCGCAGCCTCGTCGTCGACCTGGACGACAGGTCCCTCGCGCCCAGCGGCTGGACAGGCCTCGACAAACCCAAGGCCGTACCGCTGAAGGACGCGCAGATCCAGGAGCTGCACATCCGGGACTTCTCGGTGGCGGACGAGAGCGTGCCCGCGAAGCAGCGGGGCACCTACCTCGCCTTCACCGACCAGGACGGCGACGGCTCGAAGCACCTGCGTGAGCTGGCGAAGTCGGGCACCTCCCACGTCCACCTCCTGCCCGCCTTCGACATCGCCACCATCCCCGAGAGGAAGTCCGACCAGGCGACCGTCGACTGCGACCTCGCCGCCCTCCCGGCCGACTCCGACCAGCAGCAGGAGTGCGTCGCGAAGGCCGCCGCGAAGGACGCCTTCAACTGGGGCTACGACCCGTACCACTACACGGTCCCCGAGGGTTCGTACGCCACCGACCCCGACGGCACGGCCCGTACCGTCGAGTTCCGGCGGATGGTCAAGGCGCTCAACGACGACGGCCTCAGGGTCGTCATGGACGTCGTCTACAACCACACCGCGGCGAGCGGCCAGGCGGACACCAGCGTCCTCGACCGGATCGTGCCCGGCTACTACCAGCGCCTCCTCGCCGACGGCTCGGTCGCCAACAGCACCTGCTGTGCCAACACGGCCACCGAGAACGCCATGATGGGCAAGCTGGTCGTCGACTCGGTCGTCACCTGGGCCAGGGAGTACAAGGTCGACGGCTTCCGCTTCGACCTCATGGGCCACCACCCCAAGGCCAACGTCCTGGCGGTCAGGAAGGCCCTGGACGCGCTGACCCCCGAGAAGGACGGCGTCGACGGCAAGAAGATCATCCTGTACGGCGAGGGCTGGAACTTCGGAGAGGTCGTCGACGACGCCCGTTTCGTCCAGGCCACGCAGAAGAACATGGCGGGCACCGGGGTCGCCACCTTCTCCGACCGTGCCCGTGACGCCGTGCGCGGCGGCGGCCCCTTCGACGAGGACCCGGGCGTCCAGGGCTTCGCGTCCGGCCTCTACACCGATCCCAACCCCGCCGCCGAGAACGGCACTCCGGCCGAGCAGAAGGCCCGGCTGCTGCACTACCAGGACCTGGTCAAGGTGGGTCTGTCGGGCAACCTCGAGGACTTCACCTTCACCGACACCGACGGCAAGGAGGTCACCGGCGCGGAGGTCGACTACAACGGACAGCCCGCCGGCTACGCGGCCGCCCCCGGCGACGCCCTCGCCTACGCCGACGCGCACGACAACGAGACCCTGTTCGACGCGCTCGCCTTCAAGCTCCCCAAGGACACGCCGGCCGGCGACCGCGCCCGCATGCAGGTCCTCGCCATGGCGACGGCCACCCTCTCGCAGGGCCCGGCCCTCTCCCAGGCGGGCACCGACCTGCTGCGCTCCAAGTCCCTGGACCGCAACTCCTACGACAGCGGCGACTGGTTCAACGCCCTCCACTGGGACTGCCGGGACGGCAACGGCTTCGGACGCGGACTGCCGGTGGCCGCCGACAACGCCTCCAAGTGGCCGTACGCCAAGCCCCTGTTGAGCTCCGTCGGGGTGGGCTGCGCGCAGATCGAGGGTGCCTCGGCCGCCTACCAGGACCTCCTGAGGATCCGTACGACGGAGAAGGACTTCTCCCTCGACACGGCCGGCCAGGTGCAGTCGAAGCTCGCCTTCCCGCTGTCCGGGAAGGAGGAGACCCCCGGCGTGATCACCATGGAACTCGGTGACCTCGTCGTCGTCTTCAACGCGACGCCGAAGGCCCAGGAGCAGCGGGTCGGTTCGCTCGCGGGAACCGGCTACGCCCTGCACCCGATGCAACGGGTTGGAGCGGACCCTATCGTCAGGGCCGCCTCCTACGAGCGGGTATCGGGCACGTTCGCCGTTCCGGGGCGGACCGTGGCCGTATTCGCCCGAACGTCCTGACAGGGGCATTACCTTGGTGGAGCAGGCCCCGGACCGGGTCTGCTCCACCGGTGTGTCCGAGGGCTGGCAGATGGACGTCGAGGGCAAGCGGACCGACACGACCGTGCTGGTCGTGGACGACGTGGCGGCCAACCGGTTCGCCATGGGCGCCCTGCTGCGCCGCGCCGGTCACCAGGTGGTCTGCGTGGGCGGCGGCCACGAGGCGCTCGCCGAACTCGACGTCCGGCTGCGCGACGGCACGCTGCCCGACGTGGCCCTCGTCGACGTGGGCCTGCCCGACATGAGCGGCTTCGAGCTGTGCCGCCGGCTCAAGGCCCGCCCGCACATGGCCGGCCTGCCCGTCGTGCACTTCTCGGCCGCCGCCGTCGCCCCGGGCGATCGCCGCCTGGGGCTGGAGGCGGGCGGCGAGGCCTATCTGACGGTGCCCGCCGAGCCCGGGGAGATCGACGCGGTGCTCCGGGCGGCGGTACGCGCGGCCCGGCTGCGGGCCGGCGACCAGGCGCTGGCCCGGCGGCTGTCGCTGCTGTCGGAGGCGATCGTCACCATCCAGGCGGCGCGCTCCCTGCAGGGCCTCGCCGACGCCGCCGCCGAGGGCGCCGCACGGCTCACCGGCCAACCGGCCGCCGTCTTCGTCCTGGGCCCCGACGACGAGCTGTACCGCGGCAGCTCCCGCGACCGCACCTCGCTCGCACTGCCGGACGCGGGCGCCCACCGGGCCGTGGCCGCTCTGCTCAGGCGGCTCACCCGCGGGCAGGAGGGGGTGCAGATCACCAGCGTCGCCGCGCCGCTGTGGCCCGCCGGGTTCTTCCGCCCCGGCGTGCAGCACGACGCCCGCCTGGTGCTGATCCCCACCCAGGACGGCAGGGCCGCGGTGTGCCTGGCCACCCCCACCCGCGGGGTGCGCAGGGTGAACCCCGAACGCGAGACGCTGATGGCCCGGCTGGCCCAGGCCACCGTGCTCGCCGCCGAACCGCTGCTCATGTACCAGGTCGAGCGGCACGTCGCCCTCACCCTCCAGCACAGCTTCCTGCCACAGCCGCACCGGCTGCCGGAGCTGCCGGGCATCGACGTCGAGGTCCGCTACGTGCCCGCCTCCCGGGAGACCGAGATCGGCGGCGACTTCTACGCCGCCCTGCGCGTCGGCGACGGGGTGCTGGTCGGGGTGGGCGACGTCGTCGGGCACTCGCTGGAGGCGGCCACCGTGATGGTCGAGATCCGGCACGCGCTGCGCGCCTACTGCGTCGACGAGAGCGACCCGGCCGTACTCGCCGAGCGCCTCGACCGGATGCTCCAGCACTACCATCCGGACGTCACGGCGACCGTCTGCCTGGCCCTCATCGACCCCGGCACCGGACGCACCCTCATCGCCGACGCGGGCCACATCCCGCCCCTGATCATCCGGGACAGCGGCAGCGCCGAGTACACCAAGGCGTCCGGCCCGCTGCTCGGACTGGGCGTGCCCCACCCGCCGCCCACCGAGCTCTTCCTCGAACCCACCGACCGGCTCCTCATGGTCACCGACGGGCTGATCGAGACCCGGGGCGTGGACCTCGCGGTCTCCATGGAGCAGCTCCGGGTGGCCGCCGCCGAGGCCCCGCACGGCCTGGACACCCTGTGCGACACCCTGCTCGGCTGCTTCGGGCACGACCGGGAGGACGACATCGCGATGCTGGCGCTGAGACCGGTCTGAGCGGCGGGCACGGCGGTTAGGGTGAGCCCTGTTGACCTAGAACAGGAGTGCCCATGCCGCAGATCACCGTCGACTACTCCGCGCCCCTCGCCGAGGGCTTCGACCGGCGCGGTTTCGCGCTCGCCCTGCACGACACCGTGGTGGAGATCGCGGCCGCGAAGTACGAGGCCTGCAAGACGCAGTTCCGCGCCACCGAGGACACGACCGTGGGCCGGGACACGGAGGGGCACGCCATCGTCCATGTCACCCTCGGCCTGCTCGCCGGCCGCACGGACGAGACGAAGGCGCGACTGACGGAAGCCGTGCTGGAGACGCTGCGCCGGCACCTGAAGGTCGCCGACGGTGTGGCCCTGCACGCCACCGCCGAGGTGCGCGACCTCGATCCGTCGTACCGCAGGTTCGAGAGCTGAGCCCCGCCGTCAGGAGGCCAGCGCGACCAGCCGGACGACCAGGTCGCTGAACGGCCCGTCGCCCGGCTCGTCCTTGACGATGTCCCGCATCACCGCGGCCATCTCCTCGTCGTACGTCGCGCTCACGGCGGCCAGCGCCGCGAAGTCGTGCACGAGCTGCACCTCGAGCTCGCCGCGCGGGATGCGCCGGCCGTCCAGCCAGATCAGCGCGGTCGACTCGGCGAGCGAGATCCAGGAGCGGACGACCAGTTCCAGCCGCGCGGGCGGGTTGGTCACCCGCAGATGCGACAGGATCTGGTCATACGCGGCCTGGCGTACGGCGTCGACGAGCGCGTTCGTCGTCGACGAGCCGACGGCCGGGCCGCCGCGCATCAAGGCCGAGAAACCGGGCCCGTGATCGTCGACGAAGTCGAAGAAGCGGCGCATCACCCGCAGCAGCCGGGACCCCAGCGGGCCCTCCTGCGGCTCGACGAACCGGCTCGCAAGATCCTCCGAGGCACGCTTCAACGCGGCCTCGTACAGGCTCAGTTTGCCGGGGAAGTAGTGGTAGACCAGCGGGCGTGAGATACCGGCGGCCGCCGCTATCTCGTCGATGGAGACCTCGTCGGGCGAGCGACGGCTGAACAGTTCGAGGGCTACGCCGATCAACTGCTGCCGCCGCTCCTCGACACCCATTCTGCGGCGTACCCCGGTAGTCATACGAACACCTTACCGATCGAATCCGGCCCCGAACGGACCGGACCGGCCAGTGGTGTTCAGCCCAGGGCATCGATCTTGCGCCCGCTGAGCAGCCTGCCCTTCAGTCCGGCCTGGGCGCCCTGCGTGGTCCTCACGGCCAGGAGGTTGCCCTGCGCCACACCGTCGATCCCGCCCGTCGCCGTGATCGACGCCGTGTTCCGGCTGCCCGCCGCCAGCAGGTACCAGGACCCGGCCTGCGACTTCCACAGCACGCCGGCGAGCACGTGCGGGTCGCGGGGGCCGCACTCCGGCACGTTCTCCGCCTTCGCGGCGACCGCCCCGTACGCCCCGCCCGGGGTGTGGAACTGCGCCAGCACGCGCGTCCCGCCACCCCGCCAGGTCTCCGCGCGGGTGCACACCCACGAGGCCGACCCGCCGGCGTCGGGCAGCGGCTGGGTGGCGTACTCCCAGGCGTTCACGGACCGCACACCCTGCGACCGCACGGTGGACAGGGAGCACGCGAAGGGCGCCCAGGCACGCAGGGCCCGGGTGCCGGAGGTGTCGCGCTCCGAGCCGGGGCGTCCGGTGGTGAGGCGGGCCGGGACCAGTTCGCCGAGGTCGGTCGACAGGTGGGTGCCGGAGGCGTCGCTCAGCTGGAGCACGTTCCACGAGGTGCACGCGCCGGTCTGCTGGAGGGGGCCGGCCAGCGGCGCGGTGACGCCGTCGGTGAGGGGCAGGTCCATCGCGCCGGAGCCCGGCTTCGCCAGGTCCCGCTCGGCCGCCTTCGTCACCCACGGGGCCGTCAGGTAGCGGACGTTGCCGTCGGCCCGGCCCAGGACCACCGCGCTCGCCTCGGCGCCCGTCGCGCCGTCGACCCGCGCGAAGTCGAGGGCGGCGCCCTTCGTGCTGTCCTTCGGTTCGGCGTAGCGGGCGATGCGCAGGCCGTCGTAGAGGATCACCACGCGCGCGTTGTCGACGGCACCGGCGTACAGCAGCTGCGGCGGTCCGGCCGGGCCGCCCGAGGGGGTGCCCTTGGTCGCGGAGACCTGGACGGTCTCACCGGGGCGGGCCCAGACGGCGAGGGCCCGGCGCAGCAGCGCCTTGTCGTGGGTGAGGTCGCCGCGGGCGGGCCAGACGGAGAAGTCGGTGCGCGCGGCGGACTGCCAGGCCGCGGCCGGGACCCTGGTCACCCGGTCCGGGTCGAGGGCGGCCTGGGCGGCCGGGTTCTGCGCGTACGCGGGCGCGGCGGCGCCGTCGGGGGCCCAGCCGTCGCCGGGTAGTCCGAGCAGCGCCCCGCACACGGCCACGGCCGCCGCGGCGGCGAGCGCGGCCTTGAGGTGCTGACGGCGCCGCATCAGGTCGGTGGGCCGGGCCTGCAGCGAACAGGGGTCGAACTCGGGGGAGTCGAGGAGCGGGTACCGGGCGGCGACGGTGTCGGCCTCCTCCAGCGCGCCGTCCACGTCGTCGACGCCCGCGGCCGCCAGTGCATCGAGGACCTCGCCGTCGGGAAGCTTCTCGAGGCCACGTAGCACGTACGCGGCGCGACCCGGCCCGGACAGCGCGGACAGCCGCTGGTCCAGGGCGAGTTCGTCGGCCCCTCCCGAACGCGGGAAGAGGCGCAGGCCCCACACGTGCGGCAGCAGCGGCGGCAGCTGGGACCGCTTGGGCCACGCCCGGAACGTCAGCGGCAGCCCCGCCTCCAGTGCCGTACGCAGGACCCGGAGCCGGACGCAGGCGTAGCCGGGGTCGCCCTCGCGGCCGGTCGACTGGGCCGGGATCACGGGCACGGGCGTCCGGCGCCTCGGCAGGGCGCGCTGGGTGAGCGCGTGCGCGGTCAGAACGCGCCGGTTGCGGCCGAGACCCGGGGGCAGCACCAGATAGGCCAGCCGGACCAGCCGGGGGTAGTGCTCGACGAGCGCGGCCTCGGCCTGCTCGACGTCGACGAGCGGGTCAGACGCCGAGGAGGAGGAGGCGGAGGCGGGTGCGGGGCTCGGGGCGACATCCTGTGACTGCACGTTCAGCAGAACGAGCGAATCCTCGGATGGTCACCTGGCTGCGGAGAGTCACGTGCCGGGCTCGACGAGCTGACGCGCGTAGTTCGCCATCGACCGCTGGTAGCGCGGCAGATGGGGAGCGAGGGCGCCCAGCACGAGGGAGAGGCCCTCCCGGTCGCGGCCGAGACTGGACAGGCACAGGGCCAGACATCCTCGTACCGCGTCGTCCAACTCGTCCGAGGGGGCGTCCAGTTCGGGTGTCAGCAGCTTGACGGCCTCCTCCGCCTGCCCGATGTTCCGCAGGGAGCTGGCGAGCTGGATCCTGGTCCGCCGGCCCTTGTAGCCGTCGAGGCCGCGTGCGAGCGCCTCCCGGTACAGCGGTACCGCCCGGTCCGAGTGGCCCGTCGAGTCCCAGGCGCAGGCCCGCTCGAAGAGACCGAGGGGACTGTCGGCCGGGAGCTCGGCGGCCAGCGCGTCGATCACCGCGCGGAAGTCGGCCGCGTCCGCTTCGGCGTAGTCGTCGAAGGTGGCCCAAGCGGCGGTCACGCGGTCTTCCCAGTCCTGGTTCACCGGGACACTCTCGCACGGGCGTGCCACGGTGACACCGGTATTTTGAGCGCACCGCGCGCGGGAGCCGTATCGAAGGAGACGGGCTCCCGCCGGAGCCCGCCGGAAGGGACCGGAGGAACACATGAGGTTGACCCGACCGATGCTCGCGCTCGGCGGCGCGGCGCTGGCGCTTGCGCTGGCGGGCTGCGGATCCGGCGAGGAGAAGGACGCCGTGCCGGAGACGGCCACCGGCAGCCTGGAGCACCTGGCGGCCGAGGTGAAGTGCACGCCGAACATGACGACGGACGCCGACGAGATCCGCCAGGCCGTCTGCAAGAACCCCGACGGCAAGTTCATCCTCGCGACGTTCAGCACCGACCGCGGCCAGCGTGAGTGGATCAACGGGGCGAAGGACTACGGCGGTCACTACCTGGTCGGCCGCAAGTGGGTGGCCGTGGGCGAGACCAGCACGATGACGGCGCTGCGCGGCACGCTCGGCGGCGACATCGAGGAGGGCACCGACCACGCCGCGCACGAGGGGTCGCACGAGCCCTCCGACGGTGCGACGCACTCCGGTCACTGAACCGGTCACGGCACACGGGAAAGCCGGCGGTGAGGAATCCTCACCGCCGGCTTTCTCAGTGGATCAGTCGCTCAGTGGATCAGGCGATCACTTGCACTGCTTGCCGGTGTTGATGCAGTTGACCATCTTGTTCATCGTGTTCTGCGAGAAGAAGTTGATGAAGTCGTTGTGGTCGGTGATCGGCTTGTGCAGGTTCTCCGGGAAGGAGTCCACCGCGTACGGCTGCACGACCTGTCCGTTCTGGAGCTTCGGGGCCGGGACGTTGTAGACCAGACGGACCTGGAGCTGGGGAATCGCCTGGAAGCCGTTGGCGCAGGTGCCGTCCGCCTGGACGAACGCCACGTGCGTACGGTGGTTGGCGCTGTCGATGTTCTTGCCGTCCCAGCAGCTCTGGAAGTTGCTCGTCCGGACGACCTGGCTGCCCTGCGGGCAGATCGGGTACTTGTCCTTCAGCTGCACCTTGTTCTCGAAGCCGGTGCAGCTCCAGTTCACGTTGGCGTTGCCGTTGCCGTTGACGAAGGCCTTGGCGTCACCGGTGATGATGCGCAGGGCAGTCGGCATCGCGACGACATTGCCCTTCTTGTTGCCGACGAACTTCAGCTGTGCCTGGGCGGGCTGGAGGATCTTGCCGACGTTGCCCTCCTTGCCACCACCGTCGTTGTTCTGGTCGAAGTCCTGCGAGCCGTCCTGGAGACGAAGTACCGGCCAGAAGTACGAGGACTTGTCACCCTGGTTCTGGCAGCTGGTGCCGGCACCCGCCAGCTCCTGGTCGTTCGCGAAGGCGTCGTTGTTCTGGTTGCCGACGTAGTCGTGCAGGTGGTGGGCACCGTTGGTGACACCCGGGGCGACGATCACGTTGTCCGTGTTGTGGTTGTCGTTCCCGTTGGTGCCGCAGTTCGAGGTGAAGCTGCCCCTCGAACCGCTGTTGCCGTTCGCGGGCAGACCGTTCTGGCCCACGCCCTGCTGGGCGTTGCCCTGGACCTTGGTGATGTCCACGAAGTCCGCCGCCGCCGGGCCGTTGCCGCCCTGGCCGCCGTTGCCACCCTGGCCGCCGTTCTGCTGGCCGCCGTTTTGCTGGCCGCCGTTTTGCTGGCCGCCATTCTGCTGGCCGCCGTTCTGCTGGCCACCGTTTTGCTGGCCGGCGTTGGGCTGCGGGGCGGCGGTCTGCGTGGTGCAGGCGGCGAGCTGGCTCAGCGAGTTGTTGAAGTTGCCCCCGACGCGCTGGATGTTGATCCGGATCCGGTCGATCGCCGCGGCCCGCTTGTCCTTGAGCGGACCGACGATCGCGTTCTGGACGAAGCCCGAGTCGCCTGCCTGGGCCTGACGGGTGGAGGCAAGCCGGGCGTAGGCTTCGGTGATCTGCTTGTCGAGGTTCGCCAGCTCCTTGTCGACACCCGCGCGCGCCTTGGCGGGCACGCTCGTCAGCTTCTGCCCCACGTCCGGGCAGGAGATGGTGGCTACCTGCGCTGCGGCGGCCTTGATCTGGTTCTGGCCCGAGCCGTTGGACTCGTGCGCCGAAGCATAGAAGTTGACCCAGATCAGCCCGCCCCCACCGAGCGCTAGGGCCGCCGACGCGGCTATGGCTTTGCCGGCCATCGACGAACGGCGTTTACGTGTGTTGCGTCCCATGGAACTCCTCTGACTTCCTTGCGGGGCTATCGAGGCGCCCGACAGGAGTGAAGCGGCTCCCCTGAATACGCGGGCGGTCCCACGGGTGTTCAGCCGTCTCAGAAATTAATGAGAAGACCGTCCGACAATTCGGTTTCAACTGACCAGGAAGCACCGGGAGTTGCTGATCCCTCACGCAGAGGTGTCCGGACGGGGCGCTGATTTCAGCGGCCGTGGTCGAGATACGCGAGAACCGCTAGGACGCGGCGGTTGTCGTCGTCCGACACCTCCAGGCCCAGTTTGGCGAAGATGTTGGCGGTGTGCTTCGCGATGGCCCGTTCCGTGACCACCAGCTTGGCGGCGATCGCCGCGTTGGTACGCCCCTGCGCCATGAGTTCCAGCACCTCCAGCTCCCGGGGCGTGAGCCGGCCGAGCGGCTGGTCGTCGGCCGCCCGCCGGGACAGCAGCTGCTGGATCACCTGCGGGTCCATCGCCGTGCCGCCCGCCGCGACCCGTCGTACGGCGTCCACGAACTGTTCCGCGTCGAACACCCGGTCCTTGAGCAGATAGCCGACCCCGCCGGTGCCGTCGGCGAGCAGCTCACGCGCGTACAGCTGCTCCACGTGCTGCGACAGGACCAGCACCGGCAGACCGGGTCTGGCCCGGCGGGCGTCCAGCGCGCACTGCAGGCCCTCGTCGGTGTGCGTCGGCGGCAGCCGGACGTCCACCACCGCGACGTCCGGCTGCAGTTCGGCCAGCGCGGCGGCCAGCTCCGGCCCGCTCTCGACGGCCGCGGCGATCTCGAAGTCGTAGGCCTCCAGGAGACGGACGAGTCCGTCGCGCAGCAGGAACAGGTCTTCGGCTAGGACAACGCGCAAGGCATCTCCATGGTGACCATGGTGGGGCCGCCCACAGGGCTGCTGACGGCCAGGACGCCGTCGAATGTACCCAGCCTTCGCTCGACTCCGGCGAGGCCCGAACCGGTCTCGGTCACCGCGCCGCCCTTGCCGTTGTCGGTGACCGAGATCCGCAGCATGCCCTCCGCGTGGTGCAGGTCGACCCAGATCCGGTCGGCGCCGGCGTGCTTGACCGCGTTGGTGAGCACCTCGCTGACCGCGAAGTACGCCGCCGACTCCACGGGC
This sequence comes from Streptomyces resistomycificus, assembly GCF_001514265.1. GTDB lineage: Bacteria > Actinomycetota > Actinomycetes > Streptomycetales > Streptomycetaceae > Streptomyces > Streptomyces resistomycificus. Next base: position 65,170 of record NZ_KQ948990.1, on the reverse strand, counting down.
GCCTCCGCCCGGCCGGGCAGCTCCACCGTCACCTCGGTGGCCACGGGCAGCCGGAGGGCCAACGCCCGTACGGCGTCGCCCAGTCCCCGCTCGGCGAGCACCGGCGGATGGATGCCGCGCACCAGGTCGCGCAGCTCGGCCAGAGCGTCCACGGACGACTGGCGGGCCTGCGCGAGCAGCTTCCTGGCCTGCTCCGGGTTCTTGTCCAGCAGCATCTCGATGGTCCCGAGGTCCATGCCCATGGCGACCAGCCGGGCCTGTGCCCCGTCGTGCAGATCCCGTTCGATGCGCCGCAGTTCGGCGGCGGAGGTGTCGACGGCGTCGCGGCGGGTCTCGGTGAGGACGCGTACCCGCTCGGCCAGTTCGCGCTGGCCCGCGCCGAGGACCGACCGGGTCAGCCGGAAGTGGGCCTCCAGCAGCCGCGGGGTGAAGAAGTGTCCGAAGAAGAGGAGGACGAGCCCCAGGGCCGCGGCGCCGAACGCGGAGGCCTGGTCCGTGACCCGCACGAAGCCGTACCAGTAGGCCCCGCCCGCCGAGTCGGCGAACACCCGCCACAGCCCGAGCGCCAGCGCGAACCCCTCCAGCGGGTAGAGCAGCAGCACGGCCGGCAGCAGCGCGGTGAGGAACCCGGCGGTCATGTCGACCGGCAGCCACCGCAGGTCCCGCCAGGTCGCCGGGTCCGACAGCATCCCGAAGGTGCGTGTCCACGGGTTCGCGTCCTTCGGGATCGGCCGGTACGCCGACGGGATCCGCACCCCGGCCCACCGCACCGCCAGCACCCGCCTCCAGTCGGCGAACGCCCGTACGCCGGTCAGCACCCAGGGCGTGGTGACGAGCCCGACCCCGATCGGGATCAGCGCGATGGACACCAGGGACAGCGTGAAGCACAGCACCGCCCCCGGCAGCGTCACCAGCGCCAGCCCCAGCCCCCGCACCGCCGCCCGCCAAACGCCGCGCACCCGCGTGGAGTTGCCGCTCGTCGTCTCTGTGGTCGTCATGGCGTCAGTCTCGCCGAAGGGCAGGCGGGGGGCACTGGGGCTGGGCGGCGGTTCGGGGGGTGGTGCTGGGTACACCCCGGTGGCCGGGCCGGCTGCCGCCCACCCCGCGTTTCAGGCTTGGCCGTCACCCCCGCTCGCCGCGAGGACCTCCGCCTCCCGTTCCGGGTCCAGTCCCACCACCGGCCGGTCCGGACGCTGTGGGGCCACCCCGCCGATGCTCCGCAGCCAGCCCCAGGTGTCCGCCACCGTCTCGGCGACCGGCCGGCAGCGCAGGCCCGCGGCCAGTGCCCGGGAGACGTCCGCGCCGTGCAGGGCCGCGTGGCCCTCGCTGTCCGGCGGCAGCCACACCGGCAGGTGCTGCCAGGGCTCGATGCCGGCGTCGAGGATCACCTCCGGGTCGGTCCAGCGCAGTTCGGCGGCCGCTCCGGTGACCTCCACGCAGGCATCAAGGAGCGTGCCCATGGTGGCGTGCCCGGCCGGTCCGACGAGGTTGTACGGTCCGCTCGCCCGCTTCTCCACCGCGTCGAGGGTCCATCGCGCGAGGTCGCGGACGTCGACGTACTGGACGGGGAGGTCGCGGGGGCCGGGCGCGAGGACGGGGCCGCCGCGGGCGACGCGGGTCAGCCACCAGGGCAGCCGGCCGATGTTCTCGTACGGGCCGAGGATCAGCCCGGCCCGTACCAGCAGGGAGCGGTCCGCGCCGAAGGCGTCGACGGCGGCCAGCTCGCCGCCCCGCTTGTCCCGGGCGTAGTCGCTCTGCTCGGCGTCGGCGAAGGCGCCCTCCACCAGCGGCGAGTTCTCGGTGTACCCGGCGTCTCGCGGCCACGCGTACACCGAGCAGCTCGACACGTACACGTACCGCTCGGCGCGGTCCCGCAGCAGCCGCGCCGCGTCGTGCACCGCCCGGGGCGCGGCCGACCAGGTGTCGACGACCACGTCCCACGCGCCGTCGCCCTCGGACAGGGCGGCGAGCCCGTCGGGCGCGGTGCGGTCGCCGTGCAGTGACCGCACACCGGCCGGGGGCTCGTGCCGCCCCCGGTGGAAGACGGTCACCTCCCAGTCGCGCCCCAGGGCCGCCTCGACGACGGCCCGTCCCACGAACTCCGTACCGCCCAGCACCAGAAGTCTCATGCCGGTCACTGTGCCCGGTGGCGGGGCGGGAGGGAACCGGGATCTGCCGTCGGCAGAGGAGGCGTGGTGGTGGGCTCAGCGTCCGGTCGGCGGCGTGTACTTGTAGCCGACCCGGCGCACGGTCTGGATCGTCTGCCGGTGCTCGGAGCCCAGCTTGCGGCGCAGCCGGGCGACGTGGACGTCGACCGTGCGGCCGTCGCCGACATGGCCGTAGCCCCACACCGTGGTGACCAGCTGGTCGCGGGTGTGCACCCGGTGCGGGTGGGTGACCAGGTGGGCGAGCAGCTCGAACTCCAGGTAGGTGAGGTCGAGTGGGCGCCCGTCCACCGCGGCCGTGCGCCGTACGGTGTCGATGCGCACGAGCGGGTCGCCGGCGTCGGTGACCGGCCGGCCGGCCTCCGGCACGTCGGGCACCGCCACCGGCGCGAAGGGCGGCTGCTGGTCGGCCGGGACGAGCACCAGGTAGCCGATCATCGGCGGCCGGCCCGGCAGGACGGGCAGGGTGTGCTGCGGTGCGGGCAGCCAGGTGGCGCCCGGCGGCAGGAACTCCGAGACGTCGACCACCTCGTCCCGGTCGACGGCGCGCAGCCGGTGACGCGGACCGTCGGGGGAGGAGAGGGCGGCGGAGGTGAGAGAACGAGTGGTCGCCATGAGAGGTCAGCTCTTTCGCGCGAGAGAGTCGTCAGGAAGGTCGACGGCCCCGAGTTCGTGGTCGGGCTCGTCGAGGGGACCTACGTCGTTTCGCGCTGGCCGAAGGCCGGGGTGTACGGCTTTAGAGGGCCGGCGCGTTCATCGCGCGGCAACACACCCGGTCGAAGTCGTGGTGCTGACGGGAAGGCCAGAAGGGCTCGAGGTCGTGGCGACCCGTCGCGGTGTACTTCTGGAAGCTGGCCATGGGCCCATTGAAGCAGACACAGGCCCGTGACAGGAGCCTCCTCTCACTGCTTGGACGCCGCCGCGGCGTGAGCCGGCTCTCACCCGCCTCACCCCACCAGGCGTTTGCGCCAGTTCAGGGGCGTGACGTCGATCGCTTTGGCCGGATCGCCGTCCCACCGTGCGGACAGCCCGGCGGCGGTGAGGGCGGCGACGACCTGATGTCCGACGGCCGTGGTGGTCGCCTCGGAGTCGTCGAACCCGCCGTAGTAGAGGGAGAGTCCGTGCCCTTCCGCCGCGGCCCGGGTGCCCTGCTGGTGGAAGAAGACGAAGCCGCGCACGCCGTCCCTGCCGTCCGCCTCGGCGCCGATCTCCGCCATGCCGCAACTCCGGCAGCAGGTGAAGTCCTCGCGGGCGACGACGCCTTCGCCCTCCAGGGCCGCGAAGGCCCGCTCCAGGCGGTCGGGGTCGGTCGGCCCGGACCACGCCTCCTGCTGCTCCACCCGCTCCAGCCAGAGCCGCTCCACGATCACGCGTGCCTGGCCGGGGGACAGGGGCGGCTCGGCGGCACCGTCCTGGACCAGGTAGACCGTCTCCTGGACAAGCCGCTCGATGCCCAGGTAGCCGTCGTCGAGCAGCCGGCGCACGAATTCCTCGGCCCGCGCCGCGAGCTCGGGGTCGGGCGCCGGGACCTCCTGGGGCGGTGCGAGCTCGTCGCGTCGCCAGGTCACCCCGGCGTCCCAGTCCGCCTCCTGCCGCGCCCAGCGGGCCATGACACCGGCGACGAGATCGGGGTCCTGGACCTCGGTGACCCACATGTACGGCACCTGGCCCGTGCGGTGCTGGAACTCGTAGACCCCGCCGCGGGTGTGGGCGACCTGGATGAACACCCCCGGCCGGTCCGGTGTCCGCTGCACGACGAGGAAGTGGTCGTCGTCCCCGCCGATGCGGTGCACCAGCTCCCTCAGCCGTGCCGCCGGAATCCGGGTGTGCGTCTGCCGGTTCTCCGTCTTGACCTTGATCGCAAGGCCCCCGTCGATCTCCATGGCAGCGCACGATACGCCGTAGGGGCGCCCGCCGGGATGGCGGGCGCCCCTACGGGACGAACGGGGGGATCAGACCTGGCCGGCCTTCTCCAGAGCCGAGCAGCAGGTGTCGACGATCAGGCGCGTCACCAGGTACGGGTCGACGTTGGCGTTCGGACGGCGGTCCTCGATGTAGCCCTTGCCGTCCTGCTCGACCTGCCACGGGATACGGACCGAGGCGCCACGGTTGGAGACACCGTAGGAGTACTCGTTCCACGGGGCGGTCTCGTGCAGACCGGTCAGGCGGTCGTCGATGCCGGCGCCGTAGTTCTTGACGTGGTCGAGCGGCTTGGAGCCCTCACCGAGCGACTCGCACGCGGTGATGATCGCGTCGTAACCCTCGCGCATCGCCTTGGTGGAGAAGTTGGTGTGCGCACCGGCGCCGTTCCAGTCGCCCTTCACCGGCTTCGGGTCCAGCGTCGCGGAGACGCCGAAGTCCTCGGCGGTGCGGTAGAGCAGCCAGCGGGCCACCCACAGGTGGTCGGAGACCTCCAGGGGGGAGACCGGACCGACCTGGAACTCCCACTGGCCGGGCATGACCTCGGCGTTGATGCCGGAGATCGCGAGACCCGCCTTGAGGCAGTTGTCCAGGTGGGCCTCGACGATGTCACGGCCGAAGATCTCGTCGGCGCCGACACCGCAGTAGTAGCCGCCCTGGGGGGCCGGGAAGCCGCCCCGGGGGAAGCCGAGCGGGTAACCGTCCTTGAAGAAGGTGTACTCCTGCTCGATGCCGAAGATCGGCTCCTGCGAGGCGAACTTCTCGGCGACCTCGGTGAGCGCGGCACGGGTGTTGGACTCGTGCGGCGTCATGTCGATGTTGAGGACCTCGCACAGGACGAGGATGTCGTCGCCGCCGCGGATCGGGTCCGGGCAGGAGAAGACCGGCTTGAGGACACGGTCCGAGGAGTGGCCCTCGGCCTGGTTCGTGGACGACCCGTCGAAGCCCCAGATACCGAGCTCGGCACCCTTGGCGTCGTCCGCCAGGATCTTCGTCTTGGAACGGAGCTTCGCCGTCGGCTGGGTGCCGTCGATCCAGATGTACTCAGCCTTGAAGGTCACGGGCCACTTCCTTCGGGGGTGTGTCTAGAAGCACTTGCGGGTGCAGCGGCGCTGCGGCACTGAGGCACCGCTTTCTGTCCGGCAGCCTGTCAACAGGCGATTTCCCGGTCATTGCTCGAATGTGAACCCCGTGTTACCTGGGGATGCTGTGGTGCGACTCACGCTGTGAGGGCCCGCGGGGCGCGGGGAGCGGCGGCGCGGGGGCCCGAAAAGGAGTGCCGTGGTGGCTCGTATGCGATGGGGTAGGGGGCGGCGCGCGGGGGCACCGGAGGGCCGCGGACATGCCGGTCCCGCCGCCCCTGGCCGGGGGCGGCGGGACCGCTGACACGTACTGCTGCCTGCTACGGGCGTCGTGGCCTCACCCCACCTTCTCGATCACCGCTCGGCGGATCAGGAACTTTCCGGGCTCCCGTACCTGCTCGAAGGCGGCGTTGTTGAGCAGGACACAGCTGCCGGAGACCGAGGTGACCTCCACCGTCGTGGACTGGTTGTTGTCCAGGTTGGTGACCTTCAGCTTCGTACCGGCCGGGAACTGGTTGCTGGACGCGGCCGGGGCGCCGCCCTCGCCGGACAGGGTGACGGTCGAGCCGTTGCACACCTGCTCCCCGGCACCACCACCGTCGCCGCCGTCGGCGGGCGGCGCCTGCGAGGGGTCCTCGGCCTGCGTCGGGGGTGCGCTCTGCGCGGGTGGTGCGGTCTGCGCCGGCTGGGTCGCCTGGGAGTCCTGAGCCGACTCCCCGACGACGCACCCCGACGCCTCCTGCTGCACCTTGATCTGCGCGATGACGGCCTCGCGGTTGGCGATCCGGGCCTCGGACTGAGCGTCCGGGGCGGCCCGCTGGCCGTCGATGAACTTCTGGTTGTTGCCGAGGGCGGTGGCGAGACCCTGGCAGACGCTCGACTGCGCGGCCGTCTGCGGGGACTGCGCGGCGTTCGAGGTGGCCGCCATGACGAAGGCGCCGCCTCCCGCCACCGTCGCGGCACTCGCCAGCAGCGCGATCTTCTTCTTCGTACTGAGGGTTCTCCTACGGGACATGCGCGGCTCCTGAGAGGTAGGGGAGCGTACGCCGCTATGTACGAGATACCGAACGAGGTGACTCAGCGGTTTACAGGAGTCACCGAAGTGGCGTGTGTCACAAGGGAGTTGCCGCGGTCAGCTCGTGCCCTCTCCCTGCTCGTACGCCGCCACCGTGTCGCTGACATGCCGGAGCAAACCCTCGGTCTGGCCCGTCAGCTCGGCCTCCCCGGTCTCCGCCCCGTCGCCCCACTGCCCGTTCGCGAACACCACCGAGCGCACGGTCATCAGCCGCCGGAAGACCCCGGCCGAACCCGGCGGCACCGTCGGCAGCCCGGCGCCGGGCGGCGGGTCGAGCGAGACCACCTGGTACGTCACCGGGTCCGTCGAGGCCATCGCGAACACCGCCGAGGCGTCCTCGACCCGCCGGAAACCCAGCACGCTGACCGTCACCTGGGAGCGCTGCTCGGTGTCCGTGAACAGTGCCGCCGTCAACCGGACGCACCCCTCGCCCTGCTCGATCAGCGCGGCCAGCTCGGGGGACATGCCCCGGGCGCAGTCGGTGGTGGTGGCCAGGTCGACGCGGTGGAACCGGGAGCCGTCCGCCAGGCGCACGTTCTGCTGCGGGAATGCCTGCTCGGGCCGGATCACGGGCCGCGCGAGCAGCGAGGGGAGGGCCGCCGGGGCGTCGGAGGGCAGGGAGGCGGTGACGGACGGGGCGGGGGCGCCCGAGTCCTCGGTGGTCGTCGTCAAGGGAGTGGCCGCCGGTGCCCCGTCGTCACCGCCCCCCGCGTACAGCACGGCACCCGCGGCGATCGCGGCCACGAGGACCACGCCCGTACCGGCGGCGACCGCGCGTCGCGTGCGGCGTCTGCCGCGTATCCGCTCCTGCTCGGCCACCCACGCGGCGTACGGGTCGGCGGCGTGCGGGGGCATTCCGTGATCACCGAAGCTCATGGCCGCGGAGGGTAACAGCGCGCGCCCGCCGAACTCCCGCCGCCCGACAAACAGTTGAACACCCGGCCAAGGGGGCAAAGGGGGCAGCGGGACAGGAAGCCCGACGCGACGGATCGCGGCGGAACGGATCTCAACGGGACAAGGCGTCCCGTACGGACTCCTCGCTGCGGCCCACCACCGCCGTACCGTCGTCCGCCGTGATGATCGGGCGCTGGATCAGCTTGGGGTGCTCGGACAGCGCCTTGACCCAGCGGTCGCGCGAAGTGTCGTCCCGCGGCCAGTCCTTGAGACCGAGCTCCTTCGCGGCGGCCTCCTGGGTGCGGGTGATGTCCCAGGGTTCGAGGCCGAGGCGCTCCAGTACGTCCCGGATCTCGTCCTCGCTCGGCACGTCCTCCAGATAGCGGCGGACGGTGTAGTCCGCGCCCTCCGCGTCGAGCAGGGTGAGCGCGCTGCGGCACTTCGAACAGGCCGGGTTGATCCAGATCTCCATGCGGCCCACGGTACGCGAGAACCCGTCCTCCACGCCCGTCACAGCACCCCCGAAAGGCCTTGTGGCCAGGGGCTTTTGTCAGTGCCGGGCGGTAGAATAGAAGCAGTGTTCGAGGGTGTCGCCGGGGTGTCGAGATCTCCGGGCCGACGCCCTGACCGCGACAGGAGGATGCCCGTGCCCGCTGCCGCACTGAAGCCGAAGCCGTTGCCCACCCAGTCCACCGCGAAGCGCCCCGTGCTGCTCGACATGCCGTTCGCACCCGTGGAGAAGTGCCCGCTGCCGCCGGGCCGTCCACGCGAGTGGTACGTCAGCCACAACCGTCGCCTCAAGGCCCTGCGCCTCGCGATCGCCCTGCTCGACTCGGGCGTCTACCTGCCCAACCAGGCCCGCAACGAGACGATCCGAAGCACGGCGGAGACGATCGGCGTCCACCCGCCGTCGGACACCACGTGCCACATGGTGCGGGCGCTGATGCGCTACTCGCGTTGAGCCGACGCGCCGGGCGCCCCGAGTCCCGGGGCGCCCGGCGCCGGTGCGAACCCATGTGCCGTCAACCTGCCCGGCCCGACTCAACCCGGCCCGACTCAACCCAACCCGACTCGGCCCGATCCGACTCGACTCAACCCGCCCCTCTACGCCGACAACTCCTTCTCCAGCGGCGTCCGGAACCGCGGTGTCACCCGCGTCGTCCCCACCCAGCGCCGCAACCGCTCCGCCTCCGCCGCGATCGCCGTCTCCGCGTCGCGCCCCAGCCCCTCCGTGTCCAGCAACCGCCACACGATCTCCCCGTCCGGCCGCTGGGCCCAACCGCCCACCACCCGGCCGTCCCACCACACCGTCGGCCCGACATTGCCGCTGCGGTCGAACAACGCGGGCCGCAGCTCCGGCGCCAGATACCAGTCCCGCCGCTGCCAGCCCATCGCCGTCGGATCGAGTCCCGGCAGCAGCGCGGCCCACGGCTCGGCGGGCCCCGCCACCGGGCCGACGTCACCGGCGACGACGTACCCCACCCCCTCGTCCAGGGACACCGGCCGCGCTCCGATCGCCGCCAGCGCCCGGCGTACGTCCGTCACCTTCCACCCCGTCCACCACTTCAGGTCCGCCTCCGTGGCCGGGCCGCACGCGGCCAGCCACCGCCCGAGCAGCGACGCCTGTGCCCCCGCCGCGTCCAGTTCGGGGTGGGCGGGAGCCACCGCCCAGCGGAACCGGCTGGACGTCCAGGTGCCGAGCGGCCGGCCCCGGACGACTTTGCCCTCCACACCGAGCACCCTCAGCAGCCGTGTCGAGACGGTGTGGACGCCCTCGTAGCCCGTGCCGGCCGCGTACACGAACTGCTCCCGCAGCCGCGGTTCGTCCTCGGCGAGTTCGGTCGCCGTCGCCTGCCCGCGCCGGGCCAGCGCGGCCAGTGCCGCGTCCTCGACCTCCTTCAGCCAGGCCGCGTCCGGCGCCCCCGCCTTCCCCATGTCCCTGAGCAGCGCGGCACGCTCCCGCGCGGCGACCGTGAGGCCGGTCGAGGCGTGGACGACCGCGGTCAGTTCCGTCGGGAACACGAAGACCGTGTGGCGCATGCCGTGCATCCGCACCAGCCCACCGTCCTCGTACAGCGCCCGGCCGGTCTCCGCCACGGTCCGCGCGGGGTCGGCGAGCCGCGCGCCCACGGCCAGGTACACCGTCGCCGGATCGGTGCCGTGCAGAGCGACCAGCGAGTCCGCCACCTCCTGAGGCCCCGCCGCCCGTGTCACCCCGGCCAGCCGGTGCCGCAGCGCGAGCCGCGCCCGCCGCTCCGCCACACCGACGTACCGCTCCTCGTCACCCATCCCGGCCTCCACCCGTCGCGCCCCCTGTGGGCATCCTCGCGGACGGCACCGACAGCGGGCGGCACCGACAGCGGACGGCAGCCACAGACGGGTCGGCGCAGCGACCGACGGGTCGACGCGGCGACCTGACCGAGGCACCCGACGCGGGAGGGCGGACCCCGCCCCGGTCACCCGTTTGCCGTACCCGGCATGCGAGGCCCCACCCCCGGGCCTTCACTGCGATCAGGAGGTGCCGACGTCCGAGAACCGAGTGTCCGGGGCCAGGGAGGCATGATGCGGAGACAACGCGGATGACAGCGCCCGGCGACCCCGCCCACCGCTTCGACCCCGCCGCCCGCGCCGCCCGCGGCAAGGCCGCCCGCAAGCGCGTCCCCCGCTCCGCGCACGCCGCCTGGCTGCCCTCCGTGGACCGCCCCGACCCGGTGGGCGTCCTGGAGCGGCAGGGCCGCGACCGGCTTCCGGAACTGCTGCCGGTGCGCTACGGCCGGATGACCGCCTCGCCCTTCGCGTTCCTGCGCGGCGCGGCCGCGGTGATGGCCGCCGACCTCGCCGCCCAGCCGCACACCGGCCTGACCGTGCAGCTCTGCGGCGACGCCCACCTGCTCAACTTCGGCCTGTACGCCTCTCCCGAGCGGGCCCTGCTCTTCGACCTGAACGACTTCGACGAGACCTTCCCCGGTCCCTTCGAATGGGACGTCAAACGCCTCGCCGCCAGCGTCGCCGTCGCGGCCCGGGAGAACGGCCACAGCGAGGCGAGGACCCGCCGGGCCGCCCTGGAGGCGACCGCCGCCTACCGACTCGCCATGCGCCGCCTCGCCCCGCGCGGCGAACTCGACGTCTGGTACGAGCGGATCGACGCCGACAGCCTGCTGCCGCTGGCCCGCTCCGCGCGGCACCGCCGCCGCGTCGAGTCCAGCATCACCCGCGCCCGCCGCCGCACCAGCCTCCAGGCCCTCGCCAAGCTCACGGAGGTCGTCGACGGACGTCTGCGCATCATCGACGACCCACCGCTGCTGGAGCCCGCCGGAGTCCCCGACACGGCCGCCCTGCGCAAGATCTTCAGCGACTACCGCTCCACCCTCGCCGAGGAACGCCGACTGCTCCTGGACCGGTACCGGTTCGTGGACGCGGCCCGCAAGGTCGTCGGGGTCGGCAGCGTCGGCATGCGCTGCTTCATCGTGCTGCTGGCCGGCCGGGACACGGAAGACCCGCTGTTCCTCCAGGTGAAGGAGGCGCGGACGTCCGTACTGGAAGAGCACCTGCCGAGCGGGCCGTACGTCCATCCCGGGCACCGCGTCGTCGCCGGGCAGCGGCTGCTCCAGGCCGCCGGCGACATCTTCCTGGGGTGGATGAGCGGGCCACAGGGCCGGGCGTACTACTGGCGGCAGCTGCGCGACATGAAGGGCACGGCGGACGTCGCCGGCATGAACCCCACCGACCTCGCGGCCTACGCCCGCCTCTGCGGCACCGCCCTGGCCCGCGCCCACGCCCGCTCCGGCGACCGCATCGCCATCGCCGGCTACCTGGGCGGCGCCGACACCTTCGACCAGGCCGTCACCGACTTCGCCCTCGCCTACGCCAACCAGACCGCCCACGACCACGCGACGCTGGGCGCGGCGGTGGCGGCGGGGGTGGTGCGGGCGGCCCCGGGGGAGTGACGGCCCGGTTCGCCGCGACCGGACCGGCCTCAGCCGTACCGCTCCACCAGCCCCGCCACGTACTCCTCCAGCCGCCCGCCCAGCACCTCCGGCGTCAGATCCCCACGCCCCAACTCGCGCCAGGGACCGGCCAGCTTCGCCGCGTGAGGGGCGTAACCGAGCGCGTCCAGCAGCCGCCAGTACAGATGGTCGGCCCCGTCGGCGAGTCCGCGCCCGCCGTGCGCCTCGTAGCGGGCGCGGAAGCCGAGCCCGCAGGCCGGCCCGTGCAGCAGTGCCAGGGCCGTGGAGCAGTGGGCGACGTCCAGGTCGGCGGGGCCCCACGACGTCTCGACCCAGTCGACGACCCCGCTGACCCGCAGCCCGTCCCCGCCGCCTTCGAACAGCACGTTGCCGGGATGGAAGTCCCGGTGCAGGAAGCACCCCTCGTAGGACGGGGGTTCGCGGCGGATCACGTCCACCGCACGCTCCCACAGCGGCCCCGGCGGCGTGAGCACCCGCTCCGGCGAGGTCCACGCCTGGTACGGGCGCGGTCGTTCGTCCGGTACCACCGCGTGGATCCGGACGAGCTGGGCCGCCAGCAGGTCCAGGCGCTGCTCGAGCTCACCGCCGTCCGCCTCGTCGACCCGTACCCGCCCCGGAAGCAGCGACATCAACAGCGAGGGATGATCGCAGAGTTCGGCCGTGGGGTCGACGGCCACCGGCCGCGCGGCGGGGATACCCTCCTGCCCGGCGAGCAGGCCGAGGACGGCCGCTTCCCGGGCCAGCATGCCGGGGGCGTGCAGACGGAAGAAGGGCTTCACGAAGGACCGCAGCACCAGCCCCGTGCCGTCGTCGAGGGTCAGGCGGCGCATCTGGGAGCTCCACCCGCCGGACAGCTGACGGACGTCACGGACCGAGCGCCCGGCGGGGAGCTGCTTGGCCACCCACGACCGGGTCGCCTCCCACCCCTGCGTGAGCAGGGCGGACACGAACTCCCGCCGGTCATCGGCGTGATCACGAAACCACAGCCCCAAACGGTGTTCCGCCTGCGGCAGGTCGAGGCGCGAGAACTGCGCGCGAGCGCACAGTGCCTCCTGCACCGTCTCCGTCACCTCGGGCGGGATCACCGCGTCGGTGCCCGGCACCGCGAGCACCGCCCGCCCCTCGTACGCCCGCAGCACGTCGAGCGCCCGTGACCTCCGCCAGCTGCCCGGGGTCCGGATGATCCCGCTGAACGGACCGTCACCGGCGCCGAACGGCACGTCCCACGCCTCGTCGGTGTAGACCGCGGGCGCGCACAGGCCCAGGGCCGTGACCCGCTCGCCGTAGTGCGCGGCGAGGTCGGCCACCGTCTGCCCGCTCATGCTGAAGCCGACCAGGACCAGCGGCCCGCCCGCCGGGACGAAGGCGTCGATCACCGACACCGCCTGCTCGAATCGGCGCCGCAGGCTCAACTCCCCCAGAAGTCCGCTGCTTTCGCCGTGTCCGGAGAAGTCGAAGGCCAGGCTCTGGCAGCCGTGCGCCGTGAACTCGTCGAAGAGCGGCAGCAAGCGCTCCTTGCTGCCGTTTCCGGCGCCGTGCAGCAGGACGGCGGTGGCACGCGTGACACCACCGCCGTTCCCGCCGCGCACACCGCTGAGACGTTCGCCGTCGTATTCGTGTGTGAAGGGGATCAGTTGGCCCATCCCGCCATTCACTCATGGCCCCGCCCCTCGAAAAGGAGATGCACCCTGAGTGATCGCCTCCCTACGCTGGAGACGCGTCGAGGAGCAGCCCCTGACACGTCCGGCGGAACAGGCATCACCCGCGGGCTCGGGGCTACCCTCTACGCACCGACGGACCGGCCGCCCACCCCAAGCGCCCCGCCGGCAACACCGATCACCGCTCGGACCCATCCACGCCCACGGAGGCCCGTCATGGGCACCATCGTCATTTCCTCAACCGTCGTCCTGGTCGTCCTGGGCTTCGGCAACCCCCTCTGGTGGCTCGTCGCCGTCGCCGTGCTCTTCCTGTACGTGCAGTACGGGCGCGGCCCGTCCGCCCCGTCGGCACCGACGGGCGGACCGCCCTCGGCGGGAGCCACCCCCGCGAGCTACCGCGCCTACCGCGACCGCCGTGACAAGCAGGCCAGGTGGGAGCGCCGCTACCGCCGCGAGCGTCCCTTCGAGTCGCGCCGCCAGGCGCGCGAGAAGAGCGGGTGACAGGAGCGAGCGGAGGAGAGCGGGTGACGACCGCGGCACTTCACAGGCCGGGTGCGCCCCACACGGGGAACCAGCGGTTCAGATCCGCCTCGACCCGCAGGTCGTCCGCCAGTGCCGCCTTCACCCGCAGTTCCAGCGCGTTGTCGCGCCGCTGCCCCTCGCCGGGCAGTGGCGCGAACGGGTAGAAGGTGCCCCGCTTGTAGAGGTAGACCAGTGCCAGCGACCGGCCCCGCGGGTCCTGGAACCCGGCCAGCGAGCACAGCAGCTGCGGCCCGAAGCCGTTGACCTCCATCGCGCTGTTCACCGCGTGCAGGTCGTTGACCAGCAGCGGCAGCTGGTCGGGGGCACGCTCGGACACCAGCCACGAGTAGCCGTAGCCGTCCCGGCGCAGCTGAACCGGAGGTCCGTCGCGGTCGGTGTCCGCGTCGAGCAGGGCCTGCACCTCGCGGTGCGTGTGCTCGAAGGCCGCGCCCTCGACCGTGGCGAAACACACCGCGCCGCGCCCGGTCGGCGTGAGGGAGGCGGCCACCTCCAGCGTCACCGCCGCCGACGGCAGCGCGAACAGCTGGTCGAGATCGGGCGCGACCGGCTTCGTCCGGCCGAGCAGGATGTCCAGCAGCCCCATTCTCAGCCCGCCCTCCCCGGGGTCGCGGCCTCGCCCAGCTCGCCGGAGATCCGCCCCAGCTGGTCCAGCCGCTGCTCCAGACTGGGGTGGGTCGAGAAGATCCGTGCCACGCCCGGCTCCGCGCCGAGCGCCGGGGTGAAGTAGAAGGCGTTGAAGGCCTGCGCCGTCCGCAGGTCCTTGGAGGGGATCCGGGCGATGTCGCCGGAGACCTTGGTGAGCGCGGACGCCAGTGCGGAGGGACGTCCGGTGAGCAGGGCGGCCGCCCGGTCAGCCGCCAGCTCCCGGTACCGGGACAGGGCCCGGATCAGCAGGAAGCTGATCGCGTACACCGCCGCCGACACCCCCATCACCGCGGCGAAGACGACAGCGGTGTTCTGGTCCCTGCGGCCCCCGCCGAAGAGCTGTGAGTAGAACGCGAACCGCACGATCAGCCCCGCGATCACCCCGAGGAAGGACGCGATGGTGATCACGGCGACGTCCTTGTGCGCCACGTGCGACAGCTCGTGCGCGAGCACACCCTCCAGCTCCGCCGGCTCGAGTCGCCGCAGCAGACCGGTGGTCACACACACGACGGCGTTGTCGGGGTTGCGCCCGGTCGCGAAGGCGTTCGGCATGTCCATCTCCGACACGGCGACCACCGGCTTGGGCATGTCCGCGAGGGCACACAGCCGGTCGACGACCGCGTGCAGCTCGGGATACTCCTCCCGGCCCACGACCCGCCCGCGCATCGCGAACAGGGCGATCCGGTCGGAGAACCAGTACTGGGCGCCGAGCATCCCCGCCGCCACGACCACGACCAGGACCCATGACTTCAGCAGCACGACCAGCGCCGCCACGAAGGCCACGTACAGCAGCCCGAGCAGGAACATCGTGACCGTCATCCGTACGGTCAACCGCCGGTCGCTCCGAAAACGGCTCCGCATCTCGCATCACCCCGCAGTCAGGCACTCGCCCCACTGTCAGTGTGCACCCGGCCCCGCCATGAAGCGGTTGTGACCAGCTCTAGGGGCAGCAAAGGCTCAGCCCGGCGGGCGGGACCGGAGGTGGGAGCGGCGCCCGGTCAGTAGGGCCGGAAGTTCGCGTACCCCAGCAGTAGGATGACCGCCGCCACGCATCCGAGCACGATGACCGTCGACACCCACGACGACCGGCGTGGTCCGACGAACTCGGGGTCGGCGCGGAACGGCTGCGGCCGGGGCGGGTTCTCCTTCCAGCGCGCGGCCAGCATCCGGGCCCGCGCGGAGGGCTCCTTGTGCTCGGCGTCGTCGGCCCACCTGAGGTCGAACTCCCGCTCCGCGTCGTCCTGTCCGGGCATCCCCGCAACCCCCGTCGCTTCTTTCGAACAGTTGTGCCGCACACTTTACGACGGCGCCCCCGCCCTGGGAAACCAGGAGCGGGGGCGCCGTGAGGCTCACGCGGGGAGGCCGCGGGGTCCGGTCACACGTCGAAGTAGAGCTCGAACTCGTGCGGGTGCGGACGCAGCTGCAGCGGCGCGATCTCGTTGGCGCGCTTGAAGTCGATCCACGTCTCGATCAGGTCCGGCGTGAAGACGTCGCCCTGGAGGAGGAACTCGTGGTCGGCCTCGAGGCGGTCGAGGACGGCCGGGAGGGAGGTCGGGACCTGCGCCACGCTCGCGTGCTCCTCGGGAGCCAGCTCGTACAGGTCCTTGTCGATCGGCTCGGCCGGCTCGATCTTGTTCTTGATGCCGTCCAGGCCCGCGAGCAGCAGCGCGGAGAAGGCCAGGTACGGGTTGCCGGAGGAGTCGGGCGCACGGAACTCGACGCGCTTGGCCTTCGGGTTCGAACCGGTGATCGGGATACGCATGGCCGCGGAGCGGTTGCGCTGCGAGTACACCAGGTTGATCGGGGCCTCGAAGCCCGGCACCAGACGGTGGTACGAGTTCACCGTCGGGTTGGTGAAGGCCAGCAGCGACGGGGCGTGCTTGAGGATGCCGCCGATGTAGTAGCGCGCGGTGTCCGACAGGCCAGCGTAACCGGCCTCGTCGTAGAACAGCGGGGAGCCGTTGGTCCACAGCGACTGGTGGACGTGCATGCCCGAGCCGTTGTCACCGAAGATCGGCTTCGGCATGAAGGTCGCGGTCTTGCCGTTGCGCCAGGCCACGTTCTTCACGATGTACTTGAAGAGCTGGAGGTCGTCGGCCGCGGCGAGCAGCGTGTTGAACTTGTAGTTGATCTCGGCCTGGCCGGCGGTGCCCACCTCGTGGTGCTGGCGCTCGACCTGGAGGCCGGACTTGGCCAGCTCGAGGGAGATCTCGGCGCGCAGGTCGGCGAAGTGGTCGACCGGCGGGACCGGGAAGTAGCCGCCCTTGTAGCGGACCTTGTAACCACGGTTGTCCTCGAGGGCGCCGGTGTTCCAGGCGCCCGCCTCGGAGTCGATGTGGTAGAAGGACTCGTTCGCGCTGGTCGAGAAGCGCACGCTGTCGAAGACGTAGAACTCGGCCTCGGGGCCGAAGTACGCGGTGTCGGCGATGCCGGTCGACGCGAGGTACGCCTCGGCCTTCTTCGCCACGTTGCGCGGGTCACGGGAGTACTGCTCGCCCGTGATCGGGTCGTGGATGAAGAAGTTGACGTTGACCGTCTTGTCGCGGCGGAAGGGGTCGACGCGCGCGGTGGACAGGTCGGCACGGAGCGCCATGTCGGACTCGTGGATGGCCTGGAAGCCGCGGATCGAGGAGCCGTCGAAGGCCAGCTCCTCGGCCGGGTCGAAGGCCTCGGCCGGAATCGTGAAGTGCTGCATCACGCCCGGCAGGTCGCAGAAGCGGACGTCGATGAACTTGACGTCCTCGTCCGCGATGAACTTCTTGGCCTCGTCGGCGTTCTGGAACATCCAGCTCCTCCTACTCCCGACGGTTCCGTGCCGGGGTGGTAGTTCGGTCGTGCGGCCAGTGCGGTGGCACACGCTGACCTCGACACTAGGGACGGGTGATTTCTCGCGCGTGACCCATTTGTTTCGCACAAGTTAACCGGACATCGTCGCGACCACCCCACCTGTCCGTATCGCGAAACGGGCGCAGTACCGTGGACGCGTGGACAACAGGCAAGCAATCGGATCGTGGCTTTCCGGACCGCGCGCGGCCGCGGAAGAAGCCGGTGTCGACTTCGGATACCGCGGCGAGCAGCTCGGTCTGCCGGAGGAGGGGCCGGGTTCGATCGCCCGCCCCGGCCGGCGCCTCGGTGCCATCGCCGTCGACTGGGCCCTGTGCCTGTTGATCGCATACGGCCTCATCACACACGGCTACGACCAGGCGACCAGTAACTGGGCACTCCTGGTCTTCTTCCTGCTCGGCGTCCTGACCGTCGGCTCGGTCGGCTTCACTCCCGGTAAGCGGCTCTTCGGCCTGCGCGTCGTCGCCCTCGACACCCACCGGGTCAACCCGGCCCGCGCCCTGCTCCGCACGGCCCTGCTGTGCCTCGCCGTCCCCGCCCTGATCTGGGACCGCGACGGCCGTGGCCTGCACGACCGGGTGGCCCGCACGGTGGAAGTGCGCATCTAGGGCGTCGGCGTCACACCGCCCGCATGAGGAAGGGGCGCCCGGAGTGATCCGGGCGCCCCTTTTTGACGTAGGAGGGAATCAGCGCGCCTTCGGCCCGCCCTTCGGGAGCTTCATGCCCTTCGGCATCGGCCCCTTCGGCAGCGGCATGTTGCTCATCAGGTCACCCATCGCCCGCAGCCGGTCGGTGGTGGCGGTGACCTGCGGGCCGGTCAGCACGCGCGGCAGCTTCAGCATCGTCGTGCGCAGCTTCTTGAGCTCGACCTGGCCCTCGCCGGTGCCCACGATCAGGTCGTGCACCGGCACGTCCGCGACGATGCGGTTCATCTTCCGCTTCTCGGCGGCCAGCAGGCTCTTGACCCGGTTCGGGTTGCCCTCGGCGACCAGGACGATGCCGGCCTTGCCGACGGCCCGGTGCACCACGTCCTGGCTGCGGTTCATCGCCACCGCGGGGGTGGTGCTCCAGCCCCGGCCGACGTTGTCGAGGACCGCCGCGGCCGCGCCCGGCTGGCCCTCCATCTGCCCGAAGGCCGCTCGCTCGGCCCTGCGCCCGAACACGATCGCCGACGCGAGGAAGGCGAGCAGGAGGCCCAGAATGCCGAGATAGATGGGGTGACCGATCAAGAAACCGATCGCGAGGAAGACACCGAAGGTGACGATTCCGACCGCCGCGAGTACAAGACCGATCTTCTTGTCGGCCCTGCGGGTCATCTTGTAGGTCAGAGCGATCTGCTTGAGTCGCCCGGGGTTCGCAGCATCCGCTGCCGTGTCCTTCCTCGCCATGGCACGAAGTCTACGTGGCCCCGGAGGCGGCGACGACGGCAGTGCCGTGGGAGAGGGAGAAGGGGGTCTCAGGGGCGCGCGGTGAAGGTCTGCTCCAGGACGCGCTGCGCCTCGACCCTGTCCTTGGCGCGGCGGCGGTCCTCCAGGACCGACGTCCAGGCGTTGCGGCGTGCGGTGCGCTGGCCACTGCTCATGAGCAGGTACTCGACGGCGCGGAGTGCGTCGGTGAACGTCGGGATGGGTGTGGCGCGAACGGGCGCGGCCTGCATGATGGAGGTCCCCCCTCGATACCGCTGCGGGTATGGGTGTACGTGGTGTGATTTCAGGGTCACTGATTGGTGTTACCAGGGCGTGACTGGCCGGTCAAACGCCCATGAAGCCTTGATGCGGAGCCCCCGGCACGCCGACGCGGCCCTGACGGGCGTCCTCATCAGCGAGAACGGTCAGGACCGCGTCAAATTGGCCGCTACTGGCGGGTAGCTTCTTGTGCGCGAATTCACACGCTTACGTCGCCCTCTGTGGGGCAGGACGGGTGACGGCTTGCCGGGCCGGGCCGGGCGGTCAGACGGCCTGTGAGGCGGCGTACGACCCGTCCGGCTGCGGAACCGCCGACCCGCGCTGCTCCATGGCCATCCGGTAGAGCCGCCCAGCGCGGTAGGAGGAGCGCACCAGCGGACCGGACATCACGCCGGAGAAGCCGATCTGCTCGGCCTCCTGCTGCAGCTCCACGAACTCGTGCGGCTTGACCCAGCGCTCCACGGGGTGGTGGCGCACGGACGGGCGCAGGTACTGGGTGATGGTCACCAGCTCGCAGCCCGCCTCGTGCAGCTGCCTGAGCGCCTCGCTGACCTCCTCGCGGGTCTCGCCCATGCCGAGGATCAGGTTGGACTTGGTGACCAGGCCGTAGTCGCGGGCGTCCGTGATGACCTTCAGCGAGCGCTCGTAGCGGAAGCCGGGGCGGATGCGCTTGAAGATCCGGGGGACCGTCTCGACGTTGTGCGCGAAGACCTCGGGCCGGGAGGAGAAGACCTCCGCCAGCTGCTCGGGGACGGCGTTGAAGTCGGGGGCCAGCAGTTCGACCTTGGTGCGGCCGGCCGCGCGGTCGGCGGTCTGCTGGTGGATCTGGCGGACCGTCTCGGCGTACAGCCAGGCGCCGCCGTCCTCCAGGTCGTCGCGGGCGACGCCGGTGATGGTGGCGTAGTTCAGGTCCATGGTGACCACGGACTCGCCCACGCGCCGGGGCTCGTCCCGGTCGAGCGCCTCGGGCTTGCCGGTGTCGATCTGGCAGAAGTCACAACGCCGGGTGCACTGGTCGCCACCGATGAGGAAGGTGGCCTCGCGGTCCTCCCAGCACTCGTAGATGTTGGGGCAGCCGGCTTCCTGGCAGACGGTGTGCAGACCCTCGCTCTTCACGAGGTTCTGCATCTTCGTGTACTCGGGGCCCATTTTCGCCCGGGTCTTGATCCACTCGGGCTTGCGCTCGATGGGGGTCTGGGCGTTCCTGACCTCCAGGCGCAGCATCTTGCGTCCGTCGGGTGCGACTGCGGACACGATGGGCTCCCTAGCGATTGATTCTTCGGCGTGCTCAAGGGTACGCCCGTTGATTTGAATGCCCGGCGTGGGTGCTGGCCCTGCCGGAGACGGCCGCCCCCAGGCCCCCGCCTCGGCCCGGAGGGCCTCGCCCTCAGGTGCCGGAGGGACCGGCGGTCGCCGGCGCCTTGTCGATCACCCTCGGCTGCGGCTCCGCGTTCTCGAGCACGTCCTTCAGATGCCGCTCGACCACCGGCAGCACCTCGTCGATGGTCACGTCCCGGCCGAGTTCGTCGGCGATCGAGGCCACGCCCGCGTCACGGATGCCGCACGGGATGATCCGGTCGAACCACTTGTTGTCGGGATTCACGTTCAGGGCGAAGCCGTGCATCGTGACGCCCTTGGCCACCCGGATGCCGATCGCGGCGATCTTGCGGTCCTCGCGGCGCTGGCCGGCGTTGGAGGGGGCGTACTCGGGGCCGTTCATGCGCGGGTCGAACTCGTCGTCGTGCAGACGGGGGTCGAAGTCCAGGGAGAGACCGCCGAGCGAAGGGCGCCGCTCGACCGGGTCGCCGAGCACCCACACCCCGCTGCGGCCCTCGACCCGGCTCGTCTCCAGGCCGAACTCCGCACAGGTGCGGATCAGGGCCTCCTCCAGACGCCGGACGTGTGCCACGACGTCCACCGGGCGCGGGAGTTTCTGGATCGGGTAGCCGACCAGCTGACCCGGGCCGTGCCAGGTGATCTTGCCGCCGCGGTCGACGTCGATGACGGGGGTGCCGTCGAGCGGTCGCTCGTTGTCCGCCGTGCGCCGGCCGGCCGTGTAGACCGGGGGATGCTCCAGGAGCAGCACGGTGTCGGGGAGTTCGTCGGCGAACCGCGCCGCGTGCACCCGGCGCTGCTCGTCCCACGCCTCCTGGTACTCGACGGAGTCCGCACCGAATCCCATACGGACGAACCGCAACTCACTCACGGCAAGCGCCTCCCTGAAAGCCCTGGCGGGTAGTAAGGCACGCAGCGTGCCCACGCCACTGTACGTCCGGCGGGCGCGCGTCAGCCCGGAGGGCGATCCTCACACGATCGGATGAACGAACGTCGAAGTGTGCGATCGTCTGCTCACTCTCCGCTACATTCGCGCCGTTCACAGAGGCCATAAGGGCTGCTCACAGGCAATCCGGGCACCGCGGGGCCGCAGCGGCCCCCGCGAAGGCCCGAAGGCAGGAGACCGCACCGCAGATGACGGAACGACCCGCGCAGCGCACTCCCAACCGCCAGCTCGCCGCGCTCATCGCAGAAGCGGGGTTCTCCAACGCGGGTCTCGCCCGTCGCGTGGACCAGCTCGGACTCGAACACGGGCTGGACCTCAGATACGACAAGACCTCCGTGACGCGGTGGCTGCGCGGCCAGCAGCCCCGGGGCACCACGCCCGCTCTCATCGCCGAGGTCTTCACCCGCCGCCTCGGCCGCCGGCTCACCGCCCAGGACCTCGGGCTCGACGCCTGCGCTCCGGTGTACGCGGGACTGGAGTTCGCCGCCACACCCGAGGAGGCGGTCGACATCGTCAGCGGGCTGTGGCGCAAGGACTCCGGCAGCCATGCCGAGCTGCGCAAGATCGCCTTCACCCCCGCAGGGCTCGTCGTGCCCAGCCGGGACTGGCTGATCGGACGGGCCGACGAGAGGGTGGCCCGCGGCGAAACGCCCGTCCGCGTCCCCGTCCAGGGACGTCCGGGCGTCCCCCGCCAGCGCGGCCAGACCGAACGCGGCCCCGGTCAGAAGGTCACCGGCGGCGACATCTCCGCCCTGCGCTCGGTCGGCGAGCTGTTCCGCTCCCTCGACGACATGTACGGCGGCGGCCACGCCCGCCAGGCCCTCGTGCGCTACCTGGAGCACGAGTGCGAGCCGATGCTGCGCGGCACCTACGGCGAGCAGACCGGCCGCCGTCTGTTCGCCGCCGCCGCCGACCTCACCCGGCTCGCGGGCTGGACGTCGTACGACATCGCGGCGCACGGCCTCGCGCAGCGCTACTTCGTGCAGTCGCTGCGGCTCGCGCAGGCGGCGGGTGACCGGGCGTACGGCTCCTATGTGCTGGTCACGATGAGCCGGCAGGCCGTCTACCTCGGGCACGGGCGGGAGGCCGTGCAGCTGGCACGCGTGGCCCAGCAGGGGGTCGGCACCAACGCCCCGCCGGTCGTGCAGGCGCTGCTGCACGCCGTCGAGGCGCGCGGGCACGGGGTGCTCGGCGAGGTGCGTGCCTGCACCGGCTCGCTGGTGCGGGCCGAGCGCGCCCTGGAGGCGGCCCGGCCCGGCGACGAGGTCCCGCACTGGGCCCGCTTCTTCGACGAGGCACAGCTCGCCGACGAGCTCGGGCACAGCCACCGTGACCTCCAGCAGTTCCGCTCGGCGGCCCAGCACGCCGAGCGCTCCCTGCAACTGCGCGCGCCCTCCTACGCCCGCAGCCGGCTCTTCTGCCGTGTCGTCCTCGCCTCCGCCCGCCTCGGCCTCGGCGAACTCGACCAGGCCTGCGCACTGGGCGCCGAGGCGGCCGGCGCGGCGGCGGAGATGCGCTCGGTGCGGGCGATCGAGTACGTACGGGACTTCGAGCGCAGGCTGGAGCCGTACAAGGACGCGGCACCGGTGCGGGGCTACCGGGACAAGGTGGCGGCGCTCCTCTAGGAGCCCCTCCGGCCGTTCCCCCGGGCCGTGCTAGGCGGCCCGGGGGGCGGGCAGCGGGTCGGCGGCCCGCGCCGCACCCGTCACCCCCAGGTCTCTCAGGATCGCCGCCGACGCCCGGTGACCCGAGTGGAGCGCGCCCTGGACCGTGCTGGTGTCCCGGTGGTCACCGCACACGTACAGGCCCGCCAGCAGTCGTACCGGGCGGCGCAGGTCGTGCGGTGGACGCATCGCCGGGACCGCCTCGGCGGCATGGTGGACGGCGAGGGTCTCCCAGCGGCGGGTGGAGGTCCCGTAGAGGCGGGACAGGTGCATGCGCACCGCGGTGTCCAGGTCGGGCGGCGGCGGGCCGAGGACCGTCGAGGAGACGAGGGTGCGGCCCGCCGGCGCACGGGACGGGTCGACGCGGCTGACCACCGCCGTGTGCGCGACCGGGCCGCCCCGGTCGGCGTCGAGCAGCAGGGACGCGCCCGTGCCCGGCGGCTCGTCCGTCGTGTGGTGGACCACCGTCACCGGGTGGAACTCCGGCACGCGCAGGCCGGGCAGCAGCTCGGCGGCGGCCCGGGCGTCCGTCGCGAGCAGCACGGCCCGGCAGCGGATCTCGCCGTGCTCGGCGGTCGTCACCGAGGTCGTGGAGACGGACGTGACCCGGACTCCGGTGTGCACGGTGCCCGGCGGCAGCGTCCGGGCGAGCAGTTCCGGCAGCACCTCCGCCCCGCCCTCGGGCACGCACAGCCGCCCGCGCGCGAACGCCCGCAGCGCCAGGTCCGCGCACCGGCTGGACGTGGACAGCTCCGGGTCGCACAGCAGGGCCGCGAGCAGCGGGCGCAGAAAGCCGTCGATCGTCCGGGCCGGCACCCCGCGGGCGGCGAGGGCCTGCCCGGCGGGCTGTTCCGGCCGGGCCAGCAGACGTTCGACGGGGGTGCCCGCGATCCGGGAGAGCGCGGACCCGAGCCGGGCCTGGTCCACGGCGGTGCCGAGCGGGGCGGTACCGCGGGGCGCGGTGCGAGCGGCGCCGGACGCGCCGACGGAACCCGGGGCACCCCGGCTTCTCGACGCGGCGCCCGGCCGGTGCACGCCCCGGCTCCGCGGCGCGGCGACCCGCTCCGCCTCACCCCAGCCCCTGGAGGCCGGGGTCTGCCGGGGAGCGCCCCGGCCCTTCGACGCCGCGGGCGACCTGGGGGCGCTCGCCAAGGCGCGCACCGCGTGGAGTGCGCCCCGTGCGCCCCCCGTGTTCACGGGCGTGCCCGCGCGATGGTGGCGGCCGTCGCTGTGCAGCAGGACCCCCGGGGCGAAGGGCCGCAGCACGAGGCCGTCGAGCCCGGGTGTCGACCGAAGTTCGGGATACGCCGTGGACAGCAGTTGTCCGACGCGGTCGAGCCGGAAGCCGTCCACCTTCTCGGTCGACATACGGCCGCCCGCACACGGGGCGGCCTCCAGCACCACGGTCGTCACTCCTGCGCAGGTCAGCCGATGCGCCGCGGACAGCCCGGCGACCCCGGCTCCCACGATCACGACGTCCGCCTGGTAAGCGGGCTCAAGCACGTGCCCCTCCTCGAGGTTGCGCGGCCGGTGGAGACGTCATGCCCCCAACTGGCTCCGGGGATACCCGAGTTCGGGTCGAGGGTAGGGCCGTGATCGGTCAGGGACAGTCGCGCATCGACAGGGCACGGTCGCACGACGGTCGCATGCGATCGCAGGCGTCACTTCGCCGCCCGGATGGCCTCCTCGATCTCCGGGAACGCGAACGTGAACCCGGATTCCAGCAGCCGCATCGGCAACACCCGTTGGCTGCCCAGCACGTCCCCGGCCAACTCGCCGAGCACGGTCCGCAGCACCGGTTCGGGCACCGTGAACAGTGTCGGCCGGCGCAGCACGCGCCCCATCGCCGCGGTGATCTCACGGTTCGTCAGCGGCCGCGGGGCGGTGATGTTGAAGGGCCCGGACAGGCCATCGGTGTCGATGAGATGACGGATCGCGGCGACCTCGTCGTGCAGCGAGACGTACGACCAGTACTGCCGCCCGTCCCCCATCCGACCGCCGAGCCCGGCCTGGAACAGCGGGAACAGCCGGCCCCACGCCCCGCCCTCACGGGACACGACCAGGCCGGTCCGGGTGAACACGGTCCGTACGCCGGCCTCCCGGGCCGGTTCGGCCGCCCCCTCCCACTCCACGCAGAGCTCGGGAAGGAAGCCCTTCGCGGGCGGCGCGTCCTCGTCGACGGGCCGGTCCCCGGTCTCGCCGTAGATGCCGATCGCGCTGCCGTTGACGAAGACCCGCGGCCGGTCGGACAGGGAGGCGACGGCCTCGGCGAGGACGGTCGTGCCCAGCACCCGGCTGCTGCGGATCCGTGCCTTGTACGCCTCCGTCCAGCGGCGCGAGCCCACCGGCGCCCCGGCCAGGTTCACCACGGCGTCGCACCCGGCGAGCCGGGCCGTGTCGACGTACCCACCCTCGGGGTCCCAGCGTGCCTCGTCGGGCCTTCGGGGCTCCCGGCGGACCAGACGCACCACCTCGTGCCCGT
This sequence comes from Streptomyces resistomycificus, assembly GCF_001514265.1. GTDB lineage: Bacteria > Actinomycetota > Actinomycetes > Streptomycetales > Streptomycetaceae > Streptomyces > Streptomyces resistomycificus. The sequence continues at coordinate 40,264 of NZ_KQ948990.1, read as the reverse complement.
CGGCGGTCAGAGACCGCGCGAGGGCGCCCCCGATGAGACCGGACGCGCCGGCGACCGCGATCCTTGAAAGTTCCATGACCTCATCCTGCCTGGTGGGTACGTAAAACCACGGTCTGCTTCCGACGCCCCCGCCGTAGGGTGACCGTCATGCCCGCTCCGCACATACGTCACGCCACCCCCGAGGACGAGGAGGCCCTGAGCCGCCTCGACCGCGCCGCCTGGTCCCCGCTGCACGCCGTCACCCCCCGCCCGCAGCCGCCGTACGACCCGTTCTTCAACGAGCGGTTCGGACCCCTCGACCACTTCGTCGCGGAGCTCGGTGGCGACGTCGTCGGTTACATCAGGCTCGGCTACCCGACCTCGCTCGCCTGCAACACCCACGTCCGCCAGATCCAGGGTCTCGCCGTCGCCGAGGAGGCGCGCGGCGCCGGGGTGGGGCGGGCGCTGTTGCGGGCCGCGGGGGAGGAGTCCCGGCGGCAGGGGGCGCGCCGGCTCACCCTGCGCGTTCTCGGCCACAACGCCCCGGCCCGCGCGCTGTACGAGTCCGAGGGCTTCGTGGTGGAGGGCGTGCTGCCCGAGGAGTTCTTCCTGGACGGCCGGTACGTCGACGACGTGCTCATGGGCCGCAGTCTCTGAACTGGTCGGCCGTGGCGTTCGTGCGGCGTCTGCGCACGACCAGACCGAGCGCGAGCCCCGCCACCAGCAGGGAGATCAGGAAGAAGACGGGCACCGGAGCCTCCTGGGGGCGGGTCGGCCGGGTCGCGTGACATGGAGTCAGGGGTACGCCCGGGCGGGCCCTCCGGACCGCATTGACCCGTACGAGGGCGGCGCCGCACCCGTCACTCCGTCAACGACCGTGTCCCGACGACCGGTTCCCGCGGACCCCGCACGGCCGGCTCGCCGGCCCCGCCACGAGCGGGCTCAGGAGGTCGCCAGCTCGCCCGTGTCCACCGGTGCCGTCGCGTCCGCGGCCCGCTCGGCGTCGGCCGCGACCTCGTCGACCGTCAGGACGTATCCCGTCTCGGCGTCGGAGGTGGAGCGGGCGAAGACGACGCCGTAGACCTTGCCCGTGGTGGTGAGCAGGGGGCCGCCGGAGTTGCCGGGGCGGACGGTGGAGCGGATCGAGTAGATCTCGCGGGTGACGGTCGCGTCGTTGTAGATGTTCTGGCCGGTCGCCTTCACCTTGTTGGCCACGGTGGCCGCCTGCAGGTTCAGGTCGCCGTCCTGCGGGTAGCCCGCGACCACGGCCGAGTCGCCGCGCGAGGCGCTGTCGTCGAAGGCCAGCACCGGAGCCTTCAGGTCGGGGACGTAGAGCACCGCCACGTCCTTGTCCGGGTCGAAGAGCACCACCCGCGCCTCGTACGACCGTCCGACCCCGCCCACCCGCACGCTCGGCTCGTCGATGCCGGCCACCACGTGGGCGTTGGTCATCACGTGCCGCGGAGCGTAGACGAACCCGCTGCCCTCCCGGCCCTGGGTGCCCGAGACGCCCTCGATCTTGACGGTGCTCAGCTTGGCGGCGTCGGTGGCGCTCGCGGTGACGCTGTCGCCGGTGGGCTTGGCGACCTGGGCCGTGGACTCGTTCTCGAACGGGTTGAAGACCTGCGGGAAGCCCGCCTCGGTCAGCGCGGAGGTGGCCCGGGAGAACCAGGCCGGGGTCGTCTCCGGCATCGCGTCCTGTACCGCGCCCAGCAGCCGGGAGTCCCGGATGGCCGTGGTGACCAGCGACGACGAGGAGGCGCCGAGCACGCTGGCGGCCACCCACGCCACGATCAGCACCGCGACCGAGTTGGCCACGGCCCCGCCGACCCCGTCGGCCACCCTGAGCGGCCCCTGGTCCAGCTCCCTGCGCAGCTTGAGCGCGAGCCGCCCCGCCAGCTCGTGCCCCAGCGCGGCCGGGCCCAGCACGGTCAGCACCGCGGTCACCGTGGCCGCCGTGCTCCCCGGTGCCACCAGGTCCATCATCCAGGGCAGCACCCAGACACCGATGACCGCGCCGCCCACGAAGCCGGCCAGCGACACACAGCCGGCCACCAGCCCGCGCCGGTAGCCGGAGGCCGCGTAGGCGAGGATCACCAGCAACAGCAGGATGTCGAGCAGGTCCACTGAGCCGCCTTTCTCCAGGACCCCCTAGTACGCGCGGGACGCGCCCAGTGATCAGCCACGCGCGCGTGGCGGCCGGAACCCGCCACGCGCGCGTCCACCACGGAAAACGCCCCGGACCGGGACGATGGTTCCACCGGGTGGCACACCACACATCGCGGGCGGAGGGGATCCGTCGGACAGTGGGACCATGCGTGTCCGAAGACCGAGAGGCTCACGGAAGAGGCGCGCGGTACGAATACCGAGGGCGGCGCTCGTGCCGCTCGGCTGTCTGCCCGGCCTCGCCGCCGCCGCCGCGCTGGTCCTGTGCGCGTACGGCGTGGAGGACTCGGTGTCCGCGAACCGGCAGTCCGCGGCCCGTCCCGCCGACGCCCACTCCGCGCCCCGGCCGCCCATCGTGCCCCGGTCGGCGTGGGCGCCACCGGACAGCACCCGCACCCGGCCGCCCCCGCGCTACGACGACCAGGTCGTCGCGGTCTTCGTCCACCACACGGACTCGCCCAACGCCTACGACTGTGCCGAGGCGCCGGGCATCATCCGCCACCTCGACGCCGGTATGACCGAATCCCGCCACTGGGACGACATCGGCTACAACTTCCTCGTCGACCGCTGCGGCACGATCTACGAGGGCCGCGCGGGCGGTGTGGAGCGGCCGGTCACCGGTGCGCACACGCAGGGCTTCAACCACCGCACCACGGGGATCGCGGCCCTCGGCACCTTCACGGCCGGCGTCGAGGTGCCCAAGGCGATGACCGACGCGATCGCCGCCCTGGCCGCCTGGAAGCTGGGCCTCGCCGGCGTCGACCCGCGGGCCACGGTCCGCCTGGTCTCCAGCAACGGCCGTAGCCGCTTCGCCGCAGGCACCGCCGCCTCGCTCCCCACTCTGGCCGGCCACCAGGACGGCTACATGACGAGCTGCCCCGGAGCGGCCCTCAGCGCCCGGCTGCCGGAGATCAGGGAGCTGGCGGCCCGGCTGCAGGGCAGGTGAACGGAGTCGGCCCCCACCTCACAGGTTTCTCTCAGCCGCCTCACGGATCCCCCCGAGACAGCCGCCCTATCGTCATGCACACGCACTGACCGGAGGTGGGGAAGATGAACAGCAGTCACGCCAGCGCCGCGGAGAGCACCCGTGGTTGGACCAGGACCGCCCGCGGCCCCTGGGCGGTGGTCTGCGCGGTCGCGGCCGTCGTCCTGGGCCCGGCCGCCGTCACGGCGCACGCCCTGGAACAGGCCAACGCGGCGCCGATGCACCACGCGGTGAAGGCGGACCAGGCACAGGCGTACATCCCGGCGGACACGACCCGTCGCCGGGTCACGGCGGCCTGAGAGGCCTGCCTCAGGTCCTGGAAGTCCCGGTCCCGGAAGGCACGGTCCCGGAAGGCACGGTCCCGGAAGGCACGGTCCCGGAAGTCCCGGTCCCGGAAGTCCCGGTCCCGGAAGGCACGGGCCCTGAAGCCACTGCCCCTGAGGCCTCAGTTCCTGAACTGGTCCCACAGCTTGGGGAATCGTTCCGCCAGCACGCGCTCGTCCTCGAAGTCGATCGGCGTGCCCTCCGGCTCGGAGGGCGCGGGCGCGATGCCCAGGTCGGGGGCGACGGTGCCGGTGAGCTGCTCGTAGGCCTCGTCGGCCGCGTAGCCCAGCTCCTCGCCGTCTCCGTCGATCTCCGCGTCGAAGTCGTCGAGCAGGTCGGCCAGCGAGTCCGGCGTGTGCACCGCGCCCTCGTACACCTCCCGGCCCTGGCCGATCAGCCAGCACCGGAAGAAGTCGAACGCGTCGTCGCTCGCCCCGTCGAGCAGGACCCACGCGGCGCCCCACAGGTCCCAGGTGTAGGCGCGGTTGTAACGGGCCTCGAAATGGCGGGCGAAGTCGAGGACCATGTCCGGGTCCAGCCGAATAAGCCGGTCCACCAGCAGGTCGGCCTGCTCCTCGGGGTCGCCGTCGGCGGCCTCGCGGGTGGCGTCCACCAGCTCCCAGAACTCCGTCTCGTCCATCACGGGTCCAGCATCGGCCCTGGGAGGGTGCGGCGCACGTGGAGTGCGGCGGATTGTTATGTCCCGGCCGGCCTCCGGGAGGCCCCTTCGTACAGGGCCGCGAGCCGTGTCGCGTCCTTCACGAAGCGGGTACGCAGTCCCTCCGGTGCCAGCACCTCCACCTCCGGCCCCAGCGAGGCGAGCTGGGAGTGGGCGACCTCCTCCGACTCCACCGGCAGGGTCACGGTCACCCAGCCGTCGGCGTCCGGCGGTGACGCCGCCTCCAGCGCCTGCGGGGCGGACGGCGTCCCGACGGCGTACGGCAGGGCCCGCACCCCGTCCGGCGACAGCCGCGCCACCACCTCCGTCCGCAGGATCGAGCGCGCGAACTGCTCGGCCCGCTCCTCCCAGAACCCCGGCAGATCGAACGCCTCGTCCCGCGCGAACCGCTGCTCACCGGCCGTGATCGCGGTGAACCTGTCGATCCGGTAGACGCGGTAGGCCCCGTCCTGCCCGGCGGGCACCCGCGCGCACAGGTACCAGACCCCCGCCTTGAGCACGAGCCCGTAGGGCTCCAGCTCGCGTTCCACCTCCGCCTCCCGGCTCCGGTAGCGCGCGGTGATCCGCCGGTCGTCCCACACCGCGTCCGCGACGGCGGGCAGCAGCTCGGGGGTCTTCGGCTCCTTGAACCAGCTCGGCGCGTCCAGGTGGAAGCGCTGGGACGCCGTACGAGACGCGTCGCTCAGGGACGGCAGCAGGGCGGCCGACACCTTCAGGCGGGCCGCCGACGCCGCGTCCTCCAAGCCCATCTCCCGCAGCGCCCCCGGCACTCCCGACAGGAACAACGCCTCGGCCTCGCCGCGGGCCAGCCCGGTCAGCCGGGTGCGGTACCCGCCGATCAGCCGGTAGCCACCGGCCCGCCCCCGGTCCGCGTACACCGGCACGCCCGCCTCCGACAGCGCCTGCGCGTCCCGGGTCACGGTCCGCTCGGACACCTCCAGCTCCCGCGCCAGTTCGGCGGCCGTCATGGAGGGCCGGTTCTGGAGCAACAGCACCATTTTGATGAGACGGGCAGCACGCATGCCTTCATGATGCCGGGCCCCACCGACAGCGAAGGGGTACGGCCGCAGCCGTACCCCTTCGCCGGACCTCAGGTCCTACAGGCCGTACTTCTCGCGCGCTTCCTTCACCGCGGTGGCCTTGACCTCGCCCCGCTTCGCGAGCTGGGCCAGGGCCGCGACGACGATCGACTCGGCGTCCACCCCGAAGTGCCGGCGGGCCGCCTCGCGGGTGTCGGAGAGGCCGAAGCCGTCCGCGCCCAGCGAGGACCAGTCCTGCTCGACCCACTGCGCGATCTGGTCGGGGACCTGGCGCATGTAGTCGGAGACCGCCAGCACCGGGCCCTCGGCACCGTCGAGCGCCTGACGGACGTACGGCATCCGCTCCTCGCCGCGCAGCAGGGCCGCGTCGGCCTCCAGCGCGTCGCGGCGCAGCTCGGTCCAGGAGGTCGCGGACCACACGTCGGCGGCCACACCCCACTCCTCGGCGAGCAGCTTCTGCGCCTTGATCGCCCAGTGGATCGCCGTGCCGGAGCCCAGCAGCTGGATGCGCGGGGCGTTGGCCGCGGCCACCTCCACACCCGCCGACTCCGCCGTGCTGAAGCGGTACAGGCCCTTGACGATGCCCTCGTCGACGCCCGGGACGGACGGCTTGGCGGGCTGCGGCAGCGGCTCGTTGTAGACGGTCAGGTAATAGAAGACGTTCGGGTCCTCGCCCGGGGCCGCCTCGCCGTACATGCGGCGCAGACCGTCCTTGACGATCGCGGCGACCTCGTAGGCGAACGCCGGGTCGTACGTCAGCGACGCGGGGTTCGTCGCCGCGATCACCGGCGAGTGGCCGTCGGCGTGCTGGAGGCCCTCGCCCGTCAGGGTCGTCCGGCCGGCCGTCGCGCCGACGAGGAAGCCGCGGCCGAGCTGGTCGCCGAGCTGCCACATCTGGTCGGCCGTGCGCTGCCAGCCGAACATCGAGTAGAAGATGTAGAACGGGATCATCGCCTCACCGTGCGTGGAGTACGCGGTGGACGCGGCGATGAAGTCGGCCATCGAACCGGCCTCGGTGATCCCCTCGTTGAGGATCTGGCCGTTCTTGGCCTCCTTGTAGTACATCAGCTGGTCACGGTCGACCGGCTCGTACGTCTGGCCCTTGGGCGAGTAGATGCCGAGGGACGGGAAGAGGCTCTCCATGCCGAAGGTGCGCGCCTCGTCGGGGACGATCGGCACCCAGCGCCTGCCGGACTCCTTGTCGCGGACCAGGTCCTTGATCAGGCGGACGAACGCCATGGTGGTGGCGACGTTCTGGGAGCCGGAGCCCTTGTCGAAGGAGGCGAACGCCTTCTCCGCCGGGGCCGGCAGCGGGGCCAGCGGCTGCGTACGGCGGGCCGGGGCCGGACCGCCGAGGGCCGCGCGGCGCTCCTGGAGGTAGCGGACCTCGGGGGAGTCGGCGCCGGGGTGGCCGTAGGGCACCACGCCGTCGACGAACTGGCTGTCCGAGATCGGCAGCTCCAGCAGGTCGCGCATCGCCTTGAACTCGTCCACCGAGAGCTTCTTCATCTGGTGGTTGGCGTTCTTCGACGCGAAGCCCTCGCCGAGGGTGTGTCCCTTGACCGTCTGGGCCAGGATGACCGTCGGGGCGCCCTCGAACTCCACGGCCGCCTTGTACGCGGCGTAGACCTTGCGCGCCTCGTGGCCACCGCGGGAGAGGTGGAAACACTCGAGGATCTTGTCGTCGCTCAGCAGCTTCGCCATCTCGACGAGCGCCGGGTCCTTGCCGAAGAAGTCCTCGCGGATGTAGGCCGCGCCGCGCGTCTGGTACGTCTGCACCTGCGCGTCGGGCACCTCACGCAGGCGGCGCACCAGCGCGCCGGTGGTGTCGAGCTGGAACAGCTCGTCCCAGGCGGTGCCCCACAGCGTCTTGATGACGTTCCAGCCGGCGCCGCGGAACTGGGCCTCCAGCTCCTGCACGATCTTGAAGTTCGCGCGGACCGGGCCGTCGAGCCGCTGCAGGTTGCAGTTGATGACGAAGGTCAGGTTGTCCAGACCCTCGCGGGAGGCGAGCGCGAGTGCCGCCGTCGACTCCGGCTCGTCCATCTCGCCGTCGCCGAGGAAGGCCCAGACGTGGGAGCTGGAGACGTCCTTGATGCCGCGGTTGGTCAGGTAGCGGTTGAAGCGCGCCTGGTAGATCGCGGAGAGCGGGCCCAGGCCCATCGACACCGTCGGGAACTCCCACAGCCAGGGCAGGCGGCGGGGGTGCGGGTACGACGGGAGGCCGCCACCGGCGGACTCGCGGCGGAAGTTGTCGAGGTGGTCCTCGTTCAGCCGGCCGTCGAGGAAGGCGCGGGCGTAGATGCCGGGGGAGGCGTGGCCCTGGATGTAGAGCTGGTCGCCGGAACCGTCGGCCTCTTTGCCTTTGAAGAAGTGGTTGAAGCCGGTCTCGTAGAGCCAGGCCGCGGAGGCGAAGGTGGCGATGTGGCCGCCGACGCCGTACTTGCTGCCGCGGCTCACCATCGCGGCCGCGTTCCAGCGGTTCCACGCGGTGATCCGGCGCTCCATCTCCTCGTCACCGGGCGCGGAGGGCTCCGCGGCGGTCGGGATGGTGTTGACGTAGTCGGTCTCGAGCAGCTTGGGCAGCGCGATGCCGTTGCCCTCGGCACGCTCCAGCGTGCGCCGCATCAGGTACGCGGCACGGTGCGGCCCGGCCGCCTTGGCGACCGCGTCCAGAGAGGCCTGCCATTCGGCGGTTTCCTCCGGGTCCCGGTCGGGGAGCTGGTCGAGCGCGCTCGGCTGGATGGCGTGGGGGTCGGTCATGTCGCCGCCTTCCTCAGTCGAAGGGGGTTCCCTCATCGTCAAGGGTTCGGGGTTTGCCCTAGGTCTTTGGCAGGACAGGGCTGGGGCCTCGGTGCTGTGACACCTTGCGGCTCCGCCGCGTGGCCCGTCGGCGACTCTAACCCCCTGATCGATGATCGATCAAAGGGTTCAGGGGCAAAATATCTTGATCACGAGAAAGTAGGCACGGGGTGCCTTCCACGGAGACACCGGGTGCCGCATTTCGGTCGGTTTTCGCAGGTCGGACAGCGTTTGAGCGAGGGCCCGCTCAAGGGTCACGCCTGTGGCGCGCAGCCCAGCACATGCGCCTTCACGATGTCGGCGATCCGGGGATCCCGGCGGCGGAACGCGGCCACCAGCTCCTCGTGCTCCTCCGCGTAGGACTGCTGGACGGTGCCCAGCCAGCGGATCGACAGCGCGGTGAAGACCTCGATGCCCAGGCCCTCCCAGGTGTGCAGCAGCACCGAGTTGCCCGCCGCCCGGACCAGCTCGCGGTGGAAGGCCACGGTGTGCCGCACCTGGGCCGTGCCGTCGGCGTCGCGGTCGGCCTCGTAGAGGGCGGCGACATGCGGTTCCAGCGCCGAGCAGTCCTCCGCGAGGCGTCCGGCCGCCAACTCCGCGGCGATCGCCTCCAGACCGGCCCGGACCGGGTAGCTCTCCTCCAGGTCGGCCGCGGTCAGGTTGCGCACCCGTACGCCCTTGTTCGGCGCCGACTCGATCAGCCGCAGCGACTCCAGCTCGCGCAGCGCCTCCCGCACCGGTGTCTGACTGACCTCCAGCTCGGTGGCGATCCGCCGCTCGACGATCCGCTCACCCGGCTGCCAGCGCCCGCTGACGATCCCCTCCACGATGTGCTCGCGGATCTGCTCGCGCAGCGAGTGGACGACGGGCGCGGTCATGAGGGCTCCTTAGGGAGGGGCCGCCCATCGGCCCCGGGGGCGTTTGACGTTTAGACAATAAGGCCGCACGTCCTCGGGGGAGGGGCGCACGGGGGCGCTTTCGTGCAGGTGAGACAAGGCTTACACGCTCCCATCTCGGTGTTCTCCGTCAAGACGGGACTCCGGGGGCCCGTTCGGTGTCGCCGTGGCCAGGGCGCCGCTCGCGGGGCGAATGATCCCCACCGTCGCCGCCCAGGCTTCCTCGCTCACCTCGGCGCAGTCGGCCCACGTGTGGGCGCGGTCGCCGCCGGGCCGGACGGACAGGAGGCCGACCCCGCGGTGACACGCCGGTGCCCCCGCCCGGAGAAGCTCCGGACGGGGGCACCGTACATGCGAGGTGGTTACAGGCCGAGCTCGACCTCGAACTCGCCCGCCTCCAGGATCGCCTTGACCGCGGTCAGGTAACGGGCCGCGTCGGCGCCGTCCACCAGACGGTGGTCGTAGGAGAGGGTCAGGTACGTCATGTCGCGGACGCCGATGACCGTGCCCTCCTCCGTCTCGATGACGGCCGGACGCTTGACCGTGGCACCGATACCGAGGATCGCGACCTGGCCCGGCGGCACGATGATCGTGTCGAAGAGCGCACCGCGCGAACCGGTGTTGGAGATGGTGAAGGTCGCGCCGGACAGCTCGTCCGGAGTGATCTTGTTGGCACGGACCTTGCCCGCGAGGTCCGCCGTGGCCTTGGCGATACCGGCGAGGTTGAGGTCACCGGCGTGCTTGATGACCGGGGTCATCAGGCCCTTCTCGGAGTCCACCGCGATACCGATGTTCTCGGTGTCGAAGTAGGTGATCGTGCCCTCGGCCTCGTTGATCTTGGCGTTGACGGGCGCGTGGGCCTTCAGCGCCTGGGCCGCCGCCTTGACGAAGAACGGCATCGGGGAGAGCTTCACGCCCTCACGGGCCGCGAACGCGTCCTTGGCCCGGCCGCGCAGCTTCATCAGTCGGGTGACGTCGACCTCGACGACCGAGGACAGCTGCGCCTGCTCGTGCAGCGCCTTGACCATGTTGTCGCCGATGACCTTGCGGATGCGCGGCATCTTGACGGTCTGGCCACGGAGGGGGGAGGCCTCCAGGGCCGGCGCCTTCTTGGCGGCCGGAGCGGCGGCAGCGGCCGGAGCCGGAGCGGCGGCGGCCTTCGCGGCCTCGGCGGCGGCGGTGACGTCCTGCTTGCGGATACGGCCGCCGACGCCGGTGCCCTTGACGGTGGCCAGGTCGACGCCGTTCTCGGCGGCGAGCTTGCGCACCAGCGGGGTCACGTAGGCGCCGTCGTCACCGGAGGTGGCGGCGGGAGCCGGGGCCTGGGCGGCCGGCGCCGGAGCGGGCGCCGGAGCGGCCGGGACCGGGTCGGGAGCCGGGGTCGTCTGCTGCTGCGGCGCCGGAGCGGAGGGAGCCTGCGGAGCCGGAGCCGGAGCCGCGGGGGCGGGCGCCGGAGCCGGGGCCTCGGCGGCGGGGGCCGGAGCCGGGGCGGCGGGGGCCGGAGCGGCCGCCGGAGCGGCACCCGGGGCGCCGATGACGGCCAGCTTGGCGCCGACCTCGGCGGTCTCGTCCTCGCCGACCGTGATCTCGAGCAGCACACCGGAGGTGGGCGCCGGGATCTCGGTGTCGACCTTGTCCGTGGAGACCTCGAGCAGCGGCTCGTCGGCCTCGACGGAGTCGCCGACCGACTTCAGCCAGCGGGTGACGGTGCCCTCGGTGACGGACTCGCCGAGCGCGGGCAGGACGACGTCCGTGCCCTCGGCGCTGCCGCCGCCGGAGGCGGCCTCGGCGGAGGGAGCAGGAGCCGGGGCGGCCTGCTCGGTGGACGGCTGGGCGGCCGGGGCCGGCTCGGGAGCCGGCGGGGCGACCTCCTCGGCCGCGGGGGCCGGGGCGGCAGCGGGTGCGCCCGTGCCGTCGTCGATGACGGCGAGCTCGGCGCCGACCTCGACGGTCTCGTCCTCGGCGACCTTGATGGAGGCCAGGACACCGGCGGCGGGCGAGGGGATCTCGGTGTCGACCTTGTCGGTCGAGACCTCGAGCAACGGCTCGTCGGCCTCTACGCGCTCACCCTCGGCCTTCAGCCAGCGGGTGACGGTGCCCTCGGTGACGCTCTCGCCGAGCGCCGGAAGGGTTACGGAAACCGCCATGGTTTCGGTTGCTCCTTACGAATTGCGGAAGTCTGTGTCGTCGCGTTCGTCGACCGAGGGTCAGTCGTGCGAGTGGAGGGGCTTGCCGGCCAGGGCCAGGTGGGCCTCGCCCATCGCCTCGTTCTGCGTCGGGTGCGCGTGGATGAGCTGGGCGACCTCGGCGGGCAGCGCCTCCCAGTTGTAGATCAGCTGGGCTTCGCCGACCTGCTCGCCCATGCGGTCGCCGACCATGTGGACGCCGACCACGGCACCGTCCTTGACCTGGACGAGCTTGATCTCACCCGAGGTGTTCAGGATCTTGCTCTTGCCGTTGCCCGCGAGGTTGTACTTCAGAGCGACGACCTTGTCCGCGCCGTAGATCTCCTTGGCCTTGGCCTCGGTGATCCCCACGGAGGCGACCTCGGGGTGGCAGTACGTCACCCGCGGGACACCGTCGTAGTCGATCGGCACGGTCTTCAGACCGGCCAGACGCTCCGCCACCAGGATGCCCTCGGCGAAGCCGACGTGCGCGAGCTGGAGCGTGGGGACCAGGTCACCGACGGCGGAGACGGTCGGGACGTTGGTGCGCATGTACTCGTCGACCAGGACGTAGCCGCGGTCCATGGCGACGCCCTGCTCCTCGTAGCCGAGACCGGCGGAGACGGGGCCGCGGCCGACCGCGACGAGCAGGATCTCGGCCTCGAACTCCTTGCCGTCGGCGAGGGTGACCTTGACGCCGTCGGCGGTGTACTCGGCCTTCGAGAAGAAGGTGCCCAGGTTGAACTTGATGCCGCGCTTGCGGAACGCGCGCTCAAGAAGCTTGGAGGAGTTCTCGTCCTCGACCGGGACGAGGTGCTTGAGACCCTCGATGACCGTGACGTCCGCCCCGAAGGACTTCCAGGCGGAGGCGAACTCGACGCCGATGACACCGCCGCCGAGGACGATCGCCGACTTCGGCACGCGGTCCAGGACGAGGGCGTGGTCCGAGGAGATGATGCGGTTGCCGTCGATCTCCAGGCCCGGCAGCGACTTCGGCACGGAGCCGGTCGCCAGCAGGACGTGGCGGCCCTGGACGCGCTGGCCGTTCACGTCGACGGAGGTGGGGGAGGAGAGGCGTCCCTCACCCTCGATGTACGTCACCTTGCGGGAGGCGACGAGTCCCTGCAGGCCCTTGTACAGGCCGGAGATCACGCCGTCCTTGTACTTGTGGACGGCGGCCACGTCGATGCCCTCGAAGGTGGCCTTCACGCCGAACTGCTCGCTCTCGCGGGCCTGGTCGGCGATCTCGCCCGCGTGCAGCAGGGCCTTGGTGGGGATGCACCCCCGGTGCAGGCAGGTACCGCCGACCTTGTCCTTCTCGATCAGGGCGACGTCCAGGCCCAGCTGTGCCCCGCGCAGGGCCGCGGCGTACCCACCGCTACCACCGCCGAGGATCACTAGGTCGAAAACGGTGCTGGCGTCGTTCGCCACGTCACGTCCTCCATGCATGTGCGCCACGCCGGTCTGCGGTGACCGGTCGGCGGCTGGTGTCCGGCCGCTCGTTCTTCGGCCCTTGGTGGGGCCCTGTCCTGCCGAGGCCCATCTTCGCACTTGTCGGCGCCGGACGAGACGCCGGGCTGGTGTGTGAGACGTCGCACTCTTCGGCGCACTTCAGCGCGACGCGCGTCACCCGACACGGTGACGGGGCCCCGCCCTACCCGCGCGCGGGGCCCGTCACCGGAATCGGCCTCAGCCCAGGTCGCCGGCCGCGGTCAGCTCGGCCAGCCGCACCAGCGTGCGCACCGCGGTACCGGTGCCGCCCTTCGGCGTGTACCCGAACGGGCCGCCCTCGTTGAAGGCCGGCCCCGCGATGTCGAGGTGCGCCCAGGTGATGCCCTCACCCACGAACTCGCGCAGGAAGAGCCCGGCGACCAGGCCGCCGCCCATCCGCTCGCCCATGTTCGCGATGTCGGCGGTGGAGGAGTCCATCCCCTTGCGCAGGTGCTCCGGCAGCGGCATCGGCCACGCCGGCTCGCCCACCTCCTCGGCGGCCTCGTGCACCGCGGAGCGGAACGCGTCGTCGTTCGCCATGACCCCGAACGTCCGGTTGCCCAGCGCCAGCATCATCGCGCCGGTCAGCGTCGCCACGTCCACGATCGCGTCCGGCTTCTCCGCGGAGGCCGCCCACAGCGCGTCGGCGAGGACCAGCCGGCCCTCGGCGTCGGTGTTGAGGACCTCCACGGTCTTGCCGCTGTACATGCGCAGGACGTCACCCGGCCGGGTGGCCGAGCCGGACGGCATGTTCTCGGCCAGCGCCAGCCAGCCGGTCACGTTGACCTCCAGCCCCAGCCGCGCGGCGGCGACCACGGCCGCGAAGACCGCCGCCGCACCGCTCATGTCGCACTTCATCGTCTCGTTGTGACCGGCCGGCTTCAGCGAGATGCCGCCCGAGTCGTAGGTGATGCCCTTGCCGACGAAGGCGAGGTGCTTCTTCGCCTTCGAGGAGGTGTAGGAAAGCTTCACCAGCCGCGGCCCGGACGCGGAGCCCGCGCCGACCCCGAGGATGCCGCCGTAGCCGCCCTTGACCAGGGCCTTCTCGTCGAGCACCTGCACCTTGATGCCGTGCTCCTTGGCCGCGGCCTGGGCGATCGCGGCGAACGCCTCGGGGTCGAGGTCGTTCGGCGGCATGTTGATCAGGTCGCGGGCGCGGTTGAGCTCCTCGGCGACGGCGGCGGCCCGCTCGATCGCGGCCTTGTAGGCGCGGTCGCGGGGCTTGCCGCCGAGCAGCGCGGCCTCGGCGAGCGGGCCCTTGCCGTTCTTGCCCTTCGCGTCCTTGCCGTTGTCCTTGTAGGTGGTGAAGGAGTACGCGCCCAGCAGCACGCCCTCGGCCACCGCACCGGCGTCGGCGGCGTCCGTGAGGGGCAGTGCGAACGCGGCCTTCTTGGAGCCGGCGAGGGTACGGGCGGCCACGCCGGCCGCCTTGCGCAGGGCCTCCGAGTCGAAGCCGGAGTCCTTCTCGGGCTCGGCGCCCAGGCCCACCGCCACCACGAGCGGCGCCTTGAAGCCGGCCGGCGCGGGCAGCTTCGTCACCTCGCCCTCGGCGCCGGAGGCACCGAGGGTCTCCAGGACGCCGGCGAGCCTGCCGTCGTACGCCTTGTCCACGGCCTCGGCGCCCGGTGCGACGACCAGGTCCCCGGACCGGGATCCAGTGCCCTTGGCAACACCGATCACGATCGCGTCGGCCCGTAGACCGGGCGCCGCGGAGGTGCTGAGAGTGAGAGCAGTCACGGTGGTGAAATCTCGCTTCCGTTGAAGTCTGTTGTGGTGGCCGAACACGGGTGGGTCGTCCGGCCCGACAACCGACCCGGATCTCTCCTGCGGCACGGCCTCCGCCTGGGCGGGCGAACACCCGTCACGAGCCTACGCTCGGGCCCGCCGTCGATCATTCCCGCGGGCGTTCACCTCACGTTGGCGGCACGGCCGCTGGCCGATTCCCGTTGCCGGTGAGGCGAGTCACACATGTCCGGCATCGGCGAGCGTACGCCTCGCCGGCCTGCGCCGACCCGAGGGATTCCCCTCGGGTTGTCCGGGGATCCGGTGGGAGATCATCCTCGGGTATCCGCCACACCCCCTGGAGCCCGCCCGGTGAGACGCCTCATCCCGCTCGCAGCCCTGCTCGCGCTGTCGGCGGCCTGCACGACCGTGCCCGAGGACCGGCCGAGCGGCGACCACTGGCGGCCGCGTCCCGGTGTCGCCTGGCAGTGGCAGCTCAGGGGCCGCGTCGACACGAGCGTCGACGTCCCCGTCTACGACATCGACGGCTTCGACCAGTCCGGCGCGACGGTCACCGCCCTGCACCGCGAGGGCCGCAAGGTCATCTGTTACCTGTCGACCGGCGCCTGGGAGGACTGGCGCCCGGACGCCGGAAGGTTCCCCGAGTCGGTCATCGGCCGGGGCAACGGCTGGGAGGGCGAGCGCTGGCTCGACATCCGTCGTACCGACGTCCTGGAACCCCTGATGGCGGCCCGGGTCGACATGTGCCGCAAGAAGGGCTTCGACGCGGTCGAGCCCGACAACATGGACGGCTACCGCAACCGCACCGGCTTCCCCCTGAAGGCCGCCGACCAGCTCCGCTACAACCGCCTGATCGCGAAGCTCGCCCACGACCGCGGCATGGCCGTGGGCCTGAAGAACGACCTCGACCAGATCCCGCAGCTCGTGGACGACTTCGACTTCGCGGTCAACGAGCAGTGCGCCCAGTACGGCGAATGCGACGACCTGAGGCCCTTCGTCTCCGCGGGCAAGGCGGTCTTCCACGCCGAGTACGAACTGCCCACCAGCCGCTTCTGTTCCGACTCCCGCCGCCTGAAGCTGAGTTCGATCCTCAAGAAGTACGAACTCGGGGTGTGGCGCAGGTCCTGCTGAAGGAGCCTCGGACACTCCTAGGGCCCTAGCCGCCCAGGGTCAGTGCCACCAGCGCCACGGTGGCCGCCGTCTCCGCGAGCCCTCCGAACACGTCACCGGTCACCCCGCCGAACCGCCGGACGCAGTGGCGCAGAAGGAGTTCGGCGGCGCCGAGGGCGGCGAGGACCGAGAGTGTCACGCGGACGGCGTCGCAGGGACCGAACAGGCCCCCCGCACACGCCGACACCGACAGGACGGCCGCGGCGGCGAGCACCGCGGCCCGTACCGGCACCACCCCCGCCACCGCGGCCCCCAGCCCCTCCGGCCGGGCGGGCGGCACACCGGTGCGGGCGGCCAGGGTGAGGGTTAGGCGGGCGGCGGTCGCCGAGACGACGGCGGCCACCGCGCCCCGGGTCCACGAGCCGGCGTAGAGCTGTGACAGCGCCGCCACCTGGGCCAGCAGCACCAGGACGAGGGTGATCACCCCGAACGGCCCGATGTCCGACTGCTTCATGATCCGCAGTGCGTCCTCGGCGGGCTTCGCGCTGCCCAGCCCGTCGGCGGTGTCCGCGAGCCCGTCCAGGTGCAGTCCCCGGGTCAGCACGGCGGGGACGGCGGCGGACGCGACGGCGGCGAGCAGCGGGCCCGCGCCCGACCACAGCAGGAGCAGGCCCGGCACGGCCGCACCCGCGCCGACCGCAAGCCCGGCCACCGGGGCGCACAGCATGCCGCGGCGGGCCGCCTCCCGGTCCCAGCGGGTCACCTCGACCGGCAGGACGGTGAGGGTGCCGAAGGCGAAGCGGAGGCCGTCCGGCCAGGAGGGGGGCGAGGAGGGCGTGGACACCGGCGCAGGGTATCCGGCGGCTGCGGGTGCTCCTACGGCGGCTGTGACGAGAGCACCGACCGGACCCGTGGATAAAGTGCTCATATGGGACATTGGCTGGAGCGCAACATCATCGAGCCCGGCAAGCTGCCGCTGCTCCTCGCCCTCACCGCGTTCGTGCTGACGTTTCTGATCACCCGGGTCGTCACCCGCATGATCCGGGCGGGCAAAGGGCCCTTCGGCAACGTCAGCGCCGGGGGCGTGCACATCCATCACGTGGTCCCCGGAGTCGCCCTGACCGTACTCGGCGGCTTCGGAGCGGTCGCCAGCAGCCGGCACGGCTTCGGCTCCGCCGCGTTCGCGGTCGTCTTCGGCATCGGAGCGGGTCTGGTCCTGGACGAGTTCGCACTGATCCTGCACCTCGACGACGTCTACTGGACCGAGGCCGGCCGCAAGAGCGTCGAGGTCGTGGTGCTCACCGCGGCCCTGGTCGGACTGGTCCTCGCCGGATTCTCGCCGTTCGGGGTCGACGGCCTCGACGAGGACGAACTCCAGGACCGGGGCTCCGTCATCACCAGCGTCGCCGTGAACTTCGTCTTCTCCCTCGTCGCCCTGGCCAAGGGCAAGGCCCGCACCGCGATCTTCGGCGTGATCGTCCCCCTCGTCGCCCTCGTCGGCGCCATCCGGCTGGCCCGCCCCGGCTCCCCCTGGGCCAAGCGCTTCTACCGACGCCGCAGCCGCGCCCGGGCCCGGTCCACCCTGCGCGCCTTCCACCACGACCGCCGCTGGGCCGGCCCCAGCCGCACCGTTCAGGACTGGATCGGCGGCAAACCGGAGCCCGAGCCCGTCCGCGCCCTCGAACGCCGGTGACGCAGCGCCGAGACCCCGCACAGCACCAGCACCGCCGCGATCGCGGCCAGGTGCTCCCTGCCGGCCAGGTTGTTCTTCAGCGCCACCTCGGCCGCCATCGCCGCGATCACCGCACCCGCGGTGACGTACGCGCCGTGGCGCAGGCCGAGGAACACGGCGAGGCCCACCACGGCCGCCGACGGCCCGGTGTCCACGACGTGCGCGTCCGAGCCGGGCAGACCCAGAGCGCTGTCCGGACCCAGCCGGATGCCCACGCGCGCGTACAGCGTGCCGGCCAGGGTCGCGGCGTACGCGATCGCCAGCGTCCGCCACCGGCCCAGACAGATCTCGGCGATGCCGAACACCAGCAGGATCTGCACCAGGGCGCCCCAGACCGGCAGGTCCAGTGCGGGCACGAACAGGGACAGGGGAGTACGCGCCAGGGCGAGCCACAGCGGGTCCTCGGCGCGCACGGCCCCGATGTCCTGCACGAACCGGTAGCCCCAGGACCGGCTGTGCGCGAAGTGCAGAGCCGCTGTCAGACACACCGCCCCGATCGCCATGGGCGACGCCCGCCACCGGCGCTCCCGCAACGGCCCGCGCACCGTGCCGTACAGCGATCCCCATTCGGCACGGGCCCAGCGGGCGAGCGTGTTCATGCGGTGGTCCCCATCCCGTGTCGAGCGGCGGCCGCCACGGCCTCGGCACCGGCCGGGCGCCGAGGCGTGCGCCACGCTCGAAGACCGACCGGAACACGGTGAAGTTGAGCGAAACCCGGGTGATCCGGGTCTCGTGGGCACGGCTCAGGAGTCCGGTCCGCGATTCGGACATCTTCCATGAACGGGGATCATGCCCTGCGGCCGTCGCGACGGCGCTCCGCCACGACGGCGCACTCCGGCGCCGCCCGGGCCGGCCGGGCCCGAGCGGGGGACCTACTCCGTCTTGGGCGCCTCGGAGTCCAGGGGCGCCTTGGAATTCGGGGGTGCCTCGGAGTCCAGCGGTGCCTCGGAGTCCAGCGGGGCCTTGGAGCCCTGGGGTGCCTCGGAGTCCAGCGGGGCCCTGGAGTCCAGGGGCGCCTCGGAGTCCCGGGGTGCCTCGGAGTCCAGCGTTACCTCGGAAACCGGCGGCTTCTCCGACTCGGGTTCCGCCGGCCGGGCCGGCTTCTCCGGGAGTTCCGCGGCCAGTGCCGCCGCCGCCTGCACCAGCGGCAGCGCCAGCAACGCCCCCGCCCCTTCCCCGACCGTCACCCCGTGGTCGAGCAGCGGTTCCAGCGCCATCCGGTCCAACGCCTTGGCCTGGCCCGGCTCGCCGCTGCTGTGCCCGGCCAGCCACCAGTCCGGCGCCCGGAACGCGATCCGCTGCCCGACCAGCGCACAGGCGGCCACCACGACCCCGTCGAGGATCACCGGCATCTTCCGCACGGCGCTCTGCAGCAGGAACCCGGTGATCGCGGCGAGGTCGGCCCCGCCGACCGTCGCCAGCAGCAGCAACTGGTCCCCGAGCACCGGCCGGGCCCGCCGGAGCGAGTCCCGGATCGCCGCGCACTTGCGCATCCACGCCAGGTCGTCGATCGCCTGCCCGCCCCGCCCGGTCACCACGGACGCGTCGGTGCCGCACAGCGCGGCGATCAGGGTCCCGGCCGCCGTGGTCCCGCCCACGCTCAGATCGCCGAGCACGACCAGATCCGTACCGGAGTCGGCCTCCTCGTCGGCGACGGCGACCCCGGCCCGGAAGGCGGCCTCCGCCTCCTCCGGTGTGAGCGCGTCCTCGACGTCGATACGCCCGCTGCCGCGCCGCACCCGGTGCCGTACGACGTCACCGGGCAGCGTCTGCGGGTCGCAGTCCAGCGCCATGTCGATCACCCGCACCGGCACGCCGAGGCGCCGGGCGAGGACGGACACGGGCCGGCCGCCCTCCACGACCTCCCGCACGAGCTCCGCGGCGCTGCCCGCCGGCCGCCCGGAGACGCCCAGCTCGGCGATTCCGTGGTCCCCGGCGAACAGGACGACCCGCGGCCGCTCGACCGGCCGCACCGGCACGGCCGACTGAGCCGCGGCCAGCCACTCACCCAGGTCGTCGAGTCGGCCCAGCGCTCCGGGCGGCACGACCTGACGCTCCCGGCGCGCCTCGGCGTCGCGGCGAACCCCGCCGTCGGGACGCTCGATCAGATCGGTGAAGTCGTCGAGATTAAGCGAGCTCATTCGCCGAACAGTACCGGCCCTGATCGAACACGGCGGCGCCATGTCGCCACGACGACCGGGCGACGTCGTTGCGTTGAAGATCGGCATCCCATACGTTCCGTTTTGCAGCGGATTGTCGTACGTCCTCGGGAGTCGCCATGCCCGCACCGCCCGCCCCTTCCGTACGGCGCTTTCGCTCCAGCGCCCGCGCGATGCTCCCGTTCCCCGAGCCGGAGGGCTGGCTGGACGTGGGTACGGGAGACGCCCGATTCCCTCAGACGGCCCGGGAGTTCTTCCCCTACACGGCCTTCGACGGCCTCGACCTCACCACCACGGTCGAGTGGGCTCGCCGGGAGGAACGCGTCGAGGAGGCCCACGTAGGCCGGCTGACGGACCCTCGGGTCACCGCCCACCTCCGCGCCCGCTACGACGTGGTCAGCCTGCTCCACCACCTGCCGCACACCCCCAACCCCCGGGCGGAACTCCGCGCCGCCGTGGCCGTGCTCCGCCTCGGCGGCCACCTGCTCGTCGAAGCCGCCGACCCGCGCTGCGCGTTCGCCAGGCTGCTGGGCAGGCACTGGATCCCCTACGGCCGGCCGCGCGACCCGCACCTGCTGTCCCTGGACGAGCTGCGGGCCCAACTGGAGTCCCAGGGCTGCACGATCCTGCGGGCGGACCGCCGTGCCGCCCACGTCCCCCACGACCTGTCGGCCGCGCTGTCCGTACTCCTGCCCCCCACCCTGCCCGCCTGGGTGACCATCCCGCTGCTGGCCGCGGCCAGAGCGACGGACCACGCCCTGGCCCCCCTGCTCAGCCGCACCCGCTTCTCGAACACCTACCGCGTGATCGCCCGCAAGGACAGGCCGCTCCGGGAGCGGGCGCCGAGGCCGAGTGCCGACGCCACACCCCCGGCCGCACCCCCACAGCACATCCCCGACCCCGACCCCGGTCCCTCAGCCCCGTAGCACCAGCGCCTGCCCCGCCACCACCAGCAGTACCTGCTCGCACTCGCCCGCGAACGCCGCGTTCAGGCGTCCGAGTTCGTCCCGGTAGCGGCGTCCGGAGGCGGTGGCCGGGACGATTCCCGAGCCCACCTCGTTCGAGACGGCGACCACGGTCCGGCGCGTGCCGCGCACCGCGTCCGTCAACTCCCGTACCCGCGCCCGCAGCGCCCGCTCCCCGCCGTCGGCCCACTCCGCGTCGTCCCACGCCCCGACCGCGTCCATCGCGTCCGTCAGCCACAGCGACAGACAGTCGATGAGCAGCGGCGGCCCGTCGTCCTTCAGCAGGGGCACCAGGTCGCAGGTCTCCGCCGTACGCCACGACCCCGGCCGCCGGTCCCGGTGCGTGGAGACCCGCGCCGCCCACTCGCCGTCCCCGTCGCGGGTGCCGCCGGTCGCGACGTACTGAACCTCGGGGAACGCCTCCAGGCGCCGCTCGGCCTCCACCGACTTCCCGGAACGCGCCCCGCCCAGCACCAGCGTCCGCCGCGGCACATCCGGTACGTCCTCGTATGCGCCGACCGCCAGCGTCGTCCCGTCCGGCACCGCCCGCGCCCCCGCCGCCGCGAGCCGCCGCCGCAGCTCCGCGCCCGACGGCACGTCGTGATCCAGGTGTACGGCGACGACGTCCGTCGTCGGCCCGAGCGCGCCGACCGCCCGCAGCCGGGCCAGGGCGTCCGGTCGCCCCACGACGTCGGCGAGCACCATGTCGTACGTCTCGGCGGACCCGTTCTCCAGCCCGGCCGGGGCGCCCCCGGGCGGCAGGTACAGCAGCCGTAGCCCGTCCGGACCGGTCACCGCGTACCCGGTGCCCGGCGCGTCCAGCGCCACCGCCCGTACCCGATGCCCCGTCAGCAGTGCCAACTCCCGCCCGTCCGGCACCCGGCCGGGCTGCGGCACCCCGGCGGGCACCTCGACCGCCGGCCCGTCGTGCGGATGCGACAGCAGCACCTGCCGCACGCCGCCCAGTGAATGCCCCGCCCGCGCCGCCGCGAACGCCGCGCCGGGGGTCAGATCGAGCAGCAACGCCCCGTCCACGAGCAACGCGGTCGCCCCGCGGGCGTCCACGCCCGACGCGGTCGCGCAGACGGCACAGGGACAGTCGGGGCGGGGGAGCCCCTCGGGCCCCCCGGTGCCGAGCAAAGTAACTTCCACAGCCCGATTCTCGCCGGTCACCGAGGGACCCGCGCGCCTGGGGGACGCCCCGAGGGACCCGGCCGGCCGCCAGGGACCGTACGAGGCCCGATCACCCCCAGTCGATGACGGTGCACCCAGCGGAGCGAATAGGCTGCGGTGAGGGGCCGGATCAAGATCCGGCTTCCGCTGTGCAGTGTGCTCACATCAGGGAGGCGTACATGGCGGCATGGACGTGGCGGTTCGAGAAGTCCGACGGCACCGAGGTTCAGCCCGCGGTCGTGCCGGAGGAGTTCACCACGCAGGGGGACGCCGAGTCCTGGATCGGGGAGTTCTGGAAGGACCTTCTCGAGGGCGGTGCGGACCAGGTGCACCTGTTCGAGGACGGTACGAAGATCTACGGTCCGATGAGCCTGCACGCCCAGGAGGCGTAGCCGGAAGGGGCGGCCGTACTCCGGCCGCCCCTCTCGTCGTCCTCCGCCCGCTCGCCCGGCGTCACGGGGCAGGGCTCAGCCCCGGACCCCGCACAGATGCAGCAGGGCCGCGACCCCCCGGTACGGATCCGTGCGCCCGGCCCGCTCCTCGACCGTCAGCAGCGTCGTGACGTCGGCCGGGATCTCCGCTTGGTCGGCCGCGGTGTCCGTGAAGACCCGTACGCCGTACCAGGCCTGAAGCGGCGCCCCGATGCCCGCGAGGGTCGCGGTCAGCGTCGCGAGGCGGTCCGCGCGGACGTCGAGTCCGAGCCGGTTCGTGTACGCGGTGGTGTCGAAGGCGGCCAGCGCCCCGGCCCAGTCGCCCGACAGCCCGTGCCGCATGGCCAGCGCGTCACCGTTGCGCACCAGCAGCGACAGCAGGCCGCCCGGCGCGAGCATCCGGGCGAGGCCCGCCAGCAGCGCGTCCGGTTCGTCGATGTACATCAGCACGCCGTGGCACAGCACCACGTCGAAGCTGCCCGGCAGGAAGTGCACCCCGGTGTCCCGGCCGTCGCTCTGGACGAGCCGCACCCGCTCCCGGATCCCCTCGGGCTCGGCGGCCAGCGCCTCCCGGGCCGCGGAGATCATCCTGGGGTCCTGCTCCACGCCGGTGACCTGATGGCCGGCGCGGGCCAGCCGCAGCGCCTGCGTACCCTGGCCCATCCCCACGTCGAGCACCCTCAGGCGCTGCCCCACCGGGAACCGCCCGACTATCTGCTCGTCGAGCTGCCGGGCCACCAGCTCCTGTCGTACGACGTCACGCAGCCCGCCCAGGCCGGTCAGCCAGGCATCCGCCGCACCCCCGGTGAACGGCGTAGTGCTCAGAGCTTCGCTCCACGCTTGACCTGCGGCTTCGGCAGCCGGAGCCGGCGCATCTGGAGGGAGCGCATCAGGGCGTAGGCCACGGCGCCGCGCCGGTTGTCGTCCGGGAAACGCTCGGCCAGCCGCTTCTTCAGACGGAAGCCGGTGACGAACGAGTCGAGGACGATCAGCACGATCACGATCAGCCACAGCAGCAGCGCGATGCTCTGCAGCGCGCCCACCCGCACCATGCTCAGCACGAGGATGACCACGGCCATCGGCAGGAAGAACTCCGCGATGTTGAACCGCGAGTCGATGAAGTCGCGCGCGAACTTGCGGACCGGGCCCTTGTCGCGCGCGGGCAGGTACCGCTCGTCACCGCCGGCGAGTGCCTTGCGCTGCTTCTCCAGCTGCGCACGTCGCTCGTCGCGCTGACGCTTGGCGGCCTCCTTGCGCGTCGTCGGCGTGTTGGCCACGCTGCGGCGCTGGGTCTGGGCCTCACTGCGCTTGGGCGTGGGGCGACCCTTCGGGGCCTGCGGGTGACGGGGCTGCGTGGAGTCGGTCAGCGGCGCCTTGTCGGCGGCCGGGGCCTTCTCTTCCTTGGAACGGCTACGGAACACAAAACCCAAGGGTACGGGGTGCGGGGGCTTGGACCCCAGTCCGGTGGGGAACGATCCGGCAACACCGGTCGTCTGTAACCCTGAAGGTCACCTACTCCTTACGCCGGAGCAAGGCCTTGGTCAGTCGTCCTTGGGGATGAGCGCATCCGTCCCCGAACAGTGCGGTAATGGATGCAGGGCCCGTACTGTGGGTTCTGTCGCACAGCTGGAGCTGGAAGTCCGTCAGAAGGGGGCGCGCGAAGCCCATGAGCGGTGTCATGAAGCGTATGGGGATGATCTTCCGCGCGAAGGCGAACAAGGCCCTTGACCGGGCCGAGGACCCGCGCGAAACCCTCGATTACTCGTACCAGAAACAGCTGGAACTGCTGCAGAAGGTGCGCCGCGGGGTCGCCGACGTCGCGACCTCGCGCAAGCGCCTGGAACTCCAGCTCAACCAGCTGCAGTCCCAGTCGTCCAAGCTGGAGGACCAGGGCCGCAAGGCGCTCGCGCTGGGCCGTGAGGACCTGGCCCGCGAGGCGCTCTCCCGCCGAGCCGCGCTCCAGCAGCAGGTGACGGACCTGGAGACCCAGCACTCGACCCTTCAGGGCGAGGAGGAGAAGCTCACCCTGGCGGCCCAGCGGCTCCAGGCCAAGGTCGACGCCTTCCGCACCAAGAAGGAGACGATCAAGGCCACGTACACCGCGGCCCAGGCACAGACCCGCATCGGCGAGGCCTTCTCCGGCATCTCCGAGGAGATGGGCGACGTCGGCCTGGCGATCCAGCGTGCCGAGGACAAGACCGCCCAGCTCCAGGCGAGGGCCGGAGCCATCGACGAACTGCTCGCCTCCGGTGCCCTGGACGACCAGTCCGGTATGCACAAGGACGACATCCAGGCCGAGCTGGACCGGCTCTCCGGTGGTACGGATGTAGAGCTGGAACTGCAGCGCATGAAGGCGGAGCTGGCCGGCGGAGGTGCCGGGCAGCAGGCCATCGAGGGTGGCGCGGGTCAGCAGTCCCCGCAGCAGCCGCAGGACACCCCGCGCTTCGACAAGCAGTAGTCACCACGACGATCCGACAGCCGGGGCCCACGCCTAGGAGGGCGACATGATCGTACGGATCATGGGGGAGGGGCAGGTGACGCTGGCCGACGGCCACCTCACCGAGCTGAACAAGCTGGACGACGAACTCCTGAGGGAAATGGAGAACGGCGACGGCCCCGGCTTCCGCCGCACCCTGCACGCCCTCCTGTCCAAGGTCCGCGAACTGGGCGAGCCGCTGCCCGACGACTCCCTGGAGCCGTCGGAGCTGATCCTCCCGTCCCCGGACGCCACCCTGGAGGAGGTCCGGGAACTGCTGAGCGACGACGGCCTGATCCCCGGCTGACCTCCGGCGACGGTCGACCCGGGCGGCCCGGCCCGCGCGCCGGAGCCGCGGGGGCACCCCCGTTCCGCCGCCGGCGAGTGCCCCGTACCTTGGACAAACGTGAACACCCTCGACCGAGCCCGGCGCCATCTCAAGGCGCACCCCATGGCGCTGGACGCGGCCATCGCGGCCGGCGTCCTGGCCTGCATGGTGGCCGGCTCGTTCGTGGACCCGCACGGCGCGCACGACGTCAGCTGGGGACTGCGTACCCCCGACCCCCTCAGCCTGGTCCTCATCGTCCTCGGCGCCGTCGCCCTGGTCTTCCGCCGCCGCGCCCCCATGACCGTCCTCGCCCTCACCGGCACCGTCTCCCTCGTGGAGGCCGTCACCGGCGACCCCCGCGCCCCGGTCGCGATGTCCGCGGTCATCGCCCTCTACACGGTCGCCTCCACCACCGACCGCCCCACCACCTGGCGCGTCGGCCTGCTCACGATGACCGTCCTCACCGGCGCCTCCATGCTCGCCGGCCCGCTGCCCTGGTACGCCCAGGAGAACCTCGCGATCTTCGCCTGGACCGGCATCGGCGCCACCGCCGGTGACGCCGTCCGCAGCCGCCGTGCCTTCATCCACGCGATCAGGGAGCGCGCCGAGCGGGCCGAGCGCACCCGCGAGGAGGAGGCCCGCCGCCGGGTCGCCGAGGAACGCCTGCGCATCGCCCGCGACCTGCACGACGTCGTCGCCCACCACATCGCCCTGGTCAACGTCCAGGCCGGAGTGGCCGCCCACGTCATGGACAAACGGCCCGACCAGGCCAAGGAGGCTCTGGCCCACGTACGGGAGGCCAGCCGCTCGGCGCTCAACGAACTGCGGGCCACCGTCGGCCTGCTGAGGCAGTCCGGCGACCCCGAGGCGCCCACCGAACCGGCTCCCGGACTCGCCCGGCTCGACGAACTCGTCGGCACCTTCCGCAACGCCGGCCTGCACGTCGAGGTGGCCCGCGCCGACAACGGCACCATCCTGCCCGCCGCCGTCGACCTCGCCGCCTACCGGGTCATCCAGGAAGCCCTCACCAACGTGCAGAAGCACGCCGGCACCGAGGTGAAGGCCGAGGTCAGCGTCGTACGCGTGGGGCCCAACATCGAGATCACGGTCCTCGACAACGGGGCGGGCGAGGACCTCCGTCCGCAGACCGTCGGCGGCCACGGCCTGCTCGGCATGCGCGAACGCGTCACCGCCCTGCGCGGCACCCTGACCACCGGTCCGCGCTACGGGGGCGGCTTCCGCGTCCATGCGATCCTGCCCGTCAAGACCCGTACCCGTGCCACGGAGGACCCCGTATGACGATCCGTGTCGTGCTCGCCGACGACCAGGCCCTGCTGCGCAGCGCCTTCCGTGTGCTCGTCGACTCGGAGCCCGACATGGAGGTCGTGGGCGAGGCGTCCGACGGGGCCGAGGCCGTGCGACTGACCAGGGAGGAGCGGGCCGACGTCGTCCTGATGGACATCCGGATGCCGGGGACCGACGGCTTCGCGGCGACCCGCATGATCAGCGCCGACCCCTCGCTCGCCCATGTCCGGGTGGTCATCCTGACGACCTTCGAGGTCGACGACTACGTCGTGCAGTCGCTGCGCGCGGGCGCCTCCGGTTTTCTCGGCAAGGGGTCCGAGCCCGAGGAACTCCTCAGCGCCATCAGGGTCGCGGCCGGCGGCGAGGCCCTGCTCTCCCCGGCGGCCACCAAGGGCCTGATCGCCCGGTTCCTCGCGCAGGGCGACGCGACGGACGACGACCGCGACCCCGCCCGCGCCCAGCGCCTGGCCGCCCTGACCGTGCGGGAGCGCGAGGTCCTGGTCCAGGTCGCCGGCGGACACTCGAACGACGAGATCGCCGAGCGCCTGGAGGTCAGCCCGCTCACGGTGAAGACGCACGTCAACCGGGCCATGGGCAAGCTGGGCGCCCGCGACCGGGCGCAGCTGGTGGTGATCGCGTACGAGTCGGGTCTGGTACGCCCAAGGGTGGACTGACCCCGCTCCCCTGTACTGCGGCCGGAGTATGAGCCGCATAAGGAAATGGACCTGTGGTCTACGGATCACCGCCCCCGGATGGCTCAGGGTGTAGGGGGCGGGCGCTCATCTGTGCGGCCGTCATGACTTCTGCCGCTCACAGAAGAGAGACCCCTGACCCATGTCCTGGCTGTCCAGGTTCAGCCTCGCGCAACGGGCCCTGATAGGCCTGATGTCCATCATCGCGCTCGCCTTCGGGGCGATCGCGATCCCGCAGTTGAAGCAGCAGCTCCTGCCGACCATCGAGCTGCCGATGGTGTCGGTGATCGCGCCCTACCAGGGCGCCTCCCCGGACGTCGTCGAGAAGCAGGTCGTCGAGCCCATCGAGGACAGCCTGGAGGCCGTGGACGCCATCAGCGGCGTCACGTCGACGGCCAGTGAGGGCAACGCCCTGATCATGGCGTCCTTCGACTACGGCAACGACACCAAGCAGCTCGTAGCCGACGTCCAGCAGGCCGTCAACCGGGCCCGCGTCCAGCTCCCGGACGAGGTGGACCCGCAGGTCGTCGCCGGCTCGACGGACGACATCCCGACCGTAGTGCTCGCCGTCACCTCCGGGCAGGACCAGCAGGCGCTGGCCGACCGGATCGACCGGACCGTCGTACCGGACCTGAAGGACATCGACGGCGTGGGCCAGGTGACGGTCGACGGCGTACGGGACCTCCAGGTCGCCGTCACCCCCGACGACACGAAGCTGGCCAAGGCCGGCCTGAACACCCAGGCACTCTCCCAGGCTCTCCAGGCGGGCGGCGCGACCGTGCCGGCCGGCTCCTTCGACGAGGGCGGCAGCAACCGCACCGTCCAGGTCGGCGGCGGGTTCACGTCCCTGCGGCAGATCCAGGACCTGATGGTCACCGGCGAGGGCGCGAAGAAGCCCGTCCGCCTCGGGGACGTGGCCACCGTCGAGGACCGGGAGGCCACCGCCGACTCCATCACCCGTACCGACGGCAAGCCCAGCCTCGCCGTCAGCGTCACCATGGACCACGACGGCAGCGCGGTCGCCATCTCGGACGCGGTCGAGGACAAGCTGCCCGACCTGCGCAAGGACCTCGGGGCCGGCGCGTCCGTCACCGTCGTCAGCGACCAGGGCCCGGCGGTCTCCAAGGCCATCGACGGCCTGACCACCGAGGGTGCCCTCGGTCTGCTCTTCGCGGTCCTCGTCATCCTGGTCTTCCTGGCGTCGATCCGCTCGACGCTGGTCACCGCGGTCAGCATCCCGCTGTCCGTGGTGCTCGCCCTGATCGTGCTGTGGACCCGGGACCTGTCCCTCAACATGCTCACGCTGGGCGCGCTCACCATCGCCATCGGCCGGGTCGTCGACGACTCGATCGTGGTCCTGGAGAACATCAAGCGGCACCTCGGCTACGGCGAGGAGCGTCAGGAAGCCATCCTCAAGGCGGTCCGCGAGGTGGCCGGCGCCGTCACCTCCTCGACCCTCACCACGGTCGCCGTGTTCCTGCCGATCGGCCTGGTCGGCGGCATGGTGGGCGCGCTGTTCGGCTCGTTCAGCCTGACCGTGACGGCGGCCCTGCTGGCCTCGCTGCTGGTGTCGCTGACCGTCGTACCGGTCCTGTCGTACTGGTTCCTGCGCGCCCCGAAGGGCACCCCCGAGGACGCCGACGAAGCCCGCCGCAAGGCCGAGGAGAAGGAGGCCAGGAGCCGTCTCCAGCGCCTCTACGTCCCCGTCCTGCGGTTCGCCACCCGTCGCCGGCTGACGAGCGTGGCCCTCGCGGCGGTCGTCCTCATCGGCACCTTCGGCATGGCCCCGCTGCTCAAGACCAACTTCTTCGACCAGGGTGAGCAGGAAGTCCTCACCGTCAAGCAGGAGTTGAAGCCGGGCGCCAGCCTCGCGGCGACCGACGAGCAGGCCAGGAAGGTCGAGCGGCTGCTCGCCGACACCAAGGGCGTCAAGGACTACCAGGTCACCATCGGCTCGTCCGGCTTCCTGGCGGCCTTCGGCGGCGGCACGGACTCCAACCAGGCCTCGTACCAGGTGATGCTGGACGACTCGGTGCCCTTCGACGACGTCCAGGACGACATCGAGGCCGGCCTGCGCGAGCTGTCCGGCATCGGCACCACCACCGTCGCCGCCGGTGACGGCTTCAGCAGCCAGGACCTCAGCGTGGTCGTGAAGGCCGCCGACGCCGGTGTGCTGCGCGAGGCCTCCGAGGAGGTCCGCAAGACCGTCGCCGGCCTCGACGACGTCACGGACGTCACCAGCGACCTGGCGCAGAGCGTGCCGCGCATCTCCGTGAAGGCGAACGACAAGGCCGCCGCCGCGGGCTTCGACGACCAGACCCTCGGCGCGGCCGTCGCCCAGGCGGTCCGCGGCACCACCGCCGCCAAGGCGATCCTGGACGACACCGAGCGGGACGTCGTCATCAAGTCGGCGAAGCCCGCGAAGACGCTGGCGGAGCTGAAGAGCCTTCGGCTGGGCCCGGTGAGGCTCGGCGACATCGCCACCGTGCGCCTGGTGGACGGCCCGGTCTCCATGACCCGTATCGACGGGCAGCGCGCGGCCACCATCACGGCGAAGCCGACCGGCGACAACACGGGCGCGGTGAGCGCCGACCTGACGTCGAAGCTGAACTCCCTGAAGCTCCCGGCGGGCGCCACGGCCCAGATCGGCGGGGTCTCCCAGGACCAGGACGACGCGTTCAAGAACCTGGGCCTGGCGATGCTCGCGGCGATCGCGATCGTCTTCATGCTGCTGGTGGCGACCTTCCGCTCGCTCGCCCAGCCGCTGATCCTGCTCGTCTCGGTGCCGTTCGCGGCGACCGGCGCGATCGGCCTGCTGGTGGTCACGGACACCCCGATGGGCGTCCCCGCGATGATCGGCATGCTGATGCTCATCGGCATCGTGGTGACCAACGCGATCGTGCTGATCGACCTCATCAACCAGTACCGCAAGCAGGGTCACGGCGTCGTCGAGGCGGTCGTCGAGGGCGGCCGGCACCGGCTGCGCCCGATCCTGATGACCGCGCTGGCGACCATCTTCGCCCTGCTGCCGATGGCCCTCGGCGTCACCGGCGAGGGCGGCTTCATCGCCCAGCCGCTCGCGGTGGTCGTGATCGGCGGCCTGGTCACCTCGACCCTGCTCACCCTGCTCCTCGTCCCGACGCTGTACGCGATGCTGGAACTCCGCAAGGAGCGCCGGGCGAAGAAGCGGGAGGCGAAGCGGGCGAAGAAGGCCGGCGTGCCGTCCCGGCAGACGCCCGCCTCGTCCTCGGACGAGCCGGAGCCCGCGTCCGTGTGACCGTCGCGCCCCTCGGGGGCCGGGCAGCGAACCGCCCATGGTTCGCTGCCCGGCCCCCGTCGTTTTGCCGTTACGTATCCTGTGGCTCGAACGGCTTTACGGGGGAAGGGAATTCCGGCGGTGCCACTGCACAAGGACGACCCGAGGTCGGTCGGCGGGTACAAGCTGCTCGACCGGCTGGGGGCCGGCGGCATGGGGGTCGTCTACCAGGCCAGGTCCCGGTCGGGCCGTGATCTCGCCGTCAAGGTCGTGCACGCCCAGTACGCCGAGGACGCCGTCTTCCGCGCCCGGTTCCGGCAGGAGATCGAGTCCGTCCGCCGGGTGAGCGGCGCCTTCACCGCTCCGGTCGTGGACGCCGATCCGGAGGCGGCCCGGCCCTGGATGGCGACCCAGTACGTGCCCGGCCGCTCCCTGGCCCAGCGGATCCGCGACCGCGGCGCGCTGCGCGGCGGTGAACTGCGGCAACTGGCCCTGGGGTTGGTGGACGCCCTGCGGGACATCCACCGGGCCGGCGTGGTGCACCGGGACCTGAAGCCCGCGAACGTCCTGATGGCCGAGGACGGCCCCCGGGTCATCGACTTCGGCATCTCCCGGGCCGCCGAGAACCACAACACCCTGACGGAGACCGGCCAGATGATCGGCACCCCGCCGTTCATGTCACCGGAGCAGCTCACCGACGCCCGCACGGTCGGCCCGGCCTCCGACGTTTTCTCGCTCGGCGCGCTGCTGGTGTACGCCACGACCGGGCGAGGCCCCTTCGACGCCGACAGCCCCTACCTGACCGCCTACCGGGTGGTGCACGACGAGCCCGTGCTGGAGGGGATAGGCCAGCCGCTGCGCGGACTCCTGGAACGCTGCCTCGCCAAGGAGGCGGCGGACCGACCCGGACTCGACGAGCTGGCCCGGGAGTTCGCCGCCGCCCTGCCCGAACCGGCGGCGGGTGACCTGGAGACCGTGTCACTGCGCCTGGACGAGTTGTCGGCCACGGACCGCACCCGCGTCGGCATCCTCGCCGACCCGGGGGCCACGACCGACCCCGGCCGCCGGACCCGCCGTATCCGCCCCCTGCTGGCAGCGGCCGGCACGGTCGGCGCCGTCGCTCTCGGTCTCACGACCTATCTGCTGCTCGGCCCGGGCGGGGCGGACAGCGGCGGCGGGGCGACCCCGGCGACCCCCGGGGCGACCGCGACCGCCTCCAGATGGTCGGCGGTTCCCAGCGGCTGGAAGCCGTGGCGGACGACGGTGTACGAGAGCGCCGCGCGCGGCGTGAAGAAGGCCCCGGACCCGGGCGGCGGCGGCATGCAGGGCGGGCCGGACTGCCAGGTGTACGAGGACGCCGCCTACTGCACGGGCCAGGGGATCCTGCCCGTACGCCTGGACGGTCTGACCGGCGAGACCACCTGGCGCGCCGAGCGGGTACCGACCGGCAAAGGGTCCTACGACTTCACGCTCCTCGGTATCCGGGACGGTGCGGTGCTCGTCCAGCAACTGCTCTTTCCCGAGAACAGCGACGACGAGGTGACCACGGTCTTCGCCCTCGACACCGAGACCGGTGAGCGGCTCTGGCACCGCACGGTGAACGACGACTGGTCCGACGCGATCGCCTTCGACGACCTCGTCGTGATCCCGGGCACCGACGGCCGCTCGGTGACCGCCCGTTCGCCGCGCACCGGCGCCGAACGCTGGACGGCGCAGCTGCCCTCGAACCACTACTGCGGTTTCACCGAGGCCGGCGGGGGCCTGTACCTGCTGTGTTCCGCGGACACGGTGGAGACCCAGGACGTCGTGGTCCAGGAGGTGGACCCGGCCGACGGTTCGATGCGCCGGACGACGGTGCCGGGCGAGGGCCACCTTCTCGGGGTCCTAGACGGCCGGCTGCTCTTCCTGGAGATGTCCCGCGACGAGGACGGGGAGATGCAGCTCGGCGAGGACGCGCCGTACGACCGGATCCGGCTGCTGGACCCCGCCACCGGTGCCGACAGCACGACGAAGCTGGCCCGGCGGTACTCGGGAGAGGTGACGCTGGCGAACGACACGCTGTGGTTCGCCACCTCCAGCGGTCAGGTGACGGCGGTGTCGGCCCGGACGGGCAAGCAGCTGTGGCAGACACCGACCAGCCTGGAACAACCCGGCAGGGCGACCTACGACCCGCGGACGCGCGCGGTGTACCTCGCCAGCGCCAGCGGCCGGGTGGGCGCTCTCGACGCGCGCAGGGGCACGGTGCTGTGGGAGACGCTGCCCAGGGCGCAACGGGTCGACTCGGGCTGGAACGTCATCAAGGTGCGGCTCTACGGAGGCGCTCTGGTCGTCGCCACCCCCGACGGCACGGTCTTCACCCTCGACCCCGCCCACCCCGAGCGGAAACCCGTCTCGGGGTGAACGGGGGCGGCGGGAGCGCGGCTACGGCAGCGCCAGCATCCGCTCCAGCGCCAGCTTCGCGAACGCCTCGGTCTCCTTGTCGACCTCGATGCGGTTGACGAGGCTGCCCTCGGCGAGGGACTCCAGGGTCCACACCAGGTGGGGGAGGTCGATGCGGTTCATCGTCGAGCAGAAGCAGACCGTCTTGTCGAGGAAGACGATCTCCTTGCCCTCGGGTGCGAAACGGTTCGCCAGCCGGCGGACCAGGTTCAGCTCGGTCCCGATGGCCCACTTGGAACCGGCCGGGGCCGCCTCCAGCGCCTTGATGATGTACTCGGTCGAGCCGACGTAGTCCGCCGCGGCCACGACCTCGTGCCGGCACTCGGGGTGCACGAGCACGTTCACCCCGGGTATCCGGGCGCGGACGTCCTCCACCGACTCCAGGCTGAAACGGCCGTGCACCGAGCAGTGGCCCCGCCACAGGATCATCTTCGCGTCGCGCAGCTGCTCGGTGGTGAGCCCGCCGTTCGGCTTGTGCGGGTTGTAGAGGACGCAGTCCTCCAGCGTCATCCCCATGTCCCGCACGGCGGTGTTGCGGCCGAGGTGCTGGTCGGGCAGGAACAGCACCTTCTCGCCCTGTTCGAAGGCCCACTCCAGGGCCCGCTGGGCGTTCGACGAGGTGCAGATGGTGCCGCCGTGCTTGCCCGTGAACGCCTTGATGTCCGCGGAGGAGTTCATGTACGAGACGGGCACGACCTGCTCGGCGACGCCGGCCTCGGTCAGCACGTCCCAGCACTCGGCGACCTGCTCGGCCGTCGCCATGTCGGCCATCGAGCAGCCGGCGGCGAGGTCGGGGAGGACGACCTTCTGGTCGTCCGAGGTCAGGATGTCCGCGGACTCCGCCATGAAGTGCACACCGCAGAACACGATGTACTCGGCCTCCGGGCGAGCGGCCGCGTCCCGGGCCAGCTTGAAGGAGTCGCCCGTGACGTCGGCGAACTGGATGACCTCGTCGCGCTGGTAGTGGTGGCCGAGGACGAACACCTTGTCGCCGAGCTTCTCCTTGGCCGCGCGGGCGCGCTCGACCAGGTCCGGGTCGGAGGGCGAGGGCAGGTCGCCGGGACAGTCGACGCCCCGCTCGCTCTTCGGGTCGGCCTCACGGCCGAGCAGCAACAGGGCGAGCGGAGTCGGCTGTACGTCGAGCTCCGTGGTCTGGGCGGTGGTCACGACCCGCACCCTTTCTACTTTTCGTCGAACTGACGTTATCTATGATAACCCGCTTCACGTCACTTTGACGATGGTCATTGCGTCGATGTGACATGAATCCCTGGAAGGGCACCGGCGGTCGCTGTCCGCTGCGGCGCGGGTGTGCGAGCATGAAGAACAGGCGAGAAGACAAGTGCCCGGCCCGGAATGAATCCGCGGCCCCGACGGTTACAACCGTCGGCAAGCAGTCTCCGTACAACCCGGGAGAGATGTAGATGTCCGTATCGGACGAGACCAGCACCGTCACCGACGGCATCATCCTGTCCGACGCCGCCGCGGCGAAGGTCAAGGCCCTGCTCGACCAGGAAGGCCGTGAGGACCTGGCCCTGCGCGTCGCCGTCCAGCCCGGCGGCTGCTCCGGCCTGCGCTACCAGCTCTTCTTCGACGAGCGTTCCCTCGACGGCGACGTGGTCAAGGACTTCGACGGCGTCAAGGTCGTCACCGACCGCATGAGCGCCCCGTACCTGGGTGGTGCCTCCATCGACTTCGTCGACACCATCGAGAAGCAGGGCTTCACCATCGACAACCCGAACGCGACGGGCTCCTGCGCCTGCGGCGACTCCTTCAGCTGAGCCGCCCGGCACACCCGAGCGACCAGAAGGCGGCGGCCCCCTCCGACGGGGCCGCCGCCTTCGCGCGTGTCCGGGCCGCGCTACCGCGCTCCGGAGGTCTCCGGGAGCCGCGCCCCCGCCTTCTCCAGCGGGACCCCCTTGCCGTCCGTCCCCACGACCTCGCGGCCACCGAGGGGCTCGTCCAGTGGCACGGTCCGGTGGTACACCTTGGCGATCATGATGCAGACCTTGTCCGGCCAGGGCGTCTCGGTCACCGTGACCGTCACCTTGCCCGCGCTCTCGCTCGCCGTCACCTCGTAGTCGGCGCACACCCCGCCCGTGAAGCTCACGGTCAGCTCCGTCCCCTCGGCCGTGTACCCCTCGACCTGGACGTCCCGGGTGGCCGGCGCGGACGTCGGCTCGTCACCCGGCGCGCTCGGCGGCGCCGAGGGCGCGGTCGGTTGCGCGGAGGGCGTGGACGAGGCCAGGTACTGCGGGTCGACCGCGGGATGCGTCACCTCGAACGTGCTCTGCCCGCCCGACTCCCGCACCTCGAACAGCCAGGACGGCACCAGTGCCTGCCGCCCGTCCACGAGGTGCGACGCCAGCCCGAACACGGCCTTCTCGACCACGATCGTGTTCTTCTGGACCTGCGGGGAGGCGGTGGACTCCCCGCACGGGGCCTCCTGCCGGTCCTTCAGCGGTACGGGGGTGGCGCAGCCGCCGATGCCCATGCGGTGGTCGCTGCCGGGAGCGGCGTTCATCAGGCCCAGCGTCTTCTCCGCGCTCAGGACGGGGTACGTGTCCCCCTTCACCGGCGCCCGCAGCCGGCCGCTGCCGCCCACGACCTCGCCCTGCGCGCTGACGGTGACGCCGGTCGTCCAGCCGTGGGTGGGCAGTGAGCCGACCACGGGATCGGCGTTCACGATCCGCTGGGCGCCCATCAGCTGCTTCGCGTCCAGTTTGGCGTCGTCCTGACCCACCGCCTTCAGCACGGGCGCGGCGGCCTTCTTCGCGACCGTCTCGCTCACCGGGTCGACGGACGGGGCGACGGGGTCGCTCGCACACACCGTCTCGCTCCGGCAGGCGTCGGTGCCCTGCGCGTACCGGTGGAACGACCAGGTGCCCGGTGCCTGCCTGGTCACCTGCAGCTCGGGTCCCGAACCGTCCTTCGTCCCGACCGTCCAGGACTGTCCCCGCAGCACCGGCTTCCCCTCGACGCCGAGCGCCTTCGCGAGCTCGGTGACCTGGTCCTCGGTGACCGATCCGCCCGTCCGGTACACGGGCGCCGAGCCGGGGCCGGCCGGGAGCGGGCCGTCGGCGCGGTAGGTGACGCCGTAGGGGTTGGGCTCGCCGGGCGCGATCCCGTTCCGGCCGTCGCCTCCCGAGTAACCGTCGAGGACGAGCGGCGGGGGCGTGTCGTCACCGTCCGCGCCGGTCGTCGTACGGCCGTCGGAACTCCCGGACGCGGTGGCGGCGAGATACGCCCCACCGCCCCCGACGAGCAGCACGGCCGCGGCGACGGAGGCGGCGACGAGGGAGGGGCGCCGCAGGGGGCGAACGTCGCCGTCGGAGGGGCCGAGGCCGTCGGTCGGGGACGCGTGGGCGCGGGACTGGTCCGTGCCGGACTCTTCGGCGCGGGACTCCTCGGTGCCGGACGCGTCGATGCCCGGAGCGGGGGTCACCTCGGCGCCGGGGTCGCCCCCCGCCGGGGCCTGCTCCCGCTCCGGGGCCGGTCCGGCGGCCTCGGGGGAGTTCTCGGCTGCCTCCCTCTTGTCGGCGGGTTCGTCCGCGACGGGCCCAGTGGCGTCATCGGCGTCCGGGGTGGAACCCCCGTCGGCCTCCAGGCCGGGAGCCCCGTCGGCATCCGGGGCGGAGCCCCCGTCGGCGTCCCGCGACGCACCCGCGTCGGCATCCGGCGTCGTACCGGTGTCGGCGTCCCGCGTCGTGCCGGCGTTCTCGGCGGCGACGTCCTCCGGGCCGGCGTCGTCGTGGTCGGGTCGCTCGCTGTTCACCGCATCGCTCCTTCGGCTGTGCATCCGTCCCATGACCCTGACCCGACCCTGTCAAAAAGGTCGGCCCACGGGTCGTATCCCGCATCCCCTATACGGGGGACGCCGATGGGACGCAGCGGGGGAGCGCGCGGTTCCCTGGAAAGCGCCGTCTCAGTCGCCGTACTCCGACATCGCGTCGAGCAGCCGTGCCGAGGCGGGCGGTACGGTCACGCCGTGGATGAGTGAGGGGGAGATCGGAAGGGCAGTGATCCGGTCGGGAGCCGCCCAGTGCGGAGCCATCCGGGCGCAGTCGCCGCGCAGCGACGCCAGGTCGCCTTCGAGGTCGGCCGGAGCGGGAGCGTGAAGCTCGAGGTTCGTCATAACGGCACCGTAGGCACGCTCGAGCCTGCGAAGAAAGATCTACTATCGGGTAGTTTCGGCGGCTTCAGAGCCCCTCCGCGACCCGGTAGCGTTAACCGTCAATCCGTCTCCCCACAGGAGAGTCAACGCCGTGCGCATCGCAGTCACCGGCTCCATCGCCACCGACCATCTCATGACCTTCCCCGGCCGCTTCGCCGACCAGCTCGTCGCGGACCAACTGCACACGGTCTCGCTGTCCTTCCTGGTGGACAACCTCGACGTCCGCAGGGGCGGTGTCGGCGCGAACATCGCCTTCGGCATGGGCCAGCTGGGCACCGAACCGATCCTGGTCGGCGCCGCCGGCTTCGACTTCGACGAGTACCGCGCCTGGCTGGACCGGCACGGCGTCGACACCGCCTCGGTGCGCATCTCCGAGACGCTGCACACCGCCCGGTTCGTGTGCACCACGGACGCCGACCACAACCAGATCGGCTCCTTCTACACCGGTGCGATGAGCGAGGCCCGGCAGATCGAGCTCAAGACCGTCGCCGACCGCGTCGACGGCCTCGACCTGGTCCTGATCGGCGCCGACGACCCGGAGGCCATGCTCCGCCACACCGAGGAGTGCCGCTCCCGGTCCATCCCCTTCGCGGCGGACTTCTCGCAGCAGATCGCCCGCATGGCGGGCGACGAGATCCGGATACTGCTGGACGGGGCGACGTACCTCTTCTCCAACGAGTACGAGAAGGGTCTCATCGAGTCCAAGACGGGCTGGAGCGACGAGGAGATCCTGTCCAGGGTCGGTCACCGCGTCACCACCCTCGGCGCCCAGGGCGTCCGCGTCGAGCGGGCCGGCGAGGAGCCGATCGTCGTCGGCTGCGCGGAGGAGGAGCGCAAGGCCGACCCCACCGGCGTCGGCGACGCGTTCAGGGCCGGTTTCCTCTCGGGCCTCGCCTGGGGCGTCTCCCTGGAGCGGGCCGCCCAGGTCGGCTGCATGCTCGCCACGCTCGTCATCGAGACGGTCGGCACCCAGGAGTACCAGCTGCGCCGCGGCCACTTCATGGAGCGCTTCACCAAGGCGTACGGCCATGAGGCCGCCACCGAGGTCCGCAAGCACCTGGGCTGAGTCAGGACAGCCGGCGGACCACATAGGCCGAGCCCCGGTCCGCCGGCTCCTCACCCACGTACTCCTGGCCCCGCATCTCGCACCAGGCCGGGATGTCCAGCCGCGCCGCCTCGTCGTCCGAGAGCACCCGGACCGTCCCGCCCACCGGCACGTCCCCGATGACCTTCGCCAGCTCGATGACGGGGATCGGGCAGCGCCTGCCGAGGGAGTCCACGACCAGGACGTCGTCGCGTACGACCGTCTCGGCGGCCGGCGCCCCCAGCTTCTCCCGCACCCCCGCCACCGCGCCGGGCAGCACCTCCAGGAACCGCTCGACGTCCTCGGCCGCGGCGCCGAACGGCAACGAAACCCGCACGTTTCCCTCACTGAGCACCCCCATCGCCCTCAGCACATGGCTGGGCGTCAGCGTGCTGCTCGTGCAGGACGACCCGGACGAGACGGAGAAACCGGCCCGGTCCAGCTCGTGCAGCAGTGTCTCCCCGTCGACATAGAGACAGGAGAAGGTGACCACGCCGGGCAGCCGCCGCTCCGGGTCCCCGACCACTTCCACGTCCGGCACCAGCCGCGGCACCCTCGTCCGGATCCGCTCCGTCAGCTCCCGCAGTCGTACGGCCTCTTGCGCCGCCTCGGCCCGCACGGCCCGCAGCGAAGCCGCCGCCGCGACGATGGCGGGCAGGTTCTCGAACCCCGGCGCCCGCCCCGACTCCCGCTCGTCCGCGGGCCCCTGGGCGGCGAACCGGACGCCCTTGCGGACCACGAGCAGCCCGACCCCCGGCGGCCCGCCCCACTTGTGCGCACTGGCGGTCAGCACCGACCAGCCACCCCCGATGGGCCCCCACCCGATCGACTGCGCCGCGTCCACCAGCAACGGCACCCCGGCCTCCCGGCACGCGTCCGCCACGTCCGCCACCGGCTGCTCGGTCCCCACCTCGTGGTTGGCCGACTGAAGACAGGCGAGCGCCGTGTCCTGGCGGAGCTCAGCCGCGTAGGCCGACGGGTCCACCGCTCCCGTCCGGTCGACGGCCACCTGGGTGAGCGTCCCCCCGTCCGCCTGGTGCACGTCGGCGGCATGCAGCACAGAGGAGTGTTCGACAGCTGACACGATCAGGTGGCGTCCGACCCGACGCCGGCCCGCCAGCACCCCGGCGATTCCACTGTGCACGGCACGAGTTCCGGACGAGGTGAACACCAACTCGTCCGCCCGGCACCCCACCGCCTCCGCGGCCGCCTCCCGCGCCGCGTCGAGCAGCAGCCGGGCCCGCCGCCCCTCGCGATACAGCCGTGCGGGATCGGCCCACCCCTCGTCCAGGGCCGCCAAGAGCGCCTGACGGGCGACGGGATGGAGCGGAGCCGCGGAGGCGGCGTCGAAGTAGGACACGCAGCAACGCTAAACCCACGTGCGGGCGGCCCGCCCGAGGGGCGCGAGGAACTGCGCGATCGGCCACAAACAACCCGCAGCCGCCAATCCAGCGAACCACCCGACCCAGTAAGCCCCCCTCCCCGCGAACGCTCCGAGAGCGTCGGCTAGGGTTTGGTCCGCATAAACATCCAAACCCCTGCCCGACGCAGGGCGGCGACCGACCAGCGAGAAGGCCGCAGCTCAATCGCGCGGGCGAGACTCTCGGGAAGGCGCTACGTGAGTCCCAACGGCTCCGACCGCTCGCCGCGGCGCCCGATGCGGCGGAAGCTGCTGCAGGCAATGACCGCGGGCCTGGTCCTGGCGACCGCCACCGGTTGCACATACAAGGACTTCCCCCGCCTTGGTATGCCCACCCCGACCACGGAAGAGGCTCCGCGGATCCTCTCCCTGTGGCAGGGTTCCTGGGCTGCCGCGCTCGCCGTTGGCGTGCTGGTGTGGGGCCTGATCCTGTGGAGTGCCATATTCCACCGGCGAACCCGTACCAAGGTCGAGGTCCCTCCGCAGACCCGGTACAACATGCCCATCGAGGCGCTGTACACGGTGGTCCCGCTCATCATCGTCTCGGTGCTCTTCTACTTCACGGCCCGTGACGAGTCGAAGCTCCTCACCCTCAAGGACAAGCCGGACGTCACCATCAACGTCGTCGGCTTCCAGTGGAGCTGGGGCTTCAACTACATCGAGCCCGTGGCCGGTTCCACCGGTGACGCGACGACCGACAAGAACCTGGCCGCGATCCCGGACCGGTTCAAGGAGGACTTCCCGGCGAACGCCGGCGGCGTCTACGACGTCGGCACGCCCGGCACCAGGAACCCGCAGACCGGAAACCCCGGCCCGACCCTCTGGCTCCCCAAGGGCAAGACGGTCCGCTTCGTCCTCACCTCGCGTGACGTCATCCACTCCTTCTGGGTGGTGCC
The DNA here is from genome assembly GCF_001514265.1 of Streptomyces resistomycificus. Taxonomy (GTDB): domain Bacteria; phylum Actinomycetota; class Actinomycetes; order Streptomycetales; family Streptomycetaceae; genus Streptomyces; species Streptomyces resistomycificus. The sequence continues at coordinate 357 of NZ_KQ948990.1, read as the reverse complement.
GTTCCTGATGAAGCAGGACGTCATCCCGGGCCACACCAACGCCTTCGAGGTGACTCCCAACCGGGAGGGCACCTTCATGGGCAAGTGCGCCGAGCTGTGCGGCGTCGACCACTCCCGGATGCTGTTCAACGTGAAGGTCGTCTCCCCTGAGCGCTACGAGCAGCACCTCAAGGACCTCGTGAAGAAGGGGCAGACCGGTTACGTTCCCGCCGGCATCGAGCAGGCGGGTCACGAGAAGAACCGGGAGTCGAACATCCTGTGAGCATCCTCAACGAACCCCAGGGTGCCGAGGCGGCAGGGTCCCACTATGAGGACGAGCTGCCGCTCCGGCGCCAGAACCGCGGCAGCGTCGTGGTC
>NZ_KQ948989.1:958366-1120096 GCF_001514265.1 Streptomyces resistomycificus | reverse complement strand
CCGACGCCGCCCACCAGCGGGGCATGCGCGTCATCATCGACTTCGTCATGAACCACACCAGTGACCAGCACCCGTGGTTCCAGGAGTCCAGGAACAACCCCGACGGCCCCTACGGCGACTACTACATGTGGGCCGACGACGACAAGCAGTACCAGGACGCGCGGATCATCTTCGTCGACACCGAGGCCTCCAACTGGACCTTCGACCCGGTCAGGGAGCAGTACTTCTTCCACCGGTTCTTCTCCCACCAGCCGGACCTCAACTACGAGAACCCGGCCGTCCAGGAGGAGATCCTGGCCGCCCTGCGCTTCTGGCTGGACCTGGGCATCGACGGGTTCCGGCTCGACGCCGTGCCCTACCTGTACGCGGAGGAGGGCACCAACTGCGAGAACCTGCCCGCCACGCACGAGTTCCTCAGGCGGGTGCGCCGCGAGATCGACGCGATGTACCCGGACACGGTGCTGCTGGCGGAGGCCAACCAGTGGCCGGAGGACGTCGTCGACTACTTCGGCGACTACCGCAACGGCGGCGACGAATGCCACATGGCATTTCACTTCCCGGTCATGCCGCGGATCTTCATGGCGGTCCGGAGGGAATCGCGCTACCCGGTCTCGGAAATCCTCGCCAAGACCCCGGCCATTCCCTCGAACTGCCAGTGGGGCATCTTCCTGCGCAACCACGACGAGCTCACCCTCGAAATGGTGACCGACGAGGAACGCGACTACATGTGGGCGGAGTACGCCAAGGACCCCCGCATGCGCGCCAACATCGGCATCCGGCGGCGCCTCGCCCCGCTGCTCGACAACGACCGCGACACGATCGAGCTGTTCACCGCCCTGCTGCTGTCCCTGCCCGGCTCGCCGATCCTCTACTACGGCGACGAGATCGGCATGGGCGACAACATCTGGCTCGGCGACCGCGACGCCGTCCGCACGCCGATGCAGTGGACCCCGGACCGCAACGCCGGCTTCTCCACGGCCGACCCCGGCCGCCTCTGCCTGCCGACCATCATGGACCCGGTCTACGGCCACCAGGTCACCAACGTCGAGGCGTCGATGGCGTCGCCCTCCTCGCTGCTGCACTGGACCCGCCGCATGATCGAGATCCGCAAGCAGAACCCCGCCTTCGGCCTCGGCTCCTACACCGAGCTCCAGTCCTCCAACCCGGCGGTGCTGGCCTTCCTGCGGGAGTACGAGGACGACCTGGTCCTGTGTGTGAACAACTTCGCCCGCTTCGCCCAGCCGACCGAGCTCGATCTGCGGGAGTTCGCAGGTCGTCACCCGGTCGAACTGTTCGGCGGGGTCCGTTTCCCGGCCATCGGTGAACTGCCGTACCTGCTGACCCTCGGCGGGCACGGTTTCTACTGGTTCCGGCTCTCCCGAGTGGCATCCCGCATCGGTCGACGACTTTGAGCGTGTGCCGACGAAAGGACGCGTCACCATGCCGAAGACCGCATTCCTCCGACCCAGACGTACGGACGTCGACGACCCGATGGTCTCGCTCGACGGTCTGCTGCGCGACTGGCTGCCCAGGCAGCGCTGGTTCGCGGGCAAGGACCGGCCGGTCACGGACCTGACCCTGCTGTCGATGACCGAGCTGTTCCCGGGCTGTCTGCACCTGCTGGTGCAGGCCGCCCACGCGCCGGTGCCGGCTCCCGGCGGCGGCGCACCGGCCGGTGACTGCTACCAGCTGCTGCTGGGCGTGCGGCAGCACCTGTCGCCGCGCCTGGGCCGGGCGCTCATCGGCCGGCCGGAACAGGGGCCGTTCGCGGGAATGACGGTGTACGACGCGCTGCACGACCCCCGGTCGGCGCAGCTGCTCCTGGAGCGGCTGCGGCATCCGGGCTCGGCCGGTCCGCTGCGCTTCGAGTGCGACCCCTCGGTGTCGGTGCCGGCGGGGCTGCCGCCGCGGCTGCTGGAGGCAGAACAGTCCAACTCCTCGCTGGTGTACGGCGACGAGTTCATCCTGAAGCTGTTCCGGCGCATCCAGCCCGGCGTCAACCCGGACCTGGAGGTGCCGGGTGCGCTGGCCGGACAGGGATGTCGCCGGGTGCCCGCACCGGTGGCCTGGTTCTGTACCGGGCATCCGCAGGAGGCGACGCTGGGCGTGCTCCAGCCGTATCTGCGCGATGCGTCGGACGGCTGGACACTGGCGCTGCGCGCGCTCGCCACCGGTGACGACTTCACCGCGCAGGCGCACGAGCTGGGGCAGGCCACGGCGGAGGTGCACCTCGCGCTGGCGTCGGCGTTCCCCGCCGGTACGCACGGCGAGAGCGGCCGTACGGCGGAGGCGATGACCGAGCGGCTGGACTCCGCGGCGCACTGCGTGCCGGCGCTCAAGCCGTTCGTGCCGGGGCTGCGGGCCGCCTTCGGTGCGCTCGCCACCTGCGATGCCGGGCCGGCCGCCCAGCGCATCCACGGCGACCTGCACCTGGGTCAGGTGCTGCGGGCGGGGCGGGAGTGGTTCGTCATCGACTTCGAGGGCGAACCGTCGAAACCGCTCGCCGAGCGGCGCAGTGCCCACTCCCCGGTGCGGGACATCGCCGGCATGCTCCGCTCCTTCGACTACGCGGCCCGGCAACGCCGCCCCTGGCGCCCGGAGTGGGCGCGCCGCTGCCGGGAGGCGTTCTGCGCGGGGTACGCCTCCCGCGCCGGATGGGATCCACGCAAGAAGCACGGTCTGCTCCGAGCCTACGAGACGGACCGAGCCGTGTACGAAGTGCTGTACGAAGCCAGACACCGCCCGGACTGGCTCCCTGTACCCATGGCGGCGATCGAACGTCTCGCCGTGAGAGGAGACTGACCCGTGGCCCTGCGCGACGACCCTTCACTGCCCGAGCCGTCCGGACCTTCCCGGAGTCGTACGGCCCCTCCGCTCGACCCGGTCGACCGTGAGCGTCTGCTGGCGGGCGCCCATCACGACCCGCACGCCCTGCTGGGCGCCCACCCGGTGACCGGCGGGATCGTGTTCCGGGCGCTGCGCCCCTTCGCCCGCTCCGTGAGCGTCGTGATCGACGGGAAGCGCACAGCGCTGGCCTCGGAGGGCGACGGGCTCTTCTCCGGTGTCCTGCCGCGGAAGAGGATCCCCGCCTACACGCTGGTGGTGGCGTACGCGGAGGGGGAGCAGGAGGTGCACGACCCGTACCGCTTCCTGCCCGCTCTCGGCGAGACCGACCTTCACCTCATCCGTGAGGGCAGGCACGAGCAGTTGTGGAAGGCCCTCGGCGCCGAGCCGATGACCCACCAGGGCGTGGCCGGTACCCGCTTCACGGTGTGGGCGCCGAACGCCCAGGGGGTGCGGGTCGCCGGGGAGTTCACCTTCTGGGACGGGCAGGCCTTCCCGATGCGGTCGCTCGGCTCGTCGGGCGTGTGGGAGCTGTTCCTGCCGGGCATCGGTGAGGGGGCCTGCTACAAGTTCGAGATCACCTCCCGGTACGGCGGACGGTTCCTCAAGGCCGACCCGATGGCGCGTCGCTGCGAGGTGCCGCCGGACACGGCGTCGATCGTCACCTCCTCGCAGTACGAGTGGGGCGACCGGGAGTGGATGGACCACCGCGGTGACGTGCCGGTGCACGTGGCGCCGTTCTCGGTGTACGAGGTCCATCTGCCGTCCTGGCGACCGGGGCTGACGTACCGGCAACTCGCCGAGGAGCTGCCGTCGTATGTCAGGGACCTGGGCTTCACCCACGTCGAGCTGATGCCGGTCGCGCAGCACCCCTTCAGCGGTTCCTGGGGCTACCAGGTCACCGGCTTCTACGCGCCGATGGCACGGCTCGGCACGCCGGACGACTTCAAGTACCTGGTCGACGCCCTGCACCGGGCCGGCATCGGTGTGATCATGGACTGGGTGCCGGCGCACTTCCCGAAGGACGACTGGGCGCTGGCCCGCTTCGACGGGGACCCGCTGTACGAGCCGGGAGACGACCGGCGGGCGGAGCATCCGGACTGGGGGACGTACGAGTTCGACTTCGGCCGGGTCGAGGTGCGCAACTTCCTGGTCGCCAACGCCGTGTACTGGTGCGAGGAGTTCCACATCGACGGGCTGCGGGTGGACGCCGTCGCCTCGATGCTCTACCTCGACTACTCGCGTGACTCGGGCCAGTGGTCGCCGAACGTGTTCGGGGGCCGCGAGGACCTCGACGCGGTGGCGTTCCTGCAGGAGATGAACGCGACCGTGTACCGGCGGGCGCCGGGTGTGGTCACCATCGCCGAGGAGTCGACCGCCTGGGACGGCGTGACCCGGCCCACCGACAGCGGGGGTCTCGGCTTCGGCCTGAAGTGGAACATGGGCTGGATGCACGACTCGCTCGGCTACATCAGTCACGAACCGGTCCACCGCAAGTACCACCACAACGAGTTGACCTTCTCGATGGTGTACGCGTACAGCGAGAACTACGTGCTGCCGATCTCGCACGACGAGGTGGTCCACGGCAAGCAGGCCCTGGTGTCGAAGATGCCGGGCGACTGGTGGCAGCAGCGCGCCAACCACCGCGCCTACCTGGGGTTCATGTGGGCGCATCCCGGCAAGCAACTCCTCTTCATGGGCCAGGAGTTCGCGCAGGGTTCGGAGTGGTCCGAGGCGCACGGGCCCGACTGGTGGGTGCTCGACCCCGCCTACGGGGCGGAGCCCGACCACCGCGGGGTGCGGGACCTGGTCCGCGATCTCAACACGGTCTACCGCCGCACGCCCGCGCTGTGGCAGCGCGACACCGACCCGGCCGGCTTCCGGTGGGTGATCGGTGACGCGGCCGAGGACAACGTCTTCGCGTTCCTCAGATACGACGCCGAGGGCAGCCCGTTGCTCGCGGTCTCCAACCTCTCCCCCGTGGTCCGCGACGACTACCGCCTCGGAGTCCCGGACGACGTCCCGGCCTGGGTGGAGGCCCTCAACACCGACGCGGCGTGCTACGGCGGCAGTGATCTGACGCGGCCCGACCCGGTCAAACCGGAGGACGGGGCGCTGCGGCTGACCCTGCCTCCCCTCGCGACGGTGTGGCTGGTACCGCAACCCGGCTGAGGCCCCGCGGCGACGGCAGGATTCCGAACGGCCCAGGTGGGCAGTCGGTGTCGTACACGAGTGAGCAATCGATCCTCACCGTCGCCAAGGGCCACAGAAAGGCTGCATCACGTGCGCACCGTCGGAGTGGAGGAGGAACTCCTCCTGGTCGACCCGGAGACCGGTGAACCTCAGGCGCTGTCCGCCGCGGTTCTCGCGCGCGTCGCGCAGGACGACGCCGATCAGGACGTCTTCGAGAAGGAACTGCACAACCAGATGCTCGAGTTCGCGACGCATCCGCAGTCGGGCATGGAGGAGCTGCGTTCGGAGATCGTCCGCTGCCGCAAGGAGGCAGCCCGGCACGCCGGGGAGATCGGCTGCACCGTCGCCGCGCTGGCGACGTCCCCGCTGCCCGTCAGCCCCTCCGTGGGGATGGGGCGCCGGTACCGGTGGATGGAGGAGCAGTACGGGATCGCCACCAGGGAACAGCTCGTCATGGGCTGTCATGTGCATGTGTCGGTGGAGTCCGACGAGGAGGGCGTCGCGGTTATCGACCGGATCCAGCCCTGGCTGACGGTCCTGGCCGCGCTGAGCGCCAACTCCCCTTTCTGGCAGGGCAAGGACACCCGCTACAGCAGCTATCGCAGCCGGGTGTGGCAGCGGTGGCCGTCGGCCGGCCCGACCGAGCGGTTCCGCTCGGCCGAGCGTTATCACCGCCGGGTCGCGGACATGGTGGCCACCGGGGTGATCCTCGACGAGGGGATGATCTACTTCGACGCCCGGCTGTCCAGGAACTACCCCACGGTGGAGATCCGTGTCTCGGACGTCTGTCTGCACGCCGGCACGCCGGTGCTGATCGCCGCCCTCGCCCGCGGTCTCGTGGAGACCGCTGCGCGTGAGTGGCGGGCGGGCCGGGAAGCGGAGGGGCACAGCGTGAGCCTGCTCAGGCTGGCCGCCTGGCGTGCCGCCCGGTCCGGGCTGACCGAGGAACTGCTCCACCCCGTCACCATGCATCGCATGCCGGCCGAGACGGTGGTGCGGGCACTGCTCGACCACGTCGGGGACGCCCTCACCGAGACCGGCGACTACGACCGCGCCCACGAGATGTGCGCCGAACTGCTGCGCACCGGCAGCGGCGCCGGAGTGCAGCGCGCGTTGCTGGAACGGACCGGCAGCCTGAGGGACGTGGTCACCGAGTGCGCGCGCATCACCCAGGCGTGAGCCCTCCGGGTGCGGGGGGGGGCTCGCTCGGTCCGTGGTTCCGGACCGCTTCACCGGCCCCTCCTCACACCATCAGGGTGATGGCGTAGGCGAGGAAGAAGGCCGCGATCAGGATGGCGAGGCCGAGGATCAGCACCAGCGGCGCCTTGGCCCAGCCCTTGGTCGTATCTCTCGGGCCCGCCTCGGGCATGCTGCTCTCGGCGGGCGGAGACTCGCCCGGGGGGACACCGCCGCCCGGTTCGAGTCCGGTGGTGTGTTCGGGATCGGGATCTGGGTTCGTGTAACTCATGCCCTCCGAGTCCCCCGAACCCGCCGAGATCATCGGCGGGCGGGCCAGTTCTCCGATCCCGGCACCGGACGCCCTCGCCTGGGCTAGATTCGAGCGGCCGCAGATAACCGTACTCGTCGGCGGAGTCACACCCCGTACACATCAGGAGCAGCGCATGCGCGACTTCGCCCTCGCTCCCCCGGCCACCTCGCACCTGACCGGCGGGCTCGCCGACAGCGTCTTCGACACGGCCGCCCGCAACCCCACCCAGCCCGTGATCGCCCGCCGCTCGGACGTCTCCCCCGCCGACTGGGAGGAGGTGACCGCGGTGGAGCTGCGGGACGAGGTGATGGACGTGGCCAAGGGGCTGGTCGCGTCCGGGATCTCGCCGGGGCACCGCGTGGCGATCATGGCGCGTACCCGGTACGAGTGGACCGTCCTGGGCCTCGCCCTGTGGGCGGTGGGCGCCGAGGTGGTGCCCATTCACCCGACGTCGTCGCGCGACCAGGTGGAGTGGATGCTGCGGGACGCCGGCTGCGTGGCCGTCGTCGTCGAGGACGAACAGGCCGTGATGACGGTGGGCTCCGTCTGCGCGGCCCTGCCGCGGTTGCGCCACGTCTGGCAGCTGGACGCCGGCGCTCTCGCGCAGCTGGTGCAGCGGGGCGAGTTCATCCCGCTCGCCACGGTGGAGTCGCTGCGCCGCATCGTGCTCCCGGACTCCACCGCCGTCGTCGCCTACACCTCCGGCACCACCGGCCGTCCGCTCGGCTGCGCGCTCAGCCACCGCGGCCTGGCGAGCCCCTGCGACACGCTGCTGGAGGGGTGGGGACACACGGCCGCACCGCCCGGGGAGCAGGGGTCGGTCCTCGCCTTCCTGCCGTTCTCCCACGTGTACGGCCTCATGATCCAGGGCATGTGCCTGCGCGGCGGCCTGCTGATGGCCCACGAACCGGACCTGAGCGCGGAGGCGCTGTCCGCTGCGCTGCGCACGTTCCGCCCCACCTACTTCTACGGCGTGCCGTCGGTGTTCGAGAGGATCTACAAGACCTTCCTGCGCACCGCCCAACAGGCGGGGCGGGGCGCCCTGTTCGAGCGGGCGGCGGAGACGGCACGGGACTTCGCCGCCGCGTGCGAGCGGCACCGGCTGGGGGAAGGCCCCGGGCCCGGTTTCGACCTGCGCCTCCAACACGCCCTGTACGAACGCACGGTGTACCGCAAGCTGCGGGGTGCCCTCGGCGGCAGGGCCCGTCGCGCGACCTCGGGCGGATCGTCCCTCAACCGTGAACTCAGCCTGTTCTACGAGGGCATCGGCATCTACGTCCACGACGGGTACGGGCTCACCGAGACCAGCGGCGGCGTCACGATGCAGCCGTTGGGCCGGGAGAAGTCCGGCACCGTCGGACAGGCCCTGCCCGGCACGGACCTCCGGGTCGCCGACGACGGGGAGATCCTGGTACGCGGCCCGTCGGTGTTCCAGGGCTACGTGGGCGACGACGCGGCGACCCGGGCCGCGCTGGCGCACAACGGCTGGCTCGCCACGGGGGACCTCGGGCGGCTGGACTCCGAGGGCTATCTGACGATCACCGGGCGCAAGAAGGACGTCATCATCACCAACAGCGGCAAGAGCGTCGCTCCGGCCGGCCTGGAGCACCGGCTGCGGATGCATCCGCTCATCCACCAGGCGGTCGTGGTGGGCGACAACCGGCCGTGTGTGGGGGCGCTGATCACGCTGGACCCGGAGTTCCTCGCGCACTGGCGGGCGGGCCTGGCGCCGGCCAGTGACGCGCCGAACCGGGAGGCGCGGGAGGAGAACGCGCTGCGGGAGGAGATCACCCGGGCCGTGGCCGCCGCCAACAGCGCGGTCTCACGCGCGGAGTCGATCCGGGTCTTCCGCATCCTGGCGGAACCGTTCGACCTGGCCAGCGGGCTGCTGACACCGTCGATGAAGCTGCGCCGGGACCTGATCGTGCAGACGTACGCGCTGGAGATCGACGCGATGTACCAGGCGCGCTCCCGCGGCCGGTCGCAGGGCGTGGTGGACGAGTCGGCGAGCTGGGACGAGGCGGACAACGTGTTCCGGTGACGGCGGCCCCCTGCGTTTCCGGAGTGTCGGAGTGTCGGGCCTGCCCTGGCCATGCCGAAGGGCGCATGCCGTGATCCGCATGCGCCCTCTCGGTGCCTGTCTGCTGTTCGGGCAGGTGCTCGGTCAGCCGCCGATGTACCAGCTGGAGCCGCCGTTCGACGCGGCCAACGCGAGCAGCACCGCGAAGATGACCAGATCGACAATGCCGAGAATGATTCCGGCCTTGGCCATTCCCGCCCCGCCCTTGGCTGCTGCCTGGCGCATTCCCACGGCGCCCAGGATGATCGCGATCGGACCGAGAATCACGTTGAAGAAGATCAGTCCGAGGATTCCGCAGATGAGGCTCGCGATGGCCAGACCGTTGGTGCGTGACCTGGATGAAGCCGCAGAGGAACCGCCGTAACTCGTCATCACATTCTCCCGGTTTCGGGTGCTTGGATATTCGAGCGAGTTCCCTCCGATACGCCATACATACCGGCCTTTTGATGGAACGTCAGAAGAATTCCGTAATCCCTAATTCCGCTTGTCGCCGGCGCCGTTCGAACCCGGGGCGGGCCCGCGGGTGAGCACAGACACGGGGCAGGGGAGGTTTACATCCCGCGGTTCGTCGTAGACGCAGGTGAGAAGCCCGCGCCGACCCACGGGGAGTTGCCGCCGATGAACCACCGTCGTGTCAGAAACGTGTGCGCCGCCGGGGCCCTCCTCGCCGGCATCGGCGGTGCTCGGTGCGCCGACGGTCCGCACTGGGTGCCGGCGGCGACTCTCCTGCTCACCGCCCTCGGACTCGCGGCCGCCGCGGCGCGGGAGGCGCGGGCCCACAGCCGGGTGGTGGAGGCGCATCGCCTCGCCCGGCAGGCCGCGCTGGGCGTGCGGCCCCGGTGGTCGCCGCCCCGGCCCTGCTGTGACTTCTGGCGCGGCTTCGAGGGCGCCGACCACCACCCCGACTGTGTCCGCGCGGACGGCACGGCCGCCCAAGTGGCGCGAGCCTGGCGAGAACTGCACACCGCGTGCTGTCTGCGGGGCTGGGAGTCCCGCGGAGCGGTGCACGATCCCGAGGCCTGCGCCGTCAGGGCGGCCGCGTAGCCCGGGCGGTGCGTCAGCGTCGACGACCGCGAGTTGCCCAGGAACTGCCCACGCCCGCGAGCTGCAGGGCCAGCACCATCAGGCCGAGGAGCATGACGTTGGTCGACGTGAAGACATCGTTGGTCGAGATCTCGGCCGCGTTGATCAGGAACGCGATGAAGAACAGGACTGCCGCAGCTATGGCGAGCACGGGTCACCCTCCGTTCGTATTCTCCTACGAAGTCCCTCTGCCCCCGATCCGCGGCGGCAGGCACAGGAACGTCACAGAGTCCGCCCCGTCCGATCCCGCGCAGGCGCGTAGGCTCTGTTCGCCTGGGAACTCGCAGACCGTGGGGGGTGTAAGGGAAAGCACTACTGCCCTGCTGATGACGGGGCCGGGAAGGCGAGATGTCAACCGAGCCACAGAGGGACGACACACTGACTTCCAAGGAGATCCCGAGCCGCAGCAGCCGCTTTTCGGGCGAGCTGCGCAACGTGACGGGTGCGCGCCTTGAAGCGGAGAAATTTCTCCTTGCGCTGGCGAGTACCTCGCCACCGGCCGCACCGGAGTACTGGGACGACATACTGCTGGTCGTCACGGAACTCGCCGCCAACGCCGTGCAATACGCTCCGGGACCTTTCGAGCTGTCCATGCGCCGCACCTTCGACGGCGTCCACGTGGTCATGAGGGACACCAACACCACACCGCCGGCGCCCCGCCCGTTCCACCCCAGCCAGGGTGGCGGGGGCATCGGCTGGCACCTGATCCACACGCTGTGCGACCAGGTCAGCGTCCTGACCAACGACAGCGGCAAGGAGATCCACGTCTTCCTCCCCTGGTGAGACCGGTGAGACCGGCAGACCTGGAGGAAGGGGATCTCAGGCGGGCGCCTCGCGCAACGGCACGAACACGCTGACCGTCTTGCCGCCCCCGGGACGCAGTTCGACGGCGATCTCGCGGGCGAGACGAATGATCAGTGGCCAGCCGTAGCCGTTGCCGTGGTGGCCGACCGGCAGGACACCGGGTCCGTAGGCCACGTCGGGCACGACCTCACTGTTGTCGTGCACAGCGAGCCGGACCCCGCCGGGAGCGGGCACTACGTCGAAACCCGCCAGTCCGTCACCGTGCCGGATGGCGTTGGTCACCAGTTCCGAGACGACCAGCAGCAGGTCGATGACGTCTTCCTCCCGCGCGGCGCGGGAGCCCGAGCCCCAGCCGTCGCGCACCACTGACTTCGCGTACGCACGTGCCTCCGCGGCGGTCGTCACCCGGGACTGCGCCCGCATCCCGTCGTGTGCGCGCTCCGGGGCCCTCACGTCGGCGTCACCGCCCGTGGCGCCTTTGTCGCGGTCCCGGAACCGTCGACCAGGACGAGGCATCCCGCCGTTCCTGTCACCTCGATCAGCCTCTCCCGTCTCTGGCGCAATCAGTGCGGCCGCCTGCGGGCGGCCGCCGCCGGTCAGTCCGGCGACGGGTGCCCGGGGCTTCGGCGGCCACTGCCCTCGGCGCGCCGCGCGTACGGTCCCCTCAGGTGGTGGTCGGCTCGCGCGGCGGGAGCCGATGGTAATACTCGCCGACGCTCGCCAGGTACACGCGGTCCATGGTTTCGCTGTCCGTCCGGAACCGGGGCGCGGCCTTCACCTCGCCCCGCGTGCAGGACAGGGCTATCTTCCGCTCCGCGGTGTCGACGGCCGTCATGACGCCGACCGGAACCAGAACGCTCCGGCCGAAGATCCACACGCCGGTGTCGACGACCAGGTGCCGCATCCCGAAGTGGTCGGCCTGCCGGTCCACATGCCCGATCGTGCCGTCGGTCGCCGCCACCGTGTAACCCGTGAGCTCCTGTCCCTCCACATGACCGCTGTCCGGTGCGTACGACCAGATTCCCTCGATGGCCACACCGCTCCTTCCTCCCCGAGCCGACGAACGGTTGACGAGCCGGCGGCCCGGTGGCGCGCCCGCTCGCTCCACAGCAGCGGTTACCCTCCGACCGCGTTCGCACTCTGCGCATCGCGTCACAACGAGCAGCACCGCCTCCGGGCCACCGACCGACCCTCTCGGCCGGAAATCGATCTTCTGGGCCGGAAGAGGGACAGCACTAGGGGAAACTGTTCCCAGTACCCTCGTCGAGCCCACGCATGCACGTCCCGCACCTGCTTTTCACGCGTGGGGCAGAAGTTGCCCCGACGCTTTGTGAGCCGCTCGACACCTGGGTTAGCCTGCGTCGTCTTTCTCATCGCGCAGATCCGTGAACTGCGGAAACGCACGCACGACTTGCGGGGCCGCCGGACGGCCCGACTTGGTTCCGAGTCCTCGCCGCGAGGGCTCCTGGGGAGCGGAACGAGGGTACGCATGACCAGCAACACCACCGAGGGCACCGATGCGGTCCCGGGGGACCACGAGCTGAGACAGCTCCTGGCGGGGCTCACGGCCGTACGGGACGGGGACTTCGGCACCCGTCTGCCGGACGACGGTGAGGGCCTTCTGGGCGACATCGCCACCGTGTTCAACGGCATGGTCGACCAGCTGTCCGTGTTCACCTCCGAGGTCACCCGCGTCGCCCGCGAGGTCGGCACCGAGGGGACGCTCGGCGGGCAGGCTGAGGTACCGGGCGTCTCGGGGACCTGGGCCGACCTCACGGACTCCGTCAACGCCATGGCGGGCAACCTGACCACCCAGGTGCGTGACATCGCGCAGGTGGCCACGGCGGTGGCCAAGGGCGACCTCTCGCAGAAGATCGACGTTCCCGCGCGCGGCGAGATCCTTCAGCTGAAGGAGACCGTCAACACGATGGTCGACCAGCTCTCCGCCTTCGCCGACGAGGTCACCCGCGTCGCCCGCGAGGTCGGCAGCGAGGGCCGGCTCGGCGGTCAGGCGCAGGTGCCGGGGGTCGCCGGCGTCTGGCGGGACCTCACCGACTCGGTGAACCTGATGGCGGGCAACCTCACCGCGCAGGTCCGCAACGTCGCCCAGGTGACGACGGCGGTCGCGCAGGGCGACCTCTCCCAGAAGATCACCGTCGACGCCCGCGGCGAGATCCTCGAGCTGAAGAACACCATCAACATCATGGTCGACCAGCTCTCCGCCTTCGCCGACGAGGTCACCCGCGTCGCCCGCGAGGTCGGTACCGAGGGGCGGCTCGGCGGTCAGGCGGACGTCAAGGGGGTGAAGGGCACCTGGCGGGACCTCACCGACTCGGTCAACTTCATGGCGGGCAACCTCACCGCGCAGGTCCGCAACGTCGCCCAGGTGGCCACGGCGGTCGCGCAGGGCGACCTCTCCCAGAAGATCACCGTCGACGCCCGCGGCGAGATCCTCGAACTGAAGAACACCATCAACACCATGGTCGACCAGCTCTCCGCCTTCGCCGACGAGGTCACCCGCGTCGCCCGCGAGGTCGGCACGGCCGGAAACCTCGGCGGACAGGCCCAGGTCCGGGGCGTCTCCGGGACCTGGAAGGACCTCACGGACAACGTCAACGTGATGGCGTCGAACCTGACCGGCCAGGTCCGCTCGATCGCACAGGTCGCGACCGCCGTGGCCCGGGGCGACCTGTCGCAGAAGATCACTGTAGAGGCCAAGGGCGAGGTCGCGGCCCTGGCGGACGTGATCAACACCATGGTCGACACGCTGTCCGCGTTCGCCGACGAGGTCACCCGCGTCGCCCGCGAGGTCGGCACCGAGGGACGGCTCGGCGGACAGGCACACGTGCCGAACGTGGCCGGCACGTGGAAGGACCTCACCGACAACGTCAACTCGATGGCCAACAACCTCACCGGTCAGGTGCGCAACATCGCGCTGGTGACGACCGCGGTGGCCAAGGGTGACCTGTCGAAGAAGATCGACGTCGACGCCCGCGGCGAGATCCTCGAACTGAAGACGACGATCAACACGATGGTCGACCAGCTCTCCGCGTTCGCCGACGAGGTGACCCGCGTGGCCCGCGAGGTGGGCACCGAGGGGCGCCTGGGCGGACAGGCCGAGGTGGAGGGTGTCTCCGGCACCTGGAAGCGCCTCACCGAGAACGTCAACGAGCTCGCGGGCAACCTGACCCGGCAGGTGCGCGCGATCGCCGAGGTGGCGAGCGCCGTCGCCGAGGGAGACCTGACGCGTTCGATCACGGTGGAGGCGTCCGGCGAGGTCGCCGAGCTCAAGGACAACATCAACTCCATGGTCGGCTCCCTGCGGGAGACCACCCGGGCCAACCAGGAGCAGGACTGGCTCAAGACGAACCTCGCCCGGATCTCCGGCCTCATGCAGGGACACCGCGACCTGCCGGTCGTGGCCGAGCTGATCATGGACGAGCTCGTGCCGCTGGTGTCGGCCCAGTACGGCGCCTTCTATCTCGCCGAGGACGGCGACGACGGCCCCGAACTGCGGCTGGTCGGCTCCTACGGCTACCCCGACGACGACTCCCGGCCCACCCGGATCGCCTTCGGACGCACCCTGGTCGGACAGGCCGCGCGCAGCCGGCGCACCATCACGGTGGACGAGCTGCCCCCGGACTACGTGACCATCTCCTCGGGGCTCGGCCAGGTGGTGCCGACCGCGCTGGTGCTGCTGCCCATCGTGGTGGAGGGCCAGGTCCTCGGTGTGATCGAGCTGGCCGCGGTTCGGCCCTTCACGGAGATCCACCAGGACTTCCTGGAACAGCTGATGGAGACCATCGGCGTCAACGTGAACACCATCGTGGCCAACGCCCGCACCGACGAGCTGCTCGGCGAGTCGCAGCGTCTGACGGGTGAACTCCAGGCCAGGTCCGCGGAGCTGCAGGCACAGCAGGAGGAACTGCAGCACTCCAACGCCGAACTGGAGGAGAAGGCCTCACTGCTGGTGGCGCAGAACCGGGACATCGAGGCGAAGAACCTGCAGATCGAGCAGGCCCGGCAGGAACTGGAGGCCCGCGCCCAGCAGTTGTCGCTGGCCTCGAAGTACAAGTCCGAGTTCCTGGCGAACATGAGCCACGAGCTGCGCACCCCGCTCAACAGTCTCCTCATCCTCGCCCAGCTGCTCGCGCAGAACCCCTCGCGCAACCTCACCCCCAAGCAGGTCGAGTACGCGGGGATCATCCACTCCGCGGGGTCGGATCTGCTCCAGCTGATCAACGACATCCTGGACCTGTCGAAGGTCGAGGCCGGAAAGATGGACGTCGCGCCGGAACTGGTCCCCCTGCGGCAGCTCATCGAGTACGTGGAGGCCACCTTCCGGCCCATGACGACGCAGAAGAGCCTGGACTTCACGGTGACCACGGCCCCCGGCGCGCCCGCGGACCTGTTGACCGACGACTCCCGGCTGCGCCAGGTGCTCCGCAACCTGCTGTCCAACGCGGTCAAGTTCACCGAACAGGGCAGCGTGGAACTGCGCGTCGAACCCGCGGTCGACGACGAGGTGCCCAGGGGCGTGCTGCGCGGCGGCACCATCGTGGCGTTCCGCGTGAAGGACACCGGTATCGGCATCCAGGAACAGCAGCTGGAGACCATCTTCGGCGCGTTCCAGCAGGCGGACGGCACGACGAGCCGTAAGTACGGGGGCACGGGTCTCGGCCTGTCCATCACCCGGGAGATCGCCCATCTGCTGGGCGGCGCGGTGACCGTGGACAGCACGCCCGGCCAGGGCAGCACGTTCACGCTCTTCCTGCCGGTGACCCGGCCCGACTTCGAGGAGTTGCTGGACCGCGGCCGGTCCCTCGACCAGGCGCCGGGCGCAGGGCTCGCGCCCGACGCCGTGCACAGCCGGCCGCTGGTCGGCGGCCTGCCGCCCGCCGGCGGCACCGGGGGGCGTCCACGCCGGCTGCTGGTGGTGGAGGAGCGCTCTCGCGGTCTGCTCACGCTCGTCGCCGAGAGCGTGGTCGCGGACATGTCCCACGGCCGGGGCGGAAGCGGCCCCGGGGTGACCGTCGACGTCATCACCGCCGTCGGGGGCCAGGAGGCCGCGGGGGCCCTGGCCGACGAGCCGTGCCACTGCGTCGTACTGGAACTGGGCATGCCGGACGGGGAGGCCTCCCGCTTCCTCGAGGCCCTGCGCGGCGACTCCGCGCTGGCCGGCGTGCCGGTCCTCGTGCACAGCGGCCACCGCGCCGACCTCGCCACGGAGAAGGCGCTGCGGGCCCGCTCGGAGGCCGGAGCGCTGGAGTTCCTGTCCAGTCTGGACGAACTGCGCGAGCGCATCGCGCTGCACCTCTCGGCCGAGGAACCCGGCGACGTGCTGTCGCTGGTCCGCTCGGAGGGGCCGCAGGAGTCCACGCCGCAGGCGGTCGACGACCCGCTCGTCGGCCGGACCGTGCTGGTCGTCGACGACGACGCCCGCAACCTCTTCGCGCTCAGCGGCATCCTCGAGCTGCACGGCTTCCGGGTGCTGCACGCGGACAACGGCCGCAAGGGCATCGAGGCCCTGGTCGACAACCCGGACGTCGCCATCGTGCTGATGGACGTCATGATGCCGGAGATGGACGGCTACACGGCCACGGCCGAGATCCGCAGGATGCCGCAGTACGCCGAGCTGCCCATCATCGCCGTCACCGCGAAGGCGATGCCGGGCGACCGGGAGAAGTCCCTCGCCTCGGGCGCCAGCGACTACGTCACCAAGCCCGTCGACACCCAGGACCTGATCGCCTGCGTCCGACGCTGGTTGCCCGCATGAGACCGCCGACGCCCGCCCGGCGCTCCCGCCGGCCGGGCCCGCGTCCCCTCTTCCGCGCCCCAGCGCCCGACGGCCTAGGAGCCTTCGCACCGTGAGCATCTCCGAGCAACCGCACGATTCCGGCGAAGGAGAGGCACCGCCCGCGCCCGCCTCTCCCCCGGTTCGTTCCGAATCCCCCGCGGACCCGACCGACGACGGGCCCGCCCCCGACCGGTCCGCCCCGTCCGCGTCTCCCGTCGGCCGGCTGGCCGCCACCGTCGAGCGGTTGCGCCGCGAGGTGCGGGCGGCGCAGGCGGAGGCCGAGGGACGCGCCCTGGTCGAACTCGCCAAGGGCGTCCTCGTGGAACGTCTGCAGTGCGGCCCCGCACAGGCCGCCCGCCAGCTCATGGAGCTGGCCGAGCAGGCCAAGGTGACACCCCTGGAGCTGGCCGTCGAGGTCATCAACCAGGCCGCCCGGGACCGGATGTCGGAGGTCACCGACGCCTTCCTCGCCGCCACGTCGGAGACCGCGGAACCGGTGGTCGACTCGGCGGCCGTACGGCTGCGGGCCGCCGAGAGCGGTGCGCTGGCCGCGGACGACACCCAGGCCGTGGCGGACTCCCTGTTGCAGCAGGCCCTGCTGCCCCTGGGGGCGGTGGCCGTCGCCATCTGGGCGGCGGGCCCGGACGGCTCCCTCACCCTGGCGGGCAGCGCCGGGTTCTCCCCGGTCGAGGCGGCGCGCTGGCGCTACGTGCCGCCGGACGTGGTCACGGTGGCGCGGCGCGGGCTCACCGAGCGCGACGGTCAGTGGATCACGTCCCTCGCCGCGACCGGTCTGCCCAGCATCGGCCGGCACCAGCATCCGGACGGCGGCCGGGCCGCGCTGCCCGCCGGTACCGGTGGGCGCGTGCACGGTGTGCTGGAGATCGTGTGGCCCACTCCCACGGATCCCCAGCCGGCGCGGATCGCCCGCCAGCTGGAGGCCCTGGCCGAGCTGTGCGCCCACACGCTGGAGACGTACACACTGCGCCAGGGCTCGGTGTCGGACCCCCGTGTCATGCCGGACGCGGCGGAGTTGATGGACCTGGCCGACGGGCTGCACGACCCCGCCCTGGTCCTGGTGCCGCACCTCGACGACTCCGGCCATCTGGTGGACTTCCGCATCCAGCATGTGAACGGCCGGTTCCTCGATCCCGCGGGCCGGCCCCGTGCCGTCATCAACGGCGCCCTGCTGCTGGAGGCCTACCCGATGGCCGCCGGGGACAGCGAGCTGTTCCAGCGCGTCGAGCGGGTCCACGCGACCGGCGAGCCCTTCCGCGCGCAGCGGATGAACCTCACCGCCCTGGTCGACCAGGTCCCGCTCTCGGCGGTCGCCGACATCAGCATCAGCCGGCACGGAAGCGGCGTCCTGCTGCTGTGGCGGATCGAGGACGAGACCGCGCGGCTGGCGAGCCTGTTGCAGAACGCCCAGCGGCTCGGACGGATCGGCGGCTTCGAGGAGAACCTGCTGACCGCCGAGATCACCTGGAACGGCCAGCTCTTCGACCTGTACGGCCGCTCCCCGTCGAGCACCCCGGTGCCGCTGGAGGAGCTGCCGGCCCACGCCCATCCCGACGACACCGTGGCCATCCGCCGGTTCCTGCGGACGGTGCTGCACCAACGGCGTTCCGCGTCGACGGCGTTCAGGTTGCAGCGGCCCGACGGGGTGACCCGCCACATCCGGGTGGTCGCCGAGCCGGTGCTCGACACGGACGGCCGGCTGTTCGCCGTCCGGGGGGCCTACCAGGACATCTCCGCCCAGCACTGGACCGAGGTCGCGCTGGCGGCCACGCGCGACCAGCTCGCGCACACCGAGCAGCAGGCAACCGAGCGCAACCGGCTGACCCTGCAGCTGCAGCACGCCATCATGCCGCCCGCACAGGCCCCGCTCCAGGTCCCCGACCTCCAGGTGGCCGTGCGTTACCGGCCCGCCGAGACCGAACAGCTGGTGGGCGGCGACTGGTACGACGCCGTGGTGCTGCCGTCCGGGATGGTGCTGGTGTGCGTCGGTGACGTGGCGGGGCACGGGATAGAGGCCGCCACCAGCATGGTCGTGCTGCGCAACGCGCTGCGTGGGCTGGCCGTCACCGGCGCCGGGCCGGGCCAGCTGCTGTCGTGGCTCAACATCGTGGCGCACCACCTCACCGGTGCCGTCACCGCCACGGCGGTCTGCGGCCTGTACGACCCCGCCCGGCACACCCTGCGCTGGGCCCGCGGTGGCCATCTGCCGCCGGTACTCGTGCGGGACGCGGAGGCCGCGCCGCTGCCCTTGGTGAAGGGCATACTGCTCGGCGCCGTTCCCGAGGCGTCGTACGAGGAGGCCGAACTCCAACTGGAGCCCGGCGACACCCTGTTGATGTACACCGACGGTCTGATCGAACGCCGGGACCGGTCCGTGGAGGAGTCGCTGCGGCACCTTCTGACCACCGCTCGGGCGGCGCCCCGGACACTCGACCAGCAGCTGGACCGTCTGCTGACGTACAGCAGGTCGGACACGGACGACGACACGTGCATCGTGGGCATCCGGGTGGGCTGACTGCATACCGAGTGGATTCGGGGGTAAGCGCGGGGGCGCGACGACAGACGACCGGAGGGCACGCGCGATGAGAGCTTGATCACGGAGTGCCGCCGGAATCGGTGTGCATCGAAGTCGCTCACAGGGGTAACCAGCCCTGGCCGTAAGACTTGTGGAGGTAACTCGTGTCCATTGCCCAGAACCCTTTGTCCGTCGAGGTCACTCTCCCCCGGGAGGACGTCGCCCTGATCGCGGTCGAGGGTTATTTGGACGTAGACACCGCAACGGAGTTCCAGCACCACCTGGCCAACCAGCTCCACCACGGCCGTCGGCACTTCCTGCTCGACCTGTCCTCCGTGCCGTTCATGGACTCGTCCGGCATGAACATCATCTTGCGGGTCTACCAGCAGGCCCGTGACATACCGGGCAGCGTGCACATCATTTCCCCCGCTCCGGCGGTCCTGCGGATCCTGGAACTGACGGGCGTGAGCATCACCGTTCCGGTGTCCGGGAGTGTCGAGGAGGCGCTGGCCCGCGTCGACGCGTTCGAGGGCGAACAGGGCGGGCAGGACAGCCCGCAGGCCTGAGCCGGTGGGCGGTCGCAGGGACCGTCGACGGGCTTTGCGGCCAGGGGGGCCGGCTGTCAGGACGAGGTGTCGTACGAGGTGGGGCCATGGTTACAGTGGTCGGCCGGCAGGGTCATGCCGCCGTCTCGTTGCCTCCAGCGAGGTCGGTCCGAGGGAAGTGAATGAGGAGTTGTAGGTGCCGGAGCACGAATCGGTAGAGAAGCACGGATCGCCGGCACAGGAGGTCGGAGACTTCCTTCGCCGGCGCGGTGAGCAGGTGGCCCAGCGGTGGGCCGACGAACCCCTCTTCCGCACGGTGTTCACCGTCTCGCGGGACGAGGCGGTGGAAGCGGGCAAGATCGTCGTCGAGGCGCTGGCCCAGGTCGCGGACACCAACCAGGTGCACGACCCCGACGCCGCCGGCTTCACCGTGGTGCGCGAGCAGCTGTCCCGGATGGGTGCCGCCCGCTCCCGGGCCGGCTTCACCACCGCACAGGTCTCGAACGACGTGAACGCGCTGCGGCCTCCGGTCGAGAACCTCCTGCTCGCCGACCTTCCCGATGCCTCCGCCGACCGGGTCCGGGAGTGCACCACCGCGCTCACCGTGCTGATGGGCACCCTGCGCCTGGTCGTGCTGGAGACGGCGCTCAGCGAGGGGCAGGCACTGATCGAGCGGCAGCGGCTGCAGCTGCTGGAAGTGGCGACCCCGGTCATCAAGCTCTGGGACGGCATCGTGGCCGTCCCGCTGATCGGCACCCTCGACAGTGCGCGCAGCCAGGTGGTGATGGAGTCGCTGCTGGAGGCCGTCGTCGAACAGCGGGCCCGGTTCGCGATCCTCGACATCACCGGCGTTCCGACGGTCGACTCGCTGGTGGCCCAGCACCTGATGAAGACGGTGGCCGCGACCCGGTTGATGGGCGCGGAGTGCGTGGTCTCCGGCATCCGCCCCGCGATCGCCCAGACCATCGTCCACCTCGGACTGGACCTGGGCACGGTGCTCACCCGGGCCAGCCTGGCCGACGCCCTGGCCTACGCACTGCACGAGTTGGGGGCCGACATCATCAACGCGACGCCTGGCGGTGCGGGTTCACGGTGAGCCACGACTTCTCCCGCCCCGTCACGGGGCACGTGCCGGTCCTGCGGCTGGGTGACATCCTCCTGGTCACGCTCCAGGGGGACCTGTACGACAGCACGGCGCAGCAGTTGCAGCAGGACATCGGAGACACGATCGTCAGCACCGGGGTGACCGGTGTGGTCATCGACATCTCCGGCGTGGAGATCGTCGACTCCTTCCTGGGGCGCGTACTGGCGGAGATCGCGGCGCAGGCCCGGCTGCTGGCGGCGCGGACCGTGGTGGCCGGCATGCGGCCGGCGGTCGCGATCACGATGGTCGAACTGGGGCTGACACTTCCCGGCCTGCGCACCGCGCTGAACGCCGAGGCGGCCATGAACCTCCTCTCCGGACCGGATCAGGACACCCGCTTCGGCGGCCCGCGCCAGGAGAATCGGTGATGCAGACAGCAGCGGGCGTCGAAGCCTGCCTGCCGATCCGTTCGGACATGGACCTGGTGTGGGTGCGCCAACACGTGCGGCAGGCGGCCGCGTTGCTCGGCTTCAGCCTGGTGGAGCAGACCAAGCTGGTCACCGCGGCCAGTGAGCTGGCCCGTAACACCCTGGTGCACGGCGGGGGCGGACAGATGGAGACGGAGGCCGTGACGGGCGGGCCGGCGAACGGACTGCGGCTGACCTTCTCCGACGAGGGTCCGGGCATCCCGGACCTGGAGCGGGCTCTGAGCGACGGTTACACCTCCGGCGACGGGCTGGGCATGGGCCTCGGCGGTGCGCGGCGTCTGGTGCACGAGTTCGCCGTCGACAGCACTCCGGGCGTCGGTACCAAGGTCACGGTGGTCTCCTGGGCGGCGCGGTCGCCGCGGCCGCGTGGGGAGTTGTGATGCCCCGCGTGTGGGACATCCCGGTGCACGACTCGACCCGGGTGCGTGACGCCAGGGTGGCCGCGGAGAGCGCGGCCGCCCTGGCGGGCCTGGACGAGCCGCGGACGGCGGCGGCCGCACTGGTGGCGACCGAGCTGGCGACCAACCTGCTCAAGCACGCCCAGGGCGGTCAGCTCCTCATCGACCTCGTGGGCCCGGCCGTGCCCGCGGACAACGCCTCCGGCCTCCTGGTGCAGATCGCCGCGATCGACCACGGACCGGGGATGGCCGACGTGGACGCCGCACTGCGCGACGGCTACACCACCACGCGTTCCCTGGGCGCCGGGCTCGGCACGTGCCGCCGGATAGCCGACGACTTCGGGCTGCACAGCGCGCCGGGCAGGGGCACGGTGGCGGTGGCCCGCGTCGGCGCCCTCCCCGGGAACACGGCACCTGCCGCCGCGGCGCGGGCCGGGGGTGTGAACGCCCCGTTCGCCGGGGCCGACTACTCGGGCGACGCCTGGGCGTGGGCCCGCTCGGGAGACCGGCTGACCCTGATGCTGGCCGACGGGCTCGGACACGGCCCGGAGGCCGCCCGTGCGTCCTCGGCGGCGGTGCAGGCCCTGCACCGTGCCGCCCACCTCCCGCCCGCCGAGGCGCTCGTCCACCTCGACTCGGCGTTGCGCGGCACGCGCGGCGCGGCCGTCGCCGTCGCCCAGATCGATACCCGGGCCGGCCTGCTGCGGTTCGCCGGCGTCGGCAACATCGGCGCCCGGCTGTATGAGGGCGACCGCTGGCGTTCGCTGCTGTCCAGGCCCGGGATCGTGGGCGTCCACCGGCACGCGACGCTGCGGGAGGACCGTATGCCCTGGGCTGCCGACCGGCTGCTGGTCCTGCACAGCGACGGCCTGCCCAGCCGCTGGACGCCACCGGCCGACCCGGGCCTGCTGTCGGCCGACCCGGCCGTCGTGGCCGCCGTTACGGTGCGCGACGCGAGCAGTTCCGCGCGGCCGGTGCGGGACGACACGGCAGTGGTGGTGCTGGCCCCGACCCCGCCGGAGGGCCCATGACGCGCAGTTGGCAGATCACCACCGTCGTCGACGCGGCCCGGGCCCGGATCGCGACCGCCCGGCTGGCGGCCTCGTACGGTGTGCCCGCCCTCGACCGCACCCGGCTGACCGCGGCGCTCAGCTCCCATCTGCTCCAGTGCCTCACCAAGGGCGGCACCTGGCGGCTCGAGCTGGACGTCACGGCCGAGCCGGCCGAGGAAGGGCTCCTGCACGTACGGGTGACGCCCTCGCCCGACACGGGCGCCGCCGCCGCGCAGTCGCCGTGGCGGATGACGGTCCGCTGCCCCGAGGCGGCGGACCCGGCCGGTGCCGCCGTGGCCGACGACCCCACTGTGCTGGCCGAGGCCCTGCTGGGCGCCGACGAGGACACCGCTCTGGTGCTGGAGAGACTCACCGAGCAGGAGGAGCTGGTCACCTTCCACCGGGAGGAGCTGCACCAGACCAACCAGGGCGTGCTGGCCCTGCACGCCGAGCTGGACGCCGCCGGGCGGGCCCAGCGCGACGCGTTCGCCGCCGAGCGCAAGGCGCGCACCGAGGCGGAGAGCGCCCGCCGCAGGCTGATGTTCCTGGCCGACGCCAGTGCCGTGCTGACGGCGTCGCTCAACCACGAGGAGATCGTGCGCCGGCTGCCTGAGCTGCTGGTGCCCGAGTACGCCAGCAGCGTCGACGTCTGGCTGTTCGAGGGCGACGAGGACCGCGACCGGCGCGCACCGCACCCGGCCGCCGCCGTGCTGGCCGCACGTACCGGGAGACCGCAGTACGCCGCCGACCATCCCGGCGGCCTGCCCGGGGTCCTGGACCAGCCGCCCTCGGCCCTGGACCCCGGCCGCCCGCTGCTGTGCGTCCCGCTGCCGACGCGACGCGCCCCACTGGGTGTGCTGACGCTGTCGCCGCCCGGCGCACGCTGGGACCCGGACGACGCGGTGATGCTGATCGAGCTCACCCGGCGGGCCAGCATCGCCATCGACAACGCCCGGCGCTTCGAGCACAACCGGGACATCGCCGAGACGCTCCAGCGGGCCCTGCTCACGGACCTGCCGGCCACCCCGGGGCTCACTCTGGCCGCCCGCTATCTGCCGGCCACGCACGGACTGAACATCGGCGGCGACTGGTACGACGCGTTCCGCCAGCCCGACGGCAGCCTGATCACCGTGATCGGCGACGTCACCGGGCACGGGCTGCACGCCGCCGTGATGATGAGCCAGCTGCGGACCGCGCTGCGCGCCTACGCCGTCGACGGCGGCAGCCCCGGTCAGCTGCTGACCCGGCTGCACACCTTCCTGCACCATCTCCAGCCGGATCTGTACGCCACCGCGGTCATCGCGCGCTTCCGCCCCGGCGATCCCAACCTGACCTGGGCGGCCGCCGGACATCCACCGCCGGTGCTGCGCACCCCGGACGGGCAGGTCCGGACACTGGACGCCAAACCGGGCGCCATGCTGGGCATCCCGCTGCAACAGGAGATCCACGACCACACCGCGCCGCTGGCTCCCGGCTCGACGTTGGCGCTGTACACGGACGGGCTGGTGGAGCGGCGCGCGCAGGGCATAGACCCGGGCATCGAGCGGCTGGCCCTGGCGCTCGGCTCGTTCCGCTCAGCGGACCTGGACGCGGACCTGGAGGATTCCGCGGACCGGATCCTCACCCCCCTGCTGAGCGACTCCGAACGCGACGACGACGTGTGTCTGCTGCTCTGCCACCTGGCCGCCTGAGGACCCCTTCGCGGCCTCCGCCCCACGATCTTCACGATCGACCCGGTGCGCTTCGGCGGCCGGAGGGGCATGGTGGTCCTCGACGCCGTCGTCTGCCTGCCGCGCCCGGCTGGCGGAACGGCCGGTACCGCTGTGGGATCGATGTGTGCGAAGCAGCGATCCACGGGCAGGCGAAAGGCGTTCGAGGCAGACCGCCTGGAGCCGCAGAAAGGGATGAACACCGTGACACGACCCAGGATCCTGGTGGTTGGCGCAGGCTTCGCCGGAGTGGAGTGCGTCCGCCGTCTGGAACGCAAACTCTCCCCGGACGAAGCCGACGTCACACTGGTGACGCCCTTCGCCTACCAGCTCTACCTGCCGCTGCTGCCCCAGGTCGCCTCCGGCGTGCTGACACCGCAGTCGATCGCCGTCTCGCTGCGCCGCAGCAAGAAGTACCGCACCCGGATCATCCCGGGCGGTGCGATCGGCGTGGACCTCAAGGCGAAGGTCTGCGTCATCCGCACCATCACCGACGAGATCGTCGACGAGCCGTACGACTACATCGTGCTGGCCCCCGGCAGCATCACCCGCACCTTCGACATCCCCGGCCTGACCGACCACGCCTTCGGCATGAAGACGCTGGCCGAGGCCGCCTACGTGCGTGACCACGTCATCTCCCAGCTGGACCTCGCCGACGCGAGCGAGGACCCGCAGGAGCGCGCCTCACGGCTGCAGTTCGTGGTGGTGGGCGGCGGCTACGCCGGCACGGAGACCGCCGCCTGTCTGCAGCGCCTCACCCACGCCGCCGTCAAGCGCTACCCGCGTCTCGACCCGGGTCTGATCAAGTGGCACCTGATCGACATCGCGCCGAAGCTGATGCCCGAGCTCGGCGACAAGCTGGGCAGCAGCGCCCAGGAGATCCTGCGCCGGCGGGGGATCGACATCTCGCTCGGCGTCTCCATCGCCAAGGCGGGCCCCGAGGAGGTCACCTTCACCGACGGGCGCGTGGTCCCCACCCGCACGCTGATCTGGACCGCCGGTGTGGTCGCCAGCCCGCTCATGGCCACCCTCGGCGCCGAGACGGTCCGGGGGCGGCTGGCCGTCACCGCCGACATGAAACTGCCGGGCCACGACGGGGTGTTCGCGCTCGGCGACGCCGCCGCGGTGCCGGACGAGGCCAAGAACGAGGAGGGCGCGGTCTGCCCGCCCACGGCCCAGCACGCCATGCGGCAGGGCAGGCACGTCGCCGACAACGTCATCTCCACCCTGCGCGGGCAGGCGGCGACCCCGTACGTCCACAAGGATCTCGGTCTGGTCGTCGACCTCGGCGGCAAGGACGCCGTGTCCAAGCCGCTCGGCATCGAACTGCGGGGTGTGCCCGCCCAGGCGGTCGCCCGCGGTTACCACTGGTCGGCGCTGCGCACCAACGTCGCCAAGACCCGGGTGATGACGAACTGGGTGTTGAACGCGATCGCCGGCGACGATTTCGTCCGCACCGGGTTCCAGGCCCGCAAGGCCGCCAAGCTGAAGGACTTCGAGTACACGGACGCGTATCTGACACCGGAACAGGTGCGGGCACACGTCGAGGGTTCCGAGCGGCAGGACCAGTGACGCCGACGCCGGTGTGACGTGCTTCACTCCTGACCGCCGATCACTTTCCGTCCGGTCGGCGGTCAGAGGTGGGACAGCACGACGTCACGTCGAAAGGACACCGTCATGGCCGAGACCGTGAAGGGCCCCGCGAGCTACTTCCCCTCGATCGAGAAGAAGTACGGCCGGCCGATCGCCGAGTGGCAGCAGCTCGTCCGTTCCTCGCCGCTGACCAAGCACATGGAGCTGGTCGCCTGGCTGAAGACCGAGCACGGGCTGGGGCACGGCCACGCCAACGCCCTGGTGGCGCACACGCTCGCCGAGACCCGGGGCCGTAGACCGCACCACGCCGTGCCATGCTGGTGGTGGAGATCATGACGTGACACGGGAGTGAGTACGACGGCGTGAAGGCAGCGGGAGGTTCGGTCCGGGTGCGGCTGCGGGACGGGATCGCCGCGTCCGATCCGGGCCTGCTGCGGCTGACGGCCGGCCTGCGGACCGTGGGCGCGATCGCCCTCGCCCTCGCTGTTCTCAGCCTTCTCGACGCCGATGTCACGCACCTGGTGGCCGGGGCCATGGCGGCGATGGTCGCCACCTTCTCCATCCGGGAGAAGCAGCGCGGGCAGCAGGCCGTCACGCTCGCTCTCGGGCTCCCGGTGGCGCTGGCCTCGGTGTCACTGGGCGCGCTCCTCAGCGACCGGGTGGTGGCCGGTGACTTCTTCTTCGTCGCCCTCATCTTCTGCGCCGTCTACGGCCGGCGGTTCGGCGACCGTGGCACCGCGCTAGGGCTGATCGGCTTCCAGGTCTACTTCCTGTCCCTGTTCGTCGGCGCCGCCGTCTCCGGGCTGCCCGAGCTGTACGGCGCGATCGTCGTCGCCTTCCTCAGCAGTGGCCTGGTGCGGTTCGTGATCGTGCCCGAGACGCCGGCGCAGATCCTGGAGCGGCTGCGTGAGGCCTTCCGGGCCCGGCTCGCCCAACTGGTGTCCGCGCAGCTCGAACTCCTCGACGCCGGGCCGGACGAGGTGGAGAAGGCGCTGGAGGGCGTGCGCAGCGGCACCGCCCGCCTGCACGAGACGGCGATGATGATCCAGGGCCGGCTGGAGGAAGGCACCTCCGACGAGGCCACGGCGCGACTCGTGCAGCGGCGCATCGCGGACGCCGAGATCGCCGCCGAGCGGCTGGCCCTGCTGCTGCTGACCGCACGCAGCGCCGAGCGGGCGGACACCCTCACGCTGCACCTGCCGGGCGCACCGGTCCCGGCGGGCGAACGGCTGCCCGTACGGGACGAGGCGACCGCCACGCTGCGCCGGGATCTCGAGGCGCTGCGGATGCTCGTGCTGCGGCCCGTCAACGGGGAGTCCGGCACGGCCCTGTCACATGTGCGCAACCGGCTCCTCGGCTACCGCGACGAGGAGAACCTGCCGCCCGCCGCGACCGCCGTGCAGGACGTCTTCCGGGGCATCGGCGAGGCCGCCCGGGCCGTCCTGGGTCTGCGGATCGCCCTGGACGGGCCTCAGGACGAGTCGGACGACAGCCCGGCCACGGCCCGTTCGCGCGAGGAACTGGACGCCGAGGACGCCGCCATCGACGCCGGCGAGGACGACGACCGGGACGAGGAGCTCACCGGGCTGCGGCGGCCGACCACACGGGCCGCCGTGCAGGTCGCCGTGGGCTCGTCGCTGGCCATCGTCGGCGGGGAACTGCTCTCCAGCCACCGCTGGTACTGGGCCGTACTGACCTGCTGGATCGTGTTCATCAACACCTCGTCCACGGGCGAGATCCTGGTCAAGGGCTACCGGCGGCTGCTGGGCACCGTGTTCGGGGTCGTGGCGGGCATCGTGCTGGCGGGGCTGGTCGGGCAGCACACCTGGACGGCGTTCGCCGTGGTGCTGCTGTGCCTGTTCGCGATGTTCTACACCGCGCCGCTGTCGTACACGTTGATGTCCTTCTTCGTGACGGCCGCGCTGGGCGTGCTCTACACCCTCCTGCACACCTACAGCTTCTCGGTGCTGGTGCTGCGGGTGGAGGAGACGGCGCTCGGCGCGGTCTGCGGAATCGTCGCGGCGGCCTTCGTGCTGCCGGTGCGCACGGACCGCCGTACGAACGAACTGCTGGCCACGGTCCTGGAGCGGCTCGCCGAGGTCACCGAGGCGGCCGTGGACCAGCTCAGCGGCGGCCCGCCGGTCGATCTGCTGGACAAGGCGCGCGATCTGGACCAGGCACTGGCCGACCTGCGCGCCGCCGTCCAGCCGCTCACCCATCCGGTGACACCGCTGCGGGCCCGCCGGGACACCGCCCAGTATGTCGTCGCGCTGCTGGAGACCTGCGCGTACCACGCGCGTTCGCTGGCCGCGACGGCCGAACTGCTGCCCACGCATCCCTCGATCGCGGCGGACCCGAGGCTGCGCCGGGCCGGACGGCGTATCGCGCACAACATCGAGGCGATAGCCGCGCACATCACCGACGGCCAGACCGCCGTGGAGATCGAGACCGGTCCCAGCATCGCCTCGCTCCTCGAGCCGGACATCCCGGGGACGCCGCGGTACGGCCGGGTCACCGACCGCGTGCTGCGGCATCTGCAACGCCTGGACGAGTCGGTGGCCGGGCTTGCGCGGCCCCTTGACGTGCCGGTGACGGCGCCGAAGCGGTAGCCGGAGAACCGCTGGGGGTGGGCCGGGGGGCCGCGACGGCCTTGAGCGGTACCGGTCCCACGGACAGCGGGGCCACGCCATCCGGAGGCGGGCCCGTGAGCGCGCGGGTCAGATGTCCGTCGGCAGGCCGCTCACCTCGGCGATGCCGCGCAGCTCGTCGTTCGTGCGTTGTCGCTCGCGGATGTAGTCGGCAATCTCGCCCAGGCGCACCGGGTCGGAGGCGGTGGCCGCGTCGGTGACCACGCGGACCGGGCCGGTCTCGTCGATGTTCAGCTCGACCACCTCGTTGTCCAGGCGGCCCGTGACAGCGGTGGCTATGACCAGCGCGGCCTCGTCGCGGACCTCCTGGGGCAACGCCTCGTCGCGCGTGTCGTCGAGAGCGAAGTCCAGCGCGGGCAGAGTCTGCTCCTCGATCGCCCGCAGGACTGGTTCGACCACGCTGAGCAGGAGGCGGTAGTCCTCCGTGTCCATGCGGATGCGCAGGAGGTCGAGGTAGACGTCCACGGGCCGGCCCTCGGGCGGAAGCTCGGGTTCGTTCATCAGGTCCGGGTTCCCCGTCCACGCGATCTCAGACCCCGCACGGGATCACGGTTCGGCGGCCGGAGCGCGGAAAGGGGGCGGGGCGGGCCGGGGTGAGGTCAGCAGATTGGTCAAATCCCTGACGAGGGCTGGCCCCAGGCGGGTCAATTCTGATCCCGGCCTCGGACCAGTACCGGCCCCGAGCCGGTCCCGGACCACTCCCTCCGGGCCGGACCGGGATCCGCGTCCGGCTCAGTCCAAGCCTGAGCCGGACGCGGATCCCGGCCGAAATCGTCAGGGCAAGGGCCCACGCCCTCCACGCCAGTCACGGACCGAGGCCCGGGCCGGGGCGGTCCTGGGTCGACCCGGACCAGGCGGACTCCAGCCGAGCGTCGTTCGGAATCTCCTCCCCCGGGCCTCGCGCCGCAGTCCAACCCCGCCGGCGGCTCAAACCCTGCGCCAGCGAGCCATCGCGAACGAGAACAGTCCGAAGAGGACGAGCCCGGCCGCGACGCAGACCAGCAGCCAGGGCCCGAGCGGGGTGTCGGCGAAGGAGCGCAGGGTGTCGTCCAGGCCCTTCGCCTTGTCGGGCTGGTAGTCGACGGCCGCCCGCACGGCGAAGGCACCGGCCGCGGCGAACACCGCGCCGCGCGCCGCGCCTCCGCCCACGCCCGTGATGTCGACCAGCCGTCGCGTTCGCGGGGACATCTCACCGAGCTTGAGCTTGTCGTGGTACTTGCGGAGCACCGCGCGCGCCCCGATCCACACGCCCGCGACGGCGACTCCCACGCCGGCCGCGCCGACCAGCCACTGCCCCGCCGGAAGTTCCATGGCCCGGGCGGTGACGTCCTTGGACTGCTTGTCGCTGGATCCGCCACCGCCCGAGCCCGCGGCGAAGGACAGCACGGAGTAGGCGACGAAGGCGTAGAAGACGAACCTGGCGGCCGACGTCAGGCGCTTCTTCGCCTTGCGGCCGTCCGGCCCGACCGCGCCGAAGAGGGCCTCGGACAGCCGCCACAGCGCCATGCCCACAAGGCCGATGCCCAGCGCCCACAGCAGTACGGCGCCGAACGGCTTCTCGGCGAGCTCGGCCAGCGCACCACCGCGGTCCGCCTGCTGGTTGTTCTCGCCGAAGGCGATCTGCAACGCCAGAACGCCGACGAGCAGATAGATGACTCCCCTTGCGGTCAACCCCGCCCGCGCGGCCCCGTCCCGCGCCGAGCCCTTGGCGAACCGCCGGGCGTCCATCCCGGCGGTTCGCGCCGTGGCACTCGTGTTCATCTCGACCTCCTGGAATCCGAATGCCCTGGTCGCGGGCGGGCACACCCGACATGCGAGCTGGTGTTCGAGTGGCGGGTGGGATCCCTGGGCTCACGCCCGCCGAAACCCCGGCCGCCTGCCGCGGCCGGGGTGGTGCGGATCTACGTCATTCCGCCAGCGGGGCGGTCCGGGACTCCGGTGTCATCGGCACGACACGGGCGCCACCACGTGAGGCCGGCGCGACACGGCCCTTCGTCGCAGCCCTCCCCGGGCCGGCCCCCGATGCGCCCGCCACCGTACGGGTCTCGGTCGCCGCCGCTGCCGGGCGGACCCTCCGTACGGCCGACCCGCCCCTGGAATCCGGCGCGTCCGACAGCAGACGGCCAGCGGCCTCCAGCGCCAGTCCCACGTCGCGCGTGCCGGTCGACACGCAGAGCGTGTAGGCGAGGTCGAGAGCCCGTGAGCTCGGTGCGTCCTGGCCGCGCGCTGTCTCCTGCGCCCTCAGTGACTCGTACTCGTCGACGAGTCGGCGCAGGAACGCCGGATGGGGTGTCAGCATCCCTCTCGCTCCTTCTTCGTTCACTTCGCCCGGCCGCCGGGGCCGCGCCGGGTTCCCCGCTGCTCCATCACCTCGTCGCGCACCTTGGCGCAGCTGCGGCTGATCAGCCGGGAGACGTGCATCTGGGAAATGCCGAGCTGGTCGGCGATACGGCTTTGCGTCATGTCCTCGAAGAAGCGCATGTAGAGGATGGCCCGCTCGCGCTCGGGCAGGCGGCGCAGCCCCTCCTTGGCGGACTCGCGGTCGACGACGACGTCGAAGGACGCGTCGGACGAGCCGAGGGTGTCGGCGAGGCTGTAGCCGTCGTCGCCGGCGGAGAGCTCGGCGTCCAGCGACAGGGTGCTGAAGCTTTCCAGCGCCTCCATCCCCGCGGCGACCTCATCCTCGGTCAGCCCGGTGTGGGCGGCGATGTCGGCGGACGACGGCTCGGGGGCACCCGGGTTCTGGGTCAGCTCGCGCCGGGCCACCCGCACCTTGTTGCGCAGTTCCTGCACCCGACGGGGCACCCTCAGTGCCCACATCCGGTCCCTGAAGTGACGCTTGACCTCACCGGTGATGGTCGGCACGGCGTAGCTCTCGAAGGCACCCCGCTCCGGCTCGAACCGGTCGATCGCCTTCACGAGGCCGAGGGCCGCCACCTGTCGCAGGTCCTCGATGGATTCCCCGCGGTCGCGGAACCGACCGGCGATCCGGTGGGCCATGGGCAGCCAGGCGGTGACGAGTTCGTCGCGCAGCGCCTCGCGTTCGGGGCCGTCCTCCAGGGCGGCCAGTCGCGTGAACAGGGCGTTCGTGTCGGGGGCGTCGTCGTGCCGACGACGGGTGGTGGCGGTCTGCCGAGCGGGCGTGCCGGGACGGTTGGTCGACATGTCGATGAGCATGCGGAATCGCTCCTGAACGGTCGTTTCAGGTCATTACCGCGGGAGGGGGAAGGCACAGCCCGGACGACCTGGAAGGGCCCCGGAGCAGCCATACCGCTCCCGCTGGCGCGCCTCCGGTCCGAAGCACGAAACTGCGTCTGCCCTGCCCCCCTGGGTGCAAACTCCGGTTCCGAAAAAGTCTTCAGGACAGGGGCACCAGGGCGGTGATGCACTTGCCACCCATGGGCAGGTCGGTCACCTGGACGTCGCGGGACAGCCGGCACACGATCGGCCAGCCGTGGCCGCCGACGCGGCGGCGTCCCTGTTGGTCAACCGGCGGGTGGACGACGGGCAGTTCGTCGCTGCCGTCGCTCACCGAGACGCGTATGCCGGGCCCGACGACGTCGACGTCGAAGTCCGTGATGCCGCCGCCGTGCAGGATCGCGTTGGTGGCGAGTTCCGAGGCGACGAGCAGAGCGTCGGACAGGGCCGCCTGGTCGCACCGGGTGCGGGTGGCTCGGCAGCGTTCCGCCACGGCTCGCTCGACCGCCCTGCGTGCCTCGGCCGGCTTGCGTGGTCGTGGCCCGCGCCGCTCCACGACGGACGACGTTCCGAGGGCGAATTCGGTCCTGTGCTGCTCGCACATCCCTGTAGCTCCCTGAATCGCTGTGGAAAAGAACCCGATCGGGCCGCAGCGGCTTCTGTGTCACGCTGTGCGGGCTTCCGCAGGTCTCTCTACTTCGGCTGACCCTTCCCCGGCGGGCCAAACCTCTGCATCCGGGTGGGAACTCGGGCCATCCCGGCGCTCTGAGCGGGTACGCGGACCCCATGACCGATGTGGTGGACTCAGACGAACTGCTGCGACGCATCCAGCGCGCCCGGGCCTGCGCGGCCGAGGAGGAGGGGGCCTGGCGGACCCGACGCGACGACCTGAGCGGGGTGGACCCGGACGGGGCGCATGAGGCGGGCGTACGGAGCCTGGCGTTCGAGACGGTGGTGCGGGTGCTGGACGAGATCTTGACGCCGGGGAAGCGGGCGGCCCAGGAGTGACGGCACGATCCCGACCGCGTCGGGGTGGGCCGGCTGGTTGACGGGTGCCGAGCCCGGGACCCGGCGGCCATGACTGCCGACCCCACCCGCGCACCGGTCCTGGCGCCCTGTCCGATCTGCCACCGCAAGGGGCGGCTGTCGTTCGCGCCGCCGGGTCACAAGCAGGCGCGGGGGGCCGACCCCCGCGGTGCCGATCCCGCGGTGCGGGAGGTGCTCGGCGAACCGGTGCTCCTCGGCGACGTACCGGCGTCGCGAGGTCTGGACGACCGGCTCACCCGGGCCGGGTACTGGAGCGGGCCGAGGAGTCGACGGACGGCCGACGCCGTCGACGCCGACCCCATGGGATCGAGCCGGTCTGGGTGGAGCCCCGGTGGGGACGGTGAGGGTCGCGGCCCACCCCTCGGAGTGAGGGCGAGTGAAACAGGTCACGTGACCCGGATTCCGTTGCACACATCCGCCAGGGATGGTTTACCGTTCATACAGACGTGGTCACGGAGTCGACCGTTTCCGTCCTCCCTGTCCACCGCTGAACGGCCCTGGCTGGCCTCCCCCGTCCAGCCAGGGCTTTTTTCATGCCTCCGGCGCCCCGCCCCGCGTGCCCGGCCGGAAACCCGCGTTCGATTTCGCGGTCCGCCGAGGTGCCCGGGGCGGCGGCAGCCGCTGAAATGGGCGTAGGGAAAAACCGGAATCCATCGCCGGCGAGGAGCCCCGCGTCATGACCAAAGCGATCAAACTGCTCACCGCCCTTCCGTCGCCCCAGCGCCAGCGCCTGATGTCGCTCGCCCGGGAGGTCTCGTTCCCGGAGGACGCCCGGATCTTCGAGGCGGGCGGTACGGCCGACCGTTTCTGGGTCATCCGCTCGGGCGCGGTCTCCCTCACCCAGCAGGTGACCGCCCACCGGCTCGTGACCGTCGCCGGGCTCGGCGCGGGCGACCTGCTCGGCTGGTCCTGGCTGTTCCCGCCGTACCAGTGGGACTTCGGCGCGGAGGCCTTCAGCCCGGTCCGCGCCTACGAGTACGACGCGGCGGCCGTGCTCCGGCTGTGCGAGGAGGACCAGCAGCTGGGGCTGATTCTGGTGCGGTCCGTCGCCGAGATCCTGGCGCACCGGCTGGAGACGACCCGCAGCAAGCTCATGGAGCAGTACTCGACGCACCGGCGCGGCGTCCTGTAGGGGCGTCGCGTCAGACGCGGTACCGGCGCAGCGCCGGTACCGCGAGGGCCAGGCCCAGCATCACTGCCATGACCAGGATCCCGCCGCCCGCCACCGCCGCGGGGGCACCGAAGGCCGAGCCCGCCGAGCCGTGCAGGACGTCGGCGAGACGGGGCCCGCCCGCGACCACGACGGTGAACACGCCCTGCATCCGGCCGCGCATGTCGTCGGTCGCGGCGGACAGCAGGATCGCCCCGCGGAAGACCATGGAGACCATGTCGGCGACCCCGGCCAGGGCGAGGAACGCCACGGCGAGCCACAGGCTGTCGCTGAGGCCGAACCCGGTGATGGCCACACCCCATACGACGACAGCGCCGATGACCATCCAGCCGTGCCGGCGGGCGCGGGAGAACGTGCCGGAGAACAGACCGCCGATCACCGCCCCGATGGGGATCGCCGCGAAGAGGAGACCGAGGGCGAGTCCTTCGCCGTAAGGCGCGTACGTCTCGGAGGCGAGCTGGGGGAACAGCGCCCGGGGCATGCCGAAGACCATCGCGATGATGTCGGCGAGGAAGGACAGCAGCAGCACCTTGTGCGCGACGATGTACCGGAAGCCGGCCGCGATCTCCCGTACACCGGCCCGACGTGACCCCGTCCCGGCGAGGGGCGGCAACGCGGGCAGTCGGTGGACGGCCCAGACGGTGACGCACAGGGCCAGCGCGTCGATGAGGTACAGCTCGGGAAGGCCGATGACGGGGATCAGGACGCCCGCGAGCAGCGGGCCGACCACCTGGCCGGTCTGCATGACGGTCGAGCCGAGCGCGTTCGCCGCGGCCAGCTCCCCCGCGGGGACCAGACGGGCGATGGAGGCGTTGCGGGCCGGGGCGTTCAGGCCCCAGAAGGCCTGCTGCACGGCGAGCAGGACCATCAGGACGGCCACCGAGTCGAGCCCGGTGAGGGCCTGGAGCCAGAACAGGACCGAGGTCACGGCGATGCCGGTGTTGGTGATCAGCAGCAGCTTGCGGCGGTCCATGGTGTCGGCGATCGCCCCGCCCCACAGCGCGAACACGATCAGCGGCAGCAGGCCTGCCATGCTCGCGGCGCCGACCCAGGCCGAGGAGCCGGTGATGTCGTAGATCTGCTTGGGGACGGCGACGGCGGTGAGCTGGCTGCCGACGGCCGTGACGATCGTGGAGGACCACAGGCGGCGGTACGCGGGCCGGCGCAGCGGACTGGTGTCCATGGCCCAGCGCCGCCATCCGCGCCGGGCCGGCCGCGCCCCGGCCGCTTCCGGTATCTGTGATCCGGCGCTGCTCTCACTGGTGTCCACGGTTTCCCTGGTTGTTCGTTACATCTTTCTGCCGGGGTTCACTATCGCAGCACCGGTCGAGGGGTCGGGAGCCGCACCCTCAGGTCCCGGCGACGAGGGTGATCCCGAGGACGATCATCATCGCGGCGACCAGGCCGTCCAGTACCCGCCAGGCCGCCGGCCGGGCCAGGAAGCGGCCGAGCAGGCGGGCGCCGAAGCCGAGCGCGGTGAACCAGCACAGGCTGGCGAGCACCGCGCCGAGCCCGAACGTCCAGCGCATCGCCCCGCGGTCGGCGGCGACGGAGCCGAGCAGGAACACCGTGTCGAGATACACGTGCGGGTTGAGCCAGGTCATCGCCAGACAGGTGAGGACCGCCCGCCGCCGCGAGCCCTCCGCCTCGCCGTCGCCGCGCAGCGCCTCCCCCGGCCGGAACACCCGCCGGGCGGCGAGGGCGCCGTAGCAGAGCAGGAACGCGCCGCCGATCCAGCCGACCGCCGTCAGCGCACCCGGCCACGCCACCACCACCGCGCCCACGCCGCCGACGCCCAGGGCGATGAGTACGGCGTCGGACAGGGCGCAGATGCCGACCACCGGGAGGACCGCGTGGCGGCGGATCCCCTGGCGCAGGACGAAGGCGTTCTGGGCGCCGATGGCGACGATGAGCGAGAGGCCGGTGCCGAATCCGGCGGCCGCGGCGGTCAGGGAGGCGGTCATGGCGTCGACGCTAGAGAAGCGATCACCTGGTGTACAGCTAAAGATTCTTACCTATCATTAGCTGTCGTGATGATGACCGAACTTCCGCTGGATCAGGTCCGGACGCTGCTCGCGGTGGTCGACGAGGGCACCTTCGACGCGGCGGCCGCCGCCCTCCACCTGACGCCGTCGGCGGTCAGTCAGCGGGTGAAGGCACTGGAGCAGCGCACCGGCCGGGTGCTGCTGGTGCGTACGAAGCCGGTGCGGCCGACGGAGTCCGGCGAGGTCGTCGTGCGGTTCGCCCGGCAGCTGGCCCGGCTGGAGCGGGACGCCCGGGCGGAGCTCGGCCTGCGCGGTGACGGCGAGCCGACCCGGGTGTCCGTCGCGGTGAACGCGGACTCCCTGTCGACGTGGTTCCTGGGGGCGCTCACGCGGGTGCCGCAGGAGCCGCAGCTCTGCTTCGAACTGCGCCGCGAGGACGAGACCCGTACGGCGGAGCTGCTGCGGGAGGGTCTGGTGATGGCCGCGGTGACCTCGTCGCCGGACGCCGTGGCGGGCTGTTCGGTGCGGCCGCTGGGACGGATGCGGTACGTCGCGGCGGCGAGCCCCGGGTTCGCGGAGAGGCATCTCGGCGGGGCACTGCGCGACGCTCTCACCCGCGCGCCGGTACTGACCTTCGACCGCAGCGACGAACTCCAGGACGCGTTCGTCCGGCGGCTGCGGGGCGGCACCGGCGCGGCGAGTTCGGTACGGCACTCCCTGCCCACCTCGGAAGGATTCGTCGAGGCCGTCGCGGCCGGTCTCGGGTGGGGCCTGGTGCCGGAGGTGCAGGCGGTCCCACTGCTGCGCGCGGGCCACCTGGTCCCGCTGGCCCCGGAGCACACCGTCGACGTACCGCTGTACTGGCAGCAGTGGAAGCTGGACTCCCCTGCGCTGGCCTCCGTGGCCACCGCGGTGGTGGCGGCCGCCGCGGAGGCGCTGCGCGACTAGCGGCTAGCGGATCGCCGCGAGCTGCGCCTCGGCGCTGTCCAGAAGCATCTCCAGGGCCGTCGGGTAGGCGCTGGTGACCATGCGGGCGGCGAGTAGGGGTGCCGCCTCGGCGATGCGGGGGTGGGTGGCGCGTGGCAGGCGGGCGTACGTCGAGCGCCACATGTGCTCGTCGGCGTGCAGCGAGTCGCTCGGCAGGGCGAGCGAGGCGGCGTCGAGGGCGGCGAAGGCCAGGGTCTGGTCGATGAAGGCGTGGTAGACGCGCACGGTGTCCGGCAGGGGGAACCCGGCCGTGCGCAGGATGTCCAGGACGGCCTCGTCGGCGGCGAGTTCGTTCGCCCGGCCGGTGACCCGGCTGGTGGTCAGCAGGGCGGCCTGCGGATGGGCGACGTACTCGGCGTGGACGCGCAGTCCGACGGTGCGCAGGTCCGCCCGCCACTCCCCCGTCGGCCGCCAGCCCCGCAGCGCCTGGCCGATCAGGGCGTCACCGATGGCGAGCGTCAGCTCGTCCATGCCGCGGAAGTACCGGTAGAGCGTGGACGGGTCGGCGTCCAGGGCGAGGCCGAGACGGCGGGCCGTCAGCCCCGCGCTGCCGTGCTCGCGCAGCATGCGCAGCGCGGTCTCCACGATGAGCCGCTCGGACAGCACGGTGCCGCTCCTGGTGGGCCTGCGCCGGCGCCGCTTCTCCTCGGGGACCACTGGTTTGGGCACGCCGCCTCCTTATGCCAACGCCATTGACCTTACGTGACGGCGGGGCGTTGTATCGGCCGCAGGGGCCCCGAACAGCTGCGACCTTCGAACGTCAGGGAGTGCTTGTCATGCGTGTACTGCTCGTGGGAGCCGGCGGTGTGGGCACCGCCGTCACCCGGATCGCGGCCAGACGGCCGTTCTTCGACGCGATGGTGGTCGCCGACTACGACCCGGCCCGGGCCGAGGCGGCCGTCGCGGCCCTCGGCGACGGCGGCGGCCGGTTCCGGGCCGAGCGGGTCGACGCCGGGGACGAGGCGGCGGTCGCGGCGCTGCTGGAGCGCCACGGCTGTGACGTCCTCCTCAACGCCACCGACCCGCGCTTCGTGATGCCGCTCTTCCGTGCGGCACGCACCGCCGGCGCCACCTACCTGGACATGGCGATGTCACTGTCCCGGCCGCATCCCGAACGGCCGTACGAGGAGTGCGGGGTGAAGCTCGGCGACGAGCAGTTCGCGCAGGCAGAGGAGTGGGAGAAGGCGGGTGTGCTGGCGCTCGTCGGCATGGGGGTGGAGCCGGGTCTGTCGGACGTCTTCGCCCGGTACGCGGCCGACGAACTCTTCGACGAGATCGAGGAGATCGGCGTTCGCGACGGCGCGAACCTGACGGTCGACGGTTACGACTTCGCGCCGTCCTTCAGCATCTGGACCACCATCGAGGAGTGCCTCAACCCGCCGGTCGTCTACGAGGCCGACAAGGGGTGGTTCACCACCGAGCCGTTCAGCGAGCCCGAGGTGTTCGACTTTCCCGAGGGCATCGGGCCGGTCGAGTGCGTGAACGTGGAGCACGAGGAGGTGCTGCTCGTACCGCGTTGGGTCGGAGCACGCCGCGTGACCTTCAAGTACGGCCTGGGCCGGGAGTTCGTCGAGACCCTCAGGACGCTGCACCTGCTGGGACTGGACCGCACGGAGCCGGTGACCGTACCGGGCGTCGACGGTCCGGTCGCCGTCTCGCCACGGGACGTCGTCGCCGCGTGTCTTCCGGATCCGGCGACGCTGGGCGAGCGGATGCACGGCAAGACCTGTGCGGGCACCTGGGTGCGGGGCGTCAAGGACGGGGCGCCGCGGGAGGTGTACCTGTACCACGTGGTCGACAACCAGTGGTCGATGACCGAGTACGGCTGTCAGGCCGTGGTGTGGCAGACCGCCGTGAACCCGGTGGTCGCCCTCGAACTCCTCGCCGGCGGCGTCTGGTCCGGCGTTGGCGTCCTGGGCCCGGAGGCCTTCCCGGCCGGCCCCTTCCTCGACCTGCTCACCGCGTACGGCTCCCCGTGGGGTCTGCGGGAGCAGTGAACGAGCCGCGCCGGCCGTCCGATCGGGGTCCCACAGGACTCGGTTGTTTCATCCATGCGTGGACAGGTGACCCGGAAGCGAGTAAGGAATTCCCGAGGGCACACGACTTTCGATCGCAGGTGACTTTTCATGGACAGCTGGCGAGACCACGCCGCGTGCCGCCAAGAGGACCCCGACCTCTTCTTCCCGATCGGCAGCACCGGACCGGCGCTGGTGCAGCAGGAGCAGGCGAAGGCCGTCTGCCGGCGCTGCCCGGTGCAGGAGCCGTGCCTGCAGTGGGCGTTGGACACCGGGCAGACTCTGGGCGTCTGGGGCGGCACGAGCGAGAACGAACGCCGTTCGCTGAGGCGGCGCGCGGGCTCCCGGAGGAAGTCCGGGTGACCCCGGGCCGCGCCGGCGGCGGGCGCGGCGCGCTGGACCCCAGGAAATCCCCTGCCTGTTCACCGCGTGCCGCGCCTCCCCGACAGCGCCCCGAGGTCCGTCCCTCGGACGTCAGGCCGTCCCCTGTCCGGCTTCGGCGCCCTGGGCGCTTGCCCGGCCGGGCGGGTCGTCCTGCCGCGTCGGCTGGGGCAGTCGCAGGGTGAAGACGCTGCCGGCGCCGGGTTCGCTCGTGGCGTCCGCCGTTCCGCCGTGCGCCACGACCAGGTGACGGACGATCGGCAGGCCGAGACCGCTGCCACCGGTGCGGCGGCTGCGGGACTTCTCCGCGCGCCAGAAACGGTCGAAGACGTGCGGCAGGTCGTCCGGCGCGATACCGGCGCCGGTGTCGGTGACCTCCAGCAACACGTCGTCGCCGTCGCGGCGCGCCGCCAGCGTGACGGTGCCGTCCGCGGGTGTGTGGCGCAGGGCGTTGGAGACCAGGTTGCCCAGCGCCTGCCGCATCCGCACCGGGTCGGCGTCCAGCCACGGCGTGCCCTCGAGGGCGGTGCGCAGGGTGACCCCGGCGGCGTCGGCCGCGACGCGGTGGGCCGCGGCTACCTGGTCGAGGAGTTCGTCGCAGCGCACCGGCTCCGGGTGCAGGCGCAGGGTGCCGGCGTCGGCGTCGGCGAGGTCGCGCAGGTCGTCGATGACACGCTGCAGCACGAGGGCCTCGTCGTGCAGTGAGGCGAGCAGCGCCGGGTCGGGCTCCACGACTCCGTCGCGGGTGACCTCCAGCCAGCCGCGGATGTTGGTGAGCGGGCTGCGCAGTTCGTGCGCGATGTCGCTGACCATCGCCTTGCGCTGGGCCTCCAGGCGTTCACGGCGCTCGGTCAGCTCGTTGAAGGCCGCGGCGAGGATACCGGTCTCGTCCCGGGTGGTGACGGGGACCCGGACATGCCGGTCGGGCGGCTGCTGGGCCGCCGCGGTCAGCGCGCGCAGCGGCCGCACGAGCCGGGTGGCGACCACGGCGGTCACGGCGACGGTGACGGCGAGGACGAGCCCGGCGGCGCCGACGACCTTGGCCTTGTTGGCCGGTGACATGTCGAAGCGCACGGCGGGGGTGTCGCCACCGTCCCCCAGGAACAGCTCGGCGGCGGGCGCGACGTACGGGTCGAGCTGGGCGCGGCGGGCGTCCTCCAGGCACTCCCGGGCCGCCCGCCAGGCCTTGCCGTCCCCCGACTTGGCGAACCCGGGCCCGAGGGCCGGGGCCCGCGAGGACACACCGGTGAGGTCGACGCCCAGGGCCAGCGGTATGTCCTCCGGCAGGCCGACCCGGGTCAGACAGCCACCGGCCTGCTCCTGGAGTGCTTCGAGCGCCTTGTCCTCCGTGGGCGTCGGCGTGCCTAGCCGGCCGTCGGCGCATCCTTCGGGCACGTAGGTTGGGTCGGCGGCGCCGTCCGCCGGGGTGAGGACCGGGCGGCCGCTCGGCATGCGGGTGAGGCTCGTGTCGATGCCGTAGCGGGCGAAGCAGTTCTTTCGTGTCCGGGCCAGCGTGTCGAGCTTCGCGCGTTCCGCGGCCGTGAGCCGGTAGGGGCCCACGACCCGCGGGTCCGTGCCGCCGAGCTGGGCGCCGCGCTCGCTGTAGGTGTCGGTGCGCAGGGGGTCGACGGTGGCGGCGGCGCTGAGCGGCAGGGAGGTTCCGCGTGGCGCCGAGTCGGCGATGGTCGTGCGGTCGGGGGTGGTGAGCGCGACGCGCCGCCCGGTCCTCGCGGACAGTTCCCGTACGGTCCGCTCCACTCCCTTCCAGTCGGAATGGGTCGCCGCGTAGCCGCTGAGCCGCGCGAGGACGTCCATGTCGTCGGCGAGGACCTGTCCCTGTTCCTCCCGCAGGGCGCGGGTGGTGGTCTCGACGGCCAGCCAGGCGGTCGCCGCCACCGAGCACACGGCGATGAGGCCGGCGGCGATCAGCAGCCGGACCAGCAGGCGCTTGCGCAGCGGTATCCGGCCGCTCATCCACGTCCCCCGCTGAGCTTGTAGCCGACCCCGAAGACGGTGAGCAGCCGCGTCGGCCGGCGCGGGTCGGTCTCCGTCTTGCGGCGCAGGTTCATGATGTGGACGTCGACGGCCCGCTCGGTGGAGGCACGGTCGGTGCCCCGGGTGACTTCCAGCAACTGCCACCGCGAGAAGACCCGTTCGGGCTCGGCGGCCATGGCGAGGAGGATCTCGAACTCGGCCGGTGTGCACTCGACGAGCGCTCCCTCGCAGCGCACTTCGTGCCGTTCGGGATCGATCGTGATCCCCCCGGCGCGTACGACGGGATCGTCTCGCCGTTCGCCCGGGGTGCGTGCGCTGCGCCGCAGGACGGTGCGGATGCGGGCCATCAGCTCGCGGGGGCTGTACGGCTTGGTCATGTAGTCGTCCGCGCCCAGCTCCAGGCCCAGCAGCAGGTCGTCCTCGGTGGCGCGGGCGGTGAGCATGAGGACGGGGACGTCGTCGTCGTGGCGCAGGGCCCGGCACACGCCGAAGCCGTCGATCACGGGCAGCATGAGGTCCAGCACGACGAGGTCCGGCCGCAGTCGGCGGGCCGCGTCGAGGGCGGCCCGCCCGTCGTGGACCACCGTGGCGGTGTGACCCTCCGCCAGCAGGGACCGGCGTATGAGTTCGGCCTGCATCTCGTCGTCCTCGGCGACCAGCACATGTGCGCACACGCGGCGGATCCTAAGCGGTTCGGGGTTCGGAGGGCTTCGGCGGGCTCAA
Source organism: Streptomyces resistomycificus (assembly GCF_001514265.1). Lineage (GTDB taxonomy): Bacteria > Actinomycetota > Actinomycetes > Streptomycetales > Streptomycetaceae > Streptomyces > Streptomyces resistomycificus. The sequence goes on along the minus strand of NZ_KQ948989.1, from coordinate 1,078,254 downwards.
CGGGCTCAGCGGGCTCAGCGGGCCAGTGACTCGGCGTCGCCCATGACGACCACGGGGCGCTGTTTCGGGTCGAGCCTCTGCAGCAGTTCCCTCATGTGCTCGCGGGCGATGCTGACACAGCCCTGCGTGGGCCCGGCGTGGTCGACGTGCAGCCAGATGCCGCCGCCGCGTTTCGCGCCCAGCGGGCGGGTCCAGTCGAGGGGGGACGTGCCCGGCTGCCGGTTGTAGTTGACGGCGATCACGTAGTCGAAGGCCCCGGCCAGTTCCTCGCCCTCGAACCCGGTTCCGGTGGCGGTGAACCCGTCGCCGTGGTCGTACGGCAGGCGGGTGCCCGGGTCCGGGAGCAGGCCGCCGGCGTCGGTCAGGTCGTAGACACCCACCGGTGAGCGCAGGTCCCCGGCCCGGTGGTGGTGGGTCCAGCCCTTGTACGCGTTGTGCGCGGGCCACTCCTCCCCGGCCAGCCACCCTCCCGCGGCGCGCTCGTACAGGACGACCGTGGAGCGCGACGAGTTCTTGCCCCGGCCGGTGGCCATGACGACCTGGCCGGTGGCGGACGGCACCTGTGCCAGGGTCTCCGGCCCCAGTCCGGGCAGCTGCCGCGGGGCCGCCTGGACGGAGACCGCCGGGGAGGGTGGGGGTGAGGGCGCGGGCGTGCTGGTGGTCGGGGCGGCCTCGGGGCGTGGGTCCGAGATCGCCGCCGCGCCGCTGCCGCATCCGGTGAGCAGCAGGGACGCGGCGAGCAGCGCGATTGAAGTCCTGGGTGCGATCACGGATCGACCTTGACCGATACTTGTGAGGAACTCGTCAGGTAACGGCCCCTGTTCGGTCCACTTGACCCGTTCGGACCTACGGTTTGCCCGGCTTGCCCGCCTTGTACAGCCAGGTGTGGAACAGTCCGCCGAGGTCCTTCCCCGACTGCCGCTCCGCGAGGCGCACGAACTGCGGGGTCGTGCCGTGGCCGTCGCGGTGCTGTGCCGCCCAGGCCCGCAGGACGCGGAAGAAGGCCCGGTCCCCCACGGCCTTGCGCAGGACGTGCAGGGTCATGGCGCCGCGGGCGTAGACGGGGGTGCCGAAGATGTTCGCGCCGCTGCCGGGGTCGCCGGGCGGGAACTCCCACAGGCCGTCGCTCGCCGGGCGGGCGTAGAGCCCGTCGAAGATCTGCTGGGCGCTGGTGCCGCCGTGCTGCTCGCTGTACAGCCATTCGGCGTAGGTCGCGAACCCCTCGTTGAGCCAGATCTCCTTCCAGGAGGTGAGGGTGACCGAGTCGCCGAACCACTGGTGGGCGCTCTCGTGGACGAGGGTGCTCAGGTCGGGTGCCGCGTCGTAGACGGGACGCGTCTGGGTCTCCAGGGCGTAGCCGACGTCCGGGGCGTGGTCGACGATCGAGCCGGCGGCACGGAAGGGGTAGGGCCCGAAGAGGTCGCTCGCCCACTCCAGTACGGAGGGCAGCTTCTTCAGGACGGGTGCCGCGGCCTCGGCCTCGCGCGGGTCGACGGCGTCGTAGACCTTGATGCCGTCGCGGGTGGTGTACTGCCTGACCTCGAACTTCCCGATCGTGGCGGTGGCGAGGTAGGCCGCCATCGGCTCCTGCTGGCGCCAGCGGAAGGTGGTCTGTCCGTGCGCGGTCCGCTTGCCGAGGAGGACGCCGTTGGCGACGGCGGTGCGCCCCTTGGGGACGGTGATCTCGAAGTCGTAGGACGCCTTGTCCGTGGGGTGGTTGTCGGCCGGGAACCAGGTCATGGCGCCCTGCGGCTCGCCGGCCACGAAGGCGCCGTCGTCGGTGGGGATCCAGCCGTCGAGCGAGCCGTCCGGGTCGGTGACCGGGCCGGGTCTGCCCTCGTAGCCGACGGTGACGCGGAACTCCTGGCCCTTGCGCAGGGCGTGGCGCGGGGTGACGACGAGTTCCTGGCCGTCGCGGGTGTGGTGCGCCTTGACGTGGTCGACCGTGAGGCCGGTGACCTTCAGTCCGTTGAGGTCGAGGTCGAAGCGGGTGAGTGACTGGGTGGCGCGGGCGGTGAGGAACGCCTTGCCCTTGAGGCGGCCGTTGCCGGGGTCGTAACGGAAGGTCAGGTCGTAGTGGCGGACGTCGTAGCCGCCGTTCCCGGCGAGCGGGAAGTACGGGTCACCGACGCCGGCCGCGCCGGCGGTGGCCGCGGACGCGGGTCCGGCGGCCACGAACAGGGCCGCCAGGGCGACGGGGACGGTGGCGGTCACGGCTTCGCGGCGGAGAACGGCGGTACGTCCGGCGGGCTGCGTCACGTGCGCTCCTGACGAGTGGGGGGCCGACCGCCCACCCTATGAGCCGCCCCTTGCGTGTCGCGCCCTTGATCAGGTCAAGTCGCGTCGCGTCGACCGGCGCACGCGGGGACCCGGCGATACGCTCCCGACAGGCCCCGCGTCGGCGGGCACCGCCGGCCCGTGCGGCGTCGGCGACCTCCTCGGCCCCTCTTTCGAAAGGCCCGCCCATGAGCGTGCGCGTCCGCCGCGTGTACGAAGCGCCCAGGTCCGACGACGGTGTGCGTGTCCTGGTGGACCGGCTGTGGCCGCGCGGTCTTTCGAAGGACGCGGCGCGTGTCGACGAGTGGCCCAAGGCCCTCACCCCGTCGACCGAACTGCGCCGCTGGTATCACGCGGGCGAGGCGTCGTACGAGGAGTTCGGCCGGCGTTACGAGGCGGAGCTGGCCGCTCCCGAGGCGGCCGAACGCCTCGACCATGTGCGGGAGTTGGCCGCAAAGGGCGCCGTCACGCTGCTGACCGCCGCCAAGGCCCCCGAGGAGAGCCACGCGTCCGTGCTGGTCCGTCTCCTGGAGGGCTGACCCGAGAGCCGGCTCGAGGGCCGAGGAGACGGACCGGCGCGGACGGGTCAGGCGGTCTGCCGGGCCGCGGCCCGGCCCGCGGCCCGCCCCGAGAAGAGGCAGCCGCCGAGGAAGGTGCCTTCCAGCGCGTTGTAGCCGTGGACGCCGCCGCCGCCGAACCCGGCGACCTCGCCCGCCGCGTACAACCCGTCGAGGGGCTTGCCGTCGGTGCCGAGGGCGCGGGAGTCGAGGTCGGTCTGGATGCCGCCGAGCGTCTTGCGGGTGAGGGTGTGCAGCTTGACGCCGATGAGGGGCCCGGCGGCCGGGTCCAGGATGCGGTGCGGGGTGGCGACGCGGCCGAGGCGGTCGCCGATGTAGCGGCGCGCGTTGCGGATGCCCTGCACCTGGGCGTCCTTGCTGAAGGCGTTGGCGATCTGGAGGTCACGGGCCTCGATCTGACGCCGGATGACGGCGGCGTCGAGCAGCGCCTTGTCCGTCAGCGCGTTCATCTTCTCGACCAGTTGCTCCAGGTTGGAGGCGGTCACGAAGTCCGCGCCCTTGCGCACGAAGGCGTCGACCGGGCCGGGTGCCCCCTTGCCCAGGACCCGGGTCTTCAGAAAGCCGGCCCGGTCCTTGGCGGTGATGTCGGGGTTCTGCTCGGAGCCCGACAGGGCGAACTCCTTCTCGATGATCTTCTGGGTGAGGATGAACCACGAGTGGTCGTGGTCCGCGATGTCCTCGGTGGTGCGCAGGTACTTGAGCGTGCTGAGCGTGTCGTAGCCGGGCAGACACGGCTCGGGCAGCCGGCGGCCGAGGGCGTCGAACCACATCGAGGACGGGCCGGGCAGGATGCGGATGCCGTGGCCGGGCCAGATCGGGTCCCAGTTCTGCAGGCCCTCGGTGTAGTGCCACATACGGTCGCGGTTGACCAGGCGGACACCGGCCGCGGCGCTGATGTCGAGCATCCGGCCGTCGACATAGGCGGGGACGCCGGTGACCATCTCGGCGGGCGGGGTCCCCAGGCGCTCGGGCCAGTAGCGACGGACGATGTCGTGGTTGGCGCCGATGCCACCGCTGGTGACGACGACGGCCCGGGCGGTGAGCTCGAAGTCGCCCACGCGGTCGCGGTTGGAGGAGACGCCCCGCGGGGAGTCGTCCTCGGCCAGCAGGGTGCCGCGGACCCCGCGGGCCGCGCCTTCCTCGACGACCAGTTCGTCGACCTGGTGGCGGTGGTAGAAGGTGAGCAGCCCGTCACGCGCCGCCTGCTTGGCGTACGCGACGAACGGCTCGACGACTCCGGTGCCGGTGCCCCAGGCGATGTGGAAGCGGGGGACGGAGTTGCCGTGGCCCTGGGCCGTCAGGTCGCCGCGCTCGGCCCAGCCGACGGTGGGCAGGAACTTGATGCCGTGCCCCTCCAGCCAGGACCGCTTCTCCCCCGCCGCGAACTCGACGTAGGCGCGCGCCCAGCGCACCGCCCAGGAGTCCTCGTCGTCGGTCCGGTCGAAACGGGCGCTGCCCTGCCAGTCGCTCCAGGCCAGGTCGAAGGAGTCCTTGATGCCCAGGCGGCGCTGCTCCGGGGTGTCGACGATGAACAGCCCGCCGAAGGACCAGAAGGCCTGGCCGCCGAGGTTGGCGGCGTTCTCCTGGTCGACCAGCGCGACCCGGCGGCCCTTGCTGGTGAGTTCGTGTGCCGCGACCAGGCCCGCGAGTCCGGCTCCGACGACGATGACGTCCGCATCCATGGCGACCGTTGCCTTTCTCATGGGGGTCTCAGAGGTCTTGTTCGGGTCTTCCGCTGCCGTCGGTCAGCAGCGCGGTCAGCAACTGGCCCAGCCAGACGCGGGCGCGCTCGATGTCCTTGTCCAGCAGCAGTTGGGTGGTGACTCCGTCGTACGCGGCGACGACCGCGCGGGCGGCGCCGTCGACGCCGCCGAGCACGGCGGGCAGGGCGGTGTGTCCCGTGGCGCGGGCGAGCCGTTCCTCGATCGCCCGCCGCAGCCGCTCCCGGTGCTCCAGCAGGGTCTGTGCGACGGCCCGGTCACGCGCTGCGTGGACCAGGAAGTCCGTCTTGACCAGCAGCCAGTCCACGTCGAGCAGAAGCACCTCGGTGACGCGGTCCACGGACGCCGGTACGTCGAGTCCGGGTCCGTCCAGGGCCAGGGCCTCGGTCACCTGCTCGGCGATCAGGTCGGCCCGCTGCCGGTAGAGGGCGAAGAACAGCTCGTCGAGACTGTCGAAGTTGGAGTAGAAGGCACCCCGGCTGTAACCGGCCGCCTCACAGACCTCCTCGATCGAGACCCGCCCGAAGCCCTTGGCGGCGAAGACCGCGAAGGCCGCGTCCAGCAGGTTGGCGCGCGTACGGACACGACGCCTGGTCACGCGCCTGGTCGTCTGCTCCACCGCCATGTTCGGCCCTCCGTTCGATACAGGAATGTATCCGATACATCGATGCATCGAAAGCCTCGGTCCGAAAGCGACGGGCGGCCGGATTCATTGGGAACATATATTCGAATGAGGAGTACGCTGGCAGCATGACCGCGCACCACCTCCAGGGCTCGCTCTTCGACCAGGCCGACCGGCTGTGGCTCGGGCCCCTCGACGGGATCCGCCGGACCGTGCTCGGTCTCGGCGCCTGGATCGACGTGCTGCCCGGCTGGCTGAGCGGATCGGACGGATTGTTCGAACAGCTGGCCGCCGAGGTGCCGTGGCGTGCGGAGCGCCGGAAGATGTACGACCAGGTGGTCGACGTACCCCGGCTGCTGTCGTTCTACGGACCCGGCGACCCCCTCCCGCACCCCGTGCTGCCCCAGGCCCGCGAGGCGCTGTCCGCGCACTACGCCGAGGAACTGGGCGAGCCGTTCACCACGGCCGGGTTGTGCTACTACCGCGACGGCAGGGACAGCGTGGCCTGGCACGGGGACCGCATCGGGCGCGGAGCCCGCGAGGACACCATGGTCGCGATCCTGTCCGTGGGCGCTCCCCGGGATCTGCTGCTGCGTCCGGTGCGCGGCGGGGAGACGGTCCGTCGGCCGCTGGGGCACGGCGACCTGATCGTGATGGGCGGCTCCTGCCAGCGCACCTGGGAGCACGCCGTACCGAAGACCAAGCGCGCGGCGGGACCGCGCATCAGCATCCAGTTCCGGCCGCACGGCGTGCGCTGAGGCGGAGAGGCGGCCGCCTCGGCCGCACGCGGGGGCTGCCTCCGGCGGACGGTGCCGGAGGCAGCCCCGTTCCGGCGGAACCCGGTCGTCCCGCGTCCCCGCTCCCCCACACTGACGCTCATCGGAGGGGGCCACCCCTGGGGGCCGCTGCCCGGCGCACGGGAGAGGCGGTGGAACGACGGCCGGCACTCCTCCTGGTGCCCGCGCTGCCGCTCGCCCTCATCGACGCGCTGCTCGGTATGGAGGAGAGCTTCGCGGGCTGGAACCGCTGGGCCTGACGGCGATCCTAGGGCTGCTGGACCGGCCCGGCGAGAGGTCCGCAGAGGGTGCGTCCGGCGAGGGTGCTCGGGCCAGGGCGGCCGCCGCACGGCGCGCGTGACGCCGTATCTCACCGTCGCCGCCCTGCCGTTGTACGTCCTGCACCAGCCGGTCGTGGTCGCCTTCGCGTACGGCGTGGTGGGCCTGCCCGCGTCGATCCTGGTCAAGTACGCGGCGATCGTGGCGGCTTCCCTGGCGGTGGCTCTCGGCCCGTACGAGTACCTCGTACGCCGGACGCGGATCACCCGTTCCCTGTTCGGCATGCGACCGGACCCGCCGACTCCGCCTCCCTCCTGATCTGCTTTGCTGTGTCCGTCGGGCAGTTCCTCAACACTCGGGACGATCATGCGGGCAGACGTGCAGCAGGTAGCCGCCGGTACCTATCTGGTGCACGGCAGCAACACGAACTGGGTGATCCTCAAAGAGGGGGACGCCGTCACGCTCGTCGACACCGGATACCCGGGCGACCGGGAGCTGCTGCTGTCCTCCCTTGCGGAGGTGGGCAGTTCACCGGAGGCGGTCGCGGCCGTGCTGATCACGCACGCCCACAACGACCACCTCGGCTCCACCGAGTACCTGCGCACCGCCTACGGCATGCCCGTGTACCTGCACGAGGCCGAAGTACCCCACGCGCGGCGGGAGTTCCTGCACCAGGTCAGCGTCGGGACGGTGCTGAGGAACGGCTGGCGGCCCGGAGTCCTGCCCTGGGCGGTGCACGCGATCCGCTCGGGCGGCACCGCGCACGTCCCCGTCGCCTCCCCCCAGCCCTTCCCCGTGACCGGCCCGCTCGACCTGCCCGGCCGGCCCGTCCCCGTGCACACGCCCGGCCACACCGACGGACACACCGCCTACCACCTCCCCGACACCGGGGTGGTGATCTCGGGCGACGCCCTGGTCAGCGGGCACCCCACCTCGCGGGTCGAGGGCCCGCAGCTGCTTCCCGACATGTTCCACCACGAACGGGCCCGTGCCGTGGCCTCGCTGGACGTCCTCGCGGACCTCGCGGGCGACACCCTGCTGCCCGGCCACGGGCCGGTGCACCGCGGTCCGGTCCGTGGAGCGTCGCTTCAAGCCAGGGAGCGCGCACTCTAAGGTGAGGTGACGATCACCGGCGCGGCAGCACGCGACACGCACATAAGGACACACGAGCCATGGCCCTGCAGATCAGCGCGACCAACCCGGAGCACCCCGCGCTCCTGCTCGAACTGCCGTGGCACCTCCCCCTGGAGGAGTGGCCCGAGGAGTACCTGGTGCCGTTGCCGCGCGGCATCTCCCGCCACGTCGTGCGCTACGCCCGCGCCGGCGACGAGGTGATCGCCGTCAAGGAGCTCGCCGAGCGTCCGGCGCTGCGCGAGTACGAACTGCTGCGTGACCTGGACCGGCTCGGCATCCCCGCGGTCGATCCGCTGGCCGTGGTCACCGGCCGCACCGACTCGGGGGCAGGGCCGCTGGAGTCGGTGCTGGTCACCCGGCACCTGGGTGGCTCGATGCCGTACCGGTCGATGTTCGAGACGACCATGCGGCCGGCGACCATGCACCGGCTGATGGACGCCCTGGCGGTCCTGCTGGTGCGGCTGCACCTCGCCGGGTTCGCGTGGGGCGACTGCTCGCTGTCCAACACCCTCTTCCGACGCGACGCGGGCGCCTACGCCGCGTACCTGGTGGACGCGGAGACGGGTGATCTGCACTCGCAGCTCAGCGTCGGCCAGCGCGAGTACGACCTCGATCTGGCCCGGGTCAACATCAGCGGTGAGCTGCTCGACCTGGAGGCGTCGGGGGCGTTGCACCCCTCCGTGGACCCGATCGAGTTCGGCACGGAGATCTGCGCGCGCTACGGGCGGCTGTGGGAGGAGCTGACCCGCAGGTCGGTCTACCCGGCCGGCAAGTACCACTACATCGAGCGCCGGATCCGCCGGCTGAACGAGCTCGGTTTCGACGTGGCCGAGATGCAGATCGAGCACTCCTCCAACGGCGACTCGGTCACCTTCGTGCCCAAGGTCGTGGACGCGGGCCACCACCAGCGCCAGCTGCTGCGCCTTACGGGCCTGGACACCGAGGAGAACCAGGCCCGGCGCCTCCTGGGCGACCTGGAGAGCTGGATGGCCACCCAGGACGACTACGCCCCGGGCGACCCCCTCGCCGCCCGTCCCGAGGTGCTCGCGCACCGCTGGGTGCGGGACGTCTTCCGTCCGACCGTGCGGGCCGTGCCCCTGGAGCTGCGCGGGTCCATGGACGCGGCCGAGATCTACCACGAGCTGCTGGAACACCGCTGGTACCTGTCCGAGCGGGCCCAGCACGACATCGGGCTGGACACGGCCGTCGAGGACTACCTCAACAACATCCTCCCCACGGCCCGCGAGACGCTCAGGCCCACCCCGGCCGCCGACTGACCGGCCTCAGGCGTGCGGCACCACGGCCACCGGGCAGCCGGCGTGGTGCAGGACGCCGTGGGCGACCGAGCCGATGCGGGCGCCGACGGCCGTACGGTGGGCGCGACGGCCGACGACCATCAGCTGGGCCGCGCCGGCCACCGAGAGCAGCACCTGTCCGGCGCTGCCCATCTCCACGTGCTCGGTCACCGGCACGTCCGGGAAGCGGTTCCGCCACGGCTCCAGCGCCGCGGACAGGGCCTTCTTCTCGTACGGCTCCAGTCCGCCGGCCTCGTCGAGGAGCCTGAGCGAGCCCGGGCTGTAGGCGAAGACCGGCGGCAGGGTCCAGGCCCGGACCGCACGGACCGACGCGCCGCGCGCCGCGGCCGTCTCGAAGGCGAACCGCAGCACCTCGGCGCTGTCCTCCGGGTCGCCCTGCTGACCCACGACGATCTCGCGGCCTGCGGCCTCACCGGAGGCCTTGTCGCCGGAGCGCACCAGGACGACCGGGCGCGGGGCCTCCACGATGACCTGCTGGCCTACCGAGCCCACCAGGAACCCGACGACCGGGCCGTGACCGCGCGAGCCGAGGACCAGCATCTCGGCCTCGGCCGCGGCGGCGACCAGGGCGTCCACGCTGCCGCCCGCCACCACGTCGGTGGACACCTCGAGCTCGGGATGCCGCTCGGTCACGGTCCGGGCGGCCTCGCCGACCGCCTCCTTGGCCCATCCGGCCTGCACTTCGGGGTCCGCCGCCTCGATCACCTCGTACGGCTGGAACCGCCAGGCGTGCACCACCCGCAACGCCAGCCTCCGCCGGACCGCCTCCCTGGCCGCCCAGGCCAGCGCGGCCAGGCTCTCCTCGGATCCGTCGACCCCTGCCGTGATCGGGCGCGTCATTCTGTGGGCCTCCCCTGTGTCGTGGTCTCGTGACCGGTACCCAGTCTTCACTACGCTGACGACATGACCTTGGAATGGGAACAGGTTGTCGTGGACGCGGCCGACCCGGGGGCTCTGGGCCGCTGGTGGGCCGAGGCGCTCGGGTGGGTGGTCGTGGGCGATCTCCCCGACGAGTTCGAGATCCGGCCCCAGAAGGACCGGCTTCCGGGGCTGCTCTTCGCGCCGGTGCCGGAGGGCAAGACCGTCAAGAACCGCCTCCACCTCGATTTCCGGCCCGTCGACCAGGAGGCCGAGGTGGCCCGCCTCCTCGCCCTCGGCGCACGGCACGCGGACGTCGGCCAGGGCGAGCAGTCGTGGGTGACGCTCGCGGACCCCGAGGGCAACGAGTTCTGTGTGCTGGGGCCCCGCCACGGCTGACGCCCGCGAGCTCCCGCGCGCCTGAGCGGAGCGGGACGATCGAACATACGATGGACGGGAACCGGCACGGTGGCTTGATGACAGCGGGGACCGCCGTGCCGTGCATCCGGACGCTCGGGGTGGGAGACGTATGGCACAGGCCGCGGAGACGGCGCGGACCGTCATCCTGACCGTGGACGACGACCCGGGAGTGTCCCGAGCCGTCGCCCGGGACCTGCGGCGCCGCTACGGCGAGTCGTACCGGATCGTGCGCGCGGAGTCCGGCGAGTCCGCCCTGGAGGCACTTCGCGAGCTGAAGCTGCGCGGTGACCTGGTCGCCGTGATCCTGGCCGACTACCGGATGCCGCAGATGAACGGCATCGAGTTCCTGGAGCAGGCCCTGGACGTGTATCCGGGGGCCCGGCGGGTCCTGCTGACCGCCTACGCGGACACGAACGCCGCGATCGACGCCATCAACGTCGTGGATCTTGACCACTACCTCCTCAAGCCGTGGGATCCGCCCGAGGAGAAGCTGTATCCCGTCCTCGACGACCTCCTCGAGGCCTGGCGGTGCAGCGACTTCCGGCCGGTGCCCGCCACCAAGGTGGTCGGTCACCGCTGGTCGGCGCGCTCGTCGGAGGTACGGGAGTTCCTGGCCCGCAACCAGGTGCCGTACCGCTGGTACTCGGCGGACGAGCCCGAGGGGCGGCGGCTGCTGGCGGCGGCCGGGCAGGACGCCCGGCGGCTGCCGCTGGTGATCACACCGGACGGCACCGCGCTGGTCGAGCCCGAGGCCCCCGAACTGGCCGCGCGGGTGGGTCTCGCCACCACGCCCGCGGCCGACTTCTACGACCTCGTCGTCATCGGCGGCGGTCCGGCCGGGCTCGGCGCGGCCGTGTACGGGGCCTCCGAAGGCCTGCGGACCGTGCTCGTGGAGCGCTCGGCGACCGGCGGACAGGCCGGGCAGAGCTCCCGGATCGAGAACTACCTCGGCTTCCCGGACGGCGTGTCGGGCGGCCAGCTCACCGACCGGGCTCGGCGGCAGGCGACGAAGTTCGGCGCCGAGATCCTCAGCGCGCGCGAGGTGACCGGGCTGGAGGTCAACGGGGCCGCTCGGGTCGTACGGTTCTCGGACGGCTCGGCGATCGCCGCGCACAGCGTGATCCTGGCGACCGGCGTGTCCTACCGGCAGCTGGAGGCGCCCGGCACCACCGACCTGACCGGCTGCGGGGTGTTCTACGGTTCGGCGTTGACCGAGGCCGCGTCCTGCCAGGGCCACGACGTGTACATCGTGGGCGGCGCCAACTCCGCGGGGCAGGCGGCGATGTACCTGGCCCGGGGCGCCAAGTCGGTGACACTGCTGGTGCGCGGCGCGTCGCTGTCGGCGTCGATGTCGCACTACCTGATCCAGCAGATCGAGGAGTCCCCCAACATCTCGGTGCGCTGCGGCACGGTCGTCGAGGCCGCGCACGGCGCCGGACACCTGGAGCAGCTCACGCTGCGCGACCTCGGCAGCGGGGCGAGGGAACTCGTCGACGCACAGTGGATGTTCGTGTTCATCGGCGCGGCCCCGCTGACCGACTGGCTGGACGGCACGGTGCTGCGCGACGAGCACGGGTTCATCCTGGCCGGGCCCGACCTCACCCCGGACGGGCGACCCCCGGCGGACTGGGAGCTGGACCGGCCTCCGTACCACCTGGAGACCAACGTTCCCGGCGTGTTCGTCGCGGGCGACGCCCGCGCCGAGTCGGCGAAGCGGGTCGCCTCCGCCGTCGGAGAGGGAGCCATGGCCGTGATGCTCGTACACCGGTATCTGGAGCAGTCGTGAGCGGGCAGCCCATGCCGTGCAGCCCGCAGGAGATCGGGGCGCTGTTCCTGTTCGAGAAGCTGTCCCCCGGGCAGCTGGGCCAGCTGTGCGCCGCGGGGCGGGTGGAGAGGTTCGAGGCCGGGCCCGTCTACACCGAGGGCGAGCCCGCCACCTGCTTCTACGTGATGCTCGAGGGCACGGTCGTGCTGTCCCGCCGGGTCGGCGGTGACGACGTGGAGGTCAGCCGCACCTCGCAGCGCGGGGTGTACGCCGGGTCCATGCAGGCGTATCTGGGCGACCGGGTGCGGCAGGTCTACAACAACTCGATGCGTGTCACGGAACCGACGCGGTTCTTCGTGCTGCCCGCGGACGTGTTCGCGAGCTTCATGCAGGAGTGGTTCCCGATGGCGGTACATCTGCTGGAGGGGCTGTTCTTCGGCTCGAAGAACACCCAGCGGGCGATCGGGCAGCGCGAACGGCTGCTGGCGCTCGGTTCGTTGTCGGCCGGTCTCACCCACGAGCTGAACAACCCCGCGGCGGCGGCCGTCCGGGCCACCGCGACCCTGCGGGAACGGGTGGGCAAGATGCGGCACAAGCTCGCCGTCATCGCCCAGGGCTCCTACTCCCCCGAGGTGATGGCGAACCTCATCGACATCCAGGAACGCACCGCCGAACGCGTCGCCAAGGCCCCCACGTTGAGTCCGCTGGAGGCCTCGGACCGGGAGGACGCGCTCACGGACTGGCTCGACGACCACGGCATCCCGGAGGGCTGGCGGATCGCGCCCACCTTCGTGCAGGCGGGTCTGGACGCGGACTGGCTGGACCAGGTAGCGGCGGCCGTGGCCGCGGAGATCCTGCCGAACGCGATCGGCTGGCTCAACTACACGGTCGAGACCGAGCTGCTGATGGACGAGATCAACGACTCCACCAACCGCATCTCTCACCTGGTGGACGCCGCCAAGCAGTACTCCCAGCTCGACCGGGCCCCCTACCAGGTCGCCGACGTCCACGAACTCCTCGACAGCACCCTGCTGATGCTGTCGGGCAAGATCGGCCCGCGGATCAAGGTCGTCAAGGAGTACGACCGCACGCTCCCGAGGGTGCCGGCGTACCCGGCGGAGCTGAACCAGGTGTGGACCAACCTGATCGACAACGCGGTGCAGGCCGTCAACAGCGCGGGCGGGGAAGGCACGTTGACCGTGCGCACGGCTCTCGACCACGACCGGCTGCTGGTGGAGTTCCGTGACACCGGGCCCGGCGTCCCACGGGAGATCCGCAGCCGGATCTTCGACCCGTTCTTCACCACCAAGCCGGTCGGTGAGGGCACCGGGCTCGGGCTGGACATCTCCTGGCGGATCGTCGTCAACAAGCACCACGGCACCCTGCAGGTGGAGTCCGAGCCGGGCGACACCCGCTTCCAGGTCCTTCTGCCGCTCACGGCGGCGGAGTCCGAATCCGACACGGCACCCGAGGAGCTCGCATGACCAGCGACAGCGGAGTCGACTCAGTCGCTCCGGACATCCCGCCGAGCGGCGCCGGATGCGTGGAGTGCGACGCGGCGGGCGGCTGGTGGTTCCACCTGCGGCGCTGCGCGCGGTGCGGGCACATCGGCTGCTGCGACTCCTCCCCGGGCCGGCACGCCACCGGTCACTACCGGGCCACCGGGCATCCCCTGGTGCAGAGCTTCGAGCCCGGCGAGGGCTGGTTCTGGGACTACGCGACGAACGAGCTGTACGAGTCGGGACCGGAGCTGGCGCCCCCGGCCAGCCACCCCGCGGACCAGCCGGCACCGGGCCCGGCGGGACGGGTACCGGCCGACTGGGCCCGGACGTTGCGGCAGTGAGCGCCGGTCCGCGACCGCGGAGGTGAGGGAGGGTTCGCCCCTGCCGCCCTGAGGGCGCGGCCCGGCGGCTCCGGTGACCACGTGGAAGCCGTCGCGAGGCCGCCCGGCGCTCGTCCCCTCCGGGTGCTGTCCTTGGCCTCGCGGCCGGCCGGATGTGCCGGTGTGACGTGCCAGGATGGGTTCGTGCCGACGATCTCGAACATCACACCGCTCATCGGCCGGGAGGACGAACTCGCCCGCCTCTCCGGTCTGCTGGAGCGTGCCCGCAGCGGCGAGTCCCGGGCGGTGCTGATCGCCGGGGACGCGGGGGTCGGCAAGACCCGGATGCTGGACGAGATGGCCGGGCGGGCCGCCGCGGCCGGTATGACGGTGCTGACCGGGCACTGTGTGGACCTGGGGGACGTCGGTCTGCCCTATCTGCCGTTCACCGAGGTCCTGGGCGTGCTCGCGGCCGACGAACGGTTCGCGGACGCCCTCGCCGCGCATCCGGTGATCGACCGGCTGCTGGGCGGCGGCACGGACGCCGTGCGGGACTTGGGCGGCCGACTGCGACTGTTCGAGGGCATCGCGGGCGTGCTGGCCGATCTCGCGGACATCTCGCCCCTGCTGCTGGTCCTGGAGGATCTGCACTGGGCTGACCAGTCCTCCCGGGACCTCCTGCGGTTCCTGCTCAGCCGCGGCGTCCTCCAGCGGGCCGCGGGCGGTGTGCCCACCCACCGGCTCGCGGTGTTCGCCTCCTACCGCGCGGACGACCTGCACCGCCGCCATCCGCTGCGTCCGTTGCTGGCCGAGCTGGTGCGGCTGCCCGCCGTGGAGCGGCTGGAGCTGCGGCCCATGGCCGACGCCGAGGTGACGCGGCTGGTGCGCGCGGTGGAGGCCCGTCCGCTGCCCGAGGCCACGGTCCGGCGGATCGTCGAGCGCGCCGAGGGCAACGCCTTCTACGCGGAGGAACTCGTCGCGGCCACCGCCACGGAGGCCGACGGGGTGCCCAGCGGGCTCGCGGACGTCCTCCTCATCCGCTTCGAGCAGCTGTCCGAGACGGCCCAGCAGGTGCTGCGCACGGCCGCGGTCGCGGGCCGCCGTGTCGAGCACGACCTGCTGCGGCGGGCCGTGGGGCTCCCCGAGGACGAGCTGGAGTCGGCGCTGCGCGAGGCCGTGGGGCGGCAACTGCTGGCCCCCGGCGAGGGCGACACGTACGCGTTCCGGCACGCCCTGGCCCGAGAGGCGGTGTACGCGGACCTGCTGCCCGGCGAGCGGGCCCGGCTGCACGGCGCGTTCGCCCGGCTGCTCGCCGGCCGGGGCCACCGGGCCGAGAGCGCGGCCGAACGGGCCCACCACTACCGGGAGAGCCACGACCTGCCCGAGGCGCTGGCCGCGTCGCTGGAAGCCGCGGACCACGCCCAGGGGGTCGGCGCGCCCGCAGAGGAGCTACGCCATCTCGAAGCCGCCCTCGACCTGTGGTCGGCGGTGGAACCGACGGCACGGCCCGGCGGCGAAGGTGTCGACCGGGTGACCCTCACGCTGCGGGCGTCGGCGGCCGCCGCTCACGCCGGCGAGGCGCACCGGGCGGTCTCCCTCACCCGGGCCGCGCTCGCGGGCGTCGGCCAGGACGCGGACTCCGAGCTGGCCGCCCGGGTGCGGTACACGCTCGCCGGGAACCTGCTGAGCGTCGACAGTCTGACGGCGGCCTTCGCCTACAGCAGCGAGGCGCTCGCCCTGATCCCCGCCGAGCCCCCGTCCCGGACCTGGGTGTGGGCGGCGGCCACACATGTGATGACGGCACGTCAGGTGGGTGAGAACGAGACCGCGTTGCGGGTCGCCCGGCAGGCCCTCGCCGTCGCCGAGCAGCTGGACGTCGCGGACGCCAGGGCCGACCTGCTGGTCTCCCTCTCGACGCTCGAGGGCGGCGGACGGCGTACCCCGCGGGGGCAGGAGCGACTGCGGGAGGCGCGGGAACTGGCACGCGGTGCGGGCAACGCTCTGGTGGAGCTGCGCGCTCTGTTCAACCTCGCCGTCGGCTGCTTCGAGTCCGGTGATCTCGACGCGTGTCTGCCCTGGCTGAACGAGGGGCTCGACCGGGCTCGTCGCGCCGGGCTGCTGTCCTCGCCGTATCCGCTGGAGATGCGCTACCTCCGGCTGCTGGCGCTGTACACGCTGGGGCGGTGGGACGAGTGCGTGAGCGCGGCGACCGCCGACTCGGATGTGCTCCCGGCGGCCGGTGGCTACACCGTCGGGCCCGCGCTGTACGTGGCGACGGCACGCGGCGATCTCAGGGCCGCCGACCGGGCCGGCGCCCTGCTGGACGGGCCGTTCGACTGGATGGCCACGCTCGTCGCGGGCATCGTGCTGACCGACGCGGCGGCGCGGCGAGGGGAGCCGGAGGCCGCCGTGGAGCGGATGCGGTCCACCGTCTCCGCGCTGACCGACAACGCGGGCACACTGCCGGACGTCACCGTCCGGCTGGCCGCCCTCGCCCTCTCCGCGGTGGCCGACCGGGCCGCCGCTCTCCGTCTCACCGGCGACGAGACGGGGGCGCGCGCGTGGGCGGACACGGCGACCGAACTGCGCGACCTGGCCCGGATCACGGCCGGGCGAGGCGAGGACGGCACACCGCAGGGGCCGGAGGGCCAGGCGTGGCTGGCCCGGACGGAGGCGGAGTGGACGCGGGCCGTGACCGGGCCCGACGTCGAAGTCTGGGCGAAGGCGGTCGAGGCCTTCGACTCCGGTGACGCGTACGAGCGGGCTCGCTGCCAGGAGCGGCTGGCCGAGGCCCTGCTGGTGGCCGACCGGCGTGAGGAGGCCGCCGTACAGGCGCGCGCGGCGCGGGAGACGGCCGTCCGCTTCGGTGCGACACCGCTGCGGGAGCGGCTCGACTCGCTGATCCGCCGCGGCCGCCTCTCCGACTCCCCGGCCGCCGCCGACCGCGCCGCCGTGCTCACCGCCCGCGAGCAGGACGTGCTACGGCTCCTCGCCCTCGGCCGCAGCAACCGGCAGATCGGCGAGGAGCTGTTCATCAGCGGCAAGACGGCGAGCGTCCACGTCTCCAACATCCTCGCCAAGCTGGGTGCGGCGAGCCGGACGGAAGCGGTGGCCGTCGCCTACCGGCAGGGCCTGATCGCCCCGGAGACGAGCGGACCGGGCCGCGGTTCGTCGTCCTGAGCCAGGGCAGTGGGTCGGCGCAGTCCAGTCGCGCCAGGTCGACGGCGTCGGCCATGGCCTGCATGCCCTTGTCGTTGGGGTGGAGGTGGTCACCGTCGTCGAAGGCGGGGTGGATGCGCTCGGGGTCGGAGGGGCTGCGCAGGACGCGGTCGAAGTCGGTGACGGCGTCGAACTCGTCGCTGTTCCTGATGAACTCGTTGACCTCCCGGCGTACGGCCTCGGCGTCCTCGTCCCATTCGGACCAGCCCTTGAAGGGGCCGACGGTGGCCGCGGCGACGCACTTGCCGGCCGCGTGGGCCCGGTCGACGATCTCGCGGTAGCCGTCGATCAGAGCGTCCGCGGAGACACCGGGGTGGGCCTTGATGTCGTTGACGCCCTCGAAGAGGAAGACGGTGTGCAGGCCCGGCTGGGACAGCACGTCCCGGTCCAGGCGGTTCAGGGCGCTGTCTCCGGCGCCGTCGGCGAGGACCTTGTTGCCGGCGACGCCCTCGTTGGCGACGCCCTTGACGGTGGTGTCCGCCTGTCGGAGGCGGCGGGCGAGGTAGTCGGGCCAGCGGCGGTTGTGGTCGCTGGTGGAGTGCCAGCCGTCCGTGATCGAGTCGCCGAGGGCGACGACCGCTCCGGTCGAGGGGCTCGCCCGGACGGAGACGGCGTCGAGGTAGAACCAGGAGCCCGTGGTCTCCGTCCAGTTTGTGGCGTTCTCCTCGGCGGTGTGGTCGCCCCAGGTGGCGTAGGAGCTCTGCATGGCCATCCAGTGACCGGTCGCCGGTCCGGCCGCGTCGGGTGTGTGGATGCTGACCACCAGGTTGCTCTGGGCTGGCAGCCTGCCGGGGAGCGGGTCGCTCAGTACCGTCTCGCCGGCCGGGACGGTGACGGAGCGGGCCCCGTCGAAGGTCACCCTGCGGTTGCTGCCGCGGACCAGTTCGGCGCCCTGCCTCTGGAGACCGGCGTAGGCGCTGCCGAAGGTCACCGGCCGGTCGCCGAAGGCGTTGGAGAGCCGGATCCGCGGCTCGCGGCCTCCGACGCTGGTGTGCACGACGAGCCGGTAGCCGCGGTCGGCGGCGGCCTCGCCGAAGCGGTCCGCGCTCGCTCCCCAGGTGACCACACCGGCCGGGACGTCGAACGTCCCGGCCGGTGTGGACGGGGACTGGCAGGCACAGGCCAGCAGTAGGACGGCGACCGGGCGGCCGGCCAGGCGGGCGCGACGGGCCTTCACCGGGCGAAGTCCTTCCGGGTGACGGACTCCCCAGACCGCGGACTCACGGTCCGTGCCTGTTCGATGTGCCCCGGACGGGAGTAGAGCAGCATCACGGTCATCGCGGCCGGTGTTCCGAAGTGGGCGTCGGTCTGGAAGATGCCACGGCCCTGTGACACCTCGTGGATGTCGAAGAGGTTCGGGGCGGCGCCGGTGCTGCCGCCCGGACGCCACCACCAGCCGTTGCCGCCGTGGGGGTTGGTGGAGATGGCGACGGTCCAGCCGGCCTTCCTCCCACTGAGGTTGCGGTAGCGGTTGCGGGGGTCGTTGACGTGTCTTCGGGTGAGGTCCGGGAGGACTTCGCGGCCGGGGTCGTTGCCCGCGAGGGCCCCGAGGTGGCCGTGGCCGACGGGCAGTCCCTGTTCGATCACCGAACGGTCGTCGGCGGGGGCCCGCCACCACAGTTCGTGGCGTGGGTCGGCGTCGGGCAGGGGTGGGTGGACGGGTCGCCGCGGAGCGGCGGTGGCGGTGAACGTGGGCAGGGTGGCGAGTGCGCCCGTCATCGCGGCGCGGCCGATGAGGTGGCGCCTGGGCAGGCCCGAAGGGCGGTCGGGGTCCATGGCGGGGGCTCCTGGGAGGCGGGTCGGGACGGCTTCGGGACGTCGATGCGGTCGAGGTCGGGGGCCTAACCCGGACCGCTGTCGAAGGTGACCGTGTTGCCGCCCGCCTTCAGCGTGACCGGCACGGACACCGTCTCCACGGGTCCCCGGTCGCCGGTGGGCGGGAACGTGTGGCGGGTGGCGCCGCCGGTGTTGGCACAGACGTCGACCGATCGGGCATCACCGCTGACGTAGGAGACCTTGATCCAGTAGGTACCCGCCTTACCGACCACGACGTCGTCGAAACGCACTTGCCGCCGAGACACAGGTTGCCGGCCTTCTTGCCACCGGAGCAGGCGGAGCGGTCGGCGGGCGCGGCGTCGCCGCCGAGGGTGTGGGCCGGGGCCTCGGCCTCGTGGGCGGTCGTGCCGAGCGCGTCGCCGCGCGGGCGGACGGTGAACAGCCGGGAGCCGCGGACGAGCAGGGCCACGGTGACCTTGTTCGGACGGGGTGACCGGGCGCGCGGGCGGGGTGGGGCCCTGGTTGAGGGCGACGGCCTCCCGGTTGGCCGGCAGAGACAGCCCCGAAATGGCCGATTTGGGGCTATTGAGCGGCAATACTGCACGCACCCACACCGCGTGGTGATCACCCAAGGGTCAACCGGGTGCCCGCTGTGCGGAGGTGACTGGCCGACAGGAACAGGAGAGCAGTCGCATGACATCAGCGAAGGCGCGCGGGGGCACGGCGGTGGGGGCGGTCCTGCTCTGCCTCACGGCGGTCCCCGCGCAGGCCGCACCCCAGGATCCGACGGCCCACGAGGCGGCCGGCAGCTCGGCCGCCGCACTGCCGGAGCCCGACCTCATCGGCCTGCGGGACGTCCTGCGCACGGCCCTGAAGCAGGGCGCGCCCGGCGCGATGGCCCGGATCGACGAGGGCGGCACGGTCCGGCTGGTCACCACGGGTGTCGCCAACCGCACGACGGGGCGCGCCCTCGACGACATCGACCGCTTCCGGATCGGCAGCGTCACCAAGACCTTCACCGCGACGGTGCTGCTGCAACTGGTCGACGAGAAGAGGCTGGACCTCGACGCCTCGGTGAACCGCTACCTGCCGGGGCTCCTTCCCGACAGCGGGATCACCGTGCGGCACGTGCTGAGCCACCGCAGCGGGCTGTACGACTACACCAACGACATGTTCGCCAGGACCGCCCCGGGCTTCGAGGCGGTGCGCACCAAGGTGTTCACCCCCCGCCGGCTGGTGGAGCGCGCACTGCGCAAGCCGCGGACCAACGCGCCGGGCGCGGTCCACGCGTACTCCAACACCAACTTCGTCGTCGCCGGCATGCTCGTCGAGAAGCTGACCGGCAACCCGGTGGGGACCGAGTACCAGAAGAGGATCATCGAGCCGCTGCGGCTGCGCGACACCTTCTATCCGCATCCCGCCACGACGATCCCCGGCCGCCACGCCCGCGGCTACCTCACCCCCGACACGGCCGGCGACGCCCTGGTCGACGCCACCCGGCAGACGGTGTCGTGGGCGCAGAGCGCGGGTGCCGTCGTCTCCAGCACCCGGGATCTCAACACCTTCCTCGGCGCACTGCTCGGCGGCCGGCTGACCTCGGCCGCCCGACTGGCCCAGATGCAGCGGTGGGTGCCGGCGGGCAGCACGCAGTCGTACGGACTCGGCCTGCGCCGGCGCACCCTGTCGTGCGGTGTGTCGGTGTACGGCCACACGGGCGCCGTCCAGGGCTACTACACCTACGCCTTCACCTCGAAGGGCGGCACGCGCAGCCTCACCGCACTCGCCAACACCTCCAACAACGGCTCCGTCCTGAACACGATGCCGGGCGCCCTGGAGTCCGCGTTCTGCGGCAAGCAGACGAAGCCGCGGCGCGGCACGGCGGCGCCCGTCGAACGGCACGAGGACATCGCGCCGGGGGTCGCCCTGGACTGAACCGCGGGCGCCGCCCTAGGAGATCGTCACCGATCAGCTACGAATCCTGCCCGTGATCTTGGCGGAAGCAATCCCTCCGGGACACGATGCCCGCATGAAGGGTGACCTCTTTTCCAGTGAGCACATAGTGCAGCCGGCCTCCGCGCCGGGCATGACGGTCGAGAACTCCAAGTGCATCAGGTACGCGGTGCACGGCGAGATGCTCGCCCGCCAGGGGGCGATGGTCGCCTACCGCGGCAATCTCCAGTTCGAACGCAAGGGCCAGGGCGTGGGCGGCATGCTCAAGCGCGCGGTCACCGGTGAGGGACTGCCCCTCATGGCGGTCCGCGGGCAGGGCGAGGCCTGGTTCGCGCACGAGGCGCAGAACTGCTTCGTCGTCGAGGTGGACCCCGGTGACGAGTTCACCGTCAACGGGCGCAACGTCCTGTGCTTCGACGCCTCGTTGTCGTACCGGATCGCCACCGTGAAGGGGGCCGGCATGACCGGCGGTGGCCTGTTCAACAGCGTGTTCACGGGACAGGGCAAGCTCGGCCTGGTGTGCGAGGGCGCCCCGCTGGTCCTCCCGGTCTCGCCGCAGAACCCGGTGTACGTCGACACGGACGCCATCGTCGGCTGGACGGCGGGCCTGTCGACCTCGCTGTCCCGTTCGCAGTCCATCGGCTCGATGCTGCGGGGCGGTTCCGGCGAGGCCGTGCAGTTGATGCTGCAGGGAGAGGGTTTCGCCGTCGTCCGGCCGAGCGAGGTCACGCCGCAGAAGGCCCAGCAGCACTGACAACTCCCGTGCCCGTGAGGTGATCTGCGCCTCACGGGCAACCTGTTCGGTCCCGTCAGCGTCTTGATCGACAACAGACCACGCCCCGGCCTTTGGACCGGGGCTGGCTTCCGACGCTCTATACACGCCGCGTATACATGCAATGTATAGATGGCGTGCATACGGACCGAAAGGCATGCATGTACGGCAAGGCATTCGCCCCGGAGTACCAGGGCGCCCTCACCACCCTGTCCGTGAACTCCTCGCTGAGCGACGTACTGGCCGCCGGCACCGAGCAGTTGCGGGCCGCCGAGCGGGCCGGGGAGCACGGGGAGGCGGCGCGCTCCGGTCTCGCGGTCGCGGAGGCGCACCGCAGGCTGGGCCGCATCGGGGAGGCGGACCGGGCCTGGAAGGCGAGTTACCGCGCGGCCCGGGCGGCCGGGGACACCGCGGCGATGGCCTGGGCCCTGTGGAGCGGCGGCACCCTGGCCCGGCAGCGCGGCGCCCTGCCCCTGGCCCGGCGGCTCCTGGAGCTCGCGGCCGAACTGGGTGAACACGGCGGCGATGTCGTCGTCCGCGGCTACTCGCTCGCGGGCCTGGCCGAGACCGGCCGCATCCAGGGCGACTACGAGGCCGTCGGCAGGCTGCACGAGCAGCTGCTGGCCGAGGCCCGTCGGCGCGGCGAGGCACGGCACACGGTGTGGGCGCTGGAGGGCATCGCGCAGATGCATCGCAACACCGGCGCGTACGACACTGCGTACGCGATGTTCGAGGAGGCGGCCGAGATAGCGGCGCGCGCCGACGACCGGCGAGGGCACGCCTGGGCGCTGCGCGGTCTCGCCGACGTCGTCTCCGTGCGCGACGGCGACACCGATCGGGCTCTCGCCCTGCTGTCCGAGGCGGAGACCACATGCCGCACGATGAAGCTGTCGAGCGCGCTGGCGTACAACCACAAGATGCGCGGCAACGTCCTCTACCGCGCCGGGCGGTACACCGAGGCCCGTGACCTCTATGAGCAGGCGCTGGCGGAGTTCCGTGCCATGAGCGAGCCTCGCGGTGAGGCACTGGCCCGGCTCGGGCTCGCCAAGTCATCGGCCCGGCTGGGCCGCGACCGCACCGAGACGGCTGCCGAACTGGCCGACCTGGCGGAGGTGCTGGAGCGGATCGGACTGCGGCACGCGCGGCAGATGGTGGCGCGAGCCCAGGAGGAGTTCGGCTTGCGGGAACCGGAGGGCACCTCTCCCGCACCGCACGACGACGCCCCGCCCGCGCACGCGGAGACCGCGGTGAAGACGGCGGCCGTACGGTGACGGCGCTGACGTCGGCCGTCACCGCGCCCGGAGTGCTCGGCCGTTCCCGCGCCTTGGTGCGGCCCGCGCTGAAGGAGGCCGTGGGGCGGATGCATCCGTGGGTCGGTGAGATGGCCGCCTACTCCTTCGGCTGGTGCGAGGTGGGCGGCGGCCCCGCCGTCGCGTCCGGCGGCAAGGGAGTACGCCAGGCGCTCGCGGTGCTCGGCGCGGAGGCGGCCGGTGCGCCCGGGCGGGCCGGGGTGCCCGCGGCGGTCGCGGTGGAGCTGGTGCACACCTTCTCCCTGCTGCACGACGACATCATGGACGGCGACGCCGCCAGGCGCCGCCGCCCGACCGTGTGGAAGGCGTACGGCACCGGCCCGGCGGTCCTCGCGGGCGACGGGCTGTTCGCCCTGGCCGTGGAGACGCTCGCCGGGACGTCGGCGGGGCCCGCAGCGCTGCGCCTGCTGTCCGCGTCTCTCGGTGACCTGGTGCGCGGGCAGGCCGACGACCTGCTGTTCGCCACCCGCCCATGGGCGGGTGCGCGCCGCGTCCGGCCGGGCGAGTACCTCGCGATGGCGGAGCACAAGACCGGTGCCCTGCTGGGGTGTTCGGCCGCGCTGGGCGCGGTGCTGGGCGGCGCGCCGCCCGCCGTGGTCACCGGTCTGGACCGTGCCGGGCGGCATCTCGGGGTGGCGTTCCAGATCGTCGACGACGTGCTGGGGATCTGGGGGGACCCGGAGGTCACCGGGAAGCCCGTCCACGGCGATCTGCGGGAGGGGAAGAAGACCTATCCGGTCCTGGCGGCGCTCGACGCCCCCTCCCCCGCGACCGCGCACCTCGTCACCGTCCTGGAGTCGGCCGGGGATCCCGCGGTGGCGGCCGCGCTGATCGACGAGGCGGGCGGCCGGACGGCGGCACTGGCCGAGGCGCGACGTCATGTCGCCGCGGCCGAGGCGGCCCTCGCCGGTCTGCCGATCCCGGCGGGAGCGGCCGACGACCTGCGGTCGCTACTGGACTTCCTCGTCTGTCGCGATCTCTGAGAGCACACCGCCCGACACCTCGGCACACCGTCGGGCCGACCCGTGTCGCGGCCCACACCAGGGGTGCGAGACTGCGTGGATCACCACCCACGCCGGAAGGACGACTGCCTTGATCGGGATCACGGACATCGAGACCGCGGCCGAACAGATCGCCGGACACGTCGTACGCACCCCGACGGTGCCGAGCCCGGGCCTGTCCTCGCTGCTCGGTGTCCCCGTCACGGCGAAGCTGGAACTGCTGCAGCGCACCGGCTCGTTCAAGGCCCGCGGGGCGACGGCCAAACTGCTGTCGCTGAGCGGGGCGGAGCGGGCCGCCGGGGTCGTGGCGGTCAGCGGGGGCAACCACGGGATCGCCCTCGCGGTCATGGCGGCGGCTCTCGACGTGAAGGCCACGGTCGTCATGCCGCGTTCGGCGCCCGCCCGTTCGGTCGAGATCGTGCGCGAGGCGGGCGCGTCGGTGCAGCTGACCGACGACATGGACGGCGCCTTCTCTCTCGTGGCCCGGCTGCGGGACGAGGGCCTGACGCTGGTGCACCCGTTCGACGATCCGGTGGTGATCGCCGGGCAGGGCACCGTCGGGCTGGAGTTCGCTCAGGACGCCGACGACCTCACCGACGTGCTGGTCAGTGTCGGGGGCGGCGGGCTGCTCGCCGGAGTGGCGGCCGCACTGCGGGCCCGCCGTCCGGGGCTGCGGATCTGGGGCGTGGAGACCGAGGGCGCCGAGGCCATGTCCCGGGCGCTGGCCGCGGGCGGCCCGGTGCCGGTCCCGCTGTCGTCGATCGTGTCGACGCTGAGCGCGCCCTCCGTGTCGCCACTGACGTACGACCACGTGTCCGCCCTGGTGACCGAGGTGCTCGTGGTGCCGGACCGGGAGGCCGTGCGGGGCTCGCTCGAACTCGCCGACCACGCCAAGGTGTGGGCCGAACCGGCGGCCGGCTGTCTTCTTCCCGCGGCCCGGCAGGTCCTCGAGCGGGTCGGTGAGGGAGCCCGCCTGGGACTGGTGGTGTGCGGGGGAAACGCGACCACCGGTGACGTACTGGCCTGGTCGGAGCGGTTCGGGCTTCGGTGAGAACGCACAACTACGGTCTTTCTCAGGCCAGTTGTCACCGACCTGCCGAACAACGGACGAACAAAGGAAAACAGGGGCGCTTGAGTTGCGGATTCGTTGAACACATCCCGCTGCGGCCTCCGTACCTGTGGGAAAGGTGAGAGCCGGCGGTTCAACGAGGGATGACCATGGTCAAGGCGCACGTCTCCACACACGAGCTGGTGGCCGGCAGGTACCGGCTCCTGGAGGTGCTTCACCGCGAGACGAACCGCATCTGCTGGTACGGGGAGGACATCCAGGTCGAACGCCCCTGTCTGCTCACCCAGATCGGGCTGCCGGCCGACCCGGAGGGGGACAGCGCACGCCGGGCCACCGCCCGGGTCATCCGCATGTCGGAGACCATGGGGCTGCTGTGCCCCGGCAGAGTCGCCCCGGTCGTCGACGCCGTCGTGGAGGCGGACACCCTGTGGACCGTCACCGACTGCATCGACGGGATACCGCTGGGCGAACTCACCGCACGGCAGGGCACGTTCAGCTACGTGCGGGCGGCGCGCATCGGCCTGGAGCTGCTCGACGTGCTGGAGGCCGCGCACGGCGAGGGCATCACGCACGGCGAGCTGAGCCCGGGCCAGGTGTTCGTGCGGGAGGGAGGCGCCGTCGTCGTCACCGGGTTCGGACTGGCCGGCGCGACCCTCGCGCCCCGGGTCACCGCCCCGTCGTACGCCTCGCCCGAACAGGCCCGCGACGAGCGGATCGGGCCGGCCGCCGACCTGTGGGCGCTCGGCGCGATCCTGTACACGATGATCGAGGGCCGGCCCCCCTTCCGTGACCGGGACCGGCCCGAGACCACGTTGAAGGGCGTGGACCGGCTGCCGCTGCGGACGCCCGTGCGGGCCGGTCCGCTCGCCCAGACCGTGCAGGGGCTGCTTCGCAAGAACTCCCGGGAACGGCTGACCCGCCCGGTGGTCCGAGAAGCCCTCGCCCGCGCTCTCGACGAGGACCCCGACACGGCCGTGAGCCCGGCGTCCCGGCCCCGGCTGCGGGGGATGTACACGGCGGGCCCCGGCTGGAGCAGGCGCGCCCTGGTCGCCGGTACCGCCCTGTCCGTCGTCACCGTGGCCGTGGCCGTCCTCGCCGTGACCCGCCAGCTGCCGGGCACCAGCACCTCGGCGAGTGACGCACCGCCGAGCCCGTCGCCCTCCGCGTCCACCGTCGCACCGGGCGGCGGCACCGACCGGCAGACCTCCCCGCCACCGGCGGCCTCACCGACCCCCACCGAGCCGGCCACCTCACCCGCGCCCACTCCGCCGAAGACCTCCCCCTCCGCGACCGCGACCCCCACGGGCGACGGGCTGCCTGCCGGATACCGCGTCTTCCACTCCCCCGAGGGCTTCTCCGTGGCCCTGCCCGAGGGGTGGAAGGCACTGCGCACCACGCGGATGTCCGATCTGGCGTACCGCGTGATCCTCGGCGCGAAGGACGACCCCCGCACCCTCGCCGTCACCTACAGCGCGCGGGTGGGCCCGGACCCCGTCGCCGTGTGGCGGGACGACGTCGAGCCGGGCCTCAGGACGTCCGGCGACTACCGGCGGATCGGCGAGATCCGCGCGACGACGTACCAGGGGCGCGAGGCCGCCGACATGGAGTGGCTCGCCGACGTCGGCGGCACCCGGGTGCGCACGTTCGGCCGCGGCTTCCTGATCGGAGAGGGCCGCAGCTTCTCACTGCGCTGGACGACCCCGGCCGCGGACTGGAACGACAGCGCGAACCGGGAGGCACTGGACACCTTCCTGAAGACGTTCCGCCGTACCTCAGGATGACCCGCGAGGCGCCTTCAGCGAGCGCAGACGCCTCGCGTGCAGCGGCTGGGTGCGCCATCGCGCCGTGCACGTCCGGTCCGTGAGCGAGCAGGTCACCACGAGGTGGTGCGGTGTCTCCAGGAAGAGCAAGTCCGCCACGAGGGTGTCCGCGTCGGTCCACCCCGCGCTCACCGCGACGGGCACCGGCTCCTCGGCGACGGCCCAACCCCCGGGTCCGAGCGGCAGCTCCAGCCGGTCCCCCTCCTCGACGAGCGTCAGACACCAGCCGTCCCCGTCGGACGAGACCTCGACCGTGCTCCCCGGACGCAGGGCACCGTCCTCGGCCGCGTCAGCTCCGAACTCGGCGCCGGCCCAGGCCTCCGTCCGGTCCGGCGGTGCCGGCTTTCCCGGGGCCGACGGCAGCGACAGCCGGGCCAGCCGCTCCGCCAGGGCCGCGTCCCGCGCCTGCCGGCCGGCCGACGGTCCGGGCTCGAAGGCGGGCGTCAGATGCTCCCAGACCAGGTCCAGGACCTCCTGCATGTCCTCGCTCTCCGAGGTCATCGCGACCACCGCGTCCTGCTCGGGCAGCACCAGGCAGTACTGCCCGTACGCCCCGTCTCCGCGGTAGCCGTGCCGGGACCGCCAGAACTGGAGGCCGTAGCCGTTGCGCCAGTCCGCCATGGTCGCGTCGGCGGTCTCGATGTGCACACGGCTGGCCTCGGCCACCCACCCTTCGGGCAGCAGCCGTTCGCCCTCCCACACCCCGTCCCGCAGGTGCAGCAGACCGAACCGGGCGATCGCCTCGGTGGTGGCGTGCAGGCCGCTGAAGCCCAGCTCGCGCCCCGCCCGGTCCCGCGTCCACGCCACCTCTTCGATGCCCAGCGGGTCCAGCAGCCGCGGCCTCAGGTACTCGGTCAGCGACTGACCGGTGACCCGCTGGAGTATCGCCGCCAGCGTGTACGTCGTGGGCTGGTTGTACGCGAACACGGTCCCCGGATCCCCGTCGGGCGGCAGCAGCAGGAAGCCCCGGACCGGTTCGTCCCGGTCCAGCGCCAACGCCCGTTCGTGGGTCTCCTCGTCGTGCCCGCTGGACATCGACGCCACGTGGCGTACGAGCATCGCGCGGCTGCGCGGGTCGGTGATGTCGGACGCGAACTCCGGGAAGTACGAGATCACCGGGTCGTCCAGCCCGATCAGCCCCTCGGCGACCGCGAAGCCGGCGGCAGCCGCCGTGAAGCTCTTGCTGAGGGAGTACAGGAGATGGACGCGGTCCGGCGTGTACGGCGCCCACCACCCGGCCGCCACCACGTGGTCGTGCCGCAGGATCATGAGACTGTGCGGCTCGATGCCCGGGGCGGCTTCGAGAGCGTCGAGGAATGCCTCGATACCCGAGGCGTTCACGCCCTGGGCGGCGGGGGTACTCGTGGGCAGGGCACGACGGGGAGGACGGCGAGGGCTCATGCGGGCATCCTGCCCCGATTCCCGGCCGTGATCGAGAGCCCCCGATCGGCCCGTTTTCCCACCCGCCGACCGGGGACCCGGCTCCTATGGTGCAAATCGGATACACGATGATGACCGAGCAGGCCGGCCCCCGCGACCTCGTCGACCACGTGGTGCGGGCCGAGGAGGCGGGCTACGACTTCTCGGTGACCTCGGACCACTACTTTCCGTGGCTGCGCTCGCAGGGGCACTCCCCCTACGCGTGGAGTGTGCTGGGTGCGGCCGCCCAGGCGACCTCGCGCATTCCGCTGATGACGTACGTCACGTGTCCCAGCGTCCGCTACCACCCGGCGGTCGTCGCGCAGAAGGCGGCGACGATGCAGCTGCTGTCCGAGGGCCGCTTCCGGCTGGGGCTCGGCTCGGGCGAGAACCTCAACGAACACGTCGTGGGCGGCGGTTGGCCGGCCGTCGACGTACGCCACGAGATGCTCGAGGAGGCGGTGGAGATCATCCGCGCGCTCTTCGAGGGTGGCCATGTGAACCATCACGGGACGCACTTCGACGTCGAGTCGGCCCGGCTGTGGGACCTTCCCGACCAGCCGCCGCCCATCGGCGTCGCCGTCTCCGGCGAACAGTCCTGCTCCCTCGCGGGCCGGCTGGCGGACCTGGTCATCGCCACCGAGCCCAAGGCGGACCTGCTGGACGCCTTCGACCGGCACGGCGGTTCGGGCAAGCCGCGCGTGGGCCAGTTGCCGGTCTGCTACGACCCCGACCGGGACACGGCCGTCAAGCGCGCCCACTCGCAGTTCCGCTGGTTCGGCAACGGCTGGAAGGTCAACTCCGAACTGCCGCACCCCGACGCCTTCGAGGCGGCCACCCAGTTCGTCAGGCCGGAGGACGTCGCCGGCTCGATCCCGTGCGGCGACGACCCGGAGGACTTCGTCGAGGCGGTACGGCCGTACGCGGAGGCCGGTTTCACGGAGATCGCGCTGGTGCAGATCGGCGGGGAGTCGCAGCCCGCGTATCTCGACTGGGCGGCGAAGTCGCTGCTGCCGGCGCTGCACGACGCGTTCGACTGAGCGGGCCCCGGCTGCCGCGGGGGCGAGCGGAGGTGCAATAGGCTGCCGTGCCGCACAGTGTGCGGTCCGACCAGCCTGCCCAGGAGAATCACCCGTGACCCTTGCCATCGTCCCGTCCGAGACGTCCCCCGTGCCCCTGTCCGACCTCGTGGCGCGGGACGCGCGTGAGTTCGGGGTCTACGCGCGGACCGGAGGATGGGCCTTCGGCCTGATGGTGGCGCGCAGCGTGCGCCCCGGCGGCCAGGGCGCGGACGAGACGCCGAAGGTGTCGGCGAAGGAGTTCGCCGAACTCGCCGGCTGCTCGCCCGAGCGCGTCATGCGCTACTACAAGGCGTGGGACAAGGCCGCCGACGACGGTCTCGTCCCGCACTTCGAGGCGCTGTCCCCGGGCCAGGAGGTGGAACTCCCGGACGCCGACGTGTGGCTGGGTTACTACGTCTCCCGCAACAGCGCCACGTCCGAGCGCGGCACCGCCATCGCCGAGGCCGCCGAGGCCGAGGGCATCCGTCCGACCAAGGCGCTGGAGGTCGCCGAGAACCCGACCGCCCTGCGCGCCGCCATCCTCGCCGACCCCTCCACCGCCCGCGCGGCACGCAGCGCCCTGCTGGACCGGCTGAAGGAGGACCCCGAACTCCAGGCCGAGTTGGCGCGTGACGTGGTACGCACAGACGACCTCAAGAAGGCCGTCGCCACCGAGAGCCGGGCGGCCGACCGGATCGGATACGTGCGTCAGATCGCCGAGTCCGGTCAGGTCAGGACCCCTGCCGGGCAGACGATCGACGCGCCCGTCGACCTCCGCCAGGAGGCAGAGCGTCATCTGTCGCTCCTGGACGAGCTGGAGGAGGACGAGGACACCGGCGAGTGGGCGACCGAGGCGTACGACACCATGAAGTCGCTCGTCGTCGAGGTCGTGGAGGCCGATCCCGAACTGCGCGTCCAGGAGCGGCGGACGAAGTTCTACAGCAGCCTGCAGAAGGCGACGAAGGTGTTCGAGGAGCTCACCTTCGACGACGCCCAGGACTTCTACGAGGACGACATGGTCCAGCGCCTGGAGGAACTCCAGAACGCCATCGCCACCTGCATCACGTCGCTGCGAGGAGCCCGCGGGATTCACCCGGAGGGCTGAGCATCTTGTGCAGGACGGGGGTACTAGAGGTCTCTAAAACTGGTTCCTTCCGGAGGCCCTCTAGTGAACACCATCGTGCACAAGACTCTCGTCGTGCAGCTCCAGGCGGGCGCCACGGACCGCTTTCCGGTTCTCGCACACCTGAGCTACGACGCGGCGGACCCGTTCGCCGTCACCGTGGTGTTCAGCCATGACGGCCGGGTGCTGGCGCGGTGGCGGCTGGACCGGGAGATGCTCACGGCCGCCCTCGCCCGCCCGGTCGGGGTGGGCGACGTACGCATGCGTCCCGTCTCGACCGGGGTCTGGGAGGAACTGCGCCTCGAGTTCCTCGGCGACGCCCGCCCCGACGGCGGCCGTCAGTGCGCGGTGGTCTTCGCGTGGGCCCCGGCGCTCGCGACCTTCCTGCGGGAGACCCGCGAGGTCGTGGCACCGGGGCGGGAGGAAATCCGGATCGACGACTTCCTCCAGGACGTCTTCGCCGGCGGCTGACCCGGGCGCCGCCGGGCGTGACACCTCAGCGTGCCGCGTCGCCCGGCGGCGTCACTTCAGCGAGTTGCGCTGCCGCACCACCATCGGGATGAGGAACCAGCACAGCAGGTACCAGGCGACGACTCCGGCGACCAGCCACGGCACGTACCCGTCGTGGGTCGCGACCCGCAGGATCAGCAGCAGCGCCGACGTCATGGTGGCGAGCAGGAGCAGCAGGCCGACGAAGGTCAGCCGGGAGGCCCACACGACCGCGTGGGGTTTGACCCGGTGCCCCGACACCAGGCGGTGCAGGGACACCGGGCCGATCAAGGCACCCGTGGCGGCGGCGCCGAGGACGACCGTGACGAGGTAGATGGTCTTGTTGGTGTCCGTGAGGTCCTCGTACCTCGGGGTGAACACGACGGTGAGCAGGAAGCCGAAGAGGATCTGCACGCCCGTCTGGGCGACCCTCACCTCCTGGATGAGCTCCGCCCACTTACGGTCGGCCCTCTCCTCCTCGGTCTCGTCGCGACCCGTTCTGTTGGTGTCCGCTGTGCTGCCGCTGGCCGACAAGCTTCCTCCCTGGCCCGATCGAACGCTGCTTTCGTTCTTGTGCACCGTGTTCCCTGTTTCAAGCGTTTCTGACCGGTCGCGACAGCGGAGAAAGGGACCCGAGGGATCGTGTTTGCGACGGAGCCGAACGGCAAACCGGACCCCATGACGGATTCGGACAAGGAAACGAACAAGAAGACCACCACCACCGCTTCGGCCACGGCGTCCAAGGCGCGGCAGAACGCCGACAAGGCGACCGCCCCCGCCACCCGGACCGCCCGGGCGGCGGCCACGAAGACCGACGAGGCGGCTTCGACCGCGAAGGCGGGAGCACAGCGTGCGGCCGACGCGACGAGCGCGGCCGCGCAGACGGCGGCCAGGAGCGTCGAGGTGAGCCGACAGGCGATCGTCTCGGCCTCCGGGCAGGTCGCCGCGGGCGCCAAGACGGCGTGGACGGTGCTCAGCCACCGCAAGCTGGTCGCCGCGGGCGTCGGAGCGGGCCTCACCGTGCTGAGCGCCGCGTCCTTCGCGGCCGGCCGCCGTTCGGAGCGGCACACCTACGGGCCGGTCACCCGCCTGACCGGCGGCCGGCTCTGAAGGCCCAAGGCTCCACGGCTCCGCGGGCCTGAGAACGTGACGGTCCGCGGATCCGAAGGACCACCGCCCTGAGAGCCGGTCTCCTCGCGGCTCGGGCGCCAACCGGGGGCGGGCGGCTGTTTCAGCGATCACCGGGCGGTTACACGGAGCACGAGCGGCCGTGGACCACGCGGTGCACCCGCGTCAGCCGTCCGCCCCGCCCCCAAGACCCCGACGATTCGAGGAGTCCCGTTGACCACGCCCGGCACCGAACTCACTGTCACGCTCTCCGGCGGAAGCACCGCCGACGCCCAGAAGGTCGTACGAGCCCTGGAGCCCGCCTTCGGCGCTCCGGACAAGCTGCCGAGCGACGAGAACGCCACCGTCCACACGGCCACGTTCGCCGCCGGTGCGGGCGGGCCCGGTCAGGGGGACGTCGGCCGCCTGTCCGCCCCGGTCACGGTCACCGTGCAGGGCGCGCCGGAGGTCGTCGAGAAGGCGAGCGACACACTGACGCGCGCCTTCCACGCCGACGACCAGGGGACCGCGTCGGGCGACCAGGAGCAGGAGCGCCAGCTGGTGCTCAGCCCCTGACCCGGCCCGGTCGGGCTACCAGCGGCCCTCCACCTGGTCCTTGATCCGCCGCTCGTACAGCTCACGGATCGCGCTGAGCGTCGCCTCCGAGAGCTCCGGCAGCTTGGCGGCGGCGGCGTTGGCGCGCGCCTGTTCGGGCGAGCGGGCGCCCGGGATCACCGTGGTCACGCCGGGCTGCTGGATGATCCAGCGCAGCGCCAGCTGGGCCGGGGTGTAGCCCTCGGGGGCGAGCGCGGCGAACTCCGCGGCCGCCTCGACGCCGGTCGTGTAGTCGACGCCGGAGAAGGTCTCGCCCTGGTCGAAGGACTCGCCGTGGCGGTTGTAGGTGCGGTGGTCGTTCTCCGGGAAGACGGTGTCCTTGGTGTACTTGCCGGACAGCAGGCCCGAGGCGAGCGGCACACGCGCGATGATGCCGACGCCCGCCTCCCTGGCCGCGGGCAGCACCTCAAGCAGGGGCTTCATCCGGAACGGGTTCAGGATGATCTGGACGCTCGCCACGCCCGGCCGGGCGATCGCGGTCAGCGCCTCCTGGCAGGTCTCCACGCTGACGCCGTAGGCGGCGACGCGCTCCTCCTCGACGAGGGTGTCCAGGGCGTCGAACACCTCGTCGGTGGAGTACACGGGAGTCGGCGGGCAGTGCAGCTGGACCAGGTCGAGGCGGTCGACGCCGAGGTTGCGGCGCGAACGGTCGTTCCACTCCCGGAAGTTGTCCAGGACGTAGTTCTCCGGGATCTGGTCGACGCGGCGACCCATCTTCGTGGCGACCAGCACATGCAGGTCGGGCCGGCCGCTGAGGAAGGCGGCGATGGTCTGCTCGCTGCGTCCGTCGCCGTACACGTCGGCCGTGTCGAAGAAGGTGACCCCCGACTCGGCCGCCGTCTCCAGCACCGTCAGGGCTTCCTTGTCGTCGACGTCTCCCCAGTCGGCACCCAGCTGCCAGGTGCCGAGGCCGACGACGGATGCGTGCTGCTGCGACCTACCGAATGTGCGCTCGTCCATGGCGTCAGTCTGTCACCCGGCACCACCTCGCGCGGAACCGGCCGCTCCGACCCGACACCGGCGCGTCATTCACTCACACGAGTGATAAGACTCCAGGGAAGACATGCACGTGTCAACCGGCGCCTAGCGTGACCACGTGACTGATCGTTCAGCAAGCAACTTCCCTCCGGTGCCACCGGCAGACCGCGTAGGTGCGGAAGACCCGCAGGACCCGTCCTGGACCCGCCGCGGCTTCCTCCGCTCCGCCGCCGCCCTGGCCGCAGTGCCCGTGCTGCTGGCCGCCGATCCGGCCGTCGCCGCCGCGGAGTTGCCGGACTTCCCGGCGGCTGTCGCCCTGTACCGCTCGGCGTACCGCAACTGGGTCGGCGAGATCACCGCCGACGGGCTGTGGGCCTGCGCGCCGGAGAACGGCGAGCAGGCGGCCGCCGTCGTCAACTGGGCCTGGCGGCACGGCTGGACGGTACGGCCGCGGGGATCCTCGCACGGCTGGTCGCCACTGACGGTCGAGGAGGGGACGCCCTCGGACGCGCGGGTCCTCCTCGTCGACACCGCCTCCCGTCTCACCGGCCTGGCCCTGGAGTCCGCCTCGTCCGTCCGGGCCGGCACGGGCGTCACCATGGAGGCGCTGCTCACCTATCTGGAGGGGCACGGGCTCGGCGTCACGGCGGCGCCCGCTCCCGGTGACCTCACGCTCGGCGGTGCCCTGGCCGTCGACGCGCACGGCACCGCCGTACCGGCCGAGGGTGAGCGGCGGCTGCCCGGGCACACGTACGGCTCGCTCAGCAATCTGGTGCTGTCGCTGACGGCGGTGGTGTGGGACGAGGACGGCGGCGCCTACGTCCTGCGGACCTTCCACCGCGACGAGGCGGACTGCGCGGCTCTGCTCACCCATCTCGGGCGGACCCTGGTCACCGAGGTGGTGCTGCGGGTGGGGGCGAACACCAACCTGCGCTGTGTGAGCCGGGTGGACATTCCCGCGGGTGAGCTGTTCGCGGCACCCGGGGAGGAAGGACGGACGTTCGCGAGCTACCTGGAGGAGTCCGGGCGGGTCGAGGCGATCTGGTTCGCCTTCACCGAGTTCCCCTGGCTGAAGGTGTGGAGCGTCTCCCCCACGAAACCGCTCACCTCACGGCGCGTCACGTCGCCGTACAACTACCCGTTCTCCGACAACGTCCCGACCCTGGTGGCGGACCTGGCGGGGCGGATGGTGTCGGACGCGGCCTGGTACCTGGCGCCGGTGCTCGGCAACGCGCAGTACGACACGGCCGCGCTCGGACTGGTGGCGACGCTGTCCGCCGACATCTGGGGGCCCTCCAAGAACACCCTGCTGTACCTGAAGCCGACGACGCTGCGGGTGACGGCCAACGGGTACGCGGTGCTGACCACCCGGGACCAGGTGCAGCGGGTGGTGTCCGAGTTCACCTCCCACTACCGCGAGCGGCTGACGGCGTACGCGGCCCGGGGTCGCTTCCCGGTCAACGGCACCGTCGAGATCAGGGTGACCGGCCTCGACGAACCGGCCGACGCGGACCTGGTGGGCGCCCGCGCCCCGCTGCTGTCGGCGCTGCGGCCGAGCGAGGAACACCCCGAGTGGGACACGGCCGTGTGGCTGGACGTCCTCACCCTGCCCGGCACCCCGTACGCGGAGATGTTCCTGCGCGAGATCGAGCTGTTCCTGCTGGACGCCTACGACGGCGGGCACGCCCTCACCCGGGTCGAGTGGTCCAAGGGGTGGGCGTACACGGACGAGGCGGTGTGGAGCGACGAGGAGGTGATCGGCACGG
Organism: Streptomyces resistomycificus; assembly: GCF_001514265.1. Classification (GTDB taxonomy): domain Bacteria; phylum Actinomycetota; class Actinomycetes; order Streptomycetales; family Streptomycetaceae; genus Streptomyces; species Streptomyces resistomycificus. Next base: position 1,043,211 of record NZ_KQ948989.1, on the reverse strand, counting down.
TGGTGCCCGCCTCGTTCGGTGAGTCCGCCTGGGGGCAGGCGGCCGGGACGCTGGACCGGCTCGACCCGCATCGCGTCCTCGGCAACGGCTTCCTCGACCGGTTGTTCCGCTAGCGCGTGGCGCGTGGCTACTTGCGGGAGGCCAGCGCCCTGGCGTGCACGGTCCGTGCCACCTTCGGTCCGAGCCAGCGCTTGAACCTGCGCAGCGCCTCCAGCTGCCCGGCCGCCCTGTCGATCCGGTAGTACAACCGGGGCGGTACGTGGGGCAGCAGAGGCGAGTGGCGCTGCCCGAGCAGGGCGAACATCTGGTCCGGGGGCAGGCTGATGTAGCGCGGCAGGTTCTCGTACCACTGGGCGCTGTAGCGGGCGGCGCTCTGGATCGACAGCAGCTGCGACCTCCGCTCGCGCTCGTAGTGGGCGAGGGCGCGCGGTAGTTCGGCGTGCTCGCCCAGGGCGCCGGCCAGGGCGACCGCGTCCTCCAGCGCGAGGGTGGTGCCGGCGCCGACGGAGTAGTGGGTGGTGTGGGCCGCGTCGCCGAGCAGCACCAGGTTGCCGCGGTGCCAGGTGCGGTTGGTGAGCGTGCGGAAGTTCAGCCACTGGGCGTCGGCCCGGTCCGAGGAGCGGCCGATCAGGGGGTGGCCGTCCAGTACGTCGGCGAAGAGCTTCTCCAGTACGGCGAGACCGTCGGCCTCGTTCGCCTCGTCGAGGCCCAGGCCGCTCCAGGTCTCCGGCGCGCACTCGACGACGCAGGTGCTGCGCTCGGGGCCGAAGGCGTAGCCGTAGCACCAGATCCAGCCGTGGTCGGTCTCGACGAACGCGAAGGTGAAGGCGTCGAAGACCTGGGTGGTGCCGAGCCAGATGTAGCGGTTGCGCCCGGTCCTGATCTCGCTGCCGAAGTGGTCGGCGTGCCGGGTGCGCAGCGCGCTGTGCACGCCGTCGGCCGCCACGACGAGGTCGGCCTCGGGGAGGTTCCCGTCCGTGATCTCGTGCGCGAACTCCAGCCGTACGCCCAGGGATCGGGCCCGTCCGGCGAGGATCTCCAGGAGGCGGTGCCGGCCGATGCCGAAGGCCTCGTCACCGCGGTGCCGGGTCGCCAGGTCCCGGACGTGCGCGACGCCCTCGCTCCAGCGGACCGAGTGCTCCTCCAGGGCGCGGGCCGATTCGGGGTCGTACGTGTGCAGTTTGTCCAGCAGTCCACGCCAGTACGTCACTCCCCAGCCGTAGGTGGAGCCTTCCTGGTCGCGTTCGTGGACGGTGATGTCGTGGGACGGGTCCTGTCGTTTCAGCAGGATCGAGAGATACAGGCCGGCGGGCCCGCCGCCGACGCAGGCGACCTTCACACGCACTCCTGACGGTTACTCAAAGCGGTTGATTGGCAACGCAGGGTAGCAGGCGGGGGATGTCGTCGACGGCCTTCCCGATCACGCCACTTTCAGCAGGTGAGCCACGCCACGGGCGCCCCGCCCGTACGCCAAAGACCATCGAGAACGCGGCTGCCGCGAGAAGGAATTCCCCCTTCCGGGGCGGGACGAGCCCTCCCGAAGCAAGATCAACTTTGTTCAATCTTGTATGACATGTGGGTAATTGTCTGGATCGGAGCCAACCGGCCTCGGGGGATTTCTCCCGCTCTCCACCCGACCGATAGGCATGCGGAGTCGTAACCGAGCATTTCCCGCATCCCAGGAGGTCCCCCATGCCCGAACTCAGTCGCCGCCGGGCACTCGCCGCCGCGGCCGCCCTCGCCACGGCGGCCGGAACCCAGGCCGCCGCCGCACAGGGCGCGTTCGCCGCCGACCCTCACTCCCACCACGGCGCGCCCGCCTCCTTCGACGAGGTCTACAAGGGCCGCCGAATAGTGGGGCGCCCCTCCGCCGGCGGCGGTCATCACCACGGCACCGGCTACGCCGTGTTCATCGACGGGGTGGAACTGCACGTCATGCGCAACGCCGACGGCAGCTGGATCAGCGTCGTCAGCCACTACGACCCGGTCGCCACCCCGCGTGCCGCCGCCCGCGCCGCCGTCGACGAACTGCAGGGCGCCGCACTGATGCCCTTCCCCGCCAACTGACCTGCCCCGCACCTCCCTTGGAGACCCGCACATGACCGTCCGCAAGAACCAGGCGACCCTGACCGCTGACGAGAAGCGCCGTTTCGTCGCCGCCGTCCTGGAGCTCAAGCGCAGTGGCCGCTACGACGCCTTCGTCACCACGCACAACGCCTTCATCGTGGGCGACACCGACAACGGGGAACGCACCGGGCACCGTTCGCCGTCGTTCCTGCCCTGGCACCGCAGATTCCTCCTGGAGTTCGAGCGTGCCCTGCAGTCGGTGGACCCGTCGGTCGCGCTGCCGTACTGGGACTGGAGCAGTGACCGTTCGACGCGGTCCTCGCTGTGGGCGCCGGACTTCCTGGGCGGCACCGGGCGCAGCCGGGACGGGCGGGTGACGGACGGGCCCTTCGCCGCCGACTCCGGCGCCTGGCCGATCAGCGTCCGCATCGACGGCCGTACCTACCTGCGGCGTTCGCTCGGCACCGGGGTGCGGGAGCTTCCGACGCGGGCCGAGGTGGAGTCCGTCCTGTCCATACCGACGTACGACATGGCCCCCTGGAACAGCGCGTCGGACGGTTTCCGCAACCATCTGGAGGGCTGGCGGGGCGTCAACCTGCACAACCGGGTCCACGTCTGGGTCGGCGGCCAGATGGCCACCGGTGCCTCCCCCAACGACCCGGTGTTCTGGCTGCACCACGCGTACGTCGACAAGCTGTGGGCCGAGTGGCAGCGCAGGCACCCCGGGTCGGGTTATGTGCCGACCGCCGGGACGCCGGACGTGGTCGACCTCGGCGAGACCATGAAGCCGTGGCACGACACGCGTCCCGCGGACCTGCTGGACCACACCGTCCACTACACGTTCGACACCGACTGACCTATCGCCGACGGGGTTTGCCCCGCAGGTCACGCGGTACCCGCGCGCCACAACACCCGAAGTCCCCATGAAGACGAAGGAGGGAAATCCCTTGTCGAAGGTCGAGGAATCCATCGAGGTCTCCGTCCCGGTGCACACGGCCTACAACCAGTGGACGCAGTTCGAGACCTTCCCCGAGTTCATGAGCGGGGTGGAGCGCATCGAACAGCGCACCGACACCCTCACCCACTGGGTGACCAACGTGAACGGCGTGCACAAGGAGTTCGACGCGGAGATCACGGAACAGATCCCGGACGAGCGGGTCGCGTGGACGACCATCGCCGGGGAGGCCAAGCAGGCCGGTGCGGTCACCTTCCACCGGCTCGACGAGAGCCACACCAAGGTGATGCTGCAGATGGACTTCCATCCGGACACCATCACCGAGAAGGTCGGCGACAAGCTCGGGTTCGTGACGCGGCAGGCCAAGGGTGACCTGGAGCGCTTCAAGAAGTACATCGAGGAGCGCGGCCAGGAGACCGGCGGGTGGCGCGGCGCGGTGATCTGACCGGCACAGCCGTGCCGCGGGCGCGGTGATCCGGCCCGCGCCCGCGCGGGCTACCCGGCCGCCGCCGTGCGGCACTCCGGGTGGCCCCAGCCCTGATCGTTCTTGGCGATGGGTTCCCCGGCCGCGTAGGTGCGCCCGCACAGACAGCGGCCGGGGAACTTCGCGTTGATCGTGCGGGCGGCGCCGCCGCGACCGCCCGACGGTTTCGAACCGCCGGGCCGCTTGCGCGGGGCTCGCGCGGCCGGCGCGTCGGGGGCGGGCGGCGGCTCGGGGGAACCCAGCTCGCTGCCCGCCGCCTCCTGCGCGGTCGCCGCCTGGCTGGCAGCCCGGTCGGCGAAGTCGTTGAGCGGGTCACCGTCCACCTGGTGGGCGGGCACGTAGCGGAACTCGACCGAGCGGCCGTCGAGCAGTTCGTCGATGCGCACGACCAGCTCCTGGTTGGCGACCGGCTTGCCGGCGGAGGTCTTCCAGCCGTTGCGCTTCCAGCCGGGCAGCCAGGTGGTGACGGCCTTCATGGCGTACTGCGAGTCCATCCGGATCTCGAGCGGTACGCCGGGGTCGGTCGACGCCAGCAGGCGCTCCAGCGCGGTCAGTTCGGCGACGTTGTTGGTGGCCTTGCCCAGTGGCCCGGCCTCCCAGCGGTCCGGTGTCTCCGCATCGTCCGCGACGACCCAGGCCCAGGCCGCCGGTCCCGGATTTCCCTTCGAAGCCCCGTCGCACGCGGCCACCACACGTTCACGCATGCGCCCGATCATGCCATGGCCGCGCGGGGCGTCCGGACGTCGCTCAGGAGACGTCCGTGAGCTGCGGCATCTCTCCCTCGGTCTTCGAGACGTCGATCACCGAGAAACTCGCGCCCTGGGGGTCGCTGATCGCGGCGAACCGGCCGAACGGGGTGTCCATGGGGCCGAACCGGAGCACGCCGCCGAGCTTGGTGGCCCGCGAGACGGCCTCGTCACAGTCGTCGACGGCGAAGTAGACGTTGATATAGGGCGGCACCTCGGGCGGGAACTCGTCCGTCATCCTCATCCGGCCGAGGATCATGTCGCCGTCCACCTCGAAGAGGCGGAAGTCGACCCCGTCGTCCTGCATCTGCTTCGCGGTGTACGGGAAGACGGCCGGGAAGAACGCGTCGGACTTCTCGGGCTCGCGGGTGAAGACCTCGGCCCAGCAGAACGCGCCGGGCTGCTCCGGCGGTGCCTCGAACCCCTCGTGGACGCCCGCCTGCCACACGCCGAAGACGACGCCGCTGGGGTCGCGGGCCAGGCACATGGTGCCGAAGTCGCCGACCTGCATCGGCCCCATCAGTACCTCGCCACCGTTCTCACGGATCCTGCCGGCCGTGGCCGCCGCGTCCGGGGAGGCGAGGTACAGGCACCACTGCGACATCCCCTCCTGGCCCGGCATCGGAGGTACGACGGCGGCGACGGCCTTGCCGTTCGCGTAGGCCTGGGTGTAGTTGCCGTACTCCGACGACGACTCGCCGAAGGTCCAGCCCAGGACGTCGCCGTAGAAGCTCTTGGCTCCCTCGACGTCGCTGAACATCGCATCGGCCCAACAGGGGGTTCCCTCAGGTTGTACGGCCATGACTGCGGCCTCTCCGATTCGGTGGGTGGTGCGTTTCCGGTGGTGCGTTTCTGGTGGTGCGTTTCCGGTGGTCCGTTTCCTCACGCTAGCCATGCGCCCGCCGGACCGCGCGTCGAACGGCCCGGCCCGTGTCGGAGGGGACAGAAGAGGTCACCTCCCACGGTCGTGGGTCTTCCGCCCGGGGCCCGGCTGTGCTTGCCTGGGGAGCCGTTTCGGTGACCGGGGCGGGAGTGGTCGGATGCGCAGGGCGTGGGTCGTGGGAACGCTGCTCGCCGGGCTGATGCTCGGCGCGTGCACGGATCCGTCCTCCGGTCCGGAGGGGGCGCCTCCCCCGCCCGACGTGCCGGCCTCGTCGCCCACCACCGAGCACCGGCGGCCGGCCGCCTCCGAGCGCCCCCCTGTGAAGGCGCCCACCGTGCTGTACCTCGGCGACTCCCTCGCGATGGAGAACCAGCGGGTGCTCGGCCGGGAACTGCGCCGGGACCTGCGCGCGAAGTACACGAGTGCCCCCTACTCGGGGACCACGCTGTGCGACTACCTCGAGGGCACCAAGGCGCGGTCGCTGGTACCGGACCGGGACAAGGCGGCCGCCCTGGTGCGCTCGCTGCGCCCGGACTACGTGGTCCTGCAGTTCTGGGGCAACGCCTGGGGCTACACCTGGTGCATGGACGGGATCACGCACAACGCCTCGCCCGGCGAGTACTTCGAGCGGTACGCCGCCGACGCCGAGCGGCTCACCGAGCAGATCGCCACGGCCGGCGGGGCGAAGCGGCCGAAAGTCGTCTGGGTGCTGCAGGGCCCGGACCCGCTCACCCCCGACCGGATCCGGCGGGTGAACGACCTCTACCGGGAGCGGGCCGCCGCCTCGGGCGACCTCGTCGCCGACGCCGGGAAGACCGTCAGCCCCGCCGGCGCCCGTCAGAGCTGGGTCCAGTACCTGCCGTGCACCGCCTACGAGCGCGAGCACCCGGACTACTGCACCCAGCCCGACCGGGACCGTACCGCCCTCCACCTCGACAAGGACTACCTGCACTTCTGCCTGGCGCCCACGACGGCCGAACCGAAGCCCTGCCCGGTCCGCTCCCCCGGCATCACGCGTATCGCCCGGGAGATCACGCGGGTGGTCGGCGAGAGCCTGCGCGAATAGGAGCTCACCCGCCGGCGGCCGCCTTCTCCAGCGCGGCGATGTCGATCTTGCCCATCGTCATCATGGCCTGGGTCGCGCGGGCGGCCTTCTGCGGGTCGGGGTCGGTGGTCAGTTCGACGAGGCGGTCGGGGACGACCTGCCAGGACACGCCGTACCTGTCCTTCAGCCAGCCGCAGGGGCCGGGCTCGCCGCCGCCCTCGGTGAGCTTGGTCCAGTAGAGGTCGACCTCGTCCTGGCTCTGGCAGAAGATCATGAAGGAGACCGCCTCGGTGAACTTGAACTGGGGGCCGCCGTTGAGCGCGAGGAACCTGTGGCCGTTGGCCGTGAACTCGACGGTCATGACACTGCCGGCGGCCTGGGGCGCTCCCTCGGGGTAGCGCGCGATCTTGCCGATACTGGAGTTCTTGAAGACCGAGACGTAGTGGTGGGCCGCCTCCTCCGCCTGGCCGTCGAACCAGAGACACGTGGTGAATCCGTCGGTGGTCATGAGTACCTCCTGGGTGTGGAACGCGGTCATCTGTGTCGACCGCTCGCACGCGCGGAACTCATCGGTCGCCCGACCACCAATCCAGGTGGCCAATACATCGTTCGGAACTACCATCGCCACCATGACGTCTTCGCCCGCCACCGGCGGCATCCGGCCCTTCCGCATCGACATACCGCAGAGCGACCTGGACGACCTGCACGACCGCCTCGACCGGGCCCGGTGGCCGGACGAGCTGCCGGGGGTGGGCTGGGCGTACGGCGTTCCGTCGGACTACCTGCGCGAACTGGTGCGGTACTGGCGGCACGAGTACGACTGGCGGGCGGCCGAGACGCGGCTGAACGCTTGGCCGCAGTTCACGACCGGGATCGACGGCGCGCAGGTGCACTTCGCGCACATCCGCTCCCCCGAACCCGACGCCACCCCGCTGATCATCACGCACGGCTGGCCGGGGTCGATCGTCGAGTTCCTCGACATCGTCGGGCCGTTGACGGACCCGGCGGCCCACGGGGGTGACCCCGCCGACGCCTTCCACGTCGTGCTGCCGAGCATCCCCGGCTTCGGGTTCTCCGGGCCCACCCGGGAGACCGGCTGGGAGGCGCGCCGGATCGCCGACGCGTGGGCCGAGCTGATGACGCGCCTGGGCTACGAGCGGTTCGGCGCGCAGGGCGGCGACTGGGGCGCCGCGATCTCCCGCGAGCTGGGACGCGTCCACCCCGACCGGGTCATCGGCATCCACCTCAACCTGCTGCCCGGCGCCCAGGCGGCCACCGAGCCGACCGCCGAGGAGCTTTTGGCGCTGAGCCCCGAGGAGCGGGAACGCACCCTCGCCTCCTGGCACCGGTGGGACAGGTGGTTCCGGGACGGGACGGGCTACTTCCACGTGCAGTCCACCCGGCCGCAGACCCTGTCGTACGCGCTCACCGACTCGCCGGTCGGTCAACTCGCCTGGATCGTCGAGAAGTTCCGGGAGTGGACGGACAGCGTCGAGCTGCCCGAGGAGGCCGTCGACCGGGACCTGATGCTCACGAACGTGATGCTCTACTGGCTGACGGGGACGGCCGGTTCCTCCGCCCGCGTCTACTACGAGCGCGCCCACGCCACCGGAGCGCGGATCGCCGCTCCGCACGAGCCCTCGACCGCCCCGACCGCGGTGGCGTCCTTCCCGGGCGACCCGCAGATTCCGCTGCGCCACAAGGCGGAGCGGACGGAGAACATCGTCCGCTGGACGGAGCTCGACCGGGGCGGGCACTTCGCGGCGATGGAGGAGCCCGACCTGCTGGTGGACGACGTGCGCGCGTTCTTCCGGCACCTGCGTGACAAGGGCGTCCGCTGACCCGGTAGGGGCCTTGGCCGCCCGCTCTGCCCGTGGCGAATCTGCCGCGGGCAGAGAACCCGGCCGCGGGCACCGTCCGCGGTCAAGAGTGGACTCGACGGCATCCCCGCCACCACGAGGAGAAACCGATGACTCCACTCGCCACGCTCGCTCCGCGGGCCGAGGAGGGCGACACCCCGCCCACCCGGTTCGACGACCACCTGGCCGCCCAACTGCTCGGCCGGCGCATCGTCCTCCTGGGCACCCAGGTCGACGAGGTCTCCGCGAACCGGGTCTGCGCCCAGCTGCTGATCCTGTCCGCCGAGGACCCGCGCACCGACATCAGCCTGTACGTCAACAGTCCCGGCGGTTCCGTGCACGCGGGCCTGGCCATCTACGACACGATGCGGCTGATCCCGAACGACGTCTCGACGCTCGCCATGGGCTTCGCCGCGAGCATGGGCCAGTTCCTGCTGAGCGTCGGCACGCCGGGCAAGCGGTACGCGCTCCCCAACGCGCGGATCATGATGCACCAGCCGTCGGCCGGTATCGGTGGCACCACCGCGGACATCGAGATCCAGGCGGAGAACCTGGAGCACACCAAGCGGACCATCGAGCGGATCACCGCGGAGCACACCGGGCAGAGCCCTCAGACCATCTCCCGCGACGGCGACCGCGACCGTTGGTTCACGGCCGAGGAGGCCCTGGAGTACGGCATGGTCGACCGGGTCGTCACGTCCCTCGAGGACGTCCGCCCGGCCGCCTCGAAACGACGGATGGGACTGTGACGTGGGGACCTACACGATTCCGAACGTCGTCGAGCGGACCCCGCAGGGCGAGCGGTCGTACGACGTGTTCAGCCGCCTGCTGTCGGAGCGGATCATCTTCCTCGGCACCGAGATCGACGACGGTGTCGCCAACGTCGTCATCGCGCAACTCCTCCATCTGGAGTCGTCGGCGCCGGACAACGAGATCGCGATCTACATCAACTCCCCCGGCGGATCGTTCACTTCGCTGATGGCGATCTACGACACGATGACGTACGTGCAGGCGCCGATCTCAACGTTCTGCGTCGGACAGGCGGCCTCGACGGCGGCCGTACTGCTGGCGGGAGGGGATCCGGGGCGGCGGTTCGTCCTCGAGCACGCGCGGGTGCTGCTGGGGCAGCCGGCCAGCGGCGGACGGCAGGGCACGGTGTCCGATCTCGCCCTGCAGGCCAAGGAGATGGTGCGGATCCGCTCCCAGGTGGAGGAGGTGCTGGCGCGGCACACCGGCCGGGACGTCGCGGCGCTGCGCGCGGACATGGACCGCGACAAGGTGTTCACCGCCGCGGAGGCGGTGGCGTACGGGCTGGCCGACGAGGTGGTGAGCCGGCGCCTCGCGAGGGTCTGAGGCGCCGGCTGCCGGCGGGTCGCGTCAGGCGGCGAGGCAGAGCCCGTCGTAGGGCGCCGCGGACCGGCCGCGGCCGCGGACCGCCGAGGTCCGGCGGGCCAGCTCGCCCTGCGTCAGCGACAGCAGGTCGCCGAGGCCGAGGCCCAGGGCGTGCGCCGCGGCCGCGAGGACCTCCGAGGAGGCCTCCTTGCGGCCGCGCTCCACTTCCGAGAGGTACGGCATGGAGATCCGGGCGGCGTCGGCCACGTCCTTGAGCGTGCGCTCCTGGGCGAGGCGCTCGCGGCGCAGGACGTCTCCGACCAGGTCACGCCAGAGGGGTTCCCTGCCGGCGGGTTCGGGAGGCGCGGTGGCGGGGCGTTCGGACGCCGGGCGGGCGGTCCCCGGGCGTGCGCTCTGCGGGCGCAGGGGGATCACGCGGGCTTGGTTCGTCGCTTGGCTGCTCACCGCTTCAGCCTAGTTTTCCTGGACTTCAGGGGAAGGGGCGGGCATTCCGCCCTGGGTGGAATCGTCAGTGGTTCGTCTTGATCCTCGTCGCCACCGATGTCGCGCCGCGCGGCCACAGAGGAGGCATGGGTCGTCACAGTCCGGGTACGCGCTACGAAGAAGAACCCGTTCGGTTTAGTTCTACGTGCATACGTTGCCGCCGTTCGGGTACCCGCAATCCGCGCACCCGAAGCAGGACCCGATACAACCCAGGCCGAAGAGGCAGACGTCGAGCCGTGACTTTGTGGGAGAGGTAATGGACACCGCCGTGATCCGGTCGGAGGCCAAGGTCGTCGAACAGACCGCCAGGACCAGGACGACGGGTGACGGACCGCTGCCTGGAGTCGACAACCCGCGGACCGTGGCGCCGCGCGACGCGCGGCAGCTGTCCCGCCAGTTCTTTCGTCGCCTGACCGAACTCGAGGAGGGGACGCACGAGTACCAGTACGCGCGCAACACCCTGATCGAGATGAACATGTCCCTCGTGCGCTTCGCGGCCGGCCGTTTCCGCGGTCGCGGCGACGACATGGAGGACATCGTCCAGACCGGGATGATCGGTCTGATCAAGGCCATCGACCGCTTCGAGCTGAGCCGCGAGGTCGAGTTCACGTCGTTCGCGCTGCCCTACATCGTGGGCGAGATCAAGCGGTTCTTCCGCGACACCACGTGGGCGGTGCACGTGCCGCGCCGGCTCCAGGAGCTGCGCGTGGAGCTGGCCAAGGCCCGTGAGGAGCTCGCCAGCCGCCTGGACCGCGATCCGACCGTCGCCGAGCTCGCCACCCTGATGAACATCCCGGAGAACGAGGTCGTCGAGGCGCAGATCGCCTCGAACGGCTACAACTCCTCGTCGCTGGACGCCGCGCTCACCGGTGACGGGCCCGAGGGCGGCGAGGCGGTCCTCGCCGACTTCATCGGTGTGGAGGAGAACGGCCTGCGGCTGGTGGAGGACTTCCAGTCACTGGCTCCGCTCATGGCCGAGCTGAGCGACCGCGACCGCCAGATCATCCATATGCGGTTCGTGGAGGAGGCCACCCAGGCGGAGATCGGCGAACGCCTCGGCTGCTCGCAGATGCACGTGTCGCGGCTGATCAAGCGGATCATCACGCGGCTGCGGCAGGGCATGCTGGGCGAGCTGGGCTGCGCCTGACACGGACACGGACTCACCGAGAGCGGGTGCCTCCCCACACGATGTGGGGAGGCACCCGCGACGAGTGGCCGGAGAAGACGCCGACGAACAAGACGAACAACGAGAAGACGCGTCACTCGCGCCCGAGGTCCACGACGGCGCGGACGCGCTTGCCGACCGGCACCCGTTCCACAGCGAGGTCGGCCGCCAGCACGTGGACGATCTCCAGCCCGTGCCGCCCGATGCGCTCGGGATCCTTGGGGAAGCGCCGGGGCAGCGCCGCGCTGCTGTCGTAGACGATCACCTCGACCGTGGCGTCCGTGCCCTCCAGCTCCAGGATGTACGGCCCGTTGCTGTGCCGGTCGGCGTTGGTGACCAGCTCGCTCACCACCAGAAGCACCGCGTCCTCGGCCCGGGCCGCGACGTCGGCGCACCACTCGGTCCTGAGCTGCTGGAGGAACGTCGCGGCGAAGGACCTGGCCTCCGCTATGCATCCCGGTTCGCCCGTGTAGTGCGCCGCCCGCCGTAGCGGTTCCACGGGCACGTCGAAACCAGTCGGTATCACTGCCCCGTCCAGATGCTCGATCATGCGTTTCTCTCTCGGAAGCCGGACTGGCCGGACGCTGCTGCATCAGTCCTCGTACCCCGAGCCGCGCGTCACAGTCCCAGTGTCCCCGTGACACTGCTTACGCGGTGGCCGAACGGTCCGAGTAGTGGCCGAACGGTCCGAGTGGTCACGGCACGGGTGAGGATTCGGACGACGGCGGCTCGCTGGTGACCACTTCGGGGCTCGACGACTCCGAGGAGGGCGGCGGGGAACTGGAGGACGGCGGCTGGGAGCTCGACGACGACGGCGATTCGGAGCTCGACGACGGCGAGGACGGTGCTGTCGACGTGGGCGACGGGCAGGGATCTGCCCCACCGACCCCGGTCCGGTCCCCGGTCAGGGAGACGCAGGGCGACGGGGAGTCGGACGACGGGGACTTCGGGGTGGACACGGTCGTCGACGGTGTGACCCCGTGCTTGGGCGGCTTGGCCTTCTTGTCCTTCCCGCCGGTGTCCCCCGGGTGCCGGGCGAACCAGTCGCCGCGGTCCGGGTCGTAGATCACGAAGACTTTCACCACCTGCGGCGCGGGAGCGACCACGACCACGTTCGAGGGCTGGTACGACGGCCAGGAGTCGCCAATGCGGCGGGGCGTGGTCTGCAGGGCCACCGGCGGGGTGAGCGGGTTGCCGCAGGCGCAGCGGACGCGGGGCACTCCACGGCCGTCGACGAGAACGGCGGTGCCGGACTGCAGGACCGCCTGGTAGCTGGTGGCGGCGCCGTCGCGGTAGCCGTGGTTGGTGACGCGGGTGTCCATGCGCAGTTGCAGTGGGGTCAGGGCGCGCAGGTAGGCCGGCACCTCGGACGGGGTGACGCCGGCCACGGAGGCGAACGCCCTGTTCTTCGCCGGGGTCGCCCGGAGTGCGGTGATCTGTTTCTCCACGTCACAGCTGGCGACGTTGCGGGTACCGCCGTAGAGGCCGGGGGCCCCGCCGTCGACGCTCCGTACCGCGTTGGCGGGCGCCGACCGTGTGGTCGCGGGTGCGGAGGCCGGCGGGGCGGAGCTGTCCGTCGCCGACGACTCGGTGAACGGGTCCGGGCCGGTCTTGCCCGCCGCCTGGAGGAAGACCTCCCCGCCCCCGCTGCCGCCCGCGCTGCTGCCCGAGCCGCCGTCGGGGCGGGTGAAGACGACCGCGAGGACCACCGCGGCCACCACCAGCATGGACACGACGGCTACGCGGGGCGCGGACTGCCACCAGGGGCGGCCCGGTTCCGGCGCGTGCGCTCCGCCCCCGCCCGGAGGTTGCGAGGGTGGGCCCGAGGGCGGCTGGGAGGGGCCTGACAGAGGTCCGGAGGGGGGTCCTGTGGGTCGGCCGGAGGACGGCGGTTCGACGCTCACGAGCTCTTCTTCCCGACGGGGATTCCAGCGTCTTTTGTGTAGGTACTTCCGCTTATTTCCTCAACATCCCATTGTGTGCTCCGGTGCGGTGCCGCCCGCAAGCCGACGCGGACGGCTCTCCCGGCGGGCGCGGCGCACGGGCGCTGCTTAGCGTGGCAGGGTGAGTGTCCGAACCCGCTCCGACCAGGCAGTCCTCGCCCGCCACGGCTGGGTGCAGGCGCTGACCGTCGTTCTGGCCGCGCTGATCGCCATGGGGGTGGTCGCCGGCCTGGGGCTGTGGGCGGCCGGGGCCGGGGACCTTCCCGACAACGCGTTCCCCCGGGTCGTGGCGGCGACCGTGGTCACGGCGGTCGGCGGCACGATCGAGCTGTCGGGGAACGCCGGTGAGCTCGCCGACACGAAGGCGGGGCTCACCGTCATCCCGCTCTCGGTGACGCTGGTCGGTGCGCTGGTGCTCGGGGCGGGCTTTCTGCGGCCCCTTCGGCACCGGGCGGTCGCGAGCGCCGGGGAACTCGCCGGGTGGGCGGCGCGGATCGCCGTACTGTGGCTGCTCGCCCAGCTCGGTCTGGCTCTCACGGCCCGGCAGACCTTCGCGCTCTCCCTCGGTGAGGGAACGGTGAGCGACCTCGGTGACCTGTTCGGCGTGTCGCCGAAGGTCGGGTTCACCACGGATGTGCCGCCGACGCTGTTCTTCGGGCTGCTGTGGATGACCGGAGTACTGGTGCTTGCCGTACTGGTGTCACGCGGGGCGCCGCTGCCCGGTCGGCTGCTGCGGTTTCAGGCGTCGGTGCGGCCCGCCGCGTACGCCATGGTCGTGCTGCTGCTCACCTACGTGGCCCTGGGCGTGCTCGTCGCCCTCGTCGTCGCAGTGACCCGGGGCCATGCGGCCGAGACCCTGGCGGTGATCCTGCTCGGCATGCCGAACCTCGTGTGGCTCACCCTGACGATCGGCCTCGGCGCCACCTGGAACGGCCGCGTCGAGGGGCCCTTCGGGCTGCCGATGCCGCACGTGCTCGACGAGGTGCTGCGCTCCTCGGACACCGCCACGCTCAATCTGGGCACGCTCGCGGAACAGGACGGCAGGGTGTGGTGGCTCCTGGTGGTGAACGCGGTGCTGCTGACGGCCGCCGCCTTCGTCATGGCCGCGCGCTCGCCGGCCCGGATGCGTGCGTGGCAGCACGCCGTGCACATGGCGGTGGCCCTCGCGCTGACGGTGCTGATGATCTGCCTGGTCGGCCGGATCTCCGCGCACTACGGTCTGTCCGTCCTCGGCATCGGCGACCTCGGCGGCGACCTGGGCGGCGACCTGTTCCTCAGGCCCGAGATCTGGACGGCGGTCGGCCTGGCCCTGCTGTGGGGCCTGGCCACCGGCTTCCTGGGCGCACTGCTGGCCAGACCGGTACGGCGCCGGGGCGCGGCCGGAAACGGCCGGACACCGTCGTCGAGTGAGTGAGCCGGCGCGCCAGTCGCCGGTGAGCCGGTGGCCCACCGGCGTCATCCCCGTCCGAAGACCGGTGCGGCCCAGGCCGGTGGCGGCGCGGGCTGCCCCTCCTCCCTCTCCACGACCCGCAGGTCCACCTCCGTCGGCGGGTGGCCGGTGGCCGGAGCGACGCCGGTTGCGGCGGTGCGCAGGGCCGCGACGAAGGCGAGGCAGGAGTCGTGGCGTTCCTCGGGGCTCTTCGCGAGCGCTTTGGCGAAGACGGGGTCGAGGTGCTCGTCGAGGTCGGGGCGCTCCCCTGTCAGCGGGGGCGGCTCGTCGTACTGGTGGGCCCAGAGCAGGGCCATGTCGTCGTCGCGCCGGAAGGGCGGGCGGCCCGCGAGGGTCTCGTAGACGACGCAGGCGAAGCCGTAGACGTCGCAGCGGCCGTCAACGGGGCGGCCGGAGATCTGCTCGGGGGCCACGTAGTCCAGGGTGCCGACGAACTGGCCGACCGAGGTGAATCCGGTGAGGGACAGGGACTTCTTCGTCAGGCCGAAGTCGGTCAGGTACACGTGCTCGGGGTGGTCGCTGTCGGTGCCGCGGGCCACCAGGATGTTGCCGGGTTTCACGTCCCGGTGGACCAGGCCGTTTTCGTGGGCCGCGTCCAGCGCGGAGGCGACCTGCGCGGCGATACGGACCGCGGTGGCGAGCGGCAGGGGGCCGTCGCGGTCCAGGAGGTGGCGCAGATCGCTGCCGGAGACGTACCGCATCGCGATGTACAGGACGCCGTCGGTCTCGCCCGCCTCGAAGACCGGCACGATGTGCGGATGGTCGATGGCGGCGGCCACCCGGGACTCGTGGGTGAAGCGCCGGCGGAAGGTGTCGTTGCGGGCGAGTTCGGGGGCGAGCAGTTTGAGGGCGACGGTCCGGTCCAGGCGCAGGTCCCGGGCGCGGTAGACGACGGCCATGCCGCCCCGGCCGATCTCGTGTTCGAGGCGGTAGCCGGCAACCTGCTTGCCGACCAGCTCGGAGGGCCGCCCCGAGAAGAGGCTCGCTTCACGCGCCATCGGGGCTCACGACCTGGGTGGGGGCGTGTCCGGCCTCCCCGGCCGCGGCGCGGGGCCCGTCGTCCGTGGCGTAGGTGCTCAGGCGTGCCCCGTCCGCGTACGCCCACCGGCCCTGCTCGGCGTCGTACAGCCACATCGACTCCCCGTCCACGACGACGCCGAGCCGCAGGCCCCGGGTACGCCCCCGGAAGGCCTCGCCCGCCAGCCCGCCGGCCGCGAGTTCCTCGACGGCGGCCCGGTAGCGGGCCAGGGCCTGTTCGGCGCGGGCGAGCAGGGGGCGGGGGTCGGCGGCGCGGGTGAGAGGGCCGTCGGCGAGCGGCGGGTCCTGGGGTACGGCGACCAGTCGGCGGCCGTCGACCCAGGCGGACCAGCCGTTGGCGCACAGGACGTACGCCCAGTCACCGCGTCGTTCGGCGAGCTGGACGGGCAGCAGCGCGTCGAGGGGCACGGTGGGCCGGGTGGGGTCGGGAACCTCCCAGGCAGGCATCCCGTCCTGCGGGACGACGTGGGTGGGCCGGAATCCGGGGGTCGTCATCGCCGCCCCTACTTCCGCATCACGGCGGGCTCGTGCCGGCGCAGCAGCCGGGCGACGACGTATCCGAAGGCCGCCGACAGCACAACCAGCATGGCCACGTTCAGCAGCCACACCCCGGCAGCGTGGTCGAAGAGCGGGTCGCCGGTCAGTTCGCCTGGCACGATCCGGGCCAGGCCGATGGTGCCGGCCATCGCGCCCAGCGCCCAGCGTGAGGGCACCAGCCAGGACAGCTGTTCCAGGCCGGGCACGCCGTCGAGTTTCAGCAGGGCGCCGCAGAAGACCACCTGGACGATGGCGAGCAGCACGAGCAGCGGCATCGTCACCTCCTCCTTGCGCACCATCGCGGAGACCACCAGGCCGAGCATCATCGCGGTGAAGGCCAGCAGGGCGACGGCGACGGTGATCTCGACAAGGGGCGGCATCAACACGCCTTCGCCACCCGGCGCGTTGAGGTCGACGCCGAGCAGGGCGACCAGGGTGAGCACGACGGCCTGCACCACGGTGATCGTGCCGAGGACGACGACCTTGGACATCAGGTACGCGGATCTGGACAGCCCGACCGCCCGTTCGCGCCGGTAGATCACCCGTTCCTTGACGAGTTCGCGCACGGCGTTGGCCGCCCCGGTGAGGACTCCGCCGACGCACAGGATCAGCAGGGCGTTCATCGCCGTCTCCTGGGTCAGCCTGCTGCCCGCGAGGGCCCGGGCCATGGCGCCCATCACGAACGGCAGCGCGATCATGATGGCGAGGAAGGTGCGGTCGGCGCCGAGGGCGGCCGCGTACCGGCGGACGAGGGTGCCGAGCTGGGCGCCGCGGCTGCGGGGGCGCTGCGGCGGTGTGATGACCACGGGACCGGAGCGGGGCTGCCGGGGCTGGGCGGTCGCGTCCAGGACGTATCGCCGCCGGAGGAACGAGGTGCGGAACTCCCCCGCCCAGTCGCGGTCGCGGTCCCGTTCGAAAGCCTCGAACGCCTCCGGCCACTCGGCGAAACCGAAGAAGGCGAGGGCGTCCTCGGGCGGGCCGTAGTAGGCGATCCTCCCGCCCGGCGCGAGGACGAGGAGCCGGTCGCAGACGTCGAGGCTGAGGACGCTGTGTGTGACCACGATGACCGTGCGGCCGTCGTCAGCGAGGCCACGCAGCATGTGCATCACCGAGCGGTCCATGCCGGGGTCCAGACCCGAGGTCGGTTCGTCCAGGAACAGCAGGGACGGCTTGGTCAGCAGTTCCAGGGCCACGCTGACCCGCTTGCGCTGGCCGCCCGACAGGCTGTGCACGGGCTGTCCGGCGCGCTGCTCCAGGCCCAGTTCCCGGATGACCTCGTCGACCCGGGCCCGGCGCTCGGCCTTGGCGGTGTCCTGCGGGAAGCGCAGTTCGGCGGCGTAGGTCAGGGCGCTGCGGACGGTCAGCTGGGCGTGCAGGATGTCGTCCTGCGGGACGAGGCCGATGCGCTGGCGCAGTTCGGCGTAGTCCCGGTAGAGGTCGCGGCCGTCGTAGAGGACGGTGCCGTGGTCCGCGGGGCGCTGCCCGGTGAGGGCGTTGAGGAGCGTGGACTTTCCTGCGCCGCTCGGGCCGACGACGGCGAGCAGGCACTTCTCGCCCACCGGGAACGACACCTGGTCGAGGAGGGTCTTGCGGCCGTGGTCGACGGCGACGGTGAGGTCCTGCACGTCGAGGGAGACCTCGCCGGTGTCGACGTACTCCTGCAGCTCGTCGCCGACCAGGCTGAACGCCGAGTGGCCGATGCCGACGATGTCTCCCGGGCCCAGGGGGGCGCGGGAGACGGGCAGGCCGTTGAGGAAGGTGCCGTTGTGGCTGCCGAGGTCGACGATCTCGTACGTCCCGTCCGGCAGCGCGCACAGCTCGGCGTGCCGGCGGGAGACCACCAGGTCGTCGATGACCAGGTCGTTGTCGTCGGCGCGGCCGATGCGGACCGCGCGGGTGGGCAGCGGCCGTACCGTCGTGGGCTGCCGGAAGGTTCCGGTGAGGGCGGGCATCGACACCGCTGAGGGGCGTTCGGGAGCGGGGGGCGGGCGCGTCGCCAGGACGACGCACGGGCCGTCGGCGGGGCTGCCGAAGCGGATCACACTGCCGGGGCCCACGCCCCACTCGTGGACGCGGCGGCCGTCGGCGTAGGTGCCGTTGGTGCTGTTCTCGTCCTCGATGGTCCAGTGGCCGTCCTCGGGCCGCAGCACCGCGTGGTGCCACGAGACCCGCGCATCGTCGATGACGATGTCGCTCAACGGGTCGCGACCGACGTGGTAGTCGTGGCCCGGGCTCACCACCGTGGAGCCGGTCTCGGTCTCCAGGACGAGCTCGGGCGCCGTCGGTGCGACCGGCCGCTCCGCCATGCCAGAATTCTACCGATTAGCCCGAGTGTGTGCTTGACGTCGCCGCTCAGGCCACGGGCGTGAACAGGGTCGAGGCGGTGCGCTGCATGCGCAGTGCGTCCACGGACTCCGCCAGCAGCTCGTACTCCGTGGTGTCGTCGCACGCGGCGATCCGCACCAGCCGTCCGGCGGCCAACTCGTCGGCGACCAGCCCTTGCTGGATGACGTCACCGCACCAGGCGCGCAGCACGCCGGGCACGTCGGCCACGGTGCCGGCGACCGGGACGAGCGCGCCGGAGGGGAAGTGCTCGGCCTCGGGCTGGGGGTCTAATCGCTCGGCGATCCAGGAGGCACGGTCACGCAGCCACCACAGGGCGAGGGCGAGGGTCGGGGCCCGATAGGTTCCGAGAGGTACGCCGATGCGCCGCCCGGCGCAGGTGCCGTACCCCGTGACATGGCACAGGAATTCGTCGTGCACGATCCACTCCCCCGGGTGCTTCGCTCGCTTGCCGGTCGGGCCTCGCTTTCGATGCGGCTCAAGTGCTGTGTGTGACTGGCTCTTCGCTGGATGTGAAGCCCTAGAAACTGAGTATGTTCACTACTGAAACACTGTCACCACGACTTTTTGGCCACTCTCCTGGCATATTCACCGCCCGACCTGGCCGAAAAATGACGAGTGCATGCCGATGCCGTCATTACCTGAGGAGTAATCGACCCTCCGGCGCGATCCCGGCATGGTTGCGGTACCGGGTCACACCAGCGCGGACCCGGGTTCCTACCAGCAGATACGTCCTCGATGGAGGTTGATCGCCCATGACCGCGAACACCGACCGGTACGAGAGTGCCGTCGCCCGCTATTTCGAGGCCTGGAACGCGCGGGAGCCCGAGGCCCGGGCCAAAGCGGTCGCCGCAGCCTGGACCACGGACGGCACCTACACCGACCCGCTCGCCGACGTCGGCGGCCAGGAGGGGATCGCGGCCGTGATCGCGGCGGCCCACGAGCAGTTCCCGGGCTTCGCCTTCCGGCTCACCGGTGCCGTGGACGGGCACCACGACACGGCGCGGTTCTCCTGGGAGCTGGTGAGCGATACGGACGGCTCGGCGCCGGTGGCCGGCTCCGACGTGATCACGCTGGACACGGACGGCCGGATCCGGGCCGTGCTCGGGTTCCTGGACCGGGTTCCCGCCGGGGCGTGAGGGGCGACGCCCCGCGATGAGTTTCGCCGCCACCGGTGGTCTCTTGAGTGGAAGCCCCTGATTCGGGAGACCACCGGCAGCGGAGGACGACATGACCACGACCGGGAAAGTGGACGCGGAATTCACCGCCGAGCTGAGCAAGAGCCCGGAGAAGGGCAGCTGGACCTGCGTCCGCTGGCCCGCCTCCGTGGAGTTCTTCGGCACCCGGGGACTGGTGAAGGTCCGCGGGACGATCGACGGGCACCCCTTCCGCAGTTCCTTCATGGCTCTGGGGGACGGCACCCACATGCTGCCCGTCAAGGCCGAGGTACGCCGGGCCATCGGGAAGGAGGCGGGGGACACGGTGACCGTGTGTCTACAGGAGCGGCTCAGCTGACGGTGCCCACGCCCGGCGGCGCCCGTGCTCGGGTACCGGCCGTCCCACCGCGGCCGGTCTCCCACCGGCGCCGGGCACCGCACGACGGCTGTCGGGCACCGACCCGCGGCCCGGTGCCCGGCACCTTCGGCTTCAGCCGCTTCCGGTCATGGCCGGCTCGCGGGTCAGGCCTTGACGATCGCGTCGATGCGGGCCAGTTCCTCCGCGTCGAAGTCCAGGTTGCGGATGGCGCCCACGCTGTCCTCCACCTGCTGCGGGCTGCTCGCGCCGATCAGCGCGGAGGTCACCCGGCCGCCGCGCAGCACCCACGCCAGCGCCAGCTGGGCGAGGGTCTGGCCACGGGACGCGGCGATGTCGTTGAGCTCGCGCAGCCGCCCGACCAGGTCCTCGGTGACCGCGTCGGAGTTCAGGAACGGGCTGCCGCTCGCCGCCCGCGAGCCCTCGGGGATGCCGTCGAGGTAGCGGCCGGTGAGCAGACCCTGCTCCAGCGGCGAGAAGACGATGGAGCCGACCTGGAGCTCGTCCAGCGCGTCCAGCAGGCCGCCCTCCTCGGGGCGCCGGTCGAGCATGGAGTAGCGGGGCTGGTGGATGAGGAGCGGGGTGCCGAGCTCGCCCAGGATGCGGGCGGCCTCCCGGGTCTGCTCCGCCGAGTAGTTGGAGATGCCGACGTAGAGCGCCTTGCCCTGCTGGACCGCGGTGTGCAGGGCGCCCATCGTCTCCTCCAGGGGAGTCTCCGGGTCGGGGCGGTGCGAGTAGAAGATGTCGACGTAGTCCAGGCCCATCCGAGTGAGGCTCTGGTCGAGCGAGGACAGCAGGTACTTGCGCGAACCCCACTCGCCGTACGGGCCGGGCCACATCAGGTAGCCGGCCTTGGTGGAGACGACCAGCTCGTCGCGGTACGACGCGAAGTCGGCCTTCAGCGCCTCGCCGAAGGCGGACTCGGCGGCGCCGGGCGGCGGGCCGTAGTTGTTGGCCAGGTCGAAGTGGGTGACGCCGAGGTCGAAGGCGCGGCGCAGGATCGCGCGCTGCGTGTCGACGGCACGGTCCGGGCCGAAGTTGTGCCACAGGCCGAGCGACAGCGCGGGAAGCTTCAGACCGCTGCGTCCGGTGCGCCGGTAGGGCATCTCGGCGTAGCGGTCGAGGTGTGCGGTGTACAACGCGACTCCAGAGGGGTGGGCACGGCGGAACCAGGTTCCCTGAACCGGTGTCCACTCTTTCGCGACCTGGGCGCATTGGTCCAACAGAAGAATCCGATGGTATTCAGCGGATACGCTTCTCAATCATGGAGCTCCGCCATCTTCAGCACTTCGTCGCGGTCGCCGAGGACCAGCACTTCACCCGGGCCGCGGAACGGCTGATGGTGTCCCAGTCCGGCCTGTCCGCCTCCATTCGCGCGCTGGAGCGTGAGCTGCAGACGCCGCTGTTCGTGCGGACGACCCGCCGGGTGACACTCACCCCGGCGGGGCGGGCGCTGCTGGGCGAGGCGGAGCGGATCCTGGCACAGGTACGGTCCGCCCACGAGGCGGTGGCCGCGGTGCAGGGGGTGCTGCGCGGCACACTCACCCTGGGGTCGGAGCAGTGCATCGCCGGGGTGCACGTGGCGGGGCTGCTCGCGGCGTTCCGGCGACAGCACCCGGACGTGGAGGTCTGTCTGCGGCAGGCCGGTTCCGGCGCCCTCGCTGAGGAGGTGGCAGCCGGGCGGCTCGACCTGGCCTTCGCAGTCCGGGCGGCCCAGGAGGACACCGACCAGCTGCGCGCCGTACCGCTGAGCAGCGAGTCCATGACGGTGCTGTGCCATCCCAGCCACCGGCTGGCGGCGGCCGGGGCCGCGGTCACCCCCCAGGACCTGGGCGGCGAGGTCTTCGTCGACTTCCACCCGGACTGGGGACCGCGCCGGACCACCGACGCCGCGTTCGCCGCCGCGGGCGTCCGCCGGACCGTCGCGCTGGAGGTCAACGACGTGCACAGCCTGCTCGACCTCGTGGACGAGGACCTCGGTGTCGCCGTCGTCCCGGCGCACTTCCGCCACAAGCGGGCGTCCCTCACCGCGCTGCCGGTCAAGGGCACCGGCGAGACCGTCTACGAGACCGTCGCCCTGCTGCCGCCCGAGCAGGCCACCAGCCCGGCGGCGCGGGCGCTGATGACCCTGCTGGAAACAGGGGGTGTAACACCACCCCGAGACGGGGCTCACCCCTCCTGACCCGGGCCGTCCCGCGCCGCAGACTCGTGACGTCACCGAAGACGACTGCGGTCAGGAGTGCGGAAGATGACGAACCACACGCGGCGCAACGTACTGCGCGGAGCGGCGGCGATCACGGCGGCCGGTGGCCTTGTCGGCACGGCAGCGGCAGCGGCGCCCGCCGCGGCGGCACCCACGGCGGCGGCACCCACGGCGGCGAGGCGTTTTCCCTTCCTGGAGGGCGCGTTCGAGCCCGTCACCGAGGAGCTGACGGCCTTCGACCTCCCGGTCACCGGCCGCATCCCGCGCGAGCTGAACGGACGCTACCTGCGCACCGGGCCCAACGTCCTGGGCCTGGAGGACCCGCGCGCCCACCACTGGATGCTCGGCGACGGCATGGTGCACGGCGTCCGGCTGCGCGAGGGCCGCGCCGAGTGGTACCGCAACCGCTGGGTGCGCTCCTCCCAGGTGGCGAGGAAACTGGGCGAGCCCTACCCGGGTCCGGTGCCACCGGACGACTTCCCCTGCAACACGCACGTGATCCCGTACCGGGGGCGGATCCTCGCGCTCCAGGAGAGCGGGCCGCTGCCCTACGAGCTCGACGACGAGCTGAACACCGTGGGCACGTTCGACTTCCGGGGCACCCTGCAGGGCGCGTTCACCGCGCACACCAAGTACGACGCGCACGCCGGCGAGCTGCACGCGATCGCCTACTACCCGGCCTGGGACCATGTGCGGCACCTGGTGGTGGATCCGGCCGGCCGCGTCTCACGCGGGACGAGGATCCCGGTGGCGGACGCGCCGATGATCCATGACTTCGCACTCACCGAGAACCACGTGATCATCCTCGACATGCCGGTCACGTTCGACCCGGCGGCCGCCGGGCGCGGCGACGTCGTGCCCTACGTCTGGAACAGGCAACACCCGGCGCGCGTCGGAGTGCTGCCGCGCGCGGGTGGTGCGGTGCGCTGGTTCGAGGTGGACCCGGTGTACTACTCGCACACCCTCAACGCCTACGAGGAGGGCCCGAACATCGTCGTCGACATGACGAACTTCGACGCCCCCTTCTTCGTGGCCGGCCGGGGGTCGGGCGGACCGTACGGGAAGGGCACCGCCAGGCTCGACCGCTGGACGATCGACCTGCGCCACGGCCGGGTGCGGACCAGGACCCTCGACGACCGCCCGCAGGAGTTCCCGCGTGTGAACGAGGCGCTGGTGTCCCGTCGGCACCGCTACGGCTACTCGGCGGCGGCCGCCGAGATGAACCTGGCCTATCTCACGGTCGACGGCAACCCGCCCGACCGGGCCTTCGGCAACGCGCTCTTCAAGCACGACCTGCTGCGCGGCACGGCGCAGGTCCACCGGCTGCCGCGGGGCGCGGCGGCGAGCGAGGCGGTGTTCGTGCCGTCCGATCCGGCCGACCCGAGGTCGGCCGAGGACGACGGGTACGCGGTCGCGTACGTGCACGATCCGGACCGGGGGGCGTCGGACCTGCTGATCCTCGCCGCTCAGGACTTCGGCGGTGAGCCGGTCGCCAGGGTCCATCTGCCGGGGCGGGTACCGCTGGGCTTCCACGGGAACTGGGTTCCCGACGCGTGATGCGGCGTGATGCGCGTGATGCGGCGTCTTGCGCGATGGTGGACGCATGCATGCAAAGGACGTTCTCATCGACGGTCACAGCCGCATCAGGGAAGAGGTCCACGCGGCCGTCGAGGGCCTCGGCCCCGACGACCTGAACGCCCGCCCCTCCGAGGAGGCCAACTCGGTCGCCTGGCTCGTCTGGCACCTCACCCGGGTGCAGGACGACCATGTCGCGGACGCCTTCGGCCTCGAGCAGGTGTGGCTGTCGCAGGACTGGGAGAAGCGCTTCGGCCTGGACCTGCCGCGCCGCGACACCGGATACGGCCACAGCCCGGCGAAGGTCGCCAAGGTGCGGGTCGACTCCGGCGACCTGCTGACCGGCTACTACGACGCCGTGCACGAGCAGACGCTCGGGGCCCTGCGCGGACTGACCGCGGCGGACCTGGAGCGGGTCGTGGACGAGCGCTGGGACCCGCCGGTCAGCCTGGGCGTACGGCTCATCAGCGTCCTGTCCGACGATCTCCAGCACGTCGGACAGGCCGCCTACGTCCGGGGTCTGCTTCAGAGCGCGGGCTCGTAGCCCGGCAGGACGACGTCCTCGATGAGGGCCTTGCGCTCGTCGAAGGGGATGAAGGCGCTCTTGAGGGCGTTCACCGTGACCGTGCGCAGGTCCGCCGCCGTCCAGCCCGCCTGTTCGACCAGCAGGGACATCTCGCGGGTCATCGTGGTGCCCGACACCAGACGGTTGTCGGTGTTGAGGGTGACCCGGAAGCCGAGGTTCTTCAGCTCGGTGATCGGGTGCTCGGCGATCGAGGTGGCGGCACCGGTCTGGAGGTTGGAGGTCGGGCACATCTCCAGGGCGACGCGGCGGTCGCGGACCCAGCCCGCGAGGCGGCCGAGCTTGCCGTCCACGATGTCGTCGGTGATGCGGACGCCGTGCCCGATGCGCTGGGCGCCGCACACCTGGAGCGCCTGGTGGATGCTGGGCAGGCCGTGCGCCTCACCGGCGTGGATGGTGAAGGGCACGCTCTCGCGACGCAGGTGCTCGAAGGCGGCCAGGTGGTCGGCGGGCGGGAAGCCGTCCTCGGCACCGGCGATGTCGAAGCCGACGACCCCCGAGTCCCGGAAGGCGACGGCCAGATCGGCGGTCTCCTTGGTGCGGTCGAACATCCGCATGCCGCACAGCAGGGTGCCGACCCGTACGGGGGTGCCCGCGGCCTTCGCCTTCTCCATGCCCGCGGCCAGGCCCTCCTGGACGGTCTCGACGACCTCGGGCAGGGTCAGCCCGCCGTTGACCATCAGCTCGGGGGCGTAGCGCACCTCGCCGTAGACCACGCCGTCCTCGGCGAGGTCGAGGACGTACTCCTCGGCGGTGCGCAGCAGGCCCTCCCGGGACTGCATCACGGCGAGGGTGTGCTCGAAGGTGGCTATGTACCGGACCAGGTCACCGGAGTTGGCGGCCTCGAAGTACCAGGCCGCCAGCTCGTCGGGGTCCGTGGTCGGCAGGGTGTGGCCGACCGCGGCCGCGAGCTCCACCACGGTGGCGGGGCGCAGACCGCCGTCGAGGTGGTCGTGCAGCACGGCCTTGGGCAGCCGGCGGAGGGTGTCGGTGTCGATGCGGGGCGCGGTCATGTGCGTCGTGTCTCTCTTGCGTCGGGCTGGTCGGTGGTGGCGGGCTGGAGCAGGTCCCAGCGGTTTCCGTACAGGTCCTGGAAGACGGCGACCGAGCCGTACGGCTCGTGTCGGGGCTCCTCCAGGAAGGTCACGCCCGCGGCGAGCATGCGGGTGTGGTCGCGGGCGAAGTCGTCGGTGTACAGGAAGAACCCGACGCGCCCGCCGGTCTGGTCGCCGACCCGGGCCCGCTGGTCCTCGTCCTTCGCGCACGCCAGCAGCAGATCGGTGCCGCCTTGCCGGGCGCCCGGCCGTACCACGACCCAGCGTGAGCCGTCCGGGCGCGGAGTGTCCTCGACGAGACGGAAGCCGAGGGCCTCGGTGTAGAAGCGGATCGCCTCGTCGTAGTCGTCGACGACGAGGGTGACCAGGGCGATGCGTCTCATCGGGGCCTTTCGGAGCGGGCGATTGACGGGTGAGGTTATACGTAAAACGTCGGTGACGCCAGTCCGCCCCGGGGGCGCGTGGAAGGGGCCGCTCCGTGCGTGGCAGGGTGGAGATCACTTCCGGGGGCCGAGCCCCCGCCCCGCGTTGTCGGACAGGAGTCGCGTGCCATGACCGAACTGCCGAAGTCGACCGGTGCCCCGGCCCACCAGAACGTCACCTTCCCCAGTGGCGGGAGCACCGCGCACGGCTACCTGGCGCTGCCGCCGTCCGGTCGCGGACCGGGTGTCATCGTCATCCAGGAGTGGTGGGGGCTGACCGACCACATCGCCGACGTGGCCGACCGGCTCGCGCAGGAGGGTTTCGTCGCCCTGGCCCCCGACCTCTACGGCGGGAACGTGGCGCACGAGAGCGAGGAGGCCCTGCGGATGATGCGGGACCTGCCGGTCTCCCGCGGTGTGGAGCTGCTCTCGGGTGCCGTCGACCATCTGCTGTCGCTTCCGGAGGTCACGTGCGACACGGTCGGCGCGGTCGGCTTCTGCATGGGTGGCGGCTTCGTCCTGTACCTGGCGGCGGCAGACCCGCGGGTGAGCGCCGCCGTGCCGTTCTACGGCGTCATCCAGGGCGACCTGCCCGATTTCACTCGGCTCGAGGCACAGGTCCTGGGACACTTCGGTGAACTCGACCAGAGCATCCCGAGGCAGACCGTGGACCGGCTGGCCGACGCCGTCCGGCAGCAGTCGGGCGGTGAGCCCGACTTCCGCTTCTACCCGGCCGACCACGCCTTCTTCAACGACGGCCGCCCTGTGTACGACGCCGAGTCGGCCGCCCGTGCCTGGGCGAGCACCGTGCCCTTCCTGCGTGAGCGGCTGGGATGAGCGTCCGCTCCTCGGACGAGGTCGTGATCGTGCGCGGGCCGGGCCGGGCCCTTCCCGCAGAGAACGGACTGTCCGGGTTGTTGGCGGCCTACCATCTGCGGACGGAGGCCGAGAAGGGTGCGGCCGTCGCCGACGTGGACGGGCTGCCGGACCGCTACCGGGCCGAGATCGCGGACCCGCGCACCGCGTTCGCCGACGATGCCGTGCTGGTGGCCATGAGCGGGGGCAGCGCCGTGGGCTGTCTGGTGGTGACCGCCCCCGCAGGTGGGCGGTCGGAGATCAAGAGGCTCTGGACGGACCCGGCACTCCGGGGCCGGGGCATCGCGTCCGGCCTGCTCGACGCCGCGCTCGCGCATGCCGCCGAGCGCGGCGTGGGTGTCCTGCGGCTGTCGGTGTGGGTCTGGCGGACCGGGGCCGTCGCCCTGTACGAACGGTTCGGCTTCGCCGTCACCGAGTCCTGGGACGAGCGGGATCAGCTGGTGTGCATGGAACGCGCCGTGTGAGGGCTTCCGACCGGACGTTGACGGCCGCGACGAGAGAACCGGCAACTCGTGGCGGACCGTGGGACGTCAGTGCGGAGCGCGGGTCCGTGCGCCTTCCTGTCCGCGCTCAGGCCCGTGCACCGGGGTACAGCACGGCGAAGAGCCCCTGGGCGCGGGTTCCGTCCGGGAGCTGCCAGGGACCGGCGACATGGCCGACGGCGCCCGGCGGCGGGACGGGGGTGCCGTTGGGGGCGGGCCGCAGAACCCGGCACAGGCGCAGGGTCGCGCCCTGGCCGAGGGACAGCTCGGTGCCCTCCTCGTCGTCGGTGGCGGTGGCGGTGGCGGTGGCGGTGGCGGTGGGGTGAGCGGACGGTGAGGGGATGTCACCCGCGCAGGAGCGGACCACGTCCCGGTCAGGGGTGTCGGTCTCGCTCTGGGCCTGCGCCTGCGCGCTCCCACCGATCAGCGCGAGCAGCCGGTCCGCCAGCACCGGGTCCTGGCAGCCGTCGTAGGCCCAGCGGGGTCCCAGCACCCCGTGCTCCATGGTGCCGACAAGGGCGTGCTCGGCACCCTCCAGCGGGGCGCCCCGGTAGGTGAGCGGCACGAGATAGGCGGACGGGTGGGGGCCGGAGGTGTCGGTGGCCACCATGAACTCGATGCCGACCTCGCCCCGCGGGTCGTCCAGCCGGAATCCGCCGGCCTTGGCGAGCCGGGGTCCGTCGGGGTCGCCGGTGTACCAGGGGCGGGTGGGCAGCCAGGCTGTGAGCAGTTCGAGCTTGGTCGGCTTCAGAGTGGTGCGGTGGATGACGGCCATGCCGAGGCTCTCTTTCCGTCCGGCGGATGCGGGGTTCACACTCTCGCATCCGCATGCGGACGGTAGCGTCCCCGGCATGAGGATCACCGAGCCTTCCCGCACCCCGGAGCAGCGCAAGCAGGACGTACTGGCCCGTCTGGAACGGGAGTCGGACGTCTGGGTGGCCTCGGCCGACGCCGGAGGGCTGCCGTGTCTGGTCGCCCTGTGGTTCGTGTGGGACGGGGAAGCGGTGTGGGTGTCCACGCGCCTGACCAATCCCACGGGCCGCAATCTGCGCGACGGCGGCCGGGCCCGGCTGGCGTTCGGGGACACCCAGGACGTCGTCCTCCTCGACGGCGACGTGCGGACGTTCGAGGGGCGGGCCGTGCCGCACGCGGCCGTCGAGGCGTTCGTGGCCAGGACGGGCTGGGATCCGCGTGCGGACAGCGCGTCGTACGCCTTCTTCCGCATCCGGCCGCACACCGTGCAGGCCTACCACGGGGAGCACGAGATGCGGGGACGGCATCTCATGCGGTCCGGCGAGTGGGTGGTCTGACCCCCGGGTGGGCCTTGGGGTACAGCGCGTGGCGGGTGGGAGTCCAGCTCAACCCGCCTTGCGGTGCAGCGCGTCGAGGGCGGGAGTCCAGCTCAACCCGCCTTGCGGTGCAGCGCGTCGAGGGCGGCCAGCTCCTCGCCTGTGAGGCGGAGCGCGCCGGCGGCGACGTTCTCGACGAGATGGTCCGGGTTGCCGGTGCCGGGGATGGCCAGGACGTGCGGGCCCTGATGGAGGGTCCAGGCGATCCTGACCTGGGCGGGACTGACGTCGTGGGCGCGGGCGACGGCGAGCACCTGCTCGTCGTGGGCCGTGGTCGCACCCTGCGCCCCGGCGTCGCCGGCCACGGCGAAGAACGGCACGAAGGCGATGCCCTGTTCGCCGCACAGGCGCAGGACCTCGTCGGTGGCGGGGTCGTGGAGGTCGAGCCCGAACCGGTTCTGCACGCACACCACGGGCGCGATGGCCTGCGCCTCGGCGAGGTGGCGGGGTTCGACCCCGGAGATGCCGAGGTGCCGGATCAACCCCGCCTCGCGCAGCTCGGCGAGGGCGCCGAAGTGCTCGGCGACGGAGTCCTGCCGCATACGGCGGAGGTTGACGACGTCGAGGTGGTCACGGCCGAGCTGACGCAGGTTCTCCTCGACGTGTCCGCGCAGTTGGTCGGGGCGGGCCGAAGTGCCCCACTCCCCCGAGTAGTCGCGGAACGGACCGACCTTCGTGACGATCAGGAGGTCGTCGGGGTACGGCGCGAGGGCGCTGTTGATGAGCTCGTTGGCCGAGCGCAGGGCGGAGAAGTAGAAGGCGGCCGTGTCGATGTGGTTCACGCCGAGCTCGACCGCCTTGCGCAGGACGGCGGTTGCGCGCTCTCGGTCGCTCGGTGTGCCGTGGTGGAAGGCCGCGCTGCCTGTCAGCCGCATCGCGCCGAAGCCGACGCGGCTGACGGTGTGGTCGCCCAGTCTCCAGGTGCCCGCGGCGCCCGCAGTGATCGTTTCGGTGGTCATCGGCGGATGATGACACGGCCCGCCGCAGCGCCTCGGACACTTTGCGAACTCCTGAACGACACTCAGAACGACACTCAGCAGTACAGATTGCCGCCCGGTGACACCCCGAGGATCTGCGAGAACTGCTGGTACTTGGACACCCGGCTCTGCACCTGCGCCGGGTTCTTGCCGTCGCACTCCAGGGAGCCGTTGATGCTGCGGATGGTCTGCCCGAAGCCGGCGCCGTTCACCATGGCGTTGTGCGGGGTCATCGTGCCGGGTCCGTTCTGCGTGTTCCAGTACCACAGGGCGGTCTTCCAGGCGACGGCCGCGTCGTTCTGCACCAGCCAGGGGTTGTTGAGCAGGTCGATGCCGAGCGCGTCGCCCGCGGCCTTGTAGTTGAAGTTCCAGCTGAGCTGGATCGGGCCGCGGCCGTAGTACGCCGCCTGTCCGGCCGGGCAGCCGTAGGGCCGGCTCCAGTCGCAGTAGTGCGGGTAGTTGGCCGTGTTCTGCTCGACCACGTGCACCAGTCCGCCGGTCTCGTGGCTGACGTTGGCGAGGAAGGCGGCGGCCTCCTGCTTCTTCACCGTGTCGCCGCCGGTGTTGGCGAATCCGGGATAGGCGCCGAGGGCCGCGGTCAGGCCGCTGTACGTGTAGAACGAGTTCCGGCCCGGGAACATCTGGTTGAACTGCGCCTCGCTCACCACGAAGGTGCCGACGGGCGTTCCGGTCCCGCCGCAGGCGTAGGGCTCCCAGTACCAGGTGCTGATCGTCGGGTCGTAGCCCGGGTTGGCGTGCTCGGCGATGTAGGCCTTGCCGTCGGTGTAGCGGACGATGTCGCCGGCCGCGTAGGACCGTCCGGCCACCCAGCCGGGGTAGCTCGAACAGGCGGCGGCGGAGGCGTCGGCGGTGGGCAGGAGTATCGGCACGGCGGTCGCCAGGACGAGTGCGGTCACGGCTGCGGAGATGCGGCGCCTCGACACGGGATCAACTCCTTCGCGGGGCACGGCCGCTCCCGGCCAGGGGCAGCGCGAGGCTGGCCCTGGTGCGCACCTGCCGGTCGGTCGGGCGGGGCTGGGGGCGGCCGTGGTGGGGGGTGGTGAGCCCCACTCAAGCGCTTTGGTATGTACCAGTCAAGGGTGTAGACCAGTTCACTCGTGTCAGCCGTCGGCGGGCCGGGTCCCGCGGGACCCGGCCCGCCGACGGCGCTCGACCGCGCGGTCTCCCGTCTCGCTCAGCCCAGCGGCTTGTCCAGCACTGCCTTGCGGTGGCTGAACGTCTCGATCGAGTAGCGGCCGTGGTAGTTGCCCATGCCGCTCTCCCCCACCCCGCCGAACGGCAGGTCCGAGACGGTCAGATGGGCGAGCGGCAGGCCGTAGCCGAGGCCGCCCGAGGAGGTCTCCTCGGCGATGCGCCGCCGGGTCCCGTCGGACTCCGAGAAGACGTACAGGGCGAGGGGCTTGTCCCGGTCGTTGATGAAGGCGATCGCCTCGTCGAGACCCAAGACCGACACGATCGGCAGGATCGGCCCGAAGATCTCCTCCCGCATGACGGGTGCGTCGGGGTCGACGTCGGCCAGGACGGTGGGCGCGAGGTACTTCGCCGTGCGGTCGCCGACGCCGCCCACGACCACGCGGCCCGAGTCGACCAGGCCCGAGAGGCGGTCGAAGTGGCGCTCGTTGACGATGCGGCCGTACTCGCCGGAGGCCGCCGGGTCGGTGCCGAACAGCGCCTCCACGGCCCGGGCGAGCGCCGGCTCCAGGGCTGCGGCGGTGGCAGGGTCGGTCAGGACGTAGTCGGGGGCGACGCAGGTCTGGCCGGCGTTGAGGAACTTGCCGCGGGCGAGCCGGTCGGCGACCACGTCGAGGTCGGTGTCGCGGTCCACGAACGCCGGGGACTTGCCGCCGAGTTCGAGGGTGACCGGGGTGAGGTGCTCGGCGGCGGCGCGCATCACGATCCGGCCCACCGTGCCGTTGCCGGTGTAGAAGATGTGGTCGAACCGCTCGGCCAGCAGGGCCGTCGTCTCGGGGATACCACCCTCGACCACGGCGACCGCGTCGGTGTCGAGGTGGGCGGGCAGCAGCCGGGCCAGCGCGGCGGAGGTGGCGGGCGCCATCTCGCTCGGCTTGGCGACCACCGCGTTGCCGGCGGCAAGGGCGCCGACCACGGGGGCGAGCAGGAGCTGGGCCGGGTAGTTCCAGGGGGCGATGACGAGGACGACGCCGAGGGGGTCGTACTGCGTCCAGGCCGTCGCGTCGGCGCCCAGGTGCGCCGGGACCGGGGCCGGCTCGGGGCGCAGCCAGTCGGCGAGGTGCTCCAGGGTGTGGTCGATCTCGCGGACGGTGAAGTCGATCTCGGTGCGGTACGCCTCGGTGACGCTCTTGCCGAGGTCGGCCTGGAGGGCGGCGGCCAGGTCCGCGCCGTGGTCCGTGAGCATCTCGCGCAGGCGCCGCAGCTGGGTCATGCGCCATGCGACGGGCTTGGTGCGGCCGGTGCGGAAGGTGGCGCGCAGGCGGGCCACGACGTCGGCGGGCTGCTCGGGGGTGGAGTGGTTCACGGTGCCTCGCTGGTCAAGCGTGGGCGCTTCGGCCCACGGTGCGGTCGGGACGGTCAGGTGTATATGCCAACCATTGAGTGGTGAGATTCATTCCGGACGGATGGAGAACGACGGATGGAAACATCGTCGGCGACCCGGCGCACGGGGACGGCGGCCTGGATCTGCCAGGGCTCCGGGGAGAATCTCCTCCATGACCATCGCCCCGCACCCCCACCCCCTCGTCGTCCGCGCCCGCCGGCTCGCCGACGACCTGCTGGCACCGCACGCCGAACGGGTCGACCAGGAGGGCGTGCCCGTCGGCCACATCGACGCGGTGCGGCGGTCGGGGCTGCTCGGGCTGGGCGCGCCGCGAGAGTACGGCGGTGCGGCGGCGCCCGCCCCGGTGGGCCGGGAGGTCGCGGAGATCCTGGCGGGGGCGTGCTGCTCGACCTGGTTCGTCCAGACCCAGCACCACACGCCCGTGGCGACCCTGACCAGGAGCGAGGGCCCGGTACGGCAACGTCTGCTGGGCCCGCTGGCCCGGGGCGAACTGATGTCCGGGGTCGCCTACGCGCACCTCCGCGCCCACCCACGGACCCCGGTACGGGCCACCCGGGAACGCGGCGGCTGGCGCTTCGACGGAACCGTCCCCTGGTACACCGGCTGGGGCCTGAACGACGTCATGCTCCTCGCCGGGGTGACGGACGACGACGAGGCGCTGTTCGCGTTCACCGAGGCACGGGAGCAGCCGGGCCTCGTCGCGTCGGAGCCGATGCGCCTCGCGGCTCTCACCGCCGCGCGCACGGTGTCACTGGAGCTGGACGGCCTGTGGCTGCCCGAGGAGTCCGTGGCGCTGCGGCAGCCGTACGAGACGTGGGCGGCGGCGGACCGGTTGAAGACGGTGGCCGCCTCTCCCGCGGTGTTCGGCGTCGCCGAGGCCGCACTGGCCCTGCTGGACGCCACGACAGCCGCCCCGCTGCGCTCCCGCCTCGGCGATGTCCGCGACCGCGCGTACGCCCTGGCCGACCACCCCGACCCGGAGGAGCACCGCGCGGAGCGACTCGCCTTGCGCACCCGCGCCCACGAGCTGATGTGCGCGGCCACCACGGCGGCGGTGGTGGCCGGCGGCGGCAGGTCGCTGACCTTGGCCGCCACGCCCCAACGCCTGGCCCGGGAGGCCCTGTTCCTGCTGGTCCAGGGCCAGACCACCCAGTCCCGCACGGCCCACCTGGAGGCGCTGCTCGGCTGACTCCCGCACGGGGCGGCGGGGGGCCCCCGAGCGGCCGCCTCCAAGCGGGTAGCCGCCCCGTGTGACCGAGCGCGTCCGGCTCAACTCGCGAAGGGCACCTGCACGGAGGATGCCGCCCGCGCGCCGTCGGGGTGGCGCCACAGCCCCTCGGCGGCGAGCCTCGGCAGCACCCCCTCCCCGAACCAGTACGCCTCCTCCAGGTGCGGATACCCGGACAGCACGAACTCGTCGATGCCCAGCGCGTGGTACTCCTTGATCCGCTCGGCGACCTCCTCGTGGCTGCCCACCAGCGCGGTCCCGGCCCCGCCGCGCACCAGCCCGATGCCCGCCCACAGGTTGGGGTGGATCTCCAGCCCGTCGCGGCCGGTGCCCCCGTGCAGCGCGAGCATCCGCTGCTGTCCCTCCGACTCGCTGCGGGCGAGCCCGGCCTGCACCGACCGCACGGTCTGAGGGTCGAAGCCCGCCAGCAGACGGTCCGCCTCGGCCCACGCCTGCTCGGAGGTGTCGCGGGTGATGACGTGCAGCCGGATGCCGAACCGCAGGGTGCGCCCCTCCTTCGCCGCGAGCCCTCTGATCCACGCGATCTTCTCGGCGACCTGCGCGGGCGGCTCGCCCCAGGTCAGGTACACGTCGACGTGCCGGGCGGCGACCTCGCCGGCGATCGGTGAGGACCCGCCGAAGTACACCTCCGGGACCGGCTCCGGCACCCGGGCCAGCTTCGCGTCCTCGACCTGGAGATGCTCGCCGCGCAGGTCGACGGTCTTGCCCTCCCACAACGCCCGTACGATCTCGAGGAACTCGCCGGTGCGGCGATACCGCGCGTCCTTGTCGAGGAAGTCGCCGTAAGCCCGCTGTTCGTGACTCTCACCGCCGGTGACGACGTTGAGCAGGAGCCGTCCGCCGGTCTGCCGCTGGAAGGTGGCGGCCATCTGCGCGGCGAGCGTCGGGGAGACGAAGCCGGGCCGGAAGGCGACCAGGAACTTCAGCCGCTCGCTCTGCTGGGCGACCATCGCGGTGGTCAGCCAGGCGTCCTCGCACCAGGCGCCGGTGGGGGTGAGCGCGCCCACGAAGCCCAGGTCCTCGGCGGCGCGGGCGATCTGGCTGAGGTAGGCGACCGTCGGCGGCCGGTCCCGTCCCGAGGCGGTGGCCGGGGTGCCGTGGCCCCCGCCGACGACATGACGGCTGTCGCCGTTGGTGGGGAGGAACCAGTGGAAGGTGAGGGACACGTGCGTGCTCCGTTCGGGAAGGTCGTCGCGGTCGTCTAGAGGAGGCCGTGGCGTGGTGGCCGGGTGCCGTTCAGCACGTACCTGCCGATGTGCTGGACCTTCCACCGGGCCGGGTCGTGCAGGGTGTGGGTCCGGGCGTCGCGCCAATGGCGGTGCAGGTTCAGCGAGTCGAGGGCGGAACGGGTGCCGGCCACCTCGAACAGCGCGCCCGCCACCTCCACGGCGGTCCGAGCGGCGTGCGCCTTCACGGCGGCGACCGCGACGGACGCCTCGGCCGCCGTGTCGTCGGTGAGATCGGCCCGGGCCGCGTCCACGGAGCGTGCGGCCGCGGTGAGGAGGGCCTCGGACGCACGCACCCGGATGGCGAGTTCGCCGAACTGCTGGATCAGCAGCGGGTCCTCGGCGGCCGTCTCGACCCCGCTCTCGAACCACGGCCGGCTCTTGGTGCGGACGAACACCGCGGCCGCGGCCAGGGCTCCTGCCGCGATCCCCGTGTCGATGGCCGCGTGCAGCAACTGGGCCACCGCGCCGTGCAGTTGCGGCCCCCGGAAGGTGAGGTGGTGCGGCAGGACCCGGTCGGCCGGCACCGGTACCGCCTCCAGTCGCACGGTGCCGCTGGCGGTCGTGCGCTGCCCCATGCCGTCCCAGTCGTCGACCACCGTGAGTCCGGGGGCGTTCCCGGGCACGTACGCCACATGCAGGTTGTCGTCCTCGGCACGGGCGAGCACCGGGATCCAGTCGGCGAAGAGGGCGCCGGTGGAGTAGTGCTTGACACCGGTCAGCGTGTACGAGCCGTCGGGGCGGGGTTCCAGGCGGGTGCGGATGTCCTGGACGTGTTTCGTCCCGGCCTCCGACTGGGCGTTGCCGAAGCGCCGCCCGGCGAGGACCTCGCCGAAGAAGAACTCCCTCTGTCGCGCACTGCCCTGACGGGCGATCACGTTGACGTACACGAAGTGGCTCTGCGGGATCTGGGCGAGGCTGGCGTCGGCCGCGGCCAGCAGCCGGAAGACCTCGGCGAGGGTCTCCTGGCGTACGTCCGCTCCCCCGTAGCCGGCGGGCACGGTGACCGCGAGCAGTCCGGATTCGCCGATCCGGTCCAGCTCCGCGCGGGGCAGGCGGCGTTCGGCGTCCCGTTCGCAGGCGGTGGCGCGGAACTCGTCGGCGAGGGCTGCGGCCACGGTCAGGGCCTCGGCGTCGTCGGCGATGACTTTCGCGGTCATGTCCGTCAGCCCGCCGCTGCCAGCACCGGGGTGCGGCCCAGGGCCGTCGAGAACTGGTCGAGGACCTGGGTCAGCGCCTCGATGGCGGTCGGGGTGACGGTGAGGGAGCCGTCGTCGTGGGCGGTGATGTCCTTGTCGAGGGTGAACCAGCCCTGCACGATGTGCGCCGCGCCCATGGAGCTGAGCACCGGGCGCAGGGCGTAGTCGATGGCCAGGACGTGGGCCGTCGTGCCGCCGGTGGCCAGCGGGAGGACGGTCTTGCCGGCGAGGGCGTACTGCGGGAGCAGGTCGAGGAGGGCCTTGAGGACGCCGGAGTAGGCCGCCTTGTAGACGGGTGTGCCGATGACGACGCCGTCGGCGCGCGCGAAGAGCTCGGTGGCCTCGACGATCGCGGGGTGCCGGAAGTCGGCGCCGAGCAGGGCCTCGGCCGGAATGGTGCGCACGTCGAGCGGGATCACCTCGTGGCCGTGGGCGGCGAGGCGGGCGTCGAGGTGGCGCAGGAGCTTGCCGGTGCGGGAGGAGGCGGAGGGACTGCCGGAGACGGACAGGACGGTGGCCATGGGTCCTCTTTCGGGGAGGAGGGGCGCCCGCGCGGGCCGCGGGCGCCCCGGGGAAGGGGTCAGGAGTACCAGGTGGGTTCGGGCAGTTCGCCCTCGAGGACCCACCGGCCGACCTCGCGTCGCTTGTAAGCGACGGGGTCGTGGAGGGTGTGGGTGCGGACGTTGCGCCAGAACCGGTCCAGGCCCTCGGCACTGGCCGTGGAGCGGGCGCCCGTCACCTCGAAGACGCGGCTCGCGATCTCCAGGGAGACGTCGGTGGCGCGGGCCTTGACCGCGGCCACCCGTACCTCGAAGTCACCACGGGTCTGCTCGGTGACCGCGTCGGGGTCGTCGTGCAGTTTCCGCCCCTCGGCGGCGACGGCGTCGGCGAGCGCCTCGACCGCCCAGAGCTTGGCGGTGAGATCGCCGTAGGTGTCGATGACGTACGGCTCGTCGACCGCGCGCTCGTGGCCGCCGTGCAGCCAGGACCGTGCCTTCTCGCGGGTGTAGGTGGCGGCTGTCTCCAGGGCGCCGGCCGCGATGCCGAGGTAGAAGTTGACGAAGACCAGCTGGATGGTGGGGACGTTGAGGGTGTTGTACGTGCGCGGCTGGAACCGCCGGTCGACGTAGCCTGCCGCCGACGACCACGGTGTGCGGACGCCGTCGAGGGTGACGCCGCCGCTCTCGGTGAGGCGCTGGCCGATGTTGTCCCAGTCGTCGTGGAAGGTGAGGCCTTCGGAGTCGGAGGGCACGATCGCGAAGACGTGCTGGTCGGTGCCCTCCAGGACGCCTTCGAGGACGGTGACGTCGGAGACCTTGCTGCCGGTGGAGAAGGACTTGCGGCCGGTGAACAGGAGGTCGTCGCCGTCCTCGGTGACGGTCACGTCCTGGTCGCGGGGATTGACGGCGCCGCCGAAGAACCAGCGGTTGCGGGCGGCCTCGGCCTCGACGTGCTCCCACTGCTCGCGGGTGCCGACCAGGCGGGCCGCCCAGTTCCACAGGTAGTGGTAGCCGAGGAGCTGGCCGATGGAGCCGTCGGCCTTGGCGACCTCGCGGACCACCCGGTAGGCGGTAGGCCAGTCCTGGCCCGCGCCGCCGTGCTCCGTGGGGCCGAGCAGGGTGACCAGGCCGGAGTCCTTGAGCAGTTGGACCTCGGCGTACGGGGTGGCGCCGGCCTTGTCCCGGGCGGCGGCGTCGGTGGCGAGGACGGCGGCGACCTCGGCGGCGCGGGCGATCCAGTCCTCGGCGGTCCGCGGGGCGGGACGGGTCTGCCAGTCGGTGGGCGTGACGGTGCTCATGCGGGGGTGACCTCTTTCGCGGTGGGGTGCGGAAGGCGTGGGGGCGGTCAGGCGGGTACGGGAGCGGAAGCGGGTTCGCCCTCGGGCAGGCGGGCCTCCAGCTCGCGGACGAGGGGCAGCACACGCTTGCCGAAGTACTCGACCTCCTCGTGGTAGTGGAGGAACCCGAGCAGGAAGAGGTCGACGCCGAGCTTCTTGTAGGCCACGATCCGTTCGGCGATCTGTTCCGGGGTGCCGATCAGGCCCGTGCGGAAGCCGTCGTTGTACTGGATCAGGTCCTCGAAGCCGGAGTCCTGCCACATGCCCTTGCCGTCGGCGGTGGACCGTCCCGCCTGCCTGACGGCCGCGCCGAATCCCTCGACCGCCTCGCTGTCGGCCCGCGCGACGATCTCCCGGAGGGTCTCGCGGGCCTCGGCCTCGGTGTCGCGGGCGATGAGGAAGCCGTTGAGGCCGAACTTCGGTGCCGTGCGGCCTGCTTCGGCGGCGGACTTGCGGACGTCCTCGACCTGCTCGGCGACTCCGTCGAAGTCCTTGCCGTTGGAGAAGTACCAGTCGGAGACCCGGCCGGCCATGGCGCGGGCGGCGGTGGAGTTGCCGCCCTGGAAGATCTCCGGGTGGGGGCGGTCGGGTGTGTTGAGCGGCTTGGGCTTGAGCGAGAAGTCGCGCAACCGGTAGAAGTCACCGGCGAGTTCGGTGTGGTCCTCGGTCCAGATCTGTCGCAGGGCTCGGATGAACTCCTCGGAGCGCCGGTAGCGCTCGTCGTGCTCGAGCCAGGGCTCGCCGAGGGCGGTGAACTCGCCCTTGAACCAGCCGGAGACGACGTTGACGGCGAAGCGGCCCTTGGAGAGGTGGTCGGCGGTGGCGCCGAGTTTGGCGAGGACGCCGGGGTGCCACAGGCCGGGGTGGACGGCGGCGATGACCTTCAGGCGCTCGGTGGCGAGCAGCAGGGCGAGGCTGAAGCTGGTCGACTCGTGCTGGTACTCGGCGCCGTAGCTGGCCATGTAGCGGACCTGGCTGAGGGCGTAGTCGAAGCCGTTGTTCTCGGCGAGGACGGCGAGTTCGCGGTTGTAGTCGTATCCCCAGTCGGTGCGCTGCTCGATCTTGCTGGTGACGAGGCCGCCGCTGACATTGGGGACCCAGTAGGCGAATTTGAGGGGCGCTGCGGGCATGCGGAACTCCTGTTGCGGAATTTTGGGTACGCCGAATCCGAAGGGCGTGCGGGATCGCCGAATTCACGGAGAGAAGTGGCGAGAACACGGCACACGGCTGTCCGACGACAGGCGCGGCACGGAAAAGGAGACGGCGGCGGATCGGTGGGATCAGGCCGCGGAGCAACAGGAGGCGCTGGAGACGCGCGCGAGGTCGACATGGCGTCGCCGCGTGAGGTCCAGTCGCATCTTCATGCCGTCGATGGTGGCAGTCGGCCGCGAGGGCAGTCAAGGAGAACCCGACCGGTCTCGTATCGCGGACCATTGAATTTCACGAGCGTGTGACAGGGAAACCCTTGAACGTTCCGCGAATTCGGCCGCATTCTTCTGGGGTGCGGACCGAACAACTGGAATACATAGCGGCGGTGACCCGGCTCGGTTCCCTGCGCCGTGCCGCGGAGGAACTGCGCCTGTCGCAGCCCGCGTTGAGCGAGACCGTGCGGAACCTGGAGCGGGAGCTGGGGGTCGATCTCCTGGAGCGCAAGCGGTCCGGGGCGACGATGAGCGCGGAGGGCCGGGAGCTGCTGCCGCACATCGTGGGCGTGCTGGAGGCGGTGGACCGGCTGCGGGCCGCGGCCGACGAGCGGCACCGTGTCAGCCGGATGGTGCGCGTCGGTACGGTGAACGCGGCGACGGTGCCGCTGCTCGTCCCGGTGGTCCGCGCCTTCCGCGCGGCGCATCCGGTGACCCAGGTCGAGGTGGTGGCGGCGCAGCAGTCGGACATCCACCGGGCGCTGTCCGAGGGCGGTCTCGACCTGGGCCTGGTGAACCACCTGGACGGTGACGACGTGCCCGCCGGCTTCGAGTCCACCCGGCTCCTGTGCGGCCGGCCGGTGGTGTGCGTGCGCCCCGACAGTCCGCTGGCGTCCCGGCCGACGGTGACGGTGGACGACCTGCTGGCCGAGCCGCTGATCGCGATGCGCTCCGGTTACGTCATGCACCGCTATGTCCACCGTCTGCTGGACGGGCGCACCCCGTCGTTCTCGTACTCCACCGACGGCGCCGAGATGGGCAAGCTGATGGTGGCCGAAGGTCTCGGCGTGACGGTCCTGCCGGACTTCAGCGTGGCCGGGGATCCGCTGGAGCGGCTCGGCACGATCACCTACCGTCCGCTCGCGGGCGACACGCCACGGGTACTGCTGATGCTGCAACGCCGTAGGGCCGAGTCGGTGCCGCGGGCGGCGCAGGACCTGTACGAGGTGTTCCTGCGTCTGGCGCGGGAACTGGGCGGGACTCCCGGCGAGCGCTGAGAGTCCCGTACGGCTTCAGGCGGCGTGCTGTTCCTCGTCGTGCACCGGGACCACGACGAGGAACGCGTCGGACTTCAGGTCCATGACGACCCGCGCCGGCTCACCCTCGGCGCGGCGCGCCGCCGCGTATTCCTCCGCCGGCCACGATCCGCGCGGAGCTCCCGCAGGAAACCGCTCCAACACCTTCGCGCCCATAGCGGCAGCACCTCCAGGTAGGACTTCTGACTGCGTACGCCAGCTCTCGTACAGTGCACCTGCCCGCGAAGGGCGCGGGCATGTCAGGCCCGTGGCCGTTTCACGCCGAGCCGGCTGGGCCACCAGGCGACGGCCCCCGCGTCCCGGACGAGGGCGGGAACCAGCAGCGAGCGCACCACGAGCGTGTCGAGCAGCACTCCGAAGGCGACGATGAAGGCTGTCTGCGCGAGGAACGCCAGCGGGATCACGCCAAGCGCGGCGAAGGTGGCGGCGAGCACCACGCCGGCCGAGGTGATCACCCCGCCCGTGGTGACCAGACCGCGCAACACGCCCTGGCGCACGCCGAGTCGCAGCGATTCCTCACGGACCCGCGACATCAGGAAGATGTTGTAGTCGACGCCCAGGGCGACCAGGAAGACGAAGCCGTACAGCGGCACGGACGGGTCGGTGCCGCCGAAGCCGAACACGTACCGGAAGACGAGAGCGGAAACCCCCAGCGTGGCCAGGAAGTTGAGAGCGACGGTGGCCACCAGCAGGGCCGGCATCAGCAGGGACCTCAGCAGCACGGTCAGGATGAGGAAGATGATCACGAGCACCACCGGCACGATGAGGGTGCGGTCCCGCTCGGCCGTGCGCAGGGTGTCGTACCGCTGGGCGGTGTAGCCGCCGACCAGGGCGTCGGCCTCGGGCACCTCGTGCAGGGCGGTCCGCAGCCGGGCCACCGTGTCCTTCGCGGCGTCACTGTCGGCGACGAAGCTCAGGGTCACGTCGATCCGCACCCGCCCGTCGACCACGAGCGGTTCACCGCCGGGGCGGCCGGAGTCGGTCACGCCCGCCGCGGAGGCGACGCCGTCGGTGTCGCGGGCGGCCGCCACGACCCGGTCCACTGTGTCGGCGTTCGCGATGACCACGGTGGGATTGCCCGACCCGCCGGGGAAGTGGTCCGCCAGCGTGCGCTGTGCCGCGACGGACGGGGCGTCGTTAACGAAGGTCTCGTCGAGCGGGACGCCCCGGGAGGCGAGCGTGGGGGCGAACGCGGCGCAGGCCAGCAGGGCGGCGAGCGCGACCGCCCACACCCTGCGCGGGGCCCGGTCGACCAGTTCGGCGACGCGCTGCCACACCCCGTCGCCGGCGCCGCGTCCGTCGGCGGGCCGGGGCTTGGCCGGCCAGTACGCGGCGCGGCCGAGCAGGACGAGGACGGCCGGCAGGAAGGTCAGCGAGCTGAGTACCGCGCAGGCGATGCCGATCGCGCCGACCGGCCCGAGCGCCCGGTTGTTGGTCAGGTCGCTGAGCAGAAGGGCGAGCAGGCCGAGGGCCACCGTCGCCGCACTGGCCACCACCGCGCCCCAGGACTGCCTGAGCGCGGCCCGCACGGCGAGGTACCGGTCGGACCGCAGGGCCAGTTCCTCCCGGTAGCGGGCGGTGAGCAGCAGGGCGTAGTCGGTGGCGGCGCCGATCACGAGGATGGAGAGGATTCCCTGGACCTGTCCGTCCACCCGTACGATCTCGCGGTCGGCCAGGGCGTAGACGATGGCGCAGGCAAGGCCCAGCGCGAAGACAGCGCCGAGGATGATCACGAGGGGCAGCAGCAGGCTGCGGTAGACCAGCAGCAGGATGACCAGGACGGTGGCCAGGGCCACGGCCAGCAGCAGTCCGTCGATGCCGGCGAAGGCGTCGGACAGGTCTGCCTGACTGGCGGCCGGCCCGGCCAGCCGGACCGTGGTGCCCGGCACGGCCTCGGCGGCGCTCCGGATCCGGTCGAGGGCGTCGGGGAGGCGGTCGCCGAGGTCGGGCCGGAGCTGGACCACGCCCTGGAGTGCCGCTCCGTCCCGCGAAAGGAGCGCGGGCGACACCTCGCCCACCACTCCCGGGGTCCCGCCGAGGGACGCGAGCGCGCGGTCGGCCGCGTCCCGCAGGCCTGTGACGCGGCCGTCGCCGTCGGCGGTCCAGACGACGATCGCCGGCAGTGTCTCCTCCTGCCGGAAGGCGCGCTGCTCGTCGATCACCTCGGTGGACTCGGCGCTGCGGGGCAGGAAGGCGGCCTGGTCGTTGGTCGCGACCTCACCGAGTCTCCCCGCGAAGGGGCCGAGGGCGCCGCCGATCCCGAGCCAGAGGAGCAGCAGCAGGACGGGAACGAGGCGGCGGGCCGCCCGGGGGCTCGGACGGGGCGTGGTGGGCATCTCTCTCCAGCTGGTATCTCAATGAAAAACAATCTCAATGATTGAGATATATCTCGGGCCGATCGTAAGGGACAGCCCCTCTTCCCCGAACGGCCGGTCGCCGGATGCGGCGGGACGCACCCGAATTCCCGGGAA
Organism: Streptomyces resistomycificus; assembly: GCF_001514265.1. Taxonomy (GTDB): domain Bacteria; phylum Actinomycetota; class Actinomycetes; order Streptomycetales; family Streptomycetaceae; genus Streptomyces; species Streptomyces resistomycificus. Next base: position 1,000,808 of record NZ_KQ948989.1, on the reverse strand, counting down.
CCGGATGCGTGCGGGTGGTCAGTGCCCGGCGGACCTCATGGCGGAGAGCTCCTCGTTCATCGCGCCCAGGAAGCGCACCACCACGGCCAGTTCAGCCTCGGTGAAGCGGGTACGGGCGGACTCGGTCGCGTTCGCGAGCGGTCGGAAGTGGCTGCGCGCCGCGGACCGGGCATCGTCCGCGTAGTACAGGTGGACGACCCTGCGGTCGGCGCTCTCGCGTACGCGGCGGATGTGACCGGCGCGTTCGAGCCGGTCGACGCAGGCCGTCACGGCACCGGAGGTCAGCCCGAGGTGCTCGCGCAGCCGGCCGGGCGTCATGGGTTCCTCGGCGTCGAGGATCGCGGCGAGCGCCTGGACGTCCGTCGCGTGCAGTCCCTGCTCCCCGGCGAACCCGTGGACCAGCCGGTTGATCTCGCCGTTCATCCGGCGCAGCTGGACGGCGAAGTGCTGGAGGTCGGTCGGTGCCGGGGCCCCCGGCGGCTTCCGCTCCCCCGTGCGCTGCGTCCGTTCGTCTGCTGTGGCCACGCGATCAGCCTATAGAAGCCCGCGCATCCGGTTGGCCCCGCGCGAGGGAAGAGATCACTGGGAGAGGAACGGCACCGACGGAACGAGGGAACGAGGCCAGATGGACACGGACGACTCCCGGCCGGGACCGCGCTGCCTGGTGACCGGCGCCACGGGCTACGTCGGTGGGCGGCTCGTCCCGGAGCTGCTGGCCGCGGGGCACCGGGTGCGCTGTCTGGCCCGCTCGCCCGGGAAACTGCGCGACCACCCCTGGGCGGGCGACGTGGAGGTGGCACGGGGGGACGTCACCGACGCGACGTCGGTCGCCGAGGCCCTTCGGGACGTCGACGTCGCCTACTACCTGGTGCACGCGCTGGGCACGGGCGGCGACTTCGAGGACACCGACCGGGCGGCGGCGCGGATCTTCGGCGAGCAGGCCCGGGCCGCCGGGGTGCGCCGGATCGTCTACCTCGGCGGCCTGACGCCCGCGGGCGTGCCCGAGGCCGAGCTGTCGCCGCATCTGCGCTCACGCGCCGAGGTGGGCCGCATCCTGCTGGACTCGGGCGTGCCGACGACCGTGCTGCGGGCCGCGGTGGTCATCGGCTCGGGTTCGGCGTCCTTCGAGATGCTGCGCCACCTCACCGAACGTCTGCCGGTGATGGTCACCCCGAGCTGGGTGCACACCCGGATCCAGCCGGTGGCCGTACGGGACGTGCTGCGCGCCCTGGTCGGCAGCGCCCGCATGCCGGACGATGTGAACCGGACGTTCGACATCGGCGGACCCGACGTCCTGACCTACCGGGACATGATGGCGAGGTACGCCGTCGTCGCCGGCCTTCCGCGGCGCGTGATCATCTCGGTGCCGCTCCTCACCCCGGGGCTCTCCAGCCACTGGGTGGGGCTGGTGACGCCGGTCCCGGCGGCGATCGCCCGGCCGCTCACCGAGTCGCTGCGCCACGAGGTGGTGTGCCACGAGCACGACATCGCCCGGTACGTGCCCGCCCCGCCCGGACATCCGCTCGGTTTCGAGGAGGCCGTCCGGCTGGCGCTGCGGCGCGTCCGGGACGCCGACGTCGCCACCCGCTGGTCGTCGGCGTCGGTGCCCGGCGCGCCGAGCGATCCGCTGCCCACCGACCCCGCCTGGGCGGGCGGCAGCCTGTACACGGATCACCGGGAGCTGACCGTGGAGGCCTCCAGGGACGCCCTGTGGCGGGTGATCGAGGGGATCGGCGGGGACAACGGCTGGTACTCCTTCCCGCTCGCGTGGGCGGTGCGCGGCTGGCTGGACCGGCTGGTGGGCGGAGTCGGACTGCGCCGGGGACGCCGGGACGCGGCCCACCTGCGGGCGGGGGACTCGCTGGACTTCTGGCGGGTCGAGGAGATCGAGCCCGGGAGGTTGCTGCGGCTGCGGGCGGAGATGCGGCTGCCGGGACTGGCCTGGCTGGAGATGTGCGCCGAGACGGACGACAGCGCCGACGGCGAGGTCCGCACACGCTATCGCCAACGGGCCCTGTTCCATCCGCACGGTCTGCTGGGGCACCTCTACTGGTGGAGCGTCTCGCCCTTCCACGCCGTCGTGTTCGGCGGCATGGCCCGCAACATCGCGAAAGCGGCGGCACGGGCACCGCTCGCGCGCACGGGGCGGAGGGAAACGGCTCGCTGACCACCGCATCCAGGAGGGCGTCCGCGACCGAAGCACATCCCTGTAGACCTCGCTTGTCCCGTTCCCCACCGGAGTGCGCCTCATGAACGTCTCGGTCGTCCTGTTCACCTCCGACCTGCGGCTGCACGACCACCCGCCGCTGCGGGCAGCCGGGGACGGGGGCCGCCAGGTGGTGCCCCTGTTCGTGCGGGACCGGGCCGTGGACCTGGCCGGGTTCGCCGCCGCCAATCGGCTCGCCTTCCTCTCCGACTGTCTGCGGGACCTCGACGCCGGACTGCGCGAGCGGGGTGGCCGGCTCGTGATGCGCAGCGGGGACGTGGTCGACCAGGTGTGCAGGGTCGCCGCCGAGGCGGACGCCGACGAGGTCCACATGGCGGCCGAGGTCAGCGCGTTCGCGCGGCGCCGCGAGGAACGGCTGCGGCCGGCCCTGGAGGCAGAGGGGCGCCGGCTCCACGTCCACGACACGGTGACCACGGCGGTCGCACCGGGAGCGGTCACCCCGGCGTCCGCCGACCACTTCGCCGTGTTCACCCCGTACTTCCGCCAGTGGTCCGCCCAGCATCTGCGCGACACCCTCGCCGCACCCCGTGCCGTACGCGTGCCGGACGGTGTCGGATCCGAGCGGCTTCCCGCCCGCGGCGACGTCCAGGGGGTGTCGGAGGGGCTGGCGTCCGGTGGAGAGCGGGAGGGCAGGGACCGTCTGACGGCCTGGCTGGGTGGCGGCGTCGCCGCCTACGAGGACCGGCACGACGACCTCGCCGGTGACGCCACCTCGCGACTGTCGCCGCATCTGCACTTCGGCACCCTCTCCCCCGTCGAACTGGTCCACCGGGCACGCCTGGCCGGCACCCCGGGCGCCGAGGCCTTCGTACGGCAGCTCGCCTGGCGCGACTTCCACCGGCAGGTCCTCGCGGCACGCCCCGGTGCCGCCACCGCCGACTACCGCACCAAGCACGACCGCTGGCGCTCCGCACGCTCGGCCCGCGAGGACATCGAGGCCTGGAAGGAGGGCCGCACCGGCTACCCGGTGATCGACGCGGGGATGCGCCAACTGCGCCACGAGGGCTGGATGCACAACCGCGCCCGCCTGCTCACCGCCTGTTTCCTCGCCAAGACGCTCTACGTCGACTGGCGGATCGGCGCCCGGCACTTCCTCGATCTGCTGGTCGACGGCGACCTGGCCAACAACCAGCTCAACTGGCAGTGGGTGGCCGGCACCGGCACGGACACCCGCCCCAACCGGGTCCTCAACCCGATCACCCAGGCCAAGCGGCATGACCCCGACGGGGTGTACGTGCGGCGCTGGGTTCCCGAACTCGAGGGCGTCGAGGCCCCGTCGGTGCACGAGCCCTGGAAGCTCCAGGGCCTGGACCGGGCCACGCTCGACTACCCGGACCCGATCATCGACCTGCCCGACGGACTGGCGCGCTTCAGGCAGGCTCGCGAGCGAGGCTGAGGCGCGGCCCGTCCTTCACGGCGCCACCGCCCCGTACACGCTCGCCAGGGTGTCGAGGGCGTCCTTCAGTCCCGTCGGCCGCGACATCCCGGGCGCGGGGCGGCCCGCCCAGCCGGGGCCGGCCAGCATGACCAGGGGCTGTCTGCGTGCGCCCTTCACCCCCCATCGCGTGTCGGCGACCTGCCGGGCGAGCACGGGAGTGGCCGCGGAACGGGCCTGTGCCCACAGGACCACCGCCGACGGCCCCAGCCGCCGGACCGCCGCCGTCAACGCCTCGGCGGGCACCGCGGCGCCGAACATCCGGGTCGGCAGCCGTAGTTCGTTCAGTCCTGCGTTCAGGGCCTCGATCGCCAGGGTGTGCTGTTCGCCGGGCACGCAGGCCAGCATCACGGGTCCGGCGGCGGCGAGGGCTTCGGGCGCGTCCGGGGAAGCGACCCTGCGCAGGGTGGTAGACACGTGCCAGGACAGGAGGTGCTCCACCTCGATGTACCGGTCGCCGGACGACGCCCACTTGCGCCCCACCGCGTGCAGGGTCGGCACCATCACCTCCTGCCAGGCGATTACGATTCCGTGCTGCTCGACGGCGGCCGCCAACCGCTCCCCCACCGCCGGGGCGTCCAGCCGTACGGCGGCACGCGCCAGACCGCGGCACTCCTGACGTACGTTGCCCAGCGGCAGGGCGCCCGCAGCGTGGGAGGCCCGGGCCCGCACCGGGCGCCCCGCCGGCGCGGGTGGCGCGGTGCCGTCGGGGAGACCGCCCGCGCTCTGTCTCGCGTGACGGGCCGCCTCGGCCGGCGGCACCCCCGACGAGGCCAGCCGGCACATCGTCTCCACCATCAGCACGTCCCGCGGCGTCCACCGGCGGTGCCTGCCGTCGGCCCTGACCGCCGGACCGATGCCGTATCTGCGGTCCCAGGACCGGAGCGTGGTGGGGGAAACCCCCAGTCTGCGCGCGAGAGCCCCGGTGGTGACGGCCGCCCCCGGCACCTCGTCCCCCTTCTGCTCGAACTCGTCCATACGTCGACTATACGACGCAGAATCGATGCGAGTTGAGAAGCGCGTCCGACGGCTCGCACGATGACGGCACCCGAACCGAGGAGTCGTCACCATGAGGCCGCAGCCGACCTGGGAGTCGCTCACCGACGAGGAACTGGCCCGCGGACTGACGTCCGGCGACGAGGCCTGCCTCGAAGCCGCCTATCGCCGGTGGTCGTCCCTGGTGCACACCCTGGCCCAGCGCTCGCTGGGCGACGCGAAGGAGGCCGAGGACGTCACCCAGCAGGTGTTTCTCGGCGTGTGGCGCGGACGTGCGGGCTACCGCCCCGAACGCGGCACGCCGGCCGGGTGGATCGTCGGCATCACCAAGCGCAAGATCGCGGACGCCCTGTCCGCACGGTCCCGCCGCACCGAACTCGTCACCTCGGCCGGCTCCGCACTCCTGCTGGCCGACCCCGACCGCGGGCGCCCCGAGGCGGCCGTCGACCGGGTCCTGGTACGCAGTGCGCTGGCCGGGCTGCCACAGCCCCAGCAACGGGTGCTGCGCCTCACCTTCTACGAGGACCTCAGCCAGACCCAGATCGCGGAGCGCACCGGTTGGCCCCTGGGCACGGTGAAAAGCCATGCGCGGCGCGGTCTGCTGCGGCTGCGGACCCATGTCGTCGCCTCCGAACCGGGCCGGCACGTGGACGCCTGATCCTCCGTTCCACCTCTACACATAAAGGGCGAATAAGCGCAGAATGAGCTTTACGCGGCGCTTACCGCATACCGCACAGCCGCGGTCTGGCCCAGTGAGTCGAAGGAGACGAGTCATGGCCAACGTCTCGCCCACCAGAGGTGACATCACCAGCCACCCTGACGCACCCGAAATGCGGGACCGCTACGCCCGCATGCTCGGCGGTCGTGATGTGGCGCTCGTGGACGGACCGGTGTTCCTGCTCGGTCTGTACTGCGCCGTATCCCCGTGGATAGTCCACTACACGACGAGCCAGCCCGACCTCGTGGTCCACAACCTGATCGTGGGCATAGCGATCGGTCTGCTGGCCCTCGGGTTCACCCAGACCCCGGACCGCATGTACGGCCTGAGCTGGGCCATGTGCGCGCTGGGCGTATGGATGGTCGTCTCGCCGTGGATCGTCGGCGACGGCCCGGACGCCGGAGTCATCTGGAACAACATCATCATCGGCGCCCTCGCCGTGATCCTGGGCCTGATGTGCATCGGTACGGCGGCGAAGAGCGCCCCCAGGCCGTAGACACCCGCACGGAAGGACGGACGCGGACACCGGCCGGTCCCGCACCCGCGCGGACCGGCCCCTTCGTGTCCGCTCAGCGGGCGGGCACCTCCCACGGCTCCTGCGGCAGCGGACTGCCGGTCTCCAGCAGCGACTCGAGACGGGACAGCACGGCCGGCCAGCCGCCGGCGACGTCGGCGTGCTCACCCTCGTCGCCGAGGTCCTCGTGGGTCACGCAGTTGCCTACCTGCATGTCAATGCGTTCCTCAACTCGTCCCTCCGGGAGGCGACCCACGTCCAGGCCTCCCGCACCTCGTCGACCGCCCCGGCATCACGCAGAGCGACCATGGCCGACTCCCCGCGGTCCGCACCGGCCTCGATGCCGCGCCGGCAGCGGTCCTGCCACCACAGGACGGTGTCGACCAGCTCGTCGCGCTCGTCGAGGCCGTAGGCGTCGCACACCAGACGCATCCGGCCCGCCGCCCGAGGCACATCGCGCACCGCCGGCCCCAGGTCCAGGTACTGCCAGCAGAGGTGGGCGACGTCGTGAACCCGCTCCCCGGGTGCGGCGAGGTCCCAGTCGACGAACGCCAGCGGCCTCCAGCCGTCGCCGTCCACGGCGTACACGGTGTTCTTCGGGGCCAGGTCGTTGTGGCAGACGACGTCCCGCTCGCCGGCCAACGGGGTGCCGTGGGTCAGATCATGGAAGGCACGGACCAGCCGGGCGATCCGGACCAGGTTCGCGTCGGTGCGGGCAGCGGCCCGTTCGGCGGGCGTCACGGCCGCCTGCCCCGCCAGGTAGTCGAACACGTCCCGGCCCCGCTCGTCCCTCCCCAGGAACCGCGGCGCGCCCCGCCACCCCCGCCGCTCGAACAGCCCGAGCAGGTCTCGCACATAATCCGAGCGGGCCGTCCGCGTACGCCGCACGGTCGCTCCGACCCGTACGACGTCGTTGACGGCACCTCCATGCAGGGGTGTCTCCTCCACCGCGACCTCCTCCGAGTGACACCGCCCCCTTCTCAAACGCGGGCGGAACAGTGAGGGAAAGCGGGGCGGAGTGTCCCGGATTCCCGGGGGCATCCGGATTGGTGCGGGGGTCTTGGGAAGAGGGTGGAGATGGAGATCGACGGCATCATCAGTGCCATCGTGATCGGCATCGTCATCGGTGTCCTGGGCCGGCTCGTGGTCCCCGGGCGCCAGCGCATCGGGATTCTGTGGACGATCGCCGTCGGCATCATTGCCGCGCTGATCGGCTCGGCGATCGCGGGCGCGTTCGACGTGGCCGACACCGAGGGCCCGGACTGGATCGAGTGGCTCATCCAGATCGGCCTCGCCGCGCTGGGCGTGGCCGCACTGGACCGGTCGAAGGCACGTCGCTGAGGCGAGCCGACGACACGGCGGCGGCGAACGTAGCCAGCCGCACGTGACACGAGGCGCGCCCCGCGCATGCGGGGCGCGCCTCACACTGTCGGCGGGCCCCGCACACCGGGAGAACGATGCGAAGCGCCCGCCCGCGCAGTGCTGGTGACTCCCCCGCCGCCCCGAAGAATTCCGTTGCCGTCCGCACGTCACGACGGCTACCTTCGGCCGCTCGCGCCCGACCCGACCGTGACGGAGCCCCGTTGACCCCGCGCATCATCCCGCTCGCCGATCCCGAGACCGGTGTCTCCAGTCGTCGTCTGGCCTGGCTGGCCGCCGGACCCGACGGGGCTCCGACGGGGTCCGCCTTCCTCCGGCTCTTCACCCGGGAGGGGCAGGAACACCTCGCCGAGCTGGAGATCGCGGTGCACGGCGCGGAGCGGCGCGGTGGCGTCGGCACCCGGCTCCTGGACGCCGCCGTGGCGGCGGCACGGGCGGACGGGCGCCGCTCGGTCCTCGCGCAGGCCGAGCACGGCTCCGCCGCCGACGCGTTCCTGGCGGCGCGGGGCTTTCGCCGCGTGCTGGGACTGACGTACGCCAGACTGCCGCTGGCCGGCGCCAACCTGGCGGCGATCGGCCGGCTGGCCGAACTCCCTTGCCCGGGCTACCGGTTGACGGAGTGGGACGGCACCGTGCCGGACGAGCTGGCGCTGTCGTACGCCGAGTCCCGGCGGGCCATGGACGACATGCCGATGGAGGGCACCGACTACGGCACGGTGGTCTGGGACGTGGAGCGGGTGGTCGCCGCGGCCGAGGCCGTCGCCCGGCGCGGGGAACTGCTGCACACCGTGGCCGCCGTGGACGTGTCCGACGGGTCGGTGGTCGGGTTCTCCGAGCTCGTGGTCCCCGGGGACGGCCGGGGCGACGGACAGCACTACGGTACGGCGGTGCTCCCCGGACACCGCGGCCACGGACTCGCCCGCCGGATGAAGGCGGCCTCGATCCTCCGGGCCCGCGCACGGCACCCCGAACTGGCCGGACTGTGCACCGACACGGCCGACAGCAACGCGCCCATGCGCGCGGTGAACGAGGCGCTCGGTTACGCACCGACGCACCGCGCCGTGGAGTACCAGCTGGACCTGTAGACGGGTCGGCGGGCGGTCGCACGGCGCCCGCGTCACCGCTGGGCGAGCCACGCCTCGTACCAGGTCGCGGTGGCGTCGAGCGCCTTTCATCTCCGCGTACTCCACCCTGAACTGCCCGTCGAACGGCCCGCAGGCGCGGTGCGCCGGCAGGACGGCGACGTCGAGCGGCCGGCCGGTCCCCTTTTCGGTCATGGTGTGGATCTCACGGGTGCCCGGACACCGCGCCTACGGCACGTACACGTACGGCGTCGTCGTGGTCAGCGGCTGGAAGCCGAGCCGTTCCAGGATGGGGCGGCTCTGGCTGGAGGCGTCGACCTGGAGGTAGCGGTAGCCGCGCTCCGCGGCCGCGTGGGCCCGCTGGGCGACCAGGGCACGGTAGATGCCGCGGCCTCGCCAGGCCTCGACGGTGCCGCCGCCCCAGAGGCCGGCGAAGCGGGTGCCGGGGACGAGTTCCATGCGGGCTGCGCTGACCGGCGTGTCCCCGGCGAGCGCCACGACCGCGACGACGGTGTCCGGGTCGGCCGTCAGCCGGGCCAGCAACTGCTGACGCAGCCGGGAGCTGTCGGTGCCGAACGCCTTCTCGTGGACGTCCGCCACGAGGTCGACGCCCGCACGGTCGACGGCCGGAAGGAAGCGGATGCCCTCGGGCGGCTCGGCGTCGAGCACCAGGTCGGAGACCTCGGCGATCATCAGGGTCTCCTCGGCTTCGGGCGTGAACCCCGCGGCCGCGAGCCGGGGGCCGAGGTCCGCCGGCAGGTCGTGCCCGTAGAGCTTCCACTCGAAGTCGAGGCCCAGCCCGGAGTAGTGGGCGATCTGCTCGGCGATCACCGCGCCGGCGCTCGCCGGATCCAGGTCGGACCAGACCACACCGTTCCAGCCGTGTGACGCGGCGACCTGGCGGACCACGCGTCCCACCCGCTCGATCCCGGCGTCGGGGCCGTCCGGCTGCGCCCCTTCACGCATGTCCCGGTCGTACAGGGCGAGCACCGCTTCATGATCCATGCGGCCACTCCAGCATCCGGGCCCGCCCGGGGGCAACGGCATTTAACGGCCCGCGCCGTTCGACGGGGCGCCCCGGGACGGTGGCGGGCGGCCGGCCACGGGGACGCGCCGGGCAGCCGACACGCGCCCGGCGACCCGCGGCACACCTTCCCGCCCGCGCGCCGGCGACCGTAGTCTGCGCCCCGGAGACCAGAGCACGAGGAGGCCCTACGCCATGGTCGTGAAGGACGCCGAGCTGCCCTACCTGCGCCGTTGCGTGGAGCTGGCGGCCGAGGCGCTGGAAGCGGGGGACGAGCCGTTCGGCTCGGTCCTGGTGGGCGCGGACGGCACGGTCCTCGCCGAGGACCACAACCGGGTGGCCTCCGGCGACCGCACCCGCCATCCCGAGTTCGAGCTGGCGCGCTGGTCGGCGGCCCGCATGACACCCCGGGAGCGGGCGGCCGCGACCGTCTACACCTCAGGCGAGCACTGCCCGATGTGCGCGGCCGCGCACGCCTGGGTGGGCCTCGGGCGGATCGTCTATGTCGCCTCGTCGCGGCAACTCTCCTCCTGGCTCACCGAGTTGGGTGTGCCCGCGCCGCCGGTACGGACCCTGCCGGTCAACGAGGTGGCCCCCGGCGTAGCGGTGGACGGGCCGGTACCCGAACTGGCCGAGCGGGTACGCGCGTTGCACCGCCGCTTCCATCGCGCAGAGCACTGACGCCGGCACCGCCCGTAACCGGCGCCCGGGGCGCTGATCCGCTCGAGATGCAGGCGGCTGCCTCGGGTGCCTACGATCGATGAAGACCCAGGCCAGGTGGACACCCGGTCTCCCTCCGGCGGGGGGAGGCGCTTGCGTTGCTGCCGGCACAACGGCTGATGGCCGTTCACCTCGCGCTGATGGCGGTCGCCACGAGCGTCTACATGACGGTTCCCGCGACCCGCACCCCCCTGTGGGCGGTCATCGGCCTCACCGGTGTGGCCGCCGTACTGACCGGGGTGCACGTGAACCGGCCCGCGCACCGCTGGCCCTGGTGGATGCTCGCCGCCGGACTGCTCACCTTCATCACGGGCGACACGTACTACTACGTGATGGAGGACTACTTCAACGCCTCCAACCCGTTCCCCTCCCCCGCGGACGCCTGCTACCTGGCCACCTACCCGCTGTTCGCCGCCGGGCTGTACGGTCTCGCCCGTCACCGCTGGGGGGACGCCCACGACCTGCCCAGCCTCCTGGACGCGCTGATCTTCACCGCGGGACTCGCCCTGCCGGTGTGGGTCTACCTGGTCCAGCCGCTGACCGAGGTCGAGGGTCTGACCTGGCAGCAGCGGGCCATCAGCATCGCCTACCCCCTCGGGGACGTGCTGGTCCTGGCCCTGCTGGCCAGACTGCTCACCCCACGTCCCCTGCACGGGCGCAACCGGTCGGTGCAGCTGCTGGTCGTGGGCACGGTGACGCTGCTCGGCTTCGACATCGCGTACGGCTTCATGCAGCTCAACGAGATATGGCAGACCGGAACGCTGCTGGACGCCGGGTGGATCGTCTTCTACACGGCCTGGGGACTGTCCGCGCTGCACCCCTCGATGGTGGACCTGACCGCCTCCGTGCCGCAGCGGGCGTCCCTGCTCCCGCCACCGCACCGGCTGGTGCTGCTCGCCGTCGCGACCCTCATCGCACCGGGGATCCTGCTCTACGAGGGCGTCACCCGCGCGGCGCACGACGCCGCCGTGATCGCCGTGTTCTCCGGCGTGCTGTTCCTCCTGGTCATCGCGCGCTTCGGAGGGATGGTCGTGGCACATCGCAGCGCGGTGGCCAGGGAGCTGGCGCTGCGCTCGGCGGCCGCCTCGCTGGTGTCGGCCTACCGGACACAGGAGGTGAGGCAGTCGTGTGAGACGGCCGTCACCACCCTTCTCGGGCCCACGGTCACGCACCACACCCTGCTGCTGCCCGCCGAACGGGCGGCGAGCCTGGCCCCGGAAGGCCGCACCCGGCTCATCGCCGCCGACGACCTCGGCTCCGACCTCCTCACCGAGGTGGACGGCCTGCCGAGCGTGCTGGTGTGCCCGATGATCCAGCCCGACCGTCCGTCGGCCGCGGAGGTCCCGGGCGTCCTGTTGGTCGCCGGGCCGCCCCGGCCGCTCACCGAGACGTCGAGCTCCCTGGAGATCCTCGCCTCGCACGCGGGGCTCGCGATGGAACGGATCGCGCTGCGTCAGGAGGTCGCGCGGCGAGAGAACGAGGCGTACTTCCGCACCCTCGTGCGCAACACCTCGGACGTCATCCTCATCCTGGAGGACGACGACACCATCCGGTACGCGAGCCCGTCCGCGGCCTCCGTGTTCGGCACCTCGGAGCTGACGGGCGTCTCACTGCCGGACCTGCTCGACGCCCGGGACCGGCAGCGGGCGACCCGGGAGCTGACCGCCGTCCGGGAAAGCGGGCCGCGCACGGCCCACGACCACTGGTGGGTGCGCAGCCGGGGAGGGCGGGTCGAGGTGGAGGTGCGGTGCAGCGACTTCCGCGACGAGCGCACCGTGGCCGGGCTGGTCATCACCCTGCGCGACGTCACCGAGCAACGGCGGCTGGAGCACGAGCTGACCGAGCGGGCCTTCCACGACGCGCTGACCGGGCTGCCCAACCGGACGCTCCTGCTGGAGCGGATCGAGCGCGCCCTGCTGCGCGGCCGCCGCGAGTCGTCCCTGACCTGTCTGCTCTTCGTCGACCTGGACGACTTCAAACTCGTCAACGACACGCTCGGGCACTCGGCGGGCGACCACCTCCTCAACGCCGTCGGGCAGCGTCTGTCAGGGGCGCTGCGCCGCACCGACACCGCGGCCCGGCTGGGCGGGGACGAGTTCGCCGTCCTCATGGAGGACGCACGGGAGCCCTTGGACGCGGATCTGCTGGCCGCCCAGGTCATCCAGACGCTGACCAGGCCTTTCGTGCTCGGCGAGGAGTCGGTGACCGTGTCGGCGAGCGTCGGTGTGGCCACCGCCCGCGACAGCGCGGACGCGGATGAGCTGCTCGGCCACGCCGACCTCGCGCTGTACGCGGCGAAGTCGGCGGGCAAGCGGCAGTGGCGGCGCTTCCAGCCGCTGCTGCGCGCCCGGGTGGTCGAACGGCACGATCTGCAGAGCCGGCTGGCCGAGGCGGTCGCCGGGCAGGAGTTCGCCCTGCGCTACCAGCCTGTCGTGGACATCGCCGCGGGTGAGGTGGTCGGGTTCGAGGCGCTGGTGCGCTGGCCGCGCGCCCCCAGTCCGCCCGTGCCGCCGGAGCAGTTCATCACCCTGGCCGAGGAGACCGGGCACATCGCGCCGCTGGGAGCGTGGGTCCTGGAGAACGCGGTCCACGACATCGTGGGGCTGCAACGGCTGCCGGGGCCGGGCGGACCTCCGTACGTCAGTGTGAACGTGTCCGCCCGGCAGTTCCGCGACGCCGGGTTCGTGGACCAGGTCGGCGAGGCGCTGCGGACGCCGGGGCTGGCGCCGGGCTCACTGCAGCTGGAACTCACCGAGACGGTGCTGCTGCGCCGCGACGGCCAGATCCAGGCGGTCCTGCAGGCCCTGAAGGAACTGGGCGTGAACATCGCGGTCGACGACTTCGGCACCGGCTTCTCCTCACTGCGCTATCTGCGGGACTTCCCCATCGACGTACTGAAGATCGACAAGACGTTCATCGACGACATCACGCACGATCCGCAGCAGGTCGCGCTCGTCGAGGGCATCGTGCGCATCGCCGACACACTCGGCCTCCAGGTGATCGCGGAGGGGATCGAGGAGACGGCGCAGCGGGATCTGCTGGCGGGCATGGGGTGCCGGTTCGGACAGGGCTTCCTCTTCGCCCGGCCCATGACGGTGGAGCAGAGCGAGCGGGCGCTGCGGGAGCGGGACGGCAACGGGCGGGAGCTCCGCTCCGCTGCTCCGGCCGGCGCGGGGCGCCGTAAGCCGCCGGCCCACGAGTCGCGCTGGGCGGACCTGGAGCATCTGCGCCGCAGCAGCCCGATGAGCGACGCGGTCATCGACGAGGTGCGTGGCCGGCACATCCGCAGCCGTGGCCACTGGCTGGTCGACTTCGCCTCCTGCAACTACCTCGGTTTCGACTGGGATCCGGAGATCGCCGCCAGCATCGAACCCGCCGTACGACGCTGGGGCACGCACCCGAGCTGGTCGCGGCTGCTGGGCAGTCCACAGCTGTACCCGGAGATCGAGGAACGGCTCGCGGCGCTCTTGGGCGCGCCCGACACCCTGCTGCTGCCGACGCTGACCGTCATCCACTCGTCGGTGATCCCGGTCCTCGCCGGGGGCGGCCATGTCTTCGTCGAGGCGACCGCGCACCGTACGGTCTACGACGGCTGTGTCGTCGCCCGCGGGCGGGGCGCCACCCTGAGCCGGTTCCACGCCGAGCGGCCCGAGGAGCTGGACGCGATGCTGGCCTCGGCGCCCGTGGACACGCCCCGGCTGGTCTGCCTGGACGGCGTCAACAGCATGAGCGGGAACCTGCCCGACCTGCCCGCGCTGACCGCGGTGTGCCGCGACCGGGGCGCCACCCTGTACATCGACGACGCGCACGGCTTCGGCGTGATCGGTGAGCGCCGGCCGGACGAGAGCTGCCCCTACGGCATGCGCGGCAACGGCGTGGTGCGGCACAGCGGTGAGTCGTACGACGGGATCGTGCTGGCCGGCGGTTTCTCCAAGGCGTACTCGTCGCTGCTCGCCTTCCTCGCCCTGCCCACCGCGCTGAAGAACCGCCTCAAGACCGCGGCCGCGCCCTACCTGTACTCGGGGCCTTCACCGACGGCGTCCCTGGCTACCGCGCTGGCCGGGCTGGACGTCAACGACAGCCGCGGCGACGCCCTGCGTGCCGATCTGTACCGCAAGACGGTCCGGGTACTCGACCGGCTGGAGGACCTCGACGTGTACACCCTCAACACGGACCGGCTGCCCATCGTGGAGATCCCGCTGGGAAACCCGGCCGACCTCGACGCGGTCGCGGCGTTCCTGTGGGACGAGGGCATCTACGTGACGCTGGCGGCGTATCCGCTCGTTCCGCGCGACCGGGTCGGTTTCCGGGTCCAGATCACGGCCTGCAACTCCGACGAGGACATCGACCGTCTGAACAGCACGCTGACCCGGCTGGCGGCGCGGTTCCCGCTGCGATCCAAGGAGCGAGACGGCCATGTCAAGGGCTGAGAGGAGACCAGGCCGATGACCGATCGAGTGTCGACGGCCGGGAAGGCCATGGAGACGCACAACGACGACGTGGACTGGGACAGCTGGCCGGTGGCGGACTACCTCGCCGAGAACTACCGCGAGGTGCACCCCTCGGACGCGGCGGTGATAGCCCACCACTCCGCGTTCTACCGGCGGTTCCCGCCGGACGGCGTCGACCGCTCGGTGGAGTTCGGGGCCGGGCCGAACCTGTACCCCCTGATCCTCGCGGCCGCCGCGAGCCGCCGTATCGACGCCGTCGAGGCGGGGGCCGGCAACGTCGCCTATCTGGAGCGGCAGATCCTGTGCGGGCCCGAGGCCAGCTGGCTGCCGTTCCACGCACTGTGCCGGGAGCTGAACCCGGGCCTGCCCGCGACCCTGGCGGGGTCGCTGGCCCGCGTCGACGTCATCCACGGCGACGTCCGCGACCTGCCGCCGGGCGGGTACGGCCTCGCCTCCATGCACTTCGTCGCGGAAGGGGCGACCGAGGACCGTGCGGAGTTCGCCGACTTCTGCCGGGCCTTCGTGCGCTGTGTGGCGCCGGGCGGGTATCTGGTGGCCGCGTTCATGGAGAACATGCCGACCTACCGCATCGGGCCCGCCTCGCGCTGGCCCGGCTGCCCCGTGAACCCGGAGGTCGTCTCGGAGGTCTTCGCGCCACTGACCCGGGAGCTGACCGTCACCCGTATCGACGCCGACCCGACCCTGCCCGACTACGGCGACTCGGGGATGGTCCTGCTGACGGGGACGACGGTGGCGTGAGCGCCGCTGCCGGGTGTCGGATCCGCCGATGTCCGCTCGATCCGCCGATGTCCGCGTGGCGGTCGGCGCGGTCGGTGTGGTCGGCGGTCGGTGTGGCGGAGGCCCCGCCGGTCCTGCCCGGTGGGGCCTTCCGTCGTCCGCTTCAGGTCTCCGTCTTCCGGTCTCCGTCTTCCGGTCTCCGTCTTCCGGTCTCCGTCCGGGTGCGGTCAGCGCGTCGCGTGCGGGCGACAGCGCCGGTACACGACCGCGCCGCCCACGATCAGTGCCGCGCTCCCCGCCACCGCGGACAGGGTCTGGCCCGCTCCCGTCTCGGCGAGTTCGGCCGTGAAGTGGGGCCGCGGAGCGGGCGGGGCCACCTCCGGACCCGGGTTCGCCCGGGGTGGCTGAGTCGGCTTCGGTGCCGGCTGCTCGGGCTGCTCGGGCTGCTCAGGCGGCTGTACCGGCTGCTCGGGACGGCCCCCTGAGTCGTTGACGGACTCGTTGCCGACGACCGCGTTGCCGACACCGACCACGTTCACGCTGTTGCCGCTGACGTTCGCCGGGACATCCACCGGGAGCTGCACACCGTTGCCGGAGAGAACGCCCGGCGAATCCTTTCCGCCGCCGCTCGCGGTGGCCCCGCCGTGGGTGCCCCCGCCGTGGGTGGCCGCCCCACCGTTCGTCGCGGTCCCGCCGTCCCTTGCCGACGTACCGGGAGTACCGCCGCCCGTGCTCTCGTTCGCACAGCGGTTGCCCGCCGCCGGATTGAGCAGCCCCACCACGTTCACGGTGTTCCCGCACACGTTCACCGGGACGTGCACCGGGAGCTGGACGGTGTTGCCGGAGATGACTCCGGGGGAGCCCGCCGCCGTGCCGTCCGCACCGGACGCGGCGTACACGGGCGCGGTCACTGCCATCGCGCCGGACGCGGCGGCGAAGGCGATCACACCGTTTCGGGTAACCCGTCTCATAGGTTCCCTGCCTTCCAGACATGGTCACGGGCACTCGCCCGCACCGGATAGAACGCGGGCGCGCCGTCCGAGTTATGGCCTGTCTGTCTTTCACCCCATCGAGCGTCATGGTGTTCGAACCGGTGACGGAACGGGCCGGAGGGCAGAGCACGTCCCGGGGCACCGACCCGTCCGGAGGCGCGCCCTCCGCGGCCCGCCTATCGTGAGCGAGAAGGCGCTCGGACCGGGCGCAGGTCCCGGCCCGCGGCGGGCGTCCTCTGGAGGAATCCATGCCGGCCAAGCTGTCGACTCGGCCCACGCTCCGGCGCTGCGCGATGACGTCGGGCATCGGTCTGGTGCTGTTCGGCGCGGGGCTGCCTGCGGTGGTCATGGACGGTTCCGAGGCCGACCTGTCCCGCTTCTACCGCCAGAAGGTCGTGTGGTCGAAGTGCGACGGCGTGGAGATACCGAAGGATCTCCAGTGCGGGAAGGTCACCGTTCCCCTCGACTACGCCAGACCCGAGGGGGCCACCCTCGATCTGGCGCTCGCGCGCTACCGGGCGACGGGCGAGTCGCGCGGCTCGGTGCTGCTGAACTTCGGCGGTCCGGGCGGTGCGGGAGTCAGCGAACTCGCCGCCGGCGCCAAGGACTTCATGAGTCTGACCAACGGCTACGACGTGGTGTCCTTCGATCCGCGCGGTGTCGGCCGCTCCTCGCCGGTGACCTGCGGCAACAACGCCGACGCGGTGGCGGCGACGGACCCGGACGCCGACGCCGATCCCCGCACCGTCCTCGAACAACTGCGCAAGGCGGCCTCCGCGTGCGCCAAGCACTCCGGTCCGGTCCTGCCGCACATCGGCACGGTGAACGCCGCACGCGACCTCGACGTGATGCGCCAGGCGGTCGGCGACAAGAAGCTCAACTACCTCGGGTTCTCGTACGGGAGCCGGCTCGGCGCGGTGTACGCCGCCCAGTTCCCCCGGAAGGTGGGCCGGATGGTGCTCGACGGCGTCGACACGCTCACCGAGCCGCTGACCGAACAGGGGCTGGCGGGCGCCGCGGGCCAGCAGACGGCACTGGACGACTTCGTCGACTGGTGCGTGAAGGACATCGCCTGTCCGTTCGGCACGGACGCGCGCACCGCCCGGGAGGAGGTCGTACGCCTGATCGAGTCCCTCGACCAGGATCCGGTGCCGACCGACTTCGGCGAGGACTTCACCGGGCAGGACCTCGTGGGCGCCATCGGCCAGGCCCTCTACAGCAAGGACCTGTGGCCTTCCCTGGAGCGGGCGATCGCCGCGCTGGTGGAGGACGGCGACACCCGGCCTCTGCTGTGGTTCTCCGGTGGCGGATCGGGGCTGCGCACCGGTGACGGCGCCGCCCACCGCGCCGACGGCGGGACGGACGGCGGCCTGGTCGACCAGGAGGACGTACCGCTCGACAACCTTCCGGCGGCCCTGATGGCGATCAACTGCGCGGACGATCCCGACCGTCCCAGTGCGGAGAGGATCACCAGGGATCTCAGCCGGCTGCGCGACGAGTACGAGCAGGCCTCCCCGGTGTTCGGCCGCTACCGGCTCACCGAGGTGCTGATGTGCTACGGCCGCCCCAAGGGCACCGACTTCATCCGCGACGAGGTCCGTGACCTCGACTCCCCGAAGATGCTCCTCGTGGGCACCCGGGGTGACCCGGCGACCCCGTACCGCTGGACCGTGGAGACGGCCGAGCGGCTCGGCGACTCGGCGGTGGTGCTCGACAACAAGGGCGAGGGTCACACCGGTTACGCCTCCTCCAAGTGCGTGCACCGCAAGGTCGACGCGTTCCTGCTGTACGGCTCCCTGCCGCCCGACGGCAGCTCCTGCGGTCCGGAGAACGACGGCCGCTGACGTACGCCGTCACCGGCCCTGCTCGGCGGGGCCGGCCCCGGCGCTGCCCGCGATGCCCGCCCTGCACAGCGGCGAGTTGCCACGTTTTGATCATCTTCGTCGCCCCTAATGCCTGATCGGCGATTCGGCCCTATCGTGCTGGTATGGAGCACGCACTCAGTCCCACGACCCTCTCCGAGCTGCGGCGCCCGCGCCCCTATCCGGCGGTCTCCGTGCTGACCCCGACCCATCGCCGTGAACCCGAGAACGCCCAGGACCGGGTCCGGCTGCGCAATGTGGTGGCCGAGGCCAAGCGGCAGCTGGAAACCGATCCCGCGATCCCCCGGGAGCGGCGGCTGGATGTCGCACAACACCTCGACCAGGCCCTCGCCGAGGTCGACCTGGCCCACACCGAGGACGGCCTGGTGATCTTCGCCGCTCCGGGCGAGCACCAGGTGTGGTCGCTCGCCCGGCCGGTGCCCGAGCGCGTGGTGCTGGCGGACACCTTCCTGACCCGCAACCTGGTCTCGGCACAGGCCGCCGAGCGGCCGTTCTGGGTGCTCTCGGTCTCCGCCGACCACGTCACCCTGTGGAGCGGGGGCGTGGACCGGGTCACCGAGGACCACACCGGCGGGTTCCCGCTCACCAGGACCCGGGAGAACTTCGACGCCGAACGCCAGGAACGGATCGGTGACCTGCCGAGCACGTTCCGGGACGAGGCCACCCGCCAGTTCCTGCGCGAGGCGGACACCGCGATGAGCACCGTGCTGCGCGAGGCGGACAGGCCCCTGTACGTCACCGGCGACAAGGCGGCGCTCTCCCTGCTGGACGAGGTCGGCAGTGTCACCAAGAAGGCCGCCCACGTACCGCACGGAGGGCTCGCGCACGGCACCCCCGACACCGTGTGGCAGGCGGTACAGCCACTGGTGGCCGCCGAGACACGCCGGAACACCGACTCCGTGACGCGGGAGCTCGAATCGGCCCGCGGCCACCGGGCGTTCGCGGCCGGTGTCGACGAGGTCTGGCAGAACGCCCGTGAGGCCCGGGTACGGCTGCTGGCCGTCGAGGAGAACTACCGGGTGACGGTCCGCGACGGCGGCGGCGACCACCTGATCCCGGCCGTGAGCGGCGACCTCGACGCCCGGGAGGACATCGTGGACGAGATCGTCGAGCAGTGCCTGGAGACGGGCGCCGACGTCCGCTTCGTGCCGGACGGCGCGCTGGGCGACGCGGACGGGATCGCGGGCGTACTGCGGTACTGAGCCCTGTCCCGCCGGACCGCCCACACCCTCAGACGCCACCGAAGAGCGAGGTCAGCCCCCGCTCGACGGCGGCGCCGACATCCTCCCGGCCGGCGCCGACGACCGCGTAGGTCCGCAGCAGGAAGCGGCGCAGGGCGGCGGTGTCGAACTGGAGCAGGGCCAGCCCGCAGGGCGAGTGCAGCTCCACGACCGTGAGCGCCCCGCCGCACGGCCACAGGTGCACGTCACCGCTTCCCGCGGGCCCGGTCAGCCCCTCCTCCAGCAGGCCGCGGGCGAAGGTCCAGGTGACACCCTCGCCGTCCAGGGAGACGTCGGGCGGGAAGTCGAGATACACCGCCAGCGGGTCCGCCGAGGCGTAGCGCAAGGTGGCGGCGACGGGCAGTTCCTGGCTCTCCGCGGTGACCAGTCGGGCGCGGGCGGGCTGCTCGATGGTGATGTCCATGCCTATACGAGCTCGCAGGTGCCGTTCGCATTACGCCGAACCCGGAAGAAGTTATGTGACCTGCATCACACTCGCCCGCCCTACGACCGCCGGGAGCCCGTGCGAGCGGCCCCCTGGCAGGGCTCACCCCCCATATGCCACACTCCCTAGAACACAGTGCCGTCGAACACACAACTGAACACCGCGTCGGCCACCCCGACGGTCCCTCAAGTCACGTACCCCACCTACGACTTGACCCATCTGACGTGATGCGTCAGGCGTACGCCGACCCCACCCTGTGAAGACTGTGGCATATGCCAGAAGCACCACCGTATCGGGTGTTGCCAAATCCCTTACAGGGCGTTGAGGGCTGTGCAAGAGTCATAACGGTCCCTCCCCCTCCGCCTTGGTCGTACCGTCCCGCATCGGAGTGCGTCATGCCGTCCCATCTCTCTGCGGACCGCCCAGCCGCCCAGCCGCCCGGACGCGGCTCGGTCGACGCACTCATTTCGCAGGCGCGACGGCTCAAGGGCGACGTGGACGCCGTACGCAGGGGCACCCAGAGCGACGGTTCACAGGACCCGCAGGACCGCTGGCAGCGCGCGCTGTACGACCTGGCGCTGCACCAACTGTCCGACCTGGACGAGCACTTGGCACAACTGCGGGACGGCCCGCCGCCCGTGCCCGCACCGACCGACGCGCCCCCCGCCGTCCGAGCCGTGCCGACCGCTCCCCGGCGCGGCTCCCTGCTCAGCCGAGTCGGCAGTGCGGAGTGGAACCTGCTGACGGACGAGGCCAGTTGGTCCGCAGAGCTCTACCAGATCCTGGGCCGTGACCCCGCCGCTCCCCCGCTGACCCTCGACGAGCTGCCGTCCATGGTCCTCGACGAGGACCGCCGGAAGCTGACGACGATGGTCACCGACTGTCTCGTCGACGCCAAGCCCATCGACGGCGAGTTCCGCATGGTGCGCCCGGACGGCGACGTGCGGACCGTGCACATGATGGGCGAGCCCGTGCTCCACACCGACGGCAGTACCGCCTCGATGTGGGCGGTACTGCGGGACGTCAGCGAACTGCGCCGGAGCGAACGGGCGGTGAGCGAGACCCAGGAGTCGTTACGACGCGACCGACAGCGCGCGCAGGACGAGCACCGGCTCGCGGTCGAACTGCAGGAAGCCGTGCTGCCACCGTGGCGCGGCTCCCTGCGACTCCCGCACCGGGGACCCGAGACGCTCGACCTCGCGGCCCACTATCTGCCCTCGTCGACGAGCACCCTGATCGGTGGCCACTGGTACGACGCGCTCGAACTGGCCGACGGCGAGACCCTCCTCAGCGTCGGCGACCTCACCGGCCACGGGGTCGCCGTGACCTCCGGCATGGCGACGCTGTTGGGCGCCGTCCGCGGCATGGCGATGGCCGGCACCGAGCCGGGCCAGCTGATGGCCTGGCTCAACCAGTTGCTCGACGCCACCGTGCAGCCGGCCCTCGGCAGCGCGGTCTGCTGCCGCTACCGGCCCACGACCCGCACCCTGGTGTGGGCGCAGGCCGGGCACCCCGCCCCGCTGCTGTTCCGCGACGGGACGGGGCGCAGGCTGCACACACCGGACGGCGTCCTGCTCGGCGCGACCTCGGGAGCCGTGTACGAGCAGACCGAGGAAACCCTCCGGCCCGGTGACCTGCTCCTGCTGCACACCGACGGGCTGGTGCCCAGGCACGGCAGCGCGGAGGCCGTGGACCGACTCCTCGGCCTGGCCCCGCGGTTCGCTCAGGTGCGGACCGCGCAGGACTGCGTTCGAGTCGTCGTGGAGGAGTTCGGCGAGGCCGAGCGTGCGGACGACGCCTGCGTGCTCGTCGCCAAGGTGACGTCATAAGGGAACATGAAGGACTGCGCCGGCAGCGCGGTCCTCGTGGTCATGCCTGTGTGCTGCTGCCCCTCCCCTTCGTCTTCGGCAGCGCCAGCCTGATCTCCTCCCGCAGCTCGTTGATCTTCGGGTAGGAGGAGTACTCGGCGGTGAGCCGGTACATCTGGCCCAGCCGGTCCCAGGTGCGGCGCGAGGAGTTCGCGCCCATCGACATCAGGGCCAGCCGTGCGTACCGGTCCGCCTGTTCGGGGTCGTCCGCGATGAAACAGGCCGAGGCCATGGACAGATGATCGAAGATCTTCGACCGCTCCCGGCCGTCGTTGCGCAGTGCCAGGGCCTTCTCCGCGTAGTGCTGGGCATGCACGGCCGCGCTCGGTTCGTGCTCCGCCAGGGTGCGGTAGGCCAGGGCCTGCATGCCGTACAGGTCCGCCTCCTTGAAGGTCTGCATCCAGCTCGGCGGCGGCACGTCGCCCCGGTCGGAGACGAAGAGGTCCTCCGCCTGCCCCAGGGTGCGGCGCATGGCCTGGCCCTTGCCCATGGATGCCTGGGCCCAGGCCTCGATGGTGTACAGCATCGCCTTGGTGCGGGGCAGTACCTCGTCGCCGGAGCCGGACTGGGCGAGCTTCATCAGGTCGAGTGCGTCGTCGGGCCGGCCCAGGTGCACCATCTGGCGAGCCGCCCGGGAGAGCGCCTCCCCGGCGCGGGGCCGGTCGCCACCCTCTCTCGCGGCATGGGCGGCGATGACGAAGTACTTCTGGGCCGTGGGTTCGAGGCCGACGTCGTGGGACATCCAGCCCGCGAGGACGGCGAGGTTGGCGGCGACGCCCCACAGGCGCCGCTGGAGATGGTCGGGGTGTCGGTAGGCGAGCATGCCGCCCACCTCGTTGAGCTGGCCCACGACTGCCTTGCGTTGCAGTCCGCCGCCGCGGGCCGCGTCCCAGGCCCGGAACACCTCGACGGAACGCTCCAGTTCCTCGATCTCCTGCGACCCGATGGGGGCGGCCTCGTAACGGTCGAACCCAGCGGGGTCGGCGTGCAGGGGGTCGTCGAGCCGGGGAGCGTCGGCGGTCAGGGTCGGATCGGTGTGCAGCCAGTCGTACATGGCGCTGCTGAGTGCTGATCCCGCGGCGAGCGCGGCACCCGCGCCCACCAAGCCGCGTCGGTTGAGCATGAGGTCCATTCCCGTGAATTCGGTGAGGACCGCAGCAGTCCGCTCGGGCGCCCACGGCACGTCGTCGGGATGTTCCACACTCCCGCCGGGCCGTTTCCCCGTACGCCCGTGCCGGACCAGACCGAGGTCCTCGATGGTCACGACACGGCCGAGACGCTCGGTGAACAGAGCCGCCAGCACCCGAGGCACCGGATCGCGCGGGATCTCTCCCATGTCGATCCAACGCCGCACCCGGGAGGTGTCGGTCGAGAGCTGGGGGTGGCCCATGGCCGCCGCCTGCCGGTTGACCAGCCTCGCGAGTTCACCCTTGGACCAGCCGGCCAGGCCGAACAGGTCCGACAGTCGGGTGTTGGGTTGTCCGCTCACGTCAAGCCCCCAGGTTCTCGGCTGAGTTGACAGTAGCCCGGTGAGAGTTGCCGGGCGACTATTCGCCAGGGTTCGCCAGGGCACGCCAGATGGTGTGCCACTGGGCATCGGGTGTCAGGTAGGAATGCGCCACCCCGACCCGGTTCGCCGCTCGACACAAGGGACGTACTCCCCAGGGTGCGTCCGGGCGGCCGGGCCGGGCGGCGCACTGACGTCGCAGGCACACGAAGGGATCTGTTTCGCCCATGTACGCAGCATCGTCCTCCGTGTCCGCCCCGCCCCGGTCGCTGCACCCCCGTCCGGTGGGCGGCGGCCCCTACCTCGACCCCGCGCGTCCCGCGGCTCCCGTGCTCGGCGCGGGCAGGGCGCGGCGCGCTCCGGGGATCGGGACCCAACCGCTCAGCGGGAGACTCGACTTGTCCGGCCCTCAGGGCGCCCAGCTGCGCACGGCGATCGCGTCGGTGCACCGGATCTGCCCGGAGTTCGCTCCGGTGCAGGTGCTGCGCCGCAGCGGACGCTCCGTGCTCCTGGTCGGCACCACTGGACGCAGCACCGCCGTCGCCAAGTGCTTACTGGACCACTCCCCCGTGTGGGCCGAGCGGATCCGCCACGAGATAGCCGCATACCGCTCGTTCGTCCGGCACCGCCCTCCGGTGCGGGCGCCGAGACTGATCGCGGCGGACCCGGACAACTGCACACTCGTGATCGAGCGGATGCCGGGCCGGGTCGCGGCACTGCACCGGCACCCGGCGGAGGCCCCGCCCCGCGCGGACATCAGGGCGGCACTCGGCGCGATCTGCCGACTGAACGCCTGGCGGCCGCCGGCGGGCACCTTCGACGCCCCGCTCGACTACCCGACCCGCATCAACCGGTACCACGAGCTGGGTCTGCTCACCGACCGGGACCTGGGCGACCTGCAGAAGCTGCTGCACGGCATCGCGGCCTCCTCGGGCCGGCACGGCATGGGCCAGTTCTGCCACGGCGACGCACTCCTGTCCAACATCCTCCTGTCACCGGCCGGTCCAGTGCTGGTGGACTGGGAGCACGCGGGCTGGTATCTGCCGGGCTACGACCTGGCGACGCTGTGGTCGGTCCTCGGTGACGCGCCGGTGGCCCGACGGCAGATCAGCCAGATCGCCCAGTCGGCGGGCCCGGCCTCACGGGACGCGTTCCTGGTGAACCTGATGCTCGTCCTGACCCGGGAGATCCGCACCTATGAGACGGCCGTGCAGCGTTCGATGCACGACGCGACCCCGGCGGCACCGGGAGCGGCCCACCCGGGTGCTGCGCCGTCCGGCGAGGAACAGCGGCTGCTGCTGAGGCGGCTGCACGACGACTGCCAGTTGGCCCGCCGGGCCGTACGCGCGGCGGTCGGCACTCGCTGACGGGGACGACGGTCCGCGGTGCGCCACGCGAGCGGCGCACCGCGGACCGTCGTATGTCGGGGCCTCGCTTTCGGGTCCGAACGGCCCATTGGTGTACGCCACTGGCGCCCCGCAGGTCCGCGGGGCGCCACCGCGAAACTCCCCTCCCACCTCGACTGACGTGGGAAATCACCTCGTCCTGGGCATCATTGACGGGTCGTCGGCGAGCCGGTACCACTGACGGACGCCCGGCCCCGCACGGCGCATCGCGCTCGACCGTCCCAGGAGGCTGCATTGCGAGAATCCGCCACCGCCACCGACCGAGCCGCCGGGCACAGACGCCTCCGAAGGGCCGCGGGCGCGGTGGGGACCGCCGCCCTGCTGGTGCCGCTGCTCGGCGCGGCCCCGTCCGACGCCGGGACCTCCGCGTCCGGGCTGCAGCGGGCGTTCGCCGCCGCGGCCGCCGAGTACCGGGTGCCGCAGAGCGTGCTCCTAGGCGTCTCCTACCTGCAGTCCCGCTGGGACGCGCACGCCGGCGCGCCCAGCGTGACCGGCGGGTACGGCCCGATGCACCTCACCGACGCCCGCACCGCGCTCGCCGAGGCCCCGCCGCACCACAGCGAGGGTACGGAGGACCCCCGCGGCGACAGCGCCCGCGCCCCTCTGCGCCCCGAGGCGAAGATGCCCCGGCCCTCAGACCTCCCCGCCCGTCTCAGGACCCTGCCGAGGGCGGCCGAACTGACCGGCCTCGCCCCCGGGCGACTGCGCGATGACGCCGCCGCGAACGTGGCGGGCGGTGCCGCGCTGCTCGCCGCCGCCCAACAGGACCTCGGCGAACCCCTGAGCGACGACCCGGCGGACTGGTACGGCGCGGTGGCCCGATTCTCCGGCGCCGACGACACCGCGACGGGCGCCGCGTACGCCGACGACGTGTTCGACGTGCTGCGCACCGGCGCGCAGCGCGTCACCGACGCGGGTCAGCAGGTGTCCCTGGCCGCCCGGCCGGGCCTGGCCGCCGACACCGCGCAGCTGGCGCGCACGGGGCTGCGCACGCTGGACACCGAGGGCACGGAGTGCCCGACGACGGTGTCGTGCGAGTGGATCCCGGCCCCCTACGAGGAGTTCGGCGACGGCGACTACGGCAACCACGACACGGGCGACCGCCCGCGGTCCCAGGACATCGACTACATCGTCGTCCATGACACGGAGGGCGCCTGGGAGGGGGTCCTCGACCTGGTCCAGGACCCCACCTACGTGTCGTGGAACTACTCGCTGCGCTCCACGGACGGCCACATCGCCCAGCACGTGAAGGCGAAGGACGTGGCCTGGCACGCGGGCAACTGGTACGTCAACGCCAGGTCGGTCGGTCTGGAACACGAGGGCTTCCTGGCGAACCCGGACGCCTGGTACACGGAGGCGATGTACCGCTCGTCGGCGCGACTGGTGAAGTACCTGGCGAAGAAGTACGACATCCCGCTGGACCGGCAGCACATCATCGGCCACGACAACGTGCCTGGTCCGACCACGGCGACCGTCGGCGGCATGCACACCGACCCGGGCCCGTACTGGGACTGGCGCCACTACTTCGCCCTGCTGGGCCGCCCCTTCGAGGCCACGGCCGGCAAGGACGCCGACGTGGTGACGATCCGCCCGGACTACGCCACCAACCAGCCGGGGTTCACGGGTTGCGTGGCGAAGGACGAGCCGTGCGCGGCCCACGGTTCGAGTGCGGTGCGGCTGTACTCCGGGCCCGGTGAGACCTACCCCCTGATCAAGGACGTCGGTATCGGCGGCACGCCCGGCACCGGGGTCAACGACCTGTCCTCCCGGGTCTCCACCGGTCAGCAGTACGCGGTCGCGGGCCGCGAGGGTGACTGGACGGCGATCTGGTATCTCGGTCAGAAGGCATGGTTCAAGAACGCGAAGAAGAACCGGGCCGCGGTGAACGCGACCGGCCTTCTCGTGACACCCAGGGAAGGCCTGACGAGCATCCCCGTGTACGGTCGCGCCTACCCGGAGGCCTCCGCGTACCCGGCGGGGGTGCCCGCCCAGGCGGTGTCGCCGCTGCCGTACCAGCTGCTCGCGGGCCAGAGGTACGTGGCCGGTGACAAGGTGCCCGGCCAGTACTACTACGCGGTGACCTTCGACGAGGCCGACCACAGGGTCGTGGTCGGCAAGGATCAGTACTACGAGATCCAGTTCGGCCACCGGGTGGCGTTCGTGCGGGCGGCTGACGTCCGCGCGGAGCGGTCGGCCGGGTAGCCGAGGGCCTCAGCCCTGCTGGAAAAGCTCCGCGGGGAGCGGCTTCAGCAGGGCGTACAGGTCGTCGGTGATGGGGCGGTCCCAGGCGGCGATGGTCACCAGGACGTTGTCGCTGCGGTCGAACTGCACGCAGGAGATCCGGCTCTCCGACAGTTTGAGGCGGCGCACGATCAGCAGGTTGTCGCCCTGCATCACCGGGACGTCCTCGCTGCCGACGACGGTGACCTCCTCGTCGTTCTCCAGCGCGAGCAGCAGCTGGCCGACCTCGAAGGGGATCTCGCCGTCGGTGACCTCGCGGGCCGGGGAGCCCTCGGGCAGGTTCCCGATGATCATCGCGGGGCCGCGGCCGCCGAACAGGTCGTATCGGAGGTAGACGCCCTGGCAGGTGCCGTCCGGCGCGGGCAGCAGGCCGGCGCCCAGGTTTCCGGGCCAGTCGCCAGGATCCATGGCCAGTACGTCGAAGTCGGGCCCGGCGGGCGTGGCGCTACGGCGGCGGAGGAACGACATGCCGCCATGGTACGTGCCCGGGCCTGCCCGATGACGTGCGGGCGGTCCATCTCGCCTAGGCGCTCGCGCGGTGACGCTCGTGGTGGCGGGCCACACGGGCGCGGTTTCCACAGGAGGGCTTGCACCACTCCTGACGCGGATGCTCCTTGAGGAAGTACCGCACACAGCGCGGCGCGTGGCAGGACCGCAGTCGCTGCCGCTCGGGGCCGCCGAGGAAGGCGATCGCGGCGTGCGCGATCGCCGCGCCGAGGTCACCCCCTCCCTGTGCCGCCCGATGCCGTACGACGGGTTCGGCGTCCTCGGCCCAGTGCAGCTCGGGAACGGTGGGCGTGCGGGCGGCAGCGGCGTTGAGCCGCTCCAGGGCCTCGGGGACGGGCAGGAGGCGGGCGGCGTCGGCGGGGCTCGGGGCGGCGGGCCGTACGGCCCTGGCGAAGAGGGCGCGGATCGCCGCGCGCAGGTCACGGACAGCGGTGAGCGCGGCCTCGTCGGCGGCGTACCCGGCGGTGTCCCGGAGGGCGTCGGGGCGGGCCCGGACCCAGGCCGTGAGACCGGCGGGGTCGGTCAGGTCGTCGGCGACACCGCCGTGGCCGTCGTGGCGGATGGTCAGCGCCAGGTCGAGGACGAGCCGGGCGTCGCTGGTGATCGTGTCCTGCATGACGCTAATGATAGGTCCGCCTACATCCATTAGCTCCACGGTCTCCGGGTACCGGCGGGGGCAGGTCGTCTCAGTCGCCGGGTGGCGCCGGCGGTACCACCGCGACGGGGCTCGCCGCGTGCAGGAGGACGGCCTGGGTGACGGAACCGATCATGCGGGCCGGCGCCGACAGCCGGCGCCGGTGGCGGCCGACGACGACCAGGTCGGCGCCCTTCGAGGCGGCGACGAGGTGGCCGGCCGCGGCGCCCGGCGCGACGGACGGGTCGGTGCGGACGTCGGGGTGCCGGGCGCGGTGCGGGGCGAGGAAGCCCTCGGCCAGGGCCCGCGTCTCGTGCTCGACGACGTCCTGGTCGATCATGAGGGGCGCGAGTTCGCCGGGGAGGGCCCAGTCGTGGATCGGCCAGAGGTAGGCGGCGACGACCTGGAGTCGCGCGCCGCGCAGGGCCGCTTCGGCGAAGGCGAAGGCGAGGGTGGCCTCGTCGGGGCTGTCCACCTGGAGGCCGACGACCACGCGGGGGCCCGACCCGGCCGACGCCTCGCCGTACACCTCGCGTCCGGGCCGGGGCACCACGACCACCGGGCATTCGGCGTCGCGGGCGGCGGCCATGCCGTTGGAGCCGAGCAGCAGGCTGGCGAAGCCGCCGCGCCCCCGGGAGCCGAGCACCAACAGCTGGGCGGTGGCGCCGAGTTCGGGCAGCAGGGCGCCGGGCGCGCCCTCCAGGGCGACGTACTCGGCCCCCGGGGGACCGGTCCGGCCCTCCAGGCGGCCGCGCACCTGGTCGAGCACGGGGTCGCCGTCCGGGTCCGCAAGACCGGCGACCACAACCTCGGACTGGCGCCAGGCCGCGTACTGCCGCACATGAACCACGCGCAGGGGCGCCTCACGCCGACGGGCGGCGTCGAGGGCCCAGTCCAGGGCGCGCAGGCTGTCGTCCGAACCGTCGACCGCCGCGACCACCGGCAGAGCGCTCATGGGTCACCCACCTCCGGATTGCGACCTTCCACTTCCGGGGGTCAGCCTTGCTCAGGCATGAGTCCCGGGAAAGCGTTCAGGGTCGTGTGTCCGGAAAAACGGGCGGAACACCGCCGGATCGGCCGCCGGGCGGCGGGTGACGGCAGACGGTCACGGCCCCCGGCGTCCACGGTGTCGGCCGGCCGGCTCAGGTCAGGTCGAACTCCCCTTCCCTCGCGCCCGACACGAAGGCACCCCACTCCGCGGGTGTGAAGATCAGGGAGGGGCTCTCGGGCCGGTCGCTGTTGCGCATCGCGATGAATCCCTCGACAAAGGCGATCTGGACATCCCCCAGGCCACGGCTGCT
Source organism: Streptomyces resistomycificus (assembly GCF_001514265.1). Lineage (GTDB taxonomy): Bacteria > Actinomycetota > Actinomycetes > Streptomycetales > Streptomycetaceae > Streptomyces > Streptomyces resistomycificus. The sequence continues at coordinate 971,519 of NZ_KQ948989.1, read as the reverse complement.
GGAGTGCCAGTCGGCCTTGCTGAGGTCCAGCTCGGGCTTGTCCCAGCCCACGAGCGGCTGCTGCTGGATGGTGGTCTCGGCCACGTCCGTGCTCCTCCCGATTGCGTCGTCCGCGGCCAGCCTAGCGATCGGTTCCGGGCCCCAACAGGCCACGTGAGGGGGACTTTCAGGAGGCGGGGGGCTCGGACCCCACGAGCCACATGGAGAAGAACTGCGATCCGCCGCCGTAGGCGTGCCCCAGCACCCGCCGGGCGCCCTCGACCTGGTGTTCCCCGGCCAGCCCGCGCACCTGGAGCGCGGCCTCCGCGAACCGGATCATGCCGGAGGCACCGATGGGATTGGTCGACAGGACGCCGCCGGACATGTCGACGGGCAGGTCTCCGTCCAGTTCGGTCACGCCGGACTCGGTGAGCTTCCAGCCCTCGCCCTCGTCTGCGAAGCCGAGGTTCTCCAGCCACATGGGCTCGTACCAGGAGAACGGCACGTACATCTCGACGGCGTCGATCTCCCGGCGCGGGTCGGCGATCCCGGCCTGCCGGTACACGTCGGCCGCGCAGTCCTTGCCGGCCTGCGGCGACACGCAGTCCTTGCCGGCGAAGAGGGTGGGTTCGCTGCGCATCGCGCCGCCGTGCATCCAGGCGACCGGACGCGGGGCGCGGGCGGCTCCGGCCCGGTCGGTGAGGACCATCGCGCAGGCGCCGTCGGAGGACGGGCAGGTCTCCGAGTAGCGGATCGGGTCCCAGAGCATGGGCGAGGCCTGGACCTTCTCCAGGGTGATGTCGTGCTCGTGCAGGTGCGCGTAGGGGTTTCGCAGCGCGTTGCGCCGGTCCTTGTAGGCGACCAACGAGCCGACCGTGTCGGGGGCGCCGCTGCGTCGCATGTACGCGCGCACGTGCGGGGCGAAGAAGCCGCCGGCGCCGGCCAGCAGCGGCTGCTGGAAGGGGATCGGCAGGGACAGCCCCCACATGGCGTTGGACTCGGACTGTTTTTCGAAGGCCAACGTCAGCACCGTGCCGTGGACGCGGGCGGCGACCAGGTTGGCGGCGACCAGCGCGGTCGAGCCGCCGACCGAGCCCGCCGTGTGCACCCGGAGCATGGGCTTGCCGACGGCGCCCAACGCGTCGGCGAGGTACAGCTCCGGCATCATCACGCCCTCGAAGAAGTCGGGCGCCTTGCCGATGACGACGGCGTCGACGTCCGCCCAGGTCAACTCGGCGTCTTCCAGGGCCCTTTGCGCGGCCTCCCGCACGAGCCCCGCGATGGAGACGTCCCGGCGCGCGGCCACGTGCCGGGTCTGGCCGATCCCTACGACGGCCACGGGCTCCTTGCTCATCGTGGATCCCCTTCGAGTACGGCGACCAGGTTCTGCTGGAGACAGGGGCCGGAGGTGGCGTGGGCGAGGGCGCGGTCGGACCGGCCCCGGTGGATACCGGCGGCGGCCTCGCCGATGCGGACGAGCCCGGCGGCCATGACCGGGTTGGCGGCGAGGGCGCCGCCGGAGGGGTTGACCCGTACGCCGTCGTCCAGCCGAAGCGCCTTGCGCAGCACGACCTCCTGCGAACTGAAGGGCGCGTGCAGTTCCGCGGTGTCGACGGGCCGCCGGAAGGCGCCCGCCCGCTCCGCGGCGAGACGGGTGGAGGGCGAGTCGGTGAGGTCGCGGACGCCGAGGGCGTGTGCCTCGATGCGGTGGTCGATGCCGCGGATCCAGGCGGGACGCTCGCACAGTTCCCGGGCCCGGTCCCCGGCCGCGAGGACGACCGCGGCGGCTCCGTCGACGACGGGCGGGCAGTCGCCGGTGCGCAGGGGTCGTACGACGTAGTCCCCCTGCGGCGCCGCGTCGGCCCGGGAGCCACGGCTCCGGGCCGCCACCGCGGCCAGTGCCGGCTCGTCCGTGTCGCCGGCGTCGATGAGGGCCTGGGCCTGGAGGGCGGCGAGGGCGACGGAGTCCGGCCACAGGGGCGCCACGTAGTACGGGTCGAGCTGGCGGGTCAGGACGTCGCGGACGGAGCCGGGTGTCGACTTGCCGTAGGAGTACACGAGGGCGGTGTCGGCGTCGCCGGCCAGCAGCTTGGTCCACGCCTCGTACAGCGCCCAGGCGCCGTCCATCTCGACGTGGGACTCGGAGATCGGCGGCCAGGCGCCGACCCCGTCGAGGGCGAGGGTGAAGGAGAAGGCGCGGCCGGCCAGGTAGTCGCAGGAGCCGGAGCAGGTGAAACCGATGTCGGCGGTCTTGAGGCCGGTGCGGTCGAGCACTTCGTGCAGGACCGGCATAAGCATCTCCACCTCGGAGAGCTCGTCGGCGCCGCGCCGGTGGTCGGTCCGGGCGAAGGCCACCACGGCAATCTCACGCGTCACAGCAGCTCCTTGTACGTCTCGTAGTCCGCGTCGGGCTCGCCGGTGGGCCGGTAGTGGTCGGGGTGGCGGGCACCCTCCGTCCACACGGGTTCGACCCGCAGTCCCATGCGCACCTGGTCGTAGGGGATGCCTCCGATACGGCCGTGCAGGGCGAGGTCGGCGCCGTCCAGGGCGATGTGGGCGTAGACGTAGGGCACCTCGATGTCGAGGTTCCTGGCCTTGATGTTGACGATGCAGAACGTGGTGACCGTGCCGCGGGGCCCCACGTCCACCTGTTCCGATGTGGCCACGCCACAGGTGGGGCACGCCCCCCTCGGCGGGACGTACACCTTGCGGCAGGAAGGGCAGCGCTCGCCGACCATCCGCCGGTCGGAGAGGGCGTGGAGGTAGTCGGTCTGGGCCCGGCCTGGCGAGTAGGTGTAGTCGAGTCGGGCCGGGGCGACGATGCCGGTGACCGGGTTCTCGAAGTCGCCGGTGTGGCCGGATGGCTGGGCCGGGTCACCGTCGTACGGCTCGAAGCACGCGATGTCGGTGACGGCGCCGGTGCGTTCGCCGGCCCAGCGCACGCGCACGCGCATCCCGGTGCGCACGGCGTCGGGGCCGGGGGCGTCGAGGGCGTGCAGGAGGGCGGTGTCGGCGCCGTCGAGGCGGACCAGGGCCCAGGCGAAGGGGGTGTCGAGTGGCTGGCCGCGGCGGGGGGCGTGGTTCCAGGCCCAGGTGGTGACGGTGCCGGTGGGGGCGACCTCGACCAGGTCACGGATCTCCTCGGCGGTGACGGGGTCGTACTCGACGGGCGGCACCAGGATCCGGCCGTCGCCGGTCCGCACCCCGAGGACGACGCGTTCGCGCAGGCCGGTGAGGAAGGCGCTCTGGACGGGGCCCAGGGAGCGGGTGAAGGGGAACTCGACGACGAGCGGCGCTTCGAGGACTTCGGGCATTGCGGACGTCTCCTTCTGCGCGAGGTCAGGCGCGCTGGTACGGGAGGTCAGGCGCGCTTGTAGGCGGGCGGGCGCTTCTGGGCGAAGGCGCGGGCGCCCTCCTTGGCGTCGGCGGTGTCGAAGATCGGCCAGCCGCGCTTGAGTTCGGCGGCGAGCCCGTCGGCCTCGGTCATCTCGGCGGTCTCGTACACCGAGGCCTTGACGGCCTCGACGGCCAGCGGGCCGCACGCGTTGATCTGTTCCGCGATCTCCAGGGCCCGGTCGAGGGCCGTGCCGTCGGGGACGACATGGCCGACCAGACCGATGGCGGCGGCCTCGCGGGCACTGTAGGGGCGGCCGGTGAGCAGCATCTCCAGGGCGTGGGTGCGCGGGATCTGCCGTTGCAGCCGGACGGTGGAACCGCCGATCGGGAACAGGCCGCGCCTGACCTCGAACAGCCCGAAGGTGGCCGACTCGCCCGCCACCCGGATGTCGGTGCCCTGCAGGATCTCGGTGCCGCCCGCCACGCAGTGCCCCTCGACGGCCGCGACGACCGGCTTGCGGGGGCGGTGGTGGCGCAGCATCGCCTTCCAGTGGAGGTCGGGGTCGGCCTCGAGGCGGTGCCGGTGGCGTTCACCCTCCATGCCCTGGCCGGCGAGGGCCTTGAGGTCCATGCCGGCGCAGAACGCGCCGCCCGCGCCGGTCAGCACGATCGAGCGGACCTCGTCGTCCTCGTCGGCCTCGACCCAGCCGTCGTACAGGCCGACGAGCATGGCCAGCGAGAGTGCGTTCCTGGCGTCGGGCCTGTTGAGCGTGAGCACCAGTGTGGCGCCCTCGCGCCGCACGGTGAGGTGTTCCGTCCCACCCATTTGCCCATCTCCCCTCTGAGAGAACGAGAACAGGTTGCAGGAGGCGCGTGGGCACTTCAAGGGTTTTCTGACACCCAGTCAGATTTCTTCGCCGCGCACCCTTCACAGTTGCCGTGGCCTTTGCTCTGATGACCGCGAACCGCCACAGAGCCAGAACCTGTTCGGCGGTGGGGCCGTCCGAGGTCAGGAGGAGCGGTGGAGTACAACCTTGCCGACCTGTTCGAGTCGGTCGTCGACGTGGTCCCGGACCGCGAGGCACTGATGTACATCGACCATCCCGGTACGGGCGCGGAACGCCGGCTGACGTACGCGGAACTGGACGCCGCCGCCAACCGCGTGGGCCACCACCTTCTCGACAGCGGGGTGCGCCCCGGCGAGCACGTCGGGCTGCACCTGTACAACGGCGTCGAGTACCTCCAGACCGCGCTCGGCTGCCTGAAGGCGCGGATCGTGCCGGTCAACGTCAACTACCGCTACGTCGAGGACGAGTTGGTCTACCTCTACCGGGACGCCGATCTGGTGGCCCTGGTCTTCGACGCGGAGTTCACCGACCGGGTGGCGGCGGCACTGCCGCACACCGGGGCGCTACGGCACCTGGTCCGGGTCGGCTCACCGGCCCCGGGGGCGGCCGAGGTGCCCGCGGTCGGCTTCGCGGAGGCGGAGAGTTCCGGATCACCGGAGCGCGGGTTCCCGTCCCGCTCCGGTGACGACCAGTTCATCATCTACACCGGGGGCACCACCGGGATGCCCAAGGGCGTGATGTGGCGCCAGGAGGACCTGTTCTTCTCGGGGCTCGGCGGTGGCGCGCCGACCGGCGAGCCGGTGAAGAAGCCGGAGGAGCTCGCCGAGCGGGTCGCGGCCGGCGGCGCCGGGATCACCTTCTTCCCCGCTCCCCCGATGATGCACGGCACGTCCACCCTCACGGCGTTCATCGGTTTCAACTTCGGCCAACGGGTCGTACTGCACCGCAAGTTCGTGCCCGAACAGGTGCTGCGGACGATCGAGAAGGAGAAGGTCACCAGCATGTCGCTGGTGGGCGACGCGATGCTGCGGCCGCTGATCGACGCGCTCGAGGGGCCGTTGAGGGGCATCGACATGTCCTCCATGTTCAGCGTGTCCTCGTCGGGTGCGATCATGTCCGACACGGTGCGCAGGCAGTTCCGGGCGCTCGTCCCGAACGTGATGCTGCTCAACAACTTCGGCTCCTCCGAGTCCGGCTTCAACGGCACGGCGACCGAGGACTCTGGTCCGGAGCGGGGCTTCCGCGTCCGCGTCAACTCCCGCACCCAGGTGGTCGATCCGGCGACCCACGAGCCGGTGGCCGTCGGGGCGGTGGGCCGGGTCGCGCAGTGCGGCCATGTCCCGCTGGGCTACTACAACGACCCGCGCAAGACCGCCGAGACCTTCTTCGAGAAGGACGGTGAGCGGTGGGTGCTGCTCGGCGACATGGCCACCGTCGACGAGGAGGGCGTCGTCACCGTCCTCGGGCGGGGCTCGCAGTGCATCAACACGGGCGGCGAGAAGGTGTACCCGGAGGAGGTCGAGCAGGCGCTCAAGTCCCATCCCGACGTCTACGACGCACTGGTCGCCGGAGTGCCGGACCCCCGGTGGGGCCACCACGTGGCGGCCGTGGTGCAGCTGCGCGAGGGAGCGGTACCACCGTCCCTGGACGACATCCGCACGCACTGCCGAAGCCGCCTCGCCGGGTACAAGATCCCCCGCCAGCTGGTGGTGACCCAGGCCGTGCGGCGGTCGCCGAGCGGCAAGGCGGACTACCGGTGGGCTCGAGAGGTGGCGGTGGCGGCGGACGAGTGATTACCCACTCCGGCGATTGAACCGAAGGTGACCTGCGGACGTACTGGTAGTGGCAGGCTGGGCCGTCGGCCCCGTTTGCCATGCCAGTCGCACCACCGCACGGAAGGACCACCGGGTGTCGCTCTTCACTCGCTCTCGTCAGCTGTCGGACACCGAGGGCGGGGCGGACACGGACGGCGACACCGCCGTGACGGCGAAGGCGGGAGAGGACTCCGGCGCCGCACGGGAGAGAGAACACGACGGCGCCGAGGAAGCGGAACCCGGGCCCGAGGCGACATCCGGCGCCCCGCAACCAGGCTGGTTCGGCTGGCGGCGCCGCTTCCCCCGCACGGCACACGGCGTGACCGTCGGGACGTCCGTGCTGGCCGGCGCGCTCGTCCTCTTCGCGCTCCTGCTGCCCAACCGCCTCGAACGGCTCAACTTCGAGGCGTTCTTCCGCATCCCCGCCGAGGGGATCCTCCTCGTGGCGCTGCTGCTCGTGCTGCCGCCGAGGCCACGGCGGATCGCGGCGGTGGTCTCGGGAGTCCTCCTCGGGCTGCTGACCGTCCTGAAGTTCGTCGACATGGGCTTCTACCAGATCCTGGCCCGGCCCTTCGACCTGGTCCTGGACTGGATCATGCTCCGGAACGCGACGGACTTCCTCAGGGAGTCCTTCGGCCGCACCGGTCAGGTTCTCGCCGTGGTCGGCGTCGTCGTCCTGTTCGTCGCCCTGCTCGTGCTGACCACCCTGGCGACGGTGCGGCTGACCAACCTCATGGTCCGCCACCGTCCCGCCGCCGCCCGCACCACACTGGTCCTCGGCACCGCCTGGATCACCTGCGTGACCCTGGGCGTGCAGTTCAGCGGCGTCCCGCTCGCCACGAAGGGCAACACCGAGTTCCTCGGCAACCGCGTGGAACAGGTGCGGGCGGGCCTCAAGGACGCCAAGGTCTTCCGGAAGCAGGCCGCCGTCGACGCGTTCGCCGCGACGCCGCCCGACCGGTTGCTGACCGGCCTGCGCGGCAAGGACGTTCTGTTCACGTTCATCGAGAGCTACGGCCGGGTGGCGATCGACGACCCGGACATGGCGCCGCAGATCGACGCCGTCCTCAAGGAGGGCACCAGCACCCTGAAGTCGGCCGGCTTCGAGTCGCGCAGCGCCTGGCTGCGGTCGCCGGTGACCGGCGCCGGCAGCTGGCTCGCCCACTCGACGTTCCTGTCCGGTCTGTGGATCAAGAACCAGCAGCGGTACCGGAGCCTGACCACCAGCGACCGCGCGACCCTCACCAGCTACTTCCAGAAGACCGGCGACTGGCGGACGGTGGGCATCGTGCCGGGCGTCCGCCGCGCCTGGCCGGAGGGCAAGTTCTTCGGACTCGACCACATCTACGACTCCGAGCACCTCGGTTACCAGGGCCCGTACTTCAGCTGGACCCCCGTGCCGGACCAGTTCAGCCTGGAGGCCTTCGAACGCCTGGAGCACGGCAGGAAGGACCGCGAGCCGATCATGGCGGAGATCATCCTGGCCTCCAGCCACAACCCCTGGTCCCCGCTGGCCGAGATGATCGACTGGGACGACCTCGGCGACGGTTCGGTGTTCCACGAGATCAAGAAGCGGGGCGAGGACCCCAAGGAGGTCTGGAAGGACCCCGAGCGCGTGCGCACCGAGTACCGGCGGGCCATCGAGTACTCGCTGCGCAGCCTGACCGAGTGGGTCGAGCGCTACGGCGACGAGGACACGGTGCTGGTCTTCCTCGGCGACCACCAACCGGTCCCCACCGTCACCGCGGGCGACACCGGCAAGGACGTGCCCGTCACCATCGTCGCCCGCGACAAGAAGGTGCTGGACAGGATCTCCGACTGGGGCTGGACCGACGGCCTCAAGCCCGCCGGGAACGCTCCGCAATGGGGCATGGACAAGTTCCGCGACCGCTTCATGACGGCGTACGGGCAGTGACGACCGGGAACTCCCCAGCCCCGGCCCCGTCCGTCAGACGTCCGCCGTCGACGGTTCACGAGCGGCGCCGTCTGTGTCGAGGAACGCGGTGAGCCGGCGTACGAACCATTCCGGGTCGTCCAGCCACGGATAGTGGCCGGCGCCCGGCTGGACGGCGAACTCGGCGTTCGGGAACACGTCCGCGGCACGGCGGGCCAGGGCGGGACGCGGCCCTCCGTCGACTTCGCCGGCGAGGACGAGGACCGGGGCGGTCAGCCCCGCCAGGACGGCACGGGTCGCGGGTGGGTCGTAGGCGCCCTCGGAGCCGTAGACGTCGCCCGCCTCGTCGTTGAACTGGTCGTCCGCGCGGGCCTCGTGTTCCTTCGCAGCCTCGTCCCAGCGCCCGTGGAAGAAGGGCGCGAACGCCGGGTCGAAGTCGCCGGTCCCCGTCAGCCAGGCCTCGAACGCCGGGAAGGCGTCCTCGAACCAGGGCTCGCCCGCCCGCAGCCGGGCCGCCGCCAGCCGGTCCTCGCCCGTCGCCGGCATGCCCAGCGCCCAGGGTGTCGCGGTGACCAGCGCGAGGCGCCCCACCCGCTCGGGGTACCGGGCCGCGTACAGCATGGCGAGGCTGCCGCCCGCCGAGTGCGCGAGCAGGTCCATGCGCGCCGACCCCAGGTGGGCCCGCAACGCCTCCACGTCGTCCACGAGCCGGTCGCAGCGGTACGTCGCCGGATCGTCCGGCACCGCGGAGTTCCCGGTCCCCCGCAGATCGAGCAGCACCAGCCGCCGGTGCCCGGCGAGCCCGCCCAGGTCCCCGAGGTAGGCGGAGGCCCGCATCGGGCCCCCGGGCAGGACGACGAGCAAAGCGCCCTCGCCGCGGACGTGGTAGGTGAGTTCGGTCCCGTCGGGCGCGGTGAAGATCGGCATGACGCCGATCCTGACGGCGTACCGAGGCGTCCGCAACGGGGTTGTCCGTCGGCGACACGGGAGAAAGTGCGGGCAGGCGTCTTACCCGCGCCGACCCGGCCTGGATTACTGATCCCGAAGACCACGACCGAATGATCGGTCGCCCGGATGGTCGTGCTGGACGAGGGCGAGGTGCCGATGGTGGACGCGGCGGACCTGTTCGACGCGGGGGAACGGCTCGACGGGGCGGGTTTGCGGGCCCTGCAGCTGGAGCGGCTGCGTGCCTCGCTGCGGCACGCGTACGAACACGTGCCGTTCTACCGGGAGTCCTTCGACAAGGCCGGTGTCCACCCGGACGGCTGCCGGCGCCACACCTGCGGCCAAAGCCTGCGCCCGTTCGACGGGCGTGACCTCGCCGACAGCATCACCCGCGACTGCTGCCGGTTCGTCGCCTACCCCACCCGCACCGACTGGCGGATCCGCAGGGCGTCGGAGGACACCCCCGGCGCTCTCCTCGTCACCTGGATGTACGCCCAGGACAGCCACACCCAGGACATCGCCGATCCCGTCCACAACCCGGCCTGCGGGCGCCCCAGCCGCGGACTCGACTACGACCCCCAGACCTGTCACCGCGTACACCTCTGCCCCTCACCCGCCTGCCGGCACCAGTGGCCCGCCGACGACTTCCCCACGCCCTCGGACCACGCGGCCACCGAACACGACCAGCGCCCCGCCCTCGCGACCCGCTGACCCCGCTGGCCGGCCGGGACACCCTTCATGCCTGCGGGGCGGCCGTCGACACCGACTCCGGCCGCCCTGTCCCGCCGCCGGCCGCCGGCCGCCCGCATCGAAGACGTCCGTCACCGCCTCCGCGACCCGGCCGCCGCCCGCGACATCCTCGACCTGGACGGCCTCAACCCCCGGGTCCAGGACATCGTCCTGAACACTCCCGGCGCCCGCGAACTCATCGCCAACCTCGCCGACTACGCCATGCCGGTCTTCACCGACCACACACTTCTGCTTCAACCAGGATCGGGAGAGCCAGATACCGGCCTGATCCTGTCACCGAGCGAGTTCGGCTTGGCGAAGACCGCGGAACACCTCCGCAGTCGTCCATCCGCGCAGCGTGGCGTGAATCGACGAGCGGAATGCGGCCTCAGCCGTGGTGGCGTCGAGGGCCCCGGCCAGTTCGAGAGTCACGAGCCCGTGCAGGGTGGCCCAGATCGACAGGGCGATCGCCGTTGCGTCGCCAGCGAGGACGGACGCCGTCAAGGCGCGATCGATCGCCGCGAGGAGCGGACGGATCGGGTCACTGGCACCGACCTCCCCCGACGGGTCGAAGGCCTGCACACCACCGAACAGCACCGTGTACAGGTGACTGTGTCCGCGCCCCCAACGACGGTAGGCGACGGCCAGCGCGTAGAGGTCAGCGAGAGGGTCCGCCGAGGTCTGCACCGCCGACACGTCCCGGAACAGGCCAGCGACGGCTCTGTCGCGCACCGCACCGATCAGCCCGTTCTTACCACCGAACAACGAGTACACCGCCGTCGTCGACGCCTCGGCAGCAGCGGCCACGGCGCGGACCGAGACCGACTCCCGCGGACGGGTGGCGAGCATCTCGGTCGCGCACTCCACAAGCCGCTCTTTGACGGCCTCGTCGTTTGTTCTGGGCCTACCCACGGTCATCAGCCTACCTTCTTTGATAACGTCGTTTTGAAACAGTGTTCTGAAACTGTCGGAGGTCCGCCGTGCCCACGTCCGCCATACGTCTCGTCCGCTTCACCGGACGCTTACTGCTGGCCCTGGCCGCAGTCGCGACGCTGGTCGTCGTCTTTCTCGCACTGATCACCCTCACGGATGGGGCAGGTTCGGGGCTCGCCGCATTGTTGACGACCCTCGGGGCCGGGACTGTCCTCGCGCTGTGGCGGGGCTGGCACCGCACTTGGCCGGCGCGGCTCGTGCCGTTCCTGCCGGTGGTCGTCGCGGCGGCGTTGACGGCGACGGTCTGCATCCCGACCGTGCCGACGGCCCGGCGGTACCCGCCCGCGCTGCCGTTCGTGTCCACTCAGCACTGGAACCTGGCCACGGGCAGCCGGGTCGCCGTGTATCACTACCCGCCCGCGAACCCCGGGCCCCGGCATCCCGTCCCGTTCGTGTACCTCCATGGAGGACCCGTCCGCGGCATCTCAGTGCAAGACCACCGGTTTCTGCGACTCCTGGCACGCCAGGGCTACGACGTCTACGCCTACGAACAGGCCGGTGGCGGACGAAGCGACTTGCTCACCATGGACCAGTACACGATCTCCAGATCGGTCCGTGACCTCGCCGCCTTCGTCGACCACCTGGACAAGGGCAAGGTCGCCATCCTCGGATTCTCCTCAGGCGGAGTCGTGCTCACCCGAGCCCTAGCCGACCCTGGCGTCGCCGCACGCCTGCACCGGGCGATCATCGCCGAGCCCGGGCCCATGGACGGCCCCACCGCACACATCACCGGGCACAAGGGCCGAGCATCCGCACGGGGCCTCGCGCCCGCACCGACCGGACCGCGATCAACGGACGTTCCCCGGTACGCCGTGGCATTCGGTCTCATGCGACTCGGACTCCTCACCCCCGACACCGGACTGATCGGGCAGGCCGAAGGCGACAACGCCTTCACCGCCGCCGACCTCGGCAGCGACACCGCATCCGCCTACTGCGCGCGCGACGCGCACCGCATCCCCACCGAGGACACCGCACAGAACTTCTCCTTCAGTCCCGCCGCCAGCCTCCGCATCCAGCAGACGGTCAAGGACTCACCCTCCATCGCCCCTCAACTGAGGCGCTCACGTACCCCCGCGATGCTGATGATCGCCGAGTGCTCCTCCCAGGTCCGTCAATGGGCGACCGCCGCGCTTGCCAATGACCCCGCCATCCAGCGCACGCAGTACATGCCTGGAGTCGGACACCACATGTGGAACGGCCTCGACGACAACAACGACCGGGCTGTCGCCGTCATCACTGCGTTCCTTCAGAACAAGCCAGCCCCCCTGCCGAACTACCCGACCCGCGACGAGATCCCTACCTTCCTGCGCGACCACAAATGAAGACGTTGCCGCCCGGCACCGGCAAAGGGGGGCGAAACCTCGAAGCCGCCTGGGCCCTGCGCGAACTACAGCCAAGGACGAGCTCTTAGTCCGGAAAAGTGCGGCCGGCCTCACCGAACTCCTTGCCCGCGCACTCCGCGACCGCGGCAGCCAGGTCGAAGTCGAGCACCTCCATGTCCACCTGCCGCGCGTGCTGAAAATGCTTGCCGCCAACCCCACCCACACCAACCCCGAGCAGGAGCCCATCCGATGAAGCACCTATTCCGCCGCTGCGGCCACGCGCCCGGCCCTCTCAGCCCCGAGGACCAGGCCGCCATCGACCAGTGCCGCGCGCTGCTCGCCGCACTGCGCGACATGGAGCCCTGGACCCCCGGCCTCTACCGGGACATCGCCTTACGCGTCGGACCGTTCGTGGAAAGGGCCCACCCCCGCCCGGGCGAGGACCACGGTCCCGACCTGATCGCCGTCTCCCTGGTCCACCCCGACACCCCGCACACCGCGGCCTACCTCCACGGCCACCAACTCGGCTACACCGGCAAGGCTGGCTGCGCTGCGAGACAGACAAGATCCCCGAAGTGTGTAACCCGGCCCTCACACCGCTCCCCCACCCCGCAGCGGACCTGGACCTCCCCGACGACGTCGACATGGAACCCGCGCACTACGCCATCCACGTCGAAGCCCGCCGGAAGGACAACTCCGGCCGCATCCTGCTCCGCATGGGCCCGTACACCCAGACCTGGCTCGCTTCCCGTGACGCGGAACGCCTCAGCACACAACGGGAGGGCAAGGCAGCCACCGTCATGCCCCGGTACACGGTCACCGCGAAGGACACGCTGTTCCACGTCAGCGACCACGCCTCCTACAACGACCCGCACGAGACCGACGCCTGCGAGCTCCTGGCGGCCCTCCTCGAGGACATGAGCGCCTCATGGTGACCACGGCCCTGTACGAGATCGAGACCAGCGAGGCCGACGACGGCACGACCTTCCCCGCCGCAGGCATCTGGGCCCCCAGCAGTGAGGACGCGGCCGACAACGGGTTCATCACCTACGGCGGGCTGTACGTCGCCGGCATCGGAGCCCCGAACGATGACCGGCCGCACCCGGACAGGTTCGTCGCCCTCGGACACCAGCGTGGGCGGACACCTGGCGCCTCGTCTGGACACCGCCCACCGAGCCCGGCGCCGTCTCGATCACAGCCATGCGCCACCCCGCCGCCCCGGAGCCGTCACTGGCCTCCCCAACCCTGACCAAGGAGAGCCCGCCACCTGACGCACCCTGACGCACCCTGACG
>NZ_KQ948989.1:753609-957767 GCF_001514265.1 Streptomyces resistomycificus | reverse complement strand
GCACCCTGATGCACCCTGATGCACCCTGATGCACCCTGATGCACCCGACTGAGCATGACGAAGGCCCGTACTCTCCGCGAACGTGCAGGGAGCGGGCCTTCTGTGTTTTCAGGGGCTGTCAGGCAAGCAGCCGATTCCGGGTTAGTACTCCAGCTGGAGATCGTGATCAAGCTGTCTGGTGGGCCGGTCGAGCTTGAGGAGCGGCGATGCTTCCGGCTCGGTCTGGAGTGGCAACTGTCCGCCCCAGAGGTGTACTTGGTACCGGAAAACCGCTTGCCTGCGTCAACCGCCGTGCTGATCCTGGCTCGATGGACCTCGAAGAAGCGGCGCAAGCGTGGCGTGAAGACGGCTTCGTCATTCTCCCTGGCTTCATCCCACCCGATGAGCTGAAGCCCGCGGCAGGTGAACTGGACTTGCTCTTCCCCTCCGCTGAGGGGTTCCACGACGCAACCGATGCACGACGCGAGCGATTCATCGGCGACCAGTTCGCCGGGATCGACTACTTCCCGTTCGCCAGCACGGAGATCAGCCTGCTGGCTGTGAACCACCGGGTCCTGACGCTCGCCGAGACGCTGCTGGAAGACGACGACATCCAGATCTCCGGGGCGGAGGCCTGGGCGAAGTACGCCGGTGCCAGCGACTACGACCAGGACCTGCACTGCGACTATCCGGGCCATACTCTTCTGGTGCCCAGCACTGCGCCCGGCTTCCGCCAGCTGGAGATGTTCGTGTACCTGGCGGACGTGCCCGAGGAGCTCGGCCCGGCGCACCTTGTCTCGCGGAAGCACACGGCCGACCTCCCCGCCGTGCCCGACAGGTATCTGCGGCCCGGCCTCGAAAGCAAGAGCCGCTTCCAGGACGGCAGCGGCAGCCCGCACCTGTACGAAGCGGAGGTGTCCGCGGCCGGTACTGCCGGGACAGTCGTCGCCTTCGAGATCGGCACCGTCCATCGCGGAACAGCCATGACCGCGCCGCGCGGCGCCCGGTTCACCATGCACTTGAACTTCCGTCCCTCCGGAGTCCAGTGGGGTCAGCGCCGGGGCTGGGCCTACTCCGCCATCCAGGAGGATTGGTTCACGTTCGTCGAGCGGGCCACACCGCGCCAGCTCCAGGCATTCGGGTTTCCGCCGCCCGGACATCCCTACTGGACCCCGGAGACGATGGCCGGGATGGCGCTGCGGTATCCCGGGCTCGACCTCACGCCTTGGCGCCAGCCTGGCTGACACCCTGCCGCATCACGTGGCCTGACGATGGGGCTGGTGCGGGGGCGATCGCGGCCACCGTTGATCATCGGGGTGTGAAGACTGAAAACCATGCGGTGGCCGCAGGTCACAGCGTGGACCCCACTCTTTGGCAGGAGTATTTCGAGGTCCTGATGGGCCGAATCGCGGGCCGCTTCGCCCGGGTGGAGCCACGGCGCCGAGCTCGACGGCTGGTGCTCGGACTCCTGTCGGACCTGCCGCGAAAGAACTGCTGGACGATCGCTGAGTGGGCCGGGGAGTCCACCCCGGACGCCATGCAGCATCTGCTCAGCCGGGCCAAGTGGGATTCCGACGCCGTCCGTGACGACCTACGGGGCTGTGTGGTGGAGCACCTGCACGACGAGCGGGCGGTGCTGGTGGTCGACGAGACTTCGCCGATGCCTCAACTGGCTTCGTCAACGCGGCTCGTGCTTACCTGAACAACACCCAGCCGGACATGCCCAACGTCAGTTGACACCCGCTCGGTCAGATCGCCCCGCGTGCTGACCTTTGACGGTCAGCCGCTCATTCGCGTCAGGTCAGTGAGCGTTTTCAGAGTGGCCACCGGTCGAGTGACGGGGGCGGCCTCCCGCGACGCCTGAGAGCTGCCCTCCAAGTTCGACCCCGCAACCGAGGCCCAACCGATTTGGGCGTCGCTCTACGACAACTACCCGCAGAAAGCGGCCGCCCTGGCTGACTTCCTCCGCGACCTGTCGCCCACCTGGCGCGAAGACCTGTTCACCGGCCCCTACGCCCCCGTCATCCGCCGGACGGCCCCGGAGCTTCCCGGACCGGAGACCGCGCCGTACGACCCGCTGGAGTGGGAGGACTGCCCGGCCTGCGCCGAAACCCGGGACCAGTGCCGCTGCCACCGCGGCGTCTTCGCCGGCATGGAGTACCAGTGCGTCATGATCACGACTACCCTGGCCGACCACGCGGCCATCGACCAGCTCCAGCAGCGTCCCCCACAGTTGACGGCTCCCTGTCCTGTCCTGATCCATCCCAAATCGGGACGGTGTGGAGGACCGGCCACACCGGACGCCCCCCGGTCGGCGGAGCACTTCCGCGTCCCTGTCGGTGGCTGCCACCCCCTGATCCGGCGCACGATGGGCAGGCGGCTCCGGCCGCTAGAGATTATTAATGGCTGAGGTTACGGCGGTTGGAAGTCTGTCGGCGGCCACTTCACATTCCCCAAGTACGGCCAGATACGTGATCACAGGCGGTGATCGATGAGGGCTGGGTCACAGCGGGCCTCCAAGAACGCCTGGTAAGCACGGCGCATGGAGGAACTTGCACGGCTCAGCGATATCGAGCAGGCCGCGGCCGGCGACGGACATCCGGTCTGGGCCGCCCAGGGACAAGGCGGTGACGGCCTGGGGCCGGGGGTACGGGCCTGGTGCCACGGCGCGGCGCTGGCGGTGGCGAGCCCGAACCCTCAACAGGACCGGCTTGCGGTCAAGGGCGACGGTGCCGACGTGGCCGTGTTGGTCCGGCGGATCCTGGAGGAGATCGGCCCGTCCTACCGAGTCTTGGGGGAAGCTGTATTGATCGATGCGCTGGTGCGGCAGCTGCCCAACCTGGCGCCGGTCCACAACTTCTTCTGGATGGAGGCCACGTCCCCATCCGGTGCCGCCGCCGCAGGCGTGCGCTGGCTGAACGCCCGCGAAGAGAAGGAGACGGCCTCGCTGTTCGACCGCTTCTTCCCTGACTCTTACGCGCAGCCGGGACGCGCGGGCATGCGCCGCTGGGCCGGGGTCGTCGGCGAGGTGGACAGCAGCGTCGGGGCGAAGCCGCTGGCAGTGGCGGCGGACGCGTGGTCCGCGGCCGGGTGCGGGTTCATGGGCGGGGTGATCACCCACCCCGCCGCCCGCGGGCGCGGTCTTGCGCGGGCCGTGTGCGGCTTCGTCGTGGACGCCCTCGTCAACCAGCACGGCCGCGCCGCGCTCATGGTGCTCACTGGTAACGCGCCGGCCATCGCCACGTATGAACGCCTCGGCATGGCCAAGCGCCTGTTCGGGGCGGCGCACATCGCGGCCCGGTGAGGCCAGGGCTCCACCGTGGCAAGCCGACGCGGGACCGCTCACGCGGAGTGATCACTGGCGGCCAGACAACCCCCCGCCAACTGGCCGCCAGTGGGGAATCCCGACTGGCCGCTATCAGAGGGCGGTTCGTGAGGTGTTGTCCGTTTCCAGGTGAGGTTGGGGCAGGGCCGCTGGTCGCGGGGGCTTGGTCGGCTACTGCTTTCTGGTGAAGCTGCCGGCGTCGGCCTCGGTGAGGACATCGAGCCTGACGAGGCGTTTCAGCTTGGCGCGGGTGCCATCGATGTTCTTCGGCAGCGGTTCGTGGTCGAGGGCTTCGCAGACATCACGGGCCCGGAGGGCCGGTGACCTCGTTGAAGACGGCAAGGATGCGGGGGTAGTCCGGGTGCTCGAACAGGTCGGGCGCGGCGGTCTGGGCCGGGAGACGGCCAGCGAGAGCAGTGATGGTCTTCCGGTTGATCGTCAAGTGTTCGTCATCGCCGACGCGGCGCTTTCTGCCGCACACGCTGCGCCCCGTTCTCCGCCGTGACGTTCACGGCTGACGGCGTGCCCTGGTGCTCGACCGGTAGGCCGCCACACGATCCCACTCGCCTCGGAACTCGCTTGCGGCCTCTCGGTCGCCCCGATAGCATTACGATCGTACGTTAATGAGTGGTCGCCCTCCCCGTGATGACGCTCGTGACCGGCGGGTCCCGGGCTCGGAAGGGGTGGTCGCACTCGCGCAAGTCGGAAACGTGCCAGACCCTGCTCGTCCAACCCGCCTGTTCGACCCGATTCCCCTGTCCATCACCGGGGCGGAGCCGCTCCGTCCATCCACATTGGAGAAGCACATGTCTTCCTCGAACGTCGAGCCCCGAACGTCCGCCGCCGACTTGCACCGGCTTGCCGATGAGTACGTCAGGCGCGTCAACCTGCATGACATCGACGCCCTGTTCGCCCTGTACGCGCCGGACTTCCGCAACCACGCCGCCGACGGCACCATCACCGGCGTCGAGGAGACCCGCGCGGTGCTGACGTCGTTCCTCGACGCGGTCCCCGACTTCGCCGCCACGCCGGTCCGTGTCGTCGCCGAGGACGATTGGTTCGCGATCAGCTTCATCCTCACCGGCACGAACACCGGGTCCTTCAACGGCACTCCCGCCACCGGCCGATCGATCAAGGTGCTGGAGGTCCGCATGTTCAAGGTGGCCGACGGGAAGCTCACCGACCACTGGGGCCTCATCGACCTGGCGACGCTCTTCGCCCAGTTGCAGTCCTGAGAGGGTTGCGTGAGTTGATGCCTGTTTCACCCTTTCGGGAGGGGTAGGCGGGCCGGCCGCAGCGTCGCCGGGCGACTACGGCCGCGGCTGGGTGAACAAGCCCTGCTCGGTCTCGACCAGGCTTCCGCGCTCGGTCAGCCGCTTGAGTTTCAGGCTGGTGTTGTTGATGGTGTTGGACGCGATCTCCATGTCCATCGCCTCGCACACCTGCCGCCCAGATCCGGCTTGCGGCGGCTGACTTGATCGAGGCGGGAACCAGTGACCGGGAGGTGGCCCGGGCGGTTCCGGGTGACCCGGATGTCGGCGAACCGCTGGCGCCGGGCCCTGGCCTCGGGTGGCCGCCAGGCACTGCTCTCCAAGGGTCCCGGTGGCGCCCGCTGCAAGCTCGATGTCGGTCAACTATGTGCTCTGGAGACGGTGTTGGAGGCCGGTCCGGCTGCGTGTGGCTGGAGTGACCAGTGCTGGACACTGGCCCGCACCGGCGAGGTCGTGCGCCGCCGGTTCCGCGCGGCAGGTGCTCGTAGTCGCGCTCCGCGGCCGACGCTCCGCTGCGGGTCACTCCGAGCCCGCTCCTCGGCCGTCAGCCCGCCGCCATCGGGATACCTCATCCCTCCGGCATAGCGCCGCCCACCGTCACGACCCCACGTAACCCGCACCCTTAAAGATCTCTAGTCGGCCGTGCGCCTTCGAGGCCTTTTGGAGGCCTGCGTGCGTTCCCGGAGCGAGTCCGTGCTCACCCTGCCCGACGGACCGTTTCTGCTCGCCATGATCGGCGACGCCGGCAGCGGCAAGAGCCGCGTCGCCCGGGCGTTCCCGGCCGACTGGCGGCTCGAATTGGACAACTACCGCTGGCAGGCCACAGGGTCGTTCTCTGTCAAGTTCAGCGGGTTGAGCTGAGGTGTTTCTCTCAGCCGCCGGCCAAGTGACGGCTCGCTGGACGGGTTGAAGGATGTTGACGGAGCTTGCGAGCGACGGCATGATGACCGACTGCGTGGCCTACGCCGAACCTCCCGCGACCGTCCCCAGCACGGTCTCCCATCGGAGGCAAAGGGACCAGCGTCTCAGGTCGTTGTCGCAGCCCGATCGCCTCGGGCGAGGTTGCCGGGGAGCCGTCGCTCAAGGCGTGGAAGGCCGCGATGACAGCCCGTAGGAACTTCAAGCGCCAGGTGCGTGCCCGCGCCGCCAAGACCGGTGAGTCCTACACGTCCGCTCTGCGGCACTTCCGTCCGACTCCATCAGGAGACGTCATGTCGGAAGCAAGGAATCCCAAGAGCGTGCGGCTCGCCGTAGCGCAGACGCTCGTACGCGAAGACCCCCGAGACGTTGAAGCGCTGCGCGAAAGCGGGCGTGAGGTCCGTGCTCTGATGCGCGAGGCCAGTGCTCAGGGAGCGAGGATCGTGCACTTTCCGGAAGGCGCGATCTGCTTTCCCAGCAAGTTCGTCATGTCCGTCGAGGGCCCGGACGAGGTCGGCCCGGCGGACTGGGACCGGTGCCAGTGGCCGGTGCTCCAATCGGAGTTGGCGGCGATCGCCGAGCTGGCCAGCGAGTTGCGGCTGTGGACGGTGATTGCTTCGGTGCACCGCCTGACCGAGCCGAACCGCCCGCACAACAGCCTCTACGTCATCTCCGATCGCGGCGCCGTCATCACGCGCTACGACGAGCGCCTCCTGTCGAAGACGAAGGTCTCGTACATGTACTCGCCGGGCGTCTCACCGGTGACCTTCGAGGTCGACGGTGTGCGCTTCGGCTGCCTGCTCGGCATGGAGATCCACTACCCGGAGTTGTTCGCGGAATACGAGAAGCTGGACGTCGACTGCGTCCTCTTCTCCACCAGCGGCACCCCGGGGAACATCGCCGCCCAAGCCCAAGGCCACGCGGCGGTCAACAGCTACTGGGTCAGCTTGTCAGGGCCGGCACAGCACAGCGCCACCGCACCGTCCGGAATTGTCGCTCCCAATGGCCACTGGCTTGCGCGGTGCCCCGCGGACGACTCGCCATCGGTGGCTGTCGTGAACCTCGACGACAGTTCCGAAGCCGCCGCCGACGCAGTGACCTACGGGCGTCCCTGGCGTCGTGAGGCACGATCGGGCATCTACACCGAGCACCAGGTGATCGACCCGCGCAGCGAAGACCGGACAGCGGCCTTCTAGCTCAGAAGCAGAATCCGAGGTGTTTCGCGCGTACGGGATGGCTCCCGGCGCCGCGAGCACCTCGGATTCATCCGGCCAGACGCCACTGCCGAGGAGCGGGACGGGGCCGCGCGGGCCATCACGTCGGCCGTGAAGGACGGCATCGGTGTGTCGGTCGCCGTGGAGATCGTCGGCCCGGAGTCGTTGGAACGGTCCGTGGGCAAGATCCGGCGGATCGAGGACCTGCGCCCGCGCTGACGAGCGAGGCCACAGGTCCCACTCCCCGGCGAGGCGCTAACTCCCGGAAGACCGACTGCCGGAGAACCGGTCCCTGAGCTCGCGCTTGAGGATCTTCCCGCTCGCGTTGCGCGGCAGTTCGTCCACGAACACCACCCGCTTCGGTGCCTTGAAGGGGGCGAGCTGCTCGCGGGCGTGCGCGAGGAGGTCGTCCTGGGTGACCTCTCCGCGCGGGACGACGACCGCCGTGACGGCCTCGATCCACCGCTCATCGGGCAGGCCGATCACGGCGACCTCGGCGACCGCCTCATGGGTGTACAGGGCGTCCTCGACCTGGCGTGAGGCGACCAGTACGCCACCGGAGTTGATGACGTCCTTGACCCGGTCGACGATCGTGAAGTACCCGTGGGCGTCGCGCACGGCGAGGTCGCCGGAGCGGAACCAGCCATCGCGGAAGGCCTCCGCGGTCTCCTCCGGCTTGTCCCAGTAGCCCTCGCACAACTGCGGGGAGCGGTAGACGATCTCGCCGGGGGTGCCGTCGGGCACGTCCTTGCCGTCCTCGTCGACCACGCGGGCGTCCACGAAGAGGACGGGCCGGCCACAGGAGTCCATCCGGCCCTTGTGCTCGTCGGGCGCGAGGACGGTGGCCAGGGGGCCGATCTCGCTCTGCCCGAAGCAGTTGTAGAAGGCGAGCTTCGGCAGCCGTTCACGCAACCGCTCCAGCACGGGCACCGGCATGACCGACGCGCCGTAGTACGCCTTGCGCAGACCGCTCAGGTCACGGGACGGGAAGTCCGCACGGTTCGCCAGGCCGATCCACACCGTGGGCGGCGCGAACAGACTGTCCGCGCGGCCCGCCTCGATCAGGTCGAAGAGAACGTCACCGTCGGGGGCGTCGAGGATGACGTTGGTCGCCCCGACCGCGAGGTACGGCAGCAGGAACACGTGCATCTGCGCCGAGTGGTAGAGAGGGAGCGAGTGCACCGGCCGGTCGCCCGCGCTGAGATCGAGAGCGGTGATCGCGCTCAGGTACTCGTGTACCAGGGCGCGGTGCGTCATCATCGCGCCCTTCGGCAGGGCCGTCGTCCCCGAGGTGTACAGCAGCTGCACCAGGTCCTCGCCACGCGGCTCGGGACCGTCGTGGGCGGGTGTCGTGGGCAGTCGCGCCAGCAGGGAGTCCTCGGTGTCGCGCAGGGGCAGGGTGGGGGTCGGTCCGGGCAGTCGCCCGGCGAGTTCCGGGTCGGTGAGGACCAGGCAGCTGCCGGACTGGCCGACCAGGTACGCGAGGTCGTCACCGGTCAGGTTCTGGTTGACCGGTACGTGGACGAGGCCCGCGCGGGCACAGGCGAGGAAGCCGATCAGATAGGCGTCGGAGTTGTGGCCGTAGGCGGCCACCCGGTCGCCGGGTTCGAGGCCCTGGCCGAGGAGGACGCCCGCCCCGCGGGACACGGCCTCGTCGAGTTCCGCGTACGTCCAGGAGCGGTCCCCGTACTCCACCGCGACCCGTGCCGGGGTGCGTCGGGCGCTGCGTCGGAGTACTCCGTCAACCGTGCTGCCGTGTCCGGGCGTCATGACACATGATCCTCGGTCCACGGCACAAGGAGGTCAAGCACAGGGGTCCAGGACCCGTACCAGCCGGAACCCTCAACCGCTCCTTCCCGCAAGGACGTCGGCAGGCACGATGCGCACCCACCTGAGACGAACCGCTGTCGCGGCCGTCGCCCTGCTCGCCGGCCGTGCTCGGCGGCCGTGCTCGGCGGCCAGGGCCGGGGCGCGGACGGCATCACGGCGGCTCGGCCGCCGACCGCCACCACACCGACGGCGGCCGACGGCTGCCGAGCCTCCGGACGCCGGGCCACCGCGCAGGCCGCCCCGCAGGCCGCCCCGCAGGCCGCCCGCGAACTCCTCGCCGACACCGCCGACATGGGCCCCAACCCGGTCACCTGCAGGCGGCACCACGACGGCGAACGGCCGTGGGCTGCTGCTCAGCGACCCCGCACACCCATGGCAGGGCGGCCGCCGCCGTTCTGCCGGGCGCAGCAGACCGTCCCCGGCGGGCTCGACGTCTGAGGCGGTTCGCCGCTCGGCTCGCGCCTGTCCCGTCCCGCACGGAACCTGGACGGAACGGGATGGAGCGGGATGGAGCGGAACCACACCCTTCGTCAGCCCGGGACGTGGCCGAGTTTGTCGGGGTTGAGGACCGCGTAGATGCCGTCGATGCGGCCTTCGGACACGTCGATCGTCACGAGCTGGCCGACGCCGTCGACCGTGATCGCGAGGGCAGGCCGGCCGTTGACGCTCACGCGGCGCGGCGAGCCGAAGGGGTAGCGGGCGACCAGGTTCGTGGCGAAGGCGACGACCTGCGGGCGGCCCTCGATGGGCCACAGGGCAGCCCTGACCTTGCCGCCGCCGTCGCTCCAGGCGACGACGTCCTCGCTGAGCAGGTCGGCGAGCCGGGCCTGGTCGCCGTTCTGAGCGGCCTCCAGGAAGCCGGCCAGCAGCTTGGCGTGGTCGTCCTCGGAGAGCGTGAACCGGTCCCGTCCTGCGGCCAGTCGGCGGCCGGCGCGCAGGTGCAGCTGCCGGCAGTTCGTCTCGGTGGCGTCGAGGATGCGGGCGATCTCACCGAGCGGCAGTCCGAAGGCCTCGCGCAGCACGAAGACAGCGCGTTCCGGGGGTGACAGACGCTCCATCAAGTGGACGGTGGCATAGGCGAGGGTGTCCCGCTGCGCGGCCGTGTCCAGTGGACCGAGCGCGTCGGTGGCCACCGGCTCGGGCAACCAGGGCCCGGTGTAGGCCTCGCGGGCCACCCGTGCCGACTTGAGCCGGTCGAGGGCGCGCCGGGTCACGACGGTGGTGAGGAAGGCCCTGGGGTCGGGGACCTGGGCGCGCTCGGTGCCGGTCCACCGCAGGTGGGCGTCGTGGACGATGTCCTCGGCGTCTCCCATGCTGCCGAGGAGCCGGTAGGCGAGCCCGAGCAGCAGAGGACGGTGGGTCTCGAACTGTTCGGTCGCCGGCTCGGGGGTTTCCAATTCCCGTGTCCTTCCCAGTCGTTCGGCGGGCGGTGGTCGCCGTCGGGGTGAGGACCCCAGTCAACTCCGCCACGAACCCGTCGCGCCACCCGGTGTGAGGGAACACCGGGTGCGGACCGCGCCGGGCTCTGGAAACGACCGGGCGAGGCCACCGGTCATACAGGTCGGGTCCGGCCCTCCCAGTACGGCTCCCGCAACCGCCGCTTGTAGAGCTTGCCGTTGGGGTCGCGGGGCATCTCCGCGATGAAGTCGACGCTCTTGGGCCGCTTGTACCCGGCGAGTCGCGCGGCACAGTGGTCGAGGAGCGCGGCGACGAGGGTCTGGCCCGGTTCGAAGCCGGGTGCCGGTTCGACGACGGCCTTGACCTCCTCGCCCCAGTCGTCGTGCGGGATGCCGAAGGCGGCGGCGTCGGCGACGGCGGGGTGGGCGAGCAGGACGGACTCGATCTCGGCAGGGTAGATGTTGACCCCGCCCGAGATGATCATGTCGATCTTCCGGTCGCGCAGGAAGAGGTAGCCGTCCTCGTCGAGGAGACCGAGGTCGCCGACGGTGAAGAAGTCGCCGATGCGGTTCTTGCGGGTCTTGGCCTCGTCCTTGTGGTACGAGAACCCGCCGGTGTTCATCTTCAGGTAGACGGTGCCGAGTTCGCCGGGCGGCAGGCGGTTGCCGTCGTCGTCGAAGATCGCGAGTTCGCTGATGGGCCAGGCCTTGCCGACCGTGCCGGGTTTCTTCAGCCAGTCCTCAGCGGTGGCGAAGGCCCCGCCGCCCTCGCTGGCGGCGTAGTACTCCTCCACGCAGGGGCCCCACCAGTCGAGCATGGCCCGCTTCACGTGGTCGGGGCACGGGGCGGCGCCGTGGATGGCGTGCCGCATGGACGAGACGTCGTAGCGCGCCTTGACGTCGTCCGGGACGGCCAGCAGGCGGTGGAACTGGGTCGGGACCATGTGGGTGTGGGTGCACCTGTGGGTGTCGATGAGTCGGAGCATCTCCTCGGGTGTCCACTTGTCCATCAGGACCAGGCGGTGGCCGATGTGCAGGGACGCGCCCGCGAACTGGAGTACGGCGGTGTGGTAGAGCGGTGAGCAGACGAGGTGCACGTTGCCGTCGAAGGGGCGGATGCCGAAGATGCCGAGAAAGCCGCCGAGGTAGGCCTCCTCGGGGAGCTTGCCGGGCAGCGGGCGCCGGATGCCGCGCGGTCGGCCGGTGGTGCCCGAGGTGTAGTTCATGACCCAGCCGAGGGTGCGGTCGGCGGGCGGCGACTGCGGCTGCCCTTCGAGGAGTTCGGCGTACGGCCGGAAGCCCTCGACGGTGCCGACGGCGTAGCGGTGGGTGGCCGGGAGCCCTGCCTCGTCGGCGGCGTGGCGGGCGGAGCCGGCGAACCTTTCGTGGGTGAGGAGGACCTTGGCACCGGAGTCGGCGACGATCCAGGCGATCTCGGGGCCGACGAGATGGTGGTTGACGGGAACGAGGTAGAAGCCGGCCTGGGAGGCGGCCAGGTACGCGGTGAGGAACTCGACGCCGTTGGGCAGGACGACGGCGAAGGCGTCGCCGCGGTCCAGGCCGGCCGCGCGCAGGCCGTGGACGAGCCGGTTGGTGGCGGCGTGCAGTCGTCCGGCGGTCCATGCCTCGCCGTCGGGGGCGACGAGGACCGTGCGGTCGGGGTCGGCCATGGCCTGGGCCCAGAAGCCCGCGGGAGGTGTGCTCGTCACGTGGCGCTCCTTCCGGCGATGCGGTTGACGCGGTCCACGGCCCGCTCGAAACCGCTGGTGAGGTCGTCGAAGACGGCCTGGACGCTGCGTTCGCTGGTCATGCGGCCGACGATCTGACCGACGGGCGTGCCCAGCAGCGGATCGATCTCGTACTTCTGGATGCGGGAGACGGCTTCGGCGACCAGCAGTCCCTGCAGCGGCATGGGGAGGGTGCCCGGGCCGTCGGGGTCGTCCCAGGCGTCGGTCCACTCGGTGCGCAGCTGGCGGGCCGGCTTTCCGGTCAGGGCGCGGGAGCGGACGGTGTCGCCGGAGCCGGCGGCGAGCAGTTTCCGCGTGAGGGCGGGCGAGTGCATGTCGGCTTCCGTGGTCGTCAGCCACAGGGAGCCCAGCCACACACCCTGGGCGCCGAGGGCGAGCGCGGCCGCCACCTGCGGGCCGCTGCCGATACCCCCGGCCGCCAGCACGGGCAGCGGGTCGACGGCCTCGACGACCTCGGGCGTGAGCACCATGGAGGCGATCTCGCCGGTGTGGCCGCCGGCCTCGTACCCCTGGGCCACGACGACGTCGATGCCCGCTTCCTGGTGTTTGCGGGCGTGCCGGGCGCTGCCGGCGAGTGCCGCCACGAGCACGTCCCTGTCGTGGGCACGGGCCACCACGTCGGCCGGCGGGGAGCCGAGGGCGTTGGCGAGCAGCCGTATCGGATAGTCGAAGGCGACGTCGAGCTGGGTGCGGGCGACCTGTTCCATCCACCCGGTGATGCGCCAGCCCGAGGCCTCGCCCTCGGCGAGTTCGGGGACGGCGTGCTTGGCGAGGGTGTCCTGGACGAACCTCCGGTGCGCCTCGGGGATCATCGCCTCGACGTCGGCCTCGCTGACGCCCTCGACCTTCTTGGCGGGCATGACGACGTCCAGGCCGTACGGCTTCCCGTCGACGTGTGCCTCGATCCAGTCGAGGTCGCGTTTGAGGTCGTCGGGGGCGGTGTAGCGGACCGCGCCGAGCACTCCGAAGCCGCCTGCCCGGCTGATGGCCGCGGCGACGGCGGGGAACGGCGTGAAGCCGAAGACGGCGTGCTCGACTCCGAGTGTCTTGCTCAGCTCCGTCTGCATGGGCGCAGGATGCCGCAGTCCTCCGGACGACGGAAGAGGCTTTCTGATGCTCCGTCAGATTTTTGGACGCACCGGATGCCCGCACGTCCCGTTGACACACCACCCGCCTGACACGAAAGTTTCACAGCGCAAGGTGTACCCGGAAAGATACTTTCAGGCAGCGGGAGGTTCACCCATGACGGAAGACGCCGCGGGCAGAGCGACGGGCGGGCCCGAAAGCGACCTGACCCGGCGTCAACTGGGTCGACGCGTAATCGCCTTGGGCGGCGCACTCGCCATCGCGCCGTTCCCGGCGGGGCCGGCGACCGCCGCCCCGCGCACCACCCGCCCCACCCTGCGTCACGGCTCCCCCGAGCGCGCCGGCCTCCTCTCCGCCCACCTGCGCCGACTCGTGACCGACGCGCAGACGTTCCTCGGCCCCTCCCCCAAGCACCCCTGGTACGCGGGCGCGGTGCTGCTCGCCGGCCGGGGCGGCACCGTGGCCCTGCACCAGCCCGTCGGCACGGCGGTGCGCTACTCGGCGTACGACGAGAAGACCGACACCGGCGTCGAGCTCCCCGCCGGCCAGCAGATCCCCATGGCCGAGGACACCGTCTTCGACCTCGCCTCGGTGTCCAAGCTGTTCACCTCCATCCTCGCCGTGCAGCAGATCGAACGGGGCGCGCTAAAGCTGGAAGGGAAGGTCGCCGGGTACCTCCCGGAGTTCGGCGGGGCGGGCAAGCAGGACATCACCGTCCGTCAACTGCTCACCCACACCTCGGGGTTCCGTGCCTGGATCCCGCTCTACAACGCGCCGACGTACGAGGAGAAGCTCCAACTCATCTGGAAGGAGGCACCGCTCGCCCCGCCGGGCACGGCCTACCTCTACTCGGACCTGAACCTGATCTCACTTCAGCTGGTCCTGGAGAGGGTCACCGGCCGCCGACTGGACACACTGCTGAACGACGAGGTCACCGCCCCGCTGGGCCTGCGCCACACCCGCTACAACCCGCCCGCCTCCTGGAAGCCGCGGATCGCCGCCACCGAGGACGCCCGCAGGCCCTGGTCGGGGCTCGACAGAGGGCTGGTGTGGGGCGAGGTGCACGACGAGAACGCGTTCAGCCTCGGCGGGGTCGCGGGCCACGCGGGCGTGTTCTCCACCGCGTGGGATCTGGCGGTCCTCGGCCGGACGCTGCTCAACGGCGGCGGCTACGGGCGGTCGCGCATCCTGCGCCCGGAGTCGGTGGAGTTGATGTTCACCGACTTCAACACCGCCTTCCCGGGGGACGAGCACGGCCTCGGCTTCGAGCTCTACCAGCACTGGTACATGGGCGCCATGGCCACACCGCGCACCGCGGGCCACACCGGGTTCACCGGCACCTCGCTGGTGCTGGACCCCACGACCGACTCGTTTCTCGTAGTGCTCGGCAACTCGGTCCACCCGGTGCGCGGTTGGCGGTCCGGGTCGGCGCCCCGGGTCGCCGCCGCGAACAACATGGCCCGCGCGGTCCCGGTCCGGCCACGGCACGGCCGTACCGCCTGGTTCTCCGGGATGGCCACCGCCACGACCGCCACGCTCGCCCTGCCGCCGCTCGACACGGCCTCGGGCGACGCCCGGCTGCGCTGCGCGCTGTGGTGGGACACCGAGCCCGCGGCCGACGTCCTCTTCCTGGAGGCCACGACGGACGGCGGCACGACCTGGCAACCCGTCCCCTTCACGACCACCCGCCCCGGCGACCGGCCCCGGAACCACCCGGGGGGCACGCTCACCGGCTGGTCGGGCCGCGTCTGGCACCGCCTCTCCGCCGATCTTCCGGCCGCCCCACAACTCACCTTGCGCTGGCGCTACCTGACGGACCGGCTGTATGTCGGACGCGGCGTGTACGTCGACGCCCCGCGGGCCCGGGCGGTCGACGGCGTCCTCTTCGACGGCGGACGCCCGGCGGACGCGGCGCGGATCGAGGCCAAGGGCTGGACGGCGTCAGCCGACTGACGGGACGTTGGGCGCACTGTCCCTCTCATCCGCGCCGAAGCCCTCGCCCTCGCCCCGGGGTGCCAACCAGACAGTCCCCGCACGTAGTTGGCCCGTCCAAGGAATCGGTGGGTAGCATACGGAACGCATCACATTGTCGACGCGGGTTCAAGAGGATCGCGGCACTCACCCTGCCCGGTCGCCGACGGGAACGGGCATGGCGAACGTCTTCATCAGTCATCGCAAGGTCGATGTGGCCACTGCCCAGCGACTCGCCGACGACGTTTCCCGCGCGGGCCACGACGTGTGGTTCGACGAATGGGAGATCGGAATCGGCGACTCCATCGTGGACCGGATCAACGCCGGCCTCGAGGGCACTTCCTATCTGGTGCTGTGCTATTCGGCGGCCGACGTCATGAGTCCCTGGGTCACCAGGGAATGGATGTCCACACTCCACCGGCAACTCGACGGCTGCGCCGTGCGCGTTCTCCCGGTGAAGTTCGGTGGTTCGGCTCCGGCGATCCTCGCGGACCTCAAGTACGCGGACCTGTCCCAGGACTGGGATCTCGGAGTCGCACAGCTCCTCAAGGCGATCCGCTGACCACCCGGGGGGCTCGATGGTCCAGGTCCTGATCGCCCACGCCGACGGCGAGGAGAGCCTCGCCGCCGAGATCGCCGGACCGCTCGAGGACGCCGGCTACGAGGTGCTCCACTACGGCACCGTGCTCGTCGGTGACTCGCTGATCCAGCAGGCCTCACACGCGATCTCCCAGGGCAGCCCGGTCGTCCTGTGCGGAACGGTCATGGCCGTGGGGACAGGGCTGGTGAACATCCTCGTCAGCGCGGCGAGGCATCACGGAGAGTCCCGGATCTTCGCCCTCCAGATGGAGAAGAAGGCATATCTCGACCCGCTCGCGCTCGACGGAAAGATCGCACTGTACTGGCAGGATCCCGCCAAGGCGGTCGCGGAACTCGTCAAGGCCCTGACCGAGTACTACCCGACGACCCGGGCCAGCACCGGCACCACCCGAGGGTTGAACCGCCTGGAGCAGCGCTACCGGGATCTCACCCTCAAGACGTGCGACATCGTCGATCTGGCGAACCTCCCCATCGGCGATCGTGAACTCATCACCAAGGAACTCTTCCTGCGCAGCCTGTATGTGTCGTTGCGCGTCTCGGTGGACATCCCCGCGGGGTTCGAGCCCCAGGACCTCGACAGGAAACTGCAGAGCCTCGAATCCCAGCGCCAGGAACAGGGCGACAAACCGAACGCCCGATCCCGCTTCCCCGTCGGGGAGCGGTTGGACACGTCGAAGCGACTGGTGGTGCTGGGCGACCCGGGGGCCGGCAAGAGCACTCTGCTCCGCTGGATCGCCACCGCGTATCTCCTGCGGCTCAAGTCGAACCCCGACTGGAGCCAGCTGCCCGACGTGGAGACCCTGCCGGACACCGACTGGCTGCCCCTGTACATCCGCTGCCGCGACCTCGACGACACGAGGGCCACGGGGTCGCTGGAGGAGATGATCCAGCACCATCTGTGCAAGTCGGGGTTCTCCCTCGGGGAGGCCCGCGAGTTCACGCCCTTCCTGCTCAGCTCCCTGCGTGACGGCCGGGTCCTGCTGCTGATCGACGGCCTGGACGAGATCTCCGACACCGCTCTGCGGGCACGGTTCTGCCGCCAGGTCGAGCAGATACACGTGGCCTTCCCCGAGGCGCCCATCATCGTGACGTCCCGGATCGTCGGGTACAAGGAGATGGGGCTGCGCATCACGCGCGGGTTCGAGCACGTCACGGTGCTGGATCTGACCCCTGCCGACAAGGACGACTTCGCGCGCCGCTGGTGTGTGGTCACCGAACCCCCGACCCGGCGCAACACCGCGACGGAAGAGCTCATCAGTGACATCCACAGCGCCGACCGCATCGAGCGCCTCACCGGCAACCCCATGCTGCTGACCACCATGGCGCTGGTGAAGAAGAAGGTCGGCAAGCTGCCGAGTCACCGGGCGGACCTCTACCGTGAGGCCGTCGACGTGCTGCTCAACTGGCGCAGCGACGTCGACGAGAGAATGGACCCGCACGAGGCGCTCCCCCAACTGCAGTACCTCGCGTACTTCATGTGCGACTCCGGAGTCCAGCAGATCCGGCACGACGAAGTCCTCGACACGCTGGAGCGGATGCGCAGAGAGTTCCCGGCCGTTCGCGCTGCCCGCGATCATTCTCCGAGCGAGTTCCTGCGACTGCTCGAACGACGAACGGGAATCCTCGTCGAGTCCGGACACGTCCGTCATCATGGCCGCCTCGTTCCCGTCTACGAGTTCAGGCATCTGACGTTCCAGGAGTACCTGGCCGGGCTGGCCCTCGTCACGGGCCGGTTCCCGGGCCGCAACCGGCAGAAGTCCCTGGCGGAACATATCGCCACGCTCGCCGCGCAGACCGTGACCGTCCAGAGCGGCCCCGACCTGGAAGACGTCTCCGTCACGGAGAACTGGCGCGAGGCCATCCGGCTGAGTGTGATGACCTGCGGCGACGACGACGTGGACAGCGTTCTCCTGGCGGTCTGCACACCGTTGCCGGAAGAGGACGCCGCCACGACTGCCAGACCCCGGGCGGCGCTGGCGTGTTCGTGTCTCGCCGACGAACCCAACGTCAGCGAGGAGGTCGCGGCCGAGATCGTCCAACGGTTCATCGAGACGTTGACCGACGAGGATGGCGGCGGCCCCGCGGTCACCGTCGCGGACACCGCGCTCGAGGAGGTGGGCGGTTCCCTCTGGTCGGCCTATCTCAGCCGGAGCATCGTCACCACCTGGTTGGGGAAGCCCACGGATTTCGGCAGGCTCGGGGGCCCTGCCTCCACCGTGCTCGGGCAGGCCGCACCGAGGGAGAAGGACGCCTTCGAGGAATGGAGCCGCACCCAGGTCGCCCGCCTCGACGACTCCCGGCCGGAGGTGGCCGTCGAAGCCTCACTGGTCTTGATGGACGCCGCGTACCGCGGCGAGATCGTCAGGGTCCCCGGGATGGTCGAGGGGTTGATCTCCCTGCTGTCCCACGGTGCTTGTGAGGCGGCGGCCGCGGCCTGGGCTCTCGGCTGGGTCGCCACGTCGTCCGGCATCGAACCGCGTTGGGATCCTTCGCCGAGCGAGCTACGGCAGTTGGAGGACGCCATCGCCTCGAAGGCCCTCCTGCCTGAGGCGGTCGTGTTGTTGTTGTGGTGTTTTCCCAAACCGGCTCAGGCGTCGGACAGCGTGGCAACGGCCGTGATGAGTCATTTCCGTGCCGCGGGCAGCAAGACGCGGGACCGGCTCGCCGGTCAATACGTCAAGCTGTTCCCTGACAGGACGGATCCCGTCGTCTCCGTCACTCGTGATCACGACCCGGAGGTCCGTCTCGCCGCGTCACTTCTGCTGAAGGACCTGGACGGCCCTCGGGCCGTCGAGCCCCTGTTGCGTGTGCTGACCGGTCCCGGCGGCCAAGTCCACAGGCAAGCCGCCACCGCTCTCGGTGAGATCCGTGACCCCCGGGCGGTGGAACCGCTGATCGACGTGCTCACGGACACCCACGGGGACCCGATCCCCGAAGTCGCCCTCGCCCTGGGCAGCATCGGTGACCCCGGTGCCGTGGCACCCCTCCTCGGTCTCCTGACCGACCCTGACGGCAACCCCCGCGGGGTTGTCGCGGACGTTCTCGGTAGACTCCGGGACTCCAGGGCGATCCAGCCCCTGCTCGACCGGCTGACCGGCGGTGACGGCGCACCCCACCTGGTGGTCGTGAGAGCCCTCGGAGAACTACGGGCCGCGGAAGCGGTGGAGCCTCTCCTCGACCACCTCACCGGCCCCGAGGGCAACCTCAACCCGGTCGTCGCCGAGACTCTCGGCCGGCTCGGCGACCCCCAAGCCGTCCAGCCCCTCCTGCACCACCTCACCGGCCCCGACGGCGACCTCAACCCGGTCGTCGCCGAAGCTCTCGGCCGGCTCGGCGACCCCCAAGCCGTCCAGCCCCTCCTCCACCACCTCACCGACCCCGACGGCGAACCGCAGCCCGCGGTCGCCTCAGCCCTGGGCCGGCTCGGCGACACCAGAGCACTGCAGCCCCTGCTCGAGACGTGGAGATCGCATTCCCTTGAAGCGCCTTCCGCGGTGGTGGCCGCATTGGCCGTGCTGGGGGACACCGATGCCCGTGAGGCTGTGGAAGAGGCCATGAGGCATACGTTCATCGGCGTGCGACAGACGGCCCTGTGGTCCCTCGCCGACCTGGAGAAGGACCGGTCCGACCGCGTGTTGCTCTCCAGAGACCGGGACGCTCTCTCGCCCGGCATCGATCCCCAGGCAGTGATCACGGAGGCGGCACTTCAGATGGACCGCAGCGCCGTGGACCTATCCGCGGCCGAAATCCGTGCCCGATACGAGGAGTTGGCGCAACGCTATCCGCTCACCCTCTCGTGGTCCCAGGAGACCTGAGGGCGCATCGTCACCCCCCGCTCTCCTCCAGCACCGCCATCGCCGCGTTGTGCCCCGGCACTCCGCTCACGCCTCCCCCGCGCACCGCGCCCGCCCCGCACAGCAGCACGTTCGCGTGCCGGGTCTCCACTCCCCAGCGGCCGGTGCCCTCCTGGGCGTAGGGCCAGGCGAGTTCGCGGTGGAAGATGTTGCCGCCGGGAAGGCGGAGGTCGCGTTCCAGGTCCAGCGGGGTCTTCGCCTCGATGCAGGGACGGCCGTCGGCGTCGGTGGCCAGGCAGTCGGCGAGGGGCTCGGCGAGGTGGGCGTCCAGCTGGGCGAGGGTCGACTTGAGGAGTTCCGCGCGTACGACGTCGTTGTCCCGGTCGAAGAGGCGGGCGGGGGTGTGCAGGCCGAACAACGTCAGGGTCTGGTAGCCCTGTTCGACGAGGTCCGGGCCGAGGATGGTCGGGTCGGTGAGCGAGTGGCAGTAGATCTCCGAGGGCGGGGCGGCGGGCAGCTCGCCCGCGGCGGCCTGGGCGTGGGCGGTGGCGAGCTGCTCGTAGCCCTCGGCGACGTGGAAGGTGCCGGCGAATGCCTCGCGGGGGTCGACGGTCTCGTCGCGCAGCCTCGGCAGCCGGGTGAGGAGCATGTTCACCTTGAGCTGGGCGCCCTCGGCGGCGGCGGGCGGCTCGTCGCCGGTGAGCGCGGCCAGCTCCTGCGGGGAGGCGTTGACCAGGACGTGCCGGGCGGTGGCTACGGCCTCGCCGTCGGCGGTCCGGTAGGTGACCTCGGCAGTGCGTCCGTCCGTGTCGATCCGCAGGGCCTCGCGTCCGGTGGCGAGGACGGCGCCCGCGTCGCGTGCCGCGGCGGCGAGGGCGTCGGTGAGGGCGCCCATGCCGCCGACGGGGACGTCCCAGGCGCCGGTGCCGCCGCCGATCACGTGGTAGAGGAAGCAGCGGTTCTGCGCGAGGGCGGGGTCGTGGGCGTCGGCGAAGGTCCCGATGAGGGCGTCGGTGAGGACCACGCCCCGCACCAGGTCGTCGCCGAAGCGGTCCTCGATCGCCGTCCCGATCGGTTCCTCGAAGAGGGTCCGCCAGGCGTCCGCGTCGTCGATCCGGCCGCGCAGTTCGTCGCGGGTGGGCAGCGGCTCGGTGAGAGTCGGGAACACTCGTTGGGCCACGTGGGCGGTCATGCCGTAGAAACGCCGCCAGGCCTCGTACTCGCCCTCGCCGCCGGTGAGCCGGGCGAACGCCTCCCGGGTGCGGCGCTCGCCGCCGCCGACCAGGAGACCGGTCGGCCCGCCGTCCCGTTCGACGGGGGTGTACGACGAGACGTTGCGGGTGCGGACGCGGAAGTCCAGGCCCAGGTCCCGCACGATCTTCTTCGGCAGCAGACTGACCAGGTAGGAGTAGCGCGACAGCCGTGCGTCCACGCCGGCGAAGGGCCGGGTGGAGACGGCGGCGCCGCCGGTGTGCTCCAGCCGCTCCAGCACCAGCACGGACCGGCCGGCCCGGGCCAGATAGGCGGCGGCGACCAGACCGTTGTGGCCGCCGCCGACGACCACGGCGTCGTAGGTGCGGTTTCCCTCGTGTGCAGGCATGGTTCTTGGTAACACGGGGTGATCCACATCGGCCAGAGATCGTCCGCCTCGGGTCAGGAACCGCCGCTCGCCCCGTGCTGCCGCAGCACCGCCACCCGCCGGTACAGTTCCACGGCCTCCGCGTCCCGCCCGAGCTGTTCCAGGCAGTGCGCCTCGTCGTTGCGGCTGGCGAGGGTGTCCGGGTGGTCGGCGCCCAGGACGCGCTCGCGGGCGGCGGCCACCCGCCGGTACTCGGCGAGGGCGTCCGCCCAGCGGCCGAGCCAGCCGAGGCCGACGGCGACCTCGCGGCGGCTGACCAGGGTGTCCGGGTGGTCGGGGCCGAGAACGCGCTCGCGGATGGCACACACGTCGCGGGACTCGGCGAGGGCCTCCTCCCAGCGGCCGAGGCGGCCGAGGTTGACGCCGAGGCCGTGGCGGGCGCGGAGGGTCTCGGGGTGGGCGGGGCCGTGCACGCGGCCGCGGTCCTCGATCAGGTCGCGGTACAGCCGGAACGCCTCCGCGCTGCGGCCCAGGCGGCCGAGGCTGATACCGATCTCGTAGCGGGCGGCGAGGGTGTCGGCGTGGTCGGGGCCCAGGGCCTGGGCGCGGGCCTCGGCGACCTCGCGATAGGTCTGCAGGGCCTCCGACCAGCGGCCCAACTGACCGAGCGCGTAGGCGACCTCGTAGCGGGTGACCAGGGTGTCGGGGTGGTGCGGGCCGAGCACCCGGGCGCGGGCGTCCGCCACCTCGCAGGCCATGCGGTACGAGTCCTCCAGGCGGCCTAGCCTGCTGAGGTTGAAGGCGAGGTTGTGGCGGCAGCGCAGGGTGTCGGGGTGGTCGGCGCCCATGGCCCGCTCCCGGGCGGCCAGGACGGAGTTGTAGACCTGGTGGGCGTCGAAGTGCCGGCCCAACTGGCCGAGCACGTACGCCATCTCCTGGCGGGCTGCGAGCGTGTCGGGGTGGTCGGGGCCGAGCGCGAGGCTTCGGGCGCGGGTGACGTGCTTGTACTCGCGCAGGGCGTCGGCCGCGCGGCCGGTGCGGCTGAGGGTGAAGGCGACCTCGTAGCGGCTGGCGAGGGTGTCGGGGTGGTCGGGGCCGAGGTAGTGCTCGCGTTCCGCGGCGACCGCCCGGTGCACCTCGCCGGCCTCGGCCCAGCGGCCCAGCCGCCCCAGGCTGAGCCCGGCGTTGTGCCGTCCGGCGAGCGCGGTGACCGTCTCGGCGGAGGGGGTGGGCGGCTCGTCCGGTACGGGCTCCGCGGCGCGGCCGGTGAGGGACCGCGGGATCCACTCCCCGGTGAGGCCCGCCCCGGCGTCCGGGGGTGTGGTGCCGAGGCCGGCGCCGGTGGCCTTGTGGCCGGTGGTCATGCCGCGGGTCCAGGACGGCAGGCGCACCTCGCGGGGGCGCGCGGACGCGGGAGGGCGCAGGTCGGGCTGCGGGGTGACCACTGTGGGTACATAGGTCGGGGTGGTCCGCCCGGCGTTGATCCGCCGACCCAGCTCGCGGGCGTCCTGAGGGCGTTGTTCGGGCTGCTTGGCCAGCAGGTCGAGGATGACCTGCTCCAGGTAGGCGGGGAGTTCGGAGCGGTGACTGCGCGGCGGGCGGGGCGGGGTGTCGCGGTGGCCGACGAGGATGGCCCAGGCGTCGTCGAGGTCGAAGGGCGGGACACCGGTGGCGATCTCGTACAGCACGCAGCCCAGCGAGTACAGGTCGCTGCGCTGGTCGACCTCGGAGCCGCCGATCTGTTCCGGCGACATGTAGTGGGGGGTGCCCATCGCGATGCCGGTGCCGGTGAGCCGGGAGGTGAAGCCGATGTCGGCGCCGAGGCGGGCGATGCCGAAGTCGCAGATCTTCACCGTGCCGTCGGTGAGCCGCACGATGTTCGCCGGTTTCAGGTCCCGGTGCACGATGCCCTGTCGGTGGGTGTAGGCGAGGGCGGCGGCGACCTGGTCGGCGATCTCGACGACGGCGGCCACGGGCAGCGGGTGCTGTTTGTTGTCCTCGAGGAGCTGGCTGAGGTTGCGGCCCTCCAGCAGCTCCATGACCAGGTAGAGGACGCCGTCGTCCTCGCCGAAGTCGTGGACGACGGTCACCCCGCGGTGCTGGAGGGCGGCGGCCACCCGGGCCTCACGCCGGAACCGCTCTCTCAGGACCCGGGTGAAGGCCTGGTCGTGGCCCGAGCCGAGCGGCTTGAGGCACTTCACGGCGACGTGCCGGCCCAGCGACTCGTCCCGTGCCCGCCAGACCTCGCCCATGCCACCGCGCCCGATCAGGTCGAGCAGCCGGTACCGGCCCTGAATGAGCCTGCTGTCCCCCATCTCCTGCGACCGCCCCCGTCGTCACCGCGTCCCGCCCTCCCCTGGCCTGTCCAGTATGGCGACCTGTGGTCCGAGTTTGTACGGTGCCGGGCGGGAGCCCGGGCCGAGGCGTGCCATGGCCCGGAGGATGTGTTTGGGCGGCAGTTGCCAGCGCAGACGTGCGGGAACGCAGCGCAGCACGGTGCCCGTGAGGCGCAGTCGGCGGGTGACGGTGGAGGGTTTCGGGGCCGGTCTGCCGTACAGCTCGTGGGCGTACGGCGGCAGGGCGGCGTACGCCAGGTGCGCCACGCGCCGCCACAGCACCTCGCGCGCCGGGATGAGAAGGGGGTGCGTCGGGGGGTGGAGGAGGAAGTCGTCCACGGCGCGTGCCTCGGGCGTAGCCGCGAGTTCGGGGCGCACCTTCGCGAAGTAGGCGGCCAGTTCCGTCCGGTTGGCCGGTACCGAGTCCGGGTCGAGCCCCACCAGGCGGGCGCTGACGCGGTGTTCGGCAATGTAGCGGTCGGCCTGGGCGTCGGTGAGGCGGAAGCCCGAGCGGCGCGCGACCTGGAGGTAGGAGTCGATCTCGGCGCAGTGCACCCACAGCAGCAGGTCGGGTTCGTCGACGCCGTAGGACTCACCGGTGTCCGGGTCGGTCGCCCGGAGCATGGTGTGGATCTTCCGTACCCGGGCACCGGCCTTCTCGGCCGCCTCGGTGGTGCCGTAGGTCGTGGTGCCGACGAAGTCGGCGGTGCGCATCAGCCGGCCCCAGGCGTCGTGCCGGAAGTCGGAGTTCTGCATGACGCCGCGCACGGCGCGTGGATGGAGGGCCTGCAGGTACAGCGCGCGGATTCCGGCGACCCACATCATCGGGTCGCCGTGCATCTGCCAGGTCACCGACGTCGGTGTGAACAGCCCGGGATCGCCCATGCCCCGCAGTGTGACGAAGAATCTCGGTCCGCACAAAGAAATGATTCGGCAGTCACAGGGCGGGGCCGAGCGCGGCAGCGTCTTCGCCCTCGCAAGGCCCAGCCCATCCTTCCGACTGGTCCCGCACACGCGGTGGTGGTCCGGTCGAGGAGGGCCCGCCCGAGGGCGGTCGGTTCGTACCCCCCGCCAACCCGGGCGAGCAGGTCGTCGTCGAAGCGGCGGCGCGGCCTGGCTGCCACTGCACCGAGCGCCCTGCTACATGTTGATCATGTGGCCGGCGAGGCCGTGGATGGCTTCCTTGACCGCCTCGCCCAGCGTGGGGTGGGCGTGGACGTTGCGGGCGACCTCGTGCACGGTGAGGTCCCACTGCTGGGCCAGGGTCAGTTCGGGGAGGAGCTCGGTGACGTCGGGGCCGATGAGATGGGCTCCGAGGAACTCGCCGTACTTGGCATCGCTGATCAGCTTCACGAAGCCGCTCGCGTCGCCCAGACCGTGGGCCTTGGCGTTCGCGGTGAACGGGAACTTGGCCACCTGGACGTCGAAGCCCTTCTCCCTCGCCTGCGCCTCGGTATAACCGAAGCTGGCGATCTGCGGCTGGCAGAAAGTGGCCCGCGGGATCATCACGTAGTCCAGCTCCATGGTCTCCGCGTCCGCGATCGTCTCGGCAGCGATGACGCCCATCGCCTCGGCGGCATGCGCGAGCATCAGCTTCGCGGTGACGTCCCCAATGGCATAGATGTGCGGGACCGAGGTGCGGCAACGACCGTCGACGTCGATCGCGCCGCGTTCGGTGACGCGCACACCGGTGTTCTCCAGGCCGTAACCGGTGACGTTCGGGGCGAAGCCGATCGCCTGCAGGACCTTGTCGGCCTCCAGGACCTGCTGGGCGCCGTCCTTGCCGGTGACCGTGACACGGACCTGCGGGCCGGACTCGTCGATCGACTCGACACGGGTCGAGGTGAGCACGTCAATGCCCAACTTCCGGTACTGCTTGGCCAGTTCGGCGGAGACCTCGGCGTCCTCCAATGGGGCGATCCGGTCCAGGAACTCGACGACGGTGACCTTCACGCCGTAGTTGTGCAGCACGTAGGCGAACTCGACGCCGATCGCGCCGGCGCCGGCGATAACGATCGACTCCGGCAGGTCCTCGGCGAGGATCTGCTCCTCGAACGTCACCACGCGCGACGTACGGCGGGTGCCGGGCAGCAGCTTGGGTGTGGCGCCGGTGGCGATGACGCAGTGATCGAAGCCGATGGTGCGGGTGTTGCCGTCGTAGTCGGCCACCTGGAGCGTGTGCGGGTCGACGAACGTGCCGCGACCGCTGATTTCCGTGATCTTGTTCTTCTTCATCAGGTAGTGGACGCCCTTGACCCGGCCGTCCGCCACCTTCCGGCTGCGGCGGAATGCCTCCCCGTAGTCGAAGGAGACCTCACCCTCGACCTTGATGCCGAAGGTCTTCGCCTCGCGCGTGAAGATGTGCGCGAGTTCGGCGTTGCGCAGTAGGGCCTTGGTGGGGATACAGCCCACGTTCAGGCAGACGCCACCCCAGTACTTCTCCTCGACGACCGCGACGCTCTTGCCCAGCTGGGCGGCCCGGATGGCGGCTACGTATCCGCCAGGGCCCGCGCCGAGTACGACGACGTCGAAGTGCTCACCCTGCTCGTCCATGGACGGCTTCCTTTCCACTGGGGCGGCCGGCTACCCCCGGGGGGCCGACTCGCTCCCGATCGAACAACCTGGTCATCAACTCGACGGCGGCGACATCCGCCACCGCCCGCCGCAGGGGAGCCGGTGGAGGACGAGGTGGCGACCCTATGGTTCACCACCTCGCCGGCGGCTACCCGGACGTCCGGTTCAGCGCGCCGGCGCCGTGATCTATGCCCGCTCAGCCATCATCGACGGCGGTCCGGCACCCCGTCGACCTCGTGTACTCCTGCCTCGGCCGGACCGATCCTGAGGGTGTCGAGGCCGAATGCGGCGCCGGGCCGTGCGCACCGGACTTGAGGACGACGTCCGGCTGTGCCGCGTGGGCGGCACTTCGGCGGCAGCGGAGGCCACCCGCGCCGGCTCCAGGCGCGTCCACGAAAGAGCGGCCGGATCAGCGAATGCGACGGAGGAGTCCTCAGCTCACCCGGCCGACCTCATACGAAAGGCCGGGCCGGGAACGCTCTCAATATCCTTCGCCTGCACCGGGTGCCCGCTTTCGCAGCGAAGTTGAACGTCGACGTGCGCGCCGCACTCGCGGTGTCGCGCCACTACCGCCGGCCCCTCCGGATCGGCACGGTACCGGTCACCCCACTGCAACAGCCCCATCACGGCCGGCACCAGATCCATGCCCTTGGGGGTGATCACATACTTCGGCCGACTCCGCGCCCCGGGCTCCTTGTACGTCTCGGTCGCCAGGATTCCTTCCTCCACCAGCATCCGGAGCCGCGTCGCGAGGAGGTTGCGAGGACAACCGAGGACGCGTTCGAAGTCACTGAAGCGGGACGAGCCGTACCAGACCTCGCGCAGGATCAGGATCGTCCACTTCTCACCCACGACCTCAAGAGTCCGCGCGATCGAGCAGTTGGACGTGTCCCTGCCGAGTCGGGGGTCCATACCGGTGTCTTGGAGAACTTCGGTCCACGCATCCATGGGAGCGATTCTAACCACTTGAGTTTACTTTTAGATACTCAGACGCCGGGCGGAGCGTAGTGACCCTCACGACGACGAGATCACAGCCCGCCTGGAGCCGGACGCCCCACCTCGGGCCGTAAGCCATGCACGTTGCCTCACGGGCGTAATATTATAGGCGTCAGACCATGAACCAGGCTCGGATCGCGAGGCAACGGCCTTACATCGCGAAGGGAGGATGCCTGCGGCTCGCTACGCCAAGGAGCACAAACAGGAGGGTGAGCAACGCGGATGGACCGCCGCGCGTGAGCGGGCGGACATACTCAGGACGGCGGCGTTCGTCCGTCGAGCGACGCACGTTGCCAGTGGGGAGTTCGGTCCTTGTCGACCAGGGCCGCACGGACGCCCTCCAGGAAGTCCGGCGTGCGGATGGTCGTGCGCGTGAGGGCCAGTTCGATGCCAAGGCACTCGCGCAACGTGTGCTGCCTGCCCCGGGCCAGCAGGGAGTGAGTGATCTCCAGGCTCTGCGGCGAGGCGGACTCCAGGGCGGCCAGCGCGGCTGTCGCCCAGGGGGCGTCGAGATGGCGCAGGCGTTTCTCGATCTCGCCGAGGGAGGGCGCGCCGAACGCCCAGTCCACGTCCCCGCGCACCTGCGCCAGCCCGCTGCCCGCCACCGGGGAGCGGCCGACGAGACGGTTGAGGACGACGTCCACCGGGTCGCCGGGGCTGTCGGCCAGGGCATCCCCGACCGCCTCCATCCCGTCCGCGGGGACGAAGTGCGTGGCCAGGCCCGTGTACAAGGCGTCGGCCGCGTCGAGCCGGTGCCCGGTCAGGCCCAGATACATTCCGATCGCACCGGGCAGCCTCGGCAGAAAGTAGCTGGCCCCGACGTCCGGGAAGAACCCGATCCCGGTTTCGGGCATCGCCAGCACCGCGCGCTCGGTGACGACGCGGAAGCTGCCGTGGACGGACAGACCGAGGCCTCCACCCATGCACAGGCCGTCGATGAGCGACACGATCGGCACGGGATACTCGGCGATCCGGGCGTTGAGCCGGTACTCGGAGGCGAAGAACCGCTCACTGGCTTCGGCATCCCCGGCGAGGCTGTGCTCGCGGATCGTGCGGATGTCTCCGCCTGCGCAGAACGCCTTGGTGCTGGTGCTGGCGATCACGACAGCGGACAGCGGTATGCGCTCCCGCTCAGCGAGCACACGGTCGATGGCGACGACCATGCCCGTCGTCAGCGCGTTGAGCGCCTTGGGCCGGTTCAAAAGGATCCGGCCGACGCCCCGGTGGACGTCGGCGAGAATTTCAACCGCAGTGCTATCAGTCATCGGCCGTCACCCGTCATCCGCGCGGACCTGGCTGTCATGACCATCATGTTCCTCACTCGCCGGGTGTCAGGCACATGTCTGCGCGTAGAGATCCTTGATCTCGTCCGCGGGGGGGGCGACGGGGTTGTCGGCGGGTGCTCCGGACGCGAGCGCCTGCTCGCCCATGAGGGGCACGAGGCGGAACGCTCGTCCTTGTCGATGCCGTGGGCTCTCGGGGTGGGCACCTCAAGATCCTTGCACAGGGCGTGGAGCGCCTCGACGGTGCCCTATCGGCGGCCGAGGCGCCACCGTCGCCATCAGTGGCGGCTCCTCGGGCGCGGGCGCACTCGGCGTACCGGCTCACCGTTCGGCGAGCACTATCGCCTCGCGAGCTCGCAGTCTCCCCATTACCTCTTTGGTGACCGCGCAAATCGGACGCCCGACCTTCGGAGTTGGCATGACTTCCTCCCCTGTCGGCGCAGCCGCGGCGGAGAGGGCGGCGACAGCCCGGACGGCGTAGATCGCAAGGCCGTTGGAGACGGGTCGGCCCTGCGGCACAGTCCACTCGATCGGCGGGCTACCGCGTTGATGCTGCCGCCGCGACTGCTTGCCAAGGGCGATCCGGCCCCGGGCGCCATCGCCGGCGTCTCGCCGTCGGCTTACGCGTCGATTCAGCTGTGTACGCGCGACTCAGCTGTGAGGGTCCACGCGCGTGTCGGGTGCCGCTCCAGCGACTGACCGACAAGACCGCCGAGGGCCGTCAGCAGGGTCCGCCGAGGTCTTCGAGGGAGCCGGGGACGGCCATGGAGTGTCGACGTCGTCCAGGGTGGTCACGACTAATCATTTCCGGCCTACTGCAGTGCGGATGGCTCCAGCGGCTTCAGGGTGTGGAACCGGCGCCCCTGATAGGTGAGCGGCTCCTGTGCGCCGACCTCCACGTCGGCCACCTCGATCAGGATGATGGTGTGGTCACCGGCGGTGAGGCGCTGGTGAACGACGCCCTCAAGCGACACGGTGGCACCGTCGAGCAGGGGTGTGCCGAGCTTCCCCGGTCTGAAGCTCGCCGCGGCGAACCTGTCGACACCGAGCGTCGCGAACGCCGTAGCCACCGGGCTCTGGTCGGCCGCCAGGACGCTGACGGCCACCGATTCGGCCTGACTGAACGCCGGGTGGACGTCGGCGGTTTCGGCCAGACAGACTG
This sequence comes from Streptomyces resistomycificus, assembly GCF_001514265.1. GTDB lineage: Bacteria > Actinomycetota > Actinomycetes > Streptomycetales > Streptomycetaceae > Streptomyces > Streptomyces resistomycificus. Next base: position 928,704 of record NZ_KQ948989.1, on the reverse strand, counting down.
AGATCAGCGGTGGGTCCATCGACACGCTGGTTACCGAGTTGGCGGTGAAGCCGTACCGATTCCCGTCCACTTCGGTGGTGACCACACAGACGGACGTGACCATCGAGGACAGTCCGTCGCGGTACGTCTGCGGGTCGTAGCTGGTGACAGGCCGACGCGTGACGGCCTGCTCCCTCGCAGGATTGGGCATGTCAGACCACCGCCGTCTCGTCGTACTCCGCCGCGCCGACGGCCGTTGGGTCGGTGACTTCACGGGTGCGGGCGGGCGTGCACGGGGCAACGCCGACGACTGACCGAGACGGCCGTTGTGCCGCCGGATTCGACAGGAAGGTCGGCCCAGAGGTCGACGGGGAAACAGTGGATCTCATCGAGTCTTGCCTTCTGTTGAGGGATGCCCCGACGGTAGGACGCGTGATCTCGCATGTCAATATGCCATCTCGCATAAGCTGCTTCGCATGAGGCCGAGAGCCCGGGAGACGGGGAGACCGGGAGACGGAGACCGGGAGACCGGGAGCGCTGTGGTCGGGCGGGCGTCGAAGACGCAGCCGGGTTAGCGACGAGGGTTGGCCAGGGCCGGGCTAGGGTCCGCCGGGCCGACCGGTCCGGGGCCCGTGCGGACGGGTGACAGAGGACGCCTCGTACGGCTACCGCAGAGCAGGCAGTTCGAACTGGAGCAGGCCAGCGTCTCCGTGAGGAAGAGAAAAACCCGCCGGGGGGCTGACGGCCGCCGGATCCGTGACTGGGCCCGCGTCGAGGTCCGGTCCTGGTACCGCGAGGACCGTCGACACTGAGTTCCCTGTCACCGCGGCGGCATAGGCTTGAGGAGATCGCCTACCGCATCACCTACTGCCGGCCGGGGCTGCGCTGGACGAGTTGATTCGCGGCGCGGCCGGCCGGCGGCTGTCGAGGAGTGCTTACAGGGCGCGAGCAGAAGTGCGCTTCGAGTGACTTCCCAGATCCGTTGCGTCCCGGCCGGCGCCGTCACCTGCCGTCGGATATGGCGGCACACACCTGCTTGACCGCGCTGCGGGCCCGAACGCTGGACTCGGAGAAAGCACAACGGGATCCCCGCAGCTCATCCACCTCGGCCTCGCCGAGATCCACTGCTTGACCACTTGTCTCGCCGGCCTGCGTCCGACCTCGGGTCGACGACATCCAGCGCTGGTCACACTGGCATTGGCGCCACCAAGGGCCCGCACGCGGACACGACACCCGAGAACCGGGGAGGGGCAGAGGCGGCTCGACCGCTCGACTACTTCGACGCTCGCTCGGACACGTTCGCACCAGGCAGCCCCAGAGCGGACTGCGACCCACTGCGGGAGCGCAGCCACCAGTCGCGCATACCCAACAGGACGAGCGCGCCGTAGATGACGTAGACGAAGCCGGAGAAGGCGTAGCCGTTGGCGAAGGTCAGCGGGACGCCGACCAGGTCCACCAGCAGCCAGGCGAACCAGAACTCGACCACGCCGCGGGCCTGGGCGTACATCGCGACGATGGTGCCGACGAAGATGTACGCGTCCGGCCAGGGGTCCCAGGACAGGGTCGGGTAGGCCTTGAACAGGAGGGCCACCGCGACCGTGCCGACGGCCACGGCGCCGACCATTTCCGCGCGCTCGCGCCAGGTGGCGAACCGCGGGGTGATCTGGCCGTCCTGGGACCGATCCTTGTCGCGGCGCCACCGCCACCAGCCGTACATGGCCACGGTCATGACGACGGCCTGTTTGCCGGCGACGCCGGTCAAGTGGCCGAAGAAGGCGCCGAAGAGGATCAGGCCGGACAGGAACTGCACCGGCCAGGTCCACAGTGAGCGGCGCCAGCCGAGGGCGAGGGCGGCCAGGCCGAGGATGTTGCCGATCATGTCGGACCACAGGATGTGCTGGCCGAACAGGACGAACGCCTCGGAGTTCAGCCCGTTCATCTGGCTGCCAGGCCGGTTTCACACGAGCGCGTCATCCTGCGGGCCGCCGGTGGTTCGTGGGATAGCGGGTTTCGCATGCGGTGCATGCGCCCCAGCTTCACCTCTTTATGAGGACATTGTCCAGAGTCAAATTGAATAAGCTGCTAAAGACCATAAAAGCTCTTCGCCATCGATGCGGCCGGTACGGCGCAGGCGATGCAAGGGTGTAGTCCTGACGCGCGGCCCCGCTTCGGCGCAGGCCGCGAGCAAGGCGGCAGTCCCCGTGGGGGAGCCGCCGCATCGGCCCTGCGGCCACTGCTCCTTCGCCCCCGGGGCCTACTTCTCCAAGCCTGTCGCCGTGCAGTCGGCAGCGAGTTGGGGCGTGCATATGTCGGACGGTTCGTACATGCCGTCCTCGATGACCGTGCTCTTGATGTTGTCCTTCGTCAGGGCGACAACGGGCACGAGATACGCGGGGATGCCTTTCCGGGTGGGGCTGTCCACCCTGTCGGGCGTGAGGGCGTCGAACTGTATGTCTCTGCCCTGGGCCTGCGCCACGGCCATCTCCGCGGCGTGTTCGGCCTCCTGCGGGTACGGCTTGTACACGCTCATGTACTGCTCGCCGCCCACGATCCGACGCACCGCCGAGAGCTCAGCGTCCTGCCCGGTGATCGGCGGCAGGTCGGTTACGCCCGCGGCCTTCAGCGCCTTGATGACGCCTTCCGCCAGACCGTCGTTGGCGGCGTAGACGGCCTTGATGTTGTTCTTGCCGATCTCATTGATCGCCTGGGTCATGTTCGTCTCGGCGGTCTGCGGCTTCCAGTCCTTGGTGTCGAACGACTTGGCGATCGTCACCCGGCCGTCGAGAGCGACGAGTGCGCCCGTCTTGAACTGTCTGGCGTTCGGGTCGGTGGGTGAGCCGTTCATCATGACGATTTCGTCGGAGACGTCGGCGTCCTCACCGAGCGCCTGCAGCAGGGAGCGGCCCTGCACCTCGCCGACGAGTTCGTTGTCGAAGGTGATGAACGCGTCGATCGGACCCTCGGCCAGCCGGTCGTAGGCGATGACCGCGATCCCGGCCTGTTTGGCCGTCGTCACCCCGTCGGCGATGGTGTGCGCGTCGACGGGGTCCAGCAGGATCACGTCGACCTGCTCGTTGATCATCTGCTGCAGTTGTCGTGCCTGCTTGGCCGCGTCCGCCTCGGCGTTGGCGTACGCGACCCGGCCCTGGCCGTCAGTGAGGGACTCGACCTTCGCCTTGATGACGGGGTAGTGGAAATTCTCGTACTGGGGATTCGAACTCTCCGGCAGCAACAGCCCCACCACGATGCCGTTGCCCTTGGTCGGGTGCGCGTCGCCACTGCTCCCCGTCGGGTTGAGCGCGCCGCAGCCCACGAGCGAGACGGAGGTGGTGGTGGCGGCCACGGATATGACGATACGGCGCATCGGGAGCTCACTTCGGGGCGTGATCCGGTGTGGGCAAGGCACTGGCGCCCACCAGGCTGGAAACGACGCGGGGGTGACCCTGAGCGTCGAGTTGCATCACTATACGAGATGGCATCCCATTATGAGAAGCGGTTGCACGACGGTCCCTACCGGCGTGCATAGCCGCGGCCCTAGACGTACAGCGATGCGTTCGCGTAGCACTGATGCGCTCGCGTAGCACTATGGAGGTACCGGACGAGGGCAGTACCCCGCGCGGCTCACCCTTCCATCAGACCCGGCGAAAGCGAGACGGCGATGGAACAGCAGCCCACCCCTGGTGGCGAGCAGTCGGACCGGCCCGACGACATCTTCGAGGAGGCCCGCACCGCCAGGGCGACCGCCGACGAGCGAGGCCTCGTGACGCAGTGGAGCGAGGGTGCCCGGCGACTGCTGGGTTATCGGGCCGAGGAGATCATCGGCCGCCCCGCCGCTTGCCTGCTGGATGACGCCACCGCCCGCCCGCCGCGCGGGATCCAGGCGCTGCCACGATGGAACGGCAGGGTTCGGCTGCGACACCGGGACGGACACCCGGTGGACGCCGGGCTGCTCGCCCACCACCGCATGGGGGGCGACGCGAGCCCTGACTGGCTGCTGGTCTCCCCCCTCACCGATACTGCCGCCGTTCCCGGGGACGAGCCGTTGGCGCCGTGGAGCTTCCAGCAGTCGACTCGCTGCGGAATGGCCGTGTATGACGTGCGGCTGCGCCTGCGTCTGGCCAATCACTGCGCGGAAGACGCCCTGGGCCTCACCGAGGCCGAGATGCGGGGACTGCGGCACTCGGAGATTCTGGGGCCCGCCGGCGACAAGGTCGAGCGGGCCATGGTCCAGGTGCTGGAGACCGGTGAGCCGCAGTATCTGGAGAGCTACATGCCAGCCGCCGGCGACACCCGCCAGCCCGCCTGGTTGGTCTTCGCGTACCCACTTCGGGACGCCCACGGCGCCATACGCGGCGTGTGCGTGTGCGGTCACGACATGACTGAGCAGTTCTGGGCAGGCAAACGGCTGCAGTTGCTCAACGCAGCCGGCACCCGCATCGGCACCACCTTGGATGTGACGCGCACGGCCCAGGAACTCGCGGAAGTGGCCGTCCCGGAGTTCGCCGACTTCGCCACCGTGGACCTGCTCTGCGACCCGGACGCCGTCGCCTCCTCGACGGCCGCCGTGGCTTCCGTCCGGCTACGCCGCGTCGCCCACCAGTCGATACTCCCCGGAACACCGGAGGCGGTCGCCACCCCCGGCGAGGAGCACAGCTACGCCCCTGACTCCCCCATGGGCCAGTGCCTGGCCACGGGCCGGGCCGGACTACGAGCCGAGTACGATCCGCATGCCGCCGACTTCTCGTTGGGCGACCCGCAGCGGGACGCGTCGATCCGTGCGTTCGGCATCCACTCCCTCATCGCCGTGCCGCTGCGGGCTCGGGGCACCACCCTGGGGGTGGCCGTCTTCGCCCGCCATGAATGGCCGGAGTCCTTCGGCGCGGAGGACCTCCTGCTCGCCGAAGAGCTCACCGACAGGGCCGCGGTGTACATCGACAACGCCCGCCGCTTTACGCGCGAGCGGGAGACAGCGGTAGCGCTGCAGAAAGCCCTGCTGCCACAGCGGCTGCCACAGCAGGTCGCGGTGGAGGCGGCTTGGCGTTACCTGCCCACCGGCGCGCTGACCGGGGTGGGCGGCGACTGGTTCGACGTGATACCGCTGTCAGGTGCCCGCGTGGCCCTGGTGGTGGGGGACGTGGTCGGGCACGGCATCCAGGCGGCCGCCGCCATGGGGCGTCTTCGCACCGCCGTGCGCACCCTGGCCGACGTCGACCTGCCACCCGACGAACTGCTCACCCACCTGGATGACCTGGTCATCCGGCTGGCGGCAGACACCGACGACGACGCGACGCCCGACCAGGCCGCCGAAACCGCCGGGGGCCTGGGCGCCACCTGCCTGTACACCGTCTACGACCCGGTCTCCCGGGTATGCACACTGGCCCGCGCCGGCCACCCCGGGCCCGCGCTGATCAGCCCCGAAGGCACTGTCGACTTCCTCGACGTGCCCGCCGGCCCTCCACTGGGCCTGGGCGGCCTGCCCTTCGAGAACGTCGAGATCACCCTGCCCGAGGGCAGTGTGATCGCCCTCTACACCGACGGCCTCATCACCATGCGCGACCAGGACGCAGACCAGAGCCTCGCGCGGCTGCGCCAGGTGCTCGCCCGGCCCACCGCCCGCTTGGACGATCTGTGCGACGCGGTGCTCGCCACGCTGCCGCTCGAACATCGAACCGACGACATCGCCCTGCTCCTCGCCCGCACCCGCGCCCTCGACGCCCGGCAGGTTGCCACCTGGGACCTGCCGGCCGACCCGGCCATCGTGGCCCAGGCCCGCAAGCTCGTCCGGACACAGCTGAGTACGTGGAACCTGACGGAGGCGTGCTTCGTCACCGAACTGGTCGTCAGCGAACTGGTCACCAACGCGATCCGTTACGCCGAGCCGCCCATTCAACTGAGGCTGATCCACGACCGCCACCTCATCTGCGAGGTCTCCGACGCCAGCAGCACCGCCCCCCACCTTCGCCGCGCCCGGATCTACGACGAAGGCGGCAGGGGACTGCTGTTGGTCGCCCAGCTCACCCGCGGTTGGGGTACCCGCCACACCCGCAGCGGCAAGACCATTTGGGCTGAACAGGATCTGGGATCCGCCGAAGACAGCTGACCCACCTGATCGCACAACGGCCGGACAGAGGCAGAGGCCCCGCGGTCGACGCATACGGTCCCGCGTTCGCGAGTGCCGGACGGACACCCCCTCCTCCCCCAACGCACCTCACGAAGCTCGCCGGCCGTCAGAGGACCCAGCCTCGCAGGTGTCTCGCAGGCGTGACCACAGCGCCCAGGTGTCTCCGAAGAACCACGTTGACCTGCACTTTCACCAACCGGCTTCAGCGGTATGGGGAGATGTCCGCCGAGGGGCACTGCCCGGCTCTGCCCAGATCGACCCTCGACCGCCGTTTGCCATTCGAGATGGTCATCTCGCTAACCGCCCTCTGGACCCCGCTTGAGTGTCTAGGTCGAGAATCGCTGTGGGCAGGGAACATCCTCACCGAGGACCCCACGGAGGACCGCGAGGACCGGCCGAGACCGCGCGGACCGGCCGAGACCGCGCGGACCGGCCGAGACCGCGCGGACCGGCCGAGACCGCGCGGACGCCGGCGCGCCCGGCGCGCGGCGCCCGTGCCCGCCGCTCCGCCTCGTCACCGATGGGGCACCCGGAAGGGCTCACTGATGAGTGGTCCGTCGAGGCCCGGGAAAGAACCGGTTGGTGGCGCGCTGATAGCGGATGTAGTCGGGGCGTCGTTGCCGGCTGAAATACTCGGCGGGTACGGCCCCGGTGTAGTGCACGAGCATGTGGTACGTGGTCCAGGAGATCCAGGCCAGAGCGAGGGCCGTGAGCAGGCCGAAGACGATGTGATGGTGTGGCCAGCGGTCGATCAGCGCAGGCAGCGACAACAGGACGAGACCGTTCCACTGCATCCACTGACCGAAGTAGTTGGGGTGGCGGCTGTAGCGCCACAGCCCGGCGTCGCAGGTGCGGCGCACACCGTCTCGTCGGGTGCGGTCGGCGAAACGAGCCTTCTGCAGGTCCGCCACCGATTCGAAGACCCAGAACACCGCCCACAGCGCGATCGCCGCGACACTCACGGCATCGAGGCCGGCGGGGCGCACCGTGGCGAGCGCGGCCGGGACCGCGAGCACGGTGATGTTCGCGCCGCACTGGACCATGATCTCGACCTGGAGCGACACCTTCTCGTTGCGGAACCCGTCTCGCTCCCAGCGACGCCGCTGGTACTGGTACCGCGGCAACTCGCCGGGCAACCGCTTGAACACCATGAACCGCAGCGCCCAGGCGCCCATACGCATGCCCATCAGCAGGTAGATGGCCGCAGTCGCGACCGTCACGGGCGAATCCAGGCCGCCGAACGCCAGGACCTGCACCCCGATCAGGGCCAGCCCCCACGGCCAGGCCACATCCACGTAGGACATGAACCCTGTGCGGTGGGCCGGCAGACACGCACCCGCGGCGAAGACGGCCAGTTGCACAAGCAGGTTGCAGACCATGAACCCCGTGAGGTCGCTCTGAAGCGCAAGGGCCACGAACATCACGACGTAGATCACGAACGGCATTGTCCGCCTCAATGTGGCCACGGCGACTCCCCCCAAAAGTGAGACACCGATGCGCATGTGTCTCGTCAGATTGAGTGAGACACTAGGACGGTGATGTCTCAAATGCAAGAGGTTCCGCCTCCGCTGCCCGCGGACGAGCCGGTGCTGCGCGCCGCGGTCGCGATGTTCCTGCGGGACGGCTGGATCGACGCACGGGCGCTGGCCGCCGAGGCCGGCATCGGCCGCGCCACCCTGTACCGGCGTTACGGCGACCGCGACCGCCTGATCGGCGAGGCGATCTGGGCGATCGCCACAACCGAGTTCGCCCGGATCTCCCCCCGGAGCCGCGGGCAAGGCGCGGACAAGGTCGCCGACCTCGTTCACGCCATGCTGACCACCAGCGCACAACTGCCGGCCATGCGTCGCTTCGTCGCCGAGCACCCCGACACCGCACTACGGGTGATGACCTCGCGTGACGGCGTCATCCAGGACCGCATCGTCGAGACCGTCAGCCGGCTCATCCAGTCCGAGGTCGGCGAACCCGACGACATCGACGCCCCGACCCTCGCCTACGCCGTCGTCCGGGTCGCCGAGTCCTTCTATTACCGCGAGCTCCTCACCGGGCAGCCCACCGACATCAGCGCCGCCGCCACCATCATCCGCAGACTCCTGCGCTGACCGGCCGACCTGACGCTCGATCACGTCTGCGCCGTCGATGCCAGGCCGGATACGGACGGACCGGAAGTGACCGCCGTCTGTGGGCTGCGGTCACGGACAGCGGGAGGAGTCGTCCACCTGCGGGCACGGCGGCCGGCGGCTGGTCTGTCCGGTCCCGGGCTGCCGGAGGCAGACCTTCCCCGAGCAGATTCCCGGACTACGGGCGCGCCACCTCTTGCCTATGCAGGGGGGCATGGCCCCACCCTCATTTCGGCGGACGGGAGATCGTAGGCCGACCGGTCTGCGTCATCTCGGCGACCCGGGCCATCGTCTCCCGCAGCCACATGTGCGCCGCGTCGTGCATGTGGACCGGATGCCACCACAAGGCCTGCTGGATCGGCACGGCGTCATAGGGCGGTTCCATGATGCGGACGGGTGCGAATCCGTCCAGCTCGTCGGCGAGACGCCTCTGAAGGAGAGCTACCCGGCGGGTACCCGCGACCAGGAGTGGCATCAGCTGGAAACTGTCGACGGAGACCGCCACGCGCGGCTCGATGCCGAGCATGGCGATCTGCCGGGCGGCGGGGGCGTCGTAGGCCCGTTGGTACGTCACCCATGGCAGTCGGGCCAGGTCGTCGAGGGTGAGCTGCTCGCCGACCTCGGGGTTGTCGTCCGCGACGAGGAAGACCCAGCTGTCCTGGTAGAGCTCGACCGTGGGGAAGCCGCGAATGATGCCGTGGGGCAGCAGCAGCCCGTCCACGGTGCTGAGCAGCGACCCCGTGCTGTCGATGATTTCGTTCGGAACCTGTTTGAACCTGAGCCGGATGCCTGGTGCCTCGGCTTGGATGATGCGGGCGAGTTCGGTGCCGAATACGGCAACCGCGTAGTCCGAGGCGATCAGCGTGAACTCGTGTTCCTCGCGGGAGGGGTCGAATTCGGCCTGACTGGCGAAGACCCGCTCCAGCAGGTCACACGCGGTGGTGGTTCGGTCGAGGAGGGCCCGCCCGAGGGCGGTCAGTTCGTACCCCCCGCCCACCCGGGCGAGCAGGTCGTCGTCGAAATGGCGGCGCAGCCTGGCCAGGGCCGCGCTCATCGCGGGTTGACTGAGCCCGATGCGCTGGCCGGCCCTGGTGACGTTGCGCTCCTGCAGAAGGGCGCGCAGGGCAACGACGAGGTTGAGGTCCAGGCTGGCCAGATTCACGAAACGTCCCAATTCCGGAGCCGGCCCGATCGGTATTCACCGGCTGGATTCTCATATACAGGAAATCGATTTCCCTGATTGCAATCTACGGGCCAGATTAGTGGCACCGCAATCGGGAGGACATTCTCCGTGACATCCGCAGCCGCGTCGGCATCATTCACCCCCTTCTCCGGACCGTTCGCCATCGGCACCCTTTCGGCTCCGGCCGAGACCAGGTTCCCGAGCCTCGTGACGCCGGACGGCCGAGCGCTCGACCTGCGTACGGCACTGGACGAACCCGCGTTGACCGCGCTCACGCTTCTGGAGCGCTGGGACGAGGAGCTGCCCCGCCTGCACACCCTCGCCGGGGACCCGACGCGCGCCTGGCGCCCGCTGGCGGACCTGACGGTGCACGCGCCCGTCGAGCCCCGGCAGATCTTCCAGTCCGGTGCCAACTACCGGCAGCACGTGATCGACCTGGCGGTCGCGCACCGCGCCCCGGACGCCCCGGGCACCGTCGAGGAGGCCCGCGCCGAGGTCGCGGCGGTCATGGACAAGCGGGCCGCCGAGGACCTCCCGTACGTCTTCATCGGACTGCCGACCACGATCAGCGGCCCTTACGACGACGTGGTACTGCCCGCCTGGGCCGAGAAGCCCGACTGGGAGCTCGAGGTGGCCGCGGTGATCTCCCGCCCCGCCTACCGGGTCACCGTGGAGGAGGCGCTGGAGTGCGTCGCGGGCTACACCATCGCCAACGACCTCACCGACCGCGCGAGCGTCTTCCGCCGGGACATGCCCCCGATCGGCACCGACTGGCTGCGCGGCAAGAACGCCCCCGGTTTCACCCCGCTCGGCCCGTGGATCGTCCCGGCCGACTCCATCGCCGACCCCTCCGACCTACAGGTCACCCTGAAACTCAACGGGGAGACCATGCAGGACGAGTCCACCAAGGACATGATCTTCGGCGTCGCACGGCTGGTCTCCTACATCTCCCAGACCGCCCGACTGCTCCCCGGGGACCTGGTTCTGACCGGCAGCCCGGCCGGCAACGGCATCCACTGGGGCCGGCTGCTGCGCGACGGCGACGTGATGGACGGCTCGGTCACCGGGCTCGGCGCCCAGCGCACCCGCTGTGTCGCGGAGGCGGCCCGATGAGCGCCGACCGTATCGACCGTACGGATCCCGAGGCGGCGATCGCCGAGGCCGCGAAGGCGTATTCGAACTGGGGCCGCTGGGGCGAGGACGACGTGCTCGGCACGCTCAACTTCCTCGACGAGGCCAAGCGCCGCGAGGGCGCGGCCCTGATCCGCGACGGCGTCAGCTTCTCCTTGTCACAGGCCTTCGACATGGACGGCCCGCAGAAAGGCTGGCGGCGGCGTACGAACCCGGTGCACACGATGCTCGCCACCGGCACCGACGCCGCCCTGGGCGGCCAGGGCTTTCCGCACGGTTTCGGTGGCGCCGACGACGTGATCGCCATGCCCTTGCAGTGCTCCACCCAGTGGGACGGCCTCGGACACATCTTCGATCACGGCACCGCGTGGAACGGCCGCCCGGCGGAGAAGGTCGTCACCTCCGAAGGCGACCTGGTCACCGGCATCGAGCACATGGCACCGCACGTCGCCGGGCGGGGCGTCCTCCTCGACGTGGGCCTGGTCGTCGGCCAGGACGGCGAACTGCCCGACGGCTTCGCCATCACCGAGGAGCACCTGGCGGCAACCGCCGCGGCGCACGGCGTGTCCGTCGGTCGTGGCGACCTGGTCCTGGTGCGCACCGGGCGGCTGGCCCGCGCCCGTCACGAAGGCTGGGGCGACTACGCGGGCGGGCCGGCGCCGGGGCTGAGCTTCAGTACGGCCGGCTGGCTGCACCGGAGCGAGATCGCCGGGATCGCCACCGACACCTGGGGCTTCGAGGTGCGGCCCAACGAGTTCGACCACGCCTTCCAGCCGCTGCACCAGGTCGCCATCCCCCATATCGGCCTGCTCATCGGTGAGATGTGGGACCTCGACGCCCTCGCCTCACATTGCGCCGCCGACGGCCGGTACGAGTTCTGGCTCACCGCCGCGCCACTGCCGATCACCGGGTCCGTCGGCTCACCGGTGAATCCCATCGCCGTCAAGTAACGCCCTGGACTGCCGGGCGGGCCGTGTCCGGACGGCAACGCCACCTTCGCCCGCCCGGCCCGCAAGACCCCCTCTGCCGCTCGAAGTCGAGCGGCACCATCTCAGGGAGAACCCATGAACGACCCCCGTCCCCGCACCGTCCTCGTCATAGGCGGCGGCGCGTCCGGCAACGCCGTGACCGTGCTGCTGCGGCGGGCGGGCGTCGCCGTGGAACTGATCGAGGCCAAGCCCGACTGGAACGTGCTCGGCTCCGGCATCACCCTCCAGGGCAACGCGCTGCGCGTGCTGCGCGAAGTGGGCGTATGGGACAAGGTCCGGGAGAGCGGCTACGCCGTCGACGCCGTCGGCCTGGCCGCGCCCGACGGGACCGTGTTCCACGTCCAGCAGGACATCCGCACCGGCGGGGACGACCTGCCCCCGATCTTCGGCATGCGGCGGCCCCGGCTCCAGGAGATCCTGTGTGAGGCCGTTCTCGAGAGCGGCGCGACGGTACGCCTCGGCACCACCGCCGAGGAACTGGTCCAGGACGCGTCCGGCGTCACCGCCCGGTTCAGCGACGGCACCGAGGGCCGCTACGACCTTGTCATCGCCGCCGACGGCGTCGGCTCCCGCACGCGCGCGATGATCGGCGTCAGCGACAAGCCCGAACCGACCGGCATGGCCATCTGGCGCGTCCCCGTGCCCCGCCCCGAGAGCGTGGAGCGCATGACCCTGGCCTACGGCGGACCGTGCTGCATCGCCGGCTACTGCCCCACCAGCGGGAACACCATCTACGCCTACCTCGTCGAGGCCAACCGCGACCGCGCCTCCATCGACCCCGTCTCGTACGCGGACGAGATGCGGCGGCTGGCCGCGCCCTACGGGGGTGCGTGGCCGGAGATCGCCGCGAGCATCACCGACTCCGCCGAGGTCAACTACACCTGGTTCGAGCGGCTGCTCGTCGAGGGCTCCTGGCACCGCGGCCGGGTCGTCCTGATCGGTGACGCGGCCCACGTCTGTCCTCCCACGCTCGCCCAGGGCGCGGCCATGTCGCTGGAGGACGCCTTTGTACTGGCCGAGATGCTGAGCGAGGAGCAGGACTGGAGTTCCCTCGACGCCCTGCTGACCGGCTTCTACGAACGCCGGATCGACCGTGTCCGCATGGTGGTCGAAGCATCCGTGCAACTCGGTCAGTGGCAGCTGGACGGCGTCCGTGACGCCGACGCGCCCGGTCTGATGGGCCGCACGATGTCCGTCCTGAAGGAAACCCCGTGAACCCCGTGAACCCCGTGAACCCCGTGAACCCCGTGAACTCCGTGAACTCCGTGAACCCAGTGAACCCAGTGGGTCCCCGGAACAGCGCACCCACGATCGACGTCCACGCGCACGTCCTGCTCCCTCAGGTCGAGGACGCCGTCGCCGGACACCCCGGGCTGGCCGCGGCCCGCGATCTCGACGCCCGCCGCAACGGCCCCGAGGCAATCGCCGTCAGCGGCCCGATGTTCCGCGACCGCTTCCCGAAACTGACCGACGTCAAGGCCCGGCTCACCGCGATGGACGCTTCCGGGGTCGACGTCCAGCTGGTCTCGCCGTCTCCCTCGCACTACCACTACTGGGCCGACGAGGACCTGGCCCGCACGGTGTGGGAACTGGCCAACGAGGGCACCGCCGCGCACGTCGCCCAGGCCCCGCAGCGGCTGCACGGCCTGGGCCTCGTCCCGCTCCAGCACCCGGGCCTCGCCGTCGAAGCCCTTGAGCACGCCCTCGGCCTGGGCCTGCGCGGTGTCGAGATCTCAAGTCACGCGCCGGGACGCGAACTGTCGGACCCCGCGTACGAACCGTTCTGGACACGGGCCGCGGAAACCGGCGCGATCCTCTTCCTGCACCCCTTCGGCTGCACGCTCGACGAGCGCCTCAACCGGTGGTACCTGTCCAACACCGTCGGCCAGCCGACCGAGAACGCCGTCGCGCTGTCCCATCTGATCTTCTCCGGAGTCCTGGACCGGCACCCGGGGTTGCGCCTCGTCGCCGCCCACGGCGGCGGCTATCTGCCCAACCACATCGGCCGCTCCGACCACGCCTGGCTCGCCCGCACCGACACCCGAGGCTGCGCGCACCCGCCCAGCAGCTACCTCACGCAGCTGTACTTCGACTCCCTCGTCCACGACCCGGACGTCCTGCGCGAGCTGATCCGGGTGGCCGGCCCCGACCGGGTGCTGCTCGGCTCCGACTTCCCCTTCGACATGGGCACCGACGACCCGCTCGGTGCTCTGCGCGACGTCATCGACCTGCCTGCCCCCCACTTCCACGCCGTACGCGGCGGCAACGCGGCAGCACTGCTGCGTCTCACCTGAGGAGCCCGACATGACCAACCGTCTGCTCACCCACCTGCGACACGTCGACCTGGCCGTGCCGGACTACGACAGGCAACTCGACTTCTACGCCGGCGTCTGGGGCCTGACCAAGGTCGCCGAGGACTCCGGCATCTCCTTCCTGGCCGCCGAGGGCTCCCCCGAGCAGTACATCGTCCGGCTCCGCAAGGCCGAGGAGAAGCGCCTCGACCTCATCTCCTACGGCGCGGCGGAGCCCGCCGACGTGGACACGCTCGCCGAGCAACTCCTCGCGGGTGGAGTGCGGTTGATCTCCCAGCCAGGCAAGGTCGACACCCCCGGCGGCGGCTACGGCTTCCGCTTCTTCGACATCGACGGCCGCACCATCGAGGTCTCGGCCGACGTCGAGGCGCGCCGGCACCGTCGTATCGAGGAGAAGGAGTCCATCCCCGTCCGTCTCTCGCACGTCGTCCTGAACTCCCCCGACATCAACGCCACCCGCGCCTGGTACGAGCAGCACCTCGACTTCCGGCTGTCCGACACGATGACCTTGCCGCACATGGGCGACGTCATGCACTTCATGCGGATCAGCAACCAGCACCACTCCATGGCCATCGCCAGCGGTCCGCACACCTCCCTTCAGCACCTCTCCTTCGAGATGCGCGGCATCGACGAGTACATGCGCGGCTCGGGCCGCGTGATGCGCTCCGGCGCCCGCAAGATCTGGGGCCCCGGGCGGCACATGGCGGGTGACAACACCTTCACGTACTTCCTCGACCCGCACGGCAACACCGTGGAGTACACCACCGAGCTGGAAAAGCTGGACGAGGACACCTGGCACCCGCACATCTACGACCTGACGAAGCCCGAGAACGCCGACCAGTGGGGCACGTCCAACCCGATGAACGAGATGGTCGCCAAGGAGATGCTCAACGACGTCGACCGCGGCGTCTTCGTCGCTCCGCCGGTCTGACCCCTTGATCCCGGGGGCTCGGCGCACTCCCCCCGCCGTGGCATGCCGCCGCGCCCCCGGCCTGTGTCAACCCATCCAGCTCCCTAGGAATGCCATGCGTTTCGCCACGTACGAACAGCACGGCCGCACTCGTCTCGCCACCGTCGAGGACGACGGCACCCTCTCCCCCTGCCCCGGCACGGGGACGCTTCTCGACCTGGTCCAGGCCGGCCCCGAGGCACTGTGCGAGGCGGGCAACGCAAGTGTGGACGTGCCGCGCGGCCCGGACGTCACCCAGGTGCGACTGCTGCCGCCGCTCCAACCGCCGTCCGTACGCGACTTCGTCACGTTCGAGGAGCACGTCGAGGGCGTACGACGCATCATCGACGGAGTCCCGGGCGCCCCGGACGCCTGGTACGACGCGCCCACCTTCTACTTCACCAACCCCTACGCGGTCATCGGCGCTCACGACGACGTCCCGGTGCCACCCGGCAGCCAGGCACTGGACTTCGAACTCGAAGTAGCGGCCGTCATCGGCCGCGAGGGCCGTGACCTCACCCCCGAGCAGGCCCGCGACCACATCATCGGCTACACCATCTACAACGACTGGTCCGCCCGCGACCTCCAGTCCCGCGAGATGCAGGTCAGTCTCGGCCCCTGCAAGGGCAAGGACACCGCCACCACCCTCGGCCCCCACCTCGTCACCGCGGACGAGCTGGAGCCCTACCGCGACAGCGACGGATTCCTGCGTCTGGCGCTGACCGCCGAGATCAACGGCGAGGTCGTCGGCAAGGACCTGCTGTCCAACATGAGTTGGACCTTCGAGGAGATGACCGCATACGCCTCCCGCGGCACCTGGGTCCGCCCCGGCGACGTGCTCGGCTCCGGCACCTGCGGCAACGGCGGCTGCCTCGCCGAACTCTGGGGCGTACGCGGCCGCCAGGACCCGCCGCCGCTCCAGCCCGGCGACACCGTCACCCTCACCGTCGAGGGCATCGGCACCGTCTCCAACACCGTCGTACCCGGGGCCGAACCGGTGGCCGTCCCTCGCGCCCGTAGGCGCCCGCGAACGCGCCCGTGAACCGCGCGGCAAAGAGACCGAGGCTGGGACAGCCGGGACCCGCTCGACGTACACGGGCCACGCGCACACCCTGGGCCTCCTGGTCGGGCACCGACCTCGTAGGGGAGACGCCCGCCCTCACCATCTACCAGGTCAACGACGACCAAGGCTGAGGAACCCACCATGAAGAAGCTTCCCGCCCAGCGCGGCCGCGTCGCCGTCATCGGCGCCGGGCCCGGTGGTATGGCCGCCGCTCTCTCCGTCCACCAGGCCGGCCACGACGTCGTGCTGTTCGAGCGCTACCCGCACGCCAGACCGGCCGGCAACATCCTCAACCTGTGGCCGCCCCCCATCAAGGCACTCGGGCTGCTCGGCGTGAACACCGAGGACCTGGGTGCGCCCTGTACATCCGAGTTCCGCAACGCCCGCGGCCGCCGCCGGGTCCGCGCGGCCCTTCCGGAGCAGGTTGTCCGCGACTACGGCGGCGGCTTCGTCGGCCTGTTGCGCCCCGAGCTGTATGAGCGGCTGCTCGACGCGCTACCCGAGGGAGTCCTGCAGGTCAACCACACGGTGGAGCATGTCGAGCAGGACGAGAACGGTGTTCGACTGCACCTCGCGGACGGACGAGTCCACGAGGCGGACCTCGTGATCGGCGCGGACGGCATCGATTCCCTCGTCCGCCGCACTCTGTGGGGCGACAGCCCCAAGCGCGAGCACAACCTGCACATCTTCGGCGGCTACACCTTCGACGAGAGCGTCGAGACCGAGCCCGGGATGTGCGTCCTCTCCCACACCCGCACGGTGCAGGGGAGTTGGACCGCCATCCGCGACAAGGGACGTGACGGCCACCAGTGGTGGCTACTCGAAGCGTTCGACGCAAGCCGGGAATTCACCGGGGACCTGCACTCGAACGCGACCAGCCTCGGCCAGGCATTCGCCCTTCCGCTCCCCCAGCTGATCGCCGCGACCGACCCCGCGCACGTTCAGCGCTGGGTGATCCGCGACCGCAAGCCGCTGAAGCAGTGGTCCAAGGGCCGCGCCACTCTCGTCGGCGACGCCGCGCACCCCACCTCCCCGTACGCGGGGTACGGCGCCGGTATGGCCACCGAGGACGGCTACTTCATCGGCCGCCGCCTGGCAGGGGTGGACCTGAGCGACTACGCCGCTGTCCGCCAGGCACTCGACGCCTTCGAGGCCCCCCGCAAGCCGCACACCGCCCGGCAGTCCCGGCAGGCGTATGCCCTCGGACAGGTCTTCCATCACGCGCCGCGCGCTCTGCAACCGATCCGGGACGCGATCCTGGACCGCACCCCGCTGATGCAGAAGGTGGTCGGTGACTCCACCCCAAGTTCGATCCTCACTCAGCTCGGCGAGATCGACCGGGCCGAAGCCCGCTTCACCGCGGTCCTCGGCCTCGGCGAGTCGCACGACACCGCTCCCTGAACCATGTGGGAGTCCGCCGGGGCACCACCGCCACCCACCCTCACCCGGCGGTGACGGCTGCGCCCGCCGACAATGCGCGTCGAAGGCAACAGAGTTGGGCGCCGACAACCGACACATCGGCACCCGATCGGGAATCGCACTGTCACAAGACCAAATGGGAACGCTTGCGGAAGCGACGACGCACGACGAGTGGAAGGAGAGGCACGGCCACCACCACGGTCGCTGGAGCGCGTACTCGGCCGGGGGTTGTTCGATGCCGTTCACGACCGCGCGCACCGTGTAGTCGGCGGAGTTCGCGGCGCTGGCGTCCCAGTGGTTCGTCGAGGTGGTCAGGGGCGAGGGGTTGAGTCTGGTGAGGCCACGGTAGACGCTGCCACATGTCCGGTCCGTGGCCGGCCACCGCCACGACACCGGGTTCACGCCGCCGGTGTGGACGCCGGTCAGGCCCCGGTCGAGGCGTTCCACCTGCGCGTGGTCGCCGCCTGCGCGTTCTGCGGCAGGCCGGTGAGTGTGGAAAGAGACATTGTGGTGGCGGCCGTCAGACCGCCGGTCAACCGCGTACGTGGCGGCGTTGGAATCGCCATGGGCACGTTTCGCTGTGCGGACGCAGGTGCGAGTCGGTCACGATGACCTCCGGTGGGGGGAAGCGCGAGGGTGGCGGCCTGCCGACTGATCTGGGAACGCTCCCATTCGCTGCGAGGGTAGAAATCTGCCGATAGCCCGTCAAGGCTTCTGTTGAGCTTTTCTGTTTGAGCGCGTTCGGATGCGAGCGGGCGAGGTGTCCAGTGCGCAGCGGCGTCCATCGCCATCTCTCTCCGGAAATCGCACCTGAACTGGGCTGACTCCCGCAGATGCAGGCAGTTCCCGGCCAATGAGAGGCGGCGCTTGCCGCCCACAGGATCGAACTGCTTCCCGCGAATACTGGTGAGCAATGGTTGACAGGTTCGTGTCCGATCGAGAAGCTGCTGTTGCACGCCAAGCTCGTCGTGATGCGATTGCGCCCCTGGGTCGCAAGGTATCCGTGATCGTTCACAGTGCCGACCTGGAGGAGCGACCCCGGCAGGCCAAGGCCGCCTCCGTCGACATGCGTCGCCCGCAAGCTGCATTGCATCGCCCCTCGCCGCCTCGGGCCTTTGCATCTCCACATCAGTGGTGACAGGAGACATCTCCATGGGTGAGTTACGGCTGGTGGGCTCGACCTTCGCGGTGGTTCCGGACCACCGTGCGAGTTGGAGCCGCGTCGGTTCGCCCACTGGGGCCCGGTCTGCCTTGAGCACGACCGGTGCTCGCCCGAGGGCATCGTCAGCGTTCAACCAGAGCAGCCGTTCGCGATATCTGTTCGGTCACCGCCGGAGCGATCAGGGGGTTGGCCGCTCGCTCGGAAGGTGGTGCACACGCCCATGGCAGTGTCACGAAGACGGCTCCTGGTCCTGGGCGCCGGAGCGGCCGCAGGAGGGTTCTGGACGGCCGGCTGCGGGTCGCAGCGCTCGCTCGGCGACTCGGATGAGATCACGCTGTGGACCTGGGACCGGTCGGTGAGCGACGAGTTGGTCGCCCGGGCAGAGACGAAGGGCATTCCCGGGGCCGAGGGCTTCAGACTCAGCCGCACCAACATCGGCGGCCATTTCAACACCAAGGTGCGTACCGCGCTCGCCGGCAAGTCGCTGGTGCCGGACATCATCGGCATCAACTCCGACGTGGCCACCTACTTCCCCAACCAGGACGTGTTCGTCGACCTGAACGACTTCGGCGCGGCCGAGCTGAAGAGCCGGTACCTGGACTGGAAGTGGAAGGAGTGCATCACGCCCGAGGGCCGGATGATCGCGTTCCCCATGGACACCGGCCCCACCGGGCTGTTCTTCCGCACCGACCTGCTTCGGGAAGCCGGGATCACCACCGACCCGAAGGAGCTGGCCGCCCGGGCCCCGGACTGGGACGGCTTCATCGCCCTGGGCAAGGAGCTGCAGAAGTCCCGGAAGCGCGCGGTGATCTGCCCCAACATCCGCCACGTCTGGAGCATCCGGCTCGGCCAGCTGGCCAGGAAGTTCATGACCGAGGACGGCCGGTACGTCGGCGACCGGGACGAGCTGCGCGAGGCATTCGAACTGGCCTACCGGGTCGGCAGGGACGGCCTGTCGGCCGGCGCCCCGGAGGGCTCCACCGACTTGTACGGCGTGGTCACCAGCGGCCGCCAGCCGGTCGGCATCGGCGCGGTGTGGTGGGGCCTCGCCTTTCCGGAGTCGGCCGCGCCGAAGACCGAGGGCGAGTGGCGGGTGGCCGACCCGCCCGGCGGTGCCGGCAACGTCGGCGGCTCGTTCCTGGCGATCACCAAGTACTCCAAGAACCCCGAAGCGGCCTACCAGTTCATCACATGGCTGCAGTCTCCGGAGAACCAGGTCAAGGCCTTCACGGAGATGTCGCTGTTCCCGTCCTCCCCGCGTTCCTTCGCGAGGCCGGAGATGCGTGAGCCCCGGCCCTTCTACGGCGGGCAGCGCACCATCGAGGTGTTCGGCCCGTCGGCGCGGCAGGTCAAGACCGTCTACAAGAGTCCGTACGACCGGGTGATGGACCCCGTGTTCGCCGCCGAGCTCGCCAACGTGGAGTCCGGCAAGAACGTCGACACGGCATGGAGGGACGCCCAGGACACCATCGAGCGCGAGCTGACCCGCGAGGGGGTGATCTGAATGGGCCTCGCCGATGCGCCACCCGGGACGACCGTCAAGCGGCGCGGGAGCGCCGTGGGGCCGCCGCCGGACGGGTCCAGACCGCTGCCCGGCTGGCGCCGCTACTGGCCGATGTACACGGCGGTCTCCCCGTTCTTCATCCTCTTCGCCGTCTTCGGTATCTTCCCGGTCGGCTTCTCCGTCTACCTGTCGTTCATGTCGTGGGACGGCATCGGAGAGATGCGGTCGATCGGCTGGGAGAACTACGCGTACCTGCTGACCGACCCGCACTTCTGGCAGTCGATCGGCAACACCCTGATCATCTGGGTCCTGTCCACCGTCCCGATGATCTTCCTGGCGCTGGTCATCGCCTACGCGCTGCACACCGCCGTGCGGTTCAGGGCGTTCTACCGGGTGGCCTACTTCGTCCCGAACATCACCTCGATCGTGGCGATGACCCTGGTGCTCGGCTCGGTCTTCAGCGACAGCTCCGGGCTGCTCAACAGCGCGCTGCGGGCGATCCACGCCGGCGAGGTCGGCTGGCTGTCCGACCCGTGGGCGATGAAGCTCTCCGTGGCGGCGATCACCACCTGGCGGTGGGTCGGCTACAACGCCATCATCTGCCTGGCCGGTCTTCAGGCCATCTCCAGCGACGTGTTCGAGGCGGCCAAGGTCGACGGCGCCGGCAACCGCCAGACCTTCTTCCGGATCACCCTCCCCATGCTCCGTCCGGTGATCCTGTTCGTCACCGTCACCTCCACCATCGGCGGGCTGCAACTGTTCACCGAGCCGCAGGTGCTGTTCCCGCTGGACGACAACGGGAACGTCGGCGGGCCCGGCGGCGAGGCCACCACCATCGTGCTCTACCTGTACCAGCAAGCGTTCGTCTTCAACCGGTTCGGCTACGGCGCGGCCGTCGGCTGGGCGTTGTTCCTCCTGATCGCGGTGTTCTCCGTCATCAACTGGCGGCTGATCGGCGGCCACGACGAGGACGCGATCGGCACCGGCAAGCGGAAGGGGAAGTCCCGTGCGCGCTGAGACGGCCGCCAGGTCGCGGACGATCGTGGGCCACGCCGTACTCCTGCTGGGCGTGCTGATCACGATCTTCCCGTTCTACTGGATGTTCGTGATGGCCTCGAACAGCACCGGGGACATCTTCGCCTACCCGCCCAAGCTGGTCCCCGGTCCCCACCTGTGGGAGAACATGACCAAGGTGTTCGACGGGATCGACTTCTGGCAGTCGATGGGCATCACCGTCGTGGTCGCCACAGCCGTGACGTTCCTGGTGCTGCTCCTCGACTCGCTGGCTGCCTTCGCCTTCGCCAAGTACGACTTTCCCGGGCGGAGGGTGCTGTTCTGGATCGTGCTGGCCACCTTCATGATTCCGATGCAACTGGCGCTGGTGCCGCAGTTCGTCACCCTGGCCTGGCTCGGCTGGGTCGGCTCGCTCAAGGCGCTGATCATTCCCGGTGCGGCCAACGCGTTCGGGATCTTCTGGATGCGCCAGTACGCGCAGGGGGCGATCGCCGACGAGCTGATCCAGGCGTCGAGGGTCGACGGGGCCGGGTTCTTCCGCCAGTGGTGGACGGTGGGGTTGCCGGTGCTGCGCCCGGGGCTGGCGTTCCTGGGGATCTTCACCTTCTTCCACATCTGGAACGACTACCTGTGGCCACTGATCGTGATGACCGACCCGGGGAAGGTGACGCTGCAGGTGGCCGTGCAGCAGCTGAACGGCGTCTACACCACCGACCAGTCGATGGTCATCGCCGGAGCGCTCATGTCGGTGATCCCGCTGATCGGGGTCTTCCTGATCGGCTCACGCCACTTCATCGCCAATCTGGCCGCCGGCGCCATGAAGTTCTGAAGAAGCGAGCGTGTGGTCCGCGCCGCCCGAAAAGCAGTCTCCGCACCTGCGTCGAGTTCGTCAGGCAGGCATGAGCCCTGCCGCTGCGTGGGAAATCACCTGACTCGGGAGATGACGCTGTGAGAACCGCGAAGTTCGTCACCCCTGCCCTCCTGCTCTCGGTGGTCACGGCGAGTTCCGTCGCCATGGCCCCCGGCCCGGCGTCCGCGAGAGCCGCAGCGGCCGGAAACACCTACTATGTCGCTCCGAACGGGAACGACAGCGCAGCAGGTACGCAGGCCGCTCCGTGGGCATCGGTCGCCCGCGCGCAGGCCGTCGCCACGGCGGGTGACACGGTCTACTTCCGAGGCGGCACCTACGCCTACACCCGCGCGAACAGCGCCTGTTCGAGCCAGACCGCCAGAGTCGACGCGATCACCCTCAACAAGAGCGGCAGCTCGGGCAACCCGATCCGGTACGTGGCCCAGCCGGGCGAGAAACCGGTCTTCGACTTCTCGCGGATGACGGACAACTGCCGCATCAAGGGCTTCGACGTCACCGGCAGCTGGATCCACCTCAAGGGACTGGAAGTCAAGGGCGTTCCGCAGAACAACAACCGGAACGCCGAGTCCTGGGGGATCTGGGTCTCCGGCAGCAACAACGTCTTCGAGCAACTCAACATCCACCACCACATGGGCACCGGCCTGTTCATCAGTGGCGGTGGCGGCAACCTCGTCCTCAACTCGGACTCGCATGACAACTACGACCTGCGCAGCAACGACGGTCCTGGCGAGAACGCCGACGGGTTCGGTTCGCACTACACGCCGGCCGGCCGCACCGCGAACGTGTTCCGGGGCTGTCGCGCGTGGTGGAACGCCGATGACGGGTTCGACCTCATCTCCACCTACTCGCCCGTGATCATCGAGAACTCGTGGGCCTGGCGCAACGGGTACGTGCCGGGGACGACGACGCCGTCCGGCAACGGAGCCGGCTTCAAGTCGGGCGGCTACGGCGGCGACTACGAGGCGAACGCGCCCAAGCACACCGTCCGTTTCTCGGTGGCGTTCCTCAACAAGGCGGCCGGCTTCTACGCCAACCACCATCCGGTGGCCAACGACTTCTTCGACAACACCGGCTACGGAAACCACCCCAACTTCAACATGCGTGGCGTCGACTCGAGCGGCGCCGCCGTCGGCCGGGGCAACCTGCGCAACAACATCGCCTACACGGGAACGCCGACGTCGTACATGACCGGCACGAACGCGGCGTACAACTCCTGGAACCTCGGCGTCCCCCTGTCGGACTCCCAGTTCCAGAGTGTGTCGACATCGGGCTGGGACGCGCCCCGCCAGACCGACGGAAGCCTGCCCGTGCTGCCACACCTCCGTCTCGCGGCGAACAGCGCCCTGATCGACAGGGGCACCGACGTGGGACTGCCGTTCAGTGGAAACGCGCCGGATCTCGGCGCCTTTGAGAACGATGGAAGGTGACTCTATGAGGCAAAGATCGCGCGTCGTTTCGAAGTACTGGAAGGTGGCCGCCGCCACACTGTTGTCCGTGGCGTTGGCGGCACCGCTCTCGGCGAGCACCGCTGCGGCGGAGACACCCGCAACGACGACATCGGCCTCGAAAGCCTCGGCGACAGCGCTCCAGGACCAGGGTGCCGCTGCTGGACCGGTGGATCGCGGCCTCGAGTACCTGGTGTCCGACTACCAGACACGCACTCCGACGAAGTACACGGCTGACTCCTGGAAGCCCTTCGCCAAGGCGTTGACCGCCGCGGCCGATGTCGCCGGCGACACGTCGGCCACCACGTCGGACGTCGCCGACGCGAAGACGGCCCTGATGACCGCCGCCGCCGATCTGAAGGCCGCCGACGAGGGCACGTTCCAGACCATCACGAACAACACCTTCTGGAACGACACCAGCGGCAACCCCATCTACTCGCAGGGTGGTGGGGTCTTCAAGTTCGGCGACACCTACTACTGGTACGGCGTGCACTACACCGGCGCCGAGCTCTACCGGGCCAACCCGACGAGGAAGTACGACGGCAACGTCAGCTTCGCCTCGATCCCCGTGTACTCGTCCAAGGACCTGGTGAACTGGAAGTTCGAGAACCGCGTCGCGACGCGCTCCACCGGCGTGGGCAGCGGCGCCAACCTGGGTGGTGCCGGCTGGGTCGGGCGGCTCGGCGTCTCGTACAACGAGAACACCGGCAAGTACGTGCTCGCCGTGCAGATGTGGCACACGGGCAGGGGCGGGCACGGCGTTCTGCTGCTGCAGGGTGACTCCCCCACCGACACCTTCGACTACGGCTACTTCCAGACCCAGATCACCAACTCGCCCACGACCGGCACCGGGGATCAGACCGTCTTCACCGACGACGACGGCAAGGACTACCTGATCTTCTCCAACCGCGAAGGACGCTCTCGCGGCTTCGTGGCCAAGTTCCGGGAGTCCGACTCGCTGCGGATCGAGCCAGCCGTGCAGATCCGCAGCGGTGCCGGTCGCGAGGGCAACGCCATGTTCAAGCTCGACGGCAAGTACTACCACGCGGCGTCGGACCTGCACGGCTGGAACACCTCGGTCAACTACGTCAACGAGTCGACCGGCGGCAACGTCCAGGGCTCCTACAGCAGCGAGTACGTCCTTGCCGGCACCGAGATGGACTACAGCCACGTGACCCAGACCGGCTTCTTCGTGACGGTCAAGGGCACCAAGCAGAACACGGTGATCTACGCCGGCGACCGCTGGGCCGACTTCGCCTGGAACGGCATCGGGTACAACCAGTGGGTGCCGATCACCAAGACCGGCGCACGGCCACAGTTCCACTCGGTGAGCCAGTGGCAGTTCAACGCCACCACCGGGGAGTGGCGCGTCGGGCAGGCGAACAACCACATCCTCAACCCCGACATCCAGGCCGACCGCATCATCGTCTCCAGCGTGCGCGGATGGCGGAACCTCGGCGGTTCGGTGACCAACGTCAACGGTGGTGTGAACGGGTCTCGCTTCGCCCTCCAGGTGAGCAACAGCGGCGGCGTCGAGCAGCGGATCGAGTCGGTGCCCGCAGGCACCTACACCCTGTCCCTGCACGCTCGGGGTAGCGCCGGACAGGTCGTGATCACCGGCGCCAACGGCAGCCGCACCCTCAGCATCCCGGCGTCGAGCGGGTGGGCCAAGCGCGAACTCACCGGCATAGCGCTGCCCGGCGGGGCCGCCACCGTCACCGTACGGGCGTCGGGTTCGGGCGGCGTCATCGTCGACCAACTCTCACTGGTCAAGACCTCTGCCGACGCGCCATCGGGACAGCGTTACGAGGCGGAGACCGCACCGGCCCAGTGCCAGGGCACGATCGACTCGAACCAAGCGGGCTATTCCGGTAGCGGATTCTGCAACGGCACCGCCGCCGCGGGGGCCTTCGCGCAGTTCACGGTCACCTCGGCGGCCGCCGGCAGGGCGACGGTGGGGGTCAGGTTCGCCAATGGCGCCACTGACGCCGCGAGGCCGGCGAACCTGATCGTCAACGGATCCACGGTGGGGACGGTTTCGTTCGAGTCCACCGGTGCCTGGACGACGTGGTCGACCAAGACCGCGACCGTCCCGCTGAACGCCGGCAGCAACACCATCCGGTTGGATCCGACCACGGCAGCCGG
Source organism: Streptomyces resistomycificus (assembly GCF_001514265.1). Lineage (GTDB taxonomy): Bacteria > Actinomycetota > Actinomycetes > Streptomycetales > Streptomycetaceae > Streptomyces > Streptomyces resistomycificus. The sequence goes on along the minus strand of NZ_KQ948989.1, from coordinate 903,297 downwards.
ACTGCCCAACGTCGACTACCTCGATGTCGGTGCCGCGACCGGCTGACCTCCCCCGCTCTGCCGGTCTTCTCGACCGGCAGAGCGTGCGGGGTCGCGTCCTTGCGACCACGACACCGTCACCTCGTCAGGAGAAGGAATGAGCATCAAGCGTCCGGCCCGGGTCATCGCGGGCACGACGACGTTGGTCACCATGGTGTCCGCGACGTTACTCATGGTGCCCGCGCCGGCCCATGCGACCTTCGGGACCGCGGACATCAAGCCGATCGAGAGCAACATCGCTGCCAAGGACTGGGCCTCGGCGACAGCCGGCAGCGGCGCGTCGAACGCCGGACTGGCCATCGACGGCGACCCGACGACGTCCTGGTACCCCGGTCGTGCCGGCGCCCGGCAGTGGCTCACCGTCGACCTCGGTGGAACCTACGACAACCTGCGCAAGGTCAAGGTGATGTTCCCGGACCGTGGCGTGGCCCACCGGTACGTCGTCGAGGCCTCATCCGACGGTCGCCGGTGGAAGACCATCGCCGACAGGTCCCACAACAGAGCCGTGTCGCGTGGGGAGGTGCACCTGTTCACCCGGCCGGGAACGCGCTTCGTCCGGCTGGTGTTCACCGGTGGGCCGGGTGGTGCGCGGGCCGGTGTCAGCGAGCTCCAGGTGTTCAACTACCTGCGCGACGACCTTACCATCGGCGCCGATCTGTCCTGGATGGACGACGTCCAGGACCAGCAGTACTGGGTCGACCCCCTGGCCCAGGACCGCGGCGCCGGGCCACACCTGCTCGACGTGGCCAAGGATCGTGGCATGCAGCACACCCGGCTGCGGATATTCAACGAACCGCGCAGCGAGAGCACCGGTCTGCCGACGCCGATACCGCGCCAGGGTCCGGAGCGCTCACTGGTCTCGGCGAAGGGGATCAAGCAGCGGGGCATGGGCCTGGGGATCGACTTCCACTACGCGGACTCATGGGCGGACCCGAGCAAGCAACCCAAACCGCGCGCCTGGGCCGAGCTGGAGTTCGCGGATCTGTCCCGGGCCGTGTACGACTACACCGCCGACTATCTGAAGCGGTTGGTCCGGCAGGGCACCACGCCGGAGAAGGTGGCCGTCGGCAACGAGATCATCAATGGCTTCATGTACGGCAGCGAGGCGGCCCACATCGGCACGACGAATCCGCCGTACTTCGTCGACCAGGCCGATGTCTACCAGTCGAAGCCCGGCGGCGGCCTGCTGTGGAAGTACTGGCGGTCAACCGACCCTGCGGAGCAGAAGCTCTACGACCAGTCGTGGGACCGGTTCACGACCCTGGCCGCAGCCGGGATCAAGGCCGTCCGCGACGCGTCACCGAAATCCAAGGTCGAGATACACGTGATCGTCGACAAGGACAAGCTCGCCAAAACCATGGAGTTCTGGCACCAGTTCCTCACCCGGGTGAAGGCAAAGGGCCAGAACCCTGACGTGCTGGCCATCTCGTACTACCCGGAGTGGCACGGTACGCCCGAGGCGCTGGATCGCAACCTGAACACCATGGCCACCACCCATCCCGGCTACGAGATCGACATCGCCGAAACCGCCTACCCCGCCTCGGGAGGCGACGGCTCACCGTTGCCCAACTCACCCTACCCGCGAACGATTCAGGGCCAGGCGGACGCCATCCGGAGGGTGTTCCAGGCCGCGAACGACGTCGTCGACAACCGAGGTTCAGGTGTGCTGGTGTGGGAGCCGGCCGGCTATCAGCCGATGTTCCGGGCCGTGCCCGGACTGGCGAACACCTGGGAGCCGCACGCGTCCATCAACGTCTTCAACGCCAGCCGCGCCAAGCACATCCTCCAGGACACCATCCACACCGCCACCGTGGTGGGAACCGCCCCGAAGCTGCCCTCCTCCATCCGCATGCTCACCACCGCCAACAACACGATCACCGGTGTCCCCGTCCGCTGGCAGTCGTTGCCACCTGGCGCGACCGACAGGCCGGGTGAGGTGACGGTCACCGGAATGACCGGCACAGGACCGGTCAAGGCGGTCATCGACGTCGTGCCCGGACACGGCGAACACGACTGACCACCTCAGACGGGCTTGCCGACGTCGAGGCTCTCCACGGCGGCGAGCTCGTCCGACCGTTCGCGCACCAGATGGGCCACCCGGTGCAGCACGCGGGCGCGAGGTTCGGCCTTGCCAGCTCGGCCTGCTGTCAAGTGGCGCGCCTTCGCGGTCCGTGCTCCCACCGGCCCGGCAGGTTTCCGTCCGATAGACCGAGGAGAGTCAGGACATTCGTCGCTGTGCACAGGTACTTGAACTCTCAAGAATTGGTCCAGGAGCCCAGCCGGACCGGCACGGCCCGTCTTGTTTTCCGTGGAAGGACGATCGATGACAGGTTCTCTCGCACGCAGGCAGCTTCTCGGCGCGGGCATCGCCCTGGGAACGACGGCCCTGATCGGTGGTACGGCACAGGCCGCCCCGGGCACCGCCAGATCCTGGCCCGGGGAGTTCTCCCTGCCCAACGGCTGGGGGCCGGAGGGAGTCGCGATCGGCTCCGCGCCGTACGCCTACTTCGGATCGATCGCCACCGGCGGCGTGTACCGGGTGAACCTCGCGAGCGGCAAGGGCAAGGTCGTCCACCGCGGCCTGGGGCGCATGACGGTCGGCCTGAAGGTCGACTCCTGGGGCCGGCTGTTCCTGGCGGGCGGCAGCAGTGGCGAACTGCGGGTCGTCGACGCCCACAGCGGCGCGCTGCTCGCCGACCACGTGGTCGCAGGGGAGGGCAGTTTCGTCAACGACGTCCTGCTCACCCGCGACGCCGCCTGGTTCACCGAGTCGTTCAGCGCACGGCTTTTCAAGCTGCCGCTCGGCAGGAAGGGGCGTATCGGCGCCCCGGAGAGCCTTACGCTGAGCGGTGACTGGGTGCAGTCCGGTTTCACGTCCAACGGAATCTCACTCACCCCCGACGGCAGCGCCCTGCTCGTCACCAACGCGGCCGTGGACGGCGGTTCGCTGATGCGCGTCAACCCCCGCACCGGCGTAGCCCGCAAGGTAGACCTGGGTGACACCACGCTGCCCAGCGGCGACGGGCTCGTACTCGTCGGCCGCACCCTCTACGTCGTCCAGCCCAACCCCAACCAGGTGGACGTGATCCGGCTCAACCGGTCGGGTACGCGGGGCACCGCGGTCGGGGTGATCAGGGACGACCGCTTCGACCTGCCCACCACGGCCGCCGCCTACCAGGGTCGGCTGTACCTCCCCAACTCCCGCTTCACCACCCCGGACCGGGATGAGAACACCCCTTACAACGCGGTGTCCGTGCCGTTGGTGTGACGTACGGCCGGAGCACGGCTGGACCCTGTCCGCTCGAAGCGGGCGGGGTCCAGCCGTGCTCGCAGTTTCTATGTTCCTCGGTGACGATCCGCTGGCCGGTGTCCGGGTCGAGGACGAGGATGGGGCGCAGACCTGAGCGGCCTGCCACTGCCCCTGTTACGGACCTGGGGGCCGTAAGAGGGGCCGCGTGCGTCAGGCCTCCTCAACGGCTTCCAGATCGAGGGGTGTGGGCCTGAAGTCCTGGAGTCGGTCCGCATAAGCGCCTGCGAAGAGTTCCGCGACCGATCCGGCGGTCCAGCCGTCCTGCCGGAACCGCTCCTCGACCTCACCGGGGTGCGTCCACAGGGCGATCCGGTCGCCTCCCGCCGCGATGGCCTGTCCGGTGACGTGGGCCGACTCCTTGGACGCGAGGTACACGATCACCGGTGCCACGTCTTCCGGCGATCCCAGCCCCTGCCGCCGGATGGCGTCGGGAACGGGCTCCCCGGCATCGACCTTCGCCACGAGGTCACCGACCCGGGGCATGGTCGCCACCATGCGGGTCAGCGCGGTCGGCACGATGGCGTTGACGGTGACATCGATCTTCGCGAGCTCGAGCGCCCAGGTGCGCGTCATCGCGACGATCGCGCCCTTGGACGCCGAGTACGCGGTCTGGCCGAAGCTGGCGCGCTGCCCAGCCGGTGATCCCACCAGGATGAGCCGACCGCCCTCGCCCTGTTCGCGGAAGCGGGCAGCCGCCGCGCGACCGCAGGTGAACGTGCCGCGCAGATGACTGTTGACGACGAGGTCGAAGTCGTCGTCGGTGGCGTTGCGCAGGGTCCGGTCGCGCAGCGCACCGGCGTTGGTGACCATCACGTCCAGTCGGCCGAACTCGTCGACCGCGCGCCGCACCAGCGCGTCGGCGAACTCGGAACCTCCGACCGCACCGACATGGGCGACGGCCGTTCCGCCCGCGTCCGTGATCAGGTCGACCGTCTCCGTGGCCACATCGGCGTCCAGGTCGTTCACGACGACGGCGGCACCCGCCGCGGCCATCGCGCGAGCATAGGCACGTCCCAGGCCTCGGCCCGAACCTGTGACGATGGCGACTTTGCCGTCGAGCATGCTGTCCTCCTGAACTGGGGGCGATAGGGCGTCTCCCCTGAGCGTAGGAACGCCTGGGCCCGTGAGGATCCCGCTGATGACGGCACCTGCGGCCGACCTGTGTCCCGGCCGGTCCGGGACATCCGTCGCGGTCGGCAGGGCGGTCAGCCCTTCGGGGGCACCAGTCCTTGCCGCACCGCGAGCAACGCGGCCTGGGTGCGGGAGGTGAGCCGGAGTTTGCGCAGAACGTTGCTCACGTGGGTGCGGGCGGTGCGCTCGCTGATCACCAACTCGTCGGCGATCTGCTGGTTCGACCGGCCCTCGGCGACGAGGACGAGGACGTCGCGTTCCCGGCTGGTGAGCGAGGCGATCCCGGTCGGCGGCGAAACGATCTCCTGGGTGAGTCCCCTGGCCACCGCGGGGTCGAGGAAGACCTCGCCCCGGGCGGCCGCGCGGATCGCGGCGACCACCTCACTTGCGTCGGCGTCCTTGAGCAGGTAGCCGGCGGCCCCCTGCGCGAGCGCCGCATGAACGCGTTCCATCTCGCCGAAGCTGGTGAGCACCACAAGTCGGAGACCAGGGTGGCGCTGCTTGATCGCTCCGATCGCCGTCGCCCCGTCCATCTTGGGCATGAGCAGGTCCATCAGGACCACGTCCGGCAGTTCCTGGTGAGCGGCCATCACGTCGAGCCTGGTGAGTGCCTCCTGGCCGTCGGCCGCCTCCGCGGCCACTTCCATGTCGTCCAGGACTTCGAGGTAGGCGCGGATTCCGCGGCGTACGACGGCGTGGTCGTCGACGATCAGGACCCGGACCGGGCGGGGTTCTCCGTTTCCCGGAGCGGAACCGCCGATGGGATGCTCCCTGATCCCTCCGAGCCCGGGGGCGACTCCGGCACTCGTACGGGAAGGGGTATGACGACCCGTACGGTCGTGCCGCTCCTCGCGCCGGATCTGATCCTCATGGTGCCGCCCCATCGCTCTGTCCTTTCCCGCATGGTCCTCAGTCCGTAGCCGTGGTGTCCGGTGGCAGTGGCCGCCTCGGCGTCCTCGTTCTCCTGTGCGGCCCGGCGCCCGCCGGATTCCGTGATCCCGCGGCCGTCGTCGCGGATGGTGGCGGTCAGGGTGTGGTCGTACACGGCGAGGCGGATGCTGACGGTGGTGGCCTCCGCGTGTTTGACCACGTTGTGGATGGCCTCCCCGACGATCCGGTACATGTCCTCGGCCAGTTCCGGTTCGACCGTGTCCACTTGTCGTCCGCACTCCAGCCGGATGCTGAGGCCCGTCCGGTTCTCGGTGCTTTTGACGAGCGTGGTCACCGCGTCCTCAAGGCCGAGCCGGAGGGAGGAGGCGGGACGTAGCTCGTGCACCATGGCCCTCAGGTCGGCGAGGACGGTTCGCGAGAGGGTCCCGACCTCGTCCGCGAAGGCCCGGACCGCTTCCGCCGACACCGCTTCGCCCCGCGCGCCCAGCACTCCCACGGCGTTGGCCTGCATGCCGATGGAGAACACCTGCTGCACGATCGAGTCGTGCAGGTCGCGGGCGAGGCGCTGACGCTCGTTGCGGCGGGCGCCCTCGCGCTCACGCTGAAGCAGCATGGCGTGGTCGACGGCGAGGGCGGCCTGTTCCGCCATGGCGGCGAGGAACTCCAGGGTCCGGCTCCCGATTTCCTGCCCGGGGGCGAAGTAGGCGTTCAGCACCCCCTCGGGACGACCGCGCGCCATCAACGGCACACTGACGAAGGAGTCCCAGTTCAGCTCCCCGAGGTAGGCGTGCAGCGGTTCCCAGGCCGGGTCCTCGAGGATCTGGGTCCACCGGTGCGGGACGACGATCGGCCTGCGCTCCCTCAGGGTGTCCAGCATGCACAGCCGGGCACCCCGGTCACGGCACTCCAGCAGACGGTCGAGGAACGCGTCCCAGTGGCGCAGTCCCGCGGAGCCCATCAGCCGCAGTTCCCGGCCGGTGCTGTCGAGGGTGAGGATCTGCACGCCGGCCAGGCCGTCCGCCTGGACGATCTGCTGGGCCACGGCGTCCAGTGTGGAGCCGAGCGAGCCCTCCGAGGCCAGTGCGATCGACGTCCGGGCGATCGCCGCGATCCTGCGCTGCCGGTGCCATTCGTCGGTGACGTCGCGGAACGACACCACCGTGAACTTCGGGTCGGCCGGCAGACTGCGGGCGCGGTAGGCGAACTCGCGTCGGGGCCCGCGGGCGGGCTCCCAGTGGGCCACCTGCTCGTCCGACCGGACCTCCAGCAGCCCCGCGCGGCACTCGGCGGCTCCCTCCACCAGGGTGAACGGGGACGGCGTACCGATGAGGTCGCCCTCTGTGTCCGCCCGAAGCAGCGCGGCCGCCGCCGGGTTCAGCCGTACGAACCGGCCCACGCAGTCCAGAACGGCGAGGCCGTCCGGCGCGACGGCGGCGATGTCGTCCCACCCCACGAGCGGCGACGCGGACATGACCGTTCTCCTCAACATCGACGAAGAACCCGCCCCGCAGACTGCTGTGCGATAGGGACGCGTTCGAAAACCGCGGGCCTGCGTCGTACGGGGGCCGGTTGGGGGACGACGGCGACTTGCGCCCGGCCACAGCATCGTAGCCCGGTGTATTCGAGGTGGTCCTACGTCATTCGACCTGTTCGTCGGCGGGTCGAAGCGCCGAGCCGCTTCAGTCATTGCTCGCGTTCCCCGCGGGGAGGGCGCCTGCCTAGGTTGAGAGGAAGCCCCGCGGATCGTTACTCCCCCCAAAGGATCCGCGGGGCCCTACGAGCGGCCTGCTCGGCCGTGCGCTCCGCGTAAGCCATCGAGGACGAGGAGGTCCGAGACGTGAACGTGTCCATCGGCACGATCTGGGAGGCGGTCTGCCGCGCGCTGCCCGATGCCGTCGCCATCACGGAACCCGGTCGTGAGACCACGTACCGGAAGTTCGACGAGCGCGCGTCACGGCTGGCCGCCGCACTGGAAGCCGCCGGGGTGGGCGAGGGCGACACCGTGGCCTGCTATCTGTACAACGGCGCCGCCTACCTGGAGACGGTCTTCGCCGCCTTCAAGCTGGGTGCCGTACCGGTGAACGCCAACTACCGCTACACCGGCGAGGAACTCTCCGAACTGCTGACCGACGCCGACGCCGCCGTGCTCGTCTTCAGCGGCGCCCTGGCCGACCGCGTCACGCATGCAGCGAAGCATGTGCGCACACTGAAGCTGCTGGTGAGGGTGGGTGAGCCGCCCGCCGACGGTCCGGGCGGGCCAGCGGTACCCGAACTGGAGGAGCTGCTGACCGCGCACGCGCCGCGCGAGCCTCGGCGACGGCCCGGAACGGACCAACTGTTCATGTACACCGGCGGGACCACGGGCAAGCCGAAGGGCGTCATATGGCAGCTGAGCGACCTGCTGCACGCCCACGTGGTCCCGTTCTACCACCCGCTCGGAGTCACCGAGCTCCCCGCAAGCCTCGACGAGGCCGTGGCCGTCGCCGTCGAGGCACGCCACGAAGGCCGCGCGCCGACCACGATGCCCGTCGTACCCCTGATGCACGCCACCGGGCTGTTCAACACCATGGGCGCCCTGATGACAGGGGGCCGGGCTGTCACCACACGAGCGGGCGGCCTCGGCCCGGAACATGTCTGGCACATGATCGCCGAGCAGCAGGTCGATACGGCCATCGTCGCGGGCAACGCCGTGTGCCGCCCGCTCGTCGACGAACTCCTGCGGGCTGAGAAGGCCGGGACGCCGCACGACCTGCGCTCGTTGCGCAGGATGATCAGCTCCGGCACCGCGCTCAGCGATCCGCTCAAGAAGGCACTGCACGAACGTGCCGACGTCACCATCACCGAAGCCATCGCATCGAGCGAAGGGGGCCCTTTCGCCTTCGCGATCACCTCCTCGGCAGAGGATCTGCCCTCGCGTTTCCACCCCGTTCCGGCGACGCGGGTGATCGGCCCCGACGACCGCTTTCTCGAACCAGGCAGCGAGGAGACGGGCGTCCTCGCCTATTGCGGGCCCATGCCGCTCGGCTACTACAAGGACACCGAGAAGAGCGCGAAGGCGTACCGCACCATCGAGGGGGTCCGGTACGCGATCCCCGGCGACCTGGCTCGACTTGAGGCCGACGGCGCGATCCGGTTCCTCGGACGTGGTTCGGGCGTGATCAACACGGGCGGGGAGAAGGTGCACCCGCAGGAGGTGGAGAACGTACTGCTGGGGCACCCCGAGGTGACGGACTGTGCCGTCGTCGGCGTCCCCGACGAGACCTGGGGCGAGCGTGTGGCGGCCGTCGTGGCGGTCCAACCGGGCAGTACCGTCACCGGTCACGAACTGCGCGACCTGGTCCGGCGGAGTCTCGCCGGGTACAAGGTGCCGCGTTCCATCGTCCTGACGGACAGACTGCCGCGGACCCCGACCGGCAAGCTCGAGACCGCCTGGGCCAGGAAGACGGCCCAGGAAGCCGGCTCGGGCGACGGAACGTGACCGTGACGTCTGCCTCGGCTCGCGCGGTGCCGACCTGCTTCGAGCATCCGGAGGGCCTCCACCGCAGTGGCGACATGGTCCCGCATGGCCGCTTCGGCCGTCGGGTCCTTGGCGGTGATCGCCTCGATGATCCGCTGGTGCTGAGGCAGCGACACACGGGCCCGCCCCGGCACCAGGGAGAGCACGAATCGGTACCGCACCACCTGGGCCCGCAGCCGTTCGAGAACCTGGTCGGCCGCCTTGAGGCCGGCGATGTCGCGCCCGTCATTCGGACGGCCTCGGCGAAGCTGTTCTCCCCGACGCGCGCTCCGCGGTCGCGCTCGATCTCGACCAGCGCCTCCGCCGCCGGCAGCCGGAGTGCCGACCTGACGCCGGCGCGGCCGGCGCCGAACCGACGGCACTGCGCACCACGCCGGTCACCCCACTCGATCCCAAGGAGTCCTGATGACCTCCCCCACCTCCACTCCGTCCGAAGGGGCGCTGCTGGTGATCAGCGCGCACGCGGGCGACTTCGTCTGGCGGGCCGGCGGACCTCGGCCTCTCGCACGGAACCATGGGAGAGGCGTACCTGCGGCTCTACCGCAGACGACGGGTGTTCTGGCGTGACGGCACAGGGCGGGACGGGTGTCCAGGGGGCTACGCACATCTGGGTTCCCTTCCGGGACACGTCCCTTTACGTGCAGTTCGCGGACGAACCCGACGCGGCGAACGGACCGGCCCCGACGTACGACCGCCGGAGCGTGTTGGCCGATGCCGTCGCCGAGGACGCGCTGACACGCGACGACCGCTACGGCGTACCGATGTGGCGCACCGACGTCCGACGGCTGCACGCCGTCGTGGAAGCCCTCTGGAACGAGGACGACCGCCAGGTGCGGATCCATCTCGACCAGGCTCCGCGGCCCGACGGGCTTGCCGGGACACCCGGCCCGCGCGACGGATGACGTAGTCGGGGCCACGACCATGCGCCGCCCCGATCCGGTCATTCGAGCGATGACCTGGGCGTTGTCCGGTGGCTAGCGTCGATCGTGGCGCCGCCGACCGCGGCCGGAGCGATCCCTGCCGACCGTACCGAGGAGATGACCAACGTGACGAGCCCCCCAACCACCGCCCCGGACACGCACACCCTCGGTTCCGCCGAGGCCGGAACACCGTCCGCCGCCCGGCGCGGCACCGATTTCGAAGGCACCGCCACCGTATTGGCCCGCCGGACGGTGGCGGACGGTGTCGTGTCGCTGGAACTCGCAGCGAGCTCCGGCGAACCGCTGCCGCCCTGGCAGCCGGGAGCACACATCGACGTCGTCCTGCCCACGGGCGTCACCCGGCAGTACTCGCTCTGCGGCCCGGTGAAAGACACGGCCCGCTGGCGCGTGGCGGTGCTCCGAGAGCCCGACGGACGCGGTGGATCGCAGTGGATCCACGACCACCTCGTGGAGGGCGGCGAACTCCGGGTGCGCGGCCCGCGCAACAACTTCCCGTTGCGGCCGGCGGCCCGGTACCTGTTCGTCGGCGGCGGCATCGGCATCACCCCCCTGCTCCCGATGATCGCCGAGGCCGAGGCGGCGGGCGCCGAGTGGTCCCTGCTCTACGGGGGCCGCACGCGCGCGTCCATGGCGTTCCTGCCCGAACTGGAGGGCTACGGCGAGCGCGTGACCGTACGTCCGCAGGACCAGTACGGTCTGCTCGACCTCGCCGGTTTCCTCGGCGATCCGGACCCGTCCGCCCTGGTGTACTGCTGCGGCCCCGCGGGGCTCATCGACGCGGTCGAGGCACACTGCGCCGGCCGGCCGACCGGAGCGCTGAACGTCGAGCGGTTCGCCGCGGCGGCCGTGCGACAGCCGGCGGACGACGAGGCAGAGCAGCCGATCGAGGTGGAACTGCGGGCGTCCGGGACGACGTTGACCGTGCCGCCCGGGCTGTCGGTCCTCAAGGCCGTGGAGCAGGCGGGCGTCCCCGTCCTGTCGTCCTGCGAGGAAGGCATCTGCGGCTCGTGCGAGACGCCCGTCCTGGAGGGCGAGGTCGACCACCGCGACTCACTGCTCACCGACGACGAGCGGGCAGCGAACGACACGATGCTGATCTGCGTCTCCCGCGCTCGGGGCCGACGCCTCGTCCTGGATCTCTGATACCTCGCCAATTCGACAGGTGGACCGCCCCGTTGGGCCGACGCCAAAGGAAGAACCGCCATGACACTGACACAGCACGTGCGCAACGGCTGGTACCTGGGAGCCTGGTCCGACGAGATCGGCCGAACCCTCAAGCAGCGCTGGATCACCGACATCCCGGTCTGCTTCTACCGGCTGCCCGACCAGACCGTCACGGCCGTCGAGGACCGCTGCCCCCACCGCAAGTACCCGCTGTCGCTGGGCCACCTCGACGACGACGGAACCCTCCAGTGCGACTACCACGGCTACCGCTTCGACGGCCAGGGCGTGTGCGTCGGGGTCGCCGAGCAGGCCGACAAGCCCAAGGCGGCACTGCGCCGGTTTCCCCTGGTCGAGCGGGACGGTGCCATATGGATCTGGCCCGGAGACCCCGAACTGGCCGACGAGAGCCTGCTGCCCGACACCTCGTGGCTGACCGACCCGAGCTGGACCCATGTGCACGGCGTCGTCCCGCTGAAGGCACGGCACATGCTGCTCCTGGAGAACCTGCTCGACCTCACCCACGAGACGTTCCTGCACCCGACCAGCATCGGCAACGCCGCCGTCGCCGCGACCCCGATCGACGTGACGGTGGACGGCGACCGGGTCGGCTTCAGCCGCCGCATGATCGGCATCGAGGCGCCGCCGTTCTACGAGAAGTCCTGCGGGCTGACCTCTCCGGTGGACCGCTGGCAGGACGGCGACTTCTACCCGCCGGGCATCTTCGTCCTCAACATCCGCGTCGCGGCCACCGGCACCGAGGAGCCGGACGGCTTCCACATGAAGGTGCTCTACGGGATGACGCCGGGGCGCGGCAACGAGACGCACGACTTCTACGCGCTCGGCCGCGACTACCTCATCGACGACGAGGAGCTCACGAGGTTCCAGCACGAGCAGCAACTGGCCGTGATGCAGGAGGACGTCGACGCCCTGGAGGCGCAGGAGATCATGTACGCCACCGATCCGGGCGGCACCGCCGAGTCCAGCATCAAGTCCGACCTCGCCGCACTCCGCGGACGCCGGGCGGTGGCGAAGATGCTCACCCGCGAGCAGCAGGCCGGCACCGCGCGTCCCCGGGCGTCCGCATGAGCGGCCGCCACGTCTTCGTACTGCTCCACGGAGCCTGGCACGGCGGCTGGGTGTGGCAGCGTGTCGCCCCGCTGCTGCGCGCGGCCGGACACGAGGTGCACACCCCCACGTTGACCGGGGTGAGCGACCGCGCCCATCTGCTGAGTCCGCGGATCGGACTCGGCACGCACGTCGAGGACGTGGTGGCGCTGATCGAGGCCCATGACGCCCGGGATGTCGTGCTCGTCGGCCACAGTTACGCGGGCCAGGTCGTCACCGGCGTCGCGGACCGGATCCCGGACCGGCTCGCGAAGCGGGTCCACCTCGACGCCTTCGTCGGCGACGACGGTGACGCGGCGATCGATCTGCTGCCCGACCGCATCGCCGGGCACTACCGGGAGTCCGTGGCCGGACCCGGGTTCGGCTGGCTCATCCCGGTGCGCTCGCTGAGCGTGCTCGGCGTCGAGGACCAGGCGGACCTCGACTGGCTCGGCCCGCGACTGACCCCGCACCCGTGGCTGACCTACACCGAGCCGCTGCGGCTGACCGGCAAGGCCGACCAGGTCCCCGGTGCCTTCGTCGAGTGCACCGACTGGATGCGGGTGTTCACCCCGCACGCCGAGCGCGCCGCCGCCCGCGGCTGGCCGGTCCACGAAATCGCCACCGGACACGAAGCGATGGTCACCGCCCCCGGCCGACTCGCCGAACTGTTGCTGGAGATCGCGGCAGCCTGACCCCGTGAAGGACATCCCCGTGGAATTCCTCGTACGCACCGAGAACACCCTGCCCCCGGACACCCCCGACGACGTACGCGAGGAGCTGCGCAAGGGCGAGCGGGAACGGGCCATGCAGCTCAGGGAGGCCGGCATCCTCAAGCGGCTGTGGCGGGTTCCTGGCCGCAACGCGACCATCGGCCTGTACGAGGCGGCCGACCCGGCACAGCTGCACGACGCGCTGGTCTCCCTGCCGATGTGGAAGTGGATGGACATCACCGTCGAGGCGCTCGCCACCCATCCGCAGGAGAAGGCACCATGACCGGCCCGGCGAACCGCAGCCCCCGGGTCGCCGTGGTCACGGGCGCCGCCGGCGGCCTGGGGCTCGCCATCGCCCGCAGACTGGCCGGGGACGGTTTCACGGTCGCCGCCCTCGACGTCGACGAACCCGACGACACCAGCTCGATCCCGGGCGGCCGGGCCTGGCGTTGCGACGTCGGGGACCCGGCCGCGACCCGCCAGGCCGTATCCGAGATCGCCGAGGCGTACGGCGGGGTCGACGTCCTCGTCAACAACGCCGGCCTGCTCTCCGACCGGGCGCCGCTGCTGGAGACGACCCCGGAGGAGATGCACCGCTTCTTCGCCGTCAACGCCGTCGGCCCGCTGCTCATGGTGCAGGCGTGCGTGCCCTGGCTGCGCGGCAGCCCGCACCGCGGGCGGGTGGTCAATGTCGCGTCCCGCACCTTCTTCACGGGGTCCCCGGGCCAGATCGCCTACGTCGCGAGCAAGGGCGCGCTCATCGGGATGACCCGGGTGATGGCACGCGAACTGGGCGAGCACCGGATCACGGTCAACGCGGTGGCGCCCGCGCAGGTGGCCACCCCGGGGACCCGGGCGCACTCCGGCGACGAGGTGTTCGCCGCGACCATGAGCCGGCAGGCGATCAAGGAGTTCGTCACCCCGGAGCAGTTCGCGGGGCTGGTCTCCTATCTCGCCTCACCGGGGGCGTCCATGGTCACCGGCCAGACGCTCGTCTGCGACGGCGGCGGGCTCCTGCACTGACCGTCATCAACACCGGAGAGGAGAAGAACGGCATGCCCAGCACCACACCCCGGGTCCCCGGCACCTACGTCTTCGACGCCGCGGAGAACCGCCGCGGCCGAGCGTTGAACCGGCTCTGCGGGTCACTCAAGGACGCCGGGAACCGGGAGAGGTTCAAAGCCGACGAAGCCGCGTACTGCGAGACGTACGGGCTCACGGCCGAGCAGCGGGACGCCGTTCTGCGGCGGGACTGGAACCGGATGATGGAGCTGGGCGGTTCCATCTTCTACGTCTTCAAGCTCGCCATGGTCGACCAGAAGTCCATGCAGTACCTCGGCGGGGTCTTCACCGGCATGACCACCGAGGAGTTCACGCAGGCGCTGAAGGCGGGAGGGCGGAACTTTGGCTGAGGTGATCTGGGGTCTGGCGACCTCGCACGTGCCGTCGATCGGTGCGGCCATGGACCACGGGAAGACACAAGACCCCTACTGGAAGCCGCTGTTCGACGGATACACACCGGCGCGGGAGTGGATGGCCCGCCACACCCCTGACGTCGCGGTCGTCATCTACAACGACCACGCCAACGCCGTCGACATGAGCGTCACCCCGGCCTTCGCGCTCGGGACGGCCGAGTCGTACCGGGTGGCCGACGAAGGATGGGGCAGCCGCCCGGTGCCCACGGTCACGGGCGCCCCCGAGCTCTCCGACCACCTCGTCAAGAGCCTGATCGACGCCTCCTTCGATCTGACCGTCTACCAGGAACTCGACGTCGACCACGGCCTGACCGTTCCGCTGTCGGTCTACTGCCCCGACCCCGGCGAACGCTGGCCCTGCGCGGTGGTCCCCCTCCTGGTCAACGTCATCCAGTACCCGCAGCCGACCGCCGCACGGTGCCTGGCCCTCGGCCGCGCGCTCGGCGAGGCCATCCGCTCCTTCCCCGAGGACCTCAAGGTCGCCGTCTTCGGCACCGGCGGCATGTCCCACCAGCTCGCCGGCGCTCGCGCGGGACTGATCAACCAGGACTTCGACCGGATGTTCCTCGACGCGATCGAGCACGACCCCGGGAAACTGGCCGCGCTGACGCGCGAGGAGTACATCCGCGAGGCCGGCTCCGAAGGCATCGAGCTCATCATGTGGCTGATCATGCGCGGCGCGCTGGGACCCCGGATCCGCCGGGTGTACGAGGCCTACCACGTTCCGGCGTCCAACACCGCGGCCGGGATGGTGCTGTTCGAGAACCTGAGCCGGTGATAGGCCGCCAGCCCGGCTGGGCCGGCGCCCGTGCCGCTCGGGTGATGTGGCACCCAGCCCCATGGTGCCCTCGTGTTGTATTTCTCTGAGTCGGTGTGGACCGCCGCAGGCGTGCCGGCCGGCGGGGCCGAGCCCGGACGTCCTCCCCGACCGGACGCATCAGCCGGGGCGGTGGCGGAGCCCGTCGAGCAGGAGGTCGAGCATGCGGCCCGCGCGGTCGCGCAGCCCTTTGTCGCTCGTGATCAGCAGGACACCCCCGAGACTGAACCCGACATCGAGCGGGTCCACGTCCGAGCGCAGAACTCCCACTTCGGCCCCGGCGTGCAGCAGCGTGCTGATGGCCGTGCTGATCCGGTCGAGACTCTCGGCGAACGGATCCTCGTCACCGGAGGCGATGACGGCCTTCAGTGCGTCCCCCATGCCCTGCTTGGTGGCCAGGTAGTCGATGAACAGGTCCATCCACCTCCGCATGGCCTGGTCCGGCGGGAGCTGTGTGAGCAGTTCCGTGACGCTGTCGCAGACCCGGGCGAGTTCGTTGCGGTAGGCGGCCTCGAGCAGTGCTTCGCGGGTGGGGAAGTGCCGGTAGAGCGTGCCGATTCCCACGCCGGCGTCCTTGGCGATGGCCTCGAGGGACGCGTCGGTGCCGGTCTCGGAGAACGCGCGCCCCGCGGCTTCGAGCAGGCGTTCCCGGTTGCGTCGCGCGTCAGCACGCAGTCCGCGTGTGGTGGCGGTCACAGCTTTCCTTCCTTCTGGACAATCGGAGGACCCTCCGCTTAGGGTCTGGGAGTAATCGGAGGCACCTCCGGTTTCGAGGGTAGCAAACAGGGAGCATTGCGAGAATGGCCACGAGGACAGGCATCACCAGTCCGTTCACCAGCCGGTCCACGGCTGCCGACGTCATCGCGGGCATCGATCTCACGGGCCGCCGCGCCGTCGTCACCGGGGCGGCGTCCGGCATCGGCGTGGAGACCGCCCGAGCGCTGGCCGACGCCGGCGCGGAGGTCACGCTGGCCGTGCGGGACACCGCCGCCGGCGATCGCACCGCGAAGGACATCCGGGCCACCACCGGCTCCGAAGGCGTACGGGTCGCCGCCCTGGACCTGACCGATCCGGCGTCCGTCCGCGCGTTCACCGCCGCCTGGCAGGGCCCGCTGCACATCCTCGTCAACAACGCCGGTGTCATGGCGGCCCCGGAGAGCCGCACACCCCAGGGCTGGGAGTTGCAGTTCGCCACCAACCACCTGGGACACTTCGCCCTGACCACCGGGCTGCACGAGGCCCTCACGGCGGCCGGCGGCGCCCGGGTGGTGTCGGTGAGTTCCAGCGGGCACCTGTTCTCACCCGTCGTCTTCGACGACCTCCACTTCACCGAGCGGCCCTACGATCCGTGGCTGGCGTACGGCCAGTCCAAGACCGCAAACGTGCTGTTCGCGGTCGAGGCCGGCCGGCGATGGGCCGCCGACGGGATCACAGCCAACGCGCTGATGCCCGGAGGCATCCAGACCAACCTGGGGCGCTACATGGACGACGCCCGGATGGGCCTGTTCATGACCCACCTGCAAGCCGTCCTCGGCGAAGGAACGCCCCTGCCCGAGATGTCCTTCAAATCGGTCGAACAGGGCGCCGCGACCTCCGTCCTGCTGGCCACCTCACCCTTGCTCGACGGCATCAGCGGCCGGTACTTCGAGGACTGCAACGAGGCACCACTGCACCAGCCGGGCACCAACACCGGGGTCGCGCCGCACGCCCTGGATCCGGAGGCGGCCGAGCGACTCTGGCAGGTCTCCGAGCAACTCCTGGGCTGACCCCATCCCGCTCTCCGCCCACCGCTGAGCCCGCGCACGCCCGTAGCGACCCCTCACGTCCCAGGGCGACCCGCGACCACATACTTGAAACTTCAGTTGAATTACGAAAACATATGGGAGGCATCATGGCAGGCAGCATCCGCAGGCACTGGAAGCGCTGGCTCATCGCCGGTGTGGCCACCGTCGCCGTGCTGTGCACGGCGGGCCCCTACGTCTACATCAACTACGTCGAGGACAAGCCACCGGCGGCCCTCTCGCTCGACGACCCGCCAGGCTCGGACTCCTCCGCCAGTTCCTCGGGTTCCGGGGACGTCGAGGGTGCCTGGCGGGTGGGCAGCGGTTCGCAGGCCGGTTACCGGGTCGACGAGGTCCTCTTCGGCCAGAACGTCACGGCGGTGGGGCGCACCGAGAAGGTCACCGGAGAGCTGGAGATCGAAGGCAACCGGGCTGTCAACGGATCCTTCACCGTCGACCTCGCCTCGGTGAAGAGCGACTCCGACCAGCGCGACGGCCAGTTCCGCGGCCGGGTCATGAACACCGAGCGGTACCCGGAGGCCACCTTCGAGCTCACCGAGCCCGTCGACTTCGGCTCTGCTCCGGCGGTGGGCGAGCAGGTCAGCGCCAAGGCATCAGGTGAGCTGACCGTCCACGGAGAGACCAACTCGGTCTCCTTCGAGCTCGACGCCCAGCGCACCGCCGACGGCTTCCGGGTCAACGGCTCCATCCCGGTCACCTTCGCCGACTACGGCATCGAGGCACCCAACTTCGGCGGGATCGCGGTGGAGGACGAGGGAAACATCGAGTTCCTCCTCGCCTTCGACCGCGCCTGAGCCCACACGGGCACCCTCGCCCTTTACTCCCGATCCCCCACCAGACACCCGCGGACGCGTCCACCGCCGTCCGCACAGCATCGGAGAACCCCCATGTCGAACAGCGCCAGCCGGCTGCCCCGTAAGGCCATAGCCACCCTCCTGGCCGCGGCGACCGTAGGAGCCGTGGCCGGCTTCGCGCCCGCCGCCACGGCCACCGCCTCCGCGCCGTCCCACAGCGGCCTGGGCCTCGGCCTCGACGCCCCGTACACGAGCCCCGCCACGCAGGAGCGCAACAAGCGCGTCGCCGTCCACGTCCTCACCCAGCTCTTCGAGGAGGGCAACCTCAAGGTCGCCGACCGGTACATCCGCGAGGACTACGTCCAGCACAACCCCGCCGCGCCCAACGGCCGGGAAGCGATCAAGAACTTCATCCGCGACTGGACCGCGCGCTTCCCGGACCACCAGTACAACGTGAAGCGGGTCCTCGCCCAGGGCAACCTGGTCCTGGTGCACTCCAACCCCGTCTACGAGCCCGGCACCCGTGGCACGGCCGTGGTCGACATCTTCCGCTTCGACCCCAGGAGCGGCATGATCGCCGAGCACTGGGACACGGTCCAGGACGTGCCGGCGACCAGCGTCAACGGCAACGACATGTTCGGTACGGTCAGCAATCCGCACACGAACCAGCCCAGCGGCCCGCGCTGGAGCACAGCGCTCAGCGAGAAGATCGCCACCAGTTACTTCGACACCCTCCTCGTCGACAAGAACCCCGAGGCCGTCAAGTACCTCGCGCCTGAGTACTACCAGCACAACCCGACCATCCCCAGCGGCTCGGCCGGTCTGCGTGAGCAGTTCACCGATTTCTTCCGCCAGTTCCCGAACCTGATCGTGGAGCGCAAGCGCGTCATCGCCGACAAGGACTACGTCGCCATCCACGCCCACTACCGCCTCAGCCCCGAGGACCGCGGTCAGTCGGTCGTGGACATCTTCCGGGTCACGAAGCAGAAGAACGGCAAGCTCAAGATCATCGAGCACTGGGACGCCGTACAGGACGTCCCGGCCACCTCCGCCAACGACAACACGATGTTCTGACCTCTCCGGGTCCCCCGCGACCCCTCGGCCCGTCACCGGTCGGTGACGGGCCACGTGCTTCCGACCGCGGACATCGGTCCGACGGCACGCACTTGTGCACCCGCGGCAAGGTCGCCGGCACCCGCTGGCCCGACAGCTCAGCCTGGTCTTCGACGGCGCCAGCGCCCGCGCGGGGATCGGAGCCGACGATCCGACAGGGCTCGTCACGCCCACCGCGACCACCCCCTCGACGCGGCAGGCATGCACTGACGCATCCCCTTTCGAGCAGGCGCCGCGACCGCGCCCTCCCCAGGCCGATGGCTCCCGCCCTCGATTCCCCGCAACCACGCGGAGCCCAGCGGCCGTAAGGGTGTTGACGGGCGTGCCGTGTAGCCCTCGAGTGCGGAATCGGCGACCGCTGCACGGATGACACTCTCGCGCCTCTCCTGTGCGCCGACCCTGTTGCTGCGGATGGCAACCTCAGCCTTGCACTCGGAAACCGATCGGTTTACGATGATGGAAACCGGTCGGTTTCTCAATGAATCCAAGGGCTGGTCAGTGGTCACGCCCCCTTCGGGCGGGCCCGATCCGAATCACCCGTCCGCAGCAGTTCACACACAGGGAAGTCAGCGAGATGCCCAGCCCAGAGCCACGTCCCACGATTCACATCCCGGGAACCACCAGAGCCACACCATCGCCCCGCGCGCAGGACACCGCAGCGACGAGGGGACCCTGCGCTACCTCAGAGCGGGCACCGGCGCTCCCGTGGTCCTGCTGCACACCGTGCGCACCCAGGCCGAGCACTTCCGCTCCCTCATCCCCCTGATCTCGGACCAGTACACCGTGTACGCCCTCGACCTGCCGGGGATGGGCTACTCCGAGATCGTGCCCGGGGCGTCGTACGACGAGCCGGCCATGCGCGCGGGCGTCAAGCGACTCCTCACCGAACTCGACCTCCACGACGTGACCCTGGTCGGGGAGTCCATGGGAGCGGTGCTCGCCCTGACCACCGCGGCCGACCTGCCCGAGCGGGTCCGGCGCGTCGTCGCGGTGAACACGTACGACTTCCCCGGCGGGATCGCCCGGTCCAGTCTTCTCGCCCGTGTGGTGGTCGGCGGTGTCCTCACTCCGGGGGTGGGCCCGGTGGTCGCCGGGGTGGAGCCCAAGGCCGCCCTCCGCAGGATCCTGCAGGGCGGGCTGGTCGACAAGAGCGCGCTGCCGGAGGACTACGTGAACGAGCTCCTCCAGGTGGGCAGCCGCCCCGGCTACCCGACCGTCGCCCGGGCCGTGTACCAGGCCCTGCCCAGTCTCATCGCCGCCCGCTCCCGCTACCCCGAGGTCAAGGCACCCGTCCACCTCGTCTACGGGGAGAAGGACTGGTCGCGGCCGTCGGACCGGCAAGCCGACAAGGAGCTGCTGCCGGCCGCCGATTTCACGCAGGTGCCGGGCGCAGGCCACTTCATCGCCTTGGAACGGCCCGACCTGCTGGCCGACCTGCTGAACGCGGAGGCGTGACCGCACCCGAGAGCGCCGTAGCCACCCCCGTTCGGGTGTAGTGCGGGACGGGGACCAGGTTCGACCATGTGCCTGACAGCGTCGTGGCATGCAAACGAGCAGCGCGTGGCAGAGATTCAGATCGAGTTCGATGTTCCGCCGGAGAAGGCCCGGCGGGTCATGCCCGAGGACCGCTATACCCCGGGGCGATCCCCTAGAGCCGTTAAGCCCGTTTCCCACCGTTCTGCTCCCGGACGGTGTCGAACAGGGAGGTCAGAGCGGGGCTTCCCGCGAGACCGTCCAGCAGGACGTGAAGCGACTGTCGTTCCGTGGTGCCCAGGTCTGCGAGGATTTCGCCGTCGAGATCGACGAGTGTGCGGTTGAGGCGGGCCAGGACCTTGCGCCCTTCGGCGGTGATGTCCACGGCGTAGCGGCGACGATCCTGCGGATCTCGTGTCCGCTCCGCGTATCCGGCGCGCTCCAGGTCGTCGAGACTCGTCACCATCGTCGCGGGGTCGATGCGCAGGAACGAGCCAAGTGCCAGTTGCGGCATGGCACCGTTGTCCGCCAAAGCCTGCAGGACGCTGTAATGCCGCACTCGCAGGCCGGTCCCGCCGATGCCGTCCTCGGCGATCCTGAACGCCACCTGTCCGAGTTTGACCAGCAGGCAGATGGTGTGTTCGGCCACTGTCCCCGGTACCAGCGGAGCCTCGGACATCGTTTAACCCGCCCATGGTTAGTCGTACGTATGGTCCTGTCCATCGTACGAGAAAGCCCGAGGCGCCAGGACCGCCGCAGGCCGGCGGGACTCCCCACCCTCCGCCGACTTACGGCCGGTGTGTCCTGAGTCGTCAGCCGACGATGGCCCGACCGAAGATCTGCCGGGCTATGACCCACTTCTGGATCTCGTTGGTGCCCTCATAGATCTCGCCGATCTTGCTGTCCCGGTAGATCGCCTCGACGGGGCCGGGGCTGCCGTCGGCACCCAGTTCGCGCGCGAAGCCGAGGCCTCCGAAGGCCTGGACGGCGTCGCGCGCCATGTCCACCGACAGCTTGGTGGCGTAGTACTTCGCCATCGCGGCCTCGGGCTCCGGGGACGGGTTGCCCGCGTCCAGGCGCAGGGCGGCCTTGGTGTAGAGGGTGCGGGCGTTCTCGATCTCGGTGGCCCGTTCGGCGAGCAGGAACTGCCAGTGCTGGTTGGCGGCCACCGGCTTGCCGAAGGCGTGTCGCGTCGACAGGTGGGCCACCGTGTGGTCGAAGGCGGCCTGCGCCATGCCGACCCCGGCAGCCGCGATGCCGATCCGGCCATAGGTCAGGGTGGACAGCGCATGGCGCAGTCCGTGTCCCTCGGCGCCGCCGAGAAGGTCGTCGTCGGTCAGGTGCACATCCGTGAAGCGGATGTCCGCGGTGAGCTGGCCGCGGTTGCCCATCTTGCGGTCGGGAAGGCCGACTTCCACTCCGGGAAGTGCCGTGTCGACGATGAACATGCTCAGCCGGGTGCCGGTGCGGGCGAGAACCACCACGAACCCGGCGACGGGCGAGTTGGAGATCCACCGCTTGTGGCCGTTCAGCACCCAGCCGGCCTCGGTGCGAATCGCCTCGGCCTGAACCGCCTGCGGGGACAGGTCACTTGAGGCGTTCGGCTCGGTGGTGGCGAACGCGCCGACCACTGAGCCCTCCGCGACCTTTCGCAGCCATCGCTGCTGCTGCTCCTCGGTGCCCTGCCGCAGGGCGTTGCCCGCCAGGATGCAGTGCACATCGAAGACGGCCGCGACGCTGCTGGAGTAGTAGGCCAGTTCCTCGACGGCCGCGGCGGTGGCGGTCGCCGGGTGGGTCAGACCGTCGCCGCCGACCTCGCCGGGGAAGGGGATCCGGAAGACCCCCGCCGACGCAAGCCCGTCAAACACATGCCGGGGGAAGCCGTCCGTGCGCTCGTCGCCCCCCGCGATCGCCACGGCGTGCGGAGCCACTTCGTGCTCTGCGATCCGGCGCACGGCAGCGCGAACGGACTGAGTCTCTTTGGGGGCGAGGAGCTCGTGGTAGAGCCGGTCGATCTGGCGTGTGGGAGTGGAAGTCATACGGGGAAGATACCATTAGCATCACGTATCATTAGCTCAGCAATCAATTTCGGAGGTTCGACCATGACACAGACGCTGGCCGACAAGACCATCCTGATGTCGGGAGGCAGCCGCGGCATCGGACTCGCCATCGCCCTGCGCGCGGCCCGCGACGGGGCGAACGTGGTGATGCTCGCCAAGACCGCGGTGCCGCACCCGAAGCTGGAAGGCACGGTGCACACCGCTGTCGATGAGGTTGAGCGGGCGGGCGGCAAGGGGCTGGCCGTCGTCGGTGACGTCCGAAACGAGGTCGATGTGCGCACCGCTGTCAACGCGGCGGTCAGTGCCTTCGGTGGCATCGACATCGTGGTGAACAACGCCAGCGCGATCGACCTGTCGTCGTCGGAGCAGCTGGAGATGAAGCGGTACGACCTGATGCAGGACATCAACACGCGTGGCACGTTCCTGCTGAGCAAGGCCGCTATCCCGCACCTGCGCGAGGCGGAGAATCCGCATGTCCTCACGCTCTCCCCGCCGTTGAACCTCGCGCCGCACTGGGTGGGGAAGCATCTCGGTTACACGCTGTCGAAGTACGGCATGAGTCTGTGCACCATCGGGCTCGCGGAGGAGCTCGCCGCCGACGGTATCGCCGCCAACTCGTTGTGGCCGCGAACCCTGATCGACACGGCTGCTGTACGCAATGTGGTCGGTGGCGCCGGGCAGGCCCGCAGCCCACAGATCATGGCCGACGCCGCGTACGCCGTCGTCACACGTGACGCGCGGAAGTGCACCGGCAACCTGTTCATCGACGACGAGGTCCTGTCGGACGAGGGCGTCACCGACCTGTCCGTCTACAGCCCTGCCGGCTTCGAGGGTGATCTCGCGCTCGACATATTCGTCGATCCGGCCTGATTCCGCACTGCTCAGCACATTCACGCGAGGGTGTTCTCGATGCCCTTCTCGAGGACCTCAACGGCGAGCTTCGAGTCGAAGGCGGCGCGGGACAGTTGCAGCGACCCAAGCGCCTGCTTGGTCGCGTCCGCGCAGCGGTCGATGTCGTCGAGCAGGGCGGCCGAGGTGCGTCAGAGGATCCTGTGGCATCAAAGGACGACCTCGTCGTCTACGTCGTCGCACGCACACCTTCTTGCGGCGGACCGTCGACGATCCCCTGCATCGAGAGCTGATGGCCCCGGCGCCCTTGGTGCTGGTGGAGCAGTGCCGGCTCATCAACGACACGGTGGCCCAGCCGCCGATCGAACGGCTCCTGACTGTCCTGGCCGAACGCGGTGACGTGCCGCTACCGTGCCGCCTCGTCCTCGATGTCACGGACCAGGTCGATGGCCCGGCCGAGAGTGGTGAGCCGAGCGTCGAGGGTCTCTCCGGCCGGATAAAAACGTACGGTGTCCACACCGGCGTCGCGCCACACACGCAGCCGCTGGCGCACCATGGCCTCGGTTCCGATCAGAGTGGTCGCCAGGACCATTTCGTCGGTGACCAAGCCGGCCGCGCCGTCCCGGTCCCCAGCCTGCCATCGCGTCCGGACTTCGGCCGCCACCTCGGCCCAACCCTGGCGGCTGTAGGCGTTGTTGTAGAAGTTCGTGGACGCGGAACCCATGCCGCCGAGGCTGAAGGCCAGTTCCTTCTTGCGTCCGGCCACCATCGCGCTCAGCGCGTCCTCGTCGTCCGCGAAGGCGACCTCGGCACCTTGGCAGATGTCGAGGTCGGCACGGGCGCGACCGGCGGCGGCCAGGCCCTGGTCCAGGTGGTCGAAGTACGCCTCCTTGGCGCCCTCGGGCACGAAACTGGTGCCCAGCCACCCATCGGCGATCTCACCGGTCAGGTGCAGCATCTTCGGCGAGAGGGTGGCGAGGTAGACCGGAATGTCATGCTCGGCACGCATCGACAGACGCATGGGCTTCGCCTCCGCGCCCGGCAGTGGAATCCGGAACTCCTGTCCTGAGTAGGAGACTTTGCCGCCCGCGGCGGCCTCCCGCACGATCTCGACGGTCTCCCGCATCCGCACCAGCGGCCGGGCGAAGGGCACGCCGTGCAGCCCCTCGATCACCTGCGGCCCGGAGGGGCCCAGTCCGAGAAGGAAGCGCCCCTGGGAGATCTGCGACAGTGTGATCGCGGCGCGGGCGATGGCCATCGGCGTGCGGGTGCCGAGTTGGATGATTCCGGATCCGAGGAGCATGCGCTCGGTCTTCGCCGCGAGGTAGCCCAACGGCGAGGGAGCCTCGGAGCCCCACGCCTCCGCCACCCAGCAGATGTCGAGACCGAGCTTCTCCGCCTCGGTGACATAGGCGACGATCTCCCGCCAGTCGCTCCCGGAAGCTTCGATCGTGGTGGAGGTACGCATCAGAGCCTCGCCTCGCCCGCGGGCCGGGCCCTCTCGGCCAGCTTCTTGATCTCTTCGAGGGTGATGGTCATGTTGGCCTCGAACTCCCGCATGCGCACGAAGACGATCTTCTGCTCCTTCTCCGGCATGCGATCGATGGCGAAGGAGAGGCCCGAAGGGGCCGGCCCCATCTGCATCCATTCGCTCAGCAGAGTGCCACCGCCCTGCGGCTCCAACGTGAACCGCCAGATCGCCGTTGGGTTCTGCGGGTTCTCGACGCCCCAGGCAAGCAGCCTCGGCGGCTCGTACTCGACGATGTGGGATGTGGTGGTCCACTCCCCGAGTGCCTCGTGCTTGCTCCGGCCGATGAACCTGGCTCCCAGAGCAGGGGCGGTCCTGCCGTCCAGCCATTCGACGTGCTGCAGTTCGGAGCTCATACGCGGCATCAGCTCGATGTCGGACACGAGCGTCCACACCTGTTCGGGCGGAGCAGCGATCCAGGTGCGGACCTCCACCGTCGGCTTGTCCGCATAGCGCGCGCCTGTCCACTCCATGTTCCTGCAGCCTCCATGCCGATCCGAGAACTTCCACGACCAGACGTGACCAGTAAAGTTGCGTAGATAGACTCGCATGTCAAGGGAAACCGCAGCCCCGGCAGAGCCGCTGAGTCAGCCGGCGAAACGCTCCCGCACATCCGGCCGTTCGGCCAGATGTGGCGGATAGCCGGGGCCCATCCGAGGACTGGTGTTCTCCGCGGTCATCTGCTCGCCGCAGGAAGAACACACCACCTCGGCATGGGCTTCCTGTCCGCAGACCTCGTGATGCATGACTACCGGAGGGCCCTCTTCACCGGACAGCCAGCGGTCCCCCCACCGGTTCATCACCAGCAGCACACCGTAGAAGTCGCGCCCCTTCTCCGTGAGCACGTAGTCGTACCGAACCGGCTCCGTCTGGTACGGCCGTTTCTCCAGCAGCCCCTCGTCCACCAGCCGGCGCAACCGGTCCGTCAATGTGTTGCGCGCGATCCCCAGTGACACCTGGAACGCGTCGAACCGCCGGATCCCGTAGAACGCCTCACGCAGCACCAACGGCGTCCACCAGTCCCCGAGCAAGTCCATGGTGCGCGCGATCGAACAGGGCCAGTGCGCAAAGGATGTCCGCCTCATGACCGTCAGCATAGGTTCGTGCAGTCGTGAGACCCAGCAGGTGGAGCGGCGACAGTTCATCCACGCGACATCTTGCGCTCAATAAATAACGAAGTTATGTTGCGGCCATGAAACGTGACTTGCTGGGCAGAAAGCTGGTTGTCACCGGAGCGGCGCGCGGCATCGGCGAGAAGGTGGCCCGTCTGGCCATCGCCCGAGGCGCTCAGGTGACCCTGATCGGACTGGAGCCCGATCGGCTCCGTGACCTCGCCCGCGATCTGGGCCCCGCCGCTTCCTGGCGTGAGGCCGATGTGCGCGACGGCACCGTCCTGCGGTCAGCGATCGACGAGGCCGCGCAGGTCATGGGCGGCATCGATCTCGTCGTCGCCAATGCCGGCGTCGTGGCGTACGGGACCGTGCGACAGACGGACGAGGCGTCGTTCGAGCGGGTCCTGGACATCAATCTGAACGGTGTCTTCCGGACCCTCAAGTACGTGACGCCCCATCTGGAGCGCAGCCGGGGGCACGTGCTGGTTGTGGCGTCCGCGCTGTCCTTCATGCCGCTGGCGGCGATGGCCTCCTACGGCGCCAGCAAGGCCGCGGCCGAGCTGCTCGCCCTGACCTACCGCCAGGAGGTGGCGCACCTCGGCGTCACGGTCGGCCTGGTGCACCCCTCCTGGATCGACACGGATCTCGTCCGAGGCGCCGAGGTGGACCTCCCCTCGTTCCGGGGCCTGCGCAACCGGCTCCCCTACCCGGGCAATGTCACCACGAGCGCCGACCGGGCGGCTGCCGCGATCGTCGACGGGCTCGTGCGCCGGCGCAGCCGCGTGTACGTCCCGCGCGCGGTCGTCGTGGCCAACTGGGCCAAGGCAGCGCTGAATTCGCCACTGGCCTGGCCATGGGCGAGGCGCTTCGCGGCCCGTGCCGTTCCGTCCCTCGAACGGGAGGTCGCGGCGCTGGGGAGGCATGACCAGCTCACGCCGGGCACCGGTACCTCTGCCGCGGAGACCAAGTCGCCCTAGCCGCACACGGGTACTCCCGCGCGGGACAGCGACCCGCCCTACCGACTTTCACCGACCTTGAACGATCGAGTCGTAAAGGCGCGCGCCCGCCTCGTGCGAGGCTTCGGCCCGTTCCCGCTCGTCGCCCAGACCGACAGAGAAGTTCACGCCCATCGGCAGCAGCACCTGCTCCACGGGGTCCTCGAACTCGCCGAAGTGCTCGGCCAGTTCAAGGGTGATGTACCCGTGGACCAGACTCCACAACTGGGCGGCGATGACTTCAGGTTCCTGCCGCTCGGCCCTGCCCGAGTCCACGAGCCGTCGACATGCCGCGGTGATATGGACGTGGGCGTCCCGGAAGGCCGGCGAATGTCCGCTCAAGCGAAGGTCCGCGTCCGACAGCGGCCGGTACGTCGCACGAGTGGACAGGCCGAACATCAGGTCGTACAGGTGAGGGTTCTCGTGGGCCACTCGGCGGCAGGTCAAAGCCATGGCGAAGAGATCCGCGATCGGATCATCCGTCACCGGCACCTGGGCGAACGCCGCGCCGAGCTCCCTGAAGCCGTGGTCGGCGACGGCGCGCATCAGTTCGGGGATCCCACCGAAGTGGCCGTAGACGACCATCGTCGACAGCCCGCTCGCGGATGCCACCGTACGCGCCTTGATGGCCGACGGCCCCTGTTCGGCCAGCAGGCCGACAGCGGCTCGCACAAGCCGCTCCGGTGCGTCATCGAGCCTCGGCCGCCCTGCCATGCCTCTCGCGCCTCCACCATTGACACTCTTGAAATAACTTGGTTATCTAACTCGACACGGCAATAGTACACATCTCGAGTGACGTGCCGTTTCGGACACGGGCGCGCCTCCCCGGACGGGCTTTCACGCACTGTCCCAGATTCCTGGCGCCGGTAGCCCCTCCCTCACTCGCCTTGCACTCCCCCATGAACTCAGCACGGGAGCAGAATCCATGCCATACAAAGACAAGGGTCATCTGGAGATCGAGGACCGCGGAGCCGTCCTTGTCGTCCGGGTCGACGGCGGCCCGCACCAGTTGTTCGGCCTCGATATCGCCCATCAGCTGGACAAGCTGGTGAACCGGGTCGACCGCGATCCGAGCATCCGTGCCGTCGTCTTCACCGGGGCACATCCCGAGCGGTTCGTCAGCCATGCCGCGGTCCGGTGGCTGCAGGAAGAGGGCGCCGCGAGCCCGACGGTCGGCCGACGCGGTGCCGCCGCCGTCGTACGCATGGCCAAGCACGTGGACCGGTCCCGTCTCCTCGGGCCCGTGATGCGCAGGACCCCGATGCGCGGGGCCCTCCAGCTGGAGCGTCTGCACACGACCTTCCTCCGGATGAACGCCAGCGGTGTCCTCTTCGTCGCCGCCCTCAACGGTTCGGCTCTCGGCCTCGGCGCCGAGTTCGCCTGGGCCTGCGATCTGCGGGTCATGGCCGACGGGGACTTCTTCATCGGCCAGCCCGAAATCCTCCTCGGCATCATCCCGGGCGGAGGCGGCACCCAGCGGCTGACCCGCCTGATCGGCACCCACCGGTCCCTGGCCGCGATCCTCGAAGGCAAGCCGTTCACGCCCGCGGAGGCGCTCGCCAACGGGGCGGTCGACAAGGTCGTACCCCAGGACAAGGTCGTCGCGCAGGCGGTCGAACTCGCGGAGCACTTCGGCCGACGGTCGAAGGGGTCGGTCGCGGCCGCCAAGAGGTCGGTGTACTTCGGCGGCTCGATGTCCCTGGAGGACGGACTCCACGTCGAACGCGCCGAGTTCTTCACCAGAGTCATGTCGAAGGACGGCCAGGAACTGATGCTCGACTACATGAAGACGACGGACGCCACCGGCGAGCTCCCGCTCTACGACCCGGACACCTACGCCCAGGCGCTCGCCTCGGGCAGCGTGCCGGGGCACCGCTCGACGAAGACGACGCGGCGGTGAGCAGACGATGACCACTGCGCACTCCTTCACCCGCCACGACATCACCTTCCCCTCCGGCGACAGCACCTGTGCCGGATGGCTCTACCTCCCGACCGGCGTCACCTCCCCGCCCGTCGTCATCCTCGGGCACGGCCTCGGCGCCACCCGCGAGATGCGCCTGGACGCCTTCGCCGAGCGTTTCGCTCAAGCCGGCATCGCCGCCGTGGCCTTCACCTACCGGCACTTCGGCGACAGCGGCGGCCACCCGCGCCAGCTCCTGTCGATCAAGCGTCAGCTCGCCGACTGGGACGCCGCCCTCGCCTACGTCAAGGCCCGCCCCGACGTCGACCGCTCCCGCATCGCGGTGTGGGGCAGCTCCTTCGGCGGAGGCCACGCCATCACCGTCGCCTCTCGGCATCCCGAACTGCGCGCGGCCGTGTCCCAGTGCCCGTTCACCGATGGTCTCGCCTCCGCGCTCGCGCTCGGCCCGGTCGCCTCGCTCAGGATGACCCCCGTGCTCGCTCGGGACATGGCGGCCAGAGTGCGCGGCAAGGCGCCCGCGATGGTTCCCATCGCCTCCGCCCCCGGTTCGCCGGCCCTCATGAACGCTCCGGACGCCCTGCCCGGATATCAGGCGCTGCAACCGGCGGGGACGACGTTCCGCAACGAGGTGGCGGCACGGGTCATTCCGACCATCGCCACCTACCGGCCTGGGCGTGCGGCGAAGAAGGTCGCCATGCCGATCCTCTTCTGCGTCAGCAACACCGACTCCGTCACGCCTCCCGCCCAGACCCTCCGGTACGCGCGCACCGCACCCCGGGGAGAGATCAAGAGGTACGACGCCGGCCACTTCGACTTCTACACCGGCGAGACCTTCGAGACCCTGGTCCGCGACCAGATCGAGTTCCTCACCCGGCAGCTGCGCCCCGCGCCGGCATCGACTCCTTGACCGGATCGCACAACACCGAGACAGGTACGCCCGCCATGAACTTCGCTTCACTGCCCGACCGTCGCGCCGCTCACGACCCCGATGGGGCAGCGGTCTCGGACGGGCGCCAGTCACTCACCAACACTCAGTTGCTGGACCGCGTCCGTGCGGCAGCGCGTCAGCTCCAGGACCTCGGCATCGGTCCCGGCGATGTCGTGGCCCTCAAGCTGACGAACCGCATCGAGTTCGTGCTGCTGTTGTTCGCCGCCTGGCGGATCGGCGCCACCGTCACGCCGGTCAACCCGAGCATGACCGACGTCGAGGTGGACCGACAGGTCAAGGACTCCGGTGCGCGTCTGCTGGTGGTCGAAGACCACGCGGCGCCCGTCACGGACGGTACTGCCGTACTCGCCGTCGGCGCACTGGCCAAGGAAGGCGTGAGTTCGGATCACGCACCGCATGTGGACTCGTCCGCGCTGGCTCTTCTCATATACACCAGCGGCACCACCGGGGTGCCCAAGGGCGTGATGCTGGACCACGCCAACATCGACGCCATGACCGAGATGGGCCGTCTGTCCCTGGACATCGGGCCAGCCGACCGGTGCCTGCTGATCCTGCCGCTCTTCCACGTCAACGGCATCGTGGTCAGCATTCTCACGCCTCTTCTCGCGGGGGCGAGCGTCGTCATCGCGGGCCGCCGTTTCGACCCACACAGCTTCTTCGACCTCGTCGAGCAGGAGCGCCCCACCTTCTTCAGCGCCGTGCCGACGATCTACGGCATGCTCGCTGCGCTCCCGGACGACGTGCGGCCCGACACATCGTCGCTGCGGTTCGGAGTCTGTGGCGCCGCACCTGCCTCCGCCGAGCTGCTGAACCGGTTCGAAGCCCGGTACGGGTTCCCTCTTGTCGAGGGGTACGGCCTGTCCGAAGGAACCTGCGGGTCCACCGTCAACCCCGTCGCGGGCCCCCGACGTGCCGGCACCGTGGGACTTCCCTTCCCCGGCCAGGAGATCCGGATCGTCGACGCCGAAGGTACCGAGGTGGGGCCGGGCACGGACGGTGAGGTCCTCGTGAAGGGCCCCAACGTCATGCGTGGCTATCTCGGCCGCCCCGAGGAAACGGCCAGAGTCATCGTCGACGGCTGGTTGCACACGGGCGATGTGGGTCACCTCGACGCCGAGGGCTATCTGACCCTGGTCGGGCGCTCGAAGGACATGATCATCCGTGGTGGGGAGAACATCTACCCCAAGGAGATCGAGGACGTCCTCACCGGCGACCCGTCGGTGCTCGAAGCCGCCGTGATCGGCGTACCCGACGAGAAGTGGGGAGAGGTGGTCGTGGCCTACATACAGCCGCGACCAGGCGTGACCGTCGATCTGACGACGCTGCGGGAGCTCTGTGCGCGCAGCCTCACCGGCTTCAAGCGTCCGACCGGGTTCTTCGTGGTAGAGGCCATAGCGAAGAACGCGGTCGGGAAGATCGACAAAGTCTCCTTGCGCGCTGCCCACGTCGCGGCTTCCTGAGATTCACCGCGCGCCGAGCCTGGATGCCCAGGCAGCGCATATCCGTCAGCGCGGCGCCGCGGGGCACGCTTCGGCGGGTGTCCCGGTCTCGACCAGGATCTGACTGAGTGGCGGCCCAACCGGAAGCAACTGGGCCGCCCCTCGGTTCGGGAGGCTCTCGGACGACTTGCCCCGGCCGGCCAGTGAGGCTGTGGACCCGCAGGGGCGCCGTTCTCGTCACGGTGGCAGGGGCACCGACGAGCCTCGTCGGCCAGGAACGACCGCAAATGGCGCAGCAGCGCCTCCGGTTGCTCTTCCGGGACGAAGTGGCCGCACTCCGGGATTTCTGCTCCGGTGACGTCGTCCGCGCAGGCGCGCCAGATCTCCAGCGTCGGCAGGCGGGAGGGCAGCCCTGCGGAACCCCAGAGCGCCAGTACCGGCATGGTGAGGCGGTGGCCCTCGGCGGCGTCGATGTCGTCGAGGGCGCCGTCCTGCTCCATGGCGCGGTAGTCGTCGAAACTCGCGCGCATGGCACCCGGGCGGGGCCGTACTCGCGGTCTCGACGGCCGACTGCCCTCCTCCAGCGACGTCGTGCTGCACACCCGGCGGACGGCGTCCTGCGCTTCAATGACGCCCGACGGCAACTGAGATCAGGCCGGCCACACGGCATCCTCCTGGCACGATCACGCGGGGCCGACGACGCGACGGCAGGGGCGAGAGATGCTCGCCGCGCCGGGCGGAACAACATCGACGGCTCGCGCGTCTCGACGCCCATGACGGACACGGGAGTTGTCCAACGGCGCCCTCTGCTCCGACCCCGAATCCGAGGGCTGCCGACTGCCGCGGCAGTCTACGGAGCCCCGTGCCCCGCGTGCCTTGTTGTCGCGCCTGCCGCCCAGGCGGTGTCGAGGTGATCACTCTCGGTCGCCCGCACAGCGCCGCCGCGCCCCCGCAGCCAGAGGTGATCCCGATCTACCTGAGTTTACTTTTCTATACTCAGCCAGTAGCGTCACGACCAGCACATCAATCTGGCTGCAACACGCGGGACGTGGGCGTGGCAGCAACCTGCGAAGGAGCACCACCATGGGAGCAAGCCCAGAGGCACGGCAGTTCGCCCAGTTCCTCGAGAGCGTGAGCGCGAAGTCCTCGACGCCGGGCCTCGACCTGGCCATCGTCCGCGACATCGTCGACTCGAACCACAAGGCGTCGACCGAGCCGGAAGGCGTCACGTACGCCGAGGTGGACGCGGGCGGCGTCCCCGCCCTCTGGGCCATCCCCGAGGGAGCCGATCCCGACCGGGCTCTGCTCCACTTCCACTTCGGCGGGTCGGTCACCGCCTCGATGCACTCGGACCGCAAGGCTGCGGGCCACATCGCGAAGGCGGCCGGTGCCCGCTCCCTCGTCGTGGACTTCCGCCTGGCACCCGAACACCCTTACCCGGCGCAGCTCGACGACGCCGAGACGGCGTACCGGTGGCTGCTCTCGCAGGGCTATGAGCCGCGGAACATCGGCAGCACGGGCCATTCGATCGGCGGCACCCTCGCGGTGATGCTCCCGCTGCGCCTGCTCGCGCAGGGGGAGGCGACCCCGGGCGCGATCGTCAGCGTCTCGCCGTGGACCGACCTCACCATCCAGAACGCGTCGGTGGACGAGAACGAAGACAACGACAAGATGCTCAGCAGGAACACTCTTGAGCTCTTCCGTGGAGCCTGGCTCCAGGAGCCCGGAGTGGACTTCGCCGATCCGAAGATCAGCCTCGTGAACGCCGATCTGACCGGCCTGCCTCCCACGATCGTCCTCTACGGCGAGTACGAGACCCTCGCCGACGACGGCGCCCAACTGGGCCGTCGCCTCAAGGACTTCAAGGTCACCTCCGAGGTCCACCCGCTGCCCGAGGGACAGCACTCGTTCGTCCTGGGCGCGGGGCGCGTACCCGAGGTGGACGAGGCGATCCAGCAGATGGGTCAGTGGCTCCGCAAGCACCTCGGCGCGTGAGCTGAAGCCACACCGGGCGGAGCGGCCTTTCGGCCGGACCGCCGCACCACCGCCATGCCGGTGACCGGTCCGCCGGTCGCCGGCATCCTGCTCGACCATGTCGGCCGGCATGCGGTACTTGTGTCCGACACGGTTCCGCACACAGCCACACGACCGTCCCTTGATGCCACAAAGGAGTGCGCGATGGGAACGTACGAGGATGTCTTCCGCGCCAGTAACGAGGACCCTGAGAGCTTCTGGCTGAAGGCGGCGGAGGGCATCGACTGGGATGTCACCCCACGACGCGCCCTGGACTCCTCGGGCGCCCCCTTCCACCGCTGGTTTCCCGACGGTCGGCTCAACGTCTGTTTCAACGCGGTCGACCGGCACGTCGAGGCCGGCCGCGGTGAACAGGCTGCGCTCATCTATGACTCACCGGTGACCGACACCCGGCGCACCTACACCTATGTGCAGCTGAGGGCCGAGGTGGCGGCTTTCGCTGGAGCACTCGCGCGGCTCGGTGTCGGGCACGGCGACCGTGTGGTGATCTACATGCCGATGGTCCCCGAGGCCGTTGTCGCGATGCTGGCCTGCGCACGTATCGGCGCGGTGCACTCGGTCGTCTTCGGCGGGTTCGCCCCGCGCGAACTCGCGCTGCGCATCGATGACGCGGCCCCCAAGGTGGTCGTCTCCGCCTCCTGCGGCATCGAGGGCAAGCGTGTCATCGCGTACAAGCCCCTGCTCGACGAGGCGATCGAGCTCGCGGCCCACAAGCCGGAGAAGAGCGTGATTTTGCAACGCCCGCAGGAGACGGCCGAGTTGGGGCCTCACGATCTCGACTGGGCCGACCTGGTGGCTGCCGCGCCGCCGGCCGACTGTGTTCCCGTCCCCGCAACCGACCCCCTCTACATCCTCTACACCTCCGGAACCACCGGAAAGCCCAAGGGAGTCGTGCGTGACTGCGGCGGTTACGCGGTCGCCCTCCACTGGTCGATGGGGGCCGTCTACGACGTGGGGCCGGGCGAGACGATGTTCACCGGCTCCGATGTCGGCTGGGTCGTCGGGCACTCGTACATCGTCTACGCGCCACTGCTGGTCGGCGCGACGACGGTGCTGTACGAGGGCAAGCCGGTGGGCACCCCGGACGCGGGCCAGTTCTGGCGCGTCGCCGCCGAGTACGGGGTCAAGACCATGTTCACGGCACCCACCGCGTTCCGGGCGATCAGGAAGGAGGACCCGCAGGGAACTCTCACCGCGGGCTACGACCTGACCGGTCTGCGCCACCTCTTCCTCGCCGGCGAGCGCCTCGATCCCGAGACCTACCACTGGGCGAGCGATCTCCTGGGCATCCCGGTGATCGACCACTGGTGGCAGACCGAGACCGGCTGGCCCATCGTCGCCAACCCGGTGGGCATCGAGGCGGCTCCCCTCAAACCCGGGTCTCCCACCCGCCCGCTGCCAGGATGGGACGTCCGGGTCCTCGACGCCTCGGGTGAGCCGGTGCCCGCAGGCGTCGACGGCGCGATCGTCGTGCGGCTCCCGCTGCCGCCCGGCGCGCTGCCCACGCTCTGGCAGGACGACGACCGGTACGTCGCCTCCTACCTCTCCGCCTACACGGGCTACTACCTGACCGGCGACAGCGGTCACATCGACGACGACGGCTACGTCTTCGTCATGGGCCGCACCGATGACGTCATCAACGTCGCCGGACACCGCCTGTCAACCGGCAGCATGGAAGAGGCCCTGGCCGCTCATCCCGACGTCGCCGAATGCGCCGTCATCGGCGTCGCCGACGCCCTGAAGGGGCAGGTACCGCGCGGCTTCGTCGTCCTGAAAGCCGACGTCGACCGCGAACCAGGCGAGGTCGAGGCCGAACTCGTCCAGCTCGTGCGCGAGCGCATCGGTGCCGTCGCCTCCCTCAAGGACGTCGCGGTAGTAGCCGCCCTGCCCAAGACCCGCTCGGGAAAGATCCTCCGCAAGACGATGCGCGGCATCGCCGACGGGCACGACGAACCCATCCCCTCCACAGTGGACGACCCCGGCGTCATCGAGGCCCTGCGCCCTGTTCTCCGCCGCGCTGGCCACACCCCGTGATCGACTGTCGCCTTCCCTGGCTGACGGTGGGCGGGCGCGCCACTGCGGATGATCCTTCAGCCCGCCCTGACGTGCGAAGTCTCCGACGCCAGCAGCACCGCCCCGCACCTGCGCCGTGCCCGAGTCTTCGACGAGGGCGGCCGCGGCCGCCTGCTCCTCGTCGCCCCAGCTCACCGAACACTGAGGCACACGGCACAACCGCGAGGGCAAGGTCATCTGGGCGCGGAGCAGGCGATTCCAGCTTCCGTTGCAGAACCCTCATCCGCTCTGGCGTGAGGTTCTTGCGCGAGCTGCGCCACAAGGCTTCGTAACCCACCCGGGGACCCCACTTGCGACGGCCCGCCCGACTACATAGTATTACGATCGTAATTTGATAGTCCCGACGCCGGCTCGCCCGGCGGGGGTAGGGCGGGTGCGTCTTCGGGCCCAGGAGCAGAAGAGCCCGGTGCCCACGTCCACGCGGCGTCCGCCCCCGCCCCTTTCGCAACCCTCACCCATCACCCATCAGAGGAATCCCCCATGCTCAACGCCTTGTGGAACCCGACCGTCGTCGGAGAGATCGCCCTCCCGCACCGGCTGGCCATGGCCCCCCTGACCCGCAGCAGGGCCACCCCGGACGGCGTACCGACCGAGCTGAACGCCGAGTACTACGCCCAGCGCGCCTCGCACGCGCTCATCATCACCGAGGGCACCCAGCCCTCCGCCGACGGCCAGGGCTACCCGGTGACCCCGGGTATCTACACCGAGGAACACATAGCCGGCTGGCGCAAGGTCACCGACGCCGTACACAAGGCCGACGGACGCATCGTCATCCAGCTGATGCACACCGGGCGCATCTCCCACCCGGACAACACCCCCCACCACCGGCAGCCGGTGGCACCCTCCGCGATCAAGCCGGCCGGCCAGATGTTCACTCCGTCCGGGCTCCAGGAGATGCCGGAGCCGCGCGAGCTGTCCACCGAGGAGGTCGCCGCGACGGTCGACGACTTCCGGAGCGCCGCCGCGGCCGCCATCGCGGCCGGCGCCGACGGCGTCGAGATCCACGGGGCCAACGGCTACCTGGTCAACCAGTTCCTCTTCCCCAGCGCCAACCAGCGCACGGATCAGTACGGGGGCTCCCTCGACAACCGCATCCGTTTCGCTGTGGAGGTCGCCACGGCCGTGGCCGACGAGATCGGCGCCGGCCGCACCGGCATCCGGATCTCTCCCGGCAACCCCTTCAAGCTCAACGACCTCGCGGAGAGCGACCCGCACGAGCTCTACCCGCACCTCCTGCGCGCCCTTGCCCCCCTCAACCTCGCCTACCTGCACATCGGCCACGGCGGCGACGAGGAACTCCTCTTCACCCTCCGCAAGTTGTGGCCGACCACGCTGATCCTCAACCGGGCCGGTGCCGACATCGCCACCCGCGCCAAGGACGTCGAAGAAGGTCTGGCCGACGTCGTCACCGTCGGGACCATGGCCCTCGCCAATCCCGACCTCGTCGAGCGCGTACGCGCCGGCGCCCCTCTGAACACCCCCGACCCCGCCACCTTCTACGGCGGTGGCGCGGCCGGCTACACCGACTACCCCACCCACGCCGCCTGACGAAGAGCACAGCGCCCGAAGGAATCATGCCCTTCGGTCGTCTGGGCACGACTGCGGCGCACGGCGGCCGGCGACCCGAGGAGTCATCGGGCTGCCACCGACGTGCGCCGCAGTCGTTTCACCTCGCACTCCGGCGTTCTGCGCCGAGATCGAGGGAGTCCGGCATCACGACCCAGACCGATACCGGTCGCCGCCGAGGCTCACCTCTGCGAGGGAGGCACCGGGAAGAGCATGCAGCTGCTGGTGGCGTGGGCGAGCAGACGGTCTTTCGCGTCGACCAACTGCGCCTGAGCGAGGGCGGTTTGACGGCCCTTGTTGACGACCGTACCGATGGCGCGCACCGTGCCCGTGTCCACGGTGATCCGTCGCAGGAACTTCACCGTGAGGTCGAGCGAGGTGTACGCAACACCCTGGGGAAGGGTCGACTGGACTGCGCAACCAGCCGCCGAGTCGAGCAAGGTGGCAAAGATGCCGCCGTGCACGCTGCCGATCGGGTTGTAGTGCTCCTCACCCGGTGTCAAGGAGAAGACCGCCCTGCCGGGCTCCACCTCGCTCAGAGTGAAGTCGATGGAGTAGTTGATGGGCGGCCCCGGCAGTCGCCCCGCCTGCAACTCACGCAGGAAGTCGATGCCGGCCATGCGTCCGGCGGCTTCCGCCAGGATCGCGGGATCTTCCCATTGATACGTACGCGTTCGTCCCACGACCGGGCACCTTCCGTCTGACTTTTGAAAACGAAGCTAGTTTCCCGCTCGCCTGACTGTCAATGACGAAGCCAGAACCTTACGATGGCGGGATGGAGTGGCTTGAGGCGAGCACGGAGAACTGCCCCGTCCAGCGCACGCTCGACGTGGTCGGAGAGAAATGGACGTTGCTGATCCTGCGTGACGCCGTCAACGGAGTCCGCCGCTTCGACGACTTCCACCGCCACATCGGCCTGTCCGAAGCCGTCCTCAGCGACCGCCTCCGGAAGCTGATCGCGGCCGGCGTCCTGAAGACCGTTCCCTACCAGGAGCCGGGCAGCCGCTCCCGCAACGAGTACCGCCTGACCCGCAAGGGCTGGGATCTGTGGCCTGTCCTGATGGCGCTGAGCCAGTGGGGCGAGGCGTACGCCCTCGGCCCCGAGGGGCCCGTACTGGACATCCGTCACACCGACTGCGACGCCCCGGTCCGCGTCATTGTCGAGTGTTCCGCGGAGCACTCCACCCTTACCGCCTCGGAAGTCACCGCCCGACTCGGACCCGGTGCCCGCGTCCGGACGTGAGCACGCCGGTCATGCGGACGCCGGACATGGGCACGCCGGTCATGGTATTACGCGCGTCAGGCCATGGATTACCCTTGAGTGCGAAGCATCGGCCTTACGGAGCGAACGGAGGAAGCTCGTGGTGCGCTACGCCAAGGAGCACAAGCAGGTGACGCGGCGACGCATCATCGAGAAGGCCGGCCACCGGTTCAAGCAGGACGGCATCGACGGCTCGGGCATCTCCACGCTGATGGCGGACGCGGGGCTCACCAACGGAGCCTTCTACGCCCACTTCGCGTCCAAGGACGACCTCGTCACCCATGTCGTGGCCGAGGAACTGCACACGCAGGTCGCGAGGTACGGCACCCTGCGACCCGGCCGCCCGGGACTCGAGG
Source organism: Streptomyces resistomycificus (assembly GCF_001514265.1). Classification (GTDB taxonomy): domain Bacteria; phylum Actinomycetota; class Actinomycetes; order Streptomycetales; family Streptomycetaceae; genus Streptomyces; species Streptomyces resistomycificus. The sequence continues at coordinate 864,870 of NZ_KQ948989.1, read as the reverse complement.
ACCTCATTCGCGAGTACCTGTCCCCCGAGCACCGGGACCACCCCGGCCTCGGATGCCCCTCCGCCGCCCTTCTCGACGAGATCGGCCGCTGCGAGGACGGGACCAGGCAGGCCTACAGCGACGGCGCGCGGGCCATCCTGGAGGAGATCTCCGCCCGCCTGACACCCGAGGACCCGCGGTCCGCTCAGGCCAAGGCCATCGGCCTCTTCACCATGCTGGTGGGGACGTTGCAGCTGTCCCGCGCCCTGTCCGACCAGAAGCGCGCCGACGAGGTCCTTGAGCTGGGGATCGAGAACGCTCTCGCGTTCATGGGGTGAGGCGGAAGGCGAGGTCGCGTCAGTGAACGGGCGCCTCGAGCCGCTCACCCAAAGGGCGCCACGACCCTGAGGCACGCCCTCGGGGCCGGTGTGGTCAGGCGGCGAGGAAGTCGGCCACCTGCCTGGTGAAGGCCTTGGCGTACTGGAACAGGAACGCGTGGCCGGCACCGGTGTAGAGCACGAAGAGTGGCGTGCACCGGCACGACCAGGTCACACAGCGGCGGGTGCCGACCCATGCCTCGTTCCGATCACCCAGGCGTCCACCTCGCCGAGCACTGAGGCTGCGCTGACCGGCCCAATTGAATTACGTTCATAATACTGTGTACGGGGACGAAGGGACGCAAGCGAGCCTCACAGCCGGCCATACTCCGCGACGCGTGATGAACACCCCCGAGCGAGGGGGTGCCGCGCCACCCGGCACGACACCTCGCCACCGAACGGGCAGTCACTGGAGCCTCGGATCTATTGAAGTACGATCGGAATACAATCATGACGAGGGCGCCCCAAGAGCAAGCAGCCCCTCCGACGAGCAGAGGAGCGCGCGGTGCGCTACGGGAAAGAGCACAAGCAGGCGACCCGGCAGCGGATCATCGAGGCGGCCGGACGCCGGTTCAAGCGGGACGGCATCGACGGCTCGGGCATCTCGACGCTCATGACGGACGCGGGGCTGACCAACGGCGCCTTCTACACCCACTTCACATCCAAGGACGACCTCGTCGCCACCGCGATCGCCGACCAATTGCAGGCGCAGAACGCGAGCATCGTCGCGCAGGCGGAACCCGGCCGCGCAGGACTCGAGCAGATCGTGCGCTGGTACCTGTCCGCCCAGCATCGCGACAGCTCCGACGACGGCTGCCCCTCCGCCGCCCTGCTCGACGAAATCCGGCGCTGCGCAGACCCGACCAAGCGGGCTTACACCGACGGCGTACTGATGGTCATCGACGGCATCGCCGCCCGCCTGGCACCCGACGATCCCCTCTCGGTCCGCACCAAGGCGCTCGGCGCCTACGCCATGATGGCCGGGACACTCCAGCTCTCCCGAGCCCTCACCGACCGGCAGCTTGCCGACGAACTGCTCGAACAGGGCATCCACAACGCCTTCGCCCTGCTGGGCGTGGAACACGGGCACTCCAGACCCGCGATGTGACACACCCGATCTCGCCGCCCGTAACGCAATCCGAGCAAATCCACAGATCCGCCTGACCACGGTCCCACGAAGAGTCGAGGACCCCGAGGCACTGCGTGAGCTTGTGCTCTGCGCCTGGATCTTCCTTGGCCGCCGACAGCCATTCGGCCCGGACTTGGGTCAAGCCGTCGTCCACGAGTCCTCATCCCCGCCACTCAAGTCGGCGTGAAGATCCCCGTCTCCTCAGACGGTGACGTCGGGCAGATCCGCACCACCACACGCTTGATCGCCCCGGGCATCGGCTGCATGTGGTGCAACGGCCTCATCGACCCGACCGAACTCGCCATCGAGATGCAGCCCGAGACCGACCACCGCCGTATCCGACTCGGGCTCCGTCTAGTCATTGTGGTTGTCCTGGAGCCTGTGGCGACGTTCCTGTTCGCGCTTGGAGTAGGCGGCTGCCCGGATCGCGTCGTCGCTCTCCAAGCCCGATCCCAGCGCGCCGCCCACTGTGGCGACCGAAGCGACGAACCAGGACAGCGTCAAGTACTCCTCGGCGTTCAGTGGGGTTCGTGTCACGGCCGCGAACGCTTGGTCGTTGAGGATGAACAGCGCCCACACCCAGTTGATGACCATCAAACCCACGTAGCAGACGAGCACGCCGATACCCACGGTCACGACCGTCGAGGCGTTGTACAGCCGCGCCCTCTGCCTCGCCTCCGGAGAGCTCTCTGTTGCTCGATGCCACAGCTCCGCGTCTATGATCAGCCAGCCGATCATGATCGCGACAGATCCGACCGTGGCAATCACGAGGCGTGGCGTGCTGAGGGACGCGGCCAGGGTCCAGACGGTGGAGTTCACGGTGGCGACTGCTCCCGTGGCGAGTGCGGCCGCCAGGGCTTTCGACAAGCCCGGCACCAACCGCCACGGCCGGTTGGCGCGGACCATACCGGCGAGCACCCGCAGGTAACCGCGCGGCCCGCTGACGACGTACCGAAGATCGTCGGTCTCCTTCTCATCGGTTTGGCGCGGATAAGAAGGGGCGAGACGATTGACGGAGGGCCCCGGAAGCGGCTGACTTCGCGGAGTTCCTTCAGCCCCATTGGTTTGCGGACTGGCCATGCCGAGCACGGCTTCTTCGACGGCCCGCCGGGCTCTTGTCTGCAGCCGCAGGCCCCCCAGTGAAGGAAGAGAGAGCAGCGCCAAGCCGCGTTCGTGATTCAGATTCACAGCGAGCTTGCGCCCGTGAGAGTGCAGCGGAAGGTCGGTGAGGGCCACGACGATGTCCCAGTTCTCCGCACTCCCACGGTCCATGATCCTGCGCATCAAGGTGGGCGGGTCCTCTGTCCCCGAGGTGAAGGGCTCACTGACCACCTCGACGTCGAACCGTCGTGCCTGACCTGACTTGTCGGTGAGCCGATCAGGAAGTGTCCGGGCCATGCGCTGCGCGATCTCCGTCGGCGCGTCCGGATCCGCCAGGAGAGCCACGACCGTAACGCCCTGAGACGACACCTGCATGAACGGACCCTCCTCGTCGGCTGCCCCGCCGATCCCGAGTGCCCACAGACGCCGCCGCGGTAACGTCCACGCCACGTGACACGCCGGCCTCCGCCTGCGGGTGCAGTACGGCCGGATCTCCCGGGCATCGCCCTGGTACGCACCGCACGCCGCGCCACCCGCCACCCCGCTTCGGTATCCGCCCGGGAGCCGGAATCCCCGCAAAGCCCTGCCACGCGGGAGAATCCAGAACGCCTTGGGGGGCAAAGCGCCACGTCCCGCCCGGCGCCGGGGCAGCTGGTGGGCGGGATGGGCCGCGTCAACCGGTCCTGGCTGCTGCTCACCGGCTCTCCCGAGCGCTCTCTGGCCGTGCTTTCGGTCCGCACGCCCGTCCGACAACCCGGGCAGGCGGACGCATGGGCCTGGCAGGGCAATACAGGGAGGTTGATTGGGCCCGGCATGCGCATGCGTTCGCGCGCCCCCGTCGGCCAGGCTGACTGTGAAGCCCAGGGGCCGGGAGCCACCCGGCCCCCGCAGCCGGAGGTTGCCGTCATGACCGTGATGTCCATCGCCAGGTTCGAGAGGTTCTTCCGTGCGGCCGCAGGGCTGGACGTCGACAAGAACGATCTCAAGCGCTACAGCGACTTCGTCGATGCCAAGCTCTACGATCTGCTGACCGTCGCCCAGGCCACTGCCAAGGCCGACCGGCGCGACATCATCCGGACATCTGACCTGCCGATCACGAAAGGCCTGCAGGAGAGCATTCACCACTTCCGGAAGATCGACCAGGAAGTCGAACTCAAGCCGATCCTGGAACAGCTCGCCACCCATCCCGCCCTGGACCGCACGCCCGATGAGGAGACCGAGGCGGCCTATCCGGACATCATCGGCGGACTCAGCCTGGCCCTTGCTCAGAGCTTCAAGATCCTCCACCCCGACCTGAAAAATCCCCAGACCCAGCACTGGGACGAGGCTCGGGCCGTCTTCGACCTCCTGCTGTGAGCGGCGACCGGAACAGGCGGTGAAGGCCACGGCCGAACAGCGTCAGTGCGTTCTGCTTGCTCGGCTGCCGCAACGACGTGCTCCAGCTCGAGAGTCGGGGAGCTCGGATTGTGACGGCCCGTCCTCGAAGGGATCATCGAAGGCATGGACAGGAACGTGTCCGTCGGGTCCGGGGAGCGGCTGCTGGATGAGCTGGTCAGGGCGGCCCAGCCGGCATCACCTGCGGAACTGCCCGTGGTCCTGAACCGGTATACCGAGGCCATGGGCCTGGGCAGGGCCGTCATCTATCTGGTCGACATCCAGCAAAGACTGCTGGTGCCGTTCGTCGAAGGCGAGCCGGAACTTGAGCTCGACACGTCGCTGGCCGGATGGGCCTACCGCACCGACTCCCCCCGAGTGGAAGAAGCGCCCTCCGGAGACCTGAACGTGTGGCTGCCCCTGGCCGACGGAGCAGAGCGGCTGGGCGTCATGGAGCTGAACATGAGCACCCTGGACGGGCTCAAGCTACGGCGCTGCCGAACGGCGGCGCTTCTCCTCGCGCTGATCATCACGTCCAAGCGCGCCTACAGTGACACCATCGCGCAGCGCATGCGTACCCGGCCGATGCACCTGCCCACGGAGATGGTGAGGGCCTTTCTCCCTCCCCGGTCGATCGGCACCGGACGGGTCGTGTCGACGGCGGTTCTGGAGCCTGCGTACGAACTGGGCGGCGATGCTTTCGACCACGCGTTCACCGAGGACGTTCTGCACGCCGCAGTACTCGACGGCATGGGACACGATCTGGCGTCCGGACTTGCCACCTCTGTCGCCATGGCAGGCTGCCGTAACGCCCGGCGCAGCGGGGCAGACCTGAACGAACTCGTGGGCACCATGGACGATGCGTTGGCGAAGTGGCTTCCGGATCAGTTCTGCACGGGTGTCTTCACCCAGTTGCACAAGCCCACCGGTGTGCTGCGCTGGTGCAATTGCGGCCACCCGCCTCCGTTGCTCATACGTCGCCACCGCCTGCTCCACAATGCCTTGGAGCGGCCACCTGAGCCGCCTTTGGGTCTGCCCGCCACTCTCGCCGGGACCGCCCGTCAAGTGCACGACGTCAGCCTCGAACCCGGTGACCGAATACTGCTCTACTCGGACGGCGTCGTGGAATCACGCGACGAGGCGGGCGAGGAGTTCGGCCTGGAGCGCTTCACCGACTACGTCATCCGGTCGACCGCAGCAGGGCAGAGCGCCCCGGAAGTGCTGCGCCTGCTCATCCATGCCATCCTCGAGCATCAGCACAACGAACTCAGCGACGACGCCACGATCTTGATGCTCGAGTGGCAGCCCCCTGATCCGTGAACCGCCCGCGACCTGGTACTGCCGCGGCCGGGGCGTCGCAGGCCTGATCGGCGCGTCGGACCGCACTCATGACCTCCTCCACCGGGGTCACGGCAGGAGCGCGGCAAACGAGTTCGGCACCCGGATTCGAGGTTCCGCTGACGATGGTCGGCAGTTAGGCGCCGAACGTACGGCCATCTCGACCGGGAGACGATCCCGAAGCGGGTGCAGCACGGCCACAGTTGCCGCTTACGGCTGCCTACGCCGTTCACGAGCTCAGTCCGCGAGGTCGGCCTTTCCGAACAGGACCGCGTAACTGGAGGGGAGTTGGCTGATGATCTGATTCAGTTCTCCGCCAGTCACAGCGTCGGCCACGGTGGTCAGGATTGCGCTGGCGTCCCACTGTGCCGTACGCGGCCGGGCACCCGTGCGCTCGGCGACCCGGCGGTAGAACTCTTCGATCCCGAAGCTCTGCGCCTGCTGGGGCGTTGCATGGTTCAGAACCTGTCCCAGCGGGCCGGGCATCTGGGATGCGAGGTCCTTGACCTCTCCCGGGCTGATCCGTTGGGCCAGCACTTCCAGCACGGCGTTGGTGACATCCGCGGCTTCGTCCTGGTCCTTGTATTCGCCTCGCTCGCGTACGTGGGCGAGGAATCCGTCGTATTTCATCGCTGACTCCTTCTGCGCCGGTCATCGCTGGTCATGGGGGTCGCCCGGTGCGCTGTCGGACCGGCCGGGTGCTCTCGCCATGAGGGCGACGCGATGCTCTGGCACTGCGCGCGTGGGTGCGGAGCAGCGGGAAGCAAGCGATATCCGACGGCCCAGGACGCCGAGCGTTACGCACGGGCATTCGACCGCGAGGACCAGACGGACATGGGCCGACGAGCCCCGCTGGGTCTGCTCCCCCTTCCGCTGCTGCGCGCCTGGCGTCTGCGGCGCCGAAAAGAAGCCGGCGGCGAGCCACATGCCGAGTCTCCGCCGCCGTGAGGGGCTGGGATACGGGACGTCGTTCATGAGTCACCCCGGATGTCGGGCCTCGCCGGCCCGGCCGCGGTGCCGGACGGGGGTCCGGAACCGCGGCGTTCGCGTCTCAACCGCTGCTCCCGGTGCTTTCACTCGTCTCGCTGATCTCGACGTGCCGGGGCTTTGCGACCTCGGCCTCGGGGACGGTGATGGTGAGCACCCCCTCCGACGTCTGCGCATTGATCTTTTCGGTGTCGACCTCTCCGGGCAGCCGCAGCCGGTCCGCTCATCCCGCTGAGCAGTTGATCGAACTCCGTCAGCGGATTGCGTGCCCAGCCAAGCGGCCTGGCCTGCATTGCGGCACCCCGCTGGTACCGGACGGGCGTAGTCATTACCGTCGCCTCACTCTCCTTCTCGTGATGTCGTCTCTCTTGAAGTCATCCGAGCCAAGCGGACTCCCTCGGGCGGGTGTGCGGGAAGCTGTCGGTGCCGCCGGGCGCGGCCGTGTGGCCCAGGTAGCGGTGCACGAAGTGGATGCTCATCGCGCCTTCGCCGACCGCGGAGGCCACGCGTTTCACCGAGCCGCTGCGGACGTCTCCGGCGGCGAATACGCCAGGCAGGCTGGTCTCCGACGTCAGGCAGTCGCGGCCCTGGCTCTGCCACAGCCCGGGGACGGAACAGGCCTGCGCCTCCGCCCCGGTGAGCACGAAGCCGCGCGCGTCGAGGGCGAGCGCGTCGGACAGCCACTCGGTGTGGGGCTCGGCGCCGGTGAAGACGAACAGGGCGCGCACCGCGAGGTGCCGATGCTCGCCCGTACGGTGGTCGACCACGGTGACCGCCTCCAGCACCTTGTCGCCGAGTGCCTCGGTCGTCTCGGTGTGCAGCAGCACGCGCACCCGCGGGTGGCGCTCGACCTGATCGATCAGGTAGCGGGACATGTGTGCCTCGAGGCTCGGTCCACGGACGAGCAGATACACCTGCGGTGCGTACCCGGCCAGGAAGAGCACGGCCTGGCCCGCGGAGTTGCCTCCGCCGACGACGGCCACCGGGTCGGTGCGGCACTGCTGGGCCTCGTAGACGGTCGCCGAGTAGTGGACGCTCGTTCCCTCCAGGCGTTCGATGCCGGGCACCTGGAGGCGGCGGTAGCGAGCGCCGGTGGCCAGGACGATGCTACGGGCGGTGATCTCGCTGCCGTCGGCGAACCCGACGGCGTAGTGCCCGTCCCGCGGTTCGAGCCGGGCCGCCTCCGCCGGGACGCTGATCCTGGCGCCGAACTTGTCGGCCTGGAGCACAGCGCGTTCGGTGAGTTCGGCGCCGGAGATGCCGGAGGGGAAGCCGAGCAGATTCTCGATGCGGGACGACGTGGCGGCCTGGCCGCCGCTGGCCATGGCCTCGACCACGGTCGTGTCCAGGCCCTCCGAGGCGGCGTTCACCGCGGCGGCGAGACCCGCGGGTCCGGAGCCGACGATCAGGAGATCGCCGTGATGGTTTCCGGCAGGCAGCGACGGCAGGCCCATGAGCCGGGCCAGTTCCGCGTTGCTGGGGTTGCGCAACAAAGTGGTGTCCCGCCAGATGACGAGCGGTGTCTCCTCCGGGCCGACGCCGAAGCGGCGCAGCAGTTCCTCGGCCTCCTCGTCGGTCTCCAGATCGATCCAGCGGTGCGGCAGCCGGTTGCGGGCGGCGAACTCGCGCAGCCGCCGGGTGTCAGGCGAATAGCGCGAGCCGATGATGCGGAAACCGGCGCCCTGCCCGACGAGCAGGGCACGGCGGCCCAGGCAGGCGCGCAGCACCACATCGCCGAGGACGGAGTCCCGGGTAACCAGGTCACGCAGCTGATCCATGGACAGGGCGAGTGCCTCACCGGGGTCCCTGACCACGGCGGTGTAGAAGGCCACCTGCCCGTTCAGGAGGCCGAGTTCGCCGATGAAGCGGCCGGGGCCGTGCACACGCAGCAGACGTTCGTCGGGCGTGCCGTAGCCCTCGACGATGGCGACCGAGCCACTGAGGACGACGTAGAACGTCTCGCACCGCTCCCCTTCCCGGATCAGCACGTCACCGGCGTGGACCGCGCGCCGCCGGCCATGCTGCGCCAGGCGGGCCATCTGGTCGTCCGGCAGGCGGGGATAGGCGCCGTAGATGTCGGCGGTCTCGAAGGGGACGCTCTCCTCCGCCTCGTCCGGCACGGGCGCCGGGCCTGGTCGCGTCTCGTCGCGGGCCATCACACGAGCGCCTCGTGGACGAAGCACCACCGCCAGTCCTCGCCGGGCTCCAGCGACGCCACGATCGGATGGCCGTCGGCGGCGGCGTGACGGCGCGCGTGCCGGTTCGGAGAGGAATCGCAGCAGCCGACGTGGCCGCAGGTCAGGCAGAGCCTGAGGTGGACCCATGGAGAGCCGAGCAGCAGACACTCCTGACACCCTTCGGGGGTCCGTGGCTGGACCGGCCGCACGAGCGCGAGGTGGGGGTCTGTTCGTACGGTCATGGCTGATCACCCTTTCCCGGCCGGTTCGCGGCCAGCGATCGACTGCTCCACCCACCGCTGCAGGGCAGGGGCAGGTGCGGCACCCGCCTGCCGGGCGATGGTCTGCCCTTTGTCGAGGACCAACAGCGTCGGTACCGCCTGGACCTCGAACCGCTGCGCCAGGCGCGGGTTCTTGTCGATGTCGACCTTGACCAGCTTGATCTTTCCCGCGAGATCGGCGGCGACCTTCTCCAGCGCGGGGCTCACCATGCGGCAGGGGCCGCACCAGGTGGCCCACAGGTCGACGACGACGGGCACGGTGGCCTGCTCGACGACCTCGGTGAAGTCGTCGTCGCCCGCGTCTGCCATCCACGGCAGAGGCTGCTTGCAGTTGGCGCACCTGGGGCGGCCCTCGGCGGCCACGGGTACCCGGTTGGTGCGCCCGCAGTGCGGGCAGGTGACGTTGGTGGCTTGCACGGTACTCATGCCGCCCTCGCTCCCTTCACGTCCTCGGGCTGGTCGTAGGTGACCACCAGCTCTCCGTGCTCGGCGTCGACGCGGATCTTCGCGCCGTCCTGGACGTCGCCGCGCAGCAGGGCGCGCCCGACCAGCGTCTCGACCTCGTGGGAGATGAAACGCCGCAGCGGCCGTGCGCCGTACACCGGGTCGTAGCCCTGGTGGGCGATCAACTCTCGGGCCGCCTCGGTGAGTTCAACGGTGATGCGACGCTCGGCGAGGCGGCTTCGCAGCTCGTTGAACTGCAGATCCACGATCCGCTCGATCTGCCGCTCACCGAGCGGCTTGAACAGCACGATGTCGTCGACGCGGTTGAGGAACTCCGGACGGAAGTGCCCCCGCAGCTCACCCATCACCAGGGCGCGGGCGTCCGGCTTGATCTCACCCTCGGCGGTGGCGCCGTCGAGGAGGTGCTCGGAGCCGATGTTGGACGTCATGATGATCACGGCGTTGCGGAAGTCGACGGTGCGGCCCTGGGCGTCGGTGATGCGGCCGTCGTCGAGGATCTGCAGCAGGGTGTTGAAGACATCGGTGTGCGCCTTCTCGATCTCGTCGAACAGCACGACCGAGTACGGCTTGCGGCGTACGGCCTCGGTGAGCTGGCCGCCTTCCTCGTAGCCGACGTACCCGGGCGGGGCCCCCATCAGCCGGCTGACGGTGTGCCGCTCCTGGTACTCGCTCATGTCGAGGCGGACCATGTTCTCCTCGGAGTCGAACAGGGCCCGGGCGAGGGTCTTGGCCAGCTCGGTCTTCCCCACGCCGGTGGGGCCCAGGAAGATGAACGAGCCGATGGGGCGGCGCGGATCCCGGATGCCGGAACGGGCGCGGATGATGGCGTCGGCGACAAGCTGAACGGCCTCGTCCTGGCCGATGACGCGCTCGCGCAGGATCTCGTCGAGGCGAAGCAGCTTCTCGCGTTCGCCCTCCTGGAGGCGGGCGACGGGAACGCCGGTCCAGGCGGCGACGATCTCGGCGATCTCCTCCTCCGTGACGACCTCGCGCAGCAGCCGGTTCTCCCCTTGCTTCGCGGCCAGTTGCTCCTCCTCTGCGGCGAGCCGGCGCTCCAGGTCCTGGAGGCGGCCGTAGCGGAGTTCGGCGGCGCGGTTGAGGTCGTAGGCGCGTTCTGCCTCCTCCGCCTCGTGGCGGACCTGCTCCAGTTCCTGGCGCAGTTCCTGCACGCGGCGGATGGCCTGCCGTTCGGCCTCCCACTGGGCGTGCTTGGCGTCGGCCTCGCCGCGCAGGTCGGCCAGTTCCCTGCGCAGCTCCTCCAGGCGGGCTTCGCTCGCCGGGTCGGTCTCCTTGGAGAGGGCGGCCTCCTCGATCTCCAGGCGGGTGACGCGGCGAGTGATCTCGTCGAGTTCGGCCGGCATCGAGTCGATCTCGGTACGCAACCGGGCGCACGCCTCGTCGACGAGGTCGATGGCCTTGTCGGGCAGGAACCGATCGGTGATGTAGCGGTGGCTGAGGGTGGCCGCGGATACCAGCGCGGTGTCCTGGATCTTCACGCCGTGGAAGATTTCCAGACGTTCGCGCAGTCCGCGCAGGATGGAGATGGTGTCCTCCACGCTCGGCTCTTCGACCAGGACCTGCTGGAAGCGGCGTTCGAGGGCGGCGTCCTTCTCGATGTGCTTGCGGTACTCGTCGAGGGTGGTGGCACCGATCATGTGGAGTTCGCCGCGGGCGAGCATCGGCTTGAGCATGTTGCCCGCGTCCATGGCTCCCTCGGCGGCGCCCGCCCCCACGACGGTGTGGAGTTCGTCGACGAAGAGCAGGATGTGCCCCTGGGCGGCCTTCACCTCGGACAGCACGGCCTTGAGGCGTTCCTCGAACTCGCCCCGGTACTTCGCCCCGGCCACCAGGGAGCCCATGTCGAGTGCGAAGACGGTCTTGTCGCGCAGTCCTTCGGGCACATCGCCGCGGACGATGCGCTGGGCGAGGCCCTCGACGATGGCGGTCTTGCCGACGCCGGGGTCGCCGATGAGGACCGGGTTGTTCTTGGACTTGCGGCTGAGGATCTGGGTGACGCGGCGGATCTCGGCGTCCCGCCCGATGACCGGGTCGAGTTTGCCGTCCCTGGCCTCGGCGACCAGGTCGCGGCCGTACTTCTCCAGCGCCTCGTAGGCCACTTCGGGGTTGGCCGAGGTCACGCGCTGGTTGCCGCGGATCTGGGTCAGCGCGCTCAGGAACGAGTCCCGGGTGACGCCGTGCTCCTTGAGCAGCCGTCCGGCGGCGGTGGACGAGCCCTCCTCGGCCAGGGCCAGCAGGAGGTGCTCCACGGACACGTACTCGTCCTTCAGACGTTTGGCCTCCCGCTCGGCCGTGTCCAGCAGCCGGGACAGGCGCTGGGTGACGAACACCTGGCCCGGTGCCGCACCCGGGCCGGTCACCTTGGGCCGGCGGGACAGCTCCATACGCACAGCCGCACTGAGCTCCTCGGGCTCCCTGCCCGCCTGTTGCAGCAGACGGGGGATCAGACCGTCCTCCTGGTCGAGGAGCGCGAGCAGCAGGTGCTCACCGTCTACCTCGGTCTGGCCCATGCGAACGGCGGCAGTCTGCGCCTCCTGGAGCGCTTCCTGTGACTTCTGGGTGAGACGGTTCATGTCCATGAGGGTGAGTCACTCCTCCCGCCGCGGTCGCGCAGTGCGGCTTCGAGCAGGCTGATGCGGTCGAGCAGGTCGAGCACCAGACCGATGGATGCGTAGTTGAGGCAGAGTCCGGAGCGCAACCGCTGGACGCGGGCGAGGATCGCCGGAGCCGCGGGGTCGAACACGAGGTGCCCCGCGGCGTCGCGTTCGGCGTCGACCAGGCCGAGGGCGACGAACCGGCGGACCAGGTCGGGGTGGAGGCCCGAGCGGCGGGCCACGGTGTCCAGGGAAAGCCTGGGCACGGGGACGAGCGCGTACCGCACGGCCGTGGAGCCGGCGCTCGTCCGTACGGGACGCCCGCCTGCCTCGGCCCGGGCGGGCCGGCCGCCGGCCGCAGCCCATGAGGGTCGGTCGCTCATCACGTCCTCCTGGGGTCGTATGAAGAGGTGGCGGCGAGCTCCTCGAACAGCTCGCGCTCCCGGTCGCCGAGGTCAGGCGGCACCATGACGCGGAGTTCGGCGTACAGGTCACCGTTCGCGCCGCGCGGGTTCGGCATGCCCTCGCCGCGCAGCCGCAGTCGCCGGCCGCTGGACGAGCCCGCGGGCACCGTGACCTTGGCCGTGCCGCCGCCGGGGGTGGGCACCGGCACGGTCGCACCCAGGGCCGCCTCCCAGGGGGTGACGGGGACCTTTACGTGGACGTCGCGGCCGTCCAGCCGGAACCGGGGGTGGGGCTGCATACGCACCCGCAGATACAGATCCCCAGCGGCGGCGTCACCACTGCCCCGCCCGCCCTCGCCCGCCAGCCGGATGCGCTGCCCATCGGTGACGCCGGGCGGTACGTCGACCTCGTACCGTCGCGGCTGCCCGGTGGGGCCGGCGAGCATGACGGTGCGGCGGCCGCCCCTGTACGCCTCCTCGACGGTGAGCGGCAGCTCGGCCTCCTGGTCGGCCCCCGGTACACCGCCGGCGGCGCCGCCGGCTCCGAAGAGCGAGCCGAGCAGGTCCTCGATGTCGACGCCCTCCGCTGCGAAGTCGTCGCCGAAGCCGGTGGTGTACCGGACACGAGGGCCGCCCGCGCCCGCGGTCCTCCGGCCGCGGAAGCCGCCCCCGGGTCCCGCGCCGGCACCGACCCGCTCCTCCCAGTCCTCGGGGACCTTCCTGAAGTCCTCGCCGAAGCGGTCGTAACGGGCCCGGGTCTTGGGGTCCGACAGGACGCTGTACGCCTCGTTGAGGTCCTTGAAGCGTTCCTCCGCGCCCGGGTCCTTGTTGACGTCGGGGTGGTACTTGCGGGCGAGTTGGCGATACGCCTGCTGGATCTCGTCCTGGCTCGCGGTCCGTGACACGCCCAGCACCTCGTAGAAGTCCCGTGCCATGACCGGTCACTCCCGCTTCGCGACAGTCACGGCGGCGGGCCTGAGCTGGCGTTCGCCGTCACCGTAGCCCGGGCGCAGCACCTCGACGACCGTGCCCGGTGGGGCGTCGGGGTCCTGGACGACGCCGACCACCTCGTGCCGGGCCGGGTCGAAGGCGACGCCGGTCTCCGCGTGCCGCGGGTAGCCGAGCAGTTGGAGGACGTTCACCGCCTGGTCGCGGACCGCCCGGACGCCCTCGACGATCGCGCCGGGGTCGGATCCGGCATGGGTCAGGGCGAGTTCGAGGTTGTCCAGGACGGGCAGGAACGCGGCGGCCGTGCGGGATCGCTCGGACGTCCGCTCCCGCTCCAGTTCCCTGGTGTGGCGTTTGCGGAGGTTGTCGAGGTCGGCGAGCGCGCGCCGCCAGCGGTCCTCGAGTTCCTTGAGCTCGGCCGTGTGCTCGTCCTCGGCCGGTGCGGGGCCGCCGGCCGCGTCGGGGCCGGGTTCCTCGCCGGTGTCAGGCCCCGGTCCGGTCGGCGGGCCCGAGCGCGGAAGATCCCCTCGGGGAGGGCGTACGGCGCCCTCCGGAGCCGGGTCGGCCGGGTCCGGCACGGCCGGGTCGGAAGCCCTTGGGTGGATCGGCATGGCGGTTCCTCAGTCCTTGTCGAACTCGGCATCGATGACGTCGTCGTCACCGCCACCGCCGCTCGGGCCGCCACCGGTCGCACCGCCTCCGGTGGTGTCCTGGTCGGGACCGCCCGTGGTGGCGCCGCCCTGATGCGCCGCCAGCCCTGTCAGCACCTGCTGGAGTTCGGAGGTCAGAGGCCGCACCCGCTCCACGCCCGCCTCCTCCTTGACCGCCGCCCGGGCATCCGACACCAGCATCTCGGCGCGCGCCTTCTCGTGCGCGGGTGCGGCGTCGCCCAGCTCGGCGAGGCGCTTGTCGACCTGGTACGCGACGGCGTCGAGCTCGTTGCGGGCGTCGACGGCCTCACGCAGGGCCTGGTCCTGGCCCTGGTTGCGCTCGGCCTCCTGGACCATGCGCTCGACCTCGCTCCGGTCGAGGTTGGAGCTCTCGGTGATGGTGATGCCCTGTTCCTTGCCGGTGTCCCGGTCTCGGGCCTTGACGTTGAGAATGCCGTTGGCGTCGATGTCGAAGGTGACCTCGACCTGCGGTTCGCCGCGCGGCGCCGGACGGATGTCGGTGAGCTGGAAGCGGCCGAGCACACGGTTGTCGGCGGCCCGTTCGCGCTCGCCCTGGAGGACGACGATGTCGACGGCGGGCTGGTTGTCCTCGGCGGTGGAGAAGGTCTCGCTGCGGCGCACCGGGATGGTGGTGTTCCGCTCGATGATCTTCGTCATCACTCCGCCGCGTGTCTCGACACCCAGCGACAGGGGCGTGACATCGAGCAGCAGGACGTCCTTGACCTCGCCCTTGAGCACCCCGGCCTGGATCGCGGCGCCCAGGGCCACGACCTCGTCGGGGTTGACGCTCATGTTGGGTTCCTTGCCGCCGGTCAGCCGGCGCACGAGGGCCTGGACGGCGGGGATGCGGGTGGAACCGCCGACGAGGATGACCTCGTCGATGTCGCTCTCGCCGACCTTGGCGTCGGCCATGGCCTGCTGGACCGGTTCCAGGCACCGCTCCACCAGGTCGCTGGTGATCTGATCGAACGTGGACCGCATGACCGAGTCGGTGAGGTGCTTGGGTCCCGAGGCGTCGGCGGTGATGAACGGCAGGCTGACCTGCGTCTGCGTCACCGAACTCAGCTCGGTCTTGGCCTTCTCCGACGCCTCGAACAGACGTTGCAGGGCCTGCGCATCCTTGCGCAGATCGATGCCGTTCTCCTTCTGGAAGTCGTCCGCGAGGTGATCCACCAGACGCCGGTCGAAGTCGTCACCGCCCAGGTGACTGTCGCCCGCCGTGGAACGCACCTCCACCACGCCGTCGCCCACGTCGAGGATGCTCACGTCGAACGTGCCGCCGCCGAGGTCGAAGACCAGCACTGTCTCGTGCTGCTTCTTGTCCATGCCGTACGCGAGGGCGGCCGCGGTCGGCTCGTTGATGATCCGCAGTACCTCCAGTCCGGCGATCCGGCCGGCGTCCTTGGTGGCGGTGCGCTGGGCGTCGTTGAAGTAGGCGGGCACGGTGATGACCGCCTCCGTGACCCGTTCCCCGAGCTGCTTGGACGCGTCGTCGGCGAGTTTGCGCAGCACCTGGGCGCTGATCTCCTCGGGCGCATGGAGCTTGTCGCGCACCTTGAAGCGGGCGACGCCGCCCGGGCCCTCGACGACGTCGTACGCCACCGCTCTGGCCTCGTCCGGGATCTCGTCGAAGTGCCGGCCGATGAACCGCTTGGCCGAGTAGATGGTGCCCTTGGGATTGAGGATCGCCTGGCGCCGGGCCAGCTGGCCCACCAGCCGTTCCCCGGTGTCGGTGAAGGCCACCACGGACGGTGTCGTACGGTTGCCCTCGGTGTTGGGCACGACGGAAGGTTCGCCGCCCTCCCACACGGCGATCACCGAGTTCGTGGTGCCCAGGTCGATGCCCACTGCCTTGGCCATGAGGAACTCCTCCCGTGCGGCGGCAAGCGCCGGCACTGCGGATCCGATCGTTCAGGTATGGGCGGGACGTCCACCGGCACCGGCGGTCCGCAACCCGCCGAGCAGCCGTACCGCCTCGTCGGCGACCGCTTCGTCCACGACGACGTCGTACCGGCTGGGCTGCATCGAGCGGACGGAGGCGAAGTCCCGTCGGCCGCCCTGGAGGGCGTACAGCAGCAGGCCGAACAGCGAGCCCACTACCGCTCCGAAGATCAGGCCGTAGAGGGCGACGAGCAGGGCGGAGACGAGCGGGTCCACCCAGTCGAGCAGGCCGAAGAGCCAGCCGATCAGCGCTCCGGGAAGGGCCCCGCTCGCCGCTCCGTGCAGGGCGGCCCTGCCATGGTCCATACGGCCGACGACCTGCTCGACGAGGCGGACGTCCTGGCCGATGATGGCCACCCTCTCCACGGGAAATCCCTGGTCCGAGAGGTGGTCGACGGCGCGTTCGGCTTCCTGGTACGTCTCGTACATGGCCACGGGCCTGCGAGGCTGCTCGGTCATCGCCCAGTCCTTCCTGCCGGTGTGCACGGCGGCCCCCGGCACGCCCCAGACTCGCGAACCGAGCAGCTCTGCGCCTGCGCCCGGGAGGTCAAAGAACAACGGAGCCCGTCCCCCCGCGAGCACGAGACGAAGACTCCGGACATCTCGGGTAAGTTGGTCGGGGGAGGCGTGGAGGAAGAAGCGCTGTCACCTCTCCGGGGGCTCAGGGAAGGGAGTAATCCCATGGCCGGCTGGAGGGGTCGGAGCGTGTACCGACGCCGTCCCGACCGGGAACGCAGCCTGCCGCCGGCAAGTCTGGGACAGCACCCCACGATCTCGCGGAGAGGGGCTCGCCCGCCCCTTTCCACCCTGGCGTCCCGCAAAATGCCGGCAGTCTCTCGCGCCCTGTTCGACACTCGGGACGAAAGCGAGATCCTGCGCCTGGCCATGGGCCACGTGTCGGCTGTCGGCCCGTACAGAGCCGAGGCCGGATACCTCAGAGTGCACGGCCATATGGTCCCCAGCCCGCAGGTCGGGCCGGGTCAGGCGTCAGCCGTCGACCGGACGGTGCGAGAGCTGACAGGGCGGGACGTCCCCGTAACCGTTCCCGGCCGGTCCAGGGGCCGGGCCTTGGCCCTGCACGGACCCGGTGGACTGCACGGCTACCTCGTGGTGACGTCTCGCTCCCGGCCCACCGAGGCCCAGCACTTCCTGCTCGCCACGCTCGTACGCCTCACCGCCGCGGCCCTGTCGGTCGCCGTCGCGCACCGCCGCGAGCGGGAAGACGCCCTGGAGCTGCACCGACTGCGACGGGAACGGGCAGCCTTCCAGCGGCGGCTGATCTCTCTCGTGGTCGAGCAGGGATATCGGCGGGCCGTGCACGAGGCCCTCGCCGAGGTCGCGGCCTCGGGCGGCGGCGAGGAGGCCATCACCAGCGCACTGCATGAGCTCACCGGGTTTCCCGTGCTGGTGGAGGACCGCTACGGCCGACTGCGGTCCTGGACCGGTCCCGGCCGGCCCGACCCCTATCCGGAACCGGACCTCGCACGCCATGAGGAGATGCTCCAGGCGATCGCCCGGAGAGGCGGACCCGTGCGCATCAAGGACCGGCTGATCTCCCTGGTACGCCCCCGCGGTGAGGTCCTCGGAGTACTTGCCCTGGTCGATCCCCAGGCAGACGCCGACGAGTACACCGTGTTCGCGCTGGAGCACGCCGCCACGTCACTCGCTCTGGAACTGTCGCACCTGCGCCGTTTGGCGGAGGTCGAGCTGCGACTTCGCCGCGAACTGGTCGACGATCTCCTGGGGGGCACGGACGAGGCGAGCGCCTACTCCCGGTCCGAGGCGTTCGGACACGACCTGCACCGCATCCAGTACGTGGTCGTCGTGCAGTGGAGGAACCGGGCCGCGGACGACGCTTTCGCGCGGACCGTGGGCCGGGCGGCTTCGGCCGTGGGCATGCCGTCGCTGGTGACTCAGCGTTCCGACCACGTGGTCCTGGTCGCCGAGGGCAGCCCCCACGACCACGCCTTGTACGAGACGCTCACCCGGGAGACCGGAACACCGGACGGGACGATCGGGGTGAGCGCCCGCTGCGACACCCCGGACGGTATCCCGGGCAGCTACCAGGAAGCACTGCGTGCCCTGGAGGTACGCCGCCGGTCCCGAAGGCGTTACGGCACGACGCTCTTCGACGATCTGGGCCTCTACCGCATCCTGGGGCCTGGAAACGAATACCAGGAGCTGGAGGCGTTCGTTCGGGAGTGGCTCGGACAGCTCGTCGACTACGACGGCCGGCACCGTATGGCGCTCGTGGAGACCCTGTCCCGGTACTTCGACTGCGGGGGAAACTACGCCGAGACCGCCGAGTCCCTCGCGATCCACCGCAGCACGCTGCGCTACCGGCTCCAGCGCATCCGCGAGATCAGCGGCCATGACCTCACGAACGTGGAGGACCGCCTCAACCTGCAGGTCGCGACCCGGGTGTGGAAGATCATGCTGGGCGGACCCGGTTGAGGCGACCACGCACCGCAGGGCCGGCTCCACATCCCCATCGCCGTGGGAGCAGGCTTCCCCTCCGTCGAATCGGCTCGTCGACGGCGCCCTCTGCATCTGGCACCCGCTCGACCCTCAAGAGCGACGCTGGACCAGCGCCAAGGGCCTTCTGGACCTCATCGAGATAGTCCGCGCACACTTGTTCCTCGAACACCACTGGTCAGCAGTCTGCTGGCGCGAACGGTCTTTCACCAGGCATGGCTCCAGATCGAGGCCACAACCGTCGCGGGCCCCTACGCGACCCTCGTGGCCACGGCACGAGCGGAAGCCGGCGCGCAGATGAGCCTCGCCTGGCAGCAATCACCGATCACCACCGACAGCGGCATGAACCTCGGAATCCCCCAATCCTCGTCACAACAAGCGGGCTAACGCCGTACCCGGGGCATCCCCAGGCCGATCCACGAGATGATCTCCCGCTGGATCTCGTTGTTGCCGCCGCCGAACGTGAAGATGACCGCGGAGCGGTAGCCCCGTTCCAGCTCGCCGTGGAGTGCCGCGCCCGCCGAACCCTCCTTCAGCGTGCCCGCCGCCCCGACGATCTCCATCAGCCAGGCGTAGGCGTCCCGGCGGGCCTCGGAGCCGTACACCTTGACCGCGGAGGCGTCCTGCGGGGTGAGGGTGCCGTCCTGGACGGCCCCCACCATGCGCCAGTTCAGGAGCTTGAGCGCGTCGAGCCTGGCGTGGGTGCGGGCGAGGAGGCGGCGCACCCAGGGCAGGTCGACGACGCGGCGGCCGTCGGCGAGCTTGGTCTCGATGGCCCAGCGCTGGACGTCGTGCAGGGCGCGGATCGCCATGGTGCCGTGCGCGGCGAGGGTGACGCGTTCGTGGTTGAGCTGGTTGGTGATCAGCCGCCAGCCCTGGTTCTCCTCGCCGACCCGGTGGGAGACGGGCACGCGGACGTTCTCGTAGTAGCTGGCGGTGGTGTCGTGCGAGGCGAGGGTGTTGATGACGGTGCAGGAGTAGCCCGGGTCGGTGGTCGGCATCAGGAGCATGGTGATGCCCTTGTGCGGCGGGGCGGCGGGGTCGGTGCGCACCGCGAGCCAGACCCAGTCGGCGGTGTCGCCGTTGGTGGTCCAGATCTTCTGGCCGTTGACCACGTAGTCGTCGCCCTCGCGTACCGCCCGCGTCTTCAGGGAGGCCAGATCGGTGCCGGCGTCGGGCTCGCTGTAGCCGATCGCGAAGTCGATCTCCCCGGAGAGGATCCGGGGCAGGAAGGACGCCCTCTGCTCGTCCGTGCCGAACCGCATGATCGTCGGGCCCACGGTGTTCAGGGCCATCAGCGGCAGGGGGACACCGGCCTGGGCGGCCTCGTCGAAGAAGATGAACTGTTCCATCGCGGTCAGGCCGCGGCCGCCGTACTCCTTCGGCCAGCCCACGCCGAGCCAGCCGTCGGTGCCGAGCCTGCGGATGGTGTCGCGGTAGAAGCGCTTCTGCGCGGCCCGGTCGGTGAAGCGAGCGTGCGCGTTGTCCGGGACCAGCTCGGCGAAGTAGGCGCGCAGTTCGATGCGCAGCCGCTGCTGTTCGGGCGTGTGGTCGAGGTGCACGGCGCCTCCAGGCTCCCAGGCCGGTCCTGACGGCGCACACGGTAGAACGTGTTGCAGAAATTGGGAATGGGTGTGCGCCGGGACGTCAGACGAGGGTGGCCATGAAGTCCGAGCACGCCTGTGCGCACTCCCGGCACACCTTCGCGCTGTCCTCGGCGCCCGGGTACTGGTCGAAGACGTGAGCGCTCTCCAGGCAGACCGACCGGCACCACTCCAGCTGGACGCGGATGCTCTCCTCGTCCAGGTGGTTCTGCTCGGAGAGCACCCGGCAGGTCGCGTCGCAGACCTCCGCGCACATGATGCCCTTACGCCGAACGAGTTCCTGTTCCGGGGTGCCGTCAGGATCCACGAGGCTGGCGCGCAGGGCACACGCCCGCGCGCACTCGGTGCACGCCTGGGCGCAGGCGAACCTGTCCTCCAGGAATTGGAAGAGCTCCCGCTGGGATGTCGTCGCTGTCACAGGGGCCGGGTAGCCGCCGTGGAGGACGCCAAACCCCGGTGTTCCCCGGGTGCTGCCGCCGTTCGGGGGACCTGCGGTGAGGCACAGGTTGGTCGCCGGAGCCGGGGGTACTCGCGTGCCATGAATACCTCATGGATGGACATCGCCGCAGGTCGGGGCGCTCTCGGCGTCGGCCTGGTCGTGGCGGGTGTGGTGGTCGTGGCGGTACTGATCGGCGCCTTCGTGCTGGGGTCCCGGGTCAAGCGCCGGGAGCCGCCGCCGCCGACGCCCGCCGAGCAGCCCCGGCTGCCGAAGGACGGTCCGGTACGTGAGGTCCGGGAGAACCGGGAGGCCGACGAGGTGCCCCGGAGCGACCAGCGACTGAACCCGCACGACCTGCCCGGCCACGGCAACGCCGGGACCCGGACCGGTTCGTCCACGGAGCGGCCCCGCTGGGACGAGGGCAGCAGCGGGTCCTTCGGCAGCGGCGGAGCGGGGGGCCGCTGACCGTCCTCCAAGTGACGGCCGGACCCGCCCGAGGCACCGCGGTCGCGTTCCGACCGGCGACGCGCCTCGGCGGTCCGGCCTTGGGGTGAACCTCGGCGGTCCGACCTGGTGGTACCGGCCTGGTGGTTCAGGCCAGCTTCTTGAGCAGCTCCGCGGCGAGCGGGGCGGAGGATGCCGGGTTCTGGCCGGTCACGAGGTTGCGGTCGACCTCGACGTGCGGTGCCCACGGCTCACCGACCTCGACCTTGACGCCCGCCTCGGTCAGCCGGTCCTGGAGCAGCCACTTGGCACGCTCGGCGTTGCCGGCGAGCTGCTCCTCGGTGTTGGTGAAGGCGGTGACGCGGTAGCCGGCGTAGGCGTTGGTGCCGTCCTCCTTGACCGCCGCGAGAAGCGCGGCCGGGCCGTGGCAGACCACGCCCACCGGCATGCCGCTTCCCACCGCCCGCGTGAGGAGGGCGCCGGAGTCGGTGTTCACGGCCAGGTCCTCCATGGGGCCGTGGCCGCCGGGGACGTACACCGCGTCGTAGTCGCCGAGGCGTACGTCGGTGAGCGCGATCGGAGACCGGAACTCGAGGGCCGTCTCCACCACGGCGCGGATCCTGGCGGCCTGCTCCGGGCCGCCGTTGGCGTCGGAGGCGAGGCTGCCCTCGTCGACGGGCGGGACGACGCCGCCCGGGGTGGCGACGGTGACCTCGTGTCCCGCGGCCTTGAACGCCTCGTACGGGACGACGGCTTCCTCCGCCCAGAATCCGGTGGGGTGGGCGCTGCCGTCGGCCAGGGTCCACCGGTCGGCGCCGGTCATCACGAAAAGGATCTTCGCCATCGTCATCTCCTAGGGCACGGTCCGTCTCGGTCAGGGGGCCCTGTCGTGACAGGTGGAGGTGGCACGGCTTCCCGGGTGCTTCATCCGTACCCGCGCCCCGACGCCGCCTCCCGGCCCCGCTCTCGACCATAGGCGCCCTGCCCACCGGGGCCGAAATCGGAAGATCCGTCGGCGCGGCCGGATTCCCGGTGCCGCCGATCCGGCCGACGGCTAGGACGCGCTGGGAGGCGGGCCTACGGCCCGGAGCTGTCGGACGGTCCCGCCGACCTTGGGACGCAGTTCCTCCAGCACCTCCGGCTTCGCGCCGATCGCCCAGCGCGGGCCCACCAGGTACTGACCGCCGTAGACGGCCGCGGCGTCCAGCCAGGTCTCCTTGTACTTCTCCTCGGGGAACGTGGTGATGACGTACTTGGCCTCCTTCGTCCGGCACAGGCCCTCGCGCAGTTCGTCGGCGTCGATGCGGATCTCGGCCTTGCAGCCGGTCAGGTTCGCGATCACCTCGACCTTCGCCGGTGCCACCACCCCGACGGCGGGAGCGGCCGTCACGGAGGCCCGCTCCTTCGCTCCCTGTGGGGCGGCGCCCTCCCCCGCTGAGCCGCACGCCGCGGACAGGGCCAGCAGCGCGAGGCCCCCGGTCAGTGCGGCGCCTCGCGCCAGGCGTTCGGTGGCCGGGGTGCGTTCGGCCGGACCTCGGAATGACTGCTGAAGCACGTGCCTCTCCGGATTCGCGTTGTGCTGCCCGGACGGACAGCCGGGTGTACGCCCCGGGATACGGATGGGCGTGGGCCCCCGTTCACCCCGCGTCGCCGCGTTCCGCGACGGATCGGACACCTACGCGCACGGACGACCCGGATAGTCGTCGCTCTCCGGTACGCCCGCCGCCCGCATCCGGTCCAGCACCACCCGGCGGACCGTCTCGTCGCCGATGGGCACGGGGCAGTTGGTCTCCCGGTCGAAGACCTCGGCACCGCCGGCGGTGTTCCAGATGACCCAGCGGAGCTGGTGCTCGTCGTCCCTCCAGAGGTGCGCGTAGCCCTCGACGCCGTCGTGACGCCCGCCCTCCCCCCGGCTCGTCACGGCGCCGCCTTCTCGGTCTCGCGGCCTTCGACGTAGGTCGCCACCACCTCGATGTCCCCGATGCGCGAGGGGGCGACCGCGTGCGGGTCGTCGCCCAGGACGACCAGGTCGGCGCGCTTGCCCGGGGCCAGGGTGCCCGCGCTGTCCTCCCAGTGGCAGGCGAAGGCCCCGGCGACCGTGTACGCGTGGAGGGCCTCGTCGACGGTGACGGCCTCCTCCGGGCCGATCGACCGGCCGGTGACGGAGGCGCGTTCGACCATGAACTGGATGGCCCGCAGCGGCGCGCCGTCGGTGACGGGACGGTCGGAACTGCCCACCAGCGGGATGCCGTGGTCCAGGAATCCCCTGCCCCGGTAGAGCCACGGGGCCCGTTCCTCGCCCATGATCGTCGCGTAGTCGTCGCCGAAGTAGCGCAGGAAGTTGGGCTGGACGACCGCGCTGACGCCCAGCCGTGCGAATCGGGCGAGCTGGTCGGGGCGGATCAGCCCGGCGTGCTCGATGCGGTGCCGTGCCTCGGGGCGTGGCCGGATGCGCTGGGCCCGCTCCAGGGCGTCCAGCGCGACGTCGGCGGCGCGGTCACCGATGGCGTGGACGGCGAGCTGCCATCCGGCCAGGTGGCCGTCGACGATGGTGTCCGTGAGTGTCCGCGGGTCGTCCTGCAACTGCCCGGCGTGCTCCAGCCCCTCGTACGGGCTGCTCAGTGCGGCGGTGCGGGCCATCATGCCGCCGTCGGTGTAGATCTTCAGGGCGCCGACGGAGAGCCTTTCGTCGCCGAACCCGGTGCGCAGCCCGAGGTCGAGGGCGCGCGGGATGCCGTCGGCGTCGTGGGCGGCGACCGGGCGCAGGGTGTCGGCGGACACCATGAGCTGGACCCGCAACGGCAACCGGCCCTGGTCGCGCACGAGTTGGTAGGCGCCGAGCTCGACGGGGCTGTGGCCGAACATCGCCCCGCCGATGCCCGCCTCGGCGCAGCCGGTCACCCCTTCCGACAGACAGGTGCGGGCGGCCCGCGCGATGGCGTCGGCGAGTTCCTCCTGGGAGTACGGCAGCCGCAGCGCGCGGGCCGCGCCCATGGCCCGCTCGGCGAGGAAGCCGTCCTCGTGCGGGACGTCGGCCGGAAGCCGGTGCAGGACGGCACTGTTGACGACGCAGCCGTGTCCCGAGTCGTGCAGGAGGTACACCATCCGGCCGTCGCTGACCGTGTCCAGTTCGGCGGCGGTGAGATGACGGCCCAGGGCGCGCTGGTCGTAGCCGGCGATGCTCACCCAGGAGCCGGGCGGGGTGGCGGCGACGGCCTGGGCCACGTCCGTGAGCACGTCCTCGACGCGGGTACGGCCCGCGATGCTCGGAGTGGCCGCTTTGAAGCCGGTCCACGCGAGGTGCACATGGGCGTCGACGAACCCGGGCAGCACGGTGGCGCCCCGCAGGTCGACGACGCGGCGGGCGGGCAGCGAGGTCACGGCCTCGTCCAGGCCGACGATCCGGCCCCGCCAGATGCCGAGGTCACGGGCGACGGGGTGGTCCGGGTCCATGGTGAGGAAGCGGGCGTTCGTCAGCCTCGTACAGAGCATCAGCGACGTCCCTGGGAGTCGGCCATCACGGTGGTGGGCGGCTGGTCGTCCGGGTCGTCGGAGCCGCGGCGCGGGGCGGCGGGCACCATCAGCGGGGTGCCGGTCTCCGGGTCGTCGATGATCCGGCAGGGCAGACCGAACACGTCCTCGACCAGGTCGGCCGTCATCACGGTCGCCGGGTCGCCCTCGGCCGCGACGACCCCGCCGGCCCGCATCACCACGAGGTGGGTGGCGTACCGGCAGGCCTGGTTGAGGTCGTGCAGGACGGCGACGACGCTGTGTCCCTCGCGCGCGTGCAGGTCGGCGCACAGGTCCAGCACCTCGACCTGGTGTGCGATGTCGAGGAAGGTGGTGGGTTCGTCGAGCAGCAGGATGGGTGTCTGCTGGGCGAGCACCATGGCGAGCCAGACCCGCTGGCGCTGGCCGCCGGAGAGGTCGTCGACGGGCCGGTCGGCGAGTTCGAGGACGCCGGTCCTGCGCATCGCCCGGACGACGGCGGTCTCGTCCTCGGCGGACCACTGCCTGAGCAGCCGCTGGTGCGGGTAGCGGCCGCGGGCCACCAGGTCGCCGACCGTGATTCCGCCGGGCGCGGTCGACGTCTGCGGGAGCAGTCCGAGGCGGCGCGCGACCTCGCGGGTGCGGTAGGAGGCGATGGCCGCGCCGTCCAGATGGACCTGACCCGCCTTGGGCCTGAGCATCCGGGCCATGGCCTTGAGCAGGGTGGACTTCCCGCAGGCGTTGGGCCCGACGATCACCGTGAAGGAGCGGTCGGGGATGTCGACGCCCAAGCCGGTGGCCACGGTCCGCTGGTCGTAGCAGAGGGTCAGGTTCTCGGCCCGGAGCCGGGACGCCGGGATGTTCGTTCCTGTCATGCGCGGCTCTTTCGCGACTCGGTGACCAGTAGCCAGATGAGGTAGAGCCCGCCGACGGTGCCGGTCGCCGCGCCCACCGGGAGGAGTGTGGGGGCGAAGAGGCGCTGCACGGCGAGATCGCTCGCGGTCAGCAGGACGGCGCCCATGAGGGCGGTGGGTACCAGGGCGGGGTCGGATGACCTGGTCAGTCTGCGGGCAACCTGGGGTGCGGCCAGGGCGACGAACCAGATGGGCCCGGCCACCGCGGTGGCGACCGCGGCGAGGGCGACGCTGACGACGAGCAGGGTGGTGCGGGTACGGGACACGTCGACGCCGAGCGCCGTCGCCGTGAGGTCGCCCATCTCCACCATGGCGAGGCGGCGGGCGAGAACCAGGGCGAGCGGCAGGAGTACGGCTACGGCGAGGCCGATGGCGCTCGCCTGTGGCCAGCCGCGGTTGTTGAGACTGCCGAGGAGCCACGCCTGCGCCTCGAGTGCCTCCTGGAAGGTGGCTCTGGTGATGAGGTAGGAGTTGACGGCCAGCAGCAGCGCGCTCACCCCGATGCCGATGACCACCAGCCGGAATCCCTGCAACCCCCGCCCCAGGACGAGCAGAGAGACGGTGGCGGCCGTGGCGAGGCCGCCGATCAGGGCGCCGAGCGCTATCTGGGTCATGCTGCCGTGCAGCACGATGATGACGATCAGGGCACCGACGGCCGACCCGTTGGTGAAGCCGATGACGTCCGGGCTGCCGAGTGAGTTGCCGGTCAGGCTCTGCAGGATCGCCCCGCTGACCGCGAGGGCGGCGCCCACGCACACGGCGGTCACCAGGCGTGGCATGCGCAGGGTGTTGACGATGAAGTCGGCGCCGGGCGAGCCGGTGCCGGTGAGTGCCTGGAGGACCTCCTTGACGGACAGTTCGAAGTCCCCGGTGGTCAGGCTGACGCCCATGACGGTGACGAGCACGGTGAGCAGTGCCAGACTCACGGCCACGGATCGGCCAGGGACGCGCAGAGAGAGGCTCTTCGTGCGGACGACCATGCCGCTGACCACCCGGGGCGGTGCGGCGGCGGCCGGGGGGCTGTCCGGTTCGGCGGGCGCCGCCTTACGGACCGGGCTCACAGCATGGCCAGCTTCCGGCGGCGGCACAGCGCGATGAACAGGGGGGCGCCGAGGAAGGCGGTGATGATGCCGACCTGCACCTCGCCGGGGGCGCCGATCACCCGGCCCAGGACGTCGGCGCCGATCAGCAGCACGGGTGCGAACAGCATCGAGTAGGCCATCACCCACCGCTGGTCGGGGCCCACCACGAACCTGGCCAGGTGCGGGACGGCGAGGCCGACGAAGCCGACCGGTCCGACGGCGGCCGTGGCGGCACCGCACAGCAGCATCACGGCGACGGCGCCCAGGACGCGTGTCCGGCCGACGTCCACACCCAGCGCGCGCCCCAACTGGTCTCCCAGCGCAAGGGCGTTGAGGGCGGGGGCGAGGAGCAGGGCGATGACCACGCCGACGGCGACGAACGGCAGGACGACGTACAGCACGTCGAGGTAGCGGCCGGCGAGGGAGCCCACCGTCCAGAAGCGGAACTGGTCGAAGGCACGCGGACGCAGCAGCAGCACCGCCGAGTTGAAGGCGTACAGCACGGCCGTGACCGCCGCGCCCGCGACGACCAGTCGGTCGGGGGTCGCCAGCGTCCGCCCCGAGGTGCCGAGCACGTACACCACCAGCGTCGCGACGACCGCGCCGAGCAGGGCGAACCACACGTGGCCCAGGACCGAGCCTACGCCGAGGAACGCGATGGCCACGACCACCCCGGTGGAGGCACCGAGGCTGACGCCCAGCAGGCCGGGATCGGCGAGCGGGTTGCGGGTCAGGGCCTGCATCAGCGCGCCGGACAGCCCGAGAGCGGTGCCGACGAGGAGCCCGAGGAGGGTACGCGGGATGCGGTAGTCGTGGATGATCACCGAGGCTTCGGAGCCGTCGGGGTGCCAGAGCAGGCTCCAGGTCGAGGTGAACGGGATGCCTCGGGTGCCCACCCACACACTGAGCAGCCCGACCAGCAGCAGGGCGCCGAGGGTGAGCACGAGCCCGAGGCCGCGTAACGCGACGACCGACGGCCGCGCCGCGGGCACGGCCGGAGCGGGGTCCTGGTTCTGTGGCACCGCCCGGGTTTCGACCGACAACGACAACTCCCCCCGGCGGTGGTTCGCGATGCCGGCACGGGACGAGGTCTTCGCCTGGAGAACACGTCGTGCGACCAGCGGAGCGCGGAGTGCGACTTAGGTGAGGCTAACCGACCGCGAAGCCGGGGGTCAACGCACCGCGGCCCCCTCCTTGTCGATGTCCGTTCAGAGTAGCCTTACCTAACCAATCGACCGTCCGCGGAGGTGGCGCATGCCAGACGGAGGACCGACCGGGAGGCACGTCCTCCGTGGCGCGATCACGGACCAACGCCGACACGTCGTCGCCGCGTCGCTCCTCGGCATGGGGCACCAGGCCTGCGAGGCCTTGGTACCCGTCGTCGTCGGCGTGATCATCGACGACGCGGTGGCCAAAAGCTCCACCGACACCCTGCTGCGTTGGTTGCTGGTGCTCGCCGTCCTGTTCCTCGTCCTGTCCACCTGCTATCGGACCGGCGCCCGGATCACCGAGGGCGTCGGCGAGCGCGCCGCGCACCGGCTGCGTCTCGACCTGGGCGCCAGGGTGCTCGACCCGCGCGGCGGCGCCGACGCCGACCGGCTGCCGGGCGCGCTGACCAGCATCGCCACCAACGACGCCCGGCGCGTGGGCTCGGCGGTCACCGTCCTGTCGTACGGTGCCGCGGCGCTCGCCGCGCTCGCGGTCAGCGCCGTGGCCCTGCTGCGTATCTCGGTGCCGCTCGGGCTGCTCGTGCTGCTCGGCATCCCGCCGCTGCTGTGGCTCGGCCATCGCATCAGCGGGCCGCTGGAGCGGCGCAGTGAGACCGAGCAGGAACGGGCCGCCCACGCTTCCGGTGTCGCCGCCGACCTGGTTGCGGGACTGCGGGTGCTCAAGGGCATGGGGGCGGAGCCGGCCGCCGTGTCGCGATACCGGCGGACCAGCCAGGACTCCCTGTCCGCGGCGCTGCGGGCCGCCCGCAGCAGGGCCGGGCACGAGGGCGCGGTCCTGGCGCTGACCGGCGTCTTCATCGCGGTCATCGGCATCGTGGGCGCGTATCTCGCGATGGACGGCCGGATCAGCATCGGTGAACTGGTGGCGGCGGTCGGGCTCGCGCAGTTCCTCCTCGGGCCGTTCCAGCTGCTCACCTACGTCAACGCCGAGTTCGCCCAGGGCCGTGCCTCGGCCCGCCGGATCGCCGAGGTGCTCGCGGCGCCGGCGGCCGTGGAGCCGGGCGGGGCGGCGCTGCCCACGCCCGTCGCCGGACGACTGCGGCTGCGTGGCGTCACCCTCGGCACGCTGCGCGGGATCGACCTCGACTTCACTCCGGGCACCCTCACCGGCGTCGTGACACGGGATCCGGCCGCCGCGCGCGACCTGCTGCTGTGCCTGGCCCGCGAGTCGGACCCGGTGGAGGGGGTCATCGAGCTCGACGGCGTGGCCCTGACGGGCCTCGACCCCGACGACGTGCGCCGTGCCGTCCTGGTCGCCGCCCATGACGCGGACCTGTTCGAGACCAGCCTGCTGGACAACGTGCGCGCCGGCAAAGACGCCGGCGTGGCCGAGCTCGAACCGGCGCTCACCGCCTCGGCGGCCGACGACGTCGCCGGGCTGCTGCCCGACGGTGTGGACACGGTCCTCGCCGAGCGCGGCCGGTCCCTCTCCGGCGGACAGCGGCAACGGGTCGCGCTGGCCCGGGCGTTGGCCGCCGACCGTCCCGTCCTCGTCCTGCACGACCCGACCACCGCGGTGGACACGGTCACCGAGTCGCGGATCGCGGCCCGGCTGCGCGAGGTCCGTCGGGGCCGCACCACGGTCCTGGTCACCACCAGTCCCGCGCTCCTGGCGGTGACCGACCGGGTGGTGGTGCTGGACGGGGGCACGGTGACCGCCAACGGGCGGCACGCCGAGCTCGTCGCCGGTGACGAGGCCTACCGCGCGGCGGTCCTGGCATGAGCAAGGACTCCGCGCACTCCACCGCAACCGGCACCGACGGACGGAGCGACGACACCATGAGCCACGCCGGCCCCGCCGACCGCGCGCTGCTGCCGACCGCCACCGGGGCCGAAACGCTGGCCGCGCTCCGCGCGTTGCTGCGCGGTCACCGTCTCCTCGCGGTGACCGCGGTGAGCGTGCTGGTCACCGGAACCGGCATCGGCCTGCTCACCGCGCCCCTCCTCGGTCATGTCGTCGACCTGGTGGTGGAGCAGAAGGGCAGCCGGGCGCTGACCGTGCCCCTGGTCCTGCTCGTGGTGGTCGCCCTGGCGCGCGGGGCCGCCACCGCGGTCGGCAGCGCCCTCGTGGCCCGGCTCGGTGAGACCGTCCTGGCGGCCCTCCGCGAACGGTTCGTCGAGCGGGCCCTCCACCTCCCGCTGGAACGCGTCGAGGAGGCCGGCTCGGGTGACCTGGTGTCCCGGGTGACGGGCGACGTCAGCATGATCGCCAAGTCGGTGCGCCAGGCCTTGCCGGAGTTCACCCGCTCCGCCTTCACGATCGTGCTGACCTTCGTCGGCCTCGCCGTTCTGGACTGGCGGTTCCTGCTCGCCGCCCTGCTGGCGATGCCGGTCCAGGTGCTGGCCGCGCGCTGGTACCTGCGCCGGGCCGCACCCGTGTACGCCGAACACCGGGTGGCCACCGGGGCGCTCCAGCACCAGCTCCTCGACAGCGTCGGCGGTGTCCGCACGGTCCGTGCCTTCCGGCTGAACGGGCTGCACGTGGACCTGGTGGAACAGCGGTCGCGTACGGCCGTCGACCTCGCGCTGCGCGGCATCCACGTCGTGACCGGGTTCTTCTCCAGGCTCAACCTCGCGGAGTTCATCGGACTGAGCGGGGTTCTCGTCACCGGCTTCGTGCTGGTCGAGAACGGATCGGTGAGCATCGGTACGGCGACCGCGGCCGCCCTGTACTTCCACAGTCTGTTCAACCCGGTCAACGCCGCCCTCTTCCTCCTCGACGACGCCCAGTCGGCGGGCGCGAGCCTCGCCCGCCTGGTCGGCGTGTCGGACCTCGCCGTCCCTGCGGACACCGACGGGCGGGAGGTGCCGGTGGACGGGGCGGTCAAGGTCTCCTCACTCGACTACGCCTACGTGCCGGGCCGCCCGGTGCTGCGGGACGTCGACCTGGAGGTGGCCGGCGGCGAGCGGATCGCGCTGGTCGGCGCGAGCGGGGCGGGCAAGACCACGCTGGCCAAGCTGATCGCGGGCGTCCACCGGCCGTCGGGCGGGACGATCACGCTGGGCGGGGCCGACGCCGGTGAGCTGGGGCCGGCGGGTATGCGCCGGACGGTGTCGCTGATCAGCCAGGAGATCCATGTCTTCGCCGGTCCGCTGGCCGACGACCTGCGGCTGGCACGCCCCGAGGCGAGCGACGACGAACTGCGGGCGGCGCTTTCGAAGGTGGACGCGCTGTCGTGGGTGGACGCGCTGCCGGACGGGCTCGCCACGGTCGTCGGCGAGGGCGGGCACCGGCTGACGGTGACTCAGGCCCAGCATCTCGCCCTGGCCCGGCTGGTCCTCGCCGATCCGCCGATCGCCATCCTGGACGAGGCCACCGCCGACGCGGGCAGCGCCGGCGCGCGCCTGCTGGAGACGGCCGCCCTCAAGGCCCTGGAGGGCCGCACGGGTCTGGTGGTGGCCCACCGCCTCCCCCAGGCCGCCACCGCCGACCGTGTCGTCGTCCTGGACGGGGGCCGCGTCGTCGAGACCGGCACCCACGAGGAACTGGTCACGACCGGCGGCCGCTACGCCGAACTGTGGACGGCGTGGTCGGACAGCCGACCGGGGATCGCGCGGCGAGGAAATGAGGACGGGGACTAGGCACGGAGGTCCGGCGGCCGGGGCGCCGGTCGTCCGACGCCGGGCCCTGAGGCCCGGACTCACGAGACGACCGGCGTGCGGCCCGTGCCTGGAGGACGGTCGGCATCCGGCCGTGTGAGGACTTCCGGCGTGCGGCCCCGTGCCTGGAGGACGGTCGGCATCCGGCCGTGTGAGGACTTCCGGCTTCCACCGCTTCTCACGGCAGCCGCCGCCCGGCTGTGTCGAGTGGGCCGCCGACGCCGGAACGCGCCCGCCGGTGACCGGCGCACCGCCGACGCCCCATCGCGCGTCCGGCGAACCCGGCAGCGCCTGACCGCGTCGCCCGGCTCGCGGCCAGCGGGCGCCCGTCCTCGCCCGCCCTCGCCCGCCCTCACGCCTGCCGCACGCTGGTCACCCCCGCCCGTCGACCAGGCTCGCCGGGCGCAGATCGGTCCAGTGGGACTCCACATAGGTGAGACAGGCTTCGCGGGTGGCCTTGCCGAAGACGGACCGCCAGCCGGCCGGGACCTCGGCGAAGGACGGCCAGAGCGAGTGCTGGTTCTCGTCGTTGACCAGGACCAGGAAGCTGCCCTGCGGGTCCTCGAACGGGTTCGTGGTCATGCGCGGTCACTCCTCGTGGACACGGTGGACTTGGCGGTGAACAGTTCCGACAGGGGCGACTCCGGCGCGGCCACGGCCCTCCGCAGCAGCGTGGTGAGTTCGTCGGTGAGGCCCCGCACCGTGGCGGTGTCGAGCCGGTCGGTCGCGTGGATCAGCGCGCAGTGCACCGGTCCGTCACCGCGCGGCTCGTGGAAACCGAGGGTCAGGTCGGCCCGTGCCGCGCCCGTGGGTACGGCCTGCAAGGAGCCCATGCCGCCCTCCAGGGCCTCCAGGTCCGCCTGTTCGTGCTGGACCACCATCACCTGGGGCCCCCGCGCGGGCAGTCCGGTCTCGCCAACCACCCGGTCGAACGGGACGTCCTGCCGGTCCAGGGCACCGAGTGTCGTCTCCCGCACCCGGCTCAGCAGTCGCGCGAACGTGGGGTCGCCCGCCGTGTCGGTCCGCAGGACGACCGTGTTGAAGAAGCAGCCCACGAGATCGGCGAGTTGGTCGTCCGTGCGGCCCGCGACCAGGGTGGCGATCGGCAGGTCGGTGCCGGCGCCGTGCGCGGTGAGCAGCGCCGCCAGGGCTGAGTGCAGCACCATGAACATGCTGGTTCCGGTGGCGCGCGCGAGCAGGTCGACCTCCGTGTGCAGCCCCGCGTCGAGCACGAACCCCACATGCCCGGCCGCCCGCCGCGAGCCGTCGACGGCGTCCGGGCGCGGCCGGTCCCCCGGCAGCGGCAGTTCTCCCGGAACGCCGCTCAACGCCTGTCGCCAGTAGGCCAGTTGGCTCCCCGCCCGGCTCTCCGGGTCGGTGGCGTCGCCCAGTACCTCGTGTGCCCACCGGGCGTAGTCGGCGTACGTCACCGGCAGCGGATCCCAGCCGGGGTCCCGGCCCTCGACGCGGGCCGCGTACGCGGTGGTGAGGTCGCGGAGCAGCGGGACCACCGACCACTCGTCCACGGCGAGGTAGTGCAGGGTCAGCAGCACCGCCTGACTGCCGTCCGCGCCGGTGAGCAGCCGGACCCGCAGGGGCGCCTCCCGCCGCACGTCCGGCACTTCGGCGACGAGTTCGGCGATTCGGGCGTCGAGGTCGACGCACCTCTCGACGGCCAGGCGGGGCCCCTCGACGTCCTGGGGCGAGACCGTGCCGTCGTGTTCGGTGAACGCCGTGCGCAGCGGCTGGTGCCGGGCCGTCACGTCGGCGAGCGCCGCCCGGAGCGCGTCCGCGTCCAGGCCCCCCGGCGAGCGCAGCACCAGCGCGTGATCGAAGCCGGGGGTGTGCCGGTGAACGTCCCACTGCCGACGCTGGACGGGGGCGACGATTCGGACGGGGTCCGTCGCGGCGGGGCGCAACGCGGGCCGGGCGGTCGCCGCTCCGTGGAGTTTGGCGGCGAGGCCCGCGACGGTCAGCGCGTCGAAGACGTCCCGGATGCTCAGTTCGGCCCCGAACTCGGTGCGGATCCGGCCGAGCAGCCGCATCGCGGCCATCGAGTGGCCGCCCAGCGCGAAGAAGTTGTCGTGGACCCCGACGTCGTCCAGCCTGAGGATCTCCCGGAACAGTGCGGCCAGCCGGGCCTGGGTCGCGGTGGCCGGGCGGGCGTCGCCGGTCATGGCGGTCCAGTCGGGGGCGGGCAGCGCCCTGCGGTCCAGTTTGCCGTTGGGGGTCAGCGGCAGCGGTCCGTCCAGCGCCGTGACGAGGGCCGGGACCATGTACTCGGGCAGCAGCCCGGCGACATGGGCCCGCAGCGCCTGGGGGTCGAGTTCCTGGCCGCTGTCGGGTACGGCGTAGCCGACCAGGCGCACGATGTCGCCGTCGCGGTGGGGCAGCACCGCGGCCTGGCCGACCGCCGGGTGGCCGGTGAGGGCGGCCTCGATCTCCCCGAGTTCGATACGGAAGCCGCGGATCTTCACCTGGGTGTCGACCCGTCCGAGGAAGTCGAGGTTGCCGTCGGACTGCCAGCGGGCGCGGTCGCCGGTGCGGTACATACGGTTGCCGGGCGGGCCGAACGGGTCGGCGACGAACCGTTCGGAGGTCAGGGCTGCCTTGCCGAGATAGCCGCGGGCGAGTCCGCGTCCGGAGACGTACAACTCCCCGGGCACGCCCGGCGGTACGGGGCGCAGCCGCTCGTCCAGCACGTAGCAGCGGGTGTTGGGGTCGGGGCGGCCGATGGGCACCCGGCCGGGCGGGCGGCCGCCGTGCTCCCGGGAGGGCCACAGCGTGGAGTTGACGGTCGCCTCGGTGAGCCCGTAGGCGCAGATCAGGTGGGCGGTGGCGCCGAAGCGCTCGAACAGGTCCGGCGGCACGGTCTCGGTGCCGACCAGGACGGTCGATCCGTCGGGGAGCCGGCAGCCTTGGGGTAGTGCCGAGACGAGGGACGGCGGCAGGATCATGTGCGTGACGCGCTGCTCCGCGAGGAAGTCGGTGAGTGCCGGCCCCGCGACCCGCGCCTCGTCGGAGACGAGGACCAGGCGTCCGCCGTGGCACAGCGCCATGGACAGTTCGAAGGCGAACACGTCGAAGCCGATCGAGGCGAACTGCAGGACCCGGCTGTCGCGTCGCAGGCCCATCCGGTCCACGGCGGTGGCGACCAGGCTGGAGATGCCCTCGTGCGGGACGACTACGCCCTTGGGGCGGCCCGTCGAGCCGGAGGTGTAGATGACGTAGGCGGCCCGGTCCGGTGGGACGGCGGCCGTGGCCGGCGGGGTGCCGGGCAACCGGTCGAGGTCCGCGGCGGTCCCGGGCGCGTCGAGCAGCAGCACGGGGACGTCCGGCACGTCGGGGATCTTGCCGGCCACCGGCTCGCTGCCGACGACGAGCGCGGCACCCGAGTCCTCGATCATGTAGGTGAGCCGGTCGGCGGGGTGGACGAGGTCCAACGGCAGGAACGCGGCGCCGAGTTTGAGTGTGGCGAGCACGGTGGCCACCATGTCGACGGAGCGGGGCACGGCCACGCCGACCACGCTCTCGGCCCGCACGCCGTGGGCGGTGAGAAGCCGGGCGATCCGGTTGGCGCGCGCGTCGAGCTGCGCGTACGTCAGCGACCGGGAGCGCTCCACGACGGCGACGGCGTCGGGCTGTTCGGCGAGCCGACGGGCGAACAGGCCGGGCAGGGACGCCTCCTCGACGTCCCTCGCGGTGGCGTTGAAGTCCTCCAGGACGAGCCGTCGTTCCTCCAGGGTGAGGATCTCCGCCTGGGAGACGGGCCGTTCGGGCGCGGCGGCCAGCGCGGCGACCAGCCCGCGCAGGCGTTCCCCGATGCGTACGGCGGTCTCGTGGTCGTACAGCTCGGTGGCGTACTCCAGTCGGCAGCCGAGGGATCCCGGGCCGCCGTCGGTCGCCGGCCGCTCGGTGAAGGCGAACACCAGGTCGAACTTGGCGGAGTCGACCCGGAAGGGCAGGAACTCGGCCTGCAGACCCGGAAGTTCGAGGCCGTCACCGGTGCGGGCGTGGTAGCCGACCATCACCTGGAACAGCGGGTTCCGGGAGAGCGAGCGCGTCGGGTTGATCGACTCGACGACCGCCTCGAAGGGCACGTCCGCGTGGGAGAAGGCAGCCAGGTCGGTCTCGCGGACACGGGCCAGGAACTCGGTGAAGGAGGGGTCGCCGCCGAGGTCGGTACGGAGCACGAGCGTGTTGACGAAGAACCCGACGAGGTCGTCCAGGGCCTCGTCGCCCCGGCCCGCGATCGGTGCGCCGAGGGGGATGTCGGTTCCGGCGCCCAGCCGGTGCAGGAGGGCGGCGACGGCCGCGTGCACCACCATGAACATGCTGGCGCCGGTGTCGCGGGCCAGTCGCCTCAGCCCTTCGTGTGTCTCCGCGTCGAACTCGATGCCGAACTCGGCTCCGGAGAACGTCGGCCGCGCGGGCCGGGGCCGGTCGGCGGGAAGGTCGAGCTCCTCGGGCGCTCCGTCCAGGTTCCCGCGCCAGTACTCCAGCTGCCGGGCGGCGAGGCTGCCCGGGCCGGCGGGGTCGCCGAGCAACCGCCGCTGCCACAGCGCGTAGTCGGCGTACTGGACGGGCAGCGGCTCCCACGCAGGGGCGGTCGCCGAGGTGCGGGCGCGGTAGGCGGTGGCCAGGTCGCGCAGGAACGGGCGGTCGGACCACTCGTCGGTGGTGATGTGGTGCAGCAGCAGGACGACGACATGGTCCTCGGGCGCGATCTCCACGAGCGTGGCGCGGACCGGCAGTTCCGCTGCGAGGTCGAACGGCCGGCGTACGGCGGTGTCGACGACGTCGGTCACCTCGTCCTCGGCGGCGTGCAGGAGCTCCACCACCGGGCGGGCTTCGTCGGCGGGCAGCACGCGTTGGAACACCTCGCCGTCGCGCTCGGTGAACAGGGTGCGCAGCGCCTCGTGGCGGGCGGTCACGTCGGCGAGGGCGGCACGCCAGGCGTCCACGTCGAAGGCTCCGCGCAGCCGCAGCACCAGGGGGAAGTTGTACGCCGCCGAGGTGCACTCGATCTGCTGGATGACCCACAGGCGCTGCTGGGCGTGGGACAGCGGCAGTTCGCCGGGCCGGTCCGCCGGTGTCAGCGCGGGCCGTCCGCCGGTGTCTGGGCGGCCGGTGCGCCGCACCAGCTCCGCGACGGTCGGTGCCTCGAACAGGTCGCGGATCGCCAGTTCGGCGTCGAGTGCGGTGCGGACGCGGCTGACGAGTCGGGTGGCCAACAGGGAGTGCCCGCCCAGGTCGAAGAAGTCGCTGTCGATGCCGACGGCCTGCTCGGGCAGGCCGAGCACCTCGGCGAAGAGCGCGCGGAGGGTCTCCTCCTCGGGTGTGCGAGGCGGGCGGCTGGCGGCCGTGCCGCTGAGGTCGGGGGCGGGCAGCGCCCTGACGTCGAGTTTGCCGTTGACGGTCAGCGGCAGGGTGTCCACCGCCATGAAGGCGGCCGGGACCATGTAGTCGGGCAGGACGGCCTTGAGGTGGTCGCGCAGTCGCCGTGCGAGGTCCTCCCCCGCCTCGGCGCCGGCCTCCGGCACCACGTATCCGATGAGGCGCTTCGTCCCGGCCGACGGCGCCACCACGACCGCGGCGTGCGCGACCTCCGGGTGCCCGGTCAGGGCGGTGGCGATCTCGCCCGGTTCGACGCGGTAGCCGCGGATCTTCACCTGGTCGTCGGTGCGGCCGAGGAAGTCCAGCAGGCCGTCGGGGCGCTGCCGGACCAGGTCGCCGGTGCGGTACATGCGCTCGCCGGGCGCTCCGAACGGGTCGGCGACGAAGCGTTCCGCGGTCAGGCCGGGCCGGTCGTGGTAGCCGCGGGCCAGGCCGGTGCCCGCGATGTACAGCTCTCCGGGGCAGCCCGGCGGGACCGGGCGGAGCATCGCGTCCAGCACATGGGCGCGGGTGTTGCGGATGGGCAGGCCGACCGTCGGGGTCGCGCTGTCCGTGGTGGATCCGCCCAGCGTGTTGATGGTGTACTCGGTGGGCCCGTACAGGTTGTAGCCGTACGTGCCCTCGGTGACGCGCAGCCGGGTCCAGACCGCGTCGGACACCGCCTCGCCGCCGAGCAGGACCAGGGCCGGCCGGTGCCTGCCCGTGGCCTCGTCCTGTTCGAGCAGGCCCTCCTCGATCAGGAGTTGGGCGTACGTCGGGGTCACGTTGACCACGTCGACGCGATGCCGGTCGCAGTAGGCGACCAGCGCCTCGGCGTCGCGGCGCAGTTCCTCGTCGCAGACGTGCACCTCATGGCCCTCGACGAGCCAGAGCAGTTCCTCCCAGGACATGTCGAACGCGAAGGACACGGTGTGGGCGATGCGCAGACGGCGTCCGCCCGCGGACGCGATCGCCGGGTCGAAGATCTCCCTCTGGTGGTTGAGCTGCATGTTCGTCAGGCCCCGGTACGGGGTGACGACGCCCTTTGGCCGGCCGGTGGAGCCGGAGGTGTAGATGACGTACGCCGGATGTTCCAGCCGGTCCGGCACGTCGTGGGCGAACGCCGGCCGCTCGGCGTCGGTGATCTCGCCGTCCGGGAGCGCGGCGAGCTCGGCTGCCACGGCCGGGTCGTCCAGGAGGAGTTCGGGGGCGGGCGGGCCCGCCTCGCCGCGCAGCGCGGGGGCGACGGCCGTGGTGGACACCAGCGACACGGGGCCGGTGTCCTCGACCATCAGCCGCAGCCGGTCGGCTGGATGGTCGAGGTCGAGCGGCAGATAGGCGGCGCCCGTGCGCAGCACGGCGAACAGAGCGGTGACCATCTCGATGGAGCGCGGCAGCGCGAGGGCGACGACCTTCTCGGGCCCCGCACCCCGGGCCAGCAGCAGCCGGGCGAGCCGGTTGATGCGGGCGTCCAACTCGGCGTAGGTGAGGGCGTGTTCGCCGAAGACGAGGGCGACGGCGTCAGGGGTGCCGGCGGTCTGGACGGCGAGCATGTCGGCGATGGTGGTGTTCGGCAGGGGCGCGCGGCTGGTCTCCCACCGGGTGGCCAGCGCGGTCCGTTCCGCCGGCAGGAGCAGGTCGACGCGGGCGGTCGGGGTGGCGCCGTCGGCCGGTGCGTCGAGGGCCTCTGCCAGCTGTTCCAGTACGGCCGTGAAGCGGGCGAGGATCAGCGTCGCGTCCTGGGCGTCGAACAGGTCGGGCCGGGCGGCCAAGGTCACCCGCAGCCTGGATTCCGGCGTGACGATCAGGGTGAGCGGGAAGTGCGTGCCGTCCACGTTCGTCACGTCGGTGATGCCGTGCCGTCGCCGTAGGGTGGCGGCCCGCTGCTCGCCGTCGGCCGAGCGGAGCACGAACAACGTGTCGAACAGCCTGCGGTGGCCCGTCTCCTGCTGGAGGCTGCCGAGCCCCACGTACTCGTACGGCATGACCGCCGCGCGTTCGGCCTGTGTCCTGCGCAGCAGGTCGAGCAGGGGCTCGTGCGGGTCGAGGGCGACACGGGCGGGGACGGTGTTGAGGAACATGCCGATGATGCCGGACGCGTGGGGCACGTCGGCGGGGCGTCCGGCCACCGCCGTGCCGAAGACGACGTCACCGCGGCCAGTCATGGCGCAGAGCACCAGCCCCCAGGCCGCGTTCAGCACGGTGTTCAGGGTCAGGCCGTGCCGTCGCGCCACGGTGCGCAGCCGGTCGCCGGTCGCCTGCGGCAGGACGGCGTCGAAGTCCGCCGGTATCACCGGCCCGCTGTCGCGCCCCGTCGGCGCGACCAGGGTCGGCTCGTCGAACCCGGCGAGCGCCCCGCGCCACGCGGCCAGGGCCGCGTCGGTGTCCTGCCGGTCCAGCCAGGCGAGATAGTCGCGGTAGGAGCCGGGGGCCGGGAGCCCGGTGGCGTCGCCGGCCCGGTCGTACAGCGTGAACAGCTCCTCCAGGAACAGCCAGGCGGACCAGCCGTCCCACACGATGAGGTGGTGGGTGACGACCAGCCGGTCCCGGCCGTCGCCGAGGCGGATCAGCAGCAGACGGGCCAGCGGGGGCACGCTCAGGTCGAAGCGCCGACGGCGGTCGGCGGCGAGGAGCGCGTCCGTACGGGCCCGCTGCTCCTCGGCCGGCAGCGCGGAGAGGTCCTGCTCCACCAGGGGTATCTCGGCGCCGTCCGCGATGAACTGGACCGGGCGGCGCATGCCGTCGCTGACGAACCCGGCGCGCAGACTGGTGTTGCGCTCCAGCAGGGTGCGGCAGGCGGCCCGGAGCCGGCCGGCGTCGACGCGGTGGTCGAGGTCCAGGGTCTCCTGGGACAGATAGACGTCGAGTGCCTCGCCGGCGTCGTAGGTGGCGTGGAAGTACATGCCCTCCTGGAGCGGGGACAGGGGCCAGATGTCCGCGACCGTCAGTCCCCCGGCGGCCTCCTCGACACGGGCGGTCTCCTCGGGCGTGAGCTCCGCCCCGCCCAGGGGCGCGGGCGGCCGGGGCTCCCCGGGTGGGCCGGCCGCGGCGGTGAGCTGGTCGAGCAGTGCGCGCAGGGCAGGGTCGACGGCCGCTCCGGATCGCTCCTGCTGGAGGAGTACGGCCTTCAGGGCGGCCGCGGCCTGTCCCGCCTCCTCGGCCCGCACGGTCACGCCGGCGCTGTCGGTGGCGTCGGAGCGGTCGGTGCCGTCGGAGCGGTCGGTGCCGTCTGCGGGCGTGGCGTCGGCCGGGACGGTCACGTCTGCGGGCGTGGCGTCGGCCCGGACGTCCCGGGCCGCGGCGGCGAGTGCGGCCGGAGTGCGGCGCTCGAACACGTCGCGCGGGGCGATCTCCAGTCCCCGTTCCCGGGCCTGCGTGGCGACGGCGATGGACGTGATGCTGTCGCCGCCCAGGGTGAAGAAGTCGTCGTCGGCGCCTATGCCCGGTACGCCGAGCACGATGGCGAAGATCTCGCACAGGGCGCGTTCCCGCTCGTCGCCGGGGCCCCGTCCGGCGGCGACGGGGGCGACGGCCGGTGCGGGCAGCGCGTTCTGGTCAAGCTTTCCGCTGGGCGTCAGGGGGAGTTCGTCGAGGACCACGACGGCGGACGGCACCATGGCGGGGGGCAGGGCGTCCGCCAGCGCGTCGCGCAGGGCCTCGGTGCCGGGCGCCTGGGGGCAGGGCACGGGAACGGCGTACCCGACGAGGGCGCCGTCCCGCACCACGACGGCTGCCCTGGCGACGCCCGGCAGGCCACCCAACAGTGCCTCGATCTCGCCGGGTTCGACGCGGTTCCCACGGATCTTGACCTGCCGGTCGGTGCGTCCCAGGTACTCGACCGCCCCGTCG
Source organism: Streptomyces resistomycificus (assembly GCF_001514265.1). Taxonomy (GTDB): domain Bacteria; phylum Actinomycetota; class Actinomycetes; order Streptomycetales; family Streptomycetaceae; genus Streptomyces; species Streptomyces resistomycificus. Next base: position 824,585 of record NZ_KQ948989.1, on the reverse strand, counting down.
GCCCGGCGCCGGACAAGGTCCCCGGTGCGGTACATGCGCTCGCCCGGCGCACCGGACGGGTCGGCGACGAAGCGTTCCGCCGTCAGGCCGGGCCTACCGTGGTAGCCGCGGGCCAGTTGCAGACCGGCGAGGTAGAGCTCGCCGGGCACCCCGTCCGGCACCGGGCGCAGGAACGCGTCCAGCACGTGCAGCCGGGTGTTCCACACGGGCCGGCCGATCGGGACGAGGCCTTCGCCGCCGCCCTCGTAGGGGAAGTACGTCACGTCCACGGCGGCCTCGGTCGGCCCGTAGAGGTTGTGCAGCGGCACCGGGGCGTGCCCCGCGCGGGAGGTCAGCTCACTCCACCGGCGGGCGTCGGCGCCGGTGAGCGCCTCGCCGCTGCAGAACACCCGGCGCAGACTCGACGACCAGTTGGGCCCGTCCGGCCTGCCCGTGCCGGTCTCCATGACCTGGAGGAACGCGGCCAGCATCGACGGTACGAAGTGTGTCGTCGTGATCCGCTCGGCGTGGATCAGACCGGCCAGGTAGGCCGGGTCGCGGTGGCCGTCGGGCCGGGCGAGGACGACCGCGGCGCCCTGGGTCAGGGGCCAGAAGAACTCCCACACCGACACGTCGAAACTCGACGGCGTCTTCTGCAGCACCCGGTCGTCCGCCCCGAGCCCGTACTCCCCCTGCATCCACGCGAGCCGGTTGACGATCGCCCGGTGGGTGACCTCGACCCCCTTGGGGCGTCCGGTGGAGCCGGAGGTGTAGATCAGGTAGGCGGGATGGTCCGGGCCGGCCGCCTCCCCAGGCGTGACGGGGAGGTCCGCCTCGTGTTCGGGTACCGGGCGATCCATCAGCAGCCGTTCCGGACCCGGCCCCTCGGGCAGCCGTCCGGCCGCCTCGGCGGTGGTGACGACGGTCCGCGCGCCCGAGTCGCCGAGCATGAACGCGATGCGGTCGGCGGGATAGTCGAGGTCGACGGGCAGGTAGGCGGCACCCGCCTTGAGGACGCCCAGCAGCGCCACCATCAGCTCCGCCGAGCGCGGAACGGCGACCGCGACGTACCGCTCCGGGCCCGCCCCGTGCGCGCGCAGCCGCCGGGCCAACGCCTCGGCGCGGGCGTCGAGTTCGGCGTAGCTGAGTTCGGTGCCCTCGAAGACGACCGCCGTGGCCCACGGGGTGCGTACCACCTGCGCGGCGATCAGCGACGCGAGGGTGGCGTCGGGAACCGGTCGCGCGGTGTCGTTCGACTCGGCGACGCGCCGGAGTTCCCGCCCGGACAGCAGGCAGGTCCGGGCGACCGGGCGGTCCGGGTCGGACACGAACGTCCGCAACAGGTCCACGAATCGGCCGGCGAGTGCTTCCATCGTCGGGCCGTCCAGCAGTGTGGCGTCGTGCTTGAACCTCAGCCGCAGCCCGGTGTCCCCGCCCGGGTCGACGATCAGTGCCAGGGGGTAGTGGACCGCGTCGTACACCTCGGCGCCGGTGACGCGTGGCGCGTCCGTGCCGTGGCCGGAATCCAGGTCTGCCGCTGGTTGGTTCTCGAACACGACGAGGGTGTCGAAGAGTTCGCCGCCTCCCGCGGTCCGCTGGATGTCGGCCAGACCGAGGTGCTGGTGGTCCAGCAGGGCGGCGTGCTCGTCCTGGACACGGCGCAGCAGCGCGGTGAGTGACTCCTCCGGACGCGGGCGTACGCGGGCCGGGACGGTGTTGACGAACAGGCCGACGGCGCGGTCGAGTCCGTCGACCTCGGTGGTCCGGCCGGACACCGTCGACCCGAACACCACGTCCTGAGAGCCGGTCAGGCCACCGATCAGCAGGCCCCAGAGGCCGTGGACGACGGTGCTCGTGGTGAGGCCGTGGGTCCGGGCGCGGTTCGTCAGGTCTGTGGTGAGGCCGGCGGGCAACGGAACGTCGAGGTGTGCCGGGCGGACGGGGCCCTCCTGCTCGTTCGCCGTGGCCAGGGACTCGGCGAGCAGGGTCGGCCCCGCCAGGCCGGCCAGGGTCCGCCGCCACGCCTCGCGCGCGGCTTCGCGGTCCCGGCTCGCCAGCCAGGCCAGGTACGGGTGCGGGCCGACGGGATCGGCGAGCTCCTCGCGCCGGAGGAGGGCGAGCAGCTCGCGCAGCAGGACGGAGACCGACCAGCCGTCGGCGATGATGTGGTGCAGGGTGAGCAGCAGGCGATGCCGTCGGCCGTCGCGCAGGAGCGCGGCCCGTAGCAGCGGGGGCCGAGCCAGGTCGAACGGCTCGGCTCGGTCCGCCGCCAGCACCTCGTCCCACCCGGTACCGGCGATGTCGGCCTGCCGCCACGGCAGGGTGGTGTGCTCGGCGAGCCGCTGGACCACACGTCCGTCGGGGAGTTGGCGGAAGGAGGCGCGCAGCAGGGGGTGCCGGTCGAGCAGCGTCTGCAGGGCACGGCGCAGCAGGTCCGGGTCGACCGGTCCGGTGAGCTCGAACAGCTCCTGGACCAGGTACACGTCGGTGGCCTGGTCGTCGAAGCGCGCGTGGAAGAAGAATCCCTCCTGGAGCGGCGACACGGGCAGGGCGTTTTCGTCCAGGTCCACACCGGTTGCCGGGGTCGTGGCGCCCGCGTCCCGGTCAGCGGCCCGGGCGAGGGCGGCCACCGTCCGCTGCCGGAAGACGTCCCGCGGTGTGATCGGCAGCCCGGCCGCACGGGCGCGGTTGACGAGCTGGATGGCCACGATGCTGTCGCCGCCGAGTTCGAAGAAGCTGTCGTGGACGCCCACCGACGGCAGGCCGAGGACCTCCGCGAACAGGTCCGCGAGCCGGCGCTCGACGGGGCTGGTCGGCGCGTCGGCACCGCTCAGGGCGGTCCAGCCGGGCGCGGGCAGGGCGCGGCCGTCCAGCTTGCCGTTGGGCGTCAGCGGGAGCGGGCCGTCGAGGACGACGACGGCGGACGGCACCATGAAGTCGGGCAGTATGTCCGCCACTTGGGCCCGCGCGGCCGCCACTGCGGCGTCGGCGTCCGTACCGTCCGGCTCCGTGACGAGGTAGGCGACCAGGCGTTTCACGCTCCGGTGGTCCTCGCGCAGCAGGACGGTGGCCTGGGCGATGCCGGGGCAGGCCATGAAGGCGCTCTCGACCTCGCCCGGCTCGATCCGGTGGCCGCGCACCTTCAGCTGACCGTCGGACCGGCCGAGGAACTCCAGGTTGCCGTCGGTGCTCCAGCGCACCCGGTCGCCGGTGCGGTACATACGGGTACCGGGTGCCCCGAAGGGGTCGGCGACGAAGCGCTCCGAGGTGAGGGCCGGCCGGCCCAGGTAGCCGCGGGCCAACCCCCGCCCGGCGACGTACAGTTCGCCCTCGGCTCCCACCGGTACGGGGCGCAGCGCGGCGTCGAGGACGTAGGCCCGGGTGTTGGGGTCGGGCCGGCCGATGGGCGCGGGGCCCGGCCTGCCGGGGTCGGCGAGCCACAGCGTGGAGTTGACGCTGGCCTCGGTCAGGCCGTACGCGACGACGACCCGCATGCGGCCCGACCAGCGGGCGATCAGTTCGCTCGGTACCGCCTCGGTGCCGACGACGAGAACCGCTCCGTCGGGCAGCGGGCAGTCCCGCGGCAGCGCGGAGACGAGCGAGGGCGGCAGGATCATGTGGGTGGCGCGGTGCCGGGCGACGTACTCGGTGAGGGCGGGGCCCGCGACCCGGCGTTCGGCGGGGACGACGACGATCCGGCCGCCCACGCACAGCGACATGATCAGGTCCCAGACCGTCACGTCGAAGCCGACGGAGGCGAACTGCACGACGCGGCTGTCGGAGTCGACGCCGATCCGGTCGGTGGCGGTCGCGATCAGACTGCCGACACCGTCGTGGGTGACCACGACACCCTTGGGGCGGCCGGTGGAACCCGAGGTGTAGATGACGTACGCGGCCTGCCCCAGCGGGATCGGCAGACCCGGGTCGGACGCGTCCTGCGCGGCGCACTCGGCCGCCGTGGCCGGGTCGTCCAGCAGTACCCGGGCGACCACCGGTTCCCCGGGGAGTTCGGCGGCCAGGTCGCGCACGGTGACCACGGCCCGCGCCCCCGCGTCGGCCAGCATGTAGGCGATGCGGTCCTGTGGGTGGTCGGCGTCCAGCGGAAGGTAGGCGGCGCCGGTCTTCAGCACCGCGAGCAGGCAGACGACGAGTTCGGGTGAGCGTGGCAGGGCCACGGCGACGATGTCCTCGGCCCGCACCCCGCGCGACACCAGGAGCCGGGCCAGCCGGTTGGCGGCGGCGTTCAGCTCGGCGTAGGTCAGTTCCCGGTCCTCGCAGACCAGCGCCACCGTCTCGGGTGCGCGGCGCACCCGGTCCTCGAACGCGGCGGGCCAGGACACCTCGGGCACCTCGCGTGGCGCCACGCCGAACTCGTCGAGCAGCAGGGCGCGTTCGTCCCCGTCGGTGAGGTCGATACGGCCGACCGGGCGGTCGGGGTCCTCGGCGAGTGCGTCCAGCAGCGACAGGAAGCGGCGCTCGTGGTCGTGCAGTGCCTGTTCGTCGCAGACGTCCGCGTCCGCGTCGAGGTGGAGGCGGACGCCCTGGCCCGGGGGCGCCTCGGAGAAACTGAAGGCCAGGTCGCTGACGGGGCCGAGCCACGCCGGGTGGAGTTCGCTCACGTGGTCGCCGAAGCGCAGGTCCGCGGTGCGGGGCAGGACGTTGACCGTCGGCCCGACCAGTTCCGCCACGCCGTCGGCCAGCCCCAGGTCCCTGGCCAGGTCCTCGGCCCGGTAGCGCCCGTGTTCGACGGCCTCGGTGACCGCCTGCCGCACGTGGGCGACGAGTTCGGCGCCGGTCGTGCCCGGATGGACGGACAGGCACAGCGGTACGACGTTGGACACCATGCCGGGCACGGCGGGCACGGTGTCGGGGCGGGCGGTGACCGGCAGGCCGAGGACGAGGTCGCGCGCACCGCTCGTGCGGTGCAGGTAGGCGGCGACCGCGGCGACCAGGAGCCGGGAGAGCCGGGTACCCGCACCGCGGGCCACGGCGTCCAGGCGGGCGACCGTGCGCGGGGACAGTCCCGTGGTGCGCCGCAGCCGCCGGGTCATGGGCGTCGGGGCGCGTTCGACGAGGCGCACCGGTTCGGGCCGGCCGGTCAGCCGGTCGAGCCAGTAGGCGCGGTCCGCCCGGTGCTGGGCGGACCGCCGGTACGCCTCGTCGGCGTCGACCAGGTGTGTGAGCGCCCAGTCGGGAGCCGCGGAGTCCTGGTCGCCCGCCGTGTAGAGCTCGCCGGCCCGCCGCGTGAGCAGTACGACGCCCAGGCCGTCGACGACGACGTGGTGGTAGCGCTGGTACCAGAGCACGCGGTCGTCGGCGAGCCTGAGCACCGCCTGCGCGAACAGCGGCCCGGCCTCGAGCGGCGCCGTCCGGCGCCGGTCGGTGTCCATCCACGCGGCCGCCGACTGCTCGGGGTCGGGCTCGCCCCGCAGGTCGAGGACGAGCACGTCCACGGGGAACCGGGCGACGGTCTGCCACGGTGTCCCCCGCTCGGCCGTGAACCGGACGTGGGGTGCCTCGGCCTCCCCGACCGCACCGCGTACGGCCGCGACCAGACGGGCCAGGTCGACGTCGCCCCGCAGTTCGAGGACGTAGGCGAGGTGGTAGGCCGAGCTGTCCGGTTCGATCTGCTGGGCCAGCCAGATGCCGGACTGCCCGCCCGTCAGGGGCATCCCGGCTGCGGTCGTCCGGTCCGACTCGGCGTGAGGCATGGTGGGTCGCCCTTCCCTGCTGGCACGTCAGTAGAGGAGTCGTACGGTGTGCCCGCGGCCGCGCGGCTGCGTCACGGTGCGGCTCGGGCGGCGGCATCGTGCTGCCGCCGCCCGTCACCTCACTTGACGGCCGTGAGCAGCGGAGTGATCTCGTCGATCGCGTACGGGATCGACAGGACCGTGTTGAAGGAGAACGCCGCGCCGATGTCCGGGTCCTGGTAGGGCACGAACAGGTCACGCTTGTCCTGGGAGACCTTCAGTTTCTTGTACAGCGGCTCCGCCTTGATGCGGTCGTTGGCCTCGGTGCTGGAGGTGACCCACACCAGGCGGTCGACGTCGAGCACGTTCAGCTTCTCCGCACTGAGTTCGGCCACGTTCCAGCCCGGCTTGGCCAGCTTGTCGATCTCCGGCTTCAGTGTGAAGCCGAGCTCGGTGAAGAAGATCGCCTTCGGGTCACCCTTGGTGAACGCCGAGTACTTGCCGGCCTCGAAGCTGTCAGCGACGGCGAGGGTCAGGTCGGCGAACTCCGGGTGCTCGTCACGGACGGCCTTGAACTGCGCGTCGATGTCCGAGATCAGCTTCTCGGTCTGGTCCTCCTTGCCGAGGGCCTTGCCGATCTGACGGGTCATCACCTCCCAGGGCGCCGCGTAGTCGTCGTACTCCTCGGGCTGGGCGACGACCTTGGTGAACCGGGAGAGGGTGTCGTACTGCTCCTTCTTCATCCCCGAGTACTGGGCGATGACCAGATCGGGCTTCAGCGCCGCGATCTTCTCCATGTTGTACTCGTCGCGCTCGCCCACGATCTCCGGTGCGTCGGAGCCCCACAGCTCCTTGGCCCACGGCCACTTGCCGTACGGGCGCTCCTTGAACCAGTCGACGGCCCCGACCGGCTTGACGCCGAGCGCCAGGACCGCGTCCTGGTCCGACAGACCCAGCGTGACGACCTTCTCGGGCTCCTCGTCGATGGTCGTGCTGCCGTACTTGTGCGCGACCGTGACCGGGAACGCCGCGGACTTCCCCGCGTCGGAAGCCGCCGAAGAGGTGGAATCGGAGGTGGAGTTGTCGGTCCCGCCCCCACAGGCGGCCAGGACGAGCGCGGCGACGACGGCCACGGCCGCCCGGGGAACGAGTCTGACGTACCGCGCCGGCGCAGGGCGTGTACCACTGAACACGTTGGTTCCTTTCACGGGATCTCACAGGGCTGCCGCGCCTGCCGGGTACGACGACCGGGCAGCGCGCGGCGATGTGGGGGGCTGGACCTCGGGACGGTCTAGCGGGGGGTGCCTATCCCGTCCGTGAGCGGGCGGGACTCGGTGGCTGCCCCCGGTCCCCGGTCGAGGATGGAGGCCAGGATCTCGCCGACTCTGATCGCGGTGTTGGACAACAGGTCGGAGGTGATGCCGTGGGTGTGCTCGGTGCCGCCCTGCAGGTAGATGCCGCAGCGCAGTTCGGGGCGTACGGCCACCCGGTAGTCCCGCTCCACCCGGACGCGGCCCTCTTCGTCACGGTGGCACAGGCCGCCCACCTCGCCCAGGAGGGCGAGGCCGTCGTCGGGCCGGTAGCCCGTGGCGAAGACGACGACGTCGGCGTCCAGCAGGGTCTCCTCGCCGGTGACCAGGGAGCGGACGGTCGCCCGGACCCTGTCCGGCGTCTGAACGACGTCGGTGAGCCGGGAGACGTTGTGGAACCTGAGCCGCTCGGTGCCCAGGACCTTCTCCTGGTACACCCGGCGGTACAGGTCGTCGATCAGATCGATGTCGACCACGGAGTAGTTGGTGTTCGCGTGATAGTCCATCAACTTCCGTTTGACGCCCTCGGGAGCGGCGAAGTACTCGTCCACCGCCTCGGGGTCGAAGATGCGGTTGGCGAAGCTGCTGTCGTCGGCGGGGCTGTAGCCGTAGCGGGAGAAGACTGCGTGGACCTCGGCGCCGGGGAAGCGGCTGTGCAGGTAGGCCACGTTCTCGGCGGCGCTCTGGCCGGCGCCGACCACGACGAGCCGGGTGGGGCTCGCGCCCTCCAACAGGTCCACCTTGCTCAGCAGGTCGGCGTTGTGCCAGATGCGGTCGGTGCGCTCGACGCCGTCCGGCATGCGAGGCTTCAGCCCGGTGCCGATCACGATGTTCCGGGCCCGGTGGACGACCAGTTCCTCCCCCGACCGGGCGGTCACGTCCAGGTACTCCACCACTCCGTCGCGCACCACGGGATCGACGGCGACTACCTGATGGCCGTAGGAGACCATGTCGTCGATCTTGGCGGCGGCCCACTCGAAGTAGTCGTGGAACTCCATCCGTAACGGGAAGAAGTTCTTGTGGTTGACGAAGTCGATCAGCCGTCCCCGGCTCTGCAGATAGCACAGGAAGCTGAACTCGCTGGTGGGGTTGCGGAGTGTCACCAGGTCCTTGAGGAACGACACCTGCATGGTCGCGTCGTCGATCAGCATGCCGCGGTGCCAGCCGAATCGGGGCTGCCGCTCGAAGAAGTGGGCGGTGACCGCCTGCTGCCTGCCGACGCCCGCGTTGTGCTCGCTGAGTGCTATCGCCATGGCCACGTTGGAAGGGCCGAAGCCGATGCCTATGAGGTCGTGTACCGGAGGTGTGTCGCCCGGAAGATCCTGAGCCATGTCACTCCCATCTTGCGGCGGCCGGTGAGCCCGGCCTCGGAGACAGCGGGAGGGGAGCACGCAACACTGCGAACCCCTAGAACTTAGGGAAGCCTAAGCTTATGCTGTGGAACTGTCGATAGGACGAAACGGACAGACAACCAGACGGAAAATGACTGACGAGTCGTCAAACAGCCACTGTGTGCGTGGTGTTCGAGTCCAACAGGACGCCTATTCGAACTGACGGCCCGTCAGCCTGCCCTGAGGAGGAACTTCATGCGGGTCGTCATGTTCGGCTATCAGACCTGGGGTCACCGCACCCTGCAGGCACTCCTGGATTCCGAGCACGACGTGGTGACGGTCGTGACGCACCCCAAGAGCGAACACGTCTACGAGAAGATCTGGAGCGACTCGGTCGCCGATCTGGCCGAGGAGCACGGCGTCCCCGTCCTCCTGCGCAACCGCCCCGACGACGACGAGCTGTTCGAACGGCTCAAGGACTCCGACCCGGACATCATCGTCGCCAACAACTGGCGGACCTGGATCCCCCCGCACATCTTCGGCCTGCCCCGCCACGGCACGCTGAACGTCCACGACTCCCTGCTGCCGAAGTACGCCGGCTTCTCCCCGCTGATCTGGGCCCTCATCAACGGCGAGAGCGAAGTCGGCGTCACCGCCCACCTCATGGACGAGGAGCTCGACGCCGGCGACATCGTCCTCCAGCGCGCGGTCCCGGTCGAGCCGACGGACACGGCCACCGACCTGTTCCACAAGACCGTCGACCTGATCGCGCCGGTCACCACCGAGGCCCTCGGCCTCATCGCGTCCGGACAGACGGAGTTCACCCGACAGGACCGCTCCCGGGCCAGCTTCTTCCACAAGCGGTCCATCGAGGACAGCCGCATCGACTGGACCTGGCCGGCCGAGGATCTGCAGCGCCTCGTCCGCGCGCAGTCCGCGCCCTACCCCAGCGCCTACACCTTCCACAAGGGCAAGCGGCTCGAGGTCCTGGCCGCGGTGGTGTCCCAGGGCCGCTACGGCGGTACCCCCGGGCGCATCTTCTACCGCGAGGGCGACGGCGTGGTGATCGTCGCCGGCGCCGACGCCCGTACCGGACGCAACCACGGGCTGGCCATCACACGCGTACGGACCGAGGAGGGAAGGGAGTTGACGGGAACCGAGTACTTCACCGCGATGGGCGGCTACCTCACGACTCACCCCTGAGCAGCAGACTCACGCCCCCGGCCGTGACCGGGCGCGCCGGGCCGGCGCGCCCCGGAGTACTCCGGACGCGCCGCGGCGAGGCCGAGCCGGGAGGATTCGGCGCGCAGCACGCCGATGAACGCGCCCGGGGGCCCGCACACGTGACCCGCGCTCCCTCAACGTCGATACTTCCCAGAGCAGGCATCCGAAACGGTCGGGTCGGACGCTCATCTGCCATCGCTCAGGAGGTACCCGTGAAGATGTTGATCAACGTCCCCGAGACCGTGGTCGCCGACGCGCTGCGTGGGCTGGCGGCCGCCCATCCCGAGTTGACCGTGGACGTCGAGAACCGGGTGATCGTACGGCGGGACGCGCCCGTGGCGGGGAAGGTCGCGCTCGTCTCCGGCGGCGGTTCGGGGCACGAGCCGCTGCACGGTGGTTTCGTGGGGCCCGGGATGCTGTCGGGGGCCTGCCCCGGCGAGGTGTTCACCTCTCCGGTGCCGGACCAGATGGTGCGTGCCGCGGCGGCCGTGGACAGCGGCGCCGGGGTGCTGTTCATCGTGAAGAACTACACCGGTGACGTGCTCAACTTCGACATGGCGGCCGAACTCGCCGAGGACGAGGGCATCCAGGTCGCCAAGGTGCTGGTCGACGACGACGTGGCCGTGACCGACAGCCTCTACACGGCCGGTCGGCGGGGCATGGGCGCGACGCTGTTCGTGGAGAAGATCGCGGGCGCCGCGGCCGAAGAGGGGCAGCCGCTGGAGCGGGTGCAGGCGATCGCCCAGCAGGTCAACGCGAACTCGCGCAGCTTCGGCGTGGCGCTCAGCGCCTGCACCACGCCCGCCAAGGGCAGCCCGACCTTCGATCTGCCGCCCGGCGAGCTGGAGTTGGGGGTCGGCATCCACGGCGAGCCGGGCCGGGAGCGGCGGGCCATGATGACCTCGCGGGAGATCGCCGACTTCGCGGTCGGCGCGATCCTCGACGACATGACCCCGCGCAACCCCGTACTCGTCCTGGTCAACGGTATGGGCGCCACCCCGCTGCTGGAGCTGTACGGCTTCAACGCCGAGGTGCAGCGGGTGCTCACCGAGCGTGGTGTCGGCGTCGCCCACACCCTGGTCGGCAACTACGTCACCTCGCTCGACATGGCGGGCGCCTCGGTCACCCTGTGTCAGATCGACGAGGAGCTGCTGCGTCTGTGGAACGCGCCGGTGAAGACGGCGGGGCTGCGCTGGGGAGTGTGAACACGCCGGGAGCCGGCGAACCGAACGTACCGACCACGCAAGGAGATCCAGTGCTCGACGCCGACTTCTTCCGCCGTTGGATGACGGCGACCGCCGCGTCCGTCGACCGTGAGGCGGAACGGCTCACCGCTCTCGACTCGCCCATCGGGGACGCCGACCACGGCAGCAATCTGCAGCGCGGGTTCACCGCGGTGACCGCGACGCTGGAGAAGGAGGCGCCGGACACGCCCGGCGCGGTCCTCACGCTCGCCGGACGCGTTCTCATCTCGACGGTCGGTGGCGCCTCGGGGCCGCTGTACGGCACCTTGCTGCGCCGCACCGGAAAGGCGCTCGGGGACGCCGCCGAGGTCTCCGAGGAGCGGTTCGCCGCGGCGCTGCGTGAGGGCGTGGACGCGGTCATGGCTCTCGGCGGTGCCGCACCCGGCGACAAGACCATGATCGATTCGCTGGTCCCGGCCCTGGACGCGCTCGGCGACGGCTTCGCCGCCGCCCGGGCCGCCGCCGAGGAGGGCGCTGTGGCGACCACGCCGTTGCAGGCCCGCAAGGGCCGGGCGAGCTACCTCGGGGAGCGCAGTATCGGGCACCAGGATCCCGGGGCCACCTCGGCGTCGCTGCTGGTCGCGGGGCTCGTGGAGGCCGCCGGTGAGTGACGCGGAGCTGGTCGGGATCGTGCTCGTGTCGCACAGCGCGGAGGTCGCCGCGTCGGTGGCCGAGCTGGCCAAAGGGCTGGTGGGCGGCGGCAACGCACCGCCGATCGCCCCGGCGGGTGGGACCGAGGGCGGTGGGCTCGGCACCAGCGCGGAACTGATCGCCGCCGCGGCCGCGTCCGTGGACCGGGGAGCCGGCGTCGCCGTCCTCGCCGACCTCGGCAGCGCGGTCCTCACCGTGAAGGCGCTGCTCGCCGAGGGCGACGAACTCCCGGACGGCACCCGCCTGGTGGACGCCCCGTTCGTCGAGGGCGCGGTGGCCGCGGTCGTCACGGCGGCCACCGGCGCCGACCTCCCGGCAGTGGAGGCGGCGGCCGCCGAGGCCTACACCTACCGGAAGGTGTGACGCCCGCCCGGACGGCCGGGTGAGCCCTTCCCTCTGACGCCCTGTCGGCTCAGGGGGCCACCGAGAGAGGGCCGGAGCATGTGCACGGCCCGAACCCCCGACGGGGGCCGGGGGCTCGGACCCACCAGAGGTCCCGGCCTCCCGGCCGCCCGCACCGGCGCGGGATCAGCGACGACAGCGGTCCGCGCGTCGCGGAGCGAACTCACCCTCTCCCAGGGCGAGTTCGGTCGCGAAGGGATTCAGCATACGAAACCCGCACAGAGGGTCGGCGAGCACCCCGGCGGGCAGGCGCCGACCGCGGGGGCCGCACGGCGCGCCGGGTGGCGCCCACCGGGCCCAGCGGCCCACAGGTTCCGATCGCCGCCCTCTTGATGTGATCGCGCCGGTCGCGCCATATTGGTCCGGACCATTGCTCTTCCCTCGCGTCCTCCGGGAGGCAGCCGTGCGACCTGTCCCCGCCCCCGCTGCCCTGTTCCGCCTCCTCGGGGTATGGGTGTCGGCGCTCGCGTTGGCCACGGCCTGCGGAGGGAGCGGCGGCGGGGAGCACGAGAGCGAGCGGCTTCCCGGGGCGCCGACGGGCGTCACCGCCGCCGCCGGCAGTGCCACCAGCGTGCACGTGATGTGGAACGCGATGGCCCTGAGCGCCGGGATCAGCCGCTACGAGGTGTATCGCGGCACCACGAAGATCGAGGAGGTGCCGGCTTCACGGCACATGGTCGACATCACCGGGCTGAAGCCGTCGACCCGGTACGTCTTCACCGTGCGGGCGCGCGACTCCGAAGGGCGCCGCGGGCCCCGGAGCCGGGAGGTGCGGGCGACGACCCCGGCGGCCGTGGCGGCGGACCGTTCGGCCCCCTCACGACCGGGGAGGCTGCGCGGGCGGACGGCCGGCAGCCGCGCCGTCCAGCTGTCCTGGGACGCCTCGACGGACGACCGGGACGTGGCGTCCTACGACATCCACCAGGGCCCGACGAAGATCCACAGCGTGGGCGGGGGCCAGACCGCGGCCGTGGTCACCGGGCTGCGGCCGGGCACCCGCTACTCCTTCACCGTGCGGGCGAGGGACGCGGCCGACAACGTCTCGTCCGCCGCAGGCCCGCTCCGCCTCACCACCACCGGCAGCGGCACCGACGACGGCCGGGCCACCGCCCCCACCCGCTTCGAGGCGACGACCCGCCGCGCCGACGGGGCGTACCACCTCGACCTCGCCTGGGTGCCGCCCCGCACGGACGGCGTGGTCACCGAGTACCAGGTCCACCTCGACGGCCGGCCGGCGACCTCGCTGGTGTTCGGCGGGTCCGCGCCGCGCGACCGGGCGACGTACGGCTTCTATCTGGGACGGGAGGCGGGCGTCACCCACCGGGTGCGGATCCGGGCGAAGCTGCCGGACGGCACCTGGGGCGGGTTCTCGGCGGAGCGGACGGTGACGACGGGCGTGAAACCGCGGCCGTGATCCGCGTCCGCTCACGCACCGTGATCCGCATCCGCTCACGCCCTCGCTTGCGCCGGACGATGGAATCCGTCACCTGGCCGGTGGCGGTCCGCATGCGGACCGGGCCGGGGGCGCGTTGGCTGCCTCTGAGGGCAGCACGGGCGTTCCCCGACCCTCGGCGGCGCTAGGGATGTACCGCCAACCGTGCCGCCGGAGGACAGGTCCATGCACACACATCAGCTACTCCTCCGCTCCGGCCTGACCGTGGCCGCCGCCGCGCTGCCGCTCACCCTGACCGCCATGCCGGCCGCCGCCGTCTCGGGCATCTCCGTGAGCACCACCGGCTCCACGGTCTCCGTGACGACCAGCGCCTGCACGCAGGTCAACGGCAGTTGGGGCACCGCCTCGCTCCTCAACAGCAGCCAGGCGAACTTCTCCCAAGGACGCCAGGTGGCGCTGTCGGGGGCGAGCAACCTCCAGTCGGCGGCCTGGTCCAGCGTGAGCGCGGGCACGTACACCGTGATCGTCATGTGCTCGAACGGCACCACCGCGGGCACCCAGTCGGTCATCGTCACCCCCGTGTCCACTCCCACGGCCTCCCCCACGGCCTCGCCCTCGCGCGGCGTCATGGGCGGCTTGGGCGGCGCCTCGAAGGACTACGGCACCCTGACGCTGGCGGTCGGCGGGAGCCTGGTGGGAGCGGGCGTCCTGGCCACGGCCTGGTTCCTGCGCCGCCGCTCGAAGCCCTACCGCCTCTAGCTCCAGGGGTGTCCGCAGCCTCTCCGGGCCCCGCTCCTAGGGCCGGTCGTCGGCAACGGGCGGCTGCGCGTCGGGCAGTTCCGCCAGCGCCTCGGCGAGCCACTGTGTCCAGAAGGTCTCCAGCTCGATGCCCGCGCGCAGGACCAGGTGCTGAAGCCTGGCCTGCGCGCTGTCGTTGCCGGGCGGGAAGTCGCGCTTCTCGATCTCCTGGTACTCCGCCAACTGCAGCCGGTGCAGGTCGAGATGGCGACGCAGGTCGGCCTCGAGGCCGGCCGTTCCGACGACCGCCGCGGCCCGCAGCCGCAGCAGCATCGCGTCGCGGTGCGGCTTGGGGTCCTGCGATGCGGCAGTCCACCGCCCGAGCTCGGCACGGCCCGCGGGCAGGACCTCGTAGCGCTTCTTCTGCCCGCGGGCCGGCTGCTGGGCGGGCAGCGCGCGGATGTGTCCCTCCGCCTCCAGTTTTCCCAGCTCGCGATAGATCTGCTGATGCGTCGCCGACCAGAAGTAGCCGATCGACCTGTCGAACCGGCGGGTCAGCTCGAGTCCGGACGACGGCCTTTCGAGCAGGGCGATGAGAATCGCGTGCGGGAGTGACATGGCCTCATCCTAGGGACGCCGCGCGGGGCCCCTACAGCGTCGCCGCCAGTTCGGTGCCCTGCTTGATGGCGCGCTTCGCGTCCAGTTCGGCGGCCACGTCGGCACCGCCGATGAGGTGGGCGCTGCTGCCCGCGGCGATCAGCGCCTCGTACAGGTCGCGGCGCGGGTCCTGGCCCGTGCACAGCACGACGGTGTCGACCTCCAGGACGGTGCTGGTGTCGCCGACGGTGACGTGCAGGCCGGCGTCGTCGATCCGGTCGTAGCTCACGCCGGGGACCATGGTGACGCCGCGGTGCTTGAGTTCGGTGCGGTGGATCCAGCCGGTGGTCTTGCCGAGTCCGGCGCCGACCTTGCTCGTCTTGCGCTGGAGCAGGTGGACGGTGCGGGGCGGGGCGGGGCGCTCGGGTGCGGTCAGGCCGCCGGGGGCCGCGTAGTCCATGTCGACGCCCCACTGGCGGAAGTACGTCGCCGGGTCCTCGCTCGCCTTGTCGCCGCCGTCGGTGAGGAACTCCGCGACGTCGAAGCCGATGCCGCCGGCGCCGAGGATGGCGACCCGGTCGCCGACGGGGGCGCCGTCGCGCAGGACGTCGAGGTAGCCGACCACGCTCGGGTGGTCGACGCCGGGGATGTCGGGGGTGCGCGGGGTGACACCGGTGGCGACGACCACCTCGTCGTGGTCGGCCAGGTCCTCGGCGGCCACCCAGGTGTTCAGCCGTACGTCCACGCCGTGCCTGTCGAGCTGGTGGCGGAAGTAGCGGATGGTCTCGTCGAACTCCTGCTTGCCGGGGACCTGGCGGGCGACGTTGAGCTGGCCGCCGATCTCGGCCGCGGCGTCGTACAGCGTGACCTCGTGGCCGCGCTCGGCCGCCGACACCGCGCAGGCGAGTCCGGCCGGTCCGGCGCCGACGACCGCGACGCGCTTGCGCAGCCGGGTCGGGGCCAGGACCAGCTCGGTCTCGTGACAGGCGCGCGGGTTGACCAGGCAGGAGGTGATCTTGCCGCTGAAGGTGTGGTCGAGGCAGGCCTGGTTGCAGCCGATGCAGGTGTTGATGGCCTCCGGGGTGCCGGCCGCCGCCTTGGCCACGAAGTCGGGGTCGGCGAGCATCGGCCGGGCCATCGACACCATGTCCGCGCAGCCCGAGGCGAGCAGCTCCTCGGCGAGCTCGGGGGTGTTGATGCGGTTGGTGGTCACCAGCGGGACGGACACCTCGCCCATGAGGCGCTTGGTCACCCAGGTGTAGGCGCCGCGCGGCACCGAGGTGGCGATGGTGGGGATGCGGGCCTCATGCCAGCCGATACCGGTGTTGATGATGGTCGCCCCGACGGCCTCGACAGCCTTGGCGAGGGTGATCACCTCGTCGAGTGTCGAGCCGCCCGGGACGAGGTCCAGCATGGACAGCCGGTAGACGATGATGAAGTCCTCGCCGACGGCCTCGCGCACCCTCCGGACGATCTCGACGGGCAGGCGCATGCGGTTCTCGTACGAGCCGCCCCAGCGGTCGGCGCGCTGGTTGGTCTGCGCGGCGATGAACTCGTTGATGAGGTAGCCCTCGGAGCCCATGATCTCGACGCCGTCGTAGCCGGCCTGCCGGGCCAGGCGGGCGGCGCGGGCGTAGTCGTCGATGGTCCTCTCGACGTCGGCGTCCGTGAGCTCGCGCGGCACGAAGGGGCTGATCGGGGCCTGGAGGGGGCTCGGGGCGACGAGGTCCCGGTGGTAGGCGTACCGGCCGAAGTGCAGGATCTGCATCGCGATCCGGCCGCCCTCGCGGTGCACGGCCTCGGTGATGAGCGCGTGCTGCTCGGCCTCGGCGTCGGTGGTGAGCTTCGCACCGCCCTCGTAGGGCCGCCCCTCGTCGTTGGGTGCGATGCCGCCGGTGACGATCAGCCCCACTCCCCCGCGCGCCCGGGCGGCGTAGAACTCCGCCATGCGCTCGAAGCCACGCTCGGCCTCCTCCAGGCCGACGTGCATCGAACCCATCAGGACGCGGTTGGGCAGCGTGGTGAATCCCAGGTCCAGGGGGGTCAGCAGGTGCGGGTAACGGCTCATGGCAGGCCTCCGTGCGCGGTGTCGTCCCCTCTGTTCTAGAGGACCGCGCACGGATTATGCAACTAGTTGCACAAGAACCCCTGGTGTGATGTGCCGCAGGTCACCGGCTTTCCAGCAGTACGTGCAGCTCCCGCTCCTGGTCCCCGGAGGCCGAGGAGAGGTCACGCACCGCGAACATCGAGTCCAGCGTGCCGCGCAGCCGCTCGATCGCCCAGTAGCTGCCCTGCGCGTCCGCCTCCACCGAGGACGAGAGCCGGGCCGGGCTCGGGCACTCGTGCGTGTCGGTGACCTCGAACGTGCCGAGCCACACCATCGGGCGGGTCTCGTGGAGCTGCTGCGGCGCCTCGTCGGCACCCCGGTCGGACTCGAAGCACGTGCCCAGCGTGTCGAACACGATCCGGGCATCCTCCTTGCTGCATCCGCTGATCTCGACGGAGACGGACTCCTCGTGCGATCGCTCGCGATCCATCGTGATCGCTCCTCTCGTGGCGGCGGCGCGGCGCCGCGGGCTCCCCGCGAACCGCGCCACATCCCCAGAAAAGCACCACTTCCGGCACCGGGCACCACCGGGAGCCGAACCGGCTCTCAGCCGCGGGTGAACCGGTACGTCCTGCTGTCCGTCAGGACACAGAACCCCGGCGACACGACGATCACGCGCAGGGTCGCGCTGCGGCGGTCGTAGTCGACGCCCTCCACCTCGAAGGTGCCCGGGCAGGAGCTGCGCAGCGGCAGCTGACGGAGCGCGGTGACCTGCCCGGTGACGTCGGAGGTGCCGTCCGGTTCGGCGGAGAGGTCGACCTGGAGCAGCGGCTTGGTCATGCCGAACAGCGTGCCCGCGGGGTCGTCGGAGGAGCACAGCAGCCGGGTCGCGCTCAGGAAGTCGCAGCCCTGTACGTCCCGCACGGCACGGTCGAGGCGGACGGTCGCCGCCTGGGGGAGGTTCGCCGCGGGCGAGGTGCTCGCGTTGACGTCCGGGGTGGGGAAGACCAGCAGCCGGCTCATCGTGCCGTACTCCCCCGCCAGCATCCACTGCCCGCCGGGCGCGACGGCGACCCAGGAGTTGTTCAGCGCCTCCCCCGAGCTCAGCGTGTGGACGTACTCCGACCAGGTCCCGTCCGGCGACTGCACGCGGAACATCTTCGTGGTGCCGGAGTCCCGCTGGTAGGGCTCGATGTAGTGGCCGTCGTACGAGGCGTCGGGGTCACCCACGTGGTTCCAGCCGCGGCTGGTCAGGCCGAGAGGGATGGTGCCGATCCCGGTGTACCGGTTGGCGGCTCCGGCGGGCACCTCGACCGAGGTGAGCCCCTGGCTCTCGGTCAGCGGGTCGGCCCGGTCGAAGCCCACCTCGGTCCAGGTGTCCGCGGCGGAGGCGGGCGGGGCGGTGGCCAGCAGGCTGGCGGCGGTGAGGGCGACGGCGGCGAGGGCCGTGTGACGACGTCGCCGGGCACGCAGGGGCATGGCAGGGCTCCTCCGGGGGTGGGGCGTACTCGGCGCACAGTGTGGCCCGTTCGGTTGGTCATGTACAGACCAAAATCATGACGGGGACGTCTGCCCGGTCACGACCCCGTGTCGCGGCTTCTCCGGATGGCAGCCGCCGCGTCAAGGGATGGTGGAAGATGCGGCGGGAGGCGTCGCGGAGACGGCTGGGCGCGGTAGAACAGGGAAGTCGGCACGGGGGAACGGCGTGCCGCGGGTACGGTCGAAGGCGGTGCGTGACATGAGTGCAGCCGGGAGAGTCCGGTGACCGAAGACGACGAGCGGCGGACATGGCCGAGCGGCCCCGCCGGCGGGCCGGTGCGTGGACCGGTGCAGCCGAGCGGGCTGCTCGACGTGCTCGGCGTGGCCTCGATCGTCCTGGACAACGAGGGCCGGATCGTCTTCTGGAGCCCGCAGGCCGAGGAGCTGTTCGGCTACCCGGCGCAGGAGGCCCTCGGGCGGTACGCGGCCCATCTGATGATCCACGAACAAAATGCCGACCTGGTGGTCAAGCTGTTCGCCGACGTCATGGAGACCGGCGAGGGCTGGGCCGGCGCGTTCCCCGTCCGCCACAAGGACGGCACCACCAAGCTCGTGGAGTTCCGCAACATGCGGCTGCTCGACGCCCGGGGCGACACCTTCGCCCTGGGCCTCGCCGCGGACCAGTCGACGGTGCGCCGGCTGGAGCGGGACGTGGCGTTGGCCACGCGAATGGTCGCACAGTCCCCGATCGGGCTGGCCGTGTTCGACACCGACCTGCGGTACGTCTCCGTCAACCCGGCGCTGGAGCGGCTCAACGGCGTTCCGGCCGAGGAGCACATCGGGCGCAGGATCGTCGAGGTCCTGCCGGACGTCGACGCCGACGCCGTCGAGTCGGCGGCGCGCCGGGTGCTGGAGACCGGGCAGCCGCTCATCGACCAGAAGACCATGG
This sequence comes from Streptomyces resistomycificus, assembly GCF_001514265.1. GTDB lineage: Bacteria > Actinomycetota > Actinomycetes > Streptomycetales > Streptomycetaceae > Streptomyces > Streptomyces resistomycificus. The sequence goes on along the minus strand of NZ_KQ948989.1, from coordinate 805,551 downwards.
GCCGCACCCCGGCCGATCCGCACCAGGAGCACGCCTGGTCGGTCTCGCTCTACCGGCTGGAGGACGCGCTGGGCAACGTACTGGGCGTGGCCTGCTCGATCGTCGACGTCACCGAGCAGCACCGGGCGGCCGTCGAGGCCGAGGGCGCCCGGCGGCACCTGGCGCTGGTCGCCGACGCCTCCGCCCGGATCGGCACCACCCTGGACCTGGACCGCACCGCCCGGGAGCTGGCCGAGGTCGCCGTGCCCGCCCTCGCCGACATCGCGGCCGTGGATCTGCTGGAGGCGGTGGTGCAGGGCAGGCCCAGCACCCTCGGCCCCGCCGAGGCGGCCGTCATCCGGGCGCTGGCCGTGCAGGCGGACCACGCCCCTGACGCCCTCCGTGCCGCCGACCCGCCCGGCGAGGTGGCCAGTTACGCTCCCGACCGCCTCGTCACCGAGTGCGTGCGCTCCGGCCGGCCGGTCCTGGTGGCGCACGTCGAGGCCGCGGACCTGCCCCGCATCGCCCGCTCCCCCGAGGCGGTGGAGCTGCTCACCCGGGCCGGGGTGCACTCCTATCTGGCGGTCCCTCTGATCGCGCGCGGCGAGGTGCTCGGCGCCCTCGACCTCAAGCGGACCCGCAACCCGCTGCCGTTCACCGAGGACGACCTGCTGCTCGCCCGCGAGCTGGCGTCCCGCGCGGCCGTGCAAATCGACAACGCGCGCTGGTACCAGAACGCCCGTGACACCGCGGTCACCCTCCAGCGCAGCCTGCTGCCGAGCCATCCGCCCGTGACGGGCGGCCTGGAGGTCGCCTCGCGCTACCAGCCCGCGGGCGCCACCGCCGAGGTCGGCGGCGACTGGTTCGACGTGATCCCGCTGGACGGCGGAAAGACCGCGCTCGTGGTGGGCGACGTGATGGGCAGCGGCCTCAACGCGGCGGCCACGATGGGCCGGCTGCGTACCGCGACGAACACCCTGGCCTCCCTCGACCTCGACCCGGCCCGGCTCCTGGAGCACCTCGACCGGATCACCGAGGGCCTCGATCACTCGATCGCGACCTGTGTGTACGTGGTCCACGACCCGGAGACGCGGCAGTGCCGGATCGCCAACGCCGGACACCTCCCGCCCGCCCGGCTGCGTCCCGGCCGTCCGCCGGAGCTGCTCGAACTGCCCACCGGGGCGCCGCTGGGCGTGGGGGGTGTCGCGTTCTCCACCACCACCGTCGATCTGGAGCCCGGCGACCGGCTGGTGCTCTACACCGACGGGCTCGTCGAGACCCGGCAGCACCCGCTGGACGAGCGTCTGGACGCCCTGCTGGCCCTGCTCGACGGTCCCGACCGGCCTCTGGAGGAGGTCTGCGACCTTCTGCTGCGCACCCTGCACCAGCCCGACAACTCCGACGACGTGGCCCTGCTCATCGCCCGCGTGCAGACACCCGACTGACCGTCCGCGCGGTGTCAGGCGCGGGTGGGGTAGGGCTGCGGTCGCGGTCCGTGCCGTGCCTCGCCTGCGGGGAGCGGGAGCGGAACGGCAGCGGGGTCGCCGACAGCAGCACTCCCGGCGACCCCGATCGCGGTACGGTGCCGCCGGGATGGGCCGACGGGCCCCACAGGGCGGTCAGCGCCGCGACGGTGAGTCCGCCGGAGACGGACCACGCGGCCGGGCACGGGCGACGCGGTCCGTCGGGGTGTGGTGGGCCCTGTAGGTGGCGAGTACCGGGTCGAAGACGCCCGCACAGGTGACCAGCCCGAGCGGCGGCGGCGCGGGGCCGGCACCACCGCCGGTCCACGCGACACCGGCCCCGGCTCGCGCGTCACCGGCCCCAATCCGCGCGGCACCGCCGCCGATCAGCGTGTGACGCCGCTACGGCCGGGTTCCGACCACCACGTTGGCGTACAGCTCCTCCGAGACGGCCAGGCGGGGTCGCAGGCCGCAGTTCCGGAAGACCTCGACGGCCGTCGGCGCCTGCCGTTCGCTCGTCTCGACGAGCAGGCAGCCGCCGGGGGCGAGCCATCGGGTCGCCTCGGCCGTGACCCTGCGCAGGACGTCCAGGCCGTCCGCTCCGCCGTCGAGGGCGACCAGCGGCTCGTGCTCTCGGGCCTCGGCGGGCAGGAAGTCGACCTCGCCGGTGGGGACGTACGGCACGTTGGCGGCCAGGATGTCGACACGGCCGCGCAGTTCGCGAGGGAGGGCGTCGAACAGGTCGCCCGCATGGACATGACCGCCGAACTCGGCGACGTTGCCGCGGGCGCAGTGCACAGCGGCCGGTTCGATGTCGGCGGCGTGGAGTTCGACGTGACCCAGCGTGGCGGCGAGGGCGGCGCCGACGGCACCCGAGCCGCAGCACAGGTCCACCACCACCGAGGCGTCGGGCACCTGGGCGAGGGCCTGTTCGACGAGGAACTCGGTACGGCGGCGGGGGACGAAGACGCCGGGTTCCACCGTGATGCGCAGTCCCCGGAACTCGGCCCAGCCCAGGACGAGTTCGAGGGGTCTGCCGCCGACACGGCCGTCGACCATGGCGGCCAGTTCGTCCGGCGTGCGGGCGGCGGCCAGGATCAGCCGGGCCTCGTCCTCGGCGAAGACACAGCCGGCGGCGCGCAGCGCAGCCACGACGGAGTCGGGGGAGGAGGACAACGGAGAGGAGGAAGACGGGAAGGAAGGTGAGGCAGGGGAACGTGGAGGCATGGAAGCCGAGGGCCTTTCGGGAGCCGAAGGGCGCTCTCGCGGCCGCCTACCGGCGGTGGTCCGCACCGGTTCGAGGAGAGAGCACCCGACCTGACACAGCGGTAATGGGTCTCACCTCCTCGGTGGTTCACGACTCGGACAGCCCGGTCACACTACACCGACGATCAGCTGCCGACCGCCCCCGCACCTCAAGTTGTACTATGCAACCAGAACCCGAGGGAGGCCCTGTGAAAGCGACCGAAACGGCCGTGGAGACCATCCAGCGGGAGATGACGGCGTTCGCCCGGCGGGCCCGCGCGTCGGCCGGGCGCCTGCACCCGGAGCTGTCGCTGGTGTCGTACACCCTGCTCGGGCATCTGGAGGAGGTCGACGGCTGCCGCGCCACCGACCTGGCCGCGCACTATGCCCTCGACAAGTCCACGGTCAGCCGCCAGGTGACCGCCCTGGAACGCGCCGGGCTCGTCGTGCGGCGCCAGGACCCGGAGGACCACCGCGTGCACGTCCTGGGCCTCACCGAGGCCGGCCGGAGCATCCTCGCCCAGGTCACCGACCGCCGGCGGGCAGCCGTCCTGGAGCGGCTGGAGGACTGGGCGGCGGAGGACCTGGAGCGGTTCGCCGGGTACCTCGTGCGGTACAACACCCTGCCGTCGTCCGAGCCCGAGGAGTGACCGCGGGCGTCGCACTCTCGGCTAGCGTGTGCGGCCCCGGGGTCGGGCAGGTCTGACATGCGCGTACGGTTGAATGGCTGAGCAACTGTCGTCACTGTCACGCTGGACCCATATGAACGTCACCCGAGGCTTCACCGGGCGCGCCCGTGTCCACAACCCGGGCCTGCCGCCCGGCCAGTACGACGCGGGCGACAACTGGCCCGTCCTGTCCGCGGAGGTCACCCCCGACCTGACGCCCGACGACTGGACGTTCCGCGTCGACGGCCTGGTCGAGGCGCCCCGCACCTGGGACTGGGCACAGGCCCACGCCCTGCCGGAGTCCGCCTACGAGGGCGACATCCACTGTGTGACGAGCTGGTCGAAGTTCGGGGTGCGGTTCCGCGGGGTGTCGCTGGACGCGTTCCTCGACGAGGTGCGGCCACAGGAGTCCGCCACCCATGCCGTCGCCTACTCGCACACCGGCTACACCACGAACCTCCCGCTCGCGGATCTGACCGGCGGACGGGCGTGGATCGCCTGGGAGTACGACGGCGAGCCGCTCCCCTCGGAGCACGGCGGGCCGGCCCGGCTGCTGGTGCCGCACCTGTACTTCTGGAAGAGCGCCAAGTGGATCGCGGGCATCCGGCTCCTCGACCACGACGAACCCGGCTTCTGGGAGCAGAACGGCTATCACGCCCGTGGCAACCCCTGGCAGGAGCAGCGGTACTCCGGTGACTGAGACCTCCCCTCCCCCCGGCTTCACTCCCGAGACGCGGTTCGCCGTGCCCGGGCGGATCGCGGTGAGCGCCCAGGCCGCGGCACTGTGGCAGACCGCCACACTCACCGAGGTCCGCCGCGAGACCCCGCGCGCCGCCACGTACCGGTTCGCGGTGCCGGACTGGGCGGGCCATCTCCCTGGCCAGCATCTGATGCTGCGGCTGACCGCCGAGGACGGTTACTCGACCCAGCGCCACTACTCGATCGCGTCGGCACCCGACGACCCGGGGCACATCGAGCTGACCCTGGACCATGTCGAGGGCGGTGAGGTCTCGGGCTGGTTCCACACCGTGGCGAAGCCCGGCGACGAGGTCGAGGTGCGCGGTCCGCTGAGCGGCTTCTTCGCCTGGCCGGGCGACCGCCCCGCGCTGCTGGTCGGCGCCGGCTCCGGGGTCGTGCCGCTGATGTCGATGGTGCGGCACCACCGCGCGCGGGACCTGTCCGTACCGCTGCGGATGCTGGTGTCCGCGCGCGGCCCGGAGGACCTCATCTACGCGCGGGAACTGGGCGCCGAGACGGCGCCTGTGTTCACCCGGAGCGCGCCGGAGGGTGTGCCGGTGGGACGTATGGCGGCCGCACATGTGGCGCCGCTCCTGGCCGAACAGCCGCCCGGCGGGTGGGAGGCCTATGTGTGCGGCTCGAACGCGTTCGCCGAGCACGCCTCCCGGCTGCTGGTCGAGGCCGGTCAGCCGGTGGACCGCATCCGCATCGAACGCTTCGGCTGACGGGCGGGGCGGGGCGGTTCGCGCAAGCGGCGGCCCTGCCCTCTCCGCGCCCTCGTGGCCGCGCTCTCGTGGCCGGTTCTCCGTGCCCGCGTCTCCCCCGCTCCTCGCCCCGTTTCGGCGGCGACCCGCTGGGCACTCCTGCGGCGGCCCTGTGCGGGGGCCCTTGGTGAACGATGCCGGTGGACGGGTACTAGCTCCGTGTGGGCACTCGCAAGCGTGCGCGGTGCGGAGAGGTCGACATGCGAACCCGGGTGCGCGGCTGGCGCTGGCGGCGCAGTCCCCTGCGGCGCCGGTCGGACGTCGTGGAGGCGTGGACGGTTCTGGCCGTCACGGTGCTGATCTGTGTGGGTGCTCCCCTCGTGGGGGCGTTCGCGGCCTCGTGGGCACACTCCGAGGCCCGTGCGGTGGCGAAGGAGCAACGCGCCGACCGCCATCGCGTCCGCGTCGAGGTCGTCGGCAGAACACCTGACTCGCTGCCCTCGGTGCAGGGCGGCCATGAGCGCGCGTACCGGGCGACGGTGCGCTGGACGGAGCCCGGCACCGGGCAGCGGACGGCGACCGCACGGGTCCCGGCGGGCACGCACCGGGGCGAGAGCGTGGACGTGTGGTTCGACTCCAAGGGCCGCAGCGTGGCCCCGCCCGCCGACGAGACGGCGGTCTGGCAGCACACGCTGACCATGGGCGTGTGCGCGGCGGGCGGTGCGGTCCTCGTGGTGTTCCTCGGCCACGCCGCCGTACGAGGCGCGGCCAACCGCCACCGGATGGCCGAGTGGGAGCGTGACTGGGCCCTCACCGAACCGCAGTGGACCCGCAGGCGGGCCTGACCACCACCGAGCAGCCGACCGTCCCCAGGAGTGTCCGGCGCGCGGGGTGACCCGATCACCTGTGACGATCCCCCGGCCGTCCCGGATCGCCCGCCCCGCGTCCACATGAGGCAACTCGGCGCCACTGACCAGTAGTTCTGTCTGCGGCGGCAGGCGTCACGCTGTCGTCGTGGGCTCGCTCCCGGACAGAAGGCCTGGCGATTCGTCCGACCATCCACGTACGGTGTGATCATCCGCACGCTCTCTCCACGAAGGCGGTCCCAGATGGCCCTGTTCGACCTTCCGCTCGACGAGCTCCGTGAGTACCGCAGCAAGTCGACCGAGCCCGAGGACTTCGACGCGTTCTGGTCCAAGACGCTCGGGGAGGCTCGCGAGCACGACCTGGACGCCCGTTTCGAACTCGTCGACACGGGTCTGTCCACGGTGAAGGTGTACGACGTGACCTTCGCCGGGTTCGGCGGTCACCCGGTGAAGGGCTGGTTCACGATTCCCGCCGAGGTCTCGGCGCCGATCCCGCTGGTGGTGGAGTTCGTCGGGTACGGCGGCGGCCGGGGGCTGCCCCACGAGCACCTGCTGTGGGCGTCCACGGGTCGGGCGCACTTCGTGATGGACACCCGCGGTCAGGGCAGCGCCTGGGGCGGCGGTGGCGGGACCGCGGATCCGGTGGGCGGCGCGCCCGCGTACCCCGGTTTCATGACGCGGGGCATCGACGCCCCCGACAACTACTACTACCGCCGGGTGTTCACGGACGCGGTGCGCGCGGTGGAGGCCGCCCGCTCGCACCCCCTGGCCGATCCCGCGCGCACGGTGGCGCTCGGTGCCAGCCAGGGCGGCGGTATCACGATCGCGGTGGGCGGTCTGGTCCCGGATCTGGCGGCCATCGCCCCGGACGTGCCGTTCCTGTGCGACTTCCCGCGCGCGGCCACGCTCACGGACCGCCACCCGTACCGCGAGATCGGCCTCTACCTCAAGACGCACCGAGGCCGCAGCGAGGACGCCCTGCGCACCCTCTCCTACTTCGACGGCGTCCACTTCGCGGCCCGCGGCCGGGCGCCCGCCCTGTTCTCGGTGGCCCTGGAGGACCAGACCTGCCCGCCGTCCACCGTCTTCGCGGCCTTCAACGAGTGGGCGCACGACGACAAGACGATCGAGGTGTACGACTTCAACGACCACGAGGGCGGCGGCCCCTACCACGAGGCCGCCAAGGTGCGCTGGCTGCGGTCGCTCGGCTGAGGACCCGGTGCAGACGCGTGAGGCCGCCGAGCGGTTCGTGCGGGTGTGGGAGCGCGGCTGGGCCGGACACGACGTGGACGCCCTGCTGGAGCTGTACGCCGAGGACTGCGTCCACCGTTCGATGCCGTTCCGCGAGCCGCACCGCGGGCGGGCCGAACTCGCCGGATATCTGCGCCGGTCGTTCGCCGAGGAGCGGGTGACCGACGTACGGTTCTCGCCGCCGCTGGTCGGCCCGGGCGGGGTCGCGGTGGCCGAGTTCCGGGTCCTGGCGACCGAGTGCGGCGAGCCGTCCACCCTCGCCGGCTGCGTCTTCGTGCGGTTCGACGCCGCCGGCGCGGCCGTGGAGACCCGCGACTACTGGCACACGGTCGCGGGCGGGCGGGAACCGACGGGGTCGCTGTTCTTCCTGTGACCGCGGAACAGCGACCGGCCGGGCACTCCTCCCGGCCGGTCGGAGCGGACACCCTTCCGTCCAGTCCGACCAGTCGGTATGTTCTTCGGGCCCGGCCGCGGTGTGGCGGCCGGGTTTCCGGCGGACGACGGAGGATTCATGTCCCAGACCGAGTCAGCGGTGCACGGTCACTGCGACGAGCGATTCGCCCCCGTGCGGGCGGCGTTCGAGGAGAACTTCCGCGACCGTGGGGAGCTGGGGGCCGCGGTCACCGTCGTGGCCGACGGCGAGACCGTGGTGGACCTGTGGGGCGGCCACGCCGACGCGGCGGGCACCCGGCTCTGGGAGCGGGACACCCTGGTCAACGTGTGGTCGACCACCAAGGGCCCGGTCGCCCTGTGCGCACACATCCTCGCCGACCGGGGGCTGCTCGACCTCGACGCACCGGTGGCCGCGTACTGGCCGGAGTTCGCCGCGGCCGGCAAGGAGAAGGTCCTCGTGCGGCATCTGCTGTCGCACCGGGCCGGCCTGTCGGGCCTGCGGGAACCGCACAGCCTCGCCCAGCTCTGCGACTGGCGGCTGACCGTGGAGCGGCTCGCCGCCACGGAACCCTGGTGGGAACCGGGCACCCGGTCCGGCTATCACGCGCTGACGTACGGCTTCCTGGTCGGGGAGGTCGTGCGGCGCGTCTCGGGGCTGCTGCCCGGAGCGTTCCTGGAGCGGGAGGTGACCCGTCCGCTCGGCATCGACTTCACCGTCGGGCTGCCGGAGACGGAGGCCGGGCGGGCCGCCGAGCTGGTCCATCCACCCGCCGCGTCGCGCAGTGAACAGGCGGCGGTCTTCAGCCAGTTGTCGCCCGCCGCGCTCGCCTCCCTGACCAATCCCCTGGTGGGTGCGGCCGAGGCCAACACGCCCCGGTGGCGGGCCGCCGAGATCCCCGCGGCCAACGGTCACGGCACCGCGCGGGCCATCGCCGCGCTCTACGGCATCTTCGCCGGCCGGGGGTCGTACGACGGCCACCGGATCCTCTCCCCGGAGGCCGCCGAGCGGGCCCGCGAGGGGCAGGGCAGCTGCCGCGACCTGGTGCTGGGCGCCGGCTTCGAGAGCGAGACGGAGACCGGGCTCGGGCTGTGGCTCAGCGGGCCGAACGGGTCGTACGGGCCCAACCCGCGGGCGTTCGGACACGACGGGTTCGGCGGCTCCTGCGGCCTCGCCGATCCGGAGGCCGGGGTGTCGCTGGGGTACGTGATGAACCGGATGGGGCCGCACATCGCGGACGACCCACGGAAGATGGCACTGGTCGACGCCCTGTACCGGGTGGTGTGAGACCGCGGGTCCGGCTACGACAGCCGGCGGGCCACCACCATCCGGACCCGCGGGCTGCCGTCCCGCCGCCGCCCGAACTCGGGCAGGGTGTGCAGGTCCACCTCGAATCCGGTGCGTTCGAGGTCCCCGCGTACGTCCGAGAGCCGGAAGGCCCGGTAGTACATGACGAACGGCGGACGCCACACCGCGTTGCGCACGCGCATCACCGCGTCGAAGCCCAGCAGCATCCAGTAGGCGCGCGAGGTGGGGCGCGGCGGGGCGAGCACGGGGAAGGCGAAGCTCCCGCCGGGGCGCAGTACGGAGTGGACCTGGGCGAACAGGCCCGGCAGCTCGCGTGGCAGGAAGTGACCGAACGCCCCGAAGCTCACGACGAGGTCGAACGCGGGGCCGAACGGCAGGGCGCGGGCGTCCGCACGCACCCAGGAGACCTGCCGGCCGGCGGGGCGGGTCCGCTCGCGTGCGACCTCGAGCATGCCCGCGCTGAAGTCGACCCCGGTGACACTGCGCCGGCACACCTGTGCCAGCACGTCGAGACCGGCGCCGGTACCGCAGCACAGGTCGAGTCCGGCCTCGAAGGGGCCGATGCGCCGGAGCGCCGAGGCCACCGCTTCCAGCACAGCGTCGGGCGTGCGGAACGGGGTGTGGTCGAACTTGGGGGCGAGCAGGTCGTAGCCGTGCTCGACCGACGACAGCGCCTGGACGGCGAGTTCGCGGAGACTGGGGCCTTCAGGGCTGAACATCCGGGTCAGCTTAGGCGAGCGCGCTGTCCGAGGAGGACGAGAACGCGCTCGCACCAGCGCACGTTCTCCGTCTCGAAGCCGATGCCTCCCATGAGCGTCAGATAGGGGCCGAGTCGGTCTGCCTCCCGCAGGTACTCCTCCTCGGTCCGACCGGCGAGGAGCCGGTCGCGCAGGCGCTCGTAGCGGGCCAGCTTGGCGCGCGCCCAAGACAGGCGCTCCTCCACCAGGGCGCGGGCGGCCTCCGGGTCGGTGCCGTCCATGGCCTGGATCTTGATCAGGAGTTCGTCGCGAAGCGCGGCGGGACGCCGGACCGGTTGGGCGGCGAAGCCGCCGAGCTCCTGCCGGCCGGTCTCGGTGAGCGTGAACAGCCGCTTGTTGGGCCGCCGTTCCTGCTGCACCACCCGGGCCTCGACCAGCCCGTCCTGCGCCAGGCGCTCGAGCTCCCGGTAGAGCTGCTGCGGCGTGGCCGGCCAGAAGTTGGCGAGCGACGCGTCGAAGAGCTTGGACAGCTCGTAGCCCGAGGCCTCGCCCTCCAACAGGGCGGCCAGCACGGCGTACTTCAGTGACATGTGGACACGCTAGCAGCCGTTGACTAGTCTACTCCGCACCTATTCAAATAATTGCGTAGCAAGCTGACTGGGGAGGATCCGATGCGCGCGTTCCGCGAGGCGATCGAGGCACACGATCTCGACGCCGCCGAGGCGTTGCTGGCCGAGAACGTGGTGTTCACGAGCCCGGTGGTGTTCAAGCCGTACGCCGGCAAAGCCATGACGGCGGCGATCCTGCGCGGGGTGTCCCGGGTCTTCGAGGACTTCCGCTACGTCCGCGAGCTGAGCGGCGCGGACGGCCGCGACCATGCGCTGGTCTTCACCGCCCGGGTGGGCGAGCGTGAGATCAGCGGCTGCGACTTCATCCACCTCGACGAGGACGGCCTGATCGACGACTTCATGGTCATGGTGCGGCCGCTGTCGGGGGCGCAGGCGCTGGCGGAGGCGATGGGCGCGCGGTTCGAGGAGATCGCCAAGGAGGCCGAGGCGCGGCTCGGCTGAGCCGGACGCCTCAGGAAGCGCGGGGCAGCGGCTGCTCAGTCCAGATGATCTTCGCGTTCGGGGTGTATCGGGTCCCCCAGCGGTGACGCGGCGCGGATGCCGGAGACGGCCGCCGGGTCGCCGGGTCGCAGGGCAGATCCCACTGGGCGACCCGCCCGGGCAGGACGTCCCGCAGCTGTTCGAGGCCGGAGTCGATGTCCCGGTGCCGGTCCTCGATCAGACCGTCGGTGTACAGCACGAGTGGGCTGCCCTCGGCCAGTTCGAGCTCGATGGCCTCGAAGGGCATCCCGCCGAGCCCTAGCGGCGCCCCCGAGGGCAGATCGACGAACTCCACCGTTCCGTCGGGTGCCCAGCGCGGGTGAGGGGGCGCCCGGCGCGGGTGAGGGTGCGGCGCCGGGACACCGGGTCGTAGACGGCGCAGGGTGATTGGATGGCGCCATGACCACCGACGAGCACGCGCGGCTGATGCGGGTCAACCAGGCGAACTGGGACGCTCGCACTCCCGTCCACCTCGCCAGCCGGTTCTACGGGCTCGACCAGGACCTCGACCCGGAGCGCTGGTTCGCCCCCTTCGAGTGGGACGACCTCGGCGAGCTCGGCGGCCGCGACGTGCTCCATCTGCAGTGCCACCTCGGCACCGAGACGCTCGCCTTCGCCCGGCGCGGCGCCAGGGCCGTCGGCCTCGACTTCTCCGAGGCGTCCGTGGCGGCGGCGACCGGCATCGCGGCGCGGGCGGAACTCGACGTCGCATTCGTGCGGGCGAACGTGTACGACGCGGTCGAGGCCCTGAACGGGCGGCGGTTCGACGTCGTCTACACCGGCAAGGGCGCCCTGTGCTACCTGCCCGACCTGGAGCGCTGGGCGGGCGTCGTGGCGCAACTCCTGCGGCCGGGCGGCCGGTTGTACATCGTCGAGTTCCATCCGCTCCTCAACTCGCTGGGCCCCAAGCCCGCCCCGGGCGAGGGACCCGAACTGCTGCTGCGCCACGACTACCTGGGCGGCGACGGCCCCGTGCACCGGGACGCGACCCACACCTACACCGACGGCCCGCCCGTCGAGGGGGCCACCGACAGCTACGAGTGGATGCATGGAATAGGAGAGGTGATCGGCGCGTTGACGAGCGCGGGACTGACCGTCCAGCGCCTGACGGAGAGCGACGAGCTGCCCTGGCAGCGCTGGCCGCAGATGGTCCGTACATCGTCCGGCTGGTGGCGGCTGACCGAGCCGCGCATCCCCCTTCTGTACGGCCTGCTCGCCGGCCGTTGAGTCCGGTCCCACAGACCCGACCGCGCCCCGCGTGGTAAAGTACCGCTAGCACTTGTGTACGCCCCGCTGTGGGCGCCGGTGCAGTTCCTCCTCAGTCAGTCGAACCGCCGCCGCTCTTCCGGTCGGCAGGCCGGCTTCCCAGCACCACTCGTCGAAGGCTTTCGTCGCCGTACCCGAGGTGCTGTTTCCCGTCGCCGAGGCCTGTGCCTGGCACCGCCTCCCCTCGCGACTTCACTCCCTTCCTTCCTTCGCATGCCTCATGCCCTCCGTCCGTGAAAGGACCGGCCATCATGACCACCACACTCGAACACCCTCCCGTCCAGGAGCAGCTCCCCGCCCGGGTCGCCACCGGCGTCCTCGACATCGACGCGAACGGGAAGGGCCACCTGCGCTCCCTGGACCTGCTGCCCTCACCCTCCGACCTCCAGGTCCCTCCCCAGCTGATCCGCCGGTACGGTCTGCGCAAGGGCGACCTGGTCGACGGAGTACGCGGCACCCAGCGCGCCCTCACGGAGGTGGCCCGGATCAACGGGCACACCCCCGAAGAGCAGCGGCGCCGCCGCCACTTCCGCGACCTGACACCGCTGCACCCCCGGGAGCGGCTGCGCCTCGAACACCCGGCTGCCGGCCTCACCGGCCGTGTCACCGACCTGCTCGCCCCCGTCGGCAAGGGCCAGCGCGGACTCGTCGTCGCCCCGCCGAAGACCGGCAAGACCGTCCTGCTCCAGCAGATCGCCGCCGCCGTCTCCGGCAACCACCCCGAGGCACGGCTGATGGTGGTGCTCCTCGACGAACGCCCCGAGGAGGTCACCGACATGCGGCGCTCGGTGCGCGGCGAGGTGTACGCCTCGACCTTCGACAAGACCCCCCGGCAGCACATCGCGCTCGCCGAGCTCGTCATCGAGCGGGCCAAGCGGCTCGTCGAAGCGGGCGAGGACGTCGTCATCCTGCTGGACTCCCTGACCCGGCTGTGCCGCGCCCACAACAACGCGGCCGCTGCGGGGGGCCGCACCCTCAGCGGCGGTGTCGACGCGACCGCCCTGATCGGGCCCAAGCGGTTCTTCGGTGCCGCCCGTCTGGCCGAGGAGGGCGGCTCGCTCACCATCCTCGCGACCGCGCTGGTGGAGACCGGCTCCCGCGCCGACGACTTCTACTTCGAGGAGCTCAAGAGCACCGGGAACATGGAGTTGCGCCTGAGCAGCGACCTTGCCACCCGCCGTGTCTTCCCGGCCGTCGACATCAACCCCTCCGGCACCCGCCGCGAGGAACTGCTCGTGCCCCGGGCCGAGTTGACCGCCGTCCACGGCCTGCGCCGGGCTCTCCAGGCCCGGGACGGCCGGCCCAGCCTGGAGACCCTGCTGGAGCGTCTGCGTGAGACCCCGGACAACGCGACGTTCCTGCGCCGCATCCAGCCGACCCTGCCCGCTGACTGACGGCTGACGGCTGACCGCTCACGGTTGACGGCTCGTCACGTCGCCCATGTGCGGCATCCGGGTGCTCGCACGCCCCCGCCCGGCCCGGCCAGCGCCGCTGGGAGCCGTCCCGTTCCTACGTTGACAGTATGACAATCGGATTGACTTCCCGGGCTGTCGTGTCCACCTGCGCGATGTGTGCGGCGGGCCTGCTCGCCCTCGCACCGGCCGCCGTGGCCGGCGGCGGCGGAGCGGACCCTGGTACGCACGGTGGGCCGAGGGCGGCGGCACCCCAGCCCTCCCTCCTGTATCGCTCGGGCACCCAGGTACGGCCGCGTGCCGGCGCTCCCGAGGTGCCGGAGGTCTCGGCGCTGTCGTGGCTGGTGGCCGACGCCGACAGCGGGGAGGTGCTCGCCGCGCACAACGCGCACCGCGAACTGCCGCCCGCCAGCACCCTCAAGACCCTGTTCGCCCTGACGGTCCTGCCGGTCCTGCCGGGCGGCATCCGCCACACCGTCCGGGAGGAGGAGCTCGCCGGCATCGGTGCCGGCAGCAGCCTGGTCGGGGTCGCCGAAGGGCGTACGTACCGCGTCTCCGACCTGTGGCGCGGGGTGTTCCTCAACTCCGGCAACGACGCCGTGCACGTGCTGGCCGAGCTGAGCGGCGGCTGGCGCTCGACCGCCGCGCGCATGCAGGCCAAGGCCCGCTCCCTGGGGGCCCGCGACACCCGCGTGCTGTCACCGGACGGCTACGACACACCGGGCCAGGTGTCGTCGGCCTACGACCTTGCCGTGTTCGGCCGGGCGGGGCTGCGCAGTGCGGACTTCGCGCGGTACTGCGGCACGGTCCAGGCGGACTTCCCGGGCCGCGACGGTGGGTCGTACGAGATCCGCAACACCAACCGGCTGCTTTCGGGTGACGACGGCGTGGAGCCCTACCCGGGGCTGGTCGGCATCAAGAACGGATACACCAGCAAGGCCGGCCACACCCTCGTGACCGCCGCCCGGCGGGACGGCCGCACCCTCGTCGTGACGGTGATGAACCCTCAGGCGGGCGGTGGCTTCGCCGTGTACGAGGAGGCGCGCGAACTGCTCGACTGGGGGTTCGACGCGGACGGGCGGGTCGAACCGGTGGGCTCGCTGGAGGCGCCGCGGGTCAGGCCGGCCGCGCGGCCCGCCGCCGGACCCGCGGCCCAACCGGCCGCTGTGCCCGCTGCCGTCGCGCCGAAGCCGCCCGAGGGCGGTGCCGCGTGGCCGGCGACGGGGGTGATCGCGGGAGCCGCTGGGCTGGGCGCCGGTGCCCTCGCCGTGGCGGTGCGGCGCAAGCGCGCACGCTCGGCCGGGAGTTGACCGGCCGGCAGCCACAGCAGCAGGCCGAGTGTGATCCAGGTGTAGGTGTTGCCGCCGAGGAATCCGTCGACGCCTGACGCGTCGTCGAACCACAGCCACACCACGCTGGTGCACAGCACCGCGTACAGGGCGCCCGCGATGCGCGGGTGCCCTGTACGCACCAGCACGGCGAAGGACGGCAGCAGCCACACCAGGTGGTGCACCCAGGTGATCGGGCTGACGAGACAGGCGGTCAGAGCGGTGAGTGCGAAGGCGGTCGTCCACTCCCCCGCCACGACCGCCCTGCGGGTACGGAACGCCCACACGCACAGGGTCAGCAGGACCGCCACGGCCCACACCGGCCGGTCCGCCACGCCCAGCCGGGCCAGGATCCCCTGCAGCGACTGGTTGGAGACATAGTCCAGTCGCCCCACGCGGTTCGTGTCCCACAGTGCCTCGGTCCAGTAGAAGCGCGAGGCATCGGGAGCCGCCCGGGCCGCGAGCGCGGTGGCCGCGGCGGTGACCGCGCTCGCCACGGCGGCGGCCCGCCACCGCCGGGCGAGGAGCAGCAGACCGATGAAGAGCGCCGGCGTGAGTTTCACCGCGGCCGCGATCCCGATCCCGACGCCCGCCCACCGCGCCCGGCCGTTGGCCAGCAGCCACGCGTCCGCGAGCACCAGGGCCAGCAGCAGGATGTTGACCTGGCCGAAACTGAAGGTGTCCCGCAGCGGTTCGAACAGCGCGAGCGCACAGGCGCCCAGGACGCAGCCGTACCAGCCGTGGCCCCGCCAGCCGGGCCCCACGAGGATGCGCAGCACCGCGGCCAGGGCCACCAGGTCGAGCAGCAGGGCGACCACTATCGTGGCGCGCAGGCCGAGCAGGGACATCGGCAGCATGGCGAGCGCGGCGAAGGGCGGATAGGTGAAGCCGTACGTCGTCCCGGGCACCCGGTAGTCGTAGAGCCGTCCGCCGTGGTGGACCCAACTGTCCACCGCTCCGTGGTAGACGCGCAGGTCGAACCAGTCACGCAGCAGAGGCACGGTCGCCGTGAACGCGGTGACGGCGGCGACGAGGGCGAGGGCGAGCAGCAGCCGCCCTCACTCGGAGCGCGGCGGCCTCATGCCGTACGCCCCGACATCGTGGCGAGCCGCGCCTGGTGGGCCTGCCACAGGAAGACCAGGGCCAGCACACCGCCGGAGACGGCCGTCACGAGTTGTCCGGCATCCGCGGGGCCGCCGCTCGGCAGGGCGAGGAGCGCGAGCACGCCGGTCACGGCCGCCACCCGGTGCCGAACCGATGTGCTGGGCGCGGCGGCGGCGACGAG
Source organism: Streptomyces resistomycificus (assembly GCF_001514265.1). Taxonomy (GTDB): domain Bacteria; phylum Actinomycetota; class Actinomycetes; order Streptomycetales; family Streptomycetaceae; genus Streptomyces; species Streptomyces resistomycificus. The sequence continues at coordinate 789,840 of NZ_KQ948989.1, read as the reverse complement.
GAACAGCCCCCACAGGGCGTACCAGGGGCGGATCGCCGGGCCGAGGGCTGCCACCGCCAGCAGGCTCAGGCCGAGCGCGTACACGGGCCGAAGGCGCAGCCGCAGCCATATCGCGAGGACCACGCCTGCGGCGGCCACGATGCCCAGGGCGTGCCAGGCGGGTACGGCCAACGGTGCCAGATCGCTGCCGAGCCGCACCAGCACGGCGCGGGTGGCCCGGCCCAGGAGGCTGGTGAGGGCCCAGTTCTGCGGGGAGACGGGAGTGTCGAGGGCGCCTGTCCAGCCGTACCCCGTGCCGGCGGCCGTCGTCGCGGCGACGGTGGTGACCGCGGTCGCGACAGCGGTGGTCGCCACCGCCCGCGCCGGATGACGGCCCGCACGCACCTGGAGGGCGACGACCGTGACGAGCCCGAGCACGGCAGGGGCCTTGACCAGGGCTGCGAGCGTGACCAGCACGGCGCCGAGGACCGGCCACCGGCCGAGTGCCGCGACCAGGCCGAGGCCGAGCAGGCCGAGCATGACGGCGTCGTTGTGGGCGCCCGCCACCAGGTGGAGCAGGACGAGCGGGTTGAGCGCGCCGAGCCACAGCGCGGCCGACGGGTCGGCGCCGCTGTGGCGGGCCAGCCGGGGCAGCGCGGCCGCCATCAGGCCGACGCCGAGCACGGCGACGAGCCGCATGCCGAAGACGCCGGCGGGGAGTTCGCCCCGGGTCAGTGCGGACAGCGCGGAGGCGACGCCGAGGAAGACCGGGCCGTACGGCGCTGCGGTGTGCCGCCACAGCGGGGAGACCTCGTCGGCGAGCGGGCCGCCGAGCTGGGCGGGCCCGTGTGCGTAGACGTCGATGTGCGCGTCCACCATGGCGCCCTGGGCGAGGTAGCTGTACACGTCCCGGCTGAAGAGCGGCGGTGCGATCAGCAGCGGTGCGGCCCAGACCGCGAGGACCACCAGCAGCTCGCGCGGGGTGGGCGGCTCGGGGCCACGCACCAGGCGGCCCAGCAGGGCCCAGGCCGCGATCAGCAGCACGAGTCCGAAGTACACGCCGACCAGACCGAGGGCGGCGTGGGCGGACGAAGGGGCGAGGAGCTCCCGGACGGGCAGGGCTCCGGCGGTCTCACCTCCCGCCGCTAGGGAGGCGGTTCCGGCCAGACCGAGCACCTGGCAGCGGCGGAGAGCGACGGGGAAAGCCATGGCCAACACTCGGGAAGCGTGGCAAGGACGGATGGCCGGAAGGCGACCTGACGCCCTCCGAACGGCGGCCGGCGTGTGACCGACGCGTGGTCGTCCGGCGGCTCGGGACCCCGCGACCGGTCAGGTCGCTGTGGAGCGCCCGCGAAGCCGATTCGCTGGCGTCGGGTCGGGATGGCCGACCTTGCGTGCGCCGTTCGAGTAGCTCAGGCGCCCGGCCGAGCCGTCATGGTGGGTGCGGGCTGCGCGGAGGCGGCGCAAAAGGAAAGGGCAAGGACGTCACGCTCTCCTTGCCACTCTCAACTTATAGCGCACCGGGGGACTTGCGGCAAGGCCCCGGTAGTGCCGCAGAATCACCGGCCTAAGCCAGTCAGCTGCGGAAATGGGTGTGGTGATGATCGACGTGATCGTGGTCGGCGGTGGACCGACCGGCTTGATGCTCGCGTGCGAGTTGCGGCTGCACGGTGTGCACGTGGTCGTGCTGGAGAAGTTGACCGAGCCGACCGCACAGTCCCGCGGACAGGGCCTGCACGCGCGCAGCGTCGAGCTGATGGACCAGCGTGGCCTGTTGGACCGGTTCTTCGCGGTCAGTGAGAAGTTCCAGGTCGGCGGCCTCTTCGGCGGCATCGCCAAGCCGTGGCCGGACCGGCTGGACACGGCTCACCCCTACGGCCTCGCCACTCCGCAGCCGGTCACCGAGCGGCTGCTCAACGAGCGTGCCCTCGAACTGGGTACCGAGATCCGGCGCGGCTGCGAAGTGGTCGGGCTGAGCCAGGCCGAGGACGGGGTGACCGTCGAGCTGGCGGACGGCACACGGCTGCGCTCGCGCTACCTCGTGGGGTGTGACGGTGGCCGCAGCGCGGTGCGCAAGCTCCTCGGTGTCGGTTTCCCCGGCGAGCCCGCCAAGGTCGAGACGATGCTGGGCGACATGGAGGTGACCGAGGATCCGGCGACGATCGCCGCCGTCGTGGAGGAAGTCCGCAAGACCCAGCTGCGGTTCGGCGTCGTCCCCGGCAAGGACGGGGTGTGCCGCGTCATCGTTCCCGCCGACGGGGTGGCCGAGGACCGTGCGGCCGAGCCGACCCTCGACGAGTTCAGGCAGCAGCTGCGGGCCGTCGCGGGCACCGACTTCGGCGTGCACTCGCCGCGCTGGCTGTCCCGGTTCGGCGACGCCACCCGGCAGGCCGAGCGCTACCGGGTCGGCCGGGTGCTGCTGGCCGGTGACGCGGCGCACATCCACCCGCCGACCGGCGGGCAGGGGCTCAACCTCGGGGTGCAGGACGCGTTCAACCTCGGCTGGAAGCTGGCCGCCGCGGTCGACGGCTGGGCACCGGAGGGGCTGCTGGACAGCTACCACGCCGAACGGCATCCGGTGGGCGCCGCCGTGCTGGCCAACACCCGTGCGCAGATCACGCTGATGGGGACCGATCCGGGGGCGACCGCGCTGCGGGAGCTGTTCGCGAAGCTGATGGACTTCGAGGAGGTGAACCGGTACGTGACGGAGATGATCACCGCGGTCGGGGTCCGCTACGACTTCGGCGAGGGCCACGAACTGCTCGGCCGGCGCATGCGGGACGTGGAGCTGAAGCAGGGCCGCCTCTACGAGCACATGCACGGCGGCCGCGGGCTGCTCCTCGACCGGACCGGCCGGCTCTCGGTCACCGGGTGGGCGGATCGTGTCGACCTCGTCGCCGACGAGAGCGAGGACCCGGACGTTCCCGCGGTGCTGCTGCGGCCGGACGGTCACGTCGCGTGGGTGGGCGAGGACCAGCAGGACCTGGTCGACGCGCTGCCGACATGGTTCGGCCCGGCCGCCGGCTGAGGTCGGTCGCCCACACCGCGGGCGGCGCCCTCAGAACACCGACAGGCCCGTCAGGGTCGTGAACCTGTCCAGCGCCGCCACGCCCGCCACGGAGTTGCCCCGCTCGTCCAGGCCCGGGCTCCACACACACAGCGTGCACCGCCCGGGCACCACCGCGATGATGCCACCGCCCACACCGCTCTTGCCCGGCAGTCCCACCCGGTAGGCGAAGTCGCCCGCCGCGTCGTAGGTCCCGCATGTCAGCAGCACCGCGTTGACCTGTTTGGCCTGGCTTCGGCTGAGCAGCCGGGTGCCGTCGGCGCGGATGCCGTGGCGGGCCAGGAAGGTGGTGGCCAGGGCGAGGTCGGCGCAGGAGGCCGTGAGGGAGCACTGGCGGAAGTACTGGTCGAGCAGGACCGGAACGGGGTTGTCGATGTTGCCGTAGGACGCCATGAAGTGGGCCAGGGCGGCGTTGCGGTCGCCGTGCGCGGCCTCGGAGGCGGCGACCTCCTGGTCGAAGTCCAGAGCGTGGTTGCCGCTCTCCGAGCGCAGGAAGGTCAGCAGCGAGTCGGCCGCGTCCCCGGTACGGGTGTGGAGGCGGTCGGTGACGACGAGCGCGCCCGCGTTGATGAACGGGTTGCGCGGGATGCCGTTCTCGTACTCCAGCTGGACCAGGGAGTTGAAGGGGTTGCCGGAGGGTTCGCGGCCCACGTGCTCCCAGAGTTCGTCGCCCTCGCGGGCCAGGTCGAGAGCGAGGGTGAAGACCTTGGTGATGGACTGCGTGGAGAACGGCTCGCGCCAGTCCCCCACGCCGTACACCGTGCCGTCCAGTTCGGCGACGGCCATGCCGAAGCTGCGCGGGTCGCGGACCGCGAGCGCCGGGATGTAGTCGGCGGGCCGGCCGCGGCCGGGGGTGCGGCCGATCTCGTCGGCGATGCGGTCGAGGACGGGCTGGAACTGCGCGGACATGGCTCATCATCATGCCGCACGAGTGCGCCCGGGCCGCGCCGGGGCCGACGGCGCCCATCTCTGCCGTGCCGTCCAATCAGGCGTGTCTTGGGCCGCACTCCGCGTGCTGGGCCGCCGATCGCGGGCCCGCACGTCAGGGTGAGGATCCGCGGTCTCCGTGATGCGGGGCCCGTTCGACCATCGAGCAGACGGGAGCGACGTTGCGCCAGCGGAACGAAGGCACCACAGCCGCCGACTTGATGCTGCGGGGCAACAGGAGCAGGGGCGCGGCTGGCCTGTGCGCCGCGGCGGTGCTGCTGGCGGGTTGCAGCATGCCCACCCCCTACGTCCCCCCGCGGGAGAACCCTCAGGGCGGACGGACGTTCTATCTGAGTCCGGGGGGTGACGACAGCGACGACGGGCGGACCCCGCAGACCGCCTGGCGCACGCTCCGGCGTGCCGACACCGTGCGGTTCGAGCCGGGCGACCGGCTGCGGCTGAAGGGCGGCGCCAGGTTCCCGGGCACCCTGAGCATCGGTCAGGGGGACGCCGGGAGCGCCCGCAAGCCCGTCGTCGTCGAGTCGTACGGCACGGGGCGCGGGGTGATCACGGCCCGCGGGACACGGGGCATCGAGGTGCACAACACCAGCGGCGTCGTCATCCGCGACCTGGTGGTCGCCGGTGACCCCGCGGCCTACCGGTCGCACGAGGGCATCGCGTTCACCAGCGATCTGCCGGGCAGCCGGAAACTGCCGTACGTCCGGGTCTCGGGTGTCGAGGTGCGCGGTTTCCGCAACGGCATCCGGCTGCACGGCGGCGCCGACGCGTCCGGTTTCCGGGACGTGGTGATCCGCGACTGCGCGCTGCACGGCAACCAGGACGCGGGGCTGGTGGCGGACGGCCCCGCCTTCGACTCGGCGGCACCCGCCTGGGCACACGAGCGGGTGACCGTGTCGAGGGTGACGGCGTACAAGAACGTCGGCGACCCCCGGGCGTCCCGCCGCAACACCGGCAGCGGCATCGTCCTGGGCAGCGTCCGGCAAGGCCTGGTGGAGCAGTCGGTAGCCCACGACAACGGGCGCTTGTCCTCGCCCGACGCCGCGGAGGGCCCCGAGGGCATCTGGACGTACGACTCGACGCGGATGACGTTCCAGCGGAACGTCGCCTACGCCAACCACACGGGTTCCGAAGTGGACGGCGGCGGGTTCGGCCTGGACAACAACGTGTCCCACTCGGTGATGCAGTACAACCTGTCCTACGGCAACGACGGCGCGGGCTACCTGATCTACTCGGCCGTCCCGAACAGGGCGCACACGGACAACACGGTCCGGTACAACATCAGCCACGACGACAGCCGCAAGCTCCAGGACTACGGCGGCATCGTCGCGTTCGGATCGCGGGTCACCGACCTCGACATCTACCAGAACACGGTGCTGACCAGGGCGAACGGCCCCGTCCGCCCACCTGCCCTGCGGCTCCTGTCCAGCCTTGGCGCCGTCACCGTCCGCAACAACGTGTTCGTCACGGACGGTCCGCCCCTGGTGGTGTCCCAAAACGCGTTCGCATCATCGGACGTGCTGCTGCAGGGCAACGACTACCACAGTCCGCGGGGCTGGAACCTGCAGTGGGGGGAGCTCTCGTACACCGGTCTGGACGCCTGGCGTCAGGCGACCGGGCAGGAGACGCTGGGGCCGCGGCCCCTCGGTACCGACCGCGACCCGTGTCTCGCCCCGGTCCCGCTGTCCACGGCCGGCCCGAACCTGAACGGCACCGGTCCCACGCGCGGCGCACTGGCTGCCCAGTGCACCCCCGTGCTGACCGGTGCCGCGGTGGATCTGCGCGTTCTGGGCGTCGACCCGGGGCCGGTGGACTACTTCGGGACGCCGCTGAGCGGGTCCCCCGGCGTGGGGGCGGTGCAGTTCGGTCCGACGGCCTGAGGAATCGTCACCCGCAACGCCTCGCCGGTGCCGGGCGGCGGCACCGGCGCGGGGCGTCCCAGGGCGCGGACCTGCCAGCCGGCCGCCCGCCAGGCCGCCGGGTCCAGGGCGTTGCGGGCGTCGAGCAGGCGCGGCGCCCGGACGACCTCCGACAGGTGCGCCGGGTCGAGTGCGCGGTACTGGCGCCACTCGGTCAGGTGCAGCACCAGGTCCGCGTCCCGGCACGCCTCCACGACGTCGGGGCAGTACGCCGGCCCGGGCAGCGCGGCCCGCGCGTTGTCGAGGCCTTCCGGGTCGTGCACGCGGACGTCGGCGTCCGCCGCGACGATCTGCGCGGCGACGGCCAGGGCCGGTGAGTCGCGCACGTCGTCGCTGTCGGGTTTGAAGGTGGCGCCCAGCACGGCGACCCGCCGGCCCGCGAACGTGCCGCCCAGGAGGTGACGTGCGAGGTCGACCGTGCGCCGGCGCTGCCGCTCGTTGATCCGGTCGATCTGGCGCAGGAAGGACACCGCCTCGCCCACCTCCAGTTCCTCGGCCCGGGCGAGGAAGGCGCGGATGTCCTTGGGCAGGCAGCCGCCGCCGAACCCGAGACCGGCGGAGAGGAACCGGCGCCCGATGCGCACGTCGTGGCCGAGGGCGTCGGCGAGGGTCACCACGTCGGCTCCGGAGGCGTCGCAGACCTCCGCCATGGCGTTGATGAACGAGATCTTCGTCGCCAGGAAGGAGTTGGCGGCCACCTTCACCAGTTCGGCGGTGGCCGGGTCGGTGCCGACGTAGGCCACGCCGGATCGCAGCATCGGCTCGTAGACGGTCCGCAGCAGCCCGTCGGCGTGGGCCGAGGTGGCGCCCACGACGAGCCGGTCGGGCCGCAGGGTGTCCTGGACGGCGTATCCCTCGCGCAGGAACTCCGGGTTCCAGGCGATCTCGGCGGTGACGCCGGGGCGCAGCCGTGCGGCCAGTCTGCGGCTGAGCGAGCGGGTGGTGCCCACCGGCACGGTCGACTTGCCGACGACGAGGCTGTCGCGGGTCAGGAGCGGTGCCAGACCGTCGACGACCGCCTCGACATGGCTCAGGTCGGCGGCGAGGGAGTCGGGGCGCTGCGGTGTGCCGACACATACGAAGTGCAGGTCGGCGAAGTCGGCCGCCTCCTGGAGTGAGGTGGTGAAACGCAGTCGCCCGGACCGGGTGTTCCTGGTGAGGAGTTCCGCCAGGCCGGGTTCGTAGAAGGGTGCCCGGCCTGCGGCGAGTGCCTCGATCTTCCGGGTGTCGGTGTCGACGCCGAGGACGTCGTGTCCGAGGTCCGCCATGCACGCGGCGTGCACGGCTCCGAGGTATCCCGTACCGATGACGGTCAACCGCATGGAGGTTCTCCTGTCGTGGGGCCGCCGGCGTCGACGGGTTCAGCGGGCGTAGCCGTGCGGGTTGCGTTCCTGGAACCGCCAGGCGTCACGGCACATGGCGTCGAGGTCACGCGTGGTGGTCCAGTCCCAGGCCGCGGCCACCGCGCTCGGGTCGGCGACGAGCTCGGCGACGTCGCCGGGTCTGCGGTCGACGATCCGGTAGGGAACGGGGCGGCCGCTCGCCTCGCCGAAGGCCGCGACCAGTTGGAGCACGGAGGTGCCGGTGCCGGTGCCGAGGTTGAACACCCTCATGCCCGTCCGGTCGTCCAGGTGCTCGACGGCGACCCGGTGTCCCTCGGCGACGTCCATGACGTGGATGTAGTCCCGCACCCCGGTGCCGTCGGGTGTGGGGTAGTCGTCCCCGAAGACGCTCAGCACCTCGCGGCGGCCCACGGCGACTTGGGCGACGTACGGCATGACGTTGTCGGGGACGCCCCGCGGGTCCTCGCCGAGCAAACCGCCGGGATGGGCTCCGACCGGGTTGAAGTAGCGCAGGGCGAGCACCTTCATCTCCACCAGGTGGTCGCAGACGTCCTCCAGGATCCGCTCGCACATCAGCTTGGTGTGGGCGTAGGGGTTCGTGGGGGCGACCGGGCTCAGCTCGGTCAGCGGCATGGTCTGCGCGTCGCCGTAGACGGAGCAGGACGAGGAGAAGACCAGTCGGTGGACGCCGTGTTCACGCATGACGGACAGCAGGGCGCAGGTGCCGCCGACGTTCGTGTCGTAGTACTCGACCGGCAGCGCCACCGACTCGCCGACCGCCTTGTGGGCCGCGAAGTGGATGACGGCGTCCACCTGGTGGGAGGCGAACACCTGGGCGAGGGCCGCTCGGTCGCGCACGTCGACGCGGTAGGCGGCGGTGAGCGGCCGTCCCGCCGTCTTGGCGATGCGTTCCAGGGCGTGCGGGGAGCTGTTGACGTGGTTGTCGACCACGATGACTTCGTAGCCGTGGGCGAGCAGTTCGACGCAGGTGTGGCTGCCGATGAAGCCTGCGCCGCCTGTCACCAGGACCGTTTCGGGCATCGGGGACCTCGTTTTCGTCGGGGAGGGTGGGACGTTGGCGGCGGGACGGGCCGCTCGGGCGCGCCGGGCGGGCACGTGGCGTCAGCCGGTTCAGCCGGTGAGGAAGCCGCGGGCGTAGGCGGGGAACAGCATCAGCGCCCAGGCCAGCGGCGCCAGGGCGACCAGGCCCGCGAACAGCGGCAGGGCGGCGCTGCGCAGTGCGCGGTGCGCGCCGACGCCCGCCGACCTCGCGCTCTCCCGCACGTGCAGGACGCTGACGGAGAGGGTCACCAGCGCGTAGGAGAGGGCACCGAGCAGGCACAGGAACACGTAGCCGATCGCGGGTCCTGTCAGCTCCCCGACCACGGCCGCGCCGGACAGGACGACGGTGATCAGGAGGTAGGGAAGCATCAGGCGCAGCGGCAACGGCTCGATGCCGCTGCGGCGCTTGGGCGTCACCTTGAAGACGACCTTCTTCGGCCGCAGACGCTGCGTCACGGCGGCCGCGGCTCCCCAGGCCACGTACGGCCAGCGGGTCAGCCCGAACAGCCACCCCTCCCAGCTCAGCAGCGGCGCGTCCACGGGGCGCAGCAGGCCGCGCCGGCGCAGCAGCGCGGTCAGCACCACCAGGAAGAACGACATGGCCCAGAAGTGCAGCAGGAAGGCGCCGTAGTTGACGTTGATCCAGGGTTGGCCGGTGACCGCGGCGATCGGTGGCAGCAGCAGGCCCGCGGTGGTGGTCAGGGCGAGCAGCGGGTAGTACGAGAGGGCGAACGCGAACCGGACCCGCAGCCGGCCCGGCATGCGCCGCAGGTGCCGGGGAAGCATGCCCAGCAGCATGAAGACCAGGCTGCGTGACCACTGGAACTCCTGCGTCACCATGGCGGCGAAGGTGATGGGGCCGTCCCCGTGCGCCTCCGCGTCGATGGCGAACGCCCCGTGCCAGCCCGCGGAGTTCAGCAGGAACGTGGTCGAGAAGTCCTCGGCCAGCTCGGGCCCGAGCCCGCCGATGTCCTGCAGGGCGCGGGTGCGTACGGCGTAGTGGGATCCGATGCACAGGGGTGCCAGGCCGTCGGAGTGCCCCAGCTGCATCGGGCCGTGGAAGGTGGCCTCGCGGTGCAGCCGGCCGCGAGCCGACCACGACGTGGTGGCGTTGGCGTCGCACACGCTGGGGGCGGAGACGTAGCCGACGGCCGGATCGGCGAACGGCCGGACCACCTCCTGCAGGTAGCGGGGGTGGGGCACGTGGTCGACGTCGAGCTGGGCGACCACGTCGTACTCGGCGTAGCCCCAGTTGTCGTAGAAGTGCGCGAGGTTGCCCTCCTTGCACCGGGTGCGGCGGGGCCAGGCGTCCCGGTGGTACGACGCGACACCGCGTCGGCAGGACACGCTCACGGCGTTGCTCCGGCACCACTCCAGGGTCTCCTGGCTGGGATCCTCGTCGCACAGCCAGACGTCGTAGGGCTGCGGGAAATCCTGCCGCAGCATGGCGCTCAGGGTGGTGCGGGCGACGCTCCAGGGCTCGGACGGCGCCCGGGTGACGACGAACGCGGTGCGCAGCCGGGGCACCTCGACGCTCGGGTCGAACGTGCGCAGCCGCACCATGACGACCACGAAGTACAGCGGCAGCACGGACAGGTACAGCAGGAGCGCGCTGTTCACCGCGAAGCCCGCCAGACCGGCCCGGTGCTCCGGGCGCAGCCACCACTCCCAGAAGCAGACCAGGGCGGTCCACCAGCACACCGCGAGCAGGGACACCTTGATCCGGTCGAGACGTCCCAGCCGGGGGATCCAGGACGCGGCCCCGGGGGTGAGCGCTCGGCGCGGTTTGCCGAAGACCGGTCCGTCCGGGGGCGCGTCGACGACGTTGCCCGCGGAGAGGGTCCACAGGTGGGTTCTCAGCATCGCCTCGTCGGGGTCCGCGCGCAGCGGCCCGCCGCTTCGGGCGGGGCCGCGCGGGCGGCCGTGGTCCGTCTGGGTCACGACGCGGCGGTGGTCGCGCCGGCCGGGCAGGACCCGGCGGTGACGACGCCGTCCTGCTGCCCGCCCCGGATCGCGGAGAGTGCGGCGGCGACGTCGTCCGGGCGGGAGGCGAACCACCGCACGGTGCGGCGCAGCCCTTCCTCGATGCCGACCTCGGGGCTCCACCCCAGGCGTTCCGCCGCGCGGGCGATGACCGGGCGCCGCCGGGTGGGGTCGTCGACGGGCAGCGGGTGGAACTGGACCTCGGCCTGGGATCCCGTCAGGTTCAGGACGAGTTCGGCCAGTTGCAGAACCGTCAGTTCGACGGGGTTGCCGAGGTTCACCGGCCCGGGTTCGTCGTGGTCGAGCATGGCCACGATGCCGCGCACCAGATCGTCGACGTAGCAGAAACTGCGGGTCTGCTTTCCGTCGCCGTAGACGGTCAAAGGCTCTCCGGCGAGCGCCTGGACGACGAAACTGGAGACGACCCGACCGTCGTGCGGTCGCATGCGCGGACCATAGGTGTTGAAAATCCGCAGAATTCCCGTGTTGGTGCCACGGTTCGTCCGGTAGGCCTCGGTCAGGGCCTCGGAGAACCTTTTCGCCTCGTCGTAGACGCTGCGCGGCCCGATGGGATTCACGTGGCCCCAGTACGACTCGTCCTGGGGGTGGACCTCGGGGTCTCCGTACACCTCACTCGTGGAGGCGAGGACGAAGCGGGCGTCGTGGCGCGCCGCGAGTCGCAGCGCGTTCTCCGTGCCACGGCTGCCCACGGCGAGCGTCTCCAGCGGACGTGCGAGGTAGTCGGGAGGCGAGGCGGGGCTGGCCAGGTGGGCCACCGCGTCGACGGTGCCGGGCACCTCGACCGACCGGCTGACGTCACCGCGGACGAGTTCGAAAGCCGGATCTCCCAGAAAGGGCGCGATGTTCGCGGGATCACCGGTCGAGAAGTCGTCGAGACACACGACCTGGTCGCCGCGCCTCAGAAGTGCTTCGCACAGATGCGAGCCGAGAAAACCGCCGCCACCTGTCACGGCCACACGCATGAATTCTCCTGGATTCGCCGAAGGATTCCATCACTCCGCCCGGCGCGGGGTGCATAGGAGAACGTTCACCAGGGCAGGAGACGGCCCTTACGAGAAGCCGCGAATGCAGCATAGGAGCATTAGTAGCATTTTCTGGAGAATGGCGGGGCGGGCTGCGCCGATCAGCGGTACCACCCCGCCGGTGCCAAGCCGCCGAATTCCCCGGCCACTCGGCGGTGACGCCCGCAGAACGCCTGCGACGCTTCATCCGTGGGTGTGACGGCACCCCGCGTGTCAGCCCGGCGCCCGCACCGGGGCGCCGAGCCGCTCGCGGGGTGCCGCACCTCAGATCCCCCGGGTCGAGCCGCTGCCGGCGAGCACCTCCGGGCGCAGCAGGTCGGCCAGCCGCTCGGCCGGCAGCAGGCCCTTCTCCAGGACGAGTTCGGCCACGCCCCGGCCACTGACGAGGGCCTCCTTGGCGATGTCGGTGGCCGCCGTGTACCCGATGTGCGGGTTGAGAGCGGTGACCAGGCCGATGGAGTTCTCCACACTGGCACGCAGGGCCTCGGTGTTGGCGGTGATGCCGTCGACGCAGCGCTCGGCCAGGGTGAGGCAGGCGGCCCGCAGGTGGGTGACGGACTCCGACAGGGAGTGCAGGATGATCGGCTCGAAGGCGTTGAGCTGGAGCTGTCCGGCTTCCGCGGCCATGGTGATGGTGACGTCGTTGCCGATCACCTCGAAGGCGACCTGGTTGACGACCTCGGGGATCACCGGGTTCACCTTGCCGGGCATGATGGACGAACCGGCCTGCACCGGCGGCAGGTTGATCTCGCCGAGGCCCGCGCGCGGCCCGGAGGACAGCAGGCGCAGGTCGTTGCAGCTCTTCGAGAGCTTGACGGCGATCCGCTTCAGCACGCCCGACATCTGGACGAACGCGCCGCAGTCCTGGGTGGCCTCGACCAGGTTGGCGGCGGTGACGAGCTGGAGTCCGGTGATCTCGGAGAGGTGCCGGCGGGCGGACTCGGCGTATCCGGCCGGGGCGTTGAGGCCGGTGCCGATCGCCGTGGCGCCCAGGTTGATCTCGTGGATCAACTCGACGGCCTCGGCGAGACGGCTGCGGTCCTCGTCGATCATGACCGCGTAGGCGGAGAACTCCTGCCCCAGGGTCATCGGGACCGCGTCCTGCAACTGGGTGCGGCCCATCTTGAGGACCTCGCGGAACTCGACCGCCTTGCGGGCGAAGGAGTCCTGCAGGACGGACATCGCCCGGAGCAGTCCACGTACCGCGAACACCGTCGCGATCTTGACGGCGGTCGGGTAGACGTCGTTGGTGGACTGGCCGAGGTTGACGTCCTCGTTGGGGTGCAGGTGCTCGTACTCCCCCTTGGCGTGTCCGAGCAGTTCCAGCGCCCGGTTCGCGATCACCTCGTTGGCGTTCATGTTGGTCGAGGTGCCGGCGCCGCCCTGGATCACGTCGACGACGAACTGGTCGTGCAGCTTGCCCTCGCGGATCTCCCGGCACGCCTCGACGATCGCGGCGGCCTTGCGCGGCTCCAGCAGACCGAGCTCCTCGTTGGCGAGGGCGGCGGCCTCCTTGACGGCTGCCAGCGCGTCGATCAGATGGGGGTATGCGGAGATCGGAGTGCCCGTGATGGGGAAGTTCTCCGTGGCGCGCAGGGTGTGGACGCCCCAGTACGCCTCGGCGGGAACGTCGCGGTCGCCGAGCAGGTCGTGCTCACTGCGGAGGGATGCGGTCATGAGGGTGCGGCCTCTTTCTGACGGGCGGGGGTGAGGGAGCAGGTGGACAGGGAGAGGCCGGGCGACACGCCTCCGGGGGCGTATCGCCCCGGACGGGCGGGGCTGTGACCTGCTGCGGCCGGGCCGCGTGGGTGCGACCCGTCACGGGGCAGCCGCAACCGGTCGGACACAGCGCCCGCGTCGCTCGGCCGGCCTGCCGCCCGGGTGTGGGAGCGGACCGTCAGGCACAGGCCGACAAGGTCACCGGGGCGAGCGCCCGGACCGGGCGTACGCACCCGACCGGTGTGCCGCCCCCGAGCAGTGACTCCCCCGCGAACTCGGTCAGCAGGTCCGGGTCGACGCCGGCCCGGGCGAGGGCGGCCGCGGCCACCGGGATCCGGGCCCGGTTCGCCCCGTCGGCGATCTTCACGGCCACGGCGCGGCCATCCGGCAGCGCGGCGACCTGGACGCCCTCGAACCCGTCCTTGGCCAGCAGCCCCGGCACGGCCCGCATCAGCGCGGCGACGTCCCGGCCGGAACCGGAGGCCATCTCCGCGTGCTCGCGCATCGCGTCGGCGACGCGCGCCTCGGGGGTGAGTGGTGCGGCCTCGGTGATGCGGGCGGTGGCCCGCGCCAGACCGTGCAGGGAGACGGAGAACAGGGGCGCGCCGCAGCCGTCGACGGTCACCTGGGCGATGCGCTGCCCGGTGAGGTCTTCGACGATCTCCGCGATCGCCTGCTGCAGCGGGTGCGCGGGATCGAGGTAGTCGTCCAGGGACCAGTTGTTGAGCATGCAGACGTACAGCATGGCCGCGTGCTTGCCGGAGCAGTTCTGGGCGAGCCTGGAGGGCAGCCGGCCCGCCCGGACCCAGTCGTCCCGGACGACCGGGTCGAAGGGCAGGTCGGCGACGTTGAGCAGGTGGTCCTCGGTGAGTCCGGCGAGCTCCAGGATGCGCCGGGTGCCGGCGAGGTGGCGTTCCTCTCCGGAGTGGCTGGCCGCGGCGAGCGAGAGCAGCTCGCCGTCGAGTGGGAGGCCCGCCCTGACCATGGCCACGGCCTGTACGGGCTTGAGGGCCGAGCGTGGGTAGAACGCGGCCTCGATGTCGCCGAGTTGGAACCGGACTCCGCCGTCGTCGTCGAGGACGACGACGGAGCCGTAGTGGATGCCCTCGACGACCCCGCCGCGTATGAGGTGGGCGACGGGAGCGTGGAGGGGCTCACGGATCAGGGGTGCGTCCGCGACGGAACTGCTGTTCATCACTGCCTGGTGTGGGTCGGCCGGCGCGTGGCTCACGCGTCGGCTCCGGTGGTGGACTTGCGCGCCGTACGGCCGCGGACGGCGAACCATCCGGCGACCAGCGCCCCGACGATCAGCGGCAGGCACAGCACGGTGGTGCGTCCGGCGCCGCCGTCGGCGTACATGAGGACCAGGACGGAGGCGAGGAAGGCCAGCGTCACGAGTTCGGTCCAGGGGGAGCCCGGCAACCGGTAGCCGGGGCGGTCGAGTTCGCCCCTCTGGGTCTTCTGCCAGAACATCAGGTGGCAGATCATGATCATGCCCCAGGTGGCGAGGATGCCGATCGCGGCGAAGTTGAGCACGATCTCGAAGGCGTCGGCGGGCACGACGAAGTTGAGGCCGACGCCGAGCACGCAGATACCGCTGGTGAGCAGGATGCCGCCGTAGGGGACCTGGCTGCGGCTCATCACTCCGGTGAACTTCGGGGCGGAGCCGGACATCGCCATGGAGCGCAGGATGCGGCCGGTGGAGTACAGGCCGGAGTTGAGCGAGGACATGGCGGCGGTCAGCACGACCAGGTTCATCACGCCGCCGGCCGCGGGGATGCCGATGTTGGACAGCACCGTCACGAAGGGGCTCTCGCCGGCCGTGTACCTGTTCCAGGGCAGCAGCATCGACAGCAGGACCACCGAGCCGACGTAGAACAGGCCGACCCGCCACATGATCGAGTTGATCGCCTTCGGCATGATCTTCTCGGGGTTCTCGGTCTCACCGGCGGCGACACCGACCAGCTCGACGGAGGCGTAGGCGAAGACGACGCCCTGGATGATCAGCAGCATGGGCAGCAGGCCGCTGGGGAAGACGCCGCCATTGTCGGTGATCAGGGAAGGGCCGGGAGTGGCGCCGTCCACCGGGTGCTGGGTGACCAGCAGGAAGATGCCGATACACATGAAGATCACGAGCGCGCTGACCTTGACGATGGCGAACCAGAACTCCAGTTCGCCGAAGATCTTCACCGAGATCAGGTTCACGGTGAGGACCACGGCCAGGGCTATCAGCGCGATCACCCACTGCGGGATGTCGGAGAACATGCCCCAGTAGTGGGTGTACGTGGCCACCGCGGTGATGTCGGCGATGCCGGTGGTGGCCCAGTTGAGGAAGTACATCCAGCCCGCGGTGTACGCGCCCTTCTCGCCCAGGAACTCGCGGGCGTACGACACGAAGGCGCCGGACGAGGGCCGGTACAGGACGAGTTCGCCGAGGGCGCGCACGACGAGGAAGGCGAAGATGCCGCAGACCGCGTAGGCGATGAACAGGGACGGGCCGGCCTCGGCGAGGCGGCCGCCGGCGCCGAGGAAGAGCCCGGTGCCGATCGCGCCGCCGATGGCGATCATGTTGACGTGCCGGGACTTCAGGGACTTGCTGTAGCCCTCGTCTCCGGCGTCGACGTGCACGGTCCGTTTGGGGGTCGCCTCTTGGAGGTGCTGCTCGCTCACGCCTCGGGTCCGCCTTCCAGGGGGGTGTCCGCGCGCTGGGGGCGCACGATGTCGGTGAGGGTGGTCTCGACGCGGTCGAGGTGGTGGGCCATGGCCTCCACCGCGTCGGATTCGGAACCGTCGATCAGCGCCTCGACGATCGCCCGGTGCTCGCGGTTGGACTGCTCGCGCCGGCCGCCGAGCTCGTTGAGGAACGCGGACTGGCGGGCCAGCGCGTCACGGATCTCCTCGATGACCCGGCGGAACACCGGGTTCTGGGCGGCCTCGGCCACACCGAGGTGGAACAGCGTGTCCATCGCGACCCAGGCCGTGGTGTCGGTCTCCCGTTCCATCCGGTCCAGGAGGTGGGCCAGGTGGTCCAGGTTCTCGTGGCTGCGGCGGCGGGCCGCGTACCCGGCGACCGGGATCTCGACATGGCGGCGCACCTCCAGCAGGTCGCTGGCCGCGTAGTCGCCGAAGGTGGGGTCCTCGACGGCGTTGGCGAGGACGAAGGTGCCCTTGCCGGTCTTGGACACGGTCAGTCCCATGGTCTGCAGGGCCCTGAGGGCCTCGCGCAGCACGGGCCGGGAGACCTCGAGCAAGCGGCACAGCTCCGCCTCGGAGGGGAGCTTGTCGCCGATCGCGTAGTCGCCGCGCTCGATGGCGCCGCGCAGATGCCCGAGCACCGCCTCCATGGCACTGACGCGCCGCGGGCCCTGACTGGCTGTCTGGCTGTCTGACAGGTTCACGGGAGTGATACTCCGGGGGGCACGCGGCCCGTGTCAAGGTCGCTGAAACAGAAAATTCACGGGGCGTGAACTCTGAAACAGATTTCACACCCCGTGTGCGCGGCGTCGGGACAGCGCTGCTGTCAGCCGCTCAGTCCGCCCGTGGCCAGCAGCCCGAACAGCAGCACGCCCACGAAGATCCGGTACACCACGAAGGCGTTGAAGGAGTGCTTGGCGACGAACTTCAGCAGCCAGGCGATGGACGCGTAGGCCACGCCGAAGGAGACGACGGTCCCGACGGCGAGCGGGGCCGCGCCCACCCCGGCACCGAGGGCGTCCTTGAGTTCGTACAGGCCGGCGCCGGTCAGGGCCGGAATGCCGAGGAAGAAGGAGAGCCGGGTGGCGGCGACGCGGTCCAGGTCCAGGATCAGCGCCGTGGACATGGTGGCGCCGGAGCGCGAGAAGCCCGGGAAGAGCAGCGCGAGGATCTGCGAACCGCCCACCAGCATGGCGTCCTTGAACGAGGTGTCGTCCTCGCCCCGCTTGTGCCGCCCCATCTGGTCCGCCGCCCACATCACGCCGCTGCCGACGATCAACGAGCCCGCCACCACCCACAGCGAGGCGAGCGGCCCCTCGATGAGCGGCTTGGCGGCCAGCCCCACCACGACGATCGGGATCGTCGCGCAGATCACCCACCAGGCGAACCTGTAGTCGTGGTGGTAGCGCTCCTCCCGGTTGACGAGCCCGCGGCCCCAGGCGGAGACGATCCGCACGATGTCCTTGAAGAAGTACACGAGCACGGCGGCGATCGCCCCGACCTGGATCACGGCCGAGAACCCGACGACGGAGTCGTCGTCGACCGGGATCCCCATCAGCCCTTCGACGATCTTCAGATGCCCCGTGGAGGAGACGGGAAGGAACTCGGTCACACCCTCGACCACTCCGAGGACGACGGCCTGACCGACGCTGATGACGCTCATGGGATCCAGTTCTGCTCAGGGGGCGGGTGCGGCGGGCTCTGTCTTACTACACGCGGACGAGAGCCGGCCCACACGCGATCACGCGCAGCCGCCTAGCCCCACACCGCCTGCGCCACCGCCACGCCCGCGAAGGCGGCCCCCAGACCCGCGGCCACGCTGCCGATCACGTTCACCGCGGCATGGAACCCCGCGCCCGTCTCGGTCAGCCGGAGCGTCTCGTACGAGAAGGTCGAGTACGTGGTCAGCGCCCCGCACAGGCCGGTGCCCAGGAGCAGTTGGAGGTGGGAACCGGCGGCTTGGGAGGCTGCCGCGCCCGTCAGCAGGCCGAGGACGAGACAGCCCACGACGTTCACCGCGAAGGTGCCCCAGGGGAAGACCGAGTCGTGCCGGGACTGCACGGCCCGGTCGGTGAGATAGCGGAGCGGCGCACCGACGGCCGCCCCCGCGACGACCAGCAGCCAGTTCACAACCACTTCTTACCCTTCGTGTCCGGATTGCCCTTTTCGCTCTCCCGGCCGGCGTACCTGATGACCTCGCAGTCGTCGAGGATCACCAGTCCCTCGGTGACGAGTTCGTCGAGCTGCGGCAGGAAGGCCCGGACCCGCTCCTCGTCGTCCACGATCACGATCGCCACCGGCAGGTCCTCGCTCAGCGACAGCAGCCGGGAGGTGTGGATCAGGGAGGAGGCGCCGAAGCCCTCGATGCCGCGGAAGACGCTGGCTCCGGCGAGGCCGGTAGCGTGGGCGCGGTGCACGATCTCGGTGTAGAGGGGCCTGCGGTGCCAGGTGTCGTGCTCGCCGACGAGGACGGTGACGCGCAGGGCACGGCCGGTGAGCCGGGTCATCGCTGCCTCCACTTCAGTACGCGGCGGGTGGCCGAGGCCGCGAGCCACACCGCCGTCAGCGCCGCGAGGAGGGTCGCTGCGAGGTAGGCCAGGCCGGTGCGCGGGTGGCCGGCGTCGAGCAGTTTCTGGACGTCCACGGCGTACGTCGAGAAGGTGGTGAAGCCGCCGAGCACTCCGGTGCCGAAGAACGGGCGGACGAGCCGGTGGGCGGCCCACACCTCCGTGATGACCACCATGAACACGCCGATCACGGCGCAGCCGACGACGTTGGTCCAGAACGTGGACCAGGGGAAGCGACCTGGTGGGGTGGGCCATCCGAGCGAGAGCCCGTACCGGGCGCAGGCGCCGATGACGCCGCCGAGCGCGACCACCGCGACGACAGGGGCCTGGCCGCGCAGGTCGGACTTGCGCCGCGGTGCCGCGGGAGCGCCGAGGCTGTCGGTGTGCTGCGCTGTCATCGTCGTACGTCTCCTACTCGCCGGGGCCCTGGTGTGCGGGCGCGCTCCATCGCAAGTAGGGACCGTTGGCGGCGACCGAGCCGCGGTTCGGGTACGGCGGGCCCCACCGCCGCGCCGCGAGGTGATCGCGGCTGCTCCACAGGGTATCCCGGGGCTGTGCCCGGGTCACTTCGTGCTCGGCGCCTCGCAGACGGCGACGCCCCGCTCCCACAGGCTTCCCAGGATCAGCCCGCCCGCGGCCTCGCAGACGCTGGTGACCATGCGGAAGCCGGAGTGGCGGCGGGTGAGGTGGTGGACGATCTCGCCGTGGTCGTCGACCGCGAGGACCCCGACGGCCCCCGAGGGGCGGAACGGTGCGCGCACGGCGACGCGGGCGGCGGCACGGCGGACGTCGGGGGTGGCTCGGTGCAACAGGTCGAGGGGCGGGACACGGGGGCCTGCCAGCGAGACCCAGACGGGACCGTCGGGGGCGCCGCGCCAGAGGTTGTCGGGCATGCCCGGGAGACGGTCGACGAAGGGTTCGCGGTGGCCCGCCTTCGGTCCGGTGAGCCAGAAACGGGTCAGCCGGCAGGCGCCGGTCTCGGCGACGATCAGGAACCTCTCGTCGGCGCTCGGCGCGAGACCGTTGGCGAACTGCAGTCCCTCCAGCAGGACTTCGGGTGTGTCGCTGCCCGGCGCCAGGCGCAGCAGGCGGCCGGTGCCGGTGTGTTCGACGATGTCGCCGATCCACTCCTCCAACGGGTAGCGGCGGCTGGAGACGGTGAAGTACACGGTCCCGTCGGACAGGGCGACCACGTTGCTGCAGAACCGCAGCCGCTCCCCCGCCACCGTGTCGGCGAGGACGCGTACCGTGCCGTCGGCCACATCCACGCCGAGCAGCCCCCGCTCCGCGTCACAGACCAACAGGCCGTCGTCCGGCAGGAGTTGCAGTCCGAGCGGTCGGCCACCGGTCCTGGTGATCACTTCGACACGGGGCGCGAAGGGCTCGGCCAGGCCGTCCAGCCGCAGGATACGGCCGTCCTCCAGCCCGGTCAGCACCCGTCCGCGGGCGTCGGCGACGACGTCCTCGGGTCCACGGCCGCCGATCGCGACGTAGTGGCGGGGGATCAGAGCCGCGGGACGGTGCATGCGTGCCTGCCCTTCGCTGTGCTGTCACAGTCGGGTCCTCCTGGCGGGCGGGTACCGCGTGGGCCTGCCGCCTACCAGCCTTTCTCGAACATGCGGGCCACCTCGGCGATCCGTATGTCGTCGCGCCGGTAGTGGGTGCGGCGCCGGATCCGGGTGGTGCGGAGCAGGCCGAGGTCCGCGAGCAGGTCGAGGTGGGTCTCGGCGACGGCGCGGCGCACCCCGAGCTTGCGGGCGACGGCCTCGGCGGTCACGCCGTCCGTGACGAGATCGGCGTGCCGCTGCGGCGGGAAGTGCGCAGCGGGGTCCGTCAGCCATTCCAGGATGTCCAGGCGCCTGTGGCCGGTGGGAGTCCTCAGCATGCCGTTCCCCTCCGTCCGGGGCTCCTCTTACCGCGTCTTCCCACTGTGGCGCAGTCGACGCCGCCC
The DNA here is from genome assembly GCF_001514265.1 of Streptomyces resistomycificus. Taxonomy (GTDB): domain Bacteria; phylum Actinomycetota; class Actinomycetes; order Streptomycetales; family Streptomycetaceae; genus Streptomyces; species Streptomyces resistomycificus. The sequence goes on along the minus strand of NZ_KQ948989.1, from coordinate 769,568 downwards.
CGCACCGGAGTCCTCGACGTTGTCCGGTATCGAACTCCCTTGCGACACAAGGGGGTTCGGTACACGCGCCTTCCGGGTGGGGGTCCTGGAGGAGTGACGTGCCCCCTCCGCCCGCGGCTCGCGCGCTCGCACGGGCGGAGGGGAGCCTGGTCAGCCGTCGAGTCGCACGACCCGGACGGCGCCCGCCGGGACCGGCAGACGGCCCGCGGCGCGCTCACCGGTCAGCAGCTCGGTGCCGTCCGCGCCGAGGGGCACCTTGACGTCCGAGGCCGTGTGGTTCACGGCGAACAGGTAGGTGCCGGACTCGCCGGTGCGCCGCACCACCTCGACGTCGCGGGGCAGGTCGGCGCGCGTGCTGACGTCCGCGTCCTCCACGGCCCAGCCCAGCAGGACGTCCAGGCCCTGGACGGGCAGGCGGGTGGAGACGTACCAGGCGGTGCCCGCGCCGAGGCGGTGCCGGGTGACGGCCGGGTGTCCCGCGGCCGGACCGTCGGCGTACGTCCACACGGTCTCGGCGCCGCGCGGCACCACGAACTCGGTCCACACGTCCGCGGTGAGCTCCGAGCCGTCGGGCCCGGTGATGCGCACCGACTGGTCCCGGAGGAGGGGCGAGAACTCCTCGACGGTCAGGCCGAGCACGTCCCTGAGCGGCCCCGGGTAGGCACCCTCGTGGACGGCGTCGTGCTCGTCGACGATGCCCGAGAAGTACGACACGACGAGGGTGCCGCCGTTCTCGACGTACTCCGCGATGTTGCGGCCGGCCGCCTCCGTCATCAGGTACAGCGCCGGCACGACGACAAGGGGATACCTCGACAAGTCGGCTTCCGGGTGGGCGAAGTCGACGGTGAGGTGACGGTCGTACAGCGCCTCGTAGAAGGCGTCGGCGCGTTCGCGCGGGTCGTGGTCCTCGCTGGGGCGCCACTGGAGGTTCTGTGCCCACCAGGACTGCCAGTCCCACAGGACGGCCACGTCGGCGACGGTGCGGGTGTCACGGACGGTGCTCAACGAGTCGAGCCAGGCGCCCAGTCGGACCACTTCGCGCCACACCCTGGTGTCCGTGCCGCCGTGCGGGACCATCGACGAGTGGAACTTCTCGGCGCCTCGCCGCGACTGGCGCCACTGGAAGAACATGGCGCCCTCGGAGCCGCGGGCCACGTGGGCGAGGGAGTTGCGGGCCATCTGGCCGGGCGCCTTCGCGGGGTTGCGGGGCTGCCAGTTGACCCCCGAGGTGGAGTGTTCGAGCAGCAGCCAGGGGGCACCGCCCGCGACCGAGCGGGTGAGGTCTGCGGCCATCGCGAGGTTCACGTGGGTGCGGCGGCCGTCGGTGATCAGGTAGTGGTCGTTGGTGACCAGGTCGACCTCGCGGCCCCAGGCCCAGTAGTCCACCGAGTCGCACTGGCTGAGCGCGGTCATGAAGTTGGTGGTGACCGGGACGCCGGGCGAGAGGCGGTGCAGGATGTCCCGCTCCATCACGAAGTTCTCGCGCATGGTGGCGTCGGCGAACCGCTTGTAGTCCAGCGCCTGGCCGGGGTTGCCGACGGTGGGTGCCGTGCGCGGCGGGTTGATCTGGCCGAGGTCGGCGTAGCGCTGGCCCCAGAAGGCGGTGCCCCAGGCCGCGTTGACCCCCTCGACCGTGCCGTACGTCGAGGCCAGCCAGCGGCGGAAGTGGGCGGCGCAGGAGTCGCAGTAGCAGGCGGAGACGGGGACGCCGTACTCGTTGTGCACGTGCCACATGGCCAGGGCCGGGTGGCCGGCGTAGCGCTCGGCGAGCCTGGTGGTGATGTTCGCGGCGGCCGCCCGGTAGTCGGCGTTGCTGTGGCAGATCGCGCCGCGCGAGCCGAACGCGAGGCGGACGCCGTCGGCCGTCACGGGCAGTGCGTCGGGGTGGTCACGGTAGAACCAGGCCGGGGGCACCACGGTGGGCGTGCCGAGGTCCACACGGACGCCGTTGGTGTGCAGCAGGTCCAGGACCCGGTCGAGCCAGCCGAAGTCGTACACGCCCGGTTCGGGCTCCAGCAGGGCCCAGGAGAAGATCCCGACGCTCACCATGGTGACGCCGGCCTCCCGCATCAGCCGTACGTCCTCCTCCCAGACGCTCTCCGGCCACTGCTCCGGGTTGTAGTCCCCGCCGAAGGCGAGCCTGGTGAGGCCCCTGGGGGTGGTCTCCGGCATGGGTCTCTCCCGTTTCTGGTGGTTGGGAAGCATATTGGGAACGTGCACACACCGCTTGGGCGGCGCCCAGCCCAAGATAACCGTACCGAGGTGACGCTTGCCAAGTATTCCTTCTCGGTCATTGCTGTGCACGATCACAGGCGATCAGAGGCTCCGGGGGACGTCTCACGGCTATGGCAGCGGCCATCCGCCCTCGGGGGCCTTAGAGTCGTGACCATGAACAATGCGGGGGGCCGGCGCAGGCCGCCGACGATCCACGACGTGGCGCGGGAGGCAGGGGTCTCGCGCGGCACCGTCTCACGCGTGCTCAACGGCGGGCACTACGTCAGCCCCGCCGCGCAGGAGGCGGTCAACGCCGCCATCCGCAAGACGGGTTACGTCGTCAACCGGCACGCCCGTTCGCTGATCACCGGGCGTTCCGACTCCGTCGGCTTCCTGCTGACCGAACCACAGGAGCGGTTCTTCGAGGATCCCAACTTCAACGTCCTGTTGCGCGGCTGCACGCAGGCGCTGGCCGCGCACGACGTCCCGCTGCTGCTGATGCTCGCCGGGACCGAGGACGAACGGCGGCGCATCACGCGGTACATCACCGCCGGGCACGTCGACGGTGTGCTGCTCGTCTCCAGCCGCTCCGGGGACCCGATCGCCGAGGAGCTGCGCGAGGCGGGCGTGCCGCTGGTCGCCTGCGGCAAGCCCATAGGACTCGGCTCCCGGGTGAGCTACGTGGCGGCCGACGACCGGGACGGCGCCCGGGACATGGTGCGCCACCTGCTGTCCCTGGGCCGCCGCCGCATCGGCGTGGTCACCGGCCCGCTGGACACCCCGGGCGGTGTGGAGCGCCTCGCGGGCTACAAGGAGGTGCTCACCGACGCGGGTGTCGGGATCGACGAGCGGCTCGTCGTCCCGGGCGACTACAGCCGCCTCAGCGGCGAGACGGGCGCCGAGCGACTGCTCGCACAGGCTCCGGACATCGACGCCGTCTTCGTCGCGTCCGACCTGATGGCCCAGGGCGTCCTGACGGCCCTCGAACGGGCCGGACGCCGAGTCCCCCAGGACGTGGCGGTGGGCGGCTTCGACGACTCACCCGCCGCCCTGGCCACCCGCCCCGAACTGACGACGATCCGGCAGCCCTGGGACCGCATCAGCGCCGAGATGGTCCGCGTGCTGCTGGCCCAGATCGGGGGCGAGGATCCGGCGGCGGTCATCCTGCCCACGGAACTGGTGAAGCGACAGTCGACGTGAGGCGGCGCCCGGGGGCCTGACCCCCGGGTTCGGCGCGAGGCTCGACCGGAACGATCCCCCTGACCCCGTCCCACCTGGCGGGGGTGGGCTCACGCCTTGCCCCACCTATCGAATTTCGATAGATTTCCATCGTTGTTCGATGGAGGGAGAGGCGATGGGAAAGCTGACCGTACTCGCGCTGCGCGGAGTGCTCGGGGCGTTGCTGGCCGGCACCGTGTTCGTGCAGGCGGTGATGGTGCCGCTGCTGGCCGCGGATCTCGACGATCTGGACGCGGACGCCGCACACGTGCGCACACCGACGCTGGTGATCGTCGTCCTGGGGGTGGTGGCGGTCCAGGTCGTGCTGGTCTGCGTGTGGCGGCTGGTCACGATGGTGCGGCGCGGAACGGTGTTCTCCCACGGCGCCTTCCGGTACGTCGACGTCGTGATCGGCGCCTTCCTGGCGGCCGCGGCGCTGGTGTTCGCACTCGGAGTGGTCCTGGCGCCGGGCGAGGCCGTGGCCCCGGGCGTCGTGCTCCTGCTGGGCGGGGTCGGCCTGGCCGTCCTGGGCGTGGCGCTCATCGTGCTCGTGCTGCGCATGCTGCTCGCCCAGGCCGTCGCGCGGGACATCCAGGCGACGCGGATGCAGGCCGAGCTGGCCGAGGTGATCTGATGCCGATCGTCGTCGACATCGACATGATGCTGGCCAGGCGGAAGATGCCGGTGGGCGAGCTCGCGGAACGCGTCGGGATCACACCCGCCAACCTGGCGGTGCTCAAGAACGGCAGGGCCAAGGCGGTGCGCTTCACGACGCTCGCCGCGCTCTGCGAGGCACTCGACTGCCAGCCGGGCGACCTGCTGCGCTATGAGGCCGAGGAGAACGCCAAGGTGACCGCGGACGCCTGATACCCGCCGGCGATGCCGCCGCCTGTCGGCGCTGGACCGAGTCCGCGCCGCGGAACCGGTCAGGATCGAAGAAGCGGCACCGCGCTCCCCCGCCCTAGCGTGGAACCACCGACGAAATCCGTCGACGACACCCCGCCGAGGAGAACGCCATGACCGCCGGACTCAGGACGATCATCTACCCCGTCAAGGACCTCGCCCCGGCGAAGTCGCTGTTCAGCGCCCTGCTGGGGGTGGAGCCGTACACCGACGAACCGTATTACGTCGGATTCCGGGCGGCCGGGCAGGAGGTCGGCCTCGACCCCAACGGACACGCGAAGGGCATGACCGGGCCCGTGCCCTACTGGCAGGTGACCGACATCAGGACGACGCTGTCGGCGCTGCTGGCCGCCGGGGCTCAGACGGTCCAGGACGTCCAGGACGTCGGCGGCGGCAGGCTGATCGCCTTCGTGAAGGACCCGGACGGCAACCTCGTCGGCCTCCTCCAGGACGCCTGAGACGCTTCGCCCGTCCGCATGTCGATGCACACGCATTAACATCAGGTGTATGGCAGTGAACGCGGCCGACACCCGGCTCGAAGAACAGTGGCGGGACATCCTGTCCGTGCACGCGCGCACGATGTGCGAGATCGACCGCGCGCTGCATCCGCACGGGCTGGGCGCCAGCGACTTCGAGGTGCTCGACGTCCTCGCCTCGGAGGCTCCCCGGGAAGGCGACCAGTGCCGGGTGCAGAACCTCGCCGGGCGGGTCCACCTCAGCCAGAGCGCGTTGTCGCGCCTCATCGGACGTCTGGAGAAGGACGGTCTGGTGGAGCGCTCGGTCTGCGTGGAGGACCGGCGTGGTGTGTGGGTCGCCCTGACCCGCAAGGGACGCGACCTGCACAGCGAGGTGCTGCCACTGCAGCGCGAGGTGCTGACGCGCACACTGGGCCGGGCGTCCGGCGCCTGAGCGCGCCTCGCACCGTGCCATAGGAGGCCGCCGAGGGACGGTCGGCGCCACTCGGGCCCCGGCGCGCGAGAACCCGGGTGCGGGCGCGGGATACCGCCCACACCCGACCGGGTCCGGGCGCTCATCGGGCCGCTCGGCGGCGGCCGGTTCCGTCCCGTTCGGTCTGAGGCCGAACGCCTAAGGCCTGGCCAAGAGCGTGCGCACACCCTCCGAGGTGAGCGTCAGCGGGTGCGCCGAGCTCGCGTCGATGGTGAGCGACAGGTCGTCGGCGGGCCACTGGGCGGCGAGAGCGCCCAGCGGGACGAGACGGTAGCGGGAGACGTACGGCAGGAGCTCGGCCATCTCCGGCTCGGAGGTGAACACGGGCACCACCGGAGCGCCGTCCGTCTGTTCGAGAACCGGCAGCGCCACGATGCTCGCGTCACCGGCCTCCTCCTGACCGGCGTCGTCGGGTACCGGCACCAGCACCTCGCTGCTCGCGAGCGTGGCCAGCGCCGTGGTGTCCTCGGTGTTCTCGGCCAGCGCGTCCAGCGCCCGCCGGGCAGGTGTGACGGTGTTGTCGTACGCGGGTGTGTCCATGATTGATGTTTCCCCTGGTAGCGGCGGTAGTGCGGCACGCCCGGGACAAGATCGCCCCGGGAGCGGTCCTGCTCGCGTACCCGACCGGGGCCGGAGCAATCCTGTGGGACCGCGGTGGATGTGAGGGTCTCGAGGGAGCGGCGAGGACGAGCGCACGCCGGAGCTGACGTGCTTGCGCACATCCCGCGTGACCGAGTCCGTGCGCGGGCCCGCGCACGGATCCGCGGGGGTGACCGTGCCGGGACCGACCGTGATTCAGCCGCGGGTCAGTTCCTCGACGGTGACCACCCGGATGAGCGGACGGTAGAGGTCCATCAACGAGAGGGCCTGGGCGTGCGAGGTGTCGTCGGCGCCCGCGCACGCGTCGGCCGCCACGAGGACCTCCACTCCGGCGTCGGCCGCGGCCAGCGCGGTGGACAGGACGCAGCAGTCGGTGCTGACCCCGGCCAGGACCAGGCGCCCTTCGGGGAGGGTGCGGGCGGCGAGCTCGGGGGTCCACTTGCCGAAGGTGGGGGCGTCCAGCACCTGCTCGGCCCGGGCGGCGAACTCGTCGGCCAGCCGCCACAGCGGGGCGTCGGGCGGTCGCAGCGCGAAGGGCCACCGTTCGTAGTAGGCCCGCCACGCGCCGGTGGGCTCGTCGGGGGCCAGGAAGCGGGTGAAGGTGACGCGGTCCCCGAACGCCGGCAGCAGCCGTCGTACGCCCTGCGCCGCCTGCTCGAAGCGGGGGGCCGCCCACGGACTGCCGGGGTCGGCGAAGACCTGCTGCATGTCGATGACGGCGAGCAGGCCCGCGGTCACGCGATCGTCCCCGCGTCCGCGCCGGGACTCGGCGGCGCTCCCTCCTGCGCACGGACGCGGCCGCGTCCCAACGCCAGGGTGCCGAGGAAACCGGTCGCGAGGGCGATGAGGACACCGAGGTTGGCGTACGCCCAGGAACCGGACCTGCCGCCCAGGCCCAGGGGGCCGAGCAGGTAGCCCTGCCACTCCAGCCAGTTCGCGGCCGAGTTGGTGACCAGGCCCCAGCCCGCGGCGGTGGCGGCGAGGGTGAGCAGCAGCGGGGTGGCCGGGAGATCGCCGTAGCGGCCCCCGGGCCGGTAGAGGTCCCCCTCGTCGTAGTCGCGGCGGCGCAGCAGCAGGTCGGCGAGCATGACCCCGCACCATGCGGCGATGGGCACGCCGAGCGTGGTCAGGAAGCCCATGAACTGGCCGAGGAAGTCGTCCGCGACGAAGACGATGTAGACCGAGCCCGCGATCATCAGGACGCCGTCCACGAGGGCGGCCAGGTAGCGGGGCACCCGAAGGCCCGCGGAGAGCAGGGCGAGGCCGGAGGAGTAGATGTCGAGGACCGCGCCGCCGACCAGGCCGAGCACCGCGACCACGGCGAAGGGGACCAGGAACCAGGTGGGCAGGATCGTCGTCAGCGCGCCGATCGGGTCGGCGGCGACGGCCGTCTCGAGGCCGGCCGAGGAGCCGGCCAGCAGCAGGCCGAAGACCAGCAGGAGCAGCGGCGCCACGGACGCGCCGAAGGTGGTCCAGCCGACCACGCCCCGGCTCGACGAACTGCGGGGCAGATAGCGGGAGTAGTCGGCGGCGGCGTTGACCCAGCCGAGCCCGAAGCCGGTCATCATGAACACCAGCGCGCCGATGAACTCCTGTGCGGAGCCCGCCGGTACGGCGCTGACGGTGCTCCAGTGGACGTGGTCGGCGACGAGCACGACGTAGACGAGCGTGAGCACACCGGTGACCACGGTGATGACGGTCTGCAGGCGCATGATCACGTCGAAGCCCATCACGCCGCCTACGACGGTCAGCGCGCCGACCAGGACCAGGGCGACGACCTTGGTCCCGGTGCCGCCACCCCAGCCGAGCCGGTCGAAGACGGTCGCGGTGGCCAAGGTGGCGAGGGAGCACAGGACCGTCTCCCAGCCGACGGTGAGCATCCAGGAGACCACCGACGGCAGCCGGTTGCCGCGCACGCCGTACGCGGCGCGGCTGAGGACCATGGTCGGCGCGGAGCCGCGCTTGCCGGCGACGCCGACGAAGCCGCACAGCAGGAACGAGAAGACGATGCCGATGACTCCGGCGACCAGTGCCTGCCAGAAGGAGATGCCGAAGCCCAGCACGAAGGCGCCGTAACTCAGCCCGAGGACGGAGACGTTGGCGCCGAACCAGGGCCAGAACAGCGTGCGTGGTGTGCCCTTGCGGTCGGCGTCGCCGATCACGTCGAGACCGTGCGTCTCCACCTGGAGCTGCCGGCCTGCGGGGCTGCCGCCGGTTGTACCGGTGCGGTCCGTCGTGTCTGCGGAGTCTGCCATCGCCGCCTGCCTGTCCGTATGCGTCCGGCGGACAGTAAGTCGGGCGGAGTAGGGCGTCAAGAGCGCCGCGGCCGCCCGCCCGGAGGACGGTCGACGCGCCCGGAACGGCAGGGGCGGGCGGCAGTTGGCACGTGCCGGGCGTCAGCAGGCCGGCGTCGTCCTCGGTGTCGTCGCGGCGCTCCGGCCCCGCGGCCTGTCCTGCGCGGCATCCTCGGTCAGCACGGTCGCCAGCTGTTCGGCGTGCGGATGCGGGTTGGTGCGGGGACGGACGTAGGAGAGGACCGCGGGTGGGGCACCGGCCACCGGGAGGTAGCGGACGTCGGGGTCGGGGTGTCCGGCCGCGACCGAGGCGGGCAGCGCGCCGACGCCGCGGCGGGCGGCGACGGCGTGCAGGTACTCGTCGAGGTTGGCGGCCTCCGCGCCGATCTCCGGCCGGGCCCCGGTCGGCCAGTCGTCCGGCGTGAGGGTGCCGCTCACCGTGTTCAGTACGAGGCAGCGGCGGCCCAGATCGCCCCAGGTCACCGAGTCCCGTACGGCGAGCGTGGAGCGGTGCGAGATCGCCGCCACCCGCTCCTCCCGCAGCACCTCCACCGCGGTGTACCGCGGGTCGTCGACGCGGCCCCACAGCAGGGCGGCGTCCACCGAGCCGTCGGCGAGTCCCGCGGTCGGGTCGTCGCGGCGGACCAGCTCCACCAGCACCTGGTGCTCCTGCTCCATCAGCTCGACGGCCCGGCGGCCGCGCCGCATCGGGAACCCCCAGCTGTAGCCGAGCCGCAGCGGCCGGTCGGTGGCCGGCGGCCGGAGTGCCGCCTCCAGCCGGGGCAGCAGCACCTTGAGCTCGGCCTGGAGGCGCAGTCCCTCCGCGGTGAGCTGCGGGTGGCGGGTGCTGCGGTCCAGCAGCGACCGGCCCAGCGCCTCCTCCAGGCGCCGGATCTGGCGGCTGAGGGTGGGCTGGGAGACACCGAGCCGGTCGGCGGCCCAAGTGAAGTGCTGTTCCTCGGCGAGCGTGAGAAAGCACCGCAGGTGGTGTATGCCGATGTCCATATTGGTCAGGTTAGTTCACCTCCGGGCCGCACTCGCACGGGGTGCGGCAGCGGGCGTGGTGACACCGGTCTCGTCTCCGTCGTCGACGGTGCGGCGGCTGAAGCGCCGTACGACCGTCAGATGCAGCACCAGCCCCAGGGCCGCCAGGGCCGCCGTGCAGTACGGCAGGGACGCGGGCCGCAGTCCTGCGGCCAGCACCATGCCGCCGAGGGCGGAGCCGATGGCACTGCCGAGGTAGACGGCGGAGCTGTTCAACGACACAGCCACAGCGGAGTGGCGGGGCTGAGCGGCGATCAACTGGTGCTGCTGCGGCACCTGCAGGGCCCAGCCTGCGGCACCCCAGACGACCAGCGGCACGACGAGCGCCCAGGCGGCGGGTGCGGCGGTCGGCAGTGCCAGGTGCGCCAGGACGACCAGCAGCAGTACCGCCCCGACGACGGTGAACGGCCGCTTCGTACGGTCCACCAGCGGGCCGACGAGGAGGCTGCCCAGGACGCCGCCCGCGCCCCACGCCCACAGCGCCCAGACGTTCTGGTCCAGGTGCGCGGCGTCTTCCAGGACCGGCGCGAGGTACGTGTACAGGCCGAGGCTGGCCACTCCCCCGAGCAGGGACACGAAGGCGATGCCGGCGACGCGGCCGTCGGTGAGGATGCGGGCGCGTTCGCGCAGCGGCGGCGGAGGGGCGGCCTCGGTGCGCGGCAGGAGGGCGGCGATGCCGGCGAGGGCGAGCGCTCCGAGGCCGGTGATCAGCCACAGGGTGCCGCGCCAGCCGACCTGTTCGGCGAGCAGCACGCCGATGGGCACGCCGACGACGGTACCGATGCTCATGCCGCCCATGACCAGGGCCAGACTGCGCCCGCGGCGCTCCGGCCCGGCGAGGCCGGCCGCGGTGGCGGCGGCCATCGGCGAGTAGACACCGGCGCCGATGCCCGCCAGCGCGCGGGCGAGCAGCAGGACGGGCAGCGCGGGGGCGAGGGCGGTGAGCGCGTTGCCGAGGGTGAACACGGCCAGCGCGACGGCGAGTACGACCTTGGCCGGGCGGCCGGCCAGGGCGGTCGCGAAGAAGGGCGCCGCCAGGGCGTAGCAGAGGGTGAAGACGGTGACCATCTGCCCGGCGGACGACTCGGTGACGTTCAGGTCGCCCGCGACGTCCGGCAGCAGTCCGGCCATGACGTAGGCGTCGAGGCCGAGGGCGAAGGCGCCCAGGGCGAGGAGGAGGACGAAGCGTCCGCTGTGCGGGCGGGGGGCCGGGGTTCCGGTCCCCGGGGTGGCGCTGTTCGGTGTTCCGGTGGTGGGTGAGGTGGTCATCCCAGTCGCTCCCAGTCTGCTTCGGCGATCACCGCGCGTCCGTCCGGGAAGTAGCGGGCGGGGCCGGTGACGTGGGCCGTCGCTTCGATCTTGTTGAGCAGCCGCTGCAGTTCCAGCGACTCGTCGAGCCCGGCGAACGGCACGAAGGGTTCCTGCCGCCGGTGCACGTACCGCAGGACGTCCGCGGTCAGGCGGCGGAGTTTGACGACGCCGCGCAGGTCGGCCGGTGCCTCCCGGCCACGGGTGTCGACCTCACACAGGGTGACCTCGGTGCCGTTCTCCCGCTTCCAGACACGCAGGTGGTCGGCGTCCCACACGGGGGTGTCGTACTCCGTGCTCGCGTAGACGAGTCCGCCGTCGGGGGCGCGGAAGGCGCAGTCGATCGTGCGTTGCCGGACGATGTTGGTGAAGCTGCTGTAGGCGCTGACCACCGCGTCGCCGAGGCGGGCGGTGAGGGCGACACTGTCCAGGACGTCGGGCCCCGAGATCGAGAAGTCCGAGCAGACGCCGACCGCGTCCTGGACACGCAGCTGGGCGCCCACCGGGCCGAGTTGACGCAGCAGGTCCAGGGAGTGGATGACCTCGCTGGTCACGCCGACCGTGGGCCGGTGGTCGTTGATTCGGTCCTTGCCCCAGGTGGCGTGGGCGCGCACCAGCGTCAGACCGTGGTGGCGTACGTACTGCTGGAGGGCGGTCGTGGCGTCCGAGTAGCGCTCGACGAGGTCCAGCGCGAACCCGGACGCCCCGCGCAGCGCGCCCGCGACCGCGTCGAGGTCGTCGCGGGCGGAGGTGAGGGGTTTCTCGGCGATGACGAAGCCCTGGTAGCCGTCGAGGCCGGTGAGGATCTCGGCGTGGGCCGAGTCGGTGACGGCGACGACGACCAGGTCCGGGGCGAACTCGTCCAGGGCCGTGCGCAGGGACGCGAAGTACGGGATGTCCTGCCGGCCCTGGTGGCGTGCGTGGTAGGCGACCTCCAGGCGGGCGCCGATCTCCAGGTCGCCGGAGAGGCTGCGCAGGGCGGTCAGGAAGCGGGACCCGGCGTATCCCATGCCCGCGACGAGGACGCGCAGCGTGCCGGGTTCGGTGGGGGGTGGCTGGTTCATACGGGGCTTTCCTCCCGGGCGTGGCGTGCGGGCCGCGCGTCGAGCGGGGCGGGGGCGGGTGCACCGGCGGGGCGCGCGGCGTCGGGTGCGGGCAGCGGCTTGAACAGCAGGTCCTCGCCGGTGGGCCGGAATCCGCGGTGGCGGTAGAACTCGGTGGCGGTGGGCGTGGTCTGCAGGACGATTTCGTCCGCGCCCTGCCCCTGCAGCCATCGGGCCAGGTCGTCGAGGACGGCGGCGCCCAGTCCCCGGCCGCGGTCGCGGGGGTCGGTCACCACTGACTGGAGCCATCCGGCACGGCCGCTCGGACAGGCGGGCGAGGGTGCCCGCTGGTCGACGACGGCGGTGGCGCAGGCCCGCAGCCGGCCGGGCCCGGGCACGACGGCGACCCGCACGTCCGCCGCCGTGCCGAGCCGGTCGGCCAGCCACGCGCGGTAGCGGCCCCGCCAGGCGGCGCTCTGCTCCGGGGTGCCGGCGGCGTACGGCGCGGCGGACGCCGGGTCCTCCAGCAGCAGCGCGCGCAGCCGGATCAGTTCGTCGACGTCCTCCGGTACGGCGGCCCGGACCACCGGGGTGGAGGTCTCGGCGGCGCTCACGCGGCCCGCCCCACGGACGCCGCCTCGGAGGCCAGGGGCTGCGGGACCTCGTGGAAGTCGGCGAAGACCGCGGTGAGGGAGCGGACGAGGTGGGTGATGTCCTCGTCGGTGTGGTTCGGGGTGACGTTGATGCGGAAGCGCTCGGTTCCCACCGGGACGGTCGGGGAGTTGATGGGCTGGAGGTAGACGCCGTACTCCTCCAGGAGCCGTGCGGCCGACCGCTTGCACAGGTCGGCGTCGCCGACCAGCACCGGCAGGACGTGCGTGTCGCTGCACGGCATGACCTCGATGCCGGCGGACCGCAGCGCGGTGCGCAGCTGGGCTGTCTTGCGGTGCAGGGCCTCGCGCTCGGCCTCGGAGGACTTCAGGTGCTGCACGCTGGTGTGGCAGGCGGCGACCACGGCGGGCGGCAGCGAGGTGGTGAAGATGAAGCCGGAGGCGAAGCTGCGGACCGCGTCGACCAGCGTGGCCGAGCCGGTGATGTAACCGCCGATCACGCCGATGGCCTTCGCCATGGTGCCCTGGATGATGTCGACCTGGCCGGCGACGCCCAGACCGGCGGCGATGCCGGCGCCGCGCGGGCCGTACATGCCGATGGCGTGCACCTCGTCGAGGTAGGTCAACGCGTTGTGCCTGCGGGCGACTTCGACGATCTCCCGGATCGGGGCGATGTCGCCGTCCATGGAGTACACGGACTCGAAGGCGACGATCTTCGGCCGGTCCGCGGGCTGTTCGGCGAGGATCCTCTCCAGGTGCTCGACGTCGTTGTGACGGAAGATCGCCCGGTCCGCGCGGGTGCTGCGGATGCCGTTGATGATCGAGGCGTGGTTCAGTTCGTCGGAGACGATGACGGGGTCCGGCAGGACGCGCAGCAGGCACTGCAGGGTGGCGTCGTTCGAGCCGTATCCGGTGGGGAAGACCAGCGCGGCCTCCTTGCCGTGCCAGTCGGCCAGCGAGGCCTCCAGCGCGGCGTAATGGGCGTGCGTGCCGCCGATGTTGCGGGATCCGCCGGAGCCGGCGCCGTACTCGTCGACCGCGCGGTGCATCGCGGTGAGGACGTCCGGGTGCTGCGACATACCGAGGTAGTCGTTGCTGCACCAGACGGTCACGGGCTTCGGGCGGCCGTCGACGCCGCGGTGCACGGCTTCCGGGTAGGCTCCCGCCCGCCGGTTGATGTCGACGAACTCCCGGTACTGACCGCGCTCGCGGAGGTCTTCCAGCTTGCCGGTCAGGTATTCCTCGTACATGGAGTACATACGGTGGTGTACTGCTCTCTGTCCTCGTCCGCCCCCGAGGGCGACGACAGGCTCTCTGTCCCGAGCAGTACAACAATGTGGGTGTCATCTACACCAATGTCGGCGGCGCATGTGAGATGCAGCGGCTGCATGAGTGCTGCTCGCGTGCGTGGCGTGCGCCCGGAGTGCGAGGACCGGGCGGGCGTCTTGCTCCGGGAACAGAGACTCCGCCTCGTCGTCGAGTCCCGGCGCGTCGAGGGCGGCCGGCGGCCGACTCGGCGTGATCGTCGGGTAGTTGGGTGGTTGGAGTCGCATTCCAGCCCGGTCCGGCAACTCCTGTCCGATCCACATGGCGGCGGTCCGGGCCGCCGTCATGCGGGCGGGTGGGCGGCCCGCGGCCACGACCGTGCCCGTTCGACCGGGGCGGTCACCCCGGTCGAACGGGCACGGTCGTCCTGGTCGGCGGGCACGGTCGTCCTGGTCGGCGGGCACGGTCTTCCTGGTCAAGTGGTGGTGCAGGCCGATCCGTTGAGCGTGAACGCCGTCGGAGCGGTGTTCTTGGACCCCTTGGCGGCGATGAAGCCGAGGGTGACCGAGCCGGCGGCGGGGATGGTGGAGGTGTAGGAGGCGGGGGTGACGCTCACCTTGCCGCCGGTCTGGGTGGGCGTTCCGCCCCACATGTTGGACACGGTCTGGCCGTCGGCGAAGGTGAACGCCAGGGTCCAGCCGCTGATGGCGGTGGTGCCGGTGTTGCGGATGACGATCTCGCCCTGGAAACCGCCGGGCCACTCCCCGGACGCGCGGTAGCCGACGGAGCACTTGCCGGCCGGGGCACTGCCGGTGGTGACGCTCACGGTGGCCGAGCGGGCGGAGCGGTTGCCGGCCGCGTCCCGGGCGTAGACGGCGAAGGTGTACGCGGTGTCGGCGGTGAGGCCGGTGACGGTGACGGAGTTGGTGGTGGAGGCGGCGGCCTTGGTCTCGGAGCCGCCGTCGACGCGGACCACGTCGTAGCCGGTGACGCCGACGTTGTCGGTGGCCGCGGTCCAGGTGAGGGCCGCGGAGGTGGCCGTCACGGAGGAGGCGGTCGGGGTGCCGGGGGCGCTCGGGGCCTGGGTGTCGCCAGGGTTCGTGCCGCCGAAGACGGTGGCTTCCTTCGACGTCTGGGCGATGCCGTTGGCGCCGTGGAAGATGCGCTCACCCCAGGAGCTGAGCCGGTCCGGGTCGAAGCCGATCGCCAGGTCGAGGATCGGGTCGGTGTTGCCGCTCCAGGACCAGGCCAGATAGCCGAGGTCGAGCCGCTGGGCGGTGGCCATCATGGTGTCCTCGTCCGGGTCGCCCCACTGGTCGGCGGGTCCTCCGAACTCGCCGATGAGGAGGGGCAGTCCGGCGTCGACGAAGGCGTTCAGGTAGTCGGTGATCTCCTGGGCGGTGTCGTAGACGCTGTACATGTGGATCGAGAAGATCAGGTTGCCTGTGGTGTCGGCGTCGTACACGGACCGGGCGTTGGTCCGCATGACGTTCTGCCAGTCCTGGCCCCAGTTGGGCGCGTCGACCATGATCGTGTGCTCGAACCCGGCACCGCGCAGCTTCTTCACGGCGGCGATGGTGGGGTCGGTCCAGCCGGCGGGGTCGGTGTTGCCCCAGGGCTCGTTGCCGATGTTGATGATGACGTAGTCCTCCTCGCCGGCGAGGACGTCCTTGAGGCCGATCCAGTAGTCGGCCGCGTGGTCGAGCGTCCCGGCCGCGGCCTCCTCTCCGTAACCGGTGGTGTCGTGCACCTCCAGTACGCAGATCAGCCGGTTGGCCTTGCACTGGGTGACCACGTTCGCCACGTCGGCGGGGCTGTTCTCGGTCCAGCGGTGGCCGTCCGAGAGGACCACGCGGACGCTGTTGGCGCCGAGCGCCTTGACGTCGGCCAGTGACTGCGTCTCGCCCGGGTACCAGGTGTGGGCGTGGTTGACGCCACGCATCACGAAGTCGTTGCCGTTGCCTTCGAGGAGGCGGCCGTCACTGATGTGCAGACCGGCGGCGCGGACACCGGGCGTCGCGCGGGCCTCGGCCTGGGCCAGCGCGACGCTCGGGCACAGAACGCCCAGCACGGCGAGCCCCAGGAGGGCGGCCAGACCGGTCAGCAGACGGGCCAGTGGATCCTTTCGTGTCGTACCTCTTGCTGTCCTCACTGCGACTCCAGGGGGTGAGCGCCGAGAAACTCAGGCATCAGAAGTGTCATGGGAGCGCTCCCATGAAGCCACTATGCCAAGTACACGTCAAGATGTCGCGCAGGCATCGTCACGTCGGCCCGCGACTTCGGAGTCGGCGGCCGCGGCACGCAGGGAGGGGTGCCGGGTCGGCGGCGACACCCCGGGCCGGCGGCGGGCCCGGGCTTCTCGAGCCGGCGGCCGGTTCGCCGGTCAGCGGCCCCCGGCCTCAGCGGAGCGCTCCCGGTGTCGGCGGATCTCGTCGTGGTGGTCGGCGGCCCAGTCGAGTTCGTCCCGCACGCCGGTGTTCGTCGTCGGTTACGGGCTCCGGGATCCCCCC
>NZ_KQ948989.1:0-753404 GCF_001514265.1 Streptomyces resistomycificus | reverse complement strand
CCCCCCCCCCCCCCCCCCGGACGGACGTGAGAGGGGGGTGCGGCTCCGATGGATCGGAGCCGCACCCCCCTCGGTGTCGTGTCGTTCAGGCCGCGTCGTGGTTCAGCGGCGTGTTCCCGTGCCCAGCAGGTCGGGCAGCGGGTTGACGAGACCACCGCTGGGCGACTGGCGCTGAGCGGAGGGTCCGGTCGGCCAGACCGCGGGACAGTGCGTGCCCCTGCGGGGGGTCTTCAGGGTGATCAGGTAGGTGTCGATGGCGTCCCGAGCGCACGGGCTCAGCCAGTAGTCGCCGTGGCCCACGCCGTCGTACGTGAGGAACACCGCCTCGTGGCCGATCTGGCGGGCCGCGTTGGAGCCCCAGGAGTGCGGGGTTGCCACGTCGTAACGGCTGTTGGTCACCAGGATCCGCGGGGTGCCGTCGACATGCAGGCGGTGCGGCGGGTTGGTGACCTCGGTCGGCCAGTTCTGGCAGCCGGTCAGGTCGCTCCAGGCCAGGGAGCTGAGCCGGGTGACCGGAGCGAGGCGGGCCAGTCCGCGTTCGAAGCGGGCGAGGGTGCGGTACGACGGCAGGTCGAAGTCGTAGTCCTGGCACATCACCGGGAGGTACCCGAACTCGGTGGGTTCGCCGCGCTTGCCGACCAGGCGGCCTGACGCGGCGTCGGGGGCGTCCAGGTAGGCGAGCTCCTCGGCGAACTGGAACCATGAGGCCGGGTCGTACATGTAGCCGAAGGCCAGGCCCTGCAGGTCCTGTGTGGTGAAGGTGTAGGGCGGGTCGCCGGGCAGGACCAGTTCACCGGCGGCGGCGCGCCGGTAGAGCGAGTCGAACAGGGCCCGGCCGTCCCGGTCGTGGAGCACACAGGACGCCGTGCGGGCGCACCAGTCGGCGAACTGGCCGTACGACTCCTCCATCGCGATGGTCTCGGTCTTCTGGTAGGTCCACGGGTTCAGGCTGTGGTCCATGTTGGAGTCGAGCGTCATCGCGCGGACGCGGTGCGGGTAGCGCTCGGCGTACTGCTGGCCGATCCCGGTGCCGTAGGACACGCCGTAGTAGCTGATCCGCTTCTCGCCGAGGCCGGCGCGGATCGTCTCCATGTCGCGGATGACGCTCGTGGTGTCCATGTTGTCGACGAGCGGTCCGGTGAGGTCGCGGCAGTTCTCGCCGAGCGCGTGGTTCGCCTCGCGGAGGGCGGCGAAGGAGGAGGCGCTGTCCGGGTAGAGCAGCGCCCCCTGGTCGGCCACCCGGTCCGCGTCGCACTTCACGGGGTTGCTGCGGCCGACCCCGCGCGGGTCGAAGCCCACGATGTCGAAGCGTTCCAGCAGTTGGGGCGAGAAGGACTCGGGGGCGGTGAGGGCGAAGTCCACGCCGGAGCCACCGGGGCCGCCGGGGTTGATCAGCAGCGAGCCGATCCGACGGTCGGGGTCGGTGGCCAGGTGGCGGGCGAGGGCCAGGTCGATGGTGGCGCCGCGCGGCCGCCTCCAGTCGACGGGGACCTTGATGGAGGCGCACTCGAAGGAGCCTTCGCCGGAAGGCGATTGACAGGGCTCCCACGCTATTCGCCCAGGTGACGGCGTCCGGTCCGGGGGTGCGGCGGCGGCGGTCCCGGCGAGCAACTGGCCGAACAACGCGGTGACCAGGGCTCCGACGGCCAGTCTTCGTCGCTTCTTCGGACGTGCGGCAGGTGGGGGGTTGAGCGGCACGGACGGTCCTCCATGAAACACAGGAATCCACAGGTGGATCACAGCATGACTCGAACAACCTTGCAGAACAAGGAAACTGATGGTCAATCAGGCCAGAGCACTCGCCGTCCACCTCACACACGGCGGGCTGCACGGGCGACTGTGCGGTGCGCTGTGCGGTGAGCTGTGCACGTACCCATTCCCTTGACTCGGCGCGCACCCCTGCCACCTGGACGAAATCACGCCGACACATGTATTTACAGCACTTGACACCTCCCCTACTGTGAACGTTCACGGAACCAGCTACATGCGCATGTCAAGCCGACACTTGACGCGCACGTCTCGATCAAAGGAGTTCGGGATGACCGTGAAAGGTCCAGGCCGCGCAGTGAAGGCCGCCCTGCTCATGGCAGCCGTCGCCCTGCCCGCGTCCCTGCTCACCACACCCACGACCGCCACCGCCGCCGGCACGCTCAGCATGCTCGGCGCCGACGTCTCGACCGCCCAGCGCGCCCTCGACCTCGGCGCCAAGTACTACGACGCGAGCGGCACCGCCAAGGACCCGCTCGACATCCTCAAGGGCCTCGGGGTGAACTACGTCCGCCTCAGGGTCTGGAACAACCCCGCCAGTGGCTACAACAACAAGGCCAAGGTGCTGGCGTACGCCAAGCAGGTCAAAGCCAAGGGCCTCAAGCTGCTGGTCGACTTCCACTACTCCGACACCTGGGCCGACCCCGGCAAGCAGTACAAGCCCGCGGCCTGGTCCGGCCACAACATCAACCAACTGCAGACGGACGTCTACAACTACACGTACGACGTCTGCAACAGCCTCAAGTCCCAGGGCACCACACCGGACAGCGTGCAGATCGGCAACGAGATCAACGTCGGGATGCTGTGGGACGAGGGCAAGGTGGTCAACAACGACTTCACCAACCTCAGCCTGCTCCTCAAGTCGGGGTACAACGCGACCAAGGCGTGCAACAGCGGCACCAAGGTGATCATCCACACCGCCAACTCGGACAGTGACGCGCACGCACGCTGGTTCTACGACGGCATCAAGGCGAAGGGCGTCAGCTGGGACATCACCGGGTTGTCGTACTACTGCCCCTGGCACGGCACGCTGGCCAACATGGGCAGCGTGGTGTCCGACATGAAGTCCCGGTACGGCAAGGACGTGGTCATCGCCGAGACGGCGTACCCGTTCACCTCGGCGAACGCGGACAGCACCGGCAACTCGATCACCTCGGGATGCTCGGGCTACGCGCTCTCCTGGCAGGGCCAGGCAGCCAACTTCACCGCCGTGCAGAACACCGCCCGCAACGCCGGAGCGATCGGCGTCTTCTACTGGGAGCCCACCTGGTACGCGGTGCCGGGCAACGGCTGGGACCCGGCCGACATCAACAACAGCGGCAACGGCTGGGACAACATGGCCATCTTCAACTGGACCGGCCAGGTGAACCCGAACATCAAGTGGACCCCGTAGCCGAGGCGGCCCGGACGGCACGGCGCGCCGGGCCGCACCTCCTCGCGTGACGGCCCGGGCCGCCGTGCCGGCCTCCCCCGCCGGTCCGGCGGCTGCCGGCGCCGACGGCAGCGCGTCCGGTGCCGGCAGCCGCGCGTTCGGTGCCGACACCCGCGCGTCCTGCGCCGGCGTCCGCGCGTCCGGTGCCGGCGGCCCGTGCTACAGAATGGACGACATGAGCATCGTCAAGATCAACGTACTCACGGTTCCCGAGGACCAGCGCGAGACGCTGGAGAAGCGGTTCGCGGCGCGCGCGGGCAGCGTGGAGGGCTCGGACGGGTTCGAGTGGTTCGAGCTCCTCCGCCCGGTGGAGGGCACCGACACCTACCTCGTCTACACGCGCTGGCGCACCGAGGAGGACTTCCAGAACTGGATGTCCGGGCGAGGCCAGGCGGCGCACGGCGGGGGCTCCGCGGGCGGTGAGCGGCCGAAGCCCGCGGCGAGCGACGCGACGCTGTGGTCCTTCGAGGTGGTACAGCAGGCGGCGCCCAGGCAGGACTGAGCCGGGCCAAGGCAAGGCGGACAGAGGGCACGCCCCGGGCGGTGCCGGCGAACGGAGAGGCAGTCGGTCTCCGCCGGCCCCGGGGCGTGCCTTTTTTGTTGCCTGCGCATTGTCTTGACGTGTTCATTTCTGTCGTCAAGCATGCCTTGAGTTCGATCGCTTCTGGTCGATTCTGTGCCTCCGTGTCATGGAAGGGAGTTCCATGTCCAGTCGACATCGCGTCGTCCGGGCCTTGACGCCAACAGTTCCGCTGGTGCTCGGCGCGGCTCTGGTCACCGCCCCCGACGCCGCCGCCGACACGCCGCCGCTCAGCACGGTCACCGTGCGGGTCGATCCGTCGTACCAGCAGCAGGAGTTCGAGGGGTGGGGCACGAGCCTCGTCTGGTTCGCCAACGCCACGGGCGGCTACCCGGAGCCGATCCGAAGACAGCTCGTCGACATGCTGTTCGGCGAGGACGGACTGGCCCTCAACATCGCGCGCTACAACATCGGCGGCGGCAACGCCCCCGACGTCCGCAAGGACTACATGAAGGCCGGCGCGACCATGGACGGCTTCTGGAAGGCCCCCGAGGGGACCACCCGGAAGGACATGGACTGGTGGGACCCGAACAACCCGGACCACTGGGACTGGAACGCCGACGCCGGACAGCGGTGGTGGCTCGACCAGGTCAAGGACAAGGTCACCAAGTGGGAGGCGTTCAGCAACTCGCCGCCCTGGTTCCAGACCGTCAGCGGCTATGTCTCCGGCGGCTTCGACTCCGGGGCGGACCAGATCCGCACCGACCGCGTCGACGACTTCGCCTCCTACCTGGTGCGCGTGAGCGAACGGCTGGAGCAGGCGCACGGCATCGAGTTCGACACGATCGACCCGCTCAACGAGCCCAACACCACCTACTGGGGCACCCAGCTGGGAGCCGACGGCCAGCCCACGGGCGGGCGTCAGGAGGGCGCGCACGCCGGGCCGGCCCTCCAGCAGAAGGTGATCCTCGCCCTGGACAAGGCGCTCGAAGGCGCGAAGACCGACGCGGACATCTCGGCGATGGACGAGACCAACCCCGGCATCTTCACCCAGAACTGGAACGCCTACGACGCCGCCACGCGTACCGCCGTCGACCAGCTCAACGTGCACACCTACGGCACGGGCCAGCGCACCAGCGCCCGGGACATCGCCAAGGGCGCGGACAAGAAGCTGTGGATGAGTGAGGTCGAGGGCACCTGGGGCACGGGCACCGACTTCACCAGCATGGAACCGGGGCTCGGCATCGCCACCCGGATGGTCGACGACATGCGGGAACTGGAGCCCTCAGCCTGGGTGTTCTGGCAGCCGGTCGAGGACTCGATCCCCCAGGCCGCGGCCGGCAAGAACTGGGGCAGCATCCACGTGCCGTTCAACTGCACGGCCGAGGACACCCTGGAGAGCTGTCCGATCCGCGCCAACTCGAAGTTCCACACCATCCGCAACTTCACCCACTACATCCGCCCCGGGGACCACTTCGTCAAGACCGACGACCCGTCCAGCGTGGCGGCGGTCAGGAAGTCCGGCCGGGCCGCGACCGTGGTCCACGTGAACGGCGGCGCGTCGGCGCGCTCCGTGACCCTCGACCTCTCGCGCTTCGGCAAGGTCGGTTCCCGTGCCTCCGTCACCCCCGTGGTGACCAGCGCCGACGGCGCACTCGTACGAGGCACCCCGGTCCGGGTCACCGACCGGTCGGCCACCCTCACCGTCCCCGCGAAGTCGGTCACCACCTTCCTGGTCGACGGGGTCGGCGGCGTGGCGAAGGACGCCGCCCTCGTGCAGCCGGGCCACGTCTACCGGCTGCAGGGTACGCAGAGCGGCAAGTCGCTCGCCCCGTCGGACGACGGCAGCGGTGCCGTCATCCGCACGACCGACCCGAGTAGCGCACAACAGCTCTGGTCCGTACGGCAGTTGACGCGCGGCAGTGATCACCGTGAGCGCTACGCCCTCACCAGTGCCGGCAGCGCGAAGACGCTCGCCGTACGCGACAACCAGGCGGTTCTCGAGGACGCGGCGGACGGCCCGCCCGACGCCGCGGCACAGTGGATCATGTCGACGACCGGCGACGGCACCTGGACGTTCGTCAACGCCGCCACCGGCCGCCTGCTCGACGTGAGCGGTCAGTCCTCCGCGGACGGCGCCCGGGTGTCGACGTACACCCCGACCTCGGCGGCGAACCAGCGCTGGACCGTCGCCGACGAGACCGTGCTGCGGACCGAGCCCGCCGAGGTGTTCACGGTGCCCGGCCTGCCGCCGAACCTTCCCGAGACGGTGACGCCGGTGTACCGGGACGGCGCCCGGGGTTCCCTTCCCGTGGTGTGGAAGGTGCCCGCGGACGGCAAGTGGCGTCACCCCGGGACCGTACGTGTCACGGGGAAGGCGACCGATCCGCTGGGCCGGGAGATCCGGGCGAAGGCGGTCGTCACCGTAGACACCATCGCCTCGACCCTCCCCGGCCGTGCCAAGACCTACGTGGGCGGGAGTCCGCGACTGCCCGACACGGTCGTCGGCGTCGGCAGGCACGGCGGCAGCACCGACCTCCCGGTGACCTGGGACCCGGCGCCCGACGGGGCGTTCGACACGACCGGCGTCGTGACGCTGCGCGGCACCGCGCGTGTCGTCGACGGCGGCACGGCCGACGCGACCGTGCGCGTGCAGGTGACCGAACCGGCCGAGGCGAACATCGCGCCGGACGCCGGCGTCTCGGTCGCGGCCACGTTCACCGAGAGCGGCTACTCGGCCGAGCGCCTGCGCAACGGCGACACCTCCGAGAAGGCCTGGTCCAACTGGAGGTCGGGAACCAAGAACCCGTCCGACACGATCACCTACACCCTGCCTGCGGCACGCGACCTCGACCGGGTCGTGGCGCACTTCCACCGCGACGGGAGCAACGTCTCCTTCCCCACGACCCTCAAGGCGCAGGTGCGCGGCGCCGCCGACGGCACCTGGGTCGACGCGAGCGGGGACATCGCGGTCGGAACGGAGGGCACCCCGGTCATCGACGTACCGCTCGACGCGGGGCCGGCCACCGGTGTGCGCCTGGTCATGACCGCCCGCCCCGGCGGCTACATCACCATGAGCGAGCTCGAGCTGTACGCCAGGACGCCCGGTGTCTCCTCGGACGCCGCCGCCGCGTCGATCGAGGTGGCCGGTGTCCCGGTCGCCTCCTTCGACCCCGAGACGACCGGCTACCGGGTCGTCACGGGTGATCCGGCCCGTGCCGCGGTCACGGCGACGGCGCGCGACCCCTACGCGACCGTCACGGTCGACAAGGTCCGCGAGTCCCGCCGGACCTGGGCCGTCGTCACCGTGACCGGTGAGGACGGATCACGGACGACGACGTACCGGGTCGAACTCGTACGACGCTGAGTCCTCGGTTCCTCAGGTTCGCCCGGACCGCGGCGGCGACGACCGCGTCCCGCTCGGTCCGGGTGAACAGCCCCTGGGTGTCGTCCCCGACGAAGAACGGCACGAGGGTCAGTCCGTGCGTGCTGAAGTGCCGCGGCCGGCTCTCGGGACGGATCGAGGTGCTGAGGTCGCCCCGCAGGGCGCGGTCCTTGTAGAAGGAGAACGCGCGGAACCCCCGTTCCGGGATGTGGCTGGTCAGGCCCCGCTCGTAGTAGTCCGTGTACGCGGGGTCCGGCTCACGCTCGGGGAAGAACGGTGGCTGTGGCGCGGTAGGCGCGTCGGCAGTCCGGTGTCGGCGGGAGACCCGGCGCGAGCGAGCTGCGCGCCGAAGTTTCCGCCGCGGCGGTGAGGCGGGGGCGCGCGCGGCCAGGCGGCCCGGGGCGGGTGCTCCGGCCAGGGTTCTGCCACGACTCCCCGCCTTAGGGGGCGGCGCACGGCCACCTCGTGGGGGTTCGGTCCACGGTTCGGTCCACGGTTAGGTCCGCGGTGCGATCGTCGGCAGCCATACGCGCATCGTCGAGGGCCCTCGGTTGGCCCAGGAGTGGTAGGGCACCAGGACCACGCCGGTGGGCTCGGCGGCGGGAGCGGCGGCCGGGTCGGGTGGTCCGTACGGCCATGCGGCGTCGGGCGTCTCGCCCGGTGCGGCGAGTTCACCGGGCGCGACAACGGTGTCGTCCGGGCCGTCCGCCGGTGCGGTGGACGTGTCGACGCGTACGGCGTCGACGTCCCGGCCGTCCGGAAGGTCCACGGACTCGGCGCAGTACACCAGGGGCCCGCGCTGCACGGCGGCCGTGCCGCGCACCGCGTCGACGCGTGGGTCGGCCTCGATCCAGCGGGGGGCCATCGGCAGTTCGAGCCGTATCTCGTCCCCGGGCCGGAAGAGACGCGTGACCTCGGCGGAGCCGACGGTGACGGCGCGACGGGCGCCGTCCGGGTCGACCAGCCGCGCGATGGCGCCCGTCGTCCACGCGGGGACGCGCAGCGACAGGGTCCAAGGGTGGTCCGGGGACCGGCTGATCCGGACGGTGACGGTCCCGCCGGACGGATAGTCGGTACGGACCCTCAGCGCGACACCGTGGCCGCCCGCGAGGGTGGTGGCGATCTCCGCGTCCGCGTACTGGTGCAGCTGGACGCCGTGGTCGTCCGCTGTCGCCAGATACGCGGGCAGCACGGCCAGGGTCCGCGCCACGTTGGTGGGGCAGCACGACACCGCGAACCAGGGCGCGCGCAGGCTCGACTCGGCGCGCGGGCTCTCGGCCTGCGACGGGGGCAGGGTGCCACGGCGGCGCCGGTGCAGCGTGTTGGCGTAGAAGAAGGCCCGGCCGTCGTCGGACGGGGAGGTCGCGACCACGTTGTAGAGGGTGCGCTCCGCCAGGTCGGCGAAGCGTGGCTCGCCGGTGGCGAGCAGCAGCCGCCAGCTGAGCATCACGGATGCGACCCCGGCACAGGTCTCGGAGTAGGCGCGGTCCGGCGGGAGGACGAAGTCGTCACCGAAGGACTCGTCGCGATGGTGCGAGCCCATGCCGCCGGTGAGGTAGGTGCGGCGGGCGACCGTGGTCTCCCACTGTCGAACGACCGCGGCGAGCAGGTCGTCGTCCCCGGTCTCCACGGCGACGTCGACGGCTCCGGCGGCGAGGTAGAGGGCGCGGACGGCGTGTCCGCGCAGCACGGTGGCCTCGCGGACGGGCTGGTCGTCCTGGTAGTAGACGCGGCCGAACTCGGGGTCGGCGAGCGTGCGGTGTCCGCGGCGGTCGACGAAGAGCCTCGCCTGTTCGAGGTAGCGCTGTTCCCCGGTGGCCCTGGCCAGTTCGACCAGGGCCGTCTCGATCTCCGGGTGTCCGCAGACGCCTTCGATGCCACCGGTGCCGAAGGTGGCGCACACGTGGTCGGCGGCCCGGCGGGCGGTCTTCGCCAGTTCTCCCTCGCCGCGCGCCCGGGTCTGGGCCACGCCCGCCTGGATCAGATGTCCGTAGCAGTACAGCTCGTGACCCCATTCGAGGTCGCTGTACCGGGGCTGCTGGCCAGGACGGCCGAAGGCGGTGTTGAGGTAGCCGTCGGCCTCCTGGGCGGGGGCGATGGTCTCGGCGAGCGCGGCCACGTCGGTGTCGTGTCCGCCCTCCCAGGCCATGGCTTCGAGCAGCTTGTAGACGTCCGAGTCGGCGAACTCCCTCCCCCGCCGGTCACGAGGGACGCGCCCCTCGACGGCGGCCCGGAAGTTGCCGGTCCAGCCGACGCGTTCCATCCAGTCGCGGCAGTGCCCGAGTGTGGCGGTGGCGTTGGTGTGCCGGCGCCGGGCCCAGAACCCTCCGGTGATCCGGACCTCGTCGAGACCGAGCGGCCGCAGCCGGCCTCGGCTCGGTGCCACCGGCACGACCGGTGACCCCAAGGTGTTCTCCTTCACGCGTCATCCCTTCAGCGCACCTGACATGAAGCCCCGTACGTAGTGCCGTTGCAGCAGCAGGAAGAGCAGGAGGCAGGGCACGGCGAGAACCACGACACCCGCCTCGGTGGCGCCGTAGTCGACTGCGCCCATGCTCTGCTGCCGCAGGTTCGCGACAGCCAGTGGGAGGGGCGCCTTCTCGCTGTCCGAGATGAGGATCAGGGGGGCGATGAAGTCGTTCCAGGCGGCGAGGAAGGCGAAGAGCCCCACGGTGATCAGCCCGGGTCGCACCGCCGGGAGCAGGACGCGGCGCAGCGCGCCCGCCGTACCGCAGCCGTCGACGAGCGCCGACTCCTCCAGCTCGCGCGGCACCGCCTCGAAGGAGATCCTCATCATGAAGGTGGCGAACGGGAGTTGGAACATGGCCAGCACCAGGCTCAGCCCGATCAGCGAGTTCTGCAGGTGGAGTCTGCCGAGCAGTACGTAGAGCGGGATGAGGAGGGTGGCGTACGGGACCATGAGGATGGCCAGCGTCAGCAGGAACAGCAGGTTCTTGCCCGGGAAGTCGAAGCGGGCGAAGGCGTATCCGCCGAGCAGGGACACACCGAGGGTCAGGGCGACGGTGAGCGCCGAGACGACCGTGCTGTTGAGGAGGTAGCGCCACAGGCCGGCGTCGTAGTCGAGGAGCGTGCGGTAGTTGCCGAGGCCGTAGCCGGACTCCTGTGCGGTGCCGGGCTGTGCGCTGACCGAGGCCCAGGTGTTCCACAGCAGGGGGAAGAGGAAGATGACGGCCAGTCCGCCGGCGACGACGTAGTAGGGCGTGCGGCCGAGGACGCGGGTGAGCACCGTGGGGTTCCTCCTCAGGACTCGTCGGCGTGGCGCAGACCGCGGAACTGCAGGGCGTTGAGCAGGAGCAGCGCCGCCAGCACGATGATCGAGAGGGCGGCGGCGGTGCCGAGGTCCAGCCGCTGGAACGCCTCCCGGTAGATCAACTGCACGACGGTGACGGTGCTGTTGTCGGGCCCGCCCTTGGTGAGGACGAAGAACTGGTCGAACGCGAGCAGTGACCCGGTCACGCACAGCAGCAGGGACAGGGCGAGGGAGGGCCGCAGCAGCGGCAGGGTGATGGAGCGGAAGATCTGGCCGCGGCTCGCCCCGTCCATGCGTGCCGCCTCGTACACCTCGTGCGGGACGCGCTGGAGGCCCACCAGCAGGATCAGCATGTAGAAGCCGGCGAACTTCCAGACGACGAGGAAGACCGTCGACAGCAGGGCTGAGGTCGGGGTGCCGAGGAAGGACACCGGGTCGTCGACGAGGCCGAGCCCTTCCAGGGTGCGGCCGAGGGGTCCGGTGGTGGGGCTGTACAGGCCCCAGAACAGCAGGGACGCGGAGGCCAGTCCGAGGGCGCCGGGCAGGAAGTAGACCGTACGGAAGAACCCGGCACCGGGGCGGGACTCCTGGACCAGCAGCGCGAGCAGGAGCGCCAGGCCGAGGAGGACGACCGTGACGATGCCGGTGTAGAGGAGGGTGAAGCGGACCGCCGGCCAGAACAGGCGGCTGTCGGTGACGTCGGTGTAGTTCTCGGGTGCGTTGCCGCCACGGTCGCCCGCGAGCAGCGGCCAGTCGCTGAGCGACATCTGCCCGACGAGCAGCAGCGGCAGCAGGAAGAAGACGGCGACGAAGACGGCCGTGGGGGCGGCGTAACCGAGCCCTTCGACCGTCCGGGAGCGCCACCTGGGGGCGGTGGACCGGGGTGGCCCAACCGCGCGTTGCGGCCGGTTTCGGGGTTCGGCCGCCGACGGCTCGGCTGCCTTCACCTGCATGACTCTCCTCTGCCGTGTGACGTGGGAGGGCGCGCCGAGGGTCGGTGCCGGTCAGTCCGCCAGGGACGCGGTGACCGCCTCGTTGTCCTGGTCGACCGACGCCCCGTCGCCGAAGACGGCGTCGCGCATCAGGCTCAGCCAGGGCCCGTTGGGGTCGTTGAAGGTCTGGCCGAACTTCAACGCGTAGGGGGTACGGCCGTCCGCGACGAGTTCGTTGATCGTCACCAGCCGCGGGTCGGCCTGCGAGTGCTTGTTGGACGCGAGGTCGGTGCGCGCGACGACGTCCTTGTGGGCGGCGACCACGTCGACCTGCGCCTCGTCGCCCAGGGACCAGGCGAGGAAGTTCCAGGCCTGGTCGGCCGACTCGCTGGTGGCCGACACGCCGATGGCGTCACCGCCGACGAAGGTGGACCGGCCGCCGTCGGGGCCGGGGATGGGCGCGACACCGAGGTCGAGGTCCTTTGGCATCAGCCCGAGGGTGGTCGAGGGCATGGGCATGACGCCGACCTTCCCCTTCGGGAACACCCCGGTCCAGGTCGTGCCCGTCTCGTCTCGTGCGCCGGGCGCCACGATGTCGTCCGCCACCCATCCGCGGTAGGTCTCGTAGACCTTCTTGGCGGTGTCGGACGAGAGCTCCGCCTCGGTGCCGTCCTGGTTCAGCACCTCCTCCCCCGCGGCCCAGATGGACGGCCACCAGGTGAAGACACCGCAGCCACCGCAGTTGCCGCCGAAGAAGGTGCCGTCGACACCACCGCCGAGCGCGTCCACGGCCCGGGCCTGCTCGTCCCACTCCGCCAGGGTGGTGGGCGGCTTCTCGGGGTCGAGCTTCGCCTTGCGGTAGAGGTCCTTGTTGTAGAAGAGCACCGACAGGTCGAGAGTGTGTGGCACGACGTACTTCCTGCCCTCGTACGTCCCGGCCTTGATGTGCGACTGGGCGAGGCTGTCGGCGAAGGGCAGGGCCTCGACGCGTTCGGTGAGGTCGGCGAAGAGTCCGCTGGAGGTGTAGTTGGGGACGAACACCACGTCGGAGGCGAAGAGGTCGGGCAGGTCCTTGGACCCGGCGGCGGCACCGACCTTGGCCTGGTAGTCGTCGGTGGGGACGACGGTCAGCTCGATCTTGTTCTCGTGGCCGGCGTTGTACGCCTTGACCAGTGCCTCGCTCTGCGGCCGGGTCGCGGCGCGCGTCCACATCGTCAACGTGGTGCCGTCGTCGACACCCCTGACGTTGGCCGCTCCGGCTCCGGAGCCTCCTGTGCCGTCCGAACCACCGTCCCCGGAACCGCATGCCGTGACCAGGCTCGCGGCTGCGAGCAACGCGATGGCACCGGTGACGAGGCGGCGTGCGGTTCCAGGCGGTCCGGCCGTGCTCCCCATGGCAATCCCCCTGTGTCGCGGCGGCCACGAGCAGGCCGACCGATCGGGACGACGGATGTGGTGGCACCGAACCTGAGAGAGAAAGCGACCGAAAAGGCTTTCAGAAAGCTAGAACCGGACTGACAGTCCGTCAATCCCCCTGCACGCAAAGGCCGCAGGGCGGTGAACGAAACCAGTGGAATCCGTCCGCGCCCACCTCGACCGAAACAAGTCGCGTACGGTTTTACGCGCGACGTGCCGCCCTGCCACCCCGCCAACCCGCCACACCGCCACCCCGACGGCTTCGGCACGCGAGCGCGAGACAGGAGATCACCCGTGACCCAGACCGCCGACCCCGCTCGTTCGCAGCCCGCCACACTCAACGACGTCGCCCGGCTGGCGGGCGTCTCCATCGCCACCGCCTCCAAGGCCCTAAACGGCCGCAGTCAGGTCCGCGCCGAGACCCGGCAACGGGTGGTGGAGGCGGCCGAGCGGCTGTCCTTCCGGCCCAACCAGCTGGCCCGCGGGCTGCTGGCCGGCCGGACGGGCACGGTCGGGCTGCTCACCAGCGACCTGGAAGGCCGCTTCAGCATCCCGATCCTGATGGGCGCCGAGGACGCCTTCGGAGCGGGCGAGGTGGCGGTCTTCCTCTGCGACGCCCGCGGCGACTCGATCCGTGAGCAGCACCATGTCCGGGCGCTGCTGGGGCGCCGGGTCGACGGCCTGATTGTGGTGGGCAGCCGGACCGACCCGCGTCCGTCCCTGGGCCGCGAGCTCGCCGTCCCCGTCGTCTACGCGTACGCGCCCTCGGACGATCCCGCCGACCTGTCCATCGTCCCCGACAACGTCGACGCCGGCCGGATCGCGGTGGAACACCTGGTGGCCTGCGGCCGTACCCGGATCGCGCACGTCACGGGTGACCCCGGATACCTCGCGGCGCGGGAGAGGGCCGACGGAGTGCGGGCCGCCCTGTCCGACGCCGGGCTCGCCCTGGTCGGGGAGCCGCGGTTCGGCGCCTGGTCGGAGGGCTGGGGGCGGGCGGCCACCGCGCTGCTGCTCGACCGGCATCCGGAGGTGGACGCGGTGCTGTGCGGCAGCGACCAGATAGCCCGCGGGGTGATGGACGTGCTGCGCGAGCGCGGCCACCGGGTGCCGGAGGACGTGTCGGTCATGGGCTTCGACAACTGGCAGGTACTGACCTCCGGCTCCCGCCCGCGGCTGACCAGCGTCGACATGAACCTGGAACAGGTCGGGCGCACGGCCGCGCACGCCCTGTTCGGTGCGATCGGCGGTGCCGCGCGCTCGGGCGTCGAGGCGCTGCCCTGCCGGGTGGTGATCCGTGGGTCGACGGCTCCCCTGTCCTGAACCGTTCGTACGGTGAACTCGGCTCTCACACACCTCTCTTGACACTCCGTCAGCTCGCTCCTACGTTGCGAAAACCTTTTAGGTCGTTTCAGCAAAGGGGAGCCTCCGATGCGAAGACGAACAGCACCCTTCCTCCAGCGCCTGCTGCTCGCCCTGGCGCTCGTCATCTGTTCCGTCCTCACCGCGACCCCGGCCCACGCCGCGCAGACCATCGGGTTCCCCACGTTCAGCGGCCCCTCGGTCCCGGCGCCGCCCGTCGCGCACACCACGGGCGACATGATGCGGGCGATCTACGACGCGGAGAGTTCGGGCACCGACTTCTGGATGGACCGTCTGCTGGCCCGTTCCGGCAACGACCCTGCCGGTCCCTGGCTGATGAGCCGTGGACGGGCGCTGTTCATGAAGACCCACGACCCGGCGGTGCTCGGCTTCGGCGGTCACGTCGCCTACTGGGAGAGCGTCAACGACAACAACGCCTACACGGTCGCGGTCTCCCCGGGCACCTTCACCGAGCAGGTCTCCCAGCGCCGTCAGACGCCCAGCCACTGGAAGAGCGTGCACACCGGCGGCTCGGTCACGATCGACCAGACCAAGTTCGTCACCGACAACAACGTCGCCGTCACCAATCTGTCGATCAGGAACAACGGCAGCGGGTCCACCACACTGCAGCTGCGGGCGACGTCGCCGTACGCCACCACGGGCACCGGCAGCGAGCTGACCGGGCAGGTCAACACCTACAACAACCTGACCACCCTGCGCCCCCGGCTCACCGGCGACGGGTTCGCCGTCTCGAACGGCGGTCTGAACCGGTCCGTGACGATCGCGGCAGGAGCCACGGTGACCGTCAAGGTGGTGATGGGCTTCGTCGCCGACGAGATCCCACAGTCCCTCAGTGACTACAACGCCTACGCCGGCTACTCCCCCGCGACCGCGTTCGCCACCCACGTCAAGGCCTACAACCTGTGGTGGGCACAGAACGTGCCGTACATCGACGTTCCCGAACCCGCGATCAAGAAGAACATCTACTACCGCTGGTGGCTGATGCGCTTCAACAGCCTCGACGCGGACATCCCCGGCCAGACCTTCCAGTTCCCGACCTCGACGGAAGGCGTCCTCGGCTACAACAACGCGATCGCGCTCACCCAGCCGATGCACATCGACGACCTCAAGTACCTGCGCAACCCGGCCTACGCGTACGGGGACTGGCTGAGCGTGGGCCAGACGTCGAAGGGCGGCCGCTTCCTCGACAATCCGGGTGACCCGGAGAACTGGTCCAACAGCTACACGCAGTACATCGCGGAGGCGGCCTGGAAGAGCTACCAGATCCACGGCGGCCAGCCCGCGATCGCCGCGAGCCTCGCCCGCTACGCGGAGGGCGACGTCAAGGGTCAGCTCGCCCACTACGACCACGACAACAACAAGCTCATCGAGTACGACTGGGGCGCGCTGACCGGCAACGACGCCGACGCGGTCTCCTTCCACTGGAAGCCCGGCACCATGGACCGGGCCGAGTCCGCCTACCAGTACAGCGGCGCCCTGGCCGCGGCGCAGGCCTACGAGGCGAGCGGCAACACGGCCAAGGCCACCGAGATGCGCACGCTCGCGGCGCAGATCAAGGACGCGATCGTCAACGTGCTGTGGAACCCCGACCGGCGGTTGTTCGAGCACCGGCTCAAGTCGACCAACGAGTGGGTGCCCTGGAAGGAGATCAACAACTACTACCCGTTCTCCGTCGGGGCCGTCCCCGACACCACGACGTACAAGCAGGCCCTGCGCCTGTACGACGACCCTGCCCAGTACCCGGTCTTCCCCTTCTACACGGCCAACCAGGTCGACAAGAAGGCGGCCGCCGACGCCGGGGAGCCCGGCTCCAACAACTTCTCCACCATCAACTCCACGGTCCAGTTCCGGCTGTACTCCTCGGTGCTGCGCAACTACC
Organism: Streptomyces resistomycificus; assembly: GCF_001514265.1. Lineage (GTDB taxonomy): Bacteria > Actinomycetota > Actinomycetes > Streptomycetales > Streptomycetaceae > Streptomyces > Streptomyces resistomycificus. Next base: position 737,419 of record NZ_KQ948989.1, on the reverse strand, counting down.
CCAACTCCTGGATGAACGCGACCGACTACAAGAAGCTCCTGTACTGGAACACCTGGGCGCAGTACGTCGGCGGCAACACCCAGTGGCCCGACGCCAACGAGTTCTGGGCCGACTGGAACGGCAGCACGATCGACTACCGCTCCTGGATCCACCACAACATCCTCGGCAGCAGCAACTGGACGGTGATCGAGGACGTCGCCGGTCTGCGGCCCCGCAACGACGCCAAGGTCGAGCTCTCCCCGATCGACATCGGCTGGAGCCACTTCACCGTCAACAACATCCGCTACCGGGGTGCCGACCTGTCCGTCGTCTGGGACGACCCGGCCGACGGTGTGGTGCGCTACCCGGGTGTGCCGCAGGGCTACTCGATCTACGTCAACGGCAGCCGGGCCGCCACCGTGAGCTCACTGGTGCCCTTCACCTGGGACCCGGCCACCGGCGACGTCACCACGAGCGGCACGGTCACCCACCGCACGGCCGTCCCCGGCCTCAAGGCCCCCCAGCAGGTCGTGCAGGACAGCCCCCGGATGGTCGACATGCTCGCCAAGGCCGGCGTCGACCTGACCGCCGACCTGACCAACCTCGCCGCCGGGGCGACCGCGTCCGCCTCCCACACCGGGTCCGGCAGCACCGTCTCCGGCGCGGTCGACGGCTACCCGACGAACGAGCCGTTCTGGGGCGCCGGCGGTTCCGCCGACAGCCAGGACTGGTACGAGCTGGACTTCGGCACCGCCCGCACCCTGAACGAGGTGCGCCTGCACTTCAAGGACAGCCGCCCGGCGAGCACCGCCTACCGGGCGCCGTCCGCGTACACCATCCAGTACCACAACGGCAGTTCGTGGGTGAGCGTGCCCGGCCAGACCAGGAGTCCGGCCACGCCGCGGGCCAACTACAACGTCGTGCAGTTCCCCGCGGTCAGCGCCGGGCGGGTGCGGGTCCTGGCCACCCACGCCTCCGGAGCCAGGACGGGCCTGACCGAGGTCAAGGTCTTCCACCGGGGTGGCGTCCAGCCACCGGCCAACCAGGCCACGTCGGCGACGGCGTCGGCCTCGTACACCTCGCCCTGGGAGAGCGTGAGCGCGGTCAACGACGGGCTCGACCCGACCTCGTCCAACGACACCGTCAACCCGCGCTGGGGCACCTGGCCGGAGACCGGGCAGCAGTGGGCCGAGCTGACCTGGCCGTCCGCCAAGACGCTCGGCAAGGCCGAGGTGTACTTCTTCGACGACGACCAGGGCATCGACATGCCCGCCTCCTGGAAGCTCCAGTACTGGAACGGCAGCGCCTACGTCGACGTGCCCGGTGCGAGCGGCTACCCCCTGGCCAGGAACCAGTACAACACCGTCACCTTCACCGCCACGAGCAGCACACGTCTACGGGTGCTGCTCACCGGCAACGGCACCAACTCCGTCGGCCTCCTCGAAGCGAAGGTGTACAGCCCGTGACCCGGTCCAGAAGTCTGTCCGTACTCATCGCCCTGCTCACCCTGGCGGTCGCCTTCCTGGTCGCGCCGCCACCCGCTGCCGCCGCCGTCACGTTCACCTCGACCGGCGTCAACCAGAACGGCGGCAACTGCCTGGACCTGCCGGGCGGTTCGTCGGCGAACGGAACACAGCTGCGCGCTTTCACGTGTGACACCGGCACGAACCAGAACCTCGGGTTCGCTCCGGTGTCGGGAACGGGTGACACCTACACCATCACCACCCGGTCCGGTCAGTGCGTCGACGTCCACGGAGCGTCCACGGCGGACAACGCGGCGATCATCCAGTGGCCCTGCCACGGCGGGAGCAACCAGCGGTGGCGGCTCGCGCCGGTGGCGGTGAGCGGAACCGACAAGACCTTCCACCTGGTCTCCGTCAGCTCCGGCAAGTGCGTGGCGCCGAGCGGTGGTTCGTCGGCCTCGAACACCAGCCTGGTGCAGCTGCCGTGCGGTTCGGCGAACGGCAGGGTGTGGCGGCTGCCCGGATTCACCGATGGCGGCACCGGCCCGGGCACGTTCACCAACCCGCTCTCCCAGCGCGGCCCCGACCCGTGGCTGACGTACCACGACGGCTTCTACTACCTCGCCACCACGACCTGGAACTCCGCGGTCACCATGCGCAAGGCGAGCACCCTGGCGGGACTCGCCACCGCCACCGACCAGGTGATCTTCAACCTGACCCGGCCCAACGGGGCCGGCACGATGTGGGCTCCGGAGTTCCACCTGCTGGACGGCCCCAACGGGAAGCGGTGGTACTTCTACTACACGGCCGGGCGGGAGCCGTACGACCTGGGCACCCAGCGGATCCACGTGCTCGAGAGCGCCGGCCTGGACCCCATGGGGCCCTACACCTTCAAGGCCGACCTGCTCGACCCGACCCAGGACAACACCTGGGAGCTGGACCCTGGCATCCTCCAACTCAACGGTCAGCTCTATCTGTTGGGCACCTTCTACAACGGCTCGCAGCCCATGTTCATCCGACCGCTGTCCAACCCGTGGACGGCGAGCGGCACCCGCCGGGTGCTGTCCACCCCGACCTACAGCTGGGAGACGGTGGGCGGCGCGGTCAACGAGGGCGCCGAGGTGCTCCAGCGGGGCGGAAAGACCTTCATCGTGTACTCCGCGAGCCACTGCTCCACACCCGACTACAAGCTGGGCATGCTCACCTACAACGGAGGTGACCCGCTCAGCTCCTCGTCCTGGGTCAAGTCGCCGAACCCGGTCTTCCAGCGGTCCAACGCCAACGGCGTGTACGGCCCCGGCCACAACGGCTTCTTCAAGTCACCCGACGGGACCGAGGACTGGATCGTCTACCACGCCAACAGCTCGGCGAGCGGCGGCTGCGACATGAACCGCTCCACGCGAGCGCAGAAGTTCACCTGGAACGCCGACGGCACGCCGGACTTCGGCACCCCGGTGGCCCTGGGGGTCCCGCTGACCGCCCCGTCAGGGGAGTGACCGGTCCGCGTCGGTGGGGCGTCGCCACGACGTCCCACCGACGTGCGGCGGCAGTTCTTCAGGGGGCGCACCCTCCCACGCGCTTGCTGCTCAGCGCCACGTCGTCCATGCGGACGTCGTACGCGGAGGGCGTGGGGCCGGACTGGTACAGCTGCCAGCCCAGCTTGAGCGTGTCGAAGCGCGGGAAGACGAAGTCGTCGCCGGTTCCGCCGTGTTGCTTGGTGGAGACCGTCAACTCTGACTGCTCCCTGCCGTCCAGATAGACGGTGACGCGGTTGTCGGTCGCGTCGAGGTGGAACTCGACGCACTGCCAGGTCCCGGCCTTCGCGGGCGCGGAGGTCTTCCACGCGGTCCAGTCGCCCGTGGGCCCCAGGTCGGAACCGACACCCCAGAAGTTGCCCTGGTCGGTGGGTGCGTACTGCCCGCCCAGCGGGCGTACCAGCGTGGGGGTGTCGGAGCCGGCGGCCTCCGCGATGGTCCAGTGCGCCCAGTCCGGGGCGGTCGGGAAGTCGGCCACGCGCAGCCTCAGCCGGGCCCAGAAGCTGTTGTGGGCGGGCGCGAGGTCGGACAGGACGAGGAAGGCACGGCCGTTGCCCTCCGTGCGCAGCCGCAGCTCGCGGCCGTGCCCTCTGGTGCTGGGTTCGACGGTCAGCGAACCGTCGGCGGTGTCGGTGGTCCAGCCGCGGCCGGCGGTGACCGGGCCGAGGGGAAGGCGGTCGAAGCTCTCCCGTACGAACGTGGCGTGCGGGACAGGGGCGGCGGAGGCGGTGGTGGGGGGTATCGCGATCAGTACGGCCGCTGCGGCCGACAGGGCGGCAGCGGCCTTCCTCATGCGTCTCATGCGGCCAAGTCTGCAACATCCGCAACAGGATTCACACCGTCTCCGTGGAGGAGCTTCCGGCGCAACGGCCCGCCGGGACAACGGACTTGGGAGCGGACGTCCTGGGGACGGCCGCCTCGTCGGCGGTCGGTTTGCGGATCAGGAGCAGCGCCGCGTCGTCGTGTAGGCGCCCGCCCACATGGTCCAGCAGCTCGCCGTGGAGCGCGCCCAGGGTGCCCGCCGGGTCGTCCGACACATGGCGCGCCAGTCCGTCGACGAGGGGGTAGAACTCCCGGCCGGGGTCCCGGGCCTCGGTGACCCCGTCGGTGTACAGCAACAGCTGATCCCCGTCGGCGAAGGGCAGCGACTGGAGGCGGGGGGTCTGGTCGGAGAGCGCGCGCAGCCCGAGGGGCGGGGTCGGATGGGTGGGCTCGACCGCCGCCACGTCTCCGGAACCTCGCACCAGCAGCGGAGGCGCGTGTCCGCAGTTCACCATCTGCAGTTCCCCCGCCTCCGGGTATCCGGCGACGATGGCGGTGACGAAGTCGTCGTGGCCGAGGTTTCGCGCCAGGCTCCGCTCGATCCGGTCGACGACGGCGAGCAGATCGGGCTCGTCATAGGCGGCCTCCCGGAAGACACCGGTGACCAGCGCGGCGGTCCCCACGGCCGGCAGCCCCTTGCCCCGCACGTCGCCGACGATCAGCCGCACTCCGTACGGGGTCGACATGAGTGCGTAGAGATCGCCGCCGATACGGGCCTCCGCCGCCGCGGCACTGTAGCGGACGGCCACCTGGAACGGTCCGACCGTCGCCGGTACCGGCTTGAGCAGGGCGTGCTGGGCTGCCTCCGCGACCGAGCGGACGTCCGCGAGCACCCGTTCACGGCGCCCGCGCATCGCGCTGGCCAGGCCGCCCGCGAGCGTGACGGCCACCAGGGCGGACAGTACGGCCGCCAGTTCCGGGCCCGGAATGCCGTCCCGTGCCCCGAGGCTCGCGCCGAGCGCCGCGCCGATCAGGCCGACGCAGAAGACGCCGCGCGGCCCGTTGGTGGTGGCGGCCAGCGCGGGTCCGGCCGCGAGCATGGGCAGCCAGATCATGCCCGCCCCGCCGACGAGGTCGACGATCGCGATGACCGAGACGACGAGCACGGGCAGTACGGGTGTTCCGGCCGTCAGGTGCGCGGCGGCGCGCCTGCGGGCCGAGGCCCGGGCACGGGCCGATCCATGCCTGGACGGCCGTATGGGCTGGTGCTCGCCACCACGGTCTCGGGCCTGGCTCATATGTAGTCCGCAGTCCTCACCTGTGTACGGGGCACACTCCCGAGATGCCCCTTTCATCCAGGAAACGAGGAAAGGTCCGGTCGCCACAAGAAGAGGGATTTCAGATAGTGAGCGACAGGCTCCTGGTGACGCGGCTCGCGGTCGGAAGCAGCCGCCCCAGGACCTCCTCGATCCGGGCGCGCCGGCCGACCGGCAACGAGACGCCGAGCGAGCCCAGGGTGTCCCCGCTGTAGACGGGCACGGCGACACAGACCGTGCCGAGGGAGTACTCCTCGAGGTCCGTGACGGCCGGAGCCAGGGGTGAGGCGTCCAACTGCCGGACCAGTTCCGGCAGGCTGGTGATCGTGCGTGGCGTGAGGTCGGCCAGGTGATGCCGGGAGAGGTAGTCCTTGCGGGCCTCGTCGTCGAGTTCCCGCAGCACGGACTTGCCCAGCGCCGTGGCGTGCCCGGCGTCCTCGAACCCCACCCAGAGGTCGACCCGGGGCGCCCGGGGGCCGTCGACGATCTCGGCGACCCGGATCTCGCCCTCCTCGTAGAAGGTGAGGTAGGCGGCGGTGGCGAGTTCGTCCCGCAGGGCGGCGAGGGTGGGGCGCACCCGGCTGAGCATCGCCTGTCCCCGGCTCATGGTCTGCAGCGTCTGCATCTTGTCGCCCAGCACGAACCCGCCGTCGTCCAGCTTGCGCAGATACCCGTCGTGCACCAGCGTCCGCAGCAGGTGGTAGGCGGTGGCCAGGGGCAGACCCGCCTCGCGCGCCAGCTGCTTGGCCGGCGCGCCGTTCACGTGCGCGCTCACCACCTCCAGCAGCCGCAAGGCCCGCTGCACGGACGTGATGAGCGTGGGGCCCTCCTGCGCACCCATACCCCCAGCGTGCGTCAGGGGGAGGGCGCGGGCAAGCCCATGGTGGTCGGCGGTCCGCGTCAGCGGGTCGGTTCGTACGTCAGCTGTTTGACCTGGCGCAGGGTGAGAGTCGTCTCGACGGCCTGGACGCCCTGGAGGGCTCCGATCTTCTCGCTGAGGTAGTGGTAGAGCCTGCCGGTGTCGGGGGTGGCGACGGAGGCGACCAGGTTGGCCTGGCCCGTGGTCGCCGCGGCGAAACCGACCTCGCGGTGTCGCGCGAGCGCCCGGCCGGCGTCGGCCAGTGCGGAGGGGGCGACGGTGAGCCAGAGCATGGCGCCGACGTCCAGGCCGACGGACTCACGGTGGTGCTGCACTTCGAAGTAGAGGGCTCCCGAGGCGCGCAGCCGTTCCACCCGTCGCTTGACGACGGACTCCGACTGGCCGGTCGCGGTCTGCAGTTCGCTGAACGTGGCCCGGCCGTCGCGGCGCAGCAGGGCCGTCAGGGCCTCGTCGTCCGCGTCGAGGCCGATGATCGCGTCGTCCGGCTCGAGCCGGGACGGACGCAGCGCGTCCGCCTCGTGCGGGGAGAGCGCCTGGATCTTGTCGAGCCAGCCGAGCCGGCCGCCGTAGAACTTGTGGAGCAGGCAGTGGGCGCTGACGGAGATGACGCGCGGCGTGCGCTGCAGTCGGTCGAAGAGGAGCTCGTCGCGCTCCTCCCGGCTGCGGGGCTTCATGGCGCACAGAACCTCGGTGCCGGCGGAGATGAGGTCGACGTAGGAGGTGTCGGAGCGGCGGGCCAGGGCGTTGGCCAGCTGTCCGGCCACGTCGGGGGTGCAGCGCAGCCGGACGAGCCAGCTGGTGCGGCCCAGCCTGCTCTCGTCGACCATGCCGACCACCCGCAGTCCAGCCGTGGTGCGCAGCCGCCGGAAGCGTCGCGCCACGGTCTGGTCGGACACTCCGAGCACCTCGCCGATACGGCTGAAAGGTGCCCGTCCGTCGAGTTGCAGGGCCTGCAACAGCTTCAGGTCCAGCTCGTCGAGAGGCTGGGAGTCCACGGTGACCCTCCTGGTTCGGGGCGGTGGCGGCCGGCCGTCGAGACCGGGGAACGCCTGCGGCTCCCGCCGCGCGACGGGGCCCGGGACCATCCTGCGTGATCCCGGGCCCCGGTGAGGCGCCGCGCCCGTCCCCACGGACGGCGCCGGTACCGGGCCGGCGTTCCGCTGGTGCGCGGGCCCGGTACGTCAGCGGTCAGCCGCCGGAGTGGCTGCCGGCCAGGGAGCCGGCGTCATCATGGCCCTGGGCCGGGGTGCCGGTGGGGCTCTCCCCGGCGGCCCCCGGGCGGGGGGTGACGATCGCGGGCGGTGCCGTGTGCGTCGGGCGGCGCAGCAGCACCGCGCCGACGGCTGCGGCGAGCAGGGTCAGCACGGCGGCGACGACCAGGCAGAGGTGCAGTCCGTCGAGGAACGCCTCCGACAGCGCGCCCAGGACACGGGGGGTGTCCGCGCCGAGGTCGGCCCCGCCGACGGCGCCGATACCGCCCTGCTCGGCGAGCGTCGTGACGTGCTGGACGGTCCGGCCGCTGAGGCCCGCGTCGGTGAGGTGGCCGGGCAGGGCGTCGACGGCCCTGGTGGTGAGCAGGGCACCGAGGACGGCGGGGCCGAGCGCGGCACCCACCTGCCGGAAGGCGTTGTTGCCGGCGGCTGCCATCCCCGCCTGGTGGAAGGGCACGGAGCTGACCGCGGTGGCGGTCATCGGCGTGATGACGAAGGCCATGCCGAGGCCGAGCAGGGCCAGCCGCCAGGCCAGCGACCCGAAGGAGGTGTGCACACCGATGTCGGTGAGGGTCAGCAGCGCGACGGTGGCGACCAGCAGACCGCCGGGGATGAGCAGCCGTGGCGAGACCCGGTGTACGAGGCGGCCGACGGGGGCGCCCAGCACGAGCGGGACCATGGTCACCATCAGCAGGCGCCAGGCCGCGTCGAGCGTGGACAGCTGCTGGACCAGGCCGAAGTAGAGGCTGAGGGCGAAGAAGAAGCCGATCAGACCCAGGAAACTGATCATGGCGATCAGGGTGGTGGCGGTGAAGGCCGGGCTGCCGAACAGGGTGAGGTCCAGCATGGGGTCGGCGCTGGACCGCTCCACCAGCACGAAGGCGACGGCCCCGACCGCGGCCGTCGACAGCGCCACCATGACCTTGACGTCGGAGAAGGACGCGGCGCCGCCTTCGATGATCCCGTAGACGAGGGCGGTGATCGTCAGCGCGGCGGTGATCTGGCCCGGCCAGTCCAGTCGGCGCACACCCGGTGCGCGGGAGTCGGTCAGCAGCTTCGCGCCACAGGCCGACGCGAGGAGGGACGCGGGCACGGGCAGGAGGTAGATCCAGCGCCAGTCGACGTGGTTGAGGACGGTGCCGGCGATGACCGGGCCCAGGGCCAGGGCGGCGGTGAGGGCGGTGGCCCACAGGCCGATGAACCGGCCGCGCTCGCGCGGGTCGGGCACCGCGTGGCTGATCAGGGCGAGGGTGGTGGGCATCAGGGCCGCCGCGCCCAGTCCGGCCAGCGCCTGGCCGGCCCAGACGACCTGGACGTTCTGCGCGCACAGCGCGACGAGGGCGCCGATGCCGCTGAGGGCGAGACCCGCCTGGTAGACCTTCTTGCGTCCGTGCACCTCGCCGAAGACCCCGGCGGTGAGGATGAGGGCGGCCATGGGCAGGACGAACGCGTCGGAGACCCAGGCCAGCTCGGAGGTCGAGGCGCCCAGGGCCCGCTGGATCGCGGGCAGGCTGGCCGAGACGGTGGTCACCGGCAGGTAGGCGACGAACACGCCGACGCAGGCCATGACGAGCGTGGCGGCCCGTCGGTCATGCGGCGCGTTCGCCTTGGTCGTGGGATTCACGAGAGATGCTCCCTTGCGGCGCCGTGAGGCGCTGGGCACTGGGTGAGGCTGACGTGCGCCACTCTCGGCCGCGTGAGCCACCCTGAACCAGCCACCGTCCGCCGAAGGTCGGACATCCGACATCCCGAGCCCGTTTTCCGGGGATTCTCGACCCCGCGCTCACCTCGGCAGCGGCGGGCCCGTGGCGTGCGGCCGCATGCCGAGCGGCCCCGGCTGCCCGGCCGGGACCTCGCTGCCGGTCATGCCACGCGAGAGCGCTGTCGCGCCGCGCGTGCGGGCGTGGCCGACGTGCGTACCGGCGTGGCCGACGTACGGGCAGCCTCGGCCGACGTGCGCGCGGGCGGGGCCGACGTGCGCGCTGGTGCGGCCGACGTGCGTGCGGGTCGGACGCGGTAGGTCGACTTGGCCGGATCGAGGACGGCCTCGCCGAGGGTGATCCGTCCCGCGGAGTGCAGCGCGTCGCACTCGGCGGTGGGCAGTGCGGCGTAGCAGCTCCCCCTGCCGGTGTCGGGGTCGAACGGCTGCCAGTAGCTGTATCTGCGGCGTCCGTCCGCGTGCACCGTGAGGAACACGGGAGTGCAGGGGGCGGAGACGATGCGCAGGATGTCGTGGCCGGTGGTGCTGACCGGGGCGCTGGACCGGCCGCGGTAGGGCAGCAGCATCGTCACTCCTCCCCTGCTGTGGCGGCGGGGTCCTGTACTGGTTCGGGGCTGAGGCGCATCGGCGGTGGCCTTCCTGGGCGGGGACGCAAGATCGCCTACCCCGGCTGGGCAGTCTTGATCTTGCTTTCTCGGCATTGTTCAACACACCACTGACAATGCGTCGGACGCGAGAACGGATGACCGGCTCGCCCGCCCTCCCCCGTTCCCCGCGAGGCCCCTGCCCAACGGGTCGTCAGGAGAGGGACCTGGCGGGTTCAGTGGGATTCGCGGCTCACCTCCGAGCCGCTGGAGCCGATGAGGAAGTCCAGGTCAGCGCCGGTGTCGGCCTGGAGGACATGGTCGACGTACAGCCTCTCCCACCCGCGACGGGGGTCGGCGAAGCCCGCGACCGTGGCCTCGGCAGGGGTCCTGCGGGCGAGTTGGTCCGGGGGCACGTCCACGTCGATCCGGCGGGCTTCGACGTCGAGGCTGACGAAGTCGCCGGTCCGAACCAGCGCGAGGGGCCCGCCGGCCGCGGCCTCCGGGGCCACGTGCAGCACGACCGTGCCGTAGGCGGTGCCGCTCATCCGGCCGTCACAGACGCGGACCATGTCGCGGACTCCCCGTTCCAGCAGCTTCTTCGGCAGCGGCATGTTCGCCACCTCGGGCATGCCCGGGTAGCCCTTGGGGCCGCAGCCGCGCAGGACGAGGACGGAGTCGGCGTCCACGTCGAGGTCCGGGTCGTCGACGCGGGCGTGGAAGTCCTCGATCGAGTCGAAGACGACCGCCCGGCCACGGTGTCGCAGCAGGTGCGGGGAGGCAGCCGCGGGTTTGACGAGCGCACCGTCGGGTGCGAGGTTGCCGCGCAGCACGGCGATGCCGCCCTCGGTGACCAGCGGTTCGGCGCGGGCGCGGATGACCTCTCCGTCCAGGATGGCGGCCTCGTCGAGGTGGTCGACGAGCGGCTTGCCGTTGACGGTGAGGGCGTCCGGATCGAGCAGGTCGCGCACTTCGCGCAGGACGGCGAGCAGGCCGCCGGCGCGGTGGAGGTCGTCCATGAGGAAGCGGCCGGCCGGCTGGAGGTCCACGAGGACCGGTACGCGGGAGCCGATGCGGTCGAAGTCGTCGAGCGTGAGATCGATGCCGAGGCGGCCCGCGATGGCCAGGAGGTGGACGACCGCGTTGGTCGACCCGCCGACGGCGGCCAGCGCCACGATCGCGTTGTGGAAGGAGGCCTTGGTGAGGAACGTGCCCGGGCGCCGGTCGGCGGCGACCATGTCCACCGCCAGCCGCCCGGTGTGGTGCGCGGCCTCCAGCAGCCGGCTGTCGGGCGCGGGGGTCCCGGCCGTGCCGGGGACGACCGTGCCCAGGGCCTCGGCCACGATCGCCATCGTCGAGGCGGTCCCCATGGTGTTGCAGTGCCCGCGGCTGCGGATCATCGCCGACTCGGAGCGGACGAACTGCTCCTGCGAGAGCGTGCCGGCCCGGACCTCCTCCGACAGCCGCCACACGTCGGTCCCACAGCCGAGCGGGGTGCCGCGGAACGTCCCGGTCAGCATCGGGCCACCGGGCACGACGACGGCGGGCAGGTCCACCGAGGCGGCGGCCATCAGCAGCGACGGGATCGTCTTGTCGCAGCCGCCCAACAGGACGACACCGTCGATGGGGTTGGCCCGCAGCATCTCCTCGGTGGCCATCGCCGCCATGTTCCGCCAGAGCATGGCCGTGGGCCGCACCTGCGTCTCGCCCAGCGACACCACGGGCAGGTCCAGTGGGATGCCTCCCGCCTCGTAGACGCCGTTGCGCACCGAGGCCGACACCTCGTCGAGATGCGCGTTGCAAGGGGTCAGGTCCGAAGCGGTGTTGGCGATGGCGATCTGCGGCCGACCGGCGAAGGCGTCGCCCGGCACGCCCCGTCGCATCCACGCCCGGTGGATGTAGGCGTTGCGGTCCTGGCCGTCGTACCACCGCGCGCTGCGGAGCGTCACCCAGGGCTCCTTCCAACAGTCGGTACGGCGGTCTACTGTTCGGAACGCGATGAAGCCTACGCAGACGTACGACGGGGCGACAGACCCCGGCGAGTGTGGCCCGGGTGGCGCCGACAACGCCCTCCGGCGCGCTGAACGTCAGCGCACCGGTCCACCACAGGACGCCCCCGGAAACGCCGGCCGACGTGCTCGACGAGATCCGTCTCCTCCTGGGGCCACTGGGGCTGTCGCGCCGACGAGAACGGACCTCCCGAACCACCACGGTGAGCGTCCCCCGATGCGCGCGTTCGTCCTGACCGCCCCGGGCCGGTACGCGGTCGAAGAGGTGCCCGCACCCGTGGCGGCGCCGGGGGAAGTCGTCGTCGACGTCGAGCGCGTCGGAGTGTGCGGCACCGACATGGAGTTCTTCACCGGCGAGATGGCCTACCTCCACCAGGGACACTCCTCCTACCCCATGCGGCCGGGCCACGAATGGGCGGGCCGTGTGGCGGCGGTCGGCGCGGGCGTCGACCCCCTCTGGACCGGCCGCCGCGTCATGGGCGACACGATGCTCGGCTGCGGCACCTGCCGCCGCTGTCTCCGGGAGCGTGGGCATGTGTGCGACAGCCGGCGGGAGGTCGGCATCCGCGGGGCCCAGCCCGGCGCCCTGGCCGAGCAACTGGCCGTACCCGCCTCCTCGTTGCACGTCCTGCCGGACTCCGTCGACCCGGTGCTCGGTGCCCTCGTGGAGCCGGGCGGCAACGCCCTGCGCGCCGCCCGGGCAGCGGCGCCGCGCCCGGGCGAGCGCACCCTGGTCCTGGGGCCCGGGACCATCGGTCTGCTGGTCGCGATGTTCCTCCGCGCCGCCGGGGCGGAAGTCCACCTGATGGGTCGCTCCGGCGACTCCCCCGCCTTCGCCCACAGCCTGGGCTTCGAGCACGCGTGGGCGGAGGACTCCGTGCCGGACCTGCCCTTCGACGCAGTCGTCGACGCCTCGAACGCCGTCCATCTGCCGCGCCGGGCCCTGGAGTTGGTCGAGCCCGGCGGTCGCGTCGTGTACATCGGGCTGGCCGGCGCACCCAGCGGGATCGACACCCGCGCGCTCGCCCTCAAGGACGTCACCGCCGTGGGGGTCCTCTCCGCCTCCCCCGGTCTCGACGCCACCATCCGGGCCTACGCCGACGGCTCGGTGGACCCCAGACCGCTGGTCGCCGCCACCGTGGGCCTCGACGAGGTCGGCCCGGTACTCGCGGGCGCACGCCCGGCCGGCGCCGGCCCCGGTCCCAAGATCCACGTCGACCCCCGAGCGGGTCGGGCGGGGGACCCGCCGAGGCCGGAACGGCCGAGCTGCGGTGCCTACGGGGGCGGCCGACAATAGGGGTGGCGGGGCGCCCTACCGGACCCCACGACACCTCGGCGGCGTCGGCCCGAGAGGAACGTGCTCATGCGCGCTGAGTCTTCGCCGGCCGCGCGGACGGGGGCCTTGGTCGCGGTCGCCCTTGCCCTGTCCCGCGTCCAGCGGGCGCTGATCCTGGCGGCTTCCCCTCGCGTCGCGGCCGTACGCCACCGGCTCGTGGTCCTGGGCGGGGTTTTTCCGCTCGGCTCGCGCGCGACGCGCGGCGGGAGTCCGCCGTGAGGAGCGGGGCCGAGCGGGCCGCGGTCCTGCACCGGTCGGCGCGGGTGACGCTGGCCGCGTCCGCGGGCTTCTACGCCTTCCGGTACGGCCTCGACGAACCGGTGCCCGCGTTGTACTCGCTGTTCGCGCCCATCGCCCTCGGGCTGCTCTCCTCGATCCCGGGCTCGGGGCGGCAAAGGGCCGCGGTGATGCTGAAGGCGCTGCCGGTGGGCCTGGTCCTGGTGGCGCTCGGGACCGTGCTGGCGGTGCGGACCTGGGCGGCGGTGCTCGGGATGCTCGTCGTCGGCTTCCTCCTCGCCTTCGCGGCCGTCGCCGGACCGCGGCCGGCCGGAGCGGCGCCGGGACTCCAGCTCTTCTACATCCTGGCCTGCTTCCCGCCGTACGAACCGCGGACCCTGGGGCTGCGGCTGACCGGGCTCGCCGTGGGCGTGGTGCTGCTGGCGCTGTGCGAGTGGTTCGTCCTGCCGCAGCCCGCGGGCGAGACGTACCGGTGGAGCCTCGCGAGAGCCGTGGCGATCGCCGGGGACACCCTGGCCGGCCGCACCAGCCCCTCCCCCGGGTTCCTGCGCGCCGCGGGCGCGCGGCTGCGCCTGTCACAGATCCCGCCCGCGGAACGCCCCGCGGGCCCGGGCCGCGCCGTCCGCGGTCTCGCCCAGGCGGGTTCCGCGGTCCGGCGACTGCTCGAACAGCTGGCCCATCTGACCGAGACGGGACGACTGCGCGACCTGGTCCAGGGCGGGGGTCGGGGGGACGTCAAGGGCGGGGGCCGGGGGGACGTGAAGGACGGCCGGTGTTCCGACGCGGCAGCCGAGTGGCTGCTGCCGCGGGTGGTGCTCCGGTGCGACGAGAGTGCCGCGGCGCTGCGAGCGGGGCGGGGCGCCCCGGCCCCCGCGCACATGGACGAGGCGATCGGCGCCTTCCAGGCGATGCGCGTGCGACAGGCGGCGGAACCCGCCGTTCCGGGGCGGGCGTCCCTGTCGGTGCTGCGTCGGCAGGCGGCGCTGCTGGCGGTCGCCGAGTCGGTACGTGTCCTGGAGATCTCCGTACGGGTCGGCCTCGACGGTCGGCGCACCCGGCCGATCGAGCCGCGGGAGCTGTTCTGGTACACGGAGGCGCCCACGTCCCGGCTGTGGCTGCGCCGGATCGTCGGCAACCTGACGCTCCGGTCCGTGCTGTTCCACAACGCCGTCCGGATCGCGCTGGCCCTCGGCGCGGCACGGCTGGTCGCCGGCACGCTCGACCTGACCCACGGGTTCTGGGTGCTGCTGGCGGTGCTGACGCTGAGCAGGACCACTTTCGGTCAGACGTGGGCGGCCATGCGCGAGGCGGTGGCCGGGAATCTCGTGGGTGCCGTCGCGGCGGGTGTCCTGCTCATCGCTGTCGGACAGCACACCGACGCCTACGCCGTGCTCCTCGCACCGGGCATGCTGCTCGCCTTCGCGCTCGGGCCGCTGCTCGGCATCGCCTGGGCACAGGGCCTGTTCACGCTGGTGGTGGCCACCGCGTTCTCCCAGATCGCCCCGGCGTCCTGGCGGCTGGCCGAGGCACGGATCCTGGACGTGGTGACCGGCAGCGCCATCGGTCTGCTGTGCGCGATGCTCGCCTGGCCGGCCGGTGCCCGCCGGGAGGTGCGCAGGACCATGGCGGGGCTGCTGCGCGAGTGCGCGCCGCTGATCAGGGACACCGTCGCCGCCCTGACGGCCGCGCCGCCGGGCTCCGTGCCGCCCCCGTCGACGCTCCGCGCCCTGCACCGGCTACGCCTGGCCGAGTCCGCCTACGCCCAGTTCCGCAGCGAACCGGTCGGCGGCGCCCCCGCCGGCGCCGACTGGCACGGCGTGCTGATCGCGGCCCACCAGATCCTGCTCGGTGCCCACTGGCTGCCCCGCTTCGACCTGCCCGCGACCGCCATGCCGCCCGCAGCCGTGGAGCAGGCACGCGTCGATGGCCGGGCGGCGGTCGCGACCGTCGAGCGGCTGGCCGCGCTGTGCGGCGGGGACCCGCCGCCGGACGCGACGCGGCCGGAAACCGCGCGCCCGCCCCCACCGCCGCCGGCCCCGCTGCCGACGCTGGTCGACCTCGAGGCGTGGCTGACGAGCCTCACCGCCCGGCTCTCCCGCGCCGAGACCGCCCTGACCCGTACGAGCGCCGACACGGCGGCTGAGGCGACGGGCGGGACGGCGGGCGTCACGGCGGCCGGCGGAACTGCCCGTTCCGCGACCGGGCGGGGCGGGCATTCAGGCCGCCCGCCGGAGTGACACCTCGCCACGGCCATGGCGAAGCGCCACGGTGGGGGCGTAGTTGTCGGCGCTGCGGTGAGATGTGCATGAAAGGCTGGGCCGAAGGCTCACCCAGAAGGAGCGAGACGCGGAGGACACATGGACTGGGGTCGGTTCGCGCAGCAGATGGCGTCGATGGCGCGCGATCTGCTGGCGCAGGAATCCGTGAGCTCCACGCTGGATCGGATCACCGGCTCGGCCACCGAACTGGTGGAAGGCTGCGACGCGGCCGGCATTCTGGTGCTGCACGGCAGCAAGGCCGAATCACTCGCCCCCAGCGACCAACTGGTCATCGACAGTGACCGTCTGCAGGAGCGGCTGGGCGAGGGCCCCTGCTTCGATGCCGCGCGCAAACGGGAGGGCGAGCGGGTCTTCCGTATCGCGGACTTCACCGACGAGCAGCCACGATGGCCCGCCTACGCGCCCCAGGCCCACGCGCTCGGCGTGGGCAGCATGATGGGGTTCCTGCTGTTCACCGAGGACGAGCAGTTCGGCGCGCTCAACCTCTACTCCCGCCGGGCCGGTGCCTTCACCGAGGCCAGCGAGCTGGCCGGGTGGCTGCTGGCCTCCCATGCGGCGGTCGCCTTCTCCAGCGCCCGCACCCATGCGCAGATGGAGCACGCCGTCGCCACCCGGCACGTCATCGGGGAGGCCATGGGCATCCTCATGGGCAGCCACCACCTCAGCGAGAAGGAGGCTTTCGACGTGCTACGCCGCTTCGCGCAGGAGAACAACATCAAACTGCGCGAGGTCGCCCGCCGGGTCTGTGAACGAGGCAGCCTGTCCTGACCCGACGCGCGCGGCTCCTCCAGCTCGTGGGCTGAACCAGAGGAGCCTGGCCTGGCCGGCCCCCAGGGGAACGCCGCCGACCCCGGCTTGCCCATCAAGTCCCCCACCCTGGGCTTCTCACGCGTACGGAGCGTCGATCCCGCCCAGGATCCGTGCATGACGACCCCCAGGACGGGCGGTCCGGCACGTCGATCAGCGGGAGAACACGGCCTCAGGACGGCGCGACAGCGTCGTGACGCCCTCTGTGACCGACGCCGAGGCGCCCCTACCATCGAACCCGTGGACTGGGGGACCCTCGCGGGCACGGTACTGGGCGCCGTTCTGGGCGTGAGCACGACCTTGCTGGCCGAACGGTCGCGGTGGCATCGGGAGAACTCGGCCCGTGAGCGCGCGGTCAAACAGCAGCTGTACGCCGAATACCTCGGGGCGCTCTCGCTCACCACGCACCGCCTCCGGGACCTGAGGCGGAGCACCGGCCTGACCAGGGAGGATCGCATCGAACAGGCGGGCGGGATCCTCGGGTCCACCAACGCCTACCACCTCCGCTACCAGATGCTGATCATCGCTCCCGAGCACCTCGGCGCCTTGGCGGACCAGGCGTTCATGCGAGTCCGGGACCTGCGGGACCTCTTCGACGAGCCCGACGTCGCCACGGATCCGGGGTGGCCGGCGAGCCAGGCCGCCCTCACCCAGGCCCTCCAGGCCCTTCGCGCCGCCATGCGCTCCGAACTCACCGCCGACTGAAAGTGACGCGCCCGGGCGCGGAGAGTGACCTGCCTCCAGATTGGTCCGAGTTCCGTCATGCGCTCACTGACCTCCCACGAACACTGGCTCCTCGGATCTCTCATCTCAGGCGGCTGGAGCCGACGACGGCCTCAGGCCGACTGGACGGTCGGCGAACGCGTTCTCCGAGTCGACCTCGTAGCAGATGTTGACACTCGAGTCCCCGAGAGTCGCGTCGGCGAAGCGCTGGACGTCCTCAATGGACGTCGTCTCCCAGAGGCACGTCACGACGGACCCGTCGACATGGGGGTAGAACTGCAGCACCCGGGTGCCGTCGGGCGCTCCGATGCCGTCAATCAGGGCCTGGCCACGGGGAAACGCTGTCTCCGGGTTCAAGATCTTGTGCTGGACCACGACGTACATGGGGCCCTCCTGGTCTGGTGTCGTGTCGTTCGACGATTCGACGCTGGGCGTGCGGAGGTGGACGCCGCGTCGCACATGTTCACCACTTCCATTGTGGACTGGGACAGTCTTTCCCGGCCACGTGACTCAGACCGGGGCGAACGCCACCAGGGCGGCACTCCTGACGGCCGACGAAGCGCGGCAGCAGGCCGGAGCCGGCGGTCCACTGCCTCACCACCGAGGTCGCCGGTGGTTTCACCCTGCCGAAACGGCGAGGACCGGAGGGCCGGGCGGTCAGTGGGCAGCGGCCAGCGGTCAGTGGTCAGCGGTCACGGCAGTGACTCCCCTTTCTGCTGTCGACCCGGCCGTCCGAGGCATGATCGGTACGGTGGTACCGGGACGACGAGAGGGGCGGCGCGACCGTGGGCGAGGAAGCGGAGATCAGAACGGCCAAGGAGGCCGCGGACAACGACCTGATCCTGGCGTTCGGACGGCTGCAGGGGGCGGCGAACCGACTGGAGTACGTCCTGGGCCGGGCACTCGAGGAGGAGTGCGGCATCAGCCATCTGGTGTTCGAGGTGCTGCTGATCCTCGGGCGGGCCGGCGAGCCGGGGCTTTCGATGCGGGCCATCGCCCAGGAACAGGTCCTCACCACCGGCGGCGCCACCCGGCTGGTGGACCGCATGGAGGCGGCTGGGCTCGTGACACGCGCGGAATCCCCTGAGGACCGGCGCGGAAAGCTGGTGCGGCTGACGCCACAGGGCGAGGAGACCGTGGTCCGCGCGTCCCTGGTCCACGTGGAGAACATCAAACGGCACCTCGTGGAACCCCTCCCCGCGGCCGACCGCGAACGCTTCGCGGAGGATCTCCGGATTCTCAGCCATACGGCACGGGACGTTCTGCCCCGCCTGCCCTGATCTGCGGGCGGGCGCAACAGTGATCTGATGACGCGGGCCAAGCCCACGTGTCCCACGTCACAGGAATGGAAAAATATCTGACGCGTCAGTTACTGTTCTGTCAGATACACCGCTCGCATCCGGCGGGCGCCACACTGCCGAGGTCCCCGATGAAGCTCGTCTACGTCTTCGACGCCTACTGCGGCTGGTCACACGGGTTCTCCGGAACGCTGAGCGAGGTCGCCTCCCGTCATCCCGACCTGCCGGTCGAGGTCGTCTCCGGCGGCCTGTTCACCGGGTCACGCCGGGTGCCGATCCGCGAGTTCGGCTACGTCCAGGGCGCGAACGCGAAGATCGCCGAGCTGACCGGCGCCGAGTTCGGCCGGGCGTACGAGCGGCTGATCGCCGACGGCTCGTTCGTGATGGACTCCGAGGCCGCCGCGCGCGGTGTCGTCGCGCTGCGGCAGGCCGCTCCCGCCCGTGCGGCGGAACTGGCCGCGGCGCTCCAGCGGGCCTTCTACGTCAACGGCCTCGGCCTCTCCGACCCGGCGACCTACCGGCAGGTCGCCGAGGCGGCCGGACTGGACGCCGACGCCGTGGTCGCCGCCTTCGAGACGCCCGAGGTGCGGGTGGCGGTGGACGGCGACTTCCACCGCGCCGCCTCGCTGGGCGTCACCGGCTTTCCCACCCTCCTCGCCGTCGACGGCGACCGGGTGACCTCGCTGGCCCATGGCCACGCCACCGCCGACGAGGTCGACCGTCGGCTCGCGGACCTGCGTACTCACTGAGCGTCCCCGCCCCCGTCTCCAACCCCCCTCACCGCAAGGAGTCACCCATGAGCCCCCTCTCCTTCAAGGTCCTCGACCTCGACTTCCCGGCAGGCAGCAAGAACAAGACCGCCACCCTCGTCACGGGTGAGAACGAGGCGTTGCTGGTGGACGCCGGCTTCACCCGGGCCGACGGCCACCGTCTGGCCGCCGAGATCCTGGACTCGGGCAAGCGGCTCACCACCGTCTTCGTCAGCCACGGCGACCCCGACTTCTACTTCGGCGCCGAGGTCCTCGCCGACGCCTTCCCGGACGCCGAGTTCGTCGCCACCCCGATCGTCATCGAGCACATCCGGCACTCCTACGAGGGCAAGCTGAAGGCGTGGGCCGCGCTCGGCCCCAACCTGCCGACCCGCCTGGTCGACCTGCAGCCGCTGACCGGCGGCCTCACCCTGGAGGGCCACCGCTTCGAGCTCAAGGGCGGCCCGGCCGGCCTGCCCGACCGGCACTACCTGTGGCAGGCCGAGCACCGCGCGATCCTCGGCGGCGTCCTGCTCTTCCAGCAGGAGCACGTCTGGGTCGCCGACACCCCGACCTCTGACGACCGCGCCTGCTGGGTCGACCTGCTGGACGAGATGACGGCGCTGGAGCCGGAGTTGGTCGTCCCCGGGCACCGTCTGCCCGGTACCGCGGCCGACGCCTCCGCCATCACCGCCACCCGCGACTACCTCCTGGCCTTCGACGAGGAGTTGGGCAAGGCGGCCGACGGGGCGGCACTGACCGAGGCGTTGGTGGCGCGTTACCCGGACAACGGGATGCTGATCGCCGCGCAGCTCGGGGCGAAGGTCGCCAAGGGCGAGATGACGTGGGGCTGACATGAGCGAGTTCGCCACCTCCGCAGCGCCCCGCGACGTGGTGCGCCGCCAGTATCTGGCCTCCGCGGCCGGTGACCTGGAGGCCCTGCGGGCCACCCTCGCCCCCGACGTGGAGTGGACGGAGATGGCCGGCTTCCCCCTCGCCGGCACCTACCGCACGCCCGACGGGGTCACCTCCCACGTCATGGAGAGGCTCGGCAAGGCCTGGGACGGCTGGACCGCCCACGACGACACCTACGTCGTCGACGGCGAGAACGTCGTCGTCCTGGCCCGCTACACGGCGGCCAACAAGGCCACCGGCAAGCCGATCGACGTCCGCGTCGCCCACCACTTCGTCGTACGCGGCGGCCTGATCGTGCGCTTCGAACAGTTCGTGGACACCGCCCTCGTCCGCGACGCCATGAGCGACTGACGGCGACGGTTGCGGCGGCGGCGAGTTCCGCTCACCGCCGCCGGAACCGTTCCTGCGGGGACAGCCGCCACCGCGGCCCTGGAGCGGGCGCCATTGGCGGTGCTCGACGCGGATGCGCCGGGAGGACTGGCGGCGTTGTCACCGTACCGGCTGAGTACGATCACCTGTGCCGGTCTGAGTACGCGAGTGGTTGCCCGCCCCGCGCCACGCCGGAAGGGTGGACACATGCGCCGACTTCTGCTGCTCGCCCCGCTGTTGTTGTTCACCGCCGGCTGCGGGGTGGTGCAGTCCTCCGAGGACGAGGCGACGGACGCCGCACGGGAGGTGGCCAGGAAGGCGGGCGAGCGGCTCTACGGCCAGCGTCCGCGCACGGCGGCGGAGGTAGGGCGATCCGCCTCCGGCATCGACGGGGTGGAGGTACTGCGGGTGACGGGTACCTCGACACACGACGGGGACGGCATCGACGTGGTCGTCCGCACGTCCGGCTCGGCGTACGACGGATGGCTCGACCCTCAGGAGGTCGCCGTGCGGCGCTGTTTCGCGGTGCGGGTGTCGCCCAGGTCGAAGTGGCGTGGGGATCCCCGTGACGTGGACTGCCCGGATGGCCCGCCGCTGACCTTCGCCCCGCCACCCGAACCGCCCCGGCTGCCGTACGAGGAGCTCCGCGCGAAACTCCTTAGGGTGCCGGACGGCGGCCGGGTGGACGAGGCCGAGGTCCGCCGTACGCTCGCCGCCCTGGATCTGCATCCGGCGATCCGTACCGAGGTGAAGGGGGACGGCGGCCGGGTCGGTGTTCTCCTGTCGGTGAAGGGCAACGGCTTCGACCCGCAGGACTGCCTTCTTGCCCGCGTGAGCCCCGGCGCCACCGAGGTGTGGGTGCCGCCCCGGATCCAGCGGATGCCCGGAGAGGGCGGCTGCACCGTCGGCAACGCCCTGGACCCGGCACCGTCACCGCACTGAACGGCGTGCCTGGCTCCCTCGGGCCACCGGCCCGCGTCTCCCATCAGGATCACGATCACCGGGACGACGTGGAAGAGCCGCTGGGCCCTGACCGCACGCGCCGACGTCCGCTTCGGCGCAGCGGTTGCCCACCCGACGGGCGGTCAGTCGAGCGGCACGCCCGTGTGGTTCTCCAGGACCCGGACGAGGCGCGCCTGGAACTCCTCGTTTTGCGACGCGGGATGCGGTGTCCGAGTCCGCTGGTGGTACCAGTAGCCGCCGGTCGCCGGGGTCACGTCGTGGTGGGTGGCGAGCCACACCTGCGTCCGGTGCCCGGCCGCCAGGTCGTCCGATGCGCCGGCACCTCCCATGCGGGTGGGCACCCAGCCGGGGTCGACCGCGTGACTGGAGGTTCCCTCCCACCGGGACGCGAAGGCTAGCGCGAGGGTGGTGACCCACAGTTTGGTGTCGTCGTAGGAAGCGGTCCCGGCGGCCGGCCGTCGCAGGTCGGTGGAGCCGGTCCGGTGCATGGAGCTGCTGAGGTAGATGAGCCTGGCCGGTTTGTCCATCAGGGCTGTCAGCAGGTAGGGCGCGACGGTGTTGACGGTGAACTGATCGGAGGAGTGCAGGACGCCGGCGTTGTGGATGACGGCGTCGAAGCGGCCGAACTCGCCGGCCTGCCGGGCAACCCCACGGATCTCGTCCGGATCGGCGAGATCCCCGACCACCACGCCCTTCCACCGGCCGGGGTCGTCCCCCTCGGTGAGCCGGGCCGGGTCGCGGACGTGGACGACGACGTCGTGCCCGTCGTCGGCCAACGCGTCCGCCGTGTTGCGCCCCAGACCGCTGGATGCCCCGGTCACCAGAACCAGTGCCATGTCAGACTTCTCCCCCACGTGCGGTGAAAACTGCGTCTCTCGCCACGGCCGTCGGCGGATCGTCCGCCCTCCTCCGGTCAGTGCGGAGGAGTGGTCGGTGGCCGCAGAGAAAGATCGGCAATGGTGTCCTGGGTGGCCGCCCAGGAGGCGAGCAGGTCGAGGCCCTCCGCGGAGGGTGAGCCGGGCTCGGCGGTGTAGACGGTGAGGGTGAGCCCGGGTTCGGCGGTGATGCCCAATGCTTCCCAGGAGAGGGTGAGGTCACCGACGACCGGGTGGCGGAAGCGTTTGGTGCCGGTGCCGTGCCGGGTGACGTTGTGGGAGCCCCAGCGGGTGCGGAAGGTGTCGCTTCGCGTGGACAGCTCACCGACCAGGTCGTGGAGGTCCCTGTCGTGGGGGTTGCGGCCGGCTTCGGCGCGCAGCACGTCCACGGTCATGTCGGCGGCGAGGTCCCAGTCGGCGTAGAAGCGACGGGCGGCGGGGTCCAGGAACTGGTATCGGGCGAGGTTCGGCGGCTTGGCGTGGCCGGCGTGCGTGTCGCTGAAGATGTCGCTGAAGAAGGCAAGGGTTAGTTGGTTGGCGGCCAGCAGGTCCAAGCGGCCGTTGACGACGTAGGCGGGGCCCGCGGTGACGGCGTCCAGGGTCCACTGCAGGCTCTTGTGCAAGGTCCGCTGCCTGCTGGAGCGCGGCCGGGGGCGGGCGAGGGTGTCGGAGCCTTCCTGGGCCTGGGCCAGATGGAGCAGGTGCGCCCGTTCCGCGTCGTCGAGCCGGAGGGCGCGGGCGACGGCTTCGAGCACGGCGGGTGAGGCGCCGGCGAGGTTGCCGCGTTCGAGCTTGGCGTAGTACTCGACGCTGACGTCGGCGAGGGTGGCGACCTCGCTGCGGCGCAGACCGGGTACGCGCCGCCTGGTACCGGCCGGCAGTCCCGCCCGCTCGGGGGTGATCTTGGCTCGTCGCGAGGTGAGGAACTCGCGGACCTCTTCACGGTTGTCCACACGACGACCGTACGGCCGCGCCCGCCAGATTGGGATGTACTGCCAGTACACCCATCGTCAGTGACTCGCTGCCCGCCCGGGACGGGGGTTACCTGGCTGCCGTGGTCTCTCCGCTCCGCCGTCGCCGGTGGCGCGGAGGTCACGAGCCGACACCCCCCGAAGACGAGGAGACGCAGACATGCGTGGAGTAGTCATGCACACGGCCGGAGACGTCCGGGTCGAGGACCGTGACGACCCGAAGATCATCGAGCCCACCGACGCGATCGTCCGGCTGACGGCGACCTGCATCTGCGGCTCCGACCTGTGGCCCTACCGCGGTGTCGAGCCCGCCGATCACACGAACATGGGGCACGAGTACGCGGGCGTGGTCGAGGAAGTCGGCTCCGACGTGAAGAACGTCAAGGTGGGCGACTTCGTCGTCGGGTCGTTCGTGATCTCCGACAACACCTGCGAGATCTGCCGCTCGGGCTACCAGTCCGGCTGCGCGCACCGGGAGTTCGTGGCGGGGACGATCGGTACGC
Organism: Streptomyces resistomycificus; assembly: GCF_001514265.1. Classification (GTDB taxonomy): domain Bacteria; phylum Actinomycetota; class Actinomycetes; order Streptomycetales; family Streptomycetaceae; genus Streptomyces; species Streptomyces resistomycificus. The sequence continues at coordinate 713,935 of NZ_KQ948989.1, read as the reverse complement.
AGGCGGAGAAGGCCCGCATCCCCCACGCGGACGGCACCCTCGTTCCCACGCCGGGACAGCCGGACGAGGACTTGATCCCCTCGCTGCTGGCCGCCTCCGACGTGCTCGGCACCGGCTGGTACGGCGCCGTCGCGGCCGAGGCCGGCCCCGGCAGGACGGTCGCGGTCGTCGGCGACGGCGCGGTCGGCCTGATGGCCGTCCTGGCCGCCAGGCAGCTGGGCGCGGAGCGGATCATCGCGATGTCCCGCCACCCCGAGCGACAGGAGCTGGCCCGGTTCTACGGCGCGACCGACATCGTCGAGGAACGCGGTGACGAGGGCGTCGCGAAGATCAAGGAACTCACGGGCGGGCTGGGCGCGCACTCGGTGGTCGAGGCCGTCGGAACCCAGGAATCGACGATGCAGGCGATCGGCGCCACCCGCCCGGGCGGGCACCTGGGCTTCGTCGGCGTCAACTACGACGTCACGATCAAGGGAATCGACCTGTTCTTCGCCGGCATTCACGTGGAGGGCGGCCCCGCCCCGGTGCGCCGGTTCCTGCCCGAGCTGATCCAGCTCATCTGGGACCGCAGGATCGACCCCGGCAGGGTCTTCGACCTCACCCTGCCGCTGGAGCAGGCCGCCGAGGGCTACAAGGCCATGGACGAGCGACGCGCCACGAAGGTTCTCCTCACCTTCTGAACCCGGCGTGCCGACACACCGACGCGGGACGGGTGGGCACGGTCGCCGGACCGACCCGTCCCACCGCGGCGTCAACCTCTGCTTCCCGACCGGCCATTGAGCACTCCAGCCTCGCAACCACCCGTATCCACAGGCATGACTCGGCAAGTCGGACGGGAACCTCGGGGTCGAACGCGAAGGATCCGGGCACCGATGGATGGACGGGCGCACGTAGCGCCGGGCGAACAGGCGCGGCGCCCACACGTTCACCGACGGGAGAGGCAGACGATGGTCCCACCGGAACCGGAATCCCAGCGGATAGGCATTGCCGCCGAGTCCACTGCGGGCGAGACGAGGGTGGCGGCGACACCCGCCACCGTGGCCGCACTTGTCGCGCTCGGGTACCACGTGGTCGTCGAACCGGGAGCGGGAGAGTCGTCCCGCTTCTCCGACGCGGCCTACGAGGAGGCGGGAGCCCGCATCGGCGACCCCTGGCCTGCGGAGATCGTGCTGAAGGTGAACGCCCCCTCGAACGAGGAGATCGGCCGGCTGAAGGACGGAGCGACGCTGATCGCGCTGATCGGTCCCGCGCTCCACCCGGAACTGGTCGAGGAGCTGGCGCGGCGGCCGATCACCGTGCTCGCCATGGACGCCGTCCCGCGCATCTCGCGCGCCCAGTCCCTGGACGTCCTCAGCTCGATGGCGAACATCGCCGGATACCGGGCCGTGGTCGAGGCCGCGCACGCCTTCGGCCGCTTCTTCACCGGCCAGGTGACCGCCGCCGGCAAGGTGCCCCCGGCCAAGGTGCTGGTCGCGGGCGCGGGTGTGGCCGGCCTCGCGGCGATCGGCGCGGCACGCAGCCTCGGCGCAGTCGTCCGCGCCACCGACCCCCGGCCTGAGGTCGCCGAGCAGGTGCGCTCACTGGGCGGGGAGTTCCTGGCCGTGCAGACCGGACAGCAGGCCAGTAGCGACGGGTACGCCAAGGCCACCTCCGACGACTACAACCGGCTCGCCGCGCAGCTGTACGCCGAGCAGGCCGCCGACGTCGACATCATCATCACCACCGCCCTCATCCCGGGCCGGCCGGCGCCGAAGCTGATCACCGCCGAGGACGTCGCCCGTATGAAGCCCGGCAGCGTGATCGTCGACATGGCCGCCGCGCAGGGCGGCAACGTCGCAGGGACGGTCGCCGACAAGGCGATCGTCACCGACAACGACGTGACCATCATCGGCTACACCGACCTGCCCGGCCGGCTCCCCGCCCAGGCCTCCCAGCTGTACGGCACCAACCTCGTCAACCTGATGAAACTCCTCACCCCCGGCAAGGACGGCCACCTCGTCCTCGACCTCGACGACGTCGTGCAGCGCTCGATGACCGTGGTCCGTGACGGCGAGAAGACCTGGCCGCCGCCACCGGTACAGGTGTCCGCCGCGCCCACCCCCACCGCGGCCCCGGAACCCGCCAACCTTTTCGACGTACCGGCGAAGTCCCCGCGCTCCGCTCGGTCCGGGTACGCGCTCGTCGGCGCCGCAGCGTGCGCGCTGTTCCTGGTGACCGCCTTCTCGCCGCCCCAGCTCATCGCCCACCTCACGGTCTTCGTCCTGGCGATCGTCATCGGCTTCTACGTCATCGGCCAGGTGCACCACGCCCTGCACACCCCGCTGATGTCGGTCACCAACGCGATCTCCGGGATCGTCGTGGTCGGCGCGCTGCTGCAGATCGGGCAGGCAAGCACCGCCGTCACCGTCCTGTCGTTCGCCGCGATCCTGCTGGCGAGCGTCAACATCTTCGGCGGCTTCGCCGTCACCCGCCGCATGCTCGCCATGTTCTCGAAGGGCTGATCACGGATGACCACCACCACGGCCGCACAGGCCGCCTACGTAGTCGCCGCGCTGATGTTCATCCTCAGCCTCGCCGGACTCTCGCAACACCGGACCTCCCGCTCGGGCATCGTCTCGGGCATCGCAGGCATGGTCATAGCACTGGCCGCCACCATCGCACTCGCCTCCCGGAGCATCAGCGCCACCGGCCTCGTGCTCATCGTCGTCGCGACGGCTGTGGGTGCGGGTATCGGACTGTGGCGTGCCCGGGTGGTCGAGATGACCGGCATGCCGGAGCTGATCGCCGTCATGCACAGCCTCGTCGGCCTCGCCGCCGCACTCGTCGGCTGGAACGGCTACCTCGACGTCGAGGCCGGGAGCCACGCCGGGCAGGAGATCACCGGTTCGCTGCTGCGCATCCACCACGCCGAGGTCTTCATCGGCGTGTTCATCGGCGCCGTCACCTTCACCGGCTCGATCGTCGCCTACCTGAAACTGTCGGCACGCATCAAGTCGAGGCCGCTCGTCCTCCCCGGCAAGCACGCCCTCAACCTCGGCGCGCTCACCGCGTTCGTCGTGCTCACCGCGGTGTTCGTCGCGCGCCCCCACATGGGACTCCTCATCGCGGTCACCGTGATCGCACTCGCCCTCGGCGCCCACCTGGTCGCCTCCATCGGCGGCGGCGACATGCCGGTGGTCGTCTCCATGCTCAACAGCTACTCCGGCTGGGCCGCCGCGGCCTCGGGCTTCCTCCTCGCCAACGACCTGCTGATCGTCACCGGCGCACTGGTCGGCTCCTCCGGCGCCTACCTGTCCTACATCATGTGCAAGGCGATGAACCGCTCCTTCCTCTCGGTGATCGCGGGCGGCTTCGGGGCCCCGGCCGCGGCGAGCGACGACACCGACCACGGGGAGCACCGGGAGATCAGCGCCGAGGAGACCGCGGGGCTTCTGCGCGACGCCTCCTCGGTCATCATCACGCCCGGCTACGGCATGGCCGTCGCCCAGGCCCAGTACCCTGTCGCCGAGTTGGCGCGCACGCTGCGCGAACGAGGCATCGAGGTGCGCTTCGGCATCCACCCGGTCGCCGGCCGGCTGCCCGGTCACATGAACGTGCTGCTCGCCGAGGCCAACGTGCCCTACGACATCGTCCTGGAAATGGACGAGATCAACGACGACTTCGCGTCCACGTCGGTCGTCCTGGTCATCGGCGCCAACGACACCGTCAACCCGTCCGCCGCCGAGGACCCGACCAGTCCCATCGCCGGAATGCCGGTCCTGCACGTCTGGGAATCGGCCCACGTCGTCGTCTTCAAACGCTCCATGGCCCCCGGATACGCCGGCGTCCAGAACCCGCTGTTCTTCAGGGAGAACAGCCAGATGCTCTTCGGTGACGCCAAGCAACGGGTGGAGGACATCCTGCGCGGCCTCGACGCCACCGACGCACCGGCCCGGGCCATGGCCGGCACGGCCCGGTGACCAGGAGGCAAGGTACTGAGGGGAGTTCGGCCCGACGTCACCAGGACCGGTTGAGCGTTCCGGAGCGTTGAGCGGCACGGCGTGCCCGTCCCGGCCTGTGACCTGCGCGAGCGGCGTCGACGCGCTGTGTCGCACACCGCAGGGGCCGTTCCTCGCGTCGTCGGATGCGAGGAACGGCCCCTGCGGCTCGTCCTGGCCGAGCCAGGGCGTCTGCGGCTCATACGAAGGCGCTCTGCCCGGTGATCGACTTGCCGACGATCAGGGTGTTCATCTCCCGTGTGCCCTCGAAGGAGTAGATCGCCTCCGCGTCGGCGAAGAACCGCGCGATGTCGTAGTCCAGCACGATCCCGTTGCCGCCGAAGATCTCCCGGCTCCAGGCGACGACCTCCCGCATCCGCGTGGTGACGAACGCCTTGGCCAGCGAGGAGTGTTCGTCGCGGAAGATCCCGGCGTCCTGCAGCCGGGCGAGCTGCACCAGCATGCCCCACGAGGCGGTGATGTTCCCCAGGCTCTTCACCAGCAGGTCCTGCACCATCTGGAAGCGGGCGATCGGACGGCCGAACTGCTCGCGCTCCTTGGCGTAGTCCAGGGCGAGTTCGTAGGCGCCGATCATCACGCCCAGCGCCTGCCAGGCGACCCCGCCGCGGGTGGCGCGCAGGATCTCCGCGACGTCGCGGAAGGAGTTGATGTTCTGCAGGCGGTTCGCCTCCGGCACCCGGACGTCGGTCAGGGTGATCTCGGCGTTCTCCACGATCCGGAAGGCGATCTTGCCCTCGATCTTCACCGGGTCGAATCCGGGCGTGCCCTTCTCGACGACGAACCCCTTCACGTGGTTGTCGTCGACGTCCCGTGCCCACACCACGACGTAGTCGGCGAAGGTCGCGTTGCCGATCCACTTCTTGGCGCCGTTGAGGATCCAGGTGTCGCCGTCTCGCCGGGCGGTGGTGCGCATGCCGCCCCCGACGTCGGATCCGCCGAGCGGCTCGGTCATGGCGAACGCGCCGATCTTGTCCATCGCGGCCATCTCGGGGAGCCAGCGGTCCCGCTGTTCCTGGCTGCCGCCGGAGTTGACGGAGTACATCGCGAGTCCGTTGTGGACGCCGAAGAACGTGGACACCGAGGCGTCGGTACGAGCCATCTCCATCGCCAGCATGCCGCTGAGCAGGTTGCTGACGGCGGGCCGGTGCTCGCCGTAGCCCTCGTAGGGCAGGCCGGCCAGCCCGCTCGCGCGGAAGATGCCGACGAGCTCCTTCGGGAACCGGTCCTTGCCCCAGTTCTCGTTCACCAGCGGCTTGACCTCGTCGTGCATGAGGGCGCGGGCCTTGAGGAGGATCTTGCGCTCCTCGTCCGGCAGCAGCGTCTCGTAGGCGTAGAAGTCCGCGACCAGCTGGTCGTCGAGGGGTTCCATGGTGGTGGTCATCTCAGTTCTCCTCCTTGTCGGCCTTGTCGGCGCGGTCCAGCGCGGACAGGACAGCGAGTTGCCTGCGGTCGCGCGTCTCGGTGAGTTCCGAGTACGTGGAGGAGCCGTAAGCCTTTTCCACGGCTTCGATGAGCCGTTCCTGTTCCTCCTCGTTCTGGGACGGGGTGCCGAGGTCCGCCCACATCTGCCGCATCGAGGCGCCGATGTGCCCGGCCATGTGCCGGTAGCCGCCGGGGCCACCGCCCAGGTGCGAGCCGAGGAACGGCCCGACCGTCGACCAGCGGATGCCGAGCGAGTTCGTCATCACCCGGTCGAGGTCCTGGGGGGTCACCACGCCCTGTTCGACGAGGTGGACCGCCTCACGGCTGAGCACGTTCTGCAGGCGGTTGCCGACGAAGCCGGGGATCTCCTTGCGCTCGACGACCGGGGTGCGGCCGACGCGGGTGTAGAAGTCCACCGCGGCCTGGACGGCGTCCTCGCCGGTCCGCTCACCGGGGACGACCTCGACCAGCGGGATCAGGTGCGGCGGGTTGAACGGGTGACCGATGAGGACCCGGCCCGCGTCGTCGAGTTCCGCGGTGAACGCGGTCGACGGGATCGCCGAGGACGAACTCAGCAGCAGTGCGTGCGCCGGCGCTTCGCGGACCAGGATCGCGAACAGGTCCTTCTTGAACTCGACGCGTTCGGGGCCGTTCTCCTGGACGACGTCCGCGTCCCGGACCGCCTCGGCGACATCGGCCGCGACGTGGACCCGGTCGGCGAGGCCCTCGACGTCCAGGCCCCGGGCAGCGAGGTGCGGGGCGAAGTCGTCCAGGGCCGCGGCGACGGCCTCGGCGAGGTCGGGCCGGGGGTCGGTCACCCGGACGGTCAGTCCGTGGCCGGCGAACAGCGCCGTCCACGACAGTCCGATGGTGCCGGCGCCGATCACCGCGGCGTTACGGAACTCGCGTGTCGTCAACTCCTGTGTCGTCAACTCCTGTGTCATGACGCCCTTCCTTCCAGGTAGTCGTAGACCGGCTTGACTCCGCCGAGCGTCAGGTCGGTGAGGATGTGGCTCGCGGAGACGACCTCCCGTACCGGCAGGTCGGCCAGTGGGGCGAGGACGTGCTGGAACAGCTGGAGCCTCGCCGGGCCGGTGTAGGCCCACTTGACCGCGATGTCGGTGATCTCGGTGCGGACGAGTTCCTGCACCCGTGGCGAACCGTCGTAGCCCACAACCGTCTTGAGCATGAAGGTCGGCACCGTGATCTGGGCCTCGGCCTCGCGCCGGTCGAGCTCGTGGTGCTTGTAGCCCATGGTCGCGGTGGCGACCCGCAGCGTCCCGTAGTCCAGGGAGCCGACCAGCACGCCGTGGTCGACGTAGAGGTTCGGCGCGCCGATCGTCTTCGGGTAGGCGCTGACCTCGCGCCCGGACGCGGTCGCGGGGAAGTTGTCGAGGTACATCGCGTGCAGGTACTCGCCCCGCTCGCCGTCGAGGCTGACCGGGATGGCCTGGCCGGACTCGGTGTAGGGGCCGTATCCGCTGACGTCGCCCATCCTCATGACCTCGAACCGGACCAACGGCTCGTCGATCCGCAGAGGTTCGGGGACGACGGTGCGCAGGGCCTCGGCGTCGGTGCGATAGACGATGTTGAGGTACTCGCGGTCGGTGAACCTCGGGACGACGGGCGCGAACGCCGGGCTGGTCAGCGGGGTGGTCACGTGTCGGCGGACTTCTTCGACCCTCATGTCACTCGCCCGTCCACTGCGGGGCGCGGCGCTCGGCGAAGGCGTTCATGCCCTCGCGGACGTCGGCCGAGGCCGTCAGGTCGCCCATCTCCTCGCGCTGCACGGCGAACGCGTCGGCCTCGGGCACTCCGTCGGCGGCGCGCACGATCCCCTTCACCGCGGCCAGCGCCAGCGGGGCGTTCATCGCGACCTGCTCGGCGAGTTGCAGCGCCACTGCGGTGGCGTCGCCCGTGTCGGTGACCCGGTTGACCAGGCCCAGGTCGCCGGCCCGGCGACCACTGACCGGTTCGCCGGTCAGCAGGAACTCCATCGCCAGGTGGTACGGGATCCGCTTGGGCAGCCGGATCACGCCGCCGCCCGCTGCGATCAGGCCGCGCTTGACCTCGGGCAGACCGAACCTGGCGTCGCCGGCGGCGACGATCAGGTCGCAGCCCAGGGCCAGTTCGAAACCGCCGCCCATGGCCCAGCCCTCGACGGCGGCGATCAGCGGCTTCGTCGGCCCCGCCTCGGTCAGGCCGCCGAAGCCACGGCCCGGCACCTCGGGCGATTCGCCGCGCAGGGCGGCCTTGAGGTCCATGCCGGCACTGAAGGTTCCGTCCGCGCCGGTCAGGACGCCGACGCGGAGCGCGGGGTCGGCTTCCAGTTCGTCCAGCGCGGCAGCCAGGCCGGTGGCGACCGCGGCGTTCACCGCGTTGCGCGCCTGTGGGCGGTCGATCGTGATCAGCAGGGTGGAGCCGATTCGTTCGGTGCGTATGTCGGTCCGTACGTCGGTGCGTACTTCGGTGGTGCTCATGGCTTCTGCTTTCTTCCTTCTGGCGGCGGGCAGGTGCCCTGTGCTGTTCGCCTGCTCGCCTGCTCGCCTGTTCGCTTGTTGCCTGTTCACCTGCTCGGTGGCCGGAAGTACCGGTTCGGTCGGCTCAGCGGGTGGCCAGCTCACCGAGCACGTCCGCGGTGTCCTGGCCAGGGACCCGGGCGAGGCGGCGGATCGAGCCGGGCGTGGCGGAGAACCTCACCGGGATGCCGACGGTGCGGATGGAACCCTCGGTCGGGTGCTCGACGGTGTCGAGGAGGTGGCCGTCGCGGACGTACTCGTCCTCGTGGGCCCGGTCCAGCTCCAGCACCGGTGCCATCGGGATGCTGTGCTTGCTGCACACCTCGGTCCACTGAGCGGTGGTCAGCGCCGGAGCGCACTGGTCGATCAGCTCGGCCAGGGCCTCGTGGTCGGCGCCGTCGATGGCCTCGCCGTTGACGCGCGGGTCCGCGGCCAGGTCCGGGCGCCCTGCGGCGGCGAAGAAGTCGCGGAAGTTGCGCGGGTTGTAGGGGATCACACACGCGAGACCGTCCTTGGTACGCACCGCCCGGTGTCCCTTGGTCATGGACAGCGGGAACCCGGTGCTGCCCTGCGTGGGCTCGTACACGTGCCCGGACAGGTGCTCGACCAGGTTGAACGCGATCAGCGTGTCCGTCATGGGGATCTCGATCCGCTGGCCCTGCCCGGTCTTGTCGCGGTGCACCAGCGCTGCCAGGACGCTGTAGGCGATGGTCAGCGAGGAGACCTTGTCGCCGAGGATGGTCGGCAGGTAGACCGGTTCGCCCAGCGCGCGGTTGGCGATGTCGACCAGACCGGAGGAAGCCTGCACGGTCTCGTCGTAGGCGGCGTCCCCGACCCGGTCGGAGTCGCTGCGGAAGCCCTGGGCGTGTGCGTAGACCAGGCCCGGGTTGCGCTCGGCGACGTCTTCGTAGGTCATGCCCAGGCGGCTGAGCGCGTTCGGGCGCATGTTGGTGATCAACACGTCCGAGGTGTCGATCAGTTCGAGGGCCTGTGCGCGCTCGGCCTCGTTCTTGAGGTTGAGCTCGACGCTGCGCTTGTTGCGGTTGACGTTGAGGCTGAGCGGGGTCATGCCGGGCGTGGTGCGGTACTGGCCCACTCGCACGGTGTCGGCGGGCGACTCGATCTTGATCACGTCGGCGCCGAGGTCGCCCAGAATCTGGGCCGCGTACGGGCCCATCACCACCGTGGAGAGGTCGATGACGCGGACACCGTCCAGGGGGCCGGTGATGGTGTCGGCAGTTGTTTCGGTCGCGGCGCCGGTCGTCGTGCCGGTCGTGGTGATGTCCGTCATTGTTCTTCCTTTCACACCCTGCTTCGTTGCTCTGTCATCGAAGTTAGTGGCGAAGGAAGAAAAACGGAATGATCTTGTTGCGAACAGCGGTATGACCACAGCGATAACACCATCGCGGGACGCGACCGGACGCGATCCCCCTCTCAATTCCTGTCAGATATCGAGAGGTTCACCGAAGATGTCACGAGCGGCGTCGACGAGCTCTTCGAGGTCGCCACCTTGAGCGCGCTCACGGTGCCAGAGCAGGGCCGTGTCCAGGCGGGGCCGGAAATCCGAGAAGGGAAGAATGGTCACGTTCTCCACCCGGTAACCCTGCATGGGGCTTCTGGCGTCGAGCATCGAAATGGAGAATGCCAGCCCGCAGGAAATGATTTCGGAGGCCGCGCCGAAGCCCGTGTTGGTGAGCTTGATGCGTTTCCTGACCCCGAGTTCCGACAACTGACGGTCGAGCTCGTCGAAATACGCCGGAGTTATCTCCGCGGGTGAGGCGACGTAGGGGAGGTCGGTCAGCTCGGCCAGTGCGATGGAGTCCCGCTCGGCGAACCGGTCCGCCGGCACCACCGCGCCGAGCCGCTCCGACATCACCGTCAGCTGTTCCAGCGCCGGGTCGGCGACCGGGAGCCGGGCCAGCGTCAACGCGAGTCTGCCGTCGCGCACGGCGTTGACCAGGTCGGCGGTGGCGCCGGGCCAGCGCTTGAGCTCGAACCGCTCACGGACGCGACCGGCGAGGGCCTTGACCCGTTCACGCAGGTCCGGGTGAACACCGGCGGGCATGCCGAGGAACACGGTGCCGCGCTGCGGCCGCATGGCCTCGCGCAGCCGCCAGGGAATGGAGTTGACCTGCTCCAGTACGTCGCGCGCGATGGGCAGCAGCGCGGCGCCGGCCGGGGTGAGCATCACGTGGTGGGTACTGCGGTCGAACAACCTGTGCCCGATCTCGTGCTCGAGATCCTTGATCCGCTGACTCAGCGGGGGCGTCGACATGTGCAGTCTGCGGGCTGCGGCGGTGAAGTTCAGTTCCTCGGCGACGGCGACGAAGTATCGCAGGTGCAGCATCTCCACCCGGCCAACCCTATCCGGCGGGAGGGATTCCGCTCCGCCCGGGCTTCACCATCCGCGCGTAGGGCGCGTCGGCCTGGCCACCGGCAACGGCGACGCGCCGATACACGGTGGGACGTGGCAACCGGCGCACTCAGCAGGACCTTGAACGGGCCCACAGAGTGCGAACCGTCGTCGACGTTCAGTCCTGACGGGCCCGGACCGGTCCGGCCCGCCCTGCTGAGCCGAGGGGCATGACCCCGCCGGTACCCGCCATGGCGACGACCGCGGCGGGTATGTGGCGAAGCCGGCGCAACGTACCGTGGCCCTCCGCGCGGCAGGTCGCGCGGAGGGCCACAGTGCGAGCGCTAATGCTCCCGAGGACTCTGACCGTCGCGTGGCGACGAGCCCCCCAGGCGGACTGTCACGGCGCCATCTCGTACGCCCCGGACAGTGCCTCCACGCGCTCCCAGACGCGCCCCGACCGCGCTTCGTCGACGACGGGACGCCGGACGGCACCGAGCGCCCAGCGCTGCTGATCCACGGTGGCGGAGTCCTTGCCGTGCAGTTCGACGGCGAAGGCGGAGAAGTCGCGGACGAGGACCGAGAACAGCTCGTCGAGCACGTCCTCGTCAAGGTCCGTCAGGCGGGCCTGCTCCAGGATCAGCTGGCCGTGCACCACCAGCGCGAACAGCTGGCCCACGGCGAGAAGAAGATCGAGGTCGCGGCTCTGCTCCTCGTCGGGGGCCGCGGTGGCGACGAACTCGCACAGGGCGTCGGCCTGCTCGCGGAACCGGGCGACGTTCGGCACGCCGGCGTACGCGTCGTAGGCGGGGCGCCAGTCGTGGAAGCGCACGGAGCCCAGGCCACGAGCCGGTCCCTGTTCGAAGAGGAACGTGTCGTCGGCCGCGTCGAGGCGGGTCGGTACGGCCGCGAACTCGGCCGGGTTCAGGAGGTGGTTGCGCATGAACTTGAGGATCAGCGCCAGGTTGACGTGGACCGTGCCCTCGAGCTTGGGCAACCCCCTGATCTCGACGGCGGCCTGGGCGAAGTAGGTGTCCTTCTCGAAGCCCTTGGCGGCGATCACGTCCCACATCAGGTCGATGACCTTCTCGCCCTCCGTGGTCACCTTCATCTTCGTCATCGGGTTGAAGAGCAGGTAGCGGCGGTCGTCCGGCGAGGCGGAGCGGAAGTAGTCGACGGCGCGGTCGCTGAACAGCTTCATGCCGACGAGACGGACGTACGCGTCGGCCAGCTCGCGGCGCACGTGTGGGAAGGCGGTGACGGGGCGGCCGTAAAGGATGCGGCTGTGGGCGTGGGTCACCGCCTCGTACATCGCGTGCTCGCAGATGCCGATCGAGGCGGTGCAGAGATTGAACTTGCCGACGTTGACGGTGTTGAGGGCGGCGTCGAAGGCGGCGCGGCCGGTGTGCAGGACGTCGTCCGGGCCCACCGGGTAACCCTCGAGGCGGAACTCACTGACGTACTTCGAGGAGTCGACGACGTTCTGCACGAGGTGATAGGCCGGGTGGCGGCTGTCCGCGGCGAAGAACACGTAGCCGTCGGGGCCCTCCACGTCGGTGCGTCGACCGAAGACCGAGACGAGGCCGGCGGCATTGCCGTTGCCGATGTAGTACTTGGAGCCCGTCGCCGTGAAGCCGCCGCTGCCGTCCGGCGTCAGCAGCATGTCGGTGGAGTAGATGTCGGCGCCATGGGTCTTCTCGGAGAGACCGAAGGCGAACACCTCACCCTGGGCGAGGAGTTCTGCCGCACGGGTGCGCGCCGCGGTGTTGTCGCTCTGCCAGACCGGTCCGAGACCGAGGATGGTCACCTGCCACGCGTACCAGTAGTCGAGCCCGTAGAACCCGAAGATCTCGTTGAGGGCGGCGATCCGGGCCGTGTCCCAGCGCCGGCCCTCGCGTCCGGCGGCGGACGCCGGGGTGAGGAACGTGGCGAACAGCCCTTCCTTGGCTGCGAACGCGAGGAAGTCGGCCAGCCAGGCGCGGGAACGGTAGTCCTCGATGAGCCTGCGCTTGCCGCGGTCCTCGAACCAGTCGACGGTGGCACGCAGCAACCTGCGGGTCTCGGGGTCGAACCGCGCCGGGTCGTACGTACGGGGGTTGAAGAGGAGGGAGTCGGCCACAGGGGTCCGCCTTCCGAGGGTTGAGGGTTGCGGGATGAGGGATGAGGGTGCAGGTCTGAAGGTCGCGGAGCGCGGGCCGCGGCGGCCGGCAGGTCAGGCCGGCGAGGGTGACGTGCCGAGCCGGCGGAGTGTGCCGAGTACGTCGTCGAGCCAGGCGATCGTCATCCGCTCGTACGCGATGCCGCCGCGCAGCACGACATGCTGCAGCTCCTGACCGGCGTCGAGCGGGGTGGGAGCCGCCGGGCCGGTGAAGTCGCGCAGTTCCCCGGCCTGATAGTGCGCCAGCCGGTCGATGTGCACCTGGCGGTGCCGTTCGACCTCACGGATCAGCACAGACGGGTCGTCGAAGGCCGCGCCTCGGATCTTGACGGCGAGTTCGTGCCGCATGCTCTCGGGTTGGATCGACTGGTGCAGCCACTGAGAGAGGACGGCGCGGCCGGGGCCTACGACGGAGTACTCCTTCTTGTCCGGTCGGCTCTGCTGCGACAGCTCGCGGACGGCGAGCAGGCCCTCGCTCTCCATGCGCTTGAGAACGCGGTAGATCTGCTGATGCGTGGCGGTCCAGAAGTATCCGATGGACCGCTCGAAACGCCGGGCCAGCTCATAGCCGGAGCCCGGCTTCTCCAGCAGGGAGACGAGGATCGCGTGCTCGAGCGCCATAGCCCGATCCTTCTATGCAACTCGTTGCATAGCCAAGGGGTGCCGGCCAGGTGAGACGGGGCTCACGCGGGGCGGCAATGTGACTGTCCCCCGACGCCGCAACGGCCGCCCACACCGCCGGGCGTGTCCCTGGTCAGCCCCGTGCCCTGATACACAAGGAAGTGATTAGTCATTTTCTTGAGTATGATGCAGCTGCGGACAAGGGAAGGAAGGGGCTGCTTCGATGGCCTTGCGACACGCCGTGCTGGCGGCGCTGCTGGACGGCGAGTACAGCGGATACCAGCTGGCGAAGGCGTTCGACGTCGGCGTCGCGAACTTCTGGCACGCCCTGCCCCAGCAGCTGTACGCCGAGCTGACCAGGCTGGAGAAGGAAGGGCTGGTCGCGGGTCGGCAGGTGATCCAGGAAAACCGGCCCAACAAGCGGTTGTTCCACGTCACCGACGCCGGCCGCGCCGAGCTGGAAGAGTTCGCCGCAGCCGTGGCGAAGCCCTCGTTCATCCGCGACGATCTGCTCGTCAAGGTCCAGGTCGCCGACCGCATCGGTACCGCGTCGGTGATCGAACAGCTCGAAGAGCGAGCGTCTGCGGCCGAGGCCAAGATCGAGCTTCTCGGCAAGCTGCTGCGTCAACTTCGCGGTGACGCGGACGAGGAGGAGTTCCTGCGCCGAGGCGAGCGGATCGGGCCGTACCTCACCTGCCTGCGCGGCATCGCCTTCGAGCAGGGCCACCGGGACTGGTGCCTGCGGATCGCAACCGTCCTGCGGGAAAGGCGGACGACTCATGCCGAGCGGTGAATACATGCGCTACGTCGCCCTGGGCGACAGCCAGACCGAGGGGCTGGGCGACGGGGACGACACCGTCGGCCTGCGCGGCTTCGCCGACCGGCTCGCCGAGCACCTCGCAGCCGTCAACCCCGGGCTTCGGTACGCCAATCTGGCCGTACGAGGACGTACCGCCGGCCAGATCCGCACGGAACAGCTGGGGCCTGCCCTGGCCCTGCGTCCCGACCTGGCCACCGTCGTCGCCGGGGTCAACGACCTGCTCCGGCCCCGGTTCAACGCCGCAGAGGTGACCGGGCACCTGGAAGAGATGTTCGCCGCGCTCACGGATGCTGGGACCCACGTGGTGACACTGACCTTCCCCCACATCGGAGCGATCGCGCCCCTTGCCCGGCCCATCAGGTCCCGCGTGTTCGACCTCAATGCCGGCATCCGCGCTGCGGCCGCCCGCCACGGGGTCGCGGTCGCCGAAACCGGCCGACCGGCCGTCACCACCGACCCGCGGCTGTGGACCGCGGACCGTCTGCACGCCAGCCCCCTCGGCCACGAACGGATCGCCGCAGCCCTCGCCCAAGCCATCCACCTGCCCGGCAGCGACGACGCCTGGACGCTCCCCCTCCCGCCGCAGAGGCTTCCCAGCGGCTGGCAGGCCGCGGGAGCCGAACTGCGCTGGGCGGCCGCACACCTCGGCCCCTGGCTCGGACGCCGTCTGCGCGGCCGGTCCTCCGGTGACGGCCGCACCGCGAAACGCCCCCAACTCCTGCCCGTGAGTACCACGTCCGACTCCGCGGCGGACACCGGTCACCGGCACTCCGCGTAGGGACGGCATCGCGCGGGACCCAAGGACCAGGTCCGGGGAGCAGGATCGATCACGATCCGGGCACGCCCCATGAAGAAGCCCGCTGATCCGCGTTGCTCAGCCGCCCGGTCCGGTCACCGTGAGCGGGCGTACCGCCGGTTCGAGCAGCGACAATGTGAGCTGCTGCGCGTCGAGGGCGACGCGGATGCCGACCGGCATCGGCAGATTCGGGCCGGCGTGTCCGACCTCGACGTTGCCCAGGACCGGGATGTCACGGTCGCCGAGGACGTCGAGGACCATCTCTTGCAGGGTCGGGGACGCGTCGGGCGAGTCGAGTCCGTCGATCGCGGTCGGGATGCCCACGACCATGCCGGCGATTCGATCAAGGACGCCGGCGTGCCGCAGTACCTGTAGGTAGCTCCACACATGCGATGCCTGGCCGCCCAGCTCCTCCCAGAACAGCACCGCGCCGTCGAACCATTCGAGCGGCAGCGCGTAGCGCGTCGCCTGGTTCAGCACGATGCGATTGATCACCCCGCCGATCAGCCGGCCTTCGGCGCGACCGGCACGCCAGCACTCCCACGACGGGGTGGCCGGCAGCGCACCGATCGGCTCCGTCCCGGTCAGCAGCGTCAAGTAGAGCTTCTCCAGCACCGCTTGGCGCGCTGCGGGCGCGGCCTGCCAGTGCCCGCCGAGTCCAGGGGTGGCCACGTCGGCGTGGAACCCGACCAGACCCGTGCGCGCGTAGAGCGCCAGATGCAGAAGCGAGATGTCGCTGTAGCCGAGGATCGGCTTGGGGTCGGCCATGATCGCCTCGACGTCGATCATGTCGAGGTAGCCGAACACCGTCTGGCCGCCGTCATGCGCGATGATCGCGCGCACCTCAGGATCACGCAGCAGACCGTTGAGTTCCCTGGCGATCTCCGCCGGCGTGGCCGCGCTCCACCAGCGGTGCCGCCCCGCTTCGAGCAGCGGCGCCCGACGCACGCGGAATCCCATCCGCTGAAGCACGGCTACCGCCTTCTCGAGGTCGGGCTCATGAACGGCGTGGAGGGGCCCGGACAGCGATGCGACGACGACGAGATCTCCCGGCCTCAGGGCACGAGGCCGAAGCAGTCGAGGCAGTTCGGTAAGAGGCACCGAGGCAGTATCCCGACACCCTCAGCGACACGCGACATATTTACCGATCAACCACCCAGCAGGGTTTGCCCCCATCCGGGTCACCCCGCACCAGGTCGGGTCATGCGCCGCACGATGTCCACCCAGGCGGCCTGCAAGCGCGCGACGGGCACCTCGCGCTCCTTGCGCAGGTAGTCACGTCATCGGCTCGTCGGTGCCGTTCTGGTGCTCGTGGAAGGCCCAGCTCGGCGTCAGCAGCAGATCGCCGCGGCGCATCGCCA
This sequence comes from Streptomyces resistomycificus, assembly GCF_001514265.1. Classification (GTDB taxonomy): domain Bacteria; phylum Actinomycetota; class Actinomycetes; order Streptomycetales; family Streptomycetaceae; genus Streptomyces; species Streptomyces resistomycificus. Next base: position 697,887 of record NZ_KQ948989.1, on the reverse strand, counting down.
CCGCGGCACCGTCGACGTTGGTTCACACGCCCTCGCCGTCGACGACGAACCGGAGGGCACCCTGGCGGTGGGAGGGGGCGACCTCGCGCGGGCCCAGATAACGGACGCGGCCCGCGAGACCACTCACCTGATGGTCCTGGAGGGCAACGGAACCCGTTTCCTGGACGGCGTGGAGGGGCCCCAGACGCTGCGCGTCGGCTTCCGGACCGGCACACTCCTGCCCGCCCACCCGACCTCAGGCGGCAAGGACCTGCTCGGGGAACTCCCGCTGGACCGACTCAGGGCGCTCTACGCCAACGGGCTCCCCGGCGACGGGGCGGTCGCGCCGCGCGACTTCGAGCGCCTTGCCACTGTTGCGGTTCACCAGTCCGCACTAAACGCCGCTGCCGCTCCCGCCAGGAGCCTCGGTCACGCCGCCACGAAGGTGGTCACGCTTCGAGCGGGAAGCGTGGCGGTGAAGGAGCCGTTCGACACGCCGGTCGCGCCCTGGGGTGCGACGTTCCTGCTCGCGTCGGTCAACCAGGACGAGGCGCTGGACGCCGTGCTGTTCGCCAGGGTGAACCGCTGACTCACCGCGGATGTCCCCTTGTTGACGGCCACCACGACGACCGTGGACCTACCGCCCCGGTACGCCGAGACGTAGACGTTCGACGCCGGGTTCGCCGTCGCCTCGATCCGCACGTACCCGGGGCGGACGAACCTGGCGAAGTGCGCCATGCCGGCGCCGCGCTTGCTGATCCGGCCGTCCTCCCGCATGGGACCGTAACTGCGCCGGATGTACCACCAGATGTACGCCTGGAACTCGGCGTCCACCATGGCACGGTGGATGTGCTCCGCCACGTCCAGCGCCTGCGGCCAGAGGTCCGCCGAATCGCTGCTGTTGGGGTAGTAGACCTCGGTCATCCAGAGTTCCTTGCCCGCCCCCTTCTGCTTGAAGAGGGGGTAGGGGAAGTCCGCGAACTGCGTGCCGTAGAGGTGGGCCCCGATGATGTCCACGTTGGCGAGCGCCGCGGAGTCGTTGAGGATCGGGTCCGAGATGTTCTTCCGGTACTGGAAGGACTCGGGCGCGATGACCCTGGTGCCGATCGAGCCGGCGTTCTCCCGCAGGAAACGGACCATTTCGGCGGGAGTCCACCACGTCCAGTCATGAGCGTAGTCGGGCTCGTTCTGCACCGATATGCCGTACAGGTTCACCCCGTTGTTCCTCAGGAACCCGTTGAAGTCGTTGAGGTGCTGGGCGTAGGCGCCGTACATGTCGTGCCTGAGGCGTTTCGCGTCCGTCTGAGTGCCGCGGACGAAGGTCTCGACCATGCGGGCGGGGGGATTCCACGGCGACGCGATGACAGTCGCCCCGAGCTCGGTCGCGCGCCTCGCCGTCGCCAGGTCACGGCTCCAGTCCGTCTGGTTCTCGGGGACGGGGATCCTCAGCACGGAGAAGCCCAGTCGGCCCTCGCCGGTGCCGAACGCCGTGTCCCGCTGGGCGGCTGACAGGTCGCCGATCCAGGCGGTATGGGTCATGCCGCCGAAGCCTCGGATCGTCTGCCGCTGCGCCGACGGGTCGATGACCGCCGTGGCGGCGGCCGTCACGGCCGCCGCTCCCGAAGTCCCCACGGTCGACGCCGTGGCCGTGAGGACCGGCAGGGCCCCCATCGTCGCCAGGACGGTCCTCCGGCTCGGCGATCTCCGCTCGCTGCTCGCGGGCTCATTCCGACCTTGCGTCATGTCTCCTCCTCTTGGCCGTTGGCACTGATCCGCGCTGTACCTATGGGAGCGCTCCCATCATCAGAGATGACTACGCGCTGGTCTCGCTCGGGGAGAGGTGCTTCTGGCGCTGCTCGGCCTGCCCTTGACGGCTTCGACCGCGTGGCGGTTGACGCGACGCCAAGACGGTTCGACATGACGAACGGCATGCAGAATCTCGAGGATTTGGTAAGCGGGTAAATTAACGACTGGTCACGCCACCGTCAAGCCTCGGCGTGCGATGCAGCGCGAGCGGGGACGCAGGGCCAGTTACCGAGGTGCGCCCGATCCGGCCCGCATGCCGGATCCACATGGTGCCCGAACAGTGCGACGCGGGCAGCGCTCTCGCCGGCTCGACTGCGGCTCTCGCAGAGGCTCCGGTCGCGCCCTCATGGTGGACGCACGCACGGGCGGCGGGTGGCCGGACCCGCCGCCGGTGCGCGAGGGAGGGCTGGAGAAGTCCGGCATGACCGTCACCGTCACCCGTGGGGTGAACCTCAACTCCCGTACGGTCTACGCCTTCGGCCTACGACACCTCCGGCGATGCCGTGAGCGGGTCGAGCTGTTCTGATTCCTCATTGGCTTGTTCCGGGGCTCTGTGCGGCAGTGATGCGGGCGATCACATGGCGCAGGAATCCGGCCGCGACACCGCCGTCGCAGACGCGGTGGTCGAAGGTCAGAGACAAGTGAACGACCTTGCGTACCTCCACGCGGCCGTCCACCACCCAGGGACGGTCGACGAGGCGGCCGAAGCCGAGCATCGCCGTCTGGGGGTGGTTGAGGATCGGGGTGGCACCGTCGACCCCGAGGGGACCGTAATTGTTGAGGGTGAAGGTGCCACCGGTGAGGTGGCCGGCGGGGACCGCGTCACGCCGGGCGAGGTCGGTGAGGCGGCGCAGTTCGGCGGCGAGGGCGTCGAGCGGCAGCCGGTCGGCGTCCCGCACGACGGGAACGACCAGGCCGTGGTCGGTCTGAGCGGCGAAGCCGAGGTGCACGTGCGGCAGCCGGACGATCTCCGCCCGGCCGGCGTCCACCCGGGCGTTCAGTTCGGGGAAGGCGGCGAGCCCGGAGAGGCAGGCCTGGGCCAGCAGCGGAAGCAGACCCGTGCCGTGGGTGTCGCGGGCAGTGAGCAGGCCGGTGGCATCGGCGTCCGCCCAGATGGTGAGGGCGGGTGTGTCGCGGTGGGCGCGGAGGAACTTCTCGGCGGCTGCGTCGAGGGGGATGCGGATGCCCGGCTGGTGAGAGGTTTCGAGCTCACCGTCCTCCGAGGGGCCCGCCTTGTTCCCGACGAGGGCACGTCGCGCTCCGGTTCCGTACCCGGTGAGCACTGCCCCCGACCCGGTCTCGGCAGAGGTGTCCGCACTCGAGCCTGCCCCAGCAGACGAGTCCGCACTCACCCCGCCCTCCCCCGAAGTCTGCGCCACCGACATCAGCGGCGCCCCGACCTTGACGACCTCTCCGGCAGCGCAGTGCAGGGCGGTCACCGTCCCGGCGAACGGGCTGGGCAGCGTGACGACGGACTTGGCCGTCTCGACCTCGGCCACGGCCTGGTCGTGGGTGACGTGATCGCCCACGGCGACCGTCCATTCCAGTACCTCGGCCTCCGCCAGACCTTCACCCAGGTCCGGCAGTTGGAAGGTTCGTACGGTCCGGCTGTCGGTGCCCGTCCCGGCGGCGGGCACCGGAATTGCCCGTCCTACGCCCGCGCCCGATCGTCCGCCGTCGGGCAGCAGCCGCCGCAACCCCTCCAGCACCCGCCCGGCACCCGGCAGATGCGCGCTCTCCAGCAGCGGTGGCGGGTAGGGGATGTCGAGGCCCGTGACGCGCAGCACGGGGGCCCGCAGAGCGTCGAAGCAGCGCTCCTGGACCTGCGCGGCGATCTCTGCGCCGACCCCGGCGAAGCCCTGTGCCTCGTGCACGACCAGGCAGCGGCCGGTGCGCCGTACCGACTCGGTGAGGGCGTGGTCGTCGAGCGGGACGATGGTGCGCAGGTCCAGCACCTCGACGTCCATGCCCTCGGTCGCCGCCTCCCGGGCGGCCTCCAGGGCGACGGCGACCGACGGGCCGTACGCGACGAGCGTGGCGGCGGTGCCGGGGCGGCGGACCGCTGCGGTACCGAACGGCTCGGTGCGTGACGGCAGTCGGACGTCTTCCTTCGTCCAGTAACGGCGCTTGGGTTCCAGGAACACCACGGGGTCCGGGTCGTCGATGGCCTCCCGCAGGAGTGAGTACGCGTCAGCCACCGTCGCGGGGGTGACGACCTTCAGGCCCGCCGTGTGCGCGTAGTAGGCCTCGCTGGAGTCGCTGTGGTGCTCGACTCCGCCGATCCCGCCGCCGTAGGGGACGCGTATGACGAGGGGGAGGGTGAGGGCACCGCGTGTGCGGTTGCGGAGCTTGGCGATGTGGGAGGCGATCTGTTCGAACGCCGGGTAGGCGAACGCGTCGAACTGCATCTCCACGACGGGCCGGAACCCGGCCATCGCCATACCGACCGCGAGTCCCGCGATGCCCGCCTCGCAGGCCGGGGTGTCGAAGCAGCGCCGTTCGCCGAAGGTGTCCGCGAGCCCGTCGGTGATCCGGAAGACTCCGCCGAGCCGGCCGACGTCCTCCCCGAAGACGACGACCCGCTCGTCCGCGTCGAGCGCGTCCCGCAGGGCGGAGTTCAGGGCCTTCGCCATCGTGGTGGCCGTCGCACTCGTGGCCGTCGCACTCGTGGTGGCCGTCGCCCGATTCGTCACCGTCATGTCAGCGTCCTTCCAACTCGGCACGCAGGGCGGCCCGTTGCTCGGTCAGTTGCGGGGTAGGGGCGCTGAACACATGGTCGAGGAGAGCGAGCGGGTCCACGGCGGGGTCCTCGGCGAGGCGGGTGCGGAGGCCGGCCGCGTACTCCTCGGCCTCGGCCGCCGTGGTGGTGATGTCGTCCTCGGTGAGCAGGCCGCGGTCGCGCAGGCGGGTCTCCAGCCGGTCGATCGGGTCGCGCCCACGCCAGTGCTCGGCCTCCTCCACCGGACGGTAGCGGGACGGGTCGTCGGCGCTGGTGTGCGGGCCCATGCGGTAGGTGTGGGCCTCGACCAGCCAGGGGCCGCCGCCCGCCCGCGCGTCCTCGACGGCGGCGGTCAGGACGGCGAGTACGGCCACCGCGTCATTGCCGTCCACCTGCTCGGAGCGGACGCCGTGGCCAACGCCCTTGTACGCCAGGCTCGGTGCCGCCGTCTGGTCGGCGAGCGGCACGGAGAGGGCGTACCGGTTGTTCTGCACGAGGAAGACCACCGGTGCGCGCAGGACACCCGCGAGGTTCAGGGCCTCGTGGAAGTCCCCCTCGCTCGTGGCGCCGTCCCCGAGCAGGGCGAGGGCAACCGTGTCCGTGCCCTTGAGGCGCTCGCCGTGGGCGAGGCCGGTGGCGTGGACGGCGTGGGTGGCCAGCGGGGTGCACTGGGGCGCGGTGCGGTGCCGTGCGGGGTCGTAGCCGCAGTGTCCGTCGCCGCGCATCAGGGTCAACGCCTCGACGGGGTCGATGCCACGGCTCATCAGGGCCGTGCAGTCGCGGTACGTGGGGAACAGCCAGTCGGTGTCGCGCAGGGCGAGCGCGGCGCCGACCTGGCAGGCCTCCTGGCCGAGGCTGGACGGGTGGACCGCGAGCCTGCCCTGACGGGCGAGCGCGGTCGCCTGCACGTCGAAGCGGCGCCCGACAACCATCTTCCGGTACGCGGCGAGGAGTTCCTCGGGCTCGGGCTCCTTGTATTCCCGGGCGGATTCATCGTTCGACCGGCCGAACATTCCTGGGTTCGGCAGACCGAACGCGTCCGGCGGGGCGGATTCCCCGACTTTTGCATTCGTTGGGGAAAAGCTGACCGGAATATAGGAAGGGAGCCATGGCGAAGGTGAAGAACCCGCCCACTCCGCCGCGACTTCACGAGTCGACTCTTCGCCCATTTTCCCCGCCGTTCCATCGTCGAGACACGTGCGCCACGGATCGTCACCCAGGGCCCAAGGAAGCTCAACTACGCCACTGAGAAGGGAAGATGAAGCGGAACTGAACACTCCATTGGTATATACCTACTCGCGCTCGGGAACGGAACGTCAACTGTGCGTTAGGGAAATGGCAATATGCAAGTCGCTCCGCATTTGCAGTGTCCCGGTTGCAATTGACGCCGAAGCGCGGCTCTGCGGAAGGCACTGGAAAATGTCCCGAGTACACCCCCAAGTACGCCCGGGAAATCGGCACTACACGCTAGTGTGCTCCTCCTGCGGAGCCCGGTACGAGGACGACGGCCTCATCCTCGACTGCTCCCGTCGGCATGAACCGGCGTTTCTGCGCACCGAGTACGACGGCACCGCCGAGCACACCGGCACCGGGCTCTTCCGCCACGCCCGACTCATGCCCGTGGTGCGGACGTTCCCCGACGTACCCGGCCCTGTCGTGTACCGTGCGGGCGAGCTCGGCCGGCGTCTCGGTCTGACCCGACTCTGGATCGCCTTCAACGGGTACTGGCCGGAGCGCGGGGCGCAGTTGCCGACGTGCACGTTCAAGGACCTGGAGGCGTACACGGTCCTCGGCCGTCTGCCGGCCGACCCGCCTGTCCTCGTGATCCCCTCGGCGGGCAACACCGCCGCCGCGTTCGCCTGGGCCTCCACCCGTCACCAGGTCCCCTGCCTCATCCTCGTGCCCGCTCCCGCCCTGGACGGCATGCGCTTCCCCGGTCCGCTCGACCCCTGCGTCCGCATCGTCGTCCTCGACGGCGACGCCACCTACAGCGACGCCATCACGTGCGCCGAGCTGCTGGCCCTGCTGCCCGGCCACCAAGCCGAGGGCGGCTCCCGTAACGTCGCCCGCCGCGACGGTCTGGGCACCGTGATGCTCGCCGCCGCCGAGGCGATCGGATGCCTTCCGCAGACGTACGTCCAGGCCGTCGGCAGTGGTACGGGCGCCATCGGCGCCCACGAGGCGGCCCGCCGCATCCGGTCGGGCGACGAGCCTCTGCCACGCCTGCTGTTGTGTCAGAACACGCCGTTCGCCCCGCTGTACGAGGCCTGGCACTCGGGCGGGCAGGCCCGCGCCGACCGTGAGCACGAGCCGCTGGCTCGCGAACTGACCAACCGCCGCCCCCCGTTCACCGTCCGGGGCGGCGTGCGCGAGGCACTGTGCGAGAGCGGCGGGGACGTCCTGTGCGCGGACAACGAGGCCGCCCTCGCCGCCATGGCGCTGTTCGAGGAGATCGAGGGCATCGACATCGAGCCCGGCGCCGGTGTCGCGCTGGCCGCGCTCGCCGACGCCGTACGGTCCGGGCGCGTCGACCGCGACGAGCTGATCCTCCTCAACGTCACCGGCGGCGGCCGGGCCCGTCAGGCGGGCGACCTCGCGCTCGTCCCCGCCGTACCCTGGCTGCGCGCCGTCTGGACCCCCGGGGGCGAGGGCCCGCGGGCGGTCGCCGAGCAGGTGGGGCGCCAGCTGTCCACCGCCACGTCGGGAGCCGGCCGATGACCGCGCCACGCGGACTCACGCCGTCCGCCGCCCAGCGCTCGATGTGGTTCGGCCAGCGGCTCGACGCAGCCGGTGCCGCCTACAACGTCGGCGAGTACACCGAGATCCACGGCTCCGTCGATCCGATGCTGCTCCGCGCGGCCGTACGACAGGTGGTGGACGCGACCGAGACGCTGCGGTCCCGGTTCGCGTCCGACGACGACGGCGTACGCCTGTTCGTCGACGCCGAGCCCGGTGGGAGCGGTCCGGGCTGGACCATGCCTGTCGTCGACGCGTCCGGAGCCGAGTCCGCGCGGGAGTGGATGGCGGCCGACTTCGCCACGCCCTTCGGCCTCGAAAGCGGGCCCCTGTTCCGGTACGCGCTGCTGCGGCTCGCGGGCGACCACTGGATCTGGTACCAGGCCTACCACCACATCGCCGTCGACGGCTTCAGCTGCTCACTGATCGCCCGGCGGGTGGCCGACGCCTACACCGCGCTCGCCGAGAGCACCCCGTACACCCCGCCACCCGCTCCCCTGACCCCGCTGGTCGCCGCCGACGACGCCTACCGCGCGGGCGAGCGGCACGAGCAGGACCGCGCGTACTGGACGCGTGCCCTGGCCGACCGGCCCGACCCGGTGGGACTGACCAGCCGCCCGCCGCACGTCGCCGATCGCTTCCTGCGCCGCACCGGCCACCTGCCCGGACCGGCGGGCGATCTCGTGCACTCGGCCGCCGATCGCGCCGGCACCCGCTGGTCACGGGTCGTCCTCGCGGCGACCGCCGCCTATCTGCACCGGCTCACCGGCGCCCGGGACGTCGTCCTCGGCCTCGCCGTCACCGGCCGCGAGAGCGACACCGAGCTCGCCACCCCCGGCATGGCGTCCAACGTGCTCCCGCTCCGGCTGTCCGTACGCCCCGACACCCCAGCCGTCGACCTCGTACGGCAGACCGCCCGCGCCACCCGCGAGCTGCTGGCCCACCAGCGCTTCCGGGGCGAGGACCTGCGCCGCGGGCTGGACTGGCCGCAGGACGGGCGCCGTTTCTTCGGCCCGGTCGTCAACATCATGGCCTTCGGTCCCGAGTTGCGTTTCGCAGGGCATCCGACCACCCGCCACAACCTGTCCACGGGGCCGGTCGAGGACCTCGCCGTCAATGTCTACGACCGCTCGGACGGCAAGGGAATCCGGGTTGACCTGGACGCGAGCCCCGAGCACTTCACGGAGGCCGGGCTGACCGCCCACCACCAGCGTCTGCTCCGCTTCGTGGAGCGGTTCGCGGTGGCGGCCGTGAGCCCCGGCACCGTGGTGGGCCGGGTGGAGCTGGTGGCGCCCGGAGAGGGGACCCGGCTGGACGGGCCGATTCCCGTCCAGCCGGGTCGCCGTACCGTCCCCGGCGTCTTCGCGGCGCGCACGGCCGCCGAACCCGGCGCCACGGCCGTCGTCCACGGCGACCGCGAGAGCACCTGCGGTGACGTGAGCGCCCGCGCCAACCGGCTCGCCCACCGCCTGCTCCGGCTCGGAGTCCGCCCCGAGGACCGGGTCGCCGTCCTGATGCGCCGCTCCGACGACCTGATCGTGGCTCTGCTGGCCGTCCTCAAGGCGGGTGGCGCATACGTCGGCCTCGACCCCCGGGCCCCGGCCGCGCGCACCGCGCGGATCCTCGACGAGACGGGCGCGGAGGTCCTGCTGACCGACGGCACCGGCGACGGAAGCGGCACGGACGGCACAGAGGGCACGTACGACGGTCTCCGCGTCGTGGGCGCCACCGACCCGTCACTCGCCGCCGAGCCCGACACCGACCCCGACGTGCCCCTGCACCCTGACCGGCTGGCGTACGTCAGCTACACGTCCGGTTCCACCGGCACGCCCAAGGGTGTCGCCGTCACCCACCGGGACATCACCGCCCTCGCCGCCGACTCGGCGTTCGGCGGCGGCGCGCACGCACGGGTCCTGGTCCACTCGCCGACCGCGTTCGACGCGTCCACGTACGAGATGTGGGTGCCACTGCTGGGCGGCGGCACGGCCGTGGTCGCACCGGCGGACGAGGACGTGAACGCCGCCGGGGTCGCCCGCCTCACGGCACGGCACGGACTGACCGCGCTGTGGCTGACGGCAGGGCTGTTCCGGCTGGCCGCCGAGGAGGACCCCGGCTGCTTCGCCGGGCTGCGCCAGGTGTGGGCAGGTGGCGAGGCCGTCCCCGCGTCCGCGGTGCGCCAGGTCCTCACGGCCTGCCCCGGTCTGACGGTCACCAACGGCTACGGCCCGACCGAGACCACCACCTTCGCCACGTGCCGCCCCTGCCCCGACACGGCCTCGGTGCCCGACGCACTGCCCATCGGCCGCCCGCTCGACGGCATGCGCGCCTACGTGCTCGACAGCGCCCTGCGACCGGTCCCACCGGACACGGTCGGCGAGTTGTACGTGGCCGGGCCCGGTGTCGCCCGCGGCTATCTCGGCCGCCCCGACGCCACCGCCGAACGTTTCACCGCCGACCCGTACGGCCCGCCGGGCAGCCGTATGTACCGCACCGGGGACCGGGTGCGGCCGGCCGAGGACGGCGAGCTGGAGTTCCACGGGCGCGCCGACGGCCAGGTCAAGCTGCGCGGGTTCCGTATAGAGCCCGGCGAGATCGAGGCGGCCCTCGCCGCGCACCCGGAGATCGCCCAAGCGGTCGCGCTCGTCCGTGAGGACCGTCCCGGCGACCGCCGCCTGGTCGCGTACGCGGTCCCCGTCGAGGGCACCGCACCGCACACGGACGCCCTGCGCGCCCACCTCACCGGCCGCCTGCCCGACTACATGGTGCCCTCCGCGGTCGTACGGCTGGACCGACTGCCCCTGACCCCCAACGGCAAGCTGGACCGTGCCGCCCTTCCGGTTCCGTCGGTGCAGAGCGGCAGCCGCGCCCCGCGCACACCGCGGGAGGAGGCACTGTGCGGCCTCTTCGCGGATGTCCTGGGCCTGCCCGCCATCGGTTTGGACGACAGCTTCTTCGGCCTCGGCGGCCATTCCCTGCTCGCCCTGCGTCTGATCGGCCGGATCCGCGACACGCTGGGTGCGGACCTGACGCTGCGGGACCTGTTCGAGGCGCCCACTCCGGCGGCCCTGGCCGGGCTGCTCCGCACGGACGCCGTCGTTCGGCCCGCCTCCCGGCCGTTCACGCCAGGTGTCGTCGTCGACGAGGCTCCGCTGTCGTCCGCGCAGCGGCGGCTGTGGTTCCTCGACCGGCTGGAGGGGTCCGGTGCGGCGTACCACATCCCGCTCGCCGTACGGCTGACAGGCGCCGCGCTCGATCCGGACGCCCTGCGCGCCGGCCTGGCCGACGTCGTCACCCGGCACGAGATCCTGCGCACGGTCTACCCGGACGCCGACGGCACACCGCGCCAGCGGCTCCTCGACCCGGCGCAGGCCCGGCCTCGGCTGCACGTCGAGAGTGTCGCGGAGACCGAACTGCCGGACCGGCTGGCCGAGTTGGCGGGCCACGAGTTCCTGCTCACCGAGGACGCCCCGTTCCGCGCCCACCTCCTCGTCCTCGGTCCCGAGGACCACGTCCTGCTGCTGGTGCTGCATCACATAGCGGCGGACGGCTGGTCCCTGGAGCCCCTCGTCCGCGACCTGACCACGGCGTACCGGGCGCGGCGGGAGGGGCGGGACCCCCGGTGGGCGCCGCTGCCGGTGCAGTACGCAGCCTTCGGCGTCTGGCAGCGGGAACTGCTGCTCGACGGTGAAGTGATGAGCCGTCAGCTCGCGCACTGGAAGAAGACGCTGACCGGACTGCCGGACGAACTCGCCCTGCCTGCCGACCGTCCCCGCCCCGCCCGCGCCACGCACAAGGGCGGTGACATCCCCGTACGGCTCGACGCGGCGCTGCACGGGCGGCTGTGCGAACTGGCGGGCGAGACCGGCACGACGGTGTTCATGGCCGTACAGGCGGGCCTCGCCGCGCTGCTCACCCGGCTCGGCGCGGGCACCGACATCCCGCTCGGCACACCGGTCGCGGGCCGCGCCGACGAGGTGCTCGACGACTTGATCGGCTGCTTCCTCAACACACTCGTCCTGCGCACCGACACCTCCGGCGCCCCCACCTTCAGGGACCTCCTCGGCCGGGTCCGGGAGACCGACCTCGCGGCCTACGCCCACCAGGAGCTGCCGTTCGAGCAGCTGGTCGAGGCCCTCAACCCGCCACGCTCGCTCGCCCGGCACCCGCTGTTCCAGGTGATGCTCGCCTTCCGCCCCGGCGGCACCGAACCCCGGCTCGACCTGCCGGGCCTCTCGACCGGCGCGCTTGCCGTGGAGACCGGTGCCACCAAGATCGACCTGACGTTCAACCTCGGTGAGCGCCGCACCTGCGACGGCTCCCCGGACGGCATCGAGGGCACCCTCCAGTACAGCGCGGACCTCTTCGACCGACAGACGGCCGAGGAGCTGGCCGCCCGGCTGGAGCGGCTGCTGCGGGCCGCCGTGAACGAGCCCGACCGGCCGATCGGCGCGCTCGACATCCTCGGCGAGGCCGAACGGCGGCGCCTGCTCGTCGAGTTCAACGACACCGCTCGTGACGTGCCGACGACCACCTTCCACCGGATGTTCGAGGCGCGGGCGGCCGAGACACCGGACGCGGTGGCCGTGACGGACACCCGTACGAGCTTGACCTATGGCCAACTCGACGCGCGTGCGGCCCGGTTGGCCCGGGCACTGACCTCGCAGGGCGCCGGGCCGGGCCAAATCGTCGCCTTCGCGCTACCGCGGTCCGTCGACCTCGCGGTGGCCGTGCTGGCGGTCCTCAAGGCGGGTGCGGCCTATCTGCCGCTCGACCCGGAGCATCCGGCCGAGCGGACCGCGTATCTGCTGTCCGACGCCGAACCCGTGTGCGTCGTCGCCGAGGAGGAGCTGCCCGTCGCCGTGGCGTGCCCGATCGTGAGCCCGGACGCGGACGCCCCCGGCATCGAGCTCGCCGAGGCCCGCCCTGCCGACCCGGCCTACCTGATCTACACCTCGGGCACGACCGGCCGCCCCAAGGGTGTCGTCGTCGAGCACCGCAACCTCTCGACGTACGTGGCGCGCTGCGCGGAGGCGTATCCGAGCCTGCGCGGTACCTCGCTGCTGCACGCCACCATGTCGTTCGACGCCACCGTGACGACCCTGCACGGCGCGCTCGCCGTGGGCGGCAGGGTGCACATCGCCGCCGTCCACGAGGCGGGCGCGGAGCCGCTGTCCGGCGGCTACACGTTCCTCAAGGCCACACCCAGCCACCTCGCGCTGCTGCCCGCGCTGCCGCACGACATCTCGCCCGCCGAGGAGTTCATGCTGGGCGGCGAGGCCCTGGTCGGGGAGGCGCTGCGCTCCTGGCGCCGGGACCACCCCGGCGTACGGCTGATCAACCACTACGGCCCGACCGAGCTCACCGTCGGCTGCACCGACCACCGCGTCGAACCCGGCGACGACCTCCCGTCCGGCCCCGTGCCCATCGGGCGCCCGATGTGGAACACCCGGGCGTATGTCCTCGACGCGTGGTTGACCCCCGTACCGGCCGGCGTCGAAGGCGAGTTGTACGTGGCCGGCGACCAGGTGGCGAGGGGTTACCGGAACCGGCCAGGCCTGACCGCCGAGCGGTTCGTCGCCGACCCCTTCGGGCCGTCCGGGGAGCGCATGTACCGCACCGGCGACCTGGCCGTGCGCCGCGCCGACGGCACGCTGGAGTTGCGCGGGCGGGCCGACGGCCAGCTCAAGATCCGGGGTCTGAGGATCGAGCCCGGCGAGATCGAGGGCGTGCTCACCGCGCACGGCCACGTCGAGCAGGCCGCGGTGGCCGTGCGCGAGGACCGGCCGGGTGTACGACGGCTGGTCGGGTACGTCGTGGGGTCGGCCGAGGTGGACCGAGCGGACGTACGGGCGCATGCCGCGCGGCAGCTGCCCGACCACATGGTTCCGGAGGCGCTGGTGGTGCTCGACGCACTGCCGATGACGCCCAACGGCAAGCTGGACCGGGCCGCACTGCCGGCTCCCTCCTTCGCCGTGGAGACGGACAGCCGGTCCCCGCGCACACCGCAGGAGGAGACCCTGCGCGGGCTGTTCGCCGAGGTGCTCGGTCTCGACCAGCACGATGTGGGCGTCGACGACGGCTTCTTCGACCTCGGCGGAGACAGCATCGCCTCCATCCACCTCGTCAGCCGCGCCCTCTCGGCCGGGCTGCGCCTGACCCCGCGTGACGTGTTCGAGCAGCGCACGGTCGCGGGCCTCGCGGCGGTGGCGGTGACCCGTCCGGCCCCGGCACCGGTGGCCGAGGTGCGGGAGCCCGCCGTCGGGGACCTGCCGCTCACCCCGGCGATGCACCGGCTGCGCGAACGCGGCGGTCCCATCGGCTCGTTCAGCCAGTCCGTGCTGCTCGTCACGCCCGCCGGGGCCGACGAGACGGGCCTCGCGGCGGCGCTCCAGACGATCCTGGACCACCATGACGCGCTGCGGATGCGCCTGAGCGGCGATTGGGAAGCCCACATTCCGCCGCCCGGCTCCGTCGACGCGCGCACCCTTCTGGAACGCGTCACCACCGTCCCGGACCTCGGACAGCTGCCCGAACTGCGGCCGGAGGCGGGCGAACTGGTCCGTGCGGTCTGGTACGACGCCGGACCCGGCCGCCCCGGACGGCTCCTGCTGACGGTGCACCACCTGGCTGTGGACGCCGTGTCCTGGCACATTCTCCGCACCGACCTGGCCGCCGTCTGGCGCGGGGAGGAACTGCGCCCGGTCGGCACGTCGTTCCGCCACTGGTCACTGCTGCTGGAACGGGAGGCCCGGGCGCGGACGTCCGAGCTGGACGTCTGGCAGCGGATGTTCCAGGCCCCCGGTCCGGTGCCGGGGGCGCGCCGACCCGACCCGGGACGCGACGTCATCGGCACGATGCGCCACCTCACTCGCACGCTTCCCGCCCCGGTCACCGACACCGTCCTCACCACCGTCCCCGCCGCCTTCCACGCCGGCCCCGAGGACGTCCTGCTGGCCGGACTGGCGCTCGCGTTCGCCCGGTGGCGGGGCCACCCGGTGCTGCTGCTGGACATCGAGCGGCACGGACGCGAGGAGGTGTCCGAGGGTGTGGACCTCTCCCGGACGGTGGGCTGGTTCACCAGTGTCGTCCCGGCGCGGCTGGACCTCACCGGGCTCGAACTGGACGACTCCGCGCAGGTGCTGAGGAGTGTGAAGGAGCAGGTGCGCGTGGTTCCCGACCATGGCATCGGACACGGTCTGCTCCGGCACCTCGACCCGGCCACGGCTCCGGCACTCGCCGCCCACCCGGCTCCGCAGGTCGGCTTCAACTACCTGGGCCGTACGGCGAGTACGGGGCGCATGGCGGACGGCGACTGGTCACCGGCTCCGGAACCGCTGCCGCACCTGGGCGGCACCGCCCACGACCCCGACCTCCCCGTCGCCCACGGCCTGGAGATCACCGCCGTGGCCGGCGAGGACGGGCTCCGGGCCACCTGGTCGTGGGCGCCCGGCATCTGGTCCGAGGACGACGTGCGCGCCCTCGCCGACCTGTGGTGCGACGCGCTGACCGCCATGATCCGCGCCACGTCGGCGGGCGGGCACACCCCGTCCGATCTGCCACTGGTGTCGCTGTCCCAAGCAGAGATCGACGAACTCGAGGCCGAGTTCGCGAGCGAGTGGAGGTAACCCACGGTGACTCGGTCCGGAATCGCCGACATCCTGCCCCTGTCGCCGTTGCAGGAGGGGCTCCTCTTCCACGCCCTCTACGACGACGACCAGAGCCCTGACGTGTATGCCGCCCAGCAGATCCTGGAGCTCACGGGCGACGTCGACCCCGCCGCCGTACGGGCAGCCGGGCAGGCACTCCTCGACCGGCATCCGAACCTGCGGGCGTGCTTCCGCCGCCGGGACGCCGGTCAGCCGCTCCAGGTCGTGCCGACGGACGTCGTACTCCCGTGGGCCGAGGCCGACGTGTCCGCGCTCGGGGAGAACGAGCGTGAGGCGGCCTGGCAGCGGCTGCTCGACGAGGAGCGTGCTCGACGCTTCGACCTCGCCAAGCCTCCGCTACTGCGTCAGCTGCTCGTCCGCTGGGCACCTGACCGCTACCGGCTGCTGATCACCAACCATCACATCCTCCTGGACGGCTGGTCCAAGCAGCTGCTCGTCCGTGAGTTCACCGCCCTGTACGGGGGTGAACACCCGACCGTCCTGCCTCACGTGCCGCCGTACCGGGACTACCTGGCGTGGCTCGCCGGGCAGGACCGTACGGCCGCCGAGAAAGCCTGGCGGGACGCTCTGTCAGGGGTGGTCGAGTCCACCTTGCTCGCGCCCGCCGCCCCGGCCACGACCGTCCTCCCACACGAAGTCGTCGTCGAACTCTCCGAGGAGCTGACCGCCACCGCCGAGAGGACGGCTCGCTCGCTCGGCGTGACCCTGAACACCCTGGTCCAGGGCGCATGGGGTGTGCTGTTGGGCCGACTGACCGGCCGCACCGACACCGTGTTCGGCCAGACGGTGACGGTCCGCCCGCCGGAGCTGCGGAACGTGGCCTCGATGGTCGGCTTCTGCATCAACACCATCCCCACGCGCGTCCGCTGGGACGACGGCGACTTGGTCGCCGATCTGCTCACCGGCATCCAAAACCGGCAATCGGGCCTGCTGCCCCACCAGTATCTCGGCCTCGCCGACATCCGGCGCGCCACCGGCACGGGCGATCTCTTCGACACCCTGCTGGCGTTCGAGAGCTACCCCGCGCCCGGCGACCAGGGCGCCTCACAGGTCACCCAGCTCACCGGCCGTGACGCCACCCACTACCCGCTCACCCTCTCCGTCCTGCCCGGCCGCAGCCTGGCGGTTCGACTGTCCTACCGGCCCGACGTCTACGACGAGGGCGGGGCCCGTGCGCTCCTGGACCGTTTCGCCGCGGTGCTCGCGGCCCTGGCGACCGCCCCGTCGCGCCCCGTCCGTGAAGTGGGGGCGCTGCTGCCGGGCGAGCGGGAAGAGCTGCTCGGCGAGACGGGTACGGCCAAGGTTCCGGATGCCGCGCTCCCCGAGCTGTTCGCCCGCCAGGTCCAGCGCAGCCCCCACAGCACGGCTGTGGTGTACGGGGGCGTCCGGCTGACGTACGCGGAACTGGACGAGCGCTCCAACCGCCTGGCCCGCCTGCTCGCCGGGCGGGGCGCGGGTCCGGAGCGCCTGGTCGCCCTGTCCCTGCCGCGCACGCCCGATCTGGTGGTGGCCCTCCTCGCGGTGCTGAAGACCGGTGCCGCGTATCTGCCGATGGACCCGGAGTACCCGGCGGACCGCCTGGCCTTCATGCTCGACGACGCTGATCCGGTGCTGCTGGTGACCACGGACGGCGCGAGTGTGACAGGCACGGTCCCCGCCGTCACGGTGGCCGAGTCGCTCACCTACCCCGCCACACCGCTGCCCACCCCGGCCGCCGACCCCGGCAACACGGCCTACGTCATCTACACCTCGGGCTCCACGGGCCGCCCCAAGGGCGTCGAGATCCCCCACCGGAACGTCATACGGCTCTTCGACTCCACCCGCCAATGGTTCGCGTTCGGCCCTGACGACGTATGGACCCTCTTCCACTCCTACGCCTTCGACTTCTCGGTGTGGGAGCTGTGGGGCGCGCTGCTGCACGGTGGCACGCTCGTGGTCGTACCGTTCACGGTGAGCCGTGAGCCGGAGGAGTTCCTGCGGCTGCTCGTACGCGAGAAGGTCACGGTGCTCAACCAGACGCCGTCGGCCTTCGGGGCGCTGCTGCGCGCGGATGCCGCGTCGCCGTCACTCGGTCAGCAACTGGCCCTGCGATACGTGGTGTTCGGCGGCGAGGCACTCGACTTCGCGCGGGTCGCCGAGTGGTTCACCCGGCACCCGCGGGAAGCGCCCGTGCTGGTCAACATGTACGGCATCACAGAGACGACGGTCCATGTCACGGGCCTCCCCCTGACCGAGGACAGGGCACGCGCCGCCACCGGCTCCATCGGGCACCCCATCCCCGACCTGCGCGCCTATGTCCTGGACGCGGGGCTGCGGCTCGTACCACCGGGCGTGACCGGCGAGTTGTACGTCGCCGGGGCGGGCCTGGCGCGCGGGTACCTGGGCCGGCCTGGGCTGACGGCCGGGCGGTTCGTGGCCGACCCCTTCGGCGGGCCCGGCGAGCGCATGTACCGCACGGGCGACCTGGCACGCCGGTCGGCGGACGGTGGGCTGGAGTACGCGGGCCGGGCCGACGACCAGGTCAAGATCCGCGGCTTCCGTATCGAACCCGGCGAGGTGGAGGCCGCCCTCGCCGACCACCCGGACGTCACCCAGGCAGTCGTCGTCGTACGGGACGAGCGGCTGGTCGGCTACGTCGCAGGCTGCGCCGTCGACGCCGACGCACTGCGCCGCCACGCGGGCCGCACGCTCCCGGAGCACATGGTCCCGGCCGTCGTGGTCGTCCTGGACCGGCTGCCGCTGACCGCGAACGGCAAGCTGGACCGGGCCGCCCTGCCCGAGCCGGTGGCACCGTCCGGTGGGGGCCGCGCCCCGCGTACCCCGCAGGAGGAGATCCTGTGCGGGCTGTTCGCCGACGTACTCGGCCTGGACGCGCACCGGGTGGGCGCCGACGACGGCTTCTTCGACCTGGGTGGCGACTCCCTGCTCGCCATGCGGCTGACCGACCGGATCAGGGCCGCCCTCGGCAGGGCACTGCCCGTACGCGCGGTCTTCGAGGGCCTGACCCCCGCCGGGCTGGCCGGGCGGCTCGGCTCCGGAGACGACGTACGGCGCCCCGAACTCGCCCCGCGGGAACGCGGGCACGCTCCGATCCCGCTGTCGTACGCACAACAGCGGCTGTGGTTCATGAGCCGCCTCGACGGGGGCAACACCACCTACACCGTCCCCTGGGCCCTACGGCTCAACGGCCCTCTCGACCGGGAGGCGCTCCAGGCGGCGCTCGCCGACGTCGTGGTCCGGCACGAGCCGCTGCGCACGCTCCACCCCGACTTCCAGGGAACTCCGTACCAGCGGATCCTCGACGCGGAGGCGGGCCGCCCGTACCTCGCCGTCGCTCCGGCGACCGAGGCGGAACTCCCCGCGCTCCTCACCGCCGCCGCCCGGCACCGCTTCGACCTCTCGGCCGAGACCCCGCTGCGCACCACCCTGTACGCGCTCGACGACGAGACGCACGTGCTGCTGCTACTCGCCCACCACATCGCCGTCGACGGCTGGTCCAGGGAACCGCTGATGCGCGACCTGGAGACGGCGTACGCCGCACGGACCACCGGGGATGCTCCGCGGTGGCGGCAACTGCCCGTCCAGTACGCCGACTTCGCGGGGTGGCAGCGCGAGGCACTCGGCTCCGCGACCGAGCCCGGCAGCCCGATGAGCCGTCACCTCGCATTCTGGCGCGAGGCGCTGGCGGGGGCCCCCGACGTGCTTCCGCTCCCGGCCGACCGTCCGAGGCCCGCCGAACCCAGCGGCGACGGCGGCCGGGCCGGCCTCACCATCGACGCAGGACTGCACGCGGACCTCGCCGACCTCGCCACCACCTCCAAGGCCACTGTCTTCATGGTGCTCCAGGCGGCGCTCGCCGCGCTGCTCACCCGGTTCGGCTCGGGCACCGACATCACCCTCGGCACCCCGGTCGCCGGACGGGACGACAGCAGGCTGGACGACCTGGTCGGTTTCTTCGTCAACAGCCTGCCCCTGCGCACCGACACCTCGGGCAACCCCACCTTCCACGAACTCCTCGACAGGGTGCGGGAGTTCGACCTCGCGGCGTACGCCCACCAGGACGTGCCCTTCGACCTTCTCGTGGACGCCCTCAGCCCGGAACGCAACCTCGCCCGCCATCCGCTCTTCCAGGTCGTGATCGCCTTCACCGGCCACGGCACCGAGCCGGAGCCGTCGCTGCCCGGGCTGGCCGTCGCCGGCGAGCACGTCGAGACCGGGGCCGCCCGCTTCGACCTCTGCCTCTACCTGCGTGAGCGCCGCCACGCCGACGGCGGCCCGGCGGGCATCGACGGTATCGCCGAGTACAACACCGACCTGTTCGACCCGGCCACCGCCGAGCGGATCGCCCGAGCGCTGGTCCGCTTCCTGACCGCCGTCGCCGCCGACCCCGGGTTGCGCGTCGAAGAGGTTGACCTGCAAGGGGACGACGTGCACCGGGAGGTGGTGCGTGAGACGGCGCTCTCCGTGCCGGGCTGCCCGGCCACGCCCGCCGGACAGACACCGGCGACCCAGGCCGAACGCGTCCTCGCCGGGCTCTTCCGCGAGCTGCTCCAGTTGCCCGAAGTCCCGCTCGACGAGGACTTCTTCGCCCTCGGCGGCGACAGCGTCTCCACGATCCGGCTGGTGAGCCGGGCGGCCGAGGCCGGGGTCGTGATCAGCGCCCGGGACGTCTTCAAGCACCAGACGGTGAGGGACCTGGCGGCGGTGGCCCGGGGGGCGGCCGGTGGAGGCACGGGGCCCGACCACGCGCCCGGGGACGGCACGGGTGCCGTCCCGCTCACTCCGATCATGCGGTGGCTGTTCGAACGCGGTGGCCCGATCGGCCGGTTCAGCCAGTCCGTCCTGCTGACGGTTCCGGCGGGTGCCGGTCTGCAGCCGCTGGCCGAGGCCCTGCAATCCGTGCTCGATCACCACGACGTGCTGCGTTCGCGGCTCACCCCGGCTCGGGAACTCCTCGTCGGCCCGGTCGGCCAGGTCCGCGCCGCCGATCTGCTCGACCGCCGGGACCTCTCCGGCACGTACGGCGCATCGGATACGGACGCTCTCCACGAGGCCGTGGCCGAGGAGTTCGAACGGGCGGTGGGCCTGCTCGATCCGGTGGCGGGGGCGATGATCCGGGCGGTGTGGTTCGACGCCGGAGCGGAGCGAGCCGGGCGGCTGATGCTGATCGTCCACCACCTCGCCGTGGACGGGGTGTCCTGGCGCATCCTCGTACCCGACCTGGAGACCGCCTGGGCGGCCGTCGCCACCGGACGGCGGCCCGAGCTGCCGCCCGTCGGCACCTCGTTCCGCCGCTGGTCCGTGGCACTGGGCGAGCAGGCGCGTACGCCGTCACGGGTGGCCGAGGCCGAGCTGTGGCTCCGCATCGCGGACGCACCCCGCACCCCGCTGGGCTCCCGGCCGCTCGACCCCGACCAGGACACCGCCGCCACGACATGTTCGCTGCGGCTCAGCCTGCCGCCCGAGACGACGGGCCCGCTGCTCACCACCGTCCCGTCCGCCTTCCGCGCCGGCGTCCAGGACGTCCTCCTCACCGGTCTCGCGCTGGCCGTGGCCGACCGGCAGGGCTCCCCGCACGTCGTGCTCGACGTCGAGGGGCACGGCCGTGAGGAGCTGGCACCCGGGCTCGAACTCTCGCGCACCGTCGGCTGGTTCACCTCGCTCTACCCGGTCCACCTGGACCTGACGGGCATCGACCTGAGCGACGCGCTGGCCGCCGGACCAGCCGCCGACATCGCCGCCGCCCGGGTCGTCGAGCGGCTGCGCGAACTGCCCGACCACGGTGCGGGATACAGCCTGCTGCGCCATCTCAACTCCGACACCGCAGCAGAGTTGGCCAAGGCGCCCACTCCGGCGATCGGCTTCAACTATCTCGGCCGGGTCACCGCCCCCGACACCGCCGACGCCACCGCATGGACCTTCGCCCCCGAGTCGTCGGCGCTCGGCACCGGTTGTGACCCCGGCCTGGCCGCCGCCCACGTCCTGGAGATCAACTCGGTCGTCCGTGACACCGGTTCGGGTCCGCATCTGGTGGCCGACTGGTCATGGCCCGACGGCGTGCTCACCGAGCCTGAGGTGCGGGCGCTGGCCGAGTCCTGGTTCGCCGCGCTCACCGTCCTCGCCACCCGGGTCGACCGGGGCGCCTCCGGCATGTCGGTGAGCGGACTGGACCAGGACGAGCTCGACGAACTGGCCGCGGGCCTCGACGGCTGACCACGTGGACCAGCGGACCACCCGGACCAGACAGCGAGACGAGACGACATGACGCAGCCCGCGACGCAGAAGCCCGCGCTGGCCGATGTACTCCCCGTGACCCCGCTCCAGGAGGGTCTGCTCTTCCACGCCCTGTACGAGCACGAACGGGACGCCCCGGACGTGTACCTCGTACAGCTGGTCTTCGAACTCGAAGGCCCCGTGGACGCCGACCGCCTCCGCGCCTCGGCCCAGGCCCTGCTGGACCGTCACCCCAACCTGCGGGCGGCCTTCCGTCGGCGCCGCGGCGGCCAGCCGGTGCAGGCCGTCCCGCACCGGGCGACGCTTCCCTGGGCACAGGCCGACCTGACGGCTCAGGGCGTCGACCCGGAGAAGGCGTGGGCCCGGCTGCTGGACGAGGACCGGGAGCACGGTTTCGACCCGGCCGCCCCTCCTCTCCTGCGCTGCACCCTGGTCCGCACGGGCGAGCGCCGTCACCGGCTGCTCGTCACCCACCACCACGTCCTGCTCGACGGCTGGTCGGTCTCGGTACTCCTACGGGAACTGCTCGCCGTGTACGCCGCCGACGGCGACCCCTCCGTGCTCACGCCCGTCCCGCCGTACCGCGCCTTCCTCCAGTGGCTGGAGGGCCGGGACCGCACCGCCGACGAGGCCGCCTGGCGGAACGCCCTGGACGGTGTGACGGAACCGACCCGGCTGGCCCCGTCGGCCCAGCCGGGCACCACGGACCTCGCGCAGGCGCGCGTCGAGCTGCCCGCCGATACCGGGGCCGCGCTCACGGCACGCGCCCGGAGCCTCGGCGTCACCATGAACACCCTCGTCCAGTCCGCCTGGGCGATCCTGCTGGGCCGGCTGACCGGCCGTGACGACGTCGTGTTCGGCGCCACCGTCTCCGGCCGCCCGGCCGAACTGCCCGGCGTCGAGTCGATGGTCGGCCTGTTCATCAACACCATCCCGACCCGTGTCCGGCTGCGCCCCGCCGACACCCTCGGCGACCTGCTCCACCAGGTCCAGGAGGGCTACGTCCGCCTCCTCGACCACCACCACCTCGGCCTGGCCGACATCCAGCGGGCCGTCGGCGTCCCTGAACTCTTCGACACGCTCCTGGTCTTCGAGAACTATCCGGTGGACCCGGAGGCGACGGGTGAGGGCGGGGTCGTGCCGGGCGCGGGCAGTGAAGGCGGGGACAGCCAAGAGCGTGAGGGCCTCCGCGTCGCCGGCTCCAGCGGCCGTGACGCGACCCACTACCCGGTGACCCTCGTGGCCCTGCCCGGCCCCCGGCCCCGCTTCCGGCTGGCCTACCGACCCGGCCTGTTCGACGCCGACTGGGCCGACGTCACGCTCGCCCGTCTGGTGCGGATCCTGGAGGCCATGGCGGCCGACCCCGAGCTCCCGCAGGGCCGCCTGGGTCTCCTCGCACCCGGGGAACTCCCCCGGCACCCCGAGCTCCCGCCGCCCCCGGACCGTACCCTCAGCGATCTCTGGTCCGCCCAGGTCGCGGCCACCCCGGACGCCGATGCCGTACGTGACCGCGGCACCCACCTCACGTACGGGGAACTGGACGCCCGAGCCGAGCAGTTGGCCGCCCGGCTCACCGCCCTCGGCGCGGGCCCCGAGCGGGTCGTCGGCATCGCCCTGCCCCGTACGGCGGAGTTGATCGTCGGCGTCCTCGCCGTGCTGAAGTCCGGTGCGGCCTATCTGCCGCTCGACCCCGCGTACCCGGCCGACCGCCTGGCGTACATCCTCGCCGACGCCCGGCCGGTCGTCGTCCTCGCCACGACGGAGACGGCGGGGGTGTTGCCGGAGGATACGCCGCTGCTCGATCCAGGCAGGGGAGTCAGTCGGCAGGCGGTTGCGCCCAAGCACTTGAACCAGTGCTTGAACCAGTGCTTGACCCCGTCCAACCTCGCCTACATCACCTACACATCCGGTTCCACCGGCCGCCCCAAGGGCGTCCTGGCCACGCACCGGAACGCCGTCGAGTTCGTCGAGTGGACACACGCCGAGTTCGGGCCGGACCGGCTGGCCAGGATGCTGTTCTCGACCTCGCTCAACTTCGACGTGTCGGTGTTCGAGATCTTCTCACCGCTGCTGTGCGGGGGCCGTATCGAGATCGTCGAGAACCTGCTCGCGCTCACCGACGGCACCGCCCGGGACGTTGGCCTGATCAGCGGCGTGCCCACGGTCATGGCGACCGTGCTCGGCGAACGACCGGCCGTGTCCCCGCACACGGTGGCCCTCGGCGGGGAACCGATCTCCGAACAGCTCCGTGCCGACGTCGAGGCCGCCTTCCCCGGGGCGCGGCTCGTCAACTTCTACGGTCCCACCGAGGCGACGATCTACGCCACCGCCTGGCGGTCGGACGCCGACCCGGACGACGGTACGGGCCCGCCCATCGGCCGTGCCCTGGCCCGCAACCACGTCCACCTCCTGGACCACGCCCTGCACCCTGTGCCCGACGGAGCGGTCGGCGAGGTGTACGTCGCGGGTGGCGGCCCGGCACGTGGCTACCTCGGCCGCCCCGGGCTGACGGCGGGGCGGTTCGTCGCCGACCCGTTCGGTGGCCCGGGGGAGCGCATGTACCGCACGGGTGACCTGGCGGTACGCGGCTCGGACGGTCGACTGCGCTTCCTGGGCCGCGCGGACCAGCAGGTGAAGATCCGCGGCTTCCGTATCGAGCTGGGCGAGGTCGAGGCCGTACTCGCCACCCATCCCGCCGTCGCGCAGGCAGCGGTCACGGTACGGGAGGACGGCCGCGGCGGGAGACAACTCGTCGCGTACGTGGTTCCGGCCGAAGGGGCACCACCGGGAGCCGAAGCAGGCCCCCGGCCCGCGGGGGCGACGGGCCCCGAGCCGGGCCCCGCAAGGAGCCCGGGGAACAGCGCGACCAGCCCCCACCAGACCGCGGGGGAGGCACCGAGGACCGCCGACGACCTCCGCGAGCACCTCGCCCGGGCCCTCCCCGCCCATATGGTTCCCTCGGCGTTCGTGAGCCTCGGCTCACTCCCCCGCACCGCCAGCGGCAAGCTGGACCGCAAGGCGCTGCCCGCGCCGGACGCACGGTTCGCCGCGAGGACGGAGCCGCGTACGGAGCGGGAGGACACCCTGCGGAAGATCGTCGCCGAGGTCCTCGGGCTCACCGCGGCTCACGTCGGCGTCCACGACAGTTTCTTCGACCTCGGTGGCCACTCACTGCTGGCCCCCCGTCTTACCTCGCGCATCCGTGCCGAGCTGGGCACCGCACTGCCCCTGCGCGCCCTCTTCGACACACCGACCGTGGCGGCCCTGGCCCGGCGGGCAGCCGAGCCGGAGGCCCTCGAAGGGGCGCGCGCCCACCGACCCGGCGAGTCCGGTACGGCGCCTCTGGGCCCCGTGCTCCCCCTGCGCACCCGAGGCGACCGCGACCCCCTCTTCTGCCTCCCCCCGGCCTCCGGCCTGGCCTGGGGATTCGCGGGGCTCGCCCGCCACATCGACCCGAGCCGCCCGCTGTACGGGCTGCAGTCCGGTGGTCTGACGCCGGGCGGGCAGCCGACCGGCAGCCTGGCCGAGGTGGTGGCCGAGCACACCGCCCGCATCCGTGAGATCCAGCCGCACGGCCCATACCACCTGCTCGGCTACTCCATGGGCGGCCTCGTCGCGTACGACGTGGCAGTCGGCCTCCAGACGGCCGGAGAGCAGGTCGCACTCCTCGCGCTGCTGGACTCCTTCCCCGGGGCCTGGCTTCGGCAGGGCCCCGACCCGTCCGACCGCCCGGCGCTGCTGCGCAGCCTCCTCTCCATCCTCGGCCGCGAGGTGCCCGAGGACGAGTCGGGACCGCTGACGGACAGCCGCTTCGCCGAACTGGTCCGCCGTGTACCCGACATGCCCGGCAGCCTCGATGACGCCGAACTGGCCGCGTTGGTGGACGTGACGGCGAACAACCGCCGTCTGCTGGGCGAGTTCGCTCCCACCTCGTACCGCGGCGACCTGCTGTTCTTCACCGCCGAGGCGGATCCGGACGCGGTACCCGGTCGGTACGGCTCCTGGCAGCCGTACGTCGAAGGCCGCATCCACAACCACGACATCACCTGCACCCACGGAGAGATGACCCGTCCCACGTCACTGGGCCGCATCGGCCCGGTGCTGGACAGCCACCTCCGGAAGTGACCACGAGCCCCCAGGAGGCGAGAGATGACCACCAACCCTTTCGACGACGACAGCATCGAGCACTTCGTCTTGGTGAACGACGAGGGCCAGCACTCCCTGTGGCCCTCGTTCGCCGAGGTGCCGGCCGGCTGGACGGTCGTCCACGGCGCCGCCAGCCGCCAGTCCTGCGTGGACCACGTCAACGAGCACTGGACCGACATGCGCCCGACGAGCCTGGTCGAGGCCATGGGCGAGTGACCCCGGAGCGGTCAGCCCCGTACCCCCCACCACCAAGGAGACAGCGACGGCCATGCCCACGAACGTCCAGACCAACACAGCCGGCACCACCAAGCTGGTGTGCCTTCCGTACGCCGGAGCGGGCGCTTCGTTCTACCGCCCTTGGGCCGCGCTGGCCGGGGTCGCGCTGGAGATCCTGCCTCTGCAACTGCCCGGCCGTGAAAGGCTGATCGACGACGAGCCTCACCGGGACGTGCACAGTGCCGTCGACGGACTCGTTGCCCAGCTGCGGGGGCGGCTCGGCGCCGGTGACCACAGAGTGGCCCTCTTCGGGCACAGCCTTGGTGCCGTGCTCGCCTACGAACTGGCCCACCGTCTGGTCGCCGAGCCCGGCGTCGAGCTCACCCACCTCTTCGTCAGCGGATCGCCGGAAGCGGCCCAGGGACGCGAACGGCGGGCCACCGGCCTGTCCGACGAGGCCTTCCTCGCGCAGGTCGGCGAGTTCGCCGGCTACCACCATCCCGCCCTGGACGACCCCGAGATGCGTGAGCTGGTCCTGCCGACCCTGCGCGCCGACGTCGAGATGCACGAGAACTACCTACCGAGCACCCGCCTCCCGCTGGACGCGCCCCTCACGGTCATCCGGGGCGAGGACGACGACCTCGTCACCCGCGACGACGCCGCGTCCTGGAGCAAGGCAACCGGACGCGACTTCGACCACGTCGAGCTCCCCGGCGGCCACATGTATCTGACCGAGTCCGCGCCCACTCTGGTCGGCCTCATCGTCTCGACGCTGCGCTGAGCGTTCGTCCCCCTCCCCACTCCCAAGGAGTACCCGATGCGGCTGCAAGGCAAGTCGGTCCTCATCACCGGCGCCGCCCGCGGACTCGGCCGGACCGCCGCGGTCGCCTGCGCGGCCGAGGGCGCCGACCTCACCCTCCTGGACATCTGCGCCGACCTGCCGGGCGTGCCCTATCCGCTGGGCACGCCGGGCCAGTTGGAGCACACCGCCGCACTGTGCCGGGAAGCGGGAGCGGCCGTCCTCACCTCCGAGGCCGACATCCGCGACCTGCGCGCTGTACGGGAGGCCGTGACACGCGCCGAGGACCGGTTCGGCCGGATCGACGTCGCCGTCAACAACGCGGGCATCGCCGCTCCCTCGGGCAAACCGGTGCACGAGATCAACGAGGACGAGTGGTCCCTGATGATCGACGTGGACCTCTCCGGGGCCTGGCGGGTGATCCGCGAGGTCGGCAGGGCGATGAGCGCCCGGCGCGCCGGCAGCATCGTCAACGTGTCGTCGACGGCGGGGTTGGTGGGCTATCGGCACTTCGCCGGATACGTCGCCGCCAAGCACGCCGTCATCGGCCTCACCAAGGCCGCCGCGCTCGACTACGCGCCCACGAAGGTACGCGTGAACGCGGTCTGCCCGGGTTCGGTGCGCGACGACGTGCGGGCCGAGGGCCGGATGCTGGCCGAGATCGCCAGGGCGCTGGAGGTGCCCGTCCACGAACACGAGAAGACCTTCCTCGAGGCACAGCCCATGAACGCGCTGATCGAACCCGAGGACGTCGCTGCCGCCGTCGTCTTCCTCGCCTCGGACGATTCACGGCAGATCACCGGGTCGGTCCTGACCGTGGACGGCGGGTTCAGCATCCGCTGAGCGCCCCTTCCCGCTCACTCGCTCTCCCGCTCTCCCGCTCTCCCGCTCTCCCGCTCTCCCGCTCTCCCGCTCTCCCGCTCTCCCGCTCTCCCGCTCTCCCGCTCTCCCGCTCTCCCGCTCTCCCGCTCTCCCGCACCAAGGAGTACGGCCGTGTCCGCCTCGCCGCCCGCCCCCCTCCCCGCCCCCGCCCACTGCCACGCGATGCGCGTCCGCCCGGCCTCCTCCCAGGAGCCCACCGGTCGACAGGGGCTGTGGATCGAGGACGTCCCCGTTCCGTCCACGGACCCGCTCGCCGAACGCCGCCGCGCCACCGAACTCGCCCGCCCGGCCCGCGGCCCCCGCCGAGTCCTGCTCCGGTACGCCGACGGCCTGTCCGACCTGATCGTCGTGGCCCCGCGACGCGGCCCCGACCGTGCGGCAGCCGCGCCGGCTCCCGCGCCCGCGCCGGCCTGGGGCATGGCCGACGACGGCCCCGACACCACCTTCGCCGTCTCCCTCGACCACGAAGGCGACGAGGCGAGCTGGCTCACGGCCTTCGCCGTCACCCTGCGCCGCTACGACCCCGAGACCCTGCCGGTCATCGGCACGGACGAGGGCCACTTCACCGTTGAACCGGCCGCCACGCTCGGCGAGTCGAAGCCGTCGCCCGCGTCGGACCCGGCGCTCGCAGGCCTCCTGTTCGGCAACCCTCTCGACGACCGTGAGGTGGGCGCGGGCGGGGTCGAGGGCGACTACGTGCCCTGCCTCGCGCCCCCGTTCCCGCTCACCGTCTCCGTCTTCCGGGACTCCGGCGGTCTGCGGCTGCGTTGTGACCACCGGAGCAGCCATGTCTCGGCGGAGGTCGCCGCACAGTTCGTACGGCACCTCGTACACGTACACCGACAGGTCCTGCACGCCCCGCAGACGCGGGTGGACGAGGTCGAGCTTCTCGACGAGGCCGAGCGAACCCGCACGGCGGCACTCGGCCAGCCACCCCGTCCTGTGGCTACCACGCCGATGAGCGTGGTGGAGGCGTTCGCCCGAGTCGTCGCCGCGAGCGCGGACCGCATCGCTGTGACCGACGGCGAGGCCGGCCTGACCTACCGCGAACTCGACGAACAGGCAGTCCGGTTGGCATCGGGCTTGCGGGCGCTCGGCGTCAACGGCGGTGACCGGGTGGGCGTATGTCTGGAGCGCTCCGCCGAACTCGTCGTCACCCAGCTCGCCGTACTGAAGGCCGGCGCGACCTACGTGCCCGTCGACCCCGCCTACCCGGCGGACCGGCTGGCCCACACGGCACGGGACGCGGAGCTGGGTGTGGTGGTCACCCGGCTTCCCGAGTTCCCGGCGGTGGCGGGGTGCGTTCAGGTGACGCCGGACGAACTGTTCGACGAGGCGGCGGCCGCGGGCGTCACGAGCCTGCCGCCCCCGTCGCCCGACGACCCTGCCTACGTCATCTACACCTCCGGCTCCACCGGCCGCCCCAAGGGCGTCGTCGTACCCCACCGGAACGTGATCGCCCTGATCGACGCGACGCGCGACGAATACGCGCTCACCGGCGCGGACGTGTGGACGTGGTTCCACTCCAGCGCGTTCGACTTCTCCGTATGGGAGATCTGGGGCTGCCTGCTGACCGGCGCGCGGCTGGTCGTGGTGCCGTACTTCGTCTCCCGTGAGCCGGAGCGCTTCCGGGATCTGCTCGTGACCGAGAAGGTCACCGTGCTCAGCCAGACCCCCTCGGCCTTCGCGCAGCTACTGGAGGTGGACCACACGGAGGTGGGCGTACGGGTGGTCGTCTTCGGCGGCGAACCCCTCGACGCCCGGGTGCTGCTGCGCTGGTTCGACCGGCACCCGGAGTCCGCCTGCCGCGTGGTGAACATGTTCGGCATCACGGAGACCACCGTCCATGTCACCGAGCAGACCCTCACCCGGAAACTGGCGCTCGCCACCACTCGCTCGGTCGGCCGCGCCCTGCCCGGCTGGCACGTGTATGTGCTGGACCGGTACGGACGGCTCCTACCCCCTGGAGTCGCGGGCGAGATCTGCGTGGGCGGTGCCGGCGTGGCACTCGGCTACCTGGGCCAGGAGGAACTGACGGCCCAGCGGTTCGTACCGGACCCCTTCACCGGAGGCACGATGTACCGCAGCGGCGACCTCGGCCGCCTGCGCCCCGACGGACGCCTCGAACACCTCGGCCGTATCGACAGCCAGGTCAAGATCCGCGGCTTCCGCATCGAACTCGACGAGATCCGCTCCGTCCTGCTGGAGGACCCCGGCGTACGCACCGCGGCCGTCGTCGTACGCCGCGACGACCTGGTCGACGCCGCCACAGCCAGGATCGACGCCTACGTGGTGCTGTCGCCCGAGGCCGACCCCACCACGATCCGCGAACGGGCCGCAGGTCTTTTGCCCGACTACATGCTCCCCGCCACGATCGCGCCTGTGGACACGCTCCCGCTGACGTCAAACGGCAAACTCGACACAACGAGACTCCCCCCGGTCGGCCGTCCACCGGCACCCGGGAACACGGCCCCCTCCGGGACGGCTACGGCCACCGACAACCTCACCGCGACCCTGACAGAGATCTGGAGCGACATCCTGGGCGTCCCGGCCGGCCCGGACGATGACTTCTTCGAACTCGGCGGAAACTCCCTCTTCGCCGTCCGTATCACCGCCGCCCTGCGCGCCCGTGGCCTCCCGCCCTTGCGCCTGCGGGAGCTGTACCGTCACCCGACGATCCGCGAAACGGTCGCGAGTCTCAGGTCTGCGGACGGGTGACGGGGGTCCCTCACGTGCTGCAGTCGAATCGCCAGGGCAGGCACGCAGCAGGGTGCGGAGCGAGGGTGTGAGACGACGGTCGGATCCGTCCCGGTCGGAAGTGGGTTACAGGAGGCTCTCCTCAGTACGGGTGGGCGCGGCTCCGACCGGTACGGTCGGAGCCGCTGAGGGGTAACGGGCCGGGGCAGTGGCTCACTGGGTGTAGAAGGTGGCGTCGGCCCGGTCGGTCGCCGTGCTGAGAGCCTGGACGTTCAGCAGGTAGTTGTAGTGGCGGATGTAGCGGCCCGGGAAGTTGGACGACTCGTACGAGACGCCGGCGGAGTCCGCGAGGCCGGCCCGGGCGGTGAAGGAGGCGTCACCGCGGAACTGGGCCGTCCCGTCGTTCTTCTCCACCCACACCTCGAAGTTCTTGTGGCGCAGGAAGTAGCCGGGGAAGTTGGCCGACTCCAGGGAGACGGTGCCGCTGCCGGCGAGGCCGGTGACGACCCGGAACTGCGAGTCGGGCAGCGGGGAGACGTTCGGCTCGATCTTGGCGCGGAACTCCCAGTGCCGGATGAACCGGTCGGGGAAGTTGTACGAGGAGAGCCGGATCGGGGTGAGACCGTCGGCGACCGGGATGCCGAAGTCGGGTGTGCCGTCGGCCTTCCAGTAGATCTTCTGGACGCGAGTGCGGCGGTTGGGGTCGTTGAGGGGGTCGCCGCTGATGTCCTTGTAGTTGCGGTCGTGGTAGACGAGGATGTCCGACTTGCCGTCCTCGGAGACCGTGAACTGGTTGTGGCCGGGACCGTACTGGCCGGTGGCGGCGTTGCTGGCGAACACCGGACCGGCGGACTTGGCCCAGGACGAGGCGCTGAGCAGGTTGGCCGACGCGGAGGCGGTCAGCATGCCCATGCAGTAGTTGGCGTCGGTGGCGCTGGCCGAGAAGGTCATGAAGACCTTGCCGTTCCGCTGGATCACGGCCGGGCCCTCGTTGACCGTCTGTCCTCCGGCGGTCTCCCACGAGGCGGTGGGCCGGCTGAGCATGACTGGAGTGCCGGTGATGGTCCAGGGGCTGGACATCTGCGCTATGTAGATGTTGGTGCCGGAGCCGACGGCCGGGTCGTTCTGCGCCCAGGAGAGGTAGCGGCTGCCGTTCACGACGAAGGTCGTCGCGTCCAGGGAGAAGGTGTCGAGCGGCAGTGCGATACGCCCCTTCTCCGTCCACGGTCCCGTGATCGGGTTCGCGGCGGTGCACTCGAGGACGTACGGCCGGATCTTCCAGATGTTGTTGGCGTCACCGGCGGCGAAGTAGATGTACCACTTGCCGTCGATGAAGTGGATCTCCGGAGCCCAGATGTGGGCGCCCATCGCACCGCTGGCGTGCTTGGTCCAGATGGTCGTCTCGGTGGCCGAGGAGAGCCCCTGGATCGTGGTGGCGCGGCGCAGCACGATGCGGTCGTACGCCGGCACCGTGGCGGTGAAGTAGTAGAAGCCGTCGGTGTGCTTCCAGATGTGCGGGTCGGCCCGCTGCTCGGCGATGCTGTTCGTGTACGTCACACCGGGTGACGCGGGCACGGCGGCGTGGGCGGTACCGGCGGAGACGCCGGTGAAGGTGGCGGCGGCCGAGCCGGCCATCATGCCGAGGACCGTTCGACGGGTGAGCGCAGGTCTCACGGGCTACTCCCTCTGGGGCTGGGGCTGGAGCTGGGGGGTGGGGACGCATCGACAGTTCACGCTGTCGGCATTTCGAACACGGTTCGTAAGCTCGGCCAGAACATAAGTTCTCGTGCAAGACCCAGTCAACGCTTCTGTCACACAGGATTCACACGGCGGGCGAAGAGGGGCGCCTTCCCCGTCTCACCAGGTGAGAGGTGCCCCGGGCGATTGAGTCCGGCAGAGCACTGTTGATCTCCGGCGCCACCGGGGTCACCATGACGACCTCCCCGGGCATGGGCGAGATTCGGGCCGTCGGCATGGAGGCATGGTGGTGCACGCACCTCCGCGCCCAGAACTCTGGGGCCCCACCACATGCACACCTCCGGAGGCGGGTGAGTACGGCCGATGAGGACATGGCTGATGCTGGTCTAGGTACGTATCAGGCCGACCTCCTGTGCGGTGACGAAGACGTTGGACCGGTTGTCCATGCCGTTCGCGATGCGGTTGGCGATGTGGCCGAACCGTGAGGCCTCGGTGATGGCGATGATGTAGCGCAGCATGCCGAGCGCCTGGGCGGTGCGGTCGGTGCTGCGGACGCCGAGGTCCCTGAGGCTGTTCTCAAGGCTGGACTCGCTCAGGTTGACGGCCGTCAGCGACTGGTTCGCGACACGGGCGAGGGCGTCGTAGCCCTCCTTGCCGAAACCCCAGTTGTCGTCGGTGGCGTCCTCCTTGACGTGGACGTCGGAGGCGAGATTCAGGACGAAGTCGTGCGGGGTGTCGTCGGAGAAGAACCGCACGACGTAGAAATCGCTGAGCCGTACGATCGCATGAAGGGTCCGGGTGGTGTTGCCGCTACCGATCACAACGTCGGCGAAACTCTGGTTCTCCGAGTCGTCGGTGATGACGACTTCCACCCCGGTATCCACATCGGATACGACGCGGCCGTTGGCCGAGGTTTCGGCGAGGTTCCGCAGTTGGTCGAGCATTGTCAGATAGGCACCCGAGCCGTGGTTGATGTTCCAGCGGATCTGTGGGAAGTCGACGCGCTTCTTGCCGTCGACGGTTTCGGCGTTGATCGTCACATCGTCCGCCGCCGTCGAGCCGGATGTCTCGGTGTCCCCGGTCGGCAGCACGATCACCAGGAATCCGAGGAGGACGGACAAGGCGACGGCGATGAGGACGCTGGTGGGCATGGTGTGCTCCGGTGGTTCGACGCGCAGGGATGTCACGACCGACGCTCACAGCCGGAAGGTTGTCTGGCAGGCCCCTTTTGCCACCGCATACAATTCCGGAGGGGCGGGCTCCACATCACTTGCCCGGATGTCAGGCTGTCGTTGCTTCACACCTCTGCCTCACGGGCCTTCAGCCCGACGGCACGACGGTGGACCGGCGGTGCGACGGGGCGCGGAGCTCGCCGCGCGGCTCAGTATCGACACCTTCGAGCAACATCCTGCGGGCGACACGACGGTGCAGGACGCCTTCGGCTTACGGCGGCTGCCCGGCAACCTGCTCGACGCCCCGGCCGGACGGCGACGGTCGGGCCACGGCGGTGTGAAACAGGCTGTGGGAGTCGTTCGTGCAACAGCTGATGTCAGCGACCGAAGGAAATCGTCGCTGCCGTCGGGGCGGAAACCGTCCTGCTGCCACAGATCGCGCCACGCGCGCTCCACGAGCAGCGGGAGTCGTGCAGCCCATCCAACGTTTGCCGTACGGGGCGGGGCATGCGCCGGGCGCTGCACTGCTCGGGCCCGGACGCGAAGGCACCTCGGGAGCCGTCAGCGCCAAAGTGGACCTCGGGGCCCCTTACCGCTCTACCGGCCCCGAGCCGCACTGCCGGCAGTCATGGACGCACGACGACGGTCCATCCGGGGTTGTAGGTGTCCGGAACCGGAAAACGTGGCCAGTCGCGGGCCCAATGCGGTGGGTTCCGCTCGCGAAGGACCAGCGCACTGGGGTGCGCGGGGGGATCCGTCTCCGTGACGGAGCAGCCCGCGGTGTGGGCGATGGGAATCGTCGAAGTGTTCCCCGCGAGGACACACGGCGGGTGCACCCCGTGCTCGCGCAGCACGGACTCGATCCGGTCCCAGTCTCCGCGGGCCCGCTGCTGGATGCCCGCGTGAGTGTGGACGAGCCCTGCCTGGATGCCCCAGTGCCCGAGGAGTGCCAGGGCGAGCACCGCGGCTGCCGGCAGCGAACGGCGGTTGCGGGCCCGGTGGACGACGGCGAGGAGCCCGACAGCGGCTGGGAGCGCCAGCAGGGCGTAGGCCGGCAGCAGGAACCGCGGCGCGGCGTAGGGGACGAGGAAGAGATACGGCGCCGCCGTGGCCACCGCCACCGCCACGGACAGCCACAGCGGGGCAACGGACCGGCGCGCCCGGCGCTCCGCCCACAGTCCCAGGCCGACCAGCAGCGGCAGCAGCACCCACCACTCCGTGACGGGCAGCCGTACGGTGTCGCCCGTGCAGGGCCGGCACAGCAGCGGGCCGTCCAGCGCGGTGAGATGGGCGCGCAGGGAGAAGACGGCCCGCAGACCGCCCTGGACCTGGTCGGCCTCCGCGAGCCGGTTCCGCACCCCGCCGAACCGCACCTCGGCCTCGACGACCCAGGGCAGCGCACCCGCCACGAGTCCGGCCGTCACGGCCGACAGACGCCCCCGAAGTCGGTTGTGGTCGCGCAGTGCGGGCATCAGTACGGCGGCCAGGAGCAGCGGCGCGGCGACGGCCACGCCGTCGTTGGGCCGCATCAGGGTCACCACCGCCAGGCCTGCCGCGACACCCGCGTACCGGGGACGCGGCGCGAGGAAACAGCCCACCGCGGCGGTGGCACCCATCGCGGTGTAGTGGTTCGGCATCGCGGAACCGGCGTAGAACAGAGTGATCCACAGGCTGCCGTACAGCCCGGCCGCCACCCACACCGTCGACGGGCGGTGCACGATGCGCAGCCAGGGCCGGAATCCCAGCCAGAGCGCACCGCCGGCCAGCAGGAGCAGCCACACCCTGAGCAGCACCGTCGAGTCGCTCCAGGAGGCGATCGGAGCGAGCAGCAAGGGGACCCCGCGGGTACGCGGGGCGCTGAAGGGGGTCGCGGGACCGTACGGTCCGAAGCGGCTGGCGTACACGATCTCGTCCCAGCCGAGCGGCAGTGTGAGCGGTACGAGGACGGCCGACACCAGACAGAAGCCGGCGGCCACGATCCACAGCATCCGCTGTGCCGAGGCCGCTGTGCGATCCGCGTTCATCCGACCCAGCCCAGCTTGCGCCGCCCGCGGCGCACCGCTCCGCGGGCGAGGATGCCTGCCGTGGCGGCGAGCACGGCGGCACGGTCGCGCCAGTCGGCCGGGCCGGGTGGTGGAGGAGCGGACCGCCCGGCCCGCTGCTCCACCAGAGTGTCGAACAGACGCTCGTAGCGGTCGGCGACGCCCTCCGGGGTGAATCGTTTCTCCGCACTGGCCCGGGCGGCCCTGCCCATCTCCGCACGCCGTCCGTCGTCCTGCATGAGTGCCAGCAGCGCGTCGGCCACGCCCCGGGTGCTGTCGCGCGGGACGAGACAGCCGTCCACACCGTGGCGGATGATCTCTCCGGGCCCGTGGGGGCAGTCGGTGCTCACCACGGGCAGGCCGCAGCGCATGGCCTCCACGATCGTCATCCCGAACGACTCGTGCGCGGAGGTCACCGCCGCGATGGAGCCCTTGACCCACTCGGCCTCGATGGGAGTGGCCGAACCCATCAGGAAGACCCGGTCACCCAGGCCGTGATGGGCAATCCGGTCGGCTATCCGGGCGCGCTCCGTGCCGTCCCCGTAGATGCGCAGGGACCAGTCGGGGCAGGCCGCACCGGCCAGGGCGAACGCGTCGACCAGCATCTCGTACCGCTTGACGCGGGCCAGCCGTCCCGCCGCGACGACGACCTTGGCCGCCGCGTCGGCCGGCGGCACCGAGGGTTCGGGGACGCTGTTGGGGATGGCCAGCACCCGGGTGCGCGGCAGCCGCATGCCGCGCCGGTGGTCGCGCGCGTCGACCTCGGTCATGGTGACCAGCGCGTCGAGACCGCCGTACCGGCGCTGGAGTTCCATCCGCAGCCCGTGCGAGTGGTTGTCGTGGGTGAGGTGCTCCTGGCCGACGAGCACGGCATGTCGTGGTCCGAACCGGGCCAGCAGCGCGTTGAGTCCGGCCCTGGTGCCCACGACGACGTCGGCGTCCGTCTCCCGCAGCCAGTCGATGACCCGCTGCTCGGCGAGCCGGTGGTACTGGTGCGAGCGGCTGTCCCCCTTCGGGAAGACCTCCCCTGCCTGCCGGGTGAGGGGGTCCGCCGCGTCCTCGGATCCCTTGCGCCGGTCCACCAGGGCCCGCAGCGGTACCTTCGGCGACCGCCCCAGTTGTGGCTTCTCACGGTGCCGGAAGACCGACACGAGTTCCACCTGGTGTCTCGCGGCGAGCGTTTCGGCGAGTGTCATGGTCGTCCGTACGGTGCCGCCCATCGCGTAGGCGTTGTGCAGCAGGAAGGCGATGCGCACGTGCGGCGTCCCCCGGTTTCCGTTGATATGGCTGGTCGGTGCCACTGTGTGCACCTTCGGCGAGGCGACCGCACCCGTGCTTTCAGGTGCGCTGCCAACCGCACTCACCCCCGCCCGCACATGGCCGCCGGCGTTCTTGCAGGTGCGGTCTCGCGGCGATGGCGCCGACTGTCGAGGCGCTTGCGATCCGAGGATCGTCATCGCTTCGGGGGAGGACATGCGCTCTTCCCAGGGGAGGGTTCGGTGTGCCGGGATCCGGCCTTGCCGCACCGACACTGGCAACCGGAAAGTTGTTTGGCACCTCCCTTTTGCCAGGTCAGACAATCCTGTGGGCGGTGTACGTCGGCTTCGGGACCCGACCCTGGTGGTGACAGGAGCTGCTGTCCGCCGCTTGCTGCCGCCTCCGCGAGCCCACTGGCGAACATCACATCAGAAAGGGTTCTCGTCCGAGGAGGACGAAAAGTACCTTGGGCCGCTGATCGGCATGTTTCCTTGTATGTGAAAGAGGCTCGCGATGGGACGTCCCGAACTACCGGTCGACCCGGCGGCGGGCCCCGTGCAGCGACTGGCCCACGATCTTCGGGAGCTGCGCCGCTCGGCGGGGGGCGTCTCGTA
The DNA here is from genome assembly GCF_001514265.1 of Streptomyces resistomycificus. Classification (GTDB taxonomy): domain Bacteria; phylum Actinomycetota; class Actinomycetes; order Streptomycetales; family Streptomycetaceae; genus Streptomyces; species Streptomyces resistomycificus. The sequence goes on along the minus strand of NZ_KQ948989.1, from coordinate 661,223 downwards.
CCGGACCATGGCGAAGAAGGCCGGCTTCTCGGTGACGACCCTGGCGAAAGCGGCGAGCGGCGAGCGACTGCCGTCGTTGGCCGTGCTCCAGGCGTACGTCCGGGCATGCGGGGAGGACCCCGTTCCGTGGGAGGCACGGTGGCAGGAGGCCGAGGCGCTGGCTGGGGAGGGGAGGCAGGAGGATGCCGACGCCGCACCGCCCTACCGTGGTCTCGCGCGTTTCGAGCCGGACGACCGTGAGCTGTTCTTCGGCCGGGACCGACTGATCGACGAGCTGAGCGAGCTCACGTGCGGGTCCCCGTTCGCCGTGGTGTTCGGGGCGTCCGGCAGCGGCAAGTCCTCCCTGCTGCGGGCCGGTCTGATTCCCCTGCTGCGGGAGAAGACCGCGCAGCAGGGGCGTAAGGCGGTGCTTCGGATCCTCACTCCGGGAGCCCGGCCCGCCACCACCTACGGACATCTGCTGACACCGAAGGCCGACGATCCGGAGAGCTGGGTGGTGGTGGATCAGTTCGAGGAGGTCTTCACCCTCTGCCGCGAACGCGCCGAGCGGGACCGCTTCCTCGACCTTCTGCTCACCGCGCGCGACCCGGGAAGCCGACTGCGCGTGCTCATCGCGGTACGGTCCGACTTCTACGCGCGGTGCGCCGAGCACCCGCGTCTGGCGGAGGCGTTGCACGGGAGCGGACTCCTGGTCAGGTCCATGACCGCCGACGAACTGCGCGAAGCGGTGATCGGTCCCGCGCAGGCGGCCGGTCTCATCGTGGAGCGGGCACTGACCGCACGGATCGTCGAGGACGTTCTCGACGAGCCCGGCGGACTGCCGATGCTGTCCCATGCTCTGCTGGAGACCTGGCGGCGGCGTAAGGGACGGATGCTGACCCTGGCCGCGTACGAAGCGGCCGGCGGGGTGCGCGGCGCGATCGCGGTCAGCGCCGAGGAGGCGTACGGGGAACTCTCGCCGGCGCAGGCGCACGCTGCCCGGCACCTGCTCCTGCGGATGGTCGAGCCCGGCCAGGGCAACGCCGACACGCGCCGCCCGCTCAGCCGGGAGGAAATGGCCGGGTGGCAGGACCCCGAAGTGCGAGCCGTCGCCGGGCGGCTGACCCAGGCGCGGCTGCTGATCACCGACGACGACGGAGTGCAGCTCGCCCACGAGGCGCTCATCACGTGCTGGCCGCGGCTGCGCGAGTGGATCGACGCGGACCGGGAGCGGCTGCGCCACCACCGGCAGCTGACCGATGCCACCCGCACCTGGCTGGAGCATGACCGCGACCCGGGCACGCTCTACCGGGGCACCCGCCTGGCGCGGGCCGAGGAACTGTTCGCGGGCGACGACCGCGGCTACGACGGTCTGACGTCCGACGAGACGGCCTTCCTGGTCTCCGCGGCGGAGCAGCGGGCGACGGAGGAGCGGGCCGCCACCCGGGCTCGGCGCCGGAGCCGCACGCTCACGGCCTCGCTCTGCGCCGTGCTGGCGGTGGCCCTGGTCGTCGGCATGACCGCCCTGCGACTGCGTCAGGACAGCGAGAAGCAGACCACCGACTCGGCGGCCCGCCGGGTGGCCGCGGTCGCCGACGCGTTGCGTACCACCGACCCGCGCACGGCGATGCTGCTCGGAGTCGCCGCATGGCGCACTTCTCCGCTGCCGGAGTCCCGCCGAGCGCTGCTGGGCGCGCTGGCCCAGCCCGAACTGGGCAACTTCACCGACCCGGCGCCCGGTGACACACCGGAGCGGTTCCTCGACGTCTCCGGGCGCACTCTGCTCAGCATCAGCGACGACACCTGGCGAACGTGGGATGTGGGCACCCACCGCCGTACCGCCTCGGGGCCGGTACCTCACGGGGCGGTGCTCGCCGCGGGCCCGGGCGGCCGGGTGCTCGTCATCCAGACCGCTGACAGGACCCAGCGGCTGTGGGACACACGAACGAGACACTGGATCGGGGGTTCCCTGCCGTTCAGGGACATCGTGAGCTTCGGGGCGAGCGGCCGCAATTACCTGGTGAGGAGCCCGGACGACGACCGGGCTGGGCTTTACTCGGTCACCGACGGCCATCTGGTCTTCCGGACCCCGTCGGCCGGCAGGGGGGAGCTCGCCCACGCAGCGGCCGACGACGACCGGCTGCTGGCCGTCTGCCCGCGCGGCCGGGCCCCGCAGGTCTGGGACACCTCCGCGCGCAGCGTCCGCTCCGGCGCCTGGACGAGCGCTCGCGGCGTCTGTGGTGACGACACCTTCCTGGGCCTCACCGGCGGCCGGCTCCTCGCTCTCACCGGGAACCGGGTGCGTGTATGGGACACCACGTCGGGACGAGAGCTCGCCGACGTCGCCCACCAGGGTGCCGATAACGCCGTCGTGAGCAGGGACGGCTCGTTCCTGGCGACCGGCGGCGGCCAGGAGATCCGAGTGTGGCGTCTGCCCAGCGGCGGCGCCCCCGTTTTCCGGCACTCCTTGGACAACGAGACGCTCTCCGGTCTCGCCTGGGACTCCTCGCGGCCCCTGCTGCGATACCTCGAGGGGGGCACGGTCCACACCCTCGACCTCACCGCGACGCTCACCCGCGCCTGGCGAACGAGTCCGCTCACCGGGGTCCGGCTCAGCCCCGACGGCAGGACGCTCGCCACCGCCGAACGTATCGGCGACCGCTACGTCTTCCGGTTGCGGAGCACACACGACGGCCGTTTGCTGCGGACCCTGCCGGACCCGCCACATCCCGTCTTCCGCACCGGCATACCGACGCTCCCCGCGGACGTCCCCGAGCCCTTGCTGTCCTTCAGCCCCGACGGCGGCATGTTCGCGTACGGGGTCTCCGCCTCCGGCTGGGACACTGGGCCTCACAGTCTGACGGTGTGGGACGTGGCCGCCGGACGGGCGAAGACCACTGTGGACCTGGCGAAGGCGTCCGCGATGCCGCCGGACTCGATCGCCCTGGGACCGGGTGGCCGTACGCTCCTCACCGCACGTCTGACCGACGACGGCTTCGTCAACGAGACATGGGACACCACGCAGCGTCGGAGGACGGCGCTCCTCCCCGGCCCGGCCGGCCGTCATCTGGCCGTCAGCCGTGACGGCGGGCTCCTCGTGACCGACAACCGCGTGGTCCGAGCGGGCCTGTCCCACGCCCACGACCTCGTCCAGCACGACGACATCGCAGCCATCGCCTTCGCTCCCGACGGCTCCGGCCTGGCGGCCGGCGACGGGACGGGACGGGTGGCCGTCTGGGACGGCGACCTCCGGCACCGGGCGGGCATCCTGAGGAACGTCTTCCTGGCACCCGTCGATCCGTCCTCCGACTCAGCCGAGACGATCACGGCCCTCGCGTTCAGTCCGGACGGCAGCACGCTCGCCGTGGGCGGCGACGCGGGCACCGTCCAACTCTGGGACATCTCGACCCAGCAACCTCTCGGTCCTTCTCTGCCCACCTCCGGTGAGAGCGTCGACACGCTCGCCTTCAGCCCGGACAGCACCATGCTGTACGCGGGCGGCGAGCACGTCCCGCTCCAGCGGTACGTGGTGGATCCGGACCGAGCGGTATCCCTTGTCTGCTCCCGTGCCGGGAACACGGAGCTGACCCGCGCGCAGTGGCGCACTTACATTCCCGACCGGCCATACCGGCGGGTCTGCCCCTGACCATCTCCCTGGATCATGAAAGCGGCCGGGTCGGCGTTACCGCGATCTGCGGTCTGGGCCGTATGCCTCGTGAGTGGGTTGGTCTGGTCCTGTGGTAGTCGGTCATGGCGGTCATGTCCCTCGAAGACGCCTGCCTGGAATCGTTTGTGCCTCGGTGAGCCTGCGGGCGGCATGGTGGCTGCACGCATAGCCAACCCTCGAACTATGTTGCCCCGCCACATGTGCGCCTGACCTGCGGGTTCCTACGGTGTGGCGACACGCAAACGTCCCCGTCACATCCCAGGAAGTGGTGCCGATGTCGTCGCCCGCAACCGCTCCACCGGCCCCGAACAACCTCAAGCGCATCGTCGCCGCCAGCCTCATCGGCACCACCATCGAGTGGTACGACTTCTTTCTCTACGGATCCGCCGCGGCCCTCGTCTTCAACAAGCTGTTCTTCCCGGGCTCCGACCCCCTCGTCGGCACGCTGCTGTCGTTCCTGACGTACGCCGTCGGATTCGCGGCGCGACCGCTGGGTGCCCTCGTGTTCGGGCACTACGGCGACCGGCTGGGACGCAAGAAGCTGCTGGTGTTGAGTCTGTTGCTGATGGGCGGGGCGACCTTCGCGATCGGTCTGCTGCCGACGCACGCGACCATCGGCACGGCCGCGCCGGTGCTGCTGACCGTGCTGCGGCTGGTCCAGGGGTTCGCGCTCGGCGGCGAGTGGGGCGGGGCGGTGCTCCTGGTGTCCGAGCACGGGGACGCTCGGCGGCGCGGCTTCTGGGCGTCATGGCCGCAGACCGGGGCCCCCGCAGGGCAGCTTCTCGCGACCGGCGTGCTGTCCTTCCTCACCGCCGTCCTGTCGGACGCCGCGTTCGGCAGCTGGGGCTGGCGGATACCGTTCCTGCTCTCCGGCGTGCTGGTCGTCGTCGGTTTGTGGATTCGTCTTTCTGTCGATGAATCGCCGGTCTTCAAACAGGCGTTGGAGCAGGCCGAGGCACGCAAGGCGGCAGGGCCCGGCGCCCCGGAGAAGCTGCCGATCGTCTCCGTGCTGCGTCACCACTGGCGGGACGTCCTGGTGGCGATGGGCGCGCGCATGGCGGAGAACATCAGTTACTACGTGATCACCGCGTTCATCCTCGTCTACGCCACCACCTCGGCCGGCGTCTCCAAGCAGACCGCGCTCAACTCGGTGCTCATCGCGTCGGCCGTGCACTTCGCGGTCATCCCGTGCTGGGGCGCGCTGTCGGACCGCGTCGGCCGCCGCCCGGTGTATCTCCTCGGCGCGGTCGGCGTCGGGCTGTGGATGTTCCCCTTCTTCTCGCTCATCGACACCGGCGGCTTCGGCAACCTGATCCTCGCGGTGACCGTGGGCCTGGTGTTCCACGGCGCGATGTACGCGCCCCAGGCCGCGTTCTTCTCGGAGATGTTCGCGACCCGGATGCGCTACTCCGGCGCCTCCATCGGCGCCCAGTTCGCCTCGGTCGCGGCAGGCGCGCCCGCCCCGCTGATCGCCACAGCGCTGTTGTCCGACTACGGCAGTTCCACGCCGATCGCGCTGTACGTCATCGGCGCGGCCGTGCTGACCGTGCTCGCGGTGGCCGTGGCCAAGGAGACCCGCAACCGGGACCTGTCAGAGGTCGAGTCCGCCGCCGGGCCGGAGGTGGTGCCCGCCCGCACCGCGGACGCGCACACCGTCTGATCCTCGCGTGACTGACCCCCGTACGCCCGTGCGTACGGGGGTCAGTGCTGTGCCGGTGCCGACAAGCGGTGCAGACGCAGGGCGAGTTGGATCTCGAGGGCGCGTGCGGGACTCTGCCAGTCGTCGCCGAGCAGACGCCCGATCCGGTCCAGGCGCTGGGCGACCGTGTTCACGTGGACGTGCAGGTCGTCCTTCGTACGAGCCGGGCTCATCCCGCAGGCGAAGTACGCGTCGAGGGTGCGCACCAGGTCGGTGCCACGTCGTTCGTCGTAGGCCACGACCTGACCGATCGTACGGCCGACGAAACCGCCGATGTCCCGGTCCCCGGCGAGCAACAGGCCCAGGAACCCGAAGTCCTCGGCGGCTGCCCCGTCGCCGGCTCGGCCGAGCAGCCGCAGGGCGTCGAGACAGCGGCGGCCCTCCCCGTAGGCGGCGGCCACGGCGTCCGGATGGGCGGCGAGGTCCTCGACCGGGGCGGAGGCGCCGACGGTGACCGCCTCGTGCACGGCGGTGCCGAGGTGACGGGCGGTGCGGCGCGCCAGCTTCGTCGCCGTGTCACCCGAGTTCAGGGGCAACAGCAGGACGGTGCCGCCGTCCCGGCTGGAGGCCAGGCCGTGCCGGGTGGCGGCGAGGTGGGAGGCGGCGGACCACAGCCGCCTGCGGGCAGCCGCCTCCTGGTCGGCGTCGGCCGCGGCCGCGTCCAGGCGGGCGGCGAGTACGACATGGGTGGTGTCGAGGTCGGCGTGCAGCCGGGTGGCCCGGTCGCGCAGCAGGCGCGGGTCGCGGTCGCGGGCGTCGAGCAGGTCGTCCAGCAGCTCGCCGCGGACGCGCTGTTCGGCCTCGGCGGCGGAGCGCCGGGCGAGCAGCAGGAGCGAGGTGACCATGGCGGCGCGTTCCAGGGTGCGCTGGTCGACGGGGTCGAGGCCCGGATGCCCGCGCAGCACGAGCGCGCCGAGCAGTTCGCCGCCGGCCGCCACCGCGGCGATCCAGTCGTCCGCGTGGCGCACCGCGTGTCCCTCGGCGCGGGACACCTCCAGGGCCTCGGCGGCTGCGTCGGCGGCCTCGGCGAACTCGACGGTGCCGTCCAGGATCTCGGAGACTGCCGCGGCCACGTCGTGGACCCCGCCGCCGCGCAGCACGAGTTCGGCGAGCCGGTCGTGGACGTCGGAGGCCCGCTCGATGACCCCGTTGTGGTCCCGGATGATCTCGTTGGCCCGCTCCAGTCCGGCGAGGGCCGAGCGGGTCTCGGTGAGGAGGTTCGCGGTGTCGATGGCGGCCGCGGCCAGCGCCGCGAAGGAACCGAGCAGCGCGATCTGCTCCCGTTCGAAGACCCGGGCCCGCCGGTCCGCCGCGAAGAGGACCCCGATGACGTGGTGCCCCAGTGTCAGCGGCACGCCGAGGATGGCGACCAGGCCCTCGTCCCGCACACCCGCGTCGATGGTGCGGGTGTGCTGGAAGCGTTCGTCCTTGAAGTAGTCGTCGGTGACGTACGGGCGGGCCGTCTGGGCGACCAGGCCGCCGAGCCCCTCGCCCATGCCGAGCCGCAACTGCTGGAAGCGGGCCGCCACCGAGCCCTCGGTGACCCGCATGTAGGTGTCGCCGCGTTCCGGGTCGTTCAGGCTGAGGTATGTCACGTCGGTGCCGAGCAGTGATCGGGCACGCTGGACGATGGCCCGCAGCACCGCGTCCAGGTCGCGCAGCCCGGCGAGGTCGTGGGCGGTCTCGAAGAGCGCGGACAACTCGGCCTCGCGCCGGCGCCGCCCCTCCAGCTCCGAGCGCACGCGCAGCGCCAGCAGCTTGGCCTGTTCGAGTGCGCCGATCCGTTCGGCCGACTGTCCCTCGGCGCGGGCGAGCAGGACCGGCTGCTCGTAGGCGTCGGCGGATGCCCCCCGGGCCAGCAGCTCCAGGAACGGCGCCTCGGCGCCGGCGGCCGGCGCTGCGGCGGCTGCGTCGGAGCGCTCGGCGGACTGCACGTGATCGCGGGACATGCTCACAGGATTCACCATCACCCGACCGCCCCGTCAGCCCTGTGGAGAACTCCGCCGCCGGCCGGCCCCGACCTTCTCAGTGCGCGGTCCAGCCACCGTCGAGGACGAGGGAGGCACCGGTCACGAAGGACGCCTGCGGCCCGCACAGATACGCCACGGCCTCCGCGACCTCCTCGGGCTCGATGAGCCGCTTCACGGCACTGTCCTGCAGCAGCACCTCGGACAGCACACGGTCCTCGGGGATGCCGTGCGTCCGGGCCTGGTCGGCGATCTGCTGCTCGACGAGCGGGGTGCGCACGTAGGCGGGGTTCACACAGTTCGAGGTGACGCCGTGGGGCGCGCCTTCGAGGGCGGCCGTCTTGGACAGGCCTTCCAGTCCGTGTTTGGCGGCCACATAGGCCGACTTGTAGGCGGAGGCGCGCAGTCCGTGAACGGAGGAGACGTTGACGACGCGCCCCCACCCCTGCCCGTACATGTGGGGCAGCGCGCCGCGGATCAGCCGGAACGGGGCCTCCAGCATCACCGTCAGCACCGTGTGGAAGACGTCGGGCGGGAACTCCTCGATGGGGCGGACCAGTTGCAGCCCCGCGTTGTTGACGAGGACGTCGGTCCCGGCGGCGGCGAGTTCGGCGGCGTCCAGGTCGGTCAGGTCGAGGACGTGCGGTTCGAGGCTGCCCGCGAGGCCCTGGGACTGAACGGCGAGCGCGTCGAGGCCCGCGGCGTCCCGGTCCACCGCTCTCACCTTGGCCCCGGCGGCCGCGAGCCGCAGCGCGCAGGCGCGGCCGATGCCGCCGGCCGCGCCGGTGACGAGAGCGGTGCGGCCGCCGAGGTCGAGCGTGGGGGTGGAGGCGCCATGGGGTGCCGAGAGGGCGCTGCTAGCGGTCATGCCCTGACCCTAGGCAGCACCCAAGCCGCGCCCCATGTGGTCTCAACCCACACTTCCCTCGCTACTAGTGGGGTCGAACCATGTGGGTGCGTCCGACAGCGCCTGCTTGATCCTCAGGTGTGCGAAGTCGTTCAGCTCGGGCAGGGCGTCCACCTCGAACCAGCCGACTTCGAGGGACTCGTCGTCGTTCACCCGCGCCTCGCCGCCGAGGGCACGGCAGCGGAACGAGATGTCCATGTACTGGCACACGTCGCCGTTGTCGTAGGCGACGGGCCGCAGCGACTGGACGACGATCACCCGCTCCACCTCGCAGTGCACCCCCGTCTCCTCCTCGACCTCCCGCACCGCGCAGGCCGCGGGCTGCTCCCCCGGCTCCGGGATGCCGCCGATCAGTGCCCACCTGCGGGTGTCGGAGCGACGGTTGAGCAGCACTCTGCCCGCGTCGTCGAGGACGACGGCGCTGACGCCGGGCAGCCACAGCAACTCGTGGCCGATGGAATCCCGGAGGGCTCGGATGAAGTCAGGAGTAGCCATGGCCCCGACCCTAACGGGCCGGTTCCGTGGCCCAGGCGGTCTTCCCCGGGCGCCCGGCAGGCGTACGGCTACACGCCACCGGCGCGTCGCCCGCGCACACCCGCGCCGATCGCCCAGCCGAGTCCGCCCGCGGCGACCAGCACCAGGGCGATCTCCGGAAGGATGCCCAGCCGGGTCGCGGGGGTCTGCGAGGAGCGCAGCGGGACCTTCTGCACCAGCGAGTCGGCGACGAACATGCCGGTCTTCTGCGTGATCATCCCGTCCGGCATGATGATCGCGCTGACGCCGCTGGTCACCGGAACGGTGACGGTCCGGCTGTGCTCGACGGCACGGACGCGGGACATCGCGAGCTGCTGGTAGGTCATCTCGCTGCGGTCGAAGGTCGCGTTGTTGCTGGGCACGGAGATCATCTGGGCGCCGTCGGTGACCTCGGAGCGCACGGCCCAGTCGAAGGCCGCCTCGTAGCAGGTGACCAGGCCGACCTTGGCGCCGTCCATGTCGAACACGCCCGGCTTGCTGCCCCGGCTGAAGTCCTGGCGGACCATGGAGGTCCAGTTGTCGTTGATCGCGCCGATGAGCGAGCGCAGCGGGAGGTACTCGCCGAAGGGCTGGATCTGCCGCTTGTCGTAGGTGTCCACGGGCCCCTTGACCGGGTCCCACAGGATCTGCTCGTTGTAGAGCCTGCCGTCCCGCTCGACGACACCGCCGACGGAGACCGGCACGCCGATCGCCTTGGCCGCCTGGTCGATGACGGTGCGCGCGTCGCTGTTGGCGAAGGGGTCGATGTCGGAGGAGTTCTCCGGCCACAGCACGAAGTCCGGTTTGGCGACCTTGCCCGCCTTGACCTCGGCGGCCAGCCGCTCGGTCTCGCGCGCGTGGTAGTCGAGCACGGCCCGGCGCTGGGCGTTGAACTCCAGCCCGGCCCGCGGCACGTTGCCCTGGATGACCGCGACGGTCACGGTGCCGTCCTCGGCCTTGTCGCTGACCAGCGGGCCGGCGGCCACCGCCCCGACCACGGGTACGGCCACGCTCAGGAGGGCGACGGCCGCGGCCGAGCGCCGTACCGCGCGCGTGCGCCGGCCCTCGACGACCAGGCGTACGACCTCGTGGAGACCGAAACCGCACAGGACGACCGCGAAGCCGAGCACCGGGGTGCCGCCCACCGCGGCGAGCGGCAGGAAGACACCGTCCGCCTGGCCGAAGGCGACCTTGCCCCAGGGGAAGCCGTTGAAGGGCACCCGCGCGCGTGCCGCCTCGCCGGCGATCCAGATCGCCGCCGCCCACACCGGCGCGCCCGGCAGCCTGGACACCGCGGCGATGCCCGCGCCGACCAGCGCGACGAACATCGCCTCGATCACGACCAGCGCGATCCAGGGCCCGGGGCCGACCTCCACACCGGTCCACACCAGCAGCGGCAGCAGGAAGCCCAGGCCGAAGAGGTAGCCGAGACCGAGACCCGCCTTCCAACCGCGGCCGCGCAGCACCCAGCCGAAGACGGCGAAGGCGGGCAGGGCCAGCCACCACAGGGTGCGCGGCGGGAAACTGACGTAGAGCAGGACTCCGGAGAGCGCTGCTGCGGCGGCGGGGAGGAGACGACGCAGGAGCCGCGCCCCGCGCGATGCGGGCGCGGTCGGGGGCTTCACCTGGTCCGACTCGTCCACGGAGGTTGCGGTGACGGTCACCTGGGGAGTGTACGGCGGCTGACCTCGGAGCCGACAGCGCGGTCCCTCCGGTCCCGGGGGATGTCCCTCCGCGCAAGGGGAGCATCGTTCCTGCGCAACTCGGTCCAACTCGTCCACAAACCGGTCATCAGCCGTTACGGTGTGCCGAAGTCTCTGTCGTACGGGCCGGTAACGCCCGCGGCGACCGGGACCGTCACAGGTCGGGGGCGACCGGCGTTCGGGGGGCGGGGTGGGTTCCACAGGGATGACGGCGTTGGCCGGTCCGGATGAGGACGGCGACAGACGAAACGTTTCTGACGCGATGGGTGTCGCGGTCCTGACGGCTTGCGCCGTCTGGTCCCTCATATCGGCGGCCGCGCACGACGGTCGCCCCGAGGGCGTGCTGCTCGCGGTCCTGGCCGTGGGCGCCGGATACGCGGCGGGACGGATCTGCGGAGCACTCGTACCGGTCGCCGCGCCCGGCGCGGCCGCCCTCGCCGGGCTCGGCCTCGCGGTGGGCCGGTCGCACGTGGGTCCGGGGCCGGAGATCGTCGCGCCGCTGGGGCAGGCCGGCGCCACCGCCGCCCTGCTGACTCTGTCGGCCGGCGCCGCGTGCTGCGCGGCCTGGTCCGCCGGGGCGCCGGCCCTGCGGGGCGCACTGCGTGCGCTGGCCGTCGGGATCGCGGTGACCGCGGCCGTTCTCGGATCGGTCAGCGGGTTCGTGGCCTGCACGGCGGTCCTGTTGTGCTCGCTGGCCGCGGGCCGGCTGCGCCACCGCGCCCCGGCTCTCGCGGGACTGGCTCTGTCGGCGGCCCTGGCGACCGGACTGACCTGGGCCGTCGCCGGCCACGCGGTGCCGGACGGCCTCGAGGTGTCCCTGCGCGGCGGGCTCACCCAGCACCGGATACAGCTGTGGCACGACGCGCTGGGCATGGCACACCGGGAGACGGCGCTGGGCGTGGGCCCGGGCCGGTTCGGGGAGCTCAGCACGACGGCGGCGCAGACGCTGGTCTCCGACGGCAAGCCCCACTCGGCGCCACTTCAGCAGGCGGCCGAACAGGGAGTCGTCGGCGTGGCCCTGCTGGCGGTCACCTTCTGCTGGATGCTCTACGCCCTGTGGCGCACCGGGCGGCCGACACCCGTCGCTCTCACCGCGGGCGCGGCCCTGACGGCGCTGGCGGTGATCTCCTGCGTCGGCAACGCGTTGAGCTTCACCACGGTGTCGGCGGGCGCGGGGCTTGTGGCCGGACTGGCCACGGCACACCCCTTCACGGAGGAGCCTGCGGAGTCCTCGGGCCGGTGAGCCAGGGGGCACGGCCGGGACCGTCGGCTCAGCGGGCGGCGCCCGACCGCAGCCGGTCCCGGATGACCCGTACGGCCGCCTCCGCGTCGTCCACCGTGATGGTGAACGTATGGCCGTCCCACAGTTGCAGCACGACGCCCTCGCCGCGTCGCACGACGACCGCGGTGCCCATCTCGGGCCGCCAGCGGTAGCCCCAGCCGCCCCAGTGGCGAGGCGAGACGTGCTGGGCGAACTCGGCACCGGCGACGTGCGCCAGCGGGATGCGGCGGCGCGGCAGGCCCATGTGGCCGCAGCGCACCTCCAGGCACTCCGCGTCGACCTTCAGAGCCACGTGCACGAAGGCGAGGGTGCCGAAGAGGACCAGCAGCCCGGCCGCGATGCAGCCGACGACGGACATCACCAGCGGGGCGACGCCGGACGTCCACTTCGAGTCGACGGCGAGCTCGACGCCGAGCGCCACGCAGGCGGCGCCGAAGAGCGCCAGCAGCCACTGGACCCGGTTGGAGGCCCGTCCGGTCCAGACGTCGGGGTGCGAGGTGTTCTCGCCCTGGGGGTGGTCCCTCATGGATATGAGACTACTCAGGAATCGCTGTGCGGCCAGCGCGTCGCGCAGAGTGACTGCTCCGGGCGGGGGTGACGGCGGACGCCCGTCCCCTTCTGTCGCGCCCGGCGCGCGTGCCCCGTACGGGGACGGCCGCCCGGGGTTACCTGGCGGGGCTGACGTCCTGGAGGAGCCGGCCCTCCTCGTAGGCCAGGGCGGCCTCGGGCAGGTTCCCCTCGCGGCCGCTGAGCAGCACCGTCAGGGTGCCGTCGGCCTCGGCCCGGGGGGCGGGCTGCTCACCCAGCCGGCGCAGCGCCTGGGCGGACACGGCGCCGGCGGAGCCGTGCAGGACGAGCGGCGGGAACCCGGGACGCTGCACCGCGGCGCGGATGCGTTCGGAGACGAGCTCGTAGTGCGTGCAGCCCAGGACGACGGTCGTCACGTCGGCCGGCGTCAGGGCCGCGGCCGCGGCCACGGCCGCCTCGATGGCCGCCTCGTCGGCGTGCTCCACGGCCTCGGCGAGACCATGGCAGGGCACCTCGGTCACGGCCACGCCGTCGGCGAAGTCCTCGATGAGACCGCGCTGGTACGGGCTGCCGGTGGTGGCGGGCGTCGCCCAGATCGCGAAGGGGCCGCCGCCGGCCGCGGCGGGCTTGATCGCGGGGACGGTGCCGATGACGGGGATGCCCGGTTCGAAGCGGGCACGCACGGTCGGCAGGGCGTGCACGGTGGCGGTGTTGCAGCCGATGATCAGGGCGTCGGGCCGGTGCGCGGCGGCGGCCTCGGCGACGGCCACGGCGCGCCGTGTGAGGTCCTCGGGGGTCCTGGGGCCCCAGGGCATGCCGTCGGGATCCAGAGAGAGGACGAGATCTGCGTCGGGGCGCAGACGCCGTACCGCGGCGGTGGCCGCCAGCAGCCCGATTCCGGAGTCCATGAGCGCGATCTTCACCCGGCCACGATAGACGATGGGCCCTTGACGGCCGGTCCGGTGGGGCAGACTGCGCGCGTGAGCGTCTTCGCGTGGACCGCCGCCGGATCACTCGCCGCCTGGGTGTGGCTGCTGCTGTGCCAGGGCTTCTTCTGGCGTACCGACGTCAGGCTGCCGGCCAGGAGTGATCCTCCGGACTGGCCGTCGGTCTGTGTGGTGGTACCGGCCCGCGACGAGGTCGAGGTGCTGGCGGCGAGTCTGCCGACCCTGCTGCGCCAGGACTACCCGGGGCGGGCTGAGGTCTTCCTCGTCGACGACGGCAGCAGCGACGGCACCGGGGAGCTCGCGCACGAACTGGCACGGCGGCACGGCGGGCTGCCGCTGACCGTGTCCTCGCCCGGGGAGCCGCCCGCCGGCTGGACGGGCAAGCTCTGGGCGGTGCGCCACGGGATCGGACTGGCACACGTGCGTGCCCCCGAGTACCTGCTGCTGACCGACGCCGACATCGCCCACGCGCCGGACAGCCTGCGGGAGTTGGTCGCGGCGGCGCGCTCCGGTGGTTTCGACGTCGTCTCCCAGATGGCGCGGCTGCGGGTGGCGAGCCTGTGGGAGCGGCTCGTCGTACCGGCCTTCGTCTACTTCTTCGCCCAGTTGTATCCGTTCCGCCGGATCGGCAGGCGCGGGGCGCGGACGGCGGCCGCGGCGGGCGGCTGTGTCCTGTTGCGCACCGCTGCGGCCGAGCGGGCGCGGATCCCGGACGCCATCCGGCACGCCGTGATCGACGACGTGGCGCTGGCGCGGGCGGTCAAGGGCGGCGGCGGCCACATCTGGCTGGGGCTGGCCGAGCGGGTGGACAGCGTGCGCCCGTATCCGCGGCTGAGCGACCTGTGGCGGATGGTGTCGCGCAGCGCGTACGCGCAGCTGCGGCACAGCCCGCTGCTGCTGACCGGGACGGTGGCCGGGCTGGCACTGGTGTACCTGGTGCCGCCCGTGGTCCTGGTCGCGGGTGTGGTGACGGAACGTACGGGGGGCGCGGTACTCGGCGGGCTGGCGTGGCTGGTGATGACCGGGACGTACGTCCCGATGCTCCGCTACTACCGTCAGCCGCTGTGGCTCGCTCCCCTGCTGCCGTTCACCGCGTTCCTCTATCTCCTCATGACGGTCGACTCCGCCGTGCAGCACTACCGGGGACGCGGGGCCGCGTGGAAGGGCCGTACCTACGCGCGGCCGGACGCCGTCGTGGGGGACGAGACCTGAGGCGTCACTTCCTGCCGGGGGTCCAGTTCATCCCCCAGCCATAGGCGTGGTCGACGGTCCGCTGGGGGCTCACGCCGCGCTCGGGCACGAGATAGCGGGCCTCGCGCTGCACGACCAGGTCACTGCCCGTGCTGGTGATCAGGGCGAGCGCGCACACGGTCGAGGGGACCGTGCACTCGTCGAGGGAGAAGTCGATCGCCGCGCCGTGCTGAGGCTGGAGGGTGACCCTGGCGTGCAGATCGGCGAAGGACCGTGCTCCCTCGTAGATGGTGACGAAGACCAGGATGCGACGGAAGGCCCGCCGCTGGTCGAGGTTGACGGTGAGGTTCTCGCCGCCGGAGACGGCGCCGGTGCGGTCGTCGCCGTCGAGGTGGATGTACGGCGGGCGGTGCAGGGCGCCGAAGGCGTTGCCGAGCGACTGCACGACTCCCTTGCTGCCGTCGGCGAGTTCGTACAGGGCGCACAGGTCCAGGTCGAGGTCGGCGTGCAGAGCCGCCGGGCGGCCCAGCTTGCCGCCCCACCCCGAGAACTGCTTGCGCACCTCCCAGTTGAGGTTCACGCGCAGCACGCCGGAGGTGCCGCCCTGCTTGGTGAGCGACACCGAGGGCGCGGCCTTGGTGAGTGTCACCTTGGTGAGCTGAACCGGGGCCGCGGGAGGGGGCGGTGGCGCGGGGGCCGGGGACGCGACGGGCTCGGCCCGCTGCGGTTCGTCGACGGTGATTCCGAAATCCGTGGCAAGGCCTTCCAGGCCGCTGCCGTAGCCCTGTCCGACGGCCCGGAATTTCCACGCTCCCTGCCGCCGGTAGAACTCCCCGAGAACGAAAGCGGTTTCTACCGTCGCGCCCGTGCTGTCGAATCGAGCGACGACCGTTCCGCGAGCCGCGTCCCGCACTTCGATGTAGAGGTCCGGAACCCCGGCGAAGGTGCCGCCGTCCGCGGAGGCGGCGAGGACGACGGTCTCGATCGCGGGCTCCATGCCGGCGAGGTCGACGAGGAGCGTGTCGGTCACCCGGCCGCCCGCGTCCCGCTTGCCCTCGTGGCGGACCGCTCCGGCGGCGTGTGCCGGCTGGTTGTAGAAGACGAGGTCGGCGTCGGAGCG
Source organism: Streptomyces resistomycificus (assembly GCF_001514265.1). Taxonomy (GTDB): domain Bacteria; phylum Actinomycetota; class Actinomycetes; order Streptomycetales; family Streptomycetaceae; genus Streptomyces; species Streptomyces resistomycificus. The sequence continues at coordinate 645,720 of NZ_KQ948989.1, read as the reverse complement.
GACCTTCGTACCGGCCAGCAGCAGTGCCGAGGCGTCCACGTCGGGGACGCCGGGTCCCGAACGCCATCCCAGTTCGACGCGGAGCGCCGTCGACGGCACCGGGACGTTCGAGCCCTTCGTCATTGACATGTCCGCCCCCATCGCGTGTCACCGCGCCGGCCCGCCCCGGCGTCGCATCCGGCTGTCTACACGGTCAACCTATTCCTCAGGACAGGGAACTCCCATCGCACGCACAGCGAGACCGGTGATCAACCGCCGGTAACCCCCTGGGAACTCGGGCTTTACATGAGAATCGCCCTGCATGCCGCCCCTTTTTGCCAAGTTCGCTCGCATTGGGGATCCCAGGTCACTGCCGACACGGAAAACAACCCTCTTATCGGTCTCCCCAACCAGCACATCGTGGGCTTAACTTATGTGCCATGACCTCCCCCCGCTCCACTTATGGCGGCGGCTACTACTCCGCCTCCTTCCCGGACACTCCGATCTACGACTCGCTCGTGGCCGAGCGGGGCACCCCGCAGATCGCCCCGATCCGGGTCCCCGCCGCATACGACATGCCGGGCAGTCACCTGCCCGCGCTGCCGTCGGCACTCCCCGCCCTTCCGGCAGGTCCGTCCCAGCCCGCCTACGGCAACGGCTACGGCTACCCGCAGGCTCAACAGCCCTCTCCTCTCCAACAGGCGCCCGCGGCGTACATCCCGCAGCAGGCCGCCGCGCCACGCGGCTACCCCGGGCAGCAGGCGCAGCAGCCGCGACCGGCGAGCCCCGGTATGGGCACGGGGTACGAGGCGATGCGCCCCGCGGCCCCCCGGCCCGCGCCGGCTCCCTATCAGGACCCGTACAACAACCAGCAGTACCGCGGCTACTGAGCTCCCCCGCAGGGCTGTCGTCGCCTGCTGGCACGATGGCCTCATGGGGAACGCGCAGCTGCAGTCGATTCATGTTCATCCGGTCAAGGCGTTCCGGGGCCTCTCGCCCCGGACAGCCGCGGTGGAGCCCTGGGGGCTGGCCGGAGACCGGCGCTGGGTGCTGATCGACGACGGGGGAAAGGTCGTCACACAACGTCAGCAACCGCGCCTCGCACTGGCCGTCGCCGAGCTGCTGCCCGGCGGCGGCGTTCGTCTGTCCGCGCCCGGCATGGACGACCTGACCGTGCCCGTGCCGCGGTCGGACGACACGGTCTGGGTAGAGATCTTCCGCGACAAGGTCGAGGGCGTTCCCGCGGAGGGCACCGCCGCGCACGCCTGGTGCAGCCGGTACCTGGGCGCCGAGGTGCGCCTGCTCCACATGTCCGACCCCGCCACCAGCCGGCCCGTCGACCCGGAGTTCGCGCTGCCGGGCGAGACCGTCTCGTTCGCCGACGGCTATCCCCTGCTGCTCACCTCGACGGCATCCCTCGACGCCCTCAACTCCCTGATCGCGCGGGGCGACCACGCGGCCGAGGGCCCGCTGCCCATGGACCGCTTCCGGCCCAACGTGGTCGTCTCCGGCACCTCCGCCTGGGCCGAGGACGACTGGTCGCGCGTCCGCATCGGAGACGTCGACTTCCGGGTCGCCAAGGTGTGCGGGCGCTGCGTCGTGACCACGACCGACCAGAGCACCGCCCGGCGTGGCACGGAACCCCTGTACACCCTCGGCCGGCACCGGCGCCTCGGTGGCAGGCTGGTCTTCGGCCAGAACCTGGTGCCCCTCTCCCCCGGCACGATCCGGGTCGGGGACCCGGTGACCGTCCTCGCCTAGGGAGTGTCCGCGACGTCCGCCCGGAGCGCGGGCCCTCCTGCGTCCGGTGCCTGCTCTCGGCGTGCCGGGCGGACGCCCGCGTAGTGGTCGTACTCGGGTGTTCGCCCGGTGCGGCGAGTGGGGTACTCCCCTGCTGCAGCGAAGCCGAGAACTTGTGGGAGCGTGCCGGGCGCCGCGGCGCAGGCGGGACTCCGCGGACACCCGCCAGGGCCGTCTGACACGTATCGGCCATCCCGGCCGCAACCGGGAACCCCGATCCGGGGCCTGTGCGTTGGAGTTCGCGAGAAGTCCACGAGGGACCGGTCGCGGGTGATTTCGCTCTCTCTTTGACCGTCCCGGCAGATGTACGGCTCCGCCAGGGGCTATCACGGAGCGGGAGAGGGGGTGCGAGACGGTGCGAGCGATCAGCGGACTCTGGCGGTGGCGGCACAACCCGCTGCGGCGCGCGACCGATCTGGCCGAGGCCTGGGTGGCTTTCGCGGCCCTGCTGCTGATCCTGGTCGTGGGGCCCGTCATCGGCTCGCTGGTCGGCACTCTCGCCCAGGACACCCTGCAGCGCTCGGCCCGGGAGCAGCGCGAGTCGCGGCACCTGGTGGCGGCCACCGTGGTCCGCAAGCTGGACCCCTCCCCTCTCGACGCCGATCCCGAGACGTCCTCCGGCCGGGATCTGCGCAGCCGGGTGGTGGCCGACTGGACCGCGCCGGACGGCACCGCGCACCACGGCAAGGTGCTGGCCCCCCTTCAGGACCCGCACCGCGGCGACCACTTCACGCTGTGGACGGACGAACACGGACGCATAGTGGCCCGCCCGCTCGACGCCGCCACCGCGACCACCCACGCCGTGCTCGCCGGGTTCGGCGCCGCCCTCCTCACCACGGCCCTCGTCGAGGTGGGAAGACGGCTCACGGTGTGGCGCATGGTCCGTCGCCGGTACGCCGGTTGGGACCGCGCCTGGGAGCGGGCGGGCCCGGACTGGGGCAGGACCGGCACCGGCAGCTGACGGCCTTCCGGCTCTGGTCAACCCACCGCCTGCGCGCACGCTACGGTGGACCGGCCGAACGCACTCGGCATCAACCCGCGTACCACGAGGTGGGGGCACAGCAACGCCATGGCACAGGGCACGGTCCAGGTGACGCACACCGGCACATCGAGGTGGCGGCGCCGCACGGGTGAGTACGCATCGCTCGCCGCCGCCCTGGAGGCCGCGGCCGAGGGAGACGTCCTCACCGTCGCCCCCGGCACCTATCGGGAGAACCTCGTCGTCCAGCGAGCGGTGACCCTGCGCGGCCCCGAGGGCTCCCCCGGCTCGGTGCGCATCGCGCCCCTGGACGGGGTACCCCTGACCGTGCGGGCCTCCGCGGTGGTGCAGGACCTGCACGTGGAGGGCCAGGACGCGGCGGCGCCCGCCCTGCTCGTCGAGGAGGGCACGCCGGAGCTCACGGACATCCGGATCGTCACCCGCTCCGCGGCCGGCATCGAGGTGCGCGGCGGTGCCCGGCCCACCGTGCGGCGCTGCACCGTCGACAACCCCGCCGGCATCGGTATCGCCGTGGTCGACGGCGGTGGCGGCGTCTTCGAGGAGTGCGAGGTCGTCGCGGCCGGCCAGGCCGGCGTGGCGGTGCGCGGCGGCGCCCATCCCCGCCTTGACCGCTGCCGGGTGCACCACACCTCCGGCGTCGGCCTGTCGGCGACCGGCGAGAACTCCGCGCTGGAAGCGGTGGGTTGCGAGGTGTACGAGGTCCGCGGCAGCGGCGTTCAGATCACCGGCCGCGCCACCGCGCACCTCACCGACTGCGATGTGCACCGCACCACCGCGGACGGCGTCACGCTCGACACGGACGCCGTGCTGACCCTGGCCGACTGCCGTATCCACGACATCCCGGAGAACGCGGTCGACCTGCGCTCGCGCTCCGTCCTCACCCTGACCCGCACGACGGTGCGGCAGTTCGGGCGCAACGGCCTGTCGGTGTGGGACCCCGGAACCCGGGTGGACGCCAACCAGTGCGAGATCTTCGACAGCACGGGCGACTATCCGGCCGTCTGGGTCAGCGACGGCGCCACCGTGGTCCTCGACTCCTGCCGGGTGCACGACGTGCCGGACGCGTTGTTCGTCCTGGACCGGGGCTCACGCGCGGACGTCGTGGACAGCGACCTCTCCCAGGTGCGCAACACGGCCGTGTCGGTGAGCGACGGCGCCACCGCTCAACTCGACGACTGCCGCATCCGGGACGCGGCGACGGGGGCCTGGTTCCGTGACCACGGCAGCGGCGGCACCCTCAACAACTGCACGGTGGACGGCACCCAGACCGGCGTGATCGTCACCAAGGGCGCCGACCCGACGATCGAGCGCTGCACCGTCGACTCCCCCGCCGAAGCGGGCTTCTACGTCTCGGCGGGCGGCCGGGGCAGCTTCCTGGACTGCCGGGTCACGGGCAGCGGCGGCTACGGATTCCACGTGATCGACGGCTGCCGTACGACACTGAGGAAGTGCCGCACCGAACGGTGTGCCCGCGGTGGGTACGAGTTCGCGGACGCCGGCCCCGACACGGCGTCCGGAGCCGGCCCCGTGGTGGAGGACTGCACGAGCGACGAGAGCGGCGGCCCGCTGCGGGCTCCCGCGGCGGAGACCGCCGTCCAGACGGTGTCCCCTTCCTCCGGCCTGCTGGGCGCGATCCCCGGGCAGCGCGCCACCGAGCAGGAGCCGCTGGTCACCCCCGCCGCGCCGGAGCAGCCGTCGCGGACCTCGAAGGCGGTGCTCGGTGAGCTGGACGCGCTGGTGGGCCTGGACAGCGTCAAGCGCGAGGTGCGGGCGCTCACGGACATGATCGAGGTGGGCCGGCGCCGGCAGCAGGCGGGCCTGAAGGCGGCCTCGGTGAAGCGGCACCTGGTCTTCACCGGCTCACCCGGCACCGGCAAGACGACGGTCGCCCGGCTCTACGGCGAGATCCTGGCCTCCCTCGGCGTGCTGGAGAAGGGCCACCTCGTGGAGGTGTCCCGCGTCGACCTGGTCGGCGAGCACATCGGCTCCACGGCGATCCGCACCCAGGAGGCCTTCGACAAGGCGCGCGGCGGGGTGCTGTTCATCGACGAGGCGTACGCGCTGTCGCCGGAGGACTCGGGCCGGGACTTCGGCAAGGAGGCCATCGACACGCTGGTGAAGCTGATGGAGGACCACCGGGACGCGGTGGTCGTGATCGTCGCGGGCTACACGGCCGAGATGGAGCGGTTCCTCTCCGTCAACCCCGGTGTGGCGTCCCGCTTCTCCCGCACCATCACCTTCAGCGACTACGACCCCGACGAGCTGCTGCGGATCGTCGAGCAGCAGGCCGAGGAGCACGAGTACCGGCTGGCGTCGGGTGCCGCGGAGGCCCTGCTGAAGTACTTCACGACGCTCCCCAAGGGACCGGCCTTCGGCAACGGCCGCACCGCCCGGCAGACCTTCGAGGCCATGGTCGAGCGGCACGCGAGCCGGGTCGCCCAGGTCGAGGACCCGAGCACGGACGATCTGACGCTGCTCTACGCGGAGGATCTGCCCGAGCTGTCCTGAGGCCGCTGCGCCGGCACGTCGGGCCGCAGCCGGGCCAGCAGTCGCTGCCGCTCCTCGGCGAACGCCGGGTCGGCCTGGTAGTCGGAGTGTCCGAGGATCGGCGCGGGCAGTGGATGCGCGCCGGTACGGCCGTACGCCAGTGGGTCCTTGAGCGCTGCGCGGTCCACCTCGGGGCCGCAGTCGCCGGGCAGCCGGACCGGGCCGCCGATCGGGTCGGTGGGCCGGTGCAGGTTGCGCCAGCAGTCGACGTCGTGGTGCAGCGCGCTGAGCGCGGCCGGGCCGAAGTGGGCGGGGAACCAGCGGCCGTAGAGCCGCTCCAGGGGTGAGCCGTACGTCAGCAGCGCGACGCGTTTGCGGACGGACGGCTTCAGCTGCCAGGCGGCCGCCGCGGCGAGGACGCTGCCCTGGGAGTGTCCGGAGATGACGAGGCGTCCGCCGGTGGCGCCGGTCCAGGTCGCCACGCGCCAGGTCAGGTCGGGCACCGCGCGTTCGGCGTAGCAGGGCGGCGCGAAGGGGTGGGCGGCGCGGGGCCAGAAGGTACCGACGTCCCAGAGGATGCCGATGGTGCGGCGGGCTCCGGCGTCCTTGTAGGCCCGCCGGCCCCAGGTGACGAACAGTATGAAGCCGAGTCCGATCAGCCAGGAGCCGAGCGCCTGCGCGGTGTCCGCGGCGCCCTGGACGAAGGTGTGCGTGCCCTGGGCGGCCTCCGCGGGTGCCTTGTCGGTGGTCAGGGCGCCCACCAGGGCTCCGGCGCCCAGGAGGAGGGTGGTGGCGGCGGTGACCGCGACGAGGAGGGGGCCACGGTCGGTGAGGGTGGCCATGGCCCGGGTCCGCGCGATGCGTCGGGTGCGGGTGGCGTCCGCGGACTCCCCGGGATAGTCCTGTTCCATCGTGGCCAGTTCGGCCCGCTGCAGCAGCCAGGTCCGCCGCGCCAGCCAGCCGCAGAGCGCCAGCAGGACGACGAGCACCCCCGGGATCACCGACGCCTGCCAGGTCAGCAGGACCGGCGGACCGGCGATGGTCACGCCGGTGCCGTCCAGCCAGTCGGCGACCCGCTGGGAGACTCCGCCGGACATCACCCCGCCGAGGGCGCAGGCCAGCGTCGCGACGGCGGGCCCGCCCAGGCCCCGCATCGCGGCCCGCGGGTCGGGGTGCGCGCGGTGCAGGACGTGGGCGACCACACCGAGGGCGATGACGAGCGCACCCTGGACCAGGGCGATGGCACCGAAGGTCGTGTCGCCCGGCAGCCGGCCCTCCGACTCCCACCCGGGGCGCTCCCACCCGGCGTACACGGCGGCGAGAAGGAGCAGCGCGAGGGCGCCGAGCGGCAGCCGTCGTACGAGGTGGGCGTCGAGCTCACGATCGAGACGGTGTTCGCTGCGGCCACGTCGGCAGACCACCCACACCACGCCCGCCGCGGTGGCGGCGAGCGCCGCTTCGAAGAGCCGGCCGAGTACGTCGAGCAGCGCGGGACCGCCGGGACGGTGGTCGAAGCGTGCGGCCGCCGTCCCGACCGCGGCGGCGACCGTCAGCAGGCCCGCGGCGGTGTGCGCGGCACGCAGCCGGGCCACCAGGCGGCGGCCGTACCAGAACCCGGGGCGGTTCAGCGCGGTGCGTCCGGTCTCCTCGTCGGGCTCGGGTGTCCGTGACATGGGCTGCTGGGACTCGTACGCGCTCCAGGTGCGGTGGGACAGGTACCACAGGAGGGCGGTGAGCACGGCCGGGACCAGGGCCGCGAGGGCCAGGCGGCGGCCGGGCCCGCTCCACCAGCCGTCGTCCGAGACGGCGGGCGAGAGGAAGCCGAGCCAGGAGTGCCGCTCGGCACACGCGCGCGTGCCCGCGCACTGCCAGGCGGTGAGGTCGAGAGCGACCTCGCAGACGGCGGCGACGAGCAGCACGGTCAGGCTCAGTCCGGCGAGCCTGACCAGCAGGCCGTACAGGCGCACCGTCCTTCTGCGGCCGCGTGCGGTGGGGCGCATCCAGTGGGCGAGGTTGACGACCATGAAGGGCAGCAGCAACAGCCACAGGGCGCGGGTGCCGTTGCCGGAGGTGAGGTTGCACCAGACGTACGCCTCGGGCACCGGGCGTCCGCCGTGATCGGGCGGCTGGGTCTCGGCGTCGGCGTCCTCGGCGCGCCGGAAGACGGCCGCCGTGTCGTCACCGGTGATCCTGACCGTGCGCGGATCGTCGAGCATCTTCTCGGGTGTGGTGCCGCCGACCCCGTGGACCAGGAGCTCCAGGGCGGTCTCGGACTGCTCCGGCCGTGTGGCGGTGCCCTCGGCGCCGGTGGCCGAGACCCGTTTCTGCGCAGGTTCCACTCTTCGCACTTCCCCCGTGACGCGGCGTTGGCATCTTCTCGTGCGAGCCCAGAATCGCGGTTCGCGGCGTGTCGCACACCTCTCGTCACGGAATCTCCCCGAGTCCGGGTGCCACCCGGCGGGCCCGGATGCCGGCCCGGTGACATGCGCGCGTCGGTACAGCCAGTGGCGCCACCCGGCCCGGCCCGTGCGAGGATGGGACGCCCGCGCACCGGTGACGGGCAGAATGTCCTTGTCACAGGGGGTGCGCAGGGCGTGTCGAACGGGTTGAGACGAAAGGACCGGAGCGTACGTGAGTGAGAATCAGAACCTCCTCGCGGAGCAGCGGCGCGCCCTGATCCTGGACGAGGTGCGGCGCCGGGGTGGCGTCCGTGTGAACGAGCTGACCCGCAAGCTCGGCGTGTCGGACATGACGGTACGGCGTGATCTCGACGCGCTGGCCCGGCAGGGCGTCCTGGAGAAGGTGCACGGCGGCGCGGTGCCGGTGGTGGAGGCGAGCACGCACGAGCCGGGCTTCGAGGCGAAGTCGGGTCTGGAGCTGACCGCCAAGGAGGACATCGCCCGGGCGGCCGCGGAGCTGGTCGTGCCGGGCAGCGCCATCGCGCTGTCGGGCGGTACGACGACGTTCGCGCTGGCGCACCGGCTGGTCGACGTGCCGGATCTGACCGTCGTCACCAACTCGGTGCGGGTGGCCGACGTCTTCCATGTCGCGCAGCGCACCTCGGGTCCCCGGCAGGGCGCGGCCACGGTGGTGCTGACCGGCGGGGTGCGCACGCCTTCCGACTCGCTGGTGGGGCCGGTGGCGGACCAGGCGATCGCGGCGCTCCACTTCGACCTGCTGTTCCTGGGTGTGCACGGGATATCGGTCGAGGCGGGTCTGTCCACCCCGAACCTCGCGGAGGCCGAGACCAACCGGCGCCTGGTGCAGTCCGCGCGGCGCGTCGTGGTGGTCGCCGACCACACCAAGTGGGGGACGGTGGGCCTCAGTTCGTTCGCCGCGCTGGCCCAGGTCGACACGCTGGTGACGGACGCCGGGCTGCCCGGCGAGGCGCGCGCGGAGATCTCGGAGCATCTGCGGCGGCTGGTGGTGGCCGGCGAGCCCGACGAGGGTGCAGACGACTGACTGCTCGTCAGCTAGGGTGACGCTGCCCGGTCGACGCCCGCCTCCCCCAAGGGGGTTCAGTCCATGGCCCGTCAGTTGCGCCCGGTAGGGATCGAGTTCGTCGAGACCGCTCCGGTACGCCTGGTGTTCGCGAGGGAGATCTCCGCCTCGCCCGGCGCGGTCTTCCACGCGCTCGCCGAGGACGTGCCCGGCTGGGCCGACTGGTTCGGGGCGGTGCGGCGGGCCCGGCCCCTGGACGAGGGCGCCCGGCGCGAGATCCGGCTCAAGGGCGGTACGCGCTTCCTGGAGACGGTTCTGGTCGCCGAGAAGGCTGAGGTCTACACCTACCGCGTCGACGAGACCAACGCACCGGGACCCCGAGCCCTGGTCGAGGAGTGGCGGCTGACTCCGGCGGGCACCGGTACCAGGGTTAGGTGGACGTTCGCGGCGGACGGTTCGGCGCTGTTCCGGCAGGCCCTGACGCTCGGACGCGCGGGTCTCGGGCGGGCCTTCCGGGACGCCGTCACCTCGCTCGACCGGCGGCTGGCGTCGGCGTAGGGCCCGCGGACGAGCGGCTGCGGCGGGGTCGGCGGCCACGGCCCGAGCCTGCCGGCCCTCAGTAGTCCATGGCCACCACGGCGTACAGGCCGGCGATCAGCACGGCCGCCACGGCCACGCAGACAACCACCACGGCGATCAGCGCGATGCCGAGCAGCCCGCCCGCGCCGACCATCGCCGACCAGGCGAACCGTGTCGCGCGCTCGGCCCGCTCGACGGCGTCGCGGTGATCAAGGCCCTCGTCGTATCGATCACGATCACTCATGGTCCCCCCTGTCGGAGCCTGTCGCCCGCCGCCGGGCGACAGGCTCCGGGCCGCTCACTCGGGCCACACACCGGTTTCCAGCAGTGAGGCGATCGCGGCCGAGTACGGCTCGATGTCCAGGCCCTGGGCGGCCAGCCAGGCGTCCGAATAGTACTTGTCGAGGTAGCGGTCCCCCGGATCGCACAGCAGGGTCACCACGCTCCCCTGCCGGCCCTCGGCGACCATCTCGGCGATCAGCTTCAGCGCACTCCACAGCCCGGTGCCCGTCGAGCCGCCCGCCTTGCGGCCGATGGCCTGCTCCAGGGCGCGCACGGCGGCGACGCTGGCCGCGTCCGGGACCTTCATCATCCGGTCGATCGCGCCGGGCACGAAGCTCGGTTCCATACGCGGCCGGCCGATGCCCTCGATGCGGGAGCCGCAGTCGCACGTGACGTCCGGATCGCCGGTGGTCCACCCCTCGAAGAAACACGAGTTCTCCGGATCGGCCACACAGATGCGGGTGTCGTACTGCATGTAGTGGACGTAGCGGGCGAGGGTCGCCGAGGTGCCGCCGGTGCCGGCCGTGGCGACGATCCACGCGGGCTCCGGGAACCGCTCCAGCCGGAGTTGGCGGAAGGTGGATTCGGCGATGTTGTTGTTCCCGCGCCAGTCCGTGGCCCGTTCCGCGTAGGTGAACTGGTCCATGTAGTGTCCGCCGGTCTCCACCGCGAGGCGTGCGGACTCCTCGTACATCTTCCGTGAGTCGTCCACGAAGTGGCACTGCCCGCCGTGGAACTCGATCAGGCGGATCTTCTCGGCGCTGGTCGTGCGCGGCATGACGGCGATGAAGGGCACGCCGATCAGCTTGGCGAAGTACGCCTCGGAGAGCGCCGTCGAGCCGCTGGACGCCTCGATCACCGGGCGGCCCGGCCGGATCCAGCCATTGCACAGGCCGTAGAGGAAGAGGGAGCGGGCCAGTCGGTGCTTGAGGCTGCCGGTCGGGTGGGTCGACTCGTCCTTCAGGTACAGGTCGATGCCCCACTTCTCCGGCAGCGGGAAGCGCAGCAGATGGGTGTCGGCCGAGCGGTTGGCGTCGGCCTGGACCCTGCGGACGGCTTCTTTGAGCCAGCCGCGGTAGGCGGCGTCGGTGTGGTCGACGTCGAGGGTTGCGCCGGTCCGGGTGGTGTGAGGGGTGGTCACGGCGGAGCTCCTTAGGGTGCGCGCCGACGGCGCGTCGCGCGGCCGCCACATCGATCATAGACATCTTCCGCACGCTCCTCACCTGCATAAACACACCTTTGAGCGCCTCAAAGGCACCCCTGGGGCAATGAGGTGTCCCGGCGTGGGGGCGCATTCGCGTGAGTGCTCCGGGCGCTCTGGGTGAGCGGGCCGTGCGTACTGGTGCTCGACGTCGACGGCAGGCAGACTGCCCGACGGGACGAAGGTGCCGGACGGGGGCGCACACTGGATCGCGACACGAACAGGACGACGGCCCACAGGGCAGCACGGGCCGGGACACCCACACGCACAAGGGGGCGGGGCGGGATGGCGGAGCCGGAGTTCACGGCCACGGGCGTGCGGATCGGGAAGCGGCTGCGTTCGCTCACCCGGGCCGGACAGGTCCGGATCAGCGACGGCCGGCTGGAGTTGCTGACCAGTTACGGCAGTGAGATCGACAGCGCGCCGGTGCAGGCGGTCCGTGCCTCCAAGCCGTGGTTCGCCGCGGACGACCGGGCGCTGGCCGACCTCAACGGAAACCGGTACCTGCTGACCCTGGGCGACCACGACCCCGCCCCGGGCGAGCCCGGGCCGCCCGCGGCACGCCGGTTCATAGAGGCCGTACGACGGGCCGCGGGCCGTAGCGGCTGAAGCACCGCGAGTTGCGGGACCGCGCCCCCTGGGCCACGCTGGTCCCACGTCACTCTGGGTTTACCGGCGATAACGCTGCGAACCAGCCCGCCGGCCACGACAGCAGGCGGCCGTGTCACAGGCATCCTGCTGGATCGATCCGAACTCCGTGTTCTTCCGGACCTCTATGTCGGGGAGTCGCAGCCGTGATCACTCACCCAAGCAGGCACTGCGCGGTAGAGCTCCAAGCCCTGCCGTCGCGGATCGGCCAGGTCCGCAGAATCGTATCGGCGCAGTTGCGCTACTGGCATCTGGATCCCCTCATAGACCGGGCCGCACTCGGCGTGACCGAGCTGCTGACCAACGTCCACCGCCATGCCCGGCCCGACAAGACGTGCACCGTGGAGATCGAGCTGCTGCTCGACCGGCTCATGGTCTCGGTGCGCGACCACGATCCACGTCTGCCGGTCGTCGAGGACGCCGAGACGCTCGCCACCTGCGGCCGTGGGCTCGCGATGGTCGCCGCGGTCAGCGAGAGCTGGGGCGCGCGGCCGGACGGCGAGTCCGGCAAGGTCGTGTGGTTCTCCCTGCCGACACCCTCGCCCACGCAGCCGGTCTCCGCGCGCCCGCAGCGCCGGGCGGTCACGGAGAAGCCCGCGCACCGGTTCGTGGAGGTCACGCACACCGTCGACCTGCACAGGCCCGAACACGCTCCCGCCCGGTCGGCCGTTGCAGGCTGACCGGGCGGTGACCACTGTCCGCTCAGGGGCGGTCGTTCGGCGGTGACGGCCCGCGGCGCGCCCGGACGCGCCGCCCGCCGGGGCGTGAGCCGCAGGCCCCGCCGGGGTCCACCGCGCGTCGCGTGGGCGGTATCGCGAGGTCGAAGGCGAACCCGCCTCAGGGCGAGCCCCCGACCGCGCCGAAGGCGGCGACGAGGTCCGGCTCCCCGCGGAGTACGGCCCGCGGCCGGGACCGGACCAACCGACACCGGGATGTGCGCGCGCCTCGGCTGCAAAACCGGCCGGGAGCCGGGCGCCGCCCGCGCGGCGGGGTGCCGGTGACGGCGGTCGCGGTGGTCACGTCGCACCGCCCCTGCCCGTGCCGCCGAACTGCTCGTCCAGGACGGACAACCGGCGCCAGTACTCGTCCTCGCCGATCTCCCCGGCGGCGAAGCGGCGGCCGAGCATCGCGATCGGCGAGTCGCCGGCCGGGGCGGAGAGGCCGACCTCGGCCGGCACGCGCCACGGGCCACGTCGGCCGCGCCACACGGTCCGCCCCCAGGTCTCGACTTCTGTAACTACTAGTATGTACAGTGCGGGTATGAGCACCTCGGAGCGCCTGATCGAGTCCACCCGCGAGCTGTTGTGGGAGCGCGGTTACGTGGGCACGAGCCCCAAGGCCATCCTGGAGCGCGCGGAAGCCGGGCAGGGCAGCATGTACCACCACTTCAAGGGGAAGCCGGACCTCGCCCTGGCCGCGATCCGGCGCACCGCCGAGGAGTTGACGGCTACCGCCGAGGGAGTACTCGGCGGGCCGGGCACGCCGTACCAGCGGATCGAGGCGTATCTGCGGCGCGAGCGCGACGTGCTGCGCGGCTGTCCGATCGGGCGGCTGACGATGGACCCGGACATCGTCGCCAGCGAGGACCTGCGCGCACCGGTCGACGAGGCGCTCGACCGGATCCGCGAGCGGATCGCCGGAATCGTCGAAGAGGGCAAGGAGCAGGGCCAGTTCGCGCCCTTCCTGGACGGTGAGGACATCGCCGCGGCCGTCCTCGCGACCGTCCAGGGCGGGTACGTCCTCGCCCGCGCGTCCGGTTCGCCCGCCGCTTTCGACGCGGGCGTCCGGGGGCTGCTGTCACTCCTGTCGCCCGACCGACGACCGGCCTGAGGAGAACCCGTGCACGCCATGCAGTACGAACTCACCCTGCCCGCCGACTACGACATGGACGTCGTCCGCGGCCGCGTCGCCCGGATCGGCCACCTCCTCGACGACTGGGAGGGCCTCGGCATCAAGGCGTACCTGATGCGCGAGCGGGGTGTGGGCGGGTCGCCGGTCAACCAGTACGCGCCCTTCTACCTGTGGAACACCGTGGACGGGATGAACAGCTTCCTCTGGGGAGGCGCCTTCCAGGGGCTCAGCGACGACTTCGGGCGGCCGCCGGTCCGCCAGTGGACGGGCCTCGCGTACGAGCCGGCTCCGGCCCACGAGGGCGACAGCGCGAGCTTTGCCGCCCGGGTCGCTGTGCGCCACCGGCGACCCGTGCCCGACGGCGTCGAGTTGTCCGCGGTGAGGGACGACGCGGTGCGCGAGACCGCGCGGCTGGCCGAGCTGGACGGCGCGGTGCTGGCGGCAGCGGCCGTGGACACCAGCCGCTGGGAGCTGGTCCACTTCTCGCTCTGGGAACACGAGGCACCCCAGGCCGAGGGTGAGGTGTTCCAGGTGCTGCACCTGTCGGCACCCGGGCGGCACCGGCTGCCGCGGGGGCGACGCCGGTGAGCGCGGTCCGTACGGTGCTCGGGGACGTACGCCCTGACCTCCTGGGCGTCTGCGACGCGCACGACCACCTGTTCTTCCGCAGCCCTCGACTGCCGGGGCAGGAGCTCGGACGGGCGTCCGCCGCCCGTGCGGAGCTGGCGGCGTTCGTCGCGCACGGCGGTGGCAGCGTGGTCCAGTGGACGCCGTACGGACTGGGGCGCCGGGCCGCCGATCTGCCGGCGCTGTCCCGGGAGACGGGCGCGCTCGTGGTGGCCGCGACCGGACTGCACCAGGCCGTCCACTACGACGACGGGACGCTCGCCGGGTTGCGCGGCCGGCTCGCCGAGGTCTTCGTCGCCGAACTGACCGAGGGCATCGGCACGTCCGGGGTGCGGGCCGGGCTCATCAAGGTCGCGGGCGGTTTCCACGCCTTGGACGCGCACGCCCGCTGGACCATGAGGGCGGCGGCCGAGGCCCACCACGCGACGGGGGCGCCGATCGCCGTCCACCTGGAACTCGGGACCGGCGCCCTGGACGTGGTGGACCTGCTGTGCGGCGAGTTGGGGGTGGCGCCACCGCGGGTGATCCTCGGCCACCTCAACCGCTCCCCGGACGTCGTGGTGCATCTGCAGGCCGCAGCGGCGGGCTGCTACCTGGGCTTCGACGGGCCGTCGCGCGCCCACCACGGCACGGACTGGCGGATGCCGGGAGCCGTACGGGCGCTCGCCGACGCGGGGTACGCCGACCGGCTGCTGCTCGGCGGCGACACCACGACCGCGGGGGCGCGCTCGGTCAACGGCGGGCCCGGGATGCCCTACCTGCTGCGGCGGGTGCGGCCGCGGCTCGCCGTCGAGCTGGGTGAGGAAGGGGTGGATCGCGTGCTCACCCACAACCCGGCCCGGGCCTTCGCCGTGGACTGGCCCTGACTCCCGGGCCGTAGGCCCGATCGTGCCGATCATTGGCCTCACGTCGCCTTTCAGCCGGGTCCGCCGTCCGGAGGATGGGAACAGCGGGCCGTCGAGCCCACCGACGACGAGGAAGGCGAACGACATGGCACTGGAGATGCGTGAGCGCTGCGAACGCTGCGTCACGGCGGCACTGCCGCCCGACGCGCCGGCCCGGATCTGCTCGTACGAGTGCACCTTCTGTGTGCCGTGCGGCGAGGCGATGCGGGACGTCTGCCCCAACTGCGGCGGGGAGCTGGTTCCCAGGCCGCGCAGAACGTGATCCAGACCGAGCGGAGTGAGAGGAGGGTCCACAGTGCCCTTCGTTCGGACAGACGCGCTGGGAGCCGACGCCGATCGCGATCACCCTGCGCTCCGGCCGCACGCCCGCACGGAAACGGCCCCTGTACCGGCGGATCGCCGAACTCGCCCACGCCTACGCGGGGACCGAGCCGCGGAACGTCTTTCACGCTCACCGAGAACGAGTCGATCGACTGGTCCCTCGGCCACGGGGGGCGCAGTACGCGCAGGCCGACCGCCGACCGGCCGCCGGGTCGTGGTGACCCGGCCGGGGAACTACGGCGTGGTTCTGCCGGCGTCGAGGCGGTCGACGCGGGCCACGTTCTCGCGGTCCTGTGCGTCCTGGCTGGCCGTGGCGGCGAACCATGCGTCGAGGATCTCTCCGAGCAGTGGCTCGGAGGTCAGCCGGAGGCTGAGGGCCAGCACGTTGGCGTCGTTCCAGCGGCGGGCTCCGTCGGCCGTGTAGGCGTCCGTGCACAGGGCCGCGCGTACTCCCGGCAGCTTGTTCGCGGCGATCGACGCGCCCGTGCCGGTCCAGCAGCACACGACGGCCTGGTCGGCGGTTCCGGCCGCGACCTCGGCGGCCGCGGCCTGCGAGCAGGCGGCCCACTGGGGGTCGTCGCCGGGGTTCAGCGCGCCGTGGGGCACCACCTCGTGGCCGAGGTCGCGCAGCCTGCCGACGAGTGCGCGTGCCACGGGCTCGTCCATGTCAGAGGAAACGGAGATCCGCATGTCACGAGCCTACCCGGGACGGCTCACGCCCCAGAGGGTCGCGAGGGGGGCGCCGAGAAGGCGTGAGCGTCACCCGGACAGCGCGCCCAGGGGATCGTCCAGTACCGGCTGCCACGCCAACTCGGCCGCGCCGACCAGACTGTTGTGATCCAGGGCGCACGCCAGGATGGGCACGCCGCCGCTCTGCCCCCACAGGCTGCGGTCGGCGACCACCGCGCGCAGGCGGTCCGGGTCGGCGTCGAGCAGCGTGCGGTGCAGACCGCCGAGGATGATCCGGTCCGGGTTGAGGATGTTCACCAGGCCGGCCAGGCCCAGGCCGAGGCGGTCGATCAGCGCCTCGGTGGCGGCGCGGACGGACGGGTCGTCGTAGTGGTCGCGGACGAGCTCGATGGCCTGCTGGAGAAGGGAGACCTCCGGGCCCGGGTCGCGCCCGGCCGCGGTGAGGAAGGCGAGCGGGTCGGCCTCGACGTCGAGACAGCCTCGGCTGCCGCAGTGGCAGGGGCGGCCCTCCGGGTTCACGGTGAGGTGTCCGACCTCCAGGGCCAGCCCCGAACTCCCGGTGTGCAGCCGCCCGTCGAGCACCAGCGCACCGCCCACGCCCCGGTGGCCGGTGGCCACGCACAGCAGGTGCCGGGCGCCGCGGCCCGCGCCGTGGCGGTGCTCGGCGAGCGCGACCAGATTGACGTCGTTGCCCGCGAAGGCCGGCCCGGTGATCCCGGCCGCGCGCACGCACTCCGCGAAGATGCGGCGCACCGGGGCGCCCACCGGCCACGCCAGGTGCAGCGGGTTCAGGGCGAGTCCGTCCGGTTCGGCGACCGCGGACGGCACCGCGAGCCCGGCGCCCACGCACCGCCGCCCCGTCGTGCGCAGCAGGTCGGCACCGGCCTCCACGACGGACCCGAGGACCTTCGACGGGTCGGCCTCCACGGTCTCGCAGCCGGGCGCGGTGGCGACGATACGGCCGCCCAGACCGACCAGCGCCGCCCGGAACCCGTCGGCGTGCACCTGCGCGGCGAGAACCACGGGGCCGTCCTCGGCGACCGCGAGCCGGTGCGAGGGCCGTCCCTGCGAGCCGGCCGCCGCGCCCGGCCGGGCGTCGACCCGGATCAGCCCGAGTGCCTCCAGCTCGGCGGCGACCGCGCCGGCCGTGGCCCGGGTGACGCCGAGCTCGGCGGTCAGCACGGCGCGGGTCGGCGCCCGTCCGGTGTGCACGAGCTCCAGCGCGGGCCCGAGCGCACCGCGCCCACGGTCCAACCGCGCCCTCGAGGTGGTCCCATCCCCCGCCGGCCGGGGGTCCGCCTTGCCGCTCATGAGGCCGAGTCTCCCATGATCCGCAGGCCCGGCGGCCTACCGGCCGCTCACCCGGAGCGTGATGTTCAACCTCCCGGTCAGTCCCAACTCCGGTGGTGCGGTGCCCGCGTGGATCCGGGGCACCCCGTGGTAGGCGAGCCGGGACGGCCCGCCGAACACGAACAGGTCGCCGCTGCGCAGCTCGACGTCGGTGTACGGCCTGGTCCGGGTCACGGGGTTGCCGAAGCGGAAGACGCAGGTGTCGCCGAGGCTCAACGAGACCACCGGCGCGTCCGACTCCTCGTCGCTGTCGCGGTGCATGCCCATGCGGGCGTCACCGTCGTAGAAGTTGATCAGTGCGATGTCGTAGGGGGCCGGTTCCACGCCCAGCGCCTCACTCGCCGCGCGGCGTCCCAGCTCGCCCAGCCAGGCGGGGAAGGGCTTCACCGGGCTGCCGTCCCCGTCGACGACGGTGCGGGCGTAGGCGTACGGGTACCAGTGCCAGCCCAGGCAGACCTGGCGGGCGGTCATCGTGCCGCCGCCGGGGGTGCGGACGGTTCTCAGGCCGGCCGGCGGGCGGGCCCACTCGCGGCAGGCGTGGAGCAGTTCGCGCCGGCGCTCGGGCTCCAGCCAGTCCGGGACGTGCACCGCGCCCGGCGCGACCTCCCTGCGGGCCCTGGGGAACAGCTCGGCGTCCATCGTTCCATCCTGCCCGACAGCTCTGAGCTGCGGCTCGGCTAGCCTGGACGCACGATGAACGACCGTATGACGACTCCCTGGGGCCGGCTCGCGCTGTCCCGCTTCCCCGAGGACCCGCGCGAGAGGCTGCGCGCCTGGGACGCCTCCGACGAGTACCTGCTCGGTCACCTCGCGGACCGGGGCGTCCCGCTGTCCGGCACGGTCGTGGTGGTCGGGGACCGCTGGGGCGCGCTGGCCACGGCGCTCGCGGCGCACCGGCCGGTGCAGATCACCGATTCGTACCTGGCCCAGGAGGCGACCCGGGCGAACCTCGCGCGGGCCGGTGTCGAGCCCGGTGCCGTGCGGCTGCTCACCACGCAGGATCCGCCCCCGGGACGCGTCGACGTGCTGTTGGTGCGGGTGCCCAAGAGCCTGGCGCTGCTGGAGGACCAGTTGCTGCGGCTGGCGCCCGCGCTGCACGAGGGCACGGTCGTCGTGGGCACCGGCATGGTGAAGGAGATCCACACCTCGACACTGCGCCTGTTCGAACGGATCGTCGGTCCGACCCGCACCTCGCTCGCGGAGCGGAAGGCGCGGCTGATCTTCTCTACGCCCGAGCCGTCTGTGGAACGGGCGGCCAACCCGTGGCCGTACAGCTACCAGCTCCCGGACGGGATCGGGCCCGTCTCGGGCCGTACGGTCGTCAATCACGCGGGCGTCTTCTGCTCGGACCGGCTCGACATCGGCACCCGGTTCTTCCTGCGGCATCTGCCCGGCAGCCGTGGCGGGCAGCGGGTGGTGGACCTGGGGTGCGGCAACGGCGTGGTCGGTACGGCGATGGCACTGGCCGATCCCGGGACCGAGGTGCTGTTCGTGGACGAGTCGTTCCAGGCGGTGGCCTCGGCCGAGGCCACGTTCAAGGCGAACGGTGTGCCGGGGCACGCCGAGTTCCGGGTCGGGGACGGGCTCGCGGGTGTGGCGGCCGGGAGTGTGGACCTGGTGCTGAACAATCCGCCGTTCCACTCCCACCAGGCGACCACGGACGCGACGGCGTGGCGGATGTTCACCGGGGCGCGGCGCGCGCTGCGCCCGGGCGGAGAGCTGTGGGTGGTCGGCAACCGTCATCTCGGGTACCACCTGAAGCTGCGGCGGTTGTTCGGCAACAGTCGACTGGTCGCCAGTGACCCGAAGTTCGTGGTGCTGAAGGCGGTCAAGGAGTAGCGGTCACGCTCCCGGAGCCGAGAGCCGTGATGACTCCCGCCACCGCTCGCACCATCGCCTCCCGCCCCACGCTCAGGTACCTCCGTGGGTCGACCACCTCGGGGCGGGCGGCCAGGAACTCGCGGATCGCGCCGGTCATGGCGATGTTGAGGGCGGTGCCCACGTTGATCTTGGCGATGCCGGCCGCGGCGGCCGCGGCCAGTTCGTCGTCGGGCACTCCGGACGAGCCGTGCAGGACGAGCGGCACGTCCAGGGTGCCGGACAGCCGCTCGAGGAGGGGGTGGTCGAGGGTCGCGGTGCGCGTGGTCATGGCGTGGGAGCTGCCGACGGCCACGGCGAGCGCGTCGACGCCGGAGTCCGCGACGAAGGCACGGGCCTCGTCGGGGTCGGTGCGGGCGCCGGGTGCGTGGGCGTCGAGCGGCGGCTTGCCGTCCTTGCCGCCGATCCGTCCCAACTCCGCCTCGATCCACAGCCCTTGGGCGTGCGCCCGGTCGGCTGCGGCTCTGGTAGCGGCGAGATTCTCGGCGTACGGCAGCCGGGCCGCGTCGTACATGACGGAGCTGAAGCCGGCGTCCGCCGCCTGCCGCAGCAGGTCGTCGCTCTGTACGTGGTCCAGGTGCAACGCGACGGGCACGGCGGCCTGTTCGGCGGCCGTGACGGCTGCGCGGGCGAGCGGGAGCAGGCGTCCGTGGCGGAACTTCACGGCGTTCTCGCTGACCTGGAGGACGACGGGTGAACCGAGGGACTCGGCGCCGGTGACCACCGCCTCGACGTGCTCCAGCGTGATGATGTTGAAGGCGGCGACCGCGGAGCGCGTGCCGGCGGCGCGGGTGACGAGCTCGCCGGTGGTGACGAGGGGCACGGTTGATCCTTCCGTGGAATTCAGGGGGCGAGGATCACCGAACGGGTGAGGTGGCGCGGCCGGTCGGGGTCCAGGCCGCGGGCCGCGGCGACCGCGACGGCCAGGCGCTGGACGCGGACCAGCTCGGCGAGCGGGTCGAGTGTGCCCGCCACCCAGGTCCCGCCCGTGTCGCGCACCTGTTCGGCCAGACCGTCCGGCGCCGCGCCGAGCATCCAGGTGGCAGTGCCGTCGGTGGTGACGCTGATGGGGCCGTGCCGGTACTCCATCGCCGGATAGGCCTCGGCCCAGGCGAGGGCGGCCTCACGCATCTTCAGCCCGGCCTCGTTGGCCAGTCCCACCGTCCAGCCGCGGCCGAGGAAGGTGAACTGGGTGCTACGCACCAGCCCTTGGGGCAGCCGCGTGTGCAGCGCGGTGCGGGCGTCGGCGACGACCGCGTCGGTGTGCAGGCCCAGATGGGCGCGCAGCAGGGTCAGCGCGGTGGTCGCGAACCGGGTCTGCACGACGGACCGTTCGTCCGCGAAGTCGAGGACGACGACGTCGTCCGCGGCCCGCATGACGGGGGTGGCGGGGTCCGCGGTGAGGGCGACCGTGCGGGTGCGGCCGCGCAACTCGTCGAGCAGCTCCAGCACTTCGGTGGTGGTGCCGGAGCGGGTGAGGGCGAGGACCCGGTCGTACGGGCGGCCGTGGGGGAACTCGGACGCGGCGAAGGCGTCGGTCTCACCCTGGCCCGACTGCTCGCGCAGTGCCGCGGCGGCCTGCGCCATGAAGTACGAGGTCCCGCAGCCGACCAGCGCGACCCGCTCCCCCGGTCGCGGCAGCGATCCGCGATGCTCCGGCGCCTGTGCGGCCGCACGGGTCCAGCACTCGGGCTGGCTGGTGAGTTCGTCCTCGACATACGACATGCCGAACCCCTCCCCTGTGATTGTTCTTGCAAGATATAGCGAGGTTTCGAGCACTTACAAGCATTCGGGCCGAGGAGGGGTGCGCTAGGGTCGCCGGGAGGTCGAGGAACGGAGGGCCCGGATGTCGCGCGACGCCCGGTGGCAGGCGCTGCTGGAACTGCTCGTCGAACACGGCCGGTTGGACGTCGAGGAGGCGGCCGCCGAGCTGGCGGTGTCGTCGGCGACCATCCGGCGCGACTTCGACCAGCTGGCCGAGCAGCAGATGCTGGTGCGCACGCGGGGCGGCGCCGTCGTGCACGGGGTGTCGTACGAGTTGCCCCTGCGCTACAAGACGGCCCGCCACGCCTCCGAGAAACAGCGCATCGCGAAGGCGGTCGCGGATCTCGTCGCCCCCGGCGAGGCGGTGGGGCTCACCGGCGGGACGACCACGACCGAGGTGGCGCGGGCGCTGGCGGTGCGCGGCGACCTGGCGTCGGGGTCACCCGCGCTGACGGTGGTCACGAACGCTCTGAACATCGCCAACGAGCTGGCCGTACGCCCTCAGTTCAAGATCGTGCTGACCGGCGGGGTCGCCCGGCCGCAGTCGTACGAGCTCGTGGGGCCGCTCGCGGACGGCGTGCTGAGCCAGATCACCGTCGACGTGGCGGTGCTCGGCGTCGTCGCCTTCGACGTCACCCACGGGGCTGCCGCGCACGACGAGGCGGAGGCCGCGATCAACCGGCTGCTGTGCGACCGGGCCGAGCGGGTGGTCGTCGCCGCGGACTCCAGCAAGCTGGGGCAGCGGGCCTTCGCCCGGATCTGCGCGGCGGAGTCCGTGGACACGCTGGTCACGGACACGGCGGCCGGGCCGGACACGGTGCGGCGGTTCGAGGAGGCCGGGCTGCGGGTGGTCACGGTCTAGCGCGGGGCCGCGCCGCCGGTGGGCCTGGGCGGTCGTCGGCCCACGACCGGGTCGGCTGCGGACGCCACCGCGTCGGCCGCGCCGCGGCCGCCCCGTGAGCCCGGGCGGCCGGCCGCACTGTGCCGTGCCGGTCGTGAGCCTCGGTCGGCGGGCGTCAGGCGTCGCCCTGCTCGGCGAAGGCCCCCTTGTCCCCGAAGACCAGTTCGGCGAAGCGTTCGCCGATGTGGTGGTGGGTGGCGGCGTCCGGGTGAAGGCCGTCGGGCAGCGGGAGTTCGGCCGCGTCCGCCTCGCCGTAGAGGTCACGGCCGTCGAGGTAGTGCAGGTGCGGGTCCTCGGCGGCCCGCTGCGCGACGATCCGCTCCAGCTCGTCCCGTATGACGCCCAGACTCAGTTTCCCGCTCGCGCGCTCCGCCGGGTCCCCCATGGCCACGAACCGCAGTCGCCCCTCGCCGAGGCCGCCGAGGTCCGGTGCGGTGGGACCGGGCGTGTCCTCGTGCATGGGGCACAGGACGGGCGAGACGACCAGCAGGGGTGTGGTGGGGTGCCCGTCGCGGATCGCGTCGAGGAATCCGTGGACCGCGGGGCCGAAGGCACGCAGGCGCATCAGGTCGGTGTTGACCAGGTTGATGCCGATCTTGACGCTGATCAGGTCGGCGGGCGTGTCACGCAGCGCGCGGGCCGTGAACGGGTCGAGCAGGGCGCTTCCGGCCAGGCCCAGGTTGATCAGTTCCACCCCGCCGAGGGCGGCGGCGAGGGCGGGCCAGATCCTGGTGGGGCTCGCGGCGTCGGAGCCGTGACTGATGGAACTGCCGTGGTGCAGCCACACCCTGCGGCCGAGGTCCCGCGCCGGTTCGACGGGGGCGTCGGTGCGCAGGGCGATCAGTTCGGTGGCCTCGTTGTGCGGCAGCCAGATCTCGACGTCCTTGGCACCGTCGGGCAGGCCGGTGAAGCGGAGGGTGCCGGGCGGACCCGGCACGTGATCGGTGGTCCCGGCGGACATGTCGACGGTCACGGTGTTGCCGCCCAGGATGCTCGCCTGTCCGGCCGGGCGGCCGTCGACGAGCAGGTCGTACACGCCGTCGGGACGCGGCGGGGCGCCCACGTAGCTCCGTTTGGTGGGCAGCGCGTCCAGTTCGAGGGCGGTGGCCCGGGTGCGGAAGGCCAGGCGCACGCCGGACGGCTGGACCTCGGCCATGGCCAGTTGCGGGTCGGCGCACTGGGCGCGGGCCCTGGCGGGCAGCCGGTGCGGCAGCACGCCGTGCTCGGTGCGTTCCACGTCGAGGGCGCCCCGCACCAGCTCGGCGGTGACGGGCGTGGTGATCCAGTTGTCCTCGGTGTGCATGCTCTCCACCTGTCGGTCGACGAGTCGGGGGGTGTCAGGGCGCGGGCCAGTTCCGCAGCAGGGCGTCGAGGGCGTCCAGGATCCGTGTCCAGCTCTCCTGCGAGGCGGGGGCGCTGTGACTGAACCCGCCCTCCAGTTCGAGACCGACGTAGCCGTGGAAGACGCTGCCGAGCAGCCGGACCGCGTGGGTCTGCTCCGCTTCCGGCAGGTCGTAGCCGCGCAGGATCGCCCGCGTCATCTGGCTGTGCCTGCCCCCGGCGCTGGCGGCCGCCTCCTGCGGGGTGAGCCTGAACCGGGACGCCGCGTAGCGGCCGGGATGCTCGCGCGCGTAGTCGCGGTAGACGTTCGCCAGGGAGACCAGGGCGTCCTTGCCGGCCCTCCCGGCCAGGGCGTCGGCGGCCCGGTCGGCGAGTTCCTCCAGGGACAGCAGGGCGATCCGGGCCTTGAGGTCCCGGGAGTTCCTCACGTGCGAGTACAGGCTCGCGACCTTGACGTCGAAACGCCGGGCGAGCTCGGAGACGGTCACCTGATCGAACCCGACCTCGTCGGCCAGCTCCGCCCCCGCCTGGGTCAGCCGTTCGGCGGTCAGTCCAGCGCGTGCCATAACCTGCCCCTCATTTAGCTAACACTAGTGTGCATCTACCTAATGGGTTTAGGCAAGCGGCCCTTTCCGTCTCCCCCACGTCACCGCACTCGCGCCCCTAAGCTGAGGCTGAGGCAGAGCCGCGCGTCGGGCCCGGGAGGCTGCGATGGACGAAACCCAGTACACGTCCCGAGCGGGCTATCTGCCGATCGCCGAGCACGGTCTGATCGGCGACCTCCGCAGCGTGGCCCTGGTCGGCACCGACGGCACGATCGACTGGTACTGCTGCCCCTCCTTCGACGCCCCGAGCGTCTTCGCCTCGATCCTGGACGCCGAGAAGGGCGGCTGCTTCGAGCTGGCGGCGACCGTGCCGGCCCGCACCAAGCAGTTCTACTTCCCCGACACCAACGTTCTGATCACCCGCTTCTTCACCGAGGACGGCGTCGGCGAGGTGCAGGACTTCATGCCGGTCGACGGCGACTCGGTGGAGTCGGAACGCCACCGGCTGATCCGGCGGGTGCTGTGCGTGCGCGGCTCCATCCCGTTCCGCGCCCGGGTGGCGCCCCGGTTCGACTACGGGGCCAGCCCGCACACCGTCCGCATGGTGGGCGACGTCGCGCTCTTCGAGTCCGCCGGGCTGTCCCTCGGGCTGACCGCGACCGTGCCGCTGGAGACCCACGGCCCGGACGCGAGGGCCGACTTCAAGCTCGCCGGGGGCGAGTCGGCGGTGTTCGCACTGGACCAGGTGGGCGGGGAGGTGGAGCCCCGCCGGTGCGCGCGGACCGAGGCCGAGGAACAGTTCACCACCACGGTCGCGTACTGGCGACGCTGGCTGTCCGCGTCCAAGTACCGTGGCCGCTGGCGGGAGATGGTGCACCGCTCGGCCCTCACCCTGAAGCTGCTCACCTACGCGCCGACCGGCGCGATCGTGGCCGCGCCGACCACGAGCCTGCCCGAGCAACTGGGCGGCGAGCGCAACTGGGACTACCGGTACGTGTGGGTGCGCGACGCCGCGTTCTGCGTGTACGCGCTGCTGCGCCTGGGCTTCACCGGCGAGGCCGAGGCGTTCATGAACTTCCTGACCCGGCACATCAGCCCGGGTGACGGCAAGCCGTCGGGACCTCTGCAGATCATGTACGGCATCGACGGCCGCACCGAACTGCCCGAGCGTGAACTCGCCCACCTGGAGGGACACCAGGGCTCGGCGCCGGTCCGGATCGGCAACGACGCCGCCGAACAGCTGCAACTGGACATCTACGGCGCGCTGATCGACTCCATCTACCTCTACGACAAGTGGGCCAAGCCCATCTCCAGCGACCAGTGGGACGACGTGTGCGCGCTGGTGGAGTGGGTGTGCGCGCACTGGGACCAGCCCGACGAGGGCATCTGGGAGACCCGCGGCGGCCGCAAGAACTTCCTGTACTCGCGACTGATGTGCTGGGTGGCCGTCGAGCGGGCCATCCGCATGGCCAACCGCCGCGGACTGCCCGCCGACCTGCCCCGCTGGCAGGCGTCCCGCGACACGATCTACCGGCGGATCATGAAGCGGGGCTGGTCGGAGACCCGCCAGGCGTTCGTGCAGCACGAGGACGGTGACGTGCTGGACGCGGCCGTCCTGATGATGCCGCTGACGAAGTTCATCGCGCCGACCGACCCCAAGTGGCTGTCCACACTGGACGCGCTCACCCACGACCTGGTGTCCGACTCCCTCGTCTACCGCTACGACCCGCTGGCGAGCCCCGACGGACTGCGCGGTGACGAGGGCACGTTCTCCATCTGCTCGTTCTGGTACGTGGAGGCGATGGTCCACGCCGGCCGGATCGACGAGGCGCGGCTGGCCTTCGAGAAGATGCTCACCTACGCCAACCATCTGGGCCTGTACGCCGAGGAGATCAGCCACACCGGCGAGCAACAGGGCAACTTCCCCCAGGCTTTCACCCATCTCGCCCTGATCAGCGCGGCCTTCAACCTGGACCGTGCGCTCGGCTGAGCGGAGCTGCGGCAAGTGCGGTGCCGCCCTGAGCGTCAGTGCCCGTGCGCGCCCGAAGGCTCCCGCGCGTCCGGAGACGCGTCGCTGTCCGATCCCTCGTGGCTGTCCGAGCCCTCATGGGCGTCCGAGGACTCGGGGACGGCCGTCGGTGCGCCGTCTCCCGCCGTCCCCGCCCGCACGGTGAACGCCGCGGTGTGGACCTTCCCGTCGTGCTTGAAGTCGAGGAAGAGCCGGTAGGTGCCACCGCTCGGCGCCGTGGCGGTGAACGAGACGGCCGGGCCGGGGTCGGTGGCGCCGTCGCCGGGTTCGCCGTTCGGGTGGACGTGCAGGTAGGCGAGGTCGCCGGAGCGCAGGGCCACCAGGTGGCCGTAGGCGCCGAGGTAGGGCTGGAGGTCGGTGACGGGTTCACCGTCCCGGGAGACCTTGAGGGTCAGCTCGCTCGCCCGGCCCGGGCGCAGGGCGCCGTCCAGTTCGACCTCGTAGCCGTCGGCCCGGGTGGTGGCGTCCGGCGCCGGCAGGCGCTGCGGCTCGTAGGCTCCCGAGGCCGCCAGGTCGGCGCCGAGGGTGAGGTTCTCGGCGGGCTCGCTCGCCGGGGTGAAGTCGGCGAAGACCCGGTAGCCGCCCGCGCGGGGCAGGTCGACGGGGATGCTCCAGGTGCCGTCGGCGGCACGGGTGGGGTGCAGGTGGCGGTAGGTGACCAGGTCGCGTGAGGCCACGATGAGGTGCAGTTCCTTGTCGTGTTCGCGCTGGTAGGCGGTGACCGCTCGACCGCTGTCGTCCCGGATGACGAAGCTCAGGTCCGTGGCGCGCCCGGCCGTGACCTGCGGGGTCCGCAGGTCGAGGGTGTAGCCCCGCTCGGAGATCTGCAGTCCGCCGGCGGGCTGCGACTCGTGCTCCGCGTGACCACCGCCGCCACCGGGTGACGGCGACGCCTCGCGATGACTCTCGTGCCGCGGGGGCGCGGCGCTGTCCTCCACCACGGGGTCCAGGCCCTTGCCCACGCCGTAGGCGGTGCCGAAGGTCGCGGCGAGCGCGGCGGCGAACGTGGTGATCTTCAGTCCGGCATGCATGGTCGGCTCCTCGGAGACACGGCCCCGGGCTCCGGCGAGGCCTCGATACAGCTCACGATACCCCTAGGGGGTATCAAGTCAAGCTCTGGGAGAACTTGCTCCACATACCCACTGGGGGTATACAGGAGATGGGACGCACGATACCCCCACCCCGTATCCGTGTCGACCGCGGGTCCTGGATCCGCGGCGGGGACGACCAGAGGAGCAGCGATGACCACCACCACGAGCGGCACCGGCGTCGAGACGGAGCTCGTCATCGGCGGCATGACCTGTGCCTCGTGCGCGGCGCGTGTCGAGAAGAAGCTCAACCGGATGGACGGCGTCACCGCCACCGTCAACTACGCCACCGAGAAGGCCAGGGTCAGCCACCGTGGGGACGTCCTGGTGCGGGACCTGATAGCCACCGTCGAGAAGACCGGTTACACGGCGGAGGAACCCGCGCCGCCCGAGCCCGAGAGCGACGAGAGGCCGCCGGACGACGAACTCCGGCCGCTGCGCGAGCGGTTGGTCACCGCCGTGGTGCTGGCCGTGCCCGTCATCGCGATGGCCATGGTCCCGGCCCTCCAGTTCGAGTACTGGCAGTGGCTGTCGCTGACGCTCGCGGCGCCCGTGGTGACCTACGCCGGCTGGCCCTTCCACCGGGCCGCGTTCACCAACGCCCGGCACGGCGCGGCCACGATGGACACTCTGATCTCGGTCGGCACGGCGGCCGCCTTCGGCTGGTCGCTGTGGGCGCTGTTCCTCGGGAGTGCGGGGACGCCCGGCATGACCCACCCCTTCGAGCTGACCATCGCGCGTGGCGACGGCGCCGGAAACCTCTATCTGGAGGCCGCGGCCGGCGTCACCGCCTTCATCCTGGCGGGGCGCTACTTCGAGGCCCGATCCAAGCGCAAGGCTGGCGCCGCGCTGAGGGCGCTGCTGGAACTGGGCGCGAAGGACGTGACGGTCCTCGACGGCGAGCGCGAGCGGCGCGTCCCGGTCGGCGATCTGGAGGTCGGCACCCGCTTCGTGGTCCGCCCCGGCGAGAAGATCGCCACCGACGGCACGGTCGTCGAGGGCTCGTCCGCCGTGGACGCCTCCATGCTGACCGGCGAGTCCATACCCGTGGAGGTCGGGGTCGGCGACCCGGTCGCCGGTGCGACGGTCAACGCGGGCGGTCGGCTCGTGGTGGAGGTGACCCGTGTGGGCGCCGACACCCAGCTGGCCCGGATGGCGAAGCTGGTCGAGGACGCGCAGAACGGCAAGGCCGCCGCGCAGCGGCTCGCCGACCGGATCTCGGGGGTGTTCGTGCCGGTCGTGATCGCGCTCGCGCTGGGCACCCTGGGGTTCTGGCTCGGCAACGGCGCAGACGCGGCCGAGGCGTTCACCGCGGCCGTGGCCGTGCTGATCATCGCCTGCCCGTGCGCCCTCGGGCTGGCCACGCCGACCGCGCTCCTGGTCGGCACCGGCCGCGGCGCGCAGCTCGGCATCCTCATCAAGGGCCCGGAGGTACTGGAGTCGACGCGCAAGGTCGACACCGTCGTCCTCGACAAGACGGGAACCGTGACCACCGGCCGCATGACCCTGCTGGCCGTCCACACCGCCGAGGGCACCGAAGAGGCCGAGGTCCTGCGGCTGGCGGGGGCGTTGGAGCACGCCTCCGAGCACCCGGTCGCCCGCGCGGTGGCCCGGGGAGCGCTGGAGAAGCTGGGGTCGCTGCCCGCGCCCGGGGACTTCGCGAACGTGCCCGGCCTGGGGGTGCAGGGCGTTGTCGACGGCCACGCGGTTCTCGCCGGCCGCGAACGGCTGCTCGCCGACTGGGCCATGGAACTGCCGGCCGAGCTGGGTCTGGCCAAGGAGGAGGCCGAGGCCGCCGGACGTACGGCCGTCGTCGTCGCCTGGGACGGGCAGGCGCGGGCGGTCCTGGAGATCGCCGACGCGGTGAAGGAGACCAGCGCCGAGGCGATCACGCGGCTGCGCGCCCTGGGGCTGACCCCGATCCTGCTGACCGGCGACAACCGGGCGGTGGCCGAGTCGGTGGCCCGTGAGGTCGGCGTGGCGCCCGGGGACGTCATCGCCGAGGTGCTGCCCGAGGACAAGGTCGACGTCGTCAAGAGGCTTCAGCGCGAGGGCCGTTCGGTCGCGATGGTCGGTGACGGTGTCAACGACGCGGCGGCCCTCGCCCAGGCCGATCTGGGACTGGCCATGGGGACGGGCACGGACGCCGCGATCGAGGCGGGTGACCTCACGCTGGTGCGGGGCGACCTGCGCACCGCGGCCGACGCCGTGCGGCTCGCCCGCAGGACGCTCGGCACGATCCGCTCCAACCTGTTCTGGGCCTTCGCCTACAACGTGGCCGCGCTGCCGCTCGCCGCGGCCGGACTGCTCAACCCGATGCTCGCCGGGGCGGCCATGGCCTTCTCGTCGGTGTTCGTCGTCGGCAACTCGCTGCGGCTGCGCTCGTTCCGCGCGGCGGACTGAGCAAGTGCGTCCGGTCGGGCGCAGCGCCCGACCGGACGCACTTCCTCAGCCGAAGGCCTTCACGGCCTGGTAGTACGTCCACGCCGTGCTGTTGCAGGACGTCTTCGTCCCGCCGCCGTAGCCGGCGCACACCCGCTTGAGGTCTTCGTAGAAGGCGCTGTCGAGGCGGCTCTTGTTGGCGCTGAAAACGCCCGCCGCCTTGTGGTTGCGGTAGCCGAAGTCGTGCCGGGCGCAGGACATCTGGAAGGGGAAGCCGAACGGGTTGTCCGGCGAGGAGGAGCAGTAGTCGGTGGTCCAGTCGAACGCGTACGCGCTCCAGGCGGACTGGTTCGCACGGGCCGCGGCCCAGGCGTTGTAGCTCGACGCGGTGGTCTGGGTCCAGTTGGACAGGACCTGCGGCTTGTCGGCGGGGGCGGCGTCGGCGACCGCGGCGGTGCCGACGACGGTGATCAGGGCCAGGGTCGAGGAGCCGAGAGCGGTGGCGAGTCTGCGGCGCATTCCACACCTCCATGAGACCGCGGCCCGCCCGTCGAGCCGCAGGTTCATGACAAGATGTTCGACACCCCGTCCCCCTTTTACACCGCAGGTCCCCTAATGGGCCGTCAGGTCCTGGATCTACCCGCTCCTCGGACGTCCACGGCGGTGAGCGCCAACGCCAGCGGTCCCGGGGCGAGGAAGGCCAGCGGCACCAGCGTCCAGGCGCACACGGCGGCCGTCGCCACCGCCGGCAGCACCAGGGCACACCCGCCCGGATCCGCGACGGCGTCCCGCGCGGACGCGCGCAGTGCCGCCCGCCAGTCGGTGAGGGACTCGGGGCGCGCACACGCCCGCAGACCCACCACCAGGGCGCTGGCGCCGACCGCCGCGGCCACCACCGCGAACAGCGGCGCCCCCGGCAGCCCCGCCCCCGCCAACGCGAGGTCCGCGGCGAACAGCAGCGCTCCCGCGAGGGCGACGGCCCCCGCCGCCAGGTCACCGGCCCGCAGCCGGCGCCGCAGCACCGTGAAGTACCTTCCGGCGGTGGCGGGTTGCCCCTCCCCCGCACCCCGCAGCACCGCGCACGCGCTCGACAGCGCGGCCGGGGCGGTGACCAGCGGCAGACAGGCCACCGCCGTCGCGAGGCCCACGCTCAGCATGTCGGCGAAGAGCCTCATCCGGGGTCCGAAGACCTCGCCCGGTTCCCGCGCCGGTCCTGTTACTCGGCCTGGTGCGGCAACGTGGTCCCCGGCAGCGCGTACTCGTCGCGCCGCCCGCACATGCCGAAGCCGCCGAGCCGGGTGGGCGCGGTCTCGTGTGCGGTGGCCTCGTCGAGGTACGCCGGCTCGCCCGCCGCCAGCGCGTCGAGCTGGACGCCGGTGCGTTCGGCGGTGGCCAGCGGGCCGGCCCGCCACAGCTCCCGCCAGGTCGGCACCTTGGCGCGCACCAGCCGGGCGGCGGCACGCTGGAACTCCCGGTACGGGCCGCCGTCCCCGGCGACCAGGGCTTCGCGCAGGGTCAGGTAGCCCTCGACGGCGAGGTCCCTGCGGCGCCGCGCCGCCGCCTCGGTGTCGGGCCCGGTGCCGGGCGGCAGGGTGGCCGCCGCCGCGTACCGGTCGGGGTCGGCGAGGATCTCGGCCGGGAAGGTGAAGACGGCGTCCCCGGCTTCCGGCAGACCGCTGTTCTGCATCAGCACGGTGATGCGCAGATCGCCGCCCTGGACCATACGGTGCACGGTGCCCGGCGTGAACCAGGCGACCGAACCCGGTTTCAGGGGGATGTCCCGGTAGCCGTCGGGGCTCAGTGTCTGGACCGCGCCGCTGCCTCCGGTGACGACGTACGCCTCCGTGCACACCAGGTGCAGGTGCGGGCTGCCGCCGCACACCCCGTCGGCGGCCTCCCAGTCGTACGCGCTCAGGTGGGACAGACCGACCGCGCCGGGCAGGGGGTGCGGGAGGGCGGGCTCGGCCCGCGCGGACTCGCTCACCACGACAGGCCCTCCAGGTGCTTCTCCACCCGCTCCCGGTCCCAGGCCCCGTCGGCGACGACCAGCCGGTAGCGGTACGCGAAGGACTCGCCGGGCGGCAGCTCGAACTCCTCGAAGAACGCCCAGGAGAACGCGACCGTCGGGAACGGCTGGGAACGCACGAACCAGTGCGACTCGTGGACGGCCCGCCCGGCGTCGAGGTTCTCGGGCGCGTGGGCGAAGACGAGTGTGCTGTGCGCGTCGACCTCGTCGTGCTGGGTGGTGAAGGCGAGCCAGGGGCTCTGGGTGCCCATCAGCTTGTCGGCGTCGACGTCGGCGCCCGGGGCGAAGACGGTTCCCCCGGTGAAGTCGCGCGGGCCGCGCCACTGCAGTCCGGTGTAGCCGGCCATCTCGCGGCCCGCGGTCGTGGGCGAGCCGAAGGCGAGGGGCTCGTCGCGGAGGTTGGTGAGGCGGATCGACCAGTCGAGCACCCAGGAGCCGGCCTCCTCGTCGACCGAGTGCACGGCGAGACCACGCTCCTCACGTGCCCATCGCGCGCCGCCGTTCTCCACCCAGGTGAGCTCCTCGGTGAAGGCCAGCCGGCCCTCCTCCACGGTGAACTCGGGGAAACCGTCGTGCCGCATCGAGCCGACGCGCTCGGGCAGGGGCAGATAACCCTCGCCGTGCACATAGCAGTTGCCGCCCCAGAAGTTCTGGCCGGACAGATGGCTCGCGGTCATCTGCAGGCCCTTGTGCCAGCGGTGGTCGTTCGGTCGGTACCCGGTGACGGTGCGGCCGCCGAGCGTGCGTACCGGATGGGCGTAGGGCTTGCGGGACTCGAAGGCGTCCGGGTCGGGCCGGTAGACGTAGCGGAGGATCTCGGTGCCGTCCGCCGCCTGGACCGCGATGTGTTCGCCGTGGACGTGGCTGACGCGGATGCTCATGCGCGCTCCTTGGGGGCCCAGTGGGGGTGGTCGCCGTGCATGGCCGGGTAGAACGGGTCGCCTGGTGCGATCTCCCCCGCGTGCACCGGGCTGCCGGTGAAGGCGGCCTTGTAGAGGGCGGCGGCGAACTCGAGGGTGCCACGGGCCTCGGGACCGCTGTTCGGCGGCCTGACACCGTTGTCCTGGGCATCGAGGAGGGCGCCCAGTTGCGCGGTGTGGGAGCTGGGCACGTCCGAGGCGGGGTTGCGCCAGGCCTCGGCGCGTTCGGAGGGCACATGCGGGGCCGGGGTGTAGACCCAGTCGTCGTTGCGGTGGCCGTAGAGGTGGGTGAGCTCGACCGTGGCGTCCGCGCAGTCGATCCGGAGGCGGCTCACCTCGTCCGGCGAGAGCACGCTGTTGACGACGGTGGCCAGGGCGCCGTTCTCGAACCGCACGAGAGCCGTCGAGACGTCCTCGGACTCGGTGTCGTGGACCAGGCGCGCCGCCATGGCCCGGATCTCCGACCACGGGCCGAGCAGGTGCAGCAGCAGGTCGTACTGGTGGATGCCGTGCCCCATGGTCGGGCCGCCGCCCTCGGTGGACCACTTCCCCCGCCACGGGACCGCGTAGTACGCGGCGTCGCGGTGCCAGGTGGTCTGGCAGTGCGCGACCCGAGGGGCGCCCAGCTCACCGCTCGCGATCAGCTCGCGGGCGTGCGCGGCACCGGACCCGTAGCGGTGCTGGAAGACGACGGAGGCGTAGGCACCCGAGGCCTCCTCGGCCGCCGCGATCTCGTCGTACTCGGCCAGCGACAGGGTCAGCGGCTTCTCGCACAGCACCCAGGCGCCCGCCTTCAGCGCGGCGACCGTCTGCTCCCGGTGCAGGGACGGCGGCGTGCCGATGAGGACCAGGTCGGGGCGTACGGCGTCCAGCATCGCGTCCATCGACGTGTACCCGGCGACGTCCTCGCCCGCCAGCTCCCGGAAGGCGTCGAGCCTGTCCGGGTCCACATCGACCGCGGCCACCAGCTCCACCCGGCCGGAGTGGGCTCTCAGGGCGGGCAGGTGACTGCCGCCGACGATGGCGCCGGTCCCGACGACGGCGACGCGACGGCGGGCTGGGAGCGGGGGCATGCGGTACTCCTCGGACAACTTGCGGACGCACATAGAAAGCGCTTGCCGCGTGTGAGCCTAGGCGCCCGGGTTTGTGCGGACAACCCCCTGACGACGATGAACGTCGCCGAAGGGGCTCAGCGGGGGACCTCCTCGACCTCCGCGAACCCCTCCGTCCGGCTCCAGCGCAGCCGTGTCAGCCACTGCGTGGAGACCCGTGTGAAGAGCAGCTGCCGCGAGTCGCCGTCGGCGGTGACCTTCTCCCAGCCGTCGAACTCCTTGGTGAGATCGGTGTCCCACCGGGACAGGTCCTTGCCGGTGCCGACCGCGGCGACCGATTCCATCGGCGGTTCGCCGTCCGAACAGTAGGGGCCCCAGTCCGCGATGACGGCGACCGTGTCCTCGAACGCCTTGGCCGTCATGCTCTGGCACGGGTCCGCCCTGGTCCCGTACACGACGTGCGGCTCGCTCCAGGTCGCCGATCCGGCGTCCCGGTGCCGCTCCAGGAGCCCGCGTCCGGCGGCGTACGACAGGCCCACCCGCCGGCCGTCGGCCAGCGCGACCTCCGCGTCGAACCGCACGCCCGGCGGCGACGCGCTCTTTCCGTCGGCCTCGTCCACCACTGTTCCGGGCCCCGCACAGGCCACCACGGCCTGCAGCACGCCCATCACCGCGGCCACGGCCACGGCCGGCAACCTGCCCCTGCGTACCCGCATGTTCCTCCTCGCAGCGCCGCTCCCGTGGCCCGCCGACGCCGGGATGCGACGCCCAGCAGCGTACGAGCCCCGGGCTGTTCACGGCGGCAGACACCGCCGGGGCTCGGCCGCCTGTTCACGGCGGCGGGCACCGCCGGGGCTCGGCCGCGGAAGCCTGGGTCAGGGGCCGTGGGTCACCCGGATCTTGGACTGACCGTGCGGGAGTTCCTCCCAGTCGTCCATGAAGCGGGCCCGCAGGCCGTGCCGTTCCGCCAGGGCCACCAGGGTCTCGGTGCGGTAGTAGAAGTCCTCCCTCAGGACGTGGTGCTCCTCCCTCTCCGTGCGGTCGAAGGTGAAGTCGAACCACCCGCCGGGCGCGAGCACCCGGCCGACGTGGGCGAGGCACTCCTCGATGACCGGAAGGGGCGAGTGCGAGAAGACACTGTGGGCGTGCACCACGTCGAAGTGGGCGTCGGGCAGGAACCGCAGCGTCAGGTCGCGGACCGGGGTCAGGAAGGGGAGCCGCCCGCGCAGGCCCATCTCCACGATGGTGTCCTGCGCGGCGATGAGGATGTCGGGCGAGATGTCGATGCCGTAGTAGTGCCCGGGCTCCAGGTGCCGGATGAAGCGCCAGCCGCCCCGCAGGTTGCCGCAGCCGATCTCCAGCATGCGGTGCTCGGGGCGCAGACCGTGGCCGATCAGGTAGTCGAACTGCATCGCCCCCAGCGCGAGCCACCGCTCACGGTTGCGGCTGCCGACCGCCGCGTCCGGGTCGGCCCGGGTGTCGGAGCGCATCACGGCGCGGTAGTAGGAGACGTGGTCGGGGTGGCGGTGGCGCAGCCACAGGTCTCGGGTGGCTCGGGCCAGGTGACGGGGGACGCGGTCGGGGTGGCGCAGGGCGTAGCCGATGCGGTGGCCGAGGGCGGCCCGGTTGACGGTGGGTTTCTTGGTGGCCATGGCGGGTTGCCTTCCAGGAGGGTCGGGGCGGGGGCTGGCGGGGTGGAGGCTGATCCGTGGGCTGCCGGCTCTGGGACCCAGCGTCGCTGGGTTTGGGTCGCTGCGATGTGGGCCGCTGGGGTCTCGGTCGTTGGGTCTGGGTGGCTGGTCTGGGTGGCTGCGTCGCTGGGCCCGGGTCGCTGGCCGCTCTTCGAGGGGTGGGGCCGAGTGGTCCGGGGCTGGTTCAAGTGTGGGGGCGGGAAGGCTTCGGGCGGTTCGGCCGACCGGGTGCGGTCCGGCTGAGGTTCGAGGGACGGCCGGGTCAGCCGATCGGTTGATGCGGTGCCGGGACCGAGGCGTTAGACACAGAGGATGAGACACACCGATCCGGAAGAACGCTGGCTGGGCGCAGTCGTTCACGGCGCGTTCTTCCTGCTGCTCGGCTCCTCGTTCACCCGTTTCCTGACCCGCGACCACGGCGGGGCGCACACCGGCTGGGTGGTGGGACTCTTCGCGGGCTTCTGCCTGGTGTACGTCCTGGGGCACTTCCTGGCTCCGGCCCCGAGCCCCGGCTCGCCGCCCACCACACGTCATCTGGTGTGGCTGGGCTCGGTGTCCGCCGTGTGGATCGTCCTGCTGGTACTCGCACCGAGCGCCACCTGGTGCGCGATGCCACTGCTGTTCACCGGTCTGCACGCCCTGCCCCCGCGCATCGCGGTGCCGGTGGCCGCCGTGCTCACCGCGCTGGTCGTCGCCTCCGAAGTCCGCGTCAGTGAGGGCTCGCTGAACCCCAACATGGTCGTCGCCCCGCCGGCCCTCGCCGCGGTCGCCACCGCCGTGATGGTGCATCTGCAGCGTCAGGGGGCCAGGCAGCGTGTCCTGATCGAGGATTTGGTCCGTGCCCGTCACGAACTCGCGGTCACCGAACGGCGGGCGGGCGTCCTCGCGGAACGCCAGCGGCTCTCCGGCGAGATCCACGACACCCTCGCGCAGGGGCTGTCCAGCCAGCGGATGCTCCTCCTGGCCGCCGGACGTGTCTGGGACACGGACCCGGACGCGGCCCGCGAGCATGTCCGCTGGCGGAGCAGCCCGACGAACTGTTCACCGCGATCCGCGACGCGGCGTCCGGCCGCACGGCCCTGTCCGCCCCGGTGGCCGACCGGCTGATGACCCGGCTACGCAGCCCGCGCCCCACCCTCTCCGCGCGCGAGCACGAGATCCTGGGCCAGCTCGCGCGGGGGCTCGGCAACCGGGAGATCACACGCGCTTTGTTCATCAGCGAGGCGGCGGTCAAGACCCGTCTCGGGCGGATCTACGGCAAGTTGGGCGTGGAGACGAGGTCCGGCGCCGTGGCGGTCGCCAAGGAGAGGCGGCTGCTGCCGTGAGGGCCGGACGCATGGGCCCACCGGCGTACGGCCCCCTCCCGCTTCGGCGAACCCGCGCCGTCCGGCGGGTCAGACGCGGGCCTCGTCCCCCGGGCGCAGTCCGGCGGGCCGTCCCCGGAACCGGTAGCGGCGTTCGGGCCTGCCCGTCGACCCGTAGCGGAGGGACACCTCGGCGTTGCCGACCGAGTGGAAGTGCTCCAGGTAGCGGCGGGCGCTGACGCGGGAGACACCGGCGAGGGTGGCGCACTCGGCGGCGGAGAGGGAACCCTCCGCGCCACGGAGCGTGCGCTCGATGAGCTCGGCGGTCTCCACGCTCATGCCCTTGGGCAGCGTTCCGGTGGCCGACGTCGGTACGGCCGCGCCCGCCAGCACCCGGTCGACGTCGGCCTGGCTGCGCACCACGGCGGCGAGCAGCCTGCCGCGTTGGACGGCGTAACGTTCCAGCCGGACGCGCAGGTCCTCGAAGTCGAACGGCTTCAGGAGGTAGTCGACCACGCCGTGCCGGGCGGCGCCGCGTACCGTGTCCGCCTCCCGTGCCGCGCTGATGACCATGACGTCGCAGTCGTGGCCCGCGGTGCGCAGCCTGGGGATGACGTCCAGGCCGAAGAGGTCCGGCAGATACAGGTCGAGCAGGACGAGGTCCGGACGCAGGGTGTCGACGGCCCGCGCGGCCTGTTCGCCGGAGTGGGCCACGCCGACGACCCGGAACGGCTCGACCCGTTCGACGAAGGTGCGGTGGACCCTGGCAACCATGAAGTCGTCGTCGACGACGAGCACGTCGATCGTGTCGGCCGGGCCGGGCGTACCGGTCATCGTCATCGTGGTGCTCCTTCCGCCACCGCGTCGGTGAGGTGGCTGACGGTCATGCGTGCGGTGAACACGGCCCCGTCCGGGGTGTTGGTCACCGAGATCTCACCCCCGTGACGCTCGCAGACCAGCCGGGTGAGCGCCAGACCGATGCCGCGCTCGCCTTCGCGGGCGGCCTTGGTGGTGAAGCCGTGCACGAACACCTCCCGGGCGAGTTCGGGCGCGACGCCGGGCCCCGAGTCGCGGACCACGATCTCCACACTTGAGGCGTCCTGACGCAGCTCGACCTCGACCCAGGCGTCGTCGGCGCCTGCCCCGTCCGAAGCCGAGGCCGAGGCCGGGACCGAGCCCGAAGCGGAGGCCGGGACCGAGCCCGAGCCCGAAGCGGAGGCCGGGACCGAGGCCGAGGCCGAAGCGGCGGCCGCGTCCACGGCGTTGTCGACCAGGTTGCCGACCACGGTCGCCACGTCGGCGGCGTCCTCCGGGGTGAGCCGGTCGAGTGCGGTGCGGTCCGAGATCCGCAGGCTGACCCTGCGCTCGGCGGCCAGGGAGGACTTCGCCATGAGCAGGGCGGCGACGGCCGTGTCACGGACCCGGCGGCTGAGCGAGACGTCCAGTGACTGGCGGCGCCGGCTGAGCGCCCGGATGTAGCGCACGACCTCGTCCTGCTCGCCGATCTGGATCAGCCCGGAGATGGTGTGCAGCTGGTTGGCGAACTCGTGGGCCTGGGCGCGCAGCAGTTCGGAGGAGCTGCGGAACGAGCCGATCTCACGTTCCAGCCGGGCCAGTTCGGTTCGGTCGCGCAGCGTGGTGACGGAGCCGAGCGGGCGACCGTCCTTGGTGACCGTCATCCGGTTCATCACCAGCACCCGGCCGTGCCGGACGACGACCTCGTCACGGCGGGCGTCGCCCGGGCCGCCCCGCTCGCCCGCCAGCACGTCCCGCAGCCGCCCCTCGACGCCGAGTTCGGCGAGGCTGTGGCCCACGCAGTCCTCGGGCAGACCGAGCAGCCGTCGGCCCATCGCGTTGACCAGGGTGAGCCTCAGCTGCGGGTCGAGCGCGATCACGCCCTCGGCGATGCCGTACAGCATCGCCTCCCGGTGCTCGGCGAGCCCCGCGATCTCGCGCGGTTCCAGCCCGAGGGTCTGCCGTTTGACGCGCCGCGCCAGCAGCCAGGAGCCGGCCACGCCGATTCCGCTGGCGATGCCCAGGTAGGCGAGGAGGTAGGAGGAGGCGCCGCTGAGACGCTGCCACACCGTCGGATCCGCCTCGCCGATCATCACGGTGCCCAAATGCTGTCCCAGGTGCTCCTGCGTGGCACCGAGCACGGGCACCTGGGCGACGAGTTCACGGCCGCCGTCCACCGTCAGCGCACCGGACCAGCCCCGCCCCTCCTCCGCGCCCCCGCCGAGGGTCAGCCGGGCGCCGATCGCCGTGGGGTTGGTGGAGCTGACGATCCGGCCGTCGGCGTCGGCGACGGTCACCGAGGTGACCCCGGACTGGGTCTGCGTGGAGTTCACCAGCGCGGCCAAAGCCTCCTGCGGCGCGGGCCGTGGCAGCTGGCTGCGCACCAGCGGGTTGGCGGCCAGCTGCTCGGCCAGCGCGACCACACGCCGGCCCTCGACCCGGTCGAAGGTCGCCCCGGACTGGGCGAGGGAGACCGCGGCGACGGCCAGCAGCACCATCACGACGATGGCGAGCTGGAGCACCAGCATCTCCCCCGCGAGGGTCTGACGACGGAAAACGGCCACCACGGGCGCCATCATGGCGCCCGTCCGCCGCCGGGGAAAGACGCCTGCGGCCGTCAGCGACGCCGGTGACCGAGGGGGCCTGCCGGTGACCGGCCGACGGGCGGCTGCCGGTGACCGACCGGCGGGGGCCCGCCGGGGGCTTGGCACTGACCTGTCGTGGCTGGCACTGACCTGCCGGGGCTCTCCACTGACGTGCAGGGGCTTGCCGCTGACCTGCCGTTGGCCACAAAGACCACAACCTCCGTTGCTTCCGCAAGCGGGACAGATCGTCGCCCTGGGGGCAGCATGTGGCCCACATCACCCTCCCCCCACAGGGCCTACCCGCATCTCATCGACGTACCGACAGGTGGTGGCACTCGTGCGTCTGCGCACTCCCCTCGCCCTGCTCGGGGCCGCCGTGCTCGTGCTCGTGGGACCTCCGCTGCTCACGGGCGGCAGTGGGTCCGAGACCGGCACACAGATCCCGGGCCTGCGCCTCATGGTCCCCAACACGCCCGGTGGCGGCTACGACATCACGGCCCGGACGGCTGCGAAGAACGCCGAGGACGCCGGGCTCACACACAACATCGAGGTGTTCAACCTGCCCGGCGCCGGCGGCACCGTGGGTCTGAGCCGGCTGGTGAGCGAGCACGGCAACGGCAAGCTCGCCATGTCCATGGGCCTCGGTGTGGTGGGCGCCGTCCGTTCCAACGACGCGCCGAAGACGCTGGCCGACACCACCCCGATCGCCCGGCTCACCGAGGAGCAGGACGTCGTGGTGGTCGCCAAGGACTCGCCGTACAAGACGATCGACGAGCTGGTCGGCGCCTGGAAGAAGGATCCCGGCAAGCTGCCGGTGGGCGGCGGGTCGTCGCCCGGCGGGCCCGACCACCTCGCCCCGATGCTGATGGCCGAGGCCGCCGGCATCGCGCCGAAGCAGGTCAACTACATCCCCTTCGACGGCGGCGGCGAACTGCTCGCCTCGATCCTCGGCAGCAAGGTCGCCTTCGGGGTGTCCGGGGTCGGCGAGTACCTCGACCAGATCAAGGCGGGCGAGCTGCGGGTGCTCGCGGTGACCGGCCCCGAGCGCGTGGCGGAGCTGGACGCGCCCACGCTCAGGGAGTCCGGCTACGACGTCGACTTCACCAACTGGCGTGGCATCGTCGCCCCGCCCGGCCTGTCCGAGGCGGAACGCGACAAGCTCACCCGGCTGATCGAGGAACTGCACGACTCGCCGGAGTGGCAGAAGTCGATGAAGCAGAACGGCTGGGACGACGCGTTCCTCACCGGCGAGAAGTTCGGCGACTTCCTGGAGGCCCAGGACAAGCGCGTGGTTTCGGTGCTGAAGGAGCTGGGACTGTGACGACACAGACCGACACCCCGGCGGCGGAGACGGCCGATCGCCGTTCCTGGCTGCGCGAGCACTCCGAACTCGGCGTCTGCGTCCTGCTGTTGGCGCTCGGCGTGCTGGTCCTGACCGACGCGCTCACCATGGACGTGGACATCACCCAGCGCGGCCCGGTCGGGCCCAGGACCGTGCCGGTCGTGGTCGGCGTCGGACTGCTCGTGGTCGCCGCCCTGCTCGCCATGGACGTACTGCGCGGAGGGCGCGGCCAGGCCGAGACCGGCGAGGACGTCGACCTGTCCGAACCGGCCGACTGGCGTACGGTCCTGCTGCTCACCGGGGTCTTCCTCGGCGCGGCCGTCCTCATCGAACCCGTCGGCTTCCCGGTCGCGGGCGCCCTGCTGTTCTGGGGAGCCGCCTTCGCGCTCGGCAGCCGTCGCCTCGACCGTGACCCGCTCATCGCGGCCGTCCTCTCCCTCGCCACCTACGCGGTCTTCAACAACCTGCTCGGGGTACCGCTGCCCGGCGGCCCGCTGATGGGAGTGCTGTGACATGGACGCCCTCAACTCCCTGATGGACGGCTTCGGTACGGCCCTCACCCCGGTGAACCTGCTGTGGGCGGCCCTCGGTGTGCTGCTCGGCACCGCGATCGGCGTGCTGCCCGGCATCGGGCCCGCCATGGCGGTGGCGCTGTTGCTGCCGGTGACGTACGGCCTCAACCCCATCGCCGCGTTCATCATGTTCGCGGGCATCTACTACGGCGCGATGTTCGGCGGTTCGACCACCTCCATCCTGCTCAACACCCCCGGTGAGAGCGCTGCCGTGGTCGCCGCCATGGAGGGCAACCCGATGGCCAAGGCGGGGCGGGGCGCGCAGGCGCTCGCGGCGGCCGCCATCGGTCACTTCGCGGGCGGTCTGATCGGCACGATCCTGCTGGTCGCGCTGGCGCCGACGGTCGCCGACCTCGCGGTCGACATCGGCGCGCAGGACTACTTCGCCATCATGGTGCTGGCGTTCATCGCGGTGACGTCGGTGCTGGGTTCCTCCCGGATCCGGGGCCTGGCCTCCCTGCTGATCGGTCTGACGATCGGCCTGGTGGGCCTCGACCAGATGACCGGGCAGCAGCGCCTGACCTTCGGCTCCCTCCAACTCGCCGACGGCGTCGACGTGGTGATCGTGGCGGTGGGTCTCTTCGCGATCGGCGAGGCCCTGTGGGTGGCGGCGCACCTGCGGCGCAGTCCGGGCGAGCCGATCCCGGTGGGCCGGCCGTGGCTGGGCCGCACCGATGTGCGGCGTACCTGGAA
The DNA here is from genome assembly GCF_001514265.1 of Streptomyces resistomycificus. Classification (GTDB taxonomy): domain Bacteria; phylum Actinomycetota; class Actinomycetes; order Streptomycetales; family Streptomycetaceae; genus Streptomyces; species Streptomyces resistomycificus. The sequence continues at coordinate 604,431 of NZ_KQ948989.1, read as the reverse complement.
GTCGTGGCTGCGCGGGCCGTTCATCGGCTTCCCGTTCGGCGCGATCCCGGCGGGCGGCGCGGAGATCCCCACCTTCCTGTCGTACGTCGCGGAGAAGCGCCTCTCCAAGCACAAGGAAGAGTTCGGCAAGGGCGCCATCGAGGGCGTCGCGGGACCGGAGTCGGCGGCGTCGGCCTCGGCGGCGGGCACGCTGGTGTCCATGCTGACCCTGGGCCTGCCGACGACGGCGGTCGCGGCCGTCATGCTGGCGGCCTTCCAGCAGTACGGCATCCAGCCGGGCCCGCTGCTCTTCGAGCGGGAACCCGATCTGGTCTGGGGCCTGATCGCCTCGCTCTTCGTCGGCATGGTGCTGCTGCTCGCGCTCAACCTGCCGCTGGCACCGGTGTGGGCGAAGCTGCTGCGCATCCCCCGGCCGTATCTGTACGCGGGCATCCTCTTCTTCGCGGCGGTCGGTGCGTACGCGGTCGGCGGCGAGGTCGTCGACCTGGTGATCCTCCTGGTCATCGGCCTGATCGGGTTCGGCATGCGGCGCTACGGTCTGCCGGTCCTGCCCGCCGTGATCGGCGTCATCCTCGGTCCGAACGCCGAACAGCAGCTGCGGAGGGCCCTGCAGATCAGCGACGGGAGTGTCAGCGGGCTGGTCGACACGCCGTTCGCGGTGACCGTGTACGCGGTGATCGTGGTGCTGCTGGCCTGGCCGTGGGTGAGGAAGCTCGTGGGGCGGCGCGCCGGCGCGGACGCCTGACGCGGGGGCCGGGGTGCGGAACGTCCGTGCGTTTGGCACCCCGGCATTCCGTCTCCGTCCCGGGGCTCGGTGGGCGGCTGTCTTCAGCGGGCCGGAACGGACGGTTCCGTGGTACGGACAGGCAAGTCGCAACGATCGAGCGGGTGAGGGGCGCTGTGTCCGTCAGAGGAACGGCCGCGGTGGCGGCGCTGGTGTGCACGGTCGGCGTGTCGGCTCTGGTCGGCTGCACCGACGGGAGCGACGGGGGCGCGGCGGAGCCGGAGGTGAGCGCCGCGACGACGTCCGCCGGCTCCTTGGCACCCTTGCCCTCCGCCTCGGTGTCCCTGCCCCCGCCCGCGCCCACGCCCTCCGTGTCCCGCTCTCCTTCCGGAAGCCCGTCGCCCGTGCCCGTCACCGGCCCCGACCAGAAGCTGGTCACCCTGACCGTCAGCGGCGGCGTCGCAGGCGTCGACCGACAGCTGATCCTCCGCGGCGACAGCACCGTCCACACCGGCGACAGGGGCGAACCCCAGGTGCGCGAGGTCGGCGCGGACCGGTTCAGGGAGGTGCGCACGCTGCTCGCGGATCCGGCGCTCGACGAGGTCCCGGCGGTCACGAGGGACAAGGGCGCGCGGGACCTGTTCCAGTACACGCTGAGCTTCGAGGGCCGCACGGTGATCACGGACCGTTCCTCCGACCGGCCCGCCCTCGACCGGCTCATCGACGCCCTGAGTGAATGGCTGCCCGAGCGGTGAGCCCTCAGGGGCTGCTCGACGCTGTCCGCGAGGAGACCAGTACGCCGATCTTGTCGGCGCGGTGTTCGGGGTTGCCCCTGTCGTCACGCCAGAAGTTCCCGGCCGCGTTGTCCTCGGGGGTCAGGCAGGTGGAGAGGGTGATCATGGCTTCGCTGGGCTGTCTGCCCGGATGCCCCGGGACCTCCGCCCGCTGTTCGGCCAGCGAGTCGGCCGAGCGGAAGGAGGTCTTTCTGGACTCGGTGATCACGTACTCGTAGACGGTCCCGCCCGCCGTCACCTGGACACGGGCGCCCTCCTCCAGCTCCGGGAGCAGGCGCAGTGGGCCGCCCGCGGAGAGGCGGTGGGCCGTGACGAGGTAGTTGCCGACTTCGCCGGGGCCGACGCCGCCCTGCTCGCCGTAGGGGCTCGCGGCGAGGCCGCGGTCCTGGATACGGGTGCCCGGCGCGTCGTCCGTCGTGCCCTCGTAGGGAACGACCTGCAGGTTCTTCACGCCGATCGCCGGGATGGTGAGCTGAGCGGTCTCGGTCCGGGGGTCGGTCCTGTCGGGAGTGGGCTGCGAGGAAGTCGAAGCGGGCGTCGCGGCGGCCGAGGGGGCGGAGGTGGCGGAGGGCACGGAACTCGTCATGGACGTCATCGCGCCCTGTGGGGTGACGGGCTCCTGAGTCGCTCCGCCGCCCGTGGAGCAGCCGACGAGCAGGGCGACGCCGACTCCGGCGAGGGCGGTGGGGAAGGCGCGGGAACGGGGCATGGCATTCGAGTCCGGATCCGGGCTGGTGGCCGGGGAGCCGCGTCGCGGGACGCGGCGAGTGGCTCCTACACAGGGGGAACGACCGGCGCCGACCGACTGTTCCCGGCGGAGCGGACGAGGGCCGGCTCCCTCCCTGCCCGGGGCCGGTCCGAACCGGAAGGGATGTCCGAAAAGCGGCGTCCCGGACCGGCACACGTCGTCGATCATGGCAGCCTCCCCAGAGCGTGGCCGGGATGTTCTCCACAGGGGAGAAGGCCCGGGAGGCCGGGCACTAGAGTGAGCTGTCCCTGTCAGAAGGGTCGGGACCGCGACCGTCCAGGCCAGAGCGCGTGAAGGAGACTCGTGACCCTGCGCGAGAACGATCCGCAGTCCGTCGGCGGCTACCGGATCGAATCGCGGATCGGCACCGGCGGCATGGGAGTCGTCTATCTCGGCAGATCGGCCTCGGGGCGAGCCGTCGCCGTCAAGGTCGTCCACACGAGGTACGCCGACAACGCCGAGTTCCGGGCCAGGTTCCGGCAGGAGATCGCCGCCGCGCGCCGGGTCAGCGGCGCCTTCACCGCACCGGTCGTGGACGCCGACCCGGACGCGGAGCGGCCGTGGATGGCGACCGCGTTCGTCTCGGGCCGCACGCTCGCCCAGCGGGTCGACGAGTCGGGTCCGCTGGACTGGCCCGCGCTGCGCCGCCTGGGCACCGAACTCGCCGAGGCGCTGCGTGAGATCCATCGTGCGGAGGTCGTGCACCGGGACCTCAAGCCGAGCAACGTGCTCCTCCTGGAGGGCGAGGGCGACGACGGGGCGGTACGCGTCATCGACTTCGGCATCTCGCGCGCGGCCAGCAGTGACGTCCGTACCCAGACGGGCTTGGTGATGGGCTCGCCGCCCTTCATGGCGCCGGAGCAGTTCAGCCGCCCTCGTGACGTCGGCCCCGCCGTGGACGTCTTCTCGCTGGGCGCGGTCCTCGTGTACGCGGCCACCGGGCGCAGCCCGTTCGAGGCGGACAACGCCTATCTCGCCGCGTACAACACCGTGCACAGCGAGCCCGAGATGGGTGAACTGCCGGAGGCGCTGCGCCCGTTGGTGGCGGCCTGTCTGGCGAAGGAACCGGCGGACCGGCCGACGTCGAGCGAGGCTCTGGAAGCGCTGACCGGGCTGCCGCAGGAGCTGTCCGAAGCGGGGGCCGGCCAGGAGCCGCCCCGGGCCCCGGTGACCGAGTCCGCGGCGACAGCGGCGTTGCGGTCCGAGGACGCCGGAGCGGCGAAACCAAGACGCCGCCTGAGACGGCTGCGAACCGCTCTGGTCGGGGCGGTCGTCCTGGGTGTGGCGGGGGCCGTCGCGGTCACCATGGTGGACGACGAGCCGGCGAGTCAGGTCGCCGAGGTCGAGCAGGCCGGGCCGCAGGCGACGTCCCGTGGCGCGACGCCGCCGGGCTGGAAGCCGTGGCAGAACACGCTGAAGTCGGACGACGCGGACGAGGAGCAGATGTTCCTCGGTCCGGCGTGTACACCCGACGCGCTCGGCGTCTTCTGCGCGTCCCCCGAGGTTGCCCTGACACGGCTGAGCCCCGCGACGGGCGAGGTCGACTGGACGAAGCCCAGGAGCCGGACGAACGGCGTCAGCTTCTCGCTGGGCGAGCCGGTCGTCCACGAGGGTGTGGTGTTCGTCGGCAGCGCGGACGGCTCCGGGGGCGTGGACGCCTTCGACGGCCGGACCGGGAAGCGGCTGTGGCATCTGGAGGGCCCGGTCGCCGAGTTCGAGTACCTGGGCGGGGTGGTGCTCGTACGGCTGGACGACCTCGCGCGCTCCGACGCTCGCTACGCGGCGTACGAACCGCGCACCGGCGAGGAACTGTGGCAGCGCCGGCTGGCCTCCGAGTCGGCGAGCCCCTTCTACGGCGGCACCGAGGGAACCCTCTACGCCGACCTGCGCGGCGGCTCCGGCAAAATCGCCCGTGTCGACGCACGCACCGGCAGGACACTGGGCAGCGTGGACGCCCCGAAGGGCGACCTGTGGCTGGCCACGGTGCAGGACGACACGGCGTACTACGCGCGCTGGGAGGACGACACCGGCGTCTCCGCCGCTTTCTTCATCCAGGATCTCGGCAGTGGGAAGACCCGACGGATCGACTTCCCCTGGAGTGTCGAGCCGGAGGCAGCGCCGCTGGTGCGCGGCGACACCATGTACCTCTTCGACTACGGCAACGAGACCCTCCTCGCCCTGGACCTGAAGCGCGGGAAGCCGCTGTGGACCAGCTCGCGCGAGCTGCGTGTCTTCAGCGAACCCGCCTACCACGAGGGCCGGTTGTACGTCACGATGCCGGACACCGGCATCCTGGCTCTCGACGCGCGCACCGGCAAGGAGATCGGCCGCACCGAGCCGTCCTTCGACACCCAGGGGCGCTCCTTCGAGGAGCTGACGCCGGCCTCGGTGCCGCCGCTGCGCGTGGGTGGCGTCCTGTACGGGGTCAGCGAGCCGGGGATCTTCTCGGTGGCCGACGTTCCCTGAGCGCGGCCCGCACGGCGGGTTCACGGTGGCCGGGGAGCCCTTTTCCGCGGCGCTTTGACCACGCCCGCCGTGGCGGCCCTGAGCAGTCGGCGGAAGGTGGAGCATTCCATGTGGCTCGGCGCGGGACAGGCGGCGGCGTGCCGCAGGGAGTCCCGCAGGACGCCCAGTTCACGGATCCTGTCGTCCAGTTCGTCCGCTTTGGTCTTGAGGAGCCGCCGGTCGATGCGGGGCTGTCCGTCGGGCGCGAACATGCGCGCGATCTCGTCGAGGGAGAACCCGGCGGTACGCCCCAGCGCGATCAGCGCCAGGCGTTCCAGTACGGCGGGATCGTACTGACGACGCAGGCCCCGCCTGCCGGTGGAGGCGATCAGCTCCTTCTCCTCGTAGTACCGCAGTGTCGAGGCCGGAACCCCGGCGCGGTGTGCCACCTCGGCGATGTCCAGGTCTGTCATCCTCTTGACCTCAAGTCGGCTTGAAGTAGCACGCTGTCATCCCGGACCCGGAGCAGGCAAGCACAGGAGGAGAACATGGACGGCAAGCCCAGGACCGACGACGACATGGCGGCCCGCTGGAACGGTCCCGCGGGCCACGTCTGGGTCGAGGCGCAGGCGGTGTTGGACGGGATGCTCAGGCCCTTCGAGGACCTGCTGGTGGCGGAGATGTCCGCCGTGCCCGCGGGCCGCGTGCTCGACGTCGGCTGCGGCACCGGCGGCACCACGCTCGCCGTCGCCCGGCGGCTCGGTCCCGCGGGGAGCTGCGTCGGCGTCGACATCTCCGAACCGATGATCACCGCCGCCCGGGCGCGCGCCGAACGGGAGGGCACCGAGGCTTCGTTCATCCGTGCCGACGCCCAGGAGCACGCCTTCGAACCCGCCGCCTTCGACGCCGTCATGTCGCGCTTCGGCGTCATGTTCTTCAACGACTTCGTCCGGGCCTTCGCGAATCTTCGGCATGCCGCCCGGGACGGCGCCGAGCTCCGGTTCGTCACGTGGCGCGGCCCCGCGGACAATCCGTTCATGACGACGGCCGAACGCGCCGCGGCGCCGTTCCTGCCGAACCTCCCCACCCGCCGGCCGGACGAGCCGGGCCAGTTCGCCTTCGCGGACCCGGACCGGGTCCGGCACATCCTCACGGAGAGCGGGTGGGACGGGATCGGCATCCGGCCGGTCGACGTGACCTGCACGCTGCCGGAGCGGGAGCTGGTCGGATACTTCACCCGGCTCGGTCCGCTCGGCCAGGTCCTGGGCGACGCGGACGAGCAGACCCGCGCACAGGTCGTGGAAACGGTCCGCGCCGCCTTCGACCCCTTCGTGCACGGCACGGAGGTCCGCTTCACCGGGGCCTGCTGGATGGTCGCCGCCCGGGCCTCGTCGTCAGCAGCGCCCCAGGGCAGCTGAGGAGGCCGCGGACACCGGCGGCATGTACCGGCCGAGCCCGTCGAGCAGCAGCTTCGCGGCCACCGCGAACCCGTCGGTCTCGTCGGGGTCGAAAGGTCTGCCCGGTCAGGCGAAAGTTTCGCGTGACCGGGCAGACCTTTCGCGAGCGCCCGCGACTGACGCATAGTGAGGGCGCCGCTCCGGGAGCCGACCGCCGGGGCTGACGCAACGTGACGCTCCGGGGCGACGGCCCCATGAAGGAACGAGATGACGCAGAAGAAAGCCCTGGTGGTGCGAGGCGGTTGGGAGGGGCACCAGCCGGTCGAGGCCACGGAGCTGTTCCTGCCCTTCCTGCGAGGCAACGGATACGCCGTCCGGGTCGAGGAGTCGACCGACGTATACGCCGACGCGGCCGAGATGGCCGGCACCGACCTCGTCGTCCAGTGCGTCACGATGTCGGAGATCACCCCCGAGCAGCTGGCGGGGCTGAGCTCGGCCGTCACGGCCGGTACCGGCTTCACCGGCTGGCACGGAGGCATCGCCGACTCGTTCCGCGCCTCCTCCGACTATCTCCACCTGGTGGGAGGGCAGTTCGCGACGCACCCGGGCAAGGAACCCTGCGAGCGCCGGGGTGAGGCGGAGGACAACTTCCTGCCGCACACCGTCGACATCACCGAACTCGGCCGCGAGCACCCCGTCACCGCGGGCATCGAGGACTTCGAGCTGCACACCGAGCAGTACTGGGTGCTCCACGACGACCTCGTCGACGTGCTGGCCACCACCACCCATCCCACCCGGCCGTGGCATCCATGGCACCGGCCGGTCCGCTCGCCGGCGATCTGGACCCGTCACTGGGGTGCCGGACGCGTCGTGGTGACGACCCCGGGCCACAGTCTCGACGTGCTCCAGCACCCCGCCGTCCGCACCGTCATCGAAAGGGGCATGCTGTGGGCCACGCGCACCGCGTCGGCGTCGTAGGCCTCGGCGTCATCTCCCGCGTGTACCTGGACACGCTGCTCGGCCACCCGGCCGTACGGGTCACCGCGGTCGCCGATCTCGACGCCTCCAGGTCGGCCGCCCTCGCCGCCGGTCTGCCCGGCGTCGAGGCGCTGGCCGTCGAGGAGTTGCTGAGCAGTCCGGACGTGGACACGGTGCTCAACCTCACCGTTCCCGCGGCCCACGCCGAGATCGCCCTCGGTGCGATCCGTCACGGCAAGAACGTGTACGGGGAGAAGCCGCTGGCCGCCGAACTCGACGACGCGCGTGCCGTCCTGGAGGCAGCCGCGCAGGCCGGGGTCGGGGTCGGGTGCGCGCCCGACACCGTCCTGGGCACCGGGATCCAGACCGCGCGGGCGGCGGTGGCGGCCGGGCGCGTCGGACGCCCCCTGTCCGCCTCGGCCGTGATGGTGACCCCGGGCCACGAACGCTGGCACCCCAACCCGGACTTCTACTACACCAACGGGGGCGGGCCCCTCCTGGACATGGGCCCGTACTACCTCGCCTCCCTGGTCCATCTGCTGGGCCCGGTGCGTGCCGTGACCGGGGCGTCGAGCCGGCTGCGCGCCGAGCGCGTCATCGGTTCCGGTCCGCGCGCGGGCACGCGCGTTCCGGTCGAGGTCGACACCCATGTCTCCGGTGTGCTCGAGCACGAGGGCGGGGCCCTGACGACGATCACGACGAGCTTCGACGGCGTGGCCACCACCGCCGCCCCGATCGAGGTGCACGGCGAGAGGGGCACGCTCGCCGTTCCCGACCCGAACGGCTTCGACGGCGAGGTGCGGCTCTTCGAACTCGGCGCCACCCGGTGGCACACGCTTCCGCCGTCGGCCGGCTACGTCGGCGGCACCCGAGGCCTCGGCCTGCTCGACTTCGTCGCCGCGGACGGACAACGCTCCCCGCGTGCGAGCGGCGAACTCGCCCTGCACGTGCTGGAGACGATGAGCGCCCTCCTGCGCTCCTCCGCCGAGGGCCGGCGCGTCGAGCTGACGACCTCGGCGCAGCCGCCCGCTCCCGTTCCGCTGACGCCGGCCGAGGAGTGGGCAGGCGCTGCCACCCGTCGGCCGGCAGCGCGGTGAACCGGACGGGAAAAACGTTCCAGTCGCCCTGGGGGTAAACTGCCCGTCGCTCAGGGGAACCACGTCGTGCCTGGTGGCGCGGCTGCCACAGCGAGGGGGGTGGACGTCATGGCGGTTCGCCCCGCACGCATCCAGGACGTCGCGGCCGCCGCCGGGGTGTCGGTCTCCACGGTGTCGAACGTGCTGAACCGGCCCGAGCGGGTCAACGCCCTCACCGCCGAACGGGTACGTGTCGCGGTCGCCGCACTCGACTACGTACCCCATCCCGGAGCCGCCGGCCTGCGGACCGGCCACTCCTCCTCGATCGGCCTGGTGCTGCCCGACGTCGCCAACTCGTTCTACTCGCGCATCGCGCGCGGTGCCGCGGACGCGGCGTACGAGCACGGCTACTCCCTCGTGCTGTGCGACAGCGGGGACGCGCCCGAACGGGAGCAGGGCTACTTCACCATGCTGGTCGAACAGCGGGCCGTCGGCGCCGTGGTGGTCCCGCTCGGCGCCGATCCCAGCCGGCTGACGCGGCTGCGCGAACGCGGCATCCCCCTGGTGCTGGCGGACCGTGCGATACCGGCCGCGGACGGCTGCTCCGTCTCCGTCGACGACGTCGCCGGTGGCCGGATCGCCGTACAGCACCTCCTGGACTGTGGCGCGCGCGCGACATCCTCGTCGTGAACGGGGAGCGCGGGATCCGGCAGTGCGCCGACCGGCACCAGGGCGCCCGGCAGGCCGTGCGCAGCCGACGGGAGGCGCGGCTGGGGCAGGTCGTCGCCGAGGAGATGACGGTCGGCTACGGCACGGAGATCGCCCGCCGCCTCGACGAACTGCCCGACGGGATCTTCTGCACCAACGACTTCCTCGCCGCGGGACTGTGCCGTGGGCTGAGCGAGCGGGGCGTGCGCATTCCCGAGGAGGTGCAGGTGGTCGGATACGGCGACCTCGACATCGCGAGCTTCGTGGGGACGACCCTGACGACGGTCAGGCAGCCGGTCGAGGGTCTCGGCAGGGCAGCCGTCGAGATGCTGCTCGACGAGGTGGAGGCCCGCGCCGAACACGCCCACGAGACCCGGGTGTTCGCTCCCGACCTCGTCGTGCGGGACTCCACCCGGCCGCCGTCCGCTGCCTGAGCCTCCTCCCGGCGCTCAGCCGGTTCCGGGGATCCGCAGCGTCACCGGGCCCAGCAGCCCCGCCGCCAGCTGCGACGGGAAGGCCCAGGCGGTCGGTGTCGCCTCGGCGAGATACGGGGCCAGGGTGTTGTGGACGGTCACCTCCACCCGCACGGTACGTCCGGCGGCTCCGCCCAGTTCGAAGCGGTACGGCGCGCAGAACGCCTCGCCGACGCGCTCCCCGTCGAGGAGTACCGCGACACTGCCCCGCACCCGCCCGAGATCGAGCACCGGGTCCGGACCGGCCGGCACCTCCAGCACCCGCGAGTAGGTCACCCCGCCACTCCAGCCCCCCAGCCCCAGCGCGCACCAGTCGCCCAGCGGCAGCGGCGCCGGAACGGTCCGCACACGCACCGGTCCCCGCCAGGCGCAACCGCCCCGCAGCACGGCGGTGGGCGCGGTGACGACCTCGAACTCCGCCGGTGCGCACAGCGGTTGGTCCAGCGTCAGCGCCTGCGTCTCCAGCGGCGTCGGCGCGCCGTCCCCCACCCGCACCGAGGCGGGCAGCCGCAGCGGCAGGTCGACGGACACGGTGCCGGGAGGCACGGTGAACCGGAAGCGCTGGGCCCGCTCGTGGACGTCGTCGGTGCACCGCAGCGGCAGTACGGCGGTGCCCAGGACCGGGGCGCCGGTGAGCCACTCGGTGTCGGGCAGCGGGTGCGACCGAGTCGCGGCGTGGCAGTGCTGCAACTCCCCCCAGCGGCCCTCGTGTTCGACGGTGCGTCCGCGCCACTGGCCGGTCACCGCCTCCCAGCCGCCGCCGCCGGCCAGCGTGGTCACCGAGGCGTCCACACCAACCACGCAGTCGACGAACACCGCCTCCCGGGCGGGACCGCTGTCGGTCACCACCTCCAGGACGTGCTCGCCCTTCCCGAGGGTGAGCGCGTGGCGGAAGAACATCGGGACCGCGCCCCAGTCGGACTCGTAGTACTCCACCTTCTCCTGGCGTGCCACCACCACGCCGTCGAGCGACACGGTGACCCCCGCCGCGGCGCCCACCACCAGAACCGCCTCCGCACCGTCGCTCGCCGACGACAGGCGCCCGCGGTAGGTCACGCCGCCGTCCGGTCGTACGTCCTCGGGCAGGCACATGAACTGCGGACGCGGGGTGAACCCGCCGGGGCGGGACAGGCAGAAGTAGCTGCCCAGTGGGGTGCCGGCGGCGCCCGAGATCAGCAGCGGCCGGTCCTGGGCGCCCGACAGCTCGAATTCGAGCACGTTGCGGGGCCTGCCCACGTCCACCCGGGCGGAGGCGAGGTAGCCACGGCCCGTGTCCAGCCTCTCGCCGTTCCACCACACCCGCTTGGTGGCCGCCGCGCCGACGTGCAGTTCGGCGGGTCCACGATGGTCCGTCTCCAGGACGGCCCGGACCCGGGCCACCGCTCCGGCGCCGGGGACGGCGACACGGACGAACTCCTCGGGTACCAGTCCCTTGTTGCCGAGCAGTCCGTCCGGATCGGGGATCCCGCGGCTCGACGAGTACAGCGAGACCTCCCAGTCCGAGTCCGCGGGTACCAGGGGCAGTTCTCCCGCCAGGATCCGTTCGACCGAGGCGCCGTCCAACGGGTCGGGTGCGAGGGCCGAGGGGACCGGAGGCAGGACGCGCACCCGGTTGCCGTACGTAGCCCTGGCCCGCTCCCAGTTCGCGTCGGGCCCGTCCTCGTCCTCCGTCCACCGCATGGTCCACGTCTGCGGTTCGTCGACGGACGAGCCCGCGGGCAGCGCCAGATCACCCCAGGTGTTGTCCAGGGTGGGGACCAGCCGGCCCTCCCAACCGGCCGAGACGTCGACCGTCTCCACCGGCCCCGGCGGTGGCGCGACCGTCCGGGCCGGCGGGCCGCCCTCGCGCCACACGACGAGAGCGGCGGGCGCGCCGTCCAGGGCGACCTCGATGGTCGACAGGCCGTCACGGACGCTGACGGGCGCCGGCCGGCGGGCGCCGGTCGCCGGATTCCAGACCTCCGCCTCGGCGACGGCCGCGCGCACCGTGACGGACGAACCACGGGCGTAGCGTGCGGGGTCGATCTCGTGGCTGCCGCGCAGCGGATGAGTACGGGCATCCGGAAAGGCGCCCGTCACCAGGGCCACCGCCTGGTCGCCCTCCCTCCTGACGAGCAAAGGCACGTCGCCTCTCGCGTGACCGGCCGCGTCGGACACCCGTGCCGCTCCGGCCGCCGCGTCACTCGTCCGCTCCAGTCGTGGATGGTCCGACAGCGCAGCGACGACCGAGTCGTCACCGGCCAGTCCGGCCGCCGAGGCCGGGGGGCGGCCCACGACCACCACCCGGCCGCCGACGTCGAGGAGTTGCGTCAGTCTGCGGGCCGTCTCCTGCTCCAGGACGCTCGCCGAGGGCAACAGGACCGTGGTGTACGCCAGGTCCTCGAGGCGCAGGGACCCGTCGGCGGCCTCGGCGCGCTGGACCGAGGCGTCGTCGATGACGTCGAACGCCACGCGGTGCCGGTCCAGCGCGCCGATCCGCGGCCCCAGCCAGTTGTCGGTGCCGCACAGGTCCAGGTAGTGGCGCTGGGTCTCGTCGACGTCGGCGTGTCCCTCGCCCAGGCGGTCGTCTCCGAAGTGGCGGACGGGTGCGTCCAGGGGGATGAGGGACTGCATGGTGGCGGTGGGGTGCAGCACCGCCACGTCGGCGCTGTAGGTGCCCCAGGACATGATCGAGCAGATCCGGGCGACGGCCCGGGAGAACGCCGGGTACTGCGCCCAGTAGGGCTGGCGCCAGTCGGTGGAGGGTGGCGCCCACTCGAACCAGCCGCCGGCGGTGCCGAAGTAACTGGCGTGCGGGTTGTACAGGTTGGCTCCGCTGCGCAGGAACGGCAGGAGCCAGTCGTAGGTGTCCTCCAGGGTGCCGCCCCAGCCGGAGGAGTGGAACGCCTCGATCCAGACGCGCTCGTGGCCGTAGAGGTGGGCCATGGAGGAGTGGACCTTGGAGTCCCCGTGGTGGTCGCTGCCGGCGGCGCCGTACCAGCGGTGGGTGCGGAAGTAGTCGGAGTAGATCTGCGTGGACTGGGCAGGGAAGCCCGCGCGGGCGGGGTGGCTCTGGTCGGCGCCGACGAGCATGCCTCGTGCGTCGTGCCAGGCGGCCAGCGGTCTGAAGAGGGCCTCTTCGGTGAGTTCGGTGCGGACCGCGTAGTAGTCGGCGCGGATCTCGGCCGTGCGGGCGGTCGCCGGGCCGAAGAGGGCCGGCAGGTGGTCGAGCAGGTCGTAGCCGCGACGGGTGCGGAACTCCTCGGGCAGGCGGGGGCTCCAGGAGTTCGTGCCGGGCAGTTCGTCCTGGAAGCTTCCCGCGAGGACGTTGCCGAGGTACTCGGGGACCCGGCGGTCGTATTCGTGGTGGACGGCGTCCATCAGCAGGCCGACGGCGGCCGGGTCGAGATAGTCGAACGCCGTGGGGACGGAGACGACGAGCTGCGCCCGCGTACCGTCGCGGGCCGCGACCCGGGCCACGGCGGGGCCGGCGTGCGGGCCGTGGCCGGGGGTCGTGGTCGCGGACAGGCGTCGGCCCGTCAGGTCGTAGGCGCCCAGCAGGCTTTCGGTGCCGCGCAGCGCGATCGTGCCCCCGGCGACCGTCGCCGTGCGCAGGCGCAGCGCACGGCCGGCGGCCTGCGGGTGGCGGCGGGTGACGCCGCCCTGGACGTTGGCGCCGGAGAACCCGATCTGGTCGTAGAACCACAGGCGCGTTCCGAGTTCCGCGGCGATGCGGCAGGCGTCGGTGAAGCGGGCCCACCACTCCTCGCCGAACCAGGGCGGATCGTCGGTCCGCGCGCCGAAGGTGGGGCCGGCGGGCGCCAGATTGATCACCACGAGGTTGTGCACGCCACCGTCCGCGAACCGGCGCAGCTGCCAGGCCAGGCGCTCGCGGGTGACTTTCGCGCCGGACCACCACCACAGTGGGGTGGGGCCGAAGTCGCGGGGAGGATCGTCGAAGAGCTGCTGCAGAGCGGGAGAGATCACGGATGCGGTCCTTCCGGCCACGGCTCGGACGCTCTCGCGAATCAAAACGTTTTACATCAGCCTCACCGTAGGACACCTGGGACGTCTCCACCAGTTGCCGTACGCCGGCAGGGCACCGCCCCGTGTTCGCCCCGATACTTGCAGGACGTCTTGTTGGAACGTTTTCGGAATCCTATAGTCACTGCGACCCGGCCCCTGAGCCGCGACGTTCCCCTCCGCTCGGCCCATCCCCAGACGACGGAGTCGCATCATGGCCCGCATCCCGCCTGCCCCTGAGCTCCCGGAACAACCGATCCCCAAGCGCCTGTGGAACCTCGCCGCGCTGTCGGGCATGGCCTCGTACCTCGACGCCGCCCTCATCGTCAGCATCTCCGTCAACCTGGCCATCTACCGCGACAGTTACGACATGGGCGTGTGGATGGCCGGCGCGATCAGCGCGATCGTCACCATCTGCATCGCCGTCGGCTCCCTCGTCGGTGGCCGGCTGGCCGACCTGTTCGGCCGACGCCGCCTCTACAACCTGGACATCCTCTGCTACGCGTTCGGGGCCCTCGTCATCACACTGGCGCCGAACGACATCGTGCTCCTGGCCGGCGTCCTGGTGGCGGGCCTGGCGGCCGGTGCCGACCTGCCGACCTCCCTGGCCGTGGTCTCCGACGCCGCCCCCGCCCACGCCCGGGGGCGACTGGTCGCCTTCACCCAGGTCATGTGGGTGCTGGGGATCGCCGTCGTCATCTTCCTCGGCTTCGTCCTGTCGACCACGGGTATGACCGGGGCGCGACTCATCACCGGCCATCTGGCTGTCGCCGCTCTGCTCACCTGGCACCTCCGTTCCCGGCTGGAGCTGCACGCCGAGCCGGAGCCGTCCGCTGCCCCCGCCGCCGCGGACGGGCCCGCCGGGGCGGGCGCCGCCCCACACGGCGTCGCGCTGCGGAACGTGTGGAACCGGGCCACCCTGCTGCCGATGGCGGCGACCTTCGTCTTCTACGTCACCTGGGGCCTGGGCGCCAACACCTTCGGCCAGTTCGGCACCTATCTGCTGGTCACCGTCAGCGATGCCTCGCAGAGCCTGGCCACCGGCATCAACCTGGCGTTCATCCCGATCGGGCTGCTGCTGACCTTCGCGTTCGTGCGATTCGCCGACAGTCCCTGGCGTGACCGGCTGTTCTACACCGCGGCGGCGGTGCAGGTCGGCGCCTTCTGCGTCGCCTCCCTCACCGCGGGGGCGCTGGCGGGCATGCTCGTCTTCTTCGTCCTCTACCAGCTGTCCCACCCCTTCGCCGGCGAGGCGAACTACAAGGTGTGGTCGCAGCTCACGCTGCCCGCCGACACGCGTGGCACGACCCAGGGGATCACCTACGCCCTGTCGCGCGGGGTGTTCGCCGTCGCCGCCTTCTTCACTCCCGCGCTGCTCGACCGCAGCCCGGCGGTCCTGCTGTGGTCGATCACCGCCTGTATGGCGGTGGCGGGATTCGCGGGCGTGTTCATCGTCCGCGTCCTCCTGCGGCACTCCCCCGCGGTCGCCGCCCCGGCGGATCTGAAGGTCGCCCGGGCCTGAGCCGCATCACACCCCACAAGGAGGCCCACCATGGCGACGACCGAACCCCTCACCACGACGACCGGCGGCGCGGACCGGTCCACCGAACGGGCCGCCCTCCTCCAGGAGTTACTGCCCCAGGTGACGGGCCGCCGCACCCGGATCGGGCTGGTCGCGGGCGGGCTCGGCACCTACTGGCCGCAGTTCCCGGCGCTGCTGCCACAGTTGCGGGAGTCGGCGCGGTACGTCAGCGAACGGCTGCGGCTGATGGACGCCGAGGTGACCGACGCGGGCTTCGTCTCCGACGCCGAGGAGGGCGCGGTCGCCGCCGAGGAGCTCCGCCGGACGGACTGCGACCTGATCGTGCTGTTCCTGACGACGTACCTCACCTCGTCGATGGTGCTGCCGATCGCCCGGCGCGCGCACACCCCCGTGCTCGTCATCGACCTCCAGCCCTCCGAACGGATGGACCACGCCTCCTTCGACACGGGTGACTGGCTGGCCTACTGCGCGCAGTGCCCCGTGCCGGAGATCGGCAACGTCTTCCGCCGGGCCGGTATCCCGTTCCGGTCGGTGTCGGGCTGGCTGCGTCAGGAGTCGGCCTGGCGGCGCATCGAGCAGTGGGTCCGGGCCGCCCACGTCCGCGCCGCGCTCCGGCACGCCCGGCACGGCCTGATGGGACATCTGTATCCGGGCATGCTCGACGTGTCGACCGATCTGACCCTGCTGCCGACGACGTTCGGCTCGCACGTCGAGGTGCTGGAGTTCGACGACCTGCGCCACCGGGTGGAGAAGGTCACCGACGCGCAGACCCGTGAGCGCGTGGCTCTCGCCCGGCGGATCTTCGCCGTCGACGACAGCGTGGTGGACGAGGACTTCGCGTGGGGTGCGACCGTCTCGGTCGCGCTCGACCGGCTGGTGGAGGACTTCGGCCTGCACAGCCTCGCCTACTACCACCGCGGGCTCGACGGCGAGCTGCACGAGCGGCTCGGCGCCGGCATGATCCTGGGCGCCTCCCTGCTCACCGCACGGGGTGTGCCGGCGGCCGGTGAGTACGAACTGCGCACCAGTGTCGCCCAGTTGGCCACGCAGAGCATCGGCGCCGGGGGTTCCTTCACCGAGATCCAGGCGCTCGACTTCGAGGACGGGGTGGTGGAGATGGGCCATGACGGGCCCGCCCACCTCGCCGTCGGCGCCCGTGATCCGCTGCTGCGCGGTCTCGGTGTCTACCACGGCAAGCGGGGCTGGGGTGTCAGCGTGGAGTTCGACGTCCGGCACGGCCCCGTCACGCTCCTCGGACTCGGCCAGGACGCCGACGGCAGCCTGTCGTTCGTCACCTCCCAGGGCACTGTCGTGCCCGGCCCGCTGCTGAGCATCGGCAACACCACCACCCGCGTCGACTTCGGCCGTGACCCGGGCGAGTGGGTCGACGCGTGGAGCGCGACGGGTGTCGGCCACCACTGGTCCCTCTCGGTCGGCCACCACGCCGCCGACTTCCGGTGCGCGGCGAGCCTGCTCGGCATCGACCACCGGGAGGTGTGACCGGGCCCGGGACTCCGCGTCGAGGGACGGTGTGCGCGACGCACCGCGCACGGCGGCGACCGACCGGCGGTGGACGATGTCGCCGCACCTCAGCAGGGCTTGCGCCACACGCCGAGCTCCGGTTCCTTCACCATCGACGACAGGTTCAGTCGGCGGGACTCGGCGCAGAAGGCGCTGCGAGGTTCGGTGTACTCCACGTGGAACACCGCCTTGCCGGCCGTGACGAACGGGGTGAGCAGCGCGCACTCGTCGTACTGGGCGCACTCCTCGTTGACCGCGAAGTCGAAGTGAGCCAGCAGCTGGGGGATCTGGGGCAGGTCGTTCTTGAGGCCCACGGACAGTCCGCGCTCGTGGGCGAGGTCCGCGATCATGCGGTTGTACCTGAGCTGGTCGTCGGCGGTGAGCGGGAAGCCGGTGTCGTTGCCGTAGCCCTCCACCAGATCGGGCTCCACCGCGTCGAAGCCCTTGTCGCGGCACATGTCGAAGCGCCGTTCCATGATCGGGCGCAGGACGGAGAGCTGTCGGATGTCCAGCCAGCGCTCCCCCGCCCAGCCGTTGGGTTCGCCGAGCACCGAGCGGGGGAAGGCGGCCTGGTCCGGCCGGAAGTCCTCCCAGGCGCCCACGTTGACGTAACAGATGACCTTCCGGCCGGCGCGGTGCAACCGGGCCACGTCCGCCGCGGAGTTCTCGAAGCCGTCGATGTCGTAAACAGGCACGTTCGCCGACGGCTCGACCCTGCCGTCCAGTTGCCACTGCCAGGCCAGGCCGGGCCGGGGCTTCCAGCGGGTGGCGGGGCTCGCCGAAGGGGCGGCCGAGGACGAGGACGGCGCCGGAGCAGGGGTGCCGCCCGGGGTGGCGGGCTCCACCGGGTCCGGCGCCGACGTCCCGGAAGCCGTCGTGCGGGGCGCGGCGGACTGCGATTCGTGCGCCGCGGCAGGCCGCCCGGGGCTCCCGGAGCACCCCGTCAGGGCCACGGCCGCCAGCACGGTGAGCAGGGCCGCCGCGCGCAGCGCCCGGTTCCTCATCGCTCCACCCCCGTGAGGGCGGGCGTCAACCGGTCCCAGGGGTTGGGTGGTTCGCCCGTGACCGGACCGCAGACCGCCGCGCCGCGCTCGTGTGCGGTGCGCACGGCGAGGGGGACGAGCGCCTCGGGCACGCCGTAGACGAGGTGGCACAGTTGCTCGGGCGGGTGGCGTACGGTCCACGCGGGTCTGCTGAAGGCGGAGACGTACGTGGACCAGTGGCCCTCGAAGGTGACGGTCAGGTCGGCGAGGCGGGCGTACCCCGGGGCCGGGTGGACCCCGGGGTTGAGGACGACCGTCCCGGCGCCCTCGCGGCGCACGGTCCGCACCAGCCGACGGCAGGCCGCCAGCCCCTCCCGCGTCGCCGTCACCCGGTCGAGGAAGCAGCCGTCCGCCGCGTACCACTCCCGGTGCCGGCGCAGGTCCTCGACGACCTCCGCCGGGTCGCGCACCCCGTAGTCGGTGTCGGCGTAGCCCAGCAGCCGCGCCCCGGCCGCCCGCAGCGCGCCGGCCGCCGCGGTGAACGCCGGGTCGGGTCCGTCGCCCGGACCGCTGGCGGGGTTGAGGACGACCCCGTACGTGCGGGTCGCGGCGGTGATCAGGCGGTGCCAGGCACCCGGGTCCTCGGCCGGATGGACGTACAGCGGAATCAGCAGACTCACGGCGTACCGTCGCCTTCCCACAGCGCGGCCAGCGCCTCGTCGAGGGTGTGGTCCGGGCGCCAGCCCAGGGCCTGTTCGGCGGCGGTGATGTCGGAGCACTGCCACGACACCTGCCCCGAGCGGACCGACCCCGCCGCGGTCTCCTCGATCCGGCCCCGGAACCCTGCCTGGTCGGCCAGGCCGCGCACCAGGTCACGCACCGGGACGGCCCGGCCCCCGCCGACGTTGAGGACGGGCGGCAGCGGGCCGGGCGCGGTGGCCGCGAGCACCGCCGCACGGGCCACGTCACGTACGTCCACGAAGTCGCGGTACGCGGACAGGTCACCGAGCCGCAGTACCGCCTCCGGGTCGGGGCCGGCCTCGCGCAGCAGCGCGGCGATCCGGCCGGGCAGTCCGGTGGACGGCGCCCCCCGCCCCACCGGATTGCCGACCCGCAGCACCACCGCGTCCAGGCCGGAGGCGGTCACCGCGACGGTGCCCGCGAGCTTGGTCGCGCCGTACGGGCCGATCGGGCGGGTGGCCGCCTGCTCCGTCACCGGGAGGTCCGGGGTGCCGGGGCCGTACTCGGCCGCCGAGCCCAGATGGACCAGGCGGGCCGTGGGGGCCGCCTCGCGCAGGGCGGCGCACAGGACCGCCGGGCCACGGGCGTTGACCTCGGCGAGGGTGACGGCGTCGCCGCCGGTGGCGCCCGCACAGTTGATCACGGTGTCGGGCGCGGCCGACGCCAGGGTCTTCGCCAGCTGCTCCGGGCGGACGGTGGCGAGGTCGATGCCGTGCCGCGCGCCGGCGGAGCGGCCGCCGCCGAGCACCCGCGCGCCGGGCAGGGTGCCCAGCCGCTCGACGACGTGGGCGCCCAGATAGCCCGTGAAACCCAGGACGAGAATGCGCATGACGTGCTCAGGCTCCCTTGAGCAGAAGCGACTTGCGGGTGGTGAACTCGGCGTTGGCCCGGTCGTAGTCGTCCGGGCGGCCGATGTCCAGCCAGTACCCGTCGAACTCGTAGGCGTGCGGCTGGTTGCGGGCGTTCAGCAGGTCGAGGACCAACTCGTCGAAGCCCAGCGGCAGTCCGGGCGTGTAGCCCTCCAGCGTCGAGCGGGACAGACCGTAGACGCCCATGGAGACGTGGTAGTCCATGCTCGGCTTCTCGGTGAACGCGACGACCTTGCTGTCGTCGGTGGTGAGCACCCCGAAGTCGATGTGCACCTTGCGGGCGTAGGTGGCGATGGTCAGCGGGGCGCCGGAGTCGCGGTGCCGGTTCAGGACGTCGGCGTAGTCGAGGTCGGTGAGCACGTCGCCGTTCATCACCAGGAAGGTGTCGGGCAGCCGGTGGCGCAGGTTGAGCAGCGGGCCCATGGTGCCCAGGGGGCTCTCCTCGGTGGCGTAGTCGACGGCCAGGCCCCACTGTGAGCCGTCACCGACGTAGGCGCGGATGATCTCGCCGAGGTGTCCGATCGCGATGGTGCAGGTGGTGAATCCGGCCGTGGACAGCTGGCGCAGCACGATCTCCAGGATCGCGTGCTGGTCACCGATGGGCACGAGCGGCTTGGGCAGCGCGGTGGTGTAGGGCCGCAGCCGGACGCCCTTGCCTCCCGCCAGGATCACTGCGTGCATGAGACTCCTCCTTCGTGGACGTACGCGGACGGGGGTGCCGGACGAGCTCAGATGTTGTAGATGCCGGTCTTGTAGCGGGCGAGGTTGGCCGGGTCGCGGAAGAACTCCACGGTGTGCGCGAGGCCCTCCTCCAGGGAGTGGGCGGGCTGCCAGCCGGTGGCGGCGGCGAGCCGGCTCGCGTCCGCGACCAGCCGCATCACCTCGGAGCCCGCGGGCCGGATCCGGGCCTCGTCCTCGCGCACGTCGAGCGCGCGGTCCATGACCTTCCCGATCAGTGCGACGAGGTCGCCGACCGAGATCTCCCCGCCGGTACCGGCGTTGAAGGTGCGCCCCACCACCTGCCCGGCGGGCGCGGTCCCGACCGCGAGGAAGGCCTGCGCGGTGTCCTTGACGAAGGTGAAGTCCCGGGTGGGACGCAGGTCGCCGAGGGTGATCGTGCGCTCCCCCGCCGCGACCTGGCCAATGACGGTGGGGATCACCGCGCGCATCGACTGGCGGGGCCCGAACGTGTTGAACGGCCGCAGGGTCACCACCGGGGTGTCGAAGCTGGCGTGGTAGCTGTCGGCCAGTCGGTCGCCGCCCGCCTTCGAAGCGGCGTACGGGGACTGTGTGTTGATCGGGTGGTCCTCGGTGATCGGCACGGTCTGCGCGGTGCCGTACGTCTCGCTGGTGGAGGTGTGCACCAGCCGGGGCGTGCCGAGGGCGCGTACGGCCTCCAGCACGTTGAGGGTGCCGGTGACGTTGGTGTCCACGTAGCTGTGCGGGGCCTGGTAGGAGTAAGGGATCGCGATCAGGGCGGCCAGGTGGTAGGCGGTGTCGGCGCCTTCGAGCAGGCCGCGGACCGAGCCGGGGTCACGGACGTCGCCGAGGACGATCTCCACCTGGTCGAGGACGTCCGGGTGCAGGGTCTCCAGCCAGCCGTAGGAGGAGAAGGAGTTGTACTGGGCCATGGCCCGCACCCGGTGTCCGGAGGCGACCAGGGCCTCGGTGAGGTGCGAGCCGATGAAGCCCTCGGCTCCGGTGACGGCGGCGAGCGGTGCGGAGGTCAACTGCGGTGTCCTTCCGGTTGGTTGCACGGGGAGGTGGGGCGGTGGGAGCGGGAGCGACAGGGTCAGGCGTGTGGGGCGGGGCGTCCCAGCAGCCACAGCGCGCAGACCGCCAGACACAGCGCGGCCGCGCCGCAGCACAGCGGCAGGGCGAGGGCGCCCGGTGGGAGGTCGAACACCGTGGCCGCACCGGCGGCGCCCGCGGCCGTGAGGCAGATGGCGGCCGACGGCCAGGCCGCTCCGAAGGCCTGGAGCAGCAACGCGGTCCACAGGGCGGCGGCGAGCAGCATCAGGGCGGCCGGTTCGGCGCCGGTGAGCAGGGCGGCGGGCAGCAGCGGCAGGACGTAGACGAGCAGGCAGAGGCCGAGGATGCCGGCCGAGCGCAGCAGGAACCCGGCGGGTGTGGCGGTGGCGCGCAGCGCGGCGACGGACAGTCCGCGGTAGCGGTACAGCAGCCACTCCGCCGGTCCCATGCTCACCGTCAGCACGATCACGGCGTAGGGCTCCTCGCGTCCCTCCAGCAGCACCAGGACACCCGCGGCCAGTCCGAACAGGCCGTACGGCAGGGACCACAGCAGGCGGGGCCGGGTGGCTGCGGCGACGGCCGGGACGGCTAGGGCACTCCACAGGACCCGGCCGGTGACGGCGAGCGTGGCGAGCAGCGCCAGCAGCGGCAGCCCGGCCCTCAGCAAGGAGCCAGGCTCCCACCACGGCAGGACGGCCGCGCCCGCGACCAGAGGGCTGAGCGCGGCCAGCAGCAGCCGTTCGCGGGCCAGTACCAGCAGGACGCCCGCGGCCGCGAGGTATGCCGACTGGGCGGCCGCCACCAGGATCACCGGGCCGCCGCCGGCGGGCAGCGCGGCGACCGCGGTGGCCACCGCCGCCCCCAGCGGGGCCCCGGCCAGGAGGGTACGGCCGGCCTCGCGCCGTCCGGTGGCCATCCGCAGGTGGGCACGGTGACCGAGGGCCTGGCCCCACGCCCAGGAGACGAGCCCCGCCACGATCAGGGCGGGGGCGTGTCCGGCGGCGTTCCACAGTGGTGCGGTGAGCAGGTAGGCCAGTCCCGGCAGGGCGAACAGCACGCCGCGCAGCAGACAGCGCACGGTGTCAGGACGCCAGGGGTCGGCCGCCGGCGCGGGTTCGGGGAAGGTCCGCGGCACCCGTTCGAAGAGCGCGGAGGCGAGGGAGAACAGGTTCGGGTGACCGTACCGTTCCTTGATCAGGGACGCGGACAGTCCTTCCGCCTCCAGCAGCGCGGCCACCTCGTAGGGGTGGACGGCGGGGCCGACGCGGTCGGCGAGTTCGGCGGCGAGTTCGCTGACCGCCTCCTCGTCCGGGCCGCGCCTCGGCAGCCGGATGGCGAGCGTGGCGTCGTCGAGGGCCCAGCGTGGACGGCGCCTGCGCGGCGGGCGTACGTCGGCCAGCCGGATGGCCAGCGTGTCCTGTTCGGTGCCGCCGGGTTCGAGGGATATCGGCCCGCTCACAGGGCGAGGCTTCCGAAGCCGCTGACCGCCGGGGCCGGCGTCTCCACCGGAGCGGGCATGACCGCCAACTTTCCTTTGTGGGTGGGTAGTTCCCGATAGATGGAGCGAAACGTGTCAATGGTCTGGCGCAGCGTGAACTGCTCGATGACGCGCAGCCGGGCCGCCTCGCCCATCGCCCGGCGCCGCCCCGGATCGGCCAGCAGCTCCAGCGCGGCCGCGGCCATCGCCGCCGGATCACGTGGCGGCACCACCAGTCCGGTGTCACCGACGGCCTCGCGGACGCCTCCCACGTCGGTGGAGACGGTGGCCCGGCCGCACGACATGGCCTCGATCAGGGTGAACGGGAAGCCCTCACTGATGCTGGAGAGCATCACGACGTTGCCGGCCGCGTAGGCGTCCTTGATGTCGTCGACGCGTCCCTCGAACGTGACGGCGTCCGCGTGGCCCAGTTCGGCGGCCAGTGCCTCGCAGCGCTCCCGGTAGGCCTCCCCGCCCCGCGGTGTGCCGCCGAACAACCGCAGCCTGGCGTCGGGGTGGCGGTGGCGGACCAGGGCGAAGGCCCGGATCAGGGTCTCGAGGTCCTTGATGGGGTCGACGCGTCCGGCCCAGCTGAGGGTGGGCGCCTCCGGCTCGGGCCCGGCGGCCGGGAACGCGGCCGGGTCGACGCCGTTGTAGACCGTACGGATCGACTCCGGGTCGGCGCCACCCTCCTCCTCCCACAGCCGGTTGTAGCGGTTGCCGGGGGTGATCAGGGCGGCTTTGCGGTAGGTCTCCTGCGCCAGCAGCCGGAAGAACCCGAGGACGACGGCCTTCACCGGCCAGCGGTAGGGCGCGGTGCGGTAGCCGAGATAGCGCTCGCGCAGGTAGACGCCGTGCTCGGTCAACAGCAGTGGAACACCGTGCTGTTGGAGGGCCGCGAGGCCGGGCAGCACGGCGACGCCACCGCTGACCGCGTGCGCGACCCCGCTTTCGGGCGGTGGCGCGGCGAGCGGGCGCAGGGCGTGCTCCAGCAGGGCGGTGGCGGTGAGCGCGTCGTGCAGGGTCGGCCCCGACTCGCGCACGGCGAGGCCGGGCCGGTTCCACAACGCGGTCAGGACGGTGATCGCCCGGTCCGCGCGCAGGAAGGGGCTCAGCGTCCCGTCCGCCGCTGCCCGCGCCATCGCGTACAGGGCGGGTGCGAACCCGTCCTCGGCCCGCGGGTCGAGCAGGGCGGTGAGGAACTGCTCGTAGGCGCCGGTGAGTTGGTTGCGGGCCCGGCCGCGCGGCGCGCGGCCCTCCGGCGGGGCGCCCCACATCGGAACCGACAGCACGCGCGAGACGTGCGGCGGCAGATCCCAGACCACGGGCTCGCGTCCGGTGCCGGTGACGGCGACGACGTCGAAGTCGACATCGGGCATGCCCTGGACGAGCTGGTCGCACCAGACGCTCACGCCGCCGTGACTGTGTGGGTAGGTGCCTTCGGTAAGCAGGGTGACGCGCGTTGCTCCGGTGCGTCGCGCGCCGTGGGGTACGGGCATCGATGTGCTCCACGGCCGAGGTGTGGGGTGGTTCGTGCCGGTCCCGGCCGCCGGGTGGGCGGCCGGGACCGCGGATCGGTCCTTCATCCGCCTCCGGACCGTGCTCGGCCGGTCCTCGGGGCGGGTTCTCGCTCTGGTCCCTGGTGTGGGCGCGGGTCAGTCGTCCGCGGTGTGGGGGACCCGCTCGGTGACGCCCGCGGGGACCCGGGTGTCCGGGGCGGGCTTCGTGACCGGGGCGGGCGCGGCGGCCTCGGTGACGGCCGGCGCGGCGAGGGAGTCTGGGAGCGTGAGGGTGAGCGGGGCGCCCGCCGAGGGGGTCCAGCCGGAGACCGCGCCCGCGTACGCCTCGCCGAACGCGGCACCGGCCAGCGTGGTGCCGGTGGGCAGGGTCGCGGTGACCGCCAGTCCGTCCGGCGCTTCGACGGTCACAGTGTCGCCGACGCGGTAGGCGGTGACCTGGCCGGCCTCGAGGGCTGTCCGCCAGTCGGCTCTGCGCTGCAGTTCGGCCCCGATGTCCTTCATCCGCAGGTTCACCACCGGGGTGTCCTCGGTGAACAGCGCCTCGTAGCCGTCGAGGACGCCGCCGAGCACGGGGTAGGCGATACGGTCCTCGGCCAGGTTCGACTGGTGGATGAAGTGCGGTTTCGGGTCGTTGGCCAGGACGTGCCCGAGGGCGATGCGGGTCTCCAGCGGCACGATGTGGTTCTCGTAGCCGGTGGTGGTGTCCAGCGGCGAGGCGAGACAGGTCGTGGTGGCCGGGTTGTCCTCGCAGATACCGCTGCCGCCCTGGGCGCGGCTGGTGTAGATCCAGTTGTACTCGTCGACCTGTTCGGCGGCCCGGCCCGCGTTGTAGAAGACGTTCATCGGGTAGCGGGGCACGGTCGTGGCCGGGCCGACCTGACGCTGGGCGGGCTCACGGGAGTTGTCGGAGCCGAGCCAGGCGATGCCGTTGTCGGCGAGGGCGAGCGCCAGGTTGGGGTTGTCCTGGGGCTGCTGCGGCAGCACCTTCATGCCGGAGTGCTCACCGGTGACCAACTCGTCGTTGTGCAGCGGCAGTCCGGCGCTCTGGCCCCAGACCCGGTTGGTGGCGATCTCGTCCGAGATCTCGTTGCGGCTGACCCACCGGGTGCTGCCGTCGGCGTTGGTCGCGCACTTCCAGGGCACCACGCTGGTGTCCTGCACGCAGCCGAGGAAGGGGTGCGAGTAGGTGTGGTTGATCCAGCGGAACTCACCGCGCTCCGCGATCAGCCGGTCCGCGAGCTGGTCGACGCCGTTGTTGTCCTGGCGCTGGTCGACGGTGCCGGCGGCGTTGTAGGCGAAGTCGAGGGTGAAGTCCTTGTTGTTCTGCCAGGAGACGGCGTGGTCGACGTCGGCGGCGGTCATCCGGATCGGGTCGGGTGTCGCGTTCGGGTCCGTGCAGTCGACGTCTCCGGGCGTGCAGTTGAGCGCGCTGTTCCAGCGGTCGTCGGCGGCGAACACGTCGTCCACGTGCACGGCGAAGTAGTTCCGGGAGGCGCCCAGGTGCACCCCGCCGGTCATCCACTCCACGATGCCCCGGGCCAGCAGCCGGAACTGCTGCTGGTACTGGTTGTAGACGAAGGTGACGACGAGTTCGCGCCGCCCGTCGTGCCGGTACTCGCCCACCAGTGAGCCCCGCGTCGGCTGACCGGGGATCGCCGCCTCGACGTAGGAGGTGAAGTCGGCGCCTGCCACCGGCTTCGAGAGGTAGGCGTAACTCTCGCCGATGGCCGGGTCGTTGTCCTCGAACGGCACGGCTCCGTCGAGGTAACCGAAGGGGCCCGACCTGCCGGCGGCGGTCACCTCCGCCTGCGCGCCGTCGATGCTGCCGGAGTAGCCGCCGTAGACCGGGTACTGCAGGCCGGCCTCCGGTCGGGCGTAGGTGTAGGCGTCGACCTGGGGGACGTCGTACGTCTGCTCATAGGTCACGAGCGCCGCCATCTCGGCGGAACCGGCCGGGAACGGGTTGTCGTTGGGCAGCACGACGGCCTGGAACCTGGCACGGGGCCGCCCGTCGACGGTGTCCGCCAGGAAGCCGGCGTCGATCACTGTCCGGCCGGCCTGCGTGAGGTCGATCTCGGTGTACGGCGTGCCGGCCGCGGCCAGTTCGGCGGCGATCGCGTCGGTCGACGGTCCGCCGTCGCTCACCACCAGCACCCGTAGGTCGATCCGGGGTGTGGTGTCGGCGTGGGCCGTGCCGGCCGGCAGGCCCAGCGCGGCGATGAGCGCGCCCACCGTGAGCACGGTGGTGCGTATGGTCCGCTTCATGCGGTGAAGTTCCCTCCCCTGGCAGGGGTGAGCACGACTCCGCGCGGAGCGGACGCACCCCCTTGCGCGACGCCGGCGTCCCCCTCAGAAGCCAGTCGTCCACGCATCCGTTCGCGTCACATAGTGGTGTCAGTGTGTAGCTTTCGTGGTCATGTTGCGAAACATGACGGAAAAGCGCAGGTGTCCAACAGGGCTGTCGCGGAAGGGAATCGAGCATTTCCCCGCCTACGGGACAGGCGGGCCCCGATGACCAAGAGGGCCCGGCCTGCTGGTCCGGGCCCTGCTCGGCGCACCGGCGGACCCGTGGGTCCGCCGGCCGGAGTGCCAGTGGTCCAGACCACGACGGCCGCCCTGCTCGCAGAGCGTTTCAGGTCAACCGCGTCACGGTCGCCGCGCTCCGGGCGAAGCCGTCAGGCGCAGAGCACGCGGGTCTGGGGCGTGTAGACCGGACCGCCGCTGACGCTCGTGGTGTCGCTGAACTCGGCGTAGAAGTACGAGTAGAAGCCGATGTTGCCGTTACAGCCGGAGTCCGCGGCGATGTCCAGCGTCAGCGTGACCGTGCGGCTCTGACCGGGCGGGACGGTGGCGCCGTAGTTGGCACCGAGGTTGGCGGGGCCGGTCCCGGAGCAGGGGGTGGCGCCGGCGGCCGTGGCCAGGCTGCAACCGGTGAAGCCGTACTTCAGGTCGGGGCGCTGGGTGGTCAGCCACGTCGGCTCGATCGTCTGGTACACGAACCAGATGTCGTAGGTCTTGTTGTTGGTGATCGTCATCGACAGGTTCACCGTGCCGCCGGGCGTGGTGGTGGCGCTGTCGGTGGCGAACGTGAGCTCGGCCGGCGCCGGATCGGCCGCGCTCGCGCTGGGGGCCAGCCCGAACACGGCGAGGACGAGGGCGAGGACGGCACCGAGGCCTAGGCGTCTCATC
The DNA here is from genome assembly GCF_001514265.1 of Streptomyces resistomycificus. GTDB lineage: Bacteria > Actinomycetota > Actinomycetes > Streptomycetales > Streptomycetaceae > Streptomyces > Streptomyces resistomycificus. Next base: position 577,491 of record NZ_KQ948989.1, on the reverse strand, counting down.
AGTGGTGATCGCATGGCCGGGAGGCTAGGCACGCGGGAACGCAGCGTCTGCCCCGCGAGGGGCGTCCGCCCGGCCGCGCGGCCGAAAGTGCGCAGGGCGTGAAGGTCACGTGATGGACTCGTGGAGAATCCGTGAGGCTCACGTTTGCGCACGTGGCGGAGGTGCGCGTGGGGGTCGGCGGAGGGTGGGCGCCGCTGCCGGTCCGCCTGGTGCGGACAGATGATATTGGCGCGTATCAGCTCTCACGGCTCGCCGCACAGGCCGACACCCCGCGGACTCCCGACCGTTGGCCACCCCCGGCCCGGGGACCCCCGACCGTTCGCCACTCCCGACCCGGGAACGTCCGACCGTTCACCACTCCCGGCCCGGGAACTTCCGACCGTTCACCACTCCCGGCCCGGGGACCCCCGACCGTTCACCACTCCCGGCCCGGGAACGTCCGACCGTTCACCACTCCCGGCCCGGGAACTCCCTGCCGTTCGCCGCTCCCGGCGCGGTCGCGGCTCCCGGTCGCGCCGAGCGCCGCCCCTCGTCGCCGCGACCCGGCCGGTGCCACGTCGCCCCCACGCCATACGCCCTTGCCCCGGCCGCCGCCCCCCACCTAGCCTGATTTTGTGCCGCTAATAAACAAAGCCCGTTCGCACAACGTCGTGCCGGGCGACACACTCACCCGGCTCCGCGTCGTCCTCACCGCCTTCTTCGCCCTCGACGGTTTCATCTTCGCCGGATGGGTCGTCCGCATCCCCGCCATCAAGGACCAGACCGGCGCCTCCGCCAGCACCCTCGGCCTCGCCCTGCTCGGCGTCTCCGCCGGCGCGGTCGTCACGATGATCCTCACCGGTCGCCTCTGCCGCCGCTACGGCAACCATCAGGTCACCGTCGTCTGCGCCGTCCTCCTCTCCCTCAGCGTCGCCCTGCCCCCGCTCACACACTCGGCACTGGCGCTGGGTACCGTCCTGCTCGTCTTCGGCAGCGCCTACGGCGGCATCAACGTCGCCTTCAACAGCGCCGCCGTCGATCTGGTGGCCGCCCTGCGGCGCCCGATCATGCCCGGCTTCCACGCGGCCTTCAGCCTCGGCGGCATGATCGGCGCGGGCCTCGGCGGACTGGTCGCCGGTCATCTCTCCCCCACCCGGCACCTGTTCGGCCTGACGCTCGTCGGCCTGCTGGTGACGGCCGTCGCCGGACCCACACTGCTGCGCATCACGCCGCCGACGGCGGCAGAGGGGGAGCAGGCACAGCCTCGGGCGCAGGTACCGGCACAGGCAGAGAACCAACAGCACGTGCCGCAGCCGGAGCAGAGGAAGCGTCGCCCCGCGGTCCGCCCCGACGCCCGGACCCGCCGGCTGGTCGCGGTGTTCGGCCTGATCGCCCTGTGCACGGCGTACGGCGAGGGCGCCCTGGCCGACTGGGGCGCCCTGCACCTGCAGCAGGACCTCGACGCCTCTCCCGCCGTCGCGGCCGCGGGCTACTCCTGCTTCGCGCTGGCGATGACCGTCGGCCGGCTCACCGGCAGCACGCTCCTGCAACGCCTCGGCCAGACCCCGACCGTGGTCGTGGGCGGCGCCATCGCTGCGGCGGGCATGCTGCTCGGCTCCCTCGCTCCTGAGGTCTGGATGGCGCTGCTGGGCTTCGCCGTCGCCGGGCTCGGCCTCGCGAACCTCTTCCCGGTCGCCGTGGAACGCGCCGGAGCCCTGGCCGGCCCCACCGGCGTCGCCACCGCCTCCACCCTCGGCTACGGCGGCATGCTCCTCGGACCGCCCGCCATCGGCTTCATGGCCGACTGGTTCTCCCTCCCATTGGCCCTCACCAGCGTGGCGCTACTGGCCGCGATCGCCGCCGCGATCGGGTTCGCCATCCGCCGGACAGCGAGGGCCTCATGAAAACGCCCGATGCCCTCGTGAAAATGCCTTCCCTTGGACCACACTCCATCCGGCACACTCGCCCTCATGGAGACTGCCGAGTTCGTATCGACCCTTGACCGCGAGGGCCGCCTGCTGGCCGCGGCCGCCGAGGAGGCCGGCACCGGCGCCAAGGTGCCGACCTGCCCCGACTGGCAGGTGGCGGACCTGTTGCGGCACACGGGAATGGTGCATCGCTGGGCGACGGCGTTCGTCGCCGCGGGGCACACCTCCTACCACCCCGACGGTGGGCTGCCCGACCTCGACGGCACCGAGCTGCTGGCCTGGTTCCGGGAGGGCCACGCCCGGCTCGTCGACACGCTGCGCTCCGCCGCCCCCGACATCGAGTGCTGGCACTTCCTGCCAGCGCCCTCCGCGCTGGCGTTCTGGGCGAGGCGACAGGCGCACGAGACCACCGTGCACCGGGTCGACGCGCAGTCGGCCAGGGGCGGCGCCCCGACCGAGATCGCCGCCGGCTTCGCGGTGGACGGGATCGAAGAGTTGCTGCTGGGCTTCCACGCCCGGGACAAGAGCGGCGTGCGCACCGACGCGCCCCGGGTGCTGCGGGTGCGGGCCACGGACACGGACGGTGCGGTGTGGACCGTACGGCTGTCGCAGGAGCCGCCGGCGGCCGTGCGGGGTGACGGCGGGGAGGCCGACTGCGAAGTGGCCGGGCCCGCCGCGGAGTTGTACCTGTCGCTGTGGAACAGGGTGCCGTTCCCGGCCGTCACCGGGAACGCCTCGGTCGCCGAGCTGTGGCGGGAGAGGTCCGCCGTGACCTGGAGCTGAGCGCGCTCAGCCGGAGGCCAGCATCCTCGTCAACACCGCGCGCTGCACCGGCAGTACGTCGTCGTGCAGCGCGCGCCCCTTCTCGGTGAGGACCACCTGCACGCCCCGCCGGTCCTCCGCGCACATCCCGCGCTCTACGAGCCCGTCCTTCTCCAGCCGGGCGACCAGCCGTGACAGCGCGCTCTGACTGAGGTGGACGCGCTCGGAGATCTCCTGGACGCGGTAGGAACAGACGCCGTCCGGGCGGCGTTCGGACAGGACGTCGAGGACCTCGAAGTCACTGGCGCACAGGCCGTGTTGGTGGAGTGCGCGGTCGAGTTCGCACTGGGTGCGGGCGTGCAGCGCCAGGATGTCCCGCCACTGGTCCGCGAGCGTCTGCTGGGCCTTCTTCGCCGCCATGGGCGCACCGTAGCAGAGCAGTGCAAATATTGCACCAGAATTAAATGCGCTTGCATTCGATGCATGCGCATGTAGTGTCTTCGGCATGACCTCTCCGCTCACCACCCCCGCGTCCGAAGGGCGCTGGACCCCCCGGCTGTGGGGCACCCTGCTGGTGCTCTGCGCCGCGATGTTCCTGGACGCGCTGGACGTCTCGATGGTCGGCGTCGCCCTGCCGTCCATCGGCTCCGAGCTCGGCCTGTCCACCTCGACCCTGCAGTGGATCGTCAGCGGCTACATCCTCGGCTACGGCGGCCTGTTGCTCCTCGGCGGCCGGACCGCCGACCTGCTCGGCCGACGTCAGGTCTTCCTCATCGCCCTGGGTGTCTTCGCACTGGCCTCGCTGCTCGGCGGGCTCGTCGACTCGGGCCCGCTGCTGATCGCCAGCCGTTTCATCAAGGGCCTGAGCGCGGCCTTCACGGCCCCCGCCGGCCTGTCGATCATCACCACGACCTTCCCGGAGGGCCCGCTGCGCAACCGCGCCCTCTCCATCTACACCACCTGCGCCGCCACCGGCTTCTCGATGGGTCTGGTGCTGTCCGGCCTGCTCACCGAGGCCAGCTGGCGTCTGACCATGCTGCTGCCCGCGCCCATCGCCGTCGTCGCCCTGGTCGCCGGCCTGAAACTGCTGCCGCGCAGCGCCCGCGAGAAGAACCACAACGGCTACGACGTCCCCGGCGCGGTCCTTGGCACCGCGTCGATGCTGCTGCTGGTCTTCACCGTCGTCCAGGCGCCGGAAGTCGGCTGGACGTCGGCCCGCACCCTGTTGTCCTTCCTCGCCGTCGCCGCCCTGCTCACGGTGTTCGTCCTGGTCGAGCGACGCTCGGCGGGCCCGCTGATCCGGCTCGGCGTACTGCGCTCCGGCACCCAGATCCGCGCCCAGCTCGGCGCGATGGCCTTCTTCGGCTCGTACGTCGGCTTCCAGTTCCTGGTCACCCTGTACATGCAGTCCCTGCTCGGCTGGTCGGCGCTGCACACCGCGCTGGCCTTCCTGCCGGCGGGCGCCCTGGTGGCACTGTCCTCGACCAAGGTCGGTTCGATCGTGGACCGTTACGGCACCCAGCGACTGATCGCGGCGGGCTTCGCGCTGATGGTCGTCGGGTACGCGCTGTTCCTGCGGGTCGACCTCGACCCGGTGTACGCGGCAGTGATCCTGCCGTCGATGCTGCTCATCGGCGCCGCCTGCGCGCTCGTCTTCCCGTCGCTCAACATCCAGGCCACCAACGGCGTCGAGGACCACGAGCAGGGCATGGTCTCCGGACTGCTCAACACCTCCGTCCAGGTCGGCGGTGCGATCTTCCTGGCCATCGTGACGGCCGTGGCGACCGCGGGCGCCCCCGAGAACGCCGGTCCCCAGGCCGTCCTCGACAGCTACCGGCCCGGACTGGTCGTGGTGACGGTCATCGCCGCGGTCGGCCTGCTGATCTCGCTCACCGGGCTGCGGCCCACCCGCCGCGCGCAGCAGTCCGTCGTGGTCGCCACCTCCCCCGTGTCCACTGTGAAGGAGACGGAGCGCGTCCCGGTACGCGACTAGGGGACCGTCTCCGATGCCGTGCGCCCGGCGGGGGCTGCTTGCCCCGCCGGGCGCACGCCTGTGAGACTGCCCGGATGACACCTCACGGGGGACGGCGCGGTCAGGCCGAACGGGACGCGATCACCGTCGAGATCGGGTACGCGCTGGTCAGCGCGGCGTTCGTGGCGGCGGTCCTCTTCGGGGCGGTCGCGGGCCCGGCGCTGTTGTTCGCACTGCCCCACACCGTCGAACTCCTGCTGCTGCGCGTCGGACTGGTGCTCGCGCCCGTCCTCTTCGTCGCCCGGGTCGTCAGTGTGCTGGTCCGCTTCCGGCAGGAGGGGCCCCAGCCCGGCCGGCCCGGCAGCACCAGCCCCGACTCGTAGGCCGGCACGACGAGTTGGGCGCGCTCACGGGCGCCCAGTTTCACCATCGTGCGGCTGACGTGGGTCTTCGCGGTGGGCACTGAGCCCGACCCCGCAGCGGCCCCGCACCCCACCGCGCCCCGATCCGGGCGGCCCCGCACCCCACCGTGCCCCGATCCGGGCGCGTGCCCTCCTCCCTACCGCGGATCCCCCAGCCCCACCCCGTGGGCGAGCCGGTCCACCGCATGCCGGAAGAACGGATCACGGTCCTCGACCACCCCCTTGAACTGGCCGAACAGCTCGAACCCGATCAGCCCGTACAGCTGGGCCCAGGCCGCGACGAGCGCCGCGACCGTCTCGGGCGGGAGGTCGGGGGCGAGGTCGGCGGTCATCCGGTCGGCCTCGGGGCGCAGCTCCGGGGCCAGCGGGGGAACGGCCAGACCGGGGCCCTGGTGGGCGTCGCGGAGGATGCCGATGAGGACGAGCCCGACGCGGGAGGCGGCCGGGACGGTGGTCTTCGGCGCGACGTAGCCGGGCACCGGGGACCCGTAGATCAAGGCGTACTCGTGCGGGTGCCCGAGCGCCCACGTGCGTACGGCCTCGCACACCGCCGACCAGCGTCGCACCGCTCCGGCGTCGGCAGCGGCGGCGTGGGCCGCTTCCGCGGTCTCGCCGAGGGAGTCGTAGGCGTCGATGATGAGTGCGGTGAGCAGGTCGTCGCGGCTCGGGAAGTAGCGGTAGAGCGCGGAGGAGACCATGCCGAGTTCGCGCGCCACGGCTCGCAGCGAGAGTCTGGCGGCGCCTTCGTCCGCGAGCTGTCTGCGTGCCTCGTCCTTGATGGCCGCCGTGATCTCGGTCCTGGCGCGGGCTCGGGCGCCGCGTGCGGTGCTGCTCATGGGGCCAGTGTCGCACGGAAGGAGATCGGTGCACACAAACGAGAGCAGTGCCCAGAAACGAGAGCAGTGCTCTTGCTTCGATCACCGATCGGGGCCAGACTGTTCATCAAGCGAGAGCAGTGCTCACAAAAGTGAGCGGCGCTCACTCGATCCTGGGGGTCACCATGTCCACGCACGTCCAGAAGCCCGGCTGGTTCACCGTCAACGTCTTCAACCGCGTCGTGGCGTGGATGACCCGCCGGGGCATCAGCGTCTGGGGCTCCCGGGTGCTGGCGGTCCGCGGCCGCAAGAGCGGCGAGTGGCGGACCACACCCGTCAACCTGCTGACCGTGGACGGACAGCAGTACCTGGTCGCCCCGCGCGGGCACGTCCAGTGGACGCACAACATGCGGGCGGCCGGCGGCGGCGAACTGCGCCTGGGCGGGAACGTGGACACGTTCACCGCGACCGAGGTCGCCGACGACGAGAAGGCCCCGCTGCTGCGCGCCTACCTCAAGCGCTGGAAGGCCGAGGTCGGCGTCTTCTTCAAGGGCGTCGGCCCCGACTCCCCGGACGCCGACCTGCGCCGGATCGCCCCCGACCACCCCGTGTTCCGGATCACGGTCACGAGCTGACGTCGGCGGCGGTGCCGGCGGGACCCTCCTGGCGCCGGTCCAGCGCGGTCAGTGCACGCTGGGCCAGCGGATACGTGCGGACGATCTCGCCCAGCGACGTCGCGCCGCGGGTGATGTCCATGAACGCCTTCCAGACCGGGCGGAAGCCGGTCAGCCCCGCGTGGAACAGACCGGGGCGCCGCTCGAACACGGTCAGCATGCGCTTGCCGACGCTCATCTCCACACCGAGCCCCGCCTTGATCGCGAACGCGTAGTTCAACGCCTGTCGGCGGGCGTCCACCGCGTCGTGCGCCTCCGCGATCCGGACCGCCCACTCCCCCGCGAGCCGGCCGGAGCGCAGCGCGAACGAGATGCCCTCGCGGGTCCACGGCTCGAGCAGCCCCGCCGCGTCCCCGCACACCAGCACCCGCCCGCGGGACAGCGGGGAGTCGTCGGCACGGCAGCGGGTCAGGTGGCCGGAGGAGATGCCCGGTTCGAAACCGGCGAGGCCGAGCCGGCCGATGAAGTCCTCCAGGTACCGCTTGGTCGCGGCGCCCTCGCCGCGCGCGGAGATCACGCCGACGGTGAGGGTGTCGCCCTTGGGGAACACCCAGCCGTAGCTTCCGGGGATCGGGCCCCAGTCGATGAGCACCCGGCCCTTCCAGTCCTCGGCCACCGTCTCCGGCACCGGGATCTCCGCCTCCAGGCCGAGGTCCACCTGGTCGAGCTTCACACCGACGTGTGCTCCTATCCGGCTGGCGCTGCCGTCGGCCCCGACCACCGCCCGCGCGAGCACGGTCTCGCCGCCCTGCAGGACCACCGCGACGGTACGCCGGTCCGGCACGGACGAGCCGTGCTGCTCGACCCGCTGGACCGCGACGCCCGTCCGCAGCTCCGCGCCCGCCTTCTGCGCGTGCTCGACCAGCTGCTGGTCGAACTCGGGCCGGTTGATCAGCCCGAACAGCATCTGCCGGGAACGGCGGGTGCGGGCGAAGCGGCCGTTGTGCGAGAACGTCACCGCGTGCACCCGGTCCCGGAACGGCAGTTCGAAGCCGGGCGGCAGCGCGTCGCGAGAGGGGCCGATGATGCCGCCGCCGCACGTTTTGTAGCGGGGCAGCTCCGCCTTCTCCAGCAACAGGACGCGCCGCCCCGCGACCGCCGCCGCGTAGGCCGCCGAGGCCCCCGCGGGTCCCGCGCCCACCACGACGACGTCCCACACCCGCTGCACGTCGTCCGCCGAAGAGTTCTCGCTGCTCACGATGGTCTACTGCTCCCGATCAAGCCGCTGCCGCACCTGTCCCCCGCATCCTACGGCGGACGTCCCCACAGACCGCTGTGGGAGGATCTACGGCACTCATCGGTACAACGTCGCACCCACAAGGAGCGTGCCCATGTCGTCGAATCCGGTCGCCGAGACCGTCGCCTCGCTGATGCCGAGAGCGCGGGTGGAGCTCACCGAGCTGGTGGCCTTCAAGTCGGTGGCGGACTTCGACCAGTTCCCGAAGAGCGAGAGCGAGGGCGCCGCCCGCTGGGTCGCCGACGCGCTCACCGCCGAGGGTTTCCAGGACGTGGCCCTGCTCGACACCCCCGACGGCACACAGTCGGTGTACGGCTACCTGCCCGGCCCCGAGGGCGCTAAGACGGTCCTGCTGTACGCCCACTACGACGTGCAGCCGCCCCTGGACGAGGCCGCCTGGGCCAGCCCGCCCTTCGAGCTGACCGAGCGTGACGGCCGCTGGTACGGACGCGGGGCCGCCGACTGCAAGGGCGGCGTGATCATGCACCTGCTCGCGCTGCGTGCGCTGAAGGCGGACGGGGGCGTCCCGGTGCACGTCAAGGTCATCGCCGAGGGCTCCGAGGAGATGGGCACCGGCGGTCTGGAGCGGTACGCCGAGGAACACCCCGACCTGCTGGAGGCGGACACCATCGTCATCGGCGACGCGGGCAACTTCCGCGTCGGTCTGCCGACGGTCACCTCCACCCTGCGCGGCATGACCCTCGTCCGCGTGCAGATCGACACCCTCGAAGGCAACCTGCACTCGGGCCAGTTCGGCGGCGCCGCCCCGGACGCGCTGGGCGCCCTGATCCGCGTACTGGACTCGCTGCGTGGCCAGGACGGCTCGACCACGGTCGACGGGCTCACGCCCGAAACCCGGTGGGAGGGGCTGCAGTACGACGAGAAGCAGTTCCGCCAGGACGCCAAGGTGCTCGACGGCGTGCGGCTGATCGGCGACGGCACGGTCGCCGACCGCATCTGGGCCCGCCCGGCGGTCACGGTCCTCGGCATCGACTGCCCACCGGTCGTCGGCGCCACCCCGTCCGTACAGGCGAGCGCCCGCGCGCTGGTCAGCCTTCGGGTGCCGCCGGGCGTGGACGCGGTCGAGGCGACCAAGCTGCTCGAAGCCCATCTGGAGGCCCACACCCCGTGGGGCGCCCGGGTGCGCACCGAGCAGATCGGCCAGGGACAGGCGTTCAGCGCGGACACCACCAGCCCGGCGTACGCGGCGATGGCCGAGGCGATGGCGGTCGCCTACCCGGGCCAGGAGATGCAGTACGCCGGCCAGGGCGGCTCCATCCCGCTGTGCAACACCCTCGCCTCGCTGTATCCGCGCGCGGAGATCCTCCTCATCGGCCTGAGCGAGCCGGAGGCCCGGATCCACGCGGTGAACGAGAGCGTGTCTCCCGAGGAGCTGGAGCGCCTCTCGGTGACGGAGGCACTGTTCCTGCGCAACTACGCGACGAGCTGAGCCCCCCGCTCTGCTGTCGGCAGAGGGCCCTCGTCTTCGGTCGGGGGCCCTTTCTACGGTCGTTCCATGGACGTCATCGCACTTCTCCCGCACCTGCGTCTCCTGCGTTTCCCGGTCGGTCAGGCCTATGTCTGGTGCGACGGCGACGAGTTGACCCTGATCGACGCCGGTCCGGCGGACGCCGGAGCACCGATCGCCGAACTCGCCGGGACGCTGGGGCGGTTACGGCGGATCGTGCTCACCCACTTCCACAAGGACCACGTGGGCGGCGCCGCCGAACTGGCGGAGTCGACAGGCGCCGAGGTGCTGGCCCACCGCCTGGACGCACCCGTCGTTCGCGGCGAAGTGCCGGGACCGCCACCGGTGTTCGAGGACTGGGAGGTTCCCCTCCACGCGGAGGCCGTACGGCACCTGCCCCAGGCGGAGTTCACGCGCCCGTCGCAGGTCACCGAGCTGTCCGACGGTGATGTCCTCGACTTCGGCGGCGGAGCGCGGGTCGTGCACGTCCCCGGCCACACCCACGGCAGCATCGCGCTGCATCTGCCTCGGCACGGCGTGCTGTTCACCGGGGACGCCGTCGCCGCGTCCCCGGTCGACCAGAGCGTGCTGCTCGGCGTGTTCAACGTCGACCGCCCCCAGGCCGTCGCCTCCTTCCGGCGGCTGGCGGCGCTGGAGGCGGAGGTGGCCTGTTTCGGCCATGGTGACCCGGTGGTCGGCCAGGCTTCCACAGCGCTGGGGCGTTCCGCCGACACCTACCAGCGGAACGCCGATGATGGGCTCATGCCCCGCACCGCACGCCTCGCCCGTCACACCGCGGTCGCCACCGCACTCGACCTGCTGAGCGATCAGGAGGTCGCGGGGCTCGTGGCGGCGGGCACGCCAGGCGGCTCGGGGATCGGCGGGCGTTCGTCGCTGGTCGAGGTGGAGGGTGTCCAGGTCTTCGTGAAGCGGGTGCGGCTCACCGACATCGAGCGGCGGCCCGAGCACGTCCGCTCCACGGCGAACCCGCACGGCCTGCCGACCTTCCTCCACTACGGCCTCGGCGACCCCCCGGGCCCGGGGTTCGGCGCGTGGCGGGAGCTCGCCCTGCACACGACGACGACCGACTGGGTCCTGTCGGGCGAGTTCCGGGGCTTCCCGTTGCTGCACCACTGGAGGATCCTGCCGGACCGGCGACGGCCCCTGCCCGAGGAGCTCGGGGACGTCGAGCGGGCCGTCGCCTACTGGGGCGGCACCCCGCGGGCGCGCGAGCGCGTCGAGGCGCTGCGGACGGCGACCGCGGACATCGCCCTCTTTCTGGAGTACCTCCCCACCACCCTCCACGACTGGCTCCGTACGCAGTTGCGGACGGGTGACCCGGAGGCGGCCTGCCGGCTGGTCGAACGAGGACTGGAGGAGATCGTCTCGTTCCTGGAGGGACACGACGTCGTGCACTTCGACGCCCACTTTGGCAACATCCTCACCGACGGCCGGCGCCTCCACCTCACCGACCACGGCCTCGCGCTCTGCTCACGCTTCCGCCTGACACCGCACGAGCGCGCCTTCTTCGACGCCCACCGCCACTACGACCGCGCCTACACCCGCATGTACCTGGTGATCTGGCTCGTCACCGAGCTGTACGGGTACCGGGGAGCGGAACGCGAGGCGTTCGTCCGCGCCTGCGCCGAGGGCGAGCGGCCGCGCCACATCCCCGAGGCCGCCGCCGCTCTCATCACCCGGTACGCCCGGCAGGCCGCGGTGATGGACGAGTTCAGCCGGAGGTTCCGGGAGGAGAGCCGGCTGACCCCCTGTCCCCCGCCGTTCGGTGAGGCGAGCGACGCGCGGGTCAGGGAGTAGGAATTCCGGCCTCCAGATACATGGCCGCATCCCGTTCCCGCGCCCGCAGGGCCCAGCGCAGCCGCTCGTAGCGCACCGGCGGAAGCAGGCCCGCGGCCTCCTCCTCGGTGACGAAACGCCAGCCGCGCAACTCGGGGCCGGGCAGCAGGAGACGGTCGGCGTCGGCGGAGTCGAGCCTGCCACCGTCGAAGAGCAGCCGCAGACCGCCGTAGCCGGGCGGTGCGGGCGGCTCCCAGTCGACGACGAGGAGCCGGGGGACGTCCTCGAGACGGATCCCGGTCTCCTCGGCGACCTCGCGCATGCCGGCGCGGGCGGGCGCCTCACCGGGTTCGACGACACCGCCGGGAAACTCCCAGCCGGCCTTGTAGGTGGGGTCCACCAGCAGCACCCGGTCCTGCTCGTCGAAGAGCAGGACGCCCGCGGCGAGGGTCTCGGCGGTGGGCTCGGGCGTCTGCACGATGTCGCACACCGGCACGGTCCCGGCGCTGACGGCCTCCGCGACCTTGGCGGCGGTCTCGTACGGCGTGAGGTTACCGCTGTCGATCGGGTGGGCGTCGGCGGTGAGCCAGGAGGCGAGGGCGGCCCGGTACGGCTCGATGTGCTCGTAGGCCCACTGCCGTTGCCGGATCTCCCCGTCGGGCAGGTCCGGCGGGATCTCCCGGCCGGCTATTCGCTCCCGCAGGATCGTTTCCGCCGGGGCGAGCAGGACATGGCGGACGGTGATCCGGCGCGCGGCCAGGCCGCCGAAGATCTCGTCCCGGTAGTCCTGGCGGAGCAGAGTCATCGGGACCACCAGCACCCCGCCCAGCTCGGCGAGCATGGCGGCGGCGGTGTCGATCACGAGCCGGCGCCAGATCGGCAGGTCCTGGAAGTCGCCGACCTCGGCGAGGCGCTTGGGCGGGAGCAGGTGCGCGAGTGCTCCGCCGATGACCTCCGGGTCGAAGAGCGTGCTGTTCGGGATCAGTTCGATCAGTTCGCGTGCGGTGGTGGTCTTCCCCGCACCGAACGCGCCGTTGACCCAGACGATCACGTTGCCCCCTCTTCTCATGGCCCCCTGAGGCTTGCCCGCTCCACCCTGCCACGAAAACCAGCCGCAGTTGAGGGCGCGTGAACGGACGCCGGCGCCCCCTCCTGGTGGGGGCGCCGGCGCCGGGTGCCGTTGTGCTGTGTCTCGTCAGCCGTTCTGCCCGAGGGCCGCCTTGTCCACTCCGGCCAGGCTGTCGCTGGCGATGGTCTGGTCGAGGGCGCTGAGGGTCTTGTCGACGTCGAGGTCGCCCAGCTCCTCCGCGGAGTGGGACGGGGAGACCGCGGCGACGACGAAGCCGGTGGCGAGGGAGGCGATGGCGAGCATGCTGCGCTTCTTCATGCCGGATTCAACTGGGGAACGGCCGTGGGGGTCACGCCCGCCGTCGAAGTGATCGGGACGGTTCCGCAAGCCGCCCGCGAGGGCCGGGGCCGGCCGGGACGGACCTGCCGCGCAGCCGCCGTACCAGGTCGTCGGCGGCTCCCGGCCACTCCGCGTGCTCGAAGGCGAAGCCCGCGTCGAGCAGACGGTCCGGTATCACGCGTCGGCTCTTCAACAGCAGTTCGGTGTCCGAGCGCAGGGCGAACGCGCCGATCTCCGCCATCCACCTCGTGGCGGGCAGGCCGACAGGGACGCGCCACGCGGAGCGCAGCTCGCGCATGAACGCCCGCTGCGGCAGCGGCCCGGGAGCGGCGAGGTTCACCGGCCCCTCGAGGTCGTCCCGGTCGATCAGGAACGCGAAGGCGCGCACGAGGTCACGGTCGTGGATCCAGGACACGTACTGGGCGCCGCCCGCGACGGGACCGCCGAGCCCGAGCCGGGCCAGCCGCGACAGGACGTCGAAGACACCGCCGCGGTCGGGACTCATCACCATGGCCGCGCGCAGAGCGACCTTGCGGGTGGCCGGGGTTCGCGCCTGCCGCTGGGCCTGTTCCCAGTTCCTGGCGATCTCGACGCTGTAGGCCCAATAAGCCGGTACTCCGGGCTCGTCGCCGCCGATCGCGCCCGTGGCCTCGTCGTGCGGGGCGTCGAAGCGGTGGGCGTAGACGGTGGCCGTGCTCATCTGCAGCCAGAGCCGCGGCGGCCGGGCGGCGGCCTGCACCGCCTCGCCCACGACCCGGGTGGAACTGACCCGCGAGTCCATCATGGCCCGCAGGTTGGCGGGGGTGTAGCGGCAGCTGACGCTGCGGCCCGCCAGGTTGATCACGACGTCGCTGCCGTCGATCTCCCGGGTCCAGCTTCCCAGTGTCTCCCCGTCCCAGGCGACCTGGCGCTCGCGCAGCGGCCGACGCGTCAGGACGACGACGTCGTGGCCGGCGGCGGTCAGCGCACGGTCCAGGACCGTGCCCACCTGCCCTGTTCCTCCGGGTATCACGATCTTCATCGGGCTCCCCCTTCGTGTGGGGACAGCCTAGCCCAGAAAGTTGAACATGTTCAAAACTCTCCCGGTGTCACGAAACCAAGGAGCTCGGCCGACCCGCGCGGGTCGGCCGAGCTCCAGGTAAACGTTCCTGCCGAGGTGTCTCAGACGCCTGCCGCGGCCGCGTCCGGTCGCCGGGCGAGGGCCGCCGCGGCCGCCCCCACCAGCCCCGCGTCCGTGCCCATCTGGGCGGGCGTCACGGTCAGCCGCTGGACGAAGGACAGCGTCGCGTAGTCACCGAGCGCCTTGCGCAGCGGCGTGAACAGTACGTCCCCGGCCTTGCCGACCCCGCCGCCGATGACGGCCACGTCGATCTCCACGAGGGTCGCGGTGGCCGCGATGCCGGCGGCCAGCGCCTGGGCGGCCCGCTCGAAGGAGGCCACGGCGACCGGGTCGCCCGCGCGGGCCGCGGCGGCCACCGCGGCGGCGGAGGTGTCACCTTCCGGGCCGGGGCGCCAGCCGTTCTCGATGGCCCGCCGGGCGATGTTGGGGCCACTGGCGATCCGCTCGACACAGCCACGCGAACCGCACGGGCACAGGTCGCCGTCGAGATCCACGCTGATGTGACCGATGTGCCCCGCGTTGCCGGTGGGGCCCGGATGCAACTGCCCGTTGAGAACCAGACCGCCGCCGACGCCCGTCGAGACCACCATGCACAGAGCGTTGTCGTGGCCACGCGCCGCGCCCTGCCAGTGTTCGGCGGCCGTGATCGCGACGCCGTCGCCGATCAGCTCCACGGGCAGCCCGTCGGCCGCCGCCCGCACCCTCCCGACCAGCGGGTAGTCGCGCCAGCCGGGTACGTTCACCGGGCTCACGGTGCCCGTGGAGGCGTCCACCGGACCCGCGCTGCCGATCCCCAGCGCCGTGACACGCCCCCACAGCGGCGACACCGTCAGCTCAGCGAGCACCTCCTCGACGGCCCGCATCACGGTCTCACCGTCCTCCCGCGCGGGCGTGGCGCGCTGCGCGCGCGACTGGATCCGGCCGTGGCCGTCGACCAGCGCGCCGGCGATCTTGGTGCCGCCGATGTCGAGCGCGGCCACGAGGTCGGTGTGCATCAGTGTCGGATCTCCCCGTCAGACATGAGAACAACCTTGCGAAACAATGGTGAGGAAAGAGCGGAACAGCAGGCCGGTCGCGCAGTGGGGACGCGGGACGGAGAGTGCGGTGGACAGTGTCCCCCGCACCTGACAACGTTGTCCAGGCTCTATGCTCGACGCCACATCCTCATACAACATCATGGATCTCCGCATCCCGTGGACGACAAGGACAGGACGCCGCATCGTGCCCGAGACCCACAGCCGAGCAGACCGCATCTCCGGTACCCGCTACGGCAACCGTCCGACCATGAAGGACGTGGCCGCACGGGCCGGTGTGGGCCTCAAGACCGTCTCCCGGGTGGTCAACGGGGAAACGGGCGTCACGGCGGAGACGGAGCGCCGGGTCCAGGAGGCCATCGACGCGCTCGGCTTCCGCCGCAACGACAGCGCGCGGGTGCTGCGCAAGGGCCGCACCGCGAGCATCGGCCTGGTGCTTGAGGATCTCGCGGACCCGTTCTACGGCCCGCTCAGCCGAGCCGTGGAGGAGGTGGCCCGGGCCCACGGGGCGCTGCTGATCAACGGTTCCAGCGCGGAGGACCCCGATCGGGAGCAGGAGCTGGTGCTGGCCCTGTGCGCACGGCGGGTGGACGGGCTGGTGGTCATCCCGGCCGGGGACGACCACCGTTATCTGGAACCGGAGCTGAAGGCGGGCGTGGCCACGGTGTTCGTGGACCGTCCGGCCGGGAGGATCGACGCGGACGTCGTCCTCTCGGACAACTACGGGGGCGCCCGCGCCGGCGTGGCCCACCTGATCGCCCACGGGCACCGGCGGATCGGGTTCATCGGTGACATGCCCCGTATCCACACCGCCGCCGAGCGCCTGCGCGGCTACCGGGCCGCCATGGAGGACGCCGGCATACCGGTGGAGGACTCCTGGATGTCCCTGGGCGTCACCGACCCCGGGCGGGTGCGGCGGGCGGCCGAGGAGATGCTGTCCGGCCCCTCCCCCGTCACCGCGGTCTTCGCGGGCAACAACCGCGTGACGGTCACCGTGGTCCGCGTCCTCGCCGAACAGGCCCGCCGGGTCGCCCTCGTGGGCTTCGACGACTTCGAGCTCGCCGACCTGCTGCGACCGGGGGTCACGGTCGTCGCCCAGGACGCCGCGACCCTCGGCCGGACGGCCGCCGAGCGCCTCTTCCGCCAGCTGGACGGCCTCCTGCTCACCCCGGAGCGCATCGAGCTGCCGACCCGGCTGATCACCCGAGGCTCGGGCGAGCTGCCGCCGACGGACTGAGCGGCCCATGACCGACGACGTCGACCGCACGCTGGAGGCCCTCGGCCTGGCCGTGGTGCCGCGCGAGCACCCGCTGCTCTACCCCGGCGTGTGGCCGCGCGCATCCGGACTGCTCGACGGTGACCGGCTGCTGCCCCTCGACGCCCTCGTGCACGAGGACCGCGCCCCTGTCCTGGCCATCGGCTCCAACGCCAGCCCGGCCCAACTGCGTCACAAGATGGCCGAGTTCGGGATCACCTCGCCCATCCCGATGGTCAGGGCCAAGGTCACCGGCATCGGAGTGGGCGTCTCCGCGCACGTCAGCCGCATGGGGTACGTCTCGGCGTCCCCCTTCGAAGCGCCGCGCGCGGTGAGGGAGTTGTTCGTCATCTGGCTGGACGCCGAGCAGCTCGAGGTGATCGACGCGAGCGAGGGTGTGCCGCTGCCGAACGGCAACTACGGCCGCGCCTGGCTGCCCTCGCCCCAGGTGAGCGTCGAGGTCAGGGCGGAGGCCGGGGCCGAGGGCGGGGCCGGGGTGACGCTCCCCGGGGTGTACTCGTACGTCAACCGTCACGGTGTCCTGCACGACGGCACCGGCGTCCCACGCGCCCACCCCGGCCAGCGGCCTCTCCTCACCGAACTCCTGGTGGGGTCCGCCCGGTTGCGTGGCATGTTCGGGGGCACGCCGGAGGAGTTCTGCGCGCGGGCGCGTGCCGACCGGCGGCTGTGCGAGCGGGGCACGCGGCTGTTCAGGGAGGAGCAGCGGGTGACGGCTTCCGGGCTGGAGCGCTTCCTCCCGATCAGCAGACCGGAAGCCCGGGTACCGGCTCGTCGTTGTCGCCGCCCTTGATATAGACGTCACTGACATAGACGTTCGTGTTGCCGCTGTCGTCGTCCGTCTTCGCCCACCAGACGTTGGTCCATTCGCCGTAGGTCTCGCGACGGCCCAGGTTCTGCTGGCAGTAGAAGTAGTTGGTGCCCGCGCCGAGTTCGCCGGCCTCGGCGCCGGACGCGGTGTAGGACGTGGCGGTGCGCCAGACCTCGCAGTTGTACTTGCCGCCGCCGATGGAGTGACAGACCGGGGCCTGGGTCGTGGCCGTACCGCCCCCGCCCGTCGCGCCGCCGTCGCCCGAACCGCCCCCGGAGGTACCGCCGTCGCTGCCTCCGCCGGTTCCGCTCCCCGCCGTCCGTGCCGGGGAGGACTTGTCGGTGGGCCGACCCGGGGGCGTGGCCTTGTCCTCGATCGTGGCCTCGCCGGCCGACGGGGACTCGCCGGCACTCTCCTTCGTGGCCTCGGGGTCACCCGAGCGGCCGGCCTCGACCCGCTCGGCCGCCGCGGCGGACGCTCCGGCGGAGGCGGCGGACGCCGAGGGCCGCGCACCGGCGTCCGGTTCCCCCTTGTGGTTGAGCAGGGCGACGGTGGCTCCGGCCGACGCGAGGACGACGGTGACGGCGGCGGCGGCGAGCAGGGCACGGCCCTTGCGGCGACGGGGCGGGGCCGGGGTGGCGGCCGTGGGAGGACCGGACGCCGCGGACGCCGCAGGCCAGGCCCCCGCCGTTCCGGCCGCCATGGGTGCGGCAGGTCCGGAACCTGCCGTTCCGGCCGTCATGGGTGCGGCGGGTCCGGAACCTGCCGCTGAGTCCGTGCTCCGTGTCGCGGCCTCGGATCCCGGCGTGGACGGGGCGACTGGCTCGGCGGGCCCGAACCCCGGCGTGGCCGCTGCCGCGGCCCCGGCCGAACCGGCTCCCGGCTGCCCGGGCGTCACCTGGGCCGTCGGCCCGAACCCCGGCGACACCGCCGGGCCGTTCGGCTCTGCCTCCTCCGCGGTCGGACGCGCGGTACCCCGGGGAACCGCCGGCCCGCGCAGGGTCGTCGTCGGGGTGTCCTTGCCGCCCGAGTCCGCCACCGCCTGCAACAGGCGCCGGGCCTCGTCCGCCTCCGGGCGGGACTCGGGGCGCTTGTCCAGCAGGCGCTGGAGGACGGGGCCCAGCCGACCGGCACGGTGGGACTCGGGAAGGGGCTCGGTGACGATGGCGTTGAGGGTGGAGAAGGTGGACGTGCGACGGAAGGGCGAGGCGCCCTCGACCGTCGCGAACAGGGTGGCGCCCAGGGCCCAGATGTCGGAGGCGGGGCCCGGTTCGGCGCCCTGGGCGCGTTCGGGTGCCAGGTAGTCGAGCGAGCCGACGAGTTCACCGCTGCGCGTGAGGTGGGTCGCCGAGCCGTCGCCCGGGTCCTCCATGGTGGCGATGCCGAAGTCGGTGAGGAGGACGCGGCCCGACCGGTCGAGCAGGATGTTGCCGGGCTTCACGTCGCGGTGCAGGACACCGGCACGGTGGGCGGCGGCCAGCGCGTCCATGACCTTGGCGCCGATTCCGGCCGCCTCGCGGGGGTCGAGGGTGCCACGCTCGCGCAGCACGTCGTCCAGCGACGGTCCGTCCACCAGCTCCATCACGATCAGCGGCCGGCCGTCGACCTCCGCGACGTCGTGCACGGCCACGACCCCGGGGTGCCGCACCCGTGCCGCCGCCCGGGCCTCGCGCTGCATCCGCAGGCGCAGCCCGGCGAGTTCGGGCCCGTCGGCGTCCGTGTACGTCCGCAGTTCCTTGACCGCGACCTCACGCCCGAGCACCTCGTCGACGGCCCGCCACACGACGCCCATTCCGCCGCGCCCCAGCTGCGCCACGACGCGGTACCGCCCGGCCAGCACCCGCCCGACCCCGTCCGTCTGTCCGCTCTCCCCCGAAGACACCGCCGCCCCGTTCCTGTGACCTGTCCGTGCCTGGCGTACAGACTACGGGGCCCGGGTGACGACTTCGGCCGACAGTGACCGCTGTGACAGGCAAGCTACCCGGCGGGGACGCGAGGCCGCCGACGTCACGTGCCGGAGACCGTGAGGTCCCCTCGCCGCGGTGCCGCGAAGCCCTCCAGGTCCGCCCGGGTCAGGCCGGCGAGGCGGGCGACCTCGGCGATGTCGAGGGCGCCGCAGTCGAGACCGCGCAGCAGGTAGCCGGCCAGGGCCTTGGCGGTGGCGGGCTCGTCCATGACGTCGCCGCCGGTGCGGTTGGCGTAGCGGGCGAGACGGGCGGCGGCCTGTTCGAAGCCCTCGCGGTAGAAGGCGAAGACGGCGGCGTAACGGGTCGGGATGTGGCGGGGGTGCATGTCCCAGCCCTGGTAGTAGGCGCGGGCCAGGGCGCGGCGGGTGAGCCCGTAGTGCAGGCGCCAGGCGTCGTGGACCTTGTGGGTCGGGCCGACCGGGAGCACGTTGGTCGAACCGTCCGAGACCCGTACGCCCGTGCCCGCGGCGGCGACCTGCATGATCGCCTTGGCGTGGTCGGCGGCGGGGTGGTCACTGGCCTGGTAGGCGGCCGACACCCCCAGGCAGGCGCTGTAGTCGAAGGTGCCGTAGTGGAGTCCCGTGGCGCGGCCCTCCGCGGCCTGGATCATCCGGGCGACGGTGGCGGTGCCGTCGGTGGCGAGGATGGACTGGCTGGTCTCGATCTGGATCTCGAAGCCGATCCGGCCGGGCTCGAGTCCGCGCGCCTTCTCGAAGGCCTCCAGCAGGCGGACCATCGCGGTGACCTGCTCGGCGTACGTCACCTTCGGCAGCGTCAGGACCAGCCCGTCCGGGAGGCCGCCCGCCTCCATCAGCCCGGTGAGGAAGATGTCGAGGGTGCGGATGCCCCGGTCACGGACGGGCGCCTCCATGCACTTCATGCGGATGCCCATGTACGGCGCCGCCGTGCCGTCCCGGTACGCCTCGGCGATCAGCCGCGCGGCCCGGGCGGCCGCCTCGTCCTCCTCGGTGTCCGGGCGGGGGCCGTAGCCGTCCTCGAAGTCGACGCGGAGGTCCTCGACCGGCTCGCGCTCCAGCTTGGCGCGGACGCGGGAGTGGACGGGCTCGGCGAGTTCCTCGGACAGGCCGAGGACCGCGGCGAAGGAGGCGGCGTCCGGGGCGTGTTCGTCGAGGGCGGCGAGTGCCTGGTCGCCCCAGGAACAGATGGTGTCGGCGGCGAACGCGTCGCCGGGCACGTAGACGGTGTGGACGGGCTGGCGGGTGCCGGGGTCGCCCGGGTAGCGGCGCTCCAGTTCGGTGTCGACGGGGGCGAGGGAGGCGCTGATCTCCTCGCTGACGGCTCCCGCGAGGCTCGTCGCCACCTGCTCCTGCTGGCCCTGACCCATCCCGCACCCTCCTGTTTTCCGCTCTACGGAATCAACAATCCGTAGAACGAAGTTATCCGGCGACCTTCCCGCTGGTCAACACCGGCTTTCATCCGATCCACTCCGACATCTCGGCATGTTCACGTCCATCTGGCACCGTTCAACAGACAACTTCACAGCGCACACCGCGACTTCACAGCAACCGCACCCCGATCCGCTCGACCCGCCCGACTCGCCCGACTCGCCCCCAAGCCGCCACAGAAGGAGACCCTGTGCCGAACCACAGCCGAGTCACGCGCCGCATGGGCCTGAGGACCGCGTTGGCTGCCACGATCTCCGTACCCCTGTCCAGTACAGCACTGTCCCCCGCCCCCGCCTCGGCGGACGAGCCCCGGAGTGGTCCCCTGGAAGTGATGTCGTTCAACCTCCGTTTCGCGAGCGCCGCCGAACCCAACAGCTGGACGGCCCGCAGACCCGTCATGCGCGAGCTGCTGCGCCGTGCGAGCCCGCACCTAGTCGGCACCCAGGAAGGCCTCTACCAGCAGCTGCGTGACATCGAGACCGACCTCGGCCCGCACTACGACTGGATCGGCACCGGACGCGCGGGCGGCAGCCGCGACGAGTTCATGGCGATCCTCTACGACACCCGCCGGCTCGCCCCGCGGGAGTACGACCACTTCTGGCTCTCCGACACGCCGAACGTGATCGGGTCCAACACCTGGGGCGGCAGTTCCATCCGGATGGTGACCTGGGTCCGCTTCCGCGATCTCCTCGACGGGGACCGGGAGTTCTACCTCCTCAACACGCACCTCGACAACGCCAGCCAGTACGCACGCACGCGTGCCGCCTCTCTGACCACCCTGCGGATCGCCGGATTCGACCGCACGCTCCCGCTCCTGATGACCGGCGACTTCAACGTCGCAGCCCACGGGAACCCGGTCTACGACACGATGCTGGCCGCGGGGCTGGTCGACACCTGGGACCACGCTGCCGAGCGGAGCAGGCTGTACGGCACCTTCCACGGCTACCAGCCCCTGACGCCGGACGGCGACCGTATCGACTGGATCCTCGCGTCGTCCGGAGTGACGACCCACCGCGCCTCGGTCAACACCTTCGCGGTGAACGGGCAGTTCCCGAGTGACCACCTCCCGGTGCAGGCGTCCCTGACCCTGGGATGACCCGAGGCCCCCGCGACCGTCTCAACGGTCACGGGGGCCTCGTGCAGCCACATCACCCGGAGTGCGCCGGGAGCGGGATCAGCCCTTGCGGGTCTTGATCTCCTCGGTCAGGGACGGGACGACGTCGAAGAGGTCGCCGACCACGCCGTAGTCGACCAGGTCGAAGATCGGGGCCTCGGCGTCCTTGTTGATCGCCACGATCGTCTTCGAGGTCTGCATGCCGGCGCGGTGCTGGATCGCGCCGGAGATGCCGGAGGCGATGTACAGCTGCGGCGAGACCGACTTGCCGGTCTGGCCGACCTGGTTGGTGTGCGGGTACCAGCCGGCGTCCACCGCGGCACGCGAGGCACCGACGGCCGCACCGAGCGAGTCGGCGAGGGCCTCGATGATCGCGAAGTTCTCCGCGCCGTTGACACCACGGCCGCCGGAGACCACGATCGCGGCCTCGGTCAGCTCCGGACGCCCCGTCGACTCACGCGGCGTGCGGCCGGTGACCTTGGTGCCGGTGGCCTGCGCGGAGAAGGACACCGCGAGCGCCTCGACGGCCGCATCGGCCGGGGCAGCCTCGACCGCGGCCGAGTTCGGCTTGACGGTGATGACCGGGATGCCCTTGGAGACACGGGACTTGGTGGTGAAGGACGCGGCGAACACCGACTGGGTGGCCACCGGACCCTCGTCGCCGGCCTCGATGTCGATGGCGTCGGTGATGATGCCGGACCCGATGCGCAGCGCCAGACGGGCGGCGATCTCCTTGCCCTCGGCGGAGGACGGGACAAGGACGGCGGCCGGAGAAACCGACTCGACCGCGGCCTGGAGGGCGTCCACCTTCGGGACGACCAGGTAGTCGGCGTACTCGGAGGCGTCGTGGGTGAGGACCTTGACGGCGCCGTGCTCGCCGAGGACGGCGGCGGTGTCGGCGGCGCCGGCACCCAGTGCGACAGCAACCGGCGAACCGATACGACGAGCGAGCGTCAACAGCTCCAGGGTGGGCTTGCGGACGGCACCGTCCACGTGGTCGACATAGACGAGAACTTCAGCCATGGGAATGCTCTCCTGCGTGTTGCGAAGTCTGAGGGGGCGGTAAGCGGGGGGCCTTAGATGAACTTCTGGCCCGCGAGGAACTCAGCGAGCTGCTTGCCGCCCTCGCCCTCGTCCTTGACGATCGTGCCGGCGGTGCGCGCCGGGCGCTCGGACGCGGAGGCGACGGCCGTGTAGGCGCCCTCCAGACCGACCTCCTCGGCCTCGAGGTCGAGGTCGGACAGGTCCCAGGACTGAACCGGCTTCTTCTTCGCCGCCATGATGCCCTTGAAGGACGGGTAACGCGCCTCGCCCGACTGGTCGGTGACCGAGACGACGGCCGGCAGGGAGGCCTCCAGCTGCTCGGACGCGGCGTCGCCGTCGCGGCGGCCCTTGACGGTGCCGCCCTCGACGGAGACCTCGGACAGCAGCGTCACCTGCGGTACGCCCAGGCGCTCCGCCAGCAGGGCGGGTACGACACCCATGGTGCCGTCGGTGGAGGCCATGCCGGAGATGACCAGGTCGTAACCGGCCTTCTCGACGGCCTTGGCCAGCACCAGGGAGGTACCGAGGGCGTCGGTGCCGTGCAGGTCGTCGTCCTCGACGTGGATGGCCTTGTCGGCGCCCATCGACAGCGCCTTGCGCAGCGCGTCCTTGGCATCCTCGGGGCCCACGGTCAGGACGGTGACCTCGACGTCGTCGTCGGAGTTCTCCGAGATCTGCAGCGCCTGCTCGACCGCGTACTCGTCCAGTTCGGAGAGCAGACCGTCGACGTCGTCCCGGTCGACGGTCAGGTCATCGGCGAAGTGCCGGTCGCCAGTGGCGTCGGGCACGTACTTCACAGTGACAACGATCCTCAAGCTCACGCCGGCTCTCCTACTGCATCGTCATTTTTCGGCTGCCTACTTGCAGGCAGCATAGGCGCCCCAAGCGGCCGATCCCGGTCGGGGCGACCTGCGCTCCGAGCGAAATATTACTCGCCAGTACACCCAGTTCCTGCCCGCTAAGCAAGCGCTTTGAACTGTGACCTTTGCAACGCAGCGTAATCGGAACTCGACGGCTTCGCAGAAGGGCGGGCGGGTGGGTCAGTCACGCAGCCCATGGAAACGGCCCTGGTGGTAGAGCAGCGGGCGGCCCGGCCCGCTGGAGTCGCCGAGGACGACCTCGGCCAGCACGAGACGGTGGTCGCCGGCCGGCACGCGGGCGACGATCCGGCACAGCAGCCAGGCCTGGACGTCGTCGAGGACGGGGACGCCCTCGGGACCGTGGCGCCAGGCGGTGGCCGCGCCGAAACGGTCGGCGCCGCTGCGCGCGAAGGTGGCGGCCAGGTCCTGCTGGTGTTCGCCGAGTATGTGCACCCCGACGTGGTCGCTCTCGGAGACCGCGGGCCAGCTGGAGGCCCCGGTGCCGATACCGAACGACAGCAGCGGGGGCTCGGCGGAGACCGAGGTGAGGGAGGTGGCGGTGAAGCCGACGGGGCCGGTGTCACCGACGGCGGTGATCACCGCGACTCCCGCCGCGTGCCGCCGGAAGACGGACCGCAGCAGGTCGGGCGAGGCGAGCCGGGTGGTGTCGAGGTCGGGTGTGGCCGTCATGGAGCTGTCCTTCGGCGAGAGGTGGCGTGGGCGTCCCGGGCTGTTCACCAGCCCGGACAGCGCGCGCTCGCGGTGCGGGCGAGGTCCACGTGCGCCCGCCCGAAGAGAAGGAGTTCCGAAGGCATACGGTCAGGCTGACGATAGGTGGTGCGCACAGTCAAGTACGTCCCGGCATATGGGAGATGCTTCACGCCCGCCCCGCGCCCCTCACACCGCCTCCCCGAGCGCGGCGATCACGTCCGCCTTGCGCGGCTGGCCGACGGCCCGTCGCACGATCCGGCCACCGGCGTCCAGGACCAGCACGGTCGGGGTCTTGAGGATGCCCAGTTCGCGCACGAGGTCGAGGTGGTCCTCGGCGTCGATCTCGACGTGCGTCACACCGGGGACCATCGCGACCACCTCCCCCAGCACCCGCCGGGTGGCCCGGCAGGGGGCACAGAAGGCGCTGGAGAACTGGACGAGCGTGGCGCGCTCACCGAGCGGCCCGCCCAGTTCGTCCGCGCCGAGCCGCTTCCCGTCGTCGCGCCCGCGCACCCTCACCCTCCCGCTCCGCCGCCGATGCAGCACTCCGTAGGCGCTCGCCACCGCGAGCACCGCCACGCACACCACCAGTCCGGTCATCCCCTGCACAAGCATTCACACGACTGCAAAGATTCCCGTCTCCCCCGAATCCGCACGGTGCGGAATCCTTGGTTCCCATGGACATCGATGTGAGGGGGCCGCGCTTCGGGGCGGCCGTGACGACCGCGCTGCTGGCAGTCGTGCTGATCACGGGCAGCGTCTGGCTGCTGGCCTGGCAGACGCTGGCGTTCGCACTGGGCGCGGCGGGCGGGGTGGGCAGGTCGCCGTACGGCTGGCTGTTCCGCACGGCGGTGCGGCCGCGGATCGGTCCGCCGAGCGAGTTCGAGGCGCCCGAACCGCCGCGGTTCGCGCAGGCGGTCGGGCTGGTCTTCGCGGGGCTGGGCCTCGTCGGCTACACCCTGGGACCGCAGTGGCTGGGACTCGCCGCCGCCGGGGCCGCCCTCGCCGCCGCGTTCCTGAATGCCGCGTTCGGGTACTGCCTGGGATGCGAGATGTACCTGCTTGTACGTCGGGCTACGGTACGCGCGCAGTAAAGGCAGCGTAAAAGCCCGAGGTGGATCACTGGGTGGACGTGACGAGAATCTCGCCGTCCACGGGCTCGAGGACTGGCTACCGGTCCGTTCTTGGGGCACGATCTGCGAGATGCCGTAAACCTACGGCTGCGTAGCTTTCCCGCCGGGAGTTTCCTTTTCCCAGGCAGAGAAGGAAGGGTCCACACCGTCCATGGCAGAGCTTGTCTACCGCCCCGTCGTCGGTCTCGCCCAGACGTTGTTCAAGGTGTGGGACCTCAAGATCGACTGCCAGGGTTCGGAGAACATCCCGCGCTCGGGCGGCGCCGTGCTGGTGAGCAATCACATCAGCTACCTGGACTTCATCTTCGACGGGCTCGCGGCGCTCCCGCAGAAGCGCCTCGTGCGTTTCATGGCGAAGGAGTCCGTCTTCCGCCACAAGGTCTCCGGCCCGCTGATGCGCGGGATGAAGCACATCCCGGTGGACCGCAAGCAGGGCGAGACGGCGTACGCCCATGCGTTGGACTCGCTCAGGTCCGGCGAGATCGTGGGCGTCTTCCCGGAGGCGACGATCTCCCCCTCCTTCACGCTGAAGTCCTTCAAGTCGGGCGCCGCGCGCATGGCCCAGGAGGCGGGCGTGCCGCTGATCCCGATGGCGCTGTGGGGCACCCAGCGGCTGTGGACCAAGGGGCACCCGCGCAACTTCAAGCGCAGCCACATCCCGATCACCATCCGGGTGGGCGAGGCGATCGAGGCGTCGCGGGACAAGTACGCGGGTGCGATCACCCGCCAGGTGCGCGAGCGGGTGAACGAGCTGCTGGAGGCGGCCCAGCGCGCCTACCCGGTCCGCCCCAAGGACGCGGACGACACCTGGTGGATGCCGGCCCACCTCGGCGGCACCGCCCCGACCCCGGAGCAGGTACGCGAGGCCGAGGCCCGCTGACGCGCACCTGAGCGGAGCGCGGTCTGCGAGGGGCGCGCCGCGCGACCCTCCATGGGACAGGCGAGTCCGTCGCCCCGCACACCTTCGCTCCCCCCTCGCCGTCTGGACGCACGGTAGCCGGGCAACTACGGTCGCGTTACCGAGCCACGTGCGGGAGGGGGCCCGAGCTCAGTGCTTGCCGAGATCGCAGCCGGCCTGATGATCGAGGCCGTCGCGGGGACCGCGCGCTGGCTCAGGCGCGAGACCACGGGTGCGGACGGCGCGGACGAGGCCCTGCTCCGCTGGTTCGACACCTATGAGTTGTCCGTGGGGGCGGACGACGGCCCCCGCCTTCCGGACGGGCTGCCCCGGGCGCAGGCCGAGGAGTTCCTCCGCGGCGACGACAGCCAGGCCGTCCTGCACGAACTGCTCGCGGCTCGGCTCACCGACGCACCCGAAGCCGTGGTCGGACAGCTGCGCGAGGCGTATGCGGCCTGTGCGCAGGTGTCGTTGACGCCGGTCCTGGCCTCGACGGGACATCAGGATCCCGGCGTGGCAACGGCCACGCTCGCGAGAGAGTTCTTCGACCACTGCGACCTCCGAATCAGCACGGTCGTAGGCCGGTTGACGGGTTCCGACTCCGCGTTGCTGGACCGGATCCGCCAGGATGCGTTCTCGGCGCGCATCACCGCCGTCCTCGGCGCGATCGAACGGCACACCCGCGCGCTGTCCCTGCGCGACACGGCCTGCCTCGAGGCGGACCAGGCGTTCGCCGCGGCCTATCGTCGGCAGGCGAGGTTCGCTCACGGTTCCCTGGAGCCGCCCGACTTCGAGCGCCGCAGGCGGGTGCCGATCGGCGCCCTGCACGTGAGCCCGGGTTTCGAGAGGGTCGTCGAGAACCACGCCGGCCAGGACGACGTGTTCACGCTCGGTCTCGCCGACCTGGACCGTGCCCTCGACCGGACGGTACTCCTGGGAGATCCGGGGTGCGGCAAGTCCACCACGTGCCAGGTGCTCATGCACCGGCGTGCGTCCGACCCGCGGCAGCCGCTGCCGTTCCTCGTCTTGCTGCGCGACTTCGCCGCAGACGCGGAGAAGCGCTCCGTCGTCGACCACATCGAGGCACGTCTCGAAGCCCTCTACCAGTGTCCCGCGCCACCCGGTGCCGTCGACCGGCTGCTGCTCAGCGGTGCGGCGTCGGTCGTCTTCGACGGGCTCGACGAACTCGTCGACTCCACCCGGCGCCGCGAGGTCACCGAGATCGTGGAACTGTTCTGTGCGAAATACCCGCTGGCACCGGTCCTGGTGACCTCCCGGATCGTGGGCTACAACGAGGCACGTCTCGACGACCGCTACTTCGAGTGCTACCGGCTGGGCCCGTTCGGCCCGGACCGGACCAAGGAGTACGTCGAGAAGTGGTTCGCCCAGGAAGAAGGCACGCGGGAGGAAGCCGAGCTCAGCGCCCGCAGCTTCCTCGCCGAGAGCGCGGGCCTCACCGATCTGCGCGCCAACCCCCTCATGCTGGCGCTCATGTGCATCCTCTACCGGGGCACGGGGTCCGTTCCCCGCAGCCGCCCGGAGGTGTACGAGCAGTGCGCGTCGCTGCTGTTCCACAAATGGGATGTCCGACGGCGCATCCACGTGGAACTCTCCATGGCCCGCCTCGTCGAACCGGCCCTGCGCCACATCGCCTTCTGGCTCTTCACCCGGGGCGCGGACGCCCCGGCGGTCACGGAGCGCGAACTCGTCGGCGGGGTCGTCGAGTTCCTTGACGGCCGGGGCTACGAGGAGCGCGCGGAGGCCGAATCGGCGGCCCGCCAGTTCGTGCGCTTCTGCCGCGGACGCGCCTGGGTGTTCAGCGAGGTCGGCACCACCGCACGCGGTGAAGGCCTCTACACCTTCACGCACCGCACCTTCCTGGAGTACTTCGCCGCGGCCCAGCTCGCCGGCACCAGCGACACCCCGGAGATACTGGCCCGCCGCCTCGCGCCGAAAGCGGCCCGGCAGGAGTGGGACATCGTCGGCCAACTGGCGGTCCAGATCAAGGAACGCACGACGGTGGACGGGGCGGCCCGGGTCTTCGCCGCGCTGCTCGGTGAACGGCGTCAGCGCTCGGCCGGCGGTCGCGGGAATGTACTGGCGTTTCTCGCACGGTGTCTGAGCTGTGTGGATCCGCCACCACGCATGGTGCGGCAACTGACCAGGTCCGTCGTGGACCACCTCATGTCGGGGGATCCGGAGGCCGAGGAGTTCAGCGGTCCGATGGAGGCGCTCCTCGCAAGCTGCTGGAACAGCCGGGATTTGGTCGCGGGCGAACTCGTCGCAGCGATCGCCGAAACCATGGCATCCACGGACAGGCGCCGGAGGCGAACGGCGCTGCTCCTGGCCGCGTACGCGAGTATGCAGTTCAACGACGACCTGTCCACGTACTGGTGGGACTTCACCCGGCGGATGATCAGCGAGTACGAGGCGGAGTTCCGGGCGGCGAGAGCGGACGATCTCGGTCTGGTCGACGTCGCCCTGGGCCATGGGCTGACGGACCTCGGTGACTGCTTCCAGGAGCGCGGCCTGGAGTTCGGTTCCCTGTTCCAGAGCTGGCCCATGGGCATCTACAGTCCGAACCACACGTGGCACCCCTACGCGGCCCGGTGCGTGTACGTGCTTCTCCTGGGCACGGAAGGCTGCCGTCCCCCCTTCGAGACGACGGTGCGTGACTGCGCGGCGGTCGGTTCGTGGTTGCGGGACCATTCCGGTCCGCCCTGGGTGCCACGTGCTGACGACGTGACCCGGTTCCTGGACATCATCGCCGAGGGGCTCGCCGCCAACACGGAGGGCCGACGGCCCGTACTCGACCCGGACGCCTACCTGGGCGCCTCCGTCCTGCTGCTGACCTCCCTGGAAGCAAGCCGCGAACCCCCGATCGAGCAGCTGGCGCCCTTCCTTGGCCCACTGGCCGACCTGGCCCCGTATGCACGGGCCAGGTACGGCGGCGGGAGCGGGCGTGACAGCCTGCCCGAGCTGCCCGTTCCGGACGGCTTCGGGGCAGTACTGCGGGCCTGGGCGCGGCGCGAGGTGGACTTCGTGGGCCGCCCGTAGCCGACGCCCCCGACGCTCACTCCCCCGACACCGGCCCGCCGACCACGATCCGCGCCCCCGGGCTGAACTTCTCGAGCAGCTCGGCGAGTTCGGTGGCCGCCGTCTGCGCGGCGGTGGTCGGCAGGGGAGCCAGGGTCTCCAGCAGGAAGACGGCGGAGACGGTGTCCTCGGTGAGCCTGGTGCGCGGCCCCTGGCGCCAGTTCCAGCGGCGGCAGGTCACCCCCGCCTCGTCACGCCACACGACCTCGCCCACGTCGGGGTGCTCGACTACCTCCTCGCCGCCGGCGACGGTCACGAAGTCCTCGTCCCCGGTGGCACGCACGAGGCGCATGCCGCCCTGGATGCGGTCGATGTCCTCGCCGCCGACGGGGACCAGGTGGGCGACGCTGACGGCGTTGTAGAGGTCGACGAGCCGGTTGATCCGGGGCAGCCCGCCCTCCGCGAGGGCCCTCTTCGCCAGCGCCTCCGCCGAGTTGCGTGTCCGTGAGGGCTTCGCGCCGAACGCGGTGTAGGCCGCACGCCAGGCGGCCATGTGCGGGTCCTCGTGCGGGGCACGTCCGTCCAGGCGTACGGCGAGACGGCGGGCCGCGTCGTCGAGGAGGGCGGAACTCGCCTCGGTGCTGGGCCCGTTGACCAGGCCGTGTGCCTCGACGGCGAGGTGCGAGAAGCCGGGTGCGAGGGCGCGCACCTCGTCGGAAACGGTCAGGGAGAGGGTCATCGCCGGCCTCAGAGTGCGGTGGGGAGCGTCTTCCAGAGGTACGGGCGGTCGGGGGCGGCCTTGAGTGCGCCGACGACCACCGGATGCGGTTCAGCGTACAGTACCGGATAGTCCATCTCGTTGGACTCCGGGTCCGGCGTGAAGGCCAGGCGCTCCCCGTCGAGAGAGAACCGGGCATCCACACCCGGCTTATTGCCCCTCGGATCCTGTCGGTGCCAGGCCCCGTTGAACCGGACGGCGACCAGGCCGTGCACCACGTCGAGCCGCTGGTAGCAGAGCGCGGTCGGGATGTCCTCGGCTCGCAGCAGAGCGGTCAGCGCATGGGCCTTGGCGTAACAGATTCCGGTCCCCTGCTCCAGGACGTCGGAGGCGCGCCACGTGACGCGCGGGTCGCCCGAGTCCTGCGAGTGGGGAATGGTGTCGCGGACGAACTCGAACGCCAGCCGCGCATAGGCATACGAATCCTCGGCCTCGCCCGCGAGACGGGCAGCCGTCTCGCGCACGAGCGAATGGTGATGGTCGATGACGTCGTCGGCTGCCAAGTAGGCCGACAGGTCCGGGGTGTTCTGGATCAGCTCCATAGCCGCAGAGCATAGGAAAGCGATCACTGAAGAGTCAATGACTTTTCAGCGAAACGCATACCTATGCACTCACGCCTGGTGAGCCATCTCCTCCTTCAGCGCCGCCACGAACGCGTCCACGTCGTCCTCGGTCGTGTCGAAGGCGCACATCCAGCGCACGACGCCGGCGGCCTCGTCCCAGAAGTAGAACCGGAACCGCTGCTGCAGTCGCTCGCTCACGTCGTGCGGAAGCCTGGCGAACAGCCCGTTGGCCTGCACGGGATAGAGGATCTCGACCCCGTGCACCGCCCGCACGCCCTCCGCCAGCCGCTGTGCCATGTCGTTGGCGTGGCGGGCGTTGCGCAGCCAGAGGTCCTTGGCGAGCAGCGCCTCCAGCTGCACCGACACGAACCGCATCTTGGAGGCGAGCTGCATGGACAGCTTGCGCAGGTGCTTCATGTGGCTGACGGCGTCCTGGTTGATGACGACGACGGCCTCACCGAACAGGGCGCCGTTCTTCGTGCCGCCCAGGGAGAGGATGTCGACGCCCACCGCGTTGGTGAACGTCCGCATCGGGACGTCCAGCGAGGCCGCCGCGTTGGCGATGCGGGAGCCGTCCAGGTGGACCTTCATGCCGTGCGCGTGGGCGTGGTCGCAGATGGCGCGGATCTCGTCGGGCGTGTAGAGGGTGCCGAGTTCCGTGCTCTGGGTGATCGAGACGACCTGCGGCATCGCCCGGTGCTCGTCCTCCCAGCCGTACGCCTGCCGGTCGATCAGCTCCGGGGTGAGCTTGCCGTCCGGCGTGGGCACGGTGAGCAGCTTGAGGCCGCCCATGCGCTCGGGGGCGCCGCCCTCGTCGACGTTGATGTGCGCGCTCTCCGCGCAGATCACCGCGCCCCAGCGGTCGGTGACCGCCTGGAGCGCGACCACGTTGGCCCCGGTGCCGTTGAAGACCGGGAAGGCCTCCGCCGTGGCGCCGAAATGGCTGCGGACGATCCGTTGGAGGTTCTCGGTGTAGACGTCCTCGCCGTAGGCGACCTGGTGCCCGCCGTTGGCCAGGGCCAGGGCGGCGAGCACCTCCGGGTGGGCCCCGGCGTAGTTGTCGCTGGCGAAGCCGCGGACGTCCGGGTCGTGGTGACGACGGGCGTCGGTCCTCGGTGGGTTCACGGCTTCTCGTATCACGGCTTCTCGGTCAGCCACAGACGCTTTCCGTTCACTTCTGCGGCGGGCTTCTCCCAGACCCCGACGATCTGCTCGGCCAGATCCTTGACGTCGGTGAAGCCCGCGAACTTCGCGTTGGGGCGCTCGGCGCGCATCGCGTCGTGCACCAACGCCTTCACCACCAGGATGGCAGCGGCCGACGTCGGCCCGTCCGCCCCCTCGGACAGGCCCGCCTTGCGGAAGTAGTCGGCCAGTGCCAGCGTCCACGCCTCGGCGGCCGCCTTGGCGGCGGAGTACGCGGCGTTGCCCGCGGTCGGCTTGCTGGCCCCGGCGGCGCTGATCAGGACGTAACGGCCGCGGTCGCTGCTCTGCAGAGCCTCGTGGAAGGCGAGGGAGGTGTGCTGCACGGTGCGGATGAGCAGCATCTCCAGCAGGTCCCAGTCGTGCAGGTTGGTCTTCGCGAAGGTCTCGCTGCCGCGCCAGCCGCCGACCAGGTGGACCACCCCGTCGACCCGGCCGAACTCCTTCTCGGTGCGGGCGGCCCAGTCCCTGGTCGAGTCCAGGTCGAGCAGGTCGACCGTCTCGCCGGTGACCGCGGCACCGCCGGCGCTGTAGCGGGCCGCGTCCACGGCCTCCGCCAGCCGCTCCGGGTCGTTGTCCGCGCCGACCACGGTCGCGCCCGCCTCGGCGAGCCTGAGCAGCGTCGCCCGCCCGGCGGGTCCGCCCGCGCCGGCCACCGCGATCACCGCACCGCTGAGAGCCCCGTTCCCCATGTTCTTCGCCTCCTGAGCAGTGTTCTGGACGCGGTCGCTCACGCGGCGACCCGCTCGGCACTCTCCGCCGTGATGCCCTTGGTGGAGGCGATCACGTTCTTCAGCTTCTTGGAGAGGGCCTCATAGAACATGCTCAGCGGAAACTCGTCCGGAAGCACGTCATCGACGAGTTTCCGCGGCGGCAGGTTCAGGTCCAGGGCGTCGGGGCCCTTGGCCCACTTGGATCCCGGGTGCGGGGCGAGGTAGGTGGAGACCAGCTCGTACCCCGCGAACCAGTGGACGAGCTTGGGGCGGTCGATGCCGTCCCGGTAGAGCTTCTCGATGGCGGCGCACAGTTCGTTGGTGACCCGGGGCGCGCGCTGCCAGTCGATGAACAGCTTGTTGTCCGTCCAGCGGACGACGTCGTGCTTGTGCAGGTAGGCGAAGAGCAGCTGGCCGCCGAGGCCGTCGTAGTTGCGGACGCGCTCGCCGGTGACCGGGAAGCGGAACATGCGGTCGAAGAGGACCGCGTACTGCACGTCTCGGGCCTGCGGAACGCCGTCGGCCTCCAGCTTCACGGCCTCCTTGAAGGCAGTGAGGTCACAGCGCAGCTCTTCCAGGCCGTACATCCAGAACGGCTGGCGCTGCTTGATCATGAACGGGTCGAAGGGCAGGTCGCCGTGGCTGTGGGTGCGGTCGTGGACCATGTCCCACAGGACGAAGGCCTCCTCGCAGCGCTTCTGGTCGTGGACCATCGCGGCGACGTCCTCGGGCAGCTCGAGGCCCAGGATGTCGACGGCGGCGTCGGTCACATGGCGGAAACGGGCGGCCTCGCGGTCGCAGAAGATGCCGCCCCAGGTGAAGCGCTCGGGGGCCTCGCGCACGGCGATGGTCTCCGGGAAGAGAACGGCCGAGTTGGTGTCGTAGCCGGCCGTGAAGTCCTCGAACTTGATGCCGCAGAACAGCGGGTTGTCGTAGCGGGTGCGCTCCAGCTCGGCGAGCCAGTCCGGCCAGACCATGCGCAGTACGACCGCCTCGAAGTTGCGGTCCGGGTTGCCGTTCTGCGTGTACATCGGGAAGACCACCAGGTGCTGGAGGCCGTCCGCACGGTGCGCGGCGGGCTGGAAGGCCAGCAGCGAGTCCAGGAAGTCGGGCACCCGGAAGCCGCCGTCGGCCCACCGGCGGAGGTCCTTCACCAGGGCCTCGTGGTAGGCGACGTCGTGCGCGAGCAGCGGCGACAGCTCCTGCACGGCGTCGACGACCCGCCGTACGGCGAGCTCGGCGTCCGCCGGGTCGGGGGCGCCCTCGGCCTCGAAGTCGATGGCCCCGTCCTTGGACTGCCATGGCCGGATCTGCTCCACGGCATCCTTGAGCACCGGCCACGCCGGGTGCTCCACCACCCTGGTCGCGGGAGAAACCTGTTCCCCCGTAGCCGCCTGCACAAGAATTTCCGTCATGTCCCATCCTCCACGGGAGAACCTCACGTCAGGACACCGTATGCATATGCGGTTTCTCCAAGCAAGTGCATGCCCGGGAAATTATCCTGTACACCCCCATGGTCACAGGATTTTTTCCTGTGCGACATGCACGTGGCGGCTGCTTACGCATCGCACACCCGCTCGCGTCGCAGGAGCGGGTCCACTCGCACGCCCGGGCCGTTAGGCTGCACAACTGCCCGCGTGACCGTCCGCCCCGGCCCGCGCGGGGAGCCGAGCAGCCGCCCCCGACGGAAGCGAGTCGAACCTTGAACTTCCTCACCATCGGTCACCGCGGAGTCATGGGTGTCGAACCCGAGAACACCCTCCGTTCCTTCGTCGCCGCCGAGCAGGCCGGCCTCGACGTCATCGAACTCGATCTGCACCTGTCCAAGGACGGCGCCCTCGTCGTCATGCACGACACCGACGTGGACCGCACGACCGACGGCACCGGCCCGATCGCCGAGCAGACCCTCGACGAGCTGCGCGCCCTGGACGCGGGCCGCGGCGAGCGGGTCCCGGTGTTCGAGGAGGTGCTGGACGGCGTGCGGTCGCGCCTGCAGGCCGAGATCAAGGACGCGGCGGCGGCGCGTGCGCTGGCGGAGGTCATGCACCGCCGGGACCTGATCGGCCGCGTGGAGGTGTCCTCGTTCCACGACGAGGCGATCGCCGAGATCCGCCGGCTGGTGCCCGGCGTGCGGACCGCCCTGATCGGCAGCCGGTTCGGCACCGACATCGTGGACCGCGCTGTCGCGGTCGGTGCCGCGACCGTCTGCCTGAACATCCGCCGCCTCACCCTGGAGGTCGTGGAGCGCGCCCGCAAGGCCGATCTGAAGATCATCGGTTGGGTGGTCAACACACAGGACCACCTGCGGCTCGTGCGCGCTCTGGAACTGGACGGCGCGACCACCGACTACCCGGAGATCAAACGCACCGGCCGCTTCACGGCGTAACGATTATGCGACCGGGGTCAGCTCCTTGACCAGCAGCTCGAACTGCAGGTCGGCGCGCTGCGGGATGCCGAAACGCTCGTCGCCGTACGGGAAGGGGGTCGTCTTTCCCGTACGGCGGTAGCCGCGGCGCTCGTACCAGGCGATGAGGTCGTCGCGTACGGAGATCACCGTCATGTGCATCTCCGTGACACCCCAGGTCTCGCGGGCGATGCGCTCCGCCTCGGCGATGATGACCTTGCCGAGGCCGCCGCCCTGGAGCGCGGGGCTGACCGCGAACATCCCGAAGTAGGCGTGCGCGCCACGGTGTTCGATCTGGCAGCAGGCGACGACTCGTCCGTCGTGCTCGACCGTGAGCAGTCGGCTGTCGGGCGACTTGATGACCTCCAGCACACCCTCCGGGTCCGTCCGCTGCCCTTCGAGGATGTCCGCCTCGGTGGTCCATCCGGTGCGGCTGGACTCTCCCCGGTACGCCGACTCGATCAGCGCGACGAGCGCGTCCACGTCGGCGTCGGTGGCATCACGGAAGGTCAGGGCGGATTCCATGGTCGGCTCTCCGGTTCTCACGCGCGGCTCGGGCATCGACGAGGGTAACCCTGCCACCAGGCTCAGGATGCATGGCGCATGTACTGAGCGGCCGGACCTTGCTGCGTGCCCGTCGACGAGGACGTGGCCGCCGCGCGCGAGGAGTTGCGGGCCAAAGGCGTCACGATCGTGCGGGAGCCGGTGCGGGAGCCCTGGGGGCTGGTCGGGATGTGGATCGCGGATCCGGACGTCACGCCGGTCGTGCTGGCGGAGGTCCCGGCCGATCATCCCCTGCGGTACCGGCCCGGGACCTGAGGGCCGACCTCGTGTCGGTCTCGACGAAGCCGAGCGCGCGGCCGTCGTGGTTCACGGCCTCGGCGGGTCAGTGAGGGACTGCCCGGCTGTCGCTCCAGGCCGCTCGGGACGGAGACTCCGAGGACGACGGCGGCGACGTGGTGTTCCTTCCGCACCCGCGGGACGCCCCGGCCTCGTCGCCGGATGGCCGGGCCGTCGCCGCGGGTCTAGCGTGCGGAGAGGGGCACCCGCGTGGCAGGAAGGCCGTGACGTCATGAAACTCGACAAGCCGGTGGCCGGCGGGCCCTGCTGGGCCGAGGTGGGAGCGCCCGATCTGGCGGCGGCCCAGCGGTTCTACTCCACCGTGTTCGGCTGGCGGACGGAGACGGACAGCCGCGAGGAGATGGGCGGCTACACGATCGCGTCCCTGGACGGCCTCCCGGTCGCCGGGCTCGTCCCGCTGGGCGATGAACCGCAACCCGTCGTCTGGTACGTGACGTTCGCCGTGTCGGACGTGGACGCCACGGTGGAGACGCTGCGGGCGGCGGGCGGCTCGGTGGTGTTCGAGCCGGGGGACGTCCCCGGCATGGGCCGCTTCGCCTCCGTCACCGATCCGCAGGGCGCCGCCTTCCATCTGTGGCAGGCGGCCGGATTCGAGGGCGCGGGCCTGCTGAACGCGCCCGGTTCGCTGGGCTGGGTGGAGCTGATGACCCGGGCTCCCGAGCGGGCCGTGGACTTCTACCCGGCGGTCTTCGGCTGGAGCGTCGACGCCTCGGAGCACTACACGCAGTGGGGCCTCGACGGCGCGGACTTCGGCGGCATGGTCACGATGGACGACAAGTTCCCGCCGGAGGTGCCGCCGCACTGGCTGCCGTACTTCGCGGTGGCGGACGTGGACGCCGCCTCGGCCACGGCGGCCGGGGCGGGCGGCACCGTCCTGATGGAACCCACCTCCGTACCCGACGGGCCGCGGATCGCGGTGCTGCGGGACCCGCACGGGGCGATGTTCGGCGTGTATCCGGCCGGCTACGAGCGCTGAGGACCACACGCCCTCACCCACACCCGGTCAGAGCGGCTGCGCAGCACGATCAGCGCGTCGCCGACAGGGATGCCGGCGGCGAACGGCGTCGACACCGCTTGATCCGGGAACCCGCGGGCACGTTGCATTCATGGCGACGGGGGAAGTCCTTTCACCTGCTACCTCACCGACGCCACCGGCAACCTCCCTGGCCAGGTCGACGACATGGGGAACGCGACGGAAGGGCACATCGATGGATGACGCGATCAGAGGAGTGCGAACCCTTTCTGCGGTTTCGATCGCCGGAGGGATATGTGCGTGCGTCGCAGGAACGGTCACCGGCGATGCCGTGCCCATCGCACTCGGCGTGATCGCCACCGTCAGCGGAGTGGTTCTGGCGGTCCTCGCCCTCCTGGCCCATCGCAGGACCCGCTCCTGACCCGATGACTCGTATGGCGGAGCGGCGCTCGAACGCCGGCCGCTCGACCTAGGACAGCGGTGTCACCGTCACCTGGTCGACGACCGGTGCGTACGCGGAGCGTTGGCCGTACCGGTTGCGGGACTTGCCGTCGAAGTCCGGGAGTTCGTCGGCGGTGAGGGTGAGCGTGTTGGTGCCCTCCTCCAGGGTCACGGGGACCGAGAGGTTCCAGAAGTTGTTGAAGTGGAAGGTGGTCGGGAACAGGACGCGGTGCGGGGCGGCCCCGTTGACCGAGACGTCGGCGTGGCGGCAGACGGGGTCGGGGTTGTAGTGCGTGGCGGGGGCCTGCTCGCCGTTGGCGTAGCGGATCGTGAGGGCGTGGCGTCCGGCTCGTGTGGCGGTCACGGTGAGGGTGAGGGCGTTGCCCGGGCCACCGCCGATGCCCTCCACCGCCTTGCCGCCGGTGGCGTACGGGTATCCGGTCACCTTCGCGGAGCCGGTGAGGGCGCCTTCCTCGGCCGGGTACGCCGTGCTCGGCAGCAGGTCGTGGGAGGGGCCGACGCGCAGCCGGTCGACGACCAGGAGTTGCGAAGTCCCGGTGACGGTGAGCTTGTTGACGCCTCCGGCCAGGAAGAGCGGCATCGCACCCCGTACGACGGGGCCGACCGGCTCGCCGTTGACCGCGAGGAGGCCTTCGCCGGGGCCGAGGACGTCCACGTTCACGCTCGCCTCGCCGTCGTCGGCCGCGTGCACCCAGAAGGTGACCGTGCCTTCGCGCGGGAGGACGGCGGCTCCGGGGCCCGAGGCCCCGCGGTGCGCGTGGCTGACGACCGCCCCGCCGTCGAGGGACGCGTACTCGGCCTCGTAGACGGCGGTACCGTCGTCGTCGCGCAGGATGAGGTCCACCTTGTCGACGACGGCGTCGCCCTTGGTGACGCCCAGGTCGGGGTCCTGCGCGGCGAGGGTGATGCGGTGCCTGCCCGCGGACAGCTCGACCCGGGTGTCGGTGTGGCCCCACACCGCCCACTTGTAGCCGAGCGGGAGCCGCAGTTCGCGGGGTGCCTCGCCGTCCACCCGCAGGAAGACGTTGGTGGGGCCGAACTCCCGTACCAGGTCGGCCTGGTTGTAGGAGTTGGCGAAGACGCTGACCTCGTACGTCCCGTCCCGGGGGACCTCGACGTCGAAGGCGAGCACGCCGTCGGAGCCGGTGCGCAGACCGCCCACGTGGTAACCGCCCGAGGTGGCGAACCTGTCGACGTCGGACGGGGAGCCCTCGGGCCCGTTCTTCGCGTAGCCGCCGCCCGTGTAGGTGGCGTCCTCGGCCTCGTAGGTGCGCCGCCAGGCGACGGAGGCCGGCAGCAGGCGGGCTCCGTTGCCGCCGGGCGACAGGACGACCTGGTAGGCGGACATCGCGTCGAGGTCGCTCACGGACAGGGTCACCCGCCCTTCCCCGACCGGTAGTTCCTCGTCCCGCAGCCGCAAAGGCTGCGCGCCGGCGCCGACTTGGCCGGTCCAGGGGATCTCCTGGAGCCGTACGTGAACGGTCGCGCCGAAGACGTCCGGGTCGACGCCCTCGAAGACGATGTCCGCGGCGCCCGCCGCGCCGCCGAACAGCAGGCGCGCCTGCCGCTTGTCCCGGTCCAGTGCGGCGACGCCCTGAAGGGTGTACTGCACGTTGGGGCGCGGGGCGGCGACCTGGACGGTGTTGCCGGTGAGCTGCCCGTAGGCGTTGAACAGCCACCACTGCCCGTTGGCCTTGTTCGCCTCCACCGCCGAGTCGTTGAGGTTGCCTGCGATGTTCCAGTACGCCAGGTCTGCGTCGACCTTGGACTCCTCGATCGCGGAGATCCACTGCACCATCTGACCGGGCACGGAGACGTGGTAGTTGTGCGCGTACTCGTTGAGGTTGACCGGCAGCGGCCCGATACCCAACTCCCGTTCCATCTCACGATACTTGGCGACGTTCGTACGGACCTCGGCCGGTGACGAGAGTTCGTGCCAGGTGATCACGTCGGGCAGCACGTCGTGCGCCTTGGCGAACTCCAGGAAGCCCCGGACCTCGGGGTACAGGATGCTGGTGTTGGGGCCGGCGACACGGGCGTCCGGATCGAGGCCCTTGATGAGGTGGTACGCCGCCTTCCAGGCCTCGAAGTAGTGCCGCGGGTCGGTGCGCCAGGAGATCCCGTCGTGGCTCCACTCCCCCTCGCCGAACATGTTGCCCTCGGGTTCGTTGAACGGGACGTACACGACCGGGGTCCGGTCGGGGCCGAGCGTCAGGACGTGCTCGACCTGGCGGCGGACGACCTCCAGGAATCCGGCCAGCCGCTCCTCGCCCGTCGAGCCGGGCCACTCGTAGGGGAAGCCGCGGTAGAAGTCGGGGAGGTAGACGTACACGTCCCTGCCGCCGGCCGCGACGAAGGGCGGCAGGATCTCCAGGGCGTCGCCGCCGGGGTGCTGGATACCGTCCTGGGCCTTGGTGGTGACGGTACGGACGTACATGCCCTCGACGAGGGTGCGGCTGGGCACTCCGTCGCCGTACAGGCCGTAGAGCGTGCCGCTGGCGCCGCCGTGGAAGGGGCCGGTCTCGGTGCCGAGGTCGACGGTGAGGGTGTCGGGCGACGGGGTCTCGGCTGTCACGGCGTCCATCTTTCGTCCGGTATGTCGTACGCCGATCGATGATCCGAACCGGCCTGGTCGAACGTAGGAACCAGGCGCCGCTCACGTCAATGGCCTGCGGGCTTTCGAAACTTCCGGCCCGCTCAGGGGCGCGGCGCTCCGAGACGGCCCTCCAGCCTGCCGAGCAACGCGGAGAGCAGTACCGCCAGCCCGTCCTGCTCGGCCGGGTCCATGCCGGACAGGACACTGGTCTCATAGGCGAGCTGCTCGGGCAGGAGGCCGTCGACCAGATCGCGTCCGGCGTCCGTGAGGCGCAGGTGGGCGACGCGGCGGTCGCGGGTGTCGCCGCGGCGTTCGACCAGACCGCGTTCGGTCAGGGCCTTGACGCGTTTGGTGACGGCGGCGCCGGAGGAGAAGGTCTCGCGGGCCAGGTCGCCGGGGGTGAGTTCGTGACCGGTGCGGCGTAGGGCGCCCAGCAGGTCGAACTCGGGGCGGCTGAGGCCGGCCCGGCGCAGCGGGGCGTCCTCGGCCTGCTGGAGGAGTGCGGCACAGCGGTTGACGCGGCCGATGATCTCCATCGGCCCGGTGTCGAGATCGGGGTGGACGGCCTCCCACTGCCGGACCACCGTGGCGACGGTGTCGCTCCTCGTCGCGCCGGGCACGCCCGCTCCGCTGCTCGCCGTCATGGCCGTACGTCCTCCGTCGCCTGGTCCGTGGGCAGGTCCAGGTGCAGTCCCTGGCGCCGTACCGTCGCCGCGAGCGTACGGTGTCCGGACTGTTCGGCGAGCACGACCCTCTCGTGGGGCAGGGCACGCTGCCACCATTCGCCGGATGCGGCCTCGACGGTGGCACGCAGGTCGACGAGGGCGGTGGCGAGGCCGCGGCGGGCGGTTTCCAGGGACCCGGGGGCGGGGTGCGGCTCCGCGAGGAGGCGGGCGGCACGCTCGCGGGAGCGCTCGAGGTCGGTCAGCGTCTGCTCGACACGGTCGCCCGCGCGCCGGTTGGTGACGGCGACGGCCGCGACGAAGCCGACCAGGGCGCCGACGGCGGTGTCCACCATCCGCTCGGCGATCAGCAGGCCGGGCCGCTGGTACCCGGCGAACTCGGTGATGAGCAGGGCCATCGGGGTCACGCAGACGCTGCCGAGCCAGTAGTTCCGGCTGATCAGGGCCTCCGCGCCGAAGTTGAAGGCCAGGCAGCACAGGACCAGGGCCGCGGGCCCGAGGTGGGCCAGCGGTACCACGGCGGCGAAGAGAAGGACGCCGAGGAGGTTGCCGACGACACGCTGGACGCCCCGGCTCCAGGTCAGGGTGAGGTTGGCCTGGTAGAGCGAGGCGGCGGTGACCAGGGCCCAGTAGGGGCGGCCCACACCGAGCGCGAGGGAGGCGTACCCGGCGAGGGCGCAGCCGAGGGCGGTGCGGACGGCGAGCGGGGCCAGCGGGCCGAGCCGGCTCCACCACGGCCGGACGGGGGCGGCGAACTCCTCGTCCACGCCGAGGAGTTCGTCGCTCTCGGTCGGCAGCTGTCCGGTCCGCGGGACGGGACCGGTGCCGCGCAGGTCGCGTGCCCAGGCGCGCAGCCTCTCCGGGTCCGTGTCCGAGGGCGCCGCGAGGGCGACCTCGGCGCGCACGACGAGCCGTTCGAGTGAGCGCCGGGTCGCTGTGGGGGCACCGGCGGACAGCAGCGACTGCCAGGCGGCCTGCACGGCGGCGGCCGCGGCGGTACGGGCCTTGGCGTGCCCCGCGCCGGCGCCCCGGGTGACCGCGTACCCGGCCGCCGCGGTCAGGGCGTGTGCGGTGGCGCGCCGCTCGGGGCCGTGCGGCCGCAGCAGGCCGGGCGCCATGCCGACGAGCCAGGCCCAGACGCCCGCCACGGCGGCCAGCGCCAGATGGGCCGGGATCTGCCCGAGGGTCTGGGGCGCGAACAGGGCGGCGGAACTGATGAAGGTGAGGACCACGTTGCCGGGCGGGCCGACCCGGGTGGCGTCGCACAGCACCTTCTGTACGGCGGCCAGGACGGCCCCGACGGCGACCAGGACGACGGCGTCGCTCGTCAGCGCTGCCGCGAGCAGGGCCACGGCGAGGCCGCCGATCATGCCGAGGACCACCCATGCGAGGACGCGGGCCCGTGCGACGTAGGGGCGGTTGTGGGCGTAGAGCGCGCACAGGGACCCGGCCATCGTGTACATCGCCAGGTCGAGGCGGCCGAGGACCAGCAGGAGCAGGTTGGGCGGCGCGACCGCGACGACCACGCTCAGGGCGGGCTTGAACCAGATGTCGGAGGGGCGGCCGAGACGCAGTACGCCGGCCAGCGGGAGGCGGCGGACGGGCGGGGCGTCGGCGTGCGGGGCGGGGGGCGTACGGCTCATTCCGATAAGATTAGCAGGTGTTTTACTCGTAAAGCACCTACTCTCACCTGTCGTGCTCCGTCGAATGCTCCCCATGTACACCCTTGCGCTTGCTTGCGCGCCGCATGACCAGGGCATTCCTTGACCGACCGTCTAGCGGGTCGAGCGGGGAGGTGGGCGTGCACGGACCGGCTTCGCCCGGCTGGCTGCTGGTGGCGCTGTGCGCGGCGACCGGGGCGTACTGCCTGCTGCGGATGCGCAGCAGCGTCGAGGAACAGCGTCGGGCCGCGGGCGGCGAGGCGCTGATGGGCTTCGGCATGGCCGCGATGGCCGTGCCCGCGGCGGTGTTCACCCCGCCGTCGTGGGCCTGGCCCGCCTACGCCGTCGTGTTCGGCGCGGCGGCGCTGCGCGCGCTGTGGGCGGCCCGGGCGAGCGCCCACCACCTGCACCATCTCGTGGGCGCCTCGGCCATGGTCTACATGGCGGTGGTGATGGCCACCTCCCCAGGCCACCACGGC
The DNA here is from genome assembly GCF_001514265.1 of Streptomyces resistomycificus. Classification (GTDB taxonomy): domain Bacteria; phylum Actinomycetota; class Actinomycetes; order Streptomycetales; family Streptomycetaceae; genus Streptomyces; species Streptomyces resistomycificus. The sequence continues at coordinate 535,249 of NZ_KQ948989.1, read as the reverse complement.
GGCGCCGGGATCCCGGCGCTGACCGGTGCGCTGCTCCTCTACTTCACCGGGTACGTGCTGCTGTCCGGCCTGCGGCTGGTGCCCGTCGCCGCCGGTGGCGGGGCCGTCGGGTGGGGCGACCGTCCTGAGGTGGCGCGGGCGTGCCGGCTGTCGATGGGGATCGGGATGCTGGGGATGCTGCTGACCCTGTGACGCGTCGGCACCGGTTGGCCGCGCGCCCGGGGGCTGGTCGCGCGTCGACACCGGTCGCGCGCCGGGCCGTGGGCGACCGTTGCCTGCGTCACTTCGCGCCACGGGCCGTACCTGCGGGGGCACGGCGCTCATAGGGTGCTCCCATGATGCTCCCCGCGGCACTGTTGCTGCTCGGCGCCCTCACGGCCGTCGTGGCCCCCCGGCTGCTGGCCCGGGCCGACTGGGCGGACCGCGAACCGGTGCTCGCCCTGTGGGTGTGGCAGTGCGTGGTGGCGGCCGTACTGGTGTGCTGCGCCCTGTCGATGACCCTCAGCGCGGCGAGTGCCTGGCAGGCGGTGCGCGGGCGGGTGTTCGCCCCGGCGCCGCGAGTCGTGGCGGAGGCGTACGCGCTCGGTACGGCCGAGCCGTGGGCCGCGACGACGGCGTTGACGCTCGCGTGCGGCGGGGTGTGGAGCGCGGTGATGCTGGTCCGTGAGGTCGCACGGGCGCGTACCCGGCGTCGGTCGCGCCGGGCCGAACTCCTGCTCCGGTCCCCGGTGTTGCCCGGCGAGGAGCCCGGCGGCCGACTCGTGGTCCTGGAGGGTGAGCGGTCCGACGCCTGGTGGCTGCCGGGCGCCACACCCCGCCTCGTCATCACGACGGCCGCGATGCGCCGCCTGAAGGGCCGGCAGCTGGACGCGCTCGTCGCCCACGAGGAGGGTCACGCGCAGGCCCGGCACGACTGGCTTCTGCACTGTTCGGCCGCGCTGGCCGGCGGTTTCCCACAGGTCCCCGTCTTCGCCGCGTTCCGCGACGAGATGCACCGGCTGGTCGAACTCGCCGCCGACGACATGGCCTCCCGCCGTTTCGGCCGGCTGACGACCGCGCTCGCCCTGGTCGAACTCAACGAGGACCGGGGCGTGTTCGGCCCCTCCCCGACCCCACAGGCCCATGTGCCGCAGCGGGTCCACCGGCTGCTCACACCCCCGGACCGCCTCACGACGGCCCGCCGAGTAAGGCTGACGGCTACGGCCGCGCTGGTGCCGGTCGTCCCGGTGCTGGTGGCGTTCGTCCCGGGGCTGCGGGCGCTGGGGTGAGGTGGTGGGCTGAGGTGGCGGGCAGAGGTAGTGGGCAGAGGTAGTGGGCAGGTGGACTGAGGTGGTGGACTGAGGTAGCGGGCTGAGGTAGTCGTCGAGGTGCCGGGCAGTCACCCCAGCCACTCCCTCACGTTGGACCACTCCCTCACGTTGAGCCACTCCCGCACTCCCAGCCACTCCCACCCCACACCCCGAAGTCCCCCACCGTCCGCACCTCACACCCCCACCCCGAAGCCACCCCGAGGTTGCCTCGATTTCGCCACGAGGTCTCCCGGAATTCGCTTCCCGCCCCTTCGTTCGGCGAGTATCTCTGCATGCACACCCCGCCCGTCGACTCCCCGCCCCGCCCGCCGGCGCACCGCCGCGCCGCCCGCGCCGCAGGCATCCTCGCGCTGTGCTCCGTGCTGCTGCTCGCGTTGGTCGCCGCCGAGTGGCGCCCTCTGTTCAGCCTGGACGGCGACATCTCCCGGACCACCCACCGCTGGGCCGTGGACGACCCGGACGTCACGCAGGCGTTCCGCATCCTGACGGACTGGGTCTGGGACCCCTGGACGATGCGCATCCTGTGCGCGGTCGTCGTGGTGTGGCTGGTGTGGCGGCGTGCGGCCTGGTGGACGGCCGGCTGGCTGGCGGCGACCTGCCTGCTGGGCAGCCTGCTCCAGCAGGCCATGAAGGCCGCCGTCGGGCGCCCGCGGCCCGTCTGGCCCGACCCGGTCGACTCGGCCCACTACAGCGCCTTCCCCTCCGGCCACGCCCTGACCGCGACGGTCGTGTGCGGCCTCCTGCTGTGGCTGCTGCGCCGTCACGGCGCCGGCCGGGTGTGGTGGCGTACGGCTCTGGCCGTGACCGTGATCTCCGTCGTCGGCGTCGGCCTGACCCGCGTGTGGCTGGGCGTGCACTGGCCCTCGGACGTGGTCGGCGGCTGGCTCCTTGGCGCGATGGTCGTGGCGCTGGCGGTGACGGTCCACAAGCGCCTGCGCCCGTGAGCACCCCCGCACGCCGCTACCCCTACGTCGGTCCGCCCGAGCTGCGGGCGGCGGCGGGGCCGCACACCGCGGCCCGGGTGCTGCGCGACACCGCCGACCTGGACGTCTGGCTGTCCGGACGCGGGGCGGCCGAGAGCGGAGAGCCGTTCACCTTCGTCGTCGCCCCGGACGGTCTGCTGCGGCTCGCGCCCCGCAGAAGCGAGCACGTGGCGTGCGCGGGCGGCGGCGAGGTCCTGGCCGCCGGCGAGATGGGCTTCGACCGTGCCTTCGGGCGCTGGACGGTCCGGGAGGTCACCAACCAGTCCACCGGCTACTGCCCCGACCTCGGTTCCTGGCACGCCGTGGCCCGCGCCCTGGACGGCCTGGGCGTCGAGCACCCCGGCGGTTTCACGCACGAGGTCGTGTTCCGGCGGTGCGAGCGGTGCCACGAGTGCTCCGTGGTGCGTGAGGGCGACTTCGTCTGTGTGTTCTGCGGCAGCGATCTTCCCTCGGCGTGGAACATCGCCTCTTAGGATCACCGCATGGCTGCTGTGTTGTTCGACTTCTCCGGAACGCTGTTTCGTATCGAGTCCACCGAGTCATGGCTGCGAGCCGTCCTGGCCGATGCCGAACTCTCCCTCCCCGACGCCGAGTTCCACCTGACCGCGCAGGCCCTGGACCGGGTGGGCGCGCTCCCCGGCGGGACCCACCCCGTCGAGCGGATCCCCGACGAGCTCGCCCATGTCTGGGAGATCCGCGACAAGAGTGCCGAGCTGCACCGGGCCGCGTACACCGGCGTCGCCCGCCAAGTACCGCTCCCCGACCCCGCGTTGTACGACCTGCTGTACGACCGGCACATGACCCCGACGGCCTGGCTGCCGTACCCGGACGCCATCGACGTGCTCCGGACGCTGCGCGAGCGCGGGATCCGCGTCGGTGTGGTCAGCAACATCGGCTGGGACCTGCGGCCGGTGTTCCGCGAGCACGGTCTCGACCCCTACGTCGACACCTACGTCCTGTCCTACGAACACGGCATCCAGAAGCCCGACGCCCGGCTGTTCGCGACCGCGTGCGCCGCGCTGGACGTCGACCCACGGGACACGCTCATGGTCGGTGACGACCGGCGGGCGGACGGCGGGGCCGCGGCCCTGGGCTGCTCGGTGCACTTCGTGGACCACCTGCCGGTGGCCGAACGGCCGGACGGGCTGCGGGCGGTGCTGGATCTGGTGGGCTGATCTCGAGGTTGCCCGGGGCCACCATCAGGGTGTGCGCGACCGTCCTGGACGATCCCCCGCGTCGTCCAGGACGGCGGCAGCCCTGACCAGGCCCTTTCGGGAACCGGTCCGGACGCCCTGAGTATAGTTGGCTGATAGCCAGTCAACGCAGGAGTTACAGCATGTCCCCGCGCAGCGCCTCGGTCAACGAAGAGTTGCGGCGGCGTTCCCGGGAGCGGCTGCTGCAGGCGGCCGTCGAGCTGGTCAGCGAGCGCGGGTACGAGGCGACGACCCTCGCAGACATCGCCGACAGGGCGGGCTCGGCGCGCGGTCTGGTGTCGTACTACTTTCCCGGCAAGCGCAGGCTCGTGCAGTCCGCCGTGCACCGGTTGATGCACCGCACGCTGGAAGAGGCGCTGGAGCGCGAGCCGCGTACGGAGGACGGCCGGGAGCGGATGGCCCGGGCCATCGACGCGATCCTGGGCCTGACGCGTGACCAGCCCGTGCTGATGCGCCAGCACATGGCCGGGATCCTGGAGGCCGAGGGCTTCGTGCAGTGTCCGGAGCAGCAGCGCCTGGGCCGGCTCCTGCGGGACACCGTGGCCCGGCACGGCTCCGAGGACGTCGAGGCGGACTACGCCGTCCTGCGCGCCTTGTTGATGGGCTCGGTGTTCGCGGCCCTGGTGCCGGGGGTGCCGATGCCGCTGCCGGTGCTGCGCGCCGAGTTGTTCAAGCGGTACCGGCTGGACCGGGAGCTGGGGTTCCCGTCGGACACCGGGCCGGCGTCCGACGGGGCGTGCGACAGCGATCTGTCACGGTTCTTCGCCACCGGGTCCGCACCGGAGTGCGGACCCGGGCCGGAGGCGGCTCAGTCGAAGTAGTCCGGCTGCGTCTGGACGTTGAGTTCGTCCAGACGGACCCGCTTCGCCGGGTCGGTACGCCGGTCGTTGATCTTCAGAACGTCGAAGCCCTTGGCGATGTCGTTCGAGTAGATGTAGCCGTTGTAGTAGTACGCCGACCAGGAGCCGGCGGTCGTGAGGCGCTCGGTGTTCACCGGCCCGCGCTCGAAGTAGGCGATCTCCTTCGGGCGGGAGGAGTCGGTGAAGTCCCAGACGGAGACGCCGCCCTGGTACCAGGCCTGGACCATGAGGTCCTTGCCCTTGACCGGGATGATCGAGCCGTTGTGGGCCACGCAGACCTCGACGTCCGCCTGGTGACGGTCGATCTTGAAGTAGCTGCGGAAGACGAGCTTGCGGTGCTCACCCCTGCCGACGATGTCGTAGATGCCGTCGGCGCCCTTGTTCGGGCCGATCTCCGCGTTGCAGGTGGCCGCTCCGCCGCCGCCCAGCTCGTCGGTGAACACGATCTTGTCGGCCTTCTGGTTGAAGGTCGCCGAGTGCCAGAAGGCGAAGTTCACGTTGTCCTGCACCCGGTCGATGACCTTCGGGTTCTCCGGGTCCTTGATGGAGAAGAGAATGCCGTCGCCCATGCAGGCGCCCGCGGCCAGGTCCTTCGACGGCAGCACGGTGATGTCGTGGCAGCCGGTGGTCTTGGAGACGCCCGGGTTGGTCGGGCCGCCCGGGTTGCCACCGCCGTCCGGGCCCTCACCGGGGAAGAGCACCGGGAAGCCCACGACCGCCGCCTTCTCGGGAGCCTTGCGCGGCACCTTGATCACGGAGATGCCGTCGTGCGGCGGCTTGCAGTCCGGGTAGGTGGCGTTCGGCGAGTACGAGGAGACGTAGACGTAGACGTTGCGCCGCTCGGGCACCAGCGTGTGGGTGTGCGAACCGCAGGCGGTCTCGACGGCGGCGACGTACTTCGGGTTCCTCTTGTCGCTGATGTCGAAGACCTTCATGCCCTCCCACGACGACTTCTCGGTCGCGGGCTGCGAGGTGCTGTTGCAACTGCTGTCGCTGCGCGAGGAGTCGGTGGACAGGAAGAGCAGGTCGCCGGAGACGGATATGTCGTTCTGCGAGCCCGGGCACAGGACCTGCGAGACGGTCTTCGGCGCCTTCGGGTTGCTGATGTCGAAGATGCGGAAGCCGTCGTAGTTGCCGGAGAAGGCGTACTTCCCCTGGAAGGCGAGGTCCGAATTGGTGCCGGGCAGCACGTCCTTGGGGATGTTGACGACGTGCTCGATGTTGGCGGAGTGGACGATCTCGTCCTGGCCCGGTATCTCGCCTCCGGCGATCGCCGCGCGGACCTCCGCCTCGGTACTCCTGGACACCTCCTCGCTCGTGGCCGGCGCGTCCCCGGGGTCGGGGGTCGCGACGGCCGGGCCGGCCGTCAGCAGCGCGGCCAGCAGGCCGACCGCCGTGGCGGCAACACCCAGGCGTCTGTGACGCGTTCGGGGTTCGTTCAACAGGATCACTGTGTTTCCTCCCTGGCGCCGTTCGTGTGGGAACGGTTCACGCACCACCGAAGTATCGTCTTCACCATGCACATATCAACAGGGGGCAACGAACATGTAATGAAGGTTTTTGATCAGCCACGCGCCCGAGCGTGCTAGGACGGTCCTCGACACTCACGAGGTGTCACCCACCACGCCTGCCACAGGAGGTCGTTGTGCCCTTCCGCCGTGCGTACCGCGCGCCCCTCGTCACGGTCTCGCTCGCCGCCCTGGCCGTACTCGGCCTCGGGGGCTGCGACTCCGGTTCGGACGCGAAGCCGGCCGGGGCGACCGGCCCCTCCGTGCTCGTACCCGGCAAGCCCGGCGAGGCGAACCGCACGATGTCCGCCGAGGACGCCGCACGGCAGCGCAGCGACGACGACACCCCCAACTCGGCCGACATCGCCTACGCGCGGATGATGATCGAACACCACGCCCAGGCCCTGGAGATGACCCGGCTGGTCCCCCGGCGCGCCGAGTCGTCGAAGCTCGAGAAGCTCGCCGAGCGGATCGCGTCCGCCCAGGGGCCGGAGATCGAGAGCATGCGGGCCTGGCTGGCGGAGCACGGCGAGGACGAGAAGGGCGACGGCCACGAGCACGCCACCATGCCCGGCATGGCGAGCGAGGCCCAGCTGAAGAAGCTGGACGCGGCCGACGGCAGGCAGTTCGACGAACTCTTCCTCAAGCTGATGATCACTCATCACGAGGGCGCGATCACGATGGCGACGGACGTGAAGGCACACGGCAACAACATCCGGATCGAGGAGATGGCCGACGACGTGGTCGCTCAGCAGACCAGCGAGATCACGCGGATGCGCGCCATGCAGTGACCCTCCCGCCCACCGGCCGGCGTACTCAGCGCCGCGCGTGACGCGGCGTCAGATATCCCGCGTCGCGCGCCTGGGCGATGAGACGGAGCGACTTGCGACGGCTGTGCCCGGTCGCGCACATCACGGCGAGAACGGGGTCCACGCCCCCTTCCTGGGCCGCCCGGTACTCCTGGGCGACGAGCCACCGCCCCTCGGTGCCCCGCGGCCACGGCGGGCGGGCGCGGCGTGAGGTCCCCTCGGGCGCGGTTGCCGGTCCGACGCCCGCGGCCTCGGCGAGCGGACCCTCGATCCAGTCCGCCAGCGTCGCCAGGTCGTCGAGGGACAGCGCCGGCTGGGCCCGTACGTCCTCCAGGGAGACGCCCCCCTCGCACACCACGGCGAGCACGTGGACCCGGGCACCGTCACCGAACTCCAGCCGGACGTCGAACCACGAGGTCGAGACCCCACCCTCCTGCACTTCCCACGCGGGCCACACGGACACGGCGCCGTCCGCCGGACAGCGATCGGAAAGATTAAGAAAGGATGCTTCTAGCACACACGCAACGTAACCGCATGATCACATTCCATACGAACGGACACGCCTGCCTCTCCCCCGCACGGCCCCTGTCAGCGGAGCCTCCGCGGTGCGATGCTGGAGGTGAGAGCGATCTCCCGTCGACCCCGCAGGTCCCCCGGTGAGGAGTTCCGCCGTGCTGCATGTCGCCGTCATCGGCTCAGGGCCGAGCGGGTGCTACACCGCCCAGAGCCTCGTTCAGCAGGACCCGGACGTGCTCGTCGACGTACTGGACCGGCTGCCGTGCCCGTACGGCCTGGTGCGGTACGGGGTGGCGCCGGACCACGAGAAGATCAAGTCGCTGCAGGGCAGTCTGCGCACGGTCCTGGAGCACGAACGGGTGCGCTTCCTCGGGGGCGTCCAGGTCGGCCCCGGAGGTGTGCCGGCCGCGCGGCTGCGGGAGCTGTACCACGCCGTCGTGTACTGCGTGGGCGCCGCCACCGACCGGCACCTGGGCATTCCCGGTGAGGACCTGCCGGGCAGCTGGTCGGCGACGGAGTTCGTGTCCTGGTACAGCGCGCATCCCGACTCCGCCGCCGACGGTTTCGTGGTCGGCGCCCGGTCGGCGGTGGTCATCGGTTTGGGGAACGTCGCCGTGGACGTCACCCGGATGCTGGCCCGGGGCCTCGCGGAGCTGAGCCCCACCGACATGCCGCAGGCGGCGCTCGCCGCGCTGGCCGCGAGCCAGGTGACGGAGGTCCACATGGTGGGGCGGCGCGGCCCCTCCCAGGCCCGTTTCACCACCAAGGAGCTGCGCGAGCTGGGCACCCTGCCCGGCACCGATGTCGCCGTCGATCCGGCCGAGTTGGCCCTGGACCCGGCCTGCGCCGACCCCTCCGGGCTGCCCGCCGCGCAGCGCCGGAACGTGGAGGTGCTGCGCGGCTGGTCGGAGTGTGCGCCCGGCGACCCGGCACCTCACCGGATTCAGCTCCGGTTCTTCCTGCGGCCCGTCGAACTGCTCCCCGACGCGGGGCGCGTGGGCGCGGTGCGGTTCGAGCGGACGGTGCCCGACGGGCTGGGCGGAGTGACGGGCACCGGCGTGTTCGAGGAGGTCGAGGCGCAGCTGGTGCTGCGCTCCGTGGGCTATCGCGGCGTACCGCTGGAAGGGTTGCCGTTCGATCCGGCGAGCGGCACGGTGCCGCATTCGGCCGGACGGGTGCTGCGTGACGGTGTCGTCGCGCGGGGCGAGTACGTGGCGGGCTGGATCAAGCGGGGCCCGACGGGCGTGATCGGCACCAACCGGCCGTGCGCCAAGGAGACGGTGATCTCCCTGCTGGAGGACGCCCCGGTCCTCGCGCACAGGAGACTTCCCGGCGAACCGCTCGCGGCGCTGCGGGCCGACGGGACCCGGCCGGTCGAGTGGGCGGGGTGGCAGGCGATCGAGCGGGCGGAGGCGGAACTCGGGGCCTCGCTGGGGCGCGGCGTGGTCAAGCTGCCGGACTGGCCATCGCTGCTGGCGGCGGCGCGGTCGGCCACCTCTTAGCGGGCTTCGCCGGCCATCGGGTGGGCAGGACACACATCGGCAACAGCGTCGAAATCAACAAACTGTTCAAGGCCCTTACGGTCTCGTTCAGTTCGCAGGTTCCCCGCCACCCGCCGCTCTGGAGTGCCCATGGCAACGACCTCACCCGTGCATCCCGTCGACGAGGTCCCACCCGTCCGGCAACTGGCCGCCTTCGGCCTCCAGCACGTCCTCGCGATGTACGCCGGCGCGGTGGCCGTGCCGTTGATCGTCGGCGGTGCGATGAAGCTGTCCGCCGCGGACCTGGCGTATCTGATCACCGCCGACCTGTTGGTGTGCGGGATCGCCACCCTCATCCAGTGCGTCGGGTTCTGGCGGTTCGGGGTACGGCTGCCGATCATGCAGGGCTGTACGTTCGCGGCCGTGTCGCCGATGGTTCTGATCGGCACGACGGGCGGCGGACTCCCCGCGATCTACGGCTCGGTCATCGTCGCGGGGCTCGCGATCGTGCTGCTGGCCCCGGTCTTCGGCAGGCTGCTGCGGTTCTTCCCGCCGCTGGTGACGGGCACGGTCATCCTGATCATCGGCATCTCGCTGCTGCCGGTCGCGGGCAACTGGGTCGCCGGCGGGGCCGGGGCCGAGGACTTCGGGAAGCCGAGGAACATCGCCCTGGCCGCCTTCGTGCTCGCCGTGGTGCTGGGTGTCCAGCGGTTCGCGCCGGTGTTCCTGAGCCGGATCGCAGTGCTGATCGGCATCGTGGTGGGCCTGGCGGTCGCCGTACCCTTCGGCTTCACGGACTTCGGCGGGGTCAAGGAGGCCGACTGGGTCGGCATCAGCACGCCGTTCCACTTCGGCGCGCCCACCTTCGAGGCCTCGGCGATCATCTCGATGCTGGTGGTGGCGCTGGTGACGATGACCGAGACGACCGGCGACCTGATCGCGGTCGGCGAGATGACCGACCGGAAGGTGGAGCCGCGCTCCCTGTCGGACGGCCTGCGCGCCGACGGCCTGTCCACGGTGCTCGGCGGAGTCTTCAACACCTTCCCCTACACGGCGTACGCGCAGAACGTCGGCCTCGTCGGCATGACCCGGGTACGCAGCCGCTGGGTGGTCGCCGCCGCGGGCGGCATCCTCGTTCTGTTGGGTCTGCTCCCCAAGCTGGGCGCGGTGGTCGCGGCGGTGCCGGCGCCGGTGCTCGGCGGTGCAGGTCTGGTGATGTTCGGGACGGTCGCGGCGAGCGGCCTGCGGACTCTGGCCCAGGTGGACTTCAGGGGCAACGACAACCTGACGGTGGTGGCGGTCTCGGTCGCCATGGGCGTGCTGCCGGTCGGCGTGCCGACGATCTACGAGGGGTTCCCGGACTGGTTCCGGACGGTGATGAACAGCGGCATCAGCGCGGGCTGCCTCACGGCGATCGTGCTCAACCTGCTCTACAACCACCTGCCGGGCAGGAGGCGTTCAGACTCCGACGCGGGCGGCCTGCCGGGCGGCGGCGTCGAGGAGGGCGTCGAGAAGTCCCGGGAACAGGCCGTCTAGGTCGTCCCGGCGCAGCCCGTTCATCTTGGCCGTGCCCCGGTAGATCTGCCGGATCACCCCGGCCTCCCGCAGCACCCGGAAGTGGTGCGTGGTCGTGGACTTGGTGACGGGCAGGTCGAAGCGCGAACAGGAGAGCTCGTCGCCGACCGCGGCGAGCTCTCGCACGATCCTGAGCCGCATCGGGTCCGACAGCGCGTGCAGCACAGATTCCAGCCGGATCTCCTCGCGCGCCGGATGCGGAAGGTCACGACTGCTGACGACGGGGGAGGTCACGGCTGCTCCACAGGCTCTCGGGGCGTCCCATTGTACGAGAGGTCTCGTAGTTTGACACTTCCCGTACTACGATGCCTATCGTACGAGTCGTCCATCGGCACCGCGACGATTGGAGCAGCTCTCCATGAGCTCCCTCTTCCAGCCCCTCAGCCTGCGTGACGTGACCATCCCGAACCGGGTCTGGATGCCCCCGATGTGCCAGTACTCGGCGGCGCCCCAGGGGCCGGAGACGGGCGCCCCGAACGACTGGCACCTGGCGCACTACGCGGCACGCGCGGCCGGCGGCACGGGCCTGATCATCGTCGAGGCCACCGGCGTCAGCCCCGAGGGCCGGATCTCCCCGTACGACCTCGGCATCTGGAACGACACCCAGGCCGAGGCGTTCCGCCGGATCACCCGCTTCCTGGTGTCCCAGGGCACCGTGCCCGGCATCCAGCTCGCCCACGCCGGCCGCAAGGCCTCCACCGACCGGCCCTGGACCGGGGGCGCGCCGCTCGGGCCGGACGCCGACGGCTGGCAGCCGCTGGCGCCGAGCCCGGTGGCGTTCGACGAGAGGCACCCGGTACCCACCGAACTGACGGCCCCGCAGATCCACGAGGTCGTCGGCCAGTTCGCGGACGCGGCCCGCCGTGCTCTCGCCGCCGGCTTCGAGGTCGCCGAGATCCACGGGGCGCACGGTTACCTGATCGGCAACTTCCTCTCCCCGCACTCCAACCACCGCACCGACGAGTACGGCGGCTCGTATGAGAACCGCACCCGTTTCGCCCTCGAGGTCGTCGACGCCGTACGGGAGGTCTGGCCGGACGACAAGCCGCTGTTCTTCCGCGTCTCGGCGACGGACTGGCTGGAGGAGGGCGGCTGGACGGCGGACGACACGGTCCGCTTCGCCCGCGACCTCAAGGCCCACGGCATCGACCTCCTCGACGTCTCCACCGGCGGCAACGCCTCCGGCGTCCGCATCCCGACCGGCCCGGGCTACCAGGTGCCCTTCGCCGCGCGGGTGAAGGCCGAGACGTCCCTGCCGGTCGCCGCGGTCGGCCTCATCACCGACCCCGGGCAGGCCGCGAAGATCCTGGCGAACGACGAGGCCGACGCCGTACTGCTGGGCCGCGAACTCCTGCGCGACCCGTCGTGGGCGCGGCACGCGGCACGCGAGCTGGGCGGGGACGTGCACGTTCCGGACCAGTACCACCGGTCGGTCTGAGCGCACGAGGTTCCGTGCCGCGGCGCGACCGCACGACGGCGCGGCGCGACCGCACGACGGCCGGGCAGTTACCCCGTCCGCCGTGCGTCCCGCCGTGACATCAGCCCGTGCAGGCCGTCCCGTTGAGCTTGAACGCGGTGGGGGCCGCGCTGTTGCCGGAGTGGTTCGCCTGGTAGCCGACACTGACGCTCGCGTTCGGGGCGAGCGTGCCGTTGTACGAGGCGTTGGTGGCCGTGACCGACCCGGAGGCCGGCGCGTAGGTGGCGCCCCAGCCGTTGGTGATGCTCTGGCCGGCGGGCAGGGTGAAGCCGAGCTGCCAGCCGTTGATCGAGGTCGTACCGGTGTTGGTGATCGTGACCGAGGCGGTGAGGCCCGTGCTCCAGGCGCTGGTGCTCGCGGTCACCTTGCAGGCGCCGGGCTGCGGTTGCGGCGCGGGCCCCGAGCTGTCCAGGCCGAAGAAGGTGAGGGCGCGGGCCGCCATGCCGTTGGTGTAGAGGTTGTGGCCGACACCCTGGAGGCTGATCGCCTCCACGGGGGCCCGGTCACCGGTGGCGCCGTAGCGGGTGCGGGTCCAGCCGGAGACGGGAGTGTCGGTGGCGGCCGGGGTCTGGCTGACACCGAGCACGTTCGTCCACTGTTTGACCTCCTCCCCGAAGTTGGGGTAGCGCAGGACGTCGTCCTGGGTGCCGTGCCACACCTGCATGCGGGGCCGGGTGCCGGTGTAGCCGGGGTAGGCGGCGCGGACCAGGGCGCCCCACTCCTGCGGGGTGTGGGTCACGGTGCCGCCCGAGCACGCGCTGTTCCACTCGGAGCCGTCGGTGGTGGCGAAGCAGCCGAACGGCACTCCGGCGAAGGCGGCGCCCGCCGCGAACACGTCGGGGTAGTCGCCCAGCAGGACGTTGGTCATCATCGCGCCGGAGGAGATGCCGGTGGCGAAGATCCGGCCGGTGTCGGCGGAGTAGGTGCGGGTGACCCAGTCGACCATCGACTTGATGCCGACGGGATCGCTGCCGCCGCCACGCTTCAGCGCCTGCGGCGAGGAGACGTCGAAGCACTTGCTGGCCCGGGTGACGGACGGGTAGACCACGACGAATCCGTAGCGGTCGGCCAGCGAGGCCCACTCGGTGCCCTGGTACATGGCAGGCCCCGAGCCGGTGCAGTAGTGCACGGCCACCACGACCGCCGGGTTGGCGGTGACGCTGTCCGGCACGTACAGGTACATCTGGAGGTTGCTGGGGTTGGCGCCGAAGCCGGTGACCTCGGTGAGCGCCGCGGTGGGGGCCGCGGCGGTCCGCGCGGGGCGGGCCGAGGCCGTGGGCGCGGCAAGGATGGTCGTCGCGAGCAACGGCACCAGTGCCGCGAACAGCGTCACGAGCACCGAACGCAGCGCTCTCCTAGCGGTGTTGCCGGGGATCGTGGGCACGTCCTCGTCCCTTTCTGATCGCGACTCGGGGACCTCGTGCTCGGGTGGTTCAGCAGGAGGAGTTCGTCTGGGTCAACAACACGCGTCCGTCCGGACGGCCCCAAAACCCGCGGCGGCCCGCCCCGGGGGCGACAGCCGCCAGGCCGGCGGCCACCAGCGCGAGCACCGGGCCGCTGACGAACGTACGCGTGCGTGGAGTCGTCATCGACCGGCCTCTCACGGAAGGAAGCGTCCGCGGAGCATCGTGGCATGCACATGGCTGACGTGGAAGCGCTCCCACGCTTCGAAAGAATTCGCTCCCGAGTTCACAGGGTGGCCGAATGTGTTCTGCGCAAAGCGTTGACTAGAAAGCGCTTGCCCCCTACGTTCCGTTCAACAGTGTGACCGATCCGCTCCCCCCACGACCTACACGGCCACCCTGAACCCGCGCAGCGAACAGCATGGAGAACACAGTTCACATACATATTCACGCCGGGCATCCTGAAGGGACGCACCCGCATGCGTACTCTCCCCCCACGTACACACGCGCAAAGATCCGCACTGGCGGTCGGCGCGGCCGCTCTCACCACCGTGGCCGCCCTGGCCCTTCCCCAGTCGGCCGGGGCCGCCGAGACCTCGCCGATCGGGTTCGGCGCCGGCACGACCGGAGGCGGCGGCGCCACGGCGGTCTCCGTATCGACACTGGACGCCTTCAAGTCGGCCGTCACCGGCAACTCGGCCAAGGTCGTCAGGGTCAACGGCCTGATCTCGCTGAGCGGTCAGGTCGACATCGGCTCCAACACCACGGTGGTGGGCGTCGGTTCGTCCTCCGGGTTCACCGGTGGCGGGCTGCGGCTGAAGAAGGTCACCAACGTCGTCCTCCGCAACCTGAACATCAGCAAGCCGGTCGCGCCCGCCGACGGCGTCACCGTCGAGGCGTCGACGAAGGTGTGGATCGACCACAACTCCTTCTCGGCCGACCGCAATCACGACAAGGACTACTACGACGGTCTGCTGGACATCAACCACGGCTCCGACAACGTCACGGTGTCCTGGAACACCTTCAAGGACCACTTCAAGGGCTCGCTCGTCGGCCACAGCGACAACAACGCGAGCCAGGACACCGGGCACCTGAAGGTGACGTACCACCACAACCACTTCAACAACGTGTACTCGCGCATCCCCAGCCTGCGCTTCGGTACCGGGCACTTCTACGACAACTACGTCGTCGGCGCCGAGACCGCCGTGCACTCCCGCATGGGCGCACAGATGCTCGTCGAGAACAACGTCTTCCGTTCGACGAAGGTCGCGGTCACCACGAACCGCAGCAGCGACGTCGACGGATTCGCCAACCTGCGGGGCAACGACCTGGGTGGAGCCGCCACCGAGGTCTCGCAGGTCGGCACCTTCACCACCGCTCCGTACGGCTACACCGCCGAGCCCGCCTCCTCCGTCGTCGCCTCGGTGACGAACGGCGCGGGCGCCGGAAAGCTCTGACCACCCCACAACTGGAAGAAGGCATCGGGACATGACTTCACCAGCGATTCCGCGCACCCGCCGGCGCGCACTGACCGGCACCCTGGCCGCATTCGGCCTCTCGTCTGTCATGATCACGACAGTCGGCGCCCCTCCGGCGAGTGCCGCCTCCTGGCCGACACCCTCCAGCAGCAAGCCCGTGAGTTCGACCATCTCCGTCTCGGGCGTCCGGGACGGCGGCATGGTGCGGTACTACGGCAGCGGCGACCTGGCAGGCGACGGGCAGGAGGAGGGCCAGGACCCGATCTTCAAGCTCGCTGCGGGCGCGACCCTGAAGAACGTCATCATCGGCGCCCCCGGCGCCGACGGTATCCACTGCGAGGGCAACTGCACCCTGCAGAACGTCTGGTGGGAGGACGTCGGCGAGGACGCGGCGACCTTCCGCGGCGGCTCCACCTACACGGTGACCGGTGGCGGCGCCAAGAAGGCGGCCGACAAGGTCTTCCAGCACAACGGACCCGGCACCGTGAACATCTCGAACTTCGCCGTCAGCGAGTTCAAGACGCTGTACCGCTCCTGCGGAGACTGCTCCACGCAGTACACGCGCAAGGTGAACCTCAGCAACATCGAGGTGACCGGGACCGGCTCCACCGCGCGGCTCGTCGGCATCAACGTCAACCGCAACGACGTGGCGACCCTGCGCGGGATCACCATCCTGAACGACTCCAGCCGCAAGGTCGTCCCCTGCCAGAAGTACAACAACACCACCGCGGTCGGTACCGGCCCCGACAGCACCAACTGCCGGTACGCCACCTCGGACATCACCTATAAATAAGCCCCCCACGGTAGGTGAGGCGGCCGTCCGCAGCGTCCCCCGCACGGCGCTCCGGACGGCCGCCGCGTCATGCCCGCGGGCCGCCGTGCTGGGGCACGGTCTCCGCCAACTCCCCCTGGTAGTCGGTGTACGCCATGCGCAGCTCACTGCCCGGCCAGTCCTCAGGCAGCAGTTCGGCGGGCAGGACGGGGTCGGCGAGCAGATGCCGTACGACGGCCGCGAAGGCGGTGAGCCGGTCGGCGGGCCGGTCCGGCCCGGCCACCTGTCGCACGTGGACGAGCAGCGCCCTGGCCGTGTCCGCCCAGCTGTCGAGCGGCCACAGACGTGCCGCCAGCTCGGGCGCGGGCCGGTCGGGCCGGGCCGTACAGCGCTCGGCCACGGTGTCGAGGTCGTCGGGGAGCGTCCGGCGCAGGTTGGCGGGGCGGAGCCAGACGCCCTCGCGGAGTTCGGCGAGCCTCAGGGTGGTCAACCGGGCACGCAGCTCGGCGCGTTCGGCCGGCGTGCGGCCGGTCGCGGTGATCACGGCCATCTCCCAGTCGCCGTCCCACGCGCGCGTGTGGGGATGCACGGCCTCGTCCTGACGGCGCTGGCGGGCGAGCAGCCGGTCGCTGAGACGGTGCACGGAGTCCGTCCGCCGCAGATCTCCGGCGGCCACCATCCGGCTGAGCGCGGCCCGCAGGGTGGAGCCGCCGACGCCGAAGGGCTCGACCGCCCGGACGAGATCCTTGGCCGACAGCTCCGGCGGATGTGCCCCCAGCAGCAGGCTCAGCACGACCGACCGGGCGGACAGCGGCCGCAGGTCGACCTCGCCGGGCTGCACTGTCACGTTCGTCCGCATGGCCACGTACTCTACGAGCCGCCACGATGTTGCACTATTGCTGCGGTCGCAGCAGGAGTGCAACATAGGGTGCATGGTCTCGATACCCTTCCCGAACCGGCCGACGTCAGCGTCCGTGCGTGAACCGTCCGCCACGCACACCGTCACCAACCAGCCGCCGCCCCTGGCCCCGTACGACGCGTCGCAGGACGCGGCGCTCCTCGAGGGGCTGCGCCGGGAGGGCGCCGGATGGGCCGAGGGGGACATCCGGCGGCTCGGCCTCCGGGCGGGCAGCGCGGAGGCCCAGGAGTGGGCGGAACTGGCCAATCGGCACGAGCCCGAACTGCGCACGCACGACCGGTACGGCAACCGCGTCGACGAGGTCGACTTCCATCCGAGCTGGCACCACCTGATGCGGGTGGCGGTCGGCGAGGGGCTGGCGGGCGCCCCCTGGGCACAGGAGCGGGCCGGTGCCCATGTCGCCCGGACCGCCGGTGGCCTGGTGTGGGGGCACACCGACGCCGGCCACGGCTGCCCCACGTCGATGACGTACGCGGCGATACCCGCGCTGCGCAGGCAGCCGGAGCTCGCCAAGGTCTACGAACCGCTGCTGACCGGTCGTGAGTACGACCCGCAGCTCAAGGTTCCGACCGAGAAGCGCGGCTTGCTCGCGGGCATGGGGATGACCGAGAAACAGGGCGGCTCCGACGTCCGCACGAACACGACGACCGCCACGCCCAGCACCGAACCGGGCGTCTACACGCTGCGCGGGCACAAGTGGTTCACCTCGGCGCCGATGTGCGACGTGTTCCTGGTGCTGGCGCAGGCGCCGGGCGGGCTGTCCTGCTTCTTCGTGCCGCGCGTGCTGCCCGACGGGAGCCGCAACACGTTCCGGATCCAGCGCCTGAAGGACAAGCTGGGCAACCGGTCCAACGCCTCCTCCGAGCCCGAGTTCGACGGGACCGTCGCCTGGCTGGTCGGTGCCGAGGGGCAGGGCGTCAAGACGATCATCGAGATGGTCAACTGCACGCGGCTGGACTGCGTGATGATGTCGGCCACGCTGATGCGCAAGACGCTCGTCGAGGCGGGCCACCATGTCCGGCACCGCGCCGCGTTCGGCGCGCGGCTGGTGGACCAGCCGTTGATGCGCAACGTGCTGGCCGACCTCGCGCTGGAGTCCGAGGCGGCCACGACGCTCACGCTGAGGCTGGCCGGCGCGGCCGACCGTGCGGTGCGGGGAGCGGACGATCCCGGCACGGCCGGCGCCGAGACGGCGTTTCGCCGAGTCGCCACCGCGGTCGGCAAGTACTGGGTCACCAAGCGGGGGCCGGCCTTCACCGCCGAGGCTCTGGAGTGCCTCGGCGGCAACGGGTACGTCGAGGAGTCGGGCATGCCCCGCCACTATCGCGAGGCGCCCCTGCTGTCGATCTGGGAGGGCTCCGGGAATGTCAACGCGCTCGACGTGCTGCGGGCGTTGCGGCGCGAGCCGGCCGGCGCCCAGGCCCTGTTCGACGAACTCGCCCTGGCCCGGGGGGCGGACGCCCGGCTGGACTCCGCCGTGACACGGCTGAAGGGGCGGCTGGCCGAGACCTCCGAGGCCGGTGCGCGTCGGATGGTGGAGCTGATGGCGCTGACGCTTCAGGGTTCCCTCCTGGTCCGGCACGCCCCGCCCGCCGTCGCCGACGCCTTCTGCGCCACCCGCCTCGGCGGCGACTGGGGCCACGCCTTCGGCACACTTCCCGACACCGCCGATCTGGACGCGATCCTGGCACGAGCGCTGCCTGAGGGAAGCTGAGACGCTGCCCGGGCGGCTCCGGTGGCGGGGGCCGTCCCGCCGGGTACGGCTCGCGCACGTCCAGCAGCACGGCGTCACCTCCGCTGTCGGCGGCGCCGCCGTGGCCGGTGCCCGGTGCCGGGCCCGGTGCCGGGCCCGGCCGCCACACCTCCGATGGCGGGGCCCGTCCCGCCGCGTCCCCGATGGCGGGGGCCGACCGCCAAGCGACCACGCCGACCCCTCCGACGGCGGGGGCCCGTCCCGCCGCGTCCCCGATGGCGGGGGCCGACCGCCAAGCGACCACGCCGACCCCTCCGACGGCGGGGGCCCGTCCCGCCGCGTCCCCGATGGCGGGGGCCGACCGCCAGGCCTCCGATGCCGCGAACCGGCCGCCGGGCCTCCGATGGCGGGGCCCAGCCCGCGGCATCCCGCGCCCCAGCAAGCGGGCGTCTGCGACCGGCCCGCGTCCCAGCAAGCGGCGGCTGCGTCCGGCCAGGGCATCGGTGGGGGCGTCCGCCGATGCCCTCCGGCGGGACGGAGGGCCGGCGGGTGCGGGGCGTGGGTCAGCCCGTCGTGCGGCCCCACAGCGGGCCAAGGAGGGCCCACTCCGTGTCCCACCGGTCCAGGCGGCGGCGTTCCAGCCGGCCGCGGAGCACCCGGCCGCACACGAAGGGGACCGTTCCAGCGCTGGCTCCTATCAGGCCGCCGATCAGGGCGGCCCGCAGACGGGCCTGGGCGGGCGTGGCGGGCTCCGAGACCAGGCGGCCCTGCGGGTCCGTCCACACGGTGACCGGGGCCCCGAAGGTGCTGCCGGGCGGGACCCGGACCTGGCCCTCGTGCGCGGAGCCGTCGGCCATGGTCCAGCGCACCTCGGCCCACACCCGCTCGCCGCTCACCGTCTCGGAGGCCCCGTCGGACGTACCCGGCGCCTGTTCGGCGAGGCGGGCCACGACCGGCCGCCACTCGACCCGCTCCCGAGCAAGCTCGCGCTCCACGGACCAGGTGACCGCCAGACCCGCGAGCACACCGGCGAGGAGGGTCAGCACCCAGGCGCCGAGCACCACCCAGGCCTCCAGCACGTCGGCCCCGCGCTTGAGCGGATTGCGCCGCCAGCGCCACAGCCACACCTTCGGACCACGGAACGCCATCGAAGGCATCCTCCTCACCAGCGCCGGAAGCGGGCGCACGAACGTGCCGCACCGCACTCCCATACGGGAGACGTCTCTTCGATGCTCACGCCAACTTCCCCGACTCGCCTGTCCACGGGTCCCCCGACGGTGCGGTAACCGCCCGAAACCGGCCCACGACCGTCCGCGGCAAGCTATCCTCGCCGCCCTGACCTGCGACGAAGCGCTTCCGGGGGTGACTGTCAGTGGTGGGGTGCAGACTGACGGGTGTCTGAGACGAAGACGTCGCGGAGGTGATCGGCATGACCGAAGTACTGCTCGCCGTGGGGACACGCAAAGGCCTGTTCATCGGGCGGCGGCGAGGTGGCACCTGGGAGTTCGACGAGAGCCCCTACTTCAACGCGCAGGCGGTGTACTCGGTCGCCATCGACACCCGGGGCGAGCGCCCGCGGCTGCTGGCCGGCGGGGACAGCGCGCACTGGGGGCCCTCCGTGTTCCACTCCGACGACCTGGGCCGGACCTGGACCGAACCGGCGCAGCCGGCCGTCAAGTTCCCGCAGGACACGGACGCCTCGCTGGAGCGGGTGTGGCAGCTGCACCCGTCCGCCGCGGAGCCGGACGTGGTGTACGCGGGCACGGAACCCGCCGCGCTGTACCGCTCCGAGGACCGCGGCGAGAGCTTCGAGCTCGTCCGCCCGCTGTGGGAGCACCCCACGCGCTCCAAGTGGGTGCCGGGCGGCGGCGGTGAGGGCCTGCACACCGTGCTCACCGACAAGCGGGATCCGCGCGCGGTGACGGTCGCGGTCTCGACGGCCGGGGTGTTCCGTACGCGGGACGGCGGCGCGAGCTGGGAACCGTCCAACTCCGGTGTCTCCGCGGTGTTCCTGCCGGACCCGAACCCGGAGTTCGGCCAGTGCGTGCACAAGATCGCCCGCGACGCGGCGGACCCGGACCGGCTGTATCTGCAGAACCACTGGGGGGTGTACCGCAGCGACGACGCCGGTGGCCACTGGACCGACATCGGCGAGGGACTGCCGTCCACCTTCGGCTTCGCGGTGGCCGCACACCCGCACCGGGGCGAGACGGCGTACGTGTTCCCGATCAACGCGGACGCCGACCGGGTGCCGGCCGACCGCCGATGCCGGGTCTTCCGCACGGCCGACGCGGGCAAGAGCTGGGAGCCGCTCACCGCGGGCCTGCCCCGGGAGGACCACTACGGCACGGTCCTGCGGGACGCGATGTGCACCGACGACGCCGACCCGGCAGGCGTGTACTTCGGCAACCGCAACGGCGAGGTGTTCGCGTCGGCCGACGACGGCGACAGCTGGCGGCAGTTGGCCTCGCACCTGCCGGACGTGCTGTGCGTGCGGGCCGGGGTGGTGGGGTAAGCCGAGGCGGTGACCGAGGCCTTGGCCACTGGTTGATCTCCGCCGCGTGTACGGCAGTAGGGTGACGCCCGTGGCACCACGACCCTTGCATGAAATCGTCGAACCGGGCTGGGCGAAGGCCCTCGAACCCGTTGCCGGGCGGATCGCCGACATGGGCGACTTCCTGCGCGCGGAGATCGCCGCGGGACGCACCTACCTCCCGGCCGGACCCAACGTCCTGAGGGCCTTCCAGCAACCCTTCGACGAGGTGAGGGTCCTGATCGTCGGGCAGGACCCCTACCCGACGCCGGGGCACGCGGTGGGCCTGTCGTTCTCGGTCGCTCCGGACGTACGCCCGCTGCCCGGCAGCCTGATCAACATCTTCCGCGAGCTGAACACGGACCTGGGGCTGCCCCAGCCGTCGAGCGGCGATCTGACGCCCTGGACCCGACAGGGTGTGCTGCTGCTCAACAGGGCGCTCACCACGGCGCCGCGCAGTCCGGCAGCCCACCGGGGGAAGGGCTGGGAGGAGGTCACCGAGCAGGCGATCCGCGCGCTGGCGGCGCGCGGCAAACCGATGGTGTCGATCCTCTGGGGTCGCGACGCCCGCAATCTCCGTCCGCTGCTCGGCAGCCTGCCGTCGGTGGAGTCGGCGCACCCCTCCCCCATGTCGGCCGACCGCGGGTTCTTCGGCTCCCGCCCCTTCAGCCGGGCCAACGACCTGCTGGTCGGGCTCGGCGGACAGCCGGTGGACTGGCGCCTGTCGTGACCGGTGCGGGGGACGGGTTCCTCGCCGTCGACTCCGGCGGCTCCGGCCTCCGTGCCGCCGTCGGTGCCCCCGGGGGTGCCCGCCTTCCCCAGCGAGAGTCCCGCGAGCCGGTGCGCACCGGCGGGCGGGGCATCGATCCGGCGCACTTCATGGAGCAACTGGTTCCCCTGGTGCGTGCATTGACCGCGGAGGCCGGAGTCGACGCTCTGCGCACGGCCGTCGTCGGCGCCGCGGGGCTCGCCACTCTGGGCGAAGCGCTGCGCGCCGAACTCCCGGCAGCGCTGGCACGGGAGTTCGGTGTCGGCACGGTCGCGCTGGCCGCGGACGCCGTCACCGCCTACGTCGGCGCTCTCGGGCCGCGCGCGGGTGCGGTCCTCGCCGCCGGCACCGGGCTGATCGCGGTCGGCACCGATCTCGTCCGCTGGCGACGCGCGGACGGCTGGGGCCATCTGCTCGGCGACTGCGGAGGCGGCGCCTGGATCGGCCGGTCGGGGCTGGAGGCGGCGTTGCGCGCGCATGACGGGCGGGAAGGGGGATCCGTCGGGCTGCTGGCCTGCGCCGAGGAGTTGTTCGGCCCGATGCCGGAACTGCCCGGGAAGCTGTACCCGCGCCCCGACCGCGCCGCCGTCCTCGCCTCGTTCGCCCCGCGGGTGGCCACGTGCGCCGCCGGCGGCGACCCCGTCGCCGGGGGGATTCTGCGCGCGGCTGCCCGGCACATGGCCGACTCCGCGGCCGCTGTCTGCCCGCCGTCCGGCGAACCCCCCGTCGCCCTCACGGGTGGCCTGGCCAGGTTGGGCGACCCGCTGACGGTCCCCCTGGAGGAGGAACTGGCACGTCGGTTGCCGCACGCGCGGCGTGTGGTCGCCGAGGGTGATCCACTGCACGGCTCCGTGCGCATCGCGACCGGTCTGTTCGCAGGTCGGCTCACTCTGCCGGGTGACGAGAAGATGTTGTACGTGGTGACCGTGAAGGGTGATTGATCCCCCGGAACGGCAGGTGTCCGGCACATACCCTTTCGCACCCCGGCACTTGAGCCCACCGCCGGGAAAACCGCTGATCACTTCGGATGCGTACGTAACTCATCAGACAAAAGCGGACGGATACCGCTCACCTGCCCCCTCCCCGAACAGAGGAGCCCAGGAAGCCAGTAACATGCGACGCCATGAGCTCCCCCACTGGGCCCGCGTCCGGCCTGCCAGTACGAATGCCGCGACCTCGCCAGCCCGGGCGGCACCGCCGACCCGAACCGCTGGCGGCTCCCGAGGGCGCGCCCGCGCTCGTCCTCGCGGTGCCGGGCACGCCGGGTACCGCCACGCGCAGCCTGGCCGAAGAGGTCGTGAGCATCGCGCGTTCCGAGCTGCCGGGCCTCGACGCCCGGATCGGGTACCTCGACGGGGACGACGCGGAGTTCCCCACGCTTCAGGCCGTGCTGGTGCACGCCGCCGAGGAGCGCGCCGCCCGCTATGAGCAGGCCAAGGCCGCGGGCCTGGACGTCAGGGAGCCGGAGGGTCCGGTGGCCGTCGTCGTACCGCTGCTCGCCGGCCCGGACAGCGCGCTGCTGCGCCGGATCCGCCAGGCCGTGATGGACAGCCGGATCGCGGCCGACCTGACCGATGTGCTGGGCCCGCACCCGCTGCTCGCGGAGGCGCTGCACGTGCGGCTGTCGGAGGCCGGCCTGGCCCGTGCCGACCGCGCCCGGCTGTTCACCGTGGCGACCGCCGCGGACGGCATCATCCTGGCCTCGGTGGGTGGCGACGAGGCCGTGCAGGCCGCCGGGATCACCGGCATGCTGCTGGCCGCGCGCCTGGCCGTGCCGGTGATGGCGGCGGCCCTGGACCAGGAGGGCTCGATCGCGTCCGTCGCCGAGCAGCTGCGGTCCTCGGGTTCGCAGCAGCTGGCGCTGGCGCCGTACCTGATAGGGCCGGAGATCGACCCGGCGCTGGTCACGGAGGCGGCCAAGGAGGCGGAGTGCTCCGCAGCCGAGGCGCTCGGCCCCTACCCGGCGATCGGCAAGCTCGCCCTGGCCAAGTACACGACCGCGCTGGGCATCGCCCCGCAGCAGGCGCAGGGCGCCCCGGTCCGCTGACGCGCACCGCACGTCCGTGCGGGAAGGGCCCGCTCCCGTAAGGTGAGCGGGCCCTTCGCCGTGTCCGGGACGCCGTACGCCGCCCGGTGGGCCCCGGTCGCGGCCTCGGCTCAGCCGATGACCACGCACGACGCCGCGGGCACCTCGACCGAGCCGCCGTGGTACGGCAGGCCGGTGTCCGGGTCGACTGCGAACCAGGAGACGTCACCCGAGCGCTCGTTCGCGGCGTAGAGGAAACCGCCCGACTCGGCGATCGCCCGGGGCCAGTGGCCGCCGCAGGGCACCGTGCCGACCAGCCGCAGCCCCTCGCCCTCACCCTCGACGGCGAAGGTGGACAGGACGTCCTCGCCGCGGGTGGCGGTCCACACGAAGCGGCCGTCGGACGAGACGGCGATGCCCGACGGATACGCGTCGCCGGCCGGGGAGCCGGCCAGGACCGTCGTCTCGGTCAGCGGCTTCAGGGTGCCGTCCGCCACCTCCCAGCGGCAGACGGTGACGGTCGGGGCCAGTTCGTTGACGACGTAGGCGTAGCCGCCTGCGGGGTGGAAGGCGAGGTGCCGTGGTCCCGAGCCGGGACGCAGGGCGGTCTCGCGGTGCAGTACCGGAGCGCCGTCGGTCAGCGTGCACACCCGCACCGAGTCCGTGCCGAGGTCGACGCTGACCGTCCAGCGTCCGCTCGGGTCGGGCTGCACCTGGTGCGCGTGCGGTCCCTGCTGGCGGGGCGGGTACGGGCCCGACCCCACGTGCCGGAGCGCGCCGGACGGGGCGCCGGCGAGGCTGCCGTCAGGACGTACGGGTACGGCCGTGACGCTGCCGGAGCCGTAGTTGGCGGTCAGGACGTGGCCGGCGTGGTAGCTGAGGTGGGTGGGCCCGATCGCGTCGACCGGCACGGGCCGGCCGACGGGTTCGGGCTTGTCGCCGGTCACGCGGTACGCGGCCACCGCGCCCTCGGCGGTCTCGCTCACCGCGTACAGCGTCTCGCCGCCGGGCCCCAGGGCCAGGTACGAGGGGTCGGGCAGGCCGTCCAGGCTGCTGAGGACGGTGAGCGCCCCGGTGGCCGGGTCCACGGCCGCCGTCACGATGCCGGGGCCTCCGGCCGCCGTGAAGGATCCGATGAAGGCTCGCTGTGCCTGCCTGCCGCCGTCTGCCACCGCAGTCCCCTCTCGGTCCGGTGTCCCTCGGGGTGACGGTAGCAGCCGATCATGCGAGGTCTAGACCAAAAGGGGGACGTTCCTCGGCTCGAGGCGGTGTTCGTGACCGCCCGGCGGACCGCGCCTCAGGCGCCGACCAGCGGCGAGCGCGAGGGCGCCCGCAGTGGCGTGGCGAGTTCCGCCAGGGCGCGTTCCAGGCCGTGCAGATGGGCCAGCGCGGGCTCGGCGGCGGCCGGGCGGGGTGCGGGCACGGTGATGTGCTCGCGGCCGGCCGCGCTCAGTCCGTCACCGACGAGCGCCTCGACCGCGGCCTCGACACGCCAGCACGCGGCGGCCAGCCGAGCGTCGTGCGAGGCCTCCGGATCGGCGGCGACGGC
This sequence comes from Streptomyces resistomycificus, assembly GCF_001514265.1. Taxonomy (GTDB): domain Bacteria; phylum Actinomycetota; class Actinomycetes; order Streptomycetales; family Streptomycetaceae; genus Streptomyces; species Streptomyces resistomycificus. The sequence goes on along the minus strand of NZ_KQ948989.1, from coordinate 510,374 downwards.
GACCAGGCCGCGGATCTCGCGGGCGCCGTCGTCGAGCAGGGCCAGCACCCGGCGGGCCCGCCGCTTGCGGCCGAGCATCGGGTTGAGCGGGTGCACCAGCGGGGCGACCGACAGCCGTACCCGGCCCAGCAACTGCTCCAGTTCGGCCACCCGGGACGCCGGGTCGGCGGTCGCGGAGCCGGCCAGCCGGGCCGCCGCCTCCGCGGTACACGCGTGGACACAGCGCAGGGCCCGGTGGATCCAGGCGTCGGTGACGGCGTGGGTGGTGACGGGCAGCACGAAGAGCACCGCCAGCACGGCCCCGAGCGCGCCGATTCCGGTCTCCGCCAGGCGCAGGGCGAGCAGCGACGGCTCGAGGACGCCCAGCAGGCCGTAGAGCAGCTCCGCGAGGAGCGTCACGCAGAGCATCATCCAGGTGTACGACACGGCTGCCGTGTAGAAGATGCCGAAAACGCAGGCGGCGAGCAGAACCGCCGAGGGGAGCGCGGCCCCGTGCAGGGGGACGGCGAGGAGCAGCCCGAGGCCGATGCCGATCACGGTGCCCAGGATCCGGCGGAAGCCACGGACCAGGGTCTCCCCGCGCGAGGTGGTGTTGACGAAGATCCACCAGGTGGCGCCGACGGCCCAGTACCAGCGCTGCCCGGACACCAGCTGGCCGACGACGAGGGCGAAGCCCGCGCCGGCGGTGGCCTGGACCGCCTGCCGTGTGGTCACGCGGGCGAGGCCGGTGCCGCCCGGCGGGGCGGGCACGGGGGGCGGCGGCAGGCGGCGCTCGTAGCACCACAGGCCGAAGCGCACGGCCGCGGCGGTCAGCACGGACAGCACGACGGCGGCCCAGAGCTCGGGCAGCCGGTCCGGGGTGGCGTGCAGGAACTGGGCCACGAAGAACGTCATGAACGCGAACACGCCGAGGCTGTGTCCGCGCGGTCCCCAGCGGCGCGCGTAGACGCCCGCGCCGACCACGGCGAGGAAGGTGAGGTCCCGGGCGACGGGCTGGTCGTGCAGTCCAGCCGCGGCGGCGAGCACGGGCAGCCCGACGGCGGGCAGCAGCGCGGTGGTGACGGCCTGGCCGCGGACCGTGGCGTCGGTGACGGTGAACAGGGCGAGCAGCGCGGCGAGGCCGCCGGTGACCGCACCGGCGAGCGAGTGGCCGGCGAGTCCGCACAGGACGACCGCCAGACCGATGCCCAGCACGGCCCGCGTGGCGAAGCGCAGCCGCGTCCGCCCTGGGTCCGGCGCCACGAACACCCTCTTCAGCACTGCTTCCCGCCCCCTTCCGCGCCCGGAACGAGACCAGGCGTGAACGACATGGAAAAGGCGCCGCGGGATCCGCAGCGCCATCGACCTGCCCATCAGAGCATCCGGGCGCCTCGTGGCTCAAGTCGCGACTAGAATGCTGAGCCATTGGCACAGTGATCGTGGTTCCGGCATGTCCATCGGCATGCCAACGGACCATGCGGGAGGAGGCCGGCCTCATGGCCGTGGACGAGCTGGACACCCGCATCCTGCGACTGCTGCTGGAGCAGCCGCGGACGAGCGTGCGGGAGTACGCCCGCATCCTCGGGGTGGCTCGCGGCACGCTGCAGGCCCGGCTGGACCGGCTGGAGCGGGACGGGGTGATCACCGGCACGGGGCCGTCCCTCTCCCCCGCCGCGCTCGGCCATCCGGTGCTCGCGTTCGTGCACATCGAGGTCACCCAGGGACATCTGGACGACGTGGGCGACGCGCTGGCCGCCGTGCCGGAGATCGTCGAGGCCTTCTCGATCACGGGCGGGGGCGATCTGCTGACACGGGTCGTCGCGCGGGACAACGCGCATCTGGAGGACGTGATCCAGAAGCTGATCAGCCTGCCGGGTGTGGTCCGCACCCGCACCGAGGTGGGTCTGCGCGAGCGCGTCCCGTACCGGCTGCTGCCACTGGTCGACTCGGTGGGGCGGGCCGCACGGAAATGACCTTTGACATCCTGAGGACATGAGCAATCTCGGTACCCTCTCGGTCATCTTCGATCTCGACGGAACGCTCGTGGACAGCGAGCCGAACTACTACGAGGCGGGTCGGCAGATCCTCGCCGAGCACGGCGTCCCGGGCTACTCCTGGTCGGACCACGAACGGTTCGTGGGTATCAGCACGCTGGAGACGGTCACCGTCTGGAAGGACGAGTACGGCCTGCGCGCCTCCGTGGACGAGCTCTTCGCCGCCAAGAACCAGCGCTACCTCGAACTGGCCCGCGCCGCCACGCCCGCCTATCCCGAGATGCGCAGGTTCGTGGAACTGCTGGCGGGCGAGGGCGTCCCCACCGCCGTGGCCTCCGGCTCCTCCCCGGAGGCCATCGAAGCGGTGCTGGCCGGCACCGGCCTGGACGCGTACGTGCCGCTCGCCGTGTCGGCCGACGAGGTCGCGCACGGCAAGCCCGCCCCGGACGTCTTCCTGGAGGCGGCCCGCCGACTGGGCGCGGACCCGGCCGACTGCGTCGTCGTGGAGGACGCCGCTCCGGGCGCCGTCGCCGCCCACGCGGCCGGGATGCGCTGCATCGCCATCCCGTACCTCGCCGCGCAGGCCGACGCACCGGAGTTCGCCACCGCCGGTCTGCTCCTGCGGGGCGGGCAGACGGAGTTCACGGCGCGGGTCGCGTACGACTGGCTGGTACGGACGGCGCCCGTCACGCGGTGACTGCCGCGCCGCGAGAAGGAGATTCGAGCCGGATTACCATCTTTTGCGGAGCGCCGCAACAAATGCGAAGCTTGAAGAGATGAGTGAACTACCAGGAGAAACAAGTGACATCAGGGCAAGGTGACGCGCCCGACGACGAGTTCGTCGAGGCCCTGGTCGAGCTGCAGGCCGACGCTTCGGTCGGCGACCTGGTCCCGTGGTGTTCCCGTCATGGCATCGACGTGCTGCCCATGACCGCCGGAGCGCTTCTCACCGGATCGAGCCGACGATTCGCCGAGGCGTTCGGCGTCGCGCATCTCGAGAGCCGCTCACGTCCCCGGACGCTGGCAGTGCCACCGGCACTCGCGAACACCGCGAGGTCCGTCACCGTGCTGTCCGCACCCACGCCCGGAGCTCGTGACCGGCAGCCGTGACACGTGCGTCCGGGCCTCCCCTCTGGAGGACAGATGACCAGCCCGACAACTCCCCACTACGGGCAGGACGTTCCGGAAACGGTGTACGGCTATGTCTCCGCCCGCTCCCAGGGCGGGGTCCCCATGACCCAGGCGACCAGCTTCGAGTCGGCGACGCCGTTCCGCGCCGAGGGTGACTCCCGGCAACGCGCCGAGGAGTACGCACGGACCGCGGGGCTGACCGTGACCGCCGAGAGCCGTCTCGGCTTCACCGTGGCCGGTACGCCGGCCGCCTACGAGCAGCTGACCAGCGGACGGCTCGCCAGCTACGAGGTCCGCCAGCGCGTGTCGATGAACCGGACGCGTACGGTCACCCACCTCGACATCATCGGCGACCGGCAGCCGGACGCCCGCGGCATCGGCTCAGCGCCCGGCGAGGACGCCATCGAGGCCGTCGCGCTGGAACGGCCCCGCACGCCCATGCATGTCCTCCCGGCCGCCGCCACGCCGCCTGAGGTCACCGCGTTCCACCTCGAACTCCCGGACGACGTGGCCAGGCTGCTCAACGCGGCCCAGGCACACCAGGCGGGGGAAGTGGGGAGAGCGGTGCAGGTCGCCATGGTGGACACCGGGCAGGCTCCGCACGCCTTCTTCTCCGCCCACGGCTACGACGTCGCCCCGACCGTCGCCCTCGTCCCCGGCACCAGTCCCGCGGAGGACCCGGTCGGCCACGGCACCGGGGAATCGGCGAACATCTTCGCCGTGGCTCCGGGCGCGCGGCTGCGCCCGTACCGTGCGAGCAACCGCCAGGGCCGTCTCACCGCCGCGGTGGCGGGCTTCCTGCGCGCGAAGGCCGACGGTCCGCAGGTGCTCACCAACTCGTGGGGCGGGGACGGTGAGTTCCCTCCGGCCGGGCCACCGAGCCAGGCCGACGTGATCTTCGCTCTGGAGGTCCTGGACGCGGTGGAACAGGGCATCGTCGTCGTCTTCTCGGGCGGCAACGGCCAGTTCGCCATCGAGCCGCAGGTGCCGGGCGTGATCGCGGCCGGTGGTGTGTTCGCGGGGCCGGACGGCCGGCTGCAAGCGTCGAACTACGCCAGCGGGTACGTCAGTCCCTGGGTCGACGGCGTCGTCGTGCCGACGGTGTCCGGTCTGGTCGGCATGCTGCCCCGCGCCCAGTACCTGATGCTGCCGGTGCCGCCCGAGTGCGAGATCGACGTCGGCGAGAGCCTGCCGGACCCCGGCGACCCGAGCGCCCTCGCGGACGGCACCACGAGAATGGACGGCTGGGCCCTCTTCTCGGGTACGTCGGCCGCGGCCCCGCAGATCGCGGGTGCGGCGGCGGTCCTCCTCGGAGCCCGGCCCGGACTCACGCCCGCCCAGGTCGGCGAGGCCCTCGTCAGGACCGCCACCGACGTCACGGCCGGCACCTGCCACCCGCGGTTCGGCAACCGCGCCCGGCTGGGCCCGGACAAGGCCACCGGAGCGGGGCTGGTCGACGTCAGCGCCGCGCTGGACTTCGTCCTGACGCAGAACCCGTAGCTACTGGGCAGTCTGGAAGTTCCGTCTGACGCAGCACCTGTTGCTACCGGGCAGGCTGGAAGTTCCGCCTGACGCAGCACCCGTTGCTACCGGGCAGGCTGGATGTTCTGGTTGAGCCGGAAGACGTTGTCCGGGTCACGGTCGGCCTTGACGCGGGCCAGGCGGTCGTAGTTGCCGCGGTAGCTGGCCCGGACGCGTTCCTGCCCCTCGTGCATCATCATGTTCACGTAGGCGCCGCCCGCCGAGTACGGGTGCAGGGCGTCGAAGTAGTCGACGGTCCAGCGCTTGACGAGTTCGGCGTTGGCCGGGTCGGGGTCGACACCGGCGTACACCGAGGCCCAACGCGAGTCGCGGTAGGCCCACGGCGTCTCGTCGGGGCCCACGTCGTGGACTGCGCCGTCGATCGGGTACAGGTGCATGGTCGAGTGCATCGTCGGCGTCCGCGCACCGAACTCGGCGTGCAGGTCCACCGCCTCGGCCGGGATGTCGTTCACGAAGTCGGCCCGCCAGTACCACTGGTGACCCGGCGGGTAGAGCCCGTCGAACATGGACTGCAGTTCCGGGTGGGGCAGCGGGCCCGGCGCGTGCATCAGTGGCTGCGGCAGCGCGTCGAGGAGCGGAGCCATCTCGCGCGCGGCGGCCTCGGGGTCACCGCCCGCGTAGCACCACACGACGCCGGCGACCTTGCGCAGATGGAGTTCCTCGGGGAACGGCGGGGCCGGCGGGACGGTTCCGAACATGAAGAAGCCGTTGAGCTCCCGGGGTGCGTTCGGGAGGAAGTCGCGGTAGGCGGCGAGGACTTCGGCGCCGTTCTCGACGGGCCAGAAGGTCGGTCCGGCGACGACCGTGCTGATCTCGTGCAGCCGGAAGACGAACGAGGTGACGACCCCGAAGTTCCCGCTGCCTCCCCGGATCGCCCAGAACAGGTCGCTGTTCTCGTCGGCGTCGGCCCGCACCCGCTGTCCGTCGGCCAGGACCACGTCGGCCGCCAGCAGGTTGTCGATGGTCAGCCCGCACCTGCGGGTCAGGTGGCCGAGCCCGCCGCCGGTGGTGAGGCCGCCGACGCCGGTCGTGGAGATGATGCCGCTGGGGGTGGCGAGGCCGTGCGCGTTGGTGGCACGGTCCACCTCTCCCCAGACGCAGCCGCCGCCGACCCGCACGGTTCGGGACTCGGGGTCGACCTCGACGTCCTTCAGAGGGGACAGGTCGGCGACCACTCCCCCGTCGACGGTGCCGAGGCCCGCTCCGTGGTGCCCTCCACCGCGGACGGCGAGGGGCAACCCCTGCGCTCGGGCGAAGCCGATCACGCGGGCCACCGCGTCGGCGTCGGCGCAGCGCGCCAGGAGTGCGGGCCGCTTGTCGATCATCGCGTTGTAGACGGCGCGGGCCTGCTCGTAGCCGGCGTCGTCGGGGCCGATCAGCTCTCCCGTGAACCCGGTCAGTTCACTGCGGGCCGCCTGTACGGGTGTACCGGACATGTGGTCCCCCGTTCAATATCGGGTCAATCATCCGAAATGATGTCGATTCGCATGATTCTAGTCCCGCGCGTGCACGCAGGCATCCGTGCCCGCCACTCAGGACGGGCCCGCCGGCTACCCACGCTTCGCGGGGCCGACTGTGGAACTCGGCCCCTCCTGAACCGTTGACGCTCAACTCCCCCCTCCCTATCGTCTGGTCGACTATTCGTACGACATTCGGCATTTCGAACACGGAGGAGCACCCCCATGGCACCGCCCCTCTCCCGACGGCACCTTCTCCAGGCCGCGGCGATCACCGCGGCGACCCCGGCGATTTCGTACGCGGCAGCCACCCCGGCCGCCGCCGCAGTCTCGGAGGAACCGTCCGTGTGGACCGTACGGCCGTTCGCGCTCGAGGACGTGAAGCTGGGGAAGGGCGTCTTCGCCGACAAACGGCAGTTGATGCTCGACCACGCGCGCGGGTACGACGTGAACCGGCTGCTCCAGGTCTTCCGCGCCAACGCCGGTCTGTTCACGGGCGGCGCCGTCGCCCCCGGCGGCTGGGAGGGCCTGGACGGCGAGGCCAACGGCAACCTGCGCGGCCACTACACCGGCCACTTCCTGACCATGCTGTCCCAGGCGTACGCAGGTACCGGCGAGCAGGTCTTCGTCGACAAGACCCTCACCATGGTCGAGGCACTGACCGAGGTTCGAGAGGCACTGCGCCACGACCCCGTCGTACTGAACTCCCCCGGCCGGTTAGGGACTTCGGCGGAGAACGTGCGCGGCTCATACCAGTACGTCGATCTCCCCGGCGGCGTCCTCGGCGACGCCTCGGCGATCACCCTGTCCTCCTGGGTGAAGCCCACGCACGACGCCGACTGGACACGGATCCTCGACTTCGGCAACGACACCACGCGCTATCTGTACCTGGCCACGAGGAACGCGAGCGGTGTGCCCCGCTTCGCCATCACGACGAGCGGAGCGGGCGGCGAGCAGGGCCTCAACGGCACCGCCGCACTGCCGATGGACCGCTGGAGCCATCTGGCTGTGACCATCGCGGGCGGCACCGGCACCCTGTACGTCAACGGGACCGCGGTGGCACAGAACACGTCGATGTCGCTCACGCCCGCGACCCTCGGCACACTCGCCCACCACTGGCTCGGCCGCTCCCACTACTCCTCCGACCCCGTCTTCCCGGGCGCCTTCGACGAGTTCAACGTCTGGTCACGCGCCCTGAGCGCCGCCGAGATCGCCGGACTGCAGGACAGCCGGGCCGCCGACGCCTCCGCCGGCCGGGGCGACCTCGTGTCGTACGCCTTCGACGAGACCACCGGGTCGACGTTCGCGGACGCCTCCGGGCGTGGCCTGACCGCCACCCTGCGCCGCACCTGGGGCGCGCCCAGCCATCCCGGGTTCCTGGCGGCGTACCCCGAGACGCAGTTCATCGACCTGGAGACGAGGACCAGCCCCGACTACACCAAGGTGTGGGCGCCCTACTACACCGCTCACAAGATCCTCAGGGGCCTGCTGGACGCGTACACGGCGACCGACGACGACCGGGCGCTCGACCTCGCGTCCGGCATGTGCGACTGGATGTACTCCCGGCTGTCCAAGCTGCCTGACGCCACCCTCCAGCGGATGTGGGGCATCTTCTCCAGCGGCGAGTTCGGCGGCATCGTCGAAGCGATCGTCGACCTGCACTCGCTCACCGGCAGGGCCGAACACCTCGCCCTGGCCAAGCTGTTCGACCTCGACAAGCTCATCGACGCCTGTGCGGCGAACACCGACATCCTCGACGGCCTGCACGCCAACCAGCACATCCCGATCTTCACCGGGCTGGTCCGGCTGTACGACGCGACGGGCGAGGAGCGCTACCTCACCGCCGCGAAGAACTTCTGGGGCATGGTCGTACCGGGCCGCATGTACGGCATCGGCGGCACCAGCGCCACGGAGTTCTGGAAGGCCTCCGGGGTGATCGCGGGGTCGATCAACACGACGACCGCCGAGACGTGTTGCGCGTACAACCTGCTCAAGCTCAGCAGGATGCTGTTCTTCCACGAGCAGTCGCCCAAGTACATGGACTACTACGAGCGGGCCCTCTACAACCAGGTGCTCGGCTCCAAGCAGGACAAGGCCGACGCGGAGAAGCCACTCGTCACCTACTTCATCGGCCTGACACCCGGTCATGTCCGGGACTACACGCCGAAGCAGGGCACCACCTGCTGCGAGGGCACCGGCATGGAGAGCGCCACCAAGTACCAGGACTCGGTGTACTTCAAGAAGGCCGACGGCAGCGCCCTCTACGTCAACCTCTACAGCCCGTCCACCCTCACCTGGGCGGAGAAGGGCGTCACCGTCACCCAGAAGACCGGCTACCCGAGGGAGCAGGGGACCACGCTGACCATCGGGGGCAGGAGAGCCGCCTTCGAACTGCGGCTGCGGGTGCCCTCCTGGGCCGGCGCCGGGTTCCGGGTCACGGTCAACGGGCGGGCCGTACCGGGCACTCCGACTCCCGGCAGCTACTTCCCCGTGTCCCGGACCTGGCGCGCGGGCGACACCGTGCGCGTCTCCATCCCCTTCCGGCTGCGCGTGGAGAAGGCCCTCGACGACCCGTCGCTCCAGACCCTCTTCTACGGTCCGGTCAACCTGGTCGGCCGTAACGCGGCCACGGACTACCTGCCGCTGGGCCTGTACCGCAACGCCGGACTCTCCGGCGACCTGCTGCCCACCCTGACGCCCGTGCCCGGCAAGCCCCTCCACCACACCCTGGACGGCACGGAGTTCGCCCCGTTCTCGGAGGGGACGGAGGATCCGACACACGCCTACTTCCGACGGTCCGAACCGCGGGTGTGCTTCGGCACCCTCGACTCCGGCGTGGTCAACCCGGCGAAGCCCGACGGGACCACGCTGCTGGACGAGATCTGGTCGGCGGCCCCGTTCCGCAGCAAGGGGACGCTGGTCTCGCGGGTACGGGCCGTGGTGGACACCTGGGTGTCGGCCGGGCTGCTCACCCGGGCCGACGGCGCCAAGGTGGTGAGCACGGCGGGCAGCGCGACCTACGCGGCCTGACGGTCCTCGCGAGGCGCGCCAGGACCGCGCCGGGGCCGAGCCAGGACCGCGCTAGGACCGGCGGCGGGGCTTGCCGCGCCGGGCGCCCTTGGTGCCGGCGGCGCCACCGGCCCCGCCGCGGGAACCCTTGCCGGCCGCCCGGCCCGGCGCCGGCTTGCGGGCTCCGCTCTTGTCGGTGCGCTTGCGTTCGGGGCGGGCCTCGGCCTCCGGCCTGGCCCGGCCCCGGGTGCTGTTGACCGTCCGGCCCCGGACGATCCCGATGAAGTCCTCGACCAGGTCGGTCGTCGCGTCCTCGGGCCAGGCCAGGGCGACGTCCGACTGCGGCGCGTCCACGAGCGGCCGGTAGGTGAGGTCCTTGCGGTGGTGCAGGCGGGCCAGCGACTGGGGGACGGCCAGCAGGCCGATGTTCGCCGCCACGAGTTCGATCGCGTCCGCGGTGGTGGCGGGGCGTTCGAAGGCGGGCTCGCCGGGCGGCCGCTCCCAGTCGAGGACGTCGTCGAGCGGGTGCAGTACGACCTCGTCGGCGAGGTCCTCGGCGGACACCTCGTCGGCGGCGGTGACGACATGGTCCTTGGGGACCACGACGACGGTGGTCTCGGTGTAGAGAGGGATCGCGCTGAAGACCGTACGGTCGACCGGGAGCCGTACGAGCGCCGCGTCGGCCTCGCCCGCGCGCAGCACGTCGGACACCTCGGCGGCCGACACGGCGACGAGCTCCAGGGGGACGTCCGGCAGGCGTTCCTGCCAGGTCCGCACCCACTTGCCGGGGGTCACTCCCGGGACGTACGCGAGCCGGAACGAAGGGGATGCCGCAGAGCCTGTCACCTGGCCAGGCTACCCGCCGTGGTCGGAGGCCCCGTGCGCGGTCGATAGTCTTGACACCATGAAGTCGCACCAGAGCACCCAGACGATGAAGCCCGCGACCGCGGCGAAGAAGCTGGGTGTGTACCTCCCGGCCACCCCTCAGGACTTCCAGGACGGGGTCGTCACACGCTCCGAGCTGAACGAGTTCCAGGCGAACCCGCCCGCGTGGCTGCAGGAGCTGCGGAGCAACGGCCCGCACCCGCGTCCCGTCGTCGCGGCGAAGCTCGGTGTGTCCATCGCCGGACTGGCACGCGGCGGGGTCACGGAGGCGCTCACCACCGAGCAGATCGAGGCGATCAAGCAGGACCGGCCCGAGTGGCTGGAGAAGGAGCGCGCCACCCAGGCCGAGGTGCGCAAGGAAGCGGTGCGCCTCAAGGAGAAGAACGCCGAGCGCGACGCGCGTTCCTGACGCCGCTCCGCACACGGGTCGCGGAGGTTCCAGCTCGAACACCGGTCGAAAACTCCGGTGCGGTGGTGTGTGCCGTTCTGCGACCATCCCGGCATGGTCCTCAGCTTGGAATCGCTGGTCGTACGGCACACTCACCGCATCCCCGCCCCCACGGGTCCCGCCGGGGCGGGCGACGTCGCGGCGCGGCAGTTCGACGCCGCGCTGATGTCGGCCGGCTTCAAGTTGTCGGCGCAGCTGCTGGAGCACCTGTCGGAGCTGTCCGAGGCCGCGGTCGTCGACACCGCCGTACGCACGCTGCGCACGGTCCGCGAGCTGGTCGGCGACCACGTCGAGCACAACGTCTACTTCGTGGACTTCCCGGCCAACGTGCCGGACACCTTCGACTTCTGGATGCGCTGCGTCGCCGAGGCCCTCGACGACAGCGGGTCGCGCGCCGGCGTGCTCGAACAGCTCCGCAAGGGTGTCGTCGACCTGCTCACCCTGCCCTCGTACGGCCGCTACCAGCACACCTACGCCGAGATGCTCACCTCCCACGACGAGCTGCTGGCCGCGGCGGGCGACCGGATGACGGTGCTCCACCTCGGCGGTGCCCTCGACGACGAGGTCACCGGCCTGTACCTGGCCCTGGCGGGCAGCGCGACGCCGCTCGGTGAGGAGGGCCTGCGCGATCTGAAGGCGCTCGCCGAGCACTGCGCGAGCGGCCCTCAGCCGGAGACGATCGCCGTCCGCGAGAACCGTGCCGTCGTCAACGAGGCCCGGTTGCGGGTGGGTGCGGAGCTGCTGCTGGACACCGTGACCGACGTGCTGCGTCTGGCGTGCGCGCTGTCGGGCGGCGATGTGACCCTCCAGGAGCCGACGCGCTTCCGTGCGCTGCCCCGGCCGACGCGTCGTGCCCTGCTCGCCGGGCTGGACGCCGTCGTGGCCGCGGCGCCGGCGAAGCTCGCCGACGTGCACGCGCACCGCGAGCAGTTCAAGCGCCTCGGTGAGCGGCTGCACCCCCACGAGTACCCGCGCTGGCCGCGGGCGGCCGAGGTGTTCGCCGTCGCCCGTGGTGAGCGGCAGGCGCGGTCCTTCGACAGCCGGGTCGAGGAACTGCTCTGCGCGGGCGACGTGCTCGCGGCGGCCGGGCTGCTGCGGTCCGCTCCCGGCAAGCTCTTCCGGGCGCTGGACCGGCTGCTGCGCTCGGCCGTCACGGAGGCCGAGCGGGAGGCCGTCGTGGCCGCCGTCGAGGAGGCTGCCCCCGCGGTCGCCGGGCGGGTCGTGCTGTCGGTGCGCGAGCACCTGGACAACCGCGCCGACGAGTCGGGCGACCGACGGGTCTTCATCAACCGGCTCGGCCGTGCCTGGGTCACCGACGAGCGGCGTCCGCCCCTGCCCAAGGCGCACCGGCGGCGGCTGGTTGCCCTGCTGGACGCGGAGATCCGCCGCCGGCTCCCCGCTCCGGGACGGCTGCTGGTCGACCCCGACGTGCTCGACGTGGCGCTTCCGCTCAGCGGGAAGGCGACCGCGGCGGGCCTCGGCGTACTGCCGCGCGGTTCGGTGTCCCCGGTCGACGGTGAGCTGCTGCGGTTCTTCGTGTACTGGAAGCAGCGCGAGCGCTCGACCGACTACGACCTGTCGGCGCTGATGCTGGGCGCCGACTACGAGACGGTGTCCTGGCTGTCGTACACGAACCTGTCCGCGGTGGACGGTGAGCACTCCGGCGACATCGTCGACGCGCCCGAGGGGGCCTCGGAGTTCATCAACCTGCGGCTCGGTGCGGTGCGGGGCACGTTCGTCGTGCCGCAGGTCAACCTGTTCGCGGGTGAGGGGTTCGAGGAGGTCGAGGAGTCGTTCTTCGGCTTCATGCTGCGTGACGGCGATCAGCAGGGCCGGCCTTTCGAGGCGCGTACGGTGCGGATGAAGTCGGATCTCCGGGGTCCGGGCCGGGTGGCGCTGCCGCTGGCGTTCGTACGGGGCGAGGACGGCCGGTGGCGTGCCAAGTGGCTGCACCTGTACCTGAAGGGCACCCCGACGTCGAACCAGGTCGAGGGCAACCGGGTCTCGGTCGCCACCCTGCTGCGCGGGATCGTCGAGCGTGAGCAGCTGACGGTGCGGTACCTGACGGAGCTGATGGCCGAGGGTGCCGGCGGCACGACGGTGTGGGACGGGGTGTCCGTGCCCGACCACCCCGTGACCTACGTCGGCCTGGAGCGCCCCGAGGGGCTGCATCCGGACTCCCGGATCGTCACGCTCGAAAATCTGTGCGACCTGATCCCGGACTGACTGCTACCTTTGATCACGGCGAGGCCATGAAGGGGCTTCCTTCTCACCCACTCCTTGAATCTAGTCCCTTCGCTTTCCTCGCCCTCGACGTCACGCCGCAGGGCGTTGTTCGTACGGCGGCCCGGCACGCGGATCAGCGTGCCGGGCCGTTCGTGCCTCCGGTGCACTCCGCCGCGGTCCCGTCGGTCTTCGGCACCCCACAGCACGTTGCCGCTCCACAGGTCGCCGTGGAGCCGGGCCGGCCACTCGGCGCGTGCCGTCCGTGGCTGCCGGCCACTCGGCGCGTGCCGTCCGCGGCTGCCGCTCCCTCTCGGTGCCGCCTGCATCCGACCGTCTCGTTTCAGCGGTAGAGGAGGTAGGGCCCGCAGCCAGCAGGCCTGTGCGTGAAGGGAACGCATGATGAGGAAATCCCGTACGACCGCCGTGATCGCCGCCTGTGTCGGAGTCGGTGCTCTGAGCCTTGGTTCTGCCGTTCCGGCCGGCGCGGCACAGGCCGACGACCCAGTGATGCTCTCCGTCTTCCACGCGGTTCCCGGTCTGACGGTGGACGTCTACGCGAACGGCGACGAGCTCCTGCCGGACTTCGAGCCCGGCACTCTCACCGACCCGCAGGAGCTGCCGGCCGGCTCCTACGACCTGAAGGTCTTCAAGGCCGGTGCCGACCCCAGGACGGCAGACCCCGCGATCCAGAAGACGGTCGCGGTACCCGCCGGGGCCAACGCCACGGTCGTGGCCCACCTTTCGGCCGACGGCAAGCCTCAGCTCGACGCCTTCGTCAACGACACCTCCGCTGTCGCAGCGGGCAAGTCGCGCCTCACGGTGCGACACGTCGCCGCCGCCCCGGCCGTGGACGTCCGCGCCAACGGCACGGCGGTGTTCAAGGAACTGGTGAACCCGAAGGAGGACACCACCGAGGTCGAGGCGGGCACCGTCTCCGCCGACGTGGTCCTCGCCGGCACCGACACCGTCGCCATCGGCCCCGCTGAACTGAACCTCGAGGAGGGCACGAACAACATCGTCTATGCCTGGGGCAGCGCCGACGACAAGAACCTGGCGCTGAAGGTCCAGACGATCAGTGGCATGCACTCGCCGCCCCGCGGAGTGGACGCGGGCGGAGACGGTGCCATGGCCTCGGCGAACTCCTCCGACGCGTGGATGGCCTGGGCAGCGGGCGCAGGGGTGCTCGCCCTGGCCGGAGCACTCGCCATCAGGTCCCGGGCACGGCGGGATGCCTGACCGTCCACACCAGCGTGCGCGGTGGTGGACGGGAGCGGCAGGCTCTCTCTGGTCCGCTGTCGCCGCCGGCTCGGCCGCGGCCGTCGTCACCGCCCTGCTCCTGTTCCCCTCCGGTGGTCCGGGGCCGCCGGCCGGTTTCGGGCCGGCGCCCGACACCGGCCGCGGTACGGGGACAGCCGCGCGCCCTTCTGCCCGGACGGCAACGCCGCCCGGGCAGAACCTCGCGCCCTCCCCACAAGCCACTCACCAGAGCAGCACCACCAGGGCCCACGGTGCTCCACCGGTTCGCGTCATCATCCCGAGAGCCGACCTGTCCGCCCGCGTCGTTCCCGTCGGCGTGCGGGACGACGGCCGGACCGACGTACCGGCCGACCCCGCCCAGGCAGGCTGGTACCGCTTCGGGCCGGCGCCGGGCGACGCCGCCGGCTCGGCCGTCCTCGTCGGACACGTCGATTCACGCACGGGGGAACTCGGCGAGCTCGCAGCGCTCTACGACGTACGCGCCGGCGACCGCGTCGGCGTCCGGCGAGGAGACGGCACGACCATCGCCTACGAGGTCGTCGCCCGTCGCACCGTCACGAAGGACCGGCTGCCCGCCGACGTCTTCCGGCGTGAGGGTGACCCCGTTCTCACCCTCATCACCTGCGCGCCTCCCTACGATCCCGGCCGAGGCGGCTATCAGAGCAACCTCATCGTGACAGCGGTCCGCTCAGCGTCCTGAACGCCCTCTCGCAGCGGCCTGAACGCCTTCTCCCAGCGGCCTGAGCGCCTTCTCTCCCTCCAGCGGCACCGGTCAGGTGCCGCTCGTCGCGTCGGCGGACGCCCATGGTCGTCGCTCCACACCGTGTGACGCTGGTGAAACATTTCAGCCATGTATTGACATGTGAATGAACCATTCGTAGCTTGGGCGATCATTTAGATTCGTGAAACGAGTTCACGGATATGAACGGAGAGCTCCATGGGCGATCGCCGACGAAGTCGCCGCCTGGCTGCCGCGCTGACTGCCGCGGGATTGACGTTCGGAACGGCCGCCTGTGGGTCCGGCTCCGACAGCGCAGGTTCCGGCGACCCGAACACTCTGGAGGTCTGGACCCGGAGCAACCCGGACTCCGCCGCCACCTACGACCGTGTCTTCGCCGCCTTCACCAAGAAGACCGGCATCAAGATCGACTATCAGCCGGTCATCAACTTCGACCAGCAGCTCCAGAGCCGGGCGTCCACCAAGGACCTGCCGGACGTCATGATCAACGACACGGCGCTGATGGGCAGTTACCAGAGCCAGGGGCTTCTCAAGCCGATCGACCCCGACTCGATCGCGGGCCACGCCCAGATCACCGCCAAGAGCTGGGCCTCCACCGTGGGCATCGACGGCCGGCACTACGGCATCCCGTACTCCCGCCAGGCCCAGACCTTGATGATCCGCAAGGACTGGCTGCACAAGCTCGGCCTGCCGGCCCCCAGGACCTGGGCGGACATGCTGAAGGTCGCCACCGCGTTCGCCACCGAGGACCCCGACGGCAACGGCAAGGCCGACACCTACGGCATGGTCGCCCCCGGCAGCGCCCAGAACGGCTACGTCGCCTGGTGGGGCTCCAGCTTCCTGTGGCAGGGCGGCGCGCAGATCATCGAGAAGGACGGCGACGGCTACCGCCCCGCCATGGACTCCGCGGCCGCCCTGCGCACCGTCACCTGGATGAAGGACAACCTCTTCTGCGGCCGGAAGAACGTCCTCCAGCCCGGCGCGATCACGGCCGTCACCTCGACCGCCACCAACTTCCAGGACGGCAACGCCGGTATGTACCTCACCGGCCCGTACAACATCACCACCTTCGACGCGACGCCCGGCAAGGACAAGTACGAGGTGGTCCCCGCCCCCGCGGGCCCGGCCGGCTCCGACGTGCTGGCCGACGGCGAGAACGTCTACTTCGGCGCCAGGACCGGCAAGACGGAGCAGGAACAGGCACTGGCCGCGTTCCTCGTCTCCGCAGAGGGCCAGAAGATCGCCATGACCAGCGTCGACGGCCACCAGCCCGTCGTGCGCATTCCCACCAACGCCACGCTGGACGCGGCGAAGGTGCGCGACGACGCCCGCTGGAGCGTCGTGCAGAAGGCGTACGAGGACACCTCCCGGCAGTTCCCGAACGCTCCGGACTTCGCCCCGATCAAGCAGGACACCGCCGACAGCCTCAACGCGATCTTCACGTACTGCGGCAGCGACGTCAGCTCCAGCCTGAAGGAACTCAACGACACCCTCGCCGGTGACCTCAAGGACCAGGACCTGTTGAAATGACCGCTACCGTGACCGCGCCCGGAGCGCGCAGAATTCGGGTCTTCGGGAAGAAGGCCGTCCTGCCGTGGGTGTTCCTCGCCCCCGGCCTGCTGCTCGCCCTCGTCTTCAAGTTCGTCCCGATGGCCAAGGGCATCTGGCTGAGCTTCTTCGACGTACGGCCCTTCCTCGGCGACAAGTGGGTCGGCCTCGACAACTACACCCGCGTCCTGACCGACCACCGCTTCCAGGACGCGATCGGCCACACCCTCCTCCTCGGCATCGGCATGTCGCTGGGCGGCATCGTCGTCGGCTTCGCGCTTGCCCTGCTGCTCGAGGGTCAGGCCCGCTCACTGAAGATCGTGCGCACGGCGGTCTTCCTGCCGGTCGTCACGGCGACCGCCGTCGTCGGCGAGATGTGGCGGCTGCTCTACTACCCGACCTCCGACGGCCTGATCAACCAGGGCCTCGGCTTCCTCGGCCTCGGGCCCACGCCCTTCCTCGACAACCCGGACACCGCGCTGTGGGCCACGATGGTGATGAGCGTCTGGATGCTCGCCCCGTACAACATGGTGATCATCCTCGCCGGCCTGGCGGGCGTGGACCGAACCCTGTACGAGGCCGCCGCGATGGACGGCGTCTCCCTGTGGCAGCGCCTGCGCCACGTGACGCTGCCCGCGATCCGTCCCGCGCTCGGCATCGTCCTCACCCTCGCCGCGATCCGCGGACTGCGCGTGTTCACCGAGGTGTACGTCCTCACCGGCGGCGGCCCGGCCGGCTCCACCGAGGTCTGGATGACCCGCGCATACACCCTGGGCTTCACCCGCAACGACATCGGCGGCGCCTCCGCGGCCTCCGTGGTGCTGCTCTGCGTGACCCTGCTGCTGACCGTCACGGTCAACCACTTCCGCAAGAGGGGAGACGCGCGATGAGCGCACCCGCCATCGACCCGGTCCGCACACCGGTACCGAGCGCCGCCGTGCGCAAGGCCGCCGAGCCCCGGCGCGCGACTCCCGCCCGCTTCGACACCGCGCTCGGCTGGAGCGACAGGCCCTCGGCCGCCTGGGCCCTGCGGATCCTGCTCTGCGCGATCGCGCTGGGGATCTTCGCGGCGCCGTTCCTGACGATCGTCTCCGGCGCGTTCAGCACCCACGCGAGCGGCTCCTCGCTGTCCTTCCTGCCGCGCGACAGCACCATGCTGAACTTCAGGGTGGCGGGCGAGCGCGGCATCTGGGACTACTTCACCAACTCGCTGGTCATCGCCGGCGGCGCGCTGCTGCTGCAGCTCGCGGTCTCGGTGCTCGCCGCGTACGCGCTGGCCCGGCACAGGTTCTGCGGTCAGGCGCTGATCCTGACCCTGTTCATGCTCACCATGATGCTCCCCGAGGAGGTCATCGCGATCCCGCTGTCCCTGGTCCTCGGCCACGTCCCGGTGGTCGGCCTGGACCTGAAGGGCACGGCCTGGGGTGTGATCCTGCCTCTCGGAGCCTGGGGCTTCTCCGTGATGCTCCTGACCGAGTTCATGAAGGACATCCCCACCGAGATCGAGGAGGCCGCCCGCCTCGACGGCGTCGGCGAGTTCCGCATGCTGTGGCAGATCGTGCTGCCCCTGTGCAAGCCCGCCCTCGGCGTGGCCGGCGTGCTGGGCTTCGTCATGATCTGGGACCAGTACCTGCTGCCCCTGATCGCCGCCAAGGACCCCACCGACTACACGGTCACCGTCGCCCTGTCCATCCTGCGCACCGACCCCGAGGTCGGCTCCGGGGTGGTACTCGCCGGTGCGCTCATCGCCCTGGTCCCCAGCCTGATCGTCTACCTGCTCCTCCAGCGCTCGCTGGTCACCGGCATCGCCGCCGGTGCCACGAAGGGCTGATCCCCCCGCGCAAGTGCTGCCCCCACACCCGTAGTTACGAGGGAGACATGAAGTTCCAAGGAGTGCTGTTCTTCCCGGTCACGCCGTTCGCCGCGGACGGCTCGCTGGACGAGGAACGGCTCGCCCGGCACATCGAGGCCGGAGTCACGGCCGGAGCGGGCGGCGTGTTCGTCGCCTGCGGCACCGGTGAGTTCCACGCGCTGACGCCCGACGAGATCGAGCGGGCCACCCGGGTCGCGGTCGCGACGACCGGGGGACGGGTGCCCGTCCTGGCGGCCGCGGGCGGCCCGACGCCGGTCGCCGCGGACCAGGCCGCCCGCGTCGAACGCGCGGGCGCCGACGGCATCCTGCTGCTGCCGCCGTACCTGGTGACCGCGCCCCAGCGGGGTCTGGTGCGGTACGTCCGCGAGGTCACCGCCTCGACGTCCCTGCCCGTGGTCTTCTACCAGCGCGGCACCGCCCGGCTCACCGCGGCGACGGCCGCCGAGATCGCCGCCCTGCCCGGGGTGGTCGGCCTCAAGGACGGCCTCGGGGACATCGAGCGGATGCACCGCATCGTGCGTGCCGTGCGGATGGTGCCGGGCGGGGAGGACTTCCAGTTCTTCAACGGCCTGCCCACCGCCGAGATGACCGCCCCCGCCTACCAGGGCATCGGCGTCGACCTGTACTCCTCCGCCGTGTTCGCCTTCGCCCCGGAGATCGCCCTGGCCTTCCACCGTGCCCTCACCGAGGGCGACGAGACGCTGGTCAACACGCTCCTCGACGAGTTCTACGCCCCGCTCGTGGAGCTGCGCGACGAGGTTCCCGGCTACGCCGTGGCGCTCGTCAAGGCCGGGGTGACGATCCGCGGTCTGGACGTCGGCGGCGTCCGGGCGCCCCTGCTCGACGCCACGCCCGAGCACGTCGCGCGGCTCGCGAAACTCATCGACCACGGCCTGGAGGTGATCGGCGCGTGAGCACCTCGGGCGACACCAGGATCCGTGAACTCGTCGTCACTCCGATCGCGTTCCGCGACCCGCCGCTGCTCAACTCCAACGGGGTCCACGAACCCCTGGCACTGCGCGTGATCCTCCAACTCGTCCTGGAGGACGGCACGGTGGGCCTCGGCGAGTCGCCGGGCGGTACGGCCCGTCTGGAGCGGCTCAAGGCGGCGGCCAAGGTCGTCGTCGGCATGGACGTCTTCGACACGACCGCCCTCTCGGCCGCGATCGACGCCGCCCTGCTGCCGACCGTGCCCAGCTCCCACGAGCGCGGGTGGACGACCTCGGCGGTGGAGGTGGCCTGCCTGGACGCGCAGGGCAGGCTGCTCGGCCGCCCGGTCGTCGATCTGCTCGGCGGTGCGGTCCGCGACCACGTGCCCTTCGCGGCGTACCTCTTCTACAAGTGGGGCGAGCACCCGGCGCTCGACGGCCGCGCGGCCGTCGGCGACGACTGGGGTGAGGCGCTGGACCCCGCCGGGATCGTCGAGCAGGCCCGGCTGATGCGGCAGCGCTACGGCTTCCGCTCGTTCAAGCTCAAGGGCGGGGTCTTCCCACCCGACGAGGAGATCGCCGCGATCAGGGCGCTGGCGGAGGCGTTCCCCGGGGAGCCGTTGCGACTGGACCCGAACACCGCCTGGACGGTGGAGACCTCGCGGTACGTCGCCCGCGAACTGGACGGCGTACTGGAGTACCTGGAGGACCCGACCAAGGGCATTCCGGGTATGGCCGAGGTCGCGAAGAACTCGCCCCTGCCACTGGCGACGAACATGTGCGTGATCGCCTGGGAACACCTGAGGCCGGCGGTCGAGCAGGACGCGATCCAGGTCCTGCTCACCGACCACCACTACTGGGGCGGCCTGCGCCGGACTCGCGAACTGGCCGCCGTCTGCGAGGCGTTCGGGCTCGCCCTGTCCATGCACTCCAACTCCCACCTGGGCATCTCTCTCGCCGCGATGACCCACGTGGCCGCCGCCATCCCGAATCTCGACCACTCCTGCGACACGCACTACCCGTGGAACTCGGCCGACGACGTGATCGTGCCGGGTGTATTGGAACTGCGCGACGGTGCCGTCGCGGTGCCGAGCGGTCCCGGCCTCGGGGTGGAACTCGACCACGACGCCCTGGGCCGGCTGCACCGGCTGTACGTGGACTCCGGGATGCGGACGAGGGACGACACGGGGTACATGCGGCGGATCCAGCCGGACTACGAACTCAGGCTGCCGCGCTGGTGACCGGGTTCGGGCAGCGGCTGCCGCTCTCCTGAGCGGAGGGGTCGGTGGCACGTCGGCGGGCGTGCCACCGACCCCGCAGGGGTCACCCGCCGGCAGCAGCGCTGTCGCCGCGGCACGTCACTCGCTGTGGAGTACCTGCGCGACCGTCAGCCGCGCCGCCCTGCGCGCCGGGACGTACGCACCGAGGACGGCGATCCCGACACCCGCCGGCGCCAGGGCCAGCAGCGTGCCCGCGTGCCAGACGTCCGTCATGAACGAGGGCAGCGTGATGTCCACGGCATCCGCCATCCGCGGCACCACCAGGTGGTGACCCGCGATACCGAGCGGGACACCGACCAGGGTGCCGAGGGCGCCGAGCACCGCCATCGAGGTCACCGTCATCGCCGTGACCTGTCGTGGCGTCATGCCGATTGACTTGAGCATGCCCAGGTCGCGGCGGCGGTCGCGGGTGTTGAGGACGGCGGTGTTGAAGACGCCGAGGGAGGCGACCACGGCGAGCATCAGGGTGAGCACCGCGGCCGAGCCGATGATGGTCTGGGTGGTGGCGTTGGCTCCGACCGGGTCCGGGCTGACCCCGGGGTCGGCGGCCCGCGCCGCGCGGGCATAGGCGGTCGGATCGGCTCCGTCGCGCAGCTTGACGTGGTAGGCGATGGGCTTCTCCCCGGGCACCAGGGCGGTCAGCGTCGACTGGTGGGTGACCACGAGACGGCGGTCGTTGTGCATGAACTCGCCGACGATCACCAGCGACTCGTGCCGGTCGCCCTTCTCCAGGCGGAAGCGGTCGCCGACCCGCAGGTCGTTCTGCCGCAGGAAGGCGGAGCCCGCGACGACCTCGCCGGGCCGGTGCAGCCACCGCCCGTCGGTCAGCACACTGTCCAACCGCGGCCGGTCGCCCCGACGGCCTTCGAGCATCACCGGCTGCGCGGAGCCGGCCATGCGCACCTCGACGTCCGACCTCGCCGTGACCTCCTCGGCTCCGGGCAGGTCCCCCAGCAGCGAATGGAGCGCGAGGTCGTCGTGCGTCGGCCTGATCTCCTTGCCGTCCTTGTACTTGCCCACGTACACCGTGACTTGGTACGAGTCCCGGCCCGCCTCACCGAACCGGGTCATCGTCGTGGCCAGACCGGTCGCGAACGTCACCGTGGTCACCCCGAGGATGACGGCGGCGAGCGTGAGGGCGCTGCGGCCGGGACGGGCGAACGGCAGACCGACTCCGAGGCTCACCGAGCGCGGCAGCCGGCTGCCGGCCAGCCGCCGCTGGACACCCAGGGCGCGCCCGGCGCGCGGGGCGCTGCCCGCGCTGATCGCCCGGGCCGCGGACAGCCGGTGGGCACGCGCCGCCGGGGCGAGGGCGGCGAGCAGACACACGCCGGGCATGCCGAGCAGGGCGAGGACGTTCACCCACACCGCGATGCCCACGTTGCCGTGGAACACCCCGGCATCGGGCCCCGTGAAGACGAGCTCGAAGAAGGGGCGCGCCAGCAGGTTGCCGGTGACGGTACCCAGGACGCACCCGGCGACCGCGGGGACGGAGATCATCGTGAGGTACACGGCGACCACCTGCCCCGGCGTGAAGCCCAGGGCCTTCAGAATGCCGATGTGCCGGAAACCGGAGATGACCGCGCCGCTGACCACGTTGGCGACGATCAGCACCGCGACCACGATGCCGAGGACGCCGAAGGCCATCAGGTAGGGCGTGTACGCCTTGGCCGAGCTGCCGATCCGGTCCTTGAGGGTGAGGTACGACTGCGAGGCCGTCAGCGCGTTGGGCGCCAGCGACTCGGTGACGTCGGCCAGGCTCGCCTGGAGCCCGTCCTTCGACGCCGCGTCGGTGAAGCGGAAGAGCATCTGCGTGGCCGTGGGGTGCAGGGCGTCCATCTGCTCGGGGGCCACCCAGCCGTGCGCGCTGCGGCTCAGGTCGAAGGCGAATCCGACGACGGTGAGGTCCGGGCCCGACGGCACCTCGAGTTTCTTGCCGAGGTCGTCGGCGGTCCAGTCCGGCTGCCGGTTCAGGACGACCTCACCGGGCCGGGTCGCCCAGCGCCCCGCCCACACGTCGAGCCGGTCCACCGGCGCGGCGGGGTCGGCACGTCCGACGATGGTGAGGTCGCTTCCGAGGCCGAAGTCCATGGTCCCGCGCGGGAGTTCGATCACGGCCTGGGCGAAGGGCCCCGCGGCCGCCTCCACCCCGGGCTGCCGGGCCGCCCGCGCCAGCTCCGCGTCTAAGACCGCGGCGGGATCGAAGGCGGCGACGACATGCGGGCCGCGCTGCTTTTCGAAGGCCTTGTCGAAGGGGGCGGTGGCCGCGTCGAGCAGGCCGAGCGCCACCACGATCGCCGTCGTCGAGGTCAGCGTGACCAGCGCGATGACGAGGGTCTGGAGTCTGCGCCGCCGAACCGCCGCGCGGGCCGTGCGCCACACCGCCCTCATGCGGACGGCTCCAGGGTGTGCTCGCCCTTCACCCTGCCGTCGGCGAACTCGACCAGCCGGCTGGCACAGCGTTTGGCGAGGCGCTCGTCGTGGGTCACCAGGATCAGGGTCTGGCCGATCTGGTTGAGGTCGAGCAGCAGGTCCATCACCTGCTCGCCGGAGCGGCTGTCGAGGGCGCCGGTCGGCTCGTCCGCCAGCAGCAGGGCCGGGCGGTTCATCAACGCCCGGGCGACGGCGACGCGTTGCCGCTCGCCGCCGCTGAGCGCCGCCGGGTAGGCGTTGCGGCGGTCGGCGACACCGAGCTCGTCGAAGAGTTCGAGCGCGCGGCGGCGGGCCTGGCGCGCCGGGGTGCCGGTCAACTGCGCGGCGAGGGCCACGTTGTCGAGCGCCGACAGGTCGTCGACCAGGTTGAAGAACTGGAAGATCATGCCGATGCGCCGGCGCCGGTACAGGGCGAGGCCCTTCTCGTTCAACTCCCCCACGTTCTCGCCGTGTACGACGACCGTCCCGCCCGTCGGCCGGTCCAGTCCCGCAATCATGTTGAGGAAGGTGGACTTGCCGCACCCCGAGGGCCCCATCACCGCGACCGCCTCCCCCGCCCGGATCTCCAGCGACACCCCGTTCAGCGCGGTCGTCTCGCCGTACTCCTTGCGCACACCGTCGAGCCGTACGACGGCCTCTCCCCTGCTCTCCTCTGTGATCATGCGGGAAACGCTACGGAGGGGACGAGGGCCTGAACATCCCTCCAGGGATGGCAGCTTGGCCCCTCTCATCCCGGAGATGCAGTCACGCTGGATCCACAGGCTGATGCGGATCCTGTGCCGGTCTGCCAAGGTGAACGTCGTGTGGGACGGGGAGACGAACGCGCTGATGACGGCGTTGGGGGTGGCCTGTGCGGCGGCTGTCGGGCTGGCGGTGGCGCTGTGGCGTACGCGGCGCCGGTGGCAGGCGGCCGTCGGGGAACGCGGCTGGCTGCTGGAGCGGGAGCGGGAGAGCGCCACGCGGGCCGCGGTCGAGGCCGAACGCGACCGTATCGCACGGGAGTTGCACGACATCGTCAGTCACAACGTCAGCCTGATGGTGGTGCAGGCCGGCGCCGCCCGGGAGGTGCTGGGCACCATGCCGGACGAGGCCGCGGCGGCACTGCGGGCCGTGGAGGACGCCGGGCGCGGGGCGATGACCGATCTACGGCATCTGCTGGGGCTGTTGGCGCCGTCGGCGGACGGGGAGGACGAAGAGGTGGAGCACGGCCCTGCCAGGGGCGTCGATTCGGTGGAACTGGTTCCGCAACCCGGCCTGGACCGGCTCGGCGCGCTCGTCGACCGGATCTCGTTCGCGGGACTGCCCGTCGAGGTGCGGATCTCCGGGGAGCCGCGTCCGCTGCCGCAGGGCGTCGACGTGACCGCGTACCGGATAGTCCAGGAGGCGCTGACCAACGCGCTGCGGCACGGCGACGGAGGCAAGGCCGAGGTCACCGTGCGGTACGCGGACCACGCCCTGCGGGTCGAGGTGCTGAACACCGGATCGAGCGTGCTGACCGGTGCCGCGCCCGCGCGGACATCGCCCCGGCACCGGGACGGCACGGGACGCGGCCTGCTGGGTCTGCGCGAGCGGGTCGCGGTGTACGGCGGTGACCTGGACGCCCGGCGCCGGCTCGGCGGCGGCTACCGGGTCCGGGCGCGCATCCCCCTGGACCGCCCGTGACGGCGGCCGAGCGGACACCCCGCGTCCTGGTCGCCGACGACCAGACCCTCATCCGGACCGGTTTCCGGCTGATCCTCACCGCGCGCGGCATCGAGGTGGTGGGCGAGGCGGCCGACGGTGCCGAAGCGGTGGTGATGGCGCGTGAACTCGTACCGGACGTCGTGCTGATGGACATCCGCATGCCGAACATGGACGGCCTGGAGGCCACCCGCCGCATCCTGGAGCACACCCCGGGCTGCCGGGTGCTGATGCTGACCACCTTCGACCTGGACCGCTACGTGTACACCGCCCTGTCCGTCGGAGCCAGCGGCTTCCTCCTCAAGGACGTCACCCCGGAGCACCTGGCGGCGGCCGTACGGCTGGTCGACACGGGCGACGCCCTGCTGGCCCCGTCCATCACCCGGCGGCTGGTGGAACGCTTCGCGTCCGACACCGGCCGTCCGAGAGCCGTCCCCGCGGATCTCGCCGCCCTGACACCTCGCGAGCTGGAGGTCCTGACCCTGCTGGGCCGTGGCCTGTCCAACACCGAGCTCGCCGCCGAACTGACCCTGAGCGAGGCCACGGTGAAGTCCCACGTGGCCCGCATCTTCGCCAAGCTGGCCCTCCGCGACCGCGCCCAGGCCGTGGTGCTGGCGTATGAGACGGGGCTGGTGCGGCCGAGTGGGCTGCGGGATCGCTGACAGCGGCAGCCGGGCCTTCACCGACAGCCATGAAGGTCGCGGTGCGGTGGTGCTCGGCCCTCGTTCGGGTGGTGCTCGACCCTCGTTCGCTACGGACGGCACTGCCGAGTAGTGCCGGGAACGATCACAACTCGGCCATTGATATTCCCTTCCGGTGGGGGCATGCCCGACTCTGGCCGGGGGCGCGGAACACCGCGCTCACGGACGTCCAAGTGACCGGACCGAGGAGTAGGGCGTGGGCGCAGGCGGGCAGACGGTCGTCGCGGTGACCGGCGGCAGTGGTTTTGTCGGCAGTCACCTGGTGCGGCGGCTGCTGGAGCGTGGCTACGCGGTGCGCACCACCGTCCGCAGCCTCGCCCACACGGCGAAGGTGCGCCCGCTCAGGGAGATGCAGGAGGAGTTCCCCGGCCGGCTGGACCTGTTCGAGGCGGACCTGCTGCGCGAGGGCTCCTTCGACGACGCGATCCGCGGCTGCCGGGTGGTCTT
Source organism: Streptomyces resistomycificus (assembly GCF_001514265.1). Taxonomy (GTDB): domain Bacteria; phylum Actinomycetota; class Actinomycetes; order Streptomycetales; family Streptomycetaceae; genus Streptomyces; species Streptomyces resistomycificus. The sequence goes on along the minus strand of NZ_KQ948989.1, from coordinate 484,816 downwards.
CCATGTGGCGTCGCCGTTCTTCATGCCGGAGAAGATCAAGGACGGCCGACGGGACATGCTCGACCCGGCCCTGCGCGGCACCCGCAATGTCCTGGCGAGCCTGGAACGGACGCCGACCGTCAGAAGACTGGTCTTCACCTCCACCGTGGGCGCGATCTTCGGCGACTACGCCGACGTGCGGAAGATGGACGACCAGGTGCTCTCGGAGAAGTACTTCAACACCACCAGCACGGTGCAGAACAACCCCTATCACTACGCGAAGACGGTCGCGGAGCAGGCCGCGTGGGAGGCGGAGGCAGCCCAGGACCGCTGGCGCATGGTCTCCGTCAACCCCGGTCTGATCCTGGGCCCCTCGCTCGCGCCCGCGTCCGAGTCCGGCAGCCTCTTCCTGCTGGAGGAGCTGTTCAAGGGCTACTTCTTCTACGGCGCGCCGGACTTCGCCTTCACGACGGTGGACGTGCGGGAGGTGGCCGACGCCCACATCGCGGCGGCCGAGAACCCCGATGCGAGGGGGCGGTACATCGTCGCGGCGGAGACGATGACGTCGTTCCACGAGATGTCCCGCATCATCCGGGCGCACCATCCGCGCGACCTGCGGATCCCGCGCACCGAACTCCCGCACTGGCCGGTCAGGGTCCTGGGCCCCGCTTTCGGCCTGACGCAGGACTACATCCGCAAGCACCTCGGCATCCGCTTCCAGGTCGACAACAGTCGCAGCGTGCGTGAACTCGGGGTCACCTACCGCCCGATCGAGGAGACGGTGCTCGACCACTACGAGGCGTGGCGGGAGCATCGCGCACCGCGGTGACGGTCGCCGCCCACCGGAGGCCATCCGGAGGAACACGACGAAGGTCACACTTACGTATCGGGCATTTCACCCGTGAATCTTCACGTGAGCCACACAAGTTGGTTAAGTTGGCCGCCGGACCGCACGACTTTCTCCGGCGAACCCCGCCGCGTCACGCGTTCCTCGGTCGAATCACCCCTGTCTGTCCGCCAGAAACCGGCTCAGTGACAGCACTTGGGTGACGGTTACGGAAGGAGTACGTCTTCCATGGCGTCGGAGCGAACCCCGCGTCCCGGAGGGATCAACCTCCCGGGCATACGCAACTCCGCACTTGCCACGGCGGCTCTGACCTCCGTGGCCCTCCTCTCCCAGACGGCGAGCGCGACTCCCGCGGCAGCGGACGACGGACCGAGCCGTGAAGAGGTCAAGCAGCGCGTCGACAACCTCTACGACCGGGCCGAGAACGACAGCGGCACCTACAACGCGACCCGCGCGGCCGGCCCTCGCAAGCGCGCCGGCTCGGTGGCCGACCGGGGCCGCGAGCGTGCGGGTTCGGCCGCCGACGCGGGCCGACGAGCCGACCGGGGCGGCGACGACGCCCCGCGTCGGCAGGCCGGTCCGGCCGTCGGCGACGTGGCCCGGCAGTGGTTCGACGTGGGCCGCGCCAAGCTCGGTCCCACCGTCGCGGCGGCGCTGCCGACCGAGCGGCCGCCGACGTCGTCACCTCAGGCCCGGCCCGCCCGCCCGGCGACCGCCCCGGCCGTCCGTGACGCGGCGACGGCAGGCCGTTCCACCCCGGAGCTGACCTCGGGCTCCCGCCCCGCCCTGCCCGCAGCGCCGGACGCCCAGCCGGACGCCGCCCCCAAGGCACTGACGGCCGCCCCTGAGACGGCGCAGTCCTCGCTGCAGGCGACCAAGCGGCGCGTCCAGCGCCAACTGGCCGACGCCCGCGCTTTGTTGACCGCCCGAACGGGGCAGGTCACGCAGGTCGCGCTGCCGAGCGCGTCTCTCCCCGCGATCGAGTCCCGCCCGGCGGAGGCCGCTTGGACGCCTCCGGTCCAGGAGACCCTCCCCGCAGCCGACCCGCTCTGGCAGCAGCCGACCGCCGCCACGGGCACGCCGTTCACAACGAGCACGCCGCGCCCCATGGACGCGACGCCGGCCACGGGCATCCCCCTCACCGCGGACTCGTCCCTCGCGACGAACGCGCCCCTGACGGCGGACCCGTACCTCCCCACCTACACGTCCCTCCCCATGGACGCGACACCCGCCCACGGCACCCCCCTCACCGCGGCCACGCCCCCCGCGACGAACACACCGCTCACCACGGACCCGTACCTCCCCACCTACACGTCCCTCCCCATGGACGCGACACCCGCCCACGGCACCCCCCTCACCGCGGACCCCTACCTCACGACGAACACACCCCTCGCGGACGCGTCGTTCACCATGAGCACCCCCGTCGCCACGGACGCCCTCGCCACCGCGCAAGCGCCCTACGCCGCGACCCCGCCCTACGCCCCGAACGCGCAGTTCCGGGCAGACGCGACCTCGGGCACCGGGCTTCCGCTCGCGACACCGGCCCCCGCCGGCATCGCGTCCGCACCGTCCCCCGTCGGCATCGCGCCCGCACCGGAGGCCTCGGCAGCCGACACCAAGGCCCATCGCGCCAGTGCCTTCGCCCGCGCGCAGATCGGCAAGCCGTGCGTCTGGGGTGCGGCCGGTCCGGGCTCGTACGACGCCGCCGGGCTCGTCCAGGCCGCCTGGAAGGCCGCCGACGTCGCCCTGCCCCGTACCGCGCCCGCCCAGGCGGCCGCCGGCACGGTGGTGTCCCTCGCCGACGCCCGCGTCGGCGACCTGATCTTCTTCTACGACGACCTGAGCCACGTCGGGCTCTATGTCGGCAACGGCACGATGATCCACGCGCCGGGCCCGGGGGCGTACATCCGCGAGGAGTCCGTCTTCCACGCGGGCGAGTCGGCGATCCGCGGCGCGGTACGACCCGCCTGAGCCCCTCACGCCCCTTGCCGGTGCCGGCAACACCAACGGTCCCCTGTGGTCCCTGCCGGCACTCCGCCAACGCAAGGCTCTGGACGCCCCGTTGGGCCCTGCCCTAGGCTGCGACAGCAAGCGCTTTCTAGCCTGCTCACGCCACCCGCCCCACGCGCTCAGCCCCGCCGGACGGTCCGCACGAGGGGCCGCCTCGGGTGCCCGGCGCGGAAAGGAAGCGTCTCGTGCCCCACAACGAACCGCAGGGCCCGTCGCAGCCATGGACCCGCAAGTCGTTCCTGCGCGGAATGGCGGCCGTAGGGGCCGCCCCGTTGCTCCCGGGGGTGATTGCCGCGACGGCCCCGGCCGCCGAGGCCGCCCCCTCCGACCGGCCGGCGTTCCCCCTCGTCCGGGACGGCTCCGCCGTCGACGTGTTCGTGGACCCGTCGGACGACCCGGCCGTGGTCCGCGCCGCCGGGGACCTGCCGGCGGACGTCGAACGGGTCGGCGGCGTACGGCCGCGACTGTTGCACACCCTCCCCGAACGGGCGGCACACCTGGTGCTGGTGGGCACGATCGGCGCCAGCCCGGTCATCGACCGGCTCGTCGCGGAGCGGCGCCTGGACGTGTCCGGAGTAAAGGGCCGCTGGGAGGCCTCGGTGACCCAGGTGGTGGAGCGACCCGTACCCGGCGTGGACCGCGCCCTGGTGATCGCGGGCAGCGACCGGCGCGGCACGGTCTACGGCGTGTACGACACCTCGGAGCGTATCGGGGTCTCGCCCTGGTACTGGTGGGCCGACGTGCCCGTCGTGCGCCGGGAGACGGTGTCGGTGCCGTCGGGAGCGGTCAAGCGGCGTGAACCGTCCGTCCGTTACCGGGGCATCTTCATCAACGACGAGCAGAACCTGACCACGTGGTCGCGCCGCAAGCAGGAGCCGGACAAGAACATCGGCCCGGAGACCTACAAGCGCGTGTTCGAACTGCTGTTGCGCCTGCGGGCCAACTACCTCTGGCCTGCCATGCATCCCTACTCCGACTTCTTCAACAAGCACCGCGAGAACCCGGAACTCGCCGACCGCTACGGCATAGTCGTCGGATCGAGCCATCCCGAGGCCCTGCTGCGCAACGGCGTCCACGAGTGGGATCCGTGGGCGAAGGAGCACCCCGGACCGGACGGCGCCCTGCCGGTGTACGACTACACGGTCAACCCCGGCGTCATCTCCGACTACTGGCGCGCCAGAGCGCGGCAGAACGCCTCGTACGAGAGCAGTTGGACGCTGGGAATGCGCGGGCTGCACGACAGCGCGCTGGAGACGAAGCACGCCACGACCATTCCGGAGAAGGTCGTGGTGATGAACAACATCATCGCGGACCAGCGCAGGATCCTCGCCGAGGAGGTCACCGCGGGGGCCGAGCCGCAGATCTTCATCCCGTACAAGGAGGTGCTGGACCTGTACAACGCGGGCGTACAGGTCCCCGACGACGTCACGCTGATCTGGCCGGACGACAACCACGGCAACATGCGTCAGCTGCCGGACGACGCGGAGCGGGTGCGGGCGGGCGGCAACGGCATCTACTACCACCTGTCCTACTGGGGCCGGCCGCGCAGCTACCTGTGGCTGGACACCACCCAGTTGTCCAAGGTCTGGCAGGAGCTGCGCCGGGTGTACGAACACGGCGCCGACCGGATGTGGATCTTCAACGTCGGTGACGTCAAGTCGATCGAGACCGGCCTGTCCTTCTCCCTGGACATGGCCTGGGACGTGGACCGCTGGAACGCCGACGGCGAGGACGACGTCGAGGACTTCGTCGCCGAGTGGGCCGGGCGGCAGTTCGGGCGGCGCCACGGACCGGAGATCGCGGCGATCCGTACGGAGTACTACCGGCTCGCGGCCGAGCGCAGACCGGAGTTCATCGACCGCGGGATGTTCTCCGTCGTCCACCACGGTGACGAGGCCGGGCGCCGGATGGCCGCCTACGGCCGGCTGCTGGAACGGGTCCGAGGTCTGGGCGCCGAGCTGCCCGAGGCCTACCGGGACGCGTTCTACGAGCTCGTCGAATATCCGGTGTACGGCGCGTACCTGATGAACGTGAAGTACTACTGGGCGGACCGCAACGCGCTCGCCGTCCGGCAGGGGCGCGGGGCCGGCGCGAACCGCTTCGCGGACCTGGCCGAGGCCGCCCACGCCGAGGAGGCGGCGATCACCAAGCGGTACAACACCGAGGTGGCGGGCGGGAAGTGGGACGGGATCGTCAACCCGTACCCCTCCCAGATCCCGAAGGCGCCGGGCCGGCCGACCGTCACCAGGGTCCCCCGGCAGGAGACCTCGGGACTCGGGGTGGCGGCGGAAGGGAACGAGACGGGGGCGGGCCGGCCGCTGTCCTTCTCCTCCTACACTCGCGACCGCCGCTTCCTGGATGTCTTCAACACCGGTTTCCTGAGCGTGGACTGGGCGGCCGAGGCCGGTCACCCGTGGGTCCTGCTGAGTGCGACGGGCGGCTCGGTCAGCGAACAGACCCGGGTGTGGGTGGAGATCGACTGGTCGCGCGCTCCCCTGGGCGCCCAGGAGTCCACCGTCGTCGTCACCGGCGCCGGGCAGCGGGTCGAGGTGCCCCTCAAGGTGGTCAACGACGGGGATCGGGCACGTCGGCGGGCCCGCGGGTTCGTCGAGGCGAACGGGTACGTGTCGATCGACGCCGTGCACTTCGAACGCCGGGTGACGCGGGGCGGATCCCGCTGGCGGACCGTGCGGGGGCTCGGCCGTCGTAGCGCCGCGGTGGAGGCGGTGCCGTCCACGGCCGCGCCGGTCACCGGCGACTTCGCCGCGCGGGCACCGGAGTTGCGCTACCGGGTTCGCTTCGCGAGTGCCGGGGTCTTCCCGGTCACCGTGTTCCGGCTGCCCTCCCTCGACGAGCGCGGTCACCGGCGGATCGCTGTCGGTCTCGACGACCAGCCGGTCTCCGTGCTGAGCGGGCAGTCCGTCGCGACCGGCAACCGCGGTGACGCCTGGGCCCGGAACGTGGAGGAGGGCATCGAGAAGCTCACCACCACCGTGACCGTCGACGAACCCGGCGAGCACGTCCTGAGGCTCTTCATGGTCGACCCCGCGATCGCCGTGGACCAGATCGTCGTCGACACCGGCGGCCTGCCCGCCACCTATCTCGCGCCGCCGGAGAGCTACCACCCGGTGTTCAACCCGAATCCCGATTCCACTGCCGGGCTGGACGCTCCGTCCCGATGAGCGGCAATACCACCTGCGAGTGCCCTGCCCCATAGTGATTCGGGCCGTGCGAAATGGGAGCACGAAAGGCGCTTGAGTGACAGAAGGCGACCATTCTTTGGTGTATAACGCATCGAAGGTCGCTCACTCAATGCGTCTTCGTGCTCCTGTGCGCCCCCGCGCACAGGCGATTCGGGGCGCCGTCGGCTGCCTGGACTGGGCAGGACATGACTCGAACGCCAAGTCGGTGGAACATCCAACGACTTTCGGGCGTCGACTGAGACAGGTGGTATTCGATGAGCAATGCCGTACCTGAAACAGAGCGAGTATGGACCGTGGGTACTGCGCCGGGCATATTCCCTTCCGTCAGCCACCCTATCGCCTTGTTCCGTCGGCCGCTGGGTTTTCTCAATTCCCTTCCACTCTGCGGCGACCTCGTCGAGATACGTCTGGGCCCGCACCGCGCATGGATGGCGTGCCATCCGGAACTGGCCCACCAGGTCCTCATGGACCCACGCACCTTCGACAAGGGCGGGCCGCTGTACGACCGGCTGCGGCAGTTGATGGGCGAGGGCGTCGTGACCTGCCCGCACCACGCGCACCGGCGCCAACGCAGGCTGCTGCAACCCGACTTCCGCGCCTCCCGGGTAGCCGACCACACCGACATGATGGGCAGGGAGGCCGAGGCGGTGTGCCGTCGGTGGCGAGCGGGCGACCGGGTCGACGTGAGTGCCGCCACGATGGCCGTGACGACCCGGGCGATGAACCGTGTCCTCTTCTCCGACTCGCTCGGCAGCGCTGCGGCGGCTGAGGTGCGTGAATGCCTCGCCGTCATCGTGCGCGGCCTGTTCGTCCGTACGGCTGTCCCGGTCGACGCCCTGTTCCGTGTTCCGACTCCCTCGAACCGGCGCTATCGCGACGCGGTCGGGCGGGTGCGCGCGATCGTCGACGAGGTTGTCGCTCAGCGTCGCCTCGGCGGCCCGGGCGGCGGCCGTCGGGACGTACTCGACACCCTGTTGTCGGCCGCGCGCGGTGCGGCCTCGCCGGTCACCGGACAGGAGGTCCGCGACCAGCTCGTGACCCTGTTGCTCACCGGCGTCGAGAGCACCGCCCTGTGCCTCGCCTCCGCCCTCGACCTGCTGGCCCGGCACCCGGAGGCGGAGCGCCGGCTGCACGCAGAGGTCGATTCCGTGCTCGCCGGCCGGCCCACGCCCGGCCCGGACGAGCTGGCGCGGCTCACCTACACCCGGTGCGTCGTCGACGAGACGCTGCGCCACCGGCCGCCCGGCTGGCTCTTCACCCGGGTCACCACCGAGGAGACCACGCTCGCCGGACACCGGCTGCCCAAGGGCGCCACTGTCCTCTACAGCCCCTATCTGCTGCAGCACGACCCCGCCTCGTTCGCCGAACCCGAGCGCTTCCTCCCCGAACGCTGGCTGCCCGGACAGGCCGGCGCCGTGCGGCAGGGCGCGATGATCCCGTTCGCCACGGGCAGCCGCAAATGCCTCGGCGACACCTTCGCCCTGGCCGAGACCACGCTGGCCCTCGCCACCATCGCCGGTCGCTGGCGACTGCGCCATCTGCCCGGACACAGGGAACGACCGCGCCCCGCCGCCACCTTGGGGCCACGGTCGCTGGTCATGACATGCGAGCCCCGGGCGCAGCGGCCCGCCGACGCCGCACGAGGTGCACGATCCCTGACTCCCCGAGCAACCGCAGCAGCCCGCGCACAGGACTCCCGGACGGCAGGAGACAACGGTGTCGACGACGCATGAGGAAATCACCGCGGTTCCGCGCGGCATGGTCCGCCCCGGCAGCCTCAGGGATCTGATCGACGCCCACCTCTACATGCCCTTCCCGTTCCGGCAGAACCAGCACGCGGCCAAGGCGGCGGCGGGCATGGTGACCTGGCTGAGCGACCGGCGGCTGACCGACGACCCGACCGTGTCGGCGATGATCACCGCCACCCGCCCCGCCGAACTCGCGGCCTACAACAGCCCGGACATGGATGCCGAGCTGCTCCAGATCGTCGCCAACCAGATCGCCTACCAGTTCGTCTTCGACGACCGGGCGGAGGAGGTCGGCCGCCACTGGCCGGGCCGGCTGCTGCCCATGCTGACCGAGAGCATCGAGATCCTCAGGGACGGCCGGCCCCCGCGCACCCTTCTGGGAGCCGCCCTCGACGACCTTCACCGGCAGGTCCGGGAACGCTGCACGCCCGCCCAGGCCGCGCGTTGGGCGTTCAACAGCAGGGAGTACGTGCACGGGCTGCTGTACGAGGCGGTGGCGCAGACCGACACCGTGCCCCTGCGGATCGGGACGTGCAAGTCGATTCGGTCGCTCATCGCCGGCGTCGAGCCCTTCCATCCGCTGTGTGAGGCCGCCCAGCCCCGCGAGCTGACCGCCGACGAACTGCATCACCCGCTCATGCGGCGTCTGGGACGGCTGTCCGCCGACGCGGCGGTGTGGATCCCCGACCTGTTCTCCGCGGTGAAGGAACAACGCGCGGGCGGGCTGATCAACCTCTCGCTCGCCTACCAGCGCGCCGAGCGGTGTTCCCTGCCGGCCGGGGTCATGCTCGCCCTCCGTCTGATCAACAGCACGATCCGCGAGTTCGAGGAGGTCTACGACGAGATCAAGCCGCAGTTGAGCCCTGCGGGCGCCGGCTACGTGGAGGGGATGGCCGGCTGGATCCGCGGGTGCTACTTCTGGTCCCGCACCGTGCCGCGCTACGCGGACACCTTGGTGACGTCCGCCGCTCGGTGAGGTGAAAGCAAGCGAAGTATTTTACCTGACAAAGGCTCATCCGGGCCGTTGCCTTGAATATTTCACCCTCCTTGCCGTCCTCCTGTCCGAACTCGACCGCCGAGTGCTCGCCCAGGCGTACGCTCGGCGCCGTCCTTCAAGGATCAACCACAGGAAGCGGTAGCGCGTATGGCGCCTGGGCTGCGGGAACCCTTCACCCCACACCGTCTGTTGCTGGAACGCCATCGGGAACTCGAGTCGCTCGACTCGGCTCTGGCCGAGCTCTGTGAGACGGCCGGCGGGGTACCGCGCTCCCCGGTCAGTGAGCTCGTCACCTTCGCCGGTCCGGCCGGCATGGGAAAGACCACCCTCGTCGCGGCGGCACGGACCCGCGCCGCCGCACGGGGCTGCACGGTGCTGTCGAGCAAGGGTGCCGAGAACGAGCACGGGCTGGCGTTCCGCGTGGTGCGCCAGCTGATGCAACCCGCCCTGGCCGCGATGGACGAGACGGAACTGCGTACCTTCCTGGGCAGTTGGTACGACATCGTCGCGGTCGCCCTCGGCCTGGAGGCCAAGGACACCTCCCATGTGCCGGACCCGACCGGGGTGCGCGACGGTCTCGACTGGGTGATGACGCGCCTGGCGGTGAAGAAGGCGCCGCTCGTCCTGCTCCTGGACGATCTGCAGTGGGCCGACGCCGAGTCCCTGGGCTGGCTCGCCTCCTTCGCACCACGGGCCGCCGACCTCCCGATGCTGATCGTCGCCGCCTACCGCCCCGACGACATGCCGCCGGAGGCGAAGGCCTTCCGCACCCTCGTCGAGCGCCACGGCAACCGCCCCCACACCCTGGCCCCGCTCAACGCCGACAGTGTCGCGCGGATCGTCAGGAACGAGGTGGGGGAAGAGGCCGAGGACGAGTTCTGTCACGAGTGCTGGACCGCCACCGGCGGGAGTCCGTTCGAGGCCGTCGAACTCGCCATCCGGCTCGCCGAACGGCATGTCCGGGGCATGCGGCACGAGTTGCCCCTCATGCGGGACCTCGCGGCGGCCGTCAAGGGCCCCGGGCTGATCGAGCGTCTGCACCGACTCGGCCCGGCCACCGTCCGCTACGCGTGGGCCGCCGCCGTACTGGGCGGGTCCTTCTCGCCGGAGCTCGCCGCGAACATCGCGGTCATCGGCACCGCGGAGTCCGTACAGGCGACCGAGCGGCTGCGCGCCGCGCGGATCCTGGCCGAAAGCCAAGGGCCGGGCTGTGGCCTGGAGTTCGCCCACCCGCTGATCGGGAGGACGATCTACGACGACGTGCCCACGCACCTGCGCGTCGGCATGCACAACACGGCCGCCGAGGTCGTCCGCGCCGCGGGCTTCGGCCCGACGGCCGCCGCCCGGCACCTCCTGGAAGTCCCCTGCGACTCGCGGCCCGAGGCGGTCGAATGCCTGCGCGCCGCCGCCCGTGAGTACCTGCGCGCCGGGGCACCGGAGGCGGCCCGGCGCATGCTGACCCGGGCGCTTCAGGAGCCGCCCCTTCCGGAGGACCGCGCGGCCATCCTCCACGAACTCGCCTGCTCCACCTTCCTGATCGAACCCACGGCCACGGTCAGCCACCTCCGTGAGGCGCTGGCCGAACCCGGGGTCGACCCCGATCTGCGAGCCGCCATCGCCTATCGGCTCGCCCAGGCGCTGGCCCACACCGACCGGATGGCCGAGGCCGCCTCGGTGGCCGCCGACGAGGCACAGCAGGCCCGCAGTCCCCGGATCAAACTGCGCATGCAGGCCGACCACTTCGTGTGGAGCATGTTCCGCAACGACGAACCCGACTCCTGCGCCCGCTCCCGCAAGCTCACCCGGCTGGCCGCGAAGCTGACCGGCCGCGGATTGGAGGAGCGCTACATCCTGGGCCTGCGCGCATGGGACGCCCTGGTGCGCGGCGAGCCCCGCCCGACCGTCCTCACGTGTGCCGACGACGCCCTGCGCGGGGGGGATGAGCTGGACCGACGAGCACCGGGGCTTCGAGATCCCGGTCTCGGTCGCTCTCGTGTTCATGTACTGCGACCAGCCCCGACGGGCCGAGGAACTGTTCACCAAGGGCATGGCGGAGTGCGAGACCAAGGGCTGGCGCGGCTCCCATCTGGCCCTGGGCCAGGCCCTGCTGGGCTACGTCCGCTACCGGCGCGGCTGCCTCGCCGAGGCGGAGGAACTCGCGCGGGAGGGTCTGCGCATCGCCGACCGGGTGGAGGGCGCGGTACCCGCCCAGTGGTTCGCCATCGGCATCCTCATCCAGATCCTGCTGGCCAGGGGGCGGGCCGCAGCCGCCCGTCGGCTCGCCGACCGGTACCACTACGGCGAGATCGTCCCGAACGCCGTCATCTACCCGGATCCGCGCACGGTGTACGCCGAACTGCTCCTCGCGGAGGGCCGGCGTGCCGAGGCGGAAGTACTCCTGTTGGAGGTCGGGGACCAGCTGGAGACCCGGGCCTGGCGCAATCCCTCCTGGTGCTCCTGGCAGCTGGATCTCGCCTCCTCCCTCGCGCCCACCGCCCCCGACCGGGCGGTCCGCCTGGCCCAGGACGCCGTCAGGCGGGCCCGCGACTTCGGTGCGGCGTCCGTGATCGGCCAGGCACTGCACGTCGAGGCCGAGGTAACCGGCGGTCCGGCGGCGCTCGACCTGCACGCGCAGGCAGTCGAACAGCTGGAGCAGTCGCCCGCCGCCTACGAACTGGCCCGGGCGCTGGTCGGCCACGGGGCCGCCCTGTCCCGCCACAACCGGCTCCAGGAGGCCGCCGACCGGCTCTACCGTGGCCTGGAGACCGCCGTGCACTGTGGCGCCGAGTCGGTGGTCACCCGGGCGAGGGAGGAACTCTCCGCCGCCGGCATGCGGCCGCTGCCCCTGCGCTACGGCCAGACGGACACCCTCACCGCCCACGAACGCCGGGCGGCGGAGATGACGGCCCAGGGGCATCCGGTGGCGGTGGTCGCGAAGGAACTGCGCCTCACCGAGCAGGGTGTGCGGCAGCTGCTGTCCGCCGCCTACCGCAAGGTCGGCACCGACGCGGCGGGCCTGGCGGCGGCGTTGCGGACGTTCCCCCGCCCGTTGGCGTGAGGTGGGGGCGGGTGAGCAAGGCTCCCCCGCCCCCACCTGGGCCTCGGTCACGGCCTCACGCCGACATCTTGACGCGTAACTGACAAGAGTGGCTTGATGGCTTCATGGGAGCGCTCCCACCTCGCTCAGGGAAGGGAACACCATGCGCGACACCCGCCACACACCCTTGTCACGGATCGTTTCGCTGCTCGGCCTGCTGACCGCCCTCCTCCTGCCCCTCGGGATCACCCTCGCACCGGGCGCCGCCGCCGCACCGTCGGCGGACCCCGTGCGTGTCATGCCGCTGGGCGACTCCATCACCGGTTCGCCGGGCTGCTGGCGGGCGGTGCTGTGGAACCGCCTGCAGAACGCCGGCCACACCGACGTCGACTTCGTGGGCACCCTCGGCCCACAGGGATGCGGACAACCGCACGACGGTGACAACGAGGGGCACGGCGGCGAACTGGTGACCAACGTCGCCGACCAGAACCTGTTACCGGGACGGCTCGCGGCGACGGATCCGGACATCGTTGTCATGCACTTCGGCACCAACGACGTCTGGAGCGCGATCGCCCCCGACCGCATCCTGAGCGCCTACACCAAGCTCGTGGCCCAGATGCGGGCGTCCAACCCGGACATGAGGATCCTCGTCGCCCAACTCATCCCCATGAACCCCGGCAGCTGCGCGGCCTGCGCGCAACGTGTCGTCGACTTCAACGCGCGGATTCCCGACTGGGCCCGGGCCACCGGCACCAGCCGCTCCCCGGTCACCGTGGTCGACCAGTGGACGGGCTTCAGCACGGCCGCCGACACCTACGACGGTGTCCACCCCAACGCCTCCGGCGACGACAAGATCGCCGCCCGCTGGTACCCGGCGCTGGCCGCGCTCCTCGACACGGTCCCGCCGGAGGACCCGGATGACCCCGGTGACCCCGGTGACCCCGGTGACAAGTCCTGCACCGCGTCCTTCCGGGCCGTCGGCACCTGGCAGGGCGGCTATCAGGGCGAGGTGACGGTGACCAACACCTCCGCCGCCCCCGTCAAGGGCTGGACCGCGACGGTCGTACCGGCGGCGGGCGCACGCGTCGGCCAGGTCTGGAACGGCACCGCGAGTACCGCCTCCGACGGTACGGCCACCGTCACCGACGCCGGCTGGAACGGCGGCCTCGCCCCCGGTGCGAGCGCCACCTTCGGCTTCATCGCCACCGCCCCCGCGGCCGGCGGCACCCCGTCGGCCACCGTCACCTGCACGGTCCGGACAGCCGCCGCCTCCTCCTGACTCCGGCACGGACCCCACCCCTCTCCTGGAGCCGCCATGAGATCCCGTACGACCTTCCGTCCTCCCGTCGTCCCACGGCTGACCGCCATCGCCGTCACCCTCCTCGGTCTGCTCCTCCCCCTCCTCGCCCTCACCACGCCGTCCGCCCATGCCGCACCGACCGGTTTCCGCGTCCAGGGCGGCCGTCTGCTGGAGGCGTCGGGGAACGACTTCGTGATGCGGGGCGTCAACCACGCGCACACCTGGTACCCCGACCGGATCAGTTCGCTGGCCCACATCAAGGCCAAAGGCGCCAACACGGTCCGGGTGGTCCTCTCCAGCGGTGACCGCTGGACCCGCAACGACACCGCGGACGTGGCGAACGTCGTCGCCCAGTGCAAGCGGAACCGGCTCATCTGCGTCCTGGAGGTACACGACACCACGGGATACGGGGAACAGAGCGGCGCCGTCACCCTGGCGCGGGCCGCCGACTACTGGATCAGCGTGCAGAGCGCGCTGACCGGTCAGGAGAGCCACGTCATCGTCAACCTCGGCAACGAGCCGTACGGCAACAACGACTACGCGAGCTGGACGGCCGACACCAAGGCGGCGATCCAGAGGCTGCGCACGGCCGGCTTCGGCCACACCCTCATGGTCGACGGGCCCAACTGGGGACAGGACTGGGCGTTCACCATGCGCGACAACGCGGCGTCGGTCTTCGCCGCCGACCCCGACGCCAACACCGTCTTCTCCATCCACATGTACGGCGTGTTCGACACCGCCGCGGAGGTCAACGACTACCTGAACCGGTTCGTCGCCGCGAGACTGCCCATCGTGGTGGGCGAGTTCGGCCACAACCACTCGGACGGCAACCCGGACGAGGACGCCATCCTGGCCGCCGCGCAGCGGCTGGGCCTCGGCTACCTGGGCTGGTCGTGGAGCGGCAACGGCGGCGGGGTCGAATACCTGGACATGGTCACGGGCTTCGCCCCCGACCAGCTCACCACCTGGGGGCAGCGGATCTTCAACGGGGCGAACGGCATCGCCGCCACCGCCAAGGAGGCCGCCGTCTACTCCTCCGGCGGCGGCGACACCACTCCCCCGACCGCGCCCGGCACACCGACCGCCTCGGCGGTGACCTCCTCGTCGGTCACCCTCACCTGGCGGGCGGCCACCGACGCGACCGGAGTCACGGGGTACGACGTCGTCCGGGTCAACGGCACGACCGAGACCGCCACCACCACGACGACCGGAGCCACCGCCACTCTCACGGGCCTCTCCCCCGCCACCTCCTACACCTACGCGGTGTACGCCCGCGACGCCGCCGGCAACCGCTCTCAGCGCTCCGGCGCGGTGACGGTCACCACCGCTGCCGACGGTCCGGCGGCCTCATGCGGTGTCGGCTACCGGGTGACGAGCCAGTGGTCCGGCGGGTTCCAGGGCGAGATCGTCGTCCGCAACACCTCGAGCTCGGCGGTCAACGGCTGGACCCTGCGGTGGACCTTCCCCGACAGCCAGCGCGTCACCAGTCTGTGGGGCGGCACCGCGACACAGACCGGCTCCGACGTCGCCGTGGCGTCCGCCTCGTACACGGCGGCGATCCCCGCGGCGGGCTCGGTCACCCTCGGCTTCACGGCGACACGGGGCGCGGCGAATCCCGGCCCCTCGGCGTTCACCCTGAACGGGGCCGCCTGCTCACTGACCTGACCGTGGATCCGGAGCGCGCGCACCGGTCCCGGGCCGTACCGAGAGGACGTGCCCCTGCCAGGCGTCCAGGGCCACGAACAGGCCCGGGTCGGTGAGTTCGTCGCCCTCACGGTCGTACGTCCGGTCCGTGAGGAGGTCGGTCAGGTGGGGCGTGGTGCCGCGCAGGTCGTGCCACGGCAGGGGGAGGCGGGCCCGGGCCGGGTGGCCGGAGTAGTTGACGACGACCACGTGGCGGGCCTCGTCGCGGGTCCAGGTCCATGCCAGCAGGTGGCGGTGGGTGTCGTCGTCCGGCCATCCGGTCGGGGCCAACGGCCGCCACTCCCCCTGGCGCACGGTCGCGGCGGCGGGCAGCAGACGGGCGTAGAAGTCCCGCAGCCGCTCGTCGACCGGCTCCCGCGGCCTGCGGGACAGGAACACCGGTGGGCGCACCCGGCGGCCCTCGAACTGGCCCTCGTGCCACAGCGTCGCGCCGGGCAGGGTCGCGACGATCGTCGCCGCCGCCCGCCCCCTCAGCCCCGGCACGGTGGCGGCGGCCCGCGGCTCGTCGTGGTTCTCCAGAAAGCGGACCAGGCCCCGCTGGTGCGCGGGGTCGGCCCGCAGGTGGCTGCGGACGGACGCGGCGTCCTCCTGGCACAGACGGTCGTACAGCGGCTTGTCGTAGCAGTGGTCGAAGCCCTGTTGCCGCAGGGCGTGTTCGAGGTCCCAGTACGCCTCGGCGACGAGGAGGAGGTCGGGGTGGCGGGTCCGGACGCGCGGGATGACGTACGGCCAGAAGTCCTCGGCGGGAGCCGGGCCCGCCCGCTCGCCCCAGGTCCTGGCGAAGACGTCGTTCATCATCAGCATCGCCATGTCGCAGCGCACGCCGTCGGCCTGGTCGCCGATGGCCACCAGGGTGTCCACCGTCGCCGCCCGCAGCCCGTCGGCGAAGGCGTTCAGCTGGACCACGTCCGGCCAGGGCGGGAAGTACGGGTCGCGGCCACGGGCGTAGATCCGCCCGCCGGCCTCGACGAAGTCGGCGGGCGCCCGCTCCAGGTCGTCCGCGGTGCCCCGGATCAGGCGGTCGGGGTGCTCGGTGAGCCAGGGATGGTCGGGGGCGACGTGGTTGGGGACGAAGTCCAGGAGCAACCGCAGCCCGCGCGCGGCCAGTTGGGCGCGGGCTGCGGCCAGCCCCTCCGGTCCGCCGAGGGAGGCGTCGACGACGTGGTCGCGTACGCAGTACGGGGATCCCGCGACGTCCCCCTCGGTGACGTCGGGCAGGGCCTGGCGGAACGACGCCGACAGGGCCGGATCACGCAGGGCGATCGCCAGCCCGGCCGGGCTGCGTTCCCAGACCCCCATCAGCCAGACGGTGTCCAGGCCCGGCCGGGCGATCTCGTCCCACGCCTCGCCCGGCACCTCGCCCAGGGTGACGCGGTGGCCGCGTCGGCGGCTCAACCCGTCCAGCCAGACACCGGTGTTGACCTCGTAGATCACCGTCACGACCGGACCTCCTCCCGCTCACCCGGGGCCGTGGGGGCCGGCCCGGCCCCCACGGCCACTCGCCGCGCTGACAGCACGGAGCGGGGCTCAGGCGGTCAGGCGATCTCCACGAGCAGGTCGCCGCCCTCCACCTGCTGGATCCGGTTGATGGCGAGCCGGGAGACCTGTCCGGCCTTCGGCGCGGTGATCGTGGCCTCCATCTTCATCGCCTCGATCGTGGCGACCGTGGCCCCGGCCTCCACCTCGTCGCCCTCGGCGACGGCGAGTGTCACCACTCCGGCGAACGGCGCGGGAACGTGGCCGGGCTTGGAACGGTCGGCCTTCTCGGTCACCGGTACGTCGGAGGACGCGGCGGTGTCGCGGACCTGGATCGGGCGCAGCTGGCCGTTCAACGCGGACATCACCGTGCGCATGCCGCGTTCGTCGGCCTCGCCGACCGCCTCCAGCTCGATCAGGAGCCGCACGCCGGGCTCGAGGTCGACGGCGTACTCCGTGCCGGGCCTGAGCCCGTAGAAGAAGTCCTTGCTGTCCAGCACGCTGGTGTCGCCGAAGGTCTGCCGGTGGGTCTCGAACTCGCGTGTCGGCCCGGGGAACAGCAGCCGGTTGAGCGTGGCACGCCGGTCCTTCTCCAGTCCGGTGCGGTCCTCGGCCGTCAGCTCCTGCACGGCCTTGGCGTCGGCGCGGCCCTGCAGCGCCCGGCTGCGGAACGGTTCCGGCCAGCCGCCGGGCGGGGTGCCCAGCTCGCCGCGCAGGAAGCCGATGACGGAGTCGGGGATGTCGAACCGGTCCGGCGTCTCCTCGAACTCCTCGGGCGACACCCCGGCGCCGACCAGGTGCAGGGCGAGGTCGCCGACCACCTTGGACGAGGGGGTGACCTTCACCAGGTGGCCGAGGATACGGTCGGCGGCTGCGTACATCGCCTCGATGTCCTCGAAGCGGTCGCCGAGGCCCAGCGCGACGGCCTGGGTGCGCAGGTTGGACAGCTGCCCGCCGGGGATCTCGTGGTCGTACACGCGGCCGGTCGGCGAGGCCAGGCCCGCCTCGAACGGCGCGTAGATCTTGCGGACGCTCTCCCAGTACGGCTCCAGGTCACCGACGGCCCTGAGGTCGAGGCCGGTCGGCCGCTCGGAGTAGTCGGTCGCCGCGACGATCGCCGACAGGGACGGCTGCGAGGTGGTGCCCGCCATCGAGGCGACCGCGCCGTCCACCGCGTCCGCGCCGGCCTGGATCGCGGCGAGGTAGGTGGCGAGCTGGCCGCCCGCGGTGTCGTGGGTGTGCAGGTGGACCGGCAGGTCGAACTCGCGGCGCAGGGCGGAGACCAGCTTGGCGGCGGCGGGGGCGCGCAGCAGGCCCGCCATGTCCTTGACGGCCAGGACGTGGGCGCCGGCGTCCACGATCTGCTCGGCCAGCCGGAGGTAGTAGTCCAGGGTGTAGAGCCGCTCCGCCGGGTCGGACAGGTCGGAGGTGTAGCAGAGGGCGACCTCGGCGACGGCCGTCCCGGTGGCCCGTACCGCGTCGATGGCGGGCCGCATCTGGTCCACGTCGTTCAGCGCGTCGAAGATGCGGAAGATGTCGATGCCGGTGTCCGCGGCCTCCTGCACGAAGTGGTCGGTCACCTCGGTCGGGTAGGGGGTGTAGCCCACGGTGTTGCGGCCGCGCAGCAGCATCTGCAGACAGATGTTCGGGACGCTCTCGCGCAGGGCGGCGAGCCGCTCCCAGGGGTCCTCGGCGAGGAAGCGCAGGGCGACGTCGTAGGTCGCGCCGCCCCAGCACTCCAGGGACAGCAGCTCGGGCAGGGTGCGGGCCACCACCGGGGCGACGGCGAGCAGGTCCTTCGTCCGGACGCGGGTGGCGAGCAGCGACTGGTGGGCGTCGCGGAACGTGGTGTCGGTGACGCCGATGGTCGGCGACTCGCGCAGCCATCGGGCGAAGCCCTCCGGGCCGCGTTCGGTGAGCTGCTGCTTCGAGCCCGCAGGGGGTTCGGCCACGGTCGGCGACGGCAGTTTGCTGGTGGGGTCGATCAGCTCGGGACGCTCGCCGTGCGGCTTGTTGACGGTCACGTCGGCGAGGTAGGTGAGCAGCTTGGTGCCGCGGTCGGCGGAGTGGCGGGCTGTGAGCAGGTGCGGGCGCTGCTCGATGAACGACGTGGTGACGTTGCCGGCCTGGAAGTCCGGGTCGTCGAGGACCGCCTGCAGGAACGGGATGTTCGTGGCCACGCCGCGGATGCGGAACTCGGCGACGGCACGCCGGGCGCGGCGGACCGCGGTGGTGAAGTCCCGGCCCCGGCAGGAGAGTTTGACCAGCATCGAGTCGAAGTGCGCGCTGATCTCGGTGCCGGCGTGGGTCGTACCGCCGTCGAGGCGGATGCCGGAGCCGCCGGGCGAGCGGTAGGCGCTGATCCGGCCGGTGTCGGGGCGGAAGCCGTTGGCCGGGTCCTCGGTGGTGATCCGGCACTGGAGCGCGGCGCCGTGCAGGGTTACGGTCTCCTGCGAGAGACCGAGGTCGGCGAGACTCTCGCCGGCGGCGATGCGCAGCTGGGCCTGGACCAGGTCGACGTCGGTGACCTCCTCGGTCACCGTGTGCTCGACCTGGATGCGGGGGTTCATCTCGATGAAGACGTGGTTGCCCTCGCGGTCGAGCAGGAACTCGACGGTGCCGGCGTTGCGGTAGCCGATCTCGCGGGCGAAGTTCACGGCGTCGGCGCAGATCCGCTCGCGCAGGGCGGGGTCGAGGTTGGGCGCGGGCGCCAGCTCGATGACCTTCTGGTGGCGGCGCTGCACGGAACAGTCCCGCTCGAAGAGGTGGATGACGTTGCCCTGCCCGTCGGCGAGGATCTGCACCTCGATGTGGCGGGGTTCGACGACCGCCTTCTCCAGGAAGACCGTGGCGTCGCCGAAGGCGGAGGCCGCCTCGCGGGCCGCGGCCTCGATGGACTCGCGCAGCTGGGCGGGGTCCTCGACGCGGCGCATGCCCCGCCCGCCACCGCCGGCGACCGCCTTGACGAACACGGGGAAGCCGACGTCCTCGGCGGCCCGCACCAGCTCGTCCACGTCGGTGGAGGGCGCCGAGGAGCCCAGCACGGGTACGCCGGCCGCGCGGGCGGCGGCGACCGCGCGCGCCTTGTTGCCCGTCAGCTCCAGGATCTGCGCGCTCGGCCCGACGAAGGTGATGCCCGCCTCCTCGCAGGCCCGCGCCAGCTCGGGGTTCTCGGACAGGAATCCGTAGCCGGGGTAGACGGCGTCGGCTCCGGCCAGCCGGGCCGCCCGGATGATCTCCTCGACGGAGAGATAGGCCCGTACGGGGTGCCCCTGCTCACCGATCTCGTAGGCCTCGTCGGCTTTCATCCGGTGCAGGGAGTTGCGGTCCTCGTGCGGGAAGACGGCGACAGTCCTCGCGCCCAGCTCGTAGCCGGCGCGGAAGGCGCGAATCGCGATCTCGCCGCGGTTGGCGACCAGTACCTTGCTGAGCATCCCCGATCCTTTCGGCCTGCGGTGAGGAACACCATGGTCGCGGCTATGCCGCCCGGGTGCCATGAGAGCCGGGTCACGTGGGGGTCTACCTGCCTGCGGGCCGGAAGGCAAGCGTCGGCGGGGGGCAGGTTCCGGTGCCGTCCGGGATGTCCGGTCCGTACACGACCATTCAGGTGTCGGTTCGCTCGCCCCTCGTCACCGGCCACGTCACGTCGACGACCGCGGCGAGAGCCCTGGGGTGAACGGCGTGACGGGGCGCTCCAGCCGCTCGCCGTCGACGGTGATGTCGACCGCCTCGTTGTAGAAGGCCAGCAGGCCCTTGACGGCGCCGACCGCGGGCAGCGGATCGGCGTAGCTCCAGACGATGTTCGGCGGCACCTGGGCCTCGCCCCGCCGGGACCAGTACCGCGCGGTGCCCTTGTACGGGCATCCGGTGCTGTGGTCGGTGGGTGCGAACAGGTCGAGGCGGACGTCCTCGCGGGGCACGTAGTACCGGGTCGGCAGGCTCGTCTCGAAGAGCAGTACGGGGCGGTGGGTGTCCGCGACGACCGTGCCGTCGATCTCGACCACGACGTGCCGGGCGCTGGGCATGGCGTCCACCCGTTTGTGCGGGTCGCGGGGGTGGACGAAGATCTCTTCCTCCTCTTCGTACCAGTGGTCCAGACCGCTGTCCCAGTGCCGGAACCACTCGAAGGCGATGTGGCCGGCCAGGTCCGCGGCGGGGAAGGTCCAGGCCGCGTTCTCCACCACGGTGCCGTCCGCTTCGAGGTCGTAGAAGACCCGTGAACCGGTGTGCGCGCCGGTCGGGGGGTTCTTCGCGGGCCGGAGCAGGTCCTCGCGGACCTCCGCGCGGGGGAAGGCGTACAGCGGGACCGGGACGTCGGGCTCCCAGACGAGGACGGGGTGCCGGCTGTCGACGACCGTGACGTCGCCCTTGCGGCCCCGCACCCAGCGCTCGCTGGGCTCCCACAGGAGACCTTCCGGGGTGGTCCTGACGGCTCGCTCGGTGGGGAATGTCATGACCGGCTCTCCTTCGGTTGCCCGAGCTGGCGTCCTCGTCCCAGTCTCCTCCCCGCGCCCGCTCAGAGCGCCAGGAACCCGGCCAGCCCCGTCAGGAACCGGTCCACGTCGTCGCTGTCGTTGTAGGGGGCGAGGCCGATGCGCAGGCCGCCGGAGTCGCCCAGCCCGAGGCGGCGGGAGGCCTCGACGGCGTAGAAGGAGCCGGACGGGGCCTGTACGCCGCGCTCGGCGAGGAAGCGGTAGGCGTCCGTGGTGTCACGGCCCTCGAAGGTCAGCAGCAGGGTGGGCGTGCGGTCGGCCGCCCGGGAGTGGACCGTGACGCCTTCGAGGGCCGACAGTCCCTTGTCGAGCTGGGCGCGCAGGGTCTGTTCGTGCGTTTCGAGTGCGGCGAACGCGGCGGTCAGGCGCTGTCGCCTGGTGCCCGTGGCGTCCGCGTCGAGCCCGGCGAGGAAGTCCACGGCCGCACGGGTGCCGGCCAGGAACTCGTAGGGCAGGGTGCCCAGTTCGAAGCGTTCCGGGACCGCGTCGGTGGCGGGCAGGAGCTTGTCGGGGTGCAGGGTCTCGAGCAGTTCCGGCCGGGCGGCGAGGACTCCGTGGTGAGGGCCGAGGAACTTGTACGGGGAGCAGACGAAGAAGTCGGCGCCGAGCTGTTCCAGGTCGACGAGGGTGTGGGCGGCGTGGTGGACACCGTCGACGTAGCAGAGCGCTCCGGCGTCGTGCGCCAGCCGTGCGATCTCGGTGATCGCGGGTCGGGTTCCGATCAGGTTGGAGGCGGCGGTGACGGCGACCAGCCGGGTGCGGTCGGACAGCACGGCGCGGATGTGGTCGGTGGTCAACTCCCCGGTGGCGGGGTCGAAGTCGGCCCAGCGGACGGTGGCGCCGGCCCGGGCGGCGGCCTGGACCCAGGGGCGGATGTTGGCGTCGTGGTCGAGGCGGGTGACGACCACCTCGTCCCCGCGCGACCACGTCGTGGCGAGGGTGCGGGAGAAGTCGTAGGCGAGCTGGGTGGCGCTGCGGCCGAAGACGATCCCCGAGGGGTGCGCCCCCAGCAGGTCGGCCATGGCCCGGCGGGCGCCGGTGACGATGCGCTCGGCGTTGCGCTCTCCCGGCGCCAGGTGGCCCCTGTTCGACAGGGGGTGCGCCAGCGCGTCGGCGATGGCCCGGATGACGGGCTCGGGGGTCTGCGTGCCGCCGGGGCCGTCGAAGTGCGCCGTCTCGCCCGTGAGGGCGGGGATCAGGGAGCGGATGGCGGTGCTGTCGTACGTCACGGGGAGCTCCTGTGGGTGGTGCCGGGCCAGGGCACGAGTCAAACGCACCCTCCGGGCCGTGGCGAGAGGCGCCCCTCGTGCCGTCGGCGAAGAGAGAGTGTGCGGTTTCGGTCATTATCCTGACGTGCACCTGCCCATTTCCTGTCGGTGGTGGCACGCTGCCCCCTGACTGCACGCAGTAACAACCCTGTCTGCCCGGGCGGTTGACCCCTGCCGCCCGGTCCCCCACCGCAGAAGGAGACCGCGTGAACGGCAGCCTCAGCAGACTGCGTACCTCCGACGGCACCCGTGTGCGCCGCACCCTCCTCGGCGCCCTGGCCGGGGTCGCCGCGATGCTGGCCACCGGCGTCGTCGCCACACCCGCCGGTGCCGCCCCGCAGCCGGGAGCGGTGACGCTCTCGGCGCAGGAGCGCGCCCGTGACTTCTGGACGCCGGAACGGATGCGCCAGGCCACCGGGCTCGACGTCCTGTCCGTCGACCGCTCGGCCACGGCGGCGTCGCAGCCCCGTAAGGGCGAGAAGACCGTGATCCGGCCCAGCGTGCCCGCCTCCGACGCCGGAGTCAGGGCGATTCCCCACAGCGGCGGCCCCTGGACCGCGGGCGGGGCCGTGGCGCGGACCGCGGGGCGGGTGTTCTTCACGTACCAGGGCCGTACCGCCTCCTGCTCCGGCAACGCCGTCACCAGCGCCAACAAGAGCACCGTGATCACCGCGGGGCACTGCGTCAAGCTGGAGGGGGCCTGGCACACCAACTGGGTGTTCGTGCCCGGATACCACGACGGACAGGCCCCGTACGGCACCTGGACCGCGTCCAAGACGCTGTCCACGCCGCAGTGGACGGCCAGCGAGGACATCAACTACGACATCGGCGCGGCCGTGGTCTCGCCGCTCGACGGGAAACGGCTGACGGATGTCGTCGGCGGCCAGGGCCTGGCCTTCAACACCGGCTACAACAAGGCCATGTACGCCTTCGGCTTCCCCGCCGCAGCCCCCTACGACGGCGAGAAGTTCATCTACTGCAGCGGGACGACCTACCGGGACTTCCTGCTGTCCGGCGACCACGGTCTGACCTGCAACATGACCGGCGGCTCCAGCGGCGGGCCCTGGTTCACACAGTTCGACGAGTCGACCGGCGCCGGGCTGCAGTCCTCGGTGAACAGCTTCAAGTACAACTTCCTTCCGAACGCCATGTACGGGCCGTACTTCGGCGCGGACGCACAGAACCTGTACCAGGCGGCCCAGTCGTCCTGATCCCCACCGGCACGTCCACGGCGCCTCACCCCACGCGGTTGAGGCGCCTGTCGGTGTCCGCCGTGAGGATCTCCCACAGACCCGTCCTCCTGCGCCTTGGCCTGCGCGGAGGAGGTGAGTCACGACATGCTGGGGGCGGCGACGTGCGGAGCGCACTGCGCACCTGCGTGGGAGGAGCGTCATGACGAACGTCGACGTACACCAGCATCTGTGGAGTCCCGCGTTGGTGGCGGCCCTGCGGTCGCGCCGCGAACCGCCGTACCTGGACGACTGGACCCTCTTCCTGCACGGTGAGCCGCCTTACCAGATCCCTCCCGCCGACCACGACGTCGCCCGGCGCGCCGAGCTCGCCGCCGCCGACGGTCTCGGCAGGGTGCTCGTCTCCCTGTCCTCCCCGCTCGGCATCGAGTGGCTGCCCGCAGCCGAGGGCCGCCCCCTGCTGGACGCCTACCACGAAGGCGCGGCCGCGCTTCCCGAGCCGTTCGGTTCCTGGGCCGCCGCCAGTGTCGGCGAGGTCGACGCCGGGGCCACGGCCGCCGTGCTCGACCAGGGCTTCGCCGGCCTCCAGCTCCCGGCGAACGCCCTTGCCGACGCGGCCGGTTACGCGCGATGCGCCCCGCTGCTCGATCTGCTCGAAGAGCGCGGTCTCCCGCTGTTCGTGCATCCCGGTCCCGCGGCCGGCGATTCCGAGGGGCCCGGCTGGTGGCCCGCGATGGTGCCCTACGTCCAGCAGATGCACGCCGCCTGGTTCGCCTTCCGGGCCTTCGGCCGGCCACGCCACCCCCGTCTGCGGGTGTGCTTCGCCCTCCTGGGCGGGCTCGCCCCGCTGCACGGCGAGCGTTTCGCCGCCCGGGGCGACGGGGGCGCCCTCGGAGTGGACCCCGACGTGTTCGTGGAGACGTCCTCGTACGGTCCGACCGCCGTGGACGCCGTCGTGCGCGCTCTCGGCGTGGACGCCGTCGTCCAGGGCTCGGACCGCCCCTACGCGGAGCCGCCGCAGTACCCCGGCTTCGGTCTGGGCGGAGCCGCGGCACACGCCTTCCGCATCGCCAATCCGCGCCGCCTGCTCTCCGGGAAGGAGTGAACTCGACCAGCGCCGCCGCCGGGGTCGGCCGCACCCCCGCTCAGGGGATCAGTCCGTCAACGCGGGCCGCGGGTGTTGCCGCCCGCCGGGTCCTTGCCCACGTCCAGCGGGAGCTGGAGCGCCACATCACCGTGGATCGTGGTGAACCGCAGCTCCGGACAGCGTGACTGATCACCGACAAAAAACGCCCGGCAGGTCCCGACGCGTTCTTGTGAGTGGGCCATAGAGGCTGGTCGGGTCGCCTTTACGGTCACTTGCCCCAGATCTCGCGGTACCCCTCCCGGTAGCCCGACGGGTCCCACGCCGTGACACCGGCGCTGTTGTCGGCCGTGGCGATGTGGACCGGTGCCACATACCCGCTGGCGGGACGGCCGGAGAAGGCCCGGTTGAGCTCGTCGACGATCTGCCAGCCCTGCAGCGACAGCGGCTCGGGCACGGTGGCGGCCTGGTACTGCCTGCTGTTGATGCGCTGGAAGGCGGAGGGGTCGCCGTCGCCCGCTCCGATGTTGAAGGGCGGGCCGGAGCCGTTCTCCCCGGCCGCGCGGAAGGCGGGGGCCGCGTCGGCGAAGTACAGGTCGTTGATGGCTACGGAGTGGGTCCACCTGTTCCCGAAGCGTGCCAGGAGAGAGGAGATCTCCCGAGGCGTGCGGCTGCTCGCGTCCGGGATCGGGATGTTCTCGTACGCGAGCAGTCTGACGCCCCGGCAGGTGGCGAGCGCCGTCCTGATCAGTTCGGACTTGTTCCTGGCGAAGGGGATCGACGAGTCGGTGATGAGCACGACCCCCGCCCGGCCGTTGGAGCGCGAGATGATCCACTGCGCGCTGATCGCGGCCACGTCCTCGACGCGGGTGGTGACGTTGGTGAAGAGCTCGGGCCGTCGGCTGGGGCCGGGCTCGGCGACCGCGTGCCAGCCGACGAGCGGGATGCGCTCCTCGTTGGCCCGAGTGACCTGCCGCGACGTCGAGTTGGGGTCGAACCCGCCGATGACGATGCCCGAGGGCTTCAGGGCCA
This sequence comes from Streptomyces resistomycificus, assembly GCF_001514265.1. GTDB lineage: Bacteria > Actinomycetota > Actinomycetes > Streptomycetales > Streptomycetaceae > Streptomyces > Streptomyces resistomycificus. The sequence goes on along the minus strand of NZ_KQ948989.1, from coordinate 459,448 downwards.
CCGCGTCGCTCATCGCCGCCTGGATGCCGGCGGGGCTGCCCCCGCCGTCGATCACCCGGACGTTCCATCCGATGACCCGTGCGGCCTCCCGCACCCCTTTCGCCGCGCCGGCGACACCGGGGTTGGTCATGGTCTGGGCGACGTAGACGATGGTCTTGCGCGACGCCGCCGGGGGACCGCTGGCGGGCCCGTCCCAGGAGACGTCGGTCTTCTCCGCCCTCGCGACGGCGGTCTCGGCCCTGGCGTGGGCGGCCGGGCAGCCGCTCGGGCCCGTGGTGGACTCCTGCGGGCCACGCGAGGAGCCCCGTTCGCAGCCGGTCAGGAGGGTTGCCGTGGCCAGCAGGGCGCAGGAGGCGAACCGAACCGTGAAGACGCCGGGGGTGGCTCTGCGGTTGCCGTGCACAGGGACTCCTCGCGGGGGAACGAGCGGGAGGACACGGCCGGGGCACGGGAGCCGTGCCCCGGCACGGGTCAGGGAAAGGTGCCGCCTGACCCACCGTCCGGTATCTGGGCGGGCGGCGCGCCGGGCGCGTCCCGGGCCGCGACGACGCCGCTGCGCAGCCGGCGGCGGGCGGCGTAACCGGCCAGGCCGACGGCGATGAGCAGCGTGCCGCCGTGGAACAGCGGGACGGTCCAGAAGTCGGCGCCCAGCTGGCCGATGCCGGTGAGGCCCACGGCGAGGACGGCGACGGCCACGACGGTGCCGATGGCGTTGGGCCGGCCGGGTTTGATCGCCGTGGCGCCGAGGAGGGCGCCGACGAAGGCGGGCAGCAGGTAGTCGAGGCCGACGCTCGGATTGCCGATCTGTTGCTGGGCCGCGAGCAGCACCCCGGCGCAGCCGACGATCAGCCCCGAGGCGGCGAACGCGTACACGGTGTAGGTGCGGGTCGGGATGCCGACCAGGTCGGCCGCACGCGGGTTGGAACCGACGACGTAGAGGCACCGGCCGAGCGGCAGCCTCTCCAGCACCAGCCAGAGAACGACCGTGAGGACGAGCACGTAGAAGGCGGGGACCGGAAGGCCGAGGAACGTGGAGTCGTAGAGGTCGGTGAACGCCGCCGGAAGTCCCCCCGGGCCGGGGACGATCCGGCCGCCGTCGGTGATCCAGCCGGTCACGGCGTACATCATGCTGCCGGTCCCGAGGGTGGCGATGAACGAGTCGATCCGGCCGAACACGACGATGACACCGTTGAGGACGCCCACCACCGCCCCTCCGGCGATCACCGTGAGGCAGGCCAGCGGCCAGGGCCAGCCCTCGCCCACGACGAGCTGCATCACCGTGACGTGCGCCAGGCCGAGGCCGTAGCCGATGGAGAGGTCGAACGCGCCGGCCACGATGGGGACCATGGCGGCGAGTGCGAGGACGGCCGGGATCGACTGGTTGGACAGGATGGAGTCGACGGTGTCCAGCGTGGGGAAGGTGCGGGGCAGGGCGAGGGAGAAGATCAGGAAGAGCAGGGCCGTGAGGGCGAGCAGGCCGTAGGCGCCGATGAGGTGTCCGCCCGGTCGGCGCGGGCGGTCCGGTCGACGCGCCGGCCTCCGGGACGAGGAGGGTGAGGGCGGGGTGGTCATGGGTTCGTCCCGGTGCCGGAAGGAGGCCTGCCGGACGGGGGCATGCCGGAAGGGGGCATGCCGGAAGGGGGCATGGCCGAAGCCGCCCGGGTCAGCCCGGCCGCCGTGAGGTCCGCACCGCTCAGCTCGGCCGTCACGGACCCGCGGACCAGGACCAGGGCGCGCCGGCACACACTCGCGACCTCCTCGAAGTCGGTGGAGATGAGCAGGACCGCGAGACCTGCCGACAGGGCCTGGTCGAGCAGGCGGTGGATCACGGCCTTGGCCCCGACGTCCACGCTCGCGGTCGGCTCCTCGAGGATCAGCAGGCGCAGACCCATCCGCAGCCATCGGCCGATCAAGACCTTCTGCTGGTTGCCGCCGGACAGGGTGGCGAGGGGGGCCTCGCTGTCGCGGGGACGGACCGCGAACCGCTCGATCAGGGCGGTGGTCTCGGCGCGTTCCCGGCCCGGGCTGATCCAGCGCGGCGTCGGACGGTCTCCCGCGCGGGGGTTGGCCAGGAGGTTCTCCCGTACGGTCAGGTCGGTGAGGCAGCCCTCGCCCAGTCTGTCGCCGGGCACGAGGCCGACACCGAGCCGGACGGCGTCGGCGACCGTACGGGGGCGGTACGGCCTGCCGCAGAGCAGGGCCCGCCCCTCGAGAAGGGGCCGGGAGCCGGCGAGGGCCCTGCCCAGCTCGGTGTGACCGGCACCGGTGAGGCCGACCAGCCCCAGGACCTCCCCCGCTCCGAGCTCCAGGCTGACCGGGCCGGAGCCGGGAGTCCGTACCGCGTCCAGGGTCAGGACGGCCGGCCCGCCGACCGCGGCCGTGGCGGGGCGGTGGCGGGTGGGTTCCTCGCCGACGATGTCCCGCACCAGCCGGGCGGGGCTGTGGGTCGCCAGTGGGCCGTGGCGGACGAGGCGGCCGTCGCGCAGTACGGCGAACGTGTCGGCGACCTCGTACACCTCGTCCAGGCGGTGGCTGACGTAGAGGATGCCGTGCCCCCGGTCGCGCAGGGTGTGCAGGACGCGGAACAGCCGGGCGCAGTCCGCGGCCGGGAGGCGGGCGGTGGGCTCGTCGAGAACGATGAGCCTCGCGCGCTCCGCGAGCGCTCTGGCGATCGCGACCAGCGAACGCTCGGCCGGGACGAGTGAGGCGATCGGCGCGTCGGGGTCGAGATGTCCGGCGACGATCCGCAGGGCGTCGACGCAGCGCGCGCGGGTCCGCCGCCAGGAGATCAGTCCGGCGCGGCGTGGATATCCGGCGCTCAGGGCGATGTTCTCGGCGACCGTCATCCACTCCACGAGACCGAGGTCCTGGTGGATGAAGGACATGCCGAGGGTGGCGGCACGACTGCCGAGCGGGTGCCCGTCGACCGTGACCTGTCCCGCGTCGGCGTGGTGGACACCGGCGAGCACCTTGATGAGCGTGGACTTTCCGGCACCGTTGGGCCCGAGGAGGGCGAGGACACTGCCGGCGTGGACGTCGAGGTCGACCCGGTCCAGCGCGAGGGTCCCACCGAACCGCTTGCTGAGCCCGCGGACGCGGACCAGGGGTTCCGTCCCGAAGGGGGGACCCGCCTTCACGGACGTGTCGGGAGCGTCGTACACGGACATCTCCGGGGGTCGGCCTGGCGAGTTCTTCCCGACGTTCAGGGCCACATACTAGTGGGTCAGATCATGCCATTTCAGACATTTCCTCACATGCCGTCGAGTCCGCACTCGGCCCAGATGACCTTGCCCTCGGGGAGGTAGCGCGTACCCCAGGTCCGCGACAGCTGGGCGACGAGGAACAGCCCGCGTCCGCCCTCGTCGGTACTGGCCGCCCGGCGCAGGTGCGGGGCGGTGTTGCTGCTGTCGGAGACCTCGAAGATCAGCGTGCGGTCGTACAGCAGCCGTACCCGGACGGGCCCGGATCCGTGCCTGATGGCGTTGGTGACCAGCTCACTGAGGATCAGTTCCGCGGCGAACGCGGCCTCGTCGAGTCCCCAGTCGGCCAGTTGCCGGAGCGCGGACGCACGGACCTCGCCGACGAGGGCCGGGTCGGAGCGCAGGTCCCAGGAGGCGATCCGGCGGGGGTCCAGGGCGTGGGTGCGGGCGACCAGCAGGGCGATGTCGTCGCACGGGTGGGCCGGCGCCACGGTGTCCAGGATCGCCTGGCAGGTCTCCTCGGGCGTGCGCTGCGGATGGTGGGCCAGGGCCCCGCGCAGCTGCTCGAGGACCACGTCGACGTCGCGCTGCCGGTCCTCGATGAGCCCGTCCGTGTAGAGGACCAGCTGGCTGCCCTGGGGGAGGTCGAACTCGACGGCGTCGAAGGGCAGGCCTCCGAGGCCGAGAGGGGGCCCGGCGGGCAGCTCGGGATAGGAGACGCTGCCGTCGGGGAGGACCAGTGCGGGCGGCGGGTGGCCGGCGCGGGCCATCACGCACCGCTGCGAGGTCGGGTCGTAGATGACGTACAGGCAGGTCGCGCCGATGATGCCGGCGCCCTCGCCCTCGGAGTCCTCCCGGTCCATGCGTCCCACCAGGTTGTCGAGGTGGACGAGTACCTCGTCAGGGGGGAGGTCGAGTTCGGCGAAGCCGCGTGCGACGGTGCGCAGCCGTCCCATGGTGGCGGCGGAGAGCATGCCGTGGCCGACGACGTCCCCGACCAGCAGGCCGATGCGGGCGCCCGGTAGCGGGATGACGTCGTACCAGTCTCCGCCGACGTCGAACTCGGCGGGCAGATAGCGATGGGCGACCTCGACGGCCTCCTGGTCCGGCAGCCCGTGCGGAAGCAGTCTGCGCTGGAGGGCCAGGACCATGGTGCGCTCATGCGTGTAGCGCCGGGCGTTGTCGATGGACAGGGCCGCGCGGGCGGCCAGTTCCTGGGCGAGCGAACGGTCGTCGTCGTCGAAGGGGGCGGGATCCTGGGCGCGGTAGAAGCTCGCGATGCCCAGAACGACACCGCGGGCGAGAAGGGGGACCGCGATCAGGGAGTGCACGTGGGCCAGCAGCTGTTCGGTGTGCTCGGGATCCTGGGCGAGCCAGCCCGCGGACCGCGTCAGGTCCGGGTCCAGCACCGCCTGTCTGCTGGTCAGACACCGCAGCTGGGGCGCGGTCGGACCGTACTCGATCCGTTTGTCGACCTGGGTGAAGGGGAGGTCGTCGCGGATGCCGTGGACCACCGTGCGGCGCAGGTCGCCCAGGGGGTCGGCGGACTCCTCGCCCCGCAGCACGGCCTCGGGCAGATCGACGGTGACGAAGTCGGCCAGTCGCGGGACCGCGGTCTCGGCGAGCTCCTCGGCGGTGCGGCGCACTTCAAGGGTGGTGCCTATGCGGGCGCTGGCCTCGGACAGCAGCTCCAGGCGGCGTCGCGCGGCCAGGGCGTACGCCCCGACCTGCGGCTCCCCGACCAGCACGAGCCCTCTGCCCGAGGAGGACGGTCCGGCAGGCCCGTCCGTCGCACCGCCGGTGCCGTCGAGGGCGGGACCGCTGCCGTCGACGGCGGCCTGGCCGGGCGTGGCCGCGGGTACGGGCCCGGGCCGCGGGGCGACGGAGAGGCGCGCGAGCCGCGAGACGGCGACGCCGACGGCGGACTCGGCGGCGGACTCGGCGACCAGGCCCGGCAGGTTGTCGGCCTGGTGCGGGATGGCCGCGGGTTGTCCTGCCGACGGCCAGACGGCCTCGACGGCGAAGCCGTTTACCCCGGCGGCAGTCTCCATCGGACGGCTGAGGAGGGTGATCCGCCGGCCGTCGGGCAGGGACACCTCGACGGCGGCCCGCTGCGCACGGGAGATCAGCTCGGCGGCCTTCTCCATGAGGACCGCCTGGTCACGGGGGTGCAGCTCGAGGGCCAGTTCGTCCACCGCGACGCCTCGGTGGGGGCCGGCGACCGCTTCGGTTCCGGTGGCCAGGTACGCCCGCAGCAGAGCGCGTTCCCGCGCGGAACTCTGCCCCAGCAGCCGCCGTTCCATGGCCCGGGCTGCCTTGCCGATCACGGTACTCAGCGCCGGGGTCTCGAAGCTGCGCGGATAGCCGAAACACAGGACACCCTCGATGCGCCCGCTCAGCGGGTCGCGCACGGGCAGGGCGACGCAGGCGTTCCCCTGGGAGCGCTCCGCGAAGTGCTCGGCGCCGTAGACCCGGATGTGCTGCCGTTCCGCCAGGGCGAGGCCGATGCCGTTCGTGCCGGCGTACTGCTCGGCGAACACGAAACCCGGGACTCTCTGGATCGCCGGAAGGTTCGTGACCTGCGACATGTCGCCGAAGCGGCGCAGGAGGACCACCCCCTCGGCGTCGGCGAGGGAGATGTTGATCTGACTGCCGGAGAACCTGGACTGCAGTCGGTCCAGTACCGGAACGGCCGCGCGGACGATCCGGCTGTCCAGGTCGAAGTCTTCCCGAAAGGGCAGGTCGGACTGGTCCGGCGAGAGGCCCAGGGAGCGGCAGCGCAGCCACGAGTCCAGAATCGACGCCCGCACGCCCTGCCCGACCGGCTCACCCTGCAGAAACCGCTCACGGAAACGGGCGGGCCCCGTGCCGTCTGTCGCACGCCCCGCCTGCATCGACTCCCTGCCAGGCCGAACCACGCTTCGCCTCACCTGCGCCCGCGATACATCACTCTTCGCAGATAATCTGACATTGACGAGGATACGGGCATACGGGGCGCTAGTCATGGTCGGCCCGGCCCCTCACCCGCGGTGACCGCCCACGGGCCGGTTCTTCTTCTCCCGTCTGCTGCGTTCGCAGTAGACGGGAGTGTCTGCGGGTGGCCGACGACGAGAGACGCGGGGATCGCGAGGCTGATGACCGAGCCGGGATCACGGCTCGACTCGTGATGTGTCGTCGGAAGGTTCGTTGATGTCCCCTCTCGCCCGATGGTGCCAACGGCACCGGCTGGCCGTCGTCGTGGCCTGGGTGTGCCTGCTGCTCTCCCTCGGCGCCGGCGTCGGCGCGGCCGGCAGCGCTTTCGGCAACAGCCCGATCTCCCAGGACACCGACTCGGCGAAGGCGACGGCTCTGCTGCAGAAGGCCGCGAACAGTGCGGCGGGCAAGAGCGGCAGGGTCGTCTGGCAGGCCGAGGGCGGCAAGGTCACCGACGCCCCGGCCGAGCAGCGGATGACCGACGCGCTGAAGCGCATCGCCGACGCTCCGGGCGTGGCCTCCGTGACCAGCCCCTACCCGCCCGGCGGCAGGGCGCAGATCAGCAAGGACGGCAGGATCGCCTACGCCACGGTGTCCTTCGACCAAGGTGCCGACGACGCCCGGATCGACCATGTGAAGGAACTCGCCACCGCTCCGGAGTCGGCGTCACTGCGCATCGCGCTGAACGGGCAGGCCTTCACCGTCAACCCCGAGCCGAACGCGGCGGCCGACGCCCTGGGCATCGTGCTCGCCTTCGTCGTGCTGCTGTTCGCCTTCCGAGCGGTATGGGTGGCGGCGCTGCCCATCATCACGGCCGTCGTCGGCGTGGGCACCTCCGCGATCGCGGTGATGCTGCTCAGCCATGTCATCACGCTCTCCGACACCACGCTGACCCTCGGCTCGCTGGTCGGCCTGGGCGTGGGCATCGACTACGCGTTGTTCATCGTCAACCGGCACCGCTCCCACCTGATGGCGGGCATGAGCGTCGCCGAGTCGATCGCCCGGTCCCTCAACACCTCCGGTCGTGCCGTGGTGTTCGCCGGACTGACCGTCGTCGTCGCGCTGCTCGGCATGCTCACCCTGAACGTCGGCATCATCAACGGCATGGCCATCGGCGCGGCCGTCACCGTCGTCCTGACCGTGCTGGCCGCCGTCACGCTGCTGCCGGCCCTGCTCGGACTGATCGGGACGAGGGTCCTCAGCCGCGGTCAGCGCCGTACCCTGGCCGCGTACGGGAGCGTCACCGTCGCCAGGACGGGGATGTGGAGCCGCTGGGCCGAACGGGTGCAGGCCCGGCCCAAGGTGCTGGGCCTGGTCGCCCTCGTCGTCCTGGCGGTGCTCGCCCTGCCGACGCTCACCCTCCGCCTGGGCGCGTCCGACGACGGCAACCTGCCCACGACCTCGACGAACCGTCAGGCGTACGACATGATCGCCGACGGCTTCGGGCCCGGCGTCAACGGCCCCCTGGTCCTGGCCGTCGAGGCCCCCACCGCCGCCGACAAGGCGGCCACGGCGAGGCTGGCGACCGCCCTCGAACGGGTCGACGGTGTCGCGGGTGTCGGCGCCGCCCCCATGCGGGGCGATCAGAGCGTCGGTGTGATCTCCGTCGTGCCGAAGACCTCCCCGCAGTCCGCGCAGACCTCCGACCTGATCCACCACCTGCGCGACGACGTGATCCCGCAGGCGGCCCAGGGCACGTCGATGAAGGTCTACGTGGGCGGTCCCACCGCGAGCAACGACGACTTCGCGTCGGTGCTGATGGGCAAGCTGCCGGTGTTCGTGCTGGTGATCGCCGCGCTCGGCTTCCTGCTGCTGACCGTCGCCTTCCGCAGTCTGCTCGTCCCGGCCGTCGGCGCGCTGCTCAACATCCTCAGCATCGGGGTGGCGTTCGGGGCGATCGTCGTCGTCTTCCAGTACGGGTTCGGTGCCGGGCTGCTCGGGCTCGGCGCCGCCGGACCGATCGAGTCGTTCGTGCCCATCCTGGTCGTCGGCATCATGTTCGGCCTCTCCATGGACTACCAGGTCTTCCTGGTGAGCCGGATGCGCGAGGAATGGGCCCACACCGGGGACAACCACCGTGCGGTCCGCGTCGGCCAGGCCGAGACCGGCCGGGTGATCACCGTCGCCGCCGCCATCATGGTCTGCGTCTTCGGCTCGTTCGTCTTCGGCGGGATGCGCGTGATCTCCGAGTTCGGCGTGAGTCTGGCGGTGGCCGTCGCGGTCGACGCCCTGCTGATCCGTATGGTCGTCGTGCCCGCTCTCATGCACCTGTGCGGGCGGGGCAACTGGTGGCTGCCCCGCAGGCTGGACCGGGCGCTTCCCCGTGTGTCGGTGGAAGGCCCGTCGGACGAGCCGGCGCAGCGGCCCGGCAGGGACCGTGAGCCGCAGACGGCCGGAATCGCCGGCTGAAGCCCGGCGCCGCAGCGCGCGGACCGGCCGGCGGGAGGCCCCTCACCACCGTCCGGTCCGCGCTGCATAAAGTGAAGGAATGCAGGTGACAGCCGTGTTTCGGAAGTGGTCGGCCCGCCATGAGCGGATCAGGGACGCGCTTCCGGCGCTGCTGGTGGTCCTGGTCGGCGCGGCGGCGAGCGCCGTGGGAGAAGGACATTCCGGCTGGCGCCTGCCCGGGGCGACGGGGGTGGCCTGGACCGCGCTGGCCTGCGTACCCCTGGTGGTCCGCAGTCGCCGGCCCCTGCTCGTCGTCGTCACCACACTGGGGATCGACCTGGCCCACATGGTCCGGGTGCCGGATTCCGCGCTGGCGCCGGCCGCGAGTCTGGTGGCCCTGTACACCCTCGCCACCCGCAGCAGCCGACGCACCGCGTGGATCGCCGGTATGACCGCCTCCCTCGCGATCACGACGGTCTACGCGATCAGCCAGTCGCAACCGCCGCTCGCCGGTACGAGCCTGCTCCGGTTCGACCTCGCGATCGCGGCGACCGCTCTGGGCGACGCCATCCGCAGCCGCCGCGTGCGCCTGGCCGAGGTCGAGGCACGTGCGGACCACGCCGAGCGCACCCGCGAGCAGGAGGCCCGCCGCCGGGTCACCGAGGAACGGGTCCGCATCGCCCGCGAGCTGCACGACGTCGTCGCCCACCACATCACCCTGGTGAACGCCCAGGCCGGCGTGGCCCACCATCTGATGCGCACCGACCCCGACCGGGCGTACCAGGCGCTCGCCCACATCAAGGACAACAGCCGTGCCGCGCTCGACGAACTGCGCGCCACCGTCGGTCTGCTGCGCCAGCCCGACGACGGACCCGACTCCCGGGCGCCCGTTCCCGGCCTGGCCGACCTCGACACCCTGATCGACGGTCTGAGCGCCGGCGGACTGTCCGTGCAGGTCGTGCGCCAGGGAACCCCTCGGCCGGTGGCACCCACGACCGGCCTCACGGCCTACCGCATCATCCAGGAGGCACTCACCAACACCCACAAACACGCGTCCGCCACCCGGGCCGACGTGACCCTGGACTACGGCGCCGAGACACTGCGGGTCACCGTCACGGACGACGGGCGTCCCGGCGCGGTCAAGGGCCCGGGCACCGGCCACGGTCTGATCGGCATGCGCGAACGTGCCGCCGCCATCGGAGGCACGGTCACCGCCGGGCTCCGACCGCAGGGCGGTTTCCGGGTGCGGGCCGAACTCCCCCTCGCTCTGGCCCCGCAGACCGCCTGAACCCCCTGCCCTGCCCCTTACCCCTGCCCTCGCCCTCGCCCTTGCCCTCGCCCCCGCCCCTGCCTCGAAAGGCACCCATGACCATTCGTGTCCTGCTCGCCGACGACCAGGCCCTGCTGCGCGGCACCTTCCGGCTGCTCATCGACGCCCAGCCGGACATGGAGGTCGTGGCGGAGGCCTCCAACGGACGGGAGGCCGTGGGCCTGGCCCGCTCCGAGCGCGCCGACGTGGTCGTGATGGACATCCGGATGCCGGAGGTCGACGGTCTGGAGGCCACCCGGCTCATCGGTCAGGACGAGGACCTGGCCGGAGTGAAGGTCCTCGTCCTCACCACGTTCGAGGTGGACGAGTTCGTCGTCCAGGCCCTGCGGGCCGGGGCGAGCGGCTTCCTCGGCAAAGGTGTCGAACCTGCCCAACTCCTCGACGCGATCCGCCTCGTCGCGGCTGACGAGGCGCTGCTCTCCCCCACCGCGACGAAGGGACTGATCGCCCGCTTCCTCGCCCAGGCCTCTCCCGGCGCTCTGTCCGACCCGGAACGGCTCGCGACGCTGACCCCTCGGGAGCGCGAGGTGATGACCCTCGTGGCCACCGGCCTTTCCAACGACCTCATCGCCGAACGCCTCTTCGTCACGCCGGTCACCGTCAAGACACACGCCAACCGGGCCATGGCCAAACTCGGTGCCCGCGACCGCGCCCAACTCGTCGTCATCGCCTACGAGACCGGCCTGGTCCGCGCCGGGGAGACATCGTCCTGAGGGTCACGGCTCCGCCGACGCCGTACGTCGAACGCCGTCGGGAGGCCGACAGCACCGCACCACCGCTCACGTCCGTTCGCCCCGGAGCCCTCAGGGCTTGCGCACCGGCAGAAGCGCCCGAACCTCCCAGCCGTGGCCGACGCACGGCCCCGCGTACAGGTTACCGCCCAGCGCGGTCACCCGCTCCTTCAGCCCGACCAGGCCGAAGCCTCCACCGCGCGCGGCCTCCGGGAGCTGGGTACCGCCGTGGCCGTCGTCCGTGACCGACACCTCCAGCCGGCCGCCCTGGTGCCGCAGACCGACGGTGATCTCCGCGGCGTCGGACGCGTGCCGCCGTACGTTGGTCAACGCCTCCTGCACCACCCGGAACGCCGCCGCCTGCACCTCGTGCGGCAGGTCGTCACGGACGGCCGGGTCGCGGCGCAGGGTGACCTTCTGCGTCGGGCTCGCGAAGCCGTCCACCAGGTCCACGATGCCCACCAGATCGCCCACCGGGCGACGCTCGGCCTCCGCATCGCCCGTCTCCCGCAGTACGCCTACCGTGCGCCGCATCGACGCCAGTGCCTGGGTCGCCGCGCCTTCGATCCCCGCGAGGACCGGGTCCAGCTCACCCTGGCGTGAAGCCGCCATCATCCGGGCCATCTGGGTCTGCACGAGGATCCCCGTGACGTGGTGGGCGACGAAGTCGTGGAGATCGGCGGCGATGGCCAGCCGTTCGGCGCGGCGTGTCTCGCCGACCGCGACCGTACGGCGGTAGTCCATGGAGCGCAGGTACGCGGCGAGCCCGGCGACGAGACCGATCAGGACGAGACCGATCACCAGCAGCGCCAGGCTCTCTTCCGCTCGGGGTCCGTAGAGGCGCATCGGAAGGGCGAGGAGTGCCACGGTGTCGAGGGCCCCGCACACCAGGGCCCAGCGCGGCCGGGCGTGCCGTACGGCGACGAACAGCAGGCACAGCAGGACGACGGCCTCACCCGGGCCGAACGGTTCCCTCCGGTGGGCCAGCGCGGCGCCGAAGCCGTACAGGAGGGACAGGACGGCGGGCACGGCGGTACGCAGCGGCACCGAGAGCCACCGCGGTCGCCGTCGGGCCGGCCAGAGGACGGCGGCGAGCCCGGCGACGAGAACGACGGCGGCCGGCGCCATGCCGGAGCCCGAGCTCTCCGCGTAGGCCAGGTCGACGGTGGACGCCGCGAGCAGGACACCGGAGCCGAAGCCCCGGATGCAGCCCTGGGGGGAAGCGGATCTCATGATGGTCACCGTATGTCCGGCCGAACGTCGGCCGGATCGGCCGATCGGTCGAGAGACCACCGCACGGCCGGCCACGGACTCCGGCCATATGGCCGAGGCACGCGCCCCGGCGCGTGCGCGAGAGTGGGGCCACTTCCTCCGCTCGATCCCCCTCACCCAGGAGTACGAGATGCAGCGCGGTTTCCTCCTCGGCGCCGTCGGCGGCGTGGCCACCATGGCCGCCGCGGGTGGTCTCGTCACCTGGCTGCTCGCCGCCAAGGACGTGCAGCACACCACGGTCGATCCCGTCGCCCAGGGCCTCTACGTGAGGGTGGACGGTCACCTGGCGGTCGCCAGGACCATCCTGGAGGCCCGCATCCAGGGCTGGTACCACCCACTTCCCTGGGTCGGAAGGGACATCCACGACGTGTCCTGCCCGGCGCATCTGAAGGCGGTGGTCGGAGCCACCGGGACGTGTACAGCGCGCTCCGACGGCGAGCGGGTCTCGATTCCCGTCCGCGTGATCAAGGTCGAGGGAGACCCCGCGAAGCCGCGCGTCTTCTGGAAGTTCGAACGCTGACGCGACGGAGGAGCACACCACCGCCGAGCGGAGTTCCCGAGGTCAGTCGTCGCGCAGCGCCCGGTGGATCTCACCCAGCGAGGTGGTCAGCCGTCCGTAGTCGGCCGGGGCCAGCGGCGTGACGAAGTACCGTTCGACGACCTGCCCGTGAACCTCCGCCGCGCGGAGAAACACCGCACGGCCGTGATCGGTCACCTCCACCAGGACGCTTCGGCGGTCCTCGGGTGACGGCACGCGCCGGACCAGAGGGGCCTCTTCCATGCGGTCGATCAGGCGGGTGATGCCGCTGCTGGTGAGCGTGAGATCGTCGGCGAGCGCACGCTGCGAGACCTCCTCGTCCGGTTGCCGGCAGAGCCTGATGAGGACCTCGAACATCGTGTGGCTGATCCCGCACTCCCGTCGCAGGGCGACGTCGATCCGCTGTTCCAGGCGGGTGGCGGCTTTGATCAGCAGCCCGAAGTCCTGAACGATCCGGCTGTTGGCGGCGCGGGCGGTCTCGTCGTCCCGCCGGGTCGCGGCATCCATCTGTCCGAGTCCTCTCGTAGCGAAGACCCTGCCCGGGTCTCCCCCGACTTTACTGCCCGGTCATCTACCGACGTCTCAACTACTGAGCAGTCAATTGCTGAGCAGTCAATGAAATCCTAGGATGGGCGTGCCGCCGGGGGAATCCGAGAAAGGGACACCTGTGGACCTGCAGCACTGGCTCGGCCGAGCCGACGACGCGATTCAGAAGTGGGGCGACACCTTCGGCCCCTACCAGCCCCATCCGTCCCTGCACGTCGACGACGACGGTTTCGCCGCCGTCTTCGAGGAGTTCACCGGGCGACTGAAGGACAACTACCCCTTCTTCCACCCGCGCTACGCGGGCCAGATGCTCAAGCCCCCGCACCCCGCCGCCGTGGTCGGCTACCTCACCGCCATGCTGATCAACCCGAACAACCACGCGCTGGACGGCGGCCCCGCCACCGCGGCGATGGAGCGGGAGACCGTCGCGCAGCTCGCCGCGATGTTCGGCTACGACACGCACCTCGGCCACCTCACCACCAGCGGCACGATCGCCAACCTCGAGGCCCTGTTCGTCGCCCGGGAACTCCACCCCGGCCGGGGCGTCGCCTACAGCGCCGAGGCCCACTACACGCACGGCCGTATGTGTCACGTCCTCGGCATGAAGGGGTACCCGATCCCCACCGACGAGGGGGGCCGTATCGACATCGACGCGCTGGAGGAGGTGCTGCGCACCGGGGACGTGGGCACCGTCGTCCTCACCGCCGGAACCACCGGCCTGGGAGCTGTCGATCCGATACACACCGCGCTCGCCCTGCGGGACCGGTACGGCGTCCGTCTCCATGTCGACGCCGCCTACGGCGGTTTCTTCACCCTGCTGGCGGGCGCCGACGGCATCGAAGGACTCCCGTCCGAGCCCTGGCGGGCGATCGCCCGGTGCGACTCTGTCGTCGTCGACCCGCACAAGCACGGGCTCCAGCCCTACGGGTGCGGCGCCGTCATCTTCCGCGACCCGGAGGTGGGGCGGTTCTACCTGCATGACTCGCCCTACACCTACTTCACCTCCACCGAACTCCATCTCGGCGAGATCAGCCTGGAGTGCTCGCGGGCGGGCGCCTCGGCTGCCGCCCTGTGGCTCACCTTCCAGCTCATCCCGCCCACGCCTGCCGGTCTGGGCCGTGCGCTGGCGGCCGGCCGGCGCGCCGCGCTGCGGTGGGCCGACCTGATCGACGCGTCCGACGTCCTCGAGCTGTACCAGCGGCCGGAGTTGGACATCGTCGGCTACTTCCCTGCCGTGGACACCACCACGCTGACCGCCGTCGACGCCGCGTCCGCACGCGTCCTGGCGGCCGGCATGAACCATCCCGATCCGGTGTTCCTGAGCACCCTCAGGGCCGGTCGGGACGCTTTCACGGCCCGCCACCCCGGGATCACCGCCGACGCCGACGGCGCGCGCATCCTCCGCAGCGTCCTGATGAAGCCGGAGTCCGAGCAGCACATCGAGCGAATCCACGAACAGGTCGAACAGCTCGCCCGGTCACGCTGAGCGAAACCGTTGTCCGGCCCGGCCCGGGCGACTTCGCCGCCTCTAGGAACCGAGCGCGTCCTCCGCGTTGTCCACCCACGCCGTCACGGAGTTCTTGTCGGGCGAGACGTACAGGCCGGGAGTCGACGCCTTGAGTGGCGTCTGCTCCAGGTCGGACTCGGTGTTCATGGTCATCGCGATCGAGTCGACGGTCTTCCCTGTGCCGTCGTCGACGCCGCCCATGAGTCCGGCGTACGCCGACTCGCCCGCCTCCAGCCTGAGAGCGTCCTCGATGCCGGGGGCCTCGCCTCGCTCCGTGGCCTGCCCATCCAGATCGCCGAAGGTCACGACCGGATGGCCCAGCACCTTGCACGCCTTGGTTCCCTTGTTGGTGATCTTCAGCAGGTAACTGCCGGTCGTGGACTCCGCCAGGGTCGCGGTGAACTTCACGTCGTAGGTGCTGCAGGGAAAGAGGGCGTACTCGGGGTCGGGCGACGAGCCGTCCCCGCCGCTGGGCGAGCCCTCGTCTGCGGACGCCGACGGTGTCGTCGGCTTCGACGGCTTCGACGGCTTCGACGGCGTCACAGACTCCGGCGTGCTCGCGGTCGGTCCCTCGACCCCGCCCGACGCGTCGTCCTCGGCCGGGCCACAGGCAGTCAGGGCCAGACCGGACACGAGGGCGAGAACCACAACAGCTCTGCGAACGGTGCTCATGGTGATGTTCCCCCCGATTGAGAAGCGCTGGATGCGCTGACCAGGCACAAGATCGCACAGCAGCTTCACAGTCCTGTGACGGCGGCTCGCCGAATCCATCACAGTCGCCGCGGCGGAGCGCTGTCAGTGGTGGGTGGCAGCATCGGGCACATGACGGACACCACGACTTTCGACTGGCGGTCTTTCCTGCGCAGGTGGAGCGGGGAGTGGGCCGACTCCCTGACGGACGACGAGACGCGGGGCGAGGACGACGAGGCCGCGCGCCGGGCGCGGTGGCTGGGGTTCCCACCCGCGTCGGAGGAGCGGATCGCCGCCATGGAGGAGCGCCTGGGCCGACGGATGCCCCCGTCGTACCGGGAGTTCCTCGAGGTCAGCGACGGCTGGCGGCACGCGGGCGGGTTCGTGTGGCTGCTGGCGGGGACCGAGGAAGCGCGCTGGCACGACAACGAGTCGGGACTCGCGGACACCTTCGAGGAGTACCTGGACGAGGACTCCGGGCCCGAGGAGTGGCGGGAGGCGGACCTCTGGCGGCGCGCGTTACAGCTCGACGTGGAGTCCGACATCACCCACGTCCTCCTGGATCCCGAGGACGTGGACGAGGACGGCGAGTGGGCCGTGTACACATGGGCGAGCTGGCGGGCCGCGCCACCCGAGCGGCACGCGAACTTCCTCGAGTTCATGCGGGACATGTACCGGGAGTTCCACAGCCTGCGGTCGCGCCGGAGCGACGGGGAGCCGGTGTTCGCCAACGACACGACGCTCAGGCTGGACGCGCTGGTGGAGGAAGCCCGGCTGGCCGCGCTGAGCGGAGACTGGGAACTGGCCGTGAGGTCACTGGACGAGGCCAAGGAGTACGGCAGACCGCGGGCCGCCGGGCTGGGCGACCAGATACGCCGCCTGCTCGGACAGACCTACATGGTGCGCTTCGACGGCCTGGTGACAAACCCGCGGTACGCTCCCGAGCTGCTGCCACCGCTGGTCGCCGAGCACGCGGCGCACTCGTACCGGGACGACTCCACGCTGCGGTTCCACCTGCGGGGCGCCGACGACGACCTGGTGGCTCTGGCCTACGCGACGCTGGACCAGATGCGGAGCGGCACGTACCGGTACACGGCGGCCGGGCCGTTCGGGGAAGCGGTCGAGCGGGCGCGGGAGCTCGCGCGGTGGGGGGACACCGACGGGGCATGGGCGACGCTGAGAGACGCTGTGCCCCTGTGGGAACCGCTGGGACCGGACCACCTGGCGCCGCTGGGATGGGTGGCCGACCCCGTGCTCGGGCCGATGCTGACCCCGGAGCGGGGCCGCGAACTGCTGTCCACTCCGAGGGGCGGACAGGCGGCTGAGGCGCCGAGGCCGACGGCCGGGCTCGACCCGGGGGACCTGGCCTGGCTCGCGGAGCCGGACCCGGGCAACAACCGCACGTCCTACCGGTTCGTCCTGGTGGAAGGTGTGGCGCCGGAGGAGTTGCCCCAACGGCTCGCGGACGGGGACGGGGACGGGGACGGCACTGTGCTGAACGAACCCGTGACCCTCTGGGAGGCGCGCCGCAGGTCGCTGGAGAGCCGAAGGGAGTTCTCGCCCTTCGAGGACAGGGCTCTCATGGCGGTCGGCCGGGCCGGCGACGGTTGGAGCTTCGCCTTCGACGGCGATCCTGCCCCGCTCGACCAGCGGCGGTTCGTCTCACCGGCCGCGGCGGCCAGCGGGGGCACCCGCGCGGTGGTGGTGTGGAGCGGCCTGCGGACATCGCGCGGTGAGCCGTTCTTCCATCTCTCGGTCGCGCGAGACGGCGCCGAGGAGTACGCGTTCACCTACGCGGACGGAGAGGTCCGGTCAAGCGGGGAGATACCAGGGGCGCTGGACCCGAGCCGGTTCTTCGGTGACCTGGAGGACGGCACCGAGGTGGAACAGACGTTGCTGCAAGCGGTGACCGGGGAGTTCGGTGTCTTTCTGCCCCGTCACGCGATCGTGAACGGGCGGCTGCACACGTTTACCACTCGTTCCTGGACACGGCCGCCGAGGGACGGCGAGACGTACACGGTGATCCGCGTGCACGGGTAAGCCGCGCGTCCGGCGGAGGGCGAGCGGACCGGAGACGACGGGCGGGGAAACGGATGGAGACCGGCCGGGGCGGCGGCCAACCAGGAGCCCAAGGCGAGCAGTTCCGAACAGCTCCGCCGCCCTTCGAGCGACCTAAGCGAGGAAGCTCAGCCGAACCCGCCGGTCGGGATTGTCCTTGTTGGTGTCCACCAGACACACCGACTGCCATGTCCCGAGCTCCAGTCGGCCGCCCACCACGGGGAGCGTCGCGTGGGGCGGGACGAAGGCGGGCAGGACGTGGTCGCGGCCGTGTCCGGGGCTGCCGTGGCGGTGCTGCCAGCGGTCGTCGGCGGGGAGGAGCGTGTGCAGGGCGGCGAGGAGGTCGTCGTCGCTGCCCGCGCCCGTCTCGATGATCGCGATGCCGGCCGTGGCATGCGGCACGAAGAGGTTCAGCAGGCCGTCGCGGCCTGCGGCCACCTCCCGGAGGAAGGCTTCGCACTCGCCTGTGAGGTCGGCGATCCGCTCCGTGGAGCCGGTGGCCACGTTCAGGACTCGGGTGGTGAAGGCGTCTGACATACCTCCCATCCTCACCCACGTCCTCCGCTTCACACGCGACTCGTTCGCCCGCCCACCGATACGAGCGGTCCAGTACGCGAGACACCATTGACCATGGCCACGCCATCTGGCTAGTTTCGGCCGCATGTTGCGTTCAGCCCTGCTCACCACGCGCGGTCACATCGACCTGCTGCGGGTGGCCTCCGCCGCGTGTCGCCGCGGCTGCTGACGCCCTCTCCCCTTCTCTCGCCTGATCTTTCTCGCGCCTGATCCGCGCCCTCGCACCCGTACGTCCGCCTCGGCTCTGAGGCGTCGCGGTGCCGGCGTGCGTCCCTGACGGCCGCTCTCCCCGTGGAGCAACCATGAGCATCAGCCATGCCCCGCCCGGCTCGCCCGAACCCGATATTTCAGATATGTCGCCCCAAGACCACAGAAGGGCCGAGGGAGACACCGAGGCCGCCACCGGCGTCCCCGCCGACGCAGACGCGGACTTCGGCCAACGGGCCCCGCTCGACCTCGCCCCCATCGTCCCCGCCTCCTCCCGCCGAACCCGCGTCCCCCGCTGGCTGCGTCGCGCCACAGGCCCCCTCGTCCTGCTGGCACTGTGGCAACTCCTCAGCAGTACGGGCCTGTTGACACCCGACGTGCTCGCGTCGCCGGGACGCATCGCCGAGGTCGCCCGCGATCTCGTGGCCGACGGATCGCTGACCGACGCCATGGGCACCTCGCTCCGGCGTGTCGCCGCAGGACTGCTGCTGGGCACCCTCACCGGCACCGGACTGGCCCTGGTCTCGGGGCTGTTCCGCGTCGGCGAGGACCTCGTGGACGCTCCCGTCCAGATGCTGCGGACGGTGCCGTTCGTCGGCCTGATCCCCCTGTTCATCATCTGGTTCGGCATCGGCGAGGCTCCGAAGGTCGCCATCATCACGCTCGGCGTGACCTTCCCGCTCTACCTCAACGTGTACGCCGGTATCCGCGGCGTGGACGCGCAGCTGATCGAGGCCGGTGAGTCGCTCGGCCTGTCGCGGTGGGGGTTGGTACGGCACGTCGTCCTGCCGGGCGCGCTGCCCGGCGCGATGACGGGCCTGCGGTACTCCCTCGGCATCGCCTGGCTGGCGCTCGTCTTCGCCGAGCAGGTCAACGCGGACTCCGGCATCGGCTTCCTGATGGTCCAGGCACGGGACTTCCTGCGGACCGACGTGATCGTGGTCTGCCTGATCGTCTACGCCTTCCTCGGCCTGCTGGCCGACTTCGTCGTCCGTTCCCTCGAAAGGCTGCTGCTGCAATGGCGACCGACGTTCACCGGCCGGTGACCCCTGTCTCGGCTGTCCGCGTCGAGGGGCTGACCCGCTCCTTCGACGGCCGTGCCGTCATCGACGACCTTCGACTCGACGTCCGTCCGGGCGAGTTCGTCGCCCTGCTCGGTCGCAGCGGCTGCGGCAAGTCGACCTTGCTGCGCATCCTCGCCGGCCTCGACCGCGACATCGAGGGCACCGTCCTCGTGCCGCGCCGCAAGGCCGTGGCCTTCCAGGCTCCGCGCCTGATGCCGTGGAAGAAGGTGTGGCGCAACGTGCTGCTCGGCCTGCCGGGCAAGCCCGAGCGCGCGGTCGCCGACCGGGCTCTGGAGGAGGTCGGTCTGAGCCACCGCTCAGATGCCTGGCCGAAGACTCTCTCCGGTGGCGAGGCCCAACGCGCCTCGCTGGCCCGGGCGTTGGTGCGCGAGCCCGACCTGTTGCTGCTCGACGAGCCGTTCGGCGCACTCGACGCGCTCACCCGCATCAAGGCCCAGCGCCTGGTGGGTGAGTTGTGGCAGCGCCGCGGCTGCGCCGTGCTCCTGGTCACCCACGACGTCGAGGAGGCCGTCCTGCTCGCCGACCGTGTCCTGGTGATGGACGACGGTGTGATCGCGCACGAGCAGGAGATCGACCTCGACCGCCCGCGCGACATCACCGACCCCCGGTTCGCCGAACTACGCGCCGGACTGCTGGAACGGCTCGGCGTCGACACCACCGCCGACGCCGCCTGAACCCCCGACCGGCAACGCACAACCCACCTTTCCGCACGTCAAGTCGTACAGAACGGATCCGTCATGCGACGACGCCTCGTCCCCGCCGCACTGCTCCTCCCCCTGGCCCTGCTCCTGTCCGCCTGCGGCGGGAACTCGGCGGCCTCGACGGGCGGCGACACCGACGGCTCGGGCTCTCTCACGCTCAACGTCGGTGACCAGAAGGGGGGTTCGGAAGCCATCCTGCGGGCCGCCGGAGAGCTGAAGAACCTCGACTACAGGATCAGGTGGTCCACGTTCACCTCCGGCCCGCCACTGTTGGAGGCCGTCAACGCCAAGGCCGTCGACATCGGAGGCGTCGGCAACACCCCGCCGGTGTTCGCGGCGGGCGCCGACTCGAAGATCACGGTGGTGTCCGCCTGGCACGGCACGTCCAAGGGTGACACCATCCTCGTCCCGAACGACTCCAAGCTGACCGGGACCGCGCAGCTCAAGGGCAGGTCGGTCGCCGTGGCGCAGGGTTCCTCCGCGCACTACCAACTGGTCGCGTCGCTGCGGAAGGTCGGGCTGGGCCTGGGCGACGTCAAGGTCAAGTACCTCCAGCCGGCCGACGCGCTGGCCGCGTTCACCTCCGGCAAGGTCGACGCGTGGGCAGTGTGGGACCCGTACACCTCGCAGGTGCTCAAGGGGAAGCAGGGCCGGGTCCTGACGACCGGCGACGGCATCACCAATGGCCTCACCTTCCAGGTGGCGGCGCCCGACGCGCTGAGGGACAAGAAGAAGACGGCCGCCATAAAGGACTACCTGCAGCGGCTCCAGCGTGCCTACACGTGGGTGTACGACCACGAAGAGGAGTGGGCGAAGGTCTGGGCGAAGGAGACCGGCCTGCCCGAGGACGTGGCGCTGGCCGCGGTGAAGCGCACCTACGCCACCCGGGTGGCGGTCGCCGTCGACAAGCCGCTGATCGCCTCCGAGCAGGAGATCGCCGACACCTTCACCCGGCTGAGGCTCATTCCCCGCAAGGTCGACTTCGCCGACTTCACCGACCCGCGGTTCAACGGCGACCTCCCGGCCTCGACCACCGCGCCCCGCCCCTCGGAAGGGTCCTGACATGACCGTCCGACTTCACTGGTTCCTGCCGACGAGCGGCGACGGCCGCACCCTGGTGGACCGCCACGCGTACGGCTCCCGCGACGCCGGGCCGGTTCGCGGGGTCCGCGCGCCCGACATCGACTACCTCACCCAGATCGCCAAGGCCACCGAGCAGTTGGGCTTCGAAGCGGTCCTCACCCCCACCGGCACGTGGTGCGAGGACGCCTGGCTGACGACCGTGGCCCTGGCCCAGCACACCCAACGGCTGAAGTTCCTGGTGGCGTTCCGGCCGGGTCTGATCTCGCCCACGCTCGCGGCGCAGATGGCGGCGACCTATCAGCGCCTCACCCGGGGACGGCTGCTGCTGAACGTGGTCACCGGCGGCGACTCGGCCGAGCAGCGGCGCTTCGGCGACCGTCTCGACCACGACCGACGGTATGCCCGTACGGACGAGTTCCTGTCCGTCGTACGAGGGGTGTGGCGCGGACAGCCGTACGACTTCGACGGGGCCCATTACCAGGTCGAGGGCGGCCTGACCGCGCTGCCGCCCGATCCGGTGCCGCAGCTCTTCTTCGGCGGGTCGTCGCCGGCGGCCGGCCCGGTCGCGGCGCGGCACGCGGACGTGTATCTGACCTGGGGGGAGCCGCCCGCCCAGGTGAAGGGGAAGATCGACTGGATCCGGTCGCTGGCCGAGCGGGAGGGCCGCACGGTCCGCTTCGGGGTCCGGCTGCACACGATCTCCCGGGACTCCTCCGCCGAGGCCTGGGCGACCGCTAACCGGCTGCTGGACGACCTCACTCCGGACACCGTCGCGGCGGCGCAGGACGCCCTCGGGCGCAGTGAGTCGGTGGGGCAGCGGCGCATGCTGGCCCTGCACGGCGGCTCACGCGACGCGCTGGAGATCCACCCCAACCTGTGGGCCGGGGTCGGTCTGGTGCGAGGTGGCGCGGGCACCGCTCTGGTCGGCAGCCATGCCGAGGTCGCCGACCTGATCGAGGAGTACCACGCGCTCGGTGTCGAGCACTTCGTGCTCTCCGGCTATCCGCATCTGGAGGAGGCGTACTGGTTCGGGGAGGGGGTGATCCCCGAACTGGCAGCTCGTGGTCTGGTCGACAGGACGGGCGACAGGACGGCGGCCGGTGCTCCCATCCTGGTGGGGAGCGGGCGCTGACCGCTCGGGAAGATCCACGACTTCCGCGCTGTTGGTAGAAACGTGAACAACATGCGCGAGGTCGATGTGGTCGTCATAGGCGCCGGTCAGGCCGGACTGGCCGGCGCCTTTCACCTGCGGCGCACCGGTTTCGAGCCGGACCGCGACTTCGTGGTGCTCGACCACTCCCCCGCCCCCGGCGGCGCCTGGCAGTTCCGCTGGCCGTCGCTGACGTACGGCAGGGTGCACGGGATGCACGCGCTGCCCGGCATGGAACTGACCGACGCCGACCCCGACCGACCGTCGTCCGAGGTGATCGCCGAGTACTTCGACACCTACGAGCGGACCTTCGACCTGCGCGTACGGCGGCCCGTCGACGTCCGTGCGGTGCGCGAAGGTGCCGACGGGCGGCTGCTCGTCGAGACCTCGGCCGGGACGTGGGCGACCCGGGCCCTGATCAACGCCACCGGGACCTGGGACCGGCCGTTCTGGCCGCGCTATCCCGGCCAGGAGACCTTCCGCGGACGGCAGTTGCACACCGCGCAGTACCCGGGACCCGAGGAGTTCGCCGGGCAGCGGGTCGTGGTGGTCGGCGGGGGCGCGTCCGGCACCCAGCAGCTGCTGGAGATCGCCCCGTACGCGACCGCCACCACCTGGGTCACCCGGCGCCCGCCCGTCTTCCGCGAGGGCCCCTTCGACGAGGGGGCCGGCCGGGCTGCGGTCGCGCTGGTCGAGGAACGGGTACGGCAGGGGCTGGCACCGAAGAGTGTCGTCTCGGTGACCGGGCTGCCGCTCAACGACGCGATCCGGCAGGGCATCGCGGACGGGGTCCTGGACCGGCTGCCGATGTTCGACCGCATCACGCCCGAGGGCGTGGAGTGGGACGACGGGCGGCGGGTGGACGCCGACGTGATTCTGTGGGCGACCGGCTTCCGTGCCGCCATCGACCATCTGGCGCCGCTGCGGCTTCGCGAGCCCGGCGGCGGTATCCGGGTCGAGGGCACGCGTGCCCTCGCCGATCCGCGGATCCATCTCGTGGGCTACGGCCCGTCGGCGAGCACCATCGGCGCCAACCGGGCGGGCCGCGCGGCCGTACGGGACATCAGGCGGCTGCTGGCCGGGGAGCCGGAGCCGGTCTCCGTCTGACGCCCCGGCGGGTCATCCCGTTTTCGGCGAGCCGCTCTGGCCGCGGTTGAACTCGGCCACGTTGCGCTGGTGCTCGGCGTAGTCGGCCGTGAAGCGGGTGTCGCCGGGCTTGACCGTGACGAAGTACAGCCAGTCTCCCGGCGTCGGGGTGATCGCTGCGCGCATCGCGTCCTCACCGGGGTTGGCGACGGGGGTCGGCGGCAGCCCCATGCGCTGGTACGAGTTGTACGGGCTCTCGATGCGTGTGTCGGCCTCGGTCGTCCGCAGCGTGAAGCGGTTCAGCGCGTAGTTGAGGGTGGAGTCCATCTGCAGCGGCATGCCGCGCTCCAGACGGTTGAAGACGACCCGGGCGACCTTGCCCATGTCGGCCTTGGTGGCCGCCTCAGCCTGGACGATGCTGGCGATGGTCACCGCCTGGTAGACGTTCATCGCGTTGCGCTGCGCGCCGGCGGCGATAGGGGCTCGGTTGAACTTCCTGTTCGCGGTGTCGACCATGAACGTCAGCAACGACTCGGGCGTCGCCTTCTCCCGGAGCGGATAGGTCGCGGGGAACAGGTAGCCCTCCGGATTGCCCTCCGCGTCGTTCGGGAGCTTCAGGCGGGCCTTGCCCAGGGACTTCTTGGCCGTTCCGGTAGGCAGGGCGAGGGCCTTGTCGACGGCGGCGTAGATCTGAGTCGCCCGCCATCCCTCCGGGATCACCAGCGTCCTGGGCTTCGGCTCCCCGTCGCTGTCCAGGCTCAGCAGCGGCACCGCCACGGCGGTACCGGCCACGACGGCCCCGGTCGCGACGAGGGCGATACGGCCTCTGCGCGTCAGTCGAATCTCGCTCCGTGGCGGAGTCTTCGTGTGCATGCGGGCACGGTAACCCGCAAATGCACACAAACCCGGCATATCTTCATCTTGTCGGCTCCAGTCGGGCGTCCCGGCGGACCAGCGCCGCATACCGCCCGTCGAGCCCCAACAGCTCCTCGTGGGTGCCCTGTTCGGCGACCCGTCCGCCGTCCAGGACCACGATCCGGTCGGCACCCCGAATGGTGGACAGCCGGTGCGCGATGGTGATCGTGGTGCGATTGGCGGAGAGCGCGTCGATGGCCTGCTGGACGGCGTGTTCGGTGCGGGTGTCCAGGGCACTGGTCGCCTCGTCGAGGATCAGGACCGGGGGGTCGCGCAGAATCGTGCGGGCGATGGCAAGCCGCTGCTTCTCCCCGCCGGAGAACCGGTGGCCGCGCTCGCCGACGACCGTGTCGTAGCCGTCGGGCAGGGAGGCGATGTGGTCGTGGATCTGGGCCGCCTTCGCCGCCTCCCGCAGCTCCTCGTCGGTGGCGTCCGGCTTGGCGAAGCGCAGGTTGTCCGCGACCGAGGCGTGGAAGAGGTACGTCTCCTGGGAGACGACGCCGACCGACCGAGCGAGGGTGTCGAAGTCGAGGTCGCGGACGTCGACCCCGTCGAGGGTGAGGCGGCCGCCCGTGACGTCGTACAGCCGCGGCACCAGATAGCCGAGCGTCGACTTGCCCGCGCCGGTCGGTCCGACGACCGCGAGACTGCCGCCGGCCGGGACGATGACGTCGATGCCGTCGAGCACGGGGTGACCCTTGTCGTCACCGTCGTAGCGGAACTCGACGTTCTCGAAGCGGACCTCGCCCTTGACGTGGTCGAGATGGACCGGCTCCTCCCGCTCGGTGATGTCGATCGGCAGGTCGAGGTACTCGAAGATGCGCTGGAAGAGCGCGAGCGAGGTCTGGATCTGGACGCCGGTCGACAGCAGGCTGACGGCCGGGCGGAACAGGCCCTGCTGGAGCGAGACGAAGGCCACGATGGTGCCGATCGAGATCTCGGGGCCGCCGGTCTGGAGCGCGAGGCCGGCCGTCCAGTAGATGACGGCGGGCATGGCGGCCATGACGATCGAGATGACGGCCATCCGCCAGCGCCCCGCCATGTTCGACCGGACCTCAAGGTCGACCAACTGCTCGGACTCGTCGGAGAAGGACCGGGTGAGCGAGTCGGAGCGGCCCATGGTGCGGCCGAGCAGGATGCCGCTGACCGACAGCGACTCGGTGACGGTCGCGGCCATCGCGGCCATCTGCTTCTGACGCTGAGTGGTGATCTTCTTGCGCTCGTTGCCCACCCTGCGACTGATCCACACGAAGGCCGGCAGCAGGAGCAGGGAGACGACGGTCAGGCGCCAGTCGAGGGCGAGCATGGCGACGATCGTGGCGACGACGCTGGTCAGGTTGGAGACCAGGGAGGTGGCGGTCGAGGTGACGGTGGCCTGCATGCCGCCGATGTCGTTGGCGATGCGGGACTGCACCTCGCCGGTGCGGGTGCGGGTGAAGAAGGCGAGGGACATGCGCTGCAGACGGCCGTAGACCGCGGTGCGCAGGTCGTGCATGACGCGCTGGCCGACCGTGGTGGAGATCAGGGTCTGCAGCACGCCGAAGACGCCGGTGAGGACGGCGCTGAGGATCATGCCGAGCGCGAGCAGGCTCAGCAGGCCGGTGCGGCCCTCGGGGATGGCGACGTCCAGCGTCTCCTTCAGCAGGAACGGGGTCGCCACGGTGACCAGGGACGAGGCGCCGACCAGCAGGCCGACAACCGCGAGCCGGGCGCGGTAGGGCTTGAAGAGCCTGAGGATGCGGCGCACCTGACGGGGCTCGTCGGTCGAGGTGCCGGGAGTGGGGGTCCAGTTGATGTCGTCGCGGGGCATGGCTCCTACGGAGGGTGAGACGGCGGATGGCGAGGCGGTCCGACGGAACGGGTACGTCAGGACTGACGGAGCTTAGCTCATTGTTACCTATACTCACAATGAACGTGGTCCTGATATTGTTCCCGTATGACCACCCCCGATTCCGACGGTCTGCTGGCCGAGCAGCTGCTGTGGCTGACCCGCCGTGTGCACCGCATCCAGAAGCACCATCTGGAGCAGCGCGGCCTCGGCGTCACCCCGGCACAGTCCCGGCTGCTGCGCACCCTCGCACACTGCGACGCACCGCCCCGGATGGCGGACCTGGCCCAGCGGCTGGAGGTGGTACCCCGGGCCGTGACCACCCTGGTCGACGGCCTGGAGGCGAACGGCAAGGTGCGCCGGGTACCGGACCCGACCAACCGCCGGGTGATCCGTATCGAGCTCACCGACGACGGACACGACGCGCTGCGCGAGCTGCACGGCGCCCGCAGGGCCGCCGCGGAGGAGATTCTGGCCCCGCTCACGGACGACCAGCGCGAGGTACTGGGCGGACTCCTGGACACGCTGGTGGACGGGGTGCCGGCGCGGGGGCGCGGCTGCTGAGCAAGCCCGGGGGCGGCCGCTGAGCGGGCGGCCGCTCAGCGCGACCGGGCCGTGGCACGGAACGCGAACAGCCGCGGCACCGGCGACCGCGTGACGCTGCTTGCGACAACACCGCGGCCGCCGCTCCGGGAGTGCCGGAGGGCGGCCGCGGCCTGGTGTCTCGGTGCAGCTGTCGTCAACCGACCTCGGAAGCCGGTTCCTTGGACGGCTGGGCGGGAACGGCGGAGAGCTGCTCCTGGTCCTGCCCCTCGTCGACACCGGCTGCCGGCTTGCGCTCACCGGCGTCCGCGTCCACGTGCTCGCCCTCTTCCTCGTCCTCGTCCCGCGTCGGCACGATCTCGCGGTCCAGGACCTTCTTCGCCCTGTCGGTGTCCAGCGCGCCCTCCCAGCGGGAGACGGCGAAGACGGCGACGCAGTTGCCGAGCAGGTTCGTCACGACGCGCATCGAGTCCATGATGCGGTCCACGCCGAGCAGCAGCGCGACGGCACCGGCGGGGATGGCTCCCAGCGAGGAGGCGGTCGCGGACAGGGCGAGGAAGGCGGAACCGGGAATGCCCGCCATGCCCTTGCTGGTCAGCATGAGCACCAGGACCACGGTGATCTGCTGACCGAGGCTGAGGTCCACGCCGACGGCCTGGGCGATGAACAGCGTGCCGATGGACAGGTAGAGAGAGGCGCCGTCCAGGTTGAAGGAGTACCCCGTCGGCAGCACCAGGCCCACGGCGTCGTCGCGGGCGCCGGCCTTGCGCAGCTTCTGCATGACGCGCGGCATGACGGACTCGGTCGAGGCGGTGCCGAGCGCGAGGAGCATCTCCTCACGGATGTAGCGGAGGAACTTCCAGAGGCTGAGCCCCGTGACCGCCTTGAGCGCGACGGCGAGGAGCACGATGAACAGGGCGGCGGCCGCGTAGCACAGGATGATCAGCTTGGCGTACGTCTCGATCACGCCGAGTCCGTACTGGCCGATCAGGACGGCCATCGCGCCGAACACCGCGATCGGGGCCAGCCGCATCACAAAGCCGACGACCGCGAAGATGATCTCCTGCGCCTGCTCGATGGCCGGCAACACCTGCGGCACCTTGGTGTGACCGAGGTGCAGTAGGGCGGCACCCACCAGGCAGGCCAGGATGAGCACTTGGAGCAGGGAGTTCTCGGCGAAGGCGCCGACGAAGCTGGTGGGCAGGGCGTTGACGACGAACTCGGTCGTCGAGGGCAGCGAACCGCCGCCCGTCTTGGCGTCCACCGCCGCGGTGTTGAGCGTGGCCGGGTCGACGTTCATCCCCGCGCCGGGCTGGACGACGTTGGCGGCGAGGAGCCCGATCACCAGGGCCAGCGTGCTGGCGACCTCGAACCAGATCAGCGCCTTGAGCCCGATCCGGCCGAACGCCTTGAGGTCACCGGCCTTGGCGATGCCGACGACGACCACGCAGAACACCAGCGGCGAGATGATCGTCTTGATGAGCCGTGTGAAACCGTCGCCGAGCGGCTGGAGATCCGCGGCGAAGTCGGGCCACAGCTTCCCGACGACGATTCCGAGCACGAGCGCGCAGGCGACCTGCGCGAAGAGAGAGGTACGCAGTATGCGTGCGACACGTCGCGGCAGGGACGGTACGGACGGCGGCACGAGCACTCCTTGGGGGGACGGTGATACCCAGAAGCCCCAAGGAGACGGCGGGACTTCTGCGATACGGAAAGCTGCTTCCGTGGCGATCACTCTGGAGGTCCCGTTGATCGCGCACAAGACCCCCGCGTTTCAGCCGTGTAAATCACGCCACGTGTGACGCATCGCACACGCTCCCTCGGAGTAGGCCTCGACAGCCGCCTCAGCAGCCGCCGCGATCCTCGGTGAGCACCCCCTGCACCGTCGTCAGGGAACGGTCGTAGCACCCGCCCGAGCCGTGGATCCGGTACCGCTCGCTCGTCGTGCCGACCGCGTGTCGCTGGTCGCGCGGCACGTTCGCGGTGTACGTCGCGTCGCCCGCGTAGGTGTCGTCGAGCCGCGACCAGGCGATGCGCCGGCCTCCGCTCGACTCGGTTATCACCGCACGGTCACCGAGGGTCAGCACGGTGCGCAGCCGGTCAGCCGCACCGAGCGTGGTGGTGCCGTCCATCGAGTACGTCCGCTGCGTGCGCGTCGTGCGGGCAGGTCCGCCTCCGTCGACCGTGACCGACTCGTCGTCCGTCCAGGTGGCACCCAGCGCGTCCATGGCCTCGCCGTCGGTCCAGCGGTGCGTGGAGGTGTTCGCAAGCAAGCGGTGGACGGTCGTGCGCACCCGTCCGTGCGAGGTGTCGACGTATCCCGCGACGGTCAGCCGGTGATCACCCTCGGTGTCCACGCGGTGTTCCGAACCGGGCGTGTACGTCGAGGAGTCGGCGAGGTCGCCGACCTCGTGCCGGGTGAGCTTCCCGGTGACGTGTGCCCGCTTCGCGTCCTGCCAGACGAGGACGTTCACTGGGGTGCTCCAGCCGCTCTGCCCCTCGGGCACGCCGACGACGGACACCTCCACGCTGTGCGGGCGGCCGTCGTTGAGGAGACCTGCGAAGGGCGTCAGGTCGTATTCGATCGGCTTGATGTCGAAGGCGCGCGGTCCCGGAACCACGTACCAGAGGAAGGGGTTGGACCAGCCACCGGTCCACACGGTCGGGAACGGCGCGGCGATGCCCGCGAGTTGCCCGTCGACCTTGATCTGCACCTCGCGGTAGGGGCCGGTGTCGGCCTGGCACGAGTACGGGGCGGAGGACGGCACCGTCAGGTACCAGTACTCCTCGCAGCCGCCCCCGGAGCCGGTCGCGTAGACCTCGGCGACGATGCGTTCGCTGTTGCGGGGCGCGGTGAGAACGGACCGGTCGTCGAGGGTCAGGACCCGGTCCGGGACGTCCCGGGTGTGCGAGGTCCCCGGGGTCCGCGGCCCGGACGTGGGCCTGCCCGGGTAGAACGTCAGTGTCACCTTGACGTCGATGATGCCCGTGTACGTGTCGTCGACGACGTTGCCGATGAGCATCTCGACGTCCTGACCGGCGCGGAGGGTGTCGCTGTAGCGGGTGACGTCCTTCTCCACCGACCACTCGATGCCGTCGGGCGAGGGCTGGGGCGTGGACGTGCGGAAGATCTCCACCCCGCCCAGGTGCAGATAGCCGAGCCGGTCGAACTGCCGCCCCTTGACCTTGCCGTCCATGCGCAGCACGACCTTGCTCCAGCGGTCGCCGCAGCCGTCCGGGGGCGTGTAGGTGCCCCGGTAGGGCGTGAAGTCCCGGAACCGCGCCTCGGCCACGGTGACCTGGCAGGACTTGCCGGAGGGTTTCGTGACGGGCGGGGCGGCGGTGACGGGGTCGTGCCAGTCACTGCCGAACTCGGCGGGCACGTCGGCGGATTGGGCCGGGGTCGCCCCCAGCAGACTGCCCGCCAGGAGGGTCGCTCCGGCGAGCATGGACATCATGATCCGTCTCTTCATGCCCGGAGTTCTACGGCGAGTCGGGCGTCGTCCGCAATGAGGCCTCCCGCAGGAGGGCCGGGGCCTGTCGTTTGGGTCAGGTCGGCAGGGAGGCACCGCACCGTTCGGCCGACCTGATCCAAACGACAGGCCCTAGCTGTTCAGACCCGCCCTGTCCCCCATCACCACCACGTGCGCCGGCCAGCTGCGGGTGCGCTCCCAGAGCGAGCCGTGCTTCGTGTACAGCACGACCGTAGCGTCCGCCGAGTCCTTTCCGTCGCCGTAGACCGCCACGACCTGCCGGGAGTCGGCGGGGATGCGCCGCAGCAGCCGGTCACCCACGTCGGGGACGCGGGTCGGGTCGGCGGCGGAGCTGCCTGGTCCGCCAGTGACGGAGCTGCCTGGTCCGGTGGCGGCGGAGCTGCCTGGTCCGGTGGTTGCGGAGCGGCCTGGTCCGGTGGTTGCGGAGCGGCCCGGCCCGGTGGTTGCGGACCGCGTCGGTGCGGCCTTTCCGGCGGAACCTGCCTCCCCGTCATCTCCGTGCCCGGAGTGCCCGTAACCCCCGCACGCGGCCGTCACCGTCAGGAACAACCCACCGGCCACGCAGGCCACGGCACGCCGCACACCACTGCCCGTCCGCATCGCTCCATGGTCGCACCACGCGGGCAGCCGGTTCTGGGCGTCGGGACGGAAAACCGGTTGCCCCCGACCGCGTCACGACGCGAATCTTGCACGGTTTGCTCCCGCCGTACTCGGCCCATTCCACCCCCCTGACACGAGCCACTGGGACGTCATGCAGATTCAAGACCTTCCGTATTCCGACCCGGGAGTGCCGGACGCGCGCTCGGGTCCCCGATTCCTGTGGTGGCTCTTCCGGAATCAGCTGGGAGGCCAGCTCAAGTCACTGGCTTGGGGACTGCTGCACTTCGTGTCCGTCTCCGCCCTGCCCTTCTGCGTCGGTCTGGCGATCCAGGCCGTCGTCGACCACTCCGGCAGACGGCTCGCCCTCGCGGGCGGGCTGCTGGCCCTGTGCTGCGCCGGGAACGCCGTCGGCGACACCTTCCTGCACCGCAGCGCCGTCACCAACTGGATCACGGCGGCCGCCCGCGTCCAGCAGCTGCTGGCGCACAAGGGCGCCCAGCTGGGCTCGGCGCTGACCCGGCGGGTGGCCGCCGGCGAGGTCGTCGCCGTCTCCACGGGCGACGTCGAGAAGATCGGCTGGTTCGTCGAGGCCTGGTCGCGGTTCACCGCCGCGGCGGTCACCATCGTGCTGGTCTGCGTCGGCCTCGTCGTCTACCAACCGGCGCTCGGCGCGGTCGTCGCCGTGGGTTTGCCGGTGCTGGCCCTGGCGGTGCTGCCGCTGCTCCCCCGCGCCACCCGGCGCGCCGACTTCCAGCGGGAGAAGGCAGGACGGGCCACCGAGCTCGCCTCGGACACCGTCGCCGGACTGCGCGTGCTGCGCGGCATCGGCGGCGAGGAACTCTTCCTCGACCGCTACCGCCGCGCCTCCCAGGAAGTCCGCCACGCGGCCGTGCGCAGCGCCCGCATGTGGGCGCTGATCTCCGCGGTGCAGGTGCTGCTGCCGGGCCTGCTGCTGATCGCGGTCGTTTGGTACGGCGTCCATCTGGCCCGCGAGGGCCGCATCGGTGTCGGCGAACTGGTCACCGTCTACAGCTCGGTGATGGTCCTCACCTATCCGCTGCGGCACTTCGAGGAGATCGCCATGGCGTACTCCTTCTCCCGCCCGTCGGCCACCCGGGCCGCCCGTGTGCTGTCCCTGGAACGGGTGACCGACACCGTGGGCTCCCGGGCCGCCGAGGTGCCCTCGGGTGACCTGTTCGACCCGGCGACCGGTCTGCTCGCCCCCTCCGGCCTGCTCACCGCGGTGGTCTGCGGCGACCCGGACGCGGCGGGACGGCTCGCGGAACGGCTCGGCGGACATCCCTCGGAGGAGGGCACATCCGTCCTGCTGGGGGGTGTCCCCCTCGACGAGCTCCCGCTCGACTCGGCACGCACGGCCGTTCTCGTCCAGGACAAGGACCCGGTGCTGCTGTCCGGCTCACTGCGCGACCTGCTGGACGTTCCCGCGTCGGGTGACGTCGACGCCGAGGACGCGCTGGCGGCCGCGCAGTGCGGGGACGTCCTGGCGGCCCTCGTGCAGGGTTCGCTCGACGCCGAGGACCCGATGGACGCCCGCATCACCGAACGCGGACGTTCCCTGTCCGGCGGCCAGCGCCAACGGCTCGCCCTGGCCCGGTCACTGCTCACCGACCCGGAGGTCCTCGTCCTGGACGAACCGACCTCCGCCGTGGACTCGCACACCGAGGCACGGATCGCGCTGGGCGTGCGGGAACTGCGGGCCGGACGCACCACCGTGGTGTTCACCTCCTCGCCCCTCCTCCTGGACCACGCGGACCGGGTCGTCCTGGTGCACGAGGGCGAGGTCGCGGCCGTAGGCGTACACCGCGAACTGGTGCACACGGAACCCCGGTACCAGGCGGTCGTGACCCGAGAGACCGACGAAGAGGGCGCCCAG
This sequence comes from Streptomyces resistomycificus, assembly GCF_001514265.1. Lineage (GTDB taxonomy): Bacteria > Actinomycetota > Actinomycetes > Streptomycetales > Streptomycetaceae > Streptomyces > Streptomyces resistomycificus. The sequence goes on along the minus strand of NZ_KQ948989.1, from coordinate 427,053 downwards.
AACAACGCCCGCGAAGGACTCGACGAACTCGACGAACTCGACGGACTAGACGGACTGCAAGAACTCAACAAGCTCGACGAGCTGGAAGAAATCGAGGAGACAGCATGATCGGCGTGGCGCCACCGGCGTACGATCCGGCGGCCCCGACGACGGCGAACACGCTGCCCGTCGGCGCCACCGCGACCGTACGCGCCTACGTGACCGAACTGTTCCGCCGGCACCGCCGTGCCTTCCTGCTCCTCATCACCGTCAACACTGTCTCCGTGCTCGCCTCGATGGTCGGCCCGTGGCTGTTGGGCGGGCTGGTCGAGCGTGTGACGGACGAGGCACGGGAACTGCATCTGGAGCTCACCGCCGGGGTGTTCGTGGTAGCGCTGGCCGTCCAGGCCGTCTTCGTACGGCAGGTGCGGCTGCGCGGTTCGATGCTCGGCGAGCGGATGCTGGCCGACCTGCGCGAGGACTTCCTCGTACGGTCGGTCGGACTGCCGCCGGGCGTCCTGGAGCGGGCGGGGACGGGCGACCTGCTGTCCCGGATCACGACGGACATCGACCGCCTCGGCAACGCCATGCGCGAGGCCGTGCCCCAGCTGGCGATCGGTGTCGTATGGGCGGCCCTGCTGCTGGGCGGCCTCGTGATCACGGCACCGCCGCTGGCGGCCGCCGTGCTGCTCGCCGTGCCCCTGCTGGTGGTCGGCTGCCGCTGGTACTTCCGGCGGGCGCCCTCCGCCTACCGATCCGAGTCCGCCGGGTACGCGGCCGTGGCCGCTGCCCTCGCCGAGACCGTGGACGCCGGACGCACCGTGGAGGCCCACCGGCTCGGCGCCCGCCGCATCGAGCTGTCGGAGCGCCGGATCAAGGAGTGGACGGCCTGGGAGCGCTACACGCTGTGGCTGCGGTCGGTCCTCTTCCCGGTCATCAACGTCACCCATGTGACGGTCCTCGCGTCCGTCCTGATGGTGGGCGGTGTGTTCGTCCTGCAGGGCTGGATCGACGTCGGGCAGCTGACCACGGGTGCGCTGATCGCCCAGATGCTCGTCGACCCGGTGGGACTCATCCTGCGCTGGTACGACGAGCTCCAGGTGGCCCAGGTGTCGCTGGCCCGCCTGGTCGGCGTGCGGGACATCGAGCCCGACGCCGGGGACGCCGCGGTGGCCCCCGACGGCCGGGACGTGCAGGCGGACCGGGTGCACTTCGGCTACCTCGAAGGCGTGGACGTGCTGCGCAAGGTCTCCCTCGAGGTGGCGCCCGGCACCCGGCTGGCCCTGGTCGGCCCGTCGGGCGCGGGCAAGTCCACGCTCGGCAGGCTGCTCGCCGGCGTCTACGCACCCAGGGACGGGCGGATCACCCTCGGCGGCGCCGAACTCTCCCGGATGCCCGCGGAACGGGTCCGCGAGCACGTGGCCCTCGTCAACCAGGAACACCACGTCTTCGTGGGCTCCCTGCGCGACAACCTCCTGCTCGCGCGGACCGACGCCGACGACGCGGAACTGTGGGCGGCGCTCGCTGCGGTCGACGCCGACGACTGGGCGCGTGCCCTCGACGACGGCCTGGACACCGAGGTCGGCTCGGGCGGAGTGGCGCTCACCCCGGCCCAGGCCCAGCAGATCGCGCTGGCCCGCCTGGTACTGGCCGACCCGCACACGCTGGTCCTCGACGAGGCGACCTCCCTCCTCGACCCGCGTGCCGCGCGCCACCTGGAACGCTCCCTCGCCCGTGTCCTCGACGGCCGCACGGTGGTGGCCATCGCCCACCGCCTGCACACCGCCCACGACGCGGACGTCATCGCCGTCGTCGAGAACGGCCGCATCACCGAGCTGGGCAGCCACGACGACCTCGTCACGGCGGACGGCGCGTACGCGGCACTCTGGAGGTCCTGGCACGGGTGAGGCGGGGGCTCGGGGCCGGAGCGGGGCAGGACGCTGTGGCCACCGGCTCGATGCATCGCGGCGGAGCGACATGAGAGACAGGAGGGGCGGTGCGGGTTTCCCGTGCCGCCCCTCCCGTGTGCGGTGCGGCCGCTTCAGCGCGAGCAGCCCGCAGCGGTCCGAGCCGGGCCGCGGTGACGCGGGCGAGCATGCGGGAGCGGCGCGGACGGCGGACGCCTCGCAGGCGAGGCCGGCCGGCAGGGCGGCCTCGCCGACGGGCGGGGCAGCCTCGCCGACGGGCGGGGCAGCCTCGCCGACGGGCGGGGCAGCCTCGCCGACGGGCGGGGCAGCCTCGCCGACGGGCGGGGCAGCCTCGCCGACGGGCGGGGCGGCCTCGCCGACGGGCGGGTGATCCCGGAACGGCGCCGTGGGGCGGCCCGTCGCGGCACAGCCAATCGCATCGCCGGGCCGCCCCGGCCAGCCGGTGACGTGGTGGAACCTCGGCGCTCCCGGGCCGGCGGGGACACCCCGGCGCGAGCCGTGCTGGGGCGGGTCTGCGGCCAGGGGTCCTGGCCTGGCCGGGTCCGTGGCGTTGCGCGGTTCCGAAAAGGGGTGGAAGGCTGGAAACCGGCACCGGATCGGGGAGCGCCCGTGGTGCATGCGGTTGGCCGACGAGCGCCGCCTGTGCCCCGTTCGCCCGCGACCGACCGCCGACCGCGAGGAGGACGCGTCCGCCCTCAGCACCTGGAGGTACCCGTGAACAGCGCCGACGGATGGGGCGACGACGTCTACCAGCCCGACGGATCGGAGATCCAGGACGACGCGGGCCTGCTGGACGCGGAAGACACCCTCGAGGACGACGGTGTCAGCGACCCTCTCGACCGGGGCTGGTCCCCTCCGGAACGGCCCTGGGCGGTGGAGCACAGAGGCGTGACCGCCGCCGAGCGCCGAGAGGGCGAGACGCTCGACCAGCGGCTCGCCGAGGAGAGGCCCGACGTCGCCACCCCCGAGGACGACGGCATCGGGGACTGCGAGGGCACCGACGGGGAACTCCTTGACAACGAGGTCGGCTCGGCCCGCTCCGGTCGCCTGGTGGCCCCCGACGAGGGTGCGCACGAGGACGAGGAGAGCGCGCTGGTCGCCACGGACGTGGGCATCGACGGTGCGGCCGCCTCCGCCGAGGAGGCCGCGATGCACATCGTCGACGAGGATGCCCTGTCCGGCTGATCTCGCCGTTCCCGCGCCTTCGGGCGCCCCACCGACGCCGCAAGAGGAGTGTTCATGCAGCAGGACAAGCACCCCGACTACCAAGAGGTCGTCTTCCGCGACCGCGCCGCCGGCTACGCCTTCCTGACCCGGTCCACCGCGACCAGCGACCAGACCATCGAGTGGGACGACGGCAACACGTACCCGGTGGTCGACGTGGAGATCTCCTCGGAGAGCCACCCCTTCTACACCGGCAAGGCGCGGACCGTGGACACGGAGGGCCGCGTCGCCCAGTTCGAACGGCGCTACGGCGGCGGGGCGAGCTGATCCCACCCCAGCCGGAATCCCGGCGGAGGTGAGGCCGCCCGGGGCGCTTCGGGCACTCAGATGAAGTTGAGCGCCGCGGCGCAGCCCACTCCCCCGAGCAGCATGAACGCCGGCATCAGCACCTTCAGCTCGACCCAGCTGCCGGCCCGGAACCGCATCACCTTCGGCGGACCGATCGGGTACCAGCGCTTGCGGCCGACCGGGATCGGCCACAGGATCGGGCAGCCGGAGACGGTCAGCGCGTCCCCGATGTCGTGCACCAGCGCGCCCAGCAGGATCGGCAGGCCCAGCCACAGGTACTCCTGGCCCGGCGCGGTGAACAACCAGTCCGAGCCGTTGCCCGGCTTGTCCAGGACGCCGGCGAGGATCCAGGAGCTGGTCGCGGCCAGCAGCCAGACCAGGACGTCGGCGCTCGAGCCACGGGTCGCCCGCCACAGCAGCCCTTCGATGGCCAGCACCATGTGCACGAAGAGCAGCGCCAGCACGGCCCAGCGCCCACCGGTGATCGCGGCGGCCGAGGCGCCCGCGCCGATCATGACGGCCCACAGCCAGGTGTGCGTGAGCGTGCGGTGTCCGCCGGAGCGGCGCGGATCGCCCTGCTTCTTCGTGGCCTTGTAGACGGCGTAGGAGAGCTTGTCGACGATCTCGCACAGCCCGCGGGAGATCGGCCCGAAGGCGCGCGAGATCGTGGCCGCCTTGTGGTCGAGGTCCGGGGCGAGTGCCGCTCCGGCGCAGATCAGCGCTCCGGCCAGGAGGACCGGCCAGGGCATCGTGTGCCCGGCCGCCGCGGCGGCCGCACCGACGCCGAGCCAGGCGGCGGCGCCCGACAGTGAGTGTGCTGGTCCCATCATCGCGGTGGCCCGCCCCATTCCTCGTGTGCCGCTGTCCAGTTGACCCGGTGCGCTGACGCTCCGTCGGCGACACAGCGTAGCGTTCGCGATCTTCGTGCCCGCATCCGATTCCCCTGTAAGGCAGGAGGGCAGGCAAGATGGGTGGGTGACCCTCATCGATCAGCTGCCGCCGACCGCCGACCCCGACGCCTTGTACGACGCCTTCGAGGCGTGGGCCCAGGAGCGCGGTCTCACGCTCTACCCGCACCAGGAGGAGGCGCTGATCGAGGCTGTCTCGGGTGCCAACGTGATCGTGTCGACGCCGACGGGCTCCGGCAAGAGCATGATCGCGGCGGGTGCGCACTTCGCCGCGCTGGCCCGTGACGAGGTCACTTTCTACACGGCTCCGATCAAGGCGCTCGTCTCGGAGAAGTTCTTCGAGCTGTGCAAGATCTTCGGCACCGAGAACGTCGGCATGCTGACCGGCGACGCGTCCGTGAACTCGGACGCGCCCGTCATCTGCTGCACCGCCGAGGTGCTCGCCTCGATCGCCCTGCGCGACGGCAAGCACGCGGACGTCGGCCAGGTCGTCATGGACGAGTTCCACTTCTACGCTGAGGCCGACCGCGGCTGGGCCTGGCAGATCCCGATCCTGGAGCTTCCGCAGGCGCAGTTCGTCCTGATGTCGGCCACGCTCGGCGATGTCTCGATGTTCGAGAAGGACCTCGCCCGCCGCACCGGCCGGCCGACGTCGGTGGTCCGCTCGGCCACCCGCCCGGTGCCGCTGTCCTACGACTACCGGCTCACCCCGCTCACGGAGACGCTGACGGAGCTGCTGGAGACCAGGCAGGCGCCGGTCTACATCGTGCACTTCACGCAGGCGCAGGCCGTGGAGCGGGCGCAGGCGCTGATGAGTATCAACATGTGCACCCGCGAGGAGAAGGACCAGATCGCCGAGCTGATCGGCAACTTCCGCTTCACCACCAAGTTCGGCCGCAACCTCTCCCGCTACGTACGCCACGGCATCGGCGTCCACCACGCCGGCATGCTCCCCAAGTACCGCCGCCTGGTGGAGAAGCTCGCGCAGGCCGGTCTGCTCAAGGTCATCTGCGGCACGGACACTCTCGGCGTGGGTGTCAACGTGCCCATCCGCACCGTGCTGTTCACCGCGCTCACCAAGTACGACGGCACGCGTGTGCGTACCCTGCGCGCTCGTGAGTTCCATCAGATCGCCGGCCGCGCGGGCCGCGCGGGCTTCGACACGGCGGGCTTCGTCGTGGCCCAGGCTCCCGAGCACGTGGTCGAGAACGAGAAGGCGCTCAACAAGGCGGGCGACGACCCGAAGAAGCGCCGGAAGGTGGTCCGCAAGAAGGCACCCGAGGGCTTCGTCGGATGGTCGGACACCACCTTCGAGAAGCTCATCTCCTCCGACCCGGAGCCGCTGACCTCCCGTTTCCGGGTGACGCACACCATGCTGCTGTCGGTGATCGCCCGGCCCGGCAACGCCTTCGAGGCGATGCGCCATCTCCTGGAGGACAACCACGAGCCGCGCAAGCAGCAGCTCAGGCACATCCGGCGGGCGATCGCGATCTACCGCTCGCTGCTCGACGGCGGCATCGTCGAGAAGCTGGACGAGCCGGACGCCGAGGGCCGCATCGTCCGGCTCACGGTCGACCTCCAGCAGGACTTCGCGCTCAACCAGCCGCTGTCCACGTTCGCCCTCGCCGCGTTCGAGCTCCTCGACCCCGAGTCGCCGTCCTACGCGCTGGACATGGTCTCCGTCGTCGAGTCCACGCTGGACGACCCGCGGCAGATCCTCGCCGCCCAGCAGAACAAGGCGCGTGGCGAAGCCGTGGCCGCGATGAAGGCGGACGGTGTCGAGTACGAGGAGCGCATGGAGCGCCTCCAGGACGTCACGTACCCGAAGCCTCTCGAGGAGTTGCTCTTCCACGCGTACGACACGTACCGCAAGAGCCATCCCTGGGTGGGCGACCACCCGCTGTCCCCGAAGTCCGTCATCCGCGACATGTTCGAACGGGCGATGTCCTTCACGGAGTTGGTGTCCCACTACGAGCTGGCCCGTACCGAGGGCATCGTCCTGCGCTACCTCGCCAGTGCCTACAAGGCTCTGGACCACACCGTCCCGGACGACCTCAAGTCCGAGGATCTCCAGGATCTGATCGAGTGGCTCGGCGAGATGGTGCGCCAGGTGGACTCCAGTCTGCTGGACGAGTGGGAGCAGCTCGCCAACCCGGAGGAGATGACCGCCGAGGAGGCCCAGGAGAAGGCCGACCAGGTCAAGCCGGTCACCGCCAACGCCCGCGCCTTCCGTGTCCTCGTCCGCAACGCGATGTTCCGCCGCGTCGAACTCGCCGCCCTCGACCATGTGGAGGAGCTCGGCGGGATGGACGCCGAGTCCGGCTGGGACGCCGACGCATGGGGCGAGGCGATGGACAAGTACTGGGACGAGTACGACGACCTCGGCACCGGCCCCGACGCCCGCGGTCCCAAACTGCTGGTGATCGAGGAGGAGCCGCAGAACGCCCTGTGGCGCGTCCGTCAGATCTTCGACGACCCCAACGACGACCACGACTGGGGCATCAGCGCTGAGGTCGACCTGACCGCCTCCGACGCGGAGGGCCGTGCGATCGTCCGTGTCACCGACGTCGGCCAGCTGTGAGCACAGGAGAGAATCACCCATGACGAACCCGGCCGAGAAGCTCGTCGACCTGCTCGATCTGGAGCAGATCGAGGTCAACATCTTCCGCGGGCTCAGCCCGAACGAATCGCTGCAGCGGGTCTTCGGCGGCCAGGTCGCCGGCCAGGCACTGGTCGCCGCCGGCCGCACCACGGAGGGCGACCGCCCCGTGCACTCGCTGCACGCGTACTTCCTGCGTCCCGGAAGGCCGGGAGTGCCGATCGTGTACCAGGTCGAACGGGTGCGGGACGGGCGGTCCTTCACGACCCGCCGGGTCACCGCCGTGCAGCAGGGCCGCACGATCTTCAATCTCACCGCCTCCTTCCACAAGCCTGAGCAGGGGAGTTTCGAGCACCAGCTGCCGCCCGCGCGCAAGGTTCCGGACCCGGAGTCGCTGCCGACGGTCTCCGAGGAGATCCGGGAGCATCTGGGGGCTCTGCCCGAGCAGTTCGAACGCATGGCGCGCCGGCAGCCCTTCGACATCCGTTACGCGGACCGGCTGCGCTGGACCACCGAGGAGGTCAAGGACTCGGAGCCGCGCAGCGCGGTGTGGATGCGCGCGGTCGGGCCGCTCGGCGACGACCCGCTCGTGCACACCTGCGCACTGACGTACGCCAGCGACATGACTCTCCTGGACGCCGTGCGCATCCCGGTCGAACCCCTGTGGGGGCCGCGGGGCTTCGACATGGCGTCGCTGGACCATGCCATGTGGTTCCACCGGCCCTTCCGTGCGGACGAGTGGTTCCTGTACGACCAGGAGTCGCCGATCGCCACCGGCGGCCGCGGGCTGGCCCGCGGCCGGATCTACGACGTGGAGGGACGGCTGCTGGTGTCGGTCGTCCAGGAGGGGCTTTTCAGGGCGCTGTAGACCGCGTCCTGCCTCGGCGCAGCCACCCCATCAGCCTTCGGGGTGGCTGCGTCTCGTCGGGCACGGGTGAGCGAGGGTGGGCCGCCCCGGTGGCCGGTTTCGCCGCGGGGCGCGGGGCGGGCCTGTGCTGCCGGGCCTCCTGCAGCACCCGGGCCAGATCGGCCCTCAGCCAGCCGATCTCGTCCGAGTCGTCCGCCGTCATGATCCTCTCGGCCAGGCGCGCGGCCGGGGAACCCGGTACTCCGTGAGCGGGTGGCCCCGGCCGGAAGCGGTGCAGATGGGAGCGCTCGTAGGGGTCGGGGACGAGCTCCGCGATCTTGATGGGGTCGAGGAACGCGGCCACGGCCCCGGCCTGCTCCCAGGGGTCGCCGGCCTGCCGGAGCAGGAACCCCAGGTGGCGTCCGCGCCAGTTGCGGGCACGCAGGTCCAGTCCGGCGTCCAGTTGGTCACGCAGCCCCTCGGGCATACGGGCCGTCAGCAGCCGGGTGTTCTTCTGGTCTGCCGCGAACTGGCGTAGCTCCTCGGCCAGGTACTGCCAGACCACGGCCCGGTAGCGGTTGAGATAGAACGTCACGGGAACGACCAGGCCCAGGCGGGCCAGGCGGGTGAACCGGCCCGGCGACACCTCCATGAGGGCCGCCGCCTCGGTGGTGCCCACCGCTTTCACGCGGTGGCGCAGGTATTCGGGAAAGCCTTCACGCGAGGTCAGCCTGTCGATCTCGGAGCGGGCGACACGAGGTGGCCCGCCTCCTGCGTCGGGCACCGTCTGGATGTGGCCGAGGTGCACGGCGAGATCGAACTCGCCCCGCCTGAGCCCCAGTTCTCGTGCCGCACGGCTCGGCGCGCAGGAGGGACGGTGCTGTGTGGTGATGGTGTCGACGGACATGATCGGTCTCCCCCGTGGAGTCGGTCGCTCACGCTGTGTGCGTTCGCCGTGACAGAACCGTAGCCGGTCCGGCGGACATCGCGAGGAGCCTGTGGATAACTCCACGGGGATGAGGAACGTGCAGGTCAGAGGTCCGCTGCCGGGCTGCGCTCGGGCTGTCGGGCGTCCACGCCGAGGTGCTCTCCGACCCGGTTGACGAGCAGGGTCATCTCGTAGGCGATCTGGCCGATGTCGGCCTCGGCGCCGCTGAGCACGCACAGACAGCTGCCGGTGCCCGCCGCGGTGACGAACAGCACCGCGTCGTCGAACTCGACCATCGTCTGGCGCACCCTGCCCGCGCCGAAGTGCCGTCCCGAGCCCTTGGCGAGGCTGTGCAGTCCGGACGAGACGGCGGCCAGATGCTCCGCGTCCTCACGGCGAAGCCCGGTGCTCGCCCCCGTCACCAGCCCGTCGTTGGACAGGACCAAGGCGTGCCGCACGTGTTCGACGCGCTCGGTCAAGTCGTCCAGCAGCCAGCCGAGTCCCTCGTTCTGCCCCATGCTTCCCGTCTCCCCGTGTGACGTCTCCTCCGCGCCGGAGGATCCCCCCGCCAGCCTTCACCACCACCGGCGCGCGGGCAAGGAGGATAGGGACATGGCACAGAAGATGACCGACATGGAGTGGCGGGAGTTCGTCTCGCACGGCACCCGCACCGGGAAGCTGTCGACGGTGCGGGCCGACGGGAGCCCGCACCTGACGCCGATCTGGTTCCTGCTCGACGGGGACGAGATCGTGTTCAACACCGGCAAGACCAGCGTGAAGGGGCGCAATCTGGCGCGGGACGGCAGGGTCGCCCTGTGCGTGGACGACGACCGGCCCCCCTTCGACTTCGTGGTGATACAGGGTGTGGCCAGGCTGTCGGAGGACCTCGACGAGGTCCGCGACTGGGCCGGCCGCATCGGCGCACGGTACATGGGCGAGGAGCGGGCGGAGGAGTTCGGCGCCCGCAACGGCGTTCCAGGTGAACTCCTCGTCCGCGTCTCGATAGAGCGTGTCCTGGCGCAGAAGGCCGTCGCCGACTGAGACCGGTGCCCGGGTCAGCCGACCGAGTCGAGCAGCCGGGCGGTGTGCATCCGCCCGGCGTACTCGACCAACCGGATCAGCACCTCCTTCCCGGAGTCGCGGTCACGGGCGTCGCAGAGCACCACGGGTGTGCCCTGGTCGAGGTCCAGCGCGCGTGAGACGTCCTGGGCGCCGTAGGTCCGGGCGCCCGAGAAGCAGTTGACGGCCACCACGAACGGGATGTGCCGGTGCTCGAAGTAGTCCACCGCGGGGAAGCAGTCCTCCAGTCGGCGGGTGTCGGCGAGGACCACGGCACCGAGAGCGCCCTGCGACAGCTCGTCCCACAGGAACCAGAACCGGTCCTGGCCCGGGGTGCCGAAGAGGTAGAGCGACAGCCCGGAGCGGATGGTGATGCGGCCGAAGTCCATGGCCACCGTCGTGGTGACCTTCTGGTCCACGCCGTCCGTGTCGTCCACCAACTGGCCCGCTTCGCTGAGGAGTTCCTCGGTGCGCAGCGGTCGGATCTCACTGACCGCTCCCACCAGGGTGGTCTTGCCCACGCCGAACCCGCCGGCGACGAGTATCTTCAACGCGAGGGCGGCCGTCTCGCCGTCCTGGGCGTCGGAGTCATCGGAGACCATCGATCACTTCTCTCGGGAGGGCCGGCAATCGGTCGACGTCGACAGGTGTATGCATGGTGGCAACTAAGGCTTCGTTCTGAGGGATCGGACCGCTGTTCGCCCCATCTGACCGAGTAGCGCCTCTTCGTTGCCCGAACGGGTGAGCAAGTAGGCGCGAAACGGATCCGGGTGGCTTCTCGACTTCCATCTACAACGCTCGCAGTCCCTCGATCACCTCGCGCAGAATCCGTTCGTCGGGCAGTTGCGCGGGCGGCACCGGACGGCTGACGGTGACACAGCCGAGTTCGAGCAGATCACCGAGGAGCACTCTGACCACGCCCAGGGGCAGGTCGGCGCCCGCGGCGAGCTCCGCGACCGACTGCGTCTCCGGGCGGCACAGGTCGATCAGTGCCCGGTGTTCCGGGCCGAGCGCGGTGTCGTCGTCGACGACGGGCGCGCCCGCGTCCAGCGTGACGAGGGCGATCAGATCGAAGCGCACCCCGGTGGGGCCGGGTTTGGTGCGTCCGCCCGTCATCGCGTACGGCCGTACGAGCGGCCCGGCCTCGCCGTCGTACCACTGGCTGCCCAGCTCCCGCGGAGCGCCGGTCATGTCCTCGGTCATCTGCGTGGACCGCCCTCTCGCCTCATCCGGCGGCGGGAGGCCGCGCGCCGACGCGCGTCGGCGTGTACAGGTGCTCGCCGACCCGCTTGACCAGTCGTGCCATCTCGTAGCCGACCAGGCCTATGTCGGCGGTCACGGCGGTGAGGACGGCGAGGCAGGAGCCGTCCCCCGCGGCGGCCACGAACAGGAATCCGTCGTCCATCTCCACCATGGTCTGGCGCACGCCCCCGGCGCCGAAGTGCCGGCCCGTGCCCTTGGCCAGGCTGTGGAAGCCGGAGGCGACAGCGGCGAGGTGTTCGGCGTCCTCGCGCCGCAGATCGGTCGACGCGCCCACGGCGAGCCCGTCGTTGGACAGCACCACCGCGTGCCGTACCTCGCTCACGCGCAGCACCAGGTCGTCCAGCAGCCAGTCGAGTTCGCCGGACCGCTGGGCGGCTCTCATGCTCGGGTCCTGGATCATGCGGGGTCTCCTTCGCTGCTGTCGCTGCCCGCCGGGAAGTCCGGGGTGGCGCCGCGGCCGGGCTGCCTGCCGCCGCCGCGGGCCCACCCGTCGCGGTACGCCGCCATGCGGTCCCGTACGAGTTCGGGGGTGCGTCGGTCGTCGCCAGGGGGCACGGTTGTCTGTTCCTGCTCCTCGGAGCGCCGCTCGCGCAGTTGGGGGGCGAGGTTCGCCTGACGCACCCGGCGCGGGAGGTCTTCCGAGTCCTCGGGGGAGTCGTCCGGGGGGCGGTGCAGACGCAGGGCGGTGACGCCCGGGGGCGGGGTGTCGTTCGTGGCCCGGGCCGCGGCCGGTGCCGGCCCCGGTGCGCCCAGTGCGGGGCGGTCCGCCGATGCCGGGACGGACTCCTGGTGCTGTGCGGTCGCGGCCACGCGCGCGTACTCGTGTTCCGCCGGCCGCTCCGCCTCCTCGACCCGGCGGGGAGAACGTTCCGCCGTGGTCGCGTGGAGCAGTGCCGTGGGCAGCAGGACGACCGCTGTGGTGCCGCCGTAGGGCGAGGTGCGCAGGTGGACCTTGATGCCGTGCCGGGCGGCGAGCCTGCTGACCACGAAGAGGCCGAGCCGGTCGCTGTCGAACAGGTCGAGTGCCTCGGACTGTTCGATGCGCCGGTTGGCCTCGGCGAGCGTTTCCCTGCCCATGCCCAGCCCCCGGTCCTCGACCTCGACGGCGTAGCCGTTGCCGACGGGCTCTCCGGTGACGCGCACGCGTGTGTGCGGCGGCGAGAACTGGGCGGCGTTCTCGATGATCTCGGCCAGGAGGTGGGTGAGGTCGGCGACGGCCGCGCCCACGACGGACGCGTCGGGGAGTTGCCGTACCTCTACGCGCGCGTAGTCCTCGACTTCCGAGACCGCCGCGCGCACCACGTTGGTCAGCGAGACCGGCATGCGCCAGGCGCGGCCGGGTGCGGCGCCGGAGAGAATGATCAGGCTCTCGGCGTGACGTCGCATACGGGTGGTGAGGTGGTCGAGCCGGAAGAGGTCGCTGAGTTCGTTCGGGTCGTCGGAGCGGCGTTCCATGCTGTCCAGCAGGCTCAGCTGGCGGTGGACGAGGACCTGGCTGCGGCGGGCGAGATTGACGAAGACGCCGGAGATGCCGCTGGCGAGTTCGGCGCGCTCCACGGCGGCTCGGAGGGCGGCGCGGTGCACTGTGCTCAGCGCTTCGGCCACCTGTCCGGTCTCGTCCTCCGAGGGCGGCCCGGGCGGGGCCTCGGCCTGTACGTCGATCTCCTCGCCCCCGCGCAGTTTGCTCATGGCTTCGGGGAGCTTGCGACGGGCGATCTCCAGAGCGCTGTTGCGCAGGCTCACCAGCTCGATGACCAGGCCGCGTCCGATGCGTACGGAGATGACCAGTGAGGCGGCAACGGCGACGAGTCCCAGAAGCACAGCGGCGCCGGCAGGGGTGAGCAGACCGCGGGTGAACGGGTCGGCCCGGTCGGCGACAGCGCGTCCGGCGTCCGCCTCGATGGTGCGTATGCCGTCCTGCACGCGCGCGTGTGCCGCGGTCCAGGCGGCTTCAGGTGCCGCGTCGATCGCGCGGGAGCCCGCCCCGACGGCGAGGATCTTGTCCTCGGTGGCGCCCACGGTGGCGTAGGCGCGGCCGTCGGCGAGGTCGTGCCAGGCGGCGCGTTCGGCACCGCTCAGGTCCGCGACGGCGGACTCGGTGAGGGCGCGCCGGGTGTCGACGGCGCCGGTGAACAGCCGCAGCCGCTCGCCCGAGAGGCCGCCGGTCAGGCGTGCGCTGGCGAGGACGACGTCCTCCTGGGCCAGGGCTTCTCCCGCGCGGGAGAACTCGAGCAGCACGCGTGCGTCGGAACCGAGTTCGGCGTCCTGGATGCCGGTGAGGGCGCCGCCCACCGCGAAGGCGCTCCTGATGGTCTTCGTGTACCGGCCGTAGGTCTCGTCCCAGCCCGCTCGGCGGTCGAGCACGGCCGCGCGCAGCGAACGCAGTTGTTCGGCGCCGGTGACGAACGCTTCGAGGCGCTCTGCCACTCCGGAGGGCAGTTCCTCGCTGTCGGCGATGGTGTGGTCGCCGCCGAGCCGTAGTTCGGCCACCGCGCGGTCCGTGCGGTCAGCGAGCTTCTTCAGGTCGTCGCCCTGCCCGGCGGACGGGTCGGTCGCATGGCGTACGGCGGCCGCCCGCTCGGTCTGGAGCGCGGCCACGGCCGCCGCGACGGGGGTGCGGATGCCGGAGTCCACCCGTTGCAACTGCCTCAGGCGGGCGACGTCCTGAGCGGTGGTGACGGTGGCGTACGCCCAGAGGGCGAGCAGCGACACGACCGGCACCATGAGAAGGCAGACGATCTTGGCGCGGACCGTCCTCGGACGCATCAGCCGGCGTCCCACGCGCGCGGGCGTGTCGTCCGGTATCGCGCCCACGGGTTCGTCCGGAGGTTCTTCGGCCGGCGGTCCGGCGTGGGCGCGGCGGCCGCGCACGGGGGGCTGGGTCGGCGTCTCGGCGCCGGTTGTGGGGGTCCTACGCGGTGTACGCATGGCCTCCTCGCTCGGGAGTGGTCGGGGCGGGCCGTCCGGGCGGTGTCCGGGGCGCCGTCAGTGGGCCGTGCTCTCGATCGGCCGCTGGGCCGAGGCGGATGCCTGGCGCTCCCCCGTGGTCGGCGACAGCGCGACGAAGGCCGAGGTCAGGAAGAGGTAGGAGCCGAGGCCCACGGCGAGGGGGAAGATGAACTGCATAGCCGTGGCCCCGGGAAGGGGCGCGGCGGAGGGCGCGACACTCACACTGACCGCGAACATGCCGGTGTAGTGCATGCTGCTCACGGCCGCCCCCATGATGAGCGAGGCGAGGGTGACGGCGACGGGTGACTTGATGTTGAGGGCCGCCCACAGGGCCGCTGTCGCCGCGACGACGGCGATCAGCACGGAGAGTCCGACGAGTACCGGGTCGTAGGCGACGACGCCGTGCAGGCGCACCGCCGCCATGCCCAGGTAGTGCATGCTCGCGACACCGAGGCCGGTGGTGAGTCCGCCGAGGAAGAGCGCGCGCGTGCGGTCGCGGCTGTAGCCGACGGCGAAGACGCCGGCACAGACGACGATCATGGCGACGAGGAGGCTCACGATGGTGAGCGGCACGTCGTAGCGGATGTCGGTGCCCGTGACGCTGAAACCGAGCATGGCCACGAAGTGCATGGTCCAGATGCCGGTGCCGATCGCGGAGGCCGCGGTGATGAGCCAGTTGCGGCGAGAGCGTCCGGTGGCACCGAGCGCGCGGACGGTGCAGCGCAGCCCGAGTGCGGCGCCTATGCAGGCCATCACGTATGACAGCGCGGGGGTCAGCCACCCCAGGGCGGCGTGGTCCAGGTGTCCCATGGCTCAGGGACGCTAGTCGCGCCATGGGCGCACACAGGGGGCGCAGTTCGAAAGGTGTTGGAATATGACGCAGAGATGTACCTGAACGATCGCGTCACGCTCGAACGTGTGCGCTCGGACGTCATCCCGGTCGGTGAGGGATCATGCGAGGCATGAGCGACGACCACACAGACGTCCAGGAGTTCTTCGGCCCCCGTGCCGCCGACTGGGACGCCCGGTTTCCCGACGACGGCCCCGCCTATGCCGCCGCGGTCGCGGACCTCGGGCTGCGCGAGGGAGATCGCGTGCTCGACGCGGGCTGCGGCACCGGACGGGCCCTGACGCCGCTGCGCGCGGCCGTGGGGCCGTCAGGAGTGGTCGTCGGGGCCGATCTGACCCCGGACATGCTGCAGGCCGCCGTACGGGCGGGACGGGACCGGGACGGGCGATTGCTGCTCACCGACGTGACCGCGCTGCCGCTGCGGGCGGGGTCGCTCGACGCGGTGTTCGGCGCGGGGCTCATCTCCCACCTGCCTCACCCCGCCGAGAACCTGCGGGAGTTGGCGCGCGTGGTGCGCCCCGGCGGGACGCTGGCCCTCTTCCACCCGATCGGCAGGGCGGCGCTCGCCGCCCGCCAGGGCCGGCAGATCACCCCGGACGACCTGCGCGACGAGTCCCGCCTCGGTCCGCTGCTGGCCGGCTCCGGGTGGCGCATGACGTCGTACGTCGACCAGGACGACCGGTTCCTGGCCCTGGCGGTCCGCGAGAGCTGACCCGAGCCCTGGCCCCGGCACGCCGAGGGTCGACGAGAAGCCCTTGCCCTCGGCGCCGCGGGACTTCGTCAGCCCTGTCCGGCCACCGCCGCCACGAAGGCGTCGGGGTTGTCGAACATGATGTTGTGGCCGGCGCCGGGCACGGTCACCACCCGCACGCCGGAGGCCTCCAGGTCCTTCCTCCCGTCGAGTTCACCACTGAGTTCACCCTGCAGGTACACGCGGTCGACGGGCAGCTCTTCGAGAATCGTGCGCATGACGGGCTCCGACCCGCGTCGCAGTCCGACGGCGGTGCGGTGCAGGGCTCGCGGGTCGGCCAGCCTCATGGTCGCCGCCCACAGGGGACCGACCTGTTCCAGCACGCGCGCGTACTCGCCGTCGACGAACGCGTCTTCCTCGCAGGAGGCGATACCGCTGCTCCCGGCCGAGGGCGGCGGAAACGCGTCGAGATTGGCCTCGGTGAGGACCAGCCGGGAGACGAGGTCGGGCCGCCGCCTGGCGAGAACGAGGGCGACCGCGCCGCCCATGCTGTGCCCGACGAGCTCCGCGCCCACCACGTCGGCCGCGTCCAGGGCCGCCGCCAGGGCGTCGGCGTGCTCTTCCAGCGTGTATCCGAAGTCGCCGGGCCGGTCGCTGATGCCGTGTCCGGGCAGGTCCACGAACAGGCTGCGCCGTCCCGCGAGTTCGGGCCGGGCGGCGATGTGCCCGTGGTAGACGGCCGAGACCGACCCCAGTCCGTGCACGTAGACACGCGCGGGCTCCTCCCCCGGAGTCTCCGTCCACCGAATGCGGCTTCCCCGGCCGTCGAACTCGGTCTGCTTCATGGCCCCTCCCTATCTCGCTCTCTCGACACGATGAGAATACATCGCAACCGATGTATTGAGTAGACGAGGTATGCCGACTGGGATGTAGCCCTTGGGTACGGAAGAATGCGCGCATGCTGGAGCTCGCCATCCTCGGATTCCTCTACGACACCCCGCTGCACGGCTACGAGCTGCGCAAACGCATCACCGCCCTGACAGGGCACGTACGCCCGGTCGCCGAGAGCACGCTCTACCCCGCGATCAAGCGGCTGGAGAAGGCGAACCTGCTGGCCCGGACCACTGAGCCCGGCTCGGTGGCCGCTCCGCGTCATGTGCTGACGCTCACGGACGAGGGCAGGAGGGAGTTGCGTCGTCGGCTCGCCGAGCCGGTCCAGCGGGACATCACGGACGAGAACCGTTGGTTCACGGTGCTCGCCTTCCTCCGGCACCTCGACGACGCCGGCGCGCAGGCGGCCGTACTGCGGCGCCGGCTCGCCTTCCTGGAGGAACCCGCGAGCTTCTTCTACGAGGGGGACCGGCCGCTGCGCGCCGAGGAGCTGGACGATCCTTTCCGCCGCGGCATTCTGACCATCGCCCGGGCGACGTCCCGGGCCGAACTCAGCTGGCTGCGCGACACGATCGGCTCACTCCGCGCGGCCGACCTCTGACCGGTTGCCGTCGCCGATCGGGCAGCCGCGCACGCCGGGGACCGGACGGGTGCCCAGGTCCTCGACCCGGTAGCCGTTCGGATACCCCTTGATCTCCCAGTTCTGGCGCGCGAAGTGGGGTGCGCGCCGGGGCGGCAGCAGCCGCACGGCCCTGCCGCGCAGCCGGACCGCACGGCGGACGACCGCCCGGGTGACGGCGCTCGGGACCGGATACCGGAAGGCCTGCAGGAGCGGCTCGTCGAGCAGGGCGAGCGTCGCCGTGTGCAGGAGGGGCGCGAGCGGGCGCGGGTACCAGGAGGCCATCAGCGCGAGCGTGGCGTCCGAGACCTGCCGCGCCTGCGGGTCCCAGGCGAAGTGGGACTCTTCGTAGGCGTCGAGGCACGCCTCGAACTCCTCGTAGGTCTCCGGGACACCCTTGATGCCCATGTGCCGTCCGAGAGCGCGGTGGTGGACGGTGGAGGCGTCGATCTCGTGACGGGACAGCCGGCGCCAGCCGTAGGCGTCGATCCAGCGCTTGGGCATCACGACGAACGTGCAGAGCACGTACCGCATGTCGTCGTTGCTGATGTCGTAGCTTCGGTGCATCTGGTTGATACGGCGAATCGCCGTGAGCCCCTGTTCGCTGCCGAAGCCGTGCTCGACGACCGTGTCGAGGAGCAGTGACGTGTCGTCGTACCGCTTCTGCGTCCGGTCCGTGAGCTCCGCGGTCTCCGCCAGCAGTCGACCGATGCTCGGCACCGCGTACGTGCGGTAGAGGGCCAGCTCCAGCGCTCGGGTGAAGTCCCAGGGGAACTCGTACGCCACGGTGAGCCGGTAGATCTCCGTGGCCTCCTTCTCCGGGTCCATGGTCCGGATCCGTGCGAGTCGCTCGAAGCGCTTCAACGCGCCCGCCCCCTTCTGTCGCCAAGCCTTCAACTCTACGTTGAATAGCGCAAGATGAGCGATCGGTCATGGCAGCCACACAGGGGGAAGGTGGTCAGCATGTTGGGCAGGGTGCGCAAGTCGTGTGCCGGATTCTTCAACGCGTTGCGCGTCGACCGGGACACCGAACGGGACACGCGCTCACACAATCTCTTCGAGGCCGCCGCCGCGTATGTGTCGGCCTGCGCCGAGGACGACCAGGATCGGATCGACGAGGCCGCCGGCTGGGTGTCCCCGGAGGCGCTGTCGTTCGGGGTGAACGAGCTGGCCTGCCGGGCCGTCATCGCGCTCGCACGGGAGCGTGACGAGTCGCCCGGGACGGTGGCGAGGTCGCTTTTGGGGCTCCCGGCGGCCTGACGTCCGGGGTCGGGATGGTCGATTCGCCCCGTCCGGTCGGAAAGCTGCAGCTCCAGGTGTGCCGGGGAGTCGTGACAAGCGGCTTCCCGGCGCATTAGGGTGCGCGCGGTTGGACGAACCAATGGGGAGGCTGGGATGGCCGGGACGGACGAGGAAGCCGTCGCCGCCGCGGACGACGCGCTCTACGTGCTGACGGCGGTGCTGCTGACGCCGGCGAAGTTCCCGAGCGTGCTGGGCGACGACTATCCCGAGGCCTGCGCGGCGCTCGGCCTGGCTCCGCTGGCCGACGGGTACGGCCTGGTGCTCGGGCAGGACGGCGAGGGCGCCCGGTGGACGGTCGTCATCGACGACGTGTCGTTGGTCGCCGTCGCCATCGCGTCCTGGGACTGCGGCATGGAGTACGACCTCTCGCCCGACGAGCGCACGGTCGTCGCCGCCCTTCCCGGCTGGCCCCTCTTGGTCGCCGTCGCGGCACCCGGTGTCCCCGCACCGCACGATCCCGACCCCGAGGACGCGGACGGTCCCCCGCTGGCACCGCCGGACACCACGACCTGGGGGGCCGCCCAGCGTCGTCTGGGCGCCGACGAGATCGCGCTTCAGTGGGCGATCTGGCGCGAGCAGATCGACGACGCGGCCTTTCGTCGCCCGGGCGACGACGCCTCCGACGCCACGGACGAGGCCGGAGCGGACGGAGCCGCCGACGGCACGGCGGGGGCGGAGGAAGCGGAGGAGGGTGAGCGCGAGGGACACGTCGGCATCAGGCGGGTCCTCGCGGAGGCCCGCTCGTACGTGGACTCGCCACCGCCGCTGGGTCGGGTCCGGTCGTCCTTCGCTCCCGGGGACGCACGGACCCTGCGCGCCGACGGCCCCGGCTGGTCACTCGTGGCCAGGACCGACGACATCGCCTTCGTGCTGCTCGACGACGAACCCGGTGAGGTCCTGCCGGTGGGCCGGGGCCCGGAGCTGCCGGGTCTTCTGGAGGCACTCGACAAGATGGCCGTACGTCCCCTCTGAAGCCTCCGGCATCGCGTCGGCCCGCCTGCCTCCGTGGGCGACTCGCGGCTACCGCGCACGGACCGGGCCCAGGCGGAACGGGGCCCGAAGTGGACCCGCCCGCCGGAGGGGCGAGCGGTCGGTCCGCCGGGGCCGGGCCTGCCCCGGCGACGTCAGCGGCCGAGCTCCTTGCGCGTGGTGCGGCGCAGCCTGCGCCGCTGGGAGGGGTCCAGCGCGAGATACGCGGCCGCCGGGACTCCCAGGACTATCAGGAGCGCGGCCCACCAGGGCAGCCAGATCAACAGGATCAGTCCGACCGCCACACCTCCTGCGGCGATCTTCGCGTTCTTCGACATGTGCGTCGCCTCCTTCGCGGCCCGTGCCGCGTCTGTGTCCAGAAAAACGGCTCCGCGCCTCCCACGGTTCCGAACCGCGACCCTGAGACGCCCCTGAGACATCCCCGATGTCGCCCCTACTTCGCCCGCAGGGGCTCTCCCACCTCGTGCATGTGGCGCAGCGCCTGCCGGTAGGAGTCGACGAGCGTGGCCTCCGCATAGGGGATACCCAACTCCTCGCAGTGGGCGCGCACCAGGGGTTGGGCGAGCCGCAGATGAGGGCGCGGCATGCTGGGGAAGAGGTGGTGCTCGATCTGGTAGTTCAGGCCGCCGAGGAGCCAGTCGGTCACCGCGCCGCCACGGATGTTGCGCGAGGTGAGCACCTGCCGGCGCAGATGTCCCCAGGGTCGGCCGCTCGGATCCGGCATCTCCATGCCCTTGTGGTTGGGCGCGAAGGACATCCCCAGATGCAGGCCGAACAGAGCCTGGTGGAGAGCCGCGAACGCGAGGGCCTTGCCGGGCGACATGGCCGTGAGCAGCAGCGTCGCGTATCCCACGACATGACTCACCAGCAGCACGGCCTCCACGGACCGCTCCGCGGGCGACTGGCGGCGCAGGTCCCTGAATGCCTGGACTTTCAGGGCCACGCCTTCGAGGAGGGTGAGCGGGAAGAACAGCCACGCCTGGTTGCGGGTGAGCCAGCGCCTGAAACCCGTCCGGTCCACCGCCTGCCGGCCGGTGAAGACGAGCACGTCGGCGGCGACGTCGGGATCCTTGTCGACATGGTTGGGATTCGCGTGATGGCGGTTGTGCTTGCGGTTCCACCAGGAGTAGCTCATCCCCAGGAGCAGGTTGCCGTGGACGAGACCGAGGATGCGGGCGGCTGCCTTGTTGCCGGTGATCTGCGCGTGCCCGGCGTCGTGGCCTATGAAGGCCGTACGCGCCGAGAACACGGCGAGCAGGGGTGCGAGGAGAAGGACCCACCAGGAGTCACCGGTCAGGACGACGCCCGTGAGTACTCCCCCGAGAGCGAGGGCGTTGATGGCGATGGCCCGCGCGTACCACGCGTACCGGCCTCTCAGTAGGTTCTGACTCTTCACGATGCGCAGGAGGGGTGTGAACTCGCTGCCGCCCGATGAGGAACCCGGTGCTCCCCGAGCGCCGGCTTCGACGGTGGCTGCCTGGGACATGTCCGGACTCCGGCTCTCTCAGGAACGTGCTGACCTGAGAAAACGTACGGATCCGTGACGCCTGGCGACCATGAGGCAACCCCCCGTGTATCACCTGAGGCCAGCACCGCGCAGACAGGGGGGTTGATGACACCCCACATGGATATGGCGCACAGCACACTCACACTCACCATCAATCCCGCATGCACACTGTACAATGAGCGATCCATTCGGTAGTCAAATTTGAGGAATGCAGCATTTCTGCGCAGAGGATTCCCGCGGCACCATCGTCCGAGATCACCGAACTGACCCGCTGCTGTGCCGTGTTCGTGCCGGGTGACCCGGCTCGCACCGGCGGTGTCGCCTTCTGGCGGCCGGACGGCGGTCTTCTCCCTGCCGTGGAGGCGGGGTCCGTCGAGGAGCTGACCGTCGTTCTGCCCGGCCGCGACGGTGTGGAGCCGGTGAACGTGTCGGCGGTCCTGCTGCCGGTGCGCGCCGCGCTTCCGGTGCTCACGCGCGCGCGTACGTCCGAACGCGCGCACCGGGCGCCCGCGTTCTGGGGCGCGGCAGCCATGCTGGCCCTGCACCTCGCCGCCCGCGGCCTCCTGTTGCCCGGCCTCTCCGCGCGCGACCACGACGCGTGGCGCGCCGGCCCCCTGGGGGCAGAGGACGTCGAGCACCTGCGCCGACTCGCCGCCGCGATGCCGCCCGAGGCACACGCGTCGCCCCTGGACAGCGCCGAACACCTGTGCCTGCCCGAGCCCGAGCGGCTGCTGCGGGCCTTCCTGGACGCGGTCGCCGACACCCTGCCCCGCTCCCCCGCGGCCCACCTCGCGACCGGCGGGCCCGCCTATGCCGCGCCCGAACCGCAGCACCTTCCCGAGCAGCGTGCCTGGGCCGCCGACGTCGCCGCGGGCCACGACGCGGGCGTACGGCTCTCCCTGCGGATCGAGGTGCCCGGCCTGGGCGAAGCCCGGGACGACGCGGTACTGCCGTTCCATGCCGTACTGCAGGTGCACAGCGTCAGCGATCCGACGATCGTCGCGGACGCCGTCGAGGTGTGGACCGGTACGGGCACGGTGGGCGAGGCATTCGGCCCGCGCGCGCGGATGGACGCCCTGCTGGCGCTCCGCCGCGCGGCCCGGGCCTGGCCGCCGCTCGCACCGCTGCTCTCCGCATCCGTGCCGGACGGGCTCGAACTCGCCGACGAGGAGGTCACCGAGCTCGTCGCGGAAGGCGCGCGCAGCCTTCTGGGCGCCGGGGTCGAGGTGCACTGGCCCAAGGAGCTGGCCCGCAAGCTGACCGCCCGCGCGGTGGTCGGTCCGCCGGACGAGGCGACAGGGCCCGGAAGGGTCTTTGCGGACACTCCGTCGTTCCTGTCGGCCGACGCGCTGCTCGCGTTCGACTGGAGGTTCGCCCTGGGCGAGCAGCGGCTCACCCGTGAGGAGCTGGACCGGCTGGCGGAGGCCGGGCGACCCGTCGTGCGGCTGCGTGACCAGTGGGTTCTGGTCGACCCCGAGGAGGTACGCCGCGCCCGCGCCCAGCAGGACCGCAAGGTGACGCCCATCAAGGCTCTGAGTGCCGCTCTGACGGGCTCCACGGAGGTCGACGGCCGCCAGGTCGAGGTCCATACCACCGGGTGGCTGGCGGCGCTGCGGGAGCGGCTCGCGGACCCCGAGGCGCAGGAGCCGGTCGCTCAGCCCGCCGCGCTCACCGCCACCCTGCGGGACTATCAGCGACGGGGCCTGAGCTGGCTGGCCCGGACGACGTCCCTGGGCCTCGGCTGTTGTCTGGCCGACGACATGGGGCTCGGCAAGACCATCACGCTGATCGCGCTGCATCTGCACCGGCAGACGGACGCCGCGTCCGCCGGTCCCACGCTCGTGGTGTGCCCGACGTCCCTGATGGGCAACTGGCAGCGCGAGATCGAGAAGTTCGCGCCCGGCACGCCGGTGCGCCGCTTCCACGGAGCGCGCCGCGTCCTGGACGACCTGGCTGACGGCGAGTTCGTCCTCACGACCTACGGCACGATGCGCCTGGACGCGCGCCGGCTGGGCGAGGTGCCGTGGGGCATGGTCGTGGCGGACGAGGCCCAGCACGTGAAGAACCCGTACTCAGCGACCGCCCGGGAACTGCGCTCGATCGGCGCACGCGCACGCGTGGCGCTCACCGGCACCCCGGTGGAGAACAACCTGTCGGAACTGTGGGCGATCCTCGACTGGACCACTCCGGGCCTCCTGGGACGGCTCGGCACCTTCCGCACGCGGTACGCCCAGCCCGTCGAGGACCGTAAGGACCCGGCCGCCGCGGAGCGGCTCGCCCGGCTCGTACGACCCTTCCTGCTGCGCCGCCGCAAGTCGGATCCGGGGATCGCCCCGGAGTTGCCGCCGAAGACCGAGACCGACCGCGCCGTCACCCTCACCAGGGAGCAGGCGGGTCTGTACGAGGCGGTGGTGCGCGAGACGCTGGCGGAGATCTCCCGGGCCGACGACATGGTGCGGCGCGGCCTGATCGTGAAGCTGCTGACGGGCCTCAAGCAGATCTGCAACCACCCGGCGCAGTTCCTCAAGGAGGAGCGGCCGACGATCATCGGGCGCTCGGGGAAGCTGGAACTGCTGGACGAACTCCTCGACACCATCCTCGCGGAGGAGGCGAGCGTCCTGGTCTTCACGCAGTACGTGCAGATGGCCCGTCTCATCGAGCGGCACCTGGCCACCCGCGGCACGCCCACCCAGTTCCTGCACGGCGGGACGCCCGTCCACGAGCGGGAGGCCATGGTGCGACGTTTCCAGGACGGTGAGGTTCCCGTCTTCCTGCTGTCGCTGAAAGCGGCGGGCACGGGCCTGAACCTCACCCGGGCCGAGCACGTCGTGCACTACGACCGTTGGTGGAACCCCGCCGTGGAGGCGCAGGCGACCGACCGCGCCTACCGCATCGGCCAGACGCGGCCCGTGCAGGTGCACCGGCTGATCACCGAGGGGACCATCGAGGACCGTATCGCCGCCATGCTCAGCCGCAAGAAGGAGCTGGCCGACGTGGTGCTCAGCTCGGGCGAGGCGGCGCTCACCGAACTGACGGACGCCGAACTGGCGGACCTGGTCGAACTGCGAGGGGGCGCATGATGCACGACTACGACGGTGACACCGAGCGCACGTTCGCCACGCTGCCTCCCGTGCGCGGGAAGGGGTTCGCGCAGACGTGGTGGGGACGGGCCTGGCTGCAGGCCCTGGAGGACACGGCGCTGGACTCCGCGCAGGTGAAGACGGGCCGCAGACTCGCCCGCGCGGGGGCCGTGGGCGCGGTGTCGGTGCGCCCGGGGCGCATCACCGCGGTCGTCAAGGACCGCGACGGTACGGCGCATCGCGCGGACGTACTGCTGGCGGAGCTCACCGCCGAGCAGTGGGACCTCTTCCTCGACATGGCCGTCGAGCGCGCCGGGCACGTGGCGGCGCTGCTGGACCGCGACATGCCGCCGCACCTCGTGGAGGACGCGGAGGCGGCCGGCATCGAGCTGCTGCCGGGCATGGGCGAGCTGGAACCGGAGTGCGACTGCGAGGCGTGGGACCACTGCGGGCATACGGCAGCCCTGTGTCACCAGGTGGCCCGGCTGCTGGACCAGGACCCCTTCGTGCTGCTGCTGATGCGGGGACGCGCCGAACGCGCCCTGCTGGACGCCCTCCAGGAACGCAGTGCGGCGCCCGCCACCGAGGCCGCCGCACCGTCGGGCGTGGACGCCGCGGAGGCTTACGCGGCCGGTGACGTCCTTCCGCCCCTGCCCGCCCTGCCGGAACTCCCCGAGGAGCCCGGGGTGCCGCCGGCGCTGGACACCGAGGCACCGCCCGCGCCCGGCGTCGAACCGGCCGCCCTGGAGTTCCTGGCCGCCCGGACCGCCGTGGAGGCCCACCGCCTGCTCGCCGAGGCCCTGCGAGGCGGCCCGGAACCGCATGGTGGTGCTGCGTCACTGACGGTGGCTCAGGATGCCGTCCGCCTGGCTGCGGGCGATCCCGCGCCGGCCATCGAGGATCGGCTCGCCGAGGCGTCCGGACGTGGCCGGGAGCAACTGGCCCTGGCGGTCCGTGCCTGGCGGCACGGGGGCGCGGCCGCGCTCTCGGTATGTGAGGAGGAATGGGCGGTGGAGGGGGAAACGCTGGCACGCGCGCGTGCCGCCCTGGACTCGGCCTGGGAGGAGGACGAGCGACCGACGCTGCGGGAGCGGGCCAACCGGTGGACGGTGGTCGGCGCGAGCGGCCAGCTACGGCTGGGGCGGGACGGCCGCTGGTGGCCGTACCGGAGGGAGGGCGGCCACTGGGTGCCCGCCGGCGGGTCGGCGCAGGATCCCGCGACGGCGCTGGCTTCTGCGGAGCCCGTGCCCGACAAGGAAGCCCCCTGAAGCAGGCCTGCGACGATCAGGCCCCCGACGCCCGCGGGCCGGAGGAGTCAGGCGGTCCAAGGCGCGGCCTGAGGAGTCTGTGGCGTGCGGCGCCCTCATCTGGATCTGTCGGCTGTCGGCTGTCGGCTGTCGGCTGTCGGCGAGTCCTGCACCTAAGGAGGAGGGCCCGATGCCCCGCCCCCCCACGGGCCGGCGCCGCGCCGCCCACCGCGCGTTCGACGCGCAGGGCCGTCCGGTAGGCGGCGGGGTGGAGACCACCGGTGACGTACACAGGGCTCCCGCGCGGTGACTGAAACGCGGTGACTGAAACCACGTCGGACGCCCTGCGGCCGCCGCAGGGCGTCCGACGTCGGACTACGGCTCACGTCGGTCGACGGCTACGGCAGCGCTTCCTCCAGGGACGGGATCAGCGATTCGAGGTCGCTCGGCAAGCCGCTGGGCAGCTCGGTGGGCAACTGAGACGGCAGCTCGGTGGGGAACTGCGACGGCAGCTCGGTGGGCAGTTTGCTGGGCAGCTCGGTCGGAAGGCCGAAGGACGGCGAGGGTGAGCCACTCGTGCTCTTGCCGCTGCCGGGGGTCGACTTGTCGTCCGGCGAGTCCTCGCTCCCCGACGCCATGAGGACCACGGCCACCACGGCCACCGCGGCGACGATCACCACGAGCAGGACGAAGAGGGGGCTCCGGCGCCTCCCCGGCCCGCCGGACGGCCCGCCCGGTTCACCGGCCGGGCCCATCGGCTGCGTCGACGACCCGTCGCCGTACGCCCCGTCGTGGTATCTGCCTTCACCGGACGGCGAAGGCCCGTACTGTCCGCCGTCGTGCGACGGTGAAGGACCGTACGACGCGTTGCCGCCGTACGGGGTCGGCCCGGCACGGCCGAAGTCGTCGGGAGGTCGTCCGGAGTCATCGGGAGGCGGTCCGAATCCGTTGTCGGGAGGCGGCGGGTCACCCGGAGGCCCGGGTGGCGGAGGCGGTACGGGCGGCATGGCCATGCCGTCCAGAGTCACCTCGAAGCGGCCATGGCGCGACCCCCGCGCGGAAGTTGCTACGGCCCCATGCCTTGGAGCACATGATTCCGGAACATTCCGCACGGAGGCCGGTCGCGAGGCTGCCCACGCCGGTCGAGAACTCCGCTCAGGCCGGTCGAGCAGCTGCTCACGTCCGTCGCGAACCCCCTCAGGCCGCTCGGGAGACCCAGTGCCGAGGTCACGCGAAAGCCGAGCGCACGCGCGCGTGCCTTCAGCCGCGTGCCCCCAGCAGGTGGTCCATGGCCAGCTGGTCGAGTCGCTCGAAGGCCATCCCGCGCGCGGCGGCCGACTCCACGTCGAAGTCCTCGAACGCGGTGCGGTCCGCGAGGAGGGACTTCAGGCCGTCGGCCGCGGTGGGCTGGGCCAGCTCGTCCAGACGCGAGGCACGCAGGGCCTCCTGGACCTCCGGGTCGGCCCGGAACGCGGCGGCGCGCTCCTTGAGGATCAGGTAGTTGCGCATGCAGCCCGCTGCCGACGCCCACACGCCGTCGAGGTCCTCGGTCCTCGGCGGCTTGAAGTCGAAGTGGAGGGGGCCGTCGTAACCGGCGCTCTCCAGGAGATCGACCAGCCAGAAGGCGGAGCGCAGGTCGCCGGCGCCGAAGCGCAGGTCCTGGTCGTACTTGATGCCGGACTGGCCGTTGAGGTCGATGTGGAAGAGCTTGCCCGCCCACAGGGCCTGAGCGATGCCGTGCGGGAAGTTCAGGCCGGCCATCTGCTCGTGGCCCACCTCCGGGTTGACGCCGTACAGCTCGGGGCGCTCCAGGCGCTCGATGAACGCCAGCGCGTGGCCGACCGTGGGCAGCAGGATGTCGCCGCGCGGCTCGTTCGGCTTGGGCTCGATGGCGAAGCGCAGGTCGTAGCCCTGCTCGGTCACGTACTCGCCGAGGAGGTCGAAGGCCTCCTTCATGCGGTCCAGGGCGACGCGTACGTCCTTGGCGGCGCCGGACTCCGCACCCTCACGGCCGCCCCAGGCAACGTACGTCCGGGCGCCGAGCTCGGCGGCCAGGTCGATGTTGCGGATCGTCTTGCGCAGGGCGTAGCGGCGCACGTCGCGGTCGTTGGCGGTGAACGCGCCGTCCTTGAAGACCGGGTGCGTGAAGAGGTTGGTGGTGGCCATCGGCACCTTCATGCCGGTCGCGTCGAGGGCCTCACGGAAGCGCTTGATGTGCCCCTCGCGCGCACTGTCCGAGGCGCCGAAGGGGATCAGGTCGTCGTCGTGGAACGTCACGCCGTGGGCACCGAGCTCGGCCAGGCGCTGCACCGACTCGACCGGGTCCAGGGCACGCCGCGTGGCGTCGCCGAACGGGTCCCTTCCCTGCCAGCCGACGGTCCACAGTCCGAAGGTGAACCTGTCCTCGGGGGTGGGCTGGTAGTTCATGCCGCGGCTCCTTGTCGTGCGGAAACTATTTCGTCATGGCCGTTTACAAATTAGTATGCGAACGCATCTCTGGGAAGACAGACCCTGCAGAGCCGCGGAAAAAACTTAGGGAGAGCCCGATGTCAGCAGCCGAGGGTCCACTCGTCGTCGGCGTGGACACGTCCACGCAGTCCACGAAGGCGCTCGTCGTCGACGCGGCGACCGGGCAGGTCGTCGCGAGCGGCCAGGCCCCGCACACCGTGTCCTCCGGCGCGGGCCGCGAGAGCGACCCGCGCCAGTGGTGGGACGCCCTGTGTGAGGCTCTGCGCCAGTGCGGCGACGCGGCTCGTGAGGCGGCCGCGGTGTCGATCGGCGGGCAGCAGCACGGTCTCGTCACCCTGGACGCGCGGGGCGAGCCGGTGCGTCCGGCCCTGCTGTGGAACGACGTGCGCTCGGCTCCCCAGGCCCGCCGCCTGACCGAGGAACTGGGCGGGGCGAAGTTCTGGGCCGACCGCACCGGCTCCGTCCCGGCCGCCTCGTTCACGGTCACCAAGTGGGCGTGGCTGGCCGAGCACGAGCCGGAGGCCGTCCGGGCCACCAAGGCGGTACGCCTCCCCCACGACTACCTCACCGAGCGCCTCACCGGTCAGGGCACCACCGACCGCGGCGACGTCTCCGGGACGGGCTGGTGGGCGTCGGGAACGGAGTCGTACGACACGGAGATCCTCGCCCACGTCGGACTGGACCCCGCCCTGCTGCCCCGGGTGGTGCGGCCCGGCGAGGTGGCCGGCACCGTGCGCGACGGGCACGGCCTGCCCTTCGCCAAGGGCACCCTGGTGGCCCCCGGCACCGGTGACAACGCGGCCGCCGCGCTGGGCCTGGGGCTGCGCCCCGGTACACCGGTGATGAGCCTCGGCACGTCGGGCACGGTGTACGCCGTGTCGAAGCGGCGCCCCGCCGATCCGACCGGCACCGTGGCGGGCTTCGCCGACGCCCACGGCGACTGGCTGCCCCTGGCCTGCACCCTGAACTGCACCCTCGCCGTGGACCGGGTGGCGGCCCTGCTGGGACTGGACCGCGAGGCCGTCGAACCCTCCACCGGCGTCACCCTCCTCCCCTACCTGGACGGCGAACGCACCCCTGCCCTGCCGAACGCTTCCGGGTTGCTGCACGGGCTGCGTCACGACACGACCGGCGGCCAGCTCCTGCAGGCCGCTTACGACGGCGCCGTCCACTCGCTGCTCGGCGCGCTCGATCTGGTCCTCGACGAGGACGCGGACCGCTCGGCCCCGCTGCTGCTGATCGGCGGCGGTGCCCGGGGCACGGCCTGGCAGGAGACCGTACGGCGGCTGTCGGGGCGCCCCGTCCAGGTGCCCGAGGCCAGGGAACTGGTCGCGCTCGGCGCGGCGGCCCAGGCGGCCGGCCTGCTGACCGGCGAGGACCCGGCGGCGGTCGCCCGGCGCTGGAACACGGCCGCGGGCCCGGTGCTGGAGGCCGTGCAGCGGGACGAGGCGACGCTGGCCAGGATCGCCGGGGTACTCTCCGACGCGGCGCCGCTGCTGGATCGGGGGACGGAGATCCACTGACGGCACCCTTTCCGCCGACGGCACCCCCGGCACCGACCGGTGCCCGTCGGCCGACCCCGACGAAGGACGGACGGAGGCATGACCGCACCCCCGCACGAGGCCCGACCGGCCGGACCCGGCCGCGCGCTGCCCGACACCCAGCAGGGCATGCGCCGCCGCAACCTCTCCCGGGTGATGCACACCGTCAGCTCCGAGGGACCACTGTCCCGTGCCGCCGTCGCCTCCCGCATCGGCCTGACCCGTGCCGCGGTGTCGACCCTGGTCGACGAACTCATACGCTCGGGACTGCTGGAGGAACTGGGTCCCGAGCGGCCCGGCCGGGTGGGCCGACCGGGGTCGGCACTCGCCGTCAGCGGGCACGGCCCCGCCGGGATCGGCGCCGAGATCGGCGTGGACCACCTCGCGGTCTGCGCGGTCGACCTGCGCGGGGAGGTCAGGGCCAAGGCCGTCCGGTACGGCACGAACCGCGGCCGTTCCCCACAACCGGCGGTCGGCGAACTCGCCGCACTGGTACGCCGGGTCGTCGACGAGGCGGAGGCCGAGGGCCTGTGGGCCGCGGGACTCGCGGTCGCCGTGCCCGGACTGGTGGCACGCGACGCGCGTACCGTCGTCCGCGCCCCGAACCTCGACTGGCACGACACGGATCTCGGTGCCCTGCTGCCCACCGACTTCCCGCTGGCCGTGGGCAATGAGGCCAACTTCGGTGCGCTGGCCGAACTCTGGCTGGGCGAGGGCACCCCGCGCGACTTCCTGCATGTCTCGGCGGAGATCGGCATCGGCGCGGCGGTCGTGGTGGACGGGAGGCTGCTGCACGGAACACGTGGCTTCGCGGGCGAGCTCGGACACGTCCCCGTGCGGCCGGACGGGCCGGACTGCGCGTGTGGCGGGCGCGGGTGTCTCGAGCAGTACGCCGGCGAGGAGGCGGTGCTGCGGGCGGCCGGTCTGGAGCCGGGCGAGGATCGCGTCGGGTTGCTCGCGGGGCGCGCCGCCGACGGCGACGAGGACGTACGGCGGGCGCTGCGCGAGGCGGGAGAGGCCCTCGGGATAGCGCTGACCGGTGCGGTGAACCTGCTGGACCCGGAGGGGGTCGTGCTGGGCGGCGCGCTGGCCGGGCTCGCGCCGTGGCTGCTGCCGTCCCTCAGCGAGGAGCTGGCCCGGCGTACGGCGGGGCCGGCGTGTCCTGTCTCGGTGTCCCGGTTGGGTCCCGAGGGGCCGTTGCTCGGAGCCGCCCACTCGGTGGTGCGGGCCGTCCTCGACGACCCGGCGGGCGTGGCCGAACGGGCCTGATCGCGGGCCGACTTCACCCTCCCGGGTGAGCAAGTTGTCCACAGTCGGGCCGTCGTCCACCGAAGCGCGGAGCGCCACTCCGCCCCACCAGTCGGCGCCGTACCGTGATTCCTGGGCGCGCCACCTGGGACTGATCAGCCTCGCCTGGCCGGGTCCGGATCGCACCGTCGGGGTCAGGGCGGTCGAAACTGTTGTCCGGGCGCGCACCCGGAGTAACGATGTCCGCAAGCCCATCGCCTTTCGGGGAGGCTGAGTTGACCGATCCATGGGTGGCCCTGGAACCGGGGGCCGACCCTGCCGAGCACGTACGGATGCTGCGTCGGGCGCACGAGACGTTCACCGAGGTGGGCACGGTGCCGCGGCCGGTCCGCCCGGTGGTGGCCGACTCGTGGCGGCGCTCCGCGCGGGCCGGCGTCGGCCCCGACGGGACCGCGGACGTCGAGCTCATGGACGGTGACCTCGGGTCCTACCGTGCCGAGCACCCGCTGGCGCGGGTGATGCCGCTGTTCCGTGAGCTGCTGGGCACGTTCGC
Organism: Streptomyces resistomycificus; assembly: GCF_001514265.1. GTDB lineage: Bacteria > Actinomycetota > Actinomycetes > Streptomycetales > Streptomycetaceae > Streptomyces > Streptomyces resistomycificus. Next base: position 396,093 of record NZ_KQ948989.1, on the reverse strand, counting down.
CGCCGACGGCGAGCACCTGCTCGCGGTGTGCGACGCGCACGGCAGGCTGCTGTGGGTGGAGGGGCATCCGGCCACGCGTGCGCGGGCGGGGCGGATGAACTTCGTGCCGGGGGCGCGGTGGGCGGAGACCGCCGTGGGGACGAACGCACCGGGCACCGCGGTCGCGGTCGACCGGCCGGTGCAGGTGTTCGCGGCCGAGCACTTCATACGGCGGGTGCAGCCCTGGACGTGCGCGGCAGCGCCGGTGCACGACCCGCGCTCCGGGCGGGTGCTCGGTGCCGTGGACATCACGGGTGGGGACGGGCTCGCGCATCCGCACAGTCTGGGGTTCGTGCAGGCCGTCGCGCGGGCCGCCGAGTCCCAGCTGGCGCTGCTCAGCCCCGAGCAGCCCGCCACCGGCGCGGCCGAACTGACCGCGCTGGGCCGGGACGAGGCGCGGCTGCTGTCCGGCGGACACAGGATCAGGCTCAGCCGCAGACACAGCGAGATCCTCGTGCTGCTGGCCCGCCATCCGGAAGGGCTGACCGGCGACGAGTTGCTGTGTGCGCTGTACGAGGACGAGTCGGTGACGCCGGTGACGCTGCGCGCGGAGCTGGCCCGGTTGCGCCGGGTGCTCGGTCCGGGTCTGCTGGCGTCGCGGCCGTACCGGCTCACCGTTCCGGTCGACTCCGATGTAGCCGTGGTGGAGCGGCGGTTGGAGTCGGGCGCGGTCATGGCGGCCGCCACCGCGTACGCCGGGCCCCTGCTGCCCGGCTCGCAGGCCCCCTCGGTGGTCCGGCTCAGACGCCGCCTGGCCGACGGACTGCGTACGGCGCTGATCGCGCGGCGCGACCCCGACCTGCTGGCGGACTGGGTGCACACTCCCTGGGGCGAGGACGACGTCGACGTGTGGCGGGCGCTGGCGGCGACGCGTCCGACGGCGACGATCCGGGCTCGCCTGCTCGCGCTTGAGTCGGAGCTGGCGGCACCTCTCGCCTGGTCGCGTCGGCCGGGACGCTGACCGTCGGCGTCTTCAGCGCTGCGACCGGGGGTCTTCGAGGCGGCGAGGGAAGGTCGTTCGCAGCGGAGAAGAGGCTTTCACGACGACGACCGAGGGCTTCGTAGCCGCGACCGGCCGTCCGTCACGTCCGCGACCGACGCCCGCGACGCCCCCCGATTCCCAGGTCTCGTTCGCGCAACGTAGGTGCAACCTCCCGCTCCCTAGCCTCGCGCCGAGAGCTGTCCAACGGCGGGCAGCGCTTCTGAAGGAGGCCGACCAGTATGACCCGTTACGCGGCGCCGGGGACCGAGGGCGCGATCGTCTCCTACCAGGCGCGCTATGACCACTTCATCGGCGGCGAGTACGTGCCGCCGGCCCGCGGTCAGTACTTCGAGAACCCGTCGCCGGTGAACGGGCAGCCGTTCACGGAGGTCGCCCGTGGCACCGCGGAGGACGTGGAGCGGGCCCTGGACGCGGCGCACGCGGCGGCACCCGGCTGGGGTCGCACGTCGGTGACCGAGCGCTCCGCCATCCTGCTCAGGATCGCCGACCGGATGGAGGCCCACCTCGAGCCCCTGGCGGTGGCGGAGAGCTGGGAGAACGGTAAGCCGGTGCGCGAGACGCTGGCCGCCGACATCCCGCTCGCCGTCGACCACTTCCGCTACTTCGCGGGCGCGATCCGCGCGCAGGAGGGTTCGCTCGGCGAGGTCGACGACGACACGGTGGCGTACCACTTCCACGAACCGCTCGGCGTCGTGGCGCAGATCATCCCGTGGAACTTCCCCATCCTGATGGCGACCTGGAAGCTCGCCCCGGCACTGGCGGCGGGCAACGCGGTCGTGATCAAGCCCGCCGAGCAGACCCCGGCCTCCATCCACTACTGGATGAGCCTGATCGCCGATCTGCTGCCGCCGGGCGTGGTGAACATCGTCAACGGATTCGGCGCGGAGGCCGGCAAGCCGCTCGCGTCGAGTCCGAGGGTGGCGAAGGTCGCGTTCACGGGCGAGACCACGACAGGGCGGCTGATCATGCAGTACGCCTCGGAGAACATCAAACCGGTCACCCTGGAGCTCGGCGGCAAGTCGCCCAACCTCTTCTTCGACGACGTGTGGGCGAAGGACGACGACTTCCGCGACAAGGCGCTCGAAGGCTTCACGATGTTCGCCCTCAACCAGGGCGAGGTGTGCACCTGTCCGTCGAGGGCCCTCGTCCAGCGCGGCCACTACGCCGAGTTCCTGGAGGCTGCTGTCGCCCGCACCGAACTGATCCGGCCCGGCCATCCCCTCGACACGGACACGATGATCGGCGCCCAGGCGTCCAACGACCAGCTGGAGAAGATCCTTTCCTATATGGACATCGGCCGGCAGGAGGGCGCGAGGGTTCTCACCGGTGGTGAACGCATCGAGCACGACGGCGAGTTGAAGGGCGGCTACTACGTCCAGCCGACCATCTTCGAGGGCGACAACCGCATGCGTGTCTTCCAGGAGGAGATCTTCGGGCCGGTGGTCGCGGTGACCTCCTTCGACGACTTCGACGACGCGATGAAGATCGCCAACGACACGCTGTACGGCCTCGGCGCGGGCGTGTGGACGCGGGACATCAACACGGCGTACCGCGCGGGCAGGGCGATCCAGGCCGGCCGCGTCTGGACCAACTGCTACCACGCCTACCCGGCCCACGCGGCGTTCGGCGGCTACAAGCAGTCCGGGATCGGTCGCGAGACGCACAAGATGATGCTGGAGCACTACCAGCAGACGAAGAACTTGTTGGTCTCGTACTCGCCGAAGAAGCTGGGCTTCTTCTAGGCCGCTTGAAATGGGTGCCTAGCTGGTGAATTCACCAGCTAGTGTCATGCGCCAGAAATCCTGGGGGTTAGTTCTGCTCGGTTTTCTGGCTGGTGGTTCCGACTTTGGTGAGATAGTCGGCGAGGGAGTTGAGGATCTCGTCGGCTGTCTTGGTCCAGGTGACGGGCCGCGGGTTCTCGTTCCAGGTGTCGATCCACGCAGTGATGTCGTCCTCCAGCGCCTTCACGGAAGTGTGGACGCCGCGGCGGATGAGCTTGTCGGTCAGCAGGCCGAACCATCGCTCCACCTGGTTCATCCACGAGGAGCCGGTGGGGGTGAAATGGACGTGGAAGCGGGGGTGTTTGCCGAGCCACGTCCTGATGTCGGCGGTGTTGTGGGTGGCGTAGTTGTCGCAGACGAGGTGCACGTCGAGGCCGGCGGGCACCGCCTTGTCGATCCGGATCAGGAACTTCTTGAACTCGATCGCCCGGTGGCGGCGGTGCAGTGCCGATATGACGGTGCCATCGGCGATGTTGAAGGCGGCGAACAGGCTGGTGATGCCGCGCCTCAGATAGTCGTGGGTGCGGCGTTCGGGCATGCCCGGCATCATCGGCAGCACCGGCTGAGACCGGTCCAGCGCCTGGATCTGGCTCTTCTCGTCCACGCAGAGCACGACCGCCTTCTCGGGCGGGTGGTGGTACAGGCCGACAACGTCGACGACCTTGGCGACGAACTGTGGATCGGTGGACAGTTTGAAGGAATCCTGCAGGTGAGGCTTGAGGTCGAACCGTTTCCAGATGCGCCCGATCGTCGACTTGGACAGGCCGGTGCGCTGGGCCATCGAGGCCCGGGACCAGTGCGTGTCTCGGCCCGGGACCGACTCCAGGGTGGCCACGACGACCTCCTCGACCTGGTCGAGGAGGATCGAGGGCGGCCGGCCCGAGCGCGGCTCGTCCTGCAGGCCGTCGAGGCGTTTCGCGATGAACCGGTCCCGCCAGCGGTCCACGGTCGACCTGTCGATGCCGAGGTCGGCCGCGGCCTGCTGGTTCGTCCCGCCCTCCGCGCAGCGCAGCACGATCTTGGCCCGTAACGCGAGGAACTGGGCGGTCTTGGCCTGCCGAGCCCACTGCTGCAGCTGCCTGCGCTCAGCATCGTTGAGGATCAGGTCGGCCTTCGGCCGGCCAATCCAGCCGGCGTCCTCAAGCCCAGCCATCCGCTGTGCGGCGAAAGCCCGACGCCACTTGCCGACCGTCTTGGCCTGGACACCGATGAGCCCTGCGACACCCGCGTTTGACAGGCCGTCAGCACACGCCAAGATGATGCGGGCCTTCTCGGCCGAGCGCCGGTGCGGCATTTCCGTCCGGCGCACCAACTCGGCGCGCTCGGCCTCGGACAACGTGATCGCCACAGCAGAAGGCCCCGAATGCGACATGACGACAGGGTACTTACTAACCCCGAGGATTTCTGGCGCATGACACTAGGCACCCTCATTTCCCTTGCGTCTCAGAGCGCCCCGATCAACCCGCTCCTCCGAAATACCGATGCGCCAGACGGATCTTTCGGACCAGTCACGGACCAAGAAACGTGTAGTGCAGCTCGTTGTGAGTCCGGGGCACCACGGCCCGTCCGAGCCGGACGCGTTGACGTCGCAGTCGAAGGAGTGTCGTGGCCGGTCAAAGCAGCGTTGCCACAGCCTCGGCAGCAAGGTCTTCCAAGAGTTCAGCGGCCACCAGTTCCTCGACCACGGCGGAGCCGTGGTCTGTCATGGCCTGGGCCAACTCGGCATCCCACGGTGCTTCGGTGATGCGCCCGGCCTGAGGGCCGAGTGGGTGGCGGACGACCGCCGTACGGTAGTCGGCTGCCGTCATGCGCCAGGGGTGCGCCGGTGTCTTGTCCAAGACGTACGCAGCGATGCGGATGCCTTCGCCGTCGAAGTCGCCGTGGTAGCGGAGAGCGGCTCCGTGGTCCGCGAGCATGCGCAGAAGCTGGATCGCCGCACTGTTGGGCCAACCGGATGTGCAGACGAGCGGCGGAGAGTCCGCGCCGAAACGGCGTACGGCGAGAGCCAGGATGCTGGGGTTCTCCGTGACATGCACGACTGGTGCGGGGTGCGCTGCGAGGGAGAACTCGCCCGGAGACCGCAGTTGGGCGAGCGTCAGGCTGGCGGCCTGTCCGGCCTCGGCACAGACGCGAGCCACACAGGCGACCGTGCCGTCGCCGACGGGACGAAGTCCACCGACGAGAACGGTTGCTGACAGGTCATCGTCGGCGACACCTGCACGGGTCCACAGGGCTCGCCGGTCCGCTGAGGACTGCGGCGGTGCGGTGTCGTACAGGATCGTCAAGGCACGCAGGACGTAGTGGGACAAGGGCGTACCGTCGTCAAGTGCGTGCGCGTGTCCGCCCAGGACCCGGGCAGCGAAGACGGGCAGTGGCTCCGCCTGGGCGGGAAGTTCCGCGAGCACGGTGAGCGCGTCTGTGAGCAGGGATCGGGTGCGTCCCGCCGAGCCTGCGATCAGGCCGGTGGCCCGGCAAGAGGCAGCCCAGTCGGAGAGCACCGGCTGAGCCCGCACGGTGGCGTGACCGGCCAGCCAGGTCCACAGTTCGGCGCGTTCTCCCTCCTGGCGGCGCAGTTCTCCCGCCCGGTCGCCGAGAGGTCCGACGAGTTCGGTGACTATGTCGCGCACCGTGCGGCCGGACAACTCGGTGACGGCCTCTTCCAAGTGGGCGAGCGGGACCCACGGGTGAGAGGACGGTAGCCGGTCCAGGCCGAGGAGGTCGGCGAGGGCCTCGCGCTGGGCGTCGTCGAGCGGCCCGAGGCGCACCCGGGTGACGGGACGGCCGGACGAGAGGCGGATGTGGACCGTTTGCCAGAGCGGGCCGAGTTCGGGGCGCCGCAGGGCGCGTTCGCCCGGGACCGGTTCCGGGTGGGTCATCCCGCCTCCAGCTCGGTGCCGTTCCAGACGAAGCGGGCGCTGGTGACAGCGTCGTCGCCCCCGTCGGTGAGGAGTTGATGGACGGCGATGCCGGGCAGTTCGCCGTAGGTGCACCACTCGTGGTCCGACGTGACCATGAGGTCCAGGTCGAGGGCGGCGAGCAGGCCGAAGACCTGTCCACGGTTGACGGTGTCGACACCGACGAAGACCTCGTCCAGCAGAATCGGCCGGGGTGCCCGGGGCACGGCTTCGTAGTGGGCGGCGACGGCGGCGAACAGCGGCAGGTGCAGTGCGATGGCCTTCTCTCCGCCGGAGAGCGCGCCGTGCAGCTTCTTGGTCAGCGGTTGCCATCCGCTGCCGTTGGCCCGGTCCAGGCGGACGGTGAAGCGGTGCCAGGCGGTGTAGTCGAGCACTTCACCGAGCTGTTCCTCCCAGCTCGCGGCCGTGTCGCTGCCCTTGGCCTCCTCGATCCGGGCGCGGAAGAAGGCGTGCAGGGCTTCCCGATCGGTCTCGTTGACCCGGCCAGGGTCCTTGAGTAGCAACTGTCGGGCGGTGCGGGTGCCGTCCGGGAGATCGGGTCGGACGTCCCAGACAAGCTGGACGGCGACGTTGGAAGCGGTACGCACCCGCTCCAGGTGCCCGTTCATGCGGTCGACGAGTTCGCCGGCCTGGCGGATACGGGCTGCGAGGTGTCGGCGGATGTCGCCGGTGAGGATCTGGTCGAAGAGGCGTCGCTCCGCGGTGGTGATGTCGTCGCGACCGCGGTCGCGCTCCTGGGTGAGCGTGGTGAGCAGGCCCGTCGCGCCTACGCGCACGCCGTCGAGGGTGGCGGTGAAGAGCTGGATGTCGTCGTCGGGTTCCATCTCCAGGTCGGCACGGGCACCGAGGCGCTGACGGGCCTCGTGGACCGCTTCCGAGAGACGGGTCGCGGCGTCGCCGAGGTTGCGGGATGCGTGCGGCACGGCGGGCCAGGTGGCCGCTGTGGCACGGGCGGCCTCCAGGGTGGCTTTGGTGCCGCCCTCGGCGTCGAGTTCCGGTGTGATGCCTGCGTCCTCGGCCAGCCCGACCAGGCACAAGTGCCGGAACCGGTGTGCCGCGCCGTCCCGTGTCGCGACGGCCTGCTCCCGTATAGCGGCGTCCTGAGCACTGGTGGCCCGTAGTCCTCCGATACGTCCTTCCAGCCGCAGCAGGAGATCGGCGGCCCGGCCGGCTTCCTCTCGGCAGCGTCGCAGTTCTGCGCGAGCCTCGGCGACGCGTGCGACGATCTGCCGGTAGTCCTCGCCCACGGTGGCTTCCACCGCCGCCAGGCGCGCTGTGAGACCCGCCGCCTCCGCTTCGGCGGCAGCCGCCTCATTCGCTTGTTTCTCGGCAGCCCGGCGGGAACGGTCTGCCTGCGCGGCCAGCTGATGGGCCCCGTCGGCAGCGGCAGTGGTCGCGAGCAGGGCGTCCACCCAGCTGTCGGCGGCGTCCCGGAACCTGTCGATGTCGGCGGAGAGAGCACGCAACCGCTCACGGTCGGTGGCCAATCCGTGTTCCGCGGCCCGGCGGCTGAGCGTGCGCAGAGCGCCTGCCGCCGCGCTCTCGCATCGTGCGAGATGCCCGGCGGCATCACGCACGGCGTCGTCTCGCGCGGCCGCCTTCGCCTCGGCCAGGTCCCAGCCGCGTCGGCGGGCGTCGAGTTCCCGGTGGTCGGGACGGGCGGCGCGGTCGGCGTCCAGCTGGGCACGGCGAGCATCGAGGCCGCGCAGCTGGTCGTCGAGCCCGGCGAGGGAGGCGTTCGTCTCGGTGATGAGGTCGGTCAGTTCACCGATCCTGCGCTGCCGGGCCCGCTGTCGTGCAAGGGCACCGATGTGAGCCGGTTCCGGCTTGCTCCACGTCCCGGTGGCGAGGGCGAGACGCCAGGCGCCGTCGGCGGAGACGGCCGCGGGGTGACCGCCGGGAAGCGTGGTGCCGTACGCGACACCGGCGAGGATGCGGGTCACGGTGTTGGCCGGGACGGGTATGTCCTCCTCCGGCCTGAGCACGTCCAGCAGGCTGGGTCCCTGCGCGGTCACCGCCAGGGCTGCCTCGGCGCGGGTGTCGTGGCCCGGCAGCTTGATCCCGTCGTAGGGGCTGACCCAGGCATCCAGCAGGCCCGATGCCTCCAGCGCCGCCTCCACCGCTGCCTGGACGGGCGGGGGAACATCCTCGCGGAAGGCGACCAGCCGCCACAGTGGTGCTCCCGCCGTCGTCGTGCGGACCGTGGTACGGGTGGGCGGGGACAGAGGCGGGAGGTCGGTCTCTCCACTGAGCCGTCGCACCTCCGCCTCAAGTCGGCTCCGCTCGTCCCTCAGGTCCTGGCGTACGGCTCGGGCGGTGGCCTCCGCCGTGCCGATCTCCCGTTCCAAGGGGCGGGCGGCGGCTTCGATCAGGGCCGTCACCTCGGCCTCGGCCGCGGCTCTGGCCGCCAATTCCCCGGGATCGGCGATGCGCAGCTCCATGCAGCCTTCGGCCCAGGTGAGCAGCCGTTCCGCCTGTACGGCAAGGACGTCTTCCCAGGCTCCGGACGCCTCGTCCCGTCGGGCGATCGCCTCTGCGAGCCGGGTACGGGCATCATCCAGCAGATCCTCGGCGGCGCCCCGGGCGCGTACCGCACGATCGTGCTCGTCGATCGCCTCGTTGACGAGGGTGACTTGCTGCCGTCGGGCGGTGACCGCGCCGCGGAGCAGCCGACGGGCTCGTCGGGCACCGTTCTCGCCCGCCGCGCGTGTGACGCCGGAATCCTTGCCAGGCCCCGCCCTGTCAGGGAGGGCCACCCCGAGTTCCTCGTCGAGGATCACTCTGACCTCATGATGGATGGACTCCATGCCCGCTGCCCGAGCCGGCCGGCGTGCCTCCTCGGCGGCCTCGCGCGCGTGTCCGTCGAGTGTTCGGGCTCGCCCTGCGGCCTCCTCGGCGTGTCTCTGGTCCTCCTCCGCGCCGACCTGAGCGGCCTGGGCCGAGGCCCGCTGCCGACCGGCGGCGGCTGCCGCACCCTCGGTACGGCGTCGAAGCCGGTCCAGTTCCGCACCCTGCTTGTAGGCGTCGCGCTCGCGCAGCCCTTCGACGGTCTCGTCGAGGGAGTGTGCGCGCAGTTCCAGTTCCTCCCGCTGTGTCCGGGCGGACTCGCGTTGCGCCAACGCCTGTTCGAGATCGTCGGCGCTCTGACGGGCGACGCGGGTGAGGTTGTCCATCTCGGTGGTCGCCGAGATCAGCGCGGCGGAGCCGGCTCGCAGCACCCGCCTCGCGTAGGCGCGTTGCCGCGATGCGACGGTTTCGGCCGCCGTGACTTCGTCGTCGAGCCGCTTGAGATGTTCACGCTGCCGGTCCAGGCGCTCGAAACCCTCGGCGAGTTCGGCGATCTCGCCTTCGCCCAGTGGTGGCAGGGCACGGGACAGCAGGGTGGAGAGCAGGGACGGGTCGAGCCGCTCGGACAGTTTGGGCTGGCGCAGCTGAAGCAGGGCGGACAGCAGCGACTCGTAACGCTGCTCCGTCATGCCGCCGAAGAGTTCACGTCGTACGGCGGCTCGGTAGTCGGTGGCCGAGGAGTGCATGTGGCCACGGTCACCGAGGGCATCCGCGAGTGCGGCGCGGGTCAGCGGCTGTCCCGCCTCGTTGACGAGCTGGACACCGTCGGCGTGGCCGATCCGGGAGCCGGTGGTGAAGTAGTCGGCGTGCGCGCCGCTGGTGTGCACGCTGGCCTGCAGACGCGCCCCGCAGCCGAACCAGTGCTCGGTGCCGTCGTCGCCGACGCGACGGAACTCCATCCATACGTACCCGACGCGGGTCTTGCCCGAGGCGCCTTCACCCAGCAGGTTCCAGTGCATGGTGCGCTCCGACCCGCCGAACGTGGACAGACGGTTGGGGCGAAGGCTGGCGTCGAAGAGGAAGGGCAGCAGCAATTCCAAGGCCTTGGACTTGCCCGACCCGTTCTGGCCGCGCAACAGCAGACGGCCCTGGTGGAAGGTGAAGGTCTCGTCGTAGTAGCGCCAGACGTTGAGGATCCCCGCGCGGTACGGCTGCCAGCGGTGGCCGCCGGTATCCCCTGCTGATGCCGCCGTCGCCGCTGTCCTGGTCGAGCCAGTGGGCTCCGGCCGTCGCGGGAGGGGAAGCTCCGTCACGCTCACTGCTGGTCTCCTTCTACGACTTCTACGGCGACGGCATCGAAGGCCGGATCCGAACTCATCGTCTGCGTCAGGCGGTAGCGGTACGCGGCCGGGCACGCGACGACACGCCCTGAGGTCCTGCGGGCGAGACCGACGTCCCGCAGTACGCGTACGGCGTCGTCGGTCAGCCGGGCCGCACCCTCCTCGGACTGATAGGCCTTGGCCCAGCGCGGAAATCGGCGCAGCAGATCCGCTCCGGCTTTGGCGAGCTGTTCGGGCAGCAGGCCGGCGGGCGCGGCGCACAGTGGCTCCAGAAGGAGCAGCGCGGCGACCCGCGCGGTGGAGGTGTCGTCGGGAAGGCGGACATCGGTGGCGATCCCGTCCGGGTCCACGAGCAGGAAGCCCTCGGCCCGCTCCTCCAGGAGGAAGCCTGCCTGTTCGACCGACCGGCGCAGGATCTGCCGTCCGGTAAGGGAGGTCACGTACGCGAGCTCGTCCTCGGCAAGGTCGGCCCGGTACAGAACGGGGTCGTCGAAGAGGCGTCGCAGCACCGAGTGGCGCAGCCTCAGGTTGCGTTGTGCGTCCGTGGCGGCGGTCTCGTCGGACAGCTGGTCGCCGAGTGCACCGCCGTATCGGCGCTCCCGCACAAGGCCTGTGAGGAGTTCCTCAAACCGCGCGGGCACCTCGTCCAGGGGCGTGGCGAGCTGGGAGGCGCCGACGGGCGCGGCGGGCAGCCGCATCAGCAGCGTGGTGTCCACGCGGTAGAGGACCTTCGCCTCCGCGGACTCGACGTATGTCTCGGTCGTCCCGTCCACGGCGCCCAACACGTCGTACGACTCCAGCAGTTTCAGGACATCGACGAATGCCATCCGCTCCGGCCGGTGGACCGGGTCGAACGCGGCCAGCGCGGGGTCGGCCGCCGTGGCCTGTACGACGCGGTCGGCGAGCATACCGATGGTCGTCATCGGCATCGACAGCAACTCAGCTGCGGTCAGGCACAGCAGGACATAACGCCGACGGTCGAACGGAGCCCGGCCGGAACGCGCCCTGCGGGGCGGGCGGGAGCCGTCCGGGTTCGCGCGGACTTTGGCGAGGCGGGCGTAGCCGCGGCGGGGCTCCACGACCAGGCTCCAGCCGCAGGTGTAGTCGAACCACTGGGCCAGCGGTTCGCGTCGGCGTCGTACGAGTTCGAAGCCGGCCGGGTCGGCGGTGGCGGTCAGCAGTGGGTGGGCCAGCAGGAGACGGATGGCGCGCGCGACCTCCTCCCGTTCCGCGGCGGCCAGTTGGTTTGCGAGCGTGCTCATCCGGCTGCCTCCTCCGGCGCTGAGCGGAGGGCTGGAGAGACACGCGCCCCGCCCGCCTCCGTGATGTGGACGACGTAGTCCGGTCCGGTCAGTGAGCCCTTCGTGGTGCGCAGTACGGCGGTGCGCGCGTCCGGTGGCGGCGCCAGCGCGATCTCCACCCGGCCGTCCCCTGTAGTGGCGCGCCGCAGGCCACCCGCGTCCGGCGTGGCGGACAGCGCCCGGCCCAGCAGGTCGAGCAACCGGTCGAAGACAGCGGGATCCAACGCGCCGAAGGACGACAGACGCACGGGTCCGTCCGTCTCCAGCTCCTGCCAGGCACGAGCGAGTTCCGCTCGCTCCGCGCGGGCCCGCTCGGCGCGCTCGGCCCTGACCGCGGCGACGTCCCGCACCTTGCCCGTGCGGGTGAAGCGCTCCGTCCGCCCGCTGGTCCGCAGCAGCGCCGACACCTCCACCGGCGGGGCCTCGGACCAGGAATGGGACGACGGGATCAACTCCGGGTCGGGGTGGCCGAGATGAGCGTGGCGGGCCGGGCCGAGCCCGAAGGCCGCCGACCAGAGCCGGTGCAGATCCTCCTCCGCGGGAGCCGCCGCGAACCAGCGCGCCAGCTCCCGGAAGTCCTGCACCGCGCTGGAGGAGCGGCGCCGCGACTCGTTGATCCGCTCCAGGACCTGGAGCAGCGAGACGATGGCCCGCCGGGCTATGTCGTACAGCTGCTCGATCCGAGGCCGCGCCCCGCCGTCCGGCAGGAACCACGCCCGCAGGCCCGCCCAGCGCGCCCGCCGGCCCTCCAGCCAGCCGGCCGCGGGATCCGCACCGGCCACCGGCGGCAACTCGGCCCCGCGCAGGGCCCGCTCGCGCAACACGGCGATCCCCCGCTCCTCCACCCGCGCCACGGCAGCGGCGACCGCCTGCCCGCGCCGGTCGAGGTTGACCAGGAATTCCTGCAGGTAAGCCACGGTGGCGGCCTTCACTTCGCGGAACACGTCCAGATCCGCGCCCTCGGCGCGCAGGAGCCGCTGCAGTTCGCCGTTGAACGCCTTGGTGTTCTCCATCAGAGCGTCCAGATGCCCCTCCAGCTCCCGCAGCGTGCTGAAGATCCGCCGATCGGCCGAGGAGGGCTCGCTGGACAGCAGGCACAGTTCGTCCAGCCGGTCGGCGATCGCCTCCAGCACGGCCGTCTGGAGCGCGCCCGTCGAGGCGAGCACCTCAAGCGCGTGCCGCACCCCGGCGAGAGCGGCCTCACCCCGGCGCGTCAGCGAGTACTGCAAGTTGCGGCGCTCGTACTCCTCGGCGGTGCGGTAGTTCTCCGCATGGTTGTGCACCACGTCCAGCAGCTCCCACTGCACGAGCTTCTTGAGCACCTCATGCAGCTCGCCGTCCTCGACCACCGCCGCCCAGCCCACCCCACGCAGCCGTTCGCGCACCGCGTCGAGCCCCAGCGCCGTCTCCAGATGCTCGCCGGCCACGCCGAAGGCGTCCAGCACCGCCCCGTACAGGTCGGACCTGTCCACGGTCGTGAACCGGAACATCTCCGGTGGAACCCTGCGCATGCCTGCGGCACTCCTCCCCGGCCGCCTGAGCGACATCAGAATCCTCACGGTAGAGGGCGGTGCCGACATTCAGGGGCGTGTTACCAAGACTGCACAGCTCTGTTGACAGAGTCAACACGCAAACACTTACCTGGCTCACCAGTATCCGTGTACTGTAATGACTGTCTCACCGTCTGTTCTGACACGATGGGGCGCGCGGCAGCACAGCAGGGGGGGCGCGTTCACCCGGGGAACCCCGAGAGCGCGGCACGGAGCAGAGGAGCAGCAGTGACCCACGAGCTCGTCGGCGGCAGATTCCGCATCGGGCGTGTGATCGGCAGAGGCAACATGGGGGAGGTCCACCAGGCAGAGGACCTCGAGGCTTCCGAAGGAACTCCCGAGCGCACGGTCGCCGTCAAGACGATCCTCCGCCGCCGCACCGGCATCCGTATCGACACCGGCGGCGACACGAAGGCCGTGGAACGCTTCGCCCGTGAAGTGACCATCATGCGCCGGCTCGACCACCACCCCAACATCACCCGGCTCATCGCGGGTGGAATTGCCGCGGACCGCGAGGGTCTGCCCTATCTGGCCATGGAGCTGCTGGACGGCCGGTCACTACGTGACCTCATCGAGGAAGAGTCCCAGCTCCCGATCGTCTGGGCAGCCGCCATCGCAGCCCAGATCGCAGGCGGGCTCGCCACCGCTCACGCTCAGGGCGTGGTCCACCGGGACCTGAAGCCGGCCAACGTCATGCTCACGCGCGGCGGGACCGTCAAGGTCCTGGACTTCGGCATGGGCAGCATCGTCGACGACCCGGACCAGACCCGCCTGACCAGCACCGGCGTCAGCGTGGGCACGGCCCGCTACATGGCCCCGGAACAGTGCCAGGCCAAGCAGGTGTCCCAGGCCGCCGACCTCTACGCGCTGGGCTGTGTGCTGTACGAGATGCTGGTCGGCGTTCCGCCGTTCACGAGCGAGTCCGCGTTCGAGCTGGCCGAGCGACATGTGCACGATGACCCGGCTCCCCTCCGCCGGATCCGTGACGAGATCCCTTCGGAGCTCGCCCGCCTCGTGGACCGGCTGCTGGCCAAGAACCCCGCGGACCGCCCGGCCGACGCCGTGAGCGTGCGGGACGCGCTGCTGCCCCTCGCCGTACCGGCCGACGGAACGTGCCTCGTCCCCGGCTGGGGCGAGCTTGACCCGACGCGGCAGCCGCGGGCGACGGCTCCTGCACCGGTCCCCGCCTCAGGACAGTCGGCCCCGACGACCGCATCAGGCTCCGGTATGGATGTCTTCAACGTCCACCAGACGCTTATCCGTGACTACCGCTCCTTCACGGAGGGCGGCACCGTCATCCGCGATGAGCACATCAAGGCGTACGTCGCGAAGGACCTCGATGACAAGTCCCAGTGGCCGAACCCCTGGTTGTCGCTCAACCCGTTCTTCCAGGGCGGCGGCTCCGTGGTCGAGCTCGCCCAGCAGAAGGTGCTGCACCCGGAGTGTGCCCGCATCTTCCAGGCGAGGAAGACGAAGGACGGCACGGTCTGCGACGGCCGTCCCCTCAGGCTGCACCAGCACCAGCGCGACGCGATCGACGCCGCCGCGTCCGGCGCCTCCTACGTCCTGACGACCGGCACCGGCTCCGGCAAGTCGCTGTCCTACATCGTGCCGATCGTCAACAGGGTGCTGCACCAGCGCGACGCCGAGGGACCGAACGCCGAGAAGCGGGTACGGGCCATCATCGTGTACCCGATGAACGCGCTCGCCAACAGCCAGCTGGAAGAGCTGAAGAAGTTCCTCCACGACGGCTACGGCGACGGCAGGGAGCCCGTCACCTTCGCCCGGTACACCGGCCAGGAAGACGACGAGAAGCGCCGCGAGATCCGCAGGAACCCGCCGGACATCCTCCTCACCAACTACGTCATGCTGGAACTGATGCTGACCCGCCCGAACGACCGGGACAGCCTCATCCGCATGGCGCGCGGCCTGGAGTTCCTCGTCTTCGACGAACTGCACACCTACCGCGGCCGCCAGGGCGCCGACGTCGCCCTGCTGATCCGCCGCGTCCGCGAGGCCTGCCAGGCGGAGAACCTCCAGTGCATCGGCACATCGGCCACCATGTCGTCGGAGGGCACGCTCGAGGATCAGCGGCAGGAGGTCGCGCGGGTCGCGAGCACGCTCTTCGGTACGACGGTCCGGCCCGAGCGCATCATCGGCGAGACCCTGGTCCGCGCGACCGACGAGGCACCCGCCACCGTCCCCGCCGAGCGCCTCGTCTCCTCCGCCCCTCGCGCCTACGACGACCTCGTGCGTGACTCGCTGGCCCGCTGGATCGAGGACCGCTTCGGGCTGGCCGAGGACCCGGCCACAGGCCGTCTGGTACGTCGCTCGCCCGCCCAGGTCGAAGTGGCCGCCCGGGAGCTGCACGAGCTGTCGGGAGTGGACGAGGAGAGGTGCGCGACGGCGATCCGCGAGACACTGGAAGCCGGCTCGCAGGCGCTCAACCCGCGTACCGAGCGGCCCCTGTTCGCGTTCCGGCTGCACCAGTTCCTGTCCAAGGGCGACACGGTGTACGTGACCCTGGAGGACAAGAAACTCCGCGGCCTCACCCGGTCGTACCAGCTCGAACAGCCGGGCAGCGGCGGCAAGTTGCTGATGCCGCTGGCGTTCTGCCGCGAGTGCGGCCAGGAGTACCTCACGGTGTGGCGTACCGAGAAGGACGGCGAGGTCCGCTACGAGGCCCGGCGCGACACCTCGGCGACCGGCGGCCGCCAGGGCGACGGCTACCTCTACGTCGACCACGAGCGGGAGTGGCCGTCCAGCGTGCAGTACGCCGTGGACGACCGGCGACTGCCCGAGTCCTGGCTGGAGTTGGACGACAAGGGCCAGGAGGTCGTCAAGCGCGCCTATCGCGACCGCGTGCCGAAGGCCGTCACCGTCGACCCGTTCGGCCATGAGGGCCGCGGCGAGCTGAAGGCGGCGTTCATCCCGTCGCCGTTCCTGTTCTGTCTGCACTGCGGTGTGGCGTACGAGCAGACGCGCGGCCGGGACTTCGCCAAGCTGGCGACGCTGGACCAGGAGGGCCGTTCGTCAGCGACCTCGCTGGTCTCCGCGTCGATCGTCCGTTCGCTGAAGTCGGTGCCGGAGGAGGCCCTGGACAAGAAGGCCCGCAAGCTCCTCACCTTCGTCGACAACCGGCAGGACGCCTCCCTCCAGGCGGGCCACTTCAACGACTTCGTGCAGATCACCCAGTTGCGTGGGGCCCTGTACCGGGCGGCGCTGGAGGCGGGCGAAGACGGCCTGCACCACGAGGAACTGGCCTCGGCCGTGACCAACGCGCTGGCCGTCTCCTCCGTCGACTACACGGGCGACAGCGACCTGCCGCCGTCGCTCGCCCGCAACGCGGCCCGCACGCTGCGCGATGTGGTCGCCTTCCGCCTCTACCTGGACCTGGAGCGCGGCTGGCGCGTCACCATGCCCAACCTGGAGCAGACGGGCCTGCTGGAGATCGACTACGAGGACCTCGACTGGGTCGCCGCCAAGCAGGACCGCTGGGAGGGCACGCACCGGGCACTGTGCGATGCGGACCCCGCGCTGCGGGCCGAGATGATGAGGACGCTGCTGGACGAGATGCGCCGCTCGCTGGCTATCGACGTGGCGTACTTCCGCGACGAGGCCTTCGACTCCCTGCAACGGGCGAGCGAGGAACGGTTGGTGGACCCGTGGATGCTGTCCGCCGCGGACAAGCCCCGGGTGGGCACCGCCTACCCACATCCGTCGCGACCCGGCATGGACCGGTCGAGCCTGTTCCTGTCGGCACGCGGCAAGTACGGCAAGTACCTGCGGCGCGCGGACCGCGCCTTCCGCCACCTCGACCCGGACGACATCCAGCTGATCATCACCGAACTGCTGAAGGTGTTGACCAAGGCGAGCCTGGTCAAGGAGGTCGAGGCGGCGCCCCAGCGGGCCGGGCGCTACCGCAGGGCATCGTCCGGTACCGCGACCGGATACCGGGTCGCCGCCCAGTCGCTGGTGTGGCGGGCGGGCAAGGGCGAGTCGGGCGCCCATGACCCGCTGACGCGTACGTACCAGAGCGGTGACGGCCCCCGCATCAACACGTTCTTCCTCACGCTGTACCGGGAGACGGCCAACGCCCTGTCGGGCCTGTACGCCCGCGAGCACACGGCACAGGTGTCGCCGGAGGACCGCGAGGCACGCGAAAAGGCCTTCCGTGAAGCGGAGTTGAAGCTGCTCTACTGCTCCCCCACGATGGAGCTGGGCGTCGACATCTCCGAGCTCAACGCGGTGATGATGCGCAACGTGCCGCCCACGCCCGCCAACTACGCCCAGCGTTCGGGCCGCGCGGGCCGCAGTGGCCAGCCCGCCCTGGTGACGACGTACTGCGCGACGGGCAACAGCCACGACCAGTACTACTTCCGCAACTCCGAGCGGATGGTCGCGGGTACAGTCGCACCCCCGCGCCTCGACCTGGCCAACGAGGACCTGGTTCTCTCCCACCTGCAGGGCATCTGGATCGCGGAGGCGGGTCTGAGCCTGGGCCGTTCCGTCCCTGAAGTACTCGATGTGACGTTCCCGGACACCGGCGACCGCCCGGACCCGGACTTGCCCCTGCTGTCCGAGATCCAGCTGGCCGCGCGGGACGAGAACGCCCGGCGGCGCACGGTGAACGCGGCCCTGCGCGTGCTCGCCCCGCTGATCGACGACTTCACCGACACCACCTGGTGGCACGACGACTGGATCGACGACAAGGTTCGGACCGTCGCCGAGCGCTTCGACCGAGCCTTCGACCGCTGGCGCGACCTGTTCCGGTCGGCGCTGACCGACCAGTACGTCCAGAACAAGCGGCGCCTCGACTACAGCCTCACCGAAGGTGACCGGCAGCGCGCCCGGAGCCGCCGTGATGTCGCCGAACACCAGCTCGCCCTGCTGCGGAACGAGACCACGGACAGCAGATCGGTCCTCTCGGACTTCAACCCGTATCGCTATCTGGCCTCCGAGGGCTTCCTGCCCGGCTACAGCTTCCCGCGCCTGCCGCTGGCCGCGTACATCCCGACGATCGGCCGTCGCCGCGGTGACGGCGACTACCTCCAGCGTCCCCGCTTCATGGCCATTCGCGAGTTCGGCCCCGGTGCGCTCATCTACCACGAGGGCGCTCGCTACCAGGTGACCCGTGTCCAGCTGCCACCGGACTCCTCCGGCGAGCTGACCACCGATGAGGCCCGCCGCTGCACGCACTGCGGCTACCACCACGATCCCAAGGAACGCGAGGATCGCTGCGACTTCTGCAAGGAACCGCTCGGCGCGGCCACGTACGGCCTGCTGCATCTGCACACCGTGTACACGAGCCGCCGTGAGCGGATCTCCTCCGACGAGGAGGAGCGCCGCCGGGCTGGCTTCCGGCTCCAGACGTCGTACCGCTTCCATGACCACGGCGCCCGCAAGGGCCGCGTCAACGCGACGATCGCCGATCCGGAAGGTCAGCTCGCGAAGATCGCCTACGGCGACTCCGCGACCGTCCGCATCACCAACACGGGCCGGGTGCGCGCCAAGCGGGACGAGCCGGCAGGCTACTGGCTGGACCTCGGCGACGGCCGCTGGATGAACGACAAGGACGCGGCCGAGGCGTCCGGCGACTCCGCCGAGCTGCCGTTGGTGGATTCCGACGGCAACGAGCGGCGCCGCAAGAAGCGGGTCATCCCCTACGTCGAGGACCGGCGCAACATCCTCGTCGTCACCCTCGACGAGGCGCTGCCCGAGCCGATCGCGCTCACCCTGATGTACGCGCTGGAGCGTGGCATCGAGAACGCGTTCGAGCTGGAGGACGCCGAGTTGGCCGCCGAGCTGCTGCCGCCGGACGACGGCCCGCGGCGCCGCATCCTGTTCACGGAGGCCGCCGAAGGTGGCGCGGGTGTCCTGCGCCGTCTCCAGGCGGAGGACGACGCCCTCGCCAAGGCGGCCCGCCGCGCCCTGGAGATCTGCCACTTCTCGGCGGACGGCAAGGACGAGGGCGGCAAGGAACACCGCCCCGACCGCCCCTGTGCGCGCGGCTGCTACGACTGCCTGCTCACGTACGGCAATCAGCTCGACCACGCCCAGATCGACCGGCGCACGGTGGCCGCCCTGCTGGTCCGGTTTGCTTCGGCCACGGCGGAGCGGGAGTCACGGGGGGAGTCCCGCTCGGAACAGTTCCGGCGGCTTCTCAACGCCCCCGAGCCCACGCCTGTGGAAGTCTCCGCCGGCGAACTGGCAGCCCAGGGCGACTTCCTGGGCTGGGCCAAGGCTCGAGGCCTGCGTCTTCCTGACGAGAAGGACGTCTTCCTGACGGAAGCAAACGCGGCACCCGACTTCGTCTACCGGCTGGCGGGCGCCAATGTCGCCGTGTTCGTGGACGGCCCGGCGGCAGAGGTGAGCGCCCTGCGCGACGCCGACGCCGAGGAGCGGCTGTACGACGCCACCTGGGACGTCGTCCGCTTCCCGCACGGCGCCGACTGGGACGCCATCGCCCATGCCCACGCCCGCTACTTCGGCTCTCCGGCCGCGAACTGACCGACCACCAAGAGGATTTGACGATCGCTATGGCATTCACGTTCTCCGCCGGATCCCTGGTGACGGCCCGTGGCCGCGAGTGGGTGGTACTCCCCGAGAGCCAGCCCGACCTGCTCGTCCTACGCCCGCTGGGCGGCTCGGACGACGACATCGCGGCGGTGCTCCCGTTCGAGCCCGTCGAGGAGGCCCGCTTCGCCCCACCCGAGCCGTCCGACCTGGGCGACCAGCGGGCCGCCGGTCTGTTGCGCACTGCATTGCGGGTGGGCTTCCGCTCAGGCGCCGGCCCGTTCCGCTCGCTGGCGGGCATCGCAGTGGAGCCGCGCGCATATCAGCTCGTGCCCCTCCTGATGGCGCTGCGCCAGAAGACCGTTCGCATGCTGATCTCGGACGACGTCGGCATCGGCAAGACCATCGAGGCAGGCCTTGTCGCCAGCGAGATGCTGGCGCAGGGAGAGGCCACGGGCCTGGCGGTGCTGTGCAGCCCGGCTCTCGCCGAGCAGTGGCAACAGGAGCTGCGCGGCAAGTTCGGCATCGACGCCGAACTGGTGCTGGCGTCGACGGTCTCCCGTCTGGAGCGGGGCCTGGACCTCGGCCAGTCCCTGTTCGACAAGTACCCGAACGTGATCGTCTCCACGGACTACATCAAGTCCCCGCGCCACCGCGACGACTTCGTACGCCACTGCCCCGACCTGGTGATCGTCGACGAGGCGCACACCTGCGTGGCCGCCGACGACACCTCCACGAGCGCGCAGAGCCAGCTGCGCTACGAGCTGTTGCGCCGCGTGGCCGAGGACCCCGACCGGCATCTGCTGCTGGTGACGGCGACCCCGCACAGCGGCAAGGAGTCGGCGTTCCGCAATCTACTCGGCTTGGTCAAGCCGGAGCTGGCGGACGTGAGCCTGGAGTCGGAGTCGGGCCGAAAGCTCCTGGCCCAGCACTTCGTGGCGCGCAAGCGGGCGGACGTAAGGCAGTACCTCACGAAGGAGGACGGCCTCGCGGACGACTCGCTCGCCGAACGCACGGCCTTCCCGTCGGACCGCTACTTCAAGGACGAGACGTACAAGCTCTCCCCCGAGTACCGCGCCCTGCTGGACGACGCGATCGCCTACGCGAGTGAGCGCGTCGAGGAAGCGGGGGGCCAGGGCAAGCGGGAGGCGCGGATCGCCTGGTGGTCGGCGATCGCGCTGCTGCGCTCGCTGATGTCGTCGCCGGCGGCGGCCGCGCAGACGCTGACGACGCGTTCGGCGGCGGCGATCGCGGCGAGCGCGGAGGAGGCCGACAAGCTGGGCGCTCCGCTCAACAGCGACGCGGCGGACAGCGACACCCTGGAGGGCATGGACGTGGCGCCGGGCGCGGAGACGGACGAGGGGCCCGTGAAGTCGCGTTTGGCGGAACTGGCGGAGCTCGCCGAGCAGTTGAAGGGCCCGGAGAAGGACCTGAAGCTGAAGGCGCTCATCAAGCACCTCAAGGCGCTGCTGGCGGACGGCTACAACCCGATCGTCTTCTGCCGCTACATCCCGACGGCCAAGTATCTGGCCGCTCAGCTGGAGAACGACCCGGAGAAGAAGAAGCGCAGCCCGCTGGGCGCGAAGACGGTTGTCAGGGCGGTCACCGGCGAGCTGTCACCGCAGCAGCGCATTGAGCGGATCGAGAAGCTGGCGACGGAGGCCGGCGCGGACGCGGCGGCCCGCCGGGTGCTGATCGCCACGGACTGCCTGTCGGAGGGTGTGAACCTCCAGCACCACTTCGACTCGGTCGTCCACTACGACCTGGCCTGGAACCCCACTCGCCACGACCAGCGCGAGGGCCGCGTCGACCGTTACGGTCAGCGCCGCGACGAGGTCCGGGTCATCACCCTGTACGGCGACGACAACGGCATCGACGGCAAGGTCCTGGAGGTGCTGATCCAGAAGCACCGTCAGATCAAGAAGGACTTGGGCATCTCCGTCTCGGTCCCGGACGAGCTGTCGACGGGCGTCACGGACGCGATCGTCGAGTGGCTGCTGATGCGAGGCCGGGACGACCAGGACGCCCTCTTCAGCGCCGACGCCTTCAAGGTGAGCACGGAGAAGCTGGAGAGCGACTGGAACTCGGCGGCGGAGCGCGAGCGCGCCTCCCGCTCCCGGTTTGCGCAACGCTCGATCCACCCGGAGGAGGTGGCCCGCGAGGTCGCCTCCATCCGGGCGGCGCTGGGTGGCACGGGCGAGATCACGACGTTCGTACGGGAGTCCCTGAGCGCCCTGAACGCCGTACTGCGCGGCGACGGCGAGGACTTCACGGCACAGGTTGGCGGCACCCCGGCGGGCCTGCGGGACGCCATCGCATCGACCGTCGGCGCGGAGGTGGTAGAGAAGGACCGCGAGATCCCGTTCCGCAGCGACCCCGCCGTGACGCGCGGGGAGGCGGCGCTGGTCCGCACGGACCCGGTGGTGGGAGCCCTGGCGTCCCATGTCCTGAACGCCGCGTTGGACACCCAGGCCGAGGGCGCCCGCCCGGCACGCCGCTGCGGGGTGATCACGACGGATGCGGTGAGTACGAGGACGACGCTGCTGCTAATCCGCTACCGCTTCCACCTCACGCTGCCGTCGAGGAACGGTGAGCGACAGCTGGTGGCGGAGGACGCGAGGCTGCTGGCCTTCGAGGGGGCGCCGAGAAACGCGGTGTGGCTGCCGCAGGAGCGGGCCGCCGAATTGCTGGACGCGACGGCGTCGGACAACACCGACCCGCACTTCGGGGAGCGGACGATGACCCGCATCCTCGATCAACTGCCGGATAAGAATGGCTATTTGGAGACCTACGGCGACGAACTGGCGGCCGAGCTGCTCGCCGCCCACCGCCGGGTGCGCACCGCGTCCGGCGAGATCATCCGTGGTCTGTCGGTCACGGCCCAGAAGCCGGCCGACATCCTCGGCGCCTACGTCTACCTGCCCGCCGCTGCTTCCGTTCCCGCTGGAGTGTCCGCCTGATGTCCGCCACCACCCGCAACCAGGCGTTCATGTCCGTCCACACCGTCGGAGGACTGCTTCCCACCGACATGCTGCTCCGGATCTCGGAGGGCAAGGACGTCCCCGGCTGCAAGCCCGCCGACTACGGCCTGCCGTCCTCCCGTTCGGTGCGGGACGAGGCGGAACGCAGCTGGGAGTACCTCAAGCCGCTGTGGCGGGAGCTGCGCACACGGCTGTCGGAGAATCGAGAGACAGGCGTCCCCGCGGCCGACCCGACGGGTCTCGCCGACACCGACTGGCTGGCTCCCCTCTGGCGTGAACTGGGCTTCGGCCGACTCACGGCGGTGGGCCCGGCGGGCGTTACGGCGGACTCCGACGCGGAGAAGAAGTTCCCGGTCTCCCATCGCTGGGGCAGCGCCCTGTTCCACCAGGCGGCCTGGAACGCCAACCTGGACAAGCGGCCCGGCGGCGCGGGCACGGTCCCGCCGCAGTCGATGCTCCAGGAATGCCTGAACCGAACCGAGGCCCACCTTTGGGGCACCCTCACGAACGGCCGCCAGGTCCGCCTGCTCCGGGACTCCAGCGCGCTCGCCACGGCGTCGTACGTCGAGTTCGACCTTGAGGCGATCTTCGACGGCGAGCTGTTCAGCGAGTTCGTGCTGCTGTACCGGCTGCTGCACGCCTCGCGGTTCGAGGTGGCGGAGGGGGCGGCGCCTTCCTCCTGCTGGCTGGAGTCCTGGCGCACGGCGGCCATCGAGTCGGGCACACGCGCCCTGGAGCACTACCGCGACGGAGTCCAGCAAGCCCTGGCAGCCCTCGGCACGGGCTTCTTGCGTCACCCCGACAACACGGCCTTGCGGGAGGGTCTGGACCCGTCGGCACTCCAGTCCGCGCTGCTGCGCCTGGTCTACCGGCTGATCTTCCTGTTCGTAGCCGAGGACCGCGGCGCGTTGCTGGACCCCGAGGCCGGCGAGCAGGCTCACGACCGCTACCACAAGTACTTCTCCACGGCCCGGCTGCGGGAACGCTCGCAGCGCAGGCAGGGGACAGCGCACAGCGACCAGTACGCCGCCGTTGAGTTGATCCTCGCCGCGCTCGGTGACGAACAGGGACAGCCGGAGCTGGGTCTGCCGGGGCTGGGTGGCCTGTTCAACGCGACGGAGGCTGACAGGCCTCTGCGCGACGCCCGGCTCTCCAACCGGTACTTCCTGGAGGCGGTACGTCATCTCGCGCGCGTCCGAGACGCCGACTCCGGGCGCTGGCGGTCAGCCGACTATCGGCACATGGGCGCCGAGGAGTTGGGGTCGGTGTACGAGGCGCTGCTGGAGCTGGTGCCGAAGCACAGTGCGAGCAAGCGGACCTTCGAGTTGGTCGACCGGGCAGGCAACGACCGTAAGAAGACCGGCAGTTACTACACCCCGTCCGCGCTGACCGAGACGCTGCTGGACTCGACGCTGAACCCGGTGATTGACGCCGCTGTCGTGCGGGGCGAGGAGCGGGCCCGGTCCGAGGGCCTTGCTGACCCCGCCGGGACGATCGTCGAGGAGCTGCTGTCCCTGACGGTCTGCGACCCGGCCTGCGGCTCGGGCCACTTCCTCGTCGGCGCCGCCCGTCGTATCGCCAAGCGGGTCGCCTCGGTACGGGAGCGTCTCCCCGAGCCGACCGGCGATGCGGTGAGCGAGGCCATGCAGGAGGTCGTCGCCCGGTGTGTCTACGGGGTGGATCTCAACCCCATGGCGGTGGAACTGGCCAAGGTGTCCCTGTGGCTGGAGGCCATGAAGCCGGGGCGCGCACTCGGTTTCCTCGACGCGCACGTCAAGCACGGCAACGGCCTCATCGGTGCAACGCCAACGCTGATGAAGGACGGCATCCCCAACCGCGCGTTCAAGAAGACCGAGGGCGACGACGAGGCTTTCGCCAAGCGCCTGTTCAACGAGAACGACCAGCAACGGACCGGCCAGGGGCTGCTGTTTGAGGCGGAGGAGAAGGAGCCGACGGTCGCCAACACGGCCTTCGCGACGGGGTTGCGCCGGATCACGTTCGCACCTGGCCAGAGGCTGGTGCACGTACGTCGTAAGGAAGAGGCGTTCAAGGCCTGGTCGACGTCCGCGGAGTATCTGCGGATGCTGCACCGTGCCGATGCGTGGTGTGCCGCGTTCGTCTGGGAGAAGCGGGAGGATGCGCCGCCGGCCATCACCCACCAGGTGTTCCGGGGGCTTGAGGATCCGGAGGGGGATGCGGCTCCGCGGTCTACTCACGATGAGATCGTGCGGTTGCGGGATCAGTATGCGTTCTTCCACTGGCATCTGGAGTTTCCCGAGGTTTTCCATGTGCCGGAGGAGGGTTCGGGGTCGGAAACGGGTGCGTCGGGGGTTGATCCTGCGACGGGCTGGGCGGGGGGATTCTCTTGCGTGGTGGGGAACCCGCCTTGGGACAAGGTCGACTTCGAGGACAAGAAGTACTTCAGCGTTGTCGATCCGGAGATCGCGGCAATCTCGGGGACGGCTCGGCGGACGCGGATTGTGGAGTGGGAGCGGGAGCATCCGGCGGAGGGGGCGCGGTATCGGGAGGCGCGCCGGACTGTTAAGGGGACGTTCCATTTTGCGGGGGACTCGGAGGTCTTTCCGTTGTGCGCAAAGGGATTGACAGTCAAAGGCGTCACCATGCTCCAGACAGACACCCTGTTCGCTGAGCGTATGTCAACTCTGGTGGCATCACAGGGGCGGTTCGGGGTGATCCTGCCGACGGCCATCGCAACAGCAGCAGGCGCGCAGCACCTCTTCTCGGATGTTACGCGACGGGGAGCGCTGGTCTCGCTCTTCGACTTTGAGAACCGCCGGCCCAAGAGTCCAGCCCTACCGCAGGGTGGCAAGTGGTTTGAGAGCGTAGATTCCCGCTACAAGTTTTGCCTGATTTCCCTTACAGGCCGCGCCGCGCCAGAGCCCGCCGCTCAATACGGTTTCTTTCTCTCCGACATCGGCGATCTCGACAATCCTGAGCGCGTATTCACTCTGAGTCCCGAGGACCTCACTCTCATCAATCCCAACACAGGCACGCTCCCTATCTTCCGGAACCGACGTGACGCAAACTTGACGACGGGGATTTACCGAAGGATGCCCGTGTTGTGGCACGAAGGCCGCCGAGACGGTAACCCGTGGGAGATGGCCTTCAAAGCAACCTTGTTCCATATGACCGACGACTCCGACCTCTTCCGCGCGAGCGGACGGCTGGAAGATGACGGCTGGCAGTTGGAAGGCAATACCTTTGTGCGAGGGGAAGAGCGAATGCTTCCGCTATACGAAGCCAAGATGGTCAACTTCTTCAATCACCGTGCCGCAGATGTGGTGAAGAGCCTGACAGCTCTTAACCGACAGAACCAGCCAAGTTATCTGACCGCCGAGGAACTTCAGGATCCGGCCCGCTTGGCAACCCCTCTCGCCTGGGTCCAGGAGGGCGGGACGATCAAGAGCCGCCGCCGCGGCAAGGACGTCAAGGTTCCGGGTGTCAACATGCGCCTCGATGAGGTGAAATGGGAACGCGATTGGCTGTGCGGCTGGTGCGACGTCACTGCGTCGACCAACGAACGCACCGCGATTCCCGCCTTTCTCCCCCGCGCGGCCGTGGGTCACACGTACCCATTGATGCTCCCCCGCGTCTCCCCACCGCTGGTGGCCGCACTCTTGGCCACCCAGTCCTCCCTGGTCTTCGACTTCGTAAGTCGCCAGAAGATCAGCGACGCCCACATGAAGCTGTTCGTGTGGAAACAACTCCCCGTCCCCACCCCCACCACCCTCGAACCCCACGTCCCCTTCCTCCTCCCCCGCGTCCTAGAACTCGTCTACACGGCCTACGACATGTCGCCCCTCGCCCGCGACCTGGGCGACGAGGGCCAGCCGTTTCTCTGGGACGAGGCACGACGGTCCCAACTGCGGGCCGAGTTGGACGCGTACTTCTTCCACCTGTACGGCATCTCGGCCGAGGACACCGACTACGTCCTGGAGACGTTCCAGTCGGAGTCAGGCGGCCTGAAGCACAACGAAATCGGGAACTTCGGCGAATACCGAACCAAGCGCCTCGTGCTCACAGAGTACGAGCGTATGTCGGGCACCGGACTGTCCCTGGAGAAGCCCCTCAACGACGGTGAGACCTACACCTCTCCCCTGACCCCACCTCCAGGTCACGGACTCCGTCATCCGTCCTGACGCAGATCACCCGGATATCGTGGACTCATGCCGACGACCCACCTCGTGATCATCAGCGAACGCACCGCCCTGAGTTGGGTGCTCAGCGCGCAACGAATGGCGTTCCCGCCTATCCGGGCGCGTGCGGCGCAGGCCATCAACGCGGGCGACGAGGTGTTGCTGTACTCCACGCGCGGCTGCTTTGGCAGGCCCGAACGCGATCTCGGTCGCGTCTTCGGCCACGCCACCGTGGCCTCCTCGGTCCATACCCTCGCCGAACCCGTCGTCTTCGGCGAGCGGAACTTCACGGAAGGGTGCGAACTGACCATCCACGGCCTCACCCCCTTCCGGGAAGGCGTGTCGCTACGCGATCACGTGCACCAGCTCACCGTGTTCCCTGACCCAAAGTCCTGGAACATCCGTATGCGCCGAGCCTCCCTCCCTCTCCCAGAAGCCGACGCCGCTCTCCTCCGAAACGAACTCCACCCGCTCCTCAAGCCCTACGCGGAAACAGTCGAGGCGTACCGCTGGCCCCGCTGACGGAACCACCGGCACGCCTCATACATGCGTCAGCTACCAGCCGCGTACCGCACGAACCGCGCCCAGCCATCCCGCCGGACCACAAAATCGGGGCGCGCAATGTCCTTGGAGTCCCGCACGTGCACGGCCTGCCCGGTGACGGCGACCTCGACGCAGTCGTCACCCTGGCTGCCGCTGTAGCTGGACTTGAACCAGGCCAGTTCCGTCGTGCTCATAGCTCTCCTCGGAGTCGCTCCAACAGACCCCGCGAGTCCTTGGCATTGAGGGCCTGCGAGCGCAGTGTGTCATAGCGCTGGCAGAGCAGGCTCACCTCTTTCGGGTCGGAGATCAGGCGGCCGTTCTGCTGCCCTTCCGAGTACCCAAGTCGCTGCCCCTTGGGCGTCTCCAGCAGCCGGAGCGGCCCATCCAGACACGCATGCATCCCCGCCTCCAACGGCACCACCTGCAACGTCACATTCCGCGGCGCACTCAGCTCCAGCACATGATCGAACAGCCCCCGCATCCGCTCCACGTCCCCGAACCGCCGCCGGAAGACATGCTCCTCAACAATGAAGCTGAACGGCGTTGTCTGCCGCTCGAACAGCATCCGCTGCCGCTCCATCCGTTTGGCCATGAAATCCTCCAGTTGACCATCCGGCGCCACCGGCACCGTTCCCTCGAACACCGCCCGCGCATACGCCTCCGACTGCAAAAGCCCCGGCACCAACCGGCACTCATACGTACACAGACTCACCGCCACCCTCTCCAGCCTGGCCCACCGTCGGAACCACGCCGCCAACCCCGCCTCCCCCCGCGTCAGATACCGCGCCGCCTTCCGCAACGCCCCCGTGCTCCCGGTCGCCTCCTCCGCCCGCTCCACGAAGGACTCGTCCGGCATCCGCCTCCCCAACTCCACCGACTCCACGGTGTGTTTGGAAAACCGCACCCGATCCGCGAACTCCACCCTGCTCAACCCAGCGTGCTCCCGCAGGGCCTGGACGACGGCCCCGAAGGTCCGCAGACTGTCCGAGGGATCGGGTTCCCGCTCCTCCTCGCAGGCCGTCAAGTCGTCGTCGTACTCGCTCACGTCGCCATGCGTCATCCGCGGCCACCTCCTGGTGCGTACGTGCCGTATTGCATCCCCGCGATCGACAGGACCCAGAGTGACGGCAAGATCGCCGCACCGTCTACCCACCGTGCCCGTACGCTGACGCACCGTACGGGCCGCACCCCTGGAGAACACGCCCGCGCGCCCGCCACCGTGGCCCCATGAAGCCGCTCACACCCCAACTCCCGGCACCCGTACGCACGTTCGCCCTGCTCCTGTCCCCCACCCGCCGCGGCGCCCGGCTGGCCCGACTGCTCACCACCGAGCAGCTCCGCACTTGGGATACGCCCCTCGCCGTCACAGAACGCGCCGAGCAGGTCGTCGCCGAACTCGCCGCCAACGCGGCCCTACACGGCCGGGTCCCGGGCCGTGACTTCCGCCTGGCGCTCACGCTCGACACCGTGGCCGGCACCCTCCGCATCGCGGTCAGCGACGCGCGGGGCGACCACATTCCCGTACTCACCACGGCGGCCGATCCGGAGGAGGCGGAATCAGGCCGCGGCCTCCTCATCGTCACCGCGCTCGCCGACCATTGGGGCACAGAGCCGCACCCGCCCGGCGGCAAGACCGTCTGGGCGGAACTCGAAGACCGCCCCGCCGACTCCCACGATCACCGTTGATCGAGAAAAGTCCCCAGTTTCACTGCCTCGCACCGCTCCTGAAGCGTTATGGTCGCCTCGCATGCGCCGGCGAACGGGTGGGGTGGTCCGGCGCGCGAGTGACCGACGGGGGCAGCGGTGGGCGACGACGCAACGTCGGGCGCGGACAACGTCCGTGGCCTCTTCGACGACTTCGGGGCATTCAGGACCCCGACCACCGACGACTTCACGGACGTCCTCACAGGCGGCCTCGTCGCCCCGTACGCCAATGTCCTGCTGAACCTCTACCGGTACACGGGACAGGCACGGACCGACCTTCTCCAGGCTCTCGGCGCGCTGGACGACCGGCTCTGGGTGCCCCACCAGGTGCTCGTGGAGTTCTGGCGGAACCGCGAAGGCACCATCGGTGACGCGCGGTCGACGGGGACGAAGGCCGCGGAAGACATGGCCGGGCATGGGGCTCAGGCGGTGAAAACCTTGCGCACCTGGGCCAACCATGTCGCCCTGCCCGACGGGGAGTTCGACAGGCTCCGCACGCAGCTCTCCGAGGTGTTCGACGACGTCCAGGACACGATCGTCAACGTCGGTGAGGGTGAATGGCAGAACATCACGCCCGACACGAGCACCGATCCGGTGATCGCCCGCCTGGAGCCCGCGCTGGCAGGGCGCGTCGGAGCCCGCCTCAGTCCGGAAGATCACGAGAAGGCCGTGAAGGAAGGGATGCGCCGGGTCGAGAAGCGCATTCCCCCGGGCTACATGGACCGGAGCAAGGACGGAGACGGGGCGTCGGGCGACTTCCTCGTCTGGGAGCAGATCCTCCGGGGGGCCGCTCGCCGCAAGTGCGACGTGTTGTTCGTGACCGCGGACGGCAAGGAGGACTGGTGGCGCAAGGAGCGGGGCTTCAGTCGCGGGCCCCGGCCGGAACTCACCGCGGAGCTCAAGGCCCGTGGCGGCGGTCGGCTCCTGATGCTCACTCCCAAGCGCTTCCTCGAAGTCGCCGCACCGATTCTGAAGTTCAACCTCCGGGAAGGGTCGGTCGAGGACATCGAACGGGTCGAGCGGATCGGGACGGAGGACAAGCACGGCGGCTGGTCGGCCGTGGCGCTCGGCGAGCTCTTCGACCGCCTGGCGTACGAGGGCTACCAGAACCGTGTCGACGTCATCAGGTACGCCGCCGAGATGAACGGCTTCGCGAGCGCCCTGAGTGTCTACGAGATCTGCGACTACGACGACGACCGCACCCTCAGAGGCTTCACCCGCCCCGTCAAGCGCATCACCGGCCAGCTCCGTCAGCTCGGAAAGATCCCCGAGTCGGCGGTCTCCGTCCTGGAAACCCGCTACGAGCCGGGCGAGATGAAGGCTTCCGGATTCTCCGTCGACCCTCTTCTGGTGCCCCTGGTCAACGAGCTGGCGGACGACGCCGAGGACTGACATGCCGTTCGAGGACGAGGACACCCGCAAGGTCCAGACCGCCGTCATCGGCCAGGCCGATTCCGACTGGCCCGTCTTCCTGCCGTACGACCACGACGACTTCGACCGCTTCATGCGTGGCCGAACCCGCGACGACTTCTACTGTGGCGTCCTGCTCGGTGGCTGCGGCAGGAAGCTGACTCCGAAGCGGTACACGGAGAAGAAGTGCCACTTCGCGCACCGGCCTCCGGTGCACTGCCGCCGCACGGAGACCGGTGAGGCCAGCGCCGACCACCTGTACATCGGACAGGCGCTACGGCGCTGGCTGCTGCGGCAGGGGTACCAGGACGCCGAAGTGACGTATCTGGAACCCGGCTCGGTCCACGGTGGAGCCGTCGAGGTCCGGTTCGGCCAGGGTCGATCCCGGCTCGTCCGGGTCCAGTTGGCCCGCCTCACCCTCCGCGAATGGCAGGAGACCCGCGAACGCCTCGCCGACCGGCACACCCACGTCCACTGGGCTTACGGCCCCTACTGCGGGCTCTCGCACAACGAGGTGGACGCCGCCGGGTATGCATTGCGCGTCTCTTGCCGAACGGAGCGCGAGACTCGTGAGGTGTACGTCGGCACGCAGTACCCGGACAACAGCCTCGCGTGGTCGGGAATCACCGAGTGCCACATGTCGGACGACGGGATCATCACACCTCGCCTCGAAGCCGAACCGCCTGCGAGCAGCACTCCCGTGCCCATCCCTACGCCCGTGGCCTTCCCTCTCGCTCCGGGCACTGTCGCCTTCACCGCTGCGACCGAACTCCCGGCACCGCGCCCCCACCTCGACGGCACCGCCATCCGTCTCTACGAGGCCGAAGTCCAGCCGATCGGCTCGGCCGTCGTCCGCGCGCGGATCTCCCTGCCGCACGCTCACCCTGCCCCGCCTCCTCACCAACTCCACGTCATCTACTCCTCCGCCCACCTCGTACCGCTCACCGAAGTGGCCCCCTCCGAGCCCGCCTGGCTCATACGCGCCGACGGCGCCTCACCCCTGCCCCAGCAGACCGACGCTCGCTGGCCGGGACTGCGCCCGGGATCCCCGCCACCCGCGCCGCCCCCGCCAACCCTCACGCCGAACGAGCCGTCCGCCTCAACACGCCGCTCCCTCCCCCTCGATGAGGCCGAGACGGTCCACGTCCTCCGCTCAAGGCTCGACATCGTCGCCCGCGCTCACGACCTCATCGACTGGGAGACCCTCCTGAGCCACGCGGGAGCGGCACCCGGCGACATCACACTGGAAGAACGCGTCCGCCTTCTCACCGCGGTGGACCACCCCCGAGCCGTCGGCAAGCCCGTACTGTCGGCCCTCGTCACATCTGCCATCGAGCCGGACGCGCCCGCCCCGCACTTCGCCAAAGTCCTCGCCGGCCTCGGCTGGAGATCGGACCTGTCCGAGTCGAGGGTGACGGAGATCTGGGAGCGCGAGCGAAAAACCGCCTACACCCTCGCCCTCGCGGGGCCGACACCCGCACGGGAGCAGCCCTCGACCGGCCCGCCGAAGACGGAAACCGGCAACGATCAGATACTCAACGAGGAGCGGCTCGTGGCCCGGATCCGCGAGCATCTGGAAGTCGTGGCTCGGAGCCACGGCATCATCAAGTGGTCAACCCTGCTCAAGAAGCAGCGCGTCTCGCCGTCCACGTTGTCGGATCAGGACCGTGTCCGGCTGCTGGTCGCCGTGGACCGGTCGTACGCTCCCGGTCGCCGCATGCTGTCGGCCCTGGTGAAGGCGGACGGCCAGACCCCAGGCCCGGCCCCGTTCTTCGGCGACGTGCTGGCCCAGTTGGGCTGGAAGCCCGACGCCGCCGTTCCGACCGTGGAGGCGGCCTGGCGGGAAGCCATGGACCATGCGTACGCGCGGGGTTCGCAAGCCGTCCCCGCGACCGGGACCACCTCCGCCGACCGCGCCACCGCGGCGGACCGGGTGCGCTGGTCCAAGCTCGGGACCACCAAGGCAGCCGTGGTCGTGGCCGTGCGTCGGGCACTCATCGACGCCGCCCGACGTCAGGTCTGCGTGGGCTGGCACACGCTCGCCGCTGCCGCCGGCCTCAAGCCGACGGAACTCACAGACCGGGCCAGGGAAGCGATCCTCGTATCCGTCGACAGCCCTCCCGTCTACGGTGTGTTGCTGTCCTCCCTTGTCGTCGCCTCCGAGCACACTCCCGTCCCGTACTTCGACAGCATCCTCAAACACGTCGGACGACCCCACGGCCTGCGCCCCATCGAACTGGGTCAGCTCCGGAAGACGGAACAGGCCCGGGCGTTCGCGGCGTACAGCGCTGCCGCCGACACCACCGAGGGCTCGAAGGAACGAACGTGAGACCGAATCGTCGCCAGGCGGAAGTCTGTTGACATAGCTAACAATCCACCGTCATGCTTGAAGTGCAAACGGGGGGCACATCGGGGGGATCATGCCGTTCTTCATACCCGTCATCCTCATCGGCGTCGGCGTGGCGACCGGCGGTGGCGGTGCCGTCCTCGGCGGCAAAGGCGCCCACGACCTCAAGCGCTCGAAGGACCGGCACAAGGAGGCGAGTCGGGAGTACGAGCTACGCCGAGCCCAGACCGAGGACGCCCGGGCAGCGACGAACGCCGCGCTCGCGGCGCTGGGCGAGCAGCAAGGGCGGGCGCTTGTCGAGGTCGTCGTACGCATGGGCGACTTCCTGCGCCGTCATGAGCGACAGGTACGCGAGAGCGAGCGGTTGCTGGTGGACGGCGTCGACGTCACCGTGACCGAGATCCCCGGGCTGCGCAGCCTCGATGTCGACGCGGCGGCATGGATCGGCGGGGTTCTCGGATCCGCCGTGGCCGGAGCGGGGGCGGGCACAGGGGTCGTGGCGGCAGCCGGCAGTTTCGGAGTCGCGAGCACCGGAGCGGCGATCTCCGGTCTGTCGGGCGCCGCGGCCGAGAGCGCGCTCCTCGCCTTCCTGGGCGGTGGGTCGCTTGCATCGGGCGGCGGCGGGATGGCCCTGGGAGCCGCGGCACTCAACTTCGTCACCATCGGCCCCGGGCTGCTCGTCGGTGGACTGGTCCTCAAGGGCCAAGGCACCAAGGCGATCACCCGTGCGAGGGAGTTCGAGGCGCGAATCGCCCTGGAGGTCGCCACACTTGACGCGACGGACGCTCATCTCAAGGGCGTCGACGCCCGCGCCGCAGAGCTGCGTGGGCTCCTCACGGACCTCACCTCCCGAGCCCTTCAGGCACTGGAGCTTCTGGAGTCCGAGCCGTTCGATCCGCCGAGGCACGCCGCGCGCTTCCAGCGGGCCATGGCTCTGGTCATGGCGGTCCGCGACGTGGCGGCGACTCCGATCGTCGACGCCGAAGGCATGGTCGAGGAACGCAGCGCGAACCTCACCATCAGGTATAGACCCTTGATCGAGGAGACTCAGGATGGCTGACCAACCCAAGGTGCATGTCGGCAAAGTCGTCAACGCGGCCAGGGGCTCCGTCCGGGCGATGGACGGCTTCGCCGCGCTGAACCAGATCGTCGAAGCCGCGCGCGAGTGCATCCACATCCACGAGGTCGAGAGCACCAAGAGAGCCCGGCTCGAGACCTACGAGGCCACAGAGGTCGCTCGGATCCGGGCCGCCGAATCCGTCCTCAAGGACTACTTCACACAGGCATTCGCGGAACGACGCACCGTCTTCGAGGAAATGTTCACCCGCCTCGACAGGGCACTCGACGAGGGCAACGGCGAGGTCCTGCACACGGTCGTGCGCGGAATCGTCGACATCGCCAAGACTTCACCGCTCGCGGATGTCGGAGATCTCTCCCAGATCCGGGCGGCGCTGGACGACCCGGATCAAGTATGGGAGCTGTAGCCCCAACAACTTGAGACGTGACACTGGCGTTTGCCGCTTGCGCTGACATGGGCATTCTGTATGGGTCTGATCACCTGTGTGGACGCAGCCTTGGGGGGCAGGCCGATGTCACGAGGGGACGTCTGGACAGGAAAGGGCACCGCCGGACCGGTCGCGGACCTCGTCGCCCGGTTCGGCCAGGAGGTCAGGGCCAAGCTGCAAGGTCCCGCCGGGGCCGTCAGCAGCAAGGAGGAGAGCCTCACCGCGCCGGTGGAGCAACTGCTGCGCGGCATGGCGTGGCGGCAACGTCTCAAGCTCATCGCTCATGGCCAGAGCCGTGTCAAAGAACTCGGGATTCGGCCTGACTTCGCCATCGCCTGCGGCGGCAGAACCATCGGGCACGTCGAGCTGAAGCAGCCGGGCAGAGGGGTGGATCCGGAGAAGTGGTCCGTGAAGCACCACGACCGGAAGCAGTGGGAGAAGATCAAGGCGCTCCACAACGTCCTGTACACCGACGGGTACAGGTGGGCGGTCTACCGTTTCGGCGTCCAAGTCGGCCCTACCGGCGAGCTCGTTGGAGACCTGGAGTCCGGCAATCGCCAACTCGTCGTCGCGGACGGCGGGTTCGAACGCGCTCTCACGTACTTCTTCACACCGGCACCCATCACCCACGGCAGCATCGATGAACTGGTCAGGCGCATCGCGGGACTCTGCGCCCTGCTGCGCGACGAGGTCACCGAACGTCTCACCCGCGAGGATCACGGAGAGGCCGAGGCAGCGTTCTCGATCCTGGCCGGGAACTGGAAGGACCTGCTCTTCCCCGACGCCCGCCCGGAGGAGTTCGCGGACCATTACAGCCAGACGCTGACCTTCGCCATCCTGCTGGCCCGCCTTGAGCGCATCGACCTGAACAAGCTCTCCCTCCCCGATGTCGCGATCCGATTAGGGAAGCGGCACTCCTTGATGGGCAAGGCACTGGCGGTACTGACGGACGAGGCCCTCATCGATCTGCAGGGCATCATCGACCCGCTCATCGACGTCATATCGGCCGTCGACCCCGACATGTTCAAGGACGAGTCCGGAGACGCCTACCTCCACCTCTACGAGGGCTTCCTGAACGCCTACGACCCGGAACTGCGACGGCGAACAGGGACGTACTACACACCCGGCGAGGTCGTCCGCTTCATGGTCGGTTTCACGGACGAGATACTGCGAGACCGGCTCGGCCAGGAGGACGGGTACGGAAGCGAGGACGTCACCGTGGTCGACCCGGCCATGGGCACCGGGACCTTCCTCATCAACATCATCGACCACGTCGCCAAGCACCTGTCACTGAAGTACCGCGGGCCTCTGAAGTCCGGACTCCTCCGGGATCTTTCAGGCCGGCTCGTCGGTCTGGAGAAACAGACCGGGCCGTACGCGGTGGCCGAACTCCGTGTGCACCACGCCTTCCAGTCCCACGACGCCGATGTCACGGGCCGCCCGCCGAGGCTTCTGGTGGCGGACACACTCGACGACCCCTCCGTCGAGCACCACCTGGGCCTGATGTACGAGGCGATCGCCCGTCACCGCCGTATGGCGAACAGGATCAAGGCGGACGAGAAGGTCATGGTCGTCATCGGCAATCCGCCCTACCTGCGGGGTGCCAGACAGTCGGGCGTCGGACGTTGGGTCACCGAGGGCAACCCCAACGACCAGGGCCCGATCCTCGCCCGCTTCCATCCCGAGGACAACGGACGCGTCGGATACGCACTCGACAACCTCTACGTCTACTTCTGGGCATGGTCCACCTGGAAGGTCTTCGACCAGCTGACGGCTGCGGGCGCGCCGAAGGCGCCCAGCGGGGTCGTCGCCCTCATCACCAACTCCGGGTTCCTGGACAGTGAGGGCGCCGCCGGCATGCGCCACTACCTGCGCGAGGCCGCCGACGAGGGCTGGATCATCGGCCTCTCCCCCGAGGGCGCCTACTCCGACACGCGCACCCGTGTCTTCCAGGGCGTCAAGCGGGAGATCTGCATCGCCGTGTTCGTCCGCCATGGCGCCCCGGACTCGGGTACACCGGCGCGAGTCTGGCGACTCGACGTCCCGGCGGGCACACGCGAGGAGAAGTTCGACTGGCTGGAAGGGCTTGGCCTCGACGGCCATCGCAACGGGACCTCCTGGCAACTCTGCCCCACACAGTGGACCGCGCCTTTTCACGTCACGTCCGACTCCGAGTGGTCGGCAATGCCCCCGGTGGACGCCCTGCTGCCCTGGACGAGTTCCGGCAACAAGAACAACCGTAACTGGCCTGTCTCACCCAGCCGGGACGTCCTGGAGAGCCGGTGGCGCAGGCTCGTCCAAGCCCCGGCGCAGGACAAGGCCGCACTGCTGAAATCCACCAGAGACCGCCATCCGGACAAGCCGGAACCACCGCTGCCCGGGCAGCAGGAAAGGGACAGCCTCGCTACGGAGAAGGAGACGGTGCCGGTCATCGTTCCCTATGGCCGGATGACCTTCGACAGGCAGTACATCATCGCGGACAGGCGAGTGATCGACTTTCCACGACCGGCCTTGTGGTTCGCGCACAACGATCGACGCCAGATCTACCTCTCCGAGCTCCATACCGAGTCGGGACGCGTCGGCCCAGCGGTCGGGTTCACCGCGCTCCTTCCCGACATGCACCACTTCAAAGGAACCGAAGGCGGCCGCGTCGCCCCTCTCTACCGCCACCCCCACCAGGCTGAACCAAACGTGACCCCTGGCCTGCTGCGGTTGCTCACCAAAACGCACGGCGTGCCGGTCACCGCCGAGGACCTCTTCGCGTACATCGCGGGAACAGCCGGCCACAGCGGCTACACCCGCCTCTTCGCCGCGAACCTCGCCGAGCGGGGTGCACGTATCCCTATGACGCGCGACCCGGCTCTATGGGCGGAAGTCGTGGAGGTGGGCAGGCGCACGGTGTGGATCCACACGTACGGCCAGCGCTTCGCCTCCCACCACGACAGTTCGCCTGGATCGATCCCGAGGCTCCCCCCGGAGGAACAACCGGAATGCGTCGTCATGATCGGAGAGGGCGACGGTTTACCCGAGGACATCTCCTACGACGCGGCCACGCGAACCCTCACGGTGGGCACGGGCTGCATACGTCCGGTGGCGCCGGAAGTCTGGGACTACCGGATCGGCGGGGTGCAGGTGATCCGCAAGTGGTTCAGCTTCCGCAAGCGCAAGCCGGACGTGGAACGACAGACCCCGTTGAACGACATCCTGCCTGCGACCTGGCCTGACCGGTGGACCGTCGACCTGTTGGCCCTCATCAACGCGCTCGGGCTTCTCGTCGCCCTCGAACCCCGGCAGGCCCGGCTTTTGGACGCTGTGAGCAAGGGGCCGCTCATCACCACCGACGACCTCCGGGACGAGGGCATCCTGCCCATACCTGCATACGCGTCCAAGGAACCGAAGCCACCACGGCTGTCCCGGCGCAGCCCTGGGCCTGGTCAGGAGAGCCTCGACTTCCCGAACTGACCCAGGACCGTTCCCTCAAGGGCCAGTCGAAGGGCCGCTACGAACCTCAGCGCAGCAGATCCACCGACCTGTGCGGAACACCCCGCAGGTGACGTCCCGCCCGTTGCATCTCCAGCAGGAGCCCGTGACCGTCGTCCGCCGTGACAAGACCCCCCACGACGGCTTCGCGCATGATGTCGACGGTGTCTTTGACGCAGATGCCCTTGCGGCGTGCGTAGTGCCCCGCCTCGCCGTCGTCGGTGATCCACACGGACTGTGCGAATCCCCCGCGGTGTTCGATGACGACGAGCGTCTCCGCCTCCCCGAGATGTTGCAGCGGCCGGGACGAGGAACCGGCGAACACGACCCGGCGTATGCGGTCCACCAGGGCGATCTCGGCAGGACTGTCGATCTCGATGGGCTCACCGAGCCAGCCACCGTCGGTCACCTGCCCGAGCTTCGGCCAGTGCCGCCTCGACTGCTCAGCCTCGGCCGCGACGGCCTGCGTCCAACGGCCGCGGCTGTCAAGGACCTTCTCCAGGAGGCTCAGACGGTCGACGGCGGCGAAGTTGCACAGCACCGTGTTGTCGGGGAACCAGCTGTGGCGCGTCATGGCTGGAAGACCACGTCGCCTTCGTCCACTTCGGCGCCGGCGGGTGCCTCGTCCTGTGGGGCCGGTTCTGGTTCGAGTAGCTCGCGCATCCTGTCCGCGCCCAAGCCCGTGTACGCGGCGAGCGGGCGCAGGGTGGTGTCCCCGGCCAGATATGCCTCGTAGAGCAACTGGGCGGGCCGGAAAGGCAGTCGATGGGTCTGCGACCAGGTCTTGTGGGCCTCGAAGAGATCGCCCTGCCCCTTCAGCCAGTGACAGTTCTGCGTCGTGAGCCCCCGCAGCCTGTTCGCCGTCTCCGGGGCGATCACGTCCAACTGCACGAGCCGCGCCGCGAGAGCACTGGGAGACACCTGGAACCGCACGACCAGCGAGGTGAGCCGCTCATCCGTCAGCTCGCCTTCCTGTATCACCCGTCCGATCTCGCTCCTGGGCATCAGGAGGTTGGCCGCGAACACGTTGGCGCGTACCTCCGTCAGGTTCTTCTGATGCCCCGGGGACAGCTGGGTCTCCGTCAGCAGGTCCTGAGCATCCCTGGCCAGGATGTGCCCGAGCTCATGGGCGAGGGTGAAGCGCTGACGGGTCGGCACACCGGTGCCGGCGATCATGATGAGTCGGAATCCGTCTGCCTGCCAGGCCGCGCCGTCGACTCCGTCCGGCAACCTGATCTTCGCCACGTCGACACCGAAGGCCCGCTCCATGGCCTGAAGCAGATCGGCGGTGTCTAGGCCGTCCACCGTCGGTGAGCCCACGTCGGCGAGTCGGGCGAGTGCATCGTCCGCCAGGGCCACGCCCTGATCGACGTAGCGCTTGAGGTCCGAGCGGACAGCGGGCAGCTCCGGCAACCGGGGCGACCGGCCGAGGAGATCGATCACCTCGTACGCCGTCGTGAACCGCTCAAGAAGGTCGTTCAGTCTTCCTCGGCCGTGCTCGTCGACCGCCGGCGAGCTCGTACGGGCCGCGAAGTCGGGGCGCAGCGGCTCCCTGCCCGTCAGCAGCCAGTCGACCGTGGTGTTGCCGAACTCCGCGATCCGGGCCAGGTCCAAGGAGGTGAACCGCCGCACTCCACCGAGAGACTTCGACACCTTGTCGGGTGTCAGCCCGATGGTCTCGGCGAACACCGCCTGACTGACCGAGGCCGCCTCCATCACCTTGTGTACACGGTCGATCACGGATTCACCCATGAGTCCACCATATGAGCGGGTTGCGAAAATCGCAACACGGCCCGTCCGAGGCCAGAGAAGCATTCACATTCGACATGTGTACACAAATTCGAGTTCACCAATTCCAAAAGTACGTTGACGACGCTAACGAGCTTCCATCATGCTCAAGATGCAAACACGTCAGCCTCACATGGCGCACCTGCGATCCCGGGCCGCGCCAGGCACAAGGAGCAGAGCATGACCGAGCAGCGCCCCGTGTCCCGCGAGCCGTCCGCCGACGCGCCCGGCTCCCTCCGCGACCTGCTCCTGGCCCGCCTGGACGATCCCGATCTCACACAGGGCGCGCGGGAGCTGCTGCGTGAGCTGCTCCCCGAGGACACGGTCAGGAGTAGCGGAGTGCGGACCGAGCAGGTCCAGCTGCGCTCCATCACCGCGGCCGGCTGGCGCGGTGTGGGACCCCGGAAGACGCTCGAACTGCCTCCGGGGCCCGGCCTGGTGGTCGTCGCCGGTCCCAACGGCTCCGGCAAGTCGAGCTTCGCCGAGGCCGCCGAGACGGCGCTGACGGGCCGCAACTCGCGGTGGGAGGGGCGGCGGGCCCGCGACTGGCAAGGCGGCTGGCGCAATCTGCACAGCCCCGACATCACGCCGGAGGTCTGCGTCGAGCTGACGGTGGGTGAGCGGGGTGAGCCCGTCACCGTGCGGCGGACCTGGTACGGCGCCAAGGTCGACGAGGCGCGCACGCGGGTCATGGGGGCGGACGGCTCGGAGCGGAGGCTGGAAGAGGTCGTCGACGCCGCGGCGATGGACCTGGCCCGGCCCTTCCTGCCGTACAGCGAACTCGGTTCGATGATCAACGGCACGCTCGGCGGGTTGCACGACGCCTTCTTCAAGCTTCTCGGGCTTGAACTGCTCGCCGAGATCGACGGGCGGGTCAAGGACGTCGTGGGCGAGTGCGGCCAGGTGGTCGACCACAAGAAGGCGCTCACCGCGAAGCTGATCGAGGAGCTGGCCGAGCTCGACGACGACAGGGCCCGTGAGGCGGCCGAGGCGTTGTCCGGGACCAAGCCCGATCTCGCACGGGTCCGGGCGTTGCTGGAGAGCCGTTCCCCTGCGGCTGAGGGCGAGCTGGCCCGGCTGCGTCAGTACGCAAGCCTGGCCGGGCCGGACCTGGTGGAGGTTCAGGGGGCCGTCGCCCGGCTGCGGGAGGCCGCCGTCGAGGCCGAGGAGGCGCGGTACGGCAGCGCCGAGGACGCCCGCCGCCTGGCCTGCCTGCTGGCGGCGGCCCTGGACCACCGACGCCGGTCCGAGAGCGAGGACTGCCCGGTCTGCGGAGGCGAGAGCCGACTCGACCGGGCCTGGGCCGAGCAGGCGCGGGCCGAGGTGGAGCGGCTCCAGACGCTGGCCGTCGGCGCCGAAGCGGCCCGGCAGGCCGTGTCGGTCTCGGTGCGGGCCGTCCACGATCTCGTCCAGCCGGTTCCGGTGTGGCTGCGCGGCGAGAGCACGGCGCTCGTCACGGTCTGGCGGGAGTGGGTCGTGTGCCGCGACATCGCCCACCCCCGGGAACTGGCCGACCGCGCCGAGCGGGCCGCGGTCGCCCTGGACGACGCCTGCCGTCAGATCCGGGAGGAGGCTGCCGGACGTCTCACCGACCACGACGGGGCCTGGCAGCCGACGGCTGTGCGGCTCGCCGAATGGGTGGGCGCGGCGGAGGCGGCCGAGGCAGCGCGCGTCCGGCTCGGGCACGCGCGCAAGGCGCGCACCTGGTTGCGACCGATCATCGACGACCTGCGGGACGAGCGGCTGCGGCCGTTCGCCGCCCGGTCCCAGGGGGTGTGGCAGCAGCTGTGCGAGCACAGCAGCGTCACCCTCGGATCCGTCACCCTCGCAGGCACGCCCGGCCGCGGTCGCGTCGAACTGGACGTCTCCGTGGACGACATGTCGGCCCCCGCCTACAGCGTGATGAGCCAGGGTGAGCTCCACTCCCTCGCGCTGTCCCTGTTCCTCCCGCGCGCCACGCACGCCGGCAGTCCTTTCGGATTCCTCGTCATCGACGACCCGGTGCAGTCCATGGACCCCGAGAAGGTCGAGGGGCTGGCCCGGGTCCTGGACGCGTGTGCGAAGGACCGGCAGGTGGTCGTCTTCACCCACGACACCCGGCTGCAGCAGGCCATCGTCCATCTCGGCATCAAGGCGACCGTTCTGCGCATCACCCGGCAGACCGACTCGGTGGTGGGCGTGGAGACCCTCACCGACCCGGTGGAGCAGGCGCTCGCGGAGGCTCGGGCCATCTCCCTGGACCCGAACCTCCCGCAGGACGTGGCCGATCACGTGCTGCCCGCCATGTGCCGGGTGGCGGTGGAGGCGGCCTGCCTTGCGACCGCGCGGCGCCGCCTCCGCGACGAGCACGGACTCGGCCTGCGGGCCGTGGAGGAGCGGGTGGCGACACTGGACCGCACCAAGACCTACGTCTCCCTCGCCCTGCTCGGCGACGAGCGGCGGCACTCCCGGGAGACGGTCGAGCGGCTCTGCCCGGGCGGCTGGACGCTGGTCGAGGCCTTCAACTCGGGGGCGCATGCGTCGCTGCCGACGGTCGACGACCGCAAGGACCTGGTGCGACGCACCAAGGCGCTGGCCATGGCGATCCTGCGCAGCGGGGGCGTCCAGGGCGAGGAGGGCCGCCGGTGATGTCGTCCCCGGAAGCGCTCGTGGCCGCCGCCGGCCGGCTCCTTCTGCCCGAACCCGGAACCGCCCAGACACTCTCTCCCGGCCTGCGCGCCCGTGCCGCCGCGGTACTGCTGCGCATGGCGCTCGACCAGGCCCTGGACTCCTACTGGCTGCGTGTCACGCCGTCGATGACGTGGATCGGCAAGCACCGCATGCTGTGCCTGGAGTGGTACGCGGGCTCCGACACCGCCCGCAGGTGCCGCACCACCTGGTCGGCGCTCAGTGCGGCCTGCCACTACCGGACGTACGAACTTCCTCCCGCCCCGGCGGAGATCCGCATCCGCCTGCTGGAGGTCAACGGCCTCCTCAAGGCCCTGGGCATCGGCCCTGACCAGGCCCCGGCCCCGTAGCCCGTGCATCCCGGCAATCCACACCCAGGACCGTGAGGAACTCCCTTGGACACCCGTCGCTATCGCATGGTCGTCACCAGCGGACTGGACTACGTCACCACAGGCGCTCAGGTCGATGGCCAGCTCCGGCAGTGGCTGAAGGAACCGCCGAAGAGCTACGACATCGCCGCCTTCGCCGAGGGCCGCAACGAGATAGCCCGCGGCGTGACCCTCGACCACGACTCCGCCACGGGGACTTCGGGAGCGTACGGCCGCTGGCGGCTCCGGGAGACCGCGCCCGACGGGACCTGGCAGACCACCGTGCTGATCCGCCAGTCCGGAGACGGACCGACCCGGGTCCAGCTGGACGTCGAGCACCTTCCGGACGCCCCTGAGGCGCTGCCCGTACCGGCCAAGACACCCCGGCTCGCGGGCAGCCTCCTGAGCGTCCTGGACGCGCGGGACGGCCTGGCCGACGTCATGGCCCAGCCCCAGGTCATCGAGGCCGAGGACGTCGACGACGTCGTCGACGAGCTGTGCGACGAGACGCGGCGCCTGCCGATCGTCGTGGCCAGTACACCGTACGGCGTCGCTTTCGACAGTTGGCTCGAAGGCACCTTGGACCCGCTGGTGCGCCCCCTGGCCGGACTCGCCGTCCTCTACGTCCTCGCCCCCGAGGCGGAGCCCCTCTTCAACCGCGCGCTGGAGTACCACCGGGTCTACGGCGGCGGTGTCCGTACCTACCTGCCCGGAGTCGACCCGGCGTGGCCCGCCGACGGGCAGCGGCACCGGGTGATGTCCCGCCGCCTGCTCGCCGAACGGCCCGACCGGGCCAGGCGCATCCTCGCCCAACTGCCCCAGCGGCTGGCCGCGCGCACCCCGCTGCCCGCCGAGTTCGACTCCGTCCCGGTCATGCGGGCCCGTACCCGGGGCGACTCCGAGGCGCCCGAGCTGGAGCGACTGCGTGACGAGAACCACGCGCTCCTGGAGATCCTGGAGGAGGCCGGCCGGGAACAGCGAGTACGGGCCGACGAGATCCGTGACCTGAAGTACGAGCTGCGCAAGGCCGAGGACAACGAGACCCTGCTCGTCGCCGAGTACGACGAGCAGTACCGTGAACTGCACACGGCCCGCAGGCAGTTGATCGCTCTGCAGAAACAGCTGGTAACCCTGGGCGCCGGAGCGGCCGCCTACACCCCCGTCAGCACGCCGGAGGACGCCCCGGAGTCCTTCGAGGAACTCCTCGACCGCATGGGCGACCTGCCCCTTCTGCACTTCA
The DNA here is from genome assembly GCF_001514265.1 of Streptomyces resistomycificus. Classification (GTDB taxonomy): domain Bacteria; phylum Actinomycetota; class Actinomycetes; order Streptomycetales; family Streptomycetaceae; genus Streptomyces; species Streptomyces resistomycificus. The sequence continues at coordinate 352,671 of NZ_KQ948989.1, read as the reverse complement.
CCGGCTCCCGCAAGATCGCCCTCGAACTCGACGCACAGGCCTACGGGTCCTCCTGGGTACGCATGACCTGGGACGCTCTGCTGGCGCTCCGGGACTTCGCCGAGGCCGCCGCCTCGGGGCACACCGACCGCGACTTCAGGCAGTGGTGCGCGGACGCCCCGACCGGGGCACGCACGATCTCACCACGGAAGATCGTGCGGGACGAGTCCAAGTCCGTGAAGACGAACTCCGCCTGGCGCAGGGAGCGCACCTTCCCGGTGCCCGACGTGGTGGACCCGGCACGGAAGGTCTTCATGGGCGCCCATGTGCGGGTCGGTGGTGGCAACACCATCGCGCCACGGCTCCACTACCACGACGGGGCCCGCACCGAGCACGGGATCTACATCGGATACATCGGGCCGCACCTGACAAACACGCTGACGTGATCGGCCAGGAACCCCCTTCTCCCGGGGGCGGCCGAGGCCATACCCTCACGAAAAGATCATGATCGCACCGCACCCGCAGGAGCGCCCCCTTTGTCCTTCCCGACGGCTGACACGCTCGCCGCCTTCAGCAGACACCTGCATTTCCGGACGCTGGAAGAGAAGCTCCGAGAGCGTCACCCCGAACTCGGTGACCGGATCCAGCTCGGTGACATCGAGGGACGCGACTACCTCAAAGTGGACCTGACCGGCCACCAGTCGGTCGTGCTCTTCCTCTGCCGCTTCGGACACGCCGATGTCTGGGCGATCGAGGACCCGGACCTCGACAGCCCTCCGTCCGTCTGGCCGCTGACCACGCCCGCCGATGCCCTCGTCGACGCCGTGCACGCCGTCGCCTCGGCGCACCTCGCCGGTGTGCCGCTTCCCTCGCCGTGGCGCTGGCACGAGAGCGAGCCCTCCGAAGTGACCGAGCTGGCCGATCTGCTCGTCGCACGGGATGTCCGGGTGTTGCGTGTGGCCGCGGGCAATCGCTACTTCCCCTACGGCACGCGGCACGCTCCGAAACTCGACACGGTGGGCGGCGGGTGGAGCAAGGCCGTTCTCGAGGCCGAGCTGCCCGACGCGTACGTGCGCGTCGCGCTCAAGCCCAGCCTGGGCTGGACGGTGGACGCGCACAGCCCGCTCTGGGACGGCTGGAGCCGGATCGACCTGGGGTGGTGTCTGCGCGGTCGGTCTTCTCCGGTACCGGGCATGCCCAATACCAGGGTCTCGTTGACGGAGATCGCGGAGTTGTTGTGCCGGGGCCGGCGAACCTGGGACATCGAGTCGGCGTGGAAGCCTCCACGTCCCAGTTCACCGCCTGCCCCGACATCGGCGCCGACTCCGCAGGACGCCCTGTTCCCAGACGCTCTCGAAGACGAGTGCGTGCCCGGCTGGTTCGCGGGGTTCCGCGAACTCTGGGCCACGGCCGAGGGCCCGGAGAAGCGGGGCGGTATCGGGACGCTCAGCGCGTCAGAGGTCGTGGAAGCGGTCCTTGAGCAGCTCTCGGATCTCGGCTTCGCGGACCTCAGGGAAGGCGTGGACCCGGACGAGCCCATACAGTCCGACTTCTTCCATATCGCCTGGCACAGTGGCCGCAAGAGCCTGTCGACCTCGGCGGTCCACAAGATGAACAGCCTCGCTGCGGCATCCGGCGAGGACGCCCCCAAGCGGCTGATCGTGATCACGGGTACCGGACTCACCCGCCCCGCGGCGGATGTCGCGAACCAGGCCAAGGCGTTCGCCTTCTACCTGGACCGCGAGACCGGCGAGCTGTCCGCCCAGCACTCCCGCACCCATGAGGCCCTGCTGCCCGTCAGGCAGCCGGTCCGCCGGGAGCTGGAGCCCTGGTGAACCACCAGTTGTCAGTGCGGCTCTCTATGGTTCTCGGTGGATGTGATGTGCGCGTACGGGGAGAGTGGTGAGGATGTCCGCTACCGACACGGATTACCCGGAGTTCCGGCTGCAACTGCCGGGCGGAGGTCCCGAGGCCCGCGGACGGCTGCTGACCGAGAAGGGGACCAACGGGAGCCAGAAGTTCGTTGTCCTGGCCGGGTCTCCGGGGCGGCAGGAGGTCGTACCGTCGTTCCCCATCCGCATGCCGTCGTCGTATCGGCTGAGGCAGCGTCTCGTCGAGGACGAGATCTTCACCGAGTCGGCAACCTGGCCCGGCTGGCTGGAACTCACCCAGGACGTCGAGTGCAACTCCCCGTCGGCCGCCGCCGAGATCCTGGTCGGCCGCAGCGCCAACGGCTGGCTGGAATGGAAGTCGACCGACGGCCATCCGCTCTCCGACTATCTCGATCAGGTGTGGTGGGGCCCCAACCGGGCCTGGCTCGTGCGCGGTTCCAACGTTTCCGGTCTCGACCTCGTCCGGCGGCTGTGGCTGCCGGAGGGGCTGGTGACCCTGCGGGTCCGACATTTGCGGCAGGGCGTCGAGCAGGGCATCAGCAAGGATCGTCTGCGGGCCGCTGTGGAAGAGGATTACGCCGCCACAGCGACGTACAACCAGAAGGTCCAGCTGGTCGAGGAACTGCACATGTTCCTCTCCAGGATGAGGCCCGGCGACACCATGTGCACCATCTCGGGCGGCCGCCTCTACGTAGGGAAGATCACGGGTGGCGCAGAACAGGTCGCCTCCGAGGACGGCCGGTCCGATCTGCGCCGACCGGTCGACTGGGCGGATCAGGGACATCCTTACGAGGACCTGCCCGAGGCACTGCAGCAGAAGCTCTCGGCTCAGCACGACGTGATCGACCTGACGTCGGTGAAGGATCTCATCGACGGCCTGGGGATAAGCGACGAGGACCTGATCGAGGAAGCCGAAGCCGCCGACCGGGATCCGAGCGTGGAAATCCCCGCCCTCACCGCCCGCCGGGAACCGGAGCTGCCTGTCCCGACGGACGAGCTCGCCGCCGAACTCCTCGTCCACGACGCCGACTGGCTTCGAGAGGTACGCGATCTGCTGTGGGACGAGCGCCAGTTGGTCCTGTACGGCCCACCCGGCACCGGCAAGACCTATCTCGCACTCAAGCTGGCCGAGTTTCTCGGCGGCGGCCCGGAGCAGGTCAAGCTCGTGCAGTTCCACCCCTCGTACGCGTACGAAGACTTCTTCGAGGGCTTCCGGCCTCAGGAAGACCCCCAGACTCGCGAGGTCGCCTTCCGTCTCACCGCCGGTCCGCTGCGCGAACTCGCTGATCTGGCCGACCGCGAGGGCAACCGTCATGTCCCGCACTTCCTGATCATCGATGAGATCAACCGTGCCAACCTGGCGAAGGTCTTCGGCGAGCTGTACTTCCTGCTGGAGTACCGGAACAAATCCGTCCGGCTCACATACTCCGGTGACGACTTCGCGCTGCCGCCCAATCTCTTCGTCATTGGCACCATGAACACCGCCGACCGTTCGATCGCCCTCGTCGACGCTGCCATGCGACGACGCTTCGCCTTCGTCGAGCTGTCACCGCGCACCGAGCCGACGAGCGGGCTGCTGCGTCGTTGGCTCGCGCGCGAGGGCCGCGAGAGCGAGCCGGCCGATCTACTCGACGTACTCAACTCCCGTATCGACGACGCCGACTTCCGTATCGGGCCCTCGTATCTCATGAAGAAGGGTGTCTACCGGGAGGGCGGTCTGGAGCGGACCTGGCGGACCAAGATCCTCCCGCTGCTGGAGGAGCACCACTACGGCGAGGGCATCGACATCGAGAAGCGGTACGGGCTGGCGGCGCTCCGGGAGTCGCTCCGGTGAGTCGGGTCATCGAACTCGTCGAACACGCCCCCGCCCTCTCTGTGCCCCTGCCGGAAGAGATCGGGCGTGCCCTGGCCGCAGGAGACATGGTGGACGCGGCCCCTGATCCGTACACTCCGGGACGCTGGTCCCTGCGAGCCGGTAGCAAGGTCGGCGCGGTGGCCTTCGCCGCCCCGGGTTTCGGCACGCCGGTCACGGTGCGCGTCACGCCCAAGGTCCCCATCGCCCGTCTGTTCTTCCTCCTCGGTTACGCCCTGGACCCCGCAGGCATCTGGCGGGAGGGGAACGTGGAAGTCGCAGAGCACCGAGATCTGCTCCCCGCCCTCGCACATGCCGTGGAGCGGCAGGTCGACCGGGCATTGCGGCAGGGTCTGCTGCAGGGATACCGCGCGACCGAGGAGAGCTCCCTCGTCGTACGCGGTCGTATCCGGGAGTCCGAGCAGATACGGCGGCGGTTCGGCGCCCCACTGCCGGTCGAGGTCGCCTACGACGAGTTCACCACCGACATCGCGGAGAACCGCATCCTGCGCACGGCCGTGGAGCGCCTGCTGCGGCTGCCCGGCGTACCGGGCGACGTACGCCGCAGGCTCCTGCACCAGCGCGCCCGACTCGCGGATACGGACACGCTTGTGCGCGGTCAGCCGCTGCCGAAGTGGCAGCCCACCCGCCTCAACTCGCGGTACCACCACGCCCTTCACCTGGCCCGGGCCGTTCTGGACGACACATCGGTCGAGCATGTCGTCGGCGGACTGCACATCGACGGATTCCTTTTCGACATGAACAAGCTCTTCGAGGACTTCGTGACCGTCGCGCTGCGGGAAGCCTGCCGCGCAGGCGGACGCTCGGCTCGGCTCCAGGATCCGCACCACCTCGACGAAGCCTCCGCGATCCGCATGAAGCCCGACCTCGTGCTTTACGGACCGAGCGGTGCGGTATGTGCCGTGGTGGACGCCAAGTACAAGGCCGAGAAACGGGACGGGTTTCCCGACGCCGATCTGTATCAGATGCTTGCGTACTGCACCGCTCTGGGCCTGCCGGAAGGTCATCTGGTGTACGCCAAAGGCAACGCGGCGCACACGGCCCACGCGGTGAGACACGCGGGCATCGTCATCCACCAGCACACCCTCGACCTGGATCTGGATCCCTCCGGGCTACTGGCAGACATCGAGGATCTGGCCGCCCGGCTGGTGACTACACCACGCATATGATCAACTGCGAAGTGTCCGTCCAGGGTGGGGAGTTCACGGAGTGCCACAGCTCGCGTTCGCCGGCAGTTTCTGGGAGAGCTACGACGTCCTCGAGAAGCCGGTCAGGGCCGGTGTGCGCAAAGCCATGCAGAAATTCCAGCAACTCACCGTCCCTGAACTCCATGCGGACAAGGGACTACACCTGGAGTCCGTCGAGAACGCCCGCGACCCTCGCATGCGGACCATCCGCATCAACGACTTCTGGCGGGGAGTCGTGCTCGCGCCCGACGACGGGAGCAACGTATTCCTGCTCGTCAACGTCGTCCCCCACGACCAGGCGTATTCGTGGGCTGCGAGGCGGATGTACACGACGAACTCCGCCACGCGGGCCCTGGAAGTCCGCAACGTGGTCGCGATCGAAGAGCTCACTCCTGCCCTGGAGAAGGCCGCCGCAGCGTCCGATTCGCTGCTCTTCGCCAAGTACTCGGACACCGTCCTGCGCGAACTCGGCATCGACGACCAGGTACTCCGGGCCGTACGGACCATTGTGGACACGACACAACTACGGGCGTTCGAGACGCTACTGCCGGAGGACCAGTGCGAGGTACTCCAGTACCTCGCTGAAGGGTTCAGTCCCGAGGAGGTATACCGGGACGTCGTCGCGGAACGACAGCCCGTCGACGCCGGACCCGACCCGGACGAGAGCCTCGCCGTCGCCATCGCCAACACCACAAGCCGGATCACGCTCGTCACCGGACCGGACGAACTCGTTCACATCCTGGAAAAGCCCTTCGCCGCCTGGCGAGTGTTCCTTCACCCCTCGCAACGCCGTGTCGCCTATCGGGTTTCGTACCGTGGACCGGTGCAGGTCACCGGCGGCCCGGGAACCGGCAAGACGGTTGCGGCACTGCATCGGGTCAAGCACCTGCTCACCCGGTCCCCCGACACCCGTGTCCTGCTCACCACCTTCACCGGTGTCCTGGCGGCGTCCCTGCGGGAGAACCTGTCCGTCCTGCTGGACAGCGATGCCTCACTACTCGCGCGTACCGACGTGACCACGGTCAACGCCTACGCGCACGGCATCGTGAGCCGCATCGACGGCAAAGTGCACTCCCCACTCGGCGACCGGGAGGAGCGGCAACTGTGGCAGCGAGTGATCAAGAACCTCGGACTGCCGTGGCCGGAACAGTTCCTGGCTCAGGAGTATCGGCACATCATTCTCGCTCAGGATCTGCGCAGCTGGGACGAGTACCGAGTCGCCTCACGGCGTGGCCGCGGCAGTGCGCTGTCGTCCGCACGGCGGGAACAGCTGTGGCCCGCCGTCGAGTTGTTCGAGTCGATGCTGCGCGACCGGAAGGCCACCACCCACCTCGGGGTATGCGCACGGGCTGCCGAGCTGCTCGCGGCGTCCTCCCCCACCCACGACCACGTGGTGGTGGACGAGGCCCAGGACCTGCACCCGGCACAGTGGCGTGTCCTGCGCGGCGCCGTGTCGCCCAGCAGGGACGACATGTTCATCACCGGTGACCCTCACCAGCGCATCTACGACTCAAGGGTGTCGCTCGGTTCCCTGGGGATCGCGGTGACGGGCCGCACCCACCGTCTGCGCGTCAACTACCGCAGCACGGAGGAGATCCTGTCCTGGGCGACCGGGATCATGAGCCAGGTCAGCGTCGATGACCTGGCCGGCGACAGCAGCGACTCCCTGGCCGGCTACCGCTCGCTCCTCCACGGACGCAGACCGCACATCAAGGGGTACACGTCGGAGCAGGCCGAGATCGCCGCGCTGGTCGAGCGCGTGCAGGGCTGGATCAACCAAGGAATCCGGCCCTCGGAGATCGGCGTGTGCACCCGCTTCAACGTGCTGCTGGACAAGGCGTACGACAGACTCTCCGCGGCCGGGGTTCCTGCGGCCCGGATCAGGGACAACCCGGGGCCGCAGGTGGAAGGTGTACGACTGGCCACCATGCATGCCATGAAGGGACTGGAGTTCCGCTGCGTAGCAGTACTCGGTGTGTCGGCGGGTGTGGTGCCCTTCGCTCGTGAGGTGACCCCGGCCTCGGTCGATGCCCTCCAGCACCAATCGGATCTGCTGCGGGAACGCTGCCTGCTGTTCGTCGCGTGCACGCGTGCACGCGAGGCCCTGGCGGTGTCGTGGACCGGGGAGCCCAGTCCTTTCGTCCCGTGCTGAGTCAGCCGGGCGTCATTCGGCAGCGGGCGCTTCTGTCGGTGGTGTGAGGGCACCACTGCTCAGTCCGTCACGCGCGAGCGCGGCAGCTTCCTTGCTGAGTTCGGCCATTTTCCGTGCCCGCTCCTCGAACTCCTGCAATGCCCGGAACGCGGCGCCGTAGCGGCGCTGCTCGACGATGTCCATCTGCGGGATGCGGGCACCCTTCGTATCGAACCGGAAGGTGCCACTGGAGCTGGTGGAGCGACGAGTATTCGGCGCGCTGCGCAGGAAGCCCAGGAGGAAGTCGGTGTCGAGCTGGTCGCTCACGGAGACCGGCTCGGCCTCACCGTATTCCACAAGTCCGGCACGCGCGAGGTCGGCGACACTGACGGACGGGCCGTCCAGGACACCGGCACCCTCGCCTTCGATCAAGTGAGGCAGCAGCTCGGCCAGTCGGCGAACCTGCTGCGACAGCTCATCCCGCAGACGAACGTATTCAGCGGCGTAGTCGTGATGGGACTCCCTGACATAGCGTCCCGGCGTGAGGTCCACGGTGTCGTCGAGCAATTCGATCAACGGCACGTTCACCGTCTGATCGGGCCTGGGATCCAGTGAGCCGTCCGGCTCGTTCTCGGTCAGGTCCAGCATGCGCACGCTGTCCGCCTCGCCGCCAGAAGACTGCGGCCGACGCAACTGCCAGAGGTGCACCGGAAGGGCGTGCGAGGCCGCGCTACCCGGTGGCAGGGCGACGACTTGAGTGAGCACACCGCGCCGTACGAGCTCGGCTCGGATACGACGGCCCGCCTTACGGTAAGCAGCCGACGCCGACATGACCATCAGCACCTGACCGCCTGGCGCGGTGTGCGCGTAGGCATGCTGCAACCAGGCGAGTTCGCCCTCGGCGCGGGACGGTGTACCGAACTCCCAGCGCGAGTCGAGGAGCAGTTCCTCGCGCCCCCAGTCACTGTCACCGACCGGTGGGTCACAGACGACGAGATCCGCCTTGAGGTCCGGCCACTGATCATCTCGAAGAGAGTCGCCCGCGACAACGTCTACCCCGGTAAACCCAGTGAGGCCTGCTCGCAACTGTGCGAAGCGGGCGCTGCGCACGTCTACTTCCTGGCCGTACCGGCGCGTTCCCTGCTCGGTCCCGACAGCCATGAGCAATGTACCGATACCGCACGCCGGATCGAATACGGTTGCGACGGCGGTGGCGTCTGCGACGCAGTGCCGCACCGCTCGGACGATGAGCGGCGAGGTCACCAGATCCGATCCGGCACGCCGGACGGAGTCGGTGAAACGTTCGGCAAGTACGTTCGCCGTCTCACCTGTCGCGTCTCCCTCTGCCGCGGTGCGGAGCAGTCGGACAGCCTCGGGTGGCAGAGCACCGATCGCGTCTGCTGCCGGGTCGACCAGCAGTCGAGCAGCATCAGCGAGGGCGCCGAGCATGTCGTCGCCGTAGGCACCCCGCAGCGCCTGCCACAGCTGCACGTCCTCCGAAAGGTCCTGCCCCTTACGCTGCTTGTCCAGCCAGGCCTGCACCTCTGCCAAGGCGAAGAGCGGGCTGCCCGCTCCACCGCCGACGGGCGCCGGGAAGTCGTCGTACCGCCGCCTCCAATTGGAGACCGCGGCACGCGTGACACCGGCGAGCCGGGCGATCTCTGAACCGGTGACCAGCGGGCCGGTCTGCGGAGCGGATGTGTCTGGCATGGCACCACCGTACACAGAGGTCTCGACCTTTCCAAGAGAGAACTCGTTGACGACGTCAACAAGCAGCAGCTTGCCTCTTGCCTCTTGCCTCTGCGACGGCCCCGAAGATCAGCGATCTCGGAGGGGCGGATGGACCGTCAATCGGTCAGGAATGGAGTGGCACTGGCAAGCGCAGATCGTTCGTTTCTGGTGAGCGGTTGAATACGTCAGCCCGCCAAAGGTGGACCCGGCCAATCCGAGCCAGAACAAGTTCGCTGTACAGCAGGGGCGGCCACTGCCGTGGGAAGCCGGTTCCCAGTGGCGGCACACCGTGCACGCCGGGGTCTTCGCCGTCGACAAAGTGCGCAACGTACTGCGGGAAAGCGTTCCGCACACCGGATGCCGGCGAGGACTTCGATGGTCGGATCGGTGGCGACGGCGCCGTGTTGTGCTTCACCGTGAACGAAGAAGGACGGCTGATCAAGGACAGCGTCACGTTGTCCTCCTGCGCCTGGACATTGGGACAGACCCTGGAACCCGGACCGCATGACGACGGCTGGCTGGTCGGCTTGGAGGAAGACAGCACACATCTGCTGCAACACCTGCTCGACCTCGGGAACGGAAAGGGTCAAGGTCGAGCGCCAGCCGCTGCGCGACCGGGAGTCACCACCGTCGGGCCTCGGCCCGGTTGCGGGGCTCGTGTCCCGGCTGGCTATCAGTACAGCGAAAGGCGGGCTGAACACGGCGGCCAAAGCGGTCAGCGCCGGATTGAGCCCGCCGGCAGGAGCGGTCACCGCAAAGGCGGTCGAGCAAGTCAACAGTGACCTGATCCACTCCGCGGCCTCAGACTCGCTGGCGGAAACGTCGACGACCAGGCCGTTTCAGATGATGAACAGCCTGCGGCCGGCTCGGAAGAACTACCTGCCGAACTGGGCACAAAAGTTCTGCAAGGGCTCCACCTGCGTGAACGACGTCGATTTGGACCACATGAACGACAGAACACGGTTCCGCCTACCTGGGCCATGCCTACTACCGCGGGCGTGACTTGGCACCGCGCACCAAGATCCGGACCAGGGGCGGACCAACTCAGTTATCCGCAAGGAGATTCCACCCGTTGCCGCAGGTCAGAGGTGGGCAAGACCGTGTACCACCAGCAGACGAAGAACATCCTCGTTTCATACAGTCCGAAGAAACTTGGGTTCTTCTAGATGATCAATTCCAGGGGATGCCTGCGGAGGGTGTGGGGTGGGCGGCGGGCGGTCAGGCGTCAGGGTCGACTTCGGGGTGCGTGAACCGCACGGGCTTGCCCAGCGACCGGGCGTAGGCGATTTCGGCTCGGGTGCTGTCTCCGATGTAGTCGCCGACTACAAGCACCTCATCAGCGAGCCGGACCTTCGCCCGGTGCAGATCGTCGAGTCGAACCTTCAGCGCCTCGGCCTCGACAGGATCGGACCACAGTTCGTGCGGCGACTTCATGTCACAGCCCGGCTTGACGACAATCTTTCCGGCCTTGGTCTCCCGCAGATCGGCCTCGTTCATCTCGGCCATGAAGCGGGTGGAGCCGCAGATCACGACGATACGCGGGAGGCTCAACAGCTTCTTCGCGTCGGCGAGCTTCTCCTCGGGGGTGAGCAGTGGCGGGTATGACACTGGTTCCTCCTGGTGGTGTGGTCCAAGGGGTGCCTGCGGAGACGAGAACGAGGGTGTCCAAGATCGTTTTGTGACGAACGATGTGGGCACCCTCGCGACAGGACTCTATGCGACGACCGACGACATGCTGAAGGAGCGTCTCGATCCGGCCCCGTGGCACCTCGGTGGTGGAGCGACGACGAATGGGTCGTGGACTCCACCCCGGTGGAATGCGGCCGCTCCCGCGAGACCGTCGAGACCTTCAAGGGACGGCTTGACCTCGAACGGTTTAACGCCCCCTCAGGGGCCTTCCTCGCTGTCGTCGGACTCGCGGGCCGGGCGCCCGGCGATGACCTGTTGGCCCGGGCCGATGCCGCCGTTGATGTCGTACACCCCGTGCAGGTCCGCGAAGTGCGCGTGGACCGCGAGGTCCGCACCCTCGGCTGCGCGGGCGCGGACGTGGGCTCCGGATTCCCGCGGCGCGCCGCGGCCGCTGCCCGTCCGTTCAGGATCGGTGCCCGGGTGGTCGTGGCCGGGATCGGAGGGCGCGGGCTGGTCGTCGGCCGGGGAGACAGGGTCGCCGGCATCGCTGTTGACCCCGTAGGGGTTCGGCGGTGGCGGGCCGTCCGGCTCCGGCTCGAGGGGGGGTTGTCGCCGGTTCCAGGCCTCGTTCGCCAGAAGGTGCAGGATGTTGATGGTGACGATGGCCGGGGCGACGAGGGCGACCGTGCGGGGCAGGGCCGGTTTGAGGGAGAGGGCCAGGACCACGGCGGTCACGCCGTTCTGCTGGCCGAGTGCCAGGGAGATGCGGTCGAAGGGCTTCAGGTTCCGGGCGATGATCCAGCCGACGATCATCTGTGCGACGAAGGCGGCCATGCCCAGCACGATGCCAGGTCCTGGCTCGACGCCGTCGACCAGCAGCATGCCCAGGCCCAGCAGCGCCGCGTAGTAGGCGGTGCGCATGATCCGGTCGAGGGCCGCGAACAGGGCGGGCGGGCGGTAGAAGAGGCCGACGACCGCCACGCCGAGCATCCATCCGTACACGGTGGCCGCGGTGAGGATGCCACCGAGCACGATGAGGGAGGCAGCGGTGCGCCACCAGGAGGCCGGCCGGCCGTCCCGTCGCCGCAGGAGGTACCAAGCGAGCGCGGCCACGACGGCCAGGCCCGCGTTCCCTGCCGTGGTCAGGGCGTACGAGTCTGGTGGCACAGGCAGTTCGGAGGAGTCGCCGCCGTTCAGGGTGCTCAACGCCAGCGGCGCCAGGTAGGCGGTGAGCAGAACGGTGACCGGGTCGTCGAAGGCGGCCCAGACGGACAGCACCGTCTTTGCCCGCTCGGACATCCTGGACCGTGTCCGGAGCGCGGCCACCGACAGAGGGTCGATCTGGGCGACCGTGATCGCGAGGAGGACGTAGGCCGGCTGGTCGACGGTGAGCCACAGCACGGGAACGATCAGCGCCGCTTTGGCGAGGACCCCGACGGTGACCGCGAGGATCAGCGTGCGCAGGTCGTCGCGTGCCTCGGCGAGATCGATGCCCGAGGTCGATCCGAACAGGCCGACTGCGAGCAGCGCCGCGATGGCGAGCGGATAAGCCGCAGTGTCGGTAAGGGTGTCGAGGCCGGTGGCGGCCGACACTGCCCAACCGAGGCCGAGCACCGCGAGCATGACGCTCAGATGACGTGCGGCTTTCAGCGTGCTTGTCACGGCTCGCTCCGATCCGGCCGACTCCCCACAGCGATGAGCATCCCAGCCGGGGGTGCGCGCCGGGACCGAATGCACTCGGTTCGCACTTACGACGTACCCGCGTGAGCGTTTGGTCACCCGCGGCGATCCGAGTCAGAGCTTTTCGTTCGGTTTTTCACCCGGCGTGGCCGACATGCCCTGTACGAGCCGGTTCATCTGCTGGTCGGCCAGGGCCACTCGGCTCTGGTCGAGGGTGACGCCCAGCAGGAAGTGGCCGTCGGCCCGGTCGACGTAGAACAGGGCGCCCTCTTCCACGTCGAGCACGACACGCGTGAGTTTGCCCGGCATCACCGCGCGCAGGGACTGGTTCAGCCGGGCCACCACGTAATGCAGGCGTTCGCCCAGCTCCGCGTAGTGGGTGCGGCGCTCGTCGCGGGTGAGGCCGTCGAAGAACGCGGACAGGTCGGGATGGTTGAAGGCGTCCGCGCTCAAGCGGCCGATGCCCGGTGCGAAGTAGCCTGCGTAGTGCAGTGCCTGCGCGGTCACCGCGTCGCGGCAGTGGGTGAGAACGGGAGAGTCCGACTCTCCCCAGTCTCCTTCCCTGACCAGGTGCCGTTTCTTGGTGGAGAGCCACTGATCCGTCCGCGGAGGGGACGACTCGGTGAGGAAGCCGCCCGGGTTGGGCCTGGGGACGCCGATCCGGTCGTTCAACGCGGCTACGAGGTCGGCCATGGCCCGATCGCCCGCCTCGACGGCGTCCGCGCCGAGGGAGACACCGGTGAAGTAGTTGTCCGCGCGGAAGTGGTAGTGGAAGACCGCTCCGTCGCCGAACTGGAGCACGCTGCGGATGAGCCGGCCGCTGTCGACCGAGCGCAGCACGTGGTCCATGCGGCCCAGGATGTAGTGGAGCTGGCGGCCCAGACGGATGAACGTCCCCCGTCGGCTCTCGATCTCCGTACCGCCGAATCCACTGCCCGCGGACGCGGGGAGCCGGTCCAGGACGTCGACCGAGTAGTTGAAGACGCCCCAGCGGTACTCCGCGACATGATGGAGACCGTTCTCGCTCAGCGTCGTGCCGCACAGTCTGATGTTCGCGTTGCTGTCGTCGGTCACATGAGGTGCGCGGCGCACCTCCGGTGCTGCCACGGAAGCCTGTCGTCCCCTGGTGTCACTCATCTCTCCCCCATGACCCGTCGTTCAGAACGTCCGGCCACAGTGCCAGCAGCTGCTCGCACAGAGCCTGAAGAAGTGGACTTGTCGTGCGCTCCGGCAGCCGCCCCAGGGCGACCGTGTCTGCGGCGCTGCGGTCGTACGGCAGCCGCATCAGCGCGGGGCCCGCCTCGGCGGGGCTCGCTGTGCCGGGGTGTGTACCGCTCGGGTCGTTGCACACCCAGCCGAGCACCTTGGCACCCAGGCCGTGTTCCGTCAGCCAGGACAGGAGCCCGGCGGTGTCCTCGCCGCCCTGTGGCCCGGGCCCGCCTATCACGATGATGTGTTCGAGGCGGCGGCACACTTCCAGGGTGAGCGAGGTACGGCCGGCGCCGCAGTCGACGATCAGGCAGCCCTGGAGCTCCGAGAGTCTGGTGAGCGCGGCGCCGACGACGGGCAAGAGCGTCTCGTCCGACGGGAGTCCGCCGAGGTCGTCCTCGGGGCCGAGGGCGAACAGTGCCATGTCCTGACGTCGCGAACCGGTGTAGACGTGGCGCATGTAGGGGAGCACGGAGCGCTCGGCCAGTCCGATGCGGTCCTGGGCGAATCCGAGGAGACCGTCCACCTCGGCGTCGGACACCGTCTTCCAGAACCGGGTCAGGTCGGTCAGCCCGCCGCCGTCGGTCTCCGTGTCCGTGTCCGTGGCCGCGTCCGCGTCCGCGTCCATCAGGATCACGGACTGTCCTACGCGGCCCACTGCGTAGTCGATGAGCAGACCGGCCGCAGCCGTAAGCAGCGTCGCTCCACTGCCAGGTGCGGCGGAGAGCACTGCCACCGTGTGCGGGACACCGATGGACGTCGTCCACGGGTACTCCATCGGATACTCCTTGTTCTGTGCGTTTACCTCAGATGGTGGGGATGTCCAGTTCGACGCCGACCCGGCCGTCCGGGCGGGCTCGGCCCCCCGCGTCCTCCCGCAGCCCCAGCTGTGCGGCCACGGCCAGGGTGAGGGGGTGCTCTGTGCCGAGCCTCTCCCCCAGGTCCTGGTGGGTGCGCTCGTACAGTTCCCGTGCCGCCAGCGAGTTGCCGGTGAAGACCAGCATGTCGGCGTGGCACACGGCGGCCATCAGGACCAGCGGGTGGCGCGGGTCGACGTGCAGGATCCGGCGCAGGCCGGTCAGACCACGCTCGCTGTACTCGGCGGCGGTCTCGTCCTCGGTGTCGCGCAGGCACAGGGCGAGGTTCACTTCGCAGATACGGGTGAAGAGGTGCTCCTCCCCCCATGTCCGGTACGCGGCGAGGTTCCGCTCCGCCCTGTCCATCGCCTCCGACGTCCGGCCCACGAGCCGCAGGTCGGCGGCGAGTGCGACGCGCGCGGCCAGCGTCTCGGGGTGCTCGGGACCGCCGTACGCCTCCAACCCGTCCACGGCCTGTACGTCGCACATCCGGGCGGAGTCCGCCTTGTCGAGTCGTTCGCCGTCGGACAGGCTCGGGGAGAGCGCGGCGATGTGCCGCAGTGTCGAGCCCAGCGCGAAGGCGGTGCGCAGGGTGATCAAATCGGACGGGCCGAAGTCCTCATGGCTCCTGACGACCCGGTTGATATCTTGCAGACGGGTCAGTGAGGCCTCGTAGCGGCCGACTTCGAGCAGCCGGGTTCCCACATAGAGGGACGAGAGCAGGGTCAGCGGATGCTGTTCGCCGCTGACCCGTATCCGCCGTGCGTAGACGTCCTCGTGCTGCTCCATGGAGTCCTGGGGCAGGCCGACCATGGCGAGGGACAGGGCGAGGTTGTGGGACGCCATCAGGGTGAAGTGGTTGTCCAGGCCGTAACGGGCGCGCAGGACCTCCCGGGTCGACTGCTCCTCGGCGAGCGCGTCCTGTGGCCGACCCAGCGCACGGAGCTGGGCTCCGCGGGGCAGGGCGCTGCGCAGGGTGAAATGGCCGTCCAGATCCTGGAGCCGGCGCAGTTCCTCCAGTGCCTTGCCGTTGACGCGGTCGGCCTCGGCGTAGCGTCCGGCGTCCATGTGGATGTTGGCCAGTTCCGCTCGCAGCCGCATCAGGAGCAGCTGCTGGGTGTCGTCGTCGGGCGAGGACCGGGCGGTCCATACCTCGTCCAGGCGGCGGGCCAGGGTGAACGCGGCGTCGAGGCGCTGGCTGCGGCGCCGGTAGCGCACTTGGTTGACCAGCCAGCGGCGCACTTCCGGGTCGTCGTCCTCCGCCGCTCCGCAGGGTTCGACGTGGGCGTCCAGTTCCGCGTAACACGGGTTCATGTCCTGGTCGTCGACACGGTCGTCCGGGGGCGAGTAGGCGGCCAGGACCTGTCGGACGCGCGAGGCGAGTTCCGCCGCCTCCTGGTCAGTGAGGGCCTGACGCTGCGAGGCGAGGTTCATTCGAGCCGCCCTCAACCGCTTACCGTTCTCACAAATGCGGCCCTGGGACCGGCTGACGAGGCCGCGCGCCGCGAAGCCCAGCTGGCGACGGCCTTCGGCACCGTCGGGCAGCCCCAGGAAGGCCAGGGCGGCCGGTGATTCCAGCAACTCCCAGCCCGCCCCCTCGGGGGACAGGACGGTCAGCATCTTCATCAGGTCCAGCGCGGCCGGACGTTCCTTGCCCAGGTCCTCGACGACGGACTGCCACACCGCCGAGGCGTTGTGCTGACCCACGGCCTGTCGGCTCTCGATCGACCGGGCGAGCTCGGCCACGACTTCCTGCGCCGGGCGGGCGGTGCTCCTGAGATAGGCGGCCATCTGGTCCAGCAGCTGTGGCAGCGGCTCGCCCAACCGCACAAGCTGTTCGGCGAGTTCGGGTGTCAGGTCGGGGGCTTTGCGTCGCAGGTACCGTACGGCTTCGGCCGCTGTGGGTGGTTCGACGTCGATACGGCGGCCCAGGGCTCCCCAGTCCAGATGTTCGGACGTGATCAGCAGGTGGACGTGGGGGTTGTTGATCAGCAGGCTGGCGATCATCTCCGGGTGGCGGGCGTCGTCGTAGACCAGGAGGAGGCGTTCGGCCCCGGCGCGACGGCCTTCGAGCTGCTCGCGCAGCGCCTCGACGGCCCGCGGTGAGGACGGCCGGGCGGCACCGAGGCGCACGCTGAGCAGTACCAGCTCCCGCTCGACTCGATCGGCGCTGTCGGCCGGCATCCACCACACGACGTCGTAGTCCGCGCCGAACCGGTGGACGTACTCCGTGGCGAGGGTCCGCTTGCCCACCCCGGCCTGCCCGTGCAGCACGACCGGCTGGGCCGCTTCGCCGGGCTGCAGGGCGTTCCGCAGGAGGCGCAGATACCCTTCCCGGCCCAGGAACTCGCCCTGGCGCTGATGCGGAACATGCCACTCCCGCGGGTGCCTGCGGGGGAAGCGCGGTCCGCGCCCCAGCCGGTCCGCCCAGGCCGCGGGGCGCCGCTCGGCGGAGATGTAGTGGGTCAGCAGGGCGGTACGTGCGGATGCCTCGTCCAGTGTGTACAGCTTGGGGCCCGGCCGGTTGCGAAACGCCTTCTGGACCTCGACGTCCTCGAGCCAGGCGACGTCCACCCACGCCCCGTTGGCCAGGGCGTCCTGCTTGGGCAAGTGTGCTGCCAGTGCTGTGAGTTGCGGGGAGGAGACCATGGCAGAGGACATCAGGACGAGAAAGGTGCCCGGCGCGTCCGTGCGGGCGGCCCGGTCCTCGGGGCCCGGGTCGAAGTCGCAGGGCACCGCGTTCGCGTTGAGCTCGGCGCGGATCCAGTCCGCATAGGCACGATCCTGCGGCTCGAAAACCAAGCGCACCAGGCGGGGCGGTGCGGGCACCTCGGTGAACGCCCCCATGTACTGGGAGCGGACGGTGTCCGGGAGGGGCGCGAAGCGCAGCGTGCGGTCGCCGCTGATCTCCTGGGCGAGACGTTCGTACGCCTGCTTCTGCACCGAGGGCTCGAAGTTCGGCAGCGCGAACGGGATGAGTACCTCCTCATAGGCGAGGTTCGGCAGGTGCTTGACTTCGACCTCGCGCCAATACTGCAGCTCACCGCTGTGCAGAATCGGCCCGCACGCGCCTTCGAACTGACTTCTGGCGCGTGCCCTGCGACGCTCGGCCTGTTCCGGTTTGGAGTCGTCCACGCGCATGGGGACCGGCAGGACCCTGACGCCACCGGCGGACCGCTCCCGCACCTGGCGGGCGACGGAGGCCGAGCCGTCGATGGACTGGTTGCTGAGGTTGAAACCGACGACGACCACGTCGGGCAGAATCAACGTGCACAGGCTCGCGTTGTCGGAGTGGCCTGTGCGGCTGTCGATGAGGACGTAGTCGTAGTCGCTGGTGCGCAGGCTCTCTCGCAGTGCTTCCGCGAAGCGCCGGCCTCCCTGCTCCCGGTAGAAGCGGTTCCACTCGAAGGTCGCGACCCGTTCGCTGTAGAGGCTGTCCTGAAGTCCCGGCCCGAGGAAGTCCATACGGCCCTCGGGCCGCGTGAACCGGTACTTGAGCCGGTCGGTGTGGTTGCCGACCTGGGTGTGCCGCTCCAGCAGCTCCGCCAGCCGGGCGCTGAACACCTCCCCGGACAGCCCCCGGGCCTCCAGGGCGTCCACAGCCCGGCCGTAGTCCAGGATCATCTCCACCACGCCGGTTGACTCGCGCAGTTCGGGGTCGGGCAGGAACGGCCGCACGAAGCGGTTCAGCCCGGGCGATTCCAGGTCCCAGTCGACGATGAGGACGCGATGCCCCGCATCAGCCAGAAGCCAGGCGACATTGGCCAGAGCCATGGTCCGCCCGACTCCGCCCTTGTGCGAGTAGAAGGTCACGACAGTCGCCCGGTTGTGGCCCTGTTCGGGCCCAGACTGCGCGGCACTGCTCATCGGTTGTCGCTCCAACCTCGGTGCGTCAGCTGTGAGGCCCCCGCAGGATCGGCCGGTCGTCGTTCTCCACGGGGGAGAACCAGGATCTGTGGGGGGATGCGTCCCCCCGTGGTTCCGGGTGAAGGGACGGTCGTGCGGCGTGCGTTGGCTGCCACGGTACCCGTACCGGCGCGTAAGGCATATTGGGGAAGCAACTGTCCGAGAGCGAAATTCGCGGCATTCCAGATACCTGTGGGGACAGGGTGAAGCAGAGGTCCTGGGGGTTCATGACGGGAGGTGAGAGACGGGCTCCGGTGACGATCCGTTCTACGACCGCGCGCAGCACTCTGAGGTACCCGCCGCGTGCGTGCGGGGCTCCCACCAGATCGGCAAGACCGGATGTGGTGTAGTCGCCGACCGGCACTGCCACGGTGTCCGGATCCCGGCGCGGAGGCAGTCCTTTGGTGGTCCACAGGATCGGAATCAGAGCCGTCGAGCGTTGTCCGGTCTGATGCTGTTCCCACAACAGCCGTCGGCGGAACACCGCGAGGTCGCGCAGTGTCCGTGGTTCCTTGTAGTAGCGCTCGTTGAGCAAGGCGAGCAAGGTACGGCAACGCATGGCGGGTGTGACGTCGCACTCCCCGGGCGTGAGGTCGCGGGAGGGTTCCCGGAGCAGGCCGGTGTGGCTCGGGTCGGGGCCCAGGCGCCGGTGTATCTCGGCCTGAAGGTCGGTGTTGAACATCCGCAGCCATGGATCCGTCGGCGCGGGCAGAGCGTGGCTGACGTAGTAGTAGGGGGCGCTGGGACTGCCGGGGTGGCCGGTCATGCGCTCATCCCCTTTCGGTCAAGACGCGCGCGCAGGGAGATGACGCCCTTCGTCAGCCGTTTCCGCGCGTGGTCGATCAGGAAGCGCAGGTCCGGGCAGTAGCACGAGGGATTGTCGAAGCCGTTGTCCGGGCGGTGGCGATGAGCGCGCAGCCCGCCCCCGCAGATGTCGACGACCGGGCAGGACCGGCACTGCCCGCAGAGACCGGCGAGACCGGCGCGCTCCGCGGCGAACCCGGGGTCCGCGGCCGCGTGGTCGAAGTCGTGGGCGGCGATGTGCAGCGGGGACCGGCCGGCCAGTGAACTCACCGTCTTGAGAACGTCGTTGTACTCGATCAGCCCGGACGGCTGGATCACCACGACGTCCGCCCCGTACTGACCCCACATCTCACTGCTGCTGGTGCCGCCCAGCTGCACGTCGAGCAGGGAGTCGAAGAGCCGGACCGAGGTCTCCCGGCGGGCGGCGTCGAACCAGCGGTCGAACATGGCGGCGAGCCAACGGCCGTACGGCGCGTCTCCGGCCCCCGGGGGACGGTGCGGAGGGAACTGCCAGGTCGCCAACGGCAGCAGCAGATCGACGGCGGGTGGTTCGTGCTCCAGCAGCGCCTCGTACGTGGCCACCGGATCGGCCTCGATGTCGATGACGCACAACAGCCCCCGGTACAGTGGCCGGTGACGTGGTGTGCGCAGCAGCGACAGCGCGCGGGCCACCTCGGCGTACGTACCCTCGCCGCCTCGGTCGGGGCGACGCCGGTCGTGGGATTCCGGGGTGCCGTCGACGCTGACCCCGACGGTGATGCCGTAGCGGCGGAAGACGTCCAGGAAGGCGCGGTCGAGGAGCGAGGCGTTGGTCTGTACGAGGAGGTCGACTTGGGTCGGCAGGCCCTCGGTCTCGTCGCGCAGACCGCGGGCGAAGCGTTCCACGGCCAAAGGTCCGGCCAGTAAGGGTTCGCCGCCGTGCAAGGCCACCTGAGCCCGTTCCGGGCGGTGGCGGCGCAGGTGCTCGGCGATTCTGACGCACAGCCGCCGCATCGTGGCGGGGCTCATGATCAGCGGCTCGGCTCTCCAGCCGCGGTCGCGGTGCTCGTAGACGTAGCAGTCGGGGCAGCCGAAGTTGCAGCGGCTGTAGAGCTTGACGACGAACTGGGTGAACATCGCCGCCGGTTCTTCGGGCGGCGAGGTGGCGTGGGGCGCGGTCTCACACCGCACTGAGCCACCTCGGCCGCTCGGGTCCGCCGTCCTGGCCCGCGTTGCGCAGCAGGGCTTCGACGAGTGCGGTGCGGGGCAGCCGGAGCAGATCCAGAGCGTCCGGCAGTGCCTGCACGGTGCTCTCCACGGGCGGCCCCGGTCCGTCCGCCGCGCGCAGTAACGTCTCACGTCCCATCATGCAGGCTCCCCCCGACCGTCCCGGACCCGCGCGATTCAGCGAAGTCCGAGCAGGAGGGCACGAACAAACGGACGAGGCGCCAGGGGAGTTGTGTGGTTGCTGCTACAGTCCAGGACTCGTGCGTCCTCGGACCGCTCGCCCCCGCTCGTGAATACCTCGACGCGCTTGCCGAACGCTCCCGTTCGGACACTTCGGAGTGTATCGGCGGCATCCGAGTAAGCCTATCCTCACGAATACTGAGGGTAAGTGAACCGGCCTCCGAGGAGCCGTTGCTGACCGATCGGGCAACAGTTCTGACCGAGTCTGCGCGAATGTCCGTCCTACCGGACTGCCGGCGTACCTTGTGAGGGGCTCGTGGATCCAGCCGCTTTCTTCTATACGAGTTGTGTACGGGCCGACGGCTGGCGTGCGCTGACGCGTTTTCACACCGACCTGGAGTACCACCTGCGGATCCAGGAGGGGTTCGGCGTGAGCGGCGTCATCGGTGCCCTGATGGAGCCCGAATCGGCCCGTGAGTCCGACGTGACCAGGGCCGGAGTGATGATCGCGCTGTACTCGCCCCGGTACTTCAAGGACCGGGGGGCGGGCCTCGAATGGGCGATTTTCGGGGCCCGGATGCGCCATCACGAGGACACCCGGGGCATGGCGGCACGCGGCTGCCTGATCCCGCTGTGCTGGAAACCCGTCCGCGACGGCGACGTACCGGAATCGGTACGTCAATCGGTGGAGCAGCGCGGTCCGTTCGACTGGCTGCGGCAGGACGGCCTGGAGTCGCTGGCCTTGTCGACACAGGCAGAGGGCGAAGTACGGTACTACGCCCTGGTCGAACAATTGGCCAAAACCATTGCCGAGTCCGGGGGTACGGAACTGGAGCCACTGGGCGTGACCGATGCGCGGACGCTGCCTCCGGCGTTCGGCAGCGAGAGCGCGCCGCCGCCCGGACCGCTCCCGGAAGGGGAGGGCGGCGAGCGGTGGGCGCGTCGCTGGCTCGATGCCCGGGACCCCGCCGCCCGCGGCCACGGGCCGGGGTCGGTCGCGATCAGTTATGTGGGCGCCGACCAACCGTGGGCCGACTGGATGATGGGGGTGCTGGAGCAACGGGGTCACGAGGTCGAGCTGTGGCGCTGGCGGGCCGGCCGGGAGCGGCTGCCCGACGCGGTCGCCCGGGCGCGCGATTCAGCCGAGAGTCTGCTCGTCATCTTCTCGCACAACTACTTCGCCGCAGGTGACACCGCCCCCACCGAATGGGAGGAGGCGTTCGTCCCTGCTTCCGACCGGCCGTCGCCTTCCGTGCTGGTCCAGATCGACGCCGCTCCCCGGCCGCTCCTGGTGCGGGACGCACAGGTCGTCGTCCTGGCAGGTACGGATCTGGCGGAGGCCGAGCAGCGGATCGGTGAGGTGCTGCCCAGAACACGCCGGCAATCACAGGATCGCGGGGGCGGCCGGTGAGCGTGCCAAGACGCCAGCCCCGGCAGCTTCCGCCGATATCCAACCTCCCGCCGCTCCCCGCGCCGTTCGTCGGCAGGGACGAAGAGATCGCGGACACCCACCAACGGCTCACCGACCATGTCACCGTGCTGGTGCACGACCCGGAGGGCCGCCCGCACGGCTACGGCACCTCCCAGCTGGCCATCTCCTACGGGCACCTCTACACCCTGCACTACCAGCTGATCTGGCTCTTCGACTGCGGCCAGGAGACGGACCCGGCGAGACTGGCGGACCGCGTCGAGAAGGAGACGGAGCGACTGAGCGAGGCGCTCGAGAAGAGCCTCGGTGAGCCGCTGGACGGTCCCACGGCCGCCGACTGGCTCTTCATCTACGACAACGTAGCGGAGCCCGACGGCATACGGCGCCACTTCCCGGAGGGCAACGCCCGCATCCTGGTCACCTCACGCTTCACCGGCACGTGGGACGAGCGGGAACGGGTGTGCGTGGGTCCGCTGGGTCATGCGGAGTCGGTTCGGCTCCTCAAGGAGAACATGAGCCTCGACCAGCTGCAGGCCGCCCGCCTCGCGGACACCTTCGGCGGCCACCCGAAGCAGATCGTGCGGGCCGGTGAGGCCGTCCTCGCGGGCCGGGTCACCGCGGAGGAGATCGCCACCGTGGTGGAGATCGCCTGGCTGGCACCCCCGCAGCGCCGGGCCGGCGTGCCGGACGGCGTGCGCACGAGCCTGCGCTCCTGTCTGCTGCGTTCGGCAGTGTGCCGGGACTCCGGCAGCTACGGGCGCTTCACGGAGGCCCTGCGCCGGCGGACGACGGGAATCGTCCCACGCGATGTGCTGACCTCCGACATGACCATGGCGGAGCGGGTCGATGTGCTGCTGGACGCAGTGTTCGAGCAGGACGACCCCGCAGCGCTGCGGGTCCTGGCCGACGCCGTGGAGGAGGAGACGGAGAGTTCCGGCTCCGGTCGGCAGATGGCCGCCACCGTACGGCGGATCGTCGACGAACTGCTGGAGGACCAGCGCGGCACCCCTGCTCCCCCGACGCCCCTCGCCCATCACCCGGCCCGAGTTCGCTCCCTGCCGCCGCCCCGGTCGGTACCGGAGCCGACCGCTGAGAAGGAGTACCCCTTCTTCTTCACCAGCTGGCACAACCGGGACGCCGACGGAGACGAGGTGCAGTACTTCCACCAGTTGCTGGAGAAGGAGGTGGCGGTCAAACTGCCGGCCCGGCTCGGGAAGACCGGGTTCCTCGACTGGAACATGGAACCCGGGACGAAATGGGAGTCCCTGCTGGTCGAGGCGATTCGCACCACGAGGATTCTGGTCCCTCTGATCACCGAGGACTACTTCACCCGCGAGTGGTGCCGACGCGAGTGGGCCGTCATGGTGCAACGCATGGCGAACGTCGACGCCGCACAGCCCCAGGAGCCGATCGCCATCCTGCCGGTCTTCTGGGTCAGGCCGATGGAAGGGTGGCGGATGCCGGAGGACTTCGGCCTGTACCAGCACCGGGTGCGCTGGGACGGCGAGAAGGCTTACGACGGGCACGTCTACGACCTGGTGAGGGACAAGGGCCAGCCGCTTACGGAGTATGTGCGTTCGCTCGTCAGGGCCATGGTGAAAGCGGCCGCTACGCCTCTGCCCCAGCTCGACCGGCACAAGGTGATGCGGGTCCCTCTGGCGTTCCGCGACGTCAACGAGAGCAGCCGCTGACGCCGGCACCCTATCGTCGACCCATGACTCCCGATCATCACGACGCCGACTGCCACTTCTGCGGGATCGCCGCCGGGTCCGAACCGGCCCGTGTCGTCGCCGAGACCGCGGACACGCTGACGTTCCTGCCACGGAATCCGGTGCACCCGGGGCATGTGCTCGTCGTGCCCCGGCGCCATGTGGCGGACATCTGGGGGCTCGACACGGCCACGGCGGCAGCGGTCGGCGCGGCGGTGCTCAGGGCCGCCCACGCGGTGCGGGCCGTCCACCGCCCCGAGGGCCTCAACGTCATCCAGTCGTCCGGGGCGGCCGCGACGCAGTCCGTACCCCATCTGCACGTCCATGTCGTGCCGCGCTTCGAGGGCGACCGGATGCCGCGGCTGTGGCCCGAGCACATCGAGCCGGAACCTGAGCTGCTCGACGACTCCGCGCGGCGGCTGCGCGCGGAGACCGCGTCACAGCACGAACAGCAGCGCGAACACCAGGGCCAGAACCAGGCCGCCGTAGAAGCCCGACAGGGTGGGAGAGACAGCCGCTCGTAGTACGCCCGCCTCCTCTCGGCCCGGTGCCACCTTCATCTCGAACGGCTCGACGGAGGTGTCCTGGCGGCGCACCCGGTCGTACAGCCGCCGGAACAGCCGTTCCTGGTACAGGAAGTAGCCGTCCAGGAGCCAGAAAGCCAGCACGGGCAGGAAGCTCACGAGGGCGACGGAGCCCTTGTCGTTCCCGACGGCGTAGGCGAGCAGCGCACCGGTGACCGTCAGCGACCAGCCCTTGATCAGGAACGAGTTGTTCCCCATCCGGGCCACGATCGTCTGGATCAGCTCCAGATGCCGGATCCGGCCGTCGTCCAGTCGTGACTGATCGTCTGCTGACATCGGCCCCCCACAGTGTCAACTCGTGTGCTGTGCAGCTTACTGTCCCCGACAAAGCCGTTGAACGTGGCGGTGGGTGATCGGGCAGACGGCGAGTCCGAGGAATGTGGCCCACCACATCTCCAACGACCAGCCCCACGCGCGCCCCGGAGAGGGGAATGACGTCGCCCCCCGGGGCTCAACGCGTCAGCTCGGCCTGAGGATGACCGCCTGACCACCCGCGCTGGTCATCGCCATGCTCAGGGTCGTCGAGGAGGTGACGGTCCGGGTGCTGACGACCGTGGGCGTGGCGCGCGGGGCGGTTCCCGCCGTTCCGTCCGCGTAGATGGTGGCGGTGTAGCTGACACCACTGTCGAGGAAGTCCAGCGGTACCGACAGGGTGCGGGCGGTCTCGTTGGTCATCGCCCCGAGGAACCAGGTGGTGCCGCTGCGGCGGGCGACCGCGATGTACTCGCCGATCGAACCGGTGAGGGTGGTGCTCTCGTCCCAGGTGGTGGGGACGGCGTCGAACCACGCCAGTCCGGGCCAGTTGGCGGTGGTGGCGTACGACGTCGGTGTGGAGTACCAGTAGAGGAAGTTGAGCGGCTGGTAGTACACCGCTGCCATCGCCATCTGGTGGTTGTTGGTCGTCTGGTTACGGGACTGTCCGTAACAGATGGTGTAGTCCATCGGTCCGCCGACGTTGCGGGCGAAGGGCAGGGTCACGTTGTGGGTGGCGGTGGGGAACTGCTCGTTGCCCCGGACGCCCTCCAGGCTGATCCAGTTGGGGTAGGTGCGCTCGTAGCCGAACGGCCGCACGTTGTCGTGCATGTCGATCAGCAGGTTGTGTTCGGCGGCCCTCTTGGCCCAGGTGATGATCTGGTTGGTCATGGTCTGGGTGCCGTCGTTGATGAAGCCGAGCTTGATGCCGGCGACGCCCCAACTCCTGTACAGGGCGAACAGGGTGTCGGGGTTGGTCAGCGCCAGACGGTTGACGTAGAGGAAGACGCCAATGCCGTTCGTCGTCGCGTGGTCGATCACCATGGGCAGGTCGATGTCCGGGATCGCCGCGGTCGCGTCGGTGGTGGTGAACTCCGGCCCGTACCATCCCGCGTCGTACTCGATGTAGTCCACGTCGCGGGCGACGGCGAAGTCGACGCCGGCGATTCCCGCGGCGGTGGTGAGGTTGCAGCGGAACACCTTGCCCGGCCGGATCCACGTCGTGTCGGTCAGGGCGTTGGCGGGGGCCAGGTTGAGCACCAGTTCGGCGTTGTCGACCAGGTCGGTGTCGGAGGATCCGAGGACGAGCACCCGCCAGGGTGTGGCGAACGGCGTGGTGACGGTCGAGGTGGTCTGCACCGGCCCGCTGCCCCGGGCGGTCTTCTTCATCAGGTACGTCTTGAGTGTGTTGCTCTGCCCGGAGACCGAGGTGAGCATCCCTCGCGGGTAGTTCACGCGGGAGGACTCACAGATGCAGGCGCGCAGCCCGCTGTCGAGGGTCACCAGCAGGGGCATGTCGGTCAGGGAGCCGACGTCCGTACCGGACGTACCGGTGGAGGGGATCGCGTCCGGTGCGACGACGCTGTACACGTTCTCGTCCCGGGCGCTGTGGACCAGTGTGCCGTCGGGGAACACGAAGCCGGTCAGCTCGTCCGAGATGGTGGCCTTGCCCGTGTCGAGCAGTGTGTAGCGCAGCGCGACGCCGGTGTCGTAGGCGCGTATCTGGATGCCGAAGAAGACACCGCTTGCGCTGTCCTGCAGCTTCCAGCGCATCTCCTGGTAGTGGTCACGGATCGTGGCGTTGCGGCCGTACACCGGAGTCCAGGTGCTGTCCTTGGTCCAGTGCTGGTAGGTGGTCAGCACGGTGTCGGCGGTGCCGAGCGTGGTGCCGTCGCTCATCGCGAGTCCGAGCGCCGAGGTGTGGACGACCGTCGTGCCGGCGCGTCTGACCGACCAGGAGAGCGCTCCGCCGACCAGGGACACCGTGATCTTGTTGCTGCCGTCGGGTGACGTGGCGGTCATGGCGGAGTCCGCCGCATGGGCCTCGCCCATGCCGAGAACGCTCAGCGGAGCGGCGCCCACGGCGACCGCCGCCCCCTTGAGGATTCCCCTCCGGGACAGCTTTCCCGGGCGGGCGGTTTCGCGCCGGGCGGGCTCTTCCTGACGTGGTGACGTTTCCATGATCAGTACATCCCTTGAGGGCGTCGTGCGGGAAGAAGGCGTGGGAACCATGAGGAGGGCGCGGGCGTCCCGCACGGACTCGGTCCGTGATCAGCGGGCACGCCCACGCTCCCGGTGGGCCCGCGGCCGGCGTCACCGGCCACGGGCGCTGTCGATCACAGCTCGGTCAGGGTGACCTCGTCGCAGTAGCCGTCGCCGCTTCCGGAGACGAGGTGGCAGTAGATGCGAGCGGTGGTCACACCTGCCCCGGTCGTGAAGGTCGTCGACTGTTTCGAGTAGGTGCTCGACGTGGTGGAGGTGCTCGTGACGGCCGAGCCGTTGTAGAGCTTGGCCTCCAGTGCCGTCGTGGTGCCGGCGGTCTGGCTCCTGATCGCGCCGCTCAGCCGGTACGCGGTGTTCGGCTTGAGGGTGTAGACCAGTTGCCAGAGGGTGGCGCCGCTCAGGGACGAGTTCGTCAGTCCGGCGGCGTTGCCGTTGGACGACGTGCCCGTGAGCGAGAAGTCGCCGTTGCGCCAGGGCACGGTGTGGCCGGATTCGAAGTTGCCGTTGATCGCGTGGTTCTTGACAGCGGTGACGGCGAGATCGTCGCAGTAGCCGTTGCCCGTGCCCGTGCTCTTGTAGCAGTACAGGCGCACTGTACTGTTCGCCGCGCCGGTGGTGAAGTCGGCGGACACGAACGTCCAGCCGGTGCCACTGGCGCTTGCCACCGTTTCGAGGCCGCCGGTGTTCTTGACGCCGATGTTCATGACCTCACCGGCGACAGCGGACTTCACCCAGCCCGAGACGCGGTAGGTCGTCCGGGGCGCGACGGGGACGTACTGCTCGACGGAGGCGGGCGACGGCCCGACCCGGGCCGCGTAGGTTCCGCTGTGGGCGCCCGAGTTCACCACCGAGGCGGAGTTCCACGCGCTCCACGCCGTGAGCGATCCCTTCTCGAAGCCGAGGTTCTCGTTCGCGAGGCAGGTCGCGTCGGAGGGCGTGCTGAACTGGTCGGCGCCGATGTCGGGTGCGCAGACGGCGGGGACGGTCGAACCCCAGTAGTCCTTGCCGCCGTTGTCGGGCATGACGACTCCCGCGCCGATGGCCGGCGATGACGCGGTGAGCTGGTAGCCGTCGACGGAGTCGATGCCCGTGCCGCCGCTGCCGGGCGCGGTCAACAGCGGGTCCGCGGTGATGTTTCCGTTGCCGGTCGGCTCGCCGGCCGGGTGGTTGCCGTAGAAGAGGTTGTTCCGCCAGGAGAAGTTCGAGGCCGGCTGGCCGCTGGTGTAGACGTAGTCGCCGCTGCCCAGGTTGTAGATGAGGTTGTTGGCGAGGGTGAGGTCGTTCCAGGCGCCCGAGACCTCGAAGACGTTCGCCGTGGATCCCGACGGGATGTAGATGGTGTTGTTGTAGAACTTGGAGTCCTGGGATCCGAGCATGTTGACGACGCGGAGACGGTCGTTCTCGCTGACGTTGTAGCGGGCCACCGCGTTGCTGCTGAGGCGTGACCCTCCGCCGCAGCCGCAGAAGAGGAGGAAGCCTCCCTCGTTGTCGTGGCTGTAGTTGTACTGGACGATGGTGCCGTCCTGCCCGTAGTCGACGTCGAAGCCCTGGCCGTCGGGGTTCCCGGAGTTCTTCTTGGTGCCGTACGCCTCGTTGTACTGGATCACGGTGCCGTCGGAGTCCCAGGCCCATATGCCGGCGTTCGCCGCGTTGCTCGCCTTCGCCGCGTTGTAGACGACGTTGTGCTCGATGAGAGCGTCCTTCGACATCTGCACGACGATGCCGTCGCCGTCCGTGTCATGAACGGTGTTGTTCTTGACGACGACACCGGTCCAGGGGGTCCAGGCGGGGTTGTTGCAGCCGATGGACGGCCGGCACAGCCAGGTGCTCGACATGTTGATACCGCTGCGGGCGATGTTCGCCACGGTGTTGCCGTCGATGACGACGTCGTTGAAGGCGCTGGGCGTCGTGGTCCCGAGAACGGCGAAGAGGATGCCGGCGCTGCCGTCGACCTCCTTCGAGTTGTTTCCGTTCACGTCATGGACGTTGAGGTTGCTGATCTTGTAGTGGTTCCCGGTGCCGTAGTTCTCGAGCACGACGTAGACACCGCGCCGTGCGTTCGCGCCCTTGACGGCACCGGTGTTCGTCACCTCCAGGTTGGAGATCTCCCAGTACTCCTGGTTGTACAGGTAGATCGCATCGGTGACACCGCCCGCCGCGATCACGGGAAGGGCGCCGGTCCCGTAGGCGGCTATGGAGATCGAGCCGCCCGACGCGCTGCCCGAGCCCAGCGGGTGCAGGGTGCCGGAGCAGGTCGTCCCTCGCTTCAGCAACAACTGGTCCCCAGGGGCGAAGGTCTTCGCGTTGGGGCCCGCCAGTGAGTTCCACGGCGAGTCGGACGTGCCGGTCCCGTTGGATGCCGCCGAGCAGTCCACGTAGTAGTTCGAGCCCGCCGCGTGTGCCGGTACGGCCGGCGTCAGCACTACCGCGGCGCAGGCAAGCAGCATGGTGACGACCGTGCCTGCGATGAACCGTCTTATCTCTGTGACATGTCTCATGATGCCTCTCCCCGTACAACACTGTCGGGATGGGTGGATGGGCTCGCCGTGACCTTGCGGAGCGCGGCGACGATCGCCTGCGTGGGGGCAGCGCGGTTCGACCAGTCGGCGGCCACGTGTCCGTCGGCACCGATCAGGAGTGTGTGGAGCTGTCCGTCCATGGACAGCTGTGCGCCGGCGGAGGCTGAGTCCGCGGCGACCACGAGTTCGGGTGGGATGGACCAGTTCGCCGCGAAGTTCCGCAGCGCGGCGTCGGTCGTACGGCCGTCGGAGTCGGTGAGGAGGACCCGGACCTCCGGGTACTGCAGCGCCACGCTCTTGAGCGACGGGATCTGGCTGCGCGCGTGCGCGGCGTCGACGTTTCCCTCGTCGTCGACGGGTAGGGCGGATACGACGGTCGGGCCGGTGACGGCGATCCGGTTCCCGTCGAGCAGGGTCACCCCGGAGCCGGCCTGTTCTTCGGCTTGGCACGCGGTGACGAACAGGAGCGCGGCGACGAGCGGGATCATCCGCGTCCGAAGAGCCCCTTGTGTCACGCGTCGGATGCCTGTCACCGGGTCGGCCCTTCGAGAGGCAGGACGGGGGCTTCGAGGACCTCGTCGCGGTCGCACACGAGGGTGTCCGCGCTCACCCGCAGGCGGGCGACGTGGACCGAGCTCCGGCGGTCGTTGTAGTCGCCGTTGTCCACAGCGCGGCCGTCGGATCGCCCGGGGTGGGTGAAATAGAAGACGTAGGCGCCGAGTTCACTGGTGACGACGTCGGCGTGGAATCCATAAGTCGCGTCGTCCGTACCCTTGCCGGGGCGATCGAGGACGAGGCCTTGGGGTTGCCATGTCTCCAGGTCCCGTGAGCGAAGAACCCGCAGGCCGTGCCATTCGTCGACGAGCATCCAGTAGCTGCCGCCGAGCTCGAAGACATTGGGGCCTTCGTGCTCCGAGCACTCGACGGCAGGCCCTCGGACGGTCCACCGCGCCAGGTCGGCGCTGTCCGCCGCGTAGGTGTGCTGGTGGTCGGCCTCGTCCTTGTACCACATGCGGTAGCCGCCCGTGGGGAGCCGCACGACGCAGGCGTCGATCACCCGGTCGGACGACAGCGGCAGGGTGGAGCGGTAGGTCCAGGAGAAGAGGTCGCAGCTCGTGTAGTGGCGGATCACGCGTGCGTGACCGGCCCACTGGGCCGGGACACCGCGGATGACGGTGACGTACATGTGGTACTCGGTTCCGTCATCGACGATCTCCGGGGCCCAGTAGGTGTGCCGCCCGGGCTCGGTGTCCAGCCCCTCGGCGGTTCCCCGGTACAGCCAGGTGGCTCCGCCGTCCGCGGAGGACGCGATCCCGATGTCGGTCCCGTGCACCCAGCTCACGTCGTTCGACGGTGGCGCGTCGGCGCGGCGGTTGGTGTAGAGCATCCACCACTCGCCGGCGTGCCGGTTCCAGATGACGGTGGGATCGGCCGCGCCGTCGTGGACGGGGTCTCGGAACAGGGGGTGGGCAAGGACTGTCATGGGTTCATCCCGGGGGCATGGGCGGTGGTCACGAGTCGTCAGTTCTGTCCGTGGGTCAGGCGGATCACGTTCCAGGAGAGCGGCTCGAGTTCGGCGTGGAGGACACGGTCGGTGACGGCGGTGCCGGTGGCGGTGTGCGGGGTGACGCGGTCGGGCCGGTCCGCGGTGTTGGTGGCCTCCGGGTCGCTGTCGGCCAGGACCAGGTGCTCCACTACGGTGTGGGCCTCCACGCCGCGCAGGTCGACCTTCAGCGGCAGGGCGTCCGTCCGGCCGCGGTTGACGGCGAAGACGGTGACGTCGCCGGTCTCCTCGTCCAGCACCGCGGTGGCGTGCAGCAGCGGCACCTCCCCGAACCTGGCCGTCGTGTATGTCGGGCTGTCCACCTCGACCCGCAGCACCCGGCCGCGTCCGTACGCCGACGCCTGGGCGAAGGGGTAGAAGGTGGTCTGCCGCCAGGCCGGGCCGTCCGGCTCGGTCATGATCGGCGCGATGACGTTGACGAGCTGGGCGAGCGAGGCGGCGGTGACCCGGTCGGCATGTCGCAGCAGGGCGATGAGCAGGGAACCGAAGACCACGGCGTCGGTGACGGTGTAGACGTCCTCCAGCAGGCGCGGCGCCTGCTGCCAGTCCTCCACCGGGTGCGGGTTGGGCCGCTTCTGGTACCAGACGTTCCACTCGTCGAAGGAGAGGTTGATGCGCTTCGTCGCCTTGAGCCGGGCACGTACGTGGTCGCAGGTGGCGACGACCGACTCGATGAAGTGCTCCATGTCCACGGCGGAGGCCAGGAAGGAGTCGCGGTCGCCGTCGATCTCCTCGTAGTAGGCGTGCAGGGAGACATGGTCGACGAGGTCGTACGCGGTCTGCAGGACGGTCGCCTCCCAGGAGGCGAACGTCGGCATGGAGGAGCTGGAGCTGCCGCAGGCGACCAGCTCCAGGCCGGGGTCGACCTGCCGCATGGCGCGGGCGGTCTCGGCGGCGAGGCGGCCGTACTCCTCGGGGGTCTTGTGCCCGGTCTGCCAGGGACCGTCCATCTCGTTGCCCAGACACCACATCCGGATGCCGTACGGCTCCTTGTCGCCGTGGGCGGCGCGGCGGTCGGACAGCTCGGTGCCGCCCCGGTGGTTGCAGTACTCCAGCAGCCGTATGGCGTCCTCGACGCCTCGGGTGCCGAGGTTGACGGCCATCATGGGCTCCATGCCGGTCTTTCGGCAGAGGTCCATGAACTCGCTCAGGCCGAACTCGTTGGTCTCGGTGGACTTCCAGGCCAGGTCCAGCCGGGCCGGCCGCTCCTGGCGCGGGCCCACACTGTCCTCCCAGCGGTAGCCGGAGACGAAGTTGCCGCCGGGGTAGCGGACCGTGGTCACGCCCAGCTCCCGGACCAGCTCCAGGACGTCCTGGCGGAGGCCGTCCGCGTCGGCCGCGGGGTGGCCCGGCTCGTAGACGCCGGTGTAGACACAGCGGCCCAGATGCTCGACGAACGACCCGTACAGACGGGGGTTGACGCTGCCGACGGCGAAGGCCGCATCAAGGGTGAAGCGGGCCTCGGGGGTGGTGCCGGGGTCGGACATGACTGCCTTTCGAATCGTGCGGGGAGGAGACGGGAGGAGGAGGTGGTCAGAGCGGCAGAGCGCAGACCACCGACGGGGCGGAGAGCGGCGGGTGGGGCGCACCGAGAGTTCCGTCGTCCAGGACCCGCAGTGCGGCGAGCGTGCCGCTGTGCTGGTTGGCGACGAGCAGATGACCGCCCGTCAGAGCCAGGCCACGGGGCCAACTGCCGCCGGCGGGGACCTCGCCGAGCGGTTCCAGGGTGGTGCCGTCGAGGCGGAACGCGGCGACCGTGTCCGCGCCCCGGTTGGTCACCCAGACGAAGCGTCCGCAGGGTGAGGCGACGATTCCGCCCGGCTGGTTGACGACGTCCGCCGCTGTCGTGGCAGGCGCGGAGGAGAGGGCCGTCAGAGTGCCGTCGGTGGCGTCGTAGCGGTGGCAGGTGACGGTCGAGGACAGCTCGTCGGCGCTGAACACCAGGTCACCGCCGGGGGCGAAGGCGAGGTGGCGAGGGCCGGAGCCCGCCCGCACCGGGTTCACCGCGACCCGCTCCAGGGTGCCGGTGACGGTGCTCAGCCGGTAGGTGAACACCGCGTCCGCCCCGAGGTCGGTGACCAACACGAAGCGGCCCGCCGGATCGGGAAGGACCTGATGGGCGTGGCTGCCCTCCTGCCGTCCGGTGACCGGTCCCGATCCCTGGTGGACGACGAGGTCGGTCGGTTCCAGCAGCCGTCCGTCCGCGGCGAGCCGGTGCACCGCGACGCTGCCCGGCGCGGTGTCGCTGCCGTAGTTCGCGGTCAGCAGCCACTCCCCGCCCGGGTGGACGGTGAGGTGGCACGGGTTCGCCCCGCCGCTGCTGACGGGGTCACCGAGCGGGGACAGGGTGCCGTCCCCGTCGCGTGCGACGGCGCTGACGGTTCCCGTCTCGGCCTCGTTCGTGCTGTAGACGACGTCGAGCGACGGGTGCGCGGCCAGGAATGAGGCCCCGCTGACGGGCAGCGGCCGCACCTGGTCGTCGTACGTCGTACGGCCGGTCGCAGGATCGAGGAGCAGCGCGGCGATGCCGGGGCCTTCGCCGCCGGAGTCGGGTGTGTAGGAGCCGGTGAGGACGCGGATCGCGCTGGTGGAGGGATGTGCGGGCATGAGTGGTCCTGGAGGTCTCTTGAGCCGGGGCGGAGGGGGTGTCAGCGGACGATGTCGTCGTGGTGGTCCAGCAGTCCCAGTTCGGAGCGCCGGGGCAGGCCCTCCCAGTCGCCGGCGGTGCTCACCGCGAAGGCGCCGAGCAGGGCCGCCGTCGCCAGCCGCCGCTGCGGAGGCTCCCCCGCCAGCAGTTCGGCGAGGTACCCGGCGGCGAACGCGTCTCCCGCGCCCACCGAGTCGTGGACCTGGACCGGTACGGCGGGCTGCCGGTGGGGCCGTCCGTCGAGGAGGGCGTACGCCCCGTCGGCACCGAGCTTGATCACCGCGCCGCCGGGTCCGAGGTCGCAGACACCCTCGGCGAGTTCCTCCGCCCCGTCGGCGCCGGGTACCACGAGAGCGGCCTCGTGCGGTCCGGCGAAGACCAGGTCGCTGCGGCGTATCAGGGGCAGCAGGGACTGCCGGGCCTCGGCCTCGCTCCACAGCAGCGAGCGGTAGTTGATGTCCAGGGAGATGGTCACTCCGGCGGCGGCTGCGATGTCCACTGCGCGGGTCACGGCCGCGGCGGGCCCGTTCCCGAGCGCCGGAGTGATGCCGGTGATGTGCAGGACCGCCGCTCCCGCGACGACGTGCTCGGGGATGTCGTCGGCGGTCAGCCGAGCCCCGGCGGTGTGTGTGCGGTAGTAGCGGGTGCGGCTGTGGGTGGAGGTACGGCGTTCCTTCAGCAGCAGGGAGGTGGGGGCGGAGTCGCGTGCTGCGACGGTGGTGACCCCTTCGGCGCGCAGTTCGCGCAGGACGAGGTCGCCGAGTTCGTCGTCGCCCACCCGGCCGATCCAGGTCGCGGATCCGCCGAGCCGGCTGACTCCGACGGCGACGTTGGACTCCGCGCCGGCTATCCCCAGGCGCAGTGCCGTGCCGAGCGCGAACGGGCCGGGTTCCCGGGCCGCCATGACGGCGAGCACGTCGCCGAGGGTGACGAGGTAGGGCTCGACGGGCGGGGGTGCGGACATGCTCACGCGCTCGCCTCCCCGGCCCGTGCGGTGATCCCTACCGCCTCCAGCAGGGTGCGCGCCCGCGTGGTGAGGGCGTCCAGTGCCTGCGGAGTCGGGTCCTGGTCCGCCCCGCGCAGCAGCGGCGAGCCGATACCGACCGCACAGGCGCCCGCATCCAGGTAGTCCCGTGCCTCTTCGATGCCGACTCCGCCGACGGCGACGAGTGGGATGTCGGGCAGGGGCGCTCGCAGCTGCCGCAGGTGGGCGGGGCCGCCCGTGCTCGCGGGGAACAGCTTGACGGCGGCGGCACCCGCCTGCCACGCCTGGGACACCTCGGTCGGTGTCCAGGCGCCCGGGTAGCACGGGACACCCCGGTCCGCCGCGTTCCGGACGACGGCGGTGTCCACGACGGGGGCGACCAGGAACTCCGCTCCCGCCGCCAGGGCGTCCCTGGCCTGGTCGCCCGTGATCACGGTGCCCGCGCCGACCGCGACGTCGGGGCCGAGGGCATCCCTGATGCGGGCCAGGGAGTCGAGGGCGCCCGGGGTGGTGAGGGTTACCTCGAGGCAGGTGACGCCGCCGGCCGCGAGGGCCCGTGCCACGGCGGGCAGCCCGGAGGCGTCGGCCGACCGGAGGATGGCCATGACCCGGGTCCGGCCGAGCTGCGGGGTGAGGGGAGGGCGCTCCATCACCCCACCACCTGTGGGCGTGTGCCGGTGCCCTGGGAGTCGGTCATGGGAGGTTCCTTTGCGAGTGGGTCCGTTGAGTGAGTGTTTGCCGGCCGGTTCCGCCCGGGCGTCGGTCACTTCAGTCCGGACGTGGCGATGCCGGAGACGAATCCGCGTTGCATGATCAGGAAGAGGGCGAGCACGGGGACGACGTACATCACGGTGCCCGCCGCGACGAGGTTGTTCAGCGGCTCGCCGTGCTGGGTGAAGTAGCCCTTCGCGAGCCGGACGGCGAGCGTGGTGCGGTCGTCGTCCAGCAGCAGGGCGGGTGCGATCCAGTCGCCCCAGGTCCAACTGAAGGACAGGATCAGGCTGGTGGCGATGACCGGCCAGGACTGGGGCAGGAAGATCCGCCAGAAGATGCGGATCTGCCCGCAGCCATCGACGATCGCCGCCTCCTCCAGTTCCTTCGGCATGTTCGCGAAGAACTGCCGGAACAGGAAGATCAGGTAGGGCGCGCCGCACAACCCCCACAGCACCCACGGCATGTAGGTGTTGAGCAGGCCGATCTTGGCGAACAGCAGGTAGGTCGGGACGAGGGTGATGATGTGCGGCAGCATCATCGTCGACAGCAGCACACCGAAGATCACCCGCTTGCCCGGTGCCTCCAGCCGCGCGAAGCCGTAACCGGCCCAGGCGGAGGCGAGTGTCGCCAGCACCGCGTAGAGCGTGGAGAGCATCAGCGAGTTGCGGGCGTAGCCGAGGTACGGCCAGAAGGACAGGGCCTGCTGGAAGTTGCCCAGGCTCGGCCGGTGCGGCCACCAGTGGATGGGCAGGGCTCGCAGCTCCGAGGCGTCCTTGAAGGCGGTGATCAGGAGCCAGCCGAAGGGGCTGAGGAAGAGGACGACGAGTCCCACCAGGAGCATGTAGAGCGCGGTGCGCCGGGGAAACACCATCACTTGCCTCCCAACGTGCGCGGCCGCTTCCCTGCGGCCTGCGGTTCCACCGAGTAGAAGACGACGCCCTTGCTCAGCCGGAAGACGAGCGCGGTGAGCAGCATGATGATCGCGAAGAGCACCCACAGCAGGGCCGAGGCGTAGCCGTAACGGCCGTTGGCGAAGTACTGGGTGAGAACGTGGATCATGAACAGGAAGTTGTCCTGGGGTACGGACGCCATGCCCTGGGGGCTGGCGTCGAGCGAGATGAACAGGGGCGCGAAGCTCTGCAGCGCCCCGATGATCCCGGTGACGACCTGGAAGAACAGCACCGGGGAGAGCAGGGGCAGGGTGACGCGGGTGAAGGACTGCCAGGGGCTCGCTCCGTCCACCTTGGCCGCTTCGAGGATCTCCTTCGGGATGTCCTGCAACCCCGCCAGGGAGATGATCATGATGTTGCCCGCGGCCCACATCGTCAGCACGATCAGCACCCAGCGGGCGTAGGGGTCCGTGAGCCAGGACACCCCGTTGACGCCGAAGAGGTCCAGGAGGCCGTTGGCCGAGCCCGAGTCGCGGTCGAAGATCAGCTTGAAGGTGAGGCCAGCGCCGACGGGCGGCATCACGGCGGGCAGGTACAGCAGCGTGCGGAAGATCCCACGGCCGCGCAGAGGCTGGTTCACCATCACCGCCAGGACGAGTCCGGCCGCGATCGTCAGTGGCACCGTCAACGCGGTGAACAGACCGGTGCGGGCCAGGGAGTCGAGCGTGGTCTGGTCGGTGAGGACCTCGCGGTAGTTGGCCAGGCCGACGAAGCGGGGGTTCGGGGAGAGTCCGTCGGAGTTGGTGAAGCTCAGCCACAGCGCGTATCCGAGCGGGAACGCCGTCAGGGTGAGGAAGCCCAGCATCCAGGGGCCGGTGAACACGTAGAAGGACAGGGTTCTGCGTTGCCGCAGCGAGCCGAACCGGCCGCCCGGCCCCCCGGCCCCCCGGGCGGGCACCGCCCGGGGGGCCGGCACGGAGGCCGGTGCGGTGAGCTGACCGGTGCTGCTCATCCCAGCACCTGCTTGCCCTTGGCCATCTGGTTGTTCATGAGCGAGTTCAGGTTGTCGGCCACCTTGCCCGCCGACGTGCCCGACCTGACCGCCTTCGGCAGCACCTGGCTGAGCGTCGCGTCCAGGGCGGCCAACTGGATGTACGGGCTGAACGTGAGCACCTTGAAGTAGTCGAGCTCCTGCTGCTGCACCTCGAACGCCTGCTTCTGCAAGGCGGTGTTCTGCGGCATCTGCGCGTGCAGCGACTTCAGCGTCGGGATGCCCCAGCCGCTGCTCGCGCGGTCCTTGGCGGGCTGGCCGCCGAAGTACCACTCGAAGAACTTCCAGGCCGCGTCCTTGTTCTTGGCACTCTTGGGGATCCAGTAGCCGGTGGCACTGAAGCAAGGGCTGATGCGGTTGCTGCCGAGCTGGGGTGCGGGGGCGAACCGGGAAACCTTGGCGACCTTGGGATCCCCGCCTATCGCACCGCCGAACCAGTAGCCGTCGCAGGCGATCGCCATCCGGTTGGCCTGGTAGGTGGGCCAGTCCCAGCCGTCCGGGTTGGGGTTGACGACGTTCGGGCCGATGTCTGCCTTCGTGTACTCCAGGAGCCACTTCAGCGCCTTGAGCGCCTCGGGCGAGGAGAAGTCGACCGAGGCCAGGTCCTCGGCGAACAGGCTGCCGCCGGCCGACGCCGTCATGCCCATCAGCTGCGAGAAGTTGCCGAGCCCGGTGGCGTTGAGCCCGTACACCCTGACCTTGCCGAGCCGGCGCTTGACCAGCCGCTCGCCGAGGTCCAGCAACTCGTCGTACGAGAGCGGCTCGGTGGCGCTCGGGTGGTCCAGCTTCGCGGCGTCGAGCAGGTCGGTGCGGTACCAGAGCATCTGGTCCTGCGAGTAGTCCTTCGCCATGCCGTACCGCGGGCCCGCGCCCTGCTTGTGGCCGTCGTAGCGCCACACGTCGTTGACCGGGTCGAGGTCGGAGGCTTTGAGGGCCGAGCTCTTGGCGAAGTACGGGTCCAGGTTCTCCATCAGCCCGCGTGCGGCGAAGTACGGCGTGTCCGTCGCGCCCAGGCCGCGCACCAGGTCCGGCGGGTTCTTGGCGGCCAGCATGGCGTTGAGCTTGGTGTCGTCGGAGGCGATGAACCTGATCTCGAATCCCAGGGCCTCCTCCGCGGCCTGAATGGTCTTCTTGTCCAGCTCGTTGTCGTGCGACATCACGGTGAGCGTCGTCTTGGAGCCGCTTCCGCCACCGCTGCCCCCGCTCCCGTCGACGGAGGCGGCGCAGGCGGACAGCGCGGACGCGCCGAGTGCTGCACCGGCGGAGACGGCGAGGAAACGTCGTCTGTCAAGTGACGTCATGGGCGACTTGGGCATGGTTGAGGGCCTTTCATGCGGGACGTACGGCACATGCGGAACGGCATGCGGGGATTGCCGCGGGGAGCGAACGGGGAGCACGGCGGCCGGCTGCGACGCCGGCCGACTCGGCAGTGGTGCGAGATGCCCTGGACCGGGTGCGATCGTCTGCGTGGACGGTTGCCATAACGGTGTCGAGGGACCGCGAGTGCGACGGTGGTCGCGTCCGCGGTAAGCCTGAGGGCTGGCCTCATGGCCGCGTCGACTCGACATCGGTTATGGCCGATATCTTGTCGTGATGTACATGACCGGTTTCTTGGGCTCTGCCCAGACGTATCGCTTATTTCCGTCCAGGGAAACCGGTTGACTGAAACTTCGGCGAACGTTAGGTTGCGTCGCCAGAAGGTGTCAAGAGGTCAGAACGCGCCACCCTCGGCTCGTACCAGCGGACCAGGGCGACACCCACCGGAGAGGGGAAGCACGTGCCGGAACAGCCCGTACGGGCCAGGCTCGTGGATGTGGCACACGCGGCCGGGGTCTCCAAAGCCACCGTGTCCAAGGTGCTCAACGGCCGAGAGGACCTGATGGTTCGGCCGGAGACGCGCCGGCGCGTCCACGAGGCCGCCGAGGCACTCGGCTACCGACCACACTCCGGGGCCCGCGCCCTGGCCGGCGCCAGCACTCACGCACTGGCGCTCCTGATCCCCGCCCTCGACAACCCCACGTACGTCACCATCGCCCGCGGCGCCTACCAGCGGGCCCGCGAGCTGGGATATCTCTCCCTGCTCGCCGAGGACTTCGACGGGCAGGAGGCCGACGACTCCTTCAACGACCTGGTTCAGGAGAGCAGGGTCGACGGACTGCTCATCGCCTCGGCCCGCCCCGGCCACCCCCTGCTGGAGACCCTGAGCCACAGCCGGGTCCCCCATGTCTTCCTCAACCGCTCCGTGGAGGGTTCCGGCCGGAACGTCACCATGGACGTCGCCCGCTCCAGCGTGACCGCGCTCGACCACCTGTACGGCCTCGGCCACCGCTCGGTCGGCCACATCGCGGGTCCCGCCGGGATCACCCCCAGCGAGGTCCGCAAAGAGGCTTTCCTGCACCACGCCGGCGCCCTGGGGCTGGACGCGGCTCCGGTCGCGTCCGGGGACTTCACCGAGGACGGCGGCGGCGCCGCCGCGCGGGAACTGCTGCGTCCCGCCGCCGGAGGTACGCGCCCGCCGGTCACCGCCCTCTACACCAGCTCGCTCGCCCAGGCCATAGGCGCCATGGCGGCGATCAGGGAGCTGGGCCTCAGGATCCCTGAGGACATCTCCGTGGTCGGCAACGACGACCTGCCCGTGGCCGCGCACCTCCATCCCCCGCTGACCACCGTCGCGATGCCCCTGTACGAGCTGGGGACCGCCGCCGTGGACGCCTTGGTGGCCACCATCGAGAACAGGCCGACGGGAGACGTCGTCGTACCGACCGAGCCGCGGCTGGTGCTGCGTGGCTCCACGGCCGGACCGGCAGAACCAGGAGGAACGCCATGACCGTCGCCGCCGCACCGGCACGTTTCACCGGCCGCACGGCCCTGCTCACCGGGGCCGCCTCCGGCATCGGGGCGGCGACCGCCCGTCGGCTGGCGGCGGAGGGAGCGTCCGTCCTCGTCACCGATGTGGATGCCGAGGCCGCCCGTCAGGTGGCCGAGGAGATTCGCGCGGGGGGCGGGCGGGCACAGGACCGGACGCTGGACGTCACCTCGCCGCAGCAATGGGCCGTGACCGTCGCCGTGGCCGAGTCCTGGACCGGGCGCCTCGACGCGCTCCACCTCAACGTGGGCCGCAACCTGCCCGGAGCGGCCCACGAACTCGACGACGCCGCCTGGCACGATCAACTACGGCTCTGCCTCGACTCCGTCTTCTACGGCGTCCGGGCGGCGGTGCCCCTGCTCAGGGCTGCCAAGGGCGCGGTCGTGATCACCTCGTCCGTGCACGCGGCCATCGGGTTCAAGGGCTTCCCCGCGTACGCGGCGGCCAAGGGCGGGATCGACGCCCTGGTACGCCAGTTGGCCGTCGAGTACGGGGGTCGGATCAGGTTCAACTCCGTCCTGCCCGGAGCCGTGGTGACCGCCCTGTGGGCCGACACTCCCCCGGAGTACAAGGCGCAGACCATCGCGCGCACGCCGGTCGGCAGGCTCGGAGCCCCCGAGGACATCGCCGCCGCCGTGGCCTTCCTCGCCTCCGAGGACGCTTCCTTCGTCACGGGCCAGAACCTGCTCGTGGACGGAGGCCGCAGCATCACCTCCCAGGAGTAGCAGGAGTAGACCTCCGGGCGTTACCCGTGCCGGGTGACCGACCGCCCCCCGGGCTGTCGTCCTCTCCCCTCTCCCCCGCACGTCCCGCACAGCATCCCTTCCTCGCACCACCGTCTCCCTCCTCCCTCCCCCGGGCGAGCGGTCTCCCGCGCTCGCACCCCGACCGCGACCGAACCCGCCTATCCACCACCGAGCCCCGGCCGCGCACCAGGCCGCACACAGCACAGGACCCGGAGGTCCACCCCATGAAGATCACTGGATACGAACTCTTCCTCGTCGAGCCACGCTGGCTCTTCCTGCGCGTCGACACCGACGAGGGAATCTCCGGCTGGGGCGAACCCATAGTCGAGGGCAAGGCCCACACCGTCGCCCGCTGCGTAGAGGAGATGTTCGACTACCTGCTCGGCCAGGACCCGGCCCGGATCGAGGAGCACTGGCAGGTACTCGCCAAGAGTGGCTTCTACCGCGGCGGAGTCGTCCTGAACAGCGCCCTGGCCGGCATCGACCAGGCCCTGTGGGACATCGCGGGCAAGACCCACGGCGTCCCGGTCCACCAGCTGCTCGGCGGCCACGTGCGCGACCGGGTGCGCGTCTACGGCTGGGTCGGCGGCGAAACCCCCGAGGAGCTGGCCGAGTCGGCGGCCTCGCAGGTCGCCAAGGGCATGACGGCGGTCAAGCTGAACCCGTGCGGACATCTGGAGCCGCTCGCCACTCCCGCCGCGATCAACGCCATCGTGGAAGGGGTGAGCGCGGTCCGTGAGGCCATCGGGCCGGAGCGTGACCTGGCGCTGGACTTCCACGGCCGGTTCAGCGGGGCGATGTCCCGTCGCGTCCTGCCGCTCCTGGAGCCGCTCCTGCCGCTCTTCGTCGAAGAGCCCGTGCTGCCGGAGTTCTCCCAGGACCTCGGCGCCGTGGTTCGCTCCACCTCCATCCCCATCGCCACCGGCGAACGGCTGTACTCCCGCTGGGACTTCCGCTCGGTGCTCTCCGACGGAATCGCCGTGGCCCAGCCCGACATCAGCCACGCCGGAGGCATCTCCGAGACCCGCCGCATCGCCGCGATGGCCGAGGCGTACGACGTCATGGTGGCTCCACACTGCCCGCTCGGCCCGATCGCCCTCGCGGCCAGCCTCCAACTCGACTTCGCGACAC
Source organism: Streptomyces resistomycificus (assembly GCF_001514265.1). Lineage (GTDB taxonomy): Bacteria > Actinomycetota > Actinomycetes > Streptomycetales > Streptomycetaceae > Streptomyces > Streptomyces resistomycificus. The sequence continues at coordinate 311,097 of NZ_KQ948989.1, read as the reverse complement.
CCAACTTCCTCATCCAGGAACAGGCGCTGGGCATCGGCTACGGCGACAGCAGCGGGCTGCTGGACTACCTCGCCGACACCACTCCCTTCACCTTCCGCGACGGCTACATCGACCGCCCCACCGCCCCCGGCCTCGGCATCACCATCGACGAGGACGCGGTCCGCTCCGCCGCCGAACGCGGCCACCGCTGGCGCAACCCGGTCTGGCGCAACGCCGACGGCTCACTGGCCTCCTGGTAGCCGAGGCAGGGCCCGCCCGGACGGTCGCATCACGCGGTGACCGGCCCCGGGGGCGTGCACCCAGACGGCCCCGGGGCCGCGGTCGAGGACCGTACGACCGTGCCAGGCTGCGGCTCGTTCGTCATCGCCGGCGTCCAGGCCGGCCCCGAGAGCGAACAGGCCCGCGCTCACCGTCGGTGCCCGTTGATCACACATCGACGGTTCCGCTCCAGGAACGGCTGACACCCGCGATGCGGCACCTGGGCACCTGGGCACCTGGGCACCTGGGCACCTGAACAATGAGCCGTGGGCACCCGGACCCCTTTTCCGCAGCGTGCTCCCCTAACCGAGGTTTCCCCCCGTGGATCAACACCAGCAACAAGATGTACGGCGCTTCGACCACTGTCCCTGGCTGTTCGCCGATGAGGCGGCCGAGGAGCAGCGCGTCGCTCAACGGGAGCGGCAGCGGGAGATCGGTGGGGACAGCGAGGTCGGGGAGCGGTGCTACGTCGCCGAGTCCGCCGCGGTTTTCCCGGACTTGCTGCGGCTCGGCGACGACTCCTACATCGCCGCTCATGCCTATGTCACAGGGGAGTTGACCACCGGCTCGGACTGCACGCTGAACCCGTACGCCATCGTGCGAGGCACCGTCAGCCTCGGCAACGGTGTACGGGTCGGGGCGCACACCTCGCTGCTCGGCTTCAACCACTCCATGGCACCCGACCGTCCCGTCTTCCAACAGCCGCTCACCAGCCGGGGGATCACGATCGGCGACGACGTGTGGATCGGCTCGCACGTGGTCGTGGTGGACGGCGTGACCATCGGTGACCATTGCGTGATCGGTGCCGGTGCGGTGGTGACCAAGGATCTCCCGGCCTGGACAGTGGCCGCCGGAAACCCGGCACGTCCCCTGCGCGACCGCCGAGGCGCCACGGCGCCGCTAGCGGCCCACGGCGCAGACCCTCTCACCCGGTTCGCCGACACCGCCCGCGCCCAGGCCGCCGAAGTCCTCGCCCGGTGCTGGGACGGCAACCGGTACGTCGACCGGCCCGGGGCGACGCCGACGGTACGGGCGCACTGCGACGCCGTGGAGATCGCCGACCTGCTGCTGGGCTCGGTGCCCGAGCAGTTGACCGCCGACGAACACGGCAGGCGGCTGTGTGCCGCCCAGGCCCCGGACACCGGGCTGACGCCCGAGCTCGGCAAGCCACTCCCGACGCCCGACGACGACGGCTTCATCGGCGACGGCCCCGCGCTGTACCACATCCTGTCCGTCGGCTACGCCCTCGACCTGCTGGGCGCCTCCTTCCCCCATCCGGTACGCGGCGCAGCAAAGATGACGGCTGGTGAACTCATCACGCGGCTCGAAGGACTGCCGTGGCGGGACGGTGCCTGGGAAGCCGGGGCCTGGATCGACGCATGGGCCACCGCGGCGCACTGGAACCTGCGGCACACCGGAGACGGCGGTGTGCAGCCGGGCACGCTGGAGGCACTGTTCGGCTGGCTGCTGACCCGGGCCGACCCGTGGACCGGGATGTGGGGCAGCCCCTCCCCCGAAACCGGGCGCCTCCAGATCGTCAACGGCTACTACCGGCTCACCCGCGGCTCTTTCGCCCAGTTCGGGCTGCCGGTTCCGCACCCGGAGCGGGTCGTGGACGCCGTCCTGGACCACGCCCGCGATTCCCGGTATTTCGGCGGCGATCGGGACAACGCGTGCAACGTGCTGGACGTCGTCCATCCTTTGTGGCTGTGCACCCGGCAGCTCGGAACCGGCAGCCGGCACCAGGGTTACCGGTTGGCTGACATCCGCGCCTGGGCCGAGCGCCAGCTGGCCGCGATCCTCCCTCGCTGGCAGAACGGCCGGGGTTTCGGCTTCGGTTGCGGGCCGACGGGCCCCGGCCCGCAACCGGGGCTTCAGGGCACCGAGATGTGGCTCGCCATCATCTGGTACCTCGCCGACCTCCTGGGCCGCGCCGATGCGCTCGGCTACCGGCCACGCGGAATCCACCGCCCCGAGCCCTCCCGGTCCTTCGAGCCGGACCATCGCGTCGATCGCTCCTGACGCACAGCAAGATCCACTGAAGTACGGACCCGCAGAGCAATCCCCGACGGTGGGCGCCGCCTCTTCCCACGGCCTGCCGGCCGGCCGCACCCAGCGGGAAGGCGTGGGCGCTCGCCTGAAAGACCTCTCCGTCCTTCAATCCGGGACAGACACCGACGGGGTGGAGCCAGGATCATCCTGGCTCCACCCCGTGGTGCGAGCGTGTCACTGGAACTGTGCGAAGAACCTCCAGATCTCTGCCTTGGTCCAGGTGGTGACGCCGCTTTCACCGGAGGAGCCGTCGACCGGACCGGGTATGTGGCCTCCGTCGAACGCGGCCCATTGGACCGGGTATCCGGCACGGCAGCCCGAGTAGGTGGTGGTGACGTGCGTGCGGCTGCCCGGCGCGGGCTCGCGCGGGCTTTGGGCAGTGCAGCCGTTGTTGGCGACGAACCTGTCGCGCAGGGACCGTCCTTGCGCGATACCGAGGACGTTGTCGCTGATGCCGTGGATTCCGAAGTAGGCGATCGGCTGGGTGCCGCCGCTGCACCCGCTGATCTGGGCACCGGAGATGACCGCGACGGCCCTGAAGACGTTCGCCCGGCTGCATGCGAGTGCGTAGCTCATACCGCCGCCCCAGCTGAATCCCGTGGCGAAGCGCTGTGCCGGGTTGACACAGAGGCTGCCCTCGATGCGCCGGATCATGTCGTCCACGAAGGTGACGTCCTCACCACCCGAATTGGCCCAGCCGTTGCCGAGACCCTGGGGGGCGACGAGGATCGCGCCGTTGTTCGACTGTTCCTGTTGGCCGTAGTAGGACCAGGCGTTCCCGCTCGTGCCGCCCGAGGCGACTTCGCCGGCGGTCCCGCCCCTCCAGTGGAACGCGAAGATCAACCGGTAGGGGTGGCTGTTGTCGTAGTCGGCGGGAACCCTGAGGATGAAGCTGCGGCTCTTGCCGCCGCTCTGCATCGTGTGCGTACCGCTCGCCAGAGTCGGGGTGCTGCCGCATCCGCCGCCGCCACCGGACGACAGCTTGATCATCTGCCATTGCTGGTTGGCGCCGCCCCAGTCGGAGTACTGGACGACGTTGCCGCCGTCGGCGGTGGAGGCTCCCTGCACCTCCACCGCCTTGCCGCTGGTGCGGTTGATGAGCCGGACGTGGCCCGCGTCGGAGTCGGCCAGACGGAACTGCTGGTTGGCCCCGTTGTGGTCGGCCCAGTTCTGGATCGCGGCGCCGTCCGCGGTCGAGGCGCCGGCGACGTCGAGAACCTTGCCCGAGTGCCGGGCCTTGAGGCGGTAGAAGCCGCCGCCGGAGTCCACGAACTGCCACTGCTGGTTGGCTCCGTCGTTGCGCGTCCACTGGCTGACCCGCGCGCCGTCGGCGGTGGACGCTCCAGAGACGTCCAGCGCCTTGCCGCTGTGGCGATTGACCAGGACGTACCAGGCATGGGTGTCCACCGTCGCCGCCTCGGCGGGCCCCGGATTCACCGCGGCGAGCATGCCGATCGCGAGGGTCGCCGCCACCACGGCGGCGACCCGGGACCACCAGCGATGTCCTCGTGGAGGGGTGGGTAAAGCCACACCGTAGGTCTTCATCGATTCACCTCTCGTTTGTGGCAGCTCCCATCAGGTGCGCGTCCAGCGTTGGTTGCTGCCGTTCGAGCAGGAGTAGAGCTGGATCAGGGTGCCGTTGGCGGTGCCGCCTGAGACGGCGTCGAGGCAGAGGCCGGACTGGACGCCGACGATGGATCCGTCGGAGTTGAGGCGCCATTTCTGGTTGTCTCCGCCCCAGCAGCCGTAGATCTGGACTTTGGTGCCGTTGCCGGTGCCGGCGGCGTCCAGACACTTGTTGCCGTAGACCCTGAGCTCGCCGGCGGCGGTGTACGTCCACTGCTGGTTGGTGCCGTTGTGGCAGTCCCACAGGTTGAGCTGGGTGCCGTCGGCGGTACTGGTGCCGGGCACGTCCAGGCAGCGGCCCGATCCGACGCCCTTGATCGGTCCCGAGTTCGAAGGGGGCGTGGTGGAGCCGCCGTTGAGGGCGTTGAGGACGGCGGTGTAGGCGGGCTTCTTGCTGCCGTCGCCGTTGAACAGCAGCGGCGTCTGCTCCGCTCGCCAGGAGTCGGTGTCGCGCACACCCCAGACGGTGATGCCGAGGCAGCGCGGGACGGCCAGGCAGTCGTTGGTCACATTGGCGTAGGTCGTGGCCGGGGCGCCCTGGATGTCGAGTTCGGTGATGGCCACGTCGACGCCGAGGGCGGCGAAGTTCTGCAGGGTGGTGCGGAAGTTGCTGTTGTAGGGACTGCCGCTGTTGAAGTGCGACTGGAATCCGACGCAGTCGATCGGCACACCGCGCTGCTTGAAGTCCCGGACCATGGCGTACATGGCCTGGGTTTTGGCCCAGGTCCAGTTCTCGACGTTGTAGTCGTTGTAGCAGAGCTTGGCGGCCGGGTCGGCGGCGCGCGCGGTGCGGAAGGCGACCTCGATCCAGTCGTTGCCGGTGCGCTGGAGGTTGGAGTCGCGCCGGGCTCCCGAACTGCCGTCGGCGAAGGCCTCGTTCACGACGTCCCACTGGGCGATCTTGCCCTTGTAGTGGGCCATCACGCCGTTGATGTGGCTGATCATCGCCTGGCGCAGCGTGCTGCCGCTGAGGCTCTGCATCCAGCCGGGCTGCTGGGAGTGCCAGGCCAGGGTGTGGCCACGCACCTGCTTGCCGTTCTGCACCGCCCAGTTGTAGACGCGGTCACCGGCGGTGAAGTTGAACTGGCCCCGCTGTGGTTCGGTGGCGTCGATCTTCATCTCGTTCTCGGCCGTCACCGAGTTGAACTCACGGCCCGCGATCGTCGTGTACGCCGAGTCGCCCAGCCTGCCCGAGGCTATGGCGGTGCCGAAGTAGCGGCCGCTCTGCGCCGCCGCGGCGCCGAGCGTGTTCTCGGCGGCGTGGGCGGTCGGCGGCGCGACCAGTGTGGCGACCGCGGCGAGGACGCCGACGACCAGCGCCAGCAGCAGGCCGCGGATCTTCCGGCGGACAACGGGTCTGGGAAGGGCATACGAGCCCATGGCTGTGCCTCCAAGGTAGAAATCACGGAAGGACTGAAGCGCGGGGGAATGCGTCGTCCGCTCCCACTCGGCAGACGGACGGGGCGGGCCGGAACCGGGCAGCACGGAATCACCGGACACCGCGGAATCACCGGACACCGCGGTCATGGGACCGGGACGGTCTCGACCGACATGGACGACACCCGGTCGGCCGTCGGGTGACGGACGGCGGACGGCGGACGGCGGCGGTGCTTCGACACAGGCATGGGGCACTCCATCGCGGCTCAGCCGGGGGACCGCCACGCGGCGTCGCGCACCTCGCCAACTGCGCGAACAGCCAGGATGTGCTGGAGCGAACCTCACCGGACGAAACGGGGTGGCGCAGGTGCTTCGGTGCGCGGATCTGTCGTGCAGCTGTGCGTGGATCTGCCGTGCAGCTGTGCGTGCATCTGCCGTGCAGCACAGATTGCCCAGGGCCGACGCGGTTCGACATCTCGAACTCTGGCCGCTTTCTCAGACAGGGATGATTGAGGCTTTGACGATGGATCGTCAATACTCTCCGCAGAAGAAGTTTCGATTCACTGTCCGAAACATTCGAGGATCCCGGGCGAGCCGGACGGCGAACCCCGGCGCCGCCGTCGACGGATGCCGTAGCCCCAGGGCCGGGGCCCGGGCCGGGAAGAGTGTGCGGACGCCGCTTGCTCGATTTCTCTCAGGAGGCGCTGTTTGTGGACAGATCGGCGACAGCCCTTGACCAAAGGGCAGCACATTCCTAGCTTGTGGCGTCGAAGCATCCGGGAATTCTTCGAAACTTTCGAGAGCGTTCCTGTCCCCCGGCACGTCCACTCCGCGGTTCATCGGGGTCACCCCACCCCCACCCCTACGCCCCCACACCCCCAAAGGAGGCCCTCTGATGTGGTTTCGCCACCCGTCCCCGGTCCGTCCAAGACGCTTACTCGCCGTCCTCGCGCCCCTGCTGCTCGTGGCAACCTTCCTCGGTGCCCAGCCCGCCGGCGCGGCGACCGTAGACCCCGGCGCCTCGTACGTGCTGGTCAACCGCAACAGCGGAAGGGCCCTGGACGTCTACAACCTGGCGACCAGCGACGGCGCCCGCATCACCCAGTGGACCAGGAACGATCAGGTCCAGCAGCAGTGGCAGTTCGTCGATTCCGGGGGCGGCTACTACCGCATCAAGTCCCGCCACTCGGGCAAGGTGCTGGACGTCCACAACTGGTCCACCGCGAACGGCGGCTCGATCGTCCAGTGGGCCGACCTGAACGCCACCAACCAGCAGTGGCGGCTGGCCGACAGCTCGGACGGTTACGTGAGGCTCATCTCGCGCCACAGCAACAAGGCCCTCGAAGTACAAGGCGCCGCCACCGCCGACAACGCGAACATCGTCCAGTACGACGACTGGGGCGGCACCAACCAGCAGTGGCAGTTCGTCAAGGTCGGCGGCGGCAATTCCGGCCCGTGCGATCTTCCGTCAACATACCGCTGGACATCAACGGGCGCGCTGGCGCAGCCCAAGCCGGGATGGGTCTCGCTCAAGGACTTCACCGTCGTCCCCTACAACGGCAGGCAACTCGTCTATGCGACGACGCACGACACGGGGACGAGTTGGGGTTCGATGAACTTCGGCCTGTTCACCAGTTGGTCTGAGATGGCCTCGGCCAGTCAGAACACGATGTCGGCTTCCACCGTCGCGCCCACGCTCTTCTACTTCGCGCCGAAGAACATCTGGGTGCTCGCCTACCAGTGGGGCGGGACCGCCTTCTCCTACCGGACGTCGAGCGACCCGACCAACCCGAATGGCTGGTCATCCCCGCAGGTGCTCTTCTCCGGAAGCATCTCCGGCTCCGGAACAGGACCCATCGACCAGACGCTCATCGCGGACGGGACGAACATGTACCTGTTCTTCGCCGGTGACAACGGCAAGATCTACCGGGCCAGCATGCCCATCGGGAACTTCCCGGGCAGCTTCGGCTCGTCGTACACGACGATCATGAGCGATACGACGAACAACCTGTTCGAAGCCCCGCAGGTCTACAAGCTGCAGGGCCAGAACCGCTACCTCATGATCGTCGAGGCGATCGGCTCGCAGGGCCGCTACTTCCGCTCGTTCACGGCCACCAGTCTCAACGGCTCATGGACACCCCAGGCCGCGACCGAGAGCAATCCCTTCGCCGGCAAGGCCAACAGCGGCGCCACCTGGACCAACGACATCAGCCATGGCGAACTGATCCGCACCAGCGCCGATCAGACCATGACCGTCGATCCCTGCAATCTGCAGTTGCTCTACCAGGGGCGCAGCCCCGGCTCCGGTGGCGACTACGGCCTCCTGCCCTACCGTCCGGGTCTGCTGACACTGCAGCGCTGACGGCGTGGCACGAGTCCGGCTCCGGTATGGAGCCGGCGTGGCGGGCTCGGCGGAAGGCCGAGCCCGCCCGGGTCACGCGACCACGTCATCGCTCATACGGCGACGGAGCGCGGGTCGGGCAATGTGGCGGCGATACCCAACCGGGGCCATGGCGCCCTGATCGCGGCTCATGCCAAGGGAGGTGTCTGCGGCGGAGTCCCGCCATCCCGCAGAGCAGCTTCGCCCCAAAGGGCCGCGCCCATGAACGCCGGTCCGGCCGGCCCGAGGGCGACCGGATACAGTGCGCGAGACGGCAGCCTGGTCAGGGAGGGAAACGTGACCGACACCAGCAACACCCGGCCCGCCGACAGCGAAGCGGGGGCTGCGCGCCAGAGCCGACTGCACCGCCTGATGCGCTACCTCCCCCTGATCGCCCCCGTCCTGCTGTGGGCCGTGCCCTGCTGGGTGCTCCTGTACACCGGCCAGCACTGGCCGCTGCCCGTCACGCTGGCCGGCACCGCCCTGTTCGTCCTCGGCCTCGTGGCTATGCCGCTCGCAATGGGGCGCGGCCACGGCCGGCGCCAGCAGGACCGGGCAGCAATCGTCGGTGACACCCTGCTGGGCGCCAGTTGGGTCCTGTTCACCTGGTCCGTTCTGCTCGGCGTCCTGTTGCGGCTCGCCCTGACCGTGGCCGGCGTCGGCGCGAGTCAGGACCGGGCCCGAATCGTCACGTGGGCCGTCCTCGTCACAACCGCCGTACTACTCGCCTGGGGGTACGCCGAAGCCCGCCGCGTGCCGCGCGTGCGCCGACTCGATGTGCAACTCCCACGGCTGGGTGCCGGGTTGGACGGCATGCGCGTCGTCCTCATCACCGACACCCACTACGGCCCGCTCGATCGCACTCGCTGGTCGGCGCGGGTCTGCGAGACGGTCAACACTCTGGAGGCCGACCTGGTCTGCCACACCGGAGACATCGCGGACGGCACGGCCGAACGCCGCCGCGCCCAGGCCGTCCCACTCGGTACCGTGCAGGCCAGCCGGGCCCGTGTATACGTCACCGGCAACCACGAGTACTACAGCGAGGCCCAGGGCTGGGTCGACCTGATGGACGAGCTGGGCTGGGAGCCGCTACGCAACCGCCATCTGCTGCTCGAACGCGGAGGCGACACCCTCGTGGTCGCCGGCGTGGACGACGTCACCGCCGAGTCCTCCGGCCTGGCAGGCCACCGGGCCCACCTCGCCGGAGCCATGAACGGCGCCGACCCCGACCTACCCGTCCTGCTCCTGGCACACCAGCCCAAGTTCATCGACCGCGCGGCAGCCGCCGGCATCGACCTCCAGCTCTCCGGCCACACCCACGGCGGCCAGATCTGGCCCTTCCACCACATGGTCCGCATCGACCAGCCCGCCCTCGCCGGCCTCAGCCACCACGGCACCCGCACCCTCCTCTACACCAGCCGCGGCACCGGCTTCTGGGGCCCGCCCTTCCGCGTCTTCGCCCCCAGCGAGATCACCCTGCTCGTGCTCCGCTCCCCGCAGCTGCCCACCTCGCCGTAGCACTGGGCGGGCCACCACATCCGAAAGCACGCATGCGGCGAGGGTCACCTCGCCCGCAGCTAAAAATAGCATCACGCTTCTATATTGAGGTGCGGGCCGGGATCCGCCCTATGCTCGGCCTGTGACAAAGCAGGCGAAGACGGCGAGCAGCGGGGCCCGCGGCCCCCGGGGGTCCTACGCGAAGACCGCCGAGGTGCGGCAGAAGATTCTCGACGCCTGCGTCGAGGCATTCGGCGCCGGAGGCTTCCACGGCGCCACCATGAAGGAGATCGCAGAGCGGGCGGGCATCAGCCAGACCGGGCTGCTGCACCACTTCGGGAGCAAGGCGGATCTGCTGGTCGAGGTGCTCGCCGCGCACGAGCGGGAGACGGCCGCGATCGTCCGGGAAGCCGATGACCTGGATGTGCTGCAGACCCAACTGCGGGTCGTGCGCGCCAACAAGGCCCGGCCCGGGCTGATCCAGCTGCACAGCATCATCTCGAGCGAGGCCACGGCCGGCGGGCATCCCGCACATGAGCTGTACCGGGCCCGCTACGACAGCCTGCGCCTGCACCTGACCCGGATCTTCGCCGAGCTGCGCGGTCGCGGACGCCTGAAGGTGGACACACGGCCGGAGATCCTCGCGAACCTGCTCATCGCAGCCATCGACGGACTCCAGGTCCAGTGGCTGTACAACCCGGGCGCGGTGGACGTGTCGGCAGGCATCGAGGCCTTCCTCGCAGGCGTTGTCGACGACGAGGCCTGAGAACTCCATGCGACGGAAGCCGTGTGCTAGCGTCCACCTCAATCTCGAAACACGAATCCAATTTCGAGATTGAGATCAGGCCGTCGGTTCGCCGATCGCGCACGCAGTCAAGGAGACCTCACATGCCCCGTTCTCGGCCAACCGAGGCTCACACCCCGGCCGAGACATCCACGGCGTCTGTGCCGTCGGCCGACACCGCCGCGCTCGCCCGGAGCGCGGGCCACGATGTGGCCGCGTTCGGCACCGGCCCGCGGCGAAGGCCTCGAACCGGCCGCCCGGCCATCCGTCGGCTTCGTCCACGCGCGACCCCAGCCCGACGCGGCTTCGTCGACGAGCACCTTGCCGGCACGTTTCGAAGACACCGGCGACGCCCCGCTGAAGGCCGCCGCGGGCCTCGTCCGGGCGTGGCCGACCTGTGTGCCCGCGCCGGTGAGACCGGGCTCCGGCTCCTCACCGGCGATGAGTGAACCACGAGCGTGCTCCTGGTCCGCCGACCCGCCTCGCTTGCTCGACTCCCGATAGCGGTCTCCCCCGTCCAGCATGTGCCTGGAGCCGAGAAGCGGCCTGACCGCGCCGAGCCCGAGGGCCGCGACGGCTTCGAAGGCGGAGGGTACGCAGACGGCTGCAGCGAGCGGCCACGACGTCCACGGACTCCGCACCCCTGACCATCGCCGAACGCCGAGTCGGCACGGACGCCTCACCACCGACCATCGCCGAACGCCGAGCCGGCGGGGACGCGGACTCCCGGAGATGGCAGCCGCCATCCCGTGACCCTGTGACCCCCAAGACGTCGGACCGGCAGCAGGACCAGAGGCGCCCGCACCCACCGGAGCACCTGATCATCCCGAGGCCCGGTTCGGCCACGCGTCGGCCAGGTCCACCGTGCTCGCCCACGGGCCTCTCGCACCGGCCCCGGCCGCCCGCGCCGCGAGCCGGAACAAACAAAGAAGCGCAAAACGAGACCCCAAGGAGACGAACGACTTTGAAGCGCAGGCGCGCGAGGATCCCCGCGGCACTCGCTCTGGGAACGGTGATGGTCTTCGGATCCGCTCACCTTCCCGCCCCGGCAGCCGAGGCAGCCGTGGCAACCCACACCGAGACCGGCATCGCGCTGGTGAATCAGGAGCAGCTCTCCGCGCGGCTCACCGAGCTGACCTTCACCTCGTCCGCCCTCGACGGCCCGACCAAGGTACGCGTACTGCTCCCCCGCGGCTACGACGCGGAGAAGAGGCGCCGTTACCCCGTGCTGTACCTCTACCACGGTGGAGGGCAGAGCGCTTCGAGCTGGACACAGGACGGTGCCGCCGAGGAGATCACGGCCGATCTGCCCGCGATCGTGGTGATGCCGGACGCCGGCTCCACGGAGTGGTATGCCGACTGGTGGAACAACGGCGACCACGGCCGGCCGATGTGGGAGACCTTCCACATCAACAGGCTTCTCCCGTGGGTGGACGAGCACTACCGCACGATTCCCGAGCGCGGCGCGCGGGCTGCCGCCGGACTGTCGATGGGCGGGTTCGGGGCCGTCTCGTATGCCGCCCGGCACCCCGACTTCTTCGGTGCCGTCGGCTCGTTCTCCGGAGACGTCGACCACCAGAACGTCGAGATGCGCACCATCATCGAGCAGCTCCACCCCTCCCTCTGGGGCCCGTGGGCGACGCAGGAGGTGCGCTGGCGCGGGGACAACCCCTGGGACCTGGCGGCCAATCTGGCCCACACGGACGTGTCGCTGTACACGGGCAACGGCCGGCCCCGAAAGGACGGCGAGGCCGTGGACCGCACCGAACAAAGGATCCGGCAGGAGAACGTGTCCTTCCACGAACGCCTGCTGGATCTCGGTATCCGGCACCGGTGGCACGACTACGGACCCGGCAGCCACACATGGCCCTACTGGCAGGCCGACCTCCGGGCCTGGATGCCACACCTGGAGGCCTACTTCGCCCGCCACGCGCAACACCGCGCCACTCCCCGGTCGTTCACCTTCTCGTCGACCAGGCCGCGGTACGGCACCTACGGCTGGACCGTACGGATGCGGCGAGACGTCACCGAGTTCAGCGCGCTGCAGGTGACGCGCCAGCGCCGCTTCACTGTGGTCGGGAACGGCTCGGCCACGGTGGTGACACCCTCACTGGCTCGGCCGGGCGGGCGGTATCACGTCACCGTCCGCGACCGCGAGGGCCTTTCGGTGCGGTCGGCCACAGCCGACGGCCAGGGACGCTTGACCATTCCCCTCGTACTGGGCCCCGGCAACCCGCACCAGCAGTACTCGCCGCAGGCCGATACGTCGAGTACGGGCCCCAGCCCTGACGACGTGCCGTTCCACACCAGGGGCAACGACTCTCGCTTCCACCGGGCCGAGGTGACGATCCGTCAGCGTTGAGACCCGTCTCTTCGCCCACCGGGTCTGAGGCGGGGAACACCGAGGAAGACTGCGGGAGATCGCGACCGGGCAGTCGTTCCCAGCGGCTGTGTCGCGGCGAAGTCGGCGCACGGCGCGTGAGGGATCGGCCCGCTCATCGCCGGAGGCAACGGGCTACCGTCGGAGGCAACGGGCTACCGCCGAAGGCAACGGTTTATCGCCGGAGGCAACGGGCTACCGCCGGAGGCAACGGTTTACGCCCGGCCGTCCGGTCCGCCGTACCGCGCGCCGGCGCCCTCACGCTCGCGCACGAGCAGGCGATCGCCGTGGCCCCCGTGCGGCCCGCTCCCCCACCGGGCCGGCTGACCGTCGAGGTCGGTCCAAACGGTGCGGCAAGAGCACGCTCTGGAGGGGGCTGCGCCGACCGCACGCCCCGGAGGCGGCGACGTCCTGCTCGACGGCCGGGTCCTGGCCGGCTGCCCGTTCGGTTCCCCGTCAGGTTCAGCGTGGTGAAGGGGAAAGTGGGATGGATCATCGTCGCAAGCAGTCCCGCGAAGGCAGCGAGCTCGGATGCCCGGCTCGCTGCGGCCGACCAGGTCTCGGCCGGATGGCCGAACAGCACCACGGCGGCGGTGGTCCCGGCAGCGGGGCAGCCTCCTCAGTCTGCGTGGTGCGGCCCTGGTATCAGCCCGGCAGAGCCGTTCACGCGCATCCCGGTACAGAGCAGGGCCGGGCCGCTTGAGCACCTCGGAAGAACGTCACTATCGTCTAACCCAGAGGTGAGACGCCTCTCTACGATGAGGCATCCCGGGAGGCTCCCCCTGACGGTCAAGAACGAGGAACAGGGTGCTGGGCGCGGCATGCGCCGCGACGCGGTCCGCAACCGCCGCAAACTCCTGGAAGCCGTCGGGGAAGCTCTCAGAACCGAGCCCGGCGCGATGACCATGGCAGTCGTCGCGGAGCGAGCCAACCTGTCGCTGGCCACGGCCTATCGGTACTTCCCGTCAGTCGAGGAGCTCCTCAAGGCCTACCTGCTCGGCGTTATCGTCCAGCTGCGCAATTACAGCCATGACTGCCCCAAGACCGGCCCGGACCTGTTCGAGGAGGTCGTCCGGGAGTGGGCTCGCCTGGTCCGCAGCTACGGCCCTGCCATGGTCCAGATCCGGTCGCGCACGGGGTTCCTCACCCGCCTGCGCGGCAACGACGAGGTGATCACCCCGGTCCGGGACGCATGGGAACGCCCCATTCGCAGTGTCATGCGGCACCTGAACGTGCCGGATGAGCATTTCGATCACGCGTTGTTCCTGTACAACGCCATGTTCGATCCGCGCGAGATCCTGGACCTGATCAGCACCGGCCTCTCCGAGGAGACGGCGATCAGCCGTTTGACCGCGGCCTACTACGGGGCTCTCCAGGGCTGGGCCCGCGCCTGAGGCGGAGGTTCGGCAGCCGGTGAGGGGCGACTCCCCCCGCGGCCGGCGCTCAGCACCAGGAATTACGTAGCCACCCGGGACATCTGCGGTGGGCCTCAGCCATGCCCCCGACCCGCTCGGGCGTGGGCAACCGCCCGCGTCCGGTCGATCCAGCCGCGTTCCCACCCTTGAACGGCTCATCACGATGTGAGAATCTACTCGCACTTTACATCCGCCGTGACCCCTGGAGATCGGATGAGCGCATCCCCCTCTCGAACGGCCATCTCCCTTCCGGAACGCATCAGGGCGGCGTCGAGGCGGCCCCCCTCCCTGGGCGGTGCGGTGCCTGGCGCCATCTCTCTGGCCATGGGTGAGCCCGACAACGACACGCCGCAGCAAGTAGTGGAGGCTGCCGTCCGGGCGTTGCGCGCAGGTCGCACCCGGTACTCGCAGATCACGGGGTCTCCGGACCTCCGCCAGGAGATCGCCTCCCACCTGGCACATTCCCAGGGCATCGAGGTCGGCCCGGCGAATGTCGTCGTCACCCACGGAGGCAGCGCCGGCCTCGCAGCCACCGTCCTCGCTTTGCTGAACCCGGGCGATCGAGTACTGCTCCCCGAACCGACCTACTCCCTGTACGCGGACCACGCGGCGATGGCGGGAGCCAGGGTCGAGTGGATCTCCACTCGGCCTGACGGCTCGATCGACCTGCACAAACTCGCGGCGGCCGCGCCGGGAGCCCGCATGCTCATCCTGTGCAATCCCGTGAACCCAACCGGAATGGTGTTCTCGAAGGCCGATATCGAAGGAATCGGCGCCATCCTCCGCGACCACCCCGACCTCCACCTCGTATCGGACGAGGCATACGGCGATATCGTCTTCGACGAGATCGCGTTCACCTCGGCATTGGCACTCACCTCCGTGCGGGACCGGGTGACACTCTCCGGCACGTTCTCCAAGTCGTACTCGATGACCGGCTGGCGCATCGGTTTCCTCTGCGCCACCCCCGATGTCGCCGAAAAGATCAACCTCGTTCACCGAACGATCAACGGACCCTTGAACACGTTCGTCCAGGACGCAGCCGTCGAGGCGCTCCGCATTCCCGACAAGGATCTCCACGCGCTCTCGGCGCGTTTCCAGCGCCGCCGCGATCGGGTCATGCAGCACCTCGACGGTCTCGACGCAGTGAGCGTCGTTCGCCCCCTCGGAGCGTTCTACGCCTTCCCGCGCGTCCACAGCAGCCTGTCCTCCGTCGAGCTCGTACAACGCCTCGCCGACGGAGGTGTGCTCGTACGCGCCGGGTCCGAGTTCGGCCCTTCAGGCGAAGGACACGTACGCCTCTCCTTCGCGACTGACGACGTCGCACTCGAGGAGGGGCTGCGCCGCTTTACGAACGTCATCAAGGCGCTCTAGCCCTGCCCCTCGATTTCGATCAACGGGACCCGCCGCGACGGCTGCGTCAAGCAGCACGCCAGGTGTACCGGCGAGACTCACGTAAAAGGTCGACGGAATTACGGAGGTTCGGAGTTCCGAGCAGACTGCCAGTTCGGTGGTGCGCATTCTGCGGCCCGGAGGTCTCGAACACGTCACGGACACCTCGAAGGGCTCTATGCCCAGCGATCGCCGCATGTAAATGACGGAGCTCTTCACCAAAAGTCGACGAGAAAGCGTTGACAGTCGGCCCGCCTGGCCCCATAGTCAACGCAACTGAGATTCACTTCGCACTTCAAGGTGCGTCGCCCGGCTCGAACGCAGGTACTCCGAGCCGCGGACGGTGCCCCTCGGGGCCAGCGCATCACGTGGGCCAGACGGGCCAACACGGAGTCGGCTCACACCTCAAGTGAAACCCCAATCGCAAGCCGTTCGGCAGTGTTCATATGCATGAGTCCCCGATGACGGGAAGCTCTCAGCGACTCCGTGCGCGACACGCCGCTCGCAGATCAACCGGCAGGCTCCGCAGTGCGGACGGCCGACGGAAGGAGTTCCCATGGCTTCACGGTGGGTGAAGGAGGCTGGGGTCATGCTGGCCGTTGCCTCGCTCGTCACACTCAGCGCCTGTAGCGGTTCCGGCGACTCGGGCGGTTCGGGTTCCGGCGGCAAACCGGTGACGGTGGAGTTTTGGGGGTCGGCGGTCGGCCTCGACAAGTCCGTGGCGCTGTGGAACAAGTCCCACCCTGACATCAGGGTCAAGTACAGCCAGATCCCGGCGGGCAGCATCGGCGGCTACGCCAAGATGCAGAACGCCGTGAAGGCCGGCAACGCACCCTGTCTCGGACAGGTGGGCTACGACACCCTGTCGAACTTCATCGCCACCGGCGCGTTGGAGGACATCTCCCAGTACGCCGCCTCCGGCAAGGACAAGTTCGTGCCGTGGACCTGGCAGATGTCCAGCGTCGGCGACCGGGTGTTCGGCATCCCGGTCGACACCGGGCCCACGGCGCTGTACTACCGCACCGACCTCTTCAAGAAGTACAAGATCTCACCACCGAAGACCTGGGACGACTTCGCCGCGGCCGCGCAGAAGGTCCACAGCGCCAACCCCTCTGCCTACCTCACGACCACGCCGCAGGACGCGTATGACCTGGGGGCGCTGACCTGGCAGGCGGGCGGCAAGTGGTTCGGCACCGCGAACGACCGGTGGCAGGTGACCATCGACAGCCCGCAGACAACGAAGGTGGCGCGGTACTGGCAGGGTCTGCTCGACAAGGACCTGGTCACCAGCGAGCCGATGCTGGACACGGGCTGGTTCAAGAAGGTGCAGGACGGGCAGCTGCTGTCGCTCGTCAGCGCGGTGTGGGCGGCACCGCTGATCTCCAAGAACCTGCCCGAGCTGTCCGGTGAGTGGGCCGTGGCGCCCATGCCGCAGTGGACCGCCGGGGAGAAGGCGGCCGGTAACCGCGGTGGCTCCGCGACCGTGGTGCTCAAGGGGTGTGAGCATCCCGAGGAAGCCACGGAGTTCGCCACCTGGATGAGCACCGACAAGGACAGCGTCACAAGCCTGATCAAGAACACGGGCATCTACCCGGCCGCGACAAGCGGGCAGAAGCTGCCTGCCGTGGACCAGCCGTCGGCGTACTTCGGCGGACAGAACATCTACGACGTGTTCAAGACGGCGGCCGCGAACACGAGCACGGGCTGGGTGTGGGGCCCGACGATGAGCCAGGTTCAGTCCGACATGAAGGACGGGCTCAAGAAGGCCGGAGCCGGGAAGGGCACGATCCCGGAGGCCGTGACCTCCGTCCAGGACAGCACCGTCGCGGCCATGAAGGGCCAGGGGCTGAGCGTCGGGAAGTGACGCGCGCGGGAACGACGGCGGGCGCCCGGAGGCCTCCCTGACCTGCCGGGCGCCGGCGCCGCGGCTTCACGCCCTCGGCCTCGACATGCGGGGGACCGTGCTCGCCCGTGCCACCCCCGCCCCCGCCCCCGCAAGGCGACAACCAGCCCGACCAGCACCAATGACCAGCCGGTCCCCCACTCCACGGGACCACCTCACGAGCAAGGAGCAGGCATGGCGACAAGAACGCCTGGCGACGCTCTCGCCCACCCCATCGCCGGCTCGGCAGCGAAGCGTATCCCCGGCCGTGACCACACTCGTTCCGCGCTGCTCTTCCTGGCACCGTTCGGGCTGCTGTTCACGGCGATGTTGCTCGCACCGATCGGCTACGCGGTGTACCAGAGCTTCTTCAGGACGAATCGCAGCGGCCTCGGACTGGGACCGTCGACGACTGTCTTCGCCGGATTCGACAACTACTTGACGGCTTTGCACGACAGCCGGTTCATGTCGTCGTTCCTGCGGGTGTTCACCCTCGGCATCGTGCAGGTACCGGTGATGCTGGGCCTGGCGCTCCTCCTGGCGCTGCTGCTGGACTCGCGTGGCGCCGTGTTCAAGAAGGTCTTCCGGCAGATCTACTTCCTGCCCTACGCGCTGCCGGGCGTGATCGCCGCGATCATGTGGTCGTTCCTGTACGCACCGAGCGTCAGCCCGTTCACCGCTGCCCTGCGGCACGTCGGGCTGGAAGTGAACTTCCTGTCCGACGACCTCGTGCTCGCCTCGATCGGCAACATGATGACGTGGGCCTGGACCGGCTTCAACATGCTGATCATCTACTCGGCCTTGCAGGCGATCCCCGGCGAACTCACCGAAGCCGCTGTGATGGACGGCTGTTCCGGGTGGCGGGTCGCATGGCACGTGAAGATTCCCGCGGTACGGCCGGCGCTGATCCTCACCACGGTGTTCTCCATCATCGGCACCGCCCAGCTGTTCAACGAGCCCGCGGTGCTGAGTCAGGTCGCCCCGACCGTCTCCCCGACCTACACGCCGATCCTGGCCACACAGCAGTCGGCGGACATCAACAACTACAACTACGCGGCCACCCAGTCGGTCATCCTCGCCCTGCTGACCTTCGTGCTGTCGTTCGGCTTCCTCAAGTTCACCCAGCGGAAGGGCACCTTCGCATGACGACCGTCACTCCCCCAGCAGCACGTGCCGCCGCCGGGCCTCCCGGGCGACCGCGTACGTCATCGCTGACCGGCCGGGCGGGCGTGTTCGCGGTCATGGCGCTCTTCGCCCTGTACACGCTCATCCCGGTCTGGTGGCTGCTGGTCACCGCGACGAAGAACAAGGGCTACCTGTTCACCACGAACGGGCTGTGGTTCTCCCACTTCGACCTGTGGACCAACATCCGTGAGGTCTTCCAGGAACAGGACGGCATCTTCGCCCGGTGGCTGCTGAACAGCGCCCTCTACAGCATCGGCGGCGCCGCGGTGAGCACGACACTGTCGGCCATGGCCGGGTACGCGCTGGCCAAGTACTCCTTCCGCGGTCGCGACCTGACCTTCAACGTCATCCTCGGTGCCGTCCTGATCCCGGACGTCATGTTCGCGCTGCCCCTGTACCTGATGTTCAGCCAGGTCCACCTCGTCAACACCTACTGGGCAGTGTTCCTGCCCAGCATCGTCAGCCCGTTCGGGGTCTACCTGTCGCGCATCTACGCCGGAGCGTCGGTACCGGACGAACTGATCGAAGCCGCACGACTCGACGGTGCCGGCGAGGCCCGGATCTTCTGGCGGGTCGCCATGCCGATCATGTCTCCCGCACTGGTCACCATCTTCCTGTTCCAGTTCGTCAGCATCTGGAACAACTACCTGCTGCCGCTGCTCATGATCAACAGCGATGAGCTTCAGCCGGTCACCGTCGGGCTGGCCAACTGGCGGGAAGGGGTGAACCAGGGCATCCCCTACAACGTCACCATCACCGGCGCGTTCCTCTCGGTGATTCCGCTGATCATCGCGTTTCTCGTCCTGCAGAGGTTCTGGCGCTCCGGACTGGCCGCCGGGAGCGTGAAGTAGGCCTGCTCGCCCGGCATTCCGGCCGGCCACGCGGCTGAGCGGACATCCCCCGCCGCCTCCCGCCTACGCGCGCTACAACCCGCTTTTCCTCACCCCTGGAGACCTGACCTGATGGCCCTGCATCCCAGCATCTCCGCCCGGCTCAGCCTGATCGAGGACCTCCCGTCCTGGCGCGAGGCCCTCGCCGATCCGACAGTGCAACTGCGCCTGCAGGAATACCGGACCTGGAAGGCGGCACCGGCACTGCCCTCCGTCGAAACCAGCGACGAGAGCATTCCCGGCCCGCACGGCCCGATAGCCGTCCGCGTCTACCGGCCGCCGTCAGCACCCCAACGGCCTCGCCCTGGCCTGGTCTGGGTCCACGGCGGCGGATGGGTCTTCGGCGATCTCGACATGCGCGAGGCCGACTGGACCTCCCGCGAGCTGTGCGCCAGGGCCGACGCCGTGGTCGTGAGCGTGGACTACCGGCTCGCGGTCGACGGTGTGACGTATCCGGTGCCGCACGACGACGTCGTGGCGGCCGTCCTATGGGTGCGCGAGAACGCCGCGGTGCTCGGCATCGCTCCGGCCCGGATCACGATCGGTGGCGCGAGCGCGGGTGCGAACCTCGCCGCAGGAGCCGTACTTCGCCTGCGGGACGACGACAACTGGCTGCCCACGTCA
Organism: Streptomyces resistomycificus; assembly: GCF_001514265.1. Taxonomy (GTDB): domain Bacteria; phylum Actinomycetota; class Actinomycetes; order Streptomycetales; family Streptomycetaceae; genus Streptomyces; species Streptomyces resistomycificus. The sequence goes on along the minus strand of NZ_KQ948989.1, from coordinate 291,358 downwards.
CTGGTACTGGCCTACGCAGCCATGCACTCCGTCCTGCCGCCCCTCTCCCCGGCGCTGGCCGAGGGGTTGGCGCAGTTGCCGCGCATGGTCCGGATCCTGCCCGAGGACGTGGCCGAGATGACCGGCAACTACCTGGGTGGCGCCCCGGATCCGCACGGCTACGCCCTCCCCGCCAACGGCGCCCTGGACGGCCTCTGCCCCATTCTGCTGCTCGACGCCGAGTACGACGACCTGCGCGCCAGTAGCGAGGCGTTCGCGGCCGCTGTCGTGAAGTCGGGCGTACCCGTCCGGCATGTCACGGTGCCCGGCGTACTGCACGGCTTCCTGAACCTGCCCGCCACTGTGAAGCCGGTGGACCAAGCGCTCACCGTCCTGGCCGAGACGGTGGCAGCGGCTCCTGCGGGAGGACTCGATCCGGACCAAGGAGAGCGCGGATGACGACACACCCGTACTCAGTGCAGCTCCATACGCTGCGCAACGCCATCCCGACCGATCTCCCGGGGACGCTGGCGCGGGTCGCCGCGATGGGATTCGAGAACGTGGAGCTGTGGAGGTTCGAGCAGTACCGAGACGAGTACCGGGACGCGCTGGCCGAGACACGACTGCGTCCGCTCAGCGCACACGCCGACCTGGTCGACACGGACGGAGACGCTTCAGCGGTGGTCCGTGCGGCGGCCGAACTCGGCATCGGCACGCTCTTCGAACCGCGGATCCGCGCCGGGCGATGGACCACCCGCGAAGACATCGAAGCGGCCGCCGCGGATCTCAACACCGTGGCGAGGCTCGCCCGGGACGAAGGCGTCACCATCGGGTACCACAACCACGATCATGAGGTCCGTCAGGACTTCGGCGGCAGGACCGGCCTCGAAGTCTTCGCGGAGGCGCTGGACGAGGACGTCGTCCTGGAACTGGACACCTTCTGGGCCGAGGTCGGTGGCGCCTGCGCCGTGGAGTTGATCTCCCGGCTCGGGGCACGGGTCAGGTTCCTGCACGTCAAAGACGGCCCGTACACCACAACCCTTCTGGAGCAGCAGCCGCTTGGCCAGGGTGCGATGCCGGTGGCGGACATCCTGAAGGCCGCGCCGGACGCGGTCCGCGTCGTGGAACTGGACGGCTACGCGGGTGACCCGTTCGATGCCGTGCAGCAGAGTCTGCGTTACCTCACGGAGGTCGACCGATGACCTCGAAGCGGGTGGGGGTCGGCGTCATCGGCGCCGGCGTCATCAGCGGCCACTACCTCGAGAACATGACGCGGTTCCCTGATCTGAACGTGGTCGCGGTGGCGGACCTCGACCCGGAGCGCGCCCGTGCTCGCGCGCGGGAGTTCGGGGTGCGGCACATGCTCGTCCACGAGCTCCTGGCCCAGGACGACATCGAGATCGTGCTGAACCTCACCATCCCCGCCGCCCACTTCGACGTGTCAGCCCGGATCCTCGCGTGCGGCAAGCACGTCTGGAGCGAGAAACCCCTCGCCACCAGCCGCCGCGACGCACGGTTGCTGCTGGACAAGGCCGGTCGGCGAGGACTTCGCATGGCCTGCGCGCCCGACACGTTCCTCGGTGGTGCCCTGCAGACGGCACAACGAGCGGTCCTCGCGGGCCGCATCGGCGAACCGAAGAGCGCACTGGCCATCATGCAGTCCCCGGGGCCGGAGGGCAGCCACCCGAATCCCGCCTTCTATTACGACGAGGGAGCCGGCCCGCTGCTGGACATGGGGCCGTACCACGTCACGGCGCTCGTGCAGACCTTGGGTGCCGTCCGGCGCGTGAGCTCGGTTTCCTCAACCGCACGAGCTGTCAGGCGAGTTCGCGTCGGCGCGGACGCCGGGACCGAGTTCGGTGTGCGCGTACCGAGTCAGCACATGGCTCTGCTCGAGTTCGCCTCCGGCGCTCGGGCGGCCCTCGTCACGAGCTTCGATTCGGGCATCCGCCGCGACCTCCTCGAACTCCACGGCACGGAAGCCTCACTCGAGGTGCCCGACCCCAACCGCTTCGCCGGAACGGGCAGGTTCGTCCCCTTCCATGCGGAGCCGGAAGACGTACCCGCTGTCGGGTCCACGTGGGGCCGAGGAGTGGGGGTGCTGGATCTCGCCCGCTCGATACGCGACGACGTACCGGAACGCGCCTCCGGCGCTCTCGCCTGCCACGTCCTCGACGTGCTCCTCGCCACTGAGGAGGCGGCACGGGCCGGGATACCGCTGACCCTCGAATCCACCGTGGCATCACCAGCCCCGCTGGACGAGGACTGGGACCCCACGGCCGCGACCCTCTAGAACGATCGAACAAGGAAGTTCAATGATCCGCATCCCGTTCAACGACGCCTGGCGCGTCGGCCCTCTCGTGTCCGTTCACGAGGCGATCGTGGTCGCCGGTGCCGGCGAGGAGGAAGTCACCCTGCCGCATGACGCCATGCTGAGGGGAGGACGGTCCGCGGAGAACTCCGGTGGACCGCAGACGGGCTACTTCCGGGACGGAAAGTGGACCTACGAGAAGCGGTTCGACGTTCCGGAGGAATGGGCGACGAAGCGAGTCACCTTCGAGTTCGAAGGTGTTTACCGCGATGCGATGGTCTATCTCAACGGCGCTCTCGCCGGACAGTGGGCAGGCGGATACTCCCGTTTCCACGTCAGCGCGGACGCCTTCCTGAAGTACGGCCAGGCCAACACGGTCCGGGTGGACGCACAGGCACACCAGGACTCCCGCTGGTACTCGGGAGGCGGCATCCACCGTCCCGTCAGCCTCCTCGTCGGTGACCTCGTCCACGTCACTCCGACCGGCCTGCGACTCACCACGCCGGACATCGACGCCGATCTCGCCACCGTGGTGGCGGCGACCGAGATCGTCAACGAGGACGTCTCGGCCCGTGTGGTGGAGGTGCTCCTCGAGATCCAGGACACCGCGGGCGAGGTCGTGGCCTGCGACCGCTCCCGGGTCACGCTGCCGGCCGGCGACACGATCACCACCCATCAGCGGGCCTACGTCCAGCGGCCGTCACTGTGGAGCGTCGACTCGCCCCACCTCTACCAGGCGTCCGTGCGCCTCCACGACGACAGCGGCCCGATCGACGAGGCAGCCACACACTTCGGTATCCGCGCCGTCACCGCCGACCCGATCCGCGGCCTGCGGATCAACGGCGAGACCGTCAAGCTCCGCGGCGGTGCGATCCACCACGACAACGGCATCCTCGGCGCCGCCGACTTCGCCGACGCCGCCGAACGGCGGGTGCGGACGCTCAAGGCAGCCGGCTTCAACGCCGTACGCTCCGCGCACAACCCGATGAGCGTCGCCCTGCTCGACGCGTGCGACCGACTCGGCATGCTCGTCATGGACGAGCTGTTCGACGTGTGGACGGTCGCGAAGTCCGGTGACGACTACTCGCGCAGATTCCCGCAGTGGTGGGAACGCGACGTGGACTCGCTCGTGGCGAAGGACTTCAACCATCCCAGCGTGATCATGTACTCGATCGGCAACGAGATCATCGAGGCCGGAACCCCGCACGGTACGCGCCTGGGCCGCCGCATCGCCGACCGGGTACGCGCGCAGGACCCGACCCGCCTGGTCACCCACGCCCTCCAGGGCATGTACATCGCCCGCGACAAGATCCCCGCGCTGAAGGCGGAACTGGGACAGGACGCCGCCCCTGTCCGGGGGCTGAACGACTACCTGGGCCAGGTGACGCATCTGATCGACGCCCTGATGGCCTCGCCGGTCGTCGGTGAGCGGCTCGCCGAACCCGCCTCCGTTCTCGACGTCGTGGGGCTCAACTACGGCGAGAGCCGGTACGTGCCGGACAAGGAGGCCCACCCCAACCGCGTGGTCGTGGGCTCGGAGACGTTCCCGACGAAGATCGACCGGCTGTGGCGGCTCGTCACCGAGAACTCCCACGTCATCGGCGACTTCACCTGGACCGCATGGGACTTTCTCGGCGAGGTCGGAACCGGCCGGCACGTCTATCCCGAGGACCAGCAGGTGCACCGCGCCCCCTACCCGTGGCTCACCGCCGAGTGCGGGGACATCGACATCATCGGACAGCGTCACCCGATCTCGTACTACCGCGAGATCGTCTACGGGCTCACACAGACGCCCTACCTCGCCGTGCGACGCCCCCGTGAGGACGGCTACGTCATCAAGCCCAGGGCATGGACCTGGACCGATGTCTTCCCCAGCTGGACCTTCGACGTTCCCGTCGGCTCGCCGCTCCATGTCGAGGCGTACGCGGCGGCCGAGGAGGTCGAGTTCCGGCTCAACGGCAGCACCCTTGCGACCGTGCCCGTCGGAACCGAGCGGAACTTCGTCGCCGAGGCGGAGGTGCCCTACGAGCCCGGTGTCCTGGAGGTCGTGGCGTACCGCCACGGTGCGGAGGTGGGGCGCTCGGCGCTGCGCACCGCCGACGAGCCCACGCACCTGAGCCTGGAGTCGGACCGCACGGAACTCGGCGCCGATTCCCAGCGGTTGGCCCACATCGGCATCACCCTGGTCGACGGCAACGGTGTGCTCAACCCGAACCGGGACACAAAGATCACGATCCAGGTCGACGGTCCCGGTGTCCTCCAGGGATTCGGTACAGGGGCGCCGTCCACCGAGGAGAGCTTCCTCGACGATTGCGCCACTTCGTTCAAGGGACGTGCCCTGGCGATCATCCGTGCCACCGGGGAAACGGGCCGGATCACCGTCACAGCCCGGGCGCACGGACTCCCGGACGCCTCCATCGAGATCGACGTCGTCCAGGCAGCCATTCACCACGTGACAGGGGAAGGACAGAAATGACCTACGCGCCGACATCGGCCGGCTCACCCAACATCGAGGTCGGCCCGAAGTGGCAGCGGCCTGAAGGGGAGTTGCTCGCGCAGTTCGAGCGGCACTCGGTCGCCAACATCGGTGACGCACTCGGGCGCCTCGGTATGCCCGACGGTGGTATCACACCCCTCTGGGACGGCTGCCGTGCCGTGGGCAGCGCCCTGACGGTCCTCACCGTCGCCGGTGACGATCTGGCCGTGATCGACGCCGTCGCGCACATCGAACCCGGTGACCTGCTCGTGATCAACGGATTCGGCTACGCGGGCCGGGCGGTGATGGGCGACATCCTCGCCCAGTACTTCTCCTCGCGGGGTGCCGTAGGAGCGATCGTCGACGGAGCGGTCAGGGACCGCGACGAGATCCGGCAGCAGGGATTCCCCGTGTGGTCGCGTTCGGTCACGCCCGCGGGGCCGTGGAAGAACGGCCCGGGCGCCTTCGGGACACCCGTCGCCATCGGCGGTGTCGTCATCAACCCCGGTGACATCGTCGTGGCGGACTCCGACGGCATCGTCGCAGTGCCCCTGAAGAAGGCGCATGACATCGCCACCGAGCTTGCGCAGATCGCGGAATCCGAGCAGGGCATGCGCGCGCAGGCCAGGCAAGCACCCACGGAATGAGCCGCGTACATGAAAGGGACACACATGCGCAGGGATCAGCGGTTGAACAACGCCAAGCTGATCCAGGCCGCCGCGGAGCTCTTCGAGCGTCGCGAGCAGCCGATCAGCCTCGCCGACATCGCTCGGCAGGCGGATGTGTCGGTCGCGACGGCCTACCGGCACTTCGAGTCCGCGGACGACGCTCTCAGCGCCTACCGACGGGACATCGGGAGCAAGTTCCGCGATTACAGTCTCGAGCAGCCGAGCAACGGTCTGGCCCTGCTCGAGAGTGTCTGCGGTTTCTGGGTGGATCTCATCCTCGCCGAAGGCGCAGCGCTGGTGCACCGGCGGTCGTCAGAGGGATTCCTCGCGCGGTACAAGGACGACGAGCCGTACCTGGAAGGCCAGGCGGAGGCCCTCACCCGTCCCCTCCGCGAACTCGTGGCGATCCTCGGCGTCAGCGAGCTCGCCGGTGTCGAGGACGAGGCCGCCTTCCTGTGGAACGTCCTCTTCGACCCCCGGGAGATCTTCGATCTCCGTGACACGCTCGCGCTGGCGCCCTCGCAGATCACTCACCGACTGGTATCGGCGTTCCGCGGCGCACTGCTCGGCTGGGCGACCGCGCGGCTGACCGACCCAGCGTCACGGTGAGGGCGCCTCCGTCACCGACACCGGCCCCATCCGAGACGGCCGAGGAACTCGACGTTTGACGGCCATCAGGGCGTCAGCGGTCCCGAACTGTTGTCAGGAAAAGGACGATGACTGCATTCATCACCGAGGCGGAGCAGCCGCGCGGCCGACGCTTCCGCCTGGAAGATCGCTACCTGCGTGAAGAAGGCGTCCTGCATCTCTCCGGGATCCAGGCTCTCGTCCGCGTTCTCCTGGATCGGTCCAGGCATGACCGCCTGAACGGACTGCGTACCGCCACGTTCGTATCCGGGTACGAGGGATCACCACTGGCCGGGTACGACATCGAGTTGGCACGGCGCGGGGCGTTGCTGCGCGAGCACGACATCGTCCACAGACCAGGGGTCAACGAGGAACTCGCCGCGACCGCCGCCATGGGCAGCCAGTTGGCCGGCCAGACCGGAACCTCACGGTGGGAGGGCGTCGTGGGTATCTGGTACGGCAAGTCCCCCGGCCTCGACCGCGCCTCGGACGCCCTGCGCCACGCGAACCTGGTGGGCACAGGCCCCTCAGGCGGCGCGGTCGCTCTGGTCGGCGACGATCCGGGAGCCAAGTCGTCCAGTGTGCCGTGCGCCAGCGAGGCGACGCTCGCGGACCTGGCGATCCCCACGCTGTACCCGGCCGACGCGCAGGACGTCCTCGACTTCGGGCTGCACGCGCAGTTCCTCTCCCGGTACAGCGGCCTGTGGTCGGGCCTGAAGATCACCACCGCGGTCGCGGACTCGGCGTCCACAGCCGTCGTGGCGCGCGACCGGATCTCGGTCGCGGAGGGCGACTCGGGCCGCGGCCCGCACAAGCCGAGCTCGATGCTCCTGGGCGCCCCTCTCATGGCGCTCGAGCGCAGCCTGCACGAGGTCCGGCTCCCCCGCGCCGTGGAGTACGCCCGCCTCAACGGCCTCAACCGGGTGGTCCAGCGCGGACCGTCCGACAGGATCGGCATCCTGACGTCCGGAAAGACCTACCTCGACGTCCGCGAGGCCCTCCGCATCATCGGTCTGACCGACGAGGACCTCGCACGGCACGGCATCAGGATCCTCAAGCTCGGCATGGTCTTCCCCCTCGAACGTGACGCCGTCATCGAGTTCGCGGACGGCCTGGACGAGGTGGTGGTCGTCGAGGAGAAGCGGCCGTTCCTCGAAGCCGCCGTCAAAGAGACCCTTTACGGCCGCTCCGATGCTCCGTTCGTCCGCGGCAAGCAGGACAAGGACGGGCGGGCGCTGTTCAGCCGCTCGGGGGAGCTCGACGCCGACATCATCGCCGCCGGACTGTCCAGGGTGCTCGCTCCGCTCGGCATCGAAGCCGCCCGCGCATGGCGTCGGCGGCCCAGGTCCCGTACGGCGTCGGCACTGCCGCTCCTGACCCGCAGCCCGTACTACTGCTCGGGATGCCCGCACAACACCTCGACCACCGCCGGCGGGGACTCCCTGGTCGGCGCGGGGATCGGCTGCCACTCCATGGTCGTGTTCATGGATCCCGAACAGGTCGGGTCGGTCGTCGGCATGACCCAGATGGGCGGGGAAGGGGCTCAGTGGATCGGGATGGAGCCGTTCGTCGACGCCGACCACTTCGTGCAGAACATCGGGGACGGCACTTTCATGCACTCGGGCAGCCTGGCCGTCCGGGCGGCGATCGCCGCGGGGGTGAACGTCACGTTCAAGCTGCTCTACAACGGGACGGTCGCCATGACCGGCGGCCAGGACGCCGTCGGCGCCCTGCCGGTCGACCGGCTCGCCGCCACGCTTCTCGACGAAGGTGTCGCCAAGGTGATCATCACGACCGAGGACAGGGCACGCATCCCGCGGGCGCGGCTTCCCAAGTCGGTGAAGGTTCTCGGCCGGGCTGCGATCGAGGACGCGATGGCGGAGCTCAAGGACACCGCCGGTGTCACGGTCCTCATCCACGACCAGGAATGCGCCGCCGAGAAGAGGCGTGCCCGCCGACGCGGCAAGGTCCAGGTACCGAGGACGCGAGTCTGGATCAACGAGCGCATCTGCGAGGGCTGCGGTGACTGCGGCCGCAAGTCGAACTGTCTGTCGGTTCACCCGGTCTCGACGGAGTTCGGCCGCAAGACCAGGATCGACCAGTCCTCGTGCAACCTGGACTACTCGTGCCTCGACGGCGACTGCCCTGCGTTCATGACCATCACGTCCACCGGCAAGCCGAAGCACGCGGACCTTCCCGTTCTCGAGGCCACCGACGTGGCCGAGCCGGCTCGCATGGCCGGTGCCGACTCCTTCGGCATGCGGATCACCGGGATCGGGGGAACGGGCATCGTCACCATCTCCCAGGTGCTGGCGACCGCGGCCGTCATCGACGGCCGACACGCGCGCAGCCTCGACCAGACCGGTCTCGCCCAGAAGGGCGGCGCCGTCGTCTCCGACATCAAGATCACAGAAGGGGTCGTGGAACAGGGGGCCAGGATCGGTGAGGGGCAGTGCGACCTCTACCTCGCATGCGACCCGCTCGTCGCGACCGACCCGAAGCACCTGTCCGCCGCTTCCCCGGGCCGCACCGTCGCCGTCATGACCACCACCGAGATACCCACCGGGCACATGGTGGTCGACACGGCGGTCAGCTTCCCGGCTCCCGACGCCGTGCGCCGTGCCGTCGACCACGCGACACGCCAGATCGTCGCCCTGGACTCCGGCGCACTGGCTACGCGGCTCTTCGACGACGAGCAGTACGCCAACATGCTGCTGGTGGGGGCCGCGTACCAGACGGGGCTGCTACCGATGCCGGCTTCGGCCATCGAAGAGGCCATCGCCCTGAACGGAGTCGCCGTCGACCGCAATGTGCAGGCCTTCCGGCGAGGGCGACAGGCGGTCGCCGATCCGGAGGTGCTGCGTGCCGTGCTGGCCGGCTCGCCGTTCCCGGAGGCACCGCAGCTCCCCACTGGAACCACCGAGCTCGTGGCCTCGGTCACCGATGACGAGGAGTCGGAGCTGCATCGTCTCCTCACCGTGCGCGTGGGCGACCTCATCGACTACCAGGACAGGCGCTACGCCCGCACCTACGTCGACTTCGTCAAGGCGGTGGCGCTCGCGGAACGCGCTGCCGTCGGTGCTTCCACCGAGTTGACCGAGGCCGTCGCCCGTCATCTCCACAAGCTCATGGCGTACAAGGACGAGTACGAGGTGGCACGGCTCGCCCTCGATCCGGTCGTGGACGACCACATCACCGCAACGTTCGGAAGCACGAGCCGACGCTACTTCCGGCTGCATCCGCCTGTTCTGCGAGCCGCGGGTATGAAGAGGAAAGTCGCTCTGGGGAGCTGGTTCCGTCCGGTTCTCAGCCTGCTGCGTGCGCTGCGGCGCGTTCGGGGGACCCGCCTCGACGTGTTCGGACTTCAGCACATGCGACGGATCGAGCGGGAGCTCGTCGACGAGTACCGTGAGTCGATCAACGCCGCGCTCGGGCTCTTGAACGAGGCGAACCTGGCCGAGGTCCACCGGCTCGCGGAGCTGCCGGACGCCGTTCGCGGATACGAAGGCGTCAAGCTCGCGACCGTCGAGCGCTACCGGGCCGACAAGGCCCGCATACTCCGTGAGCTGCAGGAGAGCGCGGACCCTGAGTCGACGGGAGCCGGACAGGGTCGTTGAACCCGGTGGCGTAGCGGGTGCGGGGCCAGGCATGCCTCCGACGCCGCTCGACCTGACGGTCGAGAATCGACACCGGCCGCGCTTCGCCTCGGGCCACGCCTCGGGCGAACCGCACCCGTCAGACCAGCGGACGTATGTGGGGTGCGGCGGCAGGCCGCGTGACCGGAAAGCCGCGGGGAGGTCCCAGGACCGCTGCTTGGGAGTCCCCGCGGCTTGGACGCCGTCGGCATCGGCTCAGAGCAGCCGGTCCTTCGCCTTGTAGTAGGCACCGCCGAACGGCAGGAACCAGGGCGTGCCGTTGTAGAACGGGACGGGCACCTTCGGGAAGCCGAAGCCGCGCAGCGGGTTGGCCTCCGGCTTGCCGTCCATCATCTCGGCGATGGCGCGGCCCATGTACGTGGCCATCTGGACGCCGTGGCCGCAGTAACCCATGGAGTAGTACAGGCCGTTGACGTCACCCGCGTGCGGGATACGGTCCCAGGAGAAGCCGACCATGCCGCCCCAGACGTAGTCGATCCGCGTCCCGGCCAGCTGCGGGAAGATCTCCGTCATCTCCCGCTTGAGGATGTCGCCGCTCTTGATGTCGGAGGCCGGATTGGAGGGGGCGAAGCGGGCCCGGCCGCCGAAGGCGAGGCGGTTGTCGGGGGTGAGGCGGACGTAGTGGCCGACGTTCTTGTGTGCGACCAGCAGGCGGCCGTTGGGGATGAGCTCCTTGGCGCGCTGCTCCCCCAGCGGCTCGGTGACGATGATGAAGCTGCCGACGTTGATCAGCCGCTTGCGGAACCACGGCATCGACTTGTCGGTGTAGGCGTCCGTCGCCGCCATGACCTGCTTGGCACGGATGGTGCCGTTCATGGTCTCCACCAGGAAGCCACCGCCGGGGAGGCGGGTGAGGCCGGTGGCGGCGTTGCGCTCGTGGATCTCGGCGCCGGCCCGCTCGGCGGCGTCTGCCAGGCCGCCGACGAACTTGCCCACGTGCAGGCCCGCGCTGAGCGGGTCGAGCAGGGCGCCGTGGTAGTAGTCCGTGCCGAGCTCGGCCCGCAGTTCGCTCTTGCTCAGGACGATCGTCTCGTGGCCGAAGTTCTCGGCCAGGTCGCGCTGCTTGGCCCGCAGGCCGTCGAAGTGCCCGGGCTTGCAGACCGCGCCGAGGCGCCCGGAGCGGTTGAAGTCGCAGTCGATGTTCTCGGTGCGGGTGAGCTCCTCGACGACGTCGACCGCCTCGCGGAAGGAGTCGTACAGCTCACGGGCCCGCTCCTGCCCGAAACGCTTGCGCGCCTCGGCGGGGCTGATGGTGATGCCCTGGGTGCACATGCTGCCGTTGCGCCCGGAGGCGCCCGAGCCCACCTTGTCCTTCTCGACCAGGACGACCCGGGCGCCCTTACGGGCGGCGTGATAGGCGGTGGACAGGCCGGTGAGACCGCCGCCGATCACCACCACGTCCGCCGCGTCGGGCAGGTCCTTTCCGGAACGGTCGGGGAAGGCGGGGGCTGTGTCCAGCCAGTAGGGGATCTGCTTCATGGCGTGCGTCCTCTGTGTCTCGGTCTGTTTCGCCGGTGCGCCGTCGGTCAGCAGCCGAGCAGCTTCGGCAGGCCCGACAGGTCGGGCAGCTCGTCGTAGGGCTGGTAGTCGGCGCTGCCGGGGCGGCCGTAGCGGTTGATCCACACGCGGCGCTTCAGGCCGAGGTCGCGGGTCGGGATGTGGTCGTACTCCCAGCCCTGGGCGGTGTGGATGACCTGGGACGGCTCGACGCCCATGGTCCGGAAGGCGTGCCTGAAGGTCTGGCGGTCCGGCTTGTAGGCGCCCGCCTGCTGGGCGGTGATGACGTAGTCGAACTCGACGCCGATGTTCTCGACGTTCCGCGCGATCAGGTTGTCGTCGGTGTTGGAGATGATGGCGATCTCGTACCTGGTCTTCAGGGCGCGCAGTGCGTCCGGGACCTCCGGGAAGGGACCGAAGGTGGGGACCGCGTCCACCAGGGCCTCGCCGTCGGAGTCGCGGTACTCCAGGCCGTGCAGGCGCATGGCGTTGCGCAGGCTGGAGGGCAGGGCCTCGTGGTAGGGGCGGTAGGCCTCCAGGACGGCTTGGAAGCGCATGACGCGGAAGTCGTCGAGGAACTCGTCGACGTCCAGGTTGTCCAGGTCCAGCCGGCCGGAGTCGGCAAGGATCTTCAGGGTGGTGGGGCCGAGCTGGAAGTCGACCAGGGTTCCATAGGCGTCGAAGGTGACGATCTCTCGCATGGTGTTCAGCCTCAGTTCGCGGGTTTCCGGATTTCCAGGGGGCGGGGTGGGGGGCTTCAGACGACGCGTTCGCCGGGGGTGACGATCGCGTCCAGTGCGGCCAGGTCGGCCGGGTCGGGGATCCAGTCGGCCGCCGCCGCGTTGGCGGTGACCTGTTCGGGGGTCATGGCGCCGCAGATGACGGAGCCGACGGCGGGCAGCGCGGCCAGTGCGCCCACGGCGACCTCCAGGAGGGTGAGTCCTCGTTCGGCGCCGTAGCCGGAGAGCGCCTCGACCTTGTCGAGGGCCGCGTCGGTGAGCCAGCCCTGCCGCCAGGACAGCCGGCTGCCGGCCGGGGGCTGCTCACCGCGCCGGTACTTCCCGCTGAGCAGGCCGTTGGCCAGCGGGTAGTACGGCAGCAGGCCCACGCCGTTGTGCAGACAGGCCGGGATCAGGTCCCGCTCCACGCCGCGGTCGAGCAGGTGGTAGCGGGCCTGGGTCGACACGAAGGCGCCGGTGAGCTGCTCGGGTGGGAGGTTGGAGCAGCCGATGTGACCGATCTTGCCCTCGTCGACCAGTTCACGGAGCGCGGCGACGGTCTCCTCCAGCGGGGTGACACCGTCCGGCTCGTGGTACTGGTACAGGTCGATCCGGTCGGTGCCGAGCCGGCGCAGGGACGCCTCGACGGCGTACCGGATGTAGGAGCGGGCGCCGCGCCGGCCGTGGAGGTCCGCCTCCGGCCCCATCTCCATACCGAACTTGGTCGCCAGGACGACCTCGTCCCGGCGTCCCTTGAGGGCAGCGCCGAGGAGGCGTTCGCCGTCGCCGCGCGAGCCGCCCTGTTCGCCGAAGCCGCCGTACATGTCGGCCGTGTCGAACAGCGTGATCCCGGCGTCGAGGGCCGCGTGGACGACGGCCTTCGTGCCCTCCTCGTCCAGACGGGCGCCGAAGTTGTTGCCGCCGACGCCGACCACGGAGACGGCCGGCCCGCGCTCGCCGAGCGAGCGGTATCTCATGACCGGCTCCCGAATCCGACGCAGACGTTCTTGGTCTGCGTGTAGCTGTCGAGGGCCGCGAGGCCCTTCTCCCGGCCCCAGCCGCTGTGCTTGTAGCCACCGAAGGGGAGTTCGACGCCGGTGCCGACGCCGGTGGCGTTGACGTAGACCTGGCCGGCCCGGATGCCCTCGGCCAGCCGCATCGCCTTGTCGATGTCCCGCGTCCAGACGTAGGACGCCAGGCCGTACGGGCTGTCGTTGGCGATGTCCAGGGCCTCGTCGGCGTCGTCGAACTCGATGACGGTGACGACGGGGCCGAAGATCTCCTCGCGGGCGCATCGGGCGTCGTTGGTCAGGCCGGTGAGGACGGTCGGCTCGACGTAGTAGCCGTCGGACAGGGCCGGGTCGGACGGCGCACCGCCGCCGGCCCGTGCCACGGCGCCCTCCTCGCGGGCCAGGTCCAGGTAGCCCAGCACCCGGTCGCGCTGCCTGCCGGCGACCAGCGGGCCGATGTCCGGGTCGGTGAGCCCCGGACCGATGCGCAGCGAGGCGGCGTACGCGACCAGCTTGTCGAGGAACTCCTCGGCGCCGCGCTGGAGCAGCAGCCGGGTGCCGGCCGAGCAGGTCTGGCCGGCGTTGCCGAAGGCCGAGGCCGCGACAGCGGTCAGCGCCAGGTCGAAGTCGGCGTCGGCGAAGACCACGACCGGGGACTTGCCGCCCAGCTCGGTGACGGACGGCACCACGTTGGCGGCGGCGGCCTGGGCGACCTTGATGCCGGTCGGCACCGAGCCGGTGAAGGTGACCTGGTCGATGTCCGGGTGCCCGGCGAGGGCCGCGCCGGTCTCTCCGTCACCGGGGACGACGTTGAGAACGCCCGGCGGAAGTCCGCACTCCAGGGCGATCCTGCCGATCTCCAGCGGGGTGAGCGGCGCCTCAGGCGACGGCTTGAGCACCACCGTGCAGCCTGCCGCCAGCGCCGGGGCCGAGCCCCTCGCGGTGTTCTGCAGCGGGTAGTTGAACGGGATGATCTGGCCGGACACACCGATCGGCTCACGCACGGTGTAGTCGATCAGGCCGGGCCCGAGAGGGATCGTCGTGCCCCCGAGCTTGTCGGTGACGCCCGCGTAGAACTCGAAGTAGCGGGCCGCCGCCTCGACATCGGCCTTGGCCTGGCTCAGCGGCTTGCCGACGTCCTGGCTCTCCAGGCGGGCCAGCCGTTCGCCCTGGTAGCGGATGGCCTCGGCGATCCGGTACAGGATGCGGCCCCGGTCCGCGGCCCGCATGCGGGCCCATTCGGGAGAGGTGAAGGCCGAGCGGGCCGCGGCCACCGCCTGGTCCACGTCCGCCTTGCCGGCCAGCGCGACATGGGTGATGACCGTACCGTCGGACGGGTCGAGGACCGTGAAGGAGCGTCCGTCGGCGGCGGCCACCTGCTTGCCGTCGATCAGCAGCTCGGTCAACCGCAGTTCGCCGGTCATGGCGTGATCTCCCCCTGCACCTCGCCGAAGATGACGACCTCGTCGCCGGGGCGGACGGTACGGATCCGGCGGACCCAGAGCACGATGCCGTCCTGCGGGGCGCGGACCTCCTCCAGCGTGTTGCCGTAGTGGTCGGCGATGTGGGCGATCAGGTCGCCTTCCTTGCAGGTGTCCCCCGGCTCGGCGTGGCCGACGAAGAAGCCGCCGGCGTCGGAGCGGGCGAAAGTGCCGGAGACCGTGGTGTAGGTGTCCCGCAGCTCCGCCGCACCGTCGATCATGCCGAGTTGCCGGAGGATGTTGCGGATGGAGTGCATGTGCAGGGTGACGTTCTCCTCGCGGTAGGTGCCACCACCGACCTCGATGGTGATGGCGGGCTTGCCCGCCGCGAGCGTGGGGTGGCGCACCGTGCCGCCCCACTTGCCGCCCTTCCAGACCAGCTCGTGCCCGGCCGCGAGGGCCATGTCCGTCGCCAGTTCCTCGTAGCCGCCCTGAAGGATGACCAGCGGGGCGATCTCACCGAACGTGCCGCCGGTGTGCAGGTCGACCAGGGCGTCGATGGCCGGGACGACCTGCTCGACGAAGGTGGCGGCCAGGCGCAGCGAGTACGAGCCGTCCGCGTCACCGGGGAAGATGCGGTTGAGGTTGAGGTGGTCCAGGCCGCTGGTGCGGGCCGCCGCCTCGAAGGCCGGGGTGTTCATGCAGGGGATGGCGACGAGCGTGCCGCGCAGGGTGGCCGGGTCGATCTCGGCGACCACGCGGCGGACGGCTTCCTGGCCGTCGTACTCGTCGCCGTGCACGCCGGCGTCCACACACAGGACCGGGCCGTCCTGGGCGCCGTTGACGACGATCAGGGGGATGCCGAGTTCCACACCGTAGCTGCTGGTGCCGACCGGGATGAGGCCTTGGGCGCGCTCGCCGGGGGCGACGGTCAGCGGACCGATGGAGTACATGTTGTTCCTTTCCGAAACATGGGTCAGATGCGGGCGGACGCCTCGGCGAGGGTCTCCGCGAGGATGTCGGCGATACGGTCGAGAAGGGCCCGGTCGCTGATCAGCGGGGGCGCGATCTGGACCAGTGGCGCGGACCGGTTGTAGACGCGGGCGAGGAGGCCGGCCTCACGCAGCCGGCGCGGGATCAGGTCGGCGATCAGGTCGGCGCGGGCGGTGTCGCCGAAGCCGCCGTCCTCGTGGTCACCGACGAGTTCGCAGGCGTAGAAGAATCCGGCGCCCCGGACGTCGCCGACGATCGGCAGGTCCGCGAGGGATGCCATGCGGCCCGCCAGGTGGTCCTGGAGGCCACGCACGTTCTCCAGGATCCGGTCCCGCTCCATGATCTCCAGGTTGCGCAGGGCGATGGCCGCGCTCAGCGGGTGCCCGCCGAAGGTGTAGCCGTGGTTGAGGACCGCGCCGGGCCGGTTGATGACCTCGACGACACCCTGGCTGACCAGAGTCGCCCCCATGGGGGCGTAACCGGCGGTGATGCCCTTGGCGACGGTGACCATGTCCGGGCGGGCGCCGTAGCGGTCCCCGCCGAACCACTCCCCGAGCCGGCCGAAGGCCGTGATCACCTCGTCGGCGACGAGCAGGAGTCCGTACCGGTCGGCCAGCGCCCGCAGACCCTGCCAGTAACCCTGGGGCGGGGTGATGCAGCCGCCCCGGTTCTGCACCGGCTCGGCGATCAGCATGGCGACGGTCTCCGGCCCCTCGGCCAGAATCGCGTCCTCAAGCTCGGCGAGCAGCCGGGCCGTGTACAGGTCGTCGTCCGCGTACTCCGGTGCGAGGCCGAAGCGGTTGGTGTTGGCCACGAACCGGGTGTCGATCGCCGGCGGGCCGTACGGCTCGGTCAGGCCTGGGTCGTCGGTGAGCGACAGGGTGCCGATGGTCAGCCCGTGGTAGGCGCCACGCCGAGCGATGGCCTTGGTGCGGCCCGGCTCGCCGCGCAGCGCGTGGTAGCGGCGGGCGATCTTCCAGGCGGTCTCGACGGCTTCGGCGCCGCCGCTGGAGAAGAAGGTGTGCTCGATGTCCACGGGGGCGATCCGGGACAGCCTCTCGGCGAGTTCGATCGCCGTCGGGTGCGCGGAGGAGGTCCACAGCGGGCTGTAGCACAGCTCTCGCAGCTGCCGTTCGGCGGCCTCGGCGAACTCGGGGCCGTAGGAGTAGCCGAGCTGGCAGCAGTACAGCCCGGACAGGCCGTCGATGTAGCGCCTGCCGTCGGCGTCGTCGACGTACGGGCCCTCTCCCCGCCGGATGACGAGGAGGTTCTCGCCTTCCGGGCCGAGCGAGCCGTTGGGGGTCATGTTGAGCAGCAGGTGGCCGGCCGCAATGGCGGACAGTTCGCCGGCCGGGGTGCGGGTGCTGGTGGTCATGAGGTTTCACTCCCGGTGGACAGGCCCACCGCGGGCTCCGTCGGCAGCAGACCGTCCTGCTTTTCGGCCCCGCCGAGTCGGCGCACCGCGGCGACCAGGACGAGGGCCAGGACGGCGATCGCGATGAGGACCGCGCTGATGGCCGTCACGGACGGGTCGACATCGAACTGGAGGACGTTGAAGACCTGGACGGGCAGGGTCGTGGTGTCCACCGAGGACAGGAACTGCGAGATGAAGAACTCGTCGAAGCTGGTGATGAAGGAGAAGACCGCGGCGGCGATCATGCCGGGCATCGCGAGAGGGAGCGTGATGCGCCGGGCGACGGTGAGCCGGTTCGCGCCCATGCTGGCCGCCGCGTCCTCCAGTCGTTCGTCGATGCCCTTCAGCGTGGCCATGAGGATCATCACGGCGATCGGTGAGGCGAGCACGGTGTGGCCGAGGGCGATGGCGATCGGACTGCCGAGCATGGCGGCCGGCTCGAAGAGCAGGAACAGCCCGAGGGCGATGACCACTTGGGGGATCACCAGCGGGGCGAGGACCAGTCCGTACACCGCCGAACGCAGCGGCAGGTTGCTGCGGACCAGTGCCGTGGCCGCCGTGATGCCCAGGAGGAGCGAGAACACGGTGGTCAGTGAGGCGATCAGGGCGCTGAGCGAGAGCGCGGCCGGCCACTTGCTGCCGTCGGCGAACAGCACCTTGTACCAGCCCAGCGTCCAGGAGTCCGGCGGGAAGGCGCCGAAGGCGTCCTTTCCGAAGGAGGTGACGACGATGAGGACGATCGGCAGGGCGAGGAACAGCAGGATCACCGTGGAGGCGACGGTCAGGAAGATCCGCCCGGCCAGTGTCGAGCGCAGCGCGATCATGAGATACCTCGATTCTTCGCGGCCTCGCTCACGGCCTTGATCAGCCGCAGCAGGAGCAGACCTCCGAAGGTGAGGAGCAGCAGGATGATGCCGAGCGCGGCGGCGCCGTTCCACTGGTTCTGCTTCATCACCTGCTCACTGATGAGCGAGGCGACCATGGTCTGCTTCGGACCACCCATGAGGGCGGGGGTCAGGTAGTAGCCGAGGCAGAGGATGAAGCACAGGATGCCCGCGTTGACCAGGCCCGGAGCGACCATCGGCAGGTAGACCCGGCGGAAGATCGTCAGCCGGCCCGCGCCCATGCTGGCCGCGGCGGCGGGCAGCCTGCGGTCGATGCCGCGCATCACCGCGTACAGCAGCAGCACGGTGTACGGCAGCATCACGGAGGTGGTGCCGATGACCACGCCTATCTCGTTGTAGAGCATCTGGAAGGGAGCGCCGGGGACCTTCAGATCCGTCAGGGCGTTGTTCACCACGCCGCGTTCACCGAGCAGGATGATCCAGCCGTAGGTGCGCACCAGCGCGCTGATGAAGTGCGGCACGATGACGATGATCATCACCAGGCCTGCCCACAGCGGCTTGAGCCGGGAGACGGCGGCGGCCAGCAGGAACCCGATGACCAGGCTGAGCAGCGAGGTCTCGGCGGAGATCCGCAGGGTGGTGAAGAGGACCTCCAGGTTGGAGCCCTGGAGGGCGTCCGCGTACCAGTGCAGCGTCCATCCCCCCTCCTCCCCCTTGAGGCTGAGGAGCAGGGTGCTGAAGATCGGGTAGACGAACAGCACCAGCAGGTAGACGACGACGGGTGCGGCGTTCAGCAGCCCGAAGCGGGTGCGGCGCTCGGACAGCGCGCGGCGCAGCCGGTGCAGCCGTCCCGTGCCGGCGGCGGGGGTCGCGGCGCCCGGGGCCGGGGGCGCGGGCGCGAGGAGGGATCCGGCCATGCTCACCCGCCCCCTTCCACCGCGAAGACGCTGACGTCGTCGGGGTGGGCCGTCAGGCTGACCTGCTCGCCGAGGACCGGGGCCTCGCCGGCCGGGAGTTCCAGCCGTACGACACCGGTGTCGGCGCCGCCCGCCGGGCGGACGGTGACGCGGACGAGGGTTCCCACGTAGGTGACCGTCTCGACGGTCCCGGTACAGAACCCGTCGCCGGGCGTGCACAGCCGGAGCCGGCCGGGCTGGACCGCGGCCCGCACCTTGGCTCCCTCCGCTCCCGCCTGCGGGCGGGCCGTGAGCAGGCCTCCGGTGTCCAGCCGTACGAGGGTCTGCTCGGGCGTCCGCTGCTGGACGGTGCCGGGCAGGAAGTTGGCCGCGCCGAGGAAGTCGGCGACGAACGGGGTGCGGGGACGCTCGAAGAGCTCGCGCGGGGTGTCGAACTGGTCGATCCGCCCGTCCCGCATCACCGCGATCCGGTCGGACAGGACCAGCGCCTCCTCCTGATCGTGCGTCACGTAGATGACGGTGAGGCCGAGTTCCTGCTGGATGCGCTTGATCTCGGTCTGCAGCTGGTCGCGAAGCTTCTTGTCCAGGGCGCCGAGCGGCTCGTCCATGAGGATCACCGGCGGCCGGTAGACCAGCGCCCGGCACAGCGCGACGCGCTGCTGCTGGCCGCCGGACAGCTCGCGCGGCCGGCGGCGGGCCATGGCGGAGAGTCCGGCGATCTCCAGGGTCTCGCCCACTCGTCGGCGCAGCTCCGCCTTGGGCACGCCCCGCAGTTGGAGCGGGAAGGCGACGTTCTCCCAGACCGTCATGTGCGGGAAGAGCAGGTACTGCTGGAAGACGAAGCCGAGGCCGCGTTTCTGCGGGGCGAGGCGGGTCACGTCACGGCCGCCGACGACGATGCTGCCGGAGTCGGGCTCGCAGAACCCGGCGATCATCATCAGGGTGGTGGTCTTGCCGGAGCCGGAGGACCCCAGGAAGGTGACGAACTCGCCGCCCGCGATCTCCATGGAGACCGTGTCGACAGCGGTCACGCCACCGTACGTCTTGCGCAAGTCCGTGACGGAGAGGGGTTTTCCGGTGCCGGACCCCGGCGGCGGGAAGACCGCCGGGGAGGACTGGGGCTGGGACTTCAGGTGCAGCTCAGGCATTGACCCACTCCTGCCAGCGCTTGGACACGGCGGCCTCGTTCTTGATCCACCACTCGACGTCGAGGTCGAACCCGGCCTTCAGGTGCTCGGGCGAGCTGGCCAGGTTGTCCCCGGCGGCCGTGGAGAGCTTCTTGTAGGCGGCGGGCACGACCGGGGCCATCGGGTAGATCTCGGCGTAGTTGGCCTGGATGTCGGGCCGCAGCGCGAAGTCGATCAGCTGGTAGGCGGCGTCCGGGTTCGCCGCGCCCTTGGGGACGCAGAAGCCGTTGCTCTGCCGGCGTGCGCCGTTCCACTGGTACGCCATCGGCGAGCCGCCCTTGATCAGGGCGTCGAGACGGCCGTGCCAGACGCTGGTGGCGACGACCTCCTCGCGGCCGAGCAGCAGGCCGGGGAGGGCACCGGTGTCCCAGTACTTGCGGACGGACCCCTTGATGTTGTCGAGGGACTTGAAGGCCCGTTCCACGTCGAGGGGATACAGCTTGTCCAGGGGCACGCCGTCGGCGAGGAGGGCGAACTCCAGCTCGGGCAGGTCGGCGTCCCTGGCCTGGAGGGCACGGCTGCCGGGGAACGCCTTGGTGTCCCAGAAGTCCGCCCAGCTCCCGGGCTTCTTCCCGTCGAAGGCGTCGGTGCGGTACGCCATGACGCTGGCCCAGTAGTTCTTGCCGACGCCGTGGGACATCATCAGTGACTCGGCGATGCCCGTGTTCCTGGTGTTCTTCAGGCGGTCGTAGTCGAGTTCCTCGGTGGCGTCCTCGTCCTTGAAGCGCACGACGTCGGCCATGGAGGTGTCGATCAGGTCGAACTGCGGGCGACCCTGCTTGATCTGGGCGAGCAGCTGGGCGTACGCGATGTTCACCACCTTGATCTGGATACCGGTCTCCTTGGTGAACGCGTCGTAGACCGCCGTCTGGTTGGCGTCTCCGTAGGTGCCACCGCTGTTGCGGACGACGAGCGTCTTGGAGCTCTTGCCGCCGCTGCCGGCGACGGACCGGCTGGTGCCGGTGCCGCAGGCGCTGAGGGCGGACGCGGCGGCGAGGCCCGCGGTGACTCCGCCGACTCCGCGCAGGAAGAGCCGGCGGTCTATCCGGGCATCTCTCATCGTGTGCCTCCTGGGTGGTGCTGGACGTGGGAAGGGGGGCGGCTGGGGTGGTGTTCTACGGGCGGGGGTCCGCCTCGTCGGGTGCGACGCCGACGCCGGGGGTCCGGAGGGTCTCCGGCCGCGTGGACTGGTCGGGGTCCCAGGGGACGGCTATGGCGGCCAGTTCGTCGCCGTGGGCGACGGTGAGGCCGTGCATGCCGTAGAAGATCCGCCCGCCGGCGGGGGCGTGGACGGTGTGCTCCCGGCCGTCGGCCGGGTCGACGATGCGGCCGAGGACGTCGCCTTCCGCCACTTCGCCGATGACGTCACCGTCGAAGGAGAACTCCGGGTACCACAGGCCCGTGGCCTCGGCCGTGACACCGGCGGACCAGACCCATGCGCGGATCGGGCCCGGGGCTGAGCCGTCCTGGTCGAGGACGCCCAGGTGGCGCAGTGCCCCCAGCAGACCGTCGACACGGCGGAGCGCCGTGGCCTCGTCCCGCTGCCCGAGTTCGCCCACCTCGACGAGGACCGCCGAGATGCCCCGGCGGGCGGCGGCCGCGTGGCTGTTGCCGCCGTCGGCCTTCAGACCGAGGATGACGTCCTCGATGCCGAAGGAGCCCGCCAGTTCGGCCGTGGCCTTGTCGAGGTCGGGGTCACCGGTGAGGCGGTGGCCGACGAAGTCCCGCAGGACCTGGTCGATGCCGCCGCAGTGCAGGTCGATGTAGACGTCGGCGCCGTCGATGAGGTGGCTGAAGAGCCAGGCGCCCAGCCGCTCGGTGGGGCCGCCGGCCGGGTCGCCCGGGAAGACGCGGTTCAGGTTCACGCCGTCGACCGGGGAGACGTTGAGCCGGCCCTGGTACACGGCCGGCGGGTTGGCGACGGGGCAGATGATCACCTGGCCGTGCACCTCGCCGGGTTCCAGCCTGTCCGCCAGTCGCACGACGGCGTCGATGGGCGTGAACTCGCCGCCGTGTACGCCCGCGGTGATGACGACTCGGGGGCCGGGGCGGGAGCCGTTGACCAGGGTCAGCGGAATGTCCGCGGTGAGGGTGCCGAGGTCGGCCCGGACGGTGCCGCGGGCCTTGGTGCCCGGCTGGGCCTCGAGGGAGCCGACGGAGAGGGTGGCGTCGTTCATGGTCATGCCTCCGTACGGCCGACGGTGGAGATGAAGTCGATGGGCTGGGGCGAGGTGCCGTCCAGCGCCAGGTCGGCGGCGATGTCGCCGAATGCGGGCGCGAGCTTGAAGCCGTGGCCGGAGAAGCCGGCGAGCAGGACGACGTTCTCGGCGCCGGGCAGGGGGCCGACCAGCGGGCGGCTGCTCTCGGTGTAGCCCTCCATGTAGACGGAGAGCCGGGTCGGGTCGGGGTGCAGGTCCGGCATGTGACGCCCGATCAGCTCGGAGAAGATATCCAGCTCTTCCGGCCGCACCGTCCGGTCCAGCTGGTTCGGGTCGCCGGCCGGCTCGTGCAGGGCGCGGGAGAGGCCGAGCTTGACGGAGATGCCGTCCGGGGAGGGCAGGCCGTAACAGTGGGTGGGTGCCGTACGGATGAACGCGGGGCGCTCCTCGCCGAACCAGGCGTCGGTGGTGGGCACGTACCAGGCGCTGACGAGCCGGCGGACGTCCACCTCCCACGGCAGGTCGGGCAGCAGGTCGTTGACCCAGGGGCCGGGGGTGACGACGGCCGTGTCGAAGTGCTCGCTGCCGGAGTCGGTGCGGATCTCCATGCCGTTCGCGACGGGCACGATCTCGCGCACCGTGGTGTAGCGGTGGATCCGGGCGCCGAGCTCCTCGGCCCGGCGGGCGGCGGTCTGGATCGACAGCTCAGGCCGGATGAAGCCGGCGCGGCGGTCGAGCACGGCCGCGTCGCCGTCCTCGAGGCGGTACTGCGGGAAGCGCTTGGCCAGGGACTCGGCGTCGAGCACCTCGTGGTCGAGGCCGTGCTCGGCGATGGACTGCAGGACGGTGGCCATCTGGTGGTGCTCGGTCGGCCCCATGAGCAGGCATCCGGTCAGGCGCCTCAGCTCGCGGCCGGTCTCCTCCTGGAGCCGCTGCCAGAGGGCGTCGGCGTGCTGGAGGAGCGGGACGTACCGGGAGTCCTCGAAGTGGGCGCTGCGGAAGATGCGGGTCTCACCGCCGGCGGCACTGCGGTCGTGACCGGGGGCGAACCGGTCGTACCCGACGACCTCGGCGCCGCGGGCCGCCAGCCGCCAGGCGGCCTGGCTGCCCATCGTTCCGACGCCGACGACGGCGACGCGCTTCCTGGCAGCTGACACTGGGCTTTCCTTTCGTATCGCCGAGGCGCATGCTGAGCGCCCGACGTGAGGCTGGTTGATTCAAGGTGGTTTGGGCGGGGGCCAGGCCCTTTCCTCGGGTCCTCGGCTCACAGCCGCCGCGTCTCGCGGCGCCGGCCCTCTCCGGAATCTCCTCCGTCGAGCCGTGCCACATTGTGGAACGCTGTGCTAGAATCTGGCACGAGAATGACAGCGGCTCGGAGGGGAGTCAAGAGGTGTCCAGCAGAAAATCCGCGGATTAACGGGGGGAAACCGGATGGAAATGAAGAGCGTCACCAGATCGCTGCGGGTTCTGGAAGCGGTCGCCCAGCATCAGCCGGTCACCGTCGGAGAGTTGACGAAACTCTTCGGCCTACCGAAGTCGACCGTGCAGCGCACTCTGGTCACCCTGGCCGAGGCGGGCTGGCTGCGCGCGAACCGCGAGGACACGACACGCTGGGAGATCGGCGCCCGGGTACTGGCCGTACGACCCGCCGCCCTGCAGGGCTCCAGCCTGTTCGCCGCCGCCCGCGAACCCATGATCCGCCTCCGCGACAGGGTGAACGAGACCATCCACCTGTCAGTGCCCGACGCACTGCACAGCATGGTCGTCGTCGACCGCGTCGACTGCGACCATCCCGTACGGACCTTCCACACCATCGGCGACACCTCACCGCTGCACGCCACCGCCGTGGGGCGGGTGATCCTCGCCCGGCTTCCGAAGCAGGACGTCGAGGAACTCATCACCCAGGGCCTGGAGCGCTTCAGCGACACGACCCCCGCCGACCCCGACGAGCTGCGCGCCGAACTGGACCGGATCCGCGCCGACGGCTACGCGGTCAACCGGAACCAGTACCGGCCGGGCGTCTGCGCCCTCGCCGCACCCGTGCTCGACGAGAACGGCACACCGTTGGCCGCCGTGGCCATCTCGATGCCCGACTCCCGGTACGACGTGAAACGGGAGTCCGAGTGGGGTGGCCTCGTGGCCGGCGCGACAGAGGAGATCAGCGGACGCCTACTGGGCGGCTGACGGAAGGTGGTGGCCCAAGAGGGCCCCGACCGGCGAGGGCCGGCTTGCACGCGTCGAAGCGTGCAAGCCGGCCCTCTCCGCATGCCAGGGCAGCCGTCACCCCGGGCCCGACCGGGGGGGCGGGCCCAGGGCGGCCGCCGCGCGCGGCACGGCGCGACGCGGGCAGGGCGCTCCCGCCACTCATCGCCGGGAAGGCCATGGGACCCCATTCCCCTTCATGCCGTATTGTGGAACGCCATGCTAGAATGCGGCATGAATCGTGCCCGCGGCTCCGGGGAGGGAGTCAAAGGTGAGCGACGAAGCCACGCGCCTGATGGGGGCCCCGGGATGGAAATGAAGAGCGTCACCAGGTCACTGCGCATCCTGGAGGCGGTCGCCCGGCATCAGCCGGTCACCGTCGGAGAGTTGACGAAACTCTTCGGCCTACCGAAGTCGACGGTGCAGCGCACTCTGGTCACCCTCAACGAGGCGGGCTGGCTCCGGGCCAACCGCAGGGACACCACGCGCTGGGAGATCGGCGCCCGGGTGCTGGCCGTACGACCCGCCGCCCTGCAGGGCTCCAGCCTGTTCGCCGCCGCCCGCGAACCCATGATCCGCCTCCGCGACAGGGTGAACGAGACCATCCATCTCTCGGTGCCCGACGCACTGCACAGCATGGTCGTCGTCGACCGCGTCGACTGCGACCATCCCGTACGGACCTTCCACACCATCGGCGACACCTCACCGCTGCACGCCACGGCCACCGGGCACGCGATCCTCGCCCATCTCCCGCGTCGCGAGGTCGACGAGTTCGCGACGGGCACATTCGAGGGGTACGGCGAGGACACCATCACGGACGCCGAGGAGCTGCGCACGGAGCTCCAGCGGGTCAGGGAGCGTGGCTACGCCGTCAACCACAACCAGTACCTCCAGGGCATCTGCGCCATCGCCGCCCCCGTCCTGGACGGTGACGGCGTCCCGCTGGCCGCGGTCGCCGTCTCCCTGCCGGACTCCCGCTTCGAGCCCGGTCGGCTCGCGGAGCTGGGGCGACTGGTGACCGAGACGGCGGCGGAGATCACCGCCCGCCACCTGCGCTGAGGGCGCCCTCGGCCCGGCCCGCCCGCGGCGAGGCAGGGCCCTCCCCGTGCCCGGCCAGGAGGACAGTGCGGCCGGGCACGGCGTGGCCCGCGCGGTGCGCGACGCGGCGTAGGTCAGGGCAGGACCGCCGTCATCGCACAGGCACCGCGAGGTACTGGTACTCCAGGAACTCGTCGAGACCGACCCGGCCGCCCTCGCGGCCGAGCCCGGACTGCTTGACACCGCCGAAGGGGGCGGCCGGGTTGGAGACGAGGCCGGTGTTGAGGCCGACCATGCCGACCTCCAGGCGCTCGCTGACCCGCAGGGCGCGGTCCAGGCCCTCGGTGAAGACATAGCCGACGAGGCCCCAGGGGGTGTCGTTGGCCCGGCGGATCACCTCGTCCTCGTCGTCGAAGGTGAGGATCGCCGCGACCGGGCCGAAGATCTCCGTGTCCATCAGGCGGCTGCCGGGGTCGACGTCCGTGAGTACGGTCGGCGGGTAGAAACAGCCCGGCCCCTCGGGCGTACGGCCGCCGACGAGTACCCGGGCGCCGCGCTCCACCGCGTCGGCCACCAGATCCTCGACCTTGGCCCGTCCGACCCTGTCGATCAGCGGGCCGACGTCGACGCCGTCCCGGGTGCCGGGCCCCACGACCAGCGCACCCATGCGCTCGGCCAGGCGCCGCCCGAACTCCTCCGCCACGGAACTGTGCACGAAGAAGCGGTTGGCGGCGGTGCACGCCTCGCCCATGTTGCGCATCTTGGCGACCATCGCGCCGTCGACCGCCTTGTCCAGGTCGGCGTCCTCGAAGACGATGAACGGCGCGTTCCCGCCCAGCTCCATCGAGGTCCGCACGACCGCCTCCGCGCTCTGGGCGAGCAGCAGGCGTCCGACGTTGGTGGAGCCGGTGAAGGAGAGCTTGCGTATCCGCCCGCCGCGCAGGAGCGGTTCGCACACCTCCCCCGCACGGGAGGTGGTGACGACGTTGAGCACACCGTCCGGCAACCCGGCCTCCTTGAGGATCGCGGCGAGGGCCAGGCTGGACAGAGGGGTCTGCGGGGCCGGCTTGAGGATCATCGTGCAGCCGGCGGCGATCGCCGGGCCGATCTTGCGCGTGCCCATGGCCAGCGGGAAGTTCCACGGGGTGATCAGCAGACAGGGGCCGACCGGGCGGCGGGAGAGCAGCATGCGGTTGCGGCCGTCGGGCAGGACGCCGTGGCCGCCTTCGACACGCACGGCCTCCTCCGAGAACCAGCGGAAGAACTCGGCCGCGTACGCCACCTCTCCCCTGGCCTCGGCCAGGGGCTTGCCCATCTCGGCCGTCATCAGGTGGGCCAGCTCGTCGGTGCGCTCGACGACGATCTCGTACGCCCGGCGCAGGATCTCGCTGCGGACCCGGGGCGCCGTACGGGCCCACTCCTCCTGCGCCTGAACGGCCGCCTCCTCCGCACGCTGGGCGTCCTTGGCGCCGGCGTCGGCGACGTGGGCGATGATCTCACCGGTCGCGGGGTCGTCCACGGGCATGGTGGCGCCGTCCGCGGCGTCCGCCCAGGCACCGCCGATGAACAACTGCGTGGGTGTGTCGGTCATGGGGTTCCTCCTGGTTGATCGGCGGTGGGGTCGAGCAGCTCCGCGAGGTGCAGGGCCCGGATGCCCCGGTCACCGGCGAGGTGGTCGATCTGGGTGGCACAGCTGAAACCGTCGGCCACGACGACCGTCCGCCCGGCCCCGCCGACGGCGTCGATGCCGTCGAGGCGTGGCTTCAGAGCCAGGTCGGCGACGGCCATCGAGGTGTCGTAGTGCTGCTCCTCGAAGCCGAAGTTCCCGGCGAGTCCGCAGCAGCCCTCGGCCTCGTCGACCTTTTCCACGCCCAGGCGGCCGAGCAGGTCGCGGGGGTGGCTGCCCTTGAAGGTGGCGTACTCGTGGCAGTGGGTCTGCAGGACGACGTTGTCCGGCAGCTCGGGCGGGGCCCAGTCCGGCGCGGCCAGGTCGGTCAGGGCGCCGGTGAAGGTGTGGACGCGGGCCGCGACGCGCCGGGCGGCCTCGGTGCCGAGCAGTTCGGGCACGTCACGCTTGAGGGCTGCGGCGCAGCTGGGTTCCGCCACGATGATGGGCCGGTCGTCGCCGTCGTCGAGGTGGGCGACCGTACGGGCCATGACGCGGCGGGCGGTGGACAGCTGGCCGGTGCTGACCCAGGTCAGGCCGCAGCACAGGCCGTCCTCGGCCGTGCACGGGATGCCGGCGTCGGCGAGCACGCGGCTCGCGGCGCCCGCCACCTCGGGGCGGAAGGCGCGGGTGAAGCTGTCGACGAAGAGCAGGGCCTTCGCAGGTTCGCCGGTCCTCGCCCCGCGCAGGGCCCGGCGGAGCGCGCGCCGGGAGGCGAAGGCCGGGATCCGGCGCTTCGTGGTCACGCCGCCGAGCCGGGCGAGCAGTTTGCCGACCGGTCCGCGCAGCAGCGCGTTGACCGGGCGGGCGGCGAATCCGGCGAGGGACGAGGTCAGCGGCAGCCAGCCCAGCGAGTAGTGGGAGCGGGGGCGGATCCTGCCCTTGTAGTGCTGGTGCAGGAACTCCGCCTTGTACGTGGCCATGTCGACGCCGACCGGGCAGTCGCTGGAGCACGCCTTGCAGGACAGGCACAGGTCGAGGGCGTCGCGCACCTCCGTCGAGCGCCAGCCGTCCTGGACGAGGTCGCCCCGCACCATCTCCTGGAGCAGCCGGGCCCGGCCCCGGGTGGAGTCGGTCTCCTCCCCGGTGGCCCGGTAGCTGGGACACATCACGCCGCCCGCGTCACTGCGGCAGCGGCCGACTCCGACGCAGCGGCGTACCGCGCCGGCGAAGCCGTCCTCGTCGTGGGGGAAGGAGAAGAGGCTCTCGACGGGCAGCACCTCGGAGGGCGTGTGCAGGGCGAGGTCGGCGTCGAGTCGGGCCGGGGCCACGACGACGCCGGGGTTGAGCAGCCCCTCGGGGTCGAAGATCTCCTTGAAGGCGGCGAACGTGCGGATCATCCGGTGGCTGTACATGACCTCCAGCAGCTCACCGCGTGCCCGCCCGTCCCCGTGCTCGCCCGACAGCGAGCCGCCGTGCGAGACCACGAGCGCGGCCGCCTCGCCGAGGAAGCGGCGGGTCGCGGCCCGGCCGGCGTCCGTGGCGAGGTCGAAGTCGATGCGCACGTGGACACAGCCCGCGCCGAAGTGGCCGTACAGCACCCCGGTCAGGCCGTGGGAGGCCAGCAGCTTGCGGAAGTCGCGCAGGTAGGCGGCCAGCTCCTCGGGCGCGACCGCCGCGTCCTCCCAGCCCGGCCACGACTCCCCGCCGTCCACCAGGCGGGCGGCGAGCCCGGCCCCGTCCTCACGGACCCGCCACAGCGAACGACGTTCGGCAGGGCTCCGCACGACCCGTCCGCCGGTCGTCCGGCCCTGGGCCTTGAGCACGTCGAGCAGTTCGGCGGCGCGGGCGTCGACCGCCGTCTGGTCGTCACCGTCGAGTTCGACGTACAGCCAGGCCCGCCCCTCGGGCAGTCCCGTCACGGAGTCCGGGCCACGGCGGGCGCGCATGGTGGCGACGATGGCCTCGTCCATGCCCTCCACGGCGGTGGGTTTCCAGCGCAGGATCTCGGGGACGTCCTCGGCGGCGTCGACCACGTCGTCGTAGCCGAGCGTCAGGAGGGTGGAAGCCTGTGCGGTCGCCACCAGGCGGACCGTCGCGGCGGTGACGACCGCACAGGAGCCCTCGGTGCCCACCAGGGCGCGGGCCATGT
This sequence comes from Streptomyces resistomycificus, assembly GCF_001514265.1. Lineage (GTDB taxonomy): Bacteria > Actinomycetota > Actinomycetes > Streptomycetales > Streptomycetaceae > Streptomyces > Streptomyces resistomycificus. The sequence continues at coordinate 262,481 of NZ_KQ948989.1, read as the reverse complement.
CGAAGCCGTGTTCGGGCAGCAGGTGGTGCAGCTGGTAGCCGGAGACCTGACGGGGCACGCGGCCCAGCTCGGTGCGGATCGGCGCCAGGTTGGCGTCGATCAGGCCTCGGATGTCCGCTGTGAGGCGGGCGACCCGGCGGACGGCGTCCGTGTCGTTCGGGTCGGCCGCGCGCAGGCCTTTGCCGTCGGCGACGGCGCGCACGCCGTCGGCGGTCACGATCTCCAGTGCCTCGATGTGCGTACTGGTACGCCCGTGCCGCACGGACCGGTTTCCGCAGGCGTCGTTGCCGATCATGCCGCCGAGAGTGCAGCGGCTGTGCGAGGAGGGGTCGGGGCCGAAGGTGAGCCCGTGCAGGGCGGTCGCGCCACGCAGCGCGTCCAGGATCACCCCGGCCTCGACCCGCGCGGTGCGCGCCACCGGGTCGATGTCCAGGATCCGGTTCATGTACCGGGAGAAGTCCAGGACCACACCCGGTCCGACCGCGTTGCCGGCCATGCTGGTGCCGCCGCCGCGCGCGGTGACGGGCACGCCCGCCTCCCGGCAGGCCCGCACCACCGCGACCACGTCGTCGGCGCTGCGGGGGAACACCACGGCCCTCGGCGGAACCCGGTAGTTGGAGGCGTCGTAGGCGTAGGTACCGGTGGAGCCCGGGCCGGTCTCCACCCGCAGGCCGGGAGCGGTCTCGGTGAGCCGCGCGACCAGTGGCTCCAGGGCCGTGGTGGTGTCCGTCATCGCCCTGCCGCCCCCGATGTGCCGGCCTCGACCGCGGTCGCCCACGCCTGGAGGCCCTCGTCCACCGCCGTCTCGTCGATGACGAGCGCCGGGATCATCCGTACGACCTGGTTCCACGCGCCGCACAGCAGCAGGAGCAGGCCCTCGTCGATCGCGGCGCGCTGCACGCGGGCGGCGGTCTCGGGGTCGGGGCTGCCGTCCTCGGTGACGAACTCGGTGGCCAGCATCAGACCCAGGCCGCGTACGTCACCGATGCCCGGCGTGCGGTCGGCCACCGCCTCCAGGCCGTGCCGCAGCCGCTTGCCCATGGCCTCGGCGTTCTCGACGAGCTTCTCGTCGCGTACGACGTCGAGGGTGGCGACGGCCGCCGCGCAGGCCACGGCGTTGGCGCCGTACGTGCCGCCCTGCGAGCCCGGCCACGCCTTGGCCATCAGCTCCTCGGAGGCGGCGATGCCGGACAGCGGGAAGCCGCTGGCCAGGCCCTTGGCGGTGACGAGGATGTCCGGGGTGACGCCGAAGTGGTCGTGACCCCAGAAGCGGCCGGTGCGGCCGACACCGGTCTGCACCTCGTCCAGGATGAGGAGGAAGCCGTGGCGGTCCGCACGCTCCCGCAGCCCTTCCATGAACGCGCGGGTGGCGGGCACGTAGCCGCCCTCCCCGAGCACCGGCTCGACGATGATCGCGGCCGTGTCGGCGGGCGAGGAGATCGTCTGGAGGGTGTAGTCGAGCTCCTGGAGAGCGAAGCGGGTCGCGGTCTCCTCGTCCCAGCCGTAGCGATAGGCCGACGGGAACGGGGTGACGACCACACCGCTCATCAGCGGGGAGAAGCCGGACCGGAAGCGGATGCCGGACGTCGTCATGGAGGCGGCGGCCACCGTACGGCCGTGGAAGCCGCCGTGGCAGACGATGACGTTGGGGCGGCCGGTGGCCTGGCGGGCCAGCCGCAGCGCCGCCTCGACCGCCTCGCTGCCGGAGTTGGTGAAGAACAGGCTGTCCAGCCCGGTCGGCAGCACGTCGCCCAGCTTCTCGACGAGCTGCCGCAGCGGCTGGTGCATGACGGTCGTGTACTGGCCGTGTACGAGCGTGCCCACCTGCTCCTGCGCCGCCGCCACGACCTTCGGGTGGCAGTGCCCGGTGCTGGTGACGCCGATGCCGGCGGTGAAGTCGAGGTAGCGGCGGCCGTCCTCGCCGAAGAGGTGGACGCCCTCGCCCCGGACCGCCACCACGGGCGTGGCCTGGCGAAGGTGCGGCGAAAGTGCGGTCATGTTCGTCTCCCGGCCTCGGTGTTCGGTCTGCTGCGGTATCCCGAGCATCTCCGCGGACCAGGGGTGCACCAACGTGCGATCTGTCCGGTCGGGCCGCGACATCCGGACGTTGTGTCAGCCTCATCACGGGCATGCCGGGTGTCGATCGCTCACGGACCGCCCTTGCGCAGGTCAGCCACGCTTGTCACAGTGGCCGGACACTCCCGGGCGCTGAACCGTGCTCGAGCGAGGGACCCCATGGAGAGACCGTGAACGACAACCACCCGGCCGGCCATGGGCCCACCCGCGCGCTCACCGTCGCCGACGTCCTGGCCCTTCCCGTGCTGGCCGCCGGACAACCCCAGGTCGTCACCGGTGTGGCCCACCTGGAGCGGCCGGTCGGGTGGGTCCACATCACCGAACTGACCGACCCGGCGTCCTTCCTCAAGGGCGGCGAACTCGTCCTGACCACGGGAATGCCACTCCCGGACGACGTGCCGGGCGTGCGCAGGTACGTCGACGAACTCGCCGACGTCGGGGCCGCGGCGCTGGTCATCGAACTCGTTCGTCGCTATCACCGCCCGCCGGACGCACTCGTGGACGCCTGCCGCCTGCGGGGCCTTCCCCTCGTCACGCTCGCCAAGGACGTCAACTTCCTGGAGGTCACCCAGGTCGTGCACGCCCTCCTGCTCGGCAACCAGGCGGACGCGATGCGCCGCACCCAGCGCATCCACGAGGTGTTCACCGCCCTGACCCTGCGCGGTGCCGGCCCGGAGGACGTGGTGCGTGCGGCGGCGGACATGTGCGGTCGCACGGTCGTCCTGGAGAACCTGGCGCACCAGGCACTGGTCTGCGAACCGTCCGGAGGCACGGTGGAGGAGGCACTCACCGGTTGGGAACAGCGCTCCAGAGCCACCGGGGCCCACGACCACACGGCGACCTGCGGCCCGGCGGGCTGGCTCACCGCACCCGTCGAGTACCAGGGTGAGCGCTGGGGCCGTGTGGTCATGCTCCCGTCCCGCACCGACGGCCCCGCCTTCGGGCCGGAGCACGTCACCGTGCTGGAGAGGACCGCGATGGCGCTGACCGTCGCCCGCCTCATCCATCACACCCCCTGGGAACGCACCGCTCACCGAAACGCCCTGCGCGACCTGGTCGACCAGCGCCACCGCTCCGCCGAGGACGCCCACGCCCGCTGCGCCGCACTGGGCCTGCCGACCGACCGCAGCCGGTTCGTCGCGACCCTGGTGGACCTCCGCACAGGCAGCGGAGGAACCGAGGCCGAGACCCGCCTGTCCCAGGAGCTCCGGACGGCGGGCGTCTCGGCCCTCGTCGGCGAGCTGGCCCCCGACCGCCTCGGCATCCTGCTGGCTCTGCGCCCCTCCCAGCCCTGGCGTCCCGTCGTCGAACGAATCTGCGGCACCGCACTGAGCCTGGCCCCGCGAGCCGTGGTGAGCGTCGGCTCGGAGATCACGGACCTCTCCGACACCGCCCGCTCGTTCCGCGAGGCGGCCCGCGTCGCCGAGGCCACCCCACCCGGCCAGCCCCTCCCCCCGGACCGGTCCTTCCACGAGCTGTCCGACATCGGCCTGCACCGCCTGCTGTACACCCTGCGCGAGGACACCCGGATCCAGGAGTACGCCGAACAGCAGCTCGGGCGACTCATCGATCACGACACCCAGCACGGCACCGACCTGCTGACGACCCTGCGCCACTACCTCGAAGCGGCCGGCAACAAGACCACCGCCGCACGCCGGGGCGGCCTCTCCCGCGAAACCATGTACCAACGCCTGCGCACCATCGAGCGTCTCCTCGACCGCGACCTGGAGGCCGGCGAGCAGCGCACCGAACTCCACGCGGCTCTCATGGCACTCGACGTGCTGCGGACCCACTGACGTAGACGGGCTGCGGCCTCGGCAGCGTCGGCAGCGTCGGCAGCGTCGGCATGATTGTCGAAGCGCTTCGACGGCGGCAAACGGCAGCAATCCGGCTGTCAGGCTACCCGTGGGCCGGTAATGGAAAGCATCTCGCGGTAGACACCCTTGTTCAACACGAAACCGGTCCGCTAACTTGCGACTGGAAGTGAAGCGCTTCGACAGCGACCTGAGCCTGACCAACCCCGTCCACCGCGCCGTCCGCCGTCCTGCTCCACATCACCCCCACGGCCCCCGGCGCTGCCCGAACCACCCCACGCCCGCACCACCAACCGACGAGAGGACCTATCGGGTGCCCCCTCTGCGCCAGCCGGACGGACGCTTCGCCAACCCCGTGCTCCCCGGCTTCCACCCCGACCCCAGCGTCTGCCGCGTCGGCGACGACTACTACCTGGCCTGCTCCAGCTTCGAGTACTTCCCCGGGGTGCCCCTCTTCCACAGCCGTGACCTGGTGCACTGGACGCAGATCGGCCACGCCCTGGACCGGCCGGACCAACTGCGTCTGCCCGCCTCCATGCCGTCCTCCGGCGGGATCTACGCCCCCACCCTGCGCCACCACGACGGCCGCTTCTGGCTGATCGTCACCAACTGCAGCGAGGGCGGCGGCAACCTGGTCGTCACGGCCACCGACCCCGCCGGACCCTGGTCGGACCCCATCTGGGCGCCGGGGGTCCCCGGCATCGATCCCGACCTGGTCTGGGACGAGGACGGCACCTGCTGGTGCACGGTCGCCGGGGTGTCGCAGGTCCGTCTCGACCCGTCCACCGGGCAGACGTACGGGACACCGCACAGGCTCTGGTCCGGCGGGCCCGGCGCCAAGGCCCCGGAGGCGCCGCACCTCTACCGGATCGGCGACTACTGGTACCTGCTGATCGCCGAGGGCGGCACCGAGCGCGGCCACGGTGTCTCGATCGCCCGCGGCCTTACGCCCGCCGGCCCGTTCGAGCCGTGCCCGGCCAACCCGATCCTCACCCACCGCGGCACCGACCATCCCGTCCAGAACACCGGGCACGCCGACCTGGTCCAAGGCCCCGACGGCTCCTGGTGGATGGTGCTGCTCGGCGTACGACCGGGCGGCGGCACCCCGGGCTGGCACGTGCTCGGCCGGGAGACCTTCCTGGCCCCCGTGACCTGGGTGGACGACTGGCCGGTCGTCGGCGAGGTCGCCCTGGACCTGCCCGAGCTCCCGTGGCCGCTCTTCCCCGGCCCGGTCGAGGAGCACCGGGACGACTTCGAGCTCGCCGAACTGCGCCCGTCCTGGATCTCCCTGCGCGACCGGCCCGCCGAACACTGCACCACCAAGGAACGCCCCGGATGGCTGACGCTCCGCGCGAGGGGCGGCTCCCTGGACGAGCCCGACGTGGTGTTCACCGGCCGGCGCCAGCAGCATCTGTCGTGCCGGGCGCGCACTCTGGTCGATGCCGGGGAGGGGGACGGCGGCCTCGCCGTCCGGCTCGACGAGCGGCACCACTACGCGATCGAGGCCTCCGGCACCGAGGTGCGGGTGATCGCGCGCGTCGGTTCCCTGCGCACGGTCGTGGCCGCACACCCCGTGCCCGCCGGGCCGGTGGTCCTCGCCGTCACGATCACGCAGCCGCCGCCTCCGCACGGCCCGTGCACCGGACCCGACGTCGTCTCCCTCGGCGTCGAGGAGCCCGACGGCACGTTCACCGAGCTCGCGTCCCTCGACGGCCGCTACCTGTCGACCGAGGTCGCCGGCGGCTTCACGGGCCGGGTCATCGGCATGTACGCCGCGGCTGGCACCGTCCACTTCGACTGGTTCGACTACGAGCCTCTCGACGGCTGAGGCAGGCCCCTCCTGTGCCTCCCGCTGACAGGGACAGGACGCTCCGCCACATCACCCCATGGGCCTGCGGCGGCAGGTGTGGCGGCGTTGGCGCCTGGTCGCTGCCCGACCACGGACCGGAGCCCTCGTACACCGACCGAAACCGACCGTCTCCCGGCGCCCTGGTTGCCCACCTCCCGGGCGACTAGGCGCCGGGGCGTCTCTGCGCGCCGCCTCACTTCGCCGGCCGCGCGCGCCGCTCGGTGTCATGGCAGCAGCCCTCTCTGTGGGTCGTCGAAGCGCTTCACCTGATGACGCAAGGTTATGAGGATTTTCTGGCGAAACAAGGGACCGCAGGCAATGGAGCCCTCTTTCTTCCCAGGCATTGACAGCGCATCTCAGGCGATGACAGCGTCGAAGCGCTTCACCAATCGTCCAACCGATGACTCTCCCGCTCGTTGAGGTGGCCCTCCCGTGGGTTCTGTTCCCCTACCCGCCGTCGGTCCGCGGCGATTCCGCGATCCCGCGCTCCTGCGGGACCGGCGCGTCGACGACCTGCCGCGACGGCTCACGCTCGAAGAGCGGATCGCTCTGCCTCACCCGTACGCGCCGCACGGCGCTGCGGGGCCGCGCACGGTCTACCGCGGGGGCCTAGGCCGCAAGGCCCACCACTCGAAGATCACCAAGTACCCGCAGCGGCGCAGCCACCACCGCGTGGCGGCGACCTCCGCCTTCGCCACCTCCGACTGCCCCGAAGGTGTCCACTCCGCCCAACGGGCCACCGCTCCGGCGCCGTTCAGCGTCGGCCCGACGAACCCTGGATACCCGCCGCCCACGGCCTACGCCGTCATCCACGGCCGTGGCCGCGGCCGCGGCTCCAACCCGCCCACCCGACCGGCCTGCCCGCACCGGCGCGGCCTGGCACCGGAGCTCTGATCACCGTGTCCCACGCATCCGGGCCCACCGTGCGCCCGTTCCCCGAACTGCCCGCCGGGTTCCGCTTCGGAGCCGCGACCGCCGCCTACCAGATCGAGGGCGCCCATGACCTGGACGGCCGCGGTCCGTCCATCTGGGACACCTTCAGCCACACCCCCGGCCGCACCCTCGGCGGCGCCACCGGTGACACCGCCTGCGACCACTACCACCGCTACCGCGAGGACATCGCCCTGCTGCGCCGGCTCGGCGTCGACGACTACCGGTTCTCGATCGCCTGGCCCCGCCTGCTGCCCCAGGGCACCGGGCCGGTCAACGCCAAGGGCCTGGACTTCTACGACCGGCTGATCGACGACTTGCTGGCCGCAGGTGTCGCACCCACCGTCACGCTCTACCACTGGGACCTGCCGCAGTCCCTGGAGACTTTGTCCGGCAGCGGCTCCGCCGCGGGCGGTGGCTGGCGCGTGAGGGAGACCGCCGAGGCGTTCGCGCAGTACGCGGCCCTCGCGGCCGAACGCTACGGGGACCGGGTGGAGCGCTGGATCACCCTCAACGAGCCGTACTGCTCCGCCTTCGTCGGCTACGCCGAGGGGCGGCACGCACCCGGCGCCGAAGAGGGCCGCGGCGCGCTGGCCGCAGCCCACCACCTGCTGGTCGCCCACGGGCTCGCGGTACGTGCGCTGCGCGCCGCGGGCGCCCGCGAGATCGGAATCACCCTCAACCTCGACCGCATCCACGCCGCCTCCGCCCACCCCGAGGACCAAGCAGCCCTGCGCCGGGCCGAGGTCCTCCACAACGAGGTCTGGACCGAGCCGCTGCTCGCCGGGCGCTATCCCGCGCACGAGGACGAGACCTGGGCCGGCCTCGCCGACGGTCCCTGGCGGTTGCCCGGTGACCTGGAACTGATCGGCGCCCCGCTGGACTTCCTCGGCGTCAACTTCTACCGCCCCGTGACGGTCGCCGCCGCGCCCCACCGCGCCGCCGACCCCCGACTGCGCACCGCCGTTGACATCGGCGTCACCGAGCTGGATCCGTACGGGACCCGGCACACCACCATGGGCTGGCCCGTCGTCCCGGAGGCGTTCACCGAGCTGCTCTGCGGACTCCACGCCCGCCACCCGCGGCTTCCACCCATCTGGATCACCGAGAACGGCTCCGCCGAGACCGACACCGTCGGCCCCGACGGCCGGATCCACGACACCGCGCGGATCGACTACCTCGCGGACCATCTCGCCGCCGTCGCCGCCGCTGTCGCCGCCGGGGTGGACGTACGCGGCTACTACGCCTGGTCGCTGCTGGACAACTTCGAGTGGGCGCGCGGCTATGACCAGCGCTTCGGCCTCGTCCACGTCGACTACGACACGCTGACCCGAACGCCCAAGGACAGCTACCACTGGTACCGGGGCCTGATCACCGCGCACCGCGCGCGGACGGAGGAAACCACCCCATGAAGTTCACCGACGGCTACTGGCTGATGCGTCCGGGCGTCACCGCGCGCTACGCCACCGAGGTCGCGGACGTCCGGGCCGACGAGCACCGGATGACCCTGTACGCGCCGGTGAAGCACGTGCGCAGCCGCGGCGGCGTACTCAACAGCGCGCTGCTGACGGTCGAGTGCTGGTCGCCGGCCGAGGGCGTGATCGGGGTACGTGCCACCCATCACGCCGGTTCGGCGCGGCGGGGGCCGGAGTTCGCGCTGTCCGGCGCGCAACCGGATGTGGGAAAGGTGTGCCGGGACGGCGCGGTGGTCGAGCTCACCGCCGGTGAGCTGTCGCTGCGGGTGGACACCTCACAGCCGTGGCACCTGGAGTTCACCGCCGGCGGGCGGGTGCTGACCTCCGTGGGCGAACGCGGCACCGGCTTCGTCACCGACGCCGACGGCCGGCACTTCATGCTCGGGCAACTCTCCCTGGGCGTAGGAGAGTCGGTGTACGGGCTGGGGGAACGGTTCACCCCGTTCGTCAAGAACGGGCAGGTGGTCGACATCTGGCAGGCTGACGGCGGCACCAGCAGCGAGCAGGCGTACAAGAACATCCCCTTCCACCTGACCAACCGCGGCTACGGCGTCTTCGTCAACCACCCGGGCAAGGTCAGCTACGAGGTGGGCTCCGAGTCGGTAGGCCAGGTCCAGTTCAGCGTCGAGGACCAGTCGCTGGAGTTCTTCGTCGTCCACGGCCCGACCCCGAAGGAGATCCTTCAGCGCTACACCTCGCTCACCGGCCGCCCCGCCCTGCCCCCGGCCTGGGCGCTCGGCCTGTGGCTGACCACCTCCTTCACCACCGACTACGACGAGGCCACCGTCAACCGCTTCGTCGACGGCATGGCCGAGCGCGGCATCCCGCTGAGCGTGTTCCACTTCGACTGCTTCTGGATGCGCGGCTACCAGTGGTGCGACTTCGCCTGGGACTCCGACACCTTCCCCGACCCGGCCGGCATGCTGGGCAGGCTCAGGCAACAGGGGCTGCGGATCTCCGCCTGGATCAACCCGTACATCGCGCAGAAGTCGGCGCTGTTCGAGGAGGGCATGCGCGAGGGGCACCTGGTGCGGCGCCCGGACGGCAGCGTGTGGCAGTGGGACCTGTGGCAGCCCGGCATGGCCCTGGTGGACTTCACCAACCCCGCTGCGCGCGACTGGTACACAGGCAAACTGAAGACGCTGCTCGACCAGGGCGTGGACTGCTTCAAGACCGACTTCGGCGAGCGCATCCCCACCGACGTCGTCTGGCACGACGGCTCCGACCCCGAGCGGATGCACAACTACTACACCCACCTCTTCAACCAGGCCGTCTTCGAACTGCTGCAGGCCGAGCGAGGCGAGGGAGAGGCGCTGCTGTTCGCCCGCTCCGCCACGGCGGGCGGCCAGCAGTACCCGGTCCACTGGGGCGGCGACTGCGAGTCCCACTTCAACGCCATGGCCGAGTCGCTGCGCGGCGGCCTCTCCCTCGGCCTGTCCGGCTTCGGGTTCTGGAGCCATGACATCGGCGGCTTCGAGGGCACCCCGACCCCGGCCGTGTTCAAGCGCTGGGTGCAGTTCGGGCTGCTCTCCTCGCACAGCCGCCTGCACGGCAGCAAGTCGTACCGCGTGCCGTGGGACTACGGCGAGGAGGCAGTCGACGTCACCCGCGAGTTCACCCTGCTCAAGCACCGCCTCGCCCCGTACCTCCAGCGCGCCGCGCAGCAGGCGCACGCCACCGGTGTCCCGGTGATGCGCGCCATGGTGCTGGAGTTCCCCGACGACCCGGCCGCCGCGACCCTCGACCGGCAGTACATGCTCGGCGACGACCTGCTCGTCGCCCCGGTCTTCACCGACGACGGCACAGTCGAGTACTACGTCCCGGAGGGCACCTGGACCAATGTGCTGACGGGTGCCCAGGTCGCCGGTCCGCGCTGGGTCCGTGAGCAGCACGGCTTCCACACCCTGCCGCTGCTGGCCCGCCCGGACTCGGTCATCCCGCTGGCCGCCGACGACCAGCGCCCGGTCTCCGCCTGGGCGGACGGCGTCGAACTGCGGGTGCACGCCTTCGCCGACGGCGCAGAGCGCACCGTGGTGATCCCCCGTACCGACGGCCCCGGTGAGACGGCCCGCTTCCACCTGCGCCGCCGGGGCGGCCGTCTGCACGTGACCACCGACAGCGCACACCCGTGGCAGCTGCGGATCGGCGGCCCGGACGCGACCGTGCACACCCGGCCCGCCGGCACCACGGAGGCCGACCTGCCGTACCCGGCCTGAACCCGACAGTCAGGGCGGGGTCCCCGCGGGGGCCCCGCCCTCGGCGGGGGTTGCTCGCCGCCGACGCGGCGAACTCGCCTGCGGCAAACGTCATAGGGGTGGAGTGACCCGTCGCGAACCGGGGAGTCAGCCGCGACGCCGCTACTTGAGATACGCGGCGAGCGGGAGTTTCTGCCGCCGCACGTCTCCGGCGACGAGCCTGGCGATCTGCTGGGCACCGTGGGTTTCGAAGTGGGTGTGGTCGTTGCAGAAGAACGCGCCTACCGGACCCGATCCGTAGTCGCCGTTGTTGGGACAGAAGCGCAGGCTGTTGTAGAGCGAGACGCTCAGCGTCTGCAGGTCGACGACCGGCGCTCGGGTGGCGGTTCCGGCGGCGAAGGTCTGGTTGACGAAGCCGCGGTTCTTGGTCGCCGTACTGCCGGAACAGGTGATGGCCGCCACCGGGGTGAGCAGCACCGGGTGCGCGCCCCGGGCGAGGGCGGCCTGCGCCATCGCGGTCATCAACTGCTGGTAGCGGGCCGGACCGACATGCCGGGGGCAGGTCGAGGAGGAGTCGTTGATGCCGAACTGGATGAACAGGTAGTCGCCGGCCTTCATCCCGGTGCTCGCGTTCAGCATGGCCTGCCAGCGTGACGAGTACGTGCTGGACGTGAGGCGGCACTCGCCGTCGGAGCCCTTGGTGCCGCTCACGTTCCCCTCGTACAGCCAGGTCTGGATGCTGCGGCCTCCCACGGCCTGGTTCCTGACGGTCACGTCGCTGTTGAACAGGGCACCGAACTGGCTGCCCCACCCGTTGGGACAAGGGCGGCCGGCGCTCGGGTTGGCCATGGTGGAGTCACCGGCCAGCCACACGGTGACCGGCTGGGCCTCGGCTCGTACGGCCGGGGCGCTGGAGGCATCGGTGCAGTCCGCCGCGGTGCTGTCGGCCGCCGAGGCGGTGCGAACGCCGAGACCCGACATGGCGATCACCAGTGCGGTGGTGACGAGTATCCGAAGGTTCTTCATGGGTTCCTTTCCGAGGCGTGCGCCTTCGCACGTCGGTCAGCGCAGGTGGGCGGCCAGGGGCAGGTTCTGTTCCCGGACGCTCTGGAGCAGCAGCCCACCGATCTGTGTCGCGCCGTACTGCGAGAAGTGGGTGTTGTCCGTGACGCCGTCGACGGAGGAGCGGAGGAAGAGCTGTGCGGAGGCGCTCGGACCGAGGGACTCGACCAGCGCCTTGCTCCTGGCGGTCAGATCGATCACCGGCACCCGCTGCGCCGTACCGACCGCGCGCATCTCGGCGGGCAGGTTCACGCCGACACCGTTGACGTGCAGTGCCGTGGACGTGAGCCGGTTGCCGCTGAACTGCCGGCGGACCGGCGGCGTCACCAGGACCGGGACGCCGCCCTTGGCACGCACCCTCGAGATCATGGTGGTGAGATTGTTCCGGTAGGCGGACGCGCTGGTCTGCTTGTCGTTGTGGCCGAACTGGATGAAGACGGGGTCGTTCGTCTTGACCTTCGACAACAGTGCGGGGAGGAGCGCCGAGTTACTCAGGAAGCTTCCCGAACTCTCCCCGGAGTCCGCATAGTTGGCTATGACGGCCCCGGGACGGACCGCGGGTGTGATCATCTGTCCCCAGCCGGTGTACGGGGCGGCAGACTGGTCGCACACGGTCGAGTCACCGGCCAGGTAGGCGACCAGCGGCTGGGTGGCCGGCTTCACCGAGACGGCCGAGACCTGCGGGCTGGATCCCGTGAACCGGATGTCCAGACCGGGGTTGCCGGTACCGCCCTGGCCGGTCGGCTGCCCCTCCGGTTGGCGCACGTTGACCGTGAACGAGTACGTGGCGACGGCTCCGGCAGCCGTTCGCGTGGCCGGAAGCATCAGTCGCCGGGCCTCGACCCACATCTCGGTCTGCCCGGCCGAGGCGCCGCCGATGGAGACCGTCACGTCGTAGTTGCCCGGCGAGACGCCGTAGCGACAGGTGATCGGCGAGGTGCCGGAACAGCCGGCGGGCAGAGCCTGCGGAGCGGCGGCAGCGGGGTGCGCCGCGCCGGTGCCGGCCAGCGCCGCGAGGGTCAGGAGTCCCGCCGCCCCCAGCCGGGCGCCGTCTGTGCCACCACGTCGAAATGTCATGCTCATTACACTCACGATTCCGTCCTTGACCAGGGAAACAAGCGGGTTGGGGTTCGCGGCCGTCGTTCAGGCCTGGGTGAAGCCGTTCATGATGGTGGTGGGCCGCTGACTGGCGGAGTCCCAGGCGCCCATGCCGTAGCCCGTGAACGGGGACATGCACTCCGGTTCCCAGTAGAAGATGCCCTGACCGCCGTTCGCCTTCAGCGCCTTGGTGTACGCGACCAGTGCGGCCTGGGTGGAGGAGGCCCTGTCCACCCGGCCGCCGAACTCGCTCTGCAGGAACGGTTTTCCGTACTGCGTGGAGATCTTCTTCATGTTCGCCACGATGCCGGGGGCCACATCGGCGCTGCCGTAGGAGGAGAACACCGACATGTCCCACTTCCCGCCGTTGGCGGCGTAGCGGCTGAAGAACGTCGTCATCACGTCGTACTTCTGCGGCTGGGCCAGGTGGATACACACCGTCGTGTTCGGGGACACCGCCTTCACCTGGGTGTACGCCGCGTTGAGCAGCCCGGTCATCTGCGCCGGGTTGGAGACGCTGCCCACGGGGCGGCAGATCCCGCTGTTGATCTCGTTGCCGATCTGCACCCAGGTGGGCAGCACGTCGTTGCTCTTCATGACCGTCATGGTCTGGTTCACGTACGTGCCCATCGCGGTGCGCATCTGGCTGTAGTTCATGTTCCGCCAGGCCGCGGGCGGGTTCTGCACCCCGACGGAGTTCCAGGTGTCGCCGAACATGTAGTCGAGCATGATCGACATGCCCGCGGCCTTGACCCGCTTGGCGAAGGCGGCGACCTCGTTGATGCCGCAGTGCCCGTCGGTCGGGCTGGTCGAGGGATTGACGAACGTGCGCAGCCGCACGGCGGTGATGCCGTATCCCTTGAGAATGGTCAGCAGGTCCTGCTTCTGCCCGCTCGCGTTCTTCCAGGAGAAGCCGCGCGCCTCCATCTGCGGCACCCAGCTGATGTCGACGCCCTTGACGAAACCCGCGGCGGCGTTGGCCGGCGTCTCGAGTTCGGCGAGCGCGGCAGCGGTGGCGATCGCCCCGGCGGTGGCGGTGGTGGCCTTGAGCAGGATCCTGCGGCTGAGCCGTCCCGAACCGGATGCCTCGGTGGGGTGCATGGTTCGTTCCTTCCTGCGCGCCGGCCGCGCATGAGTCGCGGCGGGCCGGCGGGCGGTGGGTCGTGGGGGGCGTGGGGGGTGGGTTGAGGGGCGTGGGGGGTGCGCGTGCCGAGGGTGCCGTTCCCTGCCTCGGCCGGCCTCACGGCGCACCGGCCCTCCCCCGGCCACCCACGAGGTCGGGACGGGCGGCCGGGGGAGGAAGGTCAGGGCGTGTAGACCGTGGGCCGCGGGGCCGTGGGCATCTGGTTGCCGATGAAGAAGCTCGGGTGCGGCGGCTGGTTGTAGGCGGTGTTCTGCCAGGCCAGGGCGGCGCGGTACATCGTGTCGTGGAGGAGCGTCGTGATCTTGGTGTTGGTCTGGTGCGGCGTCGAGTAGATCCGCAGGGCCGTGTTGTTCGAGGTCGGCCAGACGACCTCCTCACGCCAGTCGCCGAGGATGTCCCCGGCCAGGGACGGCGTGGACTTGGTGCCGTTGTTGGAGTGGACGCCGGAAGCGGTCAGCAGGCGGGTGTCGCCGGAGGTGCCGTACTTGTCGATGCGGGTGCCGTCGAGGAGTTCACGGACGGGGTCGCCGTCCCACCAGCTGAGGAAGTTCATGCTGGAGGGCTCCCGGCCGAGGGAGGCACCGGTCGCCGAGCGCAGGGTGGTGTCGGAGGCCGACCATGCCTCGGCGCCCGGGCTGCCGGCGTGGACGTCGGCGGCGACGCCGCGGCCGTTGTCCGAGCCGGAGGCCGTCTGCCACAGGATCTGGCCGGTGCGTGCGTCGGCCATCCAGGAGCCGGGCTTGCTGGAGTCCTCGGAGACCTTGAAGTACTCCAGGCCCGCGCGGGAGGGGTTGAGGTCGCCGACGTGGCCCGCGTCGCCATGGCCGAGCCTGGTGGTCCACAGCCCGTTGCCGTTGTCGTCCACCGTCATCGCGCCGTAGACGATCTCGTCCTTGCCGTCGGCGTCGACGTCCGCGACGGACAGGCTGTGGTTGCCCTGACGGTCGTAGCCCTTGCCGCTGTTGGCGGAGGAGGAGGTGTCGAAGGTCCAGCGTCGGGTGAACTGGCCGTTGCGCCAGTCCCAGGCCGCGATCACCGAGCGGGTGTAGTAGCCGCGCGCCATGATCAGGGAGGGGCGGGCGCCGTCCAGGTACGCCGTGCCGGCCAGGAAACGGTCGACGCGGTTGCCGTAGTTGTCGCCCCAGGAGGACACGTTGCCGCGGCCCGGGACGTAGTCGACGGTCCCCATCGCCTTGCCGGTCTGTCCGTTGAACATCGTGAGGAACTCCGGGCCGGACAGGATGTAGCCGCTGGAGTTGCGGTGGTCGGCGGACGCGTTGCCGATCACGGCGCCGGTGCCGTCCCGGGTGCCGTCGGCGGTCTTCATGGCGACCTCGGCCTTGCCGTCACCGTCGTAGTCGTACACCTGGAACTGTGTGTAGTGCGCTCCGGAGCGGATGTTGCGGCCCAGGTCGACGCGCCACAGCCGGGTGCCGTCCAGCCTGATGCCGTCGACGATCGTGTTGCCGGTGTAGCCGGACTGGGCGTTGTCCTTGGCGTTGGTGGGATACCACTTCAGGACCAGGTCGAGCCTGCCGTCGCCGTCCAGGTCGCCGACGCTGGCGTCGTTGGCCTCGTACGTGTACGACACCCCGTCCGGGGTCCTGCCGCCGGCCGGCGGCGAGATCGGCACGTCCAGGTATCCCGACCGGAACTGCAGCGCGCGCTCGGAGTGGGCCTGCTCGGTGCCGCTCACCACCGGGCGCACCGTGTAGTCGGCGGAGTCCGGGGCGCCGGAGTCGAAGTAGTTCGTGGAGCCGGTGACCGGCGAGGAGTTGAGCTTGGCGCCGCCGCGGTAGACGTTGAACGCCACGTCGTTCGGGTCGGTGGCCAGCCAGCGCCACGAGACCAGGTTTCCGCCGCTGGTGTGGACGCTGGTCAGACCTCGGTCGAGGCGCTCCACCTGCCGTGCGGTCGCGGCGTGCGCGGTCTGCGGCAGCACGGTGAGCGCGGAGGCGGCCAGCGTGGCGGCGGTGGCGAGAACGGCCGCCACGCGGCCGCCTGGAAGGCGGCGGATTCTTCGTCGCCGCGGCGCCGTGCGGGGACGCGGGTACAGGTCGGTCACGGTGACCTCCGATGTGGGGGGATGTGAGAGCAGCGAAGCGCCCGTCGGAGCCCGCGACCGAGCGCCTCGCTGTCCGCGTTCGTGGATGATCAGGGGAGGGCCCCGCGCATGCCGCTGGTGACGCGGTCATGACAGATCTGCCTCACGATCCTCATGTTCGGGAACGTCAGGCCGGGCGTGTGGGGCGGTCGCGCCTCACCGCAGGACGGATTCCCACTTGGTGTTGGGCCCGGCCGCGTCGGCAGGGAGGCGGTCCCGTGCGGCGGTGTCGGCGTACATGCTCCAGCGGGCCCAGTCGACGACGGTCCGCGGGAAGCGCTGGTCGCTCCAGAAGCTGGTGTGGCTGCCGCCGACGAAGGTGAGGAACGCCTTGGGCCAGGTTATTTCCCTGTACGCCTGCCGGGCCGAGTTGTACCCCGTGGTCGAGTCCCGGTCGCCGTGGACGAACAGGACCTTGGCGGAGATCGAACCGGACGGGTTGCCCATGTCGGTGCAGGACTGCGGGTTGGCGGAGACGATCCGGCTGTCGGGCCACGAGGTCAGCAGGCCGTGGGTGATCATGCCGCCCAGGGAGTGGCCCGAGACGCCGACGCCGATCCCGGTGTTGATGTGCCCGGCCAGCGGTCCGCTCGCGTTGAGCGCGAGGGTGTTGGTGAGGATCTGCGAGACGTCCTTGGAGGAGTTGCCGTTGTTGACGTCGTTGAAGTTGTGGTTGAAGTGCGGGGCGGGGACGACGAAGCCCGCCGCGGCCAGGGCCCGGATGACGAACAGGGAGTTCTGCGGGCTGCTTCCGTAGCCGTGGGTGAAGTTGTAGACGGGGAAGACACCGCCTGCGACCGGGGCGTTCGTCACCGGGTTGCCGCCGGGGGTGCCGGTGGCGGGGTAGTAGACGTAGGTGGTGCACCGGCGGCTGCCGCGGGTCCAGTCATACCGGCGCACGCCGACCGCGAACGGCGTGGTCGGTGCGCCCTGCGGCCTGGCGGTGGCGCCCGCCTGGCCGGTACCGAGCAGGGACGCGCCCACGCCCGCTGCTCCGGCCGCGCTCAAAGCCAGGAAGGTACGCCGTTGCATGCTCATCAATGACTCCCTGTTGTGTGGGGGGTTGCATGTATGAGGGGGTGCTTGTGGGGGGTGCGTGTGGGGGGCGCTTGTACGTGGGGGGAGCAGGGACGACCCGGACTCTTCATTGGTGGAGCAGCACCAGGAGTGGTGAGGGGCGGCGCACGTGATCTGCTCTGTACGTCGCCCCGACTGGGAACGCTCCCACACGGCTTCGAATAACAAAAAGAGTCGCGACCGGGCGCCCATCTGTCAATCGTTGCGACCCAATCACTGTGAACCCGGGGGTCGGACCCTCCGCCGTCAGCCGGGGCTGTGACCGATACCGGCACTCATGCCGGCGATCGTGTGGGCCCTGACGTCGGGATGCGGGCCGTCGACGAACCGGGCCACCACCGAACGGACGTGTTCCTGGGCCGGATGGGCCAGACCGTCGTACACCGCGACGCAGATCTCCCGCGCCCGGGACCGAGGCCAGTCGGCCGGAAGCAGATCGACGGGCAGCAGTGGGTCCAGCACCGGGAAGTGACGGTAGGTACTCATCACTTCGGTGCGCGCGTGCACCGCGTCAGCTCCCGTGACGGCACCGGCGCTGATACCGGGCAGCGAGCCGCTCCACCGCCGGATGAAGATCTCGTACTGCTCGGCGATGCCGGCGAGGTCCCATGCCTCCACCGGATTGCGGTTCGCCTCCGTCTCGAGATCCACCTGCCGCGCGCGGAACACACTCACGGCCCCCAGGGCCAAGTCGGCCAGCTCGACCAGCCCCTTGGGAGTCAGGGGGTGCGGCGACGCCCAGACCGCGTCGTACAGCGGCGCGAATCCCCGCCACCGCAGAGCGGTGCGCAGCGCGCGCCGTCGCGTGCTCTCCTGTTCCGGCACGGAGAAGGCCACCAGCGTCCACCATCCGTCCCACGAGTCGGGTTGCGTGGTGAACGTGGCGATCGAGCCACCGCCGCTCCACAGATCGACAGCGGCCTCCCGGGTCAGCCGGTACGAGCTGTACCGCCCCTGCCGGGCGCCCTCCAGCACCCCTCGACGCGCCAGCCTGCTGATCGTCGTGCGGGCGGTGCCGTCGGCCACGCCGAACTCCCCCAGCAGCGCCACGATCGCCGCGGCCGGCAACCAGGCCCGGACCGGAAACGTGTAGTCGGCGATCAAGGTGACCGCCAGGCCCGCCGGTGAGCCGCCGGCCTGCCAGCGGCGCGGCCGCATCGGCTCGGCGCCGTCGCCGTCGCCGGAGAAGATCTCCTCTAGGTGGGACAGGTTCGCCAAGGTCTTCTCCGACGCGTCGAATTACGGCGGCCCCACTGTAGTGGTCCGGTCCGACGTGCCTACCGAACTCGGGCGGGCCTCCCGCCCCCGCGCCTGTTCGACCGACAGTTCATGTCCGACCGGGATGCAAAGTGAAACATGCCGACCCTCGCTCCATGCGCGAAAGTTCACGACGACCGAGACTGAAACTCAGTCTCAATGAGAGTTGTCGAGTCGATGCAGTACTCTGCTCGCGTCAGCGAGGCACGTTCGACGACTGGAGAGCAGGATGTCTTCACGCGTGGCGCCCGGTGAGGAAGTGACGCCCGGTCTCGACCGGCGTGCGGAGCTGAAGGAGTTCCTGCGTTCCCGCAGGGCCCGGCTCAGGCCCGAGGACGTGGGCCTGCCCACGTACGGGCGGCGCCGGGTTCCCGGGTTGCGGCGCGAGGAACTGGCGCAGCTGGCGGGAATGTCGTACGCGTACTACGCGCGCCTGGAGCAGGGCTACGGCGACACCATGTCGGCCGAGGTGCTGGAGGCCGTGGCTCTCGCGCTGCGCCTGAACGAGGAGGAGCGTGACCATCTGATCCGGCTGGCCCAGCCCGAACGCACACAGGCCGCGCCCCCGCCGCAGCAACTGCGGCCCACCGTCCGGAACCTGCTCGACGCGCTCGGCGTACCCGCCTACGTCGTCAGCCGGCGCATGGACATCCTGGGCTGGAACCGGCTCGCCACCGCCGTCTTCGGGGACTGGGCCCAGCTGCCGCCCGAGGAACGCAACCTGGCCCGGCTGATCTTCCTCTCGCCCGCGACGCGCGACCGGTTCGCCGACCCGGACCGCGCGGCTGTGAGAGCCGCCGGCGCTCTGCGCATGAACGCCGGCAAGAGCCCCGGGGATTCACACCTCTCCTCCCTGATCCACGAGTTGTCGCAGAGGAGCGAGGAGTTCCGCCGGTTGTGGGCCCGGCACGAAGTGAGCTGCGGAACCATCGGCGACACCGTGCGGATGCGGCACCCGCTGGTGGGAGAGTTCGACCTCGTCCACGAGCCCATGGCGCTGCCCGGGGGCGCTCCCATGCGACTGGTCACCTACCACGCCGAACCGGGCTCCCGGTCGGAGGAAGCCCTGCGGACGCTGGCCAGTTGGGAGATGGCGCCACTGCGCTGAGGAACCAACACCTGAGACGCCGAGGACACAGCGAGCACGCGACGACCCGGCGCGCGCCTTCACACGGCCAGGAGCGCGGCTGGTGACGACATCCGGGCCACCGGGACGGAACCGTGTATGGGGCCGGGGACGCGGGACAAGGGCAGGCCGGTGCCGTTGTTGGTGTGGGCGATGATCTCTGCGGTGATGGAGATCGCTGTCTCCTCGGGTGTGTGGGCGCCGAGGTCGAGTCCGATCGGGGAGTGCAGGCGGGCGAGGTGCTCATCGGACACGCCGGCCTCGCGGAGCCGGTCCAGGCGGTGTTCGTGGGTGCGGCGGGAACCCATCGCGCCCACGTAGGCGACCGGCAGGTCGAGGGCCCGGCGCAGCAGGGGAATGTCGAACTTGGTGTCGTGGGTGAGGACACAGATCGCGGTGCGGGCGTCGACCTCCGTGGCCTCGAGGTAGCGGTGGGGCCAGTCCACGACCACCTCGTCGGCGTACGGAAAACGGGTGGGAGTGGCGAACACGGGGCGGGCGTCGCAGACGGTGACGTGGTAGCCGAGGAATCGTCCGGCCTGGCTGAGAGCGGCGGCGAAGTCGACGGCGCCGAAGATCAGCAGGCGGGGCGGAGGGGCCTGGGTGTGGACCAGGAGGGTCAGCTTCCGGAAACAGGTGTCGGCATGGCCGCCGACCTCGACGTGACCGGTCCGCCCTGCCCGCAGCAGCGAACTGGCCTGGGTGGCCACCGCCCGGTCCTCCTCCCGGCCGCCCAGGGTCCCGTCGTACGCGCTGCCGCCCCCGAGGACGGACAGGGTCCGGCCGAGGAGGTGTTCCGGGCCGTCCACCACCTGCGCGACGGCGACGGGCCGGCCGTCCACCACCTGTGCGAGGGCCGTGGCGAGGTGGGGCTGGTCGGCGGGGTCGACGCGCTGCACCAGGATCTCCAGCTCGCCGCCGCAGGTCAGGCCCACGGCGAAGGCGTCGTCGTCGGAGTAGCCGAACCGGGCCCGTAGCGGGGGCTCGCCCGACTCCAGGACCTGTCGGCACAGGTCGTAGACGGCGCCCTCCACGCATCCTCCTGAGATGCTGCCGACCGCCTCGCCCTCGGCCCCCACGGCCAGTGCGGTGCCGGGCGGCAGGGGTGCGCTGCCGCTGACCTGGACGACGGTGGCGAGCGCGAAGGGGCGGGCCTGGCGGCACCAGCGGTTCAACGCGTCCGCGATGTTCAGCATGAGAGGTGTCCTTCCGGAGGGGTGGGGAAGCCGGCCGCCGCGCCGGCTGGGGGGATTGTGGTGTGGGGAAGTCCGCCGCCACGCCGGCTGGGAGGATGGCACGGCGCGGCGGCGGGCCGACCGGGTCGTTCCGGGCTCCCTGGGGGGAGAGAGGTCCGGCCGCCCGGGGTTCAGAGCAGGGCTTCGGCGGTGATGGGCAGGTTCCGGACGCGGCGTCCGGTGGCGTGGAAGACCGCGTTGGCGAGGGCGGGTGCCACGCCGATCTGCACGAGCTCCCCGAGGCTCTTCACCCCGATGGGGTCGGCCTTGTAGTCCTCCCCGTCGAGGTAGACGGCCTTGAGGTCGGGGATGTCGGCGTTGACCGGGACCAGGTAGTCGGCGAGGTTGGCGTTGACGATCCGGCCGTCACGGTGGTCGGTGACCGTGTGCTCCAGCAGGGCCGCGCCGATGCCGCCCACCATGCCGCCGACGGCCTGGCTCTCGGCGAGCTTGGGGCTGATGATGCGGCCCGCGTCGTAGACGCCGAGCATCCGCCGCACCCGGACCAGCCCGAGCCGGGCGTCGACCGCGACCTCGGCGAACATCGCGGCGTAGCCGTACATCGAGAACCGGCTGTTCTCCTCCGGGGCCCAGGACCCGCGCGCCTCCAGGTGGGTGCGGTGGTTGCGGGCCAGAAGCCGCCGGTAGGTCTCCCCGCGCGCGGGGGCGCCCTTGACGTGCAGCCGTCCGCCGCCGGCCACGACGTCGTCGGCGTCGACGCCGTGCAGCGGTGAGCGCTCGTCCTCCACCGCGAGGGTGATGGCCTGCTGCCGCAGCTTGTCGCAGGTGTCCTGGACGGCGGATCCGACCGTGGCCATGGTCTGCGAGGCGCCCTGAGGCGGGGCCGGCGGCATGGCGGAGTCGCCGAGTCGGAAGGTCACCTGACGCATGGGCAGACCAAGCGCGTCGGCGGCGACTTGGGTCATGGAGGTGTACGTGCCCGTACCCGTGTCGTGCGTGGCGGACTGGACCACCGCGGTGCCGTCGGCGTCGAGTCTGGCGTGCGCCTCGGCCTGTCCCAGGAAGACGTCGTAGCAGCCGGTGGCCACGCCGGTGCCGATGAGCCAGTCGCCGTCACGCGTGGAGCGCGGCCTGGGGTCGCGCCGATGCCAGCCGAAGGCGCGGGCTCCGACGCGGAAGCACTCGCGCAGCCGCCGGGTGGAGAAGGGCTGCTGCGTAGACGGGTCTTCGCCGGGTTCGTTGCGCAGCCGCAGCTCGATCGGGTCGATGCCGAGCTCGTGGGCGAGTTCGTCCATCGCGGTCTCGATGACGAAGGCGGCGCTGCCGTAGCCGGGGCCGCGCATCCACATCGGGGTGCTGACATCGAGCGGCACCGTCTGGACGTGCTGGCTGACGTTGGGCACGGCGTAGAGCATCTGCCCGAGCGCCTGGTTGGCCTCCCAGAACTGCTCGTAGCGGGAGGTCTCGTACTTCATCTCGTGGGTCATCGCGGTCAGGCGCCCGCGCCGGGTGCTGCCCAGGCTCAGTTTGTACTCGTACGCGGGCCGGTAGCCCACCGTGAAGTACATCTGCCTGCGGGTCAGCGCGAGTTTCACCGGGCGGCCGAGCTCGCGTGCGGCGAGGGCCGCGATGGTGACGTGCGGCCAGGTCCGCAGGGCGTTGCCGAAGGCACCGCCGACGAAGGGCGAGAGGACGCGCACGTTCTCCTGCGGTATGCCGAACACGGCCGCGAGTTCGTTCCGCGTGCCGAGCACGTGCTGGGTCTTGTCCCACACGGTGAGCCTGCCGCCGTCCCAGCGGGCGATGGTGGCCTGCGTCTCCATCGGATTGTGGTGGTTGCGGGAGAGCCGGTACGTCATGTCCATCCGGACGTCCGCGGAGCCCAGCGCCTCCTGCGCGTCGCCCCGTGTGTAGGGCCGTGCGAAGGGCGCGGGCCCGTCCACGGCCGGGCTGCGGGTCAGGTCGGTCGACGGTGTCTCGGCGGCGTAGGAGACCTTCACCAGGTCGGCTGCGTGCTGCGCGGTCTCCAGCGTGGTGGCCACGACGACGGCGACCGGCTGGCCCATGAACCGGACGGCGTCGTCCTGGAAGACCCGCAGCCGCCGACCCGGGAAGGGGCCCGGGTTGTCGCGGTAGGCCAGCGAGGGCCTGTCGAGGTGGCTGATGACGCCCAGGACTCCGTGCAGGGCGTCGGCGGCGCGGGTGTCGATGCCGGTGATCCGTCCGCGGGCGACACTGCTGTCGACGACGACGGCGTGCACGACGCCGTCGATGTCGTGGTCGGCCGCGTACTTGGCCTGACCGGTGACCTTCAGCCGTCCGTCGACCCGGGACATCGGCGCTCCGACGGCTGCCTGTGGCTGCTGGCTCACTTGCCACCTCCTATGACGCGCAGTTGGCGTTCGACGGTCCGTCTGAGCAACTCGACTTTGAAGCGGTTGTGTGGGAGGGGCCGGGCTCCGTCCGCCGCCCGCTCGGCCGCCGTGGTCCACAGCGCGTCGGACGGCCGCTGCCCGATGAGCCGCCCCTCCACGGCGGGCAGCTTCCAGGGCACGGTGCCGACGCCTCCGGCGGCCACCTTCGCCTCCCGGATCACTCCGCCTCGGATGTGCAGGGCGACGGCCGCCGAGGTGAGCGCGAACTCGTAGGACTGCCGGTCGCGCACCTTCAGATAGCCCGACTTCAGGGGACGCGGAAGGGCCGGTATCTCCACCGCGGTGATCAGTTCCCCCGGCCGCAGGGCCTGTTCGCGGCTCGGTGTGCTGCCCGGCTCGAGCAGGAAGTCGGCGAAGGGCACGGTCCGCTCCCCGGCCGGCCCCAGCAGGTGCACGGTCGCCTCCAGCGCCGCGAAGGCCACGGCGACGTCGGAGGGATGGGTGGCCACGCAGTCGTCGGACGTGCCGAGGATCGCGTGGGTGCGGTTGACGCCGTGCAGGGCCGCGCAGCCCGTGCCCGGCTCACGCTTGTTGCAGGCGGCGGTCACGTCCCGGAAGTACGAACACCGGGTGCGCTGCATGATGTTGCCGCCGATGGTCGCCATGTTCCGCAGTTGCGCCGACGCGCTCAGCTCCAGTGCCTGCGAGATCACCGGATACAGCGCGCGCACCCTCGGATGCGCGGCGGCCTCGGCCATCCGCACCAGCGCGCCGATGCGCAGGCCCCCGCGCCGGGTGACGGTGACCTCGCGCAGTGGCAGGGCGCTGATGTCGACCAGTGCGCGGGGGCGTTCGACGGTCTCGCGCATCAGGTCGACCAGCGTGGTGCCGCCGGCGATGTAACGGCCGCCGCGACGACCCGCGTCGAGAGCTGCCCGGGTGTCGGAGACCCTGGTGTAGGAGAAGGGATGCATGGGAACCGTGCCTCATTTCCCGTGCGCGGCCTGCTCGACCGCCCGCACGATCTTCACGTAGCAGCCGCAGCGGCAGATGTTGCCGCTCATGAACTCCCGGATCTCCTCCGGTGAGCCGGTGTGCCCCTCCTGGACGCAGCCGACGCCGGACATGATCTGGCCGGAGGTGCAGTAACCGCACTGGAAGGCGTCCTGGTCGATGAACGCCTGCTGCAGCGGGTGCAGTTGGTCTCCGTCGGCCAGGCCCTCGATCGTGGTGACGTCGGCGCCGTCCAGCCGAACCGTCAGCGTCAGGCAGGAGTTGACCCGACGACCGTCGACCAACACGGTGCATGCGCCGCAGGCACCGGCGTTGCAGCCCTTCTTCGAGCCGGTCAGCCCGAGGCGTTCGCGCAGCAGGTCGAGGAGCGAGGTCCGGTTGTCGACCGTGACGGTGTGCCGCACGCCGTTGACGGTGACCGAGACGCGGCTGCCGGGCGGCGCCTCGACGGCGCCCGCGGGCTCGGCGCCGAACACGGACGGCCCGGATGTCAGGCCGCCCACCGCGACCGCGCCGCCGACGGCGGTGGTCGCGATGAAGGTACGCCGGGACGGGGCGGACGGAGATGCCTCGGGGGGAGATTCAGCTGACTCGGGAGGTTCGGTGGACATGCCCACTCTCTTGGTC
Source organism: Streptomyces resistomycificus (assembly GCF_001514265.1). Taxonomy (GTDB): domain Bacteria; phylum Actinomycetota; class Actinomycetes; order Streptomycetales; family Streptomycetaceae; genus Streptomyces; species Streptomyces resistomycificus. The sequence goes on along the minus strand of NZ_KQ948989.1, from coordinate 238,062 downwards.
GACGGGAGACGGCCGGCGGTCGCCAACCGCCGCGTGCGCTGATCGGGCGAGAGGCTCCGCGGCGGGTCGCAGGCCCGGGAGGAGCACCGGACGCGGGGCGTCGATCGCGGCCGGCAGCCGTCTCACCAGGTCCTCGGTGCGGCACGGCGTCCACTGTGCGGCACCTGGCGCGATCCAACGAGCAGGCAGCTTTGAGACGACTCGGTTGCGTACGACTGCCGTTGGTACGTCTGGCGGTAGCAGCCGGCGGCGCCACGCGTCGGTAGCTCTCCGTGCTCGCGACCGCCCCGTCGGGTGAGCGGACCGAGAAGGGGCAAAATATGCTGCGAATATCATAAAGAGGGATAATTGCCGCGTCCTGGGACGCGTGAACAGCGTCCCCACCCGCCAGGAAAAGGCAGAGCGGACCATGTCGAAGAAACCACGTTCGTCCGAGCCATCACACGGAAAGGGCCCCAGTCGTCACCAGGGCACCGAGCAGCACGGTTGGTCGCCCGATGTGGATGAGACGCGTCAGCAGGACAACCCGAGCGCCGAGCGCTCCTTCCGTACCGCCGAGCATGCCGGCGGAAAGGGCCGGGGCCGGACGAAGTCCCCTCAGGAGACGAAGTCCGTTCCGGGCGACACGGCCGTAAGTCACAATGCGCGCGGCGAGGAGTACGGCGACGCGGACGAGAAGGGCCGACGCGACACCGGACCCAAGGGCCGCTCCCAGCGCCCCAGCGGCACCAAGGACGCATCAGCCAAGACCGGCGTGGACCCGCAGGACCCGCAGGACTCATAGGACTCACAGTCGCAGGACCCGGCGTGCGGGCGCCGAAAGAACCGCCAACCCGGTTCGGCGCCCGCACGGCCGGCCGCTCCGCCCGTCTCCACGGCGGGCGAAGCCCCGGTCGACTTCAGCAGATCCGCGGCAGCTGCTCCCCGATCGGCAGATCGACCACGCGCGTGCCGCCCAGGCCGGTCCGTGCCACGACCATGCCGGGATGCGCCTCGACGGCCTCCCCGATGATCACGGAGTCGACGCCCAGCGGATGGGCCCGCATCGCCTCCAGGACGGCGTCGGCGTGCTCGCGGGGAACGAAGGCCACCAGCTTGCCCTCGTTGGCGATGTACATGGGGTCCAGTCCGAGAATGGCGCAGGCGTTGGCCACGGCCGGCGGGACCGGGACGTCGCGTTCCCGGATGACCACCCCGGTGCCGGAAGCCTGAGCGATCTCGTTGAGCGAGGCCGCCAGGCCGCCCCGGGTGGGATCGCGCAGGACGTGCAGATCCGGGGTGACGGCGAGCATGGCCTCGACCAGCCCGCCGAGCGGGGCGCAGTCGCTCCTGATCTCCACTCCGAATTCCAGGCCCTCGCGCACGCTCATGATCGCCACGCCGTGGACACCGATGGCGCCGCTGACGATCACGACGTCGCCGGGGACGACCCGCTGCGGGCGCAGATCGACCCCCGCCGGGACGAGACCGACGCCCGCCGTGTTGATGAAGATCCCGTCGCCGTGTCCGGCCTCCACCACCTTGGTGTCGCCGGTGGCCACCTCGACACCGGCTGTGCGCGCGGCCGCGCCCAGCGCCTCGGACACCCGGGTGACCACGTCGAGCTCGACGCCCTCCTCCAGGATGAATCCGCAGGAGAGGTAGGCGGCACGGGCGCCGCTCATGGCGAGGTCGTTGACCGTGCCGTTGACCGCCAGGTCGCCGATGCTGCCGCCGGGAAAGAACAGCGGCCGCACCACGTAGGAGTCGGTGGAGAAGGCCAGCCGGGCACCGCCGAGGGAGAGGACGGCGGCATCACCCATCTGGGCGAGCACTTCGCCCCCGAACGCGGGGGCGAAGATCTGCTGGACCAGTTCGGCGGAGAGGACTCCCCCACCGCCGTGGCCCATGACGACGCGCGGCCGGTCGCGCAGGGGCGCCGGACACGTCCACCCCTCGACGTCCAGGGCTGCGGGACCGGAGAGGTCCGTGGTGTCAGACAACGGGGGTCGCCTCCCGGGCCTTGGTGGCGGGCATGTCCAGCCGCCGGTAGAGGTAGTACGCGGCGCAGGCGCCCTCGCTGGAGACCATGGTGGCTCCCAGCGGGGTGCGGGGGGTGCACAGGGTGCCGAAGGCCTCGCACTCGTGCGGCTTGAGCAGCCCCTGCAGGACCTCTCCGCTGCGGCACTCGGCGGGTTCCTCGGTCCGGATGCCGTCGACCGCGAAACGGAACTCGGCGTCGTGGTCGCGGTACTTCGCCGACAGCTTCCAGCCGCTGTCGGGGATCACCCCGATGCCGCGCCAGGCGCGGTCGGTGACCTCGAACACGTCCTCGAGCATGGCGCGGGCGGCCGGGTTGCCCTCCGGGCGGACGGCACGGGCGTAGGCGTTGTCGACGGTGTGCTCTCCGCGTTCCAGCTGACGGACGGCCCGGCGTACGCCTTCGAGGATGTCCAGTGGCTCGAAGCCCGTCACGACGATCGGAACACGGAAGCGTTCGACCAGTTCCGGGTACTCCCCCACGCCCATCACGCTGCAGACGTGCCCGGCCGCGAGGAAGCCCTGCACCCGGCAGCTCGGCGACGACATGATCGCCTCGATGGCCGGGGGTACGCGGACATGGGACACCAGCATGCTGAAGTTCCGGATGCCGAGCTTTCGGGCCTGGTGGACCGTCATGGCGTTGGGGGGCGCCGTCGTCTCGAAGCCGATGCCGAAGAACACCACCTCGCGGTCCGGGTTCTGCTGTGCGATGCGCAGCGCGTCGAGCGGCGAGTAGACGACGCGCACGTCGCCGCCCTCCCCGCGGACCTGGAACAGGTCCCGTCCCGTGCCCGGCACGCGCAGCATGTCACCGAAGGAGCAGAAGATCACCTCCGGCCGGGAGGCGATCTCCAGAGCCTTGTCGATGACCTCCAGCGGGGTCACACACACCGGACAGCCCGGCCCATGGATCAACTCCACCTTCTCCGGGAGGAGTTGGTCGATGCCGTGGCGGATGATGCTGTGGGTCTGCCCTCCGCACACCTCCATCAGCGCCCACGGTCTGGTCACCGTGGCGTGGATGTCGTCGAGGAGCCGACGTGCCAGCTCGGGGTCCTGGAACTCGTCGATGTACTTCACTACTTGCGCACCTCTTCCACCGGGTCCGCGCCCGCCTCTGTCGCCGCCATCTCCCAGGCGTCGCCGAACTCCTCCTGCAGCAGGCCGAGTTCGGCGAAGAGTTCGAGCGTCTGCCGTGCCGACTCCTCGTCCAGCCGTTGCAGGGCGAACCCGACGTGCACGATGGCGTACTCGCCGACCTGGAGGTCGGGCAGGTACTCCAGGCACACCTCCTTGACCACTCCGCCGAAGTCGACGGTGGCCATCCTGGTGCCGTCCCGTTCCTCGATGTCCAGCACTCTGCCGGGTACCGCCAGGCACATGAGCCTCTCCTCGCTGTGGTCGCGCGTTGCTCAGTCGGTCGGGGTGGCGCGGGCGGCCACCATCAGCTGGCCCAGCGCCAAGCCGCCGTCGTTGGGCGGCACCAGGTGGTGCCGCAGGACCGTGAAGCCGTCCTCGCGCAGAGTGGCGGCGCAGGCCGAGGAGAGCAGCGTGTTGGCGAACACACCGCCCGTCAGGGCGACCGTGTCCAGCCCGTGCCGCTCGCGCGCCCGTACGCAGACGCGGTGCACCAGGCCGGTCACACCCCGGTGAAAGCGAGCGGCGACCAGGGCCGGCCCGACGCCCGCGCGCAGGTCGCCGACGATCGCCGCGAGTACGGGTGCCGGGTCGGCCCGTACGGCGCCGCCCCCGTTCTCCTCCGGCGCGTGCAGGGCGAAGGCGTACGCGGCGGTGTCCTCGGCGGGTGCGCGCAGGGCCGCGCCCTCCAGTTCGACGGCGGCCTGCGCCTCGTATCCGGCTCGGTGGCACACCCCGGCGAGTGAGGACACGGCGTCGAAGAGCCGGCCCATGCTGGAGGTGGGGACGCAGTTCAGGCTGCGCTCCAACTGCCGCTCCAGAAGCCGCAGTTCGTCCGACGGGCAGGCGGCCGTGCAGGGCAGGTCGTCGGACCAGCCGATGCCGGCCGCCCTCAGGTGGGCCAGCGCCATGCGGTACGTCCGGCGCACCGCCGCGTCGCCACCGGGCAGCGGGACGTACGCGAGGTGCCCGAACCGGGTGAAGCGGTCGTAGTCCGCGAGCAGGAACTCCCCGCCCCACACGGCGCCGTCGTCGCCGTGGCCGGTGCCGTCGAAGGCGACGCCGATCACCGCCCGGGTCCCGTCCAGCCCGTGCTCGGCCATCGCGGCGGCCACGTGCGCGTGATGGTGCTGGACGCGCAGGACGGGCCGGCGCGCCGCGTTCCGCTCGGCCCAGCGGCCGGAGCGGTAGCCGGGATGCCGGTCGGACACCAGGGCCTCGGGCCGCACACCCGTGAGGGACTCCAGCTGTTCCGCCGCGCGTTCGAAGACCGCCTGCGTACCGACGTCGTCCATGTCACCGACGTGCGCCGACAGCCAGGCGCGACGGCCGGCCCCCAGACAGAAGGCGTTCTTCAGGTCGCCGCCGACGGCGAGGGCCGGCCGCACGGGCAGCGGAAGGGAGACCGGCAACGGGGCGTAGCCGCGCGAGCGGCGGATCACCAGCGTCTCCCCGTCGCAGACGCGGACCACCGAGTCGTCGCACGGAACGTGGATCGGCCGGTCGTGCGTGAGCCAGGCGTCCGCCAGGTGCGCGAGCCGCTCCAGCGCCTCGGTGTCGTCGGTGACGATCGGCTCACCGGACACGTTGCCGCTGGTCATGACGAGCAGCCGAGGGCCGTCCGGATCGCCCGGCAGCCCGAGCAGCAGATGGTGCAGGGGCGTGTACGGCAGCATCACGCCGAGGTCGGGGCTGCCGGGAGCGACGGCCTCGGCGGGCCGCGGGTCCCCGGCGGCGTACGACGGGTGCGGACGCCGTCTCACCAGCACGACCGGCCGGACCCCGCCTTCCATCAGGGCCCGCTCCTCGGGGCTCAGCCGGACGAGGTGCCGGACGTCGTTGACGGTCCTGGCCATGACGGCGAACGGCTTGTCACCGCGCGCCTTCCGGCACCGCAGCAGAGCGACCGCCGCCTGGTCGGTGGCGTCGCAGGCCAGGTGGTAGCCGCCCAGGCCCTTCACGGCGAGGATCGCGCCCCTCGCCAGAAGGGTGCGTGCCTCGGCGACCGGGTCCACCCCGTCGACGCTCCTGACGCCTCGCTGCCGGGCGACGAGCAGCCGCAGTCGGGGCCCGCAGTCCGGGCAGGCGACCGGCTGCGCGTGGAAGCGGCGGTCGGCCGGATCCGCGTACTCCCGGGCGCAGTCGGCACACATCGCGAAGCCGGCCATGGTCGTGTGGGCCCGGTCGTACGGCACGGCGGTGACGATCGTGAAGCGCGGGCCGCAGTGGGTGCAGTTGACGAACGGGTGGCGGTAGCGCCGGTCCGCCGGGTCGGCCAGCTCGGCCAGGCAGTCGGCGCAGGTGGCGGAGTCCGGGGAGACCAGAGTGCGGGCCGGTCCGCCGGTGCGGGAGGTGAGGATGGTGAACGCGGTGCCGCCGGCGGCAGGCAGCTGCCGGTGGTGGACGGACTCCACGCGGGCCAGCGGGGGTGCCTGGGCGGCGATCCGGTCGCAGAAGCTGGCGACGGCCGAGGCGGCGCCCTCGACCTCCACGACGACGCCCTCCGGAGTGTTGGTCACGTGTCCGGTCAGGGCCAGTTCGGTGGCGAGGCCGTACAGGTAGGGACGGAAGCCCACGCCCTGCACGACTCCCCGGACGGTGACCCGGCGGCGCAGCGGGGTGTCCTCGGCCAGGGCGGCCGGGGCCTGCGGAGCGCTCACGAGTGGGTGTGGGCCATCGGGCCGGTGGCCTCGGGGTGTGGGTGCGGGTGCGGGTGGCCGTCGGGCGCGTGGGTGTGGCCGTGGTGGGCCGGCCGGGCCATGACCGGCGCGTGGACGGGTGCACCGTCCGCGGCCGCCATCGCCCTGTCGAGCAGCGCGCCGACTCCCTGCCCCCGGCGTGCGGAGGTCAGGACCACCTCGACTCCCGGGTTGACCTGCTCCACGTTCGCGCGGAACGTCGCCTCGTCGAACTCGACGGCCTCGGCGATGTCGGTCTTGGTGACCACGACCAGGTGGGCGAGGCCGAAGGCGGTGGGGTACTTGAGCGGCTTGTCCTCGCCCTCCGTCACGGAGGCGAGGGCGACCCTCAGCGTCTCCCCCAGGTCGTAGGAGGCCGGGCAGACCAGGTTGCCGACGTTCTCCACGAACAGCAGCCGGGTGTCCGCGGGCAGCCACCCGTCCAGGTGTCCGGCGAGCATCCCCGCCTCCAGATGGCACAGTCCGTCGGTGAGGACCTGCTTGACGGGGACGCCCGACCGCGCCAGGCGCGCCGCGTCGTTCTCGGTGGCGAGATCGGCGCTGAGCGCCGCGACGGGAACGGACCGCTCCCGGGCCCGCACCAGTTCGCGCTCCAGCAGCGCGGTCTTGCCGCTGCCCGGGCTGGACAGCAGGTTGACCACCGCGGTGCCCTGAGCCGCGAGGCGGGCGCGCAGTTCGTGGGCGCTCGCGTCGTTCTTGGCGAGTACGGCCTGCCGCAGGTCGACGACACGACACATGGTTCAGCGCTCCTCGGAGATCGGTTCGCGGGTGGGCGGGTGCGCGGGGCCGCCGTCCTCCCAGTGCACGTCGACGATCTGCAGTTCCCGGCCCGCGAGCAGGTCGGTACGCGTCCCGCCGCAGCCGGGGCAGGTCAGTCGGGGCGGCATGCCGACGGCCCATTCGTGTGCGCAGGTCGTGCAGCGGGCCCGCCCCGGCACGGCCTCGGTGACCAGTTCGGCGCCTTCCAGCAGGGTTCCGGCGCAGGCCAGTTCGAAGGAGAAGGCGAGCGCGTCGGGTACGACACCGGCCAGTTCGCCCACCTGGAGCCGTACCGATCGCACCGCCGTGACGTCACCGGCCCGGGTGGCGGCCTCGGCCACCTGGTCGACGACGGCCAGCGCGACGGACATCTCGTGCATGGGTCTCCGTCCTTTTGCCACCTGGCTCCGCCGGGCTTCATTAGAGGCGCGCGGACCCGGGCCGCACGGCCCGGCACGCCGTCACCGGGCGGCGGGTACGCCGTTCGACGCAATCGCACGGCGCACCCGGCGGCGCCCACGGTTCACATCCGTCGGATCCGCATGTAACGCCTGATGTCGGGAAACACCTGAGCGAAGACTGCGGCCATGGCGGCCACGGCCGCTCCGCCGATGATGATCTTCTTCATCCCGTCTCTCCTCATGTCGAAGCCTCAGCGGTTGGGGCCTGCGCCTCGGACGGCTCGCCGTTGCGCAGCAGCTCTTCGATCAGCCGGACTGCCTCCGGTACGGCGTCGGACACCGGCTCACTGAGACCGATGCCCTCGTCCACCGAGGCCGGTTCGCATCCGACCACCAGGACGCGTCCTGGTGGCTCGCCGCCGGTCCCGGCGCACAGCGTGCCCAGCAGCGCCAGGACGGTGTCGGGGGTCATCCGGTGGCCGTCCAGCGCGGGGGTGTCCGGCGGGGGACTCGCGCCACCGTCGTGTTCGATGACGTACAGGGTGCCGGGAGCCTCACCGCGTGCCGTGGCGTCCACGAGGACGAGGGTGTCGTAGCCGTCCAGCAGCTGGTAGGCGAGGTGCACCCCGCGTACCCCGATGTCCACGACCTCGATGTGTCCGGGCAGGTCGCGCTCGGCGAGCCGGCGCGCGGTCTCGACGCCGAAGCCGTCGTCGCCGAGGAAGATGTTGCCGATGCCGGCGACGAGGGTTCTGGGGCCCGACCGCGGTGAGGGGCTCATACGTCGTCCTCCAGCGGTGTGACCTCGTCGGGCTGGAAGTACAGGAACCGTCCCTGTTCCCGGCGGATGTCGGCGCCCGGGTCGCCCTCGACCGTGACCGCCAGGTGCACCCCGCCGTCGACGTCGTGCAGCACGGCCTCGACCTTCGCGGTGCGGCCCTGCAGGAAGATGTCCTGCGCGTCGGTGTGGCGCAGGCCCGGGCGCAACTCGACGCGGGTGCCCTTGCCCACGGGCCTGCCGTCCACGACCACCCGGTCGCGCTCCGGGTCGAAGCCCTCGTCGCTCGCCGGGTCCCACCAGGGGGTGTCCGGCTGCCGCACCCCGTACTCGTCGGGGAAGCCGTCGTGCGAGGCGGTGGGGTCCGGGCCGGTCACCTCGCGCAGGCTCCGGACCGCCCCGTGCAGGCGCTCCAGGACCTCGGCAGGCATCGAGTCCGCCAGCTCGATCACGGCGGCCGCCCGCTCGTCGGTGCCCCGGGCCTCGCGTTTCTCCTCGTCGGTGAGGGCCGCGGTGCGCAGCGCGAGGATCTCGTCGATCTCGGTGGCGTCGTAGAGCGCTCCGGGGCTCTCCGGCGCGATGGCCGGATGGTCCTCCAGGATGATCGGCGAGGACAGCACGAGGTCGGCGCTGCCGGGTTCCCCGGCGAGCACGGGCCAGGTGTGCAGGTTGCGGCAGCCGGCGACCGCGCCCTTCGCCCACTCGGGGGGATCGGTCATCGACAGGAACGATCCGGCGCTGAGCGCCATGAGGAGGTGGGTGGCCACCAGGGAGTGCGGCAGCGCCGCGTCCCGGTCCGCGCCGCGTCCCTCTCGGGGTGTCCAGTCGCTGGTGTTCTCGACGACGGCGGTCAGCCGCAGGGCCCGGTAGGGGCCGTCGAGTTCGCGGGCGGACAGCCGGACCGTACCGCTGATCTCCTCGCATCGCCGCACCAGTCGGCCGACGGTTCGGCCGGCCGCGTCCAGGACCGGTTCGGTGTCCTCGCGGGCGGGTCGTCGGAAGGGGTGCGTGACGCCGTCGCCGAGCAGCTCGTCCACCTTCGCGACCACCTCGACCCGCTCCTCGCCTCCCTCGTCCCAGGGCACCAGCACCCGGTCGTCGAGGCGCAGTTCGGCGACCGTGTCGAAGCCGCCGTCCGCGCGGGCCCGCTGTACCGTGCGCCGGCGGGCGTGCAGGAAGCGCACCTCGACCGAGAGGGTCGCGCCCTCCTTCGGTTCCATCAGGCACTCGGTGTGCTGGAAGTCGTGCTCCTCGCACTCGGCGCCCCAACCGGGCGGCACGAGCACGCCGAACTGCCAGCGCAGCCGGTTCTTGGCCGCCGAGGCGCGGTACGGGTAGAGCACGTAGCCCTCGAAGAGGACGGCGTCGGCCACCTGCCGGGCGAGGGCGAACCGCTTCTCCGTCTCGGAGGCGAACGCGGTCACGGTCACGGATCGGTCCTTCCGGTGGTGCCGGTGAGCGTGCGCAGCGGGTCGCGCCGGGGTGGGTCGGCGGCGCCGCCGGCGGCGAGCAGGGCCTTGAGGGTCGCCTCCCAGGAGGGCAGCGCGTGCCGGGAGCGGTAGGCGAGGAGGGCGTCCATGGTGTCGCGCGGCAGCCGGATCCAGCCGCATCCGGGGAAGTGCTGCTCGACCATCTCCCGCCAGGTGGCGACCGGCATCCGGAAGGCCGCCTCCCGGTCCCACGGAACCGGCTCGACCTGGAACCCGCCGTCTCCGGTGAACGCCGTGCCGGAGAACAGCATCAGCAGCGGCACCTCGCCGCCGGTGAGGGCCGAGAGGTAGCGGGTGGCGGCGATGTCCATGTCGTAGGTGCAGGGCACGACGAGGTCGGTCTCGGTCTCCCCGGTGAAGCTCGGGACCATCAGCGAGACCTGGGCGAACTGCACCGGCTGGAGCGTGCTGCCCCAGCGGGAGCGCTCGCCGAAGAGGTCCCCCAGTCCGTCGGCCTCGGCGGCGTCGTAGGCCCGTCGGGCGGGTTCGATGCGGATCTGGCAGCGCAGCGCGAGGGCGTGCACGCGCGCGTTGTCGGCCGCGGTGACGCGCAGGCGGAAGACGAGGGTCGGTCCGGCCGCGTAGGCGTCGGCGCGCACGCCGGTGCAGGCGAAGGAGAACGCCGTCACGGCCGCACCGCCTCGTCCACGGGCCGGGCGCGCCGCGAGACGTCCGCGAAGAACGCGTCCAGAGCGGCGCGTGCCTCGGCTCCGCCGTCGAAGCCCTGCCACAACAGGCGCATGCGGCCGACGAGTTCGTAGCAGATGTCGATCGGTACGAGATGGCACTCGCAGCGGCCGTCGGTGCGGCGCAGCAGCAGTGCCTCCACGTCGGGTTCGAGGAGTTCGGCGAGGCGGCTGCCGCCGAGGACCGACGTCCACGTGGCCGGATCGAGTTCGCTCTCGGTGGCTCCGGCCGGGCTGGGGTACAGGGCGACCAGGCGGTCGAGCGCCGCGTTGCGGAAGAGGAAGGCGACGCCGACCGGGATCTGCAACGCGTCCCAGGCACTCTCGTCGAGGTGATGTCCGGGGTCGGTGAGGTAGCGGTCCGGGACCGTGCGGAAGCGGCCCGCGGCGGCTCCCGGCTGTTCCATCAGCAGCGCGCAGGGGGCGCAGGCGCAGGCCAGGGCGCGTTTCTCGGTGTCGACGAGATGGCGATGGCCCGCCTCCACCTGCACGGCGCACAGCTCGCACCGCTCGGGCTGCGGAGGCCGCTCGGTGAGGAACCTCCGCAGGCCGGGCGAGCGCGTAGCCGGGGTCCCCGTCATCGGGCCCCCGTCGGTGCCGTGCCGATCTGGAGGAGCGTGGGCCCCTTGGGCGCGGTCTGCACGTCGACGGCCCTGACCTCGGGCGCGAAGCAGGCGAGCGCCGCCTCGGCGGCCTCCCGGGCGCCCGCGCCGGAGTCGGAGCCGCAACCGCAGCCACCGGCCGCCTCTCCGGCCCGCAGGGTCAGGGTGCCGCTCTTCTCGTCGAACTCCACGGCGTCCAGGGCGTGTTCCCGGACGCTTCCGAGGGCCCGGGCGATGCGGGTGTCGCGGTCCTCGGGGTGCAGGTCGTGCAGGACGAGCAGGCTCGCGACGAGTTCGTCACCGAGCAGCGGCGCCGCCGGTTCGCCGGGGGCGGAGGACAGCAGGTGGAGGATGCGGGCCAGGCCCGCGCCGTAGAAGTCCATGAGGGACCGGACGAGTTCCTCCGCGGCCGCGGCGGCGGCCGGGTCGCCGCTCGCGGCCAGGCGCTCCAGCACCTCCTCGACACGGCGTCCGGTCTGCTCCGCGTTCACCGGTGCCGCCGCCGTCGCCGCGCTCATCCGCCCAGTCCGCTCAGGCCGGTGGGCACGTGCATCGACTTCACCGTCTTGCCGCCGCCGACGTACATGTGGACGCCACAGGGCAGACAGGGGTCGAAGCTGCGGACGGCCCGCATGATGTCGATGCCCTTGAAGTTCTCCGGGGTGTTCTCCTCGAAGATGGGCGTGTTCTGCACGGCGTCCTCGTACGGGCCCGGCGTGCCGAAGGTGTCCCTGGTGCTGGCGTTCCAGGGGGTCGGCGGGTACGGGTGGTAGTTGGCGATCTTGCCGTCGCGGATCACCATGTGGTGGGAGAGGACACCGCGGACCGCCTCGGTGAAACCGACGCCGACGGCCTCGTCCGGCACCTCGAACTTCTCCCAGGTCTGGGTGCGTCCGGCGCGGACCTCCTCCAGGCCCTTCTCCGCGAAGTGCAGCGCGACGGCGGCGGTGTAGGCCTGGAAGTAGGTGCGCGCGCGGTTGCGTTCCAGCGCGTTGCTCCACTTCGGGATCTTCCACTCGAAGCTGGTCTCGGGCTTGGTCATGGTGCGGGGCAGGTTGATGACCACGCTGTGACCGGTGGCCTTCACGTACCCGGTGTCGACGAGTCCGGACAGGGCCGTCGACCAGAGGCGGGCGATGGGGCCGCCGCCGGTGTCCAGGGCGAGGTGGTCCTTGCCGTCGAACCAGCGGGGCGACATGACCCAGCTGTACTTGTCGTCGAAGTCGCGCTTCTGCGGGGCGGGGATGGTGTGCTGGTTCCACGGGTGGCGCGGGTCCACCGGGTTGCCGAGCGGGTCGTGGGTGACGAACTGCTCCTGGCCCTGCCAGTCCTCGTAGTAGGAACTGCCCAGCAGGATGCGCATACCGAGGTTGATCTCGGTGAGGTCGTTGGTGACGAGCTTGCCGTCGACGATGATGCCGGGGGTGACGAACATCCGCCGGCCCCAGTCCGTCATGTTGGCGTAGGTGAAGTCGCAGTACTCGGGGTCGTTGAGCGCGCCCCAGCAGCCGAGCAGCACCCGCCGGCGGCCCACTTCCTCGTAGCCGGGCAGCGCCTCGTAGAAGAAGTCGAACAGGTCGTCGTGCAGCGGCACGACGCGCTTCATGAACTCCACGTAGCGCATCAGGCGGCTGAGGTAGTCCGTGAAGAGCTGTACGGAGGCGATGGTGCCGACGCCGCCCGGGTAGAGCGTGGAGGGGTGCACATGGCGGCCCTCCATGAGGCAGAACATCTCGCGCGTGTAGCGGCTGACCTGGAGGGCCTCGCGGTAGAACTCCCCTTCCAGGGGGTTCAGCGAGCGCATGATGTCGGCGATGGTGCGGTAGCCGTGCTCGGCCGCGTGCGGGGCCTCGGTGCGCTCGGCGAGTTCGAGGACACCGGGGTTGGTCTCCTTGACCATCTTCTCGCAGTAGTCGACCCCGACCAGGTTCTCCTGGAAGATGTTGTGGTCGAACATGTACTCCGCGGACTCACCGAGGTTGATGATCCACTCGGCGAGGTGCGGGGGCTTCACCCCGTACGCCATGTTCTGCGCGTACACCGAGCAGGTGGCGTGGTTGTCCCCGCAGATCCCGCAGATGCGGCTGGTGATGAAGTGGGCGTCCCGGGGGTCCTTGCCGCGCATGAAGACGCTGTAGCCGCGGAAGACCGACGACGTGCTGTAGCACTCCGCGACCCGCTTCTGCTTGAAGTCGATCTTCGTGTGGATGCCCAGGCTGCCCACGATCCGGGTGATCGGGTCCCAGGCCATCTCCACCAGGCCGCTGCCGTCGCCGGCCGCCTTCGTCGTCGGTGCCATCTGTGTGCCGTGCCCTTCGTTGCGCGGGAGGTTCGTGTGGGTGGGGGTGCACGAAGCGGGGAGCGGACTACGTGCGGGGGACGATCACCACGGGGGTCGGTATCCGGTGGTGATGCTGTCTCCGGTGCGGCGCCACTTGGGCTCCTTGTCCACCGTCCTGGCGGTGATCGACCGCAGCTTGCGGACCACGGCGCCGTACGCTCCGCTGGCGTTGCTGGACAGCTTGGCTCCGGGGGGCTCGTCCATGAACGGCATGAACTTGTCGGGGAATCCGGGCATCGTGCAGGCGATGCAGATGCCGCCGACGTTGGGGCAGCCGCCGATGCCGTTCATCCAGCCGCGTTTGGGCACGTTGCACTTGACGACCGGGCCCCAACAGCCGAGCTTGACCAGGCAGGTCGGCGAGTCGTACGACAGGGCGAACTGGCCCTGTTCGTAGTAGCCCGCGCGGTCACAGCCCTCGTGCACGGTGGCCCCGAACAGCCACGTCGGGCGCAGCTTGTCGTCCAGCGGGATCATCGGGGCGGAGCCGGCCGCCTGGTAGAGCAGGTAGGTGAGCGTCTCGGAGAAGTTGTCGGGCTGGATCGGACAGCCGGGGACGCACACGATCGGGATGCCGGCGTGGGACTTCCAGTCCCAGCCGAGGTAGTCCGGCACGCCCATGGCGCCGGTCGGGTTGCCCGCCATGGCGTGGATGCCGCCGTAGGTGGCGCAGGTACCGATGGCGACGACCGCCAGCGCCTTCGGGGCGAGCCGGTCGATCCACTCGCTGGTGGTGATCGGCTGGCCGGTCTCCGGGTTGTCGCCGAAGCCGCACCAGTAGCCCTCGGGCTTGATGTCCTCGTTGGGGATGGAGCCTTCGACGACCAGGACGAACGGGTCGATCTCGCCCCGCTCCCCCTTGAAGAACCACTCGATGAACGTGTCCGAGCCACCGACCGGACCGCATTCGAAGTCGATGAGCGGCCAGTGGACGGCGATCTTCGGAAGACCCGGCAGCACACCGAGCACGATCTCCTCGATGCTGGGCTGCATGGCCGCCGTCAACGCGACCGAGTCGCCGTCGCAGCTCAGCCCCGCGTTGATCCAGAGAATGTGGATCGTGGGTGTCTCGTCGGCGGGCGCGCCGCCCGCTTCCGCGGCATCGACCGTGTCCGGCGTCGCCTCAGTCATGGGACCGCCTCCTGGGGAGGAATGGGATGAAGGCCTGCATTTCGGCCGTCGACGTTCTTCGTATCAGTCGCTCGGCCGCGCTGAGATGCCGAAGGGGGCCGTTCAGGTGACGTCGACGGCGGAGGGGGCCGGGCCGTGTTTCGCAACCGCGGCGACGCCGAGATGCGGCGGTGTGCCCGACGGCCGCTCCTTGTGGACGAAGGAACGCCGCAGAGCGTGGTACGGGGCGTCCGGGTCGTCGAACGTCCGGCGCATCCGGGCCAACTCCCGCTCGCGGAAGCCGGCCAGCGGGGTCGCGCTCTCCAGCCGGTCCAGCTCCGTCTTCTTCGCGGTGATCCGTGACGCCGTCGCCGGCAGGGACGCCAGGCGCGCCGCCAGCCCGCCGACCTCCTGCCCGAACTCGCCGGGAGCGCAGTCGACCACCCGGTCGGCCAGCCCGAGGCGCAGCGCGCTCGCCGAGCTCACCGGCAGGGCCTCACGCATGAGCCGCTCGGCCGTCGCGGGACCCACTCTGCGCGGCAGGGTGTGGGTCCAGTACTCCGAGCCGTACAGGCCCATCAGACGGTAGTGCGGGTTCAGCACGGCGCCCGAGCGGCACCACACCTCGTCGGCCGCCAGGGCGAGCATCACCCCGCCCGCCGCGGCGTTGCCCGCGACCGCCGAGACCACCAGCCGGTCCGTCGTCGTCAGGACCGCCTCGACCAGATCGTCGATGGCGTTGATGTTCGCCCAGGACTCGGCAGCGGGGTCGTCGGCGGCCTCGATGACGTTGAGGTGGATGCCGTTGGAGAAGAAGTCGCGCTCGCCGCCCAGCACCAGCACCGAGGTGGGCCGCGCGCACGCTTCCCGGTAGGCGTCCAGCAGACGCCTGCACTGGTCGGTGCTCATGGCGCCGCCGGGGAAGGAGAACGAGAGGAAGCCCGCGTTCCCGTCCTCCCGGTAGCGGATGTCCGTCCAGGTTCGGTGCCCCGCCTCCGGCAGCAGGGGCGGGGCGTGCTCGGGCAGCGGCGGCAGCCGGTCGCCCAGGGCCCGCACGGCGGGCAGTTTGTAGGTGGGCGGCAGGCCGGGCCGGCGTCGGCGCCGCAGCTCGGGGATCCACACGGCGCCGTCCTTGGTGGCCCGGCAGACCGCCCCGGCCCGGGTGGCCAGCAGTTCGCCCGGGCGGCCGCGCAGCTCGCTCTCCGGGTGGCCGCCGTGCAGGTACCACTCGTCGCCGAGCAGGACGTCCAGCACACCGGGCTGCGAGTTGGCCGCTCTCAGCTTGCGCAGGACGTCCTGGGTGGAGTCCTCGGCCCAGTCGATCCGCCGGACGCTCTGGTCGAGGTAGGGGCGGGCGCGCAGGCGGGTGTCGGCGGTGCGCGCCGTGTCCTGCTTGAGCGGTACGTGGGTTCCCCCGGCGAAGCGCTCCACGGCGAGCAGGACGGCTTCGAGCGCGGCGTCGGCGATCTCACCCCGGTACAGCTCGCTCTTGGGCACCGGAGGGACCCGGCACGGGACAAAGGCCCACACGTCTCCGGCGTCCATCTCCCCGTCGGCCTGCAGGACGGTGACGCCCCACTGGTCGACGCCCTCGTGGATCGCCCAGTCCAGGGAGGACGGTCCGCGGTCGCCGACGGGCCCCGGATGGACGACGAGGCACGTGTGCGCGGTCCACACCTCTTCGGGGATGGCCGTCTTCAGCATCGGCGACACGACGAGCTGCGGCGAGTGCCGTCTTACGGCTTCCGGCAGCGCGCTGCCGGGCAGGGCGAGTTCCACCGCCACGGTGTGGCCGCGGTCGCGCAGTTCGGCGTGGACGCGCTGGGTGAGGCTGTTGAACGCGCTGGCTAGGAGCAGGATGTGCACGGCTGCCTCCGGGCGGACGAACGGCAGGCAGGGATGTCCGCCGACCGCGATCCTCGGTCAAGGCGGCCCGCCGTTCCCGGAGACAGACGATGAGGTCATCCGAAAGCGGGCGCCGATCCGCCGTCCGGCCTCACCGGCCGTGGCCCGCGCCGACACCGGCGACCCGGCGCGCCGGGTCAGCCGTGGTGGACGATCACCGTCGTCGCAGGCCGCTGGTGACCCGCTCCCACGGGGAGCGGGTGGCACCGAAGTGGGTCTCGTGCGTCCAGATGTGGGTGCACGACCGGCACTGCAGGTGCAGCAGGCTGCCGACGTTGGAGAGCAGGTAGCGCCAGTGCTCGGAGCAGGTGCGTCCCTGCTCGCAGGTGCCGCACCCGCGACGGTCGTCGCAGTTCGGGCAGGCCACCCAGGCGCGGCGCCCGATGTCGGCCTGCGGGTCAAGCGGCAGCATGGCCGTCCCCTCTCCGCGGCAGCACACCGGCCGCGACCAGCTCGTCGTACACGCGCTGCTGTTCCGCGCTGAGGCCGGAGTAGAGCAGCTCGTAGGCGGCTTCCTCGCCGCGCAGGGCGGCGACGGGGTCCCAGTCGGAACCGAGGGCGTCCAGGACATGAGCGCGCCGGAGAAGTTCGTGCGAGGTCAGGTCGACGTCCAGGTCGACCAGAGGGTGGGCGCCGGGGTGGTCCGCCGCAGGCCTGCTCGCCTCGGCGGGTTCGTCCGGTTCGCCGGGAAGGGCGCGGCCATGGAGGGACATGCGACCGAACGTAGGTAAGCGCTGCTCCTCCCGGCAAGAGCAGGTGGGAGAAGTCACAGCAGGTCCGGACGCCCGGGGGCGAGGGCCGCACCGCCCTCCGGCCGCGCCGGACCGCTGCCCAGGCAGTGGCGGCGCGGCGGAGGTCCTCAGGTTCCTTCGCCGCGCGCGGCCTCCCCTGTCACCACGGCCGCAGCAGTTCACGCAACGCGTCGATGTCGCCGAGCAACGCGTCGATGCCTCCGTCCGTGAGGGACGGGTCCGCGACGGGCCTCAGGGCAGGGTCACGCAGCGCCGCGGCCAAGGCGGCGACCTTGGCGTTGAGCACCTCGTTGACCCGTTCGTCGATCGTGTCCGTGGCGAGCAGCACGGTGCAGGAGGGGTCGGCGTCGGCCGGCAGGCCGAGGCGGTGGGTGCGGTCGATGGCCTGGAGCCAGGTACCGGCCGCGTATCCGCGGTCCAGGTGGACCTGGTCGCTCGCCGCCAGATGCAGGGAGACCCCCTCGCCCAGGGTCTGCGGGGTCGCGATCAGCGCCCAGCAGTCGTCGTCGTGACGGAAGCGGTCGAGGTGGGCCCGGCGGTTGGCGCGGCCCGTCGGCTCGTCCAGCGGGGTGGCCCCCGTGATGACGGCCGGACGGTGCCTGGCCAGCGCCGCCGTCAGCGCCTCGACGTTGCCGAGGAAGCCCGACCAGACGACGGTCTTGCGGCCCCGGGCACGGTTGTCGGCCACGAGCTGGGCGGCGCGGACGACCTTGGCCGGGCGGATGTGCCGGGCGGGGTCGGCGACCAGGGACGCCAGGTCAGTCTCGCCGGGCCCCTCCAGTGGCAGCGACCACGGGCGCCCCGGGGCGAAGACGGCGGCGGGGTTGGCCGCGGCGGCGATGAGGTTCAGCAGGGCGCGGCCCGCCTGGGCCGCCACCGCTCCCGAAGCGGCCCTCTCGGCACCGCCGGCGTCCCGCGCCCACTGCCGCACCCGGTCGCACATGGCGTCGTACAGGGCGCGGTGGGAGGCGTCGAGGGCGATGCGTTCCACCCGCAGCCGCAGCGGCGGGAGTTCGAGGTCGTCCTTGGTGGCGCGTACGTAGGCCCGGTCCCGGAGCCGGGCGAGGTCGCCGTGGACGAGTCGATGTCCCTGGCCCGGCCACACCAGGTCGAAGACGGCCTCCAGGTCGCGGGGCCGGTTGGGCATCGGGGTGCCGGTCAGGACCATCGTGGCGTCGGCGCGGCGGGCGAGTTCCGCGGCCTCGGCGCCGCGTCGGGAAGCCGCGCCGGCCTTGGCGCGGTGTGCCTCGTCGAACACGGTGAGGACCTTCCGGCCGCGGGACCATCCGGCCAGACCGGCGCGCACCACCGGGTCACCGAGGCGCTCGTAGTTGAGGACCACCACGGTGTCGGTGCGGGCCAGGACCCGGGGGCGTACGGCGACGGAGGGCAGCCGTGGCGGCGCGAAGCAGGCGCGGGCCTCCTCCACCCAGGCGTCGAACGCGGACGGCGGGGCGACCACGAGCATGGCGTGCGCCGCTCCTCGGGCCCGCAGTGCGGTGAACACGGCGTAGGCCACGGTGGTCTTCCCCGAGCCCGGCACGGAGAAGTTCGCCCCGCCGCCGGCGGCGACCAACCGGGCCACGGCCGTGCGCTGGAAGGGCCGCAGCGGCCGGACGAACCCCAGGGCCGCGAGGTCGAGTCCGACGGGCCAGACGGACTGTTCGGCGACGTCCGTGGCGAGCAGCCGGGTCAGTGCGTCGGCCGTGCCGCCCCCGGACGCGCGCAGCCGCTCGGCGGCCGGGGTCCAGCTCCAGCGGGCGGACGCGGCGGGATGCCGTTCGAGCAGCCGGGGCAGCGCGCGGGCCCGGTCACGGCGCACCGTGACCGAGGTCGCGGTCACGGCGGTGGCCGGTGTGCCGTGCACGGTCGGCCGGAGCAGGTTGGCGACCTCCTGCCACCACCGGTCGGTGACGTGCTCCGGCCGGCGGACGACGGGCCGGCCTTCCTCGTCCACGGCGACCGTGCCCGTGGCGCGGTCGTTCTCGTTCGCCACGGCGATCACCGGCGGGCCTGCTGCTTGAGGTAGGCCATCACGCCCTGCCGGAGGAAGCGGCGCAGGTTCTCGATGGACTCGTCGGTGCTGCCCTCCACCTCGGGGTCGATGCCGAACTCGTCGATCATCCGGGGCAGATCGGGGTCTTCGGGGTCGTACTCCTCCTCTTCGACGCCCGCGCGTACGGCGTCCACCGGGATCTGGGCGAGGACGCTCGCGTGGGCCGCCAACGTGTCGACGTCGTCCACCAGGGCGATGATGGCCTTCGACCACTCTCCGGGGTCGGAGAGCGGGTTGGCCGTGTCCGGTTCCTCCTCCACCGGGGTGTCGGGCCACAGCGGGACGGCCACGCCGGTGGTGAGGGCCGGTCCGCGGTCGGCACCGTCGGTGCGGGGTCCCGGGAGCAGGGCGGAGGGTCCCGTGAAGCCGTCCGCCGCCCGCTCCGGCCGGCCGTCGGTGCCGGAGGTGTTCGCCCACCGCTGCCGCAGCCACTCCTCCAGCATCTCCTCGCCGCCGGCCGGGTCGAGCGGGACGACGGGTTCCTCGACACTGGCCGCGGCGACGATCGCCTCGAGCTGGTCGATGCCCTCACGCGAGCGGGCGGCGTTCAGGACGACGACGTCCGCCTCCACCTTCATGACCCCGCCGCGGCCGCCACGGCCGGTCAGGGTCATGGAGGACGGGTAACGGACCGTGCGGGGGCTGCCGTCAGTGTTCGTCCCGACGGTCATGCGGTACTCACGCAGGGCGGGGTTCGCCGCGTGCGCGACGAGGGCGAGGACGGCGAGGGCCCGCTGGTGCGCGCCGAGCGGCGCCCGCTGCGCGGACGAGGCCGCGTCCAGCTCCCGTCGGGCGCCTGCGGCGATGACCTCGACGTCCCGCTCGATCAGTTCGGTCCAGTTCCCTTCGTGCTGACCGATGTCGCGCAGCTCCGGCTTGCGGAAGGAGCGCGCGATCACCGCGGTGAACTGGCCCATCTCACCGTCCCCTTCGAGACCGGCGACCAGGCCGGCCAGGGAGGCGGTGGTGGTCGCGGCCTGCAGGGGCGAGTTGGGCACCCGCAGCCTCTTGAGCGTTTCGCGCACCACGCCGTACCGGGTGGCGAGAGCCGGGTCGTCCACCACGGTGGAGACCATGACGTGGGTGGTGGCCACGACTCGGCTGCGGTAGGGGGCGCGCGCCGGGTCGTCCGCCCAGGGCACCTCCGTGTCGCCGAAGAAGACGTCTCGCTGTTCCTCGGTGAGGTAGTCGCGGCGAACGAGGTCGTTGACGACCGTACGGGCCTTGAAGGCCTCGTCGTCGGCCTTCCCCCACAGGGTCGGGTTCTGTCCCTTGACGTGGAAGCGGGCCATGTCCGCGTAGACCACGTCGTGGTCGCTGTTGCTGCGGTACGGCCGGACGGCGATGCCGATGTCCATCCGGGCCGTCATCATGCGCACAGTGGCCTCCGCCTCCGGCGACGCGCCGTCGAGCCAGGTCTGTACGGCGTTCCCGGTCCGGCCGGCCGGCCACACGGCGAAGGAGGCGTCCTCGAAGCGCAGTTCGCGGAACGCCGCCTCGATCGTGTCGGGCGTGTGCGGGCGGACGGTCAGGGAGCCGTCGCCGTTCTCCCAGTGCAGCGTGGACAGTTCGGCGTTCAGGCCCATCAGCTGGCCCATGAAGGACTGGGCGACGCTGACCCGCGTCCAGCCGTCGTCCGTCTCGACGAGGTGGCCGCGCTCGTCGTCGGACACGAACATGTCGTACGCGAATCCGCGGACCTCCTCCCGGATCCCTTCGAGGGCGAGTGAGTCGGCGAACTCCTTCTCGGCCTCGCCTGCGTACGCGTGCGGGATGCGGACCGTCTTCTGCGCCTCGGTGATGTCGATCAGATGCTGGGCGGAGCGCGCCTGCACGCGCAGGCCCGTGCCGACTTCGTGGATCAGCGACCGCTGGTACTTCTCGCGCATGATGCGCTGGGCGGAGGCGGCCATGCGCGGCTGCACGGTGGCCGGGCGCACCATGGGGACGCACACCTGAAGCTGGGCGACCGACAGCAGCCCGGCGTGGTTGCGCCGCCACTGTGCCCGGCGGACGGCATCGGCGTTGTCGCGGCCGATCGACACCGCCTCGATGGCCCGGACGAGCCCTGCCGGGGTCTCCTCGGGCGCACGGCCGTGGACCCTGCCGTACCACTCCATGACGGCCCTGCCGAGCGCGGTGGGCGGCTCCCCGTCGGAGAGGGCGGGCTCGCCGCTCAAGGGCTCGAACACCGGCGGCAGCAGGGGGAACACGCCGTCGAGCGGGACGGCGTCGGAGATCAGGTTCTGATGACCGGGGTTGAGGAACTGGAAGGAGCTCTTACGAGCGACCATGGGGGGCAACCTCCAGGGGTCGACACCCGTCGAAGCGTGCTGCCCCCAGGCTCCGTCCCCGGCCGACGGCGCGAGGGCGCCGCTGCGTGGCTGCGGGGTGCGGGTACGGGAGGACACGGTGGAGACGGGTGCGTCATCGGTGCACTGCACAGGAGCGCGGTGCTCAACTGCGTGACGACGCAAGCGCCGCCTCCACGGACTCGTCACCAGAGCTGTCCAGGCGCGTCGCCTACTGCGGCGTGCGAGGGCAGGTGGACTCCCGACATCGTGGAGCGACCACCTGTCGGAGGTGGTTGCAGGGAGACAGTAGCGACCGGCGTCCCAACTTGTCCCTAGAACGCAGGAGTTCGGGTACGAACGAGGCCTCGTCGCGGCTGGTGGCGGGGGACTTCCGCTCGACGGCCCGGGTGAGGTAAGGGGCTCCGCGCGAAGGCGGGTCATACATCCGTGGGACGGTGGGTATGCTCGCCGCCATGTCCACGGCTGCCCTCCGTCCATCGCCCCAGGCCACAGTGGCCGCACGGGCGGGATCGCGGTGACGCCTGCCCGGACTCACCGCGCCCGCACCTCGCGGACGACGGGGCACCGGCCCCACCTCATCAGCCAGCCGAACGACAGCCGTATGACGACCGAGAGCAGCGAGAAGAACACCGTGACGACGTACGACTACGAGAAGGACGGCGCGGCCATCTACCGCCAGTCGTTCGCCACGATCCGCGCGGAGGCGGACCTCGCGGGTCTGCCCGCCGACGTCAGCCAGGTAGCGGTGCGCATGATCCATGCCTGCGGAATGGTCGACCTCGTGCGCGACCTCGCCTTCACTCCGGACGTGGTGACCCGGGCTCGCCGGGCCCTGCGCGCGGGTGCGCCGATCCTCTGCGACGTCCGGATGGTGGCCAGCGGCGTGACCCGCAAGCGGCTGCCCGCCGACAACGAGGTGCTGTGCACGCTCTCCGACCCCGCCGTCCCCGACCTGGCCGCGAAGCTGGGCACCACGCGCAGCGCCGCCGCGCTGGAGCTGTGGCGTGACCGGCTGGAGGGTGCCGTGGTCGCCGTCGGCAACGCGCCCACCGCCCTCTTCCGTCTGCTGGAGATGATCGACGAGGGCGCTCCCCGGCCCGCCGCCGTCATCGGTGTCCCGGTCGGCTTCGTCGGCGCCGCCGAGTCGAAGGACGCCCTGGCCGCGCACCCGTCCGGCCTGGAACACCTGATCGTCCGCGGCCGGCGCGGCGGCAGCGCCATCGCCGCCGCCGCACTCAACGCGATCGCGAGCGAGGAGGAGTGAGCGCGGCGGAGTAGGCGCAAAAGGGTGAGCGCGGAGGGGGCACCCGGGGGACCCGGACGCCGTCGCCCCGGTCAGCTCTCCTCGGCCGGGGTGGGCCGGGCCGGGCCCGCCGTCCACTTCTCCTCGATCCGGCCGACCTTCCACACCACCAGGGCCACCGCCCAGGTGGCGAAGAACAGTCCGACGATGAGGTAACCGACGAGGTTCAGGTCGAGCCCGGACACCCAGTCCCAGAACGGGCCGCGCAGATCCGCCTGCTCCGCGACGAGGCCCAGCAGTTCGACCGTGCCGATGATGAGGGCGACCGCCACCGACAGGCCGGTGATCGTGAGGTTGTAGTAGACCTTGCGGACCGGTTTGGAGAAGGCCCAGCCGTAGGCGAAGTTCATGAACGAGCCGTCGATCGTGTCCAGCAGTGACATGCCGGCGGCGAAGAGGACGGGCAGGCACAGGATCGCGTACCAGGGCAGCCCGGAGGCCGCGCCCGACCCGGCCATGACGAGGAGCGCGATCTCCGTCGCCGTGTCGAAGCCGAGCCCGAAGAGAAGGCCCAGCGGGTACATCTGCCAGGGCTTGGTGATCGACTTCATCACGCGGCCGAGGAGACGGTTCATGAAGCCGCGGTTGTCGAGCTGCTTCTCCAGGGCCGCCTCGTCGAGGTGGCCGGTGCGCATCTGCCGGAAGACCTTCCAGATCCCCACCATGATCACCAGGTTGATGATCGCGATGACGTACAGGAAGGTCCCGGAGACGGTGGTGCCGATCCAGCCCGTGACGCTGTGCAGCGTGGAGTCGTCGTCGCCCACCGGGCCGGCCAGCGCCTTGACGCCGAGGGACAGCAGGAAGGCGAGTACGAAGACGATGGACGAGTGACCGAGCGAGAACCAGAAGCCCACCGACAGGGGTCGCCGGCCCTCGCTCATCAGCTTTCGGGTGGTGTTGTCGATCGCGGCGATGTGATCGGCGTCGAAGGCGTGCCGCATCCCCAGGGTGTAGGCCGTCACGCCGATACCGATACCGAAGGACTTGTCCCCCAGGCTGTAGTGCTCCGGAGCGACGATCACCACCAGTGTGAACCAGCCGATCACGTGCAGCGCCAGGATGAACGCGGCCATCCCGCCGAGGCTCGTCCACTCCTTGCGGGTCATCGACGTACGGATCCGGTGCCACGAGAGTCCGCGCCCACCGGCCGGGGGCGGAGCCGGGGCCGGGGCCGGGGACGGAGCCGCGACCGGGGCCGGTGCCGGTGCCGGTGCCGGGCGAGCGGAATCGGGGGCGGTGGTCATGAGGGTGCGGGCCTTACTCCTTGGCGTGCGGCTGTTCTCAGCCGCGCACTCCAGGTTTGTGCGAATGAGTTGCAGCTACAACACATCCGCGGCAAAGCCCCCGTCAGGTTTCCGCCAGCGTCAGGGAAAGCCGCCCCGGCCGGGGCGGCGCGGGGCGAGCAGGGGAACATGGGCCGTGGCGGCGGTCCGCGCCGCGTGGAGACCGTTCGCGCCGACGAGGGGGTGGCATCGATGAGCACGTCCGCCTCGCGCCCGCGCAGTCACGACGTCAGCCATGCCGCGCCGCCGAAGCAGCCGCCGCGGACCTCGCCCGGGGCCAGCCGCCGAGTATCAGTGCGTGCAGGGAAGTACGGGTCCGTTCATGAGCGGTGAAGTGCAGGGCGTCGGCGAGTCGACGGGCGGCGCCGGAGCGCGGGGCGCCGACGAGGCGACGCACCAGATCGGGGACCGAAGCGCCCCCGAGGCCAAGGGCGGCCGAAGCGCGCAGCTCAAGCACACCGGACTGCGTCCCGGCTGGACCACCGGCGCCTGTGCGACCGCCGCCACGACGGCCGCGTACACCGCCTTGCTGACCGGTGAGTTTCCCGACCCGGTGACGATCACGCTGCCCAAGGGGCAGACGCCCGCGTTCGCGCTCGCGGCGGAGGAGCTGACGGACGCGTACGCCATGGCCGGGATCGTGAAGGACGCCGGCGACGACCCGGACGTCACACACGGCGCGCTGGTCCGGGTCACGGTACGGCGGCTCCCCGTCGGGGCCGGGGTGGTGTTCCGGGCCGGTCCCGGGGTCGGGACGATCACCCGCCCCGGACTGCCCCTGCCGGTCGGGGAACCGGCCGTGAACCCCGTGCCCCGCCGGATGATGCGCGACCACGTCACCGAGGTCGCCGCCCGGCACGGCGGCAGCGGCGACGTCGAGATCACCGTCTCCGTCGACCACGGCGAGGAGATCGCCCGCTCCACCTGGAACCCGCGGCTGGGCATCCTCGGCGGTCTGTCGATCCTCGGCACGACCGGCATCGTGGTGCCGTACTCCTGCTCGGCGTGGATCGACTCGATCAGGCGGGGCGTGGACGTGGCCCGGGCGGCCGGGCGCACGCATGTCGCCGGGTGCACCGGGTCGACGTCGGAGAAGGCGGTCGTCGCCGAGTACGGGCTTCCCGAGGACGCCCTGCTGGACATGGGCGACTTCGCGGGGGCCGTTCTGAAGTACGTCCGCCGTCACCCGGTGGACCGGCTGACCGTCTGCGGC
Organism: Streptomyces resistomycificus; assembly: GCF_001514265.1. GTDB lineage: Bacteria > Actinomycetota > Actinomycetes > Streptomycetales > Streptomycetaceae > Streptomyces > Streptomyces resistomycificus. The sequence goes on along the minus strand of NZ_KQ948989.1, from coordinate 213,207 downwards.
GGCTTCGCCAAGCTGTCCAAGCTCGCGGCCGGGCACCTGGACCTGCATTCCGCCCGCTCCCAGGTCGACAAGGGCTTCCTCGCCGAACTGGCCCGGCGCGGCGGCGCGGACGAGGCACTGGCCGCCGAGGTGGCGGAGTCCAACACCGGGCTCGCCGCGCTCCAGTTGTGCACGGCGGCCGGGGTGCCGCTGGGCGACCTGGTCGCGACGGCGGCCCGCGACGAGGCCCTGGCCGTGCTGCGGGGCGCGCCCGTCGCGGTCGACGTGATCTGCATCGACCGGGCGGGGACGGTGGTGGGACGCAGCGCGGTGGCGGCGGGACGCGGCCCGGCGACATGAACGTCCTGCGGGGAAGGCGGGAGCCGGCTCAGCCGCCGACCGCGCCCACCCTGAGGCGGTTTCCGTCGAGGTCCCGCAGCTCGAGCTCACGCCCCCAGGGTGCGGCCTCGGCCCGGACCCCGAACTCCGCCGCGACGGCGTCGAGGTCGGTGACCCGCAGGTAGACCAGGGTGTCCGGCCGCGCGTCGCCCTCGTGCTCCGACAGGAACAGCCGGACCCGGCCACGGGCGACCTCCGTGAACACGGGCAGCCCCGGCTCGAAGCGGTGCTCCCACTGCTGGAGGAAGCCCAGGCGCGCGTACCACTCCACCGCAACCCCGGCGTCCCGCACCCGCAGGATCGGGATGACTTCTTCTTCGTCCATGGCGTAATCCTTCACCGGGAGCGTGGCGGACATCCACACGAGGGGTGGACACATCCTGTGGCGGCGTTCAGCACGGATGGTGTTCCGCTCACTGGGCAGTCGGGCCGTGGGCGACGGCCTGCCGGACGCCGACGGAGCGGCGCTCGGCAACCGTCGCGACCCGCACACCCCTGTGCACGCCCACAACACCGGCTACCCAACAACACCCTCTTGTTGCACACTACTTGCAAGACCAAGTTGAGTGCGAGAAGGGACGGATTGTGGACTCGCCGAGAGCGCCCGGGATCGCCCACACGCCGGTCATCCCACGCCACCTCGGCGACACCCACGAAGGGGCGTCCGCCGGGGCCTCCGACAAGGCCGCCGGGATCTTCGGGCGGCCATGCCCCGGCGGCCCGGCCATCGACCGGGCAGCGCGCGTGGGGGATCCGCGCGCTGCCCTCATCCCTCGCCCGCTTCCCGGCTGGTACGCCTCCCCCTTACCGGAGTTGCCGACGGCCGCCGCGGCCGCCGCCCTTCGCCCCGAAGGGCACACCAGCAGTCGGCCGGCGGGCGGCGACAGCGCGGCCTCGCTCCGGGAGACCGTCGCGGCCGAACAGGCGCCGCCGTACCTGTCGATCGATCCACCAACACCCCTGGAGTCCCTGGCGTACGCCTCACCGCACTCCAACGCGGCCGAGGCGGTGGCTGCCTGATGGGTACTCAGGTGTTCCGGGGCACCGAACTCCTCACCCACGCCGACGACTTGCACTCCGTATACGCCGAGGCCTTCTGCGCCCCGCCCTGGAACGAGGACGAGGAGATGGCCGTCGAGTTCGGGAGGCGGCTCCCGGTGGACGCGCGGCGCCCGGGCTTCACCGCAGCGCTCGCCTTCGCGGGCGAGGAGGTCACCGGCTTCGTCACCGCCTGGACCACGCCCACCCCGTTCCCCACCGGCCGCAGCTATCCGGAGGCCGCCGCAGGCCTGGGGCCCGAGCGCACGGCGGAGTGGCTGTGCGGGGCCCGCGAGATCGACGAACTCGCCGTCCGCGCAGGGGCTCGCGGCGCAGGGCTCGCCTCCGGCCTGCTCGCAGCGGTCGTCGCGGACGCTCCCGAGGGCCGCTCCTGGCTGCTCACCTCCGTCCGCTCGCCGCGGGCCGTGACCTTCTACCGCCGCCAGGGCTGGGTCCAGGTCACCCACCCCTCCCCCGACGACACGGGCATCGTCGTCTTCCTCGGCCCCGACCATCCGGCACGGCGCCACGCCGCCCCTGCCCTACGGGCGCGCTCGGGTCAGTTGTAGACGTTGAACTCTGCCACTGACCACCAGCTACGGGCGACATTGCCGGTATTGACGACCTTGATATAGCGAGCGGTCTGCGTCGGGAAGGAAATCAGGTGGACTCGTTGGCCGTCCGCTACGGACGTGACCTTGGTCCAGTCGGTTCCATCCGTGGACACGTATACGTCTGCGCTTCGCGCGTAGTCGCTGACACTGCCGCCGACATCCAGCACGATCTTGTCGAAGGTCTGCGTCTGCCCCATGTCCACTTGGATCCAGAGGCCGTCGTACTGCCCTGTTCCGGAGCTGTACCGGGTGTCGGAATTGCCATCGAGCATGTTTCCGGGCGCATCCCACTGGCTTGCGTCCGAAGACTTTGCGGTCCAGCCTGTCCGCGGCAAGGCAGGACCAAGATCTATGACGTCGAACGTTGATCCACCTGCGTCTGCTCCGCTGGCCCCCTTCACGGAAACCGTGACCTTCCCCGCTGGAAGCCCCTTCGGAACGTAGGCGCTGATGCCCGTGTCCGACCAGGTGTCTATTTCGGCATAGCTTGATCCGAAATACACCGTGCCCAGCCCCTGTGTATCACCGAAACCAGAGCCACGAATCGTGAACTTGGAGCGCGGCATGCCTCGTTCCGGCTTCAGATCGCTGAAGGTCGGCGATGGGAAGCTCGACAGCTTCTTGGTGGTGAACATCGCCGAGGTACCGCTTGGCAGCGTATACGTGTACGAGCCGTCGGCGGATATCTTGAAGCTCCTGCTGTCGGTGGTCCCGTTGAATACTACGGTTACCTGCGACCCTTCCTTGCTGGTCCAGGTCTTCAGCCGGAGGCCGTTCGATACTGCTGTAGGAGCTGTAATTGAGCCGTTTCCACGCGCAGACCCGTACACCTCGATGTCGCCGATGGACCACCAGAAACCGGATGCCGCGGTACTGACGATGCGAATGTACTGTGCCGTACGGGGCGGCAGTGTGACTGCTATCTTGCCGATACCCCCGCTGCCGCTCGCAATCGCGCTGCCCCAATCGGCACCGTCGTTCGAAACGTAGATCTGATACTTGGTGACGTAGTCGAACGAGTTGTTCACGCCGGTGTCGATGACGATTTTATTGAAGCTCGTGGGGCTCCCCAGGTCGATCTGGAACCAGTCGCCGCTCGTCGTCCCGTGCCCGAGACTCCACTTCGTGTTGATGTCGCCGTCGATCGCGTTCGCGGCCACACCCCAGTCCGGCTGCGCGGAAGCCGTGGCGGTCCACTTGCCACGGCTCAGTGCCCTTCCTGTCGTCTGGACGGAAGCTCCGATCGGCAGGGAGTACGTGACCAGCTTGTTTTCGGTGCGGATGGAGTTCTGGTAGGGCAGCAGTGCCGGGTCGTACGTGACGGTGACCGGGCCGGATGCCGACGTGAAGGTGAAGTCGTGTGTCGGGTCCGAGACCTTGGTCGCTGCGGGGGCGCGGCCGCTCTGCGCAGGCCCGGAGTACGTGAAGGTGACGGCGTCGCCGGCGTTCAGGGTGTAGTCGAACGAGTGTGTCCCGTCCGCGACGCTGAATGTCTTCGCGGCGCTGCCCGAGTTGTGGGCGATCAGGACCTTCGATCCGTCCGGGTTCTGGAACGCGACGTTCTCTATGCTTCCTTCGCCGAAGGTGTTCGAGTAGATCCGGCGCGCTCCGGGCTTGACGAACCTGCTGGCATGAGCGAGGGCGTGGTAGTCCACGTTGTAGGTCACCCGCCCGTCGGCCGGGTCGATCGTGAGCAAGCCCCGGAGCATGGGTATGCCGGCCGTGTCGCTGTTGAGGGGGCCCCGATCGGGGTCGAGTGCGATGTTCCACAGCATCACCCCGTTCGCCCAGTTGCGCGTTCCGTTGATGATCCACGTTCCCAGTGCTTCGCTGAACGCCGTCTGGTCGCTGTCCTGCCAAACGCCTCCGGTGGCTTCTGTGATGAAGGTTTCCTTGCTCGGGTAGTCGTTGTGGACCACGGTCTGGTAGTTCGGGTTGCCGCTGTAGATGTGCCATCCGGTTCCCGCGGTGTACTTGGACGCTGCGGGGTCGCTGAAGATCGTCTCCGGATACGAGGGCACGTCCCAGTTGTGGTCCCAAGCCAGGATCTTCGTGGAGATTCCGCCTGCTTCGAACGCCTTGCCGATCTCCTGGATCAACTCGGCTTCCTGGTACGCGGACAGGAACATTCCGGGCCAGGTGGGAGTACCCATGGGTTCGTTCTGCGGGGAAATGTAAGAGATGGGCACGCCGGCTTCGCCATAGGCGTGGATGAACTTGACGAAGTAGTTGGCCAGCGCGGAGGTGTACTCGCTCCTGAGGGTGCCTCCGATCATGGAGTCGGAGGTCTTCATCCAGCCCGGTGGGCTCCACGGGTTGGCCATGATCTTGATGGAGGGGTTGAGTGAGAGGGCCTGCCGCAAGGCCGGAATGATGTACGGCACGTCATGCTGGACGGAGAAGTTGGACAGCGTGGGGTCCGTTTGTCCCGCGGGCATGTCGTTGTAGGAGTAGTTCCCGGACGCGTTGAAATCCGTGGCGCCCATCGGAGAGCGGAGCAGGCTGAGGCCGATTCCCTTCGAGGGATCGAACAGCTTCTGCATCAGCTTGGTCCGCTCGGCGGTGGACAGCTTGTCGATGAGCCAGGCGGAGGAGTCGGTCATGGCCGCCCCGAAGCCTTGGACCTTCTGGTACTTGACGCTGTCGTCGATCTTGATCGTCAGCGGGTTGGCCGTTCTCCTCGCCTTGAACAGCACGTCGTCCTGGCCGGCGACCCACTTGTCGGCCGATACGTCCGTCAGCCACACACGGACGGAATTGTCACGTGAGGCTTGCTTCAGCTGCGGGGCGGCGATGGCGCTGCCGGAAGCCTGGGTCCAGGCGGCGGCGACACCAACTGCGGAGGCCAGGAACTGGCGTCGTCCGAGACCGTATGACCTCATGGAAGATCCTCCTTCGGACCTGCTTGTTCAGTACTGGGGAGAGGGGGTGGGACACATTGCCGAGGTGGGGGATCGACGGGTTGGAGTCGGTTCTACGGCGACGCCGGCGCCGGCTCTGCGGCGCCGGTGCTCGGTTCCTTGATCACGAGCGGGTGCAGTTCCCACGCGTCGACCGCGAAGCCGAGGCGCGCACCCGGTGCGTTGCGGGCCTGAAGTCGCCACGGGCTCTGCCCTGTGGGGTAGAAGCGCAGGGTGAGGACCTGGCCGGTGGTGGTCAGGAAGATTTCGACGATGGAGTGGTCGACGACCACGCGCAGGTCGACCGGCTGACCGGAGGGGCAGGGCATCCGGTAGGAGCCGCCGCGGGCCCGGCTGTCCAGTGAGGCGTGGTCACGGTCGACGACGAGTTCGCCCGCGTCCACGTCGAGACGGATGTCGAGGTACTCGGAGCCGTCCGGGGTGGTGAGCAGCCGCAGGCCGGCGTTTCCGGTCGGCTCCAGACGGGCCGTCAGGTCGAAGGCGCGGCCCACGGTGCCGAGGTCCACCGGCTGCGAGCCGTGCGTCGCGCCTGTGGCGGTGATGGTGTGTCGGCCGCGCAGGGCGAGCAGTTCGCTGGCGGGCTGCTGGCGCAGTGTGCCGTCGTCGTGGACGTGGATCTCGCGGGGCAGGGTGAGGACCCCGGCCCATCCGTCCGCGACGGCCCAGGCTTCGTCGCGGGCTTCCCACGACCAGCCCCACAGCAGCCACCGGTCGCCCGGTGCCCGCAGCAGGGCGGGGGCGTAGCAGTCGGGGCCGTGGTCGACGGGCACCGCTGAGCCCGCCTTGAAGTGGCCGTCCTGCTCTTCGCCGATCAGGGCCGCGACCCTCTGCGGACCGGTGGGTTCGGTCCAGGTGCTGAAGAGGAGGGCGCCGCGTCCGTCGGCTGCCGGGAGGTACTGCGGGCATTCCCAGCCCTCCCCGGTGAGCAGGTCGGTGCCACCGACGGGCTCCGGATGGCGGGTGGCGAAGGGCCCCCGGTAGGTCCAGTTCTCCAGGTCGGGTGAGTCGTAGAGGAGGGCGGCGGCGCGGCCGTCCGCGAGGGCGGCGCCGACCAGCATCCGCCAGCCGTCGCCGTCCTGCCAGACGTACGGGTCGCGGTACATGGTGCAGCCCTCGGGCAGCTCGGGGATGACCAGTTCACCGCTCGGGCTGAACGTCCGGCCGCTGTCTCGGGAGACGGCGCGGGTGACCGGCTGGTGCTGGAACGAGCGGTCCTCGCGGTGCGCGGAGTAGAAGGCGACCAGCCGCTCGCCGTCGGAGACGGCGTTACCGGAGAAGCAGCCGTCGGCGTCCAGGCCACCGGGGGTCGGGGACAGGGCGATCGGCAGCGGCTCCCAGCTCAGCAGGTCGGGGCTGCGGAAGTGGCCCCAGTGCATGTTGGCGTGGGTCGCTCCGTGCGGGTTGTACTGGTAGCACACGTGGTAGTGGCCGTCGTGGAAGACCAGCCCGTTGGGGTCGTTGATCCAGTTGCGGGGCGGGCGCAGATGCGCGACGGGGAAGTGTGGATCGCGGGGTGGGGTGGACACACGCGTGCCTTTCGGTATGACAGGGGACCGCCCCGCCGGCCCTCTGGTTGGCGGGGCGGCGGGCCGACGGGGCGGTGGTCTTCAAGCCTGTGTGCGGCCTTCAGGTCCGGATGCGGAAATTCACGCTCAGCTGCTGCTCTCGTCGTGAGTTGGGACCGACGCGGAGTGCGAACTCTCCTGGTTCGACCACTCGGCGGTTGTCCGCGGTGACGAGAGAGCACTGGGAGGCAGGGATGTTGATGGTGACGTCCAGGCTTTCGCCGGGAGGTATTTCGACCTGGGTGAAACCCTTCAGCTCCTGCTCGGCCCAGGTGACGCTGGTGGTCAGGTCGCTGACGTACGCCTGGACCGTTTCCACGGCCCTGCGGCTGCCGCTGTTGGTGAGCCGCACCGTGGCGTCGACGGTGCCGTCGGCAAAGACCTCCGGGGCGTGCACGACCAGGTCGGAGTAGGTGACCTTGGTGTAGGTGAGGCCCTCGCCGAACGCGAACAGGGGGTCCTGTGTGAGATCCGCGTAGCGGCTCCCGTGCTGGCCTCGCACCTGGTTGTAGAAGACCGGTTGCTGTCCGACGTGACGTGCGAAGGAGACCGGGAGCCGGCCGCTGGGTTCGACGAGTCCGAGGAGGAGCTCGGCGATGGCGCGGCCACCGCGCATGCCCGGGTTGAACGCCTCGATGAGGGCTGCCGCGTTCAGTGCCGACTCCGGGAGGGTGCTCGGCTTGGACTGGGCCAGTACGACGATCATCGGTGTGCCGGTGGCGGCGACCGCGTCCAGGAGCGCGATCTGGCCGCCTTGGAGGTCGAGCGTGGCCGTGGAGCGCACCTCGCCGGTGAGGGCGATGGTGTCCCCCACGACCACGACGGCGTAGTCGGCGGCCTCCGCGGCGGCGGTGGCCTCCCGAAGCTGTGCCTGGTCGACCGGGGCGGGGGTGAAAACAGTCGGCTGCGGTTGGCCGTCGGGCCCGAGGGCCCACTCGGAGTCGGATACGGGGCTTTCGATGTCGGCTCCGCGGGCGTACGTGATGGTCCAGTCGGCCGGTGCGATGGCACGAAGGCCGTCGAGCACCGTCTCCACCGACTCGCGTGGATGTCCCTCGGGCATCCACGGGACCTGACCGGAGGCGCCCGCCCAGTCCCCGAGCATGGCTTCCGTGCTGTCGGAGTTGGGGCCGATGACCGCGATCGTCCGCGGCCTGTCCCGGCTCACGCCGCGCCCCGTCCCGTCCGAGGTCAGTCCGCCCTCGAGGGGCAGGATCCCCTCGTTGCGCAGCAACACCAGGGAGCGCCGGGCGGTTTCGAGGTTGAGGTCGGCGTGTGCGCGGCAGCCGATCACCTGCGCCTGCCGCTCGGGGTCGGGGGCGCGGGGGTCCTCGAAGAGCCCGAGCTCGAACTTCAGCCGCAGAACCCGCCGTACCGCGTCATCGATCTGCTTCTCTTCGATCAGGCCGCGGGCGACCGCCTCCTGGGCGCCCTCGAAGAACTGCGGTGTGGCCATGATGAGGTCGTTCCCGGAGCTGACGGCGACCGCCGCCGCCTCGGCGTAGTCGGCGCAGGTCCGCTGGTCGTAGACCATCCGGCCGACGTTGTCCCAGTCGGTCACCAGCGTCCCGGTGAAGCCCCACTCGCCCTTGAGCACGTCGTTGATCAGCCACTGATGCGCGGTGATGGGCACCCCGTCGATGGACTGGTAGCCGAGCATGAAGCCGCGGCAGCCGGCCCGTACCGCCTGCTCGAAGGGGGGCAGGAACCACGAGCGCAGCTTGCGGGGGCTGAGATCGGCTTCGCTGGCGTCGCGCCCGCCCAGGGTTTCGGAGTAGCCCGCGAAGTGCTTGGCGTACGCCAGCACGGCTGTCGGGTCGCTGAGGCCGTCGCCCTGGTAGCCGCGTACCATCGCCGCCCCGAGTTCGCCGATGAGGAACGGGTCCTCGCCGAACGTCTCGTTGATCCGGCCCCAGCGCAGGTCCCGGGTGATGCACAGCACCGGGGAGAACGTCCCGTGGATTCCGGTAGCCGCGATTTCGGCCGCGGCCGCTCGGGCGACTCGGTGGAGCAGGGAGGGGTCCCAGGTGCAGGCCATGGCCAGCTGGGTCGGGAAGATGGTCGCCCCCGGCCAGAAGGAGTGGCCGTGGATGCCGTCGTCGGCTGTCAGCAGCGGTATGCCGAGCCGTGTCTGCCGGGCCAGTTCCATGGCCTGCGGCATGAGGTCGGGAGACACATGCAGGACTGCCCCGGCCAGCTTGGCCGACACGATGTCCGCCAGGTCCCCGTGTTGTGCGTCGAGCATCAGCAGCTGCCCGACCTTCTCCGGCAGGGTCATCCGGGACAGCAAGTCGTCGGTTCTCGCTTCCACGGACGCTTCCGGATCCAGGTACGCGGCAGAGTGGACCGGCTGTCCCACGGTGTGCTCCAAGAGATGAGTCGTCACGGATCAGAGAGTTGATGGGCGACGGTGAGTGCTTCGTCGCGCGAACCTTGCCGCCCGTCGCGGCGGGGCTCGCGTGCCGTCCGTCCGCCGCTCTGGGCGGGACCGGTACGGCATGGGGCGGCGGGGCGGGAGACGGGGTGTCACTTCAGTCCGGTGGTGGCGATGCCCGCCACGAACTGTCGCTGGAAGAGCAGGAAGACGATCATCACCGGCAGCAGGACGACCATGGCGCCGGCGAGCAGGATGCCGAAGCGGGTGAAGGACTGTCCGCTGCTGGCCAGGGCGAGGCCGACGGGGAGGGTGTACTGGCTCTCGTTCTGGGCGACGACCAAGGGCCACAGGAAGTTGTTCCAGGAGCCGAGGAAGGTGATGATCCCGAGGGTGGCGAGGGCCGGCTTGGTCAGCGGAAGGATGATCTTCGCGAAGATGGCCAGTTCGCGGCAGCCGTCGACGCGGGCGGCGTCGATCAGTTCGTCGGGCAGGGTGGAGATGAACTGCCGCATCAGGAACACCCCGAAGGGCGTGGCCAGGAACGGAAGGATCAGCCCGAGCAGGGAGCCGGTCAGATGCATGTTGGCCACCAGCACGTACAGCGGTACGAAGGTGACCAGGCCGGGGATCATGAGCGTCCCCATGACCAGCAGGAAGACGGCGCGCTGTCCGCGGAACTCCAGCTTCGCCAGGGCGTATCCGAGCATCGAGCAGAAGATGAGATTGCCCGCGGTGACGGCGAGGGCCACGATCACGGAGTTGGCGAACATGCTCGTGAAGTCGAGCGTGCTGAACAGCTCGCCGTAGTTGGCGGTCGTGGGCGCCGTGGGTATCAGGACGGGCGGGACCCTGCGGATGTCGGCCTCGGGCTTGAACGAGCCGGACAGCATCCACAGGAACGGCGCGATCATCAGCAGCAGGGCGCCGGCGAGCGGTATGTACAGCCAGGGCCGGCCCCAGTTCTGGCGGATGCGGCGGCGCCTCAGGGCGCGGTTCGTGCCCGGTTGTGGCGTTCGGAGAGTGGAGAGGGTGCTCATGTGGCATCAGTCCTTTTCTCGCAGCACGCGGAACTGCAGCACGGTCAGCGCGACGATGAGGACGAAGATGACGTAGCCGGCGGCCGACGCCATCTCGTAGTTGCCGTTGCCGAACTGTTTGTAGGCGTACAACGTCGCCGACAGGGTGGAGTCCAGCGGTCCGCCGTCGGTCATCACGAACGGCTCGTCGAAGAACTGCAGATAGCCGATGCCGGTGGTCACGGCGGTCAGCAGCAGGGCCGGCCGCAGGAGCGGGAAGGTGACCCGCCAGAACCGCTGCCAGGGCCCGGCGCCGTCGAGTTCGGCCGCTTCCATCAGGGACTGGGGTACGGACTGCAGACCCGCCAGCATGATGATCATGACCGTGCCGAGGTTGCGCCACACCGCCATCACGATCATGACCGGCAGGGCGAAACGGGTGTCCGCCAGCCAGGCCGGACCGTCGATCCCGAACCAGCCCAGGACGAGGTTCGCCAGTCCCGCGCGAGGTTCCAGGAGCGTCTTCCACACCACGGCGACGGCCACGATGCTGGTGATCACCGGCAGGTAGAAGCCGACCCGGAAGACGGCCCGGAAGCGGCGGATGCCCCGGTCGAGGGCAACCGCCGCCGCGAGCCCGGCGGCCAGGGTCAGGGGCAGGGCCACCAGGACGAACACGGCCGTGTTGCGCAGGGCCGTGAAGAACTGCGGGTCCTCAAAGAGGCGTACGTAGTTGTCGAAGCCGACGAACGACACGTTCAGCGGTGTGCGCAGGTCCGCGCTCTTGGTGTCGGTCAGGCCCATCAACAGCGACCACACCACCGGCAGCAGCATGAAGGCCAGGAACAGCGCGAGGAACGGGCCGGCGAGGACCCAGGCGGCCCGGGTCTGCCTGCCGCGCGCCGTGCTCCGGAGCCCGGAGTGCCGGCGATCGGCACTCCGTTCCGACCCTGCGGTGCCCTGCTCGTGGGTGCCGCCCCGCTCGGGGAGCGCTTTCGTGGACATGGATGTCATCCGTCCGTGCGAGGGTTGTCCATACGAGGGGTACTCACGCGGCGGCGCTCAGCGGCCGGTGCCGATGCTGGTGGCCTTGGACTGCAGCGTCTTCTGCACCTCGGCGACGGTGGCCTTGCCGAGGGTCAGCTTCTCCAGTTCGGAGTCGATGGTGTCGGCGATCTGCTGCCAGGTCGTGATGGCGGGCGGCGCCTTGCTGACCTCGAGCTGCTCGGCGAACGCCTTCAAGTTCTCGTCCTCGGTCAGCTTCCCCACGGTCCACGCCTGGGGTGAAGGAGGCAGGCTGCCGGTGGCCTTGGAATAGGTCGCGAGGTTGGCGGGCTCGGTCAGGAACTGGGCGAACTTCCATGCCGCGTCGGGGTTCTTGGCCCCCTTGAACACCGCCAGGTCGCTGCCGCCGGCGAACCCGGCGGGCTGCTTGGTGTACGGCATCGGCATGGTCTTCCACTTGCCGTCCAGCTCAGGGGCGTCCTTGTGGAGGCTGCCGCCGGCCCACGCACCCTCCTGGTAAACGGCGATCAGCCCGTCGCGGAAGCCCTGCACGTTGTCCGACCTGTCGGTCGGCGCCAGGCCCTGCTTGGGGACGCTCGCGTAGTCCTCCAGCGCCTTGGCGACCTCGGGCGAGTCGAAGGTGAACTTCCCGGTCTTGGCGTCGTAGATGTCACCGCCCTGCTGCCAGACCATCGGCACCCAGAAAATCCAGGAGTTGAAGCCCATCACCAGCCCGCTGGCATGGCGCAGCTTGGGGTTCTCCTTGCCGGCGGTGGCCTGGATGGCCTTGAGATCCTTCAGGTACCCGGCCCGGTCGCTGGCCAGGGCGCCCTTGATACCGGCCTTCTTGGTGATGTCGGTCCGGTAGAAGACCGCTTGGGTGTCGGCGATGAACGGGATGCCGTAGGAGGTGTTCTTGTACTTGGTGGTGTCCCACTGGCCGGGGTAGAAGTCCGACGACTTGATCGACGCCGGGGTGGCCTGGAAGCCGTTCAAGGCTGCCATCTCCGCCATCCAGGTGCTGCCCACCATGGACATGTCCGGTGTGTTGCCGCCGGCTATCGCCGTGGTCAGCTTGTCGTGTGCACCGTCCCACGGGACCGCGGTGATCTTGACGTCTGCGTCCGGGTTCTCCTGCTCGAACTTCTTGGCCAGCTCCTTCAGGTCTTCGTCGGGGTCGCCCATGGACCACATGACCACCGTCCCCTTGGCCTTGCCCGCGCCGATCTTGGCCGGGGCGTCGTTGCCGGGGCCGGAATCCTCGCTCCGGCCGCAGCCGGTGGCCACGAGGGCTGCCGTGACGGTGACGCACAGGGTCTGGACGGTTCTGACAGCGTGACGGGTGGTGATACGCATGATGCGGCTCCTTGCCGTTGAGCGAGACAGGCGGGGGGGGCGAAGGGTGGGAAGGGGCGGGCGCCCGGATGGGCCGGCCCACGAGTGGGCAGCGTCTGTGAGGACGACGGCGGCGGTCCCTCGCGGGTCGCGGTGGGAGCGTCCGACGCGGAGTGGGTAGCGGCCGGGCGAGATGTGCCAGGCGCCCCTTCGGTGTCCCGGATCGGGGAAACGCGCGGGCGAAAGTGCAGGTGGGCGGTGCCGCGTGAACGCAGGCGCAGCCGCCGGATGTTGTGAGGAAGGCGAGGCCGAAGAGGTTCGCCTAGGTTTCAAGGAGAGAGGTTTCAAGGAGACGGGGGCGGTGCGTCACCGGCAACGCACCGCCCGGCCGCGAGGCGCCATCACCTACGCATCGCGATGACGCCGCGTCAGTTCGAGCTCGGCTCTAACGTCGAGCCACGGATCACGAGGCTCGTGGGAACGATGCGCGAGGGAGCGGCCTCCGGCGATCTGCGCACGTGGTCGAGCAGCAGACGAGCCGCCGCCTCACCCATTTCCCGCATCGGCTGGCGGATGGTGGTCAGCGCCGGATAGGTGTACGACGCCACCTCGACGTCGTCGAACCCCACCACGGCGACATCCCGCGGAATCTTGAGGCCGGCCTCGTGCAGGGCCGCGATCACGCCGGCCGCCAAGGGGTCGTTGTGTCCGAAGACCGCGTCGAAGTCCACGCCGTCCGCGAGAGCTTGCGCCACCGCGCTCCGGCCGTCGTCGAACAGGAATTCGCCGCAGATGATTCTGCGCGGGGCCAATTCGATCCCGGCCTGCGCATACGCGTCAACGAAGCCGCCCAGCCGTTCCTGCGTGCACCCGTACTCGTCAGGGCCGGTCACCACCAGAGGGCGATGGCGACCGATGTCCAGCAGGTGGCGCGCCGCCTGCTCACCGCCCTCCCGGTTGGTGGTGGCCACGTAGGGGAATCCCGGCCGCTGGAAGCGGTCGTCTATCAGCACCACCGGCAGTCCGGCCTCGTGCAGTTCCGTGATGGATCCCAGGGCCCCCTCGGGCTCTATCACCAGCAGCCCGTCGAACGACTTGGCAGCGACCTGCAGGCCCAGCCTGCGCAGTGACTCCTCACCGCGGTTCCAGGTCAGCATCCGCAGCCCGAAGCCCTCGGCCTCCAGCGTTTCGACGACCGCCTGCACTATGCCGGCCCAGGCCCAGGCCAGGTCAGGGACCAGCATCCCGATCATCTGGGTCGTGCCGCGTGCCAGCCCCACGGCCCCCGCGCTCGGCACATAGCCGAGCTCCGAGATCGCCTTGCGGACCTTCGAGACGGTGTCCTCGCTGATCTCGCCCTTGCCGTTCAGCACCCGCGAGACCGTCGTCTTGCTGACCCCGGCCCGCGTGGCCACGTCGGCGATAGTGACTCCCATGTCACCTCCCCTCCCTTCCTGCAGAGGCGGAAGACATCCTCCCGCACCGAAGGACCTGATCGTACAGAGACCCGTGCAACCGGTACCGATATCGGTCCCGGAACCGGTTTCGGTACCGGTCCCGGAAGTGAAGCACCGCGAGGCCCTACCGGTCAACACCCCGGAAACAACTCGTTAACGCGACCGGTCTCGGTCTCGCACGGCGCTGCGGAAACCTGCCAGTTGCCACCCGATTCACCACTCTGACCTGCGCGTTTGCGGCCCCAACCCGTCATGGGCGAACTCGTTGATGCGGTTCGCGACCGTCGACGATGCCCGACGGACCGCAGGCCGAACCGGAGCAATCACGCCCGCACCGTTGACGCACTGGCCGGATTGCGCTTCATAATCGGGCACTCGCTGTCATCGATGACATTCGTCGTCGCTGACACCCCAGTCGGCTGCGTGGACGTCGACGCCGCTGGGATGTCACTTTTCGGTCCGTCCGCGCCGGGGCCGCAGTCAGTGCTGCGCCGACGAGCCGCGGGACTAGGAGACACCATGAGCTCTGCACGCGTATCCCGGCATGCCCGCATACGGATGATGGCGGCGGTGGCGACCGTCTGCGCCCTGTCCGCAGCCCCACTGGTCCCCCAGGCCGTCGCTGCCGACACCCCGCCGTACTCCGAGACCTACCGGCCCCAGTTCCACTTCACGCCGGAGAAGAACTGGATGAACGATCCCAACGGCCTCGTGTACTACAAGGGCGAGTACCACCTCTTCTACCAGTACAACCCGAACGGGAACTCGTGGGGCGACATGTCCTGGGGGCACGCGGTGAGCACGGACCTCGTGCACTGGACGGAGCTGCCGCTCGCCCTGTCGCACGACGACGAGGAGATGGTGTTCTCCGGCAGCGCGGTCGTCGACTGGAACAACACCACCGGCTTCGGCACGAAGAACAACCCGCCCATGGTGGCGATCTACACCAGCGCCTACAAGAACGGCGGCAAGCAGGCCCAGTCCATCGCCTACAGCACCGACCGGGGCCGCACCTGGACCAGGTACCAGGGCAATCCCGTCATCGACATCGGCTCCAACAACTTCCGCGATCCCAAGGTCCAGTGGTACGAGCCGACCAAGAGCTGGCTGATGACGGTGTCACTGTCCGCCGAGCACAAAGTGCAGTTCTACTCGTCCAAGAACCTCAAGGACTGGAAGCTGCAGAGTGAGTTCGGGCCGCAGGGCGCGACGGGCGGCGTCTGGGAGTGCCCCGACCTGTTCCCCCTCGCCGTCGACGGCGACAAGAAGAACATCAAGTGGGTGCTGGTCGTCAACATCAACCCCGGGGGTATCGCGGGGGGTTCGGGCTCGCAGTACTTCATCGGCGACTTCGACGGCAAGAAGTTCACCGCAGACGACAAGGGCAGCTACACACCCCCCACCGGCACGGTGGTGCAGGACTTCGAGGGCACCGGCTTCGGTGAGTGGACGACCACCGGCACCGCGTTCGGCCAGGGGCCGGCAACCGGGGCGGTGGACTGGCAGGGGGCCGTCACGGGTTTCGACGGCCAGGGCCTCGCCAACAGCTTCCATGGCGGTGACGGCGCCACCGGCACCCTCACCTCACCCGAGTTCACCGTGGACAGCCCCTACCTGAACTTCAAGGTCGGCGGCGGGCGGCATCCGCACGAGGCCGGAACCGTCATGGACAGAACTCCGCCAGAGGGCACGGTCCTCGCCGACTTCGAAGGCGGAACCTACGGCGACTGGACGGCGACCGGAGACGCCTTCGGCACCGCACCGGCCAACGGCACCCTCCCCGACCAGGGGCAGGTCTCCGGCTTCCTGGGAGACGGGCTGGCCAACACCTTCCTGAACGGCGACTCGACCACCGGCACACTCACATCGCCCGAGTTCACCATCGACAAGAAGCACATCAACTTCCTCATCGGCGGCGGCAACCACCCCGCCGACTCCGACAACCCCACCGCCGTCGAGCTCCTCGTGGACGGCCAGGTCGTCCGCAGCTCCACCGGAAAGGACGGAGAGGCCCTCAACTGGGACTCGTGGGACGTCGGCGACCTCGCAGGCAAGAAGGCGCACATCAAGATCGTCGACAACAACAGCGGCGGCTGGGGCCACCTCAACGTCGACCACATCATGTTGTCCGACAGCAAGGCCCCGCGCGTCTCCCAGGAGACGTCCGTCAACCTGATCGTCGACGGCCAGGTCGTCCGCAGCGCGACCGGCGCCGACAGCGAGAGCCTGGACTGGGCATCCTTCGACATGCGCCCGTACGTCGGCAAGAAGGCGCAGATCCAGATCCGCGACATGAACACCGCCGGCTGGGGCCACGTCATGGCCGACCGGTTCACCGCCGCTGGCAAGCCCGCCAAGTCCGTCGTACAGCGCGCCGACTGGACCGACTACGGCAAGGACTACTACGCGGCCGTGTCCTGGGAGAACGCACCCGGCGGCAAGCGCTACATGATCGGCTGGATGAACAACTGGGACTACGGCCAATCCATCCCCACCTCCCCCTGGCGCAGCGCGCAGAGCATTCCCCGGGAAATGGCACTGCGCACGATCAACGGCCGGATCCGGCTGACCAGCAAGCCGGTGGGCAGCCTGGAGTCACTCCGGCACAACCGCCCGGCGGCGACCGCATCCGACGTCACCGTCAAGAGCACCTCCAAGCCCCTGATCGGCCCCACGGCCAACGGCAAGGCCCTCGACATCGAGGCCACCTTCTCCCCCAAGGACGCCGACCGCTTCGGCCTGAAGGTACGCACCGGCGCAGGCGGCGAGGAGACCGTCATCGGCTACGACACCACAACGCAGGAGCTGTACGTCGACCGCACCCGCTCCGGTGCCGGGGACTTCAACAGCACCTTCCCCGGCGTCCAGACCGCACCCCTGAAGCCCAAGAACGGCAAGGTCAAACTGCGGATCCTCGTCGACTGGTCCTCCGTCGAGGTCTTCGGCGGCAACGGCGAGGCCGTGATCACCGACCAGATCTTCCCCGACCCCTCCAGCACCGGCGTCGAGGTCTTCGCCGAAGGCGGCACCGCCACCCTCAACCACATACAGGCGTGGCATCTGCAGTCCATCTGGCGGTGACGAGCCGCGGGTCCTTGCGCCGGTCGGCCGGTAGCGGCTTCCGGCGCACGGCATTCGGCGAAGCAGGCGCCAAGAGGGCGACGTGGAGGCATTCCCCTCGCTCGCCCCCGCCACCACCAGCCAGCGGAAGGCTGACAGGAAAACGTTCGCGGCACTGGGCGGACGCTTCTAGCCTGGGTCAGGTGATGACAGCTGAAGACGTGTTGTTCGTCCTGGCCCTGCTACGACAGGCGAATGCGGACGTCTGGATCGGTGGAGGATGGGGGATCGACGCTCTGGTCGGCGAGCAGACGCGAACCCACCGGGACCTGGACCTGATGCACCGGCAGGACCAGGAAGACGTCGTGGTGGCGGCCCTCCATGAGGTCGGTTTCGTGGAGACCCTGAACTGGAGACCCATCCGATTCGTCGTGACGGCACCGGACGGACGAGAGATTGACCTTCACCCGCTGGTCTTCGCCGACGACGGCTCAGCAGTGCAGGCGTCACCCGAACCCGAGCGTCCGTTCACCTACCCGTCCTCGTGCTTCGTGACGGGCACCATCCATGGGACGTCAGTCGCGTGCCTGTCCGCCGAACAGCAGGTCTACTTCCACCAGGGCTACGAGCCCTCGGAACGCGATCGTCACGACATGGCACAACTCCGGCGCGCTTACGGCATCACAACGCACTTCTGATCCACGTAGGCGGGCGGAGAGCCTCCCCACGTTGAGTCACGGCTCACGGTCTCCGAACCGCCAACTACCGATCAAACGGAATCGGCGATCGCGTACGGCTCGATCAAGTCCTCAAGCCCGCACCGCTCCGACCGCACCCGGCTCTCGCACGCACGCATCAAGAAGAGCAGCCGCTGATCTGCGACACACGGCGATCTCCTCGGATGACCGAAGGTCGCGATCACAGACCGTCTCGGGGCCAACTACCGACCGCCGTCACGCGCGCTCGCGATGAAGCCCGGAAACACGTCGTTCACCATCCGAGGCCCGCTGGGAAACAAGCGGTTTCTAGCGTGTGCGCTCGTGGATTCAGAGTTGTATACGCAGCCGGACACCGAAGGCGCGCGGCCGAAACACCGCAGGCCCGCGGCCGGACGCCCGTGTCTCTGAAGCCCAGGGTCCCCCCCCCAACTCAGCAGCGCCGCATCCCCGAAGGGCTGACCATGAGTACCGCTCAGACATCTGAGACAGCCAGGCCACCGAGTTCCCCCACCAGTCAGGCGACCAAGGAGACGCTGGAGGACTACACCCTCCGCTTCGCTCCCCGCAGTTACCGGCGCTGGACCCCGATGGTCGTGGCGACGACCGCACTCGGCGGCATCGCCTACATGGCCGACTTCTCCATCGGCGCCGGCATCGGACTGGCCCACGGCACCGGCAACGCGCTCGTGGCGATCGCCGTCGCCGCGGTCGTCATCTTCGTCACCGGGTTCCCGCTGGCGTACTACGGCGCCCGCTACAACATCGACCTGGACCTGATCACCCGCGGCTCCGGGTTCGGCTACTACGGCTCGGTGTTGACCAGCGTCATCTTCGCCAGCTTCACCTTCATCTTCTTCGCCCTCGAGGGTTCGATCATGGCCCAGGGCCTCAAACTCGGCCTCGGACTGCCCTTGTGGCTCGGCTACCTGGTCTCCACGCTGATGGTGATCCCGCTGGTGATCTACGGCATGAAGGCGCTCAGCAAGCTCCAGGTGTGGACCACCCCGGTCTGGCTCGTGCTGATGGTCGCCCCGCTGGTCTACCTCGTCGCCACCGACCCGGGCACCGTCGACCGCTTCCTCTCCTACGCGGGCACCGACGGCGAGGGCGGCGTCAACACCGCCTCCGTGCTGCTCGGCGCGGGTGTCTGTCTGTCCCTGATCGCCCAGATCGGCGAGCAGATCGACTACCTGCGCTTCATGCCGCCCAAGACCGAGGCGAACAAGCGCAGTTGGTGGACCGCGGTGATCATGGCCGGTCCCGGCTGGGTGGTGCTCGGCGCGCTCAAGCAGGCGATCGGTGTCTTCCTCGCCGTCTACATCCTGGCCAAGGTCGGCCCGGCCGCGGCGCCCGAGCCGATCCAGCAGTTCCGCAGCGCCTTCGACACGATGATGCCGTCCTGGCTCGTCCTCCCGCTGGCCGTCGCCCTCGTCGTGATCAGCCAGATCAAGATCAACGTCACCAACGCGTACTCGGGCTCCCTGGCGTGGACCAACTCCTTCACCCGCGTCACCAGGCACTACCCCGGCCGTATGGTCTTCGTCCTGGTCAACCTGGGGTTCGCGCTGGCCCTGATGGAAGCCGACATGTTCAGCTTCCTCAACGACATCCTCGGCTTCTACTCCAACTGCGCCATCGCCTGGGTCGTCACCGTGGCCACCGACATCGGTGTCAACAAGTACCTGCTCAAACTCTCCCCGCTGCAGCCGGAGTTCCGCCGCGGCATGCTCTACGCCGTCAACCCGGTCGGTGTCGTCGCCTTCGTCGCCGCCTCCGGTCTGTCGATCGCCATGTACTTCCACGCGCTGGGCGACACCCTCCAGCCGTACTCCCCCGTCGCCGCGGCCGTGATCGCCTTCGTCCTCACCCCGCTGATGGCCGTCGTCACCAAGGGCCGGTACTACCTGCGCCGCGCCGACGACGGCATCGACGAGCCCCTGCTCGACGCCGACGGCAACCCCAGCGCGACGACGTACGACTGTCACGTCTGCCACCAGCGCTACGAGCGCCCGGACCTGACCGCCTGCCAGACGCACGGCGCGCACGTCTGCTCGCTGTGCCTGAGCACCGACAAGGTCGGCGACCACGTACTGCCGGGGCAGCCGGCCACCGTCTGAACCGGGTGCCGGGCGGTGGGAGGGCCCGATCGCCCTCCCACCGCCCGGCAACCCGGCTTCACACGACCGTCCGTCAACAGCAGCGGCTCTGCGGGTGGTTCTCCCGGTGCAGCGTGCGCAGTGCCTCGTGCTCGCGCCGGGTGGGGACCGGGGCGTGCGGGTGCCGGCGCCGGTGACGTTCGCAGTAGCGGTCGTACTCGGCCTCGCCGGTCAGCTCGCGCAGGTACCAGCGCACGGCCCGGGCCCAGCGCGGGACCGTCATGAGCGGGCTCCCGCCAGCGGCTGGGCGGCCTGCTCGGGCAGCTCGATACGGGACTCGACGTACGGCGCCTCGGTCGTCGGCAGGGGGACCGGGGACCGTACGGCGCGCACGCAGACCACCGCCGCGTTGACCATCACCACCGTGACCAGGAGCAGGAACAGGGCGATGAGGACGCCGTCGACCGTGGAGTTGGTGACCACGGTGTGCATGTCGTCGAGGGTCTTGGCGGGCGGCAGGACCTGACCGGCGTCGATGGCGTCGGCGTACCGCGTGCGCTGGGCGAAGAAGCCGACGCGGGGGTCGTCGGAGAAGATCTTCTGCCAGCCGGCGGTGAACGTGATGGCGACCACCCAGGCCAGCGGGACCCCGGTGACCCAGGCCCAGCGCCGGCGGCCGGACTTGACGAGGACCGTGGTGCAGACGGTGAGGGCGATGGCGGCGAGCAGCTGGTTGGCGATGCCGAACAGCGGGAAGAGCTGGTTGATCCCGCCCAGCGGGTCGGTGGCGCCGGTGTAGAGGAAGTAGCCCCAGGCGGCGACGACGAGTCCGCTGCACAGCCAGATGCCCGGCTTCCAGTTGACCCGGCCCATGGGCTTCCAGACGTTCCCGAGCATGTCCTGGAGCATGAAGCGTCCGACCCGGGTGCCCGCGTCGACCGTGGTCAGGATGAACAGCGCCTCGAACATGATCGCGAAGTGGTACCAGAAGGCCTTCATCGCGGTGCCGCCGAAGACCCCGGAGAAGATCTCCGACATGCCGACGGCGAGGGTCGGCGCTCCGCCCGAGCGGGCGATCAGGGTCTGCTCCTCCACCGCCTTGGCCGCCTGCGTCAACTGGTCGGGGGTGATGGTGAAGCCGAGGCCGGCCACCGCGTGAGAGGCCGACTCGGCCGTCGTGCCGAGCAGCCCGGCGGGTGCGTTCATCGCGTAGTACAGGCCCGGTTCGAGGGTGGCCGCGGCGATCAGCGCCATGATCGCGACGAACGACTCCATCAGCATGGCGCCGTAGCCGATCATGCGGACCTGGGACTCCTTCTGGATCAGCTTCGGGGTGGTCCCGGAGGCGACCAGTGCGTGGAAGCCGGAGAGCGCTCCGCACGCGATGGTGATGAAGAGGAACGGGAACAGCGCTCCCGCGAAGACCGGTCCGGCGCCCGAGGAGGCGAAGTCGCTGACCGCGTCGGCGCGCAGCACGGGTGCGGCCACGACGACGCCGACCGCGAGCAGCGCGATGGTGCCGATCTTCATGAAGGTGGACAGGTAGTCACGCGGCGCGAGCAGCATCCACACCGGCAGCACGGAGGCGACGAAGCCGTATCCGATGAGGCAGAAGACGAGGGTGGTCGGGCTGAGGGTGAAGGTGTCGGCCAGCGACGACTCCTGGATCCAGCTGCCGCCGACGATGGCGAGCAGCAGCAGCACCACACCGATGAGGCTGGTCTCGACGACCCTGCCGGGCCGGATACGATGCAGCCAGAAGCCCATGAACAGCGCGATGGGGACGGTCATGGCGACCGAGAAGGTGCCCCACGGGGAGTGGGCGAGCGCGTTGACCACGACCAGGGCCAGCACCCCGAGCAGGATGATCATGATGGCGAACACGGCGATCAGGGCCGCGGCCCCGCCCGCCCTGCCGATCTCCTCGCGGGCCATCTGCCCCAGCGACTTGCCGTCCCGCCGCATCGACAGGAACAGCACGACCATGTCCTGCACCGCCCCGGCGAAGATCACACCGGCGACGATCCACAGGGTTCCGGGCAGGTACCCCATCTGGGCCGCGAGCACGGGTCCCACCAGAGGTCCGGCGCCGGCGATCGCGGCGAAGTGGTGGCCGAGCAGCACCCGGCGGTCGGTCGGCTGGAAGTCGACCCCGTCCTCGAGGCGTTCGGCGGGGGTGGCCCTGCGGTCGTCGGGCTTCAGTACGCGCCGTGCGATGAAGCGGGAGTAGAAGCGGTAGGCGATGGCGTACGAGCCGAGGGCGGCCACCACCAGCCAGACCGCGGAGATGTCCTCGCCGCGGGCCAGCGCGAGGACGCCCCAGCCGATCGCGCCGACCAGGGCCACGGCGGTCCACACCAGGATCGTGCGGGGCGTCGCACGCGGCCGGGCGGGCGGCGGGTCGTCCGGCGCCGGGAGAGCGGATTCGGGCATGGCTGATATGGGCATGGCGGCTCCTCACCTCGAGGGTGATGCGTGATGGAAGGTGCGTACTGATCAGCGACGGGGTGTTCGTGCCCGGGCGTTCGGATCAGCGGTGGTGGTGTGCGTATGTGATCGGCCGGAACAGAGACGGTCGGGCTCGTGCCTGATCGGCCAGGTCAGAGACGGTGATGTACGTGTCTGATCGGCCGGAACAGAGACGGTCGGGCTCGTGCCTGATCGGCCAGGTCAGAGACGGTGGTGTACGTGTCTGATCGGCCGGGCGGATCAGGGGTCGTCGCGTTCGTGCCTGGTCAGCGCGTACGCGGCGAGCAGGCACAGACCACACCCCGGTACCCAGGCGAGCTGGTACCAGTAGAAGAACGGCGTTCCCGCGAGCCGTGGGCTCGCACCTGCGTACCAGGGGACCGACAGCAGCCCCACCGCGGGCGCGAGGAGCAGCATCGCGATCACGACGCGTCGTAGCCGGGGATGACCCGTCAGTGCCATGACCTGCGCTCCTCTCCCGCTTGCTGTCGGTATGTGCAAGAGTTGCCCATCCTCGGGAACCGGTTGACAGCGAATTTCCAGAAGATTTCCCGCCGGTTCCCTGTCATCGGAATGGGCCCTACGCGCAACTCTCCGGCAAGGGCTCAGACACACCAAGGACGGTGAGCGATGGCGGACGGCGCCATGACCGCGACGTTCCTCGCCGTGATCGGCGGGGCGTCGTTGCTGGCCGTCACCGCGCGTCGCCTGCGTCCCAGCGGGCGGCTGCCGTCCCTGGAGGGCTGGGCACTGGCCGACCGGAGCCTGGGCCCGGTGTGGACCTGGCTGCTGCTGGGCGGCACGGTCTTCACCGCCTACACCTTCACGGCCGTCCCGGGACTGGCGTACGGCAACGGGGCGGCCGCCTTCTTCGCGGTGCCGTACACGGTGATCGTCTGTCCGCTCGCCTTCGTCCTGCTGACCCGGCTGTGGGCCGTGGCCCGGCGGCACGGCTATGTCACGGCCGCCGACTTCGTGCGCGGTCGGTACGGTTCGCCGCCGCTGGCCCTGGTGGTGGCGCTGACCGGGATCCTGGCGACGATGCCCTATCTGGCGCTGCAGTTGCTGGGCATCCGGGCGGTGCTGACCGCCGGGGGCATCTATCCGCGCGGTGCGGCCGGGGACCTGGTGATGGTGGCGCTGTTCGCGGGGCTCGCGGTGGCGACGTACCGGCACGGGCTGCGGGCGCCCGCCGTCATCTCCGCGCTCAAGGCGGTGGCCGTGTTCGTGTCGCTCACGGCGGTGTGCTGGCTGGTGCTGGAGCGGCTCGGCGGGCCCGGTGCGGTCTTCGACGGCGCGGCCCGGCGGCTCGACGGTACGGACGCGGCCCACTCCGCGTTGCTCCTGTCGCCCGAACAGCAGCCCGCGTACGCCACCCTCGCGCTGGGCTCCGCGCTGGCCCTGCTGATGTACCCGCATGTCCTGACCGCGGGGTTCGCCGCCGACTCGCCGCGCACCCTGCGCAAGGTGTCCGTGGCGCTGCCCGCGTGGACGGGGCTCCTCGCTCTCTTCGGGTTCCTCGGCGTCGCGGCCCTCGCGGCCGGGGTGCGGGCGCCGGACGGGGGTGCCGAGGCGGCCGTGCCGATGCTGGTCGACCGGCTGATGCCGGCGCCGCTCGCCGGGCTGGTGTTCGGCGCTATCACGGTGGGCGCGCTGGTGCCGGCCGCCGTGATGTCGATCGCGGCCGCCACCAGCTTCGTACGGAACGTGTACGTCGAGTACGTCCAGCCGACCGCCACACCCAAGCGGCAGGTGCGCATCGCCAAGACGGTGTCGCTCACCGCGAAGGTCGGGGCGGTCGCGTTCGTGTTCGGGCTGCGCGACCAGGACGCCATCAACCTCCAGCTGCTCGGCGGCGTGTGGATCCTGCAGATCTTTCCCACGGTCGCGGTCGGACTGTTCACCGGCCGCCTGCATCCGCGCGCCCTGCTGGCCGGCTGGGCGGTGGGCATGGCGGCGGGGACGTTCCTCGTGGTGCGGGAGGGGTTCTCGTCCGTCGTGTCCTTCGGGTCCGGGCAGCCGTCGCTGGAGGTCTACGCGGGCCTGGTGGCCCTCGTGCTCAACCTGACCGTCGCCGTGGCCGGCACCGCGGCACTGGAACGTCTCGGCGTCCCGCGCGGCGCCGACCTCACCGATCTACCGTCCCGCCTGACCGTCAGGCGGCGCCCTGAGACGGGAGCGAGCAACCCGTGAGACGCAGACAGCACACCGGTGCGACGGTGGCACAGGCCGCCCCGGCCGCCGTCACCGAGCCGCGCATCCCGACGCCCGCCGTCACCGAGCCGCGCGTCCCCGCCCCCGCCGTCGAAGAGCCGACGGTCGCGCCGCCCGGGGGCCCGGAGGACGGGCCGCTCTCCCCCGCGGCGAGCGATCCCGCGGACATCGAGCGCGAGGCCGCCCTCGCCCGTCTCTTCGAACTGCACTACGCGTCGATGCTGCGCCTGGCCGTGCTGCTGGGCGCCGACGACCCCGAGAACGTGGTGGCGGAGGCGTTCTACCAGATCTACCGCAAGTGGCGCCGGCTGCGGGAGCCGGGGGCTGCGGAGGCGTATCTGCGCTCCACGGTGTGCAACCTGACGCGTATGCGCATACGGCATCTCCAGGTCGCCCGGAAGCACGTGGAGCACCCGCCCCCGTCGGGCGAGGTCGTCGCGTCGGCGGAGAGCACCGCGCTGCTGCACGACGACCAGCGGGTGCTGATCGAGGCGCTTCAGCACCTGCCGGCACGGCAGCGCGAGGCGCTCGTGCTGCGCCACTGGCTCGGGCTGAAGGAGAGCGAGATAGCCGCCGCGATGGGGATCTCCTGCGGTTCGGTCAAGACACACACCTCGCGCGGTATCGCCGCGCTGAGCCAGGTGATGGGGGCCCGGCGATGAACGACACCTCTGCGGACCGGACGGGACAGGACCCGAGGGGACAGAACGTGCGGGGTCAGGACCTGCGGGGACAGAACGTGCGGGGACAGAACCTGCGGGCACAAGACGTGCGGGGACAGAACCTGCGGGCACAAGGCGTGCGGGGTCAGGACTCGGCGCGTCAGGACGCCACGTATCGGAACGCGACGGAACTCGACGCGCCGGAACTCGACGCGACAGGGCTGGACTCGACCGGACCGGACTCCGAGGGGCGCACTCCGAGGGCACGGCATCAGGCGGAACAGGACCGTACGGAACTGGAGTTGCGCGAAGCCCTGGAGGCGCTGGCCGGCGGGGTGCGGGCCGCGCCCGACGCCTACCGCACGGCTCGCGGCGACTGGCTGCGCCGCGAGCGGCGGCGCCGGCTCGTGCTCGTCGTCCTGATCGCGGTCGTCTTCACCCTCGCCACGCTGATCGGCCTGTGGGTCCTCAACCAGGCCCCGACCGACCCCGGCGTCATCTTCTCGGGCACCGGGGGCACGGTCGCCTCCGGTCCCCTGGAGTCCGCCGGGGGCTGAGCACGCAGGGCCGACCCTCGCGTTCCACTGAGGCGGCGGGGAACGCGGTGGCGTGAGCAAGTGGCGTGGGGTGGGGTGGCATGGCATGGCATGGCGTGGCGTGGCGTGGCGTGGCGTACGGCATGGTCGGCGTCTTCCGCGTTCGCGGGTCCGGCGTCGACGTCCGGCGGCCTGTGTCACCGTGATCCCGGGTACCGGCCCTCCGTACCCGGCCGGTGTCCCACCGCGCGACCATCCGACCGCCCCACCGAACGGAGTCCCGTATGGCCCCCGACACCGCACGCCGCCGAGCCGCCGTGGTGGGGCTGGGCGCTCGCGCCCGGCTGTTCGCCCAGGCGTTGGCCGGTCCCTACGCGGACCGGTTCGAGCTGGCCGGCTTCTGCGATGTCAACTCCCGCCGGATGACGGTCCACAACGCCTGGATCGCGGACGCCCGACCGGGCCGGCCGCCGGTACCGGCGTACGCCGCCGAGGACTTCGACGAGATGCTGCGCCGTGACCGCGTCGACCTCGTCGTGGTGTGCACGGTGGACCGCTCGCACGACGACTACATAGTGCGGGCCCTCGAAGCGGGCTGTGACGTGGTCACCGAGAAGCCCATGACCACGGACGCCGACCGGGCCCGCCGCATCCTGGAGACCCAGCGGCGCACCGGTCGCGAGGTCAGGGTCGCCTTCAACTACCGCTACAACCCCGCGCACTCGGCCGTCCGGGAACTGATCGCGGACGGCGCGATCGGTGAGGTCGGCTCCGTGCACTTCGAGTGGCTGCTCGACCTGCGCCACGGCGCCGACTACTTCCGGCGCTGGCACCGCGACAAGGCCAACTCCGGTGGCCTGATGGTCCACAAGTCCACCCATCACTTCGACCTGGTCAACTGATGGCTGGGCACACGGCCCGAGACGGTGTACGCGCAGGGCGGGCTGTTCTTCTACGGCGATGTGGCCGGCCGCCGCCGGGGGCTCGCCCGTCCCTACGACCGCGCGCACGGCTCCCCCGCCGCCGAGGGCGACCCGTTCGCCCTCCACCTTGCCGACTCCCCCGTACTGAGCGCGCTGTACCTGGACGCGGAGGCGGAGGACGGCTATCACCGCGACCAGAACGTGTTCGGCCCCGGCGTCACGATCGAGGACGACATGGCCGTGCTGGTCAGGTACGCCACGGGCGCCTCCCTCACGTACCACCTGACCGCGTACGCCCCGTGGGAGGGCTACCGGATCGCCTTCAACGGCAGCGAGGGACGTCTGGAGCTGCTGGTGGAGGAGTCGACGTGGACCCGCCCCCAGGCGCCGACGAACGGTTGCGACCCGGTTCTGCACGGAGCCGAGGCGGACGACACCGCAGGACGCACGGAGTTGTCGCTGCGCCGCTTCTGGGAGAGGCCGCGCGAGATCGAGCTGCCGGCCGGCGAGGGCGGGCACGGCGGCGGTGACGTACGCATGCTGGAGGATCTGTTCGGTACGCACGTCCCGGATCCCCTGCACCGCGCGGCGGACGCGACCGACGGTGCCCGCTCCCTGGTCACCGGCCTCGCCGCGAACCGCTCGTTCGAGACGGGTCTGCCGGTGCGGGCCAAGGAGCTGCTGGACGTCTGACGAGACCCCGGGTCCCCGTCGCCGGGGGGGGCGGCGCCGGTGCACGCGAGTGCCGGTGCACGCGAGTGCCGGTGCACGCGAGTGCCGGTGCACGCGAGTGCCGGTGCACGCGAGTGCCGGACACTGGTCTGCGGCGCCACGGGAGTCACCCGGGGCCGCAGCAACGTCCCACTGGTCTCTCAACGGCCTGGAGGCTCGTTCATGACGCATTCCC
Organism: Streptomyces resistomycificus; assembly: GCF_001514265.1. Classification (GTDB taxonomy): domain Bacteria; phylum Actinomycetota; class Actinomycetes; order Streptomycetales; family Streptomycetaceae; genus Streptomyces; species Streptomyces resistomycificus. The sequence goes on along the minus strand of NZ_KQ948989.1, from coordinate 185,915 downwards.
TTCGTACGCGGCGAGTCGCCGCCTGGGCGGCCGGCTTGCTGGCCCTCGTCGCGCTGCCGGGCTGCGGCGGGCAGGCTGAGCTCTCGCCCGGATCACCGGAGGCCTCCAGGACGTCCGCCTCACCGACGGCGGCCGCCAAGGCCACCGCTCGCGCATTCCGTGACCTGGAGGGCGAGTTCGACGCGCGGCTGGGGGTCTACGCCCTGGACACCGGCACGGGCCGGACGGTCGCCCACCAGGCGGACGAACGGTTCGCGTACGCCTCCACGTTCAAGGCGCTGGCGGCGGGTGCCGTACTTCGGAAGTTCGGTACGGACGGGATCGACAAGGTGGTCACCTACGCCCGTGACGACCTGGTCGAGAACTCACCCGTGACCGACGACTTCGTCGAAACCGGGATGAGCCTGCGCGAACTGTGCGCCGCCACCCTCTGGTACAGCGACAACACGGCGGTCAACCTGCTCCTGCACGAGCTCGGTGGGCCGGACGGCCTGGAGAAGGTGCTGGAGCAACTCGGCGACCACGTCACCGAGATGGACCGCTACGAGCCCGAGATGAGCGACGGCACCCCGGGCGACAGCCGCGACACCAGCACGCCGCGCGCGATGGCCGCCGGTCTGCGGGCGTTCCTGCTCGGTGACGCCCTGGGACGGGAGGAGCGTGACCTCCTCAGACAGTGGATGGAGACGAACACGACCGGCGAGACGCTTGTCCGGGCCGGCCTTCCGGCCGACTGGAAGGTGGCCGACAAGAGCGGTTCCGCCGGCTACGGGGGACGCAACGACATCGCCGTGGTGTGGCCGGACGACGGTGGCAACCCGATCGTGATGGCCGTCATGTCCTCCCGGGACAAGCAGGGCGCCGAGCGCCGCGACGCCCTGATCGCCAAGGCCGCCACCGTGGCGATCGACGGCCTGGGCCGCTGAGACCACCGGCCGCTTGAGCCGCCCTGCACCCCTGTTCCTGCGGCCGCCGCGCTCCGCCCACCCCTACGACAGCACGGTGGCGAGCGGTCGCCACCAGCCGCACTCCCCGCAATGGGAGTCGAGGAAGTCGACGAGGCTCAGCCGCTCGGCTTCGGCCCACCGCAGAACCCGTTCACGGTCCATGTCCCGCTCCTCCGGGGAAGAGGGCAGGCGGTACCGGTGGCGGCCGGAGTGCTCCGTCGCCACCCGGCCGCGCTGATGTCGCTGTCAGCTGTCATGACCGTCGTCAGCGACGTTGCCCCGACGCCCGGCCGGCAGCGGGGCGTCCGACCGGGCACGCCCGCTACGCCCCGGCCTTGGCGGCGCCCGGTTCTCCGTGCCCCTGCCAGGGGCGCGCGAGCCCGACCAGGGCCAGCGCCGCCCCGGCCACGGCGGTGAGCATGATCAGGGCCATCGGCAGGGAACTGTCCTCCCCGAACAGTCCGACGAGGGGCGAGGCGAGGGCACCGAAGAGGAACTGCAGGCCACCCACGAGCGCGGAGGCGGCACCCGGTGCGGTCCGGCCCACCGTCTGGCCGATGCTCATGCCCGCCGGGAAGACGAGGCCGATCCCGCTGACCGTCACGAACAGCGTGATCCACGTACCCGCGAGGGTCTCGCCCAGGGACAGGACCAACACGACCTGGCCCAGCGCACCCAGCAGGGAGACACCGACGCCGGCGACCAGGAGCGTGTTCAGGCGCACGCCCCGACCGGCCAGGCGGGAGAAGACCGTACCGGTGACCAGGGTGCCGACCGCGTTGGTGGCGAAGATCAGGGAGTACGTCGTCGAGGAGACCCCGTGGAGGTTCTCGAAGACGAAGCTGGAGCCGCTGATATAGGTGAACAGCGCCGCCGCGACCAGGGCGACGACCAGGACGTACCCCATGAAGGCCCGACGGCCGAGCAGTGCGCCCATGGCCCGGAAGGTGCTCGCCACGCCACCGCTGTGCCGGCGCTCGGGCGGCAGGGACTCCGGTACGGCCCGCACCACGGCGAGCAGCAGCAGGCCGCCCAGCAACGTCAGTACGGCGAACACCGCACGCCAGGTGGACACGGTCAGGACGACCCCGCCGAGCACCGGCGCGACGATCGGCGCCACGCCCATGACCTGGGAGAGCACCGCGAAGCGGCGTGGCAGGTCGGCGCCGTGGAAGCGGTCTGTGAGCACGGCTCGGGCCAGCACCATGCCCGCCGCCCCGGCCACGCCCTGCAGGAAGCGGGCTCCGGTCAGCAGGGTGACGTTGGGGGCGAGCGCGCAGGCGAGGGACAACAGCACGAAGCCCGCCGCCCCGGATATGAGCAGCCTGCGGCGGCCGAGCCCGTCACTGAGAGGCCCGATCAGCAACTGGCCGACGACCAGCCCGGCCAGGAACGCGGTCATCGTCAGCTGCACGGCCGAACTGCTCGCGCCGAGCGCGTCTCCCATCGCCGGGAAACCGGGGACGTACATGTCGGTCGCGAGCGGGGCCACTGCCGTCAGGGCACCGAGGACGGCGACCAGGACGGCAGCTGCACGCCGGGAGGGGGCGGGGTCGGCGGCGGGGCCGGGCGTCGGGCCCGGGGAGGCCGACGCGGTGGCGGGACGGGAGGGGGACGGGGCTACCATGGAGAAAAAGGTAACCGATAGTTCACTGGCTAACAAATGTAAGAGCCAAGCAAGAGCGCGAAGGTGAGCCGCATGCCCTCCTCTCCCCCCACCCCCTCCGAGGTCCGCACCCGGTGGGCCGAGCAGAATCCCGGGCTCGACACGTCCCCCATGGAAGTCGTCGCCCTGCTCAAGCACGCCACGGGTCTGCTCGGCCGCGCCATCGAACCCCTCTATGCGGGAGCACCGCTCACCGCACCGGAGATCGACATGCTCATCCCCCTCCGCCACGCCACCGAGCCGGTCATCGCCCGCCGGCTCGCCGAGCGACTCGGGCTGTCGCGCGCCGGCGTCAGCAAGACGCTCGCCAAGCTGGAGCAGCGCGGCTTCATCGCCCGCACCCCGAACCCCGCCGACCGTCGCGCCGCCCTGGTCACCATCACCGAATCCGGCGCCGACGCCGTCGACGCCCTCTTCCCCCGCCAGCTCGCCACCGAGGTGGAGCTGCTGGCGGGGCTCGGTGAGGACCGCGAGTGGATCCTCAAGGCACTGTCCCGACTGGTCGAGGTGATGGAGTCGCGAGTGCAGCGCGACTGACCTCCGCGCCCCGCGCGAATGTGACCCACACCACAAGAAAAACGGGGTCGTTTCGATAAAGCAGGGGGTAGCCTTCCCGCAAGAACGAAACGGTTTCGTTCACTGGGGGGCGAGAGGGGAAACCCGGCATGACCTCCGTACTCGTCGTCAACGACCAGGCACTGCAACGCCTCGGCTTCCGGATGCTCCTTGAGGCCCAACCCGATCTCACCGTCGTCGGCGAGGCGTCGGGCGGGTTCGAGGCGATCCGCATGAGCACCGAACTCCGTCCCGACGTCGTCCTGATGGACGCCCGCGTTCCGGACTCCGACGTCATCGACACGATCCGGCGCATCGCGCGGATCCCCGCACTCCCCCTCCCGCCCGACTCGCGTCGCACGGTGCCGAGCCCTCCGCGCGTGCTGGTCCTGACCAGCACCGGACTCGACGAGTACGCCTACGCGGCCCTGCGTGCCGGAGCCCGCGGATTCCTCCTCCAGGACGCCACCCCGGACGAACTGACAGCGGCCGTCCGCATCGTGGCCACCGGAGACGCCGTCATCACCCCCGGCCTGACCCGGGCACTCATCGACGCCGTGCGCCAGGAGCGCCCCAGCCGTCTCGCCGAGCGGGCGGTCGGACTCGACGCGCTCACCGGACGGGAGCGGGACGTCCTCACGGCCGTCGCCTCCGGCTGGTCCAACGTCGAGATCGCCGCGCGGCTGTCGATCTCCCCGACCACGGTCAAGTCGCACGTCAGCAACATCCTCGGCAAGATAGGCGCCCGCGCCCGGGTGCAAGCCGTGGTGTTCGCCTACGAGTCCGGCCTGGTCCGCCCGGCCTGACACCGATCCGGCCGACCCCTGTCCGGCGCTCACCTGACTCGACCACGCGATCCGGCCGACCCCGGTCCGGCACTCACCTGACTCGACACCGCGATCCGGTCGACCCCGGTCCGACCGACCCCCGTCCGACCGACCGCGATCCGGTCGACCGCGGTCCGGTCGACCGCGGTCCGTCAACGGCTCGATCCGGTCGGGGCCCGACCCGACCGGGGAGCCCGACCCGACCAGGGAGCCCAACCCGACCAGGGAGCCCCGACCCGCGCAGGGAGCCCGATCCCGACCGGAGGCCCTCGCCCCCAAAAAACCCGCCTCCCCCACCCCACCGTTCGACCCATCGGACATCGTTCGAAACCTCTTGACGCTGCCCCACACCCCGGCTGACACTCTCGCAACACGACGTCACACAGCCGAAACAGCGGGGCGCCCCTGGCCGAGGCCCCTACTTCCACCGTGTCTTAGCAGGGGAACTCCACATGACGTACAGGGCACGACTTCGCGGCCGTGCGAGACGCCTGACGGGCCGACTCGCCGGACTCACCGCCGCGTCGCTGTTGCTGGGCCTCGGGCCCGCCGTACCCGCCCAGGCGGCGGAGACGGCGGACACCGCGGAGATCACCGACGGCCTCGCCCTCTGGTACCCGCTCGACGCCGCCTCGGGCACCGCCGCCACCGACGCCTCGGGCAACGGCCGGACCGGCACTGTCAACGGCACCGCCGGCTGGTCGGCATCCGGTCAGGGGCTCGCCTTCAACGGTTCCGACACCTACATCAAGGTGCCGGACGACGTCATGAAGGGCATGAACGCGATCAGCGTCTCGATGGACGTGCTGATCGACTCCGCCCAGACCACCCCGTACTTCATCTACGGCTTCGGCAACACCAGCGCAGGCAACGGCAACGGGTACCTGTTCACCACGGGCAACTCCCTCCGCACCTCCATCGCCACCGGCAACTGGTCGACGGAGCAGACCACCAAGCCCGGCGACTCCCACAACCTCGCCCGTGCCGCGTGGAAGCACCTCACCTACACCCAGACCGGCACCACCGGCGTGCTCTACGAGGACGGCGTCGAGGTGGGCCGCAACACCGCGGTCACCACCACGCCCGGCGCCATCGGCTCCGGCACCACGACAGCCAACTACATCGGCAAGTCCGTGTACTCCGGCGACAAGCTCTTCAAGGGCAGGATCCGCGACTTCCGGGTGTACGACCGGGCGCTCGCCGACACCGAGGTCGAGCAACTCGCCCTCCCCGTGGCCACCCAGGGTGTCGCCGACGACAAGGCCGCCCTCACCCTCGGCGACACAAGTGCCGTCACCGCCGACCTCGACCTGCCGAAGACCGGCTCCGCGGGCGGCTCCAGCATCAGCTGGGCCAGCGACAACCCCTCGGTGGTGTCGGAGACCGGCAAGGTCACCCGTCCCGCCGCCGGTGAGCCGGACGGACGTGCCGAGCTCACGGCGACCCTGAAGAAGGGCACCGTGACGGACACCAGGTCCTTCGACGTCACGGTCCTGCCCGCCTTCGACGACGAGACCGCCGCCCGGCAGGCGGCCGAGGACCTCGTCGTCCACAACATCGACGACGTACGCGGCAACCTCACCCTCCCCGCGGACGGCTCCTTCGGCACCCACGTCACCTGGTCCTCCGCCCACCCGGACGTCGTCGCCGCCGACGGCACGGTCCACCGCCCCGCGCACGGCGCCGGCGCCGCCGACGTCGAACTGACCGCGACCGTCACCAAGGGCGAGGCCACCGCGACCCGCACCCTCACCGCCAAGGTCCCCGAACTCCCCGCGAAGCAGGCCCTCAAGGGCTACATGTTCAGCTACTTCACCGGCGAGGGCACCTCCGACGGCGAGCAGCTCTACGCCGCTCTCAGCAAGGGCAACGACCCTCTCAAGTGGCGGGAGTTGAACGACGGCAAACCCGTACTGACCTCCACGCTCGGCGAGAAGGGCCTGCGCGACCCGTTCATCATCCGCTCCCCGGAGGGCGACAAGTTCTACCAGATCGCCACCGACCTCAGGATCTACGGCAACGGCGACTGGGACGCCTCCCAGCGCACCGGCAGCAAGTCGATCATGGTCTGGGAGTCCACGGACCTCGTGCACTGGACCGACCAGCGCCTGGTGAAGGTCTCCCCCGACAGCGCCGGCAACACCTGGGCTCCCGAGGCGTTCTACGACGAGCAGCGCGGTGAGTACGTCGTCTTCTGGGCCTCGAAGCTGTACGACAACGAGGCGCACTCCGGCGACACGTACAACCGCATGATGTACGCGACCACCCGCGACTTCCACACCTTCAGCGAGCCCAAGGTGTGGATCGACCGCGGCTACTCGGTCATCGACTCCACGGTGATCCAGCACGGCGGGACCTACTTCCGCCTCTCCAAGGACGAGCGCAACAACTCCTCCTCGACGCCCAACAGCAAGTTCATCTTCGAGGAGAAGAGCGACTCGCTCCTCGACACCTCCTGGACACCGGTCGCCGAGGGCATCGGCAAGGGCGCGATGAACGCCGCGGAGGGGCCGTTGGTGTTCAAGTCCAACACCGAGGAGAAGTGGTACGCGTTCCTCGACGAGTTCGGCGGTCGCGGTTACATCCCCTTCGAGACGACCGACCTCGACTCCGGCGTCTGGACCCCGTCCACCGGTTACGACCTGCCCGCCAAGCCCCGCCACGGCACGGTCCTCCCGGTCACCCAGGCCGAGTACGACCGCCTGCTGCGCGCCTACCAGCCCGACCAGCTCGTCGACAGCGTCGAGGACATCGCGGTGAAGACGCGGATCGGTGACGCGCCGGTCCTGCCGGCCACCGTGATCGCGAAGTACGCCGACGGCGTCGAGCGTCCCGTCTCCGTCGACTGGGCGGACGTACCGGAATCCGCCTACGAACAGGCCGGCACCTTCACGGTGACGGGCTCCCTGCCCGAAGGGGGCACCCTGAAGGCCGAGGTCACGGTCTCGGCCGAAGGCCCCGACGTACCCGCCGACCTGCTCCTGGACTACGACTTCGACGAGACCGGCGGCAACATCGCCCGCGACTCCAGCGGCCACGGCTACCACGGCACGTACGTGCGCACTCCCGACTTCGGGACCGGCGTGGACGGCGGCTCGTTCAAGATGTCCGGCGGTACCAGCAGCTCCACGACCTCGCCGTACGTCAGGATTCCCAACGGCGTCCTGAAGAACGCCGACAGCGTCACCGTCTCCACCCACGTCAAGTGGAAGGGCGGGGACAACTTCCAGTGGCTCTTCGGCCTGGGTCCCGACAGCAACAAGTACCTCTTCGCCTCCCCCTCCAACGGCGGCGGCAAGCTCTTCTCCGCGATCACGGAGGCCACCTGGTCGGGCGAGAAGCAGATGACCGCGGGCTCCCGGCTCACCCCCGGTGAGTGGCAGCACGTCACCGTCACCGTGGACAGCGCGACCGAGACGGCCGTCCTCTACGTGAACGGCATCGAGGCGGCCCGGGCCACCGGGGTCACCATCAAGCCGTCCGAGCTCTACGACTCCTCCAAGGGATACTCCGGCTACATCGGCAAGTCCCTGTACTCCCCGGACCCCTACTTCGGCGGCGAGGTCGACGACTTCCGGATCTACAACCGGGCCCTGGCGCCCACCGAGGTCCTGGAGCTCAGCGGCAACACCACGGGCATCGCCGCGGCGACCCACCCCGCGCTGAAGACCGACGCGATCATCGACGACGCGGCCGGCAAGATCACCCTCCCGCTGGCCGAGGGCAGCGATCTCACCGCCCTGGCGCCGGAGTTCGCCCTCGCCCACGGCGCGTCCATCAGCCCCGCCTCCGGCACGCTGCACGACTTCACCGAGCCGGTGACGTACGAGGTGACCGGCTCGGACGGCGCCAAGCGCACCTGGAAGGTCACGGCACTGGAGATGAAGAGCCCGGTCCTGCCCGGGCTCAACGCCGACCCGAACATCGTCAGGTTCGGCGACACCTTCTACATCTACCCGACCACCGACGGCTTCCCGGGCTGGAGCGGCACGCAGTTCAAGGCGTACTCCTCCACCGACCTGGTGCACTGGAAGGACCACGGCGTCATCCTCGACCTGGGGCCGGACGTCAGCTGGGCCGACAGCAGGGCCTGGGCGCCGACGATGGCCGAGAAGAACGGGAAGTACTACTTCTACTTCAGCGCCGACGCCAACATCGGCGTCGCGGTCTCCGACTCGCCGACCGGCCCGTTCAAGGACCCCCTGGGCAAGCCCCTGCTCAAGGCGGGACAGTTGACCGGCCAGATGATCGACCCGGCCGTCTTCACGGACGACGACGGCACCTCGTACCTCTACTTCGGCAACGGACGCGCGTACGTCGTCCCGCTGAACGACGACATGACGTCCCTCGACAGCACGAAGATCAAGGACATCACCCCGAGCGGCTACAACGAGGGCACCTTCGTCATCAAGCGCAAGGGCACCTACTACTTCATGTGGTCGGAGAACGACACCCGCGACGAGAACTACCGCGTCGCCTACGCCACCGGCTCCTCCCCCACCGGTCCGTGGACCAAGCAGGGGGTCATCCTGGAGAAGGACCTCTCACTCGGCATCAAGGGCCCCGGCCACCACTCCGTGGTCCACGTGCCCAACACCGACGACTGGTACATCGCCTATCACCGCTTCGCCATCCCCGGCGGTGACGGCACCCACCGCGAAACCACCGTCGACAAGCTGGAGTTCGACGCCGACGGCCTGATCGAGAAGGTCGTGCCGACGCTGACGAGCATCGACCCGGTCACCGTGGTGCACGCGGGCTCCGACGCCGACGGCACCGAGGGCGACGCGATCCGGATCTCCGGCACCCTCTCCGGGGCGGGCAGTCCGAAGTGGACGATCGAGAAGGGAGCGCCCTGCGCGTTCGCGGACGCGGGAGCGGCCGCGACCACCCTCACCTGCCGGGACGACGGCACCTACGAGGTCACCCTCACCGGCGGCCGCAGCAGCGACACGGCCACCGTCACCGTCGGGAACGCGGCCCCGGCGATCACCTCCGCCCACGGCCCCGCGTCACCCGTCGCGGCCAACCGCGCCACGGCCGTCAGCGCCGCGTTCGGCGACCCCGGCTCGGCGGACACCCACACCTGCACGGTCGACTGGAAGGACGGCGGCGAACCGACGCGCGGCACCGTCAGCGACTCCCGTTGCACGGCCACCCACACCTACACCACGGCGGGCATCCGCCGGCCCGTGGTCACGGTGACCGACGACGACGGTGCCTCGGACCGCAGGACGCTGCCCGAGCTGGTCGTCTACGACCGGGCCGCCGGCCCCGCGGCCGGAGTCGGGATCGTCACCTCGGCAGCGGGCGCCTACCCCGCCCAGCCCGGGCTGACCGGCAAGGCCGCCTTCTCCTTCACCGCCGACTACCGCAGGAACGCCGACGTGCCCACCGGCAAGGTCACGTTCGACTTCGGCGCGGCCCGGCTGAAGTTCCGCTCCACCGGCTCCGACTGGCTGGTGGTCACCAAGTCCCGTGCCGTCTACCAGGGATCGGGCACGGTGAACGGCGCGGCCGGCTACGGATTCCGGATCACCGCGACGGACGGACCTGACACCTTCCGGATCGAGGTCTGGAAGAAGTCGACGGGTGCCGTGGTCTACGACAACGCCACCGCGGCGACGGTGACCGGATTCGTCACCGTCGGCGGTCCCCGGCTGTAGACCGGGCGGAGAAGACCCCGCAGGACCGGACCTCAGCGGCACCGGACGAACCCGACGTTCGTCCGGTGCCGCTGAGGTCCGGACGGTTCCACCACTGGTCGCCGCCGCCTCGACGACCACGGTGGCGTGACGGTCCTCGGCGATTCGTGGCAGGACACTTCCCGTAAGGTCCGAGACCCGCGACCAGTACACCCGGGAGGCTTCGTGACAGCGCACCCCCTCGACTCCGGCGAGGCGGAGTCGGTCAACGCCGAGGCCTGGGACGCGTACGGGACCCACCACCTGCGGCAGGGCACGGTCCTCACCGAGGTGGAGCGGATCGACTGGGGTGGGTGGGGCACCGGGCCGGGCACAGAGCTCCTCGGCGAGCCGGCGGGGCGGCGGGTCCTCGACCTCGGCTGCGGTCCGGCGCGGCAGGCGGCGCATCTCGTCCGCGCGTACGGCGCGTCGGTCGACGCGGTGGACTCCTCGCCCAGCCAGTGCGAGCGGGCCCGCGCCCGCTACGGCGACCTGGCCGGGCTGCGGGTGGTGCGGGCCGACGCGGTGGACCACCTGCGCGCGGCCGAGCCGTACGACGTCATCTACTCCGTCAACGCCGTCCCCTACATCGACCCCCGTCGGCTGCTGCCCGCACTCGCCACGGCGCTCAGGCCCGGCGGAACGCTGTGTTTCACGGTGCTGCACACCAACTCGCGGGGCGACGGGCCGTCGTCCGTCGTCGCGTCACGGCCCGAGACCCTGCGGCTCGCCGGCGGCGGCGAGGTGGAGGTGCGGATGTGGGTGCTCACCCCGGACCTCTGGTCCCAGCTGCTCGCCGAGCACGGGCTGCGCGTCGATCGGATCGACGTGTCGGACGCACCCGACCCGGACAACCAGGCCTCGTACCGGATCTTCCGGGTGACCCGGCCGGTCCGGGTCTCCTCCCGCCCCCGCTCCTCCCGGCCGCCCGTCCCGCACGCCGCGATCGGTGTCGGCGCGATCCTGCACGGTCCGCGCGGTCTGCTCCTGGGCCGCCACCACCGGGGCACCTGGGAGCTGCCGGGCGGGACCGTCGAACCCGGCGAGTCGCTGCCGGAAACGGTCGTACGGGAACTCCGCGAGGAGACCGGCATCGAGGCCCGCACGGCCGACGTGCGGCTCCTGGGCACGCTCCTCGACCACGTCGACGACGTCGTACGGATCACCGTGGCCACCGTGGTGACGGCGTGGCGCGGTGAGGCGGCGGACCAGCCCGGCGAACGCGTCGGCGACTGGCGCTGGTTCCCGCTCGACCGACTGCCCCAGAACCTGTTCGTGTGCAGCGCCCAGGGACTCACCGCCTGGCGCCCCGACCTGCCGATCGACCACACTCCGGCCCACTTCACCCCGTACGCCGGCTGACCGGGCACCCGCCGCAACCCCTTCGCAACCTTGTGCGTGCTGCACTCGGTGACCATGGCCGAAGAACCCGCACCGCCTCCCTACGACGAGGTCCCCCGCGTCCAGCTCACCCCCGCGGCGGCCGATCTGCTGCGCCGACTGCGCCGGACGCACGGGCCGCTGATGTTCCACCAGTCCGGAGGCTGCTGCGACGGCAGCGCCCCGATGTGCTTCCCGGCCGGTGAGTTCCGCACCGGCGACTCGGACGTGCTGCTCGCGGAGCTGGACGTGGCCGGGGTGGAGGAGGCGGTGACGTTCTGGATGTCGCGGAGCCAGTACGAGGTGTGGAGCCACACCCGGTTGATCGTGGACGTCGTCGAGGGCCGGGGAAGCGGGTTCTCCCTGGAGGCACCCGAGGGGGTGCGCTTCCTCATCCGTTCGCGGATCGTCGACGCGTAACCACCCGGACGGCCGTCGCCGTCTGGTGCACTTCCCCTGAGTCCTGGAACAGTTGACGAGACCTCAGGGGGGATCGTGACGCGTCGTCAAGTTCGTTTCGGAGCAGGCAGATCGGCACTGACGTTACTGACGGCACTCGGCACACTGGCCGGTGCCGCCCTGGTGGGGGCGGCACCGGCCGACGCCGTACCGAGCCGGGTACGCATCGCCTCGGGAGTCACGTACGCGCACTACGACGTCCCCGCGGCCAGGGGAACCGCGCACGCCCACGTGCTGACCGTCGACCTGCGCGACCCGCGCGTCGGCGTGGACCTGCTGTACCCGGGAGCGGTGGCCGCGCGGGCCACCGTCTCCCGGATGGCCGACACGGCGGGCGCCGTCGCGGGCGTCAACGGCGACTTCTTCAACATCACCGAGACCCAGCACCCGGGCGTGGAGGCCACGGGCGCGAGCGTGGGACCGGCGGTCGCCAAGGGCCACGCCCTCAAGGCGGCGGTCCCGAACGGCCAGCGATTCGGACCCGCCCTGCCGCCCGGCACGAGCACCAGGGACGTGGTCGGCGTGGGCGCCGACCGCCGGGCCCGGATCGGCGAGCTCACCCTGTTCGGCTCGGTCCGTACACCCGAGGGCCGGCTGCCGCTCGGCGGACTGAACCAGTACGCGCTGCCGGTCGGGTCCGTCGGGGCGTTCACGGTGGACTGGGGCGGTGCCTCCCGGGTCCGGGCGACCTGCGGCACGGACACGGACCGGGCGGCCCCGTGCAGCACGGACACCTACGAGGTGACGGTACGCGGCGGCCGGGTGGTGTCGGCCTCGGACCGGCCGGGCAGCGGGCCCATCGCGCGGGGGACGACCGTGCTCGTCGGCCGTGAGGAGGGCGCGCAGCGACTGCGGAGGCTGTCCGCGGGCGAGGAGGTGACGGTACGGCACCGGCTGACCGCTTCCCCGTCGCGGATCCCGTACCGCTTCGCGCTCGGCGGATACCCGCTCCTGAGGGACGGCCGGCCGCTGCCCGGTCTGGACGACACGACCTCGGCCGTGCGCACCGCCGTGGGCCTGGCCGACGGTGGGCGGCGGCTGCTGCTGTTCGCATTGGACGGCGCGGCCGAGTACCGCTCGGGTCTGACGATCGCCGAAGTGGCGCAGGCCATGCGGGAGTCGGGTGCGGTCGACGCCTTCAGCCTGGACGGCGGCGGGTCCACGACCCTGGTCGCCCGCGCACCGGGCGCCACCGCGGTCTCGGTGCGCAACAACCCCTCCGGCGGTGCGGAACGCCCCGTCCCCAACGGCATCGGGGTCTTCTCGAAGCGGTAGGGACCCGGGGCCTGCGGCCGGCTCAGGGCCTGAGGCCGCTGACGATGTCCGCCGTCGCCGTGACACCGCTGCTGATGGTGGGCGCGATGCTCGTACCGGCCAGGTAGAAGCCGAGCAGCGCGCACACCAGCGCGTGGGAGACCTTCAGCCCGCCGCTGCGCAGGAAGATCACCGCCAGGATCAGCAGCAGTACCACCACAGAGATGGAAATCGCCATCGTCAACCTCCTCCGCCACGCCCGATTCACGGTGTTCGGCCGTAAGTGTGGCGTAACGGAGGCTTCGTCCGGGCGGCTGACCTGTCCTCCGAACGTGTGATGTCCCGCCGGTTCGGCGCGCGCCTACCGGTGGGCGTCCAGGAAGGCCTCCAGTCCGGCGAGGTCGTCGGTGTTGAGGTGGTCGACGTCGGCGGCGAGCAGTTCGCTCCACAACGCGTCACGGGCGGGGCCGGCCACGTCCGGGGTGGCCCAGAAGCGGACCTTCTGTCCCCGCGCGTGCGCGGTCCGCGTGATGGTCCGCAGCTTCTGCCGCTCGGCGTCCGGGAAGGCGCCCGTACCCGGCCAGGTGAAGTTGAGCGTCCAGTTGTCGCTGATCAGCGGGACGAAGGAGGCGGGTGCCGAGGTGCCGAGATCGGCGAGCCGGCCGTCGTAGAAGGCCCGTCGGACGGTCTGTGCCGCCATGGGCGCGCGGGCGGCGCGGTCGCCGGAGATCACGACGGTGACCGGGCCGGGCAGGACGCGGCCGTGGACGTACGTCGTGAACAGGTGCCGGTAGCGCTTGAGGTGACGGTCGAGTTCGAGGTACGTCGAGGCGCCCTCGGTCTTGATGTCGACGAGCAGTTGCAGCGACCCGCGGTGACGGCGGTACACGGAGCCGTGGTGGGCCCGGACGCGGGCGGCGAGCGGGTCGAGGTAGAGGGACTCCAGGGTGCGGGCCGGGTCCAGGTCCACCGGGTCGTGGGCGACGAGGAGTTGGTCGCCCACGAGGTGGATGTCGGCCTCGACGCTGCCGAAGCGGTGGTCGAGCGCGTCGAGGAGGGGGCGCGGGTGCTCGTAGTCGTTGTGGGCGTGGGCGCGCCACAACGGCCGCGGGCCGTGCGTCCGTTCGCCGGCCGGCGCGCTGGTGGCGGGCAGGGCGACGGTGCCCGCGAGGGCGGCGCCGAGGGTGGTGAGGGCTCCGCGACGGGTGGTGAGGGCCATGCGCTGCCTCCCTGGTAGGCCTTACGGGACCGCAGAGAGTATGCGTTCCCGAAGGGCCCAAGGAGCAGTGCCGGGAGAGGAGTTGGCCGGACTGCCGCTGTCCGTTCACTTCGTACGGGCGGTACGCGCGAAGAAGCCCGCCCCAGGTGGGACGGGCTTCTCGCGGGCTTCGCCCGGTGAACGTCAGGGCGCCTGGAGACCGACGAGTTCGGCCACCGCCTCCCGGTGGGCGCCCGCCGTGCCGTACGCGAGGGAGTCGGCCTTCGACCGCTTCAGGTAGAGGTGGGCCGGGTGTTCCCACGTCATCCCGATGCCGCCGTGCAGCTGGACCGCCTCCTCGGCGGCGTGCACGGCGACCGGCGCCGCGTACGCCTGGGCGACGGCGACCGCCACGTCGACGTCCTCGCCGGTGGCGAGCGCGTCGGCCGCGTTGCGTGCGGCGGCCCGCAGGTTGACGACCTCGAGCCACAGCTGGGCGAGCCGGTGCTTGAGTGCCTGGAACCCGCCGACCGGCCGGTTGAACTGCTTGCGCTCCTTGAGGTAGCGAACCGTCTCCGTCAACGACCAGTCCGCGAGCCCGAACTGCTCGGAGGCGAGCAGCCCGGCGCCGGCCCGCAGGGCTCGTCGTACGGCGGGTCCGGCGTCCCCGATCCGGGTGGCGGCGGCACCGTCGAGGGTGACGGTGGCCAGCGGCCGGGTCAGGTCCAGCGACACCTGGGGGGTGATGGTCACGGCGTCCGCCTCGACCGCGTACAGCCCGCCGTCCTCGGCGGGGACGAGCAGCACGTCGGCCACGGCCGCGTCGGCGATGCCCGTCAACTCCCCGTGCAGAGTGCCGTCTTCCAGCCGTACGGTCCGGTGGGCGGCGCCCGGCGCGAGGTGCAGGGCGACGGCGAGGGCGCCGACGCGCCGGCCGGACGCCAGGTCGGCGAGGAGTTCGCCGGCCTCGCAGGCCAGCAGCGCCTCGGTGGCGACGACGGCACTGGTCAGATAGGGCACGGGAGCGACGGCCCGGCCCAGCTCCTCCAGGACGACGGCGGCTTCGCGGTGCGTGGCACCGTGGCCGCCGTGTGCCTCGGGCACCAGGAGCCCGGCGAGGCCCATGCCGTCGGCGAGCGCCTTCCACAGGGCGCGGTCGTGCGGTGCGTCGGACTCGGTCCGCGCTATCACCCCGGCCGCGTCGCAGTGGTCCGTGAGCAGGTCGCGGACGGCGGAGCGGAGCGCCTCTTCCTCCTCCGAGTAGAGAAGATCTGTCATCGCGCCAGGTCCTTCCATGCGACGTCCTTGTCGGTGCGCGGCTCGGCGGGCAGGCCCAGGACGCGCTCGGCGACGATGTTCAGCAGGATCTCGGTGGTTCCGCCCTCGATGCTGTTGCCCTTGGAGCGGAGGTAGCGGTAGCCGGCCTCCCGGCCGGTGAAGTCGACCAGCTCCGGCCGGCGCATGGTCCAGTCGTCGTACGACAGGCCCTCCTCGCCGAGGAGTTCGACCTCCAGGCCGCTGATCTCCTGGTTGAGGCGGGCGAACGCGAGTTTCATGCCGGCGCCCTCGGGGCCGGGCTGGCCGGCCACCAGCTGCTGGCGCAGCCGCTCGCCGGTGAGGCGGGCGACCTCGGCCTCGACCCACAGCTTCAGCAGGCGCTGGTGCAGGTCGTGGGTGCGCAGTTCGGGGCGCTCGCGCCAGGTGGCGGCGGCCGGACCGATCATGCCGCCCTCGCGGGGCAGCCGCATGCCGCCGATGGCGACACGTTCGTTGTTCAGCGTGGTCTGCGCGACCCGCCAGCCGTCGCCGACCTCGCCGAGGCGGCGGGAGTCGGGGATGCGGACGTCGGTGAGGAACACCTCGTTGAACTCGGCCTCGCCGGTGATCTAGCGCAGGGGCCGGACCTCGACTCCCGGGTCGGTCATGTCGCACAGGAAGTAGGTGATGCCGGCGTGCTTGGGCACGTCCGCGTCGGTGCGGGCGATGAGGATGGCCCAGCGGGCGAGATGGGCGCTGGACGTCCACACCTTCTGCCCGTTGACGACCCAGCCGTCGCCCTCGCGTACCGCCCGGGTGCCGAGCGCGGCGAGGTCGGATCCGGCGCCGGGCTCGCTGAAGAGCTGGCACCAGACCTCCTCCCCCACCCACAGGGGCCGCAGGAAGCGCTGCTTCTGTTCCTCGGTGCCGTACTTCAGGATCGTCGGCGCGGCCATCCCGAGGCCGATGCCGATGCGCCGCGGGTCGTTGTCGGGAGCGCCCGCGGCCTCCAGCTCGGAGTCCACCACGACCTGGAGGGAGCGGGGAGCACCCAGTCCACCGAGGCCCTGCGGGTAGTGCACCCAGGCCAGTCCGGCGTCGAAGCGGGCCTTGAGGAAGTCGAGCCGGTCGGTACCGGCGGGCGGGTGGGCGGCCAGCAACTCCTGTGTGCGGCGGCGCAGTTCGGCTGCGTCGGTCATGCCGCTCCTCCTTCGGTCAGGGCGGGGACGACGGCGAGGCGGCCGGTGGTGACACCCGCGCCGACCCTCTGTACGGCGGCGGCGGCCTCACGCAGCGGCACCCGCTCACTCACCAGCGGTTTGATCGCACCCCGCGCCGCCAGCTCGGTGAGCTGCTCGTGGCAGTGCCGGACCAGTTTGGGGTTCTTGGTGTTGTACAGGCCCCAGTGCAGGCCGAGGATCGAGTAGTTCTTCACCAGGGCGTGGTTGAGCGACGGGCCGGGAATCGTGCCGCTCGCGAAGCCGACGACGACGATCCGGCCCTCGAAGGCGACGACCTTGGTCGACTGGGTGTAGGCCTCGCCGCCGACCGGGTCGTAGACCACGTCGGCACCGCGGCCGCCGGTCGCCTCCTTCACGGCGGCGATGACGTCCTCGGCGCGCCGGTCGACGACCACGTCACAGCCCAGGTCCCGGGCGACGGCGGCCTTGTCGGCGCCGCCGACGACACCGATCACCCGGGCGCCGGCGGCCTTCCCGAGCTGCACGGCCGCGCTGCCGACCCCTCCTGCGGCAGCGTGGACGAGCAGGGTCTCACCGGCTTCCAGGCCGGCCCGTCGGTGCAGTCCGAACCAGCCGGTCTGGTAGCCGATGTGCAGGGCGGCGGCCTGGGCGTCGTCCAGCGCGTCGGGCGCGGGCAGCAGGGCGGCGGCGTCCGCGACGGCGTACTCGGCGAAACCGCCGTACGGCAGCGCCGGGTTGGCGATGACCCGCCGTCCGTCCTCGGTCTCGCCGCAGATCTCCACTCCCGGGGTGAACGGCAGTGGCGGCCTGACCTGGTAGTGGCCCCGGACCATGAGCACGTCCGGGAAGTTGATGTTCGCGGCACGCACCTTCAGCAGGACCTGGCCGTCACCGGGCGTGGGGCGCGCCACGTCCTCGAGGCGCATCACCTCGCTCGGCTCACCGTTCTCGTGCACTTGCCAAGCCTGCATGCGGGGCCTCCACGGGACTGCGTCGTCTGACCGGGCTCCACCGCATACTAAGCGGTCGCTTGCTCTCCAGGGAACCGTCGGCGTCAGTCGTCTTCGCCACGCTTGCGCTTCGGCCGTGCCCGCACGTGCATCCGCTCCCCCTGCGGCCCGAACAGACTCAGGAACTCCACCGGCCCCTCCCCCGTCGACCCGAACCAGTGCGGCACCCGGGTGTCGAACTCGACGGCCTCACCCGTGGCCAGGACGATGTCGTAGTCGCCCAGGATCATCCTCAGCCGTCCCGACATCACGTACAGCCACTCGTAACCCTCATGGGTCCGCGGCTCCGGCTCGTCCGGCTGCTGCGGCACCAGCACCTTGAAGGCCTGCAGACCGCCGGGCTGGCGCGTCAGCGGCCAGTACGTGCGGCCGTGCCTCGTGATCGGCTCGGCCCGCACCCGCGGATCGCGCACCGGCCGAGCGCCGACCAGCTCGTCCAGCGCCACCTCGTGAGCCCGCGCGATCGGCAGCAGCAGTTCCAGGCTGGGCTTGCGCAGCCCCGACTCCAGCCGGGAGAGCGTGCTCACCGAGATGCCGGTCGCCTCCGACAGGCCGGCCAGCGTGGCCCCCCGCTCCCTGCGGATCCGCCGCAGCCGGGGACCGACCTCGGCCAGCACTTCGTCCATGTCGTCGTCATCGCTCATGGACACCATTGCAGTTTCGGCAAACACATTTGTCAATGTGGCAGTGGCGGGGCGATTGTCGTGGTGGAGGTGGTCACCCATGACCGAGAACAGCACCGAGGCCTACGAGGTGGTCGTCGTCGGAGGCGGCGCGGCAGGACTGTCCGCCGCGCTGGTCCTGGGCCGGGCCCGGCGCCGCACGCTGGTGGTCGACGCGGGGGAGCCGCGCAACGCGCCCGCCGCGCACATGCAGGGCTATCTGTCCCGGGACGGCATGTCCCCGGCCGAGTTCCTGGCCGTCGGCCGCGAGGAGATCGCACGGTACGGCGTCGAGCTCGTCCGCGACCGGGTGGTGGACGTCACCCAGGGCTTCGCCCTCGAACTGGCCGGCGGCCGCACGGTCCACGCCCGGCGCCTCGTGATCGCGACCGGCCTGAGGGACGAGCTGCCCGAGGTCGCGGGCCTCGCCGGGCGCTTCGGGCGCGACGTGCTGCACTGCCCGTACTGCCATGGCTGGGAGGTGCGCGACCAGGCGTTCGGCGTGCTGGCCACCACCGCGATGAGCGTGCACCAGGCGTTGATGGTCTCCCAGTGGTCGAAGGACGTGACCTTCTTCCTGCACACCGTCGCCGAGGAGGAACTCTCGGACGACGACCTGCGCAGGCTCGCCGCAGCCGGCGTGAAGGTGGTGCCGGGCGAGGTCACGGAGGTGCTGGCCGACGCCGACCGGCTCACCGGGGTCCGGCTCGCGGACGACACCAGGCACGAGCGTGACGTGCTGTTCGTGGCGCCCCGGGCCGTCCCGCGGACCGGCCTGCTGCGCCGCCTCGGCGCCGAGCTCCATGAGACGCCGTTCGGCGCCTACCCGGTGGTGGACCAGACGGGCCTGACCACCGTGCCCGGCGTGTGGTCCGCGGGCAACGCGGCGGGCTTCGGGGAGCAGGTCGTCAACGCGGCGGCCGGCGGTTACCGGGCGGGTGCCACGATCAACGGCGAACTGCTGATGACCGACCTCGACGCGGCCGTGCGGGTGTAGAGCGTCCGCCTCCGGTGCACCATGGCTGCATGCTGCTGACCCGGCTGGCCCAGGTGTCCCAGGAGGTCGCCGCGACCTCGGCTCGCTCCCGGAAGATCGCGCTCCTCGCCGAGCTCTTCCGGGACGCCGAGGCCGCGGACGTGCCGATCGTCATCCCCTACCTGGCGGGACGGCTGCCCCAGGGGCGGCTCGGCGTCGGCTGGAAGGTGCTCGGCCGCCCGGTCGCCCCGGCCGTCGAACCGGCCCTGACCGTGCGCGAGGTGGACACCCTGCTGAGCGCGCTCGGCACGGTCTCGGGCGCCGGCTCGCAGGCCGAGCGGGCCCGGCTGGTCGCGGAGCTGATGGGCGCGGCCACCGAGGACGAGCAGCGGTTCCTGCTCGGGCTGATCAGCGGAGAGGTACGCCAGGGCGCACTGGACGCGGTCGCGATCGAGGGGCTCGCCCAGGCGACCGGGGCGCCGGCGGCGGACGTACGGCGGGCCGTGATGCTGGCGGGCTCGCTCCAGACCGTGGCCGAGGCCCTCCTCGCGGACGGCCCCGGCGCCCTGGACCGCTTCCGGCTCACCGTCGGCCGCCCGGTCCTGCCGATGCTCGCCCACAGCGCCTCCTCGGTCGCCGAGGCGGTCGAGAAGCTGGGCGCTTGTGTGGTCGAGGAGAAGCTGGACGGCATCCGCGTCCAGGTCCACCGCGACGGCCCCGCCGTACGGCTGTACACGCGCACCCTCGACGACATCACCGACCGGCTGCCCGAACTGACCGCTGCCGCCCTGGAGTTGAAGGTCGACCGCTTCATCCTGGACGGCGAGGTCATCGCCTTCGACGAGGACGGCCGGCCCCGTTCCTTCCAGGAGACCGCAGGCCGGGTCGGCTCCCGCTCGGACGTGCGGACGGCCGCCGCGGCCGTCCCCGTCTCCCCCGTCTTCTTCGACGTCCTGTCCGTCGACGACCGCGACCTGCTCGACCTGCCGTTCGCCGAACGGCACGCGGAGCTGGCCCGGCTGGTGCCCGAGCCGATGCGGGTGCGGCGGACTCCGGTGCAGGGCCCGGACGACGTGCGGGCGGCCGAGGAGTTCCTCGCCGAGACCCTGGAGCGTGGCCACGAGGGCGTCGTCGTGAAGTCCCTCGACGCGCCCTACAGCGCGGGCCGGCGCGGCGCGTCCTGGCTGAAGGTCAAGCCCGTCCACACCCTCGACCTGGTGGTCCTGGCCGCCGAGTGGGGGCACGGCCGCCGCACC
Organism: Streptomyces resistomycificus; assembly: GCF_001514265.1. Taxonomy (GTDB): domain Bacteria; phylum Actinomycetota; class Actinomycetes; order Streptomycetales; family Streptomycetaceae; genus Streptomyces; species Streptomyces resistomycificus. Next base: position 165,582 of record NZ_KQ948989.1, on the reverse strand, counting down.
GGCAAGCTCTCCAACCTCCACCTCGGCGCCCGCACCGCGGACGGCTCCTTCGCGATGCTGGGCAAGACCTTCAAGGGCATGACCGACGCCATGCTGACCTGGCAGACCGAGCGGCTCCAGGAACTGGCCGTGGACACGAACGGCTACGTGGTGACCGTACGTCCCGAACTCGTCGTGGAGATCGCCTACGACGGTCTGCAGCGGTCCACCCGCTATCCGGCCGGCGTCACCCTGCGCTTCGCCCGCGTGGTCCGCTACCGCGAGGACAAGCGCCCTGCGGACGCGGACACGGTGGAGACGCTGCTCGCGGCTCATCCGGAGGTGCGGCCGTGAGGCGCAGCGCGGGCCTGCTGCTGTTCCGCCACACCGGACACGGCCTCGAAGTGCTGCTCGGCCATATGGGAGGCCCCTTCTTCGCGCGGCGCGACGCCGGGGCGTGGACGGTGCCGAAGGGCGAGTACGAAGCGGACGAACCCGCCTGGGACGCGGCCCGCCGTGAGTTCCGGGAGGAGCTCGGGCTGCCCGCGCCGGACGGCACGGCCCTGCCGCTCGGCGAGGTCCGCCAGACCAACGGCAAGGTCGTCACGGCGTGGGCGATCGAGGCGGACCTCGATCCGGCGACGGTCGTGCCGGGGACCTTCCGGATGGAGTGGCCGCCGAAGTCCGGGCGGATCGAGGAGTTCCCGGAGCTGGACCGCGTGCGGTGGTTCGGCCTGGACGACGGCCGGGCGGTGATCGTCAAGGCGCAGGCCGCGTTTCTCGACCGGCTGGCGGAGCACTCGGTCTGAGCGGATGCGCACGCGTTGCGGTCCCCACCGCGGCGCGGGAAGGTCGAAACACAGCCCGTCCCCAGGGAGGTCACCCATGCCCATCGCAACGGTCAACCCGGCGAACGGCGAGACGCTCAAGACGTACGAGGCCATGGGCGAGGAGGAGATCGAGCGCCGGCTCCAGCTCGCGGAGGCCACGTTCCGCACGTACCGCACGACGACCTTCGCCGAACGGGCCCGCCTGCTGCACCGCGCCGCCGACCTCCTCGACGAGGACCAGCAGGACATCGCCCGGGTGATGACCACCGAGATGGGCAAGCCGGTCAAGCAGGCCAGGGCCGAGGCCGCGAAGTGCGCCAAGGCGATGCGCTGGTACGCCGACCACGCGGCGCGGCTCCTCGCCGACGAGGAGCCGGCAGCCGCCGACGTGAAGGACTCCGGCGCCTCCCGCGCCCTGGTCCGCTACCGGCCGCTGGGCCCGGTGCTCGCGGTGATGCCGTGGAACTTCCCGCTGTGGCAGGTGGTCCGCTTCGCCGCGCCCGCGCTGATGGCCGGCAACGTCGGCCTGCTGAAGCACGCCTCCAACGTCCCGCAGACCGCCCTCTACCTGGAGGACCTCTTCCACCGCGCGGGCTTTGGCGAGGGCTGCTTCCAGACCCTCCTCGTCGGCTCCGGCGCCGTCGACGAGATCCTGAAGGACGACCGTGTCAAGGCGGCCACGCTCACCGGCAGCGAGCCCGCGGGCCGGGCCGTGGCGTCCACCGCGGGGCAGATGGTCAAGAAGACGGTGCTGGAACTGGGCGGCAGCGACCCCTACGTCGTGATGCCGTCCGCGGACATCGACCGGGCCGCGCAGATCGCGGTCACCGCGCGCGTGCAGAACAACGGGCAGTCCTGCATCGCCGCCAAGCGGTTCATCGTGCACACGGACGTGTACGACGCGTTCGCCGAGCGGTTCGTCCGGGGCATGCAGACCCTGAAGGTCGGCGACCCGCTGGAGGAGGACACGGAGGTCGGGCCGCTGGCGAGCGAACAGGGGCGTGCCGACCTGGAGGAACTCGTCGACGACGCACTGCGCAGCGGCGCGCGCGTGCTGTGCGGGGGCGAACGCCCGGGCGGGGACGGCTGGTACTACCGGCCCACCGTCCTGGCCGGCATCACCCGCGAGATGCGCATCCACCGCGAGGAGGCGTTCGGCCCGGTCGCCACGCTGTACCGGGCAGCCGACCTCGACGAAGCCGTACTGATCGCGAACGACTCGCCGTTCGGGCTGAGTTCCAACGTGTGGACACGGGACGAGAGCGAGGTCGACCGCTTCGTCCGGGACCTGGAGGCCGGTGGCGTGTACGTCAACGGGATGACCGCGTCCCACCCGGCGTTCCCGTTCGGCGGGGTCAAGCGGTCCGGCTACGGCCGTGAGCTGTCCGGGCACGGAATCCGGGAGTTCTGCAACATCACGACCGTATGGCACGGAGCGTGAGGCTTCCGCGGCTACGATCCCCTTTGTGAACCGCGAAGTGACTCTGCCTCTGATCGTCGACGACCGCGGGACCCTGCAGGTGGCTGCCGCCGATGTGAGCAAGCTTTTGCGGACCGTGGGCGGGCGGTGGCTGCATCTCGTCGAGGCCGGGGAGGACGGGCTCGACGAGGACACGGTGGCCGCGTTGACGATCGAACTCGCGAAACTCGCCGACCGTATCGACGTCGCCTGCATCGCGCACAGCAGCGGGAGTACGCCCTAGGGCCGTGCTTTTCAGGCCCCCGGGCCTCCCGCGTTCGGAGTAGCCCCGCGCGAGATCGCCGCCACCTGGGGTGATGGTGGACTGGACCACTCTCCGCGGCGAAGGCAGGCACGGTTCATGGCGACGGCAGTGAGTACGGCATGACGGAAGACACCATGATCGAGACCCTCCCCCCGATCCGGCACTGGCCCGCGCTCAACCTGTCCGGCGTGGACTTCGACCCGGTCCTCACCGAGCTGATGCTCGAAGCCCCCGTCACCCGTATCCAGCTGCCCGACGGCGAGGGCTGGGCCTGGCTCGTCACCCGGTACGAGGACGTCCGCACGGTGACCGAGGACCCCCGGTTCAGCCGGGAGGCGGTGACGGACCGGCAGGTCACCCGGCTCGCCCCGCACTTCGTCCCGGCCCGCGGCGCGGTCGGCTTCCTGGACCCGCCCGACCACACCCGGCTGCGTGACTCGGTCGCCGCCGCCTTCACCGCGAAGGGCGTGGAGCGGATCCGCGAGAAGTGCCGCCGGATGCTGGACGAGCTGGTCGACGAGCTGCTCCAGGACGGCCCGCCGACCGACCTCACGGCGACCGTGCTCACGCCCTTCCCCACCGCCGTGATCTGCGAGCTGATGGGTGTCCCGGCGGCCGACCGGCACGGCATGCACGCCTGGACCCGGCTGGTCCTCTCCTCCTCGCACGGCCTCCAGGCCGGCGAGAGGGCCAGGAACGAGATGGGCGCGTACTTCGCCGACCTCATCGAACTCCGGGAGGGCGGCACCGGCGAGGACGTCATCTCGCTGCTGGGCGCCGCCGTGGGCCGTGGCGAGGTCACCCGGGAGGAGGCGGCCGGGCTCGCGGTGCGGCTCCAGACCGGCGGCGAGGCGCTCACCCACAACAGCGGCCAGCTGTTCTACATCCTGTTGACCCGCCCGGGCCTGGCCGAACGGCTGCGCCGCGAACCGGAGATCCGCCCGCAGGCCGTCGACGAACTGCTGCGCTACATCCCGCACCGCAACGCCGTGGGGCTGTCCCGGATCGCCACCCAGGACGTGGGGATCCAGGGCGTGCGGATCCGCGCGGGTGACGCGATCTACGTGTCGTACCTCTCCGCGAACCGTGACCCGGACGTCTTCCCCTTCCCGGAGACGATCGACTTCTCCCGCAGCCCGAACCCGCACGTGTCCTTCGGCTCCGGTCCGCACTCCTGCCCCGGCGACCTGCTCGCCCGGCTGGAGTCCGAGCTGCTGGTCGACGCCCTGCTGGACCGCGTGCCCGGTCTGAGGCTGGCCGTGCCGGCGAACGAGGTCCCGTTCAGGAAGGGCGCGTTGATCCGCGGGCCGGAAGCGCTGCCCGTCACCTGGTCCTAGGGGCGAGGGACCGCACGACGGGCCGCACAAGACCGGCACCGCGCGACGCACCCACGCCCCGCGGCGTTAGCGGATCGGCATCCCCGACAGGGTGCGGGCGATGACCAGCCGCTGGATCTCGCTCGTCCCCTCGAAGATCGTGTAGATCGCGGCGTCCCGGTGCATCCGCTCCACCGGGTACTCCCGCGTGTAGCCGTTGCCGCCGAGGATCTGAACCGCCTGCGCGGTGACCGTCTTCGCCGTCTCGCTCGCGAACAGCTTCGACATCGATCCCTCGGCCGCCGTGAACTGCTTGCCGTTGATCGCCATCCAGGACGCCCGCCACACCAGCAGCCGCGCCGCGTCGATGGACGTCCGCATGTCCGCGAGCTGGAAGGCCACGCCCTGGTTGTCGATGATCGGCCGGCCGAACTGCTCACGCGTCTTGGCGTAGTCGAGGGCCACCTCGTACGCCGCGCGCGCCGTGCCGACGGCCATCGCTCCGACGGCGGGCCGCGACGCCTCGAACGTGGCCATCGCCGCGTTCTTCACGCGCTCCCCGCCCGCCTTGGCGCGCTCACGGGCCCGGGCCAGCCGCTCGTCCAGCTTCTCCTTGCCGCCGAGGAGGCAGGAGCCGGGCACGCGGACGTCCTCCAGGACGACCTCGGCGGTGTGCGAGGCGCGGATGCCGTGCTTCTTGAACTTCTGTCCCTGGGAGAGGCCGGGGGTGTTCGGCGGGACGATGAAGGAGGCGTGACCCTTGGAGCCGAGCTCCGTGTCCACCACGGCGACCACGACATGGACGTTGGCGATGCCGCCGTTGGTCGCCCAGGTCTTCGTGCCGTTGAGCACCCACTCGTCCTTGGCCTCGTCGTAGACCGCGCGGGTGCGCATCGAGGCGACGTCGGACCCGGCGTCGGGCTCGGACGAGCAGAACGCCGCGACCTTGACGTCGTTGGCGTCGCCGTACATCTGCGGGATCCAGGTGCCGATCTGCTCCTCGGTGCCGTTGGCGAGGACGCCCACGGCGGCGAGACCGGTGCCGACGATGGACAGGGCGATGCCCGCGTCACCCCAGAACAGCTCCTCCATGGCCATCGGGATGCCCAGCCCGGTGGGGTCGAAGTACTGCTGGGCGTAGAAGTCGAGGGAGTAGATGCCGACCTTGGCGGCCTCCTGGATGACCGGCCAGGGAGTCTCCTCACGCTCGTCCCATTCGGCGGCCGCGGGGCGGATGACGTCGGCCGCGAAGCCGTGCAGCCAGTCCCGGACCTCCTTCTGTTCGTCGTTGAGCTCCATGGTGAACTCGGCCATGTCCCCTCCAGCGGCGACGCACGTGCGTGTTACTTACGGTAACCCGAGTCTGTTACCCGCGGGTAGGAAAAGTCAACTCCCGATGACCGGTCGGTAGCCCGTTCGATCCCCGAGGCATCCTGGGTGTTAGTTTGCGCAGGCGTTACCTAATTCAGCACGGGTGGGGAGAGCAACATGGACACCACGCAGCGGACCGATCAGCAACGGTCCGCCGACCGCCGCCGTCGCGAGCTGCTGGAAGCCGCCGACAGAGTGGTGCTGCGCGACGGTCCACAGGCTTCCATGAACGCCATCGCCGCGGAGGCGGGCATCACCAAACCGATTCTTTATCGCCACTTCGGCGACAAGGGCGGGCTTTACGCAGCTTTGGCCAAGCGGCACACGGACGCGCTGCTCGACTCGCTGCGGGCCGCGCTGGACGCGCCCGCGGACCGGCGCGAGCGGGTTGCGGCCACGCTGGACACGTATCTGGCGGCGATCGAGGCGCGGCCCCAGGTGTACCGGTTCCTGATGCACCCGGCGGAGGGCGGCCAGGTCGGGGACCAGGGGTTCGACGTGAACAAGCATTCCGCGCCGCTGCTTCGCAGGATGGGCGAGGAGTTGGCGCAGGTCATCGAGGACCGGCTGGACCTCGGGCCCGGTGGGCAGCAGCTGGCCCGGGTGTGGGGCCACGGGATCGTCGGGATGATGCATGCGGCCGGGGACTGGTGGCTGGGCGAACGGCCGTGCTCGCGCGCCGAGTTGGTACGCAGTCTCGCCGACCTGCTGTGGGGGCGGCTCGCCGAGGCCGGGGACAAGGTGGGCGGCCCCGGGTTCTGACGGTCGCGTCCCGTCCGCGGGCCGTGGGGGCCGGCCGCTCAGCGACTCCATGCCGCTCGGGCCACCTGTCGCATCAGGCGCCTGTGGCGCCAGCCCCGCACACGGTCCGCGTAGACGCGGCCCTCCAGATGGTCGCACTCGTGCTGCAGGCAGCGCGCGAAGAACCCCGTCCCGTGCACGGTGACCGGTTCGCCCGTCACCGTGAAGCCCTCGACCACGGCGTGGTCGTGGCGCTCCGTCCCCGCCTCCAGGCCCGGCAGGGACAGACAGCCCTCGGGGCCTCGCAGCACCACGCCGTCCGTCTCGACCAGCCGCGGATTCACCACGTGCCCGAGATGGCGCGTCTCCTCGTCGTCCGGGCAGTCGTAGACGAACACCCGCAGGGGCACGCCGATCTGGTTCGCGGCCAGGCCCACGCCCTGTGCGGCGTACATGGTCGCGAACAAGTCCTCCACAAGTGCGGCCAGTTCGGGGCCGAAGTCTGTGACCTCCTCGCAGGGAGCGTGCAGAACGTCGTCGCCGAGCAGGGTAAGGGGCCGGACGCGCCCGTGGGCGCCCGGGATCGGGCCTTGTCGCATGGCGGCAAGGGTACGGTCCTTCCTGTCACGCGAAGGTCGCGCGGGCGCCGCGATTCGGGAGTGCGAATGGATCTCGATAGGCTGAGGTCCACACCACGTGGCCGGAGGCAGGGGCGCGGCGCGTACGCAAGGAGGATCGAGAACTGATGGCAGGCAACTCGGACCCGCTCTCTCCGCGGGCCAAGATCGCCGTGACCGCGGGCAAGGCGGTCGCGGCGGCATCGCGCGCCGCAGGGCGCGGCAGCGGTTCCGTGATCGGCGGCCGGGTGGCACTCAAACTCGACCCGGACCTTCTCGCCCGGCTCGCCCAGAACCTGGACGTGACCCTGGTGTCGGCGACGAACGGCAAGACCACCACCACCCGGCTGATCGCCGAGGCACTGCGGGCCGCGGGCCCGGTCGTCTCGAACGCGCTCGGCGCCAACATGCCGGCCGGCATCACCTCGGCGCTGGCGGGCAGCTCGGACGCCCGCTTCGGTGTCATCGAGGTCGACGAGAAGTACCTCGCGGGCGTCGCCCGGGACACCGACCCGAAGTGCATCGCCCTGCTCAACCTCTCCCGCGACCAGCTCGACCGCGCCGCCGAGACCCGCATGCTCGCCGAGAACTGGCGCGAGGGCCTCGCCGGTTCCAAGGCCGTCATCGTGGCCAACGCGGACGACCCGCTGGTGGTGTGGGCCGCGTCCTCCTCCCCCAACGTGATCTGGGTCGCCGCCGGGCAGATGTGGAAGGACGACGCCTGGTCCTGCCCGTCCTGCGGTGGCGTGATGCAGCGGCCCGGCGACGACTGGTTCTGCGGCGAGTGCGGCTTCCGCCGGCCCACGCCGAGCTGGGCGCTGTCCGGTGACCACGTCCTGGATCCGCACGGGTCCGCCTGGCCGATCCACCTCCAGCTGCCGGGCCGTGCCAACAAGGCCAACGCGGCCTCCTCGGCCGCCGTCGCGGCCGTGTTCGGCGTCCCGCCGCAGGTCGCCCTGGAACGCATGTACCAGGTCCAGGCGGTGGCCGGCCGGTACGACGTCGTGCAGTTCATGCAGCGCGACCTCAGACTGCTGCTCGCGAAGAACCCGGCGGGCTGGCTCGAAACGTTCAGCCTGATCGATCCGCCGCCCACTCCGGTGATCCTCTCGGTGAACGCGCGCGGCGCCGACGGCACCGACACCTCGTGGCTGTGGGACGTCGACTACACCCGGCTGACCGGCCACCCGATCTTCGTGGTCGGCGACCGGAAGCTGGACCTCGCGGTGCGACTGGAGGTCGCCAACCAGCACTTCCAGGTGTGCGAGAACCTCGACCAGGCCGTGCAGATGGCACCGCCCGGCCGCATCGAGGTCATCGCCAACTACACCGCCTTCCAGGACCTGCGCCGCCGCGTCGGCAACTGAGTACCGGACTTCAGGGGACTTTTGTGAGCGACAACCAACTGCGGATCGTCTGGATCTATCCCGACCTGCTCAGCACGTACGGCGACCAGGGCAACGCCCTCGTCGTGGAGCGCCGGGCCCGGCAGCGCGGCCTCGACGTGGCCCGGCTCGACGTGCGCAGCGACCAGCCGATCCCGACGTCCGGTGACATCTACCTGATCGGCGGCGGTGAGGACCGGCCGCAGCGGCTCGCGGCCGAGCGGCTGCGCCGGGACGGCGGTCTGCACCGGGCCGTCGGCAACGGCGCGATCGTCTTCTCCGTCTGCGCCGGCTACCAGATCCTCGGCCACGAGTTCATCAACGACCTCGGCCAGCGCGAGCCCGGCCTCGGCCTGCTCGACGTGGTGTCGGTGCGCGGCGAGGGCGAGCGGTGCGTCGGAGACGTCCTCGGGGACATCGACCCGCGCCTCGGCCTGCCCTCGCTGACCGGCTTCGAGAACCACCAGGGCGTCACCCACCTGGGCCCCACCGCCCGCCCGTTCGCCCAGGTCCGCCTCGGCAACGGCAACGGGACCGGTGACGGCACGGAGGGCGCGTACAACGACACGGTCTTCGGTACGTACATGCACGGGCCCGTGCTGGCGCGCAACCCGCTCGTCGCCGACCTGCTGCTGAAGCTGGCGCTCGACGTCAACGCGCTGCCGCCGACCGACGACCGGTGGTACGAGGCGCTCCGCAGCGAACGCATCGCGGCCGCGCAGCAGCCTGCCTGACAGCCGGGCTCCGACCCGGCGCGACCAGCCCGTCTGACGGCCCGTCCGCACAGGTGAGCGGGCTCGTCCAGCAGGCGGACGCGTGGTTCGGCCCCGCCCCCTCCTGCCGCTAGGGTGGCGGGGATCGAGCCGGACAACGTGGTCCGGATCCGGCCCACGTCGAGAAGGTATTCGGGCTATGCGCATTGGTGTCCTCACGTCCGGCGGCGACTGCCCCGGCCTGAACGCCGTCATCCGGTCCGTCGTGCACCGCGCCGTCGTCGACCACGGCGACGAGGTCATCGGTTTCCGGGACGGCTGGAAGGGCCTCCTGGAGTGCGACTACCTCAAGCTCGACCTGGACGCGGTGGGCGGCATCCTGGCCCGCGGCGGCACGATCCTCGGTTCCTCCCGGGTCCAGCCCTCCCACCTGCGGGACGGCGTGGAGCGGGCCCGCGGCCATGTCCAGGAACTCGGTCTCGACGCCATCATCCCGATCGGCGGCGAGGGCACCCTCAAGGCCGCCCGGCTGATGTCGGACAGCGGTCTGCCGATCGTGGGCGTGCCGAAGACCATCGACAACGACATCGCCGTCACGGACGTCACCTTCGGCTTCGACACGGCCGTCGGTGTCGCCACGGACGCCCTGGACCGGCTGAAGACCACCGCCGAGTCCCACCAGCGCGTCCTGGTCGTCGAGGTCATGGGGCGGCACACCGGCTGGATAGCGCTGCACTCCGGCATGGCGGCCGGCGCGCACGCCATCGTCGTGCCGGAACGGCCCTTCGACATCGACGAGTTGACCGCGAAGGTCGGCGCGCGCTTCGAGGCGGGCAAGCGGTTCGCGATCGTCGTCGCCGCGGAGGGCGCCAAGCCGCGGCGCGGCACCATGGCCTTCGACGAGGGCGGCAAGGACATCTACGGTCACGAGCGGTTCGCCGGGATCGCCCGGCAGCTCTCCCTCGAGCTGGAGCAGCGGCTCGGCAAGGAGGCGCGGCCGGTGATCCTCGGCCACGTGCAGCGGGGCGGGACGCCGACGGCCTACGACCGGGTGCTGGCCACGCGGTTCGGGTGGCACGCGGTGGAGGCCGTACATCGCGGCGAGTTCGGGAACATGACCGCTCTGCGGGGGACGGACATCGTGATGGTGCCGTTGGCCGAGGCCGTGGAGACGTTGAAGACGGTCCCTGAGGACCGGTACGAAGAGGCCGAGTGCGTGCTCTAGCCGCCCAGGGCACCTGAGGGCGCTGTACTGCCCCCGGTCGCAGGAGCGGCCGGGGGCGGTTCTACTCTGGGGGCGGACAGACGCGTACAACCCCCACGAATCAGGAGCCGTTGGATGGATCACAGCGGGCACGGCATGACCATGGATCTGCCGCCGTTCACGCTGGGGCGGGGTCTTCAGTGGTCGGCGGACCCGTTCTTCCTCGTGGCCTGCCTGGTGGGGCTCGGGCTGTACGGGTGGGGGGTCGTGCGGCTCAGGCGGCGCGGGGACTCCTGGCCGGTGGGGCGGACCGTGGCGTACGTCGTCGGGGTGCTGTCCGTCGGGCTGATGATGTGCACCCGGCTGAACGACTACGGCATGGTCATGTTCAGCGTGCACATGGTGCAGCACATGGTCATCAGCATGCTGTCGCCGATCCTGCTGCTGCTCGGCGCCCCGGTCACGCTGGCGCTGCGGGCGCTGCCGACCGCCGGCCGGGGGCGGAAGGGGCCGCGCGAGGTGCTGCTGATGTTCCTGCACAGCCGGTACATGCGGATCATCACGCACCCCGCGTTCACCATCCCGCTGTTCATCGCGAGCCTTTACGCGCTGTACTTCACGCCCCTGTTCGACTTCCTGATGAGCTCCAAGACCGGGCACGTCGCGATGATGGTGCACTTCCTCGCCGTCGGCTTCGTGTTCTTCTGGCCGATCATGGGTGTGGATCCGGGCCCCAGCCGGCCGGGCTATCTGATGCGGATGCTGGAGCTGTTCGCGGGCATGCCGTTCCACGCGTTCTTCGGCATCGCGCTGATGATGGCGTCCGCGCCCATGGTCGAGACGTTCGAGAACCCGCCCGCCTCGCTCGGCATCGACGCGCTCTCCGACCAGAACGCGGCCGGCGGCATCGCCTGGGCGTTCAGCGAGATCCCGTCCGTACTGGTGCTGATCGCCCTGCTGTTCCAGTGGTACAGCTCCGAGCAGCGGCAGGCGAAGCGCCAGGACCGGGCCGCCGACCGTGACGGCGACAAGGAACTCGAGGCATACAACGCCTATTTGGCCTCATTGAACGCACGCGGGCATTGAAAGGCCTCTTATTCAGTAGCATGAAGCGCGATGGGGGAACCGCCGGGGGGAGCGGTGATGACACTTCGCGCATTCATGCAAGGGGCCGGGAAAAGGATTGCGTGCTTCCTGGTTCTCGTTCTCGCACTGAGCGGCTGCGACAGAGAGACGCCCTTGGCCGTGGTGAAGGCGGTCGCCGCGGGCGTGCCCTCGCTCGCGCCGTTCTTCGACGAGAGCAGCGGGCTGGGCAGAGATGCCCAGGTGCGGTCGAAGGCCGTGCACGGTGGCCTGCAACAAGGGGACACACCCGGTCTGTACGGGGGTTCGAAACAGCCGACGATCTGTGACGTCGACCGCCTGGAACAGTTCCTCACCGATCCGGCCCAGGACCGGAAGGCGCGGGCGTGGGCGCGTGCCGTGGGCATCCCGACAGCCGGGATTCCGGATTATCTGGAACGCCTCACACCTGTTCTGTTGCGTCACGACACTCTCGTGAAGAACCACGACTACAAAAAGGGAAAGGCCGTCCCCTACGACTCGCTGCTCCAGGCGGGAATCGCGATTCTCGTGGATCAGCAGGGACAGCCGGCCGTGAAGTGTTCGTGCGGAAATCCACTGCGGCCTTTCGAGGGCGACTCCGGCCGGATCTCGGTCGAGTTCGAGGACGGCAACGAGAAGTGGCAGGGCTACGAGCGTTCCCGGGTCGTGGCGGTGCGCCCCGCGCCCCGGGCGTTGCAGCGGATCGCCCTGGTCGATGTCGAGGAACCCGAGCGGGGCATCAGCCGCCCGGTCGGCACGAGGGGCGAGGACGACTCCGCGTTCGACACCCGCGAGCGGCGCGCGGTCCCGAACCTCGCGGGAGCGACGTTCGGGCAGGCGAGCCGGCAGCTGGCCGACAAGGGGCTCGCCGTCGGGTACGACGGGAAGGGGCTGCCGCCCGACGGCGCGAAGGTCACGGCGTCCGATCCACCGGCGGGGAGCGAGCTGGGGTTCGGGGAGTACGTGACGCTGAGCGTGGCCGGGGGCGGGGACGCGGCCGGAGGCGGGCAGGGGGGCTCGTCCGGTGGGGTGGCCACTCCCCCGGCGCCCGGCTCTCCGGGGGCCACGGGTGCTCCGCCGCCGTCGAGCGGCGGGCCCCGGCCTGACACGCCCCCCGCCGCACCCTCGTCTGGTACGCCGTCCGGTACATCCGGTACGTCGGGTACCGGATCGCCCGGGGCGAGTTCGCCGTCCGGTGCCGGATCACCCGGGCCCGGTTCGCCGTCGAGTTCCGCGCCGTCGTCGCGGCCGCCCTCCGGCTCCGCGCCGGAGAAGGACACGCCGTCCAGTCGCCCGCCGAGTTCCGCGCCGCCGTCGACGAGCTCGCCGCCCGAGGTGACCAGCGCGCCGCCGGGGGTCACCAGCGCCCCGCCGACCAGCGCCCCGGTCACCACCGGCACCGCACCACCGCCGTCGACCAGCGCGCCCGTCATCAGCGAACCGGCGAGCAGCGACCCGGTCACGAGCACCCCGGCGCGCGGCGCACCCGCCGACGCGACCACGTAGCCGCAGAACCGTGGAGTCACCGGATGCCTTCAGGAACACCGACGTCGGGAGTGGGCCGGGTCATCGCCGGTCGCTATCTGTTGCTGAACCAGCTCGGCAGCGGCGGCATGGGCCATGTGTGGCTCGCCCACGACCGGAGACTCGCCTGCGAGGTCGCGCTCAAGGAGATCGTGTTCCGCGACCCGGTGGAGGCCGGTCACGAGCGGGAGGCGCGGGTCGCCCGGGCCCGGGCCGAGGCACGGCACGCGGCCGGGTTGCGCGGCCACCCCCACGTGGTGACCGTGCACGACGTGCTGGAACACGAGGGCCTGCCGTGGATCGTCATGGAGTACGTGGCCGGCGCCGTCGACCTGCGGGAGCTGGTCGGGACCCGGGGGCCGCTGGCCCCGGCCGAGTGCGCCCGGGTCGGCCTCGCCGTGCTGGACGCGCTGACCGCCGGGCACCGGCGGGGCGTCATGCACCGGGACGTGAAACCGGCGAACATCCTGCTCGCGCCGGACCGCGCCGGGGCGCCGTACGGCCGCGTCCTGCTCACCGACTACGGCATCTCCGTACAGCCGGACGCCGGCGAGAAGCGGTACACGCTGGCGTCCGTGCTGGTGGGGACCGCCGGATATCTGGCGCCCGAGCGTGCGACGGGCGGGGCGCCCACCCCGGCCGCCGACCTGTTCTCGCTGGGCTGCACGCTGTACCACGCCGTCGAGGGCCGGGGCCCGTTCGAGCGGGAGTCGCATCTGGCCGAGGTCACCGCGGTGGTGATGGAGGAACCGCGTCCGGCCGTCCGGGCCGGGGCCTTGGGGCCGGTGCTGGCCGCGCTGCTCGCCAAGGACCCCGGGGAGCGGCTGTCGGCGGCGGAGGCGGAGGTGGCGCTCTCTCAGATCGTCACACCGCAGGCCGAGGCGTACTCACGGACCTGGACGGACCTGGGGTCGCAGCCGCCCTGGGCGGGGTCACCCGCGCCGCCCGCCGGGCCGAACGGGACGGCCGGAGCGGCCGGGCACGGACCGACGGCGGATCCCCGGGGCTTCGCGCCCACCGCCGACTCCCCGGGGCTCGGGCGGACCGCCGGCCCGCGAGGATCCACGCCTGCCCCGGATCCGCGGGGGTTCGCGCCGCGCCGGGACTCGCGGGGGTTCGCGCCGCCGCACGACCCGCATGGCCTCACGCCGCCCGGGGACCCGCACGGACCCCTACCGCCCCACGACCACGATCCGCACGGGTTCGGGCCGTCCTTCGCGCTGTCGCCCCCGTCCGCGCCCGGCAGGCGGCGGCGTGAGCGCTCGCACGCGCTGCGGGCCGCCCTCGCCTGCGGCCTCGGGATGGTCCTCGCCCTGGGCGGGGTCTGGTACGCCCTGGCGGACCGGAGCGGCACCGGCGGCGCCGGGGGCCAGGGCGGCGACGGGAGCGGAGCGCCGTACGGAGCCGGTGTCGGGCTCTCGAAGGCGCTGCGGGAAGGTGACTGTGTGCTCGCCGACTGGGCGGGCGCGGAGCGCTTCCGGGGCACCCCCCGGCTGTCACTGGATCCGAGCTGCGGGGGCGCGGCTCCGGACGGGCAGGTGCTGGCGTTCGTCGAGGCCGCGTCGGCGGACGAGGCGCGGCGGCTGGGACCCGACCGTTGCGAGGAGCGCACGAGGGAGGTCCGGGACAGGCTCGCGGACGTGCGCAGTCTCGCCGTCGTGCCGACCCCTGACGGATTCGAGGCCGCCGGGCGGCGCAGCGCCTGTCTGGTGCTCGGCGCGCACGGGCCGGTGTACGGGCCGCTGGACGTCCACCGTGAGGCGGGCGCGGCCTTCGCGGACACGGCGACCATGCAGAAACGGGACTGTCTGGACGTCCGCTCCAACCGGGACGCCCGGCTGGTGTCCTGCGGGCAGCCGCACGACGAGGAGGTGCTCGGATTCACCCGGTTGGGCGCAGACGTCACGCTCGCCGAGGCACGGACGGAGTCGGACGTGGCGTGCGGGCGTGAGGTGCCGCCGGGCGACTACGGCTTCGACCCGTCGGTGTACACGGCGGGCTCCTGGACCAGTGAGGGCGCCTGGAAGAACGGCACACATTTCGTCGTCTGCACCGTACGGAGGCAGAACGGGGGCACCATGGAGGGGGACGAACCATGAGGAGGGTGTTGCGATGCCCGGTTCCACGGACGGCTCGACCAGAACGATGGGGGTGCTCACCGTCGGCGGACTCGTCGCGGTGACCGCCTACACGGTGGCGCTCGGCAGTAACGGCTGGCTGTGGTTCGGCTGGGTCGTACTGGGGCTGATCACCCTCGGGATGGTGGCCACCCGCAGCACCTAGCGACGGTCCTCAGCCGCCGCCGAGGCGGCCCGCCGAGTGCACCCCCGGCTGGTACTTGGGCAGCCGGGCGGTGATTTTCATGCCCGCGCCGACAGCCGTCTCGATGACCAGGCCGTAGTCGTCCCCGTAGACCTGGCGGAGCCGGTCGTCGACGTTGGACAGCCCGATCCCGCCGGACGGGCTCACCTCGCCCGCGAGGATGCGGTGCAGCAGGACGGGGTCCATTCCGGTGCCGTCGTCCTCGATGACGACCAGCGCCTCCGCGCCGGCGTCCTGGGCGGTGATGCTGATGTGGCTCTTGCCCGCGGCGGACACGGCCTTGCCCTCCAGGCCGTGCTTGACGGCGTTCTCGACGAGCGGCTGGAGGCACAGGAAGGGCAGGGCCACCGGCAGTACCTCGGGGGCGATCTGCAGGGTGACGGAGAGGCGGTCGCCGAAGCGTGCCCGGACGAGCGCCAGATAGTGGTCGATGGCGTGGAGTTCCTCGGCCAGGGTGGTGAAGTCACCGTGTCTGCGGAACGAGTAGCGGGTGAAGTCGGCGAACTCCAGGAGCAGTTCGCGGGCGCGCTCGGGGTCGGTGCGGACGAACGAGGCGATCACCGCGAGCGAGTTGAAGATGAAGTGCGGGGATATCTGGGCGCGCAGGGCCTTGATCTCGGCCTCGATGAGGCGGGTGCGGGACTGGTCGAGGTCGGCCAGCTCCAGCTGGACCGAGACCCAGCGGGCCACCTCCCCGGCCGCGCGGACCAGGACCGCCGACTCGCGCGGTGCGCAGGCGACCAGGGCGCCGTGCACGCGGTCGTCGACGGTGAGGGGGGCGACGACGGCCCAGCGGACCGGACAGTCGGGGGTGTCACAGCTCAGGGGGAACGCCTCGCCGCGGCCGGTCTCCAGGGGGCCCGCGAGGCGTTCCATGATCTCGGTGCGGTGATGGCCGCCGACGCCGTCCCAGACCAGGACGCGCTGCTGGTCGCTCAGGCACAGCGCGTCCGTGCCCAGCAGCGTGCGCAGTCGGCGGGCCGACTTGCGCGCGGTCTCCTCCGTGAGGCCCGCTCGCAGCGGGGGTGCGGCGAGGGATGCGGTGTGCAGGGTCTGGAAAGTGGCGTGTTCGACGGGGGTGCCGAGTCCGCCCAGGTTCTGGGGGCGGGCGGTACGCCTGCCGAGCCAGAAGCCCGCCGCCAGCACCGGGAGGATCGCCACGCACAGTCCGGCGAGGAACCCGCTCATGCCTTCACCTCCGCCCGCAGTTCCTCCGCCCGCAGTTCCTCCGGCAAATGGAAGCGGGCCAGGATCGCCGCCGTGCCCGCCGGTACGCGTCCCGCCGAAGCCAGGGACACCAGCATCATGGTGAGGAAGCCCAGCGGCACGGACCAGAGGGCGGGCCAGGCCAGCAGGGCGTGCAGCGGGCCCCGGCCCGGGAAGCCCGCCATCGTCGCGGCGACCGCCAGGAACGCGCAGCCCCCGCCGACCAGCATCCCGGCGGCCGCGCCCGGCGGGGTCAGCCGCCGCCACCAGATGCCGAGGACCAGCAGCGGGCAGAACGACGACGCCGACACGGCGAAGGCCAGCCCGACCGCGTCGGCGACGGGCAGTCCGCCCACGAGCATGCTCGCCGCGAGCGGTACCGCCATGGCCAGCACCGTGCCGAGTCTGAAGTGCCGTACGCCGCGCGAGGGCAGCACGTCCTGGGTGAGGACGCCCGCGACGGCCATGGTCAGCCCCGAAGCCGTGGACAGGAACGCGGCGAAGGCCCCGCCCGCCACCAGCGCGCCGAGCAGGTCGCCGCCGAGGCCGCCGATCACCCGCTCGGGCAACAGCAGGACGGCGGCGTCCGCGTCGCCGGTGATGGTGAGTTCGGGGGCGTAGAGCCGTCCCAGGGCGCCGTAGACGGGCGGCAGCAGGTAGAAGGCGCCGATCAGGCCGAGGACGGCGACGGTGGTGCGGCGGGCGGCGACACCGTGCGGGCTGGTGTAGAAGCGGACGACGACGTGCGGCAGGCCCATGGTGCCGAGGAAGGTGGCGAGGATCAGCCCGTAGGTGGCGTACAGCGGGCGTTCTTCGCGGCTCGCGGCCAGGGAGGTCGACATACCGCCGTTGCTGCCGCGGTCGGCGGCCGGGACGGAGGAGCCCCGGTCGAAGGTCAGCCGGGTGCCCTGTTCGATGCGGTGGGTGCCGGCGGGCAGGCGCAGGCGCCGGTCGTCGTGGACGCGGCCGTCGACCGTGCCGCTGACCGTGACCGTCAGGGGGGCGTCCAGCTTGAGGTCGAGGCCCGCGTCGACGCGGACGACCCGCTGGTCGCGGAAGGTGGCCGGTTCCTCGAAGGCGTGCCGGGGTGCCCCGTCGGCCTGCCAGGCGAGGATGAGGAAGAGGGCGGGGACGAGCAGGGCGGTGAGCTTGAGCCAGTACTGGAAGGCCTGCACGAAGGTGATGCTGCGCATGCCGCCGGCCGCGACGGTGGCGACGACCACGGCCGCCACGATCACTCCGCCCAGCCACGGGGGCGCTCCGGTCAGCACCGTCAACGTGAGTCCGGCTCCCTGGAGTTGGGGCAGCAGGTACAGCCAGCCGACGCCCACCACGAAGGCGCCGGCCAGTCGCCGCACCGCCTGGGAGGCGAGCCTCGCCTCGGCGAAGTCGGGGAGCGTGTAGGCGCCGGAACGGCGCAGCGGGGCGGCGACGAAGAGCAGCAGGACCAGGTAGCCGGCCGTGTAGCCGACCGGGTACCAGAGCATGTCCGGGCCCTGGACCAGGACCAGGCCGGCGATGCCGAGGAAGGAGGCGGCGGACAGGTACTCGCCGCTGATGGCGGCCGCGTTGAGGCGGGGGCCGACGGTGCGGGAGGCGACGTAGAAGTCGGAGGTGGTGCGCGATATGCGCAGGCCGAAGGCGCCGACGAGGACGGTCGCCACGACGACCAGGGCGACGGCGGGAACGGCGTAGCTGGAGTTCATCGGTCCACGTCTCGGTCTGGCGGGTTCAGCGGTCTTCGACGAGGCGTACGAAGTCCCGTTCGTTGCGTTCGGCGCGCCGCACGTACCAGCGGGCGAGCAGGACCAGGGGGACGTAGAGGCCGAAGCCGAGGACCGCCCATTCGAGGCGGGCGTCGGGCATCGCCTCGAAGAGCAGCGGCAGGGGGCCGACGAGCAGGGCGAGGAACGCGAACACGGCGAGGGCGGCGCGCAGTTGGGTGCGCATCAGGGAACGCACGTAGGTGTGGCCGAGGGTGGTCTGTTCGTCGATCTCGGTGCGCGGGCGGTAGTAGCCGGAGGCCCGGCGGGCGCGCCGGGGCGGGCCGGTGACGACGACGCGGCGGTCGGCGGGATCCTGGGGCACGTCATGGCCTCCTCATCAGCAGGTCCCGCAGCTCACGGGCGTGGCGGCGGCTGACCTGGAGTTCCTCGGCGCCGACCACGACGCTCACCGTGCCCGCGTCCAGTCTGAGTTCGCCGACGTGGCGCAGGGCGACGAGGTGGCGGCGGTGGATCCGGACGAAGCCGCGGCCCCGCCAGCGTTCCTCCAGGGTGGACAGCGGGATGCGTACGAGGTGACTGCCCCGGTCGGTGTGCAGCCGGGCGTAGTCGCCCTGGGCCTCGACATGGGTGATGTCGTCGACGGGGACGAAGCGGGTCACGCCGCCGAGTTCGACGGGTATCTGGTCGGGGTCGGGTTCGTGCACGGGTATGCGGGGCGCGGAGTCGCGCAGTTCGGCGGCCCGGCGGACGGCCTCCGCGAGCCGTTCCTTGCGGACGGGCTTGAGCACGTAGTCGACGGCCTTGAGGTCGAAGGCCTGCACGGCGAAGTCCTCGTGCGCGGTGACGAACACGACGAGCGGCGGCAGGGCGAAGCCGGTGAGCAGCCGGGCGAGATCCAGCCCGTCGAGGCCGGGCATGTTGATGTCGAGGAAGACGACGTCGATCGCCTCCGGCCCGTCGGGCCCCGACTGCAGGGCGCGATTGATGCGGCGCAGCGCCTCGGTGGCGTCACCGGCACCCTCCGCGCTGCCGATGCGGGGATCGGCGTTGAGGAGGTAGAGGAGTTCCTCCAGCGAGGGGCGTTCGTCGTCGACAGCCAGGGCGCGCAGCATGAACCCGGAGTGTAGGAGTAATTCGCACGCCACGACACGTGCCGG
Source organism: Streptomyces resistomycificus (assembly GCF_001514265.1). Classification (GTDB taxonomy): domain Bacteria; phylum Actinomycetota; class Actinomycetes; order Streptomycetales; family Streptomycetaceae; genus Streptomyces; species Streptomyces resistomycificus. Next base: position 146,662 of record NZ_KQ948989.1, on the reverse strand, counting down.
GGGCCGGACCTTTCCGCTGGATACAGTGCCCGCATGAACAGCAGGCACACGCCGTTCGACGACCTCGACCGGAAGATCGTCACCGCGTTGATGGCGAACGCCAGGACCAGTTTCGCCGAGATCGGCGCGGCGGTCGGACTGTCCTCGACCGCGGTCAAGCGACGCGTGGACCGGCTACGGGACACGGGCGTGATCACCGGGTTCACTGCCACGGTGAAGCCGTCTGCGCTGGGCTGGCGCACGGAGGCGTACGTCGAGGTGTACTGCGAGGGCGCGGCCCCGCCCCGACGGCTCGCGGAGGTCGTCCGCAACCACCCGGAGATCACCGCGGCGATGACGGTGACCGGCGGCGCGGACGCGCTGCTGCACGTGCGGGCCCGGGACGTCGAGCACTTCGAGGAGGTGCTGGAGCGGATCCGTGTGGAGCCCTTCATCCGGAAGACGATCAGCGTGATGGTGCTGTCCCACCTCCTCCCGGAAAGCCCGGAGGCGGGCGCCAGCCAGCCCGTGCCGGAGTAAACCTGCGAGGCGCGCAACGGATGTGCGTGATCCGGACCGAAGACGCAGGATTCCTGCGCGAACACGCACTCCCTGTTCCTTGTCGCCCGTCTCGGTCGGTTCCTACCTTGGAGTCAACCCCTATCGATACGGCAGGAAGCGGAGGAACCCCTCTGTGACCGATTCCCGTGTGCCGCGCCGGCGGCGCTTCCTCGTCTGCGAACCCAGACACTTCGCCGTGCAGTACGCGATCAACCCCTGGATGCATCCCGACACCCGGGTCGACGTCGATCTGGCCCAGGAGCAGTGGCGGGAGCTCATCCGCGCCTACCGCTCGCACGGCCACGACGTCGACGCCGTGGAACCCGTCGCCGGGCTCCCGGACATGGTCTTCGCCGCGAACTCGGCGGTCGTCGTCGACGGCCGGGTCTTCGGCTCCCTCTTCCACGCCCCCGAGCGCCGTCCCGAGTCCACGCACTACGAGACGTGGTTCAAGACGGCCGGCTACGACGTGCACCGCCCGGAGGCCGTCTGCGAGGGTGAGGGCGACCTGGTCTGGACGGGCCGGTACGTGCTGGCCGGCACCGGGTTCCGAACCAGCCGGGAGGCGCACCGGGAGGTGCAGGAGTTCTTCGGCCATCCGGTGATCAGCCTGACCCTGGTGGACCCGTACTTCTACCACCTGGACACGGCGCTGTTCGTCCTGGACGACGACAACATCGTGTACTACCCGGAGGCCTTCTCCCCCGGCAGCCGCGAGGCGCTGGCCCGTCTGTACCCGGACGCGGTGCTCGCCACCCGCGACGACGCGATGGCCTTCGGCCTCAACTCCGTGTCCGACGGCCGCCACGTCTTCATCGCACCGCGGGCCGAGGCGCTCGCCGCCCGTCTCGCCGACCACGGCTATGTCCCGGTCGCCGTCGACCTCTCCGAGTTCCAGAAGGCCGGCGGTGGCATCAAGTGCTGCACCCAGGAGATCCGCTCATGACCGCTCCCGTCTCCACGCGTACCTCCGCCGACCTGATCCGCGCCGAGGAGCCGGTGCTCGCGCACAACTACCACCCGCTGCCCGTGGTGGTGGCCCGCGCCGAGGGCACCTGGGTGGAGGACGTCGAGGGCAACCGCTACCTGGACATGCTGGCCGGCTACTCGGCGCTCAACTTCGGCCACCGTCACCCCGCGCTGATCGAGGCGGCCCACCGGCAGCTCGACCGCCTGACGCTCACCTCGCGCGCCTTCCACAACGACCGGCTGGCCGAGTTCGCCGAACGGCTCGCGCGGCTGACCGGCCTGGACATGGTGCTGCCGATGAACACGGGCGCGGAGGCCGTGGAGAGCGGCATCAAGGTGGCACGCAAGTGGGCGTACGAGGTGAAGGGCGTCCCTGCGGACCGGGCGACGATCGTGGTCGCGGCGGACAACTTCCACGGCCGCACCACGACGATCGTGTCGTTCTCCACCGACGAGACGGCCAGGTCGGGCTTCGGCCCCTTCACGCCGGGCTTCCGTGTCGTCCCCTACAACGACCTGGCCGCGCTGGAGGCGGCGGTCGACGAGACCACGGCGGCGGTGCTGATCGAGCCGATCCAGGGCGAGGCGGGGGTGGTCATCCCCGACGACGGCTATCTCGCCGGAGTGCGGGAGCTGACCCGCCGGACGAACTGTCTGTTCGTCGCCGACGAGATCCAGTCCGGCCTCGGCCGCACCGGCCGGACCCTGGCCGTCGAGCACGAAGGGGTGGTTCCGGACGTGCTGCTGCTGGGCAAGGCCCTGGGCGGCGGGATCGTGCCGGTGTCGGCGGTGGTCGCCCGCCGGGACGTCCTGGGGGTGCTCAGGCCCGGCGAGCACGGTTCCACCTTCGGCGGCAACCCGCTCGCCGCGGCGGTGGGCACCGCGGTGATCGAGCTCCTGGAGACGGGCGAGTTCCAGCGCCGCGCCCGCGACCTGGGCGCGGTGCTCCGCGACGGCCTGACCGGTCTGGTCGGCAAGGGCGTCCTCGGATTCCGCTCGCGCGGCCTGTGGGCGGGCGTGGACGTCGACCCCGCCATCGGCACCGGCCGCGAGGTGAGCCACCGCCTCATGGGGGAGGGCGTCCTGGTCAAGGACACCCACGGCTCGACGATCCGCCTGGCGCCGCCGCTGACGATCACGGAGGCCGAGCTCGCCTCGGCGCTGGAGGTGCTGGAAGGAGTGCTCGGGCGCGGCTGAGCCGGCACGGGCGGGGCGAGCGGGTGGGGCGGCGCGCGAGCGGGCGGGTCGCTCGCCGCTACCGCCACCCGCCCGGCGCCCTCGACGCGGTGCGGTCCGGTCGTTGAGGGGCAAGATGGGGGCAAGAGGTGGTAGACCACTCTCAGCGACAGAGAGGTCGGCCGTGGACACATCGGAGGAGCACGAGCTCGCCCGCCTGGCGTTCGACGTGGCGGATGCGGCGCCCCTGCTGCTCGACGCGGCGGGGGTGGTGACGGGCTGGAGCGCGGGCGCCCAGCGGATGCTGGCGTACCCGGCCGCCGAGGTGGTCGGCCGGAGTCTGGCCGACCTGGTGGTCGCCGAGGACGCCGGACGGGTACCGCCGCTGGTCGAGCGGTGGCACCGGGACGGCGGCTGGGCGGGGCTGTTGTCGGTGCGTCGTGGCGACGGGGGGTCGGTCCGGGTCATGGTCCGGGTCGCCTCCGCCGAGGAGGCCCGGGGGCCGGCGCGGTGGCTGGTACTGCTGTCGGAGATGGCCGGCGCCCCAGGCTGGGACATGCATCGCGGTGTGCTGGAGCAGATGGTCGCCCGGTCGCCCATCGGGATCGCCATCGTCGACACCGACCTGCGGTTCGTGTGGTCGAACGCGGCCCTGAGCCGGTTCGGCGGCGGCCCGCCCGAGCAGCGGCTCGGACTGCGGCTGGGGGACATACAGCCGGGTCTGGACGCCGACGCCGTCGAGACGCAGATGCGGCACGTGCTGGCGACCGGGGAACCGGTCCTCGGGTACGAGCACGTCGGCAGCGTGCGGTCGGCGCCGCTCCGGGAGACCGCGCACGTGCTGTCCTTCACCCGGCTCGACGACGAGCGGGGTCGCCCGATGGGCGTGTACTACACCGTCGTGGACATCACCGAGCACCACCGTGCGCGCCAGCGGCTGGCCCTCCTGGACCGGGCCGGCGAGTACATCGGCCGCAGCCTGGACATCGTGCGGACGGCCCAGGAACTGGCGGACGTGGCCGTACCGGCGCTCGCCGACCTGGTCGTCGTGGACCTGCTGGAGTCGGTGCTGCGGGGCGCGGAGCCGGCGCCCGGGCCGCTGGACGGCACGGATCCGGTACAGCTGCGGAGGGTGGGGCACCGGTCGGCGAACGCGACGGACACCGACGGGGCGGGCGACACGGGCGAGCTCGCCTCCCCCGCCGTCGGTACCGGCGACCGCGGGGACACCCTGACCATCGGCACCGACGGCCCCAGCCCCCGCGCCGCCCATCCCGCCATCGGCACCGGGGAACCGGCGGTGTACCTGCCCGACTCGCCCCCGGTCCGCTGCCTCGCCACCGGCCGGCCCTGGCGCGAGGCGCGGCTCGATCCCCTCGCCCGGTACTGGGGCGCCGACGCCACGGACGGCCAGGGGGTCACGTTTCTGGGACTGGGGCTGCACAGCGCGATGGTGGTGCCGATCCGGGCGCGGGGCGTCACGCTGGGCGTGACCACGTTCTTCCGGCGTCGCAGGCAGGAGCCGTTCGACGAGGACGACCTGAACCTGGCCGAGGATCTGGTCTCACGGGCCGCGGTGTGCGTGGACAACGCGCGGCGCTACACCCGCGAGCGGGACGCGGCACTGGGACTGCAGCGCAACCTGCTCCCGCACCGGCTGCCCGACCAGGACGCGGTGGAGGTGGCCGCCTGCTACCGCCCGGCGAACGAGCTGACGGGGCTCGGCGGCGACTGGTACGACCTGATCCCGCTCTCCGGCGCGCGGGTGGCCCTCGTCGTGGGCGAGGTCCCCGGGCACGGGATCGACGCCGCGGCCTCGATGGGCCGGCTGCGAACCGCCGTACGGACGCTCGCGGCGCTCGATCTGCCGCCGCACGAGGTTCTGGCCCATCTCGACGACCTGGTCGCGCGGAACGCGCAGGAGGAGAGCGTGGCCCCGGGTGGTGACGAGGGCGCGGCGCAGGGGGTGGGTTCCGGCTGTCTGTACGTCGTCCACGACCCGGTCGACGGGCGGTGTTCGATGGCCGCCGCCGGGCATCCCGCGCCCGCGGTCGTCCGGCCCGACGGATCGGTGACCTTCCTGGACCTGCCGCCGGGGCCACCGCTGGGCGCGGGCGGCCGGCCGTTCGAGTCGGTGGAGACGGTCCTGCCGGAGGGCAGCACGCTCGCGCTGTACACCGACGGCCTGCTGCCGGCCCGTGGTGAGGCGTCGGACGTGGACGCGCACCGGGAGCGGCTGCGCCAGGCTCTCGGACAGCCGACGGCCTCGCTCGACCTGCGCTGCCGTGCCGTCGTGGACGCGCTGGTGCCGGCCCGGCCGCGCGACGACGTGGCGCTCCTGATGGCCCGTACCCGGCGCCTGGACGCCGACCGGGTCGCGTCCTGGGAATTGCCCGCCGACCCGTCCGTCGTCGCCGACGCCCGCAAGGCGGCCTGCCGCCGGCTGGCGGACTGGGATCTGGACGAGCTGGCCTTCACCACGGAGCTGGTCGTCAGCGAGCTGGTCACCAACGCCATCCGGCACGCCGCCGGACCGATCCGGCTGCGCCTCATCAAGGACCGGTCGCTGATCTGCGAGGTCTTCGACGGCGGCGCGACCGCTCCCCACCTGCGCCATCCCCGCACCACGGACGAGGGCGGGCGCGGCCTGCTGTTGGTCTCCCAGTTCACGCAGCGGTGGGGCACCCGCTTCCTTCCCGAGGGGAAGGTCATCTGGGCGGAGCAGTCACTCACCGATCCGCCGATGTGACCTGATCCGGCGCATATCGTGGGAAACTAGGTCATCCCGGTGGTGAGGGCGGAAGCCATGGACGAATCGGTGATCGACTACAGGGCGGTCTTCCAGGCCCTGCCCGGCATGGTGGCACTGCTCACGCCCGAGCTGGTCTACGCGGACGTCAACGAGGAGTTCTGTCGCGCGTCCGGCCGCAAACGCGAACAGATGGTCGGGCGGCATCTGTTCGAGGTCTTTCCCGACAACCCCAACGACCCCACGGCGACGGGCATGCGCAACCTGGAGGCGTCGATGCAACGCGTCCTGGACACCGGGGAACGCGACGGCATGGCCCTACAGCGCTACGACGTCGAGGACCCCACCCGGGCGGGGCACTGGCAGGAGCGTTACTGGAGCCCGTGCAACGCGCCGGTGTTCGGCCCGGACGGGAACGTGGTGATGCTGGTGCACCGGGTCGAGGAGGTCACCGAGCTGATCCGGGCGCGTGGCGGCCGGACCACCGGCCGGACCCGGGTGCTGGAGGCCGAGCTGTACACCCGCGCCCGCGAGCTCCAGGACCTCAACGAGCGGCTGCGGCTGGCGCACGCCCGCGAGCGCGAGGTGGCCCTGGCCCTCCAGGAGGCGATGCTGCCCGCCAGGCGACAGGTGGGGGATCACCGGGCCGCCGTCCGCTACCGGCCGGCACTCGGCGCGCTGAACGTCTGCGGCGACTGGTACGACATGGTCGACCTGGTGGGCGGCCACCGGCTCGGCGTGTCCGTGGGCGACGTGGTCGGCCACGGGCTGGCGGCCGCCGGGGTGATGGGCCAGCTGCGCAGCGCGCTGAGCGCCGCCTCCCGGGTCGCCGAGGGCCCCGCGCAGGCGCTGGACGTGCTGGGGCGGTACGCGCATGTCGTCGACGGTGCCGAATCGGCCACCGCGGTCACCACGTTCGTCGACTTCGACCGGCACACGATCACCTACAGCAGCGCCGGTCACCTCCCTCCCGTCCTGGTCCACCCCGACGGCTGGGTGGAGTTCCTGGACCAGGCCACCGACCCGCCGCTCGACGCCCATCCCGACCCGATCCCGAGGCCGCAGGCCGGCGCCACCTTCACCGACGGCGCCATCCTCGCCCTGTACACCGACGGTCTCGTCGAGCGGCGGCGCGAGGACATCGACACCGGCCTGGCCCGGCTGGCCGAGTCCCTGCGCCGCCATCGGGCCGAGGACCCGGAGGCCCTCGCCGACGCCGTGCTGCTGGAGCTGCTGCCGCCCGGCGGCGCGACCGACGACACGGCCCTGATCATCGTGCGGCTGTGAGCCGCCGTCGCCCACCCGTCGACGATCGGCCAACCCCGTACCCCGGCGCGCCCGGCCCGGTTTCGGAGGCCACGGCCCGGCCCTACACTGGCACCCCGATGACGTGCCGGTTGACCTGCTTTAACGCGGCGGTTGAGCCGACCGCCGGAGTGAGGAGCGACCCCCCTTGTTCTACTACCTGCTCAAACACGTGTTCCTGGGGCCGTTGCTGAGACTGGTCTTCCGCCCTCGAATAGAAGGCCTGGAGCACGTTCCGGCGTCAGGTGCGGCCATCGTCGCGGGCAACCACCTTTCTTTCTCCGACCACTTCCTGATGCCCGCCGTCCTGAAGCGGCGCATCACCTTCCTCGCGAAGGCCGAGTACTTCACGGGCCCCGGCATCCGGGGCCGGCTGACCGCGTTCTTCTTCCGCAGCGCCGGGCAGATCCCGGTGGACCGCTCCGGCAAGGAGGCGGGCCAGGCCGCGATCCGCGAGGGACTCGGCGTCCTCTCCAAGGACGAGCTGCTCGGCATCTACCCGGAGGGCACCCGTTCCCACGACGGCCGGCTCTACAAGGGCAAGGTCGGCGTCGCGGTGATGGCCCTCAGGGCGCGGGTTCCCGTCATCCCCTGCGCGATGATCGGCACGTTCGAGGCCCAGCCGCCCGGCAAGGTCGTCCCCAACATCCACCCCGTGGTGATCCGGTTCGGCAAGCCGCTCGACTTCTCCCGGTACGAGGGCATGGAGAACGAGAAGGCCGTCCTGCGAGCCATCACCGACGAGATCATGTACGCGATCCTGTCGCTGTCCGAGCAGGAGTACGTCGACCAGTACGCGGCCGTCGTCAAGGCCGAGGAGGCAGCGGCCAAGGCCAAGGAGCGCAGGTTCCCCCGGATGCCGCTGAGTTGACCCCCGCGGTCAGTCCGTGACCGGCCGCTGTCGTCAACCGGCCGCTGTCCCCCTCTGCTGTCGGCAGAGCGTCTGGCACCGGCTGTGGGCCGGGCCCTACGGTCGCCGTATGAGACGAGCTGTGGTGATCGGAGCGACGGGACAGATCGGGCGGGTGGCCGTCGGCGCGCTGGCCCGGGACGGCTGGGAGGTCACGGCCGTCTCGCGGGGCGGCGGCCGGGACGCGAGCTGGCCCGGTGAGGTGCACGCGGTGCGCGCGGACCGGGAGGACGCGGCGGCCCTGGCCGCGGCGGTCGGCGACGGCTGTGACGTACTGGTCGACATGGTGGCCTTCGGGCCCGCTCACGCACGGCAGTTGACCTCGCTGGCCGACCGCGTGGGCTCGGCGGTGGTGATCTCCAGCGTGTCCGTGTACGAGGACGACAAGGGCCGGAACTTCGACACGCAGGCGGAGCCGGACGGCTTCCCCGAGTACCCGGTGCCGATCCCCGAGGAGCAGCGGACCGTACGGCCGGGCGACACCTCGTACAGCACCCGCAAGGCCGGGCTGGAGCGCGAACTCCTCGACGCGGGCGGGCGGTTGCCGGCCACGCTGCTGCGCGCAGGCGCGATCCACGGTCCGCACTGCCGGACACCTCGCGAGCTCTACTTCGTCAAGCGGAACCTGGACGGCCGGCCCCGGCGGGTCATCGCCTTCGGCGGCGAGAGCCGGTTCCACCCGGCGAGCGTGCACAACATCGCGGAGCTGATCCGGCTGGCCGCCGCACGGCCGGGCACCCGGGTCCTCAACGCCGTGGATCCGGACGCCCCGACCGTGTCGGAGGTCGCGCGGGCGATCGACGAGGTGATGGGAGTCGAGACGGAGAGCGTCCTGGTGGACGGGCCGCCGCCGGCGCCCTCCGTGGGGGACACGCCGTGGTCGGTACCGGTGCCCGTCGTGTGCGACATGGCGGCCGCGGAAAGGGAGTTGGGCTACCGGCCGGTGGTCCGGTACGCCGAGACGCTGCCGGAGACGGTCGCGTGGATCGAGGAGCGGCTCACGGGACGGGACTGGCGCGAGGCGTACCCGAAGATGCTCCAGTCGTACGGCGACCTCTTCGACTACACGGCGGAGGACGCCTTCCTCGACAGGTAGAAGACGCCGACACGTGCGCGGGGGCGGCCGGTGGTCCGGCCCCGCCCCCGCGGTACGTCTGTCCTACGGCTTCGGCGTGGCGTGCGGCGCGCACGTCACGTCGGCGCCGTCCAGCCCGCCGCTGAGCAGGTAGGCGTCCACCCGCTCGTTGATGCACGGGTTGACCAGGCTGGTCACTCCGTGGGAACCCGCGTTCTTCTCGGTGATCAGGCGGGAACCCTTGAAGCGCTTGTGCAGTTCGACGGCGCCGCCGTACGGGGTCGCCGCGTCACGCTCGGACTGCACGATCAGCACGCCCGGCAGCCCCTTGCCCGTCCTGACGTTCACCGGGGTCTGCTGCTTGACCGGCCAGGTCGCGCAGGGCAGGTTCATCCAGGCGTTGGACCAGGTCAGGAACGGGTAGTCCTGGTGCAGCCGGGTGTTGTCCCGGTCCCACTTCCGCCAACTGGTGGGCCACTTGGCGTCGGTGCACTCGACGGCCGTGTAGACCGCGTTGCCGTTCTCCGAGGCCGCGTTGCCCGCGGTGTCGGAGAGGTCGGGGGCCGCCGCGTCGACGAGCGCCTGGGTGTCGCCGGCGACGTACTTGCTGAACACCGTCGCCACCGGGATCCACGAGGAGTCGTAGTACGGGGCGCCCTGGAAGAAGCCGATCAGCTCGGCCGGGCCGACGACCCCACCGATGGGGTTCTTCTTGGCGGTGGCGCGCAACTCCAGCCACTTCGCCTGGACTTCGGCGCGCGTGGTGCCGAGGTGGAAGACGGCGTCGTTGGCGGCGACCCAGTCCTGCCAGTCCTTCCAGCGGGTCTCGAAGGCGACGTCCTGGTCGAGGTTGGCCTCGTACCAGATCTTCTCCCTCGACGGGTTGACGACGCTGTCGACGACCATCCGGCGCACATGGCCCGGGAACAGGGTCCCGTAGACGGCGCCGAGGTAGGTGCCGTAGGAGACGCCGAGGAAGTTGAGCTTCTTCTCGCCGAGTGCGGCGCGGATGACGTCCAGGTCGCGCGCGGAGTTCGGGGTGGTCATGTGCGGCAGCATCTCGCCGCTGCGCTCGTGGCAGCCCTCGGCGTACTCGCGGGCGAGCTTGCGCTGGACGCGCTTGTCGGCCTCGGAGTCCGGCACCGGGTCCATCTTGGGTGCCTTGACGAACTCCTGCGGGTCGGCGCAGGAGATCGGCGCCGACTTGCCGACGCCCCGCGGGTCGAAGCCCACGAAGTCGTACGCCTTGGCCGTGTTGGCCCAGACCGGCGCCTTGGTGGTGACGCGGCGCGGGAAGCGCAGGCCGGAGGCGCCCGGTCCGCCCGGGTTGTAGATGAGGGCGCCCTGGCGCTCCTCCTTGGTGCCGGTGTTGCCGATGCGGTCGACGGCGAGCCTGACCTGCTTGCCGTGGGGCTTGGCGTAGTCGAGCGGCACGGTGACATAGCCGCACTGGATGGGCTTCTCCAGGCCCCAGTCGGCCGGGCAGTCCTGCCAGTCGATCCCGGTCTTCGCGGCCTTGGCGGCGGCGATCGCGGCGCCGACGGCTTCGCGGTCCTTGCCGTGGCGGGGGGTGTCCGCGCTGGCTGTGGGGGCCGTGACGGCCCCGGCTATCAGGGTCGCCGTGACGAGCACTCCGGCGGAACCGAACGCGGCCGCCCGCCTCGTCGCTCTCTTGTCCCTCAAGTGGGCCCTCCCCGTACGTCGTTGTCGAGTACGGGGATCCTCTCGGCTGTGAGTCTCCTGAGAACAGGGGTGGTCGGCCTTCTTTGCCAATCCGATAACCGGATCGGTCCGTCCGCTGTGCGGATGGCGTCTCCCGGCGCGAGAGGTCTAGCCGAGCGACTTCAGTGCCTCGTCGAGCACCCGGCGCAACCGTAGCGCGTCCGGCGCGACGGCGGTCACGAGTGCGGCGGGACCTGCCAGCGGCACGACCGCCGCCCCCTCCCCCAGCACCCGCGCCGACACCGGTCTGTCCTCGAACTCCGGCCTCACCACGACTGCTTGGCCGACGGCACGATGTCCGCCGAGCACGGCGGGCCCGTCCCAGCCACCCGGAGCTCCGGGCCCGCAGTCCAGCTCCTGGTCGAGCAGGGTCCGCCCCTCGATCCGTACCACCAGACGGCTGACCAGTCGTCCCGGTTCCTCGCCTACCCGTCCGAGTACCTGCTCCTCACGCAGCACGAGGCGGGCCGTGGCAGCGAGGTCGGCGTGGGTCGTGACGCGCAGATCGCTGCCGCCGGCCGAGATCAACTGTTCGGGCAGCCAGCGCAGTTCGGCCCCGTCGGCGACAGTGAGCCGGACGTCGTAACGCGCCTCGCCCTTGGCCTGGCCGGGCAGTGCGATGGTGGCGGCGGCCGATCCGACGCGCAGCCTGGCCCCGGCCTCCACCCCGGCCCGCACGGCGAAGTGGTCACCGCCGAGCGGCCCGCTCATCGCGCCGACGAGCATGACGTGCGCCTCGTCGCCGCTGCCCCGGGTGCGTCGCAACGCCAGCGGCCCGTCACCTTCCAGCACGGGCAGTGACGTACCGCCCCGGCCGTCGTCCCGCGCGACGATGCGCGCGGTGGCCCGTACTCCGGTCGCGGCGGCGGTCATGCCGTCCACGCGGCGAGCTGCTTCCGCACCCAGTCGGCGACGTCCCGCACCCCGGATTCGGCCCTGAGGGACTGGAAGACGACCGGCAGTTCGGCCCGCTGCGCCTTGGCGTCGGCCGCCATCCGCCCGAGGTCGGAGCCCACATAGGGCGCGAGGTCGGTCTTGTTCACGACGAGCAGGTCCGCGGTGGTGACACCCGGGCCCCCCTTGCGCGGGATGTCGTCGCCGCCGGCCACGTCGATCACGAAGATCTGCGCGTCCACGAGCCCCCTGGAGAAGGTGGCGGTGAGGTTGTCGCCGCCGGACTCGACGAGGATCAGGTCCAGCGGGCCGACCTCGTCCTCCAGGTCCTCGACCGCTTCGAGGTTGGCGGAGATGTCGTCCCGGATCGCCGTGTGCGGGCACGCTCCCGTCTCCACAGCGGTGATCCGCTCGGGCGGCAGCACGGCCTCCCGGAGCAGGAACTCCGCGTCCTCGCGCGTGTAGATGTCGTTGGTGACGACGGCCAGCGACAGCTCGTCGCGCAGCGCCCGGCACAGCGCGGCCACGGTCGCGGTCTTCCCGGACCCGACGGGCCCACCGAGCCCGATCCGCAGGGCACGGCGTGTGCCGTCGGGGCGGCGGGCGTCGGCGCTGACGGCCGCGGGGCCGTCGTGAGAGTGGTCGAGGTGCATGGGGCGGCTCCTAAGGCACGGTCTTCAGCCCGTCCGGCGTTCGAGGACGAGGCCCCTTCAGGGCCGAAGCGGGGGTCTGGGGGCGGGAGCCCCCAGGGGCGGGACGGGTAGGGGCTGGACGGGTAGGGGCGGTGGGGGCGAGGAACAACCTCCTACGACGCGAAGAGCCGCACGGCCCAAGCGGCATGCGCCTCCGCACTGATCTCCAACAGCGGAGCCGAGGCCGCCGGCAGGGCGTCGACCCCTGCGTCGACACACTCGCGCGCGGCTTCCACCGCCTGGTCCGCGACCAGGTCCAGCTCCGGCGCCAGCCGTGCCAACACGCCGGTCGCGTCGAAGGGATCCAGGCTCAGCAACCGCACCGTGGCCGACGCCGGCCCGCTGACACTCTCGTACGCCGCGCAGTAGGCCGCGTCCAGCGCCCCCAGCCCCGCCGCCCGAGCCGCGAGCCCGAGCACCACCGGCTGGTGCGCCCCCTTGGGGAACTCCCGTGCCAGGGCGTCGAGTTCCGAGGACGGCCAGGTCGCCCGCGCGGCCCGCATCAGCTGACGCCCGAGCTTGCGGGCGGTGGCCCGCAGCGCGGGAGACGGCGTCCGGGCGTCCGCGGCGGCGTCCAACCGCACGGGATCGACGCCGAGTACGGCCGCCGCGGCCAGCGCGGCGGAGACCCGCCCCGCCGTGTGCAACCGCCCGCGGCAGAAGTCCTCGAGGCTCGCGGCCCCGGTGACGCGTCCGGCCTTGACGGCCGCCTCGGCCCCGCCGGAGTGCGCGTGCCCTCCGGCGGGGAAGCGGCCGTCGGCCAGGACGAGAAGTGCGGCCCTGGACATCAGGATCCCCCGGCCATCAGAAGAGGAAGTAACGCTGGGCCATGGGCAGTTCGGCGGCCGGGGTCGCCTCGACCAGCTCCCCGTCGATGTGCACGGCGAAGCTGTCGGGATCGACCTGGACACGAGGCCGCGCGTCGTTCTCCCGCATGTCGGCCTTGGTCACCCCGCGCGTCGACTGGATGGCCACGAACCTCTTGCCGAGCTGGAGCCGCTCGGGCAACCCGTCCTCGATGGCCAGCGGGGCCACGAAGTTGAACGAGTTCGAGGCCGGCGCCCGCCCGATCGCGCCGTACATCGGACGCGGCAGGATCGGCTGCGGGGTCGGGATGGACGCGTTGGCGTCGCCCATCTGCGCGTACGCGATCTGCCCGCCCTTGATGACGAGGTGCGGCTTGACGCCGAAGAACGCGGGCTCCCACAGCACCAGGTCGGCGAGCTTGCCGGTCTCGACCGAGCCGACCTCGTGGTCGAGGCCCTGCGCGACGGCCGGGTTGATCGTGTATTTGGCCACGTACCGACGCACCCGATGGTTGTCCGCGCGGCCGTCGCCGGGCAGCGCGCCCCGGCGGTTCTTCATCACGTGCGCGGTCTGCCAGGTCCGCATGACGACCTCGCCCACCCGCCCCATGGCCTGGGCGTCGGAGGAGATGATCGAGATCGCGCCCAGGTCGTGCAGGATGTCCTCGGCCCCGATGGTGGAGGGGCGGATCCGGGACTCGGCGAAGGCGAGGTCCTCGGGGACGGCCGGGTTGAGGTGGTGGCACACCATCAGCATGTCGAGGTGTTCCTCGGCGGTGTTGACGGTGAAGGGCCGGGTCGGGTTGGTCGAACTGGGCAGCACGTGCGGCTCGGAGACCACGGTCATGATGTCCGGCGCGTGCCCGCCGCCCGCGCCCTCGGTGTGGTAGGCGTGGATGCCGCGTCCGCCGATCGCGGCGAGGGTGTCACCGACGAATCCGGCCTCGTTCAGGGTGTCCGTGTGGATCGCGACCTGGATACCGGTGCGGTCGGCGACGGTCAGCGAGGCGTCGATGACGGCCGGCGTGGAGCCCCAGTCCTCGTGCAGCTTGAGGCCGAGGGCGCCGCCGCGGATCTGGGAGAGCATCGCCTCGTGCGAGACGGTGTTGCCCTTGCCGAGGAAGCCGATGTTGAGCGGGTACTGCTCCATCGCCTCCAGCATCCGGGCCAGATGCCAGGGTCCGGGCGTCACGGTGGTCGCCTTCGAACCCTCGGCGGGGCCGGTGCCGCCGCCGACCAGCGTGGTGATCCCGGCGGACAGCGCCTCGTCGGCGATCTGCGGGCAGATGAAGTGGACGTGCGCGTCGATGGCACCGGCGGTCAGGATCCGACCGTTGCCGGCGATGATCTCGGTCTCGGGGCCGATGACGAGGTCGGGGTGGACACCGTCCATGGTGTCGGGGTTGCCGGCCTTGCCGATGCCGGTGATCCGGCCGTCGCGGATGCCCACGTCGGCTTTGACGATCCCCCAGTGGTCGATGATGACGACACCGGTGACGACCGTGTCGGGGGTGCCGTCCGCGCGCGTGGCCCGCGACTGGCCCATGGATTCGCGGATGACCTTGCCGCCGCCGAAGACGGCCTCGTCACCGGCGAGTCCGGGACCGCCGGAACGATCCTCCTCGATCTCGACCAGCAGGGCGGTGTCGGCGAGCCGGATACGGTCGCCGGTGGTGGGGCCGAACAGGTCGGCGTACGCGGCACGCGAGATCTCAGGCATCGAGGGCACCTCCGGTCTCCCCACGCAGCCCGGGCACCACACGGGCGCCGGCGAGCGGGACGAGTTCGACGTCGACGGGGATCCCTGGTTCGAAGCGGACCGCGGTGCCGGCGGCGATGTTCAGCCGCCTGCCGCGCGCCGCGGCACGGTCGAACTCCAGACCGGGGTTGGCCTCGGCGAAGTGGTAGTGGGAGCCGACCTGGACGGGCCGGTCGGCGGCATTGAGGACGGTCAGCGAGGTGACCTCGCGACCCTCGTTGTAGACGACCGGGTCGTCGGCGAACAGGAACTCTCCGGGAATCACGGCGATGTCCCCCCGTCAGACGATCGGGTCGTGGACGGTGACGAGCTTGGTGCCGTCCGGGAAGGTCGCCTCGACCTGCACGTCGTGGATCATCTCGGGGATGCCCTCCATGACGTCGTCCCGGGTGAGCAGCTTGCGTCCGGAGGACATGAGCTCGGCGACCGTACGGCCGTCACGGGCGCCCTCGAGGATGTGCGACGTGATGAGCGCGACCGCCTCGGGGTGGTTCAGCCTCAGCCCGCGCGCCCGACGCTTCTCGGCCACGTCCGCCGCCACGTGGATCAGCAGCCGCTCTTGCTCGTGCGGGGTCAGTTGCACGTCCCACCTCACAGTCTCGCTCCGGACCGTGCGGGGTCCGGTCGCCTCAGGCCCCGGGGCAAAGTCCCTGGTGGCGTGGCGGCAGGCTAATGGGATCGGGTTTCAGGCACGTTAACCGTGCCGTGATCCGTTCAGGTCCGCTGCCCGGGGGGGCGTCATGCTCATCAACGCGCGTAGGCCGTTCTGGAGGACCTCGACCGGAGCCGGCCCCAGCAGCGGCTGCTGTGCGACGAATCCCTGGACGGCCGCGATCATGGTGCGCGCGACATGCTCCGCGGGCAGGTCCGCCCGCATCATCCCGGCGTCCTGGTACGCCACCACCACCCGCTCCCAGGCCGCGCCCACCGCGGCGTACCCGTCGCGCAGGGTGGCCGCCAGTTCCGGGTTGCGGATGGTCTCGGCCCACACCTGGACGATGAGTCGCGGGAAGGCCGCCTCCCCGTCGACGGTCAGCGGCGCCTTCATGGCGAGGGTCCGTCCCAGCACGGCGCCGACCAGCACGTCCGGCGGCTGGGGCGGATCCTCCCGCGCGGCACCCTCGAAGGCTTCCCGGACCGCGTCGAGCACCTCGCCGACGATCGCGGCGATCAGCTCCTCCTTGCCGCTGAAGTAGCGGTAGACCGCTCCGGCGGAGAGATCGGCCTCCTTCAGCACGTCCTGCATGGACGTGGCGTGGAAGCCGTTGCGGGCGAAGCACACCGCGGCGCCGTCGAGGATCTGGCGGCGGCGGGCGTCGAGGTGCTGCTGGGATACGCGGGCCATGGTCCCCAACCTAAAACGAACGTTCCTTCTTGACAAGGATCCGAGACGGCGGGACGGTGAGGGAACCTAAAACGAACGATCCTTCTTTTTAGCCTCGCCGAACCCGACCGACCCGACCGACCCGAGGTAACCGCCCCGAACCAGCCCGACCCGAACCAGCCCAACCCGAACCAACCGACCAACCCGAGGAGTCCAGCTCATGTCCACCCCCTCCGCCACCCGGGCCGAGCCGAGGCCGACCCACCCGCACGGCCGTCGCATGGTCGCCGTGGTGGTCATGGCACCCCTGCTCGCGGCGCTCGCCCTGTGGGCCTTCGCCTGGCCCGCGGCTCGCACCGCACCCCGTGACCTGCCGCTCGGCGTGGCGGGGCCCGCCACCGCGACGTCCCAGTTGGAGCAGCGACTGGCCCGGCACGAGGGCGCGTTCGAGATCCACCGCTACGCCGACGCGGCCGCCGCCCGGGACGCCGTCGAGGACCGGACCGTATACGGCGCGATCGTCGTCTCCGCCCAGGGCAGCGAGTTGCTGACCGCCTCCGCGGCGAGCCCCTTCGTCGCCCAACTGCTCCAGCAGACGGTGACCGCGCAGGCCGGCGAGACCGGGGCACAGGTCAGGACGGTCGACGTGGTGCCCGCTCCCGAGGCGGATCCGCGGGGCTCGGCGTTGAACGGAAGCGTGCTGCCCCTCGCCCTGGCCGGCATCGCGGCGGGGTCGGCGGTCACGCTGGCGGGGCTGCGCGGCCTGCGTGCCGTCGGCGCGCTCGCCGGGGCCGCGGCCCTGGTCGGCCTGGCGGCGGCCGCGATCTCGCACAGCTGGCTCGACGCGCTCACCGGCAACTGGTGGGCCGAGGCCGGCGCCTTCGCCCTGTCGACGCTCGCCGTGAGCGCGGCGGTGGCGGGGCTGGCCGCCCTGTTGGGTCAGGCCGGCATCGCGATCGCGGCCGGCACGGTGATGCTGATCGGCAACCCGTTCTCCGGCGCGGCCACCGCACCGCAGATGCTGCCCGAGCCGGTCGGGACGATCGGCCAGTGGCTGCCGCCGGGCGCGGGAACCACCCTGCTGCGCTCGGTGTCGTTCTTCGACGGCGCGGCGGCGACCGGCCCGCTCCTGACGCTGACCTGGTGGGCCGTACTGGGCCTGGGCGCCGTACTGCTCGGGAACGCGCTCAGGACACGCGCGGAGGCTCCGGACGCCGCCCCCGCCCCGGGCCGGGAGCCGCTGACCGTCGGCTGACCCTCACCGACCGGCCGAGCGCGCGACGCCGCCTGGGCTCCGCGGGCCCCGTCCGGTCGGGGCCGATCCGACCGTGCACTCCGTTACAGCGAACGGGGTGCACGGTTTCGGCGTCCTTCGGACGGCGCAGGGCTTCACGTCTCCACTACGGCTACGCCCTCTACGCCCTCTACGTTAGTACACAACCCCTACGACGCGCCGGGCCCGCGATGGTGGGCCGCGATGCCGAAGCGCTGCTGTTCGCGCGGAGCGGACGCGACCTCGCGGACGGCGGAGACCGCGCTGACCACCTGTTCCTCAGCGGGCTCCTGGAGTTCCTCCAGCCGTTCGAGGTCGGCGGCGGAGACCAGGGCGACCAGGGGTTTGCCGTGGCGTGTGACGACCACCCGCTCACCGCCGTACACCACCCGGTTGATCAGGTCGGCGAGTTCAGCCCTGGCTTGCGTCACCGGAATCTCGTAGGCCATACCCCCATCATAACGTCACGTACATCCTGTACATTTTTTACAGACGCCGAAGGAGGGGTACCCATGGCCCGACCGTCCGCCCGACACGTCCTGCCCGAGTTCACCGAACGCACGTCCTCGGGGAAGCGGACGATGGATCCGTACTCGAAGCTCCTGGAGGAGCGGATCGTCTTCCTGGGCGCGCCGATCGACGAGACCTCGGCGAATGACGTGATGGCCCAGTTCATGTACCTCGAGCACCGGGACCCGGACCGGGACATCTCGCTGTACATCAACTCCCCCGGCGGCACGTTCAGCGCGATGTCGGCGATCTACGACACGCTGCGGTTCGTGACGTGCGACGTGGAGACCATCTGCCTGGGCCAGGCAGGCTCATCGGCCGCCGTGCTGCTCGCCGCGGGCACGCCGGGCAAGCGGTTCGCGCTGCCGGGCGCGCGGATGGTGATCCACCAGCCGGCGCTCACCGAGCCGGTCGAGGGGCAGGCCAGCGATCTCGCCATCCAGGCGGCGGAGTTGACGCGCACACGCACCCGCCTCGAGGAGCTGCTGGTACGCCACACCGGGCGCACGCCCGAGCAGGTGCACGCGGACATCGAGCGGGACAAGATCCTCACCGCGGCGGAAGCGGTGGAGTACGGCCTGGTGGACCGGCTCATCCCGAGCCGCAAGGCCTCGCACCCCACGCCCGGCGAGGGGTGAGCCACCGATGGTGCCGGACCTGCCGCCGCTGCCCGCCCTGACCCGCGCCGAGGGCGAACTGATCGACCGTTACCTCGACGTGGTCGACCTGCTCGGCCGGATCAACCCGGCCCACCACGGTGACACCTACGCCGGACTGCGGGCCGCCCAGGCACTGGTCCGCAAGGCGGCCGAGCTGCGGGACGCGCTCGCGCTGATGCACCGTCGGGGCGAGAGCGAGGTGCACGCCGACACGCTGGCGCGTGCGCTGCGCGTGCTGGACGGGGAGCGTCGCACGGCTCGGGTCACGCTGCCGCCACGCTCCGACAGTTGACGCACCCACAGCGGATCCGGACACCTCGTCACACCGCCGAAGCGTCCGGACCGGCGTCGAAACGGACCAAAAGGCGTACCCCCTATCGGAGTACGCGCGCCTACTTTTTTGCTACCCTCAGGGTTGCGCAACGCGCGTGGCCCGAGGGCGGAATGAGGTGTTCCGGCGCTGGTCCGGGGCTCGTTGAGCCCCTCAACGGCCTTTCGAACAAGCAGGTGTCCACCCGAACGGGTGAGTGGTGAGTAACAACACAAACCCCCGGTTCCGTTGGGTATTTCGGACATCCGTGAGCCAAGATCCCTGACTGACGACAAGACCCCGCCGCAGCGGCGGGGCGATCCGGGCGGACGCCGAGTCCTGCCGCCGCCCGGATGACCGGTCGACAGGAGTGGATCGGCAGGAGTGGAGGACCCAAGCACGACGGGTCGCCGGAACGGTCACGCCATGACCGGGCCGAGCAGCCCTTGGGGTGAAGCCGCAGCAGCGGCCGGGCAACTTCGCCAGCCCGAATCCGACAGGTCATCCTTCACAGGCGGCTGACGAAGGGTTGCGCATGTCTGCGCTCAATCGTGTCCCGTCGCTCATGGTCCGGGCCGGTACGGCCTCGGCCCTCACCATCGCCGCAGTGGGCGGCTCCGTCGTGGTCCCGGGTGTCGCCTCCGACGCCGCGGCCGCCACGCCGGCGACGAAGGCACTCAAGATCGCGGCGTCCAAGAAGGGCTCCCCGTACAAGTACGGCGCCACTGGACCGAAGCGGTTCGACTGCTCCGGGTTGACTCTGTACTCGTTCAAGAAGGTCGGCAAGAAGCTGCCCCGTACTGCGGCCCAGCAGTACAACAAGACGCACCACATCTCCGCCAAGAGCCGCAAGGCCGGGGACCTGGTGTTCTTCCACTCGGGGTCGAGCGTCTACCACGTCGGCATCTACGCCGGGAAGGGAAAGATCTGGCACTCTCCGAAGACCGGGGACGTGGTGCGACTGCAGAAGATCTGGACCAAGAGCGTCTGGTACGGCCGGGTCAAGTGACCCACCCGGAAGGGGGTGGCGGCCACCTGACCGCCGCCGCCCCCTCCCGGGGCCTCCGGAGCGCGTGACACGGACCGGGACTCCACTCGCGCGTCCATGGCCGACCACAGCCCCCACACCGCCCGCTGCGAGACGCCGCTGGAGCGCGCCGACCGCGACTGCGGGAGCTCCTCCAGGAACTGCGCGTCACCCAGACGGGCGTACAGCTCCTCTTCGCCTTCCTGTTGACGTCGGCCGTCACGCCGGTTCTTCCCGTCCCCGGGCCCGGTCCAGCGCACGACGTACGTCGTCCCGCTCCTGCCGGCCTCCTGACTGCGGTGCTCTTCACCGCGCCCGCCGCACATGAGCCGCCGGCGCCCTCTGGCCCCCTCTGCGCGGGTGCGGGCCTACGGCTCCTGCTGCCCCGCCGCGGGCACCGGCTCGGCCGGTACGGTCCACGGCACCTCGATGGAGACGGTCTTGCCGCCCTCGCGGGTGGGTCGGACTCTGAGTCTGCCGCCGCACTCCGCGGTCAGCCAGCGGATGATGACCATGCCGCGGCCGTTGTCCTGCTGCACGGCGGCGGGCAGCCGCTTCGGGAAGCGCGGGTGGCTGTCGGTCACACCGATGCGCAGGTGTTCGTCACGGTCGAGTTCGATGTCCACCGTGAAGGTGGGTGACTGTCCGAAGGTGTGCTGCACGGCGTTGGTGGCGAGTTCGGAGACGATGAGCCGGATGGTGTCGGCGGCTTCGGTGTCCGCCGGCAGACCCCACTCCGCCAGGGTGGTGAGCACGTAGGAGCGGGCCGCGGACACCGAGGCGGGTTCGCTCGGCAGAGTGACGGATGATTCCAGGTGGTCTGCCATGGCGACGTCGTCCCTTTCCCACAGGACCGGAGTCCGACACGAGGGCGGCGGTTCGAGTACGGTCCCGGACTGGTGCTTCGTCGCCAGAGTGCCATTACCGGGGCGGTCACGGGTGGCGATCCACCAAGATATGCATATATCTGTCGCTCGAAGCGGTGAACTCTACGACGGCAGACCGTATTTGGGTGCCTCGGTTGGAGTAAGGAGTGACTCCATGCAGCACGGTCCCGCGGTGCGCCGCCGGAAGCTGGGCGCCGAACTGCGTGCGCTGCGCACCGGTGCGGGGCTCACGAGTGGTGAGGCGGCCCGGCTGGTGGGCTGGCACCAGTCGAAGGTGAGCCGGATCGAGACCGGCGCGAGCGGGGTGAAACCGACCGACGTGCGGTTACTCCTCGACGCCTACAGTGTGCACGACCCCCAACTGCGAGAGTTCCTGATGGTGTTGGCGGGGTCCCACGAGGGCGGTGGCCGTCACCACTGGTGGCACGCCTACCGAGGGGTGCTGCCGCCGACGTACCGGGATTTCATCAGCCTGGAGTCGCAGGCGAGTGCGATGCGCACGCTGGAGACCTCGGTGGTGCCCGGGCTGCTGCAGACGCCGGAGTACGCCCGGGCGGTGACGCGGGCCGCGGTGGACGGGCTGGACGAGGAGAAGCTGGACGCGCTGGTCGAAGTGCGTCTGGCCCGGCAGCACGTGCTGCGCTCGGATCCGCCGCTGGAGCTGAGTGCCGTCCTGGACGAGGCCGTGCTGCGCCGGGAGGTCGGCGGACCCGACATCATGGCGCGCCAACTGGCGCGGCTGGTCGAGGCGGGGCGACTGCCCCAAGTGCGGTTGCAGGTACTGCCGTTCACGGCCGGCGCGCACATCGGCATCACCGGGCCTTTCGTTATCTTCTCATTTTCGCGCACGTCTGATCTGGATGTGGTTGTTCTCGACCACTTGACGAGTAGCCTCTACCTCGAACGGAAAGAAGACCTCCAGGCCTACACGGAGGCCTTCGACGCCCTTCGGATCCACGCCCTTTCGCCCGAGGACTCGATGGATTACATCGCCGCGATAGGTGGCGGCGCGTAAGGAGGCACCATGTCAGCACTGCCTCGGCACGTAACCTCCAGCACCGATCTGCGCAGCCCACGGTGGCTGCGCAGCAGCTACAGCACGGGAGCCAACAACTGCGTCGAGACGGCTCGGCCGGCGGTCGGCCGCTGGAGCGGACTGCTCGCCGTGCGCGACTCCAAGAACCCGGCCGGACCCGCGCTGCTCTTCTCCCCCGAGAGCTGGGCGGGTTTCACGGCCGCCGTCGACCGCATCTGACCGTTTCCCTCGTCATCTGACCGCTTCTCTCGTCATCTGACCATTCCCCTCGTCGAGCGACATCCGACCGTGGCACGCCGACTCACGGTCGCGTCTCGCCGATCACTCGTACAGCGCGTTCGATCTGCCCGTCGGAGAGATCCGCGCGGGCCGTCAGCCTCAGCCGGGAGATGCCGTCGGGCACGGAAGGAGGACGGAAGCAGCCCACGGCGAGCCCCTGCGCACGACAGTCGGCCGCCCAGCGCACCGCCCCTTCCGGGGACGGTGCGCGCACCGAGACGACCGCGGCGTCCGGACGTACCGCCTCCAGACCCGCGGCGCTCAGGCGTGCGTGCAGCTCGGCGGCCACCGCGCGGGCCCGCGCCGCCCGCTGCGGCTCGCCGCGCAGCAGCCGCAGGGCGGCCAGGGCCGCACCCGCCGCCGCGGGGGCGAGACCGGTGTCGAAGATGAACGTCCGGGCCGCGTTGACCAGATGGTCGATCACCCGGGCCGGGCCGAGGACGGCCCCGCCCTGGCTGCCGAGCGACTTGGACAGCGTGACCGTCACGACGACGTCGTCGGCGCCCGCGAGTCCCGCCGCGTGCGGGGCGCCGCGGCCGCCGTCACCGAGGACACCGAGGCCGTGGGCGTCGTCGACCACCAGCCCCGCGCCGTGCGCCCGGCACGCCTCGGCGAGCCCGGCCAGCGGGGCCGCGTCGCCGTCGACGGAGAAGACCGTGTCGGACACGACGACCGCCGCGCCCTCGTGGGTCCGCAGTGCCTTGCGTACGGCGTCCGGTTCGGCGTGCGCGACGACCTGGGTGCTGCCACGGGCCAGCCGGCAGCCGTCGATCAGCGAGGCGTGGTTGCCGGCGTCGGAGACGATGAGCGAGCCGTGCGGCGCCAGCGCGGTGACCGCGGCGAGGTTGGCCGCGTAGCCCGAGGAGAAGACGAGCGCCGCCTCGAAGCCGCAGAACTCGGCCAGCTCGCGTTCCAGCTCGTGATGGAGTTCCGTCGTGCCGGTGACCAGCCGGGAGCCGGTGGAGCCGCCGCCCCAGGTCCGCGCGGCCCGCGCCGCGCCCTCGGTGACCTCGGGGTGGCGGGCCAGGCCCAGGTAGTCGTTGCTCGCCAGATCCAGCAGCGGCGACTGCGCGGGCCGCGGACGCAGCGTCCGTACCAGGCCGGCGCGGCGGCGCAGCTCGGCCTGCTCGTCGATCCAGGCGAACGCCATCGGCCCTCCAGGGATTGAGTGGGCGGTGCCCGGTTTTGTAGGCAGTGCACAGACCCTAGCGGGACGACCAGGCACCCAGGATGTGGCAATACCCACACGTCGAAGCGCCTCTGTTGTACGAACTCTCCTTGGCCCCGGAGGGCTCCTTAGGACAGGATCGGCTCTCATGGACCTGCTGAACACGCTGGTGGACAAGGGGCTTCGGCGCGAGCTGCCGACCCGCGAGGAGGCGCTGGCCGTCCTCGCCACTTCCGACGACGACCTGCTCGATGTGGTGGCCGCGGCCGGCAAGGTGCGCCGGCACTGGTTCGGCCAACGGGTGAAACTCAACTACCTCGTCAACCTCAAGTCGGGCCTGTGCCCGGAGGACTGCTCCTACTGCTCCCAGCGGCTCGGCTCCAAGGCCGACATCCTGAAGTACACCTGGCTCAAGCCCGACGACGCCTCGAAGGCCGCGGCGGCCGGGTTGGCGGGAGGCGCCAAACGCGTCTGCCTGGTGGCCAGCGGACGCGGGCCGACCGACCGGGACGTGGACCGGGTCTCCGACACCATCAAGGCCATCAAGGACCAGAACGAGGGCGTCGAGGTGTGCGCCTGCCTCGGTCTGCTCTCCGACGGTCAGGCGGAGCGGCTGCGCGAGGCGGGCGCGGACGCCTACAACCACAACCTCAACACGTCCGAGGAGACGTACGGGGACATCACGACCACCCACACGTACGCCGACCGGGTGGACACCGTGCAGAAGGCGCACGCGGCCGGACTGTCCGCCTGCTCCGGATTGATCGCGGGCATGGGCGAACGCGACGAGGACCTGGTCGACGTGGTGTTCGAGCTGCGCGCGCTGGACGCGGACTCGGTGCCGGTCAACTTCCTGATCCCGTTCGAGGGCACGCCGCTCGCCAAGGAGTGGAACCTCACCCCTCAGCGGTGTCTGCGCATCCTGGCGATGGTCCGGTTCGTCTGCCCGGACGTCGAGGTGCGCATCGCGGGCGGCCGTGAGGTCCACCTGCGCTCGATGCAGCCGCTGGCCCTGCACCTGGCCAACTCGATCTTCCTGGGCGACTACCTCACCAGCGAGGGCCAGGCCGGCCAGGCCGACCTCGACATGATCGCCGACGCCGGGTTCGAGGTGGAGGGCACCGACCAGGTGACTCTGCCGGAGCACCGCAGGGGCGGCTGCGGCTCCGAGGAGGCCGGTGGCGGGTGCGGCTCGCAGGAGGGCGGCGGTGTGTGCGGTTCCGCTCCGGCGGCCGCCGCGGCCCCCGCTCCTGAGACCTCGTCCGCGGGCGAGGCCCGGACGGACCTGGTCGCCGTACGCCGTCGGGGTGCCGGAACGGACCTCGCGCCCAATGCCTGACCTGACGGTGCCGGACCTGCTGGAGCTGGACCGGCGGCACGTCTGGCATCCGTACGGCCCCATGCCCGGCCGGCAGGAACCGCTCGTCGTGGAGTCGGCGAGCGGGGTACGGCTGCGGATGGCCGACGGCTCGGGCGAACTCGTCGACGGCATGTCCTCCTGGTGGTCGGCCATCCACGGCTACAACCACCCGGTGCTGAACGAGGCCGCGCGCGAGCAGCTCGGGCGGATGAGCCACGTGATGTTCGGCGGGCTCACCCACGAGCCCGCCGTGCGGCTCGCGAAGCTCCTTGTCGACATGTCGCCGGACGGCCTGGAACACGTCTTCCTCGCCGACTCCGGGTCGGTGTCGGTCGAGGTGGCCGTGAAGATGTGCCTGCAGTACTGGCGCTCGCTGGGCCGTCCCGGCAAGCAGCGCCTGCTGACCTGGCGCGGTGGCTACCACGGCGACACCTGGCAGCCGATGTCGGTGTGCGACCCCGAGGGCGGGATGCACGAGCTGTGGTCCGGGGTGCTCCAGCGCCAGGTGTTCGCCGACCCGCCGCCGACGGAGTACGAGGAGTCGTACGCCGATCAGTTGCGCGCGCTGGTCCGGCGGCACGCCGACGAGCTGGCCGCGGTGATCGTCGAGCCGGTGGTGCAGGGCGCGGGCGGGATGCGGTTCCACTCCCCCGCGTATCTGCGGGTGCTGCGCGAGGCGTGTGACGAGCACGGCGTGCTGCTGGCGTTCGACGAGATCGCGACCGGGTTCGGCCGTACGGGCGCGCTGTTCGCGGCGGAGCACGCGGCGGTGACGCCGGACGTGATGTGCGTGGGCAAGGCGCTGACCGGCGGCTATCTCACGATGGCGGCGACGCTGTGCACGTCGCGGGTGGCGGACGGCATCTCGCGGGGCGAGGTCCCGGTCCTCGCCCACGGCCCGACCTTCATGGGCAACCCGCTGGCGGCCTCCGTGGCCTGCGCCTCGATCGAGCTGCTGCTGGGCCAGGACTGGCTCGCGGAGGTCAAGCGGATCGAGGCGGGGCTGCGGGAGGGGCTGGCGCCGGCGTCGGAGCTGCCCGGGGTGAAGGACGTCCGGGTCCTCGGCGCCATCGGCGTCGTCCAGCTCGACCACGCCGTGGACATGGGCGCGGCCACAGCAGCCGCGGTGCGTGAGGGCGTGTGGCTGCGGCCGTTCCGCGACCTCGTCTACACGATGCCGCCGTACGTCACCGGCGACGCGGACGTGGCACGGATCGCGCGCGCGGTGTGCGCGGCGGCACAGGAGGGGTGACATGCCGGTACTGGTGATCACGGGCACGGGCACGGAGGTCGGCAAGACGGTGGCGACCGCCGCCGTGGCCGCCGCCGCGCTCGCGGCCGGGCGGTCGGTGGCCGTGCTGAAGGCCGCGCAGACGGGCGTGGGGCCCGACGAGCCCGGGGACGCCGCCGAGGTGGCACGGCTCGCCGGTGCCGTGACGGCGGCCGAAGTCGCGCGGTATCCCGAGCCGTTGGCTCCGGCCACGGCGGCGCGGCGGGCCGGCCGGACGCCGGTGCGTCCGCGCGAGGTCGCGGAGGCCGCCGCCAAGCTGGCCACCGAGCACGATCTGGTGTTGGTCGAGGGGGCGGGCGGGCTGCTCGTCCGGTTCGACGCGACGGGCGGAACGCTGGCGGACGCGGCGGGGCTGCTGTCGGCTCCGGTGCTGGTGGTTGCGTCGGCGGGGCTCGGCACGCTGAACACGACGGAACTGACGGCACGTGAACTGCGGCTCCGCGGGCTCGACCTGGCGGGAATCGTGATCGGCAGCTGGCCCGGCGCGCCGGACCTCGCCTCCCGCTGCAACCTGGCCGACCTGCCGGAGGTGTCCGGCGCGCCGCTGCTGGGCGCCCTCCCCGCCGGCGCCGGGGCGCTGGCCCCCGCCGACTTCCGTGCCGCGGCACCGGGTTGGCTGGCGTCGCGGCTGGACGGGACGTGGGACCCGGAGGAGTTCCGGAGGCGGGAGGCTCCTGAGGCCTGAGGCGATGCCCGGGCCCTAGGTCTCGTCTCCTTCCGCGAGGAGCCGTACCAGGTCGATGCGGGATCGGATGCCCAGCCGGGTGAAGACGCCGCGCAGGTGGTGGTCGATGGTGCGGGGGCTGAGCGCCAGGCGCACCGCGATCTCCCGGTTGGTGGCGCCGTCGGCGGCCATCCGGGCGATCAGGAGCTGCTGGGCGGTGAGTCGGGCGGTGGGGGTGTCGGGCGCGGCCTGTGCGGAGGACGCCGGGGCGCCGAGGGCCCGGAGTTCGGTGCGGGCCTGTGCCGCGAGGTGCGGCGCGCCGAAGGCGTCGAAGGCCTCCAGGGCGCTGTGCAGGCGGTCGCGTGCCTCGGTACGGCGGCGCAGTCTGCGCAACGCGCTGCCGAACAGCAGTTCCGTCCGGGCGCGTTCGAAGTCCCGGGTGCCGCGGGAGTGCAGGTCAAGTGCGTCGCGGTAGTGGTCCACGGCCTCCCCGCCGGTGGCCAGCAGGGCACGGCAGCGGGCGCTGAGGGCGAGGTCGTCGGGGCTGAGCACCGTGGTCGCCCAGCGGTGGTAGTCGGCGTGGGCGGCCCGGGCGACCCGGGTGTCGCCGGTGCGGACGGCGGCCTCCACGTAGTGCGGGGTGGCCAGGTGCCGGATCGCGCGGTGGCCGTGTCCGGGCCCGAACGCGGCCAGGGCGCGCAGCCGGGCCGCGGCCGCGGCGTAGCGGCCACTGCTGAGGTCGAGGTGGGCGAGCGCCCACTGGGCGAGCGCGGCGGGCAGGCCGAGGCCGCGGGCCAGAGCGTACGACCGGGCGGCGGCGGCGTGTTCCCGGCAGGCGTCCGTGTCGCCGGTGACCGCCGCGAACATGGCGAGCGCGGCCCGCAGATGACAGGCGCCGTTGTCCTGGCCGGTGGCGTAGGCCTGCCCCAGCGCGTCCCTCGCCGCGGCTTCGCCGACCCGGGAGCGGCCGGTCCAGAACTCGGCGTACGCCCGGAACTCCATCGCCTGTACGACGGTGGCCGTCTCGCCCCGGGTCCTGGCCGAGTCCGCCGCACGGAGCGTGGCGGTGGCGGCGCGGGTGTGGTCGCCGAGCAGCAGCGCGGCGATGCCGGCGTGCATCAGCACGGTGGGATCCCCGCCCGGACCGCACCGCCCGGCCGCCGCCATCAGCAGGTCCCGCGCGTCCTCGTACCGCCCGTCGAACGCCGCCGCGAGTCCGGCGAGTGTGCCGGGCGCCGCGATCCCCACCCGCTCGGCGGTCTGCGCCGCCTCTCGGCACCGGCGCAGGTCACCGGTGTGGATGACGGCTTCGGTGGCGTGGGCGAGGAGCTGGGCGGGCACCGAGCGCACGGGGCCGGCAGCGGACGGCTCGCCGCCCGCCTCGGCGTCCTCGCCCCCGCTCTCCCCCGCCGCCCGCCGCACCGCCGCTCCCAGCAGGGCGTCGAACGCCTCGGAGGCGTTGCCCGCCCGCAGCGCGAGGACGCCGGTCAGCGTCTCCTCCTGGGCGGCGGCGGCCAGTCGGCGGGCCCGGTCGGCGTCGCCTGACTGCCAGGCGCAGGCGGCGGCGAGGGCGAGGAGGCGGGACTGCGCGTGCGGGTCGGGGCTGAGGGCGGCGGCGCGCTCGGCGAGGGCGCGGGCCGTGGTGCGCCGGCCCGCCGCGCACGCCCGTTCCGCGGCGGCCCCGAGTTCCGTCGCGAGCCGGCCGCTCGGACCCAGCGCGCCCGCGCCCCGGTGCCAGGAGCGGCCGGCCGTCTCCCCGTCGCCGCGCAGCACGCCGGCCAGCAGTCGGTGGACGTCGCGCCGGGCGGCCGGCGAACCGGTCTCGTACGCGGCGATCCTCGTCCAGGCGTCCCGGAAGAGGACCCCGTCCGCGGTGGCCTGCGCGATCCCGGCCGCCTCGGCGGCCTCCAGCGGCCGGGTGTCGAGGCGGGCGGCTGTGACGGCCCGCGGGAAGGCGTGGGTGGGGACCGGGTGCTGGTCCGCGGCCGCGAGGAGCAGCAGCAGGCGGGTGTCGTCGGGCAGCGACTGGATCTCCGCGCGATGTGCGCGCAGCAGGGCGGGCGCCAGTTCGGCCGGTTCGGTGGGCAGCGGGTCAAGACCGGCCGCCTGCCGTTCGGTGAGCCGCGGCAGCAGTTCGGCGGCGGCACGGGGATCGCCGTACACGGCACGCAGCACGCGGACGCGGACGCCTTCGGCAGGCTCGGGCGCCGCGGGTCTGCACGTGTCAGTGCGCCGCGGTGGCGAAGTGCGTTCGCGGGGCTGGGGGTTCACCGGAGTCACCACGCAAATGACGTTACTGGCGAGTTAATTGAGCCGTAAAGACCGGCGATTTCACCGATGCGCCGCGCGTAGACCCGCCTGACACTCCTGACAACCCCACCCGTATCAGGAGGCATCATGCAGCGCTCAAGGCGTCGCATCGCCACGGCTGTGTCGGCCGTGACGGCATCGCTCCTTCTGTCGCTCTCCCTGGCCGCGACCCCCGCTCACGCCGCGACCCACAACCCGATCGTCTTCGTGCACGGCCTCAGCAGTTCGTCGAGCAGCTGGGACGAATGGGTCGCCGACTTCAAGGCCGACGGCTACACCGCCGCGGAGCTGGACGCCTGGTCGTACAGCTGGTCGCAGTCGAACGTGACCACCGCGCAGCAGCTGGCCACCGAGATCAAGAACGTGCTCGCCCGGACCGGCGCCTCGAAGGTGGATCTGGTCGTGCACTCGATGGGCGCTCTCAGCTCCCGCTACTACCTCAAGAACCTCGGCGGGACGGCGTACGTCGACGACTTCGTCTCGACCGCCGGCGTGAACCACGGCACGACCACCGCGTCCTGGTGCTCGTGGCTGTACACCTCCTGTGCGGAGATGTACACCGGCAGCTCCTTCCTGTCCTCGCTGAACTCCGGCGACGAGACCCCGGGCGCTGTCTCGTACGCCAGCTACTGGTCCAACTGCGACGACGCGCTCACCCCGGACACCACCGCGATCCTGAGCGGCGCGACCAATGTCGAGGTCGGCTGTGTCTCGCACACCGACATGAACAACGACCACGGCGTCTACGAGCAGGTGCGCGACTTCGTCGAGTGAGCCCGGCCTGCCGTGAGGGGGGTGCGACGGGCCCGGACGGGGGACAATCCTGGTGAGGCCCGCCTGCGAGGGAGGTTGCCATGCCGCTACGGTCCGCCGGCTCCGGCAAGGTGTCCCGGGATCCCGTCCACCACCCGCTGTTCGCCCGGTGCTACGCCCGGGTCAGTGTGAGCGCCGAGACCAGACTGGGCATGGCCGGCGTGCGCCGGCGACTGCTGGCCGGGCTCTCCGGCCGGGTCATCGAGATCGGCGCGGGCAACGGCCTGAACTTCGCGCACTACCCGGGCGCCGTCTCGGAGGTCGTGGCCATCGAACCGGAGCGCGGACTGCGGAAGTTGGCCGTGGAGGCCGCGCTGCGTTCCGGGGTGCCCGTCGACGTGGTGCCGGGCACGGCGGAGGCGCTGCCGGTCAAGAGCGAGGCCTTCGACGCGGTGGTGGTCTCCCTGGTGCTGTGCAGCGTGCGGGACGTGCCGCGGGCCCTCGGCGAGGTACGGCGGGTGCTGCGGCCCGGCGGCGAGGTGCGGTTCTTCGAACACGGCCGCGGCGGCGGGCGGGCGATGACCTTCACCCAGCGGGCACTGGACCGCACGCTGTGGCCGCCGCTGAGCGGCGGCTGTCATCTGGCCCGTGACCCGATCGGCGCACTGCGGGCGGCCGGGTTCGAGCTGGGCCCCTACCGGCGGGTGTCGATGCCGGAGACGGGGCCGAGACTGCCGACGTCGTACTGCGTGCTGGGCACCGCGTGGCGGCCCCCGGCCGGGGAGCCGTGATCACAGGCTCCACTGGCGCAGTTCCCGCGCGATGTCGTGCACGGACGCCTCACCGTTCTTGACCAGTCGGGCCAGGTCGCGGACCTGCTCCGGCGAGGTGACGACCTTGAGTCCGCTGGCGGCCAGGTAGGCGTAGGCGACCGCGCAGGCGAACAGGGCGTTGGAGCGCTCCAACGCCGGGACGTGGAGGAGCAGTTGGAGCAGTGCGGCGGCTCGCGCGTGCGGGCTGTCGTAGACGGGGACGCCGAATATCTCGGCATCGTGGCGGGCGACGGCGGCCACGAGCGCGCCCCAGTCGGTGACCTGGGGGTCGCCCGGGGTGTTGTGCTCGGCGAGCATGAGGAGCCAGGCGAGGTCGATTCCGAGGTCGCTCAAGGGATCAGTGGCGACCTTCGCGGGTGCCCTCGCGTTCGGCGCCGAACTCCTCGGCGAACACGGACTCGTACTGCTTCATGAAGTCGGCGGCGGCCTCGACGAAGGTGTGGCCGACCTCGCCGGTGTCCTGTCTGACGAGTTCCTCGATGTAGCGGTTGACGCTCATGCCACGGGCCAGGGCCCGTTCGCGGGCCGCGCGGGCGGTGCCCTCGTCGACGCGTACGTTCAGCTGGGTCTTCGCCATGACTCGAAGCTAGCGCCGGTTCGCTAGCACCCGCAAGCATCTCTCACCGGCCCGGAAGGTGCCCCTTACACCGGCATCGGGGACCCGACCTGCGACGGAGGCCGACTCGACCCCACGATGGATACCGAGTGTGGGCCCGGTCACACTACGCTCGGCCGGGACCATGAGTGCGCGACGTCCACGAGCGAGGAGACAGCCTTGTCCACACCCGCTGCTCAGCATGGGCCGGGCCAGGCCCCGGCCGACGGCATCGCGGCCCGCGCCCGTGGCCTGACCAAGGCCTACGGCTCGGGCGAGACGACCGTGCTGGCCCTGGACTCGGTGGACGCGGACATCGCGCGCGGCCGGTTCACCGCGGTGATGGGGCCGTCCGGGTCCGGGAAGTCCACGCTGATGCACTGCCTGGCCGGGCTCGACACCGTCTCGGCCGGCCAGGTGTGGCTCGGCGACACCGAGATCACCGGCCTGAAGGACCGTGAGCTGACCCGGCTGCGGCGGGACCGGATCGGGTTCATGTTCCAGTCGTTCAACCTCATCCCCACTTTGACCGCGGCCGAGAACATCACGCTGCCCATGGACATCGCGGGCAAGAAACCCGACGAGAAGTGGCTGGACCAGGTCATCGACACGCTGGGGCTGCGGGACCGGCTCAAGCACCGCCCCTCCCAGCTCTCCGGCGGCCAGCAGCAGCGGGTCGCGTGCGCGCGGGCACTGGCCTCCCGGCCCGAGCTGATCTTCGCGGACGAGCCGACCGGCAACCTCGACTCCCGGGCCGGACTGGAGGTCCTCGGGTTCCTGCGCGAGGCGGTCGACCAGCTGGGGCAGACCGTCGTCATGGTCACCCACGACCCCGGTGCCGCCGCCCACTCCGACCTGGTGCTCTTCCTCGCGGACGGACGGATCGTGGACCGGATGCAGCAGCCGACGGCGGAGGCGGTGCTGGAACGGATGAAGAGGTTCGACGTCTCCAGGGCCGCGTTCGACGGTGGCGAGACGCCGGCCGGCGACGTCAACCTCGACAAGGACTGATCCGGTGCTGAAGGCGACCCTCCGCAGTTTCCTCGCCCACAAGGGGCGGCTGCTGCTCTCCGCGCTGGCCGTCGTGCTGTCCGTGGCGTTCGTCGCGGGCAGCCTGATCTTCTCCGACACCCTCAGCCGGACCTTCGACCGGCTCTTCGCCACGACCGCGCCCGACGTCACCGTCAGCCCCGAGGAGAACCTCGACGAGGCGGTGCCGTCCGGCATGACGGCCACCCTGCCGGCCGAGCTCGCGGCCCGGGTGGCCCGGATCGACGGCGTCGCCGCCGCGCGCGCGGACGCCGAGGTCGCGAACATCACCGTCGTCGACGCCGACAACGAGTCCGTCGGCCCGACCACCGGTGCCCCCACCATCGGCACCGACTGGAGCCCGGACGCGCGCACCCCGGTCGAGCTCACCTCGGGGCACGCCCCGAGCGGCCCCTCCGAGGCGATGCTCGACTCGGAGACCGCCGACCGCAAGGACGTGCGGATCGGCGACACCCTCACCGTGATCGCCGGTCCGGGCTCGTTCAAGGTCGAGGTGGTCGGCATCGCCACCTTCACCACCACCAACCCCGGTGCCGCGCTGCTCTACCTGGCCCCCGAGACCGCGCGGGAGAAGCTGCTGGGCGATCCGCGGGCCGCCACCGGCATCTCGATCGACGCCGAGGAGGGCGTGGGCGACGGGCAGCTGAAGCAGCGGGTGGCCGCCGCGCTCGGCGCGGACCGCTACGACTACCGGACCGCGGACGAGCAGGCCGAGTCGGACGTCGAGCAGCTCGGCGGATTCCTCGACGTGATCAAGTACGTCATGCTCGGCTTCGCCGGTATCGCCGTGCTCGTCGGTGTCTTCCTCATCGTCAACACCTTCTCGATGCTGATCGCCCAGCGCACCCGTGAACTGGGCCTGCTGCGCGCGCTGGGCGCCGACCGGCGCCAGGTGCGCCGCTCCGTCCTGACCGAGGCGACACTGCTCGGCCTGGTCGGCTCCACACTGGGCCTGGCCACCGGCATCGGGCTGGCGGCCGGGCTCATCGCGCTCATGAACACGCTCGGCATGAACATCAGGTCCAGCGAGATGGTGATCGGCTGGGGCACGCCGGTGGCGGCGTACGTGGTCGGCGTGGGCGTCACCTTCGTCGCCGCCTACCTGCCGGCCCGGCGCGCCGCCGGTGTCTCGCCGATGGCGGCGCTGGCGGACGCCGAGATCGCCGGGATCGGCCGGCCGCTGAGGACACGGGCGATCGTGGGCGGCGTCGTCGGAGCGCTCGGCGCGGCCGCGCTCCTGGGATGCGTCACCGCGTCCCAGACCGGTTCGGCGGCCTCCCTGCTGGCCCTGGGCATCGTCCTGACGCTCATCGCCATGGTGATCGCCGGCCCCCTGCTGGTCCGGCCGGTGATCCGGGTCCTCGGCGGCGCCTTCCCCGCCCTGTTCGGGTCCGTCGGCCGGATGAGCCAGCGCAACGCCCTGCGCAACCCCCGCCGTACCGGCGCCACGGCGGCCGCGCTGATGGTGGGCCTGGCACTGGTCGGGGGGATGTCGGTGGCGAGCGCCTCCATGACGGAGTCCTTCGACCAGCAGATCGACGACACGCTGGGCGCCGACTTCGTCATCCAGAACGGCAACTTCCTGCCCTTCCCGGCGGAGGTCACCGACGCGGTACGGGACACACCGGGCGCGGGCCTGGTCGTACGCTCGCGGTTCGCGCCGGTCGCCGTACGGCTGCCGGACGGCGACCGCGTGGAGACGACCGCCGCCGCCTACGACCCGAAGCTCGACGAGGTCGCCAACATCACGTACGCGCGGGGCGACACCTCGGCGGCGCTCGCGGACGGCCGGATCGCCATGGACCTGGACTTCGCGCGCGACCACGGCGTGCGGGTCGGCAGCGTGATCCCGGTCGAGTTCCAGGGCGGACGCACCACGGAACTGACGGTGGGCGCGCTCACCGACCAGGACGCGGCCGAGGGGTTCGGGACGCAGGGCGGTCTGTTCTTCGGCCTGGCCACGTCGGCTCGGTTCGCGCCGGGCGGGCAGGACTCCGCGTTGTACGTGAACGCCGCCTCCGGGACCGACGCGGACGAGCTGCGCACGAGCCTGGAGAAGACGCTCGACCCGTATCCGCAGGTGCAGGTGCGCGACCTGGCCGACTACAAGGAGCTGGTCCACGACCAGATCGCCGTGCTGCTCTACCTCGTGTACGCGCTGCTCGGCCTCGCGATCGTCATCGCGGTCCTCGGCGTGGTCAACACCCTCGCCCTGTCGGTCGTGGAGCGGACCCGCGAGATCGGACTGCTGCGGGCCATCGGACTGGCCCGGCGGCAGCTGCGCCGGATGATCAGGCTGGAGTCGGTGGTGATCGCGGTGTTCGGCGCGGTGCTGGGGCTCGCGCTGGGGCTGGTGTGGGGTGTGTGCACCCAGCAGGTACTGGCGTTGCAGGGCATGAACGCGCTCGCGATTCCCTGGGGCACGATCGTCGCGGTCGTGGTCGGCTCGGCGGTGGTGGGGGTCGTGGCGGCGCTGCTGCCCGCGTTGCGCGCCTCCCGCATGAACGTGCTGGCGGCGATCGCGCACGAGTGAGCGCGGGGGCTCTCGGGTCCGACCGCCCCGATGCCGTCTGCGCAGGCGCGTGGGGAGGCGTGTCGCGCCGGTGGGCCGTCGCGTCGCGCGGCCGGTGACGTCCGTCCGGATGCTGGAATCGCGCGTCCCGGCCCCGCGGGCGTGATGGGATCTTCGTATGACCGACTTGCGGATACGGGCCGCGACGCCCACCGACCTCGACACCGTGCTGGCCTTCTGGAAGGTGTCCGCCGAGGGGACCAGCATCAGCGACGACCGGGACGGGGTGGAGCGGCTGATCGCCCGCGACCCCGAGGCGCTGATCCTGGCCGAGCTCGACGGGGAGCTGGTCGGCACGGTGATCGCGGGCTTCGACGGCTGGCGCTGCCATCTGTACCGGCTCGCGGTGCACCCCGACCGCCGGCGCCGGGGGATCGGAAGCGCCCTGCTCACGGCCGCCGAGGAACGGTTCGTACGGCTGGGCGGGCGTCGCGCCGACGCGATGGTGCTCCAGCGCAACGAGACCGGTCAGCATGCGTGGCGGGCAGCCGGGTACGGGCCGGAGGAGAAGTGGCGGCGCTGGGTGAAGCCCCTCGCCGAGTAGGACCCGATCAACCGATCACGCTCCTTTGCCCATCCTTTACTATTGATGGGTCACTCGGTTCTTCATGAAAGGTGTGAGCGTCCGCCCATGGGCGAGCCTCCCAGTACGCGACATCGCGCGATCCTCCCAGCCCTGTCCGACCATGGGACGGAGGTGACCCGATGACCGAAGTGCTCCTCCTGCTGGTGGCGATCCTGCTCTCGCTCGCCTGTGGTGCCTTCGTCGCCGCCGAGTTCTCGCTGACCACCGTCGAGCGCAGCGAACTGGAACGCGCGGTGGAGCGCGGCGAGCGGGGCGCCGCCGGCGCCCTCAAGGCCGTCAAGAACCTGACGTTCCAGCTCTCCGGCGCGCAGCTCGGCATCACGGTCACCAACCTGGTGGTCGGCATGCTCTCCGAGCCGTCGATCGCCGCGCTGATCGCCGGCCCGCTGGAATCCATGGGCATCTCGCGCTCCACGTCGAGCTCGATCGCTCTGGTCCTCGGTACGGCGCTGTCGACGGTCTTCCTGATGGTCGTCGGTGAGCTGGTACCGAAAAACTGGGCGATCTCCTCACCGCTCGCCGTGGCCAAACGGGTGGGCAACGCGCAGCGCTGGTTCAGCGCCGCCTTCCGCCCCTTCATCACCCACCTCAACAACACCGCCAACCGCGCGGTGCGCCTGTTCGGTCTGGAGCCCGCCGAGGAGCTGGCCTCCGCGCGCGGGCCGCAGGAGCTGGCCGCGCTCGCCCGGCACTCCGCCCGCGAGGGCGCCCTGGAGGCGGACACCGCCGAGCTGTTCGTGCGGACGCTGAACCTCGCCGACCTGAGCGCGGAGAACGTGATGACACCGCGGGTGCAGGTCATCGCCCTGGACGTCCAGGCGACCTGCGAGGACGTCGCGAACGCGACCCGGGCGACAGGCCTGTCCCGCTTTCCCGTCTACCGCGGCAACCTCGACTCCGTGGTGGGCACCGCGCACATCAAGGACTGCCTGGCGGTGCCCGCCGAGCGCCGGCGCCGCGTCCGGGTCTCCGAGATCATGCGGGAGCCGCTCCTGGTGCCGGAATCCCTCACCGTCGACCGGCTCCTGGACCGGCTGTCCGGCAAGCGCACGATGGCCGTCGTCATCGACGAGTACGGCGGTACGGCGGGCGTGGCCACGCTGGAGGACATCGTCGAGGAGGTCGTCGGCGAGGTGCGGGACGAGCACGACCCGCACGAGACGCCCGACCTGGCCGCGGCCGGCACCGACGACGCGGGCCGCACCCTGTACTCCGCCGACGGCTCCGCCCGCATCGACCAGCTGACCCGGGTCGGCCTGAAGGCGCCGGAGGGGCCGTACGAGACCCTCGCCGGTCTCGTCGCCACGGAACTCGGCCGCATCCCCGCCGTCGGCGACCACGTCGACGTGGAGGGCTGGCTGCTGGACGTGGTGGACGCGTCGGGTCACCGGGCCGCGCGGCTGCTGATGCACGCACCCCTGCACGACGAGACCACGGAGGTGGAGGGCCGGTGACCGCCGTCCAGTTGTTGATCGGCCTGGCGACCCTCGTCGTCAACGCCTTCTTCGTGGGTGCGGAGTTCGCGCTGATCTCCGTGCGCCGCAGCCAGATCGAGCCGTACGCCGAGCAGGGCGACCGGCGCGCCAAGAGCGTGCTGTGGGGTCTGCAGCACGTGTCCGCCCTGATGGCGGCCGCGCAGCTCGGCATCACGCTGTGCACCCTGATCCTCGGCGTGGTCGCCGAGCCGGCCATCGCACATCTGCTGGAGCCGGTGTTCCACGCGGTGGGCGTGCCCGAGGGCGCCGGACACGCGGTCTCCTTCGTGATCGCGCTGACCCTGGCGACGTATCTGCACATGCTGCTCGGCGAGATGGTGCCGAAGAACATCGCACTGGCGGAGCCGGTGCGCAGCGCGCTGCTGCTCGGTCCGCCGCTGGTCACCCTGTCGCGGGCGCTGCGCCCGGTGATCTTCACGGTCAACGCCTTCGCGAACGGCCTGCTGAAGCTGCTCAAGGTCGAGGCCAAGAACGAGGTCACGGCCACGTTCTCGGACGCCGAGCTGGCCCGGATCGTGCGGGACTCCGGCGAGGCCGGCCTGATCGACGACCGGGCGCGGGAGCGGCTGCACGACGCGCTGGAACTGGGCCGGCGGCCGGTGCGGGACGTCGTCCTCCCTCTGGACCGGGTCGCCTACGTCTACCTGGGTGTCACGCCCGAGAAGCTGGAGGCGCTGTCCGCCGAGACCGGCTACTCCCGCTTCCCGGTGGTGGACGAGGGGCGCCGCATCACCGGCTACCTCCACGTCAAGGACGCGCTGGACAAGACCCCGCGCGACCTGCCGTTCCAGCACAGGGACATGCGATCCATCGCCCGGGTGCGGGAGAGCACGCCGCTGGACGACGTCCTGACGGCGATGCGCGGCAGCCGCACCCACCTCGCGGCCGTGCTGGGCGCGGACGGCCGGCTGACGGGCCTGGTGACGATGGAGGACGTGCTGCGGGAGCTGTTCGGGCAGCGGGCGTGAGCGGTGGAGGGAGCCGCCGCCTGGGGTGACCGACCGCTGAGTATGGTGCCGGGTTACCATCTCTGACGCCATGGAGACGAACCCGCACCCCGCTTACACCAGCCTGGTCGCCGTAGGCGACTCGTTCACCGAGGGCATGTCCGACCTGTTGCCGGACGGCACCTACCGGGGCTGGGCCGACCTGCTCGCCGGGCGGATGGCCGCCCACTCCCCCGGGTTCCGGTACGCGAACCTCGCGGTGCGCGGCAAGCTGATCGGGCAGATCGTCGACGAGCAGATCGACGTGGCGGCCGCCATGAAGGCCGATGTCGTCACCTTGGTTGGCGGACTGAACGACACCCTTCGCCCCAAGTGCGACATGGGGCGGGTCCGGGCCCTGCTGACGGAGGCGGTGGAGCGGCTCGCCCCGTCCTGCAAGCAGCTGGTGCTGATGCGCAGCCCCGGGCGTCAGGGGCCGGTCCTGGAACGCTTCCGGCCCCGCATGGAGGAGCTGTTCGCCTGCATCGACTCGCTCGCCGAGCGGCACGGCGCTCTGGTCGTCGACCTCTACGGGGCGCCCTCGCTCAGCGATCCCCGGATGTGGGACGTGGACCGGCTGCACCTGACCGCCGAGGGCCATCGACGGGTGGCGGAAGCGGTGTGGCAGGGCCTCGGGTACGAACCGGAGGACACCGAGTGGCACGCCCCGATGCCGCTCACGCTGCCGCCGGGGTGGGCCGCGCGCCGGGTCGCGGACGTCCGGTTCGCCCGGCAGTACCTGCTGCCGTGGATAGGCCGCCGTCTCACCGGCCGCTCCTCGGGCGACGGGCTGCCGCCGAAGCGCCCGGACCTGCATCCGTACGAGCGGACCGCGGAGTAGTCCCCGAGGGCCACGCGGGTGATCAACGTCCGGGGCCGGATCCACGCGTAGGCCCTGACCTCTTGGACCTGGTCCCGGCCCCGCGCGGGAAGGCGCCGGCCTGCTGGTACGCGCCGAAACCGTGCCCGGCCGACGTGCAGGCCGAACTCGCGAGACGCACTCGTAGGTTCCGACAAACGCACCCGTTGCGCTGGCCTGCAGGAATCGCCAGTAGAATCCGTCCACGTGACTTCCGCTCCCGCCAAGCCCCGCATCCCGAACGTCCTCGCCGGACGCTACGCCTCCGCCGAGCTCGCCACGCTCTGGTCGCCCGAGCAGAAGGTGAAGCTGGAGCGACAGCTCTGGCTCGCCGTGCTGCGGGCCCAGAAGGACCTCGGGATCGAGGTGCCGGACGCGGCGATCGCCGACTACGAGCGTGTCCTCGACACCGTCGACCTGGCCTCGATCGCCGAGCGCGAGAAGGTCACGCGGCACGACGTGAAGGCGCGGATCGAGGAGTTCAACGACCTCGCCGGCCACGAGCACGTCCACAAGGGCATGACCTCCCGCGACCTCACCGAGAACGTGGAGCAGCTGCAGATCCGGCTCTCGCTGGAGCTGGTGCGCGACCGTACGGTGGCCGTGCTGGCGCGGCTAGGGAAGCTGGCGGGCGAGTACGGCGAGCTGGTCATGGCCGGCCGTTCGCACAACGTGGCCGCGCAGGCCACCACCCTCGGCAAGCGTTTCGCGACGGCGGCCGACGAGCTGCTGGTGGCGTACTTCCGCGTGGAGGAACTGCTCGGCCGCTACCCGCTGCGCGGCATCAAGGGCCCGGTCGGTACGGCCCAGGACATGCTGGACCTGCTCGGCGGGGACGCGGGCAAGCTCGCGGACCTGGAGCAGCGGATCGCCGGACACCTCGGCTTCTCGCAGGCGTTCACCTCGGTCGGCCAGGTCTACCCTCGCTCGCTGGACTACGAGGTCGTGACCGCGCTGGTGCAGCTGGCGGCGGCCCCCTCCTCGCTGGCGAAGACGATCCGGCTGATGGCCGGGCACGAGCTGGTCACCGAGGGCTTCAAGCCCGGCCAGGTCGGCTCCTCCGCGATGCCGCACAAGATGAACACCCGCTCCTGCGAGCGCGTCAACGGCCTGATGGTCATCCTGCGCGGCTACGCCTCGATGACCGGTGAGCTGGCGGGCGACCAGTGGAACGAGGGTGACGTGTCCTGCTCGGTGGTGCGCCGGGTCGCGCTGCCGGACGCCTTCTTCGCGCTCGACGGTCTGCTGGAGACGTTCCTGACGGTGCTCGACGAGTTCGGTGCCTTCCCGGCGGTCGTCGCCCGGGAGCTGGACCGCTACCTGCCGTTCCTCGCCACCACCAAGGTACTGATGGGCGCGGTGCGCGCGGGCGTCGGCCGTGAAGTGGCGCACGAGGCCATCAAGGAGAACGCCGTCGCCTCCGCCCTCGCGATGCGTGAGCAGGGTGCCGAGCGCAACGAGCTGCTGGACAAGCTGGCCGCCGACGAGCGGATCCCGCTCGACCGCGCCGGGCTCGACGCGCTGATGGCGGACAAGCTGTCCTTCACGGGCGCCGCCGCCGACCAGGTCACCGCCGTCGTCGGCCGCATCGAGGAGATCGTGAAGCAGCACCCGGAGGCCGCGGGTTACACCCCGGGAGCGATCCTCTGACGCGTTTTTCGCCCGAGGAGCTGGAGGCCGCCCGCGACCGTCTGGTACCGGATGTCGTCGCGGACGGCCTGCGGGTGTTGTTCTGTGGCATCAACCCCGGCCTGATGACGGCCGCGACGGGCCACCACTTCGCCCGCCCCGGCAACCGGTTCTGGCCGGTGCTGCACCTGTCCGGATTCACGCCGAGGCTCCTGAAGCCCTCGGAGCAGCAGGAGTTGCTGTCGTACGGGCTCGGCATCACGAACGTCGTGGCGCGGGCGTCGGCCCGGGCTGACGAGTTGAGCGCGGAGGAGTACCGCGAGGGCGGCCGGCTGCTGGCGCTCAAGGTGGCGCGGCTGCGGCCGCGTTGGCTGGCCGTGGTCGGGGTGACCGCCTACCGGGCCGCGTTCGACGACCGCAAGGCGCAAGTGGGGCCGCAGGAGCGGACGATCGGGGACACGCGGGTGTGGGTGCTGCCGAACCCGAGCGGGCTGAACGCCCACTGGACGGCGGCGACGATGGCCGAGGAGTTCGGGCGGCTGCGGGCGGCGGCCGAAGCCTGACGGCGCCCGGTCAGGGCGGGTCGGTCTCCGTGACCACGGCCAGCAGGCGGACGTCGTCGGCCTCGTCCCGGTCGGCGACGGCCACCGCGACCCAGCGGCCGGTGCCCTCCACCTCCCACAGATGTGCCATCCCCGCCTCCACGCTGAGCGTCGCCCACGGCTCCGGTATCTCCTCCCGCTCGGTGCGCAACCGCGTGGTAACGAGACTCATGGGAAGCGTGTGTCCCCAGCGCGGCGCCAGCAGTTCGTAGAGGGCGTCCCTCCACTTCTCGTACTGCTCCACGGTCGTCGTTCGCTCGTCGCGGTCGGCTCGGCCGCGCTCTAACACCGCGACGTGGTAGCCCGGTCCCCCGACGCCCACGTCCGACGGGCCGTGCTCCGCCGGAAAGGGACGGAAGCACAGCTCGTCGATGAGGGCGATGTGCCGTGCGATGTTCATGGGATCCAGTAAACCCGGCCCCACTGACAACTGGCGTGCCGTCAGGCGTCCCTGCGCCGCACGCTCCACGCCCCGGCCAGCAGTGCCGCCGCCGTCCACAGCGCGGTCACCGCGAGCCCGGACCACGGGCCCAGCGTTCCGTCGTACGTCTGGTACAGCACGACCTGGCCTGCTCTGTCCGGCAGGAGGTCGGCGGCGGTGCCCGCCGCGTCCCCGATGACGAACGAGACCACGAGGACGAACGGGATCAGGATCGACAGGGTGGCGACCCCGCTGCGCAGCAGGGCCGCGAGGCCGGCCGAGAACAGGGCCATGAGCATGAGGTAGAGACCGCAGCCCACGACCCCGCGCACCTGCTCGCCGACGGTCAGTCCGCTCGCGGCGTCGCCGAGGCCCGCCCGCGCCACGACGAGCGCCGCGAACGCGGTGACCAGGCCCATGAGGAGAGCCGGTACGGCGACGGCGGTCACCTTGGCCGCGAACCACCGTCCACGCTGTGGCACCGCGGAGAGGGTCAGACGAAGGCCGCCCCCGTGGAACTCGCAGGACACGGCCGTCGTGCCGAAGGCGATCGCGGCGATCTGGCCGGGCGCCACCCCGGACAGGGCCGTGAACAGCGGGTCGAACTCGGGGTCGGACGTGCCGGAGGTCCCGGCGAGGGCGGAGAAGGCGACGGTCACGGCGAACAGCGCCAGCAGTGTTCCGCACAGGGAACGCAGTGTGCGGATCTTCAGCCACTCGGCGTGCAGGACGGGCGCGAAGGACATGTCAGGCCTCCTGTGGCTGCGGCGTGGACGGATGGGCGGCGAACTCGGCTTCCTCGGCCGTGAGATCGAGGTAGGCCTGTTCCAGCGTGCCCTCCTGCGCCGTGAGTTCGAGGACCGGCACTCCCTCGGCGGACACGAGGCGGCCGATGTCGTCCACGCGCGCGTGGTGCACGGTCCAGTGCCCTTCCTCGTGCTGCTGTGCGTCGTGGCCGTGCCGGGCCAGGACGTCCCTGAGCGCGGTGGGGTCGGTCGTGCGGATCCGCACCCGTGGCCGTACGCGCGCGTCGATGAACTCCCGCATCGGGGTGTCGGCGAGCAGACGGCCCCGGCCGAGGACGACGAGGTGGTCGGCGAAGGACGCGGTCTCGTTCATCAGGTGGCTGGACACCAGGACGGTGCGCCCCTCACCGGCGAGCCGGCGCAGCAACTCGCGGATCCAGATGATGCCTTCGGGGTCGAGGCCGTTCGACGGCTCGTCGAGCATGACCACCTCGGGGTCGCCGAGCAGTGCGGCCGCGATGCCCAGCCGCTGGCGCATGCCCAGGGAGTACGTCTTCACCCGCCGGCGCGCCGCCGGGGCGAGCCCGGTCTCCTCCAGCACCTCGTCGACCCGGCGGTCGGGGATGCGGTTGCCGGCCGCGAGGGTGCGCAGGTGGTCGCGGCCGGTGCGGGAGCCGTGCGCGGCCTGCGCGTCGAGGAGGGCGCCGACGTGGTGGAGGGGTTCGCGGAGGGTGGCGTAGGCGCGGCCGCCGACGGTGGCGGTGCCGGAGGTGGGCCGGTCGAGGCCGAGCACCAGCCGCATGGTGGTGGACTTTCCGGCGCCGTTGGGGCCGAGGAAGCCGGTGACCCGGCCGGGCAGGACGCGGAAGGTGAGGTGGTCCACGGCTCGCCGGGGGCCGTACTCCTTGGTGAGGTCCTGGACGTCGATGCTGGTCATGGCCACAGCGTGACGGCCCAAGGGGGTGCGTGGCCTCCCCCACGCGTGGAGATCGGCTCCCCCGTGCGGGGGAGGTTCGTTGTCGGTGGCGGCTGGCACGATGACGGGATGACCGGCATCCTGCGCCCGCTGCTGCGGGGGACGACCTACACGCGCCTGCTGCACCTGTGGGTGCCGGTGCTGGTCGTCAGCGTGTGGCTGTGGATCGACATGTCGAAGCCGTGGGTGCCCGCGCTCGCGCTGGTTCCGGTCGGTCTGATCCCGGCCGTGCGCAAGGGCGAGGGCGTGCAGGCGCGGCTGCTGCTGACGGTGGGCGTGCGGGACGCGGAGATCTCCGTGGAGCCGTCGGCCACCTGGCGTGACCGGCTGCGGACCGTGCTGTGGCTGGAAGTGCGCATGGCGCTGGGGGCGTTGGCGGGATTCGCCACCGCGTGGTTGCCGATGCTGTCGTACTCGCTGGGGGAGCTCGCGGCCGGCGGGCGGCCGCGGGGCTTCCCGGTTCTGGAGGACCTCGCCCCGCGCCGGGGTTACGCCTGGCTGGTCCCGGTCCCGCTCGTGGTGATGTGCGTGCTGGTGGTGGGCCTGGGGGTGCTGATCACCGCGCTCGCGCGCCGGCTTCTGGGGCCGTCCGCCGCCGAGCGTCTCGCCGTGCTCGAGGAGCGCACCGAGCAGTTGCTGGAGCGCAACCGCATCGCGCGGGAACTGCACGACTCGATCGGGCACGCCCTGACGGTGGCCGTCGTGCAGGCGGGCGCGGCACGCGCCGCGAACGACTCCGCGTTCACGGACCGGGCCCTGGACGCCATCGAGGAGACCGGCCGGGCCGCGCTGGAGGATCTGGAACGGGTGCTGGGCATCCTGCGGGAGTCGGAGCGCCCCGTGAGCAGCCGGCCCACGCTCACCGACGCCGACCGGCTGCTGGAGTCGGCCCGCGCCTCCGGGGCGAAGGTGGAAGCCGAACTGACCGGCCCGCTGGGCGCCGTGCCGGG
This sequence comes from Streptomyces resistomycificus, assembly GCF_001514265.1. Lineage (GTDB taxonomy): Bacteria > Actinomycetota > Actinomycetes > Streptomycetales > Streptomycetaceae > Streptomyces > Streptomyces resistomycificus. Next base: position 102,913 of record NZ_KQ948989.1, on the reverse strand, counting down.
GCCGGTGTCCAGAGAGGGCTACCGCATCCTCCAGGAGTCCCTGACCAACGTGCTGCGGCACGCGGGCGCCGTGCCCGTGCGGGTCCACATCGAGGTCACCGGCGACGCCCTCGGCCTGGAGGTGCGCAACCCGCTCACCGCCGGGATACCGGGTCCCGGTCGGGGCAGCGGGCTGCGCGGGATACGCGAACGTGCGGCCCTGCTCGGCGGGCGGGCACGGACCGGGCCCGACCAGGGCGACTGGCAGGTGCGGGTAGAGCTGCCGTTGCGCTGATCTACGCTGGCCGGATGCCGGTCACCGTTCTCCTCGTCGACGACGAGCCGCTCGTACGCGCCGGTCTGCGGGCCGTCCTGGAGGCGCAGCCCGACATCGAGGTCGTCGGGGAGGCGGCCGACGGGGCGGCGGTGATCCCGCTGGTGCGGCGGCTGCGGCCGGACGTGGTGGCGATGGACGTGCGAATGCCGCTCATGGACGGCATCGCGGCCACGCGTGCGGTGCTGCGGACGGTCGACGAGCCGCCGAAGATCCTCGTGGTGACGACGTTCGAGAACGACGAGTACGTGTACGAGGCGCTGCGGGCCGGCGCCGACGGGTTCCTGCTGAAGCGGGCACGGCCGGCCGAGATCGTGCACGCCGTGCGGCTGGTCGCCGAAGGCGAGTCGCTGCTGTTTCCGGCCTCGGTGCGGCAACTGGCCGCCGAGTACGGCGAGGCCGGCGGGAACCGCGCGGCCCGTGCCGTCATGGAGGCGGCCCGGCTGACCGAGCGGGAGGCGGAGGTGCTGCGGCTGATGGCCCGCGGGCTGTCGAACGCGGAGATCGCCGCCCTGCTGGTCGTCGGCACCGAGACCGTGAAGTCGCACGTGAGCGCCGTCCTGACGAAGCTGGGCGCGCGGGACCGCACACAGGCGGTGATCGCGGCGTACGAGTCGGGGTTCGTGGCGCCCGGCTGACCGGCACCGGCCGGACGTCGCGGGCATCCCGGCACTCGCCGGGGTACGTCGCGACGAGTACGATCCGGCCAACACGCGCACGAGCTGGGAGGACGGACCGTGGGGCGGCTGACCGGCGGGGATCCCTCGCTGCTGCGAAGGATCAACTCCGCGGTGGTGCTGCACGCGCTGCGCGCCACGGACTGCGCGACGCTGACCGAGATCACCCGGGTGACCGGGCTGTCCCGGCCGACCGTCGAGGGGGTCGTCGAAGGGCTCATCGAGGCGGGGTACGTCGTCGAGAAGGCGGCCGACGAGAGCGTCGTGCGGCGGCAGGGGCGGCCCGCGCGGCGGTTCCGGTTCCGCGCCGAGGCCGGTCACCTGCTGGGCCTGGAGATCGGCGCGCACCGCGTGGCCGCGCTGCTGTCCGACCTGGACGGCCGGGTGATCGGCGCGCAGGCCAAGGACGTCGACGAGACGGCCTCGGCGGACGAGCGCCTGGAGCGGCTGCGTACCGCGGTGGCCGAACTCCTGCGCCGCGCCGGGATCGCCCGCGGCTCGCTGCGGGCCGTGGGCGTCGGCACGCCGGGGATCGTCGAGGCCGACGGAACGGTCCGGCTCGGGACCGCGCTGCCCGAATGGACCGGGCTGCGCCTCGGCGAGCGGCTGAGCCGCTCCTTCAAGTGCCCGGTGCTCGTCGAGAACGACGCCAACGCCGCGGCGGTCGCCGAGCACTGGAAGGGCTCCGCCACCGAGTCCGACGACGTGGTGTTCGTGCTGGCCGGGCTGAGCCCCGGGGCCGGCGCGCTGATCGGCGGACAGTTGCACCGGGGCTACGGCGGGGCGGCCGGCGAGATCGGCGCGCTGCACCTGCTGGGCCGCGAGGTGACGCCGGAGACGCTGCTGTCCACCACGGACGAGCCGCTGCACCCCCTCGACGAGCAGGCCGTGGCCGCGGTCTTCGCCCAGGCCCGTGACGGCGACCTGCGGGCCCGCGCGGCCGTCGACCGGTTCATCCAGCGTCTCGTCCACGACGTGGCCGCACTCGTTCTCGCCCTCGATCCGGAACTGGTGGTCGTCGGCGGCTGGGCGGCCGGCCTCGACGGTGTACTTGAACCGCTGCGCCGCGAGCTGGCGCGCTACTGCCTGCGGCCCCCGAGGGTGGTCCTCTCACTCCTGGGCGAGGCGGCGGTGGCGACCGGCGCGCTGCGGCTGGCCCTGGACCACGTCGAGGAGCAACTGTTCGCGGTGGAGGGCACCATGACGGCCCGTCGCTGAGGCGGGGCGGGCCGTGGAGAAGCGCCCGCGGGGGTACGGCGGGCCGCGAGGGTGTGCGGCCGAAGGCGGACACCGCGAGAACCGCGCGCGAAGACGGCGCGTCAAGGGACCTCCCGGCAACGCAGCGCACCGCTGAACCACTGCGACCGCGCGCGGAAACACCGCGCACCCGGACGCGCACGTCCGAAGGCCGGCACGGCACACCACACGAACCGCACGGGCCCCACGAACCGCACGGGCCGCACGGGCCGCACGGGTCCCACGGGCCCCACGGGCCCCACGGGCCGCACGCGGGGACGGCACATCGCGGGGGCCCACTCGGCAACGCCGCACACCGCGGAGCCCACACACGACGCGTGCGAAGAACGGGACCTCTTCTATGAGCTCCGCGCGCGGAGCGGCGCGAAACAGCGCCCCGGGGACAGTCCCGGGGCGCTGGACGTGCGGGGCAGTCGTGGTCAGGAGGCCTGGGGCTGGGGGTCCGGGTGGACCTCGACGCCGCCGGAGTCCCCGAAGGTCAGCCGGCAGGTGTCCGCGCGGTACGTGGCGACGGACACGGCGACCGTGCGGCCGCCGGCGAAGTAGCGGGTGGTGACGACGAGGACGGGCGCCCCCGGGAGCCGGTCCAGTTGCCGGGCGTCGTCCGCGCGGGCGGAGCCCAGCTCGACGGCGCTCTCCCGTCCTTCCAGTTCCAGACGCTGCAGCTCGCGCAGCACGGCACGCGCGCGTGCCGCCCCGGCCGACGTGTCGATGGCGGCGAGCTCGGGCACCGCCCCCACGGCGACGTAGAGCAGTTCGGCGGCGACGGGCTGGCCGTGCGTCGTGAGGGAGCGCCGCACCAGGTGCACGGCCTCGTCGGCGCCGGTCTCCAGTGCGGCGGCGACGCCGGCGGGCGGCACCTCCGGCGTCGCGTCCACGGGCTGCCAGTCGTCGCCTGCCCCGCCCGGCCAGGCGTGCTGCTCCGTGCCGACGGCCACGCCCATGCGCGGCGGGGCGACGGTCGTACCGACTCCGCGGCGGCGCTGGAGGCGGCCTTCCAGTTCGAGCTGTTCCAGGGCCTGGCGGAGCGTCGCACGGGCCACGCCGAAACGGGCGGCGAGGTCACGCTCGTTGGGCAGGATCTCGCCCACCGTGAACTCGGTGTCCAGTGCCTCACTGAGCACGGTCCTGAGATGCCAGTACTTCGGTTCCGGCACCGTCTCCAGCTGCGTGGTCCCCACCCTTGCCTCCGCAATCGCCGTGGTCCGGCGGCGTTTTAGCGCCCTTGTTTATTAAAGGTTGTTGCACTTATCTGCGACCATAAGGCGGCCCCCACCCTTGGTCAAGACCAATCATCGATCCCCCGGAACCGCACAGAAGTGTCACGTCCAAGCGTTCACGCGACGTTCGTGAAGGACCTCAGACAAAGGCCAGCGACCGCAGCTTGTCGGGGTTGCGGATGACGTAGACGCACTGGATGCGCCCGTCCCGGACGTCCAGCTGGAAGACGGAGTCGGGCCTGCCGTCCGACAGGAAGAGGATCGCGGGGCCGCCGTTGAGCTCCAGGAACCGGAAGGACGGAGCCGGGACGCCCTTGCGGGCGGCGCCGTGCAGGAAGCGGCCCACCTTGTCGGCTGTCTCCAGGACCCGCAGCGGCGCCTTGGCCTTGCCGCCGCTGTCGCCGACCAGCCGGACGTCCGGGGCGAGCAGGGACATCAGCCCCTCCAGATCGCCCTCCCCCGCGGCGGCGAGGAACCGCTCGGTGAGGTCACGGCGCTGCACGGGGTCGACCTCGTAGCGCGGCCTGCGCTCCTCGACGTGCTTGCGGGCCCGCCCCGCGAGCTGCCGTACCGCCGGTTCGCCGCGCTCCAGCATGGCGGCGATGTCGGCGTAGGGGTAACCGAAGGCCTCCCGCAGGACGAACACCGCGCGCTCCAGGGGCGACAGCGACTCCAGGACGACGAGGACGGCCAGGGAGACGGAGTCGGCGAGGACCGCCCGTTCCGCGGTGTCGGGCACGCCGGCGCCGAAGTCGGTGACGTAAGGCTCCGGCAGCCACGGGCCGACGTACGTCTCGCCCCGGGCCTTGACCTGGCGCAGCCGGTCGATGGCGAGGCGGGTGGTGACGCGGACCAGGTAGCCGCGCGGTTCGCGCACCTCGCTGCGGTCGGCGGCCGACCAGCGCAGCCAGGCATCCTGCACCACGTCCTCCGCGTCGGCCACGCGCCCGAGCATGCGGTAGGCGACCCCCAGGAGGACGGGACGGTGCTCTTCGAAGACGTCGGTCACGGTGTCGGCGGTCACGGGTTCCATCCCAGCGGACCCGTGCGGTGCTGTCCAGGCGGCACCCGGCCGAGCCATCCTGCGGCCACTCCAGGGGCTACCCGTGGGTAGCTTTTGCTGACAAGCTGTCTACGCCGCGTCTGTCGTCACGTCCGTCACCCCGTCGAGGAGCAGCCCCATGTCCGCATCCGTCTCCTTCAACGTGCCCTCCGCACAGGGCTCGCAGCCCGTCACCGTCTCCTACACGCGCGCCGGCCGGGGTGAGCCCCTGCTCCTGCTGCACGGCATAGGACACCACCGGCAGGCGTGGGACCCGGTGGTGGACATCCTCGCGACCGAGCGCGACGTGATCGCCGTGGACCTTCCGGGGTTCGGCGTCTCCCCCGGCCTGCCGGGCGGGCTGGCCTACGACCTGCCCACGACCACCAAGGTGTTCGCTTCGTTCTGCGAGGCCCTGGAGCTGGGCCGGCCGCACGTGGCGGGCAACTCGCTCGGCGGTCTGCTCGCCCTCGAGCTCGGCCGCGAGAAGCTCGTGCGGTCGGTCACGGCCCTGTCCCCGGCCGGTTTCTGGTCGCAGGCCGAGCGGCGCTACGCCTTCGGCGTGCTGCTGACGATGCGGCGGATCGCGGAGCGGATGCCGCTGCCGCTGGTCGAGCGGCTGGCCCGTACGGCGGCCGGCCGCACCGCCCTGACCAGCACGATCTACGCCCGTCCGAGCCGCCGTGCGCCCGAGGCCGTCGTCGCCGAGACGCTCGCGCTGGCGCGGGCCACCGGCTTCGCCGACACCCTCCGGGCCGGGACCGCGGTCCGTTTCACCGACGACGTCCCCGGCGTCCCGGTCACCGTGGCCTGGGGCACCCGGGACCTGCTGCTGGTACGCCGCCAGGGCGTGCGCGCCAAGCAGATCATCCCCAAGGCGCGGCTGGTGAGGCTGCCGGGCTGCGGCCACGTCCCGATGAACGACGACCCCGCGCTGGTCGCCCGCGTCATCCTCGACGGCAGCCGCTGAGACGGGAGTCGGCCGTCACGGCCGGCTGAGGACGGGAGCTCCGACCGGACCTCCCGTCCTGCTCGACGCCCACTTCAGCGGATCCCGGCGACGCCGCTTCCCCCACCGCACGGTCAGTTGTTCACTTGTGGTTTCCGTGGGCGCTGCGGCGTACCAGTAGTTGTGGCACTGCACACTGGCCGGATCCCGTCGCTGGAGGCGTATCCATGACACACCGTCCGTTCCCCGGTCGCCGCAGCGTCCTGCGCGGCTCGCTCGCCGCGTCGGCGGCGCTGACCCTGCCCACCGCCGCGGGAGCGGCACCGGCGTTCGCCCTGTCCGGCCGCCCCGAGGCCGGCTGGGGCGTGCAGGCGGGGGACGTGGGCTGCGACTCCGGCCTGGTGTGGGTGCGCTCCGACCGGCCGGCCCGGATGGTCGTGGAGACCTCCGCCACCGAGTCGTTCCGCAACCCGCGCAGATGGCGGGGCCCGTTGCTCGGCGCGGACACCGACTTCACCGGGACGACCCGGCTGCGCGGCCTGCCGGCGGGCGAGCAGATCCACTACCGTGTCCTGCTCGCCGACCCCGACGACCCGCGCCGGACCGGCCGGCCGGTCACCGGCACCTTCCGTACGGCCTCCGCCAGGCGGCGCGACGGCGTGCGGTTCGTCTGGTCGGGCGACCTGGCCGGACAGGGCTGGGGCATCAACCCTGATCTCGGCGGCTACCGGATCTACGACGCCATGGCCAAGCTGGACCCTGACTTCTTCCTGTGCAGCGGCGACAACATCTACGCGGACGGCCCGATCACGCAGGCGGTGGCCCTGCCCGACGGGCGGACCTGGCGGAACGTCACCACCGAGGAGAAGTCCAAGGTCGCCGAGACCCTGGCGGAGTTCCGCGGCAACTTCCGCTACAACCTGCTGGACGAGAACCTCAAGCGGTTCAACGCGCGGGTGCCCTCCATCATCCAGTGGGACGACCACGAGGTCACCAACAACTGGTATCCGGGCGAGATCCTCACCGACACCCGCTACACCGAGAAGAACGTCGACGTGCTCGCCTCGCGCGCACGGCGGGCGTTCTCGGAGTACTTCCCCATCTCCACGCTGCGCCGCCCCGACGGCCGGGTGTACCGCGTGCAGCACCACGGGCCGCTCCTGGACGTCTTCGTCCTGGACATGCGCACCTACCGCAACGCCAACTCACCGGACGACCAGAGCACCGACGGGCAGGGCATCCTGGGCCGGGAACAGCTGGAGTGGCTCAAGCGGGAGCTGGCCCGCTCCCGCGCGGTGTGGAAGGTGATCGCCTCCGACATGCCGCTCGGCCTCGTCGTGCCCGACACCGGGGACGGCAAGCCCAACATCGAGGCGGTCGCGCAGGGCGATCCCGGCGCTCCGCTCGGCCGCGAGCTGCAGATCGCCGAGCTGCTCCGGTTCGTCAAGCACCGGCGGATCACCGGGACGGTGTGGCTGACGGCCGACGTGCACTACACCTCGGCCCAGCACTACGACCCTTCGCGCGCGGCGTTCAAGGACTTCGCGCCGTTCTGGGAGTTCGTCTCGGGTCCGCTCAACGCGGGGGCCTTCCCGGCCAACACGCTGGACGGCACGTTCGGCCCGGACCGCGTCTTCGTCAAGGCGCCCACCACCGCCAACGTCTCGCCGGCCGACGGGTACCAGTTCTTCGGCGAGGTCGACATCGACGGCGACAGCGGGGAGCTGACGGTCCGGCTGCGGGAGCAGGACGGCAACGTGCTGTTCACCCAGGTCCTGCAGCCGGGGCGGGTCGGGCAGTAGGGCCGGCACCGGAAACGTCCGCATCGGAACCGTACAAGGGAAAACAAAAGGTACGGACCGCACTTTACCGATCGGTCACAAAGCGTTCGTGATCACGCAACACCGTTCCTTCACAGTGGTCGCATGACTCGAGAAGTTTCTGAAACGACGCACCACGACGACGAGCGCCCCGTACGCCACTGGCGGCGTGCCTCAGCCAGGTTCCACTCATGGTGGGCACGCCGCCACGGTCACGCGCCCCCGACAGGCGATACCGATGCCCGGTCCGACCGGGCGTCGGTGGCCCCCGACCAGGCAGCGGTGGAGAGCACGCTGTGGCGGATGCGGACCACCGTGCGGGACCAGCCGGGATCACTGGCCGTGCTGTGCTCGGCCCTCGCCGGGCAGCGCATCGACATCCTCAGCCTGCAGACGCACCCGTTGGCCGCCGGCACCGTGGACGAGTTCCTGCTGCGGGCCCCGGGCGAGCTCGCGGGCGGGGACATCACCCGCGCGACCGCCTCGGCCGGCGGCACCGACACCTGGATCGAGCGGGCGGACGCCCACGATCTGGTGGACGCGCCGACCCGGGTGCTGGGCCTGGCCGCCCGTACGGCGCTGGACGCGGCGGAACTCCCGCTCGCCCTGCGCCAGTTGCTGGGCAGGTGCACCATCCGTTCGCTGCCCGCCAGGCCCGTCGCCGGTACCGGCCGGGGGCCGGAGGCGGTGCCGGTGGAAGGGGTGCTGGAGGACACCGTGATGCGGCTTCGGGCGCCGGAAGGCGGCGTACTCACCGTGGAACGGCCGTATCTGCCGTTCACCCCCACCGAGTTCGCGCGGGCGCGGGCACTGGTCGAGCTGGACGCGCGGCTCGGTCCGCGGGTGCCGCACGGCCGGGACGTGCTGACCCTGCCGGAAGGCCGCGACATCACCGTGCGCCGGGCCGACCAGGGTGATCTGGAGGCCGCCAGGGCGATGCACGAGCGGTGCTCGCAGCGGACCCTGGGCATGCGCTACCACGGTCCGGTGCGTGACGCCGACCGCTACCTCAACCACCTGCTCAGCCCCCGCTTCGGCCGGACGCTCGCCGTGCAGACCGCCTCGGGGCGCGTCGTCGGGCTCGGGCATCTGCTGTGGGACGGGGACGAGACGGAGGTCGCCCTGCTCGTCGAGGACAGCTGGCAGCGGCGCGGCATCGGCGGCCAACTGCTCGGCCGCCTGGTGGCGATGGCCGTCGAGGCGGGCTGCGCGAGCGTGTACGCGGTGACGCAGTCCGCCAACACCGGCATGGTCGCCGCGATGCGCGGCCTCGGGCTCCCCCTCGACTACCAGATCGAGGAGGGAACCCTGGTGATCACGGCCCGCCTTGACGCGGCCCGCCCGTCCCACGAGGAGCGGCGCGAGATCGGCGAGGAGGCCGTGCGGGACTAGTGCCCACCCGGCCGGGACATTGCCGGTGGGCTTCAGTGCCCGGAGCGAGGTTCGGTGCCTGTCCGGGCTCGGTGCTTGCCGGGGCGGTGCCTGTCCGGGCTCGGTGCCCGCCGGGGCTCGGCACCCGCAAGGGCTCAGGGCCCGCCAGGGCTCAGGGCCCCGGGGCTCGGTGCCCCGGGGGGGGCTCTGTGCCCCGGGGGGGCTCTGTGCCCGGCCGGGTCCTGAACCTGTCCGGCTAGGCTTCGCCGACCGAGGCCGGGAGGGCGGTTCGGCGGGTGCCGCCGGACCGTTCGCCGAGCGCCCGGTCCAGGTCGTCCCACAGGTCCTCGACGTCCTCCAGTCCCACCGACAGCCGAAGCAGCCGGTCGCTCACGCCCGCCCCGCGCCGGTCCTCGGCGTCCACGACGCGGTGGCTGATGGAGGCCGGGTGCTGGATGAGGGAGTCGACGCTGCCGAGGCTCACGGCCGGGGTGACCAGGCGGACGCCGCCGATGACCTGGTGCGGGTCGCCGTACACCTCGAAGGCGATCATCGCGCCGCCGATGCGCGGGTAGTGAACCCGGGCGACGCGCGGATCGGCGGCGAGACGACGGGCGAGTTCGGCGGCGTTCGCGGACGCGGCCCGTACCCGCACCGGCAGGGTCGCCAGGCCGCGCAGCAGCAGATAGCCGGCCAGCGGGTGCAGCACACCGCCGGTGGCGAACCGCACCTGCCGCAGCCGCCCGGCGAGCTCCTCGTCGCACGCCACGACGCCCGCCATGACGTCCCCGTGCCCGCCGAGGTACTTGGTGGCGCTGTGCAGCACCAGCCGCGCGCCCTGCTCGGCGGGGCGTTGCAGGACGGGCGTGGCGAAGGTGTTGTCCGCGAGCAGCGGCACGGAGCCGCAGGCGTGGGCGACGGCTCTGAGGTCCAGTTCGGCGAGCGTGGGATTGGCCGGGGACTCCACCATCACGAGGCCGGTGTCCGGGCGCAGCGCGTCCGTGATTCCGGCGGGGTCGGTCCAGGTCACCTCGGAGCCGAGCAGGCCGGCGGTGAGCAGGTGGTCGCTGCAGCCGTACAGGGGGCGTACGGCCACGACGTGGCGCAGGCCCAGGGCGGACCGTACGAGCAGCACGGCGCTCAGCGCGGCCATGCCGCTGGCGAAGGCGACCGCGGCCTGTGTGCCCTCCAGCCGGGCGAGGGCGGTCTCGAAGCGGGCGACGGTCGGGTTGCCGAGCCGTCCGTAGACGGGTGGGCCGTCCGGCTCGGCACCCGTTTCGGCGAACGCGTCTATGCGGGCGGCCTCACCGCGGCTGTCGTAGGACGGGTAGGTGGTGGACAGGTCGATCGGCGGGGCGTGCAGTCCCTGCCGGGCGAGGTCGTCACGGCCGGCGTGGACGGCCTCGGTGGCCAGTGCCCGGTGTGCGGTGACGTACGACGTCGTGTCCCTGCTCGCTGAGTCCATGGACGGAAGGGTGAACACCGGACGGGTCACACGGGCACTGCTCCGTGCTACGTTCGGCCGATGCCCGAATCCGTCGCACTGGATCCGGTGGACCTGCATCTGCTGCGGCTGTTGCAGAACGACGCCCGGACCACCTATCGGGACCTCGCCGCGCAGGTCGGGGTCGCGCCCTCGACGTGTCTGGACCGGGTCACCCGGCTGCGCCGCTCCGGCGTCATCCTCGGGCACCAGCTCCGGCTCGATCCGGCCAAGCTGGGCCGCGGTCTGGAGGCGTTGCTGTCCGTCCAGGTCAGGCCGCACCGGCGGGAGTTGGTGGGGCCGTTCGTGGAACGGATCCGCGCCCTGCCGGAGTCACGGTCGGTGTTCCACCTGACCGGCCCGGACGACTACCTCGTCCATGTGGCGGTCGCGGACATGGCCGATCTGCAACGCCTGGTCCTCGACGAGTTCACCGCGCGGGGCGAAGTGGCCCGTGTCGAGACCCGCTTGATCTTCCAGCAGTGGGACTGCGGACCGCTGCTGCCGCCCGGCCCGCAGGGCGTCACGCCCTAGGCGAAATCGAGCTGACCCGGCTCGACGCCCGGTGGTACCGGGCTGACGCGGCACCCTCCGCCGTATGAGGATGTCGGCATGTCACAGACCAAGAGCCCGCTGCCCCGAGAGGTCGCCGACACCTACGTCGACGAGCTCATCGCCCTCGACCCCATCACCGGTACCTATCTCGGCGTGAAGGAGAGTTCGAGCAGGCTTCCCGACATCTCGCCCGCGGGCCAGGAGGCGATCGCGCGGCTGCACCGTTCGACGCTCGCGCGGCTGGACGAGGCCGAGCGGCAGCCCGGTGCGGACAGTGACATCGAGCGCCGGTGCGCGCGGCTGCTGCGCGAGCGGCTCGGCGCGGAGCTCGCCGTGCACGAGGCGGACGAGGGGCTGCGCTCGGTCGGCAACATGGCCACGCCCGCGCACTCGGTGCGTAACATCTTCACCGTCACGCCCACGCAGACCGACGAGGACTGGGCGCAGATCGCCGAGCGGCTGCGCGCGGTGCCGGCCGCGCTGGCCGGCTACCGCGAGTCCCTCGCCCTGGGTCTGGAGCGCAAGCTGTACGCGAGCCCGCGGCCGACGGCCACGTTCGTCGACCAGCTCGCCGAGTGGGCGGACACGGACGGCCAGGGACGCGGCTGGTTCGAGGACTTCGCCGCCGCGGGCCCCGAGTCGCTGCGCACCGAGCTCGACGACGCCGCCCGCGGCGCGACCGCGGCCGTGGCCGAGCTGCGGGACTGGATGCGCGACGTGTACGCGCCGACCATCGAGGGTGCCCCGAACACGGTGGGCCGCGAGCGCTACGCCCGCTGGTCGCGCTACTTCAACGGCACGGACCTCGACCTCGACGAGGCGTACGCCTACGGCTGGGCCGAGTACCACCGGCTGCTCGCCGAGATGAAGCAGGAGGCGGAGAAGATCCTGCCGGGGGCCGGGACGCCGTGGGTGGCGCTCGCCCACCTCGACGAGCACGGCAGGCACATCGAGGGCGTCGACGAGGTCCGCGACTGGTTGCAGGGGCTGATGGACCAGGCCATCGAGAAGCTCGACGGCACGCACTTCGAACTCGCCGAGCGGGTCCGGAAGGTGGAGTCCCGGATCGCCCCGCCCGGCGGCGCCGCGGCCCCCTACTACACGCCTCCGTCGGAGGACTTCTCGCGGCCCGGCCGCACCTGGCTGCCGACGATGGGCCAGACGCGCTTCCCGGTCTACGACCTCGTCTCCACCTGGTACCACGAGGGCGTCCCCGGCCATCACCTCCAACTCGCGCAGTGGGTGCACGTCGCCGGGGACCTCTCCCGCTACCAGGCCTCCGTCGGCATGGTCAGCGCCAACGCCGAGGGCTGGGCCCTGTACGCCGAGCGGCTGATGGACGAGCTGGGCTTCCTCACGGACGCGGAGCAGCGGCTCGGCTACCTGGACGCGCAGATGATGCGGGCCGCGCGGGTCATCGTCGACATCGGCATGCACCTGGAGCTGGAGATCCCGGCGGACTCCCCCTTCCATCCGGGCGAGCGCTGGACACCGGAGCTGGCGCAGGAGTTCTTCGGCGCGCACAGCAGCCGGCCGGCGGACTTCGTGGAGAGCGAGCTGACCCGCTATCTGACGATCCCCGGGCAGGCCATCGGCTACAAGCTCGGCGAGCGGGCCTGGCTGCTGGGCCGGGAGAACGCCCGCAGCCGCCGCGGTGACGCCTTCGACCTGAAGGCCTGGCACATGGCGGCCCTTTCGCAGGGCTCGCTGGGCCTGGACGACCTGGTGGACGAGCTGTCGCAGCTGTAACCCACCGCGCGGGCACCGGCGCCGGAAGCCGCCCTCCGAGTCGATCACGTTGCCGGTGCCCCAGCCCGCCTCGTCCGCCACGAGCCACGCGATGAGGCGGGCCGGGTCGTCGGGCATGCCCCAGCGACCGGCCGGGAACATCGCGGCGACGGTCTCGTACGCCTCGCCGCTGAGGCAGTCCGTGTCCACGGGGCCGGGGTTGACCGTGTTCACCGTGACCTGCTGCTCGGCGAGCGTGGTCGCCAGGGAACGGTGACGGAGGCCAGGGCGCCCTTCCGGAGGGCGTACGCCATCTCGGCGGGCATGCCGCCGCCGTGGTCCTGGCCCGAGGTCATCATCAGCCGGCCGCCCGGGGCACGCTCCGGCAGCGCGGCGGGCGGCCGTGCGTAGGCCTGCACCAGGAGCAGCACCGAGCGGGTGTCGACGGCCCAGTGGGCGTCAAGCCTCGCCGCGTCGATCCTGGTCCGCCCCCCGCCATCCACCACGAATCAGCCAGGCAGCCGCCGCAACTGCACCAGACCCAGCCACGTCTCGGGGCCGGGCCGCACATGAGCCGCCCGCACGGCGTACCGGCCCGGTTCCAGGGCGATCCTGACCCGGTCGGCACGGGTGGCGTCCGTGCCGGGCCATGCCGCGTCGAACAGCACCACCGCACCCGGGACGCTCCAGCGGACCTCCGCTTCCCACGCCGCCGTGTCGAGCGCCGCCGGCACCTCGGCGAGCAGGGCGGCCTCGGAGTCGGCGGCGGACCAGCGTACGAAGGTCCGGTGATCCGGCAGATAGGTGGTGGAGGCGGGTTCGTCGCCGAAGACGAGCGCGGCACTGTCCCCTACGGGCAGCAGCCCGATGAACCCGTCCACCTCGCAGGCCCGGTCGTAGTCGGACGCCGTCTCGTCCCCGTCGGCCCCCGCCCAGAACGGCAGGACCGTCTCCGGCACCGCTATGAGCGGACCGCCGCCCGACTCCACCCACTCCACCGTGCCCGGCTCCGCGTATCGCACCATGCGGCAGAACCTACACGTTCGCAAAGCGCGGGCAACCTCGGGCTCAGCAGCCGCAGTTTGCGGCGTCCTTAGGCGCGGTCAGGGGATCGGCTTCGCGCCGCTCGCGGCCCTGCCAGGTCTCGAACTCGAAGCCCTCACGCGCCCAGTACTCGAAGCCGCCGAGCATCTCCTTGACCTGGTAGCCGAGTTCGGCGAGGGCCAGCGCGGCCCGGGTGGCGCCGTTGCAGCCGGGACCCCAGCAGTACGTCACGACCGGCACGGACCTGTCGAGGAGCTGCTCGGCCTGTTCGGGGATGAGAGCGGTGGGCAGGTGGACCGCTTGGGGGACGTGTCCCTGGTCCCAGGCCTCGGTGGAACGGGAGTCGAGGAGCACGAAGCCGGGGTCGCCGCCGGCCGCGAGCGCGGCGGCGACATCGGACACGTCGGCGTGGAAGACCAGGGAGGCCCGGAAGTACGCGGCGGCCTCGGCGGGGGCGGCGGGGGCGACCCGCAGGACGGGGTTGGCGGTGGCGGTCGTCGTGGTGGTCGTCGTGGTGGTCATGTCGAGGCCCTTCCGTGGTCGTTCCCGATGAGCGGAAATCTACGGTCGGCGATCGCTGACATGAAGGGGCATTCCCCGGCGCGGGCCTTGCTCGGCCGGGGATTCCCCTGCTATTCCTCGGCCATGACCGCGTATTCCCCGGACGCCACCGACTGGCGCATCCTCGACGTCCTCCAGCGGGAGGGCCGGGCCAGTTTCGCCGAGCTGGCCCGGGCCGTGTCCATGTCGCCGAGCGCCGTGACGGAGCGGGTGCGGCGGCTGGAGGAGGCGGGCGTCATCAAGGGGTACGCGGCCGTCGTCGACCCCGAGCGGCTCGGCCTGCCGATCCTCGCTTTCGTCCGCCTGCGCTACCCCAACGGCAACTACAAGCCCTTCCACGACCTGGTCGCCGCGACGCCGGAGATCCTGGAGGCGCACCATGTGACGGGTGACGACTGCTTCGTCATCAAGGTCACGGCGAGCTCGATGCGTCATCTGGAAGAGGTGTCGGGCAAGATCGGCGCCCTGGGTTCGGTGACCACGAGCGTCGTCTACTCCTCGCCGCTGCCCCGGCGTCCCCTGGGCCGCTGACCTCGGGCCCGGCCGCCGGGGCTCAGCCGACGCCGCGCTGCCGCAGTACCGACCCCGAGCGGCCCTTCACGACCTCCAGCTGCGCGTGGATGCGCCGCCGCAGGTCGGCGACGTGGCTGACGATGCCGACACTGCGGTCGCGTTCGCGCAGCGAGTCGAGGACGTCGAGGACCTCGTCGAGGGTCTGGTCGTCGAGACTGCCGAACCCCTCGTCGATGAAGAGGGTGTCGAGGCGGACCCCGCCCGCCTCGTCGGTGACGACGTCCGCGAGCCCCAGGGCGAGGGCGAGCGAGGCGAAGAACGTCTCACCACCGGACAGGGTCGCGGTGTCCCGCTCCCGCCCGGTCCAGGCGTCGACGACATGCAGACCGAGGCCACTGCGGCCGCGGCCGCTGCGGTCGTCGGAGTGGACGAGGGTGTAGCGGCCCGACGACATGCGCTGCAGCCGGGCGGTCGCGGCGGCGGCCACCTGCTCCAGCCGGGCGGCCAGCACATACGCCTCCAGGCGCATCTTGCGCTCGTTGTCCGCCGAGGTGCCCGCGGCCAGGCCGGCCAGACGGGCCACCCGGTCGTACTCCTCGCGCAGCGGTGCGAGGCGTCGTACCGAGTCGGTCGCCCGCGCGGACAGCCGGTCGAGTTCGGTGCAGCGGCGGGCGGCCGCGTCCCGGGCGGAGGCGGCGTCGCGCAGCCGCCGGGCCGCCTCGGCCGCGGCCCGCTCCGCCTCGTCGACGTCGGCCGGCTGCCGGCGCGCGGCGGCCGCGGTGTCGGCCTCGGCGAGCACGGCGCGTACGGCCGTCTCCTCGGACTGCCAGGCGTCCAGCCGCCTTTGCAACTCGCGGTGTTCGGTGTCGTCGAGGAGTGCGGCGGCCGCGGCCTGCGGAGTGTCGAACCCGGCGCGGAAGGCCGCGTCGGCGAGGCGGGCGTCGGCGTCCTTGAGGCGCTGGGCGGTGTCCTCGGCGGTGCGCGCGGTGTCGGCGGCGTCGGTGAGCAGCGCGGCCCGCCGCTCCAGCTGCGCGGCCCGCGCGGCCACACTGTCGGCGGTGCCGCGGGCCTCGGCCAGTTCGGCTTCCAGCGTGGCCCTCTCGCGGTCGAGGCGTTCACGGCGGCCGACCCGGGAGGCGGCCCTGACCGCGGCCTGCTGCCGGGCCTCGGTCCGCTGCTCGTGCTCGGCCTGGGCGCGGCGCAGCTCCTCGTGTGCGGGGTGCAGCGCGGAGGCGGCCCTGCGGGCGTCCGTGTGCAGGCGCTCCAACTTCTCCGCCTCTTCGGCGAGTTGTGCGGTGGGGGCGTCGCCGGCCTCGGCGGTGGCGGCGGCCAGCGCCTCGCGTGCCACACCCAGGCGCCGCTCCCTCTCGGCGCGCAGCTCCTCCGCCTGCTGGTAGGCGGTCAGCGCCTGCTCCTCCGCCTCCCGGTCGACGTGCCCGGCATCCTTGCGTGCCGGCGCGGGGTGCTCGGTGCCGCCGCACACGGCACAGGGTTCGCCGCTCTTCAGCTGGGCGGCCAGTTCGGCGGCGATGCCGTTCAGCCGCTGTTCCTTGACGTCGAGCCAGTGGGCCCTGGCCTGGAGCGTCCGCTCCTGCGCGAGACGGGCCTGCTCGGCTGCCGTCTCCGTGTCGCCCGCCAGCTGGTCGCGCAGCCGGGCCGCGTCGAGCCGGCGCTGGGCGGGTTCGCGCTGGACGGCGAGCTGTTCGGCCCGGGTGGCGGCTTCCTGTGCCGAGTCGATACGGCTTTGCAGTGCGGCCCGGGTCTCCTCCCACCCGGCGAGCCAGGCTTCCGCGTCCTGCCCGACCTCCTCGTCGTCCCGCTCCTGACGCTCCAACTCGGCGCACTCGTGGACGAGTTCGGTCAGGCGGCGTTCACCCCGGCGTGCCGACTCCAGTCCGCCCAGCTCCTCGGCGGCCCGGCGGGCGGCCGAGGCGAGTCCGGCGGCTGAGGCGTCTGCGAAGGTCTCCGGGAGCAGTCCCCGTGCGTGTGCCTCGGCCGCGGCCGCCCCCCGGTGTTCGGTGTCGGCGGCCTCCCGCAAGTCCAGCGCGGGCGACACCGCCTCCGCCTTGCGGGCGCGCTCCATGCGGGCCTGCGCCTGGTGGTAGCCGTCGACGCGCTCCTCGAGGAGGGCGGCTCGCTCCCGCGCCTGGGTGAACCGCCGCTGCAGCCGGTCCAGTTCGCGTACGTCGGCCAGGTCGCGGTCAGCGGCGGCGTGGGCGGACTCGGCGGCCGAGAGGCGGCAGCCGGCGAGCGTCAGCTGTTCCCGGGCGGTGCTGCGGGCGACGGCTGCCGCGTACAGCACGGCGTCGGCCAGGCCCGGTTCGCCTGGTGCCAGGTCCGGCAGCTCCATAGCGGCGCCGGCCGCCTGCTGCATGCGGTGCGCATCGGCCAGCAGCTCCGAGTCGCCGTCCCGCACCTGGGCCTCGGCCGCCCGTCGGCGGTGCGCCAGCCGCTGCTCGACCTCGCCGAAGCGGTGGGTGTCGAAGAGGCGGCCGAGCAGCCGGCCACGTGCCTCGGCGTCGGCGCGCAGGAAGCGCGCGAAGTCGCCCTGGGGCAGGAGCACCACCTGGCAGAACTGCTCACGGCTCATGCCGAGCAGCTGGGTGATCTCCTCGCCGATCTCCTGGTGCGAGCGGCTGAGGTCCTTCCAGGCGCCGGCCGCCGGGTCGTACTCGCGCAGCCGGCTCTGGGCCTTGTCGAGGGTCGTGCCGGATCCGCGTTTCTTGGGCCGCTCCCAGGGCGGCTGCCGGGTGACTTCCAACCGGCGCCCGGCGACGGTGAGTTCGAGGCGGATCTCGGTGCGGGTGCCGGGTATGGCGTGGTCGCTGCGCAGCGCCGTGCCCTGTCCGGACTGCCGGGCGCCCGGGACGCTGCCGTACAGCGCGTAGCAGACGGCGTCCAGGACGGAGGTCTTCCCGGCGCCGGTCGGTCCGTGCAGCAGGAAGATCCCGGCCGACGACAGCTCGTCGAAGTCCACGGTCTGGGAGCCGCCGAAGGGGCCGAAGGCGGTGATCTCCAGCTGGTGCAGCCTCATCGCGACACCTCCCGCACGGCCTCGTCCGCGCGCACCGCGTCGAACGCGTCCCGCAGCACGAGCTGCTCCCGCTCGTCGGGTCCGGCGCCGCGCACGTGGACCACGAAGTCCTCCGCGATCTGCTGGTCGCTGCGCCCGGCGAGCCGCCTGGCGTAGGACAGGGCGGGGTCGTCCGGTGCCCGGTCGGGGTCGAAGGCGAGGCTCAGCGTGTGCGGGAAGCGCTCGCCGAGCCGGGCCATGGGGTCGGCGGGGCGGACCGGGTCGGTGAGGGTCGCCTCGACCCAGGCGTCCTCGTGCCGGGCGAGTGCGGGGTCGGCGAGCAGTTCCTCCAGCGGGCCCCTGATGCGGGCCAGCGCCCGCGGGACCGGGCAGTCGAGGCGCTCGGCGGTGACCGAGCCCTCGGCGTCCAGGTCGACGAGCCACATGGTCTTGCGGTGGTCGGCCTCGGAGAAGGAGTACGGCAGCGGGGAGCCGGAGTAGCGCACGCGCTCGGTGATGGTCTGGCTGCCGTGCAGGTGCCCCAGTGCCGCGTAGTCGACGCCGTCGAAGACGCCGGCGGGCACGGCGGCGACGCCGCCGACGGTGATGTCCCGCTCACTGTCGCTGGCCTGGCCGCCGGTGACGAAGGCGTGGGCGAGGACGACGGACCGGGTGCCGGGCGCGCGGGTGGCGAGGTCCGCGCGGACCCGGTCCATGGCGGCGGCCAGCACCGCCTCGTGCCCGGCCTTCGTCACCCCGAACTCGTCCTTCACCAGCGCGGGTTCGAGATACGGCAGCCCGTAGAAGGCGACGTCGCCGTGGGCGTCGGCGAGCACCACGGGCGTGCCGCACGCCGACGGTTCGGTCCGCAGATGGATACCCGCTCGGTCGATGAGCCCGGCCCCCACTCCCAGCCGCCGGGCCGAGTCGTGGTTCCCGGAGATCATCACCGTGGGCACGCCGAGGGCGGCGAGGCGGTGCAGGGCGTCGTCGAAGAGCTCGACCGCGGCGAGGGGAGGCACCGCCCGGTCGTACACGTCACCCGACACGACCACCGCGTCGACGCCGCGCTCCCGCACGGTCGTGACGAGGTGCCCGATGAACTCGGCCTGGGCGCCGAGCATGTTCACCCGGTGGAAGGCCCGGCCCAGGTGCCAGTCGGACGTGTGCAGCAGTCTCATGATCCTCGAGACTAACGGCCGCTTCTGACAGCACGGGCGGTTACTCCCGTATCGACCCGTCATGACGGGCCGCGTTCACGGCCGTTATGCACCTTTCGCCTGCGATCGTCCTCGTCGTGAGGTTCTTCACGGGCGCCGGGCGTCCCCGTACGCCTCTCCGCCGAGCTCGAACCCGGCCGTACCGGCGGTCGCGTCGGCCAGCCACGCCCGGAAGGCCTCCACGTCGGCGTCCGGCAGTCCGATCTCGATGGTGACGGCCTCGCCGTAGCGCACGTCCCGCACCTCGCGGCCCGTCGCCCGCAGGTCGTTCTGGACCTTGCCGGCGCGCTGGTGGTCGACCGTCACCGTGGCCAGCCGGAAGCGGCGGCGGGTGAGGGTGCCGAGGCTGTCGAGGGCTTCGCCGACCGCTCCGCCGTAGGCCCGGATGAGACCGCCCGCGCCGAGCTTGACGCCGCCGTAGTAGCGGGTGACGACGGCGACGACGTAGCGCATGTCTCGGCGGAGCAGCATCTGGAGCATGGGGACGCCGGCGGTGCCGCCGGGCTCGCCGTCGTCGCTCGCCTTCTGGATCGCCGCGTCGGCGCCGATGACGTACGCGAAGCAGTTGTGCGTGGCGTCCGCGTGTTGCCTGCGGACGCTCGCGACGAAGTGCTGGGCCTCCTGTTCGGTGGCCGCCGGGGCGAGGGCGCACAGGAAGCGGGAGCGGTTGACCTCGGTCTCGTGGACGCCCGGGCGGGCGACTGTGCGGTACTCGTCCTGCATCCGGTCAGCCTATGCGCAGCCTCCGCGTCCGCCGCGGCGGGTGCGAAGCCCCGGACACGGCAGCCCCGGTCGCCCCGGTCGCCCGCGAGGCGCCGCGCCGCATCGGTCCCGGAGCCGGCCGCACGTCCCCGTCGGCCGGTCCGCGGTCACTTCTTGCCGCGCGCCACGATCACGTCCGTCAGCAGGGCCGTGCCCGGGGCGAGGTCCCGCCAGGTGCCGCCGCGCCAGGCGAGTACGGCGATCGCCGAGGTCGGGAACTTCAGCCGGACCTCGTCCAGAGCGTCGTCGAGGCCGTCGCCGGCGAGGTGGAGGACGAGTTCCTCCAGCCCGGGGTTGTGCCCGACCAGCAGCAGGGTGCCGACCTCACCGGGCGTCTCGTGCAGCACGGCCGACAGCTCGGGCACGTCCGCCGCGTAGACCCGCGCGTCGAGCCGCGCCGGCGGCGGGGACACCCACTGTGCGGAGGCCAGCTCCCAGGTCTGCCGGGCCCGTACGGCGGTGGAACACACCGCGAGGTCGGGCAGCAGGTCGGCCTCGGCGAGGGCCCGTCCCGCGGCCGGCGCGTCCCGGCGGCCGCGCGGGGCGAGGGGGCGTTCGTGGTCGGGGACACCGGCCGGCCATGCGGACTTGGCGTGCCGCAGGACGACCAGATGGCGCAGTGGGCCCGCTCCCGCCCGGGCGATCACGCCGGGGATCCCAGGTCGCGGGTGAGCTCGAGACCGAGCAGCCGGTCGGCGTAGGCGTACGTCTCGAAGCGGGCGCCCTCCAACAGCTCCGAGGTCTCCACCTCCCTGAGCACGCGCAGCACCCCGAGGACGTCCAGGTCGTCCTCCCAGGCGGTCCGGAGCTCTCCGCGCACCTCCTCCGGAATCGCCCGTGAGGGCCTGCGCGCCCAGTCGGCGACCGCGCGCCGCCACCGTACGAGCGTCTCGCGGGCCTCACCCAGCGCGTCCGCGTCGAGCCGTACGGGCTCGCTCCGGCGCCGGGAGAGCAGGGCAAGACGTACGACGGTCGGGTCGACCCCCTCCGGGACCACGGCCGCACCGGCGGCCACGGGGGCTACAGGGGCCACAGGGGCCACGATCAGCCGGACGCCGCCGGAGGGGGGCGGTGAGCTGTCCGCACCCGCGTCCTCGGCGAGCACGTGGATCACCTGGGCCTCCCCGGGCCCCGCCGACACGTCCCGGCTGTCCTCGAACGGACGGATCCCGAGGGCGGCGGCGCCTGCCCTCAGTTCCGCCGACTCTCGTTCGCCGCCCAGCAGGGCCCAGACGGGCGTGCCGCCCAGTTCCAGGGCACGGACCAGAACGTCGGCGACCAGCAGCACGCGCAGGGCGGTGGTGTCGCGGCCCGGCACGTGGGCCTGGACACGGGTCAGCCCCCGGCGTGCGGGAGCGGCGTCCACGGGCTCGCCGGTTCCGGCGTCGATGATGCGCAGCACGGGCTGAGCGTAGGCGGGTGGACCGCGCCGCGCCACCGACCGACCGAACACGCGTTCAAGGCAGCGTGCCCAGAAATCGCACATGGGGCCGATCGCCGGGCCCTTCCCTGGTCACGGCGGCCCGTACCCCGTACACCTCGGCGATGAGCTCCTCGGTCAGGACCTCGCCCGGAGCGCCGCCCGCCACCACCCGGCCCGTGTTCAGGACGACCACCTGGTCGCAGTACATCGCCGCGAGGTTGAGGTCGTGCAGGGCGACGACGGTGGTGACCGGGAGACCGGTGACCAGGGTCAGGAGGTCGAGCTGGTGGTGGATGTCGAGATGGTTGGTGGGTTCGTCGAGGAGGAGTTCGCGGGGTTCCTGGGCGAGCGCGCGGGCGATCTGCACCCGCTGGCGCTCACCGCCCGACAGGGTGTGCCAGGGCTGGTCGCGGCGGTCGCCGAGCCCGGTGCGCGCCAGGGCGGCCCGCACGGCTCGCTCGTCGTCGGCGGAGGCGGGCGTCCAGGCCCGGCGGTGCGGGACGCGTCCGAGCCGTACGACGTCCAGGACCGTCAACTCGACCTGCGTGTCCACCTGTTGCTCGACCACGGCGAGGCGCCGGGCGACCTCGCGGCGGGCCAGGCCGGCCAGGGGCGCTCCGTCGAGCGTGACGACACCGGCGCTGGGGCTGAGCAGGCCGGCCAGCAGCCGCAACAGGGTCGACTTTCCGGAGCCGTTGGGCCCGAGCAGTCCGACGGTGGTGCCCTGTTCGGGGGCGAGACAGACGCCGTCGAGGATGAGCCGGCCGTCGACGCGGCGGCTGACGCGGTCGGCGCCGAGGCCGGCCCCGTTCCCGGCCGGCGCCTTCGACTCCGTGCGCGGGGCCGGCTTCACCGCACCCTCCGCGTCCGGTACAGCACCGCCACGAAGGCCGGCACCCCGATCAGCGACGTCACCACACCCACCGGCACCTCCTGCGGGTCGAGAACCGTGCGGGCCAGCGTGTCGACCCACACCAGGAAGACCGCCCCGGTCAGCGCGGTGACGGGCAGCAGCCGGGCGTGGCCCGGGCCGACCAGGGCACGGGCGGCGTGCGGCAGCACCAGCCCGACGAAGCCGATGGCGCCGGCGGAACTGACCAGCGCGGCCGTGAGCAGGGCCGTGACGCACAGCAGCACCAGCCGGGTGCGGGCCACCGACACCCCCAGGGTGGCCGCCGCGTCCTGCCCGAAGGCGAAGGCGTCGAGGGTGCGGGCGTACGACAGGCAGACCACCAGCGCCACGGCCAGGACGGCGAAGCACATCCAGACGTCGGTCCAGCCCGCCCCGCCGAGCGAGCCGAGCAGCCAGAACAGGACACCGCGGGTGGTCTCGGCGTCGGCCGCGGTCATCACGACGAACGAGGTGAGCGCGGAGAAGAGCTGCATGGCGGCGACCCCGGCGAGGACGACGCGGTCGGTGCCGCCGCCGAGCGTGTGGCTGAGGAACAGCACCAGCGCGAACGAGACCAGGGCGCCCAGAAACGCGCCCGCGGGAACGGACAACGCGCCCCCGCCGACGCCGAGGACGACCACCACCACGGCCCCGGTGGACGCGCCCGAGGACACCCCGAGGACGAACGGGTCGGCGAGCGGGTTGCGCAGCAGGGACTGCATCACCGCCCCGCACACGGCCAGTCCGGCGCCGCACACGGCCGCGAGGAGCGTGCGCGGCAGCCTGAGCTGCCACACGATGCCGTCCCGGATCGGCGTCGACTCCGAGGTGCCGAGCCCGAGATGGGCGGCGACGACGGACCACACGTCGGCGACCCGGATGTCGGCCGGTCCGATGGTGATGGCGACGGCGAGGGAGCAGCACAGCAGGAGGGTGCCGGCAGCGGTGAGCAGGACCGCCCGGGCGGTCACTTCACGAGCCCGAACTCGCGCAGTCCGGCCGCGACCCGCTCCACGCCCTCGATCGTCCGGATGGTCGGGTTCATGGCCTGCCCGCTGAGCAGGACGTACCGGTGGTGCCGGACGGCGGTCATGTTCCTGGTGACCGGGTCGGACTCCAGGAAGGCGATCTTCCGCTCGGCCGACTCGGCGGTCTGCGACCTGCGGGTCAGGTCGCCGATGACGAGGACGTCGGGGTCGCGGTCGGCGACCGTCTCCCAGTTGATCTGCGGCCACTCGTCGTGCGTGTCGTCGAAGACGTTCTTCGCGCCCAGGGCACGGGTGATGACGCCGGGCGCTCCGCAGCAGCCCGCCATGTACGGCGACTCGGAGTTGGCGAACCAGAACAGCAGGCTCACGTCGGAGGCGTCGACACCCGCAGTGGCCTTCGCCATGCGCCTCTTCAGTGCGGCGACGAGCCTCTCGCCACGCTCCTTCACTCCGAACACGGCGGCCAGGTCGCGGACTTCGCCGTAGACGTCGTCGGCGGTCACCGGTTGGTCGCGTACGCCGTCCCCGTCACCGGAGTTGTCCTTGCCGACGCAGTCGGACGGTGAGACGTAGGTGGGGACGCCGAGCTTCTCGAACTGCTCCCGGGTGGCCACCCCGCCCTTGCCCAGCGTGGAGACGAAGGAGGCGGCGACGAAGTCCGGTTCGACGTCCAGGACCCGTTCGAAGGAGGGGTTGTTGTCGGCGATCCGCTCCACCTTCGCG
The DNA here is from genome assembly GCF_001514265.1 of Streptomyces resistomycificus. Lineage (GTDB taxonomy): Bacteria > Actinomycetota > Actinomycetes > Streptomycetales > Streptomycetaceae > Streptomyces > Streptomyces resistomycificus. Next base: position 79,358 of record NZ_KQ948989.1, on the reverse strand, counting down.
TTCGCCTTCTCCAGCCCCTTCATCACGGGGTCGGTCCAGGTCGCCGTACCCGCCATCCGGTCGGCGAGACCGAGGGAGAGCATGATCTCGGTGGTGCCCTGGTTGAGCGAGACGGCCCGCTCGGGCGGGGCCTGGACGCGTACCTCACGGCCGCAGTTGTCGAGGCTGACGGCGGCCTGCGAGGCGGCCGGGCCGCTGTCACCGCAGCCGGTCATCAGCAGGGAGCCGGCCGCGAGCAGCGCGGTGGGACGGGCCATGCGGGCAAGACGTGCTATCGGCACGGGAGTGGGTCCTCGGTCGTCGAGGGCTCGAACGCGGAGCCCGGTCGTACGGAACTCCCCCGCCGTAGCTCGACCGCGGGGGCCGCCAGCAGGTCTTCGGACTCGGGTTCAGCCGGTCGGAGCGCCTTCCCGGACGACTCGAGAGTCGTCCAGTGGCCGATGCCCCGCCCGTCCCCCTCACCGCTGCGCGTCAGCTCCGGATTCACACCGGATTCCCTGACCCACGTTCATGGGTTCGACTGGCCTCGGCAAGCTATCACGGCGGGGAATCCCCGAGACCGGCGCACTGTTGTGCCAGGCGTCAGTGCTGATACGACCCCTGGAGACCGACGGTGTACGGCGACGAGGCAACAGTCCGCAAGATCCTCACCGGGCTCGGCGACACCTGGGCCGTGGTCGGCCTGTCGTCGAACCGACGGCGCGCCGCGTACGGCGTCGCCGAGGTGCTGCAGCGCTACGGCAAACGGGTCGTGCCGGTGCACCCCAAGGCGGAGACGGTGCACGGCGAGCAGGGGTACGCCTCGCTCGCGGACATCCCCTTCGACGTGGACGTCGTCGACGTGTTCGTGAACAGCGAGCTCGCCGGGGCGGTCGCCGAGGAGGCCGTCGCGAAGGGGGCGCGGGCGGTCTGGTTCCAGCTCGGGGTCATCGACGAGGAGGCGTACGACCGCACCCGGGAAGCGGGCCTGGAGATGGTGATGGACCGCTGCCCGGCGATCGAGATCCCGCGGCTGGGGTGAGGACGGACCGACCCCTGACAGCTCAGGTGGTCACTCGGGTTTCCACCGCGTCCGCAATTCCTGAATAACGTTCCAGGAATTCCCCGCACACCAGTCAAAATTCGACAACCGCCTTCAGCGCGACGGCGCGTGATTCCTAATCTGAAGCCTCTTGCACAGTAAAAGCATCTGCTTTATGAGAGGCCTCTTAAGAAATGGTAAGCGTTGATCACGCCGCCCCGGAGGCCACGAAGGGCCCGGGCGGCGGACTGCGGCGGGACGTCGGACTGATCGGCCTGATGTGGGCGTCGGTCGGTTCCATCATCGGATCCGGCTGGCTCTACGGCGCCGAGAAGGCGGTCGCCGCGGCCGGTCCCGCGGCCGTCATCTCCTGGGTGATCGGCGCGGTGGCGATCGTGCTGCTCGCGCTGGTGCACGCGGAACTCGGCGGAATGTTCCCGGTCGCGGGCGGCACCGCGCGATATCCGCACTACGCGTTCGGCGGTCTGGCCGGCATGTCCTTCGGCTGGTTCTCCTGGCTCCAGGCGGCGACCGTGGCGCCGATCGAGGTCGAGGCCATGATCGGATACGCCGGGCACTGGTCCTGGGCCCGGGGCTTCCAGCACCACCCGGACGGCACACTGACGAGCAGCGGTCTGTTCGTGGCCGTCGCGCTGATGGCCGTCTTCGTCGTCGTCAACTTCCTCGGTGTACGGGCCCTCGCCCACACCAACAGCGCCGCGACCTGGTGGAAGATCGCGGTACCGCTGGCCGCCATCTTCATCATCGCGGTCGGCAACTTCCACCCCGGCAACTTCACCTCGGAGGGCTTCGCGCCGTTCGGCGCCAAGGGCGTGCTGACCGCGATCAGCACCAGCGGCATCATCTTCGCCCTGCTCGGGTTCGAGCAGGCCATCCAACTCGCGGGCGAGAGCCGCGACCCGAAGCGGGACCTGCCGAGGGCGACACTCGGTTCCGTGGCCATCGGCGCGGTCGTCTACGTACTGCTCCAGGTGGTGTTCATCGCCGCCCTGCCGCACCACGCCTTCGCGCACGGCTGGGCCAGGCTCGACTACCCGGGCATCGACGGCCCCTGGGCGGGCCTGGCGACCCTCGTCGGGCTGGGCTGGCTGGCCGTGGTGCTGTACCTGGACGCCGTGGTCTCCCCCGGCGGCACCGGCCTGATCTACACCACCGCGACCGCCCGCGTCTCCTACGGCCTGGCCAGGAACGGCTACGCCCCCAAGCTCTTCGAACGGACCGACGCGCGGGGCGTGCCGTGGTTCGGGCTGCTCATCTCCTTCGTGACCGGCGTGATCTGTTTCCTGCCCTTCCCCAGCTGGCAGGAACTCGTCAGCTTCATCACCTCGGCGAGCGTCCTGATGTACGCGGGCGCCCCCCTGGCGTACGGCGTCTTCGCCGACCGCCTGCCGCACCACGAGCGTCCCTACCGGCTGCCCGGCGGCACGGTGATCGCCCCGCTGTCCTTCGTGGTGGCCAACCTCATCATCTACTGGTCCACCTGGGACACCCTGTGGCGGCTCGGCCTGGCCATCGTCCTCGGCTACGTCCTCCTCGGCGGGTACGCCTGGTACGCCACCCGCAAGGGCCTGCCCGACGCACCGCGCCTGGACTGGAAGGCTGCCCAGTGGCTGCCGGTCTACCTGGTGGGCATGGGCCTCATCTCCTGGCTGGGCAGCTTCGGCGGCCGGGGCCGCATCCCCCTGTGGTGGGACATCCTGGTCGTCACGGTCTTCTCGCTGGCGATCTACTACTGGGCGCGGGGGTCCGCGTCCCGTCCGGAGGAGATCGAGCGGAGCATCGACGACGTGGCGGTGACGGAGGCACCGGCGCACTGAGGCCCGCCGCCCGACCCGTTGCCCGTTGCCCCGCCGCCCCGCCCGGTTCAGCCCGACATAATGTTCGGGTGAACTCCACTGCCGTCCACCTCGACTCCGGTGCCCCGCAGCGTTTTCCGGTCGTCGTCGTGGGCGCCGGACCCGCCGGCCTCACCGTCGGCAACGTCCTGCGGGCCGCAGGCGTCGACTGTCTGGTCCTGGAGACGGAGACCCGCGAGTTCATCGAGCGGCGGCCCCGGGCGGGCGTCATCGAGGAGTGGGCCGTGCGCGGCCTCCAACAGCGCGGCCTCGCGGAGACCTTGCTGGAGCGGGCGCAGCTGCACAGCGAGTGCGAGTTCCGGTTCGGGGGCGAGCGCTTCCGTTTCTCCTACGCCGAACTGACGGACACTCACCACTTCATCTACCCGCAGCAGTTCCTGGTGACGGACCTGGTGCGCGAGTACGTGGACGTGCGGGGCGGCGAGGCGCGGTTCGCAGTGCGGGACGTCCGGCTGCACGATCTGGACAGCGCCCGCCCCTCGGTGTCGTACGTCTCCGCGGAGACGGGCGAGCGCGAGATCGTCGAGTGCGACTTCGTCGCGGGTTGCGACGGCGGGCGCGGGGTCACCCGCACCGCGCTGCCCGGGCAGGCGCGCATCTCCCGGCACGACTACGGCGTCGGCTGGCTGGCGCTGCTCGCCGAGGCGCCGCCGTCCAACGACTGTGTGGTGTTCGGCATCCACCCGAACGGTTTCGCCGGGCACATGGCCCGCAGTCCCGAGGTGACCCGCTACTACCTGGAGTGCCCGCCCGGCGACGACCCGGAGAACTGGTCGCACGAACGGGTCTGGTCCGAGCTCCGGCTACGCCTCGCGGCGACGGGCACCGGCCCGCTCACCGAGGGGCGGCTGATCGAGAAGCGCGTCCTGGACATGCACAACTACGTCGTCGAACCCATGGTGTTCGGCCGGCTCTTCCTGGCCGGGGACGCCGCCCACCTGACCGCCCCCATCGCCGCGAAGGGCATGAACCTCGCCCTGCACGACGCCTTCCTCCTCGGCGACGCCCTGGTCGGCTATCTCACCGGGGGTGACGAGAGCGGACTCGACGGGTACTCGGAGACCTGTCTGCGGCGGGTGTGGGACTACCAGGAGTTCTCCCAGTGGCTCTCGGAGGTCTACCACGGCACCTCCTCGGGCGACGCCTACCGCGCGGGCACCACCTTCGCCCGCCTCCGCCGCCTGTTCACCTCCCCCAGGGCCGCGGCGGCCTTCGCGGAGCAGTACCTGGGCACCGCCTCCGGTTACTGACCGGCCCGCGCCCGTCCGTCAGTCGTGCAGCGGCCGGTCGCTGAGCCGGTGGTCGGCCACGTTCAGGGCCTCGTCCACCAACCGACGCAGATGGCCGTCGCGCAGTGAGTAGATCACCCGGCGGCCCTCCTTGCGGGTGTTCACCAGACCGGCCAGCCGCAGCCGGGCCAGGTGCTGGCTGACGGCCGGCCGCGCCGCCCCGCACACCTCCGTGAGCGACGTGACGTCGGCCTCTCCCCCGGCCAGGGCATGCAGCAGGGCGAGCCGGGTCCGGTCGCCGAGCAGGGCCAGGATGTCGGCGGCGAGGGCGAACTGCTCCTCGCCCGGAGTGCGCGGGTGCGCATCGTGCGCAGGTGATAGGTGCATGCGTGCGCTCATACGCACATAATGGGCCTCGTGGGCGCCTCACGTCCACTCCCGGCGCACCGGAAGGGGACCCACGTGAACGACCGGCACGACCACGAGCACGGGCAGGGCCAGGGGCACGCGCACGGCCACGCCCACGCCCACGAGCAGGGACATGGGCACGACCACGGGGACCCGCACAGCCGTCGCGAGCACACGCACCCCCACCACCCGCACCCGCACCCGCACCACCCGAAGGCCCCCCTCCGTCACCGCCTCACCCACCTCCTCTCCCCCCACTCCCACGAGACCGCCGACAGGCTCGACTCCGCCCTGGAGTCCTCCGCCCGTGGCATGCGGGCCCTGTGGATCTCGCTGGCGGTGCTGGGGGCGACGGCGCTGGCGCAGGCCTTCGTGGTGGCCCTCTCAGGGTCGGTCGCCCTGCTCGGCGACACGGTGCACAACGCCGCGGACGCGCTGACCGCCGTACCGCTGGGGATCGCGTTCGTGCTGGGGCGGCGCGCGGCGACGCGGCGTTTCACGTACGGCTACGGCCGCGCCGAGGATCTGGCGGGCATCGTGATCGTGCTGACGATCGCCGCGTCGGCGGCGTTCGCGGGGTGGGCGGCGGTGGACCGGCTGTTCGATCCGCGGCCGGTCGAACACGTGCCGGCGGTCGCGGTGGCCGCGCTGGTCGGTTTCGCGGGCAACGAGTGGGTGGCCCGGTACCGGATCCGGGTGGGCCGTGACATCGGCTCGGCCGCGCTGGTCGCGGACGGACTGCACGCCCGTACGGACGGGTTCACGTCACTGGCCGTGCTGTTGGGCGCGGGCGGTTCGGCCCTCGGCTGGCACCTGGCGGACCCCGTGGTGGGACTGGCCATCACCGCCGCCATCGCGCTGGTGCTCCGGGACGCCGCGCGCGAGGTGTTCCGGCGGGTGCTGGACGCCGTCGATCCGGCCTTGGTGGACCGGGCCGAACAGGCGCTGACGGAGGTCGAGGGGGTGCGCGCGGTGGGCGAGTTGCGGCTGCGCTGGATCGGGCACCGGCTGCGCGCCGAGGTGGCGGTCGTGGTGGACGGCGAGGCGACGGTACGCCAGGCGCACGCCATCACCGTGGACGCCGAACACGCCCTGCTGCACGCCGTGCCCCGCCTCACCGCGGCTCTCGTGCACGCCGACCCGGCGCCGCAACCGGGCCGGGCGGACCCGCATCACGCCCTCGCGCACCACACGGCCGCACGTTCCTCGCCCGCCTGAGGTCAGGCGACTCCCAATCCCTCCAGCACCACCGCGCCGGGCAGCTCCGCGAACGCCTTGCCGGGCACCAGCAGCTTGCCGCGTCGGCGTCCGCTGCCCACCAGGACATAGGGCAGGTCGACGACGGCGGAGTCCACCAACACGGGCCAGTCCCCGGGCAGCCCGATGGGTGTGATGCCGCCGTACTCCATGCCGGTCTCACCGGTCGCCGTGTCCATCGGGGCGAACGAGGCCTTGCGGGCGCCGAGTTGACGGCGGACGACGCCGTTGACGTCGACTCGGGCGGTGGACAGGACGACGCAGGCCGCCAGAGTGCTCTCGCCACCCCGCCGGCCCGCGACGACCACACAGTTCGCCGACCGCTCCAGCAGCTCGCGGCCGTAGTGCTCCACGAAGACGGCGGTGTCGGCCCACCGCGGGTCGGTGTCCACGTAGACGATCCGCTCGGCGGGGACGCTGCCGCTCCAGTGGCGTACGGCGTCGGCGACGGGGCCGGTCAGCTCGTCGAGGGCGTCGGGGGCGGGAGTGGCGTGCTCGAAGTGGCCGATGGGTGCGTGCATGAGGGCACGCTAACAAGGCCGTCGCGGCCGCGGCCTCGACGTCAGTGGACGGCCGGGACCGACACCGTCAGCGTCATCTCCGCCGGTACGTCACCCCGATTGCCGTACGCGTGCGGGGCGTTGGCCTCGAACGTGACGCTCGAGCCGGCCGGGACGCGGTACTCCGCGTCCTCGACGGTCAGCGTCAGCTCGCCCGCCGTGACGTGGGCGATCTCCACCGTGCCGACGGGGTGCGGATCCGACCGGCTGCTCTCGCCCGGCATCAGCCGCCACTCCCACATCTCCAGCGGGCCGGGCGCCTCGGTGCCGGCGAGCAGCCGGCTGTAGCTGCCCGCGTCGGTGTGCCACAGACGTACCACCTGCTCGGGCGGGATGATCCGCACCTTGGGGCCCTGCTCGTAGTCGAGCAGGGTCGTGATGCTGATCCCGAGCGCGTCGCCGATCTTGACGACCGTGCCGAGGCTCGGGTTGGTGCGGGCCTGCTCGATCTGGATGAGCATGCCGCGGCTGACCCCGGCGCGTGCGGCGAGCGCGTCCAGGGTGAAGCCGCGCTCGGTACGCCAGCGCTTGACGTTGCGCGCCAGGGACTGGGTCAGCAGGTCGAGGTCCGACACGTTCCGTCCACCATCTAGGCCAATATTTTGAATGAAAGGGTTCATTGCACTGCACTATTGTGTGGTGCACCCGATCGTTCACCGAACTGTACTGCGAGGTCACCGGTGACAGCACTCCTCGCCCCGACCACCAGCCTGTTGTGGGGCCTGGCCGACTTCGGCGGCGGGCTGCTGACCCCGGCATACCCCGGCCCCGACGGTGGTGGTGGTCGCGCAGACGATCGAGGCGATCGCGCTCGGCGCGGTCGTCGTGGCCACCGGCGGCTGGAGCGAGGCCCGACCACGGCTGGAGCGAGGCCGGACCACGGCTGTGGTCGCGGTCGCCGCAGGCATGGTGGGCGAACGGCTGCGGGCCGCCCAGGCGGTGGGAGCGGGACTGGCCCTGGTGAGCACCCTGCTGCTGGCGACGAGCCGAGTCAGTCCAGCTCGGCGAGCTTCGCCGCCGTCGCCTCGTCCAGGTCCGCCAGCCTGCGCAGTTGCGCCGGGGTGACCCCCTCGGGAATCGGCACCGGCGCCGGTGTCCTGAGCGGCGGCTGCCAGCCGTCGCCCGGCGTCCAGCGCCGGACGACCCGGGCGGGTGCCCCCGCTACGACGGCGTGGTCCGGCACCACACCGCGGACCACGGCACCAGCGGCGACGACCACGTTCCGGCCGACGCGCGCGCCGGGCAGGATGACCGCGCCCGTGCCGATCCAGCAGCCCGGCCCGATCTCCACGGGTTCCATCCGGGGCCACTGCTTGCCGATGGGCTCGTGCGGGTCGTCGTAGGAATGGTTCGTGGAGGTGACGTAGACGTACGGCCCGAAGTAGCAGTCGCTGCCGATGGTGACCGTGGTGTCGGCGATGACGTGGCTGCCCCGGCCGAGGACCACGCCGTCGCCGATCCGCAGGATGGGGTCCGGGCCGAGGTCGAGGTCGGGCATCAGACCCGCGGTCAGGGTGACCTGTTCGCCGACGATGCAGTGCGAGCCGAGGTGGATCCAGGGTTCGCCGAAGACCGTGCCCAGCGGGAAGGCCAGCCGGGTGCCGGTGCCGAGGGCGCCGAAGCGGAAACGTCCCGGGTGGTCGGCGGTGACCGAGCCGGTGCGCTGCACCCAGGCCCAGCCCGCGTGCACGGCCCGCTGCACGACGCCGCGTCGCCATGATGAGAACGTGTTCTTCTTCGGCACCCGCTCACCGTACTCAGCGCCGGGTGGACCCATGAGCCGGTGGTGCTGTGATCTTCGCCCCACCGGGTGGCGTACGGTGCGGTGCACAGGACCAGGAGGCGAGATGACGCAGAAGGCGTTGATCACGGGTATCGGCGGCCGGGAACCGAAGGTGGACGACGCAGCGTTCGTCGCGCCCACCGCCTCGGTGATCGGGGACGTGACGCTTCGGGCGGGGGCGAGCGTCTGGTACGGGGCGGTGCTGCGCGGAGACGTCGAGCGGATCTCCGTCGGCGAGCGGAGCAACATCCAGGACAACTGCACGCTCCATGCCGATCCCGGATTCCCCGTCACCATCGGCGAGCGCGTGTCCGTCGGCCACAACGCCGTGGTGCACGGGGCGACGGTCGGCGACGACTGCCTGGTCGGCATGGGCGCGACGGTCCTCAACGGGGCGGTGATCGGGGCGGGATCCCTGGTCGCCGCGCAGGCGCTGGTCCCGCAGGGGATGCAGGTGCCGCCGGGTTCACTGGTGGCGGGCGTCCCCGCGAAGGTCAGGCGTGAGCTGACGGAGGAGGAGCGCCAGGGAGTCACCCTGAACGGCACGCTCTACGCGGACCTCGCGAAGGCCCACGACGAGATCCACCGGGACTGAACCGTGATCGACCGGGACTGAGCCTTGGTCCACCGGGACTGAGCCTTGTTCCACCGGGACTGAAACGTGGTTTACCGGGACTGAACCCTGGGGCCGCCAAGCCTGAAGCGTGGGCCCCCAGGCCTGATGCGTGGGGACCCCAGCCTGAACCGTGGGGCCGCCGGGGTCTGCCCGGTGGCGCGTGCCGGGAAGTGCTAGTCGGCGGCCGGCACGGCTTCCGGCCCGGACACGGCCGTCTGCTTCTCCGCCATCGCCGCCTTCGCCTTGCGCTTGAGCACCAGCATCGACGTGAGCCCGACGAGGACCGCCGCGACCAGTCCCAGCCACGAGAACCGCTTCAGCCACGACTCGGCGACGATACCGACGTAGTAGATGACGGCGGTCGTGCCGCCCGCCCAGACGATCCCGCCGAGCACGTTGGCGATCAGGAACTTCCAGTACGGCATCCGCAGCACGCCCGCGAGCGGCCCCGCGAAGATGCGCAGCAGGGCGACGAAGCGGCCGAAGAAGACGGCCCACATGCCCCACTTCTCGAAGGAACGCTCGGCCGTGGCGATGTGTCCCTCACTGAAGTGCCGGGGGAACTTCCCGCCGAGCCAGGCGAGCAACGGCCGCCCGCCCTTGCGGCCGATGGCGTAGCCGATCGAGTCGCCCACGATCGCGCCGACGGTGGCGCACGCTCCGAGGATCACCGGGTCGATGCCGGCGTGCTGCGAGGACAGCAACGCGGCCGAGACCAGGATGATCTCGCCGGGCAGCGGAATGCCCAGGCTCTCCAGACCGATGACGATTCCCACGAGGGCGTAGACGGCTGCCGCGGGCACCGTGTCGAGCCAGTCCTGGACGTGCAACGCCGGTTCCTCCCGAATTCGCGTCCCTGTGATCCCGGGCGGTCCCGGCGCGCGCCCTCAGGGCAGGCGCACGCCGGGAAGCCTACCGGGTCAACGGGACGCCTCGGCGTCCCACAGGTCGCACCGGCCTCCCCGGCCCACCGCCCCGCCCTGCGTGCGTGCTCCGGCCGGTCGACCCGCTCTAGCGGAGCACCGCGCCGACCGACCGGTCGAGGGTCGCGGTCGCCGCGCCGACCGACCGGTCGAGGGTCGTGGCCGCCGCGTCGACGACCGACCCGGCCGTGTCCAGCGCCTCGCCGGTGAGGGCCTCGGCGTCCGCCGCCGGTGCGGCCGGATCTTGACCGGAGTCGGCGTCGACCTGGGCCATCCGCCTCTCGAACTGCGGCGGCGCCACCGGGGCATCCTGCGGCGACGTCGGATCCTCGCTCAGTGCGTCGCCGTCGGGTGACGACGAGTCCTCCGGTGCCGAGTCCGGCGTCTTCGAGCGGCTGTCCGGCGTCCCGCTCCGCTTCTCCGCGCCGCCCCTGTCACCGCCCGCGCTCTCCAGCACCCACTGCTGCTCCGCCGATCCGTCCCGTTCGGCGACTACCACGGCCGTGCCCGGGCCGTCCTCGACGAGCAGCCCGCCGCCCCGGCGCAGCAGCAGTTCACCCCGGACGGTGAGGTCGTAGCGGACCTCACCGGCGTGCACCAGACAGTCGGCCACGACGACCGTTTCCTCGTCGGCGTCCGCGTCGAGGCAGAGCCTGGGGTCGACGGCACTGCGCAGCAGCCCGTCGTCCTCGTACGACCACTGCTGGGTCCGGGCCGTGGAGCACGCCTTCAGCACCGCCCCGGCTCCGTCCTCGGCCCGGCCGCCTCGTACGTCGAGGCACAGTCCGGCGGCGACGTTGCGGAACCGGCCGTGCCCGACCTCGACGGGGTTGCCCACGGACGCGGCGGACGGGGACCCGCCGGACGGGCCGTCGCCCGAGGTGCCCGGGGAGACGGAGTTTCCGCTGGACGCGCCCCAGGTGGCGCGGGGGCCGGGTTCGCCGCCTTCCTCGGACCAGCTCCGGGCGACGAGCACGGTCGCCAGCAGGGCGAGGGAGGTCAGCCCGGCCCCCACGAGCACCGTCTTGGTGTGCCGGCGGGGTGCAGCGAGGGGGCCTGCCTGGGCGGGGCGGTGGGCGGGGCGGTGGCGGCCGCCGGGCCTCGGCCGTCCGGCGGGACGCGCGGCCGGAGCGGCCTGGCCGCCTCCGCGACCCGGCCGGGAGTCGAGATAGCGGCGGGCGCCCCAGCCCAGGACGGTCTCGGCGAGCAACTCCTCCAGTCCGCCCTCGAAATGACTGAGTTGTTCCGCCGCGTGCCGGCAGTACCGGCACGCCGTCAGATGCTCCTGTACGTCGGGCAGCAGGGAGCCGCCCCGGCGAATGGGCACGTCGAGCAGACGGTTGTAGAAGCGGCATTCCCGGGTGGGCGCGAGTTCCCGGTGGGCCCGTGCGCAGCCCGCCCGGAATTGCTCGCGGGCCTGTTCCAGGGCGGCCGATGCGCGGGCCGCGTCCACGCCCAGCAGTCCGGCCGGTACGGATATGGGCTCGGCTTCGACCTCCGTATGCCACAGCAGGCATTGCGAGGCGCCGGGAAGTCCCTGGAATGCGCGCTCGGCGAGCTGTCGCCTTTCGGGGGTGGCCGACCTCGCGGCCCGCAGTCCGCGACCGCCGGTCGGTTTGCGGAGTTCAGGCAGTACGGCGCAAATGCCGTCGTCCGACGCCCACTCCTTGACGGTCTCCCGTACCGCCCTCAGGAGCTGGGGCCGCACGGCTCCGCCGCCCGCCCGTTCCAGTACCCGGTGGAACGCGGCGGCGGCCGCCATGGACGCCGAACCGGCCGACGAGACCAGGCAGATGACCGCGTAGTCATAGGTCGCCCGCCAGTGACGGGCCATCAGCAGGGCAACGGCCTGGGCGTCCGGGGCAGGTCCGTCGAGTCGGGCCATGAGGTCGCGGTCCGACTCCCCGGGGCTCGATCCGGGGCGGGGAGGGTACGGGGGCCGTGGGGGGTAGGCGGATTGCACTGGACCAATTCCTTCCAAGCCGCAGGACGGCATGGGGAATGCGCGTCCGTAGGAAAGCAGGTGCCTGATTGGTGCGTACCTATACCGCGTCAGGTGCGGGTCGGTTTTGAGCAGTCGGTGCGGTCGGTAATGAGCGGTCGGTCAGGGGCCGCTCACTTTCGCACAAGCGCGTCACAGTAAACAAGAAGTTCGAGTGACCGGAGTTCAAAAAGAGGCGACTTCAGAAAAGTTACCGTCGGTATCCGCACCCACATTCGAAAATACCCCGGAGTGACGTCGTCAAGTTGTGTGCCCCGCAGACCGGTTGGCACACGAAATCTCCAACTTCCCACCGCGTCACACAGCGGGCTCAGAGCTTTCTCTCGGGGTGTTCCCATCGTCGTACGCCAGCATGAGCCGCATGATCGCCCCCCACTCGACAACCACCCACGCCCCCGCCCGCCCGGTCCGCAAGGCGGTCGTACCCGCCGCCGGCCTCGGCACCCGCTTCCTGCCCGCCACGAAGGCGACACCCAAGGAGATGCTCCCGGTCGTGGACAAGCCGGCCATCCAGTACGTCGTCGAGGAAGCGGCGGCCGCCGGCCTCGACGACATACTGATGATCACCGGCCGCCACAAGCGGGCCATCGAGGACCACTTCGACAACGCCTTCGAACTGGAGCAGGTCCTCGCGGCCAAGGGCGACACGGTCCGACTGGACGCCGTACGCGACCCCGCACGCCTGGCCGACATCCACCACATCCGCCAGGGCGAACCCCTCGGCCTCGGGCACGCCGTGCTCTGCGCCCGCCGCCACATCGGCGACCAGCCGTTCGCCGTCCTGCTCGGCGACGACCTCATCGACCCACGCGAGACCCTGCTCGGCCGGATGCTGGAGGTCCGCGACCAGCACGCGGGCAGCGTGGTCGCCCTCATGGAGGTCCCCCGCGAACAGATCCACCTCTACGGCTGCGCGGCCGTGGAACCCACCGGGCAGGACGACGTGGTCCGCGTCACCGGCCTGGTCGAGAAGCCGGCGGCACAGGACGCCCCCAGCGCCTACGCCGTCATCGGCCGCTACGTCCTCGACCCCGCCGTCTTCGACATCCTGGAGCGCACCCCGCCCGGCCGCGGCGGCGAGATCCAGCTCACCGACGCCCTCCAGGAACTGGCCACCGGCGGCACCGTGCACGCGGTCGTCTTCGACGGACTGCGCTACGACACCGGCGACAAGGCCGACTACCTGCGCACGGTCGTCCGCATGGCCTGCGACCGCGACGACCTCGGACCCGAGTTCGTGGGCTGGCTCAGGGAGTTCGTCGCGGGGCTGGCGGACACCGGGCCGGCGGGGCTGCGGGACGCCCGGACGGCGGAGGTGATCGGCGCCGGGGCGGCCGCGGTCGACGGGGCCGGGACGGCGGAGGTGAACGACGGCCGGACCACCGGACGCCTGGACACCAAAAGCGCCGGACGCGAGCGGTCCGCCGCCTGATCCGGGCGGCCGAGCACCCGTCCGCTTCCTGGTGAGGGCGGAGGTGGACGGCCGGACGCGGCCGGCCGTCCACCTCCCCGCCCGTGCCGTGAGCCCTGACTCAGCCGTTGGGCCGGAGGGTCCAGACCACGGTCATCTCGGTGGTGACCGCCCCGTCCTCGCGCCGGATGGCGACGGACACCGGGAACTCCGGGCGCTTGCCCTCGTCGAGCTCGGCGACGACCTCGGCGGCGGGGCGGCCGAGCGTCGCGGTGGCGGTGACCGGCCCCAGGGCGATCTTCCTGAACGCGATCTCGGCGGTCACCGGCAGCGGCACGGCCCGCGAGAGCTGGTCGCCGAAGGCCGCCAGGACGATCGCCCCACTGGCCGACTCCCCCAGCGTGAACATCGCGCCGGCGTGCGGCCCGCCCACGTGATTGCGGTACTCGCTCTGGTCCGGGAGGGCCAGGACGGCCTGCTCCGGGGTGGTCTCCAGGTACTCCAGGTTCAGCGTGCGAACCATCGGCACCGTGGCGGCGAGCAACTCGCCGATGGACATCTGATCTGCGCTCATGCCGTCATGTTACCCATGAGTAGCCTCGCGGGGCCAGAGCCCCCGGGTGATCGCCGTATCCTTACCGCCCATGTGGCCAGGACAGCAGCCGCCGGGGGGCGGGCAGGACCCGCAGCAGCACCCGGCTGAGAAGAACCCCTACCAGCAGCCCGGATACCACCAGGCGAACCCGTATGCCGGGCAGCCCCAGCCGTGGGACGCGCCCACCCTGGTGCCCGCTCCGCCGGGCGGCGGGCGTCGCACCAAGGTGGTGGCGATCAGCGTCGCCGCGGCCGTGGTGCTGGCCTCCGCCGTCACCGGCGCCGTGCTCCTGGGCGGCGGTTCGGACGACGAGGCCGGCCCCGGCCCGACGACCTCCCCGGCGTCGGCGTCCCCCTCCCCCTCGGGCAACCCCCGCGCCGCCGACGGCATGAAGCCCACCGTGGCCGGCTGGAAGGTCGTCGTGAACCCCGACCTCGGCGTCGCCTTCGACGTCCCGTCCGACTGGGCGCCGCAGTCCACGGGTTGGGTCTCCTGGGTCTCCGAGAACGACGACCCGCAGGACAAGCCCCTCGTCGCCATGAAGGCTCCCGCGTACCTCAAGGAGGAGTGGTGCGGGTCGGACGACGACAAGGACGGCGAGAAGGACTACACGTCGCTGGCCGCCGTGGGCACCAGGGGCAACAACGGCGCCAAGAGCACGGAGGCGATAGCCCGCACCGACTCCTCGACGTGGGTCTACGGCGGCTACACGCAACCGGACCGCAAGAAGGTCACCACCGGGCCGGTCACCTCCTTCACCACGACCTCCGGCCTCACCGGCAGTACCGCCACCTCCCGGTCCTCCGGGGCCGTCAGGAAGGACAAGTGCGACACCGAGGGCAAGGCGACGACCTTCGCCTTCACGAACACGGACGGCGACTTCGCGTCCTGGTCGCTGGTCGGGGTCGCGGGCGTGGACGACGAGGTCCCGGATGCCACGGTCCGCGAAATCATGAAGACCGTACGGCTCTACACACCCCCGTCCACGTAGGCGAGTTGATCCACCGCGGCACCGTTTTGCTACGTCCCTGACAAGGCCCGGTGACCTGATCGTGTCCCTGGCGGGACTAGGGTGGCTGCCCATGTGGCCAGGACAGCAGCCGCCCGGGGGCGAGCAGAACCCGCAACAGCAGCACAACCCGTACCAGCAGCCGGGGTACCAGCAGCCGAATCCGTACCAGCAGCCCGGATTCCAGCAGCCCAACACCTATCCGCAGCAACCGCAGTGGGGTGCTCCGGGGCCGGCCGGCCCGCCCGGACCGCCGCCCGGTGACGGCGGCAACCGGACGAAGGTCGTCGCGATCGTGGCGGCGCTGGCCGTGGTCGTGGCCGCCGGTGTGACCGGATTCCTGGTGCTGGGCGGCGACGACAAGGAGAACGTGGCGGACGGCAAGGACGTGAAGCCGTCCGCGAGCGCCTCCGAGCCGAGCGCGTCCCCCTCCGAGGACGACCCGCGCGGCGGTGACGCCGAGAAGGCGACCATCAGCGGCTGGAAGATCGTCGTCAACCCCAAGTGGGGTACGGCCTTCGACGTGCCGGCGGACTGGGAGGTGCAGTCCCCGCGGTCGGCCGTCGCCTTCGAGGAGGAGAACTCGGACGACATCAAGCCGATCATCACGATGTCGGCGCCGGCGATCCTCAAGTCCAAGTGGTGCGAGTCCGACGACGACAAGGACGGCAACACCGACACCATGTCCCTGGCCGCGACCGGCACCAAGGGCGCCAACGGAGCCAAGGACACCGACGAGATCGCCATCAACACGCCGGCCTGGTGGGTCTACGGCGGCTACACGCAGCCGGACAAGAAGAGCATCACGCTCGACAAGAAGGCCACGCCCTACACGACCACGTCGGGCGTCGAGGGCAGCTACGCCTGGGCGTCGTCGAAGGACACGCCCGCGAAGGGCAAGTGCGTCACCGACGGCAAGGCGATCACCTTCGGCTTCAAGAACTCCGCCGGTGACTTCGTGTCGTGGAACTTCTACGGCGCCAAGGGCGTCGACGAAGAGGTCTCCAAGGAGACCATCATGAAGATCCTCAGCACCGTACGCCTGCACGGCGAGCCGACGGGCTGACGCCGGGCCGCGCTTACCGGGTCTACCGCCGGGCCGCGCTTACCGGGTCTACCGCCGGGCCGCGCTTACCGGGTCTACCGCCGGGCCGCCTCCGGGTCTACCGCAGGTGTCCGCGGTAGACCCGGTCGGTCCTTTCGGCCCAACCGCGTCACCCGACGCCGAACGCCCCGTCCGGGGGCACGGGCGACGGTACGGCGTCCGCGTCGTGGACCGGCGTCGCGCCGCCGATGAACTTCCGCAGGGCGGGCCCGTGTTCGACCCGGGCCGGGAAGGCGTCGGAGGCGGTGAGCCGGGCGAGAGCGGTCGTGTCGAGCGGCCGGTGGGCGGCGACGAGCACCGCGTTGCCGAAGCGGCGCCCGCGCAGCACGCCCGGCTCGGCGATCAGCACCAGCTCCTCGAACACCGTGGCGAAGGTGGCGAGTTGGGAGCGCAGAAAGGAGAAGGGCGCCGCGTCGGCCAGGTTGGCCAGGTAGACGCCGTCGCCGCGCAGCACCCGCGCCGCGTCACGGGCGTAGGCGAGGGACGTCAGGTGGGCGGGCACTCTGGAGCCGCCGAAGACGTCGGCGACCAGGACGTCGGCGAGGTCGTCGGGGGCGGTTTCCAGCCAGGCGCGGGCGTCCGCCGCGTGCAGGGTGACGCCCGCGTCGTCCGGAAGCGGCAGCTGTTCGGCGACCAGCTCCAACAGCCCTCGGTCGGCCTCGACGACGTCCTGCCGGGAGCCGGGCCGGGTGGCGGCCAGGTACCGGGGCAGGGTGAGCGCGCCCCCGCCGAGGTGCAGTGCGTCCAGCGCCCGGCCGGTCTCCGCGACGGTGTCCAGCACGTGCCCGAGCCGCCGCGCGTACTCGAACTCCAGGTGCTCCGGCTCGTCCAGATCGACGTACGACTGGGGCGCCCCGTCCACGGTGAGCAGCCAGGCCCGTTCCCGGTCGACGTCGGGCATCAGCTTGGCGGTGCCGTGGTCGACGGCTCGGGTGACGGGTATGGCTTCGCTCACCCGCCCATTGTGCCTGTGCAGGCGTGAGGGGGACCGTGGGCCGGCCGCGACCGGCCCACGGTCCCCCGCGGGCGACGGCCCCCTTCACTCGACGGCGGTCACGGTCCCCGCCCCCACGGTCCGCCCGCCCTCACGGATGGCGAACCCGAGACCGGGCTCCAGCGGTACCTCCCGCCCGAGTTCCACGGTCATGACGACCGTGTCCCCCGGCCGGGCCACCGCGACCTCACCGAGGTCCACGTCACCTACCACGTCCGCGGTCCGGATGTAGAACTGCGGCCGATACCCGGTGGCGACGGGCGTCGTACGCCCGCCCTCCCGCGCCGACAGCACGTACACCTGCGCCGTGAAGCGCCGGCCGGGCACCACGCTCCCCGGCGCGGCCACCACGTGTCCTCGCCGTACGGCGTCGCGCTGGACCCCGCGCAGCAGCAAGGCCACGTTGTCGCCGGCCTGCGCCTCCTCCATGGGCTTGCCGAAGGTCTCCAGACCGGTGACCACGGTCTCCACGTCGGCGCCGAGCACCTCGACGCGGTCACCCAGCCGTACCGTGCCGCGCTCGACCGCACCCGTGACGACCGTCCCGCGGCCCGTGATGGTCAGGACGTTCTCGACGGGCATCAGGAACGGCGCGTCCACATACCGCTCGGGCATCGGCACATAGGTGTCCACCGCGTCGAGCAACGCCTCGACCGACGCCGTCCAGCGCGGGTCGCCCTCCAGGGCCTTCAGCCCCGAGACCCGTACGACGGGCACGGAGTCACCGCCGTAGCCGTGCGCGGTGAGCAGGTCGCGCACCTCCAGCTCGACGAGGTCGTTGAGCTCCTCGTCGCCCGCGTCGGCCTTGTTGAGGGCGACGACGACGTGGTTCACGCCCACCTGCCGGGCGAGCAGCACGTGCTCGGCGGTCTGCGGCATGATCCCGTCGAGCGCGGAGACGACGAGGATCGCCCCGTCCAGCTGCGCGGCGCCGGTGACCATGTTCTTGACGTAGTCGGCGTGGCCTGGCATGTCGACGTGCGCGTAGTGCCGGGTGTCGGTCTCGTACTCGACGTGCGCGATGTTGATGGTGATGCCCCGCGCCGCCTCCTCCGGCGCCCGGTCGATGCGGTCGAAGGGCACGAACGTGCCGGAGCCGCGCTCGGCCAGCACCTTGGTGATGGCGGCGGTCAGGGTGGTCTTGCCGTGGTCCACGTGCCCCATCGTGCCGATGTTCAGATGGGGTTTGGTGCGGACGTAAGCCGTCTTGGGCATGGCGATACCTCGAAGCCTCTGCGTAGGAGATGGGGACCCCGAGGACTCGCCGACCCTCCCCCTGCGGGGTCCGCCGGACGATCCGGAGAGGGTCAGCTTCGGGCGCCGTCGACAGCGGCCGGGAAGAGAACGGCAGCCTTCGGCGCATCCGCGACTGCGGATGCTGCGACGAGGAAGGCGTACCGGAACATGACGCAGATCATGGCTGACGCGTTGTCGCACGTCGAATGGTTTTCCGCGGTGCCGGGGCGGACAACGGGCGGGATCCATACGGCGATCACACATGTCCGTCGGTTACCGTCACTGGATGCTCGATGCCACCACCCGCTCTGGGGGCACCGCCACGGCCACTCCCCGGGCCGCCGCCACGGAGTTCGCCCTCGCCGTCCCCGCTCCGGAGCTCGCCGCACCCGCTCCGGCGGGCCTTGCCGCGCGTTGCACGAGAGTGCTGCTGTCTCCGTGGTCGCGCCTGTCCCTGCTGATCGCCCTGCTCGCGGGCGCCGCGTCGACCGTGCTGCTCTTCGAACCGCAGCGACTGCTCGCCGACGGCTGGCCACCCGAGCTCGGCGGAGCGGTGGCGGCGCTGGTGTTCGCGGTGGCGTACGGGCTGTGCACCGTCGCCTTCGTGCCCCGCCCGCTGCTGAACCTCGCGGCGGGCGCGCTCTTCGGCTCCCAGCTCGGCACCGGCGCGGCGATCGCGGGGACGGTGCTCGGCGCCGGTCTCGCCTTCGGCCTCGGCCGGATACTCGGGCAGGACGCGCTGCGTCCACTGCTGCGCGGCCGGTGGCTGAAGGCCGCGGACGGGCAGCTCAGCCGGCACGGCTTCCGTTCGATGTTGGCGGCCCGGCTGTTCCCGGGGGTGCCGTTCTGGGCCGCGAACTACTGCGCCGCCGTCTCCCGCATGAAATACCTCCCCTTCCTGCTGGCGACGGCGCTCGGCTCGATCCCGAACACCGCCGCCTACGTCGTGGCGGGCGCCCGTGCCTCCACGCCGACGTCGCCGGCCTTCCTGATCGCGATGGCCTGCATCGCGCTGCCCGCGCTCGTCGGCGCGGCGGTGGCCTGGCGCAAGCGCCACCACCTGCCCGGCCGGTGACGCCGCCTCAGACGCTTTCGAGGATCATCGCGTTGGCGAGTCCGCCCGCCTCGCACATCGTCTGCAGGGCGTAGCGGGCGCCGCGCTCGCGCATCGCGTGCGCCAGGGTGGCCGTCAGCCGGGTGCCGCTCGCCCCGAGCGGATGGCCGAGGGCGATCGCGCCGCCGTGCACGTTGACCTTGGCCGGATCGGCACCAGTCTCCTGCTGCCAGGCCAGGACCACGCTGGAGAACGCCTCGTTGACCTCGAACAGGTCGATGTCGCCGAGGGACAGTCCGGCCCTGCGCAGGACCTTCTCCGTGGCCGGTATCACGCCGGTGAGCATGAGGACCGGGTCGGAGCCGGTGACGGCGAAGCTGTGCAGGCGGGCGAGCGGGCGCAGGCCCAGGCGGGTCGCGGTCTCGCCGGAGGTGATGAGCACGGCCGACGCCCCGTCGTTGATCGGGCTGGCGTTGCCCGCGGTGACGTTCCACTCGATCTGCGGGTAGCGCTCGGCGAAGGCCGGGTCGTAGTACGCGGGCTTGAGGCCCGCCAGGGTCTCGGCGGTGCTGCCCGGCCGTACGCACTCGTCGCGCACGACGCCCTCCAGGGGCGCGACCTCGGCGTCGAACAAGCCCGCGTCCCAGGCCGCGGCGGCCTTGTGGTGCGAGGAGACCGCGAAGGCGTCCATCTGCTCGCGGGTGATCGACCACTTGGCGGCGATCAGCTCGGCGCTGATCCCCTGCGGGACGAGGCCCTCCGGGTAGCGCTCGGCGACGCCCGGTCCGAAGGGGTCCTTCCCCGCCGGGACGTTCGACCACATCGGGACCCGGCTCATCGACTCGACACCGCAGGCGACGACGAGGTCGTACGCGCCGGACATCACGCCCTGCGCCGCGAAGTGCACGGCCTGCTGGGAGGAGCCGCACTGTCGGTCCACGGTGGTCGCGGGGACGGTCTCCGGGAAGCCCGCCGACAGGACGGCGTAGCGGGTGGTGTTCATGGCCTGCTCGCCGACCTGGTCGACGGTGCCGCCGATGACGTCGTCGATCAGCGCGGGGTCGACGCCGGTGCGCTCGACGAGGGTGCGGAGGGTGTGGGCGAGGAGTTCGACGGGGTGGACGTGGGCGAGAGCGCCGTTCGGCTTGCCCTTGCCCACGGGAGTGCGTACGGCTTCGACGATCACTGCGTCGCGCATGTGCGGCCTCCAGGATGGCTGCCGGCAGCCGCTGTCGCGCACCGGCGAGTAGGAAATTCAAACTCACCCTAGCCCCGTGCGTTGGAATTTCCAACCCTCCCCTACACTGGGCGCCATGGCCGCCACCAAGGACCCGCGCCCCTGCTCCATCGCCGACGCGCTCGCACTCGTCGGCGAGAAGTACTCACTGCTGGTCCTGCGTGAGGTGTGCCTCGGCAACAGCCGCTTCGACCAGTTGGTGCGCAACATCGGCGCTCCGCGCGACATCCTCGCCACCCGGCTGCGCCGGCTGGTGGACGCCGGGATCCTGACGAAGGAGGCGTACCAGGAGCGCCCGCAGCGCTTCGAGTACCGGCCGACCCGGGCGGGGCTCGAACTGGAACCGGTCCTGATGACCCTGATGGCCTGGGGCGACCGCCACCTGCGAAGTGACGACGACCGCCCGATGGTGGTCCGGCACGTCTGCGGCGAGATCCTGGCACCGGTCGTCACCTGCCGGGCCTGCGGAGACGAGGTCCGGCACGAGGATCTGACGGCACACCCCCGGACCGCGGGCTGGACGGTGGCGGGACCGACGGCCGCGTAGCGCACCCCCGCTCCGAAACCCCCGTGCCGGCGCTGTCACTTCAGGGCGCTACGCTGCCCCTCGACACTTCCGATCACCGCGTACCGCGGCTCGGCGTGCCCGTCGCTCCTCACCACGATCAGCGCTTGGACTCCGTAACCTCATGTCTTGGTTTGAATCCCTCATCCTCGGACTCGTCCAGGGGCTGACCGAGTTCCTCCCCGTCTCCTCCAGCGCGCACCTGCGCCTGACAGCGGCCTTCTCGGGCTGGGAGGACCCGGGCGCGGCCTTCACGGCGATCACCCAGATCGGCACCGAGGCCGCGGTCCTGATCTACTTCCGCAAGGACATCGGGCGGATCATCTCGGCCTGGACGCGCTCGCTCACCAACAAGGAGATGCGCGGCGACCACGACGCGCAGATGGGCTGGCTGGTCATCGTCGGCTCGATCCCGATCGGTGTGCTCGGAGTGACGCTCAAGGACCAGATCGAGGGGCCGTTCAGGGATCTGCGGATCACCGCGACGATGCTCATCGTGGTCGGCATCGTCATCGGTGTCGCCGACCGGCTGGCGGCGCGCGACGAGAGCGGCGGCCGGCACCGTGCGGCCAAGCAGCGCAAGTCGCTCGAGGACCTGAGCGTCAAGGACGGTCTGATCTTCGGTCTGTGCCAGGCCTGCGCCCTGGTGCCGGGCGTCTCCCGTTCCGGCGCCACCATCAGCGGCGGCCTCTTCATGGGCTACCAGCGCGAGGCCGCGGCCCGTTACTCCTTCCTGCTCGCCATCCCCGCGGTGCTCGCCTCCGGACTCTTCGAGCTCAAGGACGCGATGGAGAACGACCACGTGTCCTGGGGGCCGACGATCTTCGCCACGGTGATCGCCTTCGTGGTCGGCTACGCCGTCATCGCCTGGTTCATGAAGTTCATCTCGACCAAGAGCTTCATGCCGTTCGTCTGGTACCGCATCGCCCTCGGCGTCGTGATCATCGTGCTGGTCACGATGGGTGTGCTCAGCCCGCACGCGGCGGAGTCCGCGGGCTGACCTGGCCTTACGCCAACTCGCCCGGATGGCACGGCAGTTCCCGTGACCAATCACATACGGGATCAGTAGCCGTTCGGTAGCGCACGGTCAGTTCCTGCCCTTAGGCTTGTGGGCATGTCCCCCAATTCCGTGGCCCCTGGTTCCGTGCGGTCTGCTGCCGAGGTGAACGAGCAGATCCGCGCGCTCTGGCTGCGCGCGGGCGGCACCCTCTCGACCCAGGAGCGCGCGGAGTACGAGCTGTTGGTGGTCGAGTGGGCGGCAGCGATCCGCGGCGCCGTGGTCGAAGCGGCCTGAAGCTCCCCGTCCGAGCGCGCCGTACAGCCTCCCCTACGAGGGGAGGGGGGCGCCGGCGGACGACTCGTCGTCCGGCAACTCCAGCTCCGGTTCGCTGAGTTGCTCGCGTACGTAGTTCCAGACCACCGCGATCAGCGCGGCGAGAGGCACGGCGAGCAGGCTGCCCACGATGCCGGCCATGCTGCCGCCGAGGGTCACCGCGAGCAGGATCACCGCCGCGTGCAGCCCGAGACCGCGGCTCTGGATCATGGGCTGGAACACGTTGCCCTCGAGCTGCTGCACGCCGACGATGATGGCCAGCACGATCAGCGCGTCCGTCAGCCCGTTCGAGACCAGGGCGATGAGGACCGCGACGAATCCGGCGAAGAGGGCGCCCACGATCGGCACGAACGCGGAGACGAAGGTCAGCACCGCCAGCGGAAGCACCAACGGCACCCCCAGGATCCACAGGCCGAGACCGATGAATACGGCGTCGAGCAGACCGACGAGTGCCTGCGACCGCACGAACGCGCCCAGGGTGTCCCAACTGCGTGCGGCCACGGTCGGGACGTCGGTGGCGAGCCGGCCCGGCAGCTGACGGGCCAGCCACGGCAGGAAGCGGGGGCCGTCCTTGAGGAAGAAGAACATGAGGAACAGCGCGAGGACGGCCGTGACCAGGCCGTTGACCACGGTGCTCACCCCGGTGACGACGGCGCCGACCATGCTGCCGAGACCCTCCTGAGCGCGGTCGGTCGCGGTGTCGAACGCCTTGGTGATCTGGTCGTCGCTGATGTTCAGCGGCGGCCCTGCGGCCCACTCGCGCAGCCGCTGGATGCCCTCGCCGACCCCGTCGGTCAACTCGCCCGACTGGGACGCCACCGGCACCGCGATCAGCGCCACGACCCCTGCCGCCACCAGGAGGAACAGCACGGTCACCGTGGCCGCCGCCAGGGCCGGACGCCACCCGCGACTGCGCAGGAAGCGCGTCAGGGGCCAGGTCAGCGTGGTGAGCAGCAGGCCGACTATGAGCGGCCAGACGATCGACCACATCCGCCCCAGCGCCCACAGGGCCACCGTGAGCATCACGAGTACCAACAGCAACTCGGCGGAGACTCGCGCCGACGTGCGCAACGCGGCGCGACTCTTCGTGGAACTCAACGTGGCAGGCATGGAGGTCACCTTATTGGTACGCCGTTCACAGCTCGCAGGCACCGCCCGTCAGGGGGAATCGGGGACTTGGACACCGCACGCCCCTTGGCGGCACCCCCGCCATGCCCAACACTGAGCCGATGACGCAGCGTGTGGAGCTCGCGACCGTGATGGACCGGCTGGCCGTCGACGGGCTGGTGACCGAGTACGCGATGGCGGTGGACGACGGCGACTGGGAGGCGTACCGAAAGCTGTTCACGCCCGACGGGAGAGCCGACTACCGGTCGGCGGGGGGCATCGAGGGAGACGCCGGGAAGGTCGCCTCGTGGCTGGAGGAGAGCATGCGGCTCTTCGCCATGCGCCAGCATCTGATCGTCAACCGCCGGGTCCGCTTCGGCGTACTGGAACAGGACACCGGCGACACGGCCCAGGTGCATGCCGACTACGTCAACCCGATGCGCCTCGCCGGTGACGTGAACGGATCGTCCGCCCCCGACTTCGTGTGCGGCGGGCGGTACGTCTTCGGGTTGCTCCGCACGTACGACGGCTGGCGGCTGCGCGAGGTGCTCGTCCGGGAGAAGTGGCGGCGCCTGCCGGACGGTCACCCGGCGCCTGTGATCAACTGAGCCGACGCCCGCTGTCCCGTGTGCGTCGCCGGAACGCACACTGGAGACACCACGGGGTAGGAGGCGCCGTATGAAGTCGTTCGGCCACTGGCTCACCTCCCCCTGGCGGCGCTCGGCCGTCGCCGCCCTGGCGGGCGCCCTGCCCGTGCTGGCCTTCCCCGCTCCCTCCCTGTGGTGGCTGGCCTATGTGGCCCTCGTTCCCTGGATCGTGCTGGTCCGCTCGGCGCCGACCGGGAAACGGGCGGCTTACGACGGCTGGTGCGGCGGGTTCGGCTTCATGCTGGCGATGCACCACTGGCTGCTGCCGAGCCTGCACGTGTTCACGTTCGTCATCGCCGCGCTGCTGGGCGCGCTGTGGGCCCCCTGGGGCGGGCTGGTGCGCCGCTGCCTCGCCGGGACGCCCTCTCCGGTCCGGGTGGCGGCCGCCCTGTTCGTCGTGCCGTCGGGCTGGCTGGCGGTGGAACTGGTGCGTTCCTGGCAGGGTCTCGGCGGGCCCTGGGGTGTGCTCGGCGCCAGCCAGTGGCAGGTCGAACCGGCGCTGCGGCTGGCCTCGGTGGGCGGGGTGTGGCTGCTCAGCTTCCTGGTGGTGGCGGTGAACGTGGCCGTCGCGGTGCTGGTCGCGGTGCGCGCGGCCCGGGTGCCGGCCGTGGCGGTGTGTGTGGCGACGGCGGCGGCCGCCTCGGCGGCCTGGGTGTGGTCACCGCGCCCCGACACCGACGGCCGATCCAGGATCGCGGTCGTCCAGCCGGGCGTCGTCGAGGGCGCCGACCGGCGCTTCGCCCGCGAGGAACAGCTCACCCGCGAGCTCGTCGGGCAGGACGCCGACCTGATCGTGTGGGGCGAGAGCAGCGTCGGCTTCGACCTCGGCGACCGGCCCGACCTGGCGGCGCGGATCGCCCGTCTCTCGCGCGAGACGGGCGCCGACGTCCTGGTCAACGTGGACGCCCGGCGCTCCGACAAGCCCGGCATCTACAAGAGTTCGGTCCTGGTCGGCCCGGACGGTCTCACCGGCGACCGGTACGACAAGATGCGGCTGGTGCCCTTCGGTGAGTACATCCCGGCCCGCTCCCTGCTCGGCTGGGCGACCTCGGTCGGCAAGGCGGCGGGCGAGGACCGCCGACAGGGCTCCGAGCAGGTGGTGATGGACGTGGGGAACGGGCTGCGCGTCGGCCCGATGGTGTGCTTCGAGACCGCCTTCCCCGACATGACCCGGCATCTCGCCGAGGACGGCGCGGAGGTACTGGTCGGCCAGTCCGCCACCTCCACCTTCCAGCAGAGCTGGGCCCCCGCGCAGCACGCCTCACTGGCCGCGCTGCGCGCCGCCGAGACCGGCCGCCCGATGGTCCACGCGACGCTGACGGGCGTCTCGGCGGTCTACGACGCGAGCGGGCAGCGCGTCGGACCGCGGCTCGGCACGACCGCGAGCACGAGCACGGTGTACGAGGTGCCGCTGGCGCGGGGCGTCACACCGTACGTCCGGTTCGGTGACTGGGTGCCGCACGCAGCGCTGCTGATCCTCGCCGCGTGGGGTCTCGGCGAGGGCGTACGGGTCCTGCGGGTCAGGCGGAAAGCTCCTGGACCGCGCGTACCACCCGTTCGCACAGTTCGTGAGTCGCCAGCGCGTCCCGGGCGCTGAGCACCCGGCCCGCGCGCACGGCGTCGAGGAAGGCGAGCACCACCTGCTCGATGCCGCGCTGCCGGGCCACCGGCACCCAGTCGCCGCGCCGGCGCACGGTCGGCTGGCCCTTGTGGTCGATCACCTCGGCGAGGTTGACCACCTGGCGCTTGGTGTCCTGACCGGACACCTCCAGGATCTCCTCGGCCGAGCCGCTGAGCCGGTTCATCACGCCGAGCGCGGTGAAGCCGTCCCCGGCCAGCTGCAGGACGACGTGGTGCAGCAGCCCGTTCTCCACTCGGGCCCGCACGGTCACGTCGTCGACCGGTCCGGGAACCAGGAAGCGCAGGGTGTCCACGACGTGGATGAAGTCGTCGAGGATCATCGCGCGCGGCTCCTCGGGGAGTCCGACGCGGTTCTTCTGCATGAGGATGAGCTCGCGCGGGTGGTCTGCGCACTGCGCGTAACCGGGGGCGTAGCGCCGGTTGAAGCCGACGGCCAGGCTCACGTCACGCCGCTCGGCGAGCGTCACCAGCCGTTCGGAGTCGGCGAGTTCGTACGCCAGCGGCTTGTCGACGTACGTCGGTACGCCGGCCTCCAGCAGCCTGGTCACGATCTGTGGGTGCGCGGTGGTCGGCGCGTGCACGAAGGCGGCGTCGAGGCCCTGGGCGAGGAGGGAGTCGAGGTCGGCATGGCGCTGCCCGTCGGGCAGACGAAGGCCGTCGGCCACCCGGGCCAGCGTCGCGGGCGTGCGGGTCTGGAGGTGCAGTTCGACCCCGGGCAGAGTGCCCAGCACCGGCAGATACGCCTTCTGCGCGATGTCACCGAGTCCGATGCAGCCGACCTTCACGGGGACTCCCTCACTGCTTGCCTGCGCCTGGTTCCACGGCAGCATACGGCGGCCGCGGCGACGGCCGGCCCGGTGGGGCGGCTGGGCCCCGGACGTCGTTCGCCGGGTGCGAAGCCGTGGTGGCGCCGGGGCTCGGTGGGCGACGATGCGGGCATGACCATACAGCGCGGTGAACCCGCCCAGAACGCCGACGAACGGACCATGCTGGAGGGCTGGCTCGACTACCACCGGCAGACCCTGGCGTGGAAGTGCGAGGGCCTGACCGACACCCAGCTCAGGACCGCGTCCGTGGAGCCGTCCGAACTGTCCCTGATGGGGCTGGTGCGGCACATGGCGGAGGTCGAGCGGGGCTGGTTCCGCAAGGTGCTGGTGGACGACGACCCGGGGCCGATCTACTACACGGAGGAGGACCGGGACGGCGAGTTCCACCTCACCGAGGCGGACACCTGGCAGGAGGCGTACGCCACCTGGCAGCGCGAGATCGAGATCGCCCGGCGCCACGCCGCCGGCTTCGGCCTGGACGAACTCTCCCGCGGCAGGAGCCGGTTCACCGACGCGCCC
Source organism: Streptomyces resistomycificus (assembly GCF_001514265.1). Taxonomy (GTDB): domain Bacteria; phylum Actinomycetota; class Actinomycetes; order Streptomycetales; family Streptomycetaceae; genus Streptomyces; species Streptomyces resistomycificus. Next base: position 52,402 of record NZ_KQ948989.1, on the reverse strand, counting down.
TTCAGCCTGCGCTGGATCTACACGCACATGATCGAGGAGTACGCGCGCCACAACGGCCATGCCGACCTGATCCGCGAGCGCATCGACGGCGCGACGGGAGACTGAGGCCCGGCCCACCGCGGAGCCCGGCCTCTGCGGCGGGCGGGGGCCGGCCGCCACCGCCCGCCGCGTCATCCGCGGCCGGTCCGACGCCTCCGTACGGGGCCGGAGATCACCCGTGCGGGGCATCCTCCGCTTGTCCGCTGTCCAAAGGTCCTTCGACCCAGCAGAGTTGCGCGGGTGCATCGAACGACGACCACCGCAACGCTCCTGGTGACCGTGGCTGTCTCGGCCCTCTCCGGCTGTGTGACGGTCCAGCGCCCGTCCCTGCCCGGCCCGCCGGCGGCACCGTCCCAGCCGTCGGGGCCCCGGCCGGACGGGGAGGCGGAGCAGCAGATCGTGCAGGCACCGGCTCGCGAGGCCCTGGAGATGATCGGCCCGTCCCGCCCCCCGGGCCCGAAGTCGGCCGCGTCACCCGGTGCCGCCCCGTCGTCGCCCCCGCCGCGGGCCCAGGAACCGCCTACCGGCTTCCGACCGGCGCGCTCCGCGCGTCCCGAACCGCGGCGCCCCGATGTCGGGCACCAGGAGAAGCCGCGGGTCGACATCCCGGACGTGGCCAGGTCGGTGCCCAGGGACGCGAAGGACGTCTGTGCCCTCGGCAGGCAGTACGGCGGCTGGGAGGCGGGCAGCCCGGAGTCGATGATCTGCGACGGGACCTACGGGCGTTGAGCCAGGAGGCCCCAGCGGCCGGCACGGCCTCACCGGCCGGACACGCGGCCGTCCGCGGTCTCACCCGTCGGCCGCTCCACCGTCGCCGAGCCGCAGCTCCAGTCGGCTGATCGCGCCCCGTACCCCGTCCCCGTAACCGTCGTCGCCCAGCGCGTCGGACGCGCCCCGCGCCCGGCGCAGATGGGTGCGGGCGGCCTCGGTGCGGCCGAGCTTCACATAGTCGGCGGCCAGGTTCAGATGCAGGGACGGGTACAGGGCCCGCACCGCGAGTGCGTCCTCGTGCTCGCGCAGCCGGTCGTCCGTCAGCTCCTCGGCGGCCGTCAGCGCTCGCAGGTCCCAGGCGAGCTCGTCGAACGGGTCGTCCTGGGTGTCGGCCATGTAGTGGGCGAGCGTGCAGCGGTGCAGCGGGTCGCCGTCCTCACCGATCTCCGTCCACAGGTCCAGGAAGCGCTGCCGGGCCTCCTCACGGTCCCCGGCGTGATGCAGCATCACGACCTGTCCGATCCGTGTCATCACGGCGTCCACGGCCGCCTGCCCCTGTCGCTCCGCCACCGCGTCCTCCGCACCCTCGTCGACTGTCCTTCCCGACGCTAACCGCAGGCACTGACAATCGGGCTCAGGCGGCACCGGGCCGGTCGACGGGGAACCGGCCCGGCGGACGAGGGCGCCCGCGGGCGGTCCTCCCGGCGGGGATCAGCCCAGGTTGGGGATGGTCCAGTCGATGGGCTCGTGGCCCTGGCGCGCGACCGCCTCGTTGATCTGCGTGAACGGGCGGGAGCCGAAGAACTTCTTGGCCGACAGCGGGGAGGGGTGAGCGCCCTTGACCACCACATGCCGGGTCTCGTCGATCAGCGGGAGCTTCTTCTGCGCGTAGTTGCCCCACAGCACGAAGACCGCAGGCTCGGGCCGGTCGGCCACCGCGCGGATCACGGCGTCGGTGAACTTCTCCCAGCCCCGGCCCTTGTGCGAGTTGGCCTCGCCGCCCCGGACCGTGAGCACCGCGTTCAGCAGCAGGACGCCCTGCCGGGCCCACGGCATCAGGTAGCCGTTGTCCGGGATCTCCAGCCCGAGCTCCTCCTTCATCTCCTTGTAGATGTTGCGCAGGGAGGGCGGGGTCTTCACCCCCGGACGGACCGAGAAGCACAGGCCGTGCCCCTGTCCCTCGCCGTGGTACGGGTCCTGGCCGAGGACGAGGACCTTCACCCGCTCGTACGGCGTCGCGTCGAGCGCGGCGAAGACCTCCTCGCGCGGAGGGTGGACGGGACCCTTCGCGCGCTCCTCCTCGACGAACTCCGTCAGCTCCTTGAAGTAGGGCTGCTGCAGTTCGTCGCCCAGGACCCCGCGCCAGGACTCGGGCAGCATGGAGATGTCGGTCACGTCAACTTCCTTACGGTGTGCGGTCACTGCGACGTGCGCTCACGTCCAGGCCACAGAACCTACAGGCGAGCACTGACAATCCCCGTCGGGACCGGCGAAACCGCCCCTACCAGCTGGTCTTCCAGTACAGCTCCCACATCACCATCATCGTCGCCGGGTCGATGACCTTCTCGAGACCGGCGATCTCCTCGTTCGCGGCCACGTACTGCTTGCCCTGCCACAGCGGCAGCAGTCGCGCGTCGTCCACGAGGATCTGCTGGGCCTCCTCGAACTGCGCGGCCACGGCCCCGCGGTCGCTCTCCGCGCGCGACTCCGGCAGCAGCTTGCCGGTGATCTCGGGTGCGTCGTACGGGGTGCCGAGCGCGTTCTGCTCGCCCACGAAGGGGGCGACGAAGTTGTCGGGGTCGTTGAAGTCGGGGAACCAGCCGCGCCCGAAGACCGGGTACTCGCCCTTCTGGTAGCCCTCCACGTAGGTGTTCCAGGGGCGGCTCTTGAGCGTGACCGAGAACAGGCCGGAGACCTCGAGCTGCCGCTTCAGCTCCTCGAAGGCGGGCTTGGTCTGCGAGCCGTAGCGGTCGCTGGTGTACCAGAACGTCAGCGGGACGCGGTCGGTGATGCCCGCTTCCGTGAGGATCTGCCTGGCCTTGGAGACGCTGGGGTTCCCGTAGTCGTCGAAGAAGCCGGTGGTGTGTCCGACCAGTCCCCTGGGGATCATGGAGTACAGCGGCTCCACGGTGTTCTTGTAGATGTTGTGCGCGAGCGCCGGGCGGTCCACGACCTGTGCGATCGCCTTGCGGACCGCGGCCTTGCCGGCCCACGGGTCGCTGGGGTTGAACACCAGGTAGCTGATCTCGGTGGTGGCGTTCTCGACGAGCTGGAGCCCCTCCGCCTTCGCGTTGTCCTCGATGTCCACGGTGTCCGCCGCGCCGAGACCGCGGTAGATGACCGCGATCTCCTTGTCCTTGAGTGCCTTGACCATCTCGTCCGACTGCTGGAAGTAGCGGATGGTGACGGCGCTGTTCTTGCGGTCCGCTATGCCCTTGTAGTTGTCGTTGCGGACGAGCTCGGCCTTCTTGCCCTCGTCGTAGGAGGCGAGGCTGTAGGGCCCGGAGCCGCTGATCTCCCCGTCCTTGCGGAGCGCGTTCGCCGGGTACTCGTCGGGGTCCACGATCGACATGGCGGGTGTGGTGAGCACGAGGGGGAAGGTGGCGTCAGGCTGGCTGAGGTGGAAGACGACCTCACGGTCGCCCTTCACCTGCACCCGGGAGAGAGTCCCCAGCAGTCCCGCGGGGCCGCCGTTGACGTTGATCTTCTTGATCCGGTCGAACGAGTGCTTGACGGCCGTGGCGTCCAGCGTGTGCCCGTCGGAGAACTTCAGGCCCTCGCGCAGCGTGCAGCTGTACACGGTGCTCGAGCTGTCCGTGAACTCGCAGCTCTCGGCGGCGTCGGGCTCGGGCGCGGCGCCACCGGGGGTGTAGTTCAGGAGCGTCTGGTACACGTTGCGGAACAGCTCCCAGGAGTTGTCCCACGAGGCCGCGGGGTCCAGGGTGGCCGGTGCGCTGGTCGTCCCGACGACGATCGGGTTCTCGTCTCCGGAGGCGTCCGAGGAGAACACACCACATCCGGCCACCAGGGATATGGACGCGAGAGCCGCGAACGGCGGCAGGTATCGGTTCCGGATGAACACGCGCTTGCTCCTCGAAATGCCGTACCAAGGGTCGGCAGACCATACCGCAGCGCTCCGGCCGTTGAACCTACCTTCGAATCGACCTGTTGATCGAATTTCGATGACGACGTTGTCATCGGAGGTTGAACCTCCGGTGTCCGGCACGGGCGCCGCCTCGTCGGGCGCCCGTGCCGAGGTGACCGAGGGGTCAGCCCACGCCCGCGTTCAGGAAGATCCCGCCGTCGACGACGAGGGTCTGCCCGGTGATCCAGTCGGACTGGTCCGAGGTGAGGAAGGCGGCGGTGCCTCCGATGTCGGAGGGCACGCCGAGCCGGCCCAGGGGGTAGGACGCGGCCGCCTCCGCCTCCCGGCCCTCGTACAGGGCCTGCGCGAACTTGGTCTTCACGACGGCCGGGGCGATCGAGTTGACCCGCACCCTGGGCGCGTACTCGTGCGCCAGCTGAAGGGTCAGGTTGATCATCGCGGCCTTGCTGATGCCGTAGGCGCCGATGAAGGGCGAGGCGGAGACGCCGGCGACGGAGGCGATGTTGACGATCGCGCCGCCGTTGTCCTTCTGCCAGGCGTGCCAGGTCCGCTGCGCGAAGCCGAGCGCCGAGACGACGTTGGTCTCGAACACCTTGCGGGCGACGTTCAGGTCGAGGTCGGCGATCGGCCCGAACACCGGGTTGGTACCGGCGTTGTTGACCAGGAAGTCGACGCGGCCGAAGGCCTCCATCGTGCGCTCGACCGCGACGGCCTGGTGGGCCTCGTCGTGGGCCTTGCCCGCGACGCCGATCACCCGGTCGGCGCCGAGCTGCTCGACGGCCTCCTTGAGGGCGTCCTCGTTGCGCCCGGTGATGCAGACGCGGTCGCCGCGCGCGATCAGCGCCTCGGCGACGCCGTAACCGATGCCGCGGCTGGCGCCCGTGACGAGCGCGACCTTGCCCGAAAGCTCGGGGAGTTCCACCGAAGTCATGTTCCTGATCCCCTAGTCGAGCGGTCCGCCGGCCACGTACAGCACCTGGCCGGAGACGAAGCCGGCGGCCTCGTTGGTGAAGAAGGCGATGGCGTTGGCGATGTCGTCGGGCTCGCCGACGCGGGCCACCGGGATCTGGGTGGCGGCCGCGGCCTTGAACTCCTCGAAGCCCATGCCGACCCGGGCGGCGGTCGCGGCGGTCATGTCGGTGGCGATGAAGCCGGGGGCGACGGCGTTGGCGGTGATGCCGAACTTGCCGAGCTCGATGGCGAGGGTCTTGGTGAAGCCCTGCAGACCGGCCTTGGCGGCGGAGTAGTTGGCCTGGCCGCGGTTGCCGAGCGCGGAGGACGAGGAGAGGTTGACGACGCGGCCGAAACCGGCGTCCACCATGTGCTTCTGGACGGCCTTGGTCATCAGGAAGGAGCCGCGCAGGTGCACGTTCAGGACGGTGTCCCAGTCGGAGACGCTCATCTTGAACAGCAGGTTGTCGCGGAGCACGCCCGCGTTGTTGACCAGGATCGTCGGGGCGCCGAGCTCCGCGACGACGCGTGCGACCGCCGCCTCGACCTGGGCCTCGTCGGAGACGTCCGCGCCTACCGCGATCGCCTTGCCGCCGGCCGCTGTGATCTTCTCGACGGTGTCCTTGCAGGCGGCCTCGTCGAGGTCGATCACGGCGACCGCGCGACCCTCGGCGGCCAGTCGTACGGCGGTGGCGGCCCCGATGCCGCGCGCTCCGCCGGTGACCACGGCGACCCGCTGCTCAGTGGTGGACATTGCTGGTTCTCCTCGCCCTCGAGAAGGACGCCCACCAAGTGAGCGACCGCTTAGTACCTTCAGCAGACGTGACGCTAGAAGCCCTGGCACTCGGTGTCAACGGCCCATCGGGTGCATGTGATCCATTACCTGCTCGACCGCCTGCCCGGGAGCCCTCTCCCACCGGTCATCGTCCCGCACACAGGCGCGGCGGCGGGCCCGCCGTGGACACCCGATCGGCCCAGTGCTGCGCGCCCCCGCGCCAGGTGGCCCATAGCGTCGGAGCGCGGGCCACTCGTGGCCGGAGAGGAGGCGCTCCATGCGCCGTCGTACCGGTGCCGTCGGCACGCTGATCGCGATCGCCGCGATAGTGCCGTTGGCCGACATCGCTCACGCACAGGATCTGGACTGCCGCGACTTCACCTACCAGGAGGAGGCGCAGGCCGTGTTCGACTCGAACCCCGGCGATCCGAACCGCCTCGACGAGGACCAGGGGCCGGACGACGGCATCGCCTGCGAGGTGCTGCCCCGACGGGGCGCCGGAGTCATCTCGTCGACCAGCGCTCCCCGCAGCCCGTCGCCCTCCCCCTCCGTCACCGCGACGCGCGGTGTGCGCGGCGGGCTGGGCGGGGCGTCGGAGTCCGGACCGAGCGGGCCGGACATCGGGATCGGTCTGGCCTTCGTCGCCGGCGGCGTCCTCGCAGCCGCGTTTGCCGTGAAGCGCCGCCGGGGCTGACCGCCGGGACTGCTACCCGGCCCCGGTCACCGTACGAGCAGGTCGAGGAGGCGGGCGGGTTCGGCGGCCGGGTCGGTGGTCAGGCCGGTGTGCACCGGGCCCGGCTGGACGACCGTCGAGCGGGGCGCGATCAGCCAGCGAAAGCGCCGTCCGGCGTCGTCGCGCGCCGCCTGGCCGGCCGCCTCGCCGCCCGCGCAGACGCCCTCGACGGCACGCAGGGCCGCCCGTACGCCGGCCACGTCCGCGTCCGGGTCGAGGGCCAGCAGCCGTGCCTCGTCGAGGTGGGTGCGCACGCCGACGTAGGACTTGGCACGGCAGTACACGAGCACCCCGGCGTTGATGCACTCGCCGCGCTCGATGCGGGGCACGACCCGCAACAGCGCGTACTCGAAGACGTCCCGGTCGCTCCGGTCGCTTCCCCTGATGATGTGGCGCTCGTTCACCTGGTTCCCTCGATGCCCTGGACGCTGTCGTGGACGGAGGCGGCTCGTGCGACCAGTGGCCGCGCGTAGGCCCGACGAAGATCGTCCGGCGTCTCGAAGCCGGGCTCGTCCGTCAGCCACACGTCCGGGATCTCCGCGGTGACCTCGGCCAGCAGCTCCTCGGTGACCAGCGGCGCGAGCGCGGCGGCGGCCGCGGCGACGTCCGGTGCGAAGGGTGCGAGCGCGTGGTCGGTGGCGTCGTAGGGGCGGGCCGCGGAGGTCTCGGCGCCTGGCCAGTTGTGGTGCCAGATCATGGTCGCGCCGTGGTCGATGAGCCACACCTCGCCCTGCCACATCAGCAGGTTGGGGTTGCGCCAGGAGCGGTCGACGTTGTTCACGAGTGCGTCGAACCAGAGGATCCGGCCGGCCTCCTCGGGGCTCACGGAGAAGGCGAGGGAGTCGAAACCGAGGGCACCGGAGAGGAAGTCCATGCCGAGGTTGCTGCCGCCGCTCGACCTGAGCAGCTCCTGCACCTGCTGGTCGGGTTCGCCGAGCCCGAGCACCGGGTCGAGGCCGATCGTCACCAGGCGGGGCACCCGGAAGCCCAGGCGCCGGGCGAGTTCCCCGCACACCACCTCGGCGACCAGGGTCTTGCGGCCCTGCCCGGCGCCGGTGAACTTCATGACGTAGGTCCCCAGGTCGTCGGCTTCGACGAGTCCCGGCAGCGAGCCGCCCTCACGCAGGGGCGTGATGTAGCGGGTCGCGATGACTTCCTTGAGCATCGCCCCAGAGTAGATCTTCACGACGGCTGAACGGCGCCTGCCCCCGGGCCGTACCTCTGTGCAGATCACGAGGCATCCGTGGAAGGGAACGTCAGGATGACCAGCGAAGCGCTTCCGCCCGTGGGGGCACCCTCCCGTCGTACCGTCGTCGCGGCGGTGGGCGCGGCCGGGATCGCCGCCGCCCTCAGCTCGTGCGGGTCGGACGAGGGCTCGTCCGGGACCGTTATCGGCAAGACGTCGGACATCCCGGAGGGCGGGGGCAAGATCTTCAAGAAGGAGGGTGTCGTGGTCACCCAGCCGTCGTCCGGCACCTTCAAGGCGTTCTCCTCGAAGTGCACCCACCAGGGCTGCGCGGTGACGAGTGTGGCCAACGGTGTCATCGTCTGCCCCTGCCACAACAGCGAGTTCTCCGTCACCGACGGCAGCGTGAAGAAAGGGCCCGCGACCCAGGCGCTGCCCGCCGCGAAGATCACCGTGAGCGGGGACTCCATCGAACTGACGTGAGCCGTCAGCCGCGTTCCGCGCCGCGGGGCCGTCGCAGGCAGGCCAGCACCTCGTCAGTGGTCGCGAGGGTGGCGACGAGGGCGAGGGTGTGGCGGATCATCGCGAGGGTGTAGTCGGAGGGCACCCCCGCGACGGCGTCCGTCGGCACGAGCACGGTGTAGCCGCGGTTGACGGCGTCGAAGACGGCGTTGGGGACGGCCACGTTGGCCGAGACACCGGTCACGACCAGTGTCCGGCAGCCCAGGTTGCGCAGCAGCGCGTCGACCTCGGTGCCCTGGATCGGCGACAGTCCGTGCAGCCGCCGTACGACGAAGTCCTCCTCGGTCACCTCGATCGGCGCCGCCGGGCGGACCGCGGCGGTGCCGGACAGTTGCCGCACGGGCAGGCGCTCGGCGGCGCGGAAGAGGCGGGCGTTGCGGTTCGCGCCCCGGCCGTCGGGACGGCGCTCCGCGATCGCGTGGATCACCTGGAGACCGTTCGCGTGCGCGGCTGCCACCAGCCGGGCGACGTTGGCGAGGGCTCCCGACGAGCGGGCCTGCTCGGCGAGTTCGGGCAGGGCGCCGTCCGGTCCGACGACGCCCTGCTGGCACTCCACGGTCAGCAGGACGGTGGTCGCGGGATCGAGGAGCTCGCTGAGCCGGTCATGCGACGGCATGGTTCCCCCTTCGCGCCGACGGTGTCGGGCGGGCGAGAGTAGCGACCATTGCGCGGGGACGGAAGACGAACCATTCTTTTCTGACGTGATGTCAGAGGATCTCCTCTGGCACGACGTGAGAGAACAAGGGGGCCGCATGACCGTCACTCAGCGCCGGGGCCGAAAGATCATGATGACGCCCGGCGAGCTGGACGAGTTCCTGACCAGCCAGCGCACCTGCCGGGTCGCCACCGTCTCCGCGGACGGCGCGCCGCACGTGAGCACGCTCTGGTTCGCCTGGGACGGCACGTCGATGTGGCTCTACTCGGTGGTGCGCAGCAGGCGTTGGACCGATCTGCGAGGCGACCAGCGGGTGGCGATCGTGGTGGACACGGGCGAGGAGTACGACGAACTGCGCGGCGTCGAACTGTCGGGCACCGTCGACTTCGTGGGCGAGGCCCCTCGCACCGGGGAGCTGTGCGCCGAACTCGACCTGCCCGAGACCCTGTTCGCCCGCAAGAACTTCCGCCTGGACGAGATGCCGCACGACGGCCGGCACGCCTGGATCCGGCTGACACCGGAGAAGATCGTCTCCTGGGACTTCCGCAAGCTGGCCTCGCGGTAGCTCATCCCAGGCTCTCGGCCGCCGCCCGCAGCGCCTTCACCGCCGCCCTGATCGACGGACGGCGGTCGGCGTCCGCGCGCCAGACGACGTACACATGACGGCGCACCCGCTGCCTGAGCGGGACGGTGACGACGGCGGCGGGCATCGGGTGCCGCCCCAGCACAGGGGCGATACACACCCCCAACCCGGCGGACACCAGACCGAGTTGGGTGTGCGTCTCGGCGGCGCGGTGTCCGACGATCGGTTCGATGCCCTTGGAGCGCAGCGTGAACATCAACCATTCGTGGCAGAACTCTCCCTCGCCCCAGGTGATCCACTCGTCGTCGGCGAACTCCGCGAGGTCCACCTCCTCGCGGTCCGCGAGCCGGTGTCCGGCCGGCATCGCCACTTCGGCCGGGTCGTCCAGGATGTGCGCCTTGACCAGGCCGTCGGGCAGCGCCATCGGCTTGTTGTACCAGTCGAGCACGACCGCGAGGTCGAGGTCGCCGCGGACCACCCCGGAGATGCCGAGCTCGGGCTCCAGCTCCGAGGAGCGGATCCGCAGCGCCGGGTGCTGTGCGCGCAGGGCGGCGAGCGCGGTGGGGAACAGGCCTCGTGCCGCCGTGGGGAACGCCGAGAGCCTGAGCTCGCCGACGACCTGCCCCCGCTGGGCCTCCAGGTCGGACTGGGCCAGTTCCACCTGGGACAGGATGCGCGCCGCGTGCTCGGCCAGCAGCCGGCCCGCGTCCGTGAGCCGCACCCCCCGCCCGTTCTTGGCGAGGAGCTGCTGTCCCACCTCGCGCTCCAGCTTGGACATCTGCTGCGAGACGGCCGACGTCGTGATGTGCAGCGCCTCGGCCGCGCCGCTCACCGAGCCGTGCCGGGCCAGGGCGTCGAGGGTGCGCAGGCGCTCCAGGTTCAACATGTAAGCGATACTACGAGATATCGGGTGCGAAATCTCGATTGTGCTACGTGATCGCAGGCATCATCGTTGTTCCCATGAGCACCGCCACCCGCACCCACGTACGCACCGGCTCCCGGTCCCTCCCCGCCCTCGACTGGCGTCTGCGCTTCGGCGCCCTCTCGCTGATCTGGGGTTTCAGCTTCCTGCTCATCAAGGTGGGCACGGACGGCTACGCCCCGTTCCAGGTCACGCTCGGCCGCCTGGTCTTCGGCACGGCGGTGCTCGCCGCCGCGATGGCCGTACGCCGGGAACGGCTGCCGCGCGGCGCCCGCACCTGGGCGCACCTCATGGTCGCCGCGTTCTTCCTGAACGCCCTGCCGTTCTCGCTGTTCGCCTACTCCGAGCTGACGATCCCCTCCACGCTCGCGGGCATCTGCAACGCGACCTCCCCGCTGTGGGGCATGGCCCTGTCCCTGGTCGCCCTCTCCGAGGACCGGCCGACCCGGGTGAGGGTGGCCGGTCTGGGCCTCGGCTTCCTCGGCGTCCTGACGGTCCTCGGCGCCTGGCAGGGCTTCAACGGCCTCGACGCCACGGGCACGGCGATGGCCCTGCTGGCCTCCCTGAGCTACCCGATCGGCTGGATCTACGTCCGGCGCACCCTGGCCGGCTCCAGCCACTCGAACCTGTCGATGACCGGGGCGCAGTTGCTGCTCGCCACGCTCCAACTGGCGATCGTCACCCCGCTGTTCACCAGCCTGCCGACCGATTTCGCGGTCACTCCCCTGCTGGCGATCGCCGCCCTGGGCGCTCTCGGCACGGGCCTCGCGGTCCTCCTCCAGTACGGACTGGTCGCCGAGGTCGGTCCGACGACCGCCCAGATGGTCACCTATTTCATCCCGGTCATCGCCACGGCCGCCGGCGTCGCCATCCTCGGCGAGTCACTGACCTGGTCGACACCGGTCGGCGCGGTGATCGTCCTGGCGGGGGCGGCCTTGACCCAGGCCAGGCCCCGGCAACGTGATCGGTCCACCGGGGGCGGAGCGGAGGCGCCTCGGGCCGTCGAGGGCGCGTCGGCGATCGAGGGGGGTACGGCGAGCGAGGCGGGGGTGGCGAAGGGAGCTCCGGGCGAGTCGCTGGTGACGAAGGGGGCTCCGGGCGAGTCGCTGGTGACGAAGGGGGCGGCGAGCGAGGCACCTGCGGCTGGCGGCTCTGCGGTCGGGACGTCCGCGGTCGAGGCGACGCCGGGGGGCGACCGGCGCTGAGCCGACGGGCTTGCATGCACGGTGGCTGATCCGGCTCGGGCTTGGGCTCAGGGCCGGGTTGACTTCGGCCGAGGGCCGGATCGGCACGGGCCGGATCGGGACGGCACGGCACGGGCTGACTCGGCACGGCACGGCACGGGCTGACTCGGCTCTGGCCAGGCCAGATCGGCTCTGGCTGAGTACGGGACAGATCGGCTCCGGCTCCAGCTTTGGCCCAGGGTCGGGGGTCGGCTCCGGCCGAGGGCGGGAAGGCTTCAACTCCGTCTCGGATCGGCCCGGTTCGGCTCGGATCGGCCAGGTTCGGCTCAGCTCATTTCGGGCTTCGGGTTTGCCTCTGCTCCGGATCCGGCTCCAGCCCGCGACGCCGCCCGGCACCGGCGCAGGCACCCGCACCCGCACCCGCACCCGCACCCGCATAGCTTCGTGTCCCGCCGACCGTTACTGCCCCGGCCCACATCCGGGCCGTCAACGCGCCGAACCTGTCTCCGCACCCCGGCCTCCCTCGCCGCCCGGCACCGCCACCGCCACCGCCACCAGCACCGTGATCACGCCCGCCCGCGACCACTGCCCACGCCCGCGCCCGCGCCCACCCGACAGTCCAAGCAGCCGCGCACAGCCCTCACCCCAGCCAGGTCCTAGACGTAACTCCGGGCCGGGCCCGCGCCGGGGCCGATGGCCGAGGCGATCGCGTCCGCCAGCGGCCCGGTCTCAGCCGCCGTGAGCGTCGCGACGGTGACGCGGATGCCGGGCGGTGCGCTCATCCGGAAGCGGGCGCCGGGCGCGACGGCCCAGCCGGAGTGCAGCAGCCGGGCCACGGCCCCCGTCTCGTCCGGCACCGGAATCCACACGTTCAGACCGGAGCGCCCGTGAGCCTCGACCCCGCGGGCCGCGAGCGCGTCGATCAGCAGGTCCCGGCGCGCCCGGTACGCCGCGGCCACCGCCGGCGTGTCCAGTGCGCCGTCGGCCCACAGCCGCAGCACCGCCCCCTGGGTGATCAGACTGACCCAGCCCGGTCCGAGCCGCTGCCGCCCGCGGACCCGGTCGACGGTGACGGCGTCGCCGGTCAGCACGGCCAGCCGCAGATCGGGACCGTACCCCTTGGCGACCGAGCGCACGAACGCCCAGCCGCGGGTGACGCCCGCCAGGGGGTGCAGGGGCAGGTCGACGATCCCGTGGCCGTGATCGTCCTCGATCAGCAGCGTCTCCGGGTGCGCCCGGAGCACCGAGCGCAGGGCACGCGCGCGCGTGGCGCTCACCACGGCCCCGGTCGGGTTCTGCGCCCGGTCGGTGACGATCAGGGCGCGCGCCCCGGACTCCAGAGCTCGCCGTACGTCGTCCGGAAGTGGCCCCTCGTCGTCGAGGCCCACCGGGGCGGTGCGCAGCCCCAGCGCCGGGACGAGGTCGAGCAGGCTCCCCCATCCCGGGTCCTCCACGGCGACCGTGTCGCCCGGCTTGAGGTGGGCGGCGAGGACCCGTTCGATGGCGTCCAGCGACCCGGAGACCACGACGAGGGGACCGTCCGGTACGCCGTCGGCGTCCAGCCCGGCCCGGGCGAGCCGCGCCAACTCCGGTTCGACGGGGGCCTGTCCGTACATGACCGGCCGCCGGTCGCTCTGCTCGGCGGCCGCCGCGAACACCGGCCCCAGAGAGGGCAGCAACGCCGGGTCGGGATTGCCGTCGGACACGTCCCGCACCCCCTCGGGCACGTCCACCCGGATGTGCTCCCGTCCGGTGGTGGCCGGCTTGGCCCGCACCCGGCTGCCCCTGCGGCCGGCGGTCTCGATGACCCCACGCTCCCGCAGGGTGCGGTAGGCGGCGGCGACGGTGTTGGAATTCACCCCCAGCTCGAGCGCCAACTCCCGCATCGGCGGCAGCAGTTGCCCGGGCTCCAGCTCGCCCGCGCCCACCGCCCGCTCGACACTCGCCGAGATCTCCGCTGCACGCCGGCCCGTGATCCGATACTCTCCTAGCACAAAGATTATTATGCACTAGTGCAATGGAGAGCGCCATGCAGGGGACCCAGCAGCCGTCGACGCCCGCCGCCTACACCCCCACCGACCGCACCGTCCCCACGCGCTCTCCCGACCGCGCCTCGTACGACAGGGACCTCGTGCACTCGATACTCGACGAGGGCTACGTCTGCCATCTCGGCTTCGTCCGCGACGGCGCGCCGGTCGTGCTGCCCACGCTCTACGGCCGGGTAGGCGACCGGCTCTACGTCCACGGTTCGACGGGGTCGAGGCCGCTGCGGATGACGGGCCAGGCCGACCCCGGTCTGCCGGTGTGCCTGACGGTCACACACGTCGACGCGCTGATCCTGGCCCGTTCCGCGTTCAACCACTCGATGAACTACCGGTCCGTGGTGGTGCACGGCGTCGCCCACGACGTGACGGACCCGGACGAGAAGCGGGCCGCGCTGGACGCGCTCGTCGACCATGTCGTCCCGGGCCGCGCCCGCGACTCCCGGCCGGCCAACAAGAAGGAGCTGGCCGCCACCGCCGTGATCCGCCTCGACCTGAACGAGGTCTCGGCCAAGCTCCGCACCGGCGGCGTCCACGACGAGCCCGAGGATCTCGCGCTCCCCCACTGGGCCGGTGTCGTCCCGCTCCGCAAGGGCTACGAGACCCCGGTCGCCGACGCCGACCTGGCCCCCGGCACCGAGCTCCCCGCCTACCTGGCGGTGCTGTGATGCTGATCCACCCCTGGGACGCGGCACGCGACGCCGCCGAGTGGCAACAGTGGCTGGCCGTCCACGACTTCGGGCAGCTCGCCGTCAACGGCCTCCCGGGCGAGCCACCGCACGTGCAGCCGCTGCACTTCGCGTACGACGCGGAGCACGACGAGGTGCTCATCCACCTGGCCCGCCCCAACCCCCTGTGGCCCGCCGTGGAGGCGAACCCGGAGGTCATGCTGAGCGTGGTCGACGACTACGCGTTCGTCCCCGGGCCTTGGCAGGCGCCGCCGGACGCCCCGCCCGAACACGGCACGCCCACCAGCCTGTACGCGGCGGTCCAACTGCGGTGCACTGCCCACGTCGTGGACGACCCCGCCGAGAAGGCCGCGCTCCTCAACCGGCAGATCGGTCACTTCCAGCCGGAGGGCGGCTCGGCCCGGGCCGCGGTGGGCGAGGCACCGTACGGGCGGCTGCTGTCGGGGATCCGCGGTCTGCGGCTGGACGTGGTGGACGTACGGGCGAAGTTCAAGTACGCGGGACACCGTCCCGCGGAGGTGCGGGACCGCATCGCGGCCGGCCTGGCAGGACGGGGCGGTCCGCGGGACGCGGCGGCGCGGGAGCGTCTGCTGGGCCGGACCGGAGCCTGAACGACCGGGCCGTTGCGGTCCGTCCGAGTTGCCGGGCCGACCGGAGCGAGGGGCCCTTCCCCCGGGAAGAGCAGGCAAGGGCCCCTCACCGTCACGCGAGCACCGGTTCCTCCTCGTCCGTCGCCCGCCGCCTCTCCGCGGCCGCGAGCCCGGCCACGGAACCGAGCATCAGCAGGGTGCCGGCCAGCGTGGTCGGAGTGAGCGGTTCACCGAACAGCCCCACTGCCAGTACCGCGGCGCCCACCGGCTCCAGCAGCATGATCACGGACACGGTGGTGGGCCGGACGACGGCCGCGGCCGCGAAGTAGAGCGCGTAGGCGAGGGCCGTCGGGACGGTCGCGAGGTAGGCCAGCAGCCACAGGAGCAGGCCGGGCCGGCCGGTATGCGGCACCAGCCCTTCGGCCAGGGCGAACGGGAGCAGACACAGACTGCAGACCGCGAACGTCCACACGGACGTACCGGCGGCGTCCGCACCGCCGGTACGGCCCCGGCCCCGCGTGACCAGGGTCATCCCGCAGCACCCGGCCGCCGACACCAGTCCGAACAGGACACCCCACGGACGCACCGACGCGCTCTCACCGCCGAGCACCAGCACGACGAGGCCCGCGACCGCACCGACCACGGCGAACGACCCGCCCTGTCCGAGCCGTTCCCCCAGCGTCAGCCGTGCGCCGAGCGCGGTCAGCACGGGCCCCGCGCCGAGGGTGACGACGGTGGCCACGGCGAGGCCGGTGGCCTCGACGGACGCGAAGTAGGCCGTCTGGAAGACGGCCAGACAGACCCCCGCGACACAGGCTCGCGACACCTTGTCACGCAGTGGTTCACGTTCTCGTACGGCAGTCCCTCGTACGGCAGTCCCTCGTACGACGGCCCCTCGTACTACGGCCCCCCGTGCGACGGCCCGCGCGCCGCGCGTCCGCAGGAGGCGGGCGGCGACCAGCAGCGCCAGCCCGGCGGCGCACCGCCAGAAGGACAGGGCGACGGGCCCGATGTCACTGGCCCCGTAGGCCAGGGAGGCCGCCGCACCAGCGGTGCCCCAGGTGACACCGGCGACGATCAAGTAGAGGAGGCCTCGCCCGACGGGCAGGCCAAAAGCGGCGTTCGACACGCGTTCTCTCCGCAGCTGCGCAAGATGCGCGGAAGTTCGGGATGGACACCCGGTCGGCGGGGTCCACTGACTTCTTCTGCGGGCAGCACCGTTGCGCCCGGCGGCATGCCGGGCCAGGAGGCGTCCACTGACGCCTCCGGACTACGGAGGGGGCCCGCCTCAGGCGGCGGGCGGCGGGAGAACGACGCAGCGGGAATGCATGATCGGCACCCTAGGTGCCGGTTCCGCGAGCGGACAACTCCCTTTCCGTGCCGCCGCTCGCCACCGGCTCGACGGAACCCTTGGCGGGCGCCGAGGACTGCGCGATGAACGCACCGACCAGGACGACCGCGCCACCGATGATCTGCGGTGCCGAGAGGTGCTCACCGAGCAGCACCCAGGCCAGGACGGTGGCGATGACCGCCTCGAGGCAGGCCACGACACCGGCGACCTGCGGGGAGAGCCGGCGCACCGAGACCACCCCGGTGACGTAGGCGAGGACCGTGGCGACGAGCACGATCCAGGCGAGCAGCAGACCGGCGGCTACCGGCGTGCCGTCCATGTCCGCGCGGTGGGCGAGCAGGGACCAGTCCATGGTCCAGGGGCGCGCGACGACAGTCAGCACGGCGGTGCCGACGAGGAGGCCGTACGCGATGACCCCGAGCGGGTCGGGGGCCTGGTCACCGGAGTCGCTGCCCTGGTCGGACAGGACGAAGTAGCCGACCTGGCAGCAGGCGGCGCCGAGCGCGAGGAGCAGACCGAGGGCGTCGAAGCTCAGACCCGACCACACCTCGACGACGCAGGCGAGGCCGCCGACCGCGAGGACCACGCCGAGCGCGGCGGCACGCGTGACCGGGCGCCGCTGCACGAACCGCACCCAGCCGAGCACGAGGGCGGGCGCGAGGTACTCGACGAGCAGCGCGACCCCGACGGGTATCCGGGAGATCGCGGCGAAGTAGCAGGCCTGGACGCCCGCCACGGCCAGCAGCCCGAACCCGGCGAGCAGTGCGGGGCGCCGACGCAGCAGCGCGCGGTGGCGCACGGCGACCGGCAGCATCACCAGGGCCGCGCCCGCCACCCTCAGCCACACCACGTGGAGCGGGTCGAGGCCCGCTTCGATCAGCGGCTTGGCCGCGACTCCGGATCCGCCGAAGGCGAGCGCGGACGCGAGCGCGAGACCGAGCCCGACACCCCTTCCGCGGTTGCCCTGGCTGCTCTGAGACGTATGCACCGGCACATGATGACAGGCGATGACATGAGCGTCACCCCCGTTGACACCTGTCTCAGCGAATGGACCGCATGCCCCACCCGCCGTACACCCCACCGCCGGTCCCGGCCTCGAGGCTTCGGCTATCGGCTCCCCTGCAGACGCCGCTCGATCCGTGCGAACACCTCGCCCGCGTCGATGCCGGCCCGCGCGAGCACCTCGACGGCCCGGGCCTGCGGGTCGACGACGACCGCCGAGAGCAGGTCGATGCCACGGGCGGGGCCGCCCCCGCGCCCAGCGGCCCGCGCGCGGGCGTACTCCATCGCCCCGGCGGCCAGTGGCGAGAACCCCTCGGCCTCGGTCACGACCGGTACGACGCCGGAGTCCTCGACGGTGCCCTGCCAGCGCAGCCCATAGCCGATGCTGCGCTGCACGAGGTAGCCGAGCAGGCGGGAGAACTGCGGTTCGGCGTCGAACACGTCCCGCACCTCGGGGTCGCCCTCGAGGAGCGAGTGCAGCAGGTGGGCCGTGTCGATCTGCCGATCCCCGCCCCGGACCGCGCGCCGACGGGCACCGGTGACCACCGCTGCGAGCTCGGCACTGAGCGTGGCATCGTCGTCGGTGGGGACCAGGGGCCGGCCGCCGGGCTCGTGGGCCGACTGCCGGGGGATACGGGGTTGCACTCCCCTACCCCATCAGTCCCGCCCACCCGAGTCATCCGCGAGAGGAAGCATTTCCGCGTCCCACGGGAAGCGGACCCGTCGTATCGAAATCTCCTCCCTACGGATGAGATCACGCCCTTTCGCCCCAGGAGGGGCGCGTCTCCTTGCCGTGCGCCCCGCACGCGACCGGGACGCCCCGGCGCTCGTCCCACACGGACCCGGAGGGCAGGTCCTGGCCGGTGGCTCCGCCTGCCGTCGACGGCGGGCGGTATCCGATCCGGATGTCCGCGCCCGAGGCCGCGCTGCCACTTCCCTGCCGCACCCCCGCCAATTCCTGACGGTTCATCAGTATTGAATGTTCGGGACCCTGCGACTACTTTCCGCGACACCGTAGCCCGACACGAAGAGGTGGTCGCATGGCCGAAGTCAGCGCGGAGGAACGCGTCGAGGCACCCGCGGAGAAGGTCTGGGCCCGGCTGACCGACTGGTCCGGGTACGGCGAGTGGAACGCGACCCATACCAGCTTCCCCAAGGGCGGCCCGGAGACGTTCGCCGTGGGCGGGACCTTCCAGGAGAACATGAAGCTCATGGGGTTCCCGGCCGAGGTCGAGTGGACCATCGAGAAACTGGAGCCGGCCCGGGTGCTCGCGATCCGCGGCAAGGGCCCGATGGCCGTGACCGTCGCCACGCGCTACACCCTCACGCCGGACGGCGACGCCACGACGGTCCGTATCGACGGTGAGTTCACCGGTGCCGCCGTCTCACTGATGGCGGGCAAGCTCAGGGACTCGGCGACTGCCGCGCTGAACGAGTCGCTGCGCAAACTGGCCCGACTGGTGGGCTGACCGCCGCGGGACCGGCAACGCGAAGGCGCCCCGCGGATCACTCCACAGGGCGCCCCTTAACCGCCGTACGGCCGTCAGTCCTCATCGGCGAGGATCAGGTACAGCCGCTTGCGGGCGTCGTTGATGACGGCGACCGCCTTCTCACGCTGCTCCTTGCTGCCGGTCTTCCATACCTGCCCGAAGGCCTCCATCAGACCGAAGCCGGCCTGACGGATCTCACCGAGTGCCTCCCAGTCGACACCGCGGGAGGCTTCCTCCCAAGGCGCTTCGGGGCCCTCCTCGGCCGCGGTGCGGCCCGCGTCGGTGAGCGAGAACAGCTTCTTGCCGCCCTCGGACGCACTGGTGATCAGCCCCTCGTCCTCCAGCATCTGGAGGGTCGGGTACACCGAGCCGGGGCTGGGCTTCCACGCCCCGCCACTGCGCTCGGCGATCTCCTGGATCATCTCGTACCCGTGCATGGGCCGGTCTTTCAGCAGAGCCAGGATCGACGCGCGCACGTCACCGCGCCGCGCCCTCCCCCGCGGTCCGCCTCGACCCCGGGGCCCCCAGGGCCCGGGCCCGAAGCCGGGTCCACCGAAGCCGGGACCGCCGCCGGGACCACCCGGCCCGAAGGGCCCGAAGGCACCACGCCGCCCCTCGAACCCGCCTCGGCCTCCGTGTCGACCGGCACCACCATGTCCTCGTTCGAATCCATGGGAACGCATTGTCATCACTCCATTCCATCGTTGATCTGTCGCGATGCGTCAACGATATATCGGAACAGTTCGCATGACAAGGCCCGGGCGACAGCCGAATCGTTGTCCCGTCTCACTCAATCGAGTCGTTTTCTCAACGAACCGAGTCGTTCGGGCTTCCGTCTCAGCGAGCCTGTCGCGCGGTTGAGGGCGCTGGGGGTGCTGGCTGGCTGTACCGGCTGGGGTGGATCAGGCGGGGCCGTGCATCGAGTTGTCGTACGTGGACGTAGCGCACGGACGCCGACGGCGTCCGCTGCGGGACTCTGTGACGGGCCGGTTCGAGGATGTCGATCCGGTACGTAGGTTCCGCTGGTCGCGCGGTGAGCGTCATTTCCCGGGCTGGCACTGGGCGGCGACGATCGGGCGGCACGTCGGCTTCGAGTCGTGGCTGGAGCGGGACCGACTGCTGCTGATGGACTTCGATCCGAACGTGGTGGGGATCGGCTCGCAGCCGTTCTGGCTGCACTGGCACGACGGTGAGCGGGAGGGCCGGCACGCCCCGGACTACTTCGTGCGCCGCGCGGACGGCTCCGCCGTGGTCGTCGATGTCCGTGCGGACGAACGGATCGAGCCGGACTCCTTCCTCCACAGGCTCGCCGCCGTCAACCACCTTCCGGCCGACCAGTTGCTGCCCGACGCTGCACGCCGCATCCTCACCGACGGCACCGGGAAACCCCCCTCCCACGACCTGACGCTCACCATGGTCTTTCACTCTCAAGTCGTGGCTCTCACCGGACTTCTCGCAGGCCGGGAGTGGGAACGTCGCGCCGTCGCCACCGGCCACGTCACCTGGCTCATCGAGCAGGTCACAGCCCGCATTCCCCCGCGAAACCATCCCGCCCCGCGCCAGCCCGGTGAAGCCGACGCCGAAACACGGTGGAGCCCGATCTACCCCTACTGCCGGTGCTGATGGCCCACCTGCAGGCGTCCGGGCAGCCCACGTGATCTCCAGGTACCCAAGCCTGCCGGTTCAAGCAGCTACCGACAAGACAAGAAGGCAAGTACGCCTTGACAATTCCAAATTGTCAAGGCGTACTTGCCTCATGACTCTTCCAGACCTGGACGATCTCATCGCGGAAGTCGACAAGAGATGCGACACCGCACACCGCCCCGGCAGGCAAGAACAGCCCGACTGGCTCGCCCTGTTGACCGTCGCCGCACGCCTCGCAGACCAGCTACAGGTCCTGGCAGACGACTTGGTCGAGGACTACGTCGAACACTGCCGAATGCACGGCTCCTCCTGGACGGACATCGGCGCCGCCCTGGGAGTGACCCGGCAAGCGGTCCAACAGCGCTTCCACGCCCCGCACAAGCGCTACAGCCCTGAGGCGATGACCGACGACCTCCGCGAAGCGATGGCCCACGTCAAGCGGGCAGCGGTGCAACACCGCAACAACTACATCGGCACCGAGCACCTGCTCTGGGGGCTCACCGCGGAAGGCAACAGCGCCACCCGACTCCTTCAAGCCGCCGGCATCTCTCCAGAGACAGTCCACCAGTCCGTCGGAACCCGGCTGAGCATGGGTGCCTCCCAAGCAGCCGAACGGATCGCCTGGACCCCCTACTCCCGCAAGGCAATCGACATCGCAGAGGCACGATCCCAGCAGCACGGCTCCGAGCACATCGACTGCGACGACCTCCTCATCGGCCTCGCTCAAGTCGGCCGCGGAGTTGCCGCCGCGGTCCTCAGCGACGCCGGCTTCGACCTGTCAACCCTCGACGACGCATCCACGGACTCTCTCTGATCGCGCCGGCCCCAGACTCGCCGTCTGTCACAGCGAACCCGGTCACGCGACATGGGATGACGGCGAGAGGGGGCGTCGCCGCTCCCACCGGCCTTCCAGACGGGACAGAACGCCGAAACGCGGCGGAGCCCGTCATCACCCCGACTACCGTCGCCGATCCCGCACCGATCCCGACCGCGACGTCGCTCTTACGACAGAGAGCGGGTGAGCCATACCAGGTCGCCACGGTCATCCGTCGATACGTGGTCGCGCTGGAACCCAAGCTTGTCGAGAACGCGAAATGACGGCGCGTTCCAGGGACGCACCGTCGACCAGAGCCGCTTGCGTCCGGTGGCGACCGCGGCGTTCAGCACCGCGGAAGCCGCCTCGGTTGCATAGCCCTGTCCGTGCACCTGTCGGAACAACTCGTACGCGATCTCGGGCTCTTCGACAGAAGCCCGGCCGACGGTGAGCCCGCAGTATCCGATGAAGTCGCCCACATCTCGGCGGACGACGGCCAGCAGGGCGATGCCTGTCCGTGCCGACGCGGCGCGCTGATCATCGATCATCTGCCGGTTGTGCTCGATCGACGGCCTGCCCCCGCCTCGTTCGGCGACGAGCTCACGATGGGCGTCGACGTCGGGCTCGGTCCACGGACGCAGCGTCAGCCGAACGGTTTCGAGTTCGAGCGGCATCGGCGGATACGGCATGGCGTCACCCTATCGACGCCGCCCGGCGCGTGGACGGCGGCCCCTACCGGAGCCACAGCCGTCACGACCACGTCGTATTCCTGATGATCGGCAAGCATGACGTCCACCCTTCACCATGTCGGCGGGCAGAGGCACAGCGGGTGACCGGCCGCGGTGCCGAAGCACCCCTGCGCCACTGCACCCCCCACGCATCAGGCAACCAGCCCGGGATTCGGTCCAGCAATCCGGAATTGGCCTTGGTTCCCGTCTCGGCGCAGCCCCTAGCGTCGGGGCATGCGCATCCGAATCGTCGACGCCTTCACCGACCGCCCCTTCGCCGGCAACCCGGCCGGAGTCCTGCTGCTGGACGCCTTCCCGGGCGACGACTGGCTTCAGAACGTCGCCCTGGAGGTCAACCACGCCGAGACGGCGTTCGCCCATCCGCTGCCCGAGGGCGGCGACGCGGACTGGGCGCTGCGCTGGTTCACACCGGCCACCGAGGTCGCCCTGTGCGGCCACGCCACGCTCGCCACGGCCCACGTCCTGCACAGCACGGGTACCCATGAGGGCCCGGTCCGGTTCGCCACCCGCAGCGGCGTGCTCAGCGCGACGCCGCGCGAGGACGGCTCCATCACCCTGGACTTCCCCACCGCGCGGCTGACGGCGGTGGCGCTGCCGGACGGGGTCGCCGAGGCCCTCGGGGCCACACCGCTCGCCGCCTTCGACACCGGCCCGAACATCGGTGACCTGCTCGTGGAACTCGCCGACGAGAAGGCGGTGCACGCCCTGACTCCGGACCACAAGGCCCTTGTCGCCCATTCCGAGCGCGGCGTCATCGCCACCGCCCGAGCCGAGGATCCCACGCGCGGCTACGACTTCGTGTCCCGCTGCTTCTTCCCGCGCGTCGGTATCGACGAGGATCCGGTCACCGGCAGCGCGCACACCGCCCTAGCCCCCTACTGGTCCGAGCGCCTCGGCCGCCCTGACCTCACCGGCCTGCAGGCATCCCCCCGCTCCGGCCGCGTCCGGACGGAACTGCGGGGTGAGCGCACCCTGTTGAGCGGCCGCGCGGTCACGGTGATCGAGGGCGAGCTGCTCGTCCGGTGACCTGCCGAGGGGGCGTACGAGATCCTCGTACGCCCCCTCCCACGCGTGTCACGCGGTGGGCAGCCAGCCGACCTTGCCCGCGAGCAGCGCGTAGCCCACGAACGCCCCGATGTCGAGCAGGGAGTGCGCCACCACCAGCGGGCCCACGCGTCCCCAGCGACGGTAGAGGTACACGAACACCACGCCCATGACCATGTTGCCGACGAAGCCGCCGATGCCCTGGTAGAGGTGGTACGAGCCGCGCAGTACGGAACTGGCGATCAGCGCAGTGCCGGGTGTCCAGCCCAACTGGCCCAGGCGACGCAGCAGATAGCCCACCACGATGACCTCTTCGAGGATCGCGTTCTGCATCGCGGACAGGATCAGCACGGGGTACTTCCACCACACGTCGGGCAGCGCCTCGGGCACCACCGTGAGGTTGAAGCCGAGGCCCCGCGCGGCCAGGTAGAAGGCGATGCCGGTACTGCCGATGACCGCCGCGATCGCGGCCCCTCGGCCGAGGTCGGGCCAGGGCCGGGTGCGGTCGAAGCCGAGGGTGCGCAGCCCCTCCCCCTCACGCAGCAAAAAGTGCGCGACGAGCAGGACGGGGACCAGCGACGAGGTGATCCCGAACAGCTGCCAGGCGAGATCGAGCCAGGGCCGGCCGGGCGCGGCCGAGGCGTTGAGGGTGGCTGCCTGGTCCTTCAGACCTCCCGGCTTGGTGACCGATCCGACAAAGCTGATCAGGGCGGACACGCCACTCGCGCCGAGCGAGAGCCCCAGGACGAGCAGGGTCTCGTCCCGCAGAACCCGTCGCGAGGGCCGCTTCCGAGGAAAAGAATCGGCTACCGATCCCGTCTCCTCCTGCACACCTGCCTCCAGTTGCGTCATCCCGCCTCATGCCCACCGCCGCCCCGCCAGGGTCTCGGCACGGGGTCCGACGGGGAGGGGCACCACCGTCATGGGATGTCACAGCTTGCCTGATCAGTGCGCGACGGGCGGCAGCGACCCCCGTGCGGATCCACTCGGTGACGACGAAGGTGATCGCGGTGGCGGTGGCGCAGACAGGTGGCACACGGCGACGGGTGGCGCAGGGCGGCAGATGGCGCACGGAGACAGGGGCGCAGGGAGACAAGGGGCGCAGGGAGACAAGGGGCGCAGGGCGGCAGGTGGCGCACGCATGACACGGTGCGCACACCGACGCCGCGGCGGCCGGTCCCCCGCTCTCCGTCAGAACATCGCCCGTCCCGCCTCACGCGACGCAGCACCTACCTCACGCACCGCGGTTCCCACCTCACGCACCGCGGTTCCCACCTCACGCACCGCAAGCTCCCACCTCACGCACCGCAGCTCCCGCCGCGCGCACACCACCCCGTACCCCGTGCCGCACACCCGTGCCCTCACCCCATCGGCACGGTCTCCGGCAGCCCCACCGGCCAGGTGTGTACCGGGTCGCCCTTGTGCATCAGCTCGCGGTAGCGGCGGGTCGTCGCGGCCAGGGCCGCGTCCCGCGACAGGCCCGTTTCCAGGGCCCGGTGGAAGGTCGCGGACTGCCAGGACGCGCCGTTGACCCGGCGCCGGCAGCGCTCCTCGATGACGCCGAGGTAGAGGTCCCGGTCGGCGGGTTCGATGCCCCACGCGTCGAGCCCGGCCTCGGCCAGCGGCAGCAGTTCGTCCCGTACGAGACTGACGGCGTCGACCTCGGTCGTGCCGCCGTACCGGCCGCGCCGGGGCCAGACGAGGCGGGCGTCGATGCCGTGCCGGCACGCGGCGTCGAAGTTGGCGGCGGCGGCCTCGAACGGCAGCCTGCTCCACACCGGCTTCGACTCCTCGGCGAGGGCGCGGACGACGCCGTAGTAGAAGGCCGCGTTGGCGACGACGTCGATGGTGGTGGGGCCGGCGGGCAGCACGCGGTTCTCGACGCGCAGGTGCGGGACGCCGTCGGCGATGCCGTAGACCGGGCGGTTCCAGCGGTAGACGGTGCCGTTGTG
Organism: Streptomyces resistomycificus; assembly: GCF_001514265.1. Taxonomy (GTDB): domain Bacteria; phylum Actinomycetota; class Actinomycetes; order Streptomycetales; family Streptomycetaceae; genus Streptomyces; species Streptomyces resistomycificus. Next base: position 27,668 of record NZ_KQ948989.1, on the reverse strand, counting down.
CAGGACGAGTTCGGCGAGTTTGGGGACGCCGCCCTCGTCGAGCACCTCGAGGGGGTCCTCGTCGTCGCAGATCGGCAGCAGGGCCGGGTAGTAGCGCAGGTTCTCCTCGAAGAGGTCGTACGCCGAGGAGATCCATCGCTCGCCGAACCAGGTGCGCGGGCGCACTCCCTGGGCCTGGAGTTCGGGCGGCCGGGTGTCGGTGGACTGCTGGAACAGCGGCGGGCGGGACTCACGCCACAGCTCGCGGCCGAACAGGAACGGCGAGTTGGCGCCGACCGCGATCTGCGCGGCGGCGACCGCCTGGGCCGCGTTCCACACGTCGGCGAAGCGGCCCGGGGTGACCTGGAGGTGGAGCTGCACCGAGGTGCAGGCGGCCTCCGGCGCGATCGACTTCGAGGTGCAGCTCAGGCGCTCCACGCCGTCTATGTCGAGCGTGAAGTCCTCGCCGCGGGCGGCCACGATCTGCTCGTTGAGCAGGGCGTAGCGGTCCACGTCGGAAAGGTTGGACGAGACCAGGTCGTCCCGGTCGAGGGTCGGCAGAATGCCGATCATCACGATTCCCGCGTCGAGCTCACCCGCTTTCCGGTCGGCATATGCCAAGGATGTGCGGAGTTCCTCCGCGAGCCGATCGAATACGCGCCCTCCCAAACGGTGGGGGGCAATGTTGACTTCCAGGTTGAACATGGCGAGTTCTGTTTGGAAATCTCGGCTCGCGATGCGCTCCAGCACTTGCGCGTTCAGCATTTTGGGCATGCCGTCGGCGCCGGTGAGATTCAGCTCGATCTCCAGCCCCATCAGGTTCTTGGGGCGGTCGAACCGCTGCTCGGCCAGGAGTCGCTCGAGCCCCGTCAGACACACACGGAGCTTGTCGCGATAGCGCTGGCGATCGGACAGGTCGAACTGACCTGCCACGACCTTCTCCCCCATGGGAGCGTCCCTCCTCGAATGGGCGGGCCGGGTGGCGGCCGCCGGCGGTGCGGGTCAGGTGGGATGATGCCCAGCGAGGACGATCGATAACGTCCCCGCCAGAGCTCAAGGCCCGCTACTCTGTCGGATGTGACCGGTGGCACATTCACCGGGCATGGTGCACTGCGCAGATTCGAGTTCCCTGAGGATCTCGTGAAAAACGCCGACGAGAATGGGCCGTCCACTTCTCGGCTATTGTCCGAGGTCATGGCCGCGCACCGCGCCTGGAATCGGGATGATTCCCGCGAATCGCCGACCGATTGAACCCTTGTCCTTCTCACCAAAAGCGGCTAGACGAAACATCGTCTGAACATGTGTCGTATAAACTCCGCGAACAAGGCAGAAGGCTGGCGCCCGCGGCCCTCGATCCTGCCGTCAGGTGACCTACGGCAGGCCCACGCGCATCCCTCGGCATCGGACCACGGTCCCCGCCTCTCTGACCACGTGAGCTGACAGCGTCGTCCGCCCCGCCACGCCCTCGCGCCATCGTGCCTGCCAAATGAGAGGCGACCCACCATGCCGCTGCATGTCCCCCCGGCTCCCGCGCCCGCACTTCGCTCCGTCCTCACCGCGCTCGGTTCTCCCACCGCGGTCCGCGAGGCCCGAACTCCCTCCCTGCTGCGCGCCCAGGGACCCGTCACACCAGAACTCCCGTTGCCGGTACACGTCCTGGACGATCTCGACACCGCGGCCGTCCCCGCCACCCGGCTGTCCGGCTGGCGTTTCCTGATCCGCTCCGGCGACCGCGCGGTGGCCGCGGCGGAGACCATGCTGACCGCCGACGGCTGGGCGTTCTCACGCTTCTTCGAGGGGCCGTACATCGCCTCCACCGAGCGCGCGCTGCGTCAGGCCGGCACCATGACGCAGTCGTACCAGCCGCGCCTGCTGTCCGTGCCCCGTCTCTACATGCTCACGCTCTGGCTGCACGGTGACTGCGCCGCGGACGCCGCCACCGGCCAGCCCGCCGCCACGGATCTGCTCGTCCCGCTGGCGCCCGCGCCGCCCGGCATCGCCGCGCACCGCCCGCACCGGGTGGCCGAGCTGTTGCCCGTCCTGACCCATCGGGTGACTCCCGCACCACTGTTGAGCTCACCGGCCTGAGGTTCTCCGCAGCGGCGACCTCCGTACCCCGTTCCCGAATTCCGGGAGCGGGGTACGTCGCTGTTTCCGGCCCTCGCGCGCTCGGACGCGGAATTCCGCCCGCCAATTCGCTCGTACGAGCGCTTTACGGCTCGTACGAGCCGAACTCGGCTTTCCTGCCCACCCGGCTCCCCTACCCGTCCGGACTAGCCCCATCCGACCACGGTGAACCATCCGAAGTGACAGTGCAGTTGGAATGAACCGTCCGCGCGGGTGATGCGTCATCAACCTGTAAGAAGCGGTGCTGCGAAATCCCTGCGGATTGACGCCCGTGGGGCAACACTGGGTTCCGACCGACTTATCACAACGGGGGCCGGCCATGAACGACGCTTCAAGCCGCGGGACAGACACCACAGCCATCCCATCCGTCACGACAGAGCGAAAGATCCCACCCATGTGCCAGCACCAGACACCGTGTCCGACAGCCGACTCCGCCGACCGGGAATCCGCCCGTCTCGTGGCGCACCACCCGGAACAGGGATGGAGCCTGCTGTGCAACGGCGTTCTGCTCTTCGAGGACACCGGTGAGCTCCTGCCGGACGGACGGGTCATCGCCCCGCACCGCCCGCTGGGCACCGCTCAGGTGATGACCGCCGCCTGAGCACCACCGGGCGGTTCACCGCGCCGCCCGGAGTACCAGAGGGGCCGGCTCGCAGCGTCGACTGCGCACCGGCCCCGACGCGTGTCCCGGGGCGGTCACTGCGTGTAGTCCGCCGTGTGTGTTCCGGTCGCCCCCGCCCGGCTCTGCGCTGCCCTGGTCCGTTCGCTCACCTGCGTGCCTCTTCCAAGGACACCTCTTTTCCGGAAGACTCCTGGAAGTTTCGAAGGCCGTCGGGCACGGAGGTGGGGAAGTGGCAGCAAGCGAGGCCGACGCCGAGACGGCGCCGGAGGCTCGGGGCGGCAAGGTCACGATCACGGAGATCGCCCGGCGGGCCGGGGTCTCGGTGCCGACCGTGTCCCGGGTCGTCAACGGCCGGTCGGACGTCTCGCCGCGGACCCGGGCCCGCGTCGAGGACCTGCTGCAACAGCACGGCTACCGCAGACGGCCAGCGGCCCCCGGCGCCCGTGCCGCCCTGCTCGACCTCGTCTTCAACGACCTCGACAGCCCCTGGGCGGTGGAGATCATCCGGGGCGTGGAGGAGGTCGCGCACGCGGCCGGCGTGGGCACCGTGGTGTCGGCGATCCACGGACGTACCGGCGACGCACGCGAATGGATGCGCAATCTGCGGGCCCGCGCCTCGGACGGGGTCGTCCTGGTCACCTCGGCCCTGGAGCCGGTCCTGCTCGACGAGTTGCGCATCCTCGGCGTGCCGCTGGTGGTCGTCGACCCGGCCGGCTCCCCCGCCCTCGACGTCCCGACGGTCGGCGCCGCCAACTGGGCGGGCGGCATGGCTGCCACCGAGCACCTGCTGTCGCTGGGCCACCGCAGGATCGGCCTGATCGCGGGCCCGCCCCGGCTGCTGTGTTCCCGGGCCCGCTTCGACGGCTATCGCGCGGCTCTGGAGGGCGCAGGCCTCACGGTGGACGACTCGCTCGTCGTCCCCGGCGACTTCCGCCCCGAGTCCGGGTACGCCGGCTGCGACACCCTCCTCGACCTGCCCGACCCGCCGACCGCGGTGTTCGCGGCCAGCGACCAGATGGCGCTGGGGGCCATCGAGGCACTGCGCCGACGCGGCCTGCGCGTCCCCGAGGACATGAGCGTGGTCGGTTTCGACGACCTTCCGGAAGTACGCTGGTCCGCCCCGCCCCTCACCACGGTCCGCCAGCCGCTCGCCGAGATGGGCAAACTGGCCGTCCGGATGGTCCTCAAGCTCGCCCGCGACGAACAACCGGACTCGCCGCGGGTGGAGTTGGGCACGGAACTGGTGGTGCGGGCGAGCACGGCCCCGGTGGCCAGGCCGTAGAGACCCGGCGTTCCCGGGCGCCCCCCTCGCGGGCGCCCGGGAACGTGGTGTCGCTCCGGCGCCCCCTCGCGAACGCCGGAACGACAGGTCCTTACCTCAGCGCCTCCCGGATCGCGAAGTAGGCAGGCTTGCGGGCGAGTTGCTCGTCCCAGGGGAGCGCCGCGCCCTCACCGTCGAAGAACGCGGGGATCCAGGAGTACTTGTCCGTGTAGTCCCACAGCGTGATGCCCACACAGCGCCGCACCGCGAGACAGGCCTCGGTGAGGTCCCGGTACCACTCGGCCTGCGTGGCGAGCTTCGCCTCATCCGCGGGCACGTACATCCGGATGTCGACCTCGGTCAGCGCGGTGTCCAGCCCCAGCCGGGAGAAGCGGCGGAGGTTGTCCTCCAGGGTGGTCGGATAGCCGTACTGGAGGGCCAGATGGGCCTGGAGGCCGATGCCGTGCAGCGGCACGCCCTGGGCCCGGAGCTCCTTGGCCAGCTCGTAGTAGGCGTCGCTCTTCGCGCCGACCGACTCGATGTTGTAGTCGTTCAGGTAGAGCTTGACCTTCGGGTCGGCCTGGTGGGCCCAGCGCAGAGCGTCGGCGATGTAGCCGGGGCCGAGCGTCTTGTAGAAGACCGTCTCGCGATAGGTGCCGTCCTCGTTGAACGCCTCGTTGACGACGTCCCAGGCGAACACCTTGCCCCGGTAGTGCCGTACCTCCGCCTGGATGTGCTTCTTCAGTACGGCCCGCAGTTCGGGCGCCGTCCACTCGCGGGAGGTGAGCCAGCCGGGCAGCTGGCTGTGCCACACCAGTGTGTGTCCGCGCACCTTCTGGTGGTTGGCGCGGGCGAGGTTCACGATCTCGTCGCCCTGGGACCAGTCGAAGACGCCCTGCTGGGGTTCGGTCGCGTACCACTTCATACCGTTGCCGGGCGTGATCTGGTCGAACTCGCTGCCGAGGATGGCTTTGTAGGGTTCGTCGACCAGTTCGGGGTTGTCGGTGGCGCTTCCGAAGTACCGCCCGTGGCGCTGTGCGAGGTCGGCGAGGGTCTGGGGCTTGCCCTCGGCGTGGGCGGCGGCCGGACCGGTGGCGATGCCCGCGGCGACCAGGACGGTCGCGAGGGCGCCGGCGAGTCTGAGACGGGTGCGGGAGCGGGTGGTCGTGGTGCGCATGGTGCGACTCCTCACGTTCGGGTGGTGTGGGTGAGCCGTACGTCCGCCGGTGCGTGTCATCCCTTCGTCGCACCGGCGGTGAGGCCGCCGACGAGCTGGCGCTCGGCGACCGAGTAGAAGGCGAGCGCGGGGACCATGGCGAGCACCAGGTAGGCGAAGACCCGTGCGGTGTCCGCCGAGTACTGGCCCTGGTACTGCTGGACGCCGATGGGCAGGGTCCACCAGGTGTTGTCGGTGAACACCAGCAGGGGAAGCAGGAAGTTGTTCCAGCTGGTGACGACGGCGAGCACCGAGACGGTGCCGAGCGCGGGACGCGCCATCGGCAGCAGGACCCGCCAGAAGAAGCCCAACGGTCCGCAGCCGTCGAGCGTGGCCGCCTCCTCCAGTTCGCCGGGGATCTGCCGGAAGAAGCCGCGCAGGATGATGATGGTCATCGGCAGTCCGAAGGCGGCCTGCGGAAGGATCACCCCGAGCGGGTTGTCCAGCAGGCCCATCGAGCGCAGCAGCAGGAACAGCGGAAGGGCCGCCACCGCGAACGGGAACATCAGCCCCATCGTGAACAGGGTGAACAGCACCTCCCGCCCGCGGAACGCGAACCGGGCGAAGGAGAACGCGGACAGCGCGGAGACGGCGACGACGAGAACGGCCGTCGCCACCGCGATCAGCGTGCTGTTGCCGACCAGCCGCCAGAAGTCGCCGGCGCCGAGGATCCCGGTGTAGTTGCCGGTCACCCAGGGGTCGGGCAGTCCGATCGGATTGCGGGAGAGCTGGTCGGTGGACTTGAAGCCGGAGAGCAGGGCGTAGATCAGGGGTACGGCCATCGCGGCGCCGACGGCGACGAGGACCAGGTGCAGGGGCAGGTTCCGTGCGGTCTTCCGGCTCACTTGCCGTCCCCCCTCATCGTCGTGGTCGCTCCTTCGAGGTCGCGGCGGAGCACGAACCGCTGGTAGGCGAGGGCGAAGACGAGGCTGATGCCGAACATGACCACGCTGATCGCGCTGGCGTAGCCGACCTGGTAGCGCTTGAAGCCGTACTGGAACATGGTCACGGCCATGGTCTCGGAGTGGTGGTCGGGCCCGCCCTGGGTGACCACCCACACCAGGTCGAAGAGCTGGATCGCCCCGATGACGGACAGGAAGACGCTGATACGCAGGGTGGGCGCGAGCAGCGGCAGGGTGACGTTGCGGAAGCGCTGCCACGGGCCCGCGCCGTCGATCAGGGCCGCCTCGTTCAACTCGGCCGGGATGGACTGGAGTCCGGCCAGGTAGAGCATCATGTGGAAGCCGAAGTACTTCCACGTCATGACCAGGAACAGGGTCGCCATGACCATGGAGGGATCGGCGAACCACTCCCCGCCCAGACCGTCGAGGCCGACACCGCCCAGCACCCGGTCGGCGAGACCGTCGTCCGGCGCGAAGATCATGCTGAACAGCACGCCGGTGATGGCCTCGGACAGCACGTACGGCGCGAAGAAGAGCATCCGGTACACGGCCCGGCCGCGCGTCTTCTGGTTGAGCAGCACCGCCATGGCGAGCGCGAACGGCAGCTGGAGGGCGAGCGACAGCAGGACCAGGACGAGACAGCGCCACAGGTCGCCGAGGAAGACGGGGTCGTCGAGGAGGCGGGTGAAGTTGTCGACGCCGACGTAGTCGGACGGCATGCCGAAGCCGCCCCAACGGAAGAAGGCCGCGTACAGGGCGAACAGGATCGGCAGCAGCACCAGCACGATGAACAGGACCAGAGCGGGCACCTGGAAGCCGACCGCGGTGAGCCAGTTGCGCGCGCGCCGCCGGGCCCGCCCCCGGGCGTGGTCCTCGGAGGGGGGCGGGAGGTCGACGTCGGTGCCGGTCCGTTTGTCCGGCAGGAACGTGGAGGTCATCGCCGACTACTGCTCTTCCTTCGCGGTCTTGGTGATCGACTCGGTGACCTGCTCGGGGGACTTGGACCCGGCGATGAGCGCGGCGACGCTGTCGTTGACCTCCTGGCCGACGGCGGGCGCGTACGCCTGGTCGAGGTAGAGCTGGAAGCCGGTGGCGGCCTTCAACTGTGCCTGTACGGCCTTGATGTTGGGGTCGGCGATGGCGCTCTCGGCACCGGGGACCACGGGGAGGACACCGGTCTTCTTGACGAGTTCCAGGTCGGTGGCCTCGGAGGCGAAGAACTTCAGGAAGTCGACGGCCGCCTGGGGTGCGCCCTGGCGCAGTGCGTGCCCGCCACCTCCGCCGAACACCTCGGTGAGGGAGCCCTTGCCGCCCTCGACCGCGGGGAACGGGAAGAAGCCCAGGTTGTCGCCGAGGCCCTTGCCGGCGTCCGCCTCGACGACGGGGGCCCACTGGCCCATGAGTTCCATCGCGGCCTTGCCGTTGCCGACCGCGGCGGCCTGGCCGGTGGGGCTGGAGTAGGCGGCGCCCAGGAAGCCCTTCTGGAACGGCTGGAGGTCGACGAGCTCCTTGAGGTGCTCGCCGGCCTGGACGAACTCGGCGCCGGTGAAGTCCTTGTCGTCGTAGGCCTTCTGCAGGGCGTCGGCACCCGCGGTACGCATCGCGAGGTAGGCCCAGTAGTACATGCCGGGCCACTTCTCCTTGCCCGCGAGGGCAAGCGGGGTGATCCCGGCGGACTTCAGCTTGCCCACGGCGTCGAGGAATCCGGTCCAGGTGGTGGGGGGTTCGCTCACGCCGGCCCGCTTGAACAGCGCCTTGTTGTACCAGAAGCCGATCATGCCCATGTCGAACGGGATGCCGTACACCTTCTCGTCGAGCAGGTACGGGTCCTTGGCGACCGGGAGCAGGCCGTCGGCCCACGGCTTGGTGCGGTCCGTGAGGTCCTCGACCAGCCCCGCGTCGACCTGTTGCTTCAGGACGCCACCGCCCCAGGTGTGGAAGATGTCGGGGAGCTTCCCGGAGGCGGTCAGCGCGGTCATCTTCGACTTGAAGCTGTCGTTCTCCAGTTGGACGATCTTTATCTTCACCTTGGGGTTCTGAGCCTCGAACTTCCGGGCCAGAGCCGCCCAGACGCCCTTGGCGGGCTCGGTGGTGGAGATGTTCCACCACTCGACCGTGGTCGTCCCGTCCGACGACCCTCCGCCCGAGTCGCCGCCGCAGCCGCTCAGTGCCGTGACGCTGAGCCCTGCCGCGGCGGACGCCGCCAGGAAGCCGCGGCGGGACAGTGCCGGGTCGCCCATGTTGCGCTCCTTGGGTACGGGACGGCGCGTTCACGCCCGTCCACTGGACCGAAAGTTTCGGAGTTGATCCAGAAAGGTTCGTTGTTGCCGCACCCTAGAGACAGCTGCCAAACGGTGGCAACCCCTTGTACGCGGGGAATGTTGAGGGATTCCGTAGTCGACTTGTTCCGGAAAGCCGCCACTTCGGAGCGAGCCCGAGGTCAGAGATCAGACGACCGGCGAAGCCGCCGACGGCCTGCGGGGAGAGGGAACGGCCGCCAGGCTCGGCAAGCGGCTCGCGACCGACGACACGGAACATGATCGCGTCGTGACGCCGGGACGGACACCCGCGAGCCACCCCGCCGGGGGCAACAGCGTTCGGGGGCAGGGGTGTTGACGTACGGGAAGACGTGGCCCCGTCGGTCGCGACTGCCACCCACGGCGTGCGCGGCCAGATACGGATACGGCCGGACGCGGCCTTCGCGCCGGACAGTTGCGACCACCCCGCCCGCGTGTGCGGGGCGAAACATTCGGATCACCTGGCGAACGTTACGGAGCTGGGCTGCAAGTGACCCCTCAGCACACCGCTCGCATCGTGCGCCACCGAAGCGTCGCCGGGCAACGCGCCCGGGCTACCTGCCGAACACGCGCCGCGGCGGACGCGCGAGGACCTGCCCGAAGTCCAGCCTGCCGGCCACCTCGATCCGCAGCACGGGAACTTCGGGACCGGCCGTCGCACGCGACTCGACCTCCGCGTGGTTCGTCACCAGGGAGTCGGTGTCCACCGCGACCCCTGGCCGGGTCACGCTCCTCAGGGCGCCGCCCCGCATACGGAGGTCGTCCCGGTCCGCGTGCGAGGCCCTCAACCCGGGCTCCGACGGGCCGGTACGAGAGAGCTCGTCCGACATACCCGCTCCCCGCTCCCCGCTCCCCGATCCCCGATCCAGTACGACGACTAACGCTATATCGCGTCACACCTCCCGGCCAACCCCATGCCCCCGGCAGGGCGTTCACGGCCCTATCGTGGCCCGCATGCAGTCCTACACGATCGGCCAGGCAGCACGGCTGCTCGGCGTCAGCCCCGACACCGCGCGCCGCTGGGCGGACGCGGGCCGGGTGACGACCCATCGCGACGACAGCGGACGGCGGCTCGTCGACGGGCGGGACCTCGCCGCGTTCTCGGTGGAGCTGGCCAAGGCCGCGAGCACCGAGGAGGACGCGCCGTACACCTCGGCCCGCAACGCCTTCCCCGGCATCGTCACCGCGATCAAGCTGGGCGACGTGGCGGCACAGGTGGAGATCCAGGCCGGCCCGCACCGCCTGGTGTCCCTCCTGACCCGCGAGGCCGTCGAAGAGCTCGGACTCGAGGTCGGCATGGAGGCCACCGCCCGCGTCAAGTCGACGAACGTCCACATCGACCGCGCCTGACCTCCCGGCACCTTGTGCAGACGTAGGAACGCACATACCCAAGCCCTGCCAGGCATCTCCCCGCTCATGCGATGCCACAGCAGACTTACGCCTTGCATCTGCGGAAGTATGCTCGGTGTGACGGAAGGGCTCGACGTGCTCTTCGCCCGGCGGACCGAGGGAGTGCCCCAGAGATGACCCGCTCAACCCGCAGGACCCGTCGGCCTCTCCGGACCCCTCGGAGCCGCCGGAAGCTGCGAACGGTCGCCGCGGGCGCCATCGCGCTGCTGGCGCTGAGCGCGTGCTCCTCCTCCGGCTCGGGTTCCGACGCGTCCGCGGCGGGGTCCTCGCCGGGGGAGCTCTCCGGGACGGTGACCGTCTTCGCCGCGGCCTCCTTGCAGGAGAGCTTCACCACGCTGGGCAAGCGGTTCGAGAAGTCGCACCCGGGCACGAAGGTCACCTTCAGCTTCGGCGGCAGCGACTCCCTCGCCGCGAGCATCACCAGCGGCGCTCCGGCCGACGTGTTCGCCTCCGCGAGCCCAAAGACGATGAAGATCGTCACCGACGCCGGCGACGCCTCCGGCGCTCCGGCCACCTTCGTCCGCAACCAGCTGGAGATCGCCACCCCGCCCGGCAATCCGGACAGGATCTCCGCCCTGAAGGACCTCACCAGGTCCGGTCTGAAGGTCGTCCTCTGCGACAAGGAGGTGCCGTGCGGCGCCGCCGCGCAGAAGGCTCTGGAAGCCGGCGGTCTCGAGCTCACCCCGGTGTCGTACGAGCAGGACGTCAAGGCCGCCCTGACGAAGGTCGAGCTGAAGGAGGCCGACGCCGCCGTCGTCTACAAGACGGACGTGCGGGCCGCGGGTGACAAGGTGGAGGGCGTGGACTTCCCCGAGTCGGCCGAGGCCGTCAACGACTACCCGATCGCCCTGCTCAAGAACGCGCAGAACGCGGCCGCGGGCAAGGCCTTCATCGCACTGGTGCAGTCGACCGAGGGCCAGAAGGTCCTGACCGCGGCAGGATTCCGCAAGCCGTGACCAGCCCCGGCAGGCGCGACAGCACAGCCGTCGAGCTGAAGGACGGCGGTCCTCGGCGTCGTAGCCCCCGGACCGGCGCCGGCCGCGGCGTACCCCTGCCCCTTCTCCTCCCCGCCCTGGCGGGCCTGGCGTTCCTCCTGCTGCCCCTGGTCGCCCTGCTCGTACGAGCCCCCTGGCGCAGCCTTCCGCAACAGCTGACCAGCCCGGAGGTCTGGGAGGCCCTCCGCCTCTCCCTGGTGTGTGCCACCGCGGCGACCGCGCTGAGCCTGGTCATCGGCGTCCCGCTGGCCTGGCTGCTGGCCCGCACCGACTTCCCCGGCCGTGGTCTGGTCCGCGCCCTGGTCACGCTGCCGCTGGTCCTGCCCCCGGTGGTCGGCGGCGTGGCCCTGCTGCTCGCCCTGGGCCGCAACGGCATCGTCGGGCAGTGGCTGGACTCCTGGTTCGGCATCACGCTCCCGTTCACCACCGCGGGCGTGATCCTCGCGGAGACCTTCGTGGCGATGCCGTTCCTCGTCATCAGCGTCGAGGGCACCCTGCGCGCCGCCGACCCCCGCTACGAGGAGGCGGCCACCACCCTCGGCGCCTCCCGCTTCACCGCCTTCCGCCGGGTGACGCTGCCGCTGATCATGCCGGGCATCGCGGCCGGATCCGTCCTCGCCTGGGCCCGCGCGCTGGGCGAGTTCGGAGCCACGATCACCTTCGCCGGCAACTTCCCGGGCCGCACCCAGACCATGCCCCTGGCGGTCTACCTGGCCCTCCAGAACGACCCGGCGGCCGCGATCGCCCTCAGCCTGGTCCTCCTGGCGGTGTCCATCGCGGTCCTGGCGGGCCTGCGGGACCACTGGACCAGAACCTCATGACCATCCGACCGCCCCACGGCCACCCCTGCGCCCTCCCGCACAGGCGACCCCGCACCCGGCCGACGCCGCCGGCCGGCCACCCGGCCTACCCACCCGCCCGCAGCCTCCCGCAAGCGCCCCCCGAACACGCCCGACCGGGCGCGGGCGGCACCCCGCCGACGCCGGACCGCGCGACCCGCCCCGGGCCCGCACCGACCCCGCTCACGCACCACCCCGTCCGCCGAGCATCCGCGACCGGCTCCGCCCTCGCGACGAACCGTCGCTCTCCTCACCGTCCCGCCCACACACCGCCACGGCCATCAGTCACCCCTTCCAGGGACACACGCCCATGACCGACCTCGACAGCACCCCACCCCCCACCCCACACACCTCCGCCGAAGGCCTCGACGCCCACCTGGTCATCGACCACGGCACCTTCCACCTCGACATCACCCTCACCGCCGCCCCCGGCGACGTCGTGGCCCTGCTCGGCCCGAACGGCGCCGGCAAGACCACCGCCCTGCGCGCGCTCTCCGGCCTCGCCCCACTCACCGGCGGCCACCTACGGCTGGACGGTGCCGAGTTGGACCGCACGCCCCCCGAGTCCCGCCCGGTCGGCGTCGTCTTCCAGGACTACCTGCTCTTCCCCCACCTCTCCGCCCTCGACAACGTGGCGTTCGGCCCACGCTGCCACGGCGCCACCAAGGCGCAGGCCCGCGTCCAGGCCGCCGAGTGGCTGCGCCGCATGGGCCTCGCCGACCACGCACGCGCCAAGCCCCGCCGCCTCTCCGGCGGCCAGGCCCAGCGCGTCGCCCTGGCCCGCGCCCTGGCCACCCACCCCCGCCTGCTCCTCCTCGACGAGCCCCTCGCCGCCCTGGACGCCCGCACCCGTCTGGAGGTACGCGCCCAACTCCGCCGCCACCTCGCCGAGTTCGAAGCCGTCGCCGTACTGGTCACACACGACCCGCTGGACGCCATGGTGCTGGCCGACCGTCTCGTCGTCATCGAACACGGCCGAGTCGTACAGGAGGGCACCCCCGCCGACATCGCCCGCCATCCCCGTACGGACTACATCGCCCAACTGGTCGGCCTGAACCTCTACCGGGGGCAGGCCGAGGGCCACACGGTCCGGCTCGACGCCGGCCCCGCCATCACCACCACCGAAGACCTCACCGGACCGGCCTTCGTGGCGTTCCCCCCAAGTGCCGTGACGCTCTACCGCGACCGGCCCACCGGCTCCAGCGCCCGCAACCTCTGGCACTGCGAAGTGGCGGGCCTGGAGACCCACGGCGACCAGATCCGCGCCGACCTCACCGGCGAACTCCCCCTCGCCGCCGACCTCACGACCGTCGCCGCGGCCGAACTCGACCTGCACCCGGGCGCACCGGTCTGGGCAGCAGTCAAGGCGACGCAGACCCACGCATACCCGGCATAGGACCCATCAGCGGCTACGGTGAGGCCCCACCCTCCCCCCTCACCGACGAGGCGCTCTCCATGCCCCTGAGCATCCGCAACCAGCTCCCCGGCACCGTCTCCGCCGTCACCCCCGGCGAGGTCATGGCCACGGTCAAGCTCCGTCTCACCGGCGGCCGGAACCTCACCGCCGCGATCACCCTGGAGGCCGCCGAGGAACTCGGCCTCACCGCGGGCTCCGCCGTACACGCCTTGATCAAGTCGACCGAGATCTCCCTCGCCGCCGCCCCCGTCGAGGGCCTCTCCCTCCGCAACCAACTGCCCGGAACAGTCCGTGAGATCGCCACCGGCGGCGCCATGGCCTCGGTCAAGATCGCCGTCGACGGGACGGCCGAGGGCGGCGACCTGACCGCGGTGATCACCAGCGACGCCGTCGCGGACCTCGCCCTCACCCCCGGCACCCCGGTCGTCGCCCTGATCAAGTCGACCGAGATCTCCCTCTCGACCCCCTGACGCACGAGGGCTCCGCCCTTCCGGACGGAGCCCTCAGTACCTTCAACCGCTACGACGTGTCAGTCCTCGTACGCGTCCAGCGGCGGGCAGGAGCAGACGAGGTTGCGGTCACCGAAGGCCTGGTCGATACGGCGCACCGGCGGCCAGTACTTGTCCGCGACGGACACACCGGCCGGGAAGACGGCCTCCTCGCGCGTGTACGCGTGCTCCCACTCCCCGCCCAGCGCACCGGCGGTGTGCGGGGCGTTCCGCAGCGGGTTGTCGTCAGCGGACCACTCGCCCGAGCCGACCTTCTCGATCTCCGCACGAATGGCGATCATCGCCTCGCAGAAGCGGTCGAGCTCGGTCAGGTCCTCGGACTCGGTCGGCTCGATCATCAGCGTCCCGGCCACCGGGAAGGACATGGTCGGCGCGTGGAAGCCGTAGTCGATGAGCCGCTTGGCGACGTCGTCGACGCTCACCCCGGTCGCCTTGGTCAGCGGGCGCAGGTCGATGATGCACTCGTGCGCGACCAGCCCGCCCGGGCCGGTGTACAGCACGGGGTAGTGCGGCTCCAGCCGCTTGGCGATGTAGTTCGCCGAGAGCACCGCCACCTGCGTGGCCCGCTTGAGCCCCTCGCCACCCATGAGCCGGACGTACGCCCAGGAGATCGGCAGGATCCCCGCGGAACCCCACGGCGCGGCCGAGATCGGCCCGACACCCGTCTCCGGCCCGGCCGCGGGCTGCAGCGGGTGGTTCGGCAGATACGGCGCCAGGTGCGCGCGTACACCGACCGGCCCGACGCCGGGACCGCCGCCACCGTGCGGGATGCAGAAGGTCTTGTGCAGGTTCAGGTGCGAGACGTCGCCGCCGAAGTGCCCCGGCTTGGCCAGCCCCACCAGCGCGTTGAGGTTGGCGCCGTCGACGTACACCTGCCCGCCCGCCTCGTGCACCTGCGCGCAGATGTCGGCGACGTGCTCCTCGAACACACCGTGCGTCGACGGGTAGGTGATCATCAGCACGGACAGCTCGTCCCGGTACTGCTCGATCTTCGCCCGCAGGTCCTCGACGTCGATCTCGCCGTCCCCGGCGGTCTTCACGACGACGACCTTCATGCCCGCCATCACGGCACTGGCGGCGTTCGTCCCGTGCGCCGACGACGGGATGAGGCACACGGTCCGCTGCTCGTCCCCGTTGGCACGGTGATACCCGCGTACGGCGAGCAGTCCGGCCAGTTCACCCTGCGACCCGGCGTTGGGCTGCAGCGACACGTTGTCGTACCCGGTGACCTCGGCGAGCCGCTCCTCCAGCTCACGGATGAGCGTGAGGTAGCCCTGCGCCTGCTCGGCGGGCGCGAAGGGGTGCAGCTGCCCGAACTCGGGCCAGGTGACGGGCTCCATCTCGGTGGTCGCGTTGAGCTTCATGGTGCAGGAGCCCAGCGGGATCATGCCGCGGTCGAGCGCGTAGTCCCGGTCGGCCAGCCGGCGCAGGTAGCGCAGCATCGCGGTCTCGGAGCGGTACTGGTGGAAGACGGGGTGCGTCAGGTACTCGTCGGACCGCAGGAGCCCGTCCGGAAGGGTCTCCTCGGCGACCGCGTCGAGCGCCTCGATGTCGCCCTCGACCCCGAACGCGTTCCACACGGCGCCCAGCTGGGCCCGCAGAGTGGTCTCGTCGCAGGCGAGGGAGACGTGGTCGGCGTCGACGAGTCGCAGGTTGACCCCGTTCACCCGCGCGGCGGCGACGACCTCGGCGGCCTTCGACGGCACCCGCACGGTCAGCGTGTCGAAGTACGACCCGTGCACGACGTCGACGCCGCCGTCCCTGAGGCCCTGGGCGAGGATCGTGGCGTACCGGTGGGTACGCCGGGCGATGCTCCTGAGCCCGTCGGGCCCGTGGTAGACGGCGTACATGCCGGCCATCACGGCGAGCAGCACCTGCGCGGTGCAGATGTTGCTGGTCGCCTTCTCCCGCCGGATGTGCTGCTCACGGGTCTGCAGCGCCAGTCGGTACGCCCTGTTCCCGTCGGCGTCCACGGACACACCCACGAGTCGCCCGGGCAGGCTGCGCGCGAACTTCTCGTGCACGGCCATGTAGCCGGCGTGCGGCCCGCCGAAGCCCATCGGCACACCGAAGCGCTGCGTCGTCCCGACCGCGATGTCCGCGCCGAGCTTACCCGGGGACTTCAGCAGTGTCAGGGCGAGCAAATCGGCGGCGACGGTCACGAGCGCGCCGAGCTCGTGGGCCTGGTCGATCACCGGCTTGATGTCCCGCACGGCACCGGAGGCGCCCGGGTACTGAATCAGCACGCCGTTGATCTCGCGCCCGGCGATCTCGGCCGGAATGCCGTCGCTCAGGTCGGCGACGACGACCTCCACGCCCGTCGGCTCGGACCGGGTCCGGATCACGGCGATCGTCTGCGGCAGGGCGTCCGCGTCGATCAGGAAGAGGCCCTTCTTGTTCTTGCCCATCCGCCGCGACAGCGCCACGGCCTCGGCCGCGGCCGTGCCCTCGTCGAGCAGCGAGGCACCCGAGGTGGGCAGCCCGGTCAGCTCGGCGACCATGGTCTGGAAGTTCAGCAGTGCTTCCAGCCGCCCCTGCGAGATTTCAGGCTGGTACGGCGTGTAGGCCGTGTACCAGGCCGGGTTCTCCATCACGTTGCGCAGGATGACGGGCGGCGTGAAGGTGCCGTAGTACCCGAGCCCGATCATGGAGTCGAGGACCTGGTTACGGTCGGCCAGCGATCGCAGCTCGGCGAGCACCTCCGCCTCGGTGCGGGCGTCCGGCAGCTCCAGCGCGTCGGCGTTCTTGATCACGTCCGGCACCGCAGCGGCGGTGAGCTCGTCCAGCGAGCCGTACCCGACCTGCGCGAGCATCTTGGCCCGAGCCTCATGGTCGGGGCCGATGTGGCGCTGTTCGAAGGGAATGCCCTTCTCGAGCTCGTCGAGCGGAATGCGGTGGGCGGTCATTGCGGAGGCCTCCTGGTCTGACGCGACCTTCGAGGGGCACCACGGCACGGGTACCCGGACGGCCTCCCCCTCTGTCATCTCAACCTGAGAGCTTCACCGGACCACCACGAGGGCATCCGGCTTTCACCGTCGGTGAGAGCGGAAGCCGTGACACCCGCCCTGCTTTCCAGAGTGACCTCGTCCGTGCGGTACGTGAGCCTGAGAGATTCCGGGGAGGATTTGCTCCTTCGGCGCCTCCGGATGGTGTCCGGAGGACTCTCCCGCACGGGGTCAGCAGCCGTTTGCCAGCGTACCAGCGAGGCCAACACCCCGGCCTTCGAGTGGCCGCGTTCCTCAATGTGCTCTTTTGTAGTGCTTACGGATGAGTTGCGAGTCGTAACCAAGTGGAGGGCCCGTGCAGACCGACATCGATCCACGCAATCTGATCGGCCGCAAGGCGTTCGACCGCAACGGCACCAAGCTCGGCACCATCGACGAGGTCTACCTCGATGACGCGACCGGCGTACCGGAGTGGGCCGCCATACGTACCGGCCTCTTCTCCAGGGACGCCTTCGTCCCCCTGGAGCCCAGCGAACTGGTCGAGGGCACCCTCCACGTCCCCTTCGACCGCGCCCTGATCAAGGACGCCCCCGACTTCGGAGTGGGCCGCCACCTCTCCCCCGAACAGGAACTCCAGCTCTACCACCACTACGGCCTCGACATCGCCGCCCCGCCCCCCTTCCCGGACCACGACTTCGGCAAGCTGGCCAACAAAGACGAGGCCTGACCCTGCCGCCCACTCCGTCCATCCGCGGGCAGCCGTGCCGCTGGGGCGGCACGGGTAAGCGCGGGCGGCACCCCGCCACGCCGGGCTGGGCACCCCTCCCCAGCCCCAGCCCCAGCCCCGCCAACCCGCGCCGGCCACCCCCGGCCCCCACGAGGCCAGCCCCACTGCAACCCCCACAAGCCCAGCCCCACCGACCTCAGTCCGCCCGAACACGCCCCCCACCCACCGCCGACTCCCCACCCACGGAAGGCCCCCCACCCACACCAGGCTCACCCGACGCCCCCGGCTCGTCCGGCCTCCACGCCACCAGCGGCAACGGATCCGCCGCCTCCAGCCCAGGATCGTCGACCCGGAACGTCCGCACCCGCCCCGGCCCCGAATCAGGCGTCTCGAACCGCACGGTCACCCGCCCGAGCCCACTCCCCTGCACCCACCCGTGCCCGAACTCCGCGTGCCGCACATCGTGCCCCGACGCCCACCGCCGCTCGACCGGCACGGCAGGTACCTCCGCAGGCGCCTCGTCGGCGTCCTCCACCGCCGCGAAGTCCTCTCGCTCCCCCGCGGCCTGCGCGAACAGATCCTCCTGCGTGTAGTCGGCCAGCCCGCTCACGCCCACTCCCAGCAGCCGCACACCGCCCGTCGTGTCCACGGAGTCCAGCAACCGAGCGGCAGCCTCCCGCACCACCCCCGGATCATCCGTGGGCCCCCGCAGCGTCTCGGACCGGGTCAGCGTCGAGAAGTCGTACCGGCGCACCTTCAGCACGATGGTCCGCCCGGACAGCCCCGCACCCCGCAGCCGCCGCACACACCGGTCGGCCAGCCGCTGCACTTCCAGCCCCACCCGGACCCGGTCGTGGATGTCGACGTCGTACGTGTCCTCCACCGACACCGACTTCGTCTCCCGCTCGGCCACCACCGGCCGTTCGTCCCGCGCCAGCGCCATCGCGTACAACGCGTGCCCGTGCGCCTTGCCCAGCAGCCGCACGAGCTCGTCCTCGCCCGCCTCGGCGATCTCGTCGACCGTGTGGATCCCGGCCCGCCGCAGATGGTCGCCCGTCGCCGGCCCCACCCCCGGCAGCGTCCGCACCGACAACGGCCCCAGCAGCGCCCGCTCGGTCCCCGGCTCGATGACCACGAGCCCGTCGGGCTTGGCCTGCTCCGAGGCGATCTTCGCGAGCATCTTGCAGGCGGCGAGGCCCACCGATCCCGTGAGCCCCGTGACCTCGCGTATGTCGGCCCGCAGCCTGCTCCCCGCCAGTCGTGCCGATGCGTCGTCCCAGGCCGCTCCCCCAGCCTCCAGGTCCACGAACGCCTCATCCAGGCTCAACGGCTCCACCAGCGGCGACAGCGCCCGCAGCAGCCCCATCACCTGCTCGCTGATCGCCCGGTAGAACGCGAACCGCGGCACCAGATACGCGGCGTTCGGAGCGAGCCGCCGCGCCTGGGCCATGGGCATCGCCGAATGGACCCCGAACACCCGCGCCTCGTAGGACGCCGTGGCCACCACGCCTCGCGGCCCGAGCCCGCCCACGACGACGGCCTTCCCGCGCAGGCTCGGCTTGGATGCCTGCTCCGCCGAGGCGAAGAAGGCATCCATGTCGAGATGCAGGATCGTGGGCGCGCTTCTCACATCTCCGATGCTGCCCTACGCCACTGACATTGCCGCCCGGGCGAACCAGGCCGGCCCTCAGACCGCCCGGTTGCGCCGCCGCGCCAGCTCGTCCGCGGGGTTGTGCCCCACGAGGGTCTCCCCGGTGTCGACGCGCTCCCCGTGCAGCTGCGAGAGCGCGCTTTCCACGTCCCGCCACACCACACCGACGGCGATCCCGAAGATGCCCTGACCGCCTTGGAGCAGCGCGTGCACCTCGTCCGGCGAGGTGCACTCGTAGACCGTGGCGCCGTCGCTCATCAGCGTCATCCGCTCCAGGTCGCAGAAACCGCGTTCCCTGAGGTGCTGCACGGCGGTGCGGATGTTCTGCAGGGACACGCCGGTATCGAGAAAGCGCTTCACGATCTTCAGGACGACCACGTCCCGGAAGCTGTACAGACGCTGCGTCCCCGACCCGTGGGCGGGGCGCACACTCGGCTCAACGAGGCCCGTGCGGGCCCAGTAGTCCAATTGCCGGTAGGTGATGCCGGCGGCCGCACAGGCCGTCGGACCGCGGTAGCCGATCTGCTCGGACGCCATGGACGTCGCCCCTCCGCTGCTCGGCACGGCCGTCGGTCGCTGCAGAGCGTGATCGGTCGCGTTGCTGTGAAGCGGGTACGGGCCGCCCTCCCCGAAACTCCGTCCGGGGGCACCCCCAGCCGTACCGCCGCCGCTGCTGCTCACGCCGACCTCCGTCCTTGACCTGCCTTCTCGACGGTAGGCAGTCACCAGGGGCGCGTCAACGATCGCCACACTCGGCACGCCGGGTGATAATCACCCTACGAGTGGTTTCCCGTACCCAACCGCGGGGAAAGGCTAGCCGAATGCGCTCCGAGCGAGCCGCAGGACTCTCTCAGGCGCCACTGGCAAATGCCTGCATTCGAGGCGTCAACGGAGGTGGACGAGCCCAGCGGAGGCACGCGCCCGCCGGGCCGCACGCACCTCACTGGCTGCTGGTACCGAAGTCCTCGGGCGAGATCTGGTCGAGGAACTCGCGGAACTTCTCCACCTCGTCCTCCTGCTCGTCCGGGATGGCGATCCCGGCGTCGTCGAGCACGCCGTCGCTGCCGTAGATGGGCGTTCCGGTGCGCAGGGCAAGCGCTATGGCGTCGGACGGACGGGCACTCACCTCGACGCCGCTGGCGAAGACCAGCTCCGCGTAGAACACACCGTCACGCAGGTCGGTGATGCGCACTTCGGTGAGCTCCTGGCCGACGGCCTCCAACACGTCCTTGAACAGGTCGTGGGTCAGCGGTCGGGCAGGGGCCATGCCCTGCTGCGCGAAGGCGATCGCAGTAGCCTCCCCAGGCCCGATCCAGATGGGGAGGTAGCGGTCGCCTCCCACTTCACGCAGGAGCACGATCGGTTGGTTGGAGGGCATTTCGACCCGGACACCTACGACATCGAGCTCGTTCACACAGCAACCCTAGGCCGTGCCCGGGACGTTTGGGTAGTCGGGCCGAGAACGGGCGACCGATCCGGCCCGTGCGAACCCGCCCGTATCAAGGAAGTCGCACGCCGAGAGCGGTCTGCACGAGCGCCGCGTGCAGCCTGACCGCAAGCCCGGCCAGTTCCTTCGCACGGGCCTCCGCGTGGGCCCTGGTCTGCGGATTGCGATGGCGCCTCAGCGGGGCCACCACCTGGTCCACCAGCCCGGCCTCGCGGTCCGCCGCCGCCTTCATCACCCGCAGATGCCGCGGTTCGATCCCGAACCGTCCCAGCTCGGCGACGAGCGAGGCCACGGTCGCCGCCTCGGCGTCGTAAGCCCCGTCGGGCAGCGGAGTGATCAGCCCGTACGACTCCCACTCCTGCAGTTCCCGCTCACCGATCTCGGCGGCGGCCATCAGCTCGTCCCGCCCGATCCTGGCCGCGGTCGGCCCCTCGGCGACCTCCTGGACGAGCTCGCCGTCCCGCTGGCGCCCCACCGTCGGCAGAGGCAGCGCCTCACCGCGCTCCATGGCGTCCAGGTGCTCACGGATCACCTTGAGCGGCAGATAGTGGTCCCGCTGCATCCTCAGGACGTGACCGAGACGCTCGACGTCACCGGCGCTGAACTTGCGATACCCCGAGGGGGTCCGCTGCGGCTCGATGAGCCCCTCCGACTCCAGGAAACGAATCTTGGAGATGGTGACCTCGGGGAACTCGTCGCGCAGCGCTGTCAGCACCGCGCCGATGCTCATCAGCCCACTGTCCGTGGCGGCGGTACCGTGCCCGGAACCGCCGCTCGGTGTTCGCAGCATGGACCTTCCTGGGGGTCCCCCCTGACGGTGTCCGGGGAAGGGTCAGTAGCCCCGCTGGCTCGCGTAGAAGACCAGCCGGTACTTGCCGATCTGCACCTCGTCTCCGTTGTTCAGAGCGACCTGGTCGATCCGCTCCCGGTTGACATACGTGCCGTTGAGGCTGCCCACGTCGGCCACCGTGAAGGAGCCGTCCTGGCCGCGACGGAACTCCACGTGCCGGCGGGAGACCGTGACGTCGTCCAGGAAGATGTCGCTCTGCGGGTGGCGCCCGGCCGTGGTCAGGTCGCCGTCCAGCAGGAAGCGGCTGCCCGAGTTCGGTCCGCGGCGCACCACCAGGAGCGCCGATCCCAGCGGCAGCGCGTCGACGGCCGCCTGCGCCTCCGGGGAGAGCATGGGCATCTGCGTCTGGCCCGTGACCTCGGCGTCGTAGGCCTCGAGTCCGGAGATGGAGATCGTGGACGTCGTCTCGGAGGGGCGCTCGGGCGTGGCCCCGGGCCGCAGCGGAGCACCGCAGTTGGAGCAGAAGCGGCTGTTCTCCGCGTTCCGGTTACCGCACCTCGTACACACCAGGGCTGACATAGGGGAAAACCCTCCACCCGTACTTGAGGTTGACGGTTGCCCGAAACCTATGTCTCCGGACTGGGCGGGGTCAACCGACGGCGCGCCCTGACCACCGGAAATGTCGCTGCCCGGACCACCGACCTGGTCCCGGAACAGCGGGCGCTGGCCTTCCGCATCGGGCTGTGCGCGATGGCGCGCGGTCGCATTGTCGCTGCCCTCTCGCGCGCTCTTGCCGAACAACTTCGCAAACAACTTCACGGGCGATTCCCCTTGACCGAAACAGACCCGCCCGTGGGGCAGGACGAACCCTGATTGAACACACCGGTCGACCCGGACACCCTCACAACGTCCGTATCCACCAGACAGTTTCCACCACGCACCACCCATTCGGTGCGCCGACCCCCCGCAACCTCATGCCCTTGCCGGACGCCCCCCATGCACCCCCGGTTCACTGGGAGGACGACCGAGCGTAGTCAGGCCGCTTCGCCGCCCGCAAGGCGTCCACGACGATCTTGTCCGACTGCTCGACGGTCACGGTGGCCTGCTCCTTCTCGAGAGTCTGCACCACGCCTCCAGGGATGTTGAGCGCCGGTTCGAGGTCCTGCGGCTTGCCGATGACCTTGAAACGATAGGGGGCGTTGATCTTGTTCCCGTCGACACTCACGGTCTTGTCGGAGTCCGCCAGGTAGGTCCCCGCGACCACCCGCACGCCGTTCACCTGGATCGCCTCCGCTCCGGCGGCACGCAGCTCCTGGATCGCGTCGAGCAGCATGTCGGCCTCGACCGTCCCCTTCGTGTCGCCGATGGTCATCGTGATGCCGGGCCCCTGTGCGGCCACCGTGCCCGCGAGGATGCCCAGCTGCTTCTCCTTCTCGACTGTCTGCTTGCGGGCCTCCTCGGCCTGGTCCGAGCTGTTCTCCAGCTCGTCCCGCTGCGTCTCGAGGCCCTGCTTCTCGTCTTCAAGACGCTGAGTACGGTCATCCAGTTCATCGAGGATGCGTACAAGATCTTCCTGTCGCGCGCCCCGCAGCGCGCTGTCGCTGTCGCTGTTCGACGCCACCTGCACGGCCAGACCGAAACCCAGCCCGAACAGCAGCACCGCGACGATGAGTTGGGCCCGCGTCACACGTGGCGGCCACAGCCCCTTCGCCAGCCGTTGGCGGCCGGTGAGCTGCGGCGACTCCTCGGGGGCGGCTCCAGTCGGCGCGGCGGCTTCCGCGGCCACTTCCGCGGCCACTTCCGCGGCCACTTCCTTCGGCAGTTCCCTGCGCAGCCCGTTGTCCGGCGTCTCGTCCTTGTCGCTCATCGGCCTCACGCCCGGAACACGTGCCGGCGGATCGCCGCGGCGTTGGAGAAGATCCGGATCCCGAGCACCACGACGACACCCGTGGACAGCTGGGCACCGACGCCCAACTTGTCGCCCAGGAACACGATCAGTGCGGCCACGACCACGTTCGACAGGAACGACACGACGAAGACCTTGTCGTCGAAGATGCCGTCGAGCATGGCCCGCAGCCCCCCGAAGACGGCGTCGAGCGCCGCCACCACGGCGATCGGCAGATAAGGCTCGACGACCGCCGGAACCTCGGGCCGGACCAACAGTCCGGCCACGACTCCCACGACGAGGCCCAGTACGGCGATCACGATGTGCCCTTCTCACTTCTCGGCTGTGCTGTACGTACGATCACACTCGGTGCGGCGGGCAACCGGAGGTCGTCCTCCGCGGAAATGGCGGTCCGGATGCCGTAGTTCTCCTGCAGGGCATGCAGGTACAGGCCGTCGGCGCTGTCCTGGAACCTGGTGCTCAGCCGCTTACCGTCCCCCACCGCAAGCACCGTATAAGGCGGAACGAGCGGCTTGTTGTCGACCAGTATCGCGTCTCCCGCGGCCCTGATCGCCGACAGCGCCGTCAACCGCTGCCCGTTGATGGAGACGGCTTCCGCGCCCGACTCCCACAGGCCGTTGACCACGCGCTGCATGTCCCGGTCGCGCACCCGCCCGGTGTCGGAGAACCCGGAGGTCTCCCGCGGGTCGCCGTCGCCTCCGGTACTGGCTTCCTTGGCGTCGTCCACGACGAGCTTCACGCCGGGACCGTGCACTTCCGTGGCGCCCGACAGGATGCCCACGAGCTCCGCCTGGCCGCTGCCACCACTGTCCCTGAGCGCCTCGCGCTGCCGCGCGCTGACATCGTCGCGCAGCTCGTCGACGGAGTCCTCGAGCTTGTCCGCCGCCTCGGTCTCCCGGTCGATACGGTCGATCAGCTCCTCGCGCTCCTTGGCGACGACGGGAGCGGCCACCCTGGCCTGCGCGGCCCCGACGGTCACGACCAGCGCGGCGAGCACCAGACCGGCGGCCAGACCCAGCTTCGCCCGCAGGGTCTTCGGAAGCCCTCCGTCGCCGGCGGCCTTCTTCCGGGCGGCGGCTTCCGCGTACCCGTCGTCAAGACTGTGGTCCATGACGTTGGTGAGCAGCGACATGGAGGCGTCCGGACGCGAGGGGCGCGTGGGTGTGCTCCGAACGGGGGGCTGCTGCGGCATGCCGCACATCGTCGCACGTCGCGGCCACTACCTCCGAATGGCCCCACCGGCGTGCCGGACAGGCCCCCTTGGGGACACTTGTCCGGCACGCGCGCGTGCAGTGGATTTCAGCGCCCGGCGCTGTCCACGACCGCCGACCACTCGTCGAGCAGGGCCTGCGCCGAGGCGTCGTCGGGGCCTTCCGCCCACAGGTGAGTGACCGCTTCCGCCGGATCGGGCAGCACCATCACCCAGCGCCCGTCCGTCTCCACGACCCGCACGCCGTCCGTCGTGTCCACGAAGCGATCTCCCGCGGCCTCGACGACCCGACGCATCACAAGTCCCTTGACGGCCCACGGGGTCGCCAGATCCCGCTTGAGGACGTGTGCACGCGGAATCCGCGCGTCGATCTGGCTGAGCGTCAACTGCGTCCGCGCCACGAGCCCGATCAGCCGTACGAAGGCCGCCGTGCCGTCGAAGACACTGCTGAACTCGGGAACGATGAACCCGCCCTTGCCGTCCCCACCGAAGATCGTCGTCTCGTCACGTCCGACGCGGGTCAGATCGTCGGGCGAGGTGGTCGTCCACTCCACCTGCGTGCCGTGGTACGCCGCCACCTGCTCGGCGATCCTGGTGGTGGTCACCGGCAGCGCGACTCGCCCACTGCGCCGCTCCGCGGCGACCAGGTCGAGCATGACGAGCAGCGCACGATCGTCCTCGACGATCCGCCCCTTCTCGTCCACCAGCGAAAGCCGCTCACCGACGGGGTCGAAGCGCACGCCGAAAGCGGCCCGCGCGGACGCCACGATCTCTCCCAGACGCACCAGTCCGGACCGCCGGGTGTCAGCCGACTCGGTGGGCCTGGACTCGTCGAGACCCGGGTTGATGGTCAGCGAGTCCACACCGAGCTTGCCGAGCAAACTGGGCAGCACCAGCCCGGCGCTGCCGTTCGACGCGTCGACGACGGCCTTGAGCCCGGACTCGGAGATGCCCGTGATGTCGACGTTGCGAAGCAGGGATCCTGTGTACGAGTCGAAGACACTCGCGGGGAAGTGCAGGTCTCCGATCTCGCCGGGGAACGCACGGCGGTACTCCTGCCGGGCGAACACCCGGTCCAGCTTGCGCTGACTGCCCTGCGAGAGGTCCGCGCCCTGCCCGTCGAAGAACATGATGTCCACGGAGTCCGGAACCCCGGGCGTGGTCCGGATCATGATCCCGCCGGCACTGCCCCGAGCGGTCTGCTGCCGCGCCACCGGCAGCGGCACGTTCTCCAGGTCCCGTACGTCGATGGCACTGGCCTGCAGCGCCGAGATGACCGCCCGCTTGAGCGCACGGGCACCACGTGAGTGGTCACGCGCCGTGGTGACGGTCGAGCCCTTCTTGAGCGTGGTCGCGTAGGCGCCGGCAAGGCGCACGGCGAGCTCGGGCGTGATCTCCACGTTCAGGATCCCGGACACGCCACGGGCGCCGAAGAGGTGCGCCTGGCCCCTGGACTCCCAGATGACCGAGGTGTTGACGAACGCGCCGGCCTCGATGGTCTTGAACGGATACACCCGCACATTGCCCTGCACGATCGATTCTTCACCGATCAGGCACTCGTCGCCGATGACGGCGCCGTCCTCGATCCGGGCCGCGCGCATGATGTCGGTGTTCCTTCCGACCACACAGCCCCGCAGATTGCTGTGCTGCCCGACGTACACGTTGTCGTGCACGACGGCCCTGTGCAGAAACGCACCACTCTTCACCACGACGTTCGAGCCCACGACGGTGTGCTCACGGATCTCGGCACCGGCCTCGACCTTGGCGTAGTCACCGATGTAGAGCGGGCCGCGAAGAACAGCGTCGGGATGCACCTCGGCGCCCTCGGCCACCCAGACGCCCGGAGAGATCTCGAAACCGTCGAGCTCGACGTCGACCTTGCCCTCCAGGACGTCGGCCTGCGCCTTCACATAGCTCTCGTGGGTGCCGACGTCCTCCCAGTAGCCCTCGGCCACGTAGCCGTAGATGGGCTTGCCTTCCTTCATCAACTGAGGAAAGACGTCACCGGACCAGTCGACCGACACATCGGCCTCGACATAGTCGAAGACCTCGGGCTCCATCACATAGATGCCCGTGTTCACGGTGTCCGAGAAGACCTGCCCCCAGGTCGGCTTCTCCAGGAAGCGCTCGACCTTGCCCTCCTCGTCGACGATCGTGATACCGAATTCAAGCGGGTTGGGCACACGCGTCAGACATACGGTGACCAGCGCGCCCTTTTCCTTGTGGAAATTGATGAGCTCGGTGAGATCGAAGTCGGTCAGGGCATCGCCGGAGATGACGACGAAAGCGTCGTCCTTCAACGCCTCCTCGGCGTTCTTGACGCTTCCGGCGGTACCGAGTGGCTTCTCCTCGTTGGCATAGGTGAGCTCCATACCGAGCTCCTCACCATCACCGAAGTAGTTCTTGACCAGCGAGGCCAGGAACTGCACGGTAACGACGGTCTCATTGAGCCCATGCCTTTTGAGCAGCCGAAGT
Source organism: Streptomyces resistomycificus (assembly GCF_001514265.1). Lineage (GTDB taxonomy): Bacteria > Actinomycetota > Actinomycetes > Streptomycetales > Streptomycetaceae > Streptomyces > Streptomyces resistomycificus. Next base: position 943 of record NZ_KQ948989.1, on the reverse strand, counting down.
ACGTGCTCCATGATCGGCCGGTTGGCCACCGGCAGGAGCGGCTTGGGCATGCTTGAGGTCATGGGGCGAAGGCGTGTGCCTTCGCCTCCGGCCATCACGACGGCCTTCATGTCGGAAGCGTCCTCCTCTAAGAGATGACGGTATAGCCGACTTCACCCGTCCAGATTGTCCCGCACTTTTCCACTGCGGGCCATCGGGCCGATACGGTCGCCGCAATCGGCGAGTTCAGCCGGCCATGGCGTCCGCACGAACCAGGCGGCGGACTTGTACCACGTAGAGGACTCCTGCCCACCAGTAGAGGGTTGTACCCCATCCGGCGAACGCCCATCCGAAAATAGCACCGAGTGACGCGATCCATCCGCTTCCGTCACTGAGCAGCAGCAACGGGAAGGCATACATCAGGTTGAAGGTGGCCGCCTTGCCCAGGAAGTTCACCTGCGGGGGCGGATAGCCGTGACGCCTGAGGATGCCCACCATCACCAGCAGAACCAGCTCACGCGCCAAAAGTACAGCGGTCAACCAGATGGGCAGAATCTCGCGCCAGGTGAGACCGACCAAAGTCGAGAGAATGTAGAGCCGGTCGGCGGCTGGATCCAGGAGCCGGCCGAGCGGGCTGATCTGGTTCCAACGCCGGGCCAGCTTGCCGTCGAGGTAGTCGCTGATACCACTCAGGGCCAGCACCAGAAGCGCCCAGCCGTCACTTTGGGGGCCACCGAACTCAGGCCTGAGGATCAGCCACAGGAAGAGCGGCACACCGGCGAGCCGCGCCATGCTGAGGATGTTGGGGATGGTGAGGACCCGGTCCGTCTGGACGCGGGTCTCCTGGACCTCCACCCGGGAGCCTCCTGTGGGAAACGAGCCAACGATGCTCCCTGACCTTACCCCAACGCAAAAAAGCTCTGGCTCTTGGGCTGTGTGCCCAAGAGCCAGAGCTCTAAAAGGA
>NZ_KQ948988.1:317394-1251880 GCF_001514265.1 Streptomyces resistomycificus | reverse complement strand
CCGAGGCGATCATCTCGAGGGTGGACTGCTGGCGCTGGACCTCGGCGTCGACCGCGGCGGCGATCTCCGGGTCGAGCTCGTGCAGCGACTGATTGAGCAGGGTCATCGGCGGTCTCCTTGGGTGTGGGCGCGGTGGGCGGCGCAGGCGTCGGCGGACAGCGCGCCGGCGATGTCCTCGGCCCGTGGCCGCAACTGCCGGCTACCGGTGTGCAGGGGTGCGGGCAGGGGGAGTTGAGGCGGGGAGCTCATGAGACGGCGGCCGTGGCGGTGGGGACGAGGGTGCGGCGGAGACGGTTGAAGAACTTCGGCTGATTGAGCGAGAGCACGGCGACGGGGATGCCCTCGCGCCGGTAGACGGCCGTGAAGGAGCGGCTGTCGACGTCACCTTCGACGACTTCGGGCTCGGCGTCGGGCGTGACGTGTCCGGCGAGCTGGATGCGTACCTGGTACTGGTCGGACCAGAAGTACGGCGCGGTGAGCGGGGCGGGGGCGGACACACCGGTCAGCAGTGTGCGGGCGGCGGTCCTGGCCTGCTCGGTGGCGTTGCTCCAGTGTTCGATGCGGGTGTGCCGTCCGGTGAACGGGTTGGGACAGCGGGCGACGTCACCGACGGCGACCACGCCGGGGACACTTGTCGAGCAGCCGGCGTCGCACACCACGCCGTCGTCCACCTGCACGCCGGAACCGGCGAGCCAGTCGGTGGCGGGCCTGACACCCACCCCGACCACGACGACGTCGGCGGGCAGCACCAGCCCGCCCGCCAGCCGTACGCCCGTGACCCGTCCCTCGCCGATGAGTTCCGCCACGCCGGTTCCGCACAGCAGGCGAACCCCGTGATCCTTGTGGAGCGAGGAGCACACCAGCCCCATCCGGCGCCCCAGTTGGCGTTCCAGCGGTACGTCGAGCGCCTCGACGACGGTGACGTGGAGCCCGAGCCGGCGGGCGGTGGACGCCACCTCGGCGCCGATGAAACCGGCGCCGATGACGACGACCCTGGGCCGGCCGTCCAGCAACTCGGCGCGCAGGGCCTTGGCATCGTCCAGGGTGCGCAGGGTGTGGACACCGGCCAGTCCGTCCGCGCCGGGGAGCGTCCGCGGGCTGGCGCCGGTCGCGACGACGACTCCGTCGGTACGCACGTGCCGTCCTCCGGCCAGAGCGACGGTACGGGCGAGGGAGTCGAGCCGCACCGCGCGCTCGCCGAGCAGCCATTGCACGTCCAGGTCCTCGTATTCGTCCGCGTCACCGAGCGCGAGCGCGTCGGCGTCGAGGTCCCCTTTGAGGAAGTCCTTGGACAGCGGCGGGCGGTCGTAGGGAGTGTGCCGCTCCTCCCCCACGACGACGATCTCGCCGTCGTAGCCCTCCGCGCGCAGCGCGCGGACCGTGCTCAGTCCTGCCAGCGACGCACCGACGACGGTGATGCTCCTCATGCGGACTCCAGAGAGAGTGTTTCGCATAACACAACGACGTTCTCTATGCGCAACATGCTTCGGGTGGCATGCCGGGGTTGTCAAGAGGGTGGAGTGGCGCATCAATCCCTCATGGCGCTCAATGTTGCGCGATTCGCAACGAAGAACCCGTCCATCTGCCGAAAGGGCCACAACAGCAGGTGGACGGGCGCGGCTGGGGAGGGGGGCGGGGAGGGGTCAGTGCGTGGACCGTGCCTCGAGCTTGCTCTGCAGCCAGGTGTGGAAAGCACCGATGTGGTGCTCGCTGGGCACCAGGACGCCGCCCTTGGCGTACATCCGGGAGCTCATTCCGGGCTGGGTGCGTTCGCAGGCGTCGAAGTCCTGGCGGTTGACCCGGTCGAAGAGTTCCACGGACCGGCTGACGTCCTTTCCGCCGTCCACGACGTGCGGGAGGTAGAGCCAGTCGCACTCGACGACCGTGCGGTCGTGGGCTATCGGGTACATCCGATGGAAGATCACGTGGTCGGGCACGAGGTTGACGAAGACCTGCGGCCGGACGGTGATGGCGTAGTAGCGACGGTCCTGGTCCTCGGCGACCCCGGGAATGCGGTCAAGACCCTCGGATCCGTCGACGGTGAAGCCCTGGACCTCCTCACCGAACTCGGCACCATGGCCCACGTAGTACTGGGCCGCATAGCCGTCCGCGAACTCCGGCAGCACCTCGGTGAGTTCGGGATGGATCGTGGCGCAGTGATAGCACTCCATGAAGTTCTCGATGATGAGCTTCCAGTTCGCCCTCACGTCATAGACGATCCGCCTGCCGACCGACAGGTTCTCGATCCCATAGCGCTCGATCGACTCGACGTCGCCCAGGCGGGAGACGACGTCACCGATGACGTCCGCCTCGAAGGAGGGCGGATTCTCCGCCAGGCAGACCCACACATACCCGAGCCACTCCCGTACGTGGACGTTGATCAGCCCGTACTCGGTCCGGTCGATGTCCGGCATCGACGTCAGGTTGGGCGCGGCCACCAGCTTGCCGTCCAGTCCGTAGGTCCAGGCGTGGTACGGGCACTGGAAGGCCCGCTTGACCTCGCCGGACTCCTCGGTGCACAGCTTGGCCCCGCGATGCCGGCAGATGTTCAGGAACGCCTTGACCGAGCCGTCCCGGGACCGGGAGATCAGCACGCTCTCGCGTCCCACCTGGCAGGTGCGGAAAGCTCCGGGCCTGGCCAGCTCGGAGGCGCGGGCCGCACAGAACCACATGGCCTCGAACACCCGCTCCTGCTCCTGGGCGAAGACCTCGGGGGCCGTGTAGTACTCGCCGGGCAGCGTGGGGATCAGGCTGGGCGGCAGGTTCGTGATGGTCATCGTGTCACCTTCGGAAGATGTCAGACGCGCACGCGGCGGGGGTCGAAAAGGTCGATGGAGTGGTCGGTGGTGCCTTCGGTGGCCAGATCGGCGAGGATCTCGCCGATCACGGGGACGAACTTGAAACCGTGGCCGGAGAAGCCGCAGGCCACCGTCACCTGCGGATGCTCGGGGTGCCGGGCGACGACGAAGTGCTCGTCCGGCGTGTTGGCGTACATGCAGGCCGCGGCCTTGAGGAAGCGGCCGGGCAGGGTGGGGATGCGCGGGCGCAGGTACTCGGCCATGGCCGCGATCTCGTCCGGGTGGATCCGGCGGTCGAGGGTGTCGGGGTCGCTGGGGACGCCCTTGCGGAAGAAGGCGACCTTGGCGCCCCCGTCGGGGCCGTCGAGGGAGGGGAAGCCGTAGATCTGGGTACCGTCCGGGTCCTCCCAGATGTAGACGGGGTGCCGGTCGGCGGTGAACGGGCCGGTTCCGCCCTCGGGTTGGAACCAGTACATGACCTGACGCTCCACGGTCACGCTCACACCGAGGTCGGCCAGGAGCTTCGGCGCCCAGGCCCCGGGGGCGATGACGAGCCGGTCGGCGGTGTAGGCACCACGGTCGGTGACCACCCAGGCCCTGCCGCCCGGGCCGTCGGCCTCCCAGCCGAGGACCGTTTCCGCGAAGTGCAGATCGGCACCGCGGGCCCGGGCCAGGTCCAGGTGGGCCGTCACGGTCGTCTCGGGCCGAGTGATGCCGGCGTTGCGCTCGTAGAAGGCGACGTCCTCGGCCGCCGGGTTGAAGGTGGGGAAGCGGCGCCGGATGTCGGCGGCGCCCAGGACCTCGTGGTCCAGGCCCCACTCGTGGGCGCTGCGCAGGGTGCCGGCGAAGGCCGCGCTGTCCTCACGGCCGATCATGAGACCCCCGGTCTCGGTGAAGACCTCACGGCCGGAGTCGGCGGCCAGCTTCTCCCACAGTTCTCGGGCACGCAGGAGCAGGGGTACGTAGGCCGGGTCCTCGAAGTAGGCCTGCCGGTAGATACGTGATCCACCGTGGCTGGCGCCGAGGTTGTGGGCCGGGCCGAAGCGCTCCAGGCCGAGCACTCGCTTGCCGCGGGCGGCGAGGTGACAGGCGGCTGCGCTGCCCATGCCGCCCAGGCCGACGACGATCACGTCGTACGAAGAGGCCATGTGTCCATCTCCTGGTAGTCGTGCCGACGGGATTCCGGTCCCGCCGGCGCTCGGGCCGGTTCAGCGCCGGATGGGGGACATCTCGGGGTCGGACAGGGGCTCGGCGGCGGTGAGGGCCGCGCCCCCGGCGCCGAAGTACTCGATCTCCACCGGGGCTTCGGGAGCGGTGTGTCTCCCCGCCCGGCCGGCCGGCCGGGCGCACACGACGGCGACCCGGCGCCGATCACGAGGACCTCGTCGTCGCCTATCAGCCGGACGTGGTGGCCCGTCTCCCGCGTTTCACCGCCCGGTTCGAAGGTGTCGGAGGTGACGAGGGGCTCGATCCGCGCGGTCACAGGACCACCACCGAGCGCAGCACGTCGCCGTCGCGCATCTTGGCGAACGCGGCCTCCACGTCGTCCAGAGTGATCGTCTCGGTGACGAAGCCGCCCAGATCGAAGCGGCCCTGGAGGTAGAGGTCGATCAGGGCGGGGAAGTCCCGGGAGGGCAGGCAGTCCCCGTACCAGGAGGACTTCAGGGCCCCGCCGCGACCGAAGACGTCCAGCAGCGGCAGGGTGAGGGTCAGCTCCGGGGCGGGGACGCCAACGAGGACGGCGGTGCCGGCCAGGTCACGGGCGTAGAAGGCCTGCCTGAAGGTCTCGGGGCGGCCGACCGCGTCCACGACGACGTCGGCACCGAAACCGCCCGTCAGCTTGCGGATCGCCTCGACGGCGTCGGTCCTGGAGGAGTCGACGGTGTCCGTCGCGCCGAACTGCTCGGCCCACTTCAGCTTCCGCTCGTCGACGTCGACGGCGATGATGCGTCCTGCGCCGGCCACCTTGGCGCCCGCGATGGCGGCCATGCCCACGCCGCCACAGCCGATCACCGCGATCGAGTCGCCGCGGCCCACGCCGCCTGTGTTGACCGCGGCGCCGAACCCGGCCGTCACACCACAGCCGAGCAGCCCCGCCGCGGCGGGAGAGGCGGTCGCGTCCACCTTGGTGCACTGGCCGGCGGCGACCAGGGTCTTCTCGGCGAAGGCGCCGACGCCCAGGACCGGGGAGAGCGGGGTGCCGTCCGCCAGGGTCATGGGCCGGGTGGCGTTGTGGGTGGCGAAGCAGTACCACGGCCTGCCTTTGCGGCAGGCCCGGCAAGTGCCACAGACAGCACGCCAGTTGAGGACGACGAAATCGCCGGGAGCGAGGCCGGCGACGCCCTCGCCGACCGTCTCGACGACACCCGCCGCCTCGTGGCCGAGCAGGAAGGGGAATTCGTCGTTGATCCCACCCTCCCGGTAGTGCAGGTCCGTGTGGCAGACGCCGCAGGACCGCACCCGCACCAGCGCCTCACCGGGGCCGGGGTTCGGCACCAGGATCGTCTCCACCGAAACCGGTGCGCCCCGCTTCCGGGCGACGACGGCGCGTACCTCGTGTGTCACGGTCGATCTCCTCGTCGAGGGGACGGCCGAATGCGATCTACGGGATCTTCGGCCTGGTGTTCTGGATGGCGGGAGGACGTCGATCGCTCCCCCGGAGCGATCGACGAGGGGAGGGGGAGAACTTCACCGGGGCCCTGACGAGACCGGTACCGGGCCGCTGACCGAGTTGCACATAACGCAACTCCATTCGCAATGAGCAACGATCGACCAAACTGTCTCCCTGTGGCCACCCTCTGTCAAGGGGTTGGCCGGGCGGACTTGCCGTCCGCCGCCGGACCTCGCGCCGCACCGTGGTCTTCCGCCGACGAACAGGCGGCCCTAATGTGCGGGGAGAAAGTCGGCGCCAAGCGCCCAACCGGCGTCTTGTCCGGTCACTCTGACCCCTGGCCACACGCCGACGAATACGTATAGTTGCGCTATGGGCAACCACACCGCAGATAGCGAAACGGCAGGTCCCGCGGTGAACGGAGTGCAGTCCGTCGACCGCGCCGTCAGCGTCCTGGAGATCCTCGCCCAGCGTGGCGAGGCGGGCGTCAGCGAGGTGGCCGCCGAGATCGAGGTCCACAAGTCCACCGCGTTCCGTCTGCTCGGGGCACTGGAGGCGCGCGGCCTGGTCGACCAGACGGCCGAGCGGGGCAAGTACCGGCTGGGCTTCGGGATCGTGCGCCTGGCGGGCGCGGTCACGGGACGCCTCGACATCACCCAAGAGGGCCGGCCGGTGTGCGAGCGGCTCAGCGAGGAGATCGGCGAGACGGTCAACATCGCGGTCCTGCAGGAGCACTTCGCGGTCAACCTCTGCCAGGTACACGGCCCGGGCGCGGTCGGCACGCACAACTGGGTCGGGCAACTCACCCCGGTGTACGCCACGTCGAGCGGCAAGATCCTGCTGGCCCACCTACCGGCGGAGGAGCGCGCCGCCGTGCTCGCGACGTGCGAGGTGGAGAAGCTGACGCCGCGCACCCCGACGGCCGGGACCAGGCTGGAGAAGGACCTCGCCGAGGCGCGGGAGCGCGGGTACGCGGTGACGCTGGAGGAGTTCGAGATCGGACTGCACGCCCTGGCCGCCCCGATCCGGTCCCGCGACGGCGAGGTCATCGCCGCGCTCAGCGCCTCCGGTCCCGCGTACCGCTTCACCGAGGGACGCATCCACGAGGTCGCACCCCTGCTGGTCAGGGGCGCTGAGGAGATCAGCCGCCGGATGGGCCACCTGGGCTGAGGCTCGACGGGACGCTCAGCGCAGCGGTGACCGTGCCGACGCCGCCTCGACGCCCCAGCGGGCCGTCACCCGTACCGCGTCCAGTGTCGAGACGACATCGTGCACCCGCAGGCACCAGACGCCCTGCGCGGCGGCGAGCACGGACACCGCGGCCGTCGCGGCATCCCGCTGCCGTGCCGGGCGCGGTTGTCCCGTCGCCCGGTCCGCCAGCAGACGGCCCAGGAACGACTTGCGTGACGCGCCCACCAGGACGGGACGACCCAGTGCACTGACCTCCCCGAGGCGGCCCAGCAGCTCCCAGTTGTGCTCGGGCGCCTTGGCGAAGCCCAGCCCGGGGTCGACGATCAGGCAGCCGGGCGGGACCCCCGCCTCCAGCGCGGCCTCGATCCTCGAACGCAGCTCGTCGAGCACGTCGCTGACGATCTCGTCGTACAGGGCGTTCGCCTGCATGCCCGCGGAGTGCCCGCGCCAGTGCATCACCACGTACGGCGTGCCCGCCCGGGCCATCAGCGGCAGCATCGCGGGGTCGGCGAGGCCCCCTGAGACGTCGTTGACCATCCGCGCACCGGCCTCCAGCGCGCGGGCGGCGACCTCGGCCCGCATGGTGTCGACACTGACGATCGCGCCCGTCGCGGCGAGTTCCCGGACGACGGGCAGGACGCGTCGCAGCTCCTCCTCGATGGGCGGGCGTGCCGCGCCGGGGCGAGTCGACTCGCCGCCCACGTCCACGATGTCCGCACCCTGTTCGAGCAGCGCGAGCCCGTGCGCGACGGCCGCGTCCGCGGCGAACGACAGCCCGCCGTCGGAGAACGAGTCCGGGGTGACGTTCACTACGCCCATGACCAGGGTCTGGCCGGGCCGTGGCAGCCCGTGCGGGTGGAGTACCGGTGTTCCCGGGTGGGTGGGAGTGGGGGCGTGGGCGGTGGCGGTCATGGGTGTCCGCCTTTCGATGCGTATGACGAAACCTGCTGCCAGAACCCGCTCAGACGTATTCCGTCGCCGCGTCGAGCAACCAGTCCGTCAGATAGCCGGCGAACGAGGAGCGGACCAGGACCCAGAATCCGGCTCTGGGTTCGTCCCGGGCGACCAGGACGACCTGCGTGCGGCCCAGGGTGGTCTGGGCGCAGCGTCCCGAGCCGAAGACCCGCGGGTGCAGGTCCAGGGAACAGCCGTGGGCCAGCAGGTCATGGGCGCGAGGGCCCGTGACGAGGAGCGTGGTGCGCTGCGCGGAGACGTCGGTGACCGAGACCGGCTCGTCTCCCGCGGCCTCCCGGATCCGGCTCTCCACCTCTCGTTCACCGCCCGGCGGTCCCACCACCAGCCATTCGTCCGGGCCGAGCCACAGCGCGGTCAACTCCCCCGCACGTACGACGGTGTTCGGTTGGAGGGGCAGCTGGAGACCCAGTGCGAGCCCGACGGCTTCCGCCGCCGTTCCCTTGGCGTCCAGGCGCACGTCGAGCTGGGCCAGGAAGGGGAGTTCGGCCAGCCGGATCGCACCCCCGGACGTGCGAGTCGCGGCGGCCAGTCGGCCGGCGACATGCGACAGAGGGCTGCGGAGCGGGGCGGTAAGGGCGGTGTCAGCCATCGCGACGGGCTCCCTCGGGGTCGTAGAGGACGGGGCTTGCCACGGTCACCGGCACCAGTTGGTCGCCCACGGGGGCGTACAGACGCTCGCCGATCCGATTCCGGCCACCCTTGATCAGGGCGAGCGCGAAGGTGCGGCCGAGGGCCGCGCTGCGGTAGCTGGAGGTGACGTGGCCGAGCATCGGGACGGGCGGGGCGGGAAGCACGCTGTCGGCCACCAGGTGGGTGCCCTCGGGCAGGAAGGCGCCGGGGTCCTCGGGGAGGAGGCCGACCAGGTGCTTGCGGTCGGGGCGGAGGTTGTCCGCACGGGCGTATGACCGCTTGCCGACGAAGTCCGGCTTCTTCTTCGACACCACCCAGCTCATGCCGAGGTCCTGGGGAGTGACGGTGCCGTCGGTGTCCTGGCCGATGATCGGGTAGCCCTTCTCGGCTCGCAGGACGTGCATGGTCTCCGTGCCGTACGGGGTGATGCCGTACGGGGCGCCGGCCTCGTACAGTGCCTCCCACAGGGCGAGGGCCTCCCAGGGCGAGACATTGATCTCGTAGGCGAGTTCGCCGGAGAAGCTGATCCGGCACACCCTGGCCTCGATGCCCGCGACGGTCGTCTGTCGCCATGCCATGAACGGGAAGTCGTCGTTGGCCACGGCCAGTCGGGGGGCGAGCGAGCCCAGGACCTCGCGGGAGCGGGGGCCGACCAAGGCGACCGTGGCCCACTGCTCGGTCACGGAGGTGCAGTGGACCTTCAGCTCGGGCCACTCGGTCTGGTGCCACTCCTCCATCCAGTCGAGTACGGCGGCGGCGTTGCCCGTCGTCGTGGTGACCAGGAAGCGGTTCTGGGCGACGCGGATGACCGTGCCGTCGTCGAAGACCATGCCGTCCGGGCGGCACATGACGCCGTAGCGGATCATGCCGACCTTCAGGGTGCTCATCATGTTGGTGTAGAGCCGGTCAAGGAGGACCCCCGCGTCCGGGCCCTGCACGTCGATCTTCCCGAGGGTGGAGGCGTCCATGAAGGCCACGCCCTCGCGGGCGGCGGCGCACTCGCGCAGCACGGCCGCCTCCATGTCCTCGCCGTCCTGCGGGTAGTACCAGGGACGCTTCCACTGGCCGACGTTCTCGAACAGGGCGCCGTGCGCGACATGCCAGTGGTGGAGGGCCGTCGTGCGGACCGGGTCGCTCAGCGTGCCCCGGTCGCGGCCGGCGAGCGCGGCGAAGGAGACGGGTGTGTAGGGCGGGCGGAACGTCGTCGTGCCGAGTGCCGAGATGTCCACGCCGAGCAGTTCGGCTACGACGCCGCTGGCCAGGACTCCGGAGGTCTTGCCCTGGTCGTTGGCGGTGCCGGCCGTGGTGTACCGCTTGGTGTGTTCGACCGAGCGCAGGCCGGCGCCGGTCGCGCGGGCCAGGTCGTCGACGGTGACGTCGCGTTGGAGGTCGACGAAACGGGGAGCGTCCGAGGCGCCCGGGAGGACGTACACGTGCATCGGTGGCGTCTGCCGCGGCTGGGCGGCCACCTCCGGGAGGCGGGGCGCCTCGGGCGTGTACCCCTCGGCCTCGACGGCGCGGGCACCGGCGGCCGCGCCCTGTGCCAGGACCGTCGCGGGGTCGAGGACGCCGCTCGCGCCGCCCACGACCTCGACCGCCTGGCGGCAGGTGTCGGGGACGAAGGAGCCCAGCGTCTCGTCGTGGCGCAGCCTGCCGCCCGACTGGCTGAACAGGTGTGCCACCGGGTTCCAGCCGCCGGAGACCAGCAGCAGGTCGGCGGCGAACTCCCGCCGCCCCGCGGACTCTCCGTACGGTGCGACGGTCACGGTGGTGAGGCGTGCCTCGCCCTCGGTGCCGGTGACGGCGTGGCCGGCCAGCACCTCGATCCCGGCCGCCCTCGCGCGCTCGGTCCACTCCCCCGGTCCGGGGCGGGTGTCGACGATCGCCGTGACGGCCAGGCCGGCCGCGGTGAGGTCCAGCGCTGCCGCGTAGGCACTGTCGTTGGTGGTGAGGACGACGGCGCGGCGGCCCGGCAGGACACCGTGGCGGTTGACGTACGTGCGGGCCGAGGAGGCCAGCATCACTCCGGGGCGGTCGTTGTCCGCGAAGGCGAGTGAGCGCTCGTGGGCGCCGGTGGCGAGGACTACGCGGCGGGCGCGGACGCGCCAGACACGTTCGCGGGAGACGTTGTCGGGGGCCTCGGCGCCGAGGTGGTTGGTACGGCGCTCGACGGCGACGAGGTGGTTGTCGTCGTAGTAGCCGAAGACGGTGGTCCGGCGCAGGACGCGGACCTCGGGGGCGGTGTCGAGCTGTCCGGTGATCTCCCGCACCCAGTCGAGGTGTTCGGCCGTGCCCAGGAGGCTGCCGCCCGGCTCCGACTGGTCGTCGGCGAGGATGACGCGGGCGCCGCTTCTCGCTGCCGCAGCCGCGGCCGCGAGGCCTGCCGGACCCGCGCCGACGACCAGCAGGTCGCAGTGGGCGTGTACGGCGTCGTAGCGGGCCGGGTCCGGTTCGGTGGCGAGACGGCCCTGGCCGGGAAGGCTGCTCGCCACGAGGCCGTCGTAGAGCTCGACGGTCGTCGCGGGCAGCATGGGCTCCGGGAAGGGCTCCTCGATCTGGACGACCGCGTTGGGCTCCTCCACACCGGCGGAGAAGATGCCGCGGGGGCGGCCGAGCTTGATGCTGGTGCCGGCGTGGATGACGCCGTTCGCGAGGAGGGCGGAGGCGAGGGTGTCGCCCCGGAAGCCGCGGTATTCGGTGCCGTCGAAGGAGAAGGTGAGGGGGGCGTCGCGGTCGATGCGGCCGCGGGTGGGGTGGCGGAAGGGCTGGCCCGCTGCGGAGCCGCTGATGAATGCGGCTTCGCCCCCGCCGCCCCTGCCCGTCCCATCCTGGGGGCTGCCGCCCCCAGACCCCCGCTTCGGCCCTGAAGGGGCCTCGTCCGCCAGCGCCGGACGGGCTGGTTGTGGACGTGGCTGAGAGACGAACGGACGCGGCTCCGCTGTCGCCGGGCGCTCCTCCCCCGTCCGGTACACCGCCAGGATCTCGTTCGACGACGTGTCCCGCACCGCGTTGAACCAGCGGCGGCAGCCCGCCGCGTGGCTCCAGCGTTCGGCGAAGGGACCCTTCGTGTTGTCACGGAAGAACAGGTACCGGGCCCACTCCTCGTCGCTGAGGGCCGCCGGGTCCTCCGGATACGGCACGTGGGCCTGGCCGCCGTAGTGGAACTCGGCCTCGTCGCGGGGCCCGCACCACGGGCAGGGGATGAGCAGCATGGATCGGCTCCCTAGTGGGCCACCGCGGCCGCGCCGTGCTCGTCGACGAGCGCGCCGGTGGTGAAACGGTCGAGCGAGAAGGGGGCGTTGAGGGGGTGGGGGGTGTCGTGGGCGATGGTGTGGGCGTAGACCGAGCCGACCCCCGGGGTGGCCTTGAAACCGCCCGTGCCCCAGCCGCAGTTGAGGTAGAGGTTGTCGACCGGTGTGAGCCCGATGATCGGTGAGGCGTCGGGGCTGACGTCGACGATGCCGCCCCAGGTGCGCAGGACGTGGGCGCGGGCGAAGACCGGGAAGAGCTCGAGGGCCGCCGACATCTGCTCCTCGATGATGTGGAAGGCGCCGCGCTGGGTGTAGGAGTTGTACGCGTCGATGCCCGCGCCCATGACCAGCTCGCCCTTGTGGGCCTGGCTGACGTACACGTGGACCGCGTTGGACATCACCACGGTCGGGTGCACCGGTTCCAGCAGCTCCGAGACCAGCGCCTGCAAGGGGTGGCTCTGGAGCGGGAGTTCGATGCCGGCCATGGCCGCGAGGACCGAGGTGTGACCCGCCGAGCAGAGCGCCACCTTGCCCGCCGCGATGGGCCCGAGGTTCGTCTGCACGCCGATCACGCGGTTGCCGACCACGTCCAGGCCGGTGACCTCGCAGTTCTGGATGATGTCGATCCCGGCGGCGTCCGCGGAGCGGGCCAGCCCCCAGGCGACGTAGTCGTGCTTGGCGATGCCCGCCCGCGGCTGGTAGGTGGCGCCCAGGACCGGATAGCGCACGTCCGGTGAGATGTTGACGATCGGGCAGACTTCCTTGACGCCGTCCGCGTCGAGCCACTGGGCGTCCACGCCGTTGAGGCGGTTGGCCTCCACGCGGCGCACGCTGTCGCGGACGTCCTGGAGGCTGTGCGCGAGGTTCAGCACGCCGCGCTGGGAGAAGAGGATCGGGTAGTCGAGCTCCTCCGCCAGGCCCTCCCACAGCTTGAGGGCGTGCTCGTAGATGCCGGCGCTCTCGTCCCACAGGTAGTTGGAGCGGATGATCGTGGTGTTGCGGGCCATGTTGCCGCCCGCGAGCCAGCCCTTCTCCAGCACGGCGACCTTGGTGATGCCGTGGTTCCTCGCCAGATAGTGGGCGGTGGCCAGGCCGTGTCCGCCGCCGCCGACGATCACCACGTCGTACGACCGCTTCGGCTCCGGCGTACGCCACAGCCAGTCGGGGTGGTCGGGGAGGTCGGCGCCGGGGGTGCGGGCGTTCATCGGACGTCTCCGTCTGCTGAAAGGTACGGATACTGCGGGCACTTGGGGACTGGAGCGTTCATGCGGCGGTGGCGTTCCTCTCAGCGGCCTCGACGACGTTGGCGAGCAGCATGGCCCGCGTCATGGGGCCCACGCCCCCGGGCATGGGCGCGAGCCATCCGGCGACCCTGGCGGCGTCCGGGTGCACATCGCCGACCAGCCCTTGATCGGTGCGGGTGATGCCGACGTCCAGGACCGCCGCGCCGGGGCGCAGCATGTCCTTCGTGATCAGTCCGGGCGAGCCGGCGGCCGCGATGACGATGTCCGCCTCGCGGACGTGCCAGGCCAGGCCCTTGGTGCCGGTGTGGCACAGGGTCACGGTGGCGTTCTCGGACCTGCGGGTGAGGAGCAGGCCGATGGGGCGTCCTACCGTGAGGCCCCTGCCGACCACACACACCCGGGCCCCTGCGAGCGGCACCTCGTACCGGCGGAGCAGTTCCACGATGCCGCGCGGGGTGCACGGCAGCGGGGCGTCGACGCCCAGGACGAGCCGGCCGAGGTTGACGGGATGCAGGCCGTCGGCGTCCTTGGCCGGGTCCATGCGTTCCAGTACGGCGTTGGCGTCCAGGTGGCGCGGGAGCGGGAGCTGGACGATGTAGCCGGTGCAGGCCGGGTCGGCGTTGAGTTCGTCGATGACGTCCTCGACCTGCTGTTGCGAGGCGTCGGCGGGCAGTTCCCGGCGGAGGGAGGCGATGCCCACCTGGGCGCAGTCGCGGTGCTTTCCGGCGACGTAGGCGTGGCTGCCGGGGTCCTCGCCGACCAGGACGGTGCCCAGACCCGGCGGCCGATCACCGTCGGCGGTCAACTTGGCGACGCGCTCCGCGAGTTCGCCGCGGATGTCGGCGGCGGTGGCCTTGCCGTCGAGCAGCTGTGCGTTCACCGGCGGTGTTCCTTCCCTCGGAGTCGACGCGGGGTGTCAGCCACGGAGGCGGGACATGGTGGGGTCGAACAGCGGCTCCGCGGCGACGACCGCCTCGACACGCTGGTCGAAGTAGCCGATGTGGACGGTGGTGCCGGGGGTGGCGAGTTCGGCGGGGAGCCAGGCGTAGGCGATGCCCTTGCCGATGGTGTAGCCGTAGGCGGCGCTGGTGACGTAGCCGACCGCGCGGTCGCCGTCGTACACCGGCTCCTTGCCCATGACGACCGACCGCGGGTCGTCGATGGTGAGGCAGGTCAGCTTCCGCCGTACGTCGGCCTTGCGGCGCTCCAGCGCGGCCTTGCCGATGAAGTCGTCCTTGTCGGGCTTGACGGCGAAGCCGACGCCGGCCTCGTAGGGGTCGTGCTCGTAGGTCATGTCGGTGCCGAAGGAGCGGTAGCCCTTCTCCAGGCGGAGGCTGTTGAAGGCGCCGCGGCCGGCGATGACGCCACCGAGGGGCGCCGCCGCCTGCCACAGGGTGTCCCACAGCTTCAGGCCCTGGTCGGCCGTGGTGTAGAGCTCCCAGCCGAGTTCGCCGACGTACGACAGCCGCATCGCGGTGACGGGCACCGAGCCGATGTAGGCGCGCTTGGCGCGGAAGTACTTCAGGCCGTCGCCCGAGAAGTCCTCGTCCGTCAGCGGTTGCAGGACCTTGCGGGCGAGCGGGCCCCACAGGCCGACGCAGCAGGTGCCGGGGGTGATGTCGCGGACCTGGACCGTGCCGTCGGCGGGGAGGTGGCGGGTGAACCAGTCCAGGTCCAGGTTGCCGTTGGCGCCGACCTGGAAGAGGTCGCGGGCCAGACGGGCTACGGTGACGTCGCTGCGGATGCCGCCGTCGTGGTTGAGAAGCAGGGTGTAGGTGACCGAGCCGACGGACTTGGCGACCTTGCCGGTGCACAGGCGCTCCAGGAAGCCTGCGGCACCTGGGCCCGTCACCTCCACTCGCTTGAGGGCAGTCATGTCGTACATCGCCACGGTCTCGCGGGTGACCTGGGCCTCGGCGCCGACGATGGGCGACCAGAACCGGGCTGCCCAGTCCCCCGGCGTGGGGATGCTGCGGCCTTCGACGAGGCGCGCGTTGGCCTCGTACCACTGCGGGCGCTCCCAGCCGTTGGCCTCCAGGAAGAGGGCGCCCTGCTCCTGTTGGCGGGCGTGGAAGGGGCTGGTGCGGATCGGGCGCGGGTGTCCCGACGGCTGGAGGGGGTGGAGGATGTCGTAGACCTCGACGAAGTTCTGGCAGTCACGGGCCAGGACGTACTCCGGGGACAGTTGGTGCGGCTCGAAGCGGTTGACGTCGCACTCGTGCAGGTCGAAGGACGAACAGTGGCCGTCGACGAGCCACTCGGCCATCGCCCGGCCCACGCCCGCGGAGTGGGTGACCCACACGGCCTCCGCGACCCAGAAGCCCTTGACGTCCGGGGACTCGCCGAGGAGCGGGAAGTTGTCGGTGGTGAAGGAGAACAGGCCGTTGATGCCCTCCTCGACCTTCGCCTCCCGCGTCGCCGGGAGCAGGGACTGGGTTTCGGTCCAGGCGGGCTCGAAGTCCTCCTCGGTGAACTTCAGGATCGACGGCATCTCGTCGGCCTCGTCCACGGAGAGGATGTCGTCGGCGGAGATGGGCATGGGGCGGTGCCCGTAGTAGCCGATGCCGATGCCGTCGAAGCGGTCGCGGTAGTAGAGGTCGGCGTCCTGGTGGCGCAGGATCGGGCGGACCGCCTCCTCGGTCTGGCCGGCGAGGGCCGGTACCGGGCCGGTCCAGGCGAGTTGGTGGGCGAGCGGGGTCAGCGGGAGGTTCATGCCGACCATGCGGGCGATCTTCGGGCCCCAGATGCCGGCGCAGCACACCACGATGTCGGCGGGGATCTCGCCCTGGTCGGTCAGGACGCCGGTCACCGCGCCGTCGGCCCGAGTGACGTCGAGGACCTCGTGGCGGGCCAGGAAGCGCACGCCGCGCCCGGTGGCCCGGCGGATCTGCGCCTCGACCGCGAGGACGGCCTTGGCGAGGCCGTCGGTCGGGACCAGGAGGCCGCCGAGGACCTTGTCGCGGTTGACCAGCGGGTGCTGCTCGACGCACTCGTCGGCGGTCAGGATCCGTGACTCGATGCCCCAGGCGCTGATCCAGCCGTGGCGGCGGTGGAGTTCGGTCAGGCGCTCCTCAGTGGTCGCCAGTTCCAGCCCACCGACCTGCAGGAAGCAGGGCTTGCCGTCGACGTCGAGGGAGCAGAACTTCTCGACGGTGTAGCGGGCCAGTTCGGCCATGGTCTTTGAGGAGTTCGTCTGGAAGACCAGACCCGGAGCGTGCGAGGTGGAGCCCCCGGTGGCGGGGAGGGGGCCCTGGTCGACCACGGTCACCTCGGTCCAGCCGCGCGCGGAGATCTCGTCCGCGAGAGCCGCGCCGACGACTCCCGCTCCGATGATGACCACTCGGGGTCCCGCCATCGCCGCACCTCCGGTTTGAAAACCAGTCGAGCCGATCCAGTTGCTGTCTACGCAACTTGATTCAGGTTGCGCAACTCAATGTGCCTTCCGCGCAGGTGGGTGTCAAGGGTCCGAGACCTCGGAAAAACGAGCCGGAACACGGCGATGCCCGGTGGGCGGTGCGCACGGGGTGCGCACCGCCCACCGGGCATGTTCCGGCCGGTTTCCGGCTGCCGGATCCAGGCGTTACTTGATCCAGGCGTCCACCTTGTCGCGGTTGGCCTCGACCCACTTCTTCGCCGCCGCCTCGGGGGTCATCTTGTCCACCGCGATGTACTTGGCCACGACGTTCTGGTCGTCGTTCGTCCAGCTGAAGTTCTTCACCAGGTCATAGGCCGGGCTGCCCGACTTGGCGAACTTCGCACTGACGATCTTGTCCAGCTTGTACACGGGGTAGTCGCAGGCGACCTTCTCCGCGTCGGCGTCGCAGCCGTCCTTGTACTCGGGCAGCTTGACCTTCTCCAGCGGTACCTCGGACATGAACCACTGTGGCTCGTAGAAGTAGCCGATCACCCATTCCTTGTCCTTCTCCGCCTTGCGGAAAGCCTGGATGAGTGCGGTCTCGCTGCCCGCGTACACCACCTTGAAGTCCAGCTGCAGGTTCTTCACCAGCGCCTCGTCGTTGGTGACGAACGACGGGTCACCGTCGAGGAGCTGGCCCTTTCCGCCGGACTCGGACGTCTTGAACTCGGCCGCGTACTTGTCGAGGTTGTTCCAGTCGAGGATGTCGGGGTGCGCCTTGGCCAGCCACGGCGGCACGTACCAGCCGATGAGGCCTTCGTTACCGGTCGGGCCGGCGTCGACGGCGGTCTTCTGGCCGGTGATGTACTTCTTCTTCAGGTCGTCGTGACCCCAGTTCTCGACGACGGCGTCGACCTCGCCCGTCCCGAAGCCCTGCCAGGCGATCTCCTCCTTCAGGTCCTTCTTGGTGACCTTGCAGCCGAGGTCCTGCTCCGCCACGTAGGCGATGACCGCCGCGTTGGCCTCGTAGCCCACCCACGGGTTGACCGCGAGGTTGAAGGTGCCGCACTTCCCGGAACCGCCCGAGCCGCCGGCCTCCGAGGAGCTGTCACCGACCTTCGCACCGCCGCAGGCGGTGAGTGTGAGGCCGAGGACCGCTATGCCGGCCGCGCCGACTCTCCACTGTCTTGCTTGCCTTGCCATGGTCAGTTGCTCCTTACGCACCGGTACGCCGCGCCGCTGCCTGAGTGATCCTGTCGAACATGACTCCGAGAAGGACGATGGCCAGCCCAGCGGCGAGCCCCTTCCCGTACAGCTGTCCCTGCGAGAAGCCGGCCACGACGTCGTAGCCGAGGGCGCCCGCGCCTACCAGGCCGCCCACAACAACCATCGACAGCACGTAGATCAGGCCCTGGTTGGTGGCCAGGGTCAGGGCACCGCGTGCCATCGGCAGTTGAACCTTGGTGATGATCTGCCAGGTGTTGCACCCGGCGGAGGTGGCCGCCTCCACGGTGGTGGCAGGCACGTTCCGCACCCCGTCCGCGATGATCTTCATGGCGACGGGCGCCGCGTAGACGACGGCCGCGACGATCGCCGTGAAGCGGGTCGCCCCGAACAGCGCGAGGAACGGCACGAGATAGACGAACGGCGGCATGACCTGCGCCGCGTCCAGACTGGGCCTGAGCAGCCGGTCCACGAGCGCGCTGCGTCCCATCCACACGCCGAAGACGATGCCGAGCAGCATGACGAGCACCGTCGCGACGACGGTGGACGCGAGGGTCGTCATGCTGTCCGACCACACTCCGGTGCCGACCAGAAGGGCCACGCACACCGCCGTGGTGATGCCTGCGCGCCAGCCTCCGAGGACGACGCCGAGCGCGATCAACGCCGCGCCGACGAGCCACCACGGGGAGTCGGTGAGCAGTGTCTGGAACGGGTTGAGCAGACCGTTGGTGAGGGCGTCGCGGAAGGCGTTGGTGACACCCGACAGGTTGTCCTGCGCCCAGGTGGTCACCGTGTCGGCCCCACTGGAGATGGCGCTGCCGACGCCGCCCTCGCCTGGGAACTCCGCCCCCCACACATAGGTGTGGGACAGGTAGATCAGGACGGCCGTAACCGCCGCACCCACGCCCAGCAGCGGGCGTCGCCAGGCCGGGAAGCGGTTCTTCGAACGCCGGGCCGCCTCCTCGCGTCCGCTCGCCGCGGTGGTGACGCGGTCCAGCACGATGGCCATGACCACGATGGCCAGACCCGCGTTGAAGGCCGTGCCGACGTCGAGCGACTGGAGCGCCTGGATGACGGTCTTGCCGAGGCCGGGCGCGTCGATCAGGGCGGCGATGGTCACCATGGCCAGGGCCGCCATGATGGTCTGGTTCACGCCCATGACCACGGTCTGCTTGGACATGGGCAGCAGCACCTTCGTCAGGGACTGCCGCCGGGTGGCGCCCAGCGAGTCGGCCGCCTCGACCGTGGTCTTCGGTACGGAACGGATGGCGTGCGCGGTGATGCGCATCGCGGGCGGCGCCGCGTAGATCAGCGTGGCGATGGTGGCGGACGCCGGGCCGATCAGGAAGAACAGGGTCAGCGGGGCCAGATAGACGAAGGTCGGCATCGTCTGCATGAAGTCCAGGAAGGGCGTCGCGATCCGGTTGAACCGGTCGGACAGCCCCGCCCACACGCCCAGCGGGATCGCGAACAGCAGCGCCACGAAGACCGCGGAGACGGTGAGCGCCAGGGTGTCCATGCTCTCCTGCCACAGGCCCTGCAGGCCGAGGAAGGTGAAGCCGGCCACCGCCAGCAGCGCGACCCGCCAGTTGCCCATGGCCCAGGAGACGTAGCCCGCGATGCCGACGACACCCAGCCATCCGATCTGTGGGACGGGCCGGTCGGCGGAGGGCTGCGAAATCAGTTCCTGCACGAACGTCACCAGGGAGTCGATGACCAGGCGGATCTCGTTGAAGAAGTACAGGAAGAGCGGGTTGGAGTCGCGGTTGGCGCCGATCGAGTCGTTGACGTCGTTGAACCACCGGTGCAGATCGGTGAGGTCCGCCGCCGCGAGGGACAGCGTCTGCCGTCCGCGCAGCACGGCGAACAGCACCAGCCAGACGAGAAGGATCGCGCCCACCACCATGGACCGGCTGACCCCGCGCCCGCTCCTGACGGGAGCGTCCTGCTCGACGACCTGGGTCTGCTCCGGTTTCTCGGCCTTCTCCACGGTGACGGTCATCACGCGCCGCCTTCGTGCCCGGCGACCACCGCGAGGATCTCCTCGTCGCCGACGATGCCGAGCAGCTTGCCGTTGTCGACGACCTTGACCGGCTTGTCGGCCGCGAGTACCGCCCGCGTGGCCTCCTTCACCACGACGTCCGGACCCAACTCGGGACCGTCCAGTTCGTCGCCGTCCGCCGGCGGGCGCATGATCCACCGCAGGGTCAGCACGTCGCCGCGCGGCACGTCCTTGACGAACTCGCGCACGTAGTCGTCCGCCGGGGCTCCCACGAGCTCGTCGCCGGTACCGCACTGGACCATCTTGCCGTCGCGCATGATCAGGATGCGGTCGCCCAGCTTGAGTGCCTCGGAGAGGTCGTGGGTGATGAACACCATCGTCTTGCCGACCTCGTGGTGCAGGCGGATGACCTCGTTCTGCATGTCACGGCGGATCAGCGGGTCGAGCGCCGAGAACGGCTCGTCGAAGAAGAGCACGTCCGGATCACCGGCCAGCGCACGGGCCAGGCCTACGCGCTGCTGCATACCGCCGGACAACTGGTCGGGGAAGGAGTTCTCGTAGCCCGCCAGGCCGACCAGCTCGACGACCTCCTGCGCCCGCCTGGTGCGTTCGGACCTGCCCATGCCCCGGATCTCCAGACCGAACGACACGTTGTCGACGACGCGGCGGTGGGGCAGCAGCCCGAAGTGCTGGAAGACCATGGAGAACTTCCGGCGCCGCAGGTCGCGCAGGCGTTTGGCGTCCGCCTGACGGATGTCCTCTCCCTCGAAGACGATCTCACCGGCGGTGGGTTCGATCAGCCGGGTCAGGCATCGCACCAGCGTGGACTTGCCCGAACCGGACAGGCCCATGACGACGAAGACCTCGCCGGGCGAGACGTCGAAGTGGACGTCGCGTACGGCCGCGGTGCATCCGGTGCGGTCCATGAGCTCGCGGCGGGTGAGCCCGCACAACTCGTCGGAGTCCGGCACCTGGTCGGCCTTCGGCCCGAACACCTTCCACAGCCTGCGCACGGAGATGACCGGGGTGGAGCCCGAGTCCTGGGGCGTGCCGCGCCGCTGCGGCACCTCGGTCTGTGTGGTCACGTTCGACCTTCTTTCGGCGTTCAGCCGCGGAACCAAAGCTGCGGCCGTGGTTGGATGTTCTGCCAGATGTGCTTGGGTTCTCGGTACTCGCCCAGGCCGGCCGGTCCCAGCTCGCGGCCCACGCCCGAGCGCCCGAAGCCACCCCATTCCGCTTGCGGCACGTAGGGGTGGTAGTCGTTGATCCACACCGTGCCGTGGCGCAGCCGCCGGGCGACCCGCTGGGCCTTGCCGGCGTCCTGCGTCCAGACGGCTCCGGCCAGTCCGTACTCGGTGTCGTTGGCGATGCGTACGGCGTCGTCCTCGTCGGTGAAGCGCTCCACGGTGAGCACGGGCCCGAAGGACTCCTCGTGCACCACGCGCATGTCCTGCCGGCACTCGTCGAGGAGGGTCGGCGGGTAGTAGTGGCCGTTCGCGAGCGCCGGGTCGTCCGGCCGCTCGCCGCCGCAGCGCAGTACGGCGCCCTCGGCGAGACCGGCCGCGACGTACGCCTCGACCTTCTCCCGGTGCTGTGCGGAGATCAGCGCGCCGGTCTCGGCCTCGGGGTCGAAGGGGCCGCCGAGGCGGATTTGCCGGGCCCGGCGGACGACCTCGTCGACGAAGCGGTCGTGCAGGGAGTCCTCGACGATCAGCCGAGCCCCTGCCGAGCACACCTGTCCCGAGTGCAGGAAGACGGCGGTGAGGGCGAAGTCGACGGCCGTCTCGAAGTCGGCGTCGGCGAAGACGACGTTGGGGTTCTTGCCGCCGAGTTCCAGCGCGACCTTCTTCACGGTCGCGGCGGCGGCGGCCATGATCCGCTTGCCGGTCTCCAGGCCTCCGGTGAAGGAGACCATGTCCACGGCCGGGTCCTCGGACAGCGGCGCCCCCACCTCGGGTCCCGTGCCCAGGACAAGGTTCGCGGCGCCGGCCGGGAGCCCTGCCTCCCGCAGTGCCTTCATCAACAGGATCGAGGTGGAAGGGGTGAGTTCGCTGGGCTTGAGGACGATCGTGTTGCCGGCGAGGAGCGCCGGGGCGACCTTCCAACTGGCTTGAAGCAGCGGGTAGTTCCAGGGGGTGATGAGCCCGCACACACCGACCGGCTCGTAGACGACCCGGCTCACGGCGTCGTCGCGGCCGGTGTCGATCACCCGGCCGGCGTCGGTGCCGCCGAGCCCTCCGTAGAAACGGAAGCAGGAGACGACATCGGCGATGTCGTACTCGCTCTCCACCAGCCGCTTGCCGGTGTCCAGCGACTCGGCGCGGGCGAACTCCTTCGCGTCGCGCTCGATGAGGTCGGCCGTGCGCAGCAGCAGTGCGCCGCGCTCCCGCTCGGGAGTGCCCGGCCAGCGCCCTTCGTCGAAGGCCCGGCGGGCCGCGGCGATCGCCTCCTCGGCGTCGGGGCGCGTTCCTTCCGAGACGGTCGCCACGAGCGTGCCGTCAGCGGGACATCGGATCTCCCGGTGCCCGCCGGCCACCGGGTCCCGCCATTCACCATCCACGTACAGGTCTGCCACGCGCCGAGCCTTTCAACTGAAGTCGTTGCGCATCGTGCACCCGATTGCTTGTGGTGGAACACCCTGGCGAATGGCCAGACAGACGTCAAGGGGTTGACCGATGACGATTCGGCCATCCGATCACTTGCACGACCACCCTTGACCGCAAGCGGCGACAAGCCGACGATGTTGCGTATCGCTCACCATGTTGTGCAATACGCACCGACGGAGGCCGACGTGTCCCCCAAGTTCCCTCGACCGCATCCTGGCCGTGAGTATGTCCTCACCCTCTCCTGTCCGGACAGCACCGGACTGGTCCACGCCGTGAGCGGCTTCCTCGTCAGGAACTCCGGCAACATCCTGGAAAGCCAGCAGTTCGACGAGCGACTTCAGGGTCGTTTCTTCATGAGGGTCCACTTCGACGTTTCCGATCCGGACGCCGATCTGGAAAGTCTGCGTTACCGGTTCGGTCCCGTGGCCCAGGCCTACGGCATCTCTTGGACCCTGAACGACGCGGCCACGCCGATCCGGACGCTGATCATGGTGTCCAAGTTCGGCCACTGCCTCAACGACCTGCTCTTCCGTCGGCGAACCGGCAGCCTCAACATCGAGATCCCCGCGATCGTCTCCAATCACCGGGACTTCGAGGGGCTCGCGGAGACGTACGGCATCCCCTTCCACCACATCCCGGTGACCAAGGAGACGAAGCCCGAAGCCGAGGCACGGCTGCTGGAGCTCGTGCGTGAACTGAACATCGACCTGGTGGTACTGGCCCGCTACATGCAGGTCCTCTCCGACGACCTGTGCAAGCAGCTGGAGGGGCGCGCCATCAACATCCACCACTCGTTCCTCCCCAGTTTCAAGGGCGCGCGCCCCTACGAGCAGGCCTACCAGCGCGGCGTCAAGCTCATCGGCGCGACGGCGCACTATGTGACACCGGACCTGGACGAGGGCCAGATCATCGAGCAGGACGTGGTCCGGGTGGACCACTCGCTGGACCCCGGCGACCTGGTCACGGTCGGGCGGGATGTGGAGGCGCAGGTGCTCGCGCACGCGGTGAAGTGGCACAGCGAGAGCCGCGTGATGGTGGACGACAACCGCACGGTGGTCTTCCGCTGAGCCGCGCCCACCGGGGGGCGGGACCGGATTCCTGGTCCCGCCCTGTCGTATACGGCTCGTATGCTCGTCCTCGCCCCGGCAGACGAGCATGCGACGCCGATCCCGTCACAGTGGCCCTGGATCTCGTCGGTGTACCGCTGGTCTGTCTTCTCGCACGGTCCGCAGCCGGGCATCCCCTGGACGAAATCGGCTTCCCGTCGGTACCGGTCGCCGCCCTTCTCCCGGTTCAGCCGCCGAGCCGGTCCAGCAGCGCTCGGCGCCACCGCTCCGTTTCCGCGATCTGGTTGAACGTGAACAGGTGCAGACCGGCCACCCCTGCCGAAGGTGCGCAGAGCGCCCCCTCGCTGTGGGACAGCAGCCTTTCGGGGGCATACCCTCCGGGGGCCGCGAAACGCACGAACCACGAGGCGTGCCTCGTCAGGAAGCGTGTCGACTCCCCCACCCCGATCTTCGTGGCCATCGCCAGCAGTTTCGCGCGCTGCACGGGCCCCGCGATGCCCACATGGACCGGCAGGGTGACATCCCGGCGCCGGATGCGAACGATCCACTCCCCCAGCAGCCGCGGGTCGAAGCAGAGGTTGCTCACGATGTACGTGGCGTGCTCACGCTTGTCCCACATCGCCTGGACGGTGACGTCGTCGTGGATGAGGGGATGGCTCTCGGGGTAGCCGGTGACGCCGACGTGCGCGAAGGGCCTGCCCAGCTCGCTCAGCCTGCGCAGCACCGGCAGTGCCCCGTCATAGGCCCCGGCCGGCGGGTCGGCGTCGCCGGCCGGGACGAAGACGTCGTCCACGCCCGCCTCGCGGAGCCGGCCCGCGACCTCCTTCAGGTGCAGATCATCCCGCAGGAGCCGCGCCGGGACGTGCGGGACGACCCGGTAACCGTGCGCCGCGAGCCGGCCGGCGAGGTCGAGCGTCGGTTCCAGGCCCTTGACCGGCGACGCCGTCACGGTGACGACGACGTCACGCGGGACATGGGCGAGGACCTTGTCCTCGGTCGCCTTCCCGGGCAGCACCTCGTAGCGGACGCTCTCCAGCAACGTCCTCAACCCCGTGACACCCAAGGCCTGCCTACCCGTCCTGCTTCCGGGCGTCACGGTGGCGGTAGAACGCCGCCTTGGACGGCTCCGGCGGCTTCTTGTCGAGGATCAGGTCGGCGGCCTTCTCGGCGATCATCATCACGGGGGCGTAGATGTTGCCGTTGGTGACGTACGGCATCACCGACGCGTCCACGACGCGCAGGCCGTCCACCCCGTGCACGCGCATGCTGGTGGGGTCGACGACGGACATCTCGTCGGTGCCCATCTTGCAGGTGCAGGACGGATGCAGGGCGGTCTCCCCCTCCTTCGCGACCCAGGCGAGGATCTCCTCGTCCGTCTCCACCTTGGGCCCCGGCGAGATCTCCCCGCCGTTGTAAGCGGCGAGCGCGGGCTGGTCGAGGAGCTTGCGGGTCACGCGGATCGCCTCGACCCATTCGCGGCGGTCCTGCTCGGTGGAGAGGTAGTTGAAGCGCAACGCGGGGTGCTCGCGCGGGTCCCTGCTCTTGATCTTCACCGAGCCGATGGCGTCGGAGTACATGGGGCCGACGTGCACCTGGTAGCCGTGACCGCCGGACGGTGAGGAGCCGTCGTAGCGGACGGCGACCGGCAGGAAGTGGAACATCAGATTGGGGTAGTCCACCTCCTCGTTGCTGCGGGCGAAGCCGCCGGCCTCGAAGTGGTTGGTGGCGGCCGGGCCCTTGCGGAAGAGCCACTGCAGCCCGATGAAGGGGGCGCGCCACTTCGCCATGTACGGCTGCATGGAGACGGGTTGCCTGCAGGCGTACTGGACGTACACCTCCAGGTGGTCCTGCATGTTCTCGCCGACGCCCGGGAGGTCGTGGACGACGTCGACACCCAGGGCGCGCAGTTCCTCGGCGTTGCCGACGCCGGAGAGCTGGAGCAGCTGTGGGGAGTTGATGGCACCGCCGCAGAGGATGACTTCCCTGGCGCGGACCTGCTGGAGCGCGCCGCGGCCGCGCCGGTACTCGACGCCGACGGCACGCTTGCCCTCGAAGAGGACGCGCGTGACGAGGGCACGGGTCCTGACGGTGAGGTTCGGCCGCTTCATGGCGGGCTTGAGGTACGCCTTCGAGGCCGACAGGCGACGTCCGCGGTGGACGTTGCGGTCGAACCTGGCGAAGCCTTCCTGCCGATAGCCGTTCACGTCGTCGGTGGGCGGGTAGCCCGCTTCCTCGGTGGCCTTGAGGAAGGCGCCGAAGAGCGGGTTGGTCGCCGGACCACGTTCGAGGACGAGGGGGCCGTCGTGGCCGCGGAACTCGTCGTCCGGGTCGGCTGCCAGACAGTTCTCCATCCGCCGGAAGTACGGCAGACAGTGCGCGTAGTCCCAGGTCTCCATGCCGGGGTCGGCCGCCCACCGCTCGTAGTCCATGGGGTTGCCGCGCTGGAAGATCATGCCGTTGATGCTGCTGGAGCCGCCCAGCACCTTGCCGCGCGCGTGGTAGATGCGCCGGCCCCCCATGTGGGGTTCGGGCTCGGACTCGTACTTCCAGTCGTAGAACCGGCTGCCGATCGGGTAGGTCAGCGCCGCGGGCATCTGGATGAACACATCCCACGGATGGTCGGAACGGCCGGCCTCCAGTACCAGCACCCGGTTCGCCGGGTCCGCGGAGAGTCTGTTCGCCAGTGCGCTGCCGGCCGATCCGCCGCCGACGATGACGAAGTCGTATTGCAGGGGAGCCATGGTGCCTCGTCTCGCTCGCGCCGTAGATACGCGAGGCATGCTAGTACCGGTAGCGCTATACGCACCAGGTTGCGAACAACGCAACTTGTGGGGCTTCGTTTCGGTGCCGTTACTTGCAACGCTGTTGTTTACTGCGCGTATAGTTTCGTTGTGAGCAACCAAAGCCAAGACACCGAAACGTCACATTCGCAGGCCGGTGGAGTCCAGTCGGTCGACCGCGCCATCAGCGTCCTGGAGATCCTGGCCCAGCGCGGCGAGGCGGGCGTCAGCGAGGTGGCCGCCGAGATCGAGGTTCACAAGTCGACCGCGTTCCGTCTGCTCGGCGCCCTGGAGGCGCGGGGCCTGGTGGAGCAGGCGGGGGAACGCGGCAAGTACCGCCTCGGCTTCGGCATCGTACGCCTGGCCGGCGCGGTGACGGGACGTATCGACATCACCCAGCAGGGCCGCCCGGTGTGCGAGCGTCTCGCGGAGGAGCTCGGCGAGACGGTCAACATCGCCGTACTGCAGGAGCACTACGCGATCAACCTCTACCAGGTACGCGGCCCGGGAGCGGTCACCGCGCACAACTGGGTCGGCCAGCTGACGCCGCTGCACGCCACGTCCAGCGGCAAGGTACTGCTGGCACATCTGCCCACCAAGGAGCGCGCCGCGCTGCTGGCCGAGTCCGGCCTCAAGAAGGTCACGCCGCACACCATCACCTCGAAGACCAAGCTCGAGAAGAACCTCGCCGAGGTGCGGGAAGCCGGCTACGCATGGACGAAGGAGGAACTGGAGCTCGGCCTGCACGCCATGGCGGCGCCGGTCCTCGACCGGGACGGAGAGGTCATCGCGGCCGTCACGGCCTCCGGGCCCGCGTACCGGTTCACGGAGGAGCGGATGCGCGAGCTGGCCCCGGTACTGATCAAGGGCGCCGAGGAGATCAGCCACCGGATGGGCTACCTGGGCTGAGTCACCCCCGAGGGGTACCCAGGCGCTCGTTCACCCAGTCGTGGAAAGCACCGATGTGGTGCTCGCTGGGCACCAGGACGCCGCCCTTGGCGTACATCCGGGAGCTCATTCCGGGCTGGGTGCGTTCGCAGGCGTCGAAGTCCTGGCGGTTGACCCGGTCGAAGAGTTCCACGGACCGGCTGACGTCCTTTCCGCCGTCCACGACGTGCGGGAGGTAGAGCCAGTCGCACTCGACGACCGTGCGGTCGTGGGCCATCGGGTACATCCGGTGGAAGATCACGTGGTCGGGCACGAGGTTGACGAAGACCTGCGGCCGGACGGTGATGGCGTAGTAGCGACGGTCCTGGTCCTCGGCGACCCCGGGAATGCGGTCAAGACCCTCGGATCCGTCGATGGTGAAGCCCTGGACCTCCTCACCGAACTCGGCACCGTGGCCCACGTAGTACTGGGCCGCGTAGCCGTCCGCGAACTCCGGCAGCACCTCGGTGAGTTCGGGATGGATCGTGGCGCAGTGATAGCACTCCATGAAGTTCTCGATGATGAGCTTCCAGTTCGCCCTCACGTCATAGACGATCCGCCTGCCGACCGACAGGTTCTCGATCCCGTAGCGCTCGATCGACTCGACGTCGCCCAGGCGGGAGACGACGTCACCGATGACGTCCGCCTCGAAGGAGGGCGGATTCTCCGCCAGGCAGACCCACACGTAGCCGAGCCATTCGCGCACGGCCACGCTCACCAGGCCGTACTCGGTACGGCCCACGTCGGGCATCTTGGTGAGGTTGGGCGCCGCGACGAGTTTGCCGTCCAGGCCGTAGGTCCAGGCGTGGTACGGGCACTGGAAGGCCCGCTTGACCTCGCCGGACTCCTCGGTGCACAGCTTGGCCCCGCGATGCCGGCACACGTTGAAGTACGCACGGATCGAGTTGTCCCGGGCCCGGGTGACCAGGATGCTCTCGCGGCCTACGTCGACGGTCCGGAAGGCACCGGGCTTCGTCAGCTCGGACGCGCGCGCGACGCAGAACCACATGGTCTCGAATATGCGCTCCTGCTCCTGGGCGAAAATCCCGGGGTCCGTGTAGGAGGAACCGGGGAGGGTGGCGATCAGGCTGTCCGGCAGGCTGGTCGAGGTCACGGTGAACTCCTCGGAGTACGTCGTGGAGGGGTCATTCACGCGCCGGGAAGAGCCACTCCGGAAGGCGTTGTGTATAGAGCAACGCTACGCGCTATGTGCAACCGCAGCATGGGTTGCCACCGGGGCGGTGTCAAGACGTGGTGGAGGCGATCTGCTTGCGCCAGCGCGTGAACAGCCGCGGCTGGTTCATCCCGAGTACGGCGACCGGATGCCCGGCCCGCCGGTATACGGCCAGGACGTCCCGGTCGTCCGCGGCACCCGCCTCGATGGTGACGCTGTCCGCTCCGGCCGCGTGACCGGCGAACTGGATCTTCACTCCGTACTGGTCGGACCAGAAGTACGGCGGCCGCGGGGCACCCGGCTCCACCGCACCGCCCGCGAGCAGCGTGGCGACCGCCGCGTCGGGGCGCTCGCGCGCACCGGTCCAGTGTTCGACGCGGCGATGGGCCGCCGTGCGCGGGTCGTACCAGTTGGCGCAGTCGCCGACCGCGACCACACCCGCCAGGCTGGTGCGCCCGTCCGCGCCACACTTGACGCCGTTGTCGAGAGCGATGCCGGAACCTGCCAGCCACTCGACGCACGGGCGGGCCCCCACACCGACCACCACGATGTCGGCGGGGATGCTGCGGCCATCCTCCAACAGGACGGCGTCGACGCGGGTTTCCCCGCTCAACCCCTTGACGCCCGCACCGCACAACAGCCGTACGCCGTGGTCCGTGTGCAGTCCGGAGACAACGGCGCCCATGGCTTCGCCGAGTGGTCCGGCCAGTGGTGTCGGGGCCGCCTCGACGACCGTCACGTCCAGACCGAGGGCGCGAGCGGTGGAGGCGACCTCGGCTCCGATGAAGCCGCCACCGATCACCACCAGCCTCCCCCCTTCGGCCAGTTCGCCGCGCAGGGCCCTGGCGTCGTCCAGGGTGCGCAGCGTGTGGACTCCGGCCAGACCCTCGGAGCCGGGGAGGGTGCGCGCCGCGGCGCCGGTCGCGATGACGACGCCGTCGGCCCGCACCTCCCGGCCGTCGGCGAGCCGGACGGCACGCTCCGTGTGGTCGAGTCCGGTCGCACGGACGCCGAGCAGCCACTCCGCCGCCAGGTCCTCGTCGGCGGACTCAAGGGCGAGTTCGGCCTCCCCGAGGATGCCGGCGAGGAACTCCTTGGACAGCGGCGGCCGGTCGTACGGACGGTGAAGCTCCTCGCCGATGACGACCAACCGCCCGTCATATCCCTGCTTCCGCAACGAGCGTGCCGCCGACAGGCCGGCCAGCGAGGCACCGACCACGGCGACCGTCCTCACGCGGGACCGCCGGCGAGCCGGGCCGCGACGCAGGGCGGCAGGTTGGGGGCGTCCATGGACAGGCGGACGTAGACCATGCCGTCCTCGACGAAGACCTCGTGGGTCCGCACCGGAAGCTTGGCCGGCGGGGAGTCGACCGCGCCGGTCCTCAGGTCGAACTTCGAAGCATGCAGCGGGCATTCCACCTCACAACCCTCCAGCCAGCCGTCGGCGAGCGACGCGTCCTGGTGGGTGCAGGTGTCGTCGATGGCGAAGAGTTCGCCGTCGTCGGTGTGGAACACCGAAACCGGCGGATCGACATCGAGCCGGTGGGCCTCGCCTCGCGGGAGATCCTCGAGACGGCACGCGGGAATCATCATGACACCTCGGTGCGTATAGCGAAACGGATTGCGGTAAGCGCAACATTAGTTTGAGGTCGCCCAGAACCCTTGTCAAGGCGTTCCGAGGCTCCTCCGAGTCGTTCGTCGCGTTGCGTCATGGAAAACGCGATTCACATAAGACAACTACAGCCCGCTGTGTCGACTCACGGCGATCGTGAGCCGACACAGCGGGCGCGCGGGGTGCGCCGACGGGCGTCAGAAGCCGCGGTCCATCCAGTCCTGGAGGTGCGGGGCCTCCGCCGCGACGGTCGTCGTCTCCCCGTGCCCGGTGTGCACGACGGTGTCGCCCGGCAGCTTCAGCAGCCGGTCCCGGATCGACTCGATGATGGTCGGGAAGTGGCTGTACGACCGCCCCGTGGCCCCCGGTCCGCCGGCGAACAGGGTGTCGCCACTGAAGAGCGCCGCGAGAGAAGGCGCGTACAGACAGACCGCGCCGGGGGCGTGGCCGGGGGTGTGCAGCACGGTCAGCTCGACGCCGGCCACCGCGATGCTCTGGCCGTCGGTCAGTTCGGCGTCCGGCGCCTTGTCCGGGTGGGTCTGTTTCCACAGCGGCAGGTCGTCCGGATGGAGGAGGACCGGGGCGCCCGTGAGCGCCGCGAGTTCGGGCGCGGCGTCGATGTGGTCGTTGTGCGCGTGGGTGCACACGACGGCCCGCAGGGTGCGTCCGCCGACGGCTCGGGCGATCGCCTGGGCGTCATGTGCGGCGTCGATGACGATCGCCTCCGTGTCGTCGCCGACGATCCACACGTTGTTGTCGACGTCCCAGGTGCCGCCGTCCAGCGAGAACGTTCCCGAGGTGACGAGGTGTTCGATGCGGGCGGCCATCACAGGACCACCACCGAGCGCAGCACGTCGCCGTGGCGCATCCGCTCGAAGGCCTTCTCGACCTCGTCCAGCGCGATGGTCTCCGTGACGAAGGCGTCCAGGGCGAGCCGGCCTTGGAGATAGAGGTCGATCAGCATCGGGAAGTCCCTGCTCGGCAGGCAGTCGCCGTACCAGGAGGACTTCAGCGCGCCGCCGCGGCCGAAGACGTCCAGCAGCGGCAGTTCCAGCTTCATCTCCGGGGTGGGCACACCGACCAGGACGACCGTACCGGCGAGGTCGCGAGCGTAGAAGGCCTGCCGGTACGTCTCCGGGCGGCCCACCGCCTCGATCACCACGTCCGCGCCGAATCCACCGGTCAACTCGCGGATCGCCTCGACCGCGTCGGCGTTCCCGGAGTTGACGGTGTGGGTCGCGCCCAGCTTCGCGGCGGTCTCCAGCTTGCGGTCGTCGATGTCGACCGCGATGACCTTCGCCGCGCCCGCCAGGTTCGCCCCGGCGATCGCCGCGGCCCCGACACCGCCGCAGCCGATGACGGCGACCGAGTCCCCCCGTCCGACGCTCCCGGTGTTGATGGCCGCGCCGATTCCCGCCATCACGCCACACCCCAGCAGACCGGCGGCGGCGGCCGACGCGGTCTGGTCGACCTTCGTGCACTGCCCGGCCGCGACCAGCGTCTTCTCCGCGAACGCGCCGATGCCCAGCGCCGGCGAGAGCTCGGTGCCGTCAGTCAAGGTCATCTTCTGCTTCGCGTTGTGCGTGTTGAAGCAGTACCAGGGCCGTCCGCGCAGACAGGCCCGGCACTGACCGCACACCGCGCGCCAGTTGAGGATGACGAAGTCGCCGGGAGCGACGTCGGTGACCCCCTCCCCGACCGACTCCACGACCCCCGCGGCCTCGTGGCCCAGCAGGAACGGGAAGTCGTCGTTGATGCCGCCCTCGCGATAGTGCAGATCGGTGTGGCAGACCCCGCAGGCCTCGATCTTCACCAGTGCCTCACCCGGACCCGGGTCGGGCACGATGATCGTTTCCAGGCTGACGGGGGCGCCCTTGCCCCGCGCGACGACAGCACGGACCTGGTGCGTCATGGCCACTCCTCGACTGGTCGAGACTTGAATCAGATGTTGCTCATTACGGCACACATCTCACGTGTCGCAACACAGCATCGTTGAGCGCCGACCGGGGGTCAAGGAGCGCGACGACGGTTCCGTCAGCCGGTCGGGAGGGCGGCACAGCGGCGTGAACGCCAGGCGGGGCGTGGCGGCACATGTCGGATCCACGACTCCGCCGCTCGCGGGTCCCACCGCTTCTCAGCGGGCAGAGGAGGTGGACTGCGTGGTGTGCGTGGACCGGCCGGTCGTCATGGGGTCACCGTGGGAAGGCACCCGCCGTCGAGCGGGCGGGAACGCCGCTCGGCCGGTACGCGCCCGACGCCACCGTGAGCAGTCGACGCGCTGTGAACTGCGTCTCGACCCACTCCCGCTCGGGGTCGGAGTCCCAGGTGATCCCGGCTCCCGTACCGAAGCGCAGTGACGAGCCGCCGGAAGCGGTGCGGTCGATCCAGAAGGTGCGGATGCCGACCGCGAGCTCGCCCGCGGCGCGGTCGGCGTCGACCCAGCCGACGCCACCGCAGCAGGGGCCGCGCGGCGCGCCCTCCAGCGCCTCGATGAGCGGACGACCGGCGGAACGCGGCACGCCCGTCGGTCACGCACGGGGCTGCGTGTCCGCGGAGGCCGGTTCCAGCCGCACGACGACGGACTTCGACGTGGGCGTGTTGCTGACGGCGGCCGTGGAGTCCAGGGGCACGAGGACGTTGGTCTCGGGGAAATAGGCGGCGCAACAGCCTCGGGGGGTCGGGTACGGCACGGCCCGGAAGGCACGCGCCCTGCGCTCCACGCCGTCCCCGTACTCGCTGACGATGTCGACGAGGTCTCCCTCTGCCAGACCTCGCTCGGTGAGGTCGTCGGGGTGCAGGAAGAGCACCCGGCGGCCTTGGCGGACCCCGCGGTAGCGGTCGTCCAGGCCGTAGATGGTGGTGTTGTACTGGTCGTGGGAGCGGAGCGTCTGCAGCAGCAGTCGGCCCGGCGGGACGTGGGGCCACTCCAGCGGGTTGACCGTGAAGTTGGCCAGACCGGTGGCGGTCGTGAACCGGCGCTCGTCGCGGGGCGGGTGGGGCAGGGCGAAACCGCCCGGCCGTCGTACCCGGGTGTTGAAGTCGCCGAAGCCGGGGATCACGCGTTCGATGCGGTCGCGGATGCGGTCGTAGTCCGCCTCGAAGTCCTCCCACGGTACCTGCGGACCTGTCTCGTCGAGGGTGGCCCGTGCCATCCGGCAGATGATCGCGACCTCGCTCAGCAGATGCTCGGACGCGGGGGCGAGCCGCCCCCGCGAGAGGTGCACCATGCCCATGGAATCCTCCACCGTGACCAGTTGGGGCCCGCTCGGCCCCTCGTCGGCTTCGGTCCGGCCGAGACAGGGGAGGATGAGGGACCGCTCCCCTGCGATGACATGCGAGCGATTGAGCTTGGTCGAGATCTGGACGGTGAGGCGGCAGTTGCGCAGCGCCCGCTCGGTCAGCTCGGTGTCGGGGGCCGCGGCGACGAAATTGCCGCCCAGCGCGACGAAGACCCGTACGTCTCCGTCGCGCATGGCACGGATCGTCTCCACCGCGTCGTGACCGTGCTGCCGCGGGGGCGTGAACGCGAACTCGGCGCCGAGCGCGTCCAGGAACGCGCCGTCCGGCTTCTCGTAGATCCCCATCGTCCGGTCGCCCTGCACGTTGGAGTGACCGCGCACCGGACAGAGACCGGCGCCCGGGCGGCCGATGTTGCCGCGCAGCAGCAGAAAGTTGACCACGTCCCGGATGGTGGGTACCGAGTGACGGTGCTGCGTGAGCCCCATCGCCCAGCAGACCACGACCTTGTCGGCGGCCAGCACCTGGCGGAACGCGGCCCGGATCTCCTCCTCGGGCAGGCCGGTGGCTTCCAGGATGTCGTCCCACGACGCCTTGCGGGCCTGCTCGGCGAATTCCTCGAAGCCATGCGTGTACCGGTCGATGAAGGAGGTGTCCAGGCAGGTGCCGGGGGCTTCGTCCTCCGCCTCCAGCAGCATGCGGTTGAAGGCCTGGAACAGCGCCTGGTCTCCGCCCAGCCTGATCGGCAGGAACTGGTCCGCCAGCCGGGTGCCGCCGCCCAGCAGGCCGGAGGGCCGCTGGGGGTTCTTGAACCGGAGCAGCCCGGCCTCGGGCAGGGGGTTCACGGCGATGATGCGAGCGCCCCGCCGCTTGGCCTGTTCCAGCGCGGAGAGCATGCGGGGGTGGTTGGTGCCGGGGTTCTGGCCGACCACGAGGATGAGATCGGCCTCGTGGAGGTCGTCCAGACGGACGCTGCCCTTGCCGATGCCGATGGTCTCCGTCAGGGCCGAACCGCTGGACTCATGGCACAGGTTGGAGCAGTCCGGCAGGTTGTTGGTGCCGAGCATCCGGACGAAGAGCTGATAGACGAACGCGGCCTCGTTGCTCGCCCGTCCGGAGGTGTAGAACGCCGCCTGGCCCGGGTGAGCGAGCGCGGTGAGTTCGCGGGCGATCACGGCGAAGGCGTCGTCCCAGGAGATCGGCTGGTAGCGGTCGCTGCCGGCCGGGCGGTACATGGGGTGGGTGAGGCGTCCTTGCTGCCCGAGCCAGTAGTCGCCGCGGGGAAGCAGGTCGTCCAGGGTGTGCTCGGCGAAGAAGTCCGGGGTGACCCGGCGGAGGGTGGCCTCCTCGGCCACCGCCTTGGCCCCGTTCTCGCAGAACTCCGCCCGGTGCCGGTGTTCCGGCTCGGGCCAGGCGCAACCGGGGCAGTCGAAGCCCCCCTTCTGGTTGACCTGGAGCAGGGTGAGCAGGCTGCGGCGGGCCCCCATCTGCTCCCCGGCGTGGCGCAGTGAGGAAGTGACCGCCGGGATGCCGGCGGCGTACTCCTTTGGGGGCCCGACCCGCAGACGGGCGTCGCCGGGATCCTCAGCAGGTGCCTTGCGAGTCATCGGAAGTGCTACTCCGCAGGTAGAGGGGATCAGAGCCACTCATCGCCGGGCTCGCGGCCCGGCGTACGGGGAGCCGCCACCGGAGACCAGGCGAGTTGCTCATTAAGCAACAGTATCTCCATACGCAACGCACTAAGAAAGCCTGACGTGCGACCTTCTGTCAAGGCCGCCCGCGCCGCCGATTCGACGCAGCACCCACGAAACCCCGAGAGAGAACACGGCAATGGCGTCCGGCAACCCGGTCCGCGCGCCGCACACGTCCACCGGATGCCGGAGTGCCCCGTGTGAGCGTGCGGGCAACGTGGCAGCGATCCTGCATGCCCCTGATGGTCACCCGTGCGACGGGAAGCACCGGTCCTGTTGACCGAGGCCCGCGTCCCGAGGGTTGGCGCGACCTCCTCGACCCGGCCCGGCGGCTGCCCGACCACTCCGGCAGCCGCCGCGTCGACCGGCACTCGGCCGGCCTGAGCGTGAAGTCCCGTACGGTGTGCGCGCGAAGGCATTCGGCCTGGCGCCGGTCCTGCCGAGGAGGGCTGACCATCCGGATGGTCCGTTCTCACGACATCGCCGAGGCGATCGGGGGCAGGGTGTGGCTGTGCCCTTGACCACCCCCGCGATCCCTGCGCGCCCCGGACCGCCGCTCGTGCCCGCGCTGCTCGCCGCCGCCCACGGCGGCCCGGCCCTCGCGGTCACCGCTGTCGCGGGCCTGCTCGCGCTCCGCGCGGACCTGCGCCCCTTCGACGCCGTCGCCGTCACCGCGGCGGTGTTCACCGGCCAGCTCACGATCGGCTGGGGCAACGACCTGCTCGACCTGCGGCGCGACCGCGCCGTAGGTCGTACCGACAAGCCTCTGGCCGTCGGGGCCCTCCCGGTCAGCCGGGTGGTGCCGGCCCTGCTCGTGGCCGCACTCGCCTGCCTCGTGCTGTCCGCGCTGACCGACTGGCGCAGCGCGCTGGTCAACGCCACCCTTGCCACCGGTGCGGGCCACGCCTACAACCTGGGGCTCAAGGCGACCGTGTGGTCCTGGGCGCCGTACGCGTGCGCCTTCGGCACGCTGCCGTCGGTCGTCACGCTCGCCGACCCCGCCCAGGGCTGGGCGCCGCTGTGGATGGCCGGCGCCGGCGCCGCGCTCGGTGTCGGGGCACACCTGCTCAACACGCTGCCCGACCTCGCCGACGACGAGCGGACCGGCGTCCGCGGGCTCCCGCACCGGCTCGGTGAACGTCGCTCGCGCGTCCTTGCCTCCGTGCTGCTGCCCGCCGCCTCGCTGCTCGCCGTGCTCGGCCCCGCGGGAACCCCCCGGGCGTGGGCGTGGGCGGCCGTCGCTGTGGTGATCGTCCTCGCCGTGCTCACTCTGGTCGCCCACGGTCGTACTCCCTTCCGGGCCGCGGTGGCCATCGCCCTGGTCGACGTCGTCCTGCTCGTGGCAGCCGGCTGATGGCGCCCCCGCCCCACCTCTTCGACCTAGCGGTGGCCGGCCTGCGCGCGCAGCGTCGTCGGGAGTCCGTCGCCCACTCGCCCGGCCGGCCGACCAGTCCGACCAGCTCAACCGGTTCGGCCGGTTCGGCCGGTTCGGCCGGTTCGGTCAGCACGACCAGTTCGACCAGTTCGACCAGCCGATCACAGGAGCCAGCATGAGCATGCGCGTCCTCAGCGTTCGCGGCGCCCTGCCGGAGCACCGCCACCGTCAGGAGGAGATCACCGAGTCCTTCGCCTCCACGCTGGTCGAGGGCACGGTCGACCGTGGCGTCCTGGAACGGTTCCACCGCAACGCGTGCGTCGAGACCCGGCACACCGTGCTCCCGCTGGAGGAGTACGCCCGGCTCGAGGACTTCGGCCAGTCGAACGACGTCTTCATCCGGGCCGGTGTCGAGCTCGGCGCCCGCGCGGTCGTCGACGCGCTCAAGGGCGTCGGCCTCACACCGGCCGACGTCGACTACATCGTGTCGTGCACGGTGACCGGCCTGGCCGTCCCCTCGCTCGAGGCCCGCGTCGCGGCGGAGATCGGGCTGCGGCCCGACGTGGTGCGCCTGCCCCTCGTCGGCCTGGGCTGCGTGGCGGGCGTGGCCGGTGTCGCCCGCCTGCACGACCTGCTGCGCGGCCGTCCGGACGGGGTCGCGGTGCTGATGTCGGTCGAGCTGTGCTCGCTCACGCTGCAGCGCGACGACACCTCGGTCGCCAACCTCGTGGCCAGCGGCCTGTTCGGGGACGGCGCCGCGGCGGTGGTGGCCGTCGGGTCCGAGCATCCGCTCGCGCGGTCCGACGACCCGGCTCGTCCCGAGGTCCTGGCCTCGCGCAGCCGCCTCTACCCCGACTCGGAGCGCATGATGGGCTGGGACGTCGGCTCCGGCGGGCTGAAGATCGTGCTCGACCCGTCGGTCCCCGACCTGGTGCGCCGTCACATCGGTGACGACGTCCGGGGCTTCCTCGCCGACCACGGACTGACCCGCGACGACCTCGGCTGGTACGTGGCGCACCCGGGCGGCCCCAAGGTCCTCGAAGCGCTGCAGGAGGCCCTCGGCATCGAGCGGGACGCCCTGGGCGTGACCTGGGACTCGCTGCGGCGGATCGGCAACCTGTCCTCCGCCTCGGTGTTGCACGTCCTGGCGGACACCCTCGCCGAGCGCCCGGCGCCGCCCGGCTCCTACGGGCTCATGGTCGCCATGGGTCCGGGCTTCTGTTCCGAGTTCGTGCTCCTGCGCGCCCCGGGCGGTGAGCGGTGAGCAGCGAGGTCCTGTTCACCGTCCTGGTCCTGGCCGTCGGTCTGGAGCGGGTCGCCGAACTGATCGTGTCCCGGCGCAACGCCGCCTTCAGCCTCGCGCGGGGCGGCGTGGAGTCCGGGCGGGGGCACTACCCGTTCATGGTGGTGCTGCACACGGGTCTGCTGGTCGGCGCGCTCGTGGAGGTGTGGACGCGCCGCCCGGACACGGTGGCGGTTCTCGCCTGGACCATGCTCGCCCTCGTCGCGGCCTCGCAGGCGTTGCGCTGGTGGTGCATCGCCACCCTGGGACGGCAGTGGAACACCCGGGTGATCGTCGTGCCGGGTGGCGCTCGCGTGACGGGCGGCCCCTACCGCTGGGTCCCGCACCCCAACTACGTCGCCGTCGTCGTGGAGGGGTTCGCGCTGCCGTTGGTGCACTCGGCATGGGTCACGGCGGTTCTCTTCACCGTGCTCAACGGGTGCCTGCTCGCCACCCGTATCCGCACCGAGGACGCCGCCCTGGCAGAACTGGCCTGAAGGAGGCGCCCATGGACCTGCTCGTCGTCGGCGGGGGGCCGGCAGGCCTGGCCACCGCCCTGCACGCGGCCCGGGCGGGGCTCGATGTGACCGTGTGGGAGCAACGCGCCGGCACCGTCGACAAGGCGTGCGGCGAGGGCCTGATGCCGGGGGCCGTCACCGCCCTGGCGGTCCTCGGGGTGTGCCCGCCGGGGCACGATCTGCGCGGCATCCGCTACGTCGCCGGACCGCGCCGTGTCGATGCCGACTTCGGAGCGGGACCGGGCCGCGGGGTGCGCCGCACGACGCTGCACGCCGCGCTGCGTGAGGTGGTGCTGGCCGCGGGCGTACGGGTCGAACAGCGCACCGCGCGCCGTGTCGAGCAGGACAAGAGCGGTGTGTCGGTCGACGGCGTCCGTGCCGGTCACCTCGTCGCGGCCGACGGCCTCCACTCGCCGATCCGCCGGGCACTGGGGCTCGACCGGCCACGCCCGGCCCGCCCGCGGCACGGGCTGCGGCGGCACTACCTGCTCGCCCCCTGGAGCGATCACGTCGAGGTCCACTGGTCCCGGGGCGCGGAGGCCTACGTGACCCCGGTGGCCGACGACCTCGTGGGGGTCGCGGTGCTCACCACCGCCCGCGGGTCGTACGACGACCACCTGGCCGCGTTCCCCGAGCTGCGGGAGCGGCTGGCCGGGGCCGGGCACGCCGGGCCGGTGCGCGGGGCGGGCCCGCTCCGCCAGGACACGAGCGCGCGCACCGCCGGCCGGGTGCTGCTCGTCGGCGATGCCGCCGGCTACGTCGACGCGCTGACCGGAGAGGGCATCGCGCTGGCGCTCGCGCAGGCGCCGGCGGCCGTCCGGGCCGTCTCCAGCGGTGACCTGGCGGGCTACGAGCGGGAGTGGCGGCGGCTCACCCGGCGCTACCGCTGGCTGACCCACGCCCTGCTCGGCGCGACACGGCTGCCCCCGGCCCGCGCTGCGCTGGTGCCGCTGGCCCAGCGGCTGCCCTGGCTGTTCTCCGCGGCCGTCGACGCGCTGGCCCGCCCCGCCGGGCAGGACGTGGAGGCGGGCAGGTCGAGCGGGTAGTCCCTGGCCACCGCCCGGTCACCGACCCACGCGGCACTCCCGCCTACGGGGCGGTCCCGGCGGCCGGAGCGGACGGCCCCACGGGCGGGTGGGACGGACACCGCTCGGGCGCCTTCGAAGGTCCTCGTGCGCTGTGAGGCAGACAGCGGGGCGCTGAGGGGCAAGAGCGGTCGGCTTCGTGGACCTAGCGTGCCGGGTGGAGAACCCGCGGTGCCGGAACCCGCGGTTCACGCACGACATCAGGAGAGTCACATGTCCGACGCCGTCGAGCCGGTTCAGCCGGTCCTGGAGCCGGCGGCCGCCGCGTTCGCCGAGGCGACCGCGAACCCGCCCTATCTCTTCGACCTGCCACCCGCCGAGGGCCGCAAGGCCGTCGACGAGGTGCAGTCCGGGGAGATCGCCAAGCCGGAGGTCGACGAGGAGTGGATCACCGTCTCCGGTGGCCCCACCGGAGCGGTCCGCACCCGGATCGTCCGCCCGGCCGGCGCCGGAGGTGTCCTGCCGGTGATCGTCTACATTCACGGGGCGGGCTGGGTGTTCGGCAACGCCCACACGCACGACCGGCTGGTGCGCGAGCTGGCCGTGGGTGCGAACGCCGCCGTGGTATTCCCCGAGTACGACCTCTCGCCCGAGGCCCGCTACCCGGTCGCCGTCGAGCAGAACTACGCGGTCGCCCGCTGGATCGTGGAGCAGGGCGCGTCCAGGGGTCTGGACGCCGGCCGCATCGCGGTGGCCGGTGACTCGGTGGGCGGGAACATGACCGCCGCGCTGACCCTGATGGCCAAGGAGCGGGGCGATGTCCCCCTGGTCCAGCAGGTGCTGTTCTACCCCGTCACCGACGCGTCCTTCGACACCGCCTCCTACCACCAGTTCGCGGAGGGCTACTTCCTGCGCCGCGACGGCATGCGGTGGTTCTGGGACCAGTACACGAGTGACGAGGCCGAGCGCGCCCAGATCACCGCCTCCCCGCTGCGGGCCACCACCGAGCAGCTGGCGGGGCTGCCGCCGGCCCTGGTCGTCACCGGTGAGGCCGACGTCCTGCGCGACGAGGGCGAGGCCTACGCGAACAAGCTCCGCGCGGCCGGCGTGCCGGTGACCGCGGTGCGTTTCCAGGGCGTCATCCACGACTTCGTGATGCTCAACGCCCTGCGCGAGACCCACGCCGCCGAAGCCGCCATCGCGCTGGCCGTGGGCACACTGCGCACCGCCCTGCACGGCCACTGAGACATCCCCCAAGAGACCTCGACGAGGAGAACCCGTATGTCCACCACCCCCACCGTCCTTCTGGTGCACGGCGCCTTCGCGGACGCCGGCAGCTGGTCCGGTGTCGTCGCCGAGCTGCAGCACGACGGCATCCCTGTCGTGGCCCCGCCGAACCCGCTGCGCGGCCTGGCGTCCGACGCCGCCTACATCGCCTCAGTCGCCGCCCAGATCAAGGGTCCGGTCGTGCTGGTCGGCCACTCCTACGGCGGTGCGCTGATCTCCGTGGCCGGCACCGTCGACAACGTCGTCGGGCTCGTCTACGTGGCGGCCTACGTCACCGAGAAGGGCGAGAGCCTGGGCGAGCTGCAGGGCCGCTTCCCCTTGTCGCCGCTGGTCGGCAGTCTGCGCGAGGGGACGTACCCCGTCGAGGGTGCGCAGCCCGCGGTGGAGTTCACCATCAAGCCGGAGGCGTTCCCCGAGATCTTCGCCGCGGACGTGCCGGCCGAGGTCACCAAGGTGCTCGCCGTCAGTCAGCGGCCGCTGGCCGCCGGGGCGTTCACGGAGGCGGCGTCGGCCGCCGCGTGGCGGGCCAAGCCGTCCTGGGCGCTCGTGGCCGGCGCGGACCAGGCGATCAACCCCGAGGTGCAGCGCTTCGGCGCCGAGCGCGCCGGGGCGACCGTCGTCGAGCTGGCGGGCGCCTCGCACGCCGTGGCGGTGTCCCGGCCCAAGGAGGTCGCCGACCTGATCCGCGAGGCGGTGCGCGCGACCGGCTGACGCGACGCCTCCCTGCCTGCCGTGCGCACCGCGTGTTCACGGCAGGCCCACCATGCCCTCATACAATTCTCGTGATCATGTTCGGGCGATCTGGCCCGGGCCTGGTGTGCACGAGGGGGCGGATTGGCCGGGGAGAGCGCGGCGTTCGGGGCGCTGCTACGGGAGTTGCGGCTCGCGGCGTCGCTGACGCTGGAGGGTCTGGCCGAGACGTCGGGGGTCAGCGTGCGGGGCATCGGGGATCTGGAGCGGGGTCGTCGGGCGGCCCCGCAGCGCCGTACGGTGGCCGCGCTCGCCGACGGCCTCGGCCTGGCGGAGCCGGGACGCGAACGCCTCCTGGCCGCCGCCCGGGCCGGACGCTGCCCCGGTTACAGCCCGGCCGGTGTGCGCGCCTTTCCCCGCGGCATCGCCGACTTCGTGGGACGGGAGCGGGAGTCGGCGCGGCTGCGGGAGCTGGCGAGGGGGGCGGGGTCCAGCGTGGGAGGTACGCCGTCCAGGCCCCCCGTCGTGGCCGCCGTGTCCGGTCCCCCGGGCGCCGGCAAGACCACCCTCGTCCTGCACGCCGCGCGGGAGCTGGCGGACCACTTCCCGGACGGCCAGTTCCTGGTGGACCTGCGCGGCATGGAGGACGCCCCGCCCGAGCCCGCCGAGTTGATGCTGGGCGTGCTCAAGGCGCTGGGTGTGGCCGACCGGGATCTGGCGAAGGCCGGGCCGCAGGGCCATCCCGGGCTGTACCGGCAGGTGTTGGCCGACCGGCGGTGTCTGCTGGTGCTGGACAACGCCCGTGACGAGGCCCAGGTCCGCCCGTTGCTGCCCGGCGGCGGAGCGGTGCTGGTCCTGGTGACCAGCCGACGGATGCTCACCGGGCTGGAGAGCGTGCACCGGCTGCCGCTCGGGGAGTTGAGCGCGGACGAGGCGGCCGTGTTCCTGACGGGCCTGGTGGGTGCGGAGCGGGCCGGTGCGGATCCGGCCGCGCTGGCCGAGGTCGCCGAGCGGTGCGGGCATCTGCCGCTGGCGCTGCGGGTGGCCGGCAACTGGCTGGCCACCCGTACCGGTTGGAGTGTGCGCCGGCTGGCCGACCGGCTGGCCCTGGAGGAACGCCGCCTGGACGTACTGGCGGCCGGAGACCTCAGGGTGTCGGCCGCGTTCGACCTGTCGTACCGGCAGCTCACGCCCGGGGCGGCCCGGCTGTTCCGTCGGCTCGCCCTGGTGGAGGGGCCGGACGTCGGCGCGGCCTGCGCGGCACGGCTGACCGGGCAGCACCTGTTCGACGCCGAGGACACCCTGGAGGAACTGGTCGAGACCGGTCTGCTGGGGATGGAGGGTGACCGCTACCGCTTCCACGACCTGCTACGGCTGTTCGCCCGCGCCCGGCTGGCGGCGGAGGAGAGCGCCGAGGACTCCGGGCGGGCCCGCGCCGCGATGCACCACTGGCTCCTGGAGACCGCCGTGGTGGCGGGCCGCTGGTACGAGCCCGGGCACGGGGCCCCGCCGGCCGCCTGGCAGGGCGACGTCGACCTGTCGAGCGCCGAGAGTGCCCGCCGGTGGCTGCAGGCGGAGGGCGCCAACTGGCTGGCCGCGCTGCGCCGGGCCGCCGAGGCGGGCGAGCACGCCGGGGTGGTGGAGGTGGCCGAGGCCCTGCACTGGTTCTCCGACCAGTGGATCTACTGGGGGCACTGGCCGGAGGTCTTCGGCACCGCCGCCCGCAGCGCGCAGGCCCTCGGCGATCCACTCGCCGAGGCGACCCAGCTCAACTACCACGCCTGGGCGCTGCTCGTGTGCGAGGGACGCCACCGCGACAGTCTCGCCCGCGCCGCGCAGGCGCTCGCGGTCGCCGAGCGCGCCGGTGACCCGGGGCAGCAGGCGTGGGCGCACTTCTACACGGGCTGGGCGCTGCGCTGGCTCGGCGACTTCACGTCGGCCGCCGAACACAACCAGCGGGCCGCCGAGCTGTTCCGGGCCGCCGGTGACGTGCACGGCGCCCTCCAGGCCATGAGCGGCCAGGGCAGCGTCCTGCTGGAGGCCGGCCGGCCGGAGGAGGCCATCGCCGCCAACCAGCGGATGCTGACCCTCCTCGACCGGGCCCAGGACCGCCTCGAACCGCACATCGCGCTGTTCACCCGGCTCAACAGACACAACGGAAACGGTCGCGCCTACGCCCTCCTGGAGCGCTGGGACGAGGCCGTCGAGCACCTGCGAACGGCCGTCGAGCTCAGCCACGACAGCGGCAACACCGGTCTGGAGAGCCGCTCTCTGGTCGAACTCGGCAAGGCTTTGCGCGCCGCCGGACGCGAGGCCGAGGCCCGGGACACGTTCGCCCGCTGTCTGTCCCTCGGCGCGGGCGCGGACCCGGGTGCGGTCACACAGGCCCGTGAGCAACTCGCCCGCGCGGACTGACCCGGCTTTCTGCCTGTGTTCTGCCTGGAGCCCCCGGCGCCCGCCTGCTTGGCTGCTGGGGAACCGGCGGGCCGCCAGACCGAGAGGCCGCCGGCGCACACGACAGGGGGCGAGCCAGTTGAGTCCGGTGCTGACCACCGCTTCGGTTCCCGACCGGGACAAGGTCGCGTACTGGCGGGACGCGGTGGGGCGAGCCGTCGTACCCATGACCGTCACCCCGCGCGGCACCGGCCCGTTCGACGGCCGGATCACGACCACCGGCCTCGGGTGTCTGCGGGTGTCCACGCTGGAGGCGGACGCCGGACGGGTCAGCCGCACGCCGTCACTCATCGCGTCCTCACCCGAGGCGTTCCTGGCCGTGGGAGTCCAGGTGTCGGGGTCGGCGACCCTCGCCCAGGACGGTCGGCGGGCCGCGGTGAGGCAGGGGGACCTCATGGTCTACGACACGACACGACCGTACTCCCTGGACCACCCGGAGCGGTTCGTCTCCCACGTCTTCGTGCTCCCCCGTCACGCGCTGGGCGTTCCCGACGCCGACCTGCGCCGGATCACCGGCACCGCCATCGGCGCCGCCGACGGCTTCGGCACGGTGCTGCCGCCCTTCCTGGCCTCGCTGGCGGCCTCGGCGCACTCCTACTCCCCGGCCGTCGGGGGCAGGCTGGCCGGCAGCGTCGTCGACCTCGTCGCCGCCCTGGTGACCGAACGCACCCGTCAGGCCGACGCCGGCCCGGACGGCACGCGCGACCCCCTGGTGGTGCGGGTGCGCGACCACATCG
Organism: Streptomyces resistomycificus; assembly: GCF_001514265.1. GTDB lineage: Bacteria > Actinomycetota > Actinomycetes > Streptomycetales > Streptomycetaceae > Streptomyces > Streptomyces resistomycificus. The sequence goes on along the minus strand of NZ_KQ948988.1, from coordinate 1,208,137 downwards.
ACCGGAACCTGGGTGATCCCGCCCTGTCACCCGAGGCCATCGCGGGGGCGCACCAGATCTCCGTCCGATATCTGCACCGGCTCTTCGAAGGCGAGGGCATCACCGTCACCCGCCTCGTCCAGCGGCGCAGACTGGAGGAGTGCGCGCGCGAGCTGGCCCGCCGCGGCCGGACGAACCCCACCGTGTCGGCGGTCGCCCGGCGCTGGGGCTTCGTCAGCCCCACCCACTTCAGCCGCGCGTTCCGTACGGCCTACGGCGTCCCGCCCCGCGAGTGGCGGGATCGGCGCGCTCCCGCGGCCGCCGGGGCGGAGAGCGCGTTCCCCGGGACCTGATCCGTACCGTCGGCGCCGGGCCCCGCCGCCCGGGACCCGGCCCCGCCTCTTCCTACGCCGCCGCCTCCTTCTCGGTCTCCCCGATCTCCGTGACCCCGGCCGGCCGCTGGGCGAACTGCGTGCGGTGCAGCTGCTCGTACCGTCCGCCCAGCGCGAGCAGTTCCTCGTGCGTGCCCCGTTCCACGATCCGGCCCGCCTCGACGACCAGGATCAGGTCGGCCGTGCGGACGGTGGACAGCCGGTGCGCGATCACCACGGCCGTCCTGCCGTCCAGCGCCTCGGCGAGGGCCTCCTGGACGGCCGCCTCCGAGGTGTTGTCCAGATGTGCGGTGGCCTCGTCGAGGATGACGACGCGCTGGCGGGCCAGCAGCAGGCGGGCGATGGTCATGCGCTGGCGTTCGCCGCCGGAGAGGCGGTAGCCGCGTTCGCCGACCACGGTGTCGAGGCCGTCGGGCAGGGAGCGTACGAGATCGTCGAGACGGGCGCGGCCCAGGGCGTCCCACAGCTCCTCCTCCGTGGCGGTGGGGCGGGCCAGGAGGAGGTTGGCGCGGACGGTGTCGTGGAAGAGGTGGCCGTCCTGGGTGACCATGCCGAGGGTGGAGCGCAGCGAGTCGGCGCTCAGGTCGCGGACGTCGACCCCGCCGATCCGGACGCTGCCCTCGTCCACGTCGTACAGGCGCGGCAGCAGCTGGGCGACGGTCGACTTGCCGGCACCGGAGGAGCCGACGAGCGCGACGGTCTGCCCGGGCTCGGCGCGGAAGGAGATGCCGTGCAGGACCTCGTCGCCGCCCCGGGTGTCGAGGGAGGCCACCTCCTCCAGGGAGGCGAGGGAGACCTTGTCGGCGGAGGGGTAGCCGAAGCGGACGTCGTCGAACTCGACGGCGACCGGGCCTTCGGGGACCTCGCGGGCGTCCGGTTTCTCCTCGATGAGCGGCCTGAGGTCGAGCACCTCGAAGACCCGCTCGAAGCTGACCAGAGCGCTCATCACCTCGACGCGGGCGCCGGCCAGCGCGGTCAGCGGTGCGTACAGGCGGGTCAGGAGCAGGGCGAGGGCCACCACGGCGCCCGGGTCGAGGGTGCCGCGCAGGGCGAACCAGCCGCCGAGCCCGTAGACCAGGGCCAGTGCCAGGGCGGAGACCAGGGTGAGCGCGGTGATGAACACCGTCTGGGCCATGGCTGTCCGTACGCCGATGTCCCGCACCCGGCGGGCCCGGACCGCGAACTCCTCGGACTCCTCCTCCGGACGGCCGAAGAGCTTGACGAGCGTGGCGCCGGGCGCCGAGAAGCGCTCGGTCATCCGGGTGCCCATCGCCGCGTTCAGGGCCGCCGCCTCCCGTTGCATCCCGGCCATCCGGCTGCCCATGCGCCGGGCCGGGATCACGAACACCGGCAGCAGTACCAGTGCCAGGAGGGTGATCTGCCAGGAGAGGGTGAGCATCACGGCGAGCGTGAGCAGCAGGGTCACCACGTTGCTGACCACTCCGGAGAGGGTGTTGCTGAAGGCGCGCTGGGCGCCGATGACGTCGTTGTTGAGACGGGAGACGAGCGCTCCCGTACGAGTACGTGTGAAGAACGCGACCGGCATCCGCTGCACATGGTCGAACACCGCTGTCCGCAGATCGAGGATGAGGCTCTCCCCGAGCGTCGCCGACAGGCGCCGGCCGAGCACTCCGAGGGCCGCCTCCGCGACCGCGATCAGTGCGATGAGCAGGGCGAGACGTACGACCGCGCTCTCGTCGCCGCCCGACACGATCGTGTTCACGACGCGTCCGGCGAGCACCGGGGTGGCGACGGCGAGCAGCGCGGTCACGACGCCGAGCGCCACGAATTTCGCGATACGGCGGCGGTGCGGGCGGGCGAACGTGCCGATGCGGCGCAGCGTGGCGCGGGCGAGAGGGCGGCGTTCCCGCTCGGCGTTCATCACACTGTGCAGCTGTGTCCAGGCTGTGGTCTCCATACTCATGGGAGAGAACCTAGAACCTCAAGCATGATTGAGGTCAATGTCCGTCCGCTGCCCGCCCTCGCGAAGGATCCGATGACCGTGCGCCATCCTCTGTCCCCGCATCCGCAACCCGCAGTTGGCGCGGACTGGGAAGCCTCTGGGAGCGTGACAGCGGTACAGCTCCCCGAACTCCCCCGTCGTGCCACGGTCCGCAGGCTGCGCCAGATCCTGTGCCTGCTTCCGCTCCTGCTCGTCACCGTCGTCGCGGTGGAGCACCGGTCCGTGCTCGCCGAGGGTTTCGGCCATCTGCAGAACGCCCGCTGGCCCTGGCTGGCGGTCGCGGTCTGCGCCACCTGCCTGACCTGGGTGGCCGCCGCGTGCACCCGGCAGGGCGCGGTCGTCGAGTCGCTGCCCAAGCGGCGGCTGCTGGCCACGCAGTTCGCGGCGGGCGCGGCCAACCACCTGCTGCCGACCGGGCTGGGCGCGAGCGCGGTCAACCTGCGGTTCATGACGGTGTGCGGGCTGCCGCTCGCCCGTTCCTCCGCCGCGCTCGCGCTGTATCTGCTGGCGGAGTCGATCGGCCGGCTCGGCATGCTGGCCGTGCTGCTCGTCGCCTTCCCGGACGCGCTGCGCCTCGGGGCGCTCCTGCCCGAGGGGGCCGTCGGCCCGCTGGTGCTGGCCGTCGTGGCGGCCCTGACCGTGGCGGCGGGCGTGCTCGCGTGTGTACGACGGGTCCGAAGGGCCGTGTCGTCCTTCCTGCGGACGGCGCTGGGCGAGGCGCGTTCCGTGCACACCCGGCCGGCCCGGGCGCTCGCCCTGTGGGGCGGTTCGCTGGCCTTTCCGCTGCTGCAGGCGGCCGGACTGGTGGCGGTGGGGCAGGCGATGGGGCTGCCGGTGCCACCCGCGCACATGGCCCTCGCGTATCTCGCCGCGACGGTGGCGGTGGCCCTGGTGCCCACGCCGGGCGGGGTCGGTTCGGTGGAGGCGGCCCTGATCGTGGCCCTGGTCGCGGCGGGCGGCCCGGTGGCCGTGGCGACGGCCGTGGTCCTCGCCTACCGGATCATCACGGTGTGGCTGCCGCTGCTGCCGGGCGCGTTGACGCTCGCCGCGCTGGTCCGGCTGAAGGTGATCTGACCCCGGCGGGGTGAGGCCCCCGGCTCGGCCGGGTGCCCGGCGCCCGGCCGGGAGGATCGGCTGAAAGAGTGCGATCGGCGACCCCGCCCGGTACGAACTCCTGTGCCGGATACGGCAGGATGAGCGGTCGCGCGACCACGAAACCTTCACGGTCTGCGCGATCGCACATCCCGCAATTCGAACAGGTGGCAACGTGACGGCATTTCAACGGGATCTCACCATGGACGACCTGGTCGCTGCCGGAATCGCCGTGGTCGCGGGCCTGCTGGCGGCGTTCCTGCTGCGCATGCTGCTCAAGTGGCTGGGCAAGCACGCCGACCGCACCAGGTGGAGCGGCGACGACGTGATCGTGGCCGCGCTCAGGACCGTGGTGCCCTCGGGCGCGATCGCGGGCGGTGTGGCCGTCGCCGCGGCGGCGCTGCCGCTCACCTCGGGGGTCCAGCGCACCGTCAACCAGATCCTCACCGTCCTGCTGATCTTCGTCGTCACGGTGGCGGCGGCCCGGGTCGTCGCCGGCCTCGTCCGGACGGTCACCCAGTCCCGCTCCGGGGTCGCCGGGTCGGCCACGATCTTCGTCAACATCACGCGGGTGCTGGTCCTGGCGATCGGCTTCCTGGTGGTGCTGCAGACGCTGGGCATCTCCATAGCCCCGATGCTCACCGCCCTCGGGGTCGGCGGTCTGGCGGTCGCGCTCGCGCTCCAGGACACCCTGGCCAACCTCTTCGCGGGCATCCACATCCTGGCCTCCAAGACCGTCCAGCCCGGCGACTACATCCGGCTGAGCAGCGGCGAGGAGGGCTACGTCGAGGACATCAACTGGCGTCAGACCACGGTCCGCGCGCTCTCCAACAACCTGGTCGTCATCCCCAACGGGGAGCTCGCGAAGACGAACATGACCAACTTCATGCGTCCCGAGCAGCAGTTGACGATCCTGGTCCAGGTGGGGGTCGCCTACGACAGCGACCTGGAGCAGGTCGAGCGGGTGACCTGCGAGGTCGTCACCGAGGTGATGACCGGCGTCGAGGGCGCCCTCCCGGACCACGAGCCGCTGGTCCGCTTCCACACCTTCGGCGACTCGCGGATCGGCTTCACCGTCATCCTGGGCGTCGGCGAGTTCAGCGACCAGTACCGGATCAAGCACGAGTTCATCAAGCGCCTGCACCGGCGCTACCGCGCGGAGGGCATCCGCGTCCCGGCGCCGCAGCGGACGGTGGCACTGCAGCAGGGCGCGGTGGTGATCCCGCAGCAGCGCGGCTCGGAGTTCGAGCCGGGCGAAGTCGCCTCCGCCCGGCTCGACTGATCCCCTACAGGGTGGCCGAGTTGTCGTGGTGCCTGCTCGCCGGGCTCTGCGACCTGCGCAGCGTCGAGGTCACCGGCGTCACCGTCCAGTCCGGGTGACCGGGCATCCGCGGGGTCTTCGTGCCGTACAGCCAGTCGCGCAGGAATCCGGACTGGTCCTGCCCGGAGACCTCCGTGGCGACGGCGATGTAGTCCTCGGTGGACGCCGAGGAGTTGCGGTACCGCTCCAGGAAGGTGCGCTCGACGGCCTGGAAGACGTCCTGGCCGACGGCCTGCCGCAGGGCGTACAGGACGAGGACGCCGCCCAGGTAGCGCTGGCTGTCGAAGAGGTTGGCCGCGTTGGGCGAGGCGACCGGCCCGGAGGACTTGCGCCACTGGTCGCCGCGCGCGTAGGTGTCCTTCATCCGGGCTTCCATCGTGGTCAGGCCCAGTGAGTCGGCCCAGCCGCGTTCGTAGCGGTACAGCAGCCCGTAGAAGTCGGCGTGGCCCTCGTTCAGCCACAGGTCGGCCCAGGTGGCGGGGCTGACGCTGTTGCCGAAGTAGGAGTGGACCAGCTCGTGCATCATGTGCGAGCCGATCTTCGGCTCCGCCTGGAGCAGGTAGTTCGGCTTGTAGAGGGTGAGGGTCTGGGTCTCCAGGCCCGTGAAGTCGAAGGCGTTCGGGTCGTCCGAGTTGCAGGGCAGCAGGCCGTACGTCTCGAAGGGGTAGGCCCCCAGTCGTGCCTCGACCCACTCGACGAGGGCGGGCGTCAGGGCCAGCGCCGGCTCCAGGGCGGCCTCGCGCGCGACCGGCACGACGTCCCTCAGCGGCAGTCCGTGCGGGCCCTGCCGGTCCTTGACCACGTAGTCGCCGACCGTGATCTGCACCAGCTCGGTGGCGATGGGTGAGCGGGAGCGGTAGGTGTACGCGGTCCGGTCGCCGTCGAGGCTCTCGGTGTGGACGAGGGAACCGGACGCGACGCCGCGCAGGCCGTTGGGCACGGTGAGGCGGAAGGTGAAGTCGGCCTTGTCCGCCGGGTGGTCGTTGCAGGGGAAGACGGTGTGCGCGGAGTTCGGCTGGGGGCACACCGCGAAGCCGTCCGGGGTGGCGACCCACGCGGTGTGTGCGAGCTGCCGGCGCGGGTCGGCCGTGTACTCCACGCACACGGTCACGGAGGTGTCCTGCGCCAGCGGCGCGTCCGGCGTGATCCGCAGCTTCTCGTCCACCTGCTCGTGGCCGGCCGGGCGGCCGGCGACACGGACGGCGCGTATGTCCAGGCCGAGGGCGTCGAGGGAGAGCCGGGTCAGGGCCTGGGTCGTGCGTATCCGCAGGGTGGCCTCGGCTTCGACGAGCCGCGTCGTCGCGTCGTAGGCGAGGTCGAGGTGGTAGGCGGACACGCGGTAGCCGTCGTTGCCGAGGCTGGGGTAGACGGGGTCGCCGAGGGTCTCCGGCCCCGGTGTCCCGGTCTCCTCCGGGGCCGCGAAGGCCGAGGGCGCCGTGGTCATGGCCACGGCGGTGCCGAGGAGCAGGGTGGCCGGGGCCGTCACTCTGGTGCGATATCTCATGGTCAGCTTTCGCTCGGACGGCCGGGTGGTCATATCCGGCCGTTCGTCCAGTGGGCGATCGTGGCGATCACCCTCCATGACCACATGATCGGAAGAGTTGGTTGCCTCAGAGGGCGGTTTTCTCCCACGGCTCGCTGCACAACTGTGCGGACCCCTGTCGAGTCGAGGTCGTCCACGAGATATCTTGATGTCGAGCAATGTTGCAGACGTGGAGCGGAGCACCCGGTGACTGACTCGACCATCATCTATACGCACACTGACGAGGCCCCGGCCCTGGCGACGTATTCCTTCCTGCCGGTGGTCCAGGCGTACGCCTCGCAGGCGGGTGTCGCCGTCGAAACCCGCGACATCTCGCTGGCCGGGCGCATCATCGCGCTGTTCCCGGAGTACCTGGAGGAGGGCCAGCGCATCCCGGACGCCCTCGCGGAGCTCGGCGAGCTGGCCAAGACGCCCGAGGCCAACATCATCAAGCTGCCGAACATCTCGGCGTCGATCCCGCAGCTGAAGGCCGCGATCGCCGAGCTGCAGGCCCAGGGCTACGCGCTGCCGAACTACCCGGACGACCCGAAGACCGACGAGGAGCGGGAGATCCAGGCCCGCTACGACAAGGTCAAGGGCTCCGCGGTCAACCCGGTCCTGCGTGAGGGCAACTCCGACCGCCGCGCCCCCGCCTCGGTCAAGAACTACGCCAAGACCCACCCGCACCGCATGGGCGCCTGGAGCGGCGAGTCCAAGACCAACGTGGCGACCATGGGCGAGAACGACTTCCGCTCCACCGAGAAGTCCGCCGTGATCTCCGAGGCGGGCTCCCTCAGGATCGAGCTGGTCGGCGACGACGGCACCACCACCGTCCTGCGCGAGTCGGTACCCGTCCTCGCGGGCGAGGTCGTCGACGCCTCGGTGATGCGCGTGGCCGCCCTGCGCGAGTTCCTGACCGCGCAGGTCGCCCGGGCCAAGGCCGAGGGCGTGCTGTTCTCCGTGCACCTCAAGGCCACGATGATGAAGGTCTCGGACCCGATCGTCTTCGGTCACGTGGTGCGCGCCTTCTTCCCGAAGACCTTCGCGAAGTACGGCGAGGCCCTCGCCGCGGCCGGCTTGACCCCGAACGACGGTCTGGGCGGCATCTACAAGGGCCTGGAGGGCCTGCCGGAGGGCGCCGAGATCAAGGCCTCGTTCGACGCCGAGCTCGCCGAGGGCCCGGAGCTGGCCATGGTCGACTCCGACAAGGGCATCACCAACCTGCACGTGCCGTCCGACGTGATCGTCGACGCCTCGATGCCGGCCATGATCCGCACCTCCGGCCACATGTGGGGCCCGGACGGCCAGGAGGCCGACACCCTCGCGGTGCTCCCGGACTCCAGCTACTCCGGCGTCTACCAGGCCGTGATCGACGACTGCCGCGCCAACGGCGCCTACGACCCGTCGACGATGGGCTCGGTCCCGAACGTCGGCCTCATGGCGCAGAAGGCCGAGGAGTACGGCAGCCACGACAAGACGTTCGAGATCCCGACCACCGGCACGGTCCGCCTCGTCGACCCGACCGGCAACGTGGTCATCGAGCAGGCCGTCTCCGCCGGTGACATCTTCCGCGCCTGCCAGACCAAGGACGCCCCGATCAGGGACTGGGTGAAGCTGGCCGTCACCCGTGCCCGCGCCACCGGCGACCCGGCGGTGTTCTGGCTGGACGAGACCCGCGCGCACGACGCCAACCTGATCACCAAGGTCAACACGTACCTGCCGGAGCACGACACCGAGGGCCTGGACATCCGGATCCTCAACCCGGTCGAGGCCACCAAGCTGTCTGTGGAGCGCATCCGCCGCGGCGAGAACACCATCTCGGTGACCGGCAACGTGCTGCGTGACTACCTCACCGACCTGTTCCCGATCCTGGAGCTGGGCACCAGCGCCAAGATGCTGTCGGTGGTCCCGCTGATGGCGGGCGGCGGCCTGTTCGAGACGGGCGCCGGCGGCTCCGCCCCGAAGCACGTCCAGCAGCTGGTCAAGGAGAACTACCTGCGCTGGGACTCCCTCGGTGAGTTCTTCGCGCTGGTCCCGTCCCTGGAGCAGCTCGCCGACTTCACGGGCAACTCCCGGGCGAAGGTCCTCGCCGACACCCTCGACCGCGCCACGGCGACCTTCCTCAACGAGGACAAGTCCCCGACCCGTCGCGTCGGAGGCATCGACAACCGCGGCAGCCACTTCTACCTGTCCCTGTACTGGGCGCAGGAGCTTGCCGCGCAGACCGACGACGCGGACCTGGCGAAGGCCTTCGCCCCGCTCGCCGAGGCGCTCACCACCAACGAGCAGAAGATCGTGGACGAGCTGAACGCCGTCCAGGGCTCGGCGGCCGAGATCGGCGGCTACTACCAGCCCGACCCGGCCAAGGCCGCCGCGATCATGCGCCCGTCGGCCACGTGGAACGAGACGCTCGCGTCTCTGTAACCGAGCGACGGCCTCCTAGAGGCTCCGCATGACTCCGCCCCGGTCGGCACTGCCCGGCCGGGGCGGAGCAGTGTCTCACCAGTCCCGGGTGGCGATCAGTTCCTCCACGTCCGCGTCCGCGAAGCCGTAGGCCTGCGCCACGAACCAGAAGTCCTCGGCTATCTCCTCGCGCGCCACGGTCTCGATGTCGCTGTCGGCCTCCTCGAACGCGGCCTGGAGGTCGTTGAACTCCTCGGTGGCGGCGTGTGTCAGGGCGTACAGCGCCGCCAGGTCGGCGGGCCGGTCGGCCTCGACGCGCTCACACAGCCGCAGCAGGATGTCCCTGCCCCGGTCCACCACGTGGTCGGGGTAGTAGTCGTCCCGGTACAGCCCCTTGAGGAACGGGTGTTCGGTCACCTGCTGGTTACTGACGGGCATGCTGCTCCCCGGCCTTCCTGCGTTTTGATGTGGCACCTTGATCGTGCACCACGCCACTGACAACGCCCCGGGAGCCGCCTCGTGACCTCCGCCCCACCGTCCTACGAGCTGCTGCCCGGCGCGGCCGTCTCCCCGGTGATCCTGCATGTGCCGCACTCGGCGCGGGAGATACCACCGGCGGTGCGGGCGGGGATCGTGCTGGACGACGCGGGGCTTGAGCGGGAGCTCGACCACATCACCGACGCGCACACCGCCGAGATCGCCGCGGCTGCCGCGCAGCGGTCGGCCGTCACGCCCTGGCGGTTCGTCAACCGGCTCTCCCGGCTGGTCGTGGACCCCGAGCGGTTCCCGGACGAGCGGGAGGAGATGCTCGCCGTCGGCATGGGCGCCGTGTACACCCGGACCACGCACCGCGCGCCGCTGCGGCCGGCCGACACCGACCCGGAGCCCCTGCTGGAGCGGTACTTCCGGCCGTACGCGCGGGCGATGACCCGGGCGGTGGCCGACCGGCTGGCCGCCGCAGGGCGGGTCGTGATCATCGACGTGCACTCCTACCCCACCGAGGCGCTGCCCTACGAGCTGCACGGCCAGGGGCCTCGGCCGCCGGTCTGCCTGGGCACGGACTCCTTCCACACGCCCCGCGAGCTGCTCGACGCGGCCCGGGAGGTGTTCGCCGGGTGCGGGGAGATCGGGCTCGACAGCCCGTTCGCCGGGACGTACGTGCCGCTCGACTTCCACGGGAGCCAACCGCGCGTGTCCGCACTGATGGTGGAGATCCGCCGGGACACCTACATGAGCGAGCCGGGCGGCCCCGCCGGCCCCGGCCTGACCCCGCTCGCGGCGGCACTGGCGCATCTCGTCGACGCCGTGACCGGCTGACCTCCGGCCGGCACACTCCCGCGCGTCAGCCGCCCGGCGCCGGTGAGGGGTCCGCGGGGCGCGGATCGGCGCGCTGCGCCCGGGGGCGGCCTCGGCGCCGAGCCAGCGGGCCACGCGACACCGGATGCGTCTCCCGCCCGGCGAACACCGGAGACCACGACCCCGAGATCTTCGCGGAGCCGGACCGGACCGGCTGTCCCGCGATCCAGCTGCCCGGCGCCGGTGACGGGTGCGCGGGGGCGCGGATCGGCGCGGGCGACACCGGATACATCCCCCGCCCGGCGAACACCGGAGACCACGACCCCGAGGCCTTCGCAGAGCCGGACCGGACCGGCTGTCCCGCGTACTCCCGCGCGTCAGCCGCCCGGCGCCGGTGACGGGGGCGCGGGGGCGCGGATCAGCGCGGGCGACACCGGATACATCCCCCGCCCCGCGAACACCGGAAACCACGAACCCGAGATCTTCGCAGAGCCGGACCGGACCGAGCGTCCCGCGATCCGCACCCGCGTCTCGTGGTCGGCAGCGGGCGCACGTGCGGTTCGCGGTGCCGGCCGACCAGGGCCGCCGGCGCCTGAAGACGGTGATCCGCGGGCAACGGGCCCGGCCGTCACCCGGTGACGGAAGGCACCCTGCCCTCCCGACCGCTCAGGCGCGCAGCCACTCGGTGACCACCACCTCCCCGCCGGCCCGCAGGCGCAGGGCGAACGGTCCGGCCGGGGTGACATCGGAGCTGAAGCGTCCGAGGTCGTCGGCCACGAGGGTGGCACCCGCCCGGGGCCCGCTCAGGACCTCGATGCCGGCCGGCTGCGGTGGCAGGACCTGCCCCATCAGTCCCTGCGAGGTCACCTCGACGTCGATGGTCACGTCCCCGGAGTGGAAGGTCAGCATCCGGGGCGGGTCCGTCGCTCCTCTGACCGGGATCGCGTCGACCAGCGAGTCGAAGGTGAGCTCGGCGAGCCGGGCGTCGAGGTCGTGCAGCGCGTAGGCCTCCACGGCGAGCTGCCGCAGCGCGGTCGGTACCGGGTCGAGAATGCCGGCCGCCTGACGCAGATCGTCCAGCAGGCCGTCGTCGAACCCCGCGTCGGGTTCCTCGTCGGGCACCTCGTCGCCGATGCCTTCGCCGGCGAAGAAGCCCCCGTTCAGGTCGTTCAGGTCGTTCAGGTCGTTCAGGTCATCCATATCGCTCATGTCGTTCACAACGCTCCCCGTGCGTCGAGTCGGGCCCGCAGGCGGCGCAGACAGCGCTGGCGCAGCGGCCCGATACTGCCCACCGCGATACCCAGTGCGGCGGACACCTCCTGGTAGCTGGGCGGCGGCGAGGCCATCAGCACTCGCAGCAACTGCCTGCACCGGTCGCCGAGTTCCTCGAACTCCTGCCACACCCGTCGGATGCGCTCCGTCTCGGCGGCGGCCTCCTCCGAGTCGAGGAACGACTGCTCGGGCGTACGGTCCTCGCTGATCCGGTCCAGGACCTGCGGATCGTCCGTGGGTGTCAGCCGCCTCAGGCTCTTGAGGACCTTCAGGCACTCGTGCCGCGCGGTGCTGGCCAGCCAGGAGCCCGCCTTCTGCGGTTCGCGGATCCGGCCCAGGTGCTGGGCGAAACGGAACCACACCGTCTGGTACACCTCGTGCGCGTCGGCGTCGGACAGCCGGTGTGCGCGCACCACGGACCACACCAGTGGGCTCAGCCCCTCCACCAGCGCCTTCCAGGCCGCCCCGTCGCCGTCGACGGCGGACTGGACGAGCACGCCGACATCTGCACGGTCCACGGCCCCACCCCTCGTGTACGGCCAGTCATGGTACGCCGTGGAGGGGGCCGTTCCGGCCGTCATGCGCCCGCCGTGGGCTGCCCGCCCGTGACCGGCCGCCAGCTCGCCGGCCGCAGCGCCGGCACGTGCGCCCCGCGCACTTCCGCGAACTCGGTGTTGGCGGCGAGCAGTTGCTGACGGGCCACCCGGGGGTCGGTTTCCTTGTGCGCGGTCATGTGGGCGGCGACCAGACCGGCGACGACGGGGGTGGCGAAGGAGGTGCCGCTCCAGTGCGCGAACCCCTCGAAGGACACCCGATCGGGGGTGTCGGACTCACCGTCCTCGCTCAACACCCCGCTGTGCTGCGGGGACTGGCAGGTGCAGGGGTAGGTGAAGCCGTAGCGGCAGGCGTCGTAGGTGGTGTGCTGGTACACGTACGGGACGGGTGCCTCGAAGCCGGTGAGGACGCTGGTGAGGCGCTCGCCCGGAGCGTAGGCGTTCACCCAGGGGCCGTGGTTGCTGAAGCAGGCTCCGAACTCGCCGTCGCCGCGCAGCGCGCCGACCGACAGGACGACGTCCCGGTAGTCGGGCAGCGCGGCGTAGGCGGCGGGCCAGAAGGGCGTGGCGCTGGCGTTGTTGCCCGCCGCGGCGATCAACAGGGTGCGCTGCTGCCGGAGTTCCTCCATGAAGGCCTGGACGCCGAGTAGGCCGTCGGTGCGGCCGTTGGAGGTGCCGGCGGAGAGGCTGATGATGTCGGGCCAGCCGTCCTCGACGGCGTCGAACAGCCGCTCGCCGAACTCCGACTCCAGGATGGCGCCGGCGTCGTTGAGACTGCTGCGGACGGTGATGTCGGTGTTGGGTGCGACGGCCGCGACGAGGCCCGCGATGAACGTGCCGTGTCCGATGTACTGCAGGAGGTTGCCGTCGCCGTCGGTCTCGGTGCCGTGCAGGTCGCCCCTGACGTGGGCGAGCAGGGGGCCGGCCGCCGTGTGGTCGTGCGTGAGGCCGTTGTCGACGACGAGGACGCCGACGGCGGTGTCCGGGTCGTGGCCGGCCTCGGCCCGGGCCGGGTTGATGCCCCCGGTACGCGGGGCGGGCACCGGCTCGTCGCCGGGACAGGAGTTGACCGCGATCGACACCACGTGGTTACGGCTGACCAGCCGGTGGCCCCTGCGCCCCTCGGGCTCGCGCAGGGCCCGCAGCGCGTGCGCGACGGCCAGGTCGGCGCGCCGGTCGCCCTGACCGGGGTCGCCGACCTGGATGCGGGTGATGCCCGAGCGGTTGGTCTCCGGGCTCGCCCGGCGTACGTGGTCGGCGCTCAGGTCGGGCGCCGCGGTGAAGTGGCTGCGCACGCTGTCCTCGACGAGCCGTGCCTCCTCACCGTCGCGGGCGAGCACGACGCCCTTCTCGTAGATGAACTCCGCCGAGTCGTCCGGTCCCAGGGCCAGGGGGACGTCGGGCATGGAGCGCTGGATCTGGTCGAACTGTTCGTGGAATCGCTGTGGTGCCATTGGCAGGTCCTCCCACTGAGGCGGTGGTCGACAGTCAGAGCCGCGGGGACGCCGCCTGATACAGCGCCAAACGCGTGTGGTGTGCAACCGGGGCCACTACCATCCATGGAGTGACAGCGGGAAGCGACTCGGTTCTCGAACTGCTGCCGATGGTGTTCGCAGCGCCCAACGAGGCCCTGGCGCGGGCAGAACACGTGCTGGAATCAGATCCGTCACCGTGGTGCGCCTCCGTAGCCCACCAGGTGATCGGCATCTGGCAGCGGGACTGGGGCGACATGAAGGTCGCGCTGCACCATCTGCGCCGCGCCCGTGACCTGGCGGCGCGCGCGGGTTCCGCGGACCGGGAGGCGGACGTCCTGGCCGCGCTCGGCGTGGCGCTGGTGCACGCGGGCCGCACCCGGGAGGGCCTGAAGGAACTGGAGCGCGGTGTCGCCGTCAGCGGCGGGCACACCCGCGCGCGCGTCCTGTACCGGCGGGCCTACGCCTCGTGGGTGCTGGGACATCACCGGGCCGCGCTGGACGACGTGCGTCGGTCCATCCCCGTGCTGCGCCAGGCGGACGACGTCATCTGGACGGCCCGTGCGCTGACCCTGCGCGCGACCGTGCATCTCGCGCTCGGCACGGTGGACCGGGCGGACGCCGACTTCACGGCCGCCGAGGCACTGTGGGACACCACCGGCCAGGAGCACGACAAGGCGGACGCGGTGGAGAGCCGGGGCCTCGCCGCCTTCCGCTCGGGCGACATCCCGGTGGCGCTGCGGCTGCTGGACGAGGCGGGCGAGCGGTACGCCAAGCTCGGCACTCCGACCTTCATGCTCAACATCCGGCGCTGCGAGGTCCTGATGGCGGCCGGCCTGGCCCCGGAGGCGCTGGCCGAGGCGGACGCGGCGATCGGGGTCCTCGACGGGATCGGCGGACAGTCCACGCGCAAGGCCGAGCTGCTGCTGGCAGCGGCACGGGCGGCCCGGCTGGCGGGCGACCCGCACACGGCGATCGCCCGCGCGGACATGGCCGTACGGCTGTTCGCCGGTCAGCGGCGCACCTGGTGGGAGACGCACGCCCGGCTGGTACTGATCGAGGCGCGGGTCGCCGCCGGGCGCGGCTCGGGCCGGCTGGTCGCGGACACCGCCGCGGTGGCGGAGCGGCTGGCCTCGTTCGGCTCGCCGGCCGCGCCGGAGGCGTCGCTGCTCGCCGGGCGGATCGCCCTGGGCCTCGGCTGGACGGCGGACGCCGAACGGCATCTGACGGCCGCCGCACGCAGCCGGCACAGCGGGCCGCCGCTGGCGCGGATGACGGGCTGGGCGGCGCAGGCGCTGTGGGCCCGGGCGGCCGGTTCCGGCCGGGGTGTGCTGGAGGCCTGCCGGCGCGGGCTCGACGTGCTCGACGACCACCGGATGACGCTCGGCGCCTCGGAGCTGCGGGCCCGGGCCACCGCACAGGGCGCCGAACTCGCCGCGCTGGCCCAGCAGGCCAGCCTCGACTCGGGCGGCCCGCGGCGGCTGCTGGTGTGGAGCGAGCGCTGGCGGGCCACGGTCCTGTCCGCGCCACCCACCCGGCCCCCCGCCGACCCGGCCCTGCTCAGCGGGCTCACCGCCTTCCGGGAGATCGCCGCCCGCGCCGAGGCGGCCCGGATGGAGGGCCGTCCGGTGCCGACGCTGGAGCGGGACCAGCGGCGCCTGGAGCGGGAGATCCGCTCCCGGACCCTGCACATCCGCGGCGAGGCACCCGGCGGCGGCGACCGCTTCGACCCCGCCCGGCTGCTGGCACGGCTGGGGGACGACGACGTGCGGCTGGTGGAGCTGGCCGTCGTCGACGGGCGGGTGCACGTGCTGCTGTGCGGGCAGGGGCGGGTGCGGCGGTTCGAGGCGGGGCTGCTGGCCGCGGCGGAGACCGAGGCCGAGCATGTGCAGGCGGGGCTGCGGCGGTTGGCCCACCCGGGAGCGGAGGCCCGACTTCCCGTGGTGGAGGCCGCGGGGCGGCGCCTGGAGGAGCTGCTGTTGGGTCCGGCGGCGGCGCAACTGGGGTCGGGGCCGGTCGTGGTGGTGCCCCCGGGCCGGCTGCACCGGGTGCCGTGGGCGCTGCTGCCGTCGCTGCGGGAGCGGGTGTTCAGCGTGTCGCCGTCGGCGAGCAGCTGGCTGCGCGCCCGGGAGACGTCCCCGCCGCCGGGTGGCCGCCAGGTCCTGGTGCGTGGGCCGGGGTTGGCGACCGGTGGTGCCGAGGTGCCCGAACTGGCCGAACGGTACGGCGGATCGACCGTTCTGGAGCACGAGGACGCGCGGGTGCCCAGGGTGTTGGCGGAGCTGGACGGGTCGGCGCTGGCCCACATCGCCGCGCACGGCACGTTCCGCGCGGACAGCCCGTTGTTCTCGTCGCTGCGGATGGCCGACGGGCCGTTGATCGTCCATGACTTCGAACGCCTGGACCGCAGCCCGTACCGGATCATCCTCTCCTGCTGCGACACCGCCCGGTTCGCCTCCGTCGGCGCCGACGAGCTGCTGGGTCTGGTCACCGCGCTGCTGCCCCTCGGCACGGCCGGGGTGGTGGCGTGCAGCGCACCCGTCAACGACGCGGCGGTGGTGCCCCTGATGCTCGCCCTGCACAAGGGACTCAGCGCCGGCCTGTCCCTCGCGGAGGGTCTGCGCGACGCCCGCGCGGCGCTTCCCGGCGACGCGACCCACCAGGCGACGGGATGGGCGTTCTCGGCGTTCGGGGCGGCGTGACGTCGCCGACGGGGCGGTGCGGCGCCCCGCCGGCGACCGGGTCCGGGGCGGTCTGACCCCTCCCCCGATCACGGGGGTCAGACCGCCGGTCCGGTGGGCGGCTCAGGCCGACTGCGCCTGAGGCGGTTCCACGAGCCAGGGCAGCGCGCCCCGGTCGCTCGCGCCGAGGCGGGCGTACGCGCCGTAGAGGTGATTGCCGACGGTACGGATGGACAGGGTGAGCTTCTCCGCGATCTGCCGGTTGCTGAGGCCGGCGGCGGCCAGGGTGACGATCTGCCGCTGACGGGCGGTGAGTTCGCCCAGCACCAGGCCGGACAGGGCCGGCGTGCGGGCGCCCTGGCAGCGCCGGGCGAGGGCGACGGCACGGGTACGTGAGGTGCGGGCCGCACGCGGGTCGCGATGCGCGCGTACGGCCTGTGCGTGCGCCTCGGCGGCGAAGAGCAGCAGGCCGCGCTCCTCCAGTTCCGCGGCCGCCCGGTCCAGGGCGGGACCGTCACGGCGGGCGAGAGCGTCGGCGTGCCGGCCCAGGACGCCGGACAGCCTCCCGACGGCCGGCTCCGGAACGCCGAACCGGACGGCCTCGTACACCTCCTCGACCTCGCCGGGGACCACGGCCGCCTGCGCGTCGCCGGTGACCGCCGCCACCTCGGCCTCGCCGGTGACCGCCGCCACCGCCGCGTCGACGTCACCGCCCGCCGCCGACAGCCAGGCGGCCGCCCCACCCCCGTGGGAGCGGCCGCCCAGTACCTGGTGCGCGGTGGCCGTGTCGCCCGACTGGGCGGCGACCAGGGCGAGTTCACGGCGGCAGGCCGGACTGTCCCCGGCCGCCCGCAGCCCCTCCCGCGCCCATGCCGCCGCCTCGCGCAGTTCTCCCCGCAGCCGCGAGAACCGCGCCCGTACGGCCGCGTAGTCGGCGGGCACCCCGGTGCCCTCGTCGAGCAGCCACTCCCCCACGGGTGTCGGCGTCGTCCGGACGTACGCCCGCTCGATCGCCCTGGTCAGCGCGGCGGACTCGGCGGCCAGAGCGGCCGTGCAGCTGTCCGGCGTGCGGGCCAGCCGTCGCGCCCGCAGGCGTCCGGCCGACGCGCGCAGCACCGGACCGTACAGCGGGCGGGCGAGGTGGACCGAGCCGTGGTCGTCGACGCTGACCAGGCCGTCGGCCTCCAGGCGTTCGAGGCCGCGCAGGTCGAGGTCGTCCATGGGGAGGGAAAAGGGCTCACCGAAGGCCAGCCGTTGGAGGGTCTCGAGCTCCCCGGGGTCGGGGCGGTCGAGGATTCGCGCGGTGTGTTCGCGGACGGTGGCCGTGATCGGCACGGGACCGCGCCAGGAACGGGTGCCCGAGCCGTCCGGTACGGGGGCGAGCAGGTCGCGTACCGCGCCGAGCAGGTCGCGCAGCAGCCTCAGGTCGCCCTCGCACAGGCGGTACAGGCGGTTGACGGTGAGGGGCTCCAGGCCGTCGCCGGTGACCGACGCCAGCAGTCGGGCCGTCTCCTGCCGGGGCAGCGGGTCCAGGGCGAGGCGGGGCAGCAGCTCGCCGGTCCACAGGCGGGAGATCGCGCCGGGCACCGGGGCGCCCTCGGTGGTGACGACCAGGAGGCGGGTGCGGCCGTGCACGGCCAGCTGGTGGACCAGGGCGGCGGAGGCGTCGTCGAGCAGATGGGCGTCGTCGACCAGCAACAGCCGCGTGCCGGAGAGAAGTTGGACGGCGCGGTGCAGGGACACTGACTCGGGGAGCAGGTGCGCGAACGCGGCGAAGGGGATCTGCCGGGTCTCGGGCGTCCCGGCGACCGTGGCGTAGTCGGTGCCGCGGACCGCCTCGGTGGCCAGGCGGGTCTTGCCGCTGCCCGCCGCGCCGGTCACCACGATGCCGCGCCGTGCCGAGGTCAGGGCCCCGCGCACCAGATCGAGTTCGTCCTCGCGCCCGGTGAACGGCCAGGGCAGCTCCAGCGTCTTCGCGTCCCGTTCGAAAGTCGTCACGAGAGCTAGAGCAGCCCTACTCACTCTTGATACAGGGGGACTTGAGTAGGCCCCGACTCAGGCGCCCGGGAGCGGTCGAGGGCAGGCTGTTCGCCATGACCGCACGCTACTGCTCTCTCGCGCAGCAGCCCGCCCCGGCCTTCGCGCCGGGACTGGCCGCCGAGCGGCACAGTGCGCTCATCGCCGGGGGCCGGATGTGGGCCAACCACACCGTGCTGCACTACTACTTCTTCGAGGACGACACCGACGGGTCCGTCATTCCGGTACCGGGAACCGGCTCGAGCAGGCGGGTGCCGTGGGCCGGCGCCAAGGAGCAGCTGGACGTCGTACGCGAGTGCTTCCAGGAGTGGCGGGACCTCGGTATCGGGGTGACGTTCGCCGAGGTCGGCGACCGTTCGGAGGCCGAGCTGCGGATCGGGTTCCAGGTCGGGGACGGCTCCTGGTCGACGGTGGGCAAGGACGCCCTCCGGGTCGGGCTGAACGAACGCACCATGAACTTCGGCTGGGACCTGACCGCGGCCGGGGAACGCGGCACGGCCCTGCACGAGATCGGGCACGCGCTCGGCATGCTGCACGAGCACCAGAGCCCGTTCGCCGGTATCCACTGGGACGACGAGGCCGTCTACGCCGACCTGGCGGGCCCGCCGAACTTCTGGAGCCGGGACCGGACGTTCGCCAACATCCTGCGCAAGCTGGACCCGCACGAGGTGCACGGTTCGGTGTGGGACCCGCAGTCGATCATGGAGTACCCCTTCGAGGCGGGGCTGATCCTGGAGCCGGAGCAGTACCGCAGGGGCCTCACCCCGCCCGGTACGCTCTCCGCCGCGGACAAGGAGTACGTCCTGCGCTGGTATCCGCCGGCCGAGCCGGGGTGGGTGCCCGCGCTGGTGCCCTTCCGGTCGGTGCCGCTGGGTCTGGGCCCGGGCGAGCAGGCCGACTTCGTCGTCGAGCCGCCGGAGACCCGCGAGTACACCGTGGGCACCTTCGGCGAGAGCGACGCGCTGGTGGTGCTCTTCGAGGAGCGGGACGGCGAGCCCCGCTACCTCACCGGCGAGGACGACGGGGGCACCCCGCGCAACGCCACGATCAAGGCCCGTCTGGTCAAGGGCCGCCGCTACTTCGTCCGTGTGCGCCTGTACTCCGGCTGGGGTTCGGGGGAAACAGCCGTCATGTGCTGGTGACAGCACGGCAGGCCGCACGGACGATGTCGGACCGCGGTCCGGCGCCGGGGGAGCGGGCGAGGACGTCACCTTCGGGGGAGGGTGACGTCCTCGCCCCACGCCACCGCCGGGATCACACCGCCTGGTGGTGGGCGGCCGTCGCACGCGTCACCTCCGCCAACTCCTGCCGCACCTGCGGCGGTTCGAGGACCTCGGCATCGGGTCCTAAGCCGAGCAGGCGACGGCAGGCGGCTCGGGGCGAGTCGAAGTGCAGGAGGAGGCGGTACCAGCCGTCCTCCGGGTCCGGGGTGGCCCGGGCGGCGGACGTGGTGTCGCCGAGCACGTCGGGCAGGGCGGCGACAGTTGGAAGGGCTAGTGGACTTGGGCCGTGTGTGTCGCCCAGTCGAGGATCTGCACGGCCGATCCGGCGGCTTCCAGGCCTCGGCAGCGGGAGTGGTGCCGACGGGCGATGCCGTCGAGGTCGAGGTGGCCGCCGAAGGCCGGGTGGGCGGCCAGTCGGCGGGCGTAGGCCCACAGGAGGGGGTGGTCGGCGATGCGGTGCACGGCTGCGGCGTCCAGGTGATGGCGGTGCACGGTGTCGAGTTGGACGAGGGTGACCCACAGGTCGACGTCCGCCCCGGTGACCTGCTCCCGGATCAGGAACTCCCGCCCGACCAGCCAGCGCTCCAGCGCGCCCAGCGTCTCCAGCAGCTCGGCGAGCGCCGCGTCCCGCTCCCCCGGCCCGACGCCCGCCGTACCGGCCCGCTGCGCGGCCTGTTCGATGCCGCGGGCACAGAGCCGTTCGACGGCCTCGATCTCCGACTCCGCCCCGCGCGGGTACAGGGCCGTTGTGCCGCCGCCGAAGTGCCGGGACAGGTCACGGGTGATGTCGGGCGCGTGGGTGCTCACGATCCGCCCCGACCAGTCGTCGCTGAGTACCGGCCCGACGGCCGCGCCCGTGTACCGGTGCACGCTCGCCTCGTAGAGCGGGCGGAGCGCGGAGTGTCCCCCGTCGGGGCAGTCGGGGACCACGCCGAGGGACGTCACCGGGCAGACGTCGTCGAGTCCGAGCAGGCTGTGCGCCACGGCGATCCGGAGGCCGTCGGGACATGTGGGCGACAGGTGGAGGCGGTAGCGGCGGGGCACGGCGTAGTGCCCGCTGCGCGCGTCCTGGCCGATCCGGCCCCGGAACGCGGGTGCCGGGCGGGTAGCGGGGACGGAGGCGAGCGGAGTGACGGACATGGTTCTCCCCGGGGTGGAGGCGTGGACGTACGCGCGGCGGAAGCGACGTCGGGCGACGAGCGGCGGCCGCCGCCCCGTGCGGCACGGAGCAGACGGCACCCTTCGGGGCACCGCCTGTCCGCTCGGGCACGGGGCCGGCCGGGCTCAGCCCAGGGGGCTGATCGCGCTGCAGACGCGCAGCAGATCGATGTGACGGCGGGAGGTCAGAAGAGGGGACGGCCGAGGCGTACGGCTCACACCGCTGGTGATCGGCTCAAGGCGCCCCATGCTTCCCTACCTGTTCACTAGGATTCCCCTCTGGAGTCTGGTTGGCCCTCCGGTCCCCGTCAAGGGTGCGTCCACCAGGCGGGCACCCGCCGGCCACGTCCGGCTACTCCGGCGGTGTCGGCGTGTCGTGCGTGCGGTACATCGCCTGGACGTCAAGCTCCAGTTGGACCGTCGGGCCGACGACCGCGATGCCGCGTGCCAGCATCGAGCGCCAGTTGAGGGTGTAGTCCTCTCGGTGCAGTTCCGCCTTGGCCAGGGCCGCGCAGCGCAGCTCCTCGCCGTAGCCGCCGTTGACCATGCCCAGATAGGTCGTGTCCAGCGAGACCGACCGGCTCACGCCGTGCATGGTGAGGCTGCCCAGCAGGCTCCACTTGGTGCCGCCCCGGTAGGCGAAGCGGGTGCTGGAGAACTCGATGTACGGGTAGCGGTCGACGTCGAGGAAGTCCGCCGAACGCAGGTGGGTGTCACGCGTGTTGTTGCCGGTGGTGATGCTCGACGCGTCGATGCGCACCTGGACGCGGGACTGGCTCATGTCCTGGGCGACCTGCAGGCCGCCCTCGAACCGTTCGAACCGGCCGTGCACATGGGCCATGCCGACGTGCTTGGCGACGAAGCGGATCGCCGTGTGCGGCGGGTCGAAGAGCCAGGTGCCGGGGACCGGCAGTTCGAGCTGCCGGGCCGACTGGAGCCAGACCTGCTGCGCGGCGGCGCGGCTGTCCGGTTCGACGTCGAAGGTCTCGCGGTGCGGTTCCAGCCCCTCGGCCACGATCAGGAGGCTGTAGTTGCCCGGCGGCAGGACGGCCATGAAGTAGCCGTACGGGTCGGTGGTGCCGCGGGCCGCGACCCGGTGGCTGCGCAGTTCGGTCACCGTCACGTCGGCGCCGCCCATGGGCTCGTTCACGGGGTCCAGGACCTCGCGGACGACGACACCGGCGCCGGACGGTACGGGAGGCGTGAGGCCCGCGGCGCCTCCGGAGGCTGTCCTGAATCGCCGCCGGAGCAGTCCGAGGGGCATGGTGTTCACCTTTCGGTCTTCGTTCGGTTTGCGTCTGTGGGGTTCGGGGCGGGCCTCGGTCGGAGGTCACTGCCGGGCTGGTGGTTCGGGGCGGGCCCCGGTCGGTGGTCACTGCCGGGCTGGGGGTTCGGGGCGGGCCCCGGTCGGAGGTCAGTGCCGCGCTGAGGGCCGGTCGCCCGCGTACGCCGCTCTCAGTACCCCGAGCACGCCGGCCTCGGTGACCTCACGCGGGTTCGGGTACGCCTGCCCGGACACCGCGCCCGCCGCCACCGCCACGTCGGTCTCCTTCAGGCCGAGTTCGGCCAGGGAACGGGGTGCGCCGAGGCGGCCCGCGAGTTCCCGGAGGGCTTCCGGCACGTCGTCGGTGTCCAGGGCCCGGCCGAGCGCCGCCATGGCCTCGGGCGCGGCGGGCGCGTTGTACGCGAGGGCGTACGGCAGGACCACGGTGTGGGTTTCGGCGTGCGGCAGGCCGAAGGTGCCGCCGAGGACGTGGCACAGCTTGTGGTGCAGGCCCATGGTGGTCGCGCCGAGTGCGGCGCCGCAGAGCCACGCCCCGTAGAGGGCGCGGCCGCGGGCGTCCAGGTCATGGGGGTCGGCCGCCAGGGCGGGGAGGGCACCCGTCATGGCCCGTGCGCCTTCCTCGGCCATCAGCGAGACCAGCGGTGAGGCGTCGGGCGCGTACAGGGCCTCGGCGGCGTGCGCCACGGCGTTGACGCCGCTGGTCACGGACAGGCCCACCGGCAGGGAGAGGGTGAGTTCGGGGTCGTAGACGACGCTGCGCGGCAGGACCGACGGGTCGCGGCCGGTGCGCTTGGTGCCGTGCTCGGTCAGGCCCCAGACGGGGGTCATCTCGGAGCCGGAGTACGTCGACGGCACGGCGAGCAGCGGGAGGCCGGTGCGCAGCGCGATCACCTTGCCGAGGCCGATGGCGGAGCCGCCGCCGACGGCCACGCAGCCGTCGGCGCCGACGGCCCGCACCGCCTCGACGGCCCGGTCGGCGACCTCCGCCGGTACGTGCATCCGGGCCTCGGCGTGCAGCCCGGCACAGGCGTCGCCCAGCGCGTCCGCAACGGCCCGGGCCGTCTCCGCGCCCCGTGGCCCGCAGACCACCAACAGCCGCCGCAGTCCGAGGCGTCCGGCCTCGTCCGGAACCGCGGTGACCGAGCCACCGGGCCGCAGGACGACCCGCATGGGCTGAGCCTCGTAGGTGAACTCCCTCATGACCGGACCGGGTTGAGCACGAGGTCGAAGCGGGCGTGTCGGAACGGGTTGGGGAGGCCGAACTCCCGTGCCAGGGACGGGTCGTCGGTCTCGGAGAAGTCCTTGACGAGGCTCTCCTTGACCGCGAACACGGCGTCCGAGTCGAGGTGGTCGCTGCCGGCCACGAAGATGTGCGTGGTGACCGGCGCGTGCCCCTCGGCCGAGGCGATGAAGTGGATGTGGGCCGGGCGGTAGGGGTGGCGGCCGGTCGCCCGCAACAGGTCACCGACGGGGCCGTCCGTGGGGATCGGATACGGGCTCGGCACGCAGGTGCGGAACCGGAAGCGGCCCTCGTCGTCCGCCGTGAACAGCCCGCGCCCGTTGCCGGGTGGCTGGACCTGTGGCTGCTGCACGTCGTAGTACCCCTCGGCGTTCGCCTGCCAGACGTCGAGGGTCGCGCCCGGCAGCGGGGTCCCGTCCCGGGACAGCACGCGCCCGCTGACCACGCACGGCTCGCCGTCACCGACCAGGTCGATGTCGGCGCCGAGCGCGCGGACGGGGGACTCGGTCATGTGGAAGGGACCCAGCACCGTCGACTCGGTCACGTCCTCGCTCCCGTTCTCGCCCCCGTTCCCGTTCCCGGCCTCCCTCCCGTCTTCGCCGCCGGCTCCTTCGCTGTTGATCGTCTCGACGAGCATCGACACGCCGAGCACGTCCGACAGGAGGACGAACTCCTGCCGGGTGTCCGTGCAGGCCTGCCCGGTCGCCGTCAGGAAGTCGACGGCCCTCCCCCACTCCGCCATGGTCGGCTCGGTCTCGCGGACGAAGGCGTGCAGATGGCGGGTGAGGGCGGCGAGCAGTTCGCGCAGCCGGGGGTCGGCCGTGCCTTCGAGGCTGTCCACCACAGCCTCGGTGATGTGGGCGGTGAATTCGCTGGTCATGTCCCGTGGTCCTTCCCGTCAGCCATGTCCGAGGATGCGTCGCACCGCCTCGGTGAGCAAACGGTCCGCCTCCGCGTCGGACGCGGCCGCCGTGGCGTGCCGGAAGGCGACGTACCCGTCCGGCCGTACGAGCAGGGCTCCCCCGTCGGCCACCTCGCTGAGCCGCGCCCAGTCCCCGTACGGGTCCTCGTACTCCTGGCCCGGTCCGATGACGACGGTGGCGATCTCCAGGTCCTGGGCCCGGGCCGCCTCGGCCCAGGCCGTGCCGCCGATGCCGGTGAGCAGCGTGAAGCGGCCCCGGCCGACGGTGTCGAGGGTGGACAGGGTGCGGGTGCCCGAGGTGATCCAGGCGTGCGGGAGCTTGGCGCCGGGGCGGGAGCTCGGCTGGTGGTACAGCTCCGGGTCGCGGTCGAACCCGGGGGCGGGCGTGCCGTCGGGGACGATCGCGTCGGAGGCGTAGCGCTGGTTGAGGTCGACGCCGTGCGCGTTGAACTCGTACACCTTGAACGCGATCGCCTCGCGCAGCCTCGCCCGCTGTTTCCGCGCCGCCTCGGTGTCGTCCTTGCGGGCGTCGATGTTGGCCCACAGCTGCTCGGGGGTCTGCGGGGAGAGGCCGTCGAGGGCCTCGAAGACCGGGGCGGTCTCGCCGATGGACCTGTTGGCGCGGGTGACGATCTGCCTGCCGATCGGGGCGCGCTCGGCGGTGTAGGTGTCGAGCAGCTTCGGACCGGCGACGCCTTCGAGGACGAGCTTCAGCTTCCAGGCCAGGTTGTAGGAGTCCTGGATGGAGGTGTTGGAGCCGAGGCCGTTGGACGGCGGGTGGCGGTGCGTGGCGTCTCCGGCGCAGAAGACGCGGCCGTTCGCGTACGTCTGCGCGTACATCTCGTTGACGGTCCAGGCCGAGGACGACTTGACGGTCACGGGGATCTCGTCGTCGCCGACCAGCTTGCGGACGACCGACTCGGCGTACTCCGTGGTCAGGTCGGGTGCGCCCGCGGTGACGTCGTACCCCCAGACGACCATCCACTTGTTCCAGGGCCGGACGCAGCGCACCAGGCCGGCGCCGATACCTCCGACGGTGGCCCCGGGCGCCAGTACCCAGTACAGGGTGGACGGCCGGTGGGCGGTGTACCGGCTCAGGTCGGCGTCGAAGACGATGTTGACGCTGCCGGCCACGCCCATCTGGCCGCCCATCGGCAGCCCGGCGTCCGCGGCGACCTGCGAGCGGCCGCCGTCGGCACCGACGAGGTACTTGGCCCGGATGGTGTACTCGTCGCCGCGCAGCCGGTCCTCGACGGTGACCGTCACACCGTCGGCGTCCTGGACGAAGGACTTGTAGACCGTGCTGAACCGCAGTCGCGTGCCCCTTGCGACCGCCGCGTCGACGAGCACCGGCTCCATGAGGTGCTGGGGCATGTCGCACATGCGGGTGGGGCTGGCGAGCTCGTGGGCCGCCTGCACGAGCGGGTCGTTGCCCCAGGACCGGACCCGGCCGAGTTCCTCGCCGGCCAGGCTGGTGCAGAAGGTCGTGTTGCCCATCAGGTGCTGTGGCGTGGCCTTGGCCACGACCTCGTCCTCGACCCCGAGGTCCCGCAGCACCTCCATGGTGCGCTGGTTGGTGATGTGGGCCCGGGGTGTGTCGGCGAGGCTCGCGTAGCGGGTGACGACGATGTTCGCGACGCCGTACGTGCTCAGGGCGAGCGCGGCGGAGGCGCCCGCGGGGCCGCTGCCGACGATGAGTACGTCGGTCACGACATCGGGCTCGACGGTGTGCACGGCAAACGCTCCAGGGAATGAGGACAGGGGCCGACCTTCCAAGATCATGTAGGGCGGCGAGGGAGCGCGGGTGTCTCAATTCGAGACAGCGTCGAGACGGCGGGCCGGGGAGCATCGCGGGGAATACGTGCCGCGACAGTCGAACGTTCAACCACTCCCGGTAGGGTGAACGCCGTCGTGACCACCGCAGAGCACCCCACCGCCCGCCCCGCGCTCGATTCGCTGCGCAGGGCCCGCGAGCTGTTCCTGACGGGGCGGCAACTGCCTGACGGGGTGCCGGAGGAGATCGTCTCCGCGTGGAGGCGCGCCCGGTTCCTCGGCGTACGGCACGACGTCGGGGACGCGGTGCCCGAGCGCGCCGTACGGCCTCCCGAGTCCCTTCTGCTGACCGCGGCGCGGCCGGTGCTGGAGCGGATCGCCGCCGGTCTCGGCCCCGGGCAGCCGGCGCTCGTGCTCACGGACGAGCGGCTGCGCGTGCTGTGGTCGACCGGGTTCGCCCGGGACGACCTCGGCCGTCCCGACCTCTCCGAACAGGCGGTCGGCCACAACAGCGCGGTCCGCGCGCTGCGTACCCGCCGACGGGCCGAGGTGCACGGGCCCGAGCACTTCCTCGACCTGTGGCAGGACGTCTCCGCGGTCAGCGTGCCGCTGCTCGCGCCGGGGACGGGGCGGATCCTGGGCACGGTCACGGTGGCCTCCCGACTGTGCGCCGAGTGCGGGCCGCATCCGGGCGCCCCGCTCGCCGAGGCCGCCGCGAGTGCCGTCGAGGCGGAACTCCTCGCGCGGTCACGGTCGGCGGAACGCGTGTTGCTGGACGCGTACCTGCGGGCGGTGGGCGAGGAGCCCGGGAGGCAGGGGCGCCGCGCGGTCGTCGCCCTCGACGGGCGCAACCGTCTCGTCAGCGAGGACGCGGCACGACTGCTGTCGCCGGAGGGCCTGGAGGCGCTGGAACGGCACACGGTCTCCTTGCTGGAAGCGGCTTCGGGGGTGGGCACGGAGGCCGGCGGCCCGGGTTCAGGGGCCGGTTCGGCGCTCGCCGGCACCGGGGCGGCAGCGGATGCGACGTTCCAGAGGACCCGGACGGCAGCCGATGCCACGCCCCAGACGACCCGGACGGCAGCCGATGCCACGCCCCAGACGACCCGGACGGCAGCCGATGCCACGCCCCAGACGACCCGGACGGCAGCCGATGCCACGCCCCAGGGGGCCGGGACGGCAGCCCGTTCCGCGCCTTCGACGTCGTACGACATACGACTCCCGCACACGGCCGGGTGTTCCGCGACCGTCACCCCCGTACTGCACCAGGGCTCGGCGATCGGCGCGGTCGCGGTGCTGGAGCCGGTGGGGGACGCGGCGGACGTGTCGTCGGCCGGGACGGGCGGCGTGGGACTTGCCGGGCGGTCGGTGCCCTGGCGGCACGCGGTGGCTCGTGCGACGGAGCTGGCCCGGCACCCCGGCCCGCTCCTCATCGTCGGGGAACGCGGCACCGGGAAGACCGCGCTCGCCCGGGAACTGGCCGCGAGCCCGTTGGCCGCCGACGCGGCGGAAGGGGAAATCGGCTCCTGGCTCGGGCAGTTGGCACAGGACCGGGCGCTCCTCGTACGCCACGTCGAGCGTCTTGAGCAGTCCGACACGGCGACCCTCAACGCGCTCCTCGAAACACATCCGGACGCCCCGCTACTGGTCACGTACACCCCCGGAACGCCTCCCGGCCCGTGTCTTCAGCGACTCCTCGACTCCCTCGCCGCACGGTCGGTCACCCTCCCCGCCCTGCGCGAACGCACGGAGGACATAAGGGAGTTGCTCACGGCTCTGACGCCCGGGCCGGTGCCGGGGCAGCCGCCGCTCACCTGGACGCTGGACGCGCTGCGCGCGCTGGAGCGATACCCGTGGCCCGGCAACGTCACCGAACTCGCCCACGTCGTACGTACGTTGGCGGAGACCCGCCGCGCGACGGGCCCCGTCCGACGCGCCGAGCTGCCCGACCTCGTACGTGAGGGGCCCGCGCGCCGCCGCCTCAGCCCGATGGAACACGCGGAGCGCGCCGCCATCCTGGACGCCCTGCACCGAAACGGCGGCAACAAGGCCCGCACGGCGGCGGCCCTGGGCATCGCGCGCGCCACGCTGTACCGGAAGCTGCGGGGTTACCGGGGCTGAATGCGAACAGGAAGCGCGTCGTTGAGAGCAGGTCGAGTCATTGGGACGAGGCCGAGGGGAAGTCCCTGATCAGGGGAACGCTGACCTGCTACTGAACCAACTACCGGCAGCCGGCCGCACAGGGCCCGGCATCTCGGGGCGGCTGCCCTTCGCGCCGGCCTGCAGCCGGCGCGGTGGCCTCGTGGTCGCGCGCACCACCAGCGTCACCCGATCAGTGGCCGTGATGAAAGCCCTCAGTGACGGACGCGAATCACTTGTTCCATGTCAGGCTCACTTTCAGTTGAGCGGAAGCTCCGGCTGCCGTGATGACCGCCCCTGCCTGGGCACTGAGTTCGACACCGAACTCGACGACGAGGACGTCGGGCCGTTGCACGAAGTCCTCCACTTGCTCGGCCACACCACGAGTAACGGCCCGCACGGCGTGCATGACCGACTCGAACGCACCCTCGGCCTTCTCGATTACCGCCGACGTCGAGGCACCCCGGGTGCGGATGGAGCTAGGCGCCTGCCCGTCGGAGACCCTGACGCGCACGGCGCTGCCGTCGTCTAGCGAGAACTCCATAATGGTCATAAAGTATGGATTAACACGAAATGCTAGATATCGCCAGGTAGTTGAGGGTTCTCCTATTGCCCGAGCGCGCACGCGAAGCGAGGGCAGGGGCGGTGGGCTACGGCCGCACTGGATGCGGCCTTACTCCCGAAGGAGCTGAGCGATGCCACTCGCCGTCGAGATCGTTCTTATCGCCATCGGTATTGTCCTCCTGGCGCTCGCCCTGATCGGCAGCGGCATCTCGCGCCGCTTGATGACCATCCCGAAGATGCATCGGGCACCGCGCGTCGTGCTCGCCATTCTCGGTGTTCTGCTACTGGCCGGCGGAATGTGGGGGCTGTCGATCGAGTCGGAAGAGCAAGGTCCTTCGCTGGGCGACCTCAAATCGCACATTCCCGCCGAGGTAAAGTCCGCACTGAACTGCACCGAGTCCGCCGAGTCCCCCAAGGACGCGGTGAAGGTGGACTGCAGCACGGTTGACAGCGTTCCGGAACAGGCTTGGTACATCATGTTCCCCGACGTGAACGCCATGCAGGAATACTTCATGAAGCAGGTCGCCCCCGGCAGCCTCCAGGGAGACGAGTGCAGCACCATAGACGACTACACGGAGGGGAGCCACCAAACATATTCCTTCGACGACCAGTCCGTAGTTATCGGCGACTACGCCTGCTACAGATCCGAGAATATCGCGGTCGCCATGTACACGGACCGCCGTTTCAACATCGTCGTCGGGGCCCAGATCTCGAATCCGCAGTACTTCACCGACTTCCAAACCTGGGTCGCAACCACCTCGCAACCTGCGGGAGATGCGGACGCTACCCCGACGCCCTCGCACACGTCGCAGTGAGTCGTTGACCCCGCCGGAGAGAAGGCGCCATGGCGGCGGAGTTGGATTTCGTACTTGAGATGAGCGAGTCGCCCGGCGGCTACAGCATCGAGGTGTCGTCGCCGTGCGGTGAGGACCGTGTCGTCACCGCTATCGACGCCCATGAGTTGCTGTTCAGGCTCCCCTCGTTGCAGGCGGCGGTTCTCGGTTCTGCCGTGCGCTCACGGGGCGTGGGAACCGAACTGGAGGCACCCGCTCGGCAAGTCGGTGGCATTCTTTTCGACGCCGTTTTCCAAAGTTCGATCAAAGCGCTCTACCTTGCCAGCAGGCAGAGAGCGCAAGAGCGCGGACAAAGACTGCGCATGGTGTTGCGGGTCCGTTCCCCGGAACTCGCCGCACTGCCCTGGGAGCTTCTGCACCACGCGAAGCTCGGTGGCTACCTATGCCTGCATCACCCGATCATCCGCCACGTCGAAATTCTTGAGCCGGTCTCTCCTCTTGGCGTGAAGCCGCCGCTGCGCATCCTGGGAATGGTGTCCCTTCCCGGCTCGCTCGGGACGCTGGACGCGGAAGCCGAGCGGGAGAGCCTGACCACCGCGCTCACGCCACTCATTGACGAGGGAATGGTGCGGTTGGACTGGGTGCAGGGCCAGACCAAACAGCATCTCTTCGCGGCACTGTTCCACGGCTGCCACATCTTCCACTTCATCGGTCACGGAAGGTTCGACGAAGTCAGGCGCCAGGGAATGATCGTCTTCGCCGATGAGCAGGGCCGGGAGGACCCGTTGCATGCCGAGGCGCTCGGCTCGCTGATCAGCGTCGCCGAGCCCGCTCCACGCCTCGTGGTGCTCAACAGCTGCGAGACGGGAACCTCCCACGCGCAGGATCTGTTCTCCAGCACGGCGGCCGAGCTGGAGCACACGGTGCCTGCCGTGGTCGCCATGCAGTTCGCCGTGACCGACAAGGCGGCCGTTCTCTTCTCCCGAGCCTTTTACCAGGCCCTCGCGGCCAACCGGCCTGTCGACGAGGGGGTGCGTGCGGCCCGCATCGCGTTGCGGGCCGACAAGGACGACAGCCTCGAATGCTTTACACCCGTCCTGTACCAGCGCAGTGGCGACGCCCGACTCTTCGACCTCACCTCGCCACGGCCATCTACTCCGCCTGGGACAGTGGTCGACGAGATCAATCAGATCCAGCGGGAATCGGACCAAGGCACGGATTCCGAGCCGCCTGCCTCACCCTCCACGCCACTGCCTCCCCGGAAGGCCACTTCCCCCTCCAGGACATCCTCCCCTGGCTTCACGCCACGTTCCGAGATCGACACTGAGCGCTGGGTGGTCAGCTTGGCCATCCACCCGCAGGGGCGGCTGCTTGCCACCGGCGCCCGCAAGCTGGTGCGGATCTGGGACGTGATCACCGGCCAGGTGACGTGGGAGCGTCGGCTCGGCGGGTGGAGCACGATGGTGAACGCGGTTGCCTTCAGCCCGGACGGTGAGAAATTGGCAGCCGGCAGCACGGACAATCTCGTGCGTATCTGGGAGATGACGACGGGATCACTGGTCGCGGAGCTGGCCCACGGCCACTTTGTCGACGCGACCGACTTCGACGGCAGCGGGAGATATCTGGCCACCGGGGCCGCAGATGCGACGGCGTGCGTCTGGGATCTCAGTACCGGCAGCCGGATACTGTCCCTGCGCCACGCCCGTGCGGTCAAGGACGTGAAGTTCAGCCCGGACGGGCGCCTGCTGCTCACGGCATCCGCGGACGGGAACGCGTACGTCTGGGACACGGACACTGGCTGGCAGAAGGCGCAGATTCCGCACCGGGATTTCGTCCTCGGTGTCGCCTTTTCCCCTGACGGGCAGAAGATCGCCACTTGCAGCGAAGACCGCACCGCTCAGATAAGAGAGTCGGAGTCATGGGCTCCGCTCTTCCACATCGAGCAGAGAAAGGGTCTGAGGGCGGTGGCCTTCAGTTCCGACGGCACCATGATCGCCACCGGCAGTGAGGACGGCACCGTGTGCGTGTGGCGGGCCGACACGGGGTCGTCACTTTTCAGCGTCAAGCACAGTCGCTCGGTGAACACCTTGGCGTTCTACCCGGACAGTCGGTTCCTGGCCAGCGCGGGTGAGGACAAGGTGGTGCGCAGTACCAGGCTTCCCGAGGTCGCCCCGCAACCCGTAGGTCAGGAATCGTGAGAAGAGAGCCCGGAAACGATCGAGGGCCTCGTCTCACATGATGTGATCCAAGGCCCTGATCTGCGACTACGGAGTGAACTCCGGTCGGGACGACAGGATTTGAACCTGCGACCCCTTGACCCCCAGTCAAGTGCGCTACCAAGCTGCGCCACGTCCCGGTGCGCTCACGGTTGCTCGTGTGAGCGCGCGGGTCAACCCTACCCCATGAGGGCGGGCCGACCCGCTGTCCCCAGGTCAGCCGCGTGCGGCGGACGCCGGGGTCTGCTGCGGCGCGGTCTCCTGCGCCGCGGCTGTGCCGTCGCCCACGACTGAGGCGTCACCCACCGCCGAGGTGTCCCCCGCGGCCAGTGGCCCGCCCGTCGTACGGCCGCCGCGCCGGACCGGCACCAGCAGCGCGGCCAGGGCCGCGGCCAGGCACAGGACGGTGAGCAGGGCGAAGCCGTGGGTGTAGCCGGAGGCGTACGGGAGGCCCGAGGGCTGGAGGTGGCCGGTGACCAGGACGCCCGTGACGGCGGCGCCGATGGATCCGCCGATGGTGCGGATGTTGGCGTTCATGCCGGTGGCGGCGCCGGTCTGGTCGGCGGGAACGCTGGCCACGATCAGGTTGGCCATGGAGGCGAAGGCGAGTCCGATGCCGAGGCCGAACAGGCCCGCCACCAGGGCGACCTGCCACCGCTCGTCATGCCAGACGGTGAGGATGCCGCAGGCCAGCGCGCCGAGCGCGGCACCGGCGGTCAGCAGGACCTTGGCGTCCAGGACCGGTTCCAGGCGGCCGCCGACCACGCCCGAGAGGAACATCGCGACCAGCATCGGCAGCATCAGCAGTCCGGCGGCGGTGACGCTCGCGCCGAAGCCGTATCCGGCCGACGACGGCGTCTGCACGAAGCCCGGTAGGAAGGACCAGATCGAGTACATCCCGGCGCCGAAGAGGAGGGCCGCGGTGTTGGTGGTCCACACGGCCGGCAGCCGCAGGACACGCAGGTCGATCAGCGGGGTGTGGGAGCGGGCCTCGGTGAGCAGCCACAGCGCGAACAGCACGACGGCGGCCGCGAACAGGCCGATCACCCGGGCCGATCCCCAGCCCCACACACCCGCCTGACTCAGCGGCAGCAGCAGGGCGACCAGCCAGGCCGACAGCAGCGCGGCGCCGAGCCAGTTGACCTGCCCCTCGGCCCTGGTGGGCGACTCGGGTACGTAGCGGACGGCGATCAGGGTGGCTACGGCGACGATGGCGACCGGGATCCAGAACAGGAACCGGTAGTCGAGCGCGGTCACGATGGGTCCGGCGGCGACCATGCCGACGCCGCCGCCCGCCGCGATCACGGCGGACAGGTTGCTGATGCTGCCGCTCACCTCGGCCGGGGCGAACTCGTCCCGGATGATGCCGAACGACAGGGGGAACAGCGCTCCCCCGACGCCCTGGATCACGCGGGCGAGGATCAGCACGCCGATGCTCGGTGCGAGCGCGGCGAGCAGACAGCCCACCGCCACGGTGAGCAGGACGGCGACCAGGGTGCGCTTCTTGCCGATCAGGTCGCCGACGCGGCCGAGGATCGGGGTGAAGACCGAGGCGGACAGCAGATAGGCCGTCATCACCCAGGTCGCGGTGGACTGTGAGGTGTGCAGCGCGTGCTGGACGGTCGGCAGGGCCGGCGCGATCAACGACTGCAGCATGGAGAACACGCCGGCACCGGCCGCGAGGACCGCGAAGGTGAGGCGGGTGGACTTGCGGGGCATGAAGAGCCTCTCCGAACACAGGGTGCGGCCGAAGCCTCGGCGCGTGGTCGTCGGGCCTGATCCGGCGTGCCCTGCGGGCAGCACGGAGGGGCCGACGGCCACGGGGAGCGGTCGCGGAGGGGAAGGTCGGGGCGGGGAAGGTCGGGGCGGGCGGCGCCTACCAGGCGGGGCCCGATGTGCGTACCGGGTACGTCGTCGATGCGCGCGGCCGCACGCGTCGACGGCGAACGCACCCCGCACTGCTAAAGTGGAGGTACGCCTCCACTCTAGCGGAGGCCAACCTCCGCTTCAACCGCGTCCGCCTCCGGGAGGCACCGTGAGCACCCAGCCGCTGCCCGTCAGCGAGATCGTCGCGTCCCGGCGACCGCACCGGAAGGACGCGGCACGCAACTACGACGCCCTGCTCACGGCCGCCCGGGAGGCGTTCGCGGAGCACGGCGCGGAGGCCTCCCTGGAGGACATCGCCCGGCGTGCCGGGGTCGGCATCGGCACGCTGTACCGGAACTTCCCCACCCGCCGTCACCTCTTCGAGAGCGTCTACGCGGACGAGGTCAACGCCCTGTGCCGGGCCGCCGAGGAGGTGGCGGACCGGGATCCCTGGGACGCCCTGACGGCCTGGCTGGAGCGCTTCGCCGGCTACATGGTGACCAAGCGGGCCGTGCGCGACGCGCTGGACGACGAGTCGGAGATCTTCGCCGCCTGCCGGGAGTCCATGTACGCGGCCGGGGGCCCGCTGTTCGCCCGGGCCCAGCAGGCCGGCGAGGCCCGCGCCGACATGGACTTCGTCGACCTGCTACGCATGGTCTCGGGCATCACCGGCACGACCTTCGACGACGACGCCCAGCGCGACCGGATCCTCGCCGTCGCCCTCGACGGCGTGCGCGCGAAGCGCTGAGATCCACGGCACTGGCTTTTTATTGCCTGACTCAAGTAAATTCAGGCGCATGTCCCTCCTGGCCCGGCCCGCGGTGGCCGCTCTCGCCGCCAAGACCATGCAACGCGTGACCTCGCTGGCCGACCGGCGCTCCGGCGGACGCGGCTCCGCGGCGGCCTCCCACGCCCGCTTCCCCGAGTTCCCGCGCACGGTGCGGGAGCTGACCATCCCCACCACCGTCGCCCCGGCCCGGGTGACGGTGTACCTGCCCGCGGCCGGGAAGGGCGAGGACGGCGCCCCACCGGTGCACGTCAATTTCCACGGCGGCGGATACGTCATGACGCTCACCGAGTTCGACGACCCCCTGTGCCGCTTCCTGGCCGCTCAGGCCGGGGTGGTGGTCATCAACGTGGACTACGTGGTGGCCCCGCAGCACCCGTTCCCGGCTCCGCCCCGGCAGGCGTACGAGATCGTCCGCTGGATCGCCGAGCACGGCGCGGACCACGGCTGGGACGGTGGGCGGCTCACGGTGGGCGGGCAGAGCGCGGGCGGCGGGCTGGCGGCGGCCGTGGCACGCCAGGCGCTCGAGGAGGGCGGCCCCGCGATCGCGCTCCAGGTGCTGCACTATCCCCCGCTGGACCTCGCGACGGGCGCGAGGAACAAGCGCGCCAAAGCCGCCAGGCCGATGCTGCGTCCCTGGATGGCCGACGTCTTCGACACCTCGTACGTCCCGGACGTACGGCTGCGCACCGACCGGCTGGTGTCGCCCGCGCACCCCTCCGACACCGCGGACCTGACGGGCATCGCCCCGGCCCTCGTGGTGACGGCCGAGTACGACCTGCTGCGGGCGGAGGCCGAGGGCTACGCCGACCGGCTGCGCAGGACGGGGTCCCTGGCCGGGCACCACGAGGTGGCGGGGGCCGACCACGGGTACGACGGGTCGGACGACGAGAAGGCGCGGGAGGTCTACGCCCTGATCGCCCGGCACCTGCGGCGGGCCGTACGCCCCTGAGGCCGCGGAACCCGCCGGCCGTCCCCGAGCGGCCGGTGAAGTCCGGTCTGCCGCGTCCCGTGGTCGCCAACTGCCCGTCAGGTCCTAGGGTTTGGCGTATGCGACTGACAGTTCTCGGCGGCTGCGGGGCCTGGCCCACCGCGGTCCAGGCATGCAGCGGATACGTCGTCGAACACGCGGGGTTCCGGCTGCTCGTCGACCCCGGATACGCCACGCTGCCCCGCCTGTTGACCCACACCACGGTCGACGCGATCGACGCCGTGCTGGTCAGCCACGGCCACCCCGACCACTGCGCCGACCTCAACCCCCTGTTGCGTGCCCGGGGGTTGAGCGACTCACCTCCGCCACGGCTGCCGGTCTTCGCACCCCACGGCGCACTCGACGCCGTACTCGCGCTCGACAAGCCGAGCATGCTCGCCGACGCGTACCACCTGCGGGAGTTTTGGCCCGGTGAGCGGCTGGAGATCGGCCCCTTCACCGCGGACACCGTGCTGTTGCCGCACTTCGTGCCGAACGCCGGCATCCGGCTGCGTGCCGCCGGGTCCGTTCTGGTCTACACCGGCGACACCGGGCCCAGTGACGACATTCCGCGCCTCGCCGAAGGCGCGGACCTCTTCCTGTCCGAAGCGACGTACGTCCACCGGGTCCCCTCCCCCACGGACGCGCCGTACCTGCTGACCGCACGGCTGGCCGGGCGGTACGGCCGGCAGGCGGGCGTGGCGAGGCTGTTGCTCACGCACCTGTGGCCGGGCACCGACCCCGCCGCGGCCGAGGAGGCGGCCGCGGAGGCCTTCGACGGCGGCCTCGGCGTCGCGACCCCCGGCCTGGTCGTCGACCTGTAGAACGCCGGACCCCGGTCCCGCTTCCACCACGGTGACCGGCGTCCGTCCCTGCCGGCCGGCGTCGCTCGGGCAGCTCACCGCAGGCTCGGTGGGCGCTGATCAGCCCCTGCTCGGCGGTGTTCCCCGGGGTCCGCCGGCCGCCGCGCACCGCGGCGACGCCGATGAAGACCATCGACGACAGGCCGGCGAGGGCGAAGGCGGTGAAGCCCCATTCGCCGTTGCCCGCGGCGAGCTGCCGGCCGCCGAGCCACGGCCCGAAGACGGCACCGAAGCGGCCCGTGCCGGAGGTCCGGCCGACGGTGGTGGCCCGGTTGTCCGGGTCGGAGCGGATGGACACCGTCGCGTAGATCATCGTCTGGCGCTGTTGAGGAAGACGCCGGTGAGGAAGACGCCGGTGAGGAAGACGACGACCATCGTGGCGCTCGTCGGCATGTGGACGCTGAGCAGGAAGACACCGGCGGCGGTCAGCGCGAATCAGACCGCCGAGATGCGCGGCACGCCGAAGCGGTCCGCGGCGCGGCCTGCGACCAGCATGCCCACGATGCCACGAGGTTGAAGACGACGAAGGAGAGGGTCACGCCGGGGCGACAGGGTCCTACGCGACCGGCGGAGTGCCGTGCGTGTGGAAGGACTCGATGGTCTTCAGGCCCCAGGCCTGCCCCCTCGTGCGCTCCTCCTCGGTCCAGGTGACCAGCGGCCAGTCGGGCGCCAGCACCAGCCGGGTGAGCGGGTTGCACAGCTCGATCCGGTTGCCGCCGGGCTCGTAGACGTACAGGAAGAACGTCTGCTGGATGGCGTGCTTGTGCGGGCCCGTCTCGATGAACACACCGCTGTCGATCGCGAGGTCGGCCGCCCGCAGGATGTCCTCGCGGGTGTCGGTCGCGAAGGCGATGTGGTGCAGACGGCCGGCCGAGCCGGTCCAGTCCGAGGTGTAGACGACGTCGTACGACTTGTTCGTGTACGTCAGCCAGCGTGCCGCGACCTCGCCCGTGTCGAGCCGGATCTGCTCCGTGGGCCGGGCGCCGAGGACGTGCCGCTGGAACTCGGCGTTGGCGAGCACGTCGGCGGCGAGGAAGTTGACGTGGTCCAGGCGCCGAACGCCCACCCCCCGGTTGGGCTTGGCCTGCGGCTGGTTCTTCAGCGCCGGCTTCAGCTCGTCGGGGGCCTGGTAGTACTCGCTCTCCCAGTACAGGGCGTGCTCGTGGCCGTCCGGGTCGGTGGTGACGTAGAGCTTGCCGAGGCCGGGTTCGTCCTCGACCCAGTGCCCGGTGCCGCCCGCCTCCTCGATCGCCTTGACGCGGCGGTGCAGCGCCTCCTCGCCGGAGGTGCGCAGGGCGAGCCGGCCGAGGCCGGGCTGCTCGCGGGCGGTGAGGACCAGGCTGTGGTGCTCGTAGTCGTCGAAG
Organism: Streptomyces resistomycificus; assembly: GCF_001514265.1. Taxonomy (GTDB): domain Bacteria; phylum Actinomycetota; class Actinomycetes; order Streptomycetales; family Streptomycetaceae; genus Streptomyces; species Streptomyces resistomycificus. The sequence continues at coordinate 1,170,992 of NZ_KQ948988.1, read as the reverse complement.
GTCCGCAGGTAGACCGTGTCGCCGTCCTGCCCGTTGACGGTGAGCCCCAGGTAGTCGCTGAAGAAGGCGACGCTGGCGTCCAGGTCCGGGGTGAACAGCTGGGCGTGGCCGATGTGGGCGATGTCGCCGAGCGGCGGAGTCATCGTTGACCTCCTCGGGGTCGCGGGGGAAGCGGTGCCGTCTCGGCGGGCCGGGGGAAGACGGTGCCGTCGAAGATCCTGCGGGCGGTGCGCACCACGGCGGTACGGCGGGCGGAGGGCAGGCCGTCGGGGGTGGTTCCCACGCTGCTTTCGATGTCCAGGAACCCCGTGGGGTGTTCTATGCGGACGCGGTCGCTCTCGCCGTCGAGCGCCGCCAGTCGGGCGCCCACACTGCCGTCGATCCGCAGGCCGGCGGCCACACTGGCCGCGCCCAGCACCCCGATCGACGGGTGGCAGCGCACCGGGATGAAGGTGCGGGTGGTGACCGCGCCGCCCTCCCGGGGCGCGGCGAGGAGCGTGAGCTTGGGGACGGTGGTGTCCGACACGTCGCCGAGGCCCATCAGACGTCCCGCCGCCAGCCGGATGACCCGGAGGCGGTCCGCGAGCGCGACGTCCTGCTCCAGGTCCCCTGGAGGCTCGTAGCCGGTGACCTCGAGTGCGGTGGCCTCGATGAGCACCGTCGGCATGCCGTTGTCGACACAGGTCACCTGAACGCCGTCGATCTCGTCCCGGACGTTTCCGGTGGGCAGCAACGGCCCGGTGCCGGGCGGGAACTCGATGACCACCGGCGCGGCCGTGCCCGGCACCCCGGAGATCTCGGCGGCACCCGTGTAGTCGACCCGGCCGCCCGGCGTGGGGAAGGTCGCGGTGGCGTACTCACCGGAGTTGACCATGCGGATCCGGACGGAGGTCTCCTCCTCCCCCGCCGTCACCAGCCCGCGCTCCACGGCGAACGGGCCGACGCCGGCGAGGATGTTCCCGCAGTTTTGACGATCACTCACCTCCGGTCTGTCGAGGACGACTTGGAGAAACAGGTAGTCGACGTCGGCGCGCGGGTCCGCGGAGGGTGAGACCACGGCGACCTTGCTGGTGAGCGGGTGCGCGCCGCCCAGGCCGTCGATCTGCCGCTCGTCGGGGCTGCCCATGACGCGCAGCAACAGCTCGTCGCGCGGAGCCGGCTCGGCCGGGAGGTCGTCGGCGAGGAAGTAGGCACCCTTGGAGGTGCCGCCCCGCATCAGCAGGCAGGGCACCCCCTCCGGCTCACGCGTCACGACCCCGCTCCCCCGCCGGTGTACTCCTCGTAACTCTTGTACTCGACGCCGAGGCGGGCGAGGGTCTCGCGCAACCCGTAACGGTCCAGGCCGAGTTCGCCGTCGAGGAAGGCGGCGCGGGACCTGGCCTCCTTCGCCTCGCGGGCCTCGGACGCCGCGACGACGGCACGCACCCGCTCACGGGGTACGACCACCACGCCGTCGTCGTCGGCGAGGATCACGTCGCCGGCGTGGATCACCTGACCGTCGATCGCGACCGGCACGTTGACCGAGCCGCCGGTCGCCTTCACCGTGCCCTGCGCGGAGACGGCCCGGGACCAGACCGGGAAGTCCATCTCGCGCAGTTCCTCGGTGTCACGGACACCGGCGTTGGTGATCAGCCCGCGCACCCCGCGCTGCCGGAGCGCGGTGGCGAACAGCTCGCCGAACATGCCGTCGGTGGACGGGGAGGTGGTGGTGACGACCAGGACGTCACCCTCGCCGCACTGCTCGACGGCGGCATGGATCATGAGGTTGTCGCCGGGCCAGCTCAGGACGGTGACCGCGGTGCCCGCGACCCGTACGCCCTGCTGGATCGGGCGGATTCCCGGCCCGAGCAGGCCCGCGCGGCCCATGGCCTCGCTCACGGTGGCCACGCCGTACCCGGCGAGGGCGTCGACGTCCTTGACTTCGGCCTTCGGCGGGTTGGTGACGATCACGCCGCTCATGCCAGCTCCTTCGCGATCTGTGGGTACGGGCGCATGTACGCCTCGGCCATCGTCCGGTGGGCCAGCCCCAGGTTCGGACCGGCGTTGCGCTTGAGCTGGACGCCACGGCGGACGGCGAGGTCGGTGTAGTAGTCCCACAGGTGCTGCTGGGCGCCCAGGCACTCCATGGCCTTGCGCTTGGTGTCCCACACCTCGGTGATGTCGAGCAGGACCTCGGGCTTGAAGCCGCTCATCTCGGGCTGGTGCGGCTCGAAGTAGAAGACCGGCGGGGCGCCGATGATGTCGCCCGCGCCCGGGTAGCCGATGGCCTGGGCCAGGACCCGGGCCTCCAGGGCCATGCGGTTGGCGGCCGGGTGGTCGCCGTTGTACGGGTCCTCGGTCGGGTGGGTGAGCACGACGTCGGGCTGGGTGTCGCGGTAGACCTCGACGAGCCGGTCGGTGAGCTCGGGGGTGACGAGGAGGGGGTAGTCGCCGGCGTCGTAGAAGCGGACCTCGGCGCCGAGGGTGGCGGCGGCGCGCTCGGCCTCGTCCCGGCGTATCGCCTTGATCTCGTCCAGCTGTCTGCCCTCGCGCCAGGCCTTGGCCGACTCGCCCCGCTCGCCGAAGGTCAGACAGGCGATGGTGACCTTCTCCCCGCGGGAGGCGGCCAGGGCGATGGCTCCGCCCGCCCGCCACACGAAGTCCCCGGCGTGTGCGGTGATGACGAGTGTCGATCGTGGGGTGGCGGGCGCGTCGCCTGTGTGCGTCATGACTCGGATCTCCTTGAAGTGACAGGTGTGCGCCCGCCTCGCGCGACTCAGTCGCGCAGCGCCTCGATCACGCTGGTGAGGTGGGCGCGGACGGCCTCCTCGGCCGCCTTCGGGTCCCTGGCTCTGATCGCCTCGATTATCGCCAGATGCTCGTTCAGGGACTGCTGTGGGCGTCCCGGCCTCAGTGCCAACTGGAAACGGTGGCGCACCAGTTGGGCGTTGAGCCGCTCCAGCAGTTCCAGTGCGGTCCGCTGGCCCGAGAACTCCCGGATCCTGGTGTGCAGTTCATGGTTGAGGTCGGAGTAGGTCACGGGGTCGCCGTCGGCCACGGCCTTGGTCATCGCCGTGCCGAGGTCCGTCAGTTCGGCCAGCTGTTCGTCGTCGGCCGCGACGGCCACCTTGGCCGCGCACAGCCCTTCGAGGACCATGCGGCACTCGGTGATGGCGACCGCTTCGTCCACGGTCACCACCCTCACCCGCGAGCCGCGGTTGCGGATCCGCTCGACGAGTCCCTGGGCCTCGAGATCGATGAGTGCCGCGCGGATGCTGGCCCGCGTCACACCGAACTGCTCGGCGAGTTCGTTCTCCACCAGCCGCTGCGCCGGTGCCATGTCGCCGTGCAGGATCGCCCGCCTCAGCTGCGCGAACGCATGCTGTTTGGCCTGCTCTCCGGTGCTCGGACGGGCTTGTGTCGGCATCGTTGCCCTCCCTGAGTGAGTGCCTGTCGAACCTAAATCTAGTCAGACAAGATTGTCAACAATTTTGTCCGCCGTATTGCGACCGCGCCACCGGACCGACGCGGACGTGGTGGCCCACCACCTCGTCCTTGCCCCATCTACAGGCGGGCGCGGTCGCCCGGACGCTGCCCGCGCGACCCGAGCGCATCGCCCGCGACCCGTCCGGGACGACCTCGTCGGCGCTGCGCGAACTCAAGTCCACCGTCGGCCTGTTGCGCCACCGGGCGGAACCCACGCGTCCGGCCCCTTGAACCCCTCCGGCCCTGCCGCAGCCGACGGGCCGCCCCCGCCCACCCTTGGCCTGGCCCAGCTCCCCGACCTCGCGACGTCCTTCCGGACCGCCGGACTCGAGGTCACGCTCGTCGGCGACGGTGACGGCGACGGCGACCCGCACCCCCTGTCCGCCGGTGCCGCGCTGACGGCGTACCGGATCGCGCAGGAGGCGCTGACCAACGTCACCAAGCACGCGGGCACCGGCACGGCCGAGGTGCGGCTCGCCTACACGCGCGACCACCTGGTCGTCTCGGCCACCGACACGGGCGGGCCCGGCCGGCCCGACTCCCCCGACCCCGGAGGTGGGTACGGCCTCATCGGCATGCGCGAGCGCGCCCACTCTGCGGGCGGCCGGCTCCGCACGGGCCGGCGCCCACAGGGCGGCTTCGAGGTCGTCGCCGAACTGCCGCTACAGCGGTCCCGACCGGAGAAGCCCGCGGCCACCTGAGGCACTCCCCGCCTCATGGTGCTCGCCACACCCCGATTCCACTTGCTTAAGTCAATCAACTGAGATTCACTTGAGTGAGTCAAGCAATACCTCTCTTCCTGAACCCCCTCGCACGACGGAGGCCCTCGCCATGTCCGACGCCCCTGCCCGCACCCCTGCCGCGGGGTCCTCCGCCCCGCCGAGGGCGAACGCCGTCGTGGCGGTCCTGGCCCTGGCCGGGATCGTCGTCTCGCTGATGCAGACCCTGGTCATCCCGATCGTCCCCGAACTGCCGAAGCTCCTGGACGCCCCCGCCTCCGACACCGCCTGGGCCGTCACCGCGACACTCCTGGCCGCGGCCGTCGCCACCCCGGTCGTCGGCCGGCTCGGCGACATGTTCGGCAAGCGCCGCATGCTGCTGGTCAGCATCGTGCTGCTGGTGTCCGGCTCGGTGGTCTGCGCGCTGGCCGACTCCCTGGTCCCGATGATCGTCGGCCGTGCCCTGCAGGGCCTGGCCGCGGCGGTCGTCCCGCTCGGCATCAGCGTCATGCGGGACGTGCTGCCGGCCGAGCGGCTGGCCGGGTCGACGGCCCTGATGAGCGCGTCCCTCGGGGTCGGCGGCGCACTCGGCCTGCCGGCCGCCGCGTTCATCGCCGACAACTGGGACTGGCACCTGCTGTTCTGGGTCTCCGCCGTCCTCGGCGGCCTGTCCTTCCTGCTGGTCCTGGCGGTCGTACCGGAGTCGAAGGTCCGTAGCGGTGGCCGCTTCGACCTGGTCGGCTCGCTCGGCCTGTCGGCCGGGCTCGTGTCCCTGCTGCTGACCGTCTCCAAAGGCGCCGACTGGGGCTGGACCAGCGGTACCACCCTGGCTCTGGCGGTCGCCGCGGTGGTGATCCTGGTCGCGTGGGGCACCTACGAACTGCGGGCCGCGCAGCCGCTGGTGGATCTGCGGACGACCGCAAAGCCGCAGGTGCTGTTCACCAACCTCGCCTCGATCGCGCTCGGCTTCTCGATGTTCGCGATGTCGCTGGTCCTGCCGCAACTGCTCCAGCTGCCGGCGGCGACCGGCTACGGCCTCGGCAGGTCCATGCTCACCGTCGGTCTGGTGCTGGCCCCGCAGGGTCTGGTGATGATGGCCATGTCCGCCGTGTCCGCGGGCGTCACCAAGGCCAAGGGGCCCAGGGTCACCCTGATGATCGGCGCACTCATCGTGGCCGCCGGCTACGCCCTCAACATCGTGCTGATGACTGAGGTCTGGCACCTGATCCTGGTGTCCTGCGTCATCGGTGCCGGTGTCGGCTTCACCTACGGCGCGCTGCCCGCCCTGATCATGGGCGCCGTCGCCCCCTCCGAGACGGCCGCCGCCAACAGTCTCAACACCCTGATGCGGTCGCTGGGCACCTCCTTCGCCAGCGCCATCGCCGGCGTCGTCCTGGCCCAGATGACCACCGACTTCGGCGGCTTCGCCCTGCCCTCCCAGAACGGGTTCAAGGTGGTCATGGCCATCGGCGCCGGTGCCGCCCTGCTGGCCTTCCTGTTCGCCCTCCTCATCCCGCGGCGGCGCCCGGCCGCCGAGACACCGGCCGACGGCCCGGCGGAACCCTCGGAGGTCACCGCGGCCAAGGCGTAGGCGCAGGTGTACTGACAGGACCTCGGACGGCCGCCACCCACCAGGGGGCGGCCGTCCGGCGTGCCCGGGCGGCGGCGGCTCCGACCGGCGCCGGCCCGACGAGGTGTCCTCCCACCTGGGTTGATCTCGCACACCCTGTCCAAGGCCCGCCGCCGCCCCGCCTGGTTAGGGTCGGCCCATGACGCACAGCTTCGCTCTCCACATCCCCGACGCCGAGCTCGAACCCGAGCCGCTGGACCCCGAGCAGATCGTGTCGGGCACACCCGAGGTGACCGGGAAGGTCGTCTGGGAGTCGGCGGACGGCCGGCAGATCCGCGGGATCTGGCAGATCACCCCCGGCGTGGTCACCGACACCGAGGCCGACGAGCTGTTCGTCGTGGTCAGCGGGTCGGCCACGGTCGAGGTCGCGGGCGGACCGACGCTGACGGTCGGGCCCGGTGACATGGCCGTACTGCGTGCGGGCGACCGTACGACGTGGACGGTGCACGAGACGCTGCGGAAGGCGTACGCGATCAGTCTGTGAGCGGCGGGGCGGCGGTCGTCCCCCGGATCTCCAGGGCGGGTGCGGCCAGATGGAGCCGCCCCGCTCCCTGGGCGCCCTCGAAGCGGTCGATGAGACAGCGGGCGGCATGGCGGCCGACCTCATGGCCGGCGTTGTCGACGGTGGTGAGCCACAGGTGCCGCAGCCGGGAGATGCTCGTGTCGTCGTAGCCGGTGACGGACAGGTCGCGCGGGACCCGCAGGCCCAGTTCCTCGGCCGCCGAGAGCACACCGACGGCGGTGATGTCGTTGACGGCGACGACGGCGGTGGGCCGCCCGGGCCGGCCGAGCAGTCGTACGCCGGCACGGAAGCCGCCCTCCTCCGTCATGTCGCCCGGCTCCACCAGCGCCCGGTCCGCCAGGCCGTGGTCCCGCATGGCCTCCTCGAAGCTGCGGCGGCGCAGTTCGCCGACGGCCCCGTAGCCCGCGATGTGCGCGATGTTCCGGTGGCCGAGGCCGACGAGGTGCTCGGTGACCAATCGCGCGCCCCGCTCGTCGTCGCCCGCGACCACGTCGACGCCGGGCGGCACGGCCTCGCGGGCGCCCGCGACGACCACCGGCATCCGCTCGGCGACGGCCTCCAGCGCGGCCGTGTCCGGCAGGGTGCCGACCACGACCAGGCCGTCGACCTGGAGGTCGAGGAAGGGCCGGGCGAGGTCCTGGCCGGTGCGGCGGTTGAGGCGGGCGTCGCCCAGCAGCATGTGCAGGCCGTGGTCGTGCAGCAGCGGGTTCAGACCGTCGAGCAGGTCCACGAACCAGGGGTTGCGCAGGTCGTTGAGGAGGACGCCGACCGTGCGGGTGCGCTGTTCGCTGAGGCTGCGGGCGGCGGCGTTCGGGCGGTAGCCGAGCTCCCGGACCGCCCGCAGCACGGCGTCCCGCTTCTGTGGGCGCACCTGCTCGGAGCCGCGCAGCACGAGCGAGACCAGCGACTTGGAGACGCCGGCCCGGTCGGCGACGTCGCGGATGGTCGGCGGTCTCATGTGTGGACCGTTCCATGCGCGGGGTCGGCCTGTCAAAGGGTTGACACCACCGGAAACCCCGCTCAGGGTGGCCTGGACAAGTTGTGGACCGGTCCAAAGAGGGGCTGTCATGGTGGATTCGCTCGGGGTCGCCGTCGTCGGGTTCGGCTGGATGGGCCGGGTGCACAGTCAGGCGTACGCCCGTGTCCCGCACCACTACCCGGCGCTCGGCCTGCGTCCGGAGCTGGTGGCGGTCGCCGACGAGGTGCCGGGGCGGGCCGAGGAGGCCGCCGCCCGGTTCGGGTTCGCCTCGGCGGCCCGGGACTGGCGCGAGGTGGCCGCCGACCCGCGGGTGCGGGCGGTCAGTATCACCGCGCCGAACTTCCTGCACCGTGAGATCGGTGTGGCGATGGCCGAGGCCGGCAAGCACATCTGGATCGAGAAGCCGGTCGGGCTGACGCTGGCGGACGCCCGGGCGGTCGCCGACGCCGTCACCCGGGCCGGCGTTCGGGGCGCCGTCGGCTTCAACTACCGCAACGCGCCCGCCGTGGAGACGGCCCGGCAGCTGATCGGCGCAGGTGAGATCGGCACGGTCACCCATGTCCGCATCCGCCTGTTCAGCGACTACGCGGCCCACCCCGACGGCGCCCTCACCTGGCGGTACGAACGGGAGCGCGGCGGCAGCGGAGTGCTGGGCGACCTGGCCTCGCACGGTGTGGACCTGGCCCGTTTCCTGCTCGGCGACATCGTCTCCCTGACCGCCGACACCGCGGTCTTCGTGCCGGAGCGGGCCCGGCCCACCGGCGCCACGGCCGGACACAGCCGCGCCGCGGGCGGCGAGCTCGGCCCCGTGGAGAACGAGGACTACGTCAACTGCCTGCTGCGCTTCGCCTCCGGCGCCCGTGGCGTCCTGGAGGCCTGCCGGGTCTCGGTCGGTGAGCAGAACAACTACGGCTTCGAGGTGCACGGCACCCGGGGAGCGGTGTTCTGGGACTTCCGCCGGATGAACGAGCTCGGGGTCAGCCGCGGCGACCGGTACCAGGACCAGCCGGTCAGCACGGTGTACATGGGTCCCGGCGAGGGCGAGTACGGGGCCTTCCAGCCGGGTTCCGCCAACGCGATGGGCTACGACGACCTCAAGGTCGTCGAGGCGTACCGCTTCCTGCGTTCGATCGCCGAGGACCGTGATCACGGCACCACGCCGGCGGACGCCGTGCACAGCGCCGCCGCACTGGAGGCGATGGTCCGGTCCGCCGAGAGCGGCGCGTGGGTCAACGTGCCGGTGGCGTAGGCATGTTGTAGGGCGTCACCACCTGGATCGCGGACGGCAGGGCCGGCCCCGCGGGCGGCAGGGCTCCGTGGGCTCGCATCACGAGGTGGCAGGCCTCGCGCAGGTCCTGGCGCAGGTCGTGGTGGAGCACCGCGGACAGGCGGTGCTCGCGCAGCAGCCGGGTGTTGTCGTGGTCGAGGTCGTGGGCGATGAACACCGCGCACTCCCGGCCCAGGTCCCGGAAGGCCCGCAGGGTCGCGATGTTGCCGCCGCCGATCGAGTAGACCGCCCGGATGTCCCGGTCGCGTTCCAGCGCGGCCCGGACCAGGTCGTACTGGGTGGCGTCCAGGCCCTGTCCTTCGGCGATCTCGACCAGGGTGCGGCCGGGATGACGGCTGCGCATGGCGCCGCGGAAGCCCATCTCGCGTTCCTCCTCGTTGCGGAAGAAGCCGCTGCTGAGGCTGGTGAGGACGTTGCCGGGGCGATCGCCGAGCCACTGGCCCATGAGGTACGCGGCGGTCGCGCCGGCCGCGCGGTTGTCTATGCCGACGTAGGCGAGGCGGGCGGTGGCGGGCAGGTCGGTGACCAGCGTGACGACGGGGATGCCGGCCTCCGCGAGCCGGCCCACGGCCGCGGCCACCTCGGGGACGTCGGGCGCCTTGAGGACCACCCCCTGCGAACCGCGGCGGGCGATCCGGTCCAGGGCCCCGGTCAGCTCCGTGACCGGGCCCGTCTCCCGGAAGTGGAAGCGCGAGCGCACCACCGCCGGGTGCAGGGACGGCAGCTCGGCCTCGAGGGCGGCGCGTACGGCGGTGGAGAACCGCTCCGGGGCCTGCATCACGATGTCGATCATGAAGGTGCGGCCGACCAGGCGGACCTGGGTGCGCTGCCTGTCGAGGTCGGCGATGGCCTGCCTGACCTCCCGCGCGGTGCTCTCGCGGACGCCGCCCCGGCCGTTGAGCACCCGGTCGACGGTGGCCTCGCTCAGGCCCGCCTGACGTGCGATCTCCCGGATCGGGTAGGGGTGACCCACCGGATGCTCCTTGAGGGGTTTTTGACGGCTCGCTGCCGGTTGTTCGACGGGTTTGTACTGACAAGAATGTCAGAGCCGGATCGCGCCGTGACCGGCAGTGTGTCGCTTCCTGTGGCCGAAAGAAGGACGAGGATGTCCGTCACCGCCGCTCAGTACCGTGCCTGGCTGACCGAGCAGGACTGTGATCTCGATGTCTTCCGCTCGCTGGTCGAGCGCTCGACGGACATCGCCGACTATCCGCACGCCTCGACGGTCGTGAGGAACGTCCTCGTGTACGACAGCGAGCGGCTGCGTGCGGCCGGCCCGGACCGTGAGGTGCGGGCCGAGCTGGTCCGTGCCTTCACCGACGGCCCCGGCGTCGTGGTCTTCCGGGGCGCCTTCCCCGAGCCGTCGGTCGTCGACCGGCTCACCGGGGTCTTCGACGCCCTGATCGCCGAGCAGCGCGCCTCGGGAGCGGACCCGGGTGACCACTTCGCCAGGCCGGGCGCCAACGACCGGGTGTGGAACGCCCTGGAGAAGGCGGCTCTGTACGACCCGGAGGCGTTCGCCGACTACTACGCCAACGAGATCGTGGCGCTGGCCTCGACCGCCTGGCTCGGCCCCGGCTACCAGGTCACCTCGCAGGTCAACGTGGTCAACGCGGGCGGCGCCGCGCAGACCGCCCACCGCGACTACCACCTGGGCTTCCTCTCCGAACGGACGGCGGCCGACTACCCGGCGCACGTGCACCGCCTCTCCCCCGTACTCACCCTCCAGGGCGCGGTCGCTCACGGCGACATGCCCGTGGAGTCCGGCCCGACCATGTACCTGCCGTACTCGCAGACCTTCGAGCCCGGCTACCTCGCCTGGCGCCTGGAGCGGTTCCAGGCGTACTTCAAGGCACACCACGTGCAGCTCCCGCTGGCCAAGGGCGATGCCGTGTTCTTCAACCCGGCGGTCTTCCACGCGGCCGGCACCAACCGCACCCTGGACACGCGGCGCATGGCCAACCTGCTCCAGGTGTCCTCGGCCTTCGGGCGGGCGATGGAGACGGTGGACCGGGAGGCGGTGACGAACGCCGTCTACCCCGTGTTGCGCAGGCGCCGGTCCGAGGGCGTGGACCAGGCGTGGCTGGAGCGCGTGATCGCCGCGAGCGCCGAGGGCTACCCGTTCCCCACCAACCTCGACAGCGACCCGCCGGTCGACGGTCTGGCCCCGCCCTCGCAGGCGGACGCCGTACGGCGGGCGTTGCAGGAAGAGTGGACCCCGCGAGCTCTGCGGGACGAGCTGCGGGCCTGCGCCGCACGGCGCGAGAGCTGAAAGAGAAACAGACACATGGGACTTCTCGACGACAAGGTCGTCCTCGTCAACGGCGGCAGCCAGGGGGTGGGCGCCGCCATCGCGCGGGCCGCCGTCCGTGAGGGGGCGCTGGTCGCCGTCACGGGCCGGCGCCCGGAACCCGGTGAGGCCCTGGTGGCGGAGCTCGCGGCGGCCGGCGGCAAGGCCATGTTCGTACGGGCCGACCTGGCCGACGCGGAGCAGGCCAAGTCCTCCGTCACTCAGGTCGTCGCGGCGTACGGCCGGGTCGACTGCCTGGTGAACTCGGCGGGGCTGACCTCGCGGGGCACGCTGCTCGACACCACGCCCGAACTGTTCGACCAGCACATCGCGATCAACCTCAAGGCGCCGTTCTTCGCCATGCAGGCCGCCGTCGCGGACATGGTGGGGCGGAAGGCTCCCGGCACCGTCGTCAACATCATCACGTCCTCGGCGCACGGCGGGCAGCCGTTCCTCGCCCCGTACGTCGCCGCGAAGGCGGGGCTGATCGGGCTCACCCGCAACGCCGCGCACGCGCACCGCTTCGACCGGGTCCGGATCAACGGCCTGAACATCGGCTGGACCGCGACCGAGGGCGAGGACACCACACAGAAGACCTTCCACGGCGCAGGCGACGACTGGCGCGAGCAGGCCGCCGCACGGCTGCCGATGGGCAAGCTCGGCCAGCCGGACGAAATCGCCGACTTCGTCGTCTTCCTGCTGTCCGAGCGGTCCGGGGTGGTCACCGGTTCGGTGATCGACTGGGACCAGAACGTGTTCGGCGGCCTGGACTGACCTTCCCCCTCCACCTGTCACCGCCCCGCGGCCGCTCGCAGTACCCGCACCCGCACCCGCACCCGCACCCAAGGAGCAACTCCCCCATGCGTATCGGAATCCTCGGCCTCGGCCGCATCGGCGCCTTCCACGCCGAGACCCTCTCCCACCTCGACGTGGTCGAGTCGCTCGTCGTCGCCGACCCGTTCGCGGACGCGGCCAAGGCCGCCGCCGAGCGGTTCGGCGCCGAGGTCGCGGACTCCCCCGAGGCCGTGCTGTCCGCCGGGGTGGACGGCATCGTCGTCGCCGCGGCGACCGACGCCCACCCCGCGCTGATCCGCGCCGCCGTGGCAGCGGGCGTGCCGGTGTTCTGCGAGAAGCCCGTCGCCCGCACCATGCGGGAGGGCATCGAGGTCCTCAAGTCCGTCCAGGACAGCACCGTGCCGATCCAGATCGGGTACAACCGGCGCTTCGACGCCGGGTTCGTCGCCGCGCGGGCCGCCGTGCAGGGCGGTGAGCTGGGCAAGCTGCACACCGTACGGTCGACGACGCTGGACCCGGCGCCGCCGCCCGCCGCGTACGTCGCTTCCTCCGGGGGCATCTTCCGGGACTGCTCGGTGCACGACTTCGACATCATCCGCTGGGTGACCGGCCGCGAGGTGACCGAGGTGTACGCGGTGGGCGGCAACCGGGGCGCCGACTACATCAAGGCGGCGGGCGACGCCGACACCACGGGCGCGATCCTCACCCTGGACGACGGCACCATCGCGGTCATCTCCAACTCCCGTCACAACGCCCGGGGTTACGACGTCCGCATGGAGATCCACGGCTTCGCGGACTCCATCGCCGTCGGCCTGGAGGACAAGCTGCCGCTGCGCTCCGTCGAGCCCGGCGTGACCTTCCCGGCGGGCACCCCGCACGACTTCTTCATGGACCGCTTCACCGAGGCCTACCGTGCCGAACTCACCGCGTTCACCGAGGTGGTGGCGGGCACCCGTCCCTCCCCCTGCACGATCGAGGACGCCCTGGAGGCGGGCTGGATCGCCGAGGCGTGCACACTGTCGCTGGGCGAGCACCGCCCCGTGACCATCGAGGAGGTACGGCAGGCATGAGCCGACCGGGCCGGGAACCACTGCGCATCGGAGTACTGGGCGCCGCTCGCATCACCGAACGCTCCCTCGTCGACCCGGCCCGGGCGGGTGGTCACCGCCTCGTCGCGGTGGCCGCCCGCGACCGCTCCCGCGCCGAGGCCTTCGCGGCGGAGCACGGCGTGGAGCGGGTGGCGGACTCCTACGCCGACCTGATCGCCGACCCCGAGGTGGAGGTCGTCTACAACCCGCTGGCTAACGGCCTGCACGGGCCGTGGAACCTCGCCGCCCTCGCCGCGGGCAAGCACGTCCTGACGGAGAAGCCGTCGGCGAGCAACGCGCGGGAGGCGGCCGAGGTACGGGAGGCCGTGGCGAAGGCGGGCACCGTCTTCCTGGAGGGCTTCCACTACCTCTTCCACCCGGTCACCCGGCGCCTGCACGAGATCCTGCGCAGCGGTGAACTCGGCGAGCTGCGGCGGGTGGAGACCATGGTCGCCATCCCCGCGCCGGACGACGAGGACCCGCGCTGGTCGCTGCCGCTGGCCGGGGGCGCCGTGATGGACCTGGGCTGCTACAGCCTGCACGCGGCGCGGATGCTCGCGCCCTGGGCGGGCGGGGCCCCTCGGCTCGTCTCCGCGCGGGGCGGGGAGCGCGCGGGGGCGCCTGGCGTCGACGAGTGGCTGGACGCCGAGCTGGAGTACCCGGGCGGGGCCACCGCGACCGCCCGCTGCCACATGGCGTACCACGAGCTGGAGATGAGCTGCCGGATCGTCGGCACCCGCGGTGAGGCGAGCGCCCCGAACTTCGTCCTGCCGCACCTGGACGACCGGGTCGTGGTGCGGACGGCGGACGGCGAGCGCACGGAGCGGCTCGGGACGCGCTCGTCGTACTCGTACCAGCTGGAGGCGTTCGCGGACCGGGTGCGGGACGGGGCCGCGATGCCGCTGGACGCGGACGACGCGGTTGCGACGATGACGCTGATCGACGAGTGCTATCGGGCGGCGGGGTTCGAGGCACGGCCGCGCACGGCGGTGGGAGGCTGATCCCAGCCGGTCGCCGGGCCGCCCGGATCACTCCGGCCGGTGTTCCGGGCCGCCGAAGTCCGGGCTGCTGTAGTCCGGGCTCGTGTAGCTCGGACGGGGGCCCGGAGCGGCGTCGCCCGAGGTGGTGAAGCCCGGGCGGCCATAGCCGAGGTCCGGGATGCGGGAGGCCGGTGACGGCGGCGCGGAGTGCCGTGCGGCGCCGCCCGGGTCGGCCAGCGCCTCCCGCAGGAACGGCAGGATGCCTCTCTCCAGTAGTGCGTCTCGCCAGGCCTGCCTGGCGAGACGCACTTCCGTGCTCTGCTCGCCGTACGGCCCGGCTTCGAGCGGGGGCGGCTGGTTGCGCAGCGCTGTGATTACCAGGGCGACGAAGGCGACCAGGAGCGAGGCCGCCGTCACGCCGCCGAGCACCCACCCCGCGGTGAGCATGGTCTGGGCGAAAGCCGGTTCGGGGGTGACCATCTTCAGGAGGTACCCCACGAGCAGGAAGAGCACCGTCGCGGTACCGGCGAGCACGGGTGTCAACACCGCGGCGACCGCCCCCACACCCGCGCCGCTGGCCCCGGCCTTACCCAGGGCGGTGGCGAGCCCCGTCGAGCCCGGCTCCTCGACGCCCCTGCCGGACGCGGACCGCGCCGGGTGGTGCAGTTCCTCGCGCACCTTCACGTAGTGCTGGTACTCGGTCGCCGCGGCCGTCGTGATGAGTGCGGTGGCGTTGAGCGCCATGGTGCGCAGCTGTTCGGGGTTGAGCCGCTGACCGACAGCGGCCAGTTCCGGGCGGTGGCGGGCGGAGCGCAGCGCCTCGTCGAGGATCCGCTCGTATTCCGGGCGGTCCTCGCCGAGCAGATGGGCGGGGCCGGTGTTTCCGCCACTGGAGGTCGTGTGCCACACGGCCCGCCGGTCGGCCGTCGACGGCCTCGCCACCGGCTCGGGGGTGTGTTCCGGGTAGTCGGCACAGTTCGGGCGTTCCGGCACGGTCGGTGCCGGTGCCGGCCTCGGCCGCTCTTCCGTGGCCGACGGCGCGGACACGCGAGGCGCGGAGGGGCGTACGCGAATCCCGAGCAGTGACGCCAGAAGGCGCCGCTTCGCGGGAAGCAGGCGCTGCTGCTCGGCCGTGGGCGGTCTCGGCGCCGAGCGCTCGACGCCGAGGATGCTGGCGGCGATACGTCGGCGCACGGAAGGTCGTTCGGTCACCCCGTCCCCTCCTCTCCCAGGACCGGCTGCTGCGGCTGGGGCGGCACCTCCCGGCCGCGACGACCCCGGTCGGGGCCGCCCGCCGGGTTGGCAGGCCGACCGTTCGGGTGAGGCCGGGGCGTCTCGTCCGGCCGCGTCGCCTGCCGTAGGTCCGCCGGCGGCCCGTCACCGTCCGCGGACACGGCCCCGGCGACCGGGCGCGGTTCGGACAGCGCGGCCGGCGCAGGGGTGTCCAGGGTGTGCACGGCCGTCGGCGTCGCGGTGAGTGGTGCGACCGCGGTCGTCGGAACCGGCGTCTGCTGCTGCTCGGCACCCTGCTGCGCCGACACCTGGCCGCCGGTCAGAGCGTCGTTCACCGACTGGACGCGGCCCAGCTGGGTCAGGATCACCGGCGCCGAGATGCCCACCACGAGAGCGGCATAGGCGCCGCTGATCTGGCCCGTGGTGCCGAGCAGCACCGCGGCTCCGGCGCCCATGGCGCTGTGCACCACGGCGGCGACGGGGTCGCCTATGGGGTCGAAGTAGCTGCGGAATCGGGGTGGTTCGCTTTGTTGCCCGAGGGGTAATCGCCGGTGGGCGCGCCGGTCCGTCTGCCAGTCGAGGAAGCGGGTGTAGACGTCCAGAAGCCCGCGCAGTGCGCCACCCGCCGCTCCCAGCAGGACCAGCGTCGCTACCTCCACGGCTTCCCCCGGTGCTGCGAACGGCGGGTTCCGGCCTTCGGAACCCGCCTCACGAGCGTAGAGCCCCGCGTGGATCGAACGAAAGGGTTCGGGAATCTGGGGCACACCAGCCGCGGTCATCGGTACAACGGCGGCTTCTCCACGAGGTCGATCTCCACCCGGCCGCCGTCCGTCAGCGCCCGCACCCCCGCCTCGCAGACCGCCGCCGCGGCATAGCCGTCCCAGACGCTCGGGCCGGTCACCTCGCCGCGCCGGGTGGCGTCGACCCAGGCCTGGATCTCGCGGTCGTAGGCGTCGGCGAAGCGCACGGTGTAGTCCTGGTCGATGGTGCCGCCCCAGCGGCCGGCCATGTGGGTGACCATGGCATGGCCGTCACCGATGCGGGCGGTGCCACGCTCGCAGACCACCTCGGCCTGGACCTGGTAGCCGAAGCCGCAGTTGACGAAGATCTCGACGTCGGACACCGCTCCGCCGTCCGTCTCGAAGACCACGAACTGCGGGTCCTGCAGGGCGTCCGGCGCGCTCGCGGAGGGGGTGGGGCGCAGCACCGTGACGGCCGCGATCTCGTGGCCGAGCAGCCAGCGGGTCACGTCCGTCTCGTGCGCCACCGAGTCGCTGATGAGCATGTCGCTGGTGAAGCCGGGCGGGCTGGCCACGTTCCGGTGCCGGTTGTGCAGCAGTAGAGGCCGCCCCAACTGGCCCGTTTCCAACAAGGACTTGAGTCTGACGTACTCGGCGTCGTAGCGCCGCATGAAGCCTACCTGGACCAGTCGGCGGCCCAGCTCGCACTCGGCCTCCAGCACACGCAGCGCGGAGGCCGCATCGGGGGTGAGCGGCTTCTCGCACAGCACCGGCAGTCCGTGCTCGAAGGCGGTGAGCAGGGTGGCCTCGTGGGCGGGGCCCGGCGAGGCGACCAGGACGGCGTCGACGTCGGCCGCCGCCATCGCGGCGGCCGGGTCGGTGTGGGCGGTGCAGCCGTCGACGCGGGACGCGATCGTCTTGGCGCGCTCCGCGTCGAGGTCCACGACCGCGCTCACCCGCGCTCCGCTGGTGACCTCCTGGATACGCCGGACGTGGTCCGCGCCCATGCGGCCGGTGCCGATGACCGCGACACGGAGTTCTTCACTTGTGCCTCGGGGGCTCATGGTCGTCCCTTTCAGGCGCCGCAGGACCTCAGGAACTTGCGGGTGCGGACGGCGATCGGCAGCGGCTTGTCCGGCTCGCACGGGTACATGTCCTGCTCGACGATCGCGAACAGCTCGACGCCGAGTTTCTGCGCGGCCACCAGGACGGGCTCCAACTCCGGTACCCCGGAGGGGGGTTCGCACATCACGCCACGCTGCACGGCGGGTCCGAACGGCACCTCGTTCTTGACGACGTCGGCGAGGATCACCGGGTCGACCTGCTTGAGGTGCAGATAGCCGATGCGTTCGCCGTACGTCTCGATCAGCTTGACGCTGTCGCCGCCGCAGTAGGCGTAGTGGCCGGTGTCCAGGCAGAGCCGGACCAGGTCGGAGTCGGTCGAGTCGAGGAAGCGCTCGACGTGGTGCTCGGTGTCGATGTGGGTGTCGGCGTGCGGGTGGACGACGATGTCGAGGCCGTACCTCTCCTTGACCTCGCGTCCCAGCCGCTCCATGCCCTTGGTGAGGTGGCCCCACTGCTCGCCGGTCAGCTCCGGCGGCTCCAGGATCTCGGCGGTCTTGTCGTCACGCCAGAAGGACGGGATGACGACGAGGTGCCGTGCGCCCATGGCCTGGGTGAGCGCGGCGACCTGGCTGACGTGCCGCCAGGTGGCGTCCCAGACGGAGGGCCCGCGGTGCAGGCCGGTGAAGACCGTGCCCGCCGAGACCTTGAGGTCGCGCCTGCTCACCTCGTCCGTCAACCGGGCGGGATCGGTGGGCAGATAGCCGTACGGACCCAGCTCGATCCAGGAGTAGCCCGCCTCGCTGACCTCGTCCAGAAACCGTTCCCAGGGCACCTGCACCGGGTCGTCGGGGAACCAGACGCCCCAGGAGTCGGGGGCCGAGCCGACCCGGATCCGGTCGAGCGAGGCGGCCACCTCAGGACTTCCCTTCGCCGGTGGCGGCGGGGACGGTGAGCTCCTCGGCCTCGGGGAGCCGGTCGACGTCGACGCCGCGGACCTGGGCCAGTTCGTGCTTGAGGGAGGCGAGTTCGGCGCCGCCGGCCATGTGGTTGGTGAGTTCCTCGAGGCTGACCTGGTCGCGGGAGGCGGAGAGCTCCATGGTGCCCAGGCGCAGGACGCTGAAGTGGTCGCCGACCATGTAGGCGTGGTGCGGGTTGTGGGTGATGAAGATGACGCCGAGGCCGCGGTCGCGGGCGGCGGCGATGTACTTCAGGACCACACCGGACTGCTTGACGCCGAGGGCGGCGGTGGGCTCGTCGAGGATGAGGACGCGGGCGCCGAAGTAGACGGCGCGGGCGATGGCCACGCACTGGCGCTGGCCGCCGGAGAGGGTGCCGATGGGCTGTTCGAGGTCGTCGAGGACGATGCCCATGTTGCGCAGTTCCTGGTCGGCGGTCTTCTTCATCCTCTCGATGTCGAGACGGCGGACCGGCCAGGGGCCCTTGGTCATCTCGGAGCCGAGGAAGAAGTTGCGCCACACCGGCATCAGCGGCACGACGGCGAGGTCCTGGTAGACCGTGGCGATGCCCTTGTCGAGCGCCTCGCGCGGGGTGGAGAAGCGCACCGGTTCGCCGTCGACGAGGAACTCGCCCTCGGTGTGCTGGTGCAGCCCGGACACGATCTTGATGAGGGTGGACTTGCCGGCGCCGTTGTCGCCGAGCACGCAGGTCACCCGGCCGGGGTGGACCTGGAGACCGACGCCGTGCAGGGCACGGATGTTGCCGTAGGACTTGCCCGCGTTGCGGAGTTCGACGAGGGGGTGGTCCCCGTTCTCGGGCGCGGTGTCCTGGAGGATGGCGCCGTGTGTTCCGGCTTCGTTGGTCATTCGGGTCACCTCCGGGTGGCCGTGCGCTGGACCCACAGATTGATCAGGACGGCGCCGAGGAGCATCACGCCGAGGAAGGCCTTGAACCAGTCGGGGTTCCAGCCTGCGTAGACGATGCCCTGCTGCACCATGCCGAACATGAACGCGCCGAAGACCGGGCCGATCGCGCTGCCGGCGCCGCCGGTCAGCAGACAGCCGCCGATCACGGCCGCGGAGATGTAGATCAGCTCCTGGCCGACGCCCTCTCCGGACTGCACGGTGTTGAAGGTGAACAGCTGGTGCATGCCGACGAACCAGGCGCCGAAGCCGACCAGCATGAACAGCGAGATCTTCGTGAACGTCACCGGCACGCCGACCGCTCGCGCGGACTCCTTGTTTCCGCCGACCGCGAAGATCCAGTTGCCGTACTTGGTGCGCAGCAGCACCCAGGTGGCCAGCGCCGCGAACACCAGCCAGTACACGATCGTGATCTTCACCTGGACGTTGCCGACCTCGAACGACGAGGCGAAGATCTTCTTCGCCTGGCCGAAGCCGTCCATGTCGCTGATGTCGTCGGTGGCCACATTGGTGGTGACCAGCTTGGTGACGGCCAGGTTCACGCCCTGCAGGATCAGGAACGTGCCCAGCGTGATCAGGAAGCTGGGCAGCCCGGTCCTGACCACCATCCACCCGTTGAAAAAGCCGATCCCGAGGGAGACCAGGAGCGCCACCACCACGCCGACCCAGACGTTCGCGGTCAGCTGGTAGCTGAGCATGCTCGCGGTGAGCGCCGAGGTGACCACCGCGACACCGGCCGACAGGTCGAACTCGCCGCCGATCATGAGCAGAGCCACCGGCAGCGCCATGATCCCGATGGTGGAGGACTGGTACAGGATGTTGGCCATCGCACCGCCCTCACGCACCGGCGGTGCGGCGACGAGGAAGAACACCCACACCGCGACGGCGCCGAGGAAGACACCCACCTCGGGGCGGGCCAACAGACGCAGCACCAGGGGGCGTTCACTGGTCCGGCCGTCGGTCTCCTTGCGGCCGGGGGCCGGCGGTGTGGTCACCGCCGGCTCGGCGTGCTGGGTCATGCTCATCACCTGGTGCCCTTGGCCGCGAACGCGGCCACCGACTCGACGTTGGACTTGTCGACGAAGGCGGGACCGGTCAGCACCGGCTGCTCGCCACCGCCCATGTAGTTGCCGTTGTTCTTGTAGAGCCACAGCGAGTCGATCGCCAGGTAACCCTGGAGGTAGGGCTGCTGGTCGACGGCGAACTCGATCGTGCCCTGGTCGATGGCTCCGGTCAGTTCCTTGTTGAGGTCGAAGGTGGCGACCTTCGCCTTGCTGCCGGAGTCGGCCACCGACTGCACCGCGGTCAGTGCGAAGGGGGCGCCGAGGGTGACGACGTGGTCGATGGACTTGTCCTGGCTGAGCTTGGCGGTGATCGTCGACTTCACGGACGGCATGTCGGTGCCGTTGACGTTCAGCGTCTGCAGCTTGCCGGAGAAGGTCTTCTCCACGCCGTCGCAGCGCTGGGTGAGGCCGATGTTGCCCTGCTCCTGGATGACACAGACGGCGCTCTTGGCGCCGGCCTGGTTCAGCCGCTTGCCGAGCGCCTCGCCCGCCACGGTCTCGTCCTGGCCGAAGAACTCCATCAGGCCGAGCTTCTGCCACTCGCTGACACCGGAGTTGAGGCCGACCACGGGTATGTTCGCGGCCTTCGCCTTGCTCACGACGTCCTTGAGGGCGTCGGGCTTGGCGAGGGTGATGGCGATGCCGTCGACCTTCTGGTCGATCGCGTTCTGCACCAGGTTGGCCTGGTTGCCCGCGTTCGGGTCGGCGGAGTAGATCAGCTTGATGTTGTCCTTGGCGGCCGCGGCCTCGGCACCCTTGCGGACGATGTCCCAGAAGGTGTCGCCGGGCGACTGGTGGGTGACCAGCGCGACGGTCATCCGGGGAGTGCTGGCCTTGCCCGCGGAGGCACCGGCCTCGCTCTCCTCGGACTTCTTGCCGCCGGAGCTGCTCGAGCAGCCTGCGAGGGTCAGGGCCGCTGCCGCGGCGACGGCGACCACGGGGGTGATTCTGCGGGAGCGGAAGCGAGAAGAGCGGTCCATCTTTCCTGCACCTCACTGTGCTACGGGGGTAAGGCATCTACGGAATGTTCAGGGGCCCGGGACCTCGGAGGATCCGGGTCGTGCGCCGCCGAAAAGCGGCTGGTGCGCTGGGACGGGATCCAACTCCCCTGGCGCGGCCGCTGTCAATACTTTGTTAAGACATCATTTCACAAGCAGGTCCGAATGTAAGTACAAACCATTGACAGCGTTGGCCTTCCCGGCCTACACCTGAGGGCTACAGGTCCTTCGGGGCCTGTCACCCCCCGCGCAGTCCGAGGAGGTTTTCCATGGCCGGATCAGCCACTTTCTTCGACCTGATCACTATGGGCCGAATCGGAGTGGATCTCCACCCCAACCAGTCCGGTATGCCCGAAGGTCGTGTGGAGACCTTCGGGAACTTTCTCGGTGGTTCGGCCGCGAACGTGGCGATCGCGACGGCCCGGCTGGGGCATGCCAGCGCCGTGATCACCCGCACCGGCGCCGATCCGTTCGGAGTCTATCTCCACCGCCAGCTGCGGGAGTTCGGGGTCGACGACCGCTGGGTGACCTCGGCCGACGGCCTGTCCGGCGCCCCCGATCCGTCCGCCCACACCGACGAGTTGGACTACTTCGCCATCCGCGCGGCCCGGATCTTCTGGATCACCGGCACGGCGCTCAGCGGGGAACCGAGCCGGTCGGCGACGCTCGCCGCCCTCAAGGCACGCGGCAGGACGAGCACGACGGTCTTCGACCTCGACTGGCGGCCCGCGCTCTGGCACAGCACGACCTCCGGGCACCCGGACGAGGCCCGCCCCTACTACGCCGAGGCCCTCCGGCACGCGACCGTCGCCGTCGGCAACCTCGACGAGTGCGAGATCGCCACGGGAGTGCGCGACCCCCGGGCGTGCGCGGAGGCGTTGCTCGCGGCGGGTGTGGAGCTGGCCGTGGTGAAACTGGGCCCGAAGGGCGTGCTCGCCGTGCACCGCGACGGCACGGCGGCCGAGGTCCCGCCCATCCCGGTCCGCGTGGTCAACGGCCTCGGCACCGGCGACGCGTTCGGCGGCGCGCTGTGCCACGGGTTGCTCCTGGGCTGGGAGCTGGAGCCCGTCCTGCGGTACGCGAACGCCGCCGGGGCCCTCGTGGCCTCCCGTCCCGCCTGTTCCTCCGCGATGCCGACCGGGGCCGAGGTGGAGGGCCTCCTGGCGGGCGACGGTAAGGCACCGGCCCCGGAACGAAGCCTGCCCTGAAGCCGGTCGCCTCCCGCACTCCCCTGTCCCCCACCGCCCTTTCCCAGCGAGGTCCCCGATGAGCCACCCCACGAGCGTCCGTCTGACCGTCGCCCAGGCGCTGGTGCGGTTCCTGTCCGTGCAGTACACCGAGCGGGACGGTGTACGCCACCGGCTGATCGCCGGAACCTGGGGCATCTTCGGCCACGGCAACGTGGCGGGCATCGGCCAGGCGCTGGTGGAGGCGGGCGAGGACGCCATGCCCTTCCACCAGGGCCGCAACGAGCAGGCCATGGTGCACGCGGCCGTCGGCCACGCCCGCCAGCTGGACCGGCTGTCCGCGCAGGCGGTCACCACGTCCATCGGCCCGGGCGCCACCAACCTCGTCACCGGCGCGGCCCTCGCCACGATCAACCG
Organism: Streptomyces resistomycificus; assembly: GCF_001514265.1. Taxonomy (GTDB): domain Bacteria; phylum Actinomycetota; class Actinomycetes; order Streptomycetales; family Streptomycetaceae; genus Streptomyces; species Streptomyces resistomycificus. Next base: position 1,148,651 of record NZ_KQ948988.1, on the reverse strand, counting down.
GCTGCCGGTCCTGCTGCTGCCCGGCGACTACTTCGCCACCCGCTCCGCCGACCCGCTGCTCCAGCAGCTGGAGCACCCCACCGAGGCCGACGTCTCCGTCAACGACACCCTGCGCCCGGTGTCGAGGTACTTCGACCGTGTCACCCGCCCCGAGGCCCTGATCCCCTCGGCCCTCCAGGCGATGAGGGTGCTGTCCGACCCCGCCGAGACCGGCGCGGTCACCCTCGCCCTGCCGCAGGACGTCCAGGCGGAGGCGTACGACTGGCCGGCCGAGTTCCTCACCGAGCGCGTGTGGCACGTACGGCGTCCCGCGCCCGACCCGGTCGAGCTGGCCGAGGCCGTGCGCGCCGTCAGGGCCGCCTCCCGCCCCTTGGTGATCGCGGGCGGCGGAGTGCACCACAGTGAGGCCGAGGAGGCACTCAGGGCGCTGGCGGAGGCCACCGGCATCCCGGTCGCCTCCACACAGGCCGGCAAGGGCTCCCTGCGGTACGACCACCCCGCCGACCTCGGCGGCATCGGCCACACCGGCACGGCGGTCTGCGACGACATCGCCCGCACCGCCGACCTGGTGATCGGGGTCGGCACGCGCTACAGCGACTTCACGACCGCGTCCGCCACCCTCTTCCAGAACCCGGACGTGCGGTTCGTCAACCTCAACATCACCGCGTTCGACGCCCACAAGCTGGCGGCGCGGACGGTGGTCTGCGACGCCCGGACGGGCCTTCAGGCGCTGACCGCGGCCCTCGAAGGCCACCGCGTGGACCCCGCGTACGAGAGCGAGTACCGCGCCGGCAAGGACCGCTGGGAGCGGGTCGTGTCGGCGGCCTACCGCGCCGACGACGAGAACGCCGTGCCGACCCAGACGCAGCTGCTCGGCGCGCTGGACTCGGTCGTGGGCGAGGACGACGTGGTGATCAACGCGGCCGGGTCGCTTCCGGGCGACCTGCACAAGCTGTGGCGGGCCCGCGGCCGGCGCCAGTACCACCTGGAGTACGGCTACTCCTGCATGGGCTACGAGATCCCCGCCGCGATCGGCGTCCAGCACGCCACGCCGGACACTCCGGTGTGGGCGCTGGTCGGCGACGGCACCTACCTGATGATGCCGACGGAGATCGTCACGGCCGTGCAGGAGGGCCTGCCCGTCAACCTGGTCCTGGTCCAGAACCACGGCTACGCCTCCATCGGCGGTCTGTCCGAGGCGGTCGGCGGCGAGCGCTTCGGCACCCCCTACCGCTTCCGGGCCGTCGACGGCACCTTCACCGGCGCCCCGCTCCCCGTCGACCTCGCCGCCAACGCGGCCAGCCTCGGCATGGACGTCCTGCGCGCCAAGACCGTGCGGGAGCTGCGCGAGGCCCTGGCCACGGCCCGCGCCTCCGACCGGCCGACCTGCGTGTACGTCGAGACCGACCCGACGCCGACCGCTCCCCCTGCCGAGGCCTGGTGGGACGTGCCGGTGGCCGAGGTCGCCTCCCGCGAGGCGGCCCTGCGGGCGCGGGAGGAGTACGACCGTCAGGTCGCCGCCCGCCGCCACCACCTCTGACCCCGCTCCCGACCCCCGAGGGAGGTACCTCCATGGCGAAGACCGGCGGCTACTCACGTGCCGCGACCGCCCCCGCGCTCGGCTCCCTGGACTTCGCCCTGGACCGGGGCAGCCCGGTGCCGCTGTACTACCAGCTCGCCCAGCAGCTGGAGGCGGCCATCGAGCACGGCGTGCTGGCCCCGGGCAATCTGCTCGGCAACGAGATCGACCTGTCCGTACGCCTCGGCCTGTCCCGGCCCACGGTCCGCCAGGCCATCCAGTCCCTGGTCGACAAGGGCCTCCTGGTGCGGCGGCGGGGGGTCGGCACCCAGGTGGTCCACAGCCAGGTCAAGCGCCCCCTCGAACTGAGCAGTCTCTACGACGACCTGGAGGCGGCCGGGCAGGGGCCGGCCACCCGGGTGGTGCGCAACGAGGGCGTCCAGGCGTCCGCCGACGTCGCCGCCGCCCTCGGCGTCGCGGAGGGCAGCCAGGTGACGATCCTGGAGCGGCTGCGCTCCACGCACGGCCAGCCCGTGGCCTTCCTGTGCAACTACCTGCCCGCCGGTCTGCTCGACCTCGACACCCCGAGGCTGGAGGCGACCGGCCTGTACCGGATGATGCGCACCGCCGGCATCACCCTGCACAGCGCCCGCCAGACCGTCGGCGCCCGCTGCGCGACCGCCGACGAGGCCGCCCTCCTCGACGAGCAGGAGGGCGCCGCGCTGCTGACCATGCAGCGCACGGCCTACGACGACACGGGCCGGCCGGTCGAGTACGGCACGCACATCTACCGCGCCTCCCGGTACGCGTTCGACTTCCAGCTGCTGGTCAGACCCTGAGCCGAGGGCTTTCGTCCACAGGCCTGCCACCGGTCCGTCTTGACTCTCGCGTACAACGCGGGGGAAAATCGTACATATACGTCGTAAGCGTACGACGTTTTTCACGGGCGGGAGCGTCCGGGCATGGCACGCAGCGAGCCGGTACCGTCGACCGTCCTCGTCACCGGCGGGGCGGGTTTCATCGGCAGTCACGCCTGCGTGGAACTCCTCGACCACGGCTACGAGGTGATCGTGGTCGACGACTACTCCAACAGCACCCCCCAGGTCCTGGCCCGGGTGGAACGGATCGCCGGGCGTTTCGTCGGCGCCGTCTACGAACTGGACATCCGTGACCGCCGTGCCCTGTCGGCCGTCTTCCATCGCCACAGCGTCGACGCCGTCGTGCACTTCGCCGCGCACAAGTCGGTCAGCCGCTCGACCCGGACGCCCGCCGAGTACTACGACACCAACGTCGGCGGCACCACGGCCCTCCTGCACACCATGCACGAACACGGGGTGTCCCGGCTGGTGTTCTCCTCCACCTGCTCGGTCTACGGCGACGCGGACGACGGCCGGCTGGACGAGGCCACCCCGCCCCGCCCCACCAACCCCTACGCGGCCTCCAAGTGGCTCTGCGAGCAGATCCTCGCCGACGTCTGCCGGCGGCTGCCCGAGTACACGGTGATGTGTCTGCGGTACTTCAACCCGGCCGGCGCCCACCCCAGCGGGCTGCTCGGCGAGGACCCGCTCGGCGAGCCCGACAACCTCATGCCGTACGTGGCCCAGGTCGCCGTCGGCCGGCGGGAGCGGCTGCGGGTCTTCGGCGACGACTACCCCACCGCCGACGGGACCGCGGTCCGCGACTACGTCCACGTCATGGACACCGTCCACGCGCACCGCGTAGCGCTCGACCACCTCGTCGACGGACCCGGCATGCACGTGTACAACCTCGGCCTCGGCAGGGGCCGTTCGGTCCTCGAGGTGGTCGCCGCGTTCTCCGAGGCGTGCGGGAGGCCGGTGCCGTACGTGGTCGCGCCCCGGCGCCCGGGCGACGTCGCCGAACTCGTCGCGGACGTCTCGGCCGTGGAGCGCGCCTGGGGCTGGCGCCCCACCCAGAACCTCGCCGACATGTGCCGGGACGCGTGGCGCTTCCAGCGGCTCAACCCGCACGGCTACGCGTAGCTGCGGCGGCACCGGTCAACGGCGGTTCGGGGGACGGGGCATGGAGAGCGCGAAGGCCGTCTCGACCAGCGCGATGTGACTGAACGCCTGCGGGGCGTTGCCCAGTTGGCGTTCGGCGTCCGGGTCCCACTGCTCGGACAGCAGCCCGACGTCGTTCCGTACGGCGAGGACGCGCTCGAAGGCCTCACGGGCCTGCCGCGGCCGGCCGGTGCGGGCGAGAGCGTCGGCGTACCAGAGCGAGCAGGCGACGAACGCGCCCTCGCCGCCCGGCATTCCGTCCACCGCGTGCGGCCCGGCGCCGCCCTGCGCGTACCGCCGTACGAATCCGCCGTGGCCGAGCCCGCGCACGGCGCGGACGGTGGCGCGCACCCGCTCGTCCCGGGCGGGCAGGAACCCTAGCCGGGGCATCAGCAGTGCCGAGGCGTCCAGCGCGCCGGAGCCGTAGGACTGCACGAAGGACTGCCGGTCCGGGTCCCAGCCCTCCCGGCAGACCTCGCGGTGCACCTCCTGACGCATGGCCCGCCACTCGCCCGAGGAGCCGTTGCGGCCGAGCAGTTCGCCCATGCGCAGCGCGCGGTCGGCGGCCACCCAGGCCATCACCTTGGAGTGCACGAACTGCCGCCGCGGGCCGCGCACCTGCCACAGTCCCTGGTCGGGTTCGCGCCAGTGCCGGTACAGGAAGCCCATCAGCTCCTGGACCAGGTCCCACACGTGGGCGGGCATGGGGATGCCGGCCCGCAACGACAGCCACAGCGTGTCCAGGACCTCGCCGTACACGTCGAGCTGGAAGTGGCTCATCGCCGAATTGCCGAACCGCACCGGCCGCGATTCCGCGTAGCCGGGCAGCCAGGGCGCCTCGGTCTCCGGCAGCAGCCGCTGCCCCTTGACGCCGTACACGGTCTGCAGGTCGGCGGGGTCGCCGGCGATGGCACGGACGAGCCAGTCCAGCCATGCCGTGGCCTCCGCCCGGTATCCGCTGCGCAGCAGACAGGACAGCGTGGCCGTGGAGTCGCGCAGCCAGCAGTAGCGGTGGTCCCAGTTGCGTTCGCCGCCGACGCAGCCGGGCAGGGAGGTGGTCGGGGCGGCGACCATGCCGCCGGTGGGGGCGTAGGTGAGTGCCTTGAGGGTGATCAGGGAACGCACCACGGCCTCCCGCCACGGGCCCTGGTAGCGGCACTGGGCGCTCCAGTGGTGCCAGAAGTCCGCGGTCTCCTTCAGGACCGTCTCGGCCGGGAGGGCCAGCGGGGCGGGCGCTTCGGCCCGGTGCGACGGCGCCCATGCCAGGGTGAGGGCCACCCGGCGTCCGGCCTGGACGGTGACCTCCCAGGCGGTGGCGTCCGCGCGGTCGGCCACGGCCCGGACCGGGCCGTCGGCGCCGAGCCACACGGCGTCCGGTCCGGCGACCGCGACGGTTCGACGGCCGGCGTCACGCAGCCAGGGCACCACGCGGCCCTGGTGGAACCGCAGCCGCAGCTCGCTGCGCACGGTCACGGCACCCGAGATGCCCTCCACCACCCGCACGAGGCACGGCAGTTCGGCCCTGGGCGGCATGAAGTCCGTGACCCGCACCGCCCCGGCCGGGGTCTCCCACACCGAGTCCAGGACCAGTGTGTCGGCCCGGTAGGCGCGCCGGGTGCAGGGGCCGCCGGTGACGGGGGCGACCTGCCAGAACCCGTGGTCCTCGGTGCCCAGCAGGGCGGCGAGGCACGCCGGGGAGTCGAAGCGGGGCAGGCACAGCCAGTCGACCGAGCCGTCCCGGCCGACCATGGCGGCGGTCTCCAGGTCGCTGAGGAGGGCGTAGTCCTCGATGGGCGCGCTCATGACCGGAGAGGACCCCTCAGAGGGGGACCCTCTTCCTCCCCTCTTCCTGTGCGGCCCGGCGGAGCAGCGGCTCCCACCAGGAGCGGTGTGTGCGGTACCAGTCGACGGTCTCGGCCAGTCCCGGGGACATGCCCTTGGACGGTGTGAAGCCGAGCTCGGTACGGATCTTCGTGAAGTCGACGGAACAGCGCCCGTCGTGGCCCGTGCGGTCCTTGACGAACCGCACCAAGGCCCAGTCGCCGCCGCAGGCAGCGAGCAGCAGGGCGGTCAGTTCCCGGTCCGACAGTTCGTTGCCGGCGCCGATGTTGTAGACCTCGCCGGGGCGGCCGAGGGCGCGGACGAGTTCGACACCCCGCACATGGTCGTCGACGTGGATCCAGTCGCGGACGTGGTGCCCGTCGCCGTGCAGTGACACCGGTCTGCCCTCCGACAGCCGGGTGATGAACAACGGGACGACCTTGGCGGGGTGCTGGTGGGGTCCGTAGGTGTTCGCGCACCGGGTGACGCGGACGTCCAGGCCGTGGGCGCGGTGGTAGGCCAGTGCGATCAGGTCCGCGGCGGCCTTGGAGGCGGCGCGGGGCGAGTTGGGCCGCAGCGGGTCGGTCTCCGGCCAGGAGCCGTGCCGGATCGAGCCGTAGACCTCGTCGGAGGAGATGTGCACGAACCGCCGGGCCCGATGCCGCAGGGCGGCGTCCAGCAGGGTCTGGGTGCCCAGTACGTTCGTCTGTACGCAGGCGGCGGCGCCCGCCGGGGGCCGGCCGGCCGGGGACTCGGCGGCGAAGTGCACGACCTGGTCGTGCTCGGCGAGCAGTCCGTCGACGAGGTCCGCGTCGCGGATGTCGCCGTGCACGAAGGTGAAGCGCTCCTCGCCCCGCACGTCGTCCAGGTTGGTGGTGCCGCCGCAGTGGGTGAGGTTGTCGAGGACCGTCACCGCGACGTCCGGCGGGCCGCTCGGGCCGAGCAGCATGCGGACGTGGTGCGAGCCGACGAACCCCGCCCCGCCGGTCACCAGGATGCGGGTGGCGCTCACGACAAGAGCCGCACTGTGCTGTGGTCGCCGGGCACCGGCCGGTACACCGCTCGGGTGCGCGGCGCCGGGGTGTGGGTGACGGGGCGAAGCCGGGTGCCCGCCGCACCGCACAGGACGAGAGCTCTCATGACGGCCGCCCCACGGTGGATCGGTCCGGTGGTGTGAGGGTCTCGGTCGGTGCCGCGGACCAGGCGAGGGTGCGGCGCAGCCCTTCGTCCAGCGGCACTCGCGGTTGCCAGCCGAGGTGTTCGCGGGCCCGGTCGACGACCGGCCGCCGGCGGACCGGGTCGTCCACGGGCAGGGGCAGGAAGCGCAGGCCGGCACGGGATCCGGTGAGCAGCAGGATGAGCTCGGCGAGTTCCCGCACGGTCCGTTCACCGGGGTTTCCGAGGTTGAAGGGGCCCGGGTGCGACGAGTCGATCATGGCGGTCAGGCCGCGGACCAGGTCGTCGACGTAGCAGAAGCTGCGGGTCTGGCCGCCGTCGCCGTACACGGTCAGGGGCCTGCCGCGGAGGGCCTGCCTGACGAAGGTGGAGACCACCCGGCCGTCGTGCGCCCGCATGCGGGGACCGTAGGTGTTGAAGATCCGCACGATGCCGGTGTCGGCGCCCCGGGAGCGGCGGTGGGCCATGGTGAGGGCTTCGGCGAAGCGCTTGGCCTCGTCGTAGACGCTGCGCGGTCCGATGGGGTTGACGTGTCCCCAGTAGTCCTCGTCCTGCGGGTGCACCTGGGGGTCGCCGTAGACCTCGCTGGTGGACGCGAGGACGAACCGGGCCTGGTGGCGCACGGCCAGGTTCAGCAGGTTCTCCGTGCCCCGGCTGCCGGCGGCCAGCGTCTCCAGGGGATGGTTGTGGTAGTCGTACGGCGAGGCGGGGCTCGCGAGGTGGACGACGGCGTCGACCCGGCCGGAGACCCGGAAACGCCCGGTGACGTCGCAGGTGGTGCACTGGAAGCCGGGTGTGGACAGCAGGTGTGCGATGTTGGCGGCGCGGCCCGAGGAGAAGTTGTCCAGGCAGCAGACGCTGTCACCCCGCTCCAGCAGGGCCTCGCACAGGTGTGAGCCGAGAAAGCCGCTTCCGCCGGCCACTACGACACGCATGGCGTCCTCCCGCCTTTCGCTCGCTGTCAGTTCCCGCCCAGCCTCGGCCGGCCGGGTGCGCGCAGTGTCCAGCCCGCGGCGCGCCAGGCCTGGGGATCGAGGCTGTGGCGGGCGTCGACGATGACCGGGGTGCGCACGACCGTGGCCAGGGCGGCCGGATCGAGGTCTCGGTACTGGGGCCACTCGGTGAGGTGGAGCACGATGTCGGCCTGTTCGCAGGTCTTGTTCACGTCCAGCGCGAACTGCAGGGCGGGGTACGCGGCCCGGGCGTTGTCCACCGCTTCCGGGTCGTGGACGCGGACTTCGGCGCCCCGGCGCCGTACCGCCTCCGCGACGGCCAGCGCCGGCGAGTCCCGGACGTCGTCGCTGCGGGGCTTGAAGGCGGCCCCGAGGACCGCGACACCGCGGTCGGCGAAGGATCCGCCGACCAGCCGCTCGGCGAGTTCGACGGTGCGTCGCCGCTGCCGGGTGTTGATCTCGTCGACCTGACGGAGGAAGGCCACCGACTCCCCCAGTCCCAGTTCCTCGGCGCGGGCCGTGAAGGCCCGGATGTCCTTGGGCAGACAACTGCCGCCGAAGCCGAGGCCGGGCGCGAGGAAGCGCGGGCCGATCCGGGAGTCCGCACCCATCGCCTCGGCCAGGGTCAGGACGTCGGCACCGGTGGCGTCGCAGATCTCCGCCATGGCGTTGATGAAGGAGACCTTCGTGGCGAGGAAGGAGTTCGAGGCGAGTTTGACCAGTTCCGCGGTGGCGGGGTCGGTCACGATGAAGGGGGCGCCGGCCGCCGTCAGGGGCGCGTAGATCTCTCGCAGCCGTGCCTCGGCGGTCGGGGTCCTGACGCCCGCCACGATGCGTTCGGGCCGCAGCGTGTCCTGGACCGCGCACCCCTCGCGCAGGAACTCCGGGTTCCACGCCACGTCGGCGGCGCGGCCCAGCCGCCGGGCCAGCATGTCCGCCGTTCCGACGGGCACGGTGGACTTGCCGACCACCAGGACCGGCTGGTCCGGCTGGTCCCCGGCGTCGGCGAGATGGGCGGCGAGGCCGTCCACGACGGCCTCGACGTGGCGCAGGTCGGCGGCACCGGAACCGGGCAGTTGCGGGGTGCCGACGCACACGAAGTGCGTGTCGGCGAACCGGCAGGCCTCTGCGGTCGAGGTGGTGAAACGGAGCCGTCCGGAGTCCACCACGCGCTGGAGGGTCCCGCCCAGGGCCGGCTCGAAGAACGGGGGCCGTCCGGCGGCGAGCGCGGCGGTCCGTTCCGCGTCGACGTCCACGCCGAGGACCTCGTGCCCGATGTCCGCCATGCAGGCGGCGTGGACGGCTCCTACGTATCCGGTGCCGATGACGGTGAGGCGCATGTCGATCTCCCGGGGGGCGTGGGTGGGGGCGACGAAAATCCGGCTCAGGTGCCGGGTGCGGGTCAGGGCGGGGGCAGACCGAGCAGGTCGCGGTAGCAGGCGTCCACGGCCGCGCACATGGTCTGCGGAGCGAACGTGGCGCGGACCCGCCGTCGGCCTTGCCGGCCCATCTCGGCGGCCTCCCGCGGGTGGTCGAGCAACCAGGTGACCGCCCGGGCGGCGCCGTCCGGGTCGGCCGGTGCGACGAGCAGCCCGGTGGCGCCGTGCTCCACCAGGTCCGGAACGCCGTTCACGGCGGTGGCGACGACCGGGCGGGCGGCGGCGAGCGCCTCGGTGAGGGCCCGGCCGAGCCCTTCGTACAGCGAGGTGATGACGAACGCGTCGAGTCCGGCCACCAGCCAGTCGGCGTCGGCCCGGTCGCCGGTGAGGACCACCTGCACGTCCAGCTCCGCGGCGAGCCGCCGTACGTCGTCCCGCAGCGGTCCGTCGCCGATCATCACGAACGCCGTGTCGGGGCGTCCGGCTTGGAGCGCGGCCGCCATGCGGACGAAGTCCAGGGGCGCCTTCTGGGCGTCGAGGCGGCCGACGGTGCCGACGAGGGCGGTGTCGCGCGGCACGCCCAGCACGCGGCGGGCGAGGGGGTCGAACCGTTCGGGTATGTGCGCCAGGTCGACCGCCGACGGCACCACGTGGACGCGGCCCGGCGGGGCGAGGCGCTCCGCGACGGCCTGCTCGGCGACGCGGGGCGCGACGGCGAGGAAGCGGTGGGTGAAGCGCCGGGTGGCGCGCTCCAGACAGCGGTAGAGCGTGCGCCTGGGGCGGGACTGGTACGGGTGGAAGCTGAGGCCGTGGATGGTGTGCACCACCACCGGTGTGTGGCACAGCCGGGCGGCGATCCGCCCGAGGAAGCCGCCCTTGGCGGAGTGGGTGTGCACGACGGTGAACCGCTCACGCCGGACGAGCCGCACCAGACGCCACAGCACCAGAAGGTCGGCGGGGGTCAGGGTGTGCCGGAAGCCGGGGATCTCCGCGGTGCGCACTCCGGCGGCCCTGGCCCGCTCCCAGAGGTCGCCGCCGGGCACTCCGGCGATCCAGACCTCGTACCGGCCGGGGTCCATGCCCTGGGCCGACAGCAGTGTGTTGCCTCCGGCTCCGGCCTGGAGGCGGGTGATGACGTGCAGCACCTTGATCCGGGGCAGCGTCGGCGGAGGCGGCAGCTCCGCCGCCGACGCCACCTGCGGAGGCGTCGCGGGCCAGTCGGCGAGTGTGCCGCCGGACCGTCCCGCGCCGGGGACCAGCGTCCCGTTCCGCATCATCCATCACCACCGGTGTAGAACCGTATATTTACGGCGTATACGTACATCTTCTCCCATCGGGCGATCGGGGTCAATCCGGCAGAGGATGGAGCATGTCGGACACCCGTCGAGAGACGGGCCGAGCGAGTCACGCGCCCCCCGAGGAGCACCCATGGCCCTGGCCGAACTGGACGAGATCAGGCCGCTGTTGGTGTGTCCGCGCTGCCGGTCGGATCTGGCCGAGCGCCCGGACGGCCTCCACTGCACCTCCGCCGACTGCGCCTGCCACTCCCCCACGCCGGCTCCCCCGGCCTTTCCCCTGGCCGGGCGGTGGCCGGTGCTGGTCGACTTCGGGCACAGCGTGGTCGGCCGGGACACCGTGGCCTCGCTCGCACGGCACGCGAACGCGCGCGGGGGCGCCGACGCGCTGCCGGCCCCGCTGCGCCGCGTCATCAAGCCGCCCAACCGGGTCGCCGCCCGCAACATCGACCTGCTGCTGCGCGCCCTGCCGGGTCCGGCACCGAAGCTGCTGGTCGTGGGCGGGGCGACGGTCGGCAACGGGGTGGGTGCCGCCTACCGGGACGCGCGGGTACGGGTGATCGGGTTCGACATCGCGGCCGGACCGGTGACGCAGTTCGTCGCCGACGCCCACCAGGTTCCGCTGCGCACGGGCAGCGTCGACGGGGTGCTGGTGCAGGCGGTGCTGGAGCACGTGCTCGATCCCGTCGCGGTGGTCGCCGAGATCCACCGGGTCCTCCGCGACGACGGGCTCGTCTACGCGGAGACTCCGTTCCTGCAACAGGTCCACGCCGGCGCCCACGACTTCACCCGCTACACCGCCAGCGGCCACCGCTATCTCTTCCGGCGCTTCGAGGAGCTCGCGGCCGGGCCGGTCACCGGCCCCGGCACCCAGCTCCTGTGGAGCGTGGACCACCTGGTCAGGGGACTGACCCGGCACGCCCTCCCGGGCCGCGCGGCGCGGGCGGCACTCTTCTGGCTACGGGGCCTGGACCGTCTCGTCCCCGCGGACTTCGCCCAGGACGACGCGTCGGCCCTCTACTTCCTGGGACGCAGACGGGACCGGCAGATGACCGAGGACGAGATCGTCGACTACTACCGGGGAGCGCAGCGGCACTCCGATCCGACCTGATCCAACCTGGTCCGACCTGATCCGCCTTGATCCGGCCGCACCCACACCTGGGCACCTTGGGCTTCACGACCGTCCGGCCAGTGGCTGTCCGCCCGGCAGGCCGTCGGCGAGCGCGGCCGCCTCGGCGCGCAGCATCGCGGCGAGACCGGTACGGATGTCCGTGGCGGGACGGTAGGCGAAGACGTCCCGGGCCAGAGCGATGTCCGCGGCCGTGCGGCGGGCGTCCCCGGGGCGGGCGGGCCCCGGTACGACGCGCACGGGAGCGGCCAGACGACCGAGTAGCTCGATGACTTGACGCATCGTCACCTCGCTGCCTCCGCCCAGGTTGGCCACTCCGGCCCAGGGCGAGAGGGCGGCCGCGCGCATCGCCGCGACCACGTCCCCGACGTAGGTGAAGTCACGGCTCTGCCCGCCGTCGCCGTACAGCGGGAAGGGGCGGCGGGTGCAGGCCGCCGTCACCAGCCGGGCGAACGCCATGTCGGGTCGCTGGCGTGGCCCGTAGACGCTGAACAGGCGCAGCGAGGCGGTCGGCACGCCGAAGACGGTGCGGTAGGTCTCGCACAGCTGCTCGGCGGCGAGCTTGGTGACGCCGTACGGCGACACCGGCCGCGGCCGCACCGTCTCCGGGGTCGGATACGCCTCCGCGTCGCCGTACACGGACGAACTGGACGCGAAGACCAGCCGGCCCAGTCCGGTGTCCCGGGCCGCTTCCAGCACCCGCTGGGTGACCAGGACGTTGCGTTCGAGGTAGACGGCGAACTCAGGCCCCCAGGAACCGCGCACGCCGGGCTGACCGGCGAGGTGGTAGACGGCGTCGGCCCCCGCGAACAGCTGCCGCAGGGGGAGGCCGAGCAGGTTCCCCGTGCGGAGGGTGAACCCGTCGCGTCCGCGCAGCGCGGCGAGGTTGTGCCGCTTGCGCGCGGGGTCGTAGAAGTCCGTCATCGCGTCGACGCCGACGACCTCGTCGCCGCAGGCCACCAGGTGCTCGCACAGGTGCGATCCGATGAACCCGGCCGCGCCGGTCACCACGGCCCGCATCAGGATCCGCCTCCTCGACGCCGCTGCACCGGGTCGCTCGGGCCCCGGGACCCCGGGCCCCTGGATCCCGGCCCCCTGGATCCCTGACTCCGGTCCCACGGGGCGGACAGGACGTACAGGACGGTCCTGGCGGTGTAGCGCAGTACGTTCCACAGGGTCGGCCGGCTCAGGAACTCCGCGTCCAGCGCGGTGCGTCGGGGCACCTGCACGGCCAGGTAGTACGCCTCGGGATCCGGGTGTCCGTCGAGCTGGGCGGCGTAGGAACGCGAGCGCAGCTGGCAGGGACCGGTGAGGCCGGGGCGGTGCCGGAACACCCACCGGTACTCCGGCGGATAGCGGCGGGCCAGCCCGGGGACCTCGGGGCGGGGGCCGACCAAGGTCATGTCGCCGCGCAGGACGTTCCAGAGCTGCGGGAGCTCGTCGAGGCTGAGCCGGCGCAGCACTCGGCCTGTGCGGGTGACCCGCGGGTCGGCGCGGCCCGTGACACCGGGACCGGCTCCGCCCTCCCGCATGCTGCGGAACTTGTAGAGGGTGAACTCACCGCCGCCCGCCCCGACGCGTCGCTGCCGGAACAGCGCCGGCGGGCCGCTCGTGACCCTCACCAGCACGGCGAGCAGGACCAGCAGGGGGGCGAGCAGGAGAAGGAGGGTGAGGGCCACGGCGACGTCCAGGGCCCGGCGCCCCGGCGTGAGCCGCGCCGCGGCCGTGAGGGGCGGGGACGGCGCCTGCCGGGAAAGGCTGTCGATGGTTTCCATACGGCCCTCCTCGATCCGGGCGAACCTGCCCAGAGGGTGTATATTTACATCGTAAACACAGTTTCCGTCATCCACGATCGCAGGGCAAGTACCTCTTGGTGAAAACGGAGGGTGCGCAATGTTCGAGCCTTACTTCTTCTCGGGTGAGTCCCTGGCGCCTCTCGCCGACTCGCGTCGCGAGGAATTCCGCACCGCGGAGCCGTTTCCCCATGTCGTCGTGGACGACTTCCTGCCCGAATGGGTCGCGGACCAGGTGGTGGGGGAATTCCCCAAGCCCGGGGACGTCCCCTGGCAGCGGTTCGACCGGGCGACGTCCAAGAAGCTGGCGAGCGAAGGGGACGAGTTCATCGGGGAGTTCACCCGGCACCTGATGGCCCAGTTCAACTCCGCGGCGTTCCTCGGCTTCCTGGAGCAACTGACCGGCGTCGAGGGTCTGGTGCCGGATCCGTACTTCGAGGGCGGCGGGCTGCATCAGATCGAGCGCGGCGGATTCCTCAAGGTGCACGCGGACTTCAACTGGCACAACAAGCTGCGCCTCGACCGGCGGCTGAACGCCATTCTGTATCTGAACCGGGACTGGGAGGAGTCGTACGGCGGAGCGCTGGAACTCTGGGACCGGGAAATGACCCGCTCGGTCACGCGGCTCCTCCCCGAGTTCAACCGCTTCGTCGTCTTCGCCACCACGGATGACGCCTTTCACGGCCACCCGGAGCCGCTGGCCTGCCCGCCCGACCGGACCCGCCGCTCGCTCGCGCTGTACTACTACACGAACGGCCGCCCGGCGGAGGAGTTCTCCTCGGCTCACAGCACGCTGTATCAGCGGCGGCCGGGAGAACACGCCGGGCGTACGCGCAAGGCGGTGGAGCGCGTGACTCCCCCGGTCCTGCTGGACGCGGCGAGGCACGCCAGGCGAAGAGCACGTTCCCGCTAGCGGCTGTCACGAGGTCGTCCGGCCCTGGGCACCCAGGACCGGACGACCTCGTGCCCTCACCTCAGGGACGCACGAAAAGCGCGCCCAGAACCGCCCGGAACAGCACAACCAGGGCCGCGGGGAAACAGCGCCCAGGGGCGCGGGGAACTGCGCAACAGGGGCGCGGGGAACTGCGCCACCAGGGGCGCGGGGAACTGCGCGACACGCCACAACGGACCCGCAGCCCGCCCCCGGCAGAACCCCACCCCCCTACCCGGCGGCCCTCACCCCGGCGCCGGACACCACCGCACAGCACCGCACCGCACCGCACCGCGCATCACCGCCCCTGCCGAAACCAGCGCAGAAAACTCCGGTAGACCGCCAGCGTGGCCCCCAACTCCGCCCACCGCCCCCGCAACACCGCGGCCGCCAGTCGCGCGGCCGGCTCCACGGACACGGTCAGCGCCATCAGCGCCCATGCCCGCGGCCGCGTCCAGTGCCGGAACGCGTACGTGCTGCGGCTGCACATCAGCAGGTAGTGCCGCCACGGCCCGAGCTGGGAGGAGCTGACCTGCCCCGCGTGATGGACCCGGGCCTGCTCCACGTAGTAGGACAGCCAGCCGGCCCGGCGGGCACGCCAGGCGAAGTCGACGTCCTCGAGGTACAGGAAGTACCGCTCGTCGAAGCCGTGCAGTTCCTCGAACACCGGTCGGCGCACCAGGAAGAACGCTCCGATGACCTGGTCCACGGGCCCCGAACCGGTCAGCTCCCGGGGGCGGACGTGGTGCGACGGGAAGAGGGCGGGCGCGACACGGTCGAGCCCCGTCATCTTGCCGAGGTAGACCCGCAGGGTGGGGAACCTCGAACACGAGATCTGTGGATTGCCCCGCTCGTCCACCATGAGCCCTCCGAAGATCCCGATGTGATCCTCGGGCGGGCTCCGCAGGACCCGTGCGACGACGGCCAGACTGTCCGGGTAGAGCTCCGTGTCCGGGTTGAGGAAGAGCAACAGGTCGCTGTCGCACCGGGCGGCGCCCTGGTTGCAGGCGACGGCGAAGCCGCGGTTACGGGGGTTGCGCACCACGTCGAGCGGGATGTCGGCCGCGCTCAGCCCCTGCAGCGAGTCGTCGCCGGAGGCGTTGTCCACGACCACGATCCGCGCCACCTCCAGCTCCGAGCGGTCGGCCCGGACGACGGAGCGCAGGCAGTCGCCGAGATGCCGGCCGGCGTTCCAGTTCACGATCACGACGTCGACGGCCGGGACGGTCCGCGGTGGGGTGGTCATCGCGGCACCGGACCCAGTTCCAGGGCCGCCGCCCACGCCGGCAGCCAGGCGTCGTAGGAGTAGCGGCGGGTGACGGTCTCCCGGGCGGCGCGCCCGAGCCGTTCCCGCTCCGCCGCCGGGGCGTCGAGCAGGCCCAGCATCGCGCCGGTCCACTCGTCCCGGGTCCGGGCCGCGGGCATGCCGAACCCCGACAGCAGCTCGGCGTTGACGCCCAGCGGGCTGGCCACGGCGGGCAGTCCGGCAGCGGCGTACTGGAGGAGTTTGTACCCGCACTTGCCGAGGCTGTAGGCGCTCGCGGCCAGGGGCATCAGGCCGACGTCCATGCCGGCCAGCGCCGCCCTCTGGCTGTCCGGGCTCCAGGCGATCCGGTCGACGAACGACTCCAGGTCCCCGAGGGCCGGCGTGGTCGTCCCGACGAGGGTGAGCCGCGCGCCGGTCCTGCGGTGGACCTCCCTGAGCGCGGCGGCGATCAGCAGCAGGCACGCCTCGTTGTGGGGCGAGCCGATCCAGCCCAGGCGCGGCGGGTCGTGCAGTGCGTACGAGGTCTTGGGCGTGTAGTCCTGCGGGGCCACGCAGCTGGGAATCACCACGACGTCCCGATGGTGCCGGGAGGCCCACTCGGCCAGCACGTCGTTGCCCGCGATGACGCGGTCCGCGTGCCGCACGGCCACCCTGGCCTTGCCGGCCTTGGGCGCGATCCGGCGGGCCAGACCGCCTTCGCCCGTGTCCCACTGCAGGGCGTCGTCGAAGTCGTACACGGCGAACTCGGCGCTGGACAGCAACCGCCGCTCCCACCAGCCGCGGCTGAGCGGCGAGGCCTCGCGGTGCAGCAGCAGCATCCGGGGACGGCCGCGTGCGATGGCGCCGAGGCGCAGCTCCGCCCTCGCGAGGGACACCGGGTGCCGGGCGAGCCGGGACGGCGCGGCGTCCGGCAGCGACAGATAGCTGCCGACGGTGAAGTCCGCGCCGACACGGTCCAGCCACTCGAAGACCCGGACCCGAGAGCTTCCCGCTCCTCGCCCGTAGGGGGTGATCGCGCAGCGTTCCAGGTGTCGATCCATGGTCTGCGTCCAGTCGTTCCGGCGGAGGACTGTGCCGCTTCGCCGTATGCTGATATCGTACGTTTACGACGTAAATGAGCTGTGAATCCACATATTGCGCCCTCGGCCGGACGACGTCAAGACAGCCCGGAACACACCGGGGCGGAGGGGAGCCTCCATGGATTTCCACGACTTCGTCGCCGCCCTGCGCCGCAGGTGGCGGTTCGTCACGGTGTGCGTGCTCCTGGGACTGGCCGGGGCCGTCGCCGCGACCGCCCTGCTGCCCCGCACGTACACGGCGACCGCGCAGCTCTTCATCGCCACCAGCGACGCGACCAGCGGTGACGCCTACCAGGGCGGCCTGTTCACGCAACAGCGCGTGAAGTCCTACACCCGCATCGTCACCAGCCCCGCCGTGCTCGACGGGGTCATCTCCGAACTCGGGCTGCGGACCACCCCCGGGCATCTCTCGCAGAAGATCAGTGCCCAGTCGCCCCTGGACACGACCCTGGTCGACATCCGGGTCACCGACGGGTCGGCCGCGCAGGCGCAGACGATCGCCGACGAGACCGCCGTCCAGTTCACCAAGTACCTGGCCACCATCGAGGGCTCCTCGGCCGGCGCCCCGCCCCTGGTCAAGGCCAGCGTGGTCGGGGGCTCCGAGCCGCCGTCGACGCCCACCAGTCCCCGCCCGGCGGTGAACGTGGCCATCGGTCTGCTCGCCGGGATCGTCGTGGGCGTGGGCGGCGCGGTGCTGCGCCAGTCCCTCGACACCACCCTGCGCTCGGCGGACGACGTCCGCACCCGGCTGGGCCTGACCACGCTGGGTGTCGTTCCCCCGCCCGGCGGGCCCCGAAAGCGCAACGGAAGCACCCGGCGGACCGAGGCCCTCGCCCAGCTCCGCACCCGTCTGCGGTTCGCCGTCGGGGACGACATCCCGCACTCCGTGCTGATCTGCGGCGCGCTCCCCGCCGAGGGCAGAACACGCACCGCCGTCGACCTCGCGACGAGCGTCGCCCGCACCGGCCGACGCGTCGTCCTGGTGGAGGCGGACCTGCGCCGGCCACGGCTGGCGGCGGAACTGGGCCTGCGTGGCACGCCCGGGATGACCGGCGTCCTCACCGGGCAGGCATCGCTCCCGGAGGCCCTCGAACGCGTGGAGGGCGGGACCGTCCGGGTCCTGCCGAGCGGCCCCGTCCCCGCCGATCCGGGCACGCTGGTCTGCTCCGCCGAGATGGGGAAGCTGATCCGCGCCCTGGAGGCGGAGGCCGACCTCGTGGTGGTGGACAGTCCGCCGCTGCTGTCGTTCGCCGACGCGGCCGCGCTCGCCTCCATGACGCAGGGTGTGCTGCTGGTCGTGCGGTCCGGGAAGACCCGCCGCGACGACGCCCGGCGCGCGCTGGACACCCTCGCGGCGGTCCGTGCGCACGTACTCGGCGCCGTCCTGACCGCGACACACGCCGAGGGACTCGCCGACTGGCAGCCGCCCGGCGACGGCGACCCGCAGGCTCCTGGGACGACGGCCCGGCACCCGGGTCAGAAGACCGCGGACCGTACGGACCGCGTGCCCGTGGCAGGTCCCCGGGCCTCGATGACGAGCGCCCGGGCGGCCCTTCCCCTGCGGGCGGCACCGGCGACGGGCGGCGTCACCCGGGCCCACCGGCACCACGACTAGGCGAAGCGGGGCACCGGTATGACACAGGACCAGGCCCGTACCGTCATGGCCCTCGGCATCCTGGCCGTGCTGTCGCTGATCCCGATCGCGGTGGCGCTCATACGCTCCCGCGTCTTCCGGGACTGGGACCTCACCGCCACGGTGGTCTTCCTGACCGGCGTGCTGGCCAACGCGCCGACGGTCGCGTACGTGATCCGCGCGGGGCGGCCACAGCTGCTCGACCCGCGGGGAGAGACGGTGATCGGGTTCCCGGGGTGGGTGAACCAGATCGGGTCGGTCGCCAACGGCCTCCTGCTCGCCACCTGCGTCGTGTTCGTCGTCCACCGGCTGCTCGTCACCCGGCCCCGGATCAACGTCGCCCCGCTCCTCGCTCTCACGCTCGTCGCGCTGTTCGCCCTTTCCGACGGCCTGCACGGGCAACAGTTCCTCGCCCCCCGGCAGTTCGTCCTGCTCGCGGTGCTGCTCGCGGCGGTGGTCGCGCGGCCCGGCCGGGCGGCGTTCCTGGGCGCCTCGGCCGCCGTGCTGCTGTTCACAGTCCTCGGCGGCATCGAGGCACTCGTCGAGCCGGCGAGCGTCCTGCGGGAGTGCCGGCCCGACAACCCCTGCGGCCTGCTGGGAGTTCACTACGCGGGTGTCTTCACCAACGAGAACATCTTCAGTCTGCTGCTGGCTCTCGGTGTCCCCCTCGTGTGGCTGGGGCTGCGCGGCCGCGTCCGCGTCCTGCTGGCCTGCTACGTCGCGTTCCTGGCCGTGGCGACCGGCAGCAAACTGGCCACCGTGGCGGCTCTGGCGGCCCTGGCCCTGCTGGTCCTGCTGCGTCCCCGTCTCATGAGCGAGGGTGGCCGGAGGGTCTCGCCCGGGCGGATCCTGCTGACGGTGCCGGTCCTGGGGGTGGCGTCCTTCATCGGCCTCGCGGCGCCGTTCCATCACCCCGGAGCCGATCGCCTCGGTGACCGGGCCACGATCTGGGAGATGGCCAGGACGGAACTCGGCGGCTCGCCCTTCCTGGGCTTCGGCGGCAAGGCCTGGTCCGGCAAGTACCAGGTCGGCGAGATCCCGGCCGCCGTCTCGCCGTCACTGCACAACCAGTGGATCGACATCCTCTACGCAAGCGGTCTCGTCGGCCTCGTCCTCTTCGTGCTCCTCCTGGCCCACCTGCTGCTCAAGGGCGGCACGGCCGCGTTCCCCGCCGCGGCCTGCGTCCTGCTGCCGGTCCTGCTCGCCTCGGTCCTGGAACGCCCCTGGTCGTTCGACATCAGCAACTCGCTGACGGTCACCCTCGTCGCGGCCCTGCTCATCCCCGCGGCTGTCCGTCCAGCAACCGCTGCAGCGGCTCCAGGGTCCGGTTCCAGTCCAGACGCCCTGCCTGTGCGTACGCCGTGTCACTCGCCCGCCGCCACCGCTCCGGATCGCTCAGCCCCTCGATGACCGACGTGAACGACTCCTCGCTGTAGGGGACGGACCCGCGCAGCAGGTCGAGGTGGCGCCGCCAGTCGGGCACCAGGACAGGGAGGCCGTACGCCAGGTAGTGCAGGTGCTTGGCCGAGAAGCCCTCCCGTCGCAGCAGGTCGCGCGAGCAGGTGATCAGTCCGAACTGGTAGTGGCGCAGGATCTCCGGCGAGGCGTAGCCGCGGTAGTTGATGCCGAGCGCCGGATCGGGCGGCGGTCCACCGTAGACGTCGATGTGCGGGTACCGCCGGTTGAGGCGGGCCAGCAGGGAGAGGTCGATGAACCGTGAGCTGAGCGAGCCGAGGTAGGCCACGCGGGGTGGAGCGGCGAACCGGGCGCGCTCCGGCGACGGAGTGCATCCCCAGTTGAGTTGCAGGAAGTTGCCGCCGCTTATCCCGTAGTGCTCCTGGGCGTAACGGCCGTACGACTCCCAGGAGAAGGAGAGGTGCTCCATGTCCTCCAGGAACCCGGTCTCCCAGCGCCGGAACCTGCGGTGCTGGCGATCCGTCAGCCGGCTCTCGCAGTAGACCTCGTCGGCCCACGGGTTGGGGCAGTCGTACAACGTCCGCGCCGACGTGCCGGTGGTCAGGACACCGGCGTCGTACGGCGTCGCGCAGATGACGAGGTCGTAGTCGTCGACGTCGA
Organism: Streptomyces resistomycificus; assembly: GCF_001514265.1. GTDB lineage: Bacteria > Actinomycetota > Actinomycetes > Streptomycetales > Streptomycetaceae > Streptomyces > Streptomyces resistomycificus. The sequence continues at coordinate 1,128,582 of NZ_KQ948988.1, read as the reverse complement.
GCTCGTCCGCGAGGATGCGCCGCCGCAGCCGGTGGTCGGTCAGCAGGACGTGGTACGAGAGATGGCGGCGCCCGAACGCCCAGCGGCGGGTGAGGAGTTTGGACGCCACGTCGTTGACGTACAGGGCGAGCCGGGCGGGCCGCAGCGAGCCCGGCAGCATCCGCCCCATGGAACCCGGCGCACTGGCCGCCCTGGACAGACAGTTGGTGTCCACGAGTCGCACGTCGTGGCCGTGCTCCTCCAGGAACCGCTGGATGGCCAGCGGCCTGACGCTGTTGGCGTAGCCGTCCAGCTGGGCCACGATCAGGATTCGCCTGGCCCGGGACGGACGAGGGACGGGTGTGGTGGGGGTGTTCATGCGGCTTCCTCCTTCTCCACGTGCGCCGCGGGACTTCCGGTGGGGGCACGGGTGGCTCCGAACCCGGGCCGGAGCAGGGCCGCGGCGGCGGCCAGGCCGAGCAGTACGGGCACGCCCGCCAGCAGCAGCGGCAGCACGCCGTGCCACCCGAGCCACAGGACGAACAGGTTTCCCGCGACGGACACGCCGGTGGCCAGCGCGGTGGCCGGCAGCCAGCGCGCGGGCAGCCGCCGTTCGTGCAGATCGGCCAGTCTCCGGCACAGGACGACGAAGTACACGGCCCCGGCCGTGAGGCCGATCGCGGTCGCCAGGACCACTCCGAGGACGCCGAACAGCAGCGTCATCGGCACGGTGAGCGCCAGGTTGACCGCCGTCGCACACCACGAGTAGCGGGTCTCGTAGCCGGGCAGGCCGATGGCCCGTACGAAGCACGTCCGCACACCGGTGAAGGCCACCTGCACCGCGTAGCCCGCCAGCAGGACGGCCGCCACCACACCGCCGAGGGCCAGTTCGGGGCCGAGCCAGACCTGTACGGCGATCCCCACCACGGCGGTGGTCACCACGCCGTAGGTGAGGACGGCCGGCAGCCAGCGGGGCTGCAGGTGGTGGAACTCCCGTGCGGCGCCCGCGCGTCCGTGTTCGGCGTAGACGTGCGTCATACGGGTGAGAATCGGCGGGAAGGCGTAGAGGGGCAGGCTGCGCAGGGCGGTCGCGGCCTGGTAGCCGACGGCGTAGATGCCGACGTAGCGCACCGGCAGCAGCGCGGCGATCACCACGGCGTCGATCTCGCCGTTGAGGAAGACCGTGAAGCCGGACAGCTGCATGCGCAGCGCGTAGCCCCAGAACTCGTGGCGTTCGGCGCGCGGTGGCAGCAACGGCCGCCGGACGCGAAGGTGCCGCGCGCCCGCGGCCAGCCCGCCGACCGTCACGAGCAGGTAGCGGCCCGCCGCCAGGACGGCGAGCAGGGGCAGGTCGCCGCCCTCGTCGACCAGCACGATCACGGCCGTCGCGAAGGCCAGGCACGAGCCGCCGCTGACACCCGCCAGGGTGCGGAAACGGGTGTTGGCCTGGAGCAGCGCGATCGCGGAGTTGGACGCCAGTGCCAGCGTGAGCAACGGCCCGAGCGCCATGAGCAGTTGGCGCGCCTCTTCCCTGAGCCGAGGGGGTACGTCCAGGGCCGACACGATCGTCGGGGCGAGCAGCAGGCACAGGCCGGTGACCACGGCGCCCAGTGCCGCGAACAGTGCCAGCGACCCGATCACCAGCCGCGCCGCGCCCTCCCGGTCGCCGCGTGCCGCGTGGTAGGCGTGGAAGCGGGCGAGGGACGCGCCGACTCCGCCGTCCAGCACGGTGAGCGTCGCCAGGAAGACCAGGACCAACGACCAGACGCCGAACCGGTCCAGGCCGAGATGCCGGATGAGATACGGCGTGAGCACGAGGTTGGTCAGCAGGGGGGCCGCCTGGGCGAGGGCGCTGAAGCCGACGGCGGGGGCCAGTCCGGCGCGCGCGCCGTTCCCGAGGAGGGCTCGGCGGCCGGGGTGCCCGCGACGCATGCCGGGTCACCTCCCGGTGCCGGGCGGATGTCCCGTCTCGACCGACTGCCACTCCGCCCGCAGCCTCTGCCGGTCCAGGATCAGGGCGTACTGCCCGTCGATCAGTTCCGAGCGGACGATCGGGGCCGTGGTGAACGTGGCGTCGGCGGTGTCGAGGTGGCGCAGGCCGAGGACGAGGGCGCGCAGGTCGCCGTTGGACATCCGGTCGTCCACGCTCACGGTGCGCGTGATCGCGTCGAGTGTGCGGTCGGCGCCGAACGGGTCGGTGACGCGCACGTCGCCGCGGATCTGGCCGACCAGACTGCGGAGGAACTCCTGCTGCCGCTTGATGCGGTCCAGTTCGCCACCGGGCAGACCGTGGCGCTGGCGGACGTACGCGAGGGCCTGCTCGCCGTTCAGGACGTGGGTACCGGCGGTGAAGTGGCGGTTCTGCTCGGGGTCGTAGGCGTCCTGGGCGATGGTGACGGGGACGCCGCCGACCGCGTCGGTGAGGGAGCGGAAGCCGTGCCAGTCGATGACGCCGAAGTGGTCGACGCGGGTGCCGGTGAGGTGCTCCACGGTCTGGATGAGCAGGGGCGGGCCGCCCCAGGAGAACGCGGCGTTGATCTTCGCCGAGCCGTGGCCGGGGACGGGCACCCAGCTGTCCCTCGGGATGGAGACGGTGTACGCGGTGTGCTCGTCACCGCCGAGGTGCACCAGCATCAGCGTGTCGCTGCGCTGGGCGCCGTACGTCCACAGTCGGCCGGTGGCGTCGCTGCCGGTGGTGGGACGCTTGGAGCGGCTGTCGACGCCGGCCAGGAGGAAGGTCGTGCCGTCGTCGTGTCCGGGGGGTTCGGGCGGCCGGGAGCCTTCCGGGAAGGCGTCGGGGATGCGGGTGACCTGGTCGCCGTAGTGGTCGGTGGCCCACCAGACGCCGCCGGCGCCCAGACCGAGCAGCGCCAGGACCGCGACCAGGCCGATGACCAGGACGCGGCGCAGCAGGCGGCGCGGGCGCCGGACCCGCTGCCTCGGCTCCCAGGTCGGCCAGGGGCGGCGCGCGGGCATCAGAAGTCGTCCGGGTACGGGTCGGCCAGGCCGCCCTGGGGCTGGGTCGGGGCGGGCGGGGGGAAGCCGGGGAGGAGCCGGGTCAGGACGCGGCGTACCTCGGCGGAGTCGTTGTGCTCCGCGGCGGCGTACAGCGCGGGCAGACCCTGTGCGAGGTCGGCGGAGCGTTCCTGGGGGGCCGTGGCGGCGAGGATCCGAGGGTGGGTGGTGTGGGCGTGGTTCTCCTGGGCCGAGAAGAGCGTCTCGTTGAGTTTCTCGCCGGGGCGCAGGCCCGTGTAGCGGATGTCGACGTCGGGGACGTGCACGGAGCGGGCGAACTCGCGGACGAGGTCGACGATCCGCACCGGTCCGCTCATGTCCAGGACGAACACCTCACCTCCGCGGGCCATCCGGGCGGCCTCCAGGACCAGGCCGACGGCCTCCTCGACGGTCATGAAGAAGCGGGTCGCGTCGGGGTGGGTCACGGTCACCGGTGTGCCCGCGCCCAACTGCTGCGCCACGACCGACAGCAGGGAGCCGCGGCTGCCCAGCACGTTGCCGAAGCGGACGGCCGAGAACACGGTTCCGGGTGGGGCGTCCCGCTGGGCTTGGTGCACGATGAGCTCGGCCAGTCGCTTGGTGGCTCCGAGCACCGACACGGGGTCGGCCGCCTTGTCCGTGGAGATCAGCACGAACCTCGCGGTGCCCGCCGCCGCGGCGGCGCGGACCAGGTTCTCAGTGCCTCGGACGTTGGACTTCACGCCTTCGCAGGGGTGCAGTTCGAGCAGCGGCAGGTGTTTGTGCGCGGCCGCGTGGAAGACCACCTCCGGGCGCAGCGTACGGAAGATCTGGTCGATGCGGGGGCGGTCGCGGATGTCCGAGATCACGATGTCGTCGGAGTGCAGGGCGTCGCCCTGGAGTTCCAGTTGGAGCCGGTGCAGGTTGGACTCGTCGTGGTCGAGGAGGAAGAGGCGGCTCGGGCCGAAGGCGCGGACCTGGTGGCACAGTTCGCTGCCGATCGAGCCGCCGGCGCCGGTCACCAGGACCCGGCGACCGGCGATGGTGGCACGCGCCTCGGGACTGACCACGTGCATCTCGGCGCGGCCGATCAGCGCGCGCACGTCCAGTTCGCGCATGTCGTCGCCGACCACGTCGCGGCGCAGGGCGGCGATGAACGACGGCAGGTAGCGCACACTGGCGCCCGCGGCCTCGGCGGCCCGCGCCACCTCCCGGAACCGGGTGGGGTCCAGGCCGGGGATGGCCACGACCACCGCCTCCGCCCGGTGCAGCGGCACCGCCGTGCCGATGTCCTCCAGGCTGCCCAGGAGCGGCAGGCCCCCGATGAAGCCCGCCCGGCGCTTGGCCGGATCGTCGTCCAGGAAGCCCACCGGCTCGAGCCCGTACTGCGGGGTGTGCGCCAGGTCCCGGGCGAGCGCCCGCCCGGCCTCTCCGGCGCCGGCGACCAGGGTGCGCAGGCCGGTGTGGTGCGGGGAGGTGGCCGCGAGCCGGGCGAGGTGGGAGCAGACCCTGTCGACCGAGCGCTCGGTGAGGTGCGGGTACAGCGGCAGGGACAGCAGCTGCGGGAACAGCGCGTCGGCGCCCGGCAGGCCCCCCGGGGGGATGATCGCGGCACCGCGGAAGTACGGCATGTGGTGCAGGGGGATGAAGTGGACCGATGTGCCGATTCCGAGCTCGGCCAGTCGCTCGACGAGTTCGTCGCGGCCGGTCCCGTAGCCCTCCAGCACGCGGACGACGTGGAGGTGGCGGGCGTGCAGGCCGGGTGCCGCGGGCTCCAGGGGTTCGACACCGGGTACCGCCTCCAGCGCCGCCGTGTACTGCGCGGCCAGGGCGTGGCGCCGCATCTGCCAGTCGCCGAGGTGCCGCAGCTGGGCCCGTCCGATGGCGGCCTGCAGGTCGGTCATGTTGGCCTTCAGGCCGGCCTCTTCCACCGTGTACCGCCAGGTGCCGCCGGGCAGTGCGCGGCGCCAGGCGTCGGCGGACATGCCGTGCAGCCGTCCGCGCCGGATCCGGTCGGCGAGCAGCGGATCGTCGGTGGTGACCATGCCGCCCTCGCCGATGGGCAGGTTCTTGGTGGCGTAGAAGCTGAAGCAGGTCGCCTTGGACACGCTGCCCACGGGCCGGTCGCCCACCGTGCCGCCCAGGGCGTGCGCGGCGTCCTCGACCACGCGGGCCAGGGGCAGCCCCGCGGCCTCGGCCAGTTCGGCGACGGGTGCGGGGGCCCCGGTGTAGTGCAGGACCATCATCGCCCGGGGCCGGCCGCAGGCCGCGGCCGCGCGGGCCACGGTGGCGGGGGTCGGCATCCCGGTGCGCGGGTCGACGTCGACCAGGACGGGCCGCAGTCCGGCGTGCAGGATCGCCTGGGCCGCTCCGCAGAAGGTCAGCGCCGGGATCAGGACCGGCGCGCCGTCCCGCAGCCGCAGGGCGCGCAGCGCCAGTTCGAGCGCGGCCGTGCAGGAACTCACCGCGACGGCGTGGGCGGCCGACACGTAGGCCGCGAAGTCGTCCTCGAACCGCTGCGTCTCGCGTCCGGTCGTGACCCAGCCGGAGCCGAGCACCCGCTGTGCGGCCCGCCGGGCCTCGGGACTGATCCAGGTCGTGGCGAAGGGCACGTCCGTCAGGTCCGGCCCGTCCCGCCCGGTCGCGTCGGCAGCACGGGACTCGACGGGGGGTGTGCCGTCCGGTGTGATCCAGGCGCGGTCGGCCTGTTCCTGCCGGGTCCGAAGCCGGTGGACTGTCATCTCGTGCTCCCCACTCCTGGCTCGACGGGGGAACCGTGCTGAGCGAGGGGCGGTGACGCCCATGCGCCCATTCGGCGTATATTTACGTCGTATACGTACACCTTGCCCCCGGGCATGCGTAGAGTCAACACAAGCGGGAGCACTGCACGTACCGACCGTCGGGAGGCGAGGCATGGCCGGTGAGAGGGCCGAGGCACGGAGCAGGGGCGCGCGGGCTGCGGACGGCCCGGCGCGCCGGGCGGGCGACCGGGGCCGCTACGGCCGACTGAGCCGGGAGCGGGTGCTCGCCAGCGCGCTGCAGCTGGTCGACCGGGAGGGTCTGTCGGCCCTCAGCATGCGGCGGCTCGGGTCCGAGCTGGGCGTGGAGGCGATGGCCCTCTACCGGTACGCGGCGAGCAAGGACGCCCTGCTGGACGGTCTGGTCGAGGCCCTCTACCTGGAGCTGGAGGAACGACTGGCCGCCGCCCCCGGCCAGGAGGGCGAGGCCGACGGGGCGGGCGACTGGCGCGCCGGACTCCACCGTGTCGCGCGCACCACGTACGACGTCTGCCTCGACCACCCCCAGGCGGTCCCGCTGCTGGCCACGCGCATGCTCGCGGTGCCGCTGGCACGCAGGCCGCTCGCCGTGCTCAAGGACCACGAGCGGGTGCTGGCACTGCTGCGAGGTGCCGGGCTGGAGGACGACCGGGCGGCCGCCGCCTTCCGGGCCTTCACCTCGTGGCTGCTCGGCTACGTGTCCGTGGAGCTGCGTCCGATGGTGGACAACCCCGACGAGTCCGACCCGGCGTTCCGGCTGGGCCTGCACCGGATGCCGGCGCAGGAGCTGCCCGTCCTGCGGGAGGTCGCCCCCGCCCTCGCCGAGCGCGGCGGGCCGGAGGGGCTGGCGGCCGGGCTGGACGCGCTGCTCGACCGCTTCGTCGAGGCCGGGTGAGGCGCGGGGCCCACTGACGGCGGCCGCCGCCGAGACAGCGGAGGCCGTGACGGCGGCGGCCGTGACCTACGAGAACCGGATGTCAGTGCGCCTCGTCCAGCCGCCCCCGCTGCTCCGTCGTCAGCTCCAGGTCCACCGCCGCGAGGTTCTCCTCCAGCTGCGCCACCGACGAGACGCCCACCAGTGGGATGACCGGCGGTTCGCCGCCCAGCTGCCAGGCCAGGACCACCTGGTTGACGGTCGCGCCGGTGTCGCGGGCCACCTCGCGAAGGGCCGCCAGCCGGGCGGGCGTGCCCGGGTGGTCGTAGCCCGGCAGCAGCGGGCGCTCGGGGCGGGCGTACGTGCCCTTCAGCAGGGGCGAGTAGGCGACCAGGGTCAGGGCGGGCTCGGCGCGCAGGTAGCCGAGCAGGTCCGGGCCGGCGGCGGCCAGGCTGCCGTCGGGGAAGAGGTCGCCGGGCACGTCGGTGCGGGAACGGAGGTAGCTGTGCTCGTACTGGAGCACCTCGTAGCCGGGCAGGCCGGCCGCCGCCGCGAGGGAACGGGCCCGCTCCACCCGCCAGACGGCGTGGTTGCTGACGCCGAGGAGGCCGACCGTGCCCTCCGCGACCAGGTCGGCGAAGCCTGTGACCGTCTCCTCCAGCGGGACGGCGTGGTCCTCGATGTGGGCGTAGAGCAGGTCCAGTCTGTCGACGCCGAGGCGCTCGCGGCTGCGTTCGGCCGACTCGCGGATCACCTTGGCGGACAGGCCCTCCGCGTTGTCGACGTAGCCGGTGCCGGGGGCGAGGGGGCGGGCGCCGAGCTTGGTGGCGATCACGATCTCGTCGCCGACGCCGCGGCTGCGCCGCCAGCGGCCGAGGAGTTCCTCGCTCTGGCCACCCTGACCGTCGTCGGTCCAGAAGGCGTAGTTGTCGGACGTGTCGACGAAGGTCCCGCCGGCCTCGACATAGCGGTCGAGCACGGCGAAGGAGGTCTTCTCGTCGGTGACGGAGCCGAACAGCATCGTCCCGAGGGCGAGCACGCTCACCTCGCGGCGACGGTCCGGGGCGCTGCCGATGGTGCGGTACTTCATGATGTCCTCCCGTTCGCACGCCCGTCTTCGGGGCACGAACGGGAGTCTTCATCTTCGAGCGCACTTCAAGTCAAGGGCCTGCGCGGCGAGTTGAAGGGCGAGGGTCGAGTCGGAGGACTTGGCTCAGCGGGCGAACGGGCCTTCCAGCGCCGCCCACTGCAGCAGCATGATCGTCTTCGCGTCGGCGATCTCCCCGGTGCGGATCATCTCCAGGGCACGGCGGAAGGGCAGTTCGAGGATCTCGATGTCCTCGCCCTCCTCGTCGAGACCACCTCCCGCGTGGGTGCGGGTCGAAGGGCCGTAGGCGGCGGCGTAGAAGCTGACGCGTTCGGTGACCGAGCCCGGGCTCATGTAGACGTCGAAGACGTGCTGGACGTCGCCGATGGTGTGCCCGGTCTCCTCCACGACCTCACGGCGTACGGCGATCTCGGGGTGTTCGTCCTCGTCGTCGAGCAGGCCGCCCGGGGTCTCGACCAGCAGGCCGTCGGGGTGGCCGTTGACGTAGACCGGGAAGCGGAACTGGCGGGTGAGCAGCACGGTTTCGCGTTCGGCGTCGTACAGCAGCATGGTGGCGCCGTTGCCGCGGTCGTGCGTCTCGCGCTCCTGGGTGCTCCACGTGCCGTCCGCGTGCTGGATGTCGAAGACGGTGGTGCGCTCGACGTACCAGTGGCTGGACAAGAGGGTCACGTCCCGCACCTTGACGCGGGGGTTGCCGGTGAGGTCCCGGCCGGTGCGGTCGAGTCCGGTGCGGCCCCGGCGGTCGGGGGTGTCGACGCCGGCGGTCATCGGGAACCGGCCGCGGAGGAAGGGGCGGGGAAGTACGAGTTGGTCATGCCCGCTTCTACCATTGCGGGCCGCGTCGCGTCGCACGGGCGGGGGCGGACAGCGGGTCCGGCGCGGGCCACCGGCCTGGTTCACCCCTCACGGGCGGTCCGCGCCAGCACGTCGTAGCCGACGAACGTGAACATCCGCTCCCCCACGGCGAGAGGCGCGGGTTCGCCCGCGAACCGGTGCACTCCGACCCCGAACCCGGCGTCGGGCGCGGACAGCCACTCCCTCACGAAGCCGCGCCCCTCCAACCAGTCGCAGATCTTCGGGAACACGTCCGGCCGCTTGCGGTGGCGGGTCCACACGAGCGTGCCGCCGTCGGCACACAGCTGGGTGCAGAAAGTGGTCGTGCGCTCGATGTCCTCGTCACAGACGTTGCCGAACACCCCGCACATCAGCACGAGGTCCGCGGGCGCCATACCGCGGTAGTGCTCGGTCAGCGCGGCGTCGCCGACGACCGCCTCCACCCGGTCCAGGCCGAGAGCACCGGCCGCTCGCCGGGCCGCGGCCACGTTGCGCGGGTCCAGCTCCACCAGCCGCGCGGCGACGTCGTCCCGACGCGGGTGACCGGACAGCGCGCCGAGCAGGTCCCGCCCCTGGCCGGCGCAGACGCTCACCACCCGCACGGCACCGGGAGGGCGGGCGTCCAGGGCCGTCCTGATCCGCTCCCGGACCACGTGAAGCCGACGCCCGAGGGCGGAGTCGGCGCGGTCGTAGTCGTCGTGCCACGCGTGCCAGTCCATGAAAGGACCCTAGGAGGGCACCGGCAGGCCGCGCAGTCGATTTTCCCTCGCGACAGGGCGGGGGCCGGAGCGAAGATTCGATCATCCGACCGATCGAGCCGTAGGCTCAAGGACATTGCTCTGCAAGGAGATTGACGGCGGCCGTGCTGCGCCACCCGCCGGAGGGGCGGGTACGTGACCCACGAGGAGCTGATCCGGCCACTGCCGGAGCTGCTTGAGGCACACGCGGAGAGCTCACCGTCACGGGTGGCCTACGCCGACGACGTTCGCGCGGTCACCTATGCCGAGTTGGAACGGCGCACCGGCCGGCTGGCCGCGTATCTCGCCGGGGTGGGTGTCCGGCGCGGGGACCGGGTCGCGATCTGTCTGGGCAACTGCGTGGAGATGGTGGAGGGCGTCCTCGCCACCGTCCGGGCGGGGGCCGTCGGTGTGCCTCTCAACCCACGGTCCTCCGACGCCGAACTCGCCCACTTCCTGGCGGACAGCGGCGCTTCGGTCGTCGTCACCGCCCCCGCTCACCTCGCCCGGCTGCGCGGCGCGGCCGGCGCGGACCGCCGTATGCGCGTTCTGCTCACCGGCCCGGGGCCGGTGCCGGCGGACGCCCCCGGGGGCACGGGTCTGTTCGAGGAGGCGGCCGGGGCGGAGGCGGCCGAACCACCCCGGGACGACCTGGGGCTCGACGAACCGGCCTGGATGCTCTACACCTCCGGCACCACTCACCGGCCCAAGGGTGTGCTGTCCACGCAGCGCGCCGCCCTGTGGTCGGTGGCGGCCTGCTACGCCCCGGTCTTCGGGCTCTCGCCCGAGGACCGGCTGCTCTGGCCGCTCCCGCTGTTCCACAGCTTCGGGCACTCGCTCGCGATCCTGGGGGTCACCGCCGTCGGCGCGAGCGCCCGGATCACCGGCGAACTCCTGCCGCCCGACGGTCTGTTGCGGGAGCTGCGCACCCCTCACGAAGCGCTCGGCGGCCCCTACACGGTCCTGGCCGGCGTACCCGCCGTCTACCACCGGCTGGTGGCGTCGGCCGCGGGAGCCCCGCCGCCGCCCGATCTGCGGACGTGTGTCGTGGCGGGTGCCCCGAGTGCGCCGGACCTGCGGCGGGCGGTGGCGGAGCTCCTGGGCGCGCCGCTGCTGGACGCGTACGGCAGCACCGAGACCTGCGGGATGATCGCGGTGAACCGGCCCGGCGGGCCGAGGGTCGACGGCTCCTGTGGGCCGCCGGTCCCCGGCATGGACGTACGGGTGGTCGATCCGCGGTCCGGCGACGATGTCGGGGACGGCACCGAGGGCGAGATCTGGGTGCGCGGACCGAGTCTGATGTCCGGGTACCACAACCAGCCCGAGGCGACGTCGGCCGCGCTGCGGGCCGGCTGGTACCGCACCGGTGACCTCGGACGGCGCGTCGAGCACGGCCATCTGCTGCTCACCGGCCGGGTGAGCGAGCTGATCATCCGCGGCGGGGAGAACATCCACCCCACCGAGATCGAGCACGCCCTGCTGCGCTGTCCGGGGGTGCGGGACGCGGTGGTGGTGGGCAGAGCGGACGACGTGCTGGGCGAGGTCCCGGTGGCCTACGTCGTCCCGGGGCCGGAGGGGTTCGACGCCCGGCGCGTGCTGGCCGCGTGCCGAACCCGGTTGGCGGAGTACAAGCTGCCCGTCGAGATCCGCGAGATCGCGGCCGTGCCGCGCACGGCGTCCGGCAAGATCGCCCGCCACGCGGTCCTGCCCGACCTGGCCCGCCCGGTGTCCGAGGGGCCCCCGCCGCCCGAGGGCGGCCCGGCCCTCCGCACCCCGACGGCGGCCGAGGGAGCCCTGCGCCGACGGCTGCTGTCCCTGCCGCCGGAGGGACGGGAACGGGCGCTGTGCGAGGCGGTCCTCGCGGAGACGGCCGCGGTCTGCGGCGGCGGACCGGACGGACCGCTCGACGGCGAGGCGACCTCGATCGGTCCCGGCGTCGACCACCAGATCACCGGCACTGTCACTGCCAAAGACACAGGCACGGGCACCGGCACAGGCACAGGCACAGGCACAGGCCACCAGATCACCGGTCACGGCGCCGACCACCCCTTCAGCGACCTCGGGCTGACGTCCGCGGGCGCCGTCACGCTGATCGACCGGCTCGGCGAGGCGACCGGGTTGCGGCTCCCCTCGACACTGGTCTTCGACCACCCCACTCCGGCCGCCCTCGCCCGGCACCTGCACGGTGTTCTGTTCGCCCCGGCGCCCGCTCCCCCGCCGCACCTCGCCGCGGAAGCGCACGCCGACGACCCCGTGGTGATCGTCTCCATGGGCTGCCGCTACCCGGGCGACGTCGACTCCCCCGACGACCTCTGGGACCTGGTCACCGAGGGCCGGGACGCGATCTCGGGCTTCCCCACCGACCGGGGCTGGGACCTGGCGGCGCTCTACGACCCCGATCCCGACCGGACCGGCACCTCGTACACCCGCAGCGGCGGATTCCTGCACCGGGCCGCGGAGTTCGACGCGGGCCTGTTCGGGATCTCGCCCCGTGAGGCGCTGGCCATGGACCCGCAGCAGCGGCTGCTGCTCGAGACGTCGTGGGAGGTCTGGGAGCGGGCGGGCGTCTCCCCCTGCGCGCTGCGCGGAAGCGACACAGGCGTGTTCGTCGGCGTGATGCACGGCGACTACGCCAGCCGTCTGGACCGGCACGAGCTGGAGGCCCATCTCGCGCTGGGCTCGGCGGGCAGCGTGGCCTCGGGCCGGATCTCGTACGTCTACGGCCTGCGCGGGCCCTCCGTCACACTCGACACCGCGTGCTCGTCCTCGCTGGTGGCGCTGCACTGGGCGGCGAAGGCGCTGCGCTCCGGTGAGTGCTCCCTGGCCCTGGCGGGCGGGGTCACGGTGATGGCGACGCCCCAGGCCTTCACGGCGTTCAGCCGCCAGCGCGTCCTGTCCCCGGAAGGCCGCTGCAGGTCGTTCTCGGAGGAGGCGGACGGCACCGCCTGGGGCGAGGGAGCGGGGCTGGTCCTGCTGGAGCGGCTGTCCGACGCCCGGCGCAACGGTCACCCGGTCCTGGCCGTCCTCCGGGGCTCCGCCGTCAACTCGGACGGCGAGTCCAACGGTCTGACGGCACCCAACGGTCAGGCCCAACAGCGGCTCATCGAACGCGCGTTGGGCGACGCGGGACTGCGCGCCGAGGACGTGGACGCGGTGGAGGCGCACGGCACGGGCACCAGACTCGGCGACCCGGTCGAGGCACGGGCCCTGCTCGCCACCTACGGCCAGGGGCGCCCCCAGGACCGTCCCCCGCTGTGGCTGGGCTCGGTCAAGTCCAACCTCGGTCACACACAGGCGGCCGCCGGGGTCGCCGGGGTCATCAAGATGGTGCAGGCCCTGCGGCACGAGCAACTCCCCCGGACGCTGCACGCGCACACCCCCACCCCGCACGTCGACTGGTCCGCCGGCCGGGTGCGCCTGCTGACCGAGGCCCGCCCGTGGCCCGCGACGGACGACAGGCCGCGCCGGGCCGGCGTATCGGCCTTCGGCATCAGCGGAACCAACGCGCACGTCGTCCTGGAGGAGGCTCCACGGCCCCCCGCTCCCTCACCGACGGCCGCCGCTGAGGCGGCGGCACCCCTGGCCGCCGAGGAAGCTGCCCCCCTGGCCGCCGAGGCAGGGGTGCCGTGGCTGCTGTCCGGCGCGGACGAGGCGGCCCTGCGCGCCCAGGCCCGCCGGCTCGCGGCCCACTTGGCCGCCCGGCCCGGTCTGTCGGCGGCCGACGTCGGCTTCTCGCTGGCCGTGTCGAGGTCGCCGCTGGCCCACCGGGCGATGGTCCCGGCCGGTGACCGGGCGCGGATGCTGACGGCACTGGAGGCCATGGCCCAGGGCCGCGGCGCGGTACGGACCGCCGTGGACCGCGGCGTCCGCACGGCCTTCCTGTTCACCGGGCAGGGCGCTCAACGCGTCCGCATGGGCATGGAGTTGCGTGCCGCCTTCCCCGCCTTCGACGCGGCCTTCGACGAGGTCTGCCAGGAGCTGGACGGCCGCCTGGAGCGACCGCTGAAGGTGGTGCTGTCCGCCGAACCGGGCTCCGCGGACGCCGGGCTACTCGACCGTACGGACTTCACCCAGGCCGGTCTGTTCGCCTTCGAGGCGGCGCTGTTCCGCCTCCTGGAGTCGTGGGGCGTGCGCGCCGACTTCCTGGCCGGCCACTCCGTCGGGGAACTGACGGCAGCCCATGTCTCAGGCGTGCTGGATCTGGCCGATGCCGCACAACTCGTGGCGGCCCGGGGCCGGTTGATGCACGCCCTGCCCGCAGGCGGGGCGATGGTCGCGCTGCACGCGACGGAGGAGGAAGTCCTCGCCGCGCTGAGCGAGTTCGAGGGCCGGGTGGCGGTCGCCTCCGTCAACGGGCCGCGCTCGGTGGTGGTTTCGGGTGCCCGGGACGCGGTGCTCGCCGTGACGGCGGCCTTCGAGGCGCGGGGGCGCAGGACCGTACGCCTGCGGGTCGGCCACGCCTTCCACTCGCCCCTGGTGGAACCGATGCTCGACGCATTCCGTGGCGTCGCCGAGGGGCTGGCCTTCCGGCCGCCGCGGATCCCGGTGGTGTCGGCCGTGTCGGGCCGCCCGGTCGAGGCCGAGGAGCTGTGCTCGCCCGAGTACTGGGTGCGGCACGCCCGCCTGCCGGTGCGGTTCGCCGACGCCGTGCGGTGGCTCGGGAACAACGGGGTGTCGGCGTTCCTGGAGGTCGGCCCCGGTCCCGCGCTCACCGCCGCGGCAGAGGACTGCCTGGCGGACCCGGACGACGGGAGCCGCGCCCCGGTGTGCGCCGCCGCCACCCGCCGCGGCGAGCGCGAACCGCAGACCCTGCTCTCCGCCGTGGCCCGGCTTCACGTACACGGGGCACACGTCGACTGGCCCGCGGTGTTCGCGGGCCGGGATGCCCGGCGGGTGGACCTGCCGACGTACCCCTTCCAGCGGCGGCGGTACTGGCTGGACGCCCAACGCACCCCGCCTCCCTCCGCGGAAGCGCTCGGACACCCGCTGCTGGGCCCGGCGTTCGCCGTACCGGACTCCGATCGGACGGTGTTCTCCGGGCTGCTCTCCGCCACGGCCCATCCGTGGCTCACCGACCACGTGATCGGCGGTACGGTCCTGGTCCCCGCGACGGCGTTCGTGGAGCTGGCCGTACAGGCGGGCGACGAGGTCGGCTGCGGTGCGCTCGACGAACTCGTGCTCCTGGCCCCGCTGCCGCTGCCCGCCGCCGGTGGCGTACACCTCCAGGTCGTCGTGGGCGCGCCGGACGAGTCCGGCCGACGCCCGGTCGACGTCCACGCCCGGCCCGCCGCCGAGGACGACGACGCCGAACCCGCCTGGACCCGGCACGCCACGGGGCTGCTCGGCCGCGTCACCCCGGCGGACGACACACAGCCGGACCCGGAACTCGCTCAGTGGCCGCCGCAGGGCGCGACCGAGGTGGACCTGGCCGACGCGTACGCCGGTCTCGCGGACGCCGGCCTCGCCTACGGCCCGGCCTTCCGGGGCGTACGGGCGGTGTGGCGGCGCGGCGACGAACTGTTCGCCGACGTCCGCCTGGAGGAAACGGAGTCGGCGTCCGCCCACCGGTACGGGATCCACCCGGCGCTGCTGGACGCGGCCTTGCACGCCCCGCTCCTCGCGGGCCCGGCACCCGAGCCGGACGCGATCCGGGTGCCCTTCGCCTGGAACGGCGTGCGCCTGTTCGCGGCGGGCGCGTCCGGGGTGCGGATACGGATCGCCCCGGCCGGGACCGACGCCGTCTCGGTGACGGTCGCCGACCCGGCGGGGCACCGGGTGGCACAGGTGCGCTCCCTGCTCACCCGTGAACTCCCCGCCGGGGCCGTCGAGTCGGCGGCCGACGTGGTGCGGCGTGCCCTGCTGCGCTCCGAGTGGACCGCCCTCGACCGGCCCGATGGCGAGCAGCGCCCGCGGACCACCGGACGCTGGGCGCTCGCGGGCCCGGACGACCTGGATCTGCGGGGCTCGCTTCCTCACCTGTTGGGAGCGGACACACCGGAGCCGGACACCGTCGTCGTCACCGCGGTCGGTGACCCGGCGGCGGGCGCCGATCCGATGCCGGCCGTGCACGAACTGACCGGCAGGGTGCTCCGTACCCTCCAGGACTGGCAGGACGACCCACGCACCGCCGGTTCGCGCCTGGTCGTGGTGACGCGGGACGCGACCGCACCGGAGCCGGATCTGGCCGGGGCGGCCGTGTGGGGGCTGGTGCGGGCGGCCCAGGCCGAGTTGCCCGGGCGCGTCGTCCTCGTGGACGTGGACCGGCGTCCGGACTCGCTGCGGCTGCTGCCGTCCGCGGTGGCGACCGAAGAACCGCAGATCTCCCTTCGCGACGGGCGGTCGGCCGTGCCGCGTCTGGTCACCGCGGGTGAACTACCCACCGGGAGCGGCTCCTTCGGCCCGCACGGCACCGTCCTGATCACCGGCGGTACCGGTGCGCTGGGTGCGGAGCTCGCCCGCCATCTCGTCACCTCCTACGGCGTACGACACCTTCTGCTCACCGGGCGGCGGGGGCCCGAAGCGCCGAACGCGGGCGAACTGCGGGCCGCGTTGCGCGAGTTGGGTGCCGAGGTGCGTGTTGTGGCCTGTGACGCGGGCGACCGTGCCGCGCTGGCCGAGGTGATCAAGGGCTGTGCGCCCGCACTGACCGCCGTGGTGCATGCCGCCGGGGTGCTGGACGACGGAGTACTGACCTCACTGACTCCCGAACGGATGACCTCCGTGCTACGGCCCAAGGCGGACGCGGCCTGGCATCTGCACGAGCTGACCCGGGACCTGGACCTGTCGGCGTTCGTCCTGTTCTCCTCCGTCTCCGCCCTGCTGGGCCGGGCCGGCCAGGGCAACTACGCGGCGGCGAACGCCTTCCTGGGCGCCCTGGCCCGGCATCGCACCCGACGGGGACTGCCTGCCGTCTCCTTGGAGTGGGGCCCCTGGGAGCACGGTGCCGGCATGGCCGGCGCGGGCGTCCCTGGCCGCACGGCCGGTGACGTGTTGCGGGCGCTCTCCGTGCGGCAGGGCCTGGCCCTGTTCGACGCGGCGCTGCGCACGGGTGAGCCGGTGCTGGCGCCGATCCTGCTGGACCGCGGCACACTCCGGACCGCCCGAGGGCCCCTTCCACCGCCCCTGCGCGGACTGGTACGGCCGCACCGGCCCGCCGCGGCCGCCGGGAGTACCGGCACCGAGCCCGGTGGCGCGCGGTCCTGGGAGCCCGGAGCCTGGCTCAAGGTGCTGGCGACGTCGCCCGTCGGCCGACGGGAGGACGTACTCGCGGAGTTGCTGAGCGCCGACGTGGCGGCCGTCCTCGGACATCCGGACGCCGCCGCGCTGCCGGCAGGCAGGTCCTTCGACGAGCTGGGCTTCGACTCGCTGATGGCGGTCCAGGTCCGCAACCGGCTCAGCACGGCTCTGCGGCTGAGGCTGTCCGCCGCCGTGGTGTTCGAGCATCCGACCGCGCGGGGGCTGGCCCGCCACGTGCTCGACCTGCTGGACGACCTCCCCGAGGCCGCACCGGAACCGGAGGAGGCGCCCACGCCCACGTCCGAGTCCGCACCGGCGCCCGGCCGCACACCGACATCCGGCCACACCCCGACGGACAGCGATACGCCGACGGACAGCAGTACACCGACGGACAGCGGTACACCGACGGACGGTCGGCCCCCGCAGACCCTCTCCACGCTCTACCGGCAGGTCTGCGAGGCCGGTCAGGTGGTCGCCGCGATGCACATGCTGGTCACGGCTTCCTGGGCGGTGCCGACATTCGGGCAGGCCGACAGCCGGCAGCACGCGCTCCCACCGCTGCGGCGCGCCCGGGGTTTTGGCGAGGGACCGGTGCTCGTCTTCTTCACCGGGTACCACCCGCCCGTCGCCGCCCCCGGCGGCGAGTTCGCCACGTTCCACGCCCACTTCCAGGGCGAGTGGGACGTACTCGAACTCCCGCACCCCGGCATCGGCTCCGGCAGGGCCGTGCCGGCCGACCGGGACGCGCTCGCCCTCACCCATGCGGAGACGGTACAGCGGCACGTCGGCGACCGGCCCTTCGTGATCGCCGGTGTGTCCACCGGCGGCGCGGTCGCCCACGCCGTGACCCGTCGGCTCGAAACCACGGGGACCCCTCCCCTCGGGCAGGTGCTGCTGGACACGTACCTCATCGACGAGGGCAACAGCGACAAGCCGTGGCTGCTGTCCCTGCCGGCCGTGATCGCGCCGCGCCTGGGCGGGAACCGGTTCACCGGGGACGAGGACGCCGGGGTGGCGGCGCTGGGCGCGTACACCCGGATGTTCCTGGACTGGGATCCGGAGCCGGTGGGCGTCCCCACGCTGCTGGTGCGCGCCACACAGCCGACGCCCGAGATGGCGGCGGGCGCGGGCCCGCAGGAGTGGCGGACGTCCTGGCCGCTGCCGCACTCCCGAGTCGACGTGCCCGGCGACCACTTCTCGTTCATGCGGGAACACTCGGGCACCGCGGTGGCGGCCGTCCGCACCTTCGTCGACTCCCTCGCCCGTACGGACACCCCGTCGGCGCCGACCGCACAAGGAGACTGACCGATGCGACTCGCCTTCGCCGGACCGGTGATCGAATGGCGCGGACCGGCGCCGTACTACTTCGTCCTCGTGCCGGACGAGGAGTCGGCCGACATCCGCGAAGTGGCCGCTCTGGCCACCTACGGGTGGGGTGCGATCCCGGTGGAGGCCCGGATCGCCGGGATCGACTTCACCACCTCGCTGTTTCCCAGGGACGGCGCCTACCTGCTGCCCCTCAAGAACGCCGTGCGCAAGCCGCGGGGCCTCACGGCGGGCCACGAGGTGACCGTGGAGATGACCGTCCTCCTCGGCCCCTAGGGGCCGGCGTCGGACGACCGTGCGCCCTTGGCCGGCCCCCGGGGCTCGGGTTCACAGCAGGTCGGCCCGAGCGGACCTGCCGTCCAGGTCGGCCTGGGCGGGGGTGTCGTCGAGGTCGGCCTGGGCTGGGGTGTCGTCGAGGAAGCCGCCCGACTGGTGCTGCCACAGCTTCGCGTAGGCGCCTTGTGCCGCGAGCAGTTCCTGGTGCGTGCCCTGCTCGACGATCTGCCCGCGATCGAGGACGACGAGCTGGTCCATGCCGGCGACCGTGCTCAGCCGGTGTGCCACCACGAGCGCCGTGCGCCCCTCCATGAGCCGCCACAGCGCCTCCTGGACGAGGAGCTCGCTCTCCGAGTCCAGCGCGCTGGTCGCCTCGTCGAGCAGCAGGATCGGCGCGTCCCGCAGGATCGCCCTGGCGAGGGCGACCCGTTGGCGCTGTCCGCCGGACAGCTTGATGCCACGCTCGCCCACCATGGTCTCGAAGCCGTGCGGCAGCGCGTCGGCGAACTCGGTGACGTGCGCGGCCTCGGCGGCACGGCGGATCTCGGCGTCGGTGGCGCCCGGCCGGGCGAACGCGATGTTGTCCCGCAGTGTGCGGTGGAACATGGCCGGGTCCTGCGGCACATACGCGATCAGGCCGCGCAGGTCGGCCTGGCGCAGCCTGCTGATGTCCTGACCACCGATCAGGATCCGGCCGGCGTCGATGTCCGTCATCCGCAACAGCAGCCGGGAGAGTGTGGTCTTGCCGCCGCCGGACCGGCCGACGAGACCGATCTTCGTCCCGCTGGGCACGGTCAGGTCGAGTCCCTCGAAGAGCGTCGTCTCCGCCCCCGCGTGCGCGAACCTCACCTTGTCGAAGCGGACGTCGGCGGCCCCGGGCGGCAGCGGCTCCGGCGAGAGCGGGTCGAGCACGGTCGGCGGGGACAGCAGCAGTTCGGTGAACTGCGCGGCCTCCGTCATCGCGCCCTCCAGCCGGCGGTAGATCTGGTTGAACTCGAACATGATCCGCGTCGCGTTGGTGTAGTACGTGAAGGCGACCACGACCGCCTCCACCCCGTGCCCGCCCCCGCCCAGCGTGACCGCGAGCAGCAGCCCCAGCACGTTGGTCAGCACGGACAAGGGCGCGACCAGAGTGTCGATGCGCAGGTTGCCGTAGTCCCAGGACCGCAGGGACAGTCGCCGCGACTCCGCCACGCGGGTGCGGTGTTCCGCGGCCTCGCGTTCCTCGGCGGCGAACGCCCGGACCGTGTCCATGTTCATCAGGCTGTCGGCGACGTGACCCGAGACCCGGGCGATCGCGGCCTCGCGCTGCGCGACGAGCACCTGGCGGCGCCGGATGAGGGGTGCCACGCACAGCGCGGTGAGGGCGATCATCACCAACAGCCCGACGACGAGCAGCGGTTCGTAGCGCCACAGCACCACAGCCCCGAACAGCAGCGGCACGAAGTTGGCCACGACGTTGAACGTCAGCGTGTCGACGAACTGTTCGAAGCGGGAGGCGAAGCTCAGGACCCGCTTGGTCAGTGACCCGGCGAAGTTGTCGTGGAAGAAGGCGGCGTCCTTGGCGAACAGCTCGTCCATGCCGATCACGTACAGGTGCTCGATGCCGAGGGCGTCGAGCCGGTTGAGACAGTGCAGGCCGGCGCGCCACAGCGCCTCCGCGAGCAGCAGGACGCCGGCGAAGCCGAGGACGTACGGCAGCGCCGAGCCGACCGTGGCGGTGGCGTCGTCGGCGATGCGGCCGACGAGCTTCGCGACGACCAGCGGCGCGATGTAGTAGAGGCCGATGTTGCCCAGCGCGGGCAGCAGCATCCCGGGCACCGTCAGCCGTCGGAGCCGGGCCAGTTCCCGTCCGTAAAAGCGAAGCGCGAGGAGCACCGGGCCCTTGCCCGGCGGGGCCTCGCGCGTTGCAGGCGATTCCATCCCCATCCCGTGGTGTCGTACGGCAGCCGGCCAGGTGCTTCTGGCGTGCGGTGCCGTGGGTGGTGTCCGCGCGTGGCTTCGGTGGGCGTGAGGGCGCCGCTCGGGAGTCCTCCGACAGGCAAGGACACGAAGAGTGCCGACGTCGTCACTGTGCGAATACGAGCGGACCGGGAAGGGAGTGTCCCGCGACGGCGTACGCGACGTCCAGGCATTTTCGGCCCGTGCGAAAAGGGCCCTCACAGGCTTTAGCCTGCGAAGACCCTTCGTACGGCAGAGCGCCCTACTCCGGCCGCCTCTTGAGTCGCCGGGTACGTGGACGCGGATCGTGCCCCGTCTGGCGCATCGTCAGCCCGTGCTCACCGGATGCGTGAGGTTCGCTCCGGTCGCCGGGTCGAACACGTGGGCCTTGGCCATGTCGACCCGCAGTTCTACCGGTTCGCCCTCGCGGGCACGCGTGGCGGCGTCCAGACGGGCCACGATGTGATGGGGGTCGGTGCCGGTGTCGCGCAGGCCCGAGTCCTTGGCGAGTTCCTCCAGTTCGGCGGTCGTCGCCGGCCCGCCCTCCGCGGCGAAGTAGACATACGCGTCGGAGCCCAGCGACTCGAGCACCTCCACGGTGGCGGTGAAGACCGGGCCCGTCCGGTCCCGGTCATGTGACAGGGCCACGTCGTGGAATGCCTCCGGTCGCAACCCGACGATGACCTCGCGGGGGGCGTTCTGGCGTTCCAGCGCCTGCCTCGTCCGGTCGTCGAGGGTCAGGTCGCCCAGGGACGAGCGCAGGGCGCCCTCCTCCAGGGTGGCGTTCACGAAGTTCATCGCCGGGGAGCCGATGAAGCCCGCGACGAAGATGTTGCGCGGCAGGTCGTAGAGCTCGGCGGGGGTGCCGATCTGCTGGACCAGGCCCTGCCTCATGACCACGACGCGGTCGCCCAGCGTCATCGCCTCGGTCTGGTCGTGGGTGACGTACACGGTGGTCGTGCCGAGGCTCCGCTGCAGCCGGGAGATCTGGGTGCGCATCTGTACCCGGAGTTTGGCGTCCAGGTTGGACAGTGGCTCGTCCATCAGGAACGCCTTGGGATCACGGACGATCGCCCGTCCCATGGCCACCCGCTGGCGCTGACCGCCCGAGAGGTTGGCGGGCTTGCGGTCCAGGTGCTCGGTGAGGTCGAGGATCCGGGCGGCGTGCGTGACCTTGGCGTCGATGGTGTCCTTGTCCACCTTGGCCAGGCGCAGCGGGAAGCCCATGTTCTCCCGGACGTTCATGTGCGGATACAGGGCGTAGCTCTGGAACACCATGGCGACGTCGCGTTCCTTGGGAGCCAGGTCGTTGACGACTTGGTCTCCGATGCGCAGCGTGCCCTCGGTGATGTCCTCGAGTCCGGCGATCATGTTCAGGGTGGTCGACTTGCCGCATCCCGACGGGCCGACCAGGATCACGAACTCGCCGTCGGCGATCTCGAGGTCCACGTCCTTCACGGCGAGGGCCCCGTCGGGAAAGCGCTTGGTGACTCCCTCGAGGATGATCTCGGCCATGGATGGTGCCTCCTTGCCTTCATGCCTTCCGGGTCCGGGTACCGCGGTCGGTGTCCCGGACCGGTGGCCTGCCTGCCGCGCTCGGCCCGTTCACCCCTTGACTGCCCCGGAGGTCAGTCCGGCGACGATCCGCCGTTGGAAGAGCAGGACGAAAACGATGATCGGGATGGTGATCACCACAGCGGCGGCGGCGATCGACCCGGTGGGCTGCTGGAACTGGGAACTGCCGGTGAAGAACGCGATCGCGGCAGGCACGGTGCGCGCGGACTCGGTGGACGTCAGCGAGATCGCGAACAGGAAGTCGTTCCAGCAGAAGATGAACACGAGAATGGCCGTGGTGAACACGCCCGGCGCGGCCAGCGGCGCGATGACCAGCCGAAAGGCCTGCGCGGGTGTCGCCCCGTCGACCTTGGCGGCCTTCTCCAGATCCCAGGGGATCTCCCGGAAGAACGCCGACAGGGTGTAGATCGCCAGCGGCAGCGAGAAGGTCATGTACGGGATGATCAGCCCGATCCAGGTGTCGAAGATCCCGATGATCCGCTCGATGTTGAACAGCGGTGACACCAGGGAGATCGGCGGGAACATGGCGATCAGCAGTGACATGCCGATCAGTACCCGCTTGCCGGGGAACCGCAGCCGGGCCACCGCGTAGGCGGCCATGGTGCCCAGTGCCACCGCGATCACCGTGGCGATCAGGGCGATACCGATCGAGTTGATCAGCGCTCGGGTGAACTCGGCGGTCTCGAAGATTCCCCGGTAGTTCTCCCAGGTCCAGTCCGTGGGGATGTAGTTGCCGTCCGTCAGGGTGCTGGGGTCCTTGAACGACAGCGCGGCGATCCACCACACCGGGAACAGGGCGTACAGCACCACCACCACGTTCAGCACACCCCATCGGGCGGCATGTGTCTTTCCCACCTCGGCCATCAGCGCTTCACCTCCGCGCCGGGTGCCGCGGTGCCGAACAGTTTGACGAAGGTGAAGGCGATGATCCCGACGCAGATGAAGATCAGGACCGAGATCGCCGACCCGATGCCCAGGTTCAGCGCGGTGAACAGGTTGTCGTACCCGAGGATCGACAGAGAGCCGGTCCCCTGGGCGCCCGCGGTCAGGATGTAGATGTTGTCGAAGATCCGGAAAGCGTCCAGTGTGCGGAAGAGCAGTGCCACCAGGATGGCCGGCTTCATCAGCGGCAGCATGATCTTGGTGAAGCGCTGCCAGGCGGTGGCACCGTCCACCATGGCCGCCTTCAGGGTCTCCTCGGGGACCAGCGCGAGGCCCGCGAGCAGCAGCAGGGCCATGAACGGCGTCGTCTTCCACACCTCGGCGAGGATGATGAGCCAGAGGGCCGGCCACTGCTCGGTCAGCGGAGCCTCCCCGCTGGGCAGCAACTCGGCGAGGTATCCGAGCTCCGGGGTCCAGGCGTACTGCCAGGAGAAGGCGGCGACCACGGTGACGATCCCGTACGGCACGAGGACCGACGTGCGGACGACTCCGCGCCAGAAGATCGTGCGGTGCATCACCAGGGCGAGCCCCATCCCGAGGACCAGTTCGATCGCCACGGACACCACGGTGATGAACAGCGTGACCCAGAAGGCGTCCCACCAGAACGGGGAGGAGAGCACCGCCCCGTAGTTGCTCAGGCCCACGAACTCCGCCCGTCCGGGAAAGCGCAGGTCGTATCGCTGGAGGGATAGATAGACGGCGTACCCGATGGGGTAGGCGGTCACGGCGATCATGACGACGACGGCGGGTGCGCAGAGCATCCAGCCGAGCCGCCGCTCCTGCCTGGCGCCCGCCGAGAGTGCCGCCCGGTCAGGCTCCGCCTGCTCCGTCTCCGCCCCGGGGGGCGGTGGGGGGCCGGCGGGTCGCGCCCGCGTGCTCATCTCGGGCCGCCCGGGGACGAGGCCCGCGCGCTGCGGCGCGGGGCGACGTGGTGGTGCGGGAGGTGGTGGTTCACGGGATCACACCCTCGGATCGCAGGGCATCGTCGATCTGTTCCCCGATGGTGTCGACCGAGCTCTCCGGTTTGATCCCGGACGGCGGAGACAGTGTGTGGGAGACCGCGATCGACACGTTCTGGTAGACCGGAGTGATCGGGCGTACGCTCGCCGACTCCAGGGCGGCCAGCACTTCGCGGGAGAAGGGGTATTCCTTCATGAACGCGGGCTCGTCGTACAGGGCGCGCAGGGTGGGCGGCAGACCGCCCTCGAGCGCGGCGGTGAGCTGGTTCTCCCGGTTGCGCAGGCACAGCGCCGCCTCGAAGGCCAGGTCGGGATGGCGCGAGTAGGCGCTCACCGCCAGGTCGATGCCGCCGATGGTGGGCCGTGCCGGGCGCTTCGCGTCGACCCTGGGGTACGGCGCCCAGCGGAAGTTCTTGAACAGCTGGGGGTTGTTCGCCTTCATCGACGGATAGACGAACGGGTAGTTGAGCTCGAACGCCGCCGTCCCCGACTCCATGGCGAGCCGGTTCTGGTCCTCCATCTGGTTGGGCAGGGAGGGGTCCGCGGCCGGGGACTTCGCCAGAGCACGCATGATGCCGGCGGCCCGCACGGCGGGAGGGCCGAGGGAGGGCTCGGTCGCGCGCGCGTTGAGGATGGAGCCGCCCGCGCTGTTGATCAGCGTGTTGAACCAGACGGTCAGGCCCTCGTACTGGGCGCCCTGGATCTCCACGAAGTGCGGTTTGCCCTGCCGGGCGAGGTTGCCGGCCATGTCCAGCATCTCGGCCCAGGTCCTGGGCGGGGTGGGCACCAGGTCCTTGCGGTACCACAGCAGTTGGGTGTTGGTGTTGTACGGGACGGCGTACAGCTTGCGCTTCCAGGTCGAGGTCTGCAGTGGTACGCGCAGGGTGCCGTCGACGGCCTGCCGCCTCGCCGCCCCCGTCCATTCCCGGATCCACCGTGCCTCGGCGAACTCCGCCGCCCAGGTGACGTCCAGGCCCAGGATGTCGAGCGAGTCGTCTTCGGCGGCGAGTCTGCGGACGAGTTGCTGGCGCTGGCCGTCCGCGGCACGCGGGAGCTTGTTGTAGCTGATCCTGTAGCGGCCGCCCGACGCCTGGCTGCACCGGTCGGCCGCCTTCTGGAGCGCTCCGGAGTCGTCCGGGAAGTTGTACCAGTTGAGGGTGGGCGTACCGGAGCCCTCCTCGTCGCCGCAGGCGGCGAGCACCGACGCCAGCAACGGCAGTACGGCGATGGCCCGCAGCCATCGCGCCCCTCCGGGACGTCCCCTCTGACCTGAAACCGGCCGGCAGCCGCACCTCGCGTGCACGCGCTCCACACCTCGCTTCCGGACGGTGGCATGGGAATCGGACCTTGCAGCGTTTCCCTCCGGCGAACACTAGAGGTCACATAAGGCGTGATCAAGCACATATCCCCCAAATCACCCAGTTGCCCGTTTCGGGACCGCAACGTGGGCGCCGCGTTCTCCGACGTGACGGTGATGTCGCCACCGGGGCTGCGCGACGAAAATGGGTTGCCGCTGGTGCTCGGGACGCGAATGCTTCCCCTGTGAAGATGCACGCCAACCAGCTGACGGTGTCACCGGAGATGGTGCGCACGTTGGTAGATCAGCAGTTTCCTGAGTGGCGGAGCCTGCCGGTCAGGAGCATCGCTGCGCAGGGCACGGTCAACGCCGTCTTCCGCATTGGCGATCGGTTGGCAGCTCGGTTCCCTCTCGAGTCCGCAGACGTCGAGTCGACGCGGCGTGGGCTGGAGTCCGAGGCGGAAGCGGCTCGCGAACTGATGGGCCGCACTCGCTTCCCCACTCCCGAGCCAGTCGCGCTGGGTGAACCCGGGGCGGGCTACCCGCTTCCGTGGTCGGTGCAGACGTGGCTGCCCGGCGTCGTGGCCGACGACGAGGACCCTGGCGAATCGTCTGCGTTCGCCCGTGACTTGGCCGATCTCATCGGCGGCCTACGCGCGATCGACACGCGTGGCCGCAGGTTCGCCGGCACAGGCCGAGGTGGCGACCTGCAATCCCAGGACGCGTGGATGGAGACCTGTTTCAGACAGAGTGAGCGACTCCTGGATGTCCCTCGGCTGCGCCGTGTCTGGGCAGCTCTGCGTGATCTGCCGCGAGGTGGGGCCGAGGACGTCATGGCCCATCGCGATCTGATTCCCGGCAATGTGCTCGTGTCCGCCGGCCGGCTTACGGGGGTTGTCGACGTTGGCGGCTTCGGGCCGGCTGACCCTTCGCTGGATCTCGTGAGCGCGTGGCATCTGCTCGAGGCCGGGCCGCGGCAGGTGCTCCGCGATCACCTGGGTAGCGACGACCTCGAATGGGAGCGAGGCAAGGCATGGGCTTTCGCTCAAGCGATGGGGTTGGTCTGGTACTACGTCGACAGCAACCCGGGCATGAGTCGGATGGGTCGCCGATCCTTGGAACGTGTCCTGGCGGACGAATCACTCGCGTGACCTGCTCCCGACCATCGCCGCAAGGACATCGACGGGACGATCGGCAGGCAAGGTCGCGATCCGTCGCGCACCGTGGCGGACCTCGATGGTCGGCGAACTGTCGGCGCGTGGGACCGGCACCTTGTCCTCACCCGTTGGCTCCTCAGCATCCGGGCAGCATGCAGGGAAGGACCAGCACGAATGATCAAGGGGCCGTTTCAGATCTTATCTGAAACGGCCCCTGACCTGCGACTTCGCAAAGTCGGGACGACAGGATTTGAACCTGCGACCCCTTGACCCCCAGTCAAGTGCGCTACCAAGCTGCGCCACGTCCCGATGCGTTTCCCGCGGTGCCCCGCGTGATCACGCGAGAAGCACCTTACCCCACGGGAGAGGACCTGCCGAAGGCGGGCGGGGCAGGGTGGGCCGGGGGTGGGGGGCGGCACAATCGTCGTATGGGCAGTGCATCCTCAGGACGACAGGCCGACGCACGGGACCGGGACGACGAGGGGCGGGCGCGCAACGCGCGGCCTCGGGACGGGCTCGGGCGGCCCCTGCCGTACGGCGCGGAAGGCGTGCGGCGGCAGCCCGAGGGGGTCGTCCGCACGCCGGACGAGAGCGTGGCCGAGGCTCAGGAACTGCTGGACGCGGGGAAGCCGTTCCACGCGCACGAGGTGTTCGAGGACGCCTGGAAGTCGGGCCCCGAGGAGGAGCGCGGCCTGTGGCGCGGCCTGGCCCAGCTCGCCGTGGGCCTCACCCACGCGGCGCGGGGCAACGTCACGGGCGGCGCCCGGCTGCTGCGGCGTGGGGCCGGGGCCGTCGAGGAGTGGGCGTCGTCGGCGGGGCGGGAACGGCCGTACGGGATGGACCTGGCGGGGGTCGTGGGCTGGGCGCGGCGGCTGGCCGAGTACGTGGAGCGGGGCGAGGCGACGATCGACGCGCGGGAACGGGCGCCACGGCTCCGGGACTGAGACACCTCCCCGGCGCGGGAGCGAGGGCGCCGCGCGGGCGCGGAGAACACGTGGTCAGTGCCGTGCGGCAGACTCGGGGGCGTGCGGAACATCCATGTCATCGGTATCGGCGCGGGCGACCCCGACCAGCTGACCCTGCAGGCGGTCAGGGCGCTGCGGAGCACGGACGTGTTCTTCGTCCTGGACAAGGGCGAGGCCAAGTCGGACCTCGTACGGCTGCGCCGGGACCTGCTCGACGCGCATGTGCCACAGGGCACGTACCGCGTCGTCGAGGCACGTGACCCGGAGCGCGACCGGGCCGCCGGCGGCGACGCGTACTCCCCCGCCGTCGGTGACTGGCGTGGCGCCCGCGCCGGGATCTACGCGCGGCTGATCGCCGAGGAGCTGGGCGAGAACGGGCGCGGGGCGTTCCTGGTGTGGGGGGATCCGGCGCTGTACGACAGCACGATCGGGATCCTGGACGAGATCCTCGACGGGGGTTCGGTGCGCTTCGAGTACGACGTCGTGCCCGGCATCAGCAGTGTCTCGGCGCTGGCCGCCCGGCACCGCACCGGCCTGAACCGGGTCGGCCGGCCCGTCCAGATCACCACCGGCCGACGGCTCGCCGAGGGCTTCCCCGAGGGCGTGGACGACGTCGTCGTGATGCTCGACGCCCAGCAGGCCTTCCGGACGTACGCCGACGAGGACATCGACATCTACTGGGGTGCCTACCTGGGCACGCCGGACGAGATCCTCGTGTCCGGGCCGATCGCGGAGGCCGCGCCCCGTATCGAGCGGCTGCGTGCGCAGGCCCGTGAACGCAACGGCTGGATCATGGACACGTACCTGCTGCGCCGTAACCCGTAGGTCCGCCGCCCCGAAGCCGAGGCAGCCCGCGTTGAGCACCGCCGCCCGACCGTGTCCGCCGGCCTCCGGGAAGCCGCGGCCGGCCGCTGAAAAGCGGGTGCCGGGTGGGTGGGCGGTCGCCATACTCACGGTCATGTCTCCGCCACCGGCCCGCTTCCGTGATCCGCTCAGCACCGAGTACGACTTCATCGACGTGATACTGGTGCGCTGCCCGCGCTGTGCGCGGATCGCCCGGGTTCAGGCGCAGCCGACAGCCGAAGCACCGCCGCACACCCGGCTGTTCACGCCCCGCCGTCTCGTCTGTCGTACCTGTGGGCTGTCCCGGACCTGGCAGGGCGGGTGGGCCGCCCTCTCCGGTGGCTCCCGGGCACCGGACCACGATCCCTACTTCCGTCTTCCGCTGTGGCTTCAGGTCGAGACCCGGCACGGCGTGCTGTCGGCGTACAACCTCCGGCAGTTGGATCTGCTGGGGAAGTTCGTCGCCGCGCCGCTGCGTGAGCGCGCCCCCTGGTACGGCACCGGTCCGCGGATGACCTACGTCGCCCGGCTGCCCGCCTGGGTCAAGAGCGCCAAGAACCGCGAGGAGGTGCTGCGGGCCGTCGACCGGATGCGCGCCTGCGTGGTCAGCGCAGGCTGAGGCCGAGCCAGGTCAGAACCGCCGCCACGTCCGGTACCGCTTTCACGCCGTCCGGCAGGGGCGGGCGTCCCACGATGACGACGGGCAGCGCCAGTTCCCGGGCGGCCGTCAGCTTGGCGGCTGTCGCCTCGCCCCCGCTGTCCTTGGTCACCAGTACGTCGACGCAGTGGTCGTACAGCAGGGCGGACTCGTCGGCGACGGTGAACGGGCCGCGGGCCAGGAGGACTTCGGTGTGCGGCGGCATCGGCGGCTCGGGCAGTTCCACGGAGCGTACGACGAAGTGCAGGTCCGTGAGATGGGCGAAGGCGGCGAGGCCCAGCCGTCCGGTGGTCAGGAACACGCGTCGGCCGAGCCGCGGCAGCAGGTCCGCCGCGGTGCTCAGCGACGGGACGGTGTGCCAGCGGTCCTCGGGGCCGGGTTCCCAGGCCGGGCGGTGCAGCACCACCGCGGGAACCCCGGTCGCCGCCGCGGCCGCCGCCGCGTTCGTGGTGATCCCGGCGGCGAAGGGATGCGTCGCGTCGACAAGCGCGTCCACCCGCTGCTCGCGCAGCCAGCCGGCCATCCCCTCCGCCCCGCCGAAGCCTCCGATCCGGACCTCCCCGGCGATCGCCCCCGGCCGCGCCACGCGTCCGGCGAGCGAGGTGGTGACACGCAGACCACGGCGCGCCGCGAGTACCGCGGCCAGCTCCCGGGCCTCGGCGGTGCCGCCGAGGATGAGGACGTGCGAAGGCATGGCGCGAGCCTACGAGGTGCGCTTCTGTCGCGGCTAGCGCAGCAGAAGCTGGAGGCCGCCCACGATCGTCGCCGCGATCACCAGTTGTTCGAACAACCGCTGGTTGATCCGGTTCACAGCCCATTTGCCGATGAACGCGCCGGGCACGACGAAGGCCACGAGGGCCGCGTCGAGGAGCAGTGAGCGGCCGTCGATCAGGCCGAGGCCGACGCTGAAAGGCACCTTGGACACGTTGACGATCAGGAAGAAGAAGGCGGAGGTGCCGAGGAAACCGAGCTTGCGGAAGCCCGCGGAGAGCAGGTACATCGACATCACGGGACCGCCCGCGTTGGCGACCATGGTGGTGAAACCGCCGAGGACGCCGTACGAACGGGCCTTGACGCGCCCGGCGCCGGTACTGACCGAGTCCGGTTCCTCCTGCGTGTCGGCCGTGCGGCGCCGCCACACCGTCACTCCGGCCATCAGCAGCAGGATCGCCCCGATCGACGTCCGTACGGTCCCGTCGCCCGCCCACGTCAAGAACAGCGTGCCGGCGACGACGCCCACCGCGACCGCCGGGAACAGTCGCCACAGCGTGGGCCAGTGGGCGTGGCGCCGGTAGGTCAGCACGGCGAGCACGTCACCGGCGATGAGGATCGGCAGCAGCACACCGGTCGAGGCACGGGCGGGCAGCACCGCGGCGAAGATCGCCAGGCTGACGGTGTTGGCCCCGCTCACGGCCGTCTTCGAGAAGCCGACGAGCAGGGCGGCGAAGGCGAGGGCGGCGAACTCCCAGCCGGTGATGTGCCAGAGGGTCATGGTGTTCATGCGAAGACCGATGCTATGTGCAAGGAACCTGGCCCGTAAGGAGCGTCTCGCCAGGTGACCCGGGGTGGCGTCGGTCAAGCCCTCGGGGGTGGTGTCCGCCTAATGGCGCTCCACCAGCACCGCGCTCCCCTGCCCCACTCCCACGCACATCGTCGCCAGCCCCCGCCCCGTGCCCGTCCGGCGCATCCGGTGCAGCAGCGTCGTCAGGATCCGGGCGCCCGAGCAGCCCAGGGGGTGACCGAGGGCGATCGCGCCGCCGCTCGGGTTGACCAGGTCCGGGTCGATGCCGAGCTGGTCGACGCAGGCGAGGGCCTGCGCGGCGAACGCCTCGTTGAACTCGGCTTCCCGCAGGTCGGCGACGGTCCAGTCGGCGCGGGCCAGCGCCTTGCGGGTGGCCGGGACCGGGCCGATGCCCATCACGTCGGGGTGGACACCGGCCGAGGCGCCGGCGACGTAGCGGCCCAGTGACTCCAGCCCGAGTTCGTTCAGGGCCTCCTCGCTGACCAGGAGCAGTCCGGCGGCGCCGTCGTTCATCGGCGAGGCGTTGCCCGCGGTCACGGTGCCGCCCTCGCGGAAGACGGGCTTCAACCGGGCCAGCTTCTCCGGTGAGGTGTCCTCTCGGATGCACTCGTCGCTGTCGACGATGACACCGTCGGGGCGTTCCACCGGCAGGATCTCGTCGTCGAAGTGGCCGTTCTTGCGGGCGTCCGCGGCCAGGCGGTGGCTGCGCAGGGCGAAGGCGTCCTGGCGCTCACGGGTCACGTCGTACCGTCGGGCGACCTCCTCGGCGGTCTCGCCCATGGCGAGCAGGCCGTGCAGCTCCTTCATCGCCGGGTTGACCAGGCGCCAGCCGAGTCGGGTGTCGACGGTCTCGATCCGGTGCGGCAGGGCCTCGTCGGGGCGGGGCAGCACGAAGGGGGCGCGGCTCATCGACTCGGAGCCGCCCGCGAGGACGATGTCGGCCTCGCCTGCGGCGATGGCGCGGGCCGCGGTGGTGACGGCTTCGAGGCCGGAGGCGCACAGCCGGTTGACCGTGGCGCCCGGCACGGTCTCGGGCAGGCCGGCGAGCAGTGCGGCCATGCGGGCGACGTTGCGGTTGTCCTCGCCGGCCTGGTTGGCGGCACCCCAGTAGACGTCGTCGATGCGCGCCGGGTCGAGCGCGGGGAGGTCGGCGACGAGTGCGCGGATCACGGCGGCGGCGAGGTCGTCGGGACGTACGGCGGACAGGGCGCCGCGCAGTCTGCCGATGGGGGTGCGGCGGGCGGCCGCGAAATGGACGGGACGCACGAAAGGACTCCTGACCGACGTCGCTCGGCATCGGGGCACGATCACCGACCGGTTAATTAGCGCTGCTAGTTTCTCTTTTCCCTCACTGTAGTCGGGACGATTCCTCGCGGGAAGAGCCCCGGTGGGCGAGGCGGGCGGGTACGACCGCGGTGTTTGCGGCGGTGCGCCCGGGGCACCCGCGCAGCCATGGAGTGGTTGCGCAGTGCGGCCTGCGTGGGCGAGGACCCTGAGCTGTTCTTTCCCGTCGGCACGACCGGACCGGCACTGCGGGAGATCGCGGCCGCCAAACGCGTCTGCGCCCGCTGTCCGGTGGCCGGCCCGTGTCTGACGTACGCGTTGGACAGCGGGCGGGCCTCGGGCGTGTGGGGCGGCACCTGCGAGGAGGAGCGCGACGCACTGCTCCGCACCACGAAAGACGAGGCTGCAAGGAGACGCACCATATGACTGTCGTGAAGAGCACGATTCCCGAAGCCGCCCGTCAGGTCACCGGGGACGCACTGCAGAGCACGCTGGTTGACCTCCTCGGGCTCTCCCTGATCGGGAAGCAGGCGCACTGGAACGTCGTGGGCCCACGCTTCCGTTCGATCCACCTCCAGCTCGACGAGGTGGTCACGGCCGCGCGCGACTTCGCGGACACCGTCGCGGAACGCTCCTCGGCGCTGGGCCTGCCGCCCGACGGCCGCCCGGAGACGGTCGCGTCGGCCTTCACCCTGCCCGGCCCGAAGGAGGGCTGGGTGCGTGACTCGGAGGTCGTCGGGCTGATGGTCGAGTCCCTGGAGGCCGCCATCGCACGGCTGCGTGAGCGCATCGAGGCGACCGAGTCCGCCGATCCGGTCACCCAGGACCTGCTGATCTCGATCACCGCCGAGCTGGAGAAGCAGCGCTGGATGTTCGACGCCGAGAACTGGCCCAGGGAAGACTGACCCGACGCCCGAACCCCTGCGCACGAAGAGGCACTTGATGACCGACGCCCTCGAACTCGACGCGCTCTGGCAGGAGTTCCACCGCGTGGTGAACATGACCTCCCAGGAACTGGCCGCGTGGTTGCGGGTCAGCGAGGCCACCGAGAACGCGGAGCCCCTGCCGGAGCACGCGGGCGCGCCCACCGGCGAGCATGTCCTGGCGATCCTGCAGAAGCGGCGTACGGACCTCACCGACGACGACATCAGCGTCATGTACGAGGTGGTCGACACCGTCACCGAGGAGACGGACGCGGCCGACGCACCCGAGGCCGAAGAGACGCGCCGGCACCGCCTGATGACGGTGGGCCACGACCCGCTCAAGCCCTGAGCTCGCCGCGCACCCCGAACCAACCCTGTCCGCCGCCGCGTTGACGCGGCGGCGGACCGTCGGCTGTCGGCGGCGGACCGCCGGACCGGCGGCCGACAGCCGCTCGCGCAGGTGGCCGACAGCCGCTCGGACAGGTGGCCGAAGACCGCCTCCGTCCCGCCCCATGATCGTGCCAGACTGCTCGCACATCCTGTCGAACACCGTGCAGGCGCATTCGAGCAGAGGAGCACCGCGTGACCGAGCCGGCCGTCCACCGGACCCACCCGACCGGACCCGGCGTCACCCGGATCGACACCACCAGACCCCATCCCGCCCGGGTCTACGACTGGTTCCTCGGCGGCAAGGACAACTACCCGGTCGACGAGGCCCTCGGCAAGCAGATCATGTCGATCGACGCCGGAGCCCCTCGCGCGGCGCGCGCCAACCGCCGCTTCATGCAGCGGGCCACGCGCCGGCTCGCCCGGGAGGCGGGAATCCGCCAGTTCCTCGACATCGGCACCGGCATACCCACCGAGCCCAACCTCCACCAGATCGCCCAGTCCTTCGCGCCGGACGCCCGGGTCGTCTACGTCGACAACGACCCGATCGTCCTGGCCCACGCGGAGGCCCTGCTCCGCGGCACCCCCGAGGGCGTGACGGAGTACCTCCAGGCGGACGCCCGCGAACCGGCGGCCATCCTCGAACAGGCCCGCCGGATACTCGACTTCGACCGGCCCGTCGCCCTGTCGCTGATCGCCCTGCTGCACTTCGTCGCCGACGAGGACGGCGCGCACGAGCTGGTGGACACCCTGGTCGAGGCCCTCGCGCCGGGCAGCTGCCTGGTGGTGTCGGCGATGACCGCGGACTTCGAACCGGAGAACGTACAGCGGGGCATCGCCGCGTACGCGGCGGGCGGGGTGACGCTGGTGGCCCGGTCACAGGCCGAGATGGGCCGCTTCTTCAAGGGACTTGAGGTCCTCGACCCGGGAGTCGTGTCGGTGGCCGACTGGCATCCGGAACCCGACGCGGGGGGCGACGCGCCGGACGGGCCAGGGCCCGTCTCGCTGTACGGCGGGGTCGGCCGCAAGCCGTAGTCAGGCGGAGAAGTCCGCTCGCACCTCCCAGCCGTGGCCGCCGCGCGGCCCCGCGTGCAGCGCGCCGCCCAGGGCCGTCACCCGCTCCTTGAGGCCGACGAGGCCGAAGCCTCCGCCGTGTGCCGCGTCCGGGAGCCGGCCGCCGCCACGGCCGTCGTCCGTCACGGCCACCTCCAGGCGACCCGGGTCGAGGCGCAGCCGGACGGTGACCTGGGTCGCGTCGCCCGCGTGGCGTCGTACGTTGGTCAGCGCCTCCTGGACGACGCGGAAGGCCGCCGCCTGGACCTCGGGCGGGAGGTCGTCGTGGACCGTCGGGTCGCGGAGCAGGGTGACCTTCTGCGGCGGGCTCGCGAAGCGGTCGACGAGGCCGGCGATGCCGGCCAGGTCGCCGACCGGGCGTTGGTCGGCCGGTTCGGTGCCGGTGTCGCGCAGCACGCCGACCGTGCGGCGCATCGAGGCCAGCGCCTCGGTCGCGGCGCGCTCCATGCCGGCGAGGACGGGATCGAGTTCGTCCTGCCGGGAGTCGGCCGTCATGCGGGCCATCCGGGTCTGGACGAGGATCCCGGTGACGTGGTGGGCGACGAAGTCGTGCAGGTCGGCGGCGATGTCGAGGCGTTCCAGGCGGCGGGTCTCGCTGACGGCCACGGTCCGGCGGTACTCCATGGAGCGCGCGGAGGCCGCGAACCCGGCGGTGAGGCCGACGAGGACCAGCCCGATGAGCATGTAGCCCAGCAGATTGTCCGGCCTGTCGCGCAGGGCACGCACGGGCATGGCCACGACCGCACCGCCGTCCAGGACACCGCACACCACGGCCCAGCGGCGCGGGCAGCGCCGTACCGCGATCCACAGCAGGCACAGCAGGCACAGCAGCTCACCCAGGCCGAACAGGGCGTCGGTGCCGCGCAGCGAGGCCAGCGTGTAGAGGCCGGAGACCACGGCGGGCACCGCGCAGCGCACCTGGGGGGTGAGCCGGCCGGGGCGTCGCACGGCGGGCCACAGCACCGCGGCGCCGCCCACGAGCAGCACGACCGCCACCGGCCGGACACCGGTGCTCCGGCCGGCCGAGGAGGCGAGATCGACAGCGGCCGCCGAGAGGAGGACGCCGACACCGGCGACCCGGGCCGGCCCCCGGAGTGAGAGGGACTTCATGCCGCTCACCGTAGGGAAGGGGGACGGGGGCGGGATCGGCCGAACGGTCGAGGCGGGCCGCGCGAACGCCGACCTTATGGCCGAGGCGGGCGCCCGGGCGCACGGGCGAGGGTGGAGCCACTTCCTCCCCAGGCGGAGCCGCCTCCCCGGCTCTCTGCCGTCAAGCCCTCAGGAGCACGTCATGCAGCGCAAGTTCCTCGTCGGTGCCGTCGGCGGTGCGGCCACCGTCGCGGTGGTCTTCGGCCTCGGCACCCATCTGCTGTCCGGCACCGAGTCCACCACCGGGCTCGACAGCCACACCGTCACGACCGTCGGCGGCCACAAGGCTCTGTCGAGCAACATCGTCGCGGGCCGTACGGAGAGCAAGTACCACCCGCTGCCCTGGGTCGGGGACAAGGTGTACGGCGTCGCCTGCCCCACCGGTCTCAAGGCCGTCGCCGGGGCCACCGTCACCTGCACCGGCAAGAAGGGCGACGGCACGTCCGTCGACATACCGGTCACCGTGGTCAAGGCCACGAGCGACTCCGTCACCTGGAAGTTCGAGCGCTAGAAAAGGGCCACGCCACATCATGAACACCGTTCTGGCCGGGCACGGCCTCGTGAAGAAGTACGGCTCCACCACCGCCCTGTCCGGCGTGGACGTCGAGGTCGGCGAGCGGGACTCGCTCGCGATCATGGGTCCGTCGGGATCCGGCAAGTCCACCCTGCTGCACACCCTCGCCGGGATCGTCCGCCCCGACGGTGGCCAGGTGCTGCTGCGCGGGGAGCGCATCGACAAGCTGGGCGAGAACCGGCTCAGCGCGCTGCGCCGCAAGCGCTTCGGCTTCGTGTTCCAGTTCGGTCAGCTGCTGCCGGAGCTGCCCGCCGAGGAGAACGTGGCCCTGCCACTGATGCTGGAGGGCATGCCCCGCGGGCAGGCCGTCGAGCGGGCCCGCCGCTGGTTCGCGCCGCTCGGCCTCGACGGCCTGGAACGCCGGCGGCCCGGGCAGCTGTCCGGCGGCCAGGCCCAGCGGGTGGCGATCGCCCGCGCGCTGGCCGTCGAACCCGACGTGGTCTTCGCCGACGAGCCGACCGGTGCCCTGGACCAGACCACCAGCACCGAGGTCATCCGGCTGCTGACCTCGGTCACCCGTGAGCAGGGCGCCGCCCTGGTCATGGTCACCCACGACGCCGACGTCGCGGCCCACTGCGACCGCGTCCTCCAGGTCCGGGACGGCCGGATCAGCAACCACACCCAGTACACGGTCGCCTGACCTCTTCTCAGCGGAGATGCCGATGCGTTCCCCCGTCCTGCCCCTGACCTGGCATCTCGCCCGGTCCTCCGGCCGTCGCGGCCTGCAGAGCCAGTCGCTGGCGGCCGGGGCCGCCGCGGTCGGCGCCTTCGTCCTGCTGGTGATGATCGCCGCCTGCCTCGGTTCCGGCACCCGCGCCGAGCACACCG
The DNA here is from genome assembly GCF_001514265.1 of Streptomyces resistomycificus. Classification (GTDB taxonomy): domain Bacteria; phylum Actinomycetota; class Actinomycetes; order Streptomycetales; family Streptomycetaceae; genus Streptomyces; species Streptomyces resistomycificus. The sequence goes on along the minus strand of NZ_KQ948988.1, from coordinate 1,092,384 downwards.
CCTGGCGCACCCCCGACGCCGACAGGCACGGCACCGCCGTGCAGGCACTCGCCACCACCTACGTCCGCCACGACCCCCTCACCGTCGTCTCGCTGGCCCAGCTGCCCGGCCGTGCGGCGACCCCGGCGCCGCCCGGCCTGAGCACCTTCCCGAAGAAGGGCGAGGTGTACGTCTCCCCCGCCCTGGCGCGGCTGCTGCACGAGCTGCCCGCGAGCCAACTGGCCGACCGCTTCCCGACCGTGAGGTCCTACGGCACGATCGGCGCCGCCGGCCTCGCCTCCCCGGACGAACTGGTCGCCGTCGTGGGCCGGGCGGCGGGCGACCCCGCGATGTCGGAGGCGGCCGCGGAGGGCGCCAGCTGGTTCGACGACGGTCAGGCGGCGCGGGCCGTGGTGTCCGGGTTCGCCGGCGGCAAGTCGAGCATGTTCACCGACTCGGACCAGACCCTCGCACTGCTGGGCGTGGTGCTGCTGGCCATGCCGGTGGTGGTGCTGGCCTCGGCGGCCGGACGGCTCGGGGCGGCCCGGCGCGAGCAGCGGCTCGCCGCGCTCAGGCTGGCGGGAGCCACCCCGCGCCAGATCATCGCGATGAGCGCCGTGGAGTCGGCCTGTGTCGGCGGCGCCGGGGCCCTGACGGGCGCGCTCGCCTACGTGGCGCTGCTGCCCGCCCTCGCCGAGGTGCCGTACGGCGTCGGCGGCTGGTACACCGGCCAGTTGTGGGTGGGGCTGCCGTGGCTGGCGGCGGTCGTGGCGGCGGTCACCGCGCTCATCACCGTCAGCGCGGTCTCCATGCTGCGGCAGGTGGCGACCTCTCCCCTGGGGGTCGCCCAGGAGGCGAACCCGCGACGCACCCGCATGATCCGCCTCGTGCTGTTCGTCGGGGCCCTGGCCTACATCTGGCTGTCCACGGGCAGCGGCGGCCAGCTCGGCCACCGGCAGCTACTCACCCTGCTGATCCTGTTCTACGGCGCGTTCTGGCTGTTCGGGCCGTGGGTCGTGGACCGGCTCGGCCGGATCGTGGGCCGCTTCGCCCGTCGCCCGGCGACCCTGCTGGCCGCGCGCCGCCTCAGCGACGACCCGCGCGGGGCCTGGCGTACCGTCAGCGGTCTGGTGCTGGCAGGGTTCGCGGCCGGGTTCTTCTCCGTGAGCATGCTGGGCTCCGCCGGCTCTCAGTACGACGACCAGGTCGCCGTGATCACCTCGAGCGCCGCAACGGCCCGCGACACGGTCGGTGAGGCCCGTGCCCTGCTGGACCGGGCGGGCGTCACCGCGACCGTCACCGTGGCGCGCGAGGACGACTGGGACAGTCTGCTGGGCGGCAGTCCGGGCGTGGTCGCCCGGGTCTCCGGGGGCCCGGAGCAGACGGACACCGCCGTCACCGCCCTCACCTCCACGGGGACGGGCCACCCGCCCTACACCCAGGACTACGCGTCCGCGATCGACAGCACGGTCACCGACCGCATCGCCCAGGTCAGCACCGCGACGCTGGCGCTGAGCTTCGTCGTGGCGACCGCCTCGGCCGGCCTGACCGCGGCGGCGAACGTCCTCGACCGGCGGCGCGTCTACGGCCTGCTGCGGCTGGCCGGCACGCCGCTGCGGGTGCTGAACCGGGCCCGCGTCCGTGAGACCGTCCTGCCCCTGGTGGTGCTGGCCGGCGGCACCACCGCGATGGGCGTCTACGGGTCCTACCAGCTCAACAAGGTGGCCGGCGCGACGATCAACACCGCGGGCGCGGTCGAACTGGTCGTGTGCGTGCTCGTCGGGGCGCTGGCGATGTTCGCGGCGATCGGCGCCAGCAGACCGCTGCTGCGGAGGGTCACAGCCGACCCGGCCCAGACCGCGGACTGACCACCGCGCTCCCGCCACCGGATTCCCTCCGGCCGAGAACCCGCCGCGTCCACGCCGCACCACGGCTCCACTCCACCGGACGACGGCCCGCCGTGAGAGGGCGGGCCGTCGTCCCGTCCCCCTGAGGCATGATCGAGCCATGACGAGCCCGACCCCGGCCGGCCGGACCGGCGCCCCCATCCGCGTCCTCATCGCCGACGACCAGGAGATGGTCCGTACCGGATTCCGCTTCTTTCTGGACGCGCAGCCCGACATCACGGTGGTCGCGGTGGCCTCGGACGGCGAGGAGGCGGTGGCGCTGGCCCGCGAGGTGCGGCCGGACGTGTGCCTGCTGGACATCCGGATGCCGAAGCTGGACGGGCTGGAGGCCACCCGGATGCTGGCGGGGCCCCAGGTCGCCGATCCGATGCGGGTGGTCGTGGTGACCACGTTCGACCTCGACGAGTACGTCTACGGGGCGCTGCGCGGCGGCGCGTGCGGGTTCCTCCTCAAGGACTCCGGGCCGACCCTGCTGGCGGAGGCGGTCCGCGCGGCCGCGGCGGGCGACTCCCTGGTCTCCCCCTCGGTCACCGTCCGTCTGCTCAAGCACGTGACGCAGGACCCGCAGCCCGTCGCCCCGGCCCGCCCGCGGCCGCCCGTCGAGCCCCTCACCGAACGGGAACTCGACGTGGTCCGCCGCGTCGCCCTGGGGCGCACCAACGCCGAGATCGCCGCCGAGCTGTACGTCTCGCTCTCCACGGTCAAGACACACCTGTCCAGCGTCCAGCTGAAGCTGGCCGCCCGCAACCGTGTGGAGATCGCGGCCTGGGCCTGGCAGAACGGGCAGGTACGGCCCGGCTCCTGACCGGCGCTCAGCCGCCCGAGCGGATGAGTCCCGTCAGGTAACGCCACAGCGACGACCGCCGTTTGGCGGCCTGGTCCGGCACGTCGGCGGCCAGGGCAGCGGCCTCCGCGGGCACCCGCACCGCAGGCAGCGCCTCCCCCGCCAGCTCGTAGCGCACCGGCAGCGACCGCAGTCCGCGCATGAACGGCGAGGAACGCCAGGGGAGTTGGTCGACCGGGAGGGCGAGCTCCAGGTGTCCGAACCTCTCGAAGAGGCGGCTCACCCCGGCGGACGCGATCGTCGACGCCAGTTCCCTCGCGGGGCACTGCCGACGGCCCGCGCCCCACGACAGGTGCGCCCGGCTGCTGATGGTGGAGGAACCCGGTGCCATCTGACCGGCGAAGAGCGGGTCGGCGTGCGCGGCCGCGGAGGAGACCCACACCGGGTCGCCGGCGTGGATGGTGTAGTTCCCGAGCCGGGTGTCCTCGACCGCGAACCTCGGCACGAAGTTGACCAGGGGCGGCTTGCGCATGACCACCCGGTTCATGGTCTCCCGGACCATTCCCGCGGACAGGGCGCTGCGCACTCCGCCGTCCCGCTCCCCCGAGAGCACCTCGACCACGGTGTTGGAGATGAGGATGCCGACGTGGTCGGAGGTCATGCCGAGCAGCATGAACAGCTCCCGGGCCAGCTCGTCGACCGAGAGGTCGGGGTGGGCGGCCAGCAGGTGGGAGGGGAAGTCGTCCCCGGGTTGCGCGACCTTGGCGGCGGCCAGCTCCGAGAGCGTCCGCAGCAGCCGCTCCAGGGCGGGTTCGGCGTCCGGGCCCGCGTCCAGCACCCGCCACATGTCCATCAGGGCGTCGTCGCCCTGGGAGCCGGGGAAGCCGAGCAGGTGACTCGCCGCCATCAGCGGCAGCGGGCGGGAGAACTGCGCCGACAGGTCGGCCAGTCCCGTGCGGCCACCCTGCCCGAGCAGGGTGATCAGGTCGTCGGCGTAGACCGTGACGGCCGACCTCAGCCGCTTGGCCTGGGGGTTGCGCGGGTCCTGGAACGGCCTGAGGGCGGCGTCCCAGGCACCGCGCAGCGCGGGGTAGCCCGGACCGCCCTGGATCAGCACGTGGTTGACCTCGAGGGAGGGGCCGAGCGGCCAGTCGGCGGGGACCCGGCCCTCCGACCTGGCCCGCCAGTTCTCCAGGCCCTTGGGCCAGGCGGCGTCGTCCTGCAGCACCTGGAGCGACTCCCGGTAGCCCAGCACGAGCCACGCGGGCACGCCCAGCAGATCGACCGGCGCGACCGGGCCGTGACGCTGTCGCAGTCGCTCGTAGACGAGGCCGGGGCGGGTCTCGTAGTCCCGGGTCAGCAACGGCTCGGGGGCCAGGGCCTCCAGCCGCTCGCCGCTCGGCGTCGACTCCCCCGCCTCTTCGTCGACCAGGTGGAAGTCCATGATGCTGCGGCCCCCTTCGACACCGCGCGTAGCGGTCTGCAGCCTGTGAGTGGTTGCGGATCGAGGAGACCGTACCTCAGGCGTCACCCGAGTCACACCATGGGGTACTGACCGGTAATCAAAATGATGCGCCGGCCCCGGACCCGTGACCGCCAACACCCGTCCACACCCGCCCTGTTCACGCCCTCTCCCCCTTGCCCGTCACCAGCTGCTCCAGCCGGTCGAAGCGTTCGTGCAGGGCCCGGGCGGTCTCGTCGCACAACTCGTGGGCCTCGTGGGCGAGGTGACGGTGGCGCTTCTGTTCCCGTGAGACGAACCAGGTGGCCAGGGCCGCGGTGACCATGCCGTACGTGGTGATGCCGACGACCATCACCACCGAGCCGATGATCCGGCCCCACAGGGTGACGGGGTAGAAGTCGCCGTACCCGACGGTGGTCGCCGTCTCGATCGACCACCACAGGGCCTTCGGGTACGAGGTCAGGTTGGCGCGCTCGGCGCCGTCCTCGGCGGCGATCACGGCCCACGAGCCGAGCAGCATCACCACCACGAGGACGAGCGTGGCCCAGCCCGCCGCCTTCAGGTGGAGCGAGCGGCCCTCCCGGCCGAGCAGCGTCTCGACGGCCCTGGCGAGGAATCCGGGCAGCATGCTCGCTCCTTGGGGTCGGTCCGGGCCGTATGCGGACAGTGTCGTGGCGAGGGCTCGCAGGGGCATGCCGGGCGGGGCGTTCGAGTCGACCGGGCCCGGGTCCCGCGCCTCTCACCCGAACAGGCCCGTGCGCTGGTGGGGCGTGGGGGCCGGTGGTGCGCTGGGGGCATCCACCACGTCTTCATGGAGGCATCCGCGATGACCGCTCGTCCGACCCGTCCCGTCCGGTTCGTCACGTCGGCCCTGGCGGCGGGCGCGTTGCTGACCACCGCGGCCTGCTCCGACGACGGCGGAAGCGGCGCGGCGGCCTCCGACGTCACCGCCTCGCCGGTGGCCGAGCAGTCCCGTGCCGCCCGGCCGCCTGCCGCGAAGACGCCGACCCCCTCGCCGTCCGGCGCGCTGACCGCGGCCGGGGCGCGGGCCGCGCTGCTCACCGAGGCCGACCTGGAGGACGACTGGACGCAGGTGGGCGACAAACAGGCCGCTTCCTGGCGCGAGAGTCTGCTCGTCGGCACGGTCGACGTCGCGGAGTTCCTGACCGCCAAGACCGACGCCGACGACTGCCAGAAGCTGCTCGACACGCTCTACAGCGACGACCTGCTCGGCAAGCCGTCCGGGGCGGGTGCGCTCAGAGGTTTCGCACAGGGCGACTCGCGTCTGCTCCAGCAGGTCGCCGCCTACGACAAGGTGGCCCTGGACGAGTCCCTGGCCTGGATGCAGACCCTGCCGACCGAGTGCGACCAGTTCACGGCGACCGACGACACGGGCGACGAGCGCACGGTCCAGGTGATCAAGACCTCCGTGCCGAACGTGGGCGACGCCCGACAGGGACTGCGCGTCACCGTGCGAGGTCCGGCCGGTGACACGCCCGCCACGCTCACCCTGGACGTCGCCGTCGTGCGGGTCGGCACCGACGCGATCACCGTCACGGCCGGCGGCCTCGACGGGGACGAGAGCGACTCGGTCGAGCAGGCGGTGCGGATCGGCACCGAGCGGCTCAAGGACGTCCAGGCGGGCCGGACGCCCTCCGCGGACCCCGGCGAGGTCGACTGACCCTCACCCACCGCTCCGCTGGGCCGTTTCCGGGACAAGCTGATCATCGGACGGCAGAATGGCCGCGACGGGCCCACAGGCGAGAGGGAGCAGTGACGTGAGCGAGAGCGACACCCCGGCAGGCAGGTCGGCGAGGCTGAACACCGGTGTGGCGCACAACGCGCGCGTGTGGAACTACTGGATCGGCGGCAAGGACAACTACGAGGTCGACCAGCAGGTCGGCGAGCACGTGGCCAAGATGTTCCCGATCATCCGGGACATCGCCCGCGCGGACCGCTGGTTCCTCGGCCGGGCGGTGCGGTTCCTCGCCGAGGAGCGGGGTGTCCGTCAGTTCCTGGACATCGGCACCGGTCTGCCGACGGTGGACAACACCCACGAGATCGCCCAGCGGATCGCCCCCGAGTCCCGGATCGTCTACGTCGACAACGACCCCATCGTGCTGGTGCACGCCCGGACCCTGCTCACCAGCACCGCCGGCGGCGTCACCGACTACATCGACGCCGACGTGCACGACCCGGACGCCATCCTCGAACGCGCCGCGCAGACCCTCGACTTCGACCAACCCGTCGCGGTCATGATGCTGGGCATCCTGAACTTCGTGCTCGACACCGGGCAGGCCCAGGACATCGCCCACCGCGTCATGGCCGCGTTGCCTTCGGGCAGCCACCTCGCTCTGACCCATCCCACCTTCGACGCCGACCTCGGCGGCGAGGGACAGATCCCCGCGATGAAGTTCTGGAACGAGAACGCCACGCCGCCGATCTGCGCGCGCGGCCGCGAGGACATCGCCTCCTTCTTCGAGGGACTCGAGCTGCTGGAGCCGGGGCTGGTGTCCTGCTCGCAGTGGCGCGCCGAGCCGGACTCTCCCCTCGTGGTACCGCAGTTCGGCGCGGTGGCCGTGAAACCCTGACGGGGCGCCGACCCGCCGGCCGAGCCGTCATGGAGGACGTATGACCACCCTTGCCGACCCCGTCCCCGGCGGACGTCCCGGTGACGTCGAACGCGCGGCCGTGCTCGCCGAGGAGCTGGCCGGGCGGGGCGTGCACGGGATCGTCCTGTCGTACGTCGACACCGCGGGCGTGACCCGGGTCAAGACCGTCCCGACCGCGAAGCTCGCGTCGGCCGCGGCCTGGGGCGTCGGCATGTCGCCTGTGTTCGACACCTTCCTCGCCGACGACTCGATCGTCGCCACCGACGTGCTCGGTTCGCCGGACGGCGATCTGCGTCTGTATCCCGACCTGGACCGGCTGGTCGCGCTGGTCGGGCAGCCGGGCTGGGCGTGGGCGCCGGTCGACCGGATCACCCAGGAGGGCGCACCGCATCCCGGATGCGGCCGCACCCTCCTGCGCAGGACCGTCCGGGAGGCCGCCGACCGGCACGGCCTCACCTTCAGGGCGGGCGTCGAGATCGAGTGGTCGGTCGGTCAAGGCCCGTCGGCGCAGGGGGACTTCGTGCCCGCGACGACAGGACCGGCGTACAGCGCCACCCGGCAGGTCGAACTCGGCGACTACACCGCCGATCTGCTGGCGGCCCTGGCGGCGCAGGGGGTCGAGGTCGAGCAGCTCCATCCCGAGTACGCGGCCGGGCAGTTCGAGGTCTCGGTGGGCGCTCTCGACCCGGTGGCGGCGGCCGACCGCAGTGTGCTGGTCCGGCAGACGATCCGCGCGGTGGCGGGGCGCCACGGCCTCGTCGTCTCCTTCGCCCCGGCGGTCTTCGCGCAGGGCGTCGGCAACGGCGGCCACATCCACCTCTCCGCCTGGCGCGACGGTGTGAACCTGCACGCGGGGGGCGCGGGACGGTACGGCATGACGGCGGAGGCCGAGTCCTTCGCGGCCGGCGTACTCGCCCGTCTGCCCGCCCTCACGGCGGTGACCGCGCCGAGCCCGGCGAGCCATCTGCGTCTCAAGCCGTCCCAGTGGGCCGGGGTGTTCACCGCCTGGGGCCGGGAGACCCGTGAGGCGGCGGTGCGGGTCGTGACCGGCACGGCGGGCGTGCGCGCGCAGGCCGCGAACCTGGAGGTGAAGCCGGTCGACCTGGCCGCCAACCCCTATCTCGCGCTCGCCTGTCTGATCGCGGCCGGTGTGGACGGCATCACCTCGTCGGCGCCGTTGCCCGAGGAGATCAGCGGGGATCCGGCCCTCCTGGACGCCGGGAGGGCGGCGGCCCAGGGCGTACGGCGACTGCCGACCTCGCTGTCCGAGGCGGTCGAGGCGTTCCGCGCGGACGGGCTGCTGCGGGCCGCGTTGGGCCCCGTGCTCGCCGACGCGGTCATCGCCGTACGTCTGGGGGAGATCGCGGCCGTGGCCGGACTGGACGACGAGGGCGTGGCGGCGGCGTACCGCTGGAAGTACTGACATGGGCCCGGGGCCCGTCCACGAGGCACTCGCGGCCGTGCGGCTGGTGGACCATCACTGTCACTCGGTCACCACCGGGGACCTGGACCGGGCGGGCTTCGAGTCGCTGATCACCGAGGGTGCGGTGTGGCCCGGGGTCTCACCGTTCGACAGTCCGGTCGGGGTGGCCGTCCGCCGGCACTGCGCTCCCCTGCTGGGTCTGCCGCGTCACGCGCCCGCCGAGGAGTACCTGGCCCGGCGGGCGGAGCTCGGCGCGCGCGAGGTCAACCGCCGCTTCCTCGCGGCCTCGGGCACCGGGGTGTTCTGCGTCGACACCGGGTTCGCGCCGGACCGCGGCACCGCGCCGCGGGAGTTGGCGGAGGCGGCGGGCGGGACGGCGTACGAGGTGGTTCGGCTGGAGGCCGTCGCCGAGTCGGTGGCGGCGGGCGGGGTCGAGCCGGACGAGTACGCCGAAACGTTCCGCGCGGCCGCCCTGGAGGCCGTCCGGAGGCCGGGCGTGGTGGCGGTGAAGTCGGTCGCCGCCTATCGCACCGGCTTCGACCTGGACCCGGCGAGACCGTCCGGCGCGGACGTCACCGAGGCGGCCCGGCGCTGGCTGGCCGACGGCGGCCGGCTGGCCGATCCGGTCCTGGCCCGCCAGCTGCTGTGGACCGCCGTGGATCTGGGCCTGCCCCTCCAGCTGCACACCGGCTTCGGCGACGCGGACATCCGCCTGCACCGGGTGGACCCCACCCACCTGACGGACTGGCTGCACCTAATCGCCGGCACCGTCCCGGTGCTCCTGCTGCACTGCTGGCCCTACCTGCGCCAGGCCGCCTACCTGTCGGCGGTCTTCGAACAGGTCCACCTCGATGTGGGGCTCACCCTGCACTACGTCGGTCCCGGCCGGGCCGGGGCGGTCCTGGCGGAGGCGACGGAGATCACGCCGTTCCGCAAACTCCTGTACAGCTCGGACGCGTACGGTGTGGCGGAGTTCTACCATCTCGGCGCGCTGGCGTTCCGGCAGGGCCTGGCCGGCCTGCTCCAGGAGCGGGTGGACGCCGACGAGCTGAGCCTGCCGGACGCGCTGCGGATCGCGGCGTGGACGGGCGGCGACAACGCCCGCCGCCTCTACGGACTTCCCCCGACCGACACCGATCCTCCTCTCCCCAGCCCAGACCGCGACTGAGCGTTCGCGTTTCCCGGAAAGTATGATCAAGCAATGTCTGACATGACCGAAACCACGCCCGGCTGGCTGACTTCCGACGACCTCGAGCAGGCGCGCGCCCGCATGCCGATCCTGTACGTCGAGGCCGTGCCCGTACGCGTCGACGACAGCGGCGAGGTCACCAGCGTCGGCCTGCTGCTGCGCATCGGGTCCGACGGAACGGTCAGCCGGACCCTGGTCTCCGGCCGCGTCCTGCACCACGAGCGGGTCCGTGACGCCCTGCTGCGCCACCTGGAGAAGGACCTCGGCCCGATGGCGTTGCCCCGGATCCCGTCCTCCCTGCAGCCCTTCACGGTCGCGGAGTACTTCCCCACGCAGGGCGTCACGCCGTACCACGACCCCCGTCAGCACGCGGTGTCCCTCGCCTACGTGGTCCCGGTGACCGGTGACTGCCGACCCCGCCAGGACGCCCTCGACCTGGTCTGGTTCAGTCCCCAGGACGCCCTGTCACTCGCGGTGCAGAGCGAGATGCCGGGCGGGCACGGAGTGCTGCTCAAGCAGGCGCTGGCACACGTGGGCTACGCGGTCTGACGCCCTCGCCAGTCGTGGGCGTGGGCGCGGGGATCGTGGGTTCCTTGATCGCCGCCCACCAGGCCCGTCGCGGTGCCGGCGTCACCCTGCTCGACCGGGGCGTCTCCCCGCGTCGTGCGGGACCGTTGGCTCCTTCGGATGGATCGGGGCCGCGGCGGGGACCGACCGGCCGGGCGGCGGTGCGCGGGAGCTGCGCGGCTCCGTCCTGACGGACCACCGGCGCTCGCGTCCGAGGTGCCGGGCCGCCCCGGTCGGGGGCATCGTCGCCACGCCGGACGTCGAGGTGCGCGAGGTGGTAGGCGCCGGGCAGCTGCTGATGACCGCGGCGCCGTCCCCGGCGTCCGCCGACCGGCTCGCGGAGAACGCGCGGCGCCGGCTGCGGACCGCGTTCCGGGGCGCCGGCGACTGCCGGGCCCGACTGCCGGGTGCCGGTCTACCGCGTGAGCGGGCAGCCGGGTACCGGACTACCGCGTGAGCGGGCGGCCGGTGCCCGCGCGCGGGCCGCTGCCCGGCCAGGTCACGCCGGACCGGTCGGGGTACCTGGGCGTCCACACTCGGCCGTCGCCCTGGCGCCCACCGTTACCCTGGCGCCTACCCTCGCCCTGGCGCCCACCGTCGGGCGGCTGGTCGTCGAGGAGATCGTCAGCGGGCAGCCGACGGCCGCACCTCGCCGGTGCCGTCCCTCGCCGGGCGCAGGCTGACGCGGCTCACTCGGGATCCTCGGCCTTGCGCTGCGTCGTGCCGGGCTCGCCGGTGTCGCGCCGCCATTCGACGACCAGCTCGTCCTTGGCGCCGAAGCGGACCAGGTGCCGGCCGACAACGTCCTCCAGACGGTCGAGGCCTTGAATTCAGATTCGGATGTACTGTCGCCGGATGCTGATCGTTGCCTCCGACATCGACGTGCTGGCCCGCTTTGGCCGCGCGCTCGCCGCCGACGATCCGCTGCCGCATCCTGCTCGCCCTGTGTAAGGCGCCGGCGTACCCGGCCGACCTCGCCGACGCGCTCGGCGTGTCCCGGACCCGGCTGTCGAACCACCTGGCCTGCCTGCGCGACTGTGGTCTCGTCGTCACCGCGCCGGACGAGCGCCGCACCCGCTACGAGCTCGCCGACGAACGCCTCAGCCACGCCCTGGACCACCGATGATTATTTAGGGTTGTCAAGCTAGTTAGCAGGTCAGCGTCGTACGATAGGTGAAGGCAAGTAAGGCAAGTCGAGCAGCTGCGGGGGCTGCCACCGCGCAGGCCCCGGCCAACACCCCACCCCGGCCCCAACGTGAACACGTCCACCTCTTGCGTCGGCGCGTTTTCACCACCCAAGCTGGGGGGCGGCGCTCACTCAGCGAACGGGGGCGGGATGGTCGCTGCCGCGGACATCATCAGGACCAAGACGACCGGCTTCGTCGGCCGCGACTACGTCTTCACCGCCGTGGATAAGTTCCTCGAGGACCACGACCGCGGGTTCCTGGTCCTCGAAGGCGATCCCGGAGCCGGTAAGACCGCCATTCTCGCCGAGTACATACGCCGGACCCACTGTGTCGGACACTTCAATCTGCGTGCCCAGGGGCTCAACACGGCTGGGCACTTCGTGAAGAGTCTGTCCGAGCAGTTCGTGGCACGCTACGGCACCCATGGGGCCGGCGGTGCAGACGGCGGTGAGGCGGTACCTCGGATGCTCAGCGAGGTCAGGGCGATACTGCCGGACGGAATTCCGCTGGTGGTCGCGGTGGACGCTCTCGACGAGGCGGAGGCGCCCCCCGGCGCGGCGAACCCGTTGTACCTTCCGGGGATTCTGGACAAGGGCACCTATCTCGTGCTGACAACGCGCCGCAACGAGACTGCGCTGCACGTCGACGGCCCGTTCCAGAAGATCGATTTAAAGGACTTCCACGCCGAGACCATGGCCGACGTGCGGTGTCACCTGGAGAACCGGTTGTCCCAGGGCGCTCTTGCCCGCCGCGTGGAGGAATCTCACCTCAGCGCAGGCGAGGTGGTAGCCCGGCTCAGTGAGATGAGCGAGGGCAACTTCATGTATCTCTATTACACGCTCATAGATATTGCGCGGTCGCCCGGCCTCGATCTGGACCGATTTCTGCGGGAGTTGCCTCAGGGTCTTGAGAACTACTACCGGATGCACTGGCAGTCGATGGGCATGACCGCTGCCGAGGCACCAACGGTGAACGCGTGGATTCTGTATGTCTTGTGCGAGGCGGAGGCTCCGCTGCCGGCGTGGATCATCTCCTCGATCCTGGCTCCCGTCACGACACGGGTGTCACCGGCGTCCGTGCAGCAGTGTCTGACCCAGTGGCTGCCGTTCCTGCACCGGGACGTATCGACCTCACCGGCCAAGTACAGCCTCTACCACGCCAGTTTCCGTGACTTTCTGCACCGTCACGACGTGGTCGCCAACGCCGGCATGGACCTCACCAACGTCCGTGCGGCCATCGCTGAACTGCTGTGGCAGCACATGATGGGGGACACCGAGGACACATGACTCATGAGCTGGAGACCCTGGCCCTGAGCAGGATGGTCGCCCTCCTCCACGGTGCGGGGCAATCGCGGCGCGTCTACCAGGTGTTCGAGTCCGACCGATGGCTGCTGCTGCACCTCCGCGACCCGAAACAGGGTTGGGCGGGGTACGCGTCGGACCTCACCCTCGCCTTCGACAGCCTCGACCGGGACATCGCTCGGGGAAGTGCGCCGGCCGGTGAATCCGTACTGCGGCTGGTGCGCCTCTGCATGATCCGGTCGGCCCTCACCTCGTCGACCGACATCCCCGAGGGCGTCCTGCACGGCGCTGTCCGCTCCGGGGCATGGCAGGGAGAAGACATCACTTCGGCGATCGAGCGGTATGCCGACCGCAACCGGCAGGCTTCAGCCTACGTCTCCCTGCTGCGGTCGAGCATGGATACCGAAGGCCGCACCTCGGTACAGCGGGCACTCACCGCCCTCGCCTTCGTCCGCCCCGACCAGATGCCGACGGCCGAATTGCTGTGCGGCATCCCCCTCCTCGGCCCACCCGATCGAGGTGCCGTGGCGGACCGGCTCGCGCTGTGCCGCATGGAGCCGCTCGGACGCTTCGCCCTGCGTGGACGCGGCTCCGGGCCGGGCGTCCTCAGTGCGGTCGCCGTCGTCAAGATGATGGCGGAAGTCCCCGAGGCACGACGACCGGCCCTGGTGAAGAAAGCCGTCGACACGCTCCTCGAAGAAGCGGACCGCATCAGCCGGAACGCCCAGGCGGAGTATGCGGACCCGCTCGACACCGCCACCACCCTTCAGGACGTCGCGACAGCCGATCTCACGGAAGTGACGTACGGCGACTACAGACGCAGGCCCCGGGTGTTGGCGGCCTTGGCCACGGCTGCGGAGTTCCTGCCCGCGTACCCGTCCCCCGACGACCTGCCGGCCGCGTTCGCGTCGTGTGTGGGGAGTGCGACGTCGGCCGAGGAATGGTCGGCGTTCTCGGCGAGCTGTGCCGCGGGCTTGCACGAGGCGGGCGTCCCCTGGGAGCCGCCGGCGTACGTGCAGGCGGCGTGCTACACGTCCCCGCTCTGGCGCCGGGACCAGGACCGCCTGTGGTGGCAGTGGCAGGTTCTGTTGCGCAGCAGTTTGTCGAAGGAGGGTCCCCAGTGGGAAGACGAAAGAGACCATATCGGCTACCTCACGCTGGAGGAGGTACAAAGCGGATGGGTGCAGCGAGCCCTCGGTGCCCTGAAGGCGACGGGCGGCTCCGGCCTCCCCGCGGCACCTCCGCTCCCCCCAATTGTGCCGACGCCGCAGCAGAACGAGGAAACGCCCGCCGAATCGGGGTCCCTCGCGATGGACGCGGTCATGCGCTCCGCGGCCCCGTTCGTCGCCGCGATGTCCGTGGCGCTGAGCGGCAAGCGTGCAGAAACTGTTGACGAGTTCATTCCCGCCGTGTTCGACGACGGGCTCCTGGACGTGCAGTTGCTCAGTCTCGACAACGCCGTGCGGAATGAGCAGCTGGACCCTGAATTGGCCGGACGCACGATGGGCGGGTTGCTGCGCCACGCGCTCGACTCGGCGCATCGAGCGGGCGGCATGCGGAGCGCCTGGACCAGTGTGGACACCGAACTGATCACGGCGGCAGACCTGACACCCGTCGTGGACTTCGTACTCGGCCTGCCGACGGAGCCGGAACGCAACCACGCCAGCGGTCTGTTCCAGTCGCACGAGGCAGAGGTCCGGGACGTCCCGCTCTTGGCCGCCCTGGAAACGGTCGTCGACCACCTCGACACGAGGGGTGCCGTCCGCTTGGCGGACGCTTTGTTGTCCGTGCGCAGCACACCGGTACGCAACCGGGGCTTAAACATCCTGGCAACCCGTCTCCCCAGGGAGACGATCGAACGAATCCTTGCCCTGAGCTGGCGACCGGGCGACTCGCGCGAACAGGTGTGGGCGCTGCGCGAGATCGCCGCCGGCTGTCCGGCCGACGCGACTGAAAGGGCAGTCATCGAGAAGATGGCTGTCGCTGCGGCGGACGGCATCGAGGACGGCTGGGCTTACGCCGACGCGCTTCTGAACTCCCCGGGCGGGAACGACCACAACGCCGCAGCCGTGATAGCGAGCCCCGAAGTGCTGGCAGCGGTGAGGCGGTTGAGCGTCAACAACCGGACGGACGCCCTGTGCGGGCTGTGTCGGCACGCCGGCCGTGACCAGACGGTTCCCGCGGCGCTGTTCGAGGAGATCCTGAAGCTGCCGGCCGTGAATGCGTTCGGCACCTACAGTTGGCGCGCTGTCGCCCTGGTTACCTGCGCGGAGTCCCTCGACGCGGCCATGGCAGGTCAGGCCCTGGATTCCGCCATGGAGCTCCCGGAACGCTTCACAGGCGGCTCCAGCGAGGCATGGGGACGCGACTGGACCACCGAGTTCCTGCGTGCGACCGTGGTGCACGCACTGGCCCCGGCGTTGTCACCGTCCGACGCGCGCCGTGCCTTCGACTACGCGAAGGGCCTGCCCTATCTTGCGCGCGAGCCCCTCTTCCGCACACTGGCGAAGACGGCCGACGCCGCACTGGCCCGTCTGCTCTTCGACCACACCGTCGAGTGTTATCGGGGCTACCTGCAGCTGGATGACTCCGCACCGCCACGCGAAGTCGAGCAGGTCGTCTCCATGGAAGAGCCCGCGGTTTTCCTGATGCACCGGCAGGTGCAATCCGCGGAGATCATCGCCGCGGTGGTGGACCGGCTGGACGGCGCGCGCCGCGCGGTCGCGGCAGAGGTGGCCATGGGTTTCTCCGCCTCCGGTCCGTGCGCGTGGCTCGGAGCGGCCGTCCTGAACCACCTGCAGGAGAGGGACGAGGTGAACGTGCCGCTCCTCACCGGGGCGGCGCTGGCAGATGCATACGGTTACGTCACCGAGGACCCGGCGCGTATCGATCTGCTGATCGACCTGCTCCCCCATGCGGATCGTCACACCGTGGAGCGGCAGGCGGAGCTCGCGGAGTTCGTCGCGCCGCGGTTCCCGGACCTGAGCGAACCCTTCCTCGATGAGGCTCGCCAACGATCCCTCGACCCACACGACTTGGCCGAGTACCGTCGGCTGACCGGCGAGGACCACCTGTCACGGCTCGGGCAGGAGAGCTCGGACGGCCTGCCCCAGGCAGAGGCGAGGCGGCGGATGGCCGACTGGATCCTAAGCCCCTTCGCGCGGCGCCTGCGCAACGACGTCCTGAGGGAGATGCTGCTGGCTTCTCCGGTCCTCAGTCGGATCCACGCCTTGTCGCGGCTCTCGGAGGTCCTGCCCGAGAAGTTCCACACCGACGTACTGACCGCTTCGGTCCGGCAACTCGTCGATCACGCGCCCCGTCTTGGCGAGGACGACTTGGCCGCGCTCACCCAGGTCGTCGAGCATCTGCCCGGCGCGGAACGGGGAGTGTTCCTCGATGTGGTGGCCGCGCTCCCCGAGGCCGAGAGTCGGTCCGCGGCAGCTGTCGAGGCCGAGTTCCTGGAGGAGATCTACCAGGACTGGGGCGGCTTTCTGCGCCCGCACCCCCGGTACGAGGAGAACAGCAGGTCGGTAGTGGCACAGCTGATCGGCAGCCAGCTCAGGGGCGAACGGTTCCGTTCGTCCGTCCATTTCATGACGTCACGTGTCCGCTTCCTGGCGCAGTTGGCGCCATATCTGCCGCAGGACGACGTCATGCGGGCAGTGCTGCTGCTCCGCGACTTTCCCGAGCCCGAACGGGCCGAAGGGCTCGCCGTGCTACTGCCAGTGGCCGACGAGACAACCGCCCGGCTCGTCCACGCTGAGGTCCAGTCGCTGGAGTCCCGGTTTGCCCGGCTGTGGGTGCTCTGGCGTGCCCAGGACGCGCTGCGCGACGCGGGAACGGACACCATCGCGCCGGCCGAAGAGAACGTCGCGTCGTTCGACACGCCCTCCTCGGTGGGAGCAGCGGCCTTGCTGATGACGGGACATCTGGGCGCGGACCGCACGTTCGACATCATCCTCGACCAGGCCGGGAAAGCTGGTGCCGCTGGTGACGACGAGGCGCTGCTGAAACTGATGACCCTCGCTGTGCGGATCGGAAAGGAGGCGCGGGATCGCAAGCGGCTGTCTGACTTGCCAGCCCGGCTGTCGACGCCGAAGGCCCGGTATCAGGCGCTGCTCATGTTCGGCCGGGCCGGTATGAGACTGTCCGACTGCCTGCACGCGGACGGCGAGGACGGCGGGGAGGCAGTTGCTCTGCTTACCGCTGTGTCCCTGCGCCTGTCCGAACTCTCCACGCAGCCACGCACACAGTTCTTGCGTGCCCTGTCGGGTGAGATGGCGGCGCTCACCGGTTTCCTCGATAGCTCCGAGCAGCTGGCGCTGGCGCGGATCATCCGACAGGTTTGCGACCAGTGGCGGTGGCCGTGACGCCTGGGTCCCGCCGGACAGCTCCCTCAGTCACCGAGCCAGCGCCGTGGCGGTTCGTGCGCGGTCCGCAGCCAGCGCAGGCCCGCTGAGTCTGTGAAGCAGACCGCGGCCGAGGCCGGCAGGTCGACGGTCTGGGCCTCGTCGGCGGCCTCGACGACGAGCCGTCGCACCTCACCGGGCCTGAGAGCCCGTACGCTCTCCGTCGCCGATCCCGGGCCAGCTGGGACGAAACGTCCGTTGCGTTCCTCGACGTTCTGACCGGTCACTCGAAGGGCTCCGGCGCCCGTCACCCGCACGTCCAGATCGTGGATCGCCTCGTTGCTGTCGTTGCGGATCTCAAGGAAGGTCAGGCCCAAGCCACGCCGTATCGTGGCGGAGACCAGACGGGCCGTCGACGCCTCCCGGTCGCGGAGCTCCGACGCCAGTCTTCTGTTGTCCTTGACAGCGAGCCGCAGCGCCACAGCCACCGCCGCGAACGTTCCGATGGCGCCTGCCACTTGCCCGACAGCACTCAGCCAATCGGTGATCAAAGGCGCCTGGCTGAGCAGCATCGGCAGGGCTCCCTTCCCGTACAACGCACCTACCCATCCTCTGCCTTGGCTGACACCTCGGGCATGGGCAGGCCAGCCGCCTCGCCTGCGACAGGCCGACCCCGGGGAGCGCCGATCGTTGTCGATCGCCGCCGTGGTCGCCGTGGAGTCCGACCAGTCCTGCCCGGACGCCGCCACGAAGGGCTGCTGCTGATGACCGCGATATCCCTCGGCCCGTCCCCGGCCCGCCGTGACGCGCTTGCCAAGCGCATACGGCTGCTGGTCGCGCCACCAACACCTACAACGTCATCGAGGCCGTCGTCGCCATCACCGTCGGCACGATCGTCTCCTCCACCGCGCTGATCGGTTTTGGCCTCGACTCCGTGATCGAGGTGTCCTCCGCGGCCGCGGTCGTCTATACGTCGGGGCCCTGGCCGTCGGGGGGCTGCTGGGCTCGGCCGTCGGGCCGGGCCTGGAGCACGCGATCCCCTCCACGCGGCTACCGGGCGGCGCGGGCTGCGCATCGCGTTCACCGCGGACACTCATCTGCGCGCCGACTTCCGCTCCGGCACCGTCCAGCTCGGGCACGATCCTGGCCTGCCGGACACAGCTCCACCTGCGGATCAGAGCCTCTACCGACATGTCGGTGCTCAGCCCGAAACATGTCCCGGCTTAGCGCCGTCCCGACGTTCGGCCACCGCCTACGACGAGGTCAGGGGCCTGGCCTGCTGGTGGTGAGGAGAGTGCGCGCGTAGGTAGTGAAAGATCCCAGCAGCTGGGTGACGCGCTCGGTTCCGCCGCTGAAGAACGGTAAGAAGATCATCGCGGGGACGGCGGCAGCCACAGCGATGAGGACCACCGGTACGAGCAGGGCGACGAGCAGAACCCGCTGGACAGCGCCGAGCGAGTGAACCGGGACGGGGAAGAGTGGCATCAAGGCCTCCGTGGGGACGCAGTGGGTCTACGCAGAGACCAAACCGCGGGAGAGCTATTCCGGCGATCATGCGCGTTACGCCAAGAGTATTTACGCTGGTCACAGAGCCACACGGCGCATTCCTGGCGACTCCGGACCGGAGCTCCAACCGGAATGGCCAATCGGAGCATCGTGAGCGATCAATCTCGACGCACGCACTTCCAGGACCTGTTCTGGAAGCAGCTGGACGGACTTCACGAGGCTGCTGGCGACCCTCTCGACAAGGACCTGATCGACGCGGCCTCGAAGAAGGGCGTATCCATCGCCGACGCCACGCTCAACGACTGGTTCAAACACAAGTCAGTGCCCAGCGACCGAAGCGCCAGACAGTTCACAGCCCTCGTGGCGGACCTGGAGCAGCGCGCGCGGCAGCGCCACGGCACCCGCTACGCACAGCACGGCGTCGACTTCGGGCAACTCCGAGCAGACGCACACAAAGAACGGCTCCGCAAGAACCAGCACGGGGGCCAAGCAGACGAGACTCAATTCGCGACCAGCACAGACTTGGGGCGCCCAGTTCAAGAGATCACCGACCCTTTCGCGCTGGAAGTGCACCGGCCCATCAGCATCCCGGGTTCCGATGATCTAGATCCACTGCCCTCATACGTAGAGCGTGGCCATGACTCGGTTCTCGGCAAGATGGTCCAGGACGCCGTCAACGGCCAGAGCAGCATCGCGGTGCTGATCGGCATGTCCTCGTCCGGGAAATCCCGCGCTTGCTGGGAGGCCGTGCAGGCCTTGCCGACTGGATGGCGTCTCTGGCGACCAACTACCCCTTCAACGGCGGCAGCCCAACTGAACCAGGTCGGCAACCGCACAGTGATATGGCTCGACGACACCCACGACAGCTTCTTGTACACCCCCTCGCCAGACGAAGGCGAGAACTTCGCGCGTAGCCTGATCGAACTTCTGCACGACTCTAGTCGCGCCCCTGTTTTGGTACTGGAAACGATATGGCCGGATACCTGGAAGACGCTCATAATTGGCCATGACGGTGATCGCCAACGGCAGCGTGCTCGCCAATTGCTGACAGGTCATGGGATCGAAGTTCCGCCTTCCTTTACCAGCATGGCAGACCTAGCCAAGCTCGCGGAGAAGGCGGCTGACGACCCACGGCTTGCCCAGGCTCAGGCCGAGGCCGAGGACGGCGAGATAACCCAATACCTTGCCGGCGTGCCGGTCTTGATGGAGCGATACCGCACGGCTCCAGACGGCGCAAAGTCATTGATCTGGGCCGCTATGGATCTGCGTCGTCTCGGACATCCGAGGGCTATACCCTTGGATCTCCTAAAGCCCGTAGCGCTCGGCTACCTCAGTTCTTCGCAATGGCATCGGCTGAGTCGTGAGGCAGACTGGTTGCACGAAGTGATCCAATACGTTGAAGCAGACTGCCTCGGCGCTCGTGGACCCCTCACACCCATTCACCCGAGCCCGGGAATCCCGCCGCTCGGCACACCTCACTACCGCCTCGCCGACCCTCTTGAACAGCACGCTCGTAGTGTCCGCAGGACAGTCGTGCCGCCCGAAGCCTTCTGGGAGGCCATCGCCCGCAACGTCGACAACCCAGAGCTACTATTCGTCTTCGCTGAAGCTGCAGAGAAGCGATGGCTACTGCGTCATTCGGCGCAGCTCTTCTTGAAGTCAGGAGATGCTGGACTGGGCTTCATTCTTCAGGCTGCGGGTACGACTTTCGAAAGCAGGAGTGACGGATGATGACTTGGACCGCCGAGCCCGGAAAACCTACACGGAATACGATCTGAAGCACAACGCGCACAGCGATCTGAAGCGCAGGTTTTCGGATGACACTATTACTGATGAAGATTTTTTGGAAACGCGTTATGTAAAGCCCGCGGTGGTCGCAAAGTTGGAACGCGAGGGAAGATTCAACGATGCCGAGCAGTATGCCCTCGCCGAAGCAAAAGCGGGCTATCCATCCGCTCTGAAAGAACTTATCGACTATCGCACCACTAATCGCGCACAGGGGCGCCTCAGGCTTTGGTCCAAGCCTTACCAGCTCCCGCCCATCCAGCCAGACTCCAAGTGGGGGCAGATCGATCGCTACGGACTGGAGGCTGACGGCAGCGTGTCCGCGCCATGGAGGTGGACGGACATCTGCCTCTCATGAAGCGTGGCGACACTCGGTCCCAGGCTCGGCTGTGCACGCATGGCGGTGCTGACTTCGACAACTAGTAACACCGGAGGGGCCGGATGAGCACGGGTACCCCTCTGGCCCCAGGCACGAAGGCTGAACTCGCACGACCGCCCCCGGATACAGGGAACTGGCGTCCGGGTTCGACGTCCTTCGGCTGCAGGATTTCGGGAACCCGCGCGCTTCCGAACGTGCGGCGCAGAAGATCCGCCGCCAGGAGCAGGGCCACCAGTACGCCGAAGCCCAGCTCGTCGCGCTCGGAGCGCCCGTGCCGCGGGCTGGCTGCAGTCCGACGGTCTGGCTCCGGGATGCCCTAGTCGCGGTCCGTGCCCGCAACGTACGGCACCGCGGCGCGCACCGCTACGTATGGCGGCTCGGCCGAAGCCGGCGTGAGCGGGAGCAGATCAAGCTCGGCCTCCCTGCTCGACAGCCTTATCCCAAGCAGGCCGACCTCGAACGAGTCGGGGTCTGACCGCTCGCAGCTGCGCGGTACGCGCTGCCGCCCCGGCCGTCCCCTCAGGGACTGCCCATCACCCCCCTCTGAAGGGAACCGATCCATGTCGAACCCCAGCCCCCCGTACGTCGACCCGGTCGAGTTCGCCGCGACCCGGCACCGCATTGTCATCAACCTGTCCGGCGGGAAGGACGGACTTGTGGCCGGCCTGATCGCGATGGACGCTGCCCGCCAGGCCGGTGTCGCCGACCGCGTCTGGACCGCCCACGCGAGTCTGGGCCCGATGGAGTGGCCCTCCGTCACCGTGGACGGGGTTCACTGGCCGAGTGCCAGCGAACTCGCCGCACAGCACAGCCAGGCCCTCGGCGTGCCGCCCGAGCGGCACATCGAGGTCCGGCGCAGCCGTGAAGTCGACGGTGAACGGGTGCCATTCGACCTGCTGACTTTCATCGCGGAGCGAGGCGACTAGCCCTGGCTCGGCCGGGCCCGCACCTGCACCGGCCCGTGGAAGACGAAGATGGTGTACCAGGCGTTCACCCCGCAGGTCCGCGCGCTCAGGAAGGAGACGGACGGCCCGCTGATGTTCGCCAACGTGCTCGGGATGCGGGCTGAGGAAAGCACGGAACGCCGCAACCGGGAGATGTGGCGCCGTACGACCGACAACTCGGCCCGGGTCGTCGACGAGTGGCTGCCCGCCCACCAGGTCACCACCGAGGAGGTCTGGGAGCGCACGATCAGTGCCGGGCTGCCCTACCACTGGTGCTACGACTCGTACCCCGGCGCCAAGGACCGGCGTGGTTCCAGTCGCTGTTCGTGCTCGGCCTGCACCCTGGCCAACCACCGCGATCTACTGCTGACCGCCGGGCGCCGCCCGCGGCTCGCCGAGCTGTGCGCGCTGGTCGAACGCGTCCGCCAGGTGCCGTTCAACCCGAACATCACCATGGCCGAGGTCATCGCGCTGTCCCGTCGGCGCGACGCCCCGTCGAGGTTGAGGAGACCGAGGACTTCGAGCGGATGGAGCGCGACGTCCACGCCGCCTTACGCAAGCCGCCCACATGGGACTCCAAGGCCCGGACCGGGCCGGGCGAGCTCCTGCACAGCGCCGCCGGGTGCGATGGCTGCAGCTGACCACCACACCGGCGCTCACCCCCATCCGGGAGGGATACTCAATGACGATGACTACGACCCAGCGCATCCTCGACCTCGCTGCGGCCGCACCGGCCAGCCACGGCGAGGACCTGGTGCTGCTCCTGAGCGAGGCGAACGAGCTGTACCAGCAGGGTCTTCAGGACCTGCACCGGGATGTGGCAGCACGTCTCGGCGGGCTGGCCACCGCGGATCTGATGTTCGCCGCGGATACCGCCGGCATGCCCTGTGATCCCTCGCAGGACCGCGACGAGGTGATCCTGCTGCTGGCCCTGGTCGAGTGGGAGATGACGGCGGCCGCCATGGCGTACGCGGAGATGGCCGAGGCCGCCGCGCGCCGCGGTGTCTGCTTGATCCCCGAGGAGTAAGCCGTGAGCGCGGCCGTCAGAGAAAACCTTGAGCCGCGGGCTGGACCTCCAACCGAAACTCCTGCCATTATTTGCTTTGCGAGTCGGGCTGGCCGGCTCACAGCTACAGGACGGACGGTTCTGCCATGACCTCGCGCCGTGAGCCTCGCCTGGCCGACGCTGCCGAGATCGCGGCTGAACAGGGCCTGACACCCGCACGGATCACCGGCCTCTACACCGAGCGTGCTGAGAACGCGGCCGGCGAGACATTCCCCGAGCCTGTCGACAAGCGTGGCCGCGCCCGCCTGTGGGACCACGAGGAGGTCACCGAGTGGTTCGCCCACCGGGCGACGGCACGGCTCGCTGAACACGCACCGCCCTCCCTCGCCCCGGAGACGCTGCTGAACGCCGCGGAGGCCTCGAGGTACCTCGGCTACAAGAACTCCAACCAGGTCACCACCTTCGTGCGCGACCACCCCGGATACTTCCCCGAACCGGACGTCGTCGAAGAAAAGGGCACGGCCGAGAACCCCTACCGCCGGCAGCTCTGGAAGGTGCAGACCCTGCAGGAGTGGATGGCCACCCGGCCCGGCCGCGGCAGACGAGCCGGAGCCAAGGAGGCACCCCCCCTGCCCGACGTGCCCGTCGACGGCGATCCCGACGAGCTCCTGGGGGCGAGCCAGGCGGCCGCGCTGCTGGGGTACAAGAGCGTCGGCTCCTTCTCCAGCAGCCTGTCCCAGGGCAACCTTCCGCTACTGAAGACCACGGACGGGGTTGCCGAGAATGCCGGGCGACAGAACGGGCGCCGTCGGTGGACGCGCCGGCGCATCCTCGAGCAGGCCGCCCAGCGGTCCAAGAAGTAGTACCCGGCGGTGAGCGGCCTCCGCACACCGCCCCATGACGCGGCCCCCGGCTTTGGGAGTTGGTCCCTTGCGGGCCGGGTGTCGCACGATGGCCGGCATGGCGTGGCTCGCCACCACGCCCCGCAGCAGCATCCGCTGCTGCAGACCGGCCATCGTCCCGCTTCTGAACCGCCGTGCTGTCGAAAATCGGTGAAAACCTGCGACGCTCCGCCGACCACGGGCCCGACCACGGCAATGTTCTTGAGCCGTGACCTTGGTCGGGGGTTGGGTCGGGGGCTGAGGGTTGCCTCCTCCCCATGACCCATTCCACATCAAGTGTTCCAGCTGCCGAGTTGGCCCCCAGCCCCGCTGAACCGCTGCGCCTGCAGGTCTTGACCGCGCTCGCCCTGCACCGCATGGCCACGACCGGCCAGTTGCGCCAGATGCTGCGGCCGGACAGCTCCCGCCAACTGGTCTCCCGCGTGCTGAACAGACTGCGTTCCACGGGCTTCGTCGACCTCACCCCGCTGCCGGACTCGGACCGGTCGCGTACGCACGCCTGGTACCTCACCCCGGAGGGGTCGCGTCTGACCCGCGATATCCCCATCCTTCGGGGGCGTCCGCCGTACCCCATCACCTCGACAACCGCAGCGTCGCTGAAGACGCCGCACACGCTGACCGTCGTCCGCGCCCACCTGCCGTTTGCGGCGGACGCCCGCCGGCTCGGGCACGAGCACGGCCCGTGGGACTGGACTCCTGAGGTGGCTCACCTCATCGGTGAGGGCGAGAGGCTCGTTGCCGACGCCGTCATGCACTACACCGTCGTCGACGGCGAGCACCGGCGGAAGCTGCGTGCGTTCGTGGAAGTCGATCGCAGCACCATGAGCAGTGAGCGCCTGGCCGTGAAACTGATCGAGTACGCCAGACTGTTCCTGTACGAAGTCCAGCCCGTCGGGCGACGCCGGCCGACCTCCACCGGTCCGACGTGGCTCCGCTGGTACCCGGTCTTCCCTCGCGTCCTCTTCGTACTTACCGGCGCCTCCCGGGCCAGGCTGGGTGACCGAATCAGCGACCTGCAGGCGATGGTCGCTCAGCACCCGCTCGTCGCAGCCCTCGCCCGCGAGGTTCAACTGGGAGCCGGCGTCCTGGAGGACATCGAGGAGCACGGTCCGTCCGGGTCGGTGTGGGTGCCGTTGACAGGGGGCGAGCCCCGCCCGTGGACCAATCTGTAATGACGTCGTCCGGCATTTACTCGACCACTGACCACGCTCAACTACCTGCCAGATATGCCTGAAACCGCAGACCGTGCTGACCTGCGCTGGAGCCCAACGTCCAGAATGCGGCACGCGGCCGGCGACGGCTATACGGCCGGCGCCGGCAGTGCGGGCGTCGCGCTGCTCGCCTATCACACCATCCAGGCCGCGGTGTACGGGCTGTTCGGAGCCGTCATGAACGGCCTGGCGATTCAGTACTTGAACCTGGACGTGCCCTGGTGGCTGATCGCGCTCGTCACGATGGCTGTCGTGCGGGCGCTCGGCGCGGCCGGAGTCGATGTGGGCGCCAAGGTTCTCGCCGTGTTCGTCCTGGCCGAGATCAGCCTGCTCCTGGCCTTCAGCGTGGTGCTGTTTCTCAAGGGCGGCGGATCCGGCGGACTGGTCCCCGGCTCTTCCTCTCGCTGTCGGCGACGCTCGACAGAGCGCCCGGAGTGGCGCTGATGTTCGCGGTGGCGTCGATGTTCGGTTTCGAGGCGATGGCGATCTACGGGGAGGAGGCACGCGAACCGTACAAGACGGTCCCCCGGGCCACGTACCTCGCGGTCATCCTCATCACCTCGTTCTTCGCCTTCACCACCTGGATGCTGATCTCGGCGCACGGGCCGTCGGCCAGCGCGGCCCACGCCGGCGCGGCTCTGGAAGCCGGGGACGGAGCAGCCTTCGTCGCCGGCCCCGTGGCCGACGAACTCGGTGCATGGGCAGGCGACGCGCTCCCGATCCTGCTGGCCACGTCGCTCTTCGCGAGCTCGCCCGTGCCCCGCCTCGCGGTCGTAGCGGCGAGCGGTCACCTCCTTCCACGGCAGCGAACGCAGCGCGTTGATGCCGCACGCGCCGTCAGGTCGGTGATGGCGTAGACGGTCTCACGGGTGATCGTGCCGGTCTTGAGGTCGGTGCGATGCCGGTGGATCTTCGCGGCCTGCGCCAAGTGCGGGAAGTCCAGCCCGAGACTGGTGACGGTGAGGGTGCGCACCGAGCGGGTCTCCCCAGGCCATCGGCCAACTCGCCCGCGCGCAATGAGCAGTGTGCATCGTGAAGTCGCAGGTCACGGGTCTGGTGTGAGTCGTCTTCGGGATTTTCGGGCTGATCGTGGGCGGATGCCTGTCGCGAAGATCATCGGTCAACGGGCGATTTCGCGGTTGGTCAGCACCAGCAGGGCCCTGACCAGGACGGTCGCCGACTTCGGGTCGGCGCGGAGCTTGGTGAGGACGCGCCAGTTCTTCAGGTGGGCGAAGCCGTGCTCGACCGGGGCGCGGACTGCGGCCAGCACGGTGTTCGACAGTTTCTGGCCGGGGGTCAGGGGCCGGTTACGGGCGGCCTTGTAGCCGGTGATCACGGCCGGGTCGGCGTCCGGGTCGTCGTTGTCGTCGAGGCCGATGAAGCCCAGGTCGGCGATGGCGCCGAGGCCGGTCGCGCGCAGATGGGCGGTGAGGTGGTCGTGCCGACAGGCGGTGATCTCCGAGGTGCGTCCGGGCCGGGCCGGGGAGACCCAGAGCAGCCGGCCACGATCGTCGGTGAGTGCGATCACGAGTAGTCCGTGGCATTTGCTCTTACCGGAGTAGTTCTTCCGGTTCGCGTCTCCGGTGCGGCGTCGGGTGCGTATCAGCGAGCCGTCCAGCAGTACGATGCCGCCGCCCGTTCGGGCGATCTTCTTGAGCGCGCGGTCCAGGCGCGGGGCGCGGGCGGCCAGCAGGCCGACGACCTCGCGCACCCACCGGCTCACGGTGGTGCGGTGGATGCCGTTGCCGCCGGCCAGGTCGCCGGGCCGCTGGTCACAGCGCAGCACCGCCAGCACGATCCCGGCGATCTTCCCGGCGGGCAGCGCCCGCCACGGCGAGCGGATCTTCTTGCAGTGGCCGCGGATCAGATCGGCGAGATAGTTCAAGGTGGCGCTCGACAGCGGCAGGCGGGCGGTGTAGACAAGGCCGTCAGGGCCCTCGACGGTTTCGTTGTTTTTCTTCACACCAAACTCAACTGCCGCCGGGGGCCCGCCGGTTCACACGGAGTGGATTGTCAGCGGTCCATCAGTACGAACACGCCCCACCCGAGGTATTCACGCTGGTACCTGGCGTGCTGGACGGGTGCCGCGGTAAGTTCCGCGCGCATCTCGTCGGCGAGCTCGTCGTCGGGGTTGGCGTCGAGCCAGCGCCGGATGTTGAGCCACTGGGCCGCGACATACCGGTCCCAGCTGTCCTGGTCGGCGACGACCATCTCAACGACGTCACATCCCAGGTCCCCGAACTGCTGGAGCAGTTCGGGCAGGGTAAGCAGGTCGTCCTTGCGGGCCATGTGGCAGCCCTCGACGGTGGCCTGGTCCTCGGGCTCGCGGCGCCAGTACGGTTCGCCGATCAGCATCATGCCGCCGGGAGCGAGACTGCGCCGCAGGAGTTCGACAGTGCCGGCCACGCCGGAGCCGATCCAGGTCGCGCCGATGCAGGCGGCGATTCCGACGGGATCGTCGGCGACGTGTCCCGAGGCATCCGCATGCACGAAGTCGACCCGGTCGGCAACGCCCAGCTCCGCAGCCCGCTCACGGGCGGCGTGGAGGAAGACGGTGCTGATGTCGACCCCGGTCCCGGTGACACCGTGGTCCCGGGCCCAGGTGCACAGCATCTCGCCCTTGCCGGAGGCGAGGTCGAGCAGGCGCGTGCCCGGCACCGGGCTGATGGTCTGGCCCAGGAGAGCCAGTTTCTCGCTGGTAAACGGGTTACAGATGCGATGGCTGCTCTCGCGGATGGTGAAGCTACGCGGCAGATCCATGACAGGGGTTCCTTCGGTTCGTGGAGGTCGCAACGGTGGGGCTGAGCGGCTGACGGGAGCTGACCGCGGGAACCTGAACCGTCATCAAATACACCTCTTCGAACGTATGAAGGCTGGGGCCGGTCGAGGCTACGGCGCTTGTGATCACCGTGTCCAACGCAATTGCGCCTTACGGCGGGCACTCATGCGCTGCAGTCGCCCGCCCGTTACGGCCTGTGTCATCAGCGTCACATCCCGCAGCGCCTAGACGATCGCGGCTGACAACCTGACGGGGGATGCCGGCGCCTTCTCGAACGTCATTCTGAAACGCTCAGTAAGAGCTACCCCGGCCCGTCAGGCGGAGGCTCTTCCTGGGGTTGTGTCACGTCCATAATCGCCGCCGCCGTGCCCTCCTCCAGCAGGTCGTCGAGGATGGTTCGGAAGGCGTCGTCGCCGAGGGCAGCCCTTTGCCGGCTGAGCCAAGCGAGAGTGTTGCTTGGCGGGTTTCCGATTTCCAGCTGAAGCCCCAACGCCTGCAGCGTGTAAGGCACGCCTTCTGCGGGGCGCTGCTGCACCGTGCGGAGCACCCCCAACTGGCCGTAGCTGCTGGCGATGCCGGCCCGGTCGCCGAGCTCCTCCAGGATGGTGAGGGCGGCGCGGTAGCGCTCCTCCGCCTGGGCATAGTCACCCCGCTCCTGAGCGATGATGCCGAGCTGGTGGTAGCTGCTGGCGATGCCGGCGCGGTTGCCGAGTTCCTCCTTGATGGTGAGGGAGGCGCGGTAGCGTTCCTCGGCCTGGGCATAGTCACCCCGCAGCTGAGCGATGGTGCCGAGCTGGTGGTAGCTGCTGGCGATACTGGCTCGGTCGCCGAGCTCCTCCAGGATGGTGAGGGCGGCGCGGTAGCGCTCCTCCGCCTGGGCATAGTCAGCCCGCTTCTGGGCGATGATGCCGAGCTGGTGGATGTAGGCGGCGGCAGAGCGGGAGCGGGTGGGGAGCCAGGTGAGGGTTTCTTCGAGCAGGTGAAGTTCCCAGTCCCAGGCTCCCAAGGTGTGCAGCTGAGAGCAGACCTGCCATGTGGTGGTTTCGGCTTGGTCGAGGTCGCCGGCTTGGTGATGGTGGTGGCGTGCTTCGATGAGCTGGGTGATGTCGTCGGTGCGGGACTGGGGCTGGACGTTGACGCGCCATTGCCAGTAGGCGGCCGCCCGCCGGTGAGCGGCGTTGAGGGTGTCGGGGTGGGCGCGTCGGCGGAGGGCTGCGGCGGTCCAGTGATGCGGCGTCAGCCCGCTGGGGAGGCTGCCCGGCTCATCTTGGGGCGCGGGCGCCGGGGATACTAGCCCGAGGTCCAGCAGCCGCTTCAGGGCGTTTCCGGCCTGGGCGTCTCCGCCGACGGGGCTCCCCTGCAGCTCTGCCCGGACTGCTTGATATTCGGCGAACGTCTCAGGTGGCAGGCCGTAGCCGTTCTCCGGCCCTGCTCCGGCGGCTCGGGCTTCCGCGATGAGCGCGTTCATCGCCTGGAGGCGCTGAAGGAGGGCGGGATCGAGGTCGGGGGATGTGGTGAGTTCTGACTGCTGCCAGGCGGCCCCGGTCCGGTCGACCGGGGTGCGGTAGACGGCCAGGCCGTCCAGCAGCAGCCGTGCCCCTGGTACGTGTTCGATCTGTGTGAGGAGAGTGTCGAGGAGGATGTCGTCGACGGCGAGGGTGACGGTCTCGGCCAGCGCCGTGTCCAGGTCGCCCTTGACGCCTGCGAGCCAGCGCTCGGGATCGAGGATGCCGCGGTCCTCGAGGGCGGTTTCCATGCGGTCGGCGATGTCGGGGAAGCGTGCCTGCCCGCCGCGCAGCAGGGCGTCGAGGTATTCCAGGGCGCGCGGGTGGCCTCCGACGTCGGTGTAGGCACGCTGCTGGTCGGCAGGGCTGAGGGCGTCCAAGCCGGGCAGCCGCCAGATCAGCTTGCGGGTCTCCGCAAACGACAGCGGCCCCAGATGATGAGCGGCCAGCCGTCGGTGGGCGCGGCCGGGGAGGCTGAAGGGGTAGCGGCTGGTGACCAGCAGCCGGGTGTCTGGGCTGGCCGCCGTCCATGCATCCAGCAGATCCGCCAGTTCCGGATCGGCCGGCCGCCAGCCGTCACCGGACGGCGTGCGAGTGAGGAGGTCTTCGGCATTGTCCACGATCAGCACCGCTGGGAGCCGGGGCAGCACGTTCTGCCGGACCAGCTCCCAGCTCTCCCGCCACGGCGCACGGGCATCTGTCAGTGCCACGGTTGCCTGCCGCAGCGGGTCGCTTTCCGGAAGGCCTTCGGCCGAGCAGTAGGCGTTCAGGCGCAGTCGGAGGGTCTGCAGCACGGCATCGGCAGTGAGGGCCGTCGTGGCCGAGACAGGCACGATCAGCCGGTTGTGGGTGCCGTAGTGATGCAGGAGTTCGGCGGCCAGGGTGGACTTGCCAACTCCGCCGATCCCGTGCACCAGGACCCCGGCCTTACGGTCGTCACGCAGGACGGCCAGCAGGCGGCGCAGTTCGGTGCGGCGGCCGACGAACTCACCAACTCTACGCACCACCATGCCCCTATTCAGCACCGTTTCCGGCACGACCTGTACCTGGCCGACGCTGAGGGTTCGGTCGAACAACGGCAGCGGCGGCCCAGCCAGGAACAGGGCCGGGGTCGACCACTCTGGCCACACGGCGAACGGATCGTTCTCCGGCAGCTTCCGACGTCGTGTTTCCAGGGTGCGGCGGGCGTTGGACAGCGCGGTCAGGGGATCGGGGTGCTCCACACGCGCCAGCGTCTTGTATGTCTCTGCGGCCAGTTCGGTGGCGTAGTGGTCGGTGACGGCTTCCGTCATCGCCAGCACCGCCGGCACGCCGCGCGCCAGCAGTTCACGCGCCAGACCGGCTCGAGCGCGCCCTTGCGCCCGCGCATCTTCTGCTTCTGGGGTTTCGACGTCGCTGTCCGAAGGCTCTGCCTTCTCCGGGGGCTGCTCTTGCGACGGCTGCGCGGCGGGAGTGGGGGTGCGGGCTGTGGAGCAGCCGGCCAGTACCACCAGTGGCACGGTCCGGCCGGTGGGCAGACCTTCCGACAGGAACCGCTCCGCATCGACCTCGTCGGCCCGACCCCGCTCGTCCTCGAGGAGCAGCCTTCCGGGTCCGGCGTGGCAGGACAGGTGCAGGATGTGGAACCGCTCCTGCTCCAGGGCGGCACGGATCTCGGCCAGACTGCCCCAGTTCAACACCCGCACATACGCACCCTGCCCGGCCCGCGCCGGGCCGGCCGCGTCCAGGATCCGGCCCAGCTCCCGCTCGTAATCCAGCAGCTCGCCCCCACCCGCCTCCGGGCTGGCCACCACCGCCAGGATCCGCAGCGGCCCCGGAATTTGCACCGCCACCGGAGCTTCCTCCCGCGGGATCGTGCGGTACAGCTCCACCTGCTTCGACAGCACCAACGGTCCGGTCCCCGGCACGGTCAGGGTCTCCCACGGCAGGTTCACCCACCGCGGGTCGTCCACTGCCAGCCCGATCCGCAACGACTCATGACGCGCCCGGACCGACTGCTCCTCGCAGGCCAGGGCTGCCGCCACCTCACCGCAGGCGAACCGCTCACCCAGCGCCACACCCACCGCCGCCAGCGCCGCCGAAGGCCCTCCCGAAGCCGTTATCTCCTCCGCCGTCAGCAGATGCCGCGTGACCTGACCGTGGGAGGCCCGGTCACGAGACCGTTGCAGCAGCCACAACTGCTCCTCGAGTTTGTGATCCACGCCGCGCGGCTGGCACGACACCTCACCTCTCGCGGTGGAGAACGTCACCTTCGAGGTGCCGATCCGTAACTCCGCCTGCGTAGGCCCGTCCGGCCGGTAAGCCACAGTGTCGGGCACTGCAAGCGGCTCGCCACGCTACGGACGCCGCGCCGACGGTTGGCCGCGTACGGCCTGCGCCAACTGCCGTACCAGGCTCTCGTACTGGGCCGGAGAAGCGGCATGCCGGAAGTCGACGTAAAAGCGGGAAGCGATGAAGGGCGGCAGCTCCACCTCGCCCACCACAACCGGGATCAGCGGCTTGCCGTGCTCTACCGCAGCAGTCACGGCGGCCGCGAATTCCTCGCCGCACCACCCGGACTCCACCCAGCTCCGGCTGACAACAGCCACCACGGCGCCGGCCTTCGTCAGCCCGTCCTGCAACCGTGTCGCCACTCGCTGGCCTGCGACCATCTCCCACTGGTCCAGCCACACATCCAGGCCCAGCCGGTGCAGGTTGTCTGCCAGCTTGGATACCCACGGCGCATCGATATGCGCGTACGAGATGAACGCATCGAACCGCTCGACTTCAGCCACACCACACCCCCGAACCAGACCCCCGCGCGACGTGAGTGCCCCCGGCCACTGCTCTCCAAGCTGGCCACACACTAGAGCAGCTCAGACGCCCTGTACGCCTGCAATGACGTAATTGCCCCGCCCCGGAGACCATCTCCCCCTGTGCTGCGTCCCGGAGACAGCAGTTCGTCCATGTCTGCGAGGTCGACGCCTGACAGTGCGGTCAAGCCGGCTTCGGTGTGCACCGTTGAGTCGGCCCTGGCCCGTCACACTCCCCCGAGGTGAGGGGTCAGGCCCTTCGTGCCCGGGCGCCCGGCGGGATCCAGCCGCGGGATCGGCGTACGGGCCTAGCGGTACGCCAGGCTCTGGCCGGATTGGTAGGCCGATGAGCCGGCGAGGTCGCCCACAGGCGGCGGCCTGGCCGGCGAGTGCCGTCTCGTCATCGTGGGCCACCAGGTCGACAACAGCCAGGTCAGAAAAGGCGCCATACGCTTCATGGACCGGTCTCCCGCCTGTCACGACGAGCGTGGGAGCGCCTTGGGTTCTGCCCGGGACTCGCTTTCACTCCGGCCGAGTTCTCGCCGTGCCAAGCCGGCGCGGACGCGGACGCGGTGCCCGCACGCCCGGGCCACCGCCAACCGCGCTCAGTCGGCCGGTGTCACCAGGACGATGGTCTCCCACGGTCCGTCCGCGAATACCTTCAGCGCCTCACTCCAGGGCGAAGCCCGCGAGCCCCTTCAAGGTCTCCTCGAATGCGGAGCCTGCGGCATGGGGCGGGCCGATTGCCGTGTGTGGGGCGATCTCTATGGCTCTTCTGTTCCCCGGGCTCGCCGTGCGGCTTGCTGGAAGGCGCGGTCTGGTGCGCGTTTTGCCTGCCACGCTTCCTTGAAAGCGCTCGGCGTAACTCGGTGAGCCGACCGTGTTCTTCCCACCGGGCCGCCGAGAACCAGTCCGTCCCGGCCTTCTCCCAGTCGTAGGCAGCGCGCCGAAACCAGGGTGCCGTTCAGGCTGTGGTCGCCGTAGTGTCCCGGGCGAGAGGCGGTTGCAGTGGAGATCACGGTGCAGTGGATCAGGACGTCCTGGACGAAGCACTCCAGGGGCGGTGATGCTGCTGCCCGCAGGAATTCAGCGCCAACGGGGTTCCTGGTGTCACCGGTGCTGCCTTCCTTCGCCCAGGTCATCCAGATGTCCGAGCGTGACGGTTTCGAGCCGCATGAGAGCGAGAGGGACTTGCGACGGGTCGGACTCAGTTTGCGAGACGAGGGTGATCGGCTCCGGGTGCTGGCGCGTGTGGAGCCGTTGTTCGGATTGCCGCCGCGCCCGCGGCGGCCGCCGGCGGTGCGCCTGGGCCCGGGGCACTGGGTCCGTTGGCAGTTGAACTATCGGTTCAGTAGCGCCGCTGGAATACGGGGCTGGTCGTACTGGCTCGACACGTTCAACGTTGCCTATGGGCCCGTCGACTCGAACGTGTTCCTGTCGGAGCCTACCGTTCTGGTTGATGAGCGCGGTCCTGTTCGATAGGCATCTGTCGGCGATGGGTTGGTCATGCGTTCTGTCTGAGGGCGGGCGGCGACGAGGCGAGAGGAATGCCGGTCTCGATGGTGTTGCCGCCTGGTCGAGCGCCTTCGATGTCGGTCAGAGCGTCCATCACGGCTTCGAGAGCTGGCCACCGGAGTCGAGAACATCCGTGCCGAGAAGGCAGAGCGGATCGAAGCCGCGGAGAAGGCCCTTGCCGAGATCGAGGCCCTCGCCGCGTCGTTGCGCGGCGACGACCCCGAGCAGGCTGACGCCGTCGAGCCGGCCGAGCCCGCGGCCGTCGAACCGCCCGCCGAGCCGGAGCCCGTTGCCGGGCACCGCGCAAGGCTGTGGTCAGTCTCCGCTGCGTCGCCCGGCTGTCGAGACGCACGTCGAGGGCGCCGGGCAGCCTGCTCTGCTCGCAGGCCCTTGGACAGCCGTGAGGCGTCGAGGTGTGCTGCGCATGTGGGAGTCGGCCGGGAGGTCATCACCGCACCCGGCGACCCGCTGTAGGGAACCTCAACCCCGAGTTCGACGGTGGACCGAGGCATCGGTTGCCCGGTCCGGCGGCCGGAGAAGAGCCATCGGGGCCCAGTAGGCTGCGCCGGGTGAAGAGTGAACCCTGTCGCGTCAACAGTTTCCGCCTCATCGTCACGGGAGGAGGCACTGGCGGCCACACTTACCCGGCCCTCACTGCGATCCGCACGCTGCAGAATCGACTGGCGGCCGAGGGGAGGGCACTGGAGGTGCTGTGGATCGGCACTGCCGATGGCCTGGAGGCGCGTGTCGCGCCCGCCGAAGGGATCGCGTTCGCCACCGTGGCCACGGGGAAGATCCGCCGCTCCAGCAACCCCCTCATGATGATGTCGGCGTCGAATATGCGCGACATGGCGCGGGTGCCGCTCGGCGTGGCCCAGGCAAGGAAGCTGGTCGCGGACTTCCGGCCGGACGTGGTACTCGCCACCGGCGGCTACGTCGCCGTCCCCGCCGGGCTGGCCGCGCGTATGTGCCGGCGTCCGCTGGTGCTGCATGAGCAGACGGTGCGCCTGGGTCTGGCCAACCGGAAGCTGGCCGGTTCGGCGACGCGGATTGCGGTGTCGTCGGAGTCGACGTTGCCCCTTCTGCCGGAGGCGGTACGGGGCGCTGCGGTCGTCACCGGCAACCCGATCCGGCCGGAGGTGCTGGCCGGGCACCCGGACAAGGCGGTGGGTGCGCTGGGCCTGCACGGCTTCGACCGGCGGCTGCCGACCGTGTACGTCACCGGCGGCGCGCAGGGCTCCCAGCAGATCAACGGCGTCGTGCGGGACGCTCTGCCCTGGCTGCTGGAGCGGGCGAACCTGGTCCACCAGTGCGGGCCGGACAACGTCGAGGAGCTGCGGCAGTACGCGGCAACCCTGTCGGCGCCGCTGGCTGGCCGGTACTACCTGGCTGGGTTCGTCGGCCCGGAGCTGCCCGACGTCCTCGCGCTCGCGGACGTCGTGGTGTCGAGGAGTGGGGCCGGGACCCTGGCCGAGCTCACTGCGCTCGGCAAGCCGGCCGTGTTCATCCCGCTGGCCTCCTCGGCGGGGAACGAGCAGGCATACAACGCCCGCCATCTGGAGGAGGCCGGGGCCGCCGTCGCCCTGCTCGGTGAGGTCACCGCAGATCACCTCCGAGATGCCATCGGCCCGCTCCTCTCCGATCCCGCGCGGCGGGACGAGATGGCGGAACGGGCCCGGGCTTACGGCCGGCCGGATGCGGCGGACCGGCTCGTCGACGTGATCCTGTCCGCCGCATCCGGCTGACTCGCCTGTGACGCGCGGTGTCGGCCGATGCGCAGCGCCGTGCCCGCCTCGATCAGCGCGGCGCAGTCGTTGAACACATCGTCCCTCCGGCGTACTTGAGGACCTGTCCGAGGGCGGAGACCACGTGCTCGATGTGCTGCTCGGTGAGGTGCTGGTGGAAGGGCAGGCTCAGGATCTCCTTGGCGGCCTGCTCGGTGGCGGGCAGCGTGCGTTTCCAGGCTGCGAACGCGGGCTGACTGTGGTTGGGCGGGTAGTGGACACCCACTCCGACACCCTGGGATCGCAAGTGTGCGAACACCGCATCCCGGTTCTTCACTCGGACCTGGCACAGGTGGGGCACGGAATGGTCGGGGTCGACATCGACGGGCGTCACGCCCTCCAGTGAGGAGAGCGCCGACCGGTAGGTTCGCCACAGGTTTCGGCGGGCACGCTCAGTGGTGCCGAAGTGGGCGAGCTGGGCCAGACCGACGGCCGCGTTGAGGTTGGAGAGCTGGTACCGAAGGCCGAAGGACTCCACACGGTAGGTGGTTGTGTTCGCACGCTGCGCCTGGGACTGGACGACGCCAAGGAGCCGGAGTCGACGGATGGCGTCGGCTTCTTCCGGCGTGCGGGGTATGACCATGCCGCCCTGGCCGCAGGTGAGGTTCTTGATCGGCCCGAAAGAAAAACAGGTGAGGTCACCGGTCGCGCCGACCCTGCGAGTGCCGCTGCGGGAGCCGAAAGCATGCGCGGCGTCCTCCACGATGACGATGTTCCGGGCAGTCAGCTCCTTGCGTGCACGGGAGAGGTCGATGGCTCGGCCGCCGAACAGGACCGGCATCACGGCGCGCGTGCGATCGGTGACGGCATCCATAACGAGCTGGTCGGTTACGCATAGCGTGGCCGGGTGGACATCCACGAATGCCGGAGTGCCGCCGACGGCCAGGATTGCCTGAACGGTCGCACAGAACGTCATGGACGGAACGATCACCTCGTCACCGGGACCGACCCCTGCGACGATCAGAGCCAGGTGCAGGGCTGCCGTACCAGAGGCGACGGCTACAGCATCACGAATGCCGAGGAAGTCAGCAACGCGACGTTCGAACTCCTCGGTGACAGCGCCGTGCCCGTACTGCCCGGACTCCAGCACCCGGGCCACCGCCTCGGCTTCCTCTCCGTACAGGTACGGGCTGGCGTTGCGCCGGGAGTTTGGCCTCGACGGGTTGGTCATGACTCCCCCTTCGTCGCGAAGATGGGCGTGATCACTTCGCCCCCTTGATCGGCCGGACTATCGGCCGGATCAGTGCACCAGCCGCATCCAGAGCAGAGGATGCGTCGGCAGGCGATTGCCCGGCGGCGACGAGCAGGCCGATCTTGTGGCCGGACTGGTCGTGCGGCCGTACGCGGTCACCCGGCTCGGCGTACAGCTCGACATCAGTGATCCCGGGGATGCTGCGCGCCTCGGCGGCCCCTTCCCATGCGATCAGTTCGCCTTCCACGGCGAGCGGTGAGCCGATCAGCTCCAGCGCCGCATGCGCGGCGCGCGTTGGCACCAGGTGGCCGCCGGCCCGCTCACCGAGCGCGAGCCCGATGAGTGCACGCACGACGTCCACGCCGTAGGCTGCGGCGAGCAGTCGCGGGACGCCGTCACCGCCCAGACGCGTGTTGGCTTCGATGACACGCTCTTTGCCGTCTGCGCCGAGGACGGCGTCGAAGTTCGCCGGCCCGTCGACGATGCCCAGTGCGCGGCACAGCCGCTCGACGGTGGCCTCAAGCTGGTTGCGTGTCGCCAAGGGCAACTGCGTGGTGCGCAGCCGCCTGACGACGAAGCCCCCGTTGACGAACTCCTTGTCCTTGATGCAGGTCAGCACCGCCCTGCCGTCCCGCATGAAGACCTCGATGGCCAGCGGGCGGCCTTCGACGAACTCTTCGGCGATCACGGTCTGAGAGGCGGAGTGGGAACGGGCGTAGGCGACGGCAGCGGGCAGGTCGTCAGGGCGGGTGACGCGGGTGACACCCTTGCTGCCCGAACCGTCCACAGGCTTGACCACGAGCGGGAAGGGAAGCCCCGCCGACTTTGCGACCACCTCGTCCGGATCACGCGAAGCGGTCCACTCGTATCCGGTGACGCCGCAGGACGCGGCGATCGTACGGAAAGCGGCCTTGTCGCCAGCCGCGAGTGCGTCCTTGGGGTACACGTAGGCGGTGCCGTACCGCAGGCTCAAGGCGTGCCAACTGGCCAGCGCAGCGTCGCTCGCGCCGCATACGATCCCGGCGGGGCGCGCGTCGCCTAACGCGTCGGCGATGGCGTCGGTGTTCCGGGTGGAGATCGTCAAGGCCGCGTCGGCGAACGGAAGCGCGGGGGCGTCCGGCCGCATGTCCACCGCTATGGTCGCAATTCCGCGACGTCGCGACTCCTGGTAGAGCGGGATCACCTCTTCTGATGCGCCAAGCACAATCAGCGCGTTCTGTGGCCAGTGCTCAGACATGCTGCGGCTCCCGGGTCGCGCCAAGGATGACGTGCGGGTGCGGGGTGGCGGAGTTGCGCGTGGGCGGCTCCCACCGATCGCGGTTGCGGCGGTACCACTCGACCGTGTCGGACAGGGTCTCGTGGAAGTCGCGCTGGGGCTGGTAGCCGAGCTGACTGGCGATCTTGTCCCAGACCATCGAGTACCGAATGTCATTGGCCTGACGGTCTGGGATGTACGTGACCGAATCCCAGTCGGCGCCGCACAGACGCAGGAGGTGGCCGGTCAGCTCCTTGCTCGTGAAGTTGGAGCCGCCGCCGATGTTGTAGACCTCACCCGGGGCGCCGCCGCGCAGGACGAGTTCGATGCCAGCGCAGTTGTCCTCGACGTGCAGCCAGTTCCGCACGTGCTGGCCTCGGCTGTGGAGAGTGACCTGCTCGCCTCGAAGGAGCCGGGTCACGAACAGAGGAATGATCTTCTCGGGGTACTGATGGGAGCCGTAGTTGTTCGAGCTGCGCGTCACACACACCGGGACGCCGTAGGTGTGGAAGTAGCTCAACGCGACCAGGTCGCTGGCCGCCTTCGATGCGGCGTATGGCACCGTCGGGCGCAGCGGGTAGGCCTCGGTGGCGGATCCTTGAGGCAGCGGCCCGTAGACCTCGTCCGTCGAGACGTGCACGAACTTGCTGATGCTGTGCCGCATCGCCGCGTCCACAAGGGTCTGGGTGCCGAGCACGTTCGTTGACAGGAAGGCGCCGGCGGCGTCAAACGAGCGGTCGACGTGCGACTCGGCGGCGAAGTGGACAACCGCCGTGTGCTCCCGCAGGAGGGCGTCCACCAGGTCGGCGTCGAGGATGTCGCCGTGGACGAACGTCAGCTTCGGGTGGAACGCTTCGCCGAGGTTCTCGATGCGCCCCGCGTACGTGAGGGCGTCGAGCACCGTCACATGGCCAATGTCGTCGGCCCGCAGGATGCGCTTGACGAAGTGCGAGCCGATGAACCCGGCCCCGCCCGTGACAAGCAGTCTGTCCATGGAAGCCTCCGAAGAGTGTGCGTCGCTTTGTGTGCGGGAGGTGTCCGGATGAGCGTCGAACGCTTCCGGGGATGAACGAGTACAGCCCAACTGCCCTCATCCGAACAGTCGTTGGGCGTTGTCCCGGGGTTGTCCCGGACGTGTACTCGCTACCCTCGGGGTAGCCGTCGATGATGGGGTTGATTCCGTGGACGAACCGATCCAGCATCCCCTCGCGTACGCGCGCTTCCTGCGCGGCTGGTCTCAAAGCGATCTGGTGGCCCGGATGCACAGGGCCGCGCGGATGCGCCCGGAGGGACTGCGGTGCGGCGCGGACAAGGCCGCCGTCAGCCGGTGGGAGCACGGCCGGAAGAAACCCGATGCCGAATCGCAGCTCCTCATCGCTGACGCTTTCGACGTGCCGGTCTCCGACCTTGAGCGCTATCCGTGGCCTCACTGGCTACCCGGCCGTGAGGAGCCGGTGCCACTCGGGCCGGCGTACACCGTCCACGCCCTTCGACATGCACAGAGAGCTGTGATGGACCGCGAACGCCGCACCTTCCTGACCTACAGTGCGCTCGCTCTGGCGGGGCTCGCCTCGCAGTGGGCCGAACTGGAACCCGACCGCCTCACAGCTGCCGCCGACGGCACTCACGTTGACGAGGAGCTGATGAGCTGGCTCGAGGAGACCGGCACGAAGCTGTCGGCACTGCCGACGGAGAAACGCCAGTACATGATCAAGATGGCCGAGGCGCACCTGGACACGGTCACGGACCTGTTGGAAGGCGGCCGTTTCAGCGAACCAACGGGGCACCGTCTGCATCTGCTGGCATCGTCGCTGGCGAGCACCTGCGGCTGGTACCGGTTCGACCAGGGCCAGCACTACGCGGCCGGGAAGCTGTGGAACGCGGCGCTGTCCAATGCGCACACCGCCCGGGACCGGGATCAAGGCGCGGGGGTCCTGTCGGACTTCGCGTACCAGGCGATTTGGCTTGGGAAGCCGGAGTCGGCCGTCGAGCCGCTGAGCCAGGCCCTCATCCACACTCGGCATCCCACGGCGCGGTCGGCGCTCCATCTGCGCCGGGCCCGCGCACACGCAGCGATGGGAAACGCCGGCGCATGCCACCAGGACCTGAGCGCGGCCGAGGCGACGCTGCTGACGGATACCCCAGACCCGGCGCCGTCCTGGTGCCGGTGGATGAGCACCGCAGATCTGGCCGTGGACTCCGGTCAGTGCATGCTCGATCTCGGCCGGACACAAGAGGCACGGGCTCGGATCGAAGAGGGGTTGTCGCTGCTCCCGCGCTCGCGGGACAAGACACGGGGAGTGTTCCGCACGTACGAGGCGCGGTCCCTGCTTCAGGCCCGGGAGGTCGAACAGGCCCTTGCGGTCTCCAACGAGTCGCTGGACCTGGCACAACGTATCGGTGCTGACCGATGCGTGAAGCTGGTGCGGGACCTGGGACCGGCGTTCCGGCCGTACAAGTCTATCGACGGGGTGCCGGAGTTCCTGGACCGTCTGCGGTCCTGCTGAGCGCTGTCTCACCCGTCCGACACAGTTCAGTTAGGACTTGCGTCGACCCCAACCACGACCGTCCAGCCCGGCTCCTGGAACGCTACTCGGAGCATCGCCGGGTTTACGCGGCCGTGACCGACGTCCTCCATGTGCTGCACCCCGCCGAGCTGGCCTGGATCGCCGAGAAGGTCGAAGGCCCCGACTGGTTCCTCAACGCGGCGGCGGCCATCTCGGCCGCTGAAGGAGACGACGGTGTGCTGCGGCTGCTCAACGATGACGAACTCGGCCGGCACACCGACCCGGCGGCCGTCCTGCAGTCCTGGCTCGACTCCCCCGCAGCCGATGAGATCCTCTCCCGCTCCGAGGTCTACCGGGCTGTCGTCAGGTCCCGCCAAAACGCCCTGGAGCACCTGCGCCAGATCCCAGCCGATGAGAAGCGGCCGCGAGGAGCCGGATGCATGATGGACGCAACGCGCAGGGGGGCGACCCGCGAAGAAGGTCGTCATGAAGTACAGGATCGCGAGCATCGCCGCTGTGACCGCTCTCATCGTCGGTGGTTCTGGTGCCTGCGGGCAGGGCGACGAAGAGACGGCCCCGACGCCGAGGCTGACGGGGATGGAGGGCGTGGCGCCCTCCACGACCTCACCTCCGCAGACGCCGAGCGAGAGGGAGGGGTCGACCGAACTGAAGAAGGGACAGAAGGTCACCGTCACGACCGAGGACGGACCCGCCGAGATCACGCTGCTAGCCGTCGACAAGACAACCGCTATCGGCACATCGAAGGCCGATGCCGGGACGCAGTGGGTGATCTACAGCATGCAGGTCAAGTACCTCGGTACATCCGGCGAGTGGGGCACCTACTGGCTGGAGAGCCCACGCTGGACCGGCAGCAATGGGGAGGCCGACAGTCCCGTCTTCGTAGCTGGCCCGACCGATCCCGAGCTGATCCCCTACGACCCGTTCTCCAGCACGCCCGAGCCGCGCCCCGGCGAACACATCAAGGCGACCGAAGTGCTGCAGGTCCCAGACACCTCAGGCACCCTGCAGTTCGAGGACGACAACGGATCTGCGCACTTCAATATCGTCATCAAGTAGCCGTACTCGGCCGACGCGCCCATGCGACGGAGAGTCCAGCTCGTCGGCGATCTGCGGGACCAGCCATCAGGGCCAAACGCCCTGGCCGAGTCTGCTCGGCCGGTGCGGAGATGAGGGACTGGGCCACTCGCACGGTGGGCACCAGCAAGCTCCACCTGAGTGCCGACGGTCGCTGCCGCCCGTTGTCCCTCGTTGTGACAGGTGGGCAGGGGGCGGACTGCGGTACAAGAAGCGCAACACCGTCGAACGAGCGATCAACAGGTTGGCTTCGTCCACTTTCAGCAGCAGCGATTGTCCGGCAGTTTGGGCAGCAGCTAGAGGCGAGCGGGCTCGGGGATGTTCACGAGAAATGGCACTGGCTCGACTTCTGCGGCAGGCAGCCCGACGCTGCCGCCTGCCAGACTGACGACTTCGCCCGCCAAGGCAAGACGGTGGTGCACACGCTGCGGGCCAAGCACCCGCGGGCGCACGAGGTCTCCCCCGTGGATATCACCCTGACGGGCAGC
This sequence comes from Streptomyces resistomycificus, assembly GCF_001514265.1. Taxonomy (GTDB): domain Bacteria; phylum Actinomycetota; class Actinomycetes; order Streptomycetales; family Streptomycetaceae; genus Streptomyces; species Streptomyces resistomycificus. The sequence goes on along the minus strand of NZ_KQ948988.1, from coordinate 1,050,979 downwards.
GGCCCCCTGACGCCCGACCTGGCCCAGGCCGTGCGGCGCAGCCTGGGTTTCGGGCTGCCGGAGGAACAGAGTCCGTTCTTAGGCCAAACAAGGAGAGCGAGAGCAGGAACGTCCATGGTTCGACGAAAAGTGAACTTCTTCGACGAGGTCCGTGAGGCCTGTGCCGACATGGCAGACGACCTGAAACTCACTGGTCCCCAGGAGAGAGACCTGATCCTGCCGAGCTCCAGCTATAAAGGCGCTGGAGTCGAGTACCGGTTCCGAATCGATGGCTCGGAGGGAAGTGTGGACTGCACCGTCGAAATGCAAACGGAAACCGTTACTCTGATTGTGGACATCGAGTCGCTGGCCATCGCTGCCGGTGTGGTGGAGAAGCGTGGCGGGGTCTCCTATAGCGCCCGGAACCTGAACCAGTTGCGGAAATCGCTCCAGGGGCAGGCCGAATACGTCCGACGTGTGCACCCGTTCCTCGCCGACCCCGCCACCGCCGAGAATCTGATGCGGCAAGCCGATGCGCGTGAATGGCCCCGGCGCGACACATAGTGATCCTGGACCGCCCGCTCAACTGCCACACTCCTCCAGGGGAACCCACAACCGATTGACAGATCAAGACTCTCGCCGTGCACGGCGAGAGTCTTGATAGGAACTTTCCAGTTACTGTGTGGCTGAAGTTGTGGTGAAGGTCGTTGGAAGTGCAGAGGGGGACTTGGGTACTCAACCACCCAGTCTCCCTCCACCGTTCGACCCAATGCCTCCACCGTCACCGCCAGACCCTCGACCGCGGCAGCAGCGGAGCGGGAGCGCAAGCGCCGGATGTTGTGGACACAGTAGGCAGTGGTCAGTGTGACTTCCCCGCATGGCATCGCCGCTGACTATTCCCGTGACCAATCCACTGTGTTCGTGTGCTCAGTGCATTCGTCCGGGTGCATGGCCCCCTGTCAGACAAGGCAACGGTGTCTACCGGCCAGCAGGTCCACCGGCAGATGTCACCGCTGCTCTCGAGGTCCTGACGATGAGAGACCCGAGTAGGGACGGCAACTGCATTATTGGACCTGCACGATGCCGATCTGCGCACGACGAATGTTGCCCGCTTCTGGCGCAAAGAGCGCAGAGCGCCGGATCTGGCTGAAGCGGACTTGCGCTTCGCGGATTTCACTGGACCGGACCTCAGTGGTGCTGACCTTTAGTCAAGCGGTGAGCAATCGACAAGACGTGTGGATTGGCAGTCCGTCGGGTGAGCCGTCGGTCCTGCGTTCCAGCAATGTGACCGTGACGCTCCAAGTGCACGCGCAGCCCGCCGCGGGGGAACCGAATGTCCACCACCGAGCCGATCGGCATTCCGTCCGGCTGGGTGAACTCGATGTCGGCATGCCGGTCCTGGTCACGGAGCCAGGCGGCGGCCGCCGACTTCACATACAGGTGGTCGGCGCTGCTGACCCCGCGGGCGCGTCGGCCACACAGGTGGGGGTGCCCGTCGGGGCCCGGGTGGTGGGCGAAGTGGCAGACCCGGTCGGTGTACAGCTTGGTGGTCAGCTGCAGGCCGCAGCCTCCCAGCAGCAGCCCGCACCAGAACGTGTCGTGCTCGTGACGGCGACGGAAGGCGTCCAGCTCGATCGCCTCCAGCGGCAGCATCAGCGGATCCTCTGAGTCCGCACCGCCCAGAACCGCCGTCTGAATCTGCCGCCTGTCACCACGCACGAAACCCCACCTTCCCTCTCAACTCATCGTGCGACCTCGGGCGTTGACCCTCCAGGCGATCGACGCGCTCACGCCGTTGGGGGCAAGCGACGCACATGAGGGCGCGGGTAATTCCGGGCTGATGCTTGGCCGACTTGGTGTTGTAGACAACAAGTCCCGTAGCGGTCACGCTGGGTGTTCTCGATCAGTGTGGGACCAGGGGAGGGACCATGCGGAGAGTCGACGAGCTACGGGAGGCGGACGGTCTGGAAGAGCGATCCGCATACGCAGGTCAAGCACCTCGTGTACCGGCACTATCTCCGGCCGCCCTGTGGGCGGACTGGACTCTGCGGCTGGAGCCCCGCTACCCAAGCGGGCCGCCCAGTGGCCCGCCGCGCCGACCAACTCCTCGCTGCCTGCTGGTCGGCAGTACCACCGCCATCGATGCCGCTGCGCGCCTGCTCGGACCCAGGTTCGCCGACACACCCTGTCGAACTTCCTGACCGACCTGGGCGGCTGCGGCGACTGCTCCGACGTTCTGCACGTGATCACCGCCCGGCCGAGGGCCTCGACGCTCATCGACTACGCCCGCCGCCGCGCCCTGTTCGGCTCCCGCGAGACGTTCCTCGACCGGCAGCGGTGGCAGAGCCTTGGGTGGGCGCCAACGGAGAATGCCGTGCGGTGGTGGCAGTTGCCGCGGTCGCCGTCCTGCATTCCAATGCACTCGCCGTCTGGCGAAAAGACCCAGCACGTACGGTGTCAAACTTTATCGATCTGCCAGGCGATCATGCCGGTGGCTGTGGCATTGCCATTGACGTCGATACGGACGGGCTTGTCGGCGGTGAGGCGCTGTTGAACTACGGAGCCGTCGCACGGCACGGTGGCCTTGTCGCCGGCGCTTGCCGGGGTCAGCAGCAACTGGGCGCTGCCGGTGCCTGCGCAAGCGAGGTTGAGGCGGTAGGTTTCGCCCTTCTTCAGCAGGGGTTCGGTGTGGATGCCCTCGCTGACACGTTCTACGCCGGACTCCACCATGCTCCCGTTGTGAAAGCCGGCGAGAGCCGCCTCGACCTGCTCGGTGAGCTTCTTCTCTGACGCGGCAGTGGATTTGGCGGTCGCCGTCGCTGTGGGGGTGTGGGACGGTGACGCTTTAGCGTCTGTGCTGTCCGAGGTGCAGGAGGCGAGCAGGAGCGCGGACGTTGTGACGGCGCAGGCGGTGAGGAAGGCCCTGGAGGGCAACGAGGTCATGAGGCAGTCTCCCAGTACTTCCAGCCGGTCTCCTTGGTGGGCAGGGTGGCTTTGCCGCTGCCGACCTTGACACCGTCGCAGCCGCTGCCGCTAGACCGGTATTTCTCCCACGAGACTTTGTAACCCCATGAGCCGTACTGCAGGTGGCCGTATTTGTTCCTGGTGACATCGTGGCTGTACCTGTGGCCGACCGTGACTCCTACACTCGCCGCGATCTTGGTACTCACGGTAGCTTTCGCCTTGGCAATCACGCCGCTGAGCTCCGCCTCGGCGCCCACGGTGATTTCACCGCTGATGGTGCCGTTCTTGGTGACCTCGACGGTCATCTTGCCGCCGGGGCCGTCCTTGTACTTGGTGCCGTTCCACCATGAAGGAACGTGGTAGGTCTTTTTCGACGTGATCTTGATCCAAGTCGATGGCCCGTCACACCGGAGCACTCCCCGATCGTCCACCGACTGCTCGGCTTCATCTTCCCAGCCCTGTCTATCGTTGATGTCCGTCGTCTGGTTCTCGAACTCTGACGGGTCGCTCGAAGGCACCTTGCCGGCGGCAGTCGCCGTCCCCATGGCCGCGAAGAGTACAAGCAGAGCAGTGGCAGCGCTGGTCGAAGCGCGCCGTGTGCCGATGCCCATGTGACACCTTTCCGGTGGACCGGCACAACAAGAAGATGATCAAACCTCTGAGCATGATTTGAGGAACGATCCAAGAAAGGTATGGAATTAGCCAATAGGCCGCCCAGGAATGGCTGATAAGAAACCTAGGACAGTTTTCTGCAGCGTGACGCGAGCGTCGCACAGGCCTCGGACGCAACCGCGTTCAATTATCAGCCAGCCGCACGGGCTCGGCCCCTCAAGCCAGGGCTGATGCGTTCTCACGTGGTGAGATCGAGCGACGGAGCTCATAGCATCCCCCATAGGCCCTTGATCAGGACGGAAAGGCCGCCGACAAGCGCCAGGGCGAAGATGAGTCGCCGGATCCACTGCTCAGGAACCCTCGGCGCGAGTGCCCTGCCGATGAGCGCGCCCGTTGCCAGGGCGGCCGTGGCCACCGTCCACGCCGTACCGCTCAGCTGCGGCGCGCCGTTCGCGGCAACCGAGAACACGTTAACCGTAATTCCATAAAATTGTGCGTTGGGAACAAATTCTCGCACCGGCCAGCCTGCGTTCACCGCATATAAGGAATACGGCGGCCCGCCCACACCGGCCGCAGAATTCATGAATCCGCCGACCGCGCCGGCAGTGACTGCTCCCTTGGTTCCGCTCAGGGCAGATATGCGCAAGCCTCGCATCACAAATATCACGGCGGCCGTCACCAGAATGCCGACGCCAGCCAGCAGTGTGGGTTCGGGTAGTCGGGCCGCCACCCAGGAGCCCATCGGGACGGTGCACGCGGACGCGATGACCAGGGGAATCATTGCGCCGAGCCTCACCTGTCTCCAGCCCGTGGTAAGTCCGACGATGCTTATGACGCCGGCCGCACAATTCGCGAGCACCACGCCCTGGGCGGGCCCGAGTACTAAAACGAGCGCGGGTACAGCGACCAGCGCGAATCCCATTCCGGTGAGCCACTGCACGGATGCGCCCAGCACCACTATGACTCCCAGTAGCAACTCTGCTGCCCCAGCACCCTCCACGGAAGACTCCTCTGGTTAACCGGGATGATTTCCACTGTGCTCCACGCCAGGGCTGATGCGTTCTCGGTCGGCGTGATGAGTGATTCACCCGGGAATAGTGGTAGTCAGTCGGTTTACCCGGCTGGAAATGACGAGACGCGACCCCTGATGATCAAGGCTCTCGAAGCCATAAATCATGAACAGGGGTCGCGTTCGCGTGCCATCTTCCCTGATCGACGTCCTCGCATGCCACCGCGAGGACGTCGACCTCCCATGCTCGCCTGCTGACCTGCGCACATTGGCCCAGGTACTGGACGAGGTGCCCGACCCACGCCGGGTCCGCGGCCGCCGCTACCGGATCGGCTCGCTGCTCGCGCTGTGCCTCGTTGCCGTTCTCGGCGGTGCCAAGTCGGTGACCGCCACTGCACGATTCGCCACCGACAGCAGTCCTGAGCTGCGCGAATGCCTCAGATTCACCTCCACCACGCCGAACACCACCACCCTGGGGCGGCTACTGGCCCGCCTGGACGGCAACGCCCTGGACGACGCCATCGGCGCCTGGCTCGGCCGATACGCCACCGACCCCGTTCACGAACCCGGCGACCCCCTGCGCGGCCTCGCCGTCGACGGCAAAGCCGTGCGCGGCTCACGCACCAACACCGGCAAGGCCGTCCACCTGCTCGCAGCCACCCTCCATACCTCGCAGACGGTCATCTCCCAGCGCCAGATCCAGACAAAGAGCAACGAGATCCCCGCCTTCGCCCCACTGCTGGAGCGCATCGACCTGCGCGGCGTCGTCGTCACCGCCGATGCCCTGCACACCCAGCGCGCCCACGCTAGCCGTGTCATCGCAGCCCAGGGCCACTACCTCCTGGTCGTCAAGGGCAACCAGAAATAGCTCCGCAAGCAACTCAAGACGCTGCCCTGGCACGAGATCCCGCTACAAAAACCGCACCACGGCCACCGGCCACGGCCGCCGCGAGGTCCGCCGCCTGAAGGTCTGCACCGTCCAACCCGGCCTGCTCTTCCCCACGCCGTCCAGGCCATCGAGATCAAGCGCCGCCGCGCCAACCGCAAGACCAGAAAGGTCCAGACGAAGACCGTCTACGCCATCACCAGCCTGACCCCGGACCAGGCCAACCCTTCCCAGCTCGCCGAACTGATCCAGAACCACTGGTCAGTTGAGGCCCTGCACCATGTCAGGGACGTGACCTACGGTGAGGACGCCTCGCGGATACGTACCGGCACCGCACCGCGTGCCATGGCCACCATGCGCAACCTGGCCATCGGCCTGATGCGGCAAGCCGGCTGGACCAACATCTCCGCCGCAATCGATCACTACAGGTCTCATCCCGAGTACGCCACCGCCATGCTCGATCTCACCACGTGAGAACGCAGCAGCCCTGCCCCTCAAGCGACGGCCGATCCTCCTTCACCCTGTTCAGAGCTTGCAGAAGCCCCACCCGATGTGTTCCCCCGACCGTGCCGAGCGGGTGTGTAGCCAGCTCGACAGCGCGCGCCGCCACCTGGACACCTTCAGCAGCCGCACCGGCCGGGTGGCCACAGCCGACGGAGTCGCCGCCGCGACCGCTGGCCTCTTCACCCCGGAGGTCACCGGCGCCGGGCTCGTGTTCTTGCCCACTCGCCGGGCCACGAAGTTCAAAGAGGTCAAGGTCGTCACGGAGCACCACGACGGCATGCAGTACTACCTGCCGGGGCGGGTCGCTGAGGTCCGGCTGCGGGCGGGCGCGATGGCCGGCTCGGACCAGGTGGACGACACCGTCGGCGACTGATCCGACGGGAGTGGGGGCGGCACGCAGAGCGGCCGCCCCCGCCTATTCGGCTTCCACTTCGACCTGCTCTTCGGGTCGTGGCGATCCGCTCTTTCGGCTCTACGGCCAGTTCTTCGGGTCCTGCAGTCAACACAATCGGGGGCAACACGATGACCATGAGCAGGGGCACCTCTGTATGGAGAGGTGCCAGACGATCCGGATGGCGCGGGGGCCGGCTGCTGGTGCAGTCGCTGGCCCTGGCCCTGGTCGTGCCGCTGGGCGTGGCACAGGTGGGCAAGCTGCGGAGTCCGGCGGTCTGGGCCGCCCGGACGTGCCCAAGTCCCGGGTTAGCAAGGTTGCGGAGTTCGACGGCCCCGGTGTGAGGAAGGCGGGAGCAGGTTGCCCGGGAGAAGAAGGCCGCGCTGCGTACGACGCGGTGGACTCCTGGGACTTCACCGAGCAGTACCTGGACGGCGGGGACATCGGCGACAACTCTGACCAGGTGCTGACCCTGAAGTCGATCAAACGCACGGCCAAGGCGGGCACCGCCATCGCCATGGATCTGATCTCGTTCACCTACCAGATGCGGTCCAACCGTGTCGACGCCACGGACAACATCCTGCCCCTGACCCGGCCTCGGATCTCCACGATCACCTCGGAGACCGGTGCGATTGCCGAGGTAACGCTGTCCGGTGAGGAATGCGTGCGCAGCCAGGTCATCGACGCCGCGCCGGACACCAACACCCGTTTCTGCTACCCGCAGTTCTGGAACATCAACGGCGCCACGGAAGCCTCCATCGACTGGTTCCAGAAGTACCGGGTGCTGACCGTCACCGTCTCCGACCCGGCTGCCGACAACGAGGCCCTCGAGCACTCCTATTCCTATAGCGGCGCCGCCTGCCACTACAGCGACGATGAGGCGGCGGTGGCCGTCGTAGGCGAAGCACTGGGTCTCGGCCGAACTGGTGCCGCCCAGGAGGGCCGGGTCGCTGATGGCTGTGACGTTGCCGGCCTGGTCGTAGGTGTAGTTGAGGTCCTGGAGCATGTAGCCGTGCGTCTGGTCCGTGACAAAGCTGCGGGTCAGGCGGCCGGTGCCGGCTTCGAAGTCATTGGCGACATAGAGGTTCTTGTTGTCGGTGCCGCCCCCGCCCAGGGTCAGACGTCCACAAGTCCGCCGGCGACACCAAGACCACCTACTACTACTCCAGCACCACCCAGAAGCACACCCTGACCGGCACCACCACCAAGGGCGACTGCGCCACCCGCGAACACACGTACGAGTACGACTCGGCCGGCAACTCCCGGCACCGCCCCGGCAAATCGGGCACCCAGGCACTGGACTGGCCTGACCACTCACCTGCGGTGCGGGGCGAGGAACCGGGTCATGACCGTGCTGCTGGCTCTCGTGCGGGTCGGCCGGCTCGTCTGGTAACCGGTTTCGGTCATCTTTTGCCGGGATTGGGCCTGCCCGCTCGTCACCGGACGGCAGCAGCTCTGGGATCGACCTCACACCGCCCGATCAAGCCCACGCGCCCCGCACTTGCAACGGCCACCCGGTAAGTTGTTTTGTCCTTCGCGGGTACCGACACCTGATCGCCAGTGTCGAGCAAGGGGTTGCCGTGCTTGTCCTTGAAGTTGACTTTCACGGTGAAGAGGGCGTCGCGTCCGTTCGGATTCCTTATCTCGATGGTCGCGTACGGCTCCTCCGTGCTTGCGCATTGCACGAGCACGGCGGTGCCGTCCCTTAGGGGCTGGGCGGTACTGCTGGAGGAGGACGCCGTGGGTGTGGGCTGTGAACTGCCGCCGCTGTCATTGGTACTCGTCCCGGAGTCGTACGATTCACTGCTCGGCGAGGACGAACTGCCGAGCGGGTCGCTGCCGCCCGGCGTCGAACCGCCGTGGTCCTGGCTGGAGCTGCTGCAACCGCCCCCGTCACTGCTGTCCTGGCTGCTGTTTCCTTGGCCACGGCCTGACGAGAAGCCGGTCAGGGCCAGTACGACCATCGCCGACACCGCTGTGACTCTGAGCCTGCGCCCCTGCATAGGGTCCCCGAAACACCGAATGCTGCTGTGGGCGGCGCAGGTCAAGGGCCTGGTGCCGGCCGCGGTTCCGGATCGGTGTCGGCCGGGACCATGCGTCGTACCAGATCTGCCCAGGCGGCTTGCAGACGGGCGACGGGGACATCGCAGCCGTGGCGCAGATGGTCCACCGCGTCGAATTGCTGGGCGCGTCCGAGTCGGCGTTTACGGAGTGGCTGCCGCCGAGGGGCCGCCGAAGGGCTGGGTGAGGTTCTCGGGTCGCAGGATCGTGTCCAGCTGGTCGGTGGTGAGCAGGCCGCCCTCGGCGGCGAGGTCCTTGATGGTGCGACCGGTGGTCAGGGCCTGGCGGGCGAGGGTGGTGGAGGCGGCGTAGCCGATGTGCGGGGCGAGTGCGGTGACCAGGCCGATGGAGCGGTGGACGCTGTCGTGGAGGTGCTCGCGGTTGGCGGTGATGCCGGGGACGCAGCGGGTGGCCAGGGTGTCGCAGGCCGCGCGCAGGTGGGTCAGGGAGCGCAGCAGGCTGTAGGCGATGACGGGTTCGAAGGCGTTGAGCTGGAGCTGTCCGGCCTCGGCGGCCAGGGTGACGGTGAGGTCGTTGCCGATGACTTCGAAGGCGACCTGGTTGACGACCTCGGGGATCACCGGGTTGACCTTGCCGGGCATGATCGACGAACCGGCCTGCACCGGCGGCAGGTTGATCTCGCCGAGCCCGGCGGTGGGGCCGGACGAGGTCAACCGCAGGTCGTTGCAGGTCTTGGAGAGCTTCACGGCGACCCGCTTGAGGACGCCGGAGAGCTGGACGAACGCACCGCAGTCCTGGGTCGCCTCGATGAAGTCGCCCGCGGGCCGGACGCTTTCGCCACTGATCTCGGCGAGATACGCGCAGGCGAGCTCGGCGTAGCGGGGGTGGCCGTTGATGCCGGTGCCGATCGCCGTGCCGCCGAGGTTGGACTCCAGCAGCAGCGCCGCGGCCTCGGTGAGGCGCTGCCGGTCTTCCTCGATCATGACGGCGTAGGTGGTGAATTCCTGACCCAGCGTCATGGGCACGGCGTCCTGGAGCTGGGTGCGGCCCATCTTCAGGACGCCACTGAACTCGGCCGCCTTCTCGGTGAAGGCCGTGGCCAGTGCCCCCAGTGAATGGCCGAGCCGGTGCAGTGAGGTGACCAGGGCCAGGCGTACGGCGGTGGGGTAGACGTCGTTGGTGCTCTGGCCGAGGTTGACGTGGTCGAGGGGGTGGATCACGTCGTAGGAGCCACGGGGGCGGCCCAGGAGCTCCAGGGCCCGGTTGGCGATGACCTCGTTGGTGTTCATGTTCGTCGAGGTGCCGGCCCCGCCCTGGACGGGGTCGACGACGAACTGGTCCACCAGCCGTCCCGCGCGGATCTCCTCGCATACGCCGATGATCGCTGCGGCGATGTCCGGGGACAGGAGGTCGAGGTCGCGGTTGGCCTGCGCGGCGGCCTGCTTGACGGCGGCCAGTGCGGTGATCAGGTCGGGGAACTGGGCGATGGTCGACCCGGTGATCGCGAAGTTCTCCACGGCCCGCACGGTGTGCACGCCGTAGTAGGCGTCGGCGGGGACCTCCTTGTCTCCGACCAGGTCGTGCTCGATGCGTACGGCCATCTGCTGCTCCTCGCTCTGCTGCGGGCCCCTTGACAGGCCACCGCCTCCGGCCTCAGTGTTGCCGACCAACATGCAGAACGCAATATATTGCATATGCCAGGAGGTCTCATGGACACCGCTCATGCCCGTCCCACCAGCACACCGGCCCTTTGGCGGCGATGTCTCCGGATGCCGATCGGCGTCCAGTCGGTCATCGCCGTGGGCCTCGGCGCCCTGATCGGTTCCCTCGCCCCCTCGGCGGGTGAGCAGATGAAGATCCTCGGGGACGTGTTCCTGAACCTGGTGCAGGTTGTCGTCCTGCCCCTGGTCTTCCCGCTCATCGTGCTGGGCATCGCCCGGATGGAGTCGGTCAAGAAGGTCGGCCGGATCGCCGGCAAGGCCATCCTCTACTTCGAGCTCGTCACCACCGTCGTCCTGCTGATCGCGGTGGGGCTGGCCAAGCTCACGGGGATCGGCAAGGGCGCGCCCGTCCACGGAGCCGACGCCAAAGAGTTGGACGGTCTGAGCCAGGGCATCGACTTCCACGAACTGGTCCTGCACGCCGTACCGAAGAACATCTTCGCCGCGTTCGGCGAGGGCAACCTGCTCGGCGCGATCGTCTTCGCCCTCCTCGTGGGCGTCGCCATGGCCGCGATCGGGGAGAAGTCCGAACCCTTCGCCGCCGTCCTGGAGTCCGTCGCCGCTGTGATGTTCAAGGTCGTCGGTTACGTCATCCGGATCGCACCGCTCGGCGTGCTCGGCTTCATCTCATACGACGTCGCCTACTACGGCTTCGGCAATCTGCGCAGCCTGCTGGGCTTCATCGCCGTGGTCTACGCGGGCCTGGCCATCGTCGTCGGTGTGCTCTTCCCGCTCATCGCCGCGATCTACCGCATCCGCTACGTCGAACTGCTCAAGTCCATCGCCGGGCTGGCCGGGATCGCCTTCGTCACCCGCAGCTCCGAGTCCGTACTGGCGCCCCTGATGGGCAAGTTGGAGGACTTCGGCCTCAGCCGCTCCACCACCTCCTTCGTCGTCCCCCTCGGCTACTCCTTCAACACCGACGGCTCCGTCCTCTACCAGGCCGCCGCCCTGGTCTTCCTCGCCAACGCCTACGGCGCCGACACCTCCCTGCCCGCCCTCCTGCTCATGGTCGGCGTGCTGGTGATCCTCTCCAAGGGCATGGCCGGAGTCGCCTCCGCCTCCATCGTCGTCCTCATCGCGGCGGGCAACTCCATCGGGCTGCCTGCCGAAGGCATCGCCCTGCTCCTCGGCGTCGACTTCATCGTCGACATGGCCCGCACCGGCGTGAACGTCATCGGCAACTCCCTCGCCGCCGCGGTCGTCGACAGCTCCGAGAAGCGACGCGAGGCCAAACACGCAAGCCGCGAACACCCCCGCGCCTCGGCTGAGCCCGAGGCCGTGCCTCTCCAGAAGGAACCCGCACAGTGACCACGTCCACCCGTACGGAGATCATCGGCATCCTCGGCGGCATGGGCCCGGCGGCCACCGCCGACTTCTACGCCAAGCTCGTCGCCACCACCCCCGGCACCAGCGACCAGGACCATCTCCGTACGGTCATCTGGTCCGACCCCACCATCCCCGACCGCACCGAGGCCCTGCTGGGCGACGGGCCCGACCCCACCCCCTGGCTTCTCGACGGCAGCCGCGTCCTGCGCGAGGCCGGCGCCACCGTCATCGCCATCCCCTGCAACACCGCCCACGCCTTCGTCCCGCGCATCGCCGACCACATCGGCCTGCCCATCGTCCACATGATCGGAGAGGTCGCCCGACACCTCACCACCCTGAGCCCCCGCATCCGCACCGCCGGACTGCTCGCCACCACCGGCACCGTGCGCGCCGGCCTGTACCAGGAGTGGCTGGACCGCTTCGGCATTCGGCTCGTGCTCCCCGACGCCGGCAATCAGGACCACGAGGTCATGACCGCCATCCACGCGGTCAAGGCGGGCACCTACGACGACACGACGACCGCGCTCTTGACCCGCGCCGCCCGACGCCTCACCGAACAGGGCGCGCAGGCGGTCGTCGCCGGCTGTACCGAGATCCCCCTCGGCCTGCCCGCCGACGCCGTCGACGTCCCCCTCGTCGACCCGGCACTCGTCCTCGCTCAGGCACTGGTCCGCCGGGCCACGGCCGAGAACACGGCCGCATAGGAAGAGAAAAGGGCGATGTACTGTACGCAATATGTCACTCGACCAGCCAGTCTCTCGCCGTCTCCTCAGTGACGAGGTTTTCCATCGGCTGCGCGACTCCATCGTGCGTGGCGAACTCGTCCCCGGCGAGAAGGTCAAAGACGGTGAGCTCGCCGAGCGCCTCGGACTCAGCCGCACCCCGGTGCGGGAGGCGCTCGCCCGGCTCGCCGACATCGGTCTGGTCGAGGCCAAGCCCGGTGTCTACACCCGTATCACCACACTCAACCGCCGCGACGTCGAGAAGACCCTCGCCGTCCTGCGCTCCCTCGACCAGCTCGCCATCGAGACAGCGGTTCCGGTCATGACCGAGCAGGATCTGGAGCGCATGCGCGAGGCAAACCGCGACTTCGAACAGGCCGTCGCCGCCAACGACACCACCGCAGCACTCTCCGCCGACGACCGCTTCCACGCCGTCCCCATCGCCGCCTCGGACAACCCCGTGCTCAGCCGGATCGTCGAGCAGCTCCACCCGCAAATCCACCGCATCCTCTACCGCAAGTTCTCCACCCTGCTCGGCGGCCGCAACACCATCGACCACCACGACGAACTCATCGCCGTCTGCGCCGGCGGCGACGCCCGCGCCGCCGCCGAACTCTCCGGACACCACTGGTCCGAACTCGGCGGACACATCAACGAACTCTTCGACACCAACCAGTTCGCGGAGGCGACCACCGCTCAGTGAGCGTTTGGTTCTTGCTTGTCCGTTTCATTTGGTTAGCTGTCGCGCCAGTTCGGGGTGGCTTCATGAGTGAGGCGGCGGGTCATGAGGTTGATGGCGGCGATTTGGATCATGACGGCTGAGCGGTGGGGGTGGGTTTCGTAGTCGCGGGCCAGGCGGCGGTTGTGTATGAGCCAGCCGAGGGTGCGTTCGATGACCCAGCGGCGGGGTTGGACGCGGAAGCCGCGGACGGCGGGATCGCGCTGGACGATTTCGAGGTCGATGCCGATCTCGGCGGCGTGTTCGACGGCTTTGGTCTTGTAGCCGTTGTCGGCCCAGGCTTTGGTGATGGTGGGGTGGCGCGCGCGGACTTGAGTCAGGAGTCGGGTGGCGGCAGCGGAGTCGTGGACGCTGGCGGCGGTGACGGCGACGGCCAGCAGGAGGCCGAGCGTGTCGGTGACGATGTGCCGTTTGCGGCCGATGATTTTCTTGGCAGGGTCGATGCCTTGGCTGGTCGGGTGGACGGTGGCGGAGGTTTTGATGCTCTGGCTGTCGATCAGGCAGGCGCTGGGCTCGCTGGTGCGGCCTTCGGCCTGGCGGACTTTGCCGCGTAAGAGGACGGCGAGTTGGTCGAAGATGTTGTCGGCTTCCCAGTGGGCGAAGTAGCCGTAGACGGTCTGGTGGGGCGGGAAGTCGTGGGGCAGGTAGCGCCAGGGGATGCCGGTGCGGTCGACGTAGCTGGGGTACGGCTGTGAGGGTTGCATGATGCCTGGGTATGCGGTGGCGGCCAGCCTGAGCAGGGCGTGTGCGGGGGTGTTGGGTGTACCGGGGCGTGCGTTAGGGGCAGGCCCTTCCCCCTACCGCCGTCCGTAACTGCCCGCACTGCGATCAGCCCGCCATCACCAGGCGGGACTCGATGAAGTCACGACCTGGGCCCAGATGGTGCACTTCGTCGACGGCCTGGACATCGAAGGTGGCAATGTGGCTTCGTTCAGGAAGCCATGAACGGGGGCGAAGGCCGATGCAGTACGTCAATCTCGATGCTCAGGTCGGCGACCTGTCGGGGGTCTTGGACCCGGCTGGCTACCTGAGCCACCTGCCCTCGATCTCCGGTGATCTGCCGCCGGGCGCCCGGGCTTTCGCCACTGACACTGACCACTACGACTTCCTCAGCAGGCGATGTGTGAAGGACCTGACGCTTCGGGCCGTCCGGGGCGCCGGCGGTGAGGAGATGGCGGTCGAGTTCCAGCACAACTGCTGGAAGCACGAGCGAGACCTGCTGATCCGCTACGCAGGGGTGTCCAGCTTCATCATCGATCCCGCAGACGAGGACCGTGGAACGGACCTCGGGACTGTGGTTCTCGACGAGATCCTGCCGCACAGGGACGGCTGCAGCCACGAGATCGCCTGCTGGGACAGCACACTCACCATTGTCTGCCGGGACCTCAAGGCGACCTGGACTGAGACTATCTGCTCAGCACGTCGTAGGCGCGACAGGTCATGAGGCTTGTTGAGCGCCTGGTGCCGGATGGGTCAATCAGGGCGTGTTCAAGCTCTGATCGGCCGACGAGACACGGCACGGACAGCATGCCGCAGTTGGTCAGTGCGAGGCAGCCGTGCAGGGCCAGAGGCTGGGGGATCTTCCTCCGCAACTGTGCGGAGGACATTGGCCAGCGAGCCTTGCTGGTGGGGGTGCAGCTTCCCACACGCCGTTGTGTGAGTCGCCGGAGATGCTTCTCAGCTCGAGTCGCGGGCCACGGCGTTGGCCGCCATGAGGAGGGCAGCAGCGGTTTCGATCCCGTGGATGCGTCGTCCGATGTCGGCAACCGCATCAGCCAGTGGCATGGAGTGCACCGACATGTCGAAGTACTTCTCGATCTCCGTGTCGCCGGGCGGTTTTTCAGTGCCCTTGAGAACTGAAGGTGCCAGAAACAGGTGGGCGTTCCTGTTGGTTTCTGAGGGCATGACGAAGTAACTGCCCAAATCGATCAAAGGGGTACCCGGCGACAGTTCGAACCCGGTTTCCTCCCAAAGTTCGCGCAGCGCGGCGTCCTTAGGGCTCTCCCCTTGCACGATCGCCCCTGCTGGAATCTCCAGGGTGTACTTCTTGAGATTGTGACGGTATTGGCGGATAAGTACGACGTCGCCGTCTTTAGTGATGGGCACGATCATGACGCTGCCGGGCGTATCGATGTAGTACCAGTCGATTTCCTTTCTGTCCGGCATGCGTAGTTTTTCGCGGACGAACCGCTTGGGACTCTTCGTGATCACCTCGGTGTCGAGCAGTTCCGCGTCCTGCATGCTGGCTGCTGCGCCCTGCTTACGTGACCGGCGTTTCAAAGCGAACATCTTTTACTCCTTCCACGGCCTGGACCCGTCCCACACTTTCGTGAAATGCCGAGCGTAGCGAACGAACATGCCATTTTTTTCCGCACTTTCCAGTTCGAAGGTGGGTGTGTTGGCACCCGCGATGTAGCGCACATACGGCGTGATCAGGATGCGGTCGTCGCCGCGTACGATGCTGACCGTCGGAGGCCCGTCGTAGACATGGACCTTCATTTTCCCGCCACAGGCCTCAGCCATGGCCTGAAATCGGGCCAGCGATGCCCTGATCCTGGGTGCGATGGTCCCGGAGGGATTCCCCTCTTCCCGGTCGACCATGAGGGTTCCGCTGTGATCAGGATCGAGCAGGAGGACGCGGATGTCGCAACCCCTTGCCGCAGCGCTCGCCAGCAGCTCGGGCACCGCGTCGTCCTCGGCATAACCGTGCTCGGCCATTCCATAGAGCCACACATGCCGGCTCGCGTTCTCCAGCACCTCATTCCAGACAGATCGCGTCACCATGCCCCTATAGGGGTAGGACTTAACGAGGTCCGGAAGACCTGGCGCCCGCACCGGGGAAAATTTTGCCGCATCTAGGCCTGCCAGGATCTTCTCTGCTGCAGGCCGGACGGCATTGACAAGCTGCTCCATGTGATCCACGAAATTCACCGACGGAGTCGCACCGCCACAGCGAGGGTCTTGGTAATTCACCCAGGTGACCCCGAGAAGATCTTCGGGAAGAGTCATCCGGTCGGCACAGTGCTGGCATCGCAGACCGAAGGTACGATCCCTTCCGACCGCACCAATGAACAGGCCTAACTCGAAGATGACATTGTCACGCGGACTCAACTTCTTGTCACCGCCGCGGCTACGCCAGTCGTCGGCGGTCAAGACCAGGACCGCGCCGTCAGTTTCCGAGTGCGCAATCTCATCCAACCGCTCAATCACTGTCTTGGACGGAGGAAAGGCCCTGTACCAGACAGTCGGCGAGGCTGCCTTCTTTAATGCAGTATGAAGGGCGTGGGCGATGTCTTTGGCCTCGCCTGAGGACCCGATGAAGATCCGCGGCATAGAAGTCACCACGCCGGACCACCCCCCGCTCAGCCCTGCCGAGACCCCACACCACCTGGAGAGTCTCACACCCAGAAGTCCGGATCATGCGAACCGGGCGAAAAGTTTGCCTGGAGGATGCGCTTCCGGTCTGGCTGCGGTGACCTGCCCAGACCGCTACGCGGACATGGATCTTTCTCACCCGTCAGCAGCCGGATACTTTCAGCGCGCGGTTTACCGAGTGGCGCTTCCGGCTGGCGAGTAGTGCCTCGACCAGGGAAAGCAGCGGGCACACGCCGAGATGGGCGCGGGCCTCGGGGGGTGCCCCTATGACCTTGGTCAAGGGGTGCTCGGGGTTGGTGGTTGGTAGAAGGTGCTGTCGCGGAGCATCGCGAAGAGCACGTCGGCTTGGCGTTGGGGCGAGGCAGATGGCCTGGGTGTGGTGCTTGCCCCGGGCGATACTTGGTGTCGTAGTAGGCGAGGCTGGGTCGGACAGCGCGGCGAACGCCGCGAGGAAGCCGCGGTCTACCCGTGGTTGGGCGTGGCGTGGCTGACGGCTGGTGTAGCGCTGACCTGCCGGCACTGGGCGAAGGTGGCCCATCGGCAGACGCCTGACTGAGCCCCCGACCCTTCGTGGCACGCGAGCGAGCCCGGGAAGTGGTCCGGGCCACGCAGGCTGTTTGGAGAACGACTTCTGTAGATCGAACCCCATGCTTCAGGGTGCCGGGCCCGACCGCATCATGCAGGACGAGGCCGTCCACGCCGAGTTCCCGCTGGGAATGAGTGCGGTATGGGGCGGAGACGGAAAACAGGGGGCCCCCGGCGGGGCCGGAAGCTGCGAGATCTTGAGCCAGCGGACGTCCACCCAGGCACGGTGTGTCAGGTCGATGGGCACCAGGGTCGTCGGCACGTCCGATTTGACGAGGACGCGGCGTGCTGCCTCGGGGTCGCTTTATACATTGAATTCCGCAGTCGCGGTGACGTGCCGCCTGATGCCGCCCCGCCCATACCAAGAGGCGGTCGATGCGAGGGCGGAGCTCGACGGACAGCAGCCCACCCGCCAGCGGTGGCGGACGCTGGTCACCACCCGCCGCGATCGCCTGCACGTCCCCCGGTGACACATGCGCAGCCCCGCCGGATGGCGGGGCTGCGGGTAGGTTGCTGCTGCTTTCAGGGTGTGAGGTCCAGTACGCGGACCGGCTCACCTGCCCACCGGTGCGGGGCCGTGGTGGCGATGATCGCGCCGTCGGGACGGTTTGGGGTGGGCTGCGCCGCGTACTGGCTGTGCGCCGTGGCCCAGGTCTCCTGCCGCGCGACGGCCAGGGCGGTGGCCAGGTCCAGATCGAGGACGGTGATGCCAGGTAGGGAAGCCAGGTGCTCGGCCGTGCCAGGGCGGGCGCGATCGGCTTCCACTAACGCGCACGTCGGGGCGTACAGGAACCAGCCCGACTCGGCATGGGCACGGTGGATCAGACGGGAAGCAAGGACGTTGCCCTGGCCGGCTGCGGCCATCGCGGTGTCGTCCAGGACGATGTGCACAGCATCGCTCACCGGCTGGTCACCTGGGCCAGGCGCCGGTCCAGCTCGCTGTCCAGGTCCTGCTCCTCAGCAGCGGTCGGCGCGTAGCCGTTCCACTCCTTCAGCGCGGCCAGTGCCTTCTCCGCCCGCTCGGCACGCTCGGCCGGAGTCAGCAGCGTCTCAGCGAGACGCGCGAGATACGCGCGCAGCGACAGACCCTCAGCGGCAGCTATGGCGGCCAGCCGGTCCTTGGCTTCCTCGGGGATACGGACGTTGGCATCGGACATGGTCGTGCTCCTTCCCATCCCTCAAGGATACGGGTACGTACCCGTACCCGCTATGGGGCTGATTTCAGTCACCACCCTGTTGTGGCCGAATCCGGTGCCATGCTGTGACGGCGGTGATCCTCCAACCCCCCGTGGAGGCCCCCGCCCCTTGGCCCCGCCCGTGTGCTGTCACTAGGCGGGGCCGCGCCGTCCCTTCTCGCCCGACGGGAGGGCGAGAAGGGACGGCGGGCTCTATGTTCAGCACGGCCCTTCTTTCCCGTTGCCGTGGGCAGCCTTAGGGCGGTTGCGGAGACAGAAGCTCGTACGGGCCAGCGGCCGCGCAGCCCGGCGCCTGCTGCGATACGGCTCAGTCGTGGTAGCGGATGTCGCCGCCGTCGTCGGGGTCGGATCCGTTCTTGGTGTGAGAGTGCACGTCTGCCTGGTTCCCGGAGGGCTTCTACAGGTAGATGGTGTCGCGGTCGTTGTTCACAAGGCGCGTACACGGCGGCCAGACGCTCGTGGAAATCTCCGTGCAGGGGCGGACGGACGCGGCAGTCGTCCTGGAGGCGCTGCGGGTCCGCGTCGTGGGATGGGCCGCGCCGGTGAAGGGCACCGTCTATTTCACGGGCCAGGGTTGCGGCGGTGGCATGGGCCCCCGCTCATTCGCCGTGGATCTGGAAATGGACCGGCCGATCGCCCGTTCGGTCCAAAGCGTCGAGGACGCAGCGAGCACCCCGGCGAGGCGCATGCCCTACCGGGTGTCCGCCGCCAAGGATCCAGAAGTGCTGATGGTCGACGCCCTGACCGTCGACTGCGACTGCCGCTGGTATCTGACTGCGGGACTGTTGTCCAGCTTTTGGGGGTGCCTCCGAACGAGTTCCTTTGTTCGTCGGCACGGGTGCTGCGGCCGAAGTGGCCTGGGCGGCGCCGAGTTCTGTGTTTTCCCGCACGTGTCCGGTGTGTCTGGTAGTGCTTGTCCTGCAGCTGCATGTTCGAGGCGCGCGGGACGGTACGGGGGGCTGGGTGAGTGGTTCGAGCGGAACTCAACTGGTGTTCGTGCACGGTGTTGGGGGCGTGCGGGATGCGCGGGCGGAACGGCGCACCTGGCTGGAGTCGCTGGCCGAAGGAGCCCGTAGGGCGGGTCACTCAGATCTAGTGTCCGCGCTGACGTGCCAGTGGCTGGCGGAGACCCGGTTCGCCGACTACAGCAGCCTCTTCTTCACCCCCGAGGGACAGGGCTCGGACGGGAGCCTTGAGGGGCAAGTATTTTTCCTGGACGCTCTGATCCGACAGCTGATCGAGGAAATCCGCGCGCAGGCCCTCGCACGGGGAGACCGGCTGGCACTGCAGGTGGTGGAGGACGCCGCGTATCAGTTGCCCGGGGCGGGCGGGGAGTCCCAGGGCGCGGGGGAACCGTTGCGCGTGCTCGTCAGGGCACTGACGACCCTTCTGAACGTTCCCGGGTTGCGGCGGGCCGCCCAGTGGGCGAGCGGCTGGCCTCTGGCGGGACAACTGGCACAGGTGGGGCGGTACCTGGACCGAGGCGAGGTTGACGCGGACGGAAGATCCTTGGACGCACGGGTCCGGGAACGTGTGCTCCAGGGCGTGGATCCACATCGCCCCTTGGTGGTGGTCGCGCATTCGCTGGGCACGGTCGTGGCGTTCGAGGCGCTGCACGAGTACCCCGGGACGGTTGATCTGCTGGTGACACTCGGTTCACCCCTTGCGACGGGAGCCGCGGTCCTGGAACGGGTCCGCCCGCAGCCCGTGTGTACGCCCGAGCCGGTCGTACGGTGGCTGAACTTCTGGGACCGGGACGACCTCGTGGTGTGCCGTCCACGGCTGCACCGCTGGATGTTGCCGAATAGCAGCCAAGTAGTGCCCAGGACGGACCGGGTGGACTCCGACGGAGTGTGGGTGCACACGGCGACGAAGTACCTGCGCCAGCCAGCCGTCGCCGGACCGCTCGTCGAGGCGCTGAAGCGGTGACGACACGCCATGTCCTGGTTGTGGCAGCCCAGTGCAAGGCCGCTGGACCGTTGTCACGGCTGGAGCAGGCAGCGCAGGACCTGCATGGCGTCCTGACCGATCCGGCGGTCGGAGGTTGCCACGAACGGGGCGGCGCCTTCCCGTCCCTGCTGATAGGCGACGACCTCAAACCCGAGGACGTGGAGAGCGCCTTGCGCGAGGCCGTGCGGCTGGCTGGCGTGGACAACGCCGTACTCGTGATCGCCCTGCTCGGACACGGATTCACGGCTCCTCAACAGACTGACCTGCACTACATGGTGGCTGACTCCACGACCGGCAGCACTGCTTCGGCAGTCCCGGTGGGACACTTGCTCGCCTCGGCAGCCGACCAGCCCGGTGTGGAGGGGGTGATCGCCCTGGTCGACACCTGTCGCGCAGCGGGCGCGGTCCCTGACGCCGGTCGGCTCGCCGGCGGGGTGCGGGCGGGTCGGGCCCGGCTGGCCGTGCTCACCGCCGCCGCTGCCGACGAGGAGGCGCGGGACATGCGGTTGAGCACCACCGTCACGCATCTGCTGAGAACGGGGCTCGCCGAGGCGGGAAGCATGCTCTACGTGGACCGCGTCTTCGCCACGGCACTGCGGGATCGTATCCAAGGCCAAGTCGTCGGCTGGAACGAGTATGACAACGACCCCTTCGCGCTGGAGGGCTTCTGGCTCGCCCGCAATCCTTGTGTAACGAGCGTCGCTGACGAGATCGTGGGGCCGCTGGGCCGGAGGAAACTAGCGGAAGCCGTCGCCCTGTGGCGAGATCGGGGGCGCCTGCCAGAACGTCTGACGCAGGCTGCTCTGATCGAACTGCACGACTTCCTGCACACCGGTCATGCAGAGGACGAGACTCATAGGCACTGGCGTTTTCGTGTCAGCGACCTCGTGGCGACGCTTCTTGAATGCACACGACTGGCCGATCTCCTGAGCAGGACTCTCTCCGGTGTACTGACGGGGGACCTGCTCCGGACCGCTGGCCGGCAGGCCACGCTCCCCTTGGAGGCGGCGGGTACGGCCCCGCTGCGGGATCTGCTGGAGTACGCCGCTCTGCACCCGCGGCCGGGCTGCGGCCCTTGGCAATCGGTGGCCCGCTTGGTCGCCGCTGTTGTTCACCAGACGGAACACGACCGGGAGGACGAGCGACTGCTGGAGTGGCTATTGCGCCATCGTGTGGTGACCGACTTCAACGACGCCCTCAAGGAATACTCTGCACGCAAGCAGCGGGACCAGGTGCGACTGGTCATCAGTCTGGCCGGGGCATGGACCGACTGGCCGGAAGAGGTGGATGCCTGGCTGGTACGCGAACCAGGACTGCCGCAACACCACCGGTTCCGGTGCGAACCAGCCGGCCGAGCGGGTGTGGCCAAGGCCATCGGGCAGGCCCTGACATGGGCCGGCGGCCTTCTTCCGGCCTCGGAAGACCTGGTGAACGTGGACGTGGCCGCACCGGCCCACCTCCTAGCGCGGTGGCACCCCGAGGAAGAACGGATCGGCCGCTTCCTGCTCGGGGCTCAGCACACCGTGGTCACACGGTGGAGCGGCAGGATGGACCCGGGCGAGGACAATGCCGAGATCAACGACGCCGCACGCAGGATCCTCGGTGCCCCAACCGCCTCCGGCACCGAACCGGTCGACTGGATAGCCCCCAGTACTCTCCATGACCGAGCCGGTCTGGAGGACAAGCTCGCCCGCGGTGGCTGTGCCACCGCGATGGGCGTCGACCACCACCCAGGGGACCTGCGCGAAGTGCTGGAACTGTTGCTGCCGTACGTGCCCATCGTCCTGTGGCCCCGCGCGGAGACCCGCCCGGACGGCAATCATTTCAGAGACCTCGTCCGACAGCAGTGGCACACGCTGCCTGACGGACTTGCCCATGCCTACCGGCAGCGTTCGGAGCCTCATCAGGACTGTGCCCTGTGCCTGGGAGACGTCCGTGCTGTATGGCACGACACCACATGGCTGGACTTCTGCCGTCCGTTTGAGAACCGGACCGTGGCCGCTCTTGAGGAGGAGCAGTGACCTGGACTCCCTACTACCACGGTGACGGGAACCATCGGGGGATCATGCTGTCCGCACCCCCGCCCTGGCGGACCTTCCCACGTACTCCGCAGCAGCGGGAGTACCAGCCGCCGTCCGGTCTGGTCGATGCGGTCAACGTGGCGCTGCACCTGCGCCGTCCGCTCATGCTGACGGGACCGGCCGGGTCGGGGAAGTCCACTGTGATCGAGCAGGTGGCGCACGAGCTGGGGCTCGGCACGGTGCTGCGCTGGCACATCACCTCCCGCAGCACCCTGTCCGACGGGCTATACCGTTATGACGCCCTCGGCCGCATCCACGCTCAGACCCTCGCTGCCTCCGTTCGCCACCGAGCCTGGACGCTGGACACCCGGGACATCCACGAGGGCGCACACGACGACATCGGCCCCTTCCTGCAGCTGGGGCCGCTGGGTACCGCGCTGCTTCCCTGGGAGCGACCCCGAGCGCTGCTCATCGATGAGATCGACAAGAGCGACCTCGACCTGCCCAGCGATCTCCTCGACGTCCTCGAGCGCGGCGAGTTCGAGATTCCGGAGCTGGTCCGCTATCAGCACTCAAGCGTCAGCATCCGTGAATGGGGCAGCACCGAGCAGCGTCTTGTCGAGTACGGGCACATCCAGTGCTCCCAGTTCCCCTTCATCGTCTTCACCAGCAACGGCGAGCGCGATTTCTCCCCGGCCTTCCTGCGCCGCTGCATCCGCTACACCATGCCTCCGCTCTCCGCGGAAGTGCTGCACAGCATCGTCCGGGCCCATTTGGGCCCCGCCTCCGACGACTCCCTGGAGTTGATCCAGGAGTTCGCCGAGCGGGTAGCGCACGGCGAACTCCTGGCCGTTGACCAGTTGCTCAACGCCGTGGCCTTGCTGGCTGGCGGCCGGGTACCTCAAGGGGAGCAGCGCGACAGCCTGCGCGAGCTACTGCTGCGTGAGCTCTCCGATGTCTGACGCCCTCAACCGGCTCCTCCGCGCCTTGTGCAAAACCGTCCCCGCAGGCACAGACACGCGGATCCTCGCCGATGCGGTTTGGCTCGCCGCCGCCCGGGCGGCAGACGAAGACCTGTCGGAGTCTCCCGCCCTATCGGCCACCCGTCTCTCAGCAGCAGCCGGGAAGAACCAGGGCCTTGACACATCACCGGCTTCACCGCAAGACGCTGCCCGAGCACTGGTGCCTGTCCACGCACAGGGCGGACCCGCTCTGGTCAAGGGGACCACGCTCTCTCTGAGCCGCGCCGACGCCGTGCCCAGGTCGCTGGCTGTCGCCCGTTCGTTGCAGCCACTACGGCGCCCATGGCGACGCGGTCGCCAACGGCTGGACATCGATGCCACCGTCGAACAATACGTCCACGAAGGCCTGTTGCTACCCGTGTACTCCCCTGCGCCGGAGCGCTGGTTCGACGTGGTCGTAGTTGCCGACACCTCGCTCTCCATGGCCGTATGGAAAGACACCACCCAGACCCTGACCACTCTGCTGGGCGGCTTGGGGGCATTCCGGGACGTGCACACCTGGTATGTGCGGTGGCAGGACGCCGAACCCATTTTGCAGGACCATCGTGACCGGACCGTGCCGCCCCGGCGTGCAGCCAGCCACGGCGGCACGGAGCGGGGAAGACGACTGATCTTCGTGATCTCCGACTGCGCCGCCCGTGGTTGGCGCCGACCACAGCCCTGGCAGCTCCTCGCCGCCTGGGGCCACGACGCTCCTGTCGTTCTCGTGAACCCATTGCCGCAACGCCTGTGGCGCCGCTCCGCACTCAACCTGCCTGCCGTACGTACGACCGCGCCTCGAGCGGGCGCGACCAACGCCATGCTGCAGTTTCATCTCCCGGCCCGTCTGAATACCCGGTCCGGCAACGGCCCGCCCGCTGCCCTCGGGCCCTGGCAGGCTTTGCCCGTCGCCTCATGCACCCCGCGCTCCCTGGGCACATGGGCCGGCATGCTGATGGACGCGGATCCACGAGGATGTGACGCGGTCCTTGTGCCCGCTGCCGGCCGGCTTTCCTCGTTCGATGCACACACCGGTCAGCAGGCCGACCCGGCAGCCCTCACCGAGTCCTTCCTGCATACCGCTGCCGCCCCCGCGGTCCGGCTCGCCATCCTCTGCTCGCACCTGCCCGAAATCACCGTTGCGTTGCTTCACCTTCTGCGGGAGCAGGCCGTGCAGGACGCTCAACTCACCGACATTGCCGAGTTGCTGACGAGCGGGTTGTTCTCCGTCACCCACACCTCAAGAGGCGACCCGATCATGACCTTCCTGCCCGCGGCTGCGGAACGGCTGCGAGCCCGCCTCACGACGGACGACATGTGGCAGACGTTGAAGGCCTTGGACACTCACGTTGCGGCCCAGTCCTACAGCCCGCGCAACGTCCCCGCCGTCCTGAAGAACCCCGAGGCCCTCAGTGATCACGCCGCATCGGTCACGCCCATCGCCCGCGCTTCCGAGGAGACCCTACGGCTCCTCGGTCTGTCGGTGTCACAGACTCACGCGGACAGCCGCGGGCTGTCGCCGGCCTCCACCCAGGTCACGCAGGCGCGAGCTGCCGACCATCCCACTCGATTCTCGGGTGAACTGCACGAGGTGACCGAGGCACGCCTGGCGGCGGAGGAATTCTTGCGCGACCTCTCGCGGTCCTCGCCGCCGGCCGCACCCGAGCACTGGGACGACATAGTGTTGGTCGTCAGTGAGCTCGCAGCGAATGCAGTGCAGTACGCCCCGGGCCCCTTCGAGTTGCGCTTGCAGCGCACGTTCGACGGGGTGCACGTGACTCTCAGCGACACCAGCACGGCACCACCAGCCCCACGCCCTTACCACCCGGGCGGTGGAGGCGGCGGCATCGGCTGGCATCTCATCGAAACGTTGTGCAACCAGGTCAGTGTCGTGACCCATGACCGCGGCAAGGATGTGCACGCCTTTCTCTCATGGTAGAGCGGGCGCGGTGTTAACTGGCTCTGCCAAAGGCGGGTTGATCGTGTGACTGTCTGCTTGGTCGCTCATTGTTGGGAGCATGGGGAAGCGTCAGTCGCGGCCGTGGATCGTGTCGGACGAACTGTCGTCGCTAATCGAGCCGTTGCTGCCTGAGCCGGCACCGAGCAGGTCGAGGGACGGCTGCGTGTACCCGACCGGCAGGCCTGGTGCAGCATCCTGTTCGTCCTCCACACAGGCATCCAGTGAGAGTACCTGCCCCAGGAGCTCGGCTTCAGATCGGGCATGACGTGCTGGCGGCGCCTAGCGGCCTGGAACGAGGCTGGCGTCTGGGAGCAGTTGCACCAGCTGCTGCTGAACAAGCTCCGGTCGAAGAACCAGCTGGACTGGACGCGGGCGGTGATCGACTCCTCTCACGTCAGAGCGGCTCAGCGGGGCCCAAAAGCTGGCCCAGTCCGGTCGACCGTGCACGGCCGGGCAGCAAGCACCATGTCATCACCGACGGGCAGGGCATCCCGCTCGCGGTGTCGCTGACCGGCGGCAACCGCAACGACGTCACCCAGCTGCTGCCCCTGCTCGACAAGATCCCAGCGGTCGCGGGAGTCGTGGGCCGACCACGACGTCGACCCGACATGCTCTTCGCCGGCCGTGGCTACGACCACGACAAGTACCGACCGCTTCTGCGCGAGCGAGGCATCCGCCCGGTGATCGCCGAGGACGGACAGGCGCCGGATGAGCCGGTTGATCAGGTAGACGACGGACAGCTGTCCGATGGAAGCGGCACGGAGGTCCTCGCCTTCCGGGTCGCCAGCGTTTCACTGGGGCCAGCCCCACGGGGAGCGTACCGCGATGTCAGGACGTCGCGGACCATCTCCTTGGCGGGCGTGGGAAGCGCGGTGAGTGTCTTCGCAGCCGGTGGAGACAGGCGTACCGCCCACGGCTCACCGGTCACCGGTGGGCACCAAGGACGTCGTACAGGTTCACGAAGCCGGACTCGTCACGGTCGGAGTCTATGTACGCGTCGACGGCCGGGGCCGCGGCGACGCGCAGCTGCCGGTTGACCCAACAGCGACGGCCACTGTGTGCTGTCATCAACGACATGGACATCGACCGGTTCTTCGCTCTGGGTCCCGACGCCTCCATTCAGGCCAATGACGTGTTCACCGATAGGGAGCAGTACATCGCCGCGTTCCACGAACGGTTGCTCGCTCACTGTAGTCGGTCGTGGAGCACAGCGGACCTGATGGACTTTCAGCGTCCGCTTCGTAATGTGATGGCCGTCGTCGGGGAGGGGGGCATCGGCAAGTCGACCATGGTGCGGCACCTGGCCTCCCTGACGGTTCAGGGCGAGCCAGCCGCTCTGCCCGGCAACCGGGCCACCGCGACGGTCGACTTCGCGAACGTGTCCAGTTTGAGCTTCGAAACCGTTCTGCTGCGGGTACGGGCCGCTCTCGGCGGCCTGGGCAAGTCGTGGCCGGCCTTCGACATCGCGCTGGCCCTGTACTGGGAGCGCAAGCATCCGGGCGAATCCGTGGTGACTTTCCTGCGCAGGTCGTCTGAGGCCGGGGAAGCCATGACGTCAATGCGGACCTCTGAGCAGATCTCTTCCGCACTTGACGAGTTCCTGGGCGGCTTCGGCATGTTCAGTCTCGGATACCAGCTGGCACAAATGGCGGGAAGAAAAGCGGCCAGGTCGGCCGCTCTGCGGCGGATCCGACGCGAACTTCCGGCGTTCGATCTGCTGATCGACGAGCGTGACCCGGACCGGATGTTGGGGTATCTCCCAGTGCTGCTCGGGTACGACCTCGAACAGATACGGCAGCGGACACCGACCCTGGCGGTCTGCGTACTCGACACATTCGAGCACGTCCAGATGCTGCCCGCGGAGCGGAACGGCCTGGAGGATCTGATCGTCCGCATGACCTACCTCATGCCGAACGTGTTCTTCATCGTGGCATCCCGACGCCCCCTGCTCTGGCACGACGCGGTGCGCAGCGTGGGGCTGATGTACGGGGGTCATCTGCGCTGGCCGGGACTGGGCGAAACGTCCGGGCTCGGTGATCAGTTCCAACTGGACGGGTTCGACGAGGCCGCCGCCGAGCGGTACCTGCTGGACCGGCTCACCAGGGACGGGCAGCCTGCAATTCCGGAGGTGATACGGCGGCGGATCATCGCGAGTTCCGGCGGATCACCCCATTATCTGAAGCTGTCCGCTGGTTTGTTCGAGCAGATCGCCGCGCGTGGCGAGGAACCCGTGGTGACGTTATTCGGCAGGCCATTTCCGGAACTGCTGCTGAGGGTCATGCGGGATCTGTCGACCGAGGACCGGGACCTGCTGCGGGCGGCCGCATTGCTCGACGCCTTCGACGAGAACCTTCTTGCCGCGGTGGTTCCGCAGGCGCGCGGTCGGCAGATCGAGTCCTTCCTGCGGCGGCGCTTCATCGAGCGCGAGGACGAGGCGTGGCCTCCATACCGGTTGCACGAGAATCTCAGGAAGGGTGTGGCCGACTGTGACGGCCACACCCCAGACGGCTGGACCACGGCCGAGCGCCGCCGGAATCTGCTGCGGGCCACGGCTTACCTGGAGGATCTGGTTCTTTCGGTCTGGAATCCGGACGATAACTCACCGGTCCGTCCGGAAGAGCTCAGCCGCCGCAGCGTGTCGGCGTTCCTGCTGGCCTTGCATGCCGCCCGGGAACACGGCGTCCTGCCGCCCGGGCTGGGGCAAATGCTGTACACGCTTCGTGAACTCGGGCACTGGCAGGTGATGGCGTCACTGCCCGAATGCGGCGAGGAGGCGCCCCCGGATCTGCGCCGGTTGACCGCGGTGGCCCGACTGAACGGACTCGCGGGGCTGAACGCCGATGAGCGCTACGAACAGATGAAGGCTGCGGCGGGCGAGCCCACCCGGGGCGCCTACAGCGAGTACGTCCGCTACGAACTCGGCAATCTTGCCTATTTCGTCGGAAAGATCGAGGACTCGGAACGCCACTTCGCCTCCATCGCCAGCGATCCTTCCCCGATCGGCGCCGGCGCACAGTACGGGCTGGCAAGCAACGCATTGCGGCACAGCAGGTTCACCCACACCGTGCGTATGACGGCCAAGCCACCGTTCCGGTCCAAGGTCGAGCAGATGCGCGCTACCAACATGCTGGGAAGGGTCGAGTTGTACAACGCTCGCTTCGAGCAAGCCGCCGACTTGTTCGAAGCGGCCCTGGCACAGGCCCGAGAGGTCGATGCGCCGCTGTGGGCCGCGCGGACCTCCCGCTCCCTTGCCCTCGCATGTGTGTGGTTCGATCCGGGTCGCGCGCTGGCGCTGCTGCTGCAGGCACGTGAACTCAACAACACCCTGGGAGAGATGGTCGGTTTGGCGCAGTGCCATACCGCCGCGGCTCTAGCGCACGCGCTCCGGGGCGAATGGCAGGAAGTCGACAGCGACCTGGACCGGGCACGCTGCGGTTTCGAGGCGGTGGGCGCCGAGTTCGAGTTGGGGCCGGTGCCGCCGATCGACATACTGCTGCGCGTCGCGCAGGGCCGTACGGCGGAGGCGCTCGCGGAGACCCGGCGCCTCACCGACGCGGAAAGGGCTGGCCGACGTCTGGCGCCTCCGGCCTGGGCGGCAGTGAGCGCTCTGTGGGTGGATCGTCCGGACTGGTTCGACTTCGACACGATCGACTGGATCGAGCCAGCCACGGCCCGCGACCGGTGGCTGGCCCCGCTGACCCGGTTGCTCGGCACCCTGCGGGCCTGAGGTCACCTGCGGTCCGGCGGGTGGCCCGTCTCCGAACCGAGGAGCCGTCGGAGCTCGCGGGCCCGCTCGAAGGTGAACGCGTGCACCCCATCCTTGACCCTTTGGTAGTCCGGGGTGGAGGACATCTGCCCCCCGTGCAGCCGGTACCGGTAGACGGGCGTGTCGACGTAGCACACAGGGAACAGCGCCTCGGCGGCGAGGAAGGGGTTGGTGTCGACCGAGCGCGGCAGCGCGCCGTAACCACCGACGGCGACCAGATGGCTGCGCCGCCACATGACGGCGCCGACGTGTACGGGGAACTCGCCGATACGTTCGAAGTATGCTCCGATCGTTCCCGGCTGGATGACCCCCGGAGCCGGCCACGCCTTGAAGACCTCGGGCGGCCGTCCCGGTGCCGCCGCCGGGTCGGCGTCGCCCTCGGTGAGCAGGTCGGTTCGTCCCCATGCGCCGAAGCACTGCGGCCACGCCGCCAGCGCGGCGCACAATCCGCCGAGCGAGTCCGGGTACAGCAGGTCATCGTCGTCCACGCAGAGGACCAGGTCGCCGGTGGCCCTGATCAACGCGAGGTTGCGGGTCGTCCCGGAGCCCAGCGGCTTAGCGTTGCGTTCCAGCCACACCCTTCGGTCATCCTCCACGAACCCGCAGTCGCCAGGGCCGGGACGCCACTCGATGGCCTCGCCGTCCAGTTGCACGATCCATTCCCAGTCGATCTGCTGGCTCGCGATCGACGAGTACAGCCGGGGCAGGAGATCCGGACGGGTGACCGCGGTCAGTATCGACACATTCGGCATCGGTTGCCCTTTCCCAACTCGGCCCGGGAAGGAACCGACCCGTGCCGAAGACCGACTTGAGACTCGTGAACCACGTTGCCGCCGGATCGTACGCCGCGAAGAAGGGCACCACCACGTCCGCACCGACATGCACCACCAGTCTCCGACAGAAGTGGTCATGCCCCAGGCAGGTCCCAGTTCATAGCTTCATCACCGTGCTCGCCGATCCACCTCAAAGACGCCGATTCCCCGACGAACTCGCACCCGAGCTCAGCCCGTCGCGACGACCGGGAGCCGGTCGGCAAGGCTTGTGAAGGTCTTGCGGGGTGATCGTGAGGTGCTCCAGGTGCGTCTCGGCCTCCCACAACCGGGGGCCTATCTCCCGCACGACCTGCCGCAGAAGAGCGCGACCTACTACTACTTCGCCGCCTGGCGGGACGATGGTACCGACCAGGTCATCCATGTTTCGGAGCGTCGAAGTCGACGGTGCATCGCCGCTTCGCCAAGGGCCGGCACCGCTCGGTCAGCGGCCACCAGGGCGCCTACGACATGCGCGCGTCCTCGCCGCGAACACCCACGACAACGCCGCGGGCATCAGCCAACACCCACGACAGCCTCGCCCTGAAGCCTTCCGTCCTCAAAGATCATCGAATGGTGGATCTGTGAGTACGACTGCGCCCGCTCCGTCTCCGAAGATCGGTGCGGTGGGACGACCCCCCGGCGCAAGACCCTCACCGTCATCGAGGACCTGGCCCGGCTCAGCGCCAACCCCGCACACCTCACCAAGGCCTGCACCCTGCTCACCACGCTGGAACAGCCCACCGTCGTCTCCACACCGCCCAGCCCCGCCTCGCCCGCATCACCGAAGGCACCGACCTCGACACCCCGGTCCACCTCCTTGAGTGCAACTACCAGCACCGGCGGATCGCCGCGCTGCTCGCCCTCGCCAGGAACCCGCACATCCCGCGCAACCGAGGCGTTACCCGCGCTGCACCCGCTCGAACTCGCCTGGTTCCGCCACCAGAGCGATGTCCCGGACTGGCTGCACACCGCCGCGGTCGGCCTCGCCTCGGCCGACGACACCGAGGCCGTGCTCCGGCTGCTCACTGACGACGAACTCGATGGCCACTCCGACCCGGGTGCTGTGCTGCAGCCCTGGCTGGACGCCCCGAAACCGACGGTGTGTGGACGGACCGGGAGGTATACCGGGCCGTCCTCAAATCCCGCCACCACACCCTGCACCACCTACGCCAGCTGCCCGCCGGCGACGTCGTCACGAGCCCAACCGCGCCCTGCCCCGTCTGCTTGGACGACGACACGTGCTCGCCTTCCAGGACGCGATCGCCTGACTTCAGCAGATCCTCGCGCAGACCTCTTCGCCGTGGCAGGCGCTGGCCGTCGGCACGTAATGAGGCCTGGTCCGCTGCCACGGGGGGAGCGGCGGACCAGGTCTGTAGTCCACGGTGTCACACCCGTGCCCTGAGGCGCGCGGTCTGTAGCTGAAGTCGCGGCCGGATGGCGTGACTTCACCCTGCCGAGTGCGCTGTGCGCGGGCCTGCGGCAGGGCCGGACGGCAAAGGCCGACGCGCGGGATCGGTCCCGGACAGCGACGTAGGCAGTCACGTCAACGCCCTTTTTCTGTCCTACGCTTGGGGGCAGCTCAGCGGGACGAGCGCGGGCTGGTCCTCGGCAGCGTCGTGGACGGCGGTGGCCGTGAGGGCCAGGACGGCGGCGGCGATCAGGGAGAACAGTGACCAGCGCATCCAGGAGTTCCAGCAGGTCACCTGGCCCTGGTCGAGTCCGGTGAAGCCCTTGGCGAGTTGGAAGGTTTCCTCGATCCGCCACCTGCGGCAGATCACTTCCACCAGCGTGCCGAGCGAGACGTCGCCGGGTGCCCAGCAGCGGAAGTAGGACACCTCGCCGGTGTAGTGCCGCCGCGCGACCAGCGCACTCGTCCCGGGCTCCTTCTCGTAGTGGTTCTCGTCGGGAGCGTCGTCGGGGCGGACATCGAGCCAGGCCCAGTCGTACTCGCGGGTGCCCTTGGTGCCGTGTCCGGTCTGCCTGCGCATCCACTGCGGGCCGCACCTTGTTGATCATTTTGCGGGCCTCCCACCGGCGTCCGGTCCCGTCGATGACCTGGTAGGTGGAGGCGATGCCAACGGTGCAGCCGAGCCCCAGCGCCCGTATGCCCCGGCGTAGTTCGCGCCCGCAGTACACCTCGTCGCCCGCGAACCAGCGGGCCTTCAGCCCGGCGGCGAACGCGTCGGTGACCATGGCAAGCGCCTGCTACGGCTTCGTCGCGAAGACGATCTCCTCCGGCACTCCGGCGGCCTCGCGGCGTTCCTCGTCCGCAGCCCAGTCCGCCGGGAGATACAGGGCCCGATCGATGATCACCTTCGTCGTCGCGGTGACCGCCGCCAGATGCACCGCCACCTGGCACAGTCCGACACCGCCGATTGCCCCGGAGTACTGCCGGCCGGCGCCCACGCAGTCCGTGGACGACTTGACATCCCCCGTCTCGTCCGCCACCAGCACCACGCTCTGACCAGTCGCAGGCCCTGGCCCAGGAGATCCTCGGGCCGGGTCGCCCTTGAACTCATCATCGAGGGCCCATTGTCCAGCGGCAAGCAGCGGGGCCACGTGCACGGTCGCCTCGACGAAGGCACTGGCTTCGGCCCGGTCCGCGCGGACGTCTGCCAGGCGACGCAACACTGGCCTCGGCTGTTTCGTCGCGGTGATAGAGCGTGCGTCCAGGCCGGGGTGCCCTCGGCGAACACCAACGCAGGAGGGCGGCGGATTCATCCCGCCGCGATGATCAGGGTGGTGATCAGGTGATCACCGAGGTGGTGATCAAGGTCCCGCCCGAGTTTCACCTGCAAAGCAAGGTTTCGAACTCTTTACCAAAGGATTTCGGGCAACCTCTTGCGCATCGGCGGATCAGCAGTCGATATTCATCCAACGCAACCGAATCAACTCGTGTTGACAACACGAGTTGATACTTCCAGAACGCAGCCCCCGAGCCGAAGGAGGGTCTGATGGCAACTCGCCGCGACGTGGCGCGCCTGGCGGGCACCTCCGAGGCCCTGGTCAGCTACGTCCTCAACAACGGCCCCCGCAAGGTCGCCCCCGCCACCCGCGAGCGGATCCTCGCGGCGATAGACGAGCTCGGCTACCGCCCCAACGTGGTGGCCCGGTCCCTGAAGACCTCGCGGACCATGACCTTCGGGCTGGTCGTGCCCGACAACTCCAACCCCTTCTTCGCCGAGCTGGCCCGCGTCATCGAGGATGTCGGCTTCGCCTCCGGCTACACGATGCTGCTGGGCAACGCGATGGGTGACGACGCCCGCGAGGCGACGTACATCCGGACCCTGCTCGACCGGCAGGTGGACGGGCTCATCGTGGTCCCGATCCACGGCCCGCACAGTTGGGTCGCGGAGCTGTCCGAGCAGACGACCGTGCCCCGGCTGGTGCTCGACCGCGAGCTGGAGCTGCCGGGGGCGACGCAGGTGCTCACCGACAACGAGGGCGGCGCGTACCAGGCCACCTCCCATCTACTCGCTCACGGCCGGCAGCGGATCGGGTGCATTGCCGGACTGGAGGGTGTGCATCCGACGGTCGACCGGGTCGCGGGCTGGCGCCGGGCCCTCGTCGAGGCCGGGCGGGATCCGGAGAGCGCGTCGCTGACGCATGTGCCGTTCGGACGGGCCGACGGGTACCGGGCCGGCCGGCGGATGCTCGCGGAGGCGGGGCATCCGGACGCGCTCTTCGTGGCGAGTGACGAGCAGGCCATCGGCGTCCTGCGCGCCGCCGCCGAACTGGGACTGCGCGTCCCCGACGACGTGGCGGTCTGCGCCTTCGACGGTATCGACGGCAGCGAGTACACGGTGCCCGCGCTCACCACCATGCAGCAGCCCTTCGACGAGCTGGGCCGCTCGGCCGTCGAGTGGCTCCTGGCCAAGATCGCCGACCCCACCCTCCCGGTACGGCGCATCACCCACCCCACCACGCTGATCGCCCGCGGCTCCTGCGGCTGCCCGGACCTCGCCGGGGGCGACTCGATGATCGGCGAGCGCTTATAGCGACGGCGGGCGAGCGGGCAGAGCGGGTGACCGGTCACGGCTCCCGGCTCGCACCGAAATGCCCGACCGTACGCCGCGTACATCCCGTACGACTCGTACGACCCACCTGATCCGTACGACGGACTACGGCCTCACCGTGAGCCCCGGCTCACCTGGCCCCGACCTCAAACTCGGCCCCCGGTCCCGGACTTACGGACTCCCAGACTCCCGGTCTCCGACCCAGCCTCCCCCGGCCTCGGAGTCCGGGCCACCCCCGCGCCCCGCGCCCCGCGCCCCGCGCGGACCCCACGCCACCCCGTTTTGACGCAATGACGCGACGAAAGGCACTCCCATGAACACCAACGTCACCGCCGACTCCGGCGCCACCGCCAACCGCACCGCACGCAGAGTCCGTTCCGTCACCGCTGTCGCCGCCGCCGCGACGATGCTGCTGGTGGTGGCCGGTTGCGGCCGGGGCGGGGACAGCTCCGACAGCGGCAGCAAGTCGGGCGAGGCGAAGATCGCCATCGTCACCCGGAACTTCACCAACCCCTACTGGGCGGCGCTGCGCGACGGCGCGATAGCCGAGGGCAAGAAGCAGGGCGTCAAGGTGGAGGTCCAGGCGGGCGCGTCGGAGACCGACAGCACGGGTGAGAACGCCAAGATCTCCACCCTCGCGGGCCAGGGCTACAACTGCTTCGGCGTCGTACCGGTCAACGCCACCAACGTGATCACCCCGCTCGTCCCGGTAGCCCAGAAGAAGATCCCGATCCTCAACCTGGACACCCAGATCGACGCGAACGCCTCGAAGCAGGCCGGGGTGTCGTACGCCTCGTTCATCGGCTCGGACAACCTGTCGGCGGGTCAGCAGGCGGGCGAGGGCCTGCTGAAGCTCATGGGCGGCAAGGGCGAGGTGGCCATCCTCCAGGGCATCGCCGGTGAGCAGAACGGCATCAACCGCCAGAAGGGCTTCACGGAGAAGGTCGCGGGCAAGCTGGACATCGTCGCCACCCAGCCCGCCGACTACGACCAGGCCAAGGGGCAGACGGTCACCGAGGCCATCCTCAAGGCCCACCCGAAGATCACCGGTATCTTCGCCGCCAACGACACCATGGGTCTGGGCGCCGCGCAGGCGGTCCGCAACGCCGGCCTTACCGGCAAGGTCTCCATCATCTCGGTGGACGGCATCAGCGCCGCGCTGGAGGCGGTCAAGGCGGGCACCCTCAGCGGCACGATCTCCCAGTACCCGTACGCCGAGGGCCAGTTGGCCGTGCAGGCCTGCATCGACCTGGTCGCCAAGAAGAAGGTGCCCAGCCGGATCGTCGCCCCGATCGCCCTGATCGACTCCACCAACGTGGACAAGGCGATCAGCTCCGTCCCGCAGCCGTTCGTCCCGTTCGAAAACCCGCTCTCGGCCGGGAAGTGATCTGATCATGGCTGACACTCAGGCGCCGGGCCGGCTCGGCCTGGACTTCTCGGTCGAGGCGGCGGCACGCTACGCCGCCCCGATTGGGCTGGGCGTGGTGTTCCTCATCTTCTTCATCGCCACGCCCGACTTCCTCACGACGTCCAACATCAGCGACCTGCTGGTGTCGGCCTCGATCCTGCTGGTCCTCGCCATGGGCCAGCAGCTGGTGGTCACCGTCGCCGGTATCGACCTCTCGGTGGGCTCCAACCTGCCCTGGTCGGCGGCGGTCCTCGGGTACGCCTACACCAGTGGCTGGGGACTGACCGTCTCCGTCGGCCTGGCCCTGCTGGCCGGGCTGGCGGTGGGCGTAGTCAACGGTCTGCTGGTGGCCCGGCTGAACATGACCGACTTCATCGTCACCCTCGGCTCGCTCTCCGTGGTCAGCGGTCTCACCCTGCTGCTGACCAGCGGTAACACCGTCCCCGTGAACTCGGACTTCCTGCGCGCTCTGGCGATCAACGGCATCGGCCCGGTGCGCTGGTTCTGGGTACTGGCCTTCGTGGTGGCCGTGCTGGTGGGCTTCCTTCTCTACCGCACCCGTACCGGCACCTATCTGCTGTCGACCGGCGGCAACATCGAGGCCGCGCGGGGTGTGGGCATCCACGTCAACCGTATCCGGCTGATCGCGTACGCGAGTTCCGGGCTGGCCTGCGGGGTCGCGGCCGTGCTGTTCGTGGCCCGCACGGGCGGCGCCGACCCCAGCCTCCAGACCGACCTGCTGCTCAGCTCCATCGCGGCGGTGGTCCTCGGCGGGTCCAGCCTGTTCGGCGGGAAGGCCTCCGTGTTCGGCACGGTGACCGGCGCGTTGCTGCTCCAGAGCCTCATCAACGGGTTCACCCTGCTCGGCATCTCGCAGTACTACCAGCCCATCGCGGTCGGCACCGTCGTACTCGGCGCGGCCTTCATCTCCCGGTTCCAGAAGTAGGAGAAGCCAGCCATGACGGACACTCCGGCCCGTATGACGGGCACATCCTCCGCCGCCCCCGCCGCCACCCAGAGCGGCGCCTCGGCCAGTCAGGTCGTCTCGCCGCTCGTGGAGATCACCGGGCTGCGCAAGTCCTTCGGCGCGGTCCAGGCGCTCCAGGGCGTGGACCTGAAGCTGGCCCCCGGCGAGGTCACCGCGCTCCTCGGCGACAACGGCGCGGGCAAGTCCACGCTGGTGCGCTGTCTGACCGGTGTGCACCCGCAGGACGCGGGCGAGATCCGCTTCCGGGGCGAGCAGGTCCGGTTCCACTCCCCCGACGACGCCCGGCAGTTGGGCATCGAGACGGTGTACCAGACCCTCGGCCTCATCGAAGACCTCCCGGTCTGGCAGAACCTCTACCTCAACCACGAGCTGACCAGCGGCTTCGGCCCGTTCCGGGTGCTGGACAAGAAGTCCATGATCGCCCAGAGCAGCGACATCCTGTCCCGGCTGGACGTGAACGTGCCGAACGTACGGGCCACCGTGCGGCGGATGTCGGGCGGTCAGCGGCAGTGCATCGCCATCGCCCGCGCGGCCAACTGGGGCCGCACCCTGGTCATCATGGACGAGCCGACCGCAGCGCTGGGCGTCCGGGAGACGGCGGCCGTGGAGGAGCTCATCGCCCGGCTCCGCGAGGCGTCGGTGACCGTGCTGCTGATCAGCCACGACATGGCGCAGGTGCTCCGGGTCGCCGACACCGCGTACGTACTGCGCCGAGGCCAGACCGCCGCGCGGCGGACCATCTCCGCCACCACGGGTGACGAGCTGGTCGGGCTGATCACCGGGGCCGTGCAAGGGGACGCGCATGCCTGAGGCCGTGCCGGGTACGTCACCCCAGGTCGTGGTGATCGGCTCGGTGAACATCGACCACGTCGTCGTCGCCGACGCCTTCCCCTCCCCCGGCGAGACCCTCCTCGGCCGTACCGCGTACGTCACCCTCGGTGGCAAGGGCGCCAACCAGGCGGCCGCGGCGGCCTCCGGAGGCGTTCGTACGGCGATGATCGCCCGGGTGGGCGAGGACACCGAGGCGGACCGGGCCCGTGCCCGGCTGGTCGCCGGCGGAGTGGACGTCGAGGCGGTGACCACGGTGCCCGGCGCCGAGACCGGTACCGCGTGGATCACCACGGCGGCCGGCGACAACACCATCGTGGTGGTCGCCGGCGCCAACCACCAGTGGCCCTCCGAGGGCGACCCCACCGAGGGCCTCGGGGCTCAAGCAGCCGTCGTACTGGCCCAGTTGGAGATCCCGCTGGACGTCGTCCGCCGCGCGGCGGACGCCTGCCGGGGACGGTTCCTCCTCAACGCCGCCCCCGCCGCCGAACTCCCCGACGACCTGATCGCCCGCTGTGACGTGCTCATCGTGAACGAGCACGAACAGGCGGTGGTGTCAGGCCAGTTGGCGACAGACAAAGATGCTGAGGTCACGCCGGACGAAGCGTCCGTACGGAAGGCGCACGACGCGCTGCGCGCCCGGGGTGCCAAGGCCGTGGTCACCACCCTGGGCGAGGCGGGCGCCATCGTCACCGACGCCGACGGCGTCTCCACGGCGCTCCCGGCCGTCCCCGCGACCGTCGTGGACACCACGGGCGCCGGTGACGCCTTCGCCGGAGTGCTCGCCGCCCGGCTCGCCGCCGGTGACTCGCTCCTGGACGCCGCACGCCTCGGCATCGCCGCGGGCTCCCTGGCCGTACGGGTCTCGGGTGCGCCCCAGCAGTACGCCGGCCTGGCCGCGCTGCGCGCCCTCGCCCCCACCACTCCCCCTACCGAAACGGACTGAACCCGTGCAGCGCAAGGGCATCATCCACCGCGAGCTGGCCGGGCTGATCGCCGGTCTCCGCCACACCGACACCTTCGTGATCAGCGACGCCGGGCTCCCCCTGGCACCCGACACCCCCGTCGTGGATCTCGGCTACCGGTACGGCCAATCCCCGTTCCTGGACGTCGTCCAGACCGTGCTCAACGAGATCGTCGTCGAGCACAGCTGGGTGACCGACAAGATCCGCGAGGTCAACCCCACCGTCCACACCGGCCTGCGCTCCTTCGGGCTCGACCCCGAACCCATCGACCACGACGAGTTCAAGGCCAGGGTCCGGGACGTCAAGTTCGCCGTACGGACGGGCGAGGACACCTTCTACGCCAACGTGCTCCTCCGCGCGGGGGTCCCCTTCACCCCGTGACAGCCGCCTGCGTGACGGGCAGCCGGACCTGGAGGGAGGAGAACCGTGTGGTCGGGGCGGCGTTCTGGTTGTCGTCGCTGTGCAGTTCACGACGCAGCCCCGCCTGGCCCGAGCTTGCGCCCGTTCCGGCGCAGCGTGAGCTTCATAGTTGGTCACGGCAACTGTCTCCTGGCGGGAGACGCCAGCAGCACGTATGCGGCGCGAAATCGAAGTCGCCCAAGACCTCAACTCCCACCCCGAACTACCAGCCAATCCTCGACGCCAACCCGGTCGAGGGATGGCTGGTCATGCCGTCGGCGGAATGCACCGCCGAAGACCGCCCCGACCAGCTCCAAAAACCCTCACGGCTAAGGGAACTGGTGCAAGCACTCCTCAACGTGCTCGAGGTCGCACACGACTCCCACGCCGGGGGCTGGATGCAGTCGCGATGTTAAACCCTCCAATATCTTGCGGTTTGACGGTCGGTGGAGACTCGGCGACTGGGGCGTCGTACGCCGTCCTCGTGGACAGACCACATCCGACCGCACTCGGGCAGAAGTCGGCACCGACGGCTTTGCAGCGCCGGAATTGCTCATCAACGCGCACGAAGCCCCCCCCCCCGGCGGCGGACATATATGACGTTGGTCGCGCCATCTCCTAGGCGCTGACGGGAGACGTCCCCGCCATGACGCAGCAGCTCCTGCCCGCTGCGGGGCCGTGGAGGGACATCGTCCGCGCGGCGACCGCCCGCGACCCGCACAGTCGCCCCCAGACAGCCGCTGACCTGCGCAAGCTGATACAGGACAAGCTCGCCGGCCCGGTGCTGACTCCGGCAGCACGTGGCGAGTCCTTGCTGGCCGCTGCCCACAGCGGTCACCCTGGGCCCGTTGAGACCTTCCTGTCCTTCACCGCCGACCATCCTGAGGACCAGGCCCTCTACGTCGGGGTCCTCACTCAACTCAAGCCCGAGACCACGGCCGAAGGACTGGTACGTCTGCCAGCCGAGGCGGAACTGCTCATCGAAGCCCTGAGCTCTCATGCGGCGGGCCAGCAGCGTCGCATCTCGCACCCCGAGGCCTACCGCGCCATCCTCTGGCTCCAGCGGGTCGCCGCCTTCGCCGCGGCAGCCGGCTCCTGGGACCTCATGGACGAGGCGGCGCGCGCCATGTGCGTATGGGACGGCATATGGGACCAGTACCGGCCCCGGGACGTGATCGCCGCATGGCTGCTCACCCTGCGCGGCGAGGCCGCAGTCCTCATGGCGGCTGCCCTGGGCGACCACCCTGGCAGCGCGGCCCACTTCCGGATTCTTCGATCATTTGACTTGAGGGTGACGGGTCCAGTTCGTCGGCGGGTCGGCCCCGCCCTGCCATGGATGGTGCAGCGCATGGCGCAGGCCGTCAGCGGATGAGGAGAAGACCGCAACTGTAGGCGCGGGCAAGGCCGATGCCGTCGTTCAGAACGGTTACGAGGGTATGGGATCGGTGACGGTGAGACGGCCAAGCCTGCAGGCTGGTGCTTCTGAGGCTGCCGAGCATTCGGATGCTGAGAGTGTCAGGGTCCGTGGTTGCTCCGATCCGGGCGACACCGAGCTCCAAGACCGTCCTGACCGAGGTCGGCCCAGTAGAGACAACCGTGCCCTGCGGCCGCGACGGCTCCTTCGAACCGGAGATCATACTGGGGCGGAGGCGGGGCGTAGGAGTGCCAGCTGGTGCCGATGTGAGCCGTCGCATGAGACAGATGACGAAGCCCGCCGTCCCGGTAAGCCCACAGTGTTGCGTCAGTGCCAGATACGGCTCGAAAAGAGCCCCAGCCCCGCCGCTTCGGTCTGCTGCCAGACGCGCAGCAGCCCATCAAGCAGTGCAGCGGGGTCCTCGCCGTCGGCCAGCCAGTCCTCGATCCGGGCGAGGACCTGCTCCCGCTCGGCTCCCGCCAGATCCAGTGCCCTCTCCACTGCGGGCAGGCTACGGCTCACCTCGGCCGACGTCAGTAGCGCATCACCCGCCCAGCCTGGTAGCGCTCGAGCCCGCTGTGGGCCCACGGCATGGAAGAGAGCAGCGACCGGATTGTCTTTTCGAGCTCCCGCGAAAAACGGCTCGACGGCGTCGTCGTACCGATCCCACCAATCAAGAACGTGTAGTTCGCACGCGGCTTCCAGAGCGTCGAGCGGAGAGTCATTGACTAGCTCGTACAAGCGGGACGCTTCCACGGAGTAGTACCACCTGCCCTCCCAGACCGGCACCGCGCCGCCATAGCGGGCCACGTCGCTCTCCCACTGCGCCCACGCCTGCTGCGCCGACACCCTCGCGGCTACGGCCTCAATTGCCGGCACCGCTATTGGCGCAAGCGTCGCTACCTCCTCATCACGCAGCGCGATCACGCACCAGAAGCTGGACCTCCCCACGGCGCTACCTCTCCTCCGCCTGGGACACGCGCCTAGGTCTGCCCGAGGCGGATCCGAAGGAGACAAGAACGTACGACCGACACGCCCCTAGGTCTCGGCCGGACAAGCTCACCGCAACTTGGATTTCCATGCCCGCCATACTGCCGTCCAGCACTGACAATGCTGTTCGCAGCAGCTTCCGGCGGTCGTGGGTGGCAGCACGCCCCCAGTTGTCACTGACCGCCCGCGGGCCGGACCCAAGCCCACCCGCCAGCGCCAGTCAGGACAGACCCTCGGCCTGAGGGCGGGCCCGCTGGTACCGTCGCTCGTATGGACCAGAACGGACCCCAGGTGTCAGCCTTCGACCCAGAGGAATACGCGCGCGTCCAGCAGGCCGCCCAACTCGTCGGCAAGTCGCCCGAGGCCTTCGTCCGTGACGCGGCCCTCGCTGCCGCCGCCGACCCTTTCATCAAGGCGCTGGGGAAGACCCGCGACCGCGTCGCGCAGCTCGCCGACGTCTTCACTGCCCAGGACTCACCCCCAGTCGACCCCCGCACCGCTGAGTGGCCCGACCCCGCTCCCATGGGCAGCCGCGACCTGCACGAGATCCAGCAGCACGGTCACGCCGCGTGACCCGATTCCTCACCCCGCAAGAACTCCTACAGATCGCCCAGAACCTCCCCGGAGACCCAGACTGTCTCGACCTGGGGGTACTGGATGCCGTCTGCGCCCGCGCCCAAGCGCACTACATGGGCCGCGATGTGTACGCGAGTGACTGGCTCAAGGCCGCGGCAATGCTGGAGGCCACCGCGCTGCACGAGCCGCTTGAGGCGAGAAACGAGTTCTTTGCCTGGCTGGTCGCCGAGACGTACTCGGCCTCCGACTCCACGGAGAGCAACAGGGCGCCGTCGACGGCGGTGAGCGAGCCGGTGCCGTCCTGGAAGCGCAGCCGGCCCTGGCCGGACTGCTCGTCCCAGCTGGTCTCGCTGCGCCGGCCCAGATGGGAGGCGAGCTGCTTGGCGTAGCGGTGCGGCCGGTCGGTGCTGACGCGGGCTTCGGAACGGGGCATGGCGTACTCCACGGGATCACGTGTGCGGCGAACCTCTCGATGGTGCCGCAGAGGTGGGCCGGCAGGACCCCTTCCCACCTGCCGCACTTCGCAAAGTTGTCGGTGGTCGGCCCGTACGAAGTCGTCCCATACGAAAAGGGCCCTCACAGGCAACTGCCTGCGAAGACCCTTCGCACCGTCGGGACGACAGGATTTGAACCTGCGACCCCTTGACCCCCAGTCAAGTGCGCTACCAAGCTGCGCCACGTCCCGGTGGCCGTCTGACCTGGGGTTTCCCCTGGCCGAACGCGCATGGAAACCATACCGCACTCAGGCCGGTGGTCGCGCACCCCTTTCACTTGACCTCAACCTTGCTCGAGGTTGCACGATCGTCCACATGACGATCACCGAGGAACGCGGTCGGGCCCACGGGTACACCGACCTGCCCCGGCTCATGGGGCTGATGACGGGCGACGAGAAGCACGGGCCGGCGGCGACGTCCACGCTGGACGTGCTGTGGGTCCTGTACGACCGGGTGCTGCGGGTGGGGCCCGAGCGGCCGGACGACCCCGGGCGGGACAGGTTCCTGCTGTCCAAGGGACACGGCCCGATGGCGTACTACGCGGTGCTGGCCGCCAAGGGCTTCGTCCCGGTGGACTGGCTGCCGGGCTTCGGCTCGTACGACTCACCGCTCGGGCACCACCCCGACCGGGTGCTCGTCCCGGGGGCCGAGATCGGCAGCGGCTCCCTGGGGCACGGGCTGCCGATCGCCGTGGGCACGGCTCTGGGGCTGCGCGCCCAGGGCCTGGACGAGCCCCGGGTGTGGGTGCTGGTCGGGGACGCCGAGCTGGACGAGGGCAGCAACCACGAGGCGATCGCCTTCGCCGGGCCCGCCGGGCTCGAACGCCTGCACACCGTGGTGATCGACAACTCCTCCGCCAGCCACGCCCTGCCCGGCGGCATCGCCGCCCGCTTCGAGGCAGCCGGCTGGTCCGCGGTCACGGTCGACGGCCGGGACCACGAGGCGCTGTACGCCGCCTGCACCGCCCCGCAC
Organism: Streptomyces resistomycificus; assembly: GCF_001514265.1. Taxonomy (GTDB): domain Bacteria; phylum Actinomycetota; class Actinomycetes; order Streptomycetales; family Streptomycetaceae; genus Streptomyces; species Streptomyces resistomycificus. The sequence goes on along the minus strand of NZ_KQ948988.1, from coordinate 1,008,385 downwards.
CCGGGCCGGCCGCACGTGGTGGTGGCCCGGGTCGAGCCGAAGTCCGTCTGACGTCCACCGTCTCCTGTTTCTCGTCCGTGCCCGACGCCTCCGGAAAGGCCCCCACCTCCATGGACACCATGCGTGACCGTCTCGCCCCCGTCGTCTCCCGCCTGCTCGACGAGGATCCGCGGGTCGCGGTCGTCCTCGCCGAGATCGGAAAGGACGCCTTCACCGAGGCGTACCGACGGCACCCCGACCGGGTCGTCAACGTCGGGATCCGCGAGCAGCTCCTCGTCGGGGCGGCCGCGGGAATGGCCCTGACGGGGCTGCGGCCCGTCGTGCACACCTTCGCCAGCTTTCTCGTCGAGCGGCCCTTCGAGCAGGTCAAGCTGGACCTCGGACACCAGGACGTCGGGGCCGTGCTGGTGAGCGCAGCCGCCTCCTTCGACTGGCCCGCGGGCGGGTACACCCACATGGCTCCCGGGGACGTGGCCCTGCTCGACACCCTCGACGGCTGGACCGTGCATGTGCCGGGCCATCCGGACGAGGCCGAGACACTCCTGCGGCACGCGGTGGCCGCGGGCGACGACAAGGTGTACGTACGGCTGTCCGTGCAGGCCAACCGGGAAGCGCTCGCGGTGGACGGTGCCCACTTCCGCACGGTCCGCGAGGGCCGCCGCGGCGTCGTCGTCGCCGTCGGACCGATGCTGGACGCGGTCCTCACTGCTGTCGCGGGCCTCGACGTGACCGTGCTGTACGCGACGACCGTGCGGCCCTTCGACGCGGCCGGGCTGCGCCGGGCCACCGCGGCGGCCGGTACCGACGTCGTGCTCGTCGAGCCGTACCTGGCGGGCACCTCGACGGGGGCCGCGGGCGACGCCCTCACCGATCTCCCCCACCGGGTGCTGGGCCTCGGGGTGGGCCGTCGCGAGCTGCGGCGTTACGGCCGCGTCGAGGAGCATGTCGCCGCGCACGGCCTCGACGCCGGGTCCCTGCGGGAGCGGATCGACGGGTTCGTCGGGGGTGGGGTGGTGGCCGGGCGGGCGTGACCCACCCGGAAGGAGTCGGCTGCCCTGCCGGCTTGTGGCTTCTCAGGTGTCCGTGGGAGCCGAGGCCCCCTCCACCCCGGCTCCCACGCTCACTTCGGATCATGGCACGCGGCACTGACAACGCCCGAGGGGATGTCACTTCGCGGGCGGCAGTCCCAACTCCGGGTGGGCGTCGAGCAGTCGGGGCGGTGCCGCCTGGCGCCAGGAGTCGGCGAGGATGTCCCGCAGCTCCTCCTCGTCCTCCAGCGCGGCGAGGCGGGCCCGCACCCAGGCGAACTGCGCCTCGTGGTCGGCGATCCAGAACTTCGCCGGCTCGGCCAGCACCAGTTCGTCGCGCTCCTCCTTGGGGCAGCGCACCGCGAGGGAGGTCTCCTCCTCGGGAAGCGTGGCGAACATCTTCCCCGCGACCCGGAACGTGGGCATGCTCCAGGCGATCTTCTCCGTGGTGTCCGGCAGGGACAGGGCGATTCTTCGTGCGTCTTCGGCGTCCGGCATGACAGGCACCGTAGTGGCTTCCACTGACAATCACCTGGTGAGAGCGCCGACTCGGCTCCCCGCCGGCGCTTGAACGCGCTTGTAGTAGAGCGTGGTCGGACGCAGCACCCCGGCCGGGTCCGCCGCGTAGTCGGGGATGACACCGGCCCGGGTCCAGCCCGCTGTGGTGTAGAGGCGTTCGGCGAGACTGTCGGTCTCCGTGTCCAGATGGAGGAGCCAGACGCCCGCCCCGGCGGCCGCGGACTCGGCGGTCGCCAGCAGTCTGCGGCCGAGGCCACGGCCGCGCGCCCGCCGGTGCACCATCAGCTTGACCAGTTCGGCGCGGTGACGGCTGTTGGGCTTGTCGGGGAAGGCCAGGCTCACGGTGCCGAGCGTCCGGCCGCCGTCGTGCGCGGCCCACACCGCGAGCCGTCCCGCGGCGACGCCCTCCGCCCGCTCCCGCCACCATTCGGCGGCGGTGTCCCGGTCGAGCGGGGCGAGGAATCCGATCGAGGCCCCGTCGTCCACGGTGTCCACCAGCAGTTCGGCCAACGCGTCGACACGGTCGAGCAGTTGGGTCCCGTCCAGTCGGTCCACGATCACGGCAGCACCACCGCCAGCACGTACCGCACCTGCTCGGGGCCCGCGCAGCGGAACCTCGTCGGCCCCCAGACGCGCAGCCGCAGACAGTCCCCGGCGTCGAGACGGTGCCCGGTGTCCTGTGCCGTCACCTCAAGCTCTCCTTCGAGGACCCAGATGTGCTGTTCCAGGCCGGGTACGGGCGGCCGGTCGTAGGCGATGTCGGCGCCCGGGGCGAGGCGGCCCTCGACGAGCTCGCCGCGCAGCCCGGCGTGCGGCGGGGACACGGACCGCCGTACGAACCCGGAGGCCCGGTCCTGCCACACCTGCTGGTCGGCGGCCCGCAGGAGCAGGGCGGGCTCGGCCTCGACCTCGCTGAGCAGTTGGGACATGGTGCGCCCGTAGACGCCGCACAGCCGGTTGAGCAGCGCGGCCGTGGGGCTGATCTCGGCCCGTTCGGCCCTGGACAGGGTCGACTTGCTCACCCCGCTGCGTTCCGCCAGCTCCCCCAGCGACCAGCCGTGTGCGGCCCGCAGCTCGGCCAGTCGGGCACCGAGACGGGTGTCCACGGGGTCCGGCCCGGTCTCCGTGACATCGTGTTTCATATTCGGGAAGCTATCCCATATGCGAGACGTCCGTCCACGGCCCTGGTCACTCCCGTCCACCGAAGGCCGCCAGCGTCCGCTCCAGCGCGGGCAGCGCCCGCACCACCCGCTTCGAGCGGATCAGCAGGTCCCAGACGGGCTCGAACTTCTTCCAGCCGCCGGCGTAGGCGAGGTGCCGCAGTCGTTCGTGCGGTCCAGGCTGTGCCGCGGCACCTCGCCAGATGTTGGACCAGCGGTAGAAGTCGCGGTAGGCCCGCCAGTAGCCCTCCTCCAGCTGACGTGGCGTCATTCCTCTGGGCTCGTAGACGACATGACGGGTGTCGTAGAGGTCCCAGTCGCGGTGCACGATGCGGTCCTCGGCCTCCAGCTGCTTCCACAGCCCGGTCGAGGGGTAGGGCGTCATGATGTGGAAGGTCGCCGTCTCGACGCCCTGTCCGACGGCCCACTCCACGGTGCGGTCGAAGACGTCGGGGCCGTCCTGGTCGAGACCGAAGACGAAGCTGGCGTTGACCATGACCCCGGCGTCGTGCAGCCGTCGGACCGCCGCGTCGTAGTCCGTGCCGATGTTCTGGTTCTTGCGGCGCTCGGCGAGGTTGGCGCCGTTGACCGTCTCGAAGCCCACGAACAGACTGCGCAGCCCCGCTTCGACGGCACGCTCCAACAGGTCCGGTTTCAGGACGGAGTTGACGGTCCCGGCCGCCTGCCACAGCCGCCCCATGCCCTTCATGCCGTCGAACAGGGCCTCGGCGAAGCGTCTGTTGCCGAGCAGATGGTCGTCGAGGAAGTAGAGGTGACGGCCGGGCAGCCGGTCGATCTCGGCGAGGGCGTCGTCGACGGTCTGGGTGTAGAAGGACTTGCCGCCCTCGAAGAAGGCGTCCTTGTAGCAGAAGTCGCAGTGGTGCGGGCAACCCCGTGACACCACGAGGGAGTTGGGCACGAGATAGAGATGACGCTTGATCAGGTCACGGCGGACGGGCGGCAGTCCGGCCAGGGTGCGCAGCGTCGAGTCGTAGCGGCGGGCGGGGGCGCCGTCACGGAAGTCCTTGAGGAACAGCGGCCAGACGTCCTCACCGGGGCCGGTGAAGATCGTGTCGGCGTGGGCGGCGGCCTCGTCGGGGAGCGAGGTGACGTGCAGGCCGCCCATGACGACATGGACGCCGCGGGCGCGGAAGTGGTCGGCTATCTCGTAGCTGCGGCGGGCCGAGGTGATGTACGGCTGCACGACCAGCAGGTCGGGGGTGGCGAGGGCTTCGAGGTCGAGGCGTTCCACGTGTTCGTCGTGGAGCGTGACCTCGTCGTCGGGGTCCAGGTAGCCGGCCAGGGTGGCGAGGCCGAGCGGCGGGAACAGCGAGTACTTGACGGGCCGGAACAGCGGGCTGGTCGCCTCGGTCAGGGCCGGAAGAATCATCGTCACACGCATGTCAGTCCAGACACCCGGGGACGATGGCCGGTTCCCGACGGTGGCCGGTTCCCGGCGGTCGCTACCCCTGTGCGGCCTCTCCGAGCGCGTCCAGCACCGGGCGGATCAGCGGGTGCTCCGCCGCTCCCCGTCGCACGGCCGCGAAGACCCGCCGGGTGGGAGCCACGCCGTCGACCGGGCGGACCACCACACCGGTGAGGTCCATGCCGATCAGCGCCGAGCGGGGCACGAGCGCGACGCCCGCGTCGGCGGAGGCGAGGGCCACGACGGCGCGGAAGTCGTCCGAGGAGTGTTCGAGACGGGGCTGGAAGCCGGCGCTCTCGCAGGCGAGGACGACCACGTCGTGGCAGGGGTTGCCGGGGTAGGGGCCGATCCACGGGTCCTTGGCGAGCCCCGCGAGGGGGACCTCGGCGGCGTCGGCGAGGCGGTGGGTGACCGGGACGACCGCGTCGAAGGGCTCGGCGTACAGCGGCACGTGGGTGAGCCGGGGGTCGTCGGCGGACGGGGCGCCGCGGTACTCGACGGCCACGGCGACGTCGACCTGCCGGTCGAGGACCATCGGCAGGCTGGCGTCCCCCTCGGCGTCCTGGACGCGGATGCGGATGCCGGGCGCCGTCACGGCGAGGCGGCCCACCGCGGGCGCCACGACCAGGGCGATGCCGGTCGCGAAGGAGGCGACGGTCACGGTGCCGGCGGCGCCCGAGCGGTAGGCGGCGAGCTCGGCCTCGGCCCGCTCCAGCTGGGCGAGGACCGCGTTGGTGTGGCTGAGCAGGATCTCACCGGCCGGGGTGAGCCGTACGCCCTTGGCGCCGCGCTCGACCAGCCGGTGACCGGTCTCCTGCTCCAAGGCGGTCAGCTGCTGTGAGACCGCCGAGGGCGTGAGGTACAGCGCGGCGGCAGCCGCGGTCACCGTGCGGTGGTCTGCCACCGCACGGAGGATGTGGAGCCGCCGCGCTTCGATCATGCGAACGATTATCGCAATATGTCCGGCCGGTCCGAACCGCCGGCCTCCGAACCGCCGGCCTCCGCGCCGTCAGCCCTCGATGCCCTCGAGTTCCGCGCGCGCCGCCACGAACGCGTCGACCGCCCGGTTCACGTCGTCCGTGGAGTGCGCCGCGGACAGCTGGACCCGGATCCGGGCCTGCCCCTGCGGCACGACGGGGTACGAGAAGCCGATCACGTACACGCCGCGCTCCAGGAGCAGCTCGGCCAGCCGGCCCGCCTTCCCCGCGTCGCCGATCATCACGGGCGCGATGGCGTGCTCACCGGGCAGGACGTCGAAGCCCTCGTCGGTCATCCGGCGGCGGAACAGGGCGGTGTTCTCGGCCAGCCGGACCCGCAGGTCGTCCGCCGCTTCCAGCAGGTCGAGAACCTTCAGGGAGGCGGCGGCGATCACCGGGGCGAGGGTGTTGGAGAAGAGGTACGGCCGGGAGCGCTGGCGGAGCAGGGCGACGATCTCCGCGCGGGCGGCGACGTAGCCGCCGGAGGCGCCTCCGAGGGCCTTGCCCAGGGTGCCGGTGATGATGTCGACGCGGTCCATGACGCCGTGCAGCTCGGGGGTGCCGCGGCCGCCGGGGCCGACGAAGCCGACGGCGTGGGAGTCGTCGACCATGACCATGGCGTCGTGGCGGTCGGCGAGGTCACAGATCTCGCGCAGAGGTGCCACATAGCCGTCCATGGAGAAGACGCCGTCGGTGACGATCAGCTTGCGCCGGGCTCCCGCGGATTCCTTCAACTGGCGTTCCAGGTCGGCGAGATCACGGTTGGCGTAGCGGAAGCGGCGGGCCTTGGAGAGACGGATGCCGTCGATGATGGAGGCGTGGTTCAGCGCGTCCGAGATCACCGCGTCCTCGGGGCCCAGCAGCGTCTCGAACACACCCCCGTTGGCGTCGAAGCAGGAGGAGTAGAGGATCGTGTCCTCCTGGCCGAGGAAGGCGGACAGCCGCGCCTCCAGCTCCTTGTGCACCTCCTGCGTGCCGCAGATGAAGCGCACGGACGCCATGCCGTAGCCCCAGCGGTCCAGGGCCTGGTGGGCGGCGGCTACCACCTCGGGGTGGTCGGCGAGGCCGAGGTAGTTGTTGGCACAGAAGTTGAGCACCTCGCCGGGGCGACCGCCCGCGGTGACGTTCACGGTCGCGGACTGCGGGGTGCCGATGACGCGCTCGGGCTTGTGCAGTCCGGCCGCGCGGATCTCGTCGAGGGTGGCGCGGAGGTCGTCGCGCACGGAGTCGAACATCAAAAGCTCCTAGGAATGCAGATGACTTACGCGGTCCAGTCGAGGATGACCTTGCCGCCACGGCCGCTCGCCGCGTCCGCGAACGCGGCCTCGAAGTCCCGGTAGCCGTAGCGGCCGGTGATCACGGGGGCCAGGTCGAGGCCGCCCTCCAGGAGCACCGACATCGCGTACCAGGTCTCGAACATCTCGCGGCCGTAGATCCCCTTGATGGTGATCATCGAGGTGACGATCCGTGCCCAGTCGACCGGGAACTCGTCGGCCGGCAGCCCCAGCATGGCGATCCGGCCGCCGTGCGTCATGTTGGCGATCATGTCCCGCACTGCCTCGGGGCGACCGGACATCTCCAGGCCGACGTCGAAGCCCTCGCGCAGGCCCAGGCGGCGCTGGCCGTCGCCGATGGTCGACTCCCGGACGTCTAGGGCGAGGCTCACACCGATCTTGCGGGCCAGCTCCAGCCGCTCCTCGCTGACGTCGGTGATCACGACGTTCCGGGCGCCCGCGTGCCGGGCGACGGCGGCGGCCATCAGCCCGATCGGCCCGGCACCGGTGATCAGGACGTCCTCACCGACCAGGGGGAAGGACAGCGCGGTGTGCACGGCGTTGCCGAACGGATCGAAGATCGCGGCGACGTCGAGGTCGACGGGCACCCGGTGCACCCACACGTTGGCGGCGGGCAACGCGACGTACTCGGCGAACGCTCCGTCGCGGCCGACTCCGAGCCCGACCGTGGCCCGGCACAGGTGGCGCCGCCCGGCGAGGCAGTTGCGGCACTTGCCGCACACCAGGTGGCCTTCGCCGCTGACCCGGTCGCCCGTCTTGATGTCGGTGACGTCACGGCCGGTCCCGACGACCTCGCCGACGAACTCGTGCCCGAGGACGAGCGGTGTGCGGATCGCCTGTTGCGCCCAGCCGTCCCAGGACCGGATGTGCAGGTCGGTGCCGCAGATCCCGGTGCGCAACACCTTGATCAGTACGTCACCGGGTCCGACTTCGGGCTCGGGCACGTCCGCGAGCCACAGCCCCGGCTCCGCCTTCTCCTTGACCAGCGCCTTCAACGCAACGGCTCCTGTGCGTGGGTCCCCGGCGCCGGGCACGCCGATGCGGCCCGCTCTCGGGGAGTGGAGTGGAATCGCTCAGCAATCTGCCGTACGGCGGCACCGCCGGTCCATCGAGGATTTCTTAAGCGGAGCCACAGCTCTGCTTCACACCACCCGCTTCTTCCCCCGTCCGCACGGCGGTCGTGCCAGACTCGCCTGCGGAACGACGGCCCGGCGTCGCCGCCCGCATTCGGCAGACTCACTTGGAGCGTTCATGAACACAGCCCGCGACCTGTCGATCGTCACCGTGGAGGTGGAGACCGACCGTCCGCTGGAGCAGGGGGACCTGTCGCTCGCTCTGGCCGGCGCCGAACTCATCGATCTCGTCGAGGCGGGCGCCGTGGTGCTGGACGGGGACCGGATCGCGCCGGGCGCTCAACCGGCTACCGGGGACCGCCTGTTGGACGAGGCAGCCGGGTCGCTCGTCCGCACGCAACCGTACGAGTCGGTTGAGGACTGGCTGTGGCGGCGGGGCCGTGGGCTGGCCGCGGTCTACCTCGCCGAGTTGGAGAAGGAAGGCCTGGTCACCCAGGCACGCGGGCGTCTGCTGCCCGTCCGTACCGGCAGGAAGGCCCTGGCCGCCTCACCGGAGCGGCAACGCGCCGAGGGACGTCGGGCGTCGGAGGAGCCCGTCCTCGCCGCCCTGACGGCCGCGCTCGGGATCCGCGACGAGCCGGCCGACGGCTCCTTCGACCTCACCGACGACTCGGTCGTCACCGTGCTGACCACGGTCGGCGACGCGGTCACGGAGCTGGAGGCCGTGCGGCAGCGGCGAACCGTCGAGCAGGCGGCCTTCGACAACATCTGGCGAGGCGTGTGACGCGGTCGTCGACGGACCGGGTTCGACGCAGGGGGACGTGACCGAGGGGGACGTCGACGTCCACCTCGGCGTAGAGCCGTTCACCGAGTCGTGCGTCGAGCCGCCCCCTGCCAGAGGGCCCGTCTCTAGAAGATCCCGTCGGCTTCCCGCCGCGCCAGCCGCCCCACCAAGTCCGCCGCCGTCGACTTGATCGTGTCCAGCCCGGCCTTCCCCCAGGCTCGCGGCTCGATGTCGGCGACGCACACGGTGCCCAGCACCATCCCCGAGGAGTCGATGAGCGGAGCGCCCAGATAGGAGCGGATCCCGAACTCGTCGACGACCGGATTGCCCGCGAACCTCGGATAGTCGCGCACGTCCTCCAGCACCAACGCCTTGCGCCGGACGACCACATGGGGACAGAACCCGTGGTCGCGCTCCATGGAGCGGCCGATCTCCGGCTTGACCTCGTCGGAGGCCGTGCGGGGCGCGACGAGGGGCACGCGCAGGCCCGCGAAGAACTGGCGGTGCTCGTCAATGAAGTTGATCATGGCGTACGGCGCCGAGGTGCGCTCCGCGAGATGGTCCGCGAAGGCGTCGAGCGCCGGCTCCGGATGCTCTCCCAGCCCCAGGCCACGCAGCCGCCGCGTACGGGCGGGCGCCTCCTTGTCCTCGGGCGTGAGCAGCAGTCGACCGGCCGGGCGGGGCAGGTCGTAGGTCATGGGCGGGCTCCGTCGCTGTGGACATACGTCATGTGCGGCTCCGTTGCGGGGTGTGCGGGGGTCACCTGTGGGCGCCGTGGCTCGGCGCGGGCGCCGGGCTGTGGGCGATCAGGTGCCGTACCAGGGTCAGCAGGGTCTGGACCCCCGAGCTGGAGATCCGGGCGTCGCAGCGCACGACGGGGATCTGCGGATCCAGGTCGATGGCGGCGCGGACCTCCTCGGGGTCGTAGCGGTACGAGCCGTCGAACTCGTTGACCGCGACGATGAAGCCGAGGCCACGCTGCTCGAAGAAGTCGACGGCGGCGAAGCACTCCTCCAGACGCCGGGTGTCGGCGAGGATGACCGCGCCGAGCGCGCCCTCGGACAGTTCGTCCCACATGAACCAGAACCGCTCCTGCCCGGGCGTGCCGAACAGGTAGAGGACGTGTTCCGGGTCGAGGGTGATGCGGCCGAAGTCCATGGCCACCGTCGTCTCGACCTTGTTCTCGATCCCCTCGAGGCTGTCGGTCGCGGCGCTGACCGTGGTGAGCAGTTCCTCCGTACTGAGGGGGGCGATCTCGCTGACCGCGCCCACGAACGTCGTTTTGCCTACTCCGAACCCTCCGGCCACCAGGATCTTGAGTGCGGTGGGGAAGGGATCAGAGCTGTCGTCGTAGTCCATCGAGCACTGCCTCCAGAAGGGCCCGGTCAGTCGGGTTGTGGGTGAACTCGGGTGGCTTGGTGGTCAGCGCCCCGCAGTCGACGAGGTCCGCCAGCAGCACCTTGGTGACCACCGCCGGCAGTTTCAGGTGCGCGGCGACCTCGGCGACCGAGACGGGGGCGCGGCACATGTCGAGCACCTGCGCGTGTTCGGGACCGAGGTAGCCGAGGGGGGTCGCTCCGGTGGCCATCACGTGCGACAGCAGGTCGAGCACGATGGAGGGCCGGGTACGGCCGTTGCTGACGGTGAAGGGGCGCACCAGCCGTCCGGCCGCGTCGTCGAGCCAGGGCCCGTCGCCGGCCGCGGCCACGCTCAAGGCCTCATCGCCGACGGTTCGACGGCGTGCTGACGGGGCGCGGTCACCAGGTAGGGGCGGACGCTCTTGACCAGCATGGCCATCTCGTAGCCGAGCACCGCCGCGTCGGCCTCGCGGCCGGCCAGCACGGCCAGGCAGGTGCCGGAGCCGGCGGTGGTCACGAACAGCAGGGTGGCGTCGAGTTCGACGACGACCTGACGCACGTCGCCGCCGTCGCCGAAGCGGACGCCCGCGCTGCGGCCCAGGGAGTAGAGGCCGGAGGCCAGGGCTGCCATGTGGTCGGCGCTGTCGGGGTCGAGGCCGTGGACCGACTTCACGAGCCCGTCGCAGGAGAGGAGGACCGCACTGGTGGTGTGCGGTACACGCTGCACGAGGCCGCTCATCAGCCAGTCGAGATCGGATACATGGCCGGTCGGCGCTTCGCTCGCCATGGTGGATCGACTCCTTGAGGTACGAAGGTCTGCGGGAGCGGTGGGGGGTGGGGTGAACGCGGGGGTGGTCATCCGGCGGGTGCGCTCCCGTCGTGCCGGGTGCCGTGGTCGAGGTCGAGGCCGGGCGCGGCCACGCCGTCCCACACGCCGTGTCCGTCGTGCGTACCGGGCCCGCGCAGGGGGCGCGGCTCGGTTATGTGCGACGGAGCCATGGGACGTACGTCCATGGAGGGCGCGTTCGCCATGTCGGTGAGGTCCGTGTGGTCGAGGTCGAGCGGGGCGAGGAGCGGCGGAGGGATCGGCGGGGCCGCGTGAGCGATGCCCTGAGGTGCCGATGCCCTGGAGGGGAGATCCGTGGGCGCGCCCTCCATGTGGGTGCCCTCCGCGTGGGGGCCGTCCATGTGCGGGCCCGCCATGTGCCCCGGCTCCATGTGCCGGGCCTCCGGGTGCCGGGTCTCCAGGTACGCGTCCTCCACGGTGCCCGACCCACTCGGCAGCGCGGTGCCCGACCCGGAGGGTGCCGTCGGCTCACCGTGGGCCGTCTCCAGGTGCTGCTGGGCCTCGGCGAGGCCGACGCCGCGCTGGAAGGCGGCCATCAGGCCCGGGTCGTGGCCGGCCAGGTAGTCCGATTCCTGGCGGGGTGCGGGACCGTCGCGCAGTTGGGGCGCGATGTGCTCCTGGGCGCGGCGCCGGGGCAGCTGGGGCTTGCCCATGGTGCCCCGCACGGCGCCGTTGCGAGGGGTGGGAGGTCCGGAGACGTGCTCCGCGACGAGGTGCCGGTGGTCCGGCCGTACGCCGGGCACGGCCTCCGCGGGAGTCGGCCGCTGCTCACGCGCCCCGCGCACGGGCAGCGGCGGCGGCGGTCCACTGGCATCGCCACTGCCAGTCCCACTGCCAGTCCCACTGCCACTGCGCATGTTCCGAGCAGGCGGTGCCGGCGGTGCCGTCCGAGCGGTGTCCCGCTGCCGAGGGCGCGGCGGACTCCCCGGCGTGTTCTGGGCGCCCCGCGTCGCCGGGCGCCCCGGCTCGGCCCCGGCCTGCGGAGGCAGTTGCGGCGGCACGGCGACGGAAGGTCCCGTCCCGCCCGCCGGGTCCGCGTCCGGCGCCTGCGGTACGGCTCCGGCGGCGCCCGGCGCCGTGCCCAGCAGCGCCTGGGGCACGACCAGGACGGCCTGGACCCCGCCGTAGATGTTGGTCTGGAGCCGGACGTGGATGCCGTGCCGCTTGGCGAGTTGGGAGACCACGAACAGCCCGATGCGGCCGTCGGCCAGCAGGCTCGCCACGTTGACCTGGTCCGGGTCGGAGAGCAGGGCGTTCATCCGGCTCTGCTCACCGACGGGCATCCCGAGCCCGCGGTCCTCGACCTCGACGGCCAGCCCCGAGGTGACGAGGTTGGCCCGCAGGAGTACCTGGGTGTGCGGGGCGGAGAACACCGTGGCGTTCTCGACGAGTTCGGCCAGCAGGTGGATCACGTCGGCGACGGCGTGGCCGCGCAGGGTGCCGTCGATCGGCGGCACCAGCTTGACGCGTGAGTACTGCTCGACCTCGGCGATGGCGGAGCGCAGCACCTCGGTCATGGAGACGGGGTTGCTCCACTGCCTGCGGGAGACGGCCCCGCCGAGCACGGCGAGGTTCTCGGCGTGGCGGCGGATGCGGGTGGCGAGGTGATCGACGTGGAAGAGACCCTTGAGGAGGTCGGGGTCCTCGATCTCGTTCTCGAGTTCGTCGAGGATGGAGATCTCGCGGTGCACGAGCGACTGCAGACGCCGGGCGAGGTTGAGGAAGACCTCGAGTTTCTGTTCGCTGCCCGTCTGGCTGGAGAGCTGCGAGGCCTGCACGACGGCACTGACGGCGCCGTCGTGGGCGCGTGTGAGGTCGGCGGCGAGCAGCTCGAAGTCGTCGGCGTCCTCGGACGGGCCACCGCGCGGCTTGCGCTGGGGCGGGCCCTCACCGCGGCGCAGGGAGTCGACCAGGGCGCGCAGGTCGGCCTCGCCACGTGCGCTGCTGCGGCGCAGTGCACCGACGCGGTCGCTCACCGACGTGGCGGCGCGGTTGGCGGCCACGGCGGCGATGATGATGCCCGCGCAGGTCACGGAGGCGGCCCCGGTGAGCACGCCCCACAGGGTGAGGCTGGGCCGGGCGCCGGTGGAGCGGACGGTGAACAGCACGGCGGCGCAGGCGCTGAGCGCGACGGCGACCGGCGGCAGCACGGCCAGGCGCAGCAGTTGGGGCCGTATGTGGGTCTCGGGCAGCGCGGGAACGGCTCGGGCGGCCGGCCGGCCGTGCCGCCCGCCCTCGCGGCGGTCTGCGCGTGGGGCCGGGGCGCGGAGGTGAGACATCGGTGTCCTCGTCGTACTGGTCCGTCGGGCGGGGTCGCCCTGGGCTCGCTGCTGCACAGGTCGGATGCGTACGCGGGCAGGCGCATGCGGGTGTCGATCGACAGACCGAACTTTTCGGCCCCGCGTCGCCCGACGGACACTGACAGTAGTCGGCAAGGCAACATGTGCGGTGGGCAGTTGACAAAGTCCCACGGCGAGCGTCCCGCTCTGGTATGAGGCCTCGTACGACAGACCGATAAGCGCGACGGGTCCGCGCCCTCATCGGATCAGGGTTCGATCCATGCTGGTCAGAACCGGTCACGAACGAACAGCGGGTCCCCGAGAGGACCGAGCGGTCGCCTTGATCCGGACGTCGCCCGGCGCGCCGCTCCCCACGCCGTTCCGGCCGCGCGCCGGCGTGCGAGCCTCCCCGATACGGCGCATGCCCGCCCGAGAGATTCACTCTCCGTAGTGAACGCGATGGTCCTGTCGTGCGCCCTGTCGTTACTCATCGACGAGATCGACAAGGCAGACCTCGATCTGCCCAACAGCCTGCCGTGGCCGCTCGGTTCGCTCTCCGTGCCCGGGTCGTGGGGCGACCGCAGCCAGGCGACCGTCGCCGACAGGCACGCTCCGCTGGGTCGTCATCACGACCAACGACGAGGTCACGACCAACGACGAGCGGGAGCCGCCGCGGCCGCTCCTGCGCCGCCGCATCGCGTTCGAACGGGACCCGCCCGACCGGCGGCACCTTCTCCAGGTGGGTGCCCACCGAGAATGCAGAATTGACTGGCGGCCGTGTCCACCAGCGGGGACACAGCGAACTTCCAGGGCACCCGGCTCAGACTCGCACCCTCCGGCGACCACCGACCAGGGTCGGAGAACCGTCGCCCCCAGGCCACTGGCCAGGCTCACGAACCCGACGGACTCGGTGCCACCGACCAGGTTCGGGAAACCGACCAAGCCCCGGCACCCGTCCTGGCCTGGCCTGGCCAGGCCAGGCGACCCGCCGCATCGCCGCCGACCCGAGCTCGGACACCCTCGGGCCCAGGCGACCGACCGGGCTCGAGCATCGGCGCGGACGCGGGCACTCAGGGCGGGACGTTCACGGACGGCGCCGGGCGCGACCGCACGCTGCGGCTGCCCGGAGCGGGCGGTTCGGTCGGATGCTCGAAGGCGGGACGGTGGCCGGGGCCGGCTGGTTCCAGGAATCCGGTTGAGTGCCGGGGCGGACGAGCCTGCCCGTCACCCCGCCGGCACCACCTCGGGCTCGCCCGACCCCTCCCCCTTGCCCTCCGGCACCGCGCCGGTCGGGCCTGTCGCTGCCCGGGTCGGCGATTCGGCCGGGGGCGAGGCCTCCGCCGCCCGGTCCGCGGGCCAACCGCCCGCCGGTTCGAGGGCCACGCCTCGCCACCAGGGGTCGGTCGGCACGCTTTCGGCCGTGGGTTCGAAGGGCTCGCCGGGCCGGGGCAGGGCGACGGGAGCCTTGACCGCGCGGGCGGCCGCGACGGTGCCCTCGCCGGGATCGGTCCACGCGTGCGTCGCGAGGTTGAAGGTGGCCCAGTGGATCGGCAGCAGCACGCCGTGCGGCTGTCCGCCCTGGAGGTCGAGGTGGGCCCGCACGCCCTCCTCGGGCGTCATGTGGATGTCCGGCCAGAACTCGCTGTAGGCACCGATCTGGATCATCGTGGCGTCGAAGGGGCCGTGCTCGGTGCCGATGTCCCCAAAGCCCTCGAAGTAGCCGGTGTCACCGCTGTGGTAGACCCGGTGCTCGTCCCCGGCGACGACCCAGGAGGCCCACAGCGTGTGCTGGGTGTTGCGCAGCCCACGGCCACAGAAGTGGCGGGCCGGGGTGGCGGTCAGGGTGAGCCCGCCGATCTTCGTCGCCTCGTGCCAGTCCAGCTCGCGCAGGCGGTCCGCGGACACACCCCAGCGTTCGAGGTGGGCACCGACGCCAAGCGGCACGGCGAACAGCGTGTCCGTGCCGGCCAGCGCCTTGATCGTCGGCATGTCCAGGTGGTCGTAATGGTCGTGCGAGATCACGACGACGTCGACCGGGCCCAGCGCGGCGAGCGGCAGCGGGACCGGGTGCAGCCGCTTCGGCCCGGCGAAGGCGAACGGGGAGCAGCGCTCACCCCAGACGGGGTCGAAGAGCACCCGGTGCCCGTCGATCTCGGCGAGCACACTGGAGTGGCCCATCCAGGTCAGCCTGAGCCCGGTGGCCGGGGCCGCGGCGAGGTCGGCGTACGTGGTGGAGTGCACCGGGATCGTGCCCTGCGGGGCGCGCCGGATCCGCTCGTCCTTGTCGAAGAAGGTCTTCGCGAACTCCAGCGTGGACCCGGAGGGCCGGGTGCGGGCGGTGCCCCCGGGGTTCTGGAAGACCCCGTCCTTGAAGTGCGGCGATCTGCGGATACGCGCCATGCGCTCACCGCTCGGGTCCGCGCCGAAGGCCGCGGGCCGCAGCGCGCGAAGCCCGGAGCTCGGGGAACGGAAACCGGTCACGGAGTACCTCCAAGGTGGAGTCGGTGAGGTGTTCCATTATGGTCACCCCCTCCGACAACAGGGCCGCCGCCGATGATCTTCCCGCGTTGACAGGACATGACCATCGTCCGGATACTGACTCACCGTTCAGTTGGAGGAGACCCGCATGACCGCCCCCCTGATGACGCTCACCTGGACCGACCACCTCACCGGTCGCCAGGGCTTCCTGGTCGTCGACCGGCTGGTGCGCGGCGTCTCCAGCGGCGGGCTGCGCATGCGCGCGGGCTGCACGCTGGACGAGGTCACCGGGCTCGCCCGGGGCATGACCATGAAGGAGGCGCTGCACTACAACCCCGAGGGCCGTTACGTCCCCCTCGGGGGCGCCAAGGGCGGCATCGACTGCGATCCCCGTGAGCCGGGGGCGTACGAGCTTTTGGTGCGCTACCTGCGCGCCATGCGGCCGTACGTCGAGACCCTGTGGACCACCGGCGAGGATCTCGGCCTCACCCAGGACCTGGTCGACCGGGCGGCCGCCGAGGCGGGGCTCGTGTCGTCCGTGCAGGCGGTGTATCCGCTGCTCGACGACGAGGCGACGGCCCGGCGGCGGCTCGCGGACGCGTTCGCGCTCGAGGTGGACGGCATCGGGCTGGACGAGCTGGTCGGCGGCTGCGGGGTCGCGGAGTCGGCGCTCGCGGCCCTGGACCGGGCCGGCGTGGCGTACAAGGGGACCCGGGTCGCGGTGCAGGGGCTGGGCACCATGGGCGGCGCCACCGCACGCTTCCTCACGCGCGCGGGCCTCACCGTGGTGGCCGTCGCCGACATCAAGGGGACGATCTCCAATCCGGCGGGCCTCGACGTGGAGGAGCTGCTCTCGGCGCGGGACGCCTACGGGACGGTGGACCGGTCCGTCCTCGGTCCGGACGACCGCGAGCTGCCGGGCGACGCCTGGCTGTCGGCGGACGCGGAGGTGCTGGTGCCGGCGGCGGTCTCGTACGTGATCGACACCGACAACCAGGAGCGGATCACGGCCCGCTGGATCGTGGAGGCGGCCAACATGCCGGTCCTCCTGGAGGCGGAGGAGCTGCTGGCCACGCGCGGGGTGACGGTTCTGCCGGACGTGGTGGTCAACTCGGGCACGAACGCGTGGTGGTGGTGGACGCTCTTCGGCGACATCCAGGCCGACGCGGACGAGGCCTTCGCCCATACGCGTCGCTCGATGCGTGCCCTGGTCGAGCAGATGCTCGCGCGTGCGGATCGGGACGGCACGACCCCGCGGGCGGCCGCGCACTCCATCGTCGCGGACCGGCTTCCGGTGATCGCCGAGCGGTTCGGCTGGTACCGCTAGCCGCGGTGCCCTCCCTCGGCGCGGACGGCCGTGTCGGCGCGCCCACCGGGTCGGGTGCCGGTGCGGCCGGGAACCGCCCTGCCTTCGGCGGCGCGCAGGGCCACGGATTAGGGTGACCGCGTGGCGAGAGTGCGGTTGAGCGTGGCCGAGCGGCGCGAGGAGCTGTTGCGGGCCGCCATCGAGCAGATCGAGGCGCGGGGCGTGGCGGCGGTCAGGATCGCCGACGTGGCCTCGGTGCTGGGCGTGAGCAACGCGCTGGTGCTCTATCACTTCTCCACGAAGGAGAAACTGGTCGCCGCCGCGTTCACGTACGCGGCCGAGGACGACCTCGCCCACCTGCGCAAGCTGCTCGGCCGCCGCACCACGGCACTGCGCCGACTGCGGGCGGCCGTGCGCTGGTACGCCCCGACCGGCCAGGCCAAGGGCTGGCGGCTGTGGATCGAGGGCTGGGCGGTCGCGCTGCGCGAGCCGGTGCTCCAGGAGGTCACGCGGGACCTGGACCGCCAGTGGAAGGCAGCGCTCACGGAGGTGATCGCCGAGGGCGTGGCAGCCGGCGAGTTCCACTGCCCGGACCCGAACGGTACGGCCCTGCGTCTGACGGCACTGCTGGACGGGCTCGCCGTACAGCTCACGTCGTATCCGGGCGCCGTGTCGCGGTCACGGGCGCAGGAGTGGGTCGACGAGGCGCTCGCCCGGGAACTGGGGCTGGCGCGGGAGGCGTTGACGGCGTAGGGAAGCGGCCACCGCCCCAACCGCGCCCTTCACGCCAACCTCGCGTCACCCGTCCCGCGACGTCGTGCGCCCGGCACACTCCGCCCCAGGGCGACGCGCGCCGGGCACCCGCGCTTCCTCAGGCCACCGAGGCGATCAGCGTCTTGATGTCGTCAGCCGACAGCGTGCCCTTGGCGATCACGTGGTCGCCCGACGACTCACCGCGCAGCCGGCGCCCGATCCACGGCACCAGGTACTCCCGCGCCCAGTGCACGTCGTCCCGCCTGATCTCCAGCGTGCCGCGCGCCGGGAGCGGCGGCCAGGGCTGGTCGGGGTCGGCCGGGACCTCCAGGCCGAGGACCTGCCCCGCGCGCAGCGCCACGCGCGTGTGCCCCTCGGGCGAGAGGTGCAGCCGGTCGCCGTCCCAGGCCCTGCGGTCCTGGATGGTCTTCAGGGACCACAGGTCCAGCACCGGACAGCCGTAGCGGTCGGCGACGGCCCGCACATGTCCGTTGTAGGTGGCGATCTTGCCGCGCAGATGCCTGAGCACGGGCACGCTCCGGGTGTCGAACCCGGTCGTCACCATCACGGTGCCGCACGCGGCGGTGAGCCGGGACACGGCCGCCTCGAAACGCTCGGCCACCTCGTCCGGGTCCGTGCCCGGCCGCAGGATGTCGTTGCCCCCGGCGCAGAAGGACACCAGGTCCGGGGCCAGTTCGACGGCCCGCGGCAACTGGTGCTCCACCACCTGGTCGAGGAGTTTGCCGCGCACGGCGAGGTTGGTGTACTCGAAGTCGCCCTCGGGGCGCCGGTCCGCGAGCAGTACCGCGAACCGGTCGGCCCAGCCGACGAACGCCCCATGGGGCCCTGGGTCGCCTACGCCCTCGGTGAAGCTGTCCCCCACCGCCACGTACGACCCGATCACTGATGTGTTGTCACTCTTCGAATCGTCTGCCACATCGGCCCATGATTCACCTTCGCATGTGAGCTACGCGACCGTAGGAAGGGGTTGACGCGCGGTGAGATAAGCCACTCTCCAAGGATTGGTCAAACCAGGAATAGCCCTCGGATCAGCGCTGTTGGGGCGACAACCGCCACACCCGGAATTCGCTGATCCGGAAGTGGCTCCAGGTGGTCCGGAAGGCGAAGTGCCCGCTCGTGTACGGCTCGGGGTCGTGGAAGTCGAAGACGAGCCGCCCGTTGTTCCACCACCGCACCTTCGACCCGTCGGAGACGATCCGCACCCGGTTCGGCTCGTTCGCCACCAGCAGCGGCTCGGTGTAGTCGTAGACCAGGGGCCTGACTCCCGCCTCGCCGACGTAGCGGCGCAGGCGCGTCGTGGTGTTCGTGTTGGCGCCGTAGCCGGCGTAGTAGGTCCGGAGGTGGTCGTACTCCGCGAGCGCCCCCTCGCGCCGTGTGGCGAAGAGGTCGTTCGGGGAGCGGACGTCGGAAGCGTTCCAGAAGTTGTTCAGGTCGGAGACCCGGTCGTTGACCCCGCCCGCCGACACCGGCGTGGCGGTGTACTCCAGGACGTACGGCCCTTCGAGCCGCTTCCTGAACCAGACCGTCGCGCCGGCGGGCACGTCGACCTCCAGGATCCCCCGGGAGGCGCTGACGGTCCCGCCCTTCTCGAGTTCCACCGCCCACCGGCCCAGTCCGTGACGGAAGTCGTCGTGGGCGATGAGTCGGCGGTGGCGGGGTGTAGCGCTCGCGGCGGTCGCCGGGGCGAGGGCGGCCAGTGCGGCACCGGCGGCCAGGGCTCCGAAGGCTCTACGCGTGGTCGTCACAGGCGACGGTTCCTTCCGGGAGAGTGGTCGGGAGTCGCGGAGCCGGCCTGCGATCCGGATCGCAGAAAGCGCTTGCGCCGCAACGGAGTTCACTCTCTCCCCCCACCCGCCTCCCTGTCGACACCGCGGGCTCCCCCGCCACAGGAACGCAATGCGGGGATCACGAGACGGGCGGCGGCGGACACACCGAAGGCCGGACCCGGGGATCGTGGGTCCGGCCTTCGGTGGCGTGAGGGGCGCCGCCCTCAGGGCGCCGGAA
Source organism: Streptomyces resistomycificus (assembly GCF_001514265.1). Classification (GTDB taxonomy): domain Bacteria; phylum Actinomycetota; class Actinomycetes; order Streptomycetales; family Streptomycetaceae; genus Streptomyces; species Streptomyces resistomycificus. Next base: position 989,077 of record NZ_KQ948988.1, on the reverse strand, counting down.
GGGGCGTCAGCCGACGGAGACGCCCTTCGAGCGGAGGTAGGCGACCGGGTCCACGTCGGATCCGTAGTCCGGCGTGGTGCGGATCTCGAAGTGCAGGTGCGGACCGGTCACGTTGCCGGTCGCGCCGGAGAGGCCGATCTGCTGACCGGCCGTCACGGACTGGCCGCTCGAGACGGAGAGCGAGGACAGGTGGGCGTACTGCGCGTAGTAGCCGTCGGCGAGCCTGATGACGACCTGGTTGCCGTACGCGCCGCCCCAGCCGGCGGAGACGACCGTGCCGGCGCCCACGGCCTTGAGGGAGGTACCGGTCGGCACGACGAAGTCGACGCCTGTGTGGTAGCCGCTGGACCACATGCTGCCCGACATGCGGTAGGGGGTGCCGACGGTGGCACCGGCCACCGGGAGGCTGAAGCCGTTGACGGTGCCGGCGCTGTCGGCGGTGTCGGCACTCTGGGCGGCCGCCGCGCTCTTCGACGAGGAGGACGACTTCGACGAGGCGGACGAATCCGACGAAGAAGACGACTTGGACGAAGAGGAGGAAGAGGAGGAACCCGCGGAGGACGACGACTTGGGGGCGGCCGCCGTGGCCTTCTCGCCGATCGTGAGCTTCAGACCGGGGTGGATCAGCGACGGGTCGGCACCGACGGCCTCACGGTTGTCGGAGTAGAGCTTCCGCCAGCCACCGCTGACATTCTGCTCGTCCGCGATCTTCGCGAGATAGTCACCGGCCCGCACGGAGTAGGTCTTCACGCCGGAAGCCTGCGCGGCCGTCTTCTTTTCGGCCGCCGCCTTTTCGGCCACGTTCTTCACGGTGGCCGGAACCGACGCCTGAACGGCCTTTTCGGAAACGGACTGCGGGGTGGCGGCGTTGGCTCCGGTGGCCCCCAGGAGCGGGAGGGCGAGAGCGGCGCCTCCGGTTCCGGCGACGGCGATGGAGCGGGTGAAACGCTGGGCCTTCGGGCGGCGGTGCTTACCCTTCGCGGGCATGACGAATTCCTCTCCGGCGCCTGCGAGGTGAGCTGTCGGGTGCGGACTGGAGATGCCCGGCCGTACCGAAGCACGACTTAACCCCAAGCCGTTCCGGAGACCGGAACAGGCGGTTCTACCTGTGGGTCCCCCGCTCCTGCCGGGTACGGGTGAGTGGTGTGCGGGCTCCGGTCGGCGGCAGGATTAGGCGTCCGTCCGGATTGGTGGCGAACGTAAGCGACCAGGACGCAAAGGGACAAGTAAGTGGTTGCCCGTGAATGCGTTTCTGTTTGCCACCGGAGGGAATTACCGGTCACCCTCCGTGCATTACGGGAGTCCCTCCCGACCAAAAGCCCTTGCAAACCCCGCTAATTACGTGGACATGACGGGCGACGCACGGTCACGGATATGACGCTCCTCACGTGGCACATCCACAGGTTCCTTCATTTCAGACGGAGTTGGAATGAAGGAACCCAAACTCGGACAGAAGCCCTAGATGCGGCGCAGCCGGAGAACTGCCGCATCGAGGTCACCACGCAAGCCGGTCCGAAGTCCGTGATGCAGCAATACGACCCCTCGGTGAACTTCGCCTGTTTCGCGGCATTCATACGACGCTGTCGGATCCAGTCCGCGCAGCCGCAGCGCCGGCACCGGCTCACCGAAGTGCTGCGCCTGCAGCCAGGCGAGGACGACGGTCTCGTCGCCGAGCACGTACTGGACCGCACTCAGCCCACCCTCCGGCGCACGCAGCCGGTACAGGTCGCCGCGCTGCACGAGGGGCCGGATCTCCTTGTAGAGCTCCACCCAGCCACGGGCTTCTTCGAGCTCCTCCTCGGTCCACTCGGCGAGGTCCCCGCCGACCCCGAGCACCCCGGCCATGGCGCTGACGAAGCGGAACCGCAGCGAGCTGATCCGGCCGTTGAGCTGTGTGTTGGGGCTGTCGGTGACCCAGGCGGCCATGGCCCGGGCGGGGTGGATCTGACTGAAGCCGTGCTGGATGGCGAGCCGGTCGAGGGGGTCGGTGTTGTCGGAGGTCCACACCTGGTCCGTGCGGCTCATGACCCCGAGGTCGATCCGGCCGCCGCCACCCGAGCAGGACTCGAAGGCCACGCCGGGGTGAGCCGCCCGCAGCCTGTCCAACAGTCGGTACAGGGCGTGCACATGATCGACCCAGAGGCGCTGCGGATAGGGCTCGCCGGGCCAGCCCGCGTCGGTGAAGCAGCGGTTGAAGTCCCACTTCACGTAGTCGATCGGCGCACTCGACAGCAGACCGTGGAGCTGCTCCCAGAGGTACTCCTGCACGTCCTCGCGCGCCAGGTTCAGTACGAGCTGGTTGCGTAGTTCCGTCCGCTTTCGTCCCGGCTGGTACTGCACCCAGTCGGGGTGCTCGCGGTACAGCTCGCTGTCCGGATTGACCATCTCCGGCTCGACCCAGATGCCGAACTGCATACCGAGCGCGTGCACGTAGTCGCCCAGCGGCTTGAGGCCGCCGGGGAACCGGTCCGGGTTGGGCGTCCAGTCGCCGAGCCCGGCCCGGTCGCTGGTCCGGGCGCCGAACCAGCCGTCGTCGACGACGAACAGCTCGACGCCGATCGCCGCGGCCCGCCGCGCCAGGACTCCCTGCTGCTCCTCGGAGATGTCGAACTCCGTGGCCTCCCAGGAGTTGAACAGCACCGGCCGGTCCCGGTCGGCGTCCGGGATGACGTACGCCCGCTGGTAGGCGTGCCAGGCGCGGCTCGCCCCGCCGAAGCCGCCCTCGCTCCACAGACCGGCGAAGACGGGGCTCGCGAAGGACTCCCCCGCCGCCAGCCGCAACAGGCCCGAGTCGTCGTGCCCGGCCCCGCCGGTGATCTGCACGCGCGCGTCGGGGAGTTGGGCCACCGCGATGCGCCAGGACCCGGACCAGCCGAGGGCGCAGCCGTAGACCTCGCCGCGCTCCTCGGTCGCGTCGGTGTCGAGGGCTACCCAGGGCAGGTGCTGGTGTCCGGTGTGGCCGCGGCGGCTGCCGATGACCTTCTCGCCGTAGGCGAGGGGGGAGCGTGCGAGCCGGGACTCCGCGGCCCAGCGGCCGTGCAGCTGGGACAGCCGCCAGCCCTCGCGGTCGGGCAGGGTCCAGACGGCGGAGTCGGCGCGCAGCAGCTCCAGGGCGGGCCCCTCGTTGTGCAGGGTCACCCAGCGTTCCACGACGTCCGTTCCGGAGCGCACCCGGTAGTGCAGAGTGATCGCCAGCCCGCCGTCCCGAAACCGCAGCCGCAGCTCGTCGTCCTCGGCGCTGTACGCCTCGAAGACCCACTCGGTACCGCGCCGCTCCTCGCCGCGCACCGACAGGGCGGGCCGGACGAAGCGAGGCCCGCCCTCTACGGGGTACTCCTCGCGCCCGTCGAGCGGGGACTCGAAGGGCCAGTAGTCGGGCAGCGGGCGTACGGCCAGCGCCTCGGCGTCGGCGAGAGCGATCCGTGGCCCCCAGTGGAGGTGCAGCAGCTCGTCGTCGGAGGTGAGGTGAAGGGCATAACTGCTGTTCGGCCCGGACAGAACCCAGGTGCAACCGTTCTCGGCGATCTCCAGCATGCGGTTCCTCACAGACACGAACAGACACGAACAGGTGCGCTCAATCACCAACATCATCAAGGGCCGCTAGCTCTCCGTGCAACGCCTGTGGACAACTCATTGGCCCACGAACCCATGTCGTATCGTCGAGTGCGTGCCCCCGTCGTCGAGCCGCGGCGGCGGAACCGAAGGGGAGGAGCCCTCGTGACGCAGCAGGTCCCGTCGACCGAGCCGCAGCTGGCCGGAGTGCGCAACTTCCGAGATGTGGGCGGGCTGCCCACGGCGGACGGACGGCGGGTGCGGCAGGGAGTGCTGTTCCGCAGCGGCCACCTCGCGCACGCGACCGCCGAGGACTCCACGTTCCTCGACTCCCTGGGCCTGCACACGATCTTCGACTTCCGCAACGCCTCGGACCAGAAGCTGGAGGGTCCGGACGTCGAGCTGCCGGGTGTGCGCAATGTGAACCTGCCGCTGTCCGACCCCGCGGACGGCGCCGAGTTCTGGAAGATGGTCCGCGACGGCGACCTCGACCAGCTGCGCGACCTGCTGTCCGACGGCAAGGGCGCGAACCGGATGATCGCGTCGTACCGCACGATCATCACGGAGCGCACCTCGGAGCACTCCCGGGTGCTGCACTCGCTCGCCGAGGACAGTGTCCCGGCGCTGATGCACTGCGCCGCGGGCAAGGACCGCGCGGGCCTGTCGATCGCCGTGACGCTGCTGGCGCTGCGCGTCGAACGGGACGCGATCGTCGCCGACTACCTGGAGTCCAACGCCAGGCACCGCCGCTACAAGGTGCACCGCAGCAGCAGCTCCGCCTCGGCGTACTCGCCCGAGGTCATGGAACTGCTCAGCCCGCTGTTCGACGCACGCGCCGAGTACCTGGAGGCGGCCTTCGACACCATCGAGGAGAAGTGGGGCGGCGTCGAAGCCTATCTGGAGCAGGGTCTCGGGATCACTCCCGAGACCCGTGAGCGGCTGCGGGAGCGGCTGCTCGACTGAGCCCCGCCCCGCCCGCGGCTACTGCCTGGCTCCCATCTCGAAGAGCAGGTAGACGAAGGCGGCGAAGACGTGCCCCACCGCGATGTAGATGAACAGCCGCACCCACACGGCGCGGGGGAACTTCTCCTCCATGTTGCTCATGGTGTGTCTCCAGGGGTGGGGCCCAGGCACAGGGTGGCCGTGGGGCTCTGCAGCAGGGTGTGGACGAACAGGAGCTCCACGCCGCCGCGGTCCTCGGCGACGATGCGGTGCGGGGTCAGCGAGTCGAAGTGCGCGCTGTCCCGGGCCGCGAGCAGATGGGTGGTGTCCGCCAGGCGCAGGCGCAGCCGCCCCTCGAGCACGTAGAGCCACTCCTCGCCCGGGTGCACGCGCACGATGTCGCCCTGCGAGCCGTACGGCACGTGGACGCGCAGTGCCTGCATGCCCCGTCCGGGTGCGCCGGCCGGCCAGTAGGTCCAGCCGCCCGCCGCGGTCGGCTCCATGTCGTCGGCCCGCACCACGGCGTCCCGTCCGGGAGCCGTCTCACCGAGCAGCTCCGAGACCGTCGTACCGTAGACGCGGGCGAGGCCCAGCAGCATCGGCAGTGAGGGCTGGCGTTGCCCCGTCTCCAGCCGGGAGAGGTGGGCAGGCGAGAGCCCGGCGGCCCGGGCGGCGGCCTCCAGGGTGAGGGAGGCACGGCGGCGCAGAGCACGGAGCTGGGGTGCGACGGCCGGCACCACCTCGTCAGGCCCGGCCGTCGGCCCGGGTTCGGCCGCGGAGGAGTTCATGCCTCCATTGAGCCCGAGCCTTGCCTCCGCGGCAAATTTCTTGCCTCAGAGGCAAAATGATCGCTTTGCGGCACTCCGTGGCCGCCGAAGCGCCTAGCGGTTGGCGACCGCCTGCTTGATCAGCGTCTTGCCGAAGTCCCACATCAGTCCGCCACCGCTGTGCGCGTCGTCCATCACGTCCGTGAAGGCGTCGACGAACCGGTCCACCTCCCGTTCGCCGATGACCAGCGGCGGAATCAGCTTGATCACCTCCAGGTGGTCGCCGGAGACCTGGGTGAGGATCCGGTGGCGCTGCAGCAGCGGGACGACCACCATCTGCGCGAACAGCCCCTTGCGCGCGGCCTGCAGCATGGCCCAACGGCTGCGCAGCTTCAGCGACTTCGGCCTGCCGAACTCGATGCCGATCATCAGGCCCCGGCCACGCACGTCGGCGAGCAGTTCGTACTTGTCGACCAGTGCCGTCAGGCGGGACTTCAGCTGCTCACCGGTGGCCCGGGCGTTGGCGACGACCTGCTCGTTCTCCATCACGGAGAGCACGGCGAGCCCGGCGGCCATGGCCTGGGCGTTGGAGCCGAAGCTCGCCGAGTGGACCAGCACGCGGTCCATCGACGAGTAGACCTTCTTGAAGATCCAGTCCCTGCCGAGGGTGGCGCCGACCGGCACATAGCCGCCGGAGAGCGCCTTGGCCACGCACACCAGGTCGGGTTCGACGCCCTCCTCGTGCTGGTAGGCGTAGAAGTCGCCGGTCCGGCCGAGGCCGGTCTGCACCTCGTCCAGGATCAGCAGCGCCTTGTGCCGGTGGAGCAGCTCCTGGGCCGCGCGCAGGTATCCGGGCGGCGCCTCGTACACGCCCTTGCCCTGGATCGGCTCGACGACCAGGGCGGCGACGTCTGCCTTCTTCAGCTCCCGGGCCAGGGCGTCGAGATCGCCGAGCGGCACCGCCGTGTCGGGCAGCAGCGGGGCGAAGCCGTCGCGGAAGCCGTCCTCCCCGTTGACCGACAGCGCCCCGGTGGTCAGGCCGTGGAAGGCGTGGTCGCAGTACAGGACGCGCGGCTTCCCGGTGGCGTAGCGGGCGAACTTCAGCGCGCCCTCGACCGCCTCGGTACCGCTGTTGCCGAAGAACACCCGGTCCAGGTGCGGACTGTGCGCGAGCAGCCTCTCGGCCAGCAGCCCGGGCAGCGGCTGACAGTCGAAGCGGGTGAGGTCGGCGAGCTGGGCGTCGAGGACGTCGTGCAGCGCCTTGCGGACGACGGGGTGGTGGCGCCCCAGGCCCATCACCCCGAACCCGGCGAGCATGTCGAGGTAGTCGTTGCCGTCCGCGTCCCAGAAGTAGGGGCCCTCGGCACGCTCGTAGACCTTGTCGAAGCCGATGGTGTGCAGCATGCGCGGGAGCTGGTGGTTGAGGTGCCTGGTGTGCAGCTCGTAGCGCTCGGCCCCGCGCTCGGCCAGCAGCGCGCCGAGGTCGAACTCCCCGGCCTGCGAGGAGGGCGACGCGGATTCGGCAGTTGTCATTCCACTTGCTCCTTGGACTGCTCTTCCTTCGCGGTCAGACTCGCGCTGATCCGCCCGGCGATCTCTACGGGCGTGAGGCCGATGTCGGCGAGCACCTCGGCACGTTTGGCGTGCGCGAGGAACTGCTCCGGGATGCCGAACCGCCGTACGGGGACGTCGACTTCGGCGTCGCCGAGCGCGAGCGCCACCGCGGCGCCGACTCCGGCGGCGCGGCTGTTGTCCTCCACCACGGCGACCAGTCGGTGTTCGGCGGCGAGGCCCGGGAGCGCCGGGTCGACGGGCTTGACCCACCGCGGGTCGACCACCGTGCACGCGATGCCGCGGGCCGCCAGCAGGTCGGCGGCCTGCAGGCAGACGGGCGCCATCACGCCGACGGCCACCATGAGGACCTCCGGGGTGCCGGCTGTGCGGTGCAGGACGTCCAGCCCGCCGACGCGGTCGATCGCCGGGATCTCGGGCCCGACCGACTCCTTCGGGAAGCGCACCAGCGTCGGCGCGTCGTCGACCGCGACGGCCTCCCTGAGCTGCGCCCTGAGCTGCTCGGCGTCGCGCGGGGCGGCGATCCTGAGGCCGGGGACGACCTGGAGGACCGACATGTCCCACATGCCGTTGTGGGAGGCCCCGTCGACGCCGGTGACGCCGGCCCGGTCCAGCACGAAGGTCACTCCGCAGCGGTGCAGGGCGACGTCCATCAGCAGCTGGTCGAACGCGCGGTTCAGGAAGGTCGCGTAGACGGCGACGACCGGGTGCAGCCCGCCCGTCGCGAGGCCGGCCGCGGACACGGCGGCGTGCTGCTCGGCGATGCCGACGTCCCACACCCGCTCCGGGAAGCGCGCCGCGAACTTGCCGAGCCCCACCGGGTGCAGCATGGCCGCGGTGATCGCCACCACGTCGTCCCGCTCCTCGCCGATCCGTACGATCTCGTCGCCGAACACCGACGTCCAGGATGGCCCGTTGGACGGCGCCAGCGGCTCACAGGTGCGCGGGTCCATCACCCCGACGGTGTGGAAGTGGTCCTCCTCGTGCGCGAGGGCGGGTTCGTAGCCGCGTCCCTTCTCGGTCAGGCAGTGGATGAGCACCGGTCCGTGGAAGCGCTTCGCCCGCCGGAGCGCCGACTCGACGGCCTTCACGTCGTGCCCGTCGATGGGGCCGACGTACTTGAGGCCGAGGTCCTCGAACATGCCCTGCGGTGCGAAGGCGTCCTTGAAGCCCTTCTTCGCGCCGTGCAGCGACTCGTACAGCGTGTTGCCGACCACCGGGGTCCGCTGCAGTACGTCCTTCCCCCAGGCCAGCACCTTCTCGTAGCCGTCGGTCGTGCGCAGGGTGGCCAGGTGGTTGGCGAGGCCGCCGATGGTCGGCGAGTAGGACCGCTCGTTGTCGTTGACGACGATGATCAGCGGCCGGTCCTTGGCGGCCGCGATGTTGTTCAGTGCCTCCCAGGCCATGCCGCCGGTCAGTGCGCCGTCGCCGATGACCGCGACCACGTGACCCGTCTCGCCCTGCACCTGGCGGGCCTTGGCCAGCCCGTCGGCCCAGCCGAGCACGGTGGAGGCGTGGCTGTTCTCGATGACGTCGTGCTCGGACTCCGCACGGGAGGGATAGCCGGACAGGCCGCCCTTGCCGCGCAGTTTGGAGAAGTCCTGACGCCCGGTCAGGAGCTTGTGCACGTAGCTCTGGTGGCCGGTGTCCCACAGGATGCGGTCGACCGGCGACTCGAAGACCCGGTGGAGGGCGACGGTGAGTTCCACCACCCCCAGGTTGGGCCCGAGGTGGCCTCCGGTCCTGGCGACCGCGTGCACCAGGAACTCGCGTATCTCCTCGGCCAGTTCGCCGATCTCCGCCTCGGACAGCGCCTTCAGGTCACGTGGTCCTCGGATGTTCTCCAGAATCGTCACGTCGGGCCCCCTATCGGTCCGTGCTGTTCAGCTCACGGTGACGGCGGGCTCCCCCGACGGGACGCCGTCCTGCTCCATCTGTTCGGCGATCTTCATCGCCTCTTCGATCAGGGTCTCGACGATCTTCGACTCGGGGACGGTCTTGACGACCTCGCCCTTGACGAAGATCTGTCCCTTGCCGTTGCCGGAGGCGACGCCGAGATCGGCCTCCCGGGCCTCTCCCGGCCCGTTCACCACACACCCCATGACGGCCACCCTGAGCGGCACCTCCATGCCCTCCAGACCCGCGGTGACCTCGTCGGCCAGCTTGTAGACGTCGACCTGGGCGCGGCCGCAGGACGGGCACGACACGATCTCCAGCCGCCGCTGCCTCAGGTTCAGCGACTCCAGGATCTGGATGCCGACCTTGACCTCCTCGGCGGGCGGGGCGCTCAGGGACACCCGGATGGTGTCGCCGATGCCCCTGCTGAGCAGGGCGCCGAAGGCCACGGCCGACTTGATCGTCCCCTGGAAGGCCGGACCGGCCTCCGTGACGCCCAGGTGCAGCGGGTAGTCGCACTGCTCCGCGAGGAGCGTGTAGGCGTTCACCATCACCACGGGGTCGTTGTGCTTGACGGAGATCTTGATGTCCCGGAAGCCGTGCTCCTCGAAGAGCGACGCCTCCCACAGGGCGCTCTCCACCAGCGCCTCCGGGGTCGCCTTGACGTACTTCTGGAGCAGGCGCCGGTCCAGCGAGCCCGCGTTCACGCCGATGCGGATCGGGGTGCCGTGGTCCTTCGCCGCCCCGGCGATCTCCTTGACCTTGTCGTCGAACTGCTTGATGTTGCCCGGATTGACGCGCACGGCGGCGCAGCCGGCCTCGATCGCGGCGAACACGTACTTCGGCTGGAAGTGGATGTCGGCGATCACCGGGATCTGCGACTTGCGGGCGATGGTCGACAGAGCGTCCGCGTCGTCCTGCGTCGGACAGGCGACCCGCACGATCTGGCAGCCGGACGCGGTCAGCTCGGCGATCTGCTGGAGCGTGGCGCCGATGTCGGACGTACGCGTCGTGGTCATCGACTGCACCGACACCGGGGCCCCGCCCCCCACGGCCACCGGACCGACCTGGATCCGCCGCGACACACGCCGCTCGGCGATCGGCCGGACCGGCACCTCGGGAACGCCCAGGGAGACGACGGTCATCACCTCACTCCCGGTTTCCGGAGACGGTCTCGCGCATGGCGCGCAGCGACTCCTTGAGGGACCCCATGGTGGCGAGGACGGCGGTCGGCTCGTAGCCGCAGTGCGCCATGCAGTTGGCGCAGCGTGGATCCTTGCCGCGGCCGTACTTGTCCCAGTCGGTCTCCTCGACGAGCTCGCGGTACGTCGGGACGTATCCGTCGCTCATCAGATAACAGGGGCGCTGCCAGCCGAAGAGCGAGTAGTTCGGGATCGCCCAGGCCGTGCACGGGAAGTCGACCTTGCCCTCCAGGAAGTCCAGGAAGAGCGGCGAGTGGTTGAGCCGCCAGCGACGCCGGTTGCCGCCCGCGAACGCCTTCCTGAACAGTTCGCGGGTCTGCTCCACGCCCAGGAAGTGCTCCTGGTCGGGGGCCTTCTCGTAGGCGTAGGCGGGCGAGATCATCATCTCGTCGACCCGCAGGTCGTCATTGAGGAAGTTGAGCACCTCGATGATGGTCTGCGGGGTGTCGGTGTTGAAGAAGGTCGAGTTGGTGGTCACCCGGAAGCCGCGCTTCTTGGCCTCCTTGATCGCCTCCACGGCCTCGTCGAACACCCCCTCCTTCGCCACCGACTCGTCGTGCCGTTCCCGCAGCCCGTCGATGTGCACGGCGAAGGCGAAGTAGGGAGAGGGCTTGAACTTGTCCATCTTCTTGCGCAGCAGCATGGCGTTGGTGCAGAGGAAGACGTACTTCCTCTTGGCCACCAACTGCCGCACGATCTCGTCGATCTGAGGGTGCATCAGCGGCTCACCGCCCGCGATGGACACCATCGGCGCACCGGACTCCAGCACCGCCCCGACGGCCTGCGCCACCGGCATCCGCTGCTTGAGCACCCCGGCCGGGTGCTGGATCTTGCCGCAGCCCTCGCACTTCAGATTGCACGCGTAGAGGGGTTCCAGCTCCACGATGAGCGGGAACTTCTCCCGCTTGCGGAGCTTTTGTTCGGCCAAGTATGTAGCGACCTTGATGGACTGACGAAGCGGCATGGCCATCTGGCTCACCTCCTGGGGAGCAGCAAGGAACGGTGCCATTCGTGGAATGCGGGAAGGACCGATCGAAGTACGCGGAAGGCTGATATTCCACCGCGCACCGTGCCGATCCGGACGAGTTCATGTTCTGGAGCGTCCACGACCACCCGGACGGCCGCAACGGGGCGCTCGCCCGCGCGCACGGCGCTCAGGAGCGTGGCCGCGGACTCCATGTCTACCGCGATCGCGCCGGTGGCGCGCAGATCCGCCCGTTCGTGACCGCGCACGACGTGGTCGGAGCCGGTGAGCGGTCCGGTGTGGACCGTGCGGCCGGGCAGCGCCCGCGCCAGTTCCTCGACGAGCAGGTCGGTTCCGACGCACGCAACGGTTCCGCGCGGATCCCGCGTTTCCTCGGCGACGACCAGATCGCCCGGGTGCATCCCGGGGGCGAGTCCCGCGCAGAAGCCCGTGGCCACCACGGCGGCCTCGCCCAGCGCCGGGCCGGCCAGCGCCCCGGTGACGGAGCGCTCGGCCGCGACCGGTCCCATGCCGGTGCGCAGGATCGTGACCGGCCCGCCGGCGCCGCCGCGGTCGCCACTGCGCAGCGCCAGGCGCTCGATGCCGAGGGCGCAGGCGATCAGCAGCGGGGCGCCGGCGGGCTGGGTGCGCATCAGTCCCCCTTGACCCCGGAGAAGGGCTCTCCGTGGACGTACCGGCCGAGGGCGGTGAGCGGGAACACCTGACGGTAGAGGTGGTAGTTGATCGAGAAGTCCCAGGGGAAGCCGGTACCGGTGAAGTACGGCTCGTCCCAGGTACCGTCCTCGCGCTGGGTGCTCGCGAGCCACGCGACGCCGCGCTCGACCGCCTTGGAGTCCTTCTCCCCGGCGGCCAGCAGGGCCATCAGCGCCCACGCCGTCTGTGAGGCGGTGGAGGCGCCCCGGCCGCTCCACTTCTTGACGTCCTTGTACGAGCGCAGGTCCTCGCCCCAGCCGCCGTCGTCGTTCTGCACCTTCTCCAGCCAGATCACCGCGCGGCGGATCGCCGGGTGCGAGGCGGGGAGCCCGGCCGCGGCGAGGGCGGGCACCACGGAACCGGTGCCGTAGATGTAGTTGACGCCCCAGCGCCCGAACCACGAGCCGTCCGGCTCCTGTTCGGCGAGCAGCCAATCGATGCCACGCCGGGTGCGCGGGTCGTGCGAGAGCCCCTCGACGGCCAGCATCTCGACGACGTGCGCGGTGACGTCGGCGGACGGCGGGTCGATGACCTCGCCGAAGTCGCAGAACGGCAGCCGGTTGGGGAACGGGCTGGTGTTGTCGACGTCGAAGGCGCCCCACGCGCCGTTCTTCGACTGCATCCCGAGGTTCCAGCGGACGCCGCGGCCGATCGCCCGCTCCACCCGCTCCGGGTCGTGGTGCTTGACCCTGCGCAGCGCGAGGACGACCTCGGCGGTGTCGTCGATGTCGGGATAGTTGTCGTTGTGGAACTCGAACGCCCAGCCCCCCGGCGGGAGTTGGGGACGCTTCACCGCCCAGTCGCCGGGCCGGACGATCTCCTCGCCGAGCATCCAGTCGGCGGCCTTGACCAGCTGCGGGTGGTCGGCCGGTACCCCGGCGTCGACGAGCGCGATCGTCGCCAGACAGGTGTCCCACACCGGCGACTGACAGGCCTCGATCATGCGGGACCCGTCCTCACGCCAGATGGCGAAACGGTCCAGCGACTCCAACCCGGCCCGCATGACCGGGTGTTCGAGGTCGTAGCCGAGAAGGTGCAGGGCGATCACCGAGTACACGGCGGGCGGCTGGATGCCGCCCCAGCAGCCGTCGTTCTCCTGGCGTTCGATGATCCAGCGGGCGGCGCTGTTCATCGCGGCTCTGCGCAGTCTGCGTGGGGCGACCTTGCGCACCTGATGCAGCACCTTGTCCAGGCGCTGGAAGGCACCGTCCCAACTGGCCATCGGGGCAAGAGGCTTGAGCGGGTTCGGGTTCGCCGGGTCGGTGTGCAGCTCGTCGAGCGGGAAGGGCGCGGGCCGCACCGGCCGCGTCGCGGAGACGATCGTCAGCGGGACGATGGTCTGCCGGGCCCAGCACCCGAAGTCGTAGATGTTGAGCGGTACCCAGGTCGGGAAGTAGATGAGCTCCGGGGGGAGTTCGGGCAGGTCCTCCCATTTCCACCAGCCGAACAGGGCCAGCCAGATCCGGGTGAAGACCCGGGCCGCGGCGATGCCGCCCTGCGCCCGGATCCAGGCCGAGGCCCTCGCCATGTGCGGCGCGTCCGGGTCGTCCCCGGCCAGGCGGAGCGCCACATACGCCTCGATGGTGGTGGACAGTTCGCCCGGTCCGCCGTAGAAGGAGGCCCAGGTGCCGTCCTCGCGCTGCTCGCCGCGGATGAACAGACCCGCGGCGTGGGTGGTGGCCTCGTCACGGATCCCGATGAACTGGCGGAGCAGCAGGTCCTCGGCGTCCATGGTGACGTTGGTCTCGAGGTCGCCCTTCCACCAGCCCTGGGCGTCCTGCGTCGCCAGCAGGTGGCCGGTGGCCCGCTGCACCGCGCGTACGGCGGCGTCGTGCACCCCGGCCGCCACGGGGGTGTTGATGTCGGTTTCGCTGGCCGCGGCAGCGCGGGACGGCAGGGCCCCGGTGCTTCCGTCGGTCGTCGCTGTCATGGCTTCCCCTTCGTGCAGTGTGCAATCGGTGCTTCTGCTTGGGTCCGCCGTCGGCCGGTGCTCGTGTTCCCGCGACACCGGCCGGCGACTACGCGAGGGCTATTCGACCGATAGTGATCATCTCTTTCGTACGACGACGAAGTCGGCGAGTGCCGTGAACTGCGCCCGCACCCGGTCGGGCATGTCGACGGCGTCGAGGGCTTCGATGGCGATGGTGTGCTGTCGGCGTGCTTCCTCGGCGGTCCACTCGCGGCCGCCCGCCTCCTCGATGAGCGCGGCACGGGCCGCGAACTCCGTCTCGGAGAAGTTCTCGAAGTCGCTGGCCTTGGCGTCGGCGGCGAGCAGCTCACCGAGCCGCTCGGAGGCGGGCCCGCCCGCCGCGAGCGCGGCCACGACCGGCAGGGACTTCTTGCGCTGGCGCAGGTCGCTCCAGGTCTGCTTGCCGGTGGAGACCGGGTCGCCCCAGATGCCGAGCAGGTCGTCGACGGCCTGGAAGGCGAGGCCCAGGTGGTAGCCGTACTTCTCCAGGGTGTCGGCGGTGCGGTCGTCCGCGCCGCCGAGCACCGCGCCGATGGAGCTGGCGCAGGCGAGCAGGGCACCGGTCTTGTTGCCCTCCATCTCCAGACACTCTTCTACGCTGACGCGGTCGCGGTGCTCGTAGGAGATGTCCTGGGCCTGACCGTCGATCAGGGCCCGGGAGGCGGTGGTCAGGCGGCGGGCGGCACGGCCCGCCTCCACGGTGCCGAGTTCCAGCAGCACCTCGTTGGCCAGGGCGAACAGGGCGTCGCCGACGAGGATGGCCTGGGCGGGGCCGTGCACCTTCCAGACGGTGTCGCGGTGCCGGCGCTGTTCGTCGCCGTCCATCAGGTCGTCGTGCAGCAGCGAGAAGTTGTGGACCAGCTCCACGGCGACGGCGCCGGGGATGCCGGCCTCGGGCTCGGCGCCGGTGACCTCCGCGGAGAGCACCGCGAGGGCGGGGCGTACGGCCTTGCCGCCGTCCCCGTCCGCGGGGTTGCCCTGGGCGTCGATCCAGCCGAAGTGGTAGGCGGAAACCGTGTCCATGGGAGGTGCCAGGCGGTCGATGGCCGCCCGCAGTACCGGTGTGGCAAGGGTCCGGCCGCGCTCCAGGAGCGCGGTCACGTCCACCGCGGTCCTCCGAGCGGCCTGCGAGGCCGGGGGCACAGTGGGCACAGTCTCTCCTCTTGTTGCGGTACCGAAGGTGCGGGGGCCTGCCGTGCCCTGCTGATCGAGCATCAGGCCGCCTCCTCGAACTCGAAGAGGTGGCGGGGGCGGGGTCGGCCCAGGGCGCCGAGCACGGCGTCCGCCGCGCTCACACCACTGCGGACCGCACTCTCCATGGTCGCGGGCCACCCGGTGGCGGTCCACGCTCCGGCCAGGTAGAGGCCGGGTGCCTTGGTGCGGGCGCCGGGCCGCAGCCGTCCGACGCCGGGGGTGGGAGCGAACGTCGCCGTGCGTTCCCGGGTCACGAAGAAGTCCCTCACCTCGGCCCCCCGTGTACGGGGCAGCAGGCGCTCCAGCTCGGGCAGGTAGCGCTCGCGCAGCACGGCGACGGGCTCGTCGATCTCGTCCTGGGCGGCCGACTGCGACAGGGCGAGGTACTGCCCCTCGTGCAGCCCGGATGCCTCCGTGCGGTCGAACACCCACTGCACCGGGGTGCCGAGGGCCGCGAAGAACGGCCGTGAGAGCACCTTGCGGTCGTAGACGACGTGGACGTTGAGGATCGGCGCGGTGCCGATCTCCAGGAGCCGTTCGGGCGCGTCGAGCGCGCCCGCCGGCAGCAGGTCGTGGGCCTCGCGCTGCGGTACGGCGAGGACGACCGCGTCCGCCCGCAGTTCCTCGCCGGGCACCTGAACGCTCCAACGCCCGTTCTCGTCAGTGGAGATGGAGGTGACGCGGGTACGGATCTCGGTGCGCACGCCCGCGGAGTCGAGCGCCTTGCGGGCCAACCGGTCATGCAGTTCGCCCAGCGGGACGTGCGCCCATCCGATGTCGGCGGCACCCGGGTCGGACAGCAGGCCGGTCTTGAACACCATGGCGGCGAGCCCCAGCGAGGAGTCACCCGCGACCGCGTTGAGCGTGGCGACCCCGACCAGGTCCCACAGTGCCTCGATGGCACGCGCCGACTGACCGTGCGAGCTCAGCCAGCTGCCGAAGTCCTGCGTGTCCAGGTCCGGATCGGCGAGGTCGAGCCCCTTGAGCGCGAGCGCGGCCCGCCCCACACCGGCCCGCTCGGCGAGCGAGAGATGCGGGTACGTGGCGAGGCTGCGCCCCAGATGCAGGGGCACCGGCAGCGCGTCGCGCCGCAGCCTGCCCAGCCGCCGCCCCTCGGGACGGTCGACGTCGAGTACGGGCACGTCGAGACGATCCTGCAGCGGAGCCAGCGCCGCGCCCTCGACGCGGTCGAGGAACCACCGGTAGGCGGTGCAGCAGCGCAGGTACACGTGCTGTCCGTTGTCGACGGTCAGCCCGTCGCGCTGGAAGGAGAAGGCGAGGCCGCCCAGCCGGGGCCGGCCTTCGAGCAGTGTCACCCGGACTCCGGCGTCGGCGAGCGCGAGCGCGGCGGTGATGCCGGCGAGACCGCCGCCGATCACGACAGCGTCTCTCCCGGAGTGTCCCGGCGTGTCCGCGAGCGACACGTCGGGCTGCGAACCGTCGGTCATCGTGCGCCCTCCCCCGAGTGCCCGCCGGACCGTGCACGGCGGGCACGGCGGGTCGTCGCAGTCTGGGACGCGACCCGGCTCCGGAGGGTTGCGTGCCACTTTTCTCCGACGGCATCACCTTGGACCGAATTGTCCATCAGGCACGCCTCCTGACGGCCCGCCGCGTCACATGCCGGGCGTCGAGGCCCGACAGGCCACGCACGGCGACGTACGCCTTCTCCCGCCCGGGCAGCGAGACGCGGCCGCGCAGCACCGCCTCGGGATCACGCTCGATCCGGTCCAGGAGGCGGCGGTAGATCCCGGCCATGGCGGCCACACAGGCGCCACTGCGGCGGTCGAGCATCGGGAGCAGCCGGTAGCCCTCCGCGAACAGGGCGCGGGCCCGACGCACTTCGAAGTGCACGAGGCCCGCGAAGTCGGCACCCTCCGGCGGTTTCGACCCCTTGAAGCCGGCCGAGCAGCCGAACTTGGCGAGGTCGTCGCCGGGCAGATAGGTGCGCCCGCCCTCGGCGTCCTCCCGAACGTCCCTGAGGATGTTGGTGAGTTGGAGTGCGAGCCCGAGCGTGTCGGCATACTCCGGCGCGCGCTCGGCACCGCGCGCCCCCGGTTCCGTACCGAACACCCCGAGGGACAGCCGCCCGATGGCACCCGCCACACAGCGGCAGTAGACCTTCAGGTCGTCCCAGGTCTCGTAGGTCTCGCCCCGTACGTCCATCAGCACGCCGTCGATGAGCTCGTCCAGCCCGTCGAGCGGGATCGGGAAGGTCTCGGCTGCGTGGGCGAGGGCGACGGCGACCGGGTCGATGTCGTCCTCGTCGACCGAACCCTCGCGCACCCGGGCCAGCATCGCCCGGGTGTCCTCGAGTCGCACGCTCTTGACACCGTCGGCCAGCGCGCCGTCGCCGATGTCGTCGACGCGCCGGGAGAAGGCGTAGAGCGCCGACATCGCACGTCGCTTGGGCGTCGGCAGCAGCCTGATGCCGTACGCGAAGTTGCGGGCCTGCTGCCCGGTGACGGCCTCGCAGTAGCTGTAGGCGGCGAGTACCGGTGCGGACACGTCCTGTTCCGACTCCACGGTCCGGATCACCCCTTTCCTCGCAGAGTCACGCCCACCTCACGCAGCAACCGGACCTTGCCGGGCTTGGGCGGGCCGGGAAGTACGTCGTACTCGGCGGCGGTGATCGCGTGGATCGCCGCCCTTCCCCCCGCCACGAACCCTGCGAGCAACAGCCTCAGCCTGCCGTGGACGCTACCCACCAGGGGGGCGCCTTCATTCAGGAGATCGCGAGCGCGTTGCGCTTCGTATGCAACCAGGGCACGCACCGATGCGCCTGAGGTTTTCGCGGCGAGGTCCGCCTCCCGGACGTGAAAACGCTTCATGTCCTCGGCGGGCAGATAGACACGGTCGCGGCCGAGGTCCTCGGCGACGTCCTGGAGATGTTCGACGATCTGGAGCGCCGTGCAGATCGCGTCGGAGTGACGGATCCGCTCGGGGGTCGCGGTGCCGGTGACGGCGAGGACGAGACGGCCCACGGGGTTCGCGGACAGTTCGCAGTAGGCGAGCAGGTCGTCGTAGCTCTCGTACCGGGTGACGAGCTGGTCCTGGCGGTTGGCGGCGATCAGGCCGAGGAACGGCTCGGGGGTCAGCGCGCGCCGGCGGACGGTCCGCTGGAGCCGGCGCAGCAGCGGGTGGCGCGGGGTGGAGTCGAAGACCCGGTGGAGGTCGGCCTCGAAGGCGTCCAGCATCACCAGCCGGTCCTCGGCGGATCCGGGCTCGACACCCAGCAGCCGGGCGTCGGCGCCGCCCGGGGCCAGATCGCCGTCACCGATGTCGTCGACGAGGCGGGCGAAGCCGTAGACGGCCATGAGGTCGTCGCGCCAGTCCCCGGGCAGGAAGAAGGGGGCCACGGGGAAGTTCTCCGCCGCGGCCTTGTCGAGCGTCGCGCGCTCCGTCTCGTCGGGGCGCGTCGTGCCGGTTCCCGTCACCGCCGACCGCCCGGGGCGGGGACGGCACCTGCTGGGGGGAGCTGGGGAGTATCCGTAGCCATCGCCGTCACATCTCCCGTTCTACACCGCGGACCCAATACACACTATTTCGGACACGCCGCCCGGCCGTCCGCGCAGCCGCCCGGTGGCGGGTGTCGCGCATTATCGCCCTACTTGGCGCGATTCGGGACCGGTACAGCTTACGTTGTACAACGCGTCATGGATCCCGGGGGTGTCCCGCGCATCACAACAACACACCGATTGGCCCCAAGATTCCCAAGGCGGGGCGAAGTTGACGTTTCCTTTGCAGACGCGGAGCCCCGCCGGAGCAGTTCCGGCGGGGCCCTGGGAAGCGGGGTGGGCTCCTTCGCCCGTATCCGGGTGGACTACTTGCCCGTGAACTTCTCGTACTCCTTGAGGACCTCGTCCGTCGGGCCGTCCATGCGCAGCTCGCCGCGCTCAAGCCACAGGACACGGTCGCAGGTGTCACGGATCGACTTGTTGTTGTGACTGACGAGAAACACGGTCCCGGCCTCCTTGCGCAGTTCCCTGATGCGCTGCTCCGAGCGCTTCTGGAACTTGCGGTCGCCGGTGGCCAGCGCCTCGTCGATCATCAGGACGTCGTGGTCCTTGGCGGCGGCGATGGAGAACCTCAGACGGGCCGCCATACCGGAGGAGTAGGTGCGCATGGGAAGGGTGATGAAGTCGCCCTTCTCGTTGATCCCGGAGAAGTCGACGATCTCCTGGTAGCGCTCCTTGATCTGTTCCCGGGTCATCCCCATGGCGAGCCCGCCCAATATGACGTTCCGCTCGCCGGTGAGGTCGTTCATCAGGGCCGCGTTGACGCCGAGCAGCGAGGGCTGGCCGTTGGTGTACACCTTGCCCTCCTCGGCCGGGAGGAGGCCGGCGATGGCGCGCAGCAGCGTCGACTTGCCGGAGCCGTTGGAGCCGATCAGGCCGATGGCCTCACCGCGGTAGGCGACGAAGGAGACTCCCCGGACCGCGTGCACCTTGCGCACGCCGCGTTCCTCACCGCGCTTGAGGATGCGGCTGAGGGCGGCGGTGGCGCTGCCCTTGCCGGTCTTGGCGCCGTTGACGCGGTAGACGATGTGCAGCTCGTCCGCGACGACGGTGGGGATGCGCTCGTCGATGGTCTGCTCAGCCACGGCCGTACCTCTCCTCCGCCTTCCAGAAGTACACGAAACCGCCGAGTGCGACGAGCAGCGCCCAGCCGCCGGCGGCCGCCCAGACGTGGTCGGGCAGGTTCTCGGAGCCGTATCCGTCGATGAGCGCGAAGCGCATCAGGTCCATGTAGATGGCGGCCGGGTTCCACTGCAGCACGGTCCCCATCCAGTCCGGCTTGTCCTGCAGCATGATGGGGATGGAGAACATCACACCGGACGCGTACATCCACGTACGCATCACGAACGGCATGAGCTGCGCGAGGTCCGGGGTCTTCGAGCCGGCCCGGGCCATGATCAGGGCGAGGCCGGTGTTGAAGAGGAACTGCAGGACCAGGATCGGGACGATCAGCGCCCAGGACAGGTCGGGGTAGCTGCCGAAGGCGGCCGTCACCGCGAACAGCACGATCATCGAGGCGAGCAGCTGCTGGAGCTGCTGGAGCGCGAAGGAGACCGGCAGCGAGGCGCGCGGGAAGTGCAGGGCGCGGACCAGGCCGAGGTTGCCGGAGATCGCGCGGACGCCCGCCATCACCGAGCTCTGCGTGAAGGTGAACACGAAGACGCCCGTGACCAGGAACGGGATGTACACCTCGCGGGACATGCCGCGGTCGGCCTCGAGGATGACTCCGAAGATGAAGAAGTACACGGCCGCGTTCAGCAGCGGCGTGACGACCTGCCAGAGCTGGCCGAGCTTCGCCTGGCTGTACTGGGCGGTCAGCTTCGCCCGTGAGAAGGCGAGGATGAAGTGACGCCGGTCCCAGAGCTGGCGGACGTACTCGACGAGGGAGGGCCGGGCGCCGCTCACGGTCAGCCCGTACTTCTCGGCGAGCCGGGCCGCCGTCATGCCCTCGTCGGGCGGTACGGACGCGCTCACCGCGACCGTGCCGTCGTGCGTTGTCTCACTCACTAGTGGAAACTTTCGTCTTCGAGATGCGCAGCCTGTGCGGGCCTGGGCATGAGCCGGGGGCCGCGGTACGGCCCGGTTGCTCTCGGGTACGAGCTTGTCAGATGACGGGAGGCCGGCCCAGTCGTGTCAGCCGCCATACCGTACGCCACTTCATGGGCCGGCGCGGGCCGCAGGGTGTGGTCCAGCCTTCCCGGAATCCACCAAACCACGCCTTCAGCGCGGGGCGCGAGGGGCGGCGCACCAGGGTGAGCAGCAGCCAGACACCGAGGTAGACCGGGATCAGGGGGCGGGGCAGGTTGCGGCGGGCGAGCCAGACCCGGTTGCGGGCGACCATGCGGTGGTAGACCGCGTGCCGTGAGGGCGCGGTCGTGGGGTGGTACAGCACCATGTCGGACCGGTAGTCGATCATCCAGCCCGCGTCGAGGGCCCGCCATGCCAGGTCGGTTTCCTCGTGTGCGTAGAAGAACTCGTCCGGGAGGCCGCCGACTTCGGCGAAGACCTGGGTACGGCAGGCGTTGGCGCCGCCGAGGAAGGTGGTGACCCGGGAGGAGCGCATCGGGTCGGAGGCGCGCAGCCGCGGCACGTGGCGGCGCTGGGTGACGCCGGTCTCGGGGTCGGCGATGCGGAAGCTGATGATGCCGAGCTCGGGGTCGGCCTCGAAGGCCTTGCGGCACAGTTCGGCGGTGTCGTGGCCGGCGAGGAGCCCGTCGTCGTCGAGGAACAGCATGATGTCGACGTCGCGGCCGCTGGGGCCGAAGGCCTCGATGCCGACGTTGCGGCCGCCGGGGATGCCGAGGTTCTCCGGCAGCTCGATGGTGCGGACACCGTCCGGGACGTCCGGCACGGGCGAGCCGTTGCCGACCACGACCACCTCGACGCGGTCGCCGTCCTGCTTGGCGACCGAGTCGAGCAGCGCCCGCAGTTCGTCGGGGCGGTTGCCCATGGTGATGATGACCGCGCCGACCTTCAGAGCGGAAGTGGGCACGGCACTCACCTCAGCCTGCTCGACGCGAGGATGGACACCAGGTGCAGGAGGGTCTGCAGCAGTGCGATGCCGGCCAGTACCGCGACGCCGAGCCGGGAGAAGAACAGGTCGTCGCGCACCTGGTCCACGATCGCCAGGACCAGGATCAGCAGGGACGCCTCGATGCCGAGCACCAGGCGGTGGAACTTCAGCGCCGCGGCGGCCTTGCGGGCCAGTGCCATGCCCGAGGAGCGCGGCTCGGACGCCGCTTCCTTGACCGGGGGCAGGCCGCCCTGGTGGCGGGCCACACCGACGAGGTCGGTCTCGGCCTTGATCAGGATGGCGCCGAGCGCGGCCAGGGTGCCGAGGAAGGCCCACAGCCAGTCGATCCGCCCGGTGCCCCACAGGTCGGCGGCGCGCAGGCCGAAGCCGACCAGCACGGCGGCGTCGGTCAGGTAGGCGCCGACGCGGTCCAGGTAGACCCCGCCGAGCGAGTACTGCTTCTTCCAGCGCGCGATCTCACCGTCGACACAGTCCAGCAGCAGGTACATCTGGACGCACACCACACCGAGGACGGCGCCCGCGATCCCCGGCACCAGGAGTGCCGGGGCCGCGAGGACGCCGAAGACGGTCATCAGGTACGTGAGCTGGTTGGGCGTGACCCTGGTGTTGACCAGGTAGCGGTCGACCCGCAGGGACACCTCGCGCATGTAGAGGCGCCCCATCCAGTGCTCACCGCTGCGCCGGTCCTTCACCCCTGCGGGGTGGACGACCGGACGGAGTTCAGCTACCGATGGCCTTGACATAGTCGGCGTAGATGTCCTTGATCTGTTCGGTCTTGAGGTCGAGGTGTTCGAGGATCGTGTAGCGGCCGGGCCTGGTCTCCGGGGCGAACTCCACGGCCCGGACGAACTCGGCCACCGTGAAGCCGATCTCCTCCGGGAGGACCGGAAGCCCGTGCCGGCGCAGCACCTCGGCCATGTAGGCCGACTCCTCGTGGGCCCCTCGCAGGTACATCGCGAAGGCCGCGCCCAGCCCGCACTGCTCCCCGTGGGCGGCCGCCCGCTTGGGGAAGAGCAGGTCGAAGGCGTGGTTGATCTCGTGGCACGCCCCGGAGGACGGCCGTGAGTCGCCGGACACCGACATGGCGATACCGCTGAGGACCAGGGCCTCGGCGAGCACCTGGAGGAAGTCGGTGTCCCCGATGCCGCCGGGGTGCCTGAGGACCGCCTCGCCCGCCTGCCGGGCGATCGCGGCGGCGAGGCCGTCGATCTTCTCGCCCTTGACGCGGTTGGCGAGTTCCCAGTCGGCGATCGCCGAGATGTTGGAGATCGCGTCACCGATGCCCGCGCGCACGAAACGCACCGGGGCCTCGCGGATGACGTCGAGGTCGATGACGACCGCGATCGGGTTCGGGACCCCGTAGGAGCCGCGCCCGGCGTCGTTGTCGAGGGTGGCGACCGGCGAGCACAGGCCGTCGTGCGCGAGGTTGGTCGGTACGGCGACCAGGGGGAGGCCCACGCGCGCCGCGGCGAACTTGGCACAGTCGATGATCTTGCCGCCGCCGAGGCCAACGACCGCGTCGTAGTGGCCGGCCTTTATGTCGCCGGCCAGCCGGACCGCGTCGTCCAGGGTGCCGCCGCCGACCTCGTACCAGGTGGCACCGGACAGCGAGGGGGCGAGGCGCTCCCGCAGCTTGGCGCCCGAGCCGCCGCTGACGGCGATGGCGAGCCTGCCGGAGTGCGAGATGCGCTCGTCGGCGAGGACGCCGACCAGGTCGTCCAGGGCACCCGGGCGGATGTCGACGACGACCGGCGCGGGGATGAGCCGGGTCAGTAGAGGCACGCGATCTCCCGTCCACGGGCGAGATCGTCGTGGTTGTCGATCTCCACCCACTTGACGTCGCCGATCGGCGCCACGT
The DNA here is from genome assembly GCF_001514265.1 of Streptomyces resistomycificus. Classification (GTDB taxonomy): domain Bacteria; phylum Actinomycetota; class Actinomycetes; order Streptomycetales; family Streptomycetaceae; genus Streptomyces; species Streptomyces resistomycificus. Next base: position 965,898 of record NZ_KQ948988.1, on the reverse strand, counting down.
CGATCCGGAAGCCGCGGTTCACCAGCTCCTGGTAGCCGTGCTCGTAGAACTGCTGGGGGTCGGTCTCCCAGACCGTCTTCAGCGCGTCGGCCAGCTCCGGGGCCGCGTCGCCCTCGATGAGGGTGACGCCGATGTACTCACCGGTGGCCTCGGACGGGTCCATCAGCTTGGTGATCTTCGTCATGCCCTTGGCGGGGTCGACGACGACCTTCATCTCCTCGTCCGCGAGGGACTTCACGGTGTCGAGGGCCAGGATGATCTTCTTGCCCTCGCCGCGGGCGGCGAGCAGCGTCTTCTCGACGGAGACCGGGTGGACGGTGTCGCCGTTGGCGAGGATCACGCCGTCCTTGAGGGCGTCACGGCCGCACCACAGGGAGTAGGCGTTGTTCCACTCCTCGGCCTTGTCGTTGTCGATCAGGGTGAGCTTGAGGCCGTACTTCTGCTCGAGGGCCGCCTTGCGCTCGTACACGGCTTCCTTGCGGTAGCCGACGATGATCGCGACCTCGGTCAGACCGATCTCGGCGAAGTTGCCGAGGGTGAGGTCCAAGACCGTGGGTTCGCCTTCTATGCCCGCGGGCCCCACCGGCACCAGAGCCTTGGGAAGGCTGTCGGTGTAGGGGCGCAGACGCCGTCCGGCGCCGGCCGCCAGCACGAGGCCGATCATGCGGGTTCTCCTTCATCGTGTACGGCGGGCGCCCCGGAGGACACCCAGAAGCGGATGCTCTCGACGAGCACCACCAGGGCGACGGCCACGGCGAGGGCCGTGAGCGCGACCTTGAACTGCGAGGCGGAGAGCGCGGCGGCGAGGACGGTGACGAGCAGCGTCCGCCCTTCGTGCCCCCCGATGGCGCGCACCAGCCAGGCCGGCGGCGCTCCGGCGTTGCCGCGGATGCGGTACACCGTGTCGTAGTGATGGTAGGCGACTGCCGCCACCAGGCCGAAAGCCGCAGGAAGGGCCCCGTTCACGTCCGCCCGGGCCGCCAGGACGAGGACGGTGCCGTATTCGGCGGCGCGGAAGAGCGGGGGGACGAGCCAGTCGAGGGCGCCCTTGAGGGGGCGGTACAGCGCCTGGCCGGCGGTGACGGTGTAGACGACGGCACCCGCGACCGGTGCCCAGGTCACCCCGGAGAAGAGGGACACGGCGAGGACGGCCGTCCCCGCGAGCGCCACCAGGAGCGGGGCGCCGAGCCGGACGCGGGTGGCGCGGGCCACGAGGGAGGCGAGCGGACCGTTGTCCGCGAGGTCCGCCAGCGCCTGCGCCGCCCGGTCCGTGCGCCGGGCCTTGCGGGTCAGCGACCGCAGCACCCGCCCGGCCGTGGTGTACGTGGCGGCGAAGGCGCAGCCGACGAGCAGCGCGTAGAAGGTGATGCGCGGAGTGGTCACCGCGGTCAGGACGGCGATCATCGCCCAGCGCTCGCCGATCGGCAGCACGATCATCCGGCGCACCCAGACCGTCCAGCCGACGCTGTCGAGCTTGTCGGAGAGGGCCGCGGTGGGGCTGGTGTTGGCGGTGGCGTCGTGGTTGGCCTCGTTGAAGGAGAAGTCCACGACGTGACGACAGGTCTGCAGGACCATCGCGCCGAGGGCGAGCGCCCACACGTCGTCGCCGCCGCGGGCGGCTCCGAGGGCGAGGCCCGCGTAGTAGGCGTACTCCTTGGCCCGGTCGAAGGTGGCGTCCAGCCAGGCGCCGAGCGTCGAGTACTGCAGGGAGTAACGGGCGAGCTGTCCGTCCGTGCAGTCGAGGACGAAGGAGAAGAGCAGCAGGAGGCCGGCGGCGACGAACCCGCCGCGGGTGCCGGTGGCCGCGCAGCCAGCCGCGATCAGCGCGGTGACGAGCGAGGCGGTCGTGACCTGGTTGGGGGTCAGGCCCCGGCGGGCGCACCAGCGGGCGATGTATCGGGAGTACGGGCTGATGCAGTAGGTGGTGAAGAAGCCGTCGCGGGCCTTCACCGCCGACTTCAGGCGTATGGCCTCGTCGTCCACGGCGGTGACGGCCTGCCGTGCCTCGTTGCGGGCCTGCGGGTCGGCCGGGACCTCGGCGACCAGGCTGCCGAGCTCGGGGTGGTGCACGTCGCTGCCGTCGGCGGCCAGGGAGACGACGACGCGGTCGGCGAGGCTGTCGACGGCGGTCGCCGTGCCACCGCCGTCGGAGTTCTCGCGGGCTATGGCCCGGGTCAGGGCCTGGCGGCCGGCCGGCTGGGCGGTCACCGCGCCCGGCACCGCGGCCAGCGGGAAGCGCGGGTCGGTGAGACCGAGGCGCAGCGCGTGGACGTGACCCACGAAGCGGGCGTCGACCACGGCGACTCGCTGGTCACCGGGCACCTGGGCGAGCAGCGCCTCGGCGTCGGCGGTGTCGGACGCGGTCCGGACCTCGAAGCCGAGGGACCGCAGATCGCCCTCGATCGACGATCCGGGGACCGGCTGACCGGTGAGGATGGCGGTCGGCAACCGAACTCACTCCCTGGGTTCCGACGCGTGGGCGCCGGGCCTGTGCATGGTGGGGGCGCCCCTTGGCATGGCTTGGCTCGGCCGGCCGGGCGGTGTGTCGGCAGAGGCTATCGGATCCCCGGAAGGCCGCGTTCACCGCCCGTTCACGGGCAGATCGACACCGTCTCCACCGGCCTTCGCCGCGATCATCATCGGTGATCGCGGGCCCCGGCCACAAACCTGCGGTCCCAGACCGGGCATCCGGGACATTGCGAGCGGCGGTGGGGCCTCGTCGTAGGGTGGGCGACCATGACGTGGCTGATCACCGGCGGTGCCGGGTACATCGGGGCACATGTGGCGCGGGCCATGACCGACGCCGGAGAACGTGTCCTCGTGCTGGACGACCTGTCGGCGGGAGTGCCCGCCCGGCTGCCCGCGCGGGTCCCGCTGGTCCAGGGCTCGTCGCTGGACGCCGCCCTGCTGAAGCGGGTGTGCGCCGAGCACGGGGTGACGGGTGTGGTGCATCTCGCCGCCCGCAAGCAGGTCGCCGAGTCGGTGGCCCAGCCGACGCGCTACTACCGGGAGAACGTGGGCGGTCTCGTCACGCTCCTGGAGGCGGTCGCCGAGGCCGGGGTCCGGCGCCTGGTGTTCTCCTCCTCGGCGGCCGTCTACGGCAACCCCGACGTGGACCTGATCACGGAGGAGACGGCGTGCGCCCCCGTGAACCCGTACGGCGAGACCAAGCTCGCCGGGGAGTGGCTGGTGCGGGCGGCGGGCCGGGCGCACGGCATCTCCACGGTGTGCCTGCGCTACTTCAACGTCGCCGGGGCGGCCGCGCCGGAGCTGGCGGACACCGGCGTCTTCAACATCGTCCCGATGGTCTTCGACCGGCTCACCCGGGGTGAGGCGCCGCGGATCTTCGGCGACGACTACCCGACGCCGGACGGCACGTGCGTCCGTGACTACATCCATGTCGCCGATCTCGCCGAGGCGCATCTCGCGGCGGCCCGGCGGCTGAGCGGGAACGCCGAGCACGCCGCAGTCGGTGATCTCACGGTCAACATCGGTCGCGGTGAAGGCGTTTCCGTGCGCGAGCTGATCACGGTGATCGCCGAGGTGAGCGGCGACCGGCGGACGCCCGTCGTCGAGGCCCGGCGTCCCGGGGACGCGCCGCGCGCCGTCGCCTCGGCCGCGCGGGCCGCCGAGGTGCTGGGCTGGACGGCCCGGCGCGGGGTGCGCGAGATGGTCGAGTCGGCGTGGCAGGGCTGGCTGCTGCACCACGGCGGGTGACCCGCCAAGCGGCCGAAAACGGATCACCGACGCTCTGACCTGCGTATCGTTTGCGCAGGTCAGGGCACATGACAACGGTGTTCAGTGCCGCGTTGCCCGCTACCCCCCGCCCGTAGTTCACTGTGATCCCGGACCGAACACAGGAGGCGCCTTCATGGGGGCTGGGCACGATCACGGACACGGGCACGCTCACGGCGCGTCCGGCGGCACCGCGACCGCGGCGTACCGCGGGCGGCTGCGGGTCGCGCTGTCCATCACGCTCGGCGTCATGGTGGTCGAGATCATCGGCGGTGTGGTCGCCGACTCGCTGGCGCTGGTGGCCGACGCGGCGCACATGGCGACCGACGCGCTGGGCCTGGGCATGGCTCTCCTGGCCATCCACTTCGCGAGCCTCCCGCCGAGCGACCGGCGTACCTTCGGGCTCGCCCGCGCCGAGATCCTCGCCGCCCTCGCCAACTGCCTGCTGCTGCTCGGGGTCGGCGGGTACGTCCTGTACGAGGCGATCCAGCGGTTCGTCACGCCCGCCGGCACCCAGGGCGGGCTGACCATCGTGTTCGGCGCGATCGGTCTGGTCGCGAACATGGTCTCGCTGTCCCTGCTGATGCACGGCCAGAAGGACAGCCTGAACGTGCGGGGGGCGTTCCTGGAGGTGGCCGCGGACGCGCTCGGTTCGGTCGCGGTGCTGATCTCCGCGGTGGTGATCCTGACCACCGGCTGGCAGGCCGCCGACCCGATCGCCTCGCTCGTCATCGGCCTGATGATCGTGCCGCGCACCTGGAAGCTGTTGCGCGAGACCCTCGACGTACTGCTGGAGGCGGCACCCAAGGACGTCGACATCGCTCAGGTGCGGGCCCACATACTGGCCCTGGACGGTGTCGAGGACATCCACGACCTGCACGCCTGGACGATCACCTCCGGGATGCCGGTGCTGTCCGCGCACGTGGTCGTGCGCTCCGACGTCCTCAGCGCGATCGGTCACGAGAAGATGCTGCACGAGCTCCAGGGCTGCCTCGGCGACCACTTCGACGTGGAACACTGCACCTTCCAGCTGGAGCCGGTCGGGCACGCGGAGCACGAGGCGCGGTTGTGTCACTGACGCCCCGGTGACCTGTCACTGGCACACCAGTACGGGTCCTGAAACACGGGTTCCGGCGGAACGCATCGGTCCGGTGCAAGGCCGCGTCCTCATGCCCACAGCCCCCGCCGCGGGCGGTTCCCCGGCCGCCGCGCCGGGCACGATCAACTGCCGGGAGTGCCTGATTCGTACGGCACACTTGGGGCGCGAAGACCAATGCGAAGGATGGGTATGCCGATCACACCTGCCACCGCGACGCACAGTTCGTCGAACGGCACCTCGGAAGCGATTCTGCTGGAACTGGTCGACGAGAACGGTGTGACGATCGGCACCGCGGAGAAGCTCGCCGCCCACCAGCCGCCGGGACAGCTGCACCGCGCCTTCTCGGTGTTCCTCTTCGACGAGCAGGGCCGGCTGCTGATCCAGCAACGGGCCCTGGGCAAGTACCACTCGCCCGGTGTGTGGTCCAACACCTGCTGCGGCCACCCCTACCCCGGCGAGGCCCCGTTCGCGGCGGCCGCCCGGCGGACGTACGAGGAGCTCGGGGTGTCCCCGTCGCTGCTCGCCGAGGCGGGCACGGTGCGCTACAACCACCCGGACCCGGACTCGGGCCTGGTCGAGCAGGAGTACAACCACCTCTTCGTCGGGATGGTGCAGTCCTCGCTCGGGCCGGACCCGGAGGAGGTCGGCGCGACGGCCTTCGTGACCCCCGCCGAACTGGCCCAGCGGCACGCGAAGGACCCCTTCTCCTCCTGGTTCATGACCGTGCTGGACGCGGCCCGGCCCGCCGTCCGGGAGCTGACGGGCGGGTCCGCAGGCTGGTAGGGCGGCGCCCTACGGCATGGTCGTGGGCTTGAGCGGCAGGGCGGCCCAGATCACCTTGCCGCCGCTCGCCGTGTGCTCGACGTCGCACACCCCGCCCGCCTCCCGGGTGATCTCGCGCACCAGGAGCAGTCCGCGCCCGCCGGTCTGGCCGTGATCGGCCTCCAGAGCGGTCGGGCGGTAGGGGTGGTTGTCCTCCACGGACACCCGCACCCACTCCGCGCCCACGGCGATCTCGACGGCGAGCGTCGGCGACAGCAGTGCCGCGTGCCGGACGGCGTTCGTGACCAGCTCGGAGACGATCAGCAGCAGCCCCTGCACGAGTTCGTCCGGGGCCGGCACCCCCTGGCGGTACAGCAGGTCCCGTACGGCGTGCCGCGCCTGCGGGACCGACACCTCGATCGCCGGAGCCGTGAACCGCCACACACCCTCGTACGGCAACGGATCCGGCGGCCGCGGCTCGAGCGGCTCGTCCGTGCCGCCTGCTGGGCGTGGAGCGGACCCGCGCCCATGGTCTTCCATTGTCCGGTCGCCACCCTTGCGCTCGATTGTCACCACAACCCGAGTGTTGGCAACGAGCCGCTCCACCCCGGAGAACTGAACAGAAGTCAGCAGATATCGAGCGGTCCTGACCGTTGGCGTATGACACCGTCAGATGTGGGACCGCTTATGTCCCGCTCGCGCCGACTTCGCGAACTATTCGGGTTGTACGGGTTTGACGTCCGCCTCGTCCGATCGGATCCGCTCACCGCGCCGCCCGGCACCGGCCGCGCCCTCGGCGGTCAACTGCTCGGAGACCATACCGACAATGCGGCGCCCGCCGTAGCCGGTGGCGATCAGTCCGAGCCCGTCGAAGAGCAGGGCGAGGGCGAAGAACGTGCCGATCACGTACTTGCTGCTGCTCGGCCAGGACGCCAGCACCAGGATGCCGAGCAGGAGGCCGAAGGCACCCTGCACCAGGGTCCAGCCGAACTGCGGTCCGCGCACCACCACGCTGCCGGCCAGCCGGAAGACCCCACCGGTGAGGAAGAGCAGCGCGGCGAACATGGTCAGCGCCTCGGCGGCCGCCTCCGGCCGGGCGATGATGACCACGCCGGCCGCGATGTTCAGGGCCGCGACCACCACCCCGAGCCAGAAGAAGTGGGAACCGCGCGCCTGGATCGCGTGCAGCAGACCCACGACGCCGCCGATCAGCAGCAGCCAGCCGAACAACAGCATCGAGGTCAGCGTGGCCACGCCGGCGTAGACCAGTCCGACCAGTCCCGCCAGGACGAGCAGCACGCCGAGCACGGCGAGCCAGCTGAAGCCGCGGCTCAGTCTCTCCGTCTCGGTCCTCGGCCGGGTGGACCTGGCCATCAGCGCCTCCTTGATCCCCTTTGATCACGCCTTTTCCCTTAGTCCCCTTTACCCCCGGTGTCGTAACCCTCACCCGCACCCGCCTTGATCGCCCAGGAGACCGGGCCGTATAGCATCCGGCGCATGGAGCCGCAGCTGCTGCACACCGTCGCCGACTCGGTCGCCACCGTCGTCGTCCACCACCCGGCCAAGCGCAACGCCATGACGGCCGCGATGTGGCGGGCGCTGCCGCCGCTGCTGGACACGCTGGCCGCCGATCCGGCCGTCCGGGCGCTGGTGCTGACCGGTGAGGGGGCCACGTTCTGCGCGGGGGCCGACATCTCCACGCTCCGGGGGTCGCCGGACGAGGCGCAGGGGCTCGCCGTGCGGGCCGAGGAGGCACTCGCGGCCTTTCCGAAGCCGACGCTCGCGGCGGTGCGCGGTCACTGTGTGGGCGGCGGTTCACAGCTCGCGGCGGCCTGCGATCTGCGGTTCGCCGAGGAGGGCGCGCTGTTCGGGGTGACTCCGGCGAAGCTCGGGATCGTGTATCCGGCTTCCTCCACCCGGCGGCTGGTCTCGCTGGTGGGCCCGGCGACCGCCAAGTACCTGCTGTTCTCCGGCGAGTTGATCGACGCGGAGCGGGCGTTGCGCACGGGGCTGGTCGACGAGGTGGCGGCCGCGGGCGAACTCACCAAGCGGGTCACCGAGTTCACTCGCGTTCTGGTCTCGCGCTCGCAGCTGACACAGGCCGCGGCGAAGGAGTTCGCGAACGGGCGCGATGACCGGGACGCCCACTGGGCCGGGCAGGCGCGCGGCAGCGGCGACACCGCGGAGGGGGTCGCCGCCTTCCTGGAGCGCAGGCAGCCGCGCTTCACCTGGGACGTGTCTACGTCAGGATGAAGCGGCTCTTCCTGCGGAACTCCTCGACGAGGTGGGCCGGGGCCTTGTGCGGGGATCCGGCGTCGTAGGGCGGCTGCGGGTCGTACTCCGTCAACAGCTGGACGGCCTGGGCCTGTTCGTCGCCCGCGATTCTTCCGAGCAGGGTCAGGCCCATGTCGATGCCGGACGAGACGCCGGCCGCGGTGACGTACTTGCCGTCGAAGACGACCCGCTCCCCCGTCGGCTCGGCCCCGAACCGCTTCATGAAGTCGAGCGCCAGCCAGTGCGAGGTCGCCCGCCGTCCCCTCAGCAGTCCCGCCGCGGCGAGCAGCAGGGAGCCTGTGCACACGGAGGTCGTCCAGGTACTGGTGGCGTCGGCGGTGCGCAGCCAGTCCAGCAGGGTGCCGTTGTCCATCTGCGGGCTCTGGCCGGGACCGCCGGGCACGACCACGATGTCGGGGCTCGGCACCTCGGCGAGCGTCCGGTCGGCGGTGAGGGCGAGGTTCCCGGTGTCGGTGCGCACGGGGCCGGTCCGCTCGGCGACGAAGACGGTCTCCGCGCCGGGAAGGCGGCCCAGGGTCTCGTACGGGCCGACGGCGTCCAGGGCGGTGAAGCGTTCGAACAGGACGATGGCGATCTGCATCTGTTTCCTTTCAGCGGACGGGCACGGGGCGGAACCGGCGGCGGTACTCGGCCGGGGCGGCGCCGAGCGCCTTGACGAAGGCGCGGCGCATGGCCTCGGGGGTTCCGTAGCCGCTGGAGCGGGAGATCTCCTCGACTCCGTCGCCGGTGTCCTCCAGAAGACGGCGGGCGTGTTCGAGGCGGACACGGTCCACGTAACGGCCGGGTGTCATGCCGGTCTCGGCGCGGAAGGCGCGGGCGAAGTGACGGGGCGACAGACGGGCGCGGGCGGCGAGGGACTCGACGCTCAGGTCGTCGGCGGGATGCTCGGTGATCCACTGCTGGACGTCCCGCAGCGGCTCGCGCCGGGCGGTCTGGGCGGCCAGCTGGGCGCTGAACTGGTCCTGGTTTCCCGGCCGGCGCAGGAAGACGACCAGGTGACGCGCGACGGCGAGTGCGGCCGGCCGGCCCAGGTCCTCCTCCACGAGCGCCAGGGCGAGGTCGATGCCGGAGGTGACGCCCGCCGATGTGGAGACCTGCCCGTCCCGCACGAAGATGGGTGCGGGGTCCACCTCGACGGCGGGGTGGTCGCGCGCGAGCTTGTCGCAGTACGCCCAGTGGGTGGTGACTCGGCGGCCGTCCAGCAGGCCCGCCTCGGCGAGCAGGATCGCACCGGTGCAGACGGAGACGAGGCGCCGCGCGCGCGGGCCGTGTGCGCGCACCCAGTCCGTCAGACGGGTATCCGGGTCCCGGGTGCCCTGGCCGCCCGGGACGAGCAGGGTGTGCGGGCCGGGCGCGTCCGCGAGGGACGTGTCCGGTACGAGGGTCAGACCGCTGGAGGTGCGTACCGGGCCGCCGTCCAGGGAGGCGGTGCGGACACGGTAGGTGCCGGGGGTGTGCTGTTCGGCTCCGGCGAAGACCTCGACGGGGCCCGAGACGTCCAGGCTCTGGACGCCGTCGAAGAGGACGACGAGAACGGTTCGCTGCGGCATGCGGTCGATTCTTCGCCGCCCTCGAAATGGCCGCAACGACGAGTTCCCCACCTTTTCTGCCATGCGGCGCAGCCTCCCGCCGTCAAGAGGTGGGCATGATCGGCGATCGACGAGGTACCCGGTTGTTCCGGTCATCGTGGCCGGGAGGCGAAAGGAGAACTACGTGTTCCGTGCGATCGCAGACGTACTGCGCCAGATCGGTGGGGCCATCGCCACCGTCGTTACCCTGCCGTTCCGGGCGCTGGCCCGGCTGTTCGGCGGTGCCTCGAGTTCGACGCGCAGCCGCAGGGCCTGACCGCCCGGCCCGCCGGGCGCCGCCCTGATCCCCGATTGTCGGCGCCACCTGCCACAATTGCCGCGCAACCCCAGTGGAGAAGGCGGTACGGGATCGTGACGACACCCCTCGTAGGGTCCATCGAAGGCAGGATCGCCGAGGAGCTCGGCGTACGGGAGCGGCAGGTCAGGGCTGCCGTGGAACTGCTCGACGGCGGTTCGACGGTGCCCTTCGTCGCCCGCTACCGCAAGGAAGCGACCGAGATGCTCGACGACGCGCAGCTGCGCACAATCGAGGAGCGGCTGCGCTATCTGCGGGAGCTGGAGGAGCGACGGACCGCGATCCTCGACTCGGTGCGCGAACAGGGCAAGCTCACCGAGGAGCTGGAGGCGCGGATCCGGGGCGCGGAGACCAAGGCGCGCCTGGAGGACATCTACCTGCCGTACAAGCCCAAGCGGCGCACCAAGGCCCAGATCGCCCGTGAGGCGGGTCTGGAGCCGCTCGCCGAGGGCCTGCTCGGGGACCCCACCGTCGAACCGTCGGCCGCGGCCGCCGCGTTCGTCGACGCCGACAAGGGCGTCGTCGATGCGCAGGCGGCCCTCGACGGTGCCCGGGCGATCCTCACCGAGCGGTTCTCGGAGGACGCCGACCTGATCGGCGAGCTGCGCGAGCGCATGTGGGTGCGGGGGCGGCTGGCCGCCAAGGTGCGGGACGGCAAGGAGGAGGCGGGCGCCAAGTTCGCCGACTACTTCGACTTCGCCGAGCCGTTCACCGAGCTGCCCTCGCACCGCGTCCTGGCGATGCTGCGCGGCGAGAAGGAGGAGGTCCTGGACCTCGTCCTGGAGCCGGAGGAGCCCTCCGAGCAGCCCGGGCCGTCCTCGTACGAGGCGATCGTGGCGAACCGGTTCCGGATCGCCGACCGCGGCCGTCCCGGCGACAAGTGGCTGACGGACACGGTCCGCTGGGCCTGGCGCACCCGCCTGCTGGTCCACCTCGGCATCGACCTGCGCCTGCGGCTGCGCACCGCCGCCGAGGACGAGGCGGTGAACGTCTTCGCGGCGAACCTCCGTGACCTGCTGCTCGCCGCTCCGGCCGGCACCCGCGCGACGCTGGGCCTGGACCCCGGTTTCCGCACGGGCGTCAAGGTCGCCGTGGTCGACGCGACCGGCAAGGTGGTCGCGACGGACGTGATCTACCCGCACGTCCCGGCGAACAAGTGGGACGAGGCGATCGCCAAGCTGGCCCGCCTCGCGAAGGAGCACGCGGTCGAGCTGGTCGCGATCGGCAACGGCACGGCGTCGAGGGAGACCGACAAGCTCGCCGGTGAACTGATCACCAGGCACCCGGAGCTGAACCTCACCAAGGTGATGGTGTCGGAGGCCGGCGCGTCGGTGTACTCGGCCTCCGCCTTCGCCTCGCAGGAACTGCCCGACATGGACGTGTCGCTGCGCGGCGCCGTGTCGATCGCGCGGCGGCTGCAGGACCCGCTGGCCGAGCTGGTGAAGATCGACCCGAAGTCGATCGGTGTCGGCCAGTACCAGCACGACCTGTCCGAGGTGAAGCTGTCGCGTTCGCTGGACGCGGTGGTGGAGGACTGTGTGAACGGCGTCGGTGTCGACGTCAACACCGCCTCGGCGCCGCTGCTCGCCCGGGTCTCGGGCATCACCTCCGGGCTCGCCGAGAACATCGTGGCGCACCGGGACGCCAACGGACCTTTCAAGTCGCGTACCCAGCTCAAGGGTGTGGCCCGGCTGGGCCCCAAGGCGTACGAGCAGTGCGCGGGCTTCCTGCGCATCCGCGAGGGCGACGATCCGCTGGACGCCTCCAGCGTGCACCCCGAGGCGTATCCGGTGGTGCGGCGGATGGTGAAGACCGCGGGCCAGAACGTGGCCTCGCTCGTCGGCAACACCGGTGTGCTGCGGTCGCTGAGGCCGCAGGACTTCGTGGACGAGACGTTCGGTCTGCCGACGGTGACGGACATCCTCAAGGAGCTGGAGAAGCCGGGGCGCGACCCGCGGCCCGCCTTCAAGACGGCCACCTTCAAGGAGGGCGTCGAGAAGATCTCCGACCTGTCGTCCGGGATGGTCCTGGAGGGTGTGGTCACCAACGTGGCGGCCTTCGGGGCGTTCATCGACGTCGGTGTGCACCAGGACGGTCTGGCGCACGTATCCGCGCTGTCGAAGACGTTCGTCAAGGACCCGCGGGACGTGGTCAAGCCGGGCGACATCGTCAAGGTGAAGGTCCTGGACGTCGACATCCCGCGCAAGCGGATCTCGCTGACGCTCCGCCTCGACGACGAGGCCGCGCCGCAGGAGCGGCAGCCGGGCGCGGGCGGCGGCGAACGCCGGCAGCGGGGCGGACGTCCGCCCCAGCAGCGGCAGAACCGCGGCGGCGGTGGCGGGGGTGGCGGTGGCGGTGCCTCGCGTCAGGCTGCGCCGCCCGCCAACAGCGCGATGGCCGACGCGCTGCGCAAGGCGGGGCTCCTCGACCCGAAGAAGGGCCGGCGCTGAGCTGAACCGGCCCGGACCCTCCGGTATGCCACGGAGGATCCGGGTCGATTCGTCCGTAAGGTGACGTCGTGCGGACATCACGTGTGATCACCTGGGACGTGTCCGGAAGCGGGGGCTACGAGACCGCCTGGGTCGACCTCGACGAGCGGCGGCTGCGCGCGCGGGGCAGGGCGGTCGGCACCGTGCCCGAGACGTACTGGATCTCGTACGCCCTCGACACCGGCGACGGTTTCGTCACCCGCCGGCTGCTGGTGGAGGCCGCCACCACGCACGGCATCCATCTCCTCGACCTGCGCCACGACGGCGAGGGACGGTGGACCGCGAACGGCGAGCGGATCCCCCACATCGACGGCGCCCTCGACTGCGATCTCGGGCTGTGTCCGCTGACCAACACCATGCCGGTGCTGCGGCACGGCCTGCATCGCACGCCAGGTGAGCGGGAGTTGCTCATGGCGTGGGTGTCCGTCCCCGGTCTGACGGTGGAGCCGTCGCGGCAGACCTACACCCACCTCGGCCGGGGGCTGGTGGGCTTCGCCTCCGGCGACTTCCGCAGTGACCTGGAGTTCGACGAGGACGGGTGCGTGGTCGACTATCCGGGTCTGGCCCGGCGGCTGACCTCGCGTTAGCGCTCCGTCACCTTGCCGTCCGCCACCTCCAGGCGCCGGGTGACGTGGACCGCGTCCAGCATCCGCCGGTCGTGGGTCACCAGCAGCAGCGTGCCCTCGTAGGCGTCCAGGGCCGACTCCAGCTGCTCGATGGCCGGCAGATCGAGGTGGTTGGTCGGCTCGTCGAGGACCAGGAGGTTGACACCCCGGCCCTGCAGAAGGGCGAGAGCGGCCCTGGTGCGTTCGCCCGGGGAGAGCGTGGCGGCCGGGCGCAGGACGTGGTCCGCCTTGAGGCCGAACTTGGCCAGGAGGGTGCGGACGTCGGCCGGTTCGGTGTCCGGGACGGCCGCGCCGAAGGCGTCCAGCAGGGCTTCCGGGCCGTGGAACAGCTTGCGGGCCTGGTCGACCTCGCCTACCAGGACGCCGGAGCCGAGAGTGGCCGAGCCCGCGTCCACCGGGACGCGCCCCAGCAGGGCTCCCAGCAGCGTGGACTTGCCCGAGCCGTTCGCTCCGGTCACCGCGATCCGGTCCGCCCAGTCGATCTGCAGCGCAACGGGACCCAGCACGAAGTCGCCGCGCCGGACCTCGGCGTCGCGCAGGGTCGCCACGACCGCGCCCGAGCGGGGGGCCGAGGCGATCTCCATACGCAGGTCCCACTCCTTGCGGGGTTCCTCGACGACGTCTAGGCGTTCGATCATGCGCTGGGTCTGGCGGGCCTTGGCGGCCTGCTTCTCGCTGGCCTCGCTGCGGAACTTGCGGCCGATCTTGTCGTTGTCGTTGCCCGCCTTGCGGCGCGCGTTCTTCACGCCCTTGTCCATCCAGGAGCGCTGGGTCTGGGCCCGCTCCTGGAGGGCGGCCTTCTTGTCGGCGTACTCCTCGTAGTCGCCGCGCGCGTGCCGGCGGGCCACCTCGCGCTCCTCCAGGTAGGCCTCGTAGCCGCCGCCGTAGAGCGTGATCTGCTGCTGGGCCAGGTCGAGTTCGAGGACCTTGGTGACGGTGCGGGTGAGGAACTCGCGGTCGTGGCTGACGACGACGGTGCCGGCGCGCAGGCCGCTCACGAAGCGTTCGAGGCGCTCCAGGCCGTCGAGGTCGAGGTCGTTGGTCGGCTCGTCGAGGAGGAAGACGTCGTAGCGGGACAGGAGGAGGGAGGCGAGGCCCGCCCGGGCCGCCTGGCCGCCCGACAGCGACGTCATCGGCTGGTCCAGGTCGACGGCCAGACCGAGCGAGTCGGCGACCTCCTCGGCCCGCTCGTCGAGGTCGGCGCCGCCGAGGTCCAGCCAGCGCTCCAGGCTGGTCGCGTAGGCGTCGTCGGCGCCGGGTGCGCCGTCGACCAGGGCCTGGGTCGCCCCGTCCATGGTCCGCTGGGCCTCGGCGACACCGGTACGGCGGGCGAGGAAGTCCCGTACGGTCTCGCCGGGCCGCCGCTCCGGCTCCTGCGGCAGGTGGCCCACGGTCGCCGTCGGCGGGGACAGCCTGAGCTCTCCCTCCTCCGGCGCGGCGAGGCCGGCGAGCATCCTGAGCAGCGTGGATTTGCCCGCGCCGTTGGCTCCGACCAGCCCGATGACGTCTCCGGGCGCGACGACGAGGTCGAGCCCGGAGAACAGGGAGCGGTCGCCGTGGCCGGCGGCGAGGTTCTTGGCGACGAGGGTGGCAGTCATCAGACCGCCGATACTAATGGGCCGCCCCGGGCGGCCGGCGTCCGGGATTTCAGCGGGCCATCGCCTCCACCAGGACACTCCCCGACGTCCGGGCCACCACGAAGGACTCCCCCTTCACCGCCCTGGTGTCCAGGGCGATGCGGTGGCGGCCCGCTTCCAGGATGCCGTCGAAGACCTCGTGGGCGTGGGCACGGTAGAGGCGGTCGAGGCGGTACGCGGTGAGGCGCACCCGGCAGGGGGAGGTGACCTCGACGCCCGCCTCGCCGTCGGCGGCGACCAGGCGGGTGAGGCGGCGCCGCTCCACGGGGCTGCGGTCCAGGGCGTGCTCGATCTGCGCGACCAGGAGGGGGACGATGGGGGCCAGGCCGTCGACGTAGGCGACGTCGACACCGGCCCGTTCGAAGGAGCGGCGTACGGCGGCACGCTCGTCTTCGGTGACCGCGCGGCCGAAGGCGACGGCGCCGTAGGCGCGCAGCTCATCGGCGGGGACGTCCCGCGCCTCGCGGGTGATGTCGGCGCCGATGCCGATGATCCGCAGGGCGGCGGCGAGCTTGGCCAGGAGGGCGACGCGGGCGCCGATCAGCAGGACGCGGCGGCGGGTGTTCGCGGCCGTGTCCAGGAGGGAGTGCAGCGCCGTGCGGTACTCGGCGCCCTGGAAGCGGAACGGGCCGATGCCGTGGTAGCCGTTGCGCTCCAGGTCGGCGTGCTCGTCCGTCTGCCAGGCGAAGTCCCGCCAGACGAAGTCCTCGCCGTCGCGGTCGATCGCCGCCGTGACGGCGCCGCAGGCCAGGTCCTCGCACTCGGGGCAGCCGTAGACGACGTAGCGGCCGCCGGGCAGCGGCGCGTCCGTCTCCAGGAGCAGGCTGCGGACCTGGGCGGTGAAGATCGCCGGCGGGACGTCCGAGGCGAGTGGGGAGACTGCGTCGAGGTCGGAGAGCTGGAAGAGGAGCGGGCGCCCGTCGACGATGAAGTCGACGAAGTCCCGGTGTACCTGGAAGCCACCGTCGGCCAGGACTCCACCGGCGCGCATCGCCGGTGCCAGGCCGAAGGTCGCGTACTCGGCAGACATGCTGTGAGTATCCCCAGACTGGGACCGGTCTGAGCACGGCATGACATATTCCGCTAACGTCCCCGCATGGAAAGCGATCTCATGGACGGCGTCGTCGTGGTCGGCGGCGGTGTCATCGGACTGACGACGGCCCTGGTGCTGGCCGAGCGCGGCCGGCGGGTCCGGGTGTGGACGCGGGATCCGGTGGAGCGGACCACCTCGGCGGTTGCCGGGGCGCTGTGGTGGCCCTACTCGATCGAGCCGGTCGCCCTGGCGCGCGAGTGGGCGCTGCGCTCCCTGGACGTGTACGAGGACCTGGCGGCCGATCCCGAGGCGACCGGCGTACGCATGGTCGAAGGGGTACTGGGCGACGAGGATCCGGACGGGGCCGAGGCGTGGGCGGGCGCGCGGCTGCCGGGACTGCGGGCGTCGACGGCCGGGGAGCACGCCGGGACGGGGATGTGGGCACGGCTGCCGCTGATCGACATGTCGAAGCATCTGCCGTGGCTGCGGGAGCGGTTCCTCGCGGCGGGCGGGACGATCGAGACCCGTACGGTGTCGGATCTGGCGGCGGTCGAGGCGCCGGTGGTGGTCAACTGCACGGGTCTCGGAGCCCGGGAGCTGGTGCCGGACGCCTCCGTGCGTCCCGTGCGCGGGCAGCTGGTGATCGTGGAGAACCCCGGCATCCGTACCTGGCAGGTGTCCACCGACACCGCCGGGGAGAAGGCGTACTTCTTCCCCCATCCCGACCGGCTCGTGCTCGGCGGCACGACCGACGAGGGCCGGTGGTCCCTCGAACCCGATCCCGCGGCGGCGGAGGCGATCGTACGGCGGTGCGCGGCGCTGCGGCCGGAGATCGCCGGGGCGCGGGTGCTGGAGCACAAGGTGGGGCTCAGGCCCGCCCGGGACGCGGTCCGCCTGGAGCGCGAACCGCTGCCCGGCGGGCGGACGTTGGTGCACAACTACGGTCACGGCGGGGCCGGGGTGACCGTGGCCTGGGGGTGCGCTCAGGAGGCGGCCCGGCTCGCCTCCCCCTGATCGCGCTCAGCCGTGGTCATGTCCCAGCGGGTCACCCTCCCGCTCGGTGCCGGCGCCCGGGCCGACCCTGATCTCGAAGTCGCCGTCGTACCTCTTGTGGCCTTCGATGACGGCGAGTTCGACGGCCTCGGAGCCCATCTCGTAGCGCACGATGACCGGGTCGTGGCGCAGGTCGCGCAGGAGCGCCACGCACATGCCGATCATCACCAGGACGAACGGCGCGGCGGCCAGGATCGTGAGGTTCTGCAGACCGGTGAGCGCGTCGCCCTGGCCGCTGCCGACGAGCAGCATGATGGCGGCGACACCTCCGGTCACCACACCCCAGAACACGACGACCAGACGGCCGGGTTCGAGTGAGCCCTTCTGGGAGAGCGTGCCCATCACGATGGACGCGGCGTCGGCTCCCGAGACGAAGAAGATGCCCACCAGGATCATCACCAGCAGGCTGGTGGCGGTCGCGATCGGGAACTCCTGCAGCACGGCGAAGAGCTGACCCTCGGGCGTCTGCTCGCTGCCGAGCGCGCCGCCCTCCTTCAGCTTCATCGCCGTACCGCCGAAGACCGCGAACCAGACGAGGCTGACGGTGCTGGGCACGAGGATGACGCCGCCGACGAACTGCCGGATGGTGCGGCCACGGCTGATGCGGGCGATGAACATGCCGACGAAGGGCGTCCAGGAGATCCACCAGGCCCAGTAGAAGACGGTCCAGCTGCCGAGCCAGTCCGCGACGCCCTCGCCGCCGCTGGCCTCGGTACGGCCGGCCAGCTGGGGCAGGTCGCCGATGTAGGAGAAGATCGACGTGGGCAGCAGGTCGAGCACGATGATCGTGGGGCCCGCGACGAACACGAACACGGCCAGCACGAGGGCGAGCACCATGTTGGTGTTGGACAGCCACTGGATGCCGCGCTCGATACCGGAGACCGCCGAGGCGACGAAGGCCAGGGTCAGCACGGCGATGATGGCGACGAGCAGGCCGGTGCTCACGTCGTCCATCCAGTCCAGCTCCTGGAAACCGGAGCCGATCTGGAGGGCGCCCAGGCCCAGCGAGGCGGCGGAGCCGAAGACGGTGGCGATGATCGCGAGGATGTCGATCACCCGGCCCGCGGCGCCGTTCGCGTGCTTCTCCCCGATGAGCGGGGTGAAGACAGCGCTGATGGTCTGGCGCCGGCGCTTGCGGAAGGTGCTGTAGGCGATGCCGAGGCCGACCACCGCGTAGATCGCCCAGGGGTGCAGCGTCCAGTGGAAGAGGGTGGTGGCCATCGCCGTCTCCATGCGTTCCGCGGAGTCGGCGGGGCTGGTGCCCGGCGGTGGGGTCGTGTAGTGCGACAGCGGCTCGCTCACGCCGTAGAACATCAGGCCGATGCCCATGCCGGCGCTGAACATCATCGCGACCCAGGACACCGTCTTGAACTCGGGTTCCTCGCCCTCGGCTCCCAGGTGGATGCGGCCGTAGCGGCTGAGCGCGAGCCACAGCGCGAAGACCACGAAGCACGAGGCGGTCAGTATGAAGGCCCAGCCGCCGTTGTGGATCAGGCCGCTGAGCATCTTCGTGGAGACGCTCTCCAGCGAGTCCGTGCCCACCGAGCCCCAGATCACGAAGGCCACGGTGATGGCGGCGGTGACACCGAACACCACGCGGTCCGTCTGGTGGCCGGAAAGATCCGTCGGACCTTCCCGGCCACCTCTCTTCTTCAGGTCTTCCGTCATCAGCGGCACCTTCCCCTGGAAACCGTGGGTACACCTGTTCCTCGTACGCCCTACGGCCTACCACAGGTACCGCCGATCTCAACCGCCTCGGCAGGCGGTGTCGGGCTCACCTGCCGTGAGGTGGTACGGGGCGCGCTCGTCGAGCAGCAGGGGGACGAGGGCGCGCAGCGGGACGTAGGTGCCCCGCGTCCTGACACCGTGCAGGGCCAGGGCGTCCTTCACCTCCGCGTACTGGCCGGCGGTGAGCCGGTAGCCGCAGGGCGGGTCCTGGATTACCTCGGCGGGGTTCGGGCGGATCGTTGTCGGCGCCCCCGACATGGACGGGTCCGGTGTCGGACCAGCACTCAAGCCGGGCCGCGCCGGTGGCCGCCTCGACCTACCCGCTGCGGCGTCCGCGAAGTCGAACAGGCCCGTTAGTGCCACCAGTTGGGAGTCCACGCGGCGAGGGCTCTCAGCTCCACCGTGCGGCGGCAAGCAGCCTCGTCCGGGGCCTCCCCGGCCGGGGTTTTCCCTTTGGACGACGGCTCATGTGCCACGTGCGGTGCCCGAGTGGGGGCGGCCTGCTTGACGAGGCGCCATGGAGATCGGCCCGCTCCGGACCGCCCGCTCGCCGGTACCGATCGAGGGCACGCTCGCCACGCAGGCCCGCACGTTGCGAGTTACCTACCTCGTGGGCCTGTTCAGATACAGATCGGCCTGTTCAGATGCAGATCACGATCTTTCCTCGGGTGCGCCCGCGCTCGGCGTGCGCGTGGGCGTCGGCGATCCGCTTCAGGGGGTAGGCCTGTTCGATGCGGGGTGTGTAGCGGCCTTGCCCGCCCAGTTCCGCCGCCGCGGACAGGAGAGTGGAATCGTTCTCCGCGTTGACCACATGCGTGCCCAGGCGCTGCCCGCCCGCATGGTCGGCGACCGTCGCGACGCGCTTAGGGTCACCTGTGATCGCGACGAGGTCGTCCAGCGATCCGGAGGCCGCGGTGTCGAGCGCTATGTCGACTCCGCGCGGGGCGAGAGCGGACAGACGCTGCGCGAGGCCGGGACCGTAGGTGGTGGGAACGGCGCCGAGAGAGGTGAGGAACTCGTGGTTGCGTTCACTGGCTGTCCCGATCACAGTGGCACCTTGCGCTACCGCGATCTCGACCGCCGCGCTGCCCACGCCTCCGGCGGCGCCCTCGACGAGGAGGGTGCGCCCCGCGAGGGAGCCGAGCGCGTTCAAGCCACCCATCGCGGTCACGGACGCGAGACCGGCGCCCGCGGCCTGCTCGTCGTTCCACGTGGCGGGGGTGTGCGCCCAGGCCGAGAGGATGAGCAGCTCCGCGGTCGCGCCGGTGACGCCGCCCAGCCCGAAGACGCGGTCGCCGATGCTCACCCCCTGTACCCCGTCACCGACCTCGTCGACCACGCCGGCGGCGTCGCGCCCGGGAATGGCGGGCAGCTCCAGGGGAAGCAGCTGGTGCAGGGCGCCGGCGCGCAGCTTCCAGTCGATGGGATTGACGCTGGCCGCCGCGACGCGGACACGGATCTCACCGGGTCCGGGGTGGGGGTCGGGGGCCTGCTCGATCACCAGGCTCTCCGCTCCGCCGTATTCGTGGAACCGGGCTGCGCGCATAATGGTCTGCCTCACTTTGACGGGCCGGAATGACGTGTTCATCCGACGCTCGTCACCCTAGAACCTGACGTTGACGTGAGGTGCAAGCCGCAACTGCCGCCCGGCCGGAGGAAGGCAGGCGCGGATGGGGGAGGGTGCCGAGCGGGCGGGGGTGAGCGTGGGGGCCTGCGCCACTACGAGGGATCACGCCGCCCGTCACGGTCGACACCCATGTGCCCTCGGGCGGGCCCGGCGATCCCGGCACGACGCGAGGGCTGCCGTGCGTACGTGAACCGCGCGAACGCCCTCGGGCCCACCACCGGGTCATGATCGATCTCGGTGCCGGCAACGGTTCGACCGGCCCCGGGGCTGCCCCCGGAGCCGGTATTGTCAGCCAACCCTGACGTCAACGTCAGGTACGAGCGGGAAGGGAGTGACCTGCGTCATGCGCATCGGACAGCTCGCCAGGCGGTCAGGGGTCAGCGTGCGGGCCCTGCGCTACTACGAGGAACAGCGGCTCCTGGAATCGACGCGGACGCCCGGTGGCCAGCGAGACTATCCCGACGAAGCTATGGAGCGGGTCCAGCTCATCCAGGACCTCTTCGCGGCCGGCCTCTCCAGCCGTACCGTCGTCGAACTCCTGCCGTGCGTGAGCACGGGTGTCGCGACCCCCGCCATGCTCGACCAGCTCATCATCGAACGCGACCGCATCGCCGCACGCATCCAGGACCTGACCCGGGCCAAGACCAAACTCGGCCGCGTGATCGAGAACGTGACCGCGGCGAACGTGGCGCAGGACTGATACGGCCACCGGATACTTGCGGGCGTTCGGCAGCTCAGTGCGCCAGGCGGCGAAGAACTCCGCCGTCGCCCGCTTCGACGGCGGAACGCGCAGGCCGAACTCGCCCCGGTGGTGCGGTCGGTTGAACGGGTCGACCGGCGATTCGACCGACGCACCGAACCGCCGGAGGATCTCGCCCGCGTAGCGGCAGATTACGGTGATCGCTCCCAGAATCTGCCAGTTATCCCGAAGTTCCCACACCGACGAGTGACTGACGGGTACACAGCATCCACCTGCCGAGATGCAGTTACGCCATCCTGAGATCGCTCAGGGAACCCGTCGGACAACCACTTGGGTCGGGGGCGGCGTCGGCGGGGGCGCGGTCAGGGCCGCCGTCACGAGGGCAGGGTGCGGATCACCGGCTTTCCTCGCCTCCTTCCGGGACGCGGTGGGCGGTGCGCGGCGCCCGGACGCCGTCGAGGGGCGCGGCCTCGGGGGCCGCGGGCGAGGTGCCGGCGGTGGCGCGCGCGAAGGCCGCCGCGCCGCCGACCAGCGGGACGCGTGCGGTCGTCCGGGACAGGTCGAGGGTCAGGGCCGGCGTGGTGGACGGCGGGTCGATGAGGTCCTTGTCCGTGCCCGCGACGATGAGCGCGAGGCGGTGCCCGGCCGGGACGACGTGGTCGGTGGCCCCGAGGTCGAGGGTGATGGTGTACGCCTTGCCCGGGGTGAGCGGAACGCCCGTGGTGGAGGCGTGGTTGCCGAGGTCGGCCCAGCCGCGGCTGACGACCGTGTAGTCGACGTCGGTGGCCTTCGCCCGCGTCTCCTTGAAGCAGGCGCTGTCGCCCGTGGTGCTCTCGCCCCAGCAGGTGCGGTCGGCGAGCGTGCTGATGCCCTCGCCGGTGGCCGCGTAGTCGCGGATGGTGTCGGGGCCGAGATCGACCAGCACGGCCGACAGGTGGGCGGTCGAGGTGCTCGGGGTGGCGGTGACGGTGACCTTCGAGGAGCCGGACAGGCGCAGGTTCCTGGCGAGCGGCCGAGTGGTGAAGCCCGCCTTGTCGGGGGTGGCCGTGTCGATGCGCGCGGCCCAGTCGGTCTCGCTCAGCCGCGGGTCGTCGGTGAACGACTCGGTTCCGGTGCCCCTGCGCAGGCCGAGCGTGCCGACGCCTTCCCGGCTGCCCTCGGCGGGGCGCAGGGTGGTGGTGTCGGTGCCGCGCGGCGGCCAGGTCGAGGAGGTGACCCACTGGTCGGGCCGGCGTTCGATGTCGGCCATGGGCTCGCGGTCGATGCCGTTGTCGTATCCGAGGAGTTCGTGGTCGAACCAGCGGTGCAGGGTCTGCACCCAGGTGGCGCGGCGGAAGTCGAAGGGGTCGACGTGGCCGGTCTGGGAGAGCCAGATCTTGCGCTCCACCCCGTTCCTGGCAAGCGCGTCCCACCATGGGCCGACGTGCTGCATACGGACGTTGAGGTCCTGCATGCCGTGGATCAGGAAGACGCTCGCCTTCACCTTGCCCGCGGCCTTCACGTAGTCACGCTCGGACCACAGCGGCGTCCGGTCACCCGTGCGCGGGGCGCCGTCGACGAGTTTCTGCTGGACCGCGGCGCACCTGGCGCGGGCGTCGGGGCTGTCGACGTAGTCGGAGAGCCAGTCGGGGCCGGAGTCGTAGAGCGGTGCGCCCTTGGAGAAGTAGTAGTCGTACCAGGTGGAGATGGCGCTGATCGGGACGATGGTCTTCAGGCCCTTGACGCCGGTGGCGGCCACGCCGTTGGCGATGGTGCCGTCCCAGCTCTTGCCGATCATGCCCGTTCTGCCGTTGGACCAGGTCGCCTTGGCCGTCGCCGTGCCGGTGCGGCTGGTGTACGCCTTGGCGCGCCCGTTCAGCCAGTCGACGACGGCCTTCGCGGAGAGGATGTCGGAGCGGCCCCCGACGTCGACGCAGCCGTCGGAGCGGTTGGTGCCGGCGAGGTCGACGCCGACGACGGCGTAGCCGCGGGGCACGAAGTAGTTGTCGTAGAACAGCGGCATCCGGACGATGTCGCCGTTCGCGTCGTACGTCTTCTTCTGGCTCTCGTTGCCGCGCCCACAGCAGGAGTAGTAGGGGCTGGCGTCCATGATCACGGGAATTCTGCGGCCCTGTTGGGCCGGTTCGCGCGGCCGGACGATGTCGACGGCGACGCGGTCGGTCTTCCCGTCTCCGTCGCCGTCGAGCCCGGTGTCCACCCAGACGGCCTCCCGGACGGCGTTCTCGTACGAGTGGACGGGGCGGCTCTCGCGCGGGGCCGCCTGTGCGGCGGCGGGCGTGAGGAACGTGGCCAGCAGGGCGGCTGTGGCCGCTGTCGCGAGCGGTCTCCAGGTCGTGAAGCGCGTGCGTATCGACATGGGCGGACGGTACTGCGGTCAACTCCTGTGCAAAAGACTGCCGTTCGGGGCAGCGCGAGTGTGGCTTGAAAGGTGCGTGGGGTGGGGTTGCTCGTGACGGCGGAATGGCGATCGTGTGACAGTCGTGGCCGTGGACACGCCCGGGCTCACAGGGACTGAATAGGGTCCGAACAGACTTGGTGCCCCTACGACTTGGAGCTTTCGTGCACCGCAGAATCTTGGCGCCGGGCGCACTCGCCGCCGCGTCCGTCCTGCTGGCGATCCCGGCGTCGGCCGCGAGCCACTCCCCCGGCGCGCCGGGTATCGGCGACGCCTACTACCCGGCCTACGGCAACGGCGGATACGACGTCTCCCACTACGACCTGCGGCTGAAGTACCAGCCGGCCACGGACGAGTTAGAGGGTACGGCGACCCTCCTGGCCCGCACCACGCAGGATCTGTCCCGGTTCAATCTGGACTTCCTGCTCGAGGTGAGCGAGGTCCGGGTCAACGGCGTGAAGGCGTCGTTCGAGGCCTCCGGTGAGCACGAGCTGGAGATCACCCCGAAGACACCACTCGCCAAGGGCAGCGCCGTCACCGTCGTGGTGCGCTACCGCGGGGTCCCGTCGTCGAAGGAGGCGTACGGCTTCACCAGCTGGCACCGGACTCCGGACGGCGGGGTCGGGGCCAACGAGCCCGAGGCCGCCTGGTGGTGGTTCCCCGGCAACGACCACCCGCTCGACAAGGCGACCTTCGACGTGTCGGTGCTCGTCCCGGACGGCAGCCAGGCCATCTCCAACGGCACACTGCAGTCGACGAGTTCACGGGCGGGCTGGACGCGCTACAACTGGCGGTCCAACAAGCCGCAGGCCACGTACCTGGCGACACTGGCTGTCGGCCGGTTCGACGTCACGACCGGCACGACCGAGAGCGGCATCCCGGTCGTCAACGCCTACAGCAAGGACCTCGGCGACAACTACGGAGCGGCGCGGGCCAGCATCGAGCGGACCGGGGAGATCGCCGACTGGCTGAGCGGGTACTTCGGTCCGTACCCCTTCAACGCGCTCGGCGGGTACGTGCCGAACACCACCACCGGTTACGCGCTGGAGACCCAGACCCGGCCCTTCTACAGCCCCCGGCAGTTCGCGGGCGGGACGAACACCTCCCTCGTCGTGCACGAGCTGGCCCACCAGTGGTACGGCGACCTCGTGTCCGTCGCCGAGTGGAAGGACATCTGGATCAACGAGGGGTTCGCGCGGTACGCCCAGTGGCTGTGGTCCGAGCACGAGGGCGAGGGGACGGCCCAGGAGATCGCCGACTACGTGTACGCCTCGCACCCGGCCGACGACGCGTTCTGGACGGTGAAGCCCGGTGACCCGGGCCCGGAGAACCAGTTCCACCTCGCCGTGTACGACCGCGGCGCGCTGACGCTGCAGGCCCTGCGCAACGAGATCGGCGACGACGCGTTCTTCGCGATCCTCAAGGGCTGGCCGCGGAAGTACGCGCACGGCAACGCGACCGTCGCGGACTTCCGGACGTACGCCGAGCAGGTGTCCGGGA
This sequence comes from Streptomyces resistomycificus, assembly GCF_001514265.1. Taxonomy (GTDB): domain Bacteria; phylum Actinomycetota; class Actinomycetes; order Streptomycetales; family Streptomycetaceae; genus Streptomyces; species Streptomyces resistomycificus. Next base: position 941,335 of record NZ_KQ948988.1, on the reverse strand, counting down.
AGCCTCTCGCGGCCCTCTTCGACACCTGGCTGTTCCAGCCGGTGAAGCCGGCCGGGCCCGCCGCCCTGGACGCCTCCGCCGCCCGGCGCGCGGGGGCTCCCGAGCGGCCGGAGTCCTGGCGGAAGATCGCCGCGACGAACACCGTGCACGAGCACGGGCACGGGCACGGGCACGGGCTTGAGGGGGCGGACACCCACTGACGGGCCCAGGCCGGTCCGGCGGTCTACGGTGGGTCCATGCGTCGGATGCGTGGGCCGGCCGGCGTCGCCGGGCCGACCGGCACATCGCACGTGCGGGGCGTGGCGGTCGTCGAGGCCCCGTCCGTGCTGGGGCTGCGGCCGACCGGGGTCGAGGAGCTGCCGGAGGCGCTGCTCCGCGCGGGGCTGGCCGTGAGGCTCGGGGCGGTGCGGGCGGGCCGGGTGGAGCCGCCCCGGTACGACGCGCGGCGTGATCCGGACACCGGGATCCTCAACCCGGCCGGTATCGCGGCGTACTCGGCGGCGTTGGCGGACGCGGTGGGCGGTGTGATGGACGCCGGCCGGTTCCCGGTGGTGCTGGGCGGCGACTGCGGCATCCTGCTCGGCAATCTCCTTGCGCTGCGCCGGCGGGGACGGCACGGCGTGCTCTTCCTCGACGGCCACACCGACTTCTACCAGCCCTCCGCGGAGCCGGCCGGCGAGGTGGCGTCCATGGAACTCGCCCTGGCCACCGGCCGTGGGCCGGGCGTGCTGGCCGACCTGGAGGGCCGGGGGCCGCTGGTGCGGGACGAGGACGTGGTCGCCCTGGGCTTCCGGGACACCGAGGAGTCCACGGCGGCCGGGATGCAGCCGCTGCCGGCCGGGCTGCACGCGATGGACCTCGGCAGGGTGCGCGCGCTGGGCGCGGGCGAGGCGGCGCGCCGAGCCGTCGCCCTGCTCACCGGGGGCGGCGTCGCCGGCTACTGGGTACACCTGGACGTCGACGTCCTCGACGACGAGGTCATGCCCGCCGTCGACTACCGGCAGCCCGGTGGGCTGACCTGGCGGGAGCTGGAGACCGTACTGCGCACGGCGCTGGCCGCTCCGGGCGCCGTCGGCTTCGACGTCGCGATCTTCAATCCCCGGCTCGATCCGGACGGCGCCGTCGCGGCGCGCCTCACCGAGTGCCTGGTCCGGGCGCTTGGCGCCTGACGGGCCGCCGGGCCCGGGTCAGTCCCCGTGGTCGTACACCGTCACGGCGATCCCCCGGCTCACCAGCCGCTCGGTGATCAGCGGCTCGACGCGCGACCACTTGCCCCCGGCCAGGCCGCACCCTATGCGGGGCATGTGCACCGAGGCGTCGAGCTCCAACGCCTTGTCGGCCAGCCGCCCGAGCGCCGCGTCGATCGCCTCGTAGCGCACGGGGACGCCCTTGCTGCCCGTGCGAATGCCGCGCTGGCCGACCATGTTGGCCACCCACACGTACCGCTCGACCTGGACGAACTGGCACGCGCCCAGCCCGAAGTCGTTCGCCGCGCGGTCGCGGTGCCAGGCGCGGAACGCCGCCTCGGGCTCCGGCCAGCGCCGCGACAGGGCCAGCACGAAGCCCTTCCCCCAGCCCCCGATGTCGTTGCAGACGTGAGCGATCAGCTTCACGCCCCTGACCGACGGAACGGTGGCGTCACCCCGGACATAGTTGATCTCCGACATGACGCCACCGTAGAGGCCACCACTGACAGTGGCCCTCCGCGATCACCTGAGCTGCGACAGTTCCCGGTCGGCGGTCTGCGACACCCGGCGCCTGACCCCGAACCAGCCGCCCACCAGCATCACCGCGATCACCGGGATGAGCAGCAGGGTTTTGCGGCCGACCTCGGTGTCGTTCCACATCATGGCGAGGCAGGCCAGCAGGAAGGCGATGGTGGTGAGCTCGGTGACCGGGCTGCCGGGGAGGCGGAAGCCCGGCCGGGTGACGAGGCCCGCCCTGGCGCGGCGGACGAAGACCAGGTGGCAGACCATGATGATCACCCAGGTGCTGATGATGCCGAGGGAGGCGACGTTCAGCACGATCTCGAAGGCCTGGCTCGGCATGAGGTAGTTGAGGCCGACGCCGAGGACACAGACCGCGCAGGTGAGCAGGATGCCGCCGTAGGGGACCTGGCTGCGGTTCATGCGGGCCGTGAACCGGGGGGCCGAGCCCGCCATGGCCATGGAGCGCAGGATGCGGCCCGTGGAGTACAGGCCGGAGTTCAGCGACGACATCGCGGCCGTCAGCACCACCAGGTTCATCACGTCACCCGCCGCCGGGACGCCGATCCTCGACAGGACCGTGACGAAGGGGCTCTCGTCGGCCGAGTAGACCGAGCCGGGCAGCAGGAGGGCCAGCAGGACGACCGAGCCGACGTAGAAGAGGGCGACGCGCCACATGATCGAGTTCACCGCGCGCGGGACGACCTTCTCCGGCTCGGCGGTCTCGCCCGCGGCGACGCCGACCAGCTCCAGGGCCGCGTACGCGAAGATGACGCCCTGCATGACGAGGACGACGGGCATCAGGCCGTGCGGGAAGACGCCGCCGTTGTCGGTGATCACGCCGACGCCGGGGGTCTGTCCGCCCACCTCGTGCCGGGTGGCCAGCAGGAAGATGCCGATCAGCATGAAGCCGACCAGGGTGGCGACCTTGACGATCGAGAACCAGAACTCCATCTCGCCGAAGATCTTCACCGAGATCAGGTTCACGGCCAGCACCACCGCGAGGGCGATCAGGGCGAGCGTCCACTGCGGGATGTCGGTGAACAGGCTCCAGTAGTGCGTGTAGAGCGCGATCGCGGTGATGTCGGCGATTCCGGTCGTCGACCAGTTGAGGAAGTACATCCAGCCGGCAACGTACGCGCCCTTCTCGCCGAGGAACTCGCGCGCGTACGACACGAAGGAACCGGACGACGGGCGGTAGAGGACCAGTTCGCCGAGGGCCCGGACCACGAAGAAGGCGAAGACGCCGCAGACGAGGTAGGCGAGCGCGAGCGCCGGGCCCGCGTTGTGGAGGCGTCCTCCGGCGCCCAGGAAGAGGCCGGTGCCGATGGCGCCGCCGATGGCGATCATGTTGACGTGGCGGGCCTTGAGGTCCTTGCTGTAGCCGGCGTCGCCCGCGTCCACGGGCGTCGTGGCCGCCCCGGTGCGGGGGCCGGCCTGGGCCGATTCCACGGCGTCCTTGCTCACGGGTGGTTCCACTTTCTGGTGTGCCCCGGCGGGTTCCGCTCGGGTCTCCGGACGTGACGCGACCCGTGCCCTTCGGTGGAAGGCACAGGCCGAAGGGGCGCCTTCCCCGCAACACCCGCCTCACGCGGTGGCGGGCGTCACACGAGGGGACATCCCGCACGGTCGGGGAGAAGACGGCCCACGGTCCGGGGGCGCTTGATCGACGGGGGTGCCCGAGAGGTTTCACACCATTGGTGAGACAGCGATACTGCTGCACATGACGACCGACACCACCGACGCCGGGGAGCCGACCCTCACCATCGACGAGCTGGCCGCACGGGCCGGGGTCACGGTGCGCACGGTCCGTTTCTACGGCACCAAGGGTCTGCTGCCCCCGCCGGTGATCGGTCCGCGGCGCGTCGGGCACTACGGCCGGGACCACCTCGCGCGACTCGCGCTGATCGAGGAGCTCCAGCAGCAGGGCATGACCCTGGCCGCCATCGAACGCTATCTGCAGCAGCTGCCGCCGGACCTGAGCGCGCACGACCTCGCGATCCACCGGGCCGTGGTGGCCTCCTGGGCGCCGGAGGCGGTGGAGGCGGTGTCACGGGCGGAGCTGTCGCGGCGGGCAGGGCGGGAGCTGGGCGACGGCGACGTGGCGCGGCTCGCCGCGATGGGGGTGGTGAGGGCCGACGGCGGTTCGTACCACGTCGATCTCGGTCTGCTGCGGCTAGGCGTCCAGCTGCTCGACGTACCGCTGTCGCAGGAGGCGATCCTCGCGTCCCGCAACGTCCTCATCGAGCACTCCCGGGCGGCGGCCCACGCGCTGGCGGAGCTCTTTCGCGGGGAGGTCGCGGAGCGCGACGCGCGGGATGTGAAGTCGCTGTCCGCGCATATGCACCCGCTGGTGGTGCAGGCGCTGCTGACCACCTTCCAGCGGTCGTTGAAGGAAGAGCTGCGCGAGTGGCCCACGCGGTGACCGGCCGTCCGACGGCGGTTCTCGCCCCCGCCGCCCCTTGCCGTTCCCGTCCTTCTGAGGCTCCGCCCCAGACCCCGCTCCTCAAACGCCGGAGGGCTGACATCAGCCGGTCCGGCGTTTGAGGACCACGGATCACGCGTCCCGGAACCGCTCCCCCTTCTCCGCCTTCTCCACCAGCAGGGCGGGCGGCGTGAACCGCTGCCCGTACCGCTCGGCGAGTTCACGCGCGCGTGCCACGAAGCCCGCGAGGCCGCCCTCGTAGCCGTTGATGTACTGGAGGACGCCACCGGTCCAGCCGGGGAAGCCGATCCCGAAGACGGAACCGATGTTGGCGTCGGCGACGGACGTCAGCACGCCTTCCTCGATGAGCCTGACGGTGTCGAGCGCCTCGGAGAAGAGCATGCGTTCCTGCATGTCCCGGAAGGGGATCCGCGCGCCCTCACGGGTGAAGTGCTCCCGCAGCCCGGGCCACAGGCCGACCCGCTCGCCGTCGTCCCCGTACTCGTAGAAGCCCGCTCCCCCGCTGCGGCCGGTGCGGCCGAACTCGTCGACCATGCGGTCGATGACGGCCTCGGCGGGGTGTTCCGTCCAGGTGCCGCCCGCCTCCTCGACGGCCTGCCTGCTCTCCTTGCGGATCTTGCGCGGGAGCGTGAGGGTCAGCTCGTCCATCAGGGACAACACCTTGGCGGGGTAACCGGCCTGGGCCGCGGCCTGTTCGACCGACGCGGGCTCGATGCCCTCGCCGACCATGGCCACGCCCTCGTTGATGAAGTGCCCGATGACGCGTGAGGTGAAGAAGCCACGCGAGTCGTTGACGACGATCGGCGTCTTCTTGATCTGCCGGACCAGGTCGAAGGCGCGCGCGAGGGCCTCGTCACCGGTGCGCTCGCCCTTGATGATCTCGACGAGCGGCATCTTGTCGACCGGTGAGAAGAAGTGCAGCCCGATGAAGTCGCCCTGGCGCTCGACGCCCTCGGCGAGGGCCGTGATGGGCAGGGTGGAGGTGTTGGAGCACAGCAGCGCGTCCGGCTCGACGAGGTGCTGGATCTCCTGGAACACCTTGTGCTTGAGCGAGGTGTCCTCGAAGACGGCCTCGATGACGGCGTCACAGCCCGCGAGGTCGGCGGGGTCGGCGGTGGGCGTGATGCGGGCGAGCAGCTCGTCCGCCTTGTCCTGGGTGGTACGGCCCCGGGAGACGGCCTTGGCGCACAGCTTCTCCGAGTACGCCTTGCCCTTGAGGGCCGCCTCCAGGGAGACGTCCTTGAGGACGACGTCGATGCCCGCGCGGGCGCACGAGTAGGCGATGCCGGCGCCCATCATCCCGGCGCCGAGGACGGCGGCCTTGCGGACCTTGCGGGGTTCGACGCCCTGGGGCCGGTTGGCGCCGGAGTTGACGGCCTGGAGGTCGAAGAAGAACGCCTGGATCATGTTCTTCGAGGTCTGCCCGGCGGCGAGTTCCACGAAGTAGCGGCCCTCGATGACCTGTGCGGTCTCGAAGTCGACCTGGGAGCCCTCGACGGCGGCGGCCAGGATGTTGCGCGGTGCCGGGTAGGGGGCGCCGTTGGTCTGCTTGCGCAGGTTGGCGGGGAAGGCGGGCAGGTTCGCCGCGAACTTGGGGTTGGCGGGCGTGCCGCCGGGGATCCGGTAGCCGGGCTTGTCCCAGGGCTGCTGCGACTCGGGGTTGGCCTCGATGAAGGCGCGGGCCTTGGCGAGCAGTTCCTCCTGGGTGGCGGCCACGTCGTGGACCAGGCCGTTCTCCTGGGCGCGTCGCGGGCTGTACTGGGTGCCCTGGAGGAGCACCTTCAGGAGCGCGTCGGCGATGCCGAGGAGGCGCACGGTGCGGGCGACGCCACCGCCGCCGGGGAGCAGGCCGAGGGTGACTTCGGGGCAGCCGATCTTGGAGCCGGGCGCGTCCAGGGCGATGCGGTGGTGGCAGGCCAGGGCGATCTCGTAACCGCCGCCCAGGGCCGCGCCGTTCATCGCGGCGACGACCGGCTTGCCGAGGGTCTCGATGCGGCGCAGGTCGCGCTTGATCGCCATGCCGCCGTCGAAGAGCTCCTGCGCGGTCTCTGGCGTGACCCGGATGAGGTCGCGCAGGTCGCCGCCCGCGAAGAAGGTCTTCTTGGCCGAGGTGATGATGACGCCCCGGATGGTGTCCTTCTCGGCCTCCAGCCGGTCGGTGACCACCGCGAGGGAGTCGCGGAAGGCCTGGTTCATGGTGTTCGCGGACTGGTCGGGGTCGTCGAGGACGAGGGTGACGACGCCGGTGCGGTCCTGTTCCCAGCGGATGGTGGTGCTCTGTGTCATGACAGGGTCTCCGTAGAAGTCTCTTGGTGCCGCGGTGGCCGCTGGGGGGTCAGATGCGCTCGACGATCGTGGCGATGCCCATGCCGCCGCCGACGCACAGGGTGGCGAGGCCGTACCGCTTGTCCTGGCGCTCCAGTTCGTCGACGAGCGAGCCGAGGATCATGGCGCCGGTGGCGCCCAGCGGGTGGCCGAGGGCGATCGCGCCGCCGTTGACGTTGACCTTGTCCAGGGACAGGCCCATGTCCCGCACGAAGCGCAGGACGACCGCCGCGAAGGCCTCGTTGATCTCGACGAGGTCGATGTCGTCGATGGTCAGTCCGGCCTTGGCGAGTGCCTTGCGGGTGGCGGGCGCGGGGCCGGTGAGCATGATGGTGGGCTCGGAGCCGGACACGGCCGCGGAGACGATCCGCGCGCGCGGGGTGAGGCCGTAGCGCTCGCCGATCTCCCGGGAGCCGATGGCGACCAGCGAGGCGCCGTCGACGATGCCGGAGGAGTTGCCCGCGTGGTGGACGTGGTCGATCTTCTCGACCCAGTGGTACTTCTGCAGCGCCACGGCGTCGAACCCGCCGAGGTCGCCGATGTCCGCGAAGGACGGCTTCAGCTTGGCGAGGGAGTCGGCGGTGGTGCCGGGGCGCGGGAACTCGTCGTGGTCGAGGACGACGAGACCGCTGCGGTCCTTCACCGGCACGACGGACCGGTCGAAGCGGCCCTCCTTCCAGGCGGTCGCCGCCCGCTCCTGCGAGAGCGCCGCGTACTCGTCGACGTCCCGCCGGGAGAATCCCTCGATGGTGGCGATCAGGTCGGCGCCGATGCCCTGCGGCACGAAGTTGGTGGCCAGGTTCGTCATCGGGTCGTTGAACCAGGCACCGCCGTCCGAGGCCATCGGCACCCGGGACATCGACTCGACGCCGCCGGCGAGGACGAGGTCCTCCCAGCCGGAGCGCACCTTGGCGGCGGCCATGTTGACGGCTTCCAGACCCGAGGCACAGAAGCGGTTCTCCTGCACGCCCGCGACCGTGTCCGGCAGTCCTGCGGCGACGGCGGCGATCCGGGCGATGTCGGAGCCCTGATCGCCGACCGGGCCGACGACGCCGAGCACGATGTCGTCGACGGCCGCCGGGTCCAGGCCCGGGAAGCGGTCGCGGATCTCGTGGATGAGTCCGACGACCAGGTCGACGGGCTTGGTGCCGTGCAGGGCGCCGTTCGCCTTGCCGCGGCCGCGCGGGGTGCGGATCGCGTCGTACACGTACGCTTCGGTGCTCACTGGTAAGCCTTTCAGGAGGGTTGGCCTGGCAAGCGGGGCCGGCCGACGAGCGGGGTCAGCCGAGGAGGGAACGTCCGATGATCTCCTTCATGATCTCGGTGGTCCCCCCGTAGATGGTCTGGATGCGGCCGTCGGTGAAGGCCCGGGCGATCGGGTATTCACTCATGTAGCCGTAGCCGCCGTGCAGTTGCAGACAGCGGTCGGTGACCCGTTTCTGCAGTTCGGTCGCCCACCACTTGGCCATGGAGGCGTGCACGGCGTCGAGGCCGCCGCCGGAGTGCTCCTCCACGCAGCGGTCGAGGAACGCGCGCGTGACGGCGCACTCGGTGGCCATCTCGGCTATCTCGAAGCGGACGTGCTGCTTGGCCGCCAGCGGCCGGCCGAAGGCCTCGCGCTCCTTGACGTAGTCGGTGGTGATCTCCAGCAGGTGCTCCGCGGCGGCGATCGCGGCGACGGCGATGCTCAGACGCTCCTGGGCGAGGTTCGTCATCAGATGGCCGAAGGCGCCGTGCAGCTCGCCGAGGAGGTTCTCCTTGGGCACCCGCACGTCGTGGAAGAACAGCTCGGCGGTGTCCTGGGCCTTCTGGCCGATCTTGTCGAGGTTGCGGCCGCGCTCGAAGCCCGCCGTGCCGCGTTCGACGACGAGCAGCGACAGTCCGCGCGCGCCCCCTTCCGGGGTCGTCTTCGCCACGACGATCACCAGGTCGGCGAGGATCCCGTTGGAGATGAACGTCTTGGAGCCGTTGAGCAGCCAGTGGTCGCCCCGGTCCTCGGCGTGGGTGCGGATGCCCTGGAGGTCGGATCCCGCGCCGGGTTCGGTCATGGCGATGGCCGTGATCAGCGTGCCGTCGCAGAAGCCGGGCAGCCAGCGGCGGCGCTGCTCCTCGGTGGCGAGGCCGGTGAGATACGGGCCGATGATGTCGTTGTGCAGGCCGAGGGCCAGCCCCGGGGCGCCCGCACGGGTGAACTCCTCGGCGAGGACGGCGCTGTAGCGGAAGTCGGGGGTGCCGCCGCCTCCGTACTCCTCGTCCACGGCGAGTCCGAGCAGTCCCTGCTTGCCGGCGGCCCGCCAGGCGTCGCGGGAGACGATGCCGTCCTTCTCCCACTGCGCGTAGTACGGCAGCACCTCCCTGGCCAGGAAGGCGCGCACGGTCTCGCGGAACGCGTCGTGCTCGGGGGCGAAGAGCTGCCGCTTCATGCGAGGTCCTTCAGGAGGTCGGGTACGTTCCAGTCGCGCGCCACGTCCGCCGTGTCGGCGCCCGGCCGGGCGGGGCCGGTGCGCACCTCGGTCGGCGTGGCGGAGAACCGGGGGGCGGGGACGGGCTGGGTGATGCCGCCGTGGTCGGTGAAGGTGCCGCGGGCGGCGAGGTGGGGGTGGTGAGGGGCCTCGCGCAGGGACAGCACGGGTGCCACGCAGGCGTCGGAGCCGTCGAAGACGGCCGTCCACTCGTCCCTGCTGCGGCTCTTGAAGCGGGCGGCGACCGCCTCGCGCAGCTCGCCCCAGCGCGTCCAGTCCCTGCGGGCCTCGGCGTGCTCCGGCAGGCCGAGCAGGTCGAGGAACTCGTCGTAGAACTGCCGTTCCAGGGCGCCCACCGCCATGTACTTCCCGTCGGCCGTCTCGTAGGTGCCGTAGTAGGGGCAGCCGCCGTCGAGGAGGTTGGCGCCGCGCCGGTCCTGCCAGCCGCCGGCCGCCAGCATGCCGTGGATCATCGCGGCGAGGTGGGAGGTGCCGTCGACGATGGCCGCGTCGACGACCTGGCCGGTGCCGGTCGCGCGGGCATGGTGCAGGGCGGCGAGGACGCCGACGACGAGGTAGAGCGAGCCGCCCGCGTAGTCGCCGAGCAGGTTGGCGGGGGCGGCCGGGGGTTCGTCCGGGGCTCCGATCATGCCGAGGGCGCCGGTGAGCGCGATGTACGCGATGTCGTGGCCGGCCCGCGAGGCGAGCGGGCCCTGCTGGCCCCAGCCGGTCATCCGGCCGTAGACGAGCCCGGGGTTGCGGGCGTGGCAGGCCTCGGGGCCGACGCCGAGGCGCTCGGCGACTCCGGGACGGTACCCCTCCACCAGGACGTCGGCGCGGGCGGCGAGGTCGAGCACCCGTGCGGCGCCGTCGGGTGCCTTCAGGTCGACGATCACCGAACGCTTGTTGCGGTTGGTGAGGTCGAAGGCCGGGTCGATGCCGAGTGAGGCACCGCCGGGCCGGTCCACGCGGACCACGTCGGCGCCCAGGTCGGCGAGGAGCATGGCGGCGAACGGGCCGGGCCCGATCCCCGCCAGCTCGACCACACGCACGCCGGAGAGCGGGCCCTGCCCTGGCGTCGTTGCCATTCAGCCCCCAGAGGTCGGCACAGGTATGACACAACCGATGTAACACCAGCGATGCTAAGAAGGTGCCGCACCGGACACAAGACCTGAAGAGCAAGCGCTTAGTCGGATTGTGCCCCGACTTGCTCCCCGGCGCCCGGCTCAGTGTCCGTCCAGCTCCGCTATGAGTCGCTTCGGCGCGATGACGCGGTAGCTCTCCTCCACCCAGTCGCACAGCAGCCCGGCCGCCGGAGCGCCCTGCTCCTCCAGGGGGATGCGCACCCAGCCGGACCTGCCGAGGCCGTACCCCGCGGGTTCGGCGCCGGGGCAGGTCATGGCGTGGGCGTGCGCGGCCTCGTCCCTGAGCTTCACGGTGACGCCCAACGGGTAGCTGCCGTCGTCGACGCCGAGGAAGACGAACACCTTCTTGTTGACCTTGGCGACGCTCTCGCCCCAGGGGAACTCCTCGGCGGCGCCCGGCAGACCGAGGGCGAACTCGCGCACTTTCTCCCACTTGCGCAGGGCACTTCTGGCCACGGCCACCGTCCCACCTCCGGGCTCGTCGTCGGGCTCCGCACTCCTCACGCTAGCCTCGGCCACCGACAACGGCGCGTGCGGCAGGACCCAGGAGTGTCATGAGCAGGCTGAAAAGGGCGGATCGCCCCTACGACATCGTGCTCTTCGGAGCCACCGGCTTCGTGGGGACGCTGACCGCGGAGTACCTCGCCGCGCACGCCCCCGAGGGGCTGCGCTGGGCGATCGCCGGCCGCAGCGAGGAGAAGCTGCACCGGCTGCGGGAGTCACTGCCCGGCGGCGCGGAGGTCGGGGTGCTGACGGCCGACGTGTCGGATCCGGCCTCGGTGCGCGAACTCGCCGCCCACGCGCGCGTGGTGGCCACCACGGTCGGCCCCTATGTGACCTACGGCGAGGAGCTCGTCGCCGCCTGCGCGGACACCGGAGCGGACTATCTGGACCTCACCGGCGAGCCCGAGTTCGTCGACCTGACGTACGTCCGCCACGACGCACGCGCACGGGAGACGGGCGCCCGGCTGGTGCACGCGTGCGGTTTCGACTCGGTGCCGCACGACCTGGGCGCGTACTTCACGGTCCGGCAGCTGCCCGAGGGTGTCCCCCTGCGGATCGACGGCTTCGTGACCGCGGACGCCACCTTCTCGGGCGGCACGTTCGCCTCCGCGCTGAACCAGTTCGCGCGCGGGCGGCAGATGCTGGCCGCCGCCCGGGACCGGGGCCGGCACGAGCCGCGCCTGGTGGGCCGGCGCGCGTACGCCCCGACCGGCTCGCCGCGGTTCGCCCGGGAGGTCGGCGCCTGGGCGCTGCCCCTGCCGACCATCGACGCGCAGATCGTCCGCCGGTCCGCGAAGGCCCTGGAACGCTACGGCCCCGACTTCCGCTACCGCCACTACGCGGCCGTCCGGCAGCTGCCGGTCGCGGTGGGCGGAGTGGCCGCCGTGGGCGCGCTCCTCGCCGCCGCCCAACTGCCACCCGCGCGGCGCTGGTTGTCCGACCGGCTCAAGCCCGGGGAGGGGCCGGCCCCGGAGAAGCGCGCGAAGAGCTGGTTCCGTGTCCGCTTCGTCGGCGAGGGCGGCGGCCGGCGCGTGTTCACCGAGGTGTCGGGCGGCGACCCGGGATACGACGAGACGGCGAAGATGTTCGCCGAGTCGGCACTGTCCCTGGCCCTCGACGACCTGCCGCCGACCGCCGGTCAGGTCACCACGGCGGTCGCGATGGGCGACGCGCTGACCGAACGGCTGCGGCGGGCCGGGATCACCTTCCGGGTGGCCGCGAGCCGGTGAACCGAGCCCGGGCGTGACGCGTTCCCGTCCACCGGACGGACGAGGACGCGTCAGGCAGGCCCTACAGCTGCCACAGGGTGACCGTGTAGATCATTCCGACGATCCAGGCGAGCGCCGCGAGCACGGCGAGGACCAGGGCGGCCGTCACGGCACGCTCCACGGGCCGGTCGGGGTCGGCGAGGGGCTTCGGGTAGCGGTGCGAGGTCATGCGGCACAGCCTGCCGAGCGGGCGGCCGCCCCCACATCCGTACGGATACTCAGACGAGGTACTCAGACCAGGTACTCAGGCCGGGTACCGGGGCGGCTCGCTCAAGGCGTCGCCTCCCGCAGCGCCCTGCGGCACAGGGAGTCGGCCCTGCGGGTCGTCTCGGGCAGGCGGTAGTCGGGGGTCAGGGCGAGGGTGTGGGCGCAGGCGTTGTCGAGGCTCACCCGGTGGCCGACGGACACGAAGACCGGCTTGACCGCGTCCCGGGTGCGCAGCGCGCGGCCGACCTCCTCGGCGTCGGCGAGGAGGGGAGCCGCATTGCCGCGCGGGGTGGCGGGATCGTCGTAGGTGAAGGTGAAGGGGTTCTTGGCGACGCCGATCGTGGGCAGGCCGGTCAGGACGCCGAGGTGGCTGGCGAGGCCGAAGCGGCGCGGGTGCGCGAGACCGTAGCCGTCGCAGACCACCAGGCCGGGCGGGCAGGGCAGGGCTTCGAGGGCCGCGAGGACCGTCGGGATCTCACGGAAGGCGAGCAGTCCCGGCACGTAGGGGAAGGAGATCCGGCCGACCGCCGTCGTCTCGGCGACGACCTCGAGGCTCGCCGCGTCCAGCACCACGGCGGCCGCCACGACCAGGTCGTGGTCGTCGTCGTAGGCCACGTCGACACCGGTGACATGGCCGGTGCCGGGCGGCGGCCCCTGCTCGTCGAGCACCACGCGCTCGCGCAACTCGTCCTGGACTGCGCGGGCCTGCTCCTCGGTGGCGGGCCAGCCCGCGGGAATGCGTACGGTCGTCATGATGGGCCCGAGCCTACGGTCCGTCGCCCGGACGGCGTAGTCTCGCGATCATGTTCGTGATGGAGCTGACCTACACCGCCCCGCTCGATGCCGTCGACGCCGTGGTGGCAGACCATGTCACCTGGCTCGACGAGCAGTACGCGCAGGGGGTCTTCCTGGCGTCCGGACGCAAGAGCCCCCGCGACGGCGGGGTGATCATCGCCGTCGCGGAGGACCGCGCGGGGATCGAGGCGATCGCCGCGGGCGACCCGTTCGTCACCGCCGGGGTGTGCGAGTACCGCATCACCGAGTTCGAGGCGACCAAGACCGCCCCCGGGCTGGAGCGGTACCGGGAGACCGCCGGCTGAACGGCGCCCGGGCTCGGCTCAGCTCTTCTTGTTGTCCAGCGCCCGTCGCAGCTGGGACTTGTTCATGTCCGAACGGCCCTGGATGCCGCGCTGCTTGGCCTCCTGGTAGAGCTGGTCGTACGTCGGTCCCTGGGAGCCCTTGCCGGACCGCTGACCGCCCCGCTTGCCGGACGACATGTCCTGGGTCGAGGTGCGGCCGGCGGTCTTCGACTCGCCGGACCGGGCGCGTTCCTTGTTGACCGTCCGCGCGGCGATCTCCTTGGCGCGGCCGGTGCTCTCGCCCCGGTCCTCGGCGCTCTCCTTGATGTGCTCGTACTGGCGTTCCCGCTTGGGGCTGGAACCACGTGGCATGTCCGTTCACTCCTCTCACGGTCGGTGAACGGGTACCCGCATTCAGGTCCCATGTGGCACACCGAGCGGGTCAGCTCTCCAGGCGGGCCACGCGTCCCTGCTCGCCGGATGCCCAGCAGCCCAGGTCGGGCGTGCAGTCGACGGTGTCGTAGGAGCCGGTGTCCACGGTCCGCCAGGTGCGGCCGCCGTCCGTCGTCAGGTCCGTTCCGGTGGGGCCGACCGCGAGGGCGGCGGTTCGGCTGTGCGGGAGCCAGGCGACGCCGGAGCGGTAGGCGGGCGGCGGCCGGTCGGCAGGCCGCCAGGTGCGGCCGCCGTCGGTGCTGCGGGCCGCAGGCCGCGCGGAGGACTGGTCCGGGCGGTAGTCGCCGCCGACCGCCAGGCCGTGCGCGCGGTCGCGGAAGGCGAGCGCGAAGACACCGCGGGCCGGATCGCCCGCCGGGATCGGCGCGTCCGAGACCGTCCAGGTCAGCCCTCGGTCGGCGGAGTGCAGGACACGCGCGCGTGCGGCCCCGCCGGTGGCCAGCCAGACGTCCCGGGAGCCCGCGGAGACCAGGCACTGGCCGCTCGCCGCGAACCCTGCCTCGCCGTCCAGCGCGGGCGGCATGCCGGCGTCGGGCAGCACCTTCCAGGAGCGGCCGCCGTCGGCGGTCGACAGGATGCGGAACCTCCCGCCCACGGGGTCGCTCATGGCGAGGCCGTGGCGGCGGTCGAAGAAGGTGAGGCAGTCGTAGAAGGCCTTCGCGTCGGTGTTGCGGAAGGACTCCGTCCAGCTCGCCCCGCCGTCGTCGGTCCGGTAGACGCGGGACGCCTCGCCCTCGCCGATGGCCAGCACCACCGCGCGGCGCGCGTCGAACGCCTCGATGTCCCGGAACTGCAGCTCACCGGCGCCCGGGGGTGAGACGTTCCGCCAGCTCGCCCCGCCGTCGGTGGTGCGCAGCACGGTGCCCTGGGTGCCGGCCACCCAGGCGGTGTCCCGGCTGACGGCGGCGAGCCCGCGCAGCCGCACGCCGGAACTGCCGGTGTCCTTCGCCGCCCAGTGCGGCGCCCGGTGCCCCGGCTCGTGTGCCTGTGCCGGTACGGCGGTCAGGGCGGCCAGCGCCGCCGCGCACGCCACCCCCGCGCCCACCGCCTGCCCGGTCCGTCCCGGCCGTCTCGTGCGTCGCGTGTTCCCCAAGCGCCTCATGGCGGGCGAAGCTAGCCCACCGCCCAGGTGCCGTCCAGACCGCCGGGTCCGCCCGTCCCAGCCGTCCCGCGCGCCACAAGTGCCGTTCACGCCACGGGAGAAGACTCCGGCCTCTCCCGTGAATGAACACGGTGACAGAGGTCACTCGACAAAGGTGTGCACGGATTGGCTCGTTCCGACGTCTCTTCCAGTGCCCGGCCTCATCCCCGGAAGTCCGTCCCGCCGTCACAAGGGAGCAAGGCGTTGTCCATCGTCATCGAGCAGCCCGTCGAGGCCCGTCTCGTCGCCGCCGCGCCGCGGATGCCGAGCATTCCCGCCACGCTGCACTACGACCGGCGTGACCCGTTCGCCGTCCGCATGACCTTCCCGGCCCCGGCCACCCTGGAGGGCGTGGAGGTCTGCTGGACCTTCAGCCGTGAACTCCTCACCGCCGGCCTGACGGAGTCCGAGGGCCACGGCGACGTGCGGGTGCGTCCGTACGGGTACGACCGCACCGTCCTGGAGTTCCACGCCCCCGAGGGCACCGCCGTCGTGCACGTCCGCTCGGGCGAGCTGCGCCGGTTCCTGGAGGCGACCAGCGAGCTGGTGCCGGTCGGTCTGGAGCACCTCCAGCTCGACCTGGACCACGACCTGGCGGAACTGATGCGGGACGCCTGAGCCCCGCCGGTCTCACCGTCCCAGCAGCGCGTTGAGCTCGCCGTACTCGATCCCGTCCGCGAGCGTGTCGTACGTGCCCGCGCCCAGCAGCTCCCGTGCGGCGCGGCGGACCAGGGCGTGCGCGGCCTGCGCGATGCCCGAGCCGACGCTGACCCGGGCGACGCCCAGCTCGGCCAGGTCGGCGACCGGCGGTGCGCCGGGACCGGCCATCACGTTCAGCGGTCCGTCCACTCCGTCGGCGAGCAGCCGCACGGTCTCCGGATCGACGGCCCCGGGGACGAAGATGCCGTCGGCGCCCGCGGCGAGGAAGGCGGCGGCCCGCTCCAGGGTGAGGTCCACTCCCCCGGCGCCGCGAAGGAACGTGTCGATGCGGGCGTTGACGAACAGGGGTACGCCCCGCGCGTCGGCGGCCTCGCGAGCGGCGGCGATCCGGTCGGCCTGCTCGGCGGCCGGCCGCAGCGGGCCCGCCCCCGCCTCCTCGCCGTACAGCGCGTCCTCGATGTTCACGCCGACCACGCCCGCGGCCAGCACGGCGCGGATGGTGTCGGCCACCTCGGCCGGGTCCTTCGCGTAGCCGCTCTCGATGTCCGCGCTGACGGGCACGCCGACCGCGCCGGCGATGGCCGCCACCGCCGCGAGGGCCCGGTCGCGGTCCAGCGTGTCACCGTCGGCCGCGCCCAGGGCCCAGGCGAGACCCGCGCTGGTCGTCGCGATCGCGGCGGCGCCGGCGTCCTCGATGACGCGGGCGCCGGCCGCGTCCCAGGCGTTGGGCAGGACGAGCGGACGGCCCGGCACGTGCAGGGAGCGGAAGGCGAGGGCGCGGTGGCGGAGGGTGCTCAGGTGGGTCACGCGCCTCACTCAACCAGCCGCCCCGGGCGGGGTCCGGCAGGAATCCGACATGGTCGTGCGGCCTCGCTCGCCCCTCGGCGTCCGCGCCGAGGGGCGCTCGGCCGCCCGAGGCCGCGGTCTTCCCGGCGGTGCGCCTCAGTCGGCCAGGGCCGCGGCCGCCGTCGTAGCCGTACGCACCTCGCGTACGACCGTCCGCAGCACGGCGGCCGGCACGCCGCACCGTTCGATGAGCGCCTCGACCCGCTCCTGATCCGCACGGCGCCCGTCGCCGCCCGCCGGTCCCGCCGCGTCCACCAGTACGGCGAGGGCCGCGTCCCGCTCGGAGACCTCCGCGACCGGCACCGGCCCGAGCAGCACCGCCCGGGTCTCCGCACGCAGCGCGTCCACGGCGGCGAGCCGGTCCAGTGCGTACTCCACGGTCGGGAAGACCCCGAGCACCCGTCGTTTTTCGGCGCGCAGGCAGCCCTCGGCGGCCAGCTGCTCGCGTACGGCGTCCAGGGTGATCCGCGCCCGCAGGGTCACCCAGGTCCGCCAGCGGTGGGGCAGGGACTCCCGGACCAGTTCGAGCAGCCCGTCGAGGACGGGGTCCCCCGTCCCGGAGTCCAGGTCGGCCGGCGTGGCGATGCCGTCCTCGTCGACGAGCAGACCGCGCCGGGCGAGCTCGACGAGGGCGCCGGCCCTGACCAGCGGGGGCAGCCGGCCGGCGCCGGTGACCTCCGTCTCGGCGGTGTCCCAGGCCAGCAGGCACAGCCGGGCCGGGAGCGAGAGCGAGCCGATGGACACGGGGTCTCCTTCGCGAGATGGATCGGGGTCGGCGATAAATACGTTGACAGCGCCCGAGGGCCGTTCATACGGTGACAACGGTCCTGTTGCCGTCGATTGGAGAAGGACGTTGCTCGTCTGAGGTCCTGAGACACCACGTCACACACCCGAGGGGTGTGTGCGTCGCGTGCGACCTCGGCGTTCGAGCCGTCCTCCGGAACAGGGCTTCTCTCATGCTCCCGGGGCCTCTCCCTTCGGTCGCAGGTGTCTCGATACGCGTTTGCCCCTGACCGCATCAAGCAACCGCGGAGACCCGTATGTCTACCTCCATCACCTGCACCTCCCTGGCTTTCGCGTGGCCCGACGGGACCCCCGTCCTCGAAGACCTCGACGTGGCGTTCGGCCCCGGCCGGACCGGCCTCGTCGGCGTCAACGGGTCCGGGAAGTCGACCCTGTTGAAACTGATCGCCGGTGAGCTCGCCCCGGCCGACGGCACCGTCCGGGTGGCGGGCGAGGTGGGCTACCTCCCGCAGAACGTCACACTCGACACCGGACTGCGGGTCGACGAGGTGCTCGGCATCGCCGCCCGGCGGGCCGCGCTGCACGCCATCGAGGCGGGTGACGTGGCCGAGGAGCACTTCGAGACGGTCGGCGACGACTGGGACGTCGAGGAGCGCGCGCTCGCCACCCTCGGCGAACTCGGTCTCGGCCACGTCGAGCTGGACCGGACGACCGGCGAGGTGTCGGGCGGCGAGTCCGTGCTCCTGCGGCTGGCGGCGCTGCTGTTGCGCCGGCCGGACGTCCTGCTGCTCGACGAACCCACCAACAACCTCGACCTGTACGCGCGCAGGCGGCTGTACTCGGCCGTCGCGTCCTGGCCGGGGGTCATGGTCGTGGTCAGCCACGACCGCGAACTCCTCGACCTGGTCGACCAGATCGCCGATCTGCACGCCGGGGAGGTCACCTGGTACGGCGGCAACTTCTCCGCCTACGAGGAGGCCCTCGCCACCGAGCAGGAGGCCGCGGAGCGGATGGTGCGGGTCGCCGAGTCGGACCTCAAGAAGCAGAAGCGCGAACTGGCTGACGCGCAGGTCAAGTTGGCCCGCCGTAAGCGGTACGGGCAGAAGATGTGGGACCAGAAGCGCGAGCCGAAGATCGTCATGGGGGCACGCAAGCGCGCGGCGCAGGAGTCCGCGGGCAAACACCGCATCATGCACGAGGAGCGGCTCGCCGAGGCGAAGGAGCGGCTCGACGAGGCGGTGGACGCCGTACGGGACGACGACGAGATCCGGGTCGACCTGCCGTACACGGCCGTACCCCCGGGGCGGACCGTCCTGACCCTCCTGGACCTGGAACTGGCGTACGGCGCTCGTGTCCAGGGCGGCTTCGACCTGCGGGGTCCAGAGCGGATCGCGCTGATCGGACGCAACGGCGCGGGCAAGACCACGCTGCTGCGCACGATCGCCGGGGAGCTCGGGGCCGTCTCGGGCGAGGCGAGGACCCATGTCCCGATGCGTTTCCTGCCGCAGCGGCTCGACGTGCTGGACGACGAGCTGACGGTCGCCGAGAACGTGGCCCGGTTCGCGCCCGGCGCCACCAACAACCGGGTCAGGGCCCGGTTGGCCCGCTTCCTGTTCCGGGGCGCCCGCGCCGACCAGCGGGCGGGGACGCTGTCCGGTGGCGAACGCTTCCGGGCGGCACTGGCCGCGCTGATGCTGGCGGAGCCCGCACCGCAGCTGCTGATGCTCGACGAGCCGACCAACAACCTCGACATGGCGAGCGTGCGGCAGCTGACCACGGCCCTGGAGTCCTACGAAGGCGCGCTGATCGTGGCCAGCCACGACCTGCCCTTCCTGGAGTCGATCGGCATCACGCGCTGGCTGATGCTGGACGGAGAACTGAAGGAAATCACGCCAGAAGCTGTCGGGTATCCCGCCTAGCGTCGGGTGCATGCCCGAATTCATCACCCTCACCGGAGCCAGGGAGAACAACCTCAAGGACGTCACCCTCCGCATCCCGAAAGGCCGGCTGACCGTGTTCACCGGCGTTTCGGGATCGGGGAAGTCCTCGGTCGTCTTCGACACGATCGCGGTCGAGTCGCAGCGCCAGCTCAACGAGACGTTCACCTGGTTCGTCCGCAACCGGCTGCCCAAGTACGAGCGACCGCACGCCGACGCCATGGAGGACCTGACACCCGCGATCGTCGTCGACCAGCGGCCGGTAGGAGGCCACTCTCGGTCCACGGTCGGCACGATGACCGACATCCACTCGGTGATGCGGGTGCTGTTCTCCCGGCACGGCACCCCCAGCGCCGGGCCGGCCACCGCCTACTCCTTCAACGATCCGGCGGGAATGTGCCCTAAGTGCGACGGTCTCGGCCGGACGGTACGCCCCGACTGGGACGGCATCCTCGACCCCGGCCGCTCGCTCGCGGCCGGGGCGGTGCGCTTCCCGCCGTTCGCCGCGGGGACCTGGCAGGGGCAGGCGTACACCAACACCGACGAACTCGACCCCGACAAGCCGGTCGGCGAGTTCACCGCCGCCGAGCGGGAGTTCCTGATGCACGGCCGCCCCGGCAGCAAGGTCACCGTCAAGGCCGCGGGCGGCACCTGGACCACCGAGTACGAGGGCCTCGCCGACCGGTTCGAGCGGCTGTACCTCAAGCGCGACCTGTCGGCGATGAGCCAGAAGACCCGGGACCTGGTGCGGGAGTTCCTCGCGGAGGGCAGCTGCCCGGCCTGCGCCGGCGCCCGCCTCAACCAGGCCGCGCTGGCCTCCCGCATCAACGGCCGGACCATCGCGGACTGCGCGCACCTCCAGGTCAGCGATCTGATCGACGTACTCAAGGAGATCGACGACCCCGTCGCCCGGCCGATCGCCCGGGCCGCCGTCGCCGCCCTCGAACGCGTCGACGCGATCGGCCTCGGCTATCTCAGCCTCGACCGTGAGACCGCCACCCTCTCCGGCGGCGAGGGACAGCGGCTGAAGACCGTGCGGCACCTGGGCTCCAGCCTCACCGGGATGACGTACATCTTCGACGAGCCCAGCGTCGGCCTGCACCCGAGGGACGTCGGACGCCTCGGCGACCTGCTGCTGCGGCTGCGCGACAAGGGCAACACCGTGCTGGTCGTCGAGCACGACCCGGACGTCATCGCGCTGGCCGACCACGTCGTCGACATGGGACCGGGCGCCGGCACCGAGGGCGGCCGTGTGGTGTTCGAGGGGACGCCGGTGGAACTCGCCGGGTCCGCCACCCTGACCGGACGATGTCTGCGACGCCGTACGACACTCAAGGACGAGGTGCGGACCGCCACCGGCGGACTGTGGGTCAAGGGCGCCGGCCGGCACAACCTGCGGGACGTGACCGTCGAGTTCCCGACCGGGGTGCTGACGGTGGTGACCGGGGTCGCCGGATCCGGGAAGAGCACGCTGGTCGCGGAGTTCACCGCCGCACACCCGGGCGCCGTGGTCGTCGACCAGTCGGCCATCGGGATCTCGGCCCGGTCCACTCCGGCGACGTACGTCGGGATGATGGACACGGTACGGAGGATCTTCGCGCGCGAGACGGGCACCGAGCCGGGGCTCTTCAGCTTCAACTCGACCGGCGCCTGCGGCGGCTGCGAGGGCCGCGGGGTCATCCTCACCGACCTCGCGTTCATGGACCCGGTGACCACGACCTGCCACGACTGCGAGGGGCGGCGCTTCAGGGACGAGGTGCTGCGGCTGACCGTCGGCGGCCACTCGATCGCGGACGTCCTGGAGATGACCGCCGAGCAGGCACTGGGGTTCTTCGACGACCTCGGGGTGCGACGCCGGCTGCGCGCCCTGCGAGACGTCGGCCTGACCTACCTCACGCTCGGCCAGCCGCTGTCCACCCTGTCCGGCGGTGAGCGGCAGCGGATCAAGCTGGCGACGCGGCTGCACCGGACCGGGGCCGTGTACGTCCTCGACGAACCGACGACCGGGCTGCACATGTCGGACGTCGAGGGGCTGCTCGCGCTCCTGGACCGGCTGGTCGACGCGGGCAACACGGTCGTGGTCGTGGAACACAACCTGGACGTGGTGGCGCACGCCGACCGGATCGTCGACCTCGGCCCGGACGGGGGCCGGGACGGCGGACGGGTGATCTTCGAGGGGACCCCCCGGGGGCTCCTCGCCGCCCGCGGCTCCAGCACGGCGGAGCATCTCAGGAGGGCCACAGCCTGACACCGGGGGTTTTGCCCGCGCGCAGCGGCGCTGCATGATGGCTGACCGGGTACCCCACGAAGGTCCCGCACCCGTCCCACCGACCCGGAGATCCCCGTGCGCAGCAAGAAGGCCCTCGTCCGTCGCCCCAGCCCTCGCCTCGCCGAAGGCCTGGTGACGCACATCGAGCGCGAGAAGGTCGACGTCGACCTCGCACTCGAACAGTGGGAGGCCTATGTCGGGGCCCTGCGCACGCACGGCTGGGAGACGATCGAGGTGGATCCGGAGGACGACTGCCCCGACTCGGTGTTCGTCGAGGACACCGTCGTCATGTACAAGAACGTCGCGCTGATCACCCGGCCCGGCGCCGAGTCGCGGCGCGAGGAGGTCCTCGGGGTCGAGGAGGCCGTGGCCCGTCTGGGCTGCTCGGTCAACTGGATCTGGGAGCCGGGCACGCTGGAGGGCGGCGACGTACTGAAGATCGGCGACACGATCTACGTCGGCCGGGGCGGCCGCACCAACGCGGCCGGTCTGCAGCAGCTGCGGGCCGCCTTCGAGCCGCTCGGGGCCCGGGTGGTCGCGGTGCCGGTGAGCAAGGTGCTGCATCTGAAGACCGCGGTGACCGCGCTGCCCGACGGGACCGTCCTCGGACGCATCCCGCAGCTGGACGCGCCCTCGCTGTTCCCGCGCTTCCTGCCGGTGCCGGAGGAGTCGGGGGCGCACGTGGTCCTGCTCGGCGGCGCCAAGCTGCTGATGGCGGCGAGCGCTCCGAAGACCGCGGAGCTGCTCACCGACCTCGGCCACGAGCCGGTGCTGGTGGACATCAGCGAGTTCGAGAAACTCGAGGGCTGTGTGACATGCCTCTCGGTGCGGATGCGGGAGCTGTACGTCTGACCGGGTGAACTTTCCCTCTGTCGGCCCTGGACCTGCGGTTCCGGGACCGCTTGTCATGCCCGGGGAACACCGCTGATCAGGGATCTTTACGGCGCTCTTAACCTACGGTCTCGTAACCTACGGATACGTAGCCTACGATGTCGTAGGTTACCGGCGTCGCTCGCCGACCGTGCCGCTCCCCTGAAGCACATTCTGTTCCACGTACATGTTCCGCGTCCCCTGGAGTACCCGTGACGATCACTTCCCCTCACCTCGGCAGCCCGTCCTCCGCCTGGACCGACGCCCGCCTGCTGTACGCGCTGGAGGAAGTCGTCGAACAGGAACTGAACCGGCACCTCAAGGTCGCCAAGGACTGGATGCCGCACGAGTACGTGCCGTGGAGCGACGGCCGCAACTTCCCCGGCGTCTTCGAGGACGGCGAGGCCTGGGAGAAGGGCCAGTCCAAGGTCACCGAGCTCGGCCGGATCGCCCTGGTCGTGAACCTGCTCACCGAGGACAACCTCCCCAGCTACCACCACGAGATCGCCTCCCTCTTCGGCCGCGACGGCGCCTGGGGCACCTGGGTGCACCGCTGGACCGCGGAAGAGGGCCGGCACGGCATCGTGATGCGCGACTACCTGCTCGCCTCGCGCGCGGTCGACCCGGACAAGCTGGAGCAGTTCCGCATGGCCCACATGGCCGAGGGCTTCGAGTCGGACAACCGGCACTCGATGCTGCACTCGGTCGCCTACGTGGCCTTCCAGGAGCTGGCGACCCGCGTCTCGCACCGCAACACCGGCCACCAGTCCGGGGACCCGGTGTGCGACCGCATGCTGGCGCGGATCGCGACCGACGAGAACCTGCACATGGTCTTCTACCGGAACCTGCTCAAGGCCGCCTTCGACCTGGCGCCCGACCTGACGATGCAGGCGGTCCGCGACGTGATCGTGAACTTCCGGATGCCCGGCCACGGCATGCCCGGCTTCGAGCGGGCCGCCGCACAGATGGCGATCGGCGAGGTCTACAACATGCGCATCCACCACGACGACGTCATCCAGCCCGTCCTGCGCTTCCTGAAGGTCCTGGAGATCGACGGTCTCGGCCCCGAGGGCCTCAAGGCCCAGGAGGAACTCGGCCTGTACATGAGCGGCCTGGACGCGGAGGCCTCCAAGTTCGACGAGAAGCTCGCGACGCGCAAGGCGCGGATGGCGGCGCGCGCGGCCGGCTGACAGCCACCGCCTCCGAGGGGGGCGGGGCGGCTGGATTCGAACCAGCGTGTCCCGGTTTTGGAGACCGGCGCGCCTGCCTCTGCGCTACGACCCCGCCCTTGAGATCAGACTAGCTCCCCGGTGACAGCCGGGGAGCTGTTCTGTGCACGCTGCGCACGGCGGCCACGTCGGCCGGGACCGTCGGGTGCGGGACGTGGGCGCTGAGGGCCTCCAGGCGGCGTTTGACGCTCGCCGCGACGCCCTGGCCGAGGACGAAGCGGGTGGCCGTGCCGGCGCGCGTCGCGCTGTCGAGGAGGCGGTGGGCCTCGCGGCTGCGCATGCCGGTGTGGGTGAGGACCAGGTGGGTGAGGCGGTGGCCGGTGGCCGCGAGGGCCGCGCCGATCGCCTCGGCGGCGGGCGTGTCGATGTGGTTGTCGGCCGCGCCGAGCACCGCCGCCGCCCGGACCCGGCCCAGGTCCAGCAGGGTGACGCCGGCCGCCGTCGCCGCAGTGACCAGCCGGGCCGCCGCCCGCGGGCCGATGCCGTTGCTGGCGACGGACAGCCGGGTCAGCCGCCCATGCGGTGCCCGCTCCAGGACGTCGGCCAGACGGAGGGCACCGGCGTCCGCCAACCCGGCGGCGGAGACGTACAGTTCGTCGATCGCGCCGGCCGCGAGGACCTCGGCGAGGGACTGCGCTCCGCCCTCCCCCAGCGGGTTGCCGCCGACGAAGAGCCGTTCGATCCGGCGCCCGTTGCCGGCGGCCGCCAGCAGCGCGTCGGCGAGGACCAGGACGCCCGACGCGTCGAGGCCGGTCTGGACGAGGTCGAGGGTGCGCAACGACCGGGCGGACTCGACGAGTTCGGCCGCGGCCCGGCCGCCGGCACTGCCGAGCGGGTTGCGTTTGAGCCAGACCCCGGTGACCCGGGGGGAGGCGCGCAGCTGGTCGGCGATGCGGCAGGCGCCGCCCGCGGTGATGTTGTTGCAGCCCAGGTAGAGCGTCTCCACGCCGGTGCCGGCGCCGGCCGCGGCGGTGGCCCCCTCGTCACCGAGCGCGTCGGTGCCGAGGAGCAGGTGCCGTACCGGGGTGGGCCCTTGGGAGAGGGTCTCGGCGACCAGGGCGGCACCCTGGGGGCCCAGCCCCTGCTTGCACAGGTCCAGCCGGCCGTCGGGCAGTGCCGTACCGGCCGTGAAGTCCAGGCGTTCACCGGCGGGGCGGCCCGCTCGCAACCAGTCCAGCAGGGGACCGAGTTCGGCCTGCGGGCGCGGCACGACGCGGGGGACGCCCGCGAAGCCGGTACCGGGTCCTTCGTTCACCACTGCGCCTCCCGGTAGTCCTTGAGGAACACCCCGGACACGGGGTCCCCGGCCTCGCCCCGCACGATCGGGTCGTAGACCCGGGCGGCGCCGTCCACGACGTCCAGGGGCGTGCGGAAGCCCGCTTGGGCCATCCGGGCCTTCTTCGGTGCCGGGTTCTCGTCGGTGATCCAGCCGGTGTCGACCGCGCACATGTGCACGCCCTGCTCGGCGAGTTCGGCGGCACTGGTGCGGGTGAGCATGTTGAGGGCGGCCTTGGCCATGTTGGTGTGGGGATGACCGGCCGTCTTGTTCCGGACCGCGAACCGGCCCTCGACCGCGGTCACGTTGACCACGTAGCGACGCGGGTTGGGCGAGGCGAGCAGCAGGGGCAGCAGCCGGTCGCACAGCAGGGCCGGGGCGAGCGCGTTGACCAGCTGGGTCTCCAGGACCTCGGCCGGGTCGAGGGCGCCGAGCCGGGCCGACCACGAGTTCTCCGGGGACGGGTCGGGCAGCAGTCCGGCCTCGTCGGCCTCGCGCAGCGCGACCGGCAGGGACGCCCCCCGGCCGCCGAGCATCCGCATCGGCGTGAAGCCGGGTGCGCGCCGGGCGCCCTCGGGCAGCGCGTCCGACTCCCCGTCCGCCAGCAGCGCGTACGACTCGGGCGGGCGCCGCACGGTCTGCGCCGCGTTGTTCACGAGGATGTCCAGCGGCTCGCCCTCCTGTCGCAACTCCTCGCACAGGCCCAGCACCTGGCGGGGGTCGCGCAGGTCGACGGCGAGGACGCTCAGCCGGTCGAGCCACTTCTCGCTGCCGGGTTCGGCGCGGAAGCGGCGGACGGTGTCGTGCGGGAAGCGGGAGGTCACCAGCAGTTCGGCGCCGTCGCGCAGCATCATCAGCGCCAGCTGGAAGCCGATCTTCACCCGGCCGCCGGTGAGGAGGACCCGGCGACCGCCGAGGTCCGTGCTCAGGGCGCGGCGGGCGGTGTTGTCGGCGGCGCACCGCGGGCACAGGCGGTGGTAGAAGGAGTCGACCTGGCGGTAGGGCGACTTGCAGACGTAGCAGCCGCGGGGCTTGCGGAACACTCCGCCGGTACCGGCCGCTGCGAGCGGAGCGTCCTCGCGCCGGTCGAGTGCGCCGGTCGCGGTCGCAGCGCTCACCTCGGCATCGGCGGCGGACAGTTCGTCGCCGCGTGTCCTGCGCCGGCGCAGCCGTCCGTCCCTCGTGAAGGACGCGGCGACCTGCTCGGCGCGCAGCCGGACCGGGTCGTCGACGGGCAGTGCCCGCAGGCGGGCGACCGTACGGTGGAAGGCGGCCAGCTCCTCCTCGCCGATTGCGTCCCGCATGTGTCCCCGCCCGTCCCGATGCTGTGCCGGTGGTGGGCCGGGCCGGATTCGAACCGACGTATCCGCCCTGAGAAGGCGGTGCGCCTGCCTCTGCGCTACCGGCCCACCGCGCGTCCGGGCGACCGGATTCGAACCGGCGTATCCGTCTGTGCAGGACGGCGCGACTGCCTCTGCGCTACGCCCGGCCGCGCCCACGGATCCTAACCTCACCCCCGGGACCGGTCGTACCGGTTTTCGAACGTATGAGTGCGGAGGGAAGGGTGAGGACGAGCGGGTGACGGGGGCACGGGCGGGGCGGAGGGGGCGGCGGTTCAGTCGCCCGTGCGCCTGAGGTGCAGTCTCTCCTTCTCGGACAGGCCTCCCCAGACGCCGAAGCGCTCGTCGTTGGCCAGGGCGTAGTCCAGACAGGCGGGGCGCATCTCGCACATGCCGCAGATGCGCTTCGCCTCGCGTACGGAGCTGCCCGGCTCGGGGAAGAAGAAGTCCGCCCCGGTCTGGGCGCACAGTGCCTGGGTCTGCCAGGCGAGAGTGCCCGGTGTCATGGTGTCGATGTGCATGCCCGAGATCGTGCCGGGCGGTGAAAAACATTCCATCAACGCGCGCTCAACGACACCGTCCACGGCCCGCGGCCGACCGATGATGCCCCGGCCGGACAGCCCGGTGGAAGGCGGCGCGCGGGAGGTCGTACGACCTGATGAAACGCCTCGGTCACTCAGGGTGACCAGGATTGAGGGTCACGCCTGGGCGTTTGTCAGTGGGCGGTGCGAGACTCGCAGTACAGGCAACGGGACCTTTCGAAGGAGAGCGGAGATGCTCACGACCCGTTATGTCACGGGCGCCCCGAACTGGCTCGATCTCGGCACACCCGACATCGAGGGCGCCTCCTCCTTCTACCAAGCGCTCTTCGGCTGGCAGTTCCAGGCGGGCGGGCCCGAGGTCGGCGGCTACGGCTTCTTCCAGCTCGACGGGAGGACCGCCGCGGGCGGTATGCAGACCACGCCGGACCAGGGCCCGCCGTCCTGGACCGTGTACTTCATGACCTCGGACGCCGACGCCACCGCCAAGGCGGCCGAGCAGGCGCACGGCTCGGTGCTGGTGCAGCCCATGGACGTCCTGGACCAGGGCCGCATGGCGATCCTCGCCGACCGGGCGGGCGTGTCCTTCGGCATCTGGCAGCCCGCGGCCAACAACGGCCTGGACGTCGTCGAGGAAGTGGGCGCGCTGTACTGGCTGGAGCTGTACACGCCGGACCTGCCCGCCGCCGCGGGCTTCTACAACGCGGTGTTCGGCTGGGAGACCACCGCCCTCACCTTCGCCGGGGACACCTACACCACCGTCCACCCGTCGGGCACCGAGTCGGACGCCATGTTCGGCGCGATCGTGCCGCTGGAGGACGACCCGACCCAGGCGCCGGCCGGGGCGTGGCTGCCGTACTTCGAGGTCGAGGACACGGACACGGTCGTCGGCGCGGCACAGGAGCGGGGCGGCACGGTGCGGATGCCGGCGACGGACCTGGAGAACGTGGGGCGCATCGCCGAGCTCGCCGACCCGTACGGGGCGCGTTTCGCGGTGATCACGAGCACGCCACCGGAGGCGTGAGCCGGTTTCGGCAGGCGGGCGGGCGCGGGGTTCAGGCCGAGGCGCGGCGGACCAGGGTGGTCGGCAGCACCACCCCGGAGCGGGTGGCTCCCGGCACCTCGGCGGTCCTGCGGTCGAGGCCGCGCAGGAGCAGCCGTGCCATCAACCTGCCCATCTCCTCTATGTCCTGACGGACCGTCGTGAGCGGCGGGTCGGTCTGTTCGGTGACGGCCAGCATGTCGTCGAAGCCGATCACGGCGACGTCCTCGGGCACCCGGCGCCCGTGCTCGCGCAGCACGCGCAGGGCGCCCGCGGCGGTGAGGTCGTTGGCGGCGAACACCGCGTCCACGTCGGGGCAGTGGTCCAGCAGCCCGCGCATCGCCCGCTCGCCCCCGGCCGGGGTGAAGTCGCCCGGCACGACCAGTCGCGGGTCGGCGTCGGGCATCACGTCCCGGAAGCCGTCGAGCCGGTCCGCAGCCGAGGTCTGGTCGAGCGGGCCGGTGATGTGCGCGACGCGGGTGCGGCCCAGGCCGACGAGATGGCGTACGGCGTCACGGGCACCGCCGCGGTTGTCGCTGTCGACGTACACGACGTCACCGCCGTCGCTGTCGCCGTCGCCGTCGCTCCAGCCGGGGCGGCCGCCGAAGACGGTCGGGACACCGGCCCGGCGGATCAGGCCGGGCAGGGGGTCGTCGAGGTGCAGGGAGAACACCAGCGCGCCGTCGACATGGCCGCCGGCGAGGTAGCGGCCGACCCGGGCGTGGTCGTCGCGGCCCTCGGTGAGCAGCAGGACGAGCTGGTTGTCGTGGGCGGTCAACTCCTTGCTGATGCCTCGCAGTTGCAGGGCGAAGAAGGGGTCCGCGAAGACCCGGGTCTCCGGTTCGGCGACCACGACCGCCACGGCGTCGTGCCGTTTCGTCACCAGACTGCGGGCGGCCTGGTTGGGCACGTACCCGAGCTCGTCCACCGCCCGACGGACCCGCTCCACGAGCGGGTCCCGCACCCCGTCCCCGCCGTTGACCACCCGGGAGACGGTGGCCCGTGAGACCCCGGCCCGCGCGGCCACGGCCTCCAGCGTGGGGCGCGGCGCTGTCTCGGTCACGTCGGGGCTCCTCATCGGCGGGGTGCGGATCAGGATAGCCCCGGCTCCGGGACCGGCGTGAGAGCGCTCTCGGAAGGCGAAGGTCCACTTCCGCGCGGGGTTCTCGGCACCGCCGACAACCGGTTGCGCACGCCTTCACGGCGGCCGGAGGATCCCGACATCGGCTGACGGTCCCGCCCGTGGCTGCGGCTGCTGCCGCCGGGCGGGGGCGCGTCCCGCGCACCTGAAGCAACCGGTCCGTCAGTGCGCGTGCCCTTGCTCCGCCGTCTGCCCGTGCCCTTGCTCCGCCGTCTGCCCGTGCCGGTGTTCGTGCGGCTCGTATCCCGGGATCGTCCCGTCCGGCTTGCGCACCAGGAACAGCCCCACCATGCCCATGTCGGAGTGGCTCTGCACATGGCAGTGGTACATCCACGCCCCGGCCCCCACCCCCTCCCCCGCGATCACCTGGAACCCGAAGGAGTCCGCCGGGCCGACGATCTTGTTGTCGATGACCTGGCTGGGGTCGTCGGGGCCGGTGAGCGTTCCCGTACGGTTGTCCGCCCAGCGGTGACCGTGCATGTGGAAGGTGTGGTAGAACTCGCCGTGCGTGATCATCACGAACTCGACCCGATCGCCCACGGTGGCCGTGAAGTCGGGTCCGGAGTGGGCCGGCTTGTTGTTGATCAGCATGTCGTTGAAGACGATCGTGTGGGTGCGGTCCGGCAGGACGTCTCCCTTGCGCCGCACGATCACCGGCCCGTACAGGCCCTTCCGGATGCCATGGGTGCCGTGCTCCGTCCCCACGACGTGGTCGTGGTAGTGCCAGTAGCCCGCGCTGCCCGCCCGCCAGGTGCCGTCCTTGCGCCGGCCGGGCGCGTGGGTGCGCCAGGTGTAGGTGCGGGTGCCGCCCGGCTCGACGTCGCTCTTGTTCAACCTGGTGCCGTCGCTGGTGATCTCGTAGTCCAGGCCGTGCACGTGCAGGCTCGCCCGCACGTCCATGGTGTTCTCGAACTCGATGTGCAGTGTGTCGCCCTCGTTGAGTTCGATCAGCGGTCCGGGGACGGTCGCCTTCCCCTTCTCCAGTCCGTAGCCCATCTGCCCGTCAGCGAGTTTCTCGGCGTACAGCTTGAGGTGTCTCACCTCGCCCCCGGCCGGGGCGGTCCTCGCCGGCGTGTCGGCGCTGCTGGCCTCGGGCGCCAGGGACAACGATGTCGCCACGGCCGCGCCGCCCAGCAGTACTCGTCGGTTGAACCCGCGTCTGTCCATGCGGAACTCCCCACCCTGGTATGGAACTTGCGGAGACGCACCTGTGATGAACCGGTGAGACGGTACCGGCCGTTCCGCTGTTTATCCACACTCAGGACAAAGTTCGGCCCATCTCGGTCATAGGTATTGGCGAGTTGCGCGAAGAGGTCTAGCTTCCATCGCGCCGTTGCTGTGACCGAGGAGGTGCCCATGCACTTACGAGGGTTGAGCGCTGGAAGCACGAGAAGCGCGAGAAGGCGGGCCTGGGCGGCCACCGTGACCGCCGGGGTCGTCGCCGCCGGGCTGCTGTCCGGGCCGGCCGCCAACGCGCGTCCGGCTCCGGAGCCGTCATCGACAACGATGTCCGTCAAGTCGCCTCCGGGCGGCGCGAACGTGAGAGTACTGATCTTCCACGGGTCCGCGGCGGCCGGCGAGGAGTCGCCGGTCGTCAACGCCGGAATAGAGGCGATCGAGAAGCTCGGGCTGTCCGGGCCGGCCGACCAGCGCTACCAGGTCACCGCGACCGGTGACGCCTCGGTCTTCACCGACGGGACCAGGCTGGGCCGCTTCAACGCGATCGTGTTCCTGACCGGCGGCGGGGACATCCTCGACCCGGAGCAGGAGGCCGGCCTGGAGGCCTACATGGAGGCCGGCGGCGGTTTCGTCGGCATTCATGACGCGGCCCGCGCGGAACCGTACTCGGACTGGTTCACCGGACTGGTCGGCGCGCGCCCGGCGGCCTCCAGCCCGACGACCGTACAGCGGGCGACCGTCGAGGTCGGCGACCGGCAGCACCCGGCCACCAAGGACCTGCCGGTCCAGTGGAAGCGCCCCGACCGCTGGCTCAACTGGGCGAAGAACCCCTCCGGCGAAGTGCACACCGTGGCCCGGGTGCGGGAGTCGACGTACCAGCCCGGCGCGAGCGCCAACGGCTGGGATCACCCGATCAGTTGGTGCCGTGACTACGACGGCGGGCGGTCCTTCTACACCGGCATGGGCGGCACGGTCTCCTCGTACGACGAGACCGACTTCCGCGCCCATCTGCGCGGCGCCCTGCTGTGGACCACCCGGCTGGTGCGGGCCGACTGCCGGGCCACGATCAACGCCAACTACAAGGCGGAGCGCCTCACTCAGCCCAACCAGCCCGGGCAGAACGACCAGATCGGCGAACCGCACGGCCTGGTCACCGCGCCCGACGGCCGCGTCCTCTACATCGGCCGGGGTGGCGCCGACTCCTCCCAGCCCGTGGTCACCGACTGGAACAGCCCCGACATCGGCAAGGGCAGGGGCGAGATCCACGTCTACGACCCGAAGACCAGGAAGGTCACCCTGGCGGGCGCGTTGACGGTCTTCGGCAACAAGGGCGGCGGCGACGAGCTGGTCAAGGTCGAGGAGGGTTTGCTCGGCATCGAGCTCGACCCGCGCTTCGCGCAGAACGGCTGGGTGTACCTGCACTACACGCCCCACTCGGGACTCGACCGCGACAAGCGGATGGCCCAGCGGCGCGTCTCCCGCTTCACGTTCGACCTCGCGGCGAACAGGCTGGACGTGGGCAGCGAGAAGGTGCTGCTCCAGTGGCCGGTTCAGGTGCACAGCTGCTGCCACTCCGGCGGCGGGATGGCCTGGGACTCCAGGGGCAACCTGTACATCGCCACCGGCGACAACAACTCCAGCGGCTTCAGCGGCGGTTACTCCGGCAACAACCCGCAGCCCCACTACAAGGGTGTCTCCTTCGCCGACGCCCGCCGCACCGCTGGCAACACCAACAACCTCAACGGCAAGATCCTGCGCATCCACCCGGAACCCGACGGGACCTACACCCTCCCGGACGGCAACCTCTTCACCGGCAGGGAGACCGAGGAGGGCGGCGGCAAGACCCGCGGCGAGATCTATGTGATGGGCGTCCGCAACCCGGCGCGCATCTTCGTCGACCGGCAGACCGACGCCCTGTACGCGGGCTGGGTCGGCCCGGACGCCAGCGCCCCGTCGACGACCTGGGGGCCCGCCAAGTACGACACGTTCGCCGTGATCACCAAGGCGTCCAACCGGGGCTGGCCGTACTGCATGGGCAACAAGCAGCCCTACCGGGACCGCAACCTGCCCGATCCCACCCAGCCGCTGGGCTGGTACGACTGCGACCATCCGAAGAACGAGTCGCCGAACAACGACGGGCTCGTCAACCTGCCGCCGGTCACCGGCAACAACATCTGGTACTCGCCCCAGGGCGGCGCCCCGGACTACCCGCGGGACGCCGACGGGGTGCCCTCCTACAAGCAGCAGGAGGCCACGTACCTGCTGCCCTGGCTGAAGGGTGGCGGGCAGGCCGCGATGAACGGGCCGGTCTACCGGTACGACACCGCCTCGGCGACCAGCGAGGTCAGGTGGCCGTCCTACTGGGACGGCAAGTGGTTCGTCGGCGACTTCTACGACGCCGACCAGCCGCGCAACGCGGTCATCACCGATCCGAAGAACCACGGGGACGGCGGGCTGCCGGTCCACTCGGAGTCGCTGAAGAAGATCGTGCCGATCGGCAACGACGGCATCAGGAACCTCATGGACTGGAAGTTCGGTCCGGACGGCGCCCTGTACGTCCTCGACTACGGCCGGGGCTTCTTCACCTCCGACGCCAAGTCGGCGCTGTGGCGGGTCACTTACACGGGCGGTGGGCCGACTCCGGCCGCCGGCCAGCTGGCGAGGGGGACGCGGTGACACGGCAACGAAGAATCTGGACGGCCCTGTTGGCCGCCCTGCTGGTGACGCTCGGCCTGCAGGCGGCGCCCGCCGCCTCACAGACCGAGCATGCGGCCGCCGCCCAGGAACTCACCTGGACCGCAGGCGACGACATCACCAGGTACAACGCGGCGCCGGCCACCGCCGTGGCGGGGACGGCGACGATCGTCTTCGAGAACAGCGTGGCGACCGGCAACACCACCGGCATGCCCCACACGTTGACGTTCGTGACGTCGGACCCCGAGTTCAACAACGACGTCGAGCTGAACATCCTCGCCAACCCGAACGACGACCAGGGCGGCCGCCACACCGCCGAGGTGACGCTCACCCCGGGCCGCTACTTCTACCACTGCACGATCCCCGGCCACGGCCAGATGCAGGGCATCCTCGTGGTGACCGAGGGCGGCGGCGAGGACACCACCGCTCCCGTGACGGCAGCGCGGGTGACCGGCACACAGAACGCGCTGGGTCAGTACGTGGGTTCGGCGAGCGTGTCGATCGGCGCGACCGACGAGGACGGCGGCTCCGGCGTCGACCGCGTCGAGTACGCGGTCGGTGACACGGGCGCCTGGCAGCCGTACACCACCCCGGTCGTCGTCGACCAGGTCGGCGCCCACAAGGTGCGCTACCGGGCCACCGACAAGGCCGGCAACACCTCCGCCGAGAAGAGCACCGAGTTCACGGTCGTGGCCCGGCCCTCGGACGACACTGCACCACCGGACACCTCGGCGACGGTGAGCGGCGAACAGAACGCGGACGGCACGTACGTCGACATGGCCACGGTGACCGTCAGCGCGTCCGACACGGGCTCCGGGGTCAACACCGTCGAGTACGCGGTGGGCGCCGGAGCCTGGCAGCCGTACACCGCCCCCGTGATGGTGCACCAGGTCGGCAGGCACACCGTGCGCTACCGGGCCACCGACAAGGCGGGCAACGCGGCCGCCGAGAAGAGCGTCGAGTTCACGGTCGTGGCGGCGGCGCCGCAGGACACCACACCGCCGGTGACGGGCGTGAGCGTCGAGGGCACGAAGAACTCCGACGGAGCCTATGTGGGCAACGCCCGGGTGACCGTGAGCGCGACGGACGCGGGCGGGTCCGGCGTCGACCGCATCGAGTACTCGCTCGACGGCGGCCCCTACCTCGCCTACACCGCCCCGGTGGTGGTGGACCGGACCGGCGCCCACGTCGTGGCGTACCGGGCGAGCGACAAGGCGGGCAACACCTCGGCGGCCCGCACGGTGAGTCTCACGGTGGTGGCCGGCCAGGTCCCGGCGCCCAACTGCCCGGAGTGGGACGAGCGGTTGACGGTGATCGTGGGCACGGTCGACTCGGGTGTGCGGAACCGGGTCACCGACAACCGGTGCCGGATCGGCGAGTTGATCGAGGACGAGAAGGAGTGGACCTCCCACGCCCTGTTCCTCAAGCACGTGACGACGGTCCTGGACAGGTTGCTGAGGGAAGGAGTCGTCGACCAGCGCGAGTACGACGCCGTCCGGAAGGCCGCCCGCCAGTCGGGTATCGGCCGGCCCGGCCAGACCGAGGGATACCGCACCATCCTCGACGGCAGTGCGGCGTCCTTCGCCAAGTGGCAGCAGGTGGGCGGTGGTTCGTTCGCGCCGAACGCCGACGGATCGATCACCTCCGGCACCACCCGGGCCGGACTGGGCATGCTCTGGTACCCGCAGCGCAAGTACGGCGACTTCTCGCTGAAGCTCCAGTGGCGAGACGACGCGCCGGGTACCGGCAACGCCAACTCCGGTGTGTTCGTCCGGTTCCCGTGGGTCCACGACCACCCCGACGAGTCGCGGCCCGAGTGGGTCGCCATCCAGTACGGCCACGAGGTGCAGGTGCTCGACCGGCCCGACGGCGACATGTACAAGACGGGCTCGGTCTACGGTTTCGACCGGGTGGGCCTCGCCGGCGCGGGCGTCACCCAGAAGGGCACCTGGAACGACTACGAGATCCGGGTGGTCGACCAGCACTACTCGGTCTACCGCAACGGCGTGCTGATCAACGAGTTCGACAACACCGGCGGCCAGGACTTCTCCCCGCCGCGCTCGGACGACCCGGGCACGGACGGGCGGCGGTTCGCCTCCGGCTACATCGGACTCCAGGTGCACGGCACGACGGACGTGGTGTCGTACCGGGACATCAGGATCAAGGAGCTGTAGGTCCCGGCTTCCTGGCCCGGCTCGGCTGTACCCGCTTGGGTTCTCCCGGCATCTTCGGATACTCGGGCGGGTACGGCAGGTCGCCGAGTCCGTGGTCGTGCTCGTCCCGGCGCGCCAGCTCCAGCAGCGCTTCGAGGGAGAAGGCGTGGTCGTCCATGTCGGCATGCACGTCGCCGAGTTCGGCGAAGCGGGCCGGCATGGTCGCGATGTCGAAGTCCCGGGGGTGCGCCTGGCCCACCTCCTCCCAGCGCAGCGGCGCGGAGACGGGGGCGTGCGGCCGCGGCCGTACCGAGTAGGCCGAGGCGATCGTGCGGTCGCGGGCCGTCTGGTTGTAGTCGACGAAGATGCGCTCGCCCCGCTCCTCCTTCCACCACTTGATGGTCACCTGGTCCGGCATCCGGCGTTCCATCTCCCGCCCGACGGCGATGGCGGCGCGCCGGACCTGGGTGAAGGTCCAGCGAGGTTCGATCGGCACGAAGACGTGCAGGCCCCGGCCGCCGGACGTCTTCGGCCAGCCGCGCAGTCCGCCGAACTCCTCGAGCACCGCCCGCAGTTCGTGCGCGGCGCGGACCGCGTCGTCGTAGTCGGTGCCGGGCTGCGGGTCGAGGTCGATGCGGAGTTCGTCGGGACTGTCCACGTCGGCGCGGCGCACCGGCCACGGATGGAAGGTGAGGGTGCCGAACTGGGCGGCCCACAGCACCGCGCCCTCCTCCGTCGGGCACATCTCGTCGGCGCTGCGCCCGCTGGGGAAGGTGATGTGGGCGGTCGGGATCCAGTCGGGCATGTTCTTCGGCGCCCGCTTCTGGAAGAAGGACTCACCGCCGACGCCGTCCGGGTAGCGCTCCAGGGTGGTGGGACGGTCGCGCAGGGCCCGCAGGATGCCGGGGCCGACGGCCTGGTAGTAACGGGCGAGGTCCAGCTTGGTGAAGCCACGCTCCGGGAAGAAGATCTTGTCCGGGCTGGACAGCCGTACGGTCCGGCCGCCCGCCTCCAGTTCCAGCGCTTCGCCCATGCGAGCCACGGTAGGCGTACCCCGCACACCTCGCATACCGGGCGATCCCGCACGTGGGGGCGCAGAATCGGAGCATGGATCTGCCGGTGATGCCGCCCGTGAAGCCCATGCTCGCCAAGTCGGTGGCGAGGATTCCGCCGGACATGCACTACGAGGCGAAGTGGGACGGGTTCCGGGCGATCGTGTTCCGTGACGGGGCCGAGGTCGAGTTGGGCAGCCGTACCGGGAAGCCGTTGACCAGGTATTTTCCCGAGCTGGTGGAGGCGCTGAGGGAGCGGCTGCCCGAGCGGTGTGTGCTGGACGGGGAGATCGTCGTCGCGCGGGAGGGGAGGCTGGACTTCGACGCGCTGACCGAGCGCATCCACCCGGCGGACTCCCGGGTGCGGATGCTGGCGGAGCGGACGCCGTCGTCGTTCGTGGCCTTCGACCTGCTGGCGCTGGCCGACGAGCGGCTGCTCGACCTGCCGCTGACCGACCGGCGGTCGCTGCTGACCACGGCCCTGGCGGAGGTGACGGCCCCGGTCCACGTGGCGCCGGCGACGACCGACCTCGACGTGGCGCGGCAGTGGTTCGACCAGTACGAGGGGGCGGGCCTGGACGGGGTCATCGCCAAGCCGCTGGCCGGGCGCTATCTCCAGGACCAACGCGCCATGTACAAGATCAAGCACGAGCGGACGGCGGACGTCGTCGTCGCGGGCTACCGCTTCCACAAGAGCGGTCCGGTGGTCGGCTCGCTCCTGCTCGGCCTGTACGACGAGCGGGGCGCCCTCCAGCACGTGGGCGTGTCCGCCGCCTTCGCCATGAAGCGGCGCGCCGAGCTCGTCGAGGAGCTGGAGCCGCTGCGTATGGACGACGCCGGCGGTCACCCGTGGGCCGCCTGGGCCGAGGAGGCGGCGCACGAGACGGCCCGGCTGCCCGGAGCGCCCAGCCGCTGGTCGGGCAAGAAGGACCTGTCCTGGGTGCCGCTCAGGCCGGAGTGGGTGGCCGAGGTGGCCTACGACCACATGGAGAACGGGGCGCGTTTTCGGCACACGGCCCGCTTCCGCCGCTGGCGGCCCGACCGCACTCCCGAGAGCTGCACGTACGCCCAGCTGGAGGAGCCGGTGCGCTACGACCTCGGTGAGATCCTCGGCCCCTGACGCGTGCGAGGGCCCCGGGCTCGGGGCCCGTCTCTCACGGCGTCATCAGCACCTTGACGGCGCCGTCCCGCTTCTTCTGGAACATGTCGTAGGCGTGCGGCGCCTCGCTCAGCGGCAGCCGGTGGGTGGCGAAGTCCTCGACGCCGAGCGGGTCCTCGTCCGTGAGGTACGGGACGATGTCGTCGCTCCAGCGGCGCACGTTGGCCTGGCCCATCCGGAGCTGGACCTGCTTGTCGAACATGGTGAGCATCGGCAGCGGGTCGGCCATGCCGCCGTACACGCCGGACAGCGAGATCGTGCCGCCGCGGCGCACCAGCTCGATCGCGGTGTGCAGGGCGGCGAGGCGGTCGATGCTGAAGCGCTCCGCGAACGGCCCGCTGATCTTCCGGGGCAGCATCGCCGAGGCCTGCTGGGCGAGTTTGGCCGCGGCACTGCCGTGGGCCTCGGTGCCGACGGCGTCGATCACCGCGTCCGGGCCGCGTCCGTCGGTCTCGTCGCGGATCGCCTGGACCAGTTCCTTCTCGTTGTCGAAGGCCCGGAGGTCGTAGGTCTCCACGCCACGCTCCCGGGCCCGGCGCAGCCGCTCGCTCACCCGGTCCACGCCGAAGACCCGTCCGGCGCCGCGCAGCTGGGCGATGCGGCAGGCCATGTCGCCGATCGGGCCGAGGCCGAGCACGGCGACGCTGCCGCCCTGCGGGACGTCCGCGTAGGCGACGGCCTGCCAGGCGGTGGGCAGCACGTCGGAGAGGTAGACGAAGCGGTCGTCCGGCGGCCCCTCGGGGACCTTGATCGGGCCGAACTGCGCCTGCGGGACCCGCAGGTACTCGGCCTGGCCACCCGGGACGGCGCCGTACAGGCGGGTGTAGCCGAACAGGGCGGCGCCCATGCCCTCGCTGGTGACCTGGGTGGTCTCGCACTGGGTGGGCAGTCCGGTCATGCACATCCAGCAGTTGCCGCAGGCGATCTGGAACGGCACCACGACCCGGTCACCCGCCTTGAGGTCGGGTACCCCGGCGCCGACCTCCTCGACGATGCCCATCGGCTCATGACCGAGGATGTCGCCCGGTGTCATGAACGGGGTGAGCACCTCGTAGAGGTGCAGGTCGGAGCCGCACAGCCCGGTGGAGGTGACGCGGATGACGGCGTCCGTCGGCTCCTGGATCCTCGGATCGGGCACCGTGTCGACCCGCACGTCCCGCTTTCCCTGCCAGGTCACTGCCTTCATCACGCACTCCCTAGATCGCGTCGGCGTGTCCGGTCTGCGGTGGCGACCGGGTACCCGAGCACCTCCCGCGCGAATCACCGCACCTGGGCCGATCGGCGTATTGAACGCGACCAATCAGAAGCGAGCGGGTATGGCCAGCAATGAACTTATAAGCGCACAATCGACACCAAGAGACGGGTGGCCACGGTGGGCATGGGACACAGGGCGCGCACACGACGCGCCGTTACGACGGTGGCGCTGCTGGCCGTCACCGCGACTGCCTCGCTGGCGGCCGGCTGCACCGGCGGGCGCGGGGCGGTCGAGGACGGGCGCGGACAGCTGC
The DNA here is from genome assembly GCF_001514265.1 of Streptomyces resistomycificus. Classification (GTDB taxonomy): domain Bacteria; phylum Actinomycetota; class Actinomycetes; order Streptomycetales; family Streptomycetaceae; genus Streptomyces; species Streptomyces resistomycificus. The sequence continues at coordinate 902,961 of NZ_KQ948988.1, read as the reverse complement.
GGACGCCCGCCGAAAGCCCTGCCGAACGCCCCGCCGAGAGTCCCGGTACGGGCGAGAGAAGCGCGGCCGCCGGTTCCGTACTCGCCGTGAAGATCGACAACGTGCTCGCGGCCCGGCCGCAGACGGGCCTGGACTCCGCCGACATCGTCTACGCCGAGCAGGTGGAGGGCGGGCTGAGCCGGCTGATGGCGGTGTACGCGACCAGGCTGCCGAAGGCCGTCGGTCCGGTGCGCAGCGCCCGCGAGTCGGACCTGGAGCTGCTGCGCCAGTTCGACCGGCCGACGCTCGCGTTCTCGGGCGCCCAGGGCAAGCTGATGCCGCTGATCGACAAGGCGCCGCTGGACGGACGGACGCCCGAGGAGGTCACCGACGCCTACTACCGCGGCACCGACAAGCCGGCCCCGCACAACCTCTACCTGCGCCCTGACCGGCTCTCGGCCCCCGCGCCGGGCGCGGCCGCGCTGACCACCGGCTTCCGCTTCGGCGCGGCGCCCGAGGGCGGCGTGCGGCAGACCACGCACACCGTGCGCTACCCGGCCGCCCGCTTCACCTTCACGTGGTCCGCGGACCGGGACCGCTGGCTGGTCTCGATGGACGGGACGCCGACCGTGACGACCGACGGCAGGCGGGTGGCGCCGGCCACGGTGGTGGTGCAGTACGTGAAGGTCCGCAAGTCCGCGTTCCGCGATTTCCTCGGCAACAACACGCCGTACACCGAGACGGTCGGCTCGGGTAAGGCGACGGTGCTGCGCGACGGACGGGCCCACGAGGTGCGCTGGTCGCGCGCGAGGGCCACGGAGGGCACCGAGTTCACCACGGGCTCGGGGGCGCCGGTGAACTTCGCCGAGGGCCAGGTGTGGGTGGTGTTCCAGAAGGCGTCGTGAGCTCGTGGGCGGGTCAGGGCTGGGCGGCGAGGGGTTCCGCGGGATTGCGGAGCCCCTCCGCCGCGTCCGACACCCGCTGGATGAGGTCGAAGAACACGGTCTGCTCCTCGGCGGAGAGCGGGGCGAGGAAGACCTGGTTCATCCGGGCCGTGCGTACGGTCAGCTTGCGGTGGGTGCGCAGGCCCTCGTCGGTGAGGTGCAGCAGGAAGCGGCGGCCGTCCTGTGGGTCACGCACCTTGTCGAGGAGTCCGCGGCGGCCGAGGCGGCTGATCACCTCGGCGATGGTGGACCGGTCCAGCCCCACACGCTCCCCGACGGTCCGCTGGTCCAGCCGGTCCGGTTCTCCGACCAGCGCGTTGAGCACCGCGAACTGCGGCGAGGTGATCTCCTCGGAGACCATCGTGTTCCACAACAGGTAGTGCGCCTGCTGCAGCCGCCGGGCCAGGTGCCCGGGGTGGGTGGAGAGGTCCACCGCGGCCATGTGCGCTCCCGAGGTCGGATTCGTTGCTGCTCTTCGTCGTTGCTCTTCGTTGTTCTCTTCGTTGCTGCACATCGTCGACGCAGGCTCGTCGACGCAGAGACATGGGTGCAGGTTCGTAGGTGCAGGTTTATCGGTGCAGATCCGTAGGTGCACTGAACAATACCGGTCGAGTCGACGGCTGTCTCGGGCCCGTCGAGGTGATCTGACCTCGTACTTATCCGGGGTCTTGACGCCTGGCTGCGCCGGTGGCAGCGTGAAGGCACCTCGCTGAAATAATCAGTGCCCTGATTAATTGCTGGACGGGCGCGCGGACGGGATGGGGCTTCACGGATGGACAAGGTGGTCGCCACGGCCCTGGAGGCGGTGGCCGATGTGCCGGACGGTGCGTCGCTCGCGGTGGGCGGCTTCGGCCTGAGCGGTGTACCGAACGTGCTGATCCAGGCGCTGTACGAGCGGGGGGTCGCCGGCGTCAGCGTCGTCTCGAACAACTGCGGGGCGATGGAGTCCGGTCTCGCGGTGCTGCTGGCGGCGGGGCGGATCGCCCGCGTGACCGGCTCCTACATCGGCGCGAACAAGGAGTTCGCCCGCCAGTACCTGGCCGGTGAGCTCGAGGTCGAGATGATCCCGCAGGGCACGCTGGCCGAGCGCCTGCGGGCCGGCGGCGCGGGCATCCCCGCCTTCTTCACCCCGGCGGGCGTGGGCACACAGGTCGCCGACGGCGGGCTGCCGTGGCGCTACGACGGTCAGGGCGGCGTCGCGCTCGCCTCACCGCCCAAGGAGGTGCGGGAGTTCGACGGCGTGGAACACGTACTGGAGCGCGGTATCCGCACCGACTTCGCGCTGGTCCGGGCGGCGAAGGGCGACCGGCACGGGAACCTGGTCTTCAACAGGTCCACCCGCAACTTCAACCCCCTGGCCGCGATGGCCGGCCGGGTGACGATCGCCGAGGTGGAGGAACTGGTGGAGCCCGGCGAGATCGAGCCGGACGCCGTGCACCTGCCGGGGATCTTCGTACAGCGGGTGGTGGCGCTCACGCCGGAGCAGGCGGCCGACAAGCAGATCGAACGTCGCACGATTTCCGCGCCTCCGGCGCGAGGGACGGTGGGCAACTGATGGCCTGGACACGCGAGGAGATGGCCGCGCGCGCCGCCCGCGAGCTGACGGACGGCCAGTACGTCAACCTCGGCATCGGCCTGCCGACGCTCATCCCGAACTACCTCCCGGCGGGCGTCGAGGTGATCCTGGAGTCGGAGAACGGCATCCTGGGCACCGGCCCCTACCCCACCGAGGACCAGGTCGACCCCGATCTGATCAACGCGGGCAAGGAGACCGTGACGGTCCTGCCGGGCGCGTCCTTCTTCGACTCAGCGCTGTCGTTCTCCATGATCCGCGGCGGGCACATCGACGTCGCCGTGCTCGGCGCGATGCAGGTCTCCGAGAAGGGCGACCTGGCCAACTGGGCCGTCCCCGGCAAGATGATCACCGGGATCGGCGGTGCGATGGACCTGGTGCACGGCGCCCGCACCGTCATCGTCGTCATGACCCACACCGCCAAGGACGGCTCGCCGAAGATCCTCACGGAGTGCGCGCTGCCGCTCACCGGCAAGGCGTGTGTGAACCGGATCATCACCGACCTCGGCGTTGTGGACGTCACGGCGGACGGCCTGGTGCTCGTCGAGACCGCGCCCGGGGTGAGCGTCGACGAGATCACCGCCAGGACCGACGCCGAGCTGACCGTCAAGACCGACGCCGAGCCGACCGTCGCGGAGGACCTGAAGTGAGGAACGTCTACATCGTCGACGCGGTCCGTACCCCGGTCGGCCGCTACAACGGGGCGCTGGCCGGTATCCGCCCGGACGACCTGGGCGCCCACGCCATCCGCGAACTCCTCGCCCGTACGCCCGGGTTGGACCCGTCCCGGATCGAGGACGTGTACTTCGGCAACGCCAACGGCGCCGGCGAGGAGAACCGCAACGTCGGCCGTATGGCCGCGCTCCTGGCCGGGCTGCCCACCTCCGTGCCGGGGGTGACCGTCAACCGGCTGTGCGCGTCGGGGCTCGAGGCCGTGATCCAGGCCGCCCGTGCCATCGCGGTCGGCGACGCCTCCATCGCCGTGGCCGGCGGCGTCGAGTCGATGACCCGGGCGCCGTACGTGCTTCCCAAGTCGGACAAGCCGTTCCCGGCCGGGCACGCCGAGCTGTACTCCACCACGCTGGGCTGGCGCATGGTCAACCCGCGGATGGAACCGCAGTGGACCGTCCCGCTCGGCGAGAGCGCGGAGCTGATCGCCGAGAAGCACAAGATCAGCCGTGCACAACAGGACGAGTTCGCGCTCGCCAGCCACCAGAAGGCCGCTCGCGCGCAGGAGGCGGGACTGTTCGACGCCGAGCTGGCGCCGGTACCGGTGCCGCAGCGCAAGGGCGACCCGGTGGTCTTCGGCGCCGACGAATGCGTACGGCCGGATGCCTCCCTCGCCGCCATGGCCAGGCTGAAGCCGTCCTTCCGTGAGGACGACGGCACGGTCACCGCGGGCAACGCGTCGCCTCTGAACGACGGCGCCGCCGCACTGCTCCTCGTCGACGAGGAGGGCCTGAAGGCCACCGGCCGCGAGCCGCTCGCCCGCGTCTCGGCCACCGGTGTCCACGCCCTCGACCCGCATTACTTCGGTCTCGCCCCCGTCGAGGCCGTCAACCGGGCGCTCGCCAAGGCGGGCAAGGGGTTCGGCGACCTGTCGGTGCTGGAGCTGAACGAGGCGTTCGCCGCCCAGGTGCTGGGCTGTGTCGCCGAGTGGCCCGAGTTCGACCCGGCGATCCTCAACCCGCAGGGCGGTGCCATCGCCCTCGGCCACCCGCTGGGCGCCTCCGGTGCCCGTCTCGCCGGCACCGTCGCCCACCAGCTCGCCCGTGCGGGCAGCGGGGTCGGCGTCGCCACCCTCTGCATCGGCGTGGGCCAGGGCCTCGCCCTCGTCCTCGAACGCTAGCGAGCCTTAGGAACCCCCATGACTCTCACCCAAGCCGACATCGACCTGGAGATCGCGGCCGAGCACGCCGCGTACGTCAAGCGCCTCGCCGAGGGCGCCCCCGTCGAGCACCAGCCGCGCCGCGACTACGCGCCGTACCGTTCCTCGGTGCTGCGGCACCCGAAACAGCCGCCGGTCGCCATCGACGTGACGAAGGACCCCGAACTGGTGGAGCTGTCCTCCCCCGCCTTCGGGGAGCGGGACATCACCGAGATCGACAACGACCTGACCCGGCAGCACAACGGCGAGCCGATCGGCGAGCGCATCACCGTCTCCGGGCGGCTGCTGGACCGCGACGGGCGCCCGATCCGGGGCCAGCTGGTGGAGATCTGGCAGGCCAACTCGGCCGGCCGCTACGCGCACCAGCGCGAGCAGCACGACGCCCCGCTGGACCCGAACTTCACGGGCGTCGGCCGCACGCTGACCGACGACGACGGCACCTACCACTTCACCACCGTGCAGCCGGGCCCCTACCCCTGGCGCCAGCACGTCAACGCCTGGCGGCCGGCCCACATCCACTTCTCGCTGTTCGGTTCGGCGTTCACGCAGCGGCTCGTGACGCAGATGTACTTCCCGAGCGACCCGCTGTTCCCCTACGACCCCATCATCCAGTCGGTGACGGACGACGCCGCCCGGCGACGGCTGGTGGCGACGTACGACCACAGCCTGTCGGTGCCGGAGTTCTCCATGGGCTACCACTGGGACATCGTGCTCGACGGCCCGAACGCCACCTGGATCGAAGAAGGACGCTGACCTGCCATGACGAAGATCGACACAAGCCGCCCGGAGAGCGTGCTGCCCACCCCCTCGCACACGGTCGGCCCGTTCTACGGTCACGCGCTGCCCTTCCCCGGCGGCGGGGACATCGCCCCGGTGGGCCACCCGGACACCATCGCCGTGCAGGGATACGTGCTCGACGGCGAGGGCAACCCGCTGCCCGACGCGTTCGTGGAGCTGTGGGGCCCGGACCCGGACGGCAACCTGCCCACGGTCGACGGCTCGATGCGGCGCGACCCCGCCAGCGGCGGCTTCCTCGGCCGCAACGGCGTGGAGTTCACCGGCTGGGGGCGCATCCAGACGGACGCCAACGGACACTGGTCCGCACGCACGCTCAGGCCCGGCGCCCGCGGGCACAACGCCCCGTACCTCAGCGTCTGCGTGTTCGCGCGCGGTCTGCTGGTCCACCTGTACACCCGGATCTACCTGCCGGGTGACGAGGCGGCGCTCGCCGCGGACCCGCTGCTCGCACGGCTGGACGCGGAGCGACGCGACACGCTGGTCGCCGCCCGGCGGGGCGACGGCACGTACCGTTTCGACATCCGCCTTCAGGGCGAAGGCGAAACGGTCTTCCTGGAGTTCCAGTGACAGCTGCCGAACCGGACGCCGGGCTGCTCGCCCCCGGGTGGGCGGGCTCGCCCGTCGCGGACTCGACGAGCGACATCGCCTTTCTGCAGGCGCTGCTCGACGCCGAGGCCGCGCTGACCCGTGCGCAGGCCTCGCTGGGGCTCGCTCCCGAGGCGGCGGCGACGGCGGTGGCCGAGGCGGCCCGCGCGGACCGCTTCGACCCGCGTTCCCTCGCGGAGCGGGCCCGGGCCGGCGGCAACCCGGTGATCCCCCTGGTGGCCGACCTGACCAAGGCGGTCGGCCCCGAGTTCGGGCCGCATGTCCACCGGGGCGCGACCAGCCAGGACATCATGGACACCGCGATGATGCTGGTCGCCGTGCGCGCTCTGGGTCCGGTCCTCGACGACCTGGGTCGCACCGAACGGGCGCTGGCCCACCTGGCCGCCGAGCACCGCGACACGGCGATGCCGGGCCGGACGCTGACCCAGCACGCCGTGCCGACGACGTTCGGGCTGAAGACGGCGGGGTGGCGGTCACTGGTGCTGGACGCCCGGGACCGCGTGACGCCGGTCCGCGACGCGCTGCCCGTCCAACTCGGGGGTGCCGCCGGGACGTTGGCGGCGTTCACGGCGTACGGCGCCGCCGATCCGACCGCCCTGCCCGGAGCCTTCGCCCGGGCGGCCGGGCTCGGCGCGCCGACGCTGCCCTGGCACACGCTGCGTACTCCGATCGCCGACCTCGCCGGGTGCCTGGCGGTCACCGCGGGGGCGCTCGGCAAGATCGCCGTGGACGTGCTCACACTGGCCCGGACCGAGATCGCCGAGGTCGCGGAGGGCAGCGGCGGCGGTTCGTCGGCCATGCCGCACAAGGCGAACCCGGTGCGGGCCACGCTGATCGCAGCCGCCGCCCGGCGGGCCCCGCAGCTCGCCGCCACCCTGTACGGCTCGATGGCCGCCGAGGACGAGCGGCCGGCCGGCGCCTGGCACGCCGAGTGGGAGCCGTTGCGGGACCTCCTGCGGCTGGTCGGCGGCGCCGCCCGGGACGCCGCCGAACTGACGGAGAACCTGCGGGTCCACGCGGACGTGATGCGCCGGCACCTCGACCTGACCCACGGGCTGATCGTCTCCGAGCGCCTGTCCGCCGAACTGGCACCCGTCCTGGGCCGTGCCCGTGCCAGGCAACTACTCACCGACCTCGCCCGGCGGACCTACAGCGAGAGTCGCACCCTCGGTGAACTCCTGGCCGAGCAACCGGAGTTGAAGGACGTCGACCTCGACGAGCTGACCGATCCGGCCCACTACACCGGCTCCGCCCAAGCCCTCACCGACCGTGCCCTGGAGCGACGTTGACCGACACACTCCTCAACCACCGCGCCGAAGGCCCCGCTTCCGCTCCCCCGCTGCTGCTCGGGCCCTCGCTGGGCACCTCCTACGCGCTGTGGGACAAGGTCGCGCCCGAACTCTCCCTCACGCACCGGGTGATCCGCTGGGACCTGCCGGGACACGGCGGTTCGGCGGCCGGCCTGATCGGGCCCGGGGCGAGCGTGGGCGACCTCGCCGACCTGGTGCTCGCGCTCGCCGACTCCCTCGGCGTCGAGCGGTTCGCGTACGCCGGGGTGTCGCTGGGCGGGGCGGTGGGCCTGCATCTGGCCGTGCACCATCCGCAGCGGGTGTCCTCACTGGCGGTGATCTGTTCCTCCGCCCACTTCAACGGCTCGAAGCCCTGGCAGGAGCGGGCCGCGCTGGTGCGCGGCGAGGGACTGGCCTCGCTCGCCGAGAGCGCCGACGCCCGGTGGTTCACGCCTGGTTTCACCGTGCCGGAGCTCGTCCAGGACCACCGGGACGCCGACCCGGACGCGTACGCCGCCTGCTGTGACGCGCTGGCCGCCTTCGACCTGCGGGAGCGGCTGTCCGAGATCGCCGTGCCCGCGCTGCTGGTCGCCGGGCGCGAGGATCCGGCGACGCCGCCCGCGCATCTGCGGGAGATCGCGGACGCGGTGCCGGGCGCCGCGCTGGTGGAGATCCCGGGCGCCTCACATCTGGCACCCGCGCAGTGCCCTGAGGCCGTGCTGACCGCCCTGCGGGCCCATCTCGGCGGCGGGGCCAGGCGTGGCATGGAGGTGCGGCGCGAGGTCCTCGGGGATGCCCACGTGGACCGTGCGCAGGCGCGGCAGACGCCCTTCACCGCACGCTTCCAGGACTTCATCTCGCGCTACGCGTGGGGCGAGATCTGGACCGACCCGACGCTCAGCCGCCGCGAACGCAGCATGATCACGCTGACGGCACTGGTAGCGCACGGACACTACGACGAGCTGGCCATGCATGTGCGGGCGGCCCGGCGCAACGGCCTCACCCCCGAGGAGATCGGCGCGGTCCTGCTGCAGACGGCGGTGTACTGCGGCGTCCCGGCGGCGAACTCGGCGTTCGCCACGGCCCAGCGGGTGCTGGCGGAAGAAGAGGGGTGACCCTGCGGGTCGCCGCCCCGGCAGCACCTCCCGCACGGCTCCCCGCCGCATGCCCACCGCTCCCGCGACTCGGGGCAGGAGGTGCGCCGTCGACGGGCACGAACCACCACTGGCCGCACGCCACTTGGCGCCGGAGACGCGGGCCCGGCCGTGCCGCCCATACCGGGCCGACGGCGGCAACCGGCCGGCCGCCCCAGGGCTAGCGCAGCCCCCGTCCCGTCTCCAGCACCGTCCTGGCCTGGGCCACCAGGCCGTCCGCCCCGCAGGAACGTGCCAGGGCCAGGCCCCGGTTGAGCTCGGCGACCGAGCGGGCGAGGATGCCGTACTCGACGCGGGCCGCCGCGTGTTCGTACTGGCAGGGTGAGGCCTCCAGGTAGGCGACGGCCTGGGCGGCCAGCCGGACCGCGCGCTGCCCGGTCTCCAGCGCGGCGGCGCAGCGCAGGGCCTCGCCGATCGCGGTGTCGGTGCCGAGGCGTTCGGCGTGCCGTCGGACGTCGGTGACCAGCCGGGCGGCACGGCCCGGATCCTCGGTGGCGAGGGCGCGGGCGAGGTCGACGGCCCAGGGCACGAGCACCGGGTTGTGGTGGCCGCGGACGCCCGCCGCCTTCTCCGCGGCCTCCAGTTCGTTGATGCCGTCCTTGGTGCGGCCGACGGCGAGCAGGAGACGGCCGCGCACCGAGCGGGGGTCGGGCAGCACGATGGTGGACGGGTAGGGCGGGGCGAAGCCGTACTGTTCGGCGATCGCCCAGGCCTCCTGGACGTGGCCGCGGGCGAGCAGCGTGTCGACGAGGTTGCAGGTCGCCGACCAGTACAACGGCAGTCCGCGCCCGACGCGTTCGGCCAGGCGCAGGGACTCGCGCAGGGAGGTCTCGGCCTCCCGCAGCCGGCCGCGCCTGCGGTGGCCGAGCCCGACGTAGGCGTGGGCCAGGGCGAGGTGGCCGCCGCTCCAGCCGGCGGACTCGTAGGCGCGCAGGGCGTCGGTGTAGAGGGCGTCGGCCCGGTCGAGGCGGTCGGTGTAGGCGTACGCGTTGGCCAGCATCAGGAGCAGTTCGACACCCCACTCGGTGTCGGTCCAGCCGAGCCCGGGCGCGAGGCGGCCGTTGACCAGGGCGCGGTCGCACAGATCGACGACCTCCTCGGCGCTCTCGCCGTGGGTCATGGCGTCGAAGCCGCGCAGCATCAGCAGGGCGCGCTCGGCGTTGTCGCGGCCGGTGCAGGTCCTGGCGAGTTCGGCGAGGCGCTCGGAGCGGCCCGGCGAGGTGGCCTCGCCCGCGTGGATGCCCTCCCACATGTACTGCACGGCCTGCAGCCTGAGCCGGGCGGGGCCGGCCTCGTGCCGGGCGGCCTCCGCCTCGACGGTGCGGACGGCCTCCTCCAGCTGGTCGTTGTCCAGGAGCGCCTGGGAGAGGCGGACGACGGCGTCGACGCGTTCGTCGCCGTCGAGGCCCGGCATGGCGAGTGCGGTCTGCAGGTGGTCGACGGTCCTGGCGGGCGCGGTCAGGAGGGTGGCGCAGCCGAGTTCGAAGAGCACGCGCGCGTGCACCTCGGGCTGCGGGGGTTCCAGCAGGGCGCGTTCCAGGCAGCGGCGGGCGGCGTCGGGGGCACCGACGGCGAGGTGGTCGCGGGCGGCCTCGCGCAGCTGCTCGACGAGTTCCTCGTCGTCGTCCGGGTGAACCTGGAGGAGGTGGCGGGCGGCGGCCGCGGCGCCGAGTCCGGAGTCCGTGACGACCTGGGCCGCAATGCCGTGCATGGCCGTGCACAGGGCGGGCGGGATGGAGTTGTAGACGGCGGTGGCGATCAGCGGGTGGACGAACTCCAGATCACCCTCGTCCGCCGGCCCGTTCGCCGGGTCGGGTGCGGTGAGGATGCGGGCGCTGCACAGGAGTTCGGCGCAGCGCACGGCGTCGTCGTGGCGGAGGGTGGCGAGTTTGGCCACCAGTCGCACGGAGATGCCGGTGCCGAGGATGGCGGCCGCCCAGGCGAACCGGGTGGCGTCGATGCCCAGTTCCTCGAGGCGGGCGACGAGGCCGCCGCCGCGGGCCGAGCGGTTCAGGGCGCGCAGTTCACCGGCCGCGCCCTCGGACGGTTCGAGTTCGCTGTCCTGGACCTTGGCGAGGAGTTCGACGGCCTCGTACGGGTTGCCGGCGGTGACGGCCCAGACCTCCCGGCAGAACGCGGCGTCGGCGTGTTCGCCGAGGGTGGCGCGGGTGAGACCGGCGGTGGCGTCCGGCGTCAGGGCGCTCAGGGTGGTGGCGGGGCTGCCCGCGGTGGCGGCGACGTTGTCGAGGAGCCGGGCGCTCTCGCCGGTGACCTCGCCCGGCCGGCGGGCCACCACGACCAGGACGGACAGGTCGTCGAGGCGCTCGGCGAACGCGGCGAGCCAGCGCAGGGTCTCCTGGTCGGCCCAGTGGGCGTCGTCGACGAGCAGGACCAGCGGCCAGTCGCGCCGGGCCAGCCGGCGCACCGCGGCGACCAGTCCGTCGGTGACGCCCTGCGGGTCGGCCTGCCGCTCGCCGGGTTCGGTGAGGCCGAGAGCCGGGCCGGCGATGTCGTACCAGTCGCCGAGGTACTCGCGGGCCTCCTCCGGCATCAGCGACATGAGGACGGGTTGCAGCAGCTGCCGTACGACGTTGAAGGGGACGGACCTGAGGGTTTCGCCACCGCGGGCGGACCACACCGTGCAGCCGCGGGCCTCGGCGATGCGGCGCGTCTCGGCGAGCAGGGCGGTCTTGCCGAAGCCGGCCTCGGCGCGGATCATCAGCAGGCTGCCCGAGGAGCCCTTGTCCGCCGCCAGGGTCTCGATCGCCCGTACGACGGCGGCGACTTCCTCGTCGCGCTCCCACAGCGAGGCCGGGGCGGCCGCAGCGGGCCGTACCTCCGTCATCGCGCTACCTCCCCAAGTCGCCCGAACGACGTACAGACCTTGAGCGTAGCCGTCCGGGTGCCGAAGCGGAGGCGGGTCGGGGTACCAGTTGCCCAGGCGGGTGACCTGGGGTACGGGAGAACGACGCGTCCTGCCCGGGACCAGCCGCGACAAACTGCGCGCCGGTCCTGGGGTGCGGACTTCTGTGCCGTGCCGATGGCGGCCCTGCCGAGCGTTTCTGACTGACCATCACGTTTTGGCTCGTCTCCCGGAGACCGTCGAGCGGACCGGGAACATGGACGTCCCGCCGTCCCGACGTACCACGCGACGGCGGCCGGACTGTGCCTGGCCGGCGACGGCGTCACCGTGAAGCCGCCGGGGATGGTGAGCGAGGCGTAGGACGAGGAGGTGCGGGACGCGCTCGTGGCGTCGCTGCCGCCGAGGGCGGTGTCGATGGGGGGTGTCGTTGCGGGCGGTGTCTCTGGGTGAGGCTGTGGCTGGCGCCTGCCGTACGGGGGCTTCCGGTATGACTCGTCCTGGAATGAAGGGGATTGGTCCTCCCCCCTTCTCATGCCTCTTTCACCGAGGCCTCATACGGTGGGGACATGACGCAGGCGACTCCCCCCGGGTGGTACCCCGATCCCGGGCAGACAAGTGACGGTCCCGCCACCGAACGCTGGTGGGACGGCAAGGCATGGACGGACCAGACCCGCCCCGCGGGATCGGCCGCCGCGTGGGGTCCCCCGCAGGCTCCGGCGGGTGCCGGGGCGTTCCCGGTGCACCCCGGATATCCGGGCTACCCCGCGCAGCCGCCGGCCGGCTCACGGCGGGGGCTGCGCACGGGCATAGCCGTCGCGGCGGCCGTGGTGGTGCTGGCGTGCATAGGCGTGGGCGTGTACGCGCTCTCCGGCGACGACGGCGGCAGCGGCAACACCGCCAACTCGCAGGGACCGGGCGGTCGGGGCCCCGGGGGCGGGGACGGCTCGACCGGCGGCCAGGGCGGCCCGTTCGACGGCGACGGAGGTTCCGGGGGCGGCAGCGGGGGCGACGGCGGCTCCGGCGGCCAGTCGCCCTCGCCGGACCAGTCCGAGGCGCCGAAGATCGAGAGCGGTTCGGTGACCGACTCGCTCGACGGGATCAGCCTGCCCATCCCGGACGGCTGGTACGGCCAGCAGTTGCAGGCCGGGGCGTCGGTCACGTCGGACGACTCCTACAAGTGCCCCGGCGACACCTCGAAGTCCTGTACCAAGGGCGGCGCCTTCTCGGCGCCCGCCATCGCGTTCGGCACCAAGGGCACCACGGCCGAGCAGATCGCGAAGGCGGACATCTCCGCCAACGCCGAACAGTCCTACGGCGGCACGACCTACGGCAAGATCACCTCACACGACGTGCTGGCCTCCAAGGCCGTGACGGTGGCCGGGCAGAAGGGCTACCTGGTCCGCTGGAAGGCGGTCACCAGCAAGGGCTCCGACGGCTATGTCCAGTCGCTGGCCTTCCCCTCCCCCGCGAACCCCCAGCAGATGGTGATCGTCCGCTTCGGCATCGACGTCGAGGAGACACAGGCCGTGATCGACGAGATCACCCGGGGCATCAAGGTGTCGACGGGCGGCGGCAGCGGTCAGGACGTCTGACGCCCGGCCCGCGGGCCGGACACGACCCGTCGGCCGGGTGGGGCGCCTCTCCGCTCAAGAGGCACCCCACCCGGCCGGGGGGTGCGCGCCGCCCCCGTCCCCACGGTGCGGCGCGAGCAGGTCACCGTCCGGTCATCCCGCGGACGGCGGCCTGGGTCTCAGGTGAGGCCCAGCGCGGGCAGCACCGCGGCCTCCACGAAGCGGACCAGGTAGTCCTGGTCGGCGTACTGGCCGTCGACGACGGGCCGGGCGCGGACGACGCCGAACATCTGGGCCGGGACGTACTCCAGCGCCGGATGGTCCGCGGCGACCTCGCCGCGTTCGACCCCGCGCCGCAGGATGGCCCGCAGCGCGGCGATCTCCGGGTCCACCAGGGCCTCGCGCAGTGCCCCGGCGAGTTCCTCGTCCAGGGTGAGGGCGTGGCCGAGCGCCTGCAGCAGCTTGGTGTCCGTCGTCGCCCACCTGGCCGTCGCCCGCGCGGCCTCGCGCAGGTCACCGGCGAGCGATCCGGTGTCGATGCCTGCCAGGCGTGAGGTGCGGCGCGAGCGCAGGGCCGCCACCACGAGCTGGGGCTTGGTCTTCCACTGCCGGTAGAGCGTGGACTTGCTGCAGCGGGCGCTGGCAGCGACCCCCTCCATGGTGACGGCCTCGTAGCCGCACTCCTTGATCTGCTCGAGCACGGCGTCGAAGAACTCCTGCTCACGCTCGGGCGTGATCTTGGAGCGGCGCGAGGCGGCGGCCGTTTCCGGTCCGTCCGCGGCCTGCGACGTCATCTGCCCCTGCCTCCACTCGGTCCCGCGGGCCTGCGACCCGCTCGTCGGAATGTGTCGTAAGTCAATCGATACGCCAGTGTACCGGAACGGAACCGTATCGGTACACTGGCGTATCGGAACGCATTCGTATCGATGAGTTCCGTGCCCGCGACGGGTCAATTACCGCGTCCGGCACCAGCACAGGCACCACCGTCAGCGAAAGGGCCGGGGGATGAATGCCCGCACCGAGCCTTCCCAGGCGGCGCCCAGCGCGATAGCGCGGCCGCCGCTCGTTCGTGAGCTCCTGCTGGTCGCAGGGCTCTTCCTCGTCTACAAGCTCGGCCGGCAACTCGCGACAGGCCACACCGGCGAGGCCTTCCGCAACGCACACCGCGTGTGGGACTGGGAACGGATCCTCCATCTGCCCGGCGAAGGCTCGGTGCAGTCCCTGCTGCTGCACGGCGACACGCTCGCGCACCTCGCGAACACCTACTACGCGACCGTCCACTTCCCGGCCACCGTGGCCTTCCTGGTCTGGCTCTACCTGCGCCGCCCGGCGCACTACGTGTGGGCCCGCCGGGTGCTTGCCGTGGTCACCGGCGCCGCGCTGGTGCTGCACCTCGTGTTCCCGCTGGCGCCGCCGCGCATGCTGGCCGCCACCGGCCTGGTGGACACCGCCCAGGTCTACGGCCCCTCCGTGTACGGGCCGCCACGGACGGACACCCTGTCGAACCAGTTCGCGGCGATGCCCTCGCTGCACTTCGGCTGGGCGCTGATGCTGGCCGTCGGCCTGATCGTCGCCACCCGGTCGCGCCTGCGCTGGCTGTGGCTGCTGCATCCGGTGCTGACGTTGCTGGTCATCGTCGGGACGGCGAACCACTACTGGCTGGACGCGGTCGTGGCGGGCGCGATGCTCGGTGTCGCCCTCGCGGTGATCCATCCGCCGCACCGGACGGCGACGACCGCCGGACGCGGCCAGGAGACCCTCGCACCCGCCGACGAGCAGGTCCTCGTGGGAGCCGGCCGATGAACGCCACCCTGCTCGCCGTCGTCCTGTCCCTGTTCTCCTCCGTCGCCTACGCGGCCGCGGCCGTCGCCCAGGAGCGTCTGGCCTCTCGCGACCCCGGCTCGGGCACACTGCGGCTGCTGCGCTCGGGCGCCTGGTGGGGGTCGGTCGTGCTCAACGCGTCGGCCGCGCTGCTGCACGTCGTCGCCCTGAAGTACGGACCGCTGACCCTGGTCCAGCCGCTGGGCGCGCTCACCCTGGTCGCGGCCGTGCCCATGGGGGCCCGGGTCGCGGGGCGCCGGGTCAGTGCCGTGGAGTGGCGGGGCACCGCGCTGACGCTCCTCGGCCTGTCCGCGATCCTCGTCACCGCCTCAGGCCCGGCGCCCGAGGACGTGCTCGGCACGTCCGAGGCGCTGGCGGTGGCGGCCGGGACGGCGACACTGATCGGCCTGCTGGCGCGCCGGGGTGCCCGGCCGGGCCTGCGGCACGCGTCCGCCTCCGGTTTCGCCTCCGGGGTCGCCTCGGCGCTCACCCAGACGGTGACGGTCGCCGCGACGGACCGCACGGAGTCGCTGCTCAGTGTGCAGGTGATCGGCGTCTCCCTGCTCGTCGCGGCCTTCGCGACGGCGGGCCTGTTGCTTTCGCAGACCGCCTACCGAGGCGGCCTCGGCGCCCCGCTCGCCGTGGTGACCCTGGCCAACCCGGTGGCCGCCGCGGTGATCGGGCTGCTCCTGCTGGGCGAGCGGTTGCGGGGCGGCGCGGCGGGCGTGCTCCTGGCGCTGGCGGGGGCCGGTCTCGCGGCCTGGGGTGTGGTGCTGCTGAGCAGGGCGACACCCGGCAACGACGACGTGGCGCGGCGGGCAGGGGGCCCGTCGCGCGGCGGGACCGGCGCCCTGCGCCGGGGCCGGCCGGAGGCGGGTCGTGCCCCGGTGGACGACGACCACCCCGTCGCGGCCGTACTCGCCCTGGAGCCCGGCTCCGCGACGGCCGAACCGGCGATGGTGCCCCGGCCCGTCACACCGGGACACCTCACTCCGCTGTGACGGGCGTCAGCCCAGACCCCGCGAATCCTGCTTGAGCGCCGTGTCGACGGTCAGCGCGGTCGCCACGACCAGGCTCAGCAGCGGCTCGGGCAGCTGGTAGTGGATCTGCAGGACGTAGTTGTCCGCGGTGGTGAACATCGTCTTGGCGAGGCCCTCCCAGGTCTTGGTGATCCGGGCGACCTCGTTCCCGGTGTGGTCGACGATGGCGAAGTTCCACGCGCGCCAGTTCTCCGCCTTGATCGCGCCGACCTGCTGGCCGTTCACGTTCATCGCGAAGTTGATCTTGCCGATCATGTTCTGCTGCACGATCTCGCCCACCGGACTGCCGTCCGGACGCTGCACGATCACCCGCGACTTGAGGAACTTCGCGGGCCGCGTCAGCAGCAGCACCGGCTGACCGTGGGCGTCGCGGATCTCCAGCTTGTGCGTCATGAACTGGTCGACGCTGGCGACGAAGCGCAGGACCTTCTTCAGCGCGCTCTGCCCGACCTGGACGACCGAGCCGAGCTGGTTGCCGTTCTGGTCCATGACCTTGTACTCGTTGGTCAGCTCGATCAGCTTGGCCTTCTGGTTCACCACCAGAACCGGCTCACTGAACAGGCTGCCGCCGCCGGGGCCGCTCGCCGCGACCCCGGCCTGCTGTTGCACCTGACGCTGGACGCGCTGGTCCGGACCGGCCGGCTGCGCCGGCACCTGGGGCACGGCCTGGGCCTTCTGGTCCGTGTTGGTGTGGTCGGTCCACTGCGCGCCGTCCCAGTAGCGGAGCGTCTGGGCCGCCCCGTGCGGATCCGGGTACCAGCCTGCAGGTGTGTTCGATTGCGTGGTCACCGGGGCACACTATCCCGAGCCTCCTGGTCCCTGACCAGCCCGGATCCGCATCCTCCGCCAGGCTTTACCCAGTCATGACAGCCGGGTCGCTCACCCCCGGACGCCCGTTCTCGACGTGACCGGCGAACCTCCGCAGGAACGCCGGATCCGCCTCCGAGGTGACGGTCAGGTCGTACCAGCGCCGGCTCGCCTTGAGGTCGAAGGTGTGCCGCACGGTGGCGCCGGCGCGCACGGTGAAGGACCTGGCCCGGTCGCCGTAGCCGCTCCTGACCTTCAACCGCGCCGTGCCGGAACCCCTGTTGGTGAAGGTCAGCTCCACGTCGTCGCCTCGGTGGCGCGCCGTCACCTCGGGACCGGCGGCCTTGTTCGGCCCCCTGAAGACGCGCAGGAAGCCGTTCGGGCCGTGCACGGTCAGGTCGTACGAGCCGTTCGAGTACGCCGAGTTCCAGGTGTCCGCGATGGTCTTGCCGGCCTCGGTGGTGTAGGTCCAGGGGCCGTCGCCGCGGTTGCCGGACGTGACCAGGAAGGCGGCACCGGCCTTGGCGCCGGACGCGAAGGTGAGCGTGAGCTTCCCGGCCGGCGCGTCCACCGAACCGTCCACGTGGGGCGCGTACTTCAACGGGCGGGCGGGACGCAGGCCACGTTCCTGCCGGGGCAGGGCTCCCCGCGCGGGCGGGGTCGGCCGGTAGTCGGGGTGACGTTCGCGGTCCGGGGGCTCGTAGTCGTCGGTGTCGGGGAGCGCGACCGGCCCGGTGTCCTCGCGGGAGAAGTCGAAGGCCGACGTCAGGTCTCCGCAGATGGCGCGCCGCCAGGGTGAGATGTTCGGCTCGCGGACGCCGAAGCGGCGCTCCATGAAGCGGAGGATCGAGGTGTGGTCCATCGTCTCCGAGCAGACGTAACCGCCCTTGCTCCAGGGCGAGACGACCAGCATCGGCACGCGCGGGCCGAGCCCGTAGGCCCCGGCGACATGGGTGTCGCCGCCCTTGAAGAGGTCCGGTCCGACGTCGACGGTGGACCTGCCCTGTGCGTCGGACCTCGGCGGGAGCGGCGGCACCAGGTGGTCGAAGAAGCCGTCGTTCTCGTCGTAGGTGATGAACAGGGCGGTCTTCGCCCACACCGCGGGGTTGGAGGTGAGCGCGTCCAGGACCTGGGAGATGTACCAGGCGCCGTAGTTCGAGGGCCAGTTGGAGTGCTCGGAGAAGGCCTCCGGGGCGGCGATCCAGGAGATCTGCGGCAGCTTGCCGGCCTTGACGTCCGCCTTCAGCCGGTCGAAGTAGCCGTCGCCGTTCTTCACGTCGGTGCCGGTGCGGGCCTTCTCGTGGAGCGGGTCACCGGGCTGGGCGTCGCGGTACGAGTCGAAGTACAGCAGCGAGTTGTCGCCGTAGTTGCCGCGGTAGGCGTCCTGGATCCAGCCCCAGGAACCCTGCGCGTCCAGGCCGTCGCCGATGTCCTGGTAGATCTTCCAGGAGATCCCCGCCTTCTCCAGGCGCTCGGGATAGGTCGTCCAGCCGTAGCCGAGCTCGTCGTTGCCGAGGACGGGGCCGCCGCCGGTGCCGTCGTTCCCGGTGTAACCGCTCCACATGTAGTAGCGGTTGGGGTCGGTGGACCCGATGAAGGAGCAGTGGTACGCGTCGCAGATCGTGAACTTGTCGGCGAGCGCGTAGTGGAAGGGGATGTCCTCACGGGTCAGGTACGCCATGGTCGTGGTGCCCTTCGCGGGCACCCACTGGTCGTACGCGCCCCCGTTGTAGGCCTGCTGGCCGTCGGGCCAGCTGTGCGGCAGACCTTCGAGGAACTGCATGCCGAGGTCGTCGGCGGTCGGGTGGAAGGGCAGCAGTTCCCTGGTGCCGTCCGACTGGTGCCAGACCGACCTGCCGCTCGGCAGCGTGACCGGGTGCGGGTCGCCGAAGCCGCGGACGCCCCTCAGCTTGCCGAAGTAGTGGTCGAAGGAACGGTTCTCCTGCATCAGGACGACGACGTGCTCGACGTCCTCGATCGATCCCGTGCGGTGGTTGGCCGGGATCGCGGCGGCCCGCTCGATGCTGGCGGACAGCGCCGTGAACGCCGTGGTCGCGCCCGCTATCTGGAGAAATCGTCGCCGGTTGACTTCGGGCATGAGTGAGGGACCTCTCCCCTGGAAGGTGGTGACCGGTCGATCGTGACGGAATGCGCGCGAAAGGAGTGTTCCAGGAGCACCAAACGGCAGGGAAGGGTCCGGTGGCGCTCGTGTGAAAGTCGTCGGTACGCGAGGTGTGGCGGGGCCGAAGGCGGGGATGGTCGCGATCATGACAGAGACCCACGCGTCGGCGTCCACTCCGACGAAACGGCCCGTACGCCAGCTCCTCGCCGCCTCCGTGGGCAATGCCGTGGAGTGGTACGACTGGTACGCCTACACGTTTCTGGCCACCTACATCGCCGCCGAGGTCTTCCCCGAGAGCGCGGACAACTCGCTGGTGCCGCTGCTGTCGACGTTCGCGGTGTTCGCCGTCGGCTTCTTCATGCGGCCGGTCGGCGGGCTGCTGATGGGCGCGATCGCGGACCGGCGGGGGCGGCGGGCCGCGCTGACGGTGACCATCCTGCTGATGGGCGGCAGCAGCCTGCTGGTCGGACTGACACCGACGTACGAGGCGGCCGGTGTCCTGGCTCCCGTACTGCTGGTTCTCGCCCGGCTGCTCCAAGGGCTGTCCGTGGGAGGGGAGTTCGCCGCCTCCACGACCTTCCTGGTGGAGTCGGCGGGCCCCGGCCGGCGGGGGCTGTTCTCCAGCTTCCAGTACGTGTCGACGACCGCCGGGCAGCTGATCGCGTCCGGCCTCGCCACGCTGCTCGTGAACACGCTGAGCGACGGACAGATGAACGGCTGGGGCTGGCGTCTCCCCTTCGTCGTGGGGGCGGTGCTCAGCCTGGTCGGCTTCTGGATCCGTCAGGGCGCGCAGGAGACCCGCAGCGAGGAACAGCGACAGGCGCCGCGCCCGGGCCTGCTGGAGGCGCTGCGCCGCCATCCGCGGGAGTCGCTGCTGATCTGTGGCATCACGGCCGGCGGCACGATCGCCTACTACACCTGGACGTCGTACCTGCCGACGTACGCCGAACTCAACACGGGCCTCGGCAAGTCGGACGCGCTGCTCGCGGGCACCCTCTCGCTCGCCTTCTTCGGACTGCTCCAGCCCCTCGGCGGACTGCTCTCCGACCGCCTCGGCCGCCGCCCGCTGCTCCTGTTCTTCGGCCTGGGCTTCGCCCTGCTGAGCGTGCCGCTGCTGCACGCCCTGCGGGACTCCTTCGCCGTCCTGCTGCTGGTCCAGTGCGCGGGCATGATCCTGCTGACCGGCTTCACCTCGATCAGCGCGGCCGTGAACGCCGAGATCTTCCCGCCCTGGGTGCGCGCGGCCGGCATCGGCTTCCCCTACTCGCTGACGGTGGCCCTCTTCGGCGGCACCGCCCCCTACGTGGGCACGCTCTTCAAGGACCTGGGCCACTCCGGGATCTTCCCCTGGTACGTGGCCTCGCTGTGCCTGCTGTCGTCCCTGGTGTACCTGCGGCTGCCGGAGACGGCGCACAAGGAGCTGCGGCGCTGAAGCGGACCCGCCCCTCGCGTCCGGCTGAGCCGGGAGAGGTGGGCGGCACCACCCCTCGACCCCACGCGCTGCGCGTCCCCGTCGGGGGACGCGCAGCGTTACGTGGACGCGGGTATCCGACGCGGCGTCAGCCGTACAGCGCCACCCGCGGCTGCACCGTGCCCGCCGCGCCCGGGGACAGCACGGTGACCCGGTACCGCTCGGTCAGGGTCTCGCCGGGACGCAGGGTGCGCTGTGCGGCCACGAGGTCGGTGAACAGGGTGCCGGTCTGGCTGCCGACGGCCACTGTCTGACGGGCACCGTCCGCGCTCCGCCGTTCGACCCTGATGTCCTCAGGCGCCAGGAAGGGCCCGGCCTCCGGGGACTCCACCAGGATCTGCGGGGCCACGACCTGGGCCGCCGACGAGTCGTTGGTGTAGGACACGACGAACGTGTGCGACTCCCCGGCCGCAGGAAGAGCCCTGGTGGGCAGGTCCACGAAGCCGACGGGAACCAGGGCGGACCCCGCGTCCACGTCCGTCGCGGCCGAGGCCACCGGGGCCGTACTCGCCATGGCCGTGCCCGCACCCGCCACGCCGACCAGCGCGGCGGTGAGCACCATGGATGCCGCCGCGAGGCGGTAGTTGGTCAACGACACTTGCTTGTTTCTCCTCAGGTATCCGTTTGCTGACCGCGAGGCTCACGGCTGTCGGTGAGAGCCCCGGCGAAGAACGCACCACATGAGAGAAAGGGCTCTCATCGACATCACACAGGACACCTCGTTCCGGTTGATCCAAAGACGGGGGAAGGTTGCGTGAAGAAAGGAGGACGGCCGGGGACTTCCGCCTGACAGAAGCCGCCTTGCGCGGCGGTCGCGGCCGTCAGGATTCTGAGTCCAACCACGGCACGCGGGGCGACGACGCCCCGCCGACAGGGACGGGAACGCCATGCCCCACATGACCGCCTTCGCCAGGAACCAGTGGTACGTCGCCGCCTACAGCCACGAGGTCGGGCGCGAGGAACTGCTCGGCAGGACGATCCTCGGTGAGCCGCTCGTGTTCTACCGGACCGAGGAGGAGGGGACGCCCGTCGCGCTGCACGACCGGTGCGTGCACCGCCGGTACCCGCTCTCCAAGAGCGGACTGGACGGCGACCGTATCGTCTGCGGCTACCACGGCTTCACCTACGACCAAACGGGCGCCTGTGTGTACGTGCCGGGCCAGAAGCGCGTCCCGCGCACCGCCCGCGTCCAGTCCTACCCGGTCGTCGAGCAGGACTCCCTGGTCTGGGTGTGGATCGGGGACCCGGCGCTCGCCGACCCGCAGACCATCCCGCGTGCCCGGCACCTCGACTCCCCCGGCTGGGTCACCGTGCGTGGCATGGAGCCGATCGACGCCGACTACGGCCTGCTGGTCGACAACCTCCTCGACCTGTCCCACGAGACGTATCTGCACGGCGGCTACATCGGCACCCCCGAGGTCGCCGAGACGCCGATCACCACCGAGGTCGACGAGGGCGCCGGGATCGTCCGGGTGAGCCGGCACATGGACGACGCCGAGTGCCCGCCGTTCTACGCCCGTTCGACCGGGATCGAGGGCCGGATCACCCGCTGGCAGGACATCGAGTACCACGCGCCCTGTCTCTACCTGCTGCACAGCCGGATCGCGCCGGTGGGTGTGGTGCCCGAGGCGGACGGCAGCGACCCGAACGGCTTCCACACCGAGATCACGTACGCCATCACCCCGTCGGCCGACGGCAAGGTCTACGACTTCTGGATGGTCTCGCGCGACTGGGCGACGCAGGACGCCGAGGTCACCGAGTTCCTGCGGGGCAACAACCACACGGTGGTCATGCAGGACGTCGACGCGCTCAACCTCCTCCAGGAGACGCTCGGTACCGAACGCACCGGGTACCAGGAGCTGAGCATCAACATCGACACCGGTGGCCTCGCCGCCCGCCGAATCCTCGCCCGGCTGGTCGAGGAGGGCGACAAGCCCATGGAGAAGGTCCAGTGACGAGCCCCACCGGCGAGGTCTACCGCATCGACTGGCTGCCCGGCACGGACATCCTTCACGGCACCTGTCACTGCGGCCGTGAGCACACCGCGCAGGACCCCATCGAGATGTGGGAGTGGATGCTCGCCCACCCGCAGGGACACGAGCCGCAAGGACAAGAGCCGCGAGGAAACGACTCATGAGCCTGTACGAAGCCGAACTCGTCGTGGACCGGCTGGAGTCCGCCGCCGACGGCGTCCTCGCCGTCACGCTGCGGCACCCGTTGGGCGAGCGGCTCCCGGCCTGGGAGCCCGGCGCCCACATCGACGTCGTGCTCGGTCCTGAGCTGGAGCGGCAGTACTCGCTGTGCGGGGACCCGGCCGACCCGGACGCCTGGCGGATCGCGGTCCTGCGCGAGCCGGACGGGCGCGGTGGATCTGCACACGTGCACGAGCAGTTGGGGCAGGGCGACAAGGTGCGGGTGCGCGGGCCGCGCAACCACTTCGCCCTGCGGCCCGCGCCCCGCTACCGCTTCGTCGCGGGCGGCATCGGCATCACGCCGATCCTGCCGATGCTGGCGGCGGCGGAGGCGGCGGGCGCGGAGTGGACACTGCTGTACGGCGGGCGCAGCCGTGGATCCATGGCGTTCACGGGAGAGTTGGAGCGCTACGGGGACCGGGTCACCGTCGCCCCGCAGGACGAGACCGGCCTGCTGGACCTCGGCTCGGTGCTCGACGACGTCCCCGAGGGCACGCTCGTCTACTGCTGCGGTCCCGGGGCGCTGCTGGACGCGGTGGAGCAGCGGGCGCCGGCCGGCGTGCTGCACGTCGAGCGGTTCCAGCCGAAGGAGCAGGAGACGGGCGAGAACACAGAGTTCGAGGTGGTCCTCGCGCAGAGCGGCCGTACCCTCGTGTGCCCGCCGGACGTCTCCGTGCTGGACACCGTGCGCGCCGCGGGCGTCGAGGTGCTGTTCTCCTGCACCGAGGGCACGTGCGGCACCTGCGAGACCGATGTCGTCGAAGGAACCCCCGACCACCGGGACTCGGTTCTGTCCGACGAGGAGCGGGAAGCCGGGGAGACCATGCTCATCTGCGTGTCCCGGTGCCGGGGGAAGCGGCTCGTCCTCGACCTGTAGACATCGCCAGGTCGCTCTCGATCCCGGCGACCGTCTCCAGCAGGGGCGGCAGCAGCTCCCGGCGCACCGACGCCGGCGTGTTGCGGCCGGCGTTCACCGGGATGTTCACCGCCGCCACCACCTCGCCGTCCCGGTCCCGCACCGGGACGGCGATCGAGCGCAGCCCCTCCTCCAACTCCTGGTCGACGAGGGCGAATCCCTGCCGCCGCACACGGTCGAGCTCCCTCCGCAGCGCCTCGGTGGACACGAGGGTGCGGGTGGTCAGCGGACGCAGGTCGGCGCGGGCGAGCCGCGCCCTCAGGTCGTCGTCCGGGAGATGGGCGAGGATCACCCGGCCCACCGAGGTCACGTGGGAGGGGAAACGGGTGCCGACGGTGATCGCCTCGGTCATGATGCGGCGCGCGGGCACCCGGGCCACATACACCACGTCGTCGCCGTCGAGCACGCACAGCGACGACGACTCCCTGGTGCGCTCGACGAGCCGCTCCAGATGCGGTTCGGCGATCTGGGCCAGCGAGAAGCTCGACAGGTAGGAGTAGCCGAGCTCCAGCACGCGTGGGGTGAGGCGGAACTGCCGTCCGTCCTGGTGGACGTAGCCGAGGTCGACCAGGGTCAGCAGCAGCCGGCGGGCGGCCGCGCGGGTCAGGTCGCAGGTGCGGGCGACGTCGCTGAGGGTGAGTGCCGGATGTTCGGCGTCGAAGGCACGGATGACGGCGAGTCCGCGCTCGAAGGACCTCACGAAATGCGTTGCGCGGTCCGGCTCGGGCATGGCCACCTCCATCACTGTCAACAATGTTGTCAGCCAACCCTGTTGACCGGATTCGTTGACGGATCTACCTTCCCGCACAGCGGACTTGAGCACTACTGTGCGGTCTGCGCACAACCTGTCGGAACACCGCTGCACCGTTGTCTGTACAGGAGGAGCCATGCGTCGTCTGCTCGCCGGTCTCACGGCCGGCGCCTTACTGCTCGTCGCGACGGCCTGTGGCTCGTCCGACGAGGGTCCGTCGGACGCGGGCGCGTCGTCCGGCGGCACCACCACGGTCAAGGTCGGGATCATCCCGATCGTCGATGTCGCGCCCCTCTACCTCGGCCAGAAGCAGGGCTTCTTCGAAAAGCGCGGCCTGAAGCTGGAGTTGACGCCCGCTCAGGGCGGAGCGGCGATCGTGCCGGGGGTCGTGAGCGGTCAGTTCCAGTTCGGCTTCAGCAACATGACGTCCCTCATGATCGCCCAGTCCAACGGCGTTCCCGTGCAGGGCGTCGTCAACGGCATCGCCTCGACCGGCGTGCAGGGCAAGGACTTCGCCGCCCTCATGGTGAGGAAGGGCAGCGCGATCAAGTCGCCGAAGCAGCTGGAGGGCAAGAAGGTCGCCATCAACACCCTGAAGAACATCAACGAGTCCGCGGTGCGCGAGGCGGTGCGCAAGTCGGGCGGCGACCCCGACAAGGTCGAGCTCGTCGAGCTGGCCTTCGACCAGATGCCCGCGGCCCTCGACAAGGGGCAGATCGACGCCGCGTGCGTGGTCGAACCGGCCACCGCCACCATCAGGAGCCAGGGTGGCGTGGAGATCGCCTCGCCGCTGGTGGACGTCGCCCCGGACCTCACGGTCGCCATGTACTTCACCTCCCAGCAGTACGAGCAGAAGAACCCGGACGTGGTGAAGAGGTTCCGGGAGGCCACCGCCGAGTCCCTCGCCTACGCCGACGCCCACCCGGACGAGGCCCGGCAGATGATCACGACGTACACGAAGATCCCGGCGTCGGTACTGGAGCAGGTGACGCTTCCGAAGTGGCCGGCCGAGGTGAACCGCTCCTCCGTCGAGACCCTGGCGAAGCTCGGCGAGCAGGACGGCTTCTTCAAGACGGCGCCGGACCTGGACAAGTTGCTGCCGTGAGGGGCCGAAACCTCGCACTGGGCGCGGCCGGACTCGCGGGCTTCCTCGCCCTGGGCGAGGTGGTGCCGCGGCTCGGCCTGGTCAAGGAGGCCTACTTCCCGCCGACCAGCAGTATCGCCGCGGCCTTCGCCGACGAGGTCGCGGACGGCGCCTTCTGGACGGCACTGGGCGACACCCTCACCGGGTGGGCTCTGGGGCTGGCGATCGCGTCCTGTGCGGGCATCGTCGTCGGTGTCGTCATCTCCGTGGTGCCGTACCTGCGGGAGGCGACCGCCTCGACGATCGAGTTCCTGCGCCCGATCCCCTCGGTCGCGCTCATCCCGCTGGCGGTGCTCCTCTACGGCACGGAACTGCGCTCGGTGCTCCTGCTGGTGGTCTACGCCTCCTTCTGGCAGGTTCTCGTCCAGACCCTGTACGGCGTCCAGGACGTCGACCCCGTGGCCGACGAGACGGCGCGCTCGTACGGCCTCGGCACCTGGGCTCGGGTGCGGCACGTGCTGTGGCCGAGCGCGCTGCCGTACGTCATGACCGGCGTACGACTGGCCGCGGCGGTCGCCCTGATCCTCGCCATCACGGCCGAACTCGTCATCGGCGCACCGGGGTTGGGCGCCCGCATCGCGGTCGCGCAGACCTCCCAGGCGGTACCCGAGATGTACGCGCTGGTCGTGGTCACCGGTCTGCTGGGGCTGCTCATCAACGTGGGCGCGCGGACCGTGGAGCGGCGGGCCCTGGCCTGGCACCAGTCGGTGCGCGGGGAGGTGGCGGTGTGAGGCGGGTCCTGCTGCGGCTCCTTTTCGTGTTCGCCCTGCCCACGCTGCTCTTCGTGAGCTGGTGGCTCGCCTCCGACAACAGCACGGACGTGTTCTGGCCGCCACTGCGGACGATCCTGAAGACGTTCCCCGAGGTGTGGACCGGCGAGCGACTGAAGGACGACGTCCTGCCCAGCATGCTGCGGCTGACGGGCGGCTACGCCCTCGCGGCCGTCGCGGGCGTGGCCCTCGGCACGGTCATCGGCTCCTACCGGCGGGTGCGCGCGGTGTGCGAACCGGTCCTGGAGTTCCTGCGGGCGGTGCCGCCACCGGTGCTCGTGCCGGTCATCATGCTGTTCGCGGGCATCGGCGACACGATGAAGGTCGCGGTGATCGCGAGCGGCTGCGTGTGGCCGATCCTGCTCAACACCGTCGAGGGCGTGCGCGCGGTCGACCCGGTGATGACCGAGACGGCACGTTCCTACGGCATCAAGGGTCCCTCGCGCATCACCCACCTCGTGCTGCGCTCGGCGAGCCCGCAGATCTTCGCGGGGCTGCGCCAGGCCCTGTCGATCGGCATCATCCTGATGGTCATCAGCGAGATGTTCGCCGCCAGCAACGGCATCGGCTTCACCGTCGTCCAGTTCCAGCGCAGTTTCGCGATTCCCGGCATGTGGACCGGGATCCTGGTCCTCGGACTGCTCGGCTTCCTGCTGTCCGTCGTCTTCCATCTGGTCGAACGGCGGGCCCTGGCCTGGTACCACGGCCTGCGCGCCGCTGCCCGCCGGTCCCCGTGAGTCTCGTGAAAGGGCGGTCCATGCTCGAGGTACGCGGCCTGAAGAAGGTCTACGAGGGGTCCGGACGTCGTGTGGAGGCGGTGCGCGACCTCACCTTCACCGTCGACGCGGGCGAACTCGTCTGTCTCGTCGGCCCGTCGGGCTGCGGCAAGACGACCCTGCTGAAGTGCATGGGCGGACTCATGACACCGACCTCCGGTGAAGTCCTGCTGGAGGGGCGGGCGGTGGACGGTCCACCGCCCGGGATGGCGTTCGTCTTCCAGGAGTACGGCCGCAGCCTGTTCCCCTGGATGCGGGTCGCCCAGAACGTGGAACTCCCTTTGAAGCAAAAGGACTTGAGCAAGGCGCGGCGGCAGGAGCTGGTCGCGGACGCGCTCCGGTCGGTCGGGCTCGCGGACGCCGCCGACGCCTACCCCTGGCAGCTGTCCGGCGGAATGCAGCAGCGGGTCGCCATCGCCCGCGCGCTGGCGTACGAGCCCCGGGTCCTGCTGATGGACGAGCCGTTCGCGGCGGTCGACGCGCAGACCCGTGCCGACCTGGAGGACCTCGTACGCGGGTTGTGGCGGGAGCGCGGCATCACGATCCTGTTCGTCACCCACGACATCGACGAGGCGGTCTACCTCGGCGAGCGGGTGATCGTGCTCTCCGCCTCCCCCACGGTCGTCCGGGAGCAGCTGAAGGTCGATCTGCCGGACGACCGCGACCAGTTGCACACCCGTGTGGCCCCGCGCTTCGCGGAACTGCGCACCCACGTCTACGAGCAGATCCAGGCGGCGAAGCGCGGGGCGCCCCACCTGGTCAGGACGGATACGCCCCCACCGCACTGAACCGGGTCGTGGCTAGCTCGTGTGGGCGGTTGCCACCATCGTCGGTGAGAGGCGGGTGCCGCCGTCTCGGCCGCCCGTGGCGGCGGCACCCGGCAGTCGCCTGCGAGCAGGGCGGCGGCCCGGGCTCGCCGGGTGGCGAGGGCCGGATCGGCCGGGGGCCGAAGGCCTTGGTGGCGCAGTCGCATCCGGGGCCGCACGGCTGTACCGAGGGACCGTGCGTGCGGGTCACGACGTGGCGGCACAGCACTCAGGTCGCGGGGGCGCCCAGGGAGCGCGCTCGGCCAGGGTCTCGTCGGTCGGCGAGCGCAGCCGTCCCAGGCCCCCGAGGGCGGCCTGCGTCGCGAGTGCGGAGGACCGGGCCCGCGGACTCCCCTACCCGGCGGCCCAGAGGCCGCGGACATGACCGAGGTGCCGGGTCATGACCGCGTGCACGGCCTCCTCGTCGCGGGCCAGCAACGCGTCGAGGAGTTCGAGGTGTTCCTCGGCCGAGGCCAGCAGGCGGCCCGCCTCCAGCAGCGCCGTGAGGCCGTAGAGACGGGACCGCTTGCGCAGGTCGCCGACGACCTCGACGAGATGGGTGTTGCCCGCGAGGGCCAGCAGGCCCAGGTGGAAGCGGGTGTCGGCCTCCACGTACGCGATGAGGTCGCCGGCCACCGCCGCGTGGACGATCTCCCGGGCGGCCGGCCGCAACGCCTCCAGGGAGACCGGGCCTGCGGTCCTGGCCAGCTCCACCACCGTCGGGATCTCGATGAGCGAGCGGACGTGGGTGTACTCGTCGAGCTGCTTCTCGGAGACCGCCGTCACCCGGAAACCCTTGTTCGGGACGGTGTCGACCAGCCCCTCCTTGGCCAGGTCCAGCATGGCCTCGCGCACCGGGGTCGCCGAGACGCCGAAGCGGGCGGCGAGCATCGGCGCGGAGTAGACCTCGCCCGGAAGCAGCTCACCGGCGATCAGCGCGGCCCGCAGCGCGTCGGCGACCCGCTCCCGGTAGCTGCTCTTCTTGCCGCCCAGGACGGGCAGGGCCGGGGCTGCGGGCGAGCCGGCGGACGGGGCGCTGGTGCGCTGGGCGGCGGCCATGGGGATGTCTCCTAGCTGTGCAATGTCACGCGTAACGCGTCATTATCCTCACCGCTCAGAGCACGAACCCGGCCGGGAAGGGATCCGTCGGGTCGAGCAGGTACTGGGCGGTGCCGGTGATCCACGCGCGGCCGGTGAAGCTGGGCAGCACGGCCGGACGGCCCCCGACCTCGGTGGTGCCGAGGAGCCGGCCGGTGAAGTGGGTGCCGATGAACGACTCGTTCACGAACTCGGTGCGCAGGGGCAGTTCGCCGCGCGCGTGGAGCTGGGCCATGCGTGCGCTGGTGCCGGTGCCGCAGGGTGAGCGGTCGAACCAGCCGGGGTGGATCGCCATGGCGTGGCGCGAGTGGCGGGCGGTGGCGCCCGGGGCGACCAGATGGACGTGGTGGCAGCCGCGGATGGACGGGTCCTCGGGATGGACGGGCTCCTCCTCGGCGTTGATCGCCTCCATGAGGGACAGGCCCGCCGCGAGGATGTCGTCCTTGCGGGCGCGGTCGAACGGCAGCCCGAACCGCTCCAACGGCAGGATCGCGTAGAAGTTGCCGCCGTACGCCATGTCGTAGGTCACCGTGCGCCCGTCGGCGAGGACGGCCTTGCGGTCGAGGCCGACGGAGAAGGACGGGACGTTGTGGAGGGTGACCGCCTTCGCGGCGCCGTCCTCGACCGCCACCTCGGCGACGACCACCCCGGCCGGTGTGTCGAGCCGGATCGTGGTGACCGGCTCGACGACCTCGACCATTCCGGTCTCCACGAGCACGGTCGCCACTCCGATCGTGCCGTGCCCGCACATCGGCAGGTAGCCGGAGACCTCGATGTAGACGACGCCCCAGTCGCAGTCGGGGCGGGTGGGCGGCTGGAGGATGGCACCGCTCATCGCGGAGTGGCCGCGCGGCTCGTTCATCAGGAGCTGCTTGACGTCGTCGCGGTGCTCACGGAAGTACAGGCGCCGCTCGTTCATGGTCGCGCCGGGGATCGTGCCGATGCCGCCGGTGATGACGCGGGTGGGCATGCCCTCGGTGTGCGAGTCGACGGCGTGCAGGACGAGTTTGCTGCGCATGACGCTCCTGGTGGACGGGAGGGACCGACGGGGGGGGGACGGCAGCCCCACGAGCCCGCGGCGGGTCGGACAGGCCCTAGGCGAGCCCGGCGGCGACCGCCTTCTCGGTGGCGGCTCGGACGACGGCCTCCTGCTCGGGCAGCAGCGGGACGCGGGGCGGGCGGACGCGGCCGCCATGGCGTCCCACGATGTCCATGGACAACTTGATGGCCTGCACGAACTCGACCTGCGAGTCCCAGCGCAGCAACGGGTGCAGCTGTTCGTACAGCTTCCTGGCCGTGGCGAGGTCGCCGTCGACGGCCGCGCGGTAGAGCTGGACGCTCGCGGCGGGCAGCGCGTTCGGATAGCCGGCCACCCAGCCCTTGGCGCCCGCGATCGCGAGTTCCAGGAGGACGTCGTCGGCGCCGATCAACAGGTCGAGCTCCGGGGCGAGTTCGGCGAGCCGGTAGGCGCGGCGCACATCGCCGGAGAACTCCTTGACGGCCTGGACGCTGCCCTCGCCGTGCAGCTTGGCGAGCAGTTCGGGCACCAGGTCGACCTTGGTGTCGATGGGGTTGTTGTACGCCACGACCGGCACGCCCGCCCGGGCGACCTCGGCGTAGTGGGCGAGGACGGAACGCTCGTCGGCGCGGTAGGCGTTGGGCGGCAGCAGCATCACGGAGGCGCAGCCGGCGTCGCGTGCCTGCTCGGCCCAGCGGCGGGCCTCGGCGGAGCCGTAGGCGGCGACGCCGGGCATCACGCGCGCACCGCCGATGGCGGCCACGGCCGTCTCGACGACCCTGGCCCGCTCCTCGCGGGTGAGCACCTGGTACTCGCCGAGCGAGCCGTTCGGTACGACGCCGTCACAGCCGTTGTCGACCAGCCAGGCGCAGTGCTCGGCGTACCTGCCGTAGTCGACGGAGAGGTCGTCGTTCAGCGGGAGGGCGGTGGCGACGAGGACGCCGCGCCAGGGGCGAGTGTCGGTGGCGGTCATCTGAGGTCCCTCTCAATAGGGTGTGACATTTTATTGGCTGACAGGGTTTGGAACAGCGGCCGGAACAGCGGCCGGAACTACGGGGTGCCGACTCAGTCCTCCTCCTCGCGCTCCCCGGCGCGGGCCAGCACCCCCAGCGGCACCGGGCGGGCGAACGGCCGCCGGACGGGCGTGGGTTCGCACCCGGCCAGGCCCGCGACCGCGGGTGAGCACACCCGGCCCTGACACCAGCCCATCCCGGCCCGGGTCAGCAGCTTCACGGTGCGCAGGTCACCGGCACCGAGCTCCGTGACGGCTTGTCGGATCGCGCCGCCGGTCACCTCCTCGCAGCGGCAGACGACGGTGTCGTCGGTGACCTGTTCGCTCCAGTGCGCGGGCGGCGCGTACACGCTGTCCAGTGCGGCGAAGAAGGCCCGCAGCCGGGTCCGGGTCCGCGCCGCCCGTGCCCAGGCCCGCGGGTCGGGTGCGCTGCCGTGCAGGCGGGCCGCGACGGAGCGCCCCGCGATGTGGCCCTCGGCCAGGGAGAGGTCCGACCCGCCGATCCCGGTGGTCTCGCCCGCCGCCCAGACGCCGGGGACATCGGTGCGCTGTTCGTCGTCGACACGGACATGCGGCCCCTCCAGGCGGCAGCCGAGGGTGTCGGCGAGGTCCGTGTGCGGCAGCATGCCGTGGCCCACGGCGAGGGTGTCGCAGGGGATGCGGCGCTCGGTGCCGGCCCGCACCCGCCCTTCGGCGTCGAGCGCGGCGACGGTGACCGCCTCCAGCCGCTCGGTGCCGCGTTCGATACCGCGCTCGGTGCCGGGCTCGGTGCCGCGTTCGATACCGCGCTCGGTGCCGGGCTCGGTGCCGCCTGCCGCACCGCCTGCCGCGCCGCGTTCCGCGCCGTGCGCCTCGACCACGGTGTGGCCGACGAGGGTCGGTACGCGATGCCGGGCCAGCCGGGCGGCGTACCGGGCGCCTTCGGCGATCTTGCCCGGCTGGGCGGCCAGGGTCCGGGTCCGTCGCAGGAAGGCGCGGGGACCGGCGGACTCGACGAGCGCGGCCACCTCCATCCCGGCCGCCGCCAGGCCGGTCGCCACGGGCAGCAGCAGGGGCCCGGTGCCGGCGACGACGGCGGTGCGGCCGGACACGACGAGGCCCCCCTTGAGCATCGCCTGGGCGCCGCCCGCACTGACCACACCGGGCAGGGTCCAGCCCGGGAAGGGCAGCACCTTCTCGTAGCCGCCGGTGGCCAGGAGGACGGCGTCGGCGCGCACCTCGGCCGGCTCCTCCTGCTCGGGGCCGAGCAGTGCGTGCACCGTGAGTCCGTTCTCGTGCCGCTCGACGAACCAGACGTGATGGTCCGACAGATGCCGTACCGTGCCCGCCCGTACGTGGGCCCGCAGGCCGTCCCGCAGTCGCTCCCAGGTCCGCCACTCGTGGTGCAGTGCCCGCGGGCGACGGGCGCGCAGCGCGGAGGCGGGCTGCCGGTAGAACTGCCCGCCGGCCTCCGCGGCCGCGTCGAGCAGCGTGACGTGCACTCCCTGGGCCGCCGCGGCGAGGGTCGCGGCGAGTCCGGCCGGCCCCGCGCCGATCACCGCGAGGTGCGGTAGAGCCCCTGGGCTGCCCGGTTCAGTCATCGTGACCGGTCCCCTCCTGCGTGCGGATGGCGTCGCCCGGGTTCAGGGGCACCAGGCAGGCGCGTCGGTTCGGGCGGTCGTTGACGGTCACCAGGCAGTCGAAGCAGACGCCGATCCCGCAGAAGACGCCGCGCGGGCGGCCCTCGCCACGGGTGCTGCGCCAGGAGACGACACCGGCCGCCCAGAGGGCCGCGGCGACCGTCTGGCCTGGCAGCGCCTCGATCTCGCGGCCGTCCAGGGTGACCGTGAAGGAGGGGCCCGGCCGGGCCCCCGCCAGGTCCATGGGGGAGCTCACGCGGCCTCCTCGGTGAAGCGGTCGGGCCGGAACGGTGTCAGGTCGAGGTCGGGGGTCCTCGCGGTCAGCGCCTGGGCGATCAACTGCCCGGTGCCGGTGGCCAGGCCGATGCCCGCGCCCTCGTGTCCGCAGGCGTGGTGCAGGCCGGGAACCCGGGGATCGGGGCCGATGGCCGGCAGGTGGTCGGGCAGGTAGGGGCGGAAGCCGAGGTAGGCGCGCGTCGCCCGGACGTCGGCGAGGAAGGGGAACAGCCGGGTCGCGCCCGACGCCAGGGCCCGTACGACCGGCAGCGAGAACGTCCGGTCGAAGCCGACCCGTTCCCGGCTGGCCCCGATCAGGATCGGTCCGGCCGCCGTGCCCTCGACGACCGGCGAGGTCTGCAGGGCGGCCGAATCGCTGGCCACGTCGGCCACGTAGTCGGCGGCGTACACCTTGTGGCGGACCATGCGCGGGAGCGGTTCGGTGACGAGCACGAAGCCGCGGCGGGGCAGGACGGGGAGGGCGACACCGGCGAGCGCGGCCAGTTCGGAGCCCCAGGTGCCGGCCGCGTTCACGACGGCGGGGGCATGGATGTCCCCCTGGTCGGTACGGACCCCGCGCACGGCTCCGTCCGGGGTGCGCAGCACGTCGGTCACGGTCTGGCCGGTGAGCAGGCGGGCGCCGGAGGCGCGGATCAGGTGGGCGGCGGCCAGGGCGGGCATCACCTGGCAGTCCTGGGGGTAGTGGACGGCGCCCGGCAGTCCGGGGGCGAGGTGGGGTTCGAGGTCGTACAGCCGGTCGGCCTCGACCGGCTCGGTGACCACTCCGGCGGCGCGCTGCTCGTCCGCGAACCGCTCCAGCGCGGCGAGCCCGCCCGGCGAGGTGGCGACGACGACCCCGCCCTTGGCCT
This sequence comes from Streptomyces resistomycificus, assembly GCF_001514265.1. GTDB lineage: Bacteria > Actinomycetota > Actinomycetes > Streptomycetales > Streptomycetaceae > Streptomyces > Streptomyces resistomycificus. The sequence goes on along the minus strand of NZ_KQ948988.1, from coordinate 869,788 downwards.
CGTACTCGACGGATCCGCCGAACTCCTCGGCGAGTTCGCTCCACAGCCGGCCGGACAACAGGGCGAGGTCCAGCTCCGGGCCCGGCCCTTTGTCGCTGACCAGCAGGTTGCCCTCGCCGCCGCCGGTGGTGCCGCCGGCCACCGGGCCACGGTCCACCACGGCGACCTCCAGGCCGGCCCGGGTGGCGTACAACGCGCAGGCGGCGCCCACCATTCCGGCTCCGACGACCACGACATCGCAGGTCAGTCGCTCGCTCACGCCAGTACTATGTCACATGACTCCCACTCGGGGAATGCCGCGACGGAGTTGCGCGCAGAGGGAAAGCGGACACGCGGAAACACACGCGGCACGCGGGGGCACGCGGGGGCACGCGGGGGCACGCGGGGGCACGCTGACAAGGCGCCGTCGACGACCTGAACGCCGACGGTGCCTGTCAGGCCTCGGGGGCGGGCACCACGCTGAGATGGCTCGTCGTACGGCGGGGGCGCACCGCGCGTCGGGCCGGTGGCACCGGGCGGCGGGCCGAGCGCAGTACCAGCGTCAGCCGGGTGTACCCCAGGGCCGCCAGCGTCCTGGGCGTCTCGTCGACGACCCGGCAGTCGGTGGCGCCCCAGCGCGGGTCGGGATGCTTGAGCGGACGGACCGCACCGTCCTGCACGACGGCCTGCTCGCCGACCGCCCGGATCCAGTGCGGCAGGCCCTGCCGGTAAGCGGCTTCCATGATCGGGTCCTGGGCGATGTCCCGGCGGATCGACTGGAGGCCGTGGTCGTGGCCGTACTGCTCCACGGCGGCCGCGAAGTGCGCGAGCATCGGCAGGCACCAGCGCGACTCGTGCTCGCCGAGGACCGTGCTCGCGTCCGGGTGGAAGAGGACGAAGCGCAGGAAGTTGTCGGCTGGCATCGCCGTCGGGTGGGGGCTCACGCCACGGAAGAGCGAGCCGAAGGCCGAGTTGGTCAGGACGACGTCCCAGCCGTGGTCGAGGACGACGGACGGAAAGGGGACGGCCTCCAGGAGCGTGGTGTAGTCCTGGAGGTATGCCTGGGCCTCAAGACTCTCGGGGACGGGCCGCGGTACCGACCGCTGCCCACCTGCCTGATATGCCATCGGGAGGTCACCCCTCTTGCCTATGCGGCCTTCACGCGGCGCTGCTGATCCTGCTGCCCATCCTCAAGTCGTGTCAACTATCGTGGCATTCCGTGGCGGTTGACGGCTGAAATTGGCCACAGTTGTGGCGAGACCTGGATGTGAGTTCGAACAACCCGCTACTCTCCGGGAAGTTCAAGCAACCGCTTGTGAGAAGCCAGTGAGAAACGTAGGAGATCTGTCGGTGTCGGAAGGCTTCGAGGCTCCGGGCGACGTGGCGTCGACTGTGCTGCAGGCCGTCGTCGCCCGTGTCGCCGCGCTCACGGACCGGCTCGGCGTGCCGCACGCGGAGGTCTTCCACACCGGTCGCCTGTCCGTCGCCTCCGGAGTGACCGAACCGGTGGTCAAGGCCCTGCTGAGCGGGCGCCCCGCGGGCGAGCCCGATGTCCAGGCCCGGTTCCTGCAGCGCCTGGACCTGCTGCGCCGCACCCGGCTCAAGCCGAACGGGCGCAAGTACACCCAGCAGGAGATCGCCGACGGCGCCGGCATGTCCCGGCAGCAGGCCGGGGCACTCATCAACGGCGACCGGCGTCCCACCATGGAGCACTGCGACGCCATCCAGCGTTTCTTCCGGGTGCACGCCGGCTTCCTCACCGCGGAGGACTCCGAGGCGCTGGCCGGCGCCCTGCAGCGCACCGAGCAGGAGCTCCTGCAGAAGCTCGCGGACCGTGAGCGGGAGGCCGCCGCGGTCGCCGACGATCCGCTGGAGCGGCTGTTGCAGGACCACGGCGTCCGCGGGATCGCCTGGCGTGCCGCACAGCTGCCCACCGACCAGCACCGCGACAAGGTGGCGGAGTGGCTGGACATGCTCTTGGAGAGCGTCAAGCGGCCCGAGTCGTGATCCGGGGGAGAACTGTGGGCATCGGTAAGGAAATGCGCCGCCTGTGCGGCGAGCTGGTCGCGGAGCTGACCCTTCCCGCACCGGCACGGCCCTCGGACCTGTACGGCGCCCTGTGCGGCGCGATGAGCAGACGACGTGGCCGCCCGGTCCACTTCCGTATGTCGGCGTTCCCGCCCGGCACGGCGAGCGGACTGTGGCTCGACATGGCCGACCAGGACCTCGTGGTGATCGAGGAACGCACGGCTCCCGAACACCAGTTGGTGATCCTCGGGCACGAGCTGTGGCACATGAAGGCCGGTCACTGCAGCCACCACGTCGAAGGCGCGGCGGTCGCCGCCCGCTTACTGTGCGACGACGCGGACCTCCAGGCGACGGTCTTGAAGGTCGCCGCCCGCAGCCGCTTCGACCAGGCCGACGAGAGGGAAGCCGAACGCTTCGGCCTCCTCCTCGCCAGCAAGTGCCGTGCCTGGCTGGCCGGCCCGTCACTTCGGGGCCCGGTGCAGCGTGATCACCTGGCGGGCCGGATCGAGGCGTCGCTGGGGTATCTGGGGCCGCAGGGCTGATGCCCTGGAGGCTGCCGACGGGGTGCGGCGAGCCCGGTGTGAAGCGTGCGGTCGGAGTGCGTGTCGCGTCCTCGCTCCTCCGCTGAGCGGGCGAACCGAGGCGTAGCGGGGCCGGATTGTCAGTGGTGGGCGGCAAGCTGGACGTGCGCCGCCGTGTGGGGGCGTGACCGGACGACATCCGACGACGCCGACTTGGGGAGAGCCGCCCGATGCCCACTGCCGTACTGACCGACCGGGAACGCGCCGCCGTCCAGGCCTATCTGCGGCTGCTGCACACCGTGCGAGCGGCGTTCGACGTGACGCCCGGCCCGTCGGAGGCCGCCCGACCCCCCGTCGTCCCGCCCGCCGTCCTCGCCGAGGCGGAACAGGCCCTGGCCCGGGCAGGGCTGGTGGGCAACGAGGAGGCGTTCTTCCGGCTCCTGCACACCTGGTGCCCGCCGGACGCGTAGCCGGGACAGGCGAAAACCGTGCGGCCCGGCCGCCGACCGACCGTGCCGCGCGGCCCGTTCCCCGGCCGCGACCGCGCACACCCCCGAGGCAGCCGCGCACAGTCGCCGGACGTGAGGCACCCACCCGCGCACGGGTGTCGGCCGGCCTTGCCCCGCAGTCCGCCCGGCGGCAAAGCCGCACCCGGACCGTCGGCCGGCCGAGCCACGCCGCCCGGCCGGCCGGACCGTCAGGCACCCGCGCCACACACGCCGCCCGCCGACCGTGCCGCCAAGTGGCCGTACCGCACCCGCGTAGTCAGGCGGCCGCGGCACGCGAGCCGCCGACCGGCCGCCCGGCGCGAGACCCTGCGACGGCCGTCACGCCCGCGGGGCGTCAGACGTGCGGTACGGCGACCGCTGTTGCCACCAGACCCCGGTGGGTGGTCCAGCGGCCCTCGAAGTGGGCGAGTCGGCGGCCGTTCACCAAGGGGCCCGGGACGAGGAGTTCGGCGCGCAGGGTGCCGGTCAGCTGCTCGCCCGGGTCCACGAAGAGGTCGATGTCGGCCTCGCTGAAGTCCAGCCACTGGCCGGTGAGCGGGAACCACGCCTTGTAGACCGACTCCTTGGCGCTGAACAGGAGCCGGTCCCAGTGTGTGCCGGGATGCTCCTGGGCGAGCCGGAGCAGCCGGTCCCGTTCCGCGGGCAGCGACACCGTGGACAGGACGCCGTCCGGGAGGGGGCCGTCGGGTTCGGCGTCGATGCCGAGGGAGGCCAGGTCGGTGGCGCGTACCAGGGCGGCGGCGCAGTATCCGTCGCAGTGGGTCATGCTGCCGGCGAGGCCGGCGGGCCAGCGCGGCGCGCCGCGCTGGCCGGGCAGGACGGGCTGCGGCGGCACGCCGAGCTTCTCCATGGCGCGGCGGGCACAGCCGCGCACCGCGGCGAACTCCCGGCGCCGCTTGGGCACCGCCTGCCGCACGACGGCCTCCTCCTCGGGGTACAGGCGGGCGTCGCCCAGGTCGTCATGGCTGTACGCCTCCACGGTCACCACCGTGGCGGGCAGCAGTTCCTCGATCACCGGGCCCCGACCTCCCCCGGCACGATCCGGCGCAGCCGCCCCGGCGCCTGAGCCCGTTTGCGCCACTCGCGGGGGTATCCCACGGACACCTCCTCGAAGCGGACGCCGTCGTGCCAGGTGGTGCGCGGGATGTGGAGGTGGCCGTAGACCATGGTCTCGACGCGGAACCTGCGGTGCCAGTCGGCGGTGCGGTCGGTGCCGCACCACATGGCGAACTCGGGGTGCCACAGGATGTCCATGGGATGCCGGTCCAGCGGATAGTGGTTGACGAGGACCGTGGGCAGGTCGTCCGGGAGGTCGGCGAGTCTGCGTTCGGTCTCGGCCACCCGCGCCCGGCACCAGGCCTCGCGGGTCGGGTACGGGTCGGCGTGCAGCAGGTACTCGTCGTTGCACACGATGCCCGTGCCGTGCGCGTACTCCAGTCCCTGTTCCTTGGTCGCACAGCCGGCCGGCAGGAAGCTGTAGTCGTACAGCAGGAACAGCGGGGCGACGACGACCGGGCCGCCGGGCCCTTCCCACACGGGGTAGGGGTCCTCGGGTGTCGTCACGCCGATTTCCCGGCACAGGGCGACCAGGTGCTCATAGCGGGCGACCCCGCGCAGGGTGACGGGATCCTTCGGGTGGGTCCACAGTTCGTGGTTGCCGGGCGCCCAGAGGACCTTGCGGAAGCGGCCGGCGAGGGTTTCCAGGGCCCAGCGGATGTCGGCCACGGTCTCCGAGACGTCGCCGGCCACCAGGAGCCAGTCCTCGTCCGTACCGGGACGCATCCCCTCGACCAGCGCGCGGTTCTCCTCGTACCCGATGTGCAGGTCGCTGACGGCCAGCAGCTGTCCGGCACCGCCGACCGTCGACGTCACTTCCCGCCCCCTTCGAAGCACCCGCGGGGCATCCACCGAGCCCCCACGGATCACCACGACAACACAGTCGTGGTCCCAGGACAAGGGTGGATCAAGTCGGCCGATCTTCGGCACGTCCCGTGACGTGCCTTTATCAGGCCGACGGCCCCTCGCACGAGCATGATCGGGAAATCCGTAACACGCGCGTTGCACGCGGCACCCTTTCGAGGCCGTATGATCGCCCCAACACCACCGCCATCAACGTCCCTTAGACGGGGCGGTTTGGTGTCCCTCCAAACACCCTGCCCGGGCACGGGCGTGCTTCGCCCTGCCCGTAAACCGTGAAAGGCGGCCTGGATGGTCTCTCGCGTACGCGTCTGGCTCAACCGCACGTACGCGGAGAACGTGTTCTTCATGGATCAGTTGCGGCGAAATCCCCACGACCGCGCCGTCGAGATCCACGCCACGCACGGCGACGCGGACTCCCCGGTACTGGCCGCCGCCGACACCGCCGACCTGGAGCCCGAGGGCCTGTCGCCGGCCGGGTACGTCGAGTACGCACTGGACCAGTGTGTCCGGCGCGGCATCGACGTCTTCGTGCCCCGGCTGCACCAGTCGGCGATCGTGGCGCACCGCGCCGACTTCGAGGCGGCCGGCACGGCCCTGCTGGCGCCGCCGCCGGAGGCCGTCGCGGTCTTCCACGACAAGGTGATCGCCTACGAGGCGGTCCAGGCGATCGGCGCGCCGGTGCCCCCGTGGTGGCGGGTGCGGAACGCGGACGAACTGGTCGCGGCCGTGGAGGAGTTGGAGGCGGGCGGCCACAAGGCGTGCTTCAAGCCGGCGTCCGGCGCGGGTGGGGTGGGCTTCCGTGAGATCACGCGCACCCCCTTCTCGCTCTCGCACCTCAACGGCTTCCCGAGCCCCCGCGTCCCCTTGGATCTGGTGCTGGAGGCCCTCCGGCAGGGCGAGGAGTCCGACGAGGCGTCGGTCGACTGGCTGGTCATGCCGCGACTCGAGCAGCCGGAGGTGTCGGTCGACTGCCTCACCGGCCCCGACAACCGGATCCGGATGGCCGTGGGCCGCACGAAGAACGGCCGTCGCCGTGGTTTCACCCTGCACGAGCAGTGGCTGGAGCCGGCGCGGCGGATCGCGGAGGGCTTCGGGCTGCACTACCTGTCCAACATCCAGTTCCGGATGTTCGGCGACACGCCCGTCCTCATGGACGTGAACACCCGCCCGGCCGGCGGACTGCACCAGCTGTCCCTGTGTGGTGTCAACGCCCCTTGGGCGGCTGTCCAGTTGGCGCTGGGCGACGACCCGGGCGAGTTCGCGCCGCCGTTCCTCGGCCAGGACTACACGGTGGTGTCGGGGCCGCGCCAGCTGCGGCCGGTGTCCATCCCCCAGCAGCGCGCCGAGGTGCCGGACCCGCTGCCGGCGGTGCCCGCGCCGGCCGCCCCGCAGGCGGCCGCGTCAGTGTCCGTCGAGGCTACCGCGCAGGCCAACTCGCCGGCGTCGACGGCGGCTTCGGCGATCGCCCCGGCCTAGCGGAGACCGGGGGAGGCGTCAACGACCCCGTCACCACGACGTACGGCCTGCCCTCCGTCACGGCACAACGCGTTCGCGACCAGCCGCACCCCCGCCCGGTGCTGCCGCAGCGTGTCCTCGACGGAGGTGGCCCACCCGGTGGACATCGAGGCGGTGACGGCGCCCCGGCGCGCTGCGCGCCGGGGCGAGCGGGTTCCTGCTGAAGAACACCACGCCGGAGCAGCTGGTCAAGGCGATCGCAGTGGTCGCGGCGGGCGAGGCGACGCTCGCGCCGACGGTCACACGGCGGCTGATCCGGGCGTTCACCGACCTGCCGCCGCCGCTGCTTTCCGGTGTGCGGCCCGGCCCGTCACCGGCCGACGGGACCCCCGGCGGCAGGCCGGGCAGCGCGTCCGGCCCCGGTGATCCGCTGGACACGCTCACCCGGCGGGAACGGGACGTCGCGCAACTGGTCGCCCGCGGGCTCTCGAACGCGCGGATCGCCGGGTCGCTGGGCCTCAGCGAAGGCGGGGTGAAGAGCACCGTCAACCGCATCCTGACCAGGCTCGGGCTGGAGAACCGGGTACAGATCGCGATCCTGGTGCTCGCGACGGAACCCGCGACGGGAGCGCGCGACACCCCCTAGGCCTGTTGTTCGGATCTCGCCGCGGACTCGGGGCTGACGGGATGCCGTCGACTCCCCGCGACCTGATCCGAACGCCAGGCCCTGGCAGGCCCTGGGGCCGGGCCCTCACCCACGCGCCGCGAGCGCCTCGCGCCACACCGGGCTGTCGACGTAGTGGTTGTCGAAGCGCTCCGAGGAGTCCTTGATCTCCTGCGGGTCGGCCTCGCCGCGCATCACCCGGCCGAGCAGGCGCAGGTAGTCGAAGCGGCCCGCGCCCGGGGTGAAGACGAACAGCACGTCGGCGGTGGCGCCGGGTGCGGCGGCGAAGGCGTGCGGGGTGTGCGGCGGCACGACGAGGAAGTCGCCCGCCGTCAGGACGGTGATCTCCTCCCCCACCAGTACCTGCAGCGATCCGTCGATCACGAAGAACAGTTCGGACGCCTCGGTGTGCAGGTGGGCGGGGGCGCCGACGGCCCCCTCGGCGAACGTCGACCGGTAGCTCGTGAGGCGCCCGCCGGTGTCGGCGGAGTCCGCGAGGAGGGTCATCACGCTGCTGGGGTCGCGGGTGGTCTCGGCGTCGGCGGCGCGGGTGAGGACCGGTGCGAAGTGGCTGGTGGTCGTGGTCTCGTTCTTCTTCGTCGTCGTCATGTCTACGACTCTATGAGGGCGGGCGACCGGTGGCAGGGAGCATTTCAGGGCCGGAATCATGGGTCAATTCAGGGTCACCGGCCCTTCCGCGGTCCTTCCTCGGTTCCTCACGAAAACCGCCGTGCCGACGGACCTCAGAACCGACCGGCGCCTCGGTACAGCTCCAGCTCGCCGTCGAGTTCGACCTTGAGGACCGTGGCGTGCGGGTCGAGGTCGGCCGCGGCCGGCGGGTCGATCCACAGCACGCCGACCGCCTCGTGCAGCCCGCCGACGACGCGGTGCGCGAGCTCGGCGCCGGTGCCGGTGCCGGTGCCGGTGCCGGTGCCGGTGCCGAGGACGGTGACCTTGCGGACCGGGGTGACCAGGCCCCGCACCCCGATCTCGGCGCGCGGGACGTCGTACAGGGTGAGGTAGAGGGTGCGTCGGTCGGCGGACAGGGTGCTGGGGCCGTAGTGGTGACCGGCCGGCAGACCGCGCACCGTCCCGTACACCGCCTCGGAGTGCTTGCGGATCCACTCCCCCAGGCCTTCGAGGCGTTCGACCTGCGGCTCGGGGATGGTGCCGTCCTCCCTCGGACCGACGTCCAGCAGCAGGTTGCCGCCCCCGCCGATGGTCTCGGTGAAGTAGCGGATCAGCTGGCTGAGCGACTTGTGGTGGTGGTCGTGGTGCCGGTACCCCCACGAGTCGTTGATCGTCAGGCACAACTCCCAGGGCCCGTCCGGGGGTTCGATGGGGGCACCCTGTTCGGGGGTGGCGTAGTCGCCCTCGCTCAGCATGCGGGCGTTGAAGACGACGTCGGGGGTGTACGAACGGATGAGCGCGGCGAGTTCCCCGATGCGCCACTGTTCCTCGCTGCGGTCCCACTCGCCGTCGAACCACATCAGGTCGGGCCGGTAACGGGAGGCCAGTTCGCGGATCTGGCCGTCGCGGTAGGCGATGAACCGTTCCCAGGCCACCAGGTCCTCGTCCTCGGCCGCGCACTCGGAGTAGCGGTTGTCCTCCAGCTCCGGCGGGCGGCCGGGCTTGCGGGTGGTGGCGTAGTCGGGGTGGTTCCAGTCGGAGTGGGAGTAGTACAGGCCGACCTTGAGGCCCTTCTCGCGCAGGGCGTCCGCGTAGCCGGAGAGGTAGTCGCGGCCCAGGTTGAGGTCGCCGTACGCGGTGTCCCACAGGGCGACGCCGTCGTGGTGGCGGCTGGTGAGGACGGCGTACCGGGCGCCGGCCCGGGCGAAGAGGTCCGCCCAGGCCTCGGGGTCGTACTCGGCGCCGGTGAAGCGGTCGAGCTGGGCCATGTACCGGTCGTGCGGCACGATGTCGTCGTAGAAGGACCAGGACTCCTGGACGCCGTCCACGGCGTAGATCCCCCAGTGGACGAAGATCCCCAGCTTGGCGTCGGTGAACCACGGTTGCATGGGCACGGCTGAACTCCTCGACAGGACAAGGGACTTCGGGGATCTCAGGGATCTCGGGGATCTCGGGCACCGCGGTCACTGCGGGAAAGGGGCGGACGCGGCGAGCGCGCCCGCCCCCTGGGGCCGGTGGCTACCGGCCGGTGGTACCGCGCCGCAGACGGAGCGTCAGGACCTGGAAGGGGCGCAGCGAGACCGCGACCGCGCCCTGGTCGTCGACCTCGGCGCGCTCATCCGGCAGCGGCCGCTCCAGCAGGTCGGTCACCTGGGCGCCGGCGAGCGGGAATCCGGCACGCAGCACGCCCCGGGCGCGGCCGCCGTTCGACTCGTAGAGGCGGACCACGACGTCGCCGGACTCGTCGTCGGCGAGCTTGACCGCCTCGACGGTCAGGCCCTCGCCGGCCACCGAGACCACCGGCTCGGGGGCTTCGGCCGCGTCCGCGACGCGCAGCGGCAAATTGAGGGCGTAGCCCTCGGCGACCGCGTCGCCGATCGTGGCGCCCGGGAGCAGGGAGTACGTGAAGCGGTGCCTGCCCTGGTCGGCCTCGGGGTCCGGGATCCGCGGGGCGCGTACCAGGCTGAGGGCGACCGTGGTCGTCGTACCACCGTCCTCGCGGACCGTGCGGGAGACATCGTGGCCGTACGTCGAGTCGTTGAGGACCGCGACACCGTAGCCGGGTTCGCCGATGTGGACCCAGCGGTGGCCGCAGACCTCGAAGCGAGCCGCCTCCCAGCTGGTGTTGGTGTGGGTGGGCCGCTGGACGTGGCCGAACTGGATCTCCGCGGAGGAGTGCGCCGCCCGGACGTCCACCGGGAAGCCCGCCTTGAGGATCTTCTCGGCCTCGTGCCAGTCGATCTCGGTCTCGAAGTCGACGCGGGGGCTGTCGGCGCGGAGCGTGATGGTCTGGGTGATGGTCGAGCCCTTGCCGAAGGCACGGGTCACGCGGATCGAGCCGACCAGGACGTCCCGTTCGACGACCGTCATGGACTCGACGTCCAGGAGCTCGGTGTAGCGGTTCTTGTAGTGCTTGTCGATGTCCCAGGCGTCCCAGTAGTTGGGCAGGTCCGTGTGGAGGCGGAGCAGGTTGCCCTTGTCGGCGAGGACCTCGCGCTGGAAGCGCCGGTCGAAGACCGAGGCCAGGGTGCCGTCCTCGGCCAGCTCCACGCGGACCAGACCGTTGTCCAGGGCGCGGTCCTCCACGATTACGGTGTCGCTCGGCTGGTCGCTGTGGAAGGGGGCGCTGCCGCTTCCCGGCACCTTCACGAACGCGGCCTCGCCGTCACGACCGCGCACCACCTCGCGCCGCTCGAACGGGCTGGTGTTGAAGACCCGGGCCTCGCCGCCACCGCCCAGCGCCGCGACCGCCTCAGCCGTCAGCGCCTCCAGCTCCTCGGCCACTCGCGCGTACTCGGCCTCCGCCTCGCGGTGCACCCACGCGATCGAGGAGCCCGGCAGGATGTCGTGGAACTGGTGCAGCAGGACCGTCTTCCACAGCCGGTCGAGCTTCTCGTACGGATACGCGTAGCCCGGCGCGTGCAGCGCGGCCGTCGTGGCCCACAACTCGGCCTCGCGCAGCTTGTGTTCGCTGCGCCGGTTGCCCTGCTTGGTGCGGGCCTGGGAGGTGTAGGTGGCGCGGTGGAGCTCCAGGTAGAGCTCGCCGTTCCAGACCGGGGCGTCCTCGTACTCCTCGCGGGCCTTGGCGAAGAACGCGTCGGGGTGCTCGATGACGACCTTCGGCGAGCCCTCCAGGTCGGCCAGTCGGCGCGCCCGTTCCATGATCTCGCGGGTGGGGCCGCCACCGCCGTCGCCCCAGCCGAAGGGCGCGAGGGAGCGTGTGCCGCCGCCCTTCTCACGGTAGTTGCGGACCGCGCGGTCCATCTCCTCGCCGCTGAAGCGGGCGTTGTAGGTGTCGACCGGCGGGAAGTGCGTGAAGATGCGGGTGCCGTCGATGCCCTCCCACCAGAAGGTGTGGTGGGGGAACTTGTTGGTCTGGTTCCAGGAGATCTTCTGGGTGAGGAACCAGTCGTTGCCGGCGAGCTTGGCGAGCTGCGGGTAGGCGGCGGTGTATCCGAAGGAGTCCGGCAGCCAGACGCCCTTGGTCTCGACACCGAAGTGCTCGATGAAGAAGCGCTTGCCGTGGATCAGCTGGCGGGCGATGGCCTCGCCGCCGGGCAGGTTGCCGTCGGCCTCGACCCACATGCCGCCGACCGGCGCCCACTGGCCCTTCTTCACGGAGTCCTGGATGCGGGCCCACACGTGCGGGTAGTTGTCGCGCACCCACTCGTACTGCTGGGCCTGCGAGCACGCGAAGACGAAGTCCTCGTACTCGTCGGCCAGGGACGTCACGTTGGAGAAGGTGCGGGACGTCTTGCGCTTGGTCTCACGGATGGGCCACAGCCAGGCGGAGTCGATGTGGGCGTGGCCGACGCCGGAGATCGTGTGGGCGCTGGCGTGGGCGGGCCGGGCGAGGACCGGGGCGAGCAGCTCACGGACCGCTGCCGCGCTGCCGGAGATGTCGTCCAGGTCGACGGCGTCCATGGCCCGGTCCAGGGCGTGGGTGATCTCGTGGCGGCGCGGTTCGTGCTCGCCGAGGTGGACCATGAGCTCGCGCAGCACCTGGAGGTCCAGGTCGAGGTGCCACACCTCCTCGTCGAGGACCGCGAGGTCGGCGCGCCGGAAGGTGTAGAGCGGCTTGTCGCCGGCCGTCAGCACGTCGCCCAGCAGGGTCGGAGCCGAGAAGTTGTCGGCGAGGATGTCCGGGTTGGACGCCGCCTCGACCAGGTAGTCGATCTGTTCCCCGCCGGTGGCCGGGTTGGCGACGGGCACGTACTGGTTGAGCGGGTTGACCGCCTTCAGGGGCCGGCCGTCGGGCAGGTGGACCAGTGCCTCGGCCTGGTTGCCGGGCCAGTCACCCACGAAGCCGAGGTCGACGACCGCCTCGACGCGCTTTCCGGCCCACTCCGCGGGGACCTGGCCTCGCATCCGGAACCAGGTGGTGCCCCAGGGCGGGCCCCAGGGGGTGTCCATGGCGAAGGGCGTGTACCGCGCGGCCGCCGCCTCCTCGAAGGAGACCGGCTCCCCCGGCGCCTGCCAGGCCTCGACCTCGAACGGGACGGTGGCCGCGTAGATCGCGGGCTTGATGCGCTGGTCATGGACGCGTTGGACGCGCTCCTCGATCCGGCTGCGTTCGTCGTGCATCTGAATTCTCCAGGTCAGAGGTCGGGAAAGCGCTTACCCAAGGTACGCCAGGCCGGGATGGACGGCGGTGTAGCCCTCCACCAGCCGCCGGGCCACGTTGACCGAGTCGACCAGCGGATGCAGCGCGAACGCCTTCACGGCCGTCGTACGGGAGCCGGACTCGGCGGCGGCCAGCACCTCGCGCTCGACCGCCTTCACGGAGCAGACCAGGCCGGAGGCGTGGTCGGGCAGCGGGGCGACCGCGACGGGGTGGGCGCCGTTGGCGTCGACCAGACAGGGCACCTCGATGACGGCGTCCGTGTCGAGCACCGAGAGGGTGCCCTGGTTGCGGACGTTGAGGATCAGGGTGGTGCGTTCGTCGCGGGCGATGGCCCGCATCAGGGCGAGGGCCACCTTCTCGTAGCCGCCCGAGAGGTCGTCGGCGTCGCGCTCGCCGGCACCGGCACTCTCGCGGTTCTCGGACATGTAGGTGGCCTCGCGCTCGGCGCGGGTGCGGTCCCAGGTGGTCAGGGCGGCCGCGTCGGGGCGGCGCATCTCCTCGTAGAAGCGGGCCTGCTGCTCGGCGAGGAAGGCGCCGCGGGTCTTCTCGGCCTGCTGGTAGGCGCGGACGGCCTCGCGGTTGAAGTAGTAGTAGTGCAGGTACTCGTTGGGGATCGCGCCGAGGGACCGCAGCCAGTCGACGCCGAAGAGCTTGCCCTCCTCGAAGGAGCCGAGCAGGTCGGGGTCGGCGAGCAGGCGCGGCAGCTCGTCACGGCCGGCGACCCGCAGGCCGCGGACCCAGCCGAGGTGGTTGAGGCCGACGTAGTCGATCCAGGCCTCGCGCGGGTCGGCGCCGAGCACCCGGGCGATACGGCGGCCGAGGCCGACCGGCGAGTCGCAGATGCCGATGACGCGGTCGCCGAGGTGGCGGGACATGGCCTCGGTGACCAGGCCGGCCGGGTTGGTGAAGTTGATGACCCAGGCGTCGGGGGCGAGGCGGGCCACGCGTCGCGCGATGTCCACGGCGACGGGGACCGTGCGCAGACCGTAGGCGATGCCTCCGGCGCCGACCGTCTCCTGGCCCAGGACGCCCTCGGCGAGCGCCACCCGCTCGTCGTGGGCCCGCCCCTCCAGGCCGCCGACGCGGATCGCGGAGAAGACGAAGTCGGCTCCGCGCAGTGCCTCGTCGAGGTCGGTGGTGGCGGTGACCTCGGGCGCGCCCGGCACCGTGGCGGCCTGCTCGGCGAGCACGCGGGTCACGGCGGACAGCCGTCGCGCGTCCAGGTCGTGCAGGACGACCCGGGTGACGCGCCCCTCGGCGCGGTCCGTCAGGAGCGCCCCGTACACGAGCGGCACCCGGAACCCGCCGCCGCCCAGAATCGTCAGCTTCACGCTGTTCCCGCCTTTCCTGCCAGGACCACGTCGACACCGGCCTCCTCCAGGGAGGCCACCGTCGCCGCGTTCACCGGCGCGTTGGTCACCACCGCGTCCAGGTCCTCGGGACCGCAGACCTTCGCCATGCCGGTCCCGGGGAACTTCGCCGAGTCGGCGAGCAGGACGACCTTGTCACTGGCCTTGATCATGGCCCGTTTCACCGGGACCTCGACGACCGTCGTGTCCATCACCTGCCCACCCGGGCGCACTCCACTGGTGCCGAGGAAGAGCCAGTCGGCGTGCAGCTGCCGAAGGTTGTCCTCGGTGAGGAAGCCGACCAGGGAGCGGTACTCGCGGCGGACCATGCCGCCGAGCAGCACCAGTTCGATCCCCTCGTCGTCGGCCAGCTCCTCGTAGACGACCAGGTTGCTGGTGATCACGGTGAGGCGGCGGCCGTGCAGCTGCCGGGCGAGGCGGTAGGCGGTGGTGCCGATGTCGAGCAGCACCGACTGGCCGTCGGCGACCATGGCGGCGGCCCGCGCGGCTATGGCGTCCTTCTCCCCCACGCGCACCTCGGCGACCTCGGCGAAGGGCTGGTCGCCCTCCTCGGCCACCGCCCCGCCGTGCACCCGGGTGAGCAGCCCGTCCTCCTCGAGTTTGACCAGGTCACGCCTGACCGTGGCGGGACTCACGCCCAGCTGCTCGGAGAGATCGGTCACGGCCGCGGGGCCACCGGAGCGCAGGGCCCGCAGGATGAGTTGATGTCGTCGTTCTGCCAGCACGGCGTGAACACTACTCGTCATCTTCAATCATTTCCATGCTCGGTTCTGCTCGGGTATTGACCAATCTCGCGGATCGGCGCACGATTCCGGGCATCGATTTGAAGAGTTCTGACGAGAGGACCCATCCGTGGACGACGACCGGCCCGAGGTGCTGCTCACCGGGCTGCTCTTCTACGACCTCGTCCTCACGGGGCTGGGCGGGCCGCCGACGCCGGGCGAGGAGATCTGGACGGCCGGCATGGGCTGCGGCCCCGGCGGCATAGCCAACCTGGCCGTCGCCGCCTCCCGCTTCGGTCTGCGGACCTCCCTGGCCACGGTCTTCGGCGACGACTTCTACGGCGCGTACTGCCAGGAGGTCCTCGCCGGCCAGGAAGGCGTCGACCTCTCGCTCTCCCGCGTCGCGGACGGCTGGCACACCCCGGTCACCGTCGCGCTCGCACACGGTCACGACCGGGCCCTGGTCACCCACGGCCAGGAACCGCCGTACTCGCAGGACGCGCTGATGGGCGACCCGCCCGAGGCGCGTACGGCCCTCGTGCACCTCGAGGCCGAACCGCGCGCCTGGCTTGCCAAGGCCGCCGCCAACGGCACGCAGATCTACGCCGACGTCGGCTGGGACCCCACCCAGGAGTGGTCCACCGCCCTCCTGGACCAGCTCTCCCTGTGCCACGCCTTCCTTCCCAACGAGACCGAGGCGATGGCCTACACCCGCACCGACAGCGCGGTCGCGGCCCTCGGCACGCTCTCCGAGCTGGTGCCGGTGGCCGTGGTGACGCGCGGCGGCGACGGCGCGCTCGCGGTCGACCAGACCACCGGCGAGTACGCGGACGTCCCCGCCCTGGACGTCGACGTCCTGGACGCGACGGGTGCCGGTGACGTCTTCGGCGCGAGCTTCGTCGCGGCCTCGCTCGGCGGCTGGCCGCTGGAGGAACGGCTGCGGTTCGCCGTCCTGGCGGCCGGACTGTCCGTGGGGCATCACGGCGGCGCGCTGGCCGCCCCCGGCTGGTACGGCGTCGACCGCTGGTGGCGCTCACTGACGGACCCCGGCCTGAAGCGCGCGTACGGCTTCCTGGCGGAGCGGCTGCCGGAGGATCCCGGCGGGCCCGTCCGGTACGCCCCCGTGACCCCGCCCGCCCACCACGCGCCGGCCCCCCACCCGACACCGCCCGGCGGCACTGACCTCCCCCCGCACCCGTAAGACCCCCCGATTCGCCCCCTGTGCGAAGTCTCGAACAGATCCGAAAGGCGGTGGGAGCTGTGCGGCTCTCACGAAGAGGCCTGCTGCGCGCGGGCCTGGCCGGTACGGCCGCCACCGCGCTCGGCGGCCTGGCGTCCGGCTGTGCCGTTCCGACCGGCTCGACCGGCCGGAACATGGCCCTGTGGTACTGGAGCGGCGGTCTGAGCGACACCGTCGTCAAGAACGCCAAGGCCCGCTACGACGGCTCGGTGGACCTCCAGGCCATCCAGATCGGCGGCCAGTACCGCTCCAAGCTCATCACCACGATCACCGGCCGGGCCCACATCCCCGACATCGCGGGGCTCAAGGGCGAGGACATGGCCGCCTACCTGCCGAACGCGGACCAGTTCGTCGATCTGCGGACGCTGGGCGCGGAGAAGTACAGGAGCCGGTACCTGTCCTGGAAGTGGGACCAGGGCATCGCCGACGACGGCACGATGGTCGGCTTCCCGATCGACTGCGGGCCGGTCGCGCACTACTACCAGTACGAGATCTTCCGCCGGGCCGGACTGCCGTACGAGCCCGACGAGGTGTCGCAGGAGCTGAACACCTGGGAGAAGTTCTTCGACGCGGGCGTGCGGCTGGGCAAGCGCGTCCCGGAGGCCAAGCTGCTCACCGACGTCAACTCCGTCTTCGAGAACGTCGTGCAGCAGGGCGCGAAGCGGTACGTCGACCAGGACCGTCACTTCATCGGCGACCAGGAGCACGTGCGCCGCGCCTGGGCGCTGGCCGTGGAGGCCAAGCGGCGCGGGATCGTCTCGGACCTGGTCAGCGGCACCCCGGACCAGCAGTCGGCCATTCAGGACGGCAAGCTGCCGAGCCAGCTGAACGCCTCCTGGGCCAGCTTCGACATCAAGAACGGCGTGCCGAAGACCAAGGGCAGGTGGCGGGTGGCGCAGATGCCCGTACGGCCCGCCAACAACGGCGGCTCGTTCCTGTCGATCACCAAGGCGTGCCGGGAGCCGGAGCAGGCCTTCGAGATCATCACCTGGATCCTCAACGCGGCCAACCAGGCGCAGGGTTACGTCGACGCGGGCCTCTTCCCCTCCACGCCCGCCTCGTACGCCCTGAAGCAGATGCGGGAGCCCGACCCCTTCTTCGGGGGCCAGGTCACGACCGACGTCTTCGGGCCCGCCGCGCAGAAGATCGTGGTCGCCTACAACAGCCCGTTCGACGTCGCGCTCGGGCAACCCCTCAAGGACGAGATCAAGAACGTCGGCGTCCTCGGCAAGGACCCGCGGAAGGCCTGGAGTGACGCCATGAGCAAGTGCCGTCGCATCGCGAAGCACCTGGGGGTGAGCTACTGATGGCCGTCCTCGAACAGACCCCGCCCGCCGTGGCACAGCCCGCCACGGCCCGGCCCAGGACGGGCCTGCGCAAGTACTGGCACCTCTACGCCGCCATCTCCCCCTTCTACCTGATCTTCCTCGGCTTCGGCCTGTTCCCGGTGGGTTTCTCGCTCTACCTGTCCTTCCACCGCTGGGACGGCCTCGGCTCGATGGAGTGGGCCGGGCTCTCGCAGTACCAGTACCTGCTGAGCGACAGCGACTTCTGGAACTCGATCGGCAACACGATCATCATCTGGGCGCTGGCCACCTTCCCCATGATCTTCCTGGCGATGATCACGGCCGTGATGCTCAACTCCGCGGTCCGGTTCAAGAGCCTGTACCGCGTCGCGTACTTCCTGCCCAACGTCACCTCGGTGGTCGCGATCGCGATCGTCTTCGGTTCGATCTTCTCCACCAACGCCGGCATGGTGAACGCCGTCCTGCAGGCCGTGGGCATCGACCAGGTGGCGTGGCTGAACACGCCCTGGGGCATCAAGGTCACCATCGCGGCGCTGATGACCTGGCAGTGGACCGGCTACAACGCGATCATCTTCCTCGCCGGGCTCCAGACCATCCCGGGCGACCTGTACGAGGCGGCGCGCATGGACGGCGCCGGTCCCGTCCAGACCTTCTTCCGGATCACGCTGCCGCTGCTGCGGCCCACGCTGCTGTTCGTGCTCGTCGTCTCGACGGTGACGGGCCTGCAGAGCTTCTCCGAGCCGCAGGTCCTGCTCCAGACCTCGTCCAACGACTCGACGTTCGCGGGCGGTCCGGGCCACTCGGGCCAGACGATGGTCCTCTACTTCTTCCAGCAGACCTTCGACAACAACGACTTCGGGTACGGAGCCGCGGTGGCGTGGGGCATCTTCCTCGTCGTCGTCCTCTTCTCGATCATCAACTGGCGCCTCGTGCAGCGCCGGGGCGACTAGGAAGGGCGCACCATGGCATCCATCAAGGGGTCCCGCCGCAGAGGGATCGCGCTGCACCTCCCGCTGGTCATCGGCACCCTGGTCTCGGCCTTCCCGTTCTACTGGGCCGTGATCATGTCGACGCACAGCTCGTCGGAGATCTTCTCGTACCCGCCGAAGCTGCTGCCGGGCACGCACTTCCTGGAGAACGTCCGCAACCTCTTCGACGCCGTCGACTTCTTCGGGTCGATGTGGAACTCGCTGCTGGTCGCGGTGTCGGTGACCTTCCTGGTCCTGCTCTTCGACTCACTGGCGGCCTTCGTCTTCGCCAAGTTCGACTTCCCCGGCAAGGGGATGCTGTTCGGGCTGCTCATGGTCATCTTCATGGTGCCGGCGCAGTTGTCGGTCATCCCGCAGTTCGTCCTCATGGCGAAGATCGGCTGGATCGGTTCGATGACCGCGCTGATCGTGCCCGCCGCGGCCAACGCCTTCGGCATCTTCTGGATGCGCCAGTACATGAAGACGGCCATCCACGACGAGCTGCTCGACGCCTCCAGACTCGACGGCGCGAACTTCCTGCGCCAGTACTGGCACGTGGCGCTGCCGGTGGTCCGCCCCGGCCTCGCCTTCCTCGGCATCTTCACCTTCATGGGCCAGTGGAACGACTTCGCCTGGCCCCTGATCGCCCTCACCAACCCCGGCAACGTGACCCTGCAGGTCGCGCTGTCCCAGCTCAACGGCACCCACGGCACCACCGACTACGGCATCGTGATGACCGGCGCCCTGCTCGCCCTCGTCCCGCTGCTGATCGTGTTCGCGGTCGGCGCCAAGCAGATCATCGGGGACCTCGCGAAGGGAGCCGTCCGCGGATGACGAGCGATCCACTGCTCGCCCTGCGTCCCTGGGAGGCACCCGAGGTGACCTCCTGGGGGCGGCTGCCCATGAACGCCGTCGACCGGCGCTCCGGGGCGCTTCCCCTGGACGGGGACTGGCGCTTCCAGCTGCTGCCGGCGCCGGACGCGCCGGTGTCCGACGTCTGGACCTCCTCGTACGTCCCCGGCGTCTGGACCATGCAGGGCACGGACGACCTTCCGCAGTACACCAACGTCCGTATGCCGTTCGCGGAGTACCCGCCCCACTCGCCCGCCGCCAACCCGACGGGCGTCTACGAACGAGCGGTGGACGTGCCCGCCGACTGGGCGGGACGGCGGATCGTGCTCCAGGTCGGGGCCGCCGAGAGCGTGCTGCTGGTGCACGTGGACGGGCGGCCGGCCGGCGTCTCCAAGGACTCCCACCTGGCCGCCGAGTTCGACCTGACGGGGCTGGTGCGCGCCGGCGAGCGGGCCCTCGTACGGCTGACGGTCGTGAAGTGGTCGGACGCCTCGCACATCGAGGACCAGGACCAGTGGTGGCACGGCGGTGTCACCCGCTCCGTGCTGCTGTACGCGACGGATCCGCTGCACCTCGCCGACGTCACCGTCCGGGCGGGGCGGTACGGAGACCTGCGGGTGGACTGCCGGGTGCGGGACGCGGGCGGCACGCTGCCCGCGGGCTGGTACGTCAGCGGTGAGCTGGACGGCCACCTCCTGACCCAGGACACGGAGTTCGACCGGGCCAACGCCGACGACGACCGCGTGTCCGACTTCCTCGGCGAGGCACGGCTGCTGACCGACGTGCCGGACGTGCGCACCTGGAACGCCGAGACGCCCGAGCTGTACGACCTGACCGTGCGGCTGCACCGCGCCGACGGCGGCGTCGCCGACGCCTCGCGTCACCGCGTCGGCTTCCGTGACGTCGAGATCGTCGAGCGGGACCTGCTGGTGAACGGCGAGCGGGTGTTCGTCCGGGGCGTCAACCGGCACGACTTCCATCCGCTGACCGGGCGCACGGTGTCGCCCGGCGACCTGCGCGCCGACCTGGTCCTGCTCAAGCGCTTCGGGTTCAACGCGATCCGCACCGCCCACTACCCGGGCGACCCGGCGCTGTACGACCTCGCCGACGAGCTCGGTCTCTACGTCGTGGACGAGGCGGACATCGAGTCCCACGACCACGCCCACGAGATCGCCGACGACCCGCGCTATCTGAACGCCTTCGTGGACCGGGTCTCCCGGATGGTGCTCCGGGACAAGAACCACCCCTCGGTCATCGTCTGGTCGCTGGGCAACGAGTCCGACTACGGCGCGAACCACGACGCCGCCGCGGGCTGGGTACGGCGGCACGACCCGACGCGGCCGATCCAGTACGAGGGCGCGGCCAAGCGCGGCTGGGCGGACCCACACCTCGCCTCCGACATCGCCTGCCCGATGTACGCGCCGCTGGAGGACTGCGTCGCGCACGCGCTGTCCGGCGAGCAGACCAAGCCGCTCATCCAGTGCGAGTACTCCCACGCGATGGGCAACAGCAACGGCACGCTCGCCGACCACTGGGCCGCCATCGAGTCCACCCCGGGTCTTCAGGGCGGCTTCATCTGGGAGTTCTGGGACCACGGAATCCTTCAGCGGGTGAGCGATGGCAGACCGGCCGGGCGCGCGGGCGCCGGGCTCCATGACAACGGTGTCGCCGCGCCCGGCCACCGCTGGGCGTACGGCGGCGACTTCGGCGAGACGATCCACGACGGCGCGTTCATCGCCGACGGAGTCGTCTTCCCTGACCGGACACCCAAGCCCGTGATGTACGAGCACCGGGAGATCGCGGCGCCGGTGCGCCTGGAGTGCTTCCGGCACGAGGGCGTGGTCATCGGCAACCACCAGCACTTCCGCGGCCTGGACTGGCTGGCCGGCGAGTGGGAGCTGTCCCTGGCGGACGGCGGCGTGCTGACCGCGCCCGCAAAGCTGCCCGATCTGCGCCCCGGCGAGACCACGGCGGTGCCGCTGCCGTTCGAGCTGCCCCGAGGCGGCGGCGAGGCGTGGCTGACGCTGCGCGTGACGACCGCCGACGACGAGCCCTGGGCGCCCCGCGGGACGGTGGTGTGTCTGCCGCAGGTGCGGTTGCGGGCGGCCGCGGCCGCACCCGGCCACTCTGCCCGTGCGGCACGCGGCCGCCCGGTCGAGGTCGACGCGGAGGGGCTGCTGGTCCACCCCCTGCTCACCTCCGCGCCGGTCCTCTCCCTGTGGCGGGCCCCCACCGACAACGACGAACTGGGCGGGGCGGCGCTGCGCTGGCGGACCTGGGGGCTGGACACCCTGGTGCGCAAGGTGGTCGACGTCCGGCAGGCGGCCGGCCGGGTCACCGTGCACGCCGAGTACGCGGCCGAGGCGGGCGTCGTCCGCCATGCGCAGGTGTTCACGCCGGTCGAGGGCGGCATCCACGTCGAGGAGCGCGCCGAACTCCCCGACGCCCTCACCGATGTGGCACGGGTCGGGTCGGTGTTCGAGACGGTGGCGGGCCTGGACCTGATGGAGTGGTACGGGCAGGGCCCCTGGGAGTCCTATCCGGACCGGAGCTTCGGCGCGCCCGTCGGTCACCACCGCGTGGCCGTGGCGGAGCTGTTCACCCCGTACCTGCGACCGCAGGAGAGCGGCGGCCGGCACGGCGTCCGGCACTTCACGCTGTCCGCGCCGGACGCCACCGGCCTCGCGGTCGTACTGGACGAACCCCGGCAGGTCTCCGTCACCCGCCACCGCGCCGACGACCTGACCGCCGTCACCCACCACGACCAGCTCGTCCCCCGGGCGGGCTGCGTGGTCCATCTCGACGCGGCCCACCGCGGCCTGGGCACCGCCTCGTGCGGACCCGACACCTCACCGTCGTATCTCGTCACCCCGGGCGTCCACCGCTGGAGCTGGACGCTGCGCGCCCTCTGAACTCCCCGCCTCTCCCCCTACTCAGCACCAGCTGTCACCTTTACGGAGCACCCGTGTGTACTTCGCATGAGCACGATCAGGCCGAGGCCGCGCAGGCCGGGGCCGGACGACGCGGTTTCCTGCGGGCGACGGCGCTGCTGGGCGCCGCCGCCACGGCCGGCCTCGCCCTGCCGGCCGTCGCCGAAGCGCTGCCGGCCGGGGCGGCCGCATGGCGGCCCGACCCGGACAGCCGCCGGTTCACGCTCGCCGTGATGCCCGACACGCAGTACCTCTTCGACGGGCCGAGCATCGACAAGGCGCCGGTCGAGGCCTCCCTGCGCTACCTGCTCGAGCACGGCAGGCAGGAGAACATCGTCTTCCTGTCGCACCTCGGCGACCTCACGCAGAACGGCGCCGAGGCCGAGTTCACCGCGATCGGGGAGGCGTTCGGCCTCCTCGACCGAAGGGGCGTCGGCTACAGCGTCCTGGCCGGCAACCACGACGTGAGGTCGTCGACGGACGACCAGCGCGGTGCGACGCCCTACCTGGACACCTTCGGCCCCGACCGGTTCAGGGGGAAGTCGACCTTCGGCGGAGCCTCCCCCGACGGCTACCACACCTACCATCTCTTCCGGGCCGCCGGACGGGAGTGGATGGTGCTCGCGCTGGACTGGCGGCTGTCGGCGAAGGGGTACGCGTGGGCGAAGGACGTCCTGGCGCGACACCCGAAGACCCCGGTCGTCCTCACCACGCACGAGCTGGTCGTCGAGGACGACGGCCTGTCCGCGTACGGGCAGCAGCTGTGGGACCAACTGGTCGACGGCCACGACCAGATCTTCCTCACCCTGAACGGGCACTACTGGCCGGCGGCGCGGGCGACGCGCAGGAACGCGGCGGGACACGACGTCCACCTGCATCTGACGAACTACCAGAACCGCTACTTCGGCGGCGCGGCCATGATCCGCCTCTACCGCTTCGACCTCGACCGCAACACCATCGACGTGGAGACGGTCTCCCCGTGGATCCTGGGCCGGGCGGCCAAGGGCCTCAACGAGCTGGAGCGGCAGGAGATCGAGCTCAGCGGTGACGCCGACCGGTTCTCCGTGGACATCGACTTCGCCGAGCGCTTCGCCGGTTTCGACCCGGTGCCGGCGCGCGCCGCACGCCCGGTGTCGGAGATGCTGGTCGCGGGCACGGTCGCGTACTGGCGTTTCGAGAAGCCCGTCTCCGGCAGCGTCCGTGACCTGTCCGGCCGGGGCAACGACCTCGCCGTGGTGACGGTGGGCGGCGGCTCGCTCGGCTGGTCCTCGGACCACCACCCCGACCAGCCCAGCCACGGCAGCCTGGAGTTCCGCGGCTTCAAGTCGCCCCTCAAGGGCGCGTACCTGCGTACGGTCGACGGCGCGCCCCTCAACTCGGCGACATTCAGGTCCGGTTACACCATCGAGGCGTTCTACCGTCTCCCGGCCGACTGGGACCCGTCCCACCACGCGTGGTCGGGGCTGGTCAGCCGGACCGGCACGGGCGGGGCCGCCGGGAAGACCGGCGACGATCCCGACGAGCCGCTCGCCACGCTCTCCCTGTCGAACGACCGGGAGCCCCAGTGGGCCATGCGCCCGCTGAACCAGGAGGGCATCGCCACCAACTGGGGGCAGGAGACCCCGCTGGAGACGTGGTGGCACCTCGCCGTCGTCAACGACGGCAGACGGACCACGCTGTACGTCCAGGGCTGCCCGGTCGTCCGCAACCCGAAGGCCTCGGCCGTCGGAATCACCTCGGTCGGGCTGCCGTGGCTGCTGGGCGGCTACGCGTACGGCGGAGAGATCGACCAGATCCTGTACGGCCGCCTCGGTGACGTCCGGATCGTCGCACGGGCGCTGCCCGTCACCTCGTTCATGACCCACTGACCTCCCACTTCAGGATCGCCATGTCTGAGCAGCAGTTGCCCGTATGGGCCGACCCGTCCGTCTCCGCCGCGGACCTCGACACGCAGGGGGTCTCCCGGCGCGGACTCCTGCGCGGCGCGGGCCTGTTCGGCGCCGCGTTCGCCCTCGGCTCGACGGCCGTGCCCGCGGCGGCCGCGTCCGGGCGGGGCCTCGGGGGCGACGACCCGCACCTGGCCTACCTCGTCGGCGACCACCACGTCCACAGCGTCTACAGTCACGACGCCAAGTACACGTTCTCCCAGCTCGCCGCCGCCGGAGCGCGGTACGGCCTCGACTGGATGGTGTTCACCGAGCACTCCAACTTCGGACACGCCGAGTACGGCGCCCGTCTGGAGCACCAGGAGATCCTCAGGGCGCGCGCCGACAACCCCCGCCAGCTGATCTTCCAGGGCCTGGAGTGGTACATCCCGGCCGCCGAGCACTGCACGGTCTTCTCTCCGCCCGGCCCGCACGAGGTGGACCTGCTCACCCGCTTCGAGAGCGCCTACGACGGCAAGCTCCTCGGCTACGACAAGGGTGGTGCCGCCGACGCCGACACCGCCCGCAACGAGGCCCACGCCGTCAAGGCCCTCCGGTGGCTGGCCGAGCAGCGCCGCACCGGCTACGTCGACGACGTACTGGTCCTCGCCAACCACCCGATGCGGCTGGGCATCGACTCCCCGCACGAGATGCGCGACTGGCGGGACGCGGCCCCCGAGATCATGATCGGCATGGAGGGCGCGCCGGGCGCCCAGGGCGCGGCCATCCCCGGCTGGCGGGGCACCACCTCGATCCGCGGCGAGTACGAGAACAAGCCGTCGGCGCAGTCATGGTCCGGCTATCCGACGGACGCCTACGTGACGTACGGCGGTTTCGACTGGGCGACCGCGACCGTGGGCGGGCTGTGGGACGCGCTGCTCGCCGAGGGCAGGCTGTTCTCCGTCACCACCAACTCCGACGCGCACCGCGTCGTCTTCGACACCTGGAAGAACGGCGACTGGCCGGACGGGCGGAACTTCGACAACACCGGCAGGCTGCCCGACCCGGTGAACACCGACAGCCCGCAGCCCGGCAGCGACTTCTGGCCCGGCCAGTTCAGCCGCACCCACGTCGGCGTCACCCGCTACGGCTACCGCTCGGTGATGGCGGGCCTGCGCGCGGGCCGGGTCTGGCTCGACCACGGGCATCTGCTGGACGGGCTGGAGGTGCGGCTGAAGCGCGCCCACGACCACGGCCGGGGCGTCACGCTCGGCGGCCGGCTGCGGGTCCGCAAGGGCGAGAAGCTCATCCTGGACATCACCGTGACCACCGCCTCCCGCCCCAACCCGCGGGGAGTCCTGCCGGAGTTGGCGCACGTCGACGTGATCCGGGGCGCGGTGCGCGGCCCGGTGACGGACCGGGACGACTGGAAGGCGCCCGACACCAAGGTCGTCAGGACGCGGGACGTGGCCGGCCGCAAGGGGACGTACACCCTTCGTGTCCCGCTGACCGCCGGGGACGAGTCCTGCTACGTCCGGCTGCGCGGCAGCGACGGCAGGCGCAACGGCACGGGCTACCTGGGCGCGTCCGTCGACCCGCACGGGCCGATTCCCCACGCGCCCGGAGACGGTGACCCGTGGGCCGATACGTGGTTCTATTCCAACCCCATCTTCGTCGACGTGGCAGGTGCCTGATGAAGCGTCATCTCACAGCTGTGACAGCGTTATTGGGTGCCTTCGCGCTCGGCGCGGGCACCGCCTCCGCGGCCGGTGACCCCCACTGGGCGCAGACCGGCACGGCCTACACCGACACGCTCGGCGGCGGCCAGGGACTGGCCAGCCGCGCGGACGGCTCCCTGCTGTACCGCGGACTGGCCTCCATACCGCTGGCTCTGCGCGTCAAGGGCTGGAACCACATCGGTGACCCGGACATCGCGCGCGGCCACGTCTTCGACGCCTACCAGGGACCGGACACGGCCACCTCGAAGATGTTCGCCGTGACCACTCCGGCCGGCAGGCGCCTCGAGTACGTCCACCGGCTCAACCCGGGCGAGAAGCTGAACAACTCCTTCGCCACCGTCTCGCCCGACGGGCAGTGGCTGGTGTCGGGCGAGTGGGGCGAGCAGTCCAGACTCCAGGTCTTCCCCGCCCCCCTGCTCAACCCGGCCACTCCCCCGGCGGGA
Organism: Streptomyces resistomycificus; assembly: GCF_001514265.1. Classification (GTDB taxonomy): domain Bacteria; phylum Actinomycetota; class Actinomycetes; order Streptomycetales; family Streptomycetaceae; genus Streptomyces; species Streptomyces resistomycificus. The sequence continues at coordinate 844,022 of NZ_KQ948988.1, read as the reverse complement.
GGCGACCTGCCGGAGGCCTGGCAGATCACCCTGGACAAGAAGGTCCGTGACGTCCAGGGCTGCGACTTCGTCAGCGACACCCGGCTGCTGTGCGCCTCGAACGACGCCACCGGCGCCCTGTTCCCCGAGATCCGGCCGCTCCTCCAGGTCGACCTGCCCCACAAGCTGGACGGGCAGCCGGTCACCGGCTCGGTGAAGAGCCTGTTCGCGCTGCCGCAGCGCAGCGTGTGCACCGGCACGTTCGAGTCGGAGGGCGTCGACTACGACGCGAACAACGCCACCCTGCGGGTGGAGATGATCCCGCCGGGGGTCTGTGCGGTGTCGACGGCCGTGTACGCGTACCGCCAGGAGTAGTCGACGGGATCCCGCCCAGAACACCCGCCACGGGCGGCGGAAGGGCTACGCGTAGAACCGCGACAGGCTCTGCAGGACCGCGGCCGGCTTCGCACCGCCCTCGATCTCGATCGTCCCGTCGACGGCGATCTGCACCCCGCCGGGCACGTCCTCGACCTCGGCCAGCCTGCCCACCAGCCGGATGCGCGACCCCACCTTGACCGGGGAGGGGAACCGCACCTTGTTCAGGCCGTAGTTGACCTTCGTGGTGACGCCCTGGACGTCCAGCAGTTCGGTGAACAGCGGGATGAAGAGGGAGAGGGTGAGGTAGCCGTGCGCGATGGGGGCGCCGAAGGGGCCGGCCGCGGCCTTCTCGGGGTCGACGTGGATCCACTGGTGGTCGCCGGTCGCGTCGGCGAAGGTGTCGATGCGCTCCTGCGTCACCTCGATCCACTCGCTGGTGCCGAGGTCGCTGCCGGCGAGCTTCTTCAGTTCGTCGAGCCCGTTGGCGGTGATGCCCATGTGGTTTTCCTTAAGTAGGGGTTGAGCGTCAGGAGTTGGTGCCGAAGCGCTTGCGCACCCGGGACTTGAGGAGCTTCCCGGAGGCGGTGCGCGGGAGTTCGTCGGCGATGACGACCGACTTCGGGATCTTGTACTTGGCGAGCCGGCCGGCCAGCGAGGCCAGTACCTCGTCGGGGTCGGGCGAGGTGCCCGCGCGGGGCACGACGACCGCGCGCGGCACCTCGCCCCACTTGTCGTCGGGCACGCCGATGACCGCGCACTCGACGATGTCCGGGTGGGCGAGCAGCAGGTCCTCGATCTCGGCGGGGTAGATGTTCTCGCCACCGGAGATGATCATGTCCTTGATGCGGTCGACGATGAAGACGTAGCCGTCCTCGTCGACGCGGGCGGCGTCCCCGCTGCGGAACCAGCCGTCCGCGAAGGAGGCGGCCGTCTCCTCCGGCAGACCCCAGTAGCCGGGCATGACGTGCGGCCCGCGGACCACGACCTCGCCGGTCTCGTCGGTGTCGACCGGCACCAGGTCCGGCCGCACCACCCGCACGTCGCTGAAGAAGTGCGGCACCCCGGCCGAACCTCCCTTGCTCACCGCGTGTTCGGCGTCCAGGAAGAGCGTCCCTGGGGCCGCCTCCGTCATGCCGTAGCCCTGGAGGAAGGTCAGGCCCCGCTCCTGGTACGCCGCGATCAGCGGTGTCGACACCGGGGAGCCGCCACAGGTGAGGATCCGCAGGGACGACAGGTCGGCGTCCGGCCAGCGCGGGTGCCGGGCCACCTGCTCGAACATCGTCGGCACCCCGAACATGAAGGTGATGCGGTGCCGTTCGACCAGGTCGAAGGTGGCCTGAGGGTCGAAGGCCTCGACCAGGACACAGGTGCCGCCCTTGAGGAGAACCGGCAGGGTGAGCATGTTCAGGCCGGCCGTGTGGAACAACGGGGCGGACACCAGGGCGCGTTCGTCGGCGATCAGGTCGGTGTCGACCAGGACGTTGATCGCGTTCCAGGTCAGGTTGCCGTGGGTGAGCATCGCGCCCTTGGGGCGGCCGGTCGTGCCCGAGGTGTACATGATGATGCAGGTGTCGTCCGGGGTGACCGGCTCGTCGATCGGCTCGTCCTCGGCGGCGGCGAGCGCCTCCTCGTACTCGGCGCCGACCTCGACGTACGCCCGCACGTCCGTGGTGCCCGGCAGCCCGGCGACCAGGCCCTGGAAGGCGGGGCCGTAGACGAGCGCCCGCGCGCCGGAGTCGGCCAGCTGGTAGGCGATCTCCGGGCCGGCGAGGCGGGTGTTGAGAGGGACGAAGACCGCACCGAGGGTGCCCGCCGCGAACAGGGTCTCCAGATAGGAGGGGTGGTTGGGGCCGAGATAGGCGACCCGGTCGCCGCGCCGGACACCCCGGGCGCGCAGGGCGTGGGCGAGGCGGGTCGTGCGGGCGTACAGGCTGCGGTAGTCCGTCACCGTGTCGCCGTGGATCAGGGCGGTGCGGTGCGGGGTCTTGCGGGCCCGGCGTGCGGGCCACGACCCCAGTCCCTCGTTGCGCATGTCACGCCCCTTACGGTGTGGTCAGCCCGAGCAGGCGGGCGGCGTTCTCCTTGAGGATCTTCGGCTTGACCTCGTCCTTGATCGGCAGCTTCTCGAAGTCGGCGAGCCAGCGGTCGGGCGTGAGGACGGGGAAGTCGGAGCCGAAGAGGACCTTGTCCTTGAGCAGCGTGTTGGCGTACTGCACCAGCTGCGGCGGGAAGTACTTCGGCGACCAGCCGGACAGGTCGATGTGCACGCCCGGCTTGTGCGTGGCGACGGCCAGGGCCTCGTCCTGCCAGGGGAAGGACGGGTGCGCCAGGATGATCTTCAGATGCGGGAAGTCGGCGGCCACGTCGTCCACGTGCAGCGGGTTGGAGTACTTGAGCCTGATCCCGCCCCCGCCGGGCACCCCGGCGCCGATTCCGGTCTGGCCGGTGTGGAAGAGGGCGATCGTGCCGGTCTCCTCGATCACCTCGTAGAGGTCGTACGCCACCGAGCGGTCGTTGGGGAAGAAGCCCTGGATGCTGGGGTGGAACTTGAAGCCCTTCACCCCGTACTCCTCCACCAGGCGGCGGGCCTGCTTCACACCCGCCTTCCCCCGGAAGGGGTCGATGGAGGCGAAGGGGATCAGGACGTCCGCGTTGGCGGCGGCCGCCTCGGCGACCTCCTCGTTGGGGACGGGGGCCGTGCCGGTCGCGGACTCGGCGTCCACCGTGAAGATCACGGCGGCCATCCTCCGCTCCCGGTAGTAGGCGGCCGTCTCCTCCAGGGTGGGCTTGCGCTTGCCCTCGACCTTGAAATAGGCGGAGGAGGCGTCGTGCAGGTCGTCGTCGAGGGAGGAGTGGCCCTTGGAGGAGACCTCCGCGTGGGTGTGGACGTCGATCGCGACCAGGTGCTCGATGTCCATCACGCCTCCGGGAACTTGGGCGCCGGGATGCCGACCGTCTGGAGCTCGGCACCGACCGACGTGGGGAAGGCGTCGGCCAGGGTCTCGGGGCTCCAGCCGCCGTCGGCGTAGGCCGCGCTGATCTCCTGCGGATGCGACCAGAGTGCCACCTTGTCGCCGCCGATGCCGATCGCCTGGCCCGTGATGGACCGGGCGGCCTCGGAGGCCAGGAAGGGCACGAGGGCCGCGCAGTCCTCCGGCGTGCCGAAGCCCTCGCCCTTGCGCAGGAAGTCCGGCAGCGGCTCGCCGTTCTTCATGGCCTCGACGTACGGGGCGAAGGCGGGGATGGTCTCGGTCATCGCGGTGGCGGCGATCGGCACGATCGCGTTCACGGTGATGCCGGCCCGGCCCAGTTCCATCGACCAGGTGCGGGCCATCGCGGCGATGCCGGCCTTGGCGGCGGCGTAGTTCGTCTGGCCGAAGTTGCCGCGCTGTCCGGCCGGGGACCCGACCAGGATCAGGGTGCCGCCCTCGCCCTGCTCGCGCATCCGCACGGCGGCGGCACGGGCGCAGGTGAAGGTGCCCTTGAGGTGGGTGGTGATCACCGCGTCGAAGTCCTCGTCGGTCATCTTCCACAGGACCCTGTCGCGCAGGATTCCCGCGTTGGTGACCAGGACGTCGAGCCGTCCGAACTCCTCGACGGCCCGGCCGACCAGCTGCTCGGCGGCCTGGGTCGTCCCGACCGGGACCACCTCGGCGACAGCGGTGCCGCCCGCCGCGGTGATGGACTTCACGGCCTGCTCGGCCACGGCCTCGTCGACGTCGTTGACGACCACGGAGGCGCCGTGGGCGGCCAGGGCGTGCGCGTAGGCGAGGCCGAGGCCCCGGCCGCTGCCGGTGACGACGGCGGCCTTGCCGGTGAGATCGATGCTGGGCACGGGCTGGTCCCTTCACAAGCTGACACGGGTGATGCGGCCGCAGCGGTGCGGCTCCGAGATCGAAGCTAAGAGCAATAATTGTTGACGTCAATAGTTGTTCGTCACCTACGGGTGCGTCATGCTGGAATCATCCACACGCACCGACCCCCGGGGATCGAAGAACAGGGAGCCCGCCATCACACGCCAGCACGCCACGAACCCGAACCCGATCGACGCGGACGAGCCGTGGATGCGCGGGCTGCACGCGGACATGGGCTACCTGCTGTACCGCCTCGGCCTGCGTTCCGGACAGCTCTTCAACTCGTTCCTGCAGGAGTCGGGGCTGCGGCTGCGCCACTACGCGGTGCTGCGCTTCCTCGCCACCTCGGAGGGCGCGCTCCAGCGTGAGCTGAGCTCGCGGCTCGGATACGACCCGAGCGCGATCGTCGGCCTGGTGGACGACCTGCAGAAACTCGGCTTCGCCGAACGCCGGCCGTCCCCCGACGACCGGCGCAGCCGGATCGTGGTGCTCACCGCCGCGGGCCGCACCTTCCTGCGGGACACGGACGAGGCCGGCCTGCGGGTGACGAACGAACTCGTGGGCCCGCTCGACCCGGCCGAGCGCGAGACGCTGCACACGCTGCTGCTGCGGATCGCGGAGGACGGACTGACCCGGCCATGACCAACCGCTCCGCGCCCGACCGGCTGCTGTCCGTCCTCGCCGCGTTCGACCACGAACACCCGGCGCTGAGTCTGACGGACATCAGCCGACGGGCCGGGCTGAGTCTGACCACGGCCCACCGGCTGGTCGGCGCCCTGACGTCGTGGGGCGCGCTGGAGCGCGACGAGTCCGGCACCTACCACGTGGGGCTGCGCCTGTGGGAGGTCGCCGCGCTCGCCCCCCGCGCTCTCGCGCTCCGGCAGGTCGCGCTGCCGTACCTGGAGGATCTGTACGAGGCCACGCACGAGAACGTGCAGCTGGCGGTGCGCGACGGGTCCGAGGTCGTCTACATCGAGTGGATCTCGGGGCGCTCGGCGGTCGGCGTCCACATCCGCGTAGGCGCCCGCTGGCCGCTGCACGTCACCGGCGTCGGGCTCGCCCTGCTGGCGTACGGCGACCCGGCCCTCCAGGAGGAGTACTGCGCCCGTCCGCTCGCCTCCTACACCCCGTACACGATCACCGACCCGAGCCGGCTGCGCCGCGTGCTGGCCGAGGTGCGCCGCTCGGGCGTCGCGGTGAGCGACCGCCAGGTCACCGCTGACGCCCTCTCCGTCGCCGCCCCCGTGCGCGGCCCGGACGGCGCCCTGATGGCGGCCGTCTCGATCGTCGTCCCCCAGGAGGGCGCGCAGGTCCCGACCCTGATCCCGGCGGTCCGGCTGGCGGCACGGGGGATCTCACGGGCGCTGGGCTGGCAGCCGGAGGTCGGCCGGTCGTAGTCGCGCGCGGCGCGACCGCGGACCACCCACCGCCGGCAGTCACGCCGCGGGTCCCCCGCGTGCCGTGAGCGGCGCCGACCCGGCCGCCTCCAGGACCGCCGACTACTCGATGATGTTCCGGCGTCACGTCGAGGTGGGTCGCCGTCGACGCGTGATCCCTCAAGGGCGTCTCCTCCCGCCGCCTGCGCCAGGATTTCCCCGATCTGGTACGCCACTACTGGCGGGCCAACAAACCGTGGTCCGGCTCCTGCTTCTCCGGAACCGCCGGCGGCGCCCCGCTCAGCGTGGTCCGGCAGTACGTCGAACAGCAGAACCGGCCGGTGTGAGCACAGCGGGTGCCGGGCATCCGCTCCTCCTCCGGCACCCGCTGGTACGGCGTCGCCGCCTCGATGCCGAAGTACTCCCGCACCGCTGCCCAGAAACCTCGAGGTCGGTGACCGACCAGCGGTGCAGGGCCGCGTAGTCGGTCGGGTCGGCACCGGTGTCGACGCCGTGCTGCCAGAGGGGGGGCTGGTGCGCACGTCGACGACGGTCCAGCGCGTCACGCGGCCGAGGCGAGATCGCGCAGGGCGACCGCCCCGGTCAGGTCAGCACGGGGGACGCGTCCGGGCGGTGCGACGCGGGGCGGTGCGGGACGACGCGCCGCGGAACGCCTCGACGTACCGGAGCGCGGGAACGCCGTCAGCCGGCCGGCAAGGACCTCGCCGTACGACGGATCAGGCGTCGGCGGCGGGCTCCGCCGCCCCGGTCGGCGCCACCTCGTCGACGACGGCACGCGCCCGCTCCTCAGGCACTCCGGCGGCGATGAGGGTGGCGACCGCGACCAGGGTGCCGTCGTCCTTCAGCGCCCCGGTGTTGACCTCTTCCAGGAGGGCGACGGTCATCGCCTCCAGACCCGCGCTCAGCACGGCGGGCGGCAGATGGGAGTGGAAGACGCCGTCCCGCTGGCCCCGGTCGAGGATGGCGGTGACCTCCTCGCGGGCCGGCGTCAGGATCTCCACCACACGCTCGGCGCCCAGATCGTGCCGGGCCAGGGCCAGGAGCATCCGGTAACGGTCACCCACGGGCCACATCGACAAGAGGAAGCGCGCGAGCGCCCGCTCGGCCGGCTCGTCCGACGGCGCGCTGCCCTCGACCGCGCCCCGCAGGCTCTCGGCGGCCTCCTCGGCGAGGGCCTCCAGCAGCGCGGCCCGTCCGGGGAAGTGCCCGAAGAGGGTCCGCCGTACGACACCGGAGGCGCGCGCCAGCTCCTCCAGGGTGGTGTCGGGGTTCCGCCCCAGCTCCTGCCGGGCCGTCGCCAGGATGCGCGCCCGGTTGGACCGCGCGTTGCGTCGCAAGGGCTCAGGGGCCACGGGCTTGCTCACGGTGACAACCTCGGTCGGGTCTGATGCGATCTGATGCGGTTCGGGCGGGTACGCGAAGTGACGGGGTGACGGCGTCGCCATTCTGACACGGCGGTTTCCCCGGGATCGCTACACGGAGGCCCATGCCTGGGCCCTGGCCGAGTCGTCCAGCTCCGCCCAGACCGTCTTGCCGTGCCGGGCGTGGCGGGTGCCCCAGTGCCCGGCGAGCTGGGCGACCAGGAGCAGGCCGCGGCCGCCCTCGTCGAAGGCACGGGCCCGGCGCAGATGCGGGGTGGTGCTGCCGTCGTCGGAGACCTCGCACAGGAGCTTGCCGTCGTGGATCAGACGCAGCCGGATGGGGGGCCGGCCGTAGCGGATGGCGTTGGTGACCAGCTCGCTGACCACCAGCTCGGCGGTGAAGCCGAGCTCCTCCAGCCCCCAGCGGCTCAGCTGCTCGGAGACGTTCGACCGGGCCTGGGAGACGGCGGCGGGGTCGGCGGCCAGGTCCCAGGTGACGACCTGACGGGCCCCGAGGGCGTGGGTGCGGGCCAGCAGCAGGGCGACGTCGTCGTCCGGGCGGTCCGGCAGAAGGTCGGCGAGCACCGCCTCGCAGGCGTCCTCCAGGGAGGCCGCGGGCCGGGCCAGGGCCTGGCGCAGCCGGGCGAGGCCGACGTCGCCGTCACGGCCGTCGGCCTCGATCAGTCCGTCGGTGTACAGGGCGATGAGGCTGCCTTCCGGCAGGTCGACCTCAGCCGCCTCGAACGGCAGACCGCCGAGCCCCAGCGGCGGTCCCGCGGGCAGTCGGAGGATGTCGGCCGCTCCGTCCGGGGTGACCACGGCGGGCAGCACATGTCCCGCGCGGGCCAGGGTGCAGCGGCTGGACACGGGATCGTGGACGGCGTACAGGCAGGTGGCGCCCACGTCCCCGACCGCTTCACGGACCGCAGCAGCCTCGCCGTCCGGGGCGGCGGGCGCGTCGGCCGGGGCGGCGGGCGCGTCGGCCGGGGCGGCGGGCGCGTCGGCCGGGGCGGCGGGCGCGTCGGCCGGGGCGGCGGGCGCGTCGGCCGGGGCGGCGGGCGCGTCGGCCGGGGCGGCGGGCGCGTCGGCCGGGGCGGCGGGCGCGTCGGCCACCGTCGCGGGCTCGTCGGCCGACGCGTCGGTCGCGGCTTCGGTGGACAGGCGGATGACGACGTCGTTCAGGTGCGTGAGGAGCTCGTCGGGCGGCAGATCGATGTCGGCCAGTGTGCGTACCGCGGTCCGCAGCCGCCCCATGGTCGCGGCGGCGTGGATGCCGTGTCCGACCACGTCCCCCACCACCAGGGCGACCCGGGCTCCGGACAGCGGAATCACGTCGTACCAGGCGCCGCCGACGCCGACCCGGTCGCCGGCCGGGAGGTAGCGGTAGGCCACCTCCACGGCCGACTGCGCCGGCGTACGACTGGGCAGCAGACTGCGCTGCAGGGCGAGCGCGGTGGCCCGGGCGTGGGTGTAGCGGCGGGCGTTGTCGACGGCGACGGCCGCCCTGGCCGCGATCTCCTGGGCGAGCAGCAGATCGTCGTCGTCGAAGAGCTCGGGGGTGCGGTCGCGGTGGAACTGCGCGACCCCCAGTGCGGTGTCACGGGCCCGCAGCGGCACCACCAGCGTCGAGTGGATCGGGTCGGCTCCGCCGAGCCGGCCGGAGCCGGGGTGGGGGTCGGAGCCAGCGTGGGGGCCGGGAGGGGTGGCCACGGGGTCGGGGACATCACGGGATCCGCGGGAGTCCGCCGCGGGGCCCGGGAGGTCACGCGCCTCGTCCAAGCCCGCCGTACAGGCCCGGAATCCGGCGTCGGCGGCAGCCTTCGTACGGTTCGGAGCCACGGCGGTGTGCTGCCGCGAGGGCCTTCCGTCGGCCAGGGCACGAGCCGCCGGCGAGCCGTCCGGGAAGGTGTGCGGCTGCTGTGGAGCGATCGCCTCGGCCGGGTCCTTCTCCCCCACCGTGCGACGGGCGATCCGCCGCAGCACGAGAGGGCCAGCCACCGGGGCGTCGTGCCCTTGGAGCACGGAGTCGAGCAGGTCCACGGTGACGACGTCGGCGAAGTGCTCGGTGGCCACGTCCGCCAGTTCCCGGGCGGTGCGGCCGATGTCGAGGGTGGTCCCGATGCGCATGCTCGCCTCGTTCACCATCGACAGCCGCCACCGCAGGCGCCGATCCCGCTCCTCCTGGTACGCGAAGACCCCCTGCTCGGAGATGTGGTCCACGTACGCCGTCATCGCCACGATCACCTTGCGCACCGCCGCGCTGATCAGTTCGGCGTCGCCGGTGAGCCGGGGCAGTTCTTCGAGGAGCCGGTCGAGGACCACGCCCTGCGCGAGCCTGAAGGCCCGCAGCATCGCGCTGACGGGCGTGCCGTGCCGTGCCAGCCGACGCGCGCGTGCGAGGTCGGCGGGCGGCGGTTCGATCCGGTCCGGGTCGATCCCGTGCGCGAGGCCGGTCAGCCCTGCGACGATGTGCTCGGCGACGTTGGCGGACACCAGCCGCCCGATCTCCGGGTCGTCCCACAGGTCGGGGACCTCGCGCCGCAGGCACCGCTCCACGTCCGCGATCAGATCGCCCGCGCGCGAGCCGAGCTCTTGCGCGACGCGGGACACCAGACCGTCAGCGTCGAGGTCCACGGTTTCGACGTTACGCCTGACCGGGCACCGGCTCTCAGCGACGCGGGCCGCGGGGGGCGCGGCGACGGGTGTTCCGCCGTCCCTGTCTCCTCACCGGAGTCTCAGCGAGCGGCCCGGGCTTTCAAGGATCGCGCCGGGTACGAGGCGCACGACGCACGCGCGAAGACGGATACCCGAGGAAGGCGTGCCGTGGGCGTCCCGCACTCGTCGAACCGGCCCGAGGAGAAGTCGGAGGGTGACCCCGGGCGCGGCTGCCGGGCGCGCCCGACGCGGGCTGCCGGGCGCGCACAGAGCGGGATGGACTGACGCGCACGGAGCGGGACTGGCGTGCTCGCCGCAGGACTGGGCCTGCTCGCCGCGGGACTGGCGTGCTCGCCGCGCGGTCCCGGCCGCGGCCGTCCTCACCGGGGGCGGCGGCTCGGCGGGACCTCGGAGGGGACGGTGGCAGGCGGGCAGCGCGCTCGGGACGTCGTAGCGGAGGCGGGGGGACTCCGTCGGGGCCACTTGGCGTCTTCATCGGGTTAACTCACCTGGGACGCAAGGACTTTCACTGTTTCACCTCTTGACGACCGGAGTGGCCGAGAGCACATTGGGCGCACTTTGAGAGCGCTCTCAGGTGCATCTGAGGGCCATCGAGGTCACCCGCGCACCCCCACTCCGTACCGAGAGGCAGCACCCATGAGTGGAACCTCCGGCATACCCACCAGACGGCGCCCGCTGCGGCGGGCGTTCGTCGCCGTCCTGAGCACCCTGGGTCTCGCGGCCGTCGCCGCCACGGCCGCCACCCCGCCCGCCAACGCCTCCGCGCCCACGCCCCCGGCGGGCTGGTCGCAGGTCTTCCTCGACGACTTCACCGGCGCCGCGGGCACCGGCGTCAACACCTCCAACTGGCAGTACGCGACCGGGACCTCCTATCCCGGCGGCCCCGCCAACTGGGGCACCGGCGAGGTCGAGACGATGACGAACAGCACCAACAACGTCTCGCTCGACGGCAACGGCAACCTGCGCATCACGCCGCTGCGGGACGCGGCCGGCAGGTGGACCTCCGGCCGCATCGAGACCAACCGCACCGACTTCCAGCCCCCGTCGGGCGGCAAGCTGCGCGTCGAGGCCCGCGTCCAGATGCCGAACGTCACGGGCACCGCCGCCGAGGGCTACTGGCCGGCCTTCTGGATGCTGGGCGCGCCCTACCGGGGCAACTACCAGAACTGGCCGAGCGTCGGCGAGCTGGACATCATGGAGAACGTCCAGGGCCGCAACACCGTGTGGGCCACGATGCACTGCGGCACCAACCCGGGCGGCCCCTGCAACGAGACCACGGGCATCGGCAACTCCACCGCGTGCCCCAACACGACCTGCCAGTCCGGCTTCCACACCTACACGATGGAGTGGGACCGCTCGGTGAGCCCCGAGGCGATCCGCTTCCTCGTCGACGGCGTCAACTTCCACACCGTCAACGCGAGCCAGGTCGACGCGACCACCTGGGCCAACGCGACCAACCACGGCTTCTTCATCATCCTCAACGTGGCGATGGGCGGCGCCTTCCCCGACGCCTTCGGCGGCGGCCTCGACGGCGACACCCGCTCCGGCGTCCCCATGGTCGTCGACTACGTCCAGGTGCTGTCGGCCACCGGGAGTGGCACCACTCCCCCGCCGACCGGCAACCGTGACGCCTACGCCGCCATCCAGGCCGAGTCCTACGACGGCCAGTCCGGCACCACTGCCGAGACCACCTCCGACACCGGCGGCGGCCAGAACATCGGCTCCATAGCCAACGGCGACTGGGCCCTGTTCCGGGGCGTCAACTTCGGCTCCACCGCGGCCACCCAGTTCGTGGCGCGGGTGGCGAGCGGTGCGGCGGGCGGCGTCAGCGGCCTGGTCGAGGTGCGCCTGGACAGCCGTACCAACGCCCCCGTCGGCAGCTTCTCCCTGGCCAACACCGGCGGCTGGCAGTCCTGGCGGACGGTCCCGGCGAACATGGCCTCGGTGACCGGCACCCACGACGTCTATCTGACCTTCACGAGCGGTCAGGCGTCGGACTTCGTGAACGTGAACTGGTTCAACTTCGGCCGCTGACCGCTTCCCGGTGAGGGGTTCCGCTCGTGCGGGGCCCCTCACGCGTGTGCCGACGACGGTGTCGCCACCGTGGCCGGCGGTGCAGTCAGCGCAGTTCCGCCCGGAATCCCGCCGGCGTCACATCCGTGTGCTGCTGGAAGAACTTCGAGAAGTTCGCCGCGTCCGGGAAGCCCACCGCCGCCCCGACCCGGCCGATGGGCAGGTCCGTGTGGGCGAGGAGGCGCTTCGCCTCCAGGACCACGCGTCTGTCGATGAATCCCTTGGGGGTCTGACCGGTGGCGGCGCGGACCGCGCGGACGAGGGTGCGGCGGGAGTAACCGAGCGCGTCGGCGTAGGCGCTGACGCTGTGGATGGTGGCGAAGTCCTTCTCGACGGCCTCCCGGAACAGGCTGAACGTGGTGTCACCCTGGCGTCGGGCCGCCTCCGTCGAGCTCGCCGCCAGATGGGCCAGCCGCAGGAGGAACGCGGTCAGGGTGTGGCGCAGCACCGCGGTGTGCAGGCTGACCGGCAGGGTGGTGGCGTCCTCGTACTCGCGCTGCAGTTGGGCGAGGGCGGCCCGCAACGCGGTGAGCCGGGGCTCGTCGGGGTGCAGCAGGGGCGGAAGGTCGTAGCGGTACAGGCCGGTGGCCTCGACCGTGGCGCGCGGCAGGAAGCCGGGTTGCATGGTGAGGACGGTTCCGCGGTACTCGCTGCTCCGCGAGAAGCGGTGGACCTGCCCCGGGCGGATCCACAGCAGGTCGCCGGCCGTCGCCTCGTACTCGGCGAAGTCGATCATGTGGCGTACGGGGCCGTCGCTGAACAGCATGACGACGTGGAAGTCGATGCGGTGCACGCGTTCCAGCGGGGCCTCCGCGTGCCAGGTGCGGCCGGTGCCCATCGGGCCGACCTGCATGCCGACGCCGCTGACACTCAGTTCGCTGGGGAAGGGGAACGTTCTGATCCCGTCCGTGCCGCTGTCACCGTCTCCGCCTTGGATGGTTCTGTCCGCCATGTCCTTCTCGTGCCGCCCCGCTCGCGCCGTCCGTGTCCCACTTTCACCACAGGCTGACACACGGCCACCTTCCCCCGTAAAAGTCAGACTTTTAAGTTTGAACACGACAGACCAGATTTCCCGCTCCGATCGAGGACTTCTTGAAGATGAGCACGCAGACACCGGACCGCTTCGAATGGACCGAACTCGACCGGCGTGCCGTCGACACCGCCCGCCTGCTCGCGGCCGATGCCGTGCAGCGGGTCGGGAACGGGCACCCGGGCACCGCGATGAGCCTGGCTCCGGCGGCGTACACGATCTTTCAGAAGGTGATGCGGCACGATCCCGCTGATCCGGAGTGGACGGGCCGCGACCGGTTCGTCCTCTCCCCGGGCCACACCTCGCTCACCCTCTACACCCAGCTCTTCCTCGCCGGGTACGAGCTGGAGCTCGACGACCTGAAGGCCTTCCGGACCCACGGTTCGAAGACACCCGGTCACCCCGAGTACGGGCACACGGCAGGGGTCGAGACGACCACCGGACCGCTCGGTCAGGGCGTCGCCAACGCCGTCGGCATGGCGATGGCCGCCCGCTACGAGCGCGGTCTGTTCGACCCGGAGACCCCCGAGGGCGAGTCACCCTTCGACCACACCATCTGGGCGATCGTCTCCGACGGCGACCTGGAGGAGGGCATCTCCGCCGAGGCGTCCTCCCTGGCCGGCCACCAGAAGCTCGGCAACCTCGTCTTCCTCTACGACGACAACCACATCTCCATCGAGGGCGACACCGCGACCGCGTTCTCCGAGGACGTGCTGGGGCGCTACGAGGCCTACGGCTGGCACGTGCAGCGGATCGAGCCCGCCGCGGACGGCGACATCGACGTCCACGCGCTGCACGCCGCCCTCACGGCCGCGCGGGCCGAGACCGCCCGCCCCTCGATCGTCGCGATGCGCACCGTCATCGCCTGGCCCGCCCCGAACGCCCGGAACACCGAGGCCGCGCACGGATCCGCGCTCGGCGAGGACGAGATCGCCGCCACCAAGCGGATTCTCGGCTTCGACCCGGAGCGGACCTTCGAGGTCACCGACGAGGTCCTCGCCCACACCCGGCGCGCCCTCGACCGCGGCGCAGAGGCGCACGCGGCCTGGGACAAGCGGATCGACAGGTGGCGCGGCGCCCAGCCCGAGCGCGCGAAGCTGTTCGACCGGGTCGTCGCCGGTCAGCTCCCCGACGGCTGGGAGGACGCCCTGCCGGTGTTCGAGGAGGGCAAGTCCGTCGCCACCCGGGCCGCCTCCGGCAAGGTGCTCCAGTCCCTCGGCGCGGTGATCCCGGAGCTGTGGGGCGGCTCGGCCGACCTGGCCGGCTCCAACAACACCACCATCGACAAGACGTCGTCCTTCCTGCCGAAGGGCAACCCGCTGCCCGAGGCCGACCCGTACGGCCGCACGATCCACTTCGGCATCCGCGAGCACTCCATGGCCGCGGAGATGAACGGCATCGCCCTGCACGGCAACACCCGCATCTACGGCGGCACCTTCCTGGTGTTCTCCGACTACATGCGCAACGCCGTACGCCTGTCCGCCCTGATGCAGCTGCCGGTGACGTACGTGTGGACACACGACTCCATCGGCCTGGGCGAGGACGGCCCCACCCACCAGCCGATCGAACACCTGGCCTCGCTGCGCGCCATCCCGGGCCTGAACGTGGTCCGTCCCGCCGACGCCAACGAGACCGCGATCGTCTGGGGTGAGATCCTCAGGCGGCACGCCGACAACCCGGCGCCGCACGGCCTCGCGCTGACCCGCCAGGGCGTGCCGACGTACGCCCCCAACCCCGATGCGGCCAAGGGCGGTTACGTGCTGCGGGAGGCCTCGACGCGGACACCGGACGTCGTCCTCGTCGCCACCGGCTCCGAGGTGCAGCTCGCCGTCGCCGCGCGGGAGCGGCTGGAGGCCGAGGGGGTCGGCACCCGGGTGGTGTCCATGCCGTCCGTGGAGTGGTTCGAGGAGCAGCCGCGGGAGTACCGCGAGCGCGTCCTTCCGCCGTCCGTGCGAGCGCGCGTCGCAATCGAGGCCGGGATCGGCCTGACGTGGTACCGGTTCGTAGGTGACGCAGGACGCATCGTCTCCCTCGAACACTTCGGCGCCTCCGCCGACGCCGGAACCCTGTTCGCCGAGTACGGCTTCACCGCCGAGAACGTCGTCGCCACCGCGAGGGCTGTGCTCAATACAGCTACAGGCCCTGCTGCCGCGCGTGGCTGATCCGACCGCCAGAAAGAAGATGATCACTGTGACCGAAGCTACCGCGAGCGCGGGAGCACTCAAGCGCCTGTCCGACGAGGGCGTCTCCATCTGGCTGGACGACCTGTCGCGCAGGCGGATCGAGTCCGGCAACCTCGCAGAACTCGTCGAGACGAGGCACGTGGTGGGCGTCACCACCAACCCGTCCATCTTCCAGGCCGCCATCGGCTCCGGAGCGGGGTACGAGGAGCAGCTCACGGACCTCGCCGTGCGGGGCGTCACGGTCGACGAGGCCGTCCGCATGATGACGACCGCCGATGTGCGGGCGGCCGCCGACGTTCTGCACCCCGTGTACACCGCCACCGGCGGTCGCGACGGGCGGGTCTCCATCGAGGTCGACCCCCGCCTCGCCCATGACACCGAGGCGACCGTCGCCGAGGCCAAGCAGCTGTCCTGGCTGGTCGACCGCCCCAACGTGATGATCAAGATCCCGGCGACGAAGGCCGGCCTCCCGGCGATCACCGAGGTCATCGGCCTCGGCATCAGCGTCAACGTCACGCTGATCTTCTCCCTCGAGCGCTACCGCGAGGTCATGGACGCCTACCTCGCCGGCCTGGAGAAGGCGCGGGCCGAGGGCCTGGACCTGGCCGAGATCCACTCCGTGGCCTCCTTCTTCGTCTCCCGCGTCGACTCCGAGATCGACAAGCGGCTGACGGCCCTCGGCACCGACGAGGCCCTGGCCCTGAAGGGGAGGGCGGCGCTCGCCAACGCGCGGCTCGCCTACGAGGCGTACGAGAGCCTCTTCGCCGGCGAGCGCTGGACCGCCCTCGGCGGCGCCGGAGCCAACAAGCAGCGCCCGCTGTGGGCGTCCACCGGTGTGAAGGACCCCGCGTACAAGGACACGCTGTACGTCGACGACCTGGTCGCGCCCGGCACGGTCAACACGATGCCCGAGGCCACGCTGAACGCCACCGCCGACCACGGCCGCGTCACCGGCGACACCGTCACCGGCGGCTACCCGCAGGCCCGTGCCGACCTGGCCGCCGTGGAGAGGCTCGGCATCTCCTACGACGAGGTCGTGCGGCAGTTGGAGGACGAGGGCGTCGCCAAGTTCGAGGCGGCCTGGCAGGACCTGCTGGACGCCGTGACGAAGTCCCTGAACAACAAGGGGGTCGACGAGGAATGAGCAAGAAGCTTCCCACCACCACGGCCGAGGAACCCCGGGCGGAGGAGGGCGGACCGGAGGTGGTCGTCCCCGTGCTGCCGGCCGCCGACTGGTCCAACCCGCTGCGCCACCCCCAGGACCGCCGCCTCCCCAGGATCGCCGGTCCGTCCGGTCTCGTCATCTTCGGTGTCACCGGCGACCTGTCCCGCAAGAAGCTGATGCCGGCCGTCTACGACCTCGCCAACCGCGGTCTGCTGCCGCCAGGCTTCTCCCTCGTCGGGTTCGCCCGCCGGGACTGGGAGGACCAGGACTTCGCGCAGGTCGTGCACGACGCGGTGCGCGAGCACTCCCGCACGCCGTTCCGGGAGGAGGTCTGGCAGCAGCTCGCCGAGGGCATGCGGTTCATCCCGGGCGACTTCGACGACGACACGGCTTTCAAGCAACTGCGCTCCGCCGTCGACGAGTTGGACGCCTCGCGCGGGACGAGCGGCAACTACGCCTTCTACCTCTCGGTACCGCCGAAGTTCTTCCCGAAGGTGGTCCGGCAGCTCAAGAAGCACGGCCTCGCCGACCCCCCGGAGGGCTCGTGGCGGCGCGCGGTCATCGAGAAGCCGTTCGGCCGTGACCTCGCCAGCGCGCGCGAGCTGAACGCGCTCGTGCACGACGTGTTCGAGCCGGACCAGGTCTTCCGCATCGACCACTACCTCGGCAAGGAGACCGTCCAGAACATCCTGGCGCTGCGCTTCGCCAACCAGATGTACGAGCCGATCTGGAACCGCTCGTACGTCGACCACGTGCAGATCACCATGGCCGAGGACATCGGCATCGGCGGCCGGGCCGGCTACTACGACGGCATCGGCGCCGCCCGCGACGTCATCCAGAACCACCTCCTGCAGCTGATGGCGCTGACCGCCATGGAGGAGCCGGCCGCCTTCGACGCCGAGTCGCTGCTCATGGAGAAGCTGAAGGTCCTCAAGGCCGTGAAGCTGCCGGAGGACATCGGTGCCCACGCCGTGCGCGGGCAGTACGCGGCGGCCTGGCAGGGCGGCGAGCAGGTGCGCGGCTACCTCGACGAGGACGGCATCGACCCGTCCTCCACGACCGACACCTATGCCGCCGTCAAGCTGAACGTGGACAACCGCCGTTGGGCGGGCGTCCCCTTCTATCTGCGCACCGGCAAGCGCCTGGGCCGCCGGGTCACCGAGATCGCGGTGGTCTTCCAGCGGGCCCCGCACTCCCCCTTCGACTCGACCGCCACCGAGGAGCTCAACCAGAACGCGATCGTCATCCGCGTCCAGCCCGACGAGGGCATGACGGTCCGCTTCGGGTCGAAGGTGCCGGGCACCTCGATGGAGATCCGGGACGTGACGATGGACTTCGCGTACGGCGAGTCGTTCACGGAGTCGAGCCCGGAGGCGTACGAGCGCCTCATCCTGGATGTCCTCCTCGGCGACGCCAACCTGTTCCCCCGCCACCAGGAAGTGGAAGAGTCCTGGAAGATCCTCGACCCGATCGAGGGGCACTGGGCGAACCACGGCAGGCCGGCGCAGTACGCGGCGGGCAGCTGGGGACCCGAGGAAGCCGACGAGATGCTCGCACGAGACGGACGGAGCTGGCGCAGGCCATGAAGATCGACCTGACCGACACCACGGCAAGCAAGATCAACAAGGCGCTGGTGCAGGGCCGCCGCGCCATCGGCACCCCCGCCGTGGGCATGGTCCTGACGATGGTCATCGTCACGGACGAGGAGAACGCCTACGACGCGATCAAGGCGGCCGAGGAGGCCTCGCACGAGCACCCCTCGCGCACCCTGGTCGTCATCAAGCGGCACGCCCGCACCCCGCGCGACCGCACCAACTCCCACCTCGACGCCGAGGTGCGGGTGGGCGCCGACGCGGGCACCGGCGAGACGGTCATCCTCAGGACCTACGGCGAGGTCTCCGACCACGCCGACTCCGTGGTCCTGCCGTTGCTGCTGCCGGACGCGCCGGTGGTGGTGTGGTGGCCGGTGGACGCGCCCGACAACCCCGCCAAGGACCCGCTGGGCGCGCTCGCCCAGCGCCGCATCACCGACCTGTACGCCGTGGAGAACCCGCTCGACGTGCTCAAGGCCCGGGTCCGCTCCTACGCCCCCGGCGACACCGACCTCGCCTGGACCCGGCTGACACCGTGGCGTTCGATGCTGGCCGCGGCCCTGGACCAGGCCCGGGTCAAGGTGACCTCCGCGGCCGTCGAGGCCGAGGAGGAGAACCCGGCCGCCGAACTGCTGGCCCGCTGGCTGGAGGCCCGCCTCGACGTCACGGTCGACCGTGTCGTCACCGCCGGACCGGTCGTCACGGCCGTACGGCTGGGCACCGCGAACGGCGAGATCGTCATCGACCGCCCCGAGGGCCCTCTGGCCACGCTGTCCCTGCCCGGCCAGCCCTCCCGCACCCTCGCACTGAAGGTCCGCACCACCTCCGAACTCATCGCCGAGGAGCTTCGCCGCCTCGACGCGGACGAGATGTACGCCGTCGCCCTGCGGGGCGAGGGCACCAAGGAGATCCCCACCCATGTCTGAGTCCCCTTCCGACTCCCCCAGGCCCACCCGGCGACCGGAGTGGACCGCCCTGGAGGACCACCGCGCCGAGTGGCATCCGCACCTGCGGGAGCTGTTCGCGTCCGATCCCGGGCGCGCGGCGCGGTACGTCGTGCGCGTCGGCGACCTGCGCATCGACTACTCCAAGCACCTGGTCACCGACGAATCCCTCGCCCTGCTCCAGGAACTCGCCACCGCCACCGACGTGTTCGGGCAGCGCGACGCGATGTTCCGCGGCGAGCGGATCAACATCACCGAGGACCGTGCCGTACTGCACACCGCGCTGCGCGCCCCCGCGAACGCGGTGATCGAGGTCGACGGCGAGAACGTCGTGCCCGAGGTGCACGCCGTGCTCGACCAGATGACCTCCTTCGCCGACCGGGTCCGCTCCGGCGAGTGGACCGGGCACACCGGCAGGCGGATCAGGAACGTCGTCAACATCGGCATCGGCGGCTCCGACCTCGGTCCCGCGATGGCCTACGAGGCCCTGCGGGCGTACACCGACCGCTCGCTGACCTTCCGGTTCGTGTCGAACGTGGACGGCGCCGACCTGCACGAGGCACTGCGCGACCTGGACCCCGCGGAGACCCTGTTCATCGTCGCGTCCAAGACCTTCACCACCATCGAGACGATCACCAACGCCACCTCGGCCCGCTCCTGGCTGTTGCACGGCCCGAACGGGCTCGGCGAGGACAAGGCCGTCGCGAGGCACTTCGTCGCCCTGTCGACGAACGCCGAGAAGGTCACCGACTTCGGTATCGACCCGGACAACATGTTCGCGTTCTGGGACTGGGTCGGCGGCCGCTACTCCTTCGACTCCGCCATCGGCCTGTCCCTGATGATCGCCATCGGCCCGGACCGTTTCCTGGAGATGCTGGACGGCTTCCGCATCGTCGACGAGCACTTCCTGAACGCGCCCGCCGAGGCCAACGCGCCGCTGCTGCTGGGCCTGTTGGGCGTCTGGTACGGCAACTTCTTCGACGCCCAGTCGCACGCGGTGCTGCCCTACAGCCACTACCTGTCCAAGTTCACGGCGTACCTCCAGCAGTTGGACATGGAGTCCAACGGCAAGTCCGTGGACCGCGACGGCAACCCCGTCGACTGGCAGACCGGCCCGGTGGTGTGGGGCACGCCCGGCACCAACGGGCAGCACGCCTACTACCAGTTGATCCACCAGGGCACCAAGCTCATCCCCGCCGACCTGATCGGCTTCGTCCGCCCGGTCGACGAGCTGAGCGACGGACTCAAGGCGCAGCACGACCTGCTGATGGCCAACCTGCTCGCCCAGGGCCAGGCGCTCGCCTTCGGCAAGACCGCCGAGGAGGTCCGCGCGGAGGGCGTGGCCGAGGAGCAGGTCCCGCACCGCACGTTCAAGGGCAACCACCCCACGACGACGATCCTGGCGAAGGAACTCACACCGTCCGTGCTCGGGCAGCTCATCGCCCTCTACGAGCACAAGGTCTTCGTCCAGGGCGCGATCTGGAACATCGACTCCTTCGACCAGTGGGGCGTCGAGCTCGGCAAGGTCCTCGCCAAGCGCGTCGAACCCGCCCTCACCGAAGGCGCCGACGTCCCCGGTCTCGACTCCTCCACCGCCGCCCTCGTGGCCGCCTACCGCGAACTGAAGGAAGTGCACTGACATGCAGCTCGGACTCATCGGCCTCGGCAAGATGGGCGGCAACATGCGCGAGCGGATCCGCCGCGCAGGCCACACCGTCATCGGCTACGACCGCAACCCCGAGGTCTCCGACGTGAGCAGCCTGGCCGAACTGGTCGACCGGCTCGAAGGCCCGCGCACGGTCTGGGTTATGGTCCCGGCCGGCGCGGCCACGCAGTCCGTCGTCGACGAGCTCGGCGGCCTCCTCTCCCCCGGTGACACCGTGGTCGACGGCGGCAACTCCCGCTGGACCGACGACGAGAAGCACGCCGCGGAGCTGGGAGCCAAGGGCATCGGCTTCGTCGACGCGGGTGTCTCCGGCGGGGTGTGGGGCCTGGAGAACGGCTACGCGCTGATGGTCGGCGGCGACAAGGAGCACGTCGACCGGCTCCAGCCGATCTTCGACGCGCTCAAGCCCGAGGGCCCGTACGGCTATGTCCACGCGGGCAAGGTGGGCGCCGGGCACTTCTCCAAGATGGTCCACAACGGCATCGAGTACGCCATGATGCAGGCCTACGCGGAGGGCTGGGAGCTGCTCGAGGCGGTGGACTCGGTGACCGACGTGCGTGAGGTCTTCCGCTCCTGGCAGGAGGGGACCGTCATCCGTTCCTGGCTGCTCGACCTGGCGGTCAACGCCCTCGACGAGGACGAGCACCTGGACAAGCTGCGCGGCTACGCCGAGGACTCCGGCGAGGGCCGCTGGACCGTCGAGGCCGCCGTCGACAACGCGGTGCCGCTGCCGGCGATCACGGCGTCGCTGTTCGCCCGGTTCGCGTCCCGTCAGGACGACTCGCCGCAGATGAAGATGATCGCGGCGCTGCGCAACCAGTTCGGCGGCCACGCCGTCGAGTCGGCGAAGAAGTAGGTCCGGCCGTGGGGGACCTTCTCCTGGTCCGTCACGGCGAGACGGAGTGGAGCGTGTCGGGACAGCACACCAGCTGGACCGACCTGCCCCTCACCCAGCACGGCGAGGAACAGGCCAAGTCCCTCGCTCCGCTCCTCTCGTCGCGGACCTTCGCAGCCGCGCTGACCAGCCCGCTGGACCGCGCGATACGCACCGCCGAACTGGCGGGCGTCACCGGGGCCGTATCCGACCCCGACCTGCACGAGTGGGACTACGGCGGCTACGAGGGCGTCACCACCGTCGACATCCACCGCACCCGGCCCGACTGGTACCTGTGGACCGACGGCGTGCCGCCCGGCCCGGACGGGCATCCGGGCGAGTCGCCCGCCGAGGTGGGCGAGCGCGCCGACCGGGTGCTGTCCCGGGTGGACGCCGCCCTCCCCGACGGCGACGTGATCCTCGTCGCGCACGGCCACTTCCTGCGGGTGCTGACGGCACGCCGGCTGGGACTGGACCCGGCGGACGGACGGCTGTTCCAGCTGGCGACGGCCACGGTCAGCCGACTGTCGACGGAGCACGACCGGCCCGTGATCGCCGAGTGGAACACCCGGCCCTGAACTCAACGGCCCGGGCCGCGACCGTCTGCGGACTCCTCGTGTGATCGAGGACGTCGACGGTGCGGCCCGGGCTTTCGGTTGACAGGCCGTGGGGACCACGTCAGAGTCGCGGCTGATGGAGATCGACAACCTGACGCCGGCCGAACTGCGGGTGTGGCGGGCCTTCCCGCGGGGCGAGTCCGTGAACTTCCGTACCGGGGACGACGAGGACCCGGCCGACGGGACGGACTGGGGACCCGAACGGACCGTCCGCGCAGCCGTGTTGCGCTCGCTGCTGCTCAACGGACCGCAGGAGGACGGGGAGATACCCGCCCTGAAGCTGTCGGGCGCCCGCATCAGCGGCGTACTCGACCTGCGGTACGGGACGACCGACCACGCCGTGCGGCTGAGTCACTGCCTCTTCGAGGGCGTCCCCCTGCTGTACGGCGCCCGGCTGCGCCAGTTGAACCTGAGCTGGTCCGTGCTGCCGGGGCTGACCGCCGCCACCATGCGGGTGGAGGGCGTCCTGCGGATGACGGACTGCCGGCTGCGCGGACCCGTCCGGCTCGGCGGCGCCCAGCTGTCGGGGGCGCTGTTCCTGGACCGGGCCCACCTCACCTCCGCCGACACCTCGGAGCCGATGCTCCAGCTCAACCAGGTGACCGTCGGCGACGACCTGTGGGCGCCCGGGCTGCGCGTCGACGGCGAGATGCGGCTCAACGGCGCCACCGTGACCGGCTCGGTCAACCTCAACGGGACCCGGCTGAACCGGCCCGGCCACCACGCCCTCGACGGCGAGACGCTGACCGTGGAGGGCGACCTCCTGATGCGCGACGCGCAGGTGCGGGGCTGGATCGGGCTGCGCGGCGCCCGGGTCGCGGGCCGGCTCGACCTGTCGTACGCGAGCCTGTCGAATCCCGGTGACGCGGCCCTGCGCGCCAGCAGTTGCACCATCGGCGAACTCTGGCTGCGCAAGAGCCCCCACATCGACGGCGCCCTCAATCTGCGCCGCGCCCAGATCGACGTCCTGTTCCTCGAACCGGACGTCGTGCCGGCCGAGGTGCTGCTGAGCAGCCTCGTCTACACCACGCTCACCCCGCACGAGCCGGCCGAGCGCCGCCTGCCGATGCTGGAGCGCGACGGCGACGGGTATGTCCCGCACGCCTACGAGCAGTTGACCGCAGCCTATCTGCGGGTGGGCGACGACCACGCCGCCCGCCTCGTCCGGCTCGCCAAGCAGCGCCGCCACCGCACCACGCTCCCCTGGTACGGCCGGCTGTGGGGGCATGTCCAGGACGCCACCGTCGGCTACGGCTTCCGGCCGCTGCGCGCCTGTGTGTGGCTGCTGTCGCTGCTCGCGATCGGCTCGGTGGCCTACGCGCTGCATCACCCGCGCCCCCTCAAGCCGTCCGAGGCCCCGGACTTCAACCCGGTGTTCTACACCCTCGACCTGCTGCTCCCGGTGATCTCCTTCGGCCAGGAAGGGGCGTTCGCCCCGGAGGGCGGGTACCAGACGCTGTCGTACGCCCTCGTCATCGCCGGCTGGATCCTGGCCACGACCGTCTTCACCGGCGTGACCCGGACCGTCAGCCGCCAGTGAGCCGGCGCACCGCGTGCTGGGCGGCCAGCCGGACGGGGGCGTTGTGGGCGCCGTAGCCGCGGTAGCCGCCGTCGCGCTGGACCAGTTCGAAGAAGACCTTGCCGATGGTGGGTGTGTAGCAGTGGCGGAACTCGCCGTACGCGTCCCGGTCGTAGAGGATGCCGAGTTCGCGGTAGGTGGCCAGCTCGCCGTCGGCGAACTCGAAGCGGGCCGCCAGATCGTCGTAGTAGTTGGCGGGGATCGGCAGCAGCCGGCCGCCGGCCGCGGCGAAGCGGCGGGCCGCGGCGACCACGTCGTCGGTGGCCAGCGCGATGTGCTGGGCGTGGACCGTGTCGTCGGTGGGCGCCGCCGCGACGGTCAGGGCGATCCGGACACTGCCGTCGGCGTTGGTGACGGCTCGGCTGCGCATCAGCCCGTAGGGGTCGGCGACGTCGACGCTCTCCTGCGCGTCGAGGCCGAGCACGCTGCGGTGGAAGAGGGCCGCCTCGTCGAAGTGGTGCCAGGGCTGGGTGAGGGCCACGTGGTCGATCCGGGCCGCGGAGGCGTACGGCTGCCCGGCGCCGGGGCCGGTGGTGGCCACGAAGTCGGTCCGCCAGTTGGCGTGTTCGGGGCGGTCCGTGGCGCAGAAGAACAACTCCGTGCCGTCGGGGGCCGCGACCGCGTCGAGCGGGGCGTCCTCGGGGGCGCGGCGGCGTGGCAGGACCGGGGCGAGGAGGGCCTCGGCGCGGCGGGCGGCGGCGGTCGGGTCCGGTGACTCCAGCCCGATCGCGGCGAGCCCGGTGCCGTCACGCCGTACGGCCGGGCCGGTGTTGACCAGCAGCCGGGCCTCGCCCTGCTGCCACAGGTCGACGGGCTTGCTGCGGTGCCGGGCGGCACGGGTGAAGCCCAGCGCGCCGAGCACCGCGACGAGCGGTTCGGCGTCCGGCGTGACGAGTTCGGCGAAGGCGACACCCGTCGGGGCGACGGAGGCGGGCGGTGCGGCGATGCCCACCGTCTCCTGGAGGACGAGCAGGGAGCGCCGGGCGTCCACGGCCGTGGGTCCGGCCTCGGCCTGGCGGAAGACGTCGTTGAAGACCTCTAGGGAGAGCGGGCCGTCGTAGCCGGTGCGCAGCACGCTGCGGACGAGTCCGGCCACGTCGAAGCCGCCCTGGCCCGGGAAGCAGCGATAGTGGCGGCTCCACTGCAGGACGTCCATCGCGAGCAGCGGGGCGTCGGCCAGCTGGAGGAAGAAGATCTTCTCGCCGGGGATGTCCGCGATGCCTTCGACGTCCTTGGGACCGGTGCTGCGGGAGAGGATGTGGAAGCTGTCCAGGCAGGTGCCGAGCGCCGGATGGCCGGCCGTGTCGACGATGCGCCAGGCGTGGTCGTAGGTGCTGACGTGCCGTCCCCACGCGAGCGCCTCGTAGGCGACGCGGACGCCGAAGTCCTGGGCCAGGTCGGCCAGTCGCGCCAGCTGTTCGGCGGCGAGGGCGTCGTCGTCGACGGCGAGCGGGGAGACGCTGGAACAGACCAGGACGGTGTCGGCGCCGAGCCTGCGCATCAGCTCGAACTTGTGCCGGGCGCGGCGCAGGTTGCGGGCGAACTCGTCCGCGGGCACGGCCTCGATGTCGCGCATCGGCTGGTAGAGGTCGATGGTCAGTCCGAGGTCGGCGCAGCGGGCGCTGACCTCCTCGGGGGTGAGGGGGCTGGCGAGCAGGTCGTTCTCGAAGATCTCGACGCCGTCGAAACCGGCCCGGGAGGCGGCCGCGAGTTTCTCGGTGAGGGATCCGCTGAGGGAGACGGTGGCGATGGACGTACGCATGTCGGTACCTCTCTGTTCCGGTCTGGTGCGAGACCCCGGGCTACTTCGGTGCCGGTACGGCCCCGGCCAGCTCGGCGATGTCCGCGAGCATCCGGACGCTGTCGGGTTCCCGGCCGGTGAACAGGCGGAACGCGTCGACGGCCTGGAAGACGGCCATGCCGCCGCCGTCGAGGGTGGCGCAGCCGAGCGCGCGGGCGGTGCGCAGCAGCTCGGTCTCCAGGGGGCGGTAGACGACTTCGGCGACCCACAGGCCGGGGTGGAGGAGTCCGGCGGCGAAGGGCAGGCCCGGGTGGGCGGCCATGCCGGTGGGGGTGGCGTGGACGAGGCCGTCGGCTCCTGCGAGCAGGTCCGCGAGCCGGTCGGGGGTGGCGGCCAGGGCCCGTCCGTCGCCGAAGTGGCGGTTGAGGGAGTCGGCGAGGCGGGCCGCCCGCTCGGGCATCGCGTCCACGACGGTGACCCGCTCGGCGCCGAGGGTGAGCGTGGCGTGCGCGACGGCCGCGCCCGCTCCTCCCGCGCCCAGCTGCACGACCCGCTCCAGCGGGGCGTCGGGCAGACCGCGCGCGAAGGAGGCGGCGAAGCCGGTCACGTCGGTGTTGTGGCCGACGGCCCGGCCGTCCTCCTCGAAGACGACGGTGTTGACCGCGCCCAGCGCCTCGGCCTGTGCGGAGAGGGCGTCCAGGTGGCGGATGACCTCCTGTTTGCACGGGTGCGTGATGTTCAGCCCGTCGAAGCCCAGGTCGCGGGCCGCCCGCACCAGGTCGCCCACCGCCTCGGCCGGGACCCCGAGGGTGTCGATGTCGACGAGGCGGTACAGATAGCGCAGGCCCTGCCGGTCGGCCTCCCGCTCGTGCAGTGCGGGACTGAGTGACGGGCCGATGCCGGAACCGATCAGACCGACGAGATACGAGTCCTTGGGCACCACGCGGGACCTCCTGAGCGGCTCACAATGTACGAACTAGTACGTTAGCTATATCAGCATCACCGGCCCGCCGGAACCCCCGTCCGGTCATCCGGAGCCCCGCGCGGCGGCCTGCTTCTAGAATCTCCGGCACTGACCCGTCGCCCGAAGGATCCCGATGACCAGCGTCGAAGAACCGGCACGACCCGGCGGGCGCATCCGTGACGCGGCCCGCACCCAGGCCGAGATTCTCGACGTGGCCACCCAGGAGTTCGCCCGGGCCGGCTTCGCCGGGGCCCGCGTCGACGAGATCGCCGCCCGCACCCGCACCACGAAGCGGATGATCTACTACTACTTCGGCGGCAAGGAGCAGCTGTTCACCGCCGTCCTGGAGCGGGCGTACGCGGTGATCCGCGAGGCCGAGCAGGGGCTCGACGTCGAACACCTGGACCCGGTCGCCGCCATCCGCCGCCTGGCGGAGGTCACCTTCGACCACCACGAGCAGCACCCCGACTTCATCCGCCTGGTCAGCATCGAGAACATCCACGAGGCCGTGCACATCGCCGCCTCCGAGAAGCTCGGCAAGATCGGCTCACCGGCCCTCGACGTGATCCGCCGGATCCTGGAACAGGGACAGCAGTCGGGGCTGTTCACGGCCGACGTCGACGCCGTCGACCTGCACGCGATGATCAGCTCGTTCTGCTTCTTCCGGGTCGCCAACCGGCACACCTTCGGTGCCCTCTTCGGCCGCGACCTGATCGATCCCGCCCGGCGCGAGCACTACCGCACGATGCTCGGCGACATGGTCATCGCCTACCTGACGGCGGAGCGCGCGACGGCCTGAGGCGCCCGCTGCCGGCCCGCACGACCCCGGTTCGCCCCCCGCGGGGACGGCACCGGCACGGCTGCGAGCAGGAAGATCCTTCGGCACCCCCTCTTGACACGCGGGAAACGTCGGCGCAACATCCCACCCACCGCCACTAACTACCCAGTGGGTTAATTAGCCGAGATCCGGCCCTTCCCCTCCGCTCACTCCACCTAGGGTGGAGTTCCCCCGAAGGAGCACGCCGTGTCCGTCCCCGCCGCACCGCCCGGCCAGCCGAGAAAAGCCGCCACGGCGGCCTGGATCGGCAGTGCCTTGGAGTACTACGACTTCTTCATCTACGGCAGCGCGGCCGCGCTGATCTTCCCCGAGGTCTTCTTCGACGAGTCGGACCCGGCCACCGCGACCCTGCTGTCGCTGGCCACCTTCGGGGTCGCGTACGCCGCCCGCCCCGTCGGCGCGCTCTTCCTCGGGCACTTCGGCGACCGGGTCGGCCGCAAGAAGATCATGGTCTTCACGCTGATCCTGATGGGCCTGTCGACGTTCCTCATCGGCTGTTTGCCCACCCGCGACCAGGTCGGCACGGTGGCTCCGGTCCTGCTGGTCCTGTGCCGCGTCCTGCAGGGCATCTCGGCCGCCGGCGAGCAGGCCAGCGCCAACTCGATGACGCTGGAACACGCGCCGCCGCAGCGGCGCGGATTCTTCACCAGCTTCACCCTGAGCGGCACCCAGGGCGGGCAGCTGCTCGCCACCCTCGTCTTCATCCCCGTCGCCGCGCTCCCCGACGACCAGCTGATGTCCTGGGGCTGGCGGGTCCCGTTCTGGATGAGCGTCGCGGTCGCCGTCGCCGGCTTCGTGATCCGCCGCAAGCTGGAGGAGACGCCCGCCTTCACCCGGCAGGCCGCCTCGGAGGGTGTCGTCAAGCTGCCGCTGGCGATCCTGATGCGCGAGCACTGGGCGGACGTGCTGCGGGTGGTCGCGGCCGCGCTCATCGCCTCGGTCAGCACCATCTTCACGGTCTGGGCGCTGTCGTACGCCACCAGCGACGCGGTCGGCATGAGCCGCTCCTCGATGCTGTGGGTGGGCGCGCTCGCCAACCTCGTCGCACTCGGCGCGATCCCCGCGTGGGCCACCCTGTCGGACCGCGTCGGCCGCCGCCCGGTGTTCCTGGTCGGCGCCGCCGGCAGCGCGGTGATGATGGTCCTGTACCTGTGGGCCATCTCGACCGGCTCCTACCCGCTGACCCTCGTGCTCGGCATCGTCACCTTCGGCGTCGTCTACAGCGCCGCGAACGGCGTCTGGCCCGCCTTCTACGGCGAGATGTTCTCCACCCGCGTCCGCCTGTCCGGCATGGCCATCGGCACCCAGATCGGCTTCGCGGTGGCCGGGTTCGCGGTCACCTTCGCCGCGCAGATCGCCGGTCCGGACGGAGACGACTGGTCGTCGGTGGCCCTGTTCACCGCCGCCCTGTGCGTCCCGCCGGTCCTCGCCGCCCTCACGGCCCGCGAGACCCACACCATCCCCACGGAGCTGCTCGGCGAGCGGTCGCCCGCGACGGCGAAGCAGGCGGAGAAGGTGACTGCCTGATCCCGCCGCCCCGCCGCCGCGTACCCCCGGAGCCTCGCCTGGTCTCCGGGGGTACGGCGTGTTCGCCGCGTCCCGGACGCCCCTGTTGACAGGTGACGTTTCCGGCAAGAACATCGCCCCGAACGAGCGGAAAGGAACAACACCGCACTGCGCGTGTCACGGGATCCTGATCACGGGGTCGAGTGACCCGGGTCCGGGGTTCGGGGGCCGGGGTTCGGGGGCCTCGGGAAGAGCCCTCCGCGCGCACCGGCCGGTTTCAGGGGCGGCCGGTGCGCGCGGAGTGATCGTCACGGTGATCACCCACCGTCGCTCCGGGGAACGATCTCCTGTTCCCGGGCGGCGATGATGTCTGAGGTCGTTACGGCGGGGTATGCCGGATCGCACCTCGACGAACGTGACGGAGGAGAACGATGGCACTGCTGCGACAAGAGGTGGACCCGCACGAGGTCGGGCTGGACGCGAAGGCGTTGCGCCGCCTCGACCAGCACCTGGCCCACCTCGTCGACCAGGGCCGCCTGCCCGGGCACCTCGTGGCCGTATCCCGCGGCGGACGCGTCGCCCACCTCACGACGTACGGGCACCGGGACATCGCGGCCGGGCTGCCCGTCGAGGCGGACACCCTGTGGCGGATCTACTCCATGACGAAACCGGTCACCGCCGTCGCCGCGCTGATCCTGGTGGAGGAGGGCCGGCTGTCGCTGGACGACCCGCTCGACCGGCACCTCCCGGCCTTCGCCGAACCCCGGGTGTACGTGAGCGGCTCCGGCGCCGACACCGTGACCCGCCCGGCCGCCGGCCCCATACGCGTCCGGCACCTGATGACCCACACCGCCGGGCTGACCTTCGCCTTCTACCACACGCACCCCGTCGACGCCCTCTACCGCGATGCCGGCCTGGAGTCGTCGGTGCTGCCCGGTACGAACCTGGCCGAGACGACCGACGTGTACGCGAGCCTGCCGCTGCAGTTCGAGCCGGGCACCCAGTGGAACTACTCGGTCGCCTCCAACGTGCTGGGCCGGGTCGTCGAGGTGGTCTCCGGGCAGCCGTTGGACACCTTCTTCGCCGAGCGGATCTTCGGCCCGCTCGGGATGACCGACGCCGGGTTCCAGGTCACCGGCGAACAGAAGGACAGGCTCGCCGAGTTGTACGGCGACGCCGACGGCGGCGGCATCGAGCCGATCCCCGGCCTCCCGCTCCACGGCCGCCCCCGCTTCCTGTCCGGCAGTGGCGGCATGGTGGCCTCCGCGCACGACGTCCACCGCTTTGCCGAGTTGCTGCGCCGCCGGGGCGAACTCGACGGCACCCGTCTCCTCGCGCCCGGGACGGTGGACCTGATGACCTCCAACCACCTCCCGGGCGGCGCCGATCTGCGCGCCTTCGGAAGCCGCCCCGCACACGACGAACCCGGCAACGACGGTGTCGGATTCGGCCTGGGCGTCTCCGTGGTCGTCGACCCCGACCGCACGCAGGCGCCCACCGGCCTCGGGACCTACGGCTGGAGCGGCGTCGCCACCACGACGTTCTGGGTCGACCCGAGCCGGGACCTGTCCGTGCAGTTCATGACCCAGCTGCGGCCCAAGAGCTCCCTGGCGCTCTATCCCGACCTCAAGCGGCTGGTGCACGAGGCCGTCGCCTACTGATCGACCCGCAGCGTGAAGTGGACGCCTTCGCGGGCGAGTTCGCCCAGCCACTCCTCGGACCGGGCGGCCGTCTCGGCGGCGCGGCTGAGGCCGGGCGGCAGGGAGCCGTCCAGGACGTGCCGGACGCCGAGGGCGAGGGGGCGGGAGACGCAGCGCGCCATCGCGCTCTCCTCCTCGTCCCCCACCAGGTCCAGCAGGTAGCCGCCCGACCAGGTCTGTCCCGCTTCACCGCGCACGTCCAGCGACACGGCGAGGACAACCCGGTCGCGGTCGGCGTCCGTGGTCGGGTACTTCGCGGCCAACTCCTGGGCCAGCGTGGCGATTTTGGCGTCGTCGTCGCTCCGCAGCCGGGCGAAGACGTCGTCCCAGGCGCGCAGCCAGCCGTCCAGGCGCAGGGTGCCGCGCACGAAGGTGCGGGCCTTCCAGGCGGACGGCAGGCCGTACTGCTCGACGAAGGGCACGCTGTCACGGTTGGGGTAGACCTCGAAGGTCTCGCCGTCGACGACATGGCGCCGGGTCGCCTCCCAGGGCCGGCCGGCGGTGGTCTCGGCGCCGTCCTCGACGTAACGGGCGGGTGAGCGCAGGGCGTTCAGGGCCCCGGCGGGCGCCCAGCTGAAGCGGTACCGGAAGTCGTTCGCGACGGCGGGGACGCCGCCGCAGTAGGACGTGAAGCCGTACGAGGCCGCCGTGTCGTCGCCGATCGCCCGGCGGGCGCGGGCCACGAGACCGTGTGCGAAGAGGTGGTCGATGCCGGGGTCGAGACCGGCCTCGGTGAGGACGACGACCCCGGCCCGCTCGGCCGCGGGCACCTGCTCCAGCACCGCGTCGGACACATAGCTGGAACAGGCGAAGTGGGCCCGCTCCCGTACGCACAGGGCCAGCAGCCCGGCGTGTTCGGCGGCCGGCAGCATCGACACGACGACGTCCCCGGGGGCGAGTTCGGCCGCGAGGGCGTCCGGCGTGTAGGCGCGGGGCTCCGCACGCCCGGTGAGGCCGAGCCGGGCCAGGGCCTCGGCGGCGCGATCCTCGGTACGGTGCCACAGCAGCACCCGCCCGGCCGCCTCGCAGAGCATGGACGGCCCGCTGCCGGTGGACAGTCCGGCGCCGACCCAGTGGACGCTGCCGCTCGCGGGAACGACCTCAGACATCACACGACTCTCCTTCCACGACGCCGAGTTCACGGCATGCCTGACGGAACCGGTCCAGACAGCGCCCCCAGGGGCCGCCGACGCCGAACGTGAGCAGTGGGGGCAGGAGGGCGGCCGAGAAGTCGGTGCTGGACTCCTCGGGCAGCAGGGACGGCAGGTTGTCGATGGCGATCAGATCCAGCGGCGGCTGCTCGCGCAGCCGGCGTGCCGGGTCGGTCCAGTCGGTGGTGCGGTCGTAGACCGGCAGGACGTTCAGGGGCGAGCCCACGTCGCAGGTGACGTCGCAGAGGGTGCCGAGCCGGCGGGCGGGTTCGTCGAGGTCGCCCTCCCGCAGGAAGGGCGGGACAGGGGTGGTGGCGAGGACCGCGTTCACCATGACGTCGTGCGCGAGCAGGGCCTTTCGGTCCAGGTCGCGGGTCTCTTCGAGGTCCCAGCAGGTGGGTTCGATCCCGGCCGTGTGGAAGGCGGCGCGTGCGCCGCGCCCGCTGCGGCCGAGCGCCCCGATCACCAGGGCGGTGAACTCCTCGTCCCCGGGCGCCGGGCGCAGCGTCTCGTCCAGGGTGTCCTTGTCGGTGGGGGTCAGCGGCGTGCGCAGCCGGCCCCGGTGCCGGAGCACCGCCAGCGCGGCGCCCAGGTAGCCGGCCCAGAAGCCGAAGGCGGCGAGCCGGCGGCCGTCGTCGTCGACGAGGTATTCGAGGTCGAACAGCTTCCCTCCCCCGCGGCCGAACCGCCAAAGCAGGTCGGCGGCTTGCGGCTGCCGCTTGTAGGCGTGTCCGAAGAAGATGTGGCGATGGGGCAACTCGGCGGGCTCGTCCGGCAGTTCCTTCAAACCGAGGACGACGGTCTCCGCGGGCGCCGACACCCACGAGCCGGCCGGGGCGACGCGGCAGCCGGCCGCCTCGTACGCGTCGACGGGGAAGATCCGCTGCGGGGACTCCTCCACCGTGAGCGTCACTCCGCTGTCGACGAGCCGGCGGGCGTCGGGCGGCACGATCGGCGTGCGCCGCTCGGTGGTGCGGACCTCGTGGCGCAGCCACAGGTGGAGCTCGGTCATACGCGGTTGACCTCCGGGCGCGGGGCGTTGGCCGCGAACCGGCCGACGCTCAACGGTGTGACGTCCACGAAGGGTACGCGCCCCAGGTACAGGTCCCGGACGACCTCGCCGACGGCGGGTCCCTGGAGGAATCCGTGGCCGGAGAAGCCGGTCGCGTACAGGAAACGGGACACCGAAGGCGCCTCGCCGATCAGGGCGTTGTGGTCGGGGGTGAGTTCGTACAGGCCGGCCCAGCCGCCGGTGCGGCGCAGGTCGAGGAGGGCCGGGGCGCGTTGTTCCATGGCCTCGCCCAGGCGGGGGATCCAGCGGTCGTGGGTGTCGGTGGCGAAGCCGGGCCGCTCGTCGGGGTCGGACATGCCGACGAGGAGACCGGGGCCCTCGGCGTGGAAGTAGAGGCTGGTGGTGAAGTCGATGGTCATGGGGAGGCCGGGCGGCAGGCCGTCGACGGGTTCGGTGACCGCGATCTGGCGGCGCAGCGGCTCGACGGGCAGGTCGAGGCCGACCATGGCGGCTATCCCCCGCGACCAGGCGCCGGCCGCGCAGATCACCGTGCCGGTGGCGATGCGGCCGGTGCTGGTCGTGACGGCGGTGATCTCGTCGCCGTGCACTTCGATGCCGGTGACCTCGCAGTGCCGCAGGACTCTCGCGCCGTACCGGCGGGCGGCCCGCGCGTAGCCGTGCACCACCGCCTCGGGCGTGCAGTGGCCGTCGT
The DNA here is from genome assembly GCF_001514265.1 of Streptomyces resistomycificus. Classification (GTDB taxonomy): domain Bacteria; phylum Actinomycetota; class Actinomycetes; order Streptomycetales; family Streptomycetaceae; genus Streptomyces; species Streptomyces resistomycificus. Next base: position 811,030 of record NZ_KQ948988.1, on the reverse strand, counting down.
CGGGCGAGAAGGCCGCCGCGAGCAGTCCCTCGGTCCTGATCAGCGGGGAGAGGCGGCGGGCCTCGGCCGGGTCGATCATGCGGCTGGGCACGCCGAGGGAGTTCTGCAGGCGCACGCTCTCCTCGAAGGAGGCGACGTCCTCGGGCGTCGACAGCAGGAACAGATTGCCCACCCGGTGCAGTCCGATGTCGTGGCCGGTGTCCTGCTCGAAACGGGCGAACGCCTCGAGGCTGCGCGTCGCCAGCCGGATGTTGAGCTCGTCGGAGAACTGCGCCCGGACCCCGCCGGCCGCCTTGGACGTGGACCCGGAGGCCAGTTCGTCCCGCTCGACCAGGACGACGTCCCGTACCCCCGCCCGGGCCAGGTGGCAGGCGATGCTCGTGCCCATCACCCCGCCGCCGATCACGACGGCACCTACGCGCGTGGTCATCGCCGCTCCCCCTTCGCCGCCTCGACCACGGCCCAGGCGGCGGCCGCGTCCTGGATGCCGAGGCCGACGCTGTTGTAGTAGACGACGTCCTCGGGCCCGGTCCGTGCGGTGCGCCGGCCGGTGAGGACCGCGCCCAGCGGGACGAGGTCGTCGGGGGTCAGCAGTCCCTCGCGCAGGGCGGCCACGACGGGCCCGGCGTGGCCGGCCGCGGTCTGCGGATCGTCCACGACGACGGCCCCGTGGTCCCTGGCCCGCCGTACCACCTCTGCGTCCACCTCGCGGCGGGTGGGTTCGAACGACCCCACGCTGACGACCGTGCACCCCGGCTCCAGCCACGGGCCGCGCACCACGGGCGCCGCGCTCAGCGTGCAGGCCGCGACCAGTGAGGCCCCGCGCACGGCCGCCTCGGCGCTGTCGGCCGGTTCGACGGGCAGGCCCAGCTCGACGGTGAGCGACTCGGCGGCGCGGATCCGGTGCTGCGGCGTCGGGCTCCACAGCCGGACGGACTTCAGCCCCCGCACCCGGGCGATGGCCCGCGCGTGGGCCAGGCCCTGGGTGCCCGAACCGAGGACGGCCAGGTCGGCGGCGTCGGGTCCGGCCAGCGCGTCGACGGCCACCGCGCTCGCGGCGGCCGTCCGCAGGGTCGTGACCGTCGTGCCGTCCAGGACGGCGGCGAGGCGGCCGGTCACCGGGTCGAGCACGGTGACGACGGCGTGCACGGTCGGCAGCCCGGCCGCCGCGTTGCCCGGGTTGACGCTGCCGAACTTCGCGACCGCCCCGCTGTCCGCCGACAGCCGGGACACGTACGCGAAGACCACACTGTCGTCGAAGCGGCTCGGATGCATGATCTTCCCGGGCAGGTCGGCGCCGCCCGTGCCGAGCGCGGTGAAGGCCGCCCGCTGCGAGGCGATCGCCGTGTCCGGGTCGAGCAGGCGTGCCACCTGCCGCGCGGAGAGGAAGAGGACGTCGTCGGTCATTCCCTCTTCCTGTCCCCGCTCGCCGTCCGGGAATCAGGACAGGTGCGCCACCGCGTCCAGATGGGGCAGATGGTGGTCCAGCCGCTCCCGCTTCGTCCGGAGATAGGTGATGTTGTTCTCGCACGGCGGTATCAGCAGCGGCACCGTCTCGGCGACCCGGATGCCGTGTTCGACCAGCGCCTCGCGCTTGCGCGGGTTGTTCGACATCAGACGGACCGAGTTCACGCCGAGGTCGTGCAGGATCTCGGCGGCGACGCCGTAGTCGCGGGCGTCCACCGGCAGGCCGAGCGCCAGGTTCGCCTCGACGGTGTCCAGGCCCTCCGCCTGCAGCGCCATCGCCCGCAACTTGCCGAGCAGGCCGATGCCCCGGCCCTCATGCCCTCTGAGGTAGACCACGATGCCCCGGCCCTCGGCGACGACCGCGCGCAGCGCTGAGGCGAGCTGGTCGCCGCACTCGCAGTGCTGGGAGCCGAAGGCGTCGCCGGTCAGGCACTCGGAATGCAGCCGGGTGAGGACGTCTTCCGTGCCGATGTCACCGTAGATTAGGGCGACTTGCTCGTCACCGCGGTCGTGGTCGAGGTAGCCGACTGCCTGGAATTTCCCGTACACGGTGGGCAGCGGTGCATTCACCACGCGTTCCACACCGGTGCGCTGTGGCGACTTCTTGCCGAGCACGCCAATTTTTTCTGTCATGATCTGGTTCCTAAGCAGAGACGAAAGGCCGTGAAAAGATGAGTGGTTCGGGAATACGGTCGGCTGCGTACGGTCTGGTGCCGGCTGACACTACGGAAGACGTACGGACGCGAGGCGCGGACGTCTCAACGCAGGTCGCGGTCCTTCCGGTCGGGAGCTTCGAGCAGCACGGCGCGTACCTTCCGCTGGCGACCGACACACTGGTCGCCTGCGCCGTCGCCGGGGAGATCGCCGCGGCGTACCCGGTGCATCTCCTCCCTCCGGTGACCATCTCCTGCTCGCACGAGCACGCGGCCTGGCCCGGGACCGTCAGCATCTCCTCCGTCACCCTTCACGCGGTGGTACGGGACATAGCGGCTTCGCTGCGCCGGTCCGGCGTCGACACCCTGGTGGTGGTCAACGGGCACGGCGGAAACTACGTGCTGGGCAACGTGGTTCAGGAATCCTCCGCGCGTGGTGAGCGGATGGCGCTCTTCCCGGCCGCGGAGGACTGGGAGAGTGCGCGGGAGCGGGCGGGGGTGGCCACCTCGCTGCTCACCGACATGCACGCGGGGGAAATTGAGACCTCCATTCTGCTGCACGCTCATCCCGAATGTGTCCGTTCCGGCTATGAGACCTCCGATTTCGTCGCGGACGACCGTCGCCATCTCCTCACCCTCGGTATGTCCGGCTATACCGATTCCGGTGTCATCGGCCGCCCTTCACTGGGCTCCGCGGAAAAGGGGAAGGCGCTCCTCGCAAGTCTGGTGGATTCCTTCGGCGCGTATTTCTCGATGCTGACCGGCAGTACGTCCACGGAGTGACCCGTGGGCGCCTGACGGGGTCCGGGGTCCGGTACGACGGTCCCGGCCCCGGTTCCCGCCGCCCCGGCGCGCAGCCCGGCGTACCAGCGCACGACGAGCACCACGACGCCCGGCAGGCTCGCCACGAAGCTCAGCACCCCGTACACCACGGCGACCGTGAGACCGCTGCTCGCGCCCAGTCCCGCGGCGCCGAACGCCCAGGCGGTGACGCCCTCGCGGGGGCCCCAGCCGCCGACGTTCAGCGGCAGGCTCATGGCGAGCAGGGCGAGGACCGCGAGGGGCAGCAGTACGGCGGCCGAGGCGGCCGATCCGGCGACACGGGCGGCGACGACGAACATCACGAGGTGGCCGGCCAGCACGACGGCGGAGGAGAGGGCGACGCCGGGCAGGTTCCGGCGGGACAGCAGTCCCTCGCGCGCCTCCCCGAGGCTCGCGCGCACGGCCCGGCCCCGCCGCGAGGTGGCCCGGTTCATCCGCAGGGCCCAGACGACGGCGAGTGCGCCGAGCGCGGCGAACGCGATCAGGGGAGCGAAGTGCCGGGCGTCGGCCAGCACCGGCGACGGCATCGTGAGCAGCACGCCCACGCCGACGAACGCCAGCACGGCCTGTCCCGCGACCCTTTCGAGGACGACCGAGCGGACACCGCGGCCCAGGTCGCCGGCGCTCTGTCCGTGCCGGACCGCCCGGTGCACATCGCCCAGCACACCGCCGGGCAGGGCCGCGTTCAGGAACAGCGCGCGGTAGTAGTCGGCGACGGCGGGACCCAGCGGCAGCCGAATACGCAGGCCGCGGGCCACCAACTGCCAGCGCCAGGCGCTGAAGACGGTGGTGACCAGGCCGATCCCGAGCGCCACGAGCAGCGTCGGGGCGTCGATGCGGCGCAGGCCGTCAAGGAAGACGCCGGTGCCCAGGCGCCAGAGCAGGACGCCGAGGATGGCGACGCCCACGACCGTGCCGAGGTGGGTGCGCAGCGCCCGGGAGTCGAGACGGGCCAGCAGGGTGCGCAGGGTGGTGCGGGCCGGTGCCGTGGTCGGGCCGGCCTGGGGGCGGGATGCGGAGACGATCACGCCGATGCGGGCCTGGGAGACGGCCACGCCGGTGGGGGCCGCGGCCTTGCCGGGCGCCCTGGCGGGCAGGCCGGACGGCTCGGCGGGCCGCCCCGTGGCGGCCACCGCCCCGCCGTCGGCGCCGGCCTGGTCCGTCGGCCGCGTCCGCGGTACGGCGCCGGACCGGGCCACGGGCCAGGCCCTCACCGTCTCCACGCTCATGAGGCTTTGCCCGTCGGGCGGGACAGGGCCAGCAGGTCGATGTGGTGGACCACGACCCGCAACTCCCCCGCCTGGCAGGCCGCGAGGCGCTCGCGCAGATAGGTTTCGGCGCGCTCGCGCAGCTCCGGGGCGTGTTCCACGGCCGCGCCGACCCAGCCGCGCAGCCACTGGATCGTCAGCGCGGCCTCGGCCGGGCCCAGGCGCCAGGGGCTCGGGTGCAGCCGTACCGTCGCGCCGCGTTCGGAGAACGCCTCGCACGCCGCGGTGACGGCGTCCGGGCCGAGCAGACCGTCGCGCCGCTGGTGGGCGTTGAACGCCTCGGCGATCTCCGCGTCCAGCGGGTGGGGCGGGCTGAGTTCGACGCGGCCGGCCACGGACAGCGTCAGCAGGGCGGGGCAGCCCGCTCCGGTGCAGGCTTCGGCGAGGGTGTCGATCTCCTCGCGGGTGAGGACGTCGAGCAGCGCGGAGGCCGTCACGAGGGACGCGCCGGCGAGGGCGTCCGGGGTGAGCCGGGCGACGTCGCCACGGCGGGTCTCGGTCGAGACGCGGCTGCCGTCGGCGCCGGAGCGCGGGGACGCCACGGCGGCGAAGTGCAGGAGGTAGGGATCGCGGTCGTGCAGGATCCAGTGCTGGGCGCCGTCCAGGCGGGGGGCCAGCCAGCGGCCCATCGAGCCGGTGCCGCAGCCCAGGTCGTGGACGACGATCCCGGCCTTCCCGGGCAGGTTCGCGAGCCGGATCCGCAGCGGGTCGAGCAACTCGGGCGCCCGCGCCGCGGCGTCGGCCCCCTCCCGCAACTCCAGCCACTCGGGGGCGTAGCGGGGCGGATCGTCGGGCCCGGCGTCCCGCAGCCGCACCGTGGGCCGCTCCCCGGGGGGCAGCGTGGGGCCGGCGCCCGCGATGACGGCCGCGGTCGCGTCGGCGGCCCCGCCGGGGTCCGCGCTCTCGAACGTGCCCGGCTCGGCGGCTTCCGAGGACGAGGAGACCTCGGCCTGAGCCGGCGTCTCTCCGAGACGGACGACCTTTGCCTGCACCGACACTCCTCCAGGACCGGCCATCACGGAATCCTTCGCCTCGACCGCGTCCCGTGGTCCGGGCTGCGTGGGGATCCTGCCGCCGTGCTGTGTCATCGCCGTCTCCGCCGTCTTCCTCATGCCGCCCTCCTGGGTTCGCCGGGCAGCCGGCTCAGTACTCCGGCCAGGCTGCGGGCCGTGGTCGCCCATCCGTCCAGGGCGGCTCGTCTGCGCCGGGCGGCCGACTTCAGCCGGCGTCGTACGTCCGCCTCGCCGAACCAGCCGCGCAGTTCGGCGGCGAGGGCGGCGGGGTCCTCCGGCGGGACGAGGATGCCGGGCACACCGCCGTCGGGGGCCCGGCCGACCGCCTCCGGGAGCCCGCCGACGTCCGTGGCCATCACCGGGATGCCCCGGGCGAGCGCCTCGGTGACCGCCATGCCGTACGTCTCGGCGTAGGAGGTCAGGACCATCAGGTCGGCGGCGGCGTAGCTGGCTTCGAGTTCGGCGCCGGACTGCGGGCCCACCAGGTGCAGACGGTCCTCGAGGCCGTACTTCCGGATCAGCATGCGCAGTCCGGCGACGTACTGGGGGTCCTGGGTGAGTCCGCCGACGCAGACGCAGCTCCACGGCAGGTCGGTCACCCCGGCCAGCGCCTCCACCAGCCGGTGCTGTCCCTTGCGGGGTGTCACGGCGGCGACGCACAGCAGCCGGGAGACTCCGTCGGTGCCGGAGGCCACGGGGGCGATGTCGGCGCCGGGGGCGGCGACATGGACCCGCTCAGGGGCCAGGCCGTGGTGGGAGACGAGGCGGCGGACCGCCCAGTCGCTGGTGGCGACGACCGCCGGGACGGCGCGCAGGACGGCACGTTCCCTGGCGTCCAGTTCCGCCGCCACCGCCGGGTCCAGTCCCGTCTCGTCGCCGAGCGGGAGGTGGACGAGGACGGCCAGGCGCAGCCGTTCCGCTTCGGGGACGACGATCTCGGGGACGCCGCAGGCGACCAGCCCGTCCAGGAGGACGACCGTGCCGTCCGGCAGGTCCCGCAGGGTCTGCGCGAGTTCGGCACGGGCCGCCGCGGCGGGCCGGGGCCACTCACCGGGCACGGCGTGCTTGTGCACCTGCCAGCCGAAGCCGGGCAGGTCCAGGCTGACGCGCCGGTCGTAGGCGTTGCCGCCGCTCGGTGCGGTCGGGTCGTCGACGCCGCCGGGCAGGACGAAGTGCACGGAGCGCAGGGACATCGGGATGATCTCCGCGTTCTTGAGGGCGGAGTGCTGCACGGGGACGTAGTCGAGCGCGGCCCGCGTGGCGCGCTCCATCGTCGTGTCGGTCACAGGGCACGCTCGTAACTCGCCCAGGCGACGTGCGACTCGTGCAGGGTGACGGTGAGGCCCGCGAGTCCCCTGGCGCCCTCGCCGAGCGAGCCCTTGTGGATCCGCTCGGCGAGCCGGTCGGCGACCACCTTGGCCAGGAACTCGGTGGAGGTGTTGATTTGGGCGAAGTCGGGCTCGTTGTCGAGGTTTCTGTAGTTCAGCTCGCTGACCACAGCGCCGAGTTCCTGGGTGGCGAGACCGATGTCGACGACGATGTTGTCGTCGTCCAGCTGTTCGCGCCGGAACGTGGCGTCCACCAGGAACGTCGCTCCGTGCAGGCGCTGCGCGGGTCCGAAGACCTCGCCGCGGAAGCTGTGGGCGATCATGATGTGATCGCGGACGGTGATGCTGAACAACGGACGACCCTCCAGGTGCGGCGCCTCTGATCCCCCGCTGATCCCTGCCGGGGGATGCCGTGTAGTACGGCTCTTCGCTTCCCCGTGTTCAGCCTCCTCTCACTCTTTTCTCAGGTCAGGCGCTCTTGTGTACCCGAGGCAGGTCGCACGGAGTTGAAGGTGCGTGTCGCCGGATCACTCGTCCTCGTCGTAGCGGACCCGGTGGCACAGGGCGGGGATCTCGCCGGAGGCGAGCCGCGGCAGCACGTCGGGCAGTTCACCGAACGTGCTCTCCCCGGTGACGAGGGCGTCCAGCGCCGGGTCGGCGAGCAGGTCGAGGGCGAGGGCGAGGCGGTCGGCGTAGCTGCGGCTGGAGCGGCGGGCGGGTGACACGGTTCCGACCTGGCTGCTGCGGATGACCAGGCGCCGGGAGTGGAAGGCCTCGCCGAGCGGGAGGCTGACCTGCCGGTCGCCGTACCAGCTCAGTTCGAGGACGGTGCCCTCGGCGGTCAGCAGTTCCAGACAACGGGCTAGGCCCTGTTCGCTGGCGCTGGCGTGGACGACGAGGTCGCACTCGCCGAGCGCGTCCCCGGGCAGGGCGAAGCCGACGCCGAGGGCCTCCGCGGTCTTGGCGCGGGCGGGGTCGGCGTCGACCAACTGGACGCGGACGCCGGGGAATCGGGCCAGCAGGGCGGCCACCGAGCTGCCGATCATGCCGCCGCCGACGACGGCGATCCGGTCGCCGACCAGAGGTGCCGCGTCCCAGAGGGCGTTCACGGCGGTCTCCAGCGTGCCGGCGAGGATGGCCCGTTCGGCGGGTACGGACGGCGGTACGACCGTCACCGCGGCCACCGGGACGACGTACCGCGTCTGGTGCGGGTACAGACAGAAGACGGTTCGGCCGACGAGGTCGCCCGGGCCCTCCTCCACCACGCCCACGTTGAGGTAGCCGTACTTCACCGGTGCCGGGAAGTCGCCCTCCTGGAAGGGCGCTCGCATGGCCGTGTGCTGGCTCTCGGGCACCCCGCCGCGGAACACCAGTGTCTCCGTGCCCCGGCTGACGCCGGAGTACAGCGAGCGGACGACGACCTCGCCGTCGGCGGGGTCCGGCAGGGCGGTCTCACGGATCTCGCCATGGCCCGGAGCGTCGAGCCAGAACGCACGTGCGGTGCGCTTCATCGGCGTCCTCCTGAACGATCGGGAACCTGTTCACGTACCGAGGTGTGCACAGGTCGCGCACAGTACGCGGCCTTGATCGACTCTGTCACCTGGCCGGAGGAATGTGCGGTGGCCCTGAACAACACTTACGAAGCAAGGCTGGTCCAGCAGGAGACCGCGGTGGGAGCGGGTCTGCAGATCCTGTTGCTGGCCCTGCTCGGCACGGCGATCGGCATGGGGCCGGCGGGCTGGCTCACCGGCCTCGCCTTCGCCATCGCCACCTGGGCGGTGCTCTCCCGGGCTCTGCACCGCTCGCGGCTGCGCTCCTTCGGCCCGGCGAACCGGGTGACGCTCGGCCGGGCGACCCTGGTCGGCGTGGTGACCGCCCTGGTCGCCGACTCCTTCGAGAGCTCACCGCCGGTGACGCTGTTCGTCGGTCTGACGGCGGTGGCCCTGATCCTCGACGGGGTGGACGGCAAGGTCGCCCGCCGCACCGGTACCTCGACCCCGCTGGGCGCGCGCTTCGACATGGAGGTCGACGCGTTCCTGATCCTGGTGCTCAGCGTGTACGTCGCGACGGCCCTCGGCCCGTGGGTCCTGCTGATCGGCGTCATGCGGTACGCGTTCGTCGCCGCGGCCCGCGTGCTGCCCTGGCTCAACGCGCCGCTGCCGCCGAGCACGGCCCGCAAGACGGTCGCCGCGCTCCAGGGTGTCCTCCTCCTGCTGGCCGCGTCGGGTCTGCTGCCGTACCCGGGGACGTTCGCGGTCGTCGCGTCGGCGCTGGGGCTGCTGGTCTGGTCGTTCGGCCGGGACATCCTGTGGCTGTACCGGACCTCGCGCGCCCCGCGGGCTTCCGTGGCGGCGGTGCTGGAGCTCATGCCGGAGCCGGAGCCGGTGGCGTCCTGACGGGATGAAACCTGCCGGTCCGAGCCTGGCGGGACTGCGCGTGACGGGGCAGAACCTGACGGGGCTGCGTGTGACGGGGCCAAGCCCGGCGTGGCCAAGCCCAACGGGGCCAAACCTGACGGGGCTACGCGTGACGGGACCAAACCCGGCGCGGCCAAGCCCAACGGGGCCGAACCCAGCGCGGCCGAACCCAGCGAAGCCGAACCTGACGGACCCGAGGGGGCGTCAGCCCTTTAGCGGTACCCGGTACACCGTCGACCCTCTGGCTTTGAAGCCCAGTCGCTCGTACAGCCGGTTCGCGGCAGTCCGGTCGGGCCGTGAGGTGAGGTCGACGGTCCGCGCGCCCGCCTCGGCGGCCGGCCGCAGCGCCTCGTGGGTGAGCAGCCCGGCGATTCCCCGGCCTCGCGCCTCGTGGTCGACGACGACGTCCTCGATACGGGCCCGCAGGCCGCTGGGCACCGGGAACACCACGAACGTCATGGTGCCGACGACGGCCTCGCCCGAGCGGGCGACCAGCAGGGTGTTCGCGTCGCAGCGAAGGATGCGGTCGAGGGCCACCAGGTCGAGGCGCGCCGCGGTCGAGGACAGCTGCGGCAGCATCCGGTCGAAGGCGTCGACGAGTTCCCGGTCCGCTGCCCGGGCGACCTCCACCCGGATGTCCTGGGTCTCCATGGCGGGCCCCTACCGCCGCGGCAACAGCCCGATCGCGCACGCCGGTACGGCCGCCAGCACCAACCAGGGCACCACCGCCGGCAGTCCGCTGTCCAGCAGCGTTCCCGTGGCCGCGCTGCCGACGAGGACGATCAGGCCGGACACCGAGGACAACGCTCCCGTGTAGAGGCCGAGTCGGCCCTCTTCCGCGAGGTCGGGCACCCAGGCGCGGGCGACGGGGGCCACCAGCATCTGGCCGAGGGTGAGCAGCACGACGAAGCCGGCCGCGGGCAGCAGGCCCGGGGTGCCGGTCCAGCCGGCCGGCCGGGCGACGGCCACGACCGCGAATCCGGCCGCGATCAGCAGCAGCCCGCTCACCATGGACCTGCGCAGGTCGAGCCGGTCCCCCACCCAGCGGGTGACGGGGAGCTGGGCGGTCACCACCAGCAGGGACGACAGGGCGAACAGCCAGGCGAGCGGCGCCTGCGAGCCGGCGGCCCGCTGCACCTCGTCGGGCAGGGCGAGGTAGAGCTGGTTGTAGGCGAGCAGGTAGGCGCCGTACGCGCAGCACAGCGCGAGGAAGCGGCGGTTGCGCAGCAGCGCCCCCAAGCCGCCGCGGACCTGGACGCGTTCCCGGCCGGGGATGTGCTGCGGCAGCAGCCAGGCGTGTCCGGCCAGGACGAGGACGAAGATCCCGGCCCCCGCCAGGCAGACCGTGCGGAAGTCCACCGACAGCAGCAGTGCGCCCAGCAGCGGGCCGACGAACGCGCCCGCCTGTCCGGCGACGGTGAACAGGGCCAGCACGCGGGTTCGGGAGCCGCCGCCGGCCGACTCCCAGGCCACCGCCTGCCGGGCGACCTCGGACTCCACGGCCGGCGAGAACAGCGCGGCGGCGAACCCGATCAGCAGGACGGCACCGATGACCGCCCAGGTCGCCTCCGCGTAGCCGAGCCAGGCGAACCCGGCGATCCTCAGGACGCAGCCCGCGAGCACCACCGGCCGGATGCCGTACCGGTCGGCCAGCGCGCCGCCCACCAGGAACAGCCCCTGCTGACTGAAGGTGCGCAGGCCCAGCACCAGGCCGACCAGCCAGCCGGCCATGCCCATGGCCTGTCCGAGGTGTTCGGACAGGAAGGGCAGTACGGCGAAGAAGCCAAGGTTGAAGGCGAGTTGGGTGAGGATCAGCAGTCGCAGCAGGGGCGAGAGAGAGGCGTGCGCGGGTTCCTTGCGCAGCCTGGTCGACAGTGAGGTCATCGGGCTCCCACCAACTCCTCCGCGGGTGACGTCTCTTCGAGCGGGGGCTCGGGGGCGCGACGCCGGACCCGCCTCGGCAGCCGCACCCCGCCTGCGGCGCTCACCGCGATCGCGCCGAGCAGGGCGAGTACGGCGGCGGGCGCGAGCACCGCCCAGGGGGCGCGTTCGGCGTAGGGCTGGTTCTCGGCGAGGAGCAGGCCCCACTCCGGGGAGGGCGGCTGGGCGCCGAGGCCGAGGAAGGCGAGGGAGGCGAGCGCCAGGGCGATGCCGGGCAGGCGCAGCAGGGCGTGCCGGGTGACGGGTGGCAGGGCGGCGGGCAGCAGTTCGTGGCGCAGGAGGTACCAGCGGTCGGCGCCCAGACCCCGGGTCGCCGTGACGTGGAGGGCGGCCCTTTCCTGGCGCAGCAGCGCGGAGGTGTGCGCGGCCAGTGGCGCCCAGGCCACGGCGCCGACGGCGAGCGCGGGGGTGGCGGGCCCGCTGCCGGCGACCGCGGTGACGAGCAGGGCGAGCAACACGGGCGGGACCGCGCTCACGGTGTCGACGAGCGGCCCCGAGAGCCGGGGGGCCAGGCCGAGCAGGACGCCCGTCAGCAGGGCGGCGGCGCCGATCGCGAGAGCGAGCAGCAGGGTGTCGAGGGCGCCGTGCGCGACGCGGGCGAGGACGTCCCGGCCGAGGGCGTCGGTGCCGAACGGATGACTCCCCGAGGGCGGGCGCAGACGCTCGCCGGTGTCCAGGGCGAGCGGATCGCGGGGCAGGCCGAGGGCGACGACGAGGAGGAGCAGGCCGCCGTAGACGAAGGGCAGTGTGCTGCGGACCGAAGGTGCGGGCCGGTGCAGGGACTGCAGGGCGCCGTCGCGCAGGGCCGGGCCGACGAGACGCCGGGTGGCGAGGGCGGCGAGGCCCGCCGCCAGCGCCGCCAGCAGGACCAGGGCGAGCGTGCCGGCCTGGAGGACGGGCAGGTCCTGGGCGAGGGCGGCCTGCAGGGTGGTGCGGCCGAGGCCGGGGATGTCGAAGATCTGCTCCACGGCGACCGCCCCGCCGGTCAGACCGACCACGAACAGGCCGAGGTTGGGGAGCAGTCCGGGCAGACAGCGGCGGACGGCCTGGCGGGCGATGCCGCGGCCCGGCAGTCCGCGCGCGGCGGCGGCCAGGGCCCAGGGTTCGGCGAAGGCACCGGGCAGCAGGTCGTCGAGGAGCCGGCCGATGACGGCGCCCGCGGGCAGTCCGAGCGCGAGGGCGGGCAACACCGTCCACCGGGGTCCGTACCAGCCGAGGGCGGGCAGCCAGCCCAGCTGTACGCCCACCACGGTGGCCAGGACGGACGCGGTGAGGAACTCGGGCAGCGCGGCGAGGACGGCCGAGCCGCCGCCGCCCGACCGCCTGCCGTCGAGGCGCCGGTGGGCGCCGAGCCACAGGGTGCGGGCGCAGATCAGGGCGGCGGTGAGGGCGGCGACCGCGAGGGCCACCGCCATCAGCAGCAGGGACGCGCCGAGTGCCTGGAGCACCGCGGGCGCGACCTCGTCGCCGGAGAGCCACGACCGGCCCGCGTCACCCCGCCACAGACCGCCGAGCCACTCTCCGAGCAGGGACAACGGCCCTTTGTCCAAGCCGAGTTGGTCCCGGATGTCGGCGAGTACCCCGGGGGTCGGGTCGCGGTCGGCGGAGCGCGCCTTGAGGACGGTCAGCGCGGGGTCCGTCCGGCTCAGCCAGGGCAGCAGGCCGATGCCGCACACGAGGGCGGCCGCGAGGGCGGCTCGCCACACGAGTGCGGCCACGTGTCGTCGCACGGGTCAGCGCCGGGTTCCGGTGCCGAGGAGGGTGCGCTCGTACGGGTCGAGGAGCACTCCGCTGACCGAGTCGGCGACGCCGGTGATGATGCGCTGGTGGACCAGCGGGACGACGGCGTCGGTGCCGAGGATCGCGGCCTCGGCGGTCATGGCCGCGTCCTGCCGCTCGGCGGTGCCGGCGACGCCCTCGGCCTCGGCGACGGCCCGGTCGACGTTCTTGTCGCAGAGCTGGGCGATGTTGTAGCCGCCGTCGCAGGTGTAGTCGCTGGCGAGGACCGCGAGCGGGTCGCCGGTGTCGACGAGGGTGTTGCGGGCGAGCACGAACGCGTCGAACTTGCCTTCCAGCGCGTCGCTCTCCAGCCGGGAGTACTCCCGCACCTGCAGGGTGACCCGGAACCCGGCCTTCTCCAGCTGCTGCTTCAGCACCTGGGCGACCTCCGGGAGTTCGGGCCGGTTGTCGTAGGTGGCGAGGGTGATCCTGGTCCCGTCGGGCGTCGCGGCCCCGGCCCGCCCGGTCGGCTGCCGGCGCTTGCCCTCGGCCCAGGTCACGGCGGGTCCGTAGATGCCGGCGCCGGGGTCGGCGTAGCCCTCGTAGACGCCCTCGGCGAGGGCCGAGGTGTCCACGGACCGGCGGGCGGCGGCACGCAGCTGCGCGTCCTTGAACGGGCCCGAGGCGGAGTTCAGCAGGAGGCTCGTGGTGCGGGTGGTGGCCGTCTCCTTGCGGGTGGCCTTGTCGAGGGTGGCGGCCTGCGCGACCGGGACCGCCTCGGCGACGTCGACCTCGTCGGTGCGCAGGGCGCCGGCGCGGGCGGTGCCGTCGGCGATGAAGCGGACGTCGACGCCGGAGGCCTGGGCGCGGCCGCCCCAGTAGTCGTCGTAGCGGTCGAGGGTGGCGGCGGTGGAGCCGGTGACCTTGGTGAGCTCGAAGGGTCCGGTGGCGGTGCCGACCGGGTCGGCGCCGTCCTTGCCGTCGTAGGCCTTCGAGGACAGGACGGCGAGGCTCGGGCTGGACAGGCGCAGGGGCAGTACGGGGTCGGGGGCGCCAGTGGTGACGCGTACACCGCTGCCGCCGTCGGCCTTGGCGGTGAGTGTGACGCCGGACAGGGCGGCGGGCGCGGGCTTGGCCTCGGCGGCGTGGCCGAGGGCGGCGGCGACCGCGGCCGGGGTGACCTGCGAGCCGTCCTGGAAGGTGGCCTCGCGCAGGGTGAACAGCCAGGTGCGGTCGTCGACCTGACGCCAGGACTGGGCGAGCGCGGGAGCGGCGGAGCCGTTGGCGTCGAGGGCGGTCAGGCCCTCGGTGACGCCGAGGCGGCTGAGGATGGTGGCGTCGGCACCGTACGGCGAGAGGTTCTCGGCGGGCGGGAAGGCGAGGGCGACCCGCAGTCGGGAGCCCGCCTTGCCGTCGCCCGAGGAGTCGCCGCCACCGCTCGACGCGAAGCAGGCCGTCATGAGGGGGGCGAGCAGCAGGGAACCGAGTATGTGTCGGCGGCGCATGCCGTCACCGCCCCATCGGGATCTCGAAGTGGACGACACCGTTGCCGGCGCCCGGGTCTTCGCGCTCGTCGTGCACGACCTTGGCGAGCGACCGCCAAAACGGTTCAGCACCGGTGACAGCGGGGTCGGTGTGCAGATAGACGGCGCGGTAGCCGCCGTCGGCGACGGCGAAGGCGAGCAGTTCGTCGACCAGGCGCCGGGCGAGGCCGCGCCTGCGGTGCTCCGGGCGGACGTACACGCGGCGCAGCTGAGCGGTCTCGCCGGAGGGGAAGCGGTCGGCGACCTGACGCGGGTTCGGCGGGTGGGCCGGGCCACGGGAGTCGAGGGCGGCCGTGGCCACGACGGCTCCGTCCGCCGGGTCGACGGCGACGAGGAGGGTGTGGCGGGCGGGAGCGAGGTAGGCGGCGGCCGGGTCGACGATGTCGGCGTGCCAGCGGGGCACGTAGCCGGTCTTGAAGTCGCGGTAGACGGTGTCGAGCATCACGGCTCGCGCACTGTCGATGTCGTCCGGGCTCGCCGCCCTGATGCTGTAGTCACGCACTTGCCAATCATATGCATTAAGGCGGTGAGTGGATCACGGCCGGGGGACCGCGCGGGGATTTGACACTGATCATCCAGACCCCTACAACCTATCGACATGACATCCATTTTCAAAAACTGTGTTCTCGGAAAGATGGAGCGGTAGTGCGGATCGCGTTCGTCGGCAAGGGCGGCAGCGGCAAGACCACCCTGTCGGCACTCTTCACCCGGCATCTGGCACGCTCCGGCGCGCCGGTCCTCGCCATCGACGGCGACATCAACCAGCACCTGGCCGAGGCGCTCGGCCAGGACGACGGCCCGCTGGGCGCCCCACCCCTCGGCGCGCACGTCGGCGAGATCAAGGACTTCCTGCGCGGCACCAACCCGCGCGTCCCCTCCGCCGCGGCGATGATCAAGACGACTCCGCCCGGCCGGGGCTCACGGCTGCTGACCCTGCTCGGCGACGACGAACTGCACACCCGCCACGTCCGGCGGGTGGGCGACGTGCCGCTGATGGTGACGGGCGAGTTCGACGAGAGCGATCTGGGGGTGTCCTGCTACCACTCCAAGCTCGGCGGGGTGGAGCTGTACCTCAACCACCTGGTCGACGGCCCGGGCGAGTACGTCGTGGTCGACATGACGGCCGGCGCGGACGCGTTCGCCTCCGGCCTGTTCACCCGCTTCGACATGACCTTCCTGGTGGCCGAACCCACCCGCAAGGGCGTCTCGGTGTACCGCCAGTACCGGGACCACGCCCGGGAGTTCGGGATCCGGATCGCCGTGATCGGCAACAAGGTGACCGGCGAGGACGACCTGCTCTTCCTGAAGGAGCACGTCGGCGACGACCTTCTCACGCACCTCGTGCACTCGCCCTGGGTGCGGTCGGCCGAACAGGGCCGCGACCAGGGCGGGCTGGACACCCTGGAGCCGCACAACGCGCACGCCCTGAACGTCCTGCGCGAGGCCGTCGACGCCCGCCCCCGGGACTGGGCGACCCATCACCGTCACGCCGTCGAGTTCCACCTGCGCAACGCGCGGGCCTGGGCGGACGAGGCGACCGGCCTCGACCTGGCCGCGCAGGTGGACCCGGACTTCGTACCGGGGCCGGCCGCCCTCGCCTGACCCCTGGCTCGACACCTCGACCTCACCGCACCTCACGACCCACAGGACAGGAAGCCAGCACCCATGTCTCTCGACGTCTCTCCCCAGCTCCTCGCCGAAGCCGAACAGGGCACCGTCCGCGAGGAGGACTTCGTGGACACGGTCCGCACCTCGCTGCCGTACGCCTACGACCTGATCGCCTCCCTCGCCACCGAACTCAAGGGCGGCACCGCGGAGTTCACCGACAACCAGACCCCTCCCCCGTCCGAGCGGGAACGCGGCCAGCTGCTGCGCGCCCTGGCCAGCGACGCGATCCGCGGCAGCCTGGAGCGCCACTTCGGGGTGGCCCTCGCCTTCCAGAACTGCCACCGGGTGGCGGCCTTCCGGCCGGAGGCGCTCGACGGTGACACCTACGCGCGGTTCACGTCGGTGCGGTCGCAGGTGCTGAACCAGTCGCCGGAGTTCCGGGACTGCTAGCCCCGTTCCGCGAACGTCGTCACGAACCGCCCCGCGTCGTCCAGCCACGGGAAGTGCGCGGCGCCGGGCTGGACCACCAGCTCGGCGTTGGGGAACAGCCCCGCGTACTCGGCCACGGCGCGCGGCGGGGCCGCCACGTCCACCTCGCCGGCCATCACGAGCACCGGCGCGGCGAACCTGCCGAGGGCCGCACGGGTGGCGGCCGGGCTGAAGGCGCCCTCGGAGCCGTACACGGCCGCCGCCTCGTCGTTGCGCTGCCTCTGCTCGGCCTCCCGGGCGGCCTTGGCCTTCTCGTCCCAGCGGGCGAACCAGAAGGGGGCGACGGCCTCCCAGTCCCCGGGGGCGGCGCGGCCGGCGGCGATCGCTTCAAGGGCCGTGTACGCCGGGGTGAACCACACTTCGTCCCGGCGCAGGCGTGCGGTGCCCAGGCGGTCCTCCGCGGTGATCTCGACGCCGACCGCGTAGACGCTCGGGTTGATCAGGGCCAGCCGCGCGACGCGGTCGGGATGGCGGGCGGTGTACAGGGCCGCGAGGTTGGCGCCGGCCGAGTGGCCGAGGAGGTCCGGTCGGCCGAGCCCGAGTTCCTTCCGGAGCGCCTCGACGTCGTCGACCAGACGGTCGCAGCGGTACGACGCCGGGTCGTCCGGGGCCGCCGAGTGGCCCGTGCCCCTGAGGTCCAGGCGGATCAGCGCGCGGTGGGCGGTCAGGCCGCCCAGGTCGCCCAGATACGCCGAGTCCTGCATCGGGCCGCCGGGGAGACAGATCAGGGGCGGGCCGTCCCCGGACACGTGGTAGGCGAGACGGGTGCCGTCGGGGGCGGGGAAGGTGGGCATGGGCCGAGCCTCGCAGTCGCCCCCACCTGCGGCAACCGAATTGGTCACGGGGGGGGGACGGCTCGCCCCCGGTGGGCCCGGGCTCCCGCACCCGCACCCGCGCTCACCGGGGCCGAGCGGCCCCACCCCCGTTCGCCCCCGTTCGCCCCGGTCGCGCCCTCAGGCCGCCCGCCGCCCTCGCCCCCGGTGCGCCCGCACGATGTCCGCGTACCGGTGCCCGGTCCCCATGATCGTGCGGGCCTGTGTGCGGCAGTCCATGTGGACCAGCCCGAAGCGCTTGTCGTAGCCGTACGCCCACTCGAAGTCGTCCAGCAGCGACCAGGCGAAGCAGCCGGCCGGCGGGGCGGCCCTGCGGGCGGCCGACGCACAGGCTGCGAGGTGTGCGACCAGGTAGTCCTGCCGCTCGGGGTCGGCCACCGTGCCGTCGAAGCGGACGACGTCCGGGAAGGCGGAACCGTCCTCGGTGACGTACGGCCCGCGGGCCCCGTACTCGTCGGTGAGGCGGAGCAGCGGATCCGGGAACGCACCTGTACCGCCTGCGGCAGCGTCCACGACCGGGACCACGATGCCGCGATCAACGTAACGGGCGGTACGAGCACGTCGTCAATGACATCGGCGCGCCGACGTCGGGGACTTCGACGGTGCCGTCCACGGTGGTGTCGTACCCGTGAGCAGGGGTGGCCCCGCCCCGCTCCACCCCGGGCGGGCAGGGGCGGGGCGGGGCCACATCGCCGGTCACCGTGCCGGCGTACCGGTCGTCACGCCGCATGGCCGGTCCTCACGCCGCATGGCCGGTCCTCACGCCGCGTGGCCGGTCACCGTACCGCCGTGGCGATCGGCGCCGGAGCGTAGCCGGTGGGGCGGGCCGTGAACGTGCCGCGGCCCTGGGTACGGCTGCGCAACCGGGTGGCGTAGCCGAAGAGTTCGGCCAGCGGCACGGTCGCGGTGACCACCGCCGACCCGGCCCGTGTCACCGAGCCGGAGACCCGCCCGCGCCGTGCGGCGAGATCGCCGAGGACGGTGCCGACGGCGTCCTCGGGCACGGTGACCGTGACCTCGACGACCGGTTCCAGCAGGGTCATCGTCGAGGCCCGCAGGGCTTCCCGGAGCGCGAACCGGCCGGCGGTGCGGAAGGCCGTGTCCGAGGAGTCCTTCACATGGGTCGCCCCGTCGGTGAGGGTGACGCGCAGCCCGGTCACCGGGTGCCCGCCGATCGGCCCCTCCGCCAGGGCGTCCCGGCAGCCGGCCTCGACCGCGCGCACGTACTCCTGCGGTACCCGCCCGCCGACGACGGCGGACCGGAACTCGAACCCGGCGCCGGCGCCGGCGTCGATCCCGGTGCCGGCCTCCAGCGGCTCGACGTCGAGGACGACATGCGCGAACTGCCCCGCGCCACCGTCCTGTTTGACGTGCCGGTACACCAGACCCGACACCCCGCGCGCGACCGTCTCCCGGTAGGCCACCCTCGGCCGGCCGACGGCGACCTCGATCCCGTGGTCGCGCCGCACCTTCTCCACCGCGACCTCCAGGTGCAGCTCGCCCATGCCGGACAGCAGCGTCTGACCGGTCTCAGGATCGGTTCGGACCACCAGCGACGGGTCCTCCTCGGCCAGCCGCGCGAGCGCCGAGGCCAGCCGGTCCGTGTCGGTGGACCTGCGGGCCTCGACCGCCACGGAGACGACCGGTTCGGCCGCGCTCGGCGGTTCCAGGACGAGCGGGGCACCCGGCGCGCACAGGGTGGAGCCGGGCCGGGCAGACTTCAGTCCGACGACGGCGACGATGTCCCCGGCGACCGCGCGCTCCAGCTGGGCGTGCCGGTCGGCCTGCACCCGCAGGATCCGCCCGATGCGCTCGGTGCGCCGCGCGCCCGCGTCCATCACCGCGGCTCCCTTCTCGATCGT
The DNA here is from genome assembly GCF_001514265.1 of Streptomyces resistomycificus. Lineage (GTDB taxonomy): Bacteria > Actinomycetota > Actinomycetes > Streptomycetales > Streptomycetaceae > Streptomyces > Streptomyces resistomycificus. The sequence goes on along the minus strand of NZ_KQ948988.1, from coordinate 792,066 downwards.
TCCCGAATACACCCGCAGATACGTCAGCCGGCCCGTAGGGGTGGCGTTCACCTTGAACGCCAGCGCCGCGAAGGGCGCCTGCGGGTCGGCTGCCCGCTCCGTCACCTCGTCGTCGTGCGTGCCGCGTACGGCGGGCACGTCGAGCGGCGAGGGCAGATACGCCACGACGGCGTCCAGCAGCGGCTCGATCCCGCGGTTGCGGTAGGCCGAGCCGCACAGCACGACCACCCCGTCGCCGGTACGGGTGAGGTCGCGCAGGGCGTCGACGAGCGTGGGCGTGTCGAGCGCCGACCGTGCGCAGAACTCCTCCAGTGCGCCCGGATGGAGTTCGGCCACCGTCTCCTCCAGAAGTCGCCGTCGCCTGGCCGCCTCCTCGCGCAGGGCCGTCGGCACGGGACCCTCGTGGACCGTGTCGCCGCCGTCGGGCCAGGTCAGCGCCCGCATCCGCAGCAGGTCGACGACGCCGGTGAAGGCGTCCTCGCTCCCGATGGGCAGCTGCACGACCAACGGGGCCGGGTGCAGCCGTTCCCGGATCGACTCGACGGCCGTGTCGAGATCGGCCCCGGCACGGTCCAGCTTGTTGACGAACGCGATCCTCGGCACGCCGTGCCGGTCCGCCTGCCGCCACACCGACTCGCTCTGCGGCTCGACGCCCGCGACGGCGTCGAACACCGCGACCGCGCCGTCGAGCACCCGCAGCGAGCGTTCCACCTCGTCGGCGAAGTCGACGTGGCCCGGGGTGTCGATCAGGTTGACGCGGTGGCCGTCCCAGGCGCAGCTGACCGCCGCCGCGAAGATGGTGATCCCGCGATCGCGTTCCTGGGAGTCGAAGTCGGTGACGGTCGTGCCGTCATGGACCTCGCCCCGCCGGTGTGTGGTGCCGGTGGCGAACAGGATCCGCTCGGTGACGGTGGTCTTGCCGGCGTCGACGTGGGCGAGGATGCCGAGATTGCGGACGGCGGCGAGCGGGTTGGTGTTGATGCGCACGGCCCATGGCCTTTCGGAAGGATCGGTGAAGGGGGCGGCGCGATTCCCGGACGGGGCGTTCTCACTGACGGAGGCGACGCCGAGGCGTCAACGCACGGACGTGCGCCCCACGTTTGTGGGGTACGTCCTGGTCAGTGGTGGGTTCAGTGGTTCGGGTTCGTCCGGGGCATCCGGTACCGGCCGCGCAGCGGGCACCGGACGGACGAGGACACGAGGATCACGTCGTACTGCGACCGGGGGACGACGACAGCGGCGCACTCACGCACGGCCGGTCTCCCCTCACTCGTCGTTCCACGTCATGACCCGCGCAGCGAACTGGTGGGCGGCGCGTGGTTCGTGGTGAGTGTAGGGAAGGGGATCAGGGTCGGGCACGGCATTTATCGCGGCCGCCGGGCTGCGCGCGCCGGTGTCACACCGGTCCGGGGCCCACCCCGCCCTTGAGGCGTTCCAGGTCGGACGGGCGGACCTGGATGACCAGCACGGCGATCAGGGCGGCGATCGCGGTGAAGATGGCGGCCATGATGAAGGCGGCCGACACACCGGCGGTCAGGACCTCGTCCGAGAAGGGCTTCGGGAGCTCCCCGGTGCGCTGGAAGCGCAGCCGCTCGAGCCGGGTCGCCTGTTCGAGGAAGAGCGGGACCTGCTTCTCGGCCTCGTTGGTGCTGGCCGTTCCGTACATCGTGACCAGGATGGACAGGCCGAGCGAACCACCGACCTGCTGGGTGGCGTTGAGGAGTCCGGAGGCCGCGCCGGTCTCCTGCACGGGCACGTCGGACAGTGCCATCAGGGTGAGGGAGACGAACTCCATGCCCATGCCCAGGCTGAAGACGAGCATCGGACCGAGCACGCTGCCCGCGTAGGTGGAGTGCACGTCGGTCAGGGTCAGCCAGCCCAGTCCGGCCGCCGCGAGGACCGCCCCCAGCACCATGAAGGGTTTGGGGCCGTACACCGGCAGGAACCGCGAGGCCAGCCCGGCGCCGATCGCGATGACCGCGCTGACCGGCAGGAAGGCGAGCCCGGCCTGCATGGGGCTGAAGTCCAGCACGTTCTGCACGAAGAGCGTCAGGAAGAAGAACATGCCGAAGATCGCGGCGGCCAGGCACAGCATGATGCCGTACGTGCCCGCACGGTTACGGTCGGCGAACATGTGCAGGGGCGTGATCGGCTGCCGGGAGCGGCGCTCCACCAGCACGAACAGGGCGAGGACGACGACGGCCACGGCGAACGAGGCCACCGTCAGCGCGTCGCGCCACCCTTCCTGCGCGGCGCGGATGAACCCGTACACCAGCAACACCATGCCCACGGTGGAGGTGAGCGCGCCGGCGATGTCGAAACGGCCCGGGTGGCGTTCGGACTCCCTGATCCAGCGGGGCGTGGCGAGCACGATGAGCAGCCCGATCGGGACGTTGACGAAGAGCACCCAGCGCCAGTTCAGCCACTCGACCAGGACCCCGCCCGCGAGCAGCCCGATCGCGCCGCCGCCCGCCGAGACCGCGGCGAAGACCCCGAAGGCCCGGTTGCGTTCGGGGCCTTCGCGGAAGGTCGTGCTGATCAGGGCGAGGGACGTCGGTGACGCGATGGCGCCGCCGACGCCCTGGAGGGCACGGGCCGCGAGGAGTTGGCCGGCGTTCTGGGCGAACCCGCCGAGCAGGGAGGCGAAGACGAAGAGCAGCACGCCGAAGATGAAGACGCGCCGTCTGCCGAGGATGTCACCGGCCCGCCCGCCGAGCAGCAGCAGTCCGCCGAAGGTGAGGGTGTAGGCGTTGACCACCCAGGCCAGGCTCTCGGTGGAGAAGTCCAGGGAGCGCTGGATGTCGGGCAGGGCGATGTTCACGATGGTGATGTCGAGCACCACCATGAGCTGACAGGACGCGATGACCAGCAGCGCCATGGCGTTTCCGCCACCGCCCGTTTCCCGGGTGGTGGCCTGCGCTGAGGTGCTCGGCTGCGGACTCGTCATGGCATGTCGCACTCTCGGGGGCCGAACCCCCGGCGGGGGACAGTGGACGCGTGCGCCCACCGCGGTTCACCGTTCGACGGTACGCCCGTCCGCGTGGCCCGACCACTCGAATCCGGGTCCGGCGCCTCAGGCCGCCGCCCGGGCGCCTCCGTCTCCCTCGTCGCGGTGGATCGCTACCGCCGAACCGGTCAGCGGCACACCCGTACCGCCCCGCCGGGCCGCGACGATCTCCGCCGCGATGGACAGCGCGGTCTCCTCCGGCGTGCGGGCACCGAGATCGAGCCCGATGGGTGATCTGAGCTGCGCCAACTCCCCTGCTGTCAGGCCGACTTCGCGCAGCCTTCGGTCACGGTCGGCGTGGGTGCGGCGCGAGCCCATCGCACCGACGTACGCGACCGGCATCCGCAGCGCCTCCTTCAGCAGCGGCACGTCGAACTTGGCGTCGTGGGTGAGCACGCACAGCACCGTGCGCGCGTCGGTCGCGGTGCCCCGCAGATAGCGGTGCGGCCAGTCGACCACGATCTCGTCGGCGTCGGGGAAGCGGGCCGGGGTGGCGAAGACGGGACGGGCGTCGCACACGGTCACGTGGTACCCGAGGAACTTGCCGGCGCGTACGAGCGCCGCCGCGAAGTCGATCGCACCGAAGACGATCATGCGGGGCGGCGGCACGCTGGACTCCACGAGCAGGGTCAGTCCGCCAGGGCAGTGGGTGCCGTCCGTCGCCACCTCGACGGTGCCGGTGCGTCCGGCCTCCAGCAGCGCCCGCGCCTCGGCGGCGGCGAGCCGGTCCAGTTCCGCCGGGCCACCGAGGCCGCCTTCGTACCCTCCGCCGGGACCGGCCACGGGCGGGCGGCGGGCGGTGCCGTCCACGTGCGGATCCGCCTCGTGCCGCCCGCCTGACGCATCGTCGTCAGCGCCGCGGGAGACCTGCTCGTGCGACGTGGCACGCACGATCAGGGCCCCCGCCTCGTGCCGCCCGCCTGACGCATCGTCGTCAGCGCCGCGGGAGACCTGCTCGTGCGACGTGGCACGCACGAGCAGGGCCCCGCCCATGAGATCGGCCGGGCCGTCGACCACGCGGGCGAGGGCCGTCGGCCCTCCGCCGCCGGCGGCGGAGGCGAGCGCCGAGCGCAGGACCGGCCGGGCGGGCGCTTGCGCGTCGACCGGCGTGACCATGACGTCCAGGACTCCGCCGCAGGTCAGGCCGACCGCGAAGGCGTCCTCGTCGCTGTAGCCGAAGCGCCGGACGACCGTCTCGCCGTCCTGGAGGGCCTGCACGCACAGGTCGTACACCGCGCCCTCCACGCAGCCGCCGGAGACCGAGCCGATCACCGTGCCCGCACTGTCGACCGCGAGGGCGGCACCGGGACCGCGCGGGGCGCTGCCCTCGACGGCCACGACGGTGGCGACGGCGAAGTCCCGGCCCTCCTCGGACCAGCGGTGCAACTCCTCGGCGAGGTCAAGCACTTGGCGCCCCCGCCGTCAGTACCCGGTCGGGCCGGATCGGCAGGTGGCGGTGGCGAACCCCGGTCGCGTGCCAGACCGCGTTGGCGATCGCCGCCGCCGCGCCCACGATGCCGATCTCACCGATGCCCTTGATGCCGACCGGGTCGTCGGGGTCCGGGTCCTCGATCCAGTCCGCCTCGACGGACGGTACGTCGGCGTGCGCGGCGACGTGGTAGCCGGCGAGGTCGGCGCCGTAGTGGCCACCGGTGGCGTGGTCCCGTACCGCCTCCTCGTGCAGGGCCATCGAGATGCCCCACGTCATCCCGCCGACGAACTGGCCGCGGGCGGTGAGCGGGTTGACGATCCGGCCCGCGGCGAAGATGCCGAGCATGCGGCGCACCCGTACCTCGCCGGTGGCGGGGTCCACGGCGACCTCGGCGAACTGCGCGCCGAAGGAGTGCCGTTCCTTGCGGGCGAGCGCGCCGACGGCCTCGGTGGTGTCGGACCGTACGGTGATCCCCTCGGGCGGGATCGCGGCGCCGGGGGTGAGACGCTCGAGCAGTTCCTCGGCGGCGGCCGTTACCGCCCACGCCCAGGAGCGGGTGCCCATCGAGCCGCCGGCGATGAACGCGGGCCCGAAGTCGCTGTCCCCGATGCGTACCCGCACCCGTTCCGGCGCCGTCTCCAGCGCGTCGGCGGCGACCAGGGTGAGCGCGGTCCTGGCTCCGGTCCCGATGTCCGCGGCGTTGATCCGCACGGTGAAGGTGCCGTCCGCCTCGGCCGTGACGGCCGCCGTGGAGGGTGCGGCGCCGGCGGGGAACGAGGCCGCCGCCGTGCCGGTGCCGAGCAGCCATCGCCCGTCTCGGCGAACGCCCGGGCGCGGGTCCCGGTCCGCCCAGCCGAACCTGCGGGCGCCCTCCCGGAAGCAGGCGAGCAGGTTGCGGCCGCTGAAGGGCAGTCCGGAGACCGGACCCAGGGCGGGCTCGTTGCGGGCACGCAGTTCGATCGGGTCGAGGCCGCACCGCTCGGCGAGTTCGTCGAAGGCCGACTCCAGCGCGAACGACCCCGGTGCCTCCCCCGGCGCGCGCATCCACGTCGGGGTGGGCACGTCGAGTCGTACCACCCGGTTGGCGGTGTGATGGGCGTCGGCGTCGTACATCGTCCTGGCCGGGCCGGCGGCCGTCTCGATGAACTCGTGGACGGTCGAGGTGAGGCTGAGGGAGCGGTGCTCCAGAGCCCGCAGCCGCCCCCCGGCGTCGGCGCCGAGCCTGAGGCGCTGCCGCGTGGGACTGCGGTAGCCGGCCAGCGAGAACATCTGACGGCGTGTCATGACGACCCGGACCGGGCGCCGCAGGACGGTCGCGGCCATCACGGCCGCCACCTGGTGGGCGCGTACGCCCTTGCTGCCGAAGCCGCCGCCGACGTGCTCGGAGCGCACCCGCACCGAGGCCGGGTCGAGGGAGAAGAGGTTGGCGAGTTCGCCCGCGACCCACATCGTGCCCTGGTTGGAGTCGACGACTTCGAGGCGTCCGCCGTCCCAGCGGGCCGTCGCCGCGTGCGGCTCCATCGGGTTGTGGTGTTCCTCAGGGGTGGTGTACTCGGCGTCCACGACGACGGCGGAGGCGGCGAGTTCGGACTCCAGGTCGCCCTTCTCGGCCACCGCAGGCCCGTGCGAGTCGAGTGGGTAGGCGTCCGGGTGCTCGGCGGCGAAGGTGACGTCGTGCGGCTCCTGCTCGTAGTGCACGACGAGCGCTTCGGCGGCCTCCCGCGCCTGTTCGGAGGTGTCGGCGACGACCAGCGCGACCGGCCAGCCCGCGTGCGGCACCCGGTCGTGCTGGAAGACGGCGGCGGTCGGGTCCGGCGCGGTGCCCAGCAGGCCGACGTAGTCGGTGTCGACGCGCGGGGCGTTCGCGTGGTGCAGGACGGCGACCACGCCCGGCATTCCCAGCACGGGGCCGTCCTCCACCGAGCGGACGCGGCCCCGGGCGACGGTGGACAACACGAACCAGCCGTGGGCGAGTCGGGCGAAGGGGATCTCGCCCGCGTAGCGGGCCGCGCCGGTGACCTTGTCCCGCCCCTCGACTCGGGTGTGCGCGCTGCCGACCGCGCCCTTGAAGGTGGCGCCGCCGGTCGTGGTGGTGGTCATCGGGTGGCCTCCTCGGCGAGTTCGGTCAGCACGGCCACCACGAGGTTGCGCATCAGGGTCACCTTGTATCCGTTGTGGGGCAGCGGCTTCGCGGCGGCCAGCTCGGCGTCCGCCGCGGCGGCGAAGGTCCCGGCGTCGGCCGGTGCGCCGGTCAGCACCCGTTCGGCCGCGCGGGCCCGCCACGGCCGGGAGGCGACCGCCCCGAACGCCAGACGCGCGTCGCGTACGACACCGTCCCGGACGTCGAGCGCGGCGGCGATCGAACCGATCGCGAAGGCGTACGAGGCACGCTCGCGGACCTTGCGGTAGCGGGAGTTGGCGGCGGTGGGCGCCGGCGGCAGCGTGACGCCGGTGATCAGCGCACCGGGCGGCAGCGCGGTCTCCCGGTGCGGGGTGTCACCGACCGGAAGGTAGAGGTCCGCGATGGGCAACTCGCCGGGCCCGTCGGCCGTTTCGTACGAGACGACCGCGTCGAATGCGGTCAGCGCCACGCCCATGTCCGAGGGGTGGACGGCCACACAGTGTTCGGAGGCGCCGAGGACGGCGTGGTTGCGGTGCTCGCCGCCGACGGCGGGGCAACCGCTGCCGGGGACCCGCTTGTTGCAGGGTTTGGTCACGTCGGCGAAGTAGCCGCAGCGGGTGCGCTGGAGCAGGTTCCCGCCGACCGTGGCCATGTTGCGCAGTTGCCCGGAGGCGCCCGCCAGCACCGCCTGCGCCAGCGCCGGGTAGCGGCGGCGGACGTCGGGGTGCGCGGCGAGGTCGCTGTTGGTGGCGGTCGCGCCGATGCGCAGGCCGCCGTCCGCCGTCGACTCGACGCCGGCCAGCGGTAGTTCGCGGACGTCGACGAGCCGGGCGGGCCGCTCGACACCGGCCTTCATCAGGTCGACGAGGTTGGTGCCGCCGCCGAGGAAGCGGGCGTCGGGGTCGGCGTCGAGCAGCGCGAGGGCTCCGGACACGTCGAGGGCGCGCCGGTAGTCGAACTCCTTCATGCGGCCGCCTCCGTGCCGTGGGGGTCCGTGCTGTCCGTGTCCGCGCCGTGAGCGCGCGTCGTCGTTCCCGTCCCCGCCCGGTCCGCGGGCGTGGTCGCGGCCGCGCGGGAGACGGCCTGGACGATCGACACGTACGCGCCGCAGCGGCACAGGTTGCCGCTCATCCGCTCCCGGATCTCGTCGTCGGTCAGTGGGGGCGGTCCCGCTTCGGGCCGGACGTCCTCGGTGACGGCGCTCGGCCAGCCCGCCGCGTGTTCCTCGATCACCGCGATCGCCGAACAGATCTGACCGGGTGTGCAGTAGCCGCACTGGTAGCCGTCGAGGTCGAGGAACGCCTGCTGCACCGGGTGCAGTCGCCCGTCCTCGGCCAGGCCTTCGACGGTGGTGATCTCACGGCCCTCGGCCGCCACCGCGAGTTGCAGGCAGGACACGGCCCGGCGGCCGTCGAGCAGGACGGTGCAGGCACCGCACTGCCCCTGGTCGCAGCCCTTCTTGGTGCCGGTGAGGTCGAGGCGCTCGCGCAGGGCGTCGAGCAGGGTGGTGCGGTGGTCCACGGAGAGGGTGTGTTTCTCGCCGTTGATGTGCAAGGTGATGGCGCTGTACGTCGATGTGGGGGCTGGGGCCATGATCAGCCTTCTTTCGCGTATCCGGAGCACGTCGGGCGGAACTCCTCCGGCAGACAGCCGGATCAGGGAGACGTATCGGGCGGACGCGGGGCGCGATGCCGGTCGTACCAGCGCTAGAGTGGGCTCTAGTGGACAGCTGTCCGCTTCCATGAACGTAGTGGACAGCTGTCCGTTTAGCAAGGACGGCTTTCGGCCGCGTTCCGCCGAGGAGGACGAGTGCGGGAGAAGAAGGACACGCCGCTGCGCTCGGACGCGCAACGCAACCGCGAGCGCATCCTGGAGGTGGCGCTGGTCGAACTGACCCGCTCCGCGGACGCTCCGCTGAGCGTGATCGCGAAGAAGGCGGGCGTCGGCCAGGGCACCTTCTACCGCAACTTCCCGAGCCGTGAGGCGCTCGTCCTCGAGGTCTACCGCCACGAGATGCAGCAGGTCGCCGACGCCGCGAGCCGGCTTCTGGAGACCAGCGCGCCGGACCGGGCGCTGCGCGAGTGGATGGACCGGCTGGCTCAGTTCGCGATGGCCAAGGCCGGCATGGCGGAGGCGATCCGCCAGACCCTGAGCGCGTCGTGCGGCCCGGAGAAACCGGGTCACGCACCCGTGACGGACGCCGCCGAACTCCTGCTCCGCGCGAGCGAGGCAGCGGGCACCATCCGCCCGGGAGTCACCGCGGACGACTTCCTGCTGGCCATCGCCGGCCTCTGGCAGATCGATCCCGCCGGGGACTGGCAGCCACGCAGCGCCCGGCTCCTGGACCTCGTCATGGACGGATTGCGTGCGGGAGCGCCGGGAAACACAGCGGACCCCTGCTGAACAGGGGTCCTACTGGAGGGTGCTGCTGATAAGTGGGTGGGTCGTTCACGAGATCCCTTGACCAGGCGTATCAGGGCTGATTGATGTTGAGGTTCCCGCGGGTCGCATGACCAATCCCAGAGCGTATGCGCGTGCAATTATTGCTGGAATGTGCGTACGCCCCGTGGCGGCGACGGGATCGGACAAGGCCGGGCCATGCGCATCGTGATGTGATCGCGCGACGCCGCACCACCACCGGCGAGGTGACCCCGCGGCTGTCCAAGCGGCCGCGCCCCGTTCCGGGGCGCCTCGCAAACCGGTCTCAGGACACGCGCTCGTGGCGTATCCGCGGGAATCGGCCGGCGTGGAAGAGCAGCGGGGTCTCGGGGCCGTGCCCGACCTGGTGGATCCGGAAGGTGATGACCGTGTGGTCGCCCGCGGGGAGTTCCCCGGCGATCTCGCAGTCCATCCAGGAACTCGCGCCCTCGACGAAGAGCGAGCCGTGTCGGGTGGCGTGGGTGCCGAGGCCGGCGAACCTGTCCGCGTCCTTCGCCGCGAGCTGGCGGCACGCCGCGCCCTGGTGCCCGGCGAGCACCGAGGCGCCTATCCGCCCGGCCGTCTTCAGGACGGGCCAGGTCGAGGAGTCGTTCCGCACCGAGAACAGCGCCATGGGTGGGTCAAAGGAGACTCCGACCGCCAGCGATGTGGCGACCATCCCGTAAGGCGACCCGTCGACCGTCGCGCAGAGGGCCACGACCGCCGCGGGGAAGCCGCCGAAGACGGCGCGCACCTGGTCGGAATGGGCGACCGCGGGCGCGAGGACCGCGGCATCAGTGCCGAAGCGCCTGTCGAGGCCCGTGATCGTCATATCGCGCCGGCCTTGAATCCGGCGGCGGAGGAGGGCCGGGCGGAGATCTCCGCCGCGTGCTCGGCCGGGTCCGTCATCGTGGTCTCGCCACCAGGCTCGGCGATGGCGTTCGCGCGCGCCTGGACCGGGCCGGGAGCCCACGAACCTGCCTTGGGGTTCCCAGCGACAACGCAGGTCCTCACGACAGCCTCCAATCGTCATCACGCTGTCCGGGTCGCCGCCCGGTCGACACTTCGACCGTGGAGCACATCAGCTCATGCCGCTGATGCCCATGGGGTCTTGTCCGTGCGCAGGGCGACGCCCCGCGCTGCTCGGCTTCGGCTTCGGCCTTACAGGCTCGACCTGCTTGGCGGACCGAGATCTTCAGCCACGCCAAGCAGGTCGAGCATTCACCTGCCCCGTACCTACGCGGTACTGCGGGTCTACACAGAGGTCGCCTGCCCAGGGGGCTGTGTTCCAGGGGCAGGGGCAGGGGCAGGAGCAGGGGCGGGAGCAGGGGCAGGGGCCATCTTCACCAGGCCGAACAGCCCGATGAGCAGGAGGACGGCGATGAACACCGCGCCGCCGCCCAGGGCCTCCCCCGCGGCGGTCGCGACCGCGGCCTGCGAGGTGATGCCGGTCTTGAGCGCGTCCTCCAGCCCGGAGATGTAGATCGTGCCGAGGACGGCGAGACCGAGCGCACCGCCGACCTGCATCATGGTCTGCAACATGCCCGCCGCAGCGCCGGCGTTCTGCGGTGGCAGGCCCGCGAGAACCGTAAAGTTCAGCGATGTGAAGGCGATGCCGACGCCGACGCCGCAGAAGATCGTGGGGACTACGATGAAGGCATAGCCAGTGGACGGGGTCATCTGGCTGAGCCAGAGCAGGCCGATGATAATCAGCGCCGCCGCGGCTATCACGAGGTTCTTCGGGCCGAGCTTCTTCACCAACGGCGGGAAGGTCCACCGGGAGGAGAAGACGCCCAGTGTCAGCGGAACGACCGCGAAGCCAGCCTCGACCGGGGTGTATCCCAGTGAGTTCTGCGCGTACACCATCAGGAAATAGAGACTGGCGAACATAGCCCCGGGCAGCATCAGCATGCCGGCGTAGGCGGCGGCCCGATTCCGATTGGCGAACAGTGCCAGCGGGAGGATTGGCTGGGCCACACGCCGTTCGCCGAGCAGGAAGGCGATGAGCAGCACGCCTCCCACGACGAATGCGCCGATCGTCTGCGCGTCGCCCCAGCTTCCGTCAGCGGCGTGAGTGAACCCGTAGACGATGCCGATCAAACCCGCCGTGCCGGTGACCGCGCCGAACACGTCGAGCTTGCCCTGGACGTGCGGCGGTTGCGGAATGAACCGGGTGGCGAGCGCGATGATCACGAGGCCAATCGGCACATTCACCAGCATCACCCAGCGCCAGTTGACCCAAGAGGTGAGCATGCCGCCGACCAGCAGACCGAGGGAGCCGCCCGCCGAGGACGCGGCAGTGTAGTAGCTCAGGGCTCGGGCCCGGGCGGCCGGCGCGGTGAAGGTGGTGGCGATCAGCGACAATGCGCTCGGCGCGGCGACGGCCGCGCCGACCCCCTGGATCACCCGGCTGGTGAGCAGCCAGGCGGGGTTCTGGGCAAGACCTCCCACGAGGGAGGCGACCGTGAACACCGCCACGCCGATGATGAAGACCCTGCGGCGCCCGTACATGTCGCCGAGCCTGCCGCCGAATAGCAGCAGGCCACCGAAGGCCACCGCATAGGCGTTGAGGACCCAGGTGAGATTGGCCGAGGAGAAGCCCAGCTCGCGCTGGATGGTTGGCAGGGCGGTGTTCACGATCGTCATGTCCAGCATGATCATGAGCTGGCAGGTCACGATCACGAGGAGGGCTATCGTCAACCGGCGCTCGGCTGACCGGGCGGCTACCTGGGGCGGTGCAGCCGAGGTGTTCGACATTGCGTTCCTTAGGACGGGGGAACGGAGACTGTGCGACGGCCCACCTGGCGGGGCCGATCACCAGTCGGGAGCGGCGGCCAAGGGACCCTGTGTCGATGTCAGACGGCCCAGGGGATGGGGTTGGCCCCTTCGGTGCCGGGAATGCTCACCAGCGCTCCGGCCTGCATGGCGACCAGTGCCTCCAGCGGCTGACCGGTGCTGCGGAACTGGCGCACGGACCCGGCCGGTACCACCAGCGCCTGGCCGGCCGAGATCTGCTCGGTCTCGCCGTCGACCGTGAACTCGAAGGAGCCGGCGATCGGCATCCAGATCTGGTCCTTGTCGATCACGTGGACGGGGGACTCGCCGCCGTCGATCACCGAGACCTTCCAGGTGGCCACCTGCTCGCTGCCCTGGCTCGGCGCGGCAAGGCCGTACATCACGGCGGACGCGGTCTTGATTGTCCGGTCTTCAGAGGGATTGATGATGTTCACGATGCTCCTCCTGTGTCAAGTTGCTTGACACACTCTAATGGGGACGGACGAGCGTGTGTCAACATGGTTCTATGAAAAACGCGGATGACCTGACTGGCCACGAGCTCATCTACCTTGTCGGGATGACGTTCCAGCTGTTGCTCGGGGAGTTCGTGGGCCGGCTTGACGAACGCGGTTATGAAGACGTCAGACCGATTGACGGCATGGCCCTTCAGGTACTCAAGGGCGGTGGCGCCACCGGCACCGAACTGGCCGCCGCGCTGGGAATTACCAAGCAGGCGGTGAGCGGGATGATCGTGCACCTTGAGGAACACGGCTATGTGGTACGCGTGCAGCACCCGTCCGGCGGTCGCCGCCAATTGATTCAGCTGACCGAAAGGGCTTATGAGCACCTGGAGGTCGCCGGCGCCGTACTGCGTGACCTCGAAGCCGAAGTCATCGGTCAGACAGGGAGAATTCCCATGTACACCCTGCGGATGACGCTGGCGGAGATGATTGTTTCGCTGAGCGGGGGCAATATTCCCCCGCTGCGGCCGACGTGGTGAGGCGCTTCTCTGGAAAGCCGAAGGGAAAACACTCATCGCGAGTAGACCGGGGTCGATCTCGCGGGTGGGACGAATTCTCCGTTCTCGCCGTCAGCGGTAGGACGTGACCGGTCCGACTTCCATGTCTCGATTGCTTCGATGACCGCGGGGCGCAGCTGCGCCGCGCTGATGATCCTGTCCACGGAGCCGACCTCGACGGCCCGCTGGATCGTGTGGATCCCGTCGAACTCGGCGGCGACCTCGCTGAGTTTCTCCGCCCGTACGGCCTCGGTGACCTCGGCCAGCTCGGCGTCGAGCGTGGCGCGGTCGGCCGTCCCGGTCCCGGCCGCCTTCGCGTGGAGGCCGGCGACCCGGGGGTCGGCGGCGGTGCGCTTGCGGACCTCGCCGGAGAACACGACCGCGGCGGCGGGGGCGCCCCCGAGGACGGAGGCGAACGAGCCCTCGACGGCGAGGAGCGTCAGGTTCGGGTTGAGCGCCTTGGAGAACACGGCGAAGGTGCCGCCGTGGCAGCGGGAGACCACGCAGAACACGATCGGGCCTTCGAAGTTGACGACCGCCCGGCCTATCTCGGCGCCGTACTCCAGCTGGAGCTTGCGCATCGACTCCGGGGAGCCGTCGAATCCGGACATGTTCGCCACGACCACGAGCGGCCGGTTGCCGGAGGCGGCGTTGATCGCCCGCGCCGTCTTCTTCGACGACATGGGGAACAGCGTGCCGGCGGTGTAGGTGTCCGGTCCGTCGGCGGGCGGGAAGCCGCGCCGGGGCACGGAGTGGGACTCGACGCCGAGCAGGCAGACCGGGTGTCCACCGACGTGTGCGTCCTGGACCACGGAGGTCTCGGCGTCGGCCATGCCCGCCCACCGCTCCAGGACGGGGTGGTCCTGGTCGGACACAGCCCGCATCACGGTGCGGATGTCGAACGGCTTCTTACGGTCCGGGTTGGACGCGGCGCAGAAGATCTCCCCGACGGTGGAGAACCCGCTGCCGTCGGCCGGGTGCGGGTAACCGCAGATGTCCCGGTCGCTCGGGTCGGTCGTCGGGGCCGGGCGCGGCGCCTTCTCACCGGGCGCGATGTAGGCGTGGTCGTAGTGGGTCATGAGGAGCGCGGCCGCGGCGGTGAGGTCCGGTGCCCAGTACTGGGCCTGGCCGTTGGGGCCCATGATCCGGTCGTGGCCGCCGATGCCGAAGTTGTCCTCGGCGGACACGCCGCCGGAGAAGTCGAGGGACTGCTTGCCGGTGAGGACCATCGCCGAGTCCGGGGTCATGACCAGGATGCCCTTGGTGTGCATGAGCATCGTCGCCTCGGCGTTCCAGTACGGCTGGCCGCCGACGGTGATCCCGGCGATGACGATGTTGATCTCGCCGCCGGCCTGGGTGAACTCGACGATCCGTTTGAGCGCGGCGGCGACCCAGTCCATGTTCTCCGAGCCTGAAGTCATGGAGATCTGAGCCCCGGCGGAAAGGGCGAACCACTCGACCGGGACCCGCATCTCCTCGGCCAGGTCGAGGGCGGCGATGACGCGGGCGCACTCGGGCGCGGACAGGGAACCGAGAGACTTCGTCGGGTCTCCGAGCAGCGCCACACGGGTGACGCCCTCGGGGTACACGGCGGTGGGCGTGGTGACGACGCCGACGACGATGCCCGCGGTGTTGTTCCCCTTCGGCCTGTCCGCCGGGACCAGGCACCTGCGCCCGGTGCCGGGCCCGACAGCGCTGCCGGCCTCGCCGGGTTCGAGGTCGTACTCGGTGAACGTGCCCTTGTCCCCGGCGAGCAGGCCGGTGAGCTCGTAGGGGTAGACGGTGCCGCGGCGGGCCGCGGACAGGACCTTCCGCCGGTAGTCGTCCAGCGGCGGGATGACGTTGGTGGGCGGCTCACCGGCGTGCAGCACCGGGGCGCCTTGCGTGTCGCCGGTGATCCTCAGGGACGTCTCCGCCGGTTCCCCGGTCGCCCGGCGCCGCCGGACGACGAGCTCGACCTCTTCCAGGCCGGCGCCCGACACGGACGGGCGGAGCCGGCGGACGAGCGGAACCAGTTCCCGCGCGCCGACGTCGCCGGGGGGCCACACGTACAACAGGATCCGGTTGGTCCCCGAGCCCGCGCTGTCCGGCTGTTGTGACCGGGCGGTACGGATCGCGTCGAGGCAGGCGGCGAGGGTGTTCTCCACCTCGGGCAGGGCGACGAGCCGGCCCCCGGCGTCGCGCAGCGGGGTCAAGTTCCGGACCTGGCCCATCGCGATCAGCCGCTCGTCCCTGCCGTCGGTCTTCGCGACGGCCCGCAGCAGGCACAGGTCCTCGTCCGCAGACGGCAGCCGGGTGAGACTGAACTCGCGGAGCCGGCCGAGCCGCAGGCGCTCGGCGATCCGCGGGTGCAGGCCGCGAATCAGCCGGTCCTCGACCAGGCGGTCGCCGTCGCCGGGCCCGAAGGTGAAGTGGTGCGGCATGACGGTGGCCGCGGTGCCGGCGACCGTGACGGTGATCCGGACGACCCCGGCGGGCGCCGGCCGCGCCGAGACGGCGCTGGTGACCGCCGCGGCGATCTCGTCGGCGGCGGGCCGGCCGGCCCAGGCGACGTAGATGTCGGCGGCCAGGCAGCCGCCGGGCGGCCGGCCGGACAGGGCCCCGGTGGCCGCGACCGCGCCCGGCAGGCCGGCGATGTCCGTGGTGGTGGCCGCGACGCGGGTCACGGCGCCGGCCTGGCCGGAGACGAGGGTGCCGGTGTGCTCCGCGGTGACAAACCGGTAGCCGGCGACGTCGGCGACGGTGACGTTCGCCAGGCGGCGGTTGCCGTAGTAGCGGCGGGTCAGGACCTCCAGCAGCGGCGTGTGATCCAGGCCGGGCCGGTCGGCGCCCGTCAGGCGCGCGGAGCGGTTGATCCGCTGCCCGAGCAGCCGGACGAGGGGCTCGGGGGCGGCGGCCATCGCCCGGATGCGGTCGCCGCGGTCGGCGGCGACCGGATGCGCGTCGAGGTGGCGCAGGTCCGCGCGGACCGCGGCGTACACGCGAGCCCTGTCGCGGCACAGCGGCGGCCGGGTGAACCAGCGGAACAGGACGCCGCGGGCGAGGTCGGACACGGCGGGGAACTGCTCCCGGGTCGCCTCGATGAGGTGTTCCAGGGCCGGGCCCACCCGCGCGCGGACGGGCTCGGCGGGCGGTGCGCTCGCCTGCCACTGCCGCAGCAGCTCGCGAATGATCACGGCGCCGCCAGCCATCCGCTGCTGGGCCAGGAAGATCCTGAAGACCGCCGTCTCCAGCTCCGGCGTCCGGTCCGGCCCGGTGACGCCGTAGTGGGTCAGGACCCGGTGCAGCCGGGCCCGGACCGGCTCGGGAAGCCCGGCGCGGTCGGCGTCGAGGCTGCGCAGGTAGACGTGGAAGTGCTCGCGCGGGCTGTGCAGGAAGCTCGCGGGGCCGCCGGTCTCGGCCAGGTCCGCGTCCGCGGCCCCGGCATGGCGGACCGGCCTGCTCCGACTCAGCTCCGACAGGTCGGCGAAGACCGTGAGCAGGTCCCCTTCCGCGGGGACGAGCTCGCCGCCCAGCTCGGCGCGGGCGCCCAGGTACGCAGCGAGCAGGAACGTGCGGTCGTCGGCGTCGCCGTCGAAGCCGAGCAGCAGGCCACGCAGGTCCCGCAGGCACGCGCCGGCCAGGTCCTCGGCCGACCCGTCGTCCGCGACCGCGGGGAGGTCGATGGCCTGCTCCCCCGGGGTCACGGCGTCGCCGACCGCCGCGCCGTCGCCGACCGCACCGTCCTCGTCGGGCAACGGCTCCAGGCGCAGCAGCGGCGTACCTGTCTCGACCTGGGTGCCGACCGGGACCGGGCGCTCGCGGACCAGGGCACGGAACGGGGCCCGCAGCACCGTCTCCATCTTCATCGATTCCAGCACCAGGACCGGGGCGCCCTCGGCAACCTCGTCCCCGGCGGCGACCGGGGTCGCGACCACCAGGGCCGGGGCGGGAGAGCGGACCACGCCGCCCTCGTCGCAGCTTATTCGGTGCGCGACTCCGTCGACCTCGATCAGGTGCACGGGCCCGTGCACGGAGGCCGTCAGCCGGAATCGCCGCCCGTTGACCGTGATGGCGCCACTGTGACCGTCGAACCGCTCCAGCACGGCATCGGCCACGGCGACGTCGCCGCCGGCCGCGATCTCGACCCGGAAGCGGTCCGGGCCGTGGCGCGCGACGCGGAGCCGGTAGGAGACGTCACGGAGCCTGTAGTCGAGGGCCTGCCCGGGGTCGTGGCGGACGTGGGGCCGCCCGCTGCGGGCGGCGGCCAGCAGCGCCTGCCGGCAGGCCTCCTCCTCATCCTCGTACGCTCCGATCGCCGCGGCGACGAGGGCGACGCCGGAGTGCTCGTGGGCCGCCAGGCGGCCCTGCTCGCGGACCCGGTCGATCCAACCGGTGTCGGCCCAGCCGGCCGCGGTGCTGCCGTCGGTGACCTCGGGCTGGTCCAGCAGTTCCAGGACGAAGCTCTTGTTGGTGGCGCCGCCCTCGATGACGACGCTGGTCTCGGTCATGGCGCGCCGCAGCCGGGCCAGGGCCTCGTCCCTGTCGCGGCCGTAGGCGATGACCTTGGCGATCATCGAGTCGAAGTCCGCGGGGATCGTGTCGCCCTCGCCGACGCCGGTGTCGACGCGTATCCCCGGCCCGGCCGGCAGGACCAGGCGGGTGATGCGGCCGGGCGCGGGCGCGAAGTCTCGGTCCGGGTCCTCGGCGTTCAGCCGTGCCTCGACGGCGTGCCCGGACTCGGCCTGCCGGTCCCCGACGAGGCGCCCGCCGGACGCCACGTGCAGCTGCATCCGCACCAGGTCGATGCCCGTGGTCAGTTCGGTGACGGGGTGCTCGACCTGCAGGCGCGTGTTCACCTCGAGGAACGCGAACTGCTTGTCATCCGGGTGATAGAGGAACTCCACGGTCGCGGCGCCCCGATAACCGACCGAGAGGGCGAGCCGCTCCGCGGACGCCTTCAGGTCCGTGACCTGCTCCGCGGACAGCAACGGGGAGGCGGACTCCTCGATGACCTTCTGGTTGCGGCGCTGCACCGAGCAGTCCCGCACGCCCAGCGCCCAGGCCGTGCCCTGCCCGTCTGCGATGACCTGGACCTCGACGTGCCGCGCACCGGTCACGAGCCGTTCGAGGAAGACCGTGCCGTTGCCGAACGCCCGCACCGCCTCGGAACTGGTCCGCTCGAAGGCCTCGGTGAGGTCGGCGGCCGAGGTGACGGCCCGGATGCCGCGCCCGCCGCCGCCGGCGGTGGCCTTCAGCATCAGCGGGTAGCCGATCCGCTCCGCCGCCTGGTGCGCCTCCTCCAGGGTGGCGACCGGGCCGCGGCTCCACGGGGCGACCGGAACGCCGACCCGCTCGGCGATCAGTTTCGCGCCGATCTTGTCGCCCAGCTTGCGCATCGCCTCCGCGGACGGGCCGACGAACGTGACCCCGACTTTCTCGCACAGCTCCGCGAACGCCGGGTCCTCCGCGACGAAACCCCAGCCCGGCCACGCCGCGTCCGCGCCCGACTCCACCAAGGCGCTCTCCAGCACCGCCATGTCGAGATAGGGGCGGTCCGCGGCCGCGCCGAGGAAGACCCTTCGGTCGGCCTCCCGCACGAACGTGGCACCGCGGTCGGCGTCGGTGTACAGCGCTACCGTCTCGATGACCGTCCCGGTCTGCGCGGACAGGTCACGGACAGCGTGGATCAGCCGCATCGCGGCTTCCCCCCGGTTGACAATGGCAATACGCCTGAACACCGACCAGGCCTCCTTACGAATATCGTGCAGTGCCGGAAAGTGCTTTTCGAAAGTGCCAGGGAAAGGAAATCCTAGAGGCGCTCGAAGACGCCGAACTTCCACTCGATGTTGTAGCCGAGACCAGTTCCGGCCGACCCCTTCCCCAGTTCCGGGAAGACACATTCGCGCATGATGAAGCGAATGACTTTCTCTCGGGTCGTCCGGTCGGTGATCTCGGCGAGGAATTCCGCCTGATTCGACGGGACGAGGGCGGTCGCCAGGTTTTCCTCGGCCAACAGCTCGAAGGTCTGGCTGAACGACGTTCCGGTCATGAAGGGCTCGAGAGCCGCGGCAACACCTTCGATGGACTGCGGCGTGGGCAGAATCCGGCGGTCCGCACGCTTCTGGGCGTTCACTCTGTCGCTCGAACGCACGAGGGCGACGGCCTCGCGCAGCGGCGCGGGGCAATGGGACGGGTCGGCCGCGTCCAGCGCATTCAGCCAGTGCTTTCTGAGCAGGCGGTTGGGGTCGTGGAAGAGAACGGAGTTCCTGGTGGCGGGTCCGAGGTCGGGCGCGTTGAAGACCAGCTTGCCGCCGGGCGCCAGCACATCCGCGATCGAGGCGGCCGCGTGCCGCATGGGGCCTTCACGGAGCAGGTGGAACACCATGTTGGCCATCACCACGTCGACGTGATCGCCTGCCATGACGTCGAGGAGACCACGGAATTGCCCATCCTCTCCTCGCAGGGAATGGAACCTGGCCCACGGGACGTCCTTCAGGAGTTCGTAGCCCTGGGCGAACCATCCGGTCGGCAGGTCGACCAGGTGGATTTCGAAGCCGATGCCGAGACCGGCGAGACGTTCGGGAAGGTCCTGCGCGATGCAGACCTTGGAGAGTTCGATCGCTGCCAGGCCGGTACCCGCCCCGTAGTCCAGAACCCGTATGACGTCGCCCCTGCGGGCCTGCTCGGCGCGCGCGTTGATCGCGGCCATGACTTCGCGGACCACGACTCCGGTCGCTCCGGCGGACCACCTGCGGGGCTGGGACAAGTCGCTGTCGAAGTAGAGCAGTTCGTGCAGGCCGCGACCGTCGTCCAGGTCGGATCCCGGTTCCGGGCGCCAGTCGCCCGCCCGCGCGGTCGTCACGAGGTCCTGTCCCGCGACCGCGGGCGCCCCGGGCCGGCCGTCTCGGTCTCGTCGCTGGATCACTTCCAGGGGATTGGGCTGCGCGCACACGAACCGGTTGACCGAGACCGCGACGAAAGGCCGCGTGGCCGGGTGGCGGCGTTCAAGGTGGCTGCTCGCGGTCAGACCGGCCCTCCGGCAGCAGGTCATGAACGTCGAGTACTCGACCGGATACTGGTGCGCCAGGCCACGGTGGACGTCGAAGGCGGCCGCGTGCAGCGCGCCGAGATGCTGGGACGCGACGTGCGGAGGCACGCTGTGCGCCTCGACGAGCACCATTCCGTGTTTGCCGATGTACGGCTTCCATCGCTCGAGATGCGCGACGAGATCCGCCTCGACCGCGGCGGCCGACAGCGGCGTGCCGTCGGGCGCCACATACGCGCCGGACGCCGTTCCGGGGACATCGGACGGCGATCCGCCGCGGTAGACCCGGCCGTGATCGGCGAACGAGCGGATGTGCAGGCCGTCCTCGATCGACAGCCCGTGCTCGGCCAGTCGCGCCCCCAGTTCCTGTGGTGACGCGACGTCACCCGACAGGAGCAGCGGGTCGCGTACGCCGGCGGCCCGCAACTTCCGCCGTGCCGCGTCGAGAGCGACCGGGCTGGCGTCGATTCCGACGTACCGGACGCTGTCCCCGAGCATGGCATGCAGGTGGGCGAGCCAACTGCCGTCACCGCATCCCATGTCGGCGATGAACGCCGGCGGCCGGCCGTACGCGAACATCTCCTGGAAGATCGGGTCCGCGTCGGCGAAGAACGGGCGACGGGCAGCCGAGCCGGCCCACACATGGAGCTCGCGCCCGCCATGCCACGCGTCGTCGCCGGGGTGCACCACGAGCTCGCCGCGAAGCAGCTCTTCCAGGCGGGCCAGCAGGGGCAGGGACGAGCCCGCCAGGCCGAAGTGGTCGCCGAATTCCCGGAAGGCCCGGCCTTTCTGGGTCCAACGGCACTCGGCGTCGACCCAGCCGAGCAGGGCCAGGAAACGCTCGACGTCCCGCGGGAGCCGGTCGCCGCCTTCGTCAGCCCGCAGTGACAGCATGACCGGTACCAGCAGCGCGCCTTCCAGACATGCCCCTACCAGCTCGTCCTGCTCGACGCCCGCGTGCCATTCCTCGAAGCGCCCGACCGCGGCCGAGAAGGCGTCCGAGGTCTCGGCATCCCACGTCTTCCACGCGCCGGGCGCGCTGCCGGCGAACCGGGCAAGGAGCCGGCCCGCCGCCACGAGGTGATCGCGATGACGCAGGGCCGCTCGCCCGGACGGCGTCCACGTCGCCGGCTGGGCGTCACCGTCGAACCAGCCGACGCTCGCGAGGCAGCGCCGAACGACTCCCAGGTAACCGGTCTCGGGGAGGCCGCACTGCTGACCGGGTCCGGTGTCCAGCAGGCCGAGCGAGTCGAGTGCGCGGAGGACTGAGGAGACGACCACGCCGTCCTGGTAGAGGAAATTGCGGCGGCGCGCGTCGGCCTGATGATCCGCCGGCGCCTCACTGTCGGTCGATCGGCACGTGCTGGTTGTCGTCCCAGAAAGCACTGAGTACCCCCGTAGTCAGCTGATGACGCGAGCCTGATAGCAGCATTGGGTCTTCGTCTTGGTACATCGTCGGGAAGGGCGACCGGAGCCCCTCCCCGTCCCAGCCCCGGCGGCCGCGAAGCGATGCGCGCCTGGGGTGGACAGGATCCGGCCGGCGCGCGGTTCCGCCGGGAAAGGAAGCAACGGGCACGTGCGCGGATTGCGCACCGGCATCGGCGCGGGACCTGGCGGGACCGGGTCACGGACGCGGCCGTGAAGCTCCGGGGCGTGCCGTCGACGTCCCGCGTCGCACGAGATCCCTCACCAGCCCCTGTTCTCCGTCCTCGGTGCGGATCGTCTGCTCCATCGGTTCGTTCTCATGCGGCCGCCGGCCGCGACCGGTGCGGCCTCGTCAGACCCTGCCGTTCGCCGCGGCCCGGGACGCTTCGCGGACCTGCGCGGAGAAGTCGTCGCGGTGCGACTGCTCCCAGGCCTGCGAATCGCGCAGGCTCTGCACCGAGCCGGTGAAGTGCGGCGCGACCTCCGAGGCGAACAGTTCGAAGCTGTCCATGGTCTGCCGGCGGGTGGCCCAGTTCTGCACGGTGTGCAGGAGGCTGCCGATGCCACCGCTCTGCTCGTTCAAGTACTCGATCGCCTCTATCGCGTCCGCCGGGGACCCGATGATCGCGGTGCGCGTCTCCACCATGTGCTCCACCTCGCGGCCCTCCGGCAGCTCGCCCGCGGCGCCCAGGGTGCCCTTGACATAGTTGCGGAACCAGCCCGCTGCCCCCTTGCGTACCTGCCGGTATGCCTCCTCGCGGGTCTCCGCGATGTGAGTGCAGATCGCCACACGCCACTTGCTGCGGTCCACCGTGGTGCCGTTCTTCGCGGCTTCGTCCTCGGCGGCCTCCCACAGCTTGCCAAGCGGCGGGGCCTCCCGTCCGGCCATTCCGGCGAGGGTCAACGGGTTGATGCCGTACTTGCCGGCCAGCCGCATGCTGCGCTCGGTGCCTGTGCCCGCCACCATCATTTCGAAGCAGGGCCGGGTGTACGGCCGCAGCTGCAGCCGGGCCTCACGCAGCTCGAACCAGTCGGTCTTGCGGGTCAGCGGCTCGGTGCTGGTGAGCAAGTGGTGGATCGCGTCCAGCGACTCGGCCATCATCCGCCGCTGGTCGCTGGCGGCGATGCCCATCATGTGCGCATCTGAGGGGTGCACCCCGGCGCCCATGCCGAACATGATCCGGCCCCGGGTCTGATGGTCGAGCTGGACCATCCGGTCGGCCGCGGTGAGCGGGTGATGGTAGGGCAGGCTGACAACGCCGGTGCCCAGCATGATGCGCCGGGTGCGCTCGGCCGCGGCAGCCAGCATCAGCTCCGGCGAGGCGATGGGGGACCAGCCGCCGGAGTGGTGCTCGCCGACCCAGGCCTCGTCGAAGCCGAGCTGGTCCAGGCGGCTGATCAGCTCCAGGTCATGCTGGAAGTTCCCGGTCGGGTCCTGGCCGAGCGGGTGGAAGGGACGGAGAAAGGCTCCGAATCGCATGGTTGGGTGTCCTCTCGTCTTTCGTCGGGGGTTCGCTCGTCGGTTTGGTCAGGGGTTCAGGGCTCGCCGGATCGCGTCTGCGACGACGTCTACGGCGGGCGGCGCGACGACGGAGTAGTGGTCGCCGGGCACGGCTTCGACGCTTACGTCTTCGCCGCCCAGCAGTTCCACCCAGGCCGAGGTGGTCTTCTCGTCCGCGCCACCGTCCGCCGCGCGCAGCAGCAGGGTGCGGACCCCGGACGGGGCGGGAGGGTGGGCCTCCAGCAGGCGCGAGTTGGCCATGAAGCGCTCGACGATCCGCTGGAAGGCCTTGGCGCCGATGTCCGCCGGCAGCACGCCGGCGCTCACCAGGGACTCGCGCAGGGACTGGATGGGGTCGGCATCGGGCACCGCGTCGTCGTCCGCCTCGGGGCGCGGGGTCCAGTCGAGGCCCGACAGTCCGGCCAGGTCGCGGGCGAACCAGTCGAGCAGCTCGTCGTCGCCGAGCGGCCCGCCGGCGGCCGGACCCGGCTGTTCGAGCAGGTCCACCGCGACGACCAGCTCCGCCGTGCGGCCCGACTCGGCCATCAGCCGGGACATCTCGATCGCGACCACGCCGCCCATCGACCAGCCGCCGAGCACCCAGGGGCCGTCCGGCCGCACCGCGAGGACTTCTTCGACGTAGTGGGCGGCCAGTTCGGTCAGCGTCGGCGCGTCCAGGTCGTCGGCGGTCTGGAGCGCGTAGAAGGGGCGGTCGCCGTCGACCCGCGCGGCCAGTTCCGCGTAGCAGAGCACGTCGCCGCCGACCGGGTGCACGAAGAACAGCGGCGGCAGCGCGCCTTCCGTACGCACCGGCACCAGGGCCTCGCGGCGGGCCGTGCCGCCGGCGTCGGCCAGCGCCTCGGCCAGCTGGGCGATGGTCGGCCGGGCGAACAGCAGGGACACGGGCAGCACCCGCTCCCACTCGGCCTCGATGCGGGCCATCAGCCGCACCGCGGTGAGCGAGTCGCCGCCCAGGGCGAAGAAGCCGGCGTCCGCGGTGACCAGCGCCGGGTCGAAGAACTCGGCCCAGATCGCGGCCAGCCGGGTCTCGGTCTCGCCTTCGGGCGCCCGGCCGGCGGCGTCACCGAGGGCCAGTGCCGGGTCGGGCAGCGCGCCGCGGTTCACCTTGCCGTTGGCGGTGAGCGGCAGCTCGTCCAGCAGCACGAACTGCCTCGGGACCATGTACTCCGGCAGCACGGCGCGCAGCGCGGACTCCAGCTTGCCGGTATCCGGGTCGGCGTCGGGCTGGTGGACCACGTAGGCGACCAGACGCTTGGGCCCCTGCCGGGAGCCGAGCGCCTGCACCACGGCGGCGCGCACGCCCTCGCAGTGCGAGATCGCCGCTTCGATCTCACCGAGTTCGATGCGGTATCCCTGCACCTTGACCTGGTTGTCCTCGCGGCCGAGGAACTCGATCACGCCGTCAGGCCGGTAACGGCCCAGGTCGCCGGTGCGGTAGAGCCGCTCGCCGGTGGCCGGGTGCCGGACGAACGAGGCGCGCGTCTTCTCCCCGTCGGCGTGGTAACCGCGGGCCAGGCCCTCGCCGCCGATGTAGAGCTGGCCGGGCACCCAGGCCGGGCGCGGGCGCAGCTGCTCGTCGAGCACGTGGAACTGCTGATTGCGCATCGGCGTGCCGTACGGGACGCTCGTCCACTGCGGGTCGACGCTCTCGATCGGGTGCCAGATCGACCAGATCGCCGCCTCGGTCGCGCCGCCCAGGCTCCACGTCGCCGCGCCGGGCAGCACGCGCCGGATCAGCTCCGGCAGGGTCACCGGGATCCAGTCGCCGCTCATCATCACGATGCGGACCTGGTCCGTCGGCCGCGCGGTCGGCGAGGCAAGGTGCTGGGCGAACAGCTCCATCAGGGCCGGGACGCTGTTCCAGATCGTCACGCCGTGTTCGCGGACGAGTTCGGCCCACCGGGACGGTTCGTGCGCGGCGTCAGGCTCGGGCAGCACGATCGCGCCGCCGGCGGAGAGCATGCCGAACACGTCGTAGACGGACAGGTCGAAGTTGAACGCGGACAGGGCCAGCACGCGGTCCCGGTCGGTGACGGCGAAGCGGTCGTTGACGTCCGCGATGGTGTTGCCGGCCGCCCGGTGCTCGATCATCACCCCCTTGGGGGTGCCGGTGCTGCCGGAGGTGAAGATGACGTACGCCAGGTCTCCCGGGTCCGCGGGGGACGGCGGGGTCGGCGCGCCGGAGAGCGCGGCGAGCGTGTCGTCGTCGATCACGAGCCGTTCCACGCCTTCGGGCCAGGACTCACCGGCCGGCCCGCCGGGCTGGGTGAGCGCCAGGGTGATGCCGGAGGTCTCGCACAGCGTGCGGAGCCGTTCGGCCGGGACCGAGGCGTCGATCGGCACGTAGGCGGCGCCCGCCTTGAGGATGCCGAGTGCGCCGGCGACCTGCTCCCAGCCCTTGTGCATCACCACGCCGATCAGCTGCTCGGGGGTGGTGCCGCGGTCGAGCAGCCAGTTCCCGATCCGGTTCGACAGGGTGTCGAGTTCACCGTAGGTGAGGCTGCGGTCGGGCGTGATCACGGCGGCCCGCTCGGGCCGTTCGGCCGCGTTGGCGAGGAACCCGGCGTGCAGCAGCCCCTCGGGCCGGGGGCCGGCGGTGGCGTTGACGCGGTGGCGCACGGCGAGGTCCTGCTGGCCCAGGAGGGGGGCGATCGGACCGTGCCAGGCCGCGGGCGAGGCGGCCAGCTCGTTGAGGAGGCTGACGTAGGCGGCGTGCATCGCGTCGATCAGGCCGGCCGGGAAGAGCTCTTCCACCACGTCCCAGTTGACGATCAGCTCTCCGTCGTCCTCGATCACCTGGTGGTCGAGCCACACCTGCGGGGTGCGGATGGCGCTGGAGACCTCGTGTCCGCTGTCGCCGAGGGAGAGCAGGTGCTGGACCAGGCCGACACCCGCAGCGCGCGTGTCACGGGCGGCGAAGTTCACCGTGCTTGCGAACACGACCGGTACGGACGCGCGCACTGACTCGCCGCGCTGCTGGTTCATCTCGCGCAGCACCCGGACACCGCTCACCCGGCTGTGCCCGAGGTCCTGCCACAGCTGCTGCTGCACCTTGACGGCGCGTTCGGCGAACGGTGTGCCGCCACCCGCGTGCACCTCCAGCAGGATCGTCGAGCTGAAGTTGCCCACGATCGAGTCCACCTGCGGGTGCAGCGGCATCCGGTTGAAGAAGAGCACGTTCAGGGTGAAGTCGGGGTTCGTGCTCCACTGTGCGATCACCTCGGTGTACGCGGCGCAGATGGCCGCGGACGCGGTGACCCCGGCCGCCTTCGCGTGCTCCAGGAACGCCGTCCAGGCCTCGCGGTCGAGCCGGTGCGAGCGGTGCACGAAGTGCGGCCGGCGCACGGTGGCGGGGTCGCGTGCCAGCGGCAGTTCGGGCGCGGGCGGCATGTGGGCGACCCGGCCGCGCCAGTACTCGAGGGAGGCCTCGTACTCGGGGCCCTGTTCCAGTTCCTTCACTGCGGTGACGTAGTCGCGGAAGGTGATCTCCGCGGGCTCGCCCAGGTCCTCGCCGTTGACGGACTCCGCCCACTCGCGGAATACCGTCGACGCGCCCCACGCGTCGCTGATCAGCGCCTCGTGCGCGACGTGCAGACGGATGCGCCCCTCGCCGAGGATGGTGGCGCGGACGTCGAACAGGGGCCATTCGGCCGGGTCGAAGACCTGGTCGCGCATCTCGTCGTGGACGGCGGTCAGCTCCTGGTCGCGCGCCTCGGCCTCGAGCCCGGACACGTCGTAGGTGCGGATCTCGTAACGCGGCACCTCGGGCAGCACCCGCTGGGTGCTGTCGCCGTTCATCACCGCTCTGAGCATGTCGTGGCGTTCGATCAGCTCGTTGAGCTTGTCGGTCAGAAGGCCGAGGTCGGCGCCTTCGAGGTCGACCTCGGTGAAGAAGTAGGTCGAGACGTTGCCGAGCTCGAAGGCGTCCGTGCGGCCCATCATGTAGGCCTGCTGGAGGTCGGTGAGCGGGAAGGGTTCGAACCGCGCGGCCGGGTCGGGCACGATCCGCGGCGGCTCGTCCGCCACGGGTTCGAGGCTCGTCTCCGCGCCCGGAGCGGCGTCCTGCATGGCGTCGGCGCCGGTCGGCTCGCCGAGCGCGTCGAGGACCAGCTCGGTCAGGCCGTTGATGTCGCAGCCCTCGATGAAGGCGACCAGCGGTAGCGAGACGGACAGCTGGCGGGTCAGCTGGTCGTTGGCCTGCAGCGCCATCAGCGAGTCGAGCCCCAGGGCCGGGAGCGGCTCGTCGAGGTCGAGGTCCTCGGCGTGGGCTCCGAGGACGCCCGCGACGGTTCCGGCGACCAGCTTCAGGGTCTCGGCCGAGCGCTCGTTCGCGGGCAGGGCGAGGATGCGGGCGCGTGCCGCCCCGCTCGCTCCGGCCGGCTTGGCGGACGGCGCCGCGCCGGGGCGCGCCGCGTTCGTCTTCCCGCCGGTCTGCTGCCGCGTGACCGCGTCCTTGTCGGCGCGCTTCATGTACACGCCCTCGGCCGACACCACCGGGTTGCCCTCGGCGTCCCGCACGTCGAGCGTCGCGGTGAGGACGTCGCCGGCGTAGCCGGACCGGGTCACGGTGGCGCGGCAGTAGATCGCGCCGCCGTCGTGGCCGTGGAAGGTGAGGCGGTCGATGCCGAGGAGCATGTACGCCTCGTCCGGCGCGCCGCCTTCGGGCATGCAACTGATCAGCATCTGCAGCAGCGAGTCGGTCACGCCCGGGTGCAGCAGATACGGGTCGGCCTCGCCCGCCGCGGCGGGCCTCAGCCGGGCGACGGCTTCGCCGGGCCGGTGCCAGAGGTGGTCGATCCAGCGAGCCGCCCCGCCCAGGAAGATCTGGCGCTTCCAGAGCTGGGTGTAGTGCTCCTCGCCGGTGGTCTGCTGGGCGAACTCGGCGGCCAGCCGCGCCTCGTCGATGGCCTCAGAGGCCGTACTGGGCGTGCCGGGGCCGACGCGTCCCTGGGCGTGCAGCACCCAGGGTGCGGAGTCTCCGGCGCTCTCCGGGCGGGCGAAGAAGCGGTAGGAGTGGCGCGTCTCGTCGAGGGGTTCGAGCGCGAGCTGTCCGGCACACACCTCACTGGCGATGAGGCTCTGGGGAACCGAGTAGTCCTCGACGGCGATCGGCCCGGTGACGCCTTCGCGCCGCGCGGCCGACATGGCCAGGTCGAGGTAGACACCGGCGTTGACCACCGGCATACCGTCCATGACGCAGTCGCGCAGGACCGCGTGCGCTTCGGGGTCGATCCGCGCGTCGTAGAGACGGCTGCCCAGGGCGCACGGGATGGATGCGCCGAGCAGCGCGCCGCCCGCGGAGGCGCCCGTCGGGGCCGGGGAGGCCGGCGTCGCCGCGACCTCGGTGTGCGTGCTCGGGGTGTACCAGTGCCGGTCGGTCCGGAACGGGTAGGTGGGTACGGCGACCTTGCGCCGGCCCCGTCCCGCGTCGACCTTCTCCCAGTCGACCGGAACGCCGCGGGTGTGCAGCGCGGCCAGGCTGTTGAGCATCACCCGGTTGTCGTCCTGCCGCTGCCGCAGCGAGGGCAGGAAGAGGAAGTCGGGGCCGGAGTCGGACTGCGGGGCGAACCGCGAGGCCATGCCGCAGAGGACGGGGCTCGGCCCGACCTCTATGAAAACGGTGCAGCCGGAGTCGAACACGGCCTGCATCCCGCGGAGGAAGTCCACCGGGGCCAGCGCGTGGCGGCGCCAGTACCCGGCGCCGATACAGTCGTCGCCGTTGAGGGGCTTGCCGGTGACGTTCGAGAACAACGGGATCCGCGGAGCCCGGTACACGATCTTCTCGGCCTCGGCCTCGAACGCGTCGAGCATCGGCTCCATGAGCGGCGAGTGGAAGGCCTTGGCGGTGTTGATCGGCCGTGAGCTGATGCCCGCCTCGGCGAGGACGGGCAGGAAGCGCTCCATCGCCTCCGGCGCGCCGGCCACCACGATGCTCTGCGGGCCGTTGATGGCGCTGAGCGAGAGTCCCGGCCCGGCCTGCGCGAGAAGTTCGCGCACCCGCTGGGCGTCGGCGAACACGTTGAGCATCGCGCCCTCGGGGGTCAGCTCCTGCATCAGCCGGCCGCGGTGGGCGGCGAGCAGCGCGCCCTCGGTCCAGTCCATCGCCCCGGCCACACAGGCCGCGGCGAGCTCGCCGATGCTGTGGCCGAGCAGGGCGGCCGGCTCTACGCCCCAGGAGCGCCACAGCCGGGCGACGGCGTACTCGAGGATGAACAGGGCCGGCTGGGTGTAACGGGTCTCGTCGATGAGCCCGGTGTCGAGCGAGCCGTCGAGCATCAGCGGCAGCAGGCGGCGGCCGAGCACGGGCTCGAGGAGCTCGTCGGCCTGGTCGAACAGTTCGCGCACCAGCGGCTCGGTGCGGTAGAGCGTGGCGGCCATCGGCGCGTACTGCGAGCCCTGGCCGGTGAACAGGAAGGCGACGCGGGGCCGCCCGGAGGCGCTCACCCGGCCCGTGTGCACATACGGCGCGGCGTCCTCGTCCGGCTCGATCACCTCGGCGAGCCGCTCGCTCAGTACCTCGGCGGTCGAGCCGACCACGGTGGCCCGGTGGGGCAGCATGGCGCGGCCCACGGTCGAGGTGTGGCACAGGTCGGGCAGCTCGCGCTCGTCCACGGCCGCCAGCCGGTCCTGGTAGGCGTGCACCAGCTCGCCCAGGGCCGCGGGGCTCTTCGCGGACAGGGTCAGGACGTGGTCCTTGCGCGGTTCGGGCACGTCCGCGCTCGCTTCCGGCGCCGGCGGCTCACCGACGATCACGTGCGCGTTGGTGCCGCTGACGCCGAAGCCGCTGACTCCGGCGACGCGGGTTCCGGTCCCGGCGGGGAACGCGGTCGGCTCGACCGGGATGCGCAGGTGCAGCTGGTCCAGGTCGATCGCCGGGTTGACGGTGTTCAGGTTCAGGTGCGGCGGTACGGTGCCGTGCCGCACGGTCATCAGGGCCTTGATAAGGCCCACGACGCCGGCCGCGGCCTCCAGGTGGCCGAAGTTGGTCTTGGCGGAACCGACCAGCGGCGGCTCCGCACCGGCCGGCGTGCCGAGAGCGGCGCGCAGCGCCCGCAGTTCGATCGGGTCGCCGAGCGGGGTGCCGGTGCCGTGCGCCTCGATGTACCCGACGCGGCTGCCGTCGACCCGGGCCGCGCGCAGCGCCGCCCGTACCACGTCGGTCTGGGCCGCCGGGTTGGGCACGGTGATGCCGCTGCTGCGGCCGTCCTGGTTGACGGCGGAGCCGAGGATCAGCCCCTCGATGCGGTCGTTGTCCGCGAGCGCGTCGGACAGCCGCTTGAGCACCACCACGCCGCAGCCCTCACCGCGGCCGTAGCCGTCGGCGGACGCGTCGAAGGTCTTACATCGGCCGTCCTCGGCGAGCATGCCGGCCTGGGTCATCAGCAGGAACCACTCGGGGCTCAGCAGGACGTTGACGCCCCCGGCCAGGGCCATCGAGGTCTCGCCGGAGCGCAGGCTCTGGCAGGCCAGGTGCACCGCGACCAGCGAGGAGGAGCAGGCGGTGTCCACGGACAGGCTCGGGCCGCTCAGGCCGAGCCAGTAGGAGAGCCGGCCGGCCGCGAACGTGGAGGCGTTGCTGGTGGTGCAGTACATCTCCAGCTCGTCCGGGACGACCTGCTGCATCTGGTTCTGGGTGTAGTCGTACGTGGTGACGCCCAGGTAGACGCCGGTGGGGCTGCCGGACAGGCGGTCCGGCGCCTGGCCCGCGTGCTCCAGCGCCTCCCAGGCCACTTCGAGGAACATCCGCTGCTGCGGGTCGAGTGCGGCGGCCTCGCGCGGAGAGATGCCGAAGAACCCGGCGTCGAAGCGGTCGACCTCGTCGAGGAAGCCGCCGCCCTTCACGCCGCCCCACCGCTGCGGGTCCCAGCGCTCCGAGGGGACCGGCCCGGTCCCGCTCTGGCTCCGGAGCAGGAAATCCCAGTACTGCTCCGGGCTCCGCACTCCGCCGGGCAGCCGGCAGCCCATGCCGATCACCGCGATGGGCTCGGTCCTCGCCTGCTCCGCCTCGTCGAGGCGTTCCCGCAGCTTTCGGATCTGCACCAGGCTCCGGGCCAGCACCTCGCGGGCCTGGCTGGACTCAGCTGTGTCGATGGTCATAGCCCTTCGCCTAACCCTCACTGTCGATTTCCGCGTTGAGCAGAGAAATGAGTTCTTCTTCCGACAGGCCTTCGGCCTCGGCGAGATCCAGTGCCTCCACGTCCCGGGCCTCGGCCTCGGGGGTGGGCACCGTGACGGCCTCGGGAACGGCCCCGTCCTCGCCCTCGGGAACGGCCACCTCGGCCAGGTGGCGGGCGAGCGCGTTGACGGACCCGTGCTCGAACATGACCGTCGCCGGGATCTGGATGCCGAGGGCGGCGACGATCCGCTTGTGCACGTTGGTCGCCATGAGCGAGTCCATGCCGAGCTGGAAGAAGCCCGCGTCCGGGTCGAGCTCCCGGGGGTCGAACTCCAGGGCCGTGGCCACCAGGCCGAGGACGAAGTCCGCGGCGGCCGACTCCCGTTCGGCCGGCGGCAGGGTACGCAGTCGCCCGCCGAGCTCGGCATCGGCGGAGGCGCGGCGCCGCTGCGGCGCGGCCGGTTTCGGCGCCTGCGCCACGGCCTGGGTGTCGCGCTCGCGGTACCAGAGCCGCTCGTGCTGCCACTGCTGGGACACCAGCGGCACCGCCTGCGCGACCGGACCGAGCAGCGTGTCGAAACGTATCGGCAGGCCTGCGCAGTGCAGCGCCGCGGCGCCCAGCAGCAGGGGTTCCCCGGCCGCGGCGCCCGAGTTCGGCGCGGGCACGGCCAGCCCCTCGACCCCGGCGTCGGCGAGGGCCCGCTGGAGACTGCTGGTGAGCGGCTGGCCCGGGCTCAGGTCGACGAACAGGCCGGCGCCGAGGCCGAGCGCGGTCTGCGCCGCGTCCCAGAAGCGGACCGTGCGCCGCATGTTCTCGAACCAGTGCTCCGGCCCGAATCCGGTGCCTTCGCGGACCTGTCCGGTCACCGTGGAGACGATCTGCGGACCGGCCGGCCGCGGAGTCAGCCCGGACAGCGCGTCGAGCAGTCCCTCGCGCATCGCGTCCATGGCCGAGCTGTGGGTCGCGACCGCCTGCCTGACCAGCCGTGACGGGACGTTCTCCGCCTTCAGCTCGGCCGCCGCCTTCTCCAACGCGTCCTGCGGGCCGGAGAGCGCAGCGGACAGTGGCCCTTCCGACGAGGCCACCGCGAGCCCCTCGTGGCGCCGGACCAGACCGGCGAGCCGGTCGGCCGACGCGGCTACCGCGAGCATCCCGCCGTGGCCCCGCCGCGCCTCGACGGCGGCGCTCTGCGCGCAGATCACCCGGGCGGCGTCGACGCGGTCCAGCACCCCGGCGAACCGGGCCGCGGCCATCTCGCCGAACCCGTGCCCGATGACGGCCTGCGGGCGGATCCCCAGCTCCGTCCACCAGGCGCCCAAGCCGAGGGTGATCGCGTACCGCACCGGCTGCACCAGGTCGATCCGCTGCTCGTCGTCGATGCCCTCGATCAGGTCGTGGATGCTCCGGCCGAGCCACGGGCGCAGGGCGTCATCGCAGTCGTCGAGCGTCTCCCGGAAGACGGTGCTCTCCTGCGACAGCCGCCACGCGGTCTCCGCCCAGCCGCCCTGCGCGTGCGCCGAGAAGGCGAACACCACACCGTTCGGCGCGTCGGCGGCCCGCCCGCTGGTCACACCGGCTGCGAAGCCGGACTCCGACCAGTCGCCGAGCCGCTCCGCCGCCTCGCGCGCGGTGCGGGCCACCACGGCGAGGCGGTGCTCCTGGTGGGTACGCCGGACGGTCGACGTGTGCGCGACGCCCCGGAACTCCGCGTCGCCGGCCGGGGCCCCGTGCAGGAAGTCCCGGTGCGCCGCCGCGGTCGCGGCGAGGAGCTCCTCGGTGCGGGCGGACATCGCCACGACGTACGGGGGCGGCGGGGCGGGCGCGGCCTCGGGTGCGGGCTCCGGTGACGGTGCCGGGCCGAGGATCGCGTGCGCGTTCGTCCCGCCGGCGCCGAAGGAGCTGACCGCCGCGTGCCGGAAGCGGTCGGGCACCGTCCAGTCCTGGGCCTTTTCGGCGATGGCCAGCCGCGTGCCGTCCAGGTCGATGTTCGGGTTGAGGCGGTCGAAGTTCAAATTGCCGATGATCCGGCCGTGCTTGATGCACAGTGCGGCCTTCACCAGCCCGGCGAGTCCCGCGGCCGACTCCAGGTGGCCGATGTTGGTCTTCACCGAGCCGAGCAGGCAGGGCGGTGCCTCGTCCGCGCGCCCGTAGGTCGCCGCCAGCGCCTCGACCTCGATCGGGTCGCCGAGGACCGTGCCCGTGCCGTGCGCCTCGACGAGGGTGATCTGGTCCGGCTGGAGGGCGGCGGACTTGAGCGCCTGGCGGATCACCTTCTGCTGGGCCCGGCCGTTCGGGGCGGTCTGACCGTTGCTCAGCCCGTCCTGGTTCACCGCGGTGCCGTTGATCACCGCGATGACCGGGTCGCCCGCGGCCACCGCGTCGCTGAGCCGGCGGAGCGCGACCGCGACCACGCCCTCGCCCCGCGTGTATCCGCTCGCGGCGGCGTCGAAGGTGCGACATCGGCCGTCCGGCGAAAGCGGCATGCCCTTCGCGTGGGCGACCGCCACCGAGGGGGACAGGATCAGGTTCACACCGCCGACCACGGTCAGGTCGCTCTCGCCGCTGCGCAGGCTCTGGCAGGCCAGGTGCACCGCGACGAGCGAGGAGGAGCAGGCGGTGTCCACAGTCAGGCTCGGGCCGTTGAGGTCGAGCAGGTAGGAGAGCCGGTTCGCGATCAGCGAGTTGGTGCCGCCGGTGATCGTGTAGGTGTCCGCCCAGGACGGGTCGGCGACCTGGAGCTGGAGGTAGTCGGCGGAGTTCACCCCGACGAACACACCGGTCGAGGTGCCGGCGAGCCTCTCCCGGGAGAGTCCGGCCCGGTCCAGCGCCTCCCAGGCGACCTCCAGGAACAGCCGCTGCTGCGGGTCCATTCGGGAGGCCTCGCGCGGCGAGATGCCGAAGAAGTACGGGTCGAACTCGTCGACCCCGTCGACGAAGGCGCCGTACCGCATCCGCATCCGGCCGGGCGTCTCCGGGTCGGGGTCGTAGTAGGAGTCCCCGTCCCACCGCGAGGCGGGAATGGGCGTGATGGCGTCCACGCCGCCGGAGAGCAGGTCCCAGTAGTCCTCCATGGACCGGACGCCGCCCGGCAGGCGGCAGCCGATGCCGATCAGCGCGATCGGCTCGCTGCGGGTGCGCTCCAGCTTCTCGATGCGTTCCCGGAGGCGTGCGACGATGCGGGCAGCGTCGGGCGCCGCCGCGGGCCGAGCCGCGACGGTGGGGGAATCGGTCATGTCAGAGGTCCTCTATGCGTGCTTCGAGGAGTTCGAGCTCCCGCAGCAGGCTGTCTGCGTCGTCCACACCGGGCTGGAGCGCGGATCCGTTGGGTGAGCCGGGCGACAGCGGCTCGGGCGGCCGCTGCGTATCGGCGTCTCGCCGCGGCGTGCTCAGCCCGGCCTTGTCGATGAGGTACGGCACGAGCTCCTGGACCGTCGGGTAGTTGAAGGCGAGGCTGGACGACAGCTTCACGCCGAACTTCCGTTCCAGCCTCTTGCGGAGCTCGACCGCCATGAGCGAGTCCATGCCGAACTCGCGGAACGGCTGGTCGACGCGGAGGCGCTCGGGGCTCGTGTCCACGATCCGTGCGACGGCCGTCCGCACGATGGACTCGACCTCGGCCGGGTCCGCCGTGAGCGGCTCCGGCCCCCGCTCGTCGGCCGCCGCGGGCCGCGCGGACTCCGGGGCCTGCGCGAAGCCGCCCGGTTCCACGGCGGGTGAGGCGATCCGCAAGGTGTCGGACCGGCGCACGCGCAGCCCACGGAGCTCCATCAGGTCACCGCCGGCGGCGTCCAGCATCCGCACGTCGGCCCGGGTGCCCCCGGCGCCGTCCGCTTCGAGGCGCACGTGGACGGAGACCGTGTCGGACGGCTTGCCGGCGAAGGAAATCGAGTCGGCTCCCTCGACCAGCACCATGCCCGTCCCGTCCGGGTCTCCGCCTCCGAGGACGGCGGCGGTGACGGTCTGGAAGGCCGCGTCGTACGCGGCGCGCGGCAGTCGCGTACCCGCCATCGCGAGGTCCTGTGCCGTGAGCGTGGCCAGCGCGACCGCGCCGCCGTCGACGGCCCGGAAGGCGGTCACCCGCCGGTACTCCGGACCGCACTCGACGCCGTGGTCGGCCAGCAGCCGGTAGAAGCCGTCCTCCGTGAGGGCGTCCGGCATGGAGAGCTCCGTGTCGTGGCGCAGGGGACCGTGGTGCAGGGGACCGTGCTCGTCCGGCGTGCGGTCCTCGGCCCGGAACACGGCCTCGGCGAGCAGGAGCGGGGTCGCGCCTCCACGGTCGAAGACCCGGAAGCGGGCGCCGCCTCCCTCCTGCGACCACACCGACTGCACGAGCCGCGGCCGTCCTGCCTCCGGCGCGAGCACGGAGGCGAACAGGAGGTCGGAGACACCGAGTTCCGCCCCCGGCCTCACCTCGTCGACCGCGGCCGCAGCCAGCGCGAGGTAGGCCGATCCCGGCACCACCGCGGTGCCCCGGACCTGGTGGTCCGCGACCTCCGGGATCTCCGCGGACAGCCGTGTCTGCCAGTAGTGCACCCCGGGTTCGACCGCGGAGTCGAGCCGGGCGCCGAGCACCAGACCCGTACCGGCCGCGTACCCGGAGCGTGCCTCGCGATCGGCACCGGACAGGCCTGGAATCGGGAAGTGCTGTCGCTGCCAGGGGTACGCCGGAAGATCCGCCTGGCGACGCGCGCCGGGGCGCAGCGCCGCGCTTCCGTCGACCTCGGCACCGGCGAGATGGGCGGCGCCGAGCGACCCCAGCATGACCGCGCGCCCGTCCTCGTCGCGGCGCAGCGACGGGACGACCGTCACCCGGCGCCCGGCGTGCGCGGCGGCCTCGTCGATCGCGCTGGTGAGGACCGGGTCCGGGCTGATCTCGACGAAGAGGGCGTTGCCGTCGTCGAGCAGCGACCGGACACCGTCCGGGAACGCCGGGGGCTCGCGCAGGGTGTCGCACCAGTACGCGGCGTCCATGCCGGAGCCGTCGACGCGCTGGTTCAGCACAGTCGAGTGGATCGGGACCCGGCCGGCGGTCGGCCGGAGCGCGCTCAGCTCCGCCCGCAGCTCCTCCGGCGGGCTGTCCGACAGAACGCTGCCGAGGCAGGTGATCCGCAGGCCGTCGTCCAGGGTGAGTGCCCCGCTCGTACACGCCGCCGCCACCTCGCCAACGCCGTGGCCGATCACCACGTCCGGCTCCACTCCCCAGGACCGCCACAGCTCGGCGAGTGCCACCTGGACGGAGAAGAGCAGCGGCTGGACGGGACCGTTCGGCTGCCCGTCCGTCGCGGTGGAGTTCAGCTCCTCGAGGAGCGAGCGGCCGAGCAGCGGCGCCGCCTTCGCGTCGCACTCGCGCAGCACCGCCGCGAACACCGGCTCCTCGGCCAGCAGGCTCCGGGCCGTGCCGGGCCACTGCGAGCCGGGACCGGGGAAGACGAACGCGGTCCGGGGCCGGCCGGCCGCGGGCTGCTCGGAGGCCCATGCGGCCTCCGCGTCGCCGCCCTGGGCGAGCCGCTCCAGGTCGGCGGCCAGGCCGGGCAGATCGCGCCCGACCGCGGCAAGCCGATACGGGAAGGCGGTGCGGCGGGCGGTGGCCCGGCAGACGTCCGCCACGGTGGTCTCCGGCGTGGCCGTGCGCAGCGCGCCGGCCGTCTCTCCGGCGTACTGGAGCAGCGCCTCCGGACTCCGCGCGGAGAGGGTCAGCAGCTGCGCCGTCCGCTCGTCCCGCACTTCCGGCTGCCAGCCGAGCGCCCGCAGCGCCGCGAGCGCGTCGGAGAGTCCGCCGCGCGGGTCGCCGCGCCGCATGGTGCCGAGTGCGACAGGGCTGCGGTCATCGCCGGTGGCGGCGGTTGCGGCCTCCTCGGTGAGCTGCCTCAGCGCGTGCAGCAGCACGGCATGGGCGGTGATCTCCAGGAGTACCGAGGCGCCGTCGGTCATCGCCCGGCGTACGGCGTCGTCGAACCGGACCAGGCAGCGGAGGTTCTGCGCGAAGTAGGCGCCGTTGACCTCACGCCAGTCGAGCGGCTCCGCGGTGACCGAGGAGATCAACGGGATCCGCCCCGGGCGCGGGCGCAGCTCGCCGATGTCGCGCACCAGGTCCTCGATGACCTGCTCGATCGCCGGGCCGTGTCCGGCCACGTCGACGTCGATCATGCCGGCCTGGGCGCCGGCGGCCCTGGTTGCGGCGACCAGCTCTTCGAGCCGGGCGCGGTCGCCGGAGATCACGGTGGAACGCGGCCCGTTGCACGCGGCCACGGTCACCCTGTCGTCGTCGCCGACGAGTTCGTGCGCCTCGGCCGCCGTGTACTCCAGCGCGGCCATGCCGTGGTCAGGGCGGGCCATCTGGTACTGGTACCGGCTGTAGTGGTAGACGAGCGCCGTCCCCTGTTCCACGTCGAGGATTCCGGCGATCACGGCCGCCGGGATCTCGCCGATGCAGTGTCCGACCACCGAGGCCGGGCGCACGCCGTGGTGTTCCAGCAGGCGGGCCAGGCCGACCTGCACGGCGTACAGCAGCGGCAGGACCACGTCCAGGCGCTTCCTGGACTCCGAGCCCGTGGCGAGCTTCTCGGCCAGGGACCAGCCGGCCAGCGGGACGAAGTAGCGGTCGCACTCCTCGACCGCGGCGCGGAAGACCGGTTCCGCGCGCATCAGCTCGACGCCCATCTCCGCGTACTGGTGCCCGTGCGGGGAGCAGACGAAGAGGATGTCCGGGTTCGGCCCGTCCACAGGTGGGGCGGTGGGCTGCCCGACCGGCTCCGGGGCGCTTGCCGGGGGCAGTTCACGGAGCGAGGGCTCGTCACGTCCTTCGAGAACGACGTGCACGTTCGTGCCGCCAAAGCCGAAGGCGCTGACTCCGGCGAGCGGGCGCGCGTTCTGCGGCCATGCCTCGTTCTCGCGCGGGACGCGCAGGCGCATTCCCTCGAAGTCGATGTGCGCGTTCGGGGTTTCGAAGTGCGGGTTCGACGGGATCTGGCGGTGCCACAGGCAGAGCGCCGCCTTCATCAGCCCCGCGATGCCCGCGGCGCCTTCGAGGTGGCCGATGTTCGCCTTCACCGAACCGAGGACCAGGTCGGGCGCGTCCTCCTGACGCCCCACGGTGAGCACCGCGCCGAGGGCAGAGGCCTCGATCGGGTCGCCGAGCACGGTACCCGTGCCGTGCGTCTCGACGTACGCGACCTCGCGCGCGTCGACCGCCGCCGTCTCGTAGGCCCGGCTGAGGACTTCCTGCTGGGCGACGGGGTTCGGCGCGGTCAGGCCGTTGCTCTGTCCGTCGTTGTTGGCGGCCGATCCCCGGATCACGCACCAGATCCGGTCGTTGTCGGCGAGCGCGCGCGACAGGGGCTTGAGGACGACGACGCCGCAGCCCTCGCCCCGGCCGAAGCCGTCGGCGCTCTCGTCGAAGACCTTGCACCGGCCGTCCGGCGCGAGAGCGCCGAAGCCCTGCAGCGCCTCCGTGGTCCGCGGGTCGAGGAGCAGGTTGACCCCGCCGACGACGGCGACCTTCGACTCCCCGGTGGCCAGGCTCTGACAGGCGAGGTGCACGGCCAGCAGGGAGGACGAACACGCGGTGTCGACGACCAGGCTCGGACCACGCAGCCCGAGGGCGTACGAGAAGCGGTTGGCGATCATGTTCAGGGAGCGCCCGCTCGCCAGGTAGGCCGAGGCCGGGCCGTCCGACGCACCCAGGTTGGCGTAGTCGTGCCAGATGGCGCCGACGAAGACGCCGGTGGGGCTGCCGGCGAGGCTGCCGTCGCCGAGCCCGGCGGCGTCCAGCGCCTCCCAGGCCACTTCGAGGAAGAGGGACTGCTGCGGATCCATCTCCTGCGCCTCGCGCGGGGAGATGCCGAAGAACAGCGGGTCGAATTGGTCGACAGGGCCGCGCAGATAGCCCGCTTCACGCGGCCCCGCCACGGGCGTTCGCCGCCCCGGCGGTACCGGTCCGGTCAGGTCGGCGCCGTCACTCAGCAGCCGCCAGAACTGATCGATGTCGTCAGCGCCCGGGAAGCGGCAGGCCATGCCCACGACGGCGACGGGCTCGCCGCTCACAGGCACCCCCGGACCCTCCATCGCGCCTGTGGCCGTCGGCTCCGGCGCCGGTCCGCCGAGCAGTCGCGCGACCAGCCGCTCGACCGTCGGGCATTCCCACGGGAGCGTGGCCGAAAGCTTACGGCCCATAAGTTCGCCGAGCGCCTCTACGAATCCGACGGCTTTGAGCGAGTCGAGTCCATAGGCGGAGAACACGACGTCGTCGCGCAGAGCAGCGGGATCCATGCCGAGCCGGGCGGATAACTCGGAGCGCACCGCTGCGGCCAGGTCGGCAGAAGAATTATCGGTCGACTTTTGCGCTTCCATTCAAGCCACCCCCGTGAGCTGCCTGGAAATTCAATAATATGTCGCGCGCCCTCAGTCGACTCACTCAGAGTAAGAGTCAATGGAATATTACTTACAAAGAGGGCGTGTAAAACTGCCGTTAACAAATGGGGGTCGTACTCTTTCCTCGGTTCCCCTGACTTGAATCGCCTTTACGGCTTCCGACCCACGGCGCTGACCCTGGCAGTTCTCGCGCGATGTTGTCAAGCGGGTTGACACGGCCTGGAGACGACCCAGTCGACCCCTGACGTCGAGCCTGAATTCCGCTTACACGGGCCGCCGGGCGAGCCCAGATAGTGGCGATCAGGAGCTTGATCACGAGTTGCCCGGGGCAGCGGACGCGGTGGCGGCATTCCGCTTGATCGCTTACGGATGGATCCGACGGCGACGGGCCGCGCCCGCACCCATGGGCCGGTTCAGAACACCGGCAGGTTGGGAGCGAGGGCCACGATCGACAGGCTCAGGGCTCCGAGGCCGACCTCGTGGTCATGATGGTCCGGGGACCGTGATGGTCGATGATCCGGCCGACGTGGATGCCGGCGAAACCGCGAAGATGGCCAGGGTGAGCGGAAGGCGGCCATGGTGGCGCAGGTGGACCAGCCGATGTCGGCGGTGAACCAACCCTGGTCCAGCGGGAGTTCCGGCGCGGTCGCGGCGCCGCAAGGCCATGTCGCGGGCATCGAGGACAAGCTTGGCCCGCTTGCTGGTGGCGCGACCGCTTCCGACCGAGCAGGTCGAGCCTCCGCCACGCGAGTGACGCACCTCCGCCGCGCTCCGCCCCTCTCACCGAGCCGTTCCCGAGGCCCCAAGGCCCCGGGAACGACGAAAAACCGGTGAGTCACATGACTCAACCGGCAATTCGAACGCTTCGGGACGATCTCGTGAACGTCCCCAGTGGTGTCCGAGGGGGGACTTGAACCCCCACGCCCGATAAAGGGCACTAGCACCTCAAGCTAGCGCGTCTGCCATTCCGCCACCCGGACAAGGTGTCCGCCGCCTGGCCGGGGGTGCTCCCCGCGGCGACATGGACAACAATACCAAGCTTTCGGAGTGGCTTTCACCTGCATATCCACCCCCCGAGCGGCGCTCCCGGGCAGGCCGCGCCGGGGAATCTATGGTCTCACCATGAGCGACTGGATGGTTACGCACAGCCCGTCGACGGGGCGCAGACCGCGGGCGCTGTCGCCGCTCAGGGAGCATCTGCGGGACACGTTCTGGTTCGCGCCCGCCGCCGCCATGGTGAGCGTGTTCGTCGTGTGGGTGGTGGCGTCGGAGATCGACACCGCCCTCGTCGGGGCGCTCCAGGACGAGCAGGAGTACGACACGATCGAGGACCTGCTGAAGGTCGCCAACGACGCGAAGGCCGTGGTGACCACGGTGAGCTCGGCGATGATGACCTTCATCGGCGTGGTCTTCAGCATCTCGTTGGTCGCAGTGCAGATGGCGAGCGGCCAGTTCAGCCCCCGGGTGGTACGGATCTTCGTACGCAGCCGGATCACCAAGGCGACCTTCGCCGTCTTCCTCTCCACCTTCCTGCTGACCCTGCTGGTCCTGACGGCCTACGACAGCGAACCCGACCCCCGCCGGGTGTCCTCGGTACCCCTGATCCAGTCGCTGCTCACGCTCGCCATGGTCATGCTGAGTCTGGTGCTGTTCGTGATGTACGTGAACACGACGCTGCGCCTGATGCGGATCAGCCAGGTGATCGCCCGGATCGTCGGGGAGTCGTTCAGGGTGGCCGCGCTGATGCCGGTCGGGCCCCCCGCCGACGAGGGCGCGCTCGGGCCCGAGACCGCGTGGATCGCCCATGAGGGGCGGGCGGGCGTGCTGCGCGACGTGAACATCGCCCGGCTGGTGCGTGTGGCGCGGCAGCATGACGTCGTACTGCGGCTGATCCCGCGGACCGGGGACTTCGTCCTGCCCGGAACGCCCGTCCTGGCCGTGCACGGCGGCCAGGCGCCGCCGCGCCGCGCACTGCGCTACGCCGTCTCCGTCGGCGTCGAACGCACCTTCCACCAGGACCTCGCGTTCGGGCTGCGCCAGTTGTCCGACATCGCGCTCCGGGCGCTGTCCTCCGCGATCAACGATCCGACGACGGCCGTGCAGGCCCTCGACCGCATCGTGCAGTTCCTGGCGGCCCTCGCCCGGCGGCCGCTGCACGCGTCGCTGCACCGGGACCGCAAAGGCGCGGTCCGGCTCGTGCAGCCCGTGCCGGGCTGGACCGACCTGGTGGACCTGGGGTTCACCGAGATCCGGGACTGCGCCGTCGGAAACCCGCAGGTCACCCGGCGTCTGCTGGCCGGACTCGACGACCTCGCGCTGCTCGTCCCCGAGGACCGGCGCGCACCCCTGCTGCGTCATCGGGCGTTGCTCGCGCAGGCCGTCGAGACCGGCGTCCCGGTGGCCGCGGACCGGGCCTTCGCCCTCCAGCCGGACCGTCAGGGCATCGGCTGAGACCCGTCGGGCGCCGGCCGGCCGGCGCCCGCAGGGAGCGGACGCCACCCGGCTGTCGGCCGTCGTCCGGCCTTGGGCGTCACGGCATGAGCTGGTACTCCGGGAAGTTGCCGGGCAGCCGCTCCCCCACCGGGCCCTGGGTCACGGCCCGCACCAGCAGCTCGCCGCCGACGAAGGCGCCCCGCCAGGAGGCGCCGAACCCGCCGAACAGCTCGTCGCGGTCGCCCCGGGAGCGGGGCTTGCCGTGGCCGACCTTGAACGCCCGGATCTGCGGGGCGAGTCGGTCGAAGGTCGCCCGGTCGTCCGTGGACAGGGTGGCCACCAGCGCGCCGTTGGACGCGTTCATCGCGGCCAGCAGCTCCGCCTCCGTGTCGACCAGGACGATGGTGTCGACCGGGCCGAAGGGTTCCGCGTGATGCAGCGGGGAGGACGGCGGCGGGTTGAGGAGCGTGACCGGTTGGACGTACGCCGAGGTGTCCTGGCCGGGCAGGAAGCGGGCGTCGGCCGGCCTGCCGCGGTGCAGCGGGACGGCACCGCGGCCCATGGCCTCGGCGACCTGGTCGCGCAGCTCCTTGGCCTTGGCCGCGTTGATGACGGGGCCGAAGTCCAGCTGCGGGTACGGGGCATCGGGATGCTCGACCGCGAGC
This sequence comes from Streptomyces resistomycificus, assembly GCF_001514265.1. Taxonomy (GTDB): domain Bacteria; phylum Actinomycetota; class Actinomycetes; order Streptomycetales; family Streptomycetaceae; genus Streptomyces; species Streptomyces resistomycificus. The sequence goes on along the minus strand of NZ_KQ948988.1, from coordinate 749,735 downwards.
GGGTGGCCGACCCTCAGCGTGCGGACCGCCGGGAGGTACGCCGCCAGGAACTCGTCGAACAGCTCGCGCTGGACGACGAAGCGCGGGTACGCCGTGCAGCGCTGCTTGCCGTAGTCGAAGAGTTTCGGCACGACCGCTGTGAACGCGTCCCAGTCCGTGTGGTTCCAGATGCCCCAGGTGTTGAGTCCCTCCTGTTCGAGTACGTGGCGTTTGCCGAGGTCGGCGACGGCGGTGGCCACCGCGGCGCCGGTGTCGCGGCCGCCGACGAAGGAGACGCAGCCGATCTCGGGCGCCCGCACCAGCGCCTCGGACAGCTCGCCCCCGCTGCCGCTGACCAGGGTGACGGGGACCCCCTCGCGGGCGGCGAGCGCACAGGCCAGGGTCAGACAGGCGACACCGCCGTCGGTCGGGGTCTTGGCGATGACCGCGTTGCCCGCCAGTGCCTGTACCAGCACCGCGTGAACGAGCACGCTCATCGGGTAGTTCCAGCTCGCGATGTTCGAGACCGGGCCGTCCAGCGGGGCGCGGCCGGCGAGCATCGGTTCCGCGCCGTCGACGTACCAGCGCACGCCGTCGATGGCCCGGTCGACGTCCGCCTGTGCGAGCCGCCAGGGCTTGCCGATCTCCCAGACGAGCAGCAGGGAGAGCAGTTCGCGGTGTTCGGTGAGGGCGTCGAGGGTGGCCGCGACGCGGGCCCGGCGCTCGTCGAGGGGGATGTGCCGCCAGGCGCGGTGCTGGTCGAGCGAGGCGCGTACCGCCTGGTGGGCGGTGGCCCGGTCCAGGCGGGGCGGGCCCGCGATCGGGCTGCCGTCGACGGGGCTGGTGGCGGGCAGTGCCCGGCCGTCGGCCCGCCAGGCCGAGTTCCAGAGGTTGAGGACCCGGTCGTCGCGGAACGCCTCCGGGGCCACGGCGAGGCAGCGCTGCCAGGCGTCGGTCCAGGAGGTGCCTGATTTGAGGGTGAGGGTGGTTGCCATCGGGTTGCTCCGCTCTCGGTGCACAGTCGGGGGCGGGTCGGTGCATGGCTGCCAGGGGCGTCGGCGAGGCGCCGCGGCCCTGACGGGTGTCCTCGCGTGTGGTGTCACGCCTCCAGCCGGGCCAGCACCAGGCGGGCGGTCTCGGTGGGCGTGCCGCCGACCTTGACGCCGGCCGCCTCCAGTGCCGCCTTCTTCGCCGCCGCGGTGCCGGTCGAACCGGACACGATCGCGCCCGCGTGCCCCATGGTCTTGCCCTCGGGCGCGGTGAAGCCCGCGATGTAGCCGACGACGGGCTTGGTGACGTGCTCGCGGACGTAGGCGGCCGCGCGTTCCTCCGCGTCGCCGCCGATCTCCCCGATCAGGACGATGATCTCGGTGTCGGGGTCGTCCTGGAAGGCGGCGAGACAGTCGATGTGGGTGGTGCCGACGACGGGGTCGCCGCCGATGCCGACGCAGGTGGAGAACCCGATGTCGCGGAGTTCGTACATGAGTTGGTAGGTCAGCGTGCCCGACTTGGACACCAATCCGATGCGGCCGGGTTTGGCGATGTCGGCGGGGATGATGCCCGCGTCGGACTGGCCGGGGGTGATCAGGCCGGGGCAGTTCGGGCCGATGACCCGGGTGCCCCTCTCCTTCGCGTAGGTGGTGAAGGCGACGGAGTCGTGCACCGGGATGCCCTCGGTGATGACGACGGCGAGGCCGATGCCCGCGTCGGCGGCCTCGACGACGGCCGCCTTGGCGAACGGCGGGGGCACGAAGACGACGGTGACGTCGGCTCCGGTCGCCCGTATGCCGTCGGCGACGGTCCCGAAGACGGGCACGGCACGGTCGTCGAAGTCCACGGTGCGGCCCGCCTTGCGCGGGTTGACGCCGCCGACGACGTCGGTGCCGGCCGCGAGCATGCGGCGGGTGTGCTTCATGCCCTCGCCGCCGGTCATGCCCTGGACGAGGACCTTGCTTTCCTTGGTGAGGTAGATCGCCATGTCCCGTCTCCTCAGGCTGTGGTGGCGAGTTGGGCGGCACGGCGGGCGGCGCCGTCCATGGTGGTGGCCTGCTGGACGAGCGGATGGGCGTGCTCGTCGAGGATGGCCCGGCCGCGGGCGGCGTTGTTGCCGTCGAGGCGGACGACGAGCGGCTTGGTCAACCGCACCGTCTCCAGGGCCTGCACGATGCCGTCGGCCACCGCGTCGCAGGCGGTGATCCCGCCGAAGACGTTGACGAAGACGGACTTCACGGCCGGGTCGGAGAGGATGACCGACAGACCGTCGGCCATGATCTGGGCCGACGCCCCGCCGCCGATGTCGAGGAAGTTGGCGGGGCGGGCCCCGCAGCCGGCGACCACGTCGAGGGTCGACATGACCAGTCCGGCGCCGTTGCCGATGATGCCGACCTCGCCGTCGAGTTTGACGTAGTTGAGGCCCTTCGCGGCGGCCGCCGCCTCCAGCGGGTCCTCGTGCGCCACGCCCTCGGCGCCCCAGCGTTCCTGTCGGAAGCGGGCGTTGTCGTCGAGGGTGACCTTGCCGTCCAGGGCGAGGATCTGGCCCTGGCCGGTGAGGACGAGCGGGTTGACCTCCACGAGGACGGCGTCCTCCCGGACCAGCACCTCCCACAGTCGCACCAGGACGTCGACGGTCCGGGGCGGCAGGCCCGCGGCCTCGGCGATCTCGGCGGCCTTCGCCGAGGTGACGCCCTCGGCCGGGTCGATGTGGATACGGGCGACGGCTTCCGGACGACTCGCGGCGACCTCCTCGATCTCCGTCCCGCCCTCCGCCGAGGCGATCGCGAGGAAGCGGCCGGCCGCGCGGTCCAGGACATAGGAGACGTAGAACTCGCTCTCGATGTCGACGGGTTGGGCCAGCAGCACCCTGCCGACGGTGTGGCCCTTGATGTCCATGCCCAGGATCTGGCGGGCAGTCAGTTCGGCGGCGGCCGGGTCCGCGGCGAGCTTGACGCCGCCCGCCTTGCCCCGGCCACCGGTCTTCACCTGGGCTTTGACCACCACGCGGCCGCCCAGCCTGCGGGCGATCTCGCGTGCTTCCCTGGGCGAGTCGGTGACCTCCGCCCTCGGCACCAAGATGCCGTGTTCTTCGAAGAGTTGCCTTGCCTGGTGCTCGTACAGGTCCATTCCGGCTCCTGACCTAAAAGTGCCGCACGCCCCCTGGACACCACCCACCGGATGCGGGATAACAAGCTTCATACAGTATTCGTCGACTGTATGCAATGTACCGCGAGAGCGTTCCAACCCCCTACGAAGGGACAGGACTTCGCCATGCCCGACGACACCCAGGACGTCATTTCCGGTGGTCATCTCGTTGCCAAGGCGCTGAAGGCCGAGGGGGTCGACCGCATCTACACCCTGTGCGGCGGCCACATCATCGACATCTACGACGGCTGCGTCGACGAGGGCATAGAAGTCGTCGACGTCCGGCACGAGCAGGTCGCCGCACACGCCGCCGACGGTTACGCCCGGATCACCGGCAAGCCCGGCTGCGCGGTCGTCACCGCGGGGCCCGGTACGACCGACGCCGTCACCGGTGTCGCCAACGCCTTCCGCGCGGAGTCCCCGATGCTGCTGATCGGCGGTCAGGGGGCCCTCACCCAGCACAAGATGGGGTCTCTGCAGGACCTGCCGCACGTCGACATGATGACGCCGATCACCAAGTTCGCGGCGGCCGTTCCCGACACGGCACGCGCGGCGGACATGGTGTCGATGGCGTTCCGTGAGTGCTACCACGGCGCTCCGGGCCCCTCGTTCCTGGAGATCCCGCGTGACGTCCTCGACGCCAAGGTGCCGGTGTCCAGGGCACGGGTGCCGAAGTCCGGTGCCTACCGTGCGTCCACCCGCTCGGCCGGCGACCCCGAAGCCGTCGAGAAGCTGGCCGACCTGCTGGTGCACGCCGAGAAACCGGCCATCCTGCTCGGCAGCCAGGTGTGGACGACCCGGGGCACCGAGGCCGCCATCGACCTCGTACGCACCCTCAACATCCCCGCGTACATGAACGGCGCCGGCCGCGGCACCCTGCCGCCGGGCGACCCGCACCACTTCCAGCTGTCGCGCCGGTACGCCTTCTCCCACGCCGACGTCATCGTGATCGTCGGCACGCCCTTCGACTTCCGCATGGGCTACGGCAAGCGGCTCTCCCCCGACGCGACCGTCGTGCAGATCGACCTCGACTACCGGACCGTCGGCAAGAACCGCGACATCGACCTCGGGATCGTCGGCGACGCCGGACTGGTGCTGAAGTCGGTGGCCGAGGCGGCCTCCGGGCGTATCAACGGGGGCGCGTCCAAGCGCAAGGAGTGGCTCGACGAGCTGCGGGCCGCCGAGCAGACCGCGCTGGAGAAGCGGCTGCCGAGTCTCAGGTCAGACGCCTCGCCCATCCACCCCTACCGGCTGGTCAGCGAGATCAACGACTTCCTCACCGAGGACTCCATCTACATCGGCGACGGGGGCGACATCGTCACCTTCTCCGGCCAGGTCGTGCAGCCCAAGTCACCCGGGCACTGGATGGACCCCGGTCCGCTGGGCACACTCGGCGTCGGTGTCCCCTTCGTGCTCGCCGCCAAGCAGGCGCGGCCCGACAAGGAGGTCGTCGCCCTCTTCGGCGACGGGGCGTTCTCCCTCACCGGCTGGGACTTCGAGACCCTCGTGCGCTACGACCTCCCCTTCGTCGGCATCGTCGGCAACAACTCCTCCATGAACCAGATCCGTTACGGCCAGGCCCAGAAGTACGGCCTGGAGCGCGAGCGCATCGGCAACACCCTCGGCGACGTCCACTACGACAAGTTCGCCCAGATGCTGGGCGGATACGGCGAGGAGGTCCGTGACCCCGCCGACATCGGCCCCGCCCTCAGGCGCGCCCGCGAGTCCGGCAAGCCGTCGCTGATCAACGTCTGGGTCGACCCGGACGCGTACGCCCCCGGAACCATGAACCAGACCATGTACAAGTGAGGTGCCCCCGATGACCGGTACGTCCACCAAGGCACTCGAAGGCATCCGCGTCCTGGACATGACCCACGTCCAGTCCGGGCCCTCCGCGACCCAGCTGCTCGCCTGGCTCGGCGCGGACGTCGTCAAGCTGGAAGCCCCCTCCGGTGACATCACGCGCAAGCAGTTGCGCGACCTCCCGGACGTCGACTCCCTCTACTTCACGATGCTCAACTGCAACAAGCGGAGCATCACCCTCAACACCAAGACCGAGCGCGGCAAGGAGATCCTCACCGAGCTGATCCGGCGCTCCGACGTCATGGTCGAGAACTTCGGACCGGGCGCGGTCGACCGCATGGGCTTCACCTGGGACCGCATCCAGGAGATCAATCCGCGGATCGTCTACGCCTCCATCAAGGGGTTCGGGGACGGCCCGTACACCAACTTCAAGGCGTACGAGGTCGTCGCGCAGGCCATGGGCGGGTCGATGTCGACCACCGGCTTCGAGGACGGGCCGCCACTGGCGACCGGGGCCCAGATCGGGGACTCGGGCACGGGCGTCCACGCCGTGGCGGGCATCCTCGCGGCGCTGTTCCAGCGGGAACAGACCGGGCGCGGACAGCGGGTGAACGTGGCCATGCAGCACGCGGTGCTCAACCTCTGCCGGGTGAAGCTGCGCGACCAGCAGCGCCTGGCCCATGGCGCACTCGCCGAATATCCCAACGACGACTTCGGCGACGAGGTTCCCAGGTCCGGGAACGCCTCCGGCGGCGGCCAGCCCGGCTGGGCGGTCAAGTGCGCGCCGGGCGGCCCCAACGACTACGTGTACGTCATCGTGCAGCCCGTCGGCTGGCAGCCGCTCAGCGAACTCATCGGCCGCCCCGAGCTGGCGGCCGATCCCGAGTGGGCCACGCCGGAGGCACGGCTGCCCAAGCTGGGCAAGATGTTCCAGCTGATCGAGGAGTGGTCGTCCACCCTCCCCAAGTGGGAGGTGCTGGAGAGGCTCAACGCGCACAACATCCCGTGCGGACCGATCCTGTCCACCAAGGAGATCATCGAGGACCGGTCGCTGGTCGCCAACGAGATGGTCGTCACCGTGCCGCACCCCGAGCGGGGCGAGTTCGTGACCGTGGGCAGCCCGCTGAAGCTCTCCGACTCCCCCGTCGAGGTGAGCAGTTCACCCCTGCTGGGCGAGCACAACGAAGAGGTCTACGTCGGCGAGCTCGGTCTCGGCGACGAGGAGCTGCGCCTGCTCAAGTCGAACGGAGTGATCTGACGTGATGGCCGAAGACCGCCACCTGAGGGTGCGTGCCCTCCTCGACTCCGTGCGGGCCGAGGGCCGGGCGGCGCTGACCGCACCCGAGGGCAAGGTGATCGCCGACGCGTACGGGATCGCCGTACCGGGCGAGGAACTGGCGAAGGACGTCGACGAGGCGGTCGCGTACGCGGCGCGCTTCGGCGGGCCCGTGGTGATGAAGATCGTCTCGCCCGACATCCTGCACAAGACCGACGCCGGCGGGGTGATCGTCGGCGTCGAGGGTTCGGCCGACGTACGAGCCGCGTTCCACGAGATCGTCGACAACGCGCGCTCGTACGACGCGCGGGCCCGTATCGAGGGCGTGCAGATCCAGGAGCTGCTCCCCAAGGGGCAGGAGGTCATCGTCGGCGCGGTGACCGACCCGACCTTCGGGAAGGTGGTGGCCTTCGGACTCGGCGGGGTACTGGTCGAGGTCCTCAAGGACGTCACGTTCCGGCTCGCCCCGCTGGACGCCGACGAGGCGCTGTCCATGCTGGACTCGATCCGCTCGGCGGAGATCCTTCGCGGGGTGCGCGGCGCGCCGGCCGTGGACCGGTGGGCCCTCGCCGAGCAGATCCGCCGGGTGTCCCAACTGGTCGCGGACTTCCCGGAGATCGCCGAGGTGGACCTCAATCCGGTGATCGCCACCCCGGAGGGCGCGGTCGCGGCGGACATCCGCGTGATCCTGTCCGACGCGCCGCCCAAGGAGCGCCGAAGGTACACGCGCGAGGAGATCCTCACCTCCATGCGCCGCCTCATGCAGCCCGCCTCGGTCGCCGTGATCGGCGCCTCCAACGAGCAGGGCAAGATCGGCAACTCGGTGATGCGCAACCTCGTCGACGGCGGGTTCACCGGGGAGATCCACCCGGTGAACCCCAAGGCCGATGACATTCTCGGCCGCAAGGCGTACAAGAGTGTCACCGACGTTCCCGGTGAGGTGGATGTGGCGGTCTTCGCGATCCCCGCCAAGTTCGTGGCCTCGGCCCTGGAGGAGGTGGGACGCAAGAAGATCCCGAACGCCGTGCTGATCCCGTCCGGCTTCGCGGAGACCGGCGAACACGAGCTCCAGGACGAGATCGTGGCGATCGCGGAGCGGCACGGCGTGCGGCTGCTGGGTCCGAACATCTACGGCTACTACTCGACCTGGCACGACCTGTGCGCCACGTTCTGCACCCCGTACGACGTCAAGGGCGGGGTGGCGCTGACCTCGCAGTCGGGCGGCATCGGGATGGCCATCCTCGGCTTCGCCCGGACCACGAAGACGGGCGTGTCGGCGATCGTCGGCCTCGGCAACAAGTCGGACCTGGACGAGGACGACCTGCTGACCTGGTTCGGCGAGGACCCGCACACCGAGTGCATCGCGATGCACCTGGAGGACCTCAAGGACGGACGCGCCTTCGTCGAGGCGGCGCGGGCGACCGTACCGAAGAAGCCGGTCGTCGTCCTGAAGGCCGGACGTACCGCGGCCGGCGCCAAAGCCGCCGGGTCGCACACCGGCGCGCTGGCGGGCGACGACGCGGTGTACGAGGACATCCTCCGGCAGGCCGGTGTCATCCGGGCGCCCGGCCTGAACGAAATGCTGGAGTACGCGCGCGCGTTGCCGGTGCTTCCCACCCCTCAGGGGGACAACATCGTGATCATCACGGGCGCCGGCGGCAGTGGCGTACTGCTCTCGGACGCGGTCACGGACAACGGGCTGTCCCTGATGGAGATCCCGCCCGACCTGGACGAGGCGTTCAGGAAGTTCATCCCGCCCTTCGGGGCGGCGGGCAACCCGGTGGACATCACCGGGGGTGAGCCGCCGTCGACGTACGAGGCGACGATCCGGCTGGGGCTGGAGGACCCGCGCATCCACGCGCTCGTCCTCGGCTACTGGCACACCATCGTCACTCCCCCGATGCTCTTCGCGGAGCTCACCGCGCGCGTGGTGGCCGAGTTCCGGGAGCGCGGCATCGAGAAGCCGGTGGTGGCGTCCCTCGCGGGCGACGTCGAGGTCGAGGAGGCCTGCCAGTACCTGTACGAGCGCGGGGTCGTGGCGTACCCGTACACGACCGAGAAGCCGGTGGCCGTGCTCGGCGCCAAGTACCGGTGGGCGCGGGCGGCCGGGGTGTTGGGGGGCGCCTCATGAGGTGACCCGGCGCGGGGCCGGCCGACGGTGCGCGTCGGCCGGCCCCGGGACCCGTGCGCACACGAAAGGCATTGGACAGGGGGCGCTGGCCAGAACTTTCGACGCAAGGGGTGCGACACACATGACAACGACCGATCTGCCAACCCCGGTCTCCTACCGCGAGGTGACCGACGCGAACGGACGCGTCTACCGCCTCGGCGAGACCGACATCGACATCATGGGCCGCAAACGCAAGTGGATGGTCATCCTGCCGTGGGTCGGCATGATGGGCATCAGCTCGGCCGAGTACGCGTTCGCGTCCGCCGAGGACACGCTGCACACCGCGCACCACTGGAGCAGTGGCCACATCTTCTGGATGCTGGGCGTCTGGGTGTTCTTCCAGGCCGCGGTGGCCTTCCCCGCCGGCAAGCTGCGGGAGAGCGGCAAACTTCCCGCCCGCTGGGCGATGATGTGCGGCGCGCTCGGCACGCTGCTGGGCTATCTCTCGCTCGCCTTCGCGCCGCACGTCGTCGTCGCGTACATCGGCTTCGGCATGTTCAGCGGTATGGGCGCCGGCATGGTCTACGCGACCTGCGTGAACATGGTCGCCAAGTGGTATCCGGAGCGCAAGGGCGGCAAGACGGGCTTCGTGAACGGCGGCTTCGCGTACGGTTCCGTGCCCTTCGTGTTCCTCTTCACCGGCTTCATGGACCTCGGCAACTTCCGGTGGGTGCTGGTCTGCGTGGGCGTGTTCCTGGCCGCGGTCGTCGCCTTCGCGGGCTACTTCTTCCGCGACCCGCCGAAGAACTGGTGGCCCGCCGACGTCGACCCGCTGAAGAAGCCCGACGACGCACGCGCCCGGCGCGCGATGGAGAAGAACCCGCCGGCCGTGCACCAGTACACCCCCAAGGAGGCGTGGCAGACCGGACGTGTGGGCCTCATGTGGTTCTGTCTGCTGTGCACCTCGGGCGTGAACATCTTCGGCATCGCCTTCCAGGTGCCCTTCGGCGACGAGGCCGGCTTCGCGGGCGGGATCGTGGCGACGGCCATGTCCCTCAAGGCGATCGTGAACGGCACGGGCCGCGGGGTGATCGGCTGGCTGTCCGACCGGTACGGCCGCAAGCAGTGCCTGATCTTCGTCTGCATCGTCCTCGGCCTGTCGCAGTACGGCATCCTGTTCTCCGGGAACATCGGGAACCTGCCGTTGTTCCTGCTGTTCTCGTCGATCTCCGGGTTCGGCGGCGGCGCGATCTTCCCCATGTTCGCCGCGATGACCGCCGACTACTTCGGAGAGAACAACAACGCCTCCAACTACGGCCTGGTCTACTCCTCGAAGCTCGTCTCCGGGCTGCTCGGCTCCGGTATGGGCGCGGTGGTGGTGAGCGCGTGGGGCTACGGCGGCGCCTTCGTCCTGGCGGGTACGATCTCCCTCTTCGCGGGCTTCGTCGCCACCTTCCTGCACCCGCCGGGACGCCCCAAGGCCAAGCGCATCAGCCCCAACCCGCAACCGCTCGGCGAGGAGACGGCGTGACGTGCGGTCCCCGTCGTACCGCACAACAGCTCACCGGCACACCCCGACGCCGCGAACCGTCCCTACCGTGGAGTGACGATCACAACCTGACGCACAGCAGCGCTCGAACGCACGGCAACAGCTGACGACAGCTGGGCGCGACGTGAGGCGGCCCTCCCCGGATGCCGGGGAGGGCCGCCTCACGTCGGTCCGGCCGTCAGCACCTCTCGCGCAGCGAGTGCAGGTGCTCGCTGGAGCGCCGGGCGAAGGTGAAGGACTCGGCCGGGTTGTCGTGCTCGGCCTGCCAGTGGTGGGCCAGGCGTTCCCCGCGCAGCCGGGTCACCGCGGAGATGAACCGCTGGTAGTCGATGTCGCCGTCGCCCACGTCGGTCATCCGGTAGCCGTAGGTGTTCGCCGGGTCGCTCACCCCGTCCTTGACGTGGAAGAGGGGGTAGCGGTGAGGCTGCCTCAGCACGTAGTCGAGGGGCTCGAAGGGCGCGGGCGTGCCGTCAAGCCGCTTCGAGAAGCGGAACTGGCCCGAGTACGCCCAGAAGATGTCCATCTCCAGGAACACCAGGTCGGGGTCGGTCTCGGCGAGCAGCACGTCGTAGAGACGGACCTTGGGGTTGTCGGTGGCGAAGGAGAACTCCTCGGAGTGGTTGTGCTGGTAGAACTTCATGCCGCGCGCCCTGGCCGCCGCACCGTAGGTGTTGAAGTCCTCGGCCGCGCGCTTCCACGCGTCGACGGTGGAGCCGTAGCGGAACGGGCCGGCGGCGGTGCCGATGTGCTTGAGGCCGAGGGCCTGGGCGTCGTCGAGGACCTTGGTGAGGTTCTGGGCGAAGGTGTAGGCGTTGGGGTCGCTGGAGTAGTAGCCGACGTGGCTGCCGATCGGGTTCAGGCCGTGGTTGCGGGCCAGCCGCCTGAGCTGGGCGAGGGTGATCGGTCCGGCCGAACCCTGGGTGTACCCGGCGAACTCGACCTCGTCGTAGCCGTATCTCTCCAGCTCGGCGAAGACGGGGGCGAAGCCCAGCGTGGAGACCTTGTCGCGCAGGCTGTAGAGCTGGATGCCGAGCCGGCCGGGCGGCAGTACGGGGCGGCCGCGGCCGGCGGTACCGGCCGCGGTGTCGGTCGCGGCGCCCGCGGGTGAGGCGGCCGCGCCGAGCAGTGCGGCGGCGGTGGCACCGGCGGCCACCCCGAGCATTCCTCGTCTGGTGAGACGGTGGGTGAGTTCGGCGTCGGTCTGGGGGATGCGGCTCATGCCTGGAACTCCTCGGGTGTCGGAAGGCGTTGTCAGTGGTGAGTGCTTCACTTGTGACCAGTCAGGAAAGACCGGCCAGTCGGAGCAGCAGTGCTTTCACGTCGGTGGCCGCGACCCGGTCACCGACAGCGCGGGGGGTGGAGCAGATGAGGAGCGGACCGTCGTCGTCGCTCTCGGGGAGGCGGCCGTGGCTGCCGCGAATAGGTGAGGGGTCCAGGGGCACGACCGCCATGCGGTAGCGCATGCCGAGCTTCTTGCGGGCCAGTGCCGTGGCCGCCTTCACCTTCACATAGGGGTCGAGCGGGTCCATGAAGAGTTCGACCGGGTCGTAGCCGGGTTTGCGGTGGATCTCGACGAGTCGCGCGAAGTCAGGCGCGCGGGCGTCGTCGAGCCAGTAGTAGTACGTGAACCAGGCGTCCGGCTCCGCGACGGCGACGAGTTCGCCGGAGCGGGGATGGTCGAGGTGATGGGCCTTCTTGCCCTCGTCGTCCAGGAGTTGGCCGATGCCGGGCAGGCCGTCGAGGGCGGCCCGGGTCGCGTCGAGGTCCTCCGGTCGGCGTACGTAGACGTGCGCGATCTGGTGGTCGGCGACCGCGAAGGCGCGGGAGGCCATCGGGTCGAGGTACTCCATGCCGTCCTGCGTGTGCACCTCCAGCAGACCGGCGCGACGCAGGGCGCGGTTGATGTCGACGGGGCGGTCCACGCGGGTGATGGCGTACTCGGACAACGCGACGACGGTTCGGCCCTCGGCGCGGGCGTCGTCCAGCAGGGGGCCCAGCGCCCTGTCCAGGTCCGCCGCCGCTTTCAGGGAGCGCGGGTCGTCGGGGCCGTGGCGCTGCAGGTCGTAGTCGAGGTGCGGGAGGTAACAGAGCGTCAGGTCGGGGTGGCGGGTGCGGATGACATGCCGGGTCGCGTCGATGATCCAGCGGCTGGAGACGAGGTCCGCGCCGGGTCCCCAGAAGTGGAAGAGGGGGAAGGTGCCGAGTTTCCCGGTGAGTTCGTCGTGGAGGTCGGCGGGCCGCGTGTAGCAGTCGGGTTCCTTGCGGCCGTCGGCGTAGTAGATGGGACGGGGGGTGAGGGTGATGTCGGTGTCGGCGCCCATGGCGTACCACCAGCAGATGTTGGCGACCGTGTAGCCGGGGTGGGCGCGACGGGCGGCGTCCCAGAGTTTGTCTCCGGCGACCAGGCCGTTGTGCTGACGCCACAGGAGGACGTCGCCGAGTTCTCGGAAGTACCAGCCGTTGCCGACGATCCCGTGTTCCGAGGGGTGGGTGCCGGTCAGGAAGGTGGACTGCGCGGCGCAGGTGACGGCGGGCAGGACGGTGCCGAGCGGCGCGCGGGAGCCGGTCTCGCCGAGTGCCTTGAGGTGGGGCATGTGGTGCAGGAGTCGGGGGGTGAGGCCGACGACATCGAGGACGAGAAGGGGGGTCGGTTGCTCGGTGGTCCGGTCGGCGCTCATGGGAGCTCCTTCAGGCCGAGGTCCGTCAACAGGTCGCGGGCGAGGGTGAGTTCGGCGGCGATGCCGTCGGCGAGCTGGGCGCGGCCACGGGGGCGCAGCTCGGGCGGGAGCGCCTGCCAGGTGTAGGTCTCGACCTCGAGGTGGCGGGTGAGCGGACGCGGGCCGCCGACGAGGTGGGTCAGGGCGTCCTTGAGGACGGGGAGCGTGGAGGTGAGGGGTGCGGCGGGGGCCGCGTGCAGCGGGACGTGGAAGTGGGCACGCCAGGGTGCCGCTTCGGGGAGGGCGTCGCCCTTGAGTGCCTCCCCCAGGTCGTCGGTGCCGCGCAGGCCCGCGGCGGTGGCGGTGCGGGTCTGGTGCAGGAATCGGGGTTCGTCGAAGGCCGCCAGCGCCTCGCGGACTTCGGGGAGATGGGGGTGTTCGGCGTGCAGGGCGGCTGAGAGCTGGGATTTCACGACGGGGACGCCGGCGCGGGTGAGCGCGTCCAGGGCGGTGTGCGGGTCTTCGAAGGAGGTGGCGAGGTGGCAGGTGTCGACGCAGACGCCGATGCGGTCGTGGCCGATCGCGGTGAGCGGGGCGATGGCGTCGGTGGTGGTTTCGACGACACAGCCGGGTTCCGGTTCCAGGCCGACGTGGAGGGAGCGGCCGGTGAGTTCGGCGAGCGCGTCGAGGCGTTCGGCGAGTTTGGTGAGGGCGGTGCGGGCCCGCGCCGCGCGGTCGTCGTCGTGGGCCGTGCGCCAGGCCAGGGGCAGGGTGGAGATGGTGCCCTCGGTGACGTCGTCGGGGAGCAGTCCTGCGAGGACGCGGGCCAGGGCCGTGGTGTGGTCGAGGCGTTCGGGGTCGGCCCAGTCCGGTCTGTAGACCCGGTACTTGACCTCTTCGGCGCCGAATCCGTCGTAGGGGAAGCCGTTGAGGGTGACGACTTCGAGGCCGCGCCGGTCGAGTTCGGTGCGCAGCGCGCGCAGGGCGAACGGGTCGGTGACGAGGGCGTGGGCGGCGTCCTTGGCCAGCCACAGGCCGATCCCGAGGCGGTCACGGCCCAGGCGCCGCCGGACGGGTTCGCAGTGGTCCCGGAGCTGGGCGAGGACCCCGTCGAGGGTTTCGGCGGGATGGACGTTGGTGCAGTAGGCGAGGTGGACGGTGGAGCCGTCGGGGTGGCGGAAGCGCATCGCTCACTCCCCGCCGCGCAGCACGGAGTTGCCCTCGTGGCTGGCGTCGGGCGGGGTGACCTCCAGGTTCAGGCGGCCGCTGAGCCCGTAGAAGGCGACGGGGTTGCGCCACAGCACCAGGTCGACCTCGTCCTCGGTGAAGCCCTCGGCCAGCATCAGGTCGCCGACCCTGCGGGTCTTGAGCGGATCACTGCGGCCCCAGTCCGCGGCGGAGTTCACCAGTACCTGGTCGGGGCCGTGGGCCCGGAGGATCGCGACCATCCGCCGCTCGTCCATCTTGGTGTCCGGGTAGACCGAGAAGCCCAGCCAGCAGCCGCTGTCCTTGGCCTCCTTGACGGTGGTCTCGTTGAGGTGGTCGACCAGGATCCGGTCCGGGGACAGCGCGGACTCCCGGGCGACGTCGAGGGTGCGGCGCAGACCGGCGAGCTTGTCGCGGTGCGGGGTGTGCACGAGCGCGGGCAGCCCGTGGTCCGCGGCGAGCTGGAGCTGCGCGGCGAGCGCGGTGTCCTCGGCGGGCGTCATCGAGTCGTAGCCGATCTCGCCGACGGCCACCACCTGGTCCTTGAGGAGATACCGGGGCAGTTCGTCGAGGACGGGGACGCAGCGGGGGTCGTTCGCCTCCTTGGGATTGAGGGCGAGTGTGCAGTGGTGCGCGATGCCGTACTGGGCGGCGCGGAAGGGCTCCCAGCCCAGGAGGGAGTCGAAGTAGTCGAGGAAGGAGGCCGTCGAGGTGCGTGGCTGGCCGAGCCAGAAGGAGGGCTCGACGACGGCCCGGATGCCGGCGGCGCGCATGGCCTCGTAGTCGTCGGTGGTGCGGGACGTCATGTGGATGTGGGGGTCGAAGATACGCATCAGCACTCCTCGCCGTCGCGGTCGTCCCGGGCGGCCGGTGGGGCGGCCTCTGGGTCGGTCAGGGTCAGGACGCGGTTCAGGTCTGCGGGGACCGGTCGGTCGGCCGCGGTGCGCTCCGCGGCGTAGTCGCCGAGCATGCGGGCGAGTTCCGCGTCGGCGTGGGCCCGGCGGTCCAGGTCGGCCACCTCGTCGACGGGCACTCCGGTGAAGAGGCACTTCAGGACGGCGTGGCGCCACTGATGGGCGGGCAGGTGGCGGGCGGCGTACGGGCCGACCGCTGCGGCGAGGAGGCGGGTGTCGTTGGTGCGCAGGGCGTCCTCGACGAGCGGCAGGGCGTCCGGGCCCGGCACCAGGTGGGGCAGCGCGTGCAGAACGGCTCGGCGTTCGGCGGCCGTGCCCTGGAGGTAGACGCGGGTGAGGTCGTCCGTGTCGGCGCGGGCCGCGTGCAGGATGAGGACGCGGACGGCGTCGGCGTGCGCCGAGCCGCAGCGGCGCCCTGCCTCGGCCAGCCGCAGCTCCCACACGGAGATGGGCCCGTGCCTGCCGGGATGTGCGGCGGCCTCGTCGAGGGCCTGGTCGAACCAGGCGCGGGCGGCTGAGCCGAGGTGGGCGGTGACGCGGCGGTGCAGGGCGGGCGGCGGGGTGCGGGCGAGGGTGGTGCCCTGGAGACCTGCCGTCGGGGTTGCCGGGTCGGCGTGGAGGTCGGTCATGAGGTGCTCCCTTGGGAGGGCGCCGCCGCGTGACGGAGGAACGGGAGGGACAGTTCGGCGAAGTGGGGGCCGGCGTGCGAGTGGCGGGGCAGTTCGACGACGGTCAGGCCCTGGTAGCCGGCCGCTGTCAGGGCGGCGAGCACCGGCGGGAAGTCGATCTCGCCGTCACCGAACGGGAGGTGTTCGTGGACGCCGCGGCGCATGTCCTCGATCTGGACGTGCCGCAGCCAGGGGGCGGCCGCCCGCACGCACTCGGCGGGCGACAGGGGCTCCAGGCACTGGCAGTGGCCGATGTCGAGGGTCAGGCCGAGGTGCTCCGGGTCGCCGAGGGTTCGACGGAGCCGGTGGAAGCCGGCGAGGTCGGCGAGGAGGTGGCCGGGTTCGGGCTCGACGGCGAGGGGGACCTGGGCGCCGGCGGCCGCGTCCAGGACGGGGGTGAGCGTCTCGGCCAGCCGTTTCCACGCCGTGTCCGGGTCGGTCCCCGCCGGCGTGATGCCGCTGAAGCAGTGCACGGCGTGGGCGCCGAGGTCGGCGGCCACCCGGACGGCGCGGAGCAGTAGGTCGACGCGTCGGGCACGGTCGTCCGGATCGGGGTCCAGCAGGGAGGGGCCGTGTTTGCGACAGGGGTCGAGCACGTAGCGCGCGCCCGTCTCCACGGTGACCGACAGGCGGAGCGCGTCCAGCCGCCGTGCGAGACGTCGGGTGCGCGCGGCCAGGTCAGGGGCGCAGGGGTCGAGATGCATGTGGTCGAGCGTCAGCCCGACGCCGTCGTAGCCGAGGTCGGCGAGGAGGCGGAGCGCGTCGTCGAGCCGGAGATCGGCCAGGCCGTTGGTGCCGTAGCCGAAGCGGAGAGGGTTCATGTGACGCTCACCTTCCTCGCGAACCTGCCGGCGAGCGGGGCCAGTGCCGCCGTCAGCAGGGCGGTGACCGGTGCGCCGGAGCGGGCGCAGAGGGCGGCCTGGAGGGGGATGGTGGCGCGGATGCCGCCGCTGACGGCGCGTTGGGTGAGCGGGGGTGACGGGTTGAGGGTGGCGTGGAGGTAGGGGCGGGCTGTGGTCGCGGCGTAGGCGGCGGCCAGTGCGGTGCGCAGGGGGAGGCCGGGTGGTGGCACGAGGGCCACCGGCCCGTCCGGCCCGTCCAGCCGGTCCGGCCTCTTGGACGGGTGGGTCAGGAGCCGGGTCAGTGCGGCACTCGTGGCCAGGGCCGTCAGGGGGACCAGGGGTGAGCCGCCCTGGGTCTCCCGCCGCGAGACCGTCGTGACGGTGAGGGTGTGGGCACCGAGCAGGGCGGCGGAGGGAAGGGCCCTGCGGATGCTGCCGACGGTGTCCGGGGTCGGGGTCGGGGTCGCAGTCGCGGTCGCGGTCGCTGTCGCTGTCGCGCCGAGGAGCAGGTCGAGGGCGCGGGCCGTCGCCATGGCCGCCGGGCCCGCCGGGGTGTGCTTCAGCGCGAGGTCGTACGCCCAGACGGTGGCCGCGAGGGTGGTGGCCACCGTGAGCGCGGGACGGCCGGCGCATCCGGCCAGGGACAGGCCCGCGCCGGTGAGGGCACAGGCCGCCACGAGGGCCGCGGTGGGACGGACCCGGCCGGAGGGGAGCGGGCGGTGGGGGCGCTCGGCGGCGTCCTCGTGCCGGTCGGCCCAGTCGTTGAGGGCCATGCCGGCCTCGTAGAGGCAGAGGGAGGAACCGATGGCGAGCAGGGTGCGGAAGTTCGGGCGGGCGCCGGCCGCTGCCGCACCGGCGAGGGCATCGCCCGGCACGGTGAACAGGGCGGGAAGCCGCAGCAGCTCTGCCCAGGCGGCCGCTCCGGCAGGCGGGGCGCACGCGGCTTCCCTGGTCTTCCCGGTTCTCCCGGTTCCCCCGGCATCCCCGGCGCCCTCCCGGCGCCCGTTCACCGCGTCCTCCCGTCCCGCAGCCGCCCCGCGAACGCCGTCAACGCCGCGTACTGCTCACCCAGAGCCGAAGACCCCTCCCCCACCGGGTCCTTGAAGAAGAAGCCCAGTTCGGCCAGCGGGCCCGACAGGCCCCTCTCGTGGGCGCGGGCGACGAGCCGGACCAGGTCGAGGACCAGGGGTGCGGCGAGGGCGGAGTCGCAGCCCTGCCAGGTGGTCTGGAGGATCATGCGGGCGCCGAGGAATCCGTCGAAGGCGACGTGGTCCCAGGCGGTCTTCCAGTCGCCGAGGACGGGGACGTCGTCGATGTGCACCTCGCCCTCGGGGACCGTGCCGAGCGTGTCGGCGAGGACCCGCTCCTTGCCCGCGTTCTTCGCCGCCGCGGCCGCCGGGTCGGCGAGGGAGGCGCCGTCGCCGCCGCCCAGCAGGTTGGTGCCGGACCAGGCCCGGACGGCGAGGGCCCGCTGCGCGAACATCGGGCCGAGGGCGGAGCGCAGCAGTGTCTGGCCGGTCTTGCCGTCGCGACCGGCGTGGGGCAGCCCCGAGGACGCGGCGAGCGAGGCCAGCGCGGGGTGGTGCAGGCCGGTCGAGGGGGTGAAGTTCACGTACGGGCAGCCGGCGCGCAGGGCCGCCGCCGCGTAGAGGGAGCTGGCGGGCAGGGCCGTGCCGGTGGCCGCCGGCTCCGTGGAGGCGACGTTCACCACGACGGCCCGGTCCAGCCCCCGCCGCCGCGCGAAGTCCCGTATGTCCGCGGCGAAGACGGCGATCAGTTCGTCGTCGGTGCGGGTGTCGCCGGGGAGGGGTCCGCCGGGTCTGATCTCGTGGTCGGCGGCGGTCAGTTCGGCGCCGACGGCCGCGGGGAGGCCGTGGGGCAGGACACCGCCGGCCGCCAGCGCTTCCGCGCGTTTGGGAAGAGGGCAGTCCAGTGTGTCGTGGCCGCCGAAGACGAGGCCTTCCAGGGCCGGGAGGCGGCTGTCGGCGAAGGCGGGTGTCTCGGTGACCAGGCCGGTGGGTGGGTGCAGGCCCGCGGTCACGGCGGCGCAGCCCGCGACGACGGTGGTGGCGACGGAGCCGCGAGCCCCGATCAGCCACACTCCGACGCGCGATGCGGAAACGGACGCGGACATGGGCAGCCTCCAAGTCGAAGACGTCGTACGAGGTGTCGGTGACGGGCGTACGAGGTGTCGGTGACGGCGTACGAGGTGATGACGGCGGGCGGGGGTCCGGCGTCCCCCGCCCGCCGTCGTTCAGTGGCCCTGCGAAGTCGTGCGAGCCGGGGACTTCGCGGGCAGTTCCTTGATCCGGACGTCACGGAAGGACACCCGGTCGTCGGCTCCGTGGTTCTGGAGGCCGACGTGGCCGTCCCGCAGGCTCCGGGCCGGATCGGTGTTGGTGAAATCGTTGATCTTCACGCCGTTGAGATAGACGCGCAGGCGCTCGCCCTCCACGCGGATCTCGTACGTGTTCCACTCCCCCGGCGGGTTCAGCGCGCGGTCGCGCTTCTTCAGGTCGGCGGAGCGGAAGCCGTAGACGGAACCGGTGGTCTTCTCCGGTACGTCGGTGGCGTCGATCTGGATCTCGTAGCCGTTGTTCACGGCCGACCACGGGTCGTCGGAGGGCGGAAAGCCCACGAACACTCCCGAGTTGTCGTCGCCCGCGTCGCCGGCCATCTTCCAGTCGAGCTTCAGGGAGTACGCCCCGAAGCTCCGGTCGCCGTACCAGAGCATTCCCATGCCGCCCGACGAGGTGATGGTGCCGTCGGCGGCCGGGGTGAAGGAGCCGGGGCCGGCCTGTTTCCAGCCGGACAGGGAGCTGCCGTCGAACAGGGCCCGGTAGCCGTTCTCCGGGCGGCAGTCGGCCTGAGCCTCGCCGGTGGCCCAGCGGATCCCGCCCAGCAGGTGTGCGCGGAAGGCGGGGTCGGCGTACGACTCCTTGGTGTGACCGCCGCCCGTGTAGAAGGCGCGGCCTCCTTGGTAGTTCTGGCACCAGGCGATCGGGTGATCGCCGTTCATGGTGCCGCCGGTGTAGGACGACTCGTCGAGCGAGGCGAGGACGTGGGCCCGTTCCCGGGGATTGGAGCGGTAGTTGTACCACTCGTCGGTGCGTTCCCAGGTGCTAGGCAGGCCGGAGGTCGCCGGGTGGGCGTGGTCCTCGACGTCGACGGTGGCGGGCTGGATCGCGGGGTGCGACTGGAAGTAGGCGCCGGCGAGGCCGCCGTAGAACTCCCAGTCGTACTCCGTGTCGGCTGCGGCGTGTACGCCGACGTAGCCTCCGCCGCTTCGGATGTAGCCCTCGAAGGCCGCCTGTTGGGTGGCGTCGAGGACGTCTCCGGTCGTCGAGAGGAACACGACCGCGTCGTAGCGCCGCAGGTTGCGCGCGGTGAACGTACGCGCGTCCTCCGTGGCGTCGACCCTGAAGCCCGCGGTCTCGCCGAGCTGCCTGAGCGCGGCGACGCCGTCGGGGATCGAGTCGTGGCGGAAGCCGGCCGTCTTGGAGAAGACCAGCACCCGTCCGTCGTCCGCCGGGTGCGAGGCGGCCGGTGCCGAGACGCAGCCCAGAAGCAGTGCCGTGCCCGCGACCGCCGTGGTCAGGCGTCCGGTTGAGCGCATTGCCGTCACCTCCTGTCAGCGGGTCGTGAAGGTGAAGTCGTCCACGTCGAACAGGGCTCCGGAGCCGCTGCCCTTGAAGACCAGGTACAGCGTCGTGGTGCCGCGTGGGGCGCGGGACAGGTCGGCGCTGACGTCCTGGAAGGTCTCCCAGCCGCCGGTCACCGGCACGGTCGCCTTCCCGAGCAGCGTGCCCCTCGCGGAACCGGCGCGGACCTCGAGCGTGCCGCCCGTGCCGCCCGAGGAGACGCGGGCCGTGAGCTTCTCGGCGTTGCTCAGGACGTACGGCGTGAAGGCGATCCAGTCGCCGTTGTTCACGTCGCCGACCGTGTTGCCGCCGTGCGCGGTGTCCTTGGCGATGACCGTGACGCCCGAGGAGGTGCCGAAGTGCTCGGCCTGGCGGTGCTTGGGCTGGACGACGTTCTGGTCGTGGGTGGTCAGCGGTGCCTGGCCGCCGCCACCGCCGTCGGTGTACTCGGCGTCGAAGACCCCGAAGATGTTGGCGTCGTCGTCGTGGCCTCCGTCGGCGCTGGTCTGGATGGTGCCGGTGCAGCCGTTGGCCGAGGTGACGGGGTGGCCGTGGCTGTCGTGGCCGAGGATGAAGGTGACCTTCACCTTGGCGCAGTCGATGTTCCGCCCGTCCTCGGGGTCGGTCACACGCACCTTGAACGGGATCGCGTCACCGAAGCTGAACAGCTGCCCGTCCCTGGGGAGTTCGAGGGTGACCTTGGGCGCGGTGTTGCCCACCACGATCGGCACGCTCGCGCTCCCGGTGCGGCCGGTGCTGTCCTTCGCGGTCAGGGTGGCGGTGTAGGTGCCGTTCTTCCTGTACCGGTGCGTGGGGTTGGCCGCGGTCGACGTGCCGCCGTCGCCGAAGTCCCAGCTGTACGTGAGCGTGTCACCGTCCTGGTCGGTGGTGCCCGCGGAGGAGAAGCCCACCCTCAGCGGTGCCTGCCCCGAGGTCCGGTCGGCCACGGCCTGGGCGACCGGGGAGTGGCCGTCGGTGGCGTTCTCGATGCGGTACAGGGCGGAGTGTTCGTCGCCGCCGAACCAGGCGGTGCCGTAGTCGAGGACGTACAGGGCGCCGTCGGGACCGAAGGCCATGTCCATGATCTGGGTGCCGGTCCACGGGACGTCGTTGATCGACTGGACGGTGCCGCTCGTGTCGCTCTCGATCCGCTTGATCCAGCGGCGGCCGAACTCGCCGGCGAAGAAGTCGCCGTCGTAGGCCTGGGGGAACTTCACGGGCGAGTCGAGCGCCGGGTCGTAGCGGTAGACCGGTCCGCCCATCGGGGACTCGGAGCCGTTGCCGAACTCGGGCACGGATCCGCCGTCGTACGGGATCCACGCGGCCTGCGCGGGCGGCAGGTCGGTCAGGCCGGTGTTGTGCGGCGAGTTGTTCCTGGGCGCCGCGCAGTCGAAGGCGGCGCCGGAGGTGCCGGTGGCGAAGTCGTAGTCCACGTAGGCGTCGTTGTCGCCCGTGCAGTAGGGCCAGCCGAAGTTGCCGGGGCCGGTCACCCGGGCGAACTCGACCTGGCCGGCCGGTCCGCGAGCCGGGTCGGCGGCGCCGGCGTCGGGCCCGTAGTCGCCGACGTAGAGGATCCCGGTGGCCTTGTCGACGCTGAAGCGGAACGGGTTGCGGAAGCCCATGGCGTAGATCTCGGGCCGCGTCTTGTCCGTGCCGGGTGCGAAGAGATTGCCGTCGGGGACGGTGTACGAGCCGTCGGCGTTCACCTTGATGCGCAGGATCTTGCCGCGCAGGTCGTTGGTGTTGCCGGAGGAACGCTGCGCGTCGAAGGCGGGGTTGCGGCCGGCCCGCTCGTCGATCGGGGTGAAGCCGTCCGACTGGAACGGGTTGGTGTCGTCGCCGGTCGACAGGTACAGGTTGCCCGCCGCGTCGAAGTCGATGTCGCCGCCGACATGGCAGCACAGGCCGCGTGAGGCCGGGACGTCGAGGATCTTCTTCTCGCTGGCCGCATCGAGGGTGCCGTCGGTGTTCAGGACGAACCGGGAGAGCCGGTTGACCCCGTCGAAGGGCGCGAAGTCGGCGGCGGTACCGGTTTCCGGGGCGTCGCCCGCGGGGGTGTTCAGCGGGGGCGCGTAGTACAGGTAGATGAAGCGGTTGCTGGTGAAGTCCGGGTCCACGCCGATGCCTTGGAGGCCCTCTTCGTCGTGGGAGTAGACGTCGAGCTTGCCGGCGAGTCTCGTGTTGCCCGCCGCGTCGGTGAGGCGCAGTTCGCCGTCGCGCGAGGTGTGCAGGACCGAGCGGTCGGGGAGGACGGCGAGCGACATGGGCTCGCCGACCTCCGGCTCGCCCTTGGCGAGGGTGACCTGCTGGAAGTCCTCGGCGGCCGCCGCCGCGGGGGCGGAGTCGGGGCCGGCGACGGCTGCGCCGGCCTGGGATGCGGTCAGGGTCAGGGACGCGCCCGCCAGCAGTGCCCCGGTGAACAGGGCCGCTGCCTTGCGGAGGGACAGGCGTCTTCTGTTGGTCTCGTCTCTGCCGGTGCGGGTGGTGCGGTCGTTCCCGTGCACGGGTGCCTCCAGGATGGGGCCGGTTGTACGGGCGGGTGCGGTGCGCCGGGATGCGCCGTCATCCCGGAACTCACGGTGGGGGGCCTAGTCGTTGCCGCCGAACGCCGCGTCGAACGAGGCCGACGGCGGTTCGAAGTCGTACGCCTTGAGGCGGGTCAGCGCTTCGGGGGCGCCCTGGAGCCGGTCCATGCCGGCGTCCTCCCACTCCACGGAGATCGGGCCCCGGTAGTCGATGGAGCGCAGCATCCGGAAGACGTCCTCCCAGGGGACGTCACCGTGGCCCGCGGACACGAAGTCCCAGCCCCGGCGCGGGTCGCCCCACGGCAGGTGGGAGCCGAGACGGCCGTTGCGGCCGTCGAGGCGCTTGCGGGCCTCTTTGCAGTCGACGTGGTAGATCCGGTCGCGGAAGTCCCACAGGAACCCGACGGGGTCGAGGTCCTGCCACACGAAGTGCGAGGGGTCGAAGTTGAGGCCGAAGGCGGGCCGGTGGCCGACCGCCTCCAGGGCGCGCCGGGTCGTCCAGTAGTCGTAGGCGATCTCGCTGGGGTGGACCTCGTGCGCGAAGCGCACGCCCTGCGCGTCGAAGACGTCCAGGATCGGGTTCCAGCGCTCGGCGAAGTCCTCGTAGCCACGCTCGATCATCGATTCCGGCGCGGGCGGGAACATCGCGACCAGGTGCCAGATCGCGGAGCCGGTGAAACCGATGACGGTGTCGACGCCGAAGGCGGCCGCGGCACGTGCGGTGTCGGCGATCTCGGCCGCGGCCCGCTGCCGTACGCCCTCCGCTGCGCCGTCGCCCCAGATCCGGCCGGGGAGGATCGCCTGGTGGCGTTCGTCGATGATGGCGTCGCACACCGCCTGGCCGACGAGGTGGTTGGAGATGGCCCAGCACTTGAGGCCGTACTTGTCGAGGAGCTGGTGGCGCGAGGCGAGGTAGGACGGGTCGGCGAGTGCCTTGTCGACCTCGAAGTGGTCTCCCCAGCAGGCGAGTTCGAGGCCGTCGTAGCCGAAGTCGCGGGCGAGGCGGCAGACCTCTTCGAGGGGCAGGTCGGCCCACTGGCCGGTGAAGAGCGTGAAGGTACGCGGCATGTCGCGGGGCCTCCTCAGGCCGCTATGGGTGTGTAGAGGGAGTTCTTCTCGGCGCTCTCCTCCACCGCCGCCAGGACACGCTGCACCTGGAGCCCGTCGGCGAAGGAGGGGTCGGGACGGCGGCCCTCGGCGATCGCGTGGACCAGGTCGCGGGCCTGGTGGACGAAGGTGTGCTCGTAGCCGAGGCCGTGGCCCGGCGGCCACCAGGCGTCCAGGTAGGGGTGCTCTGGTTCGGTGACGAGGATGCGCCGGAACCCGGCGTGCGCCGCGGCCTCCGTGCCGTCGTGGTAGGCGAGTTCGTTGAGGCGTTCCAGGTCGAAGGCGAGCGAGCCGCGTTCGCCGTTGAGTTCGATGCGCAGGGCGTTCTTGCGGCCGGTGGCGTACCGGGTGGCCTCGAAGGAGGCGAGCGCGCCGGAGGTGAAGCGGCCGGTGAACAGGGCGGCGTCGTCCACGGTGACCTGTCCGGTGCCGCCGGCGGAGACCGCCGAGAGTCCGCTGCTGGGGCCGCCGGGCAGCGGACGCTCCCGCACGAAGGTCTCGGTGAGCGCGGACACTCCGGCCAGCGGCTCCCCCGCGAGGTACTGCGCGAGGTCGACGATGTGCGCGCCGAGGTCACCGAGCGAGCCCGACCCGGCCAGTTCCCTGCGCAGCCGCCAGGTCAGCGGGAACTCGGGGTCCACCAGCCAGTCCTGAAGGTACGTCACCCGCACGTGTCGCAGGGCGCCGAGGCGGCCGGCGGCCACCATCGACCGGGCCAGGGCGGTCGCGGGGACCCGGCGGTAGTTGAACCCGACCATGGCCAACTGGCCTCGCTCGTAGGCCGCTTCCGCGGCCCGCGCCATGTTCTCGGCCTCCTCGACGGTGTTCGCGAGGGGCTTCTCGCACAGCACGTGCTTGCCCGCGGCCAGCGCGGCGAGGGCGATCTCCGCGTGGCTGTCGCCCGGTGTGCAGATGTCGACGAGGTCGATGTCGTCCCGCGCGATCAGAGCACGCCAGTCGGTCTCGGTGGACTCCCAGCCGTGCCGGTCGGCCGCCGCGCGGACGGCGCTCGCGTCCCGCCCGCAGATCGCGGCCATGACCGGGGTGCTCGGCAGGTCGAAGACGCGGCCCGCGGTGCGCCAGCCCTGGGAGTGGGCGGCGCCCATGAAGGCGTACCCGACCATGCCGACACGCAGGGATGGCTTCTCGGAGGCGGCCCTTGCCGAGGTCGCCTCCACCCCTTCTGACTGCTGCGGCTGTGCCATACGCGATGTCCTCCTCGTCGTGGTGGCGCGGTGGGGGGTGCAGCCCGGCCCGTCGACGAACCGGGCCCCCGGGACCTGTCCTTCGGGCCGGCCGGGCGTCGCGGGCCCTGGGGCGGGACGCCTCACTTGAAGCCGGTGGACATGTACTGGTCGATGTTCTCCTTGTCCACGACGGCCGAGTAGAGCGTGAGCGAGGCCGGGATCTCGTACTCGGCGAGGCCGCTCACGCCCTTGGCCTGGCCGAGGGCGCGGGCGAGGTCGATCGCGGAGGCGGCCATGGTCGGCGGGTAGAGGACGGTCGCCTTCAGGACGCCGTCGTCCCGCTTGATGGCCTGGAACGCGGACAGCGCGCCCGCGCCGCCGACCATCAGGAAGTCGTCGCGTCCGGCCTGCTCGATGGCGCGCAGCGCGCCCACGCCCTGGTCGTCGTCGTGGTTCCACAGCGCGTCGAACTTCGACTGGGCCTGCAGCAGCTGGGCCATCTTGGCCTGCCCCGACTCGACCGTGAACTCGGCGGCCTGACGGGCCACCTTGCGGATGTTGGGGTAGTTCTTGAGCGCGTCGTCGAAGCCCTGGGTGCGCTGCTTGGTGAGCTCCAGGTTGTCCAGGCCGGCCAGTTCGATGACGCGGGCGCCGGACTTCCCCTTGAGCTTCTCGCCGATGTAGTGGCCGGCGTTGAGGCCCATGCCGTAGTTGTCGCCACCGATCCAGCAGCGGTACGCCTGGGGGGTGTTGAAGATCCGGTCCAGGTTGACGACCGGTATGCCCGCGCGCATCGCCTTGAGGCCGACCTGGGTGAGGGCCTTGCCGTCGGCGGGCAGCACGACCAGGACGTCGACCTTCTTGTTGATGAGGGTCTCGATCTGGCCGATCTGCTGGGCGGTGTCGTTGGAGCCCTCGGTGATCTCCAGGGTGACGTCCGAGTACTTCTTGGCGCGGTTCTTGGCGTTGTCGTTGATGGCGTTGAGCCAGCCGTGGTCGGCCTGCGGGCCCGCGAAGCCGATGGTGACCTGCTTGCCGGGCTTGTCCTCGGCGGCCGGCTGGTCGTTCGCGGCCGGCTCGTCGTCACTGGAGTCGTTGCTGGTGCAACCCGCCAGCAGGGTGCCGGCCGAGACGGCGGCGGTCCCGAGGAGCAGTCCTCTGCGGCTGGTGAAGGGGCTGGGGTAGGTCGGCTCTGGCATGGCGGTGAACCCTTTCCTCAGGTCGTGCTCGCGGTACGGCGCTGGACCAGCACGGCGGCGACGATGATCGCGCCCTTGGCGATCTGCTGGACGTCGCTCTGCAGGTTGTTCAGGGCGAAGATGTTGGTGATCGTGGTGAAGATCAGGACGCCGAGCACGGAGCCGGTGATGGTGCCGCGGCCCCCGCTGAGCAGGGTGCCGCCGATGATCGCGGCGGCGATGGCGTCGAGTTCGTAGAGGTTGCCGTTGGTGTTCTGGCCGGAGCCGGACAGGATGATCAGCAGGAAGGCCGCGATGCCGCAGCACAGCCCGGACAGCAGGTAGAGGTACAGCCGCTGCCGGCGCACGTCGATACCGGCCAGCCGGGCCGCCTCCGCGTTGCCGCCGACGGCCACCGTGCGGCGTCCGAAGGTGGTCCGGTTCAGCACGAGCCAGCCGATGATCGTCACGACCGCGAACACCATGACCAGCGGCGGGACGCCCAGCACGTAGGAGTCGCGCTCACCGAGGTCGAGGATGCCGTCGACGCTGACGATCTGGGTACGGCCGTCGGTGATCTGGAGGGCCAGGCCACGCGCCGAGGCCAGCATGGCGAGTGTGGCGATGAAGGGAACCATCCCGCCGTACGCGATGAGCAGCCCGTTGACCAGGCCGCAGCCGACGCCGACGAGCACCGCGGTGAAGAGGATGCCCGCGAAGCCGTACTCCTGGGTGGCGACGGTGGTCGCCCACACCGAGGCGAGGGCGACGATCGCGCCGACCGACAGGTCGATGCCGCCGGAGGTGATGACGAAGGTCATCCCGACCGTGACGACACCGATCACCGACGCCTGGGTGAGGACGAGTTGCAGGTTGCGGGTGTCGAGGAACTCGTCCGGTTTGGTGATGCCGCCGATGACGATCAGTGCGGCGAGCACGCCGAGGAGGGACAGGGTGCGCACGTCGGCGCGGAACACGAGGGACCGCCAGGCGGGGGCCTCGTTCGTCGAGGGCACCTTGTCGGCGCTGTCCCTGGGCGGGGAGACGGGCTGCGTCATGACGCCGGGCTTCCTTCCATGACGAGGTCGAGTACGCGGTGTTCGTCGAGATCGCGGGCGGGCGCCGTGTGGACGACGCGGCCCTCGCGCAGAACCAGGACACGGTCGGCGAGGCCGAGCACCTCGGGGACCTCGCTGGAGACCAGCAGCACGGCGAGGCCCTCGTCCGCGAGCCGGCGCACCACCGCGTACAGCTCGGCGCGGGCGCCCACGTCGACGCCGCGGGTCGGTTCGTCGAGCAGCAGGACCCGGCAGCCGCGCAGCAGCCAGCGGGCCAGGACGGCCTTCTGCTGGTTGCCGCCGGACAGGGTGCGCACCGGCACGTCCGGGTTGTCGGGGCGCAGGGACAGCTCGCGGGTCGCGGACCGCGCGGCCCCGCGTTCGGCGCCGCGGTCGATCCAGCCTGCGCGCGAGAAGCGGGACATGGAGGAGACCGACACGTTGCGGGTGACGGACTCCAGCATCAGCAGGGCCTGCGCCTTGCGTTCCTCGGGGGCGAGCCCGAGTCCGGCGCGCACGGCGGCACGGACGCTGCCGGGTCGCAGCGCGTGTCCGTCGACGCGGACCTGGCCGGCAGTGGGCTTGCGGGCACCGTAGATCGTCTCCAGGATCTCGGAGCGGCCCGACCCGACGAGGCCGGCGAGGCCTACGATCTCCCCGGGGCGCACCCGGAGGTCGAGGGCCTCGAACTCGCCCTCCCGCGCCAGCCCTTCGACCTCCAGGACGGGTGTGCCCCCGGGTGCCGAGGCGGGCCGGTCGGGGAAGACGTACTCGACGTTGCGGCCCGTCATCAGGGCCACGACCTCGCGGGTGGGTGTCGACTTGGCGGGCAGTCCCACCGCGACGGCCCGTCCGTCCTTGAGCACGGTCACCCGGTCGCCGATGCGCCGGATCTCCTCCAGCCGGTGGGAGATGTAGACGACGGCGACACCCTCGGCGGTGAGGTCGCCGACGATCCGGAACAGGTTGTCGACCTCGTCCGGGTCGAGGGCGGCGGAGGGCTCGTCCATCACGATGAGCCGTACGTCGTGCGAGAGCGCTCGCGCCATGGACACGATCTGCTGCTGGGCGGCCGACAACTCCCCGACCAGCCGGGCGGGTTCGATCTCGGGATGCCCGAGCCGCTTGAGCAGCGCGGCCGTCGAGGCGCGCGCCGCCCGGCCCCGTACGACGAAACCGGCCGCCGTGGGTTCGTGTCCGAGGTGGACGTTCTCCGCCACGGACAGGTGTTCCACCAGGTCGAGTTCCTGGTAGATGGTGGCGATGCCCAGGCGCATCGCGGCGATCGGCGAGCGGAGGGTGACGTCCTCGCCGCGCCAGCGGATGGCGCCGGTGTCGGGTTGGTGCGCGCCGGCCAGGACCTTGATGAGGGTGGACTTCCCGGCCCCGTTCTGGCCGAGGAGACAGTGCACCTCACCGGCCTGGACCTCCAGGTCGACGCCGTCGAGGGCCCGGACTCCGGGAAACGACTTGGTGATGCCGGACATGCTGAGCAGCGGTGGTTGTGGTGCCATGTGCGGGTCCCCCTGGCAGGCGTACGGGCCGAAATCAGGGCAGGGCAGGGCAGGACAGGACAACGGTGGGTACTGGCGTGCGCGGTACGTGAAGGGTGCTTACGCGGGTGAGAACAGGTGGTCGCTGATGAGGCGGGCCGCGCCGATGACTCCGGCGGTGGGACCCAACTCCCCTAGGACAATGGGCAGGTTGCCGGTCGCCAGGGGCAGTGACTGGCGGTAGACCTGGGTGCGGATGGTGGCGAGCAGGGTGTGGCCGAGGCCGGTCACCCCGCCGCCGATCACCACGAGGCCGGGGTTGAAGAAGCTGACCAGGCCGGCGATGACCTGGCCGACCCGGTCGCCGCCTTCGCGGATGAGAGCGAGGGCGGTGGCGTCACCCGCGGCGGCCGCGGCGGCGACGTCGACGGCGGTGAGGCCGCCGTTCGCCGCCAGGCGGGCCGCGAGTTCCTCCGAGCGGCCCTGCTGGGCCGCGTCCGTGGCGTCCCGGGCGAGGGCCGCCCCGCTGAAGTGGGCTTCCAGGCAGCCCCGGTTGCCGCAGGCGCAGGGTCGTCCGTCGGGCACGGCCTGGATGTGCCCGATGTCGCCCGCGCTGCCCGTGACCCCGCGGTGGACGTCACCGGCGGCGACGATGCCGCAG
The DNA here is from genome assembly GCF_001514265.1 of Streptomyces resistomycificus. Classification (GTDB taxonomy): domain Bacteria; phylum Actinomycetota; class Actinomycetes; order Streptomycetales; family Streptomycetaceae; genus Streptomyces; species Streptomyces resistomycificus. The sequence continues at coordinate 720,743 of NZ_KQ948988.1, read as the reverse complement.
CCGATGCCGGTGCCGATCTTGACGCAGAGGAAGTCGCCCACGGAGCGTGCGACGCCCGCGTGCATCTCCCCCATCGCCATCAGGTTCACGTCGTTGTCGACCATGACCGGGCAGCCGAGTTCCTGGCTGAGCGCCTCCCGCACGGGGAAGCCGTCCCAGCCCGGCATGATCGGCGGAGCGACCGGCACACCCTCGGGGAAGCGGACGGGACCCGGTACGCCGATGCCGGCGCCGTCGTACCCCTCCGCGAGCCCCGAGGCCCGCAACTTAGCGGCCATGGAAAGGACTTGCTCGAAGACCGCGACCGGGCCCTCGCGTACGTCCATGGGCTGGTTGAGGTGGCCGAGGATCTCCAGTTCGGCGTTGGTGACGGCGACGTCGACCGAGGTCGCGCCGATGTCGACGCCGAGGAACCGCAGCGCGGGGGCGAGCCTGATGTTGTGGGAGCGGCGGCCACCGCGTGAGGCGGCCAGTCCGTCGGCCACGACCAGGCCGGTCTCCAGCAGGCGGTCGACCTCCACGGCGAGCTTGGAGCGTGACAGGTCGACCTGGTCCCCCAGCTGTGCACGGGAGTTGGGGCCGCCGTCCCGCAGCAGCTTGAGCAGACGGGCCTGGTGGGCGTTCGCGGGTCGAGCCGTCATCCGTCTCACGAGCCCCTCCCCGCCTCAATCGGCCACCTGTTGCCGGGCTTTCGAGGGGAACGTAGCAGCGGCTGCCGAAGCTGGGAAGAAGCCGTGCAGAGATTGCCCCCAACTTTCTCCACTCACAGGACAAAGACGGCCGGGCCCTGGTGTCCCCCTTGTCCGGCGCGCAGGATGGGCACGGGTGGGCCGATCCGGCCCGGGCCAGGAGGGGGGCGTGTGCCTGTGGTGACGGATGCCACGGGGAACGCGGGTACCGGACTCGCCCGAGGGCCGGCGAGGCCGCAGGTCCGGCACGGGCGCTCAGCCGCGCGGGCCGGACCGACGGACCACCGCCCGGCGGAGTGCGCGCCGGCTACGACCGCTGGCGTGCGTGGTACGAGCGGCGGGTGTGCTCGGTGTGCTCACGCATGAGCTCGGTGGCACGCTGCTGGTCGCGGCCGGAGATGGCGGCGATCAGGTCCCGGTGCTCGATCCAGGACTGCCTGCCGCGCTGCCGGGCGATCGGCGTGTAGTACCAGCGCACCCGGCGGTCGACCTGTGCGGCGAGTTCGGCGAGGACCGCGTTGCCCGCGAGCTCCATGATCGTGGCGTGGAAGCGGGCGTTCGTCGCGACGGCGCCGTCCACGTCGTCGGCCGCCACGGCCTGCTCACCCTGCGCGCACAGCTCCTCCAGGGCGGCGATGCCCGCGCTGCCCGCGTTCGCGGCGGCGAGCCTGGCGGCCTCGGCCTCCAACAGGGTGCGTACGGTGAGGAGTTGGTCGGCCTCCTCCTCCGTCGGTTCGTGCACGAACGCGCCCTGGGCGGGCCGCAGGTCGACCCAGCCCTCGGTGTTCAGCCGCTGCAGCGCCTCGCGCACCGGCTGCCGGGAGACCCCGAGATGCCCGGCGAGTTCGCTCTCCACGAGGTGCTGGCCGGGCTGGAGGGCGCGGGTGGTGATGAGTTCGAGCAGCGCCTCGTAGACGCGGTCCCGCAGCGGCCCCGGTCGTTCGAGCTTGGGCACTGCTCCCTGCGGCAGTCCTGTCGACAACATCGCGGTCCCCCTCCTCGGCGGGCCGAGCACAGCAGCCGTAAAGCCGGTGTCACCGGACACCCAGTATCGATTGTCTTTCGTCTACAGTCTACGGCGCACAGGTGCCAGAGGAACGGGCAGTCGGCCTTGTCACATCCGTCGCCCCGCGCGGGGCGGGAGAGCGTGTCAGGGGCAGCGGACGACCTGTCCTGCGTAGGACAGGTTGCCGCCGAAGCCGAAGAGCAGCACCGGGTCGCCGCTGGAGATCGCGCCCTGCTCCACCAGCTTGGAGAACGCGAGCGGGATGCTCGCCGCCGAGGTGTTGCCGGACTCGGTGACGTCGCGCGCGATGACGGCGTTGACGGCGCCCAGCTTCTCGGCGAGCGGTTCGATGATCCGCAGGTTCGCCTGGTGCAGCACGACCGCGGCGAGGTCCGTGGGGGCGAGACCCGCGCGCTCGCAGGCCTGCCTGGCGAGGGGCGGCAGCCGGGTGGTGGCCCAGCGGTAGACGCTCTGCCCCTCCTGCGCGAACCGCGCCGGCTGGCCCTCGATCCGCACCGCGTTGCCCATCTCGGGCACCGAACCCCACAACACCGGCCCGATGCCGGGCTCGGCGCCCTCCGGGGAGGCCTCGACCACGGCGGCCCCCGCTCCGTCGCCGACCAGCACACAGGTCGTGCGGTCGGTCCAGTCGGCGACCTCGGACATCTTGTCGGCGCCGATGACCAGGGCACGGGTCGCGGCGCCGGCCCGGATGGTGTGGTCGGCGGTGGCCAGGGCGTGGGTGAAGCCGGCACACACGACGTTGATGTCCATCGCGGCCGGCGAGGGGATGCCCAGCCGGGCGGCGACCCGGGCGGCCATGTTGGGCGAGCGGTCGACCGCGGTCGAGGTGGCCACCAGCACCAGGTCGATGTCGGCAGGGGTCAGGCCGGCCGCCGCGAGCGCCTTGGCGGCGGCGTGCCCGGCCAGCTCGTCGACCGGCTCGTCGGGCCCGGCGATCCGGCGGGTGCGGATGCCCACCCGGGACCTGATCCACTCGTCGCTGGTGTCGACCATGCCCGCCAGGTCCTCGTTGGTGAGCACCCTGGCGGGCTGGTAATGGCCGATGGCGGCGATGCGCGAGCCGTTCACTGGTGGATCCCCCTCGTTGCTTCAGGTAGCGGGATTCACCAGTCTGATCAGTGACTCGCGGGTACGACGTCAGGTGAAGTCACAGGAAACAGGCGTCCACCTTGTCGGCTTCCATCAGCCCCTCGGACGCCCTGGCACGGACAGTCACCCGGTGAACAGCTGGGTCGCCTTGCGCACCAGCTCGTACAGACCGTAGGCGAGCGGCGCGCCCACCCACACCCAGGCGAAGGCGATCAGCCCTCGCCGGCTAGGCGGACTCTGGCTGCTGTCGGTGGACATCGGCGGTCTCCTCCCTCGGGGCGGGGATGTGGTGACGGACGTGGACGGGCCGGACGAGTTCGTTGGCGACGAAGCCGACGACGAGCAGCCCGATCATGATGACGAAGGACAGGCCGTACAGCGCCGAGCCGTGCCTGCCGGCCTCCTCCTGCCGGTCGGCGATCCAGTTCACGATGAGCGGCCCGAGGACACCCGCCGTGGACCATGCGGTGAGCAGCCGCCCGTGGATCGCGCCGACCTGGTAGGTGCCGAAGAGGTCCTTCAGGTAGGCGGGCACGGTCGCGAAGCCGCCGCCGTAGAAGGACAGGATCACCAGCGCGCACAGGATGAAGAGCGGCTTCGAGGAGTCGCCGAACAGGGCGATCAGCGCGTACATCACCGCGCCCACGCCGAGGTACACGCGGTAGATGTTCTTGCGGCCGATCAGGTCTGAGGTGGACGACCAGCCGATCCGTCCCGCCATGTTGGCGGCCGACAGCAGGGCGACGAAGCCGGCGGCGGCCGACACGGAGACCGGCGTGGAGGTGTCCGCGAAGAAGTCCGTGATCATCGGCGCGGCCTTCTCCAGGATGCCGATGCCGGCCGTCACGTTCATGCAGAGCACGACCCACAGACACCAGAACTGCGGGGTGCGCACGGCGGTGCGCGCCGACACCTGCGGGCCGGTGGGGGCGTTCGGCGTCCCCTCGGCCGGCTTGGGAGTGCGCGGCACCCGCACCAGCAGCACGCCCAGAGTCATGAAGACCGCGTACGAGAGCCCGTGGACCAGGAACGCGAGCGCGATCCCGGTGCTGTCGCCCCCGAACGACTCCAGCATCTGCGCCGACCAGGGCGAGGCGATCAGCGCGCCGCCGCCGAAGCCCATGATGGCGATGCCGGTGGCCATGCCGGGCCGGTCCGGGAACCACTTGATCAGTGTGGAGACGGGTGAGATGTAGCCGATGCCGAGGCCGATACCGCCGACGAAGCCGTAGCCGAAGACGATCAGCCAGTACTGCTCGGTGGCCGCGCCGAGCGCGGAGAGCAGGAAGCCGGACGAGAAGCAGACCAGGGCCACGGTCATCGCCCAGCGCGGTCCTCTGCGCTCCACGAGCGTGCCGCCGAACGCGGCCGACAGACCGAGCATGACGATGCCGAGCTGGAAGGGCAGCGCGCTCTGCGTGCCGCTGAGACCGAGTGCGGACTCCAGCGGCGGCTTGAACACGCTCCAGGCGTAGGCCTGGCCGATGGAGAGGTGTACGGAGAGCGCGGCGGGGGGAACCAGCCACCGGCTCCATCCCGGGGGTGCGACGGGGGGACTCATGATCCCGAACGGTAGGGACGGCAGGGGCTGTTGAGAAGGCGGCGCGTCGACCGTATGCGATGAGCGGTATCCAGAACGCGCCGAACGGTCACACCTCCCGTGGCCGATGGCTGGCGCCGGGCGGGGACCGCGGACTTTCCGCCATAAACGAGTGAAGACGAGACGCCTCGTCTTGCACGGTGGGGGCATGACTTCCTACTCCTTCCTCTGAGTCCGGGCACGGCCGACGCCGCCGTTTCTGCCGCCCGTAGACCCTTCGCATTCCCAGGGGAAGTCACATGCGCGAACGCGCCCGTACCGCCGTGCCCGCTGCCGTGGCGCAGCTGTCCGTCAAGGACCTGACCAAGTCCTACGGCACCCGATCCGTCCTCGACCAGGTCTGCTTCACCGTCCGTCCCGGCGAGAAGGCCGCCGTCATCGGCGAGAACGTCTCCGGCAAGTCCACCTTGCTGCGGCTGCTGGCCGCGGCCGAGGTCCCGGACGCCGGGGAGATCACCGTCAGACCGGCCGGGTATGGTCCGGGTGGCGAGAGGGCGGGGTACGCCAGTCGGCCGGAGGCGCGGCGGGCGGGATGAGGTCCGGCAGCGCGAGGTCGGCGCCGGCAGCCTGGGCAAGTTCGGCCTCGGCCTGCGTGGTGGTCAGCGCGCGGAGCCGCCTAGGCACCTCCGGCTGGTTCACGGCGGCGTAGCGCTAGCGCTGGGAAGCCTCCAGGTCCTTCTTCAGACGGCGGGAGCGAGCGGCCCGCGCCCGCCGTACGGCGCTGATCCGCTCCTGATCCCGTTCGTGCCGGCGGGCCCTGGTCGACGCGGTTGACGCCGCCGATGACAGGCTCCCCTCCGCCGGACCTCCCGTCGGAGTTGTAACGCCTTTCACGCTCCGGCCCAAGTACAGGTGAAGCGTCATGGAGGAGAGGGGACAGCGCGTGGAACGGATACGGGGTGGGCCTGCGGAGGCGGCCCGTGACCCTCAGCTCTTCGAAGAGTTCTACCGGCGGCATGTGGACGCGGTGACATCTTTTGTGGCCCGGCGTGTCGCCGACGCCCACACCGTCGCGGACCTGACGGCCGAGGTCTTCCTCGCGGTCCTGGACTCCGCCCACGCCTACCGGCCCTCGCGGGGCAGCGAACGGGCCTGGCTGTACGGCATCGCCCGCAACGTCGTCTCCTCGGAACGCCGCCGCCTGGCCCGCGAGACCGAGCGTCACCAGCGCATCTCGGGGCGGCGGTTGCTGGAGGCCGACGACATCGCCCGCCTTGAGGACAAGCTCGATGCGGAGAGCCCCGGCCGCCGAGCGCTCGCCGCCCTGGAGCAACTCCCGGAGGGCGAACGGGCCGTCATGGAACTCATCGCGGTTGATCAACTCACCGTCACCGAGGCGGCCTCCGCTCTCGGCATCCGCCAGGTCACCGCCCGCGTACGGCTGCACCGGGCGCGTAAGACCCTGCGCCCGGAGGCCGATGCGTCGGGCGCGGACCCGCACGGCGCATCCCTGTCATACGTCACGGAAGGAACCGGGGGAAAGGCATGACCACGAGGACGACGTTCGAGGACCGACTGCTGGTCGAACTGCGGGGGGAGATCGCGCGACGTGAGACGGAGTTGAGGGAGATGGAGCGGGAGGAGATCGAATGTAAGGAGGAGGACCGCCTCGCCCGCGCCGGCGCGGCACGGCGCCGACTGTTCACGGGCGGCCGGCTCGCCCTCGCCGCCGGGGCCTGCGCGGCGGCCGGACTCGCGGCCGTGCTCGTGCCGGGCACCCCGGCCGACTCACCGGCGTACGCGGTGGAGCAACACGACGACGGCAGCGTCACGCTCAGCCTCGTCAAGATCGGGATCGGTTCTCAGGCCCAGCACCGACTGGCCGAACGCCTGCGCGCCGAGGGCATCCACGTCACCATCGACGACCTGCCGTACGGCGAGCGCTGCGCACAACCTCGCGGCGAGCTGCTGTCAGCTCCGATGGAGCGGGGGTACATCGGCGACGAGCCGCCGGACGGTGACGACGTCGTCGCCCCGGCGGGACTCTCCCGCCAGTGGACGGTCACGCTGCGTCCGGGCGATTCCCTGGGCATCGAGAACATGACCCGCAAGGACGGCACAGGGGTGCCGACCGAGCTCTTCTACGCCGTCAAGGGCGAGATCAAGCCCTGCGAACCGGAGTCCGCGCCTTAGGAAGGCGGACAGCGACGAGACCCGTGCGAGTTCCGAACTCGTCGGCGGGAGCCGGTGGCAAAGCGAGAGTTCAGCTCATGCCGACTCCCAGCGCCTGGCCTCCGGCCAGAACAAATCCAAACGTCCGGGGGTGCCCCTAGCCCATGTCGGCGTCGACCGGCTGCCGGGTGGTGGGCGCGGGTCGCTGCTGGTGGTCGCGTGGAAGGCGTCACCGCATGACGTGGTCCTTGCCCGAGCCGATGCTCACAGTGGCCGTGGACAGCCCTGTCCTGCCCGCTGGGTGGGCCGCGGCACCGAAGTTATGGACAGGGTTTGCCATTGCCCGTTGTCCATGGCCCAAGTCAGGACGATGAAGGGCGGCTGGCCCACTCGCACGGATCGCCGCACTCGTCGGTGTCGGGGTCGGTGGACTGATCGCCTCCGTCTTTGCCCTGTCCGTCGGCTCACCCTCTTCAGACGTCTACAAGTCACCGACGCCCCCGCCGCACTCGAGCAGCGGGGGTGTCGCATGTTGGACCGACCTGGCCGCCACCCCGTACTTGTCGCACGGCGCCGGGGTCCGCGCTGCGGCCGAAGACCCGTGTTTCACAGGTCTTGGAGCTTGTCGACGCGGACGGGACCGCCGGTGGTGACGGACTGGACGGCGGCGAGGGCGATGGCCAGGGCAGCGCGTGCGTCCTCGCCGGTGGCGGAGGGGGTGCGCTCGGTGCGGACGCTGTCGGTGAAGTCGGCGAGTTCGGCCACATAGGCGTCGTGGAAGAGGTGCTGGTCGTAGGTGACGCACTCGGCGGCGACGCCGTCCGGGCCGTATGCGGTCAGGTGGGTGCGGCGGACGTCGCCCATGGTGAGCATCCCGGCCGAGCCGAGGACCTCGGCGCGTACGTCGTAGCCGTAGACGGCCTGGAAGCTGGCCTCGGCGGTGGCGAGGGCGCCGTTGTCGAAGCGGACAGTGACGACGGCGGTGTCGAGCAGGCCGCGGTCCTTGAAGTCGGGGCGGATCAGGGCGTCCGCCATGGCGAAGACCTCGACGGGTTCGGCACCGGGATTGAGGTGGCGCAGGACGTCGAAGTCATGGATGAGGGTCTCCAGGAAGATCGTCCACGGCGGTATGCGGGCCGGGTCGGCCAGAGCGGGGTCGCGGGTGAGCGAGCGCAACAGCTGCGGTGTGCCGATGGCGCCGGCGGCGATCTTCTCGTGGGCGGCCCTGAAGCCCGCGTCGTAGCGGCGGTTGAAGCCCACCTGGAGGGGCACGCCCGCATCCGCGGCGGCCGCGATGGCGCGGTCGGCCTCGGCGAGGGTGACCGCCATCGGCTTCTCGCAGTAGACCGCCTTGCCCGCCTTGGCGGCCGCCTCGACCAGGTCGGCGTGGGTACGGGCCGGGGTGGCGATCACCACCGCGTCGATGTGCGGGTCGGCGAGCAGTTCACCGATGTCGGTGTAGGCGGTGGCGCAGCCGAGCCGGTCGCCCAGGCTCCGCGCGGCGCCCGGGGTGGGGTCGGCGATGGCGACGAGCCGGACGCCCGGGAGGCGGTGGGCGAGGGTCTCGGCGTGGAACGAACCCATCCGTCCGGCGCCGAGGAGGCCGACGGCGAGAGGCTGCTGGGTGGTCATGCGGGAGCTCCGTACGTCGTCGTCGGGGTGGGTACAGGCTGTGGAGACAGTCAGACGGTGAAGGCGGAGCGGAAGCGCTCCAGAGCGAGCTCGCTGTCGCTGGAGGCCCACGCCTCCAGCGCGACCGTGCCCTCGTAGCCGAGGCCCGCCAGGGCGCGGGCGACGGCTGGGTAGTTGATCTCCCCGGTTCCGGGTTCGCGGCGGCCGGGGACGTCGGCCACCTGGATCTCGCCGATCAGGCCCAGGGCATGGGCCCTGCGGACCAGCTCGATCAGATTCCCCTCGCCGATCTGGGCGTGGTAGAGGTCCAGATTCATCCGCAGCCCGGGCCGGTCCACGGCCGCGACCAGGGCCAGGGTGTCGGCGGCTGTCGCGAACGGCACCCCGGGGTGGTCGACGGCGGTGTTGAGGTTCTCCAGGGTGAAGACGACCCCGGCGCTCTCGCCCAGCTCGGCGAGGCGGGTGAGCGTGCGGTGGGCGGCGATCCACATCTCTCCGGTGACCTCACCGGTCACCGGCACCACCGGCAGGCCCTGGCCGTCCAGTCCGGTGCCGTGCAGGTTCAGGCGAGGGCAGCCCAGTTGCTCGGCCGCCTTGAGCGACTCCTCGGCGGTGCTCAGGAGTTCGGCCGCGCCCTCCTCGTCGGTCAGACTGCCGCGGATGTAGCCGGTCATGGAGGAGAAGTCGGCCGGGGTCCGGGCCAGAGCGGCAAGGTCGTGCCGGGTCCAGTCCCAGATCTCGACCTGGAAACCGGCGTCATGGATGCGCCGTGCCCGCTCGTCGATCGGCAGATCCAGGAAGACCATCTCGGCGCAGGCCGCCAGTGTGTACATCGCCACGTACCTCTCTCCGCGACTTCGGACCAGAACGTTCAAGGAACTAGAACGTTCTAGAACTCCGTGGAGCAGCAGTACGCCAGCTGTCGCCCTCCCCTGTCAAGGCTCCGGTGGCCCGTGAAAGCTAGAACGTTCTATAGTCGACTCCGTAGGAGACGACCCCGACCAGGGAGGACAGGTTGCCGGCGACCCCAGCGGTCCCCAACGGAAAGCGACCGACGCTCGCCGACGTGGCGTCACGGGCAGGGGTGTCCACGGCGCTGGTCTCCATCGTGATGCGTGGCGCGAAGGGGGCCGGCGAGGCCACCCGCGAGCGCGTCCTTCAGGCCGCGCGGGAGATCGGTTACCGACCCGACGCCCGGGCCCGGCTGCTCCGCAGCCACCGCTCCCATCTGCTCGGGGTGCAGTTCGGCCTCCAGCATCCGTTCCACTCCGACCTGGTGGAGGGCATCTACGCGGCGGCCGAACCGGCCGGGTACCAGATCGCGCTGAGTGCAGTGGCCGCCGGGCGCGGCGAGCAGCGCGCCGTCGAGACGCTGCTCGACGACCGCTGCGAGGCGCTGATCCTGCTCGGCCCGCAGGCCCCCGCCGCGCGGCTGGCGGAACTCGCCGGGCAACTGCCGGTCGTCTCCGTGGCCCGCCGGCTGCGGCCGTCCGTCCCGGGCCTGGAGGTCGTACGGACCGCCGACGACGAGGGAGCCCGCCAGGCGGTGGCCCACCTCGTCGCTCTGGGCCACCGCGACATCGCCCACATCGACGGCGGCCGGGCACCGGGCGCAGCCGACCGGCGCCGCGGCTACCGCACCGCCATGAACCGCCACGGCCTGGGCGAATACATCCGCATTCTCCCCGGCGGTCTCACTGAGGAGGAAGGCGCCGAGGCCGCCCGAACCCTGTCGGCCACCCGCCCGCGCCCCACCGCCGTACTGGCCTTCAACGACCGCTGCGCGACCGGCGTACTCGACCTCTTCCTCCGCTCCGGCGTCGCGGTCCCCGGCGACATCTCCGTCGTCGGGTTCGACGACAGCCATCTGGCCCGCCTGGCCCACATCGACCTCACCACCGTCGGACAGGACATCGCACGCCTCGCCGGGCTCGCCGTCGGCCGGGCCGTCGCACGCCTGGAGGGCGCGGAGATCCCCGCCGGGGAACAAGTCATCACCCCCCGTCTTGTCGTCCGGGGAACGTCCGCCCCGCCCCGCTGAAGGCAGATCCCGGGGTGCGCGGCCTGTGTGTTCCGCGGCGACGACGCCGGCCACACCGAGAAGTACCGGTTCGACTCGACGTCGTACATGCCGACTGGCCTGATCAGGAACGGCTGCACCTCGGGCACACGCATCCCGCGGCCACATCAGCTCGGCGGGTGAAGTGCGCCCGCCATGTCGATCACTGGATGGCGGGTGCACTTCACCCGCCATCCAGTGATCGACATGGCGCCGGACGATATCCCGCGGACAGCTCGACAGCGCATAACCGAAGTGGGACGGCTACCGCGCCCAACTCGCCGTATACGCGGGCGGGCGGGTGCTGCTGCGCTCACGGCGCGGCACGGACATGACGGCCTCGTTCCCTCGGAGACCACGGGTAACGGCCCCCCGTGCCCGCACTGTCGGTGGCCGGCGCGGGTCTCCTTTTGTTGGCCTCAGGCACAAGGACAGCCGAGATGCATCATCACGTCCGCGCTGTTGTTGCGGATCTCTGCGACATACACCGGGTTCTTCGTCCGGTGCCCTCATCGTCCAGGCCGCGGGGCGTGTCCCACTGCAGGTGTACTTTCCCGCAGCCGGGCCGGGCCGGGCCGCCGACGATGCAGCGGCCACTGCCGGGCCGTCAGGATCCCACGCTCCCTGCGGAGCATTTGTCGAGCATCTCAGCGGACCGCCGTGTGCCTGCGGCAGGGTGCCTCTCGAACCAGGCTCTCGCCGCCATAGCCACTGCCGCGACGGCTTCAGGCAACCACGGTGTCCTCGTGACCGTCATGCTTGCCGTGAGATATGGATTCTTATGCCACAGCCCGTTGCGAATACCGCTTACCGTGGCCCTTGCGATGGTCGCGCTGACCACGTCGATAGTCGCAGTCGTGTTCACGCCGCAGTCCGCGCGTGCCGACGGCCTGGACCGCAGGACGGTCATCACCTGGAACATGCAGGGCGAGAGCCTGGCCGGTCAGCCCGGAGCCAAGTGGGAACAGGCTCGGCAGTACATGCGACAGACGTCTGTGCTGCTGCTGCAGGAAGCAGGTGCTGGCCCGCCGTCCAGCATGCTCGACGACAACAACGAGCGGGTCAGGTCGATCACTCATACGACGGCCGACGGGGACACCTACGAGAACAGCACCTGGAACCCGGAAACCGAGACGCACGAGGGGGGCCCTACGAGGTCTACTTCCTCCAGACGGACACCAACGGCGGGACGAACACGGGTGGCCGGGTGAACATCGCGATCATGACCCGAGGGGTTCCGGACCAGGTCCGGGTGGTCGACAACCCGATCAGTGCCGGCCGCCGGGCCCTGGGCGTGCGCTTCGGACAGCACTGGTACTTCACGTTCCATGGTCTGTCCGGCGGCGGTGGCGACTCCGCGCGCATGCTGGACGCGATCGACGATGCCGTCGGACTCTGGGCGAGCCAGGACGGGACATCCTACGAGTGGGCGGTGGGAGGTGACTTCAACGCCTCCCCGGAGGACCTGCAGGGACGCCCCCACTTCCCGGTGGCGCAGGTCTACCGCACCCGTCAGGCGACGCAGGCCGGCAGCGGGGAGCTGGACTATGTCGTCGCCGACCAGTGGGTGGACCGTCTGCCGTCCCGCCTGGCACGCGGCGGCTCGGATCACTGGGCCGTGCAGGTGGGCCCCGACCAGCCTGTGTCCGATCCTTCGGCGCCCGTGCCCACGAGGGTCGAGGTGCTGGGCGACTCCATCAGCCACGGGATCAACAGCTCCCACGGCAACGGATACCGCGCCGGGCTCTACGACGACCTCAAATACAATTTCATCGTCGACGACACCGGCATGGTTATGAAGCGGGACGTGGACATGGTCGGCTCCCGGCGCTCGGGAGGCATGGCCGACGCCGACCACGAGGGCCACCCGGGCTTCCGGATCGACGAGATCGCCGACGTGGCGGACTGCTCGATCAAGGAACACCGGCCCAACCTGGTCACCCTGATGGCCGGGACCAACGACATGAACCAGAACTACCAGCTGGACCGTGCCCCGGAGCGGCTCGGGGCCCTCATCGACCAGATCCTGCGCGACGCCCCGGAGGCCACCGTCCTGGTGGCCACGCTGATCCCCTCCACCAAAGCGGGGATGCAGGCCAAGATCGACCGGTACAACGCCGAGCTGCCCCGGATCGTCGATGAGCGCCGCGAGCAGGGCAAACACGTCAGACTGGTCAGCATGGGAGAGCTGACCACCGAGGACGTCGACGGCTCGCACCCCGACGACGAGGGTTACCTCAAGGTGGCCAGGGCGTTCCACGCCGCCGCGCTGCTCGTCGAGAGCCAGGGTTGGCTCAAGGAACCCGTTCCGGTGACCGAGGGCGCATGTGACCCGACCGGCCCGGACACGGGCGAGGGTGAGGGTGGGAGTGCGGCGGGTGAGGGGTGGCACTCGCTGGGCGTGATCGCCCCCGGCATGCAGTCTCCCCGGGGCCGTACCGACCTCGCGGACTTCGACGGCGACGGCCGCGAGGACTACGTGCGCGTTCCTGACACGGGCCGTCTACGCATCGGGCTGAACACCCGGGCCGAGCCCGGCAAGCCGCACTGGGCGGATGTGGACACCGACTTCTCCGTCCAGGACTCCGACCAGGCCGAGAGCCTCCGCTTCGCCGATCTCACCGGCGACGGACGCAGCGACATCGTCGAGGTCCGCCCGACCGGGAGCTCCACCGAAATTCTGATCCACTACGTGAACGAGGGGGTGCGCGACGGCCGGATCACATGGAGCGGAGCGGTCGTGGCGACCAATCCGAAAGCCGCCGGCGTGCGACGCGAATCCGTCCGGTTCGCCGATGTCAACGGCGATCGCCGCGACGACTACCTCCGGGTCGGTGACGACGGGGCCGTCCACGCCTACCTCAACCTCCCGGCGCAGAACAGCGGGTACCGCTTCGAGGAAATCCTGAACTGGGCCCCCGGCGTCTCCTACGGCTCCCGGGACAAGCTCCGCCTCGCGGATGTCAACGGCGACGGCAAGGACGACTACCTCATGGTCGGCTCCACCGGTGCCGTCCACGCGTACATCAACGACGGCGGCCGGGGCGCCGGAGGGTTCACCGAGCACCGGAACTTCGTCAAGGAGACCGGATACCCCGGTGAGAAGTCGGCGTTCCGCGACATCAGCGGCGACGGAAAGGCTGACTACGTCGTCGTCTACAACGGCGGAGCCGTTCGGTGCTGGCTCAACAGAGGCGGCAACATCTAGGCGGCCGCGTTGGGTGCTGGGTCGGCTACACCGTCAACTGACACACAGTGAGCGCGGACCGGACCATAGCTCCTGCCACCGGACACCACAACGGGTGACCGGTGGCAGGACCACCAGGAAGTGATCGACGTCCTGTGCCGGAGCCGGCCGCGGGGCGGCACCCGCTCGTCGCGGGCTCGCCGCCAGCTCTCCCTTGTGCCGACAGCCGCCAGGCCCGGTCCTCCAGCGGGAGGGCCGGGCCCGGGCTATGGGCTGCCGGGTCAGCGTCCGATCGGCTCCGGGTAGCGCTCCCGGCGGCGGGACGGGTCGTCGACGCCTAAGACGCCGTTTCTGATGGCGTGTTCGCTCGTTGAGCCGTGCATGACGGATCTGGTGGAGCGGTTGGTGCCGGACGAGTTGTGGACGCTGTTTCGGCGGGTGGTCCCGCCGACGGAGGTCATACGCCCGCAGGGCGGTGGCCGCCGACGGGCCGGCGACCGCGAATGCCTGGCGGCGATCGTCTTCGTGGCCACCTCGGGCTGCACCTGGCGGCAGCTGCCGCCGGTGTTCGGTCCGGCCTGGCCCACGGTCTACCGGCGCTTCGCCCAGTGGAGCCGGGACCGGGTGTGGGCCAGGCTCCACCGGGTCATCCTCGACGAGCTCGGTGCTCGGGGCGAGCTGGACCGGTCGCGGTGTGCGATCGACTCCGTCAGCGTACGGGCGGCAAAAGGGGGCCACTGACCGGACCGAATCCGACCGACCGCGGCAAGCCGGGGTCAAAAATCCACCTCATCACCGACCGAAACGGGCTGCCGCTGTCGCTGGGCATCTCCGGCGCCAACATGCACGACAGCCAGGCTCTGCAGCCGCTCGTGCGCGGGATCCCGCCCATCCGCTCCCGCCGCGGACCCCGCCGCCGACGTCCGGCCAAGCTCCACGCCGACAAGGGCTACGACTACGACCACCTGCGGAAATGGCTTCGCGAGCGTCGTATCCGCCACCGCATCGCCCGCAAGGGCATCGAGTCATCCACGCGGCTCGGCCGACACCGCTGGGTCGTCGAGAGAACGGTCTCCTGGCTGGCCGGATGCCGAAGACTGCACCGCCATTACGAGCGGAAGGCCGAGCACTTCCTGGCCTTCGTCGGCATCGCCGCAGCACTCATCAGCTACCGCAGACTCACCAACTGAAACGACGTCTAAGCACCGGCGCAGCCCAGCGGTTCCTGTCCGCGTTCACCGGCATCTCACCCCACTTCCGACCCCGACGGCACCTGATGACCGCCACCGAACACCACACCGAGATGATCAACCGCTTCGCCATCTGGGATCAGATCACCGGCGCCACCGGCCAGCTCACCGCAGCTTGAGTCGAGGTGACACCCGGGCCAACCACACCCTGGCGCACCGTCAGACACCCACATGTCCAACAACGTGACAGCGCCCGTGTCCCCGACACTGGTCTGCCAGCTGTGCGTTCGACCAGATTTAAGGGCCTTGACGAACTCGCAGACGGAATTGCCGGGGTGCTGCGCCTACTGGCCCGCAGAGTGCGACGGCCTCCCCCGCAGGGCCACGTGCCGCGCTCCGCGCCGATGCGTTTCCTGAGCCCAACACCGGCTCAGTCGCTACCGTAGGGCAGAGGTTGGGTGAAGTCCTCGTCCCCGGCTATGAAGCGGTCTACGGTGTCGTTGTCGTCCATGGCGAATGTGATGACCTTGCCTCGGAACTGTGCCCCGCCCGGGGTGAAGACGAGGTCGTCGGTGTTCGGCTCCTCCATTTCGCTGGCGTATGTCTCCAGTACGTCGTCTCGTGTGCTCCCCCGGTGGATCCCCGATGCGCCGCGTTTCATGTCCGGCGGCTCCGTGCGTACGGTCGGCCCATTCCGAGCTGGGCCTTCGGACGCTTCCAGGACACCATGGCGCTCGGCGCCGTGCATCTCACGAGCCTGTACTTACGGAGTCTGGCACCCGGCGCGGGCGGAGCAGCTGATGCACCCCTACGTGAGCGAGGCGTCCACCAGAGCGCCCCACCCGCCATTCCAAGAGGACTCCCGTTGCTACGAGTGCTGCGGCTGCCCCGGTTACTGGCGGTTGGGATCCGGTCCAATGTCCTGGTGGGAAGTCCGAGCAGCGCTCTGGAGCTGTCCGCGCCGACCAGCACCATGACACGCACCCTGCTGAACATCGACGCGACGGCGTGCTCCCATCACGACGGCGACACCGAGCAGGCGTGCCGCCGTATGGTCACCGCCCTGACAGCATTGCCCGTCGACTACCGCACCGGCCTGGTCCGCCGCTGTGCCCTGGACCTGTACGAAGCAATCCCCGCCCGGCACCACCGCGAGCGCGCCGTACGGGAACTACGCGACGTCGTGGCCGGCTGACGACTACGGCTCCCACCGTGGGAGGGCAAGCCCGGTCCCCTCGCAGTGGAAGCACCGGCCGCCACCTGGTGTGTTGCAGACGCTGATGGTGCCAGCAGCATTCTGGAAGAGCCGGGTGAGGCCGATGGTGTGCTCCGCGTGGATCGGGAGTTCCTGTCGTCTGCCGAGCGGGACGTCCAACACGACGTCGGGACAGGCGAAGTGGGTGTAGGTAAGTCCAGCGGTCAGGGTGCGGCGTGTCTCGTGCAATCACCCATCGTCTCCGCGCCGGATAGATGGACGCGGGCCGCGAGGATGGTGTCCGCGGCTGCGGTGAAGGACAGCATCCCGGCCGGCCGGGCGAGCGGCCCGGTCCGGCCCACAGGGTCGGGGTGCGTGTGCTGGAGCCGGATCAGGGCGTGCCACAGGCTGCCCGGCAGGTCCGAGGCGGGTTCTTCCGACCCATCGACGTGCGAGAGCCCTGAGCCGGGCCTGACCATGAGTACCGTTTCCACGGGACAGGACGTTGGTGGTCGCCTCACGCCGGTTGCCAGATGCGGGCGAGCGTTGATTCGGTGAGGAGTTGTTCGGGGTGCCCCTGTCCTGCCAGGTGGCCGTTATGGAGGAGGAGGCAGGCGTCCGCGGAGCGTGCGGCTTCGAGGTCGTGGGTGGCGTGGACGACGGTCACTCCGTCAGCGACCAGCTCGGTCAGCAGCGCGCCGATCCAGCCCCTCGCCTCGGGGTCGAGGCCCGTGGTCGGTTCGTCAAGGAGGAGCAGGTCCGACCCCTGGGCGAGTCCCTGGGCGATCAGGGCGCGTTGCCTCTGACCGCCGGACAGCTCTCCGAGTTGGCGGGTGGCGAGGTCGCTGATACCGAGCCTCTCCATGGCCTGGTCCACGGTAATGCGGTCCTGTCGGGTCAGTCTGCGCCACGGTCCGCGTTCGCCCCAGCGCCCCATTTCCACCGTCTGCCTGACCGTCAGCGGCAGTGCGTCCCCGACGGCGCCGCGCTGCGGGACGAACGCCGGTGGCCGGTCGCCGTGGTGGTGGAGCTCGCCTGATGTGGGTTGAATCACTCCGGCCATGACTCCGAGCAGGGTGGACTTCCCGCTTCCGTTCGGGCCGACGAGCGCGGTGGTCGCCAACGCCGGTATGTCCGCGTCAAGTTGATGGAGGACGGGACGGCCCGGGTAACCGGCGGAGAGCTCGATGAAGCGGAGGCGGGACGTCCTGTCCTCGGCTTGGGCGAAAGAGGGGGATTTTTTGAACATGATTTTCATTGTAATGTCCACTCCATGGAGTGGTTGACGGTTCCCTTCGAGGTGACCTTTGTGCAACGGGCCTTGTGGGGCGGGGTGTTGGTGTCGGTGATCTGCGCACTGGCCGGTACCTGGGTAGTGCTCAGGGGGATGGCCTTCCTGGGTGACGCCATGTCCCACGGGCTGCTGCCCGGGGTCGCGCTCGCCGCGCTGCTCGGTGGCAACCTGTTGGTCGGGGCGGTGCTGAGCGCGGTCGTCATGACCGCCGGTGTCACCGCCCTCGGCCGCACTCCGAAGCTGTCCCAGGACACCGGTATCGGCCTGCTCTTCGTGGGGATGCTCTCCCTCGGCGTCATCATCGTGTCGCGCTCGCAGTCCTTCGCGGTCGACCTGACCGGATTCCTATTCGGTGACGTCCTCGCCGTCCGTGAGCAGGACCTGGTGCTGCTGGGTGCGGCGCTGCTGCTGGCACTGGTCGTCTCGGTCTTCGGCCACCGGGCTTTCCTCGCCCTGACCTTCGACCCGCGCAAGGCCAGGACGCTCGGCCTGCGTCCCCGCCTCACTCACGCCGTGCTGCTCGGTCTGCTGGCGCTGGCCATCGTCGCCTCCTTCCACATCGTGGGGACGCTGCTGGTGCTGGGCCTGCTCATCGCTCCGCCGGCGGCCGCGTTGCCCTGGGCGCGCAGTGTGCGGGGCGTCATGGCCCTCGCGGCGCTGCTCGGCATCACCGCCACCTTCTGCGGTCTGCTGTTGTCCTGGCATCTGAGTACCGCGGCCGGCGCGACCGTCTCGGCCCTCGCGGTGGCCCTGTTCTTCCTCTCTCACCTGGCATCCGGTCTCCGCGACCACCGCCGTGCGCGCTTCGTCGGCGTGCGCGCCGCGGCAATCGACTGAAAAGAACCTGAGGCGATCCCTTTGCTCGTCCGAAGTAACGTCATTCCTTGGGTGCCTGCCGCGATCGTGGCCGTCTCCGTGTTCGCCACGAGCTGCGCCGGTCAGACCGACGACGCGTCCGCCCCGAAGTCCAAAGCCTCGGCCTCCGCTCCGCACGGGTACGTCGAGGGGGCGCAGGAGAAGGCGGAGCAGCAGTCGCGGCTGCTGCTCAACGACCCGGGGACCGGAGACACCCGGGTACTCGATCTGATCACCGGAGAGGCGCAGGAGGTGTCCCGGAGGACGGGCACCACCGGACTCACCACGGACGGCCGGTTCGGCTACTTCCACACCTCAGGCGGTATGCACGTCCTCGACGGCGGCGCCTGGACGGTGGATCACGGCGACCACGTCCACTACTACCGCGCGGCCGTACGCGACGTGGGCCGGCTGCCCGGAGGGCCCGGCCCCCGCGTCCGCAGTGACGCCGCCGTGACCACGGTGACCGACGAGGACGGCCGCGCCCGGATCTACCGCCGGGCCGACCTGGAGAAGGGCAAGGTCGGCTCGCCCCGCACGCTTCCCGGCACACAGGCGGGCGTTGTCGTGCCGTACGCGGAGCACCTCCTCAGCCTCACCGACGACGGGCAGGACGCCGCGCGGCTCACGGTGTACGACCGCGAGGGCAAGCGCGTCGCGTCGCCGGACGCGGCGTGCCAGGACCCGCGGGGCGATTCCGTCACCCGGCGCGGAGTCGTCCTCGGATGCGGCGACGGTGCCCTGCTCGTCCGTGAGGCCGACGGCACGTTCACGGCCCAGAGGATCCCGTACGGCGAGGACGTACCCGAGAAGGAACGGGCCACGGCTTTCCGGCACCGGCCCGGCAGCGACACGCTCACGGCGCCGGCCGGTGACCGGGCCGTGTGGGTCCTGGACGTCACCGAGCGCACGTGGACACGGGTGAAGACCGGTCCCGTCGTCTCCGCCAACACTGCGGGAGAGGGCTCCGTCCTGATCGTCCTGGAAACCGACGGATCGCTCCACGGCTACGACATCACCACCGGCAAGCAGGTCTCCAAGACCAAGCCGCTTCTGACGGGCGCCCCCGAGGCCGGCACCGAAGGGAACACGGGACCGGTCATCGAGGTCGACCGCAGCCGCGCCTACCTCAACGATCCCAAGGGCAAACGCGTGTACGAGATCGACTACAACGACAACCTGCGCGTCGCGCGCACCTTCGACCTGGACATCGAGCCGGCCCTGATGGTGGAGACCGGACGATGACGAGACAGACGCGAGGGCCGGGGCCGCTGCGCACCTTCCTGCCGGTCCTGCTCATCCTCGCCCTGGTCGGTGCCGGCGCCGGCTGTACGAGCACCGGCGACCAGCCCCGGGTGGTCGTGACGACCAACATCCTGGGCGACATCACCCAGGAGATCGTCGGCGACGGTGCCAAAGTGACCGTGCTGATGAAGCCGAACGCCGACCCGCACTCCTTCGGTCTGTCGGCCGTGCAGGCCGCCGAGTTGGAGCGGGCCGACCTGGTGATCTTCAACGGGCTGGGGCTGGAGGAGAACGTACTGCGGCACGTCGAGGCTGCCCGCGAGGCAGGCGTAGCCACCTTCGAGGCCGGCAAGGCCGTGAACCCGCTCACCTTCCAGGCCCACGACGACGGCGGCCCCGAGGAGGAGGCCGGACAGCCCGACCCGCACTTCTGGACCGACCCCGACCGCGTACGCAAGGCAGCCGGCCTGATCGCCGACCAGGTGGTAGAGCACGTGAACGGCGTCGACGAGACGGTCATCCGCGACAACGCCGACCGCTACGACGACCAACTCGCCGACCTCGCCACCTGGATGGAGAAGTCCTTCGACCGCATACCCCAACAGCGGCGCGCGTTGGTGACCAACCACCACGTCTTCGGCTACCTCGCCGAACGCTTCGACTTTCAGGTGGTAGGCGCGGTGATCCCGAGCGGTACGACGCTGGCCTCGCCCAGCTCCTCCGACCTGCGCTCACTCACCCAGGCGATGCGGAAGGCAGGCATACCAACCGTGTTCGCGGACTCCTCCCAGCCCAAGCGACTGGCCGAGGTGCTGCGTACGGAGATGGGCGGACAAGTGCGCGTCGTCGAGCTCTACTCCGAATCGCTGACCGAGAAGGGCAAGGGCGCCGGCACCTACCTGCAGATGATGCGCGCCAACACCACCGCCATGACGGACGGCCTGACCGGCGCCTGAACCAACACCCCTGACGTGGACGCCGGTCGACCGGCCGCTCAAGCACACCCGCACCCACTGCCGCGCCCGCGCGGCACAGAAAGGAACAACCCGGTGAACAAGTCGATACGCACCAGAGCCATCACGGGCACGGCCCTTGCTCTGGCGGTCTCCACGGTCCTGACCGCCTGCGGAGGAGAGGCGACTTCCTCGTCCGACACGAAGGCCAAGAGCGCGCCGAGCACCAAGGCCGTAGCGGTCAAGGACCCGCTCGTCGCCACGTTCGACGGTGGCCTGTACGTTCTGGACGGCGGGAGTTTGAAGCTGGCCAACACGATCGAATTGCCCGGCTTCAACCGCCTCAACCCCGCCGGCGACGGCTCCCACGTCATCGTCTCCACCGATGCCGGTTTCCGCGTCCTGAACGCCACCGAACAGACCTTCACCGGCATCGAGTACAAGGGCGCCAAGCCCGGACACGTCGTACGGCACGCCGACAAGACGGTCCTGTTCACCGACGGCACCGGCGAGGTCAACGTCTTCGACCCCGACGTTCTCGCGGGCGGCAAGAAGCCGCAAGGCCGCACCTACACCGCCGCCGAGCCGCACCACGGCGTCGCCATCGAACTGAGCAACGGCGAACTCCTCAGCACCCTCGGCACCGAGGAGAAGCGCACCGGGGTCCTCGTCCTGGACAAGAACAACAAGGAGATCAAGCGCAACGAGAAGTGCCCCGGCGTCCACGGCGAGGCCGCGGCCAAGGGCGAGGCCATCGGCATCGGTTGCGAGGACGGCATCCTGATCTACAAGGACGGCAAGTTCACCAAGGTCGACGCCCCCGACGACTACGGCCGCATCGGTAACCAGAGTGGCAGCGACGCATCGTCCATCCTCCTGGGCGACTACAAGACCGACCCGGAGGCCGAACTGGAGAGGCCGACCCGCATCTCCCTCATCAACACCGAGACCGGGAAACTGCGCCTCGTCGACCTGGGCACCAGCTACTCCTTCCGCTCACTCGGCCGCGGACCCAACGGCGAGGCACTCCTCCTGGGCACCAACGGCACCCTCCACGTCATCGACCCGGAAACGGGCAAGGTGGACAAGAAGATCCCCGTCGTGGACAGGTGGCAGGAGCCGCTGGACTGGCAGCAGCCCCGGCCCACCCTCTTCGTCCGCGACCACACCGCGTACGTCTCCGAGCCGGGCAAGCGCAAGCTTCACGCGATCGACATCGAATCGGGCAAGAAGGTCACGTCCGTGACCCTGCCGAAGAGCACGAACGAACTGTCCGGCGTCGTCGCCGGCCACTGATCGTCCGACTCGGCGACGCCGCTCCGCACCCCGGCCGACGGCCTACGACGGCCCGGGGTGTCGGCGCGTCCCGGCCTCGGCGATGTTCGTTCGACGCGGGGCCGGCTTCGAGAACCTGCTGGCCGGCGAAGCGGTCGTGTGGTGAGCGCCGGGACGGTGCCTGCCAGGGCACGGCAGGAGACACGGTGCGAAATGCCGTGCTCAGTCCTGAAGTCGCTGATCACCCCGACCCCGGTGGGGCTTTGCCCCCTGGCCCCGGCCAGGCGCTTTTCAGCTCATAAACTTGAATCTTCACGGAAATTCCCCCGCTACGCCTCAGTAGAGACCTGGTAGGGCTTTACCTCCGCTATACGGTGCTGACGACCAGGCACGGTCCGCCCGTCCGGGAACCCGTCGACGACTGCGGCCACCTGCAACCTCACCTCCTGGAGTTTCGCTTTGTCCAAGCACAGGTTCATCGTCAAGCATCGAGGCTCTCTGGCCGCCGTGGCCGCTGTCAGTGCGGTCGCCGTCGGCGTCGGCGTAATGGCGTCCGCGGGCGCCGCCGAGCCGCAAAACTCCGCCAAGGCCCCCGTGCGCAAGGTCGTCGTCAGGACGACGTTCTCCCCGGTGAGCGAGGTGGCCGGGGCGAAGGCGGTGACCTACAACTCCGCGCTTGTGCCGGAGGGCGCCAGGGTCCAGGTGAAGGAGGAACTGCGCCGCGATGGCGGGACGCGTATCGAGCTGAGCGTGCGGGACCTGGTTCCCAACCGGGTGTACGGCGTCCACGTCCACACCAAGCCATGCGGCGCGCTGCCCACGGATGCCGGGCCGCATTACCAGAACCAGGTAGACCCGACGCAGCCCTCCGTCGACCCGGCGTATGCCAACCGGCTCAACGAGATCTGGCTGGACCTGGCCACGAACAAGGACGGGTCGGACCGCTCCATGGCCATAGTCGCCTGGCAGTTCCGCGCGGGTGGAGCGCGCTCCGTGGTCCTGCACGAGATGGGTACGGCCATGCACCCGGGCCACGCCGGAACGGCCGGTGCACGCCTCGCCTGCGTCAACGTGCCGTTCGAGTAGGGACGAGAACGGCGAGCGGTCCCCGGCGCCGAGGGCGTCGAGGTACCGATTCACCCCTGATGTGAGCCGGACCGCTGGAAACCGGCTCACATCGGGGCGGGGCCGTTCGGCACCGCCCCGCCCGGATGGTGGCTGTCCGCCGGCCTGTGGACACCTCCCGACACCTTGGGGTTCCACCGAGGTAGTGACGTACCAACGGGTATGCGCTGAGAATCGCGGCCAGATCGACGACGCCGTGCGGCGGCGCTGGCAACCCCAGGTCCGCAGGCGCCGGAGGAAGCAGGCCGCTGCCACCGGGATCACAGTGGAGACGCGAGCCCGGTTCGGCTACACCGCGCCGGTCGGCACGACCGACGACGGCCGCTTCCGCCGCCTAACCCTCCGCCTTCCCCCGGAATACGGGCAACGCCTGTTCGACGCCCGCGACACGGGGCCAGCGACCAGAAGATGCGTGAATCATCGCCGAAGGATTCAAGGACGTGTATTTCCAGGACGGTGGTGTCCGCGCCACAGGACTCTCCGACGTCACCCTCAACGACATCGACTACCTCGACCTCGACCTCGACCTCGAGAACCTTCACCTGCGAGGTTGGGCGCCGGACTCGGGGGTGTCGGCCGACTCCATGGTGGTGGGTCGGCGTCCGCCGCAGCAGGCCACCACTACTGTTGCCGTGGAGTTCAGGAAGATCGTGAACCACGATGACCTGTCCACCGCGTCGATGGATCCTATGAGAAGTGGCTCTTCCCCGGCTCGCAGAAGGATGTCGACAC
Source organism: Streptomyces resistomycificus (assembly GCF_001514265.1). Classification (GTDB taxonomy): domain Bacteria; phylum Actinomycetota; class Actinomycetes; order Streptomycetales; family Streptomycetaceae; genus Streptomyces; species Streptomyces resistomycificus. The sequence continues at coordinate 697,481 of NZ_KQ948988.1, read as the reverse complement.
TCTCGGCCGCGCCATTGACCGTGCGGCCACGCTTCAAGGAGTGGTGCATTCGACGCCGGAAGACGCCTGCGTGCCGGTTGGCAGGGACCAGGCCGTCCCAGACGACGAAGTCAGCCCCGGCGATCAAGGCGTTACGTGCAGGTCCGCATGCCGGAGTCTGGTCGCGGAGCATCTCGATGAGGTCGTCGCGAGTCACACTGCGCCCCGGTGACGGGAAGACCAATGATCGACTATGTGTGACAACTCCCTCGCCTCTCTGGTGACAGTCCGGCTGCTTCGACCTGGTTTCTGTGCAGCATAAGCGGGGCCGCCGGTGACAACTGTCGAGCCTCGGCTCAAGATGTGACAGAGCGCCGTAGTTGGCCAGTGGGCCTCCTCCTTGGCCGGGTGAGCGCTAGTGGTGCCCCACAGGTAGCGGGCGGCCGCAGCATGCGGCGCCTGGGATCGTAACCAGGCTTCTGACCAGCAACGTCGGCACCCGGAGCTCCATCACGACGGGATTTCCCTCAGCGTCATGCCATGACGACTGAGAACTGCCGCCGTGATCTCACTGCCATCTGCAAGGCCGCGGACGGCGGCTATCTACTCCAAGTGGTCCGCGACGGCAGGTGCGAGCCCCTCGCCGAGAAGGACCTCGCACACTGGCCCGACTGGCCGACCTTCCCGGTCGACGCCGCCTATGCGGCAGGGTGCGAGCTCGTCATGCTCGGCTACATGATCTGGCCCGACGCCATGACTCCCGACTCGCTGCTCGGACGGTGTCCTGTACCAGCGCAGCGGGCATGGTCGGCGAAGGTCGGCACCTTCGCCCAACTACAGGCCGCCGGAATCCGACGCGAGACGGCTTCGAGGGCTCAGGCGGCGAACGGGACGTGGCACCTGCCTGAGCGCGGTGAGGACAAGTACAGCGCTCAGTCACAGGAGAGTTGAGCCGAAGCGGGATGGTTGTCACAGAGGCGCGCCTGGTGTCACAACGGCGGACACCTGTCACACGCGAGGGGTGTACTGGTCCAGGATCGCCCGTAGCCGCTCGATGTCCCCAGCCTCGTGGACGCCCCGCTTGGGCAGGACGTCGAGGCACATGATGTTGGGATCCCGGCTGAGCAGGACGAAGTGTTTTGCCGTTTCCCGGTACCCCTGGAAAACGGACCACTTCTGGATCAGTGTGCTGTGGTCGGTACGGCATGTGATCCCGGCCGGAGACACGGTGGCGCGGTACTCGCCCTGCCATCCGACGAGGCGCTGCACGTGGGCGGCTTGCAGCCGCGGGTAACCCCACACCAGCAAGACGACCAATAAGAGCACAGCCGTCGAGAACACGTCGACACTGGCGCGGACGGCGGCGGAGACCAGCCAGTTTCCTACCGATAGGAAGAGGAGTGCGCCCCGCAGTAGTAGCCCAGCCCGCTTGATCCGCTCGCGGACCCGCAGGCCGACCAGGGTGTCGGCAGACTGGGGCCGATACGCCAGTTCAACTATGGTCCGCCTGTTCACGACATTGTCAGAGGATTCCGCATTGTTGATGCCTTGGTCGCTGTGGCCTTCGGCCATGGTCCCTCCCCGGTATAAGGCATGCGGATCATAACGAACTGAAGTTCGCACACAACCCGGGTCGGGGGACCATCACTCATCCGTAAGAGACTGCCAGCGCTGATCCTGGTGATCATCACCGTGCTTCGCGCAGTTCTGGTGACAGAAAGCCCGCCGATCCAGTGGTATCCAGCGTGCTTTGTCCGATCGAAACCGCAGATCAGCGGACACCAGCGGTGACAACTATCGTGCTTCGGCTCAAGAATCCGACCAGGCCCTGTGCAACCTGCTCACCTGGCCCGGCCGCCCGCCTGACCTGGAAGGCGTACTTCGACGAGATAGCGGTCGCAGAGCGTGGGTAAAGTGCAGGCAGATCCTTTTACTCAGGCACAGGGGTCCCGCCGATCCGTCGGCGGGGCCCCTGTGTTTGTGCTGTCGGGCCACCTGCAGGTTGGGGCGTCCCTCCGCGGGAGGCACCGAGGCGTAGGAGTTGCCCTTGCCGCCGTCCTCGTTCTTCGGGCGCAGCACGATGTTGAGGTCGCACAGCGGCGCCATGAGGTGACTGAGCCCATTCCAACTTCAGGCGACAGCCGATCGGCGCTGTGTCACAAACGTCTGGTAGACCCTGGCTATGACGTTCTTGACGGTGGTTGAGGGTGATGCGGTCGGATGGCGCATCGATCGAGATGAGCTGACTGACGCGATCCGTGCCCGGTGGTCTGAGGTCGAGATCGACGCGATGCATCGCAGCGAAGTGCGCAGCCTCATATGGCAGTTCGAGACGGAGAACGGCCCCGGTGAGGCGTATCTGCACGAGGACGGTACCTGTCTGTACATGGACGTCTGGGAGGAAGACGCGATCTGGTTGGCGATCGTCTTCCGGAGGCTGACACCCATGGACCTTGACCTGGTGTTCTGCGATGAGGGTTACACCTTCGACGTTCGTCTGCGGGCGGGGAGGACAGAGGCCGAATTGACGGACCTCCTGAATGCTGCGGGTTGATCTCAGCCCCTGGCGGCAAGCTGGAGTACCAGGACGGCTTGGACGAGGCTCGTGATCCGGGTCGTCGAGCAGCGACGCCGGGGAAGGCAAGGGTCGTGCCCGCAAGGCCGGGGCGAGGGTGAGGCAGCCGGAGCGGTTCGCCTGCGGCGTCGATGACCAGTTGCTCGACGAACGATGATGGTGGCGTACGGCACTGACGTCATCCCCGCGTCCATAGGTGTCGGTTGGACGCGTTTTTACGACAGCGTGGCCGAAGCGACGCCCAACGAATGACGGGGACGCCTGTGGCGGAGGCCAAAGCCCTTTACGAAGCCGGGCGTTACACCGAGGCGGAGGCCGAAGCCCGTGCCGTGGCCCGATCGCGGCCGCGCGACGACGAGTACGCAGCTGTGGCGCTGAACATCGCCGCGCTCGCGACGGGCGCCCAAGGCCGCCACGCCGAGGCACTCGCCACCTACGACGAAGCGCTGCCTGCCTTCAGCAGATATTTGGAGCTGGGGCGAGGTCGACCAGAAGGGATGACTTCGCATGCCGTCCGCCCAGCCCCGAAGGATCTATCCGGTTGACGGGGTCGCCTGCGTGAGGACAGGGGACGGGCCGCCGGTGCGGTCGGGGATGTGCGGAACGGGTGCGCTTGCCGGCATCGTCGACCAGGTCGAGGACATTGCCCGGTGGCGTCGGTGAGGCGGCAGTCCCGCAGGATTTTCCAGCACTCGACGCGAGCTCTGACCTGCTTGTGGGAGGTGTTGTGTGCGACTTTCCAGTCGGGCAGTTCCTCACCCGTGCGGCGGCGGTGGGGCATGACCAGGCCGGTGCCCGGATAGCCGCCGTCCGCGATCGTCATCGTGTTGCCGACTGCGTCCTTGGCGCCGGAGTCCGCCCATGCCTTGCAGTCATTGCGGTTGCCGGGCAGGGGCCGGCCGACCACGACGACCAGACGGCTGTCGGCGTCGATGACGACCTGGTGGTTGGTGGAGTACCGGTAGTTCTTGGACTGCTCGGCAATCGTGTGGTCGCGGGTAGGGACCAGGGTGCCGTCCACGGTGAGCACGGTGTCCTTGCGGAACCGCTGACGCGGTTGGAGCGCGAGCAGCGGCCCGAGCTGGGCGATAACGCGGTCCGCAGCGGACTTCGAGACGCCGAACAGCAGGGCGAGCTGGCGCAGCGTCAAGTTCGTGCGCCAGTAGGCCACGACCAGCAACACCCGGTCCTCCAGCGGCAGGCCCCACGGCCGTCCGCGCCGCACCCCGTCAGCGCCCTCGCTGCGCAGTGCGGTCACCAACTTGCCGAAGCAGCGCGGGCTCAGCCCGGTGAACGGGGCTATCCAGGACGGCTCGGACGCCGTGATCACACCAGCCACAGCAAGACCATCTGGCCGTGACCCAGTAGTTACGGAAAGACCCTTAGTTGATGATTTCGGCGCGGTCATCCAGACGGATTGCGGCCAGCCGGTCTCGCCACATCTGGAGAGCTTCGGGTGTCTGTCGCGTCCAGTCGGTGACCTCGCCAACGATCCGGAGCGGTTTCCTGCTGCGATAGGAGCGGGTGGGATTGCCAGGGAACTTCTTGTCGGTGACGTTTGGATCGTTCTCGAACTCCCCGGTCGGTTCGACGACATACACTCGCGGGGCCCCGTCACCGACGGCGAGTTCGGCGGCGAGTCCCGCGCCGTCGCGCAACGCGGTGAAGTAGATGTGGTTCATCACGATTTCGGGCCGGTAGTTGGAACGGAAACCGGCGGTGAGGTGATCTCCGACCCGCAGCTCGGCCTTTGTGCCGTGAAAGAACGGCCCCTCGTCCAACGCCTCGTCCATCGCCACAGATTATCAAACCAAGCTGTCGTGACCGCGAGCCATCCAGGACGGCTCGGACACCGCGATCACACCAGCCACAGCAAGATCATCTGAACCTGACCAGTAGTTGCGGGACAACCCTTAGGCTCGGTGGCCATGGGTCAGAGCGGTTCGCAAGCGGCAGCATTCTTCCGAGACGTCCGCCAAAGCAGAGTGGTCTGGCTTGTCCGGGATGACGACGGAAGCCCTGCTCCCCTCTCTGCGGACGGCACGCGAAGTCTTCCCTTCTGGTCGACCTCGGCCCGCGCCCAGAGGACAGCGAAGATCTGGGGGCATGGGCTACGCGTTGAATCCATGCCCTTGGACACCTGGCGCGATCGCGATCTGCCCGATGCCGCCCGAGAGGGATACAAGATCGGCATCAACTGGAGCGGGCCGCGCCTGGTCGGCTGGGACTTCACCCCCATGGAAGTCCTCAACCGACTGGCGGCGGCTGACTAGCCCAGGGCATCGCTCGTCAGAGCGCGCAGTCGCGGCCAGCAGATGAGTGCGCTCACTCCGAGGGGCACTGGGCGGCGGTGCATTCGGCTTCCTGGGCTGCCATGACCTCATCGCCATGCTCGAAGGCCCACGCTCCTACTGCGTCGATGGGCGCCAACAAAGTCCGGCCCAGGGCGGTGAGTTGGTAGTCAACGCGCGGTGGCGCTCCGGGGTGTGCCCGCCGCTCCACCAGTCCGTTGGACTGCAAGCGCCGCAGAGTCTCGGTGAGGACCTTGGAGCTGATCCCCCCGATCTGCTCGCGTAGTTCGACCGGACGTCTGGGACCGTCGCGCAAGGCCCAGAGCACCACGGGGTTCCAGGTGTTGGACAGGAGATCGAAGGCCAGGCGAGCACGGCAGTCGGCGAGGAAAGCGTCGGTCGTCACGTACCAAATGGTGCCCGACAGGCCCTCTAGCGTCGTTGCGAATGGTCCAAGCAGGTCGTGGGAGGAAATGCGTGATGAGAATTGGCGTCCTGGGCACGGGCAACATGGCGGACGCGCTCGCCACCCACTGGGTCCGGGCCGGGCACGACGTGGCCGTCGGAGGACGGGACATGCACAAGGCGGAGCGACTCGCGACGCGCCTCGGGGGCAGCGCGAAGCCTGTCAGCCTGCATGCGGCGGCCGAGTTCGGTCAGGTGGTGCTGGCCGCGCTGCCCTTCGGCGCAGGTACGAGCGTGGTGCGGGAACTACGAGCGGCCATGGACGGCAAGGTGCTGATCGACTGTTGCAATCCGGTCGGCCCGGGCTTCCGGCTGCTGACACAGAGCGGCCTCTCGGCCGCACAGCAACTGGCCGCGTCGGCACCAGGAACCCATGTGGTCAAGGCGTTCAATCTCTGCCACGAGGACGTGTGGCGTATGTCGCCGCCCATCTTCGACGGGCGCCGACTGGCCGTTCCCGTCTGCGGAGACGACGAAACGGCTCTCGCCCTCGTACACCAGTTGGTGCAGCAGGTCGGCTGCGAACCCGTGGCTGGCGGCTCTCTCGAACGAGCCGGACTCCTGGAAGCGACCGCGGCACTCTTCATCGGGCTATGGATCGGCGAGGGAGCCGATGCCCAAGCCATCGCACCCCCGCTGGCCTATGCCGCCGGACCGAGAGGCGAGGAACCGCAAACCACAGAAAAGGCTTTTCGTTAGGAGTTCTTAGTGCTTCCGGGGTGAGCTGCCCCTTTTCGATCCGCTGCTCCCCGATCCAGTGCTCCCCGCAATAAGGACATTCGATCCACTCCACCTGTAGATCCCCGTGTATGACCAGTTCACCAACCTGGTCGACGACGCAAAAGCCGGCAGCTGGACGGCATCGCACTGCCCTGGCCTCATTGCCGACTGCCGTGCAGGGTCGGGGGCCAGCGCGGTGGCGGAGTAGGGTCGCTCCGTTTCCAGCCCTGCCGCGTCAAACCGGGCGGGCTACGGCCGAGTCGCGCGGCATCAGCATCACGTCACGATCACGTAGACCTTGCGCACGGTTTCAATGGTCTTCCAGACACCGACGAAGCCCGGCTTCATGACAAAGCTGTCGCCTGCCTTGTAGACCGCCGGTTTGCCGCCTTCCGGCGTGAGTTCGACGATGCCGGAGAGGATGTGGCAGAACTCGAAGGTCTCGCCCTTGATCGAGCGTGTCTCGCCGGGCGTCGCTTCCCAGACGCCCGTACGGATCATCTCCCCGCGGGCGACGTCCTGGGCCCAGGTCTTGAAGGCTGGGTTGCCGGAGATCAGGCGTTCCGGGAGCGGGACGGACTCGTGCGGAGGGGAGGAGGGATTGGTGTCGATGGTCTTCAGAAGGGACATGCCATTTCCTTTCTTGAGCTTGAGAGGTTGGTAGCCGCGGCACCGGTCACGGCTCCCCACCCCGACGAAACCGCCTGTTGCCCGCCGGGCCGGTACGCCGGGCACGTCAGGTCAGGGCCCGGCTCCGGCCGGCCACGACCTCGGGGCGCAGCAGGTCGGCGAGGGTCTCGGCCGGCAACAGGCCCTTCTCCAGGACGAGTTCGGCCACGCCCCGGCCACTGACGAGTGCCTCCTTGGCGATGTCGGTGGCCGCCGTGTACCCGATGTGCGGGTTGAGGGCGGTGACCAGGCCGATGGAGTTCTCCACGCTCGCGCGCAGGGCCTCGGTGTTGGCGGTGATGCCGTCCACGCAGCGCTCGGCGAGGGTCAGGCAGGCGGCCCGCAGGTGGGTGATCGACTCCGACAGGGAGTGCAGGATGATCGGCTCGAAGGCGTTGAGCTGGAGCTGTCCGGCCTCGGCGGCCATGGTGATGGCGACGTCGTTGCCGATCACCTCGAAAGCGACCTGGTTGACGACCTCGGGGATCACCGGGTTCACCTTGCCGGGCATGATGGACGAACCGGCCTGCACAGGCGGAAGGTTGATCTCGCCGAGGCCCGCGCGCGGCCCGGAGGACAGCAGGCGCAGGTCGTTGCAGCTCTTCGAGAGCTTGACGGCGATCCGCTTGAGCACGCCGGACATTTGGACGAACGCGCCGCAGTCCTGGGTGGCCTCGACCAGGTTGGCGGCGGTGACGAGCTGGAGTCCGGTGATCTCGGACAGGTGCCGGCGGGCCGACTCGGCGTATCCGACGGGAGCGTTGAGTCCGGTGCCGATCGCCGTGGCGCCCAGGTTGATCTCATGGATCAACTCGACCGCCTCGGCAAGACGGGACCGGTCCTCGTCAATCATGACGGCGTATGCGGAGAACTCCTGCCCGAGCGTCATCGGCACCGCGTCCTGCAACTGTGTACGGCCCATCTTCAGCACGTCACGGAACTCGATGGCCTTGCGGGCAAAGGCGTCCTGCAGTACGGACATCGCCTTGAGTAGCCCGCGCACCGCGAAGACCGTCGCGATCTTCACGGCGGTCGGGTAGACGTCGTTCGTCGACTGGCCGAGGTTGACGTCCTCGTTCGGGTGCAGGTACTCGTACTGCCCCTTGGCGTGACCCAGCAGTTCCAAAGCCCGGTTGGCGATCACCTCGTTGGCGTTCATGTTGGTCGAGGTGCCGGCGCCTCCCTGGATGACGTCGACGACGAACTGTTCGTGCAGCTTGCCGTCGCGGATCTCACGGCAGGTTTCGACGATGGCAGCGGCCTTCTTCGGCTCCAGCAGACCGAGCTCCTGGTTCACCAGGGCGGCGGCCTCCTTGACGGCGGCGAGGGCTTCGATCAGGTGCGGGTAGGAGGAGATGGGCGTCCCGGTGATGGGGAAGTTCTCCGTGGCGCGCAGGGTGTGGACACCCCAGTAGGCGTCGGCGGGGATGTCCCGGTCGCCGAGCAGGTCGTGTTCGCTGCGGGTGACTGCGGCGGTCATAGCGGTGCGGATCTTCTCTCGGACGCGGACGATCTCGGACGAGGGGTACATGAGGTCAGTTGCGGGTGAAGCCGCGAGAGCAGATCGAGCGCGCGGCCGGCCCACCGTCAACGAGTTCATCGGCGGCGGTAGCAATGGATATGGGGACGCCCGTGAAGCCGTCCTTGGTCAGCCGACGCCGCACACCCCGCCGCGCCCTCGATGTAGCCGACGCGGCGCGGCCGACAGGAGACGGGGAACAGCGGCGCACCGCGGTCACGGGGTCACCACAGCGAATGGCTCTCAGGGGCACCCCAAGCCCGGAACTGCGGGGTTACCGCGACCACTCCCCGGTAAACCCTGCAGTCCACCAGCCGTCGACTCAGCGCAGCTTGTCCTTCGCCCTGTAGTAGGCGCCGCGCCCTCGCCCCGGACCGCCACCACGGGCGTGGCCTGGCGAAGGTGCGGCGACAGTGCGGTCATGTTCGTCTCCCGGCCTCGGTGCTCGGTCCGCTGCGGTATCCCGAGCATCTCCGCGGACCAGGGGCGCGCCAACGTGCGACCTGTCCGGTCCGGCCGCGACATCCGGACGTTGTGTCAGCCCCACCGGGGGAGCTGTGCGGAGTGCTCGCACGGAAGCTCCAGACCGACCACCGAACAGCTCTAGCGCAGGTCAGCGCCGCTCGTCACAGTGTCCGGGCACTCAGGGAGGCACCATGAGCAAGAACGCCGGAACGTCCCCGCCGCCGGTCACCGAGGGCCTGGACACCCATATGAAAGGCCGCCCGGTCATTGTGGCCGACGTCCTGACCCTCCCCGTGCTGGCAACGGGGCAGTGATGTCGACCCAGCGGACCAGCCGGTCGAGATGGGCCGCGCCTGTGACGAGGCCGCGGGTTCGACAGGCTTGGACGAGCGGCTCGGGAGGGCGGTCATGGTGCCCTTGTCGAGCTCGAAGAGGCGCACCTCGCTGTTCCTGGTCGGCACGGCAAGCACGGCGTCGGTGGTGAAGCTCAGACCGGTCTCCTTGATGGCGTGGTTCACCTCACCTGCCAGTCGGTCAGATACTCACGGCCGTCGGCGAGGACCGTGGCCGTGTAGGCGAGGATCGTGTCGGTCACCGCGACACCGTGCGCCCCGGCGACCGCCGCCACCTGGACGGCGGCGAGCGCAAGGTCCTCGAGGTCATGGCCGAATGGAGCCGCCCTCTGGACTTCGTCTGTCCGGTGGTGGAGATAGCCGTGCCCGGCGACCGGGACGGCTCCTTCGAGCCGAAGATCGCCAAGGAGCGCCTGACCGGCGTCGCATGTGCGCTGTATCGGCAACGGATGGACTTCTTGCTCCTGGCCCCGGACCACTCCCGCATCGTCATCGAGGGTGGCGGCGTGCAGCACTACGGCCGCCCCAACCCGCCCGACGCACAGGGACGGGTCGGATACGCCGCCGTGGCGCGGCTCCACTCGGAGATGGTCGCCGAAGACCGCCGGATCCGGCTGGCCGGATACGAGATCTACCGCTGCGGCGGATGGGAACTGACCGGCGCCGCGGCCCCGGCACCGGGCCCTCCGAGGAGCGTCGCCCCATGGTTCTCTCGCCACCGTGGTTCTACCGGTGATCGCCGGACCGCCGCTGCGGCTCCAGCGTCGGGGACGGCGTCTCAGGGGCGGGGCTCCAGCACCTCCAGATCGCCGGTCTGGGTGTCGTAGCTGCGCAGTGTGGTGAGCCGGGCCGACACCGGCGGCGTCGGCAGCAGTTCGGGGACCCGCCGGTCAGCGAAGGCACCGGCCCGCCGGGTCCGGCCGAGGGTGATGTGCGGGCTCCAGCGCCCGGGTTCGTGGAAGGGGTTGAGGGTATCGGGCTGGCTGTCCGAGGCCACCGCCTCCCACACCCGGCGGTGCAAACCGGCCAGCGCGGAGTCGAGGTCCAGCGCCCAGGCCAACACCGAGGTGGGCCGCTCGAAACGGACCACGCCGGTGAACCGCACCGGCAGCGGCAGAACAGCGGCCACCTCGGCGAGCTCCCAGCGAATCGGGGCGGTCAACTCCGGGCAGGCGGCCAGGGTGAGGTGCGGGCTGTTGGTCGGTGAGCGGTGGCGCGCCTGACTGGGCAGCCCCGCGTCCGCGAGCCGCCGCCAGGCCTCCCAAACCGCTAGCTCTGCCGCCTCATCCAGCAGAAGCTCGACCGTGCGCACCGCCGCAGCCTACCGGCGATCGCCCGCGGCTCCGCCGTCGGCCGGGCTGACCGCAGGCGACGATCCCCGTGACCAGGTCGCCGACGCTGCGCGGTTCCCGCGAGGCAGGCGGCATCCGCCCGCACAGACCGGGCATGGCGGCAGTCGTTCACCTGTCCGGGTTCAACCCGCGCTGGTGGGAACGAATCGCGGGCCGGCGCGAGGACATCTACGGTCCTCTGCTCCGGCAAGCGCACCGGACAACCGCCGAGCAGGAGGCCGACGCCTCCCAGGCGGTCTGCCCAGCGCGATCCCTCTGCGCTCCGGTCGCCTCTGCTTCCCCGTATCCGCGCGACCGCCGGCCCCGAACCGGTCAACAGCACCGACACCTGGAGCAGCGAACAGGGTGCTTCCGCCTGGAGAAAAACGGACAACCCGCCTCGCCCCGACACAGCCGGCGTCGGCAAGGATCTCCTCCACGGCCGGTCCGTTGGCCAGGAGCTTGACCAGGCCCAACTGCCGGGCATGGGCGATGTCCGCGCAGCTCGCGGGTTCGGCTGGGCTGCAGACCAGCAGCCGCCCGTCAGCGTCCGTGACGACCATGGACTTCACGGCGTGACGTCCAGAAGGACGCTCTTGCCGTTCTTGCCGTGGCCGTGGAGGAAGGGCAGGACCTGGGCGAACTGCGCGGCGGCCGCAGGTACTGACCGCGAACGTCGGGCGGGCTCGAAGCCGTCCGTCGAACGGCCGGCATCTGCTGGAGGGGACTGATCCACGCGCCCGCGCCGCGGAAGTCACGCCGCTGTGGCGCCTGGTCGACGGGGCACGTGGTGACCGCCTCGTCGGCGCCCCTCACCCTCAGGTACTGCGCGAACCCTTGCTGCCCCAACTCCCATACTGTAGACAATATTCAGTCGACAGAGTTCGGCAGTTCCTCGGTACCCTCGACCGAACGGAGCTCCCTCGCATGAAAGTCGCAGTACTCGGTGCCGGAGCCATCGGCGCCTATGTCGGAGCCGCGCTGCACCGCGCGGGCGCCGACGTGTATCTCGTCGCCCGTGGACCGCATCTGGCGGCCATGAGGCAGCACGGCGTCCGGGTGCTCAGCCCGCGCGGTGACTTCACCGCCCGTGCCCATGCCACCGACGACCCGGCCGAGATCGGTCCGGTCGACTACGTCTTCCTGGGCCTGAAGGCCAACTCGTACGCGGCGTGCGGGCCGCTGATCGAGCCTCTCCTGCACGACTCCACGGCGGTGATCGCCGCCCAGAACGGCATTCCCTGGTGGTACTTCCACCGGCACGGAGGCCCGCACGACGGCCACCGTCTCGAGAGCGTGGACCCGGGCGGCGCGGTCAGTGCGGTGCTCGCGCCCGAACGGGCCGTCGGCTGTGTGGTCTACGCGGCCACCGAACTCGAAGGACCGGGCGTCGTACGGCACTTGGAGGGCACCCGGTTCTCCGTCGGCGAGCCCGACCGCTCGGTCTCGCCCCGCTGTCTGGCCTTCAGCGAGGCCATGCGGGCCGGCGGGCTGAAGTGCCCGGTCGAACCGGACCTGCGCAACGACATCTGGCTCAAGCTGCTCGGCAACATCTCCTTCAACCCGATCAGCGCGCTGGCCCGCGCCACCATGCGGCAGATGTGCCTGCACGGCGGCACCCGCAGGGTCATCGAGATCATGATGACCGAGACCCTGTCCGTCGCCGAGGCCCTCGGCTGCGAGGTCGGTGTCTCCATCGAGCGCCGGCTCGCGGGCGCCGAGCGGGTCGGCGACCACCGCACCTCCACGCTCCAGGACCTGGAGCGCGGCAAGCCGCTCGAACTCGACGTGCTGCTCGCGGCCGTGGTCGAGCTGGCGGAGATCACCGGCGTCGAGGTGCCCACCCTGCGCACCGTGCACGCCATCTCGGACCTGCTCGCGCTGAGGAGCGCCGCATGAGGAACGCCGTATGAGGAGCGTCCTGTGAAAAAACGCGACCGGACCCCGAAGACCTACACCCGGCTCACCCACCCGCTGGTGCGTGACTCCCTCGACCAGCCCTTCCGACAGGCGAGCTGGGAGGAGGCGCTCGAGCGGGCCGCCCGGGGCATCGAACGCAACCGCGGCGCGTTCGGCATGTTCTCCTGCGCCCGCGCCACCAACGAGATGAACTACGTGGCGCAGAAGTTCGCCCGGGTCGTCATGGGCACCAACAACGTCGACTCCTGCAACCGGACGTGCCACGCCCCCAGCGTCGCCGGGCTGTCGGCCGCGTTCGGCTCCGGCGGCGGCACGTCGTCGTACGAGGAGATCGAACACACCGACGTCATCGTGATGTGGGGCTCCAACGCCCGCTTCGCGCACCCGATCTTCTTCCAGCACGTGCTGAGGGGGATCAGGAACGGCGCCCGGATGTACGCGGTCGACCCGCGCCGCACCTCCACCGCCGAGTGGGCGGAGAGCTGGCTGGGCCTCAACGTCGGTACGGACATCCCGATGGCGCACGCGATCGGCCGCGAGATCATCCACGCGGGCCTGGCCAACGAGGCGTTCATCGAGCGGGCGACGACCGGATTCGAGGAGTACCGCCAGCTCGTCGAGCCGTGGACGCTGTCCCTGGCGGAGAAGGTGACGGGCGTACCGGCCGCCGCCATCCGGGAGTTGGCGCACGCCTACGCCCGCGCCGAGCGCGCCCAGCTGTGCTGGACCCTCGGCATCACCGAGCACCACAACGGCACCGACAACGTACGGGCGTTGATCAACCTCACCCTGCTCACCGGCCACGTGGGCCGCTACGGCTCCGGCCTGCAGCCCCTGCGCGGCCAGAACAACGTGCAGGGCGGCGGTGACATGGGCGCCATCCCCAACCGGCTGCCCGGCTTCCAGGACATCCTCGACCCCGCCGCGCGGCTGAAGTTCGAGTCGGCCTGGGACACCGTCATCCAGCCGCACTACGGGATGAACCTCACGGAGATGTTCGAGGCGATGGAGGAGGGCACGCTCAAGGCGGTCTACTGCATCGGCGAGAACCCCGCGCAGTCGGAGGCGGACAGCGAGCAGGCCGTGCGGCGGATGCGGCAGCTGGACTTCCTCGTGGTGCAGGACATCTTCCTCACCAAGACGGCCGAGCTGGCGCACGTGGTGCTGCCGGCGACGGCCGGCTGGGCGGAGACCGACGGCACCACCACCAACAGCGAACGCCGTGTCCAGCGGGTGCGCCGGGCCGTGACACCGCCCGGCGAGGCCCGCGAGGACGTCGACATCATGTGCGAGCTCGCCGCGCGGCTGGGCCACGAGTGGAAGTACGCCGACTCCGAGGCCGTGTGGAACGAGCTCAGGTCTCTCTCGCCGGACCACTACGGGATGACGTACGAACGCCTGGCGGAACACCAGGGCATCCAGTGGCCCTGCCCCGACACCGGCCGGCTCGAACCGACGTACCTGCACGGCCGGTTGTGGGAGACGGACCCGGCCAGGCGCGGGGTGCCGGCCCCCTTCGGTCTGGTGCAGCACGATCCGCCGGTGGACCTCACCGACGAGGAGTACCCGATCCGGCTGACCACCGGCCGACGGCTCGACTCGTACAACACCGGCGTGCAGAGCGGGAGTTTCGCCTCGCCCCTGCGGCGCGGCGAGTTCGTCGAGCTGTGCCCCGAAGACGCCGAGCGGTACGGGGTCGTGGTCGGCGAGCAGGTGCAGGTCACCTCGCGGCGCGGCGCGGTCGTCGCACCCGTGTGGATCGACACCGCCCTGCGGCCCGGGCTGGCGTTCATGACCATGCACTTTCCCGACGAGGTGGACACCAACCGGCTGACGATCGAGGCGAACTGCCCGATCGCGGGGACGGCGGAGTTCAAGGCGTCGGCGATCCGGATCGAGAAGCTCCCGGTTGCGACCATCGTGAGGTGATGCAGTGGACCTGCACTTCGGCGACAGCAAACCCACCGACGACGAACGGGCGGCCGTCGACGCCCTGCTGGGCCCGCCCGAGTCCTCCTGGGAGGGCGCGGCCCGCGACGAGATGAGGGCCGCCGACCTCAGGTGGGCCCGCGGTGGGCGTGCGGCCCGCGACCGCCGCGACCTGCTGTTGCCGGGGCTGCACGCGATCAACGACCGGGTCGGCTGGATCAGCGAGGGCGCCCTGGACTACCTGTGCCGGCGGCTCACCGTGCCGCCGGCGGAGGCGTACGGGGTCGCCACCTTCTACGCCATGTTCTCGGTCAAGCCGCGCCCGGCGACCGTCCTGCACGTGTGTACGGACCTGGCGTGCGCGGCGGCCGGCGCGTCCGGGCTGTGCGCGGAGGTCGAGGCGCGGCTGGGCCCCGGCAGCGGGGTGAGCGTCGAGCGCAGCCCCTGCCTGGGCCTGTGCGAGCGGGCTCCGGCGGCGCTCGCCGTCAAGGCGGGGGACCCGGTGCGTACGGCCGTCGCGGCGCCGGCGACGGTCGAGGCGGCCGTCCTCGTCGCGCGGGCGCCCGACTCGGCGCCGGAGGAACCACCGGCGGCGATGGCGGTGCCCCAGGCCGGGGACCCGGCGCTGACCCTGCTGCGCCGGGTGGGCGTCGCGGACCCGGCGTCACTCGACGACTACCGCGCCCACGGCGGCTACACCGCCCTGCGCCGGGCCTTCGACCTCGGTCCCGCCGGGGTCATCCGCGAGGTCACCGACTCCGGCCTGGTCGGCCGTGGCGGGGCCGCCTTCCCCACCGGCCGGAAATGGCAGGCCACGGCCTCCCAGCCCGACCACCCGCACTACCTGGTGTGCAACGCGGACGAGTCCGAGCCGGGCACCTTCAAGGACCGCGTGATCATGGAGGGGGACCCGTACGCGCTGGTGGAGGCGATGACCGTCGCCGCGTACGCGACCGGCGCGCACCAGGGCTACCTGTATCTGCGCGGCGAGTATCCGCGGGCCGTACAGCGCATGCGGCACGCCATCGAGCAGGCGCGGGCCCGCGGACTGCTCGGCGACGACGTACTCGGCCAGGGCTACGCCTTCGACATCGAGATCCGGCGGGGCGCCGGGGCGTACATCTGCGGCGAGGAGACCGCCCTGTTCAACTCCATCGAGGGGTACCGGGGCGAGCCGCGCTCCAAGCCGCCGTTCCCCGTGGAGAAGGGGCTGTTCGGCAAGCCGACGGTGGAGAACAACGTCGAGACGCTCGTCAACGTGCTGCCGATCCTGACCATGGGCGCACCGGCGTACGCGGCGACCGGCACGGAACGCTCCACCGGGCCGAAGCTGTTCTGTGTGTCGGGAAGCGTGGCACGGCCCGGGGTCTACGAGCTGCCGTTCGGTACGACGCTGGGCGAACTGCTGGAACTGGCCGGCGTGCGCGACGGCCTGCGGGCGGTGCTCCTGGGCGGGGCGGCGGGCGGTTTCGTCCGCCCCGACGAGACGGACATCCCGCTCACCTTCGAAGGGACCCGGGAGGCCGGCACCACGCTCGGCTCCGGGGTCGTGATGGCGTTCGACAGCACCGTCCCGCTGCCGAGGCTGCTGCTGCGCATCGCCGAGTTCTTCCGCGACGAGTCGTGCGGACAGTGCGTGCCCTGCCGGGTGGGGACCGTACGGCAGGAGGAGGCGCTGCACCGGATCGCGGAGCGCACCGGCGCGGCGGCGGCCGACGACATCGCCCTGCTCAGGGAGGTCGGACGCGCCATGCGGGACGCCTCCATCTGCGGTCTCGGGCAGACCGCCTGGAACGCCGTGGAATCCGCCATCGACCGTCTGGGGGCGTACGAATGACCGTGACACCGCTGGGGATCCCGCGCCGCCTGCTGGAATTCACCCTCGACGGCCAGGAGGCCCGGGTTCCCGAGGGCTCGACGATCCTCGACGCCTGCCGGGCGGCCGGGAAGGACGTCCCGACCCTCTGCGAGGGCGACACGCTCACCCCCAAGAACGCCTGCCGGGTCTGCGTCGTCGAGGTCGAGGGCTCCCGCACCCTCGTCCCGGCCTGCTCCCGCAGGGCCGAACCGGGCATGGAGGTGCGGACCGACACCGAACGGGCCCGGCACAGCCGCAGGATCGTCCTGGAACTGCTCGCTTCTTCGGTCGACATGTCGACGACGCCGGGGTTCGCGAAGTGGGTCAAGGAGTACGAGGCGAAGCCGGACCGCTTCGGCCCCGACGCGGCCCGGCTCGACGAGGAGCCCAGGGTCGACAACGACCTGTATGTGCGCGACTACGGCAAGTGCATCCTCTGCTACAAGTGCGTGGACGCCTGCGGCGACCAGTGGCAGAACACCTTCGCCATCTCCGTCACCGGCCGCGGCTTCGACGCGCGGATCGCGGTCGAGCACGACGCGCCGCTCACCGACTCGGCCTGCGTGTACTGCGGCAACTGCATCGAGGTGTGCCCGACGGGGGCCCTGTCGTTCAAGTCGGAGTTCGACATGCGGGCGGCGGGTACCTGGAACGAATCCGCGCAGACCGAGACGACCACGGTGTGCGCCTACTGCGGAGTGGGCTGCAACCTGACGCTGCACGTGCAGGACAATGAGATCGTGAAGGTCACCTCGCCGCACGACAACCCGGTGACCCACGGCAATCTCTGCATCAAGGGCCGTTTCGGCTACCAGCACGTACAGAACCGGGGCTGATCAGGACATGGGACGAGTCACGGAACGACGCAAGGTGACCCGGATCCGGGACGGCGTGGTCTCCAGCCGCCCGGACACGCTGGTCGCCGAGGAGCCCCTGGAGATCCGGCTCAACGGCAAGCCGCTGGCGATCACCATGCGCACGCCGGGGGACGACTTCGCGCTGGCGGCGGGTTTCCTGGTCAGCGAGGGCGTGCTCGCCGAACAGGGCGACCTGCAGAACATCGTGTACTGCGCGGGCGCCACGGCCGACGGCTCCAACACGTACAACGTGGTGGACGTGCGGACGACGCCCGGCGTGGTCGTCCCCGACATCACCCTGGAACGGAACGTCTACACCACCTCCTCGTGCGGCCTGTGCGGGAAGGCGAGCCTCGACGCGGTCCGCACCACGGCACGCTGGCCCATCTCCGACACTCCCCCGCTCCGGGTCGGGCCCGAACTCCTCGCGGGCCTCCCCGACCGGCTCCGCGCGGCCCAGCGGGTCTTCGACCGGACCGGGGGCCTGCACGCGGCGGCCCTGTTCACCGAGGGCGGCGAGCTGCTCGACGTACGGGAGGACGTGGGCCGGCACAACGCGGTCGACAAGCTCGTGGGCCGCGCCCTGCAGAACGGCGACCTGCCGCTGTCCCGCACCATCCTGCTGGTGTCCGGCCGGGCCTCCTTCGAGCTGGCGCAGAAGGCCGTGATGGCGGGCATCCCGATGCTGGCGGCGGTCTCGGCGCCCTCCTCCCTCGCCGTCGACCTGGCGGCGGAGACCGGTCTGACCCTGGTGGGCTTCCTGCGGGGCAGTTCCATGAACGTGTACGCGGGCGAGGACCGTATCGCTCTGCGGGCCGCGGCCGCCCAGGGCTGAGCGGTCCCCCGCGACACGGCGGCGGGGCCCCGACCGGCGGGGAGCGCCCCCTGCGCCGCAGGGGCCCCGTCTCAACCCGTCGCCCGCCGCCGCGCGAGCTCGGCGAAGGCGGCGACCCGGACGGTGGCGCGAACCTGGTGTGAACGCCCGGGCCAGCGGGGTCCCCCGCGACACGGCGGCGGGGCCCCGACCGGCGGGGAGCGCCCCCTGCGCCGCAGGGGCCCCGTCTCAACCCGTCGCCCGCCGCCGCGCGAGCTCGGCGAAGGCGGCGACCCGGACGGTGGCGCGAACCTGGTGTGAACGCCCGGGCCAGCGCGCCCGGACCAAGCGCGCCCGGACCCCTCACCGCTCAGACGAAGCGCACCTCGGACGCCGTGACCACGGTGCCCAGCCGGGGGAAGTCGAGCCGCACCGACGCCTCGTGCTCGGCCGCCGTGAACGCGGTCATGGCGTCCTCGGCGAACACCAGGTCGTAGCCGAGGTCCCCGGCCGCGCGAGCGGTGGACTCGACGCCGAGGTTGGTGGCGATGCCGCCGAACACCAGGGCGGTGACGCCGCGTTCGCGCAGCCGCCGGTCCAGGTCCGTGCCCTGGAAGCCGCCGATCGTGTGCTTCACGATCTCGATGTCGCCGTCGTGCGGCAGCGCGGCCGCCAGTCCGCTGCCGGGCGGCTGCTCGGTGATGCCCGGCCGCTCGACGCGGACCAGCACGACGGGCGCGCCGACCGAGCGGAACCGAGCCGCCAACTCCACACTCACGTCGAGGACCTCGGCCCCCGCGCGGGGTTCGAGCGGCAGAGCGAGGATGCGCTCCATGAGGTCGACGAGCACGAGGGCGGTGCGGGCGGGGTCGAGTGCCGGTGTGGTGTCGGCGGTGTGCGGTGTGATCATGACGGAACGCTATCCGCCGTCAGCGCTCCGTACCGGCTCGGCCGTCCGCAACGGCTTCCCGGCCTCCCTCCGGTCCCGCCCACCGCGGCGGCTCGGCGAGCCGAGTCGCCGGCGGGGACGTCGACGAGCCGGGCGCACACCGGGCAGCGCATGGACCGCCGTGCCTTCCTCACCGGCACGACCGACGACGTCCGGGTCTGGACCGGGCGCGCATCGACGCCGAGATCACCGCCGGGACGGCGTCGCCGACGGACACCGTTGTGCGGCTGCCCATGGACCAGGGGAGCTCGGGCCAGTAACGTGCCGGAGCGTGCCCGAGGACAGACGAGCACGACGACAACGGACGGGAGTCGGGGTCGGCCTGGTACTGGCCCTGGTTCTCACGGCGGTGCTGCTCGGCGCCCTGCCGGACGACGAAGGCCGCGAGGGGCGGGACTGCGTACCGCGTACCGTCGGCTCGTGGTCGGCTGACGAGCGGCTCACCGGCGAGTTCGCCCGCTACGGCGACGACGCCGCCCGTGCCGACGACTGGACCGGCGGCGACGGCACCCACTCGGTGCGGCTGCCGGACGGGCGCGTGCTGTGGCTGTTCTCGGACACCTACCTGGGCCAGGTGTACCGCCCGCCCAACCCGGTCGGCGAGTCGTACGCCTGGCGGGACGGCACGGCACCCCTGGTGCGCAACTCCGCGGTGGTGATGGACGACGGACGGCTCGCCACCACGCTGCCCGCGCCCCTGTTCCCCGACCCGGGCCCCGGCCGGTGGCGCTGGCCCGTGGCGGCCCGCGTCGAACCCCGCTCGCCCGGCTCCTCCGAGCAGGTGCTGCGGGTGCTGCTGTGGGTGCGGACGGCCGGTCAGGCGCCGTGGATCTACGGGGTGCCGACCGCCACCGAGGTCGCCACGCTGTCCCTGCCCGACCTGCGGGTCGAGTCGGTCGTCGAGGTGCTCGACCAGCGGCAGGTCCGAGACCCGTCCCGGCGCGTGCTGTTCGGCACGACGCTGGTCCACCGGGGCGGCTGGACGTACGTCTTCGGCGGCGACGACGGGCAGGCCGCGTCCCGGCCCGTCTCGCACGCGTACGTGGCCCGGGTGCCCGAGGGCGGGCTCGGGGATCCCGCAGCCTGGGAGTACTGGGACGGCTCCGCCTGGGTGGCGCGCGCCCGACCGGGTGCCGTGCTGGGGGACGGGCGGCGCACCGGGGTGGGCAGCGCGTTCTCGGTGGTGCGTCAGGGCGGCACGTACGTGCTGTTCACGATGGCGGCGGGGACGCGGGGGCTGACCACGGTGACCTCGTACTGGGCCTGCTCCCCCACCGGGCCCTGGCACGGCCCGGTGAAGGACTTCACGCCGTCGCTGCCCTCGGACCAGGTCGCCGCCTACAACCCGCAGGCACACCCCGAACTCGGCGGCGACGGACGGCTGGTGCTGAGCTACGACGTCAACTGGCTGGAGGTGACCGGCGCCGCGGCGCAGCTCAACCGGAACGTGTCCCTGTACCGACCGCGTTTCGTGACGCTGCGGCTGAGGCCGGTGCGCTGAGCTCCTCGCCGGGGCCGGGTTCGTCGTGCGAGCGGCGCTTGGCGATCACCGCGCACACCATCAGCTGCATCTGGTGGAAGAGCATCAGCGGCAGCACGGCCAGCGAGGCGTGCGCGCCGAACAGGACGCTCGCCATGGGCAGTCCGGAGGCGAGGGACTTCTTCGAGCCGGCGAACTGGATCGCGATCCGGTCCTCGCGGCCGAAGCGCAGCGCCTTGGCGCCGTACCAGGTCAGGGTCAGCATCACGGCCAGCAGCACGGCCTCGACGACCATCAGTCCGGCCAGCCGGCCCGGGCTCACCTGGTGCCAGATGCCCTGGACCATGCCCTCGCTGAACGCCGTGTAGACGACGAGGAGGATCGAACCGCGGTCGACCAGGCCTAGCACCTTCTTGTGCCGGGCGACGAACTCGCCGATCCAGCGGCGCAGCAGCTGCCCGGCGAGGAACGGCACCAGCAGTTGCAGGACGATCTCCAGCACCGAGTCGGCGGAGAACCCGCCGGTGCCGCCGCCGAGCAGGGCCGCCGCCAGCAGCGGGGTGACGACGATGCCGACCAGGGAGGAGAAGGAGCCGGCGCAGATGGCGGCGGGCACGTTGCCGCGGGCCATCGAGGTGAAGGCGATCGAGGACTGGATGGTCGACGGGACGAGCGTGAGGAAGAGCAGGCCCTGGTAGAGCGGGTCCGTCAGGAAGACGGGGACGAGCCCTCGGGCGGCCAGGCCCAGCAGCGGGAACACGAGGAACGTGCAGGCCAGCACGGTGACGTGGAGCCGCCAGTGCTTGAGTCCGTCCAGCGCCTCGCGGGTGGACAGCCGGGCGCCGTAGAGGAAGAAGAGGAAGGCGATGGCGCCCGAGGAGGCGCCGGAGGCCACGTCGGCCGCCGTCCCGCGGGCCGGGAGGAGAGCCGCGAGGCCCACCGTCCCGAGCAGCAGCAGGATGTACGGGTCTATCGGCATCCAACTCGGCCATCGCAGGCGTTTCACGGTGCTCCACTTGCTGGTCGTCGTGCGCGTGTGCGGTCGCGGTGCCGGGCCCGCCCTGGATCGGGGCCCTCGCGCCGGGGCCGGAGGGCCCCCCTCCATCGTGCTCCCTGCCGCCGCGATCGGGAATCCGGCATACCACTCTGACTGTCATCACGTTCCGCGATAGCCTGGCGATGTGTACGACCCCTCCCAGCTGCGTACGTTCCTCACCGTGGCCCAGACGCTGAGCTTCACGCAGGCCGCCCGGCGACTGGGGCTGCGCCAGTCCACCGTCAGCCAGCACGTGCGGCGGCTGGAGGAAGCCGCCGGACGGCAGCTGTTCACCCGGGACACCCACTCCGTGGAACTGACGGAGGACGGCGAGGCGATGCTCGGCTTCGCCCGCCGGATCCTCGACGTGCACGAGCAGGCGACGGCGTTCTTCACGGGGACACGGGTGCGCGGCCGGCTCCGTTTCGGCGCCTCCGAGGACTTCGTGCTGACCCGGCTGCCGGAGATCCTGGAGGGCTTCCGGCACGACCATCCCGAGGTCGACCTGGAGCTGACGGTCGAACTGTCGGGGACGCTGCACGAGCAGCTGGCGGCGGGGAAGCTGGACCTGGTCCTCGCGAAGCGGCGCCCCGAGGACCCGCACGGACAGCTGGTCCGCCACGACGAGCTGGTGTGGATCGGCGCGGAGCGGCTGCGCCTCGACCCGGACCGGCCGGTGCCGTTGATCGTGTACCCGCCGCCGGGCATCACCCGGGCCCTCGCCTTGGAGGCGCTGGAGCGGCAGGGGCGGTCCTGGCGCGTCGCCTGCACCAGCGGCAGCCTGAACGGCCTGATCGCGGCGGCCCGTGCGGGCCTCGGCGTGATGGCCCACTCACGGGGGCTGATCCCGCCCGGCCTGGTGCGCGTCCCCGACCGGTCGGGACTGCCGGAACTCGGCCGCGTCGACTTCGTCGTGGTCCACGGCCGCCGCCGCACGGCCGCCCAGGGCGCGGCCGACGCCCTGGCCACGGCGATCCTCACCGGCGGGGACCGTCTGCACGGACGCTGACCGGGCGCTCGACAGCGGGCGGCGACGGTGACCGTGTGACGGATCCGGGTGTTCGGACGCTGACAGAAGAGGACCGCGGGTGCACGGACGAGGGCGGACGACCCAGTTCCACGGTCGTGATTCGGCCATCGTGAGGGGCGTAATCAGGTCGTACAGATTCGGTGGAGATTACGGCACCGAAACTTACTCAACCGTCAGCTTTCTGTCCGACCCTTCCCCATGTGCGCGCATTTTCCGTCACTGACCAGTGCATACGTGAGCACTGCTCGAATTCCGCCCCCCTCCCGCCCACCTCCGGGGTGGGGTAGCTTTCACCGCGCTGAGCGGAGCTGCACCAGAGGCGGGGAGCGGGGTTTGCGCGAGTTCACCAACCCTCCGTTGGCGTTGGCACCGCCGGTGGGCGGTCTGGCCGACGTCGTCTTCCAGCATGCGCAGGAGGACCCGCTGCACATCGCGCTCGGCCGCAAGGACGACACCGGCCAGTGGCGTGACGTGACCGCCGCCGAGTTCCGCGACGAGGTGATGGCCCTCGCCAAGGGCCTGCTCGCCCAGGGCATCCGTTTCGGCGACCGGGTCGCGATCATGGCTCCCACGCGCTACGAGTGGACCCTCTTCGACTACGCCCTGTGGTCCATCGGCGCCCAGGTGGTGCCGGTCTACCCGACCTCCTCGGCCGAGCAGTGCTTCTGGATGCTCTACGACGCCGAGTGCACCGCGGCGGTCGTGGAGCACGAGGACCACGCGATGACCATCGCCACCGTCATCGACCGGCTGCCGCAGCTGCGCCGGCTGTGGCAGCTGGACTCGGGGGCGGTGCAGGAGCTGTACGACGCGGGCGCCCACCTGGACGACGAGGTGGTGCACCGGCACCGGCAGGCGGTCACCCCGGACTCGGTCGCGACGATCATCTACACCTCGGGCACCACCGGCCGGCCCAAGGGCTGTGTCATCTCGCACGGCAACTTCATGTACGAGGCGGACACCGTCATCGAACGCTGGGAGCCGGTGTTCCACTCGAAACGGGGCGACGAGGCGGCGACCCTGCTGTTCCTGCCGCTGGCGCACGTCTTCGGGCGGATGGTCCAGATCGCCGGGATCCGCGGCAAGGTGAAGTTCGGTCACCAGCCGCAGCTGAACGCGGCCGCGCTGCTGCCCGACCTGGCCGCCTTCAAGCCGACCTTCTTCCTCGCCGTGCCGTACATCTTCGAGAAGGTGTTCAACGCGGCCCGCCGCAAGGCCGAGAAGGAGGGCAGGTCGGGACCGTTCGAGAAGGCCGTCGACGTCGCGGTGAAGTACGCGGACGCGATGGAGGCGAAGGCCTGGGGCATCGGGCCCGGCCCCTCGGCCGGCCTGCGCATGCAGCACCAGCTCTTCGACAAGCTCGTCTACTCCAAGGTGCGCGCCGCGATGGGCGGCCGCATCCGCCAAGCCATGTCGGGCGGCTCGGCGATGGACCGCAAGCTCGGACTGTTCTGGGCGGGAGCGGGCGTGCACATCTACGAGGGCTACGGCCTCACCGAGACCACCGCCGCCGCCACCGCCAACCCGCCCGAGCGCACCCGCTACGGCACCGTCGGGCAGGCCATCCCCGGCATGACCGTGCACATCGCCGACGACGGTGAGATCTGGCTGCGCGGCGAGAACGTCTTCCAGGGCTACCTCAACAACCCCAAGGCCACCGACGAGGCCCTGCACGACGGCTGGCTCGCCACCGGCGACCTCGGCTCCCTGGACGAGGACGGCTACCTCACCATCACCGGCCGCAAGAAGGAGATCCTCGTCACCTCCGGCGGCAAGAGCGTCTCGCCCGGCCTCCTGGAGGAGCGGGTGCGCGACCATCCGCTGGTCGCCCAGTGCATCGTCGTCGGCAACGACCGCCCCTACATCGCCGCCCTGGTCACGCTCGACCAGGAGGCCGTGGAGCACTGGCTGGCCATGCGCGGCAAACCCCGGATGGCACCGGCGGAGTTGGTGCGCGACGCGGACCTGGAGGCCGAGGTGCGACGGGCCGTGGTCGCCGCCAACACACTGGTCTCCCAGGCCGAGTCGATCCGCACCTTCCGGATACTGGCCCAGCCGTTCACCGAGGAACACGGCCTGCTGACCCCGTCACTGAAGCTGAAGCGCAAGGCGATCGAGAACGCCTACGGCAGCGAGGTGGAGGCGTTGTACCGGGCATGAGTCCGGGTACCCGTACATTCCGTCCGATTCTCCGGTCAGGAATGCATCACGGCTCGTGATCGTTGACGATGGGAGAACCACCCGACAAACGACCGTAAGGATCAAGAGCTCGTGAGCAAGGTCCCCCCGATCATCCTCAACAACGGCGTCGAGATGCCCCAGCTGGGCTTCGGAGTCTGGCAGGTGCCGGACGACGAGGCCGAGCAGGCGGTCACCACCGCGCTGGAGGCCGGGTACCGCAGCATCGACACAGCGGCGATCTACGGCAACGAAGAGGGCACCGGCAAGGCGATCGCGGCCTCCGGCCTGCCCCGTGAGGACGTGTTCGTCACCACCAAGCTCTGGAACACCGACCAGGGCTACGACTCCACGCTGAGCGCCTTCGACACGTCGCTGGCCAAGCTCGGTCTGGACTACGTCGATCTGTACCTGATCCACTGGCCGGCGCCGGCCACCGACAAGTACCTCGACACCTACCGGGCGTTCGAGAAGCTCCTCGCGGACGGCCGGGTGCGCGCCGTCGGCGTGTCCAACTTCCTTCCCCAGCACCTCGAGCGGCTGATCGCCGAGACGTCCGTCGTCCCCGCGGTCAACCAGATCGAGCTGCACCCGCACCTGCAGCAGCAGACGTCCCGCGACTACCACGCGGAGCAGGGCATCGCCACCGAGGCCTGGTCGCCGCTCGGCCAGGGCAAGGGCCTGCTGGAGGTTCCGGCGATCGTCGCCATCGCCCGCAAGCACGAGCGCACCCCGGCCCAGGTCGTGCTGCGCTGGCACCTCGAACTCGGCAACGTCGTGATCCCGAAGTCCGTGACGCCCTCCCGGATCAAGGAGAACATCGAGGTCTTCGACTTCAGCCTGGACGCCGAGGACCTCGCGGCGATCAGCGCGCTGAACGAGGACCGTCGCCTGGGCCCGGACCCGGCGACGTTCGAGCTGCCCTGACCCTTCCCGGACACGCGCCCCGGGCCGGTACCACATCCGTGGCACCGGCCCGGGGCGCCGTCGTGTCCACCCCCCGCCCGGGTGACCGGCGCGGCCGCGCCGGAGGGCCGCCGCGAACCCGCGTGGTAGGCACATCCCACTAGCGGATTTCCCTACGGAAGGGCCCCCTCGCAGTGCACCTCCGGACACTGACCCTCACCGCGCTCTCCGCGGCCGCCGTGCTCGCCGCCGGCTCGCTCCCCACGACCGCCTCCGGCACCCCGCGTCCCACGTCGGCCCAGGAGGGCGCGGTCGACGCCGCCGGCCTGCTCGCGAAGGTGTCGTCCTGCGCGCAGATCTCCCACGGCAAGTACCGCACGGACGCGAACACCCGGGCCGAGATCCCCGTGTGCGGCCTGAAGGGCGCGGTGTTCTGGAAGGCCGACATGGACATCGACTGCGACGGCCGACGCACCGCGAAGTGCAACGAGCGGACCGACCCCTGGTTCCACCCCGACACCGCGTTCCACCAGTCCGACGGCAGGCCGCTGCGCTCCGACACCCTGCCGTACGTCGTGGTGCCCGGCGCGAGCGCCCTGTGGAAGCCGGCCGCCTCGGGCATCAGGGGCGGCGGTGTGGTCGCGGTGATCCACGACGGCAAGGTCCGGTACGCCGTCGTCGGCGACACCGGCCCCTCCCAAATCATCGGCGAGGCCTCGTACGCGGCCGCGAAGTCCCTGGGCATCGACCCGGATCCGGCCCGGGGCGGCACGGCCGCCGAGGTGACGTACATCCTGTTCAAGGACTCCCGGGTGTCCCCCATCGAGAGCCACCGGCAGGCGGTGGCTCTGGGCAAGCGGCTGACGAAGCGGTTCCTCCTGGAGAACTGACGTCCTCGCAGGGTCAGTTGGGCTGCCCGACCGGCCGGACGACGACGGTGTTGACGTCGACACCCTCGGGCTGCCCCAGCGCCCACACGATCGAGTCGGCGATCTGGTCGGCGGTGAGCAGACGGCCGGGCGGCAGGCTGCCGTAGCTGTCCCAGAAGGGGGTCTCCACGCGTCCGGGCGCGATCAGGGTGACCCCGACGCCGAACTCCGTCACCTGTCGGCGGGTGTTCTCGGCGAGCCCGGTCACCGCCCACTTCGTCGCGCCGTAGATGTTGCCCGGTGTCGGCACGAACC
This sequence comes from Streptomyces resistomycificus, assembly GCF_001514265.1. Taxonomy (GTDB): domain Bacteria; phylum Actinomycetota; class Actinomycetes; order Streptomycetales; family Streptomycetaceae; genus Streptomyces; species Streptomyces resistomycificus. Next base: position 670,973 of record NZ_KQ948988.1, on the reverse strand, counting down.
CGGCGACGCTGCCGACCAGCACGATCCGGCCGCGGGTCTCCTTCAGGGCGTCGATCGAGGCCCTGACGAGCAGGGCGGGGCCGAGGACGTTGGTCAGGACCATCTCGGTCCATCCGGCGGGGTCTCCGTCCGCGACGGAGTCGTGGGTGGCGAAGCCGGCGTTGGCGACGACGGTGTCCAGTCGGCCGAACTCTGTCAGGGTACGGTCGACGGCCGACCGCACGCTGTCGTACTCGGCCGCGTTGCCGGTGAGCGTCAACAGGCCTTCGGGCCGCCCGAGTTCCTCGGCGAAGGCCTTCAGCCGTGCCTCACCGCGGCCGGTGACGGCGACGCGCCCGCCGCCGTCGAGCAGCCGCCTGGCGACCGCGGCGCCGATGCCGCTGGCGCCGCCGGTGATGAGCGTGACCGGAGAGTCGGTGGTCATGGATACCCCCTGTGATCTGTGCGGACAGCGCGGAGTCCATCACTTGAAGCGCTCTCGAAGTCAAGGGGTGCGGGGCCGCGGTCAGGGCGGGCAGGTGCTCCGGTGGGCGGCCGAGGGGAAGTAGCGGTGCCACCGCGCCTCGGTGATGACCGGTTCGCGCGGGAGGCGGTCAAGCGGCGGGTGCTCGCCACGCACTTCGTGTCTGCCGCACGCGGAACGTCCAGGGCGCACGACCCACGCTCCGCACCCGGCCGGGCCACTGCTGACCGGCCCGGGCCGGCGTCATCCCGTCCGCACGGCGGTGTACACGGTGTGCGCCGCCAGCACGAAGGCATCGGGCCGCCGGTGCACGCTCGCCGGGTCCCCGGGGTCCAGGAGCCGGTCGAGCGTGTCGCGGTCGGTGGCGTCGAGGCGGTCGCCGAAGCCCTCGCGCAGGCGCCCGAGGGTGGCCGCGGCGTGGGCCCGGGCGCGGTCCGTGGTCGGTGCGGGCAGGTCGAGCAGGAAGCTGCGGGTGCCGGTCGGCCGCAGACCCGCGGCGGTCATCAGCGCCGGCCAGTCCTCGGTCTCGGCGACGGCGCCGGGCAGGTCGGCGCGCATGCTCGCGAACCACTCCTCCTCCAGCGCGTCCAGGCGCGCCTGCAGTCCTGGGCGGCCGATGCCGATGTCACGGGGCAGGAAGCGGGCCGGCAGGCCGCCCTCCAGGAGCGCGAGGGTGCCACCGGGCGTCAGACGGGCCGCGAAGGCGGCGAGGGCGGCCCGCTGGTCCCCGAGGTGGTGCAGGCTCCGGCTGGCCCAGAGCAGGTCGGCCGGGTAGTCCAAGTCGTCGAGTACGCCGGGCAGTTCACCGGCGAGGGTGTCGAAACGGTCGGCGACTCCGAGCCGGGCGGCCCGGGCGCGGGCCCGTTCGAGGAGCGGTTCGGTGCCGTCGACGGCGACGACGCGGGCGCCGGGGAAGGCGTCGGCGAGCAGACAGGACACCACGCCGGGTCCGCTGCCCGCGTCGACGATCAGTCCCGGCTCGGTCTGCTTGTGTCCGAGCCACGCCAGGGCCCGCTCGTACAGGGGCGTGAACAGCTCCGCCTGGCTCTCCAGCAGGGGGGCCATCTCGTTCCAGTCGATGTCGGTGTGCCCGTGGTGGTGGGGTGCGTGCTCGGATGCGTGCTCGCCTGTGTGCTCGTGCGCCATGGTGGTCAGCCTCTCGTCCGCCTGGGGACAGCGTGCGCCGACGCACCGCGGCGGGGCCACCTCTGTTGCTGCGACGGCAAAAAGGGTGAGGCTGCGCGCCGCTGATCCGCCGGGGTCCGGCCCTGGAGGGCCGACCCCGGCGGATCGGTCACGTGCGACCCTCAGGGGGTCACAGCGCCGGGTAGGCGTTCTTCATGAGCTCCTGGAACTGTGCCGAGAACCAGTGCCCGGCGACCGGGGCGTTCGGCAGGGCGCCGGACATGTTGTTGTTGTTGCGCGGGTTGCCCGTGTACGTCGGGTCGCACATCCGGTCGAAGCCCTTGCCCTCGTCGTTCGGGATGGCGCTGCTGGAGCCGTCGGACTCGCCCGGCGGCTTCATCCAGACGTACGCGTCGATCCCGGCGGCCGGGCTGGCCTTCGGGCGTTCACCGAGACCCGCACCGGACTGGTTGCACCAGTTCCCGGTGTTGAAGCGGCGGTCGTAGCGGCCGCCGTCGACGTAAGTGTCGACGCTGGTCATGGCACCGGGGCCGGTGGGCCGGGCCGAACCGCCCCAGCCGTTGCGGGAGGTGTCGATCAGCATGCCGACGCCGGAGTTGAAGCCGGTCGTCACCAGCTGGTTGCGGAAGGCCTGGGCGAAGGACAGCTCGTCGACGTAGCGGTTCCAGTCGACCCACTTGGACTCGCGGACGGACTTGCCGGCCACGGAGTCGTTGATGGTGAAGTTGTTCTCCTTCAGGGCGCTGTAGTTGGCCGTGTTGGTGATGAAGCCGTGGACGTCGTTGACGGTGGCGCCCTCCGTGGTGGCCGCCTCCTTCATCAGGGTGGCAGTGGGCGCGAAGTTGTCGTCCCAGCCGATCCAGCCGTGGTGACCGGCGTCGATGTAGTTGTAGACGTTGCCCACGTCACCCAGCTTGTTCAGGGCGTAGCCGACGCCCTTCTGGTAGTTGCCGTTGGCCTTCATCACGTCACACTGCGGGGTGGCCGTGGGGCGGCTGCCGGTGTTGGTGACGAGGTTGGGCAGCGAGTCGATCTCGATGGTGGTCACGATCCGCAGCGAGGCGTACTTCGCGTCGGCGAGGATCGCCTTGATCGGGTCGATGTACTGCGTCTTGTACTTGTCGATCTCCGTCGGGCCGAGCTCACCGTTGGAGGAGAGAGCCGCGCAGTCGCGACCGGGCAGGTTGTAGATGACCAGCTGGACGACGAGTTCGCCGGAGCCCTTCTGGGTGAGCGCCGCGTCGAGGTGGTCGCGCAGGCCCATGCCGCCGTTGACGCCGTTGATCGCGGCGATCCGGTCCAGCCACACCCCGGTGGGCTGGTTGGAGATACGGCTGCCGCCCGGCTCGGCGGCGGCCTTCGCGGACCACTCCGGGTTCACGTACACCTTGGCCCCGTTGTAGGGGTTGTCGACGCGGGTGCCCGGGGTGCCGGGGTCCGGCGGGTCGGTGGGTCCGCCGCCGCCGTCGTCGACGTTGCAGGTCACGCCGTCGAGGGTGAAGGTGGCCGGGAGGGCGTTGGAGCCGCTGTAGGTGCCCTGGAAGCCGAAGCTGGCCGAACCGCCGGTGGCCAGCGTCCCGTTGTAGGACTCGTTGGCTGCGGTGACGGCCGTGCCGCTCTGGCTGATCTTGGCGTTCCAGCCGCTGGTGACCTTCTGGTTACCGGCGTAGGACCACTTCACGGCCCAACTCGACTTGGCGGCTCCGTTGTTGGTGACGGTGACCGCGGCGGTGAAGCCGGTGCCCCACTGGTTCTGGATCTTGTAGTCGACGGTGCACGGGACGGCGGCGATACCGGCGTCCCCGGGAACGACGGCGAACGCCGTCCCGGACGCCCCGGCGACCAGCGCCAGGGCAGCGAGCATCGCGGTTCTGGTACGACTCATGAGTGCGGGTTCCTTCTCGGTTGCGGGGTGTTGACCGTTCAGGGCGCGCATGATTCAGGGACGGGCCGAACGCAGGTGTTCTCGACGAGCTCCTGTGCCGCGAGGGGCACTTGGGCGGCGACCGGGGTGAGCGTGGGGTTCCGGCGGCTCTCGTGGGAGCAGCAGGCGAAGGTGCGGCCGTTTTGTCGGCACCGGCCTGGACGCCATCGGCGGAGCGGGCTCCGGCGTACGCGGGACGGGTGCCGTGCCGTCACCCGGGTCCAACGGGCTCGACGGCTAAAAGTACTGAACGCGGGGGGTGTCGCATGAGCGACTCCTTGCAGATCAGCGCGTCGTGGCAGACGCGTCGACTGATGGAATCGCTCCCACTGGTGTCCATGAAGCTAGCGCCAAGTGACGGCAAAGAACAGAGGAGTCACTTGACTTTTCCTCAACACCGTTCGTCGAATCTTTTCGACTCTTCAAGCACCTTGACCCCTTCCACCCTGATCCTCACTATGGGAGCGCTCCCACTGGTTCAAGCCTTGACAACTCCTAGCCGCAGGAGGAACCAGAACATGCCCCCCAGAGCAAGACGCCGGATCGCCCGGCGCGCGTGGACCGCCGTGGTGGCGGCCCTGGCACTTCCCTTCACGATGCTGAGTTCGGGTTCGACTCCCGCGCAGGCGGCGGCACTTCAGTGCAGCGTCGACTACAAGACGAACGACTGGGGCTCCGGCTTCACCGCTGACGTGACGATCACCAACCGGGGCACGGACCCCATCGCCGGCTGGAGTCTGACGTACAGCTACGCGGGCAACCAGAAGCTCAGCGGCAGCGGCTGGAACGGCACCTGGTCCCAGTCCGGCCAGGCGATCACGGTCAAGAACGCCTCGTACAACGCGAACATCGCCCCCGGCGCCGCCGCCTCCACCGGCGCGCAGTTCACCTACAGCGGCAGCAACGCGGCGCCGACCAACTTCGCGGTCAACGGCACCAGTTGTGTCGGTGCCCACCAGCCGCCGATCACCGTGCTGACCAGCCCGGCCGCCGGCGCGGTCTACTCGCGGGGTGACGCGGTGCCGCTCGCCGCGACCGCGGCGGCCGCGGACGGCGCGACGATCAGCAAGGTGGAGTTCTACGACGACACCACGCTGCTGGGCACGGACACGAGCGCGCCCTTCACGCACTCGGCCTCTGGCTTGACCGTGGGCAGTCATTCCCTGCTGGCCAAGGCGTACGACAGCCTGGGCGCGTCGGCGGAGTCCACCCCGGTCGGCATCACGGTCGCCGCGGGTCCCGCGGTGGTGGCCTCGACCAACCAGCTGGCCGTCCAGCAGGGCAAGACGGCGACCTACGACGTGAAGCTGTCGACCCAGCCCTCGGCCAACGTGACCGTGACGACCGCCCGGACCGGCGGCAACGCGGGCCTGTCCGTGACCGGCGGGGCCTCGCTCACCTTCACCCCGTCGAACTGGAACACCGCGCAGAAGGTGACCGTCACGGCCGACTCCTCCGGCACCGGGGCGGCGACCTTCGAGTCGACGGCCACCGGACACGGCAAGGCGGCGGTGACCGTCACCCAGATCGCGGCGTCCAAGGACTACGACGCCCGCTTCCTGGAGCTCTACGGGAAGATCACCAACCCGGCCAACGGCTACTTCTCCCCCGAGGGCATCCCCTACCACTCGGTCGAGACACTGATCGTCGAGGCCCCGGACCACGGCCACGAGACCACGTCGGAGGCCTACAGCTACCTCCTGTGGCTGCAGGCCATGTACGGCAAGGTCACCGGCGACTGGACCAAGTTCAACGGCGCCTGGGACATCATGGAGAAGTTCATGATCCCCACCCACGCCGACCAGCCGACCAACTCCTTCTACAACGCCTCCAAGCCGGCGACCTACGCGCCCGAGCTCGACACCCCGAACGAGTACCCGGCGAAGCTCGACGCCGGGGTCTCGGTGGGCCCGGACCCGATCGCCGGTGAGCTGAAGTCGGCGTACGGCACGGACGATGTCTACGGCATGCACTGGCTGCAGGACGTCGACAACGTCTACGGCTTCGGCAACTCGCCCGGCAAGTGCGAGGCAGGACCGGCGGACACCGGACCGTCGTACATCAACACCTTCCAGCGCGGTGCGCAGGAGTCGGTGTGGGAGACGGTGCCGCAGCCCACCTGCGACGCCTTCAAGTACGGCGGCAAGAACGGCTACCTGGACCTGTTCACCGGGGACGCCTCCTACGCCAAGCAGTGGAAGTTCACCAACGCCCCGGACGCCGACGCGCGGGCCGTGCAGGCCGCGTACTGGGCGGACATCTGGGCCAAGCAGCAGGGCAAGGGCGGTGACGTCTCCGCGACCGTCGGCAAGGCCGCGAAGATGGGCGACTACCTGCGGTACGCCATGTTCGACAAGTACTTCAAGAAGGTCGGCAACTGCGTCGGCCCCGCCTCCTGCCCGGCCGGTACCGGCAAGGACGCCTCGCACTACCTGCTGTCCTGGTACTACGCCTGGGGCGGTGCCACCGACACCTCGGCGGGCTGGGCCTGGCGGATCGGCTCCAGCCACGCGCACGGCGGTTACCAGAACCCGCTCGCGGCGTACGCGCTGAGCAACTACGCGCCGCTGAAGCCCAAGTCGACCACGGGCCAGGCGGACTGGGCCAAGTCCCTCGACCGGCAGATCGAGTTCTACCGCTGGCTCCAGTCGAACGAGGGCGGCATCGCGGGCGGTGCGACCAACAGCTGGGCGGGGCGGTACGCGAGCCCGCCGGCCGGGAAGTCGACGTTCTACGGCATGTACTACGACCAGCAGCCCGTCTACCACGACCCGCCGTCCAACCAGTGGTTCGGCTTCCAGGCGTGGTCGATGGAGCGGGTGGCCGAGTACTACCAGCAGACGGGTGACGCGGACGCCAAGGTGGTCCTCGACAAGTGGGTCGACTGGGCGCTGTCCAAGACCACGATCAACCCGGACGGCACCTACCGGATTCCCTCCACCCTCCAGTGGTCGGGTCAGCCCGACACCTGGAACGCCTCAAGTCCCGGCTCCAACAGCGGACTTCACGTCACCGTCGCCGACTACACCAACGACGTCGGAGTGGCCGCCGCGTACGCCAAGACCCTGACGTACTACGCGGACCGGTCCGGTGACACCGAGGCCGCCACCACGGCCAAGGCGCTGCTGGACGGCATGTGGGACCACCACCAGGACAGCCTCGGCATCGCCGTCCCGGAGACCCGCGCCGACTACAACCGCTTCGACGACGGCGTGTACGTCCCGAGCGGCTGGAGCGGCACCATGCCGAACGGCGACGCGATCAACGCGTCGTCGACGTTCGACTCGATCCGCTCCTTCTACGAGGACGACCCGGCCTGGTCGAAGATCGAGTCCTACCTGGCGGGCGGAGCCGCGCCCTCCTTCACGTACCACCGGTTCTGGGCCCAGGCGGACATCGCCCTGGCCATGGGCTCGTACGCGGAGCTTCTCGAGTAGCCCCCGCCAGGCGCTCCGCGGGTGGGGCGGGGATTCGATCGCGCGTCCGTCGGCTGGCCGCGCGGTGCCCCACCCCCCTGCGGAGGGCTTGAAAGCTCCGTGTGCGCGGTCTCGTCACCGGACGACGAGACCACCTGGCCGGGCGGCCCCCACCCGCACTGGGGGCCGCCCGGCCCTCGCACGCTCCCCCTCCTGAACGGCCGTCCCGAAAGGAAGGTCCCCCACCGTGCGAAGAACCCGCATTCTCACGGCCGTACTGGCGCTGGCCGCCGGGCTGCTGTCGGGCGCCCCCACCGCCCTGGCCGCCGATCCCCCACGGCCGAAGCTCGCCGCCGACACCTACACCTGGAAGAACGCCCGCGTCGACGGCGGCGGATTCGTCCCCGGCATCGTCTTCAACCGCACCGAGAAGAACCTGGCGTACGCCCGCACCGACATCGGCGGCGCCTACCGCTGGCAGCAGTCGACGAAGACCTGGACGCCCCTGCTGGACTCGGTCGGCTGGGACGACTGGGGGCACACCGGCGTGGCGAGCCTGGCCTCCGACTCCGTCGACCCCGACAAGGTGTACGCGGCCGTCGGGACGTACACCAACAGCTGGGACCCGGGCAACGGGGCCGTACTCAGGTCGTCCGACCGCGGCGCCAGCTGGCGCAAGGCCGACCTGCCGTTCAAGCTGGGCGGCAACATGCCGGGCCGGGGCATGGGCGAACGCCTGGCGATCGACCCGAACCGGGGCAGCGTGCTGTACCTGGGCGCCCCGAGCGGCAAGGGCCTGTGGCGGTCGACGGACTCCGGCGTGACCTGGTCGCAGGTGACGAACTTCCCCAACGTCGGCAACTACGTGGCGGACCCGTCCGACACCAGCGGGTACTCCAGCGACAACCAGGGCATCGCCTGGGTCACCTTCGACGAGTCCACGGGCACGGCCGGGAGCGCGACGAAGACGCTCTACGTCGGGGTCGCGGACCTGCAGAACTCGGTGTACCGGTCGACCGACGCAGGCGCGACCTGGAGCAGGCTCGCCGGGCAGCCGACGGGATACCTCGCACACAAGGGCGTCCTGGACGCGAAGAACGGCTACCTGTACCTCGCCTACAGCGACAAGGGCGGCCCGTACGACGGTGGCAAGGGCCAGCTGTGGCGGTACGCGACAGCGACGGGCACCTGGACGAACATCAGCCCGGTCGCCGAGGCGGACACCTACTACGGCTTCAGCGGGCTGACGGTGGACCGGCAGAAGCCCGGCACCGTCATGGCCACCGCCTACAGTTCCTGGTGGCCGGACACCCAGATCTTCCGTTCCACGGACAGCGGCGGCACCTGGACGAAGGCGTGGGACTACACGTCCTACCCCAACCGTTCCAACCGCTACACGATGGACGTGTCGTCCTCACCGTGGCTGAGCTGGGGCGCGAACCCCTCGCCGCCCGAGCAGAGTCCCAAGCTCGGCTGGATGACGGAGTCGCTGGAGATCGACCCGTTCGACTCGAACCGGATGATGTACGGGACGGGAGCGACGGTCTACGGCACGGAGAACCTGGGGAACTGGGACAGCGGCGGCCAGTTCACCATCAAGCCGATGGTGCAGGGCCTGGAGGAGACGGCGGTCAACGACCTCGCCTCTCCCCCGGCCGGAGCCCCGCTGCTCAGCGCCCTCGGTGACATCGGCGGCTTCCGGCACACGGACCTGACCAAGGTCCCGTCGATGATGTTCACCTCGCCGAACTTCACGTCGACGACGAGCCTGGACTTCGCGGAGACCAAGCCCGACACCATCGTCCGCGTCGGCAACCTGGACTCCGGGCCGCACGTGGCGTTCTCGACCGACAACGGCGCCAACTGGTTCGCCGGCACGGACCCTTCGGGCGTCAGCGGCGGCGGCACGGTCGCGGCGGCGTCGGACGGCGGCCGCTTCGTCTGGAGCCCGGCGGGCACCGGCGTCCACCACACGACGGGCTTCGGCTCGTCCTGGTCGGCGTCCACCGGCATCCCGGCGGGTGCGATCGTCGAGTCCGACCGGGTCGACCCGAAGACCTTCTACGGCTTCAAGTCCGGGAAGTTCTACGTCAGTACGGACGGCGGCGCGACCTTCACCGCCTCCTCGGCCACCGGTCTGCCCGCCGGTGACAGCGTCCGCTTCAAGGCACTGCCCGGCACGAAGGGCGACGTGTGGCTGGCGGGCGGGGCGACGGACGGCGCGTACGGCCTGTGGCACTCCACGGACGGCGGCGCCACCTTCACCAAGCTCTCGGGTGTCGAGCAGGCCGACACCGTCGGCTTCGGCAAGGCGGCTCCGGGAGCGTCGTACCAGACCCTCTACACCAGCGCGAAGATCGCCGGGGTACGCGGCATCTTCCGGTCCACCGACAAGGGCGCGACCTGGACCCGTATCAACGACGACGCCCACCAGTGGGGTTGGACGGGGGCGGCCATCACCGGCGACCCCAGGGTCTACGGCCGGGTCTACGTCTCCACCAACGGCCGTGGCGTCGTCTACGGCGAAAGCTCCGACGCCGGCTCGGGAGGCGGCGGCGGTACGGATCCGACTCCGACGCCCACCGGCGCCTGCACGGTGACGTACGAGGTCACCAACCAGTGGTCGGGCGGTTTCCAGGCGGACGTGCGGCTGTCCAACACCGGGTCGGGTGCCTGGAGCGGCTGGTCCCTCAGCTGGGCCTTCCCGGACGGCCAGAAGGTCACCCAGGCCTGGAACGCCGAAGCCTCGCAGTCGGGCACGACGGTCACGGCGAAGAACGTCGGCTGGAACGGCAACGTGGCGGCGGGCTCGTCGGTGAGCTTCGGCTTCACGGGGAGCTGGTCGGGGACGAACACGAAACCGGCGGCTTTCAGGCTGGGCGACCAGAGCTGCACGGTTCTCTGACCCGTCGGGGGCGCGAGGGCGCGTGCCGGTGCGGCACGCGCCCTCTTGGTCGTCTACGGCGTGTAGACCGTGGGCCGCGGGGCCGTGGGCATTTGGTTGCCGATGAAGAAGCTCGGGTGCGGCGGCTGGTTGTAGGCGGTGTTCTGCCAGGCCAGGGCCGTGCGGTACATCGTGTCGTGCAGCAGGGTGGTGATCTTCGTGGAGGTCTCGGTGGGCGTCGAGTAGATCCGCAGGGCCGTGTTGTTCGAGGTCGGCCAGACGACCTCCTCGCGCCAGTCGCCGAGGATGTCCCCGGCCAGGGACGGTGTCGCCTTGGTGCTGTTGTTGGAGTGGACGCCGGAAGCGGTCAGCAGGCGGGTGTCGCCGGAGGTGCCGTACTTGTCGATGCGGGTGCCGTCGAGGAGTTCGCGGACGGGGTCGCCGTCCCACCAGCTGAGGAAGTTGATGCTGGAGGGTTCCCGGCCGAGGGAGGCACCGGTCGCCGAGCGCAGGGTGGTGTCGGAGGCCGACCATGCCTCGGCGCCCGGGCTGCCGGCGTAGACGTCGGCGGCCACCCCGCGGCCGTTGTCGGCGCCGGAGGCCGTCTGCCACAGGATCTGGCCGGTGCGTGCGTCGGCCATCCAGGAGCCGGGCTGGCTGGTGCTCTCGGAGACCTTGAAGTACTCCAGGCCCGACCGGGAGGGGTTGAGGTCCCCCACGTGGCCGGCGTCGCCGTGGCCCGTCCTGGTCGTCCACAGCCCGCCGCCGGTGTCGTCGACGGTCATGGCGCCGTAGACGATCTCGTCCTTGCCGTCGGCGTCGACGTCCGCGATGGACAGGCTGTGGTTGCCCTGACCGTCGTAGCCCTTGCCGCTGTTGGTCGAGGAGCTGGTGTCGAAGGTCCAGCGTCGGGTGAAGGTCCCGCCTCGCCAGTCCCAGGCGGCGATCACCGAGCGGGTGTAGTAGCCGCGCGCCATGATCAGGGAGGGGCGGGCGCCGTCCAGGTACGCCGTGCCGGCCAGGAAACGGTCGACGCGGTTGCCGTAGGAGTCGCCCCAGGAGGAGACCGTGCCGCGGGCCGGGACGTAGCCGACGCTCTGCATCGCCTTGCCGGTCTGGCCGTTGAACATGGTCAGGTACTCGGGGCCGGTCAGGACGTAGCCGCTGGAGTTGCGGTGGTCGGCCGAGGAACTGCCGATCACCGCACCGGTGCCGTCGACCGTGCCGTCCGAGGTCTTCATGGCGACCTCGGCCTTGCCGTCGCCGTCGTAGTCGTACGCCTGGAACTGTGTGTAGTGCGCTCCGGAGCGGATGTTGCGCCCCAGGTCGACGCGCCACAGCCGGGTGCCGTCCAGCTTGACGCCGTCGACGATCGTGTTGCCGGTGTAGCCGGACTGGGAGTTGTCCTTGGCGTTCGTCGGCTGCCACTTCAGCACGAAGTCCAGCGCGCCGTCGCCGTCGAGGTCGGCGACGGAGGCGTCGTTGGCCTCGTAGGTGTAGGCGACGCCGTCGGGTGTGGTGCCGCCGGCGGGCGGGGTGATGGGCACGTCCTTGTAGCCGGTGCGGAGTTGGACGGCGTGCACCGAGTCGGCCTGCTCGACACCGCCGACGACCGCGCGGACCGTGTAGTCGGCCTGGGACGGGGCGCCGGAGTGGAAGTAGTTCGTGGAGCCGGTGACCGGCGTGGAGTTGACCTTCGTACCGGCCCGGTAGACGTTGAAGGAGACGTCGTTCGGGTCGGTGCCGAGCCAGCGCCAGCTGACCAGGTTGCCGGCGTCGGTGTGCACGCTGACGACCCCGCGGTCGAGCTTCTCCACCTGGCGGGCGGTGGCGGCCTCGGCGGTGTCGGTACCGATGGTGGCGGTCAGTCCGGCACCGACGAGGGCCGCGACGGCGGTGGCCGCCGAAAGCAGCACTCGGCGTCTGCGGTGGGGGCGGGCGGACGGCTGCGGGTGCGGGTGCGGGTTCTGCACGGGAGCGAACCTCCTGGGGGGACGGACGGGTTCCGTTCCCCTTCAGTTGCCGCCGCCCGGCTCGGAGTTGCCGTACCTCCCGGCCAGTTCCGCGACCGTCGCGGCGATTCTCGCCCGCAACTCGGGCGGGCTGAGGACCTCGACGTCCGCGCCGAGGCGCAGGAACTCGGCGTGCGCGTGCTCGACGGACTCGATGGGGACGCCGACGACTCTCCAGCCGTCGTCGTCCTGGCGACCGTGGATGTCTCTCGTCCTGGCGAGTGTCACACCCGGCGCCAGCCGCACCACCGCCTCGCCCCGGTACAGCCGGTCGTGGAAGTCGCGCTGGTACGCCGCCCAGTAGGCGGCCAGGTCGAAGTCCTCGGGCCGGTCGAACACCTCGTCGCAGGTGCCGAGTTCGAGGATCTGGTCGACGCGGAAGGTGCGCGGGCCGGGGCCCGCGACGACGTACCAGCGGCCTGCCTTCAGCACGAGGCCGTACGGCTCCAGGCGGCGCTCCACGTCGGTGGGTTCGCGCCAGCGGCGGTAGACGACCCGCAGGACGCGGCTGTTCCACACGGCGTCGGCGACCGCCGGCAGAAACGGCGCCTCGTCCCCGTCCGCGTACCAGCCGGGCGCGTCGAGGTGGAAGCGGCCGCTGATCCGGTCGGCGTGGGAGCGCAGTTCCGGCGGCAGGGCGGCGCGCACCTTGAGCTGGGCGGCGGCCAGCACGGAGCCGAGACCGAGCTCGGCGGCGGGTCCGGGGGCACCGGCGAGGAACAGGGCCTGCGCCTCTCCCGCGGTGAGGCCGGTGAGGCGGGTGCGGTAGCCGTCGAGGAGCCGGTAACCGCCGGCGTGGCCCGCGTCCCCGTACAACGGGACGCCGGCCGCGCCGAGCGCCTCCACGTCCCGGTAGACGGTGCGCACCGACACCTCCAGCTCCTCGGCGAGCTGGGCGGCGGTCATCCGGCCCCGGGTCTGGAGCAGGAGCAGGATCGAGACGAGTCGGCCGGCCTTCACTGACACAGGATGGCAGTGAAGTGGTCCTAGCGTCCTGTTCATGGCCTTCACGGAGAAACTGCTGACCGCGCCGCCGCCTCTCCGGGTGGCGGGGCGGCACATCAAGCGCTACCACGTCACCGCGGACCCGGCGGGCATCGCGCCCGACGTGGAGAAGGCGGCGTACGCGATCCTGCCGGAGCTGTTGCCGGAGCCGGACGGCACGCCGCCGGCGACGTTCGTGGTGCTGCACCGGGGCGGTGACGACGGCGCCTATCTGAACGCGTACAGCTGGGTGTGGGACAACGTCCTGCACTTCCGGGGCGCCGCGGCGGGACAGCCCGTTCTCGGCTGCCCGGACGACGATCCGACGCACTTCGTCACACCCGACCTCCCGTGGATCGGCTGCGTCTGGGAGCTGCCGCCGATCCTGCACGAACGGGACGCCTGGGTACGACATCTGCTCGCCCCCGAAGTCCCCTCCTTGGAGGGCTACTTGACCGACTCACTGCCCGCCGGGACGACCGGGGACCGCCGATGAGCGGCCCGCACGACTTCGACTTCCTGCACGGCGAGTGGGAGGTCCGCCATCGCCGCCGCACCGACTTCCTGGACCCGGCGGCCGGTTGGGAGGAGTTCGCTTCCACCAGCCGCTGCCGGAGTCTGTTCGACGGGGCCGCGAACATCGACGAGCTGGACGTGCCGGGTCAGGGGTGGAAGGGGCTGACCCTGCGGCTCTTCGACCGGGAGACCGAGGAGTGGTCGCTGCACTGGTCCTCCAGCCGCAGCGGAAGGCTGTACCCGCCGGTGGCCGGCCGCTTCGAGGGCGGGCGCGGCGAGTTCCACGGCGACGACACACACGACGGCAAGGAGGTGCGGGTGCGGTTCGTGTGGTCGGGGATCTCCGCCACCACGGCCCGCTGGGAGCAGGCCTTCTCCGCCGACGGCGGGGACACCTGGGTGGCCAACTGGTCCATGGACTTCAGCCGGGTTTCCTGAACGCCAGCACCGTGAACACCGGGTCGGGGCGTGGCCGGTCCTGGTCGGGGAGCGCTCCCAGACGGGCGGCGAACCGGGCGGCGAGCGGGTGGTCGGGCGGTACCCGCGTGAACCAGCCGCGCCGCAGGTCCGCGACCGTGCTGCGCGGGCTGCGGCCCTGCCCGAGGCCGGTGAACCGGGCCTGCCCGGCCGGCTCCAGTCCGCGGGCGACGGCGTAGCAGGTGACCGCGTCGGTGGCGTCCTGGGCGGGCCGGCGCGGGCGGGGCGCCAGTACCGCGTCGATGTCGCTGCCCACGTCGTGGGCGGCGGCCTTGTCGACGGTGGTGACATACACCCCGCCGGGCCGCAGGACGCGGGCACACTCGGCGACGACGGCCCGGACGTCGCCGGACCCGTCGAGCAGATGGAGCAGCCAGACGCCGGTGACGGCGTCGAACGCCCCGTCGGGGAACGGCAGCCGGCGGCCGTCCGCGAGGACGATCGCACCCGGCAGCCGCAGCGCCGCCATCCGGGCCATGCCGTACGTCAGGTCCGCGCCCGTCACCCGCAGGGCGGGGCGGGCCGCCGCCAGGCGCCGGGTGACGATCCCGGTGCCGCAGGCGACGTCGAGGAGGCGGGTGGTGTCCGGCGGGACCAGGCTGAGGACGGCGTCGGCGGCCGCGGCGGCTCGGAGCTCGCCGCCGCGGGTGGCGTCGTAGGCGTCGGCCTCCTTGTCGTAGTCCAGCACCTGTCACCGGGCTCCGTGGCCGGGGGCGAGCGCCTCCACCCTCGTCGCGAGTTCGAAGTCCAGCCCGGTCACGGCCCCGCCCACGCTGTGGGTGTTCACGGTCAGCGAGACGGTGTTGTAGCCGAGGGTGAGGTCCGAGTGGTGATTGAGCTCCTCCTGGACCTGGGCGATGTGGACGACCATCGCCGTGGCGGCGAAGTGCGTGCCGAGCCGGTAGGAGCGGGCGAGGCGGTCGCCGTCGAGCGACCAGCCGGGCAGCTCCGCGAGCCGGTCCTCGATCTCCTTCTGCGACAGCGGTTCGGGCATGACCGCGCTCCTTCCTGGATGCCGGGGCATTACCTCAGGCTGCCACAGCACGGTCGCCGCGGCCCTGGTCAGAAGGGTTCCCGGTGGTCACCGGGCGACACTCCCCCGGAGGGGGCGCCCCCACGCGGCGAGGTCGTCGGCGAGCGCGGCGATCCTCGCCCGGCCCTCGACCCGCTCCACCCAGGCGTGCGGCAGTCCGACGTCGCCGTACCGGGCGCCGAGCAGGTTGCCGCAGATGGAGCCGGTGGAGTCGCTGTCGCCCGAGTGGTTGACGGACAGCAGCAGTGCCTCCTCGATCCGGGGCTCGGCGAGGGCGCAGTAGACGCCGATGGCGAGCGCCTGCTCGGCGACCCAGCCCTCGCCCAGGGACTCGACCCTCTCCGCCGTGCCAGGCCCCTGCGCGGCCAGGTCGAGGGCCTCGCGCAGGGCGGTGGAGGTCTCCTCGTGGCCGCGGAACCGCTCCAGCTCGCGCAGGGCGCGCAGCACGGAGCCCTCCAGGGACTCCCCCTGGACGAGGTGCGCGACGATCGCGGCCAGCGCGCCGGCCGCGTAGTAGCCGGTGGGGTGGCCGTGGGTGATCTGCGCGCCGCGGGCGGCCATCGCGAAGGCCGCGTCGGCGGGGTTGACGAGACCGAACGGGGCCGAGCGCATCACGGTGCCGCAGCCCTTGGAGTCGGGGTTGACCTGTCCCGGTGTGCCGTCGAGCTCCAGCCACGGGTCGGGGGCGTACATCTGGGCGACCCCGGACAGACAGGCGTTGCCGGGGGCACGGCGGGAGTACAGCCAGGCCTCGGTGATCAGTCCGCCCGCGGGGGCGCCGTCCTGCGGGGGCGCGGCCTGCTCGGGACCCGGCTTCGTCTGGGTCTCCAGCCACCGCTCGTACGCCTGGAGCAGCAGCTGGGGCCACGCGCCGCCGATGCCCTTGGCCCGTTCCCGGGCGTGCGCCTGGTTCAGTGCCTCCACGGTGAACAGGGTCATCTGGGTGTCGTCGCTGATCCGGCCGACCACGCCGTGCGCGCCGGGCACGTAACCGGTCACGCCGCGTTCGCCGTGCGAGGCGCGGATCCGGTCCAGGGAGGCGAACTCGATCGGGTAGCCCAGGGCGTCGCCGACCGCGCCGCCCAGGAGGCACCCACGCACTCGGGCGCGGTACACCGCGGCGGTCTCCAGGGTCGGCTCCGGCAGCCAGGTCATGCGCCCACTCCTCCACTCGGTACGGCTGGTCCGCGGTGCCCGCGGCCACCCGTTCCTCGACTACGGTCGTCCTATGACCATTCTCGCGTCCGGTTCCGCCGCGTCCTTGGGCACCCCCGGCGACCAGGGTGTGGGCCCGCTGCTGCGGGCCTGGAGGGAGCAGCGGCGGGTCACCCAACTGGAGCTGGCGCTGCGGGCCGACTCCTCGGCCCGGCACATCAGCTTCGTCGAGACGGGCCGCGCCCGGCCGAGCGAGGAGATGGTGCTGCGGCTGGCCGAACACCTCGACGTCCCCGTCCGGGAGCGCAACGCGCTGCTGCTGGCGGCCGGTTACGCCCCGCGCTATCCCGAGACCCCGCTCGACGACCCGGCGCTGGGCGCCCTGCGCGAGGGCATGGAGCGGCTGATCCAGGGTTACGAGCCCTACCCGGCCCTCGTGGTCGACGCGATGTACGACGTGGTCGCGGCCAACCGGGGCGTCCTGCTGCTGCTCGACGGTGTCCCCGAGTCGCTGCTCGCGCCGCCGCTCAACGCGATGCGGCTGACCCTGCACCCGGACGGGCTGGCCCCGCGCATCCGCAACCTCCGTGAGTGGCGCGGGCATCTGCTGGCCCAGATGGAACGGCAGATCGCCCTGCGCCGCTCGAAGCCGCTGCGGGCGCTGTACGAGGAGGTCGCGGCCTACCCGGTGCCCGAGGAGTCGCCGGCCGGCCGGGAACCGGCCGAGCCCGTCCCCTACTTCGCACTGCCGATGCGGATCGAGCACGAGGGCCGGACCCTGTCGTTCATCTCGTCCATCTCCACCTTCAACACCCCCATGGACGTGACCGTCGCCGAGCTGGCCATCGAGACGCTGCTCCCGGCCGACCCGGCGACGGTCAAGTACCTTCACTCACTGATGTCCTGACGACTCCTCAGGGACGCGTACTGGAGCAGGGCGAACCCCGCGACGGTGAGCGCCTGGAGGACGGTCCACACCGCGCCGGCCGTGGTCGGCTCGAGCCACAGCCCCAGGGCCACGCAACTCACCGCCGCCCAGGCGAGGTTGGCCTCGATCACGGCCCGGACCGGCAGAACGGCCGGGCGGGCGCGGGCGGCGAGGAGACCGACGGCGGCCGCGTACACCGCGAGGAAGACGCCGAGACCGAGCAGCAGCCCCGAGTCGACTCCGAGGAAGCGCCCCAGCGGACCGGACGCGGCGAGGTAGGCGAGGCCGTTCACCCCGGTCACCACCGCGTCCAGGGCGAGGAAGCGGCGCAGCACGGCGTGCGGGTCGGAGGTGCGGGCGAGCGAGGCGAGCTGGGTCGCGGACATGACGAATCACCCTCCGTCGAGGTCGGGGCTGTGGGATGCCGGGTCCCGGGCCGGAGTGCGCCGGCCCGGAACCCGACGACACCACGATCCCGCCGGGCCGCGCCCCGGTCGATTACCCGCGAGGTAATGCCCGTTCCGTGGCCCCGTGAGCGGTGGAGGCGCCGATTTCGGGCCGCCTGGGGCTGGTGAGACCGACAGCGGAACATGGCACACTGCACGCAAGCTTCGACGCGTAGGGGAGGCGTGGCGTGAGTGAGCGGCGTCCTGCGCCCACCGTCGGTCAGGTGGTCCTCGGCAGACGCCTGCAGGAACTGCGGGAAGCGGCCGGCCTCAAGCGCGAGGAGGCCGCGCAGGTGCTGCGGGTGGCCCCGGCGACCGTGCGGCGGATGGAAATGGCCGAGGTCGCGCTGAAGATACCGTATGTCCAGGTGCTGTTGGAGACCTACGGTGTCGGCGAGGAGGAGACGTCCGCCTTCGTCGACCTGGCCGAGGAGGCGAACCGGCCGGGCTGGTGGCAGCGGTTCCACGACGTGCTGCCGGAGTGGTTCAGCCTGTATGTGAGCCTGGAGGGCGCCGCCCGGATCATCCGCTCCTACGAACCGCACTTCGTGCCGGGCCTGTTGCAGACCGAGGCGTACGCGCGGGCCGTCATGGAGGCCGGGACGATCGGACAGACAGGGCCGGGCGCGATCGAGCGGCACGTGTCCCTGCGCATGGAACGGCAGCGGCTGCTGGAGCGCGCGGAAGCGCCCCACCTGTGGGTGATCATGGACGAGACGGTGCTGCGCCGGCCCGTCAGCATGTGCGGCGAGGTCATGCGCGACCAGTTGGACCGGCTCCTGGAGTTCGCCGAGCAAGACCGCGTCACGCTGCAGGTCGCCGAGTTCGCGCAGGGCCCGCACCCGGGGACGTACGCGCCGTTCTCGCTGTTCCGCTTCGCCGAGCCCGAACTGCCCGACCTGGTCTTCACCGAGTACCTCACCGGCGCCCTCTATCTCGACTCCCGCAAGGAGGTCGCGACGCACCTGGAGGTCCTGGACCACATGTCGGCACGGGCCGCGTCCGCGGAGCGCACGAAGGAGCTCCTGCGCGAACGCCGGGCGGACTTCTGAGCGAGGCGGGGCACGACACACCAGCGCGGGGCACACCACACCAGCGCAGGGCACTCCGGCACGGAGAGACGGCACCACGGCACGGACGTACGGCACTTCCGCACTCTGGACCCGAACCGAGGAGAAGACACCGCATGACCGGATCCGAGGCCGCACCCCCCGCCGTCGACACCAGCAGGCCGCATCCGGCCCGGGTGTACGACTGGTGGCTGGGCGGCAAGGACAACTACCCGGTGGACGAGGCGCTGGCCCGCAGGATCCTCGCGGTGGACGCCACCGTGTTACGCGGGGCGCGCGCCAACCGGCGCTTCATGCACCGGGCGGTGCGTACCGTCGCCGAGGCCGGGACACGACAGTTCCTGGACGTCGGCACCGGCATACCCACCGAGCCCAACCTCCACCAGGTCGCGCAGGGCGTCGCCCCGGACGCGAAGGTCGTCTACGCGGACAACGACCCGATCGTGCTGCGGCACGCCCAGGCACTGCTGCACGGCTCGGCCGAGGGCAGCACCGACTACGTGCACGCCGACGTCCGCGACGTCGACACCCTGCTGGGCCGGGCGGCCGAGTGCCTGGACCTCACGCGGCCGGTCGCCCTGTCGCTGGTGGCCCTGACCCACTACCTGGACGACGATCCCGACGGCGACGACGTGCACGGCCTGCTGAAGCGGTACGTCGACGCGCTCGCCCCGGGCAGCCACCTGATCCTGTCCCAGGTCACCCCGGACCTCAGCCCGCAGGACGTGGCGAAGGCGACCGAGCACTTCCATCGCAGCGGCGTGCCCTTCCACCCTCGCCCGCTGGCCGACTTCCGGCGCTTCTTCGACGGGCTGGAGCTGCTCGGGCCCGGTGTGATGCCGGCCTCCGGCTGGCGCCCGGAACCGGAGGACGTGGCGGCCCAGGCGGAGGGCATCGTGCCCGTGTACGCGGGGGTCGCCCGCAAGCCCTGACCCGGACGGGTGCCGTCAGCAGGTGCGCTCCCCCGCCGGGCCCTAGGTTCGAAACAGCCACGGGCACGTCGGGGGACGCGCGCGGTCCACAGGAGTCGGTTCTGCCCCGCTGGGCGGCCTCGACCACGGGGACGGGCCGGGGACGGGCGGCGACGGGCCGTCCGGCCGGGACTCGGGGCGCGGACAGCTGCCGCCGGTGTCGGTGGAGAACCTCCACGGACCGCTCCGGTGGCGGACAGCCGACGAACCGGAGGAGGCCTGATGCCCTCGGACGCGGTGCTGTACCAGGCGGCGGCGCTCTGCCTGACGTATCCCGACGACGCCCTCCGCGCCCGTCTGCCGCTCCTGCGGGAAGCGGCCCCGCAGCTGCGGGAGTTCACCGACCACGCGGCGGTGACTCCCCCGCGGGAACTGGCCGCGCACTACGTCCGGGTCTTCGACTTCGAGAACGGGCACAGCCTGTACCTGAGCCGGTGGCAGGACGAGGACGCCCGGTGGCGCGGCAGGTCCCTGGCGCGCCTGAAGGACGTCTACCGTGCGCACGGCCTGGAGGTCACCGACGCGGAGCTGCCCGACTTCCTGCCCGCGGTGCTGGAGTTCTCGGCCCGCACCGGCGACCTCGGCCCGCTCACCGAGCACCGCGACGGCCTGGAGGAGCTCCGCTCCCGGCTCACCGCGTGCGGGACGCCGTACGCGGCCGTCCTGGACGCCGTCTGCGCCACCCTGCCGACCGCACCGGCCTGAGCGCGTCCGCCGGGACGCGGCCCGCGCCTACGCCCCACCGCCCTTGGTGTCCCGGTCCTCGTCGACGATCTCGGCGTCGACCACGCCTTCTTCCTCGGGTGTGCTCTGTTCGCGGGCCGTTCCCTGTTCGCCGGTCGAACCGCCGGCGGCGGCGTACATGGCCTGGCCCATCTTCTGGCTGACGGAGGCGAGTTTCTCGACGCCGGCGCGCAGTTCGTCGGTTGGGGCCTCGCGTTCCAGGAGCTGCTTCAGTCCGGTGACCGCGGACTCGACCTCCGATGTGGTGTCGGCCGGGATCTTGTCGCCGTTCTCGCGGAGGAACTTCTCGGTCTGGTAGACGAGTTGCTCGGCCTGGTTGCGGGTCTCGGCGGCCTCGCGACGCTCGCGGTCCTCCTCGGCGTACTGCTCGGCGTCGCGCATCATGCGGTCGATGTCGTCCTTGGGGAGGGCCGAGCCGCCGGTCACCGTCATCTTCTGTTCGCGGCCCGTGGCCAGGTCCTTCGCGAAGACGTGCATGATGCCGTTCGCGTCGATGTCGAAGGCGACCTCGATCTGCGGGACCCCGCGCGGCGCGGGCGGCAGGCCGGTGAGGTCGAAGACACCGAGCTTCTTGTTGTAGGCGGCGATCTCACGTTCGCCCTGGTAGACCTGGATGCCGACCGAGGGCTGGTTGTCGGTGGCGGTGGTGAAGATCTCCGAACGGCGGGTGGGGATCGTGGTGTTGCGTTCGATGAGCTTGGTCATGATGCCGCCCTTGGTCTCGATGCCCAGGGACAGCGGGGTGACGTCGAGCAGGAGGACGTCCTTGACGTCACCGCGCAGGACGCCCGCCTGAAGGGCCGCGCCCAGGGCCACGACCTCGTCGGGGTTGACGCCCTTGTGCGGGTCCTTCCCGGTGAGCTCCTTGACCAGGTCGGTCACCGCGGGCATGCGCGTGGAGCCGCCGACGAGGATGACGTGGTCGATCGCGGCCAGCTTGATGCCGGCGTCCTTGACCGCCTGGTGGAAGGGGGTCTTGCAGCGGTCGAGGAGGTCGGCGGTGAGCTCCTGGAACTGGGCGCGGGTCAGCTTCTCGTCGAGGTGCAGGGGGCCTTCGGCGGACGCCGTGACGTAGGGGAGGTTGATCGTCGTCTCGGAGGAGCTGGACAGTTCGATCTTGGCCTTCTCGGCTCCCTCACGCAGGCGCTGCACCGCCATCTTGTCGTTGCCGAGGTCGACGCCGTACTGCCCCTTGAAGCGCTTGACGAGGTACTCGACCACCCGCTGGTCCCAGTCGTCGCCGCCGAGGTGGGTGTCGCCGTTGGTGGCCTTGACCTCGATGACGCCGTCGCCGATCTCCAGGAGGGAGACGTCGAAGGTGCCGCCGCCGAGGTCGAAGACGAGGACGGTCTGCTCCTCGCCCCGGTCGAGGCCGTAGGCGAGGGCGGCGGCGGTGGGCTCGTTGATGATCCTCAGGACCTTCAGGCCCGCGATCTCCCCGGCCTCCTTGGTGGCCTGCCGCTGCGCGTCGTCGAAGTACGCGGGAACGGTGATCACCGCGTCGGTGACGTCCTCACCGAGGTAGGACTCGGCGTCCCGCTTCAGTTTCTGCAGCACGCGCGAGGACAGTTCCTGCGCCCGGTAGCGGGTGCCGTCCACGGCGCCCTCGGCCGGGAAGCGCCAGCTCGTGTCGCCCATGTGGCGCTTCACCGAGCGGGCGGTGCGCTCGACGTTGGTCACCGCCTGCCGTTTGGCGACCTCGCCGACGAGCACCTCGCCGTTCTTGGCGAAGGCCACGACGGACGGGGTGGTCCTGGCCCCCTCCGCGTTCGCGACGACCGTGGACTCGCCGCCCTCCAGGACGGCCACCACCGAGTTCGTCGTCCCCAGATCGATTCCGACCGCACGTCCCATCGCTGTCCCCTTCCGCCAGGGAGCCTCCCGCACTCCAGCACAAAACTTGAGTGCGTATCTGTCAATGGGTGGGTCAGGTCAGTGGGCGGCTCCGCTCACCGGGACGGGTACCCCAGTCGGCGCTCGTCCTGCCTCCCGCCCCGCAGGGCCACCGCCCGCCGGGGGCGGTCGGTGACCAGGACGTCCACCCGCGGGTCGGCGAGGAAGGCCCGCATCGGCGCGTCCTCGTTGACCGTCCACACCATGGTGAACAGGCCGTGCCGGGCCGCCTCGCGCAGCACGTTCGCGCGGGCCAGCCCCTGGTGCACGGCCACCCCGTCCGCACCGCAGGCGCGCACCCGGCGCATCGGCAGCAGCTCGCTCAGCCGGGTCCCCGCCAGCCGGACCGGGCCGACCTCCCGCCGGTCCCGGCCCAGCGACAGCGCCGTACGCACCGCGGGGAACGCCGACCCGATGGCGGCGACCGACGGGTCCTCCAAGGTGGTGGCGACGAAGCCGTCCACGCCGAGCAGGGCGATCGCCCGGTCGATCAGCTCACGCTCGTGGCCCGTCTCCTTCAGGTCGAGATGGCCCACCAGCTTCCCGGCGATCAGGGCCATCACCTCGTCGACGACCGGCACCGCGTACCCGGCGCGGTCGCTCAGCTCGGCGTGGGTGATCCGCGAGACGAGCGGGCCGGTGCGGGCCACCCTGGCGTCGTGGTAGACGACGAAGACGCCGTCGGCCGTGCGCCGGATGTCGAACTCGGCGTACTCGGCTCCGGACTCGACGGCGTCCTCGTACGCCGCCCAGGTGGCGGCGCCGGCGCGTTCGGATCCTCCCCGGTGGGCCGACACGGCGGGTCGTCGCGGCATGGTCGGCTCAGCTCCCGGAGGCGGGTCGGGGCGGGGGCACGGGAGCGGTCCGACCGCCGTCGGGCGGCGACAGGAAGGTGCCGGAGCGTCGGCTGACCCGCCTGAGCCGGAGGTATCCGATCACGACGAGGACGACGAAGGGAAGCCAGGCCAGCGTGTACGCCGCACCGTAGTGGCGCAGGTCGAGGATGGAGTGGCCGGCGTCGACGTCGGTGCCGTTGACCCCGAAGAACGTCAGCAGCAGGGTCGGCGGCAGGGCGATCAGGGTGGCCGCGGCGACCAGCCCGGAGACGGTGCGGGCGCGGCGGTCGTCGCGTTCGGCGAGTTCCGCGTCCAGGGCGGCGGAGCGGGCGCTGATCACGGAGGTGAGGCGCTCGACCATGCGGGCCGAGTTGTCGAGACTGTCGCGGATGCCGAGGGCGTCCCGCAGCGAGCTCTGGAAGCCCTCCATGAGCATCTCGGGGATCAGCAGGCTGTCGACGTAGGCCTCCACCCCGAAGGCCAGGTCCAGTTGGAGTTCGTTGACGCCCGCGGAGAGCCGGGAGATCAGGGAGCGGACCTCGTACGGCGAGTCGGTCGTGACGCGTTCGTTGGCCCGCATCGTCTCGAAGGCGGTGAGGCGGGTGCGCTGCAGGGCGGCGAGCGCGGAGATCATGCCGAGGGCGACCAGGGTGAGGCTGTTCTCCACGTGGGGCGCCCAGCCGGCCTGCACGGAGACGCCACGGCCGTGCGCGGAGAGGGTGAGGCCGTGGTCGCGCAGGTTGGGCGGCGTGGTGGCGTCGAGGTCCCGGTCGTGGTGCGCGGGCAGCCTGCCGCGGTAGACGAGCGCGTTCAGCAGGGCGGGCCGCCCGGTCGGGCCGTCGATCCCGGCCGCGAGCAGCTCGCGCAGTAACCGCCCGCCGGGGAAGACGAGTTGGTGCACGTTCTGGCCGAGGGCGAGCGGGGCGGGCAGGGCGAGCCGCTCGTTCAGCACGTCGAGCAGCGGCCGGTCGCCGAGGCGGATCCGCTCGCGTTCGAAGCAGGTGTCCGCGAGCCACGCGGCGAGGGCGGCGGGCTCGGTGTCGCCCGCGAAGGCGCAGTCCAGGAGCAGGGTGGTGTCGCCGCGCGGGGTGGCGACGACGGTGATCTCGACCGAGGCCAGGGTGAGTCCGTGGCTGCCGTGCGGCAGGTGCAGGTCCTCCGGCGCGGCGCGTTCGGTCAGGACCGGTACCGGGAGCACCTGCTCGCTGGAGCGCAGGTGCGGTTCGAAGCGGCCGAAGTCGTAGCGGTCGACCAGGGCGCCCAGTGGGGAGCGGTCCGGACGCATCCGACCGGACAGGCTGAACAGCAGTACCGCGCGGGTGAGTTCACGCGTGGCGGAGTCGAGTACCGCCGATCCGCCGGATGTTGTCGGCACCATCGCATCCCTTTCGACACCGTCATCCTGATACCCCACCCCCCGGTCACGAACCGACCGTCGCGCGGGCCGCCCCGGGTGGGGCCGCCCGCGCGACGGTCTCGGTGCGCCGGTCCGGTCAGGCGAGCTTCGCGGACAGGGTGATCGGTACGGCCTTCAGGGCCTGGCTGACGGGGCAGTTCACCTTGGCCTGCTCGGCGGCGGCGACGAAGCCGTCCTCGTCCAGGCCGGGCACCGTGCCCTCGACGGTGAGGTGGATGCCCGTGATGCCCTCGCCCGGCTGGAAGGTGACGTCGGCGGAGGTGACGAGCTTGGTGGGCGGGGTGCCGGCCCCCGCGAGGGCGTGCGAGAACGCCATGGAGAAGCAGCTGGAGTGGGCGGCGGCGATCAGCTCCTCGGGGCTGGTCTTGCCGTTCGCCTCCTGGGTGCGGGCAGCCCACGTCACCGGCTGCTCGTCGATGGCGCCGGAGGAGTCGAAGGTGACGACTCCGTTGCCCTCGAGCAGGTTGCCTTCCCAGACGGTGTGTGCGGAGCGCGTGGTGGCCACGGTCATTCCTTTCGTGTGGTTCCCGGTTCCGGGGTACGGGCCCCATCCGATCACACTCCGGCTCAGCCCACCCACAAGACCGGTCCACGGGCGCCGCAGGGCGGCCTCGTCCCCGCGGCTTCAGGCATGCGGCTCGGTGACCGGCGGGCAGCCGGCGCGGTGCGGGGCCGCGTCACGGCACACGATCCGCAGGTCGAGGCCGCGGCTGTAGCACCCGTCGAGGTCTACGCCCGCACGGCGCGGGCCGAGCGGACCGACCGAAATCTCCCCGCGGCCCCTGCCGCGCAGCGCGGGAGATGGGCTGCGCCGGACGACCGCCGCGCCCGCACGCCGCCGAGGTGCGGGTTCAGGCGGCGCGCCGGTCCTGGGGGTCGGACAGCGGCACCTGGGGGCCGTGCGTCTCCCGCAGCCAGCGGCGCAGCACCCGGTGGACGTGCTCGGCGCCGGCGAGTTCGGCGCCCGCCTCGACGGGTGCGGACAGGGCGAGCGGCGACAGCAGGAAGGGCTTGGCCTGGGCGCCGCCGAGGCCGCCGTGCGAGCCGATCTGCTCCTCGAAGGCGAGAACCTCGCCCTCGGCGGGGTCGTACCAGGAGTTGACCATGATGTCGGCGGTGTGCGGGAAGGAGTGCGTGCGCCGTACGACGTCGGCGGCGCCCGGGCCGAAGTCGGCGAGGGGGCCGGGGTTGTCGTCGAGTTCGTCGAGCGGGATCTCGGCGCCGAACGGGCCGAGGACGACTCCGCCGTGCTCCTCGCTGCGCACCAGCAGGAAGCCGACGCCGGGGTGGTTGGCGAGCGTCGTCAGCAGGGCCGGGTGGCGGGCGTCGATCTCCTCCTTGCTCATGCGGTGCCCCACGTCCGGGAAGGAGACCAGGCCGAGGTTGCCGGAGGCCAGCACGATCGGTTCCGAGGGGTGGTCGGCGGGCCGGTACTCCTCGCGGCCCTCCTCGACGGGCCTGCGCAGCGCGGCGCGTACGGCGGCGCGGGCCTCGGCGCCGCTGTGGGTGCGCCGCGCCTTGCGGGGCACGGGCAGTCCGCAGCCGGCCCGGACCAGGTCGCCCAGGGTGAGTCCGTAGCGGGTGCGGAAGGTCTCGCCGGGGCTCTGGCCGTGGTCGGACAGGACGACGATGCGGTACGGACGCGGGGCGTGCTCGGCGACGTTCTCGATCAGGGCGAGACAGCGGTCGAGGCGTTCGAGGACCTTGGCGGCGTCGCGGCTCCGCGGCCCGGAGTGGTGGGCCACCTCGTCGTAGGCGACGAGGTCGGCGTAGACGGCGGTGCGGCCGGCCAGCATGTCGCCGGTCACCGCGGCCACGACGACGTCCCGTTCGACGACGGTCGCGAAGGCGCGGACGAGCGGGTAGAGGCCGCCCCGGCCCACCCGCGGGCGCACCTTGTGCACGCGGGCCCGGGTGGACTGGCCGATCTCGCGGCCGACCTCGGCGACGAAGGACATCGCGGTGCGCACCGCGTTGGCCGGGTCGGAGAAGTAGGCGAAGTAGCCGGCCCGGGAGCGGTTCTCGCGGCTGCGGCGGCGGGTGGCGATGGACAGCACCAGGGCCTGTTCGTCGGCGCCGCCGGAGAAGAGGTTGCCGCGGCTGGCGCCGTCGAAGGTGAGCAGTCCGCCGTCGCCGGTGGCCTCGACGGCGCGTCGCTGGAGGTCGGCGGCGCTGGTGGGGCGGTTGCAGACCATCACCTCGCCGCGGTCCTTCTCGTACCAGCGGAAGGCGGGCACGTCGTGGTTGTGGCCGTGCAGGATGCCCAGCTGGCTGGCGCCGGTCTGGCTGGACCAGTCGGTACGCCAGGGGGTGAGCCGGTGGCTGGGCCTGCGCCCGGGGGCGGCCTCGGCGCCGAGCCAGCGGGCCACGGTGGGCATCAGGCCCCGGCCGACGGCGTCCAGCAGGACGTCGTGGCCGACGCCGTCGAGCTGCATGAAGACGGTGCCGTGGCCGGCCGGTCCGGCCGGCGAGGCTCTGCGGCGGCGGTCGGCGAGGCGGTACAGGCGGCGCCGGTAGGCGTCGTCGTCACGGACGGCCAGCGCGGCACCGGTGGCCGAGGCGACGGCGGACATCACGGCGGCGACCACCACCGCGGTCTCCGGGGCGGCGTCGCCCTGCTCGGTGGGGTTGAGACGCAGCGCCAGCAGCAGGAGCGCGCCGTTGAGGAAGAAGACCAGCAGTCCGAGGACGAGGGCCGGAACGAGCAGCAGCAGCCGTACCAGCAGGGGCCACACGAGCGCCGACAGCAGACCGAAGGCGCCGGCACCGAAGGCGGCGGTGACGGCGATGTCCGTGGCGCTGTCGCCGTCGGCGGACTGGAGCCGGAAGTCCGGCAGGATGCCCGCCAGCACGAGCATCGTGAGGGTGGAGACGGCCCACACCGCGACGCTCCGCCCGACCTGACTGGCCACCCGCCGCCAACGCCCTGCACGCACGCCCAGCACACCTCACGTCCCGGCCCGGCCCGTCATCGGCGCGGGCCCGGGGCCAGCCTGTCATACAAGCCGGTTCGGGCCTGGTGGAAGCGCCTGTTCGTCAGCCCGTCACCGACGTTCCCGAACAGCTCACCTAACGCCCGTCGTACCCGGCCGTCGGCATCGACAGCCTGCGGTGCACCCGGGCCTTCATCTGGGCGTCGTACGACGGCTCCGCGCGGCCCACCGTCTCGACCCGTACCCCGCGTCGTACGCACTCGGCGGTGAACTCCTCGACCGACGACAGGGCGCTCCGCAGAACGCGCAGGCTCGGCGCGACGAACAGATCGCGGCCGGGCCGCACGCCCTCCCACAGGACGCCGTGGTCGGGACGCAGTCCGCGCACGAGAAGTTCCCGGGTGACGACGTAGCCCCGCTCGGCGGCCCAGCGGGAACACATCGCGTGCTGGCTGCGGGAGTCGACCAGGAAGGGGTCGTCGTCGAGCTCCTCCAGGGGCGTCAGACTGGCGATCGCCGTCACGCGCAACGACGGACGCACGGGCGCACCGCGAACATCTCCCATGGAGTCCCCCTCACCTCCGCGTTTCGCCGCCGACCCTACTCCTGCCCGTAGGCTTCGGGGAGTCGCGCGAAGGAGGCAAAGAGGTGCCGGTGGAGATCACCTGGTGGGGTCACGCCACGTGCACGGTCACGGACTCGGACGTACGTGTGCTCACCGACCCCTTGTTCGCCCGCCGCCTCGCGCATCTGCGGCGCCGCCGCGGGGCGTTGCCGCCGCCCGCGGCCTGGCGTGCGGACGTGGTGCTGGTCTCCCATCTGCACGCGGACCATCTGCACGTCCCCTCGCTGGCGCGGCTCGCACCGGGCACGCGCCTGCTCGTGCCCCGGGGCGCACCACACGCGGTACCGGCGCTGCGCCGGCTCGCGCATCTGCGGATATCCGAGGTGGCGCCCGGGGACGAGACCACGGTCGGCGACATCACGGTGCGGGTGGTGCCCGCCCGGCACGACGGTCGGCGACTGCCGGTCGGACCGCACCGCTGCCCCGCCCTCGGTTATGTCGTCGAAGGTGAGGCCCGCACGTACTTCGCCGGGGACACCGGCCTGTTCGACGAGATGGCGAAGGAGGTCGGGCCGGTCGACGCGGCGCTGCTGCCGGTGGGCGGCTGGGGGCCCTACCTCGGGGAGGGCCATCTGGACGCGGGGCGGGCCGCGGAGGCGCTGACCCGGCTGGCGCCGCGCAGCGCCGTGCCGGTGCACTACGGCACGTACTGGCCGATCGGGATGGACGCGGTGCGCCCGCACGAGTTCCACGCGCCGGGCGAGGAGTTCGTGCGCCTCGCCGCCGAGCGCGCGCCGCGGGTGGCGGTGCACCGGCTCGGGCACGGGGAGAGTGTGCGGCTGGAGGTCGCCCGGTGAACTGGCTCGCCGTCGCCACGACGGGCGTGACACCGGGGCCCGCCCAGCAGGCGATCGGGTATCCGACGCTGTTCGTGCTGGTACTGCTCGGGGCGCTGGTGCCGGTGGTGCCGACGGGCGCCCTGGTGAGTTCGGCGGCGGTGGTGGCCTTTCACCAGACGGCGCCGTTCTCGCTGGCGCTGGTGTTCGTGACGGCGTCGGCGGCCGCGTTCCTCGGCGACATGGCCCTGTACTGGCTGGGCCGGCGCGGCATGAAGTCGAAGAACGGCTCGCGCTGGCTGGAGGCGATCCGCTCGCGCGCGCCCGAGGAGCGGCTCGCCCAGGCGCAGGAGAAGCTGACCGACCACGGGGTGGCGGTCCTGGTGCTGTCCCGGCTGGTACCGGCCGGCCGCCTCCCGATCATGCTGGCCTGTCTGATGGCCAAGTGGCCGATGCGCCGCTTCGCCCGCGGCAACCTCCCGGCCTGCCTGGCCTGGGCGGTGACGTACCAGCTGATCGGGATACTGGGCGGTTCGCTGTTCAGCGAGCCCTGGGAGGGCGTGCTTGCGGCGGTCGCGCTGACCGTGCTGATCAGCGTGGTGCCGAGCCTGTGGAAGCGGATCCGCCGCCCCGCGAAGGCCTAGGGGGTGGTCCGCGAAGTCCCGCCTGCCCCGCGACGCCCGGCACGCGCTCTCGCCTCTGCGGACACCTCTGGCGGGGCCCGCCGCGGCCCGGCCGGCGGGTGCGGGTAGGCCGGGGCCAGCCGCGGCCCGGCCGGCGGGTGCGGGTACGGAGAGCCGGCCGGGGACCGCTGGGGCCTAGCCGAGGGTGCGGGAGCCTCCCACCGGGAGGTCCCACAGGTCCTCTCGGGGCAGTCCCGCCTTCTGCCACGCCGCGCGGACGCGGGTGAGCGGCTCCAGCACTGGTTCCGCCGACAGCACGAAGGTGGCCCAGTGCATGGGGGCCATACGGCGTGCCCCGAGGTCCTGTGCCGCGCGGACCGCCTCCTCGGGATCGCAGTGGACGTCGCTGAGCCACCAGCGGGGGTCGTAGGCGCCGATGGGGAGGAGGGCGAGGTCGATGCCCGGGTAGCGCTGTCCGATGCGGGCGAACCAGTGGCCGTAGCCCGTGTCGCCGGCGAAGTACACCCGCAGGCCGTCGGAGTCGGTGAGTACCCAGCCGCCCCACAGGGAACGGCACGTGTCGGTGAGGGAGCGCTTGGACCAGTGGTGGGCGGGGACGAAGTCGAAGCGGACACCGCCCAGTTCGGCCGCCTCCCACCAGTCCAGCTCGGTGACGCCGGTGAACCGGCGCCGGCGGAACCAGTTGCCGAGTCCGGCCGGCACGAACACCGGGGTGTCGCGGGGCAGTCGGCGCAGGGTGGGCGCGTCCAGGTGGTCGTAGTGGTTGTGGCTGATGACGACGGCGTCGACGCGCGGCAGGGCGCTCCAGGGGATGCCGACGGGGGTGATACGGGCCGGGGTGCCGAGGATGCGGCGGGACCAGACCGGGTCGGTGAGGACGGTCAGCCCACCGATCTGAACGACCCAACTGGCGTGCCCCGCCCAGGAGACGGCGATCGTCCGCGCGTCCACGCGGGGCAGCGGGCCGGGGGCGAAGGGCAGGCGCGGGATGTCGGCGAGGCCCTCCGGGCCGGGGCGGATGGAGCCTTCGCGGGCGAAGCGGGCCATGGACTTCAGGTCGGGCAGTGGGGCGGTCAGCCGGTCGTGGAAGGACCGCGGCCACACGCGGCGTTCACCGAGCGGTCTGGGGGCCGTGGAGGGAGCGAGGGGGGACCGGGCCGGCGGAGCATCGGTGTCGTGGGCAGGTGTGCTCGTGGTCGACTCGGACTGCTGCGTCATCGAGGAGGCTCCCGTCGCTGAGCGTCGTCATGGAGATCATCGAGTACCGATTCCAGAAGGATCAACGCGCTTCGCACGTGTGGCAGTTCCAACGGCGAGGGTGAACGCAGGCATTCCGCGCGTTCCTCGTCCGTGCCGCCCAGCAGCGAGCCGGTGGACAGACGCACGCGCAGCGCCCCGAGGTCGTCGCCGAAACGGTGGCCCCCCGGTGCGGGCATGCCGAGCCGGGCGGTGAGGAAGTCCTCCAGTTCCTGGGCGTCGCCGACCCCGTGCGCGGTGAGCGCGGACCGCAGGGGGCCGAGGTCGGCGTAGAGATGACGGCCGGCCTGCGGGGGACGCGCCAGGCCGCCGGCCGCGACGACTGCCTCGTGCGCGGCGGCGGCCACGCGCGCGTGCAGGCGTACGGCGGCGGTGACGCGGGCGGTCAGCGGCTCGGGTTCGGTCAGGGCGTACGCGGCCGTCGCGGCGACCGGGGCGGCGACCCGGGCGCCGAGCGCGGTGAGCACGTCGAGCACGCGGGCGCGCAGGACCTCGCCGGTCTCGCCCTCGGCGAAGCGGGCGACGGCGGCCGGCCAGCCGGCCGGCAGCAGCGCACCGGCCAGGTCGGAGACGACGGTGACCTTGCCGGGCAGCATCTCGGCCGGGCTGAGCAGAACGGTCCCGTGCGGGTCGTGCACGGTGTCGCGCCAGGTCTCGTCGCTCACCAGGTGCAGCCCCTCGCCCACTGCCGCCTCGAGTGCCTCGTGCAGCAGTTCGGGGGGCGCCACGGTGGCGGTGGGGTCGTCGGCCACGGACAGCACCAGCAGCCGCGGGTCGCCGCCCTCGTCGCGTACCCGGCGGACGGTCTCCAGGAGGGCGTACGGATCCGGCACGCCGCCGCTCTCCACCGACGTCGCCACATGAAACGCGGGTCTGCCCAGCAGACGCGCGTACGGCGCCCACCAGGCGGCGCAGGGGCGGGGCACGAGGACGTCTCCGCCGACCGCTGCGGTGAGCGCGAGCAGCAGGGGCGGCGAGCCGGGGGCGGCGGCCACGCGGTCGGGCTCGGTGGGCAGGCCGCGCCGGGCCCAGTAGCCGCAGGCGGCTTCCAGCAGGGTGCGGCCGCCGCCGGCCGGTTCGCCGCCGCCGCGGCCGGCCGCGGCGGCGAGTACGGCGGACAGCTCGGGCAGCACGGGCAGCCCGTCCTCGGGAAGCGGCGGCCCGAAACGGACGGGGCCATGGCCTTCCGGGTCCGTCCGCGGCATACGTACCTCCGGGGTGGGGGGCTTCGGGCTTTCCTGTTCTGCCGTCGGTCGCCGCCGGCGTGTTCGGGGCGGGTGGTGCGGGTCGTGCCCTCGGGCTGTGAGTACCCAGCGGGGCGCTGTGGCATGGGTGCCGGTCCGGGTCGAGCGGATCACACGGCGCGGCGGCCCGGTCAGACGTCGGCGGTGGGCTTCCCGCGGCGCAGTCGGTAGACGGCGCCGGCGCACGCGCCCGCGATCAGCACACCGCCGGCGACCAGCGCGGGCACGGAGTCGGTGAAGGACCCGCCCTCGCCGGCCTGCACCCCGCGCGGGACCACCGCCCCGCCGCAGGAGTCGGCGTGCGGTTCGGCGCAGGGTCGGGTGCTGGGGCAGGTGCCGGCGTGCGACTCGGTACAGGGGTGGGCGGAGGCGCAGGACTCCGTGTGCGACTCGGCGCACGGCTGGGTGCCGGCCCGGGCGACGGTGAACGTGGCGCTCCACTGCTTGCCCTGTCCGCCGGGGGCCGCCGGGCAGGTGCCGTCGACGGTCCACGCGGAGTCGCTGCCGACCCCTTCCACCTCACCCTCCAGGGTGTCGGCGGGCCCGATGCGGGCGGTGCCGCTGTAGGCGGGGCCGACGATCTCGTCCTCGTTGCCGGAGACCAGCCGCAGTCGTACGGTGCCCGCCTCGAAGGCCTCCGAGGCGGCGTCCATCGTGGCCGGCGCGGCGCCTCCGGTCGGGTCGCACGAGACGGACACGGTCACGCTGCCGCCCGGCACGGCGCTGCTCGGGCTGACCTCGGCGGCCGGCTCCGCCAGAGCGGCCGGCCCGGCGATGCCCAGGGCGGCACCGGCCAGTACGGCGACGGACAGGGCGCGGGCGCTGCGGCGCATGGGGAGAACTCCTTCGGCCGACGGCTGCGGAGGCACGACCGCCGTGCCCCCGCCCCCATCACAGCCCGCCCACCACCCCACCGCGCGCGGCCGACCACCATTCGCGGGACGGGGAGGGCCGAGCGGGTGACCGCCGGGCGCGCGGTCACGGGGCGTGCCCGGGCGCGCGGTCACGGGGCGCGGCCGGGCGCGGGGGCGCGGGGCGCGACGGGCGTTGGGCGCGACGGGCGCGGGGCGCGACGGGCGCGGGGCGCGACGGGCGCGGGGCGCGACGGGCGCGGGAGCGCGGGGCGCGGCGGGCGGTCGCGGGGCGCGGCGGGCGGTCGCGGGGCGCGGCCGGCACGGGCACCTGCGGGCCTGACCGAGGGCCTGCGGGCCTGGCCGGGGGCGCGCGCCGGTGGGCGTGTGTGCCGGCACGCCACCCGTGCGCCTCATCAGCGCACACCCCCGTGGGGCGAGGCGGCGGCCCGCACGCGTGAGGCCGGGCCGGGGCCGGGGCCTAGCTCAGGCTTGGCAGGCCCGACGCCGCCCCGCATGCTCCCGTCAGGCGGCCGCGTCCCGCATGACCTGTTCCCTCAGTCGGCAGCAGCAGCGGTTGATCAGGCGGGAGACGTGCATCTGTGAGATGCCCAGCTGCTCGGCGATCCGGCTCTGCGTCATGTCCCCGAAGAACCGCATGTACAGGATCGCCCGCTCACGCTCGGGGAGGGCGGCGAGCCGGTACCTGACCGACTCGCGGTCCACCACCGTGTCCAGCGCGGGATCCGGCGAGCCCAGCGCGTCGCTGAGCGAGTAGCCGTCCTCGCTGCCGGGCAGTTCCGCGTCGAGGGACAGCGCGGTGAAGCTCTCGAGGGCCTGCAGGCCCACCCGGACGTCCTCCTCGCTCATGTTCGCCTGCTCGGCGATCTCCGCGACGGTGGGCCGGCGCCCCGAGATGGTCTGGGACAGGTCCTGCGTGGCGAAGCGGACGCGGTTGCGCAGCTCCTGGACGCGGCGCGGCACGTGCAGGGTCCACATGTGGTCGCGGAAGTGCCGCTTGATCTCGCCGCTGATCGTGGGGACGGCGTAGCTCTCGAAGGCGTTGCCGCGTTCGGGGTCGTAGCGGTCGACGGCCTTGACCAGGCCGAGGGCCGCGACCTGGCGCAGGTCGTCGTAGCTCTCGCCACGGTTGCGGAAACGCCCCGCGAGCCGGTCGGCCATGGGCAGCCAGGCTTCGACGATCTCCGCACGGAGCGTGTCACGCCGGTGTCCCGGAGGAAGCCCGGCGAGCTCGCGGAACGCCGGCGCGGTGTCGGGGGCGTCGTTGTGCGGATGGTGCTTCGCGCTCGCTTTGGTCGGCATGGTGCGTCGCAACTCCCTGGGAGGTGCTCTGGGATGGACGGTCACCGTGAGGGGGGCGTCTGCGAGGTTCGGACAGGCGCGGCCGTGGCGGCGTCTCGCCGCTCCCACGGACGTGCCTCCGGTCCGAAGCACTGACAGTCCGCCTGCCCCCGACCTCCGGGCACAAACATGCCTGGGTCGAGGGGGGATGGCCCGGCCGTGATCGAGTTCCTGACCGGCCCGGCCCTGCCGCCGGTCCCCCCGCTCGCCACCCGGGGCCCAGACGGAGGCCACGGCCGCGTCGGTCCTCAAGGGCGACGCGGACCGCGGCTCCATGGTCAGGCAGGGGTTCAGGGCGAAGGTGCGGGAGTTCCTGCCGGGGCGGGCGAAGAAGTGACCGCGGCGACCGGGGGTGGGGCGACGGCCGGTTCGTGCCGGTCGGCGTCCTCCTTCGGCAGCAGCAGCTCCTCGTAGCGGCCCATGGCCAGCACCACGCCGAGCATGAGGAACGGGATGATCACAGCGAGCACCGCCATGGCCTGTCCTTCTGCAGGAATGTGCGCGGGGGGCTCGCTCCGGGTCTCCCGTCATCGGGGGTGCAAACCCGGTGTCGGCGTCCGGTGCTCGGGTACGCGGTGGCCACCCGAGGGATCTGGAGGGAGACATGCAGCGAGGCAGCGACCGGCTGAGCCGCCACCGTGACGACGAGATGAAGCACGAAC
Source organism: Streptomyces resistomycificus (assembly GCF_001514265.1). Classification (GTDB taxonomy): domain Bacteria; phylum Actinomycetota; class Actinomycetes; order Streptomycetales; family Streptomycetaceae; genus Streptomyces; species Streptomyces resistomycificus. The sequence goes on along the minus strand of NZ_KQ948988.1, from coordinate 636,304 downwards.
TTCAGGGGCTGCTGAAGTCCGGCCACCCCACGCGCAGCGAGGAGTGGCACGACCCGGAGCCGACCGCCGACGACGATCCGGAGATCTGGGGCGGTCCCGTGACGCCCGGCCGGGCCGGGACGTCGATGGAGGCCGTGCGTCTGGAGGCGGCGCGGATCCTGGGCCGTGGCTCGTTCCCGGCGACGTCCGTGGAACTGGCCCGAGGCCTGCGCCGCAAGCACGCCCCCGACGCCCTCACCGAGGCCGTGGAGCGGCTGCCGCGCAAGGAGACCTACGCCACCGCGCAGGAACTGGCGCAGGCGCTGACCCGGAGGGAGGCCTCGTAGTGTCCACCGACTTCGTGAAGGACGTCATGACGCCCGGCGTGGTCGCCGTACGCCCGGACGCCTCGCTGGTCGAGGCGGCGCGGCTGATGCGCGCCCAGGACATCGGCGACGTCCTGGTGGCCGACGGGCAGGACGTCGTCGGCATGCTCACCGACCGGGACATCACGGTGCGGGCCGTCGCCGAGGGCGCGGACCCGCTGACGACGAGCGCCGGGGCGGTGTGTACGCCGGATCCGGTGGTGGTCGGGCCGGGCGACTCGGTGTCGGCGGCGGCCGCGCTGATGCGTGAGCACGCCGTGCGGCGGCTGCCGGTCCTCGAGGGCGGGGTGCCGGTCGGGGTGGTGAGCCTCGCCGACCTCGCCGAGGCCGAGGACCCGGACTCGACGCTCGCCGACATCAGCCGGGCCCTGCCGGACGACGGCCGGGCCGGCACGTGAGGCGAGGCCGCGGCCAGGTCGCCGAGGTCGGCGCCGGCACCCGCCACCGCATCCGTTTTCTTCTCAGGAAAGGGCGTTGAACCATCATGCGCATCGCGTTTCTGACCGCACCCGAGGGCGTCGAACAGGTCGAGCTCACCGAGCCGTGGCAGGCGGCGAAGGACGCGGGGCACGAACCCGTGCTGGTGTCGACGCGGTCCGGCGAGATCCAGGCGTTCGAGCACCTCGACCAGGCGGACACGTTCCCCGTGGACGAGGTCGTGGGCGACACGTCGGCCGACTCGTTCGGCGCGCTGGTGCTGCCGGGCGGTGTGGCCAACCCGGACTTCCTGCGGATGGACGAGAAGGCCGTGGCGTTCGTGAAGGACTTCTTCGAGCAGGGCCGGCCGGTGGCCGCGATCTGCCACGCCCCGTGGACGCTGGTGGAGGCGGACGTCGTACGCGGACGGGTGCTGACCTCCTGGCCGAGTCTGCGGACGGACATCCGCAACGCGGGCGGCACCTGGGTGGACGAGCAGGTCAAAATCTGTGACCACGGCTCCAACAAGCTGGTCACCAGCCGCAAGCCGGACGACCTGAAGGCGTTCTGCCAGGCGTTCCTCGAGGTGTTCGCCCAGGAGAGCGCCTGACAGGGCGCTCGGGCGCGGTCTCAGGGGCGGGGAGTCGTCGACTCCCCGCTCTCGCGTTCCCGGGCCCCCTCGCGGGTGCGGCCCGCGGCCACCGGGCGGCGCGGGTTGCGGCGCAGGTACTCGCCCTCCAGCTGCGCCATGCGTTCGTTGTGGGCGCGCAGCGCGTCGTTCGACCCGTACAGCAGGGCGTCGTGGCGTGTGCGGTGGATGGTCTCCAGCTCCTTCATGAGCTGCTGCTCGTCCAGGCTGCTGGGGTCGACTCCGGTCATCGTGTGCCCCGCTCGTCGTGTTCGTCCATGAGGTTCGGGTACCCGCCCGGGACGCAATACCCCCAGCGGCATCCGGGAGGGAGCCATGGATCTCGCTTTTCTGCATCCACTCTACGAACACCCGGGCCCTTGGGCCTCCGTTTATGTCGACACCTCCCGCCATACGGAGTCCATGGCCCACGAACGGCAGCTGACGGCGGTGGCGCTGTCCAGGGAACTGTCCCGGCAGGGCGCCGACGAGGCCACCTGCCGGGCCGTACGGGAGGCCGTCGAGGCACTGGCCCACTCCCCCGAGCCGCACGGCCGGGCGCTGTTCGCGCGGGCCGGCGAGGTGGTCCTGGACACGCCGCTGACCAGGGCGCCGGACGGCGACCGCGCTCACTGGGCGCCGCTGCCGCACACCGCTCCGCTGCTGGAGCTGGCCGGGGAGGACCCGCTGTGCATCGTCGCCTACGTCGACCGCAAGGGCGCCGATTTCGAGCTGCGCAGCGGCCTGGGACGGCGGGCGGCCGGGACGGTCGCGGGCCGTCAGTACCCCGTGCACCGCACGAGTTCGGCCGACTGGTCGGAGCGGCACTTCCAGCTCCGGGTGGAGAACACCTGGGAGCACAACGCGGCGGAGATCGCCGACGCGCTGGCCGTCTCGCAGGAGGAGACGCGGGCCGACCTGCTGATCCTGGTCGGTGACGACCGGGAGCGGCGGTCCGTGCACGAGCGGCTTCCCAAGCGGCTGCACGACCTGGTCGTGCACGCTCCGCACGGCGCCGGCAGCAGGCTGCTCGACGAGGACGTGGAGCAGGCCCGCGCCGCGCACGTGCTGCAGCGGACGGAGCAGGAGCTGGAGCGGTTCCTGGCGGCCCGCGAGCCGGGCGACGACGGTCGGCCCGGGGCGGTCGAGGGCGTGCCCGCGCTGGTCGAGGCGGCCCGTGAGCACCGTATCGACGCGCTGCTGATCCGGCCGGACGGTCCGGACGCGCACCGCGAGGTGTGGATCGGCGAGGACCCCGACCAGCTGGCGATGCGCCGCACCGAACTGAAGATCCTCGGTGAGCAGAACTCCTGGTCGGCCCGCGCGGACGACGCGCTGATCCGCTCCGCGGTCGCCACCGGCGCCCCGGCGATCTCGGTGACCACGCTGGCCGAGTGGACCGAGGCCGACGCACCGGTCGGCGGCCTGGGCGCGCTGCTGCGCTGGACGTGAGCGGCTGAGCCCCGCGAGAAAGGGCCCGGTGACCTCCGGGTCACCGGGCCCTCTCGGGTCGTCGGGCGGTCAGCGGGCCCGTTCCACCCGGCGTTCGTCCCACACGGCCTCGGCCGTCTCCCGCACCCGGCCGTCGCTGCCGAAGACCAGGTAGCGGTCGAAGGAGCGGGCGAACCAGCGGTCGTGGGTGACCGCGAGGACCGTGCCGTCGAAGGCCTCCAGGCCCTCCTGGAGGGCTTCCGCGGACTCCAGGTCGAGGTTGTCGGTGGGCTCGTCCAGCAGCAGGGCGGTCACGCCCTGGAGTTCCAGCAGGAGGATCTGGAAGCGGGCCTGCTGGCCGCCGGAGAGCCGCTCGAAGCTCTGCTCGGCCTGACCGGTGAGTTCGTAGCGGCGCAGCCGTGACATGGCGGCGCCCCGGTCCTGGGCGTGCTCCTTCCACAGGATGTCCAGGAGCGTACGGCCCTCCAGCTCGGGGTGGGCGTGCGTCTGGGCGAAGTGCCCGGGCACCACCCGCGCCCCGAGCTTCCAGATCCCGGTGTGCGCCACGTCGTCGCCGGCCAGCAGCCGCAGGAAGTGCGACTTGCCGGAGCCGTTGGAACCGAGGACGGCGACCCGTTCGCCGTAGAAGACCTCCAGGTCGAAGGGCTTCATCAGGCCGGTGAGTTCGAGGCCCTCGCAGGTGACGGCCCTGACGCCGGTGCGGCCGCCCTTCAGGCGCATCGTGATGTCCTGCTCGCGGGGCGGCTCGGGCGGCGGCCCGGCCTCCTCGAACTTGCGCAGCCGGGTCTGGGCGGCGTGGTAGCGGGAGGCCAGCTCGTGGCTGATGGAGGCGGCCTGACGGAGGTTGAGGACGAGCTTCTTCAGCTGGGCGTGCTTCTCGTCCCAGCGCCGGCGCAACTCCTCGAAGCGGGCGAAGCGTTCGCGGCGGGCCTCGTGGTAGGTGGCGAAGCCGCCGCCGTGCACCCAGGCGTCGGCGCCCGTGGGCGAGGGTTCGACGGAGACGATCCGCTCGGCGGCGCGGGCGAGGAGTTCGCGGTCGTGGGAGACGAAGAGGACCGTCTTGCGGGTCTCCTTCAGGCGCTCCTCCAGCCAGCGCTTGCCGGGCACGTCGAGGTAGTTGTCGGGCTCGTCGAGCAGCAGCACCTCGTCGGTGCCGCGCAGCAGCGCCTCCAGCACCAGCCGCTTCTGCTCGCCGCCGGAGAGGGTGCGCACCTCACGGAACTGCGCCTTGTCGTAGGGCACGCCCAGCGCGGCCATGGTGCACATGTCCCACAGCGTCTCGGCCTCGTAGCCGCGCACCTCGGCCCAGTCGGAGAGGGCCTGCGCGTACTGGAGCTGCGCGGCCTCGTCGTCGACGGTCATGATCGCGTGCTCGGCCTTGTCGACGGCCCGGGCGACCTCCCGGATACGGGGCGGCGCGACCGACACCAGCAGGTCCCGTACGGTCGTCTCGTCCCGTACGGATCCCACGAACTGGCGCATCACCCCCAGGCCGCCGCTCACGGTGACGGTCCCGCCGTGTGGTTTGAGTTCGCCGGAGATCAGCCGCAGCAGGGTGGTCTTGCCGGCGCCGTTGGGGCCCACGAGGGCCACGACGGCGCCTTCGCCCACCCGGAACGACACGTCGCCGAGCAGCGCCCTCCCGTCGGGGAGGTAGTACTCGAGGTGTGCGGCTTCCAGATGTCCCATGAGGCCGCATTCTGCGGGCCGTGGGCCGGGCCGGGCAAACCGTTAATCCCTCACTCCGCGTCGACGGGCCGGCCCGCGGGGCCGCCCTCACCGGCGGGTGCGACCAGCGCGCCCGCCCACGACAGGGCCTTCCAGCCGTCCGAGGGCGACCCCTCCAGGATCACCACGCCGGTGTTCTCCAGCGGGCGGGCGGCGGCGAAGGACACCTCGACGTTGTCCGCGCGGGCGGCCGTCCACATCCGGATGGCAGCGCCGTGGCTGACCATGGCGACCGCCCCGGCCCCGCTCGCCGCGGCCTCCGCGACCACGCTGTCGTACCGTGCCAGCGCCTCGGCCCCGCTCTCCCCGCCCGGCATCCGCCGCCGCGTGTCGCCGGCCGACCAGGCGAAGGCCGTCTCCATGTAGGCGCGGCCGTGCTCCGAGTGGCCGGGCAGCATCTCCAGGTCCCCCGCGGACAGCTCCCGGATGCCGTCCCGGACGCGCACGTCGAGGCCGCGGGCGGCGGCCAGCGGGGCCGCGGTGTGCTGGGTGCGGACGAGGGTGGAGGCGTACAGGGCGTCGATGTCCTCGCCCGCGAGTGCCTCGGGCAGAGCGGCGGCCTGGCGCCCGCCGAGTTCGGTCAGGCCCGGGCCCGGGACGGCAGTGTCCAGCAGGAACCGCACGTTGCTGGGGGTCTGGGCGTGACGGATGAGCAGCAGACGCATGGGGGACCCTCCGGTGCGCCGCCCGACGGACAGGAAACGGCCACTGCAGGGTACCCGGCACCGTATGAGCCCAGACGTCGACCTCACCGTCCTGAAGCCCGGCGCGCACGCGGTGCGCGACCGGCTGCTCGCTCTCGACAGCCGGCTGTTCGAGTTCGCCGCCGAGCGGAACTGGCCGGCCGCCGAACCGGTCCTGCCGCGCCTGAGCCGCAGCGCGAACCACGGGGTGTTGTGGTTCGCGACGGCGGCCGCGATGGCCGCCGTCCGCACCCCGCGGGCCCGCCGGGCGGCCGCGCGGGGCCTCGCCTCGCTCAGCCTGGCCTCGCTGACCATCAACACCCTCGGCAAGCGCTCGGTGCGCCGCACGCGGCCCGCCTTGGACCCGGTCCCGCTGGTGCGGCAGTTGAAGCGGCAGCCGATCACCACGTCGTTCCCGTCCGGCCACTCGGCGTCGGCGGCCGCGTTCGCGGCCGGAGTCGCCCTGGAGTCGCCGTCCTGGGGCGCGGTGGTGGCGCCGGCCGCCTTCTCGGTGGTCATGTCCCGCGTCTACACCGGTGTCCACTTCCCGAGCGACGTGCTGGCGGGCGCGGCCCTGGGAGTGGGCGCGGCGTTCGCGGTACGGCGCCTGGTGCCGACCCGCGCCCAGGTGCTGCCTGCCGCCCGCCCCCGCGCGGACGTTCCCTCGCTGCCCGACGGAGAGGGCCTGGTCGTCGTCAGCAACACCGCCTCCGGCACCGCCGACCGGGTGCGCGCGCTGCGGGAAAGCCTGTCGGGCGCCGAGGTCGTGGAGTGTGAACCGGCCGATGTGCGGGACGCGTTGGAGAAGGCGGCGGCCCGCGCCCGGGTGCTCGGCGTGTGCGGCGGCGACGGCACGGTCAACACGGCCGCCGAGATCGCCCTGCGGCACGGTGTGCCGCTGGCGGTGCTGCCGGGCGGCACGCTGAACCACTTCGCCTACGACCTGGGCGTGGAGGGGGTCCGCGATCTGAGCCGGGCCGTCCGGGAGGGTGAGGGTGTGCGGGTGGACGTGGGCCGCTTCGCCTGCGGCGAGCGGCAGGGCGTCTTCCTCAACACCTGCAGCCTCGGTGTGTATCCGGAGCTGGTGCGCGAGCGGGAGCGGTGGTCTTCGCGGATCGGTGGCTGGCCGGCCGGCGTGCTCGCGGCGCTGCGCGTGGTGCGCGCCGACCGGCATCCGCTGGAGGCCGGGTTCCGTGGTGAGTGCCGGCCGCTGTGGCTGCTGTTCGCAGGCAACGGCACCTATCACCGGATGGGTCTCGCGCCCGGCCGTCGCCGCGACCTGGCGGACGGCCGGCTCGACGTACGGGTCGTGCACGGCGGACGGCGGCCCGCGCTGCGGCTGCTCGCCGCCGCGGTGGCCGGGCCGCTGACCCGCTCCCCCGCCCACGCGGCGGTCCAGGTGCACCGGCTGGACCTGACCGGCGTCGCCCCGGGCACGCTCCTCGCCTACGACGGTGAGGTCACCGAGGTGGCGGGCGAGGTGACGCTGGAGAAGCTGCCCGAGGCGCTGACGGTGTACCGCCCCCTGACCGGAAACTGATCACCCGTCAGTCCAGATGGCAAAACGGCGGTCTCATCATTCGACATACGCGCGTAGCGTGAGGCGTGTCCGAGGAGACGCCGAACAGGGAGCACACCCATGTCGAAGTCACAGGAGACCGCCGTCTACACGCACGGCCACCACGAGTCGGTGCTGCGTTCGCACACCTGGCGCACCGCCGCCAACTCGGCGGCCTACCTGCTCGGTTCGCTCAAGCCCCACATGAAGATCCTGGACATCGGCTGCGGCCCCGGCACGATCACCGCCGATCTGGCCGCGCTGGTCCCGGACGGGCACGTCACCGGGGTCGATCACGCGCCGGGCATCCTGGACCAGGCACGGGCCACGGCCGCCGCTCGCGGTCTGGCCAACGTCGATTTCGCGGTCGCGGACGTGCACGCCCTGGACTTCCCGGACGACACGTTCTGCGTGGTCCACGCCCACCAGGTGCTGCAACACGTGGGTGACCCGGTGCAGGCACTGCGGGAGATGCGCCGGGTGACCGCCCCGGGCGGCTTGATCGCCGTACGGGACTCGGACTACGCGGCGATGACCTGGTACCCCCGGACGCCGGGCCTGGACGACTGGCTGGAGCTGTACCGGCGGGTGGCCCGCGCCAACGGCGGCGAGCCGGACGCCGGGCGGCGGCTGAAGTCCTGGGCGCTGCGGGCGGGCCTGACGGACATCACCACGACCTCGGGCACCTGGACCTTCTCGACGGCCGAGGAGCGGGAGTGGTGGAGCGGCCTGTGGGCCGACCGCACCGTCGCCTCGGAGTACGCCGGGCGGGCGGTGGAGGGCGGGCACGCGACCGCACAGCAGCTGCGGGCCGTGTCGGAGGCGTGGCGGGGGTGGGGCGGACACGAGGACGGTTGGTTCTGTGTACTGCACGGAGAAATTGTGTGCCGAAAGTAAGCCTGAATCTCCATTTCCGGGAAACCCGGAGAACAGGAGGTTCACACTATGGTTCCCATCTTGCTCGTGCTGCTTCTGGTGCTGATTCTCTTCGGCGCCGGATTCGCAGTGGAACTGCTCTGGTGGATTGCGCTGGTCGTATTGGTGCTGTGGCTTCTGGGCTTCCTGATGCGGGGTACGACCGCGGGCGGAGGCAGGGGTCGCTGGTACAGGTGGTGAATGAACCGGGAGTGGACCCGGCGCGGGTCCACTCCCGGTAGAACTTCGACAAGACAGATTTCGGCAGAACAGATGAATGCACCCGGGTCTCATTCCCGGGGAAGCAGAGGTCCCAGCGGCCCGAGGTCCAGATTGAGGTCCTCGGGCCGCAGTCCGTAGCGCTCGCGCAGCTCGGTCATGCGGTCGTCGAGCAGCATCAGGGTGAGTCCGATGCGCTCCTCCTGGTCCTCACTGAGCTCCCCCTCGTCGAAGCGGCGCACCGCCTGGCGTTCCATGAGCTGCCGCAGCAGCTCCACCACGGTCAGGACGAGTTTGACCAGGTCCCGCTCGACGGTGTCGGGTTCGAGGTCCAGCCGGTTGTGTCGCTCGGTCACAGCAGCTCCCCAAACGGCGACGGCACCTGTGTGTTCACCGAGCTGATCAGGGCGTTCAGGTCGATGCGGACCAGGTCGACGTCGGCGATGCGCAGGGTGATGTCGCCGGTGATGACGACCCCGCCGGCGAGCAGCCGGTCGAGGAGGTCCACCAGCGCGACCTCGCGGCGTTCGATCGCCGTCACCGGTCCTCCTTCTGAGTCGGGTCACCGGACACCGGGTCACCGGACGCCGGGTCACCGGAGAACGAATAGGCGGCCCAGGGGCCGGTGAGTTCCACCCGCATTCCCGGCACCTCGCCCTTCGTGCGGTCCACGAGTTCCACGAATTCCTCGGATTCCGTGCGCGACACGAGATAGGCCGCGTTGAGCACGTTCTGTCCGGAGGCACCGGAAAGGGCGGCGTTCTGCGGGGCGTGCAGCCGGGAATCCTCGGCGTAGGTGGACAGCGTTTCGTGCAGGCGGTTCGCGAAGGTCTCCGCCTGCTGCCACAGGTCCTCGTTCGACCGCACCTTCATACGCCGCTGGCGCAGATAGTCACGGCCTGACGCGGGCTTCTCCGCAGGGGTCTCCTTGTCCTTGCTCTCTGTTTCGGCGTACACCTTCACGCCCCACTCCACCCGCCCCTGCAACCGGTCGAGGGTGCGCCGGAACGCCTCCTCGCGTTCCTCCATCATCACGCGCACCCCGCTGTCGTCGCGGAAGACGGTGGCCATCCGCAGCGGCAGCGGGGTGGTGACGACGGTGAGGGCGTCGATCACGCCCTGGTGGGCGCGGGCGGTCGCGGTCAGCCAGTCCAGGTCCTCCAGATGCCTGTGGAGCGGACCTTCGGCGAAGTCCCGCTCCGGCACGTGGCTGACCACGGCGACCAGACCGTGGTGGTGCAGCAGTCTGGGCGGGTCACCCGCCACGCCCGTCAGCTGGGCCTGCAGGGGCGTGCCGAAGGGGCGGCAGACGGCGTACACGTACCGCAGTCCTGTCACTGTGCCTCCTCTTCGGCGCGGGCGGGCTCCAGTTGGGCCAGTCGTTCACGCAACTCGGCGTTCTCCCGGGCGAGTTCCTTGTGGCGGGCGCGGGAGGACAACGCCGGGTCGTCCTCCCACCAGTCGATGCCCATCTCCTTGGCCTTGTCGACGGAGGCGACGATGAGGCGCAGTTTGATGGTGAGGAGTTCGATGTCGAGCAGGTTGATGCGGATGTCGCCGGCGATGACGATGCCCTTGTCGAGGACGCGTTCCAGAATGTCCGCGAGGTTGGCGCCGCTGCCCTGGCCCCAGGGTTCGGGCACTCGGCTGGGGGTTGTCATCGTCGGCTCCCGCCGTCGGCGTCCTCGTACTCGTCCTCTTCCTCGACCTCGTCCTCGGCCGCCGGCTCCTCATCCTCCTCCGGCTCCTCCTCGTCGTACTCGCCCTCCTGCTCCTCGTCGGCCTCGGGCTCCTCCTCGTCCTCGGCCTCGGTCTCGTCCTCGGCGTACGGGCCTTCCTCCTCGTCCTCGTCCGCCTCCTCGTCCTCCGCGGCGCCCTCCGCCTCGCCGTCCTCGGCGGATTCCTCCTGCTCCTGCTCCTCCTCCTCGGCCACGGCGTCGTCATGGCTCTTCACGAGCTCGCCGTCACGGATCTCTCCGCGCCAGCCTTCGTCCACCTCGCCCTTGAGGGTGATGAACCGGGCGAAGTGCTTGAGGTCGAGCCGGGCCCGGCGGCCCTGGGCGCGCCAGATGTTGCCGGTCTTCTCGAAGAAGCCCGTCGGGTAGTACTCGATGACCAGCAGGACACGGGTGAGGTTCTCGGCGAGCTGGTGGAAGGAGACCACGCCCTTGGTGGTGCCCTTGGCGCCCTCCGAGGACCAGGAGATCCGTTCGTCCGGCACCTGTTCGGTGGTGGTCGCCTTCCAGCTGCGGCTGGACCAGAAGACCTTCGCCTGCCAGTCGGAGTGCGTGTCGTCGGCGCGGCTCGCGCTCTTGACGCCCTTCGCGAAGGTGCTGAAGTCCTGGTACTGGGTCCACTGGTCGTAGGCGGTGCGCAGCGGGACGCCGACGTCGATGAACTCGATGATGACGGTCGGCTTCTGACCGGACCCTCGCTTCTTGCCCTTGCCGCCCCCGAGTTTCTTGAACGCGCCGACCACGTTGTCCTTGGCGCGGGAGGCGCCTAGTTCCAGCGCGCTGCGCAGGGGGCCCTTGCCCTCGGCGAGCTTCTTGCCGCCGTCGAGGGCGAGCTTGGCGAAGCCGGGGCTGTTGCCCTCGGCGATGTCGTTCAGCTTGCCCGTGGTCTCGCCGAGCTTGTGGCCGAGGCCGGTCAGCATGCGCTGGGCCTGGGCGGAGAGGTAGTCCTGCACCTCTTCCTTGAGCCGGTCTGCGGCCTCGCTCTTGACCACGTCGGTGATCGGGTTGCCCGTGGCCTGGTCCTTCGCCTTGTCGGTGGCGCCCCGCGCCGTTCCGAGAGTGTCGGTCATCGCTCAGCGCCTCCCTTCGGCATGCGGGCCCGGGCGCCGCGGGTGGCGCTCCCGCCCGAGCCGGTCTTCTTGGCGGCCGTCTTCTTGGCCCCGGTCTTCTTCGCCGGCGCCTTCCTGGCCGGCGACTTGTCAGCCGCCTTCTTCGCCGGCGCCTTCTTCGCGGGCGCCTTCTTGGCGGCCTTCCTCGGCGGGGACGAGGTCTTCTTCGCGGCCGGCCTGCGGCGCGGCTCCTCCTCGTCCTCCTCGTCCTCCTCGTCCTCCTCGTCCTCCTCGTCCTCCTCGTCGGCGTCCTCTGCCTGCTCCGCCTCTTCGTCGGTGTCCGCGTCCTCGTCGTCCGCGTCTTCGGCCTCTTCGGCGTCTTCGGCGTCTTCGGCGTCCGCGTCCTCGGCCTGCTCCGCCTCTTCGTCGTCCGCGTCCTCGGCTTCCGGCTCCTCGTACTCGTCCTCCGCCCCGTCGTCCTCATCGTCCTGGGCGGAGCCCGGGACGACGCCCGCGAGCTGGTCGCGGACCTGGGAGGTACGGCCGTGCAGCCGGTCGGCGAGGGAGTCGATCTGCCGTTCCACCATGGCACCTGAGGCGGCCTTGCCGACGCCGCGCAGATCCTGGCGCAGCTGGTCCCCGATCTCCTTGAACTGCGGGTTGTTCTGCAGTTGCTGGGACAACAGGTCCCCGATGGCCTTGGGGCTCAGGTGCATTCGTTTGCCGGCCACCGCCGTGCCGATCGCGAACGCCAGTTTCATCTTCTTGGTACGTCCGAGGACGTATCCGGCCCCTACCGCGAGGCCCAGTCCCACTCGGTTCATCGTGCCGTCCCGTCGCCAGTCCCCGCGCCGCCGCGCAGGCCGATCTCCAGCCGGTCGAGGAGTTCGTCCTCAAGGCGGTCGAACTCCTCCTCGTCGACCTCACCTGCCTCAAGCCGTTGTTCGAGTTGGGCGAGTTCGGCCCGGACAGCCGCCGGGTCGTAGTAGAGGCGTTCCGCCTCCTGCAGCACCTGCTTCATCACCCAGGCGCTACCGCGCACCGGAGCGAACGGCAGCAGCAGCACCTCGCCTATGAGTCCCACGGCGTCGTCACTCCTCAGCCCCGACGCCCAGCGTGGCGCTCTCGGACTCGTTCGGATCCGGTTCGACGAAGCTGTACGGCGGCAGCGGGCCGTTGACGCGCAGTTCGAGGTGGGGATGGCCGTCGCGGACCTGGTCCACCGCGGTCAGGAACGTCGCGGCGTCGTCGCGGCCCACCAGGAAGGAGAGGTTGGCCAGCCAGCCGCTGGACTCGGGGCCCACGCTCACGGCCTCGGCGGTCGGTTCCAGGGTGTGCCGCACGTCGGTCGCGTCCTCGGACTCCCGGGCCTTGATCGCGGACACCACCATCTCACCGAGGTGCAGCTTCTGGTCGTAACTGCCGCCGCCCGCCTGCCGGTTGGCCTCCGTCATGGCGCGGATCTCCGGGTTCTCCGACATCACCCGGTGCAGCACGGCCTCCTCGTTGTGGATGGCCTTGACGTTGTACTCGACCCTGCCGTCCAGGGCGCGCAGCCGTTCCAGGTAGTGGTCGGCTCGCTCGGCGAGGACCTGGGTGACGGTGCTGTCCTCGGGGGCGACGCTGCCGAACCGCATGGGAAGGATGCAGCCCTCGGCCCCCACTTCGCTCAGGACGTTCTGGTGGGCGAGCAGATCCTTGCGCTTGGGACGCAGCCCCTCGGGGGCCTCGCTGACGATCGCCGCCAGCTCGCCCTCCTTGAGGACCCGTACGGGACGGGGCGGGTCACCCACGCCTCCAAGCCCCTCGGGCAGCGAAGGATGCGACGCGGCGGTGATGCCGTAGACGTACGTGCTCACTCCTCTTCCTCCTTCCTGCGCGAAGCCGTGGACTTGCGGGCCCGAGGCCGGGACTGGCCCTCCTCGCGGGCCTCCTTGAACGCGCCGGAGATGGTCTCCGCGGCGCCGGACAGCGCGCCCTTGGACTTGCCGCGGGCGCCGGACTCGGTGATCGAGCCGACGACGTCGGGCAGACCGGGGCTCTTGTTGGGCCCGGATTCGAGGTCGAGCCGGTTGCACGCTTCGGCGAAGCGCAGATAGGTGTCGACGCTGGCGACGACGACCCGTATGTCGATCTTCAGGATCTCGATGCCGACCAGGGAGACCCGTATGAACGCGTCAATGACGAGACCCCTGTCGAGGACGAGTTCGAGGACGTCGTAGAGGCCGCTCGAGCCGCCTCCGCCACCGCTCTGCTGGGCCGGGACAACGGTCATGCCGACCGCGCCTCCTTCTCTGTGGACTGGGTTACGGATGTCGGTGCGGGGCCGGCGGCCTAGCGGCCGCCCTGCCGCGCGTCGGCGCGTCCGCGTTCGTAACGGCGTGCACGCCGGTAGCCGGTGAGCTGGCCGTCCGGGTCGAGTTCGACCTGGTAGCTCGCCATCAGGCTCATCGTGTCGGGCACGCGCTGGAGTTCGAGGACCTCGACCTCCAACGTCCAGCCGTCCTCCGTCTGTTCGAAGGACGAGACGGACTCCGCGGTCATGCCGGTCAGCTCCGCCAACTGGGTGCGCGCGTGGCGCAGCACCTCCATGGGGTTCGGCCGGTCGTTCGTCACGTCGCGCTCCGTGTCCTTTTCTTCTTGCTTGCGGGAATTCTGTGAACCCTGTGATTCCCCTGAGTTCTTTGTGTTCGCCATGGCCACCTCTCACTCCGGGTGGCCGCTCGCCGGACGGTCAAACCTTTGTGCGGGCGCGCTTCAGGAAATGAGCGCTCCGTACCAGGTCAGAGGCGGTACGTGCGTCAGCCACCCAGTGCTTTCAGGCGGCGCCGGGCGGGGCCGAGAGCGCGGCCCCTGGCCATCACTCCGGCCCACGGATCGGTGCGGGCCTGGTCGACGGCGTCGGCGACGGTCCACCGCTGGGCGTCGAGGCCGGGGTCGTCGAGCTGGGCCCATGCGAACGGTGTTGCCACGGGTGCCCCCGGCTTGGCACGGACGGTGAAGGGCGCGACCGCGGTCTGCGCGTAGGCGTTGCGCTGTATGTCCAGGTAGAGCCGGTCGCCGCGCTCCTTCTTGCGGGCGGCCGTGGTGAGCCGGTCGGGGTGGCCCGCGACGAGGGTGTCGGCGACGTTCCGGGCGAAGGAACGCACCTCGTCGAAGTCGTGGTGACCGTCGACCGGGACGATCACGTGCAGTCCGCGCGAGCCGGTGGTCATCAGCACGGACGGCAGTTTCAGCGCGTCGAGCAGCTCGCCCAGCAGCCGCGCCGCCTCCCGCACCGCCTCGAAGTCGTCGGCCGTGTCCCCGGCCGGATCGAGGTCGAAGACCATCCGGTCGGGCCGCTCGACCCGGCCGACGCGGGACAGCCAGCGGTGCAGGGTGAGGGCGGCCTGGTCGGCGAGGTACAGCAGGGTGGCGGTGTCGTCGCACACCGTGTGGCGGACCGTGCCGCCCTCCTTCGCCAGCTCGACCCGGGTGATCCACTCCGGGTAGTTATCCGGGGTGTTCTTCTGCATGAACCGGGGGCCGCCGACGCCGTCCGGGTGCCGCTCCAGCATCAGCGGGCGGCCGCGCAGGTGCGGCAGCATGAAGGGGGCGACGGACCGGTAGTAGTCGACCAGGTCGCTCTTGGTGTACTCCTTCGCGCCGCCCTCCCCGGGGAAGAGCACCTTGTCCGGCCGGTGCACCTCCACCGTGCGCCGACCGGCCCGTACGGTCCGTACGTCACCGTCGCTCACCGCACGACCGCCTCCTCCACCAGGAGCTTGCCGGCCGCCGCGATCGACTCGGCGTCGATGCCCGCGGCGTGCAGCTGCTCCTCCGGCGAGCCGGAACCGGGCATCGTACGGACGGCCAGACGCACCAGCCGCGGTACCGGCCGCCCGTCGGCGAAGGCGTCGAGCACGGCGTCACCGAGGCCGCCCTCCTCGTGGTGGTCCTCCACGGTCACCAGACAGCCGGTCTCCTCGGCGGCCCGGCGCAGGGTGGAGCGGTCGACGGGCTTGACCGAGTACAGGTCGATCACCCGGACCCGGATGCCCTCCCGGTCCAGCGCGTCGGCGGCGGCCAGCGCCTCGAAGACGGTGACACCCGCCGCGACGATCGTCATCCGGTCCTGCTCGGAGGAGCGCAGCACCTTGCTGCCGCCGATCGGGAACTCCTCGTCGGGCCCGTAGATCACCGGGCTGCCGCCGCGCGAGGTGCGCAGGTAGCGCACGCCCTCCCGGCCGGCCATCCGGGCGACCAGCTGTGCGGTCTGGTTGGCGTCGCACGGGTACAGCACGGTCGAGCCGTGTACCGCCCGCATCATCGCCAGGTCCTCCAGACCCATCTGGCTGGGGCCGTCCTGCCCGATGGCGACACCGGCGTGCGAACCGACCAGGTTGATGCCGGAACCGCTGATGGACGCCATGCGGATGAAGTCGTAGGCGCGCGTCAGGAAGGCCGCGAACGTGCAGGCGTACGGCACCCAGCCGCGGGTCGCGAGGCCGACGGCCGCGGCGACCAGCTGCTGCTCGGCGATGTAGCACTCGAAGTAGCGGTCGGGGTGCTTCTTGGCGAAGAGCTCGGCGCGGGTTGAGTCGCCGACCTCGCCGTCCAGGGTGACCACGTCACCGCGTCCGTCACCGAGCGCGGCGAGCGCCTGCCCGAAGGCGTCACGGGTGGCCACGTCGTCGCCGCCCTTGTCCCAGCGGGGCAGTTCCAGGTGTCCGGCGCGCACGGCGTGCAGCATCCGGGCGGCCGTCGGCTCGTGCACCGCCACCCGGACGTCCCGCGGGCCGCCGAGTTCGGCGATCGCCTCGTCGGGGTCCTTCAGCGGCTTGCCGTGCAGACCCTCGCGGTCCTCGACGTCGGTGACGCCCTTGCCCTTGAGGGTGCGGGCGAGGATCGCGGTCGGCTGTCCCTTGGTGGACGCGGCCTCGCCGTACGCCCGGTCGACGGCGTCCACGTCGTGGCCGTCCACCTCCACGGTGTGCCAGCCGAAGGCCTGGAAGCGGCGGGCGTAGGCGTCGAGGGCGTGGCCGTGCCGGGTGGGGCCGCGCTGGCCGAGCCGGTTCACGTCGACGATCACGGTGAGGTTGTCGAGATGCTCGTGGCCCGCGTGCTCGGCGGCCTCCCACACGGAGCCCTCGGCGAGCTCGCTGTCGCCGCACAGCACCCACACCCGGTAGCCGGTACGGTCCAGCCGCCGGCCGGACAGTGCGATGCCGACGCCGACGGGCAGCCCCTGGCCGAGCGAGCCGGTCGCGGTCTCCACCCACGGCAGCCGCCTGGGCGTCGGATGCCCTTCGAGCCGGCTGCCGAGCTTGCGGAACGTCAGCAGTTCCTCGTCGTCGATCACGCCGGCCGCCTTGTAGGCGGAGTACAGCAGCGGCGAGGCATGCCCCTTGGACAGCACGAAGCGGTCGTTGCCCGGGTGCGCCGGGCGGTCGAAGTCGTAGCGGAGGTGGTGGGCGAGCAGTACGGCCATCAGATCCGCGGCGGACATCGACGAGGTCGGGTGCCCGGAGCCCGCGGCGGCCGACGCACGCACGCTGTCGACGCGCAACTGCTGGGCCAGTTCGACGAGTTCACGGGTGTTCATGAGTCTCCTTCGGCGGGGGTTCGTCGGGGTGCCGGACGGGGGCGGGGGTGGGGGCGGGATCGGGGGCTCGGTCGACCTCGGCGCCGACGGCGGTGCGGGGTCGGCTCACGGCTCGCCTCCGGGGCCGGTGCGTACCTCGGGAGCCTTCCGCGTCCCCCTGGTCGGGGCCCCCAAACGTCCGGCGGGTTCGGGTCCCCGCGCCGGTTTCCGCCGCGGGCGCCGGGTAACCCGGTCGGCGAACCGACCGCCCACCCCGTGGAGGCACATCCCCCATGCCCGAGTACGGCTATTTCCTCTCGTGCGAGCAGTACGGTCCCGCGGAGCTCATAGAGCAGGCGCGCATGGCCGAACAGGCCGGATTCGAGTCCCTGTGGATCTCGGACCACTACCACCCGTGGAACGACGAGCAGGGCCAGAGCCCGTTCGTGTGGTCGGTGATCGGCGCCCTGTCCGAGGCGGTGTCGCTGCCGGTCGAGACGGCGGTGACCTGCCCGACCGTGCGCACCCATCCGGCCGTGGTGGCACAGGCCGCCGCGACCAGCGCGGTGATGACGGAGGGCCGCTTCCGGCTGGGCGTCGGCACCGGTGAGGCGCTCAACGAGCACATCCTCGGGGACGCCTGGCCGCCCGCCCACGTGCGGCTGGAGATGCTGGAGGAGTCCATCCAGATCATGCGGCGGCTGTTCACGGGCGAGGAGGTCAGCCACCACGGCACGCACTACACGGTGGAGAACGCCCGCCTGTACACCGTCCCGGACCAGCCCGTCCCGATCGACATCTCCGGTTTCGGCCCCGCGGCGACCAAGCTGGCGGCCCGGGTCGGCGACGGCTTCATCACGATGATGCCGGACGCGTCCATGGTGGAGCAGTACCGCAAGGGCGGAGGCGGCGGGAAGCCCGTCAGCGGTGGCACCAAGGTCTGCTACGACCTCGACAGGGACGAGGCCGTGCGGACCGTGCACCGTCTGTGGGCGAACGAGCAGCTGCCCGGCGAGCTGAGCCAGGTGCTGCCCTCGCCGAAGCACTTCGAGCAGGCGCAGACCCTGGTCACCGAGGACATGGTGCGCGACAGCCGGGTGTGCGGGGACGACGTGGACGAGCATGTCGCGGAGCTCAAGCGGTTCGCCGACGCGGGTTTCGACAAGGTCTACGTCAACCAGATCGGCCCCGACCTGCGCGGGTTCTTCGACTTCTACCGTACGAAGGTGCTGCCGCAGCTCCAGCAGGGCCACTGAGCGACGGTGCGCGGGTGGTGGTGGGAGGGGTGCCGCGACGCTCCGGCCCGGCACCCCTCCCACCACCACCCGGGCGCCTGTCCCTACCGCCTTCTACCGCCGCCGCAACGGCCCCCGTCCGGCCGCGGTTGCGGGACATCCAGTCCTGCGGGCTGACGGAGAGGGCCTCCGCGTCGAACCGTCCGTGAGACCCGAAGTCCCGTCCCCGCGGCCCGTCCGAGGGTGTCCACAGGTTGGCGGGATCGGCGCCGTGGTCCGCCGCGTGCCGCCCGCTCTGCTCGTCCCGCTCGTCCTGCTGCGAGTCGAACCCGGTACGGCCGAGGTAGCGGTCGAGGAGTCCCGGCGCCACGGCGTTGGCGATCAGGGTCGCCGCCGTCGACGCCCCGACCCAGTACTCGCGCCGCCGCGCGTGCCCGGCCGCGTGCACGATCGCCCGCGCCGCGATCTCCGGCTGGTACACGGGCGGGATGGGCCTGGGCCGGCCCGGCATCCGGTTCAGCACCCAGTCGAACTGGGGGGTGTTGAGACCCGGCATCTGCACCATCGTGGTCCGCACGCCGCTGCGGCGGTGCAGCAGCTCGCAGCGCAGCGACTCGTTGAAGCCCTGGATGGCGTGCTTGGCGCCGCAGTACGCCGACTGCAGCGGGATCCCCCGGTAGGCGAGCGCGGAACCGACCTGCACGATCGAGCCCCGGTCCCGCGGCAGCATGTGCCGCAGCGCGGCCCGGGTGCCGGACACGTAGCCCAGGTACGTCACCTCGGTCACCCGCCGGAACTCGTCCGCGGTGATCTCGGTGAACGGGGCGAAGACCCCGCTGAAGGCGTTGTTGACCCATACGTCGATGTGCCCGAACGCGTCGACGACCTGTTGGGCCGCGTCGTCGACCGCCTTGGCGTCGGCCATGTCCACGGTGACGACGAGGGCCTCGCCGCCGGCGCGCCGCACGTCGTCGGCCGCCGCGGCGAGGCCCTCACGGCCCCGGGCCAGCAGGGCGATTCTGGCGCCCCGGGCGGCGAAGGCCACGGCCGTGGCCCGGCCCACCCCGCCGCTGGCGCCGGTCACCACGACGACCTCGCCCTGCTCGGACGGCGGACGGTTCCGGTGGAAGTCGAGCACCCCGCATCACGCCCGGTGGTGCGGCTGCTCGGGATCGGTGTCGTCGGGCCGCGGTGTCGTCGAGGCGGACCCGCCGGGCGCCGGCCTGGCCGTCTCGGGCGCGACGGGCGGCATCGGCGGGTACGGCATGCCGAGCCCGCTCGGCGGGATGCCCGGAGCACTGCCGCCGACGACGCGCTCGGGACCGCCGGTTGGCAGGTCGGCGTCGCCGCGCGGCGCGGGACGGGAGGCGTGGGGCCGGGCGGCTCCGCGCAGGACGTAGGCCACGACGCCCAGGATCGCGGCGGTGATCAGCGCGGCGGCCCAGTCGGGCAGGGCGAGGGCGAGGGCCAGTCCCACGGCCAGCGCGAGGGCCGCGCCCGCGTACAGGGCGACGGCTCCTGACGCACCGTAGAGCATGGCCTTGCGGCGCTGCTTGCGGGTCTGCTCGCGCAGTTCGTCGCGCACCGTCTCGCGCGCCACCTGCGCCAGCTCGTCGACCAGATGCCTGTCGAGATGCTCCAGATGATCCAAGCGGTCCATGGGCGCCGGGTACCCGCAGTCACCTGCGCGTAACGCCGTGCGGCCACGGGCCCGCGGTGGTCCGGGGCGAGGGCGGGGGGAATCGTGTGAAACGATCTCGCTGCCCCGGCCACCCCAACTAGGCTCGTCCGCATGGACATTCTGGGAGCCACGCTGCGCGTCTGCGTCGACGACCTGGAGACCGCGGTCCCCTTCTACGAACGGCTGGCGGGCGGTACCGCCCTGCGTTTCGAACGCGGCGGCGTCCAGGTCGCCGCGGTCGGCTGCTTCCTGCTGATGAGCGGGCCGGCGGCCGAGCTGGAGGTGCTGCGCAAGGTCGCCGCGACGATCGCCGTCAAGGACGTCGAGGAAGCCCACCGGGTGCTGACCGAGCTGGGGGCCCGTGTCATCGCGGGACCGGTCGGCACGCCCGCGGGCCGCAACCTGATCGCGATGCATCCGGACGGGGCGGTCTACGAGTACGTGGACCGCGGGGGCGAGTAACCCCTCACGCCCCCTGGCGGCCGGCCCGACCTTGTCGGGAGATCAACGGGAAGCCCGCATCTCGGCGGTGATCGCCCAGCGTTCGTGGTCCCGCCAGGCCCCGTCGATGAAGATCATGTCCGGTGAGAAGCCCTCCAGCCGGAATCCACAGCCGCGGGCCAGGGCGATCGACGCGGTGTTGGCGGGCTGCACGTTGATCTCCAGCCGGTGCAGCCGCATGGGCCCGAACGCGTACCCGACCACGAGGTCGAGGCCCTCCCGCATCAGCCCGCGCCCGGCGGCGTGCGCGAAGGCGCCGTATCCGAGCGCCCCGCACTGGAAGCCGCCCTCGACGATGTTGTTGATGTTGATGAACCCGGCGATCGCCCCGCCGTCCTTCTCGCAGACCAGGAACCCCGCCTTCGCGGGGTCCTCGATCAGCCGCCCGGCGTAGGCGGTGTAGGCGTTGAGGCTGTCCGGCGGGAAGAGCCAGGGCTGGTGCAGTTGCTTGCTCTCCCGGGCGCGGGCGGTGAACTCGGCACCGTCGTCGTAGGTGAAGTGGCGTATGCCCACCCGGGGGCCTGCGGCCAGGTAGGGGGAAACGTTGTGCGGCATCTCGCCACCTTACGGCGCGCAGGCCCGGCCCCGGCCGCGGCTCCCGGTGGTCTTCGGGCTCATGCGACCAGGGTGAGCCCCCGGCCACCGTCCCGCACGGTGCATCCCGCCCTCCGGGTGACCGGGGCCTTGGCCGTCCGTCGGCGGGAGCTCAGCGCAGCGCCGGCTCGTCGAGGGTGAGCGTGCCGGCCTCGGCGTCGAGTTCGGCCGGCGCCCCGAGGGGCATCGTCAACGCCCCTTCACAGTGTCCGAACCCGAACTCCTCTGCCACGGGCACACCGAGGCCGCCGAGCCGGTCGGCGAGGACGGCGCGCAGATCGTCGTAGGGGCCGCACCCGGCCCAGGAGCCGAGCGCGACGCCCGCGACACCGTCGAGGCGGCCGGCGCGCAGGAGCTGCGTCAGCATCCGGTCGACGCGGTACGCCGGTTCGCCGACGTCCTCGATCACGAGCAGCCCGCCGCGGGCGGTGGCGGGTGCGTGCGGAGTGCCGAGATCGGAGGTGAGCATGCTCAGACAGCCGCCCAGGGTGATGCCCCGAGCGCGTCCCGGGACCAGGGCGGCGCCCGACGAGGCGATGGTGCGGACCGTCTCCGGAGCGAACAGCGTGGCCTGGAGATGCTCCTGTGCGCGGGCGTTCTTGACGAAGTCGACGCCGGCGGCGGCCGGACCGTACAGCGTGACCAGTCCCAGCCGGGTGGCGATGGCCTGGTGGAGCACGGTGACGTCGCTGAAGCCCACGAACACCTTCGGGCCCGCCGCCCGCATCGCCTCCCAGTCGAGCAGGTCGACCATCCGCTGCGCCCCGTATCCGCCCCGCGCGCACAGCACCGCGGCCACGGACGGATCGCACCAGGCGCCCTGCAGGTCGGCCGCGCGGTCGGCGTCGGAACCCGCCAGATAGCGCAACTCGCCGTGCACGTCGAGCACATGAGAGGCGACCACCGGGTCGAGGTCCCAGCCCCGCAGGATGTCGAGCCCGGCCTGCAGCCTCTCCTCGGCCACCGGCCCGCTGGGCGCGACCACGGCCACCCGCGCGCCCGGGGCGAGTCTCGACGGTCGGTCCAGTGGTTTCACTTGGTGAGCTCCAGGGTCGGGACGCCGGGCGGGTTCAGCCCGAAGACCTGTGCGTACAGGGAGAGTTCGGCCTCGAGGGCGCGGATCGTCGTCTCCGCGCGCCGGAAGCCGTGGCCCTCCCCCTCGAACGCGATGTAGGCGTGCGGCACCTGTCTGCCCGCCATCCGGGCCAGGAAGCGCTCGCACTGCGCGGGGGGGCAGATCACGTCGTCCAGGCCCTGGAGCAGCAGGAAGGGCGCGGTGATCCGGTCGGCGTGCTCGGTGGGCGAGCGCTCCGCGTAGCGGGCGGGCACCTCGGCGTAGGGCCCGACCAGGGACTCCAGGTACTGCGACTCGAAGTCGTGGGTCTCCCCCGTCGCCCAGCCGGCCAGGTCGAGAATGGGGTAGATGATCGTGCCGCAGGCGTAGACGTCGGTGCCGGCGAGCGAGGCCGCCGCGGTCCAGCCGCCCGCGCTGCCGCCCCGTACGGCGAGCCGGTCGCGGTCGGCGGTGCCCTCCTCGGCGAGGGCGAGCGCGACGGCGGCGCAGTCCTCGACGTCGACCACCCCCCACTGTTCGCGCAACCGGTCACGGTAGGCGCGGCCGTACCCGGCGGAGCCGCCGTAGTCGACCTCGGCGACCCCGATGCCCCGCGAGGTGAAGTAGGCGATCGCCAGGTCGAGCACGAGCGGGGCCCGTCCGGTGGGGCCGCCGTGCGCCCACACGACGTACGGCGGCAGCGTGTCGCCGGGTGCCACGCAGCCGGGGTTGTGGGGCGGGTAGATGTGGGCGTGGATGTCGCGTCCGGCGGGCCCGGTGAAGGTGCGGATCTGCGGCTCGGGGTAGTACGCCGGGTCCACGGCGTCGTCGTGCGGGTCGCCGATCACCCGGGCGCGGCCGGTGCGGGCGTCGAGTTCGACCACCTCGTAGGCGCTGCGCGGACTGGCTCCGACGGCGACCACCCGGTCCCCGTGCACGGCCAGGGTGGGGGCGAACTCGGTCCAGGGGCCCGCCGCGTCGACGACCTCGCCGGTCTCCGGGTCGAGGATACCGAGAGTGGTGGCGCCGCGGCCGTGCACGACGGCGACGAGCCCGCTCTCCAGCGGGGCGAACCAGCGGTGGCCGAGTTTCCACAGCGGGCCGCCGAACTCCTCGGCCCGCGGGCACAGGGGCTGCCCGTCGCGATACAGGTTCCACCAGCCCGTGCGGTCGCTCGCGTACAGCAGTCGCCCGTCCGGCGCCCACTCGACCTGGGCGACGGACTCCGTCGGCCCGCCGGCCACGGTCCGCGGCGCCCGGAAGGTGCCGTCCTCGCCGATCCCGGCGACGAGCAGCTCCGTCCCGTCCCACGGCATGCGGGGGTGGTCCCAGGCGAGCCAGGCGGCCTGCCGCCCGTCCGGCGAGATCCGGGGGCCGGTGACGAACCGGTGGCGGGCGTCGGTGAGTTCGCGTACGCCGTCCCGGTCCTGGGCCGCCGAACCGTCCAGCGGCACGGCGGCGAGCACTCTCCGCACGTCGTCGGGGCCGTCGCCGGTGAACTCCTCCAGGACGCACCACACCTCACCGCGGTCGGGCCGCACCTGCGGTTCGGCCCAGCGCAGCCCGCCACCGACCGGGGACACGGGTGTCAGCGGCTCCGGTGCGGCGCCCGGCCGGAACCGGTACAGACGCTGGTCGGCGAAGTGCACGAACACGACGAGCGGTTCACCCTCGACCGTCGCCCCGGCCCAGGGCTGTCCGCCGTACTCGATGACCCGGCTGCGCACGTTCCACGGCGCGGGCAGAACCGACTGCTCGGTGCCGTCGGCGGTGCGCCGCACCAGCGTGCGCCGGCCGCCCTCGGTGGGCCGTGGCGCGGTCCACCACGCCTCGTCGCCGACGAGTCCGACGTACTCGGGGTGCCCGTCGTGCGCGGCGGCGAGCGCCGCGTCGATGGGCGAGGGCCACGATCCGTACGCCAAGGTCCGCACTTCGTCCCCCAGGGGTGTCTAGGCCGTGCGCAGGAAGCGGTCGAGTACCCGGACTCCGAAGTGCAGCGCCTCGACGGGCACACGTTCGTCGACCCCGTGGAAGAGTGCCTGGTAGTCGAAGCCCTGCGGAAGCCTCAGCGGTGTGAAGCCGTAGCCCGTGATGCCGAGGCGCGAGAACTGCTTGGCGTCGGTACCGCCGGACATGCAGTACGGCACCACGTGTCCCTGAGGGGCGAACTCCTCGACGGCGGCCCGCATCCTCGCGTACGTCGCCGAGTCCACCGGCGACTGCAGGGCCACCTCCCGGTGCTGGAACTCCCACTCCACGCCCGGTCCGGTCAGGTGGTCGAGGGTCGCGCGGAACTCGTCCTCGGCGCCGAAGAGATACCGCCCGTCGACCTGGGCGACGGCCTCCCCCGGGATCACGTTGATCTTGTAACCGGCGCTCAGCATGGTCGGGTTGGCGCTGTTGCGCACGGTCGCCTCGACCAGTGTCGCCGCCGGCCCGAGCTTGTCCAGCAGCGCGTCCACGTCGCTCAGGTCGGTCTCGATGCCGTAGAGCGCGGCGAGTTCGGTGAGCGCGGCGCGCACGGTCGGGGTGAGTCTGAGCGGCCACTCGTGCTCGCCGATCCTGGCGATCGCGCCGGCCAGGCGCGTGACGGCGTTGTCCCGGTTCACCTTGGAGCCGTGCCCGGCCCGTCCGCGCGCGGTGAGCTTCAGCCAGGCCGTGCCGCGCTCACCGGCGGCGATGGGGTAGATCTCCCGCCCGCCGCCGTCGTGGAAGGTGAACGCCCCCGACTCGCTGACGCCCTCGGTGCAGCCCTCGAACAGCCCGGGGTGTTCGTCGGCGAGGAAGCCGGAGCCGTCCTCGGCGCTGGCCTCCTCGTCGGCGGTGAACGCGATCACGATGTCCCGGCGAGGCCGCACGCCCCGGCGCGCCCAGTCCCGCACCACGGCGAGGATCATCGCGTCCATGTTCTTCATGTCGACCGCGCCCCGGCCCCACACCACCCCGTCGAGGATCTCCCCGGAGAACGGGTGCACGCTCCAGGCCGCCGCCTCGGCGGGCACCACGTCCAGATGGCCGTGCAGGAGCAGCGCGTCGGCCGACGGGTCGGTGCCCTCGATCCGGGCGACCACGTTCGTACGGCCCTTGGTGCGCTCCAGCAGGGTGGGCTCCAGGCCCGCCCCGGCGAGCCGCTCGGCGGCGTACTCGGCGGCCGGCCTCTCCTGACAGTCCCCGCCGCCTCGGTTGGTCGTGTCGATCCGGATGAGGTCGGAGGTGAACTCGACGACCTCGTCCAGGGCCTGCTGCTCAGCCATACTGCTCCTCCACCGCGGCGGAGACGATCGTGGTGACCGCCTTGAAGGTACGGATGCCTTCGTACATGGTGTCGCTGGTGTAGGCGACCTTGCGTTCGCCGGTGCGGGCCACGCCCGGCACCACGGTGGCGGCCATCGCGAGATGCTCCGCGTCGAACTCCAGCGCGACAGTGAACGGCCCGGCGTGGACCGCTTCCTGACGGGTCGCCAGTGTCGCCGCCGCCTTCGCGGCCGCCCGGATGTCGGCGGCGGTCCTGGCCGGCGTGCGGCACACGGCCGCGTACCGGGAGACATGGTCCTTGACGGCGACCTTCAGTGCCTCGGGGGCGTATCCGAGCGCGTCCTCGCAGGCCACGTCGTCGCCGGTGACCAGGACGACGGGCACTCCGAACTCGGCCACCACATGGGCGTTGAGCAGCCCCTCGCTGGCCCGTAGGCCGTCCAGCCACACGCCGGTGACGGAGTTGGCGAGGTAGGTGTGGGCGAGGACGCCCTCCATTCCGGCGCCCGCGTGGTAGCCGACGAAGGCGATGCCGTCGACGTCCCCGTGCTGGACTCCCTCCACCATGGACAGCGACTTGTGCCGTCCGGTGAGCATCTCGGCGCGCTCGTCGAGCTGTTCGAGGAGGAGGTTGCGCATCGTCCAGTGGGCCTCGTTGACGAGCACCTCGTCCGCGCCGCCGTCGAAGAACCCCAGCACGGCCGCGTTGACGTCCGAGGTGAACATCGAACGGCACCGCTCCCACTGCGGCGTGCCCGGCAGCACGTCGGCCGGCCAGGTCACCCCGGTGGCGCCTTCCATGTCGGCGCTGATCAGGATCTTCATGCTCCGCCACGTTACGCGCGCCAGGGGCGAGGGGCCAGGAAGCCCTCACCCTCAGCCGGCGTGGATCCGGTCCACCAGGATGTCGATGACCAGCGGCGTGCGCGGCCCGAAACCCAGCAGCACGCCGTCCTCCAGTGTCACGATCCGCCGGTTCACCCCCGCCGGCGTCTCCCGGATCCCCGGGATGTCGACGAGGCCGTCCACACCGCCCGCCGACTCCAGCCCCTTGTCCATCATCAGGATCACGTCGGGCCGGGCCGCGACGAGGGCCTCGCTGGTGAGGGGCGTGAAGGGCTTGTCGAGGCCCCTCTCGACGCCGGCGTCGGGTCGCCTTCGTCGGCCAGGACCCGGTGGACACCGACGCCGGCACGGGAGACACCGGCGGCTCCGGCACCCCGGGGACGACGGGCGGCGCCTCCGGCGGTATCGGGGGCGGGGCCTTCGGGTCCACGACCGGCTCCACCACGGGCGGCAGCGGCACCTCGGCCACGGGCGGCAGCCTCACCTCCGCCGGTGTCACCGTGCTCACCGTCGCCGCCCTCGCGGCCGCGCTGCCGGCCACCGGCTGGGCGGCCTACCGTCGCGGCCGCTCAGCCGGCTGACGGCCACCGCTCAGACGGGGACGGCGACGGCGTCGTACGTCGTCTCGGGCGTCGGCGGCGTCGTGAAGCGGGCGTTGACCAGGTAGAGGCGGTCGCCGAAGCGGGCGGCCGTGGTGGGCACGTCGAAGCGCGGGTCGGTGATCGTCCTGCGCAGGGTGGCGGTGGTGGCCTTCCTGTCGAGGTCCCAGACGCTGACCAGGTTCAGGCGGTTCTGTACGACGTACAGGGTGCGGCCGGTACGCCACAGGCCGTCGCCGTTGACGACGGTGTCCTGGCCGACCAGCCTGATCCTGGTGGTGCGGCCCGTCGCGAGGTCGACGTTGTGGAGCTCGCCGGGCGTGCTCTTGACCACGATCAGGCCGCGCCCGTCGGGGGTGGCGACGATGCCGTTGGCGTTGTTGACGTCGGGCAGCTGCGTCCAGTCGCCGGTGAGTGGAAGGACGCGGACGGCGCCGCTTCCGCCGCCGCGCGGGACGCCGTGGACAGCCGCGTCCCTGGAGTCGGTGAACCAGGCGCGGTCGCCGAGCAGGGCGACGTCGTTGATGAAGTGGCCGGTGGCCTCCGTGAGCCGGTGGGTGGCGAGGAGCTCGCCGGTGCGGGAGTCGTGGACCCGGGCCACGCCGGTGTTCCCGGCGACGTACAGCAGTCCGTCATGGTCGATCTTCAAACCGACGGAGATCAGGCCGGTGCCGCCCGCGAAGAGGATCCTGCCCTCTCCGGTGCGCAGGTCGGTGCGGTAGATCCCGCCGTTGGCACGGGAGCCCAGGTAGGCGTACGGCCTGCTGCCGATGGCGATGCCCTCGGGGAGCCAGCCGTCGGGGAGCGGGAACCGGGTCGGCCAGGTGGCGGCGCCGGGGGCCGCGGCCGCCGTGCCGGCGCCTGCCGTCACGGCCAGTGCGGCCAGGGCGGCGCCGCCGAGCACGGCACGGCGGGTCGGACGGAGCGGGGGCGGGGGCGGGGTCATGGTGGGGCCTCCATGAGTCGGCTTCGTTGACAACTTCGACAACAACTACGCTGACAATGCCGTGAGTTGACAACGATCCGTCGACGGCCGGAGTTCCCGGCGGCCCCGGCCACCACCGGCGTCACACGGAGCGCCCCGCCACCAGCCACTTCGACGGCAGTTCGATCCGGGTGCCGTCGGCCCGGTACTCGGTGGTGGTGAGCGGCAGGTCGCCGCTCGCCAGCACGGTCAGCCCGGCCGCGTTCAGGTAGACGGGCACCGCCTCGTCGGCGACCTCGCCGGGGGCGAGGCCGTGCCGGAAGACCGGCGCCAGCTTGGGCGGAGGGCCGTCGGGCCCCTGCGCCAGGCCCATGAGGACGGGCTTGGCGGCCTCGGAGAGCTCCACCAGGAAGGCCCGGCCGCGCTCCCCGAGCAGTGCCGCGAGCCCGTCCACGAGCGGCTGCCGGTCGTCGGGGTCGGCCTGGTGCAGGACGCCCCGCATGTACACGTTGGCGTCGCCGAGTTCCGCGTGCAGTGTCTGAGCCTCGCCCTTCCCGGCCGCGTCCAGCAGCCGGTACGTGGCCTGCCCCGCCGGGTCGGCGCGGCGGGCGTGGTCGAGGGCGGCGGCGGACAGGTCGACGCCGAGGACGCGCGGGAAGCGGTCGGCGAGGAACCGGGTCTGGGTGCCGTTGCCGCAGCCGAGGTCCACCAGCGGCAGGCCGTGCTCGGCGAGCTGGGGTTCGAAGAGCGCGAGGTGGGCCCCGGCCGTGAGGATCGGCTCGGCGTCCCAGAACACGGCCCCCTGTTCGGCGGGAGCCTCCCGCCAGAAGCCCTCCCATGCCTCGCGGTACCGACTCGTCACGCTCATGACCAACTCCCCAGGGTGCGACGGCCGCCCGCCCCAAGCGACGGGCGAGTACGGTGTATCGCGCCCTGGCCGCGCCCACAAGCGCGCGGTGCCTTCCTTCACGGCTCGTTCGAGGTGGGCACTCCCTCGCGTCCCCCGCCTCGGGTGGATCAGCGGCGCGGCAGCGTCAGCTCGAACCACACGGTCTTGCCGGCCTTCGTGCGGCTGGTGCCCCACTCGCGCGCGAGGGTGCTCACCACCCGCAACCCGCGCCCGGCCTCGTCGACGGGGCCCGTGTTCAGCAGCGTCGGCAGGTCGTGGTCGTCGTCGTCCACCTCGCACAACAGGGTGTCCCCGCGCACCAGACGCAGGTCGACGGGACGGCTGTGGGAGTGCCGTACGGCGTTGGTGACGAGCTCGCTGACCATGAGCTCGGCGGGATCGGCGAGCCTCGCCAGCCCCCAGTCGTGGAGCTGTTCGCGGACCACCGCGCGGGCCCGGCCGACCTGGGCCGGGTCGAGGGGCAGCCGCCACTCGGCGACGTCGTCGGGCTCGATGCCGTTCAGGCGGGTCATCAGCAGGGCCACGTCGTCCTTGCGGCCGCCGCACGTGTTGAGGGCGCGGATGATCGTGTCGCAGGCGTCGTCCATGGAGGCGGCCGGGTGCGCGGCGGACTCGCACAGGGTCGCCAGCCCCACGCCGATGTCCTCGCCGCGCACCTCCACCAGTCCGTCGGTGCACATCACGAGCCGGTCGCCGGGCTCCACAGGCACGCGCACCGCCTCGAACGGCACCCCGCCGACGCCGATCGGGGCGCCCGTCGGCAGGTCCAGCAGCTCGCTCCCGCCGTCCCGGGCCCGGACCAGGACGGGCGGGATGTGCCCGGCGTTGGCGAGGTGGAGCTCGCTAGCGATGGGGTCGTAGACCGCGTACAGACAGGTCGCGAGGTAGGTGTCGCCGAGGCGCTGGGCGAGGTCGTCGAGGTTGCGCAGCAGCTGGGCCGGCGGCAGGTCGAGGGCGGCCATGGTCTGTACGGCCGTGCGCAGCTGGCCCATCATGGCGGCCGAGTTGAGACCGTGGCCCATCACGTCGCCGACGACCAGGGCGGTGCGGGCGCCGGGCAGCTTCACGGAGTCGAACCAGTCGCCGCCGACCCGTCCGAGGAGGGTGCCGGGCAGATAGCGGGTGGCGATGTCGCAGCCCGCCATGCGCGGCGGGATGTGCGGCAGCATGCTGTCCTGGAGGGTCTCGGCGACGCTCTCCTGGTAGGTGTACATACGCGCGTTGTCGAGCACGAGACCGGCGCGGGCGGCGAGTTCGGCGCCGGTGACACGGTCCATGTCGTTGAACTCGACGCGCTCCGGGTGGCGTAGCAGGATCATGAAGCCGAGCACCACGTTGCGTGCCTTGAGGGGCACGACCAGCATGGAGCGGCCCGTGATGAGGGGCCGGATGTCACGCTTCTCGAACTGTGAGGCGATGGCGTGGCCCATCGGTTCGCTGATGCGCGGCACGAGGACCGGTTCGCCGCTGGTCATGCACTGGAAGAACGGCGTGTGCGCCGGGAACGGCATGGCCTCGCCGACCGGCACGACGTCGTCCCAGCGGCCGGGCTCGTCGGTGTGTTCCAGGGCGACCCGGTGCCACATGGTGGTCGTGTCCGGCACGCCCTCGGAGAACTCCTCGCCGGCGACGACCTGTTCGCGCAGATAGGTGCCGGCGACGTCGGTGAAGCGGGGCACGACGGCCTTGCTGACCTCGACGATGGTCTTCGCCAGGTCCAGGGAGGTGCCGATACGGCCGCTGACCTCGTTCAGGAACTCCAGACGTTCGCGTACGGCGGTGTACTCGAGGTCTTCCGCCTCGTCTAGGACGTCCTGCGGGACGGGCCGCCCCTCGGCCATGGCCCGGGCCGCGCGTTCGCGGCGGGCCTCGCGCTCGGCGCGGCGGGGCACGCCCCAGTCGGGGGTGACGGGAACGCGGTCGTTCTGGCTGAACTCAAGTACGGGATAGCCCAGTTCGAGGATCTGCGCGACGATGCGGGCGCCCTCGCCCACGCTCATGCTGGGCAGGATCTCGGGCAGCCTGCGGGCCAGTTCGTCGGCGCCGGGGAAGTCGGTGTGGAGGGCGAAGCCGGGCGCGATCCGCTCGAACGCCGCGCCCTCGGCGCCCCGCCCGGCGGAGTCCGGCCGCAGCCCGCCCGCGTCGGCGGCCAGGACCAGCAGACGCTCCCGCCCGGGGCCGATCAGCGGGTACGCCCACCACAGGACGTCGACGCGGTCCTCGCCCGCCTCCACGGTGAGGCGGGCGCGGCCCGCGGCAGGGTAGGACAGCCTGCCGTCCAGGGACGACTCGAGGTCGGGCCCGAGACCGTCGAAGGACGCGTACTGCCCGTGGGGCGCGACCTCGTCCTCCTCGGGCAGGGCTCCGGAGACGGGGAGAAGGTCCAGCGCCGACCGGCCGATCGCCTCTTCCTTGGCGGCGCCGAACAGCCGCCGCGCGCCCGTGCTCCAGTGGGAGACGAGGCCGTCGCGGTCCACCACGACCACGGCCAGCGGGATGCGTCCGGCCGCGGCGTGCTCCGCCGTGCCGTTCCCAGCTCCGGGGCTGGGAGGTGCGTCCCTCTCGGTGCCACGGTCCATGGCGCAGGCCTCTCTCCCCACGGCTCCGCAAAGATCTGTGCCGCCTTCACCACCGTACGGCTCCGGCTGGTCACGATGTGCGGCAATACGGGAATTTCCTCAAGGGATCACACCGGCGTACGCCCCGGCGCCCCCGCGCTGAGCAGGGCGAACGGTCCGTGGGAGCTTTGTTACTGACAGGTTGTCAGTCGTCGTGCCCCAGGTGCAGGTCCCGTTCCGTGCGGCCTCCTCCGGCCACCTGGAGGACGGTGGCGACCGGCGGGTAGCCCGCGGCCATGACCGTGTACTCGCCGCAGGACAGGTCGACGAACCGGAACGCGCCGTCCGGGCCGGTGGTGAGGGTGTCCACGACGTTGCCGGCCACGTCCAGGAGCGTGACGCGCGCGTCCTCGGCGGGCCGTCCGCCGCCGGCCCGGACCGTGCCGCGCAGCACGGCTCCGCCGGCGAGCTCGACGTCCTGGCGGGTCTCCCGGGAGGCCTGGACGGTGACGGGGAGCGCGGCCGGGCGGAAGGCGGGCGCGCCGGCGGCGAGGGTGTACTCGCCGGCCACCAGCTCGGTGATGACGTAGCCGCCCTCGCGTCCGCTGCGGGTGGTCGCGACGACCTCGCCGCGCACGTCGGTGAGGGTGACGAGGGCGTCCCGCACGAGCGTGCCGTCGGCGGTGACCACGGCCCCGGCGAGGCGTCCGGCGCCGCCGAGGACGATGTCGACCTCGACGGGGTGCTCCCCCACGGTCACCGAGACCGCCTGCGGCTGGTGCCCGCCGGCCGCGGCGATCAGGACGTACGCCCCCGTGCCCGGCGTCGACAGCGCGTAGCCTCCGTCCTCGCCGCTCGTGCCCCGCCCGATCTGCGCTCCCGTGACGTCGATCAGGGTGAGTGCCGCGCGGGGCACGACCGTCCCGTCGGGGTGCCGCACCGTGCCGTACACGGGAATGTCGGCGGCGTACGGCGCGCGGGCCTGCGGGATCGACGCGTTCGTCGGGGCGGTGAGCGGATCCGCGGCGGGGGCGTTGTGGGACACCAGCGGTTTCTCCTTGAGGAAGAAGGCGAGGACCAGACCGAGGAGGAGCAGCGGCACCAGGTAGAGGAAGATCCGCGGCATGGCGTCGGCGTAGGCCCGGACGTAGGCGTCGCGCAGTTCCGGGGGCAGCGCGTGGACGAGCTGCGGGGTGAGCGACTGCGGGTCGGGGAGCTGGCCGCCCGCGGACGCGGGGAGGCGGTCCGCGAGGGAGCCGGCCAGCCGGTCGGCGAACAGGGTGCCGAAGACCGCCGCGCCGACGCTGCCGCCGATCTGCCGGAAGTAGGTGTTGGCGCTGGTGGCGGTGCCGAGGTCGGCGGGGCGCACGGAGTTCTGCACGGCGAGGATCAGGACCGGCATCACCATGCCGATACCGGCGCCGAGGACGGCCATCCAGACGCTGTAGTGGAGCCTGGGGGTGTCGGCCTCCAGGCGGGACAGCAGCCACATGCCGAGCGCGGACAGCGCCACGCCGATGATCGGGTGGATCTTGTAGCGCCCGGTGTGGCTGACCATCTGGCCCGAGACGATCGAGGCGCCGACGATGCCGGCCATCATCGGCAGCATCAGCAGTCCCGACTCGGTGGCCGAGGCTCCGTCGACCATCTGAAGGAAGGTCGGCAGATAGCCGGCGGCGCCGAACAGGGCGACGCCGACCACGAGTCCGACCAGGCCGGTGACGTTGAAGACGGAGTCCCTGAACAGCCGCAACGGGATGAGGGGTTCGACCGCGAAGCGTTCGGCGACGAGGAAGAGCACGGTGGCGGCCACCGTGCCGGCGCCGAGCCCGACGACGACCCGCGAGTCCCACGCGTACTCGGTGCCGCCCCAACTGGTCAGCAGCACCAGGCAGGTGGAGGCGGCGGCCAGCAGCAGCGCGCCGAGGACGTCCAGCCGGGGCCTGGCCGCCTGCTTCGGGAGTTTCAGCACGACGGCGACGACGGCCATGGTGACCAGGCCGAAGGGGACGTTGACGTAGAAGCACCAGCGCCAGGAGAGGTGGTCCGTGAAGTAGCCGCCCAGCAGGGGCCCGGCGACGGAGGCGAGACCGAAGACGGCGCCGATCAGCCCCATGAAGCGGCCGCGTTCCCGGGCCGGCACGATGTCCGCGACGATCGCCTGCACGCCGATCATCAGGCCGCCGGCGCCCACACCCTGGACCGCGCGGAAAGCGATCAGCTGGTCCATGGACTGGGCGCGGCCGGCGAGGGCGGAGCCGACGACGAAGACGACGATCGCGAACTGGAAGACGCCCTTGCGGCCGAAGAGGTCACCACACTTGCCGTAGACCGGCAGTCCGATCGTGGCGGTGAGGAGGTAGGCGGTGATCGCCCAGGACATCCGGTCCAGACCGTGCAGCTCGCCGACGATCTTCGGCAGCGCGGTGGCGACGATCATCTGCTCCAGCGCCGCCAGCAGCAGCGCGAGCATCAGCCCGACGAAGACCAACCGCACCCGCCGCGGGCTCAGTTCCGCTGCGGCGGCCGAGGCCGGGGGCGGTCCTGGTGACGAGGGCGCCGGGGTCGGTTCGTCCCGTACCGGAGTCGTCCCGCCCACGAACCGCTCCCCTCGTCGCACCTGCCGCACATTTCCCGCAATAAGCGACAACTATGAGCAAGCGCGACGAGTTACGGCGTCCTGCCGGTCCGAGCGGAGATCCACTCGAACCGGTGAGGGACAACGTCCCTGGAGAATCCGCCGGTCGGTGTTACTTCTCGACCTCGGTGGCGAGGTTGTCGAGCAGGGCGTCGTAGATCCGGCCGAGGCCCTTGGGGGCGAAGGTCTTCTCGAAGAAGCCGCCGATGCCGCCGGCGCCGGTCCAGGTGGTGGTCACGACGACCCGGGACTTGCCCTCACCGGCCGGGGTGACCCGCCAGGTGGTGACCATGGAGGAGTTGCGGTCCTTCTCGACGAGCTCGCCGTCGGTGGGCTCGCTGACCTCCAGGAGGCAGTCGCGGACGCGCTTGCTGGTGGCCTGGAGCTTCCAGTGGACGAGGGTGCCCTCGCCGTCGCCGCCCTCGCGCACCTCGTACTCGCTGAAGTGCCCGGGCAGCAGCTTCGCGCGCGTGCCGCTGTAGTCGGCGAGGGCGTCGAACACCTTCTCCGCGTCCGCCGCGACGACCCGCTCCGTAGTGGCCTCGACCTGCGCCATTGACTTCCTCCAGCACCTGAGTTCTCGGGGTTGGGGCAAGCCAACCACCCCGGGTCCCGGGCGCCCAAATCGGGGGGTCCGAGGCCGGTCGCGGCCGATCAGAAATACGGCTCGCACGATCAAGGGAACATGTGTTCTATTCTGTGGGCAGTGCTACCGAGGAGGCCTCATGCGCTGGGAGAACCTCACCGAGTCCGACGACCACAGCCGGGCCGACGCCGCCCTGTTCGGCGCCGACGCGGTGACCAGGCGGACGTTCGACACGCCCGAGTTCGCCGGAATCACGTTCCACGAGATCCGGGCCCGCTCGATCATCAACCGGGTGCCGGGGGCCTCCCGTATGCCGTTCGAATGGACGGTCAACCCCTATCGCGGCTGCTCACACGCGTGCGTGTACTGCTTCGCCCGCAAGACGCACAGCTATCTGGACCTCGACACGGGTCTCGGCTTCGACTCCCAGATCGTGGTCAAGACGAACGCGCCGCAACTGCTGCGCCGGCAGCTGGGCTCCAGCCGCTGGCAGGGCGAGCACATCGCGATGGGCACCAACGTCGACTGCTACCAGCGCGCCGAGGGCCGCTACCGCCTGATGCCGGGCATCATCGCCGCGCTGCGCGACCACGCCAACCCCTTCTCCATCCTGACCAAGGGCACGCTGATCCTGCGCGACCTCGACCTGCTGACGCAGGCGGCCGAGGTGACGGACGTCGGCATCTCGGTCTCGGTCGGCTTCACCGACCCCGAGCTGTGGCGCACCGTCGAGCCGGGCACGCCCGCCCCGGAGCGGCGCCTGGACGTCGTACGGACGCTCGGCGAGCACGGCATCGGCTGCGGTGTCCTGATGGCGCCGGTCATCCCGTTCCTGAGCGACCACCCGGACCGGCTGCGCGACACCGTGCGGGCCATCGCGGCCTCCGGGGCCACCTCGGTCACCCCGCTGGTACTGCACCTGCGCCCGGGCGCCCGGGAGTGGTTCATGGCCTGGCTGGCCGAGCACCACCCGTATCTGGTCGCCCGTTACGAGCGGCTGTACGCCGACGGCGCGTACGCGCCGAAGTGGTACCAGCGCCGGATCACCCGTCAGGTCCACGAGCTGGCCCAGGAGTACGGGATCGGGCCCACGCGCGCGGGGATGTCGCGACGGATCCGGGAGCCCGGGCCCGACCGGCCCGATCTGTCCGAACCGACCCAGCTGACGCTGATCTAGCGCGCAGAATGAAGGCATGACCGATGGCCCGCGCGCGGTGGTGTTCGACTTCTCGGGGACGTTGTTCGGCCGGCTCCCCGGTCACGGCTGGCTGTTCGACGAGCAGTCGCCTCTCGACGAGGGCCGGCGAGCCCGCGTCGTCCACGCGCTGCGGCACCCGGCGGAGTTCGTGGCCCGCATGTCGCCGGGCCGGCGC
This sequence comes from Streptomyces resistomycificus, assembly GCF_001514265.1. GTDB lineage: Bacteria > Actinomycetota > Actinomycetes > Streptomycetales > Streptomycetaceae > Streptomyces > Streptomyces resistomycificus. The sequence continues at coordinate 601,236 of NZ_KQ948988.1, read as the reverse complement.
CGCGACTGGGCCGACCGGGACGTGTCGTCGAAGGCCAACCACCGCGCGTACGCCGAGCTGTTCAGGCTCGCCGGACTGGAGGACGCGGAGTTCCCCGAGGTCTACGACCGGCTGATCACCCCCCGCACCTGGCATCCGTACGAGGACACGCTGCCGGTCCTGGAACGCCTGCGGCGTGCCGAGGTGCACGTCGGCGTGCTGAGCAACATCTCCTGGGACATCCGCGAGGCGTTCGCCCGGCACGGCCTGGGCCGGTATGTCGCGCAGTACGTGCTGTCGTACGAGGAGGGAGCGTCCAAGCCCGACGTGGCGCTCTTTTGGCTCGCGGCGCAGCGGTTGGGAGTGCCGCCCGGGCAGTGCCTGATGGTGGGGGACGACTCCGAGTGCGACGGTGCCGCGGCGCGGGCCGGGATGGCCTACGCCGAGGTCGCGACCGGGCCCGTGGGGGTGCGCGAACCGGTCCTGGTGGACGCGCTCGCCCGGCACGGCCTCTGACGTCAACGCGCCCGCAGCCGCGCCTCCGTGATGAGGCCGGTCAGGTCGTCGTGGTCGCCGCCGGGCGGTCCGCACTGGGGCCGGTCCCCCGCGTCGGACACGTCCCAGAAGCGCACGGTACCTCCCGCCAGCGTGGCCGCGAGCGAGGGGCTCCCGGCCCAGAAGACCTGCTCCACCGTTCCGGGGAGGGAGGCGGCCTGGACGCGCAGGACGGTCAGACAGCCGCCCGTGGCGCCGCTCCAGACCTTCGCCGTACCGTCGCGCGAGCCGGTGAGCAGCAGGCTGCCGTCGGGCGACCAGGCGAGGGTGCCGACCGCCTGCCGGTGCCCGAGCAGCGGGCGCCGCGCCCGGAGCCCGTCTTCGGTGCGGTCCAGCACGAGGACCCCGCCGTCCGTGCAGCCGACGGCGAGGGCGGTGCCGTCCGGGTGCCAGGCGAGGCTCAGGAAGACCCGGTCGCCGCGGTACTCGGCTGTCGTGGCGTCCAGCGAGTTCACGGTGATCAGGTTGTCCTGCCCTGCCACGGCGAACTCCGGCAGCACCGGGTGCCAGGCGAGAGCGCTCAGGAAGCTCGCGTGGCGGGTCCACCCCGTCGCGCTCTGCCACGGACGGCCGTCGCGGTCGTACACGCGGGGGAGCCAGGTCCGGTCCTTGGAGGTGACGGCCAGCCACGCCCCGTCCGAGGACCACTGCGCGTCGGTCACCGTGTCATGTGCGTCGGTGAGTTCGGCGACCGCCCGCAGCGTGACCACCTCGCCGGGGCCTTGCCCGGGTTGCCCGAATCCCTCCCACAGCGACACCTTGTCCCCGTCGCTCACCACCGCGCAGCGTGTCTCGTCGGGCGACCAGGCCAGCGAGGAGGCGAAGGCGATTCCCGTCATCCTCAGGACGTCCGTGGCCGAGGGCGGCACGTCGGCGGACGCGTGTTCGACCGCGACGTCTGCCATGGCGTGCGTGACGGAGTTCGAGAGCAGCAGCAACCGGCTCGTGCGCGCGGACCACGCCACGCGATGCGCCTCATGGATGTCCCGTTCCGCCAGGGGTTCAGGACCGACCTTCCAGATCCGCACGCTGCCGTCGTCGGCGGCACTGGCGAGCCGGTCACCCGCGTGCGACCAGGCCACGTCGCACACACCCTGTCCGTGTCCGCGGAGGGTGAGGAGTTCCTGCCCCTCGACCACGCCCCACACCCGGACCGTGGCGTCGGCGCCGGCGGTCGCGAGCCGCCCGTGGGCGGGTGACCAGGCCAGTCGCCGCACCTGGTCCTCATGGCCCTCGAACGTCCCCGCCCGGCCGCCTCGCCCGTCCGCCGTACGCACATGGGTCGTGGCGCGGTGGCTCTGGTCACCGGCGGCCAGCCGGACGAGATCCGGAAGAGACGGCCCGAACCTCACCGAGCGGACTGCCTGCGGCTCCTCGTCGTCCGAGAACGGCGACAGCTGCACGACCTTCCCGTCCCGGTCGTGCAGATCGATCAGTCCGTCCTCCCGCGCCGCCGCCACGTACCGGCCGTCCGCCGAGATGTCCGCGTCCCACAGCCGGACGGCCCTGGGCCGCCCGTCGGGGCCAGCACCGGTGCTGAGGCAGGTGCGGACCGGCTTGCGTGACGCCCCCGCCACCTCCCACACGCGGGCCGACCCGTCTGCGCAGGCGACGAGGACCGCACCGCCGGACGCGGTGAACCGGACCGACCACGGGCGGTCGTCCAGCGGCACGATCCGCACCTCTTCGCGGGCGCGCCACGACCACAGCCGGAGCGTCTCGTCCGTGGCGACGGAGGCGATCAGCTCGCCGTCGGGCGACCAGTCCACCGAACGCACCCACCCCGGCCCGTCCCCCCTGGCCTCACGGGCGTGCCGGAACTCGGCGAGCACCCGGCCCGTGTCCGCGTCCCGGACCCTTACGCCGCCGTCCTTGGAGCCGGTGACGACCATGCTGTCGTCGGGGGACCAGGCCACCCCCCACAGTCCCGCCTCCCGCTCCCGGAACGAACGCAGCTGGGGATGGGCGGCCATCGCGCGGCGCAGCAGGCGCCGCCACTCCCCCAGATCGGGTGCGTGCAACAGCAGCCGGACCAGCACGTCGCCCCGGGCCGAGCCGTCGCCCGCGAGCATGTGCAGTGCCGCGCGCGGGTCGCTGTCGACCAGCACCTCGGAGCGTCGGACCTCGTCGTCGGCCATCCGCTGCAACGACTGCTCCACCAGGCTCAGCGCGGTCCGCGACACCTGGAGCTCGCGCAGGGTGTCCCGCAGTTCGGGCCAGGCGGCGACGAACTCACCCTCCGCGTCGGCTCCTTCGGTGTGCCGCGACAGCACGGACAGCAGGCGCATCAGCCGCGAGGCGGGGATCAGCTGGTCCGGCGGCCGGTCGAACCGGGCCCAGTCGTCCGCGATCTCCTCGATCTCCCGGCGGGCACGCAGCGCGTCGTGATCGCGTTCCAGGCTCTCCCGCAGCCGGGGCCAGTGGTCGAAGAGGCTCTCGTGGGCGACCTCGAAGGCGTCCTCGGCGAGGCGTTCCCACCCGTCGCCGGTGGCGGACTCCAGGGACCGCGGGTCCTCGGACGGATGACGGACGGTCGTCAGTACCCGGCACGCCACGAAGGGCCGCAGCAGCCGCAGTTCCTGGTCCGTGAGGTCGCGCAGCGCCACCGGCCGACGGGTGTACTTGCCGGACTCGTCCACCGCCACCAGGCGCCCGAGCGCCTTGAGGACGGTTCTCCCGGCATCGCTGCCCGAGCTGCGCTCCTGGTCGCGGAGGCTGTCGCGGGCCATCGAGAACGCCTCCTCCGCCTGGGTCTCCAGAACCTTCTGCACCCGGCCTGAGGCCTCGTACTCGCCACGGGTGATGGCCCTCGGCGTCCGTCTCCCGTCCGGGTTGACGTACTCCCACAGCCGGTGGAGTGCGAAGGCGAGGAGGGGCAGCGCCTCCCCCGCGGCGTCCTCCTGCACGAGGCCCAGGGCCAGGTCGTCGAGCCGCCAGCCCAGCGTGTCCAGCGGGGCGTTGATGATGAGGGGCAGCTCCGCACGGCTCAGCGGCTTCACGAGGTGGTGGTCCCGCAGCAGGGGTTCGAACGCCTCGAACCGCATCAGCGCGTCAAGGAAGTCGGCACGCACGGTGTACACGAGCCAGGCGCAGCGGCGTACGGCCTCGGCGAGGGCGTGGACGAAGAGCGGCGCGTCGTCCGCGTCGGACAGCAGCAGTTCCTCGGCCTGATCCACGATCACGAGGAGCCGTGCGTCCTCGACGGCCTCGACGATGCCGCCCAGCAGTAAGGCCAGTTCCTCGGGCCGGGCCCGCACGCGCCGCAGCACCTCGGCCGCCGTGCCGGCGTCCAGGCCCAGGTCCCGGCGAACCCCGGCGACCGCTTTCGCCAGCGCCGTCAGGCCACCGCGAGCGGGCGTCACGGGCCCCAGCACGATCCAGTGCGGCGTACGTCCGTCGAGGGTGCGCGGACGCTTCCTCAGCATCGGCACGAGTCCGGCGCGCACCAGTGAGGACTTGCCCGCGCCGGACGGTCCGATCACCGCCAGCGCGCCGTTGGGACGGTTGCCGAGCAGCGGCCGTCCTGTCGCCCGGATGTCGTCGTCCCGGCCGAAGAAGACGGACGCCTGCTCCTCCTGGAAGGCCGTCAGTCCCGGGAAGGGGGAGGACAGTGCGGGACCGCGGGTGACGCCCGCCTCGTCGAGCAGTCTCAGCGCCGTGCTCTTCGCCAGCGCCATGGACTGTGGGTCGTCCGGGTCCACCGACAGGGTCTGCAGGGTGTCGAGAGTGCTCCGCCCGCGCGGCACCCCGCTGAGGAACTCCACGACGAGCGCGTCGGGTTTGCGTTCCCGGAAGACGGAGATCTCCCAGAGGCACCACTCGGTCGAGGACCCTTCCGTGGTGACCACGACAAGGGCCTCCGCGGCCAGCAGATTGCGGCGCAGTTCGTCGCGCCAGGCGTAGGAGACGGTGGGGCCGTGGCCGGGGAGGGCATAGGCGAAACAGTCCTCGTAGCCGGCCGCTCTCATGGCCTCGACGAGACCATGAGCGGTCCGCCCTCCGTCGGCCTCGTGATAGCTGACGAACACCTTGCCCATGACACTCCCCCCCACAGCACACCGGACGGGCGCATCATGTCCCATGACGGCCCGTCACCATGCCCTTTCCCTCGATTCGGGCCCCTTCCTCCCAGGAGAGGAGCAGCAGTGAAGCAGGATCACTACCACGATCCCGGCGCCCCTGCCGCCAACCGGCTCTGGCCGGTCGTGAACGTCGCGGTGGACGACGGCGAGGGCCGGCTGCTGCTCATCGAGCGGGCCGACGACGGTTACTGGGCGCTGCCCGGTGGCATGGTCGACGTCGGCGAGTCGTTCGCGCAGGCGGCGGTGCGCGAGGTGCGGGAGGAGACGGGTCTGGACATCACCGTCACCGGGCTCGTCGGCCTGTACTCGGACCCGGGACACGTCACGTCGTACGACGACGGAACGGTGAGCCAGGAGTGCTCGCTGGTCTTCCGCGGCACGGTCGAGGGTGGTGTGCCACGGACCAGCGACGAGTCGCGGACCGTGCGCTTCGTCGAGGTGCGGGACATCGGCTCCCTGCGCACGCATCCTTCGATGCGGCTGAGAATCAGCCACGCGCTCGAGCGACGGGAGCATCCGTACTGGGGATGAGACGTCCCGGTCAGGTCGAGGCCGAAGCAGTGAATTCTGTGGTGAACCCGTCGTTCGAGGCCCGGTTTCCGTGCACGATGCGCAAAGGCCGTGGCGAGCACGGCGCACATTCCTCCACCCAGGGAGGCTCCATGCCGCATCTTCCCGGGGGGCGACCCCCGGAGCCCTCGTCGGCCCCACAGGCCGCGCCTCCGTCCGGTACTCCCCTGCGAGGTGACGTTTCGTGAGGAAACGCGCAACCGCCCTGTGCGGCGCTGCCGCGGTCGCGGCCGGGCTATTGGTCTCGGTCCCGGCCGACGCCAGCACGGGTTCCGCGCAACGGAGCATCACCGCCGCTACCGCTCAAGCCGTGAAACCCGCCTGGAAGAAGTGCGGCACCACCGACTACCCGACGCTGCAGTGCGCGTCCCTCAAGGTGCCGCTCGACCACGCGAAGCCGCACGGCAGGCAGATCACGCTCGCGCTGTCCCGCGTCCCGCACACCGCGAAGAAGTACCAGGGCCCCCTGCTGGTCAATCCCGGCGGCCCCGGCGGCAGCGGTCTGACGCTCGCCGGTTTCGTCGCGTCCGCACTGCCCGAGGCGGTCGCGTCCCAGTACGACGTCATCGGCTTCGACCCGCGCGGGGTGGGCGCGAGCAAGCCCGCGCTGGACTGCCGGCCGGGCCACTTCGACCCGGTGCGCCCCGACTCGCTGCCGAGCGGGCCCTCAGTCGAGAAGGCCAACCTGGCCCGCGCCAGGTCCTTCGCCACCGCCTGCGGCGAGAAGTACGCGAGCGTGCTGCCGTACGTCAACACGCTCAGCGCCGTGCGGGACATGGACGCGATCCGCCGGGCACTGGGCGCCGAGAAGATCAACTACTTCGGGTACTCGTACGGCACCTACCTGGGCGCGGTCTACGGCAAGCTCTATCCGGAGCGGGTACGGCGCCTGGTCCTGGACTCGGTCGTCGACCCCACCGGTGTCTGGTACGAGAACAACCTCGCCCAGGACGTCGCCTTCAACGACCGTCACCGGGCGTTCATGGCGTGGGTCGCGAAGTACGACGCCGAGTACAGGCTCGGCACCGATCCGGCGCGGATCGAGGCCAGGTGGTACGCGATGCGGGCGGCCCTGGCCAGGAAGCCGGCCGGTGGCACGGTGGGCGCCTCGGAACTGGAGGACACCTTCCTCCCCGGCGGCTACTACAACGGCTACTGGCCCTACCTGGCCGAGGCGTTCGCGGCGTACGTGAACGACAAGAACACCGATCCCCTGGTCGAGGCGTACGAGAACTTCGCCGCCGTGGACGCCGCGGGCGACAACGGCTACAGCGTCTACACCGCGGTGCAGTGCCGTGACGCGTCCTGGCCGCGGGACTGGGGCCGGTGGCGCGAGGACAACTGGTCGGTGTACGCGAAGGCACCGTTCATGACCTGGAACAACGCCTGGTACAACGCGCCGTGCGCGTTCTGGCCGACCCGCTCTCTAAAGCCCGTGAACGTCGCCAACGGCAAGCTGCCGCCGGTGCTGCTCTTCCAGGCGACGGGCGACGCCGCCACCCCCTACGAGGGCGGCGCGACGGTCCACCGGCTGCTCGCCCACTCCAGTCTGGTGGTCGAGCAGGGCGGCGGGAACCACGGCGTCTCGCTGAGCGGGAACGCCTGCCTGGACGAGTACCTGGCGGCGTACCTGACCGACGGCACGGTGCCGCGCGGTGGCGGCGAGGCGGACGCGGTGTGCCCGGCACTGCCCGATCCGAAGCCGCTGAGCTCGAAGGCGGCTTCGACGTCGTCCCGCGGCTCGACACTGCACGGTCTGCTGGGCTTCCGCGGCTGAGACCGAGCACGGCCTGACGGCCCGTCGGGGGCGTTGTCGGACCCATGGTCCACCATGGACGCATGAGTGAGCTGACGAGGATTCCCGCCCCCGACGGAGTCGCCCCCTCCGCCGCGTACACGCATGTCGTCACGGGCACCGGCCGCTTCGTCGCGGTCTCCGGCCAACTCGCCCTGGACGAGGACGGCGGGCTCGTCGGCGAGGGCGACCCCGCGGCCCAGGCCCGGCAGGTCTTCGAGAACCTGCGCCGCTGCCTGGCCGCCGCGGGCGCCACCTTCGACGACGTCGTCAAACTCACCTACTTCGTCACGGACATGGCGCACATGCCGGCGATCCGCGCGGCCCGCGCCGCCTTCATCCCCGACGACCGCCTGCCGGCCGCCTCGGCGGTGCAGGTCACCGCCCTGGTCCGGCCCGAGTTCCTGATGGAGATCGAGGCGTTCGCGGTGCTCGGCGCATGACGGACCCGCGGGTGCGGCCGATGAGGTTCGCCGACTGCGACCGGGTCTCCCAGATCCGGGTGCGGGGGTGGCGGAGCGCGTACCGCGGGCTCGTGCCGCAGTCGTATCTCGACGCCCTCAGCGTGTCGGCGGACGCCGAGCGCAGACGCGCCCGCTTCCCGCACACGGCGGACGGTGTGGTGAACCTGGTCGCCGAGCGGGCCGGCGAGATCGTCGGCTGGGCGGCGCACGGACCCTACCGGGCCGGCGAAACACCCACCGATGACGCCGAGTTGTACGCGCTGTACGCCGACGCCGCGCACCTCGGCAGCGGGGTCGGGCGGGCGTTGCTTCAGGAGTCGGTGCGGCAGCGCTCGTCCCACCCGCGCATGCTCCTTTGGGTGTTGAAGGAGAACACGCGCGCCCGGCGCTTCTACGAGCGGGCGGGTTTCCATGCCGACGGCGCCGAGGAGCCCTTCGAGGTGGACGGCGTCACCGTGCCCGAGGTGCGGTACGTCAAGCGCCTCGGACACTGACGGTTCACCGCCGCTGCCGGGGAATCCGCGCCAGCGCGTGCACCGCCGCCTCGGCGAGCGAGGGATGCGCGAGTGCCTCGTCCAGGACGGGCCTGGCCCGCGCGTCGCCCAGCGTGCCGAGTCCCTCCACACACGCGAGGGCCACCCGGCGGTAGGGGTCGTGCGGGCGCAGCCGCCGTTCCAGCGTGGCGATCAGCGCCGGCACGGCCTCGGGCGCGCGCAGTTCCACCAGGAGCCGGACCGGGTGGAGGGCGTAGGCCACCCGCAGCTCGTTGGTGGCGAGGGCGGCGGCCGCGCGGGCGGTCCGGGGGTCACCGAGGCGGGACAGGGCGTGGGCGGCGGAGGCGCAGCGAGGCGGGTCACGGTGGTTGAGGAGCAGGACCAGGGCCTCGAAGGCCCTCCGGTCGCCCGCGACGCCGAGCCGGAACGCGGCGAGCTCCCTGGCCCACAGCGGCTGCCCGGGTTCCACGAGCACTCCGGCCAGCTCGTCGAGCTCCTCGGTCGCGACGAGACGCTCGAACGCGGCCGATCCGCCCGCCTCCCGCCGTAAGCGCTCCGTGAGTGATCGCAACTCTTCGTCCATGACGCAGAGATTAGGGGCGCGGCGGGGAGGCCGGGACCCACATCACAAAGTCGGGGGCTGGCGCGCTCGTTACCCACGGGTTAAGCTCAGACGAGCGAGTTACCCACTCGTGGATCTGCTCGTGGTGGCCTGGTGACGCAGCCGCCGCGAGAGCCAGTCGGTTCGGTACTCCGTGTACTGAGTTACGACCCGGCCCCGGGACAGGGCCGGTCGGTTCCGCCGTTTTCCGGGCGTGTGCACGCCCGGCGTGACGGCTCCGGGCGTGTGCGCCAGCAGCCCGGCAACACCCGCACTCCTTCTCGCACCCGGTGCGCCCACGGTTCGGCTCGCTCGAGCCTCCTTCGGCGCACCCGGGCGCGCTTCCAGTCGTCACCCTCATTCCTGGAGTCCGCGATGGCCGCTCCCCTGTCCGACACCCCTCTGTCCCCCTTCAAGACCGTCGCTGTCGTCGGCCTCGGCACGATGGGCACCGGCATCGCCGAGGTGCTCGCCAAGGCCGGCCGCGAGGTCGTCGGCATCGACGTCAGCGAGGCCGCCGCCGCCCAGTCGGTCGCCGCCCTGGAGGCCGCTACCGCCCGCGCCGTGGAGCGCGGGCGTCTCACCGGGCAGGAGCGCGCCGACGTGCTCGCCCGCGTGAGCACCTCCACCGATCTGCGCGCCGCGGCCGACGCCGACCTGGTCATCGAGGTGGCTCCGGAGTCCTACGAGATCAAGCACCAGATCTTCCGTGAACTCGACGGGATCGTGCGCCCGGAGACGATTCTGGCGACCGGCACCAACGCCCTCTCCGTCACCCGGCTCGCCGCCGACTCGGCCCGCCCGGAGCGCGTGCTCGGTCTGCACTTCTTCAACCCGGCGCCGGCGATGAAGCTGGTCGAGGTCGTCTCCTCGGTGCTGACCGCGCCCCAGGCCGTCGCGGCGGTCACCGACCTCGCGATCGAACTCGGCAAGGAGCCCGTCGCGGTCGGTGACCGCCCCGGATTCGTCGCCGACGGGCTGCTGTTCGGCTACCTCAACCAGGCGGCCGCGATGTACGAGGCGAAGTACGCCTCCCGCGAGGACATCGACGCCGCCATGCGGCTGGGCTGCGGGCTGCCGATGGGGCCCCTCGCCCTGCTCGACCTGATCGGTGTCGACACCGCGCGTACGGTCCTGGAGGCCATGTACGCCGAGTCCCGTGACCGGCTGCATGCCCCCGCGCCGATACTCAAGCAGCTCAGCGAGGCGGGCCTGACCGGCCGTAAGTCGGGCCGCGGCTTCTACACGTACGAGGCCCCGGGCAGCGCGACTCTCGTGCCGGACGCGCTGACGCCCCTCGCCGACGGCCCCGCGGCCCCCGGCCGGCCCGTGCGGTCCGTCGGTGTGGCGGGCTCCGGCACCATGGCGTCCGGTATCGCCGAGGTCTTCGCCAAGGCCGGGTACGAGGTCGTCCTGGCCGCCCGCAGCGAGGAGAAGGCACAGACCGCCAAGGCCCGGATCGGCAAGTCGCTCTCCCGCTCCGTCGACAAGGGGCGGATGACCGCCGAGGCCGCCGCGCAGACCCTGGAGCGGATCACCCCGGCGGGTTCCTACGACGCCTTCGCCGACGTGGATCTGGCGGTGGAGGCCGTCGCCGAGGACCTGGAGGTCAAGCAGCAGCTGTTCGCGACGCTGGACAAGGTCTGCAAGCCGGGCGCGGTCCTGGCCACCACGACCTCGTCCCTGCCCGTCATCGCCTGCGCCCGCGCCACCTCGCGTCCGCAGGACGTGATCGGCATGCACTTCTTCAACCCGGCGCCGGCGATGAAGCTGGTCGAGGTCGTCCGCACCGTGCTGACCGCCGACGACGTGCACTCCACGGTCCGCGAGGTCTGCGCCAAGGTCCGCAAGCACGCCGTCGACTGCGGTGACCGGGCCGGGTTCATCGTGAACGCGCTGCTCTTCCCGTACCTCAACAACGCGATCAAGATGGTCCAGGAGCACTACGCGTCCCTCGACGACATCGACGCGGCGATGAAGCTCGGCGGCGGCTACCCGATGGGCCCCTTCGAACTCCTGGACGTGGTCGGTCTCGACGTCTCGCTGGCCATCGAGAAGGTGCTGCACCGCGAGTTCCGGGACCCCGGCCTGGCCCCCGCGCCGCTCCTGGAGCACCTGGTGGCCGCGGGCTGCCTCGGCCGCAAGACGGGCCGCGGCTTCCGCGAATATGCCCGCCGCTGAGCGTCCCGGCGACCGGTTCGCGGGGGAGGCGGACTGGGGCGGGCTGCTCGAGCCGGGCGGGTTCGCGGCCCTGGCCGCGCCCGGCCCGGCCCCGGCCGCCCGGCCCGCCGCTCCCCCGCCCGCGGAGGGCGCAGGGACCCGGGGACATGCGCATCGAGCTGCGCACATGCAGTACGTTCAGGGCATGTCCCAGCCCGCCAAGTCCTCACGTACACCAGCTTCGCCCGACGCGCCGGAGAGCGCCGCGGGCTCTCGCGCCGCCGCGCAGCGTCTCAAGATGCGCCGGGAGCTGGCGGCGGCGGCGATGGAGCTGTTCGCGACCAAGGGGTACGAGGCGACCACGGTCGACGAGATCGCGGCCGCGGCCGGGGTCGCGCGCCGCACCTTCTTCCGCCACTTCCGCTCCAAGGAAGAGGCGATCTTCCCCGACCACGACGACACGTTGATCCGGGCGGAGGCGGTCCTCAACGCGGCTCCTGCGCACGAGCACCCGCTCGACACGGTGTGCCGCGGCATCAAGGAAGTCATGCGGATGTACGCGGCCCGGCCGGAGATCTCGGTCGCCCGCTACAAGCTGACGCGTGAGGTACCCACGCTGCGCGAGGCGGAGATCGCCTCCGTGGCCCGCTACGAGCGGCTCTTCACCCGCTATCTGCTGGGCCACTTCGACGAGCACGCGCACGACGACGACGCCAACGACGACCCGCTGCTGGCCGAGGTCGCCGCGTCCGCCGTGGTCACCGCCCACAACCACGTCCTGCGTCGCTGGCTCAGGGCCGGCGCTCAGGGCGACGTGGAGGCCCAGCTCGACCACGCCTTCGCGATCGTGCGGAAGACGTTCGGCTCGGGCATCGGCGCCGGGCGCACCACGGCCCCGAAGCGGGCCGCGGCGACGGTCTCCACCCACGGCGAGGTGCTGGTGACGGTCGCCCGCACGGACGCCCCGCTCGACCAGGTCATGCGGACCATCGAGGAGGCGCTCAGGGACCGCTGAGCACCCTTCGCCCCCTGTGATGACGGCCACCCCTCGGGGTGGCCGTTTTGGCATGTCAGGGCACCTTTTCAGGCACCTTCCAGACCCCGTTCGATCGATCATCGCTCATTTGTTACGTAAAGATTTCAGTTGAGAGGAAGTTCTGGCACTCAGTGCCTTGCGAGGTGACACGCGGTGTCATACGTTGAAGAGGTCCGGGCGGCCGGCGTGCAGAGACCTTTCGTACGTCGGCTGTCCCAGCAAGCCAACGGCTCGCCCGCCCGGACGCCTGCGTCACAGGCAACCTCCCGCGCCACACAAAGCGCTGCCGATCAGCACCACCCGCCGAACCGACGGCACTTCCCAACCCACCCTCAGCAGCACCGACGTAACCCTCAGCGTCTCCCCTCAAGACGCCATTCGCCGGAGGCAACACCGTGACCGTGAAGGACATCCTGGACGCGATCCAGTCGCCGGACTCGACGCCGGCCGACTTCGCCGCCATGCCGCTCCCCGAGTCGTACCGCGCCATCACCGTCCACAATGACGAGACGGAGATGTTCGCGGGCATGCAGACCCGCGAGAAGGACCCGCGCAAGTCCCTGCACCTGGATGACGTGCCGCTGCCCGAACTGGGCCCGGGCGAGGCCCTGGTGGCCGTGATGGCCTCCTCGGTCAACTACAACTCCGTGTGGACCTCGATCTTCGAGCCGCTGTCGACCTTCGGGTTCCTGGAGCGCTACGGCAAGGTCTCGGAGCTCACCAAGCGCCACGACCTGCCGTACCACATCATCGGCTCCGACCTCGCAGGCGTCGTCCTGCGCACCGGGCCGGGCGTCAACGCCTGGCGGCCAGGTGACGAGGTCGTCGCGCACTGTCTGTCCGTCGAACTGGAGTCGTCGGACGGCCACAACGACACGATGCTCGACCCCGAGCAGCGCATCTGGGGCTTCGAGACCAACTTCGGCGGCCTCGCCGAGATCGCGCTCGTCAAGTCCAACCAGCTGATGCCCAAGCCGGACCACCTCAGCTGGGAGGAGGCCGCCTCCCCCGGTCTGGTCAACTCGACCGCCTACCGTCAGCTGGTCTCCCGCAACGGCGCCGGCATGAAGCAGGGCGACAACGTCCTGATCTGGGGTGCCAGCGGTGGACTGGGCTCCTACGCCACGCAGTTCGCGCTGGCCGGCGGCGCCAACCCGATCTGTGTCGTCTCCTCCCCGCAGAAGGCGGAGATCTGCCGCGCGATGGGCGCCGAGGCGATCATCGACCGCACCGCCGAGGACTACAAGTTCTGGAAGGACGAGCACACCCAGGACCCGAAGGAGTGGAAGCGCTTCGGCAAGCGCATCCGCGAACTCACCGGCGGCGAGGACATCGACATCGTCTTCGAGCACCCCGGCCGCGAGACCTTCGGCGCGAGCGTCTACGTCACCCGCAAGGGCGGCACCATCACCACCTGCGCCTCCACCTCGGGCTACATGCACGAGTACGACAACCGGTACCTGTGGATGTCCCTGAAGCGGATCATCGGCTCGCACTTCGCCAACTACCGCGAGGCCTGGGAGGCCAACCGGCTGATCGCGAAGGGCAAGATCCACCCGACGCTCTCCAAGGTCTACTCCCTGGAGGACACCGGGCAGGCCGCCTACGACGTGCACCGCAACCTCCACCAGGGCAAGGTCGGCGTGCTGTGCATGGCGCCGGAGGAGGGCCTGGGCGTGCGCGACGAGGAGAAGCGCGCGAAGCACGTCGACGCCATCAACCGCTTCCGGAACATCTGAGGTCACAGATGACTGAGCGTCAGAAGGACCGGCCGTGGCTGATGCGCACGTACGCCGGTCACTCCACGGCCGAGGCGTCCAACGAGCTGTACCGGCGCAACCTCGCCAAGGGCCAGACGGGTCTGTCGGTCGCGTTCGACCTGCCGACGCAGACCGGCTACGACTCCGACCACATCCTCGCCCGCGGCGAGGTGGGCCGGGTCGGCGTGCCGATCGCGCACCTCGGTGACATGCGCAGGCTGTTCCAGGACATCCCCCTGGAGCAGATGAACACCTCGATGACCATCAACGCCACCGCCATGTGGCTGCTGGCGCTCTACCAGGTCGTCGCGGAGGAGCAGGGTGCGGACATCACCAAGCTCCAGGGCACGACCCAGAACGACATCGTCAAGGAGTACCTGTCGCGGGGCACGCACGTGTTCCCGCCGGTGCCCTCGCTGCGTCTGACGACCGACATGATCGCGTACACGGTCTCCCACATCCCGAAGTGGAACCCGATCAACATCTGCAGCTACCACCTGCAGGAGGCGGGCGCCACTCCGGTCCAGGAGATCGCGTACGCGATGTCGACGGCGATCGCCGTGCTGGACGCGGTCCGGGACTCCGGGCAGGTGCCGCAGGAGAAGTTCGGTGACGTGGTCGCGCGTATCTCCTTCTTCGTGAACGCGGGTGTGCGCTTCGTCGAGGAGATGTGCAAGATGCGGGCGTTCGGCCGCATCTGGGACCAGGTCACCCGCGAGCGCTACGGCATCGAGGACGCCAAGCAGCGCCGCTTCCGCTACGGCGTCCAGGTCAACTCCCTCGGGCTGACCGAGGCGCAGCCGGAAAACAACGTCCAGCGGATCGTCCTCGAGATGCTGGCCGTGACCCTCTCCAAGGACGCACGCGCGCGTGCCGTGCAGCTGCCCGCCTGGAACGAGGCGCTAGGTCTGCCCCGCCCCTGGGACCAGCAGTGGTCGCTGCGCATCCAGCAGGTGCTCGCCCACGAGAGCGACCTGCTGGAGTACGAGGACATCTTCGAGGGCTCGAAGGTGATCGAGGCGAAGGTGGCGACGCTGGTCGAGGAGTCACTCGCGGAGATGGAGCGGATCCAGAAGATGGGCGGCGCGATGGCCGCCGTCGAGTCGGGCTACCTCAAGTCGCAGCTCGTCGCCTCGCACGCCGAGCGACGGGCCCGGATCGAGTCCGGGCAGGAGAAGATCGTCGGCGTCAACATCTTCGAGACGACCGAGACCAACCCTCTGACCGCCGATCTCGACACGGCGATCCAGACGGTCGATCCCGCTGTCGAGGCCCGCGTCATCGCGTCCCTCCAGAACTGGCGCGACACCCGCTACCAGCCGCCCTTCAACCACCCGCGCCCCTGCAAGGCGCTGGAGAGGCTGAAGGAGGCCGCCAAGGGCACCGCCAACCTCATGGAGGCCACCCTGGAGTGCGCCCGCGCCGGGGTCACGACCGGCGAGTGGGCCGGCGCCCTGCGCGAGGTGTTCGGTGAGTTCCGGGCGCCGACCGGGGTCTCGTCGGCTCCGGTGGCGGTCGCCGCCGAGGAGGGCTCGGCCATGAGCGAGGTCCGCCGCAAGGTCGACCTCACCGCCGGGGACCTCGGTGTCGGCAAGCTGCGCTTCCTGGTCGGCAAGCCCGGCCTTGACGGGCACTCCAACGGCGCCGAGCAGATCGCCGTGCGGGCCCGCGACGCCGGGTTCGAGGTGGTCTACCAGGGCATCCGGCTCACCCCCGAGCAGATCGTGGACGCGGCCCTCGCCGAGGACGTGCACGCGGTCGGCCTGTCCATCCTCTCCGGCTCGCACGCCCAGCTGGTGCCGGACGTGCTCGAACGGCTGCGTGTGGCGGGTGCCACAGACATCCCGGTGATCGCCGGTGGCATCATCCCGAATGGTGACGCCGAACAACTGCGGGCCGCCGGAGTGGCCGCGGTCTTCACCCCGAAGGACTTCGACATCACCGGCATCATCGGCCGCATAGTCGACGAGATCCGGAAAGCGAACAAGCTCGACCCCCTGGAGGTCCCCGCATGACCGTCAACCGTCTGCGTCCCCGCCGCTCGTGTCTCGCGGTCCCGGGAAGCAACCCCCGCTTCCTGGAGAAGGCGCAGGGCCTCCCGGCGGACCAGGTCTTCCTCGACCTGGAGGACGCGTGCGCGCCGCTCGCCAAGCCCGAGGCGAGGCACACCATCGTCAAGTTCCTCAACGAGGGTGACTGGACCGGCAAGACGAGGGTCGTGCGCGTCAACGACTGGACGACCGAGTGGACGTACCGCGACGTCGTGACCGTCGTCGAGGGCGCGGGCCCCAACCTCGACTGCATCATGCTGCCGAAGGTGCAGGACGCCCAGCAGGTCGTCGCCCTCGACCTGCTGCTGACGCAGATCGAGAAGACCATGGGCTTCGAGGTCGGCCGGATCGGCATCGAGGCGCAGATCGAGAACGCGCAGGGCCTCAACAACGTCAACGAGATCGCGCAGGCCTCCCCGCGTGTGGAGACCATCATCTTCGGCCCGGCCGACTTCATGGCCTCGATCAACATGAAGTCGCTGGTCGTGGGCGAGCAGCCGCCCGGCTACCCGGCGGACGCCTACCACTACATCCTGATGAAGATCCTGATGGCCGCCCGCGCCAACAACCTCCAGGCGATCGACGGCCCCTACCTGCAGATCCGCAACGTCGAGGGCTACCGCGAGGTCGCCCAGCGCGCCGCCGCCCTCGGTTTCGACGGCAAGTGGGTGCTGCACCCGGGCCAGGTCGAGGCGTCCAACGAGATCTTCTCGCCCTCGCAGGACGACTACGACCACGCCGAGCTGATCCTGGACGCGTACGACTACTACACCTCCGAGGCGGGCGGCAAGAAGGGCTCGGCGATGCTCGGCGACGAGATGATCGACGAGGCCAGCCGCAAGATGGCGCTGGTCGTCTCCGGCAAGGGACGCGCCGCCGGCATGCAGCGCACCAGCAAGTTCGAGATCCCGGAGGCGTGACGGCTATGCAGTTCGGACGCACCTACGAGGAGTTCGAGGTCGGGGCGGTCTACAAGCACTGGCCCGGGAAGACGGTCACGGAGTACGACGACCACCTCTTCTGCCTCCTCACCATGAACCACCACCCGCTCCACATGGACAGCAACTACGCCGAGAAGACCACCGACTTCGGCAAGAACGTCGTGGTCGGGAACTACGTCTACTCGCTGCTGCTGGGCATGTCCGTGCCGGACGTCTCCGGCAAGGCGATCGCCAACCTGGAGATCGAGTCGCTGAGGCACGTGGCGCCGACCTTCCACGGCGACACGATCTACGGCGAGACGACCGTGCTCGACAAGTGGCCGTCCAAGTCGAAGAACGACCGCGGCATCGTCCACGTCGAGACCAAGGGCTACAAGCAGGACGGCACGCTGGTCTGCGTGTTCCGCCGCAAGGTGATGGTGCCGACCGAGACGTACATCAAGGAGCGCGGCGGCGAGCAGCCCGGCCGCCCCGAGCTCGAGCAGCAGGAGAAGTAGCCATGGCGCGACTCGCCCAGACCCACGGGCTCACCGACATCCAGCAGGAGATCCTCTCCACCGTCCGCGACTTCGTGGACAAGGAGATCATCCCGGTCGCGACCAAGCTGGAGCACCGCGACGAGTACCCGCAGCAGATCGTCGACGGCCTCAAGGAGTTGGGCCTGTTCGGTCTGATGATCCCCGAGGAGTACGGCGGTCTGGGCGAGTCGCTCCTGACGTACGCGCTGTGCGTGGAGGAGATCGCCCGCGGCTGGATGTCGGTGTCCGGCATCATCAACACCCACTTCATCGTGGCGTACATGCTCAAGCAGCACGGCACGCAGGAACAGCGGGACCACTTCCTGCCGCGCATGGCGGCCGGCGACATCCGCGGCGCGTTCTCGATGTCGGAGCCGGGCCTCGGTTCGGACGTCTCGGCGATCACCTCGAAGGCGGTCAGGGACGGCGACGAGTACGTCCTCAACGGCCAGAAGATGTGGCTGACGAACGGCGGAACGTCAAGTCTGGTCGCCGTTCTCGTCCGAAGTGACGAAGGACACTCCCCCGAAGAGGCGGCCGCCAAACCCCACAAGTCGATGACCACCTTCCTGATCGAGAAGGAGCCCGGCTTCGGAGAGGTCCGTCCGGGCCTCACGATCCCCGGGAAGATCGACAAGATGGGCTACAAGGGCGTCGACACCACCGAGCTGATCATGGATGGCCTGCGGCTTCCCGCCGATCGGGTGCTCGGCGGCGTCACCGGCCGAGGTTTTTACCAAATGATGGACGGCGTCGAAGTGGGCCGCGTCAACGTGGCCGCGCGTGGCTGCGGCGTCGCTCAGCGTGCGTTCGAACTGGGTGTCTCGTACGCCCAGCAGCGCCACACGTTCGGCAAGCCGATCGCCCAGCACCAGGCGATCCAGTTCAAACTCGCCGAGATGGCTACCAAGGTCGAGGCGGCCCATGCGATGATGGTGAACGCGGCTCGCAAAAAGGACTCCGGGGAACGTAACGACCTTGAAGCAGGGATGGCGAAGTACCTCGCCTCCGAGTACTGCAAGGAGGTCGTGGAGGACGCATTCCGGATCCACGGCGGCTACGGCTTCTCCAAGGAGTACGAGATCGAGCGCCTCTACCGCGAGGCACCGATGCTGCTGATCGGTGAAGGTACCGCCGAGATCCAGAAAATGATCATCGGTCGCAGGCTGCTCGAGGAGTATCGGTTCCAGGGCTAGATGTCCGGGTTGGGGGTGTTTTCTTCGAGAAGAAGATCACACCCCGTCAACAGGGTTCAGCCGCCGACTCGGCTTCCTGGCTTGCCCAGTTGTGGCCCGCGACCGGTACGATCCGGTAAAGCCGCCGTCCCCCTCCCGCAGCGCGGCATCATCCGCTACGAAGGTCATCCATGCCCCACAGCCAAACCTCTGCACCTCGCGACAGCCTGGCAGGCGTACGCCTCGCGCGCGGAGCATCGCCGTGGCTTCTCCCGACCGTCGCCACCGCAGCCCTCAGCCTGGCCCGTGCCCGCCGTTCCGGCGCGGCCAAGGCCGTCGCCGTGCCCGCCACCGCGCTCGCGGCGGGCATGCTGTGGTTCTTCCGCGACCCCGAGCGCGAGATCGCCCAGGGCCGGGTCATCTCGCCCGCCGACGGCGTGGTGCAGAGCATCATGCCGTGGAAGGACGGCCGCACCCGCGTCGCGATCTTCATGAGCCCGCTCAACGTCCACGTCAACCGCGCGCCTCTCTCCGGCACGGTGACGTCGGTCGAGCACATCCCGGGTGGGTTCGTTCCGGCGTTCAACAAGGAGAGCGAGAACAACGAGCGCGTCGTCTGGCACTTCGACACCGAGCTCGGTGACATCGAGATGATCCAGATCGCCGGCGCGGTGGCCCGTCGCATCGTCCCCTACATCCCGCAGGGCACGAAGGTCGAGCAGGGTGAGCGGATCGGCCTGATCCGCTTCGGCTCGCGGGTCGACATCTACCTGCCCGACGGCGTGGAGGTGGCGGTCGAGGTCGGCCAGAAGACGGTGGCTGGGGTGACTCGCATTGACCGTGATTGATCCGGAGACCCAGGCGGGCTGGGTGCCCGAGGCCGACGAGGTGGACGAGGCAGAGGAGATGCCCCTCTCTCTCCGCCTCTCAATAGCGGACACCCTCACCCTCGGCAACGCCACGTGCGGCTTCATGGCGGTGTACTTCACCACCACCGGCATCCTGATCCCGCACCTCACGGCCAGCCAGGAGTCCGGCATGGCCCGCAACAGCGCGGCCACGGCGGTCATCCTGATGCTCTGCGCGGCGGTCTTCGACCTGTTCGACGGCCTGGTGGCGCGCAAGCTGCGCTCCTCGCCGATGGGCGCGGAGCTGGACAACCTCTCCGACCTGGTCAGCTTCGGCCTGGCCCCGGCGTACTTCGTCCTCGTCTACGGCATGGTCGCGAGGGACGCGCACGAGCGGGTCGCGGCGGTGGGCGCGATCGTTGTGCTGTTGGCGGTGGTGCTGCGGCTTGCCCGCTTCTCGTGCGTCACCGTGAAGGACGGCACGTTCCAGGGCATGCCCTCGCCGTTCGGCGCACTCACGGTCGTGTCGATCGTGCTGCTCGAGCTGCCGTTCGAGGCGACGCTGCTGGCGGTCGTCGGTACCGCGTGGCTGATGGTGAGCCGGGTCGAGTACCCGAAGCCGCGGGGCGTCCTCGCGGTGGCCATGCTCGCCTGGATCGTGTCGGCCATGGGCATGCTGGCGGCGTGGGCGTTCGACGCGCCGGGCGGCCAGGTGCTGCTGCAGACGGGCTGCGCGCTGCAGATCGTGATGGCGGCGACGATCCCGCTGTTCGCCACGGCCCGCCGGGTGAACACCTTCCGTGACAACCGGCGCGAGAGCCGCGAGGCGCGGGCGGCGCAGGTCCCGTAGCCCTGCTTGTACGTTGCCCGAGGGGCCTGGACCGCATCGTGATTCGGTCCAGGCCCCTCGGGTTTTCCCGCGCGGCACCGGCGATGCCCCACCGGTCTGGTCACAGCCGCTCGTACACCGTCACGCGCCGCCCGCGGACCTGCTTGTCCGCGACCACTGTGAAGCACTTCTCCAGGACGGCGATCTTCTCCTTGTCCCTTGCCGCCGACACCGGCCGGGCCACCTCGGGCACATCGGTGACCAGCACGATCCGCCGCTGCTCGAGCATCGCGGTCCGTATGCTCCGCGGGCTCGCCTCCTCACCCTTCAGCGTCCCGGACGCCACCGGACTCTCCGCCAGCGCGACGTCCCGCAGGCCGGCGAACGCGGCGGGGGAAACCAGCGCGGTGTCACGGCGGGCCGCCGGAACGAAGACGACCGCGTCGCCGTCCTTCTTGAGCTCTCGCACGTCCGCCGCCACCGCCAGGACATCGTCCACGCGGCTGGCCGGGGACCGTTTGGCCAGCGATTGCGGCCACAGCGCGATCACGGCCACGGCGACCACCACCGGCACCAGCCACCGTGACACCCGGGGGAACCGCGGACTGATCATCCGCGCCACCGCACCCAGTGCCGCGCCGATCAGCAGGGCCAGGCCCAGCATGCTGAACAGGACGTAACGGTCCAGGAAGAGTGGCTTGGCCAAGGAGAGGCCGATCAGGCCGATCTGCGGCACGGCCAGCAAGGGCAGCGCGACGGCCGCCAGCGACAGTCTGCCTGCCCGTGGCCGGTCGAGCAGGGCGCCGAGAGCGCCGATGGCCAGCACGATCGCCGGGCCGATCAGCATGTGCCAGGTCAGCGGCGGGATCCAGGACACCTGCCGGGACTGGGTGAGGGAGAAAAGGATCAAGGGCAGGGCAGCCGCCACGGCGGCCGTGCCCGCCCCCGCCCAGCGAATCCATGTCCGGCGCCCGGTTCTCGTCCAGGCCAGGGTCGCCGCGTGCGCGGGCAGTATGAGCAGCGACAGCCAGTTGAGCAGCGCGCACAGCAGGACCGTGCCGCCGTAGGCCGCCCAGTGGGCTTTCCGGTCGCGTCCCTGCAACGCGGTGACCAGCAGCAGTGTGGAGATGCCGGCTCCGGCCGCGACCAGTGCGTACGGGCGTCCCTCCTGGAGGTAGAACTGCACGGCGGGGAGCAGCCCGAAGACCAGCCCTCCGCCCAGACCCGCCCGGCCACCGGCCAGCCGGTGGCCGATGACCGTCACACACGCCGCCGCCACCGCCCCGGCCAGCACGGAGGGCAGGCGCAGTGTGGCGATGCCGGGCCCGAAGCATTCGAAGAGCCCGTGCATCAGCAGGTAGTAGAGGCCGTGTACGGCATCGACCTCCCCCAGCATGCGCCAGATGTCGGCGACGGGCCGCCGGGCCACCTGCCAGGTCGCGGCTTCGTCCCGCCACACGCTGTGCTGCCGGGACAGCCCCCACAGGCCCAGGGCGATGGTCCACAGCAGCGGTATCAGCCAGACGGGCAGCCGGCGCCGCAGGATGGTCATGTGGCAGCTCATGAAGTCGTTCAGGTCCTTGGGATGGCGGAGCCGGCCGAAGTCGACGTCGGGCGTCTGACGACACGCCCGACGCGGGCCGATGACCGCGTGCGGGAAGAGCGCCCTGGCGGGCGGGAGTGGGGTCGGCTGGATCACCGGCGCGGGCGGGAAACGCTCACGTCGGGATGGCCTCAGCCCCCGGGCCCCGGGGGCGGAACCGGGTGTGCGGGCCGAGCCAAAGGGACAGCTAGGCTCGCCAGTCGCGCGCCTGCCGCCCGGCGATCCGGGCAGCCCACAGCCCCATCACGACGGCCACGGCGAGCACCACGGCGACGGCGGTCGCCATCAGGCTCCCGGGGACGAAGTAGGCCATTCCCGGCCGGGCGACCGGTCGTGCGGTCCAGGCGGCGACGACGCATCCCGCCAGCGCGGCGAGCGTGAGCGGCGCGACGATCGCCCAGGCCGCGCTGCTGCGGAAGACGCGGTATCCCCCGGTCAACACGGTCAGCGGCGCAAGTGCCCGGCCCTGGCGCAGGAACTCGGCCTTGCCTCTGAGACCGATGGCGAGCACGAGGATTCCCATCCCCAGCACACCGAAGAGCCGGATCCACCGGCCCTGGTCCCGGTCCGGAATGCCGTCCACCAGCCACTCCTCGCCGGGGTAACGGACCTGGGCGCCACGGGGATAAGCCCGGTAGGAGGCTTCCTTGAGAGCCGTGACGGCGGGGAGGCCGCCGTCAACCCTCACCACCGCCAGGGTGTTGGTGCTCTGCACGGTCTGCTCGGCCAGCTCGGCGTGGTCGGCTCGGACCACCTTCAGATAGGTACCGCCCTCCGTGTTCCAGCGGAGCAGCTGCTGCAGGCGCCGGTCGAGAGCGACATCGACGCGGGCCGGCTTGGACGCACACGGCAGCCGAAGGCTCTCCAGAGCGACGCATCCCCCGCTGATCGTGACGGGGCCCTCACCGGCGGTGCGGGCAGGCGCGAGGACGACCGGCGCATGGCCCTCGGGGATGGACTCGAGATAGGCGGCGGCCTCTGTGGCGGAGGCCGTCCCCCTGGGGCCGATCTCGGCCACGTTCCTGTCGGCGGCGCTGAGGATCTCCTCCATTTCGGCGTGGTAGGTCCCGAACATCGCCTGCCAGGCGAGGGCCTGCGTGAAGACGATCAGCGCGACCGTCACACCCGTGACCAGGCGGGCCGTGGCGGCCGGGTAGTGGCTGAGGCGGCGGCCCGCGATCAGCGCGCCGGCCCACCCCCGCTGTCGTCCGGCCCGCGCCAGGCTTCCCCCGAGCCTGGCCACGACGACTGCCACCGCGGCCGGCAGGGTGAGGACGACGAGGGCGAGGCCGACCCAGCTGATCCATGACCGGTACTGCGTACTGTCGCCGGCCAGTTCCGGACCGCGGCTGGCGAGCAGGACCGCCGGCGCGCACAGGAACGCGAGGTACCGCTGTCGGCGTGACCTGCTCGCGGTGGCGGGTCGGGTCCCCTTGACCCGGCTGGACAGCTGGTCGCTGATGACGGCGAGGGCCAGCGCCGTCACCACGGCGGCCACGGGAGTCAGCAGGACCGGCCAGCCGTGCTGACGTACGTCGGTGGACGACGTCACGTAGCCGACGAACGGGACGCGGACGTCGACGAACGCGGCCGCGGCGAAGAACGGCACGGACGCGAGGGCTCCCAGCGTCACCGGTCGCATCGCCTCGCCCACGGCGATCAGCGCGCGGTCGCGCCCCAGTCCTCCCAGGGCCTCGACCAGGGCGCCTCTGCGGTCACGGCCATGTGCCCCGGCGCGGAGCGCGGTGAACAGCAGCACGAGACTCGGTACGAGCAGCAGGCCGATGACGAGGCTCTGGAACATCCACTCGGGCTTGTCGTTGTCGCCCCCCGTTCCCGGCTGCAAGCCTTCGGCCGGCGTGCCGGCCTTCGGCCCGAAGCCGACCACGGCCTCGATCGGCGCCTCGGCCTTCATGCCCTGGGCGGGCCGGACGTAGGCGAGCCACTCCCCGGGGTCGTCCAGCCCCTCCTGCCCGACCGTGCCGGAGAGTTTTCCGTAACGGTCGGCGATTCCCTCCGCGGCGCCGGCTTTCAGCAGACCGGGGGACAGAACGGCCTCACCCGGTCCCGGCCAGCGATCCACTCCTGGAGGAAGCGGGGCATTCGACGTTCGCGGCGCGATGAACACGACGCTGAAACTCCGCTGCCCCTTCAGCGCGTCCGAGCCGACCAGCCACAACGTGGCACGGCTGGCCCGCGATTGCTCTGTCTGCCCGACCGGAGTCCTGGCGTCGCGCCGCAGTTCCTTGCCGGCATAGGTGGCGTGCACCATCGCCAGCAGGCCCAGGCACAGTGCGACGGCGAACGCCGAGAGCGCCAGGGCCGCGGCCCTGGTTCCGGCCGCCTCCGAGCGTCGACCCGCGTCGCGCCCTATACGCAGCAGCTGACGTGACAGGCCGCCGTGGCCGGCCCCGCTCACGCCTGCACCGCCTCCTGTGCCCGGGCGGGGACCAGCAGACCGGCCTCGAGACGCAGCACCCGGTCCGCTCGTGCGGCAACCTCGACATCGTGCGTCACCAGCACCAGCCCACACCTGCGCCGCCGAGGGAGATCGAAGAGCAGTTCCGCGATGCGGGCAGTGGCGTCAGGGTCGAGGGAGCCCGTGGGTTCGTCGGCCAGAATCAGCTCGGGCGAGTTGATCAGCGCACGAGCCACGGCTGTCCGCTGATGCTCTCCTCCGGAGAGTTCCTCCGTCGTCCCAGCCCGCGGAACGCGTAGTTCGTCCAGCAGTTCCTGTGCCTGGCGGTACCCGCCGGCGCGGTCGGAGCGCGACAAAAGCGCGGCCAGCGCCACGTTGTCCAGCGGGCTGAGTTCGGGCAGCAGCTCCCCGAACTGGAAGACCGTGCCGATCGTTTCGCTGCGCAGCCTGGCGAGCTGCCTACCCCGCAGCTTCGTTACGTCCGCACCGCTCACCCTGATGCTTCCGCCGTGCGGCTCGATCAGACCGAGGATCGACGAGAGCAGCGTGCTCTTGCCCGAGCCGCTCGGTCCCGTGATCGCTACTGACTCGCCGGCACTGACAGTGAGTTGCAGGCCCTTGAAAAGGGCCCGGTTCCGGACCGAGTACTTCAGATCCTGAATGCGGAGTACGGGATCGGGCGCGGGCCCGCTGTCGGAGTTGCTCACGTGATGTGCCCTCGGGTAGCTGTTGCCGCGTCACCGTGCGACGTCGCGGTGGCGCCGCGGGGCAGAGGCGAGCCCCCTGTCCCGCGGATGTCGGGCTCTTCCCGTGAGCATGAAACAGCGCCCCCGTGAATCGTCCCCCGTTGCGCGAGAGAGGTCAGCCCCTCGCGATCGGTGCCGATAGTAGGCCAAGGCGATCAGCGGGCAAAAGAAATAGACCAACACGCCCTCGGCGCGTTCACGTTGCACACGGAGACAAATCGGGCCTAAGGATCTCGATGGGCTTCTATGACCCCGACACGTGACGCACAGGGGAGCCGATCGGAACACAGCGCACACGAGCCCGCGTCTGTGACGTGGGACACGCTGATTTCGTGCCCATTGAAGGGTTTTGACGGATAGGCAGCAATGTCGGCCTCCCGAAGAAGCCTCGCCCCTCGGTCGGTTGCACCGATCCCTCCAGGACAGTAAGTCGCTTACTCCACAACGAAGTTGAGAACTCGCGGGGATAAATCTCCCCTTCCCCAGTGAAGCGTCGAGCGGTGTTGCGAGCCCCGCCGGAATTGCACTTGCCTGCCGCCGGCTTTGACATAAGATCTTGCACTGGTCGCGAGGAAGGCCCTTCTTCTCGCTTCCATGGGGGGATCTGCAGCAAAAGCCGCCAGGCGTGACCTGCCTGGCGTTGCCTTCCCATGGGTGCGCCCTATCTGAGGGCCGTCTCGTAATGGCCGCCAACCGCAGCTGTTGAGTTGCTGCGCCAAAGGGGAGAATCATGCAGATAACCAGGACTGCCAAGAAGGCCGCGATGGCGGTTGCCATGCTCGGGGCCGTTGCGGGGGCATCGCCGGCCTACGCCGACGCCGGCGAAGACGTCACGTCCAGGCTCAACCACCACACCAACCCCAACATCCACATCTCCTACGCCTACAGCCTGCAGTCGAACGGCAACAAGAACGTCGCCGTTCGCGACGAGAGGGCGGACGGCAACGGCGTCTACTCGGAGTTCGACCGCAAGAACACCAAGGGCCTCCGCCTCCTGAACAACCAGGGCCAGGGAGAGACCACGTACAGCGACTCCTCCGCGAGCAACTACGTCGTGAAGGTCACCGCTTGCGTGCACTTCGACGGGACCCCGGACAAGTGCGGCCCGGACGACCGGCCCGGCGACGGACGCTGATCCCACGCCCTGTGTGGCAGATGCGGCATCTGCCACACAGGGCGTCCGCGCCCCGGGCGTCAACGCGCCGGTGCCTGAAGGCCTTGCCTCACCCGTTGTACGCCGGCGCCGGCACGTTGCGCGGGGCGTCCGGGGCGAGCAGGCCGAGCCGCTGTGCGTTCAGCACGGCGCTGAGCCGGTCCGGGGCGTCCAGCTTCCGGTACACGCTCTGCAGATGCTTGTGCACGGTCCGAACCGACACGTGCAGTCGACGTCCTATGGCCTGCGCGGGCAGGCCCTCGGCGAGCAGTCGCAGGACAGCGGTCTCGCGCGGGGTGAGGCCGAGGTCGGACGTCCCCGCTCCGGACGGGCGTTCCGCTCCACGGTTTGGGCCCGCCACGCCCGGCGCCGCGTAACCGGTCAGCAGTTCGTGCTGGGCGGCGGCCGCGCGCAGCAGCGGCTGAACGGCCGTCGCGTACCGCAGGGCCCGTTCGTCGAAGTCGGGGCCCGCGCGGTGGATCAGGAAGCCCCGCACCGGGTTGCTCCGGCCCGGTAGGGGCAGGCCCAGCATGTGTTCGGTGCCGAGACACTGCCCAAGGACGCTCGCGGTCTCGCTGTTGCGCCACCCGGCGCCGGTGAGCTGGGCGGCCGTGCGGGGTGCCCGGTCCTGCACGGTGCCGTAGTGCCCGGCGAAGGGGTAGCCCTCCCGGATCAGGCGCGCGGCCTGACGCGAGGGCACGTCCGCCGCGCTGCCCGCGCCCCTTCGCCACGCCCGCACGGGCCCGTCGTCGGCGGCCCACTCGCAGTCCTTGCCGACGACCACCTCGCCGCCGAGCGCGCGCATCAGTTCCTCCGCCACAGCACACCACAGATGATCCGGGTCCCTGGTCTCCAGGAGACACACGGCGAGCTCCAGCATGCGTGCGTAGTCGTTTCCCGCGGGGTCTGACATCCCTCTGCCTTTCGCGTCCCCCTGCCTGAGCAGAGAGCGCCACGCGACGATCAAGCGTGGCGTACGGAGCAGCTTGCCGCAGAGGCGCTGACCGTGGCCAGCGGCCGCCCGGCCGTCAATACGCACTTGTCCCCATGGCAGGGGTGAGGCGGCTCGGCGATAGTTCTGGCGGGGCCTGCGCGCCGACGGTCCGCTACGGGGGTTCGGACCGGAGGCGGCAGGCCTCGCCCCCCGCGGCCGACGGGGAGCTGATCCCGCTGCGGTGACCGGTTCAGGTCAAGAAGTCCCGCCCGATCCGCTCCGCGACCCGTTCCAGAATCGGCCCGGCCTCGGCGATGCACTTCGCCACGTCCGGCTCCACGTCCGTCAGGGGGTACGCCCGCCGGATGCCGGCCCGGCCCAGGGCCTCGGGCGGCAGGGCCAGACGGCCGCAGACCGCGACGACCTCCTTGTCGGCGGCCCGGGCCGCCGCGGCGACGCCCGCCGGAGCCTTGCCGTGGAGCGTCTGCTCGTCGAGCGAGCCCTCGCCGGTGATGACCAGGTCGGCGCGGTCCAGGGCGGAGGCGAAACCCAGGACGTCGAGCATGACCTCGATGCCGGGGCGGAAGCGGGCGCCCAGCAGCAGGGCGCCGTAGCCGATGCCGCCCGCGGCGCCCGCGCCCGGCGACGCCGCGTACTCGGCGGCCTGCGGGCCGACCGGTCCCTCCAGCACCTTCGCGAAGTGCGCGAGAGCGGCGTCCAGGGCCTCCACGTCGTCCGGCGAGGCGCCCTTCTGCGGGCCGTAGACCGCGGGCGCGCCCTTCGGGCCGGTCAGCGGGTTGTCGACGTCGCTCGCGAGGACCACTTCGACGTCGGTGAGGCGCGCATCGAGGCCCGACAGGTCCGCCGAGGCCAGCTCGGCGAGGCCGCCGCCGCCCGGCGGCACCGGCTCACCGTCCGCGTCCAGGAACCGGGCGCCCAGCGCCGACAGCATCCCGGCGCCGCCGTCCGTGGTGGCGCTGCCGCCGACCCCGAAGACGATCGTGCGGGCGCCCGCGTCCAGCGCGGCCCGCAGCAGCTCGCCCGAGCCGTACGTGGACGCCGTCAGCGGGGCGAAGGTCCCGGCGGGCAGCCTCTGCAGTCCGCTCGCCTCGGCCATCTCCACGACCGCCGTGCCGTCGCGGAGCGCGAAGGCGGCCGTCACCTCCTGCCCGAGGGGCCCGGCGACCCGTACCTCCCGGCGTTCGAACCCGGCCGCGACGGCCGCGTCCACCGTCCCGTCGCCGCCGTCGGCCACGGGCAGCGACGCCACGTCGAGACCGGGCACGGCCCGGCGCAGCCCGGCCGTCACGCGCTCGGCCACCTGTACGGCCGTCAGTGAGCCCTTGAACTTGTCCGCGGCGATGAGCACCCGCGCCTTCGCCCGGGCATCCTTGCCTGCAGCCTCCGCCACCTTGTCTTCCCCTTGCTCTCCGGGCCTCACGCACGTCAAGGCCAGTCGCGCCGCTGTGACCTTAACCTGAGGACGCCCGCGCCGTCCCGTCCCGACCGGCCCCTGGGACGCGCCGATGATGTCCGTCCGGACGGCCCAAGCCCGCGCGGGTGTCCCCGGAATTGGGTAGACCGGAGCTATGACCCCTGTGGGCACTGAGCCAGAGCTCGCCGACCGCGTCCTCGGGGGCTGGCTGGGCCGGATCGCGGGCAACATGCTCGGCAAGCCGGTCGAGCAGGGCGACCTGTGGACGCGGGACCGGATCGACCGCTATCTGCGGCAGGCCGCCGCGCTGCCGCTCACCGACTATCTGCCGGAGCCCGTCGGCGAGAGCGCCGGTCTCGAGCTGCGACCGGAGTGGCGCCAGTGCGTGCGGGGCCGTATCCACGGCAGCTGCCGCGACGACGACGTCGACTACGCCATCCTGGGGCTGGACCTGCTGGAGACCCACGGTTTCGCGTTCAGCACCGAGCAGGTCGGTGACCTGTGGCTGCTGCGGCTGCCGTACCTGCAGACCTTCACCGCCGAGCGGGCCGCCTACCGCAACCTCTCCAACGGCCTGAAGCCGCCGCTGACGGCGACGTACGACAATCCGTACCAGGAGTGGATCGGGGCCCTCATCCGCGCCGACATCTACGGCTGGACCCGCCCCGGCGCCCCGCGGCGCGCCGCCGCCCTCGCCCGCCGGGACGCGGTGCTGTCCCACACCGGAAACGGGGTGTACGGCGCGATGTGGGCGGCGGCGCTGGTCTCGGCGGCGTTCACCGCCGTCAGCGTGCGCCAGGCGGTGGACGAGGCGCTGACCGTCATCCCGGCGAGCAGCCGGCTCGCCCGTACCGTACGGCGGGTCGTCTCCCTCCACGACACCCGGATGACCTGGGAGGACACACTCACCACGGTGGCCGAGGAGACCGCCGGGCTCGGCTGGATCCACACCGTCCCGAACGCCGCCGTCCTGACAGCGGGGCTCCTGTACGGCGACGGCGACTTCACCCGCACCATCGCGCTCACCGTCCGCGGCGGTCTGGACACCGACTCCAACGGCGCGACCGCGGGATCCGTGGCCGGGGTGCTGACCGGGGCGGACGCCATCCCGGCCCAGTGGAAGGACCCGCTGGAGGACACGGTGCGCAGCGCGGTCTTCGGCTTCGACGGCGTACGCATCAGCGAACTGGCCGAGCGGACGCTGCGGCTGGCCGAGACGGCCGAGTCGTAGCCGGTGGGCGGCGCACGCGGACCGAGGGTGTGGTTGCGGAGCCTGGTTACCCTTTTTTGATGACCACCACAGAAGACTTCGCCGCGTACATCGCTGGTCTCCCCCGTGTCCTCGCCGGTGCCGCCGCCCTCTTCCGCGACGCCGAGGGCCGGATCCTGCTCGTGGAACCCAACTACCGTGAGGGGTGGGCGCTTCCCGGCGGCACCATCGAGTCCGACGAGGGCGAGACCCCACGGCAGGGGGCGCGTCGTGAGACCTTCGAGGAAATCGGCCTGGACCGCGAGCTCGGCCGCCTGCTCGCGGTGGACTGGGTTCACGGGACGGCCCGGCCGCCGCTGGTGGCGTACCTGTACGACGGCGGGGTCTTCGGCGAGGACGACTTCAAGGCGATCCGCCTCCAGGAGGAGGAGCTGCTGTCCTGGCGGATGGTCCCGCGCGAGGAGCTCACCGAGTACCTGCCGGGCGCCCTCGGCCGCCGCGTCCTGTCCGCACTGGACGTGCTCGCGAACGGCTCGGGGACGGCGGAGCTGGAGAACGGGCACCGGGTGGGCTGACGCCGGAGGGCCAGGACGCGGGCGCGCGACGGTCCAGTTCCGGTTGAGCGAGGACGGCGACGGTCTCGGGTCCGCGCACGCGGGCTCCTTGCAGGTGCAGGCCGCCGGACAGGTGCGCGCCCAGCAGGCGTATCCCCCCCGTCCACCTCGGCCCTGCGGCAGAAGACCCCGCCCTCCGCCACCAGCCCGCCCGCGAAGACGGCCCAGTCACCCGGGTGGTGGAGGACCGCCTCGGTGAGCACCAGCTGGCCGGCCAGCCGGGCGTTCAACAGCGACATCCTGCCTCGCACCACCGACCCGCACAGCTCGACCCGGCCCTTCACCCGGGCCATCGTCAGGTCGGCACCGGGGATCTCGCTTCGGTTTGATCGCCATGGTCCGGGTGGCGGCGCCGGAGAAGCTGACGCCCTCCTCGAACGAACACTGCTCGAACCACAGCCCGAGGGTGCTCTCGGCACCGCTGAGGTCGAGCCGGCCGCTGATCCTGGCGCCGGCGAGCCGCAGCGCCGGCACGGCCCCCGCCCGCGCGGGGTTCCCGCCGAGCAGCAGAGCGGCGAGCACTAGGTTAGCGGCCCGCGGTGGCGGAGGAAGTGGTGCGCAGCCGCGTGGGACGAGGGCCCGGACCCGCCGCGCCGCCCCGCCCTTCGAAGAATTGAAGGTTCCGGCGCGACCCCTCTCGGTGGCATGATCGACTGGCTGTTCGGGACGTCACGCCGATGTTCGGGACGTCACGCTGAAGGGGGAACGGTTGTCTTTCGAAGAGGAATGGGCTCAGCTCAAGGCCGACGCCTTGGCGCGACAGCAGACGGGCATGCAGATCGACCAGCTGCCGGCGGACGGAGGCGGTGGTTCGCAAGCTCCTGCCGCGGGTTCCCTGGCAGCCAGTACGGAGTCGATCAACGGCAACGCGAACCTGCTGATCGAGATCGCGGGTTTCCTCCAGGAGGGGCGGCCTGACGCCGAACTGACCACCATGGCCCGGGAGCCCCGGGCGCACGGGGACGTGGCCGAGCAGGTGGCGCGGTTCGCCGGATTCGCCGGGGACCAGTACCTGGACGCGGTCGCCCTGTTCGCGGCCCTCTCCACCCGGCTGCGCACGACGGGCAGCGACTTCGTGAAGATCGAAGACGACACGGCGCAGCACTTCCTCGACAGCCTCCTGCACTACGGCCAGTACGTCGCCCCGGAGGCGCGATGACCAGCGGTATGTGCCACCGGAAGGACGTCGAGTTCCTGGACGGCTGCAGCCCGCCCCTCGTCGAACGGAACGCGGACGAGTTCAAGCGTCTGCGGGACCTGCTCGTAGCGGTCGACCCGTCCGCCGAGCGGGCTGAGAAGCACACTCAGTGGAAGAGCGAAGGCAGTCAGCACTACGAGGCCCGCCTCGCCGAGGGGCGCAAACTCCTCGCGCAGCTGGCCGAGGGCTACGACAAGGCGGCGAGCGCCCTTCGCGGTTACGCGTTCGCGCTGGAGGTGGCCAAGGCCCATTTCTCCAACGGCAAGGCGACCGAGCAGCTCCTCGCGGACCTGATCCACACCAAGGGCACGGCCATCACTCGTGAGGCCCAGGAGGCGGAGCCGATGCGCCAGTGGGAGGACATGCGGGACACCACCGGTGTCATGGACTTCTTCGCCGAACTCACCATGGACGTCGATGACATCCGCGAGGACGCCAACCGCCTGCACGACGCCACGGGTGGTGACTTCTACCTGGCGAAGACCACGGAGCACGAGGCGAGGGAGCTCTGTGTCCACGAGCTCAAGCAGGCGTACGACCTCCTGCCGGACTTCCGTATGGGTTTCATCCAACGCGTCGACATCGTTTCCGCGATCTCGGAACTGCGGCGAGAGGCGGCCGAGGCACGCACGAACCCTCTGACGCATCTGCCCGGCAGTGGCCCCAAACAGGACCACTACCCCATGGCCGGGAACGAGATCGTCTCCCCGGCTCTGCGCGACATCCGAATGCAGGTCGCCAACCTCCCCGGCGCGAAGGACAACTACTGGAGCCCGCCCTCCAACGCCCAGGAGCGCGCCGAGTGGATCACCGCGAACAAGGAGATCATCAAGGCGGCGGCACAGAACTCGGGGCTGCCCCCGGACATGGTCGCCGGCATCGCGTGGCAGGAGATCGGCGGGCAGCCCGGCATCCTCGACGACATCACCGACACCGTCCGCGAACAGGCGGACTCCCCGCTGAGCCCGCTCGCCCCGGAGAGCCTGCCCTGGCGTCTGGGCGGCGACCCGGACAACACCTCCATGGGGCCCATCGCCATCCAGGTGCGACGCGGCGCCGAGGTCCTCGGTTACGACCCCGACAACCTCACCGACCAGCAGCGCGGCACGGTGGAGGAAGCCCTCCAGGACCCCGCGCAGAACATGTTCATCGCCTCGGAGTACCTGGCCCAGCTCAAGGCCGAGAGCGACTTCGCCGACGTACCGCCCGAGGAGATGACGCCGGCTCAGTACCAGGAGCTTGCCGCACGCTACAACGGCGGCCCGTACTGGCAGACCGACGACGCCCAGGGCTACGGGCGTGGCTTCACCAACAACCTGGACGACGCAAGGAACGCGCTGCGCTGATGACCCACCCCGCTCACCCCGATGCCGACCGCGGCTGCCTGCGCCTGGTCCTGGCCGTACCCCTCACCCTGCTCACCCTCGTCGCCGCGTATTTCTGCTGGACAGCCCTGACGATCAGTCCGTCGGGGTCCTGGGACGACGACGCGTACGCCGGCATCGTCCTCTCGTGCGTCCTCACCATCGTGGCTGCCGCTGCGGCGACGGGGTTGTGGCTGCTTCCGTCGGTGCGGCGGGTCATGGGGTGGGGGTGGGTGGTTCCTGCCCTGCTGTTGGGGGTCGTGGCGGGCGTGCGATGGGGGTTGGGCGGCTAGGGACCGCTGCCGCGGTGCGGCACGTCATGCGGGCGTCGTGAACGGGGAGCCGACGCCGTACGACGAGGTGGTCGGG
The DNA here is from genome assembly GCF_001514265.1 of Streptomyces resistomycificus. Classification (GTDB taxonomy): domain Bacteria; phylum Actinomycetota; class Actinomycetes; order Streptomycetales; family Streptomycetaceae; genus Streptomyces; species Streptomyces resistomycificus. The sequence goes on along the minus strand of NZ_KQ948988.1, from coordinate 568,333 downwards.
GAGCCGATCGGCACCGTGCGCCGGCCGAAACCGCTGCGCGAGATCGGCGGGCCGGCCGAGAATCACTGTCATGACCTCCGCGATACGCCATGTGACGATCGACTGCGCCGACGCCTACGGGCTGGGCAGCTTCTGGGCGCGAGCCCTGGGGCAGCCCCTGCACGAGGACGACGAGCCGGGTGACCCGGAGGCGCTGCTCGAGGGCGCCGGACTGCTGTTCGTCACCGTCGCCGAGCCGAAGACCGTCAAGAACCGTCTGCATCTCGACCTCCAGCCGCAGGACCGCACCCGCGACGAGGAGGTCGATCGCCTCCTCGCCGTCGGGGCCACGCTGGTCGACGACCGCCGCAACGCCGACGGCACGGGCTGGGTGGTCCTCGCCGACCCGGAGGGCAACGAGTTCTGTGTGGAGCGCAGTGCGGCGGAGCGGGCCGGCTGACTCGGGCGAGGGGCCGGGCCGGACGGGAGCTAGAACAACGCGGTGCCGCTCTCGAAGTCCAGCAGGCGCTGCTTGCGGTCCAGGCCGCCGCCGTAGCCGGTCAGGCTGCCGCCTGCGCCGACCACGCGGTGGCACGGCACGATGATGCCGACGGGGTTCCGGCCGTTGGCGAGACCCACCGCGCGGGAGGCGGCTGGGTTGCCGAGGGCGTCGGCGAGTTCGCCGTAGGTGCGGGTCTCGCCGTAGGGGATCCTCTGGAGCTGTTCCCAGACACTGCGCTGGAACGGGGTTCCGTGCAGGCGCAGTTCGAGGCCGAACTCCTTCAGCTCGCCGGCGAAATAGGCTTCCAGTTCCTCTTCGGCCGCCGCGAAGACCCTCGCGTCGCGGGAGCCGAACGTCTCCTCCGACGGCCGGTGGCGCTGCTCGGTCATGTAGAGGCCGCACAGGACGCCGTCGTCGGCGACGAGGGTCAGCGGGCCGTAGGGGCTGTCGAGGACCGTGTGCTGTTTCACTGAACGTCCTTATACGGGGAGGAAGTTGATCGGGTGACTGTCGGTCGCCCACAGGTACTGGACCGCGTACGCCCGCCAGGGGCGCCAGGCCGCCGCGCGGGCGGTGAGCGCCGCCGGGGTCGAGGGCAGCCCCAACTCCTGTGCGGCGCGCCGGATGCCGAGGTCGGTGGGGAGGAAGGCGTCGGGGTCGCCGAGGGCGCGCATGGCGATGACGTCGACCGTCCAGGGCCCGAAGCCGGGAAGTTCCAGCAGTCGGGCACGGGTTCGCGCCCAGTCGCTCTCCACTCCCAGGCTGAGTGTGCCGTCGGCGAGTTGGCTCACCAGGGTGGTGAACGTGGTGCGACGGGTGCGGGGCATCGCCAGCGCGGCCGGGTCCACCGCGGCCAGCGCCTCGGGGGTCGGGAAGAGGTGGGTGAGGCCGCCCTCGGGGTCGTCGACCGGGTCGCCGTGCGCGGTGACCAGGCGGGCCGCGTGCGTGCGGGCGGCTGCCGTGGAGACCTGCTGGCCGAGGACCGCGCGGACGGCGAACTCCGCCTCGTCGACCGCGCGCGGCACCCGTCGGCCGGGGGCCTTGTCGACCAGCGGGGCGAGGCACGGATCCGTGCGCAGCTGGTCGTCGACGGCGACCGGGTCGGCGTCCAGGTCCAGCAGGCGGCGGCAGCGGCTGATGGCGACGGTCAGGTCGCGCAGGTCGGTGAGGGTGAGGCGGCAGGCGATGTGGTCCGGCCGCGGGGTGAGGGCCACGATGCCGTGGCCGTACGGCAGTCGCAGTGTGCGCCGGTAGGCGCCCTCCCGCCACTCCTCGACGCCCGGGACGGCGGTCGCGGCGAGGTGGCCGAAGAGGTTGTCGGGGTTCAGGGGGGCGCGGAACGGGAGGCGGAGGGTGAGGGCGCCGGGGGTGCCGCCGGGGCGCGGGGCGGTCGCGTCGAGGCCGGACGCCGGTGCGCTCCTCTTCGGCAGCCGGGCGCGCAGCTCGCTGGGTGACAGGGCGAAGACCTCGCGCACGGTGTCGTTGAAGGTGCGGATCGAGGCGAAGCCGGCGGCGAAGGCGATCTCCGCCATCGGGAGCGGGGTCGTCTCGATGAGCAACCGGGCCGTCTGGGCGCGCTGCGCCCGGGCGAGGGCGAGCGGACCGGCGCCCAGCTCGGCGAGCAGCTGGCGTTCCACCTGCCGGGTGCTGTAGCCGAGCCGGGCGGCGAGTCCGGGCACGCCCTCGCGGTCCACGACGCCGTCGGCGACCAGGCGCATGGCGCGGGCCACGAGGTCGGCGCGCTGGTTCCACTCCGGGGAGCCCGGGCTGGTGTCGGGCCGGCACCGCTTGCAGGCCCGGAACCCGGCCTGCTGGCAGGCCGCCGCGCTCGGGTGGAACGTCATGTTCTCGGGCTTGGGCGGCACCACCGGGCAGCTGGGCCGGCAGTAGATCCGGGTCGTCAGGACGGCGGTGAAGAACCAGCCGTCGAAGCGGGCGTCCTTGGACTGGACGGCGCGCACGCAGCGCTCGGTGTCGGTGTGCATCCCCATCTGCATGCGTCCAGCATCGTCCACGGGCCGAACCGGGGCTGGCGAGAATCCGACATCAACCTCGGCTGTCCTGCACCGGGCCGGATCGCCACGCGGACTCGCGCAGCAGCCGCAGTCCGTTGAGTCCGACCAGGACCGTCGAACCCTCGTGACCTGCGACGCCCAGGGGCAGCGGCAGATGACCGAAGAGGTCCCACAGGACCAGTCCGGTGATGAAGACGCCGGCGATCACCAGGTTCTGCACGACCAGGCGGCGGGCCGCGCGGGACAGCCGTACGACGGCCGGGACGGTGGCGAGTTCGTCGCGCACGATCACGGCGTCCGCCGTCTCCAGCGCGAGGTCCGACCCCGCCCGGCCCATCGCGACGCCGGAGTGGGCGGCGGCGAGGGCGGGCGCGTCGTTGACGCCGTCGCCGACGAACAGCACCTTGCGGCCGGCGCGCTGCAGGTCCCGTACCGCGTGGACCTTGTCCTCGGGCAGCAGCTGTGCGCGGACGTCCGTCAGGCCGGTGGCGTCGGCGACGCGGGCGGCGGCCCGGGCGTTGTCGCCGGTGAGCAGGACGGGGGCGGTACCGGTCAGGGCGGTGAGGGCGGCGGTGGTCGCGGGGGCGCCGGCGCGGAGGCGGTCGGTGAGGGCGAGGGTGCCGACGGGGGTGCCGTCGCGGGTGACGAGGACGACCGTAGCGTCGCTGTCGGCGTCGTCGGCTCGGCCGACGCTCACGGTCCGGCCGTCCACGGTGGCGGTGACCCCTTGGCCGGGAGTCGCCGTGAAGTCCGCCGCGGGCTCGATCCGCAGCCCACGGCTCCGGGCGGCGGCGACGACCGCGCGGGCCAGCGGGTGCTCGCTTTGGTGCTCGGCCGCCGCGGCCAGCGCCAGCAGCGCGTCCTCGTCCAGGTCCGAGTCGGGCAGCGGGCGTACGGCCGTGACCTCGGGGGTGCCTTCCGTGAGGGTGCCGGTCTTGTCGAGGGCGGTGGTGTCGATCTCGCCGAGGCGTTCCATGGCGACGGCCGACTTGACCAGGACGCCGTGCCGGCCGGCGTTGGCGATGGCGGAGAGCAGGGGCGGCATGGTCGCGAGGACGACCGCGCACGGCGAGGCGACGATCATGAAGGTCATCGCGCGCAGCAGCGCGTCCGTGAGGTTCGCGCCGAAGGCGACGGGGAGCGCGAAGACGGCGAGGGTGGCGGCCACCATGCCGACGGCGTAGCGCTGCTCGATCTTCTCGATGAACAGCTGTGTGGGTGCCTTGGTGCGGGAGGCCTCCTCGACGAGGGTCACGATCCGGGCGATCACCGAGTCGGCGGGGTCCCGGCCGACCCGGACGCGCAGGGCGCCGGTGCCGTTGAGGGTGCCCGCGAAGACCTCGTCGCCGGGCCCCTTGGCGACCGGGAGGGGTTCGCCGGTGATGGTGGCCTGGTCTGCCTCGCTGGTGCCGTCGAGGACACTGCCGTCGGCGCCGATGCGCTCGCCGGGGCGGACCAACAGGACGTCCCCCACCGCGAGTTCGGAGGTCGGGACCGTCTGCTCGCCCGCTTCGGTGACCCGCGTGGCGGTGGTGGGCGCCAGGTCGAGCAGGCCGCGCACCGAGTCGGCGGTGCGCGCGGTGGCCAGGGCCTCCAGGGCTCCGGAGGTGGCGAAGATGACGATCAGCAGGGCGCCGTCCCGGACCTGTCCGATCGAGGCGGCGCCCAGGGCCGCCACGATCATCAGCAGGTCGACGTCGAGGGTCTTCTCACGCAACGCCCGCAGGCCCTCCAGGGCCGGTTCCCAGCCGCCGGTGACGTAGGCGACCGCGTACAGCGGTCCGTACGCCCAGTCCGGGGCGCCGCCGAAGTCCAGGGCGAGGGCCAGCAGGAAGGCGACGGTCGCGGTGAGCGCCCAGCGGGCTTCGGGCAGGGCCAGTACGCGGGTGCGGCGGCGGGGCGCCGAGCGGGCGGACGAGGGGGAGGGCGTCGGGGCGGGGTGCGTGGCGGAGGTCGTGGAGGAAGGCGAAGTCGTGGACACCGGACCCACCTTACAGGAACACATGAAGACTCATTCATCTGTTCATATACGGTGAGTAAGATACCCGCATGGGTCATGGAGCCGTCACCACCGCGCAGGACGCCCCCGAGCGCGTACGTCTGGACGCGGACAACGTCGCCAAGGTGGCCACCACGCTCCAGGCCCTGTCCACGCCCTCCCGCCTGCTGATCCTGGCGCGCCTGCGCGAAGGCCCGCTGCCGGCGACGGAGTTGGCGGCGGAGGTGGGCATGGAGCAGTCGGCGTGCTCGCACCAGCTGCGGCTGCTGCGCAACCTGGGTCTGGTCGTGGGTGAACGCCGCGGCCGTTCGGTGGTGTACGCACTGCACGACCACCATGTCGCCGAGCTGCTCGACCAGGCCGTCTACCACGTGGAGCATCTGCGCCTTGGCCTCAGTGACGCCGCGGAGTGAGCCCGCGGGCCGCCGCCGGCTGTGGCCGCTGTACGCGGCCGGGTTCACCACCGCCTTCGGGGCGCACGGCATCGCCGCGAACCTCGGCGGCGGCTCGGAGGACGCGGTCACCTCACTGCTCGTCCTCGGCGGACTGCTGGCCCTGTACGACGGCGCCGAGGTGCTGCTGAAGCCGGTCTTCGGCACGCTGGCCGACCGGGTCGGCGCGCGGCCGGTGCTGCTGGGCGGGCTCGTGGCGTTCGCCGCCGCCTCCGCGCTGTACGCCGTCGCCGACCAGGCGGCCTGGCTGTGGGCGGCTCGGCTCGGCCAGGGGGCCGCGGCCTCCGCGTTCTCACCGGCCGCCTCCGCGCTGGTGGCCCGGCTCAACCCGACGGCCGGGCAGGGGCGGGCGTTCGGGACGTACGGCTTCCACAAGTCGCTCGGGTACACGCTCGGGCCGCTGCTCGGCGGGGTCTTGGTGTGGGCGGGCGGGCTGCGGCTGCTGTTCGTGGTGCTGGCCGGGCTGGGTGCGGTGGTGGCGGTGTGGGCACTGGTCGCCGTACCGCACGTACCGCCCCTCCCCCGCGCCCGGCAGACCGTGCTGGATCTGGCGCGGCGGCTGGCCGACCCGGTGTTCCTCGTCCCCACGGCCGCGCTCGCCGGGGCTACCGCCGCGCTGTCGGTCGGCGTGGGCTTCCTGCCGGTGTCCGGTTCCGCGGCGGGACTCGGCACGGTGGCGACGGGTGCCGCGGTGTCGGTGCTGGCAGCCTGCGCGGCGGTGGTCCAGCCGCGTGCCGGGCGGGCGTTGGACGCCGGACGGCTCACCGTGCGGACGGGACTGGTCGCGGGGCTGCTGCTCGCGGCGGTCGGGCTGGGCTGCGCGACGCTGCCCGGCCTGGCGGGTGTCCTTCCGGCCGCCGCGCTGATCGGGGTGGGGACGGGGCTGATCACCCCGCTGGGATTCGCCGCCCTGGCGTCCTCGACGCCTCGGGAGCGAATGGGGCAGACCATGGGGGCGGCGGAGCTCGGGCGTGAACTGGGGGACGCCGGTGGGCCGTTGCTGGTGGCCGGGGTGGCCGCGGCCGCGAGTCTGACGTACGGGTTCGGGGCGCTGGCGGTGCTGTTGGCGTGCGGGCCGTTGGTGGCGGTGGCGGCGGGCGTACGGCGTCGGGGCGCGACCGGCCCGGGGTGATCAGGCGCGACCCGGCGTGCGGTGAGGGCGGCGCCACGGCGGTGCCGGTGCCGGCTGACGAACGAGGAGGGGGCCCGCACGGCGTACGGGCCCCTGCCCGCTATCCGGTGAACTCCCCCGCCGTGGGCCGCCGCGAGGCCGCCGTCGCCTCGTCGACGTCCGTCAGGGGTCGCAGCCGGTAGGTGTAGGCGTAGTCGCGGTTCGCGAACAGCTTGTACTCGTCGTGGGTGTGCGCGCCCCAGCTGTTGTCGCCGCCCACGCCCATCTGCCGGTGGTTCAGGCGCAGTACGACCTCGTCCCGCGCGGTGAGCTGGTAGTCGTGGCGCGCCCCGACCGACAGGTCCTCCGGCGTGAAGTGCGAGGCGTTGACCTCCAGCAGCGGCTCGCCGCTGACCAGGAGGCCCACGCCGTCGCGGCCGGTGAGCGCGGCCCAGCGGACGTCGGTCTTGTTGCCGTTCTCCTGCGGGCGGAGATAGGGGGTCCACTGGCCGGAGACGGTGCCGGAGTAGAGGCCAACGTCGGTGCCGTTGTTGCGGTCCCAGTGGTTCTCGTCGGGGCCGCGGCCGTAGTAGTGCAGACGGTCCAGGCGGCCGGGCAGCAGGAGCAGGGTGCCGACCTCCGGGATGTACGGCAGGCTCGCCGCGCCCGGGCGCAGGGTGTTGTCGACCTTGATCTCGCCGTTGCCGAAGACCGTGTACGTGGTGGTGTACGTCGATTCGACGGCGGTGGGCAGGGTGCCGCTCACCTTGATCTCGACGGCCCGGTCCCGCAGGGCGCGCACGCTCACGCCGGTCACCTCGCGGCCGGTACCGGCGTCGCGCCAGGTCTGGTTGCGGATGTGGTGGCCGTTGCCCCGGTCGTTGTCGGTGGGCGCCCGCCAGAAGTTGGGCACGGGCCCCGACGTGATGAGGCGGACGCCTGACACCTCGTACGACGTGATGGTTCCGGTGCCCTTGTCGACGGTGACGGAGAACCCGTCGCCCCGGACGGTCACGGCCTTCTCACCGTCGTCGTGCCGCAGGGCCGGCACCCTCTCCAGCGCCACGGGCGTCACGGGCGGGCTGCCCGCGTCCACGGCGAGTTGCGCCCTGGCCACCTCGAAGCCGCCCTTCGCCCACTTCGTGGGCTCCTTGGTGGTGAAGGAGAGGTGCAGGAAGTACTCCGTGCCGGGCGCCGGGTTCTTCGGCAGCCGCAGGAGGATGGCGATCTCCTTGCCGCTGAGCGGCGCGACGTCCAGCTGCTCCCGGCCGAGGGTGCCCCGCCGTACGGTCCTGCCGTCGGCGACGAGGGACCAACGGCCGTCGAACTCGCGGAGGTTGGTGAACAGGTACTCGTTGGTGAGGGTGACCCGCCCCTGCGGACCGACCATGTCGCCGGACGCCGGCGCGGCGTTGATCGCCTGGTAGACCCGCTTGACCTCCACGGCCTTGCCGGTGCTGCCGCGGTCGGCGGTGACGATGCCGTCGCCGGAGAAGGCCCCGTCGTTCGGGTTGTCGCCCCAGTCGCCGCCGTAGGCGAGGAACGTCCTGTCCCCCGGCCGCTTCGCGGTCGCCTTCACGGAGGCGGCGTCGAACCAGAACCGCACGCCCTCGTCGCCCGGGCCGCGGTCGGTGGCGGCCAGCTCGGTGGCGCTCAGGGCCCTGGCGTACACGCGGGCCCGCCGGATCGTGCCGCTGAACTCCCGGGTGGGGTTGTCCATGTCGGTGGCGAGCGCGAGGGAGGCGGTGTTGTTGGCGGGGCGGCGCGTGGTGGTCCTGGTGGCCCGCTGGACGCCGTCGACGTGGAGGGTCAGTGTTCCCGCGTCGGCGTCGAAGACGCCCGCCACATGGTGTTCGGCGCCGGTCCAGTCGTCCGGCAGCGCCCAGCTCGCGGTGACCCACTGGCCACCGCCGTAGATGAAGAACTCCAGTGTCCTGTCGGTCTGCTTCAGGGCGTACTGGGTGTCGCCCTTGGCGAGGATGGGCTGGTGGTAGCCGGTGACATACGGGGTGACCCACGCCTCCAGGGTCAGTGACCCGGTGAGGTCGAGACCCGGGTGACGGGGGAAGACGGTGCCGCCGGAGACGCCCTTGGCACGGTCGAAGGTGGCGCTGGGGGCGACGACCTCGCCGCGGAGTGCGGCGGGGCCCGACTCGGTGAGCAGGGTGCGGTCCGGGGTGGGCCAGGTGAGGGCCTGGTCGACGAAGTCCCAGATCCAGCCGCCCTGGAGGACGTCGTGACGCCGGATGACGTCCCAGTACTTCTTGAAGTTGCCGCTGGAGTTCCCCATCGCGTGGGAGTACTCGATCATCACGTAGGGCCGGGTGTCGGCGGTGTCCTTCGCCCGCTGTTCGACGCGGGCGGGGCTCTCGTACATCTCGGAGCGGATGTCGCTGATCGTCGGCCGGTCGTCGCCCTCGTACTGGATGACGCGCGTGGGGTCGTACGAGCGGATCCAGTCGTGCATGGCGACGAACGTGCTGCCGCCGCCCGCCTCGTTGCCGAGCGACCAGATGACCACCGAGGCGTGGTTCTTGTCGCGGTGGACCATGTTCTGCGCGCGGGCCACGCACGCCTCGCTCCACTCGGCGTGGTCTCCGGGGTACTCGCCGCGGATGCCGTGGGTCTCCAGGTCGGTCTCGTCCACGAGGTACAGGCCGTACTCGTCGGCGAGTTCGTACCACAGCGGGTTGTTCGGGTAGTGCGAGGTGCGGACGGAGTTGATGTTCAGCCGCTTGATGATGCCGATGTCCTCGACCAGGTCCGCGCGGGTGAGCGCGGTGCCGTGCGTCGGGTGCATCTCGTGCCGGTTGGTGCCCCGCAGGGAGACGGGCCTGCCGTTGATGCGCATCAGCCCGTCCTTTAGCGCGAACTCCCGCAGCCCGACCCGGTGCGAGAGGGTCTCGACCACCCTGCCCGCCGGGTCGCGCAGCCGCAGCACCGCCGTGTAGAGATACGGGTGCTCGGCCGACCAGAGTTCGGGGTCGGGTACGGCTCGCGCGGCCTGTACGGTCGTCTCGTCACCGGCGCCGAGTGCCACGGCCTGACGCAGGGGGCGCGACCAGACGGCGTGCCCGCGGGCGTCGTAGAGCTGGGTCTCCACGGCGTACCGCCCACCACCGTCGCCCCCGTAGTCCCGCACGCTCGCGGTGACCGACAGCTCGGCGGCGGTGTGGTCGTCGCTCAGCGGGGTGTCCAGCTTGAAGTCGCGCAGGTGCACGGCCGGCGTGGAGAACAGGTACACCGAGCGGAAGATGCCGCTCAGCCGGATCATGTCCTGGTCCTCGAGCCAGTCGCCGTCGGAGTAGCGGTACACCTCCACGGCGATCTGGTTGGTGCCCGGCTTGAGGTGGTCGGTGATGTCGTACTCGGCGGGGACGTAGGAGTCCTCGTGGTAGCCCACCAACTCCCCGTTGATCCACACGTAGTGGGCCGACTTGACCCCTTCGAAGTGCAGGAACGTCCGGCGTCCCGACCAGTTCCGGGGAACGGTGAAGGTACGGCGGTACTGGCCGACGGGGTTGTAGAGGGTGGGGGCGGCCGGCGGCTGGGCGTCCTGGCCCCGGCCGTTGGGGCCCCACCAGGGGTAGGTGATGTTGACGTAGATCGGCGAGTCGTAGCCGTGCATCTGCCAGGCCGACGGGACGGGAACGGTGTCCCAGTCGCTGTCGTCGAGGTCGGTGCGGTGGAAGTCGGCGTCGCGGTCGTCGGGGCGGTCGACGTGCGCGAACCGCCACTTGCCGTCGAGGCTCATCCGGTACGGCGAGCGCGTGCGGTCGGCCGCCAGCGCCTGTCTCACGTCCGCGTACGGCATGAGGGTGGTGTGCGGCGGCTCGGTGCCCAGCCGGAAGACGGAGATGTTGCCGTTCCACTCCGGGGAACCGTCCGCCGCCGCACGCCGGCCGGCGGCCGACGCGGGCAGGGACGGTCCGGACAGGGCGAGCGCACCGAGAACGGCGGCTCCTCCCTCCAGCAGACGACGGCGGCTGAACACGTGCGAGTGCGGGTGCGGCATGACCGGGGCCTTCCTCGGTACGACAGTGCGGTGCACGGACTGAGGGTGCGTCAGGAGGGTCAGAACATGACTACCGGCGACAAAGGCAACTGCTGAGCCAGCAGAACCCTAGGACTCGCACACAATCGAAGCAATGTTCCTGTCGGACTTTGTTCGGTCCTGTTGAGCCACACCCGGGCCGCGCCCGTCAGGCCGCGTCAGCGCGCCTGCGCCGCGAACGCCTCGTAGGCCCGCTCGTCGAAGAGCACGAACGTGACCTCCTCGACCGCCGTCCTCGCCTCCCGCACCGTCCGCACCGCGATCCGGGCGGCGTCGTCCATCGGCCACCCGTAGACACCTGTCGAGACGGCCGGGAACGCGACCGTGCGGGCGCCCAGTTCGTCGGCGATGCGCAGGGACTCCCGGTAGCAGGAGGCCAGCAGCTCGGACCGGTCCTCCTCGGTCGAGTAGCGTGGTCCGACCGTGTGGATCACCCACCGCGCGTCCAGCTCGCCGGCGGTCGTCGCCACCGCCTTGCCCGTGGGCAGGCCCTTGCCGTAGTGGGAGGCGCGGAGTCTGCGGCAGTCCTCCAGGATCGCGGGGCCGCCGCGGCGGTGGATGGCGCCGTCGACGCCCGAGCCTCCGAGCAGCGAGGAGTTCGCGGCGTTGACGATCGCGTCGACGCGCCGGCGGGTGATGTCGCCCTGGACGAGGGTGATGGTGGTCATGTCTGACGCAGCTTTCGCCACACGGCCTTGGCGGCGTTGTGGCCCGACATGCCGTGCACTCCGGGACCCGGCGGGGTGGCCGAGGAGCAGATGAAGACGGCGGGGTGCGGGGTGCCGTACGGGGACAGGGACACCTTGGGGCGCAGCAGGATCTGCAGGCCGGTGACCGCTCCGGAGGCGATGTCGCCACCGACGTAGTTGGCGTTCCGGGCGGCGAGTTCGGCCGGTCCGGCGGTGGCGCGGGCGAGGACACGGTCGCGGAAACCGGGGGCGAAACGCTCCAGTTGACGCTCCATGGCGTCGGTGAGGTCGCCGGTCCAGCCGCTGGGGACATGGCCGTACGCCCAGAAGACCTGCTGGCCGGCCGGCGCCCGGGTCGGGTCGACGACGCCGGGCTGCACCGTGATCATGAAGGGCCTGTCGGGTGCGCGGCCCTCCCGGGACGCCGCGTCCAGCGCCGCGCCGATCTCCGCGCTGTCGGCGCCGATCTGCACGGTGGTGGCCCTGCGTGCCTCCGGAGCGGTCCACGGCACCGGGCCGTCCAGCGCGTAGTCGATCTTGAACACTCCGGGGCCGTACCGGTAGCGCTCGTAGTAGCGGCCGAAGCCCGCGATCCGGGCCAGGGCGGTGGGTGAGGTGTCGAAGACGTAGGCGCGGGCGGGCGGCAGGTCGTCGAGGCGCTTGACCTCGTAGTCGGTGTGGATGGTGCCGCCGAGGTCCTTCAGATAGGCGGCCAGGGCGTCGGAGATGGCCTGGGAGCCGCCGCGGGCCACGGGCCAGCCACGGGCGTGGGCGGCGAGGGCGAAGACCAGGCCGACGGCGCCGGTGGCGAAGCCGCCGAGCGGGGCCATCACGTGCGCGACCAGGCCTGCGAAGAGGGTCTTCGCCCGCTCGTCGCGGAAACGGCGGGTCAGCCAGGTCGACGGAGGCAGGCCGACCAGGCCGAAGCGGGCGAGCGTGAGCGGGTCCCTGGGCAGCGCGGTGAGCGGCAGCGACATGAAGTCGCGCACCAGGGTGTCCCACTTCGGCAGGAAGGGCTCGACCAGCCTGCGGTACGCGCCCGCGTCACGCGGGCCGAGCGAGGCCGCCGTCTCCCCGACCGACCGCGCCAGCACGGCCGCGGTGCCGTCGGTGAAGGGGTTCGCCATGGGCAGGTCGGCGTGCAGCCACTCCAGGCCGTAGCGCTCCAGGGGCAGCGCGCGGAAGGCGGGTGAGTTGATACCGAGGGGGTGGGCCGCGGAGCACGGGTCGTGCCGGAAGCCGGGGAGGGTGAGCTCCTCGGTGCGGGCGCCCCCGCCGACGGTGTCACGGGCCTCGAACAGGGCCACGGAGAATCCGCGGCGGGCCAACTCCACGGCGGCGGTCAGTCCGTTCGGCCCCGCACCCACCACTACGACATCGAACATCGACGGCACCTTCGGACTCCTTCGTCAGCCGATGGCCTGTGAGGATCAGGATATGACGGAGGCCGGACAGCGCCGGGGCGGGGCGACACACGAAGGACGTGCTGCGGGGCTACGCGCTCAGCAGCTCCACCACCCGGCGGGCCGTGGCCGCGTCCCGGGCCGCGGTGAAGGGGAGCGTGTTGTGGCCGGTGACGCGGAACGGCTCCCCTGCGAGGGTCAGGTGCGCGCCGCCCGCCTCCTCGACCAGCAGCAGACCGGCGGCATGATCCCAGGCCGCCTCCCATGAGAAGGCAGTCGCGTCCAACTCTCCACGGGCGACGGCGAGATACTCCAGACCGGCCGAGCCGCACGCACGCGGCGCCACGCCGTCGGTCCACAGTCCCAGCAGGGCCTGCTTCTGCTCGTCGGTCGTGTAGTCCGGGTGCGAGGTGGCTATCCGCAGGTCACGGCCGGTTTCCGGCACTCCGGCGTGCAGGCGCGCACCGTCGAGGAACGCGCCCTGGCCCCTTACGGCCGTGGCGAGCCGGTCCTGGGCGGGAGCGTAGGTCCACGAGGCACGCAGCACGCCGCCCTGCGCGAGGGCGACCAGGGTGCAGAACCCGGGGTCGCCGTGCACGAACTGCCGGGTCCCGTCGACCGGGTCGACGATCCAGACCGGGGTGTCGCCCTGTATCGCCTCGTACGACGCCGGATTGGCGTGCACCGCCTCCTCGCCGACCACGACCGACCCGGGCAGGAGGGCGCCCAGCGCCTCCGTGAGGTACTGCTCGGCCCGGCGGTCGGCGTCCGTCACCAGATCGTGCGGGCCGCTCTTCTGGTCGACCTCGTGCGCGGCGAGGCGACGGAAGCGCGGCATGATCTCGGCGGCGGCCGCCTTGCGCACCGCTTCCTCCACGTCGGTCGCGTGCCGGGCGAGAAACTCGTCGATGGTTTCCTTGTCTTCGATCATGACTCCATGAGAGCACGGGCCACTGACAATCCCCACCGGGCCGGTGGATCACGGGTGGAATCGGCGTGAACACCGGGATGTGGACGGCGGCGGTCGGTGGCGGCGGGCCGGTGGCGCCGGGTCAGCGGCCCACCGCGTACCCCTGCATCCCCCGGGGATTCGCCGCCGCCGAGAGGATCCCGGTCTCCGGGTCCCGTGCGACCGCGCACAGCCGCCCTTCCGACCAGGGATCGCCGACGGTCACCTCATGCCCGCGCCGCCGCAGCTCCGCGACCACCTCCTCGCTCATCCGCCCCTCGACCGTGACGCTGCCCGGCCGCATGCCGCGCGGGTAGAAGGAGCCGGGGAAGCTGTCGTTGTGCCAGTTCGGGGCGTCGATCGCGCCCTGGAGGTCGAGTCCGCCCCGGGCCCGGGCGCGCAGGACGACGGCGAGGAGGAAGTGCAGCTGCCACTGGTCCTGCTGGTCCCCTCCGGGCGTCCCGAACGCCAGCACCGGCACGCCGTCACGCAGCGCGATCGAGGGTGTGAGGGTGGTACGCGGGCGGCGCCCGGGCGTGAGGGAGTTCGGCAGCCCCTCCTCCAGCCAGGCCATCTGAAGCCGCGTACCGAGCGGAAAGCCCAGCTCGGGCACGACGGGGTTGGACTGGAGCCAGCCGCCGCTGGGCGTGGCGGAGACCATGTTGCCCCACCGGTCGACGATGTCCAGATGGCAGGTGTCGCCCCGGGTGAGCCCGTCGGTACCGACGTCGGGCTCGCCGGGCACCGGGGAGGTGGGGTGCTTGGCGACGGTGGGTTCACCGACGCCCGGCGCGGCGGACCCGGGCCCGTCGGCGCGCGGCCCCGCAGGGGCGCTCAGCCTCGGCGTCCGCCCGCCCGGGCTGCCCGGCCGCAGCTCGTACGACGCCTTCTCCCCCACGAGCTCCCGCCGCTGCGCGTTGTACGCGTCCGACAGGAGCGTCCCCAAAGGCACCTCGGCCGCGTCGCCGTACCAGGCCTCCCGGTCGGCCATGGCCAGCTTGCAGCCCTCGATCAGCTGGTGGACGTACTCGGCGGACCCATACCGGGGCAGCTCGTCCGGCAGCAGGGCGAGCTGCTGGAGCAGCACCGGGCCCTGACTCCAGGGGCCGGCCTTGCACACGGTCCAGCCGTTCCAGTCGTACGTCGCCGGCGTCTCGTACGTCGCGGACCAGCCGGCGAGGTCCTCGGCCGTGAGGGTGCCCACGTGGCGCTCGCCGCTGGTGTCCATGGTGGGCCGCTGTGCCTGCCGCACGAGGGCTTCGCCGATGAACCCGCTACGCCACACCTCCCGCGCGGCCTCGATCTGCGCGTCCCTGTCCCCCGCGCCGGCGGTCTGAGCGAGCAGCCGCTTCCAGGTGGCGGCGAGGGCGGGATGACGGAAGAGCCGGCCGGGCCGGGGCGCCTGCCCTCCTTCGAGGTACACCTCCGCCGACGTGGTCCACTCCGTCTCGAACAACTCCCGCACGGTCTCGACGGTCGCCCCGACGTTCTCCACGGGCGCGTGTCCGTGCTCGGCATAGCCGACGGCGTACTTGAGCACGTCGGCGAGCGACTTGGTCCCGTGGTCCCGCAGGAGGAGCATCCACGCGTCGAAGGCACCGGGGACCGCGGCGGCGAGGGGGCCGGTGCCGGGTACGAGGTCCAGCCCGAGTCCCCTGTAGTGCGCGACCGTCGCCCCGGCCGGGGCGACGCCCTGCCCGCACAGCACCCGCACGTCACCGCCCGCCGGGGCCAGCAGGATCGGCACCTCGCCTGCGGGGCCGTTCAGATGAGGCTCGACGACATGCAACACGAACGCGCCCGCGACGGCGGCGTCATAGGCGTTCCCGCCGTCCTCCAACACGGCCATGGCCGACTGGGAGGCCAGCCAGTGCGTGGAGGACACCATGCCGAAGGTGCCCTGGAGGGTGGGGCGGGTGGTGAACACGGGGACTCCCTGGTTGCCGCTTACAGGTAACCTTCTGGAGGATCGTAGTCATCACGTTTCTGCCGCACGACCTCTGCCTCTTCCGTTCGTAGGTCATTCAGCATTTCCCAGGCCCTGTTACTGCGCTCGCCCACTGCGGCAAGTCCGTTGGCAGCCAGGGATCGCACGATTCCGCTCGGGTCCTGGGTGGCGACATACACCAGGAAGTCAGGTACCCAGTCCGGGTAGTCCTCCGACGCACGACCGGTGGCCCTCCGGCGATAAAGCTCCTCGACCCTCCGCAGCATGATGTCCTCGGCATCGAAATCATAGGTCCAGTCGAAAAGCCACAGACTTCTCCATGGCTCTGCCCACAGGAACTCCGGTGTAGGGGGGATACGCTGCCCTCGCGGGGCGACCAGGTGGCGCAGGATCCCCATACGCACCACTGTTTCTTCGCCGGTGAATTTCTTGACCAGCAGGGGACGCACCCAAGGAGCGTCGCATTCCGAGATGAGCCCGAAGAGGCGCTGCCGTATGGAGATGTTTTTCTTGCGCGACACCATGAGCTGGGCGACACGTTGCTGTTCTCCACGCTCTGCGACTTCCAGGAACAGCATCATCGCGAGGTAGCGAATCGCCGCCTCGTCGTCATGGATCGCCCGCTCCGCGAGCAGCGATTTCCGACCCTTCGTGTGTGGATGGACTGCTTGCCATACCAGCATGGCCTCGAATCTGAGGCCGGCGTCTGGTTCCACCTCGATGCGACCCTCAAGCCATTCCACGATCTCCTCGTCGCCGTACTGCGACCTAAGTGCCGCCATGGTCAATCGACGGAGATAGGCCGGTACCGTCACATCCTCGCACTTCCAGAGCACCCAGGATTTGGCTTCAACATCCCGGACCAACGCGGCAACAATGTTCCGCACCAACGAATCCGTGATGTACGGCCATCCAGTGACATGTTCATCGGATAGCCGTCGGTACACCCATTGGCGATTCTCCGCGTCGCCGGGCCAGCCGCGTGCCAGAGCGACCAGCGCGACACCCGCCGGCCGCATGAATTCAGCCCCCGTCTCGTGCCCCCGCAGAATCGTCCGGCAGTCCTCACGGTGACGCCAGCCTTCGAGAAGGGCGTCTGCCAAGGCGTCCTGAACGGCCTCCCCGTCCTCCCTTGGATTCCGCCCACGAAGCCCGGCACCGGAAAGCCTGAGGACCAACTCCAGCGCCCGGCGATTCCCCGACCAACGGCGCGCCAGATACTGGGCCATCTCGATGATCACCGTATAGGCGGTCTCCACCCGCGCCCGCGTCTCCAGTGCGTCGAGCACCACCGTCGACTCCGGCCAACTGCGGTCCAGAGCCTGTAGTGCCGACATCCGTACCCGGGAGATCCGGTCGCTGCGCAGCACGTCCGCCAGGGGTGCCGCCACGTCCTCCCTGCCCGGCCACTCCCGTTCGAGCGCCGCGATGGCGCCCCGCCGGACCGGTTCCGCCGGGTCCTTGAGGGAGGCCAGGGCGAATTCCCGGCGTTCCTCCTTCGAGCGCAGGGCCAGTTGGAGCTGGAAGGCGATCATTCTTCCGCGAAGGGGTTTCGCCCCTTCCAGGTCGTCGATGATCTTTCGCGTCGTCTTCCGGACGGTGACCGTGGAGGCGAGCACCGAGAAGGACCCCAGCGCGTCGTCGAGGAACGCGGTCACCGCGTGCGACTCGGACTGCCGTGCGGCCGCGCGGACGGACTCCACCAGGTCGTGGACGAACTGGCGTGACCAGGCGTCGTCGTTGGTCCCCACCTCCGCGAGGCAGCGCGCCGCGAACGTCAGTTGCAGGGGAAGGCCGCTCACCTCCTCGCCCCGAACGTGTTCGATGACCTTGCGTACCGGGGATTCCTGCTCCTTCAGCATCGCGATCAGCAGTAACAGCACCTCACGCCACTCGCTCTTGCGCCAGTGCGCGCCGAAGAGTTCACGGGTGAGCCAGTCGTAGTCCGCCTCGCGGCGGTTGAACTCGGCCTTGCAGTGCAGTGCCGCGTAGTACTCCATGAACGTGCGGTGGACGAACCCGAACCGCTGCTCCCCCACCTCCGCGATGACGTACGTCCGCTCGCGAAGGTGGTCGAGTATCTCGGAGGCCACCGCCCGGGCCTCCCCGGGTGACTTGTGGTACTCGCTCTGCAGGTACGCGGCGATGATGGTGAGCAGCGGCTCGCGGGCGATGGCGTTGAGTTCGCTGCCGGCCCGCTGGTGCTCCAGCATGTACATCGACACCTGCTGGAGGAGTTCGGCCTTCTGCTCCGCCACCATGGGGAAGCCGAGGGGAAGCGACTCGTCCCGCGCGATCTTCTTGCGTTTGACCTCCCAGTCCTCCAGGAGGACCTCGGTGCACCTCTTGTAGAGCTGCATCCGCTTTTCCGGCAGGTCGTGGTGCTTGTAGATGACCGCCATCATGGTCAGGAGGAGCGGGTTTCCCGCGAGTTCCAGCAGGCGCGGGCTCTCGGAGATCCGCCGGGTCAGCCCCTGGGCGTCCCGCTCGTCACCCTGCCACGTGTAGTAGGTGTACCACTTCGGCACGAACTCCCGGACCTCCGGCATCCCGAAGCCCAGGACGGTGTAGTGGCGGAAGTCGTCGCGTTCGAGTTCGAGTGCGCTGTAGCCGGCGATGCGTGAGGTCACCACCACGCGGCATCCGCCGTACGTGCGCGAGAACTGCCGGAACTCCTCGATCACCTCGGTCTGGGTGCGGGGGTCGAAGACCTCGTCGAGGCCGTCGAACATGACGACCACCCGGTCCCGCTCGTCGAGGACCGCCCGCACGTCCTCGGCGTCCACGCGCACGCCGTACCGGCGCCCGACGTTGGCGGCGATGTAGTCCACGAAGTTCGTGGCGGGGTCCAGGACGTACTGTCGCAGCTCGACCAGGAAGGGAAGCGGGGCGTGCCGGAGGTTGGCGGGCAGTTGGTCCGGGCCGCGTCCGGTGTCGCAGAGCCGCAGCACGGCGTCGAGGAGCAGGGTGCTCTTCCCGCTGCCCGGAGCCCCGAGGAAGACCTGTCGGCGTTCCCGGGCCAGCACGTCCTGGATCTGTTCCACGGGGGCGCCGCTCGCACCCGTCGCCGCGCCGAGCGACATCTCGGCCGCCTCGTCCGCCTCCGTCTCCTCCGGCGGCTCGCCCGGCTCGTCCTGCGGGCAGGTCACCTCGTACTCGGGCGAACCGCCCTGGACCGGCTGCGGCACGAACACGTCGGTCAGCGGGATCTCCGCGAAGCTGCGGTCCTGCTTCGCACCGGCGATGACCGCCAGCCTGACCCAGCGATGGGCGTCGAACATGGCCCGCCGGTACGCCTCCCAGTCGGCCACTCCGCGGGTGCCGCCCTGTTCCCGCTCCCAGCGGTAGATGGCCTCGCCGACCTTCTTGCTCAGGTCGAGCTCGTCCAGGAACTCGTCGGCGATCCTGTCGTGCTGCAGGCGGGTGCGGAACGCGGCCAGCCTCCCCATGGCCTCCGCGTTCAGTTCGAGGCGGCTCATGGGCCATCGGGCGTCCTCGGAGAGGAGGAAGAGCAGCCGGGGCTTGCCGAGTTCGACGGCCTTCAGGTACTCGAGTTCGGTGATGGACACCTCCCCGTCCCCGGGGACGAACCCGTACCGTCCCGCGACGATGCACACGTAGAGGTCGCAGGCGGCCACGTCGGCCAGGCACTTGTCGAGCGGACGTACGTCCTCGGCCCCGTAGTACTCCATGGCCACGTCGGTGTGCTTCATCCGTCGGATGGTCTGCGACACCTGCCGGCGGGCCTCCTGGAGGTCCTGGAAGGTCGAAGAGATGTACACGTTGGCCAAGGCGCCCCCTCGTTCGGCCCGGCCGTGCGTCCCCCGCAGCGACCTGACCTCCATCGTCGTCGGTGTGCCGCCGCGCGGACAAGCGGTTCCGGTAGATCTTCGAGCGGGGGCCGGCCCCTGTCACTGGCTGCGTGCCGTGACCAGCCCCGACTCGTACGCGAACACCACCAACTGCGCCCGGTCCCGTGCCCCCAGCTTCGTCATCGCCCGGCTGACGTGCGTCTTGGCCGTGAAGGGGCTGATGACCATGTGCTCGGCGATCTCCTCGTTGCTGAGGCCGCGCGCCGCGAGGGCGGTGACCTCGCGTTCCCGGCGGGTCAGGCACTCCAGGCCGGGGGCCGTGGACCGGTCGGGTGGCCGGGAGACGAACTCGCCGATCAGGGTGCGGGTGACCGACGGTGACAGCAGCGCCTCGCCGCCGGCCACCACCTCGATGGCCTGGAGGAGGTCCGCCGGTTCGGTGTCCTTGAGGAGGAAACCGCTCGCGCCCGCCCGCAGTGCCTCGAAGACGTACTCGTCGAAGCCGTAGTTGGTGAGGATGACGACGCGGACGGCGGCCAGGGCCGGGTCGGCGGCGATGTGGCGGGTCGCCTCGATGCCCGTCATCACCGGCATCTGTACGTCGATCAGCGCGATGTCGGGCACCTGTGCGCGGACGAGGGCCACGCCCTGCCGGCCGTCCGCCGCCTCGCCCACCACCTCGATGCCGTCCTCGGCGTCGAGCAGCGCGCGGAATCCGGCGCGCATCAGCGCCTGGTCGTCGACGAGTGCCACGGTGATCATCCGGCAGCCTCCCACGGCAGGTGCGCACGCACCGAGAACCCGCCCTCGGCGCGCGGCCCGGTGTGCAGTGCGCCGCCGAGGGCCGTGACGCGTTCACGCATGCCGGTGAGGCCCATGCCCGGGGCGGCCGGGCGGCTCGGGTCGGCTGCCCCGTCGTCGTCCACACGTATCACCAACTCGTCCTCTCCATAGCACAGTTGGACCTGGACCTTTGCCTGCCCCGCGTGCCGTGCCGCGTTCGTCAGCGCCTCCTGGACGATGCGGTACACCGCCCGGTCGACAGTCGCCGGCCGGGCACGCTCCTCACCGGTCACCGTCAGCTCGACCGCCAGGCCGGCCGCTCGCGCCCGCTCCACGAGCTCGGCGGGCGTGCCCGTGGGCTCGTCGGTGCGCAGCACCTCCAGCGTGGCGCGCAGCTCACGCATCGCCTCGCCGCCGGCCTCCTGGATGGCGAGGAGGGCGGGCGGTACCTCCTCGCCCCGTTTGCGGGCCAGGTGGACGGCGACGCCCGCCTGGAGTTTGACGATGGAGATGCTGTGGGTGAGGGAGTCGTGCAACTCCCTGGCTATGCGCAGGCGTTCCTCGCCAGCGCGGCGCAGGGCCACCTCCTCGCGGGTCCGTTCGGCCTCCAGCGCGCGTTGTTCGGTCTGGCGCAGGTACGCCTGCCAGTTGCGGTCGGCGAGGCCGGTCACGACCGCGCACAGGAACCAGCCCGTCAGCAGGGCGGCCTTCTCCACCACTTCCCGGGTGGTCGGATCCGTGGCCACGTACGCCGCGAGGTAGAGCCCGCTCGCCGCTCCGGCCCAGCCGCGGTGCCCCACGCGGGCCGCGGTGTGCACGGCGGCGAGGACGGGGAGGGCGGCCGGCAGACCCGGCTGGGCGTGCAGGACGTGGGCCACGCCGGTCGCCGTGGCCACGGCCAGGACCGACAGCGGACAGGGGCGGTAGAAGGCCAGGGCGGCCGAACCCAGCGCGAGGAGCGCGTAGTCGAGGGCCGTCGTGTCCGCGTCGAACGCGGCCGTGGTCAGGACGAGGGCGCCGACCACGGCCGCCAGGGCCGCGTCGGCGAGACTCCTGCGTGTGACCAAGTGCCCGCTCATGCACGCACCGTAGCGGGCCCGGCGGACATCGGCGTCAGCCCTGTGGACAACTCCCGGACTACTCCCGGCGGAGTAGCGAGCGGGGCCGGACGGCCCGGCCGGCGCAGCGCCAACCGTCTCCGGCGGTACGACGACCAGGCCCGTCTCCGTGGCGCACGCTGCTGCCCATGCCCACACCTTTCCGCTACACCGAACCCCTGCCGCCCCGGGCGGCCACCGGTCGCGTGGCCGAGGTCTACGCCCAGCTCTCCCGTGACTTCGGCATCGACAAGCCCGTCACCTTCGTGGTCCTCTCCTCGGCGCCCGAGATCCTCGCGCCCGCCTGGGCGCTGATGCGCGAGTCGCTCATCGCGGGCCCCGGCAGCCGTACCGGCAAGGAACTGGCGGCACTCGGGGTGTCGCTCGCCAACAGGTGCCCGTTCTGTGTGGACGCGCACACCATGCTGCTGCACGCGACCGGCGACCACGCGCTCGCCGAACGGCTGGCCGCAGGAGGGCGGCCGGAGAACGAGGAGCACGCTCGCGTGCTGGACTGGGGTGAGCGCACCCGTGTACCGGGCGGCCTCCGCACCGGGCCCTACCCCTTCCCGCGCGAGCACGCCCCCGGCTACCTCGGCACCGCCCTCGCCTTCCACTTCATCAACCGGATCGTGTCGGCCCTGCTGACCGAGAACCTGCTGCCGGGCAACGCCCAGCGGTTCCGGGCGGTGCGCAGCCTCGGCGGCCGCGCGCTCGCCCGGACCGTACGCCGCCCCGCCCGGCCCGGCGATGCCCTCACGCTGCTCGATCCCGTCGACCCCGGCGAGGCCCCCGCCTGGGCGGGCGGCACACCGGTCGGCATCGCGTACGCGGCGCTGCTCAGGGCGGCCATGGCGGGCGCCGGCCTCCTCGACGCCGACGACCACGACCTCGTGGAACAGACCGTGCAGGACTGGGACGGAACACACCCGCCGCTCGCCCTGAGCGGGTTCCCCGACCGGCGGGAGCGTCCCGGCGCGCGGCTCGCGCTGCTGGCCGCGCTCGCGCCGTACCGGATCACGGACGAGGACGTGGCGGCCTGGCGGCGGCCGGAGCACACCGACCACTGTCTGGTGCACCTGGTGGCGTACGGGGCCTTCCTGGCCGTGGACCGTGTCGAGTCGGCCCTCAATCGTCCCATCGCCCGGACATAAAGGGGCACATGACGCATCGGCGGCGAGGCGCTGTGACGGCCCGGGCACGGAGCGAGTTGGCACTTCCGTCGCACAGGGAGTCGTGTGAAACTGGCGCCCCGTCCGCAGTGCGGACCGCTTCCGCACCGTCCCCCACGAAAAGTGCGCCGTGCGTTCTCTCTCCCTGCCGCTCGCCCTCACCGCGCGCCTGTCGCCCGTCGTCGTGCTCGCCACGGCGGGCTGGGCGCTGACGTCCGGTCCGTTCGCCGCGACCTCGGCCGCCGAGCACAAGGAGGCGCAGAAGACCGACACGCAGTCCGCGTCCGCGCCGGCGACGGCGGCCGCGTCGAAGGCCTACCCCACCGCACCCGCCCCGTGCGACAGCCTCGCCGAGAAGACGGTCAAGTCGCTCGTGCCGGGCGCCAAGACGGCCGGCAAGGAGATTCCGTCCACGGACTCGAAGCTGCGCCGCACCTGCTCGTGGAACGCCCTCAAGGGGTACGACTACCGCTGGCTGGACGTCTCCTACGAGATCACGGACTCGGACGACAAGGCGCGGCAGTCGTACCAGGGCAACGTGTCGGACAAGAGCGGCGGCGGGGACGTCCCGGGGCTCGGGGACTCGGCGTACTCCGTCGTGAACCTCACCACCGAGGACAAGCAGCAGACCCGCGAGGGTGTGGTGATGGTGCTCGCGTCGAACGCGCTGGTGACCGTCACGTACAACGGCAGCGACTTCGAGTCGAGGAAGGCGCCCAGTACGGACGAGATCAACAAGGGCGCCATCAAGGCCGCCAAGGAGGCGGTCGCGGCACTGGAGGACGGCCGGAAGAGCTGAGTGCCCTCCCAACCGCCCTCCAGCGGCACGGCGTTCGGCCTCACGCCTCCAGGCGGTCCCTTCCACGCGCCAGCATCAGCGCCACGTACAGCACCATCGACGTACCCAGGCCCACCGCCCAGCCGTAGTCGGCCAGCGGTTCCAGCGCCGGGACGGGCCTTCCGTCGATCAGCGGCTTGAAGCTGGCGCCGCCGACGGCGAGCACGCCGCCGACGACGAAGGCGACGACGGCCCGCCAGTTCCAGCCGCCCTCGTACCAGTAGCGGCCGCCCGTGCGGTACAGGTCGGTCAGGTCGAGCTTGCCGCGGCGCAGGATCCAGTAGTCGGCGATGAGGATGCCGGCGACCGTGCCGAGCAGACCGCCGACCAGGCCGAGCCAGGTGAAGATGTAGCCCTGCGGGTCGGAGTACAGCTTCCAGGGGAAGATCAGCACGCCGATGACACAGGTGGCGAGGGCGCCAGCCCGGAAGGTGATCCGGCGGGGCGCGATGTTGGAGAAGTCGAAGGCCGGCGACACCAGGTTGGCCGCGACGTTCACGGACAGGGTCGCCACCAGCACGGTGACCAGTGCGAACAGCAGACCCACGACGTTGTCCGTCTTGGCGGCGAGCTGTACCGGGTCCCAGATGGTCTCGCCGTAGACCGCCTGCGAGCCGGAGGTGACCATCACCGACAGCAGCGCGAACAGCGTCATCGTGGTGGGAAGGCCGAGGGCCTGCCCCCACGTCTGCGCCTTCTGGCTCTTGCCGTACCGGGTGAAGTCGGGGATGTTCAGCGAGAGCGTGGACCAGAAGCCGATCATGCCCATGAGGGACGGCCAGAACAGCTTCCAGAAGTCGGCGCCCCAGCCGAGCTTGGAGGGCTGGTCGAGAAGCGGGCCGAAGCCGCCCGCCTTGTTGCTCATCCAGATCAGCATCACCAGTGCGCCGACCAGCACGAAGGGCGCAGCCCAGTTCTCGAAGCGGCGGATCGTCTCCATGCCCCGGTAGATGATCGCGACCTGGATCGCCCAGAAGATCCCGAACGACAGCCACATGGTCCAGGGGTGGCCGCCGAACGAACCGGCGTCGCTCCAGCCGTTCCCGATGAGCTTCCCGGCGAGGAAGTAGATCGCCTCGCCGCCGATCCAGGTCTGGATGCCGAACCAGCCGCACGCCACCAACGCGCGGACGACGGCGGGGAGGTTGGCGCCGCGGATACCGAAGGAGGCGCGGGCGAAGACCGGGAAGGGGATGCCGTACTTCGGTCCCGCGTGCCCGGTGAGGAGCATCGGGACCAGCACGATCACGTTGGCCAGGGCGATGGTGAACACCGCCTGCTTCCAGTCCATGCCGACGGCTATCAGACCCGAGGCCAGGGTCCAGGACGCCGTGTTGTGGGCCATGCCGACCCACAGCGCGGAGAAGTTGTACGTGGTCCAGGTGCGCTTCTCCACCGGGACCGGCAGCAGGTCCTCGTTGGCGTAGGGGCCGCTCGGGGCGGGGGCGCCCGGGGCGAGCTCCACCCGGCCGTCGGCGAGGGTGACTTGGGCGGACGGCGGTATGGCCGTGGGAGCGGTGTCGGTCATGGGCAGGCCAATCAATGAAGGGTGGGTCCGGAAAGGCCGTGCGGGCTCCGGCTCCCTCCCCCGGGCAGGGGGAGGGAGGAACTGGAGTGGGGGGATGGGGAGTTGAGCGGTGCGGGGCTGGGTCAGGCGTTGACGGCCGGGATCACCTTCGTGCCGTACGCGTCGATGGTGGCTTCCTGGGCGTCGTGCATGTCGTACACGGCGAACTGGTCGACGCCCAGCTCGCGCAGCGCGTGCAGCTTCTCGATGTGCTTCTCGACCGGACCGATGACGCAGAACCGGTCGACGATCTCGTCGGGCACGAACTGGGTGTCGGGGTTGTCGGCGCGTCCGTGGTGGGAGTAGTCGTAGCCCTCGCGCGCCTTGATGTACTCGGTGAGCTCGTCGGGTACGGCCGCGGAGTGCTCGCCGTACTTGGAGACCAGGTCGGCGACGTGGTTGCCGACCATGCCGCCGAACCAGCGGCACTGGTCGCGGGCGTGGGCGAGCGCCTCGGGCGAGTCGTCCTCGGTGACGTACGCCGGGGCGGCGACGCAGATCTTCACCTCGGAGGGGTCTCGGCCGACGGCGACGGCCGCGTCCTTGACCGCCTTCACCATGTACTCGGTCAGGTAGAGGTCGGAGAGCTGGAGGATGAACCCGTCGGCCTCCTCCCCGGTCATCTTCAGCGCCTTGGGGCCGTACGCGGCCATCCAGACGGGGAGTTCGGCGCCGGGCCTGATCCACGGGAACCTGACGACCGTACCGCCGAGGTCGGCCTCGTCGCCGCGGCCGAGCGCCCGGATGACCTTCATGGCCTCGCTGATCCGGGCCAGGGTGTTGGGCTTGCGGCCGGCGACCCGCATCGCGGAGTCGCCGCGGCCGATGCCGCAGACCGTGCGGTTGCCGAACATGTCGTTGAGAGTGGCGAAGGTGGAGGCGGTGACCTCCCAGGTGCGGGTGCCCGGGTTGGTGACCATCGGGCCGACCTTCAGCTTGCTGGTGTTGGACAGGATCTGGCTGTAGATCACGAACGGCTCCTGCCACAGCACGGCGGAGTCGAAGGTCCAGCCGTAGGTGAAGCCGTTGCGCTCGGCCCGCTTCATCAGGCTGATGACCTTCGAGGCCGGCGGGTCGGTCTGCAGGACGAGTCCGAAGTCCATGGGCGCCACTCCTAGTTGAGGTACTGACAGGTGGAGCGGGGGGTGTAGACGCCGTGCCCGGCGTGCCCGGTGTACTCCCGCTCGGTGATGACGAGTTCGCCGCGCGAGAGGACGGTCTCGACACGGCCGGTGAGGCGCTTGCCCTCGTACGCCGAGTAGTCGACGTTCATGTGGTGCGTCTCGGCGGAGACGATCTGCTCGGCGTGCGGGTCGTAGATGACGACGTCCGCGTCGGCGCCGGGGGCGATGGTGCCCTTCTTCGGGTACATGCCGAACATCCGGGCCGGGGTCGCGCAGGCGATCTCGATCCAGCGCCGGCGCGAGATGTGCCCGTCGACGACGGCCTGGTGGAGCAGGTCCATACGGTTCTCGACGCCCGGCAGGCCGTTGGGGATCTTCGAGAAGTCGCCGCGGCCGAGCTCCTTCTGGCCCACGAAGCAGAAGGGGCAGTGGTCGGTGGAGACGACCTGGAGGTCGTTCGTCCTGAGGCCCTGCCAGAGCTTCGCCTGGTGCTCCCTGGGGCGAAGGGGCGTCGAGCACACGTACTTCGAGCCTTCGAAGTCCGGCTCGGCGAGGTTGTCCGTCGACAGGAACAGGTACTGGGGGCAGGTCTCGCCGAAGACGTTCAGGCCCTCGTCGCGTGCCCTGGCCAGTTCGGCGACCGCCTCCATCGCCGAGACGTGCACGACGTAGAGCGGGGCGCCCGCGACCTGGGCCAGCCGGATCGCCCGGTGGGTGGCCTCGGCTTCGAGGAGCGCCTTGCGCACTTCCCCGTGGTAGCGCGGGTCGGTCTCGCCGCGGGCCAGCGCCTGCTCGACCAGCACGTCGATCGCGATGCCGTTCTCGGCGTGCATCATGATCAGGCCGCCGTTCTCGGCGGAGCGCTGCATGGCGCGCAGGATCTGGCCGTCGTCGCTGTAGAAGACGCCCGGGTAGGCCATGAACTGCTTGAAGGAGGTGACGCCCTCCTCCACCAGCAGGTCCATCTCCTTGAGCGTCTCCTGGTTCACATCGGAGACGATCATGTGGAAGCCGTAGTCGATCGCGCAGTTGCCCTCTGCCTTGGCGTGCCAGGCGTCCAGGCCCTCGCGCAGGGAGTGGCCGACGCTCTGTACCGCGAAGTCGACGATGGTCGTCGTGCCGCCCCAGGCCGCCGCCCGGGTGCCGGTCTCGAAGGTGTCGGAGGCGAAGGTGCCGCCGAAGGGCAGCTCCATGTGGGTGTGGGCGTCGACGCCGCCCGGGATGACGTACTTCCCGGTGGCGTCGAGGGTGCGCTCGGCCGTCCAGGCCTCGGCGGCCGCGGTGCCGGAGGCGGCGAGGGCGGCGATGCGGCCGTCCTCGATCAGGACGTCTGCGTGGATCTCGTCGGACGCGGTGACGACGAGGCCACCACGGATGACGGTACGGCTGCTCATGCGTGGACGCTCCGCTGGTTCGTGGTCGAAAGTGCGGGTCGTGGGTGGCTGGTCGCGCGGTGCCCCGCGCCCCGGCCGGGGCGCGGGTACCGGCCTGCTACGGCGCGGTGATCGGGGCGTACGCGTCCGGGCGGCGGTCGCGGTAGAACTGCCAGCGGTCGCGGACTTCTCGCAGCTTGGCCAGGTCCAGGTCGCGGACCACCAGTTCGGTCTCCTTGTCGCCGGCCACCTCGCCGACGAACTGGGCCTCCGGGTCGACGAAGTACGACGTCCCGTAGAAGTCGTTGTCGCCCAGCTCCTCGACGCCGACCCGGTTGATCGCTCCGACGAAGTACTCGTTGGCGGCGGCCGCGGCCGGCTGCTCCAGCTGCCACAGGTAGGCGGACAGGCCGCGTGAGGTCGCCGACGGGTTGAAGACGATCTCGGCACCCTCCAGCCCCAGCGCCCGCCAGCCCTCCGGGAAGTGCCGGTCGTAGCAGATGTAGACGCCGATCTTCCCGACGGCGGTCTCGAAGACCGGCCAGCCGCTGTTGCCCGGGCGGAAGTAGAACTTCTCCCAGAAGCCGGGCACCTGCGGGATGTGGTGCTTGCGGTACTTGCCGAGGTACGAGCCGTCCGCGTCGATCACGGCGGCGGTGTTGTAGAGGACGCCGGGCTGCTCCTCCTCGTACATCGGCAGCACGAGGACGAGGCCGAGTTCCTTGGCCAGTGCCTGGAAGCGCTTGACGATCGGGCCGTTCGGGATCTGCTCGGCGTACTCGTAGAACGCCTTGTCCTGGACCTGGCAGAAGTACGGCCCGTAGAACAGCTCCTGGAAGCACAGGACTTGAGCACCCTGTGCGGCCGCGTCGCGCGCCGCCTGCTCGTGTACCTGGATCATCGACTCCTTGTCGCCGGTCCAGGCGGTCTGGAAGAGGGCGGCACGGATCACTGTGCTCATCGGGACCTCCGGTCGCTCGGTGTGCCGTGAGCCTAGGAAGTCGCGTGGTGGTCTTTGAGTTGCACCGTGTCACGTCTGAGGGCGTGCGGCGTGCCACGGTGTCACTCTGCCGTGGGCCCATGTTTCACCGCCGTTTTCCCAGGTCGTTCCACGTTTCAGCCCTGTTGCGCGTCGTGCGCGAGGAGTGCGATGTGCACCGAGGCGGCCTGCTCGAAGTCGTCGAGGTCGACACCGAGCCGCGCCTGTATCGCCTCCAGTCGGCGGTACAGCGCCGGCCGGGAGACGTGGTGGAGCTGTGCGGTGCGGGACTTGTTGCGGCCGGAGGCGAGGTACGTCCGCAGGACGGCGAGCAGGTCGTCCCCGGTCGCGCACAGCAGCCCGTCCAGTTCGCGCTCCGCGAAGGACTGCACGTGCGGGTCGTCGCGCAGCAGCCGGATCAGCCCGCGCAGATGGACGTCCTTGAGGCGTACGACGGCCGGCAGGTCCAGCACGGCCGAGGAGTCCGCCACGGCGTCGGCGACGTGCTGGGCCTCGCGCAGTCCGGCGGGGACGTCGTCCCAGCCGGTGCACGCGTCGGCCGCCGCCACCACGGCCTTCGACGAGCCGGACTCGGTCCGCAGCCGCGCCACGAAGTGCGCCGTGAGGGCGGGCGCGTCCTGGTCCCGGGCCAGGCTCAGCAGGACGGCGACGGCACCGTCGGCCAGTTCGGCGACGATGCCGGAAAGCCCCAGCATGCGCAGCACGCGGTCGAGCTGGGGCGTCTCACCGTCGCGGACCACCAGCGGGACGAAGGTGCGCCGGTTGACGGGCAGTCCGGCCGCGCGGGCCCGGGGCAGCAGCTGCCGTGCCGGTACGACCCCGCTGACCAGGTCGGTCAGCAGGCCCTGCGCGGACTGTTCCTCCCAGGTGTGCGCGGAGGTGCCGCCGAGCATGCGGTGCAGCACCAGCGCCTCGGCGGCCCGGTCGGCGAGCAGCCGGCCGGTGGCGGTGTCCCCGCGGTAGCCGCACAGCGTGATCCGGCCCCAGCGCTCGCCGCGCCCGGCCAGCTCGGCGCGGATCCAGCCGTCGCCCTCGCTGCCGCCGGCCTGGCGGGCGATGCGCTCCCAGTCGCGCAGCACGTCGTCCACGGCGGGCCGCTCGCCGGCCGTGGCGAGGACGCGGTGCGCGAGGTTGGTGACGACTACGGGGCAGCCGCTGTGCTGGGCGACCTCGTCGAGCAGGTGCTGCAGGGGCGCGCCCGCGGTGATGAGCCCGGTGAGGGCGGTCCGTACGGCCTCGGACAGGCTGACGGCGGCGAACTTCCGCCGGACCAGGCGGGCCTGGACCTCCTCGGTCAGCTCGGCGAAGGGGAAGGGCCGGTGGAGCACGACCATCGGGAGCCCGCACCGCTCGGCGGCCCGCCGCATCACGTCCGGCGTGGCGGGGAACGCGCGGCCCAGGCCCAGGACGACGGCGGCCGCCTCGGCGCGGTGCAGGGACTGGATGTAGTCGGCCTGCGCGCCCTCGTCGCCGGCGAGCAAAACCCCGGTGGTGAGCACCATCTCGCCCCCGCTGAGCATCACGCCCACGTCGGCCGCCTCGGCGACGTGCACCCAGCGCACGGCACGGTCGAGCTGGCTCGCGCCGGCCACCACCTCGGGCTCCCCGGCGAGGACCCGTTCCAGGGCGAGGACCTGGCGGACCGACAGGGTCGGTTCCACTGGCTCCCAGGTGTCCGGGGTGGTGGTCATGGCGGTGTTTCCCTTGCTCGGGATGGTGCTACTGGATGCTCCTCAGAGCGCCTTCGAGGATCGCGGCGCCTTCCTCGGCCTCCGCGACCGTGAGGGACAGGGGCGGGGCGACCCGCAGGGCGCTGGTGTTGTGGCCGCCGCCCTTGCCGATGAGCAGTCCGCCCTCGCGGGCCGCTTCCAGCACGGCCGACGCCGTGTCCGGGTCGGCCTGGTCGGTGCCGGGTTTCACCAGCTCGATGCCGAGCATCAGCCCGCGTCCGCGCACCTCCCGGACGGCCGGAACGTGCGCGGCGACGGCCCGCAGCCGTTCGAGGAGCAGCCCGCCGACCCGCCGGGCGTTGCCCTGGAGGTCGTGTTCCAGCAGGTACGTGAGGTTGGCGAGGCCGGCCGCCATGGTGATCTGGGTGCCGCCGAACGTCGAGATGCTGTTGGCGTCGAGGCAGTTCATGATCTCGCCGCGGGCGACGACCCCGCCGATGGACATGCCGTTGCCGATGCCCTTGGCGAAGGTGAGGATGTCCGGCGGACCGTTCTGCGCGTGCGCCTGCCAGCCCCAGAAGTGGTCGCCGGTGCGGCCCCAGCCGGTCTGCACCTCGTCGGCGATCCACAGGATGCCGCGCTCCTTGAGCACCTCGCGGAAGGCCGCGTACAGGCCGTCCGGCGGTGAGGTGAAGCCGCCGACGCCCTGGACGGGTTCGGCGATCAGGGCGGCGGGCGGGCGGGTGTGACCGAGGACGTCCCTGAGGTCGTCGACGCAGGCGTCGATGAACTCGGCGTCACTCAGCGCCGCGAAGGGGCCCCGTGTCCGCACGCCTCCGTGGACGTACAGGGTCTGCAGCGGGGACAGGGAGGTGGGCGACCAGCCGCGGTTGCCGGTGATGCCGACCGTGCTGAACGAGCGGCCGTGGTAGCTGTTGCGCATCGCCAGGACGGTGTTGCTGCGCCGGTACGTCGTCGCCAGCAGCAGGGCCGTGTCGTTGGCCTCGGTGCCGGAGGTGGTGAAGAAGACGCGGGCGTCCGGGATGCCGCTCAACTGGGCGATGCGCTCGGCGAGTTCGACCATCGGCCGGTTGAGGTACAGGGTCGACGAGTGGATGATCCGCCCGGCCTGTTCGGTCACCGCCTTGGTGATCTCGGGCAGGGCGTGCGCGGTCATCGTCGTCAGGATGCCGCCGAAGAAGTCGAGGTACCTGTTGCCCTCGGCGTCCCAGACGTGGCGTCCCTCGCCGTGGGTGATCTCCAGCGGGTCCTCGTAGTAGAGGGCGAGCCAGTCGGGCAGGACGCTCCGGTGGCGGCCCAGCAGGTCCTTGGTCACGGCTGCACCAGCCCGTCGTAGGCGTCGGGTCGTCGGTCGCGGTAGAACGCCCACTGTTGCCGTACGTCCTCGATGAGGTCGAAGTCGAGGTCGCGGACGACGAGTTCCTCCGTCTTGTCGCTGGCGGTGTCGCCCACGAACTGTCCGCGCGGGTCGACGAAGTAGCTCGTCCCGTAGAAGTCGTTGTCGCCGTACTCCTCGACGCCGACCCGGTTGATCGCGGCGACGAAGTACTCGTTGGCGACGGCCGCGGCCGGCTGTTCGAGGCGCCACAGGTGGGAGGAGAGCCCGCGGTGGGTGGCGGAGGGGTTGTAGACGAGCTGGGCGCCGTTGAGGCCCAGCTGCCGCCAGCCCTCGGGGAAGTGCCGGTCGTAGCAGATGTAGACGCCGACCTTGCCGACGGCGGTGTCGAAGACCGGCCAGCCGACGTTGCCCGGCTTGAAGTAGTACTTCTCCCAGAAGCCCTTGACCTGGGGGATGTGGTGTTTGCGGTACTTGCCGAGGACGGTGCCGTCGGCGTCGATCACGGCCGCGGTGTTGTAGTAGAAGCCCGACTGCTCGACCTCGAAGACCGGGACGACGATCACCATGCCCGTCTCGCGCGCGAGCTCCTGCATACGACGGGTGGTCGGCCCGTCGGGCACCGGCTCGGCCCAGCGGTAGTGCTCCGGCTCCTGGACCTGACAGAAGTAGGGCGCGTTGAAGACCTCCTGGAAACCGATGATCTTCGCACCCCGGCGGGCCGCCTCGCGGGCGTACTCCTCGTGTTTCGCCACCATGGACTCGGTGTCGCCGGTCCAGGTGGCCTGGACGAGGGCGGCACGTACGACGTTGGCCATGAGCTGCTCCTTCGGCGGGTCGTCAGAGCCTCTACGCCCGTAGACGCAGGTCGTAGAGGCACGAACGTAAGCCTCACCGGGAGCCTTGCCAAGACCATCGTCGTTAACCCGCTGAGTCGATCACGTTTCACACTCCTGTGGGTGAGTGAGAAGGGCGGTACGACCGTCTCTCAGGCGGGGTGACCGGCGACCCGCAGGGCGTGCAGCAGGTCCCGGTGGCGCTCGCCCGGGATGCCCCGGGCGGCCTCCAGCAGGAGCGGGAGGAGGGTCTGGGGATCGGGCTCGACGCTGCCGGCGACCTCCTCCGGGGTGCGGGCGCGGACGTACACGTGCAGGAGCGTGCGGGCCTCGCGGTGGCGGCCCTCGGCGGTCAGCCCGAGTACGGCGCGCCCCATCTCGTCGGCGGGCCGCCCCACGCCCTGCCTGAGGATCTGCTCCCCGTCGGCGACGTGCCCGGCGGCGGTCAGGGCGTCGGCCGCGGCCACCAGCCCGCCGGGTGACAGGGAGGCCGCCTCCCACAGCAGGGTCGCCCAGTCGGCGCCGAGGCCGGCGCGCTGCATGTCGGCGGCGAGCAGCGGGTAGCGTGCGGCGGGCCAGTGGGCCAGCTCGGCGAGCAGGGCGTGGGCCTCGCCGCTGCGGCCCTCGCCGCGCAGCCGGCTCAGCCTCTGCACGACCCCGGCGGACTCGCGCCGGGCCGCCTCGTCCAGCGGCTCGGCCTGCGACTGCGGACGTACGTCAGCGTCCGCGGCCCTGGCGTACCGGGCTCCGCGCAGGCCGCGGCCGGTGCGGGCACGGGGGGCGGGCAGGTCCGGTACGGCCGCCGGGGGGACGACCACGGGGGTGGCCTCCTCCTCGGCCATCCCGGCGAACCGGGCACCGCCACGGCGCCGCTTGCGCTGTCTGGCGGCGGGCGCGGGCTGCTCCTGCGGGGCTGGAGCCGTGGGCTGCGGGGCGGCGGGAAGGGAGTGGTGCGAGGCGGCGGCCGCGTGGCCGTGACCGGCCTGCCCGGCGTCGTCCTCCGTTTCGGGTGCGGACCGCTCGTCGCGCTGCTGCGGCATGCTGGGGAACCCGCCGTCGTACGGATCGTCGTACGCGTCGTCGCGCCGGCCCGGTGGTGTGCCGTACCCGTCACGGTCGTCCGGCGGGGCGGGGTGGGACCACGACGGGACGTACGCCTCGTGCGTGTCGGAGACGGCGCCGTCGGAGTCACGACCGCCGGAGGACGTGCCGTACGTGTCATGGACACCCGTGGGACCCGGCGCCTCTCCGTAGGCCGTGCGACCGGCCGGCGGACGGCTGCCGTAGGCGTCGCGCGCCCGGGCCCCCATCGAGCGCTGGTCCAGGTCCTCCATCCGGGCGCGGAGTTCGGCGCAGCGGCGGGTCGCGCGCTCGTGGTCGTCGCGGGCCCAGGCGAGGTCGAGGCGGATGGTGTCGGCCTCTTGCCGGGTGGTGGCGGAGGCGAGTGCGCGGCCCAGTTCGGCCTGCCGTTCGGCGGCGTAGCGCTGTTCGCGGAGCATGACGTCGAAGCGGTCGCCCAGCGCGTCACGGCCACCGGGCCGGGCGTCGTGGGCGACGAGCGCGGCGGCGTGCAGCGGGCGGGCCCGGTCCACCTCGGGGGCGGCCACGGCGGCGCCGTACTCGGTCGCGAAGTCCTGGAGGAGGGCCTCGACCACGTCCCAGGGCGGTATCTCACGCCCGTCGAGGCAGGCCCGCATGCCCTCGGGGTCGCGTTGCCAGAACACGCCGCACCAGCCGGCGCCCTGGTCCAGGCGGGCCAGCAGACCGTCCAGGTAGTTCGCGAACTCCCGCACTCGACCGGGGAGTTGATCCAAAGTCATCGCTCAACTCCCGCCAGACCGGAGCACTCCGCTCCGTAGGCAACACCAGTCGTGTTACGGGGGCGCTACGGGGAGTTTTCCGGCGTAGTGCATGAGGCTCATCGCGCGACCTCGACCGAGTGCGGGTCAGGCGGCCGACGAGCGCCCTTCAGACCCCCGCCAACGCGCACCGTTGGGCCAGTTCGTCCATCGACAGACCGAGCGCGCGGGCCAGCGCCGCCACGGTGAAGAACGCCGGCGTCGGCGCACGGCCGGTCTCGATCTTACGGAGGGTCTCCGCGGAGATTCCGGCCTCGGCCGCGACCTCCGTCATGCTGCGGCCGCCGCGGGCCTCGCGCAGGAGGCGGCCGAAACGTTCGCCGCGTTCGCGCTCTTCGGGAGTGAGGGGGGTGCGCACCATACCGTCATTGTAATACCGGTATAGTAATTGGCATGGTAGAGCTGAAGACGGATACATCGATCGACGCCATGTACGAGGCGGGACAGGTCGTCGGACGTGCCCTGACGGCCGTCCGCGACGCCGCCGACGTGGGGGTCTCCCTGCTGGAGCTGGACGAGGTGGCACACGACGTGCTGCGGGAGGCCGGCGCGGGCTCACCCTTCCTCGGCTACCGGCCCTCGTTCGCGCCCACGCCGTTCCCGGCCGTCATCTGCGCCTCCGTGAACGACGCGATCGTGCACGGCATCCCGACCGCCTACCGCCTGCGCGACGGGGACCTCGTCTCCATCGACTGCGGAGCGGAGCTGGGCGGCTGGGCCGGCGACTCGGCGATCAGTTTCGTGGTGGGCCGAGCGCGCCCGGCCGACGTCCGCCTGGTCGAGACCGCCGAGCGGGCGCTCGCGGCGGGCATCGGGGCGGCGGTCGTGGGCAACCGCGTCGGCGACATCGCGCACGCGATCGGCACGGTGTGCCGGGCCGCGGGATACGGCATCCCGGAAGGCTTCGGCGGTCACGGGATCGGCCGGCGCATGCACGAGGACCCGCCGGTCCCGAACGAGGGCCGGCCAGGACGCGGGCTGCGGTTGCGGCACGGCATGGCCCTCGCGATCGAGCCCATGCTCATCGGCGGCGGCACGGACGGCTACCACGAGGCGCCGGACGGCTGGACCCTGCGCACGAACGACGGTTCCCGCGCGGCCCACGCGGAGCACACGGTGGCGATCACGGACGCGGGGCCCCGGATCCTGACGGCACGCTGAGCGGGGGCGGACGTGGGTGCGACGCGTCCGCCGCCGCCCACGAGCCCGGTGTCGTCGGCCACCAGGGCGATGAGCATCGGCGCGAACAGGGCACCGCCGAGCGCAGGGCACCCTCCGCCTGAACATGCCCCCTCCCACCGATCGTGCGAAGGTGTTCTACGAAGCACGCCCAGGGGTGTAACCGACTGCCACCCGGGTTACCCGACCCCGGCACGTCGATCAGCGAGGGCGTCCCGGGCCCCGTAGGGACGCCGGATGGGAACGCCATGACCAGCGGCTTCACCGGCTCAGAAGGGTACGACCCCTTCGGAGAATTCCTCGCCCGCTTCTTCGGCGGACCGCGTCCCGGTCCGCGCCAGATCGACCTCGGGCGGCTGCTCAGTCAGCCCGCGCGGGAGCTGGTGCGGGGCGCCGCCCAGTACGCCGCCGAGCACGGCAGCCGGGACCTGGACACCCAGCACCTGCTGCGGGCCGCGCTGTCCGCCGAGCCGACCCGGAGTCTGCTCAGCCGCGCCGGTGCGGATCCGGACTCGCTCGCGTCGGAGATCGACGAGCGCTCGGGGCCGGTCCAGCATCCGCCGGGCGAGGTGCCGCCGCCGACCTCGCTGTCGCTGACCCCGGCCGCCAAGCGCGCCCTGCTGGACGCGCACGACCTGGCCCGGGCGCGCGGCGCCGGCCACATCGGCCCCGAGCATGTGCTCAGCGCCCTCGCCTCGAACCCGGACTCGGCGGCCGGGCACATCCTCAACTCGGCCCACTTCGCGCCCTCGGGCCTGCCGCCCGACTCGGCCGCGGACGGCGGACAGTCCCGCAGCGAGCGCCCCGGGCCCGCCGCCACGGGCACGCCCACGCTGGACAAGTACGGCCGCGATCTCACCGACCTGGCCCGGCAGGGCCGTATCGACCCGGTGATCGGGCGGGACCAGGAGATCGAGCAGACCATCGAGGTGCTCTCCCGGCGCGGCAAGAACAACCCGGTCCTCATCGGTGACGCGGGCGTCGGCAAGACCGCCATCGTGGAGGGGCTCGCCCAGCGCATCTCCGAGGGTGACGTGCCGGACGTGCTCGTCGGGCGGCGGGTGTTCGCCCTGGACCTGACCGGGGTGGTCGCCGGGACCCGTTACCGGGGCGACTTCGAGGAGCGGCTGAACAACATCGTCGGCGAGATCAGCGCCAACTCCGACCGGCTGATCGTCTTCATCGACGAGTTGCACACGGTGGTGGGCGCCGGTGGCGGGGGCGACAGCGGGTCCATGGACGCCGGCAACATCCTCAAGCCGGCCCTGGCCCG
This sequence comes from Streptomyces resistomycificus, assembly GCF_001514265.1. Taxonomy (GTDB): domain Bacteria; phylum Actinomycetota; class Actinomycetes; order Streptomycetales; family Streptomycetaceae; genus Streptomyces; species Streptomyces resistomycificus. The sequence goes on along the minus strand of NZ_KQ948988.1, from coordinate 532,292 downwards.
CGGCGAGCTGCACATCGTGGGCGCGACGACCCTGGAGGAGTTCCGCCGGATCGAGAAGGACGCGGCGCTGGCCCGCCGCTTCCAGCCGATCCTGGTGCCGGAGCCCACCCCCGCGGACGCCATCGAGATCCTGCGCGGGCTGCGCGACCGCTACGAGGCCCACCATCAGGTGCGGTACACCGACGAGGCCCTGGTGGCGGCCGTCGAGCTGTCCGACCGCTATCTCAGCGACCGGCGCCTGCCGGACAAGGCGATCGACCTGATCGACCAGGCCGGTGCCCGCGTGCGGCTGCGGGCACGGACCAAGGGCACGGACGTACGGGCCATGGAGCACGAGGTCGAGCAGCTGGTCCGGGACAAGGACCAGGCGGTCGCGGACGAACAGTACGAGCAGGCCATGCAACTGCGGGACCGCATCACCGAGTTGAAGCAGCGGATCGACGAGGCCGAAGGGGGCGTCGAGGGCGACGAGGGACAGCACCTGGAGGTGACCGCGGAAGCCATCGCCGAGGTGGTGTCCCGGCAGACCGGCATTCCGGTCAGCAGCCTCACCGAGGAGGAGAAGGACCGGCTGCTCGGCCTGGAAGGGCATCTCCACGAACGGGTCGTGGGCCAGGAGGAGGCGGTCCGGGTGGTCTCCGACGCGGTGCTGCGCTCCCGCGCCGGGCTCGCCAGCCCCGACCGGCCGATCGGCAGTTTCCTGTTCCTCGGCCCGACCGGCGTCGGCAAGACCGAGCTGGCGCGGGCGCTGGCCGAGGCTCTGTTCGCCAGCGAGGAGCGGATGGTCCGCCTCGACATGAGCGAGTACCAGGAGCGGCACACCGTCAGCCGTCTGGTCGGCGCGCCGCCCGGGTACGTGGGCCACGAGGAGGCCGGCCAGCTCACCGAGGTCGTGCGCCGGCACCCGTACTCGCTGCTCCTGCTGGACGAGGTGGAGAAGGCGCACCCGGACGTCTTCAACATCCTCCTCCAGGTGCTCGACGACGGACGGCTCACCGACTCCCAGGGCCGGACGGTCGACTTCACCCACACCGTCATCGTCATGACCAGCAACCTCGGCTCCGAGGCGATCATCCGGCGCGGCACCGGCATCGGGTTCGGGGCGGGCGGCGCCGAGGCGGACGAGGAGGCGCGGCGCGAGCAGATCCTGCGGCCGCTGCGGGAGCACTTCCGGCCCGAGTTCCTCAACCGCATCGACGAGGTCGTCGTCTTCCGTCAGCTCACCGCCGCGGAGCTGCGGCGGATCACCAACCTGCTGCTGGAGCGGACCCGCGGGCTGCTGAACGCGCAGGGCATCGCGGTGGACATCACCGACCCGGCCGTCGACTGGCTCGCCGAGCGCGGCTACCAGCCCGAGTACGGCGCCCGGCCGCTGCGCCGCACCATCCAGCGCGAGGTCGACAACCAGCTGTCCCGGCTGCTGCTGGACGACCGGATCGCCGAGGGCGGCCGGGTGACGGTGGACGTCGAGGACGGGCGGCTCGCCTTCCGTACGGAGGAGCTGCCGCCCGCGCCCGAGTTGTGACCGCTAGCCGGCCGGCCGCACGACCATCGCCGAGCCGCCGCCGCGACGTACCTTCTCGGCGGCGGCCAGCCACCTCCCGTCGGACAGCCGCTGAACGGCCGTCGCGGCGCCGATCTCCGGGTTGAGCTTGAAGGAGTGCCCGATGGCCTCCAGCCGCGTCCGCAGCCCACTGTCGTAGAGGCCGGGTTCGAGTTCGGTCTGGGCGGCGTTGCGCTGGCTGGCGCGCGGTGCGGCGATCGCGTCGACCAGAGGCGTCCCGCGGTCCAGGAACCGGGTCAGGGTCTGCAGCACGGTCGTGATGATGGTCGCGCCGCCGGGCGAACCGAGCGCGACGACCGGCTTGTCGTGCCGGTCCAGCACGATCGTCGGGGAGATCGACGAGCGCGGCCGCTTGCCCGGCCCGGGCAGGTTCGGGTCGTGGACGGCCGGGTTGGCCGGTGCGAAGGAGAAGTCGGTCAGCTCGTTGTTGAGGATGAACCCGCGGCCGGGCACCGTGATGCCGCTGCCGCCGGTCTGCTCGATGGTGAGCGTGTAGGAGACGACGTTCCCCCACTTGTCGGCCACCGTCAGGTGCGTGGTGTTCTCGCCCTCGTACGTCGTCGGCGCCGCCGTTCCCCCGGTGGCGCAGGCCGCCGGGTCGCGTGGGTCGCCGGGCGCGACGGGGCTGGTGAGGACCGCGTCGTCCTTGATCAGGCACTCCCGCGAGTCGGCGTAGCGCTGTGACAGCAACTGCTTGGTCGGTACGTCCTCGAAGGCCGGGTCGCCGACCCAGCGCCCCCGGTCCGCGAACGCGATCCGGCTCGCCTCGATGTACCGGTGCAGGTACTGGACGTCGGTGGCCTTCGACAGGTCGGTGTTCTCGAGGATGTTGAGGGCCTCGCCGACCGTCGTGCCGCCGGAGGAGGAGGGCGCGATGGAGTAGACGCCCAGACCGCGGTAGGAGGTCTTCGTGGGCTTCTGGAGCTTGGCGCGGTAGGCCGCGAGGTCCTTCTCGGAGAGGTCGCCCGGGCGGGCGTTCCAGCCGGAGGCGGGGTCCACGGGCGGCTTGTTCACGGTGTCGACGATGTCCTCGCCGAGGTCGCCGTGGTACATCGCACCGACGCCCTCCTTCGCCAACTGGGCGTAGGTGCGGGCGAGATCGGGGTTCTTGAAGGTGGAGCCCACGACCGGGAGCGCGCCGTTGGGCAGGAACAGCTTCGCGGTGTCCGGGAAGTAGCGGAAGCGGGTCTCGTTGGACGCCGTCTGGGAGCGGAAGGTGTCGTCGACGACGAACCCGTCGCGGGCGAGCCGCTCGGCGGGCGCCAGGACGCTGCCGAGTCTCTTGCTGCCCCACTTGTCGAGCGCCTTCTGCCAGGTGGCGGGCGTGCCCGGGGTGCCCACCCCGAGGCCGCTGCTGACGGCGTCCGCGAAGGCGAGCGGTTTGCCGTTCTCCAGGAACAGGCCGGAGTCGGCGGTGCGGGGGGCGGTCTCACGTCCGTCGATCGTGTGGACGGCTCGGGACCGGGCGTCGTAGTAGACGAAGTAGCCGCCCCCGCCGATGCCGGAGGAGTAGGGCTCGGTGACACCGAGCGCGGCGGCGGTGGCGACGGCCGCGTCGACGGCGTTGCCGCCCTTCTTCAGGACCTCGATGCCGGCGGCGGAGGCGTCCGCGTCGACGCTGGCGACCGCGCCGCCGTAGCCGACGGCCAGCGGGACCTTCTGGACGGGTGTGCTCCGGGCCGTGGGTGGCGCGGCGGCCCCCACCGAGACCACGACGGCCGAGACCGCCAGAACCGACAGTTTCCGTGCGACAGGGCGGCGACGCATCCGAACCTCCAGTCAGAGACCGTCCGCGCAGCCTATGCGATCGCCATGCCCTCGTCAGCGTGCCCTCAACGAGTCGGTTTCGAACACTGGTTTGCGTTCGCCCGCTAGCATGCGCGCCCATGAATGACGACGTGCGCAACATCGTTCTGGGTGTGGTGGCCGCCGGTATCAGTGCCGCGCTCGGCTGGCTGGCCCGCACCTACCTGTGGAAGCGGAAGCTCCGCCGCAAGCAGGCCTTCTTCGGGCTGCCCGACAACTCCGAGTCGCTCCTGGTGGTCAACCGCGGCGCCGCCGGCCCCGAGCTGGCGGTGATGCGCTACGACGTGTTCGCACTGCTCGAACTGGCCGCGCTGATCAAGGACTGCAACGCACACGCCCAGGTCGTCCCGCACGACGCGGCACGACAGGGTTTCGGTGAACGCACGGAGTTCTGCGTGGGCGGCCCGGCGTCCAACCGCCGTATGGCAGCCCATCTGTCCTCACTCCTTCCCGGTGTGCGGGTCAACGTGGACAGCGAACCGAGCCCGGACCGCGGCGCGTTCCAGGTCGGCTCCGAGCGCTATCGCGTGGAGGTCGGCCGGGCCGAGTACACACTCCTGGCCCGGCTCACCGTCGACCAGAGCCACGGGACCCGGCCGGTGTTCCTTTTCTGCGGTCAGACCGCCATCACCAACCAGGCGACCACCCGCTATCTCGCCCGCAACCACGAACGCCTGACCCGCAAGTACGGCGACACCGCCTTCGTCCTGCTCCTGAAGGTCGTCAACTCGCAGGCGTACGGCCCCGATGTCGTCGAGCTGGTCGCGGACGTCACCCGGGAGGCACAGGCACCCCTGCCCACGCCCGCGGCTCCGCGCAACTCCCACCGCGCGTCCTAGGTTCCAGCACATTTCAACAATCGTTACTCGCACGTAACTTACTGACGGGTTACCTCCGGTAAGAAAGCGAGGTTACCGTCTGGTCACTTTGCACTGACACGAGTGAACAAGTCAGGAGTGACCCGTGGGACACCATCGCAAGGCCCTGCGTACGACCGCCGTGGGTGCCGTCTCGGCGACGCTGATCGCCGGCAGCGCCCTCGGGCTCGCCCCCGCCGCCCAGGCCGCCACCGCCGTCCGCTTCGTCGACATCACCGGCGACGGCGGAACCGTCCTCAAGGCCAACGTCATCACCCCCGCCGGGGCCGACGGCACGCGCCGCTACCCGCTCCTCGTGCTGCCCACGAGCTGGGGCCTGCCCCAGGTCGAGTACCTCGCCCAGGCCCGGAAACTCGCGGACTCCGGTTACGTCGTGGTCAGTTACAACGTGCGGGGCTTCTGGCAGTCCGGCGGGGAGATAGAAGTCGCGGGCCCACCCGACACGGCCGACGCGTCCCGGGTGATCGACTGGGCGCTCGCCAACACCCCGTCCGACGCGCGGAAGGTCGGCATGGCGGGCGTCTCGTACGGCGCCGGCATCAGCCTGATCACCGCCGCACACGACAAGCGCGTCAAGGCGGTCGCCGCCCTCAGCGGCTGGGCCGACCTGATCGGCTCGATCTACTCCGGCCGCACCCAGCACGTCCAGGCCGCCGGGCTGCTGGACGGCGCCAGCCTGGTCACCGGCCGCCAGAGCGCCGAACTACGGCAGATCTTCGACGACTTCTACGCCTCCGACCTGTCGCGGGAACAGGACATCCTCGACTGGGGGAAGAAACGTTCCGCCGTCACGTACGTGGACCAGCTGAACAAGAACGGCGCCGCGGTCATGATGGCCAACGCGTGGGGGGACACGGTCTTCCCGCCCAACCAGTACGCGGACTTCTACGAGAAGCTCACCGGGCCCAAGAGACTGGAGTTCCGGCCCGGCGACCACGCGACCGCCGAGCTCACCGGACTGTTCGGCCTGCCCAACGACGTGTGGACGGACACCGAGCGCTGGTTCGACCACTACCTCCGGGGCGAGGACAACGGCATCGACCGTGAGCAGCCCGTGCGGCTCAAGTCCCGTTCCGCGGGCGGCTACGAGGGCTATCCGGACTGGAAGTCGGTCGGCGCGACCCGGCAGAAGATCGCCCTCGCGGGCACCACCACGATCCGGGCGAACGTCGACTCCGGGGCGAACGGCGGGGTGGTCTTCCTGTCCAGCATCCTCGACCAGGTCGCCCAACTGCCCCCGCTCGCCTCGATCCCGCTGCTCCCGAGGCGCTGGGCCGCCGTGTGGCAGTCGGAGAAGTACGGCACGGCCCGACAGGTGCGCGGCACCACCAGGTTGCACACCACCCTCACTCCGACCAAGGAGAGCGGCACCCTCGTCGCCTACCTCTACGACGTGGGCCCGCTCGGCCTCGGCAAGCTGGTCAGCAACGCGCCGTACACCTTCCACGGGCAGACACCCGGCAAGCCGTTCGGCGTCGACCTGGAGCTGTACTCCACGGCCTACGACGTCCCGGCAGGGCACCGGCTGGCCCTGGTGGTCGACACGGTGGACCCGCTCTACGTCGAGCACAACCCGTCCGGCGCGCAGCTGACCTTCTCCTCGCCGGTCTCCGACCCGTCGTACGTGTCGATTCCGCTGCGCGAGCAGTGATCTCCGGCTGCCGCCGGGCGGGTATGGCTCTGTGAGCTGCTACCCCCTAGGTCTTCTCGGGGCCGTGGGGACCCCCACCCGGCAGCAGCGGATGAACGGCAAAGCGTAGTCGAGGTTCCACGTGCCGGGTCGGCCGGCGTGGGAGAACCCCTCGTGGGTGAGCGGGAGCCCCAGCGTGAACGCGGCCTTTTTCCGGCCGTGTTCACGGCGTGCACGCCGTGCACGCCGGAGCGGAGCACTTCGGCGAACGCGGGAGGGTGGTAGAGGGTCACCGTGGGTCCGGTGCCGCTGACGGGGTTCGGGGCTCGGGATGTCGTAGGGCGCGGTGGCGGTGGTCATCGGACGACGCCCCACTTCATCCCCGGCGCGGGGAACCGCGCGCGGTCGGTGGGGGTGGTGATCGGGTAGTCGGGGGCCGGGCACACGGGTGGCAGGGGACACGGATCGCGCTCCCCCGCTCAGTGCTTGAGAATCTTGGAAAGGAAGTCCTTGGCACGGTCGCTGCGCGGGTCGGTGAAGAACTCCTCGGGGGTGCGGTCCTCGATGATGCGTCCGCCGTCCATGAACACGACGCGGTGGGCGGCGGAGCGGGCGAAGCCCATCTCGTGGGTGACGACGACCATGGTCATGCCGTCACGGGCGAGTTGCCGCATGACTTCGAGCACCTCGTTGATCATCTCCGGGTCGAGGGCCGAGGTCGGCTCGTCGAACAGCAGGGCCTTGGGCTCCATGGCGAGGGCGCGGGCGATGGCCACACGCTGTTGCTGACCGCCGGAGAGCTGCGCGGGGTACTTGTCCGCCTGGTCGGCGGTGCCCACCCGTTCGAGCAGTTCGCGGGAGCGCCTGTCGGCCTGTTCCTTCTTGGTCCCGCGGACCTTGACCTGAGCCAGGGTGACGTTCTGCAGGACGGTCTTGTGGGCGAACAGGTTGAGGGACTGGAACACCATGCCGATCTCGGCGCGGAGCTTCGCGAGGGCCCGGCCCTCCTCGGGCAGCGGCTGTCCGTCGAGGGTGATGGAGCCGGAGTGGATGGTCTCGAGCCTGTTGATGGCCCTGCACAGCGTCGACTTCCCGGAGCCGGAGGGCCCGATGACCACGACCACCTCCCCCCTGCCGACGGTGAGGTTGATGTCCTGCAGGACATGCAGCTCCCCGTAGTACTTGTTGACGTCACGCAGCTCGATCAACGGATCGATTGCCATGCCCAGCCCTACTCACTCTCAGCCGTGTCGTAGGTGCCGCAACTTATCGGGGCAAGATCGGCACCAGAGCACGACACGCACCTTTCGGGCATTAGCCGTATTTACGTCGGCGCGTGGGCCAGGGACTCACGCTTCGGCGACCTCGGCGTACAGCTGCGAGAGTTCGGGCACGCCGCTGGCGGCCCACTCGTGACCGGTGGCCACCACGTCGAACTCCCGACCGGAGGCGAGCCTGATGACGGGCTGGCCGCTGGGCCACAGGTCCCAGGTGGCGCCGGGGACCGTGCGGACGATGACCGTGCCGAGATAGAGGCCGGCGTCGTTGCCGAGCCAGGGCAGCACCTCCTCGTCGTCCCGCCAGCGCGGCACCAGCTGGTCCAGTGCCTCCAACGAGGCTGCCGTGTCGTCGAGTTGGACGCCCTCCCGAGACGCCTGCGAGCGCAGCAGCTCGCATTCGGCGAGGAGTTCGGCGATGCCCTCGGGGTCGCGGGCGCCGGGCTTCTCCCGCCGGTGGCCCAGAAAAGGGATCTTCATACACCCAGCGTGTCATTGACACCGCCGTGTGCACCACAGGCGCGCAGACGGCTCGGCACCTCGGCCGCACGGCCCGGCTAGGGGCAGCGGGGCGGGGCGAGGGGAATCGAGGCGGGGCGGGGCGAGGGGGGCGGGGCGAGGGGGGCGGGGCGAGGCCGGGGGGGGGAGAGAGAAGGACGCCGGGCATCGCCGCCGCTGTCCGCCGGGGGCCCGGCACCCCCGGGCCGGCCACGCCATGACGTTCGGATGAGTTCGAACGCCGTTCACTCCCACCTCGTTGACGTGCGTCCGTCCCGTCCCTACCTTCAGGCACGCCTGACATCACGTCAGCTTCATGAGGAGAGGAGCGGGACGTGCGTGTGAGTCTCCGAGGCGCGGGGGTCGTGCTCGGCCTGCTCGCGGGTCTGGTGCCGGTCACCTCCGCACGGGCGGCCGGGCCGACGTGGGCCGAGCCGCTCCCACTGGAGCGGCACTTCGACAACAGGGCCGTCAGCGCCGACGACCGGCCGGGCGAGGCGGACTTCGACGGCTCGGGCGCCTCCCTGTCCGCGCAGGACCTCGCGGCCGCGGGCTGGACGCCCGGCCGCGCGCTCACCGTGCAGGGGGCGCGACTGACCTGGCCGGAACGCCAGGCGGGCGAGCCGGACAACGTCCGGGCCGCCGGGCAGGACGTCCGGGTCGGCGGTCGCGGCGACGCACTGGCCTTCCTGGTCGCGGGCACCGCCGGGGAGCAGGTGAGCGGCACCGGGACGGTCGCGTACGCCGACGGCTCGCGCTCCCCGTACCGGCTGACCGCCTCCGACTGGCGCGGTGGCCCGCTCGCCACCAAGGCGGTGGCGCCGCACATCAACACGCCCGACGGCCAACTCACCGAGCGGGCACGGCTGTACGTCGTGACGGTGCCGCTGTTGCCGGGGCGCCGGGTCGTCTCGGTACGGCTGCCGCACGCGAGGGACCTGCATGTGTTCGCACTGTCGGTGCGCGCCTTGACGTCCGGCTGGACGGGGAGTTGGGCGGCGGCGACCTCCGGCTACGCCGCTGTGGGGCCCTGGTCGGACCGGACACTGAGGCTCGTGGTGCACACGTCGGCGGGCGGGCCGCGCGTGCGGCTGCGGTTCGACAACACCTTCGCCTCGGGGCCGGTACGGATCGGGGGCGCGACCGTGGCGGTGCAGGCGGAGGGCGCGTCGGCGCGGGACCTGCCGGTGGCGTTGTCGTTCCGGGGTGCGGCCGGTGTGGAGATCCCGGCGGGGGCGCAGGCGTTCAGCGATCCCCTCGACTTCTCGGTGCCGGCCGACACCAGTCTGCTGGTGAGCTTCCATCTGCCCGAGACGGTGGCGGCGGCACCCCTGCACCGGCTCGCGGCGCAGCGGTCGTACGTGAGCGAGCCGGGTGACCACACCGCGGACGGTTCCCCGGCGGCGTACACCTCGGTGCTGACGAGCTGGCCGCTGCTCACCGGTGTGGACGTGGGCGGCGGCCCGGGATCGGTGGTGCTGCTGGGGGACTCGATCACCGACGGGGACAGGTCCACGGTGGACGCCAACCGACGGTGGCCCAACGCCCTGGCCACCCGCCTGCTGAACCAGGACGCGGTCCCGCCCTACGGGGTGCTGAACCAGGGGATCTCCGCGAACCGTGTGGTCACCGACCGGTACCCCGGCGACGGGGTCTCCACGGACACCGGCGGGGTGAGCGCCCTGAACCGGTTCGACCGGGATGTCCTGGCGCAGACGTCCGCGCGTACGGCGGTGGTGTTCGAGGGTGTCAACGACGTGCGGTGGGGCGCGAGTGCGGAGCAGGTGATCACGGGGCTGCGGGAGCTCGCCGCGCGCGGGCACGCCCGGGGGCTGCGGATGCTGGCGGCGACGATCCTGCCGTGCGAGGGGGAGGCCCGCTGCACGGCCGCCGTCGACGCCGAGCGGGCCGCGGTCAACACGTGGATCCGCGAGAGCGGCGCGTTCGACGCCGTGCTCGACTTCGACGGCGTGGTGCGGGATCCCGGCCGTCCCGCCCGGATGCTGCCCGAGTACGACAGCGGCGACCATCTGCATCCGGGCGACGCGGGTCTGGCGGCCCTCGCCGAATCGGTGGACCTGGAGCTGCTGTGAGGACCGGGGCCCCCTTTGGCGGACCAGGTCACAGGAAATCGGCGGCGCCTCGTCGACGCGGGTGATCGGGGTTCCGCGGCGTGGTCCGCCGGGTCGGCCCTAGACGTCCAGGTCCACGACCACCGGCGCGTGGTCCGAGGCGCCCTTGCCCTTGCGCTCCTCGCGGTCCACGTAGGCGTCGCTGACCGCCTTGGCGAACGGCTCGTTGCCGTACACCAGGTCGATGCGCATGCCGCGGTTCTTGGGGAAACAGAGCTGGCGGTAGTCCCAGTACGTGAAGGGGTGCTCGTACTTCAGGGGCCGCGGGACCACGTCCGACAGGCCCGCCTCGCGCAGGGACGCGAGGGCGGCGCGCTCGGCGGGAGTGACGTGCGTGAGGCCCTCGAAGGCGGCCACGTCGTGGACGTCGTCGTCCGTCGGGGCCACGTTGTAGTCGCCGAGGACGGCGAAGGGGCGGCTGCCCGCCGCGTCGCCCGCGACGGCCGCCTTCAGGGCCTCGAACCACTGGAGCTTGTAGGCGTAGTGGGGGTGGTCCACCTCGCGGCCGTTCGGCACGTACACCGACCAGACGCGGACCGGGCCGCAGGTCGCGGAGATGGCGCGTGGCTCGGGGGCGCCGTCGTAGCCGGGGTCACCGGCCAGGCCCTTGACCACGTCCTCGATGCCGACGCGGGAGATCACCGCCACGCCGTTCCACCGGCCGGTGGCGTGCACGGCCGCCTCGTAGCCCAGCTCGCGCAGCTGGTCGAACGGGAACTGCTCCTCGGCGACCTTGGCCTCCTGGAGGCACAGCACGTCGGTGCCGCTGCTCTCCAGCCAGGCCAGGAGCCTCGGCAGGCGGGCGGTGATCGAGTTCACGTTCCAGGTCGCGATGCGCATGTCCCACAACCTACCGGCCGGGTACGACAACGCGGTCCGGCCGGGGGGCAGGGGGTCGGGGACGTCACACGTCCGTCGAGGCTCCCGGCGCCAGCCGCAGGTGCTCCGAGCCGCCCAGGGCGCCGATCTGCCGGTCGTAGATCGGGCGGGCGAGGTCCGTGAGCAGGGCGTCGTGGATGTCGTAGGCGCGTCGCGGGGCCACCTCGCGTACGTAGTCGATGACCTCGGAGATCTTGCTCCAGGGGGCCATGACGGGGAGCATCAGCGTCTCGACGGTGTGGTCGGGGACGGTGAGGGCGTCGCCCGGGTGGAAGACGCGGCCGCCGTCGACGAGGTAGCCGACGTTGGTGATGCGCGGGATGTCCGGGTGGATGACGGCGTGCAGTTCGCCGTGCACCTGGACCTCGAAGCCGGCGGCGGTGAAGGTGTCGCCGTGTCCGACGGTGTGCACGCGGCCCGGGAAGGCGGCGGACAGCTTCTCCGCGACCGACTTCAGGGTCCAGATCTCGGTGGCCGGGTCGGCGTCCATGGCGGCCCGCAGCCGCCCCTCGTCGAAGTGGTCGGGGTGCTCGTGGGTGACGAGGATCGCCTCCGCGCCGACCGCCGCGTCCTCCTCGCTGAATCCCCCGGGGTCGAGAACGAGCGTGCGCCCGTCCTTCTCGAGGCGGACGCAGGCGTGCGACTTCTTCGTGAGCTTCATGAGTCCATCCTGCCCGGGGGCGCACGCCGGGGCTCACTCGGTGGGTGTGGTCTCCTCCCGGATGACCTGCTGGGCCACCTTGAAGGCGCTGTTGGCGGCCGGTACACCGCAGTAGACGGCCGCCTGCAGCAGCACTTCCTTGATCTCGCCGGGGGTGAGGCCGTTGCGCAGGGCCGCGCGCACGTGGAAGGCGAGCTCTTCGAGGTGGCCTCCCGCGACCAGCGCGGTGAGGGTGACGCAGCTGCGTGAGCGCCGGTCCAGGCCGGGCCGGTCCCAGATCTCGCCCCAGGCGTAGCGGGTGATGAACTCCTGGAAGTCGCCGGAGAACTCGTCCGCCTGCGCCAGCGCCCGGTCGACGTGCGCGTCGCCGAGCACCTCTCTTCGGACCTTGAGGCCGGCGTCGTACGGGTCGGGTCGCCCCATGATCTGCGGTTCCACCGCGGCCGGGGCGATCTCGGGGCGCGGCGCGGGCTGCGGCGGCGCGGCGGACAGCACCGGCTTGACCGGTGGCGCCACGATCGCGGCCATCTGGCCGGTGGTGGAGTCGAAGGCCGGCTGCCATGCGGTGGAGAAGTGCCGCACCAGGAGGTCGGTGACGGCGGCCGGCTGCTCCACCGGCACCAGGTGGGAGGCCCCGGGTACGACGGCGAGCCGGGCGTCCGGGATGCCCGCGACCAGGGTGCGGGCCTCGGCGGGGCCGGTGACCTGGTCGTCCGAGCCGACGAGTACCAGGGTGGGGGCGCCGACGCTGCCGAGTTCGGCCCGTACGTCGAACGCGGCGAGCGCCTCGCAGGCCGCGATGTAGCAGCCGGGGTCGGTGGTGCGCACCATCTGCACGGCCCACTCGGTGATCGCGGGCTGTGCGGCGGCGAATCCGCCGGTGAACCAGCGGTCGGGGGACGAGCGGGCGATGGGGTCGAGACCGTTCGTCCGCACGATCACGCCCCGCTGCCGGAACTCGTCGGCCGTGCCGAAGCGCGGCGACGCGGCGATCAGCGCGAGCGAGGCGAGGCGCTCGGGGTGGCGCAGGGCCAGCTCGATACCGACCGCGCCGCCGAGCGCGCAGCCCGCGTAGCCGAAGCGCTGCACGCCGAGGCTGTCGAGCGTGGCCAGCAGCCTCGCGCTGAGGTCGCCGACCGAACCGGCCGGGTACGCGGGGGCGCCGCCGTGGCCCGGCAGGTCGAACCGGAAGACACGCCACTGCTTGACCAGCTCGGGGACCTGCCGGTCCCACATGTGCCACGTGGTACCGAGCGAGGGCCCGAGGATGAGCACCGGGGCGTCTTCCGGACCGTCGAAGCGGAACTGGAGGGCAGGAGTCTTCGTCTCACTCACCGCTCCACGCTAACCGGCTTTTCGTACGGCCCGACCGCTGGGCCCCCACTCCCCACACCTGCCTCCCGCACATCAGCGGGGAACTCTCACACCGCCTCCACGGTCGGGCGGGGGTGTGCGGCTGAGCCGGCCGTGTCCCGACCCCTCCCTCGCGCTGTCGCCCCTCAGAACTCTCCGGCGGCTCCCAGGCCCGTCAGGGCACCGACCGGGTCCAGGTCGGGGGTGCCGCGGGGCCACCAGTCGTCGTGGCCCGGCTCGGACTCGTAGGCGTACCAGAGACCGTCCCGGCCGAGACGGAGCTGGACATGGCCGCGGGGGTGGGTGAGGTGGTTGTGCCGGGGGCGGAACGCGGGGAGGTCCGCGGCGAGAAGCAGGGGGCGCGCGCGGTCGAATCGGCCGGCCGGCGGGTCCCACGGCTCTTCGAGTACGGCGAGACCCTCCAGCCCGCCCTGCCGCCACGCGGCGACCGCGCGGGCCAGTTCGGACGGGGTGCGGCCGGCCGCGGCGGCGAGGGAGGCGTAGAGGGCTCGGGTGCCGGCGGTGAGTCCGGAGCCGGGGCGGGCCGCGGCGAGCCGCACCGCGTCCTGCCACAGGGTCAGCTCACCGACCGGGTCGAGGCCGGTGGCGAGCAGCGCGTGGGCGCGGGCCGCCGCGTCGGTCGCCAGCTGGTCCAGCGCGAAGGGGTCCGGGCCGCCCGGGGACGCCGGGTACACCGGAGGTTGCTCGGGATGCGGGGGCTGTGGCAGGGGCGCCGGAAGGGGCGGGAGGCGACGGGGGGCGAGGGCGTCACCGGCCCGTACGCCGGGCAGCACGGCAGGTGCCTGGTCCTGCGCGGCTCGGGCGGCGCGGGTGGCGCTCAGCCGGGACAGGGCGTCGAGCAGGTCGCGTTCGCCGCGGCCGCGCAGCAGGAGCAGTACGAAGGGGTCGGCGTCGAGCAGACGGGCCGTCTGGTAGCAGAGGGCTGCGGCGTGCTTGCAGGGGTGACCGCGGTCGGGGCAACTGCAGTGCGGTTCCAGGTCTCCGGGGCCTGGCAGCAGCCGGACGCCACCCTCCGCGAGGGCGTGCGGCATCTCCTTGTCGAGCAGCGCGGCGATGTGCCCCGGCCGCTCGGCGGCGCTGTCCAACAACCGCTCCCAGTCGGCGTCCTCGAGCGTGCGCAGCCGCACCTGTACCCGGTACGGCCGGGGGCGGCTGCCCCGCACGTAGGCGAGGACGAGGCCCGGGGTCACGGTGATGGCGTCCACGTTGCCCTGCTCCGCGTACCCGCGGCCACGCGCCAGCCGCTGGGCGTCCAGCGCGCCCTCCTCCAACGCGGCGACCCACGCGTTGCCCCACCATGTCGCGGCGAAGCCGGTGCCGTCCGACGGCAGGGGCGGGAAGGCGGGGAAGGTACGCCGGAGGTCGCCGTCCCGTGCGGGGGCGGCCATGGACGGCAACGTCGGCGTACTGACGGCGGCGTCGGCACGGTCCCGGTCGTCGGCGGAGGCGGGGGCCGGAACGGGGGCGGGGGCAGGAGCGAGGGCGGGGGCGGGGGCGGGAGCAAAGGCAGAGGCAGAGGCAGGGGTCGCGGAATCCGCCTGCGGTGTGACGTCGTCGTCCCGCGATTCCTGCCCGGGCTCCTCCCGCGGCGCGTCATCGTCCGCGGGCATCCGGAAGGCGTCGGCCAGCAACTCCCGTACGTCACGCGCCCGGCGGGCGGCCTCCTGGCCCGGTGCGCCGCCTCGGGACCGGGAGGCGGCGCCGGGGTCGGCCACTGCCCGGGAGGCGGCGGCCGGGTGGGCTCGACGCGCTCCGCGGCCGGTGCCCGTCCCCTGGGCCAGGGCGTCCTCCCGGGCCTGGCGTGCCGCGTCGCGAGCCGCGCGCAGGGCCTCGCGCGCGACATCCGCCGGCCGCGCACCCGGCCCGGTGCCGTCGGGGCGGTCCTGGCCGGGGCCACCGCGGTCGGCAGCGCCGTCGTTGTCGCTGGCGCCGCCAGGGGTTGCGGACGCGGCTGGGGTGCCTCCTGTCGGGTCGGCTGGAGGCGCGCCTGCTGTGCCGAGAGGTGTCGCCGGCGTTTCCGTCGGGAGGGTGACGTGCGGGTTGGTCGAGTCGTCAGGGCCGTTGTCGTCCTCGGTGACGTCGGCAGCGGCGGTGACGTCGGCAGCAGTGGCGTCGAGAGCCCCGCCACTGTGGCGGGTGGCGGTGGCGCCGGTGTCAGCAGGAGGGTCGATGGCGTCGGCGTCTGCGTCCGCCGTCGGGACACGGCGCTTCGCCGCGACCGCCCGCCGCAGCGCCTCGCGCGCCACGTCCGCCGGCCGGCGCTCCGGCTGCGTCTGGGCACGAGCCTGGGCCTGGGCACGAGCCTGGGCCTGGGCTTCCGCAGGCTCCTCCGGCGCTGCGGGCCATTCGCCTTCCGTCACCGTCTCTGAAGCGTCGGCGTCGCCGCCCGGCATCCGCCCCTCACCGAACACCGGCGCTCCCCCGGTATCCCCGGCCTGCCCGGATACCAGGCCCTCCTGGGCCGCCCCGGCCTCCTGGGAACCCGTCCCCCCGTCAGGCTCCCCGGTACCCCCGGGGGTCCCGGGCTCGTCGGGATCCTCCGTCCCCGGCACTGCGCGGGCCCCCGGCATCGCCCGCCCGGACCTGGCCGCGCGCCCGGCGGCCCCCGGGTCCGACTCCCGCGCCGCTCGCTCTCGCGCTGCCTGCAGGGCGCGGCGGGCCTCGTCGGCGGCTCCGGGGGTCATGTCGGCCTCCGGAGGGACACCAGGTCCGAGAGCTCACGGTCGCCCAGTTCGGTGAGGGCCGACTCGCCGGAGCCGAGGATCGCGTCGGCGAGAGCACGCTTGGCCTCCAGCATTTCGGCGATGCGGTCCTCGACGGTGCCCTCGGTGATGAGCCGGTGCACCTGGACGGGCTGGGTCTGGCCGATGCGGTAGGCGCGGTCGGTGGCCTGTTCCTCCACGGCGGGGTTCCACCAGCGGTCGAAGTGGACGACGTGGCCCGCCCGGGTGAGGTTCAGCCCCGTGCCGGCCGCCTTCAGCGACAGCACCAGGACGGGTGTCGCGCCGCTCTGGAAGCGGTCGACCATGCGCTCGCGCTCCGGCACCGGTGTGCCGCCGTGCAGCAGGTCCACCGGAACGGCGCGGGCGGCGAGGTGGGCGGTGATCAGACGGGCCATCCCGACGTACTGCGTGAAGACGAGCGCCGAACCGTCCTCGGCCAGCAGCGTGTCGAGCAGCTCGTCGAGGAGGGCCATCTTGCCGGAGCGGGCCGGGAGCCGGTCGAGGGCGGACGGGGGAACGTCCTCCTTCAGGTACAGCGCGGGGTGGTCGCAGATCTGCTTGAGGGCGGACAGCAGCTTGAGCACCAGGCCCCGGCGGGCGATGCCCTCCGCCGTCTCGATGGCCAGCATCGACTCGCGCACCACCGCCTCGTAGAGCGCGGCCTGTTCACGGGTGAGTGGAACCGGGTGGTCCGTCTCCGTCTTGGGTGGCAGCTCGGGGACGATGCCGGGGTCGGACTTCTTGCGGCGCAGCAGGAAGGGGCGGACCAGGCGGGCGAGCCGGGTGACCGCCTCGTCGTCCTCGCCGTTCTCCACCGCGCGGGCGTGGCGGGCGCGGAAGGACTTCAGGGGGCCGAGGAGCCCGGGTGTCGTCCAGTCGAGCAGCGCCCACAGCTCCGACAGGTTGTTCTCCACGGGTGTGCCGGTGAGGGCCACGCGCGCGGGGGACGGGATCGTGCGCAGGGCCTTCGCCGTCGCCGAGTAGGGGTTCTTGACGTGCTGTGCCTCGTCGGCGACGACCATGCCCCACGGCTGCTCGGCCAGCCGCGCCGCAGCCGACCGCATGGTGCCGTAGGTGGTGAGGACGAAGCCGCCGTCGAGGTCGTCCAGGGTGCGGTCCGGGCCGTGGAAGCGGCGCACGGGGACGCCGGGCGCGAACCGGGTGATCTCCCGCTGCCAGTTGCCCAGCAGGGAGGCCGGGCAGACCACCAGGGTGGGTTCGGAGTGGGCCCGGCGCAGGTGCAGGGCGATGACGGTGATGGTCTTGCCGAGTCCCATGTCGTCGGCGAGGCAGCCGCCGAGGCCGAGGGAGGTCATGAGGTCCAGCCAGGCCAGGCCGCGGAGTTGGTAGTCGCGGAGGGTGGCGTGCAGGCCGGCCGGCGGCTCGGCGGGCCGGATCCCGGCGGTGAGGCGGTCGCGCAGGGTGGCCAGGGCTCCGGCGGGGACCGCCTCGACGGTCTCGCCGTCGACCTCCGCGCTGCCGGTGAGGGCGACGGACAGGGCGTCGACCGGGTCGAGCAGGCCCAGTTCGCGCTTGCGGGCCTTGCGAACCAGGGCGGGGTCGACCAGTACCCACTGGTCGCGCAGGCGGACGACCGGGCGGTGCGCCTCGGCGAGCGCGTCCATCTCGGCCTCGCTGAGCGGGTCGCCGCCGATCGCCAACTGCCAGCGGAACTGGAGCAGTTCCTCGCTCTCGAAGAAGCCGGTGCCGTCGGTCGCCGAGCCGGGCGCCGGGCGTACCACCGCGGCCGCGGTCAGGTCGTGGGCCAGGTCCCGGGGCCAGTGCACGGCCACTCCGGCCGCCGCGAGCCGGGGGGCGGCCATCCCGAGCAGGTCGCCCAACTCCTCGTCGGACAGGGCCAGTACGTCGGGCACGTCCTGCTCGGAGAGGCGGTCGAGGGGAGGCCACACGCGGGCCGCGCGCCGCACCGCGAGGGCCGCGTCCACCCGGGCGCGGGGGCCGAAGGCCACGTCCGCGTCGCCCGCCCACAGGGCCGCCGCGTCGACCACGAGGGTGGGGTCGGCGAGGCTGTGCACCTGGACGATCGCCGCGCCCGCGTGGCGCGCTCCGTCGCCCTCGTCGTCGAACAGGTTGTACGCGGACAGGTCCAGGCGCAGGGAGATCCGCACGCCCGCGTCCATGCCGGCGGCGACCTCCGCGGCCCAGTCGGCGGCGTCGGGCAGGCGCTGTGGCTCGCGTGCCGCGAAGGGCTTGCCGGAGGCGTACGGAGCGGCCGGGGTGCGGGGCAGGGTGTCCGCGACGGCGTCCAGGAAGGCTCGCATCAGCGCTTCCGGCTCGGGCAGCCGGATCGCGCCCGGGCCGGGCAGCGGGACCGCATGGCCCTCGTAGGGCAGGGCGGCCGCGAGGGCGCGCAGGTGGGCGATGTCGTCCGGGTCGAGCGGTCCGGCCCGCCAGGCGTCGTGGCCGGTGGCGGTGAGGCCGGGCAGCAGCCGGCCGCGGGCGGTGAGCCGCAGCGCGTGCAGCGCGGCGGCGCCCCAGCAGGCGGTGGCGGGATGCGCGGCGGGGTCCCGCCGGGCGCGGACGAGCAGCGGCAGGGCCTCGCCGAGGGTGAGGGACAGCGCCGGCGTGGTGCGGCGGCGCACTCCGGCACCATGGCGTCGGACGACGGTGAGCTCGGTGTCGGCGAGGGGCGGCTGTCCGTCCTGCGGGTCCCAGAAGGCCATCCGGCCCTCGCGCGGGAGGGGCGCGGGCAGGAACACGGCCGCGAGCCGGACGGGGACGGACTCCACCCGTGGCTCGACCGTCGCCGTCATGTCGCTCATACGTCCTGTCACCTCCCGCCCCGTGTGCCGGATCAGTCGTCTTCGACTCTACGGGCGGGGTCTGACAACCGGCCCCGGCGACCGGCTGAGGCCCGTCGTCCTAGGGGACCGTGCGCGAGACGACGTAGACCATGGGGGCGTTCGGGTCGGACGTGTTCACGACGATGTCCTGGGTGGGGGCCGGGTTCTTCTGCGCGTGGACGATGCCGTGCCACGGGCCGGGGCTCTTGAAGGACCAACCGCTGACGCTCTGGTCGCGCGCGCTGATGGTGATCTTGCCCGGTTCGAGGTCCTGGCGGTTGACGCCCACGCCGGTGAGGAAGGCGTCGAGGCCGGCGTTGCTGGTCCGGAACTGGACGTAGAGGCGGCTGGTCTTCCAGTTGTTGGTCTCGTAGTAGGCGGGGAAGTCCGCCGGGTGCGGGACCGGGACCTGGTAGATGCGGCGCTGGACCTTGGAGGGGTAGCCCGGGGTGAGGCCGGTCGCCGAGTACTTCGCCTCCTTGTCCTTGCCGCTGTTGCGGCTCTGGTTGGCGGAGATCACCAGGTAGCCCGCGGGGACGCCGATGAGCAGCACGATGATGAGCAGGGTGAGCGCCCTGCGGCGGATGCGGTGCCGGCGGTCCTCCGGCTCCCGTGGCTCCTCCGGTGACGCGGCCTGGCGCGGCAGGGACGCCGTCACGCCGTGTCCTGGGTGTCCTGGGAAGTACGACGGAACTCGGCGAACCGCTCGTAGCGCTCGAAGCGCTCCACCCGGCGGCGCTTGGCACGGCGGAAGCGGCGGGCCACCAGGCGGGCGAGGTCGGCGGCGCCGACCATGCCCGCCTCGGGGCCGAGCTGGGCGCGGGCGATCCGGGCCTCGGGACGGTAGCCGCGGCCGGTGAGCTGGCGTCTGAACGCGTCCCGGGCGGGGCCGATCAGCAGGTCGTCGGCGGCCGACACGCCGCCGCCGATCACGAAGCAGGAGGGGTCGAGGGCGGCGGCCAGGTTGGCGATGCCGACGCCGAGCCACTGACCGATGTCCTGGAGCAGCTCGATGCACATGGCGTCGCCCTCGCGGGCCAGCTCGGTGATCATCGGGCCGGTGATGTCACCGATGTTGCCCTTGACGTGCTCGATGATGCCGTAGGCCACCGGGGAGTCGGCCGCGGCCAGTTCGCGCGCCTCGCGCACCAGCGCGTTGCCGGAGCTGTACTGCTCCCAGCAGCCGCGGTTGCCGCACGGGCAGCGGTGCCCGCCGGGCACGACCTGCATATGGCCGAACTCACCGGCGACGCCGTACTTACCCCGCTTGACCTGGCCGTCCTCCAGTATGGCGCCGCCGATGCCGGTGCCGAGGGTGATCATGACCAGGTGGTCCTCGCCACGGCCCGCGCCGAAGCGCCACTCCGCCCAGGCGGCGGTGTTGGCGTCGTTGTCGACGAGGACGGGGACCGACAGGCGGCCGGAGAGGCGGTCCCTGAGGGGTTCGTTGCGCCAGGACAGGTGGGGCGCGAACAGGACGCGGTTGCGGTCGGCGTCGACCCAGCCGGCCGCGCCGATCCCCACCGCGTGCACGTCGTGGCGGTCGGACAGGTCCAGCACCAGCTCGGCGATCGTGTCCTCCACGACCTTCGGGCTCTTGGACTTGTCCGGGGTCTCCGTGCGGACCTTCTCCAGGATGTTGCCGTCGGCGTCGACGACGCCCGCCATCACCTTGGTGCCGCCGATGTCGATGCCGACGGTGGGCACGCGGGGTGCGGTCAGGTGCGAGCGGCGCTCCCGTGTGCCGACCGTGCGGAGCGCGGGCGCGCGGCGGGAGCCGATGGGGGCGCTGAAGTTGCCGTAGGTGCTCATCGGCCCCGATTCTGCCGCACGCTCACGCTGTGTGCCGAGCGGGGCGGCATTGCGGGGCGCGCGATTCGTCCCGGGTTCAGGCGCTTTGTGGCTGGTCGTGCGACGCCCGGCACTCCTGAGTACGAAGCCCGGCGCTCCTGGGTGCGACGCCCGGCACTCCTGAGTACGAAGCCCGGCACTCCTGGGTGCGACGCCGGCACTCCTGAGTGCGACGCCGGCACTCCTGGGTGCGACGCATCGGGCCGACCCCGGCCCGGCCCGGTGGTCCCGGCGGAACGTCCGACTCGGTCGCCTTGTCCGGACAATGCGACGAATCGGAACCTGAAATTCAGGGGCGTACGAGCAGCTGGAACTCGAAGGAGTAGCGGCTCGGCCGGTAGGTGTGGCTGCCGAACTCGACCGCGCGGCCCGTGTCGTCGTACGTCGTGCGCTGCATGGTGAGCAGCGGGGCGCCCTCCTTCTCGGCGAGCCGCTCCGCCTCGGCGGCGGTGGCCGCACGGGCGCCGATGGACTGGCGGGCGCTGTGCAGCGTGATCCCGGCGGAGCGCATCATGCGGTACAGACCGGTGACCTCCAGCTGCTCGGTGTCCAGGTCGAACAGTCCGGGCGGCAGGTGGTTGCAGAGGTACGCCATCGGCTCACCGTGCGCGAGACGCAGCCGCTCCACCCGGTGCACGTCGCTGTCCTCGGCCACACCGAGCGCGGCCGCGATCTCGGCGGTCGCCGGCACGACGGTGTTGACCAGGACCTTCGTCGCGGGGCGCTGGCCGGCCGCCTCCAGGTCATCGTAGAGGCTGCTGAGCTCCAGGGGTCGCTTGACCTGACTGTGCACGACCTGGGTGCCGACGCCGCGACGGCGCACCAGCAGGCCCTTGTCGACGAGCGACTGGATGGCCTGGCGGACGGTGGGCCGGGACAGGCCGAGCCGGGCGGCGAGCTCGATCTCGTTGCCCAGCAGGCTGCCGGGGGTGAGCGCCCCGTGTTCGATGGCCGCCTCCAGCTGCTGGGACAGCTGGAAGTACAACGGCACCGGGCTGCTCCGGTCCACACTTAGCTCGAGCGTCACGGTCGGGTCCACTTCTGGTTTCGGCACGGCCCGAGCGTAGCTCTGTGGATGGTTGACGGGAAGTTGTGTAGTTCGGTTGTCCGGACATGCGCATTGACAGCGCGCCCGGTCCGACCGCAGTTTGGTCACATGCGCATCGGAGTCATCGGTACGGGTCGCATCGGCACCATCCATGCGAACACCCTCAGCCGGCACCGGGAGGTCGGTTCCCTGATCCTCACGGACGTGAACCCCGCGCGGGCCCAGGATCTCGCGCACCGCCTGGGCGAGACGGCGGCCCCGGGAATGGACGAGATCTTCCGGTGGGGCGTGGACGCCGTCGTGATCACGACGGCGACGTCGGCTCACGCCGAACTGATCGGTCGGGCAGCACGCTCGGGCCTTCCCGTGTTCTGCGAGAAGCCGATCGCGCTCGATCTGGCGGGGACCTTACAGGCGATCGGTGAGGTGGAGTCGGCGGGCACGATCCTGCAGATGGGCTTCCAGCGCCGCTTCGACACCGGCTACACGGGCGCGCGGGAGGCCGTGCGTTCGGGACGGCTCGGGCGGCTGCACACCGTGCGGGCCCTGACGTCCGACCAGTCACCGCCTTCGGCAGCGTGGCTGCCGCTGTCCGGCGGGCTCTACCGGGACACCCTGATCCACGACTTCGACGTGCTGCGCTGGGTGACGGGGCGCGAGGTGGCCGACGTGTACGCGGCCGGGTCCGACGCCGGTCCCGCGATGTTCCGCGAGGCGGGTGACGTGGACACGGGCGCGGCACTGCTCACGCTCGACGACGGCACGCTCGCCACCGCCACGGCCACCCGGATGCACGGGGCGGGGTACGACGTGCGCATGGAGCTCGCCGGGGAGCTGGACCAGATCGTGGTCGGTCTCGACGACCGCACGCCGATCGCGTCCACCGAGCCGACCGGGCCGCCGGCGGCCGACAAGCCGTGGTCGGGGTTCCTGGAGCGGTTCGGGCCCGCCTACGAGGCTGAGCTGTGCGCGTTCGTGGAGGTCGTACGGGGGGAGCGGGCCAACCCCTGCGACGGGCGGGAGGCGCTGCAGGCGCTGCGGATCGCCGAGGCGTGCGAGATGTCGCGGCGGGAGCGGCGGGGCGTGTGGCTGGCGGAGGTCCCGGGAGGGACGGGCGCCGCCACGATCTAGACGGACCGTGGACCCCGAGGCGCGCCTTCGCCTCAGCTCATCCTCGTGTCCACACCTCCTCGTGTCCGTTCGTCGTCATGTCCGTTCCTCGTCGTGCCCCCACCCCGTCGTGTCCGCACCCCCTCACCACCGCATTCCCTCACCACCGCATTCCCTCACCACCGCACCCCCTCACCACCGCACCGGCAGTCGCCGCAGCCCCCGCATGAGCATCCCCGGCAGCCAGTCGCCGGGCTGTCCGTCGAGGGCGAGGCCCGGGGCCCGCTCCAGCAGGGTGCGGATGGCGGTGCGGGCCTCCAGGCGGGCCAGGGGCGCGCCCAGGCAGAAGTGGATGCCGTGGCCGAAGGCGAGATGGCCGCGGGTGTCTCGGCGGATGTCGAAGCGGTCCGGGGCCGGGTAGCGGGAACCGTCACGGTCGGCCGCCGTGAGGCCGATCATCACGCCGTCGCCCTTCGCCACGGCGGTACCGCCGATCTCCAGTGGCTCGGCGGCGAACCGGAACGTCGCGTTCTCGACCGGGCCCTCGTAGCGCAGGGTTTCCTCTACCGCGGCGTCGATCAGGTTCATGTCGGCGCGCAGGACGGCCAGTTGATCCGGGTGGGTGAGCAGGGCGTGGATGCCGGTGGTGATGAGGTTGACCGTCGTCTCGTGGCCCGCGATCAGCAGGATGAAGGCCATGCCGCGCAACTCCGGCGCGGACAGCCGGTCGCCGTCCTCGGCGGTGGTGCGGATGAGGTCGCCGAGCAGGTCGTCGCTCGGTCCGGAGCTCCGCTTGTCCTCGATCAGCTCGGTGAGGTACTCGCCGAGCCGCACTAAGGCGTCGTACTCGCTGTCCGCGCTGGTCGGCGCGACCGCCTCCGTGGACAGCTTCCGGAACTCCGCGCGGTCCAGCTCGGGCACTCCGAGGAGCTCGCCTATCACGGTGATCGGCAGCGGGTAGGAGAACGAGTCGACCAGGTCGGCGCGGCCGAGTGGCAGCATGGCGTCGAGCAGTTCGTCGGTGATCTGCTGGATCCTGGGCCGCAGTTGCTCCACCCGGCGCATGGTGAAGGCCCGTGCGACGAGTCCGCGCAGCCGGGTGTGCTCGGGCGGGTCGGCGATCAGCAGATACTGCCCGATCAGCTCCTCGTCGAGGAACCGCATCCCGATCTTGCGTCCGTCCTTGGCCAGGCGCGGGTCGGCGAGCGCCGCGCGCGCCTCCTCATGCCCCACGACGAGCCAGGTCTCGTGGTGGGCGTCGGGGCCCGGCAGCCGCACCCGGTGCACGGGGCCACGCTCACGCAACCGCGCGTACACGGGGTGCGGGTCCCTGCGGAACGCGTCTCCGTACCGCCCGAGTTCGATCACATCTGCCATGTCATTCCCCCCTCGTACCGGACAACGCGCCGGCCGGCACGCTAGTGCCCGCTGTCGCCCTGTTCCTCGAGCAGTCCCGCGTCGTAGGCCAGCAACGCGATCTGCACCCGGTTGTTGAGGTCGAGCTTGGTCAGGATGCGGGAGACGTGCGTCTTGACCGTGGCCACGCTCATGAAGAGGCCGGCGGCGATCTCGGCGTTGGACAGGCCGCTGCCGACGGCGACCGCCACCTCGCACTCGCGGTCGTTGAGGACCGCGACGCGGGCACGCGCACGCGTGCGGCGCGTGTCGACGGCGTTGCCGGCGGCGTGCGCCATCAGCCGGCGGGTCACGGTGGGCGACAGAACGGGGTCGCCGGCCGCCACCCGGCGTACCGCGTCGAGGATGTCGGCGGGCGGGGTGTCCTTGAGGACGAATCCCGCTGCGCCCGCGCGCAGCGCCCGCAGCACCTGCTCGTCGGCGTGGAAGGTGGTCAGGACCACGACCTGCGGGGCGTCCGGCCGGCCGCGCAGCAGCTCGGTGGCGGTCAGACCGTCCACCGACGGCATCCGGATGTCCATGAGGACGACGTCCGGACGGGTGCGGTCGACGAGCGCCTCGACCTCGTCGCCGTCGGCGGCCTCACCGACGATCTCGATGTCGTCGGCGCCGCCCAACATGAGGGACAGCCCGGCCCTGACCAGCGGGTCGTCGTCGACGAGGAGCAGTCTGATCGCAGTCATGGGCCTACGTAACCACGGTTGTGCGGTACGGGTTCACGGTTGCGCCACATGAGGTGCGCACGGGGACAACTCCCTTACCTCGCCGCCGGGTTCACCCCCACGGCAGCCATGCTCGCACCCCGAACCCGCCGTCCCCCTGCGGGCCGTGCTCCAGGCGCCCCCCGGCCAGCGTCGCGCGTTCGGTCAGACCGATCAGGCCCTGGCCGGAGCCGGGGACGTGCGGGATCTCGCCGTCGGGCCGTGGGTTGCGGACGGAGATGGTCAGACCCTCCCCCGGGGCTCCGGAGACGGACACCGTGACCTCGGCTCCCGGGGCGTGTTTCCGGGCGTTGGTGAGGCCCTCCTGGGCGATGCGGTAGGCGGTACGGCCGACCGAGGCGGGGACGGCCGCGGGGTCGGTGACCCGGTTGTCGAGGGTGACCTTCGCGCCTGCCTCGCGGGACTCGGCGGCCAGGTGGTCCAGGGCGGCCAGCGTCGGCTGGGGACGGCCCGCGTCGTCGGCTTCACCCGCCCGCAGGACGCCGATGATCTCCCGGAGGTCCTGCAGGGCCTCGTGCGCGCTCTCCCGGATGACACCGGCAGCGCGGGCGACCTCCGCGTGGGGCGCGTCCGGCCGGAACTCCAGGGCGCCGGCGTGCACGCTCAGCAGGGTCAGCCGGTGCGCGAGGACGTCGTGCATCTCCCGGGCGATGGCCTCCCGGGCCAGCTGCTGCGCCTGCTCCGCCCGCAGTCGCGCCTCCGTCTCGGCACGCCGGGAGCGGTCGCGCAGGCTGAGCATCAACTGCCGCTTGGCGCGTACGAGCAGGCCCCAGCCGACCAGGACAGCGGTCAGCAGCACGAAGATGACGACCGCGACGAAGTACGTCAGCTCGGGGTCGGGGCGCAGCCAGAAGTAGAGCGGGATCAGCGCGATGGTGACGCCACCCACCCAGGCCACGTACCGGAAGGGCCGGTGCACGGCGAGGGTGAACAGGGCGATCATGCACGCCCCGCCCGCGGTGTCCGAGAACATCCCGACCGGAATCGTCGCCACGGCCAGCCCGACCGGCCAGCGTCGGCGCAGCCACACCGCGGCACAGGCGAGCGCGCCGGTCCACTGGTCGACGACGGCGAGCGCGTGCGGGACGTGCGGGTTGTCGGTCACGGCGTCGGCGCCGACGATGCCGACGAGGACGGCCAGCAGGAAGCAGGTGAAGTCGACGATCCAGTCGCGGGCGGTACGCCGGGGCCGCCGTCCGGGCCGGGAGGCGTCGGGTTCGAACTCGTGGATCACAGCGGAGGGCAGCAGCCAGTGCCGCCCTGAGTGTTCCGGCGGTTCTGGCACCCTCACGTCAGCACTCACGGTCGACAAATCTATGCGGCCGCGGCCCGTGCCACTCCCCCGCGCGCGGGATCGTCGACCAAAGTCGTGACAGCGGAGACTTTCGGCGCGGGCCGGCCGGCGGACCGGGACTTCCGTCGGACGTGCCTCGCCCCGCGGCCGATGTGGGTGGGGGGTCCGCGGGGCGAGGGTCTTGGCATGAAACAGCTGCTGGAGCTAATCGGTTTCCTTGCCCTGGTACAGGGCGTGATGGGCCTCTTGCACGAGTTCACCGACTGGAACATCGGCTTCGTGCAGCGGGTCGGTTTCCTCGACGGCTACGAGATCTTCGCGAGCGTCACCCTGGTCGTGCTGGCGTTCGCGCTGTTCGCCGTCGCGGAGAGCCAGAGGTGAGGGCAAGCGAGTTCAGCAGCCGTGGTCGACCAGGTCGAACGACTCGTAGTGGTCGGCCGTGTAGTAGTCCTCCTGGTTCTCCTCACCGGTCACGATGCGGCGGGCACCGCGCGTGGAGGATCCGGGCGTGATGACCGTGTACTCGTGGTAGTAGCCGGTCGACTGGCCGGGCAGGACGCCTTCCCGGTTCTGGAACACGGTCCCGTCCTGCGAGTACGGGTAGGGACCACCCTGCTCGATCAGGTCGAGCGTGTCGTGGGCCTGGGAGGGCAGGTCGCTGTAGCAGATGCTGCCGACCGCCGTGGCGGCCGCGTTCGCCGACGTGGCGGTGACGGTGCCGCCCACGAGGAGGGCGGACAGGAGCGCGGCTGCGGCGCCGATACGAGCGGTGCGTGGGGGGAATCTCATGACCTCATGATGACGCGCGTAGACGATGGCATGTCAATGTCAACCTGGTGGATTTTCACGTCAAGTCCGAGGAGTTTTCGGGAAGTTAACCTGCGGGGAGCTCGTAGGAGCCGTACTCCGGGCGGCCCGTCACGTCGTACGACTGGATGGAGACGCCCGCCCCGGTGACGCGTCCGTCGACGTGCCGGAGGGCGGTCGGTACGGCGCCGTCGGCGAACAGGCGGTGACCGGCGCCGAGCACGACCGGGAAGGTCAGCAGGTGCACGGTGTCGACGAGGTCGAGGGCGAACAGGGACCGTGCCAGGGCGCCGCTGCCGTGTACCTGGAGCTCGCCGTCGGTGCGCTCCTTGAGGGCGGTCACCTCCTTCGCCAGGTCGCGGCCGATCACGGTGGTGCCGGCCCAGCCGGGCTCGGTGAGGGTGGAGGAGGCGACGTACTTCGGCAGGGCGTTCAGCTTCGAGGCGACCGGGTCGGCCGGGTCGGTGTTCTTCGGCCAGTACGCGGCGAAGATGTCGTAGGTGCGACGGCCGAGGAGGAAGGCGCCGACGCGGCCGAAGACCTCCTCGACGAACCGGCCGAAGTCGTCGTCCCAGTACGGGACGGTCCAGCCGCCCTGCCGGAAACCGTCGCGGGTGTCCTCCTTGGGACCACCGGGGGCCTGGTGGACGCCGTCGAGGGTGACGAACGAGGTGAGGACGAGCTTGCCCATGACGGGTGCCTGCCTTTCGTGGTGGGGTCCGCTTTCATCAGGGCAGACCCCGTAGGCCCTCGCAACTCATCGGTCGGCGTGTCGGTCGGCGGTGTCGGTCGGCGGTGTCGGTCGGCGGCCGGGCCGTAGCGTGAGCTCCGCGTGCTCGTGAGCTCGGCGTCCGTTTGCCGCCAGCGTCCGGAGTCGGCCGCCGCTGAGATGGGCCCATGACGAAAACCAGCGGCACCAACGGGATCAACGGCGGGATCAACGAAATGGGCGGGCGCGACGGGATCGGCGGGAACGACGGGCTCTTGAACGGCAAGGTGGCCCTGGTGACCGGCGGCAGCCGTGGCATCGGCGCCGCGACGGCTCTGCGGCTGGCCCGGGAGGGCGCCGACGTCGCCCTGACCTATGTGAACGGCAAGGAGGCGGCCGACGACGTCGTACGGGCCGTCGAGGCGCTGGGGCGCCGGGCGGTGGCCCTGCGGGCCGACTCCGCCGACGTGGAGGAGTCGGCCGGGGCGGTGGCTCGGACGGCGGAGGCGCTCGGAGGACGGCTGGACGTGCTCGTGAACAACGTGGGGGTCGGGCTGCTGGGGCCCTTGGAGAGTCTCTCCGTCGCCGATGTGGACCGGGTGCTCGCGGTGAACGTGCGCGGGGTCTTCCTGGCGTCCCAGGCGGCCGCGGGCCTGATGGTGGCGGGTGGGCGGATCATCACCGTCGGCACGTGCATGACCCAGCGGGTGCCGGGGCCCGGTGGGGCGCTGTACGCGATGAGCAAGTCCGCGCTGATCGGCATGACGAAGGCGCTGGCGCGGGAGTTGGGGGCGCGGGGGATCACCGCGAACATCGTGCATCCGGGGCCGATCGACACGGACATGAATCCGGCGGACGGGGTGTTCGCGGAGGGGCAGGCTGCGATGACGGCGCTGGGGCGGTTCGGGACGGCGGAGGAAGTGGCGGGGACGGTGGCCTATCTGGCGGGGGCCGCGTATGTGACGGGGGCGGAGTTCTCTGTGGACGGGGGGCATGCGGCGTGATGGGGCGGTTTTATCGCCCCCGCCGCCCCTTCTCGTCCCTCCTGAAGGGGCTCCGCCCCTTCGACCCCGCCGGGGCTGCGCCCCGGACCCCCTTCGGCCCGAAGGGCCTCGTCCTCAAACGCCGGACGGGCTGGTAGTGCCGAGCGCCTTGCCATGTGGCCCACCGAGTCGGGCGGGGGGGTGGGCATAGGCCAGGATGCGCGCGCAGGATGTCCGCCCCGCTCAGCCGCCCAGTTCCCGGTGACGGGACGCCAGCGTCGTCGCGCCCGTTTCGGTCAGGGTGCCGAACAGGCGCAGGCGGGAGATGCCGCCGTCCGGGTAGATGTCCACGCGCGCGTGGGTGCCGACGGCCGGGGCCGGGAGGACGAAGCGGTGGTTGGTGTCGGGCTGGAGGCGGGTGCGCGGGAGGATCTCCGTCCACTCGCCGTCGCCGTCCCTGACCGACACCGACGCCCAGCCCGCGCTGTTGCCCTTGAGATACGCCGTGTCGATCTCCAGGGCGCGGATCCGGGACTGCGCGGCCAGGCGGTAGCGGATCCAGTCGTTGCCCTGGTCGCGGCGGCGCCGGGTCTCCCAGCCGTCGTCCATCTTGCGGGAGCGGCCCGGCTGGATGGTGTTGGAGGCCGGCGAGTAGAAGAGGTTGGAGGCGTCCTCGGCACTGCCGCCGTTCTCCAGGGCGACCACGTCGAAGGTGCCGAGGGCCTCCAGCCACTTCGGGTCGGGGACGACCTCGCCGTGGACGCGCAGCCGGGCGATGCCCCCGTCGGGATGCTGGTTGACGCGCAGATGCGTGAAGCACTGCTCGGCCGCGACGGCGAAACCGTTCGCCGCGTGGCCGCCCACCGCCGTGCGAGGGACCAGCGTCGTCCACTTCACGTCGTCCCCGAGGAGGTCCTCCGGCGACGGGGAACCCGGCACCGACGTGCCCTCGACGGACACCGCCTGCGGGTAGTTGCCGCGGAAGTGGGCTGTGTCGACGACGATGCCGCGGACCACCCCGGGCGCCCCGAGGCGGACCAGCGCCCAGTCGTGGTCCTCCGGCGTGGGCCAGGGGTGGGCGGCGGAGGCACCGCGCCGCCGCCGCGTCTCCCAGCCGTCCATGATCTTGCCCTTGTGCCCGAAGTGCTCGGGGTCGAACTCGGCGGCCCCGGGCATCAGCAGGTTCTCGCGCTGGGCGAAGAACTCGTCGTTGGCGGCGATCACTCCGGCGCCGAGCTGCCGGTCGGCGAGGTTGGCGTACTGGGTGAAGGGGAAGTCGGCGGTGCGGTAGTCCGCGTAGGGGTCACCGCCTCCGTAGGGGTTCGCGTCGCCGGTGAAGCTGGGTATCGCCGTCACGAGATGTGCCTTTCGGGAGTCGGCCGCTGCGGGTGCGGGAGGGTGGCTCAGGGGGTGCGGGTGAGGAGTCGGCCCTTCGGGTCGGTGAACTCGCCGTCCACGACGATGCGTTCGCCGCGCAGCCAGGTCGACTTCACCACGCCGTGCAGGGTCCTGCCCGCGTACGCCGTGACACGGTTGCGGTGCTGGAGGGCCGCCGGGTCCACGGTGAACGTCTCGTCCGGTGCGAGGACCGCGAAGTCGGCGTCGCGGCCCGCCTCGATGGCTCCCTTGCGCGCGTCGAGACCGACCAGACGCGCCGTCCCCGTCGACATCCAGCGGACCACGTCCTCCAGGCCGTGACCGCGCCTGCGGGCCTCGGTCCACACGGCCGCGAGGCTCAGCTGGAGGCCGGAGATGCCGCCCCACGCCGTCGCGAAGTCGTCGGTCTTCAGGTCGGTCGTCGAGGGCGAGTGGTCGGTGACCACGCAGTCGATGGTGCCGTCGGCCAGCGCCTGCCAGAGCAGGTCCTGGTTGGCGGACTCCCTGATGGGCGGACAGCACTTGAACTCGCTGGCGCCGTCAGGGACTTCCTCGGCGGTGAGGGTCAGGTAGTGCGGGCAGGTCTCGACCGTGATGCGGACGCCCTCCGCCTTGGCCGCCGCGATCAGCGGCAGTGCGTCGGACGAGGAAAGGTGCAGCACGTGCACGCGCGCGTCGAGACGCCTGGCCTGGGCGATGAGCTGGGCGATCGCCGTGTCCTCCGCGTCCCGCGGACGGGAGGCCAGGAAGTCGGCGTACTTGGGACCGCCCTGCTGCGGGGCGGCGTCCAGGTGGTGCGGATCCTCGGCGTGCACGATCAGCAGACCGCCGAAGGCGGCGATCTCGGCGAGGGACTGGGCGAGTTGGTCCTGGCCCAGGTGCGGGAACTCGTCGACGCCGGACGGCGACAGGAAGGCCTTGAAGCCGAAGACCCCGGCCTCGTGCAGCGGGCGCAGGTCCTTGACGTTGTCGGGGAGGGCACCGCCCCAGAAGCCGACGTCGATGTGGGCCTTGTCGGCCGCGACCTCCTTCTTGGTACGGAGGTGGTCGACCGTGGTCGTCGGCGGGAGGGAGTTGAGCGGCATGTCGACGAGGGTGGTGATACCACCGGCGGCCGCGGCCCGGGTGGCGGTCCAGAAGCCCTCCCACTCGGTGCGACCGGGGTCGTTGACGTGCACGTGGGTGTCGACCAGGCCGGGCAGCAGGACGTGGTCGCCGACGTCCTCCAGGCGGGCGCCGGCCGGCACCTCTGCGTCGTACGGCAGGACGGCCGTGATCGTCCCGGCGGCGACCGCGACCGAGGCGGCGCGCGTCCCCTCCGGGGTGATGACGCGCGTCGAGCGCAGCACCAGTTCTACGTCGGACACCCGGACCCCTCTCGCTGTGCCGCTGTCTCCGTCCGCTTCCGTTACTTCCGGGAAACGGGATTTACGTCCACGTAACGGAATTCAACGTTCTGTTGAAGGAGTCTTCACTCCCGCCCTCGCGCCGTCAAGGGCACACTTCTTCAGGGGACCACAACGGCGCCCACTCTGGACGTTTCCACAAGGCGGAATTAGAATTCCGGCACGCAGAACGTAGCTACGCACAAGCGGGGAGTCAACCGACCGGCGGGTAGGCTTCTGCTCTTCCCGCCTGTCCCGAAAGGAACGCGCCGTGCCGACGTCCAGCGCCAGCACCACCGACTCCGCGAAGTCCGCCAGCGGCGGAGTCCAGTCCCTCGAGCGCGCCTTCGATCTGCTGGAGCGCATGGCGGACGCGGGCGGCGAAGTCGGCCTGAGCGAGCTCTCCGCGAGCAGCGGGCTGCCTCTGCCGACCATCCACCGCCTGATGCGCACCCTCGTGGCCTGCGGATACGTACGCCAGCAGCCCAACCGCCGCTACGCGCTCGGCCCCCGCCTGATCCGCCTCGGCGAATCCTCCTCCCGACTGCTCGGCACCTGGGCGCGCCCCTACCTCGCCCGCCTGGTCGAGGAGACCGGCGAGACGGCGAACATGGCGCTTCTGGACGGCGACGAGATCGTCTACGTGGCACAGGTGCCGTCGAAGCACTCGATGCGGATGTTCACCGAGGTCGGCCGGCGCGTCCTGCCGCACTCCACGGGCGTCGGCAAGGCCCTGCTCGCCGACACCCCGGACGCCGAGGTGCGCGCCCTCCTCGCCCGCACCGGCATGCCCGCCGCCACGGAAAAGACGATCACCACACCGGACGGGTTCCTCGCCGCGCTGGAGGATGTACGGCGCCAGGGCTTCGCGATCGACGACAACGAGCAGGAGATCGGGGTCCGCTGCCTCGCGGTGTCCGTCCCCAACTCCCCCACCTCGGCGGCCATCTCCATCTCGGGCCCGGCAGGCCGGGTCACCGAGGCGGCGACGGAGAGGATCGTGCCGGTGCTCCAGCAGGTGGCGGTGGAACTGTCGGAGGCACTGGCGACCTCGACGCCGAACACCTGAACCGCCCCGACGGAACCGTCACACCCGATCCGCCATCCCTGAACCGCTCCACCCGGACCGTCACACCCGATCCGCCACCCGTGATCCGCGGCACCGAAGCCGCGGCGCCGGAGCCGCGGCGCCCGGACGGCCACCGGACGTTTTCACCGCCGCGGCGGCTCCCCGAACAGGTCCACCGCGTCACGCACCTTGGACAGGCCCCCCGACAGGGCGCTGACCGAGCCGATCGCGCCCGCGATCACCAGCAGCGACCGGCGCAGCCGGGAGACCTCGGGCGTTCCATCGACGGTCATCGCGGCCAGCGCCGCGAGTTCGTCCTCGGCGATACCGCGGTCGGGGAACTCGGCCGGATGCGCGGCGAGTTCGCGGCGCAGGCGGGAGACCGCGGTCCGCAGTGCCGCCACCCTCAGGTCCTCGTCGCTGCCGCTCACCGGCCTGCGCCCCAAGCTCCGCAACACGGCACTCCCCCTCGCACTCCGTTGTGCGCCTGCACACTCTCCGGTCCCTTCGCGCGTCCCCGCGCGCTGGTCGGGCGCCGGGGGGACGCGGGTCAGTAAACGCCACGCCGTGGCGGCCGCGCCACTGCGCGGACCGAAATTCAGCCCTGGGAACCCGGCGCTCGCCGGAGCGTCGGGTATGCAGGACGCATGACGGACAACGCACCGATGGTGGCCGGGCTGCTCCTCGCCGCGGGAGGCGGACGCCGGCTCGGCGGCCGCCCCAAGGCCCTGCTCGAACACCGGGGACGGCCACTGGTCGAGTACGCGGTCGGCGTGCTGCGCGCGGCCGGCTGCACCCGCGTCCACGTGGTCCTGGGGGCGGCGGCGGGCACCGTACGGGAGCGGGCGGAGCTCGGCGACTGTGTGCTCGTGGAGAACCCCGGCTGGGCCGACGGCATGGGTTCGTCCCTGCGGGCCGGGCTGGACTCGCTCACCGGCACGGGAGCCGGGGCCGCCCTCGTCTCCCTCGTCGACCAGCCCGGCATCGGGGCGGACGCGGTCGGCCGGGTGCGCGCCGCGTACGAGTCCGACCGGTCGCTGGCCTGCGCCGCCTACGACGGCGTCCGCGGCCACCCGGTCCTTCTCGGCGCCGCGCACTGGGCGGGGATCGCCGCGACCGCCACCGGCGACCGGGGGGCACGCGCCTACCTGAAGGCGCACGAGGAGGCGATCACGCTCGTCGAGTGCGGAGACGTGGCCGAGCCGTACGACATCGACACGGCCGTGGACCTGAAACACCTTGAGTGAGCGGGGTGGCACCGAGCGCCACCTTGCCTCGACTCGGAGAATCTCGACATCAACAAACTATTGAAGTTCCACGATGAGGAAACTAGTATCCACTGTTCAGAAGCGCTCGGCGGCTCCCGGGCGCTGCCCGCCCTACCGTGGTCGACTGGCACCCGGTGCCACGCTCGCTGAAGGAAGTGACAGCTCATGTCCGCACCAGCGCCGTCCCCGCTGGCCATCGTCGACGCCGAGCCCCTGCCCCGGCAGGAGGAGGTCCTCACCGAAGCGGCCCTCGCCTTCGTGGCCGAGCTGCACCGCCGGTTCACGCCCCGGCGTGACGAGCTCCTCGCCCGCCGTGCGGAGCGCCGCGCCGAGATCGCCCGTACCTCCACGCTCGACTTCCTCCCGGAGACCGCCGCGATCCGCGCCGACGACTCCTGGAAGGTGGCCCCCTCCCCTGCGGCCCTGGACGACCGCCGGGTCGAGATCACCGGCCCCACCGACCGCAAGATGACCATCAACGCCCTCAACTCGGGTGCCCGGGTCTGGCTCGCGGACTTCGAGGACGCCTCGGCGCCGACCTGGGAGAACGTGATCCTCGGTCAGGTCAACCTGGCCGACGCCTACACCCGCGCCATCGACTTCACGGACCCGGTGTCCGGCAAGTCGTACGCCCTCAAGGGCGACGACGAGCTCGCCACGGTCGTCATGCGCCCGCGCGGCTGGCACCTGAACGAGCGTCACCTCGTCGCCGCGGACGGCAGCCAGGTTCCCGGCGCCCTCGTCGACTTCGGCCTGTACTTCTTCCACAATGCCCAGCGGCTGCTGGACCTCGGCAAGGGCCCGTACTTCTACCTCCCGAAGACGGAGTCGCACCTGGAGGCCCGCCTGTGGAACGAGGTGTTCGTCTTCGCGCAGGACTACGTCGGCATCCCGCAGGGCACCGTCCGCGCCACCGTGCTGATCGAGACGATCACGGCCGCGTACGAGATGGAGGAGATCCTCTACGAACTGCGCGACCACGCCTCCGGCCTGAACGCGGGCCGCTGGGACTACCTGTTCTCCATCGTCAAGAACTTCCGTGACGGCGGCGCCAAGTTCGTCCTCCCGGACCGCAACGCGGTCACGATGACGGCCCCGTTCATGCGCGCGTACACCGAACTCCTCGTCCACACCTGCCACAAGCGCGGCGCGCACGCCATCGGCGGCATGGCGGCGTTCATCCCCTCCCGGCGCGACGAAGAGGTCAACAAGGTCGCCTTCGAGAAGGTGAAGGCCGACAAGGACCGCGAGGCCGCCGACGGTTTCGACGGCTCCTGGGTCGCCCACCCCGACCTGGTCCCGATCGCCATGGCCTCCTTCGACGCGGTCCTCGGCGACCGGCCGAACCAGAAGGACCGGCTGCGCGAGGACGTCGACGTCAAGGCGGCCGACCTGATCGCCGTCGACTCCCTCGACGCCAAGCCGACGTACAACGGTCTCGTCAACGCCGTCCAGGTCGGCATCCGTTACATCGAGGCCTGGCTGCGCGGTCTCGGCGCGGTCGCCATCTTCAACCTGATGGAGGACGCGGCGACCGCAGAGATCTCCCGCTCGCAGATCTGGCAGTGGATCAACGCGGGCGTCGAGTTCGAGAACGGCGAGAAGGCCACGCCGGAGCTGGCCCGCAAGGTCGCGGCGCAGGAGCTCGCCGAGCTCCGCGCCGAGCTCGGCGAGGACGCGTTCAACGCCGGTCACTGGCAGCAGGCCCACGACCTGCTGCTGGAGGTCTCCCTCGACGAGGACTACGCGGACTTCCTGACGCTGCCGGCCTACGAGCAGCTCAGGGGCTGAGGCTCAGGACGCCGGCTGGTCCGAGTGGCCCAGGGACTTGCCCGGGGCCACTCGGTCGCGTACCGCCTGCTTCACGGCGGTGGGCTCCGGGAAACCCTGCTCGCGGCGGTCCCACACCACCTCGCCGTTCACCCGGACGACGAAGACGCCGCCCTTGCCGGGCACCAGGGACAGCTCCGTGAGCTCGTTCTCGAACGTCGTCAGCAGTTCCTGGGCCAGCCAGGCGGCCCGCGGCAGCCAGCGGCACTGCGTGCAGTACTCGATCTCGACGCGCCGCGGCCCGCCCGAGGAGGTCTCCGTCATCCGAGGTGTACCGACCAATCCTGTTCCGCCGCCGGCTTGCCGTGCAGGTCGGGGACCCGCTTGAGCCAGTCCGGCCGGCCCTGTTGCGTCCTCGCCGCCCGGACTTCCTCCTCGGCGGCGAGCTCCTCCCGGGTGGGGAAGTCGGTGGGCAGCCACGCCTCGGAGGCGCGTACGCGCGCGTGGAGGTGGTCCACGTACGCCGTGCGGGCGTCCTCCGGCGTCGCGAACCCGTCGTCGCCGGTCAGCCAGGCGTCCGGGACCTCCGCCAGGATCTCCCGCAGCAGCCGCTCGGTCACCAGCGGCGCCAGCTCCGCGTCGGCTGCGCGCACGTCGGGGGCGTAGTGGCCGAGTGCGTGGTGCCGGAAGTCGTACGCCTTCGCGGGGTCCGAGCCGTCCCAGCGGTGGTGGAACACCAGAGCGGCCCCGTGGTCGATCAGCCACAGGCGCGGCGGTACGGTCCCGAAGGTGGGCCAGACCATCAGGTTGGAGCTGTGGACCGTACGGTCCACGTTGGCCGTCAGGGCGTCCAGCCAGACGACCCGGCCGGCCTCCAGCGGGTCCACGCGGAAGGCTCCGGCGATCTGCGGGGTGAAGTCCTTCGCGCCCGGCAGGAAGTCCATGCCGAGGTTGATTCCGGCGCTCGCGGCGTGGAGTTCGCGCACCTCCTGGTGCGGCTCGCTGTCGGCGATCGCCGGGTCGAAGTGCACGAGGACCAGTTCGGGGAAGCGCAGTCCCAGGGCGCGGGCCAGCTCGCCGACGACCACCTCGGCGACCAGCGCCTTGCGGCCCTGCGCGGAGCCGGTGAACTTCACGACGTACGTGCCGAGGTCGTCGGCCTCGACGACGCCGGGGACGGAGCCACCGGACCGCAGGGGTTCGACGTAGCGCGTTGCGGTGACCTCTCTCAGCACCTGGGCATCCTAACCGGGCAGGCAGGCGGGGCGAGTGGTGAGCGGGGCCCTGCGCACGGGGCCCTGCACCGGTCGCCGCCCGGGCAGGTGTCAACGCCCCGGCCGCTGCCCCCTGATGCGCCGGCCCACCTCGCCGTTCTCGGTCTCCCACCACGGATGGACGACCTCCGGCCCTGATGCCGGCCCCGGTGCCGCGGGCGTCACCGGGACCGACTCCGCGTCCAGGCGACGGTCCAGGGCGGCGGTCTCGGCACGTTCGGTGTGCGCCCACTGCACCAGGAGGGCGAGCAGGAAGGGCAGCGCCACCAGCTCGGCGATGCCGATCATCGCGCCGCCGCCGAGCTGCTGGTCGTGGTGTACGTCCGGCGCCCAGGAAGGGGCGTGGCGCAGGTACCAGGTGCCGGCGATCAAGGTGCCGTGGGTCATCACCACGATGCCCGGCACGGCGTCGACGACCCCGTCGAGGAACACCAGCGCCGCCCGCACCGGATGAGTGCACCACCTCGGCAGGGCCTCCTCGCGGGTGAGCACCGGCACCACGAAGAGGCTGCCGGCGAGCAGGAGGTGCAGATACATCAGCTCGTGCAGCCAGTCGTCCCGCAGGGCGGTCTCGAAGTAGGGAGTGAAGTACACCGTCAGTTCGGTCACGAGGACCAGGACCGTGCTGACCAGGGGGAAGGTCAGCAGGCGCACCAGCCGTCCGGTCATCACCCGCCGCATCCGGTCGGCGGCCGGTGGGGACAGGGCTCGCAGGGCCAGGCCCAGCGGATCGCCCAGCGCCAGCCCGAGCGGGGCGACCAGGTCGAGGAGGACGTTCTGGACGGCGGCCGGCCAGAACAGGGCACGGTCGTACACGGCCAGCGGGGACATCGTGGCCACGACGAGCGCGCCGAGGCCGAGCGACGTGAAGGCCACCACGCGGGCCACCGGCCAGCGCTCACCCCGTCGCCGCAGCCGCAGCACTCCGCGCGCGTACAGCGCGCCCAGCAGGACGACCAGCAGCAGGGCGGGCACGTCCAGGTGCCATGAGGTGAGCAACCGCCCCGTGGTGAGCTCGGGCGGACTCTCCATGGCGACCTCCCACCGCACAAGGGCTACAGACGTCCCGAGACCCTACGCGGCACCCTCACCCGGATCGGTCGCGTACGGGCCTGAGTAGCCCTCGTCATACCTGCCTCATACCGAGTTCGAAACCGAACCCCCCTTCGTCCGCGTTCACACTCGACTCTTAACCAGGCTCCAACCCCCTTCAGGAGCAGCCGGGTTGAGCGCGGCGAGGCCCAGGCGCCGCGTGTTCCGACGGCACCGCCCTCGTGATCGGCGGTTAGGTTTGCCTGCACTAAGCGCGGCCTGGCCGGTATGCGGCCGGGCCGTCGTGTGCCCGAGAGGAGTTGCCTGGTGTGGGACAACGCGCTCCCGAGCTTCCTGATCGGCCTGCGGGAGGGGCTGGAAGCCGGCCTGATCGTCTCCGTTCTGGTCGCAGCCCTGGTCCGCTCCGGCCACCGCTCCCGGCTGCCCCACGTATGGACCGGGGTGCTGGCCGCGGTGGGCGTGTCGATGGGGTTCGGAGCGGTACTGACGTTCACCGCGGCCGACCTGTCGGGACGGGCGCAGGAGGCGTTCGGCGGTGTGCTCAGCGTGGTCGCGGTCGTCTTCGTCACCGCGATGGTGTTCTGGATGCGCCGGTCGGCGCGGAGTCTGTCCGGTGAGCTCGAAGAGCGGGTGAGCGCGGCCGTGGGCATGGGCGCCGGCGTGCTGGTCGTCACCTCGTTCCTCGCGGTCGGGCGCGAAGGTCTGGAGACCGCGCTGTTCCTGTGGACGACGGGACAGGCGGCCGGGGAGTCGGCCGGTCCGCTGACCGGCGCGGGGGCGGGTCTGCTGCTGGCCGCCGCGGTGTGCCGGGGCCTGTACCGGCGGGTGCTGCACCTCAATCTGACCCGGTTCTTCACCGTCACCGGCGCCGGGCTCATCGTGATCGCGGCCGGGGTCCTCGGCTACGGGGTGCGTGACCTGCAGGAGGGCGGTGTCCTGCCGGGGGCGGCGGCGTTCGCCTTCGACCTGTCGGCGCGGGTCGATCCCGCTTCCTGGTACGCCACTCTGGCCGCCGGCATGTTCAACCTGACGCCGCAGATGACATGGCTGCAGGCCACGGCCTACGGCACCTACCTCCTCGTGGTGATGGCGCTGTTCGTTCGCGGGGTACGCGGCACGGCCGTCTCCGCCGCGGCGTCGCCCGTCTCCGGCACGGCCTCTCCCGTTCCCACCACGATCTCTCCCGGCCCCGCCGCAGCCTCTCCCGGCCCCGCCGCGGCCTCTCCCGTCTCCACCGCGGCCTCTCCCCCGGCGGCGGCACCCTCTTCGACGCCCGCCGCCGAACCGGCTGCTTCGCAAGACGAGCCCCAGCCCGTCCAGGCCGGGTCCGCAGCGGCGCCGACCGCGGGACGACGCCTGCCCCGGTGGGTGGTGCCGGTGGCCGCGCTGGCCGCTCCGGCCGTCCTCGCGGGCCTGCTGGTGGCCGTCGGCGGCGACAAGCCCGCCTCCGCCGCCACCATCACCGTCTCCCCCGCGGACTGCGGCGGGGGATTCACCGCGCCCAAACCCGGCCGTCAGTCCTTCCAGGTGCGCGACACCGGCCGCGGCACCGTCGAGGCCTACCTGATCGATCCGGTCACGGCGGCCGTCTACGGCGAGGTCGAAGGCGTCGCCCCCGGCACGACCCGCACGTTGACCGCCACGATCGGCACCGGAAGCTACGCCTGGCGCTGCGTGCCCGCCTCGGGCAGGGCCGTCACCTCCGCCGCGGTCCGGGTCACGGGCGGCGGTACGAGGACGGCCGTACTGCCGGTGGCGGCGAAGGACCTCGCCGCACCGCTGGCGTCCTACCGCGCCTACGTACGGCAGGGCCTGGCCGGTCTGCTGACCAGGACCCGGACCCTGCAGCGCGACGTCGACGCCGGACAGCTCGGGAGGGCCCGGAAGGACTGGCTGCCCGCGCACGAGGCGTACGCCGCGCTCGGCGCCGCCTACGGAACGTTCGGGGAGTTCGACGCGAAGATCAACGGGACGACGGCCGGGCTCCCCCGCGGGGTGAAGGACAGCGGCTTCACCGGGTTCCACCGCGTCGAGTACGGCCTGTGGCACGGCGAGTCGGCCGCCTCCCTCACCGGGGCCGTACGGCAGCTCACCGCCGACGTCACCGCCCTGCGGAAGGACTTCCCCCACCAGGACTTCGACGCCGGCGACCTCCCGCTGCGCACCCACGAAATCCTGGAGGCCACCCTCCAGCAGGAGCTGACCGGCGCCACCGACTACGGCAGCGGAACGGCTCTGGCGACCGCCGAGGCCAACATCAGGGGCACCCGGGTCCTGCTCGGCCTGCTGCGCCCCCTGATCCGGCAGCGCGACCCCGAGGTCCTGACGAACGTGGACAGGTGGCTGCGACGCACCGAGCACCTGGTACTCGCCGCCCGCCACCCGGACGGCAGTTGGACACCCCTCGCGAGCCTCTCCGGCGCCGCGCGCCGACGGCTCGACGGTGCCATGGGCCAGTCGCTGGAGGAACTCGCCCCGATCCCCGACCTGCTGGAGATCCGGCGGGCGGCCTGAACCCCGTATCCGCGTAAGCGAGCCCGAGCCCGCCGCCCCAGGCACCCGCGCCCAACCACCCGCGCCCAGCCACGCCCGCACCAGTGCGACACCAGGAGAGGACCATCTCGATGCCCACCCAGCAGCCGGGCCCCGCAGCGGGTTCGGAAGGCGCTTGTCCCACCGGCCGCCGCACGTTCGTCCGGACCGCCCTCGGTGTCGGCGCGGCGGGTGCGGCGCTGGCCGGAGCCGGGTTCGCCGGCGGGCGCGCCAGTGCCGCGGAAGGCGGCATCCCGGCCGCCGGCGCGGTGGCCTTCCACGGCGCCCACCAGGCCGGGATCATCACCCCGCAGCAGCGGGCAGCCGCTTTCGTCTCCTTCGACGTGATCGCCGAGAACCGCGGTGAACTCACCGACCTGCTGCGCACCCTCACCGCCCGGGCCCGGTTCCTGACCGCCGGCGGCACCCCCGAGGACCTCGGCGTGGGCGCCCCGCCGTCCGACAGCGGCATCCTGGGCCCCGACGTCCCGGCCGACCGTCTGACCGTCACCGTGGGCCTGGGCGCCTCGCTCTTCGACGACCGGTACGGTCTCGCCGCCGCCAAACCGCGCCACCTCACGGCGATGCGCACCTTCCCCAACGACGACCTCGACCCGGCCGAGTGCCACGGCGACCTGTCCCTGCAGATCTGCGCGGGCCACTCCGACACCGTGCTGCACGCCCTGCGCGACCTCGCCCGTCACACGCGCGGCGCCATGCAGGTCAAGTGGCGCGTCGACGGCTTCCAGAACCCCGCCCGCCCGTCCGGCGCGCAGCGCAACCTCCTGGGCTTCAAGGACGGCATCGCCAACCCCGACACCTCCTCCGCCCGTGAGATGGACCGGCTGGTGTGGGTCACGGCGGCCGACGGCGAGCCGTCCTGGGCGGTCGGGGGCAGCTACCAGGTGATCCGCGTCATCCGTATGCGGGTGGAGTTCTGGGACCGGGTCTCCCTCACCGAGCAGGAGAAGATGATCGGCCGTCGCCGCGACACCGGCGCCCCGCTCGACGGCGCCCGCGAGACCGACACACCCCGCTACTCCAGGGACCCGCGCGGCGAGGCGATCCCGCTGGACGCCCACATCCGCCTCGCCAACCCGCGCAGCGCGAGAACGGACTCCTCGCGTCTGCTGCGCCGCGGCTACAACTACGACCGGGGCGTCGACCGGGCCGGCAACCTCGACATGGGTCTGGCGTTCTGCTGCTACCAGCAGGACGTGGTCCGCCAGTTCGAGGCCACCCAGGTGCGTCTGATCGACGAGCCCCTCGTGGACTACATCACCCCCACCGGCGGCGGCTACTTCTTCGCCCTCCCCGGCGTCCGCGACCACTCCGACTGGCTCGGCCGCTCCCTGCTGCACGGCTGACGCGGCCGGGGCGTGCGGGAGTGCCGGCGCTCACCCGGCCAGCGGGTTGGGCAGCGGAAGGTAGCGGGCGTCGGCGCCGTCCGCGCCCGTCCAGCGCAGCAGCAGGTTGGTCTTGCCGGGCAGCGTGGGCGAGGCGAGCAGGGCGGCGATCTCGGGCAGGTCGTGCCGGGACAGTTCCCGGCGGACGGCGGGCCAGGGGTCCAGGCCGGCGTGGCGCTCGGCGAGGGCCCCGGCCACCTCGCAGAGGTGGTTGACGACGAGGCAGTACACCAGCCGCTCCCAGCCGGCCTCACGCGACACCTCCGGCAGCAGCTTCACGCCCTCGGCGTCCCGGAACAGCGCCTGCACGGGGGTGCCGTGCGCGTCCACGGCGACCAGCGCGTTCTGCAGATGTGCCTCGAGGACGACGCCGTGGTCGGCGAAGGCCGCCAGGGCCGGGGGCACGACCTGGGCCAGGTAGGCCTCCCACCACGCCGCCGGGTCCTCGGCGCCGTCGAGAGGGCTGCCGGGGAAGCCCTCCACGAGCCCGGCGGCCAGCAGCGGGGTGGCGCCGGGCAGCAGCCGGTCGCGCAGTCCGTCGCGGACCAGGACGGCGAGTTGTTCGAACGCGAAGTCCGCGGTGCGGTAGCCCCGGTCGCTCAGCCAGGCCGCCGGGCCGTCGACCGCGTCGAGGGCCCGCCGCGCGGCGGTGTCGGTACGGCGGAGTCTCAGCAGGTCGTGGCGCCAGAGCCGGCGGATGTCGTTGGTGATGCGCACGTCGAGGCTGAACTTCAGGAAGAGGTCGTGTCCGGGCGCGTAGAGCGTGCGGATCGCGGCCGTGGGCCAGGCGTCGGAGGCGGTCGTGCCGAGGTGGATCAGGCGGCCGTCGGCGAAGGCCGGGGCGAGGTCGCGGGCGGCGAGGGCGAGCTGCCAGGGGTGGGCGGGCAGCAGCCGGTAGCCGGGCGGGGCCTCGCCGAGCGTGTCGAGGGCCGAGGTGTCGCCGTCCTCGACGACGGCGTCCGCGCGCAGCCCGAGCAGGGTCAGCGGGAAGCGGGCGTGCGCCTCGGGGGCGTAGGGCAGCCAGGCGGCGACCGGGCCGCCGCCGCGGGCCTTGGGTGCGGGGTGGTGGGGGTGCCCGGTGATCAGGGACTGCTCGGAGAGCAGGTACGGGTCCTCGGGTGGCGTCGTCCGGGCGCGGGCGGCGAGCAGCGCGGCCACCGCGTCCCGGCTGTCGATCATCTCGGCGGGCAGCTCGTGGTTGGACAGGCCGGTGTGCCCGACCAGTTCCTCCGCGACGAGCTTGACGAGTTCGGGATGGCTCAGGCGCTGCCGGCCGTCCGCGGTGCGGACCTCGGGTTCGGCGGGCCGCCTGCTTCCGCGCACCCGCAACACCCTGCCCCCCGGCAGCCGGTACTCGTGGTGCCC
The DNA here is from genome assembly GCF_001514265.1 of Streptomyces resistomycificus. Classification (GTDB taxonomy): domain Bacteria; phylum Actinomycetota; class Actinomycetes; order Streptomycetales; family Streptomycetaceae; genus Streptomyces; species Streptomyces resistomycificus. The sequence goes on along the minus strand of NZ_KQ948988.1, from coordinate 489,627 downwards.
GCCGGGTCCGTCGGGGGGTGGCAGGTGTTCGGCCACCTCCCGCAGCAGGCAGTTGAGGAGGGGCGCCGCCGCGAAGGCGTCGGCGCGCTCCGCCACGTCGTCGCGCGAGGCGGCGTCGTCGGCGGGGGGCGGGGGGATGAGATCCACGCGTTCCACTCGTTCTCTACGGTCCGTTCGGGCGGAGACGATCAGTATGTCTGTCGTCACCGCCTGTCGTGACACCCCCTTCGTACCCGAGGAGCCCGCCCGTGCACCGTCCCTTCACCGCCGAGGCCGAGGTCGCCGGCGAGCTGGCCGCCCTGCGGCCGGGCCTCGTGCCGCGGTACTCGGCCGAGCTGCCCGGTGCCCGGGCGGCCGTGCTGACCCGGCTGTGGCGTGCGTTCACCCATGAGCCGCTGCCCTGGCTCGCGGGGCGCGCGGCCGGCCGGGACGGAGTCACCCTGCGTCTTGCCGACGGGCGTCGGCTGCACGGCCCGCACCCGGACCCGTACGCCACCTCCGGGTACGTCACCGAGGTGCGGCTCGACGACCGGCCGTACGCCGACCCGGTGCGGCTGGTGACCGCGCTGGGGGTAGCGCACGGTACGGACTTCGCCGCCGAACTCGGCCACAGCGCCGCCTCGTTGGCACTCTCGCGGGCCGGGCGGCCGGTCCACCCGAAGGAGTGGCCCACGGACGACTGGGAGTGGGAGCAGCGGGTGGTGGACGGGCATCCGTACCACCCCAACTGCCGCTCGCGGCCCGGCTTCTCGGTGGCCGAGCAGCTCGCCTACGGGCCGGAGCACGGTCCGGTCGTCCAGCTGGGGACGCTGCCGGTCCCGGCGGGCGACTGCCTGGTGACGGGCGAGTGGCCGGACGGGATGCGGGACGGGGGGCGACTGTTGGTGCCGGTGCATCCGTGGCAGGCGGAGCACGTGCTCAAGCGGCCCTGCGGGGAGGGGTTCGCGGCCCACCCTTTGATGGCGCTGCGCACCCTCGCCGAGCCGGACGGACGGCACGTGAAGACCGCGCTGAGTGCCCGGCTCACCTCCTCGGTGCGGGACATCTCCGTCTACTCCGTAGGCCAGTCCGCGACCCTGTCGGCGTTCGCGCACGCGGCGGCGGCCCGCATGGACGGGCTGCTGCACGTGACGCGCACCCTGGGCGCGGTCACGGCCGACTCGCCCGACCTGGCGGCGGTGCTGCGCGAGTCGCCGCAGGCGTACGCGGACGCGGGGCGCGGCGAGCGGGTGCTGCCGGTCGCCGCCCTCACCACCACCGGCCTGCCCGACTCCCCCGCCTGGCTGGCCGGGTTCACGCGCCTGGCCCTCACGGTGGGCCTGAGCATGCTGGAGCTCGGGGTGGCTCTGGAGGCGCACGGACAGAACCTCCTCGTCGTGCTGTCCGCGACCGGCGACCCGCTGCGTCTGGTCTACCGCGATCTCGCCGACATCCGTGTCAGTCCTGCCCGGCTGGCCCGGCACGGGGTCTTGGTACCGGAGCTGACCGGACGGACCGTCACGGACGACGAGAGGGCCCTGCGGCGCAAACTGTTCGGCTCGCTGGTGGCCGGGGCGCTGGCAGCCACGGCCGGGTCGGCGGGGGCGCTGCGGGAGGCGCTGGCGTCGGCCGTACGGGAGCTGCCGCGCACCCCGGATCTCGTGGCCCTTCTCGAAGAGCCCCTGCCCACCAAGGCGTTGACACTGATGCGGCTGTCACCGGGGACGCCCGGGGATCAGTGGGCCCAGCTGCCCAACCCCCTGCGCTGACGCACCCCCGGAGCGCTGGGCCGGCTTCCCCGATCGAGGACCCTGTGCCGGCCTTCCGGTGTCCGCTCCTCACGGCCGTTTTGGATCCCGGCACCCCTGATCAATAGGATCCGCCGATGATCACAAGTAAACGGCTGGCGGCAGGAGTGTGCGCCCTGCTCGCCGCCCTGACGGCCGGGGTCGCCTTCCCGGCCGCGGCCCTCGCCGGTGAACCCACGGGCGAGGCCACGCCCCAGGTCGACCTCGTCCTCGACGTCAGCGGTTCCATGCGGACCCGGGACATCGACGGCGGGACGCGGATGGCGGCGGCGAAGCAGGCGTTCAACGAGGTGCTGGACGCCACGCCGGAGGACGTCGAGCTCGGCATCCGGACCCTCGGCGCCAACTACCCGGGCGACGACCAGAAGACGGGCTGCAAGGACACCGCTCAGCTCTACCCGGTGGGTCCGCTGGACCGCACCGAGGCCAAGACGGCGGTGGCCACCCTCTCCCCCACCGGCTGGACCCCGATCGGCCCGGCGCTGCTCAAGGCGGCCGACGACTTCGACGGCGACGGCTCCAAGCGGATCGTGCTGATCAGTGACGGCGAGGACACCTGCGCCCCGCTCGACCCGTGCGAGGTGGCCCGCGAGATCGCCGCCAAGGGCATCGGGCTGACCATCGACACCCTCGGCCTGGTCCCGAACGCCAAGATGCGGCAGCAGCTGAGCTGCATCGCCGAGGCGACCGGCGGGACGTACACCTCGGTCGAGCACACCGACGAACTCACCGACCGGGTGAACCAGTTGGTGGACCGCGCGGCCGATCCGGTGGTGACGCCGGTGGCCACCGAGGGCGCCGCGTCGTGCGCGAAGGCGCCGACCCTGAAGTCCGGTCTGTACACGGACCGCGAGGAGTTCGGGCAGCAGCGCTGGTACCGGGTCGACGTGGAGCCCGGCAAGGAGCTGCGCGCCTCGGTCAGCGTGGGCGCGGACCGGGCCGTGAACCCCTCCTACGGGGTGCTGCTGCGGGCGGTCACGGTGCGCGGCCGGGAGATCGTGCGCGGCGAGGCGGCGGGGGACGGTCGTACGGACGCGGTCTCGACGGGACTGCGTTATCCCAAGGCGGAGAGGGAGAACGAGGACGAGGCGGCGGCCGAGTCCGTCTGCCTCCAGGTCACCAACTCCTTCTCGGCGGCCTCCGGTGTGAAGACCACGCCGGGTCTGCCGCTGGAGCTGACCGTGGACGTGGTGGACGGGCCGTCCCAGGCGAGTGACGTGGCCTCCTTCGGCCTCGGGCGCGGCTGGTGGCTGCTCGGCGCCCTGATCCTCGCCGGCTTCGTCGCCGGTCTGCTCTGGGGCTGGCTGTCGCGCTGGCGGGTCGCGGTCTGGAGGACCAACTGATGCGGATCACACGTGTGCTGGGCGCCGCGGCGCTGATGTTCGGCCTCGCGGCCACCCCGGCGGCGGCCGACTCCTCGCCGTCCCCCTCGGCTTCGACGGACAGCGAGGCCCCCACCACGGCGGGTACCTCCTTCCGCACGGCGACCGAGATCGAGCAGGGCCAGACGGCCACCGCCGACGGCTCGGCCGGTGACTACCTGTACTGGTCGTTCCCCGCGGACGCCGGGCAGCGCCCCACCGTGCGGGCGACGGTGAAGCTGCCCGAGGCGCACGCCGCCGAGACCTGGCAGGTCGACGTGTACGACGGTCTGCGGCGCCGCCAGGCCTGCCAGTACGGGGCGCAGACGCGCACCGCCGCCGCGGGGGCCGGCTCCGTGGAACTGGCCTGCGTGCTGCGCACGGTCCGTGCCTGGTCGGAGCCGTGGGCGAACGACCCGCTGCCCGGGACGTACTACGTCCGGCTGACGGTCGTCGACCTGACGACGGGCGACCTGGGTCTGCCCGTGCGGGCCGAACTCCGGGCCGACTCGAAGGACGTCGGCGGCGCGGCCGCGGTCGACGGCTCGCTGGCCGAGCCGCTGGTGCCCGGGATCGCGGTCACCTCGGCGGACGACGAGGACGGTTCGTCCGCCTCCGCGGTGCTGTCCAGCATCGAACCGGACGACGGCTGGTCCTCCGGCTGGTGGTCCGACCGCTGGGTGTGGACGGCCCTCGGCGGGGCGCTGGCCGCGCTCGCGGGAGTCGGCGGGTACGCGCTGACGCGCGGCGCGGGGCGGCCCTCGCGGGTGCCGCCGGGCGCCTGATCCGACGCTCCGGCAGGAGGCCCGCGGGCGGCGTGGTGACAGAAGGTCCGCCGTCAGCGGGCCTTCTGTCGTCTCACGCCTCGCGCAGCGCCTTCGCCAGGGTGCCCTCGCCGGTCACCTCGACCCGCCCGCCCCCGATCGCGTCGGCCAGGGTCAACTCCCCCCGGCCGACGGCCGTACAGGTGTCGGTGTCCATCACCAGCCGGGCGTCGGGCTCGCCGGGTGCGGGCCCGTCGCCGTACACCGGGCCGCCCTCCGCGCCGACGCGCACATGGAAGTCCCCCTCCTCCAGCCGGACTTCGACCAGCCCCTCGTCCTTGGGCCCCGCGCCCTCCAGCGCGCGCAGCAACGGCAGCGCGAACCAGTGCGCGCGGACGGCGTCCGTGGGCCGCCGCTCGCCCAGCTCGGCCTGACCCCAGGTGCCGAGCGCCTGCAGCACGGGCAGCAACTCCCTTCCGCGCCCGGTGAGTTCGTAGACGTACGCGGCGCCCGGCGGCGGCAGCCGGCGCCGGGTGGTCAGCCCGTCCCGTTCCATGTCCTTCAGCCGAGAGGCGAGTACGTCCGTGCTGACGCCCGGCAGGTCGGCGTGCAGGTCGGTGTAGCGGCGCGGACCGGCCAGGAGCTCCCGGACGATCAGCAGCGTCCAGCGGTCGCCGACGACGTCGAGCGCCCGGGCGGCGGAACAGTACTGGTCGTAGCTTCGGCGAGGTGACATGCGACGCAGTCTAGACATGTTGTTGGACTTTCCAAGCTCGAACTTGGTAAAACCAAGTAACACCACAACCGGAGGGGCGTAAGCGCATGGAGTTCCGGCAGTCGAGCAAGCTGAGCGAGGTCTGTTACGAGATCCGCGGCCCGGTGATCGAGCACGCCAACGCGCTGGAGGAGGCGGGCCACAGCGTGCTTCGCCTCAACACCGGCAACCCCGCGCTGTTCGGCTTCGAGGCGCCGGAGGAGATCCTCCAGGACATGATCCGCATGCTGCCGCAGGCGCACGGCTACACCGACTCCCGTGGCATCCTCTCCGCCCGCCGGGCTGTGGCCGGGCGCTACCAGACGCTCGGTCTCGAGGTAGGCGTCGACGACGTCTTCCTCGGCAACGGCGTCTCCGAGCTGGTCTCCATGGCCGTCCAGGCGCTGATCGAGGACGGCGACGAGATCCTCATCCCCGCCCCGGACTTCCCCCTCTGGACGGCCGTGACGACCCTCGCGGGCGGCAAGGCGGTCCACTACCTCTGCGACGAACAGGCCGACTGGTACCCGGACCTGGACGACATGGCGTCCAAGATCACCGACCGCACCCGGGCCGTGGTCATCATCAACCCGAACAACCCCACCGGCGCGGTCTACCCGAAGGAGATCGTCGAGGGCATCCTCGACCTCGCCCGGCGGCACGGCCTGATGGTCTTCGCCGACGAGATCTACGACCAGATCCTGTACGACGACGCCGTGCACCACTCGGCCGCCGCGCTCGCCCCCGACCTGGTCGTCCTGACCTTCTGCGGACTGTCGAAGACGTACCGCGTGGCCGGCTTCCGCTCGGGCTGGATGGTCGTCACGGGTCCGCGGCAGCACGCGAAGAACTACCTGGAGGGCCTGACGATGCTGGCCTCCATGCGGCTGTGCGCCAACGCGCCCGCGCAGTACGCCATCCAGGCCGCGCTCGGCGGCCGCCAGTCGATCCGCGAGCTGACCACACCCGGCGGGCGTCTCCACGAACAGCGCACCGTGGCCTGGGAGAAGCTCAACGAGATCCCGGGCGTGTCGTGTGTGAAGCCGAAGGGCGCGCTGTACGCGTTCCCGCGCCTCGACCCCAAGGTGCACAAGATCCACGACGACGAGAAGTTCGTCCTCGACCTGCTCCTGCGGGAGAAGATCCAGGTGGTGCAGGGCACCGGGTTCAACTGGCCCACCCCCGACCACTTCCGCATCCTCACGCTGCCCTACGCGGACGACCTGGAGGCGGCCATCGGGCGGATCGGGCGCTTCCTCAGCGGGTATCGGCAGTGAGGTGGACGCAGGCGGTGGGGGCGGCTCGGCGGAGGGAGCCGGGAGCGGTGGGAGCGGCTCGGCGAATGCCGCCGCGAGCGGTGGGCTCGTAGCCTGTGACGCATGGGTGATCTCTTCCTGGTCCGGCATGGCGAGACCGCGTGGTCGCGGTCCGGACGGCACACCGGCCGCACGGACGTGCCGCTGACGGAACGCGGGCGGCAGGAGGCGCGCGGCCTGGTGCCCCTGATCCGCTCGCACCGGATCGGGGCCGCGTTCGTCAGCCCGCTGCAACGGGCGCGGGAGACCGCCGAGCTGGTCGGGCTGCACGACGTGCGGATCGATCCCGACCTGCGGGAATGGGACTACGGCGGGTACGAGGGCATCACCACCGTGGAGATCCAGCGCACCCGGCCGGACTGGTTCCTGTTCACGGACGGGGTCGCGCCCGGGCCGCCGGACCGTCCGGGGGAGAGCCCGGAGCAGGTGGGCGAGCGGGCCGACCGGATGCTCGCCAAGGTGGACGCGGCGCTCGCCAACACCGAGGGCGTGGTCGTCCTGGTGGCTCACGGGCACTTCCTGCGGGTCCTCACCGCCCGACGGCTGGGGCTGCCGCCGTCCGGCGGGGCACTGTTCCAGCTGGCGACCGGAACGGTGTGCCGGCTGGGCACGGAGCACGGGCGGCCGGTGATCGCCGGGTGGAATGTCAGACCGCCGTCGTAGTCTCGTAGAGGTTGATCGCATCCGCCCCGGGCGGCGGATCGGACCGCTTCGAGCAGGCCGTTCACCGGGAGGAGCACGCCGTGACCCGACCGCCCACCGCAGCGCAGCGGCGTGTCATCGACGCGGCCGAACCGGTCACCGGGCGGCTGAAAGGGACGGAGACGCAGCTCGCGGCGCTGGTGAAGCGGGGGCTCGCCTTCCGCCACCCGCGGCCGCCGCACGACCACTTCCTGACGCCCGCGGGACATCGGATACGGGACACGCCTCCGGAATCCCCGGTGTCCCCGGCGTCCCCGGAATCCGCCGCCTCCGTCGAGCCGCGTCCGGCGGCCGGTGTCTTCGCCGCCCGCATCGGTGACGCAGAGGAGCCGGAGGCCGGGCCGGGCCGCGACCGCGAGGTGCACAGCGCCTGGCAGGGGCTGCTGGAGCTGCGCAGGATGACCAATCCGGACGGTTCCGTGGACCGGCCGTGCGGCTGGGAGCGCGCGCACCTGGTGCAGGCGGCGGCGCTCGCCCTGGAGGCGGCGGGCCACCGGCCGTCGGGACGCGAGTCCGAGGGGTACCGGGTGCGCGCCACCCCGCAGCCGGAGGCCGTCGCCGTGCACGCGCCGGACACCGGCCCGCTGCGGGCCTGCGCGGCCACGCTGGAGGGAGCGGGCTGGCAGGTCGGCGAGCACACCGAACCGCGCACGCGCGCCCGCTATCTGCTGGCGTCCCCGCGCCGCACGTGATGAGCATGCCAAGATCGGTCGATCAGATGATCCACGATCAGAAGGGGCAGCCGTGACCGACCCGTTTTCCGTCCCGGTGACCGTCCGTGGCTATGAGACGGACGTGCAGGGACACCTCAACCAGAGCGTGTACATCAACTACGCGGAACACGCCCGCTGGTCCCTGCTCCGGGCCGCCGGGATCAGCCAGGCGGGCCTCATCGGCAGGGGCGTGGGCCCGGTGGCCCTGGAGACCACCATCCGCTACCGGCGGGAGTTACTGGCGGGCGACGAGGTCGAGGTGACGTGCGACTTCGAGTGGGGCGAGGGCAAGACGTTCCGCATGCACCAGACGATCCGGAAGACCGACGGCACCGTGGCGGCCGAGATCACGGCCGTCGGCGGGCTGATGAACCTCAAGGAACGCCGGCTGGTGGCGAATCCGCGGGACCACTTCAAGGAACTGGCCTCGGATCCGAGCCTGTTCGGGCTCTGAGCGGCACCGAGCAACCCGGGGCCACGCCTCGACCAGCTCCGTCGGAGCGCTCTCCCCCTCACCCGTGCCGGGATAAGGCGAGTCGCTCACCGGCACGGGCTTCCGGCCGGCCCCCGATCGCCAGTGCTGTGACCGCATAGACAACTCAGGGTTCTAAGGCGTCGAGTCCTCGTCGGTGAGTCCGTGGTTTCCCCAGCGATTCCAGAGCGTGCGATGCCAGTCGTCGGCGTCGGGTCCCGGGCGTGTCACGGCTGGCAGTGGTCCTGAGCTGGTCTCGATCAGGTGCAGCAGCGACCAGGCGACGCCATAGCAGTCATCGGGGCCGAAGCAGCCGGCCAGAGCATGAGCCTCGTCGGGTGTGACTGGCGCGGAGATGGCCTCGATTTGCCGGAATCGGCGGTCAACGAGCTCCTCGTCGTCGGTGTCCCAGTCGGGGAGGGGGCCATCGGCGACGAAGGCCTGAACTTCGGGTCTCATCCTTGAATGATCGACTGCTGTGGGTGATCTGAGCAAGGTAGCCGCAGGTCAGGCGGCCGCCGTTTCCACCGTCGAGGACGGTGCGGGGAAGGCAGCCTGCTCGTCGGACGTTCGCCGTGCTGGAGGCAGTGATAGAGCCGGCCGAGCGCGGTTGAAGAGGTTCCTCTGAGCGGCTGTTCGCACCCAGCGGCGCGGGCGGGTCACCTTGGACGGGCCTGCGAGGGACCGCGGTGCTGCGGTCCCGGGTACTCAGGGGAGGAACGTCACTGCTGGGAAGGCCGGGGACGGCCCGTCGAGCAGGTGCCCCCGACGGTGGCGCAGGTGCTCGTCGAAGAACGCGAGCGGGTACGCCTGCTGGATCTTCACCCCCTGGTCGGGATCGAGGGTGCCGATCACCTCCTGGAGCTGCTGCGCGCTCCATCCGAACAGCTTCGCCACCTGCGGGAACAGTGCCTCATTGTCGCCGTACGAGACGTGGACGGCGCCCTGGGCCTGAATGTCCAGCCGCCAGCCCCGCAGGTGCGACCAGAATGCGGCGGCCTCGGGATCCGTGGCCCGGGTGAACGCGGCGGACATCATCATGAACGGTCGGTCCAAGTCGCCGGCCAGTGGCGGGTTCATCTGCATCGGGCCGTCGAGGCTCAGCCCGGCCCGGATGCGCTCGTCCGCGAGCATGGCGCAGGCGGTGGCCGTCCCGCCCTTCGACCAGCCGAACGCGCCCATGCGCCGCGGGTCGAGGGAGCCCAGCAGCCCGGCCGGCAGTTCCCTGTGGTCGACGTCGGGATTGCACCCGGCGGCGAGCTGCTCGACGCAGTCGAGGACGAAGCGCAGGTCAGCAGCGAAGTCCCCGGGCAGCGTCGGCGCCTGCCTGTCGCGGAGCGGGACGGCGATCCGGCCGTCGGGGAACTCGGTGTACGTGTCGTACTGGTGAGCCACCGTCACAGCTGCGTATCCGTGGCTGGCGAGCTCTTGGACCATGACGGTGTGGTCGCCCTGGTGACTGTGCGCGCCATGCGAGAACACGACGACGGGCAGCCGTCTGCCAGATCGCCGCATCGGAGCGCCCACGTGGCCGGCAGTGAGCAGCTCCAGGGGGGTCAGAGCGCCGAACCCGGCGTCGGCGAGGAACGCCTGAAGTGCGCCGGCTGGCATCCAGGGCGCCACCGGGTACCGCTGGACGTCCCGGGCGGGGTACCAGACGGTGGCCATCAGCTCGCGGAAACGCCCAGGGCCCGCGATGTCGTCCGGACGCGACCGGTCGACGAGGTGCAGCTGGACCGTGCCCACCGGGTGCGGCCCGGTCGGCACGGGCAGCATGAACCGTGTCGCGGCCGGCTCGGCCCACGCGGGGCCGCCGACGGCGGCAAGCGGCACCGCGGCCCCGGCGGCCAGCGCGGCTCCCAGCATGCTGCGGCGCGTCATGCCCTTCCGGCTGATGAACGGTGTGGTGGTCATGGGCCCTCCGTGGTGATGGATCGTCAACCGTGCCGCGATGGCTAGTCCGTGGGCACAGGGGAACGCTGCCACGTGCCCCTCCCGCGGAGCATCGGCCCACCGTTTGATTACTCGCGGGGCATAGGCCCACGGGTTTACGCCCTGGGGACGATGAGGTCAGCGGTGTCGTCCGCTTGCGAGGCCACCCCGATCACCTCGGGCTCGCGGTCCAGAAGGATCAATCGTTCCCGCTCCAGCCACGACTCGTAGCTCACGTGGTCGCTCACTGTTGCCGAGGAGAAGATCCCGCGAGGGTGGCCGCCCTTGGCCAGCGGAACTCGCGTACCGAATCGGCAGTCGAGGTCCTCTGACTGAAACCCTGCCCGAGCGGATCGCGTTCGGCGACAGGGACTCCGCGGGCGGCGTACATCCGGTCCATGCCGTAGAAATGCCGCCAAACCACGGTCAGGGGCACCACTGACAACGGGCCCTGCCGTGATGCGGGCAGCGCCCGTTTCCCTGCCGGGCTGCGCTCCCCTGCCAGGGAGTGTCCGGTGTTGGAGAGCCTGCTGCCGCAGCTGCCCCAAGGGTCGCAACCTTCAACTTTCAACCGGAGTGGCCGATTTCGGACTTGTTCGTCTCATGCGTCCCGAACAACCCTGAAGTCAGATTGACCCCCAGACATCCGAGGGGTCATCAGAAACGGGGGAACGCACCATGCGCATACCCATGCTGGCGGTCGTGACTGCGACCGCTGCCCTCCTGTTCGGAACCGGGGCGACCGCTGCCACCGCCGCGCCGGGCTCCGACACAACGCGCGTCTCGGCGGCAAGCGCCGGACAGCCCTTCGCGGACCAGGCCGCGAAGGCGCACCTGACGAAGGCCCAGACCACATCGCTCCAGGCGAAGGTCGACCGATATGTGAAGCGGACCGGCGGGAAACAGGTCGCACTCAACGAGATCGACCTCGGCGGCGACGCCACACTGATGGTCGCCCTGCCCGGAGAGAAGCACCCGAGGGACTTCGCGTCCGGCGACAGCTCTCGGGCCGCGTTCGACCCCTGCCTGCAAGGACAGGTCCACAGTGGCTGGTTCTGCGCCTACAGCCGGGAGGGATTCAACGGCGACGCCCTGCGCTGGTACGAATGCGGAAGGCGTGGCATGCCGTGGGGAGACTGGGGGTCGTGGATCAACGATCAGACCCCCGGCACGAGGGCGATCTTCTTCGGTGCGGACGGATCCGCCTACGACGCCACCCCGGCACCGTACAGCTCCAACTCCCGCTACTACTGGACGCCCGTCTGGAGCATCAAGAACTGCTGACGGCGATTCCGGGCGCGGCCCGTGTGTACGGCGCTGGGGGCTCCGGCAATGGCCGGAGCCCCCAGCGCCGTTCCGTCGCCCCCCTTAGACCGGGAGAAGCAATGCGCAAAGCCATACTCGGCTTGTTCGTGGCACTGACCGCGGTGCTCGCGGCAGCACCCCTCGCCGGCTCCGACCAGACCCAAACCGTCGCCTGCTGCGGCGGCACACCCGGCTTTCCGTAAGCTTGTCGTTTGACTTCAGGCGCTCGGTGGGGTCGTGGCAACGGTGACCTGAGCTGTCCAGGACCCGGGCTCCCGGGGCGGATCCCAGGTCACATCGAGGTCAGCGTCGTGGAAGTCGTGTGCGAGCCCCACCACCATGGCAGCCACGGCGGCCTGTGCCTCGGCTGGGTCGGTGTCGGCCGCCACGTCGGCAAGGCGTCCGCAGAACATCCCGCCTTCCTCGGTGAGAACACTGTGGCGCCAGCCGTCCGGCGTCGCCAGCAGGACGATGCCTCTCGGCATGCCGAAGGGAGGCCGTCTCTTCGTCACGCGCTCTCGTCGCACCATGGAGCTATCCAACCTCGTGGGGTTCCTGGAGGTGCGTGCGGGCGGAAGTCCAGGCGCCGCGGCGGGGTTCGGTGCCGACCTTGCGGTGGGCCGGCCGTATGCCTCGCCGGTGGCGAGGACCCGCCCGACTCGTGGCGGGGTGCCGATCGCTGGTTTCTCGAACCCGGTGGCCGACCCGGACCCGGTCGGGAAGCTTGCGGTGCACCAGCCGGGGAGCCGGTCCTTGTCCGTCCGGATCGGTACCCGCCGCCGGTCACCCCTCCCCCGTGAACACCTGCCTGTGGTCCTCGGCCCACTCCCGGTACGTCCGCGCCGGCCGCCCCAGGGCCTGCCGTACGTCGTCCGTGACCAGGGTGTTGCCGCCCTCGCGGGCGAATCCCACGCCGCCCACGACGCCCTCGACGGCCGCCTCGTCCAGGCCCGACGCGGTGAGCTGCGCGCGGATCTGATCCGGCGTCAGGGTGAGGGTCCGCACCGGGCGCCCGAGGACGGCGGCGAGCACGGCGGCCTGGTCGGCGGCGCGGATCGCCTCGGGTCCGGTCAGTGTGTAGGTCCGCCCGGAGTGCCGGGAGTCGGTCAGCGCCTCGACGGCCGTCTCGGACACGTCACGCGGGTCGACCACGCCCTGCCGGCCTTCCCCCGTCATGTCGGGCACGGGCCGCCCCGCCCGGATCGGTTCGGCCCAGCCGAGGGTGTTGGAGGCGAAGGACGAGGGCCGCAGGATCGTCCACTCCGCCTCCCCGGCCCGCAGTGCCTCCTCTCCCGGCAGATGCCAGGTGCCGAAGGGACCGTAGGCGGGGTCGCCGGTGCCGATGGAGGAGAGCTTCACCAGGCGGCCGACACCGGCCGCCCGCGCCAGCTCCACCAGCCGTGCGTCCCGGCCGCCGTCGGCCGGTCCGAGCACCGCCACCAGGAAGGCGGCCGTCGCGCCCTCCAGTGCCACCTCCAGGGACTCCTGGTCCAGGAAGTCCCCGCGCACCACCTCCACTCCGGCCGGCATCCGGGCGCCTCCCGGGTTCCGGGTCATGGCGCGCACCTTCTCGCCGCGCGCCGCGAGCTGTCGTACGACTTCGCTGCCGATGGTGCCCGTGGCACCGGTCACTAGGATCATGGCCTCCACGCTGGCGGGCGGCAGGCGCCGGCCGCTAGGAGATTCCGGCACGGTTGTGGCGTACCCGAGAGCGGGGCGCGCGTTTACCGTGGGTGGGTGACCAACGCCCTCGCCGAGCGCACCGCGACCGTTCCCACCGCTCTGCGTCCCTGGATCACCGGCATCGAGTCCGTGGCCGCCAGGGACGCACTGCCGGCGTCCTTCACCCATGTCCCGGACACGGCGACGAAGTTGGTGGTACGCGTCGAGGAGGGCGGCCGTCGTGACGCGGTGGTCGTCGGCCCGCGCACCCGTGCCTCGTACTACGCGGACGCGGACCGGCGGGTGGCGTCCTGCGTCCAGGTGAGCCTGGGGCCGGGCACGGCCCGTCCGCTGCTCGGGACGCCGGCCGCCGACCTCGTCGGGCGGGTCGTGCCGCTGTCCGCGCTGCCGACCGCCACGGCACGTCAACTAGCCTCCGACATCGTCGACTTGGAGACCGAGGAGGTGATCGCCCACCTGGCGGAACTGCTCCCCGGCCTGCCGGCCCCGGCCGGCGACCGCTCACGCACCCGGGTGCTGCGGGCCGCCGTGGCCGCCCTGTCGACGCGCTCGGGCCACGCGCCCGCCCAGGTCCAGGACGTGGCCCGCGAACTCGCGGTGAGCGAGCGGCAGTTGCGCAACCTCTTCACGGAGGGCGTCGGGCTCTCCCCCAAGCACTACGCCCGCATCGACCGCGTACGGCATGTACTGACGCAGGCGCCGCGGGGTGACTGGGCCGAACTGGCCGCCGCCACCGGCTACTACGACCAGTCCCACATGACGGCCGACTTCCGCACCCTGATGGGTGTCCCGCCCCGCTCGTACTTCACCGGGCGGCTGCCGAGCGCCCGGCCCTGTCAGGCGTTCCGGCAGGTGTGAGGCGCGCTCAGTGCGCGCCGGCCGGGCGGGCCCCGGCGATCTCCTCCCCCGCCTCCATGGGATGCGTGACGTCCTGGGCGTCCCGGTCCCTGCCGAGGTGGTTGAAGACCAGGTTGAGCAGCACCGCGGCGACGCAGCCGGTCGATATGCCCGAGTCCAGGACGATCCTGGCGGTCTCCGGGAAGGCGTGGTAGAACTCCGGCGCGGTGATCGGGATGATGCCGACGGCGAGTGAGACGGCCACGATCAGGACGTTGTTGTCCCGGTCCAGGCCGGCCCGTACGAGGGTCTGGATACCGCTGGCGGCCACCGAGCCGAACAGGACGACACCCGCGCCGCCGAGCACCGGGCGCGGTACGACGGCGATGAGCGAGGCGGCCATCGGGCACAGGCCCATCAGTACCAGGAAGGCTCCGCCGGTGGCGACGACGTACCGGCTGCGGATCCGGGTCATGGCGACCAGGCCGATGTTCTGTGCGAAGGCGCTGCACATGAAGCCGTTGAAGAAGGGGCTGACGGCCGAGCCGAGGGTGTCGGCGCGCAGGCCGGCCGCGATGGTCCGTTCGTCCGCGGGGCGTTCGACGATCTCGCCCAACGCCAGCATGTCCGCGGTCGATTCGGTCATCGAGACCACCATCACCACGCACAGGGAGAGGATCGCGGCGAGCTGGAACTGCGGTGCGCCGAAGTGGAACGGGGTGGGGAAACCGACGAGGTCCGCGTCGGCGACCGGCCCGAAGTCCGTGACACCGAACGGGATCGCCACGAGTGTGCCGACCACCAGACCGAGCAGCACGGCGATCTGTTTGACGAAGCCGCGGGTGAAGCGGCGCAGGAGCAGCACGATCACGAGCGTCGCGGCCGCCAGGCCCAGAAAGGTCGTCGAGCCGTAGTCGGCGGCCGCCGGATCGGGGCCCTGCGCCCAGCCGAAGGCGACCGGCAGCAGCGAGACGCCGATCAGTGTGATCACCGTGCCGGTGACGACGGGCGGGAAGAAGCGGACCGCCTTGCTGAAGAAGGGGGCGGCGAGGAAGCCGAGCAGGCCGGCCACCATGACGGCGCCGAAGATGATCGGCAGGGCGTCGGACTTGTCCTCGGTGGAGGCGACGACGGCGGTCATGGGGGCGACACCGGCGAAGGTGACGCCGTTGACGAAGGGCAGCCGGGCGCCGATCCTCCAGATGCCGAGCGTCTGGAGGAAGGTGGCGAGCCCCGCCGTGAAGAGGCAGGCGCCGGTGAGGAAGGTGAGTTCGGTGCCGGTCAGGCCGATGGCGGCGCCGACGATCAGAGGCGGGGCGACGACCCCCGCGTACATGGCGGCCACGTGCTGCAGACCACTGGTCGCCATCTTGAGCGCGGGGAGTTTCTCGTCGACGGGATGGACGGGGACGGTACTGACGGACACTGCGGCTCTCCTCCGGTCGGTTACACGTCGGCTCTGACGTGGGTGTCAGGGAGGTGGTGCGGTGGTCGTGCGGGACCGGGACGGAGACCGTTCGACAAGAACGGTGGCCGTTCGACAAGAACGGTGGCCGTTCGAAGGAACGGTGGCCGTTCCGGGGCGCGCACGTCCATGCGCGCCCCGGACCCGGCCGCCATGGACCCGCTGGGGTCCACGGCCACCGGTCGAGGGCCGTCCCCCTCGACCGGAGATCTTCAGCTGGTCAGCTCCGCCCGGCGATCTCCGCCAGCCGCCGCGCCTCGGCCCGCGTGGAGCGGGCGATCGCGTCCTCGTCGGCGGTCAGCAGCCGGTTGTCCTCGACGATCTGGCGGCCGTTGACGAAGGAGGCGGTGACCGGCGCCGCCGCGCCGAAGACCAGCGCGGTCACCGGGTCGGCGATGGAGGCGTGGGCCAGTGTGTCCAGCTTCCACAGCACCAGGTCGGCGAGCTTGCCGGGCTCCAGGGAGCCGATCTCGGCGCTGCGGCCCAGTACCTGGGCGCCGCCGTAGGTGCCCAGGCGCAGGGCCTGACGGGCGTTCAGGGCGGCCTCGCGGTGGGCGCCGAGGCGGTTGATGAGGAGGGCGTTGCGCAGTTCGGTGTGGAGTTCACCGGACTCGTTGGACGCGGTGCCGTCGACGCCGAGGCCGACGGGGACGCCGGCGGCGAGCATGTCGGGGACGCGGGCGATGCCGGCGGCCAGCCGGGCGTTGGACGAGGGGCAGTGGGCGACGCCGGTCCTGGTACGGGCGAAGGCGGCGATGTCGGAGTCGTTCATGTGGACGCAGTGCGCCATCCACACGTCCTCGCCGAGCCAGCCGGTGGACTCGAAGTAGTCGGTCGGACCCATGCCGAACAGTTCCTTGCAGAACTGCTCCTCCTCCACGGTCTCCGAGCCGTGGGTGTGCAGCCGTACGCCGAGACGGCGGGCCAACTCGGCGCCCTGCCTCAGCAGTTCGGTCGACACGGAGAAGGGCGAGCAGGGGGCCACGGCGACCTGCGTCATCGCGTCGAAGGAGGCGTCGTGGTGCTGCCCGACGGTCTCCTCGGTCGCGGCGAGAGCACCGTCCAGGGTCTCCACGGCGAAGTCCGGCGGCAGGCCGCCGTCCTTCTCGCTGCGGTCCATGGAACCGCGGGCGAGGGTGAAGCGGACGCCCATCTCGCGGGCGGCACCGATGATCGCGCCGGACAGGTCGCCGGAGCCCTTCGGGAAGACGTAGTGGTGGTCCATGGCGGTGGTGACACCGCCGCGGGCCATCATGGCGAGGGAGCCCTCGGCGGCCGCCCGGACCATCGGCTCGTCGATGCGCGCCCAGGTCGGGTAGAGCGCGACGAGCCAGTCGAAGAGGTTGTGGTCGGTGGCCAGGCCCCGGGTGATCCACTGGTAGTAGTGGTGGTGGGTGTTGACCAGGCCGGGGGTCACGAGGTGGCCGGTGGCGTCGATACGGCGGTCGACGTTCTCCAGGTTGTCGGGGGCCCTGCCCGCGCCGAGCGACTCGATGCGGTTGCCGGCGACGACGACGTGTCCGCTCGGGTACTCGGTGTCGTGGGCGTCGACGGTCGCGATCGCACAGTTCTCGATGACGAGGCGCCGGTCTGCTGCCATGATGCGTCCTTTTCGCTCAGTGGACTCAAGAGAGAGGGCACGGCAGGACCCTGGAGATTTGAGTGCCGTGGCCGGTGCGGGTGCCCCGGCCACGGGTGCCGAGAAATGGAGTTGATCAGAGGTTGGTGAGGTCCACGGGGATCCTCGGCTCGCAGCCGTCCCGCAGGACGGTCGCCTCGATCAGGCCGTAGGGCCGGTCGGCGGCGAAGTACACCTCGTTGTCGTTCTTCAGCCCGAAGGGCTCCAGGTCGACGAGGAAGTGGTGCTTGTTCGGGAGCGAGAAGCGGACCTCGTCGATCTCGCTGCGGCTGTTGATGATCCGTGAACCCATTTGGTAGAGGGTCTGCTGGAGCGAGAGGGAGTAGGTCTCGGCGAAGGCCTGGAGCATGTGCTTGCGCGTCTGCTCGTAGGACTTCTCCCAGTGGGGCATCCGCTGCTCGTCGTCGGTCCAGTTGAAGCGCCAGCGGGCGGAGACCTGGGTGGCCAGGATGCGGTCGTACGCCTCCTTGAGCGTCGTGTACCTGTCCTTGACGTAGCCCCAGAACTCGGAGTTGGTCGAGTTCATCACCACGAGGTCCTTCAGCCCGGAGACGACCTCCCACGACTGGCCGTCATAGGTGATCTGCGTCAGCCGGGTCTCCTGGCCCTTGCGGACGAAGGAGTGCTTGACCTCGTCGGCGCCGATGAACCGGGAGTCGGCGTCGGAGGCCTCGATCCGCTCCCAGGCGTACTCCTCGATGCGGATCCGCGCCGTCGTGATCGGCTCCTGCGACGTCACGAAGTGGCGCGCGAGGTGGATGCCGAACTGCTCGGCGGACTCGATGCCGTGCTCCTTGGCGAACGCGTACACCGTGTTCTTGGTGGTGTCGGTCGGCAGGACGTTGGCGTTCGAGCCGGAGTAGTGGACCTCCTCCATGTCGCCGGAGAGGGCGACGGAGACGTTCAGGTCCTTGATGTGGTGGGTGGCGCCGTCCCGCGTGATCCTGACGACTCGGTTCTCGGCCTTGCCGTACTGGTTCTGTCCCAGGAGCACCGGGCGGGCAGGGCGGGAATTGTCTGTCATCTGTAGCTAGCTCCCTCGGTATACGGAGTAGCCGAACGGGTTGAGCAGCAGCGGTACGTGGTAGTGCTCGCCGGGCTTGACTGCGAAGGTGATCGCTACCTCTGGAAAGAACGCATCGCTGTCCCGATTCGCGGGGGCGTCCTGCTGCGCATCGGCTTGCTTCTTCTCACAACGCTCGAAATACGCCTGGACGGCGAAGTCGAGCCGTACATGGGTGGTGCCCTCCGGCAGGGCCGGCAGGTCCTTGCACCGGCCGTCCGCGTCGGTCACGGAGCCGCCGAGCGCCTGCCAGTCCGCGTCACGCCCACCGCGGGCGGACAACTGGACGGCCACCTCCCCGGCGGGGCGGCCGATGCTGGTGTCCAGGATGTGGGTGGACACCGAGGCGGTGGTGCTGGTGCTCATGCTGCTCAGTCCTCTTCGACGATGCGGGCGAGGCGGATACGGTTGATCCTGCCCAGCTCGGTGCGGACGATCTCCCGCTCCCGCTCCGGCGTGTTGCCTATCCGCTCCTTCACCGCGTCGCGCATCTGCTCGCCGGTCCGGCCGGTGGCGCAGATCAGGAAGACATGGCCGAACCTCTCCTGGTAGGCCAGGTTCAGTTCCAGCATCTGCGCCTTGAGCCCCTCGGAGGCGCCGGCCATGCCGCGCTGTTCCCGCGCCGAGGCGGGGTCGCCCGGCTTGGGGCGGCCGATGGGCGGGTGTCCGGCCATCGCCTCGGCGAGGTCCTCGGCGCTCAGGGCCGCCGTGGCGGCGTCACTGGCGGTGTAGAGGTCGTCGGGGGTGGCGTAGGGGCGGGCGGCGAGCAGCCGCTCGGCCCAGGCCGTGGAGGCGCACGCCTCGCGGAGTGCGGCGAAGGCGGTGTGCTCCTCCAGGGCGTTGAACCGGGCCAGGCCCGGGGGCGTGGAAGTCGACGTCACGGGAGCCTCCGTGGCCGCGAACGGCCTTCGTGCTGATCGGGCTGCCGCTAGCTAACGCCCTCCCGAAGGCCGCGTCAACACTTTGTTGAAAATTCCGGGTTACGGGACCGGGGCGGCCCCGCGGACTGCCCAGCGGCCCGCTCAGCCCTCTTTCTCACGGTTGAGGTAGTTGTAGACCGTGAAGCGGCTCACGCCGAGCGCACCGGCCACGGTCTCCACGCCGTGCCGTACGGAGAAGGCGCCGCGCGCCTCCAGTATGCGCACCACCTCCTGCTTGGCCTTGCGGTCCAGGTCGGCCAGGGGCCTGCCCTTCTTGCGCTCCATGGCGGCCAGGATGTGATCGAGGGAGTCGGCGAGCTGCGGCAGACGCACGGCGACCACGTCGGCACCCTCCCAGGCGAGCACCACGTCGTCGGGGCCGGCCTCGTCCGGCGGGAGCAGTTCGCCCCCCATCGCGTCGACCAGCGGTTTCACGGCCGCGATGAAGGGCTCGTCCCCGGTGCCGGTCACTTCCCACCCTCCCCGCCCACGCCCTCGTCGAGCACGCTCTCGTCGAGCACGTTGAGCTGGAGCGAGATCCGGGTGGCGCCGGACTCCAGGGTCCGGCGCAGCAGGGCGTCCACGGCGGTCAGCACGGCCTCGGAGCCACCCTCCGCCGTGTTGCCGAACGGACCGACGTCCACCGCGTCCAGCTCGGCCGCCTCGATGACCTCCCGGGCCACCACCGCGTGCGCGGGCGCCTCGTCGAGGTCGAAGGGCTCGGTCGTGAACTCCACTCGCAATCGCACGCGCACAACCTAACGCGCGGTGCCGTTTTCCGCCGAGCCCTCTTGACAAGCTCCGATCCCCGACGGCAATCTTCCATTAAGCAGAAACAAACTTCCGTAATACGGAAAAAGCAATCACACGGAAGGGAGCGCCGCACCCGATGCCAGGTTTTGAGTCGAGCACCGCCGCAGGCCAGCGCTTCAACGTCAACCTGTCGATCCTCTTCACGGAACTCCCGCTTGTGGAGCGCCCCGCGGCCGCCGCCGCGGCCGGCTTCACCGCGGTCGAGCTGTGGTGGCCCTGGACCGACTCCCCCACGCCCGAGCGGTCGGAGCTCGACGCCCTGAAGGGGGCGATCGAGGACGCGGGCGTCCGGCTCACCGGCTTGAACTTCTACGCCGGACAGCTGCCCGGACCGGACCGGGGCGCCCTGTCCGTCCCCGGCGAGGAGTCGGAGCGCTTCCGCGCCAACATCGACGTGGCCGCCGACTTCGCCGAGTCCCTCGGCTGCACGGCGCTCAACGCCCTGTACGGCAACCGCGTCGAGGGCGTGGACCCGGCCGAGCAGGACGCGCTCGCCCTGCGGAACCTGGTCCTCGCGGCCCGGGCCGCCGACCGGATCGGCGCGATCCTGCTGATCGAGGCCCTCAACAAGCCCGAGTCGCCGCGGTATCCACTGGTGAGCGCCCCCGCCGCGGTGGGGATCGTCGACAAGGTCAACGAGGCCTCGGGGCTGGGCAACGCGCGGTTCCTGATGGATCTGTACCACCTGTCGATGAACGGCGAGGACCTGCCGTCGGTGATCGAGCGGTACGCCTCGAAGACCGGCCACGTGCAGATCGCCGACAACCCCGGGCGCGGGGCGCCGGGCACTGGCTCGCTTCCCCTGGAAGACCTCCTCGACCAGCTCCGGAAGGCCGGTTACGAGGGCTGGGTCGGCCTGGAGTACAAGCCGGGCGACCGTCCGAGCGCGGAGGCGTTCGACTGGCTGCCGGCCGAGGCACGCGCCGCCCGCTGAGTGGCGACCCACAGACGTAGAACAGCAGTCAGAGAGGCACCCTCATGAGCACGAACCTCCCCAAGATCGCCTGGATAGGCCTCGGCATCATGGGTTCCCCGATGTCCGAGAACCTGGTCAAGGCGGGTTACGACGTCACCGGCTTCACCCTGGAGCAGGACAAGCTCGACCGCCTGACCGCGGCCGGCGGCACCGCGGCCGGCTCGATCGCCGAGGCGGTCCGGGACGCCGACGTCGTGATCACGATGGTGCCCGCCTCACCGCAGGTCGAGGCCATCGCGTACGGCCCGGACGGCATCCTGGAGAACGTCAGGGCCGGCGCGCTGCTGATCGACATGTCCTCCATCACCCCGCAGACCTCGGTCGACCTCGCCAAGGCGGCGGCGGACAGGGGCATCCGTGTCCTGGACGCGCCCGTGTCCGGCGGTGAGGCCGGCGCGATCGAGGCCGTGCTGTCCATCATGGTGGGCGGCGCCCAGGCCGACTTCGACCAGGCGGCGCCGATCTTCGAGGCGCTCGGCAGGACCATCGTGCTGTGCGGTCCGCACGGCTCGGGCCAGACCGTGAAGGCCGCCAACCAGCTGATCGTCGCCGTGAACATCCAGGCGTGCGCCGAGGCCGTGGTCTTCCTCGAGAAGTCGGGCGTGGACCTGGAAGCGGCCCTCGACGTCCTCAACGGCGGCCTCGCCGGCTCCACCGTGCTGACGCGCAAGAAGGACAACTTCCTCCACCGCGACTTCAAGCCGGGCTTCCGTATCGACCTGCACCACAAGGACATGGGCATCGTCACCGACGCCGCCCGCAACGTCGGCGCGGCCCTGCCCGTCGGCGCCGTGGTCGCCCAGCTGGTCGCCGGCCTGCGCGCGCAGGGTGACGGCGGCCTCGACCACTCGGCCCTGCTGCGGGCGGTGGAGCGCCTGTCCGGCGCCCGGATCTGACGCCCTTCCCCAAGCCCCGGGCGGCGTCGGCGCTGACATCTGTCCTGTCGCGCCCAGGCGTCGGCGCCGCCCGGAATCCACTTCAACAAATTGTTGACGTCCAGATCGCCCCAAACCCAGGCTCCACGAAGCGGAAGCACTTTTCCGAAGACTCCGCTGACTCTCGTACGGAAGGTCCACGATGTCGAAGCGCGTGCTCACCACCGAGTCCGGCGCCCCGGTCGCCGACAACCAGAACTCAGCCTCCGCCGGCGCCGGCGGCCCGCTCCTCCTCCAGGACCAGCACCTCGTGGAGAAGCTCGCCCGCTTCAACCGCGAGCGCGTCCCGGAGCGCGCGGTGCACGCCACACCCAGCTCGCGGTGAACGCCCCGAAGGCCGCGCCGGTCAGCAACCACGGCCGGGACGGCCTCATGGCCTCCAACTCCCAGGGCCGCGCGGCCAGGAACTACGAGCCCAACTCGTACGACGGCCCTGCCGAGACCGGCCGGCCCCTGTCGGCCCCGCTGGCGGTGGACGGCTGGACAGGCACCCACGAGGCTCCCCTCCACACCAAGGACGACGACTTCTTCCAGGCGGGCGAGCTGTACCGGCTGATGTCGCAGGAGGAGCGGTCCCGGCTGGTCGCGAACATCGCCGGTGGCCTGTCCCAGGTCTCCCTCGATGCCGTGATCGAGAAGAACCTCACCCACTTCCACGCCGCCGACCCGGAGTACGGCAGGCGCGTGGAGGAGGCGGTCCGCGCCCTGCGCGAGGACTGAGCTCGAGCTCCCTGACCGCGCCCGACCGCCGGCGACCCGGATGAGGGGTGGTCGACCGGTACCGGGCACGGGCAGGGAACGGACCGCGGCGGCGTGCGAGCCAGTGCGGTGGTGAAGGACCCGGACCCCCTTCTCGACCTGAGGGAAGGGCCTCGGGGCTCCGTCGCAGCCGCCGCGGTCCCAGATCGACGACGAGCGCCGGACGCGGACCGTTCCGCACCGGCGCTCTCGGCGTTCCGTCACGAGCGCGGGGCGGCCGCCGGGGTGCGGATCCCCGGCGCCCGCAGGAGCCTGAAGGCATGGCACCTCCAGCACACCCCGCGCAGCACCCGCACATCGTGGTCCACGCCCCCGCCCTGGACGGCTCCCGCCGCGTCACCCGGGACGACGAGAACCTCGGGGTCGCCTCCCACCTGGACGACGTCGTCGAGCTCCTGCGGCTGGCCGACCTCGACCAGGTCGAGGTCGAGGAGAGCGACATCGTCGAATGGCAGGGCGGCGGCCCCGACGACTGGCCGGGGCTGTCCGACCACCATGAGGAGTGAGCCCCGCAGCGCGGGCACACCTCCCCGCACGACCCACGTACGTCACCGGACGTACGTGGGCTACGGAATCCTCAAATCCACCTCTGAACCGGGCCCGGGAGGCTTCACCAGCCCCCGGGTCCGGGCACATTCTCATCAGGCGGGGCCCGCCGGCACGGGGGCGGCGGGCTCCGCACCCACCGACGGCGCACCGCTCCGGGTCGTGGCACCCACCGCGAGGGGCGGCCCATCCACGGATGGGCCGCCCCTGGACGGCTGAGGACCGGCGTCAGACCTTCAGCGTCCTGATCGAGGTCGGGGCGTGCCCCGGCTCGGTGGCGATCTCCTCGAACTCGACGACGTTGCCGATGTCGTTGGTGGTCGACATCGAGATGTTGGTGACGCGCTCCAGGATCGCCTCGACGACCACCGGCACCTGGAACCGGGCGGCCAGCTTCTTCGCCTGCTCGAGGGCCGCGCCCAGTTCGGCCGGGTCGGTCACCCGGATCGCCTTGCAGCCGAGGCCCTCGGCGACCTTGACATGGTCGACGCCGTAGACGCCCAGCTCGGGCGAGTTGATGTTCTCGAACTCCAGCTTGACCTGGAAATCGATGTCGAACGCCCGCTGCGCCTGGCGGATCAGGCCCAGGTAGGAGTTGTTGACGAGGACGTGGACGTAGGGGATCTTGTGCTGCGCGCCGACCGCCAGTTCCTCGATCATGAACTGGAAGTCGTAGTCGCCGGAGAGGGCGACGACCTGCGCCTCGGGGTCGGCCTTCGCGACGCCGAGCGCGGCCGGGATCGTCCAGCCCAGGGGGCCCGCCTGTCCGCAGTTGATCCAGTGGCGCGGCCGGTAGACGTGCAGCATCTGGGCGCCGGCGATCTGCGAAAGGCCGATGGTGGAGACGTACCGGGTCTCCGGTCCGAAGGCCTTGTTCATCTCCTCGTAGACGCGCTGCGGCTTGATCGGGACGTCGTCGAAGTGCGTACGGCGCTGGAGGGTCGCCTTCTTCTCCTGCGCGGCGGCGGCCCAGTCGGAGCGGTCGGGCAGCCGGCCGGCGGCCTTCAGCTCCCGTGCCACCGCGACGAACAGCTCCAGCGCGGCCCTGGCGTCGGACGCGATGCCGTAGTCCGCCGCGAAGATCCTGCCGATCTGGGTGGGTTCGACGTCGACGTGGACGAACTTCCGTCCGGCCGTGTAGACGTCGAGCCTGCCGGTGTGGCGGTTGGCCCAGCGGTTGCCGATGCCGAGGACGAAGTCGGACT
This sequence comes from Streptomyces resistomycificus, assembly GCF_001514265.1. Taxonomy (GTDB): domain Bacteria; phylum Actinomycetota; class Actinomycetes; order Streptomycetales; family Streptomycetaceae; genus Streptomyces; species Streptomyces resistomycificus. The sequence continues at coordinate 465,680 of NZ_KQ948988.1, read as the reverse complement.
CCAGGAAGGTCGCGTTGCCGTAGCGGTGCGAGGTCTGCAGGCCGACCATGCCGGCGTTCAGCTCGTGGTCGTCGGGCAGGACTCCCCAGCCCATCAGGGTCGGCACCACCGGGGTCCCGGTCAACTCGGCGAACTCGACGAGGAGTTCGCAGGCATCGGCGTTGATGACACCGCCACCGGCGACGATCAGCGGGCGCTCGGACGCGTTCAGCATCCCGATCGCCTTCTCGATCTGGGCGCGGGTGGCGGCCGGCTTGTAGACCGGAAGCGGCTCGTAGGTGTCCGGGTCGAACTCGATCTCCGTCAGCTGGACGTCGATCGGCAGGTCGATCAGGACCGGGCCGGGACGGCCGGAGCGCATCAGGTGGAAGGCCTGCTGGAAGACGCCGGGGACCTGTGCGGCCTCCAGCACCGTGACCGCCATCTTCGTCACCGGTTTGGCGATGGAGGCGATGTCGACGGCCTGGAAGTCCTCTTTGTGGATCACGGTGGTCGGGGCCTGGCCGGTGATGCACAGGATCGGGACGGAGTCGCCGATGGCCGAGTACAGGCCGGTGATCATGTCGGTGCCGGCCGGACCGGAGGTGCCGACACAGACGCCGATGTTGCCGGGGTGGGCACGGGTGTAGCCCTCGGCCATGTGCGAGGCGCCCTCCACGTGGCGGGCGAGGGTGTGGTGGATTCCACCGGAGGCCCTGAGCGCGGCGTAGAACGGGTTGATCGCCGCGCCCGGGACACCGAACGCGTCGGTGACGCCCTCGCGCCTGAGAATCTCAACTGCCGCGCGGGCAGCGGTCATTCGAGCCATCGAGTACTCCTGCTTCGGCTGTCGGATCCGCACTCCCGTCGCGCCCCGCGGTGAGCACTTCCCGTGTCTTCCCTCCCGCACTGTTTCCACATTGCGGAAAGTATTTTCTACTATCTGGAAGTAATGTAAGTGGGTGGGCCAAGGCCGTCAAGAGAAGGACAAACGGGGGTCGGCTGGAGGACGATGGGGGCCATGTCCGAGAGCGTGTCGGTGCGCTGCCCGGCCTGCAGACGCGAGCACTTCTACGAGGCACCCTCCTACCCGTGCGTGTGCGGGGCGCCCGTCGCCCCGGCGCTCGACGGGCACGGGACGGCCACCGCGGTCGCCCACCGCGCCTGGGACGAGGAGTGGGTCACCGTGCGGTGCGCCGACTGCGGCCGCGACAGCCAGTGGCCGTACCCCGAGCTGGGCTGCGGGTGCGGGACGGTCCTGCGCGTCCCGGTGGCCACGACGTCCGCCGTCCCGAGCCCCGAGGCCGCCGCCCCGGTCCGTCGCCGTGCCTTCCAGCCCGTCGCGATCCGTACCGCCCGCGACGCGGTCACCGCGGCGGCCCTGTACCTGCGCTGGCTCGGCTACCGGAACATCCGCCGTGCCGACCAGCGGCCTCCGGCGGGCATCGGGCTCGCCGCGGCCGGGCTGCTGGCCCAGGTCGAGCCCACCGTGCGCCCGGCGTCCCGGCGGGACGTGGAGTGCCTGTGGCTGACGGCCATGACGGAGTCCGCGAGCTGTGTCTACTTCTCCCTCGCCGGCTACTCCCCCGACGCCCGCACCCGCGCCGACGCCCTGGGCGTCCCGCTGTTCGTACTGGACCTCACGGGCACCCCGCAGGCGGTGAACGCGCACGCGGACGAGCTGGACGCGGCGGGGGCCTGAAATCCGGTCGCGCCGCGGGAGCGCACGGCCGACACTCGGCCCATGCCCATCCGTCCCGTCACCGCCGACGAGCTCCCGCTGCTCCAGGACATCGAGCGCGCCGCCGGCGCCCCCTTCCGCGACCTCGGCATGGCGGCGGTCGCCGACGACGAGCCACCCGCCCCAGACGTCCTGGAGCGATACCGCCGGGAGGGCCGCGCGTGGGTCGCGGTGGACGACGCTGACGCACCGGTCGCCTACCTCGTCTGCGAACCGGTGGACGGCGCCCTGCACGTCGAGCAGGTCTCCGTCCGTCCCGACGCGGCCCGCCGGGGCGTCGGCCGGGCCCTCCTCGCGTACGCCGCCGACCGTGCCCGCGAGGAGGGCCTGGCCGGCCTCACGCTCACCACCTTCACTCAGGTGCCGTGGAACGCGCCGTACTACGCGCGCCTCGGCTTCCGCGTGCTGGAGGAGGCCGAACTCACCCCCGGTCTGCGGAAGATCCGCGCCCATGAGCGGGAGCTGGGCCTGGACCGCTGGCCCCGGGTCTGCATGCGCCTGCCGGACGGCGCCCGGCCGGCGTCACCGCGGCCCTAGGCCGTGCCGATCCCCGTGCTCTCGGCGTGCAGTTCGGAGCGGACGAGTTCGAGGAGGCGGCCGGTCCAGTTGCGGCCGCGGCCGCCGTTGTCGCCCCAGTAGCCCGAGTCGCCGTCGTCGTAGACGATCGTCGCGTCGTCCGTGGCCAGCAGGATCCGGGCCAGGGCCGGGTGCTGGGCGAACTTGGCCCGCAGCAGGCGGGTCATGACCGCGGTACGGGCCTGCTCCCAGCCCTCGCGCCTGGGGGCGTCGGCGGCCAACTGCTGGGCGGCGTAGGCCTGTTCCGCCTCGGCGATCGCGCTGCGGACGTCGGGGTCGGACGTCGACAGGGCCCAGTAGGCGTGGGCGACGGAGGGGTAGGTGACCCCGTCGACGTCGACGGGGGCCGGGTAGTTGTTGCGCAGGGCCCTGGCGTCCGGGTCGTCGGACGGCTTCAGCGGGTAGCTCTCGTAGAGCTGGATTGCGGGAGCCGTCGGGGTCACCGGGCCGTCCGCCGGGACCCGCTCGGACCGCTCGGAGAACAGCTTCGCCCGGTTCTCGAAGTAGCGGACGGCCTCGTCGTACCACTCCTGCGTGACCACCTTGTCCTCGGGCCGGTACGTGCGGCCGCCCGGTCCCGCGACGAGGACCTGCAGCGGCCAGTCCTTGCGGTCCATGTCGCCGAGCGCGTAGTGGCGCCGCGTGCGCGGGATCGCGAGATAGGCGTCGCGGGCCGCCTCCCGCCTCTCCTCCGTCCGGTCGGCGAGGAACGCGTCGACGGCGGCCAGGCAGCGGTCCGTAGAGTCGGGCCGCCCGTTGAGCTGGTCCACGGTGTCGCGCACCTCGGCGAGCAGCAGCTCGGGGGTGAGCCAGGTGCGCGGCTCGGCGAACGTCCAGCCGGCGAGTTCGTGACCGGAGGCGACGGCACCCTCGGGAAGCTCGGTGGCGACCCACCCGGACCGCAGCTTCTCCTCGAACTGCTCCAGGGTGACCAGGCCCCAGCAGTCGACGAGCCCGTCGGCGTAGATGAACAGGTCGGTCAGGTGGTAGTCGAAGTTGTGGATGAAGACGTGCCGCCAGGTCCCGGGTACCCGTATGCCGTCCGCCATGCGGTAGGTGGTGCGTCTGCCGATCATCGCGACAGTCTGACCGACCCGTCAGCCGTCCGCCGCGTGTTTCTGCCGCAGTTCGATCTTGCGCACCTTCCCCGAGACGGTCATGGGGAAGGAGTCCAGGATCTCGAGCCGGCTCGGGATCTTGTAGTGCGCGAGCCGTCCCTCGCAGAAGGCCCGCACCTCCTCCAGCGTCGGCGGCCGGGCCGCGTCGCGCGCGATCACGCAGGCCAGCACCTCCTCGCCGTACCGCTCGTGGGGGACGCCGACGACCTGGACGTCCGCGATCTTCGGGTGGGTGTGGAGGAACTCCTCGATCTCGCGCGGGTAGATGTTCTCGCCACCCCGGATGATCATGTCCTTGATGCGGCCGACGATCTCGACGTACCCGTCCTCGCGCATCACCGCCAGATCGCCGGTGTGCATCCAGCGGCCGGGGTCGACCGCCTCGGCGGTCTTCGCGGGTTCGTTCCAGTAGCCGAGCATCACGCTGTAGCCGCGGGTGCACAACTCGCCCGCCGCGCCACGGGGCCGGGTGACACCGGTGGCCGGGTCGACGACCTTGACCTCGATGTGCGGCAGGACGCGGCCGACGGTGGCCGTGCGGTGCTCCAGGTCGTCGTCGCGGCGGGTCTGCAGGGACACCGGGGAGGTCTCGGTCATGCCGTAGCAGATGGAGACCTCCGCCATGTGCATCTCGGCGACCACCCGTTTCATGACCTCCACCGGGCAGGGCGAGCCCGCCATGATGCCGGTGCGCAGGGAGGACAGGTCGTAGGAGGCGAAGCCGGGGAGGTTCAGCTCCGCGATGAACATCGTCGGGACGCCGTACAGGGAGGTGCAGCGCTCCTGCTGGACGGCCTCCAGCGTGGCCTCGGCGTCGAAGGACGGGGCCGGGATGACCATGCAGGCGCCGTGCGAGGTGGCGGCCAGGTTGCCCATCACCATGCCGAAGCAGTGGTAGTAGGGCACGGGGATGCAGATCCGGTCCTGCTCGGTGTAGGAGAGCGTCTCGCCCACGAAGTAACCGTTGTTGAGGATGTTGTGGTGGGAGAGCGTCGCTCCCTTCGGGAAGCCGGTCGTGCCCGAGGTGTACTGGATGTTGATCGGGTCGTCGCAGGACAGGTCCTCGGGGCGGGTGCCGGGGGTGCCGCGCCGCAGCAGCGCCTCCCAGCTCGGGTCGCCGATGTACACGACCTCGCGCAGCCCGGGGCACTTTCCCCGCACCTGTTCGACCATCGCCCGGTAGTCGCTGCTCTTGTGGCCGAGCGAGGCGAACAGCAGCGAGACGCCGGCCTGGCCGAGGACGTACTCGACCTCGTGGGTGCGGTAGGCCGGGTTGATGTTCACCATGATCGCGCCGATGCGGGCGGTGGCGTACTGGACGAGCACCCACTCCGGGCAGTTGACCGCCCAGATGCCCACCCGGTCGCCCTTGGCCACCCCGGCGCCGAGCAGCGCGGCCGCCAGCTGCTCGACGTCCGCCCCGAACCGTGCGTACGTCCAGCGTCGTCCGGACGGCACGTCGACCAGTGCCTCACGGTCCGGCCAGGCCGCCACGGCCCGGTCCAGGTTCGCGCCGATCGTGTCGCCGAGCAGCGGTGTCCCGCTCGTGCCGTGCGTGTACGACGGTTGGCTCATCGGAAGTCCTCCTCGCGGTACTCGGCGTCGGACCCGGCGGCCGTGGCCTCGCGCAGCTCGATGCGGCGGATCTTGCCGGAGACGGTCTTGGGCAGGGGCGCGAACTCCAGGCGGCGGACGCGCTTGTAGGGCGCGAGGGCCTGCCGGGCGTGCTCGAAGAGGACCTTCGCGGTGTCGGGTCCCGGCTCCCAGCCCTCCGCCAGCACCACATAGGCCTTGGGGACGGCGAGCCGCAGTTCGTCCGGCGCGGGGACGACGGCCGCCTCCGCCACCGCCTCGTGTTCCAGCAGGGCGCTCTCCAGCTCGAAGGGGCTGATCTTGTAGTCGGAGGCCTTGAAGACGTCGTCGGCCCGTCCGACGTAGGTGATGTAGCCGTCGGCGTCGCGTGCGCCGATGTCCCCGGTCCGGTAGTAGCCGCCGGCCATCGCCTCCGCCGTACGGTCGGCGTCGCCGTGGTAGCCCGTCATCAGGCCGACCGGGTGGGCCGACAGATCGAGCGCGATCTCGCCCTCGGCCGCGCCCGGCGCGCCGGAGACCGGGTCGAGGAGTTCGACGCGGTAGCCGGGGCCGGGGCGGCCCATGGAGCCGGTCTTCAGGGGCTGGCCCGGGCTGTTGGAGACCTGGACTGCGGTCTCGGTCTGGCCGAAGCCGTCCCGGATGGTCACGCCCCAACTCCGGCGGACCTGGTCGATGACCTCGGGGTTGAGGGGCTCGCCGGCGGCCACGGCCTCGCGCGGCGGCGTGCGCAGCTGGGTGAGGTCGGCCTGGATGAGCATGCGCCACACGGTGGGCGGGGCGCAGAAGGTGGTCACGCCCGCGCGGTCCATCTCCGCCATCAGCCGGGACGCGTCGAAGCGCGTGTAGTTGTAGAGGAAGACCGTAGCCTGCGCGTTCCACGGCGCGAACAGGTTGGACCAGGCGTGCTTGGCCCAGCCCGGCGAGGAGATGTTCAGGTGCACGTCACCGGGCTTGAGGCCGATCCAGTACATGGTCGCCAGGTGGCCGATCGGGTAGGAGACGTGCGTGTGCTCCACGAGCTTGGGGCGGGCCGTCGTACCGGAGGTGAAGTACAGCATCAGCGGGTCGTCGGCGAGGGTCGGCCCGTCGGGCAGGAACTCGGCCGAGGCGGCGTACGCGTCCTCGTAGGGCTGCCAGCCCTCCGGCACCCCGCCGACGGCGGTGCGCGTGTAGTCGCCGGGCACGTCGTCGAACTTGGCGGTGTCCTCGGCCCTGACCAGGACGTGGCGCACCTGTCCGCGTTCCACCCGGTCCCGCAGGTCGGCGGGGCCCAGCAGCGGGGTGGCCGGGATGACCACGGCCCGCAGCTTCATGGCGGCCAGGGCCGTCTCCCACAGCTCGACCTGGTTGCCCAGCATGACGAGGATCCGGTCCTCGGCGCCGACCCCGCGCTCGCGCAGCAGGTTGGCGAGCCGGTCGGACCGCTCGGACAGTTCGGCGAAGGAGAGCCGGATCTCCGAGCCGTCCTCCTCGACGATGTGCAGCGCGGTCCGGTCGTTCCCGTCCGCGATCTCGTCGAACCAGTCGAGCGCCCAGTTGAAGTACCGGGGGCGGGGCCACTGGAAGCCCGCGTACGCCGTGGCGTAGTCCTCGCGGTGTTCCAGCAGGAAGTCCCGCGCGCTGCGGAAGAGCTCCGTCGCGGTCGCCGTCGTCATCTGTCCTCCTCGGTGCCGGACCATTGCCGGGCGGCTCTCTGCCATCGTGTAATCCGTGATGCAGGTCTCACTACCCCCGAACGGGGGTGTGTGCCGCGGTGAAGGAGCGAGTTCGTGGCAGCAGAGGGAACGGCGTCGGTGGAGATCCGGCGCGCGCTGGTACGGCTGCGGCGCACGACGGGGCTCCCGGTCGCCTTCGGCGGTCTGGTCGAGCCGGGCCGACGGCAGATGCGGATCAGTGAGCTGAACGGCACCGCCACGCGCGCCCTGAGCGCCCTCGCGGTGACCTCCGGCAACGGACTGGGCGGCAAGGCGGTCGCGCTCGCCCGGCCGTGCGCCGTCACGGACTACTCCTCCTCACGGCAGATCAGCCACGAGTACGACGCCGCGGTCAGCGCGGAGGGGCTGCGCTCGGTGGTGGCGGTGCCCGTCGTCGTACGGCGCCGGGTGTGCGGGGTGCTGTACGGCGCCCTGCGGGACGCCCGGCCGCTGGGCGACCGCGTTCTCACGGCGGCGGTGGCGGCCGCGCGGGACGTCGAGCAGGCGCTGGTGCTGCGGGAGGAGGCGCGGGGTCTGCGGGACGAGACGCGGGGGTTGGTGGCGGCGGCGGGCGTGGATACGGCGCGGCCCTCGGCGGACGGCTCCGCCTGGGAGCAGGTGCGGGAGGCGCACGCGGCGTTGCGGGCACTCGCGCCGCGCATCTCCGACGAGGCGCTGCGGGGCGAACTGCTGGCGGCGTGCGGGCTGCTGACGTCCCCGGGCACCGGGCCGGCGCGGGAGGTGGGGCTGACGCCCCGGGAGGTGGACGTGCTGGCCTGCGTCGCCGCGGGGGCCACCAACGCGGCGGCCGCCGAGCGGTTGGGGGTGACCGCCGAGACGGTGAAGGGATACCTGCGCTCGGCCATGCGCAGGCTCGGGGCGCGTACCCGCGGGGAGGCTGTCGTCGCCGCGCGCAGGGCGGGGTTGCTGCCCTGACAGCGTCGACGTTTCATTCATGCGCCGAACCTGTGAATTTCTCTATGCCTGCCGCTGTTATTTCCCTCACCACGTCGCCCGGCCGAATTCCAAAGCCTGTTGCCTAATATTGGCCAGGACACGACACACGGAGGGGAGCGGTGACCGTGCGACGGGACTTCGAGGAGCCTGCCAGATGCCGCCCCGACCTGGTGATCGGCAGGGAGGAGCTGTTCGCGGGGGCCCGTGAGCGGCTGGCCGACGGCGGCAGCGTGCTGCTCCACGGCCCGGCCGGAATAGGAAAGTCGACCGTGCTGCGGGCATTGACCGCGGATTACTCCGGCGCGGCCAGGACCGTGTTGCGCTGCTCGTCGACCGAGTCCGAATCCCATCTCCCGTTCCTGGCGCTCGCCGACCTGCTCGGGCTGGTCGTGGACGAGGTGTCCGACCGGCTGCCCGCCGCCCAGCGCACCGCACTGGAATCGGCCCTCACCGGCCGCGGCGAGTCCACCCTCCAGCGCGACGGGCTGGCCCTGCGTCTGGCCGTCCTGTCCGTGCTGCGCGCCCTCGCCGCCGAGGGCCCCGTCCTGGTGGTCGCGGACGACCTGCAGTGGCTGGACCCGGCGAGCGCGGAGCTCCTCGGCTTCGCCGCCCGCCGCCTCGGCGACACCCCGGTCCAGCTGCTGTGCGCGGTACGGACCGACGGGCAGGAGTACGACCACCATCTACGCGCGTTGCCACCGGACAGTCTCGCCGTCCGCCTCAACCCGCTCTCCCGCACCCAGGTGTCCGCGCTCCTCGACCACCGCGGCTACACCGGCCTGCCCCGCTCCACGGTCCGGGACATCCACCGCACCAGCGGCGGCAACCCGCTCTTCGCCCTCGAACTCGGCCGCGCACTCGCCGAGGATCCCACCCCGCCCCGGCCGGGCGAGCCGCTGCACGTGCCCACCTCGCTGCGGGCCCTGGTGCTCAGCCGCCTGGACATGGTCTCGGCCGAGGTCCGCCGCACCCTGCTGGTGGCCAGCGCGGGCGCGCGCCCCACCCTGGCCCTTCTGCACGCGGCCGGCCGGCACAACGCCGAGGCAGAGACCGCCCAGGCGGCCGCCCTCGGCCTGCTCGCGACGGAACCCGAGGGCCCCACCGTGCGGTTCGCGCATCCGCTGATCTCGGCCGCGCTGTACGCGGAGGCCCCGGCACTGGACCGGCGGGCCGCGCACGCCGCGCTGTCCACGGCGGCCTCCGACCCCATCGAACGGGCCAGGCACCTGGCGCTCGCCACCTCCGGCACCGACCCGGAGGTGGCCGCGAGTCTCGCCGAGGCGGCGGCGCAGGCCCGGGACCGCGGGGCGCCCTCGGTGGCCGCCTCGCTCGGACTGCTCGCCGCCCGGCACACCCCGGCCGACGGCGTGCCCGGCCCGGACGAGCGGCGGTTGCAGGCCGCCGAGGACGCCATCACCGCCGGCGAGGTGGACCTCGCGCGGGACATCGCCCGCGACGTGCTGACCCGGGCCACCGTGCCGGCGGACCGGGTGCGGGCCTGGATGGTCGTCATCGAGGCGGCCGGCCAGGCCCTCGGCGACGTCGACGCAGCCTTCCCACAGGCCCTGGCCGACGCGGGCGAGGACCCCGGGCTGCTCGCCCTGGTCCACTACCAGCTGGCCTGGCGCGGCCTAGTCGTGCAGGGCGACTTCGCGCAGGGCCGGGAGGAGGCCGCGCACGCGGCACAGCTGGCCGCCCGGGCCGGCGACCGGCGCACCGAACTCCTGGCGCTCGCCTTCCAGGCCCAGACCGAGACGCTGATGGGCCACCCGGACGCCCCCGTGACCATCAAGCGGGCCCTCAGGGAGCCCCAGGACCCGCAGGTGGCCTGCCACCACAACGGCCCGGGCCTGGCCCGGTTCCGCTGGCTGCTCATGAGCGACCAGCTGACCGAGGCCCGCACCACCGTCACCGCGCTGCTGCGCGAGGCACGGCGACGCGGCATGGTCGAGAGCGAGGTGCACTTCCTGCGCCTGCTCGCCGAGACCGAACTGCGTTCCGGGCACTGCGGCCGCGCCCTCGACCTGGCCCGCGAGAGCCTGCGGACGGCCCGCGACACCGGCATCGGCAGGGTGGCCTCAGCGCTGCTCACCTCGTTCGCGGAGGCCTCGGGCGGGGACGTGGACCGGGCCCTGGCGCTGGCCCGGGAAGCGGTGCAGCACGCCGAGGAGGAGGGCGACCAGATGTACGTCTCCCGCGCCCTGGCCGCCCTCGGACACGCCCAGTTGGTGGCCGGGGACGCCGAGGGGACCGTCGCCTCGCTGCGCCGGGTGCGGGAGCTGGAGCAGGGGCTCGGCATCACCGACCCGGCACGCGGCCGCTGGCACGCCGACCTCGCCGAGGCCCTCGTCAGGGTCGGCGAGCCCGCGGAGGCGCAGGACGTCATCGCCGTGACCCGCGCACACGCGCTGCGGCTGGGCCGGGAGAGCGTGCTGGCCGTGCTGGACCGGGCCGAGGCGCTGGTGCGGGCCCGGCGGGGTGAACACGAGGCCGCTCTGAGCCAGTTGACGTCGGCGCAGGACCGGCTCGGCAAGCTGGGCTACGGCCTGGAGGAGGCCCGTGCCGCCTTCGCGCTGGCCGCGCTGCGCACCCACCGCCCGGGGCCGACCTCCTACGACGAGGCCGCCCGGCTGTTCCGGCGCTGCCGTGCGCTGCCCTGGCTGCGCCGGGCCGAGGCGGCCGCGGTGCCGGCACCGGCCGAGCCGGTCGCGGCGCCGGCCCCCGCCCTCGACGCGCTGGACTCCCTCGCCTCGATGGAACGTCAGGTCGCCGCGCTCGTCATGGAGGGCGCCACCAACCGGGAGATCGCCGCGCGGCTGTTCATCAGCGTCAAGACGGTCGAGGCGACCCTCACCCGGGTCTACCGCAAGCTCGGGATCCGATCGCGGGTCGACATCGTCAGACTCGCGGCGGGCCGTCGTACGAAGTGAGGACCCGGCAGGTTCACCGGCCGGGCGGGTTTGATGGGGGCCGACCGAGGGTTATCCCTGCCCAACTCGCCTAGGGGGTTCCCTCATTGGGAAGGGCGTCTTCCGGGTTCTAGCTTATGGGTGTGCCGCTCGCTCGGGCACACGGGGGTCGGTCCCGCGACCCCCGTGCACCACCCCCACACCCGTGCGACCCCCCACCGGCAATTCCCAATGAGGAGACTCATGTTCGGGCTCAACCGCGCCAAGAAGACCGCTGCCGCGCTCGCGGCCACCGCCGCTGCCGCGACCGCTCTGGTCAGTGCTCCGGCCGCCGTCGCCGCCCCGCAGCCCATCGTCGGCGGTTCGACGACGACCACGACCTCGTACCCGTTCATGATGCAGATCACGGACGCCTCGCAGAGCCAGTTCTGCGGCGGCACCCTGGTCTCGGCCACGAAGGTCGTCACCGCGGCCCACTGTATGGTCGGCGAGACCACCAGCAGCGTCAGAGTCGTCGGCGGGCGCACCTACCGCAACGGCACCAACGGCACGGTCAGCCGGGTCAGCAAGATCTGGATCCACCCGAGCTACACCGACGCCACCAACGGCGACGACGTGGCCGTCCTGACGCTGTCGACGTCGATGCCGTACACCACGGCCTCCTACGTCTCCTCCTCGAACACCTCCGTGTACGCGGCCGGCACCACCGCCCGCATCGTCGGCTGGGGCACCACCTCCGCGAACGGCAGCTCCTCCAACCAGCTGCGCACCGCGACGGTGCCGATCGTCTCCAACTCCAGCTGCGCGAGCTCCTACGGTTCCAGCTTCGTCGCGAGCGACATGGTCTGCGCCGGATACACCTCCGGTGGCGTCGACACCTGCCAGGGCGACAGCGGCGGTCCCCTGCTCATCGGGGGCGTCCTGGCAGGGATCACTTCCTGGGGCGAGGGCTGCGCCGATGCCGGTTACCCGGGTGTCTACACCCGCCTGACCACCTTCTCGAGCCTGGTGACCACGCAGGTCAACTCGTAGGGCTCGACCTCACCCCGGAGTTCTCCTGAGCACCCCACCTCAGGTGAGAGAACCAGGGGGCGTTGCGGGCCTCCACGAGCGGCCCGCAACGCCCCCTGTCCATGTCTGTGGCCCAGAGCGACCCGGCTGACATCAGCCGGGTCGCGGCATGAGGTGACGGTTACCGTACGACGGTCCCGAAGCGGATGTCGTACGACGTCCCGGGGTGCATCACCGTCAGCATCCGCTCCCCCTCCGTGCGGACCTCCTCCCGCTGTGCCCCGGTGAGCCGGCCGAAGGGCTCCACGACGAGCGCGTCGCCCTCCAGTTTCCACACGCCGGCCAGGAAGCCGTCGACGAGGAGCGTGCAGTGGGCCTGGTTGCCCTGCCAGGTGCGGCCGTAGTACTCGGGCGGAACGACCCGGGTGCGGTCGGCGTGGGAGAGCAGCAGGTTGTCGAACTCGGGCAGGAAGCGCGGCGGTGCGGGGGTGTCCGCGTCGGGGCGGGGCGCGTCCGGGAGGTCGAAGAGCTCGACGCCGTGCTCGTCGCGGAAGGTCACCAGGCCCGGCCGGAGACGTTCGAAGGCCTCGCGCAGCCGGGTCAGGCCGGCCCAGGTCTGCATGTCCTTGACGGACGCGGGCCCGAAGGCGGCGAGGTAGCGCAGCACGGTGGCGTCGGGGGCGGGGGTGGGCTGGGCGGGCCGATTCAGCCAGTGCTCGGCGGTGGTGAGGGCGACCTGGCCACTACGACCCCACAAGCCGCGCGGGGTGACCTGGACGAGTGGGAGCTTGCAGCGGGCGGCGATGGCGAGGGCCTGCGGGTCGGCGTCCGGCCACTCGACGAGCAGAGCCTCGCGCAACTGCTTCATGGTGCGCGGCTCGGCCTCGACGAGCTCGCGGGCGAGGTCGGCGAGCCGGTCGAGGTCGACACCCTGAAGCCCCTTGCGGAACTGGGTGAGTTCACGGTCCCGGGCGGGCTGCACCAGGGGGCGGAGGGTGAGGCAGTCGTCGGCGGTGTGCGTGTGGATCGTCGAGCGCATACTGACGATGCGGACGACCTCACGATCCGCCATCAGACCGGACAGCTCCGCCGGGGCGAAGCCTTCGAGGCGGGCGGCGAGGGCGTAGTACGGCGGCTTCACGTTCTGTGCCTGCAGGCCGAGGAGATGCTTTACGGCCACCTTGGCGGACATCGACGCGGGGCGAAGGAGCAGCTGCCGGTCGAGGGTGGCGCGGTTGAGGGCGCGGTTGCCGAGCACGGGGGCCGTCGTCGTCTTCGTCATACCGCGTACGCTAGCGAGGCTTGCGGACATGTTCTGTCCGCAACTCTCGCGGTTCACCGAAGGGGCAACACGAACCGGCATGTGAACGGGCGCCACGAACGGGTGCCACGGGCCGATTCCACGAACCGGCGCCACAAGCCGACTCCACGAACCGGCGCCACAAGCCGACTCCACGAACCGGCGCCACGAACCGGCTTGGGGCCCATGCCGAACGCCCCGTACAAATGCCGCGTATATCCTGCTCCGTGATCACGCAGCCGTTGGCTCGACCCGAGAGGCAGCCGCGATGCCCGAGCGAAAGAACCCGAAGAAGTCCGCCTGGCGCCGGGCTCTGACTCCGCCGCCCGCGCAGCACCCGGACGACCGGGTGACGGCACGTGCCGAGGCGTCCGGTGGCGAACCGGAACCGGCGAGCATCGTCCAGGCGGCCCTGTACCGGGACGGGGTCCGCGTCTCCGCCCCCGCCACCCTCGCCGACACCTTCCGCGAACTGCGCGAGCAGCCCTCCGGCATGGCGTGGATCGGCCTGGCCCGCCCCACCGAGGCCGAACTCCTCTCCCTGGCTGCGGAGTTCGACCTGCATCCGCTGGCCGTCGAGGACGCGATGGAGGCCCACCAGCGCCCGAAGCTGGAGCGTTACGGCGGCACCCTCTTCGTCGTCCTGCGCGCGGCCCGCTACCTCGACGCCCCGGAGGAGGTCGACTTCGGCGAACTGCACGTGTTCGTCGGCCCCGACTTCGTCATCACGGTCCGCCATGGCGCCGCCCCGGACCTCTCGGCGGTACGCCACCGCATGGAGCAGACACCGGAACTGCTGGGACTGGGCCCGGAGGCGGTGCTGTACGCCATCCTGGACGCGGTCGTCGACGGCTACGCGCCCGTCGTGTCGGGTGTCCAGAACGACATCGACGAGATCGAGACGGAGGTCTTCCGCGGGGACCCCGAGGTCTCCCGCCGCATCTACGAACTCTCCCGCGAGATGGTCGAGTTCCAGCGGGCCACCCGCCCCCTCGTCGGCATGCTGCACTCCCTGATCGCCGGCTTCGCCAAGTACGGCACGGACGAGGAACTCCAGCGCTACCTGCGGGATGTCGCCGACCACGTCACCCACACCAGCGAACGCGTCGACGGCTTCCGCCAGGCCCTCACCGACATCCTCACCGTCAACGCGACCCTGGTCACCCAGCAACAGAACGCGGAGATGCGGGCGTTGGCGGAGGCGGGGTTCGAGCAGAACGAGGAGATCAAGAAGATCTCGTCCTGGGCGGCGATCCTGTTCGCCCCGACGCTGGTCGGGACGATCTACGGAATGAACTTCGAGCACATGCCCGAGTTGCACTGGGTGTTCGGATACCCCTTCGCCATCGTCCTCATGGCGGTGGTCTGCACCGGCCTGTACGTCGTCTTCAAGCGGCGGGACTGGCTCTGAGCGGCCGCCCGGGACGACCTCGTAGCCGTGGGGACAGAGGGCCGCGTCGGCGACAACGTTCACCCGCGGCGAGTCGGGTCGCCGCGGGTGAGCTCCGGGGGGTCGGGGCCGGGCGGGCGTCGCGAGCGCCGCGGTGGCACCTGTCTAGGAGACGGCCAGGCGCCTGAACCGGCTGTTGTGGAACACCAGGGGCTCCCGGTCGGGCTCGGCCCGCAGGCCGTGGATCTCGAGGAGCACGATCGTGTGGTCGCCGCCGGGCAGCTCGGCGTACAGGGAGCAGTTCAGCCGGAGACTGGCGCCGTGGATGTAGACACCGCCGTCCTCGTCCGCGTCCCAGTCGACGCCCGCGAACCGGTCGGCGCCCGTGCCGGCCAGTGACCGGCAGATCTCGTCCTGCCCCTCGGCGAGCACGCTCACGCCCACTCTGGACCGCTGACGCAGTCTGGGCCAGGTCGTCGAGGTGTCCTGCATACAGACCGATATGAGAGCGGGTGACAGGGAGACCGGCGTGAACGTGCTCGCCGCCATGCCCACCGGGCTGCCGGAGTCGAGTGCGCACACGGCCGTCACCCCGGAGGGGAAGCAGCCGAAGGCCTGGCGCAGCAGGGCGGGGTCGGCCGGGGTCGCGTGGAGAGGGCTCATCGCAGACCACCCGTCCGGCGTCGCGGGGTGGAGTGCGAGGGCCTTGCCGCGGAGCCCGTGCCCGCTTGCCGCGGGTCGGGGGTGAGTGACGTGTACATGGGTTTCTCCCGGAAGGGTGAGGAGGGTTCTCGGTGCGGGCCCGGATCGGGGCGGGCGGCGTTTCGAGCGAACAGGCGGCGGCAGGCGTCAGTTCTGGCCCGACAGGGCCGCGCCCAGCTTCCGCATCGCCCCGTTGTTGCCGACCACGTGCTGGGAGACACAGCGGACGTCCCGCCAGCGGCGCTGCAGTGAGCTGCTGCTGTAGAGGCCCGCGCTGCCGGAGAGGGTCATGATCTCGTTGAGGATCCGGATGCCGTCGTGGTGGATGTGCTGGGTACTGCCGGTGTAGGTGAACCACTCGGCCGGGGTGGGCTCCTCTCCGGCGAGGGCACGGTCCATGACGACGCGTCCGGTGTGTTCCGACAGGGCCGCCAGGGCCGCCGTACGCACGTGCAGTTCGGCGAACCTCTCCTGGAACACCGGGTCCTCGCCGAGCAGTGCCCTGGGGTTGAACGCGGGCCGCTTGGTGGCGGCGAGGGCGGCGAGATCGGCGAGCGCACCGTCCAGGGCACCGAGGACGACGGCGTCGTGCGAGGCCCCCGTCGGGGAGTACGGCAGGTCGTAGAGGGGGGCGGGGATGTTGTTGTCGCCGAACATCGGCCCCGTGTGGTGTTCCGGCACGAAGACGTCGTCCATCGTGAAGTCGGTGCTCTGCGTGGCACGCAGACCGACCGCGTCCCACGTGTCGAGGAACGTCACCTGCTCGGGCCTGAACAGTGCCACCCGCATGTCCTGGCGGCCGTCCGGCAGCGGAGGCGCCCCCTCGACCAGGAAGCCTCCGAGCATCCAGTCCGGGGTGAAGGGTCCGCTCGCCAGCGGCCAGCGGCCACTGAGCCGATAGCCGCCGCGCACCGGCGTCGCCAGGCCCTTGGGAGCCACCGCTCCGCGGAGCATCAGGTCGGCACCGCCCGCGAACACCTCGTTCTCCAGCGTCTCCCGGGGCAGCGACCGCAGGAAGTACCAGGCCATCGAGGCGGCCTGGACGGTCCAGCCCGTCGAGCCGTCGGCCCGGGCGATCTCCCGCACCACCCGGGCACCCTCCACCAGCCCGAGCTGCTCTCCGCCCCACGCCGCGGGCAGGGCCATCCGGAATACGCCCGCCTCGCGCAGAGCGGCGACAATCTGCGCCGGAACGGCCCGGGCATTCTCACCTTCGGCAGAACGTTCCGCGATCTCCGGAAGAAGTGCGCGAACACGGCTCAGCACAGTTTCGCCGGTTCCTCGTTCCTGGGATTGCGCGTGGTCGAGAAGCGTGGTCATGACGGCTCCTAGCTGGTGGTTCGAGGGCTGGCCGCCGACCGAGCCTTTTTCGGAAGGCGACTTCGGACTAGAATGACATCCGCGTTACAGCCAGGAAAAACAAAACTTTCTTATAAGGCTTATCAGGAACTCCCACAGCGGCAGGAGAGAAATGGCGGCCAGTTTTTCCCTACGCCAGTTGGAGTACTTCGTCGCGGTCGCGGACACCGGCTCCATGAGCGCGGCGGCGGTGCGGTGCCATGCCTCCCAGGCGGGCATCTCCACGGCGATCGCCGATCTGGAGCGCCGCCTCGGGGCGCAGTTGCTGGTACGGCGCCGGGCGAAGGGAGTCTTCCTCACGGAGGCCGGCAACCGGATCCTGGGGCGCGCCCAGGAGTTGCTGGCGCAGGCCGACGAACTCACGGCGAGCGCCCAGGCGGAGGAGGGCCGGCTGGCCGGGCGCCTGACGATCGGCTGTTACGCGGCTCTGACCCCGTTCCTCGTCCCCCGCCTGGTGGACGGGTTCACGCAGGTCCATCCGGCGGTCAACCTCGAACTGATCGAGGGTCAGCTGGACGAGATGCGCCAGGCCCTGCTCCAAGGAGCGTGCGATCTGGCCCTGTTGTACGCGTTCGGCGCCCCGGCGGGTCTGTCCTGTACGACCCTGCGCTCCAGCCGTCCCTACGTCATCGTGTCCGCCGGTCATCCGATGGCGGGGCGTGAGTCCGTCTCGCTCGCCGAACTGGCCGACGAGCCCCTGATCGTCTACGCCGAACCGCCGGCCCAGCAGAACGCGGACCACTGGTTCTCCCTCGCGGGGGCGCAGCCGAACATCCGGTACCGGACGTCGAGCATCGAGGCGGTCCGCAGCATGGTCGCCCGCGGTCTCGGCTTCGCGACCCTCATCCAGACGTGGCCGACCGACACCAGCGTCGAGGGGCTCCCCTTGGCCTCCGTGCGCCTCAGCGACCCGCTGGACGACGTCGAACTCGTGATCGCCCACGCGGCACACGTCACCCCCACCCACCGGGCGCGCGCCTTCCTCCAGTACGCCCAGGAGACGCTCGCCCGCCCGGACGCGCCAGGGACAACCGGCTGACGGCGGTCGGGGGTTCCTCGCCGATCACCCCGGGTGCCGCCCGCTGCGGGATGGGGCGGTCGACGGAACGCGAGCAGAGAAACCTCGGGCCGCCGCACCCCGCGCAGGAGTGGGCGGCCGAAGCACCGCACGGCGGCACCATGCCCCGGAGGCACCATGCCCGGGAGGCATCACGCCCCGGAGGCAGCGCGACAGGGCAGTGGAGCAACAGAGCAGTGGAGCGACAGAACGGTGGCACGACTGAGCGTTGGAGCGTGAGGCCGGCGGAGCACGGGGACCGTGAAGCTAACCCCTGCCGCGTCAGCCGTCGCGGTCCGCGCCGATGAGGACGAAGGCCATCGTGACCGGCTGGTCGCCGCGGTTGCGCCAGCCGTGCCGGGTGCCGTTCTGGATCACGATGTCCCCTGCCGAGAGGCGGGTGCACCGGCCGTCGTCGAGTTCGAGGTCGATCTCGCCCTGCAGCACGATGCCGTAGTCCACGGTCGGGGTCGCGTGCATGCCGTCGGGCTCGATGAGGTCCGCGAGGCCGGGTGAGTCCGCGCGCTGTTCGCGGTCGAAGGCGACGGGGTCGAACGCCGGGTCGGCCATCGCGGTGTCCGGCGGGAAGGTCAGGACGATGAACCGGGTGCCGCCGGGCGCCGGGAGGAGGCTGGTGACCTGCGGGGTGGGGTCCTGTCCGGTCCGGCTGACCCGCTCGCCGGGTTCGGTGGCCCAAGGCAGGCGGGAGACCCAGCCGGGCAGGCTGGTGAACTCCCGGCTGCGCGGGACGGGGCCGTCGCTGACGACGACCGACCTGCCGTTCTCGTCATGGCCGGTGACGACTCTGCGCATACGTCTCTCCTGGATGATGTCCGTGGGATCCGCCGGGTCCGGCCGGACCCGGCGGTCCGGTGGGTCAGTCGGGGCGGCCGCTGCCCGCTTCGGTCGAGGGCCCGAGCGCGGTCGCCCAGGCGTCCAGGACGTCCGTCACGGTGGGAGCGGGTGCGCGGAGCAGGGCCGACGCCACCGTGCGTACGAACAGTCGGTGCCGGTCGTCGGTGAGGTACTCCACCGGGGACTTTCCGTCCACGCGCGCGAGCAGCAGCGCCGGCAACAGTGACGCGGCCCGCGACTCGACGGCCGACCGGGGCTCCCAGTCGACGCACCGGACGTACTCCTCGGTCAGCACCCGGGCGGACCGCAGGAGATCGGCGCGGTGGCCGGGCACCACCAGGCTCTTGAGGAGCAGATGGTTGACGCAGAAGGCGAGGTCGAAGGCCGGGTCTCCGTACCAGGCGCACTCGGCGTCCAGCAGCACCGGCCCGGACGGGCCGACGAGGATGTTCTTGGGGCTGACGTCACCGTGCACCAGGGCCAGACGCGTCGTGGCCGTACGGTCGGCGACGCCCTGGAGGACGTCGCGCAGTCCGGGGTGTGCGGCAGCGGTGGCCAGCAGGTACGGCTCGATGCGCAGCGCGTGGAAGTTGTCGTCGGTCGCGAACTCCGCGGCGAGGGCGGCATCGCCGGCGCTCGCCGCGTGCAGGGTGCCGAGCAGCTCCCCCACGGCGGCCGCGGTCGCCACCCGCACCTCGCCGCGCAGCAGCTCCGCCTTCCACACGGGGTGGTTCTCAGGGGGCAGGAACGCCATCGCGAAGAGGCCGACGTCGGGGTCGTGGGCAAGCAGTTCGGGCACGCTGTCAGGCCGGTGCCCGGACGCGAACCGCATCCACGCCCATTCGTAGGCGTTGCGCGACACCGGTGCCTGCCAGTCGGCGGCGACCTTCAGCTTGGCCAGGGCGCGTTTGACGCACAGGGAGCGTCCCGGCAGGTCCACGCGCCACAGGTCGGACGAGACACCGCCGGTCAGCGGCGTCCAACGGGCGGCCTCACCGGGTCGGGCGAGCATGTGGGCGGTCAGGAAGTCGCTCAGCGCGGGTTCCGGGCCCGTCTGCGCGAAGGGCGGCCGGCTCATCGCCGGTCCCCGGCGGGCTGACCAGGGGTGTTGCAGGCGTGGGCCGGCGCCTCACCCGCCAGGATCCGTACGACCTCCTCGGCGGCGCGGCGGCGCAGCTCCGTGACCGAGGCGTCGGAGGAGAAGGCGATGTGCGGGGTGAGCAGAGCGCCCGGCTGGTCCAGCAGCCCGGCGGGGACGTGCGGCTCGGTCTCCAGGACGTCGAAGGCGGCCCCGTCGAGGTGCCCGCCGTCCAGCGCCTTGACGACCGCGTCGGTGTCCACCAGGCCACCCCGGCTGACATTGACCAGCAGGCCGCCGGGCGGCATCAGCGCGAGCTGCTCGGCGCCGATGACGTGGTGTGTGCCGGGCGTGAGGGGTACATGGAGAATCACCACGTCGCTGCGGCGCAGCAGCTCCTCCAGGCCCACCATCTCCACGCCGGGGGCATCCTTGGGCGGGTACGGGTCGTGGGCCAGGATCCGGCAGCCGAACGCGCCGAGCTTGCGCACGGTGGCGCGCCCGATGCGCCCGTATCCGACGACGCCGCAGGTCAGTGTCGACAGTCGGCGCAGCCGTGCGCCGGCGGGGTCCCAGCGGCCCGCGCGGACCTCCCGGTCGGAGACGGCCAGGCCGCGCGTCCAGGCCAGCACCATGCCGACGGCGTGGTCGGAGACCTCCTCCACGCAGTAGTCCGGCACGTTGGTGACCCACACCCCGCGGTCGGTGGCCGCGTCCACGGCGATGTTGTCGAGGCCGACCCCGAGCCTGGCCACGATCCGCAGATCCGGCGACGTGCCGATCGCGGTGGCGGAGACGGGAGCCCAGCAGGTCAGGATCCCGGCGGGCCGGTGCTCGGCCACCAGCTCCTCGATCGCCTCGGCGGAGGCGGGGTCGGCGGGACCGGTCACCAGGGTGTGGCCGGCCCCCTCGATGACCGACCGTTCGACGGAGTCGTCGGGCCAGGCGTAGTCGGTGAGCAGCACGGTGCCGGGGCGGCTCGGTGGTTTCATGGCAGGTCGTCCTCGCAGAGTCGTGCGGCCGCCGCGGACCGCCGGTGACGTCCGGTCGCATCCGATGAGCGGGTCTGAATCGCCACCCGGAGAGGCGGCCGTCGGCCTGTCCGTAGGGCCGTCGGCCGCCGTGGGCGGGGTGGAGGGGGTCGCTGGGCTCGGGTGGGGTGTCGTCGGCGCTCGCCGACTTGTGGTCGGTGCGGGCGCCGCGGTACGTCCCTGGAACGGGTCTCGGGATACCGGGGCACGTCGAATTCACTTTGTCACAGCCACGTGGTGCTAACGATAGCATTCCGGGTCTTCGCCCCGTCAAGAGTGCGAGCCCGACCCGATCACCCAGCCCGCGGCGGCAAGGTCCGACCGGGGCAGGGGAACCCGGCCGTCACGGGAAATGCGGTCACACCGAAGAAATCCGGCGTTCACATCTTGACGCGCCCGACCGTTCCCCTTCATGGTTCTGCCAGCGCCGACCGTGTGACCGATAGATGTCCGCACGGGGTCCGGCTGTCGAAGACGCCATAGCCACGGACGTCCCCGACGAGCGATAAACGGCTGACTTCCGCATGCGGCAACCGACCGCGCGGCAGCCCTTCACCCCTATTTCGCCAGTCGACGAGCACTGCCGTCGTCGACTCGGGTCCGTGTTCAGCTCACCGCTTTATCGTCATCTCCGTACGCCCCCGTGCGGCGATGGATCCGCCGCGGCCTGCCGTGGCCCATTCCTCCTCAGGAGCCGCTATGACTCACGCAGCGCAAGTCGACACCGGTGCGGTGCCCGCAAGCGACACGCAGGAAAGCAGCAGTGCCCCCATCTCCCGCCTCATGATCGGTGTGGGCTTCCTGCTGGTGGTCCTCTCCTACATGGTCAACGCGATGGACCGCCAGGTCTTTCCCCCGCTGCTCCCCAACATCCGCGCGGAGTACGGCTTCTCCCTGGAGCAGGGCGGGTTGCTGGCGACGAACTTCACCCTCGGCATGGCGCTGGCCGGCCTGCCCGCCGGCTATCTCCTGGACCGCTTCCGCCGCAAGACCGTGCTGCTGGTCAGCATCGTGATCTACTCCCTCGGCACGATGGCCACGCCGCTGGCCACCGGTTTCGCCGACATGACCCTGTACCGGGTCGTCTCGGGCTTCGGAGAGGGCATGCAGTCCGCCGCCATCTTCGCGGCGATCGGCGCCTTCTTCGCCCACCGGCGGGGCCTCGCCTTCGGCGTCATCGGCATGGGCTACTCCATCGGCGTTTTCATCGCCCCGCTCATCGGCGTCCGGCTCATGAGCATGCACGGCACCTGGCACTCGCCGTTCTACCTGTTCGGCGCGGCCGGGCTGCTGATCGCCGCCGTCTCCCTGTTCCTCGTGAAAGCCGGTCTGACCGAGCACTCCGCCGAGAAGGTCGTCTCGACCAGGACCTACGAGTACATGCCCGCCTCCGCCTACAACCGCAACTCCATCGCGCTGGCCGTCCACTCGGTCGTCAGCGGCGTGGCCATCTACGGCTTCCTCGGCCTCTACCCGACGTACCTCATCACCTCGCTGAACTACACCGCCGAGCAGGCCGCACTGGCCATGAGCTTCCTCGGCTTCGGCGGCATGCTGGGCGTTCTCGGCGGCTGGCTCGGCGACCGCGTGAACCAGCGCAACCTGCTGATCCTGAGCATGGTCGCCGTCTCCGCCATCAGCCTGTGCATCTACGAGACGCACCCCGGTATCGGCCTGCAGTACACGCTGGCCTTCCTCATGGGCGCGTTCGGCCTGGGCTTCATCTACCCCAACACCAACAGCGCGATGCAGCGGTCCGTCCGCCCCGGGCAGATCGGACGCGCCTCCGGCCTCTTCGTCACCAGCTACTACGGGACGGCGGCGTTCTCGGGCCTGCTGTTCGCCGCCTTGGTGGACGCCTTCGGCTGGAGCCGGGCAGGACTGCTGCAGGTCACGCTCCTGCCGCTGGTGGGCGCCCTGGCGCTGGCCTTCGTCCGTCCCTCGCGGTTCAACAACGCGGTCCGCTAGCGGGCCCGCCCACGACCCAGGGCCCGAACGCCACCGGGGCCTGTCCACCGCCGAGCGGTGGACAGGCCCCGTTGCCGGTCGCCCGGCGGGCGTCCGACGTCAGTGGCTCTCCGCCATGACCTCGGACGTCCGGAGTCACGAGCTCTCGGCCACGACCGGATTGCGCAGCACACCGATGCCCTCGATCTCCACCTCGACCTCGTCCCCGGGACGGATCGGCCCGACGCCGGCGGGTGTGCCGGTCATGATCGCGTCGCCGGGCAGCAGCGTCAGATAGCGGCTGAGGTAGCTGACGAGTTCGGGAACGGTGAGCAGCAGGTCGGCGGTGCTCGCGGACTGCGCGACGGCTCCGTTCACACGGGTCGTCAACGACAGCGCCGAGGGGTCGAGGGCGGTCGCGATGACCGGCCCGAGGGGAGCGAACGTGTCCTGCCCCTTGCCGATCAGAAGCGTGCCGTACGCGCTTTCCCTGCGCTGGACGATGCGGTCGCTGACGTCATTGCCGCACGTGTAGCCGAGGATGTGGTCATGGGCCTCGGAAGGCTTCACATGACGGGCCTCCTTTCCGATGACGACAACCAACTCGCCTTCGAAATGGATGAGTTCACCATCCGCCGGATAGACAATGGCCTCGCTTGGGCCAATCACCGCGGTGCTCGGCTTCATGAAGCACACGGGCACGTCCGGAAGCTCGCGATCGGTCTCGTCGACGTGCGCGGCGTAGTTGTAGGCGAACCCGAAGATCCGGGGTCGTTCGAGCGGCGCGAGAATGACCGCGTCGCCGAATTCGTCGACGTGCCCCGTAGGGGACAGTCCCGTGAAGGGGTCACCCTCGAATCTCGCGATTCTGGCGTCACCCTTTTCCAGCTCTCCGTAGTGACGCACGCCGTCGACGGCATACCTGACGATCCGCACGGAAACCTCCGCAACTAGGCAGCCGCGGGCGGCTGCACGGCCGATCCAGTAGTGCTAACGTTAGCACGAAGACGATGATCGATCCGATACCCTCACTTCTTCCGACCACGGAGCGCGACGATAATGCTATCGTTGGCAACGGAAAGTGACGGCGGATCAGTCAGCTCGAGGGGGCCCTTACGTGATCACGACCCGGGACATCGCCGAACGCCTCGGAATCTCCGTCTCGACGGTCGGCCGGGCCCTCTCCGACGACCCCCGCATCAGCGAGGAGACCAAGTTCCGGGTCCGCCAGGCCGCTTCCGAGATGGGCTACGTCGGCAACCGCGCGGCCCGGATGATGCGCGGAGCGTCCAGCAACGTGGTCGCGCTGGTGATCCCGGACATCCGCAACAGCTTCTACTCGACCATCGCGCACGAGCTGTCGAAGAACATGGAGGCCGAGGGCTTCCAGCTGATGCTCTCGGAGACCGACGACGACCGGATGGTGGAGCTGCGCCACCTGCGCGAGCTGTCCGCCAACCGGGTGGCAGGCGTCATCATCGTGCCCACCGCCCGCCCGCACGGCGACTCCGTCAAGCTCCTGCGCGGCCTGCCGCACCTTCAGTTGCTGCGCCGCCACCCCTCGCTCGGTTCCCAGTGGTTCGGTGTGGACGACCACGAGGCGCTGCGCCGGGGCACGGCCCACCTGGTGGCCCAGGGCCACACCCGCATCGCGTACGTGGGCGGTCCCACGGAGCTGCCCACGGGCGCGGAACGTCTGCGCGGCTTCCGCAGCGCCCTGAGCGAGGGCGGACTGCCGGACGACGCCGGGCGTACGGAGCTGGCGCCGCCGTCATCCGTGGACCACGGGCGCCAGGCGGTCCGCCGGCTGCTGAAGGGACCGGACGCGCCCACCGCGCTCGTCCTGGGATCGATCCAGCTCACCCTCGGGGTTCTGGAAGAGCTGTCCGAGCAGGGCGTGAAGGTGCCCGGGGAGCTGTCCGTGGTCGGGTTCGGGGACGAGCCGGGCTTCTCGTGGTGGGGTCCCGGGCTCACCACGATCGGTCTGCCGATCCAGGAGATGGCCACCGGATGCGCGCTCTGGCTGATGCGCAGGCTCAAGGCCAAGGGGGACAACGACGGCCCCTACACGTCGGTCTCCCCCGGATCGCTGGTGGTGCGCGGCAGCACGGCGCCCCCTGACGGAAAGACCCCGGCCACGTCCGACTGAGCCGAGGGCCGGCCTCGGCCGCCCCGCTCGCGCACCCGCTCACCACACCTGCCCACCGCACCGCACAGCCGACGGCGCCCGGAGTCCCCACTCCGGGCGCCGTCGGCTGTGCGGTGCGTGTCAGTAAGGGCGCGTCAGTCAGACGTGTCGGAAAGGCGCGTCAGTCAGCCGTGCGGTAAGGCGTGTCCGTAAGACGTGTCGGCAGTCGCGTCAGCAGCCTCCGCCGCGCAGCCGCCGCATGACGGTGGCGGTGCGGGCGAGTTCGTCGAGCACCTGCTCGGCGGCGGCCTCGTGTATCTTGCCGGGCCTGAAGTCGCCGTCCTCGACGAGCCGGCTGACGAACGGGATGCTCACGGTCGGACCGATCGGCAGCATCCTGAGGTTCGCCACCACCTGCTTGCCCATCTGCACCGCCCGGGTGCCCGCCGAGACGCCCCCGTAGCTGACGAACGCGGCCGGCTTGTGCTGCCACTCCACGACGAGGTAGTCCCAGGCGTTCTTCAACGGGGCGGGGAAGCCGCCGTTGTACTCCGGGGTGACGAAGACGAACGCGTCCGACTCCTCGACGATCCGGCTCCACTCGCGGGTGTGGCTCTTGGTGTACGTCCGCTGGGCGGGGGGATGCGGCTCGTCGAAGAAGGGGAGCGCGAGTTCGTACAGGTCGACGGTGTGCGACTCGAAGCGGTCGTCGTCCGCGGCCCGCAGCGCGAACCAGTCCGCGACGGATCTGCCCACACGTCCGGGGCGGGTGCTGGCCACAACGGTGGTGAGGGTCATGGGCGCCGCAGAGGGCTGGGCTGTCATGTCGGGCTCGCTTTCCTGTCGACCGGGGCCCGGCCCGGCGGACCCGCGCAGCCTGTGCTGTCCGTCCGTCCAGGCGAGCGCGGGTCCGCCGGAGTTCTTGCTGTCGCCCCGCGGGTTGTGCGAACGATAGCATTCGGGTTCCGACGGACCAAGAGCCCACAGATGGACCCCGAGACCAAGGGATCGATGTGCGGGCACCCTCTTGACAGACCCATCGCTTCTTTGCACGATTGCGCTATCGTTAGCACGACGAAGCCGCAGAGACAGGCAGTGGACGAGCACCCCTCGTCAACCCCCGTCTCCTCGCTCGCGCTCGGCTCCGCCGCGCCACCGCGCCGGTTCAGGTGCCGCCCCGCTGGTGCCGTCAGCCCGATGGTCCGTACGGACCTCGCCCCTACGCCTCCGACATCGGGGACGCATCGACATCCCTCCGACGTCCCTCCACTGCCAGGCGCGGGCAGCTTTCACCACCCCGATTCGTCCGAACTCCGAAAGGTTGCACCGCAATGACAGACGCGCGGATCGCCCAGCTCTACGGCCGCAGGGTGTGGGACTCACGCGGCCGGCCGACCGTCGAGGTCGAGGTGCACCTCGCTGACGGCGCGACCGGGCGGGCGATCGCACCGGCGGGGGCCTCCACGGGCCAGGGCGAGGCGCTCGACCTGCGTGACGGCGGCAGCCGCTTCGGTGGCCTCGACGTGCGGCGCGCGGTCGGTTCGGTGAACCAGGAGATCGCGCCCGCCCTGCTGAACCATGACGCGGCCGACCAGGAAGCCGTCGACCGCCTTCTGGTGGACCTGGACGGCACCCCCGACCGCAGCCGTCTGGGCGGCAACGCGATCGTGGCCACGTCCATGGCGGTCCTGCACGCCGCCGCCGCGTCGGCGGGCGTACCCCTGTGGCAGCACCTGGCGGGCGGACGACCGGTCCGGATTCCGCTGCCGGAGATCCAGATCTTCGGCGGCGGGGCGCACGCGGACCGCCGCGTCGACGTCCAGGACTTCATGGTGATGTGCCCCGCGGCGCGGAGCTTCTCCGAGGCCCTGGACTGGACGGCGGAGATCTACCGGGCGGCCGGCAGTCTGATGCGGAAGGCGGGCAAGGCCCAGGGGGTCGCGGACGAGGGTGGCTTCTGGCCGGCGTTCGACTCCAACGAGGAGGCTCTGGAGACCCTGACCCGGGCCATCGAGAGCGCGGGCTTCGCCCCCATGACCCAGGTCGGCATCTCGCTGGACGTCGCGGCCTCCCAGTTCGGCAGCGGCGGGCGGTACACGCTGGCCCTGGACGACCGCACGCTGGACACCACCGCGCTCATCGACATGCTGGGCGGCTGGGTCGAGCAGTACCCGATCCTCTCCGTCGAGGACCCGGTGGGCGAGGACGACCACGAGGGCATGCTGGAGTTCACCCGGCGCCACGGCCACCGCTGCCAGGTGATCGGCGACGACTACCTGGTCACGAACGCCAAGCGGGTCGAGGCCGCGGCGACCGGCGGAGCGGCGAACGCCGTCCTGATCAAGCCGAACCAGGCCGGGACGGTCACGGAGGCGTTCCAGGCCCTGAGAGCCGGGAAGGACGCCGGCTTCGGCACGATCGTCTCGGCGCGTTCCGGGGAGACCGAGGACATCACCATCGCCCATCTCAGCGTCGGCTGGGACGCGGGCCAGCTGAAGGTGGGCTCGTTCACCCGCTCCGAGCGCATGGCCAAGTGGAACGAGGTCCTGCGTATCGAGGAGTCCCTCGGTGAATCCGCGGAATTCACGGGATGGTCCGCATTCACGTTCGCCGGGGCCGAGCCCACGACGACAAAGCCGTAAAACCACCCCGAAGTATTAAAGTCATCGAAATCCAGAGCCGTCCCGAGCACGGAGACCAGCATGCTGCCACCCGTCAATCTGCGCCCGAGTTTCAACATCACCCGCTCCAGTCACGTTCGCCTCACGGTCGCGGATCTGGCGGAGAGCCGGAACTTCTACGTGAACGTGCTGGGACTGGTCGTCAGCGACGAGGACGAGCGCACCTGCTACCTGCGCGGCCTGGCCGAGGCCTGCCACCACAGCCTCGTCCTGGAACTGGACGAGGAGAACGCGGGCTCCTGCCGGAGGGTCGGCTACCGGGTCTTCTTCGACGAGGACCTCGACCTCGCGTACACCTGGTTCCGTGAGCGGGGACTGCCCGCCGAGTGGGTCGACGCCCCCTACCAGGGCCGCACCCTGCACGTCAGCGACCCGATCGGCACGCAGATCGAACTCTGCGCGCACATGGAGACCCGGCCGCGGCTGCACATCGACTTCGCGCTCCACAAGGGTGCCCACGCGCAGCGGCTGGACCACTACCAGATCTTCGCGCCGGACACCTATGAGCTGTGCGCGTTCTACAGCGAGCTCGGCTTCCGCAACTCGGAGTACCTGGAGCACGGCGACAAGCTGCTGGGCGCGTTCATGTACCGCAAGGGCACCTGCCTCGACCTCGCGATCGTCGAGAACGCCGGGCCCGCCCTGCACCACTTCGCCTACACCGTCTCCGAGAGCCATGACATCTTCACCGCCTGCGACTGGGCGGGCATCCAGGGCTACGGCGACGGCGTGGAGCGGGGCCCGGGCCGGCACGGTCCGGGCGGGATGCTCTTCGCCTACCTCCGCGACCCCGACGGGCACCGGGTGGAGGTCTTCAACAGCCACTACCAGACGATCGACACCGAGATCGAGCCGGTGCGCTGGGACGCGGGATCGCTGAGCACCAACGCGCGCTGGGGCCTGCCGGCCCTGGAGAAGTGGTACTTCGAGGCGTCGCCCTTCGTCGGCGTGCCGCAGATCCCGCCGGCCGAGCCGCCGAAGCCGATGTCGCTCGAGCGGTTCCTGCTCGACCAGTCCGCGCACTGACCCTCACCACGCCCAGGAGTCACCATGGCACGAGTCCCCTACCTGCACCGCGAGGACGCGGAAGCGTCGCACAAGCCCCTGTACGACCGGCTGGAAGCCGAGCGCAAGGTACCGACGGCGAACATCTTCCTCGCCCTTGCCAACGCGCCGACCCAGCTGGACGGCTTTCTGACCTACGCCAACTCGCTGCGCGCCGCCGACCTCAGCCCCAAGCTGCGTGAACTGGCGATCCTGACCGTCGGGTACGCGACCCGGTCGGCGTACGAGGTCGCGCACCACCAGTCGCACGGGCTGGGCGCAGGGCTCACCGCGGAGCAGCTCGCCGCGGTGGCCGACTTCGAGTCGTCAGACCTGTTCGACGTAACGGAGAAGGCGGTGATGCGCCTCGCCAAGGAGTCGACTCTTCACGTCGACGTCTCCGAGGAGACATGGCGTGCCGCCGCCGACCACCTGACGGACAAGCAGATGGTCGAACTGTCGTTGTCCATCGCCTGGTACAACTCCGGCGTCCGCATCATGGGGCTGCTGGACATCGACCTCGAGGACAACTACCCGAACCCCTTTCCCGGGCCGCGGGAATAAGTGCCGTAAAGGCACGTCTCCCCATTGAGCCGTGAATTTCTAGGAGTATTTCGATGGCGAAAATGCTCGCTGCCCGACTGCACGCCCTCGGCGAGCCGATGTCGGTGGACACGATCGACGTTCCCACGCCGCGCCCGACCGACGTACTGGTGCGGGTGAAGGCGTGCGGGATCGTGCCGAACATGGCCAACGTGATCAACAACTGGCCCACCTGGTTCCCGCACCAGCCGTTGCCGAAGTTCCCCGCCATCTTCGGCCTGGACGCCGCCGGCGTGGTCGAAGCGGTCGGTGAGGCGGTGCTGCACACCAAGCCGGGCGACCGGGTGTACGTCAACCCCCTGCGTTCCTGCGGCAGTTGCCAGGTGTGCCGGGGCGGCGAACTGAGCCGGTGCCGCTACTTCACGTTGAACGGCTACTTCAGCACCTCCCGTGACGGCCAGCGGATCTTCGACCTGTACCCGTACGGCGGCTTCTCGCAGTACATGACGGCCCCGCAGCACTCGATCGTCAACCTCCCGGACAACATGACGTTCGAGCAGGCCGGCAAGCTGGGCTACATCGGCACGTCCTACGGGGCCCTCAAGAACGCGGCCGCCGGCCCCGGCCAGGTCGCGCTCATCGACGGGGTCACCGGAACCCTCGGGGTCGCGTCGACCGTGCTCGCGCTGGCCTCCGGCGCCTCCCGCGTCCTCGGGACCGGCCGCAACGAGGAACTCCTCAAGCGGGTCAGGGAACTGGACCCGGAGCGGGTCGAGGTCTTCCGGCTCGGTGACGGCTCCACCGGCGAGTGGGCGAAGTCCCGCACGGGCGGCGAGGGCGCGGACTACGTGATCAGCGCCCTGGGCGCCAAGGCCCCGGTGGAGACGATGCTCGACTCCATGCAGGGTGTCCGTCGGGGCGGCAGGGTGGTGAACGTCGGAGGCGTGGCCGACCGGCTGCCCGTGGACGTGAAGTGGCTCATGGACGAACAGGTCCAGCTGATCGGCTCCAACTGGTTCAGCACCGCTCAGGGGCAGGAGCTGGCCGACATGGTGGCCACGGGAGCCCTGGACCTGTCCTACCTCCAGGCCAAGCCCTTCCCGCTGTCCCGGGTCAACGAAGCGATCTCGGGCCTCGAGGACCGGGACGGCGGGTTCAGCAACTACGTCGTCCTTCCCTGAGCCGCGGTCACACCGTACTCACCCCGCGGTGGTCCTGTTCTGCCCTGACGCCACCGCGGGGTGTACCACTAGGCGGCCGCGGCACGGCCGCCGTTCTCGTCGGCACACGCACAGCAGGACGGAGGAGCCGGTGGAACTGCGCTGGTTGGAATCGTTCGTCACCGTCGCGGAGGAACTGCACTTCGCGCGGGCCTCGGACCGTCTGCATCTCGCTCCGTCGGCGCTCAGCGCCCAGATCAGGGCGCTGGAGTCACATCTGGGCGTCCGTCTGATCGACCGCGGACGACGCACCCGCCCGGCGCTGACCAGCGCCGGGCTGCTGTTCGTCGAGGAGGCGCGGCTGACCCTCGCCCAGGCGGCGCGGGCCGAGGCCGTGGGCCGACGTGCCGGCCGCGGGGAGCTGGGCCACGCCCAGATCGCGTACGTCGCCTCGGCCGCGTTCTCCGGGGTGCTGACCGACGTGCTCACCCGCTGCGCGGCGCCGGGCACCCAACTCGTCGTGCAGGTGCGCGAGTTGGAGACGCCGGCGCAGCTGGAGGCGCTGGCCTGCGGGGACGTCGACGTCGGCTTCCTGCGCTGGCGGCCGGAGTACCCGCCCGAGGTCACGGCCACCTGTCTGCTCACCGAGAAGGTCGTCCTGGCGCTGCCGGCCGACGCGCCGCTGGCGGCGTACGAGACGGTACCGGCGGCGAAGCTGCGCGACGAGCAGTTCGTGGCCCCGCACTTCGACGAGGAGTACGGCTGCCGGGACCAGATTATGGAGGTGGCCGAGCGTGGCGGTTTCAGTCCTCGGTGCGCTCCGCCCGTACGGGACTTCATCGCGGCTCTGACCCTGGTGGGCGGTGGTCTCGCGGTGTCCCTGGTCCCCGACTCGCTGCGGCGCGTGCAGATTCCGGGGGTGGCCTACCGCCCGCTGGCGGACGTGCCGCTGACCACCCGGCTGGTGGGCGCCTACCGTCGGGGCGAGACCTCGCCCGCGGTGCGCGGCGTGATCCGCCGCCTGCGGGAGGCCGCCGGCGCCACGGTCGCCACCGCCTGAGGCCGCGGCGCCCGGGAGGGGCCGGCACGGACGGCACGGCCTCGCGCCCGCCTCCGCTGCCACGCATCTTTGTACGTGGATAACGCACCATCTGAGCAGGTCAGAGTGGGTATGCCCGCCCTAGGCTCAGATCGGCGCCACAGACCGTGGCGGCGTCCGTCGACTGCCGTCGGACGGAGAGGGACAGGCGGAGAGACACATGACATCGATCAAGCACGTGGGCGTCGTAGGCGCCGGACAGATGGGCCGGGGCATAGCCGAGGTCTGTGCCCGGGCCGGGCTGCACGTCACGTTGTGCGACGTGAGCGAGGACAGGGCCCGGGCGGGACTCGTGGGCGTGGCGGACTCCCTGCTCAAGGCGGAACGACGGGGTTCCGTCACCTCGGGGGACCGCGCCCATGCCCTGACCAGGATCTCGGTCGGCGCCGATCTCTCCAGCCTGGCCGGAGCGGACCTGGTCGTCGAGGCGGCCGTCGAGGACGAGCACGCCAAGACCGAGCTGTTCAGGCAGCTGGACAAGGTGGCCGGCCCGGGCGCCGTGCTGGCCACCAACACCTCCTCCATCCCCATCGCCCGGATCGCGGCGGCGACCGGGCGCCCCGAGTCGGTGATCGGCCTGCACTTCTTCAACCCGGTCCCCGTCATGCCGCTGGTCGAGGTGATCCCCTCGCTGCACACCTCGCAGGCCACACGGCAGCGCGTGCGCGCCTTCGCCGACGAGGTCCTGGGCAAGCAGGCGATCGTCACCCAGGACCGCGCCGGCTTCGTGGTGAACTCCCTGCTGATTCCCTACCTGTTGGCGGCCGTGCGGATGGTCGGTTCCGGCGCGGCGACGGCCGAGGACATCGACACGGGGATGACCGCCGGCTGCGCCCACCCGATGGGCCCGCTGCACCTCGCCGACCTGATCGGGCTCGACACCGTGGCGGCGATAGGCGAGGCGCTGTACGAGGAGTACCGCGAACCGCTGTACGCCCCTCCCCCGTTGCTGCGCCGCATGGTCGAGTCGGGTCTGCTGGGCCGTAAGTCGGGACAGGGGTTCTTCGACTACCAGCCGGCCTGAGACGGACGTACCGAGGCCTGCCGCCCATCCTCTGGGCGGCAGGCCTCGGCTTTTTCGACCGGCGGGGTGGCGCGTCAGCCGACCGCGCGGCGGGCGGCCACTTCCCTGGTGAGCTGGGGTGCCACCGCGAACAGGTCGCCCACCACGGCGTAGTCGGCGAGGTCGAGGATCGGCGCCTCAGGGTCCTTGTTGACCGCGACGATCGTCTTGGACGTCTGCATCCCCGCGAGGTGCTGGATGGCCCCGGAGATGCCCAGGGCGACGTACAGCCGCGGAGAGACGGACGCGCCGGTCTGCCCGACCTGGAACTGGTGCGGGTAGTAGCCGGCGTCGACCGCGGCGCGCGAGGCGCCCACCGCGCCTCCCATGGCGTCGGCCAGTTCCTCCACCACCTCGAAACCCTCCGCTCCCGCGACACCGCGGCCTCCGGAGACGACGACGGCGGCCTCGGTGAGGCCGGGCCGGTCCCCCGCGGGTGCGGCACGCCGGTCGGTGACGCGGGCGGAGGCCGCGGGGTCGACCGCCGGCAGGGTGAGTGTCCGCTCCACGGCCGTCCCGGGATGCTCGGCCGGCTCGAAGGACCCGGGCCGCACGGTGATGACCGGTATGCCGTGGGTGACCTGGGAGCGGACGGTGTACGAGCCGCCGAAGACGATCTGGGTGACCACGCCGGAGGCGTCCAGGTCGACCGCGTCGATCAGCAGTCCGGCGTCCAGCCGTGCCGCGAGACGCGCGGCCACCTCACGTCCGTCCGTCGTCGCGGAGACCAGGACGGCGCTCGCGGCGGTTTCCCGCACGGCGAGTTCCAGGGCGTCGACGGCCGGCGTGAGAAGGAACTCGGCCGCTTCGGCGGACTCCGCCGCGAGGACGCCTGTGGCGCCGTGGCGGGCGAGGGACTCCCCAAGGCGCGCCGCTGTGCCGGGGGTTCCGACGACGAGGGCGGCCGGGTCTCCCAGGCGCCGTGCCGCCGCCAGGAGCTCATAAGTGGATTTGTTGACATGGTGCCCGTCATGGTCGACGAGCACGAGGACATCGGGCATGGGTGCCTGGTCTCTTCTCTGGTCGGGTCGTTCAGAGCAGCTTGTGGGCGATCAGGTACGCGGCGACCTGCCGGCCTGCCGAGCCGTCGTCGGTGATGCGGGTTCCGGCCGACCGTGCGGGGCGCGCGACGGCCTCCACCACACGGGTGCGGGTCACGAGGAATCCGGCGTCGTCCGCGTCGGGGAACAGGTCGTCGAGGTCGACCGTGTCCACCGGCTTCTTCTTGGCGGCCATGATGCCCTTGAAGGAGGGGTAGCGCGGTTCGTTGATCTTCTCGGTGACGCTGACCAGCGCGGGCAGCGGTGCGTCGAGCGTCGCCTCGCCGTTCTCGGTCCGGCGCTCGGCGCGCACCCGTCCGGCGCCCACGTCGAGCTTCCGTACGTGGGTCACCTGCGGCAGCGCGAGCAGGTCGGCGACGACGGCGGGGACCGCGCTCGCCTGACCGTCGGTGGTCGCGTCGCCGGCGAGCACCAGGTCGACGTCCGCCACTCTGCGCACGGCGGCCGCCAGGACCTTCGCGGTGGTCAGCACGTCCGCGCCGCGCAACCGGTCGTCGCAGACGTGGATTCCCCGGTCGGCGCCCATCGCCAGCACCTTGCGGACGGCTTCGAGCGCGGACTCGGGTCCCATGGAGACGACGGTGACATGGGCGTCCGCCGTGTCCTTCAGGCTCAGGGCCTCTTCGGCGGCTCGCTCGTTGATCTCGTCCAGGACGAGGTCGGCGTCCTCACGGTCGAGGGTGTGGTCGGCCCGGGACAGGGTGCGTTCGGCACCACTGTCCGGGACCTGCTTGACGAGTACGACGATGTTCACGGATCTGCTCTCGGTCTTCGGTGGTCAGCGGAACGCCGCCTGGCCGGTGATCGCCTGCCCGACGACCAGGGTGTGCATCTCACTGGTGCCTTCGTACGTCAGCACGGACTCCAGGTTGTTGGCGTGGCGCAGCGGCGAGTACTCCAGGGAGATGCCGTTGGCCCCGAGGATCGTGCGGCACTCCCGTGCGATGGCGATCGCCTCGCGGACGTTGTTGAGCTTGCCGACGCTGATCTGCTCGGGCCTGATGCGGTGCTGGTCCTTGAGCCGGCCCAGGTGAACGGCGAGCAGGGCGGCGTTGCCCACCGACACGCTCATGTCGGCGAGCTTCTTCTGGGTGAGCTGGAAGGCGCTGATCGGCTTGTCGAACTGCACGCGGGAGTCGGCGTACTCGATCGCCGCCTGGATGCAGTCGCGGGCCGCGCCGACCGCGCCGAACAGGATGCCGAAGCGGGCCTCGTTGAGGCAGGACAGCGGTCCTCGCAGCCCCTGGGCGAGGGGCAGTCGCGCCGAGTCGGGCAGCCGTACGTTGTCGAAGTACAGCTCGGAGGTGATGGACGCGCGCAGCGACATCTTCTGCTTGATGTCCTGGGTGGTGAAGCCGGGCGTGCCGCGCGGCACGAGGAAGCCGCGGATGCCGTCCTCGGTCTGGGCCCAGACGGTGGCCACGTCGGCGATGCCGCCGTTGGTGATCCACATCTTGGAGCCGTTCAGGATCCAGTCGGCGCCGTCGCGGACGGCCCTGGTGCGCATCCCGGAAGGGTTGCTGCCGAAGTCGGGTTCGGTCAGGCCGAAGCAGCCGATCGCCTCGCCGGCGGCGAGCCGGGGCAGCCACTCCTGCTTCTGCTCCTCCGAGCCCCACTTCCAGATGGAGAACATGGACAGCGAGCCCTGCACGGAGACGAAGCTGCGGAAGCCGGAGTCCGCCGCCTCCAGCTCCAGACAGGCCAGTCCGTAGCTGACGGCGTTCGTGCCGGAGCAGCCGTAGCCTTCGAGGTGCATGCCGAGCACGCCCAACTTGCCGAGTTCCGGGGCGATCTCCCGCGCGAAGTGCGCGTTCTCGAACCACTCGCCGATGTGCGGGCGCACCCGGTCGGAGAGGAACTTGGCGACGGTGGCCTGGATCTCGCGTTCCTCGTCGGTGAGGGTGGAGGGGAGGTCGAGCAGGTCGAGGGGGTCCTTCATCGGCTTGGCGCCGCTCATCGTGAGCTCCTGGGGTGGTGGTGATCGGTGGGGTGGTCGTGCCGCGCTCGAACGGTCAGGTGGCCGCTTCGCCGGGCGCGGAGGAGTGGTCGAGGAGGCCGTGCGCGATCTCCGCGCTGTGCTGGCCCAGGCGCGGCGGCGCGAGGTGGTACCGGGCGGGTGTGCCGCTCAGCGTGATGGGGTTCGCGACCTGGCGCGAGGCCCTGCCCCGCGCCCCGTCGGCCGGTGCCGCGGGGATGTCGACGATGCCGGGAAGGCCGAGCTTGTGGGCGAAGTCGAACGCTTCGTGGAGGGTGTTGACCGGTCCGGCGGG
Organism: Streptomyces resistomycificus; assembly: GCF_001514265.1. Lineage (GTDB taxonomy): Bacteria > Actinomycetota > Actinomycetes > Streptomycetales > Streptomycetaceae > Streptomyces > Streptomyces resistomycificus. The sequence goes on along the minus strand of NZ_KQ948988.1, from coordinate 430,334 downwards.
CACTCCCGCGGCCAGCAGGACGGCCGACCAGTGGTCCGCTCCGGCGGTGCCCAGCCGCCGCGCCAGGATGTCCCGCAGTTCGGTGCGGTGGGCGACCCGGTCCGTGTTGGTGCGGAAGCGGTCGTCGAGGGCGAGACCGGGTTCTCCCACGACGTCGGCGAGCGCGGCGAACTGCCGGTCGTTGCCCACCGCGATCGCGATCGGGCGGTCGGCGGCGGGGAAGGTCTCGTACGGGGCGATGCTCGGGTGCGCGTTGCCCATACGGCCCGGGACGACACCGGCGACGGCGAACGCCGACGCCTGGTTGACCATGGCCGACAGCAGCGAACTGAGGAGGTTCACCTCCACGTGCTGGCCCTCCCCGGTGGCGTCCCGGTGCCGGAGGGCGGCGAGGATGCCGAGTGAGGCGTGCAGGCCGGTGATCACGTCGACGAGTGCCACGCCCGCTTTCACGGGCTCCCCGGCGGCGTCCCCGGTCACGCTCATCAGACCGCCGACGGCCTGTACGAGCAGGTCGTACCCGGGGATCGCGGCGCCCGCGCCGCTGCCGAAGCCGCTGATCGAGCAGTAGACCAACCTCGGGTGCCGGGTGCGGAGTTCCTGGTGGCCGAGCCCGAGCCGTTCCATCGTGCCGGGGCGGAAGTTCTCCACCAGCACGTCGGACCCGGCGACCAGGGCACGGGCCTGTTCGCGGCCGGCGTCGGTGGTGAGGTCCAGGGTGACGGACTTCTTGTTCCGGTTGACGCCGAGGAAATAGGTCGAGGTGCCCTCGTGGTCCGCGGGCGGGTGCCAGGCCCGGGTGTCGTCGCCGACGCCGGGCCGTTCGACCTTCACCACCTCGGCACCGAGGTCGGCGAGGAGCATGGTGGCGTAGGGCCCCGCGAGAACCCGGGAGAAGTCGGCGATGCGCAGCCCTTCCAGCGCGCCGCGCCCCGCTCCCTCGGCGGCGCCGGCCTGTCCGTCGGGGCCATGGTGCTGGGTGCTCACGCACCCTCCTCTCTTGGCGTGCGGCCTTCGCTTCGGGCGGCCGCGTCTCGTCCGTCTCCCGTCACCACCAGCGCTCCGAGGTCGACGCCGGGCGCGTGGGTTCGACGACGGGCAGTCCTTGACCGAGGGGGGCGACAGCCCGGACGACGCTCACCCGCGAGCCGACCGCGACCGGTGTCTTGCCGGTGGCCTGGCAGAGCAGGTTGAAGCCCTCGTGCATCGCGACGAACCACGTGTTGTGCGGGACGTGGCCGTGACGGCGGACGACGACCCCGTCGCCGGCGCTCTGCTCCCGCCGGAAGGCCGTCGAGCCGCAGGCACGGCAGAACGAGCGGCGGTAGGCCGGAGTGCCGCACCACAGGCAGCGCTGGAAGAACAGGCCGCCGCGGTCCGCCGGAGCGTTCGGTGGGGCGGGCGGGGTCGTCGCGGTGTCAGCCGCTTCGCGTTCTTCTCCGAGCGCGATGTGTTCGAGGGTGTCGGTCTGGGGCATCACGGCCTCCTGCACTCAGTTCGGTGACCGGAAACGGGTGGTCGGAATCCGATGTGGCTCCCTCAGCCTGGCCCTGTCCAGGAGCGCCGGTCAACGACGGGCTGACGCATCTTTGTGCGCGGAACGCGTTCCGTTCACCGAGGTCAGAGCCACCGCGCGGGCACTACTCTGGCCCGGTCCGTGACATGCCGAGGGCCGGACCCGCGAGGCGGGCCCGGCCGAGGTCGAACAAGCGGCTCGAGGGGCCGTCAGGTCACCGGATCGAGGAAGGTCAGCACCGAGGCGTCCTCCTCGATCAGGGGAGTGAGAGCGGCGTTGAACGGACCGCCGTACGGAGCCTTCAGGTGCGCCTGGAAGGCGTCCTCGTCCTGGTACACCTCGAAGATCCAGTAGGCGCGCGGGGCGGAGGCCTTGGTGTAGACGTCGAAGGCGAGGTTGCCTTCTTCCTCGCGGACCGTCCGGGCGTAGTCCCGGATCAGGCGGGCGACCTCGTCCTCCGCTCCCTCGCGGGCGGTGAACTCGGCGAGCAGGGTCTTCTTCACGGTCTCGTGTCCTTGTCGGTCGTGGGCGGAGTCGAGGCTCCGGACGGTGGTTTGTCCGGCTTCACCGAGCCGTTGTCGGCGAGGATCTGCCCGCCTTGGCAGGCGGGGTCGGGGAGGGTCTGGTCGGTGATCACGGCCTCGCCGCTGCGGGGTGGACCGACCGTGCGGGTCGCCCGGTACGGCTTACGTCGTCCACGCCGCCGGGGGGTGTCCTCGTCGACTGGTGTCATCGATGACATGGAGTGGCCCCGAGGATGGACGAAGTTTCGCCGACGCGTCAACGGTGCGGGCGGCCCGGCCCGGCCCGGCGGGCGCCCCGCCTGCCGGTCAGGCGCCGCCGGCGGCCGTGAGCTCTTCCAACTGGCTCTGCCACGGCGGGTTGGGGCCGGCGACGGAGCAGGTCAGGGCCGCGACCCGGGTGCCGAACCGGCAGGCCTCAGCGACGTCGTCGAGGCCGAGTTCCGTCAGCCGGCCGCCGAGGAGGCCGCGGGCGCCGAGATGGTGCAGCAGCCCGGCGGTGAACGAATCCCCCGCCCCGACCGTGTCGACGACGGCCGTCGTCACGGCGGGCACCTCCAGCCGTTCGCCGTCGAGCGAGGCCAGGACGCCGTCGGCGCCGCGTGTGATCACGACGAGCCGCGCCCCGGCCGCGTGCCAGACATCGCACGCCCGCTGCGGCGACGTGTCCGGCAGCAGGAGTCCCAGGTCGTCCTCGCTCAGCCGCAGCACGTCGGCGAGGCCGCACCAGTGCGCCAGCCGGGCACGGTAGACCTCGGGACGCACCAGCAGCGGCCGGACGTTGGGATCGATGCTGATGGTCGCCCGGGGGGCGGCCGCCGCCAGGAAGTCCTCCACCACCGCCGCGCCGGGCTCCCGGACCAGGGCCAGGGATCCGGTGTGCACGCAGGCGGCCCGGGACAGGTCCACCCGGGCCAGCTCCTTTGCCGTCCACTGCCAGTCGGCCGTGTTCTGCGCGTGGAAGGAGAACGCGGCCTGCCCCTGCGCGTCGAGTTCCGCCACGGCCAGCGTGCTGGGTTCGGCGGCCTCGACGGCGTCCGACAGATCCACCCCCGACGCCTCCAGACGCGCGCGGAACAGGCGGCCGAACACGTCACCGGACAGCCGCGCGAGGAAGTGGGCCGGGGTGCCGAGGCGGGCCAGGGCCACCACCGTGTTCGCAGGTCCGCCGCCGGGCAGCACGCGCAGGGCGAGTTCGTTCGAGGTGCTCGCGGGCTCGGCGAACGCGTCCGCGACGCACTCCCCCAGGACGGTGATCTGACGCGGGCTCATGGGCTGCTCTTCTCTGACGGACGCACGGGCACACCGGACGCGTCGAGCGCGGCTGCCGGGCGGCTCCGGTGACCGGGGCCGGGAGCGTTGCCGATTTGTGACGAGTGCAGGGCATTGACGTTTCCGGGAGACGGAGTCCATCATCCTCGCCAGGCAGTGTCAACGATGACATAAGTCAACGATGACACCTCGGGCAGCATGCTCTGATCCCCGACCCCGTGCCGCTCGCTATCCCACAGGAGTCGATCATGTCTCGCACCACTCGTCCGTCCTCCTCCCTCCTCAGAGCCGCCGCGGTCACGGGCGTCGTGGCCCTCACCCTGACGGCCTGCGGGTCCGGTGCCGACTCGGGCTCCTCGTCCTCCGGCTCCGGCAGCGTCAAGGTCGGTCTGATCACCAAGACCGACACCAACCCGTTCTTCGTGAAGATGAAGGAGGGCGCGGAGAAGGCCGCCAAGGAGAACGGTGTCCAACTGTCCACCGCCGCGGGCAAGTTCGACGGCGACAACGCCGGACAGGTCACGGCCATCGAGAACATGGTCGCCGCCGGTGTGAAGGGCATCCTGATCACCCCGAGCGACTCCAAGGCCATCGTGCCCGCGGTCGAGAAGGCCCGCGCCAAGGGCGTCCTGGTCATCGCCCTGGACACCCCGACCGAGCCGGAGAGCGCCGTCGACGCCCTCTTCGCCACCGACAACCTCAAGGCGGGCGAGCTGATCGGCGAGTACGCCAAGGCCGCCATGAAGGGCAAGACCGCGAAGATAGCCGCCCTCGACCTCGCACCGGGTGTCTCCGTCGGCGTCCAGCGGCACAACGGCTTCCTCAAGGGCTTCGGCGCCACCGACAAGGACGTCGCCTGCGCCCAGGACACCGGCGGCGACCAGGCCAAGGGCCAGACGGCGATGGAGAACTGCCTCCAGAAGGAGCCCGGCATCAACGTCGTCTACACCATCAACGAGCCGGCCGCGCTGGGCGCTTACACCGCGCTCAAGGCCAAGGGCCGGGAGAAGGACGTCCTGATCGTCTCGGTCGACGGCGGCTGCACCGGGACCCAGGCGGTCAAGGACGGCAAGATCGCCGCCACCTCGCAGCAGTACCCGCTGAAGATGGCCGCCGAGGGCGTCAAGGCCGTCGTGGCGTACGCCAAGGACGGCAAGAAGGCGTCCGGTTACACCGACACGGGCGTCACCCTGATCACCGACAAGGCGCAGGACGGGATCACGTCCGAGGACACCGCCTTCGGCCTGGAGAACTGCTGGGGCTGAGCGGGCCCCTGAGGACCGTACGCCCGCGCCTTTCCCCTCAGCGGGGCGGCCGTCCCTTCCTCCCTGACCGGGGGGACGGCCGCCCGCTCGTCCTCTTGCCCTCCGACCAGGGCGGGCAACGACTTCTGTCTTCCGACAAGGATCTCGCATGACAGCCTCGACCACGCCGTACGCCGAGCTCAAAGCACCCACCACGGCCCGCAGACTGCTCACGGCACCGACCACGGGTCCGCTGGTCGCACTCCTCCTGGCCTGCGCCTTCTTCTCCCTCTCGACCGACCAGTTCCTCACGGGCGGCAACTTCTCGCTGATCGTGCAGCAGGTCATGGTGGTCGGCACCCTCGCCATCGGGCAGACCCTGATCATCCTCACCGCGGGCATCGACCTGTCCTGCGGTGCCGTGATGGCCTTCGGCAGCATCGTGATCGCCAAGATGGCCGCCGAGGGCTCCCTGCCCCCGCTCGCGGCCATCGCCCTGGGCCTGGCCGTCTGCGGCGGCTTCGGGCTGCTCAACGGGCTGTTGGTGCAGAAGATCCCGCTGCCGCCGTTCATCGTCACCCTCGGCATGCTCAACGTGGCGTTCGCACTGACCCACATCTACTCCGAGGAGCAGACGGTCACCAACCTGCCCGGACCGCTGACCGCTCTGGGCGAGACCTTCCCGCTGGGCCACACCGACATCACCTACGGCTCACTGGTCACCATCGCGCTGTTCCTCCTGCTCGCGTACGCGTTGAGCAACACCGGCTGGGGACGGCACGTCTACGCCCTGGGCAACAGCCAGGAGGCGGCCCGCCTGAACGGCATCCGCACCTCCCGCCTGACCATCGGCATCTACGCCGTGGCGGGTCTGCTGTACGGCATCGCCGCCCTGCTGCTCATCTCCCGCACCGGAGTCGGCGACCCGCAGGCCGGCCAGACCGACAACCTCGACAGCATCACCGCGGTGGTCCTCGGCGGCACCAGCCTCTTCGGCGGACGCGGATCGGTCCTGGGCACCTTCATCGGCGTCCTCATCGTCGGCGTCTTCCGCAACGGCCTGCAGTTGATGGGCGTCGCCTCCATCTACCAGACCCTGATCACCGGCGTCCTGGTGATCCTCGCGGTGACCGTCGACCAGCTCTCCCGGAAGAAGGCCCGATGACCGCCACCTCCTCCCCCACGCCCGTGCTGCAGGCCCGCGGACTGGTCAAGCGCTACGGCCACGTCACCGCCATCGACGGCGCCGACTTCGACCTGCTGCCCGGCGAGGTGCTCGCCGTCATCGGTGACAACGGAGCCGGCAAGACCAGCCTGATCAAGGCCCTGACCGGCGCGGTGGCCCCCGACGCGGGCGAGATCCGCCTGCACGGCGAACCCATCACCTTCTCCGGACCCCAGAGCGCCCGTGCGCACGGCATCGAGACGGTCTATCAGGACCTCGCGGTGGCCGCCTCCATGGACATCGCCTCGAACATGTTCCTCGGACGCGAGCTCCGCCGCCCCGGTGTCCTCGGCAGTGTCTTCCGCATGCTGGACAAGAAGCGCATGCGTCAGGAGGCCGCCGAGCACATGTCCGACCTGAAGATCGGTCTGCGGTCGCTGACGCAGTCGGTCGAGACCCTCTCCGGCGGACAGCGGCAGGCCGTGGCCGTCGCCCGTTCCGTCGCCTGGGCCCGCAGTGTCGTCGTCATGGACGAACCCACCGCCGCGCTCGGCGTGAAGGAGTCCGGTCAGGTCCTGGACCTCATCCGGCGGGTGCGGGACAAGGGCATGCCGGTCGTCCTGATCAGCCACAACATGCCGCACGTCTTCGAGATAGCCGACCGGATCCACGTCCACCGGCTGGGCCGGCGCGCCGCCGTGATCAAGCCCTCCGACTACTCCATGGCGGAGGTCGTCGCCATCATGACCGGCGCCCTCACCGTCGACGCGGCCGGAGATACTGTCGTTGCGGATTCGGAGGCCGCGAAGGCCGCCGGAGTCCAGGCCACCTGACAGCACAACCCAGCTCTCGTGGTTTCCGGCCGAGGCCGCGGCCGGAACCGAGGGCCCTCAGGAGACGGTTTCCTCATGGCAGCGAACCGCCGCCCCACCCTCGCCGACGTCGCCCGAGAAGTCGGCGTCAGCGCCAAGACGGTCTCCCGTGTCCTCAACGAGGACGGGCCCGCCTCGGCGCAGACCAGGGAACAGGTGCTCGCCGCGGTGGCCAAGCTCGGCTTCCAGCCGAACCTCATGGCCCGCAACATCCGCGTCGGCGGCCCCGACACCACCATCGGCCTGGTCATCCCCGACCTCGCCAACCCCTTCTTCGGAGCAGTGGCCCGCGCCATAGAGGACACCGTCCGCGAACGCGGACTGACCCTGCTCATGGGCTCCTCCGCTGACGACCCCGACCGCGAACGTGCCCTGACGGACAAGTTCCTGGCGCGCCGCGTCAGCATCCTGATCGTCGTCCCGTCCGTCGGCGCCGACCACTCCCACCTCAAGCCACACCGCGCCACGGGACTGCCCGTGATCTTCCTCGACCGCCCCGGAGTCGGCCTGTCCACGGACAGCATCGTCAGCTCCAACCGGGCCGGAGCCCACGACGGCGTGGCCCACCTCGTCGCCCACGGCCACCGGCGCATCGGCTTCGTCGGTGACCTGCCCACCAGGCTCTACACCCGCCGCGAACGCCTGGCCGGATACCGTTCGGCCCTCCAGGAAGCCGGAGTCCCCCACGACCGTTCGCTCATCGCCGACGCCCACGACCAGCAGGGGGCCGAGGCCGCGACCGCCCGGCTCCTGGGCCTGGCCGATCCCCCCACCGCCCTGTTCGCCGGCAACAACATCATGGCGCTTGGCATCGTCGCCGAACTGGCCCGCACCAAGCGCAAGGACGTGGCTGTCGTCGCCTTCGACGACGTGTCGCTGGCCGAGGCACTCGAACCGGCCCTGACCGTGGTCGCCCAGGACGCCGAGGCGCTCGGCCGAACGGCGGCGACCACCGCGCTCGCCCGACTCGACGGAGACCGCTCGCGCGCCCGCACCACCACCGTCCCCACCCGGCTGATCGTCCGCGGTTCGGGTGAGCAACGGCCGGCCTGAGGGCACCGGGAGGACGACGGCGAGGCCGAGGTCACAATCATGGGGAGGGCAAGGTCACAGCCGTGCCCTCTCCTGCTCCTTTGCGCCGCTGGCCTAGCATCCGAGCATGACGGTCCTGCCTGACGACGGGCTTGAACTGGCCGCCGAGTTCCCTGACGTTTCCCACGAGCAGTGGCAGCGCCTCGTTGCGGGTGTGCTGCGCAAGTCGGGCAAGGACGTCGAGGGTGCTCAGGCCGAGCAAGCCCTGTCCACCGCGCTGGAGGACGGGCTGCGCACCCGTCCCCTGTACACGGCGCGCGACTGCGCGCCCGAGCCCGGCTTCCCGGGGTTCGCCCCCTTCGTCCGCGCGAGCCGGCCGGAGGGGAGCACCCTCGGTGGCTGGGACGTACGTCAGCGGCACACGACGGCCGACAGCGGCGGGCTGCTCGCGGACCTGGAGAACGGCGTCACCTCCCTCTGGCTCACCGTCGGCGACGGTGGCATCCCCGTGGCCTCGCTCGGCCGCGCCCTGGACGGCGTCCATCTCGACCTGGCTCCCGTCGTCCTGGACGCCGGGCCGGAAGTGGAGCCCGCGGCACAGGCGCTGCTTCGGCTGTACGAGGAGCGGGGCGTCGCCAAGGGGGCGGCGCGCGGCAACCTGGGCGCCGATCCGCTCGGCCACGAGGCCCGTACCGGACAGGCCCCCGACGTCGCGTCGGCGGCCCGTCTCGCGCGGCTGTGCGCCGACCAGTACCCCGGGCTGCGGGCGTTGACGGTGGACGCGCTGCCGTACCACGAGGCCGGCGGCTCGGCCGCCCAGGAACTGGGCTGCTCCCTGGCGACCGGGGTGGCGTACCTGCGCGACCTGACGGAGAAGGCCGGGCTGAGCGTCGAACAGGCGTGTGCCCAGCTGGAGTTTAGGTACGCGGCGACCGCCGACCAGTTCCTGACGATCGCCAAACTGCGGGCCGCCCGCCGCCTGTGGGCCCGGATCGCCGAGGTCTGCGGTGCGCCGGACGCGGGGGCACAGCTCCAGCACGTGGTGACCTCGCCGGTGATGATGTCGCGCCGCGACCCGTGGGTGAACATGCTGCGCACGACCATCGCCACCCTCGCCGCCGGGGCGGGCGGGGCCGACTCGGTCACCGTGCTGCCCTTCGACCACGCGCTCGGGCTGCCGGACGCGTTCGCACGCCGTATCGCCCGCAACACCTCGACGATCCTCATCGAGGAGTCGCATCTGTCCCGGGTGATCGACCCGGCGGGCGGCGCCTGGTACGTCGAGCGGCTGACCGACGAACTGGCCCACGCGGGCTGGGAGTTCTTCCAGCGGATCGAGCGGCTCGGCGGGCAGGCGGCCGCGCTGCGCTCGGGACGGCTGGGTGAGGACCTGGCCGCGACCTGGCACCGGCGCAGCAGCAGGCTGGCCGAGCGGCGCGAACCCGTCACCGGGGTCAGCGAGTTCCCGCACCTGGCGGAGAAGCCGGTCGTCCGCGAGCCCGCGCCGGAGCCGCCGTCCGGCGGACTGCCGCGGGTGCGGCGCGACGAGGCGTTCGAGACGCTGCGCGCCCGCTCCGACGCCCACCTCGCGGCGACCGGCCGCCGGCCGCGCGTCTACCTCGCCACGATCGGTCCGGCCGCCGCCCACACCGCGCGGGCGACCTTCGCCTCGAACCTCTTCCAGGCGGGCGGCGTCGAGCCGGTCACCGAGGGCACGTTCGAGCAGAGCGGCGCGACGGAGGCCTGCCTGTGCTCCAGCGACGCGCTCTACGCGGAGCAGGCCGAGACCGTGGCCGAGGAGCTGCGGTCGGCCGGTGCCTCGCAGGTGTTCCTCGCGGGTCGTCCCGGCCGGTACGCCGGTGTCGACTCGTACGTCTTCGCGGGCTGTGACGCCGTGGCCGTCCTGTCCGCCGCCCTCGACCGCATGGGAGTGTCCCGATGAGCATCCCCGACTTCTCCGGGATCGAGCTGGGGGCCCCGACCGTCGGCGGCGGCGCCGACGAGTGGCGTACGGCCGTCAAGCGGGCGGCGGGCGGGGACGACCTGCTCTGGGAGACCCCGGAGGGCATCCCGGTCAAGCCGCTGTACACCGGTCAGGACCTGGAGGGCCTGGACTTCCTGGGCACCTTCCCCGGCACGGCCCCGTATCTGCGCGGCCCGTACCCGACGATGTACGTCAACCAGCCCTGGACGATCCGCCAGTACGCGGGCTTCTCCACGGCCGAGGAGTCCAACGCCTTCTACCGGCGCAACCTCGCCGCCGGGCAGAAGGGCCTGTCGGTCGCCTTCGACCTGCCCACCCACCGCGGCTACGACAGCGACCACCCCCGGGTGACCGGTGACGTCGGCATGGCCGGCGTGGCGATCGACTCGATCTACGACATGCGGCAGCTGTTCGACGGGATCCCGCTGGACCGGATGAGCGTGTCGATGACGATGAACGGCGCCGTGCTGCCGGTGCTCGCGCTGTACATCGTCGCCGCCGAGGAACAGGGCGTACCGCCCGAGAAGCTGGCCGGGACCATCCAGAACGACATCCTCAAGGAGTTCATGGTCCGCAACACCTACATCTATCCGCCGAAGCCGTCGATGCGGATCATCTCCGACATCTTCGCCTTCACCTCGCAGCGGATGCCCCGCTACAACTCCATCTCGATCTCCGGCTACCACATCCAGGAGGCGGGTGCGACCGCCGACCTCGAGCTGGCCTACACGCTCGCCGACGGCGTGGAGTACCTCCGGGCGGGGCGGGAGGCGGGCCTGGACGTGGACGCGTTCGCGCCCCGGCTGTCCTTCTTCTGGGCGATCGGCATGAACTTCTTCATGGAGGTCGCCAAGCTGCGGGCGGCGCGCCTGCTGTGGGCGAAGCTGGTCCGGCAGTTCGAACCGCAGAACGCCAAGTCGCTGTCGCTGCGCACCCATTCGCAGACCTCGGGCTGGTCGCTGACCGCGCAGGACGTGTTCAACAACGTGATCCGTACGTGCGTGGAGGCCATGGCGGCCACCCAGGGCCACACCCAGTCGCTGCACACCAACGCGCTCGACGAGGCACTCGCCCTGCCCACCGACTTCTCGGCCCGCATCGCGCGCAACACGCAGCTGTTGCTCCAGCAGGAGTCCGGCACGACCCGGACCATCGACCCGTGGGGCGGCAGCGCCTACGTCGAGCGGCTGACCCACGACCTCGCCCGCCGGGCCTGGCAGCACATCCAGGAGGTCGAGCAGGCGGGCGGCATGGCGCGGGCCATCGACGCCGGCATCCCCAAGCTGCGCATCGAGGAGGCCGCCGCCCGCACCCAGGCCCGCATCGACTCCGGCCGGCAGCCGGTCATCGGTGTCAACAAGTACCGGGTGGACAGCGACGAGCAGATCGATGTCCTCAAGGTCGACAACTCCTCCGTGCGTGCCCAGCAGATCGAGAAGCTGCGGCGGCTGCGCGAGGAACGGGACGAGCGGGCCTGCCAGGACGCGCTGGACGCGCTCACCAGGGCGGCCGGGGGCGACGGCAACCTGCTGGAGCTGGCCGTGCACGCCGCCCGCGCCAAGGCCACCGTCGGCGAGATCTCCGACGCCCTGGAGAAGGTGTACGGCCGGCACGCGAGCCAGATCCGTACGATCTCCGGCGTGTACCGCAACGAAGCAGGCGAGTCCCCGTCCGTGGAACGCACCCGCACCCTCGTGAACGCCTTCGCGGAGGCCGAGGGCCGCCGACCGCGCATCCTGGTCGCCAAGATGGGCCAGGACGGCCACGACCGCGGCCAGAAGGTCATCGCCACCGCCTTCGCCGACCTCGGCTTCGACGTCGACGTCGGCCCGCTGTTCCAGACGCCGGCCGAGGTCGCCCGGCAGGCGGTCGAGGCGGACGTGCACATCGTCGGCGTCTCGTCACTGGCGGCGGGCCACCTCACCCTCGTGCCGGCGCTGCGCGAGCAGCTCGCGGAGGAGGGCCGTGAGGACATCATGATCGTGGTGGGCGGGGTGATCCCGCCGCAGGACGTGCCCACGCTGCTGGAGATGGGCGCGGCCGCCGTCTTCCCGCCCGGGACGGTGATCCCGGACGCGGCGTACGACCTGGTGGCACGGTTGTCCGCCGACCTCGGGCACGACCTGTGATCGATGTCGACGCCTACGTGAAGGGGGTCCTCGACGGGAAGCGGGCGGTCATCGCCCGTGCCGTCACGCTCGTCGAGTCCACCCGCCCGCAACACCGGGCGCTCGCACAGGAGTTGCTGACCGCGCTGCTCCCGCACAGTGGCCGGGCCCGGCGGATCGGCGTCAGTGGCGTGCCAGGGGTGGGCAAGTCGACGTTCATCGACGCGTTCGGCACCCTGCTCACCGCGCTCGGGCACCGGGTGGCGGTGCTCGCCGTCGACCCCTCGTCCAGCCGTACCGGTGGCTCGATCCTCGGCGACAAGACCCGGATGGAACGTCTGGCCGTCGACCCGGCGGCGTTCGTGCGGCCCTCCCCCACCGCGGGCACGCTCGGCGGGGTCGCCAAGGCGACCCGCGAGTCGATCGTGGTGATGGAGGCGGCCGGCTACGACGTCGTCCTCGTGGAGACGGTGGGCGTCGGCCAGTCCGAGACCGCGGTCGCGAACATGGTCGACTCCTTTCTGCTCCTCACCCTGGCCCGCACCGGCGACCAGTTGCAGGGCATCAAGAAGGGCGTCCTGGAGCTGGCGGACGTGATCGCCGTCAACAAGGCGGACGGCCCGCACGAGCGCGACGCCCTCGCGGCGGCACGGGAGTTGTCGGGCGCGCTGCGGCTGATGCACGGCCGCGACGCGGCCTGGACACCGCCGGTGCTGAGTTGCAGCGCACGGGAGTCGACCGGCCTGGACACCGTCTGGGAGCGCCTGGAGCAGCACCGCACGCTCCTGGAGTCGACCGGGCGCCTGGCCGCCAAACGCCGCGAGCAGCAGGTCGACTGGACCTGGAGCATGGTCCGTGACGAACTCCTGGGTCGCCTGCACGCCGATCCGGCGGTACGGGCCCTCGCACCCGTTCTCGAACAGCAGGTGCGGGACGGTGAGTTGACAGCCACCCTGGCCGCCGAGCGGGTTCTGCGGGCGTTCGAGGAGCCCTGACCGGGCGCACGGGACCGGCCGGGTGTGCGCCGGGCGCGAGCTGTCGGGCGCCGCCCCCGCGCCCCCGTCTGCGCTTGTCAGCACCCCTGTACGAGCACTACTGTCACCACGCCTTGGTGAACGGGAAATCCGGTGTGATGCCGGTGCGGCCCTCGCCACTGTGATCGGGAAGTCCGGCTCCGGCCCTCGCGGGCAGCCACTGGGTCCTCGGACCCGGGAAGGCGGAGCACGGGCGGTGGTACCCGTCAGCCAGGAGACCGGCCAAGGCGCGTCAACCATCCACGAGGTGCTGGAGAGGGTCTGCTGAGCCATGCACATAGCCGAGGGTTTCCTTCCTCCGGCGCACGCGGTCGCCTGGGGCGTCGCGTCCGCGCCTTTCGTCGTCCACGGAGTCCGGTCACTCACCCGTGAGGTCAGGGAGCATCCCGAGAGCACCCTGCTGCTCGGTGCCTCCGGGGCCTTCACGTTCGTCCTGTCGGCACTGAAGCTCCCGTCGGTGACGGGCAGTTGTTCCCACCCCACCGGCACGGGCCTGGGCGCCATCCTGTTCCGGCCGCCGATCATGGCGGTGCTGGGCACCATCACCCTGCTCTTCCAGGCGCTGCTGCTCGCCCACGGCGGCCTGACCACGCTCGGCGCCAACGTCTTCTCGATGGCGATCGTCGGACCCTGGGCGGGATACGGCGTCTACCGGCTGCTGCGGCGTTACGCCGTGCCGCTGATGGTCGCGGTGTTCTTCGGCGCGTTCGTCGCCGACCTGTCCACCTACTGCGTCACCAGTGTGCAGCTGGCGCTCGCCTTCCCCGACCCGAGCAGCGGTTTCCTGGGGGCGCTCGCCAAGTTCGGCTCCATCTTCGCCGTCACGCAGATCCCGCTCGCGGTCAGCGAGGGGCTCCTCACGGTGTTCGTGATGCGCCTGCTGGCCCAGTCCAGCAAGGGTGAACTGAGCCGGCTCGGAGTGCTCGTGGCCGACCGGAAGACCACGACCGGGACCGAGGCGGTGGCCCGATGAGCCGTAACGCGAAGATCAACACGCTGCTGCTGGTGATCGTGGCGGCGCTGGCCGTCCTCCCGCTGGCCCTGGGCCTCGGCGACCACAAGGAGGAGCCGTTCACGGGCGCCGACGGGGAGGCCGAGACCGCGATCACGGAGATCAAGCCCGACTACGAGCCGTGGTTCTCGCCCCTGTACGAACCGCCCTCCGGCGAGATCGAGTCGGCGCTGTTCTCCCTCCAGGCGGCGCTCGGCGCGGGCGTCCTCGCCTACTACTTCGGTCTGCACCGGGGCCGGCGCCAGGGCGAACTGCGTGCCCTCGCGCAGCGGGACGTCCGAGTCGCCACGGCTGCCGACGGCGCCTCCGACGAGCCCGGCGGCTCCGGCGAGTCCGGCGAGTCCGGCGAGTCCGGTGTCTCCGGCGTCTCCGCTCACGAACGGGCCTGAGCGCGCGTGCTGCCGATCGACGCGGCGGCGCACAGCAGCCGCTGGCGCCGCCGCCACCCCGTGGACAAGGCCGTGCTCGGGCTCGGCCTCACCCTGCTCGCGATCTCGCTGCCGCCCTGGCCGGGCGCGGCCCTGGTGCTGGTGACGGCGCTCGCCGTGCTGCTCGGCCCGGCGGGCGTGCCCGGTCGCCGGCTGTGGCGCGCCTACCGGGTACCGCTGGGCTTCTGCACGACGGGCGCTGTCACCCTGCTCGTCCAGGTCGGCGGGCCCGACGGGTTGGTGACCCTGGCCGCCGACGGGCCGGTCCGCGCCGGGGAGTTGCTGCTGCGTACGTCGGCCGCCTCCCTCGGCGTCCTGCTGTTCGCGTTCACCACGCCGATGTCCGACCTGCTGCCCCGCCTGGTCAGGGCGGGGGTGCCCGCTCCCGTGGTGGACGTCGCGCTGGTGACGTACCGGATGAGCTTCCTGCTCCTGGACTCCGTGCGCCGGATCCGGGAGGCCCAGGCGGCCCGGCTCGGTCACACCACCCGGGCCGCCACCTGGCGTTCGCTGGGCGGGCTCGGTGCCATCGCCTTCGTCCGGGCCTTCGACCGGGCGGCACGGCTCCAGGACGGACTCGCCGGACGCGGCTACGACGGCACACTGCGCGTCCTGGTGCCCGAGGCCCGTGTCTCCGCCCGCTTCACCGCCGCCAGCCTCGCGCTCCTCACGGCCGTCGCCGCCCTCACCTTCGTTCTGGAAAGGCCGCTGACATGAGCGAGCCCGTGCCGGTCGCCCTGCGGGGCGCTTCCTTCGCCTACGAGGAGGGCCCCACCGTGCTCAGCGGGCTCGACTTCGAGATCCGAGCGGGCCGCGCGCTCGCCCTGCTCGGCCGCAACGGCAGCGGCAAGACCACGCTGATGCGGCTGCTGAGCGGCGGACTGCGCCCGCACACCGGCGAGTTGACCGTCGAGGGCCGGACCGTGCGCTACGACCGGGCCGGGCTGACCCGGCTGCGTACGACCGTCCAGCTGGTCGTGCAGGACCCGGACGACCAGTTGTTCGCCGCGTCCGTCGCCCAGGACGTGTCGTTCGGGCCGCTCAACCTCGGTCTGCCCGACGTGCAGGTTCGGGCCCGCGTCGAGGAGGCGCTCGCCGCCCTGGACATCACCGCCCTGGCCGACCGGCCCACCCACCTGCTCTCCTACGGTCAGCGCAAGCGGACCGCGATCGCCGGGGCCGTCGCGATGCGGCCCCGTGTCCTGATCCTCGACGAGCCGACCGCCGGCCTCGACCCCGACGGCCAGGAACGGCTGCTGGCCACCCTCGACGAACTGCGCGGCTCCGGCACGACGGTCGTGATGGCCACCCACGACGTCGACCTCGCCCTGCGCTGGGCCGACGACGCCGCCCTCCTCACACCGTCCGGAGCGCGCACCGGCCCCGCCGCCACGATGCTGGCCCGCACGGATCTCCTCCAGCAGGCGGGACTGCGGCTGCCCTGGGGGGTCGCGGCCGCCCGGCTGCTCCGCGAGCACGGGTTGTTGGCCGACTCCGCTGCGGGGCCGCGCACCCCGGACGAACTCGCCGCCCTGACGGCGGACCGGGCCGCTCCGCCGATGCCCGCCGACGGCTGACGCTCCGTCAAGAAGGCGTCACCTCTTGGCGGAAGTGAATTGGACGAACGCTTCTCCCGCCCTTGATCGACGTTGTACGAGCCCTAACCGGTCCTCGGAAAGAGTGGAGATCACTCGACCGGAAGGAAGCAGCAGATCATGGGCAGTGTCGGCATACCGCAGCGCAGGGCCGTTCTCACCGGAGGGCTGGTGGCCACGGCGGCCCTGATCACCGGCTGCTCGTCGAAGGCGGAGGGGGCCGGGGCGACGAAGACGGCGGCCGTGGGCGCGGCGACGACCCCCTCGCCGGCCGCGACCACCCGGCCCGACTCGCCCCGGACGGCGTTCGCTCGGCTGATGGACGGCAACGCGCGCTGGGTGGAGGGGACTCTCCAGCACCCCGACCGGGACCCCGGCCGCCGTGAGCTCGTCGCCCAGGAGCAGGACCCCTACGGTGTGATCCTCTCCTGCATCGACTCCCGCGTGCCGCCGGAGCTGCTCTTCGACACCGGGCTCGGCGACCTGTTCGTGCTGCGGACCGGTGGCCAGGTGGTCGGACCGGTGGTGACCGGCTCCGTCGAGTACGGGCCCATGACCTCGGGAACCCCGCTGATCCTCGTCCTGGGCCATCAGCGCTGTGGCGCGATCAAGGCGGCGTACGAGGCGATGCGCGACGGCAAGAAGCTGCCCGGCAACCTGCAGGCGATCTCCGACGCCCTGCGGCCGGCCTACACGGAGACCGTCAAGGCGAAGACCGGCGACCCGGTCGACACGATGATCCGTATCCATGTCAGGCAGACCGCCGCGGACCTGCGCTCCAACAAGGATCTCGCGCCGCTGGTGAAGAAGGGCGAACTGGCCGTCGTCAGCGCCTACTACTCGCTCGACACGGGCCGGGTTGAAGTCCTCGCCGGCGCGCCGTCCGCGTGAGGCGGGGCCGCTTTGCGACCAGTCGCCCGCACCGGGTCCGGACCTCAGGAGCGCGCTTCGGCGCGGGTGACGAACGCGGTGAGCCGGGCCCACATCTCCGGGGCGTTGGAGTACATGGGGAAGTGGGCGTAGTGACTGATCTCGGCGAGCTCGACGCCGCCCTCGGTCAGAGCCGGGAGGTATGGGCGCGGTCGGTGACCTCCCAGATCGCGATGGTCGAGTGCGGCCTCGGTGTCACCGTGGTGCCCGCCGCGGCGTCCGCGGCACGCCCCGCCGTCCGGTTCAGGCCGCTGCGTCACGCGACGGCGACCATCGAACTCACCGCCATGACGAGGTCCAGCCCCGACGCGCTGGCCGAGCGCCTCACGGTCCTCGCGACGCGACTCACCACGGAACAGGCTCCGCCGCAACGCCGTTGAGTGGGGGCGGAGTTGTCCGGGGTACTGACAGCACGAAAGCTGGTGTGTAGATTGCCGCCGTCAAGAAACTGCACAACATAAGCCAGGGCAGCCGGTCCGCGACCGGCGGTTCCGGCCTCCTGCCCGACCCCCCTGCCTCGTCGTGCTTCCTTCAGGAGGAGCCCATGCAAAGGCGCGTTCACGGGCTGGCCGCAGTGTTGATCACCGTCGCCGGTGTGGCCGGGTGCGGGTCCTCGGACTCGGGGTCGGGCGGGCCTTCGTCCTCGGGCGGGACCACCACGGTCAAGGTCGGGGTCATTCCGATCGTCGACGTGGCGCCGCTCTACCTCGGGCAGCGCAAGGGGTTCTTCACCAGCCGCGGCATCAAACTGGAGATGGTGAGCGCCCAGGGCGGCGCGGCGATCATTCCCGGCGTGGTGAGCGGCCAGTTCCAGTTCGGGTTCAGCAACACGACGTCGTTGATGCTGGCCCAGGTCAAGGGAGTTCCGGTCAAGTCCGTGGCCAACGGCGCGGCCACCAACGGCAAGGTCGGGGCCGACGTCACCGGGGTGGCGGTCAGGAAGGACAGCTCGATCAAGTCGGCCGCGGACCTCGCCGGGCACACCGTGGCGGTCAACACCCTGCAGAACATCGGGGACACCACGGTGCGCGAGTCGGTGCGCCAGGCCGGCGGCGACCCGTCCGAGGTCAAGTTCGTCGAGATCCCCTTCGACCAGATGCCGGCCGCCCTGGACGACGGGCGGGTGGACGCGGCCTGGATGGGCGAACCCTCGCAGACGATCGCCAAGGCGCAGGGCGCCCGCATCGTGGCCTCACCCTTCGCCGAGACGGACCCCGAGCTCACCGTGGCCACCTACTTCACCTCGACGCAGCTCGCTCAGCAAAAACCCGACCTGGTGAAGAAGTTCACCGAGGCGATGACCGAGTCGCTGCGGTACGCCTCGGACCATCCGGACGAGGCCCGCCAGGTCCTCACCGCCTATACGAAGATCAGCGGCGATGTCCTGAAGAACCTCACGCTCCCCAGCTGGCCGGCGCAGGTCGACATGGCGTCGCTGGAGAAGCTGGCCTCGCTCAGCGAGAAGGACGGCCTCTTCGGCGACCAGAAGCCGGACCTGCAGGCCCTGTTCTGACGCACCGTCACTGTCGCTACCGGCAAAGGTCGTTCAGTGACGGGTCTGGTCGGGTCCCGGCTGGAAGAGCTGGTTGAGGTCGGTCTGGGAGAGCTGGTCGTCGGCGTAGGAGAAGGTGCCCTGGTCCGCCAGCTCCCTCGCGGCGCTCAGCAGGTGCCGGTACATGCTGCGGGCGATGCTGCCGCCGACGGTGACGCGCCGCACGCCGAGTGCCCGGAGGTCGTCCAGGGACAGCGCGTTGCCGGTCAGTCCCATCACGACGTTGAGCGGGCCGTCGAGTTCGCGCACCAGCGTGGCGATGGTCGCGGCGTCGCCGGCACCCGGCACGAACGCGCAGTCCGCGCCCGCCGCCAGGTAGGCGTTGGCCCGGTGGACGCACTCGTCGAGTGAGCCCCCGACCAGCAGCGCGTCGGTCCGGCCGACGAGGACGAACGGCTCTCCTCCGGCGTCCAGGGCGGCCCGGGCGGCCTGGATACGGTCCGTCGCGAGCGCCTGGTCGTAGAGGGGCCTGGCGCGATCGCCGGTGAAGTCCTCGATGTTGCCGCCCGCGGCGCCGACCGCGAGGGCCATGGAGATCGTGGACGCCACGACCTCGGGCGCCTCGCCGTAGCCGTCTTCGAGGTCGGCGCTCAGCGGCACCGCGATCTCGCCGGCGATCTCGCCCACCCGGCGCATCATCGTGTCGCGGTCGACGCGGCCCGCCGGTCCGTGCTCGGCGAAGTAGTCGTGGTCCGGGCGTCCCAGGGAGAACGCGACCCCCGCGCTCGTGGTCGCCACGGCGGGAAAGCCGGCTTCCTGAAGGATGCGGGCGCTCCCCACGTCCCACGCGTTGGGCAGCAGGAAGCAGCCCTCCCGGTGCAGCTCGACGAAGCGTCGCGCTCGTTCTCGGCTGTGGCTTTCCATGAAGTCCTTCCTGAGGTGCTTCCCTAGGCCCTTCCCGAGGCCCTTACGCGACCGGCTCCAGGAGAACCTACGGTCCCGGTTTCACGGGCGGAACCCCCGACCCGGAAGCCGGCTTCGACGCTGAGCATCGCCACGCGCGTCTCCGATGCGGAGCGCATGTGACCAAACCGTTGACGCAGGCATGCCCCCCACTTATCTTCTGATCGAATTTACGAACCACGTTCGATATTACGGACAGGAACGGTCTCGTATGCCGCACTCCCCCTCCCTCTCCCCCTCGCACCGCAGATCCTGGATCCTGTGCGTGCTCGCCGTGCTCGTCGCCCTGGTGTCGGCGACGACCCAGCCGGCCGTCGCGGCCGACGGCCGCCCGTACACCAACCCGCTCAAGTCCACCAAGGGCGCCGACCCCTGGCTGGAGTTCTACGACGGCAACTACTACCTGGTCACCACGACGTTCACCGGCGTCCTCGGCATGCGCAAGTCGCCGACCCTCGCGGGCCTCGCCACCGCGCCCACCGTGCAGGTGTGGTCGGACACCACGTCGACCCGCAACACCAACATCTGGGCGCCGGAGATCCACTTCCTGAACGGCCACTGGTACCTGTACTACTCCGCCGGCCAGAGCGGCGTGGCCTGCTGCGACTCGCAGCGCACCCATGTCCTGGAGAGCACCGGCACCGACCCGATGGGCCCCTACACCTACAAGGGTTCGCTGACCGGCTCCAACCTCACCCCGGGCGGCTGGCTGATCGACGCGAGCGTGCTGCAGGCGGGCGGCAAGCTCTACCTCGTCGGCAGCGGATTCGTGAACGGCAGCACCCAGAGCCTGGTCATCGCGCCGATGAGCAACCCGTACACCCTGGCGAGCAGCACCTTCAGCGTCATCTCCAGTCCGACGCTCGACTGGGAACGGGTGGGCTCCCCGGTCAACGAGGGCCCCGAGCCGCTGTATCACGACGGCCGCACCTTCCTGTCGTACTCCGCGAGCTCCTGCCAGACCCCCGACTACAAGCTGGGCCAGTTGGAGCTGACCGGCACCGACCCGCTCAGCCCGGCGTCCTGGACGAAGAAGCAGACCCCCGTTTTCCAGCGCAGCGACGCGAACAGCGTCTACGGCCCCGGCCACAACGGCTTCTTCACCTCGCCTGACGGCACCGAGAACTGGATCGTCTACCACGCCAACTCCGCGTCGAACGGCGGCTGCGGCAACGCCCGGACCACCCGCGCCCAGGAGTTCACCTGGAACGCCGACGGCACCCCGAACTTCGGTGCCCCCGTCGCCCTCGGCACCTCCCTGCCCGGCCCCTCCGGCGAGACGGCGGCGACCCCGACGTCGTACACCCTCGTCAACCGCAACAGCGGCAAGTGCCTGGACGTCGAGGGCGGCAACACCGCCAACGGCACCAACGTCTTCCAGTGGAGCTGCACCGGCGGCGCCAACCAGAAGTGGCGGATCGAGGACCGCGGCGACGACACCAGCCGCCTGGTCAACGTGGCCACCGGCGGCGTGCTGGACGCGGCCGAGTGCTCCACCGCGGACGGCGCCGACCTGCGCCAGTGGTCGTGGCTGAACAACAAGTGCCAGCGCTACCGACTGGTGTACACGGCGACGGGTGACTACGTCCGGATCGTCAACGAGAACAGCGGCAAGGTCGCCGACGTCGCGAACTGCGGTACCGCGAACGGAACCGACGTACGCCAGTGGACGTGGCTGAACAACACCTGCCAGCAGTGGCGCCTCGTCCCCACCACCTGATCGCCGCCCTCTGGTCCGGAGAACTCCGAGTCGTACGACTACGCGGCCGCTACATCCGGCACTACGACAACCTGCTGTACGTCCAGGCGTTGAGCACGGCCACCGACCGGGCGGACGCCACGTACTACGGCCAGTGAGACACCGGCACCGGAGAAGGGCTCACCCGCGCCCTTCTCCGGTGTCGTACGCGGCTTCGATCGGCCGCTCGTCGGCCAGCACCCGGCCCCGCGGCGGCGGTCCGGTCAGCAGCGCGCGGACGGCGGTCAGCACGTCCGGCGCCACCAGCTCGGCGCGCGCCGTCACCGCCGGCGGTGTCCCGTCGGCCGGTACGAGGATGCCGTGGGCTCCCGCCCGGCGGGCGGCCTCCAGATCCACTCCGGTGCCTCCGACGACGACACAGTCCCCGGGGGCGGTGCAGATCCGTCCGGCCGCCCACAGCAGCAACCCCGGTTCGGGCGGTCGGCAGCGGCAGCCCTCGTCGGGTCCGTGCGGGCACACGCCCCACACGTCGAAGGGGCCGAGGAGTTCCTCGACACGGTGGTGGACGCGGCGGACGTCGGCGTCGGTGAGCCGTCCCCGCGCGTCACCCGGCCACCGCCGGGCGACGACACCGGTGCGGACGCCGTGCAGGCGCAGCAGGCCGAGCGCCTCACGGGCGCCCGGGGCGGGACGTACCCGGTCGGGGTCCGCGCCGCCGGGTCCGTTCTCGACGAGGAGGCCGTCCCGGTCGAACAGCACGGCCTTCACCTTCATGCCGGTCATGGCAGACGGGTATCCCCGAGGCGACGACACATGCGTCGCACCGGTGCCACGCACCACCTGATCGACGGCCCGGGTTCCCTACGATCCTCGCGTGGCCACCTTCTTCCTCGAACGCACCGTCCCGCTCCCCCGCGAGGAGGCGTGGCGTCGCATCACCGACTGGCCGCGGCACGGCGACGCGGTGCCGCTCACGCGAATCATCGTGAGCACGCCGCAGCCGACACACCAGGGCACGGTCGTCGTGGCCCGCTCGGGCGTCGGACCGCTGACCTTCGACGACCCCATGGAGGTCACCCTCTGGCGCCCTCCCACACAGGACCTTCCCGGCCTGTGCCGGCTCGACAAACGCGGCCGCCTCGTCACCGGCTGGGCCGAGCTCGAAGTGCACCCCGGCCCGGGCGGCCGTACCCGCGTCCTGTGGCGCGAGGAACTGCGCGTCCGGCTCCTCCCCCGCCTCTTCGACCCGCTGCTGGCGGCGTCGGCACGGTATGTGTTCGGTCGGGCGGTGAACGCACTGCTGAGACGCCCCTGACGCCGAGGGTGCCGTGGGCGCGCGGCAGGCCGGATGCCAGAGTAGGCCGCATGACGCACGCGGAGGGGGCGGTCGTGAGGGTGGACGGGACCGAGGTCGAGGCGCTGGCGGCGGACGCGTTGCGCTGGCTGCGCGGGACCGCGCGGGAGACCGGCGGCGGTGGCCTCGGCTGGAGTACCCGCCCTTCGGACGACGAGCTCAACCCCATGCTGTACAGCGGCACGGCAGGGGTCGTGCCGGTGCTGCTGGAGGCGTGGCGGCACTTCGGGGACGACACGTACGCCGACACCGCGCTGCGGGCGGCCCGCTCACTGACCGCCGCCGTCGACGAATGCGCCGACAGCTCCCTGTACTTCGGCCTCACCGGGATGGCCCTGACACTGCGGACCGTCCACCGGGAACTGGGCGACCCCGCCGCCGACGTCGCCGCGGACCGGGCCATGGAGCTGGTGCGGACCCGCTTCGACGGGACGCGCTGGGGCGAGTTGTTCGAGCTGATGGGCGGCAACGCGGGAATCGGCCTCGGCGCCCTGCTCGTCGGCGACGCCGACCTGGCCGTGCGGGCCCTGGAGCCGTACGCGCGCACCGCGGAGGCACTGCCGGGAGGCGGCGTCCACTGGGAGTTCCGCACCGGCCGGGAGGGGCGCATGCACCACATCTCCCACGGCACGCTGGGGATCGTGTACGCGCTGGCCACCGTCGGCACCGCCACGGGACGCACGGACCTGGTCGAACTGGCCGAGGCCGGCGCCGCCGGGGTCGTCGACCGGGACGAGGACGGACCGGAGGGCTTCCTGGTCGCCCACTCCGACCCGGCCCACCTGCCCGACCTGATCGCGCGCCACAGCTACGGCTGGTGCCACGGCCCCGCCGGCGACGCCCAGGTGTTCCGCGGACTCCGCGACGTCCTGGGCGACGCGGCCTGGTCGGCGCTGGCCGACCGGTGCTGGCACACCGTCACCCGCTCAGGACTCCCGCGCCGCCTGCGCCCCGGCTTCTGGGACAACAACGGCCGCTGCTGCGGCACCGCCGGGGTCCTGGCACTGGCCTGCGACCGCATCGCCGAACAGGACGACGGCCACGACTTCGCCCGGGTCCTGGTCGCCGACCTCACCGAGCGCGCCACCCGGGACGCCGAGGGCGCCCGCTGGTCCAACTTCGAGCACCGGGCCACCCCGGGCGAGCTGGAACCCCAGACCGGCTGGGCGATGGGCAACGCGGGCATCGCACGGGAGCTGATGCGCTTCGTACGGCTGGGCCGGGGCGGCGACCCGGACTACGCGTTCGCCTGGCCGGACCAGCCGGCGGTGCGCCGCACCGGCGTTCAGGCCACCGACCCGATCCGCCCCGCCGGCACCGACGCCCCGTCGTGATGGATCGGCGTGTGCGCGCCCGTCAGTGAGACCCCGCTGCCGCCGCGCCGGCCGGCGACGATCTCGGCGGCGATCGACAGGGCCGTCTCCTCCGGCGTACGGGCGCCGAGGTCCAGGCCGATGGGCGACCTGAGCCGCGCCAACTCCATTTCGCTCACGCCGACTTCACGTAGCCGCTCGTTGCGGTCCAGGTGGGTGCGCCGGGAGCCCATGGCACCGACGTAGGCCACCGGCAGCCGCAACGCCAGCTTCAGCAGGGGGACGTCGAACTTGGCGTCGTGGGTCAGCACGCACAGGACCGTGCGGGTGTCGACGTCCGTGCGCTCCAGGTACGTGTGCGGCCACTCGACCACGATCTCGTCGGCCTCGGGGAAGCGGGCCCTGGTGGCGAAGACGGGCCGCGCGTCGCACACCGTCACGTGGTAATTCAGGAACTTGCCGACCCGGACCAGGGCCGACGCGAAGTCGATCGCGCCGAACACGATCATCCGGGGCGGCGGGAGGGCCGACTCCACCAGCACCGTGAGCGGCGCCCCGCAACGGGAGCCCTGCGCACCGATCTCCAGGGTGCCGGTGCGGCCGGCGTCCAGGAAGGCACCGGCCTCCGCCGCGAGGGTGCGGTCCAGTTCGGGGTGGGCGCCGAAGCCGCCGTCGAAGGACCCTTCGGGCCCGACCAGCATCGCGCGGCCCACCAGGTCCGCGGGTCCGGACACGATCCGCGCCAGCGCCGCCGCCCGGCCGCTCGCGGCGGCCCCGAGCGCGGCCGTGACCACCGGCCGGACCCGGTCGCCCGCGCGGACCGGCGTCACCAGGATGTCGATGACCCCGCCGCAGGTCAGACCCACGGCGAAGGCGTCGTCGTCGCTGTAGCCGAACCGCTCCAGGACCGACTGCCCGTCGTCGAGGGCCTGTTGGCACAGCGCGTACACCGCGCCCTCCACACAGCCGCCGGAGACCGAGCCGATCGCCGTGCCGTCGGCGTCCACCGCGAGGGCGGCGCCGGGCTGACGAGGGGCGCTGCCGCCGACGGCCACCACGGTGGCCACGGCGAAGTCACGTCCCTGCTCGACCCACCGGTGCAGTTCTTCGGCGATGTCCAGCATCTGTCTCGGTCTCCTTGGCAGCAGAGGTGGGGCGGGTTCCCGAAAGGGCGGCTAGTGCACGCCCATCCAGCTCTCGATGGGGTCGAGGGCGAAGTACACCAGGAAGATCACGGTCAGTCCCCACATGAAGGCACCGATCTCCCGCGCCTTGCCCTGGGCGGTCTTGATGGCCACGTACGAGATGACGCCGGCCGCGACACCGGCGGTGATGGAGTACGTGAACGGCATGATCACGACGGTCAGGAAGACCGGGATGGCGGTGGCGCGGTCGGACCAGTCGACATGCCGGGCGTTCATCATCATCATGGCGCCGATCACGACCAGGGCCGCGGCGGCGACCTCGCCCGGCACGATGGCCGTCAGCGGGGTGAAGAACAGACAGGCCGCGAAGAACAGCCCGGTGACCACGGAGGACAGCCCCGTACGGGCCCCCTCGCCGACGCCGGTCGCCGACTCGACGAAGACCGTCTGGCCCGAGGCGCCCGCGACGCCGCCGATCGCGCCGCCCGCGCCGTCGATGAACAGCGCCTTGGACAGGCCCGGCATCCGGCCCTTGTCGTCGGCGAGCTTCGCCTCGGTGCCGACGCCGATGATGGTGGCCATCGCGTCGAAGAAGCCGGCCAGCACCAGGGTGAACACGATCATGCCGACGGTCATCGCGCCGACCTCGCCCCAGCCGCCGAACTCGACGTCGCCGAAGATCGAGAAGTCGGGCATCGAGACCGCGCCGCCGTGCAGTTCGGGCGCGCCGCTCGCCCACTGCTTCGGGTCGATGACGTCCAGCGCGTTCAGCAGCACGGCGAGCACTGTGCCGCCGACGATGCCGAGCAGGATCGCGCCGGGGACGCCGCGCGCCTGCAGCATGAAGATCGCGAGGAGGGTGACGGCGAAGAGCAGCACCGGCCAGCCGGCCAGTTCGCCGGCCGGGCCGAGGGAGACCGGGGTCGCCTGGCCCTGGTGCACGAAACCGGCCTTGTAGAAGCCGATGAGCGCGACGAACAGACCGATGCCCATGGTGATGGCGTGCTTGAGCGCGAGCGGGATCGCGTTCATGATCATTTCGCGCAGGCCGGTCACGACGAGCAGCATGATGACCACGCCGTACATCACGCACATGCCCATGGCCTGCGGCCAGGTCATCTGGGGTGCGACCTGGGAGGCGAGCACGCCGGAGACGGAG
Organism: Streptomyces resistomycificus; assembly: GCF_001514265.1. Taxonomy (GTDB): domain Bacteria; phylum Actinomycetota; class Actinomycetes; order Streptomycetales; family Streptomycetaceae; genus Streptomyces; species Streptomyces resistomycificus. Next base: position 404,496 of record NZ_KQ948988.1, on the reverse strand, counting down.
AGGCCGGCGGCCAGGGCGAGGGGCACCTTGCCGAAGAAGCCCATCAGCAGTGTGCTGAGGGCCGCCGCGAACGCGGTCGCGGTGATCAGCGCCTGCTGGCCGAGGGTGCTCCCGGCCACGTCCTTGCCGGACAGGATCAGGGGGTTCAGGAGGAGGATGTACGCCATCGCCATGAAGGTGGTGACGCCGCCGCGCACCTCACGCGCGACGGAGGACCCTCGCTGGGATATGTGGAAGTACCGGTCGAGCCAGGACCGTCCGGCCGGGACGCGGGTGCCTTCTCCCGCGTCGTCGGCGACGGTCTTCGGCTCGAGTGACTGCTGGGTCATGTGGGCCTGCTCCCAAGGTTCATAGGGACACCCGCGGGGTCGCCTTCGGCCACCGGCGGGATTTGGGGAGGTGCACGACCCGGGGGACGGCCCGAGACGGACAACGGGGGCCCGGGGGACGGTGTCCCCCGGACGTACTCACCTGCTCGACCCCGAGGGGGTCACGTGCCCGTGAGGTGCTCCGGCCTCACCGGCGTCCTGTTCAGCTCCAGCCCCGTGGCGTCGCGGATCGCCGCGAGCACGGCCGGGGTGGAGGACAGCGTCGGTGCCTCGCCGATGCCGCGCAGTCCGTACGGGGCGTGGTCGTCGGCGAGTTCGAGGACCTCGACCGGGATGGTCGGCGTGTCGAGGATGGTGGGGATCAGGTAGTCCGTGAAGGAGGGGTTCTTCACCTTCGCCGTCTTCGGATCGACGATGATCTCCTCCATCACCGCCACGCCGAGGCCCTGGGTCGTGCCGCCCTGGATCTGGCCGATGACGGACAGCGGGTTGAGCGCCTTGCCGACGTCCTGGGCGCAGGCCAGTTCGATGACCTTGACCAGGCCGAGCTCGGTGTCGACCTCGACCACCGCACGGTGGGCGGCGAAGGAGTACTGGACGTGGCCGAAGCCCTGTCCGGTCCGCAGGTCGAATGCCTCGGTCGGACGGTGCCGCCACTCGGCCTCGACCTCGACGGCCTCGTCCTCCAGGACGTCCACCAGGTCGGCGAGGACCTCGCCGCCGTCGGTGACGACCTTGCCGCCCTCCAGGAGCAGTTCGGCGGTGGCCCAGGCCGGGTGGTAGGAGCCGAACCTGCGGCGCCCGATCTCCAGGACCTTCTCGCGCACCAGCTCGCAGGAGTTCTTCACGGCGCCACCGGTGACGTACGTCTGCCGCGACGCGGACGTCGAACCGGCGCTGCCCACCTGGGTGTCCGCCGGGCGGATGGTCACCTGCGCGACGCCCAGCTCGGTGCGGGCGATCTGCGCGTGCACGGTGACGCCGCCCTGGCCGACCTCCGCCATGGCCGTGTGCACGGTGGCGACGGGCTCGCCGGCGATGACCTCCATGCGCACCCTGGCCGTGGAGTAGTCGTCGAAGCCCTCGGAGAAACCGACGTTCTTGATGCCGACCGCGTAGCCGACACCCCGTACGACGCCTTCGCCGTGCGTGGTGTTGGACAGTCCGCCGGGCAGCTGCCGTACGTCGGCCTCCTCGCCGGCCGAGAGCCACTGCTGCTCCGGTGGCATGGGCATCGCCTTGACGCGGCGCAGGAGTTCGGCGACCGGCGCCGGCGAGTCGACGGGCTGCCCCGTCGGCATGATCGTGCCCTGCTCCATGGCGTTGAGCTGCCGGAACTCCACCCGGTCCATGCCGACCGCGTCGGCCAGCTTGTCCATCTGCGCCTCGTAGGCGAAGCACGCCTGGACCGCGCCGAAGCCGCGCATGGCGCCGCAGGGCGGGTTGTTGGTGTAGAGGGCGATGGCCTCGATGTCGACGTCGTCGACGACGTACGGGCCGACCGAGAGCGAGGAGGCGTTGCCGACGACGGCCGGCGAGGCGGACGCGTAGGCGCCGCCGTCCAGGACGATGCGGCACTTCAGGTGCGTGAGCCTGCCGTCCTTGGTCGCGCCGTGCTCGTAGTGGAGCTTGGCCGGGTGGCGGTGGACGTGTCCGAAGAACGACTCGAAGCGGTTGTAGACGATCTTGACGGGCTTCCCCGTGCGCAGCGCCAGCAGACAGGCGTGGATCTGCATCGACAGGTCCTCGCGACCGCCGAAGGCGCCGCCGACGCCGGACAGCGTCATCCGCACCTTGCTCTCGGGCAGGCCGAGGACGGGCGCGATCTGGCGCAGGTCGGAGTGCAGCCACTGGGTGGCGACGTAGAGGTGGACGCCGCCGTCCTCCTCGGGCACGGCCAGGCCGGACTCCGGGCCGAGGAAGGCCTGGTCCTGCATGCCGAAGGTGTACTCGCCCGTGACGACGAAGTCGGCCTTCTTCGCGGCCTCCTCGACGTTGCCGCGGACGATCGGCTGGCGGTGCACGATGTTCGGGTGCGGGACGTGCCCGACGTGGTGGTCGTCGCGGCCCTCGTGGATGAGGATCGCGTCCGGCGCGGTCGCGGAGGCCTCGTCGGTGATCACCGGGAGTTCGCGGTAGTCGACCTTGATCTTGGCGGCCGCGCGGCGCGCGGTCTCCGGGTGGTCGGCGGCGACGATGGCGACCGGTTCACCGTGGTGGCGGACCTTGCCGTGGGCGAGGACCGGGGTGTCCTGGATCTCCAGGCCGTAGTTCCTCACGTCGGTCGGCAGGTCGTCGTACGTCATGACGGCGTACACGCCCGGCATCGCGATGGCCTCGCTCGTGTCGATGGACACGATCTCGGCGTGGGCGACGGTCGAGCGGAGGATCTGGCCCCAGAGCATGTCCTCGTGCCACATGTCGGACGAGTACGCGAACTCGCCGGTGACCTTGAGGGTGCCGTCCGGGCGGAGGGTGGACTCACCGATGCCGCCCTTGGTCTTCGAGCCCTGGGTGACCTTGGTGGGAGTCCCGATGGGGGCGCCGTTGCTGGGCATGCTCAGACCACCTCTCCCTGCCGGGCGGCCGCCAGGCGGACCGCGTCCATGATCGTCTCGTAGCCGGTGCAGCGGCACAGGTTGCCCGACAGCGCCTCGCGGATGTCCGCGTCGCTCGGGTTCGGGTTGCGCTCCAGCATCTCGTCGGCGGCGACCAGCAGACCCGGGGTGCAGAAACCGCACTGGACGGCGCCGGCGTCGATGAACGCCTGCTGGACCGGGGAGAGTTCGGCGCCCTCGCCGGTCTGCGAGTCCTGCCCCTGGGCCGCCCACCCCTGGGCGTCCTGCAACGACGTGCCGCAGGCACCCGAGGCACAGCCGCCGCGCTCCGCGCGCTGCTTGGCGAAGTCCGCCAGCCCCTCGACGGTGACGACCTCGCGGCCCTCCACCTGCCCGGCGGCGACCAGACACGAGCACACCGGCACACCGTCCAGCCGGACCGTGCACGAGCCGCACTCGCCCTGCTCACAGGCGTTCTTGGAACCGGGAAGCCCGAGCCGCTCGCGCAGTACGTACAGCAGGGACTCGCCCTCCCAGACGTCGTCGGCTTCCTGCGGACGGCCGTTGACCGTGAAACTGACGCGCATTACGCGACTCCCTCCGTGCGGGCGGCGGTGCCGCGGTACGACTCCCAGGTCCAGGTCAGGGTGCGGCGGGCCATGACGCCGACCGCGTGCCGGCGGTAGCTCGCCGTGCCCCGGACGTCGTCGATCGGGTTGCAGGCGCCGGCGCACAGGTCCGCGAACTGCTTGGCGACCGACGGGGTGATGATCTTTCCGTTGTCCCAGAAGCCGCCCTCTTCGAGCGCGGCGTTCAGGAACTCCTCCGCCACCTTGGCACGCACGGGTGTGGGCGCCGCCGAACCGATGCCGGTCCGCACGGTCCGCGTCTCGGGGTGCAGCGCGAGCCCGAAGGCACACACCGCGATCACCATGGCGTTGCGCGTGCCGACCTTGGAGTACTGCTGCGGCCCGTCGGCCTTCTTGATGCGGACGGCCCGGATCAGCTCGTCGGCGGCGAGCGCGTTGCGCTTCACGCCGGTGTAGAACTCGTCGATCGGGATGAGCCGCGACCCCCGCACGGACTCCACCTCGACCTCGGCGCCGGCCGCTAGGAGGGCGGGGTGGGCGTCGCCGGCCGGGGAGGCGGTGCCGAGGTTGCCGCCGACGCCGCCGCGGTTGCGGATCTGCGGGGACGCGACGGTGTGCGAGGCGAGGGCCAGTCCCGGCAGCTCGCCGCGCAGGTTCTCCATGATCTTCGTATAGGGAACCGAGGCCCCGAGCCGCACACTCTCCGCACCGACCTCCCACTCCTCCAGGTCGCCGATGCGGTTGAGGTCGAGGAGGTACTCGGGCCGGCGGTGGTCGAAGTTGATCTCGACCATCACGTCGGTGCCACCCGCAATCGGCACAGCGGTGGGGTGCTCGGCCTTCGCGGCGAGCGCCTCCTCCCAGCTGGCGGGGCGAAGGAAGTCCATGACCGGCTCTCTTCTTCGTCTGAGTCGTACAGATTGAGCCAATCCGTGTGCGGCGGTCCCGGCTCGTTCATGTGCTGTTTACGCGGAGTGGGGCCAGTACACAGCGCTGTGCGCCGACCGGGTCAGTCACGGAAACCATGAAGGAGTTGGCTGGCCAGGGCGGGCATCTTGTAGATTCGTATGAACGGAGGTCATCGGTAACCTCCTCGTTTTCCTCTGGAAACGCGCGGCACACCCCGAGTGACCTGGGACACGGCCGGAACACGACGAGCCCTCACGATCCATCGTAGATTTCGAGACTAGGAACGGCGGCGACGAGACATGCGGCTGCGCGCACTGCTGGACACGGACGCGCTGGGCCTCAGGCTGCTCGGCGGCGAGGCCGAGCTGGATCGCGCCGTGCGCGGCGTGATGACCACCGACCTCAGGGACCCCAGCCGCTATCTCTCGGGCGGGGAAGTGGTCCTGACCGGGCTGGCCTGGCGCCGGGACGCCGCCGACTCCGAGCCCTTCGTACGGATCCTCGTGCAGGCCGGGGTGGCCGCGCTGGCGGCCGGCGAGGCGGAACTCGGGGACGTCCCCGACGACCTCGTGGTGGCGTGCGCCCGCCACCACCTCCCGCTCTTCGCGGTGCACGAGTCGGTGGCGTTCGCGACGATCACCGAGCACGTCGTGCGACAGGTGAGCGGCGAGCGGGCCGGCGACCTGGCGGCCGTGGTCGACCGGCACCGGCGGATGATGACCTCGGGCCCGGCGGGCGGCGGCCCGGACGTGGTCCTGGACCTGCTCGGTTCGGACCTGGACCTGCGCGCCTGGGTCCTGTCCCCCACGGGCCGGCTGATCGCCGGTTCGAAGACCACCGGCCCCGCCCTGCCCGCCGACGTGTGCGCCAGGCTCGCGGCCGAGCATCTCGCGGCCGTCCGCACGGGCCGGCGGGGCCCGCATCGGGTGACGCTGGGCTCGGGAATCTTCTCCCTCTTCCCAGTCCGCAGCAGCGCCCGCTCCCCGCACGCCGCCCGTGACGTGCGGGAGACGGTGCTGTCGGACTGGCTGCTGGCCGTCGAGGCGGACGCCGGGGACTGGCCGGAGGAGCGGCTCGACCTGCTCCAGGGCGTCACCCAGCTGATCGCGGTGGAGCGCGACCGCCGGGACGCGGCCCGCACGGTCCGCCGCCGGCTGGCCCAGGAGGTCCTTGAGCTGGTCCAGACGGGAGCCGCCCCGGCGGAGATCGCCGCCCGTCTGCGGGTGGCCGCCCCCGTCCTCCTGCCCGGACTGGGCGCGGCCCCGCACTGGCAGATCGTCGTCGCCCGCGTCGAGTGGGACGGCGGCGACCTGGAGGGCGGCCCGGTCGCCCAGTCGCTGCTGGAGGAGATCCTGGCCGACCCGCTGTCGACGGGCCCGGAACCCTCCGACCGGATCGCCGTCGCCCACACCGGCGATGAGGCGGTCGCGCTCGTCCCCCTGCCCGCGGTCTCGTCCGAGCACGACGGCTCGGAGATCCTCGCCGACGTGCTCCTGGAGTCCGTACGGGACCCGCTGTCGTCCGGCCTCGACGGCGACGGCCGGGTGACGCTCGGAGTCAGCGCGTCGGTCCACTCGGCGGAGGGCCTGCGCGGCGCCCTGGAGGAGGCCCGCCACGCCCGCCGGGTGGCGGCGGCCCGCCCCGGCAGGGTCTGCGCGGCCGGCCACCAGGAACTGGCCAGCCACGTCCTCCTGCTCCCCTTCGTCCCCGACGACGTCCGCCGGGCCTTCACGGCCCGCCTCCTGGATCCCCTGCGCGACTACGACCGCCGCCACCGCGCGGAACTGATCCCCACGCTGGAGGCCTTCCTGGACTGTGACGGCTCCTGGACCCGCTGCGCGACCCGTCTCCACCTGCACGTCAACACGCTGCGCTACCGGGTGGGCCGTATCGAGCAGTTGACGGGCCGTGATCTCTCACGCCTCGAGGACAAGCTGGATTTCTTCCTGGCACTGCGGATGAGCTGACCTCCGCGGACGCGCGGAGTCCCACGACTTTGTGAAATCCTTCACCCACCCTCTTGGCCAGGCCCGTCAATTCGTGCTGAGATGCCGCCACCACCAAGGCTCGATGGCGTGCTCGGGGAGGGCAACGTGGCGCATACCGCCATGTCTGGTAACGGAACGACCGCCGGTGACGATCCACTCCAGACCGCGGTATGGCGGTTGCGCTCCCGCGCCTGCTGGGCGGACGCCGCCGCCCTGCTCCAACCGGTCACCGCGCAGGCCGCGCTGCAGAGGGCGTCCCTGCTGGTGGAACGGTGTCTGTACACCGAGCAGGGCTGGGAGCAGGCCGAGGACGCGCTGCGTACGGCCGAGGCACTGGCCCACAGCGACGACGAACGGGGCGCGGCCGCTTGTGAAAGAGGGCAACTTGCCTACGCCGCCACCCTGCACGGCGTGCGGGACCGAGCCGACGAGGCACGGGCGGCTCTGGGCCGAGCGGCGGCGCTGATCGCTCCGGGAGCGCCGGGACGGGCGTTGCTCGACTTCCGCCGGGGCCTGCTGGCGGACAACCTGTCCCACTCCCCGCAGTCCGCGCGAGCGGCCTACCGCCGGGCACACGCGGGCGCCACCGCCCACCCCGACCCCCTCCTGCTGTCCTTCACCTGGCGCCACCTGGCCGGCCTGGCCCTGCGGGAGGGGGAGCTGGCGGAGGCGAGGCACGGTTTCGCCGAGTCCCTCAGGATTCGCGAGGAACTGGGCTACCTGGTCGGCACGGCCCCCGCACTGGCCTCCCTGGCGGACGCGGAGGTGGAACCGGAGGCCTCACGCCTGCGCGCGGAGGCCCGACGCCTGTACCAGCTCCTGGGCGGCGTACCCACCTGGCTGGCACGACAGCTGGCCCCGGCCCCCCCGGCGGCAACGGCGTAGCCCGCACACGGCGGCGGCAAGGGGACGTATCGGGTAGGTGCCCACCCGCAACGATTACGGGCGGCGCACCCACACCACTGGCACAACAACCAGCCCCGCCCCCCGTCAGCAACGACGCAGCCCGCACACGGCGACAAGGGGCATCGGGGAGGTGCCCACCCGCAACGATTACGGGCGGCGCACCCACACCACTGGCACAGCAGCCAGCCCCGGCCCTCCGTCAGCGACGGCGTAGCCCGCGCACGGCGAGCAGGGGACGTGTCGGGGGGTGTCCGCCCGCAGCGGTTGTCGCGTCAACACGGCCGCGTTGGTAGATGACCGATTCCGCGACGTTCCGAGGACGGACACCCCCCGACACGGCCCCGACCCACCCCCGAACCCAAGGCGCAACGCGCACCCCCGCTCCACCCGCACAGGCCGCCGCAGGCACCCGCCCCCAACGCGCCTCAGCGAGCCCCCGAAAAGTGCTCCCCCACCAGCGACCGCACCACATCCAGATCCCGAGCGACCAACGCGTCCAGCAACGCCGCGTGTTCCGCCGCGTCGGCCACCAACTCGGCCCGCCCCCGCGAGCCACTCCCGCCGACCAGCGGCCACTGGGCACGACGGTGCAGGTCCTCGGCGATCTGGACCAGCTGGTCGTTCCCCGACAGGGCGAGCATCGCGCGGTGAAAGGCCCGGTCGCTCTCCGCATAGGTGGCAGGGCAGCCGGAGGACGCCGCGCGCACCGTGGCCTCGGCGAGCGGCCGCAGTTCGCCCCACCGTTCGACCGGAACCGTACGCGCCAGGCGCAGCATCACCGGCACCTCGATCAGCGAGCGGACCTCGGCCAGTTCGGCCAGCTCGCGGGTACCGCGCCGGACGACCCGGAACCCGCGGTTGGGGACGACCTCGACGGCGCCCTCCAGCGCGAGCTGCTGCATCGCCTCCCGGACCGGCGTCGCGGAGACCCCGAAGCGGTCGCCGAGCGCGGGCGCCGAGTAGACCTCGCCGGGCCGCAGCTCACCGGCGACCAGCGCGGTGCGCAACGCGTCGAGGATCTGACCGCGCACGGAGGACCGCTGGACGGCAGGCCGAGGCCGCGGCACGGGCGGTTCGCCGTGGGTGTGCTCGCCACGAACGGCCCCGGGAGCGGCGCACCGCTCACGGTCCACGTCCGCGGCCGTGGGCTGCGCCGGCACCCGGGCGGCCTCGGCGGCCCCGTCCGTGAGACGGGAGACCCCCGCCCCGCCGGAGCCCTGCGCGCCCTGCTTCACGGGTCCTCCTCCGGACGTATCGGTACTTGGGGTCATTACGGCGGCTTGTTACTCGCCCGTCAAGCAGATTAGGCGCATAAGCCGACAGTTCAAATTACGACCACATCAGATAAGGTAAGCCTTACCTCAAGCTCCCCCGACTCAGGTGGTCCCGCATGCCCGTGCCGCCACTCGCCTCCCCCTCCCCCACGACGGACGCGTACGCACAGGTCACAGCGGCCTTCCCGGCCCTGACGATCACGGAGCTCACCCCCGGCCAGCAGCCCCCCGGCGGCGACGGCCGGGTCACCGCGGCGGAGCTGGCGGCGGGAGGGGCCGGCCTGGAGAAGTTCCTCGCCTGGGACGCCGCGCAGGTACTGCGGGACCACGGACGCCCGGGCCGCCCGGACGTGATCGCGAGCTTCGGGCTGCACCGGTACGCCTGGCCGGCCTGCCTCCTGGTCACCGCCCCGTGGTTCCTGCACCGCCGGGTACCACGCTTCCCCGTGACACAGGTCTCGTACGACCGCACACAGGGCCCCATGTCCTTCGCCGTCCGCCCCGGCCCCTTCGCCTGCCTGCCCGGCGACCCGGCGGCGACCCTGCCGGGCGCGCGTGTCGTCCCCGACGAGGATGCGCTGCGAGCCGAGGTGCGTGCGGCGGTGGCCGAGCACATGGAGCCGGTGCTGGCCGGATTCGGCCCCCGTATGCGCCGGCGCGGCCGCGCGCTGTGGGGCATGGTGACGGACGAGATCGTCGAAGGGCTCTGGTATGTCGCGGGGCTGCTCGGCGAGAGCGAGCGGCGGCGGGCCGAGCGCGAGCTGGAGCTGCTACTGCCGGGCACGACCGGACCGTACGTGGGCTCTGCGGCGTTCCGCGTCCTGACCGGCCCGAACGGCGAACCGCTGCCCACCCGGGACCGGGTGAGCTGCTGCATGTACTACACGCTGGACCCGGACGACACCTGCGCCACCTGCCCGCGCACCTGCGAGGCCGACCGGGTGGCCAAGCTGGCGGCGCTCGCCACGAGTTGAGGCACCCTCAGGTCAACGCGGAACCACCCGTCCCGTAAGATCACTCGGGATTGAGACACCCGTCCGGTTACAGCCAATTCACAACTTCCTCACTCGCCGCGGGAACTTTCCGTGGAACCACCCGTACGGGTAGTCTTATTCGAACTCAACTCCCGCCCCTCACGCGGCAGTTCGAGCAGATCGCCGCCCTGGGCATCCCCTTGCACTTCCTTGGCGGCCTCTTGCCCCGAAAACGCCTGAGGGCCGTTGGGATTGGGCCACTATGGCGGGCGTTACGCCCTATCCCAATGCAAGGGACCCCAGATGAGACTGACCGACATATCGCTGAACTGGTTGCTTCCGGGCGCCGTACTGCTCCTGGGCATGCTGGCGGCGGTTGCGGTGCTGGCGCGCGGTAAGCGCTCCGTGGGGAAGGACGCGAGCGCGGACGACTCGTGGGAGCGCAGCGAGGAGCGCCGCAGGCGCAAGGAGGCCATATACGGCACCGCCTCCTACGTGCTGTTGTTCTGCTGTGCCGCGGTGGCCGCGGCGCTCTCCTTCCACGGCCTGGTCGGCTTCGGCCAGCAGAACCTGAACCTGTCCGGCGGCTGGGAGTACCTGGTCCCGTTCGGCCTGGACGGCGCGGCGATGTTCTGCTCCGTACTCGCGGTGCGCGAGGCCAGCCACGGTGACGCCGCCCTCGGCTCCCGGATACTCGTGTGGACGTTCGCGGGCGCCGCGGCCTGGTTCAACTGGGTGCACGCGCCCAGGGGCCTCGGCCACGACGGTGCCCCCCACTTCTTCGCGGGCATGTCCCTCTCGGCGGCCGTCCTGTTCGACCGCGCTCTGAAGCAGACCCGCCGGGCCGCCCTGCGCGAGCAGGGACTGGTGCCCCGTCCGCTGCCGCAGATCCGCGTCGTGCGCTGGCTGCGGGCCCCCCGTGAGACGTACAAGGCGTGGTCGCTGATGCTCCTGGAGAACGTGCGCAGCCTGGACGAGGCGGTCGACGAGGTCCGCGAGGACCAGCGGGAGAAGGAAGCCGCCCGACTGCGCCGACGCGGCGAGCAGCGCGTGGAGCGGGCCCAGCTCAAGGCGATCAGCCGGGGCCACCGCGGTTTCGTCGGCCGCGGCCGCCAGCTGGAGACGCAGGCCACCCTGGAGCGTGCCTCGTCGGACCGGGTCACCGCGGAGCCTGCCATATCGGCGCCGGAGCAATTGCCCGTGCGCCAGCGGCCCTCCCTCCAGCCGGTCCGCAAGGGATCTGAGTCCCCCTCCGTCGATCTCACCGCGGAGGACGACACTATGGCCCTTCCTCGACTGGACTCCCTGGAGCGCAAGCTCAAGGACCTTGAGCAGCAGTTCGGCTAGACCGAACGGGTAAGACGGGACGGGGTGCGGCTCACACGAGCCGCACCCCGTCCCGTTGTCGGCCGCGCCGTCGCCTCACCCGGCTCCGGCGTCCAGCTCGAACCAGACCGCCTTCCCCACCCCGTGCACCCGTACCCCCCACGCGTCCGCGAGGGACTGCACGAGGACCAGGCCCCGGCCGTGCGTACCGTCGCCGGCGTTCGGTACCCGCAGTCGGGGCCGGTGGGAGACGAAGTCCCGCACCTCCACCCTGAGACCACGCGCTCCGACGGTGGCCGTCAGGAGTGCGTCGTGGTCGGTGTGGACGATCGCGTTGGTGACGAGTTCGCTGGTCAGCAGTTCCGCTACGTCGGCTCGGCCGGGCTTCCCCCAGTGCCGTAACAGCTCGCGCAGTGCCCTGCGCGCCTCGGGAACCGCCCCCAGGTCCGCCCGCCCGAGTCTGCGCCTGAGCTGCGGCGCCGGTGCCTCCTGCCCGGCGCTGTCGGTCTCGTCCTCCACTGTGTCCGCCGAGAAGGCCCCTGTTGCCGTGGGACCGCCTCCTCGTGCCTGCCTCTTCATGACCCCCGCCCGCGTGCCGATGTCGGTTCCCCTCCTGCTCGAACACGTTCACGGGGATCCATGCCCGTCAGTTCACGGGCCAGTCATGTCACGTCGTCAACGACCAGGTGTTCGGCCAGATTCGAGGCCGTCCGCGCCGACGGGTGCGGGGCCGGGGGCGAGCGGGTGCGGCTCGGACCAAGCTCCGCGTACCGCCGGGGAGCCGAGCGGCACGGCGACCGACTTCCCCCCGCCCTCTGCCCGGAACATGCCACGAGCCCGTTCGTGCGGCCTGCCCACTGGGCGGCGAACGGGCCGACGGACGACCCGCCGCCGCCCGCCCACGGGCTCTCCCCGCCCGGCACGACGGCGGCGAAACCCTGGCCGACGTGCCGCTTCAGGCTGGTGGCTCGGGTGCCCGGGCAGCGGCCGGGGCAGGACGCCGATGCGGTGACCGAGCACCGGGGTCAGGGTGCGGGCTCCTGCGGCCGGGGGCCGGACCGGCGGTCCCGTACGACTTCGCGTCCATGCGGACAGGGTGGCGGGTCCCGGGCGCCGAGCGGCTGATGTGCCGAGGTCACGGCGCCCCCGGGAGCGGTTCGCCAAACTGGCCGGAATCCGACGCTGTTCGCCCGCGTCCACGCACGCGCCTTCTGGAACGGCCGCCGCGCGAATCCCCCCGGATTTCGGGCTGCGGCCGTTCCAGCCCCTCACACCGCGGCCGCGACTGCGGCCGGTGTGAGGCGTCGTCACTTCCCCCGGCCTCCCTCGTCGCCAAGTGCTTCGGGTTGTTCGTCCGGCCGAAGCGGTCGGACCGGCCGGAGCGGTCGGACCGGCCGGAGCGGTCGGACCGGCCGGAGCGGGGCCGCCCGCCCGACCCCCGTGCGGGAGGGCGGCCCCGGTTCCTTCGGCAGCCGTGCGGTCAGTAGAGCTTGTTCACCGCCGTCGTGGTCGTCTTCTTGAATGCCTTCACCGGCGCGTCACCGAAGTCCCCCATCTGCCCCCACTCCACGACGGTGACGGTCCGCCCGTCCCGCCCGACGGAGAGCAGGCTGATGTCCGTGGCGCCCCAGGAGGCGTTGGTGTGCAGGCCGTGCACCTGGGCGCCCTCCTCGACCGGCAGGCTGCCGTAACTCTTGTAGGAGGCCTCGATCTCCGGGTCGGCCTGCTCGGCACGCTTCGCACAGGAGCGGATCTCCTTGTTCAGCCGCGTGACGAGCGCCTTGGCCTTCGCGGTGCTGCCGACGACGATCGTGAGCTGCTGGGCGCTCGTCTCGAGGTCGGTGTGGAAGGGCCGGTACCGGGAGTCGTAGGCGAGGAGCGCCTCCTCCAGGCAGAACCGCATCTCGTCCGGCACACCGTCGGTGACCTTGCCGGCGGTCCACGAGGAGGAGGGGTGGGGCGGCAGTTCGGAGGCCGCGAGGAACTTGGGTGCGGCGACGGCCTTGGCCGCCACCGTCGGCGTGACCGCGGTGTCGGTCCGCGCGGTACTGGTCTGCGCGGCCTTCGTCGCCGCGACCGGCGCCGGCTGGGCTTCGGCCTGCACGGCGAGTGCGGTGCCGAGCATGGCGCCCGTGATGGCCAGTACGGTGAGCGCGCCGGATCGGATGTGCTTGGGCATGGGTGTCCCCCGTGAACAGGTGCGTGAATGTGGGATGCCGCCGCCACGCCGAATGGTCGGTCCGGCCGTGGTCGGTGCGACACCAGAAGCATCAGCGGTCACCGCAGGCAGGCGCAACAGGGGACACTCGATCCACCACGGTGGAACCGTCCCAGCCCTTCTGACGTGCAGGTATATGGAGTGCCTGGGATACGGATCCGGGGCGGACGGGGGAACGGTGTCGGCACCGAGGGACGACGTAGCCAACTTCGCGGCGCTGCTCACGCGGCTGAAGGAACGGACGGACCGCAGTTACGGTTCGCTCGCCCGCCGTCTGAACATGAACACCTCCACGCTGCACCGCTACTGCGCCGGTGAGGCGGTCCCCCAGGACTTCGCCCCGGTGGAGCGGTTCGCGGCGCTGTGCGGGGCGTCGGCCGAGGAGCGGCTGGAGCTGCACCGGCTGTGGCTGCCGGCGGTGGCGGCACGGCAACGGCCCCGCGGGGCGGAGCCGGCAGCTGCCGCGGCGGGCACCGCGCACCCCGCGTCGACGGAGGGCGAGCGGTCACCGGCCTCGCACCGGCCGGCCGAAACGGAGTCCGCGGCACCGGTGTCCCCGACACCCGTCTCCCCGACACCCGTCTCCCCGGCACCCGTGTCCGCCGAACCAGAGCCCGCCCCACCCCGGCCCGCGTCGCACGCGCCGACCGTCCGGGAACCGGCCGCCGGGACGGACAGCGCCCCCGCCCTCTCCTCGGAGGACCAGGCCTCCGCGCCCCCTGCCGCCCGCTGGTTCCGCCGTCGCCGCACCCTGGTGTCCGCGGCCGTCGCGGCGGTCCTCCTCGTCACGCTGGGCAGTCTCGCGGCCCTGCCCTCGGCGAAGGACCGGACCGGCGACTCCGCGCGGCCCCCCGGCACCACGCCCCGTACGACCGCACCCGGTAACGCGGTCCGCCCCTCGCCCACCTCGCCGAGCCCCTCCCCCACCGTCACCGGGTCGCCCCCGGCCGAGGGCACCACGTCGAAGCCCTCGCCGAGCCCCGGCAAGAGCCGCGGTCCTTCGGGAAGCCATGGGCAGGGCGGCGGCACGGGCCCCTCCGGCGTGCCTCTCACGTGGTCCGCCGACTCCCATGTCTGGGCGTTCGGCTGCGGCCACGACTACGTCATCGCGAAGCCGCCCGCGCAGGTCCCGCCACCGCCCGTTCCGCAGTACGCCGCCACGTGGGCCACGACCCAGAACGCGGTGCACGGCAAGGACACCAACGTGAGGATCACCGTGCAGGGGCGGACCTCGACGGCCGTGGTCCTGGAGGCACTGCGGGTGCGGGTCGTGGGCCGCGCGGACCCCGCGGCCGGCACCGCCTACTCCATGGACCATGGCTGCGGCGGCGCCGTCACCCCGCGCTACTTCGACGTCGACCTGGACATCGACCGCCCGATCGCCCGCCCGGTCGCGGGCAGCGACATGGGCGAGCCGATCCCGGCGATGCGGCTGCCGTACCGCGTGTCGGCCCAGGACCCGGAGGTGCTGCTGGTCACGGCGGCGACCGAGGGCTGCGACTGCCGCTGGTACCTGGAGCTGGACTGGTCCTCCCAGGGCCGCACCGGCACGGTCCGCGTCGACGACCACGGCCGTCCGTTCCGCACGAGCTCCATCAAGGGGCTGCCGCGCTACTGGTACGGCGGCGAGGGCTCCGAACGCGGGTGGGTGGAGCGGACCGACTAGGAACTGCGGGTCGCCGCTACGGCCTGGGTACGTTACGGAGGTTGGAGCGGGCCATCTGGAGCATGCGGCCGACTCCGCCGTCCAGCACGATCTTGGAGGCGGAGAGGGCGAAGCCGGTCACCATCTCGGCGCTGATCTTCGGCGGGATGGACAGGGCGTTGGGGTCGGTGACGATGTCGACGAGTGCCGGGCCCTTGTGTGCGAAGGCCTCCTTGAGGGCACCGGCGAGTTCCTTGGGCTTCTCGACGCGCACTCCGTGGGCGCCGCAGGCGCGGGCGACGGCCGCGAAGTCGGGGTTCTTGTTCGTGGTGCCGTAGGAGGGGAGACCGGCGACCAGCATCTCCAACTCGACCATGCCGAGGGAGGAGTTGTTGAAGAGGACGACCTTCACGGGCAGGTCGTACTGGACGAGGGTGAGGAAGTCGCCCATCAGCATGGAGAATCCGCCGTCGCCGGACATCGACACGACCTGCCGTTTCCGGTCGGTGAACTGCGCGCCGATCGCCATCGGCAGCGCGTTCGCCATCGAGCCGTGGGTGAAGGAGCCGATGACACGGCGTCGGCCGTTGGGGGAGATGTAGCGGGCGGCCCACACGTTGCACATGCCGGTGTCGACGGTGAACACGGCGTCGTCGGCGGCGAGTTCGTCGAGGACGGCCGCGACGTACTCGGGGTGGACGGGGGTGTGCTTCTCGACCTTGCGGGTGTACGCCTTGACGACCCCTTCCAGCGCGTCCGCGTGCTTCTTCAGCATCTTGTCGAGGAAGCGCCGGTTCTTCTTCTCCCGCACCCGCGGGATGAGACAGCGCAGGGTCTCGCGCACGTCTCCCCACACCGCGAGGTCCAGCTTCGAGCGGCGGCCGAGGTGTTCGGGCCGCACGTCGACCTGGGCGATCTTGACGTCGTCGGGCAGGAACGCGTTGTACGGGAAGTCCGTGCCGAGCAGGATCAGCAGGTCGCACTCGTGGGTGGCCTCGTAGGCGGCGCCGTAGCCGAGGAGGCCGCTCATGCCGACGTCGAAGGGATTGTCGTACTGAATCCACTCCTTGCCGCGCAGTGCGTGCCCGACCGGTGACTTGACCTTCCCCGCGAACTCCATGACCTCGGCGTGCGCGCCCGCCGTGCCGCTGCCGCAGAACAGGGTGACCTTGTCGGCCTCGTCGATCATCTCGACGAGCCGGTCGATCTCGGCGTCACCGGGGCGGACGGTGGGCCGCGAGGTCACGAGGGCGGTCTCGACGGGCTTGTCCGGGGCGGGTTCGTCGGCGATGTCGCCCGGGAGGGAGACGACACTGACGCCGCTGCGTCCCACCGCGTTCTGGATGGCGGTCTGCACCAGCCGCGGCATCTGCTTCGGGCTGGAGATCAGCTCGCTGTAGTGACTGCACTCGCGGAACAGCTGGTCGGGGTGGGTCTCCTGGAAGTAGCCCAAGCCGGTCTCGCTGGAGGGGATGTGCGAGGCGAGGGCGAGGACGGGGGCCATGGAGCGGTGGGCGTCGTACAGGCCGTTGATGAGGTGCAGGTTGCCCGGTCCGCAGGACCCGGCACAGGCGGTCAGCCTGCCGGTGATCTGGGCTTCCGCTCCGGCCGCGAAGGCCGCGGTCTCCTCGTGCCGGACGTGCACCCAGTCGATGGCGGAGTTGCGGCGGACCGCGTCCACGACCGGGTTGAGGCTGTCGCCGACGACGCCGTACAGGCGCTTCACTCCGGCACGGACGAGGATGTCGACGAACTGCTCGGCGACGTTCTGCTTTGCCATGGCTCAGCGTGCCCCTTCGGTCTTCCGGTCCTCCGGCCCCCTCATCCTGCGGATCCCCCCGACTTCCATGGATACACAGGGCCGGCCGTCACGCCTCCCAAACGGCGGCGGCGGTACGGTCGTCCGAATACCCCTTGACCCTGACCTGAGCATCCGCCAGGAACGCGGCGAGACCGGGCGGGGTGGGCCCGGACCACCGCCCGGTCAGGTATCCACACAGCTCGGGTTCGCCGTGCAGCGGCTCGGCGAGGCCGCTGGTGCACATCAGCAGCGTGTCACCCGGTCGGGCTACCGAGGCGCGGAAGCGGAAGGGTTCGCGGGGCGGCTCGGGGGCGGGCTCGTACGGGCTGGGCGGCGTCGGGATGCCGAGGTCCATGGTGAGCCGGTCGCCCTCGGGGGTCTCGGCGGGCGGGGAGCCGAAGCCGACGACCGGTTCGCCGGGGACGTCGAAGACCCGTGGTTCGATGTCCTGCCACTCGCCGCCGCGCAGCCGGAACAGTCCGCCCGTGCCGACGCCGAAGAAGACACGCGTACGGCACTGGGCGTCGGCGGGCAGGAGCAGGCAGCGCAGGGTGGCGGCGTACTCCTCCGGCTCGATGCCCTGCTCCGCCGCGCTGGCGCGGAGTTTGCCGAGACTTCGGTCGGTGAGGCGGTGCAGGCCCGACTTCAGGTCGCCGCGCCGGCCCGCCCTTATGTCCTCGGCCAGTCTGGCGTGGCTGCGGCCCACGGCCCGGGCGATCCAGTGGCACGCTTCGGAGGCCGCGCGGTGCGCGCCCGGCGTGGCCCGCGCGCCGGTCGCCATGGCGACGAGGACGAGTGCGTGGTCGCCCGTTCCGAAACGGGCGGTGAGCAGGGAGTCCCGCCGCGGCTCGCCGCGGAAGCGCGCTGAGTCCCCCCGCACGGACACCGCCCGCAGCGTGCACGCCCCGTACCGGGCCCCGTCCAGCACGGTGTCCGCGACCAGGTCGTCGAGCTCGTCGGGGTCCGCCGGGGGCAGCGCGGTGGGTTCGGCTTCGTAGGTGGGCGGCCCGGAACCGACATGGCCGACGGACTTGGGTGCGGTCACCGGCAGATCGACGCGGGTGGGGGTACGGGCGCTGGGCGGGGCGGCGGGCGCGGGGGCGTCGGGGTCGGCGCTCCCGGCGGGGGCCGCGGCGGGTGGGGCGGCCGGCGCGGAGCCGTCGGCGGCCGGCGGGACGCGGGGGGCGTCCGGGGGCAGGGCGGCGGGTTCGGTGGCGGGCGGGGAGGGGGGAGCGGGGGGTGGTGGTCCGAAGGGGGGCGGGGGCGGTGGGATCGTGGGTGGCAGCGGGGGCGGTGGTGTGTCCGGGGGCCGTGGGGCGTCCGGGGGCCGTGGGGCGTCCGGGGGCATCCGAGAGGCGGGGACGGTCGCGGCAGGGGGGTGCGTGGACGGGGTTTCGGTGGAGGTGCGAGGCGGGTCGGCCGGCGGCTCCCAAGGGGCCCGCTGCCCGGCGTCCTCCGCGCGGCGCGGGGCACCCACCGCGCCGGTCCCACCGGTGCGAGGCGGAGGCACCCCGACGTCAGGAGCCTCGGCGGCTCCGGCACGCGACACGGGGACGTCCTCCGCCCCCTGAGCCGCTCCCCGTCCCTCCACCGTGCCCGCCGCCGAGGCGAAGCGGTCGTCCAGGGACTCGGGCGTGGCCGTCGGGCCCGTGTCCGCGGTGGTGTCGTCGTACAGCTGCCTCCACCAGTCGTCCTCGTGACCGCTGGGCTTTCCCCCCTGCTGACTCATGCCCTCGATTGTCCACTGCACGGGCCGGATGAAAACGGGGCATCTGGAAAATCGGGCCGCGCGTCCCGCGTCGCATGGCGTGTCGAGTGAGCCGTCGAACGCCGGTCCGAGAGAAGTCGCCGGGCGATCCCACCCCCCACGGGAGGACCGCCCGGCGACACCCGAGTGACCCGGACCCCGATCCCCTAACGTACGAGTGCACGTCGGGGCCCGGGTCACGCTCTGGTTGACCGAATTCAGCCGTGCGCCGCTCAGGCCGGTCCGAGTGTGGCCTGCTTCCCTGTCGCCTCGCTGTGATGCGACGACAGCTCGCGGCGCGAGCGCGAACGCGCAGGCCGAAGTACCCCGATACGGGCATCACCGGCCGTGTTCGGTGCTGCGGTGCTGCGGTCCTGCGGTCCTGCGGTCCTGCCACGTTGGCAGACGGGCGGGTGGTACCGCGCCTGGGCCGCGGACCGTGCGGCGCCGTGTGGAGCGGCTGATGGAGCCGGCCGGGGTGACTACCCGGTTCCAGCTGGGGTGGCACGCGTACGAGCGGGGGCGGGTGGCCCGGGAGCGTACGCGGTGACCTCGCCCACGCCCCCGCGCACGGCCGGCCCGCCGTCCGCTCACCTGCTGATCTGCGCCTTCGCCGTGCCTCCGGCACCCTGGACAGATGGGAGTGGTGGACCTCCTGCTCGTCGGCCTGGTCATTCTGCTCGGTGTGGGCGGGGTGCTGGTGCCCGGTGTGCCGGGGTCGTGGCTGGTGTGGGCCGCCGTCATGTGGTGGGCGCTGAAGGATCCGCAGCCGCTCGCCTGGTCCGTGCTGGTGAGCGCCACCGTCGCGCTGTTCCTCTCCCAGGTGGTGCGCTGGGCCCTGCCGCCCCGCCGGCTGCGGGCGAGCGGCGCCACCCCGCGCATGGGCGTGTACGCCGGGGTCGGGGCGTTCGTGGGCTTCTTCCTGCTCCCCGTGCTCGGCGCGATCCCCGGATTCGTGGGCGGCATCTACCTGTACGAACGGCTCCGGCTCGGCCGCCACGGCGAGGCGATGGCCGCCCTGCGCACGGCGATGCGCTCGGGCGGCTCCAGCGTGCTGACGGAGCTGTTCACCTGCCTGCTGATCATGGGTGCGTGGCTGGGGGCCGTGCTGTGGGGATGAGCGGCGTCCCCTGGCCGACGCCTTCGAGGGCGAGCAGCCTGGTCTTGCGCTCCAGCCCGCCCGCGTACCCCGTGAGGGAACCGTTCGCCCCGATCACCCGGTGGCAGGGGCGCAGGATCAGCAGCGGGTTGGCTCCGATCGCGCCGCCGACGGCCCGGACCGCGGCCCGGGAGGCGCCGACGCGGGCGGCGATCTCGCCGTACGTCGTGGTGGCGCCGTAGGGAACGGTGTCGAGGGCGGCCCAGACCTTCTCCCGAAAGGCACTGCCGTCGCTGCGCGACTCCAGCCGGAACTCCTTGAGTTCACCGGCGAAGTAGGCGGCGAGCTGCTCCTCGGCGTCGCGGAAGAGGTCCGGGGTGTGCCGCCAGCCCTCCTGGACGGTACGGCCGTTCTTCTGACCGGGGACGGAGAGGGAGGTCAGCACACCGTTCGGGTCGGCGGTGAGGAGGAGCGGGCCGAGCGGGCCGGCCAGCGTGGTGTAGTGCGTGTCGGTGGTCATCGCTGCTCCCACTCCCCTGCTGCGCGCAGGTGTTGCAAGGCGTACGAGCGCCAGGGGCGCCAGCTGTCGGGGATTTCGAGGTCAGGCGGGGCGACGTCGGGGTCGCCCAGGGCCCGGCTGCGGATGGTGGCGACGGTACGGGCGTCCAGGCCTGGCAGGGCCAGCAGGGCCGCCTCGGCGTCGTCGCGGTCGGCGCCCGGGTCCAGCCGTACGGCGCCGTCGGCGAGAGCGGTGGCCAGGGCGCCGAGGGTGCCGCCCGGCTCGGCCCCGGCGAGGATGGCCGGTTCGGGGAACAGGTGGGTGAGGCTGCCGCAGGGGGCGTCCAGCGTCTTGCCGTACCGCTGGACCAGCCGCTCCGCCTCGGCCCGCCCCACGAGGGCTCGTACGGCGAGTTCCTCCGGGTCGGCGGCGCCGGGCGACCGCAGTCCCGGCCGGGCGGCGACCAGCGGGCCGAGCCGTTCGTCGGTGCCGAGTCGTTCGTCGACGGCGTACGGGTCGGCGTCGAGGTCGAGGAGCCGGCGCAGTCGCTGTACGGCGGTGGTGAGGTCGCGCGGGTCGGTGAGGTGCAGACGGGCGTCGAGCCAGCCGCCGGGATGCGCGCCTGACGCGGTCCTCGCCGCGCCCGGCCGTTCGTCGACGGCGACGATTCCGGTGCCGTGGGGCAGTCGCAGGGTGCGGCGGTACGTGCGGCGCCCGGGCTCTCCGCCGACCTCCTCCACACCCGCCACCGCCTCGGCAGCCAGCAGGTCGAAGACGGCTCGGGACTGGTAGGGCCCGCGGTGGGCGAGCCGCAGCGGGACGCCCGCGGTCGGGGTGGCCGAACGCCGGGCGGCCCGGCCGCCGCGCGGGGCGGCGGCCCGCAGTTCGCTGGGCGTCGAGGCGTACACGTCCCGCATGGTCTCGTTGAACTGGCGCACGCTCGCGAAGCCGGACGCGAACGCGATCCGGGTGATCGGCAGGTCGGTGGTCTGCACCAGGACCCGCGCGGTGTGGGCCCGCTGGGCGCGGGCCAGGGCGACCGGCCCGGCACCGAGCTCGGTGGTGAGCTGGCGCTGGACCTGCCGCGCGCTGTAGCCGAGCCTGGCGGCGAGCCCGGCGACGCCCTCCCGGTCGACGACACCGTCGCCGATCAGGCGCATCGCCCGGCCCACCACGTCGGCCCGTACGTTCCAGTCGGCGGAGCCCGGCACGGAGTCCGGCCGGCACCGCCGGCAGGCCCGGAACCCCGAGCCCTGCGCGGCGGCGGCCGTCGCGAAGAACCGGACGTTGTGCCGCCGGGGCGTCACCGCGGGGCAGCTGGGCCGGCAGTAGATGCCGGTCGTCTCGACGGCGAAGAAGAACTCGCCGTCGAACCGCCCGTCCCGGCTGCGTACCGCCTCGTACCTGGTGTCCTCGTCCATCACGCCCTCCAGTGTGGGCCAGGACGAGGATCCCGGCTGGCGGAAATCGGACGCCGAGCTGCCGCCCGGGGCGCCGACGGCGGAGACCGTCTACGCCCAGCGCCCGCGCTTCGCCTCCATCGCGGCCTTGCCCTGCGCCCCCTTTCGCTTCCAGTCCCGCTTGATCTCCGCCCTCAGCCGGGCGTCGGTCCTGGCGACGATCCGCTGGTTCTCCCGCATGAGCTTGCGGTAGCTGTCCAGCCGCCGCTCGGGCAGTGCGCCGTCCTCGATGGCCCCCAGGACCGCGCAGCCCGGCTCGCTCTCGTGTGCGCAGTCGTGGAACCGGCAGCGCGCGGCCAGCTCCTCGATCTCGGCGAAGACCCGTCCGACGCCGCTCTCTGCGTCCCAGAGGCCGACGCCGCGCAGCCCCGGTGTGTCGATGAGGACGCCCCCGCCGGGCAGGGCGAGCAGGTTGCGGGTGGTCGTGGTGTGACGGCCCTTGCCGTCGGCGTCCCGGGTGGTCCGCACGTCCATGACGTCCTCGCCGAGCAGCGCGTTGGCGAGCGTCGACTTGCCCGCTCCGGACTGGCCGAGCAGCACGGACGTACCGCCAAAGACGACGGCGGTCAGGGTGTCCAGTCCGGCCCCGTCCAGGGAGCTGACCGGCAGCACCGGCACGCCGGGAGCGGTCGTCTCCACGTCCTGGACCAGATGGCCGAGCGTCACGGCGTCCGGCACGAGGTCCGCCTTGGTCAGCACGACCACGGGCTGCGCGCCGGACTCCCAGGCCAGCGCCAGGAACCGCTCGACGCGGCCGAGGTCGAGCTCGACGGCGAGGGACACCGCGATGATCGCGTGGTCGACGTTGGCGGCGAGGATCTGCCCCTCGGACCGCTCGGAGGAGGTGGAGCGCACGAAGGCGGTACGGCGTGGCAGATACGTCCGTACGTAGCGCGGGTTGCCCGCGGGTTCCACGGCGACCCAGTCGCCGGTGCACACGACCCGCATCGGGTCGTGCGGGGTGACGAACGCGGTGTCCGCCCGGACGACTCCGCCGGGGGTGACCACGTCGCACTGGCCGCGGTCGACCCGGATCACTCGTCCGGGCAGGAGCCCTTGCGGCTCGTGGGGGGCGAACTGGTCCGCCCACGCGTCGTCCCAGCCGTAGGGGGCGAGCGCGGAGAAAGCGGAAGAAGGGGAGAAAGCGGTGCTGGAAGTCAAGGGTGACCCTTCAAAGGGACGGCCACCGGCCACACACGCGTGAGCGCGCTGTGGGAATGGTTCAGCCGGAGACCAGGGAGGTGGAGTGGACGATCTTCTGGTTGCGGGCAGCGCCCATCACAGAGACAGCCATCGGTCACACCTCCCGTTTCTCACTCGCTCGACACCAGCGGCCACCGGCCGCCGCACGACTCACGCCGACCTTAGACGGCCCGCCCCGCGCGACGCCACACCTTTTTCGTCCTCAGGCCTTCGCGCACCTGTCCCCGTTCAGCGTGAAGTCGTACGCCGGGGCGTTCTTCCCCTGCCAGGATGCGAGGAAGCCGAAGGCGAGGCTGCCGTCCGCGGCGATCTTCTTGTTGTAGTCGGCGGCGGTGGCGGTGACGCGGGTGCCCTTCTGGGAGAAACTCGCGTCCCACATCTGGCCGACCTTCTGACCGTCCCGGAAGGACCAGGCGACGCGCCATGAGTCGAGGGCGTGTTCGGTGGTGACGGTGACGGTGGCCTGGAAGCCGTCGGGCCACTCGCCGACCACGTCGTACCGGACCTGGCAGGCGACGGACTCGCTGCGGTCGGGGTCCGGTTCGTCGGAGCCGGGCTCGGTGGAGGAGGACGTGCCCTGGGGTGTGGTGCCGGCGGACGCCCGCGAGGTGCTCGGCGAGTCGCTGTCGGTCGGCGCCGGGGAGGAGGGGGGCCGTCCGGTGGCGGCCGGGAGGGAGGGGCCCGGGTCGGCCACCGGCTGGCTGTCGGCCGAGCCGCCGGGAGAGGCGGCACCGTGGTCGGTGCCGCCGCCCGGCATCATCGAGACGGCGAGCGCCAGCATGGATACCAGTACGGCCGCGACCAGGAGGCCGTTGCGCACGACCCGCGCCTTGTGGGCGCCCGGGTTCGGCGGGCCGTTCTCGCTGTCCGCGGGTGTGGGCCGCCCGGCTCCGAGGCGGACCTCGGCGGCCCGGCGGCGGCGTTCCAGGTAGGCGAGGCCGCCCCAGCCGATCACTCCGCCGGCGAGCGCGGCGGGCAGTCCGCCGCCGTGCAGCCGGAGACAGGCGGCGGCCTCCGCGCAGTCCACGCAGCGGGCGAGGTGCCGGGAGAGGTCGGTCGGGGTGTCGGCGACGGGTGAGCGGGTGACCGCGTCGAGCAGCCGGGCATAGCTGCGGCACCGCGCGTCCATCGGGGTGTCGAGGTGGTTGCGGTGGCAGCGGTCCCGGAACAGGCCCCGGACCTGGGTGAGTTCCTCGCCCACCTCGGCCGGGTCGAGGCCGAGCCTGCGGGCGACCACGGTCAGCGGCAGCGCCTCCACCTCGGCCAGCCACAGGAGGGCCGCGTCCGGTTCCTGGAGGTCGCGCAGGCCGCGCAGCGCGAGCGGGCGCCGCAGCGGGGGGCCGGTGTAGCGGGCGGCCTTGTCGGAGTTGAGCCACAGCCGCAGTTCGGGGTCGAGTTGGTGGCCCTGCCCCTGGATTTCCCAGGCCGCCGCCGTGGTGCGGACGGCGGTCAGCAGCAGCGGGATCCTGGGCAGGCGGGACGGGCGGCGGCCGGCGGCGCGGGCGGGAGCGGACTCCGCGTCGCGGGCTTCGCGCATGCCGAGGGAGAATGCCTCCGAGGCCAGTTGGTTGGCCGCGGTGGAGCCGGACGTGCACAGGTCGGCGTAGGAGAGCACGGCGTCCCAGCATTCTGAGAAGAGTGCGGCCTCGGCGGCGTCCTGGGGAGTCGGCAGGTCGGGCATGGGTCTCCTGCGTTCACAAGCGAGGTCAACTCGCCATACTGGCAAAGGAGTTGGGGGGAACCTCGCGGCAGGACACGAGCTTTTCACGTCACCCACACAACTGACAAGCTGGCTATTCAATTTCCGGGATCGAGTACGCGGCGGCCGGACCCCGGCCCGTCGGCGTCCCGTGCCTCCCTGCGGCGCCGCGGGCGGCCCATCCTTGCCGCTCCCGAAGTTATACGGAAGAAATGCCGGAAAGTCTCGATGCCGACCCACCCGGATCGGCTGCTCAACGAGCTTTTGTCAGTTTGCCCTTTGTGTCCGGCAGGACGTCACTCACGCCTCGGCCGGGGCCTGTTCGGGGAGGCTGTCCATGAACGAGCTGACGGAGAACACCGCGCGGCCGGGTCCGGGCGGGCCGTAGCCGGGGGGCGAGGACAGACCGAAGTCGTCCATCGTCGCGCGGTAGGCCTCCAGAAGCCGGATGTGGTACTCCAGCGGCGCGCCCTGCGGGTTGGCCTTGCCGAGCGGGGTCGTCGGCTCGGGGCACCAGGTGGTGAAGCGGGGCGTGATGCCGTGCGACATGAAGAAGCGCAGGCCCTCGGTGGTGGAGGCGATCGCCTCGTCGACCGTGGTGAAGCCGAAGGGCTCGGCCATCTCCACGCCCGCCACGAAGTTGGGGATCACGTTGCGGGCGCCGAAGATCTCCGCCGAGTCGAGGATGCGCTTGTGCCACTCGTCGCGGCCGACGTAGCGCTCCTTGCCGGGGCAGTACAGCTCGAACAGACGGCGGTCCCACACCTCGTAGTTGGGGTGGTAGATCTGCACGCCGTAGTCCTTGAAGCGCTGCACGTCGTCCCGCGGCAGTGCCTGTGCGACCACCTTGCCGATCCAGCGGCCCGGGAAGCGCTCCTCGATGGCCTTGGCGTAGTGACCGTAGAAGTCGGCCTCGTCGCGCCCGGCCACCGTCTTGGTGATCGCGCCGCCGGTGAGGGTGTAGGCGGTGGACGCCTTCGCCGTGTCGTACCGGTCGATGATCTCCAGGGCCTCGAGGACCTCCTCGACGTCCTTCACGCCCGTGTAGGGCCGGCCGGCCGCCTTGTGCTGGCGCCAGTTGTGGTTGATGTCGCAGTACTGGCACTCCTCCTTGGCGCCGAAGTACTGGCAGACCCGGAAGACGGTGAGGTAGATCAGGTAGCCCCACTGGATGGTGGGGGCGACCTCCATCACCGACTTCCCGCTCGCGAGGGTGTGCCGGTAGTACTCCGGCATCGGCGGCACGCCGACGTCGGAGATCCGCCTGCCGTCGAGGTAGAGGCCGAGCACGCCGTGCTCGTCGGCCGCGACGCGGTAGGGCGAGGCCGGGTTCACCCGCACCGACACCACGGTCCGGCGCAGGTCGTACGGGCCGCCCGTGAGGATGATCTCCTCCGGCGGGCGCCGCAGCGCCGCCTCGCCGAGCTCCGGCAGGGTGCCGTGGTCGAAGGAGAAGATGAAGTACGACTTCGGCTTGACCTCGCCGTTCTCGTTGTCACTCAGGGCCGAGGCGTCGAACGCCACGCCGCCCCGGAGCAGATCCTCCTTGAAGACGGCTTCCCTCGGTACGTGCGGGAATCGCTCCATCAGATCCTCGACCAGCGCGGTACGGCTGCCCATCCCGTGTCTCCTCCCGGCTCAGGCGTACGACTCCTCACGGTATGCCCCCGGCCACGGACGAGCCGTGCCGGGTCCCCCCGGAGCCGCGTGTTGCCGTATATGCGCTGAATATGCCGGTCTCAGGTCACGCTTCCCGGGCCAGTGCCTCAGGATCGACGGGGTGTGCGGGGGGATCGCCGGCCAGCAGGCGGGCGGCCTCCTGGGCGACGAGACGGCCGAGGCGGGCCACCTCGTTGCCCTGGGAGCCCGCGAGATGGGGGGTGACGAAGGCGTTGGGAAGGTCGAAGAGGGGCGAGTCGGCGGGCAGCGGCTCGGGGTCGGTGACGTCGAGGACCGCGCCGATGCGCCCGGTGCGCAGCTCGTCCACCAGGGCCTCGTGGTCGACGAGCCCGCCCCGCGCGGTGTTGATCAGGACCGCCCCGTCGGGCATCAGGGCCAGCTCCCGGGCGCCGATCATGTGCCGGGTCCGCGGGGTCTCGGGGGCGTGCAGGGTGACGATCTCGCAGGTGCGCAGGAGGTCGTCGAGGCCGAGCAGGGGTACGCCGAGTTCGGCGGCGCCGGCCTCGTCGACGTACGGGTCGGTGAGGGCGGGCCGCAGGTCGAAGGGGCGCAGCAGCCCGATGAGGCGGCGGCCGATCCGGGAGGCGCCGACGATGCCGACGCGGCGGCCGTGGTTGCCGATGCCGGGGATCAGGCCCCAGCCGGGGTGGACGCGGTCCGCGCGGAGCCGGTCGCGGCCCGCCAGGATGTCCTTGCCCGCCAGCAGGATCATCGCGAGGGTGTACTCGGCGACGGGGACGGCGTTGGCCTCGGCGGCCGAGGAGACGGCGATGCCGCGCCGCCACAGCTCGGGCGTCGCGAACCCCTTGACCGAGCCGGCCGAGTGCAGCACCGCGCGCAGCTTCGGGGCGGCGTCGAGGACGGCGGCGTCGAGGCGGGGGCAGCCCCAGCCGGTGACGAGGATCTCGGTGCGGGCAAGGGTCTCGGCGACCCGCGGATCGGTGAGGTCCTCCGCCACCAGGGTGGGGTCGATGTCCACGGACTCCCGCAGCGACGCCAGCACCTCCGGCGGGAAGACGAGCGGCACGTTCTCGGCGGTCATGGCGAACAGCGCCTGGGGACGCTCGGACAACGAAGGGCCTTCCGGTTCGGGAAACGGGACAGCAAGCGTTTTCTAACGTAGGCGGCGGCGGATGAGAGGGTCAATGGACACGCACTCACCTCGAGGGACGGCAGGCATGACGGAGACAGTCACCAACTGGGCGGGCAACATCACCTACACCGCCGGGGAACTGCACCGCCCGCACTCGCCCGACGCGCTCGCGGCCCTGGTGGCCGACAGCGCGAAGGTGCGGGTGCTGGGCAGCGGGCACTCCTTCAACGAGATCGCCGAGCCCGGCGCCGGTGGCGTCCTGCTGTCCCTCGCCGCGCTGTCGCCGGTGCTCGACGTGGACTCGGCGGCCGGGACGGTACGGGTCGGGGGCGGCGTCCGGTACGCGGAACTCGCCCGCCTGGTGTACGCGCACGGCCTCGCGCTGCCCAACATGGCGTCCCTGCCGCACATCTCGGTGGCCGGGTCGGTCGCGACCGGCACGCACGGCTCGGGGGTC
The DNA here is from genome assembly GCF_001514265.1 of Streptomyces resistomycificus. Taxonomy (GTDB): domain Bacteria; phylum Actinomycetota; class Actinomycetes; order Streptomycetales; family Streptomycetaceae; genus Streptomyces; species Streptomyces resistomycificus. The sequence continues at coordinate 377,041 of NZ_KQ948988.1, read as the reverse complement.
GGCAACGGGCCGCTGGCCGCCTCGGTACGCGAGGTGGAGCTGGTCACCGCCGACGGTTCGACGGTGACGATCGGACGCGGCGACGAGCGGTTCGGCGGCGCCGTGACCTCGCTGGGCGCGCTCGGCGTGGTCACCGCCCTCACCCTCGACCTGGAGCCCTCCTACGAGGTCGAGCAGCACGTCTTCACCGAACTGCCTCTGGACGGGCTGGACTTCGAGACGGTGGCGGCATCGGCGTACAGCGTGAGTCTCTTCACCGACTGGCGGGCGCCCGGCTTCCGGCAGGTGTGGCTCAAGCGGCGCACCGACCAGCCCCTGCCCGACTTCCCGTGGGCCGCGCCCGCCACCGAGAAGATGCACCCGGTACCGGGGATGCCCGCGCTCAACTGCACCGAGCAGTTCGGGGTGCCGGGGCCCTGGCACGAGCGACTGCCGCACTTCCGGGCCGAGTTCACGCCGAGCAGCGGCGCCGAGCTGCAGTCGGAGTACCTGCTGCCGCGCACGCACGCCCTCGACGCCCTGCGCGCTCTGGACGCGATCCGTACGACCCTCGCCCCCGTCCTGCAGGTCTGCGAGGTGCGCACGGTGGCCGCCGACGAGCAGTGGCTGAGCCCGGCGTACGGGCGGGAGACGGTGGCACTGCACTTCACCTGGATCGAGGACACCGCCGCGGTCCTGCCGGTGGTGCGGCGGCTGGAGGAGGCACTGGACGGCTTCGACGCGCGGCCGCACTGGGGAAAGGTGTTCACCACCCCGGCGACGGCGCTGCGAGCTCGCTATCCGCGGCTCGGCGACTTCCGCGCGCTGGCGCGGTCGCTCGACCCGGAGGGTAAATTCGCCAATGTCTTCGTCGAGGACGTGCTCTCCGGGTGACTTTATAAAGCCCCTTTCCTAACCCCTTGTCGAAAGTCCCCCGCAGCCCATAGCCTTGCGCCGCGCCGGTGCCGCTGTCGTCCCGGCATGAGCTGAAGGGATTGGGCCGGCCCCGATGAAGCGCACATCACGTGACATCCGTACCGCGAACCGCTACGAGGTGCTGCGCCAGATCATCGCCGCGTCGCCCACCTCCCGCCAGGAGCTGGCGGCCGCCACCGGTCTGAGCCTGGCCACGGTCGCCACCCTGGTCGGCGAACTCCTCGACCTCCAGATGATCACGGAGGTGGGGTTCGAGGACTCGGCGGGGGGCCGCCCCCGGGGCCTGGTGGCCGTCAACGCCTCCGGGGGTGCGCTGATCGGCGTCGACATCGCGGAGACGTACGTCCATGTCGAGCTGTTCGACCTCGGGCTGAACGTGCTGGCCCGCGCCGAGGAGGACGTCCGCCCCGGCGAGAGCCTCCCCGAGCAGGTGGTCAGCCATGTCGCCGCCGTCGTCGGCTCGGTCGTCGCGCAGGCCGGGATCGAGGGCGCCCGGGTGCTCGGTGTCGGCGTGAGCGTGCCGGGCCAGGTGGACCGCGCCAGCGGTGTCTCGGAGTACGCGCCGAACTGGGACTGGCACGACGTGCCCCTGCTCGACCTGCTCACCGAGCACATCGCCTACCCCCTGTACCTGGACAACCCGCTACGCGCGAGCGCGGTGGCCGAGCTGTGGTTCGGGGCCGCCCGCGGGCGCGGGGACGCCGTGGTGGTCAACCTCGGGACCGGCGTGGGCGCCGGGCTCGTCCTGGGCGGCGGCCTGCACCGGGGCGTCAGCAACAGCGCCGGCGAGTGGGGCCACACCACGATCGTCCTGGACGGAAGGCTGTGCCGCTGCGGCAAGCACGGCTGCGTGGAGGCGTACGTCGGCGCGTCCGGCATCATGCTGAACCTGCGGGAATCGTCTCCCGACAGCGCGCTGCTGCACCCGGAGGACCAGACGGCCACCATCGCCGCGCTGGCGGAGGGTCTGCGCCGGCGCGACCCGGTGGCACTCGAGGTGGTCCGCGACACCGTCCGGTACCTCGGCGCCGGCATCGCCGACCTGGTCAACCTGTTCAACCCCGAAGTGGTCGTGCTCAGCAGCTGGGTCGCGGCCGCCCTCGGCGAACCCCTGGTCACCGAGGTCCGCGAGGCCGTCGCCCGGCACGCGCTGCCGCGGCCGATGGCCGCCACCGAGATCGTCCTCTCCCCCATCCCCACCGATCCGGTGTGTCTGGGCGCGGCGACGTTCGCGCTCGAGGGGGCTCTCCAGTCCGTCGGGCAGAAGAACGGAAAACGCACCACCCCCACCAGGAGCAGGGCGCACCACGCCCGCTAGGAGCAGTACCGCACCGCCTTCGCTACGACGGAAGGGCTGCACGTGATCCACTCCCACAGCTTCGACGGCTGCGGCCAGGAGGGCATGCTGGTCGACGCCGACCGGCGCGACGACATCGTGCGCCGACTGGGCGCCGAGCAGGACGCGCGCGGACAGGAGGCCGGCATCATCGCCGACGAGTCGACCGGCACGGTCACGTCCGACGAGGAGGTCCCGCGGTGGCTCTCGCAGCCGGGCACGGCCCGGTACGTCGACAGGCCGGCCCACCACACCCACGACAACTCCGGTGACGCGAACCGGGTGAAGGTCCACGAGACCTCCAAGGCGGCCGGCGCCGAGTCCTGGGCGACGGAGGTCCGCTGCTTCGGCAAGGGCGGCACGGGCTGGGCGCAGGGGTACGACCCGGGCATCGACGGTGGTCTGAACCTGTCCCGGATCATCGACAAGGACTTCGCGACCGCGCACGATTCGGCGTTCCTGGTGGGTCGCCCTGTCGGAGATGACCGGCAGCGATCCGTACGCGAGGCCAAGTTCGTGAAGCCGGGCTCGGTCGCGCACGACGTGCCGGACGGCGTCGAGGTGTCGGCGTACGACAGGAACGGCACGTGGGTGGTGGTGGCCGACGGCCACCACACCACCGACACCGCGCTGAACCCGCGCTTCAACAGCAGGGCGCCGGTGCGGGCGGGCCAGGCGGTACGCACCTCGGCGGACGAGAACCGGGCGAACGTGGCCAGGCCGTCGGTCAGGGGCGGCACCGTCTCCGCCTCGCTGCCGGCCCGTTCATGGGCGGGCAGGCGACCGCGGGACGGCAGCGAGGTGAGCGTGTACAGCTGCAACGGCGGAAGCAACCAGGTCTGGTTCCGGCAGTAGTTCTCCGGGGTGGCGGGCCGCTGGTGCGGCGGCCCGCCACCCCTCACGTCCGGAATCCCGAACGCTACACAACGCTTCGAACAGACTTCGTCCAACCCCTTGCCGAAGCCTTAGCCGAAGGTTAACGTCCCGCACCGCAACCCCTATTGAGCCATCTGGCGCTGAGCGACAGAGCCGCAAGCCGCCTCGAGACAAGGACGTCACCATGTCGGCAATGAGCAACACCAACTGGGACCGCCGCAACGTACTGCGGGCCGCGATGGGCCTGGCCGCCACCGGCGGTCTGGCCGCGTGCGGCGGGAACACCGGCCGCAGCGGAGGGTCGGGCGAGGCGCTCGTCCAGTACTTCCACGCGTACGGCGAGGCGGGCACCGAGCAGGCCATCAAGCGGTATGCGGCGGCCTACGACAAGGCCCGCGTGACCACCCAGTGGATCACCGGCACCAACTTCGAGAGCAAGCTGTTCTCGGCGCTGCTCACCAAGAACGCACCCGACATGTTCGAGTTCCACCCGCAGATCCAGATGATCAAGAGCGGCCAGGTGGCGGATCTGTCCGACATCATGGAGCCGGTCAAGGACGACTTCAACCCGGCCGACATCGCTTCGCACACCATCGACGGGAAGATATGGGGCGTCCGCATGATCGACGACCCGCAGTTCTTCTACTACCGCAAGTCGATGCTCGAGGACGCTGGCGTCGAGCCGCCCACCACGCTGGACGAGCTCGTCGAGGCCGCCGCGAAGCTCACCACGGACAAGGTGAAGGGCGTCTTCCTCGGCAACAGCATCACCCCTGTGATGAACCCGCTGATCTGGTCGACCGGCGCCAACACCCTCACCGACAAGAACGAGATCGCGTACCACACGGACGAGGTCGCGGCCGGCCTGAAGAAGCTCCGCACCATGTTCAAGGACGGCCACCTGCTGCTGGACGCCCCCGCCGACTGGTGGGACCCGTCAGCGATCACCCAGGGCCTGGTCGCGATCCAGTGGTGCGGCATGTGGGCGATGCCGGTGATCCAGAAGGCGCTCGGCGACGACGTCGGCATCATCCCCTTCCCGACCTCCGCCGACGGCGGCAAGCCCGCGGTCACCAACGGCGGCTGGTCGATGTTCGTCAACGCGAAGAGCAAGAACGTCGACCTGGCCAAGGAATACGTGAAGTGGCTCTGGATCGACCAGAAGAAGTACCAGGAGGACTGGTCCCTCTCGTACGGCTTCCACATCCCGCCGCGCACCTCGCTCGCCGAGTCGGCCACCAAGCTGAAGACGGGCCTGCCCGCCGAGGGCGTCAAGCTCTTCAACGAGTTCGGTCACTTCGACAACCCGGCCTGGACGCAGGCGATGATCGTCGCCCTCGAGAGCGTCATCGCCGACACCGTGCGCAAGGGCGGGGACCCGGAGGCCGCGCTCGACAAGGCCGACAAGATCGTCAACCGCGAGCTCAAGAAGCTCTTCGGATAGATCTCGGACGGACTCAGGACATGTCGACCACCACCACGCGCGGTGTCGCCAAGGGCCGCGCCACTACCGAGACCCCCCAGGTCCGGAAGCGGCGCGGCGTGCGGGGCCGCACCCTCAACTTCTGGCTCTTCACCGGCCCGTTCCTCATCGGGCTCGCGGTGTTCGTCTACATCCCGATCGGCTGGAGCGCGTACCTCTCCTTCTTCGAGGCGCGCTACACGGTCACCCCCAGCACGTTCGTCGGCTTCGACAACTTCACGTACATGCTGACGAACGAGAAGTTCACGGACTCCCTCGTCACCTTCACCGTCTTCGCCGCGTTCATCGTGCCTGTCACCTGGGCGTTCTCGCTCGGCCTGGCGCTGATGGTGCACCGGCTGAGGTTCATGCGGGCGTTCTTCCGGTCGGTGTTCTTCCTGCCGACAGCAGTCAGCTTCGTGGCCGCGTCCCTGATCTGGAAGATGTCCATCTTCAGCGGGGTCCGCTTCGGTCTGGCGAACACGGTGCTCAGCTGGTTCGGCATCGAGAACGTCGCCTGGCTGGCCAACCCCAATCCACCGTGGTATTGGCTGGTGATCATCACCGTGCGGCTGTGGCTGCAGGCCGGGTTCTACATGATCCTGTTCCTGGCGGCTCTGCAGAACATCCCGCCGGAGCTGTACGAGGCCGCCGCGATCGACGGCGCCAAGCCGGGCTGGCAGACCTTCTGGTACATCACGCTGCCGCAGCTGCGTGCCACCTCGACCGCGGTGATCCTGCTGCTGCTCGTCGCCGCCTACCAGGCCTTCGACGAGTTCTTCAACCTCCTCGCCAAGACCACCTGGGGCCGCCCGCCCCTGGTCGAGCTGTACTACACGGCGCTCGGTGAGAACCAGGACTACGGCGCCGGCAGCGCGGGCGCGATGATCCTGACCGTGCTGATCTGCTGCGTGACCATGCTCCAGGGCAAGTTCATGGGCTTCGGAAGGGGTGAGGAGTCCAAGTGACCACAACCGTGCCTCCCATCAAGGACGCCAGGCCCGGAGCAGGCGAGAGGCACCCCGTGAAGAAGCGGGGCGGCGGCGTCAGCAGCATCGGCCTCTACTTCGCCACCGGTATCTGCGCCCTGCTGTTCCTCGTCCCCTTCTACCTGATCGTCCGCAACGCCCTGTCCACGGATGTGGAGATCACCGGCGAGAACTGGAAGTTCTTCCCCACGGACATCCAGTGGGGAAACTTCACCGAGTTGTTCGACGACCCCACGGTGCCCTTCGCCCAGTCCCTGTGGAACTCCACGGTCGTCGGCGTCCTGCACACCGTCGGCACCCTGCTGGTGTGCTCGCTGGCCGGATACGGCCTCGCCCGCATCCCGTACAAGCACGCCAACAAGATCTTCTACGTAGTCCTGGTGACCCTGATGGTCCCGACCGCCGTCACGTTCGTGCCGAGCTTCGTGCTCGTCTCCTCGCTGGGCTGGGTGTCGAGTCTGCAAGGTCTCATCGTGCCGGGGCTCTTCAGTGGTTTCACCTGCTTCCTGTTCCGGCAGTACTTCCTGGGGTTCCCTAAGGAACTGGAGGAGGCGGCGCGTGTGGACGGGCTCAGCTACTGGGGTGCGTACTGGCGCATCGTCGTGCCCAACTCGCTGAACTTCTTCGCCGCGATCGCGACGATCACGTTCATCAGCGGCTGGAACGCCTTCCTGTGGCCGCTGGTCATCGGCCAGGACCAGGAGGCGTGGACCGTGCAGGTCGCGCTCTCCTCGTACATGACCAACCAGACCGTCAACTTCCACCTGATCTTCATGGCCACCCTCATTTCCATCCTGCCCCTGGTGCTCGTGTTCCTGTTCCTCCAGCGCTGGCTGGTCCAGGGAGTCGCGCAGACCGGTATCAAGGGCTGACACCTTCTTCTCGACACCTGGAGACCGATGTCTTTCCGCACGACGACAGCAGTCGACTACGTCGAGGACGTCTCACCCGGCAGCGGGGCCCTCCCGCCCCGCGCCTGGTACCCGTCCTCGGACGCCGCCTCGCTGTCCCTGAACGGCAGCTGGCGTCTGCGGGTGTCGCCGACCGCCGACGCCGAGGACGACTCGTTCGCCGAGGAGGGCTACGACGCCGGGGACTGGGCCGAGGTCACGGTCCCCGGGCACTGGGTCCTCCAGGGGGACGGGGCGTTCGGGTCGCCGATCTACACGAACCACCTCTACCCCTTCCCCGTGGACCCCCCGCACGTCCCCACCGAGAACCCGACCGGCGACCACCTGCGGGTCTTCGACCTGCCGGCGGACTGGCCCGCGGACGGCAGCGCCGTGCTCCGGTTCGACGGCGTCGAGTCCTGCGCACGGGTCTGGCTGAACGGCACGGACATCGGTGAGTTCAAGGGTTCCCGGCTGCCCCACGAGTTCGCGGTCGGCCATCTGCTGAAGCCGGCCGGCAACGTGCTCGCGGTCCGCGTCCACCAGTGGTCGGCGGGTTCCTACCTGGAGGACCAGGACCAGTGGTGGCTGCCCGGCATCTTCCGTGACGTCACCCTGCTGCACCGCCCGGCGGGCAGCGTCCTCGACTTCTTCGTGCACGCCTCCTACGACCACGTCACGGGCGAGGGCACCCTGCGCGTCGACTCCGACGTCGACGGGCGGGTGACCGTGCCCGCCCTGGACATCGATGTCGCGACCGGCGAGCCGGTGACGGTCGCGGTCCGGCCGTGGACCGCGGAGACGCCGTACCTCTACGACGGTGTGCTGACGACCGAGGGCGAGCGGGTGCCGTTGCGCATCGGCTTCCGCACGGTCGTGCTCGAGGACGGCCTCATCAAGGTCAACGGCAGGCCCGTCCTCTTCAAGGGCGTCAACCGGCACGAGTGGCACCCGGAGAAGGGCCGCGCGCTCGACCTGGAGACCATGCGCGAGGACGTGCTGCTGATGAAGCGGCACAACCTCAACGCCGTGCGCACCTCGCACTACCCGCCGCACCCGGCCTTCCTCGACCTGTGCGACGAGTACGGGCTGTGGGTCATCGACGAGTGCGACCTGGAGACCCACGGTTTCACCGAGCAGGGCTGGCGCGACAACCCCGTCGACGACGACCGCTGGACCCCGGCCCTGCTGGACCGCGCGGCCCGCATGGTCGAGCGGGACAAGAACCACCCGTCGATCGTCTTCTGGTCCCTCGGCAACGAGGCCGGTACCGGCCGGGGCCTGACGGCCATGGCCGAGTGGATCCACGGCCGGGACTCCTCCCGCCTCGTGCACTACGAGGGCGACTGGGACTGCCGGGACACGGACGTGTACTCGCGGATGTACGCCTTCCACGCCGAGGTCGAGCAGATCGGCCAGGGCCTGGACGGGGGCACCCACAAGCGGCGTGAACTGCCCTTCATCCAGTGCGAGTACGGGCACGCCATGGGCAACGGCCCCGGTGGCATCGCCGACTACCAGCGACTGTTCGAGAAGTACGAGCGGCTGCAGGGCGGTTTCATCTGGGAGTGGATCGACCACGGCATCAGGCACCCCGAGCTGGGCTACGCCTACGGCGGTGACTTCGGCGAGGAGCTGCACGACGGCAACTTCGTCTGCGACGGCCTGGTCTTCCCGGACCGCCGGCCCTCCCCCGGGCTGGTCGAGTACAAGAAGGTCATCGAGCCCGTCCGCATCGAGGGCGACAGCTCGGACGGCACCGTACGGGTGACGAACCTGCACGACTTCGCCGACCTGTCCGCGCTGGCCTTCGAGTGGTCCTACCAGGTGGACGGCGAGACCGTCGAGGCGGGCACGCTCTCGGTGCCGGAGCTGGCGGCGGGCGAGTCCGCCGACGTGAAGCTGCCGGAGCCGCCCGCGGAGGTCCGCGGCGGGGAGACCCGGTGGACGGTACGGGCGCTGCTCGCGGCGGACACGGCATGGGCGCCCAAGGACCATGTCGTCGCCTGGGGCCAGTTCCCGGCGGCCGCCCGTGTGCTGCCCTCGGTGGCACCCACCGACCGGCCGGTGCCCGGCGAGAAGCTGGTCACCCTCGGCCCGGCCTCCTTCGACGCCCGCACCGGCGCGCTGCGGACGATCGGCGGGGTGAGGGTCGACAACCCGCGCCTCGACGTGTGGCGAGCGCCGACCGACAACGACGACGGCACGGAGTGGCAGTCGGGCACCCGGTACAGCGCGCTGTGGCGCACGCTGGGCCTGCACCGTATGCAGCACCGCCTGGACTCCGTGGAGGTGGGCGAGGACGCGCTGACCGTACGGACCCGGGTGGCTCCGGCCGCCCGCGAGGTGGGCCTGAGCACGGTGTACCGCTGGACCTCGGACGGCGGGCGGCTGCGGCTGACCGTGTCGGTGACGCCGGAGGGCGAGTGGACGCTGCCGCTGCCCCGGCTCGGCGTCCGCCTGGGGCTGCCGGCTTCGACGGACCGGGTGCGCTGGTTCGGCGGCGGCCCCGGCGAGGCGTACCCGGACACCCGCTCGGCGTCCATGGTGGGCCGCTGGGAGTCCTCGGTGGACGAGCTGCAGACGCCGTACGTCCGCCCGCAGGAGAACGGCGCCCGTGCCGACGTGCGCTGGGTGGAGCTCGGCGGTCTGCGGATCGAGGGCGACCCGGAGTTCTGGTTCAGTGCCCGCCGCTGGACGACCGAGCAGCTGGACGCTGCCTCGCACCTCACCGACCTCACGGCCGGCGACACGGTGTGGGTCAACCTCGACCACGGTCTGCACGGCGTCGGTTCGCAGTCGTGCGGCCCGGGCCCGCTGCCGCAGTACTTCCTGCGGGCCGAGCCCTCGGAGTTCTCGTTCGTCTTCTCGGTGATCGGTTAGTCCAACTCCGTGATCGATTAATCCATTGACCGATTGATCGACTTTCTGCGACGGTCGTGAGGTGCCCGCGGCCGGTCGGCCTCCCAAGCCGACCGGCCGCACTTCACGTTCAGAGCAAGGGAGTTGACGGCGTGAGCGGCAGTATCGACGTCCGCGGCCTGTCCCGCACCTTCCACACCACCGTCCGCCGCCCGGGCTTCACGGGCGCGCTCCGCTCCTTGGTGAACCCGGAACGGGTCGCCAAGCAGGCCGTCTGCGACATCAGCTTCGACGTGGCCCCGGGCGAACTCCTCGCCCTGCTCGGCCCGAACGGCGCCGGCAAGTCCACCACCATCAAGGTGCTCACCGGCATCCTCACGCCCACCTCCGGCACGGCCCGGGTCGCGGGCGTGGTGCCGTACGAGGAACGCGAACGCAACGCCCGCAACATCGGCGCCGTCTTCGGGCAGCGCACGCAGTTGTGGTGGGACCTGCCGGTGCGCGAGTCGTTCGCGATCCTGCGGGACATCTACGAGGTGCCGAAGGCCGAACACGCCGCCCGGCTCAAGGAGTTCGACGACCTCCTCGACCTGTCGTCGTTCTGGGACACCCGGGTGCGGCACCTCTCCCTGGGCCAGCGCGTCCGCAGCGACCTGGCCGCCGCCCTGCTGCACGACCCGCAGGTCGTCTTCCTCGACGAGCCGACCATCGGCATGGACGTGGTGGTCAAGGAACAGGTGCGGGAGTTCCTGCGCCACCAGGTGGAGCAGCGCGGCCGTACGGTCCTGCTGACCACGCACGACATGACGGAGGTCGAGCGGCTCGCCGAACGGGTCGTCCTGATCAACCACGGCCGGCTCGTCCTGGACGGCAGCCTCGACGAGATCCGTCGCAGGTTCGGCTCGACCTGGCAGGTGCGGGCGACGCTCGCCGACGCGCACACCGAGGTCCAACCGCTGCCGGGCATCGAGGTGCTGCGGCACGAGGGCGCCCGCGTCGTGTTCGGCCCGGCGAGCTGTGAGGGAGCCGACGCCCCCACCGTGCACCAGGCCCTCAAGGCGGTCATCGAGCGGTACGAGGTGACGGACATCGCCATCGACGAGGCGGACCTCGAGGACGTGATGCGGGCCGCCTACGTGCATGCCGAGGCGGCGTGATGGCCCTGCTCCACGCCTGGCGCACCGCCCGTGTCACCCCGCTCGGGGAGCTGCACACCCCGCCCCGGATGACCGCCGTACTGCTCAGGCTGACCGTCCAGGTGGTGCTGGTCGCCTCCCTGTGGCACGGCCTGTACGCCCACACCGGCACCACCGCCGGAATGGACCGCGACCAGGCGGTGACGTACGCCGTGCTGGCCGTACTCGCCTCCCGGCTGCGGGAGTTGGACCAGTACGCGGGCCGGGACACGGTGCTGCAGCACATGCACTTCGGCACCATCGTCTACTGGTACCTGCGCCCGCTGCCACCCCAGCGCTACCACGCGCTGCGCGCCCTCGGCGAGCAGCTGTACGGCTTCACGTGGGCGCTGGGCGGATACGTGGTCTGTCTCGCGGCCGGGGTGGTCCAGCCGCCCGGATCGGCCGCCGTGGCAGGGGTGTTCGCGCTCAGTCTGCTGCTCGGCCAGCTGGTTCTGTACCACGTCATGCTCGTCCTGGACCAGCTGTGCTTCTGGACCGTGCGCAACAACGCGGCGATGCTCATCCTGGTCTTCGCGCAGAACCTGCTCTCCGGGGTGTACGCGCCGCTGTGGTTCTTCCCGGACTGGTTCGTGACGATGAGCGCGTTCCTGCCCTTCCAGGCGACGTTGAGCGTGCCGCTGTCCCTGTACATCGGCCGTATCCCGCTGTCGGACGCGGCCGGTCAGCTGGCGGTCCAGGCCGCCTGGGTCCTGCTGCTCTTCCTGTTCACCCGTTTCCTGTGGCGGCGGGCCGCCCGCCGTGTCATGTCCCAGGGAGGCTGAGGCCCATGAAGGGCGTCCGGATCGCGTGGCGCGTCACGCGCCTCAACTTCCGTGCCCAGCTGGAGTACCGCACCGAGTTCCTGCTGATGATCGCGATCGGCGCGATCTGGCAGGTGTCGGTGATCGTGTTCGCGACGGTACTGCTGTCCCGGTTCACCGGGATGGGCGGCTGGGACAGCTCCGAGGTGCTGCTGATCCCCGCGACACGCATGCTGGCGCACGGGTTGTTCGTGCTGGTGCTGGGGCGGGTCCACCTCATCGGCCGGCAGATCCAGGAGGGCAGGATCGACATCTACCTGACGCGCCCCATGCCGGTGCACCGTCAGGTCCAGCTCGCCTTCTTCCCCACCAACGCCATCGGTGACCTGACCGTGGCGGCGGGCCTGATGGCGGGCGCGCTCAGCCGCAGTGACCTCGACTGGACGGCGGGCCGGGTCTCGTACCTGGTCGCCGCGGTCGTCGGCGGCATGCTGCTGGAGGCGGCCCTGTTCACGGCGGTGGCCTCCGCGTCCCTGCGCTTCCCGGCGGCCGACTACTGGGGCCGCTGGCTGGAGGAGCTCCTCGGCACCTTCGGCAGCTATCCGCTGAACGTGCTGCCCAAGGCGGTGGGCGGTTTCCTGACGTTCGGGCTCCCGCTCGCGTTCGTCGCGTACTTCCCGGCCGCCGTCCTCACCGGACACGGCCACGACGCCGGTGTCCCGTACTGGCTGGCGGCCGTTTCACCGCTGCTGGGGGTGCTGGCCTACCTGGGGGCGAGACTGCTGTGGCGGCGCAGCCTCGGGCACTACTCCGGGGTGAACGGATGACACCGACGCGGCCTCCGGCTCACGGTGAGGGCGGGAGCTGCCGGGTCCTACGGAGTCGGGCCGGGAACGCGGCGTGAGCCCGGCCCGTACCACCTGCGGTCCGGGCCTCTCCCGGGCGCCGCTGAGGCAGGTGTCCGGCCCTGGTCACCGGCTCCAGCCATCAGTCCGGGCCTGCCGGCGCGGCGGCCACGGCGTGAGCCGCACCCGGACCTGCGTCGTGCCCCGCCCCCGGGAATCGGTGCCGACCGGGGCCGCCGGTGCTCCGGAGCACACCGTCGGGCGGACGCGGTGCCACGCCGAAGTCCCTGCTCCGCTACGGGGGTTGCCCCCTCGGCCAGGGGCATCGCCCGGGGCGTCACGGTTTCGCGGTACGGGATCGCCGTATCGGCGTGAACAGCGCGACCACCGCGATCAGTACGCAGCAGCAGCCCGCGGCCAGGGCGACCGGTGCGGTGCCCCGGTGTTCCGCGGCCCAGGTCAGGACGGCCGCGCCGATCGGGGCGGCGGCGTACTGGAGGGTCCAGAACGCGGCGGTGACACGGCCCAGCAGGGGTTCCGGGGTGACCTCCTGGCGCAGCGACATGGAGCAGGTGCCCGCGATACCGCCGCAGGCGAGGAACGCAGCGCTGAGCGCCGCGACGACCGGCACGTCCCGCGCCCAGCCGATCCCGGCCATGGCGAGGCCGCACACCGCGACCGCGCCGGTCCAGGTCGGGCCGAAGCCGAGCCGGCGCCGGATCCGGGCCACCAGCAGGGCGCCGGTGATCGTGCCGAGCGCGCCGACGGCCATGACGGTGCCGACCGTGCCGTCGTCGTGCCCGAGGTCGTGCTTGACGTGGTAGATGACCAGGTCGGTCAGGCCGAGGGTGAGAAAGCTGAAGACGAACAGCAGGGCGGTGAGCGTACGCAGCACGGGATGGCCGTACAGGAAGGACACTCCCGCGCGCAGGTCCTGCCACAGGCCGGACCGCCCGGTGCGCTGCGCCACGGCGCCGTCGTCCCCGGCGCGCGGGGCGAACCGTACGAAGAGCAAGCAGAGGGCCGACACCCCGAAGCTGGCAGCGTCGACGCCCACCGCGGCGGCCGGCCCGGTCCACGCGGCGACCATGCCGGCGCACAGCGGCCCGAGCACACCCGCCGCGGCGGCGGTCGCGTTCAACCGGCCGTTGGCCTCGGTGAGTTGCTCGGTGCCGACCAGGCTGCGCACAACGGTGACATAGCCGACGGCGAACAGCATGCCGACGGCCTCGCACAGCGGGAGGACGGCGTACAGCAGCCAGACCTGCGGGCCGAACAGCCAGACCAGCGGGATGACGCCGTACAGCACCATGCGCACCAGGTCGCAGACGATGAGCAGCCGGCGGCGGTCCACCCGGTCCACCAGCGCCCCGGCGAAGACGGCCGCCAGCACGGAGGCCGCCCCGCCTACCGCCGTGAGCAGTCCCATCCGGGCCAGCGAGCCGGTGGCCTGGAGGACCAGCAGGGGCAGCGCGATCAAGGCGAAGGAGTCGCCGAGGACGGAGAGGGTCTGCGCCACCCAGAAGATCCCGAAGTTCCGCTGCCGCCACAGGGGGCGCCTCTCGGCGGGAGGCACCTCGCGGTGTGGTGCGCCTGGCGCCCCGCGGGCCGGCTCCTCCTCGCGCCGCGCGTCGTACGCCACGCGCCTCCTCCCCGTGCCCCGCGTCCCGAGGTCCTCGTGTCGTGAACCCGGCAACCTTACGGCGCCCCCGCGGCGGCCCGCATACGAATAAACCGCACCCGCGCCCCCACCCCGAAGCGTGGCGTCCCCCTTGCCGGTACGGTGCCCCCGTGATGGTGGGCACCGGCACGACCAGGCTGATCGTGCTGCGCGGCAACAGCGCCTCGGGCAAGTCGACGACCGCGGCCGGCATCCGCGACCGCTTCGGCCGCGGTCTCGCCCTCGTCGGCCAGGACAACCTCCGCCGCGAGGTGCTGCGCGAGCACGACCGGCCCGGGGCCGCCAACATCGGGCTGATCGACACCGTCGCCCGCTACGCGCTCGACGCCGGCTACCACGTCGTGATCGAGGGCATCCTCTACGCCGACCGCTACGGCGACATGCTCGCCCGACTCCGCACGGAACACCGCGGCCCCACCCACGCCTACTACCTCCACGTCCCCTTCGAGGAGACGCTCACCCGGCACGCCGCCAAGGCGGACCTGGCGCACATCACCGAGCCGCGACTGCGCTCCTGGTACCGCCCCCTCGACCTCCTCCCGGGCGCGGTGGAGACGGTCGTCGACGCGGCGAGCTCCCTTCCCGAGACGGTCGAACGCATCATGCGCGAGACGGGCCTGGCGGACCTTCCGGCACGGGAGAACTGAGGGGACCGTCCGGGCCGGTCACCTCGTCTCTCACTGTTTCCCCAACTGCCCTTTCCGGTCACACTGGTTCGCGGTGAAGCTGAGCACCGTTCACCTTCAGTCCCCACCCCCTCCGAACCGGAGAGACCCCCACCATGAGACGACTCATCGGCACCCTCGCGGCCGCCGCTCTGGCCGTGACCGGCCTCACCGCCACCGGCGCCGCTCCCGCCGCGGCCGCCACCACGGGCTCGTTCAACGTCCTGACGTACAACGTCGCGGGTCTGCCCGAGGGGCTGAGCTCGGGCAGTCCGCAGACCAACACCCCGCTGATCTCGCCGCGCCTGGCGTCGTACGACATCGTGAACGTCCAGGAGGACTTCAACTACCACGCGGCCCTGTACGCGGGTGACAACCACCCGTACCGCACCGCGACGAGCGGCGGAGTGCCCTTCGGCGACGGCCTCAACACCCTCTCGGATTTGCCGTTCGAGGACTTCGAGCGGGTCAAGTGGAACAACTGCACCGGCACCAACTGCCTGACCCCGAAGGGCTTCTCGCTGGCGCGGGTGCGGCTCGCGGAGGGCGTCTTCGTGGACCTCTACAACGTGCACACCAACGCCGACGCCACGGACGACGCGCTCGCCGCCCGCCGCGCCAACATCGAGCAGCTCTCCGACTTCATCCAGGCGAACTCCGCGGGCAACGCGGTGATCGTGATGGGCGACACGAACACCCGGTACACGCGCTCGGGCGACAACATCCGCACGCTGGTGAGCGAGAACGGCCTGACGGACCCGTGGGTGAAGCTGGTGAAGGGCGGTACGCCCCCGGCTCAGGGCGCGGACGCGCTGGTGTGCCCCACGACGGCCCCCACCCATGACTGCGAGGTGGTGGACAAGGTCCTCTACCGCGGCAGCGAACTGCTCACCCTAAACGCCACCCGCTACCACAACGAGTGGGCGTCCTTCCTGGACTCCGCCGGCGCGAACCTCTCCGACCACTTCCCGCACACGGTCGACTTCTCCTACACCCTCAACCCGTCCCTGAAGGCGAGCGACTTCTTCGGCGGGCCGCACGGCACGGCCTTCAACGACGCCGACGACTTGCCCGCCCCGCCGTCACCCCGCACCCTGACCCTGCGCGGCGGCTCCCGTCTGGACGCGGTCACCCTCACCCACGACGGCGGCACGGCACTCACCCACGGCGGCACGGGCGGCACGGCCACCTCCCTGACGCTGGCCTCCGGCGAACACCTCACGTCCGTGAAGCTGACACAGGGCCAGAAGGACGGGCGCACGCGACTGTTCTCGGCCGCGTTCACCACGGACAAGGGCCGCACCCTGTCCTCCGGCACGGCGACCTCGGACACGAAGACCTTCACGGCCCCGCCCGGCTGGCAGATCACCGGCTTCACGGGCCGCTCGGGCACCGAGGTCGACAAGCTGGGGGTGCTGTACGCGCCGATCGGCTGACGGATGCGCGTTCACCCGGTCCGCCCCTCTCGGGAAACCTGTGCCCCCTAGGCGATAACCTAGGGGGCACAGCTTCAGGAGTCCCGGAGGTATTCCTTGCCCAGAGCCGGCCTGACCCCAGACCGCATCACCGCGGCCGCCGCCGATCTCGCCGACGAGGCCGGGTTCGAGCAGGTGACGCTCTCCGCCCTGGCCCGGCACTTCGGGGTCAAGGACGCGAGTCTGTACTCGCACGTCAAGAACCTTCAGGACCTGCGGGTGCGCGTCGCGCTGCTGGCCGGCGGGGAGATGATCGACCGGATCGCCGCCGCCGTGGTGGGGCGGTCCGGGAAGGACGCGCTGGCCGCCTTCGCCGGCGCCTACCGCGAGTACGCCCTCCGGCACCCGGGCCGCTACGCGGCGACGCAGATCCGGGTCGACCAGGCCCTCGTCGCCGACTCCCCCGCCCTGCGCCGCACCGCCGAGGTCACGTACGGAATGCTCCGCGCCTACGGACTCGACGAGCCCGACCTCACCGACGCCGTACGGCTGTTGCGCGCCACCTTCCACGGCTACTGCGCCCTGGAGGCCGGCGGTGGCTTCGGCCACTCCCGCGCCGTGCGGGCCTCGTGGGACAAGGCGGTCGAGGCCCTGCACCTCACACTCGAACACTGGCCCCGCGAGGAGAACACCCGTGGCTGACGAACGACTCCACTACGACGTCGGCGGCGACGGGCCCGTTCTGCTGGTCGTCCCGGGTGGCGCCGGACACCCCATGGGACTCGACGCGATGACGGACGTACTCGCCGAGAGGTTCCGTGTCGTCACGTACGACCCCCTGGGCCTCGCCCACGGCCGCCTCGGCCTGCCCGTCGGCGACCAGCGGGTGCGGGCGTGGAGCGACGGGGCGCACCGGGTGCTCGAAGAGGTGCTGGCCGAGGGCGAGTCGGCGTACGTCGTCGGCACCAGTTCCGGCGCCGTCGCGGCCCTCGACCTGCTCGCCCGCCATCCGCGGCGGCTCCGGCACGTCGTGGCGCACGAGCCGCCGTGCGTGGGGGTGCTGCCGGACGGGGCCCGGCAGCAGGCCATGTTCCGCGAGGTGTACGACACCTATCGCGCGGCGGGACTCCAGGCCGCCGGCGCCCGCCTCGGCGCCGGGCTGGCGGGACAGCGGGCGGAAGGGCCCTTCGAGGGGCAACCCCTGTCGCGCGAGGAGGAGTTGGGGCTGCCCATGGCCGTCTTCCTCGCCCATGTCCTGGTCCCGTTCACCTCGTACGGCCCCGAGCTGGGTGCCCTCGACGCCCGTCTCACCCTTGCCGCCGGGTCCGACTCGCGGGGGCAACTCCTGTACCGCACGGCCCAGTTCCTCGCCGAGCGGACCGGCAGCCCCCTCGTCGAGTTCCCCGGAGGACACGTCGGCGCGGTAGAGCACCCGGCCGCCTTCGCCCAACGGCTCCTGGAGACCCTGACCGAGGGCCGGGCGGCGACGGACCGGCCTCGGGCGTCGTAGGCCTCGCCGGCGGCCGCTCTCGCGGGCGGCCGGTACCAGCCGGCGAACAGCCGGACTCCGGCGATCTCGTGCCGCCCAGGGGCGAGGATCGGACAGTCCGGGAGGACGAGGACGCGTTCCGGGGTGCCGGCCGGGCCCGGGGAAGACCGGCACGTTCCGCCTCCCGGGCGCGCCCGCACGGCAACCTTTGATCGCCCGGCGGCAACCCCTGGACATGACTTCCGCAAGACGCGCGCCCTCCCCCGGCGCCCCCTCCCCCGTCGGCCACCGCCGAGTCCGCGCCGCCCGCAGGCCCGTGGTCGCCGGACTCGTCGCGGCCGGCGCGTTCGTCGGCGCCTGGTACGCCGTGGCCGGCGCGGCCACGTCCGCCGCCCCGACGCTCGCCGTGACCAGCACGGCCGTGAGCCTCCCCGCCAAGTTCCCCTACCTGTCCGCCGGTTACAACAACTCCCGCGAGTGGACGCGGACGGCGACCGCGGCGGCCCCGAACGGCACCCTGCGGGTCGCGTGGCCCGCCTCGGACGGCGTCCACGTCACCCCGCTGACGGCCGCCGGGAAGCGGTCGGGCGCGGACACCGTGGTGAAGGGCGCGAAGGAGGTCGGCGGTCTGGTCGCGCACAACGACGGCTTCGCACTGCTCACCCGTGTCGCCGACACCAACAAGTGGAAGGAGACGGCCGCCGCCCTGATCCGCTACACGGGCGGCAAGCAGACCTTCACGACCAAGCTCACCTCCACCGCCTCGAAGGACACCGCCCCGCTCCTCGACGGCCAGCTCACCTGGAACGGGACGAAGTACGGCGCGTACTTCGTCGTGCACGGCGCGGGCGGCCAGACCGACGGCCACTTCGGCGACAAGCTCTCCTACGTCAGCGCCAAGGGCGCCAAGCTCGGCGGTGGCTGGAGCTGGGGCTGCAGCCACAACGAGGGCATCGCCCTGCACGCGGAGAAGACCGGCGCCTTCACCTCCCTCTGCTTCGACGACTGGCGTTCGGGGCTCTTCGTCTCGACCGGGATCGGGGCCCCGGACAACGCTCCGGTCCTGCAGCGTGAGCAGTGCTGGGCGGGTTACTGCGGCGGCACGTTCGCGAGCCGCACCGGCGACCTCGTGAAGTCGTCCACCGGCCGCTATGCCACCGCCTTCGCCTCGCGGGGCGCCGCCTCCGCCGCGAAGAACCCGGACGACGCCAGCGGCCGCGGCTGGACGGTGAAGCCGAGGACCGCCACCCACCAGGTGACCGTCGCCTTCCTCAAGAACCGCGACACCCCGGCCGGCAAGGCGATCCGGCTGTCCGGCACGACGGGCACCGAACACGTCAACGTGCGTCTCGCCCCGTACGGCAAGGACCGGCTGCTGCTGTCCTGGGAGTCGCTGAAGAACGCCAAGTGCGCGGCCGGCACCTGCACCGGCACGTTCGCGGGCACCCACCTCAGGCTCATCGACTGGAACGGGAAGTTCCAGAGCCCGGACAAGGTCGTCACGGCGCGGCTGACAGGTGACGTGGCCGTACAGAAGGACGGCACGCTGACCTGGGCGTACGTGCCGGTCAAGCCGTCCTACGCGAGCGCGCTCACCGGCGCGTCCCCGACCTCGACGAGCCTCAGGATCGCCCGCCTCACTCCCTGACCGCCGACTCGGCCATCCGGCGCATGACCTCGACGGGCAGCGCCGGATTGCGGGCGGCCCATTCCGCGTCGTCGGGGCTGCGCAGCAGACCGACGAGGAGGCGTGCCGGGAGGTGGGGGTGCATGACGGCCGCGTGCCGTACGGACTCGTGCGGGTCCTCCAGAAGCCGGACCGCGCAGGCCGCCGGCAGCCGCGGGTCGGTCGCGGCGCGGTACCGCACCTCCGCGCTGCTGTCCCTGCTCTGCCGCTCCACGTGGTCGGGCGTCGACTCCGGATCGTCCAGGACCAGCCGGCGCATGCGCGGGTTGGGGTCGTCGGCATACCGCAGCAGGTCGCTGCGCGGGAAGTTCGGGTGGCCGCGCGGGCGGTCGGGGGCGCTGAGACTGCCGTCCCACCACTGCCACACGTTCATGAGCATGTCGGCGGGCGCGTCGTCGCACGCTTCGGCGAGGAAGAGCTGGACGACCCGGTCCTCGTCGTGGGCGAGGCGGTCGACGACGTCGGGCGGCAGACGCCGGGCCCGGGCGACGCTTCTGCGCACCAGGGGATGGGCGGAGGCGGCCAGGCGGCGCATCGCGTCGTCGTCGTGGTGGAGGGCCACGACCCAGTCGAGGGGGTGGTAGTGCACGCCCGGGTCGAAGTCGATGCGGATGGCGGCGCGTTGCTCCTCGGTCAGGTCGGCACGCTTCGACACCGCGAACCGGACGCTCGCGTCCGGGTCCTCGCCGAGGAGGGCGACCACGTCGGGGTCCAGGCGCGGGTTCGCGGCGAGGAAGCAGCGCTCGGCCCGCTCGCCGTGCCGTGCCAGGTGGACGGCGAAGTCGCGCTCCAGCCGGCAGGTCTCCAGCGCGTCGGTCCTGAGGTCCTGGTCCTCGAACACCGAACGGGGCATCGGATGCACCTGGTGGTGCAGCAGCCGGGCCCGGGCCCGCACGGTGCCGTCCGGGTCCGCCAGGAGTGCCTCGCGTCCCGCGGCGTCGAGGTGCGGCCAGGCCGCCCGGCAGGCCGCGGCCCGCACACCGCCGTCCATGTCGCCGGTCAGCGCGACCAGCAGGGAGACGGGCAGGCCCTCAAGGCGGGCGGCCTCGGAGCGGACCCGTGGGGAAGGATCGGCGGCGAGCCTGCGGCAGGTGTCCTCGGTGAGCTCGGCCCGGCGGTCGGCGGCCAGCATGACGAGGATCCACCGCCGCCGGTCGCTTCGCTCCGCGAGGATCACCCGGGCCCACTGCGAGGGCGTGATGTTCGGCTGGCACTCGGCCGCCCGCGCCCGGAGCGTCCAGTCGGGGTCGGCCAGGACGGCGTCCACGACTGCCGTCGGCATCGGGCTGTACAGGCTGTAGGGGGACCTGGCCAGCAGGCGGATCCGCACGTCGTGCGGGACGGACCGGTTGGCGCAGACACCGCGTGCCCAGGCGTCGAGCAGCTTCTCGCCCGGCGTCGGTTGCCCGGACAACGCGGTCCACGCGGCCGCCCGCTCCCGGGGTGTCTCGTCGGCCGCCTCCCGGGCGTCCGCCTCCTGCCGCTCCCTGATCCGGTCGACGAGGAGGAGCCGGACCGAGTCGTCCTCGGTGGCCGCGGCGAGCAGGGTCTCCCCGTCCCGTGACAGGGTGAGGAACCCCGGCCGCCCCGGCTCCGGGGTGAAGACGCCGGCGAGGTCCCAGCCGTCGCCGAGCCGGACCCGCGTCCAGCGCCGGGCGCGACAGCGGGTCCGGTCGCCGACGACGTCGACGAGGAACACCCCGTCCCCCGCGAGGATCCCCGCCCCGGACGCCAGCCGGTGCCAGCGCGCGTTCAGCTCGGCGGGCAGGCCGGGCCCCGCCGGCAGGGTGACGACCGGCTCCGCCCCGCCCGCGAGCGCCCTGCGCCAGGCGGCCTCGGGCGGCAGGACCTCCTCCACCGGCCAGTCACCGAGGTCCTCCAGCCCGGCGCGCCGCAACAGCTCCGCGAACTCTTCTCTCCCACCCGCCACGCGGCTCATCCTGCCCGACGGGGCTCCGCCGCTTCGACGCTCACTCCCGAGGCGTCCCACCGCACCCGCACCTCGGGCCCGTCGCTCCAGCACACCGTCAGCACATCGCCGGCCCGCACGCTCACGGTCTCCGCCAGCGGCACGGGTTCCGGTTCGGCGGTCAGCCGGGCGAGCGCGACGAACAGGCTGTCGCCGTCCCCGGTGACCCCCGCGAGCCCGCCGTCCAGGCCGGCCACGGGCAGCAGCTCCGCCCGTACACCGTCTCCGGCCGCCCACCCGGTGACCCGCACGGGCGTTCCCGCCGGCGCTCCCGTCACCACATGGGCCCGCACCTCCACCGCGCCCCGCGCGAGCACGACACTCGTCACCCGCGCTCCCCCGCCCGCCGTGTGCCGGGACGCCACCCAGCCGTCGCCGACCCCCAGCGGCTCGATTTCGGTACGGCTCGGATCGTCGCCGACGATCACGCTGTTGTCGTACTCCGGTGCGGGCGTCGTCACGGTCGAGTAGGCGAGGCGCGTGTAGTACGGGTCGTAGCGGACGTCCTCGCTGCCGTGGTTGTGCAGCCGGACGAGGCCGTCCGCACGCGTGGACTGCAGCAGCCAGTTGGGCGCGGCGACGGCCGTCACCGCGTCCTCCCGCTCGGCCGGGCCCGGCTCCTCCTCGGCCGTCCACACCGGGTGGTCCGCCGGCAGCAGCAGTCCGAGGAAGCCCTTGCTCGCCCAGTAGGGCGAGGCGGGTCCCGAATAGCCCTGCAGGACGGCCGGGTCGGGGCCGTGCCAGCCCAGCGTCAGCAGCCCGCGGGAGTCGACCGCCCCCCGGTCCAGGAAGTACGTCAGCGCCCCCGAGGCCAGCCGCCGTGTCTCCCCCGGCGACAGCGGGGTGCGGCCCGTCATGGCGCCCAGCCACAGCGGGGCGGTCGTCGCGAAGCGGTAGGTCAGGGAGCGGCCCTGGTGCATGGGCGCGCCGTCGCCGCCGAACAGGCGGGCGTAGTCGGCGAGATGGCGTTCGAGGCGGCCGCCGTAGAGGTCCAGCAGCCGGTCGTCGCCTGCCAGCCAGGCGTGCAGCACCGGGTAGAGGTGCATCGCCCAGCCGTTGTAGTAGTCGAACTTGCGGCCGTCGCCGTCGGTGTACCAGCCGTCGCGGACGTACCACTGCTCGATGCGTTCGAGGCCGTTGTCGATCGCCTTGCGGGCCGCGTCGGTCTCGTAGCCGATCTCCTGGAGGAAGCCGCCGACCGTGACCGGGAACAGCTCCCAGTTGCAGGGCCAGGCCTCGGCGGTCAGGGCGTCGCCGAGCCAGGCGGCCGCCCGCCGGCGCACGTCGTCGTCGAGCCGGTCCCACAGCAGCGGCCGGGTCAGGCGCAGCGCGAGGGCGATCGACGCGGCCTCGACCAGTGGCTGGCCGCGGTCCTCGATGCGGGGCCACACCCCCGCCACTCCGGCGGCGAGTCCGTCGGCATAGCGTTCGAGGGCGGTCTCGTCCCGCCGGAAGGCCGCCAGCAGCAGCGTACGGGCGTAGCCCTCCAGGCCGTCGGACAGCCGCCCCGACCAGCTCCCGTGCTCCCCGGGGAAGTGGTAGAGGGCGCGGTCCTCGGTGGCGTACGGCTCGACGGCCGCGAGCAGGGCGTCGGCGGCCGCCTCCCAGTGGGCGCGGGTGCAGCCGGTGCGGGGGCTGAGGGTGCGGTCGTCGGGGGGCAGCTGCATGGGTCTCTTTCGTGCTCGGGTCGCTCGGAACAGCGGGGACGCGGAAGCCGGCCGGAAGGTCCGAGACGGCCGGAGCCTGGGGCGCCCCGGTTCCGGTCGGAGCGCCCCAGGGGTCTATCCCACCCTCATCAGGCCCTTGGGCACCAGATGCTGGGCGACGAGTTCGTCGCGGACCAGTTCCGCGTACACGGTCGCGCCGTGGGCGGAGGTGTGGGTGTTGTCCCGTTTCTCGTTGTACAGGTACAGCGCCTTGGAGCCCTCGACGCCGAGCGACTCCACGACCGCCTTGGTCTTCGCCGTCAGGTCGATCAGGGGCACGTCGTGGGCGGCGGCGACCGAGCGGACGACCTCGGGGTGGTTCACGCCGAGGCCGTTGACCAGGAGCGCGGTGCCGTTGTTCAGGGTGCCGTCGGAGTTGAACCAGCGGCGCACGATCGGGGTCACGAGGACCGGGCTGCCGCCCTTCTCCCGCACACCCGCCACCAGGCTCTCCAGGTTCGCCCGGTAGGTGGCCTCGTCCGTCGTCTTGTCGTTGTGCGCGAGTTGGATCAGGACCAGGTCACCGCGGCGGATCTGCGGCTGGACGGTCGCCCACAGTTGCGGGTTCCCCAGGTACGTGACCGTACTCTCCCCGGAGTCGGCGTAGTTGGCGACGGAGACGCCCTTGCGCAGGTACCGGGGCAGCTGCTGGCCCCAGCCGGAGTACGGGTCGCCGGGCTGGTCGCAGACCGTGGAGTCGCCGACCAGGAAGATCTGGCGGGCGTGACGGGCCGGGGTGACCCGGATGTCGGCGAGTTCGGGTGCCGAGCCGCCCAGGACCAGGTCCAGTCCGGGGGTGCCCGCGGGGCCGGTCGGCTCGCCCTCGGGGGTGCGGACGTTCACGGTGAAGCTGCGGGCGACCCGCTCGCCGGCCGCGACCGGCGTCTCGGGGAGCAGGGAGCGCCGGGTCTCACCGCTGACGGAGGTGCTCGACTGGGCGTCGCCGCCGAGGAGGACGCGCACGTCGTAGGTGCCGGGCGCGACGTCGAAGTGGCAGGTGGTGGCGGTGCAGTTCTCGATGCCGAGGGGGCGGTGGCCGCCGTGCGCCTGGGCGGGTGCGGCGATCGCGCCGGCGCTCAGTGTGAGCGCCGCCAGCACGGCGAGGTTGAAACGTCTCATACGGCTCCTCCGACGGTCCTGCGACGGGATCACTAAGCCTGGCCGGTGGACCGTACCGCTCCTGGCAAGCGCTTTCTAGCCCCCGGATGGATTTCACACAATCGCCAACCCGGCAGCGGCGAAAGCCCTTTCGCGAAATCGATTCAACTGTCACTCTGCCAACCGGGCAGGCCCCCACACCCGCACCCCCACACCTCCCGAAGGAGGCACCCCCATGTCCGGATCCGTGAACAGACCGGTCCGCCGCCGCACCTTCGTTCTCGGCACCGCTGCCGCCGCCGGCAGCGCCGCTCTCGCCGGCCCGCTCGCGCAGAGCGCCTCCGCCGCGGCCTTCGGCTACAGCGACGACGGGTCGAACTACGTCGTCGACACCGGCGCCAGCCTGGTCTTCAAGGTCAGCAAGACCAACGGCGACCTGACCTCCCTGGTCTACCGGGGCGTGGAGTACCAGGGCTACGGCGGCATGAACTCGCACATCGAGTCCGGCCTGGGCACCTCCACCGTGAGCATCCGCCAGTCCGGTTCGACCATCCTGATCTCCGTGGCGTACGGCACGATCCGGCACTACTACGCGGCCCGCAGCGGCGAGAACAACATCTACCTGTGGACCAACAAGGCGGACACCTCGGTCTCCGCCACCCGCTACATCGTGCGCGTCAAGAAGGGCCTGTTCCTCAACGACGAGCCCGACTCCTACACGTACACCAACAGCACCATCGAGGCCTCGGACGTGTTCGCCAAGTCCGACGGCCAGACCCGCTCCAAGCACTACTCGAAGCGGCGGGTGATGGACTACGACTACGTCGGCTGGTCCGCCGGCGGCGTGGGTCTGTGGATGGTCCGCAGCAACCACGAGAAGGCCTCCGGCGGCCCCTTCTACCGCTCGCTGCTGCGCCACCAGAGCGCGGACGGCGGCGGCCTGTACGAGATCCTGTACTACGGCCAGAACCAGACCGAGGACCAGCGCTTCGGCCTCCAGGGCCCGTACGTGATCGCCTTCACCGACGGCGGCGCCCCCTCCTCGTCGCTGTTCCCGGGCACCCTGACCACCTCCTGGGCTGACTCGCTGGGCATCCCCGGTTACGTGGGCGCGAGCGGCCGGGGCCGGGTCGCGGGCGTCGGCATCACCGGCCGGAACACGGCCCACGCCTACACGGTCGGTATCGCCAACTCGGCGGCCCAGTACTGGGGTTCGGCCCGCGCCTCCGACGGCTACTTCTCCATCGGGGGCGTCCTCCCGGGGACTTACACGCTCACGGTGTTCAAGGGCGAACTCGCCGTTCACACCACGTCGGTGTCGGTCACGGCCGGGGGCACCACCACGCTCAACTCGATCGCGATCGCGTCCACGAACGACCCGTCCAACGCGAGCGCCATCTGGCGGATCAACGACTGGAACGGCACGCCGGGCGGCTTCAAGAACGCAGACCTGATGACGTACGCGCACCCGTCCGACGTCCGGGCCGCCGCCTGGACCGGCAATGTGGTGATCGGCAGCGGCAGCGAGACCTCGGCGTTCCCCTGCTACCTCTGGAAGGACGTCAACAGCGGCCTGCTGGTGTACTTCAAGCTGACCGCCGCCCAGGCCGCCGCCGCGCACACCCTGCGCATCGGCGTGACGACGGCCTACGCCAACGGCCGCCCGCAGGTCGCCGTCAACAACTGGACCTCGGCCATCCCCTCCCCGCCCACCCAGCCGAACACCCGGTCACTGACCAACGGGTCCTACCGGGGGAACAACCACACCTTCACCTACAGCGTGCCGGCGAGCGCCTGGCTCACGGACACCGGCCAGTACAACGTGCTGAAGATCAACGTGGTGAGCGGGTCGGGGTCGACCTCCTACCTCAGCGCGGGCACGTCGATCGACGCGATCGACCTGCTGAGCTGAGGAGACGTCAGGTGCCGCGCGTCCACTGCTGGTTGGTCGCCCCGTTGCAGGTGTACGTGATCACCGAGGCGGCGTTGGCGGTGGACGCGCCGTTCACGTCCAGGCACTCACCGGTCGCGCGGGACTTGATGTTCACGTAGGAGCCGGTGGTGGTCACCGACCACTGCTGAGCGGTCGAGGAGGCGTTGCAGTTCTCCTGGCTGACCGTGTTCGCGTTCTCCTGCACGCACAGGGAGCTGTTCCTGACCATCAGCTGGAAGTAGCCGCCGCCGACGGACTTGAACCAGTACTTCTGGTTGTTGCCGCCGTTGCAGTCGTACTGCTTGATCTGGGCGCCCTGCCACAGCGACTGGCTGGTCACGTCCGCGCACCTGGAGCTGTGCCGGGCGATCAGCGTGTTGTACGTGGCGCTGGTGCCGCTGACGGTGCCGGCGGCGGTGTCGACGGTGACCTCCGGAGTCCAGGACATGGACATCGAGGTCGAGCTCGGGAAGGTCAGCGGCAGCCACACGTACCGGGAGTCGTTGACGGTCCCGCCGAAGGAGTTGCCCCAGCGGTCGCCCAGGTAGAGGTAGGAGGTGCCCGAACTGCCCTGCACGGGCAGGACGAAGGCGGTCTGCGAGCCGTACGTCGTGGAGTCGCCGACGTTGGTCATCGCCGTCCAGGGTCCGGCGAGGGAGGTGGCGGTGGCGTACTGCTGCTGGTTGGGGTTCCAGCCGGTCGCGCCGGACGTGAGCATGAAGTACACGCCGTTGCGCTTGAACAGGGCCGGGGCCTCGCGGTGGCCGCCGTGCCAGGGGTCGGCGACCAGGCTCGCGATGCCGGTGTAGTCGGCGGTGAGCCGGTAGATCTGAAGGTCGTAGTTCTCGCGGGCGGCGGAGACCATGTAGCCGGCGCCGTCGGTGTCGACGAAGACCGTGATGTCACGGGACATGTGCTGGCCGAGCGGACGGAAGCTGCCCCGCCAGGAGTAGTTGCCGTCGACCGTGTCGGAGACGGCGACCGCCGCGCGGGCCTCGCTGTAGTCGGTGCCGTTCTCCTTGTGCATCCACATCACGAACTTGCCGGTGGAGGCGTTGTACATGACCTTCGGCCGCTCGATGTTGGCGGTCGCCAGCTCGGGGTCGCTGGCCTCGGTCAGGACGTGGTTGCGGAACTCCCAGTTCTTCAGGTCGGTGGAGCGGTAGGCGCTCACGTACCGGAAGGTGTTGTCGGCGTTGCGGTTCTCGCCGAACCAGTAGTAGTAGTTCCCGACCTTGAGGACCCCGCCGCCGTGGGCGTGCACGGGGTTGCCCGAGGTGTCGGTGAACTGCGTGCCGGTGGTGACCGTCTGCGGGGCGGCCTGGGCCGGTCCCGCGGTGGCCAGGGCGCCGAGCAGCGCCAGGCAGAGGGCGAGCAAAGCGGCGTAGGCACGTCTCATGTCACGCACTCTCCTTGACGGTGGCGGCGGCCGTGTCGGCCACGGGGACGCCGAAGTTCGGGGTGCCGTCCGCGTTCCAGCCGAGCTTCTGGACGCGGGTGTGGCGGTTGGGGTCGTTCAGCGGGTCGCCGACGATCTCCTTGTACTGCCGGGCGTGGTAGACGAGGACGTCGGTGCGACCGTCCTCGGCGACCGTGAACGAGTTGTGGCCCGGGCCGTACTGCCGGGTGGTGTCGTTGCTGGTGAACACCGGGGTCGGGGACTTGGCCCAGCTCGCCGGGTTCATCAGGTCGCTGTCCGCGTCGGCGGTGAGCAGACCCATGCAGTAGTTGAAGTCGGTGGCGCTGGCGGAGTACGTCATGAAGAGGCGGCCGTGCCGGGCGATGACCGACGGGCCCTCGTTGACCTTGTAGCCGACGCACTCCCAGTCGTACTCCGGTGTCGACAGCCGTATCTGGGGGCCGGTCAGCGTCCAGGGGTTCGCCATCCTGGACAGCCACAGGGCGGTGTTGTTGGCCATACCGGGTTCGTGCTGGGCCCAGGCGAGGTAGCGGGTGCCCCGGTGGGTGAAGGTGGTGGCGTCCAGGGAGAAGGTCTCCCAGGCGGTCCGCAGCTGGCCGCGCTCGGTCCAGGTTCCCTTGAAGGGGTCGCGGTGGGCGTTCTCCAGCACCCAGATGCGGATGTCCCACACGCTCTCCGCGGGCGCCGCCGCGAAGTAGATGTACCACTTGCCGCCGATGCGGTGGATCTCCGGCGCCCAGATGTGGGCGCCCATGTTCCCGGTGGCGTGCTTGGTCCAGATGACGGACTCGGCGGCGGTCGACAGACCGTTCAGGGTGCGGGAGCGGCGCAGGATGATCCGGTCGTACTCGGGGGCGGTGGCCGTGAAGTAGTAGTGGCCGTCGGCGTGCCGGTGGATGTGCGGGTCGGCGCGGTTGCGGACGAGCGGGTTCACGTACGGCGGCGCTTTCGGCGGCGGGGCTGCGTGGGCGACCCCGGGACCGGCCGCCGCCAGGGCGCCCGCGGCCAGGGCGCCCTTCAGCAGCAGTCTGCGGTGGGGGTCTTCGGGCAGGTCGTTGTCGCGGCTCATGCGGACTGCCTCTCGGGGGCGGGGGGACCTGAGAGCGATGTTCGATATTGAGAACATCTGTCGTTATTCCAAACGCCGAAAAGGTAAGGGTGGGCAACCCGGAGGTCAACGGGTTGGACGTGATGAAAGAAGGCGCTTTCTGTGAGCGGATTTTCTGTTATCGGCCGCCGCCCCGGTCCGTCTCCCCTGTGTGCGCAGCCAAACCAGCAAGACAGCAGCGGCCGTCGGCGCCCTCGCGGCGGTCGCCGCCCTCCTCGCGACCGCGCCCCCGGCCGCGGCCGCCGGCCCCCGTGACGTCACCGCCGACGTGCTCGCCGACCGCGACGTGACACTCACCGGCGACACGGTCGTCACCGTGCCGTCGGGGACGACGACGTACGACGGGGTGTTCCGCGGCGTGGGCACGCTCACCGTGCGCGGCGGCGGGACGCTGGTCCTGACCAAGGACAGCGACTTCACGCTGCCGAAGTCCCGGCAACGGCAGAGGGTGTCCACGCGAGGCGGCAACCACCCCTACGTCACCACCGCCGACGCCGACCCGCCCGCGATCACCGTCCAGCGCGGCGCGACGCTGCAGTACGGCGACGGCGGCACGACCGGACTGATCGGCCACTTCCCCTACGGCACCCCGGCGTTCCGGCTCAACCAGGACAACATCCGCGTCGACGGCACCCTGCGGCTGTCCCTGAAGAGCGCCTACAACCTGGGCACCATCAGCGGCTCCGGGCTGATCACGCAGCCGAGGTTCCTCTGGGGCACCTGGGACCTGTCGGGCACCCACTCCTTCTCCGGGGTGATCGACAACGGCACACAGGTCAACGCCGGACGGCCGGAGTACGCGACCTCGCTGCCGAACGTGCGCAAGGTCCTCAACCAGGGCACCTGGACCGTGGACACCCCGCTGGGCCAGACCGTCACCATGGGCATGGACTTCTACCAGCGCGAGTACGGCAGCGACATCAACGTCCAGTCACGTCCGGGCAGCGAGGTCGTCCTCACGGGCCAGTACAGCTGGTCGGACCGGGGCGGCGACACCGACCCCTCGCTCAGCGACCCAGCCCTGAACTGGACGCCCGCGCGCAAGAACGTCAACAAGCGCGGCACCAACATCAAGGGGGCGAACGTCCGGTGGGGTGACGGGACCACGAACAAGATCTTCATGCCGGGCACCGCCGAGACGGTCTACATCAACCTGCTGGCCGCCCGGTCGCGTTCGCTCCTCACCTTCGACTACAACGGCCCCGTGACACTGGGCGCCCCCATCGGCGGCGGCCGGTTCCACGACACCCTCTCCGCGCCCGGCGCGGGGGACATCGTCATCGCGGGCACGCGCGGCAACGACGTCACCTTCGCCGCGAAGCAGTACTACGACGGTTCCACGACCGTGCAGAAGGGGGCCGTGCTGCGGCTGGGCTCCGGGCAGCGGGACGGTTCCCTGCTGACGGGCACCGAGCGCCGACGGGTGGTGAACGACGGGACGCTCGTGGTGAACAACGCGAGGACCGCGATCTCGCTGGCGCACCTGAGCGGGGGCGGTTCGTTCGTGCAGTCCGGCGCGGCCACCACGACACTGACGGGCGCCGCGGTGACGTACACCGGGGCGACGACCGTCAAGAAGGGCACGCTGGCTCTGCGGTCGGGAGCGACTCTCGTACACAGCAAGGTGATCCGGCTGTCCGGGGCGGGGGCGCGGCTGGACGCCTCGGCGTCCGGGCTGCGGGTGGCGACCACGCTGACCGGCACGGGCACGGTGAAGGGGGCCGTGACGAAC
Source organism: Streptomyces resistomycificus (assembly GCF_001514265.1). GTDB lineage: Bacteria > Actinomycetota > Actinomycetes > Streptomycetales > Streptomycetaceae > Streptomyces > Streptomyces resistomycificus. Next base: position 347,024 of record NZ_KQ948988.1, on the reverse strand, counting down.
GAGGGCGTGGTCGCCGCGGGCCTCACCGTCCTCGGCGACTACACGCAGCGTGCGAAGGGCGAACTGGTGCTGCGGAAGCGGCCGTTGAAGGTGACGGGGTCGGTGCGGCTGGCCGGCGGGCTCGACCTCTCGGCCGCCGGGTCGAGCCCCGCCCGAAAGATCACTGTGCTCGACCACAGGGGGCGAGCGAAGACGAGCGGTTCCTTCACCGGCCTCGAGGAGGGCGCGAAGGTGAGGCTCGCCGAGACGACGTACCGGATCAGCTACCGGGGCGGTGACGGCAACGACGTCGTGCTCCGCGCGGCCGCCGCGAGTCCGTCGCCGTCCGCGTCCGGCGGTGACGCACCGGCGGCCGGGCCGGTGACGGCGGACACGCGCGGCGCGAACGCGGCGGCCGAGGGGCTCGGTTGGTGGCCCTACGTGCTCGCGGTCGGGCTGCTCCTCGGGCTGATCGTGCCGACGGTGGTGCGCACGCGTCGGGGACGGCGCGGCGGCGGGCGGCACGCGGCGCACGGGTGACGGCGCCCGGCGGTGTGTGGCTGGGGCCCAGGGGTTCGCCTACCCGCGTGTGCGGGACGCCGCCGCGCCCACCGGTGCGGCCCCGGCGGCATGATGGCCCGCAGCCGGGTGGCGCCTCTCCTCAACGTCCGCTCGGGGCCTCCGAGAAGCCCAGCCTGGGCGCCAGCACTCGGGCCTCCCTCGCCCACTCCGCGAGGAACGCGAGGGTCAGGCCTCGCTCCCGATAACGGGTTTCGGCGTCCACGGCCCGGTCGCCGCCGTAGTCCACCTGTTCCTCGCCCGCGCGGGCCAGCATGAGGGCGGTGAGCCAGTCGTACTTGACAGCCGAGGCGCAGACCGCGAGACGTACGAGGTTCTCGTCGCCCCTCCAGCTGCTTTCGCGCAGGCCGTGCAGGTAGGCGTCGTAGGCCCTCGCCGCGTACGTGGGGAGGCGGACCGCCGGGACGAACAGGTCGAAGACGGTGTCGGGGAGGTAGTTTCCGAGGTCCTCCCCGAGGGCTCCGTCGCCGGCGAAGGCCCAGTCGAACACGACGCTGTGGGAGCCGTCGGCGCAGGTGTTGGCGGGCCACAGGTCGAGGTGGCTGAAGGCGCGCGGCAGGGATTCCGAGACGTCCAGGAACCATTCGCGGTCGTGGTGCAGCCGGACCATGTCACGGCGCAGGCCCTCGGGGAAGTGGTCGCGGACCAGGGGCTGTTGCCAGGCCTCGTCGTCGTCGAGGAGTTCCTGGCCGAGGGTGTTGCCGCCAACGTACTGGCGCAGGAAGCGGTACGAGAGCCACGGCTGGTCGTCGACCTCGCCGACGGCTCCCTGGGCGGCGCCCAGGCGGCGGGCGTGTTCGATGTGCCGGGCGGGCTTCCAGCGGGTGGCCGGTCGGCCCGGTACCCGCTCCAGCCACAGCGCGATGTCGCCGTCGGCCCGTTCGACGCGGGCCAGCAGCCGGGGTGCGCGGATGCCGTTCCGCTCCCAGGCCTGCGCGAGGCCGGACGTGTAGACGTCCGCCTCGCGCCGCCAGTAGTTCCAGTGCCGGGGATCGTCCGAGGCCGCCCAGCGTCCGGTGGCCTCCTTGGAGCGGGTGAGGACCTTCAGGACCGCCGAGCGGTCACCGGCGCTGACGTTCCAGACGCCGCCGGTGACGCCGTTCTTCGCGTTGTGGGTGAGGGAGGCCAGGAAGACCGGCCCGGTGAAGGGGCCGAGCACCTGCCGGGCTTCCTCGGGCACACCCTCGGCGTCGGCGACTTCGGCGTCCACGGCATCGGTGTCAGGCATGTCCCAAGGCTAGGCGGCCACCTCGGTCGTCTCCCGGCGTCCACGCATCCACACGTACACGGGGATGCCCGCGAAGAGGAACAGCACGCCCTGGTAGACGGCCGCGTAGCCGGCGCCCGCGATCAGCCAGAAGGAGAAGGCGAAGGAGAGCGCGGCGACGGTCAGGTCGCGGACCAGACCGGCCGGACGGACCTGTTCGCGGGTGCCCTTGGCCAGCCAGTACAGCTGGGCGGCGGCCGACAGGAGGTAGGGCACGCAGCCCGTGAACGTGGTGATCAGGACGAGGACGCGGAAGGTCGTGTCCGGGCCGGCCGTGTAGTTGAGGGCGATGAGCAGCGTGCCGAGCACGGCGACGGCCCAGACGCCGAAGCCCGGCACCCCGCCCTTGCCCACGCGGGCGAACGGCGCCGGGAAGAGGCCGTCGCGGGCGGCGGCGTAGGGCATCTGCGCGGCCATCAGGATCCAGCCGTTGAGGCAGCCGGTGATCGAGGCGACGGCGACCAGGGCAATGGCGGTGCCGCCCCAGGTGCCGCCGGTGATGGAGTTCACGGCGTCGGCGAAGGGGGCGCCGGAGTCGGCCAGCCTGTCGTGCGGCACGAGACCGAAGACGGCGACGATGCCGAGGATGTAGACGAGGGCGGAGGCGAGCGTGCCCAGGACGCTGGCGCGGCCGACGTTGCGCTCGGGGTCACGGACCTCGCCCGCGCTGACCGCGGCCGACTCGACGCCGAGGAAGCTGTAGAGGAGCAGCGCCGCGGAGGCGGCCAGCGCGCCGGAGACGCTCTGGCCGGAGGCGTTGAACGGGCCGTAGTTGTCGGTGTCGATGAAGAACAGGCCGACGGTGGCGACCAGCAGCAGCGGGACGAACTTCAGGATCGTGGAGACGACCTGGACCGTCCCGACCCAGCGGGTGCCGGCGAAGTTCGCGGCGGCCGGCAGCCACAGCGCGGCGAGGGCGACCAGGCCTTCGAGGGTGTGGTTGCCGTGCAGCGGGATCAGGACGTCGACGTAGCCGACGACCGCGACCGCGAGGGCGGCGATGCTGACCCAGCACATCGTCCAGTACGACCACGCCGACAGGAAGCCCGCGAAGGGGCCGAAGGCGTCGCGCGGGTACACGTACAGGCCGCCGGTGACGGGGCTGCGCCGGGCCAGCTTGCCGAAGAGCAGCGCGAGCAGCACCGCGCCGACCGACAGGACCACGAAGGCGAGCAGGCTGACGCCGCCGTAGGGGGCCACGGTGGCGGGCAGCGCGAAGATGCCGCCGCCGATGATGTTGCCCATGACGAGGGCGGTGGCGGCGGCCAGGCCGAAGGGGCGGCGGCGTGGGGTGGCGACGACGGCCGGTCCGGTGGGGTCCGGTCCGGTGGTCTCGCTGGTGCTCGGGGCGGTCATGGCGGTTCCCGGGGAGGAGGGGACGGGGCGGGGAGGGCGTGATCGTAACCCGTCATCCCACATGGTGGGCAACCTGTTCATGTAATGGACACAGTCGGCTGTCGTGCCCCGTCGTCGACTAGCGTCGTGGCATGACCAGCCACGCGCCTTCCGCTTTCTCCGCAGCCCTCTCCGCCGGGACGGTCGTCCTCGACGGCGGCATGTCCAACCAGCTCGAGTCGGCCGGGCACGACCTGAGTGACGAGCTGTGGTCGGCGCGCCTGCTCGCGGAACGGCCCGAGGCGATCACCGAGGCGCATCTCGCGTACTTCCTGGCGGGCGCGGACGTGGCGATCACCTCCAGCTACCAGGCGACCTACGAGGGCTTCGCGGCGCGCGGGATCGGGCGCGAGCGGGCGAGCGAACTGCTGGCCCTGAGTGTCGGGTTGGCCAAGGACGCCGCGGCACAGGCCGGTGCCCGGGGCGTCACCCGGCCGCTGTTCGTGGCGGCCTCGGTCGGGCCCTACGGCGCGATGCTCGCCGACGGCTCCGAGTACCGGGGCCGGTACGGGCTGAGCGTGGCCGAGCTGGAGGCCTTCCACCGGCCCCGTCTGGAGACCCTGGCCGCCGCCGGGCCGGACGTGCTGGCGCTGGAGACGGTGCCCGACGCCGACGAGGCCCAGGCGCTGCTGCGCGCGGTGCGCGGGCTCGGGGTTCCGGCCTGGCTGTCGTACAGCGTCGCGGGTGACCGCACCCGCGCCGGCCAGCCCCTGGAGGAGGCGTTCGCGCCGGCCGCCGAGGCGGACGAGGTCGTCGCGGTGGGCGTGAACTGCTGCGCTCCCGAGGACGTCGCCGCCGCGACCGAGACGGCCGCCCGGGTCACCGGCAAGCCGGTCGTCGTCTATCCCAACAGCGGCGAGGCCTGGGACGCCGAGGCCCGCGCCTGGAACGGCCGCTCGTCGTTCGCGCCCGAGGAGGTGCGCGGCTGGCAGGCGTCGGGCGCACGGGTGATCGGCGGGTGCTGCCGGGTGGGCCCGGAGGCGATCGCGTCCATCGCGCGCACCCTATCGCGGGCGTGAGCGGCCGCCGGTACGCACCAACGCCCGCGCGACTCCTGCCCGTTTCCGCCTCCCGCTGCTAGCCTCCGCCTCGGGAACCGGTTTCCATCCATGTTGCCGCAGTTCCCGAGGGGTGGGCTACACGGCCCGGGAGAGGGACGAGGCAGGGGATGACGAGGAAGAGCGAGGACGCCGGGCGCAGCACCATCCGGGACGTGGCGGCTCGCGCGGGGGTGTCCGCGTCGACCGTGTCGCGGGTCCTCGGCGGCGTGTACCCGGTGAGCTCACAGACCCGGACCCGGGTGCTGCGGGCGGTCCGTGACCTGGACTACGTGGCCGACGCGCGCGCCAAGGCGGTCGCGGGGGTGGGCACACCCACGCTGGCGTTCGTCCTCGAGGACATCACCGGCCCGTCGTTCGCGCTGATGGCGCACGGCGTGGAGCGCGAGGCGACCCGGCTCGGGCATCTCTGCCTGGTGTGCAGCACCGAGGGCGACGTCCGCAACGAGGTCGAGTTCGTCGAGATGATGCGCGCCCAGCGGGCCGCCGCCGTGATCCTGGTGGGCGGCGCCGCCGACACCTCCGAGTACCGCGAGCGCACCCGGCGCATGGCCGACTCGCTGGCCTCGGCCGGCTCCCGCCTGGTGCTGTGCGGGCGCCCGCCGCTGGGCCCCGGGGCGCCGGTCACCGTCATCGAGTACGACAACGAGGGCGGCGCCTTCGCCCTGGTCGCGCACGTCCTGGCCCAGGGTCACCGGCGGGTGCTGTTCCTCGGCGGCAAGCCGGACCACACCACCGCGCAGGGCCGCGAGCGCGGCTTCCTCGCCGCCCACCGGGCCCGCGGCCTGGAACCCGACCCGGCGCTGCTGCTGAACGGCGACTTCACGCGTGACGCCGGGCACCGTCTGATGCGCGGGGCGCTGAAGGACGGCCTGGACTTCACGGCTGTGGTCGCCGCCACCGACATGGTCGCCGCGGGCGCGCTGACCGCCCTGCACGAGGCGGGCCTGGACGTGCCGCGGGACGTCTCGCTGGCCGGCTACGACGACATCCCCTACGCGCGCGACCTGCACCCCGCGCTGACGACGGTCCACGTCCCCTACGAGGAGCTGGGCCGTCTCGCCGTACGCACCGCGCTGGGCCGTACCACGGAGGCGCCGGCCGAGCACCTGCTGCTCGGCACGCACGTGGTGGTGCGGGACTCGGTGGCGGCGCTGCCGGCCCGCCCCTGACCCCGTCCCGGCGGGCCGGCCGGGATCAGGGGCGGCGGGGGACGTCTCCGGGGCGGCGCAGGCGGCGTACCACCGCACGCAGCTCCGTCCCGCGCGGGCGGGCGTCGGGCAGCGGCGGCGGGGCGGGGGCGCTCTCCCGCGCCGCGGCGTCCGCCGTCCACACCGCGAACTCCCGGTCGCGCGGACCGTACGCCGTGTGCGGCCGCCCGTCGCCGAAGACCCGAACCGGGTGGGTGGCGTCCCACGCCTGCCAGCCGGGGTCGCCCTCGACGGCGAACCGCACCCACGCCCCGTGCATCGCGTCGGCCAGCTCCCGCGGGGTGTCCCGGCCGGCGAGCTTGGCGGAGTCGGGTTCGTCGCCGGTGTCGAAGACGAAACCGAGTTCGAGGGCGTGGCAGGCGCCTAGCCCGGGGAGGTTGGAGGGCCAGGCGAACTCGTAGACGTACGACGATCCCGGCCGGGCGTCGGCGAGGCGGTGCAGCGGGCGGCGGAGCAGGTGGTCGGTGACCATCTGGCCCACGAGTTCGGCGGTGCCGGCCTCGGGATGCAGCGCGCGGTAGCCGCGGGGCACCTCGTGGCCGCAGTGGCAGCGGGCCATGGCGCCGGCCAGCGCGACCGCGCCGAGCCGGTCGACGCGGTCCAGGAGGCCGCCGGGGACCAGCCACAGGCGGTACTCGTCGCGCGTCCAGCCCGTCATCAGGTCGACGCCCCGGGCCGCGTCGCCCGCCACCAGAGCCTCCAGCGGGTCGCGCGGCACCAGGTCGCCGTCGACGACGATCCCGAAGGCGGGGCCGCCGAGCACCGGGCTGCTGAGCCGGCCGACCTCGGCCTGGGTGCGCAGCAGCAGGTCGCGGTCGACCTCGGCGAAGGCGGCCGCGGTGGCGGGGATCCGCAGCCGGGTCGCCATCCGGCGCACCATCCGCCGTACCTTGTCGCGGTCGCTCGCCTCGGGCGGCCCGCTCTGCAGGACGGCCCGCCGCACCAGGCCCTGGGCCCGCGGGGCGGCCAGCAGGGCGCCGGCGCTGATGGCGCCGGCGGACTGGCCGCACAGGGTGATCCGGCCGGGGTCGCCGCCGAAGGCCGCGATGCTCTCGTGCACCCACTCCAGCGCGGCGAGCTGGTCGCGCAGGCCGGGGTTGGCGGGGGTGTCCGGGAACAGGCCGTAGCCCTCCACACCGAGCCGGTAGTTGACCGAGACGAAGACGATCCCGTCGCGGGCGAAGGTCCGCCCGTCGTACACGGGCACGGCCGAGGAGCCGCGGGTCAGGGCGCCGCCGTGCAGCCACACCACGACCGGGAGCCGGGCTGTGGGGCCCGGCTCCGGAGTCCACACGTTCAGGTTGAGGCAGTCCTCGCCGGGCACGACCGGGTCGGACAGGTACTGCGCGAAGGCCTCGGAGTACGGCGGTTTCGGCGCCGTCGGCCCGAAGGCGCCCGCGTCGCGCACCCCGTCCCAGGGCTCGGGCGGCTCGGGGGGCCGAAACCGGCGCGGTCCGAAGGGCGGGGCCGCGTAGGGGATGCCCCGGAACACCGCGACACCGTGTTCGTACCGGCCTCGTACGGCCCCGTACGGGGTCGGGGCCACCGGGTCCAGGCCCGGCCCGTCCGTCTGGTCTGCTGCCGTCATGCGCCCACCAGCCTCCCGCACCGCGCTCGTGCACCGTGAACAACAGAGCACCACAGGAGCGCCGGGTATTCCGGCGCACGAGCGCGATCGGGGGCTGTTCGGGGGACACCGCCGCCGGACGCGCCCGGGCGGGGACGGCGGTGAACCGCACGCCGGTGGGCACGTCGGTGGGCGGCTACTTCGCGTACATCAGGGTGCCGAGGCCCAGCTGGTCGTAGCCGCCGCTGTCGGAGCCGTAGTCACCTCCCCCGCCCTCGGGGGCGATGGAGAAGCACATCTGGGAGATGTACTTGTCGTCCAGGTTCACCCGCCGGTTGTAGTGGTAGTGGAGCATCGCCCACACCGGGCGGACCTGCCCCCGGGAGGTGGAGGAGATCACCGTCTGGGACGACTGGGCGCAGCTCTGGCCGGTGCCCCAGGTGTAGGTGGTGAAGGGCACGTCGCCGCCGAGGTTGTACTTGGCGACGTACTGGGCGGCCTTCATGAAGCGGCGGCCGTCGTAGGAGTACAGGTCCTCGCCCTGGTTCCACGCCATCTCGCAGATGGCGCCCATCTGGCCCATCCCCATCATGGTGTGGCCCTGGTCGCGTCCGGACTCCTGCCACTGGCCCAGCGCGTAGCCGGCCGAGTCGGTGTACAGGTAGGGCACGGCGTGCGCGAGGGAGCCGTTGCCGGCACCGGACTTGAAGTAGGTGACGGCCTGGTCGTACTTGGCGCCGTCGTCGTTGAGGATCCCGATGGCCAGGACGGAGGCCATGTTGCACAGGTCCCAGTTGGCCCAGTAGTTGGTGATGCAGGCGTCGTTGTGGTTGGTCAGGAAGCTGTTGTTGAGCGGGTAGAACACCTTGACGAGCATGTCCTGGCAGGCGGCGAGGTCCAGCGCGTCGTAGTCCCGCATGAGTTCGACCGCGTTGGCGAACTGCCAGCCGTAGAGGCCGGCCGCGAGGAACCGGTCGGCGTTTCCGGTGACCGAGGTCAGGGTCGTCGCCCAGGCGTTGAGGATTCTGGCCGCGCACTGGGCGTTCGCCTCGGTGCCGCCGACCCGCCAGCGCAGCGCGTTCTGGTAGGCGGCGGCGATGTCCTGGTAGAGGAGGCTGTAGTTCTGGCCGGTGCCGCCGCGGATGATCGTGGCGGTGGCCCGGGGTGTCCAGGTCGACTGGGAGCGGGCGTTGGCGACCAGCTTGTTCCAGCCGGACAGCCAGGGGTCCGTGCCCTCGGCGACCCTGACCTTGGCGCGGTTGATGTCTCCGGCGTTGTGCAGCATGCCGGGGTGGGTGAAGGCCGAGGGCGCCGCGTCCGCCGTGGTGGCGGCGAACGTGGAGCCCAGAGCGAGAGCTGCGGTGAGACCGCCGGCGGTCCTGAACAGACCGCGGCGGCTCAACTCGGTTTCCTGGAGGTACCGGTGGGGGGAGGTGCGGCTCATGCGGCTCATGGCGGTGCTTCTCCAATCCGTGGGGGGATCTAGAGGGGCGTGATGCTCACCCCTTCGAACCGTGCGGTGGCGAGGGCCAGCGGGCTGCGGGAGCAGACCACGAGACCCACGTAGTAGGGGGCGTCACCGAAGTCGGGGACCTCGCCGGAGGCGAGGGCGGTCCAGGTGGCGCCGTCGTCGGTGGAGACGGCCGCGGTGAAGGCACTCCCGGCGCGCCTCAGCCGCAGCAGCAGGGGAAGTCCGACGCCGGAGGTCCCGGAGAAGGCGGAGGCGCCCGCCACCGTCCTGCGGAGCATCAGCTGCGCGGTGCTCCCGCCGGTGACGATCGCCCCGGCCGCCTGGTCGAACGGCGACAGCGACTTGGCCATCAGCAGTCCCACCCGGTCGGCGGTGGCTCCGGTACGGGAGACCAGCCGGGCGGTGAACTCGCAGTCGCCGGTGACGGCCCGCCTCACGAACTGGCCTGTCATGCCCTGGTTGTTGACGGTGAGGTCGGTGCCGGCGCCACGCACCACGAAGGTCCCGTCCTCGTGTGAGGTGCTGCCGGGGGTCCGGACCGCGACCACGCCGAGCGTCCCGTAGGCGCGCTCGTCGAGGATCACGTCGCCGAGGTCCGCGTGGGTCCACGGGGCCGGCGGCGGGGTGCCGACGGTCAGGGTGAGCGTGCCGGTGGCGTCGCCGGCCGCGTTGCCCGCCCCGGTGGTGACCGTGAACTCGCCGGTCCTGGTTGGGGTTCCGTGGATCAGGCCGGTGCGCCGGTCGACGCGCAGTCCGTCGGGCAGGCCGCGCGCGGTGAACCGTACGGGCTCGTGCGAGGCCCGCAGCAGGTGCCGGAAGGCGGCTCCCTGGTTGGCGAACGCGGTGGTGGCGGAGGTGAGTTGGGGCAGGTCGGGGGCCGGCATCCGCGCGGTGACGGGGGCCGACAGCGGGCCGCGTCCGGCGGTGTTGGTCTTGGCCACGGCGTAGTGGTACGTCGTCCCGGGGCTGCCGGTGGCGTCCGTGTACCGGATGCGGGTGCCGGACCCGACCGGCCCGACGCCGGTCGCGACGGTCGCGTAGGGGCCGTCGGCGTGGGGGGCGCGCAGCACCCTGTAGCGGGCGGAGAGGTCGGGGTCGGTCCAGGCCAGGCAGACGGCGTCGGCACCGCCGGTGGCCTTCAGGTCGCCCGCGGTGCGGGCCGGCTTCGGCATGGACCAGACCTCGCCGGACGAGGAGGAGGTGACGGTGACGTTGTCGAAGGCCCCGGTGCCCGTGTCGGCGTACTCCTCGTCGACGCCCAGGCAGGAGGTCAGGACGAGGCCCGCGTACGCGGTGCGCCCCAACGCGACCTCGGTGGAGCCGACCTGGGTCCAGCGGATGCCGTCCGGGGAGATGGCGCCGGTGCAGCGGCGGCCCTTGCGGGTCACCCGCACCCAGTAGGGCGCGCGCAGCCGGTAGCCGTCGCCCGCGCCCTCGACGTACGGCGCCTCGAGCGGGGTCGCCGACTCGGGCAGGCTGCCGAGGCCGGAGATGGGGAAGGCGGCGGACGTGGTGATCGTCTGCTGCTGGGTGGGCGGTACGGGTGTGCTGCCGGTGCCCGTGACGTCGGCCCCGTCGGCCGGACGTACGCTCCACACCCCGCTCCAGGTGTGCAGCGGCAGCCCCTGGACGAGCATGGCGGCGTGGGCCGCGTCCGCTTCGAGGGAGGCCCGGAGGGTGACGCCGATCTTGGAGTACTGCGAGCTGAGCGGCCACACGATCCGCGCGGTGACCGTGCCGTCGCCGTGCAACGGCAGGTGGGCGAGACGGTAGGTCTCGGCGGTCCCGGAGGCCTCCAGCACGAACCGTTCGCCGTCGAAGACGGCGGAGCCGGGGATCCGCACGTCGCCGAGGTCCCGGGTTGCCCACGGGGCGGGGAGAGCGGCACAGGCCGACGCGGCGGCCGAATCACCGCTGTGGCCCTGGGAGTTGGCGGCGACGACGGTGTAGTAGTACGTCCGCCCGGCGCGCACCCGGCGGTCCGTGTACGTCGGTTCGTCGACGCGGTCGGCGATCTTCTCGTACGGGCCCTCGGGTCGCTCGGCCCGGCGGACGGTGTAGGTGCTCGCCCAGGCCGACGGCAGCCAGCCGACGGTGATGTCCTCGCCGTCCCCCACCGCCGTGACGCCCGCCGGTGGCGTGGGCACGCTCGCTGCCGGGGCGGTCGTGCCGGCGTAGGCGAAGGTGCCCCAGCCGGGCAGGTCGTCGTTGCCGCCCTCGATCAGGCGGGCGCCGCCGGTGCCGCGGAAGACGGCCGCCCTGGTGTACGGCGCGTCGAGGCCGCGGACGCCCGTGTAGTGGGCGTAGGCCATCTCGTAGACCGGGGGCAGGGCGCCGCGCGCCTTGTCGGAGACGGTCGTCTTGATGTACTTGCCGGTGCGGTCCAGGTCGGGTGTGAAGGGGACGTCGCCGCCGAGGTTGTAGCGGGCGGCGTACTCGAAGTTCGCGAGGACGCGGTTCTCGTCGTATCCCCACAGGTCGACGCCCTGGTTCCAGGCGACCTGGGCGAGGTCGCCCGTCAGGCCGACGGCGAGCTGCTCGTGGCCCTGGTCGCGGCCTGCCTCCTGGCCCTGGCCGGCGCCGGTGACGACGCGGTGCGCGATGCTGCCGTTTCCCGCGCCGGCCGCGGCGAAGCGCAGGGCGTCCTCGAAGAGGGTGGGCTGTTCGCAGAAGACGCCGATGGCCAGGATGGTCTGCAGGGCCGTCAGGTCCCAGTTGCCGTTGGCGTAGAGCATGTATCCGGACACCGCCGGATACCAGACGTCGAGGAAGGAGTCCTCGCAGCGGGCGATGTCCGCCCCGGCCCAGCCGTCGTAGCCGGTGTGGCGCAGCAGTTCGGCCGCGTTGACGAACTTGAAGGCCTGCAGGCCGGCGCCGAGCGGGCCGTCGGCCCCGGTGACCGTCGTCAGGGAGGCCGACCAGGCGTTGAGGATGTCGCGGGCCTTGTCGGCGTTCGCGCGGTTGCCGGTGACGGCCCACATGAGGGCGTTCTGGTAGGCGGCGGCCGAGTCGGCGACGGCCTGGTTCTGGAAGTTGGTCGGGCCGCGTCCCCAGGAGGTGATCTGGCCGGTGTTCTGGACGGCGTACGTCGCCTGGGAGCGCGCGTGCGCGGCGAACGCGAGGTAGCCGTCGTGGACCGGCGACTCCTTCGCGGCGACCGCGGCCTTCATCCGGGCGAGGTCGGCGGCGCCGTGCAGCAGCCCGGGGTGCGTGAAGACCCGGCTGCCGGTGGCCTGCGCGGCGGCCCGTGCGGTGCCGGGCGCGAGCAGTCCGCTCGCGCCCGCCACCAGCAGCAGGGCGGCCGTGCCGCCGAGGAAGCCCCGGCGGCTCGGGGCGGTGGTGTGCGGGGGCATGGTGCTCATGACGCGGCGGCCGCCTCGGCCTCGGCGGTCGTGATGAACCTGAGGTTCGTCACGTGCTCGTTGGCGAACCACTGGATCGTGTCCGTGGTGTAGTACCAGCTCGGCTTCTTCATCGAGTCGGCGACGACGAGACCGTTGACCACCAGGTTCTCGAAGGTGATGTCCTTGATGGCGTGGCGGGCGTCGTAGCCGAGAAAGAGGGACGGCTTGGCGTTCGTGCCCGTGTAGCTGAGGTTCTTGACGTAGACGTCCTCGATGCCTCGGCCTACCGAGGTGTTGTACTTCGTGTTGTACATGACCTTCATGTAGATGACCTGGCCCCAGCGGAAGTCCTCGATCCGTACGTCCTCGATGCGGACGTTCTTGATCAGGTTGGAGTCGCCGGGGTTGAGGGCGATGCAGCCCTGGTAGTTCATCTGCGGTTCGCGGTGGTCGAGGATGTCGAGGTTCTTGAAGGTGAGCTTCTTCAGTACCTCGGGGTTGTCGGTGTTGCCGTGGGTACCGACGTTGATGGGGTGGGCGACGTCCGCCCAGAGGGTGGAGTTGCGGACGGTGATGTTCGTGGTGTCGCCGTAGTACTCCCAGCGGTGGGTGTAGATGGCGATGCAGTCGTCGGAGTTGCGCATGAAGACGCCGTCGATGACGACGTTGCTGCTGCAGAAGACGTCGATGCCGTCGCCCCAGCCCTTGGAGCTGAAGGAGCCGAGGCCCTTGATGGTGACGCCGGTGGCCTCGCCGAGCTGGACGGCGTAGCCGTTCGGGTTGAGCACGGTGACGGCGCCGATGGAGATGTTCCTCGAACTCTCCACGAGGGCTCCGCCGCCCGCGGTCCCGGCGAGCACGCCGCGGCCGGCGATCCCGGCGTGCTCCACGTTGCGGAAGACGACGGTCGCCTTGAGGACGGCGCCGCCGTCGAGGTACACGGTCTTGCCGGAGGGGACGTTCAGGTAGCCGTCGGCGGTGGTGTGGACACCGGGGCCGTAGTAGAGGACGTTCGGGTCGTCCGCGGCGGGCTTCTTCTTCTCGACGGCGCGGGCGAACAGGTGGAGGACGTCGAAGATGTCGTCGTTGATCTGGACGACGACGTTGCGCGGCCTGTCGAGCGTGAAGCGCAGGGTGTCACCGAGGAGTTCGGGCTTGATGCCGTAGGAGTCGGGTCTCACCCGGGCCTTGGTGGTGCCGCCCTTGAGGTAGGTCACCTCGATCTCGACGGATCCCTGGAAGTCGAAGTACGCCAGCGAGGAGTTGTAGATCTTGCTCGACCCCGTGGTGGGGTTGATCTCTCCCAGCTGCGGGCGCCAGATGTCCAGGGTCTGCCAGTCGCCGTCGGGGGTGGTACGCACCCGCACCCTGAAGCTGGTGTTGGTCGGCATGGCGGCGGGGCGGGGATAGGTGACGAGCTGCGGCGCCGCGTCGGCGTCGGCGTCGGCGTCGGCCGCCCGGGCCGCCGTGGCCGTCAGACCGGTGAGGCCTGCGGCGAGCACGGTGGCACCGGCCGCCTGGAGGGTGGTACGGCGGGACAGGGGCGTGTTCATCCGGGAACTCCTTGCGACAGGGGTGGGGTGGGGCTACTTGAGGCCCGAGGTCGACATGCCGGCGACGAAGCCGCGCTGGGCGATGAGGAAGATCAGCAGGATCGGCACCACGTACATCACGGACGCCGCGGCCTGGAGGTTGGTGATGGGTGTGCCGGCCGAGGAGACGTAGGTCGACATGACGGCGACGGCGAGTGTGGACTTGTCGGTGGACAGCAGCAGTTGGGGGGCGATGTAGTCACCCCAGGTCCAGGTGAAGGCGATCACGAAGCTCGCGCTGAGCACCGGCCAGGACTGCGGCAGGAAGATCCGCCAGAAGATCTGGCCGTACCCGCAGCCGTCGACGATCGCGGCCTCCTCCAGCTCGCGGGGCAGACCGGCGAAGAACTGCCGGAAGAGGAAGACCAGGTACGGGGCGGACGACAACCCCCACAGCACCCACGGCCAGTACGTGTCGACCATGCCGAGCTTGGCGAAGATCAGGTAGGTCGGCAGCAGGGTGATCATCTGGGGCAGCATCATCGAGCCGATGAGGATGCCGAACAGCACCTTCTTGCCGGGGGCGGACAGCCGGGCGAAGCCGTAGCCGACCCAGGCCGAGCTGAGGGTGACGAGGCCGCCGTAGACGAAGGCGATGATCAGGGAGTTGCGGGCGTAGCCGAGGAAGTCGATCAGGTCGAAGGCGTCGGCGAAGTTGTGCCACTGGAAGTCCGCGGGCACCCAGTGCACGGGGGCGGAGGCCAGTTCGCCCGGGGACTTCAGGCCGGTGAGCACCAGCCAGCCGAAGGGGCCGAGGAACAGTCCGGTGACGACGACCAGGACCGTGTAGAGGACGATGCGGTTGACCCGTATCCGCACGTGGACCGGCGACTTGGGGGGCAGGCTGGTGGCGGTCACTTCTTCGCCTCCGGGTCGACGTTGTAGAACACCACACCGGACGTGAACCTGAAGATGAGGCCGGTCGCGATGAGGATCAGGACGAAGAGCACCCACAGGAGCGCGGAGGCGTAGCCGTACCGTCCGAGCGCGAAGTACTGCGCGAACACGTGGATCATGTACGTGTAGTTGGACTGCGGGACGGTGGTGATGCCGCCGGTGGTGGACAGGGGCGCCAGCAGCATCGGCATGACGGTCTGCACCGAGGCGATCACCCCGGTCACGGTCTGGAACAGCAGCACGGGCGACAGCAGCGGCACGGTGATGCTGCGGAAGGTCCGCCAGGAACCCGCGCCGTCGATACGGGCCGCCTCATGGAGCTCACGGGGCACGTCCTGGAGCCCGGCCAGCGAGATGATCATGATGTTTCCGGCGCCCCAGAGCACCGTCATCACCAGTACGTAGCGGGCGTAGGGGTCGGCGAGCCAGCCGACGGCGTCGAAGCCGAGGAACGTCAGGACACCGTTGGTGGCACCGGCGTTCTGGTCGAAGAGGTTCTTGAAGGCGATACCGGCACCGACCGGCGGCACCACGGCCGGCAGATACAGCAGGGTGCGGAACAGACCGCGCGCCTTGACCGGCCGGTTGACCAGAACGGCGAGGCCGAGGCCCGCGATGATCGACAGCGGCACCGAGACCACCGCGAACAGGCCCGCGCGCCCCAGGGAGTCCCAGGTCACCGAGTCGTTCATCAGCTCGCGGTAGTTGCCGAGGCCCACGTAGTGCCAGTTCGGCGAGATACCGTCGAACGTGGTGAAGCTCAGCCACAGCGCGTACGCCATCGGCACGATGGTCAGCAGCAGGAACCCGACGATCCACGGCGAGACGAACATGTAGAACGCCCGGTGGCGGCGCGCTGTCATCGAGGACCGCGGGCCCTCCGCGGTCCGGGTCGGCCCGGTCCTCGCGGTCGAGCGGAGCCGGTCCGCGACCGTGGACATCTGATCGACCGTCATCCCACCTGCTCCTTACCGCGCTTGAGCTGCTCGTTGATCACCGAGTTCAGGCGTCCCGCGAGGGTGTCGACGGAGATCTCGCCCTTCATCGCGGCCGGGGCGGTCTGGTTGAAGAGCGCTTCGAACGAATCCCCCGTGGTGTACGGGGAGAAGGCGACCACCGAGAAGTGCTCGAGCTCGTTCTCCTGCACCTTCAGCACACGTTTCTGCTGGTCGTCCTGGGCCGGCATCAGCGGCCGCAGTGAGGTCAGGGTGGGGATGCCCCAGCCGCCGGCGGCCCGCGCCTTGGCCGGTGCCTCGCCGAAGAACCACTCGAAGACCCGCCACGCGGCGTCCTTGTTCTTCGCCTTCCTCGGCATCCACAGTCCGGTACCGCCCTGGCAGGCGCTGATCCGCGGACCGCCCTCGAAGACCGGGGTGGGGGCGAGCCGGGAGACCTTCGCCAGCTTCCCGTCGGTGGCGATCATGCCGCCCATCCAGTAGCCGGAGTTGCACATGGCCAGCCGCCCGGCCTGGAAGGTCGGCCCGTCCCAGCCGTTGGGGTCGGGCAGGACGAGGCTCGCGCCGACCTTGAGCTTGCAGTAGTCGACGTACCAGGCCAGGGCCTTGCGGGCCTCGGGGGTGGTGAAGTCGATCCGGGAGAAGTCGTCGCTGAAGAGGCTGCCGCCGGCGGACGCCGTGAGCGTCGACAGGAGGGTGGCCTTGTACAGACCGTTGTAGGTGCCGCCGAACACCCTCGTCTGCCCCTTCGACCGCTGGACCAGACGCTGTGCGGTCTCCAGCCACTCCTCGTACGTGACCGGGTCGAGCTCCGGCGGGTAGTCGACCGCCTTCTCGTCGAAGGCCGTGGTGTTGTACCAGTACATGGAGTCCTGGGAGAAGTCCTTCGCCATGCCGTAGCGCGGGCCCTTGCCCTGCGTGGTGCCGTCGTAGCGCCACAGGTCGTTCACCGGGTCGAGGTCCTCGACCCTGAGCACGCGGCTCCCGGCGAAGTAGCCGTCCAGTTCCTGCATCACGTCCCGCGCCGCGAAGTACGCCGCGTCCACGGCGCCGACGCCGCGCACCAGGTCCGGCGGGTTGCCGCTGGTGAGCATCGCGATCAGCTTGGTGATGTCGTAGTCGACCCGCTTGATCGAGACACCGGTGTCCTTCAGTGCCTGCCGGACGAGCTCCGGCGTGATGTCGTCGGCCTTGACCATCATGGTGATCGTCTCGCCCGAGCCGCCGCCTGCTCCGTTGGACACCTGCAACGCGCAGCCGCTCAGCGCCGCCGCTCCGGTCGCGGCACCGGCTGCGGAGAGGGTGAGAAATCGGCGGCGGCTCAGGGGGGCACCGGCATGTGGGCGCATGAACGCACCACCTCCTGCTCTGTCCGTTCGAGGTGTCGACCAAGAGACCGGTCGGCGATCGCGGTAACCGGTTAGGCAACCGGTTGTTACGCATTGGGGCAGAGCTTCTTCCTGTCCGGAAACGGCGTCAAGAGGCTTGACGAACTTTCGAAAAGACTGTGTAACCTCGACGTCATGGGCCGATCGGTCGAACGGGACCGGGGGAAAGCGTCCTGATCTGCGAAGAGGCCGGCGAACGGGTCGGTGAGGTCGACTGATCGAACGCCGGGAACCGGTTGTCATGCCCGGCGGCCCGGTCTGGCCGACCCGGGTCGGAGCACGGGCGGGGTCCACCCCTGCGCCCACCGGGGTCGTCACCCGTTCACGAGCCGGGGACCTTGGAGCGCACCACAGGCCCGCAGTAAGCGATTTCAGGACACCCGGCGCTCCCGGCCTCGCCGACACCGGTACCGAACCCCGCCCGATCCCCCGTCCTGCCGATTGACCGCTCGTCATCGCCAGATCTACGGTAGAAGACGCTTTCTGAAAATGTTTCCGTGCTTCCAGCATCCTGTGTCAGGAGAGACATGCCCAGCCCACAGCCACCCAGGGCCGTGTTCGCGATGGATCCGGTGCACCTCCCCCTGCTGTTCCCGCCGCCCC
The DNA here is from genome assembly GCF_001514265.1 of Streptomyces resistomycificus. Lineage (GTDB taxonomy): Bacteria > Actinomycetota > Actinomycetes > Streptomycetales > Streptomycetaceae > Streptomyces > Streptomyces resistomycificus. The sequence goes on along the minus strand of NZ_KQ948988.1, from coordinate 329,717 downwards.
TCATGACCCGGCTGACACAGGCGGCCCACCTCGACCCCGCCCTCGTCGTCCAGGACTTCACCGACCCTGCCGCGGCCGACGCCCTCGCCCGGGCCGAGGTGCTCATCACCGGCTGGGGCTGTCCCCGCCTCGACGCCGCCGTCCTCGCCGCCGCCCCCCGGCTCCGCACGGTCCTGCACGCCGCCGGCTCCGTCCGCTCGCTGGTGGGCGAGGAACTGTGGACACGCGGGATCACCGTCTCCAGCGCGGTCACCGGCAACGCCCTGCCCGTCGCGGAGTACACCCTCGCGATGATCCTGCTCGCCGGGAAGGACACCTTCACCCACCGCGAGCGCTTCCGCGCCACCCACACCTACCCCTCCCCCGCCGAGACCGCGCACACCGGCAACGTCGGCCGCCGCGTCGGGGTCATCGGCGCCTCCCGGGTAGGCCGCCGCCTCCTCGAACTGCTCCGGCCGTTCGACTTCTCGGTGCTGCTGCACGACCCCTACGTCAGCACCGCCGAGGCCGCCGCGCTCGGCGCCGAACCGCTCCCGCTGGACGACCTGCTCCGGCACAGCGACATCGTGTCCCTGCACGCCCCGGACATCCCCGAGACCTACCGCATGCTCGACGCCGGCCGGCTCGCCCTGATCAGGGACGGCGGCATCCTGATCAACACCTCCCGAGGCGCACTGGTCGACCCCGACGCGCTGACCGACGAACTCGTCTCCGGCCGGCTCCACGCGATCCTCGACGTCACCGAACCCGAACCGCTCCCCGCCGGGTCACCGCTCTACCGCCTCCCCAACGTCTTCCTCACACCGCACATCGCGGGGTCACTCGGAAACGAACTGGAGCGACTGGGACGGATCGTCGCGGAGGAACTCGAGCGGCTGGGGGCGGGACTGACGCCCACCCACGAGGTACGGCAATCGGATCTGGCCCGGGTGGCCTGAACGATGGCTCGGTCGCCTGTGCCTGACGGCTCGGTCGCCTGTGCCTGACGGCTCGATCGCCTACGGGGCCCTCCCCGCCGGTGTCGGGAGGAGAAGTCCCCCTGCCACCCATCCCGCACCCGGCGCCGCACCCTCCCCTCGCCCCCGGCTCGGCCGCCTACCACCCGGCGCCCCCTGCGATCCGCCCCACCCGCTCCAGGCCACCGGCAGAAACAATGGGATACGGTTTCCGCACCGGCGCGGACCCGGGCCCCGGGCCTGAACCGGCGAGCGGGCCGGGAACCGGCCGGAGATCCGCCGGGGCCACGGCCGTCCGGCGCAGCAGCCGAAGCAGTCGTAGCGCTGCGCGGCGACACGCAACGATGAAGGAGCCGCAAGGGTGAGTCAGCGCAAGGCGGCCGGTGACGCCGGACGGTCCACCATCCGCGACGTCGCGGAGCGGGCGGGCGTCTCCGTCGCGAGCGTGTCCCGCGTCCTGTCGGGCAACTACCCGGTCTCGGAGGAACTGCGCCGCCGGGTGATGAAGGTCGTCCAGGACCTGGACTACGTCACCAACGCCCACGCCCGTTCCCTCGCCGGGGGCGGTACGCCGACGGTCGCCATCCTGATCAACAACATCACCGGCGCGGCCTTCGCCCACGTCGCCAAGGGCGTGGAGGGCGCGGCCACCCTGCGCGGCTGGCTGTCCCTGGTCGGCACCACGGGCGACGACCCCGAGCGGGAACTCGCGCTGGTCAACCTCATGCGCCAGCAGGGCGTGGCCGCCGTGGTGCTGCTCGGCGGCGCCTACGACTACGACGAGTACCAGCTGCGTATGGCCCGCTTCGCCCGCTCCCTGGACGCGGCCGGATCCCATCTGGTCCTGGTGGGCCGGCCGCCCCTGGAAGGGGACGTGCCGGCCACGACGGTCGACTACGACAACGAGGGCGGCGCCTACGCGATGGCCAGCCATCTGCTGTCGGCCGGTCACCGCAAGGTCCTGGTGCTGCCGGGTCACGCCGAACTGACCACCGCCCAGGGCCGGTTGCGGGGTGCGGAGCGCGCTTTCGAGGCGTACGGCGTGCCCTTCGGACCGGGCATGGTGCGGCACGGCCCGTACGACTACGAGCACGGGTACGAGGCAGTGCAGGACAGTCTGCGCGCCGGGCTCGACTTCACCGCGGTACTGGCGGGGACCGACGTGGTCGCCGCGGGCGCGATGCAGGCGCTGCGCGCGGCCGGCCTCAGGGTGCCGGAGGACGTCTCGATCGTCGGCTACGACGACATCCCGCTGGCGTCCCAGCTCACGCCCCAGCTCACCACCGTGCACGTGCCGTACGAGGAGATGGGCCGGGTCGCCCTGCGCGCGGTGGCCGACCGGCGCGAGGGCGGCTCGGGTCGCCGCAAGGGCAGCGACGGCGACCATCTGGTGCTGGGCACCCATGTCGTCGTACGGAACTCGGTGCGGCCGCCCGCCCAGCGCACCTGACGCGAGCGGCAACGGCAACGGCACTGGCAGTGGCAGTGGCAGTGGCAGTGGCAGTGGCAGTGGCAGTGGCAGTGGCAGTGGCGTTCAGCTGCGCTGGAAGATCGTAGTTTCGTAAACGTTTTCCGGAGATTTTTCACGAGGCCGTGGCGGCGGCCCGGTCATCCCGCGTACCGCACATGGGCGCGACGCAATGACATCTGACCTGCACAGATCCCGGGCCGCCCGCACACCGGCGCCCTCGACCCGCACGTGACCGCCCGGACAAACCGCCGTAACAAATTGCCGTCCACCTCTTGCTATGGACGCGGCCGTCAGCCTACGGTCCCAGCAACCGCTTACTACAGCTTCCGCTTGGCCGACCCCCCGCAACCGCGAGCCGATGGTTTCCGGCCGCCGTTCCCGGCCGGCGCAAAGACGCCGCTTGCTCTCCTCCTCTCTGAGACGCCCTACTTTCCGAAGGAACACGGTCAGATGAACTTCACCAGCCCCCGGAGAAGGTTCGCCCGCGCAGCCGTGGCGGGACTCGCGTTGACAGGTCTGCTCTCCGCGTGCGGCGGATCGGACTCCGGCGACGCCAAGGCGTCCGGCCCGGTCACCCTCCCCTTCTGGGGCTGGGCCAACGGCCAGGACGCCGTAGTGAAGGCGTTCAACGCCTCGCACAAGGACGTCAAGCTCAAGTACACGAAGGTCACCGACCAGCTGACCATGCAGAAGCAGCTGACCAACGCGGTCAAGGCCGACAACGCGCCCTGCCTGGTGCAGAACACCGCCGAGTACGTCACGAGCTGGGTCTCGCAGGACGCGCTCGCCGACATCACGAAGTACGTCGAGTCGAGCAAGGACCGGTTCAACGCCGGCTCCTGGGCGAGCGCGCAGGTGCAGGGGAAGACGTACGGCGTTCCCACCAGCTCCGCCCCGAACTTCACGATCTACCGCACCGACCTCTTCGAGAAGTACGACCTCAAGCCGCCCACGACCTGGGACGAGTTCGTCGCGGCGGGCAAGGTGCTGAAGAAGCACGGAGTCAAGATCACCAACTTCGCCGGTGAGGACCCCAGCACCCTGGAGGTGCTCGCCATGCAGGCCGGGGCGCACTGGTACGCGATCGACGGCAACGCCTGGAAGGTGGACTTCCAGGACGCGGGCACCCTGAAGGCCGCCAAGGTGATCCAGGAGATCATCGACAACGACCTCAACTCCAAGCTGTCCTTCGCGGACTACGCGGCCGTGCAGCGCAACTACGACACCGGCGGCACCGCGACCCGGCAGATCTCCACCTGGCAGATGGCGGGCATGGTGCAGAACTTCACCAAGTCCTTCGGCAAGTGGGCCCTCGCGCCGTGGCCGGCGTTCACCGGTGAGGCCGCCAAGACCCCGGCCGGGACGAACCTGACCGGCAGCGTGACCCTGGTGACCAAGGGCTGTGCGCACCAGGAGCAGGCCGCCGAGGCGGCGCTGTGGATGTCGACGAACGCGGACGCGGTCAAGACGATGGCGAGTCCGGAGACCGGCAACGGCGTGATGCCGGCGCTCAAGGACAGTGACACGTACGTCGGTGAGGCGATCTCCCAGAAGCTGCTGGGGACGAACTACGAGCCGGCCAAGAAGGTCGTCACCGACAGCCTGGGCACCGTCACCTCCGACTGGGTCTACGGGCCGAACTGGACCGCCATGTTCACCGAGATGCAGGCGGGCTGGGCCAAGGTCGTCAACAAGGAGGAGAAGGTCACCGATCTGCTGGCGCACATGCAGGAGTGGACGGTCAAGGACCTGAAGTCCCGCGGCATCAGCGTCAAGGGCTGAGGCTACTCACGATGATTCGCTCCCTGCGCTGGAAGGGCGCCGCCTTCACGGTGCCCTTCCAGCTCGGCTTCGTCTTCCTGTACCTGATTCCGATCGGCTACGCGGTCTACCAGTCGCTGTTCAAGGTGCAGCAGTCCGGGCTCGGGCTCGGCGGCTCCACGGAGGAGTTCGCCGGGCTCGACAACTACCGGCAGGGGCTGACCGACTCGGCGTTCATGGGCTCGGTGCTGCGGGTGGTGCTGTTCGCCTGTGTGCAGATCCCGGTGATGCTGGTCATCAGCCTCGTCCTGGCACTGCTGCTGGACGCGGTGACCTCGAGGGTGGCGAGCCGGTTCCGGATCCTGCTGCTGGTGCCGTACATGATCCCCGGGGTGGTCGCCGCCCTGGTGTGGATCAACCTCTACAGCCCCGACGTCGGCCCGCTGACGCCGATGGGCGAGGTGCTGGGCTTCGACTGGAACTTCTTCGCGCCCTCGATGGTGTGGCCGGCCATCGGCAACCTGCTGACCTGGCACGGCATCGGCTACAACATGGTGATCATCTACTCGGCGCTCCAGGGCGTGCCCCGTGAGCTGTTCGAGGCCGCGCGCCTGGACGGGGCCTCGGAGCGGCGGATCGCGCTGAGCATCAAGATCCCCTACGTGCGGGGCGCGCTGGTGCTGACCGGGATGCTCTCGGTCATCCAGATGCTGCAGATCTTCAACGAGCCCGCGCTGTTCCGCAACGTCACCCCGCAGACGGTCAGCGACAGCTTCACCCCGATCATGATCATCTACAACCAGGCGTTCAACGCCGGCAACTACCACTACGCCGCCGCCCTGTCGGTGCTGCTCGCCCTGATCCTCGGCGTCGCCTCCTTCCTGTTCTACCGGCTCACCTCGAAGGAGGCCGCCTGATGGTGATGACCGACAACGCCACCGAGCGGGAATCGCGTCCGCTACGGCGGATCAGCAGTCCCGACCCCGTCGCGCGCGGTCGCGGTGGGCAGCGGTTCCTGCTGGTGGGCCTGGTGCTGGCGAGCGTCTACAGCCTGTTCCCGGTGTGGTGGCTGATCGTCGCCTCCACCAAGGACCGCACCGGGCTCTACCAGACCAACGGCCTGTGGTTCTCCGGCTGGCACCTGTGGGACAACCTGCACCAGCTGTTCACCTACGAGGACGGCATCTTCCTGCGCTGGACGGCCAACTCCTTCCTCTACGCGGGAGTCGGCTCCCTCGGCGGCACGCTGCTCGCCCTCGCCACCGGATACGGCCTCGCCCGTTTCGACTTCCCCGGGCGCAGCCTGGTGTTCGCGTGCGTGGTGGGCTCGTTCCTCATCCCGATCGCGCTGCTCACCCTGCCGCTGTACCTGCTGTTCTCGGAGATCGGCCTGGTCGACACGCCCTGGGCGATGCTCATCCCCTGCCTGATCAACCCCTTCAGCGTCTACCTCGCCAAGGTGTACACCGAGGCCACCATCCCCTTCGAGCTCCTCGAGGCGGCCCGCATCGACGGCGCCGGCGAGTTGCGGATCTTCTTCAGCATCGTCCTGCGGATGATGACGACCGGCGGCGCCACCGTCTTCCTGCTCGCCTTCGTCAACACCTGGAACGCCTTCTTCCTGCCGCTGACCGTGCTGCGCGGCGAGGAGAACTGGACCCTGAACCTCGGCCTGTACAACTGGTCCGGCAAACGACTGGAGTCGGGCGTCGACCTGACCAGCCTGGTCCTGACCGGCGCGCTGCTCTCCATCGTGCCCATGGCGATCATGATGGTCGCGATGCGCCGCTACTGGCGGACCGGTGTGACGCTGGGGGCCCTGAAGTGACCGTGCTGCGCAACCCGGTGATCCGGGGCTTCGCCCCCGACCCCTCACTGGTCAGGGTCGGCGACTGGTACTACGTGGCCACCAGCTCCTTCGAGTGGTTCCCGACGATTCCCATCCACCGCTCCCGGGACCTCGCGCACTGGCAGTACGCGGGTCACGTCCGGGGCGCGGTACCCGGCGACTCGCTGGCGGGCGTCCCCGACTCGGGCGGCGTCTGGGCGCCGTCCCTGAGCTGGGACGGTGAGCGGTTCTGGATGGTCTACTCGGTCGTCCGCTCGGTCGGCACGCCGTACTTCGACCTGGACACCTACGTCTGCACGGCCACCGACGTGAGCGGTACGTGGTCGGCTCCGCGCCGGGTCGCGAGCCACGGCTTCGACCCCGCGCTGTTCCATCACGAGGGCCGGCTGTGGCTGCTCAACATGCAGAGCGACCATCGTCCGGGCGGGCGACGCTTCGCCGGCATCGTGCTGACGGAGCTGGACCGCCGGACGCTGGCCCCGTCCGGTGCCACCCACCTCCTCCTCCAGCACGAACGGCTCATCGAGGGGCCGAAGTTGGTGCACCGCGACGGCTGGTACCACCTCGTCCTCGCCGAGGGCGGCACGGGTGTCGAGCACGGGGTGCTGGTGGCGCGCAGCCGCGCGATCACGGGACCGTACGAGCTGGACCGCCAGCCGCTGCTGACCACCCGCGACGATCCGTCGGTGCCGCTGCAGAAGGCCGGGCACGCCGAGCTGGTGCAGACGCCGGACGGCGATTGGGTGATGAGCCACCTCGCCGCCCGCCCGCTGCGAACGGCTCAGGGACCGCGCTGCCCTCTCGGCCGCGAGACCGCCGTCCAGGCGCTGACCTGGGACGAGGACGGCTGGCCCCGGCTGCGGGACGGGGGCTGGCATCCGGCGGTCGAGGTCGACGTACCGACGAGGAGGCAGGAGCTCGCAGCCGCCGCTGATACCGGTGAGCCGCTGGGCTGGCCGTGGAGCACCCTGCGGGAACCCGCCGACCCGTCCTGGGCCGACACCGTCGCCCGGCCGGGCTGGATCCGGCTGCGCGGCCGGCACGGTCCCGAGTCGTGGTGGGCGCACAGTCTGCTGGCCCAGCGGATCACCGAGCACCGTGCCGAGGCCGAGGTCACCGTCGAGGCGCGGCCGCGCACCTTCACCCAGGCCGCAGGGCTGGTGCTCTGGTACAACACCGAGGCGTATCACGCCCTCGACCTGACCTGGGCGGAACCCGAGGGCGCGGGGCAGCACGGCCAGCAGTGGGAGGGCGGCGGGCGTACGGTGCTCAGCCTCGTGGAGCGCGAGGAGGGCGCCACCCGGACGGCGGCCGTGGTGGAGGTCGACGCGGATTCGCCGCTCACCCTGGGTGTGACGGTCGACGGGGTGGAGGCGCGGTTCTGGTACGTGCGCGAGGGCGTGCGCACACCCGTCGGTCCGCCGCTGGACTTCGGCAAGCTCTCCGACGACCACGGATCCAGGCTGCGCTTCACCGGGGCGATGGCCGGCGTCCATGCCGTGGATCTCGTCGACGGGGCGTTCACGGCCGACTTCACGGGCTTCCGGCTCACCTGCTGGTAGCCGTTCCGCCCCAGTCCGGAGTTTCGAAAGCCGGGGTGCGCCGAGAGCGGCGTAGTCCTGCCCCTTCCCGAGGTCCGGCCGCGAACCTAGGGTAGAGAGCGCTTACTATCCACGTGGTCCGGCACCGCGCGGTGGCAGCGCTGGTCGAAACTTTCATGGCCCTCGGGCGGGCCGGAGAGGTGGTTCCCCTATGGTCCGCACGGAGAGTGCGAGTGTGACGGCCGGGCCGACCCTGGCGGTCGTGGCCCGGGAGGCGGGCGTGTCCGTGCCCACCGCGTCCAAGGTGGTCAACGGACGGGAGGACGTCGCTCCCGAGACCCGCCGCCGGGTCACCGAGGCGCTCGACCGGCTCGGTTACGTGCGCAGACCCCGCTTCGAGGCGGCGAAGGCGTCCGGGCTGGTCGACCTGGTCGTGCACTCGCTGGAGAGCTCCTGGTCGGGCGCGGTGCTGCACGGTGTGGAGGCGGCGGCGCACGACGCGGGCCTGGAGGTGGTGGTGTCGGCGGGGCTCACCCGGACCCGCGGCGGCCGCCCGGAACGCGGGTGGCTCGACAAGCTCATAGCCCGCGGCTCGTCCGGCGTCCTGTTCAACCTGGCCGAGCTCACGGAGTCCCAGTACGTCTGGCTGAACCAGCACCGCATCCCCTACGTGCTGATCGACCCGGTGCTGGAACCGCCGCCGGGCGTCGTGTCGGTGGGCGCGGCGAACTGGCAGGGCGGGGTGACGGCCACCGAGCACCTGCTGTCCCTGGGGCACGAGCGCATCGCCGTCATCGCCGGTCACCAGCGCAAGATGTGCAGCAGCGCCAGGGTCGCCGGCTACCGCTCGGCACTCGCCGCCGCGGGGATCCGCCAGCGGCCCGAGTACGTCCGTCACGCCGGGTTCGACGAGAGCGTCGCCTGCCGCCGGATGCGGGAGCTCCTCGACCTGCCCGAGCCGCCGACGGCCGTCTTCGTCTGCTCGGACCGGATGGCCCTCGGGGTGTACGAGGCACTGGCCGAACGCGGGTTGAGCGTGCCGGACGACATGAGCGTCGTCGGCTTCGACGACCTCCCCGAGGCCCGCTGGCTCGCCCCGCCCCTCACCACGGTCCGCCAGCCGCTGTCGGAGATGGCGGCGACCGCGCTACGCCTGCTGGTGCGGATGATGGCGGGTGACCGACCGGAGAGCACCCGCACGGAACTGTCCACGCGGCTGGTGGAGCGGGCGAGTACGGCGGGGCCCCGGGTCTGAGTGTCCGCGCGGGCGGGCGGAGGGAACCGGACGAACCCGGCTCTGGCCGCGGGTCTAGGGTGGAGCGCGTGATCGAGCCTGGCGGGATCTAGTGGGTGCGCCTGACGGGACCTATGCGATCCGGTACGGGTGGAACGCCCGTGTCGCGGGTTCCTTGCTGTTCCTCGCCCTGGTGGCCGCGGGTGACTTCGCCCCAGGGCCCCTCGCCCCGCAGGACGGTCATGTCGAGGGGCTCTTCGTTCCGCTCGTCGCCGCGCTCGTCCTGCTGCTCTCCACCCGCAGGACCGCCGTACGCGTCGGCCCGGCCGGCATCACGCTGCGCCGCGCGGCCTTCCTCGGCCGGCGCGAAGTCCTGCCCTGGTCGGCGATCGCCTCCGTCGCCCTGGTGCTGACGCCACGCGCGGAGAGCACGCTCACCGTCCTGTGGCGCGGGACGGACACCCCGCCGCCGGACCTCCCGGCCTCCCCCGCGCTAAGGGAGCTCGACACGTACCTGGACACCCAGGTGGAGCCCGACTTCGTGGCGGCCTTTCGCGGGACCACGATGACGACGGTCGGCATGGACCTGTGCAAGGTGGACCCGGTCCGCCTCAGGACCGCGCTCCGGACGTTCGCACCCGACGTCCGTCTCTTCGGGGACCTCGCGTCCCAGGGTTCCCAGGGCCACCAGGACTCCTAGGGCTCCCGGGACTCCCAGGGCTCCCGGGACTAGTGCTGTGACCGCATAGGTTCGCCGGGTCGGCGGTCGTGGCGGTTGCATGTGCGGTGACATCCGATCCGACCGCTGGAGGCGCGGTGGCCGAGCCCGTCCGTGTGCGCAGACTGACCGACCACGAGGGGCAGAAGCTGCAGCAGATCGTGCCGGGGCAGCACGAGTTCGGTGCGCTACCGGCGGGCGATGATGCTGCTGGCCCCGCTGGAGGGGGCACCGGCAGCGGCTGATCAGGCGGATCCCGGCCGACCCGCGGAGCGGGGATGTGCGGCGCTGATGTGTCCTCAGACGCCCGCTTCCACCAGGTCGTCGGTATGGAAGGTGCGGCGGTAGGAGGCGGGTGAGACACCGAAGGTGGTGCGCATGTGGGCGCGCAGGGAGTTGGCGGAGCCGAAGCCACAGCGGTGGGCGACCAGGTCGATGGACAGGTCGGTGGTCTCCAGCAACTGCTTGGCCAGTTCCAGGCGTTGCGCGGTGAGCCACTGCACGGGGGTCATGCCGACCTCGTCGCGGAAGCGGCGGGTGAAGGAGCGCAGGCTCATCCGGGCGTGTTCGGCCAGGCGGTTCAGGGAGAGGGGTTCGCCGAGGTGTTCCAGGGCCCAGGCGCGGGTGGCGGTGGTGGTGGCGACGGTGGGTTCGGGCACCGGGCGGTCGATGTACTGGGCCTGGCCGCCGTCCCGCCAGGGCGGGACGACGCACGCGCGGGCGGCGCGGTTGGCGGCGGCGGCGCCGTGGTCGCGGCGGATCATGTGCAGGCACAGGTCGATGCCGGCGGCGACGCCCGCGGAGGTCAGGACGTCGCCGTCGTCGACGAAGAGGACCTCCTCGTCGACCTTGACGCGGGGGTAGGCGCGGCGGAACTCGGGGGCGAGGTTCCAGTGGGTGGTGGCGGGCCGGCCGTCGAGGAGGCCCGCGGCGGCCAGGACGTAGGAGCCGGTGCAGATGGACACCAGGCGGGTGCCGGGCCGGATGCCGGCGATGGCCGCGGTGACCTCGGGCGGCAGCGGGCCGCCGCGGCCCAGCTCGGGCATGGCGTGCGTGGGCGGGACGATCACGGTGTCCGCGGCGGCCAGGGCCTCGGGACCGGCCGCGGGCTGCACGGTGAACCCGGCGTCGCTGAGGACCGGGGCGCCGTCGGCGGTGCAGACGGTGACCTCGTACAGCGGGCGTGAGCCGGCGTCCAGGACGCTGCCGAAGACGCGGGAGGGGATGCCGAGTTCGAAGGGCGGGACGCCGGGCAGGGCGAGGACGGCGATGCGGTGCCGCCCGGCCGCGTCGGCGCTCGGGTCGGGGCTGGGGTCGGTGCACGGCCACTGCATCTCGCTCATGGCCAGATCCTGTCACATAGTGGCCAGACGGCCAACACCATGGTGGGGGCGGCTGACGGATCGTGGACTGCGTCGCGCCGGGAAGGGCCCGGGCGACCGGTATCCGATCAAGACGGAAAAGAGTGAGGCGGACAGCATGCGTGCGGTGGTCGTGGAGCAGTGGGGCGGACCGGAGATGCTCGTGGAGCGTGAGGTCGCCCGGCCCGAGCCGGGACTGAACGAGGTCCTGGTGCGGGTCCACGCGGCCGGCGTGAACCCGGTGGACTTCAAGACCCGGGCCAGCGGGGCCCTGATCGAGTGGGGCGAGGTCCCGGCGGTCGGCTGGGACGTCTCCGGCACCGTGGAGGCCGTCGGACCGGGCGTGGGGATGTTCCGCCCCGGGGACGAGGTGTACGGCATGCCACTGTTCCCGCGGCAGGCCGGCGCCTACGCCGAGTACGTCGTCGCCCCGGCCCGCCACCTCGCGCCCAAGCCGGCGAACCTCACCCACGTGCAGGCGGCGGCGCTGCCGCTGGCCGCGCTGACCGCCTGGCAGGCCCTGGTGGACACCGCCGGGGTGCGCGCCGGTGAGCGGGTGCTGGTGCACGCGGCGGCCGGCGGGGTCGGCCACCTGGCGGTGCAGATCGCCAAGGCCCGCGGCGCGTACGTCATCGGCACGGCCAGCGCCGGCAAGCACGACCTGCTGCGGCAGCTGGGCGCGGACGAGGTGATCGACTACCGCACGGTCCGCTTCGAGGACGCCGTCGGGGACGTGGACGTGGTGCTGGACGGGCTCGGAGGCCAGAACGCCGAGCGGTCCCTGAAGGTGCTGCGCCCGGGCGGCCGGCTGATCACCCTGCCCGGCCCCGACGACGTCCCCGCCGCCGTCCCCGGCCACGTGCGGGCGGTGTGGATGCTGGTCGAGCCCGACCACCTGGGTCTGCGCGAGATCGCCGCCCTGGCCGAGCGGGGCGCGCTCACGCCCGTGGTCGAGGCCGTCGTCCCGCTGGCCGAGGCCGCGAAGGCGCACGAGATCGGCGAGCAGGGCCGCACCACCGGGAAGATCGTCCTGAGCGTCGCCTGACGCCGGCCGCCCCGGCCGGGTCGGCTGCGGGCAGGTGGAGCGGGACCGGAGCCCCGGGAATGACCGGTCCCGGGGCTCCGGGCGCGGCCGAACGGGACGGGGCGGACCTGCGGGCACGGCCGACTGCTGTGCCGTGACCCCGCTGACGCCGTGTTCGGCGAACAGTTCGCGGGCTGCGGTCATGATGCGCTCACGCTTGGCCTGCTTGGCCCGCTCGCGGCGCCCGATCGGCATGTACCGCGTCCCATGGGACCTCCCTTGACAATAATCCTGAGCAGACTCATAATTGAGTGCAATCGGATTAATGGAGTGAGGCTAGGCCCCATGTCACGCCGAATTGGCTGATCTGGCCTCACATCTGGATAAACAGGATGAAGAGAAGGAGTA
>NZ_KQ948988.1:0-317369 GCF_001514265.1 Streptomyces resistomycificus | reverse complement strand
CCGGCCTGAACCCGCTGATGCGCCTGGCGGTCGCAGCCCTGAGCGGCAAGATCCGCAGGCAGGCCAAGAAGCTCGGCGTGACGTACGAGTTCCTGTTCATGCGCGCCAACGGCGACCAGCTCCGCCAGATCACCACCCTCGTCGACCAGGGCGTGGTGCGCCCGGTGGTGGGAAAGGTGTTCGGCTTCGACCAGACCCCGCAGGCGCTGCAGTCCCTGTCCCAGGGCGGCATCCGCGGCAAGTCCGTCATCGGCCTCAGCTGACCCGCCGCAACCGCGACGGGCGACACAGAACGCACGAGGACACCACCGATGCCTGTCGCCTCCCGGCCGGTCGGACGGCGCGAGCGGAACAAGCAGGAGAAACTCGACCGCATCGTCGCTGCCGCCAGTGAACTGTTCGCCGAACACGGCGTCGTTGAGGTCACGACCCAGCAGATCGCCGACCAGGCCGACATCGGCACCGGGACCCTGTTCCTTTATGCCAAGACCAAGGGCGAACTCCTCCTCCTTGTCCAGAACGCCAAGTACGTCGAAGCACTTGAGCAGGGCCGGGCGGACGCCGAGGCCGTCCCCGGCGTGCTGGACGCGGTGCTGGCGATCGTCCGGCCGATCGTCGAGTGCAACCGCATCCAGATCGACAACGGACGCACCTACCTGCGAGAGATGGTCTTCGGCGACCCCGAGGAGCCCCGGCACGGCGCGGCACTGGCCATCGTCGCGCAGACCGAGGAGGCCGTCGCCGCCGTGCTGCGCCGAGACGATCGGGTCGCAGAGGGCGACGCCGCGACGCTGGCACACATCGTGTCCGCCGTGATGGTCCTCAGCATGGCGGCGAGCGTGAACCTCGCCTTGAGCGTCGAGGAGATCGTGCAGGTCATCCGCAGGCAGGTCGACGTCCTGCTGCCTCGCTGAAGCGCGTCCCCAGCCTCAGCCTCAGGCCCAGGCGACCATCCGAGTGGTCCTCGGCTGCGGCATGGCCCGAATCCCCAATGGCAGGTCATCCGGCCGTTGCTGCCCATACCGGCATGACTGGACGGGTGGGGCGGCCGGCCGGAGGCCTCCCGCCAGCGCGTACTGCTGGGATTCCGGAAAATGCCCACCTACGTGGCGTCAAGTCCCCGTCGCACAGTCCCTGTCCCCAGGATTCCGGGTCGAGGCCCGTGTGGTGCGGTCAGGGCTTTGTGGGTCGATTCAGCAGTTCAAGGGCGCCTTCGACGCGATGATGCCGTCCTACCGCGTCGTGCGTGGCGCAGGCGGCCAGGTCGGGGCGCTCGTAGGGCTGCCGGCAGACATGGCAGTCGTAGGTGACCGCCCACCATGCAACCGCCACGACCGTCGACCCGGCGAACCCATGCGGTCACAGCACCAGCCAGGACACCAGGGCTTCCAGGACCCCCAGGGTTCCCGGGACTGCCAGGCCTGCCGGACGCATCCTCGTTCCGGACGCATCCTCGTTCCGGACACCTGCACGGGCGGCCACCGACCGCCGGATTCGTTCACTTCCGCTCAGATCCGGAGGAAGGGAACTGGCCGGGTCGGCCGGGCGTCGAAGGATGCGGCGGGGAGGGCGTCGTCGTGCGGGAACCGGGCGGCGGCGGGCACTTGGGGGGCGACCATGACTTGCTGGCGGCCGCTGCCGGACGCACTGCCGAGGGAGGCCCGGCACCTGGTCGAGCAGCTGCGTGGCCTGAAGGACCGTACGGGCCTGAGCCTTGCCGAACTGGCCAGGCGGACCGCGTACAGCAAATCGTCCTGGCAGCGGTATCTCAGCGGGACCAAGCAGCCACCGAGGGGGGCGGTCCAGGCACTGTGCCGGGTCGCGGGAGCGGACCAGGCGCGGCTGCTGGCGCTGTGGGACCTGGCCCACCCGACCTGGCCGCGCGGGGCGGTGGCCGCCGCCCCGGCGTCACCCGCCGGACCGCCCCAGGCCCCGCCGCTGCCGCCCGGTGCGGAGTACCGGCGCTGGCGGACGGCGGCGCTGTTCGCGTTCGCCGTCGTCGCACTGCTGACGGCGGGGCTGCTGTGGGTGCTGCCGTCGGTGGGCGGCTGACCTCACCCGGCCGACCCGATCGACGGACCCGGGCGTGACCTCTTCGCCCATCGGGTGCGTCCTGTAACGCTTTTCGCTTCTCGGTCCAAGGACAGGTGAAGTGCCTTCGAAGAACTCTGGTACACCTCCGACGAAGGGGACCGGGAAGCCTCCGACGAGAAGGACTCGCCTGTGGACGGCGCGGAACAGTTACGGGGCGGGCCGGCCACGGCGGTACGCGACCCGCGGCTCCTCGAGGAGTTCCACCGGCGGCACGTGGACACCGTGCTGCGTTTCGTGGCCCGGCGGGTCGACGACCCGAACACGGCGGCCGACCTGACGGCCGGGATATTCCTCGCCGTCCTCGACTCGGCCGACTCCTACCGTCCGCGCCTGGGCAGCGAGACGGCCTGGCTGTACGGCAATCGCGCGCAACGTCGTGTCGTCGGAGCGCCGCCGGGTCGCCGGGTCGCCCGGGAGGCGGAACGCGATCTGCGCTTCTGCGGGCGGCGGTTGCCGGAGGCCGACGACATCGTCCGCATAGAGGACAAGATCGACGCGAAGAGCCCCGGCCGGCGTGCCCTGGCGGCGCTGGCGAGGCTCCCCGAGGGCGAGCGGGCCGTCCTGGAACTGATCGCGGTGGACCAGCCCACGGTCACGGAGGCGGCGGCCGCGCTGGGCATCCGCCAGGTCACGGCGCGGGTCCGACTGCACCGGGCGCGCAAGGCCCTGCGGGAGGAGGCGGACGTCAAGGCCGCGGAGCCGGACCCCGCGGCCACCGTGACGGCCGTGCCGGTGCGGCGGACGCGAGGGGCAGCCCGGTCGGGCTGCCCCTCGTGGTGTCCGGGTCCCGCCCCGGATCAGCCGACCTTGTCGTAGTACGCGATCTTCCAGGATCCGGTGCCCCTGTGCTTCACCCGGTACTTGCCGCTGACCCGCTTGAAGGTGACGGTCCGGGCGCTGCCGAGGTACTGGACGGTGCCGCCCGCGAAGGGGCCGTTGAGCCGGGTCTGGGCGGACTCCCAGCAGTCGTCGGTGACGACGCCGTCGTCCTCGGCGAGGCCGTGGTGGTTCTGCCACCACTGGGTGGCCGACTCGGTCTCCGGGCCGAACGAGCCGTCGATCTTGTTCTTCCTGAAGGGGTGCCAGTCGCCGTCCTCGTCCTCGTACATGGCGCCGTCCGCCCACAGGACGGTCTCCCACAGGGCCGTCGCGTTGCTCTGGGCGTAGTCGTCGACGCCGAGGTTCTCCTCGTCCTGCCAGTCGTCGTGGACGAAGCTGTTGCCGTCGACGCCGTGGTAGTCGGCGGCGTTCGCGGCCGGTGCCAGGGCCGTCACGGTGCCCCCGGCCACCAGCAACGCTGCGGACACCGTCGCCACAGCCCGATTGCGCATGCTCATGCGGTCTTCCTTTCGAACCGCCGGCCCCCGTGGTTCCCCCCTGGGGCGGCTCGTCTCGCTTGGCACGACCAAGAGTCACCCTCGCGGCCCGGCACGGCGAGGTCCGGCGGCGTACCTGGACCGGTACGGGACGGCCCAGGCTCCGGACGGCCGCGTCCCCGCGGAGAGCGGGTCGGCCGGGGACCGGGCGGGACGGCGTGGGACGGGCGGGGACGCCCCGGGCCCCGGCGATGCGCAGCTGTCCGATTCCTTCAAGACCTCCCGCCGCCGCCCCGCCTACGGTGGCCCCATGACTCCACGATTCGACGCGATCGGCATGGTGGCCTCCGACCTGGCCGCCTCCGTCGCCTTCTACCGCCGTCTCGGTTTCGCCTTCCCCGAGGGCGCCGAGGAGCAGCCGCACGTCGAGGCCGAACTGCCGGGCGGGCTGCGGCTGATGCTCGACAGCGAGGAGACCGTCCGGGCGATCCAGCCCGCGTGGCAGCCGCCGGCCGAGGGCGGACGCATCTCGATCGCACTGCTGTGCGCGAGCCCGGCCGAGGTCGACGCGGTGTACACGGAGATGGTGGGGGCCGGGTACCGCGGTGAGCTGAAGCCGTGGGACGCCGTGTGGGGGCAGCGGTACGCCGTGGTGCTCGACCCGGACGGCAACGGGGTGGACCTGTTCGCCCCGCTACCCGGGGTGGCCCAGTAGCTCCCTCGGTGACAGACCCGCCAGCTCCTTGACGTCCCTGGTCAGGTGGGCCTGGTCCGCGAAACCGGACCGGGCCGCCGTCTGAGCGAGGGGCACGCCGGAGCGGGCCAGGGCGAGGGCACGCTGGAGCCGCAGGATCCGGGCGAGGGTCTTGGGGCCGTAGCCGAAGGCGTTCAGGCAGCGGCGGTGCAACCGGCGGGCGCCGACGCCGAGTTCGTCGGCGGTCGCGGCGACCGGACGGCCCTGTTCGAGAGCGGCGACCACCTGACGCAGCAGCGGGTCCGCGGGACCGGCCGCGGCCGCCCGCTCCAGCGCCACCCGCTCCAGCCCGCTCGCCGGGTCGGCGGCGGCGTTCACCCGTGCCGTGGCCCGCCGCACCTGCGCGGCCGGCCACAGATCCGCCAGGTCCACCCGCCGGTCGCGCAGCTCCTGCGCGGGCACGCCCAGGAGAGCGGGCGCGGTGCCCGGGTAGAAGCGGACCCCGGCCCAGACACTCGGTGCGCCCCCGATGACCTGGGCACGCGTGTCGGGCCCGGCGACCACCAGCCGGCCCTCGTGCCACAGCAGGTCCATACAGCCGTCGGGCAGCACCCGCCCGGCGCCGGTGCCGGTCGGGGTGCTCGTCCACACCACCGCCCCGGTCAGCCGGGACGCCCGCTCCTCGTACACGTACGCCAGGCTACGCCGCGGCCCTGATCCCCCTAGGGCACCCGCGTCCGGTGCTCCTGCGGGCTCACCCCGTACACCCGCTTGAACGCGCTCGACAGGGCGAACGCGCTGCCGTAGCCGACCTGGCGGGCGATCGCCTCCAGCGTGTCGTCGGTGGCGCGCAACCGGTCCGCGGCCAGCGCGAGGCGCCACCCGGTGAGGTACGTCATCGGCGGCTCCCCCACCCGTTCCGTGAACCGGCGGGCGAGCGCGGCCCGGGACACCCCGGCCTTGGCCGCGAGGGTGGCCACCGTCCAGGGGTGGGCGGGATCGTCCTGGACCAGGCGGAGCACGCGGCCGACGACGGGGTCGGCGAGCGCCGCGTACCAGGCGGGCGGCTCCGCCTCCGGGCGGGCGAACCAGGTCCTGAGCGCGGCGATGACCAGCAGGTCCAGGAGGCGGTCCAGGACGACCTCCTGGCCGGGCTCGTCGCGGACGACCTCGTCCATGAGGACCGGCGTGAGGGCGCACTGCCACCGGTCGGCGGTGAGGGAGAGCAGCGGCGGCAGCGCGTCGAGGAGCGGGCCGCTGATCTCGCCCTGGACCAGGTACGTCCCGATCAGCATGACGGTGGAGCCGTCCGCCCCGTCGCCCCAGCTGCGCACGCCGATGTCCATGGACCCGTTGAGGGGCCGTCCGTCCGGGTAACGGCACTCGGCGCCGGGCAGGATCAGCGCCTGGGGCGCGGTGCCGGGGTCGTCGGCGCAGGTGTACGGGTCGGGGCCGCGGGCGATGGCGAGCTCGCCGGCCCGCAGCCGCACCGGCTCCCCCGTGTCCGGCACGATCCAGGACTCGCCGCGGACCATCAGCATCACCGTGAGCGGGGCGCGGTCCTCGACGCGGATCGCCCACGGCGGATCGAAACACGCACGGATCATGAAGGCGCCCCGGGCGCGAGGGCCCTCCAGGAGGCCTGCGAGAGCGTCCATGCCGTCAGCGTAGACGCCCGCGCATGGGAATGAGCCGTTCGGCGATGGGCTGTCACAGCGCGCGGTCCTTGACTGGAGGCATGACGGAAACCAAGGCGCAGAAGCGGAACATGACAGTGGTGGTGACCGGTGCCTCCGGGCGTACCGGGAGCCGGGTCGCCCGGGCCGCGCGGACGGCCGGGCTGACGGTGCGGGCCGCGGGCCGCGGCCAGGGCTTCGACTGGGAGAACCCGACGACCTGGGCACAGTCCCTGCGGGACGCCGACGCGGCGTACCTCGTGTACCCGTCCGACGTCGGTTCGCCCGCGGCCGCGGAGGGGGTCGGCGCGCTCGCCCGGGAGGCGGTCGGGCTCGGCGTACGGCGGCTGGTGCTGCTGTCGGCGCGGGGCGAGGAGCAGGCGCTGGCGACCGAGGAGGCGCTGACCTCGTCCGGCGCGGACTGGACGGTCCTGCGGGCGTCGTGGTTCGCGCAGAACTTCAGCGAGGGGCCGCTGGTGGAGGGGTTGCGGCAGGGGGAGCTGGTCTTCCCGGCCGGTGAGGTGCGGGAGCCGTTCGTCGACCTGCGGGACGTCGGGGAGGTGGTCGCGGCCGTGCTGACGGGCGGGGACCGCCATGTCGGACGGACGCTGGAACTCACGGGTCCGCGGCTGCTGTCCTGGCGGGAGGCGGTCGCGGAGATCTCGCAGGCCGCGGGGGTGAGGATCGCGTACACGCCGGTGCCCACGCGGGCGTACGGGGAGGCGCTGGCGGGGTTCGGGGTGCCGCCGGAGGAGGTGGAGTTGTTGACCGAGGTGTTCGACGGGCTCATGGACGGGCGCAACGCGCACCTGACCGAGGATGTGCCCGAGGTGCTCGGACGTGCGGCGCGGGACTTCCGGGACTTCGCGCGGGAGGCGGCCAGGACGGGGGCGTGGAAGGCGTAGGGCGGTGCTCCGCCCGGGCGTCAGGAGCCGTCGTCCTTGTGGTGGTGGTCGTGGTGCGGCGGATGGGTGCTCTTCACATGGGTGCGGAGCCTCGACGTCACGTCCTCCGGGGGCAGGAACCGTGACCAGCGTTCCGGGAACTCGGAGGGCATGTCCGGGTCGTCGGGGTCGTAGGGCTCCGCCTCGCGGGCCGCGGTGGCACGGGCGACGTACTCGGCGACCTGGGCCTCGCGCAGCCGTTCGTTGGCGGCGCGGGCGGCGGCCGTCGCAGCGGCCGGCCAGACGCGGTCGATGGCGGCGTTGACGGCGGCGCCGACCAGGACGGCGAAGGCGGACACGCCGATCCACAGCAGTACGGCGACGGGGGCGGCGAGGGAGCCGTAGATGGTGGGGCCCTCGACCGTGTTGGTCAGGTAGATGCGCAGCAGGAAGCTGCCCAGGACCCACATGGCGAGGGCCACCAGGGCGCCGGGCACGTCCTCGATCCACGGGGAGCGCACGGGCACCGACACGTGGTAGAGCGTGGTCAGGAAGGCGATGGACAGCACGATGACGACGGGCCAGTAGAGCACCTGTACGACGGTCGTCGACCAGGGCACGATGTTCACGACCGCGTCAGGTCCGGCCACCATCAGCGGCAGCGCGATGGAGCCGATGAGCAGGGCCACGATGAACAGCAGGAAGGCCATCAGGCGGGTCTTGACGATGCCGCGGACGCCGTCGAGGCCGTACATCACGGTGATGGTGTCGATGAAGACGTTCACCGCGCGGGAGCCGGACCACAGGGCGAACAGGAAGCCGATGGAGATGACGTCGGGCCTGCCGCCCTTCATCACGTCGTGCAGGATCGGCTGGGCGATCTCGGTGACACCCTTGTCGGACAGGACCGTGCTCGATGCCTCCAGGATGTTCGTCTCCAGGCTCGCGATGGTGTCGGCGCCGGTCCAGTCGTCGACGTAGCCGAGCAGCCCGATCATGCTCAGCAGCAGCGGCGGCACGGACAGCAGCGTGAAGAAGGCGGCTTCGGCCGCGAGGCCGAGGATGCGGTACTCCATGCACGAGTTGACGGTGTCCTTGAGCAGCAGCCAGGCGGTCCTGCGCTTGGAGACGTTCCGGTAAAGGGCTCGTGCCCGGTGGAGACGGCCGGAGGGCTCGGGGGATTCACTTGCTGGCTGCACGACCTAAAGGTATCCGCCGCGCCTGCCTGCACTCCACGAGCAAATCGAACCATTCTTCTGTCATGTCCGCGTTAGCCGGAATGTCGGGCACGGCAAGCGGAACCCTCGCAGGTGAAGGACATACGGTCACCCGACGATCCGTCGGCTGGCGGCGGCCATCGCCCCGGACCTCGGCGAGCGCTACCTCGACACGGTCTACCGCGACGACTGGCAGACCGCCGCGCCGGAGCCGTCGGCGACGCCGGCGTCAGCTTGCGTGAGGGGGACATGACGGGCGGCGGGGTGAGCGCGAGGGTGGGACACGCGGGGGAAGCCGGGCGGGACGCCGGCGCCGGGCGGGCTGGGCCCGCGTGCGGTCAGGCTGTCGTGCCCGGGTGGTGACGCGTGCGGGGCGGGGTAGGTTCGCGTCATGGCAGGCAGCACCCACACCGTGAGCAATCAGCCTCCGCCGCTGACCGGGTACGACGTGTTCACCGGGGACCGTGTCCTGACGGCGGCGGTGGACCGGCACACGGCCCCCGGCGTGATCGAGGACGTCCGTGGCGAGCTGGCGGCGCTCGGCCGGGCCGCCGGTTCGGCTCAGCTGCAGGAGTGGGGGGCGCAGGCGAACGAGAACCCGCCGACCCTGCGCACCCACGACCGGCACGGGCATCGCGTCGACGAGGTCGACTTCCATCCGGCCTGGCACCGGCTGCTCGGCAAGGGCGTCTCCGGGGGCCTGACCGCCGCCTGGTCCCGGCCCGCGGGGCAGGTGCGCCGGGCGGCCGCGTTCGTGGTGTGGACGCAGGTCGACGCCGGCAACCTGTGCCCGCTGTCGATGACCCACGCGGCGGTGCCCGCCCTGCGCACCGACCCCGCGCTCGCCGCCGAGTGGGAGCCCCGGCTCACCTCTATGGTCTACGACCGTGAGCTGCGGCCCGCCCGGCTGAAGGCGGGTGCCCTGTTCGGGATGGGCATGACGGAGAAGCAGGGCGGCAGCGACGTACGGGCCAACACGACGGCCGCCACTCCCCTCGCCGAGGACGGGACGTACGAGCTGACCGGGCACAAGTGGTTCTGCTCGGCACCGATGTCGGACGGCTTCCTGGTGCTCGCGCAGGCCCCGCAGGGGCTGACCTGCTTCCTGGTGCCGCGGGTGCTGGAGGACGACACCCGCAACGTCTTCATGATCCAGCGGCTCAAGGACAAACTCGGCAACCGCTCCAACGCGTCGGGCGAGGTCGAGTTCGACGGGACCTGGGCGCGCCGGGTCGGCGAGGAGGGGCACGGGGTGCGCACCATCATCGAGATGGTGGCGGCGACCCGGCTCGACTGCGTCCTCGGCTCGGCGGGCCTGATGCGGCAGGCGGTCGCGCAGGCCGTCCACCACTGCACGCACCGCGAGGCGTTCGGCGCGAAGCTCGTCGACCAGCCGCTGATGCGCAACGTGCTGGCCGACCTCGCACTGGAGTCGGAGGCGGCGACCACGCTCGCGCTGCGGCTCGCGGCGGCCTACGACGACGGCGGCGAACAGGAGCGGGCGCTGCTGAGGATCGCGGTACCGGCCGCCAAGTACTGGGTGACCAAGCGGTGTACGCCGGTGACGGTCGAGGCGTCCGAGTGCCTGGGCGGCAACGGGTACGTCGAGGAGTCGGGCATGCCCCGGCTGGTGCGCGAGTCGCCGCTCAACTCGATCTGGGAGGGCGCGGGGAACGTCCAGGCGCTGGACGTGCTGCGCGCGCTGCGACGGGAGCCGATGGCGCTGAACGCCTACCTCCAGGAGGTCGGCGCCGCCCGCGGGGCCGATCACCGGCTGGACGCGGCGATCAAGGATCTGCTGACCGAACTCGCCGACCTGGAGGGCGTCGAGGGCCGGGCCCGGCGGCTGACCGAGCGGCTCGCCCTGGTACTGCAGGGGTCGCTGCTCGTGCGGTACGCGCCCCCGGAGGTCGCCGACGCGTTCTGTGCCTCCCGGCTGGGCGGCGACGGGGGCGCGGCCTTCGGGACGCTGCCGTCGACCCTGGACCTGGCGTCGGTGGTGAACCGGGCCAGGCCGGAGGCCTGAGCGGAGGGGAACGGCCCGAGAACCGGGAGGTTGAGGTTGGGGGTGGTGCTGCGCCGACACGGCACCACCCCCGCCACTGGCCCGTTGGAGCCATGTGCGCCGCCTGGGG
Source organism: Streptomyces resistomycificus (assembly GCF_001514265.1). Classification (GTDB taxonomy): domain Bacteria; phylum Actinomycetota; class Actinomycetes; order Streptomycetales; family Streptomycetaceae; genus Streptomyces; species Streptomyces resistomycificus. The sequence goes on along the minus strand of NZ_KQ948988.1, from coordinate 307,353 downwards.
CGACGTCGCTCAAGTTTCGAGCACGGCGGGGCCGACCACCAGGGTTGCAGGGGGTTGCAACTTGTGGGCGGCTGTGTGCGGAGTGTGCCCCTCCGAGCCGGGCAGGCGGCACTATGAGACGGACAGTCAGTACGGACTTCCGGACCGTGGCCGAAAAGCGCTCGGTAACCGGTTGCCCCGCGCTCTACTTCCGGGAGGTCCCGTGGCGCTCTCGTCGGCGGACGTGACGCAACTCGCCGCCGTGGACTCGGCTCGTGCCGCCCGCGTACTCAGCGAGGTCCGCTCCGCCAGGCTCGCGGGGCAGCGCACCCCGGTGGCGCCACGGCCGGTGATCGAGGAGTCCTGGGAACGCATGCTGCGCGGCGGCGTCGATCCCGACCACGGCTTCCGCTCGGGGCTGCTGTCCCGCGAGGAGGTGCAGCGGCGCCGGGAGACCACGGTCCTCAGACATGTGCTGCCGGTACTGCGGGAGGGGCTGCTGTCGGTCGCGGACGTCTCCCACCACATCATGGTGGTCGCCGACGAGCAGAGCCGCGTGCTGTGGCGGGAGGGCAGTTCGCCGGTACTGCGCAAGGCGGACGGGCTCGGCTTCGAACTCGGCGCCGACTGGCGGGAGGACGTCGTCGGCACCAACGGGGTGGGCACCCCGGCGGTCGTACGGCGTCCCGTGCAGGTCTTCGCCTCCGAGCACTTCGTCCGCTCGCACGCCACCTGGACCTGCACCGGCGCCCCCGTCACCGACCCCAGGGACGGCCGGCTGATCGGCGTGGTGGACGTGAGCGGGCCGCTGGAGACGATGCACCCGGCCACGCTCGCCTGGGTCGACTCGGTGGCCAAGCTCGCCGAGGCCCGGCTGCGTGAGCTGCACGTGGCCTCGCTGGAGCAACTGCGCGCGGTGGCCGCCCCGGTGCTGGCCCGGCTGGCCGGCCGGGCCGCGGTGGTGGACCGGGACGGCTGGACCGCCGCGGTGACCGGCATGCCGTACACGAACCGGATCCCGCTGCCCAAGTCGCTGACGCCGGGGCGTCGGTGGCTGCCGTCGCTCGGGCCGTGCGCGCTGGAGCCGTTGCCGGGCGGCTGGCTGGTCCGGGCCACCGAGGGCGCGGTGCCGCACAGCGCCACCCGGATCGTGCTGGACCTGGCGCGGCCGCGGCACTGGTCGGTGACGGTGTCGGGTTCGGCGGGCTCCTGGAGCCGTGAACTCAGTCCCCGGCACGCCGAGTTGCTCTATCTGCTGGCGCTGCACCGCACCGGCCGCAGCGCGGCGGGCCTGGCCGAGGACCTGTTCGGCGATCCGGCCCGCACGGTGACCGTGCGGGCCGAGATGTCCCGGGTACGGCGCTATCTCGGGGGCTTTCTGGAGCATCGGCCGTATCGTTTCTGCGAGGACGCGGAGATCGAGGTGCTCCTCCCGGCCGACCCGCGGGACCTGCCGCCCTGCTCGACGTCGCCGACGGTGGTCGCCGCCCGGGCGACGAACGGGCACGACTGAACAACACCGGTCGACAGCACCACCGAACCGAACAGCATCAGGGTGCATGTTCCGCATAATTGCAGGTTCTTCGCCCCCAACCACCACCCACTGCCGTAGCATCCCCTACGGGCCACCCCACCTGCTCCTCGGTCAACGTACGGATCAGTAGGCGCAGTTGGCCCGCCTCGGGAGGACGAATGAAACACCGCGGGAGACACCGCCGACGCAGGCGGGGCAGGGCGCTTCGCGCCTTCCTGGCCGGGACCGCCCTCGCCCTGACCGGCGCCGCCACCATAATCAGCGCGTCCCAGGCCACCGACGGTGAGGATCCCGGCGGGCTGAAGCCGGTCACCTCGGCGGAGCGGATCGCCTCCCTGCGGCTGCAGGAACAGCTGGTGCCCGAGGCCACCCTCGACCGCCTCGCCTCGACGATGGGCCGGCCGGTGGGCGTGAGCGCGGTCCTCGACGACGCCGACCACAGCCTGCGTGCCGCGGCCGACTGCCCGGCCGAGGACCTCGAGGCACTGCCCGTCGAACCCGCGGCCACCCGGGCCCACTGCTGGGACGCCGCCGACACCCACTCCTGGCGGGCGGGGGCGGTCACCACCTCCGGCGACGCGGACGACGACGGCCTGTGGGGACGCAACCGTGTGATCCTCTCCGGCTGGTCCCAGAACGCCACGGCGGGCCACGGCATCGCCCGGGTCGCCTTCGTCGACGCGAACGACCTGGACCGTCTCACCTACACCTGGGTCCTGCTCACCGTCCCGGTCGACGGCGGGCGCGACTACCGGGCCCTGGACTCGGACGTCTCCGGCATGGTCTGGTACCAGGACAAGCTGCTGGTCACCGCCTCCGACGGCCTGTACGCCTTCGACATGAACCGCGTCCAGCGCGCGACCGTGGACAGTGCCGCGGTCGGCCGGGTGCGCGGCGGCTGGTCGGCGCACGGCTCCCGGTACGTACTGCCCGCCGTCGGCTCCTACCGGCCGGCCGGCACCGACGCCGACCGCCCCACGGGCCTCTCCCTCGACCGCAGCACCGTCCCCGACAGCCTGGTCGCGAGCGGGCGGGCCCCGGCGGACGGCGACGGCCCGGCCCTCCTGTGGCGCTACTCCTTCGGCACCGACCCGGCCCGTTCCGGACTGCCGGCCACCGACTTCGCCGGGCGCGTGGACGCCACCGAGGCGTACGAGGCCAAGGCGGACGACGTCGGCGGCGTCCTGTCGTACCGCTCCGAGTGGTACCTGAGCCGTGCCTCCGAGGAGCGGGACGGGCGCGGCACGCTGTGGCGCCAGGACGGCGACGAGGCGCGGGCCACCCGGTGCGGCTCGGAGGACACCCAGCACTGCTGGAGCGCGCGTACGCCGTCGCTGTCCTACTGGGAGGCGACCGGCGAGGTCTGGTCCCAGTCGGGCCGGATGCTGTTCGCGCTGCCGCTGGCCTCGGTCGACACAGCGCTGGGGTAGATGGTTCCCTGGCGGCCATGACCAACATCCCCGTGACCACCTGGTCCCTGGAGCAGACCTCCCCGACCGACCTCCTCCCGGCCGCCGCGCCGGAGGGGGACGTGCGGATCGTGCGCTCCGAGGTCCCCTCCCCCGAGTTCAGCCGCTTCCTGTACGCGTCGGTCGGCGGGGACATCCGCTGGATCGACCGGCTGGGCTGGACGTACGCACGGTGGCAGGAGCACCTGGGCCGTCCCGGGGTGGAGACCTGGGTCGCCCACGACCACGGGACGCCTGCCGGGTACGTGGAGCTGGAGCCGCAGGACGACGGGGTCGTGGAGATCGTCTACTTCGGGCTGATTCCGGCCTTCCGCGGCCGGCGGATCGGCGGGCACCTGCTGTCGTACGGCGTCGCGCGCGCCTGGGACCTCGCGGACCGCTGGCCCGGACTGGCCGCGACCAAGCGGGTGTGGCTGCACACCTGCAGCCTGGACGGCGAGCACGCGATGGACAACTACCTGCGCCGGGGCTTCCAGCTGTTCGACACCAAGGTCGAGGAGGAGCCGGACGTGACCGCGCCCGGCCCCTGGCCGGGCGCCTACCCGTCCTGACCTGGGCCGACAAGACCTCATTCGGTCCATGTGACCGAGAACACCCTTGTCTCACCCTGCGGGACAAGGGTGTCCACATGACGGACGAAGCTGGACTGTGTCCAGATCGCCATGACACGCTTCCGTCATGTCTGGAACTGGAATTGCCTTGGTGAGTCGACGACACGTCGACCTCGGCCGCATGTCCAGCGCCATCTGTCCGGCGCGCTGACGAGCCGCAGCGACACCCGACATTCCTGACTTCCGTCTCCACCTGCGCAAAGACGCGCATGTCCCCCATGCGCCCGCGCGCGCAGGTCAGAGCCGCGTTTCCCGCCTGTCCCGAAGGACGTATCAACCATGGCCGCCACCCCGCAGAAGCCTGCCGCCGCGACTCCCCGCCGCAAGGTGAGCCGTCACCGCGGTGAGGGCCAGTGGGCCGCGGGACACTTCACCCCGCTCAACGGCAACGAGCAGTTCAAGAAGGACGATGACGGTCTCAATGTGCGGACACGCATTGAGACGATCTACTCGAAGCGCGGTTTCGACTCGATCGACCCCAACGACCTGCGCGGCCGGATGCGCTGGTGGGGGCTGTACACCCAGCGCAAGCCCGGGATCGACGGCGGCAAGACCGCGATCCTGGAGCCGGAGGAGCTGGACGACAAGTACTTCATGCTCCGCGTCCGCATCGACGGCGGCCGGCTCACCACCGCGCAGCTGCGGGTGATCGGCGAGATCTCGCAGGAGTTCGCGCGCGGCACCGCCGACATCACCGACCGGCAGAACGTGCAGTACCACTGGATCCGCATCGAGGACGTGCCGGAGATCTGGAACCGCCTGGAGGCGGTCGGTCTGTCCACCACGGAGGCCTGCGGCGACACCCCGCGCGTCATCATCGGCTCGCCGGTCGCCGGTATCGCCGCGGACGAGATCATCGACGGCACTCCGGCCATGGACGAGATCCACAGCCGCTACATCGGCAGCAAGGAGTTCTCCAACCTGCCGCGCAAGTTCAAGACGGCGATCTCCGGTTCCCCGCTCCTCGACGTCGCCCACGAGATCAACGACGTCGCGTTCGTCGGCGTGAACCACCCCGAGCACGGTCCCGGTTTCGACCTGTGGGTCGGCGGCGGTCTGTCCACCAACCCGAAGATCGGCGTCCGGCTCGGCGCCTGGGTCCCGCTGGACGAGGTCCCGGACGTCTGGGCGGGCGTGATCGGCATCTTCCGCGACTACGGCTACCGGCGGCTGCGCACCCGCGCCCGTCTGAAGTTCCTGGTCGCCGACTGGGGCCCGGAGAAGTTCCGCCAGATCCTGCAGGACGAGTACCTCAAGCGTGAGCTCGTCGACGGCCCGGCCCCCGCCCAGCCCGTGGAGCGCTGGCGCGACCACGTCGGCGTGCACCGTCAGAAGGACGGCCGCTTCTACGTCGGTTTCGCCCCGCGCGTGGGCCGCGTGGACGGCGCCACCCTGACGAAGATCGCGGAGCTCGCCGAGGCGCACGGCTCGGGCCGCGTCCGCACCACCGTCGAGCAGAAGATGATCGTCCTCGACGTCGAGGAGACACAGGTCGAGTCGCTGGTCGAGGCCCTGGAGGCACTGGACCTGACCGCCAAGCCGTCCCCGTTCCGGCGCGGCACCATGGCCTGCACCGGCATCGAGTACTGCAAGCTCGCCATCGTCGAGACCAAGGCACGCGGCTCCGCGCTGATCGACGAGCTGGAGCGCCGGATCCCGGAGTTCGACGAGCCGATCACCATCAACCTCAACGGCTGCCCCAACGCCTGCGCCCGTATCCAGGTGGCGGACATCGGTCTCAAGGGCCAGCTCATGCTCAACGACCAGGGCGAGCAGGTCGAGGGCTACCAGGTGCACCTGGGTGGCGCGCTCGGTCTGGAGGCCGGTTTCGGCCGCAAGGTGCGCGGCCTGAAGGTCACCTCCGAGGAACTGCCCGACTACGTCGAGCGCGTCCTGAAGCGGTTCCAGGAGGAGCGCGAGGAAGGTGAGCGGTTCGCCGCCTGGGCGACCCGTGCTTCCGAGGAGGCCCTGTCATGAGCGAGCGAGCCGCCCCCTTCTACTGCCCCTACTGCGGCGACGAGGACCTCCGGCCCAGTGAGGCCCTGGAAGGCAGCCACGGCGCGTGGGAATGCGCGGCGTGCAGCCGCGCATTCCAGTTGAAGTTCCTCGGGCTGCTCGCCCGGGGCCTTCAGCACTCCGACGCAGGGGGAGATCAGATATGACGACGACTCAGGAAGAACGCACGACAGCCGATCTCAAGGAGCTCGCCGAGCGGGCCGGCCGCGAGCTGGAGGACGCCACCGCGCTGGAGATCCTCCAGTGGGCGGTCGACACCTTCGGCCCCCGCTTCTGCGTGACCTCCTCGATGGAGGACGCGGTGGTCGCCCACCTGGCCTCCCGGGTACGCAAGGGCGTGGACGTCGTCTTCCTCGACACCGGCTACCACTTCCCGGAGACCATCGGGACCCGGGACGCGGTCGAGGCCGTGATGGACGTCAACGTCATCACGCTCACCCCGCGCCGGACGGTCGCCGAGCAGGACGCCGAGTTCGGTCCCAGGCTGCACGACCGCGACCCCGACCTGTGCTGCAAGATGCGCAAGGTCCAGCCGCTGGAGGAGGGCCTGACGGCCTACCAGGCCTGGGCGACCGGCCTGCGCCGCGACGAGTCCCCGACCCGGGCGAACACCCCGGTCGTCGGCTGGGACGAGAAGCGCCGGAAGGTCAAGATCTCGCCGATCGCCCGCTGGACGCAGGACGACGTGGACGCCTACGTCGCGGAGCACGGCGTACTGACCAACCCGCTGCTGATGGACGGCTACGCCTCCGTCGGCTGCGCACCCTGCACCCGCCGCGTCCTGGAGGGCGAGGACGCGCGTGCCGGCCGCTGGGCGGGCCGCAGCAAGACCGAGTGCGGACTGCACTGATGACGACCACCCCCGACCTACCCGAGGAGAAGCACGTGACGACCGGAGCCACCGTCTGGCTCACGGGTCTGCCGAGTGCCGGCAAGACCACCATCGCGTACGAGCTGGCCGGCCGGCTGCGCGAGGAGGGCCACCTCGTCGAGGTGCTCGACGGCGACGAGATCCGCGAGTTCATCTCGGCGGGCCTCGGCTTCAGCCGCGAGGACCGGCACACCAACGTGCAGCGCATCGGCTTCCTCGCCGAACTCCTGGCGCGCAACGGCGTCATGGCGCTCGTCCCGGTCATCGCGCCCTACGCCGACAGCCGCGACGCGGTGCGGGGGCGCCACAAGGAGAGCGGGACGGCGTACATCGAGGTGCACGTGGCGACTCCGGTCGAGGTGTGCTCGGAACGCGATGTGAAGGGTCTGTACGCCAAGCAGGCGGCGGGCGAGCTGACGGGGCTCACCGGGGTCGACGACCCGTACGAGGAGCCCCTCTCCCCCGACCTGCGGATCGAGTCGCAGGACCAGACCGTCCAGGAGTCCGCGGCCGCGGTCCACGCGCTGCTCACCGAGAGGGGACTGGCATGACGACGACGACCGCAGCCGAGGTCGAGGAGGGTACGGACGCCCCGTACGCCCTCTCCCACCTGGACGCGCTGGAGTCCGAGGCGGTGCACATCTTCCGCGAGGTGGCGGGCGAGTTCGAGCGGCCGGTGATCCTCTTCTCCGGCGGCAAGGACTCCATCGTCATGCTGCACCTGGCGCTGAAGGCCTTCGCCCCCGCGGCGATCCCCTTCTCGCTGCTGCACGTGGACACCGGGCACAACTTCCCCGAGGTGCTGGAGTACCGCGACCGCACGGTCGACCAGCACGGGCTGCGGCTGCACGTCGCCTCCGTGCAGGACTACATCGACCGCGGCATCCTCAAGGAGCGCCCGGACGGCACCCGCAACCCGCTGCAGACCCTCCCGCTCACCGAGAAGATCCAGGCCGAGAAGTTCGACGCCGTCTTCGGCGGCGGCCGCCGCGACGAGGAGAAGGCCCGCGCCAAGGAGCGGGTGTTCTCGCTGCGCGACGAGTTCTCCCAGTGGGACCCGCGCCGCCAGCGGCCCGAGCTGTGGAACCTCTACAACGGCCGGCACGCCCCCGGTGAGCACGTGCGCGTCTTCCCGCTGTCCAACTGGACCGAGCTGGACGTCTGGCAGTACATCGCCCGCGAGGGCATCGAACTCCCGCAGATCTACTTCGCCCACGAGCGCGAGGTGTTCCGGCGGGCCGGCATGTGGCTGACCGCCGGCGAGTGGGGCGGCCCCAAGGACACCGAGACCGTGGAGAAGCGGCAGGTCCGCTACCGCACGGTCGGCGACATGTCCTGCACCGGCGCCGTCGACTCCGACGCGACCACGCTGGACGCCGTGATCACCGAGATCGCCGCCTCCCGGCTCACCGAGCGCGGCGCCACCCGCGCCGACGACAAGATGTCCGAGGCCGCGATGGAAGACCGCAAGCGCGAGGGGTACTTCTAACCATGAGCACCATCACGACCGAGGAACTCTCGGCCACCACGCTGCTCCGGTTCGCCACCGCGGGCTCCGTCGACGACGGCAAGTCCACGCTCGTCGGACGGCTGCTGCACGACTCCAAGTCGATCCTCACCGACCAGCTCGAGGCCGTGGAGCGCGCCTCGGCGAGCCGCGGTGCGGAGGGCCCGGACCTGGCACTGCTCACCGACGGCCTGAGGGCCGAGCGGGAGCAGGGCATCACCATCGACGTGGCATACCGCTACTTCGCGACCCCGCGCCGCCGGTTCATCCTCGCCGACACGCCGGGCCACGTGCAGTACACCCGCAACATGGTCACCGGCGCCTCCACCGCCGAGCTGACGGTGATCCTCATCGACGCCCGCAACGGCGTCGTCGAGCAGACCCGCCGGCACGCCGCCCTGGCCGCCCTGCTCCGGGTCCCGCACGTGGTCCTCGCCGTCAACAAGATGGACCTCGTCGAGTACAAGGAGTCCGTGTTCGCGGCGATCGCCGAGGAGTTCACGGCGTACGCGCTCGAGCTGGGCGTCCCGGAGGTCACCGCGATCCCGATCTCGGCGCTCGCCGGTGACAACGTGGTGGAGCCGTCCGCGAACATGGACTGGTACGGCGGCCCGACCGTCCTGGAGCACCTGGAGACGGTCCCGGTCACCCACGACCTGAGCCACTGCCACGCCCGCCTGCCCGTGCAGTACGTGATCCGGCCGCAGACCTCCGAGCACCCCGACTACCGGGGATACGCGGGCCAGATCGCCGCCGGTTCCTTCCGGGTCGGCGAGTCGGTCACCGTGCTGCCCTCGGGCCGCGCCTCGAAGATCTCCGGCATCGACCTGCTCGGCAAGCCGGTCGACATCGCCTGGACCACGCAGTCGGTGACCGTCCTGCTGGAGGACGACATCGACATCTCACGCGGCGACCTGATCGTGCCGAGCAAGGACGCGCCGGCCACCACGCAGGACGTCGAGGCGACCGTGTGCCACGTGGCCGACGCCCCGCTGACCGTCGGGCACCGGGTCCTGCTCAAGCACGGCACCCGCACGGTGAAGGCGATCGTCAAGGACATCCCGTCCCGGCTCACGCTCGCCGACCTGTCCCTGCACCCGCACCCGGGACAGCTCGTCGCCAACGACATCGGCCGGGTGAAGATCCGTACCGCCGAGCCGCTGCCGGTCGACTCCTACGCCGACTCGCGGCGCACCGGCTCGTTCATCCTGATCGACCCGAACGACGGCACCACGCTCACCGCCGGCATGGTCGGCGAGTCGTTCGCGTCCCCGGAGCCCGTCAAGGACGCGGCCGAGGACGACGGGTGGGACTTCTGAGCATGAACTCCACCGACTACTACTCCACGTTCGCGAAGGAGGGCGGCCGCGTCGGCAGCGGTGCGCTCGGCAGCGGGCAGGGCGGGGTGGCGCGATGTGTGCGCTGACGTACGCGCACTGCCCGCGCGCCCGCACCCCCCACCGCCGTAGACGAAAACCTGCCGACCTCCCGGCCACGACCTGAAAGACCGTGACCGCCGGGCCAACGAGGGGAACACCTCCCGTGCCTGTCCACCGCTCCACCCTCCTGCGCCGCGGCCTGGCCGCCGCAACCGCCCTTCCGCTGCTCGCTCTCGCCGCCTGCGGTTACGGCTCCGAGGCCAAGGAGACCGACACCGCCCAGGTCGCCGCCGGGGCGAAGAAGATCGACGGACTCGACTCCGTCAAGATCGGCTACTTCGGGAACCTGACGCACGGGACCGCGCTGGTCGCCGCGAACAAGGGGTACTTCCAGAAGGAACTCGGCGCCACGAAGGCCTCGTACCAGATCTTCAACGCCGGCCCCTCCGAGATCGAGGCGCTCAACTCCGACTCGATCGACATCGGGTGGATCGGCCCCTCCCCGGCGATCAACGGCTACACCGCGTCCCAGGGCAAGAACCTGCGCATCATCGGCGGTTCGGCGTCGGGCGGCGTGAAGCTCGTGGTCAACCCGGAGAAGATCAAGTCCCTGAAGGACGTCAAGGGCAAGAAGATCGCCACCCCTCAGCTCGGCAACACGCAGGACGTGGCGTTCCTCAACTGGATCGCGGAGCAGGGCTGGAAGGTCGACGCGGAGAGCGGCAAGGGCGACGTCTCGGTGGTCCGTACCGACAACTCCGTCACCCCGGACGCCTACAAGTCCGGCTCCATCGACGGCGCCTGGGTGCCGGAGCCGACCGCCTCCAAGCTGGTCGCGGCGGGCGGCAAGGTACTTCTGGACGAGGCGGACCTGTGGCCGGACAAGAAGTTCGTGATCACGAACATCATCGTGCGGCAGGAGTTCCTCAAGGAGCACCCGAAGGCCGTCGAGGCCGTACTGAAGGCCGCGGTCGAGGCCAACAAGTGGATCAACGCCAACCCGGACAAGGCGAAGGCCGCCGCGAACGCGCAGCTGGAGGCCGACTCCGGCAAGGCGCTGCCCGCCGACATCCTGGACCCGGCGTGGAAGTCGATCCAGTTCACCAACGACCCGCTGGCCTCCACCCTCAACACCGAGGCGGAACACGCGGTGAAGGCGGGCCTGCTGGAGAAGCCCGACCTCAAGGGCATCTACGACCTCACCCTGCTCAACAAGGTCCTCAAGGCCGAGGGTGAGAGCACGGTCGACGACGCCGGTCTCGGCGCGAGCTGATCGAAGGACCCGATGCGTACCCAGGAGGTGACGACCATGGCCACGACCCTCGCCAAGGCCGCCGACGACACCGCCGCGGCCGAACACGCCGCCCGGATCGAGCACGTCTCGAAGTCGTTCGCGGGCCCCGCCGGACAGCAGCTCGTGCTGGACGACATCACCCTCGATGTCGCGCCCGGCGAGTTCGTCACCCTCCTGGGTGCCTCGGGCTGCGGCAAGTCCACGCTGCTGAACCTGGTGGCGGGGCTGGACAAGCCCACCGTCGGGTCCATCACGACGGACGGCCGCCCGGCCCTGATGTTCCAGGAGCACGCCCTGTTCCCGTGGCTGACCGCGGGCAAGAACATCGAGCTGGCACTCAAGCTCAGGGGAATTCCGAAGAACGAGCGACGTGACAGGGCCGAGTCGCTGCTCGAACTCGTGCGGCTCAAGGGCGCGCACGGCAAGCGGGTGCACGAGCTGTCCGGCGGCATGCGCCAGCGCGTCGCGCTGGCCCGCGCGCTCGCGCAGGAGAGCAGGCTGCTGCTGATGGACGAGCCCTTCGCGGCGCTCGACGCCATCACCCGGGACGTGCTGCACGACGAGCTCACGCGCATCTGGGCGGAGACGGGCGTGTCCGTCCTCTTCGTCACGCACAACGTGCGTGAGGCGGTGCGGCTCGCCCAGCGCGTCATCCTGCTGTCCTCGCGGCCGGGCCGCATCGCCCGCGAGTGGACGGTCGACATCCCGCAGCCGCGCCGCATCGAGGACGCGCCGGTGGCGGAACTGTCCGTCGAGATCACCGAAGTACTGCGTGGGGAGATCCGCCGTCATGGCCAGCACTGACACGACACCGGTCCAGGACACCGGGAGCGTAGAGGCGGGCCTCGACGCGCTGGAGAGCAGGGTCGCCGCCCGGCCGCCCTTCCGGCAGACCTTCCGCGAGAAGATCCTGCCGCCGATCACCGCGATCCTTCTGGTCGTGGTGATCTGGCAGGGGCTGATCTCCCTGAACATCGTCGACGACCCGACGAAGCTGCCCTCCCCCGGCGCGGTGTGGGCCGAGGTCGAGGACGCGTGGCTCAAGGGCACGCTGCTGGACTACATCTGGACGAGCGTCTCGCGGGGTCTGTTCGGTTTCGCGCTCGCCCTTCTCATCGGCACCCCGCTCGGCCTGGTCGTGGCGCGGGTGAAGTTCGTGCGGGCGGCGATCGGCCCGATCCTGTCCGGCCTGCAGTCCCTGCCCTCGGTGGCCTGGGTGCCGGCCGCCGTGATCTGGCTGGGCCTGGAGCCCGAGATGATGTACGCGGTGATCCTGCTCGGCGCGGTGCCGTCGATCGCCAACGGTCTGGTGTCGGGTGTCGACCAGGTGCCGCCGCTGTTCCTGCGCGCGGGACGGACGCTGGGGGCCACCGGCCTGAGCGGCATCCGGCACATCGTGATGCCGGCGGCGCTGCCCGGCTATGTGGCGGGTCTGAAGCAGGGCTGGGCGTTCTCCTGGCGCTCGCTGATGGCCGCGGAGATCATCGCGAAGGCGCCGGACCTGGGTGTGGGCCTGGGCCAGCTGCTGGAGGTGGGCCGCACCAACAGCAGCATGGCGACGGTGTTCCTGGCGATCCTGCTGATCCTGTTCGTCGGCATCGCCATCGACCTGCTGATCTTCAGCCCGCTCGAGCGGTGGGTGCTGCGCAGCCGCGGCCTGCTGGTGAAGGGCTGAGTCCATGCACAGGAAGCCGGTCCGCCCCGTCCTCGTGGTGATCGCCCACGGCAGCCGCGATCCGCGGCATGCCGCGACGGTGCACTCCCTGGTCCGCCGGGTGCGCTCGCTGCGCCCCGACGTGCGGGTGGAGACCGGCTTCCTCGACTTCAACATCCCCTCCGTGCAAGGGGTGCTGGAGTCCCTGGCGGCGGAGGGCGTGCGTGACGTGGTGGCGCTGCCGCTGCTGCTGACGCGCGCGTTCCACGCCAAGGCGGACATCCCGGCGGTCCTGCGGGACGCGCCGTCGCGGCTGCGTATCCGGCAGGCGGAGGTGCTCGGCCCGTCGCCGCTGCTGACCGCCGCGCTGGAACGGCGCCTGTACGAGGCGGGGCTCGCGCCCGCCGACAAGTCCTCGACCGGGGTCGTGCTGGCCTCGGCGGGGTCCACCGACCCGGAGGCGATCGCAGTGATCGCTGAAATCGCGCGGGAGTGGCGGCACACCGGTTGGTGCGCCGTGCGGCCTGCGTTCGCCTCCGCATCCCTTCCCCGCACCGAGGACGCGGTGCGCGAGCTGCGCGCGCTGGGCTGCGCGAAGGTCGCCGTCGCCCCGTACGTCCTGGCCCCCGGCTTCCTGCCGGACCGCATCGCGCGGGGCGCGGCCGAGGCGGACGTCCTGGCCGACGTGCTCGGCCCGGCACCGGAGGTGGCTCGGGTGCTGCTGGCACGGTACGAGGCGGCCCGGACTCCGCTGTTGGCGGCCGTGGGGGCCTGAGGGGCCGTAGAGGGCCTGAGGTCGGGCCCGTCTGCTTCACCCCGGCCCCGAGACCGGCCTGGGCGGTGCGGAACTAGTCGCGCACCGCACGGGACGGCGTGCGGGGGTCCCGTCCGCTCGCGGCGAGCGCCCGCTCGAACACCGGTGCGCTGTCGGGTACCGGTACGGGGTCGGCGAAGCCGTCGTACCGGCGGTAGAGGTCGCCGTGGGTGACGACCACGTCGAAAACCAGCCGCGCCGCGCCCTGCGAGACGCGGAACTCCTGGCCGGTGGCCACGGCGACGTCCCAGCCGTGGACGGCCGTCTCCTTGACGATCAGCGAGACGAGTTCGGGGGCGGGCATCGCGGCCATGCCGAGGTCCACCTCGCCCTCCCACACCGCGGGGTCCGCCCAGGCGGCGACCGCGCGTTCCAGTTGGGCCGCGTACGCCTCCGCCCAGCCGGGGTCGGCGGTGAAGTCGCGGGCGGTCAGTTCCTCGGGGAGCTTCTTGCGCAGGGCGCGGTGCTCGAGACCGTGGGAGGTGTAGAGGACCCAGTGGTTGACCAGGGCGCGGACGTCCCAGTCCGGGCAGTGCGTCGGGTCGTCGAGCCGCGCCGTCGCCACACCGCGCGCCACTCGGGCCGCCTCGGCGGCGCATTCCGTCAGGTACGGATACAGGTCGTCCTTGTTCATGCGTCCCACGCTAGGCAAGGCGCGCCCGGGTCTCTTGAACAAACGCGACAGCCGCTCGCCGACGGGTTGACCTTGCCCCTGGGGCAAGGCCGAGGGTCCCGGGCATGGACCTCTTCGAGCGGTACCTGAAGCAGACGCCGTACAGCGATCCGGGGGACCTGGACACGGGCGCACTGCCCCGTGACCCGGCCCGACTCGCCCTGCTGGTGAGGGATGTGATCATTCATCGGGGGGAGAGCGAGCGCCTCGGTCACCCGATCCCCGAGGACCGGCAGCTGGACGACGCCGAGGCGCGGTACGTCACGGAGCTGCTGCGGATCCTGCGTGAGCGCGGGGACCGGCCGCTCACCGAGAGACGGCCCTACGACGAGCGGTTCGCGGGGACGTGCCGGGACTTCTCACTGCTGCTGTGCGCGCTGCTGCGGGCCACCGGCACGCCCGCCCGGATCCGCTGCGGCTTCGCCGCGTACTTCGTCGAGGGCTACCACGACGACCACTGGGTCACCGAGTACCGGCTCCCGGACGGGAGTTGGCGTCTGATGGACGCCCAGGTCACGCACCCGGCCTACGAGGTGGACATCGACCCGTTCGACGTGCCGAGGGACCGGTTCCTGGTGGCCGGGGACGCGTGGCGGGCGTGCCGGGAGGGCGGCGCCGACCCCGGGACCTTCGGCGTCTGGTTCCACGGCGCCCTCGACGGCCTCTGGTACATCCGCACCAACGTCTTCCTGGACCTCGCCGCGGTCAACGGCGTGGAACTGCTGCCCTGGGACGTGTGGGGAGAGGTCGTCCGCAGCGACGCGGACCTCACCGAGGACGACCTCGCCCTGATGGACGCGGTCGCCGCGGCCCGCACGGACGACGAGCTGCGCCGGCTGTACGAGGACCCGCGGCTCAGGGTGCCGGACGCGGTCATGTCGCTCACCGCCCGCAGCGGTTACCGCGATCACCGGAAGGTCATCCTTGCGGCGTCCGTGTCATCTCCACGAGTCTGACGACGGTGTTCCAGTTCCGGCTGGTGGCGACCACGCCCTTGTTCAGCCGGGGCCGGGACAGCTGCTCGGCGAGCTTGGAGCGGCCGAGGCCCTCCGGGGCGTACAGGTACAGGGCACGGTCGCCGAGCCTGAACTCCTCCGGCAGGTAGGCGGCCTGGTCGATCTCCGCGAAGCGTTCCGCGCCGACGGGCGCGGAGAAGTAGGTGACGTGGAGCTGCTTGGCCTCCAGCTCGGCGGCCGGGAAGGGGCAGGCGTCCGCGACCGCCTTCAGATAGGCGTGATCGCGCACGATGACGTCGACGGGGAAGCCGAAGTGCTTCTCGACGGCCCCGGACAGCTCCGCCGCGAGGGTCTCCTCGTCGCCCTGGTCGCTGGCGAAGGTCGCCTGGCCGCTCTGCAGGTAGGTGCGGACGCCTTCGTACCGGAGGCCTTCCATCAGCGTGCGCAGGTCGGCCATCGGGACCTTCTTCTTGCCGCCCACGTTGATCCCGCGCAGCAGCGCCGCATACGTCGTCGTCATCCGCACACCATAGAGCGGCCGTCGTGCCCCGTGGGGGTGGGCACGACGGCCGCCGCCGCAGGTGCGGACTGCGCGAAACTCTGGCCGATCCGAAGGGCGCGGATCAACCGCTTCACGCACCTGTGACTTATTCAACAAGGTTTTGTAATAACAAATACGGGCGCTGCCGACGGACCGGACACCCCGGTAGATGTAAGGGGCCACTGTCCTCCCCAGTGGGGAGATGCGGTGTCCAAGGGGATGATTCCCGGGCCTCACACCTCACCGGGCAGCACGACGAGATGGCCTTATCCGACCCATACCTTCGAAACGAAAGGTGGCGGCAGGGGGCTGTCACCGCTCACGAGGGGGCAAGCCCATCATGGGGAACGGAGATACACGGGTGCGGGGTCTGGCCGCCCGGGCGGGCGGGTGGAGTGCCCGACACCGATGGGCTGCCGTCGGCATCTGGGTGCTGTTCGTCGTCCTGGCGATGGGGCTCGGTTCCGCGGCCGGCCGGGTCGACGTCAAGGACAGCGACCAGCTGAAGGGCGAGACCCACACCGCCGCCAAGATCATCGAGGACGCCGGGATCGACGAGCCGGCCGGCGAGACCGTACTGATCCAGTCGAAGGACGGCGGCCTCAAGGCCACGGACGCCGACTTCCGCGCCGCCGTCACGGCGGTCGTCGAGGCGGTCGAGGGGACCGGCAAGGTCACGGACGTCACCTCGCCGTACGACACGCAAACCATCTCCAAGGACGGCCGCAGCGCGCTGGTGCAGTTCGACATGCGCGGCGACGCGGAGACCGCGGGTGAGCGGGTCGAGCCGGTACTGAAGGCCGTCGAGGCGGTGCAGAAGGAGCACGGGTCGCTGCGGATCGAGGAGATCGGCGGGGCCAGCATGATGAAGACGTTCGACGACGCGTTCGGGGACGACTTCAAGAAGGCCGAGTACTCCGCGGTGCCGGTGGCCCTCGGCATTCTGCTCATCGCCTTCGGCGCTCTGGTGGCGGCGCTGCTGCCGGTGGCGCTGGCGCTCACCGCGATCATCGCGACGATGGGCCTCATGGGCATCGTCAGCCACTTCCAGCCGATGACCGACGCCGCCAACTCGGTGATGCTGCTGGTCGGTCTGGCCGTCGGCGTCGACTACTGCCTGTTCTACCTGCGCCGGGAGCGGGAGGAGCGGGAGGCCGGACGGGATGCCCAGACGGCCCTGAGGATCGCCGCCGCGACCAGCGGCCGCGCGATCATCGTCTCGGGTGTCACGGTGTGCGTGGCGATGGCTGGCATGCTGTTCACCGGGCTCGCCGAGTTCGAGGCGATGGGCCTGGCCTCGCTGATGGTGGTGGCCGTGGCCATGGTCGGTTCCGTGACCGTGCTGCCCGCGCTGCTGTCGCTGCTGGGCGGGCGGGTCGAGAAGGGCCGCATTCCGTTCCTGGGCCGTCGGCGCCGCAACGGCAACGGCGAAAGCCGGTTCTGGACGGCCGTACTGAAGGGCGTGCTCGCCCGGCCCGTCATCTCCGTCGTGGTGGCGGCCGGCGCGCTGCTCGCGATCGCGGCTCCCGCGCTCGGCATGAAGACCCAGAACCTCACGCTGGACCAGGAGTTCGGCGACTCGCTGCCCATCGTGCAGACCTACAACCGGGTCAACGAGGCCTTCCCGGGCGGCTCCGAGCCGGCCGAGGTGGTCGTGAGGGCCGACGACATCAACGCTCCGGAAGTACGGGCGGCGCTGGCCGACTTCAAGCAGGAGGCGGTCGCCTCGGGTGCCTCGCGCGGCCCGGTCGAGATCAAGCTGCACGACCAGCAGAACATCGCCTTCGTGTACGTCCCGCTGGTCGGCGGCTCCGACCTGGACAAGGCGGGCGCGAGCCTGGACAAGCTGCGTGACGAGGTGCGTCCGGCCACGCTCGGCAAGGTCGACGGCCTGGAGGCACCGGTCACCGGGCAGGTCGCCGGGTCGCAGGACTTCAACGACCAGCTCGCCGGAGCGGTGGTCCCGGTGTTCGCGTTCGTGGTGGTCTTCGCCTTCGCGCTGATGCTGCTGTCGTTCCGCTCGCTGACGATCGCGATCACCTCGATCGTGCTGAACCTGCTGTCGGTGGGCGCGGCCTACGGCATCCTCGTGGCCGTCTTCCAGCACGGCTGGGGCGCGTCCCTGGTGGGTGCGGAGGGCGTCGGCGCCATCATCACCTGGCTGCCGCTGTTCCTCTTCGTGATCCTGTTCGGCCTGTCGATGGACTACCACGTGTTCGTGGTCTCGCGGATCCGCGAGGCGCGGCTGCGCGGCCGTACGACGAAGGACGCGATCCAGCACGGCGTGGTCACCACGGCCGGGGTCGTCACCAGCGCCGCGGTCATCATGGTCGCCGTGTTCGCCATCTTCGGCACCCTGTCCATGCAGTCCATGAAGCAGATGGGTGTCGGTCTCGCGGCCGCGGTGCTCATCGACGCGACGATCATCCGGGGTGTGCTGCTCCCCGCGGTGATGGCCCTGCTCGGCGAGCGCAACTGGTACCTGCCGAAGTGGCTGCACCGGCTGCCGGACCTGACCCACGACGAGTCGGCGGACGCCGTGGCGCGGCCCGTGGTGCGGGACGACGAGGGTGAGCGCCTGGGGGTCTGAACCGCCTTGTGACGGAGGGCCCGTTGGCTACCGGGGAGCCAACGGGCCCTCTTGTGTGCCCCGCTGCCGCTACGCCTGCCGTACCGGCAGCTCGGCCTCGATCAGGTCGGCCGCCCGGCGCGTGCCGCCCTCCCCCGCCATCTGAGCCTGGATGTCCCGCGCCCGACGGGCCACTTCGGGGTCGTCGACGAGAGCGAGGGCGGCCGCCCTGAGGGCCTCGGCGGTCGCCTCCTCGGTGTCGAGGCGGCGGGCGACACCGAGCCCCTGGAGCATGTCCGCGTTGCCGAACTGGTCCACGGCCTGCGGTACGGCGATCATCGGCGTGGCCGTGGCCAGACCCTCCTGGCTGCCGCCCGCGCCGGCGTGCGTGACGAACAGATCGGCCTCCTTGAGGATCGCCAACTGGGGTACCCAGGAGCGCACTTCGACGTTCTCCGGTACGTCCCCCAGGTCGGCCGGGTCGACGTGCCTGCCGATCTGGAGCACCAGGTGCCAGCCCGGCAGCTCGCCGAACGCCCTGACGCACTCCCGGTAGAAGTCCGGCTGCTTGGTGAAGGAGGACCCGAGCGAGACCAGGGCGACCTTCTCGGCGCCGGCGGGCCGCCGCCACTCCCCCTCCGCGCCGCGGTCACCCTGGCAGGCGCCCACGAAGGAGTACACGCCCTCGTCCACCCGGTCGGCGTTGGGCTGCAGCGCCTTCGGGATCAGGACGAGACAGCGGGCGGGGCGGCCCACGAAGTCGTCCGGGTGCAGGGTGACGCCGTTCTCCTCCAGCCAGGCGTGGAAGCGGGCGTAGTAGGCCCGCCCGCGCTCGGTCCGCTTCGGCTCCGCCCACATCGGCTCGGCCACCTCCTTCTCGTAGCCCTCCCAGGCGACGAGGTTCGGCGACAGGGAGACCGCGGGCACGCCCCAGCGGTGGGCCAGGACGCGGGCCGGGTAGGAGGTGATGTCGTGCAGCACGAGGTCGGGCTCGTCCCCTTCGTACGCCTCGATCAGCTGCGGGAGCGCCTGGATCGCGTCGGCCAGGAACGGCTCCACGTTGTCCAGCAGGGTCGTGCCCCATGCCTGTGGGTCGTCGTCGGGCGAGGGCAGGGTGGAGTTCCAGAGCTTCACCTCGGCGCCGGCCTCGGCGACCTTCCCGGCGAAGACGGGCGGAATCGCGTACGTCACCCGGTGCCCGCGCGCGACGAGCTCGCGGATCACCTCGAGGCTCGGGTTCACGTGCCCGTGGGCGGCGATGGAGAACATGGCGATGTGCGAGCGACTGGTCATGTCGTCGACCTTAGGCGAGACGAGACGTCTCGTGCAACCGATGGGGTCGGGGACGACGCTCACGGCACCAGCACCTCGAACAGCCGCAGCCACCGCTGGGGCGCCACCTCGCCGACGAGCACGCCCGGATCCAGGCGCGCGGCACGGAAGGCCGCGTCCACCCGGCGCCTGGGGTGCGCGCGGCACAGTGACGCGTGCAGCGAGCCGCCCACGCCCGAGAACCCCAGCTCCACGAGGTGTCGCCAGCTCCGGTACCCGGCGGCGTCGAGCAGCGGCGTACGGCGGCGTTCGACGCGGATGATCCCGGCGTCCACGCGGGGCACGGGCCGGAAGCTGCGCCGGCCGACCCGGCCCACCAGGCGCCACTCGTGGCGGGGCCAGCTGCGGACCGTCAGGAGGGTCCAGCTCCCGTAGTCCCCGGTGCGCTTGCGGGCGTACTCGAGCTGGGTGAGGAGCGTGGCGTCCGTGAGCGCGGGGGCCCGCAGACACCAGTCGACGATGGCGGCGGTTCGGGAGAAGGGCACGTTGCCGGCGACGGAGAACGGCGTGTGCGGTGGGCGCGCGTCGAGGAAGTCGCCGTCGAGGACGCGCACATGGGGCCGGTCGGTGAAGCGGGCGCGCAGTGCGGGAGTCAGCCGCGGGTCGATCTCGTAGGCGTGCAGCCGTTCGCAGCGGGGTGCGAGCAGCTCGGTCAACGCGCCTTTGCCCGCGCCGACTTCGAGCAGCAGCGGCACCTGCCGTGGGTGCGGTGCGGCCAGTCGGGCCAGGCGGGCGGCGGCGCGGTCGGCGAGGAAGTTCTGCGAAAGCGCGCGGGAAACGTGGGTGGGGCGGGCCATGGCCTGCGGTCCTTGTCGTCCGTGAGGGATACGGGCAGACGAAGGCCCCGACCGGAGACAGGAGGACGGCACGCCGAGCGGGCGCACGGCGGTGCCGAGCGCGCTTCACGGCGTACGTCGGTGCGGGGGCGGCCCCTGACGCGCGGGCGTCAGCGGGCGGTGTCCCCCGGGCCGGTCAGGGCACCGGGGCGGCGGCGCGTCCGGATGGCGTGCGTGCAGCCCCGGCCGTGACCGGAGATGTTCATCGCGTTGGGTCCCACGGAGGGGACGTTAGGCGGACCGCCGAGCGGCGGGCAACGGGTTTTCTCCCTGCGGCCGGCCCTCAGCGCTGGTAACGGGCCAGGACGAGGTTGCCGTCCTTTTCCAGTCGTTCGCGCAGCTCACCGAGCCCGATCGCCCCGCTGTAGTACTCCTGGAACGCGGGGGTGGCGACCTTGTCCTTCCACTCGGGATAGCCGCGCACGGACTGCGCGGGCGCCGGGCGCAGATGCGCGGCGAGGGCGGTGCCCGTGGCCCATCCGTCCCTCGCGGTGTGCAGGGCGGGGTCCTTCAGAGCCTGGGTGCCGGTGGGCAGCATCCAGTCGCCCAGCGCGAGCCGGACCATGTTCCGCGGCCTGAGCAGGAAGTCGAGGAACGCGACGGCCTCCTTCTTGTGCGGGCTGTCCTCGGCGACGGACAGGGTCTGCGGGCTGACGCCCTGGGTGAGCCCGTCGGCGCCGGCGGGGGCGGGCAGTACCTGCCACCGGAACCCCTTCGGTGCCTGCTGGGCGATCTGCTGACGGTAGGAGAACCCGAGCGGCACCATGGCGTACCTGCCCCCGAAGAACCCGGGCAGGGTGTCCGAGCCGCCGCTGCCGAGGGTGGTGGGCGAGGCGCTGCGGTCGGTGTTGGCCTGGTCGTGGATGGTGCGCGGCACGACCTGGTCGGCGCCCTCGAAGCGGATGGTGACCTTGCCGTCCGTACCCCGGTGGAAGAGCTGTCCGCCGGTTGACAGTGACAGGTTGAGGCTCGCGGAGACGGGTTCCTTGAGCGGCCAGGCCACTCCGTAGGTGCCGTCCCCGCTGAGCTGATCGGTGATCTGCCGGAACTCCGGCCAGGTCCAGGGCTGTTCGGGGGTCGGGACGCGTACGCCGGACTCCTCCAGCCAGGTGGCGTTGGCGATGAGTACGCGCGGCTCCTGGAGGAAGGGCACGCCGTAGACGCCGTCGCCGAAGGTGGCGGCGTCCCAGCTGCGCTGGGGGATGTCGGACCTGAGGCGGGCGGGCAGCAGATCGGTCAGGTCGGCGAGGTAGCCGCCGTAGGCGAAGTCCGCGAGGTCGTCGGAGGCGTCGTGGATGATGTCCGGGGCCTCGCCGCCCTCGAAGGAGGTGAGGAGCTGGTCGTGGACGCCGTCCCAACTACCCTGTACGTACTCGACCTTGACGTCGGGATGGCTGGCGTTCCACTCCTTCACCAGTTCCTGGTTGACCTCGACGGACTCCTCCTGCCAGGCCAGGGACTGGAAGCGGAGGGTGACCCGGCCGTCGCCAAAGGCGCCGCCGCCGTCGGTGCAGCCGGCGAGCACCAGGGCCACGGCGAGGACGAGCGCGCCCACGACTTTGTTCCGCATCAGCTCTTCACCGCCCCGGTGAGCATGCCGCCCGTGATCCGCCGTTGGATGACCGCGAAGACGACCAGTGAGGGAAGGGTGGCGAGGAAGGCCGCCGCGGCCAGGGGGCCGAGGTCGGCGACGCCCTCCGCGCCGATGAAGTGGGTGAGGACGACCGGCAGGGTCTGCTTCTCCGGCGTCTTCAGCAGCACCAGCGCGAAGAAGAACTCGTTCCACGCCGTGATGAACGCGAACAACCCCGTCGCCACGATCCCCGGCACAAGCAGCGGCGCGGTCACCGACACCAGGGTCCGCAGCCTGCCGGCGCCGTCGACCGCCGCCGCCTCCTCCAGCTCGGCCGGCACCGCACGGACGTAGCCGACGAGCATCCACAGCGCGAACGGCAGCGCCCACACGACGTACACCAGGACCAGCCCCGCCAGTGAGTTGATCATCCGCAGGTTCTTGAGCACCAGGAACAGCGGGATGATGACCAGCACGAGTGGGAAGGCCTGGCTGACGACCACCCAGCCGGTCGCCGCCTTCGCCAGCCGGGTGCGCCCGCGGGCCATGACGTAGGCCAGGGGGGTCGCGATCAGTACGGCGATCACGGCGGCGCCGACCGCGGCGAGCAGGGAGTTGCCCGCGGCGCGCAGCAGCGGCTGCTCGTCGAACGCCTGCCGGAAGTTGTCGAGGGTGGGGTCCTCGGGTATCCAGCCGGGGTGCGGACTTCCCAGCTCGCGCGGCGACTTGAAGGCGGTGGAGAGCAGCCAGAGGAACGGGAAGGCGAGGAAGACGAGATACGCGAGCAGCGCGGCGTACTGGCCGATGCGGCCGGTGGTGCTGGTCCTCATGTGTCGTCACCCGCCCTGAGCCGGCCCACCAGGAAGAGGGCGAGGAGCACCGAGATCACGGCCACCATCACGCAGCCCATCGCCGCCGCGTAGCCGAACTGGCCGTATCGGAAGGCCTCTTCGTAGGCGAAGAGCATGGGCAGGCGGGTGCGGCCGCCGGGGCCGCCGCTGGTGAGCACGTAGACCAGGGCGAAGGAGTTGAAGTTCCAGATGAGGTTGAGCGCGACCATGGCGAGGGCTACCGGTCTGAGCGCCGGCCAGGTGACCGTCCTGAAGCGGCGCCAGGCGCCCGCTCCGTCCACGGCGGCGGCCTCGTGGAGTTCGCGGGGGGTGTTCTGGAGGCCGGCGAGCAGGGCGACCGTGGTGGTCGGCATCCCCGCCCAGATGCCGACGACGATCACCGCGGGCAGGGCGGTGCCGAGGCCGCTGAGCCAGTCCCGGCCGTCGCCGAGGCCGAGGTCGCGCAGGGTCTCGTTGAGGACGCCCGCGTCCGGGTTGTAGACGAGCCGCCACATCACACCGACCACGACCTCCGGCATGGCCCACGGGATGATCGCCAGGGCGCGGGCCAGCCAGCGCAGCCTCAGTTCCTGGTTGAGCAGGAGGGCGAGGCCCAGCGCCAGCAGGAACTGCGGGACCGTCACCCCGACCGCCCAGACCAGGCCGATCCGGAACGACTCCCAGAACAGGGTGTCGTGGAGCAGGTCCCGGAAGTTGAGGGCGCCGATCCACTGCGTGGGCCGGGTGCGGCCCGACTGGGAGTCGGTGAAGGCCAGCAGGATCCCGTAGAGCAGGGGGCCCACGCTCAGCACCAGGATCGGGATCAGCGCGGGCAGCACCAGGAACCAGGCGCCGTGGTCCGGCCGCCGTCGGCCCCCGCCGGCGCGTGGCGCGCCCGGCGTCGACCGCTTCGTCGCGGTCACCCGTGTCACGTGGTCGGCTCCTTTGCCGCGAACTCGATGCGTGGGCGTGGCTCGTACCGATCCGGGGCCCGGCGGGCCCCCGTCATGGTCGTGAAGGGCGTATGCGCCGTCAAGGCACCGCGCACACGCCCCGACCTGTACGAATGCGAGACTGGCCGACGGATGGCGGGAACTCGACGGCGCGTGCGGCAGCGCGCGCCCGGTAAACCGCCGTATCCGGGACATCGAGGACGGACACGGAGGCGCACGGATGGACGAGTCACAGGCGCGGGAGGTACTGGACGCGGCGGGCGTCCTGCCCGGCTCGGCGCGCGACGCGCGGCTGCTCGCCCTGGGCGAGAACGCGGTGTTCGCCGCCGGTGACCTGGCCGTCAAGGTGGGCCGCGACGCCGCACTCCTCGACCGCGCCCGCCGCGAACTGGACATCGCCGCCTGGCTCGAGGAGGCGGGCGTGCCGGCGGTGCGGGCGGCCGAGCCCGAGGCACGGCTGGTCGAGGGCCACCCGGTGACCGTGTGGCACCGGCTGCCCGATCCCCTGCGGCCCGCCGAGCCCCGGGATTTGGCCGAATTGCTCCGCTCGGTGCACGCGCTGCCGCTGCCCTCCTTCGTCCTTCCGCCCCGCGAACTGCTGGGCGGCGTGGAACGCTGGCTGCGTCTGGCGGGCGACGCGGTCGACCCGGCCGACGCGGCGTTCCTGCGCGAGCGCCGCGACGGCTTCGCGGCGGCCGCGGCCGCGTTGACCCCGTATCTGCCGCCGGGACCGATCCACGGTGACGCGCTCCCCCGCAACGTCCATGTCGGCCCCGACGGGCCGGTCCTCGTCGACCTGGAGACCTTCTCCGCCGACCTGCGCGAACACGACCTGGTCGTCATGGCGCTCTCCCACGACCGCTACGGGCTGCCGGCCGAGGCGTACGGCTCCTTCACCGAGGTGTACGGCTGGGACGTGCGCGAGTGGGAGGGGTGCGGGGTGCTGCGGGGCGCCCGGGAGACGGCCAGCTGTGCCTGGGTGGCCCAGCACGCGCCGAGCAACCCGAGGGCGCGGGCGGAGTTCGAGCGGCGGGTCGCGTCGCTGCGGGACGGGGACGAGAAGGTGCGGTGGTACGCGTTCTGAGCGCCCGAAGGCTCGGGGCTGGATGTTGTTTCGGGCGACTGCGGGTCCGCTGTGGCTGGTCGCGCGGTTCCCCGCGCCCCTCAGGAGTGTGCGTCCCGGGCTTGGATGGTTCCTGCCGCCCGTTGTAGTTCCGTCAGGGCCGTGCGGACCGCTCTGCGTGCCGCGCGTTCCGGGCGGTGCAAGGCGTCGATGTGCCGACGCGCCTGCACCCCACTGAGCGGCCTCAGGACCAGCGCGGGGTGGGGGCGCGACGTCCAGCGCGGCATCAGCGCGATGCCTCCTCCCGCGGCCACCGCCTCCGCTGCCACCGAGAACTCGTTGATGGTGTGGGCCAGGCGAAGCCTTCGGCCCGCCGCGGCGGCGATCGCCTCGATGGTCGCCCGGACCGGGAAGCCCTCGTGCACGGTGATCCACTGCTCGTCGGCCACGTCGGCCGGTGTCAGCCGTCGCCTGCCGGCGAGCGGATGGTCGGCGGGCAGGGCCACGTCGAGCGGCTCGCGCAGCAGAGTGGTCGCACTCACCGCGCGCGGCCACGGCGGGGCGTGGTCCAGCCGGTGTCCCAGCACCACGTCGTACTCCCGGGTCAGCCGCGGGAAGTCGTCCTGCGCCACGTCCTGGTCGGCGAGTGCCAGCACCGGATGTCCCGGGCCGGCGAAAGCACGCAGCAGCAGCGGGAAGAACGCCGCACCCGCGCTGTGGAACGCCGCCACCGACACCTCGCCGTCCGGCCGGCCCACGAACTCCTCGACCGTGTGCCGGGCGCGTGCCAGCGCCGTCTCCACCTCGACGGCCGCGCCCGCCAGCGCCTGCCCGGCGTCGGTGAGCACCAGCCGGCGCCCCTCGCGCTCGGTCAGCGGCACGGGGATCGAGCGCTGCAGCAGCCGCAGTTGCTGCGAGATCGCCGACGGTGTCACCAGCAGCGCCTCGGCGACCGCGGTGACGCTGCCCAGTTCGCCCAGTTCCCGAAGGATCCGCAGTTGCCGTTCGTCCACCTCCTCAGTCTAGAAGGACTCTGTAGGATCGCTAAAAGATCGTTGAAGAAAGTGGTTCTGGGCTTCAGTGGGCCCGTCGGTGCACCGTAGGCGGGTGCCTGACGCCCGCCGTACCGATGCGGTACTCCTCCTGGTCGCGTTGGTCTGGGGTTCCAGCTATCTGTCCGCCCAGACCGCCACCGCGGCCCTGCCCGTCCTGCTGGTCCTCCTCGCGCGCTACGCCCTGTCCGCCCTCGCCTGTCTCGGCTTCGTCGCGGCCCGCACCGGGTCCCGGCGCGGGCCGCGCCGGTGGACCCGCGACGAGCTCCGGGCCGGTGTGCCCCTGGGCGTCACCCAGGCCGCGGTGCTGGTCGTGGAGACCTACGGGGTCGCCCACACCACCGCCGCCAACGCGGGGCTGATCATCAGCCTGACCATCGTCCTCACCCCGTTCCTCGACCGCGCGGGCCACCCGGGCGGTCTGCCACCGGCCTTCTACGCCGCCGCCGGCCTGTGCGTCCTGGCGGTCGGGCTCCTCATGTCGGGCAACGGATTCCACGCGCCCCGCCTCGGCGACCTGCTGATGCTGGCCGCTGCGTTCGTCCGGGCGGGACATGTGGCCCTCGTCGGCCGGCTCACCGCGGGCCGGGCGATCCGCCCCCTGCACCTGACGACGGTGCAGACCCTCGTCGGCTCGGCCCTGTTCCTGGTGCCGGCCGCCCGCGAGCTGCCGTCCCTGGCCCACGCCGACGCCGCGACCTGGACGCAGCTGCTCTATCTCGCCCTGTTCTGCAGTGTGTTCGCCTTCCTCGCGCAGACCTGGGCCATCCAGCGCACCTCCGCCAGCCGGGCCGGCCTGCTGCTGGGCACCGAGCCGATCTGGGCCGCCGTGGTGGGCATCGCCCTCGCCGGCGAGCACTTCACCCCGCTCACCGGCCTCGGCGCGGCTGTGATGGTCGCCGGCACCTACTGGGGGCAGGCCGTGGAACGCGCCCACCGGGCCGGTGCCCCGCCGCACCGCACCGCACCACGACACGAGCAAGCCGAACCCGTCACCCCCCGACCCGCCCAGGAGGACGCCCGATGGCCGACACCGACACCCGGTCCGCCACCGCCCACGACACCTACGGCCGTCTGATCTCGCTGCTCGACACCGCCGCCGTCGACTACCGCCTCATCGACCACGAGCCCGAAGGCACCACCGACGCCGTCTGCGCGCTGCGCGGACACCCTGCCTCCGAGGCGGTGAAGTGCATCGTGCTGCGGGTCCGGGTCGACCGGCGCACCACACGTCACGTCCTCGCGGTGGTCCCCGGGGACCGGCGGGTCGACATGGCCGCCGTCCGGGTGCTGTTCGACGCCCGGTACGTCGGCTTCAGCGACGCGGAGACGGCCGAGCGGCTGGCCCGTGCCGTCCCCGGGACGGTGCTGCCCTTCAGCTTCGATCCCGGGCTCGAGGTGGTCGCCGACCCGGACGTGGTGGCGCGGCCCCGGCTGTACTTCAACGCGGCCCGTCTGGACCGGTCGCTGATGATCTCGGGTGCCGACTACGCGCGGCTCGCCCGGCCGCGGGTGGCGCCCGTCTCGGCTCCGCCCGCGGCGTGACGTCCCGGGTTCAGACCGGCTCGTCCGCCAACTCCCGCAGGGGCCAGGTGCCGTCCACGACCGCGTCCGCCTCGCCCTTGCGGCGCAGGAAGCTCTGGAAGTCCGCCGCCCACTCGGCATACCACTCGATCTGGCGGCGGTGCAGCTCCGCCGGGCCGAGGGCCGCGACCTTGGGGTGGCGTCCGGCTATCGCACAGGCCAGCCGGGCCGCGGCGAGGGCGTCGGCCGAGGCGTCGTGGGCGGCTTCGAGCAGCACGCCGTACTCCGTGCAGACCGCTTCGAGGTTGCGCTTGCCACGGCGGTAGCGGTCGGCCCAGCGGTCGATCGTGTAGGGATCGACGACCGGGGCCGGGTCGACGCCACCGAGGCGGTCGCGCAGGGACGGCAGGCCGTGCCTGCGCAGTTCGGCGGAGAGCAGGGTCAGGTCGAAGGCCGCGTTGTAGGCGACGACCGGCACGCCCGTCTTCCAGTACCCGACCAGGACGTCGGCGACCGCGTCGGCCACCTGGTCGGCGGGCCGGCCGTCGGCGGCCGCGCGCTCGTTGCTGATGCCGTGCACCGCCACCGCGTCCGCCGGGATCTCCACGCCGGGGTCGGCCAGCCACTCCCGGCGCCCCAACGGCTGCCCGTCCCGAACCTCGATGACGGCGGCCGTGACGATGCGCGCCTCACGCGGATCGGTCCCGGTCGTCTCCAGGTCGAAGCCGATCAGCAGCTCGCGGTGCCAGCCCATGGGTGGTTCCCCCTTCTTGGTGGTGCTTTCCCCCAGTGGTCTCCACCTTCCCATGCGCCACTGACAATCAGAGGACCGCGTTCCGCTTACCGGCGTGCGCCGGGGACAGTTCAGGACACCGGGCGTGAATCCGCCCAAGCCACCTCGAACTCCTCGCGATAGGTCGGGAAGAGACCGACCTCGTCGGCCTCGCCCGGCTTGACGAGTCGGCTCCCGCCGCGCAGGACCAGCACCGGCGCCTCCATGCCCCGCGAGCGCCGCAGATAGGACTGCACCACGGCGACGCCGTCCGCGCCGTCGCCGTCGACCAGGTACGCCGTGAAGCGGGGCGTCTCGTCGTAGACCTGGATCTCGAAGGCTCCGGGGTCGCGCAGATTGGAGCGCACCCGGCGCATGTGCAGGATGTTCATCTCGACCGCGCGGCTCAGTTCGCCCCGCTTTATACCGAGTTCACGCTCGCGCCGCTTGACCGCGCTGGAGGCGGGGTTGAGGAACAGCAGCCGCACCCGGCAGCCGGACTCGGCCAGGCGCACCAGGCGGCGGCCGGAGAAGTTCTGCACGAGCAGGTTGAGGCCGATGCCGACGGCGTCGAGCCGGCGGGCGCTGCCGAAGATGTCCTCGGCGGGGAACTGCCGCATGAGCCGCACCCGGTCGGAGTGCACGGCGACCACGTCTCCGTAGCGGTCGCCGACGAGGTCCTCGACCGCGTCGACCGGCAGCCGGCGCGCGGAGGGCACGTCGCCGGCCGTGCCGAGCATCTCCAGCAGCCGGGCCGAGGCCCGTTCGGCCTGTCCGAGGACCGCCTCGGACAGCGCCCGGTTGCGCGAGACGACGTTCCGGGTGACCTCGAGCTCGTCGAGGGCGAGTTCCACGTCCCGGCGCTCGTCGAAGTACGGCTCGAAGCACGGCCAGTGCTGCACCATCAGCTCGCGCAGCTGGGGCAGGGTGAGGAAGCTGAGGACGTTGTCGTCGGCCGGGTCGAGCAAGTAGCCCTTGCGGCGGCTGACTTCGCGTACGGCGACCGCGCGCTGGACCCACTCCTGCCCGGCGGGCCCCGCCGCGGCGACCACCCAGTCGTCGCCGTGGACGGGCTCGTAGATGGGACGCAGGACGGCGGCCACGACGGAGCGCAGCCGCTGCTCGACGAGGTTCAGCCAGATGTAGGCCCGGCCGGCCCGCTGCGCGCGTGTACGTACCTCGCGCCAGGCGTCGGCGTCCCAGTCCAGCTCCGGACCGATGGCACCGGCGTCCATCGGCCGGGCCAGGGACACCGTGCCGGGCGGGGCGTCTGTGGAGTTCCCCTCGTGACCCTCGTCACCAGGGGGCAGCTCCAGCCCTCCCGAGCCCACCCGCGCACCGCCTTCCGCTCCCCCGAGCACTCCCCGTCCCAACGATCAAGGAAGGGTACTCCGGGACCGGTCGGCGGTGCAGCCGGATGGACAGGTCGTTTCTCAACTACGAGGCTGCCAGTGGCCGTTCTGCCACGCCAGGTCGTCGGGAGTGAGCGGATTCATAGCCGTGACGTCCCTCGGGACGATGGAGAACCCCTGCCAGTGGACCGGCATGGGCTGCTGGTCCTCGTCCCGGGCTATGTGGTGGAAGCCGACGTTCATCCAGACGATCGGGTGGGTGAGGGTCTGGCCGTTGACCCACTTGTCGACGGACTTGCCGGTGCCGGCGCAGCTGCCCGGGTTGTTGCTGGCGAACAGCTGGCACTTGTTGTACTGGGTGAAGTAGAGGTCGTGCTTGGTGTAACTGCGGCCCGGGTACTTGGTGGTGGTGCCCGGGACGATCTCGTACGACCGGGCGTGCCCGTCCTTGTTCTTGCCGGCAGCGCTGACCATCCGCCACCAGCGGTAGGCCTTGGTGTCGCCGGCGGCCTCCTTCGTCACCTTGGTGCGGGTGGTCTTGGTGGTCGGGGTCCGCTGGCCGCGGGTGGTGACGGCCGAGTCGTACTGCTCGACACGGTTCTTGGAGGAGCCGTCGAGGGCGAAGTCGAGGCGCCAGAAGACGTTGTGGCTGTGACTGGTGGCGGCGGCCTTGGCGCCCTTGCCGATCGGCCAGCCGCGTCCGTCACCGGAGTCGTAGTCGTCGTAGGAGAGGCTGCCGGTGGCGCCGACGTTCATGGTGATCGTGCCGTCGTCCTGGAAGCGCCACTCGGTCATGTACTCGTACCAGCCGACCTGGTTGACCGTGTAGACGAGGAAGTCCTTGCCCTGGGCCTGGTAGAGCTTGTTCGTGAAGTTGTCCTGCATGCGGTAGGCGTGGCCGCGGGAACGGGTCGTCGTGCACAGTCCCTTGACGTTCGGGTCGTCCGGGTTGCCGTCCGGGACCTTGACGGACTTGATGGTGCCGCCGGGGCACTCGCCGGGCGCCAGTTCCATCAGACCCTGGGCGAAGTTGTAGCCCGTCAGGTCGTCGTACTCCCACTTTCCGTCGTCGTAGGGGACGTGGATCTGGCCGAGCCGGGCGCTGTTGAGGACCTTGATCGGCTTGGTCTCGCCCTTGGGCTGGTAGGAGACGTCGTCCAGGACGAGGCCGGCCTTGCCGTCGTAGCGCCAGCACATCCGCCAGGTCGTGCCGGTGGAGAGCTTCTGCTCGATGCGGTAGGCGGCGCTGCAGTCGGGCGCGGCCGCCGCGGCGGCGGCGGTTCTCGGCTGGGCGGCGGCCGGTCCCGCGCCGGTCGTCAGGCCGGCGGCGAGCGCGGCCACGGCGAGGCCGAGGGCGGCCGTCCGGCGGCGGGCATGGCTGTTTCTGTTGACGCGCATGAAGAAGTGACTCCCTCGCAGGAGGTGCAGGTTCGAAAGGGTGGACGAAGGCCGGCTCAGCGGCCGAGGTCGGCGACCTTGCGGGCGCTCAGGTCGATCACCAGGTTCCTGGTGTCGATCCACGGCCCGTTCTTGACCTTCGTGAACAGCCGCACGCAGCGGTGCTCGCCGCACTTGTCCAGTGCGGCCGGCTGGGCGCCCTCAGCGGCGCGGTAGATGCCGCCGCTCAGCGACAGCTGGTCCGGCGAGGTGAGCTCCTTGCCGATGGAGTCCTTGTAGTCCGCCTTGAGGCCCGCGCCCAGCGGGTCGGCGATCAGGAGCGCGGCCGCCTCGATGTTCTCGGCCCGGCTCGGCGGCGGCTGGACGCCCCGCTGCTCGCCGGTCTGCACGACCTTGCCGGTGTCGAGGTCGACGGTCTTGGTGACGAGGGTGTCGTCCCGGTAGTCGTAGAACGTCACGTCGGCGCGCCGGGGCGGGTCCGTGGCGTCCGCCTCGTCCGCTTCCGGCTCGGCGAGGTCGACACTGAGGCGCTGCGGGCCGCGCTCGCCCTCGACGTCCTCGCTGGCGTTGAACAGCTGCCGGTTGACAGCGATCTGTTCGACCCGCTCGATCTCGTCGTCGGTGAGCGGGTCGCTGCCCTTGCCCTTCTCGCCCTCGGCCGGGACCTGCTCCACGACACCGGGCGGGGCGGCCGCGCCCTGTCCCTGCCCCTCGCCCTGCCCCGCCTGTTGCGTGGCCTGGCCGCCCGCCTTGCCGCCGGTCGTGTCGTCGGCCCCCGCCGACCCCGGCAGGGTGATGCCGACCATCACGGCGGTCGATGCCACCGCGATGGCCGTACCGGCCACCACCTTGCCGAGATGGCGGCGCACTGCGTCGCGCACGTCTTCCCCTTGCTTCCCCGACATCCCGGGAGTTGTTATTTGCCCCGCTGGTTCGGCATACCGCCCGTATGAGACGGGGTATGCACTGGTCGCCCGGTAAGAGGGACGTAAGTCATAGGTGGTTCCATCAGTTTCGGGGACACTCGGGGCCAAGGCACCCCGGCGGCGCGAGACACCTGGAAGAGTCGTATCCATGCAGGTCTGGCCTGGAGAGGCGTATCCGCTCGGCGCCACGTACGACGGCGCCGGCACCAACTTCGCGGTCTTCACGGAGGCCGCGGACCGAGTAGAGCTGTGTCTGCTGCACGACGACGGCTCGGAGACGGCGGTGGAACTGCGGGAGAGCGACGCGTTCGTACGGCACGCGTACCTGCCCGGCGTGATGCCGGGACAGCGGTACGGGTTCCGTGCGCACGGCCCGTACGCGCCCGAGCGCGGCCTGCGCTGCAACTCGGCGAAGCTGCTGCTCGATCCGTACGCGCGCGCGATCAGCGGTTCCATCCGCTGGGGCGAGGAGGTGTACGGCTACCACTTCGACGCCCCCGACCGGCGCAACGACCTGGACTCGGCGCCGCACACGATGACATCGGTCGTGGTCAACCCGTACTTCGACTGGGGCGACGACCGGCGGCCACGCACCGAGTACCACCACACGGTGATCTACGAGGCCCACGTCAAGGGCCTCACCATGCGGCACCCGGGGCTGCCTGAGGAACTGCGCGGCACCTACGCCGCCCTCGCGCACCCGGCGATCATCGAGCACCTCACCGAGCTGGGCGTCACGGCACTGGAGCTGATGCCCGTACACCAGTTCGTGAACGACCACCGCCTGGTCGACATGGGCCTCAACAACTACTGGGGCTACAACACGATCGGTTTCTTCGCCCCGCACAACGCGTACGCCTCCTGGGGCGACCGCGGACAGCAGGTCCTGGAGTTCAAGTCGGCGGTGCGGGCACTGCACGAGGCCGGTATCGAGGTCATCCTGGACGTGGTCTACAACCACACCGCCGAGGGCAACCACCTGGGGCCGACGCTGTCCTTCAAGGGCCTCGACAATCCGCAGTACTACCGGCTGACCGACGATCCCCGCTACTACATGGACACCACGGGCACCGGGAACTCGCTGCTCATGCGGTCCCCGCACGTCCTGCAGCTGATCATGGACTCGCTGCGGTACTGGGTGACCGAGATGCACGTCGACGGATTCCGCTTCGACCTCGCGGCCACCCTGGCGCGCCAGTTCCACGAGGTGGACCGGCTGTCGTCGTTCTTCGACCTGGTGCAGCAGGACCCGGTGGTCTCCCAGGTGAAGCTGATCGCCGAGCCCTGGGACGTGGGCGAGGGCGGCTACCAGGTGGGCAACTTCCCGCCGCTGTGGACCGAGTGGAACGGCAAGTACCGCGACACCGTGCGGGACCTGTGGCGCGGCGAGCCGCGCACGCTGGCCGAGTTCGCGTCCCGGCTGACGGGGTCGTCCGACCTGTACCAGGACGACGGGCGGCGCCCGCTGGCCTCGATCAACTTCGTGACCTGCCACGACGGCTTCACGCTGCACGACATGGTCTCGTACAACGACAAGCGCAACCACGCCAACGGCGAGGACAACCGGGACGGCGAGAGCCACAACCGGTCCTGGAACTGCGGGGTGGAGGGCGAGACCGACGACCCGGCCGTCCTGGAGCTGCGGTCCCGCCAGATGCGGAACTTCCTCGCCACGCTGATGCTCTCCCAGGGCGTCCCGATGATCAGCCACGGCGACGAGGTCGCGCGCACCCAGCTCGGCAACAACAACGCGTACTGCCAGGACAGCGAGCTTGCGTGGGTGCGGTGGCCGGACGCCGACGGGCCCGGCCGGGAGCTGCTGGACTTCACGCGTGCGATCGTGCGGCTGCGCAAGGAGCATCCGGTGTTCCGCCGGCGGCGCTTCTTCCACGGGCGGCCCGTGGAGGGCACCCACGACGAGCTGTCGGACATCGCCTGGTTCACTCCGGAGGGCAAGGAGATGACCCAGCGGGACTGGGACCGGGCGCAGGCGTCGGCCCTGGCAGTGTTCCTGAACGGCAACGCGATCTCCGAACCGAGCACGCGCGGGGAGCGGATCACCGACGACTCGTTCCTGCTGATGTTCAACGCCTCGCCCAAGACCCTGGACTTCGTGGTGCCGGTCAACCACGGCCGGCAGTGGCAGGTTCTGGTGGACACCGCCCGCTCGGACGGGGTGCCGCCCGGCGCGGTCACGAAGGTGCAGGCCGGGGACCGGCTGACCCTGGTGGACCGCAGCATGGTGGTGTTGCAGCGGCCCGTCTAGGAGGGGCCGTCAGCCACGAACGGTCCCTCGAAGGCTCTTCTCACTCCTCCGAACGGAGGAGGCGGCGATGACACGAAAGGCGGCGGGGCGGGTACGTAGGTCTGCATGACACCTGAGCGAACCGAACCGGCGGTGCCGACGGCCACCTACCGGTTGCAGCTGCAGCCCGAGTTCCCGTTCTCGGCCGCGGCGGCGGCCGTGCCGTACCTGGCCTCGCTCGGCGTCTCGCACCTGCACCTGTCGCCTGTCCTGGAGGCCGTCCCGGGCTCGGCGCACGGCTACGACGTCGTGGACCCCGCGCGCGTGCGCGAGGAGCTGGGCGGTGAGGAGGGACTGCGGGCCCTGGCGCGCACCGCGCGGGAGCACAGGCTCGGCCTCGTCGTGGACATCGTGCCCAACCACATGGCGATGGCGCCGCGCCACAACCGCGCCCTGTGGGCGGTCCTGCGGGAGGGCCCCAAGTCGGCGTACGCGCGCTGGTTCGACATCGACTGGGAGGCGCAGGGCGGCCAGGTGCTGCTCCCGGTGCTCGGGCAGCCCCTCGGCGCGGAGATCGAACACCTGAAGGTCGAGGGAAGCCTGCTGCGCTACTACGACCACGTCTTCCCGCTGCGCGAGGGCACCGAGGAGCTGCCGCTGCCGCAGCTCCTGGACGCGCAGTGGTACCGGCCCGTGTGGTGGCGGCTGGCCCGTACGGAGCTCAACTACCGTCGCTTCTTCAGCATCTCGGAGCTCATCGGGGTGCGGGTCGAGGACCCGGAGGTCTTCGAGGCCACCCACACCAAGATCCTCGAACTCCTCCACGAGGGCGTGATCGAGGGCCTGCGCGTCGACCACCCCGACGGCCTAGCCGACCCCGACGCCTACCTCCTGCGGCTGCACGAGGCGACCGGCGGCCGCTGGACGGTCGTGGAGAAGATCCTCGCGGACGGGGAGCACCTGCCGGCGTCCTGGCCCGTCGCGGGCACCACCGGCTACGACGCGCTGCGGCACGTCGACGGTCTCTTCACGGACCCGGCGGGGGCCGGGGAACTCCTCGGCCAGTACCGGCGGTTCGCGGCGCCGCAGACGGACCGGGGCGGTGACTGGGCGGCGACGGTGCGACGGGCGGCGTACAAGGTGCTCACGCACGAGCTGGCGGCGGAGACCGACCGGCTGACCCGGGTGGCGAGCCGCCTGTGCGCCCTGTCGCCGGAACCCGCGCTGCGCGACCGGGCGCCCTGGGCGCTGCGCACGGCCCTGCAGGAACTCCTCGTCCGCCTGGAGGTCTACCGGCCGTACGCCTCGGGGGACGCGGCCCGGGTGGTCACCGAGGAGGCCGCGGCCGAGGCGCGGCTCGCCTTCGTGGTCCCCGAGGAGGCCGGCGCGGTCGACGTCGTGCGCGACCTGGTGCTCGGACGCCACGGCGACGGGCCCGCGCACGTGGAGTTCCGGACGCGCTTCGCGCAGACCTCCTCGGCGCTGCGCGCCAAGTCCGTGGAGGACACGGCGTTCTACCGCTATGTGCCGCTGCTGTCGGCGACCGAGGTGGGCGGCGAGCCGGGACGCCCGGCGGTCCTCGCGGAGGACTTCCACGCCTACTGCGCGCGCGTCCAGCGCGACTGGCCGGTGGGCGGGACGGTCGTCTCGACGCACGACACCAAGCGCAGTGCCGACGTACGGGCGGCGCTGGCCGTCCTCACGCAGTGCCCGCAGCGCTGGGCCGACGTGCTGGCCGAGGTCACGCGCACCGGGGAGGGTGTTCCGGACGCTCAGCTGGCCTGGGCGGCCTGGCAGACGGTGTTCGCACTGGGCCCGGCGGCCCCGGAGCGGGTCCAGGAGGCCCTGCGGAAGCACGTGCGGG
Source organism: Streptomyces resistomycificus (assembly GCF_001514265.1). Lineage (GTDB taxonomy): Bacteria > Actinomycetota > Actinomycetes > Streptomycetales > Streptomycetaceae > Streptomyces > Streptomyces resistomycificus. Next base: position 271,766 of record NZ_KQ948988.1, on the reverse strand, counting down.
AGGCCGGGCTGTACACGAGCTGGACGGAGCAGGAGCCCGCCTACGAGGAGGCGGTGGCGGCGTTCGTCGCGGCGGGGCCGTGCGGGGCGCCGGGTGAGCACGTGGCCGCCTTCCGGCGCGCTCTGGAGCCCCATGTCCGGGCGAACGTGCTGGGCACGGCCCTGGTCCATCTGACGATGCCTGGTGTGCCGGACGTCTACCAGGGCACGGAGAGCGAGTACCGGGCCCTGGTGGACCCGGACAACCGCAGGCCCGTGCGGTTCCCGCCGGAGGACCCCGGGGACAAGGGGGCGGTGACGCGGGCGGCGCTCGGCCTGCGCGCGCGGCGCCCCGACACCTTCGGCGAGTCGGCGACGTACACGCCGCTCACCGCCGAGGGTCCGGCGGCGGCCCACTGCGTGGCGTACACGCGGTCGGGAGACGTCCTCACGGCCGTCACCCGGTTGTCCCTGCGGCTGGCCGAGGCGGGCGGCTGGCGGGACACGGTGCTGCCGCTGCCGCCGGGCCGCTGGGCCGACGTGCTGGCCCCGGAGCGGGAGTTCACGGGACACGCACGCGTGGAGCAGCTGTTCGAGCGCCTGCCGGTGGCGCTGTTGGAGCGGGTGGGCTGAGCTGGGCGGGGCGTGCCCGGGTAGGCGGGTGTGGCGTGGCGTGCGCGGGTAGGCGGGTGCGGGGGTGGCGTGGGCGGGCGGGCGGGTGCGGGCGCGGCACGGCCGGTAGACGAGTGCGGGCGTGATGCGGGACGGAAGACGAGTGCGGGCGTGACGCGCGCCGCAAGACCAGTGCTGGGGTGGCGTGCGCCGCAAGACCAGTGCGGGCGGGACACGCGCCGGAAGACGAGAGCGGGGCGCAGCACGCGACGGAAGACGCGCGCGGGGGTGGCGTGCGCCGGAGGTGTGCGGGCAGGCGTGCGGAGGTGGTCTCGCGACCGGCTCACCCCGGAGCGTGCTCCCGGGGCTCCTGCCTCGGGGAGGGCGTGTGGTGGTGAGCGTCGGATCCGGCGGGCGCCGGGGGCTCGACGACGGCGTACCCACGCGGGGCGAGGAGGTGCGCCACGGGACCGGCCGGTCGCCTGACCAGCGGCGGGTTCGGCAGCACGCTACCCCGTCCGTCCGGGCTCCCTGACCCCTCTGCCGCCTCGGGCCCGGCTCGCCGCAGGCCCTGCGGCCGCTGAATGCATCCGGGCGCCCCCTGGAGCCTCCCCCGTGGCGTCCTTGACAGCTCAACCGGAGCGTGGGGTACTGCGGATTGCGAAGCCGGGCGGATGTGACGGTGTGACGGGGGTGAGTCTCCTGCCGGAGCTGCGCTACCCCACGGTGACCGAACTGGTCACGTCCGCACGGGCGCTGGCCGCCCACCGACCCGGCGTGTGCACCCTGAGACAGGTGGGCTCCTCCCGCGCCGGCCGGCCCCTGCATCTGCTGTCCGTCGGTCATGCCCGCCGTGCCGTCCTGGTGGTCGCGGGCGCCCACTCCAACGAGCCGACCGGCGGATCCACGCTCCTGGCGGTCGCCGAACGGGTGCTGCGCGAGCGGGAGTTGCGCAGCGACACGTCCTGGCACTTCCTGCTGTGCGCCGATCCCGACGGGGCCAGCCTCCACGTCACCCCGGCACCCCGCAGTCTGTTCGACTACCACCTCGGGTTCTTCCGTCCCGCCGGGCACGAGCAGCCGGAGTGGTCGCCGTCCCTGCTGCCACCGGACCGGCTGCCCCCGGAGACGCGCGCGCTGACCGGCGTCATCGACGAGGTGCGCCCCTACCTCCAGGTGACCCTGCACGGCACCGACCTGGGCGGCAGCTGGGTGCAGCTGACGAGGGACGTCCCGGGCCTGGCCGAGCCGTTCGCCAAGTCCGCGGCGGAGCTGAACATACCGGTGGAGACGGGCGCCTCGGACGCCGCGGGCTGGCCGGCCTCCGGGCCCGGCGTGCACGTCATGCCCGCTCCGGGGGCGGGTGCGGCGTATCCGAGCATGCCGGACGACGCCCGGCACAGCACCTGGTACCACGCCCACCGCTACGGCGGTCTGACCGCGGTGGTGGAGGTGCCGATGTGGGCGAGCGACCTGGTGGACGACCCCACACCGCATCCGGCGCCGGCGGCCGCGTTGCGACAACTGGCGGGCCGGCTGCTGCGGGACTCGCTGGAGGTGGAGCGGATCCTCGCCGACGCGCAGCCCCGGCTCCCGGACGTCGACGGGCCTCTGCTGCGGGCCGCCAGGTGGGGGCTGGAACTGGTGCCGGGGCTGGCCTCGGACTGGGTCCACACCCCGCCCGCCGACAACAGCAGGGCGTACGTGGGCAGCGTGGACGCCTTCGGACGCCGGCTGCCGCTGCGGGCGGCGGCGATGCTGCTGCGGGTCCTGCGGGAGAGCGAGGACCATGCGGCGCCGCGGCTCGAACGGCTCGTGGCGACCTGGAGCCACGCGTTCGCCGAGCGCTTCCGGGCCCGCTGGGTGCCCTTGGAGCACCAGGTCGAGCACCAGTCGCGCACGGTCGTCGCCGCGGCGCTGCACGCACGCGACCGGGCGGCGTGAGCGGCCGTCCGGTGGGACGCGCACGGCATCGGTGTGGCGCGCGTGCGTGCGTCACGGCACGCGCTGTCAGCCGTCCAGCGCGAAGACCGCTCCCGTGCGCGCCCCCATGACGCACGTGTTCGAGAACGTCTCCCGGTACTCCACGGGCCGGCCTTGCCACCGCCCCCGCGCGTGGGCGGTCACCGGGGCGTAGATCATCGGGCAGTAGCCTTCCCGGGACCCGAAGGCGTGGATGTCGCCGGCGGCCGTCGCGAGTTGCGCGCAGGCCTCGGCGGCGTGCCGGTGGCCCTGGGGCGGGTCGCACAGGAGCAGGGTGCCGCGGGTGTCGCTGGAGCGGGCGTCGCCCGTGGTGACCGTGACGTAGAGCCAGTCGCCCCGGGCGGACTCCTGGGGCGTCGCGTCGGCCGGGGCGGCGGTGGCGAGGAGGAGGGCGGCCGCCGCGAGCAGTCCGCCCCGTACCGCTGTCGCTGTGGTGGTGTGCGTCATTCCCGATGCATCGGCACGGTGGCCTCCGAACCCCACCCCGACTCACCCGAACGGGAGCACGCGGGCGCGTACCGGCCGGCGAGGTCGAAGGCGGCGAGCACCACCCGCGACTGGTACTCCACCTGCCGTGCCACCGGGATCCAGCGTGCTCCGCAGCCGTCGTGGTAGTCGGCGCACCACTCGTCGACCAGCCGGTCCAGTTCCGGCAGCGCGTCGGCCGGGTCGGTGCCGGAGCGGGTCAGGAGCTGGTGCAGCAGGCCCGCCGTCCGCAGGGCCAGCCGGCGTCCGGCGATGCGCAGGGCGGTCAGATGGCCGGTGCTGAGCGGCGGCAGAGGGCGCTCGCCGGCGCCGACGTCGGGGTCCCAGGCGTCGGCGAGTCCGGGGCAGACCAGGAGGTAGTCCTCGACCGGGGCGAGCAGCCGGGCCGTGTCCGGTGCGGCGGCGAGGTGCGGCCGGATCCGCGCGAGGATCCGCTCCAGGAGGTGTGCGTCGCGGCGCAGGGTGTGGCTGACGGTGCGCAGCACCGCGGCGGCGTCCGCGGGCGGGGTGCCGTCCTCCACGGCGGCCACGCCCCACATGGGTGCCTCGACGACGGCGGTCACCGTGCCGTGCCGGTGCGGGTGGAACCAGGTGGACTCGACGGCGGCCTCGGTGATCGCCGCGGCCAGGTCGGTGGGCCGGGGCGGCGGTATCCGGTAGACGGCCGGGCCGAGGTTGGGCCAGTAGAGGGTGTCGTACGGGCCGAGTTCGCGCGGTATGCCCAGGCGGGCCGCGGTGTGCGCGACGCGCTGGGCGAGGCCGGGCAGGTCGCGGGTGAGTTCGACGAAGCCGCCGCCGACGTCGACGCCGTGCAGGGAGCACTGGAAGAAGGGCCGCAGCTCGTCCTGGAGGCTGAGCAGGGTCCGGGTTTCCGGCAGTACGGCCCCGGCGGCGCCGTCGGGCAGCCATTCGGGCTGCTCCAGGAAGCCGGGCCGGAAGAAGTTCCGGAAGTAGTGGCCGAGGGTGTACGGGCCACGCAGCCAGCGTTCGTTGCGGCGCAGGCCGTCGGGGTCGAGGCAGAGCAGCAGGTTCCAGGTGGCGTCGGCGCCCGTGGTGAGGGTGGGGTCGGCGAGGGCACGCTCGGCGAGTCTGAGGACGGTGGCGCCGCCAACGGGCTCGTTGGCGTGCGGGCCGGCGACGACGAGGGCCTGGCGGCTGCCGTGACCGACGGAGAGCAGCCACAGGGGGGTGCCCGCGCGCGAGGTGCCCGCCCGGCGCAGTCGGGCGTCCTCGGGATGTCGGGCGACCAGGGCGGCCGCCCTGGTGCCGAGTTCGTCGACGGTCGGGTAGCGGAGGAGGGGCGGCAGGGCACACCTCCACAATGTGGTGCCGTCGGTTCACCTGATGTGCATGGTGTAAGCACAGTCAGTCACGAGTTGACGGGTACGTCAACACCATGAAACGCAAAGGGACTTGAGGCGAAACCGTGTGTAAAGCGTGGGCCAGAGCTAAGCGTTGACTCAGTGGGTCGACAGACGGAACGCCATCTGTCCGAACCCGACCTGGTCGCCCTCGCGGACGACGGCCGCGCCGATCACCCGCCGCCCGTTCACCGTCGTGCCGTTGGTCGAACCGAGGTCGCGCAGCACCCACATGCCGCCCTGGCGGCTGAGTTCGGCGTGAATGCGGGAGACCGTCTCGTGGGTCAGGCGCAGCCCGTTGGCGGGGTCGCGGCCGATCCGCAGGGCGTGGCCGGTGCCCGGGTGGGGCAGCAGGAGCTTGGGCAGACGCTCGGCCTGCCAGGCCCTGCGCAGCCGTACGGTGAAGCCGGAGACGGCCTCGACGGTGCCGAACACGGCCCGCGAGAGGCGGCTCTCCGTGGGCAGGTCGGCGGTGAGCGCCGCGAGTTCCTCGGAGCGGCGGGCCGAGAGCGCCAGTTCCATCCGCCGCACGAACGTGTCGTGCGAGAGCCGGCCCATGGCGGCGCCGTCACGCAGCACCTTCAGCGCCTTGTCGCGCTCCGCGTCGGACAACCGCGCGGGGTACGTGTTGAACTCGAAGGACGACGTCACGCTCGTGATTGTCGGGCAGTGAACGCCGGGTGTCCAGAAAACGGGGAAACGGTCGGCACCCGTGTGGACCTGGCGACACCTGCCGCAATAGGTCCGATTCAGCAGCGTATTGATCTCGTTTGACGCACGATGGACTGGCTACGTCACGGTGGGCAGACGAAGGGGAACCGTCCGTGCAGTTCGAGGTGTGGGCACCGCAGGCCGATCGTGTGACGCTCCAGTGCGACGGCGCCACGCGCGCGTTGGAGCGCGATCCGCAGCGCACGGGATGGTGGCGGGCGGAGGCCGAGGCGCGGGACGGCAGCCGGTACGGGTTCGCGGTCGACGGCGGTCCGGTGCGGCCCGACCCGCGCTCGCGCCGGCAGCCGGACGGGCCGGACGGGCTGAGCGCGGTCGTCGAGCACGAGCGGTACCCGTGGCGTGCCGAGTGGGCGGGGCGACCGCTGCCGGGCGCGGTGCTGTACGAGCTGCACGTGGGCACGTACACGCGCGAGGGCACCCTGGACGCGGCGGCGGACCGGCTCGGCCACCTCGCCGAACTCGGCGTCACACACGTCGAGTTGATGCCGCTGTGCCCCTTCCCCGGACAGCACGGGTGGGGGTACGAGGGAGTCTCGCTGTGGGCGGTGCACGAACCGTACGGCGGTCCCGAGGCCCTGAAGCGCTTCGTCGACCGGGCGCACGAGCTCGGCCTGGGCGTGGTCCTGGACGTGGTGCACAACCACCTGGGCCCCTCCGGCAACTACCTCCCGGTGTTCGGGCCGTACTTCACGGACACGCACCACACGCCGTGGGGCTCCGCCGTGAACCTGGACGCGCCCGGCTCCGACGAGGTGCGCGCGTACCTCCTGGACAGTGCGCTGGCGTGGCTGCGGGACTACCGGATCGACGGGCTGCGCCTGGACGCGGTGCACGCGCTCGCGGACACGCGCGCGTGCCACTTCCTGGAGGAACTGTCGACCGCCGTGGACGGCCTCGCCGGCGACCTGGGCCGGCCGCTGTTCCTGATCGCCGAGTCCGACCTGAACGACCCGCGGCTGGTCACCGCGCGCGCGGACGGCGGTCTCGGGCTGCACGCGCAGTGGAACGACGACTTCCACCACGCCCTGCACACCGCGCTGACCGGTGAGTCCCAGGGCTACTACGCCGACTTCGCGCGCGCCGGGCTCGGGGCGGTCGCCAAGACCCTCACCGGCGGGTACTTCCACGACGGCTCGTACTCGAGCTTCCGGGACCGCCGCCACGGGCGTCCCCTGGACCGCAGCCGGGTGGCGGCGCACCGGCTCCTCGGCTACACCCAGACCCACGACCAGGTGGGCAACCGCGCCCAGGGCGACCGCCTGTCCGCCGTCCTCTCCCCCGGCCTGCTGGCCTGCGCGGCGACGCTGACGCTCACCGCCCCCTTCACGCCGATGCTGTTCATGGGCGAGGAGTGGGCGGCGGGCACCCCCTGGCAGTTCTTCACCGACCACACCGACCCCGAGCTCGCCGAGGCCGTACGGCAGGGCAGGCGGCGGGAGTTCGCCGCGCACGGCTGGGCCGAGGAGGACATCCCCGACCCGCAGGACCCGGCGACCCGCGACCGCTCCTGCCTCGACTGGTCCGAGCCCGAGCGCGAGCCGCACGCGCGTGTGCTGGCCTGGTACCGCCGGCTCATCGCCCTGCGGCACGAGCAGGCGGACCTCACGGATCCGGACCTCTCCGACACCAAGGTGGCGTACGACGAGGAGCGACGCTGGCTCGCCTTCCGGCGCGGGGACGTCCGGGTGGCCGTGAACCTGGCCCGGGAGCCGGCGGCGATCCCCCTGGGCACCCGCCCCGCGCAGGTGCTCGCCGCCTGGGAGCCCGTCGAGACGCCGGGGGCGGGCGGGGTACTGCACGTGCCCGCCGAGTCGTGTGTGGTGCTCCTGCAGGACTGAGTGACCGTCTCAGGCGGGCGGCTTCGTCCCGACCGACGAGAAGCGGGGGTCGAGGCTGCCGCCGGCCCCCCAGAGGAGCCGGGGGGCCCGTCCGCCCGCCCAGTCCTGGTCAGTCGCGGGCGCCGGGAGCCGGCGAGATCCGGACGCGCTGACTGTCGTCGTCGGAGAGGAAGGACGCCAGAGTGCGTCCCTCTTCGGCGACGGCCGTGCGGTCCGCCCGGGAGAGTCGACGCAGCGGCGTGACGACGACCGTGTCCGCCTCGACGGTCCAGGTCGCGGCGACCCGGCCGTCGACCAGGACCACCCGCGCCCCGGCGACCGACAGACCGCGGTGAGCGTCGTCGATGATCCGGCCGCGGTCGTGATAGCCGAGGATCGCGTTGTCGAACGCCGGCAGGAACCGCACCGGCGCTGGCGTGTCGGGGTCGGGGCGAGGGGCGTCGGGGAGGTCCAGCAGCTCCCGGCCGCGCTCGTCGCGGAAGGCGACGAGCTGTTCGCGCGTCGCGGCCACCGCGGCCGGCAGTCCGGCGAGGCCGCACCAGGCGCGCAGGTCGGCCGAGGCGGCAGGGCCGAACGCGGCCAGATAGCGCCGTACCAGCGCCTGTCCCACCGGATCGGAGCCGTCCGGGGGCAGCGGATCGGTCTCGCGCCCCAGCCAGGACGAGAGCGGGACGTTCAGCACTCCCGCCCTCGTGCGCCACACCCCGCGCGGCGGCATCTGCACCATCGGTACCAGGGCGACCACCATCTCGCCCAGCGCCCGCGGTCCCGGTTCCGGCCAGCGGTCGGCCAGTGCCCGCGCGAGCTCCGCCATCGAGCGGGGCTCGCCGTCGGCCGTCACCGCCCGGGCCGCGGCCGCGAGCTCGTCGAGACACACCCCGTCGAGTTCGCGGCGGTAGACCCCGAGCACCCGCTGGCGCAGCATGGCGTCGTGGCGGGACCGCCAGGCCAGGGCGTCGTCGGCGGTCACCAGGTGAACGGTGCGACGCATGAGGTGGGTCCTCACCACGCGTCGCCCGGTCAGCAGGCCCGAGAGCACCGCCGGGTCGAACGCGCGCAGCCTCGACCAGAGTCCGACGAACGGCTCCTGCGGTTCCTGCGCCTGCAGACCCCCCAGGTGCGCGACCGCGTCGAGGACCGGCAGGTCGGCGCGGTCGAGCAGCAACTGCCGGGCGAGCGTCGCCCTGTTGAGGGCGCGGGTGTCGAGCACGGTCATCGGCTCACGCCCGGTTCGCGCGTTCTCACGGTGGTGCCGTTCCCTTCGGTCGTGTTCGGGGTCGGGATGCGCAGGGGGTCAGGTCGACGTCCGTCCGTCGAGCGTCTCGCGCAGGATGTCCGCGTGCCCGGCGTGCTGGGCGGTCTCGGTGATGACGTGCATCAGTACCCCGCGCACACTGAGCACCGCGCCCGGCTCGCTCCAGGGCGCGTCCGGCAGCGGCTGCGTCGCCGACAGGTCGGGCACGGAGGCGATGACCTGCTCGCTGCGGGCGGCGACTTCCTCGTAGCGTTCGAGGATCCCGGCCAGTGTCTCGCCGGGCCGCATCCGGAAGTCGCTCTGGTGGTCGATCGCCCACTGCGGGATCTCGCGTGCGGTACCGGCCTTGAGGTCCGACCACGTGACGCCGTCGGGCAGGTCGAAACTCATCGCGGACGGGCCCTGGACCACGAACCGCAGCCATGTCTCCTCCATGGACGCGACGTGCTTGACGAGCCCGCCCGGACACAGCGCGCTGACCGTCGGGCGCCGGCCCGCCTGCTCGTCGTCGAGTCCGCGAACGGTGCCGGTCAGGGCCGCACGCGCGGTCGCGAGCGCGGCGAGCAGGTCTGTCCGCTCGGCGTCGAGAGCGCCGCGGGAGTCGGGAGCACTCGGAGCGTCGGGAGCCTCGGGTGCGGTGCGGGGGGTGGTGGTCGTGGCTGTCACGGTGTCGGGCCCTTCCGGTCGTCGTCGTGGTCCGGTCGAGAACGACAGTCGCAGGAGAAGCGGTCAGGATGTGTCCGCTTCCGGGGGCAGGATCGGTCGTATGCCGAAGACGTCAGCGCGACTGCTGTCCCTGCTCTCCCTGCTCCAGGCCCGCCGCGACTGGCCGGGGTCGCTGCTCGCCGAGCGGCTGGACGTCAGCCCGCGCACGGTGCGCCGTGACGTCGACCGCCTGCGGGAGCTGGGCTATCCCATCACGGCCTTCAAGGGGCCCGACGGCGGTTACCGGCTCGACGCCGGTTCGGAGCTGCCGCCGCTGCTGTTCGACGACGAGCAGGCCGTCGCCCTGGCCGTGGCCCTGCGGATCGCCACCACCACCGGCGCGGGCATCGAGGAAGCCGCGGCGCGTGCGCTGACCACCGTCCGCCAGGTGATGCCCGCGCGGCTGCGCCGCCGGATCGACACCCTCCAGGTGACCGCCGTCGAGCGCCCCTCGTCGCGGCCGGCCCCACAGGTCGGCAGCGGCGTGCTGACGGCGCTCAGCGCCGCGGTGCACGCCCGCGAGGTGCTGCGCTTCGACTACGCCCCGCCGGGAGCCGTTGACGACCGCCGCGCCCCGGCTCCACCTCGTCGGACGCAGCCCCACCACGTCGTCACCTGGGGCGGACGCTGGTACCTCGTCGCCTGGGACCTCGACCGCGAGGACTGGCGGACCTTCCGTGCCGACCGGATCACCCCGCGCACTCCCACCGGCCCCCGCTTCACCCCGCGCGAACTGCCCGGAGGGGATGTGACCGCCTTCGTGGCCGACAGGTTCCACGGCCGTGAGGGCGGCGGCGACTGGCCCTGCCGCGGCGAGGTGCTCCTCGACCTGCCCGCCGCCGACGTGTCCCGGTACCTCCCGGACGCAGTGGTCGAGGAACTCGGCACGGACCGCTGCCGGCTCGTCCTGGGGTCGTGGTCGTGGCCCGGCCTGGCCTCGATCGTCGGAAGGTTCGACGCCGACTTCGAGGTCGTCGGCCCGGCCGAGCTCAAGGACGCCGTCGCGCGCCTGGCCCGCCGCTGCGCCGCCGCCACGACCGGGACACCCGCGTCCGCCCCGCCGCCTCCGGTCGCCTGACGCCGGTCACCTGAGGCGCTCCGCTCCCGTGCGGCAGTGGCGCTACAGGCTGTCGTCCGTCGTCTCGTCCCGCAGTTCCGTCACGCGTTCCAGCAGGATCGCCTCCCAGGCACGTCGCAGCCGGGTCCTGAGCACGGGCAGCGGGCCGTCGTCGCGGCCTTCGACGCGGTCCGCGAGCTGGATCACCGTGTCGCAGCGGGCCAGCCAGAGGCCGCGCAGACAGGGGCGGGCGCCGTAGCCGGCGAGGGTGGCGGCCCGGACGGCGGCCGGGGAGCCGACGGCGCGGGCGAGGCCGGCGATGTCCTCCGCGGGGTCGCCGACCACCGCCTCGGTCCAGTCCAGGATCCCGCGCACCCGGCCGTCGGCGCTGACCACGAGGTGGTCGCCGGTGAGACCGTGGTGGACGAGCACCGCGCTGCCGGACTGGGCGGCGAGCTGGCCCGCGGCCGGGGCAGTGAGCTGCTGGAGGCGGGCGGCGTCGAACTCGTCGGCCGCGGCGAGGCGTTGGGCGGCACGCTCGGCCTTCCGGCGCAGTGCCTCCAGGGAGCGCGGTCCGGTGCGCGGCACCCCGAGCGCCTCGGCCTGCCGGACGGGCACCTCCCGCAGTCCGGTGAGCAGTCCGGCGAGGTCGGCCTCGCCGACGGCCGACACGTCGTGGTCCTCGCCCGAGCCGCCGGGCAGCCTGGTGTCCAGTGTGTAAGCCAGCCCGGGCGCCCACTCGCCGTGGGCCACGCTGGTCGGCACCGCGACCGGCAGATGGGGGCGGACCAGGTCGCGCAGGCGCAGTTCGCGGCGTCGGCGGGCGGCGGCCTCACGATCGGGGGCCAGGCGCAGAACGTGGCGGGTGCCGACCCACCAGGTGGTCGGCTCGGCGCCCTCCGCGACGGGCCGGACGTCGGGGCCGGCGGCGGCCCTCGAACCCTCCTTGAGGAGGGTGCGGACCAGCCGGCGGACGGTGTCCGCTGTGGGTGTCGGTGCCTGGGTCATGGTCGCGCCGTCGTCGTTCCTGAGGGGGTGAGGAGTGGGAGGCGTGGGGGGCGTGGGGACTCCTGCCGGTGCTGTCGGCGCCGCCGTGTCAGTCGACCATCACCATCTCCCGGGTCGTGTCGTTGAGACGGCGGCCGCCGTCCTCGGTGACCGTGACGATGTCCTCGATGCGCACCCCGAACCGGCCGGGCAGATAGACGCCGGGCTCCACGGAGAAGCACATGCCGGGCACCAGGGGCTGTTCCTCGCCCTCGATCATGTACGGCGGTTCGTGCGTGGTGACGCCGATGCCGTGACCGGTGCGGTGGATGAAGTACTCGCCGTACCCGGCGGCGGCGATGACCGCGCGGGCGGCCCGGTCGACCTCCTGGCAGGCGACCCCGGGCCGTACCGCCCGAAAGCCCGCCTCCTGGGCCTCGCGCACGAGGTCGTGCACCCGGCGCTCCTCGTCGGTGGGTTCGCCGACGTGGACCGTGCGGGAGGTGTCGGAGCCGTAGCCGTCCTTCAGCCCGCCGAAGTCCAGGACGACCATGTCGCCGCGCTCGACGACCCGGTCGCCCACCTCGTGGTGCGGGTTGGCGCCGTTCGGGCCGGAGGCGACGATGGTGAAGTCGACCTGTGCGTGGCCGTGTTCCCGCAGCAGGCGGTCCAGGTCGGCCGCGATCTCGGACTCCCCGCGGCCGGCGAAGGGCACGTCGCGGATCTGCTCGAACGTCGCGTCGGCGGCCGCGCCCGCCGCGGCCAGCAGTTCCAGTTCCGCCGTGTCCTTGACGGCGCGGAGCATCGGCAGGGCCTCGGTGAGGGAGGCGTAGGAGGTGTCCGGCAGTGTCCTCTGCAGTCCCAGGAGGTGCATCGCCCAGGTGTTGTCGCTGACGCCGAAGCTGCCGGAGGTGTCCAGGAGCGCGGCGGTGGCGGCGTAGGGGTCCTTGCCGTCCGTCCAGTCGCGCAGGGTCAGGGCCGACGCGCCGGCCGCCTTCGCCGCGTCCGGTGCCTCCAGGGTGGGGACGACCAGGACCGGATCCCGTCCCGGGGCGAGGACCAGCAGGGTGAGCCGCTCGGTGGCCGCGGTGGGCGCGTAGCCGGTGAGCCACACCAGGTCCGGCCCCGGGGCCACCAGCAGCCCGGCCAGCCCCGCCTCGGCGGCCGCCCTCGCCGCACGCTCCATGCGCGCCCTGTAGTCGTCGGCGGTGAAGGTCGCGGCCGTACTGCCGGTCATCCGGGCCTCCCGGGGCGGGTGAAGGGGCTACGGGCAGCATCCTGCCCGCACAGCGAGGGCGGCGCGAGCCGGTTGTCGGGTCTTTGGGCCGCACCACCTCCCACCCCACCTAATGCCTGGACGTTGCGCACCCATTAATCCTAATGTTTAGATCACCTCCACCCATTAGACACACGTTCGGGAGGCGCTCGCCGTGCTCGTACTCGCCCACATCAGCGATCTGCATCTGGACGGAAGCACCCGGGCGACCGAGCGCGCCGAGCGCGTCCGTGACCGGCTGTGGCGGCTGCCGGGAAAGGTGGACGCGCTGCTGGTGACCGGGGACATCGCGGACCACGGCACGGAGGCGGAGTACGAGGAGGCCGCCCGCGTCCTCGGGCTGCGCGACGGTGACGCCCCGTTCCCGGTGCTGACCTGCCCGGGCAACCACGACAGCCGGGCTCCGTACCGCAAGGCCCTGCTCGGCCGGGCGGCGGCCGACGGGCCGGTCAACAGCATGCACGCCTTCGACGACGGAGCCGTGCTGATGTGCGACTCCAGCATCCCGGGCAGCGACGAAGGCGCCCTGGACAAGGAGACGTACGACTGGATCGAGGCGACGCTCGACGAACTCGACGGGAGCCTTCCCGCCCTGCTGGCCTTCCACCACCCACCGGCCGCCGTGCACCACCCACTGCCCGACACGTACCGGTTGCGCGGGGCGGAGAGGCTGTCCGCGCTGCTGGAGCGTCGGCCGGAGATCTCCGGACTCATCACCGGTCACGCGCACACGCCCGCCGCCACCACGTTCGCCGGGCGGCCGCTGGTCGTCGGGCCGGGGGTGACGTGGACCCTACGGCTGCCGTGGGAGGGCGAGCAGGTCGCGGACCGGGACGCACCGGTCGGGCTGGCCTTCCACGTCCTCGACGACGAGGGCAGGCTCACCAGTCACTTCCGGGTGGTCACGTGACGACCCCGGGTACCACCGTCAACTGCTGGTAGCCGCCGCTGCGATGGCGGACCGTCACGACGATCCCCTTGCCGGGCCGGGCGTCGGCGACGGCTCGCGCGAGGTCGGCCGCCGAGTCGATCCTGGTCCGGCCGAACGTGAGGAGGACGTCGCCGCGGACCAGGCCCGCCGCGTACCCCGGGCCGGGCACGTGCACGCCGACGACCAGGGCGCCCGGCTTCCCGGCGTCCACGGCCTCCAGCCCGAGGGTCGCGACGACGGGCGCGGGCGCATCGGCCGGGGCGGACACGGGAGAGCCGGGGCGGGCCGGGGCGGACGCACTCCCCCGGCCGTCACCCGACTTACCCGACACCCCCGACGTCCCCGAGACTCCCGGCACCGCGGGCCCCGGCTGTCCCGCCTCCGCCGCACCAGCAGCCTGCCGCTGGAATTCGGCGAGCTTGGTCAGGCCGATCACCGTGGCACCGACCGTTCCGAGTCCGACCCCGGACAGGACCAGGACCGTGCCGACGAACAGGGCGAACAGCAGGGCCCGCAGCCGTCGGCCGCGCCGGCGAGCGGCGTGCGGGTGCCGGGCGGCACCGGACCTGGCGCCGCCGCCGGGCTGTTGACCGGGCATCGGCTTGGGGCGCAAAGCAGTCTGTTCCATGGGTCGCCTCCGGTGGTGCGGATCGCCTCCGGCGGATGCGGATCGATCCCGGCTGCTGATCTACCCGGGGCACCGGCACTCCACGAGCCACGAACGAGTGAGACTGACCCTCGGTCAGGAGCGGGAAGCCATAGGCGTTCGGCCGCCACCCGCCCGGCCCTCGGCCGGGCCATTCGGCCAGCCCTCGCCCAGCCCTCGCCCAGCCCTCGGCCAGGCCGTTCGCCCGGCGGTCGGGTCGGGCGGCCGGGTCCGTCAGCCGAAGGAGAACACGGGCGGCCGGTCCGGGAGGAAGCCGTGGGTGCGGCGGGCGAGGTGGTCGGCCTTGTAGCGGTCGACTTCCCGATGCCAGTTCAGGATGCCCGCCATCCAGTTCTGGAGGTCGGCCACGTAGTCCCGCATCACCTCCCTGGCCTGCTCGGACAGGGCGAAGTCCTCGTACACCACGGGCAGTTCGTGCTCGGCGACGTGCTCGAACTGCTGCATGCGCTGGGTCATCAGGTCGTGGACGACGCCTAGTGCGGTCGGGTAGTCGACACCGAAGAAGTTCTGCACGACGAGGATCGCGTTGTGGACCTCGCCCTCGTACTCGATCTCCTTCTGGTACGAGAAGACGTCGTTGAGCAGGCAGGCGTAGTCGATGGCCGCGTTCTCCAGGGAGCGGACCGGGCCGCTGCGGTAGACCTCCGGCGGGACGGCGGGACCGTGGCCCATCCGGCACATGCTCAGGGTGAGGTCGGAGCCGAAGGTGGCCCGGCGCATCTCCAGGTAGTCGACCGGGTCGGGGACGCGGTTTTGGAGCTGGTTGCCCAGTTCCCACACCCAGCTCTCGGTCATCACGTTCACCGAGTCCTTCAGGGTGCGGCGCTGGTCCGGAGTCATCGCCGCCGTCGTACGCGCCCACAGGTCGGTCAGGCCGCGCTCCATGCCGTTGGCCGGCACGAGCGCCTCCTCGCCGTCCACGGGCATGCACGCCGCGAGGCGCTCGGTGGTGAGGCGGGCGGCGGCCAGGTCACGGCGGTGGCCGAAGACGAGCGGGTAGTAGTCGTCGCCGTAGGTGCCCCACGCGAGCCACTGGGAGCTGAGGTCGAGCGCCTCGGGGGTGGCGTCCGGGTCCAGACCGGCCGAGCACAGCGGCAGATCGGCCGCGGCGAGCTTGTCCTCGTCCCAGACGCCCTCCTGGAGCATGCCCATGCGGTGCGTCCACTCCCTGAGCCGGGGGCGCGCGGCCTCCAGGTGGGGGCTGAGTTCGACCTCGAAGGGCATGTAGAAGTCGGGCAGCAGGGACGGGCCGACCTTCTGGTGCGGCACGTGCGTGTACGCGCGAAGGCGTTCGGCGCCGGCCGACGCGAGCAGCGCGCCGACGTCGGCGGCGGAGGTGCCGGGTCCGGTCAGGCCCTGCCAGGGCGAGGTGGACCGTGCCCTGGCGTTCATGTACCGGCTCGACCTCATGTGCCATTCGTGGCCGCCGGACTGCCAGTCCTGCAGCCCCTGGGTGTACCTGGCGACGGCGGTCACCTCGTCCGGGGTGAGCCCCTTCTCCAGGGCCAGGGCGGGGACTTCGGTGAGCGCGGTGTGCTCGAACTGGTGGAGGCGGGAGGTGAGAACGTCGTTGACGGTGTCGGCGGCCTCCTGGGTGGTGCAGTCGAAGAAGGTCTCCAGGACGAGCACGCCGTTGCTGAGCTCGCCCTCGTCCTCGACCTCGCGCTGGTAGGAGAACAGGTCGTTGCGCAGGTGGACGCCGTCGGAGAAGGTCTCCATCAGCACCCTGAGCGGCCTCGACTCGGCCACGGACGGGGGCACTTCGGCGGTCGCGTACTCCACGAGTCCGGCCGACCAGGGGGCGCCGCCCACCTTGCGGCGCATCTCGATGTACTCGACCGGGTTGGCGATCCGCCCCTCGTTGATGTTGGACAGCTCCCACAGGGACTCGTTGAGCAGGTGCTCCGTCGCCACGGCGAAGCGGCGGCGCCAGTCCGCGGACATCGACGGCACGGTACGCGTCCACAGGTCGGCCAGGCCCGCCTCGACCGGGTTCTGCGGCTCGGGCATCGGCGTGGACAGGTCCATCGGCATGAACAGGGGCAGCCGGTCCAGGTAGGCCTTGCCGCCGGCCCGGTCCTGGGTGCGCTTGAAGATCTCCAGGAAGTGGTCGTCGAAGAAGAAGACCCACACGTACCAGTCGGTGATCAGCGAGAGGGCGGGGCCGTCGCAGTCGGGGTGGGTGTACGCGCAGAGCAGGCCGTAGTCGTGCGCGTCCAGGTCGGCCTGCTCCCAGACCCCGGACCCCTCCAGCATGCCCATCTCTCGGGCCCACTCGGTCGAGTGGGCCCGTGCCTCGTCGACATGCGGGTTCAGCCGCGCGGGATACGGCATGTAGAAGTGCGGGAGTTCGAAGGGCTGCTGCGTCATGGCCGGGCCCTACCCAGTGCCCTCGGGAGGCATCCGCGAGCCGGGACATGATCACACCATCGCGTGAATCCGGACTGAATCCTGGAGTTCTGGACGGCCCCTGTGGCGTTCACGGCTGTGGCGTCCACGGCTGTACGCGAGGACTCACGGGCGGGCCGGGCGCCTTCCGCCCTCACGCACCCACTTGGGTTACGCGGGCGACTTTCCACGGCGCCCGGGCACCGGCTCCGCCCGGCGAGCGGGGCCGCGGCCCCTCACCCTCTGGCCTGGATCAGCGCATGGGTTCCGCCGGTGCGCCAGCGCTGCCCCTCGGCGGCGACCAGTGTGGCCTCCATGTCCGCGTCCAGGCCGGTGATGACGTCGGACTTCAGGGTGCGCAGGGCGGCGACCCGGCCGGGGAAGTAGGCGGTGGCCAAAGCGAACGGTGTGGTCGGGGACCACATCATGTCGCCCACCAGGCGGCGGTAGTTGAGGTCGCCCTTGAGGAGGGTGAGCGCGGATCCGCCGAGCTCCGCGCGCAGGTCGTCCGGCATGCGTCGGTAGGGCAGCGGGGCGCAAGAGAAGGGGTGGGCGCGGACGGTGAGCCGCCCGTCGGTCATGGCGGTCCACAGGGCGCGCCCGTACGCGCCGGCCTGCCCGGGCGTGGCGGTGAGGCGGCGCAACGCGTCGACCACGTCGGCGGTCGTGGCGTCGGAGACGTAGTAGGGGTACGGCTTGATGTGCAGGACGGCCCGCTCGACGCGGCCGTGGGCGAGGAGGTGGGCGATCAGGAGCAGGTCGGGGATGAGTTCGCGACCCGCGTTGTCGGCGATCAGGCACAGCGTCCCCTCGCCGGTGAGGAGCGAGCGGAGGGTGTCGCTGTCGTCGGCGACCAGTCCCGGGGCGGCGGCCCGGCCCTCGGCGTCGGCGTCCGAGAGGCGGAAGCCTAGGTCGGCCCGGTTGCCCCACAGCGAGCCGTGCAGCAGGGCCGCGGCCTGTTCGTCCTCGGGCCGGTCCGTCAGGTCGTCGAGGGCGGCCAGTTCCTCGTCGGTCTCCCGGGAGTCCAGCTCGGCGAGCTTGAAGGGGCGGAAGGGGTCGATGCCCTGCCAGGGGCCGGGGTCGAAGTAGCCGACGGCGTCGAGGAGCCGGCGGTAGAAGTAGCTCTCGGACCACAGCCACGGCACGTCGAACCAGGAGCGGCCGCTGTACTGGTCCATGCCCCAGGTCTTCCAGCGCGCCCGGTCGGGGGCGTCCGCGGAGAGCGGCTCGATCACACCCTCGGCGCAGCTCGCGAGCAGCGCGTCCAGAGCGCGGTGCTGCTCGGGGCCGTAGGGGAAGGCCTCGCGCACCTGCCGGACGATGGCGGGATGCCGCTCGGCGAGCACACTGTGCGGAAAGGAGCCGGGTTCGTTGCCGAGGATCACGGGCGGCGGGGTGTCGGGCATACGGTCACGCTATCGCTCACCGGGGCCGGGCTCGCGGCGCCCAGGCGCGGCGGGGCGGGCCGGTTCCGTGGCGGCGCCAACAGGTCCCGCTCCCGCTTCCCCACGGGCCCGTCCCCCTCCACCCGCGTCCCGAGGGGCCCGTCAGCCTGCACCGCGGGCCGGTTCCGTGGCGGCGCCAACAGGTCCCGCCCCCGCTTCCCCACAGGCCCGTCCCCTCGCACCCGCGTCCCGAGGGGCCCGTCGGCCCGCCCCCTCTCCCCCCAGGGCCCGTCGGCCCGCCCCGGCGCCGCCCGGGACCGCTCGCGCTCAGATGATCCTGGTCTCCCGCTCCAACTGTGTGACCAGCGTCAGATAGCGGGCGCGGCGGGGTACCGGGACCATGCCGCGGATGAGGAGGTGCCACATCTCGGCGAGTCTGCGTGGCTGGCGGGTCACGGGCTCGAGGTGGCGGCTGACGACCCGGGTGCCGACGAAGGAGCAGACGAGGGAGTGGGCCGCGGCGTCGACGTCGGTGTCCGGGTGGAGGTCGGACTCCTTGACGGCGCCGAGGAGTCTGCGGGAGGCGATGTCCAGCCACTCGGTGAAGGGGTGACGGAGGGGAGCGCGCACCGCCACTCCCCCGGTGGCGAGCCGGAGGCCCGCCCGGGGGATCGGGTCCTCGACGGACAGTCGCGCTATGCCGAACGTGATGCGCACCAGGGCCTCCAGCGAGGAGTAGCCCCGGGAGTCCGTCTCGTTCGCCATCTGACGGGAGGCGCGGGACTGGAGTTCCATGATGGCGTGCGCCAGGTCTTCCTTCGCGGCGAAGTGGAAGTAGAGGGCGCCCTTGGTGACTTGGGCGTGTTCGACGATGTCACTCAGGCTGGTCGACTCGTAGCCCTGCCGGTCGAACAGGTCGGCTGCGGCCGTGATGATCGTGGCGCGGGTCTGCTCCGCGCGTAACTGCCTCGGCATCGACGGGACACTCCTGGTGCGGGAAAGAACGGGTCACGCCGTTTGTTTCGGGCTCTCTTCCCCACGATAACTCACGACTCGCCGGCGCCGACGGCGCATACGAAGACCGCCGAATCCCCCTGCTTTCCCACCACTTGAACGACACCCTCGCCACCATCCGAAACCTCGATCCAGGTGGTTTGATCCAGTTCGGCGTATCGATGGAAGGCGATGCGGAACGAAACGGGCAGGCGGGCGCCGGGAGTTCGCGCCGCCACGGCCTGGCGGGCGGCCTCCAGGAGCAGCATGCCGGGCACGTGGTCGAGCGGATGGTCGAAGAAAACGGGATGTGCGGTATCTACTCGCAGCCGCCAGCGGTCCGGCCGGTCACCCGGCGCGAGGACGACGTCCTCGGTCAGCGCACGCCCCACGACGGCGGCCGGCAGGGCGGGCGGGAGAGGCAGCCCGGCCACCGTGTCGGGGGTACGGCCGCCACGCAGCCTGCGGTACACGGACTCGCCGGTGCAGGAGAAGGCCACCCGGGCGGTCGCGACCCGGTCACCGCCGTGCGTCACCTCCGCCGTGTAGCGGGCGGCCACCGGACGACGGCCCCGGTACTGGACCTCGGTGAAGGCGACCTCGACGACCGGTTCGGCCGGTATCGCGCCCACCGCCAGGTGCGGGGGAAACGTGTCGATCTCGAACTCCTGGAGCACGAAGTGGTGGCCCAGCGGCACGTCGTACTCGGTGTGCGCGATCAGGGTCCCGCTCTGGCGCACGGTCTCGACGACGAGCAGGGGTTCGTAGGCGGACCGGTCGGCCGACACGTGTAAGCCGTGTGCGCGTGGCCACTGCGCCGACACCAGGAAGCGGTCGGCCGCGGTCCGGCTCCAGCCGGTGAGGAAGGTCTCCGCCACCGAGGCGCGGTGCACCAGTTGACAGGGGACGGTCGCCGTCAGGGACGGGGTTTCGGCAAGGTGCCGTGGTTGAGGCATGTCTCTCCCTACGGTCCCTCGAGCGGCCACTGGCGGACAGTGAGGTGTCCACTCCGGTGAGCGTTAGAGTACGAGCCGACCGGTTGGTTTTCAACGAGATCAGTCAGCAGCGTCCTATGATCGGGGTCACTGCGGCGCACGATCGCCGATTCGCTCAACTCGGCGCAGTGGAGGGGCCCTTATGGCACAACAGGAGCGCGCCATCAGGACGCGCAGAGCGATCCTGGAAGCGGCGGGCGCGGTCTTCGACGAGCACGGCTACACCTCCACCACCATCGCCATGGTGCTGGAGCGGGCGGAAGTCACCAAGGGCGCCCTGTACTTCCACTTCCCGTCCAAGGAACTGCTCGCGCAGGCGGTGCTGGACGAGCAGGTCCCCTTCGGCACGGTCCCGGAACAGCCCTGCACACTGCAGGAGATCATCGACATGACGTTCGTGGTGGCGCAGCGGCTGCTGACCGACTCCCTGCTGCGGGGCAGCGTGCGACTGACGGTTGACCAGGCGACGCCGCCCGGTGTCGACCACACCGGCCCGTTCCGGCAGTGGGGCGAGCGGCTGGTGGTGCTCATGGAACGGGCCCGGGACAAGGGCGAGTTGCTGCCCACCGTGCAGCCGCGGGACACCGTGGAGCTGCTGGTCGGGGGCTTCGCCGGGATCCAGCTGATGTCGCGGGCGCTGACCAACCGCGCTGACCTCGCGCACCGGATCTCCGTCCTGTGGTCCCACATCCTGCCCAGCATCGCGGTGCCGGGGCTGCTGCTCGGACTGGACAGCAGGGCCGACCGCGGCGTCCGCATCCTGTCCGCGGTCCCCGTGGCGTGATCCTCGTGACGGGTGCCACCGGGACCGTGGGCGGGCTGGTGGCCGACCGCCTGTCGGGTGCCGGCCCGGTCCGCCTGCTGACCCGCGACCCGCGCCGCGTCACCCGTGTCGGCCCCGGAGCCGAGGTGGTGGGCGGGGACTTCGACGATCTCACCGGCCTGCGCGCGGCGCTGACCGGCGTACGCTCCGCGCTGCTCGTCACCTCGAACCCGCTGGCGCCCGCCCACGACGAGAACTTCGTGACGGCCGCCCGTGCCGCGGGCGTGCGCCATGTGGTGAAACTGTCCGCCCAGGCGGTGACCGACCCCGGCGCCACCGACCTGATCACACGGTGGCAGCGGGACAACGAGGCGCTCCTGCGCGCGTCGGGCCTGGCCTGGACCCTGCTGCGGCCCCGCGCCTTCATGTCCAACACCCTCGGCTGGGGACGTTCCGTCCGGGCGGAGGGGGTGGTCCGCGCACCCGACGGCACCTCACGGAACGCGAGTGTCGATCCGCGGGACATCGCCGACGTGGCGGTGCGTGTTCTGCGTGGCCCTGCGGAGCACGCGGGGCGGGCGTACGCCCTCACCGGGCCCGCCGCCCTGACCGCCGTACAACAGACGTCCGTTCTGGGCGAGTTGCTGGGACGGCCGCTGCGCTTCGAGGAGCTCACGGAGGACCAGGCGTGGTCCGGGCTGTCGGCGCGGTATCCGGAACCGGTGGCGCGTGCCCTCATGGAGAGTGCCGGGCGCGGACGGCTCGGGGCGAAGGCGCGGGTGGACTCGACGGTCACCGAGCTGCTCGGCAGGCCGGCCCGCTCCTACCGGGACTGGGCCGGAGACCACCTCGCCGCCTTCGGGGGCTGACGGAGAACGGCGGGCCGGCCGGTGCCCATCCGCACCGACCGGCCCGCCCGCTCGTGACAGCTGACTCAGAAGGTCAGCTTCCAGCTGTTGAGAGTGCCCGTGTCCTGCGCGGCGGTGTCCTGGACGCGCAGCTTCCAGGTGCCGTTGGCCGTCTCGGAGGACGCGTTGACCGTGTAGGTGGTCTTGACGTTGTCCGCGGAGTCCGACGAGCTGGCGGTCTTCAGGCGGTACGCCGTGCCGTCGGGGGCGACCAGGTCGAGGACCAGGTCACCGCGGTAGGTGTGGGTGATGTCGACACCGACCTGCAGGGCCGAGGGGGCGCTGCCGCTGCGGCCGCTGACCGCGATGGGGGACTCGACGGCCGAGCCGCTGTCCGGGATCGCGACGGCACCGCTGCTGGAGAAGGTCGTCCCCGTGGTCGTACCGCCGCTGACAGCGGCCACGGTCTTGGCCGCGTCCGCGAGACCCGCGCCGCAGCCGCCGGAGCAGGCGCCCGGCAGGGCACGGGCGTTGTTCTTGATGGCCGTCTCGATCTGCGCCGGGGTGAGCGAGGAGTTGGCCGACTTCATCAGCGCGACCAGGCCCGCGATGTGCGGGGTGGCCATGCTGGTGCCCTGGTAGTAGGCGTACGACTCGGAGGACGGCGTCTTGGTGCCGGAGTTCAGCGTGGACAGGATGCCGTTGGCCGTGCCGGTGCTGGTCTGGCCGCCGGGCGCCGAGATGTCCACCAGGGAGCCGAAGTTGGAGTAGGAGGCCTTGGCGCCGGTGCGGCTGGTCGCCGCGACCGAGATGACGTTGTTGCAGTTGCCCGGCGAGTGGTTGGCCACGTTGTCGTTCTCGTTGCCCGCGGCGACGGCCACGGTCGTGCCGCGGTTCACGGCGGCGTTGATGGCGCTCTGGGTGGCGCTGGTGCACGCCCCGTCGCCGCCCAGGCTCATGTTGATGACCTTGGCGACGTTGGTGTTGGCGGGAACGCCCGAGACGGTGCCGCCGGACGCCCAGGTGATGGCGTCGATGATGTCGGAGTCGTAGCCACCGCACTTGCCGAGCACGCGCACCGGGGAGATCTTCGCGCCGTACGCGATGCCCGCCATGCCCTTGCTGTTGTTCGTGACCGCGGCGATGGTGCCGGCGACGTGCGTGCCGTGCCAGGAGGAGTTGCTGGCCGGGATGCCGGAGCCGCACTCGTTGGCCGCGTAGTAGTCGCCCGGGTCGGCCGGGTTGCTGTCACGGCCGTCGCCGTCCACCGAGACCGCGGTGTCGGCGATGAAGTCGTAGCCGCCGACGATGTTCGCGGCGAGGTCGCTGTGCGCGACGTAGCCGGTGTCGATGACGGCGACGGTCACTCCGGTGCCGGTCGTGGTGTTCCAGGCGCCGGGCACGTTCATGCCGGCCGTGGACTCGAACAGGTCCCACTGCTTGGCGTACTCGGTGTCGTTCGGGTCGGCCTTCGACGTGTTCAGGCGGTCCGGCACGACATAGGAGACCTGCGGGTCGGCCTTGAACTCGCTGACCACGTCGGCGACATCGGCCCTGGTCAGGTCGGCGCCCAGGTCGACCAGCGCGGCACCGGTGCCGAGACGGCGCTGGAAGTCGAGGTCCTCGCCGGCCTCCTTGCCCTTGGCCGCGGCGTCGGCCTCGGCGGCCTTGTTCGACTTGGCCTCGGCGGCGCCGGACTTGTAGCCGACGATGAGGCGCTCGGCCGGGGTGCCGGGGGCGGCCTCGGTCAGCGCGGCCGGGACGGCGGGGTCCTGGGCGGCGGGCTCCTGGGCGACGGCGGCCGAGGTGGTGGCGGCCGTCAGCAGGGCGGCGGAGACCGCGGCGACGGATATCAGCTTCCGTCCGGACGAGGGGGAGATGCGCAAGGGCTTGCCTTTCGTGGCCGTGCTCCAGGCAGCGCGGAGCGGCGGGGGAATCGCTTCGGCGTCGAAGCGGCGGGGGGTGGAGCCAGGAAAGTGATGAGGCGCCCGCCGGAAAGCGGCGGGAGATGCCGTGGGGGTGGGGCGTAAAGCTGCGCGCGGTGGCCGACCTGACGCGGGCGCCGGCCCCGTCCGGGGTTACCTGTGGGGCGGCTGTGGTCGAACGATAGGCAAAGGAAAGGTCACGGGGATACAGGGGAAACCCTCGATCCGGCCGTGACCCCACCCTCGACACCAGGGGGTTGACCGAGATGGTTGCGGTTTGGACCGGTTGGCGGACCCGTGAACGCGCCGGGCCGCGTTCCCGTACTGGACGGGAGCACACCGTTCACCGCGGGAAGCCGCTCGTTCCCGTACCGGCCGAGGAGACGTTCCGGATGCTCCGGACCACCGCACACCGCACCGCCGCCCTGGCGGCCTCCGTCACCAGCTCCCTGCTCCTGGCCGGATGGGCGGCCGCGCCCGCTCTGGCGCACGGGGCGCCGACGGATCCGGTCAGCCGGGTCTTCGCCTGCTCCCCCGACGGAGGCGCCCCGTCCGGGTCGGCGGCCTGCCGGGGGGCCGTAGCCGCCAACGGGGCGCCCTTCACAGCCTGGGACAACCTGCGCGTCGCGAACGTGAACGGCAGGGACCGGCAGACGATCCCCGACGGCAAGCTGTGCAGCGGCGGACTGCCCGCCTACAAGGGCCTGGACCTGGCCCGCTCCGACTGGCCGTCGACCAGGTTGACCCCCGGCGGGACGCTGACCATGCGGTATGTCTCGACGATCCCGCACACCGGCACGTTCAAGCTGTTCCTGACCAAGCCCGGCTACGACCCCACGCAGCCGCTGACCTGGTCCGACCTGCCCACCGAACCCTTCGCGCAGGTGAAGGACCCGGCTCTGACCGACGGCGCCTACCGGATCAGGGCGACGCTCCCGGCCGACCGGACGGGACGGCAGGTGCTGTACACGATCTGGCAGAACAGCAGCACGCCGGACACCTACTACTCCTGCTCGGACGTGGTGTTCCCGGCGGCGAAGAGCGCGGGGTCGGCCGGTTCGCCGTCCGCGCCCGCATCCGTCTCGGCACCCGCCGACAGCGACCGGGAGCGCGCGAGCGCGAGCCCGTCGGCCACCCCGACGCCCGCCAGGAAGCGCACGGCGCAGGCCGGGCCGTCCGCCACGGCGAGTCGTTCCGGCGCCCAGGCGGAGGCCGGCGCCGCCGCCGACAGCACTCCGGTGGCGGCCGCCGGGGACTCCGACGCCGCCCCCTCCGCACCGACGCTGGCGGGCGGCGCCGCCGCGGTGCTGGTACTCACCGGGGGCGCCGCCCTGGCACTGCGGCTACGCCGCCGCTGAGTGCGCTGTCAACTTCTTCTGTACGGCGATCAGTTGACGAAGACCGGCGCGCTGCCGTCGGTCACCGGGGCGTACTTCGCGGTGAAGTAGCCGTTCGCGAAGCAGAGCGAGGAGCCGGACGACTTCGTGAACTGCTGGGCGGTGAAGGAGATGCTGTTGTCGGCGTTGTCGGACTTTCCGGTCAGACTGGCCGCCTGGTAGACGCAGTTGATGCTGCCCAGCAGGGTGCGCAGCACGACGGTGGTCTGGATGGTGGAACCGCTGGCCGGGGTGACCGTGACGGTCCCGTCGGAGGTCACGGTGGTGGTGTAGGGCAGGTTGTTGACCGTGATGCTGGTGACGCCGAGCACGCCCACGACGTTGGCGGTGCAGTTGCTGAAGGTGTGCGCGTCGAGCGACTCGGTGGCCGCGCCCGGGGCGGCCGGGTTGTCGGTGACGGTGGCGGTGAACTGCGAGGTACCACAGGAGACACCGCTGGTGCCGGTCGCGCTGGAGTAGAGCGTGGCGTTGGTGCCACTGGCCAGCGACGCGGTGAGGACGTCGCCGACCGCGACCGCGGTGCCGCCGGCGCCGCCGGTGGTGAGGACCGTGCCGTCGGCCGCCGCGGCGGGAGAGACGGCGGGGAGGGTGAGCGCGGCGACGGCGGCGGCAAGGGTGAGGTAGGAACGCGTACGCATGGGGGTGCCTCTTTCTGGGGGTGGGGGGCGGATGTCTCCGCGGTGAGGGTGGGTGTTCCGGTGTGCGGGTGGGATCCGTGGTGGTGGTAGGGGGGTGGGTGGACCGTGCCGGGATCGGTAGGTGGACCGTGGCGGGATCGGTGGGTGCACCGTGGCTCGTGCACCGTGGCTCGGTGGGCGCACCATGGCTCGGTGGGCGCACCGTGGCTCGGTGGGCGTCGGCGCCCGCCGTTGCCGGCCCGTGACGCCTTCTCCGTACGTGACGGGCGGGCAACGGCAACCGGCCGGTGACCGGCCGAAGACCCATGGGGGCGGGCTCCGGCCGGGCCGGGCGGGAGGCGGCCCGGCACAGCCCAGGGGGGAAGAGGCCGTGCGGGTGCCGTGAAGGGTCGCGCTCGGGCAGTGAGCTGCCCGTACTGGACAGAACGTCCGGGAAGCGGCTGGATCCGGCGCCACGGATCCGGGGGAAGCCAGGGAGAGTTGTAGACCTGAGGGTCAGTCAACGTCAAGCGTTTGTACGCGAGTTGATGCGCCCGATGAGGCAGGGCGGGCCGCGTTCATCACCTGCCGCACAGGCGACGCACAATCAACACTCTTTTCCCACAACTTGCTTGACCGTGAAATGTAACCCCCGGTAACTTCCTCGATGGCTACTGACGCGTAACGAGTAAGCCCTTGCATCCACCGGGAGTGTGCGAGGGGCGTGCGCCTCCAGTTCGCTGTCCGCGCCAGGACAACGCGCCACCTGAAGCCCAACCGCATTAGCTATGCACAGGGAGCAGCACATGGCCTCGTCCTCGGACGTCAACCCGTCCGCCGGCAACAACCCCGGGAACCCCGAAAGCGGTTCCGTACCAGAAGTCCCCGAAGCCTCGGCGGCCTCCGCGAGACGCGGCCGGGTCCGTGGGCGGCGGGCCGCGATCATGGCGGTGCCTGCCGCCGCGGTCGCCGCGGGTCTCGCGATCCTCACCGCCGAGGGGGCGCTGGGCGTGCAGTTCGCCATCTCCGGCATGCCGTTCACGGTCACCGCCACCGAGCTCAACGGCACCGGCTTCGAGCAGTTCGGCGGCCTCGACCAGATGGCGCCGGGCAGCCCCAACGAGGGCGACACGGGCGGCCAGGTGCTGGTCATCACGTCCGCGATCAAGAACGCGACCCTCACCAAGCTGTGCCAGAGCGTCGACCTGGGCGGCACCAACCTGGTGATCACCGCGGGCGGAGGCAAGGACAAGGTCACCGCGAGCGACCTGACCACCGACTCCACGGAGCTGTCCGGCAACGCCGCCTTCAACAACATCGAGATCGGCAACGACGCCAGCACCCTCACCAAGGCCGGCGTGAAGGGCCCGATCGGCGTGTTCAGCCAGCAGGCCGACACCGTGTACATCGGCGACCTGCGGCAGACCAACTACGCCACCACGGCAGGCGTCTTCAAGCTGCCCGGCCTGAAGCTCGGCTTCGGCAGCAAGGGCTGCTGATGTCCGGGGCACCACAGCAGGGCATGCGGTCCGCCTTCCGGCGCTGGCGGGCCGCGCGTCCGTTCTGGGGCGGGCTGCTGCTCGCCCTGGGCGGCGCGGAGATCCTGCTCAGCGTGAGGGCGTCACTCAAGGTGATCCTGCACGTCGGCATGCAGGGCCTGGCCGGCTACCTCCTGCCGACCCTGATGCTGGTGCTCGGACTGCTGATCATCTTCAGTCCCGCGCAGCGGCTCTTCTACTCGATCACCGGAGTGATGCTGTCGCTGGGCACCTGGGTCACCTCGAACCTGGGGGGCTTCTTCGTCGGCCTGATGCTGGGCGTCGCGGGCAGCTGCATGGCCTTCGGCTGGCTGCCCGACCAGGAGCCGCGCCGCAGCCGGCGGCAGCGACGGCGGGAGGCACGGGAGGCGAAGGCGGCCCACCCCGTCCCGCCGGGCCCCGAACCCGCCTGACCCGCCACGACGGGCCCACCGCCCGGCCCACCTTCCCGGCCGCTCGGCGTCCACCCGCCGAGCGGCCTGAGCGGCCCCGGCCGACGAACTCGCACCCGTTGGTCAACTGGTCGTGATTAGAACCGAGTTGAGCATGGGAAGGGAGGTGCATGGACAGGGACATCGACACCGGCAGCGCGCACTCCGCGCGGATCTACGACTACATCATCGGCGGCAAGGACCACTACCCGGCGGACCGCGAGGCCGGTGACGCCATGTGCCGTGAGTGGCCCGCACTGCCGGTCCACATGCGGGCCAACCGCGACTTCATGAACCGTGCGGTGCGGCACCTCGCCGCACAGGCGGGGATACGTCAGTTCCTCGACGTCGGCACCGGCATCCCGACCTCCCCCAACATCCACGAGATCGCCCAGTCGGTGTCCCCCGCATCCCGGGTCGTGTACGTGGACAACGACCCCCTCGTCCTCGCTCTCTCCCGCGGCCTGCTGAACGGCACACCCGAGGGCAGGACGGCGTACCTCGAGGCGGACCTGCGCGAGCCGGCGAGCATCCTGGGCGCGCCCGAACTGCGCGCGACCCTCGACCTGACGCAGCCGGTGGCCCTGACCGTCATCGCCATCGTCCATTTCATGATGGACGAGGACGACGCGGTGGGCGTCGTGCGCCGCCTCCTCGACCCGCTCCCCTCCGGCAGCTACCTCGCGATGTCCATCGGCACCGCCGAGTTCGCGCCGGACGAGGTGGGCCGCGTCGCCCGCGAGTACGCGGCGCGGGGCATGCCGATGCGGCTGCGCACCCACGCCGAGGCCGAGGAGTTCTTCACGGGACTGCGGCTCGTCGAGCCCGGCATCACGCAGGTCCACAAGTGGCACCCGGACGACACGGCCACCGAGCCGATCCGGGACGAGGACATCGCGATGTACGGGGCGGTGGCCCGCAAGCCCTGACGGGTGCGGGCAAAAGCGCTCACCGGTGCCCGGGCGGGGCCGGCCGCGAGTCCCGGAGGGGGTGCCGGCGGCGGATGCGCCGGCCTCCCCCGGCGGACGGACCATCACGATGCGGCACCTAGAATTCACTACAAGTGGCTGATCACTTGACTACCGGCGGTCACACACGGTTGGCTCCGAGCCAGTGAAAGTTCAAGAGGTCGGCGCACACCTGCGATTCGGCCTACCTTTCGCGTTCCACTTGCTCGGCCGCACAGCGAGGTGCCCCCTCATGAACCTTCCACCCCCACCTCAGGCCTTCTCCGCATCCGTTCGTGGGGCCGCGGTGGTCGCCGCGGTCTGTCTGCTCCTCGCCGGCTGCTCCGGCTCCGACGACGCGGGGCTCGACTCGGGCGCGGGCGGAGCGGACGCCGGCGGGCTCAAGGTCGCCCTGATCACCCACGGCGGCAAGGGGGACGACTTCTGGGAGCTGGTGCAGAAGGGCGCCCGGGCCGCGGCCGCCAAGGACGGCATCGAGCTGACGTACGCGAACGACTCCGATCCGGCAGGTCAGGCGCAGCTGGTGCGGGACGCGGTCCGCGACAAGGTCGACGGCATCGCGGTGACGCTGGCCAAGCCGCAGGCGATGAGGGGCCCGGCCGCGGAGGCGACGGCGGCGGGCATCCCCGTGGTCGGTCTCAACTCCGGTATCGACGCCTGGCGCTCGGCCGGGGTCCTGCAGTACTTCGGCCAGGACGAGAGCCTCGCCGGCCGGGCCGTCGGGGATAAGCTGGACGGCCTCAAGGCCAGGCACGCCCTGTGCGTCATCCACGAGCGGGGCAATGTGGCCCTGGAGGCGCGCTGCGCCGGCGTGAAGAAGACGTTCGACGGCGAGACCGAGATGCTCTACGTCGAGGGCACCGACCAGAACGCGGTGAACGCCGCCGTCACGGCCAGGCTGCGGCAGGACCCCACCATCGACGAAGTCGTCACGATGGGCGCCCAGTCCGCGCTGACGGCCGTCAAGTCCGTCAAGGCGGCGGGCGGCAGGGCCGGGGTGGCCACCTTCGACCTGGACAAGAACCTGGTCAAGGCGGTGCGGAGCGGGGACGTACAGTTCGCGGTGGACCAACAGCCGTATCTGCAGGGCTATCTCGCCGTGGACTCCCTCTGGCTCTACAAGACCAACGGCAACACGAGCGGCGGCGGCGTGGCGCCCGTGCTGACCGGCCCGGCCTTCGTGACGAAGAGCAACGTCGCCTCGGTCGCACGGTTCGCCGCGGCCGGAACCCGCTGACCCTCCCGCACGGGGCCTCGGCCACCACCCGACGGCCCCCTCCCCGCCTCCCCCGCTTCCTCTGATCGCCCAAGGACGGCCATGTCTCGACGGACGGGTGCCCGGCGCCGCCGCCTAGGTTCCATACGTCTCTCCCTCATCCTCCTGGCGCTGGTGCCGAGCGTCACGCTCGCCGCCGTGTGGGGTCTGACGACGACACAGATGTTCTCGGAGGGCCTGCGGCTGCGCTCACAGACGGAGCTGAGCAGGTCGACCGGTGCCATGGGCACCGACGCCACGCTCGCGCTGCAGCGGGAACGCGGTCTGTCGGCCGCCTGGCTGGCCTCGCAGCCCGGCTCCCGGGCCGCCCTGGTGCAGGCGCGCAGGGAGACGGACGTGGCGGTGGCGAAGCTCGTCGGCCGCTCGGATCAGATCCAGCAGGCACCCGCCCGGATAGCGGACCGGCTGTACTCGGTGGTCGGCTCGGTGGGGAGCCTGGAGTACTACCGCGGTCAGATCGACGATCCCTCGGACATCACCGCCGAACAGGCGCTGGACCAGTACACCTCGATCATCGACGACCAGATCCACGCCTTCCAGGAACTCTCCCAGGTCGACGACGGCGACCTCACCTCACAGGCCGGGCCGCTGGTCGCGCTGGAACACGCGGCCGAGCTGGTCTCCCAGGAGGACGCGCTGCTCACACTGGCCTGGCCCTCCAACCACCTCGACGAGAAGGCCTGGACCCAGTTCGCCGAGCTGGTGAGCACCCGGCGCTGGATCGTCGAGGACCAGATCATCCCCTCGCTGCGCGGCCCGGCGAAGGCACAGACCGAGAGCATCCTGCAGAGCAAGGAGTGGCAGGCCCTCGAATCGGTGGAGGACGAGGTGCTGGCGGCCCGTCCGGCCGGCGAGGCCCGGCGGGTCGTCCTGCCCGCCGCGCGGGAGCACTGGACCACCGCGCTGGCCGAGGTCTCCGACCGGTACGGGGCCCTGATCCAGCAGCAGACCTCGGGGCTGCTCACCCGCAGCGCCGACAAGGCCGAGGACCTGCTGCTGACGGCCGCCTTCCTCAGTGCGGGCGGGCTGGTCGCGCTGCTGCTGTGCGCCGGCATGTCCTGGCGGATCACCCGCTCCCTGTCCCGGCGGCTGCGCGGCCTCAAGCGCGCCACGCTCGGGCTGGCCGAGGATCGGCTGCCCGACGTGGTCCGGCGGCTGGACCGGGGCGAGACGGTCGACGTGGACCTGGCGGCGCCCCCGCTGGACTACGGCTCGGACGAACTCGGCCAGGTCGCGCAGGCGTTCAACACGGCGCAGCGCACCGCGGTGGTGACGGCCATCGAACTCGCCGACACCCGGCGCGGCTTCCAGAAGGTGATCCTCGGCATCGCCCGGCAGAGCCAGAACCTGGTCAACCTGCAGCTCAGCCAGCTGGACGCGTTGGAACGCGAGCACCAGGACCCCGAGGTCCTCAAGGGTCTGTACGAACTGGACTCCATGGCGAGCCAGTTGCGCCGCTACGAGGAGAACCTCGTCATCATCAGCGGCGAGCAGCCGCGGCGCAGCTGGACCGAACCGGTCACGCTGATCGACATCCTGCGCAGCGCGGTCGGCGAGGTCGCCGAGTACCGGCGGGTGGAGGTGCACACCGACGAGGAGGTGTGCCTGGCCCCGCCCGCGGTGGCGGACGTGATCCATCTGCTGGCCGAGCTCATCGACAACGCCACCGTGTACTCACCCGCGCCCAGCCCCGTGGGGGTGCGGGCGGCGATGGTGGCCAAGGGGCTGGCCGTCGAGGTCGAGGACCGGGGCCTGGGCATGTCCGAGGACGACTACGCCTCCCTCAACGCCCAGTTGGCGGGGCCGTCGAAGTTCGACGTGGTGGCGCTGGCGGGCGACCTGCGGCTGGGCATGTTCGTGATCTCCCGACTCGCCCACCGGCACGGCATCGCGGTCACGCTGCGCCCCTCGCCGTACGGCGGAACGACGGCGATCGTACTGATCCCGCACGACATCGTGGTGCGCGAGGCGGACGGGGCGGGCATGACGGACGGGGCGGACGGGCAGGAGGCCGAGCCGGTGAAGGCCGGGCCGGCTGCCCGTACGGTACGGCCCCTCCCGGCCGCGCGGACCGCCCCCGCCCCCGTGGCCGCCGCCGCTCGCGCCACCCGTGCCGACGGACTCGCGCCGCTGCCCCGCCGGGTGCCGCAGACCAGCCTGGTCGACGAACTCCGCGAGGACGCGGCGCCCGACGTCGAGGACACCTTCGAGGACTTCACCGCGGAACGCGCCGCCTCCTCCCTCGCCGGATTCCAGCGCGGGACGTGCCGGGCACGGGAAGAGGACGAGCAGGTCGACGACGAGAAAGCGCACGACGAGAAGGCGCACGACGAGATGGTTCACGCCGAGCCGGCGCCGTACGACGAGAACGAACCGGCCGTGCGGAAGACCCCCGCCGCAGGTCAGGCCGTCACCCCCACTCCCCACACCGACCGCTCATGAAGGACACCGCCATGACACGCCCCACCCCCGCCACGGACACCCAGCTGGACCAGTTGCTCACCGGACTCGTGGACCGGGTCGCCGACGTGAACCACGCCGTGGTGCTCTCCGAGGACGGGCTGGTCGTCAGCAGGTCCACCGGTTTCGTGCGTGACGACGCCGAACGGCTGGCGGCCACCGCGTCCGGGCTGATGAGCCTCAGCAAGGGCGTCAGCATGGACTTCCGGGGCGGGCCGGTGCGCCAGGCGCTCATCGAGATGGCCAACAGCTACCTGATACTGACCTCCGCCGGGCCCGGCGCCCACCTCGTGGTGCTGACCGGGCCGAACGCCGACGTCGGCGTGGTGGCGTACCAGATGAACATGCTGGTGAAGAAGATCGGCGAGCACCTCAGCGCGGCGCCGCGTGCTCATGTGGGCCCATCGACCGCCACCGGCGAGTGAGGTGAGCGGAAGCGACGCGGCGGGGCGGCTGGTGCGGCCCTTCGCCCTGACCGGCGGACGGACCCGGCCCAGCCGCGCCGACTTCACCCTCATCACGACGGTGACCGCGGTGGACCCGCCGCCGGAGCGGGCCTCACGGCCGCAGCCCGAGCAGACGCGGATCCTGCGCCGGTGCCGAAGGCCGGTGGCCGTGGCGGAGTTGGCGGCGCTGCTGGACCTCCCCGTGAGCGTGGTCGTCATCATGCTGTGCGATCTGCTGGAGGCCGGACTGATCACCGCCCATCCACCGCATCCCGTCTCCCGCACCCCGGAACTGGACCTGGACCTGCTGCAGAAAGTGAGGGACGGCCTTGGCCGGCTCTGATCCCGCCGTCCGGGCGGCGCCCGTCGCGCCCGACACCGTCAAGATACTGATCGCCGGAGGGTTCGGCGTCGGCAAGACCACGATGGTCGGTTCGGTCAGCGAGATCGTTCCACTGCGCACCGAGGAACCGCTGACCGCGGCGGGTCTGGACGTCGACGACCTCACCGGCATCGAGGAGAAGGCGGCCACGACCGTGGCCCTGGACTTCGGGCGCATCACCATCAGCGAACGGCTGGTGCTGTATCTCTTCGGTACCCCGGGTCAGCAGCGGTTCTGGTTCATGTGGAACGACCTGGCCGTCGGCGCGCTGGGCGCGGTGGTGCTGATCGACGTGCGGCGGCCGGAGGCGAGCTTCGCGGCCGTCGACTTCTTCGAGCGCCGGGACATCCCCTTCGTCGTCGGCGTCAACGGCTTCCACGGGCAGCACCCCTACCCGCCCGACGAGATCCGGGAGTCCCTGGCGCTGCCGGAGCACGTCCCGGTGCTGCTGTGCGACGCGCGTGAGCGGGAGTCGAGCCGGGACGTGCTGATCGCCCTCCTGGACCGTCTGATCGCCGAGGCGGGAGCGGCGGCTCGCTGAGGGTCGGCCCGGTCCTGCGACGGGTGCGGGCCCGGTCTACAACTCCGCCAGCGCCGACAGCAGTTCCGCCGCCGCCGTCACGTCACCCCGCAGCGGCCGGTCCTCGGTGCCGGACGGGAGGGCCGCGGCGGCCGTGGTGAAGGCGGGCAGTGGCGGTGGCTGCGAGGTCATCCGCAACGCCCTGACGGCGGTGACGAGTTCGCAGGCCAGGACGGTCCCGTACACCTCCACCGCGCGCAGTGCCTGCCGGGCGGCCTGGGAGGCGAAGCTCGCGGTCTCCTCCAGGCCGTGCGACAGGACCGCGTGACCGGCCGAGGCGGGGACGGCGCAGGAACGCAGCTCGGCGAGCGCGGAGTTGGCCGTGTACTCCAGGATCATCGTGCCCGAGCTGCTCGCCGGGCCCGCGGCGAGGAACGCGGGCAGGCCGGTGAGGTCGGGGCGGCCCAGCGCGGCCAGCCGGGCCGCGGAGAGCTGGGCGGTCTGGAGTACGGCCAGGTTGAGACCGTCCAGGGCGAGCCCCAGGGGTGCCGCGTAGAAGCCGCCGTGGTGGTAGGCGGCCGTCCCGTCGGGGGCCGTCAGGGGGTTCTCCGACGGGCAGTTGATCTCCACCTCGACGATCCGCCGCAGGGCGTCGGCCGCGTCCAGGGCGCAGCCGTGCACCTGGGGAAAGGCGCGGAAGCCGTACGGGTCCTGGATGCGGCGTGGTGCGCTGTGCGGGGTGCCCCGCAGCCGCCGCACCTCGGCCGCCGCGTGGGCGGCGCCGGGATACGGACGCAGCGCGTGCACCGGGGCCGCGTACGCCTCCGGTGATCCGGCGACGGCGGCCAGGGACAGGGCCGTCACGGCGTGCGAGGCCTTCAGGAGGACACCGAGGTCGTGACAGGCCAGTGCCGCCTGACCGAGCGCGAGCGCGTTGCTGCTGAGGAGGGCGAGGGCGTCGCCGGGTTGCAGGGTGACCGGAGCCGGGAGCCGGCACCCGGGAGCGACCGGCTGCGGAGGCGCTGTCGTGCCCGAACCCCGTGTGGGGGTGGTCGGCCGTTGTCCGGCCGGGGGCGGCGTTGTCCGCGCGGCGTCGGTCAGCCAGGGGGATTCGCCGATCAGTGTCAGACCCGTCTGGGCCAGGGCCGTGAGGTCGCCGGTGCCGAGGCCGCCGTACTCGTGGACCGCGGGGTGGACGCCGAGCCGCAGTGCCTCGGTGAGGGCGTCGACGAAGGCGGGCTGGATGCCGGAACCGCCGGCGAGCAGCTGGTTGGCGCGCACGGCGAGCATCGCGCGGACCTGACGGGGCGGCAGGAGGGCGCCCGCGCCGGCCGCGTGGCTGCGCAGCAGGCGCAGGCCGTGTCCCGCCTCGTCGTCCGCGTCGACCGACACCGAGCGGTGGGCGCCGACGCCGGTCCCGCGGCCGTAGAGGCGTCCGGCGGCGGCGAGGCGTCGCGTGGTGCGCCAGGACCGCCGGGCCCTCGCCCGCGCCTCGGGCGGCACGGCGGGCACGGCGGCGTCGTCCGCGAGCCGCACCAGCGTGCCGAGGTCGAGGCTCGTTCCGTCGAGGACGGCGCGGGTGCCCTCCGTGCGGGGCTCCCGCGCCGACTCCTCGGCTGTCGTGTCCAAGGTGCTTGACGACGGTGCGTGGCGACGGTGTCGGCGTCAGTCCAGGCCGACCGTCTTCAGCCAGGCCTTGGCGACGTCGAGCGGGTCCTTGTTCTCCAGCTGCACCTGGAAGTCCATCTCCAGCAGCGCCTTGGTGTCCAGCTTGGCCGAGACCTCGTTGAGGGCGGCCACGCCCTCCTGCGAGAGGCCGGACTTGTAGACCAGCGGGGTCACGTTGGCGAAGCCGAAGAGGTTCTTCGGGTCCTGGAGGACGACGAACTTCTCCTTGGTGATGGTCGGGTCCGTCGTGAAGATGTCCGCGGCCTGCACGGTGTTCTTCGTCAGCGCCGCCTGGGTCAGCGGGCCGCCCGCGTCGAGCGCCTTGAACGACTTGAACTCCAGCCCGTACTGGGACTTCAGGCCGAGCAGACCCTGCTGCCGGGTCTGGAACTCCGGCGAGCCGCCGATGACCAGTTCCGGAGCGATGTCCTTGAGGTCCGCGAGGGTGGACTGGGCCGTCAGGTTGTACTTCTTCGCGGTCTCCGCGTTGATGCTGACGGAGTCCTTGTCCTCGGCGGGTGCCGAGTCCAGCAGCGTCAGCTTCGAGTCGAGCTTGGCCTTCGCGGCCGCGTTCACCGCCTGCGCGGTCTTCTGCTCCGCCTTCGGGTCCAGGTAGGCGAGCAACGAGCCGTTGTACTCCGGCAGAACCGTGACGGAGCCGTTCTTCAGCAGGCCGTAGGTGGTCTCGCGGCTGCCGATGTTGGGCTTGTAGGTGACCTTGACGCCCTTGGCCTTCAGCGCCTCGCCGTAGATGTCGGCGAGCAGGATGCTCTCGGCGAAGTTGTTGGAGCCGACGACGACGGTGCCCCCCTCCGCCTTGTCCCCGGCCAGCGGGTCCGACGCGTCGTCGGAGGAGGAACATCCCGCGAGCAGGGCCGTGGCGGCGGCGAGCGCGACGGCGGCCGCGGCGGGACGTGTCCTGAAGGACCTGCTGTGTGCGGTTGTAGAAGTCACGATTTCCGTTCCGGACTCTGGGGGATGGCGCGGAGATGGCTGTTCGGAGATGGTCGATCAGAAGCTCTCCACTGATCCAATCCAGCCGGTTCTCGGTCAGTCAAGAGTGGCCTGGTTACCAATTGGCTTCAATGCGTTGCCCATTGTGAAGACGGTATGAACGGGCAGGCACCGGGCCCACCCAAGCGGAGCGGGTCGTAATGGATTCTTGACTCAGGGTGGCACGAACCGGTGTCCGAAGAGGCTGTAGTCTCCCGGAAGTTGGCGCCGGTCACAGTGGCGTGCAGGGGCCACACAGGTGTCGTCCCGCACCGGCATCGGGGCGTTCGAACCGACTTGGGTGCCCCTGGCGCACCGGTCCGAAAGCGATCACGAACGGTCACGAAGGAGGCCTGGTGTCCACGAACGAGCCCCGTCGTGGCGTGCGGGGGTTCGCCGACCGCTGGCCGTTCCGCCGCAAGCTCAACGTCCTCGTGGGCGTCCCGCTGGCCGTGGTCGCCGTACTGCTCTCGTACCTCATCGCCGGCCAGGTGGACCAGGCGCGCGACGCGGACTCCGCGGCCCGGCTGGTCCGGGACAGCGCGCAGGTCGCGGAGCTGGTGGACCGGGTGGAGACCGAGCACCAGCAGGCGGTCCTGCTGTCCGTGCGCTACGAGTCCGCCGACAGCGGGTCGATGCCCATCCCCGCCGCCTACCGCAAGGCGCAGGCCACCGTCGACGCCCAGGTGGAGACGGTGCGCGAGACCTTCGGGGACCGGCTGCCGGACACCGAGGCACAGGCCCTGAAGGAGATCAACGGTCTCAGCAGCCTGCGGGACACCGTCGAGCAGGGCTACCTGCCCGCCGACAACATCGACCCCGCCTACACCAACGCCGCCAAAGGGCTGATCGACGGCCTCGGTCTCGACCGCAACCCGGCGCTCGCCGCCACCTTCACCGGCAACCTGCTCGACTCCCTGCTGCGCGCCGACGCCGCCCACAGCGCCTTCGAGACAGCCGTGTTCTCCGCGCGGACCGGCGACAGCAACGCCCTGATCGAGCTCATCAACGCGATCGGCTCCTACGAGCTGTACACCCAGCAGGCCGACCGCTTCGCCAAGTTCGCCACCGAGGCCCAGGCCGACGAGCTCGGCGGCATCGAGCACAACAGCTCGCAGGCGGTCATCGGCCAGCACTTCGCCGAGCTGCAGATCGACCCCGGCAACCTCCAGGCCGGCTCGCCCGAGAAGATCCACCGGGCGTTCACCGAGGCCCTCGACTCCTACCCCTCCTACCGTGAACAGGCCGAGATCCGGCTGAAGATC
The DNA here is from genome assembly GCF_001514265.1 of Streptomyces resistomycificus. Classification (GTDB taxonomy): domain Bacteria; phylum Actinomycetota; class Actinomycetes; order Streptomycetales; family Streptomycetaceae; genus Streptomyces; species Streptomyces resistomycificus. Next base: position 234,640 of record NZ_KQ948988.1, on the reverse strand, counting down.
ACCTCGTCCCTCATCGGCCAGATCGCCGACCGCGCCGACGCCGCGTCCAGCGAGGCCGCCTGGCGCGCGGTCCTGCTGCTGGGTCTCACCCTGTTCCTCTTCGCCGTCTGGATCACCTTCGCGGTGCTGGTGCGCCGCTCGGTCGTGCGGCCGGTGCAGGCCCTCACCGGTGCCGCCCGCGAGGTGGCCGACGTCGCCGGCCGGGAACTGGCCCGGGTCGCCGACGAGGACACCGAGGACGACGAGCCGATCCGGCTGCGCGAGGTGCCGGTCACCGCGAAGGACGAGATCGGCGCCCTCGCCGACGCCTTCAACCACGTCCAGACCACCGCGTCCGCGCTGCTGGAACGCCAGGTGGTCAGCCGCCGCAACGTCGCCGAGATGTTCGGCAACGTCGGGCGCCGGGTCAGCAACCTGACCACGCGCCAGCTGGCGCTGATCGACGCGGTCGAGCGGGGCGAGACCGACCCCGCGCTGCTGGAGCGGCTGTACAGCATCGACCACATCGCGGTGCGTCTGCGCCGCAACGCCGACAGCCTGATGCTGCTCGCCGGCATCCGGGAGACGGTCCTCGACTCCGGGCCGCTCGCGCTGACCAACGTCGTACGGGCCGCGCTCGGCCAGATCGAGGGCTTCCAGCGGGTGCGGCTGCACGCGGGGACCGAGGTCATGGTGGAGCCCGACATCATCGGCGACCTCACGCTGATGGTGGCCGAACTCGTGGAGAACGCCGTGTCGTTCTCGCCGGCCGGCAGTGCCGTCGAGGTGACCGTGCGCAGCGGTGCCGAGGGCGCGCTGGTCGTCGTCGCCGACCACGGGCTCGGCATGAGCGCCGAGCGGCTGGCCGAGGAGAACGCCCGCCTCATCCGCCGTGAACGCCTCGACCTCGTACCGACCAAGGTGCTCGGCCTGTTCGTGGTGGGCACGCTGGCCCGCCGCTGGGACGTGGACGTGGCACTGTCCCGTACACCGGGCGGCGGAGTGACCGCCGAGGTGACCATCCCGTCCTCGCTGCTGCTGACCGCGAGCCCGGTGGCGGTCACGGCGGGAGCGTCCGGCGGTTCGGCGCCCCGGGCAGGGGCGGCGGGCCCGGCCCCGTCGCCGAACGCGGCCGCGGTGCCGAGTGCGGCCGCCCCGGCCGCTCCGACGACGGACTCCGCCGACCCGGCCACGGGCGCCGCGGCCTCGACCACCGAGCCCGTACGCGCCACCCGCGCCGCCTCCCCGAGCGCCGCAGCCCCGGCCGGCGACGGGCCCGCCCCGCTCCCCCGCAGGGTGCCTCGGCGCGAGGCCGACCCGGAGGGGACCGTGGCGGCCGAGCCGGACGGTGAGTCGGCCGACGCGTCCGCTGCCGCCGCCCCCTTCATCCCCAAGGCCCGCGCCGGTGAGAGCGAACCGTCCGAGCCGGTGGCCCCCGAGGACGCCTCCGGCAGTCGCCCCCTGCGTCGCCGCGTCCGCGGCGCCACGCTGCGGACGACCTTCGGTGCCGACCCCGACCAGCAGACCGCCCGGCAGGCCGCGCCGCGCGTCGCCGACGCGGACGCGGTCCGGGCCTCGCTCGACGAGTTCGAGGCGGCCGTGGAACGCGCCCACCGCGACAGCCGGAACGACACCCCGCCCACCCCCCAGCCCGTGCACCGCAACGCCGCGACCGCACCCCACCCCCCGCACGAACACCACCACTCCCCGGAAGGAGCGGAGCAGTGAGCACGTCGACAGGAGACACTCCGACGGGCGGCACCACGCCGACCGAACTGCAGGCCGCGGCAGCCGACTTCACCTGGCTGTTGAATCGTTTCGCGACCGAGACGGCGGGCGTCGTCGACGCCATCGCCGTGTCCTCCGACGGTCTGCTCATCGCCGTGTCCGAGCTGCGCGAGCACGCCGACTCCGAGCGCCTCGCGGCGATCGTCTCCGGCATCACCAGCCTGGCCGCCGGCGCCTCCGGCAACTACGGACTGGGCGGCCTCAACAAGGTCATCATCGACCTGGAGGGCGGCCACGTCCTGGTCTCGGCGATCGGCAGCGGCGCCGTCCTCGGCGTGGTCACCGACAAGGAGGCCAAGCTCGGCAACATCGCCTACGAGATGACGCTGTTCGCCAACCGGGCGGGCAGCGCCCTCAGTCCCCAGCTGGTCCTCCAGCTGAAGAACAGCGTCGGCGCCACGTCGAAGCGCTGACCGGGCGCCCGCCCGGCCGAGGAGGAAGAACGACCCATGGCGGACGGCCGCACTCCCAGCGGTGCCGGCGAGGACGGCAGCACGCCCCCGGGCCCCGACCCGGCGGGCCCCGCCCCCGCCGTACGGCCGTTCCTGGTCACCGCCGGCCGGGTGGCGCCCAGCGCGAGCGGCCGGACGATGCCCGTGGAGACCCAGGTGGTGGCCACCGCCGAGGGTCTCTCCGGGCTCGACCTGCTCTCCTTCGAACAGCACGACATCGTCGCCGCCTGCCGCCGGCCGCAGTCCATCGCGGAGATCGCGGCCCGGCTGAAGCTGCACCTGAACGTGGTCCGGGTCCTCTCCGAGGATCTGCGCGTGGCGGGGCAGTTGACGGTGCACGTGCCCGACTCCGGCGTCACCCATGACGCCTCCGTCCTGCGAAGGGTTATCGATGGCCTGCGGGCCATCCCCGACTCCCGAGGGGTTCTCCGTGACGCCGACTGAACCGGCCACCCGTCCCGGGGCCGCCGAGGCCCCGGTCCTACGACCACCGCTGCCGGTCAAGATGGTGATCGCGGGCGGCTTCGGCGTGGGCAAGACCACCGCCGTCGGCTCCATCTCCGAGATCGAGCCGCTGACCACCGAGGCCGCGATCACCGAGGTCGCGGCCGGCGTGGACGACCTCAGCCACACCCCGCGCAAGACCACCACCACGGTCGCGATGGACTTCGGCTGCATCACCATCGACCCCACCCTGAAGCTGTACCTGTTCGGGACGCCCGGGCAGGAGCGGTTCGGGTTCATGTGGGACGACATCGTCGAGGGCGCGGTCGGCGGGCTCGTCATCGTGGACACCCGCCGTCTCGACGACTGCTACGCGGCCGTCGACTACTTCGAGCACCGGCAGATCCCGTTCGCGGTGGCCGTCAACGCCTTCGACGGGCGCGTCGAGCACACGGTGGAGGAGGTGCGCTGGGCGCTCGACGTCAGTGAGCGCGTCCCGGTCGTGGTGTTCGACGCCCGCGAGCGCGGCTCGGTGCGCGACGCCCTGCTGGTCGTACTGGAACAGGCCCTCGCGCGCACGGAGGGCTGAGACGACGAGGGGCCCGGGACGGTGTGCCGTCCCGGGCCCGCTTCCCGCGCTAGCCGCTCCTGCGCACCCCGGCCGACACCGCGAACCGGGTGAGGGCCCAGAACACGGCGAGCGTCACCAGCGCCAGGCCGGCGACCAGCGTGGCGCCGCCCACGACCTTCTCGTAGTTGCGCTGGTAGAGGCCGTCGACGATGTACCGGCCGAGGCCGCCGAGGCTGACGTACGCGGCGATGGTGGCCGTGGAGACGATCTGGATGGCTCCCGAGCGCAGACCGCTGAGGATCAGCGGGAGGGCGGCGGGCAGTTCGACCTGGAACAGCACCCCGGCCTCGCTCATGCCCATGCCCCGGGCCGCGTCCACCGGCGACGGGTCGACGGAGCGCATCGCCTCGTAGGTGGTGACCAGGATCGGCGGGACGGCGAGGATGACCAGCGGGATCATCACGTTCACCAGGCCGAAGCCCAGCAGCAGGGTCATCAGCACCAGCAGGCCGAAGGTGGGCAGGGCCCGACCGGCGGTGGCGATCAGCGAGAGGGCGTTGCCGCCGCGCCCGGTGTGGCCGGTGATCAGGCCGACCGGCAGGCCGATCGCGGCGGCGAGCGCGAGTGCTTCGAGGGTGTACTCGATGTGCTCCCCCACCCGCGTGGGGATGCCGTCGTAGCCGTGCCAGTGGGCGCTGTCGCTGAAGAAGGCGTTGATGAAGTGGAGCAGGTTCACCGGGCTGCGTCCTCCAGGGCGAGGACGGCCGGGTCGGGCCGGCCGGCCTTCGGTTTCGTGCGGGTCCGGCGCGGCATCCACGGCGTGAGCAGGAGACGCAGGCCCACCAGCAGGCCGTCGGCGAGGATCGCCAGGGCGGCCATGGAGAGCACGGCGTTCACCGCGAGTTCGGGCCGGTTGTAGATGTTCGCGTCGTTGAGCAGGTTGCCGAGGGCACCCTGGTTGCCGATCAGCGTGCCGACGCTGACGAGGCTGATGCTCGACACGGTCGCCACCCGCAGCCCCGCGATGATGGCGGGCACCGCGATCGGCAACTGGACCTGGAGGTAACGGCGTACGGGCCCGAAGCCCATGGCGGTCGCGGCGGCCAGGGTCTCCTGTGGCACCGAGCGGACGCCGTCGACGATCGCCGGGACCAGGACGACGAGGCTGTACACGGTGAGCGGGATCATCACCGTGAGCTCGGTCTGGCCGGTGTAGTCGATGAGGAGGACGAAGAAGGCCAGCGACGGGATGGCGTACAGCACGGTCGTCACCCACAGCACCGGCGGGTACAGCCAGCGGAAGCGCACGCACAGCTGGGCCAGCGGGAGCGAGACCACCAGCCCGGCCAGCACCGGCAGCAGGGCCTCCCGCAGGTGCAGGCCGACGAGGCCGAGCCAGCTGTGCTGGAGGTCGCTGGGGATGTCGAAGAAGCCGTTCACCGGGCGACCCTTGAGTCCTTGCCGGCCTGGGGGCGCTCGGCGGCCCGGTCGCTCGCGCGCCGCTCCGCGTGGGCGCCGCGGATCGCCTCGCCGATGGTCTGCTGGGAGACGACGCCGGCCGTGCGGCCCTCAGCGTCGACGGCGACGGCCCAGCCGGTGGGCGAGAGCACCGCGCAGTCCAGCGCGGACCGCAGGGAGTCCGTACCGGCCACGAACGGCCGCCCGTACGGCAGGAGTTCAGCCTGTCGGATGTTCCCGGCGGTCAGCTCGCCCGGCTCGCTCCAGCCGAGGGGCCTGCCCTCCTGGTCGGTGACGAGGAGGTAGGGGGCGCCGGCCGTGTCGCGGGCGGCGACCTGTTCGGCGGTGGCGTCGACCGCGACGATCGGGCCGGTCAGCAGCTCGAGTCCGGTGGCGGGGAAGAAGGACAGCCGGCGGATGCCGCGGTCCGCGCCGAGGAAGTCCTCGACGAACGCGTCGGCGGGGTCGGACAGCAGCTCGGCGGGTGGGGCGAACTGGGCGAGGTGACCGCCGGTGCGCATCACGGCGACCATCGTGCCGAGCTTGACGGCCTCGTCGATGTCATGGGTGACGAACACGATCGTCTTGCCCAACTCGGCCTGGATGCGCAGGAGTTCGTCCTGGAGGCCCTTGCGGACCACGGGGTCGACGGCGGAGAACGGCTCGTCCATCAGGAGCACCGGCGGATCGGCGGCGAGCGCCCGGGCCACCCCGACGCGCTGCTGCTGACCGCCGGACAGCTGGTAGGGGTACCGCTTGGCGAGCGCGCCGTCGAGACCGACCCGCTCCATCAGCTCACGCGCCCGCGCGCGGGCCTTGTCCTTGCCCCAGCCGAGCATGCGGGGCACGGTGGCGATGTTGTCGACGATCGTGCGGTGCTGGAAGAGCCCGGCGTTCTGGATGACGTATCCCATGGACCGGCGCAGCGTGTTGACGGGCTGCTGCTGGATGTCCTGGCCATCGAGGAGGATGGTGCCCTCGCTGGGCTCGACCATCCGGTTGATCATGCGCAGGGTCGTCGTCTTCCCGCAGCCCGAGGGACCGACGAGGACGGTGATCGAACGGTCGGGTATGTCCAACGAGAGCCGGTCGACCGCCACCGTGCCGTCCGGGTATCGCTTGGTGACTGAATCTATCCGTATCAAAACGCCGAATACCCCTCGGATTTGGCAAAAGCCGCCGAATTTCGGCCACGGTCGTGCAGGCCGTTGCGGGGAGAGTCTAGACGGCGGGGGTTACGGCGCTTCGGCGGGCGACGTGGCTGCGCGGCTCCACTCGTTCGGACCCTGCGATCAGCCTCAGGGTGCCGTGGCCGTCGGCCGCGTCGGAGGCCAAGCACTGCGTCACCTCGACGAAGAGGGCGTAGTTCACGCCCGCGTTGTGGGCGGAGCGGAAGCGGATGCCCTCCACGCGCAGACCGGGGGACTCACGGAAGTAGTCGGTCACGTACTGCGTGGGGCGGTAGTCCCGGTGAGGGCGGCCGTCGTAGAAGACGGGCCTGCTCAGGTCCCGGGCGAAGTCCCTGAGGAAGACGAGGGAGTCGCGGCGCGCGGCCGCTTCCCGGTCGAACCGGCTGGGCGCCTTTGGGATGTCGACGAGGTCGACCACCCTGATCGGCCGGGTCACCTCGAAGGCGGCCACGGCGGCGAAGGGCCGGTCGTCGCGCGCCGAGATCTCCACGACGGCCGTGTCGCTGTCGGCGGAGCCGTAGAACAACGGGACGCCGGCCCGGCTCATACGGTTCTCCGCCGCGCGCCCGGGGGGCGCCGAGCCGATGTCGCGGGCCCGGTAGTGCGGGAGGACGTCGTCCGCCCGCATCCGGCCGCGCCAGATCTTCTCGCCGGGCTCCACCGTCCTGATGAGGTGTGCTTCCCGGATTATCCCGGCGATCCGCCCCATCAGGGAGTCCAGCTTGTCCCGGTCCGATCCGGGTGCCGGGTCGCTGCCCGGTAAGTCGAGGTCCCGTTCCACCACCGTCCGGCAGAAGCTCGCCCAGCTGTCCCTCATGGTGCTCGAGCGGGGAACGAACTCAACGGGATCGCCGTACCAGTTCTTCTGGTCGATGCAGTCCTTGACGGCTTTCAGCACGTCGTCGTCGAGCACGGCGTCACAGGCCTCCGCGACGGCTTGGGCGGGATCGGGCGGCGCCTTGTGCGCATCACCCTGCGCCCGTTCCACGTGCGCCCACTCGACGGGCACGTCGGCCGAGGGGCCGGGATCGCCGTCGGACAAGGCCGCCAGGATCTCCTCGGCGAGCCGGGACACCCGAACGACCGTCACCCGGTCCCGCGCGCCGTCGGGGCAGAAGGAGCACTCGCCCCGGAACGCGCCGTCCCGAAGCCTCTTCTGGAGAAGGTCGTCATGGAGGTGCTCGAAGCACAGCGCCAGGGCGCCCACGGCCGGTTCCCAGGACGCGGCCCCGTCGTCGCCGTCGGCGCTTTCCATGCATACACGGTACAGCGGCCCCGGTGGACGGCACCGCGGATCAGCGGACGTCACATCGCGCCCCGGTTGGCCCACCGGGCCTCGTTCTCCTGCTTCTTGGCCGACAGTCGTTCCTTGAGCATGTCGTAGCTGCGGCGCCTGCGGGTGGCGAAGTGGATGCTCCAGGAGCTGTCGTTGGACAGTTCGGTCATCAGCGCCTCCCAGACCAGGTCGAAGCTGCGGGACAGGGTGATGCCGCCTCGGCCGGACCCGAAAAGGGGCAGGCAGATGGAGCTAAGCGGCAGGTCCAGTTCGTGGCGTTCCCTGCGGGCCAGCAGGAAGACGTTGTGTGTCGCCCGGGTGATGGCATGCGGGTTGACCGTGTAGTCGCTGGTGCCGTCGACCGGGGTCACGATGGCCGCGTGGTAGATGCGCGAGACGTTGCGCTCGGCCAGCGCGCCGGACGGGGTCGGCGCGACGGTGCCGATCTGCACGGGGAGGCCGTAGCGGGCGTGGTCGCGCAGCCACCCGATGAGGCTGTCGCCGGCCACGTCGTCGAGGATCTCGCCACCGGCTCCCTTGATGGCGGCGGCCCGCCTCAGGCTCCCGGACGTCGACGACTTGAAGAACTGCGACATCTGGAGATAGATGTTCTCCGACGACACGATGACGTCGATGTCCGAGAGCTGCTCGAGCGGGCCTCCGTGGATGAAGAACTGAGTGGTGGCCCAGGGACTCGTGGGCACGGCCACCGGGCCGAACAGCTGGTGCTCCGCGAGGAATTCCTCCCCGTGCGCGGCCATCCGCGCATAGGTGGGCGCACTGGATATGGACTCCTCCGGAAAGGGCTCCCGCAAGGCCTTTTCCAGATTTCCCAGCAGGGCGCGCAGCAGCCGTCCGTCGGCACCGGGCGTGATGACGGAGAAGTGGTCGCCGGGCATCACGGCGGATTCGGGAAAGACGCTCACCGCAGAGGACGGCGACACGACGTTGTCGCTCTCGCCGGCGTACGACACGACGGGGATCGGGCACCGGTCGCGCGACACGTACTGGGCGTGGACTATGCCGGTCATCACCCTGCGCTGGGTTTCCTGCACCGAGGCCTGAAGGGGTCTCAGCTCCCGCTCCTGACTGTTCCTGGTGACGCCCATGAGGCCGCGGCGCAGCAACAGGAAGAGCTCGGAACCGTTGTTGGGGCAGGCGAACATGACCACGCGCCGGATGCGGGCGAGTTCCCAGCCGCGCCCCTCGGCGAGCATCCGCGACAGGAACCGCTGGACCACGAGTCCGCCCTGGCTGTGGGTGACGATCACCAGGCGTTCGTGGGAGATCGGCTGGTCGGCGAGGTAGCTCTTGAGGCTTTCGGCGACGGTGTCGATGTTCGGCATTCTGCGCAGCGGACTCCACGACAGCCGAGGCGTCGCGTAATCGAAGAAGAGTAAGTCGAATTCCTGTGCGATGCCGGGTGTGGCGGATAACTGGGCCTTGAGATCACGCCAGGTGGCGGACGAGGAGGACAGTCCGTGAACGAAGACGATCGCGGCCCTGCGCATGCTTCCCCCTGAAATGCGTCCCCCGCCCCAGCCGGCCGGTTTCCGTTCCCAGGAATATAGCCACCGTGACGCGGCTCCAACCGTCGTGGCCGGGACCCGGCCACGGACCCGCTGTGGGTCACCTGTGAGTCCGCTGATTCTCACCTCGTCCTCAGGAGTCGCTCAGCAATCCCCCAGAGACCGCGCCGAGGGTCACTGACATCACCGCGAGAACACCGCCCGGAGCAACTGGAGTACGCGTCATGACGACCCTCGCCCCACCGCCCGCGCCGCCGGCCCAGGACGGCGGGCGCCGCCACCACGCGGCCCCGACGGCCGGCGGTGGTCTTGCCGCCCGTGCCCGGCGGCTGTTCACCGGCGCTCCCGAGGACCCCAGCTGGGCCCGTCCCGTCCTGTGGGCGGTTCTCGTCCTGGCCACGGCCCTGTACGCCTGGAACCTGTCGTCCGTCACCGGTAACACCTTCTACAACGCCGCCGTCTACAGCGGCACCGAGAGCTGGAAGGCGTTCTTCTTCGGCGCGCTCGACTCGGGCAGCTTCATCACCGTCGACAAGCCGCCGTTCGCGCTGTGGGTGATGGGCCTGTCCGCGCGCCTCTTCGGTTACGGCGCCTGGCAGTTGGCACTGCCCATGGTCGCGGTCGGTGCCGGCTCGGTCGCCCTGCTGTACCGCATGGTGAAGCGGGACTTCGGTCCGGTGGCGGGTACGGTCGCCGCCCTCGCGCTCGCCCTCACCCCGATCACGGTCGCCATCACCCGGGACACCAACCCGGACCCCGTCCTGGTCTTCCTGATGCTGCTCGGCGCGGCCGCCCTGATGAAGGCGGTGCGCACGGGGCGGCTGCTGCCGCTGGTGTGGTCCGGCGTCGCGATCGGCTTCGCGTTCAACACGAAGATGATGCAGGCGTACGTCGTCCTGCCCGCGTTCTTCCTGGTCTACCTGTGGGCCGCGAGGGGCGGCCTGGGCCGGCGCGTGCGCAACCTCGCCGTCGGGACGCTCGCGCTCATCGTCTCCAGCGCCTGGTGGATGGTGGTCGTCGACCTGATCCCGGCCTCCGCGCGCCCCTACATCGGCGGCTCCACCGACAACACGGTCTGGGACCTGGTCATCGGCTACAACGGCTTCGGCCGGATCCTCGGGGCGAGTTCGTCGGTGGGATCGCAGGGCAACGGCGCGAGCTTCGGCGGCGACGCGGGCCTGTACCGCATGTTCAACGAGATCATGGGCGGCCAGATCTCCTGGCTGATCCCCTTCGCGCTCATCGCCCTCGTCGGCGGACTGGTGCTGCGCGGCCGGGCTCCCCGCACCGACGCCAAGCGGGCGGCGCTGCTGCTGTGGGGCGGCTGGTTCGTCCTGCACCACCTGACCTTCGCGCTCGCCGAGGGCACCTTCCACCCGTACTACGTCACGGCCATGGCCCCCGGGATCGCGGCCCTGGCGGGAATCGGCTCGGTGATGCTGTACCGGGCGTTCGTCGAGGGTCCGGCCGCCAGGTGGTCCTGGGTGCTGCCGCTCGCGGTCGCGGCCAGTACGGTCTGGGCGGTCGTCCTGCTCCAGCGGGTCTCCGGCTCGGGGACGCTGTACACGGTCGCGGAGGTCGTGGCCGGGATCGCCGGTGCCGCCGCGGTGATCGGGCTGCTGGTCGGCCGGTTCACCGGGCGGCAGCGGCTGGTGGGCGTCGCCGCGCTGGCCGCGGTCGTGGCCCTGCTCGCCGGCCCCGCCGCGTACTCGGTGTCGGCGGCGACCACCGCGAGCACCAACGGCACCAACCCGACAGCCGGCCCGAACACCGGTGGCGGCATGGGCGGCGGCATGGGCGGCGGCCGGCGGCCGAGCGGCGACGCGCCGAGCGGGACGGGGAGTTCCACGGGGCAGTCGACCGGACAGCCGCCGTCGGGTGCGCCCTCCTCCTCCGGCACGTCCTCGGAGTCCGACACCGGCCGGACCGCCGGCGGCATGGGCGGGGGCACCGAGGTCTCGTCCGAGATGATCACGTACCTGAAGAAGAACCAGGACGGCGCGACCTGGCTGGTGGCGGTGGCCACCGACCAGACGGCGTCCTCGATCATCCTGGAGTCGGGTCAGCCGGTGATCTCGATGGGCGGCTGGTCCGGCAGCGACGACGCGATGACCCTCGCCAAGCTCAAGAGCCTGGTGAAGTCCGGCAAGCTGCACTACATCGTCATCGGCGACAGCGGCCAGTCCTCGTCGAACAGCGAGATCTCGACCTGGGTCAGGAAGAACGGCACGGCGGTCGGCGACTACAGCGGCCTGTACCGCCTGGACGCCTCCGACGTCGGCTGACCCGGCGGTACGGAGTGAGAGGGGGCGGGCTGCCGGTCGCAGCCCGCCCTCGCCGTCCGAGCGGGCGGGTGCGGCGGGTTCAGCGCGCGCCCGCCGCCTGGGCCACCGGCAGCCCCGGCGTCCGCAGGACCCGCCGCTGCGCGTCCACCGCGAACACCTCGCAGCCCGGCAGCGAGGCTGCCCAGTCGACGCCGTCCGGGCCCATCGCGAACGCCGCCGTGGCGACCGAGTCGGCCTCCGTCAGGGACGCGGCCACCACCGTCAGGCTGAGCAGCCCCGTCGCCGGACGCCCGGTCCGGCCGTCGACGATGTGGTCGCCGCGCTCGTAGCGGGCGGAGGTGGCCACCGCCGCGTCGGTGAGCTCGAGGACCGTGCACAGCTGGTCGGCGTGCTCGGGGTGCCGTACGCCCACCCGCCAGGGGCCGCCCGCGCAGGCCACGTCGCCGCCGGCGTTGAGGCAGAAGCGGGTGGCGCCGGCCGCCCGCAGCAGGTCGGCGCCCCGCTGCACCGACCAGCCCTTCACCACCGCGCACGGGTCGAGACCGCGTCCGGGCAGCCGTACGTCGAAGGCGCCGCCGGTGGCGACTCGGTACTCCTCGCACAGGTCGAGTACCTCACGCAGGTCCGCGCTGACGTCCCGGTCCGACAGCTCGCCCCGGTCGAGCCGGGACACCTCGCTGTCGGCCCTGAACGGGCTGAAGCGGGCGTCGACCTCGTGCAGCCACGCGAAGACCGCGTCCGCGGCCGACTCGGGGACGCCCTCGTCGTCGACGCGCAGCGAGACCGGGAAGCCCATGACGTGCTCGACGCGGTGCATGCCGGTCAGCCCTTCGCGTCGAGGGCGGCCTGCAGGGACTCCCGGTAGCCGTCGCTGGTGATGGTGGCGCCGGAGACGGTGTCGATGTCCGCGCTCTGCGCCTCCAGCGTCTCCGCGACCAGCTTCGGCACCGCCGCCGTGGTCTGCGGGTGGTTGGGCTGCTGGAGCATGTTCACGGCGGTGATCTCGTCGCCCTCGAAGGTCACCTGGACCTGCACGGGGCCCTTCTCCGTGTTCACCGTGGAGCCGTCGACGGTCTGGGAGGCGGAGGCGGACGGCGAGGCGGACGCCGTCTTGGCGTTCTCGTCGATCGCGGCCTGCAGGGACTCCTTGTAGCCCTCGGTGGTGATGGTGGCGCCGGAGACGGTGTCGATGTCCGCGCTCTGCGCCTCCAGCGTCTCCGCGACCAGCTTCGGCACCGCCGCCGTGGTCTGCGGGTGGTTCGGCTGCTGGAGCATCTTCACGGCGGTGATCCGCGTCCCCGCGAAGGTCACCTGGACCTGCACGGGGCCCTTCTCCGTGTTCACCGTCGAGCCGGTGACGACACCGGAGGAGCCCGACGAGGAGGACGTGGAGGGCGCGGGAGTGGTGGTCTGGACGGTGGACGTGGCGGCCGAGGGCTCGTAGAGCCACACGGGCACCAGGCCCGCGATGCTCAGGACCACGACAGGTATGGCTCGTTTCACGGTGACTTCCTCATCCCGCCAGGCTGAAGCGCTCGAAGTGGATCTGCGGCTTGGGCACGTTCAGCTCGCGCAGGCTGCCCAGCACCGCGTTCATCATGGGCGGCGGTCCGCACAGGAAGACGTCCCGGTCCGCGATGTCCGGCACCATGCGCGCCAGTTCGCCGGGCGCCAGCCGGTCCGGGACGGGCGGCCCGGTCACCAGGTGCAGCTCGCAGCCCTTGGCGAGGGCGAGGTCCCGCAGCTCGTCGTAGAGGACGGCGTCCCGGTCGGTGGCGACCCGGTAGATGACGACGGCGTGGCCCTGGATCTCCTCCAGCAGGGCCCGGATCGGGGTGACGCCGACGCCGCCGGCGATGAGCACGGCCTCGGGACGGGTGCGGTGCAGCGCGGTGAAGGCGCCGTAGGGGCCCTCGGCGAAGACCCGCGTGCCGACCTTCACGTGCCGCAGGGCGGCGCTGCCGCTGCCGGCGGCCTTGGCGGTCAGGCGCAGGGTGCGGCCGTCGGGGGCGGCCGACAGGGAGAACGGGTTGGCCTGCCACCAGCGGTCACGGGTCAAAAAGCGCCACAGGAAGAACTGGCCGGCCTGGGCGGGCATGCGGTCGAGGTCACGGCCGCTCATGTAGACCGACACGACGTTGTCCGACTCGGGGACGACGGCGGTGACGCGCAGCTGGTGACGCCAGTTCCGCCACAGCGGGAGCACCAGCCGGCCGACGAACACCGAGGTGAGGGCGAGGCCCCAGACGCCGTACCAGTACGCCGTCGCGACGGACGACGAGGCGAAGGTCGTACCGACCGCGACCTGGTGGGTGAAGGCCAGCACCACGGCGACGTAGGTGTACAGGTGGATGAAGTGCCACGTCTCGTAGGCCAGCCGGCGGCGGGCGTAGCGGCCCGAGACGGCGCCCACCACGATGATGACCGCCAGCGCGACGACCGCGCGGAGCACGCCCTCGACGGTCTCGGCGAGGTCCACCAGCTGGCTGACCGGGTCCAGGTCGGAGGAGGCGGCGTAGCCGAAGCTGATGAACACGGCGTGGCCGAGCAGCGTGAACAGGATGCCGAAGCCGGTCCAGCGGTGCCAGGAGGTCAGCCGGTCCATGCCGATGCGGCGGTCGAGCCAGGGCAGCCGGGCCACCAGGACCAGCTGGAAGGCCATCAGGAGGGCGCCGTACAGGCCGGTGAGCCGGCCCAGCACGATGAGGGCGTTCGACGCGAACCCCGCCTGGGTGAAGAAGAAGGCCACCACGGCCGCGTTCGCGGCCAGCACGGCGTACAGGCCCGTGCGGGCCACCACCCTGGGGCGTTTTATCGCCGTGGGGGGCGCAGGGGGCGATTGGACGGCAGTCACGGGGCGAGCTCCTTGATCCGGGTCCGGGGTAACCGAGCTTCCCCGTGGGGAGCTGTCGATTTACTGTCGTACGACTTTCAAGTGCTTATCGATGTGGCCACGGCGTTCACAGGCACTGCGGCTTCGGACGTCTCGTGAAGCAGTATGAGCAGGTGGAAAAAGTACGACTCCTTGTCGTGGACGACGACCCTCCGATCGCCGACCTCGTGGCGACGGTCGCCCGCTACGAGGGCTGGGACGCGATCACCGCGAACTCGGGCGAGGAGGCGCTGAGCCGTGCCTCCGAGTTCCGTCCCGACATCGTGGTGCTCGATCTGATGCTGCCCGATCTGGACGGCTTCGGCGTGCTGGACCGGCTGCGCCGGTCCGGGACGATGGTGCCGGTGGTGTTCCTCACGGCCCGGGACGCGGTCGCCGACCGGGTGGCGGGGCTGACCCGGGGCGGTGACGACTACCTGGTCAAGCCGTTCGCGGTGGAGGAGCTGATGGCCAGGCTGCGGACCGTGCTGCGGCGCAGCGCCGGCCCCGGCTTCCAGCGCTCGGTACTGCGGGTGGCGGACCTGACGATGGACGAGGACACCCGTGAGGTGCGGCGCGGGGAGCGGCTGCTCACCCTCACTCCGACCGAGTACGAGGTACTGCGCTATCTGATGCGCAAGTCGCCGACCGTGCTCACCAAGGCGCAGATCCTGGACCACGTGTGGGAGTACGGCTTCGGCGGCCGCTCCAACGTGGTCGAGCTGGTCGTCAGCCGGCTGCGCCGCAAGCTGGACGACACGGGTGAGCCGCTGATCCACACCGTGCGGGGCTTCGGGTACGTGATCCGGCAGGCGTCGGAGTGATCAGGCGGTTGCGAAGGACGTATCGCCGGCTGCGCCTGGGCACCCGACTCGCGCTGGGCCTGGGCGCGCTGTCCCTGGTGGTGTTCGCCGTGGTGGGCTGGTCGCTGACCATGTACATGCGCGACTACCTGGAGCACCAGCTGGGCTACCAGCTGAAGGTCGTCCAGACGGTGCAGTCCAAGGACGCCGAGGCCAACGGCACGGTGCGGCAGAAACCGTACTGGGGCTGGTTCAGCGCGGTCTACGACGTGTCGGACGACTCAGCCGTCCTGCGCCGGCCCGCCGACATCCCGGACGACACCCGTCCGCTCACCGCGCTCGCCAAGAACATGGCGCGTTCCGACACCGAGCTGATGAGCACCGTGCGGATCGACGGGAAGGGCGTCTACCGCCTGCGGGCCTGTGAGGTCGAGCCCGGGGTGGTACTGGTCAGCGCCGCGCCCATGGAGGACATCGAGGACACCGTGGAGCGGCTGATCACCGTGCAGGTGATCGCGTTCGCGCTCGCGGTGCTGGCGTTGGTGGTGGCCGGCCGGAAGATGCTGCGGCGTGGTCTGCAGCCGCTGAGCGACATGGCGCACACCGCCCACGGCATCGCCTCGCACAACCTGACCGAGTCGGCCGCCCGGCTGCCGCTGCGCGCCGACGGCCGGGACGGCGGCCCGGAGGTGGACGAGCTGCGGACCGCGTTCAACACGATGCTGGAGCACATCGACGACTCCCTCGCGGTCCGCGCGGAGGCCGAGCAGCGGCTGCGCCGCTTCGTCGCGGACGCCTCGCACGAGCTGCGCACACCTCTGATGTCGGTACGGGGCTACGCGGACCTCTTCCAGTACGCCGCCGCGAACGCCCCCGAGGAACGCGACCGGCATCTGGCCCGGCTGCGTGCCGAGGCGGCCCGGATGGGCTTCCTCCTCGACGACCTGCTGCTGCTCGCCCGCCTGGACGCGGCCGAGGTGGAGACTCCGCTGCGGATGGTGGAGGCGGATCTGGTGGAGCTGGTCGAGCACGCGGCCGACGCGTTCCGCGCGAGCCGTCCGGACCATCGGCTCACCGTGGCGCCCGGTCCCGGGGCGTTGCGGCTGCGACTGGATCCGCAGCGCATCCGCCAGGTACTGGACAACCTGCTGACCAACGCGGCCGTGCACACCCCGGCGGGCACCGAGGTGACCGTGTCGGTCCTGGTCGAGCCCGGCAGGGCGCTGGTGCGGGTCGCGGACGCGGGCCCCGGCATCCCGCCCGCCGACCGCGAACGGGTCTTCGACCGCTTCTACCGCGTCGACAAGGCCCGCAGCCGTGACCGTGGCGGCAGCGGTCTGGGCCTCGCGGTCGCCTGTTCGCTGGTCCGGGCGCACGGTGGCACGGTCGAGCTGAGCAGCGTGCCGGGGGCGACGGTGTTCACGCTGGTGCTGCCGCTGGGCGCGGCGAGTCTTACGAAGCCGTGACGTGCCGGGCGCGGTCCGGTCGTCCGGGCCGCGCCCGGCCCTAGCGTGGCCGCATGCGTGTACTGGTCACCGGCGGTGCCGGATTCATCGGGTCCCAGGTCGTGGCGGCACTGGCGGCGCGGGGGCACGAGCCCGTCGTCTACGACGTCCTGGCCGACCCCGCGTCGGACGTACGCAGCCCCGGCGCGGTCCGCGGTGCCCTGAGCGGCGTGGACGCGGTGTGCCACCAGGCGGCGATGGTGGGCCTGGGCGTCGGGTTCGCCGACGCGGCGGAGTACGTCTCCCGCAACGACCTCGGTACGGCCGTCCTGCTCACCGCCATGGCCGACGCGGGCGTACGGCGGCTGGTGCTGGCCGGGTCGATGGTGGTGTACGGCGAGGGCAGGTACGAGTGTCCCCGGCACGCGGTGGTGCGGCCGGGCCCGCGGGCCGTCGCCGACCTCACCGCGGGCCGCTTCGAGCCCCGCTGCCCGCGGTGCGGGGCCGAGCTGTCGCCCGGTCTGGTCGGCGAGGACGCCCCGGTCGATCCGCGCAACGTGTACGCCACGACCAAGCTGGCCCAGGAGCACCTGGCGGCGGCGTGGGCACGGGCCGTGGACGGCTCGGCGGTGTCGCTGCGCTACCACAACGTGTACGGGCCGGGCATGCCCCGCGACACCCCGTACGCCGGGGTCGCCTCCTTCTTCCGCTCGGCGCTCGCCCGCGGCGAGGCTCCCCGTGTCTACGAGGACGGCCGTCAGCGCCGGGACTTCGTGCACGTGCGGGACGTGGCCGCGGCCAACGTGGCGGCGCTGGAGGCCACGGCGCGCAGGGGCGCGCTCACCGCGTACAACACCGGCAGCGGTGAGCCGCGCACGGTCGGCGAGATGGCCCGGGCGCTGGCCGCCGCGTACGGCGGTCCGGAGCCGGCCGTCACCGGCGAGTACCGGCTGGGGGACGTACGGCACATCACGGCCGACTCGGCGCGGTTGCGGGCGGAGTTGGGGTGGCGGGCGGAGGTGGGGTTCGTGGAGGGGATGCGGGAGTTCGCGCGCGCGGGGATGCGCCAGGGCGTGCCCGGCTGATCAGGGGCGCGACCCGGGCCGCCTGGCCCCACTCTTCACAAATGCCTACAATTCGCACTTCTCGGGCGTTCGCATGCGTTCTAGGATCATGTACAGAGGGCGGGCGGATGGCCGGCCTGTTCGACCACCGCCGCCTGTACCGAGCGGAGGCGGAGATGAAAGCGTCGATACGGCGGTCCGCGATCTTCACGAGCGCGGCCGCCCTTGTGATAGCTGTCTGCGGTGCGACGGGCACCGCTTCGTCCGCGGTTCCGGCCGAGCCGGGCGATGGTGAGCTCCAGTTCGGCTCCGTCCTGCCTGAGACGGGGCAGCTGGCCTACCTCGGCCCGCCGCAGATCGAGTCCTTGAAGTTCGCGATCAAGACGATCAACGACGCGGGCGGGGTACTGGGCAAGCCGGTGCCGACGGTGGTCTCCAGCGACGAGGCGGGCCAGGAGGCCGTTGCCGTGCAGTCCGCCGACCGGGTCCTCGCGGCGGGCGTGGACGCCGTCGTCGGCGCCGCGGCCTCCGGCATGTCGCTGGCGTTCATCGACCGGGTGACCGGAGCGGGCGTCGTGCAGTGTTCGGGGTCGAACACCGCGCCCACCTTCACCGACTACGAGGACGACGGGTTCTACTTCCGTACCGTCCCGAGCGACGCGTTGCAGGGGCCCATCCTGGCGGATGTGGTCCGGGCGGACGGACACGACCGGGTGGCCGTGATCGCACGGGCGGACGACTACGGCCGCGGCCTCATGGAGACCACGCGGAAGACACTCGAGGACCGCGGTGCGACGGTGACGCTCGCCGAGACGTACGACCCGAAGGCGACCAACTTCGACCAGGTCGTGCAGAAGGTGAAGAACTCCGGGCCGGACGCCGCCGTGGTGATCGCGTTCGAGGAGGGCACCCAGATCCTTCAGGGCATGATCGAGTCCGGACTGGGGCCGGACCGCATCGGCGTCTACGGCGCCGACGGACTGCGCAGCGAGGAGCTGGCCTCACTGGTCTCCCCGGGCGATCCGGGCAGGCTCTCCGGGATGAAGGGGACCGCGCCGGCGTCGGCGGAGAACGAGAAGTACATCAACGACCTGAAGAAGTTCGCCCCGCAGCTGAAGGAGCTGCAGTTCGCACCACAGGTGTTCGACTGCGCGACGACCATCGCGCTCGCCGCCGAACAGGCGGAGTCCGACGACCCGGGCGACTTCGTGGAGGAGATGAACGGGATCACCAAGGACGGCGACAAGTGCACCACGTTCGCCGCCTGCAAGGAGCTGATCGCCGACGGCAAGGACATCGACTACGACGGTGTGAGCGGTCCGCTCGACTTCACCGACAAGGGCGAACCCGGTCAGGCGACGATCGAGGTGTACGGCTACGACGCCAAGGGACAACTGCAGACCCTGCGTACCGAGACCAGCGAGGCCCAGGAGTGACCTGGAGTGACCGGTAGTGACCGGGAGGACGGACAGGAAGAGGAGTCAGCGGACGCGGGCGAGGGTGCCAAGGTAGAGCTCGATCACCTTCTCGTCGTGCAGCAGGGCCGTACCCGTGCCGGTGTGCGCGTTGCGGCCCTGGTCGAGGACGTAGCCGCGGTCGCAGATCTGCAGGCACCGGCGCGCGTTCTGCTCGACCATGAGGACGGCGACGCCCGCGCTGTTGATCATTCTGCACCGGTCGAAGACGTGGTCCTGATGGAGCGGTGACAGGCCGGCCGACGGCTCGTCGAGCAGCAGCAGCTGTGGCTCCATCATCAGCGCGCGCGCCATCGCGAGCATCTGGCGTTCGCCGCCGGACATCGCGCCGGCCTTCTGTCCGCGGCGGTCGGCCAGCAGGGGGAAGAGCTCCTCCACCGCCGTGGCCCGCCGCGCGTAGGCCTTGGGGCGCAGATAGACGCCCATCCGCAGGTTCTCCTCGACGGTCAGCGCGGGGAAGACGTTCTGCAACTGCGGTACGTAGCCCACGCCCCGCCGGACCAGTTCGTGCGCCGGCCGGTTGGTGACCTCCTCGCCGCGCAGATGCACGGTCCCGCCGCGCACCCGCAGCAGCCCGAAGACGGCCTTGACGAGCGTCGACTTGCCGGCGCCGTTGGGGCCGATGACGCCGACCACCTCGCCCGGGCGCACCTCGATGCTGCATCCGCGCAGCACGTCGACCCCGGGGACGTATCCGGCGACGATGTCGTCGGCCGCCAGCACCGGTTCCTGCTCCTGCTCATCGGCGGACATCGCTACTCCTTTTCCTCTTCCCCGGTCGCCTCGGGTTCGTCGTGCCGCTTGCCCAGGTAGGCGTCCACGACTGCGGCGTTGCGGCCGATCGTGTGCGGTGGTCCCTCGGCCACCAGGTGGCCGTCGGCCATGACGGCCACCCAGTCGCTGATGCCCATCACCACGTCCATGTCGTGCTCGACGAAGCACACCGTCAGTCCCTCGTCCCGCAGCTGGGTGATGTGTCCGAGCAACGACTGGGTCAGCGCGGGGTTCACCCCGGCCATCGGCTCGTCGAGCATGATCATGACCGGCCGGGCCATCAGAGCGCGGGCCAGCTCCAGCAATTTGCGCTGTCCTCCGGAGAGCGTGCCGGCGTGGTCGTCGCGCAGGGGCCCGAGCCGGAACCGGTCCAGCAGTTCGTCGGCACGGCGCTCGAACTCCCGCTCCTGTCCGCGCCACAGCGGGCGCAGCAGAGCGGGCAGCACCCGCTCCCCGCGTTGCCCGGGCGCGGCGAGCAGCATGTTCTCCATCACGGTGAGCCGGGCGATCGTCCTGGTGAGCTGGAACGTACGGACCAGTCCCCGCCGCGCCACCCGGTGCGCCGGGGAGCCGGTGAGGGGCTGTCCGTCGAACGACCAACGGCCGCCGTCGGCCCGGTCGAAACCGCTGACCACGTTGAACAGCGTGGTCTTGCCGGCTCCGTTGGGCCCGATGAGCGCCGTGATGACCCCGCGCTGCATCTCCAGGTGTTCGACCCGCACGGCGACGAGGCCGCCGAAGGCACGGGTCACCTGGTCCAGGACCAGCAGAGGGTCGGGCTTGCGCACCCCCGGCTCGGGGACGACCCCGGAGAGCCGGCCGGTCCCCGTGCCCGCGTGGGCCCCGGGCCCACTGGATCCGCCCGTGTCAGCGGTCACTGAGCAGCATCTCCTTCCGGCTGCCGAGAATGCCCTGCGGCCTGAACGCGACCAGCAGGATCAGGGCGACCCCGACCAGGGCGAAGCGCACCGCGCCGACCTCGGAGGTACTGATGAGGTCCGGCGAGATGTACTCGGCGTCGATGGCCTGCCTCAGCGCGCTGTCGAGGAAGCTGAGGACGAACCAGAACAGGATGGAGCCGACGACCGGCCCGAGGATCCGCCCGGCACCTCCGAGTACGAGCAGCGTGTACAGGAAGAACGTGACGCCCGGATCGAAGTTGTCCGGGTTCACGGACTGCACCTGGATCGCCTGCAGCATGCCCGCGACCGCTCCGATGACGCCGCCCAGCACCAGGCTCTGCATCTTGTACGCGTAGACGTTCTTGCCGAGGCTGCGCGCGGCGACCTCGTCCTCACGGACCGACCGGATGACACGGCCCCACGGGCTGTGGATCAGCAGGGCGAGCAGCACCGCGGCCACGACCACCAGCGACCATCCGACGATCATCACCCACAGGTCGCGGGAGCTGAACCTCACCAGCCACACGCCGTAGGTGCCGCGCTCGATGGGGCTGAGGTCGTAGAAGTCCTTCGCGAACCTCTGCAGCCCGAACACCCCACCGGTGACCGGCTCGGCCCAGCTGGAGCGGTAGAACAGCCGCAGCGTCTCCCCCGCCGCGATCGTGGTGATCGCGAGGTAGTCGGCGCGCAGCCGCAGGGTGGGCAGGCCGAGCAGCAGGGCCAGCACGATCGCGCAGGCGACTCCGGCCAGCACGCCGAGCCACATCGGGCCGTCGTACGTCGACACCGTGATGGCGAGCCCGTAGCCGCCGACCAGCATGAATCCGACCTGGCCGAAGTTCAGCAGGCCCGTGTAGCCGAAGTGCAGGTTCAGTCCCATCGCGGCGAGTGCGTAGACGGCCGCGATGGGGCCGATGCCGGAGCGCAGGGCGTCGGAGAGGATGACCGAGAAGTCCACGGCACACCCCTCACCCGACGCGCTCTGCCTGGCCGAGGATGCCCTGCGGCCGGACGAGCAGGACGACGATGAGGACCAGCAGCGCCCACGCGTACTGCAGGTCGACCGGGAACCACAGGGTGGACATCTGGGCGACGACGCCGATGACGAGGCTGCCGGCCATCGCCCCGTAGGCGGAGCCGAGGCCACCCAGGATGACCCCCGCGAACATGAGCAGCAGCAGCTTGAAGCCCATGTCCCAGGTGACGATCTCGACGAGGCCGAAGAAGACCCCGCCCAGTGCGGCCAGCCCGCCGCCGAGCATCCACACGAACAGCACCACCCGCTGCACGTCGATGCCCGTCGCCTCCGCGAGGTCACGGTTGGCGGAGACGGCCCGGACGGCCGTGCCGATGCGTGTCTTCTGCAGCAGCATGGCGATGCCGAGCAGCACCAGCACGGCGAGGAGGGTGACCGTGAGGTCCCGGGGGGTGATGCTGGCCGGCCCCAGGCCGATCGTGCTCTGGATGTCGTACTGCGCGAAGGAGGCGGGCCGGGTTCCGTACAGCACGAGCACCAGGTGCCGCAGCAGCAGCGAGAGCCCGATGGTGACGATGAACATGTTGATCAGCCCGGTGCCCCGAGCCCGAAGCGGTCGCCACAGGCCCCGCTCGACGGCCCCGCCCAGCAGGGCACCGAAGGCCACCGCGGCGACGGCGGCGGGGATCAGGTGCCAGCCCGGACCGGCCGCGGCGGCGTTGAGGTAGAACGCGAAGGTGGCGCCGATGGTGACGAACTCGCCGTGTGCGAAGTTGATCAGGTGGATGGTGCCGAAGATCAGCGAGAGCCCGACCGAGGTGATCGCGATGATGACACCGAACTGAATGCCGTCGATCAGCGCCTGCAGGGCGCGCGCACCGAAGGTGGGGCCGCGCGGGACTGCCTCACCCTGTGCCCGCGCGGAGAGGGCGGGCACCGACACGAGGACCAGGGCGAGGGCCAGTACGAACTTCCGCTGAGGACGCACGGCGGTTCCGAAATGTCACGAAGGTCCCTTGCGATTCAGTGTAAGGCGAGCCGGGCCGAGGGCACGAGGGTCAGGCCTCGGCGGCCGGGAGCGTCACCTCGAAGCGGCAGCCGCCGGTGACGTTGCGTACGGTGGCCCGCCCCTGGTGGGCCTCGACGATGCCCCGCACGATGGCGAGGCCGAGTCCCGCGCCGGCCGGCGGGGTCCGGGCGTGTGTGCCGCGCCAGCCGGTGTCGAAGACGCGGGGCAGGTCCTCCTCGGGGATGCCGCCGCAGCTGTCGGTGACGGACAGGACGACCCCGCCGGGTCCGCGCTCGGCGGCGACCGCGACCGTACCGTCGGCGGGAGTGCGGCGGATGGCGTTCACGAGCAGGTTGCCCAGCACCCGGCTCATCTCCCTGCCGTCCACCTCGACCGGCACGGGCTCGACCCGGCCTCCGACCAGCCGTACGCCGTACTCGCGGGCCAGTGGGTCGGCGCCCGCGAGCGCGTCGCCGACGAGGTCGTACACGGAGACGCGGCTCGGGCTCAGCGCCAGCGCGCCCGCGTGGATACGGGACAGTTCGAAAAGGTCGCCGACCATGTCGTTGAGGCGTTCGACCTCGGTACGGATCTGTCGGAGGTAGCGGTAGGGGTCGGTGGCGACGCCGTCCTCCAGTGCCTCGGACATCGCGCGCAGGCCGGCGAGCGGGGTGCGCAGGTCGTGCGAGATCCAGGCAACCAGTTCCCGCCGCGAGGTCTCCAACGCGCGTTCCCGTTCCCGGGATTCGGCGAGCCTCGCGCTGGTGGACTCCAACTCCCGGCTCAGCTCCGCGAGTTCGGCGGTGGCCGGGCCGTCGGGTGAGGTGAAGTCGCCGCCGTCGCCGAAGGAGCGGGCGGCGAGCGCGAGGGCGTGGCTGCGGGCGACGACCCAGCGGCCGAGGAGCAGGGCGGTGGCCAGGGAGACCACGGCGGCCATGGCGACGACCGTGGTGACGACCTTCAGGTCGTGCGCGGACAGGAACATCGCCTGCGCGACGGCGAGGGTGCCCGCGAGCATCGCGGTGACACCGACGGCGGCGACCACGGCGAGGTGGGTGACGACCGAGCGCCGCCGGATGAACAGCAGGACGCCCGCACCGAGCACGCCGGCCGCGGTGGCGCCGAGGAAGGCGAAGAGGGCGATGAGGAGGGTGTCACGCATGGTCAGGCCTCGCCTTCCGGTCCTTCGAAGCGATACCCCACGCCCCACACGGTCTGGATCAGCCGCGGTCGCGCCGGATCGTCCTCGACCTTCCCGCGCAGCCGCCGGACGTGGACGGTCACGGTCGACAGGTCCCCGAAGTCCCAGCCCCACACCTCGCGCATCAGGTCCTCGCGTCCGAACACCCGCCCCGGGTGGCGCAGGAAGAAGGCGAGGAGATCGAACTCCCGGATGGTGAGGGCGAGTTCGACGCCCCCCTTGGCGGCCCGGCGGGCCGTCGGGTCCAGGGTGAGTCCGGCCGCGTGGAGGGTCGCGGACGGCCGGGCGGGCCGGCTGCGGCGCAGGACGGACTCGACACGCAGCACGAGTTCACGGGGGCTGAAGGGTTTGGTGACGTAGTCGTCGGCTCCGACCTCTAGGCCGAGGATGCGGTCGTCCTCGTCGCCGCGCGCGGTGAGCATGATGACCGGGACGGGCCCGCGCCCCCGCATGCGGCGGCACACTTCGAGGCCGTCCATGCCCGGCAGCATCAGGTCGAGGACGACCAGGTCCGGCCAGTGCGCGGCGGCCCGGGCGAGCGCGTCGGGCCCGTCCCCGGCGCGTTCCACGACGTATCCGGCCCGGTCGAGGTATCCGGCGACCACCTCGGCGACGGTGGGGTCGTCGTCCACGACGAGGACCCGGGCCCCGGCCGGCCGGTAAGGCTGCTGCTCCATGGCGCCAGCCTCGCACCCTGGGCGGCGAAGTGCGGTCCCCGGCTCCCGACGTCCGTGTTTCGTAAGAAGCCGTAGTCCGGTATGCCCTTTTCGCGCTCGTAGGGTGAGAGTCGTGACGACCTCTTGCGAACCCGTTCCGGACCCCGTGTCCGTGGACGTCGTACTCCCCTGCCTCGACGAGGCCGAGGCGCTGCCCTGGGTGCTGGAGCGCATCCCGCCCGGCTGGCGGGCGCTGGTCGTGGACAACGGGTCCACGGACGGCTCGGCCCGCGTCGCCCACGCCCTCGGCGCGAGTGTCGTGCGCGAGGAGCAGCGCGGCTTCGGCGCCGCCTGCCACGCCGGGCTGCGGGCCGCGACGGCCGACATCGTCTGCTTCTGCGACTGCGACGCCTCGCTCGATCCGGCCGACCTGGTGCCCTTCGTGCACGAGGTCGCCGCCGGCGGGGCGGACCTCGTGCTCGGCCGGCGCCGCCCGCAGACCCGCGGCGCCTGGCCGCCGCACGCACGGGCCGGCAACCTCGCCCTGACCCGGCTGCTGCGCCACCGCACCGGTCTGCGGCTGCGGGACCTCGGTCCGCTGCGCGCCGCCCGGCGTGAGCCGTTGCTGGCCCTGGGCCTCACCGACCGGCGCAGCGGCTACCCGCTGGAGATGGTGGTGCGTGCCTCCGACGCGGGCTGGCGGATCACCGAGCACGACGTCCCCTACCGTCCGCGCACCGGCACCTCCAAGGTGACCGGCACCTGGCGCGGCACCTGGCAGGCGGTGCGGGACATGAGCCTGGTACTGAGCGACGCCGGGACGGCCGGCGAGAAGGGAGTCCGCACGTGACCACACTGCTCGTCATCGCCAAGGAACCGCGCCCGGGCCGCGTGAAGACCCGCCTGACCCCGCCGTTCACCCCCGAGGAGGCGGCCGCGCTCGCGGAGGCCTCCCTCGCCGACACCCTGGACGCGGTGGCCCGGACGCCCGCCCGGCGCCGGGTGCTGGTGCTGGAGGGCGAGCCCGGCCCGTGGCTGCCGCCCGGCTTCGAGGTCGTACGACAGTGCGCGGGCGGCCTCGACGAGCGGCTGGCCGCGGCCTTCGCCGGCTGCGACGGCCCTGCCCTGCTCATCGGCATGGACACCCCCCAGGTGACGCCGGAGCTGCTCACCGTGGACTTCGCGGACTGCGACGCCTGGTTCGGGCCCGCCGAGGACGGCGGCTTCTGGGGCCTGGGCCTGGCCGCCCCGGATCCCGCGCTGCTGCTCGGCGTACCGATGTCGACGCCTGTGACGGGGGCCGCCCAGCGGGCGCGGCTGTCCGGCCTTCGAGTGCGGGAGCTGCCGCGACTGCGGGACGTGGACACGGCGTACGACGCGGAGGCCGTCGCCCGGACGGCGCCCGGCGGCCGGTTCGCCGCGCGGCTGGCCCGGCTCCGTACGACCGGGGTCCGATGAGCACCGTACGGATCGCCCGACAGCGGGCGCCTCGCACCGAGCCCTGGTCCGCCGACCCCTACGCCGACGCCCTGCGCACCGGCCGCGGCCCGCTCTTCCTGCGCCGGGCCGACGGCTGGCTGCTCCCCCTGGAGGTGGAGCGCTGGTGCGCGGACGCCGACGCGGCGGACCTCGAGGTGCTGCGGCGCTGCGAGGGCGCGGTGCTCGACGTCGGCTGCGGTCCGGGGCGGCTGGTCGCGGCCCTGGGCGCCCAGGGGCGGCGGGTGCTCGGCATCGACGTCAGCGAGGCGGCCGTCTCCCGGACCGGGGCGCTCGGCGGGCCGGCACTGCGGCGCTCGGTGTTCGAGCCGCTGCCCGGCGAGGGCCGCTGGGGCACCGCGCTCCTGATCGACGGCAACGTGGGCATCGGCGGCGACCCGGCGGTGCTCCTCGGCCGGATGTCCGAACTTCTGTGCCCCGGCGGTCTGTTGGTCGTGGAGACGGTGCCCGGGCTGGACCTCGACGAACGGGTGCTGGTCCGGGTGGCCGACGCCCGGGGGGCGACGGGCAGCCCGTTCCCGTGGGCGCGGCTGGGCACACCGGCCCTGCTGCGGCACGCGGACCGCGCGGGCTGGGGTGCCGTCGGTCAGTGGGCGGCCGGCGGACGGTCCTTCGTCGCCCTGCGGACCCGCACCACGAACAGCAGTGCCGAGCCGCCGAACAGCGCGGCCGTCAGCAGCAGCCAGCGGGCCGCGAACCCGTCGGCGGACAGGCCGGTGGCCAAGGCGTAACGCCCCGCCACCCGCCCGCTGATCAGGGGGAACCAGACCAGCAGGAGCAGCGCGGAGAGCGCGGCGGGCACCCGGACGTAGGAGATCCACTCCCTGCGCCGGCCCGCCGCCCTCACCAGTGCGCGGTCGAGCCCGGCGTACAACGGCAGCAGCACCAGGTCGTGCAGGACGGCCGCGCCCACGAACCACAGGGCGACGCCGAGCCAGTCGTCCGCGAACAGGCGCACACCCGCGTATCCGGCGAGGGCGAACGAGCAGGCGAGCAGCAGGATCTGCAGGGGGCTTCCGACGGGGATCCGCGGTCGCATCACAGGTCTCCGAAGGTCATGTGGGCCACCCACTTGGTGTTGAGCACGCCGGGCGCGGCGGGCACGATGACCCGCGCCGGGTGGCCGTGGTCGGGGGTCAGCTCCTCACCGTTGACGAACAGGGCGAGCAGGGAGCGCGGGTCGGCGACCTGGTTGGCGCGCAGGGCGGCCCGCCGGAAGGCGCCGCGGCGCTGCAGGGACTCCACCAGGACGTCGGGCGGATCGTCGTACCCGACGAGGGCGGCGAGGTCCCGCAGCCGCACGCCGCGCCACCACTGGTCGGAGGTCGACCAGCCCTCCACGCAGGCGATGGGCAGCGCGGCGCTGTGCAGCGGGAGCCGCAGCAGATCGGCCCGGCCCAGCCGGACGGTCCCGGTGCGTCCGACGACGACCAGCCGCCACACCTGGTCACCGGTCTCCGCCGCGTCGATGCCGGCGTACGCGGCGGTCTTGTTGATCTGGAAGGCGCCCGGTCCCGTGCCCGGCTCGGCACCGCCGTGCGGGGCGAGCAGGGCGGTGCGGCGCAGCGGCCCGTCGAAGTTCTGTCCGGCCGTGGTGGCGAGGAGCAGCAGGGAGCCGCCGCCGACCAGACCGAGGGCACCCCGCCGGGAGACGGTGGCCTCGGCAGGCTCGGGGGACACCAACTCGTCTTTCTCTTCGCGTAGTTGACGCAGGTTGCGGAGGGCCGCCGGTGTCTTGAGGGCGGCGTGCGCGACGAACGCGGCGAAGAACACCCAGGCGCCGTAGAAGTGCAGGGGGTAGAAGGAGCCGGGGAAGACGTAGTCGAGCTGGACGTTGAGGACTCCGGTCACGAACTCGAACAGGGCGCCGCCGACCAGGAGCAGCAGGGAGACACGTTCCAGCGCGTGCGCGAGGGAGCGCGCGGGCGGCAGCGTGAACAGCTTCGGCACGACCGACCACAGCTTGGCCAGCAGGACGGGGATCAGGGTGATGCCGAGGGTGACGTGGACGCCCTGGTTGAGCCGGTACAGCCAGTGCGGGTCGGTCGGCCAGGAGAAGAGGTAGAAGCCGAGGATCCCCTTGTCCGGGGTCTTGTCGTTCACGGGTGACAAGTCCGGGTTGTAGGCGGCGTACGACAGCAGCCCGGTCAGGAACAGCACGGTGATTCCGCCGAGCAGCACCACGCCGAGCAGCGAGGTCAGCCGGGGACCGCGCAGGGGGCTGCGCCAGAACGCGGGCGAGAAGGGAGTGCGTGCCATGCCCCGACCGTAGGCCCGGGCCACCCCCGGCAAGGGGCCGTGAACCATGACGAAACTCTGACGTCCGCGCCTGTCAGCCGTCCGGGCGAGCTCTCGCGACCTAGCGTTTGCGCGTGAACCGCGCTCTCCTACGTGACCTGTACGCGACCCTTGCCGCCGCGCTGCTCGTGGCGACCGCCGCCCTGGTCGGCACGGCCGTCGAGCACCGGGACGGCACCCTCCGCGTCGGGTGGCCGCCGCTGCTGGCGACGTGGGACCCGCACCTCGGCCCCGGCACCCCGGCCGCCCTGGTCGTCGCCGCCCTGGTCGTCGCGTACGGCCCCGCCCTCGCCGCCCGGCTGCCCTGGCGCGTGCTGCTCCTGGGCGTCTGGGCCGCCGGCATGGCCTGGACGTTCTCGCTCGCCCTGGTCGACGGCTGGCACCGGGGCGTCGCCGAGCAGCTGACGACCCGCAGCGAGTACCTGCCGGTCGTCGACCGCTTCCCCGACATCCCGGCCGCGCTGGCGGACTTCACCGGGCACATCCTGATCGACTCTCCCGACAACTGGCCCGCCCACGTCGCCGGTCATCCCCCGGCGGCGACCCTCACCTTCGTCCTCCTGGACCGGGTCGGGCTCGGCGGCGGGGGCTGGGCGGGCGCCTGGTGCATCACCGTCGGCACGACGGCGGCGGTCGCGGTGCTGGTCGCCGTGCGGGTCCTCGCGGACGAGTCGCTCGCCCGCAGGGCCGCGCCCTTCCTCGTCCTGGCCCCGGCCGCCGTGTGGGTGGGCACGTCCGCCGACGGCTACTTCGCGGCGGTCGCGGCCTGGGCGACGGCCCTTCTCGCCCTGGCGGTGACGGGACACCGGCCGGCGTGGACCGCGGGTGCCGCGGGCCTGCTGTTCGGCCTGACCTGCTACCTGTCGTACGGTCTGACGCTGTTCGCGGTGATCGCCGGCGCCGTCCTCCTGCTGGGCCCGCGCCGCACCCGGGCCCTGCTCCTCCTGCCGGCCGGCCTCGTCGTCGTCCCGGCGGTGTTCACCCTCGCCGGCTTCGACTGGTGGGAGGCGTACCGGCTGCTGGTCCGCCGCTACCACCAGGGGGCGGGCGGGGTCCGGCCGTACGGCTACTGGGTGTGGGCGAACCTGGCGTGCACGGTGCTGGTGGTGGGTCCGGCGACGGTGGCGGGGCTGCGGCGGACCGGCGTCACGCTCCTTCGGCGCCGCGCCCGACCCGACGTCCGCCTCGGCGTGCTCGTGCTCGCCGCGCTGATCGCCCTGCTCGCCGCCGACCTGTCCGGCATGAGCAAGGCGGAGACGGAACGCATCTGGCTGCCGTTCGCGGTGTGGCTGCTGCCGGCCTGCGCGTGGCTGACGGGCGCCCGGGGGTGGCTGGCGGCGCAGGCCGTTGTCGCGCTGCTGCTCAACCACCTGCTGCTGACCGGGTGGTGACGGTCGGCCGTCCTGGGCGGCCGCCGTCCGGACTGCCGAGGAACATCCGGCGCAGGGTGGCCTCGTGGACCTCGGGCGGGCGGGCGTACGCGATGAGGTACGTGCCCAACCGGCGTGCCCGGAGCGCTGGATGGGCATCGCGCAGCGCAGTCGCCCCGGACACCTCTCATGTTCCGGCCCGGGAGCGGTTCCCGGACGACAGGTGCGCGGTCGCCTCCAGGAGAGAGACGGTGAACGGGTGCCGAGGTGCCGTCAACACCTGCTGGGCCGGGCCTTGTTCGACCAGGTCACCCGCGTCCAGTACGGCGATGCGGTCGGCGAGCCGTGCGGTGTCCAGGTCGTGGGTGACGAGGACCAGGGACAGGTCGTCGCGTTCACCCAGCAGGCCGGCCAGGAGATCGAGGAGGGCGCGCCGGGTGACCGTGTCGAGCCCGGAGGTGATCTCGTCGCAGACCAGGATCCTGGGGCGGGCCAGCAGAGCGCGGGCGAGGGCGGCACGCTGGAGTTCACCGCCGGAGAGTTCGCCGGGGAGGCGGTGGGCCAGGTCCCCGGCCAGACCGAGCCGGCCGAGCATGGCCGAAGCCTCCCGTACTGCCGTGTGTTCGTCCACGCCGCGCAGCCGGACTGCCGTGCGGGCGACCTGGCCGAGCATCGCGCGGTGCTCGTCGAAGGCGGCCCTGGCGTCCTGGAAGACGTACTGCACGGCGGCGAGTCGGGCCCGGTCGCGGTGGCGCAGACTGCGCGGCAGCGCGGTGCCGTCGAGCAGGATCTCGCCCCGGTGGTCCCGGTGCAGCCCGGCCAGGCAGCGTGCGAGGGTGGTCTTGCCGCTGCCGGAACGGCCGACGACGGCCAGGCACTCGCCGGCCCGCAGGGTGATACGGGGGACGCGCAGCACCGTGGAACGTCCGTGTGCGGCGACCAGGTCACGTACTTCGAGGACGGGTGGACCGGCATCCGGGCTCGTCCCGCCTTCCGGGACGGGCCGCCGCTCGTCGAGGAGCCGGCGGGTCCACTCGTGACGGGGGGCGCTCCACAGCCGCCGCACCGGGCCCGACTCCACGACCCGGCCGTCGCGCATCACGAGCACCTCGTCGGCCAGTGCCCGCACCACGTCCAGGTCGTGGCTGAGCAGCACGACCGCGATGCCGCGTGCCGCCACCGCGGCCAGCTGCTGAACGATACGGCTCTTGGTCAACGCGTCCTGCCCGGTGGTCGGTTCGTCGGCGACGACGAACCGGGCGCCGAGCAGCAGGGCCTGCGCGAGGACCACGCGTTGCTGCTGCCCGCCGGAGAGCTGGTGGGGGTGGCGGCGCAACAGGACCTCGCCGTCGGGCAGTTGTGCGTCGGCCAGGGCGCGCAGGACCAGCTCGCGGGCCGCACCGCGGCGTTCGGACCGGGGCAGGTGGCGGACCTGGGGACGGGCGAGGTCGTCGAGTAGGGCGCTGACGCGCCGGGCCGGGTTGAGGACGGCGGCGGGGTGCTGCGGCACGTACCCGGCCGGAGCGTCGCCGGCCCGGAGCACCTCCCCCGTGACCGTGGCGCCGGGCGGGTACTCCCCCAGCAGCGCCAGGCCGGTCGTGGTCTTCCCGCTGCCGGAGGCGCCGACCAGCGCGGTCACCTTCCCGGGCCGCACCCGCAGGCGCACCCCGTCCACGATCGCGCGGCCGTCGATCTCGACGCGCAGGTCACGGATCTCGGCGACAGGGTCCGTCGAGTTCCTCACGGCCGCCGTCCCTTCGTTCGCGGGGTCTTCTCCAGCGCGGCGTCGAAGAGCAGGTTGGTGCCCGTCGTCAGCGCCACGATCAACAGCGCGGGCACCACCACGGCCCAGGGCTGGACGAGCAGGCCGGTGCGGTTGCGGTCGACCATGACCGCCCAGTCGGCGGCGTCCGGGGCGACGCCCACACCGAGGAACGCGGCCGTCGACACCAGGTACAGCACGCCGGTCAGCCGGATCCCGGCGTCGGCGGCGAGGGTGCGCAGGCTCGAGCGGCCGACGTAGCCGACGGCGATGCGCCACCAGGTCTCGCCCTGCATGCGCAGCGCCTCGACGGCCGGCCGGGCGGCCACCTCGCCCGCCGCCGCCCGGACGATCCGGGCCGCGTCGGGGACGTTCACCAGCGCGACCAGCAGCGCCAGCCCGGCCGCGCCCGGCGCGAACACGGACGCCACCAACAGGATCAGCAGCAGCGACGGTACGGCGAGCAGCACGTCCAGCGGCCGCATCAGCACGTCCTCCAGCCGCCGCAGGTGGGTGAGCGCGCTCACCAGCCCGACCGGCAGGGCGACCAGGTAGGCGAGGGCGGTCGCGGCGAGCGCGGTGAGCACGACCGTGCGGCCGCCGTGCAGCACCTGCCGCCAGACGTCCCGCCCCACGAAGTCGGTGCCGAGCCAGTGCCCGCCGCCGAGGGTGAAGGAGGCGGAACGGGGGCCGGGGTCACCGGTGAACAGGGGACCGAGGAGGGCCAGTACGAGAGGTACGGCGACGATCCCGAGGCCGAGCGCGAAACGGGACCGGCGCCTTCGTGCGGAGCGGGCGGTGGCCTTCGTCGTCACGCCGCCACCCCCGCCCTCGGCGTCAGGCGGTACGCCACCACGTCCGCCCCGAGGTTGAGGACCACGGTCAGCACCCCGAACACCACCGCCAGCCCCTGCACCACCGGTACGTCCCGTTCGGCGACGGCGTTGAGCAGGACGGTGCCCAGACCGGGGATCACGAACAGCGCCTCCACGACGATGACTCCGCACAGCAGCCAGTCGACGGTACGGGCGAGCTGCTGGGCGGCCGGGGCGAGGGCGTTGGGCAGGGCGTGGGCGTAGCGGACGCGGGCGCCGGGGACGCCGTACCGGCGGGCGTGCGCCGCGTACGGCGAGGCGAGGGCGTCGACCATGCCGGCCCGGACCAGGCGCGACAGGGAGCACACCGGGCGGGAGAGGAGGACGAGGACGGGCAGGACGAGCGCCGCCGGATGGGCGAGGAGGTCCGTGCCGTAGCCCACGGCGGTCGGTGGCAGCCAGGCCAGTTTCAGCGCGAGGACCGTCACCAGCAGCACCCCCAGGGCGAACTCGGGGACCGCGTACACGGCCAGCGTCACCCCGCTGACCAGCCGGTCGACGAGGCGTCCTTCGTGGCGGGCGGCGAGCACGCCGAGCCCGAAGCCGAGCGGCACCAGCAGCGCGAGGGTGAGCGAGGCCAGCAGCAGGCTCGGGCCGAAGCCGTCGGCGATGTACCCGGACACCGGGCGGCCGGAGGCCAGGGAGGTGCCGAAGTCGCCGTGCGTCAGACCCGCCGCCCAGTCGGCCAGCCGCTCGTACGCCGGCCGGTCCAGGTCCATGGCCTCGCGGATCGCGGCGATGCGCGCCGGGTCCGGCTGGTCGCCGGCGAGGGCGACGGCCGCGTCGCCCGGCAGTGCCTCGGTGAGCGCGAAGACCAGCAGCACCACGGCCACGGTCTGCGCGGCGCCGAGCAGCAGCCGCCGGGCGACGAAGGAGCGCAGTCCGCCCGTCCGCACGCGCACGCCTGCGTTCACGCGAGCCAGACCTTGTCGAAGCGGGCCCAGTCGAGGGTGTTGGCGGGAGCCGCGGTCCGCACCCCCTTCACGTTGCGGGCGGTGCCGAGGATCCAGTCGGCGAACCCCCAGACGAGGAAGCCGCCTTCGGCGTACAGGCGGCGCTGCATGCGGGCGTAGACGGCGGCCCGTTCGGTCGTGTCGCGGGTCGACTGCGCCTGCTGGTACAGCGCGTCGAAGTCCTTGTGCCGCCACTTGGTGGCGTTGGTGGTGGATTCGGTGAGCAGCCGCTGGGAGATGTGCGCCTCGATGGGCATGGCTCCGGAGCGGTAGCAGCACAGGGTGCCGTTGTCGAGGATGTCGCTCCAGTAGGAGTCCTTGCTGCCCATCTTCACGTCGATCGTGACGCCCGCCTTGGCGGCCTGGTCGCGGAAGATGCTCGCGGCCTCGGTGAACCCGGCGGCGACGGCCGAGGTGTCCAGGGTGACCTTGAGCTTCTCGGCACCGGCCTTCTTGAGCAGGGCGCGGGCGCGGTCGAGGTCCTGGGCGCGCTGGGGCAGGTCGTCGGCGTAGTACTCGTAGCCCTTGCCGAACAGGTCGTTGCCGATCACGCCCGCGCCGGAGAGGGCGCCGTCGACGAGTTCCTTCCGGTCGGCGATGAGGAAGAACGCCTCACGGACCCGCTTGTCGTCGAAGGGGGCGCGGTCGGTCTTCATGCAGAACGCCTGCATGGCGCTGTTGCGCAGTCGCACGATCTCGATCTGTCCGCGGCCCTCGTGGGCGCGGGCGGTGGTCGGGTTGAGTTCGTGGGCGTACTCGACCTGGCCGCCGAGGAGGGCATTGACGCGGGCGGACTCCTCGTTGGCGACGACGAACTCCAGCTCGTCCAGGTGCGGGGCGCCCTCCCAGTAGTCGTCGTAGCGGCGCAGGACGGCCGAGCGGCCGGGCGTGAAGGAGACGAACCGGAAGGGACCGGAACCGACCGGCTTGCTGTCGAAGTCGCGCGCGCCGTCGGGGACGATGTACGCGCCGAACGCGGCCAGGATGTTGGGGAACTCCGCGGTCGGCCGCTTCAGGACGAACTCGATGGCGCGGTCGCCGGTGGCGCGGCTCGCGTCGAGGTCGATGGGCTCCAGGGACGCCTTGGCGCGGAACGTCTGCTCGGGGTCGGCGATCCGGCGGTAGCTGTAGAGGACGTCCTTGGCGGTGACCGGTCTTCCGTCGTGGAAGGTGGCCTTGCGCAGGGTGACCTGCCAGCGGTCGAGGGTCTTGTCGGGCTCCCACTTGGCGGCCAGGCGGGGCTGGGCGGAGAGGTCGGCGCCGTAGTCGGCGAGTTTGTCGTAGAGGGCCTTGGCGCGGGCGACGTCCGCGAACAGGTTGGCCAGGTGCGGGTCGAGGGTCTCGCTCGCGCCGCCTCCGGCGAAGGCCGCCCGCAGCCGTCCGCCGCGCTTGGGCGTGCCGCCGCCGTTCTTCCCGTCCGCGCTGTCCGTGTCACCGCCGCACCCGACAAGGGTGAGGGCCGCGGCGCCGGTGGTGGCGGCGAGGAAGCCGCGTCGGCGCAGACCGGAGAAGCGTTCGTCGTACATTCGTGTCCCTTGGGTGTGTGGTGGGTGGTGTGTTCAGTGGGTGCTGTTCAGGCGTCGTGCCACGAGGTGCAGACGGTCCCCGTCGGTGCTCGCGCCGGGCGCGCTGCCGTCCTGCCAGGCCGGTTCGGTGCGCGGGCCGGGGCCGTCGTGGAGTTCGAGGGCCTCGAAGCCGTGCGCGGTGAGGAAACGCAGCAGCTCCAGCGGGAACAACAGCCGCCAGGCGGAGTGCTGTTCGACCGGAGGTGATCCGTCGTCGGACGTCCAGAGCCGTCGGCGGCGCAGCAGTTGGGCGGTGCGGTCCACGGACAGGGTCGTCGTGGAACGGTGGCCGGTGCCCTGCCAGGTGAAGGTGTGGACGGCCGGGGTGCCCAGGAGGTCGGTGCGGCCCAGGAAGTAGGCGCCGTTGCGCATCTCCGCGACGAGCAGCCCGCCCGGGGCGAGGGCGCGGCGGCAGGAGGCGAGGAAGCCGTCGAGCTGTGCGTTGGTGTGGCAGTACAGCAGGGAGCTGTCCAGACAGACGACCGCGTCGAACGCGGCCGGCCCGAAGTCGAAGCCGTGCAGGTCGGCCCGGACGTAGCAGGGGCCCGGATGATGGGCGCGGGCGTACCCGAGCATCGCCTCAGAGAGGTCGGCGCCGGTCACGGCCCGGCCGGCCTCGTGCAGGTGAGCGGCGTCGCGGCCGGTGCCGCAGCCCATGTCGAGGACACGCGGCCCGGCTCCGTGCCGGCGCAGACAGTGCTCGGCCCAACGCCCGGCAAGCCGCCCGGGGTCGGGGAAGCGGGCCTCGTACAGGGCGGGGTTGTCGGTGAGGAGGTTGCCGGCGGGGCGGGTGAGTGAGGCGGGTCCGGTGCCTGGCGCACCAGGGCCACTCACACCGACGTCACTCGTCCAGGGGCCCCTCATCTCGGTACCGCTCGCTACGACGTTCCGCGCCCCGGCGTCGCTCGCTCCCGCACCCTGAGCCCCGGCGCCACTCGCACCGGCGTCGCCTGCGTGCAAGCCTCGCGCTGCGCAACCACGCTCTCCGGCGCTGTGCGCCCCCGCGCCCTGCACATGGGCGCCGCGCGCACCGATGTCACCCGCCCCGGCCCCCTCAGCCTCAACCTCAACCTCAACCTCAGCCCCAGTCCCAGCCCCAGCCGGCATCATGCAGCGCTCCTCTCTCCGGTCGGGACGGTCTGAGTCGGTTGCGGGTTGGGCGGCAGAGCTCCGCTCCGCCGGAGCCAGGCCACGGCGGCCGCAGAGGTCAGGCCGAAGGCGGTGCAGCACACCCAGGGCAGCCACTCGGTGCCGTGCTCGCCGGCGTCCATGGCCCAGCCGACGACCGCGTTGCCCACGGCCGCGGCGACACCCGAGACGACGTAGAAGATCCCGAAGTACGTGCCGGTGAGTTCGGGGCGGCCGAAGCCGGGGATGAGCTCCATCACGAAGGGCGAGGCGATCATGACGCCGAGGTAGAGCAGCAGGGCGCCGAGGAGGACGGGCAGGGCGTCGAGCGGGCCGTCGGAGGTGCCGCCCGCGACGAGGGCCGGCGGCAGGAACGCCAGCCCCATCACGGCGAGCCCGACCGCGATCCAACGCACCCTGTTTCCACGGGGCTTGAGGGTTCGGGTGATCCGCATCTGGAGCGCGAGGTTGGCGAGGGTGCCGACGAGGAAGACCAGGCCCGCCGCGCCGTCCCAGCCGGTGGCCTGCCGCGCCCCCTCGGGCAGCAGCAGGTAGAGCTGGTTCTCCAGGGTGAACATGCCGACCATGGCGAGGGCGAACGCGAGGAAGGCCCGGTTGCCGAGCACTTCACGCCAGTCCGCGAGGACACCGCCCTCGCCGGGCTCGACCTCCCGAGCGGGCAGCACGAGGGCCTGCGCCACGGTGAGCACGGCGAAGATGCCGGCGGCGGTCAGCGCGGAGGTCCGGAAGTCGACGAGGAGCAGCGCGCTGCCCAGCAGCGGGCCGATCAGCGCACCGGTCGTGGCGAACACGTTGAACAGGGCGAACGCCTCGGCCCTGCGCTCCCCCGCCTCCTGTGCGAGGTAGGCCCGCACGGCCGGGTTGAACAGCGCCCCGGCGAGCCCGCTGAGCACGGACGCGGCCAGCAGCACCGCCAGCCCGTCGCCGAGGGCGAACAGCGCGAACCCGACCGTGCGCAGCGCGCACCCGGCGATGATGACGCCCCGCGCGCCCAGCCGGTCGGCCGCTGAGCCGCCGATGATGAACAGGCCCTGCTGGCTGAGGTTGCGCACGCCGAGGACGACCCCGACGACCGCCGCCGACATGCCGAGGTTGTCGGTGAGGTGGGTGGCCAGGTAGGGGATCAGCAGGTAGAAGCCGGTGTTGACGCCGAGCTGGTTGACCAGCAGGAGCCGTACGGCGAGCGGGAAGCCGCGCATCTCACGCCACGTCTTCATGCGCCACCCCCGCCTCCTCGACGCCCAGCCCCGGCAGGCCACTGGCGCGTACCACGCCGTCGGCGCCGCCGATGCCCGACCACGGGTCGTGGGCCAGCAGCAGGTGTCCGTCGAGGTCGGCCCAGCGGGCCCGGTCGGCGAGGTGGACGGCGGGGGCCAGGCCGAGGGTGCTGGCGGTGAGGCAGCCCAGCATCAGGTCGGTGCCGCTGCCGTCGAGCGACGCGGCGATGCGCAGGGCCGCGTGGACGCCGCCGCACTTGGCGAGCTTGACGTTGACGCCGTGCACCCGGCCGGCGAGGCGGCGCGCGTCCTCGATGCCGACCGCGTCCTCGTCGGCGATGACGGGCAGCGGTGAGTGTGCGGCGAGGGCGCCGAGGGCCTCGGGGTCGCCGGGGGCGAGGGGCTGTTCGACGGCTTCGACCCCGAGGTCGGCGAACCGGGGCAGCAGGGCCCTCGCCTGCGCCGTGCTCCAGGCTCCGTTGGGGTCGAGGAGCAGACGGGCGCCGGGCGCGGCGTCCCGGACGACACGGACCCGCTCGACGTCGTCCTCGGGGTCGGGCGTACCCGCCTTGATCTTGATCAGCTCGAAGCCGTGGCGGACCAGCCGGCGGGCCTCGGCGGCCGCGCGCACGGGCGAGGTGATGCCGATGGTGCGGGCGGTGGCGGCCACGGGCGGCGCCGAGGCGCCCAGCAGGCCGTACACGGGGACGCCCGCCCGCTGTCCGACCAGATCGAGGAGCGCGGACTCGACGGCCGCGGTGACGGCGGGCGGCACGGTCCGGGCAGAGGCCAACTCGCCTTCCCGCAGCGCCTCCAGAGCGCTTTCCGGGTCGGCGAAGCGGCTCAGGTCGACGGTTTCGAGGAGCCGTACGAGCGTGTCGGCGTCCAGGCCGTAGTACACGCTGGTGACGGCTTCCCCGTGGCCCCTCGTCCCTTCGTGTTCGACGCCGAGCCAGACCGCCTCGCGGGCCGACATCGTGGAGCGGGAGATGCGCAGCGGCTCGGCGAGTTCGAGCCGTACGGTACGCAGGCGGGTCTTCACCGGGTCCCTTTCAGAGGCGGGAGGCTGCCGAGCGGGTCGCTGACCCTCGTGCACCGCGCCCAGCCGGCCGCCTCGGCCGCGTAGGGGTGCGGTATCTCGACGGGCCGGGTGGCGGCCGTGGCGGGGTCAAGGCCGTGGGCGGTGGCGAAGTCGTCGTCGAAGACGGTGCCGAGGTAGCGGTGCGGGCCGTCGGGGAAGACGGTGGCGACGACGGCGCCGGGGTTGACCCGGGCCGCCCAGGCGGCGACGCGGGCGGCGGCTCCCGTGCTCCAGCCGCCGCTGACGAAGCTGCCGCGGGCCAGCCGGCGGCAGCTGTCCACGGCTTCGGCGGGGCCGATCCAGTGGACCTCGTCGAAGGCGTCGTAGGCGACGTTGCGCGGGTGGATGCTGCTGCCCAGGCCCCGCATCAGACGGGGGCGGGCGGGCTGGCCGAAGATGGTGGAGCCGGTGGCGTCGACGCCGATGAGCCGCAGGGCGGGCCAGTGCCGGCGCAGCGGGCCGATGACGCCGGCGCTGTGGCCGCCGGTGCCGACGCTGCACACCAGGATGTCCAGGTGGTCGAGCTGGGCGGTGAGTTCGGCGGCCAGGGAGGCGTATCCGGCGGTGTTGTCGGGGTTGTTGTACTGGTCGGGCCAGTAGGCGCCGGGGAGTTCGGCGAGCAGCTCGCGCAGCCGGGCCAGACGGGCGGCCTGCCAGCCGCCCTGGACGGCCGGACGGTCCACGAGTTCCAGGCGGACGCCGTGGGCGCGCAGCAACTGCCGCATCGACGGCTCGAGTTCGCGGTCGCCGACCAGCACGATCGGGTGTCCGAGGGCCTGGCCCGCGAAGGCGAGGCCGATACCGAGGGTGCCGGAGGTCGACTCCACCACCGGGGCGCCTGGGCGCAGTTCACCGCGCTCGCGGGCGCCCAGCAGCATCGACACGGCCGCCCGCGCCTTCATCCCGCCGGCCGCGAGCCCTTCCAGTTTGGCCCAGAACCCCGGGTGTGCGCCGGGCAGGTCGGTGGTGACGTGCACGACGGGTGTCCGGCCGAGCAGGGCGAGCAGCTCGGGGCGGGCGACGGCGCGTACGGCGGTGGCGGTCATCGCTCGCCTCCCGGGTAGCAGTGCACGGCTCCGGGTCCGCCGTCGAGCCAGAAGAAGGGGTAGGGCTCGGCGCACACCGCGCTCACTCCGTGGCCGAGGAAGCGGGGCAGGACGGCGCTTCCGGTCTGGGCGAACATCACCAGTTGCCGGCCGTGCGCGAGCGCGTGCCCCCGCAGCGGTTCGAAGGTGCCGTTGCCGAGGGTCATGCCGGAGACGAGGAACGCGTCGCAGCGTCCGGCCGCGCCGAGCGCGTCGGTGAGGACCGGCTCGCCCCACTCCGTGGTCCCGCCCTTGAGGTCGCACGGGACATACCGCAGTCCGCGCGCACGCAGCGCTTCCAGAAGGGAGTTGACGACCCCGACCACCAGGACGGTGGCACCGGCCGGCAGGTCGAGCAGACCGACGACGGTCTTCGCCCGGGCCCGGGACTTCACCAGCGACGACCCGGCGGGCAGCGGTACGGCCAGCGCCCCGTGCTCCGGGGTGTGCGGCAAGACGTGCATGAGGTAGGCGTCCAGGGCGGCCACCCGCACGGGCGCCAGGGGATGCTCCAGAAGCCGGGCCACGTCCGCGCCCACGCAGTCGTCGAGCGCCCCGTCGGGAAGGCTGCCCGGCTCCACCGCGCAGGATCCGACGGCCTCGGCGAGACACAGGCTGAGCACCTCGTTGCGGTAGCCGGTGCCGCGCCCGTCGTGCCGTACGGCCTGGCGGGTGGTGAAGGCGACGGCGATCCGCTGGGTGGCCGGGTCGGGGCCCAGGGCGCCCGCGCGGACCTGGGCCACGAGTGTGTCGTAGGACGGACAGACGGGTACGTCGAGCGCGGTCATCGGATCACCAGCCCGGCACGTATCCCGGCCAGCAGGGACTCGACGCGGTCGCGGGCTCCGGGGCCGTCGGGGTCGCCGGCCATGACGTGCCCGAGGTACTCGTTGTTGCTGTGGGCGGCCTTCACCGCCTTGCCGGGCTCGGCGAGCTGCACCTCCAGGACGCCCGCGTCGTCGGCCGGTCGGGCTGCACCGAGCGCTTCGAGGGTGCCCGTACGGTCCGGGACGAGGAAGCCGACGGCGGCGCTGCGCAGGCCGGTGTCCGCGCGCCGCAGGTCGGGGGCGCGGCCGAGGGCCACGTCCACGAAGGCGGCGGCGAGGTCGATGCCGGTGACATGGCGGACCAGCTCGGTGATGCGGTTTCCGGCGGGGCGGGGGTTGACCTCGACGACGCGCGGGCCGCCCGAGGTCAGTTTGATCTCCGTGTGCGCCACCACGCCGTCGACCAGGCCGAGGGCCTTGAGCGCGGCGAGGGCGGTCTGCTCGGCGGCTTCGGTGTCGGCGGGCGTCAGGGCGGCCGGGAACATGTGGCCGGTCTCGATGAAGGCGGGCGCTCCGCCGATGCTCTTGTCCGTCACACCGACCACGTGGACCGCGCCCGCGTGGGACACGGTCTCGACGCTGACCTCGGGACCGTCCAGCAACTCCTCGACCAGCACGGCGGGCGTGCGCCGCTGGCCGCGGGCGTTGACCGGGAAGCCGGCCAGCGCCGCGACCGCCTCGGCGAGCTGCTTCTCGTCGTCCACGCGGCGGACGTACATGCCCGCGCACAGGTCGACGGGTTTGACGACCAGCGGGTAGCCGATCTCCCGGGCGGCCCGCGCGAGGTCGGCCCACTCCTCGTGCACGGCGAAGCGGGGGCCGGGCACCGAGGCGTCGGCGAGGACACGGCGGGTGGCGTCCTTGCGGCAGGCGTTCTCCACCGCCTCGGGACCCGGGCCGGGCAGGCCGAGGTGGCCGGCGATCCGGGCGGCCGTGGGCAGGTAGTAGTCGCAGGACGTGAGCACACCGTCGAAGCCCAGCACCGCGTGCAGCCGTGCCACCTCGGGCAGCAGGGTCTCGGTGTCGTTGGTGTCGGCGGTGATCACGTTGCGGGCGCCGAGCAGCGGGTGCGCCACCCCCTCCGGCGCCGAGCGCAGGTAGTGGTGCAGGTCCCGGGTGAGGAACGTGAACTCGTGACCGCTCTCCCGGATCGCCCGTGGCAGCAGCCTGCTCATCGACCCGACCCAGCTCTCGACCACCAGCAGATGAGCCACAACTCCCCTTTTCGTGCAGCGGGTTCAGACGTCAGGGCAGCCCGACGACCCCTCCG
Source organism: Streptomyces resistomycificus (assembly GCF_001514265.1). GTDB lineage: Bacteria > Actinomycetota > Actinomycetes > Streptomycetales > Streptomycetaceae > Streptomyces > Streptomyces resistomycificus. Next base: position 193,542 of record NZ_KQ948988.1, on the reverse strand, counting down.
TGGGGAGGGGGCAGGACTTAGCGCACGGACAAGCTACCGATAATCATTTTCATTTACTAGTCCGGGGGCCGCCCGAGTACGCGCCGCACGACGTGGCGGTCCGCCGCCTACCCGGAGCGGGGCGCCATGGCCGCGGCCAGCTGCGCCGCCACCTCGGGGTGCGCCCAGTACGCGGAGTGCGTCCACAGGCCGGCGCTGGCGAGGTGGGGCACCGGCACGTCCACGGGCGCCGTGCCGTCGTGCAGCCGGTAGAGCCGGGCCGCGGCGAACGCGAGGACGTCGAGCGGCTCCCAGAGGTTGGTCCAGCGGCGCAGCGTCGGCGGCAGGCTCACCGGTTGCCTGCCGTCGTACGCCGTGAGCTGCCCGCCCCGCGGGTCGCACACGTGGAACAGGGCGGACTGGGAACCGAAGGTGAGCAGCGACTCGGTCCACAGCGGCTGTTCGGCGGTCGCCATGTCGACGGCGATGACCCCGCCCAGGCTGTGCGCCGCGATGCGCGCCGGCCGGTCGGGGCCGCGGCCGATGCCCGGATCGACGGCGTCCAGTGCCGCCCGCACCCTGGCGTGGACGGCGGCCTGGTGGCGCTGGTAGACGAGGACGTCACCGACGAACCTCGTGGTGGCGGGGCCGACCCGGGAACGCAGCGCGTGGTTCACCCGGCGGGCGGTGGCCTGGATCGCGGCACCGGCGACCCGGTCCAGGTCGCTCAGACGACGGCGGACCAGGGAGCGCAGCCGCTCCTCCTCGTCGCCGCGCGAACGCACCTCGAAGGCGTGTGGGTACGGGTCGTACGACGCGTCGGGGTCGAGTTCGGTCAGTACGTCGGCGAGTGCGGCGCCCACCTCGTGCAGGAGCGCGGGGTCGCGTGTCCGGCTCAGCCAGTGCGTGTCCGGCCACAGCCGCGCCACCAGGTCCAGGAGCGGTTCGGGGTCCCGGGCGGCGCCGGGGCCGGCCCGCAGTCCGTCGTCGGGGAGCTCGGGTCCCTCGACGCGCTCGCGCGCGCCTGCTTCGACGTGCGGCCACTGCTGCCGTACGTCCACGATTTCCGGCTCGACGCCGTCGGCGGCCGTGTCCGGGACGGGGCCCGTCCCCACGGTGACGTCGTCGCGCAGAAGGTCGGGCGGTGTGGGCAGGGTGATGCCGAAGTGGGCGTCGTCCGCGCCCAGGTCACCCCAGTAGACCGGCACGAGGTCGGTCCCGGAGGCTTTCTGCAGGCCGGTCACGGCGGCCTCGAAGCCGTCGCGGTCGCGGTTGCCCACGCCGTGGATGACGAAGACGGGGTCTGTCATACGGTGACTCTCCTCGGCGTGCCCGGCTCGGGGGCGGGACTGACGGTGGCGGCGGGGCTGCCGTACACGGCGTAGGCGAGCCAGGTGGGGTCTCCGTGCTGGTCCCGGATCGCCTGGCGGGCGGCCAGCGTCGCCCGGCCCAGTGGCTGCCCCTCGGAGATCAGCTGGTGGTAGAACGCCTCGGAGAACCGGAGCGCCGACTGCGACCTGACCGGCCACAGCGTGCCGATGAACGCTCCGGCGCCCGCCCTGAGGAACTGTTGCGCCCACCCCAGGCTGGCGCCGAACCAGTCGATCTCCCCGGCGCTGCGACAGGCGTTGAAGAACACCAGCGGGTGGGTGTCCTGAAGGCTGCGCAGTTCGGCGGCGAAGGAGAGGTCGATCGGGTCGAAGGGGCCGTCGGCCATGGTCACGCGCGACCCGTCGGGGCCGAAGGCGTTGTGGCAGGCGAAGTGCAGCAGTCCGACCTCGCCCCGCTCGATGAGCCGGGTGAGCGCGGACCTCTCGGTGAGCACCCCCATGTCACCGACGGACGGGCCGATCCGGGCCCGCACCGCCCGGATCTCCTCGTGCGTGTCGGCGGGGGACCCGGGCGGTACGACGAAGGCGGCGCCCGGGAGCGGGAAGTCGCGCACCCGGTCCTGCCCGAACACCCGGCGGACGACGGGAAGCCACTCGGCGAGGAAGCCGCCGTCATCCTCGCCCTTGCTCAGCGGGTACATCAACTCCCAGGGAATCGCGTCCTGTTCGCCGAGCACGGTGAAGGAGGTGACGTGGTCGCGTTGCCGCCAGAACTGCTCCTGCACGGCCTTGGGGACGACGGACGACCACAGCTGGACCCCGTGGTTGCGCAGCCGGTCACGGAGATAGGACGGGTCGGCCGGCCGCCGTCCGCCCGAGGCGGCCGCGGCCGCCTTGAGTTCCGCCTGGATGAACCGGGCCTCCTGCGCGGGGTCGCCGGCCCGGAAGCGGTGGGTCTCCGGCGCGTAGCAGGTCTCGCCGAGCAGCTGGAAGCTGAACGTGCCGGCCGTCTCGTCCTTGAGCACCTGGAGGGTGACCTCTCCCGGGTCGAAGGCCACCGAGGGCAGCGCCGCGGATCGCCGGGGCCCGTCACGGGTGACACCGCCGGGCTCCACGGAGACCTGGCTGCGCACCTCGCCGAGAAAGGTTCCGCCGCGGAAGGCCCGGACGGTGACCTCGTGCAGACCGGGGAGTTCGGCCTTGAAGACGAACCGCAGGACGTCGGAGTCCCGGCGCGGGTACACCGTCAGCTCCTGGTGGAGGTCGTCCAGCGCCCGCAGTCCGGCGGCGTGCACCGTGATGCCCAGCACCACGCCCTCTTCGGGAATGCGGAAGGTCTTCAGGAGCGCGCCGACGCCGGAGTCGCACACGACCTGCACGTGCAGGGGCAGGGTGCGGCCCTGGGCGGTCTGTTCCGCGAGCTCCGTCACGATTCGGCGGGGTTCCTCGGCGTCCCGGGGTGCGCCGAGCAGCGCGTTCGGCGTCACGGGCCGCGGCCGCTCCATGGCCACCTGCTCGGCCGGCGCCGGACCGTATCCGGCGACCTGTTCGAAGGGGACTCCGAACTCCAACTGCACGATCTGCGGCGCGAACCCGGTGTCAGGCGTCGGGGGCAGCCCGGTGCCGGAGGGGTAGGGCTGGGCGGCACCGGCACCCTGCTGCGGGTAAAGCCGAGTCGCCTGCGGGTCCGGGTCCGGTGGGTGCTCGGTCCGCCCCTCCCAGGCCCCGGCCGTCTCGCTGTGCCGTCGCAGGTCCTCCCCGACCAGCGCCGCGAGGTCGAAGTAGGCCCGGTGGACGCCGGGGCGCACCCGGTCGAGGTCGATCTCCGCCCCCGCGGCCAGGTGTTCGTCGAACGGCACGGTCACCACGCCCCGGCAGCGTGCCTCGAAGTACTCCACCATCTTGTCGACCCTGACGGTCCTGGCGGTCCTGCCGACCCCGGAGACGACGACCAGGGAACGCCGTACCAGGTCGGCGTACCCGTGGTCGGCGAGCCACTCCAGTGTGGTGCCGGTGCCCGTCACCCCGTCCACCGACGGGGCCGTCACGAAGATCACCTGGTCGGCGAGGGTCAGCGCGCCGTGCATCGTGCTGTGCAGCAGCCCGGTGCCGCAGTCGGTGAGGATGATCGGGTACTGGCGGCCCAGTGCGCCGACCACCGCCCGGTAGTCCGCGCCGCCCAGGCCGACGGACTCTCCGGGGTCGATGTCGTTGGCGAGGACCTCGAGGCCGGACGCGGTCCGTGAGGTGAACCGGCGGAAGTCCAGGTAGGAGTCGAGCCGGGGCAGGGCGCGGACGACGTCGTGGATGGTGGTCGTGGCCTCACGGGCCACCCTCCCGCCGAGCGTCCCGCCGTCGGGGCTCGCGTCGAGGGCCAGGATCCTGTCGTTGCGCGCGGCCGACAGGACGGTCCCCAGCGCGGCCGTGGTCGTGGTCTTGCCGACGCCTCCCTTGAGGCCGACGACCGCGATCCGGTAGCAGGACAGGACCGGCGTGCGGATGAGGTCGAGCTTGCGCCGCTCCTCCTCCTCGGCGGCCCGCCGTCCCGGCAGCAGCCCGGTGACGGCGCCCAGCACGCGGCTTCGCCGGCGCCGCCCGCGGGTGTCGCGCAGCAGGCGGTCCGCGCTCAGCTCCTGCTGCCCGGCCGACGCGGACCGCTTCGCGGGCCTGGGCCGGTCGCGGCTCAACGCCTGGACGGTCACGGCCAGTTCACGGCTCTCGCGGACCAGGATCTGCGGCACGTAGGCGGAGCGCACGCTCAGGTAGTGCAGGACGTACAGGCAGGTGAGCCGCAGCAGCGTCGCGTAGAGGGCGGTGGCGTCCCGGCCGAGCCCCGCGGTCACGTCGGGTGCCCGCCCACGCAGCAGGTCGGCCAGGCCGTCCGGCCGGAGCGACACGGCCTGCACGTCGTCCAGGCCGACGCCGTCCAGCCCCAGCAGGGTCGTGGCCAGGGCGTCGGTGACGGCCGTGTACTCGTCCCCGCTCATCGCGGGGGCGCCCGGCCCGGCCGCCGCGGCCTTGCGGACCTGCTCCGCGAGGAGCTGCCGGATCTCGCTTTCGAGGCGCTGGCCCAGCGGCCCGAGGAAGGAGACCTGGGCGGCCAGCGGGACGGGCCGGTCCGTCGGGAGGTCGGCGACGGCGCCCGCGGCGAAGAGCCGACGCACCAGCTCAGGGACCGTGCCCGAGACGGCCCGCGTCATCGCCGTTGCCGGTAAAGCCTCCATAGCACTCCCCGTGCCCCCGTGAAGTCTGTGCCGGAGCCTACCGGTTGGGGCCGGGGTACATGCGGGGGCCCTGCGCAGCCACCGCACCACGACACCGGGCCGACCCTCCTGGTCCCCGGCCAGGCCTACGGGCTCGCCCTCTCGCCGGACGGCCGCACCCTGTGGGTCAGCCCCAGCGACGGCGACAGCGTGACCCCGGTCGACACGGCCACCGGCGCCCCCGGCCCGGGCGTCGAAGTCGGCGGGTCGGCGTCCGACGTCGGTCTCGACTGGAACGGGGCCACGGCCTACGTCACCACCGCCGACGGCAACGCCCTGGTACCGGTCGACACCGCGAAGGGCACGGCCGGGGCGCCGCTCGCGACCGGCGCCTATCCGCTGGCCGTCGCCCTGACCCCGGTACCGGTGAAGTGACGGCGGCCGGCCGGGGGTTGCTTCCGAACCCCCGGCCGGCCGCCCGGTACGACTCAGCTCGCGGTGCGCCGGATCCGTCCGGCGTACCGCTTCTCCAGCTCCAGGTTGCCCTCGAAGCCGCCGGGCACGTTGGCCGAGACGTACACCGGGGGGCGCTTCCCGGCGGCGATGAGCAGGGACGAGGCCTCCGCGACCGCCATCTGCACCAGCATCACGCCGGTGAGGGTGGACAGGGCGCTCACCGCGCCGCCGTCGGGGAGTTCGAGGAGGGCGTCGCCGCGTGGGGCCGCGTTGTCGAGGACGACGTCGGCGAGGTCGGCGAGCTTCCCGCCGCTCGGGTGGCCGGCGGGGACGGCCCGGGTGTGGGTGAGGGAGGTGATGGCGAGGACACGGTGGCCCCGCGCCTTGGCGTGCAGGGCCATCTCCACGATGACGTTGTTCACGCCGGAGTTGGAGATGATGACGAAGAGGTCCTCGGCCTGCGGGGCGGCGAGTTCGTACAGGCGGGCCGCCACCCCCGCCCGGCGTTCCAGGAGCGGGTCGTCCAGGACGCTCGGGTCGTCGCCGCCGTAGAGGACGAGGTCGGCGATGCTCAGCCGGTTGGTGGGGACCAAACCCCCTGCGCGGCCGGCGAGTTCGAGGACGATCGCCTGCGAGTGGCCGGTGCCGAAGGCCTGGATGACGCCGTCGGAGCTCACGCACCGGGCGATCAGTTCGGCGGCGCGGGCCACGTCCTCGCGGGCGGACTCGGTGATGTGCTGGAGGACGGCCAGGCTCTCGCGCGCGAACCCCTGGGCGCTGACGGACTCGACGGACACGCGACACTCCCCACTACTGATGGATTGAACCACCCTATACATCTCCATCGGTGAATCAATAAATCATGAGTGGTCCTGGTATTCAATCCGCACCCCGAACGGTGGCTGATACATTCTTCGCATGCCCCCGACGGACGTCACCACACTGATCCGCACCGAGCTGCCCCGACTGGCCGGCTCCCTGCGGAAGGTCGGCGAGCTGATCCTGGAGGATCCGGCCGCCGTCACCCACTGTTCGGCAGCCGAGCTGGGCCGCCGCACAGGCACCTCGCAGGCGACGGTGACCCGCTTCTGCCGCGCGATCGGCCTGGACTCCTACCAGCACCTGCTGATCGAGCTCGCCCAGGAGCGCGGCCGAGGCGAGGTCTCCGACTGGGGCACCGCCGAGATCGGCCCGGACATCTCGCCGGACGACGACCTCGAACGGGTGGTCCAGGTCGTCGGCACCGCGGATCTGCGCGCGGTCCAGCAGACCATCGACCGGATCGACCTGGACGCCGTCGAGCGCGCGGCCCAGGCCACCGCCCGGGCCCGCCGCATCGACGTCTACGGCGTCGGTGGCAGCGGAGCGGTGGCGCAGGAGACCGAGACCCGGCTGTTCCGGATCGGCTGCGCGGTCCGCGGCTGGACCGAGGTGCACGCCGCGACCACCTCCGCGGCCCTGCTCACCCCGGCCGACGTCGCCATCGCCATCTCCCACTCGGGGGCCATCCGCGAGACCCTCGAGCCCTTCGAGCTGGCCAGGGAACGCGGGGCCACCACGGTGGCGATCACCTCGGACCCGCGCTCCCCGCTCGCCCGCGCCGCCGACATCCGGCTGATCTCGTCCTCCTCGGAGACCAGTTTCCGCACGGGCAGCATCGGCGGCCGGCACTCCGTGCTCGTCCTCATCGACTGCCTGTACGTCCGGGTCGCCCAGCTGTCCTACCAGCGTGCGAGCGCCTCCCTGGCGCTGACCGACCACATCACCCCGCAGCACGCGGTGAAGGGCCGCCGGGCGCGCTGAACCCGACCGAGGATGCATGGATGAACCACCGAGAAAACGCAAGGATGGTTGTTTGAACCATCCCCTCGGTGTCACGATGGGGCTCCGCCGAGCACTCTGGTAGGAGCCCCCGTGCGCGTGTCCTGTGTCGAGTCGACCGAGCTCTTCGTCGGAACCACCGAGCGGCCGCGCCAGGTGGTGGCCGTGGAGCTGAGCCACACCCCCGGCCGGACCGTCCGTCTCACCGTCGAGGGCCCCGGGATCACCGGGGAGACCGAGGCCACCGTCCCCGACGACGGCACCGTCCGCGTCGAGATACCCGTGCTCACCGAGCTGGCCGCCGGCGAGCGGCGCGCGATCACCGTGAGCGCCGTCGACGGCGACCGACGTGCCGACCACCCGGGCGAGTTCACCGCCGCCGAACCCGGCTGGACCATGTTCATGGTCAGCCACTTCCACTACGACCCCGTCTGGTGGAACACCCAGGCCGCCTACACCGAGACCTGGGACGTCGCCGACGACCCCGCCGCCACCGGTCTGCCGGCCCGTACCTTCGACTCCCGCGGCCAGTCCGGGATGAGCCTGGTGCGGGCCCACTGCGACCTGGCGCGACGCGACCCGGCGTACGCCTTCGTGCTGGCGGAGGTCGACTACCTCAAGCCGTACTGGGACGCCTTCCCGGAGGAGCGCGCCTTCCTGCGCGAGCTGATCCGCACCGGCCGCGTCGAGATCATGGGCGGTACCTATAACGAGCCGAACACCAACCTCACCGGCGCCGAGGCGACCGTGCGCAACGCCCTGTACGGCGACGGGTTCCAGCGCGGGATCATGGGAGCCACGCCGGAGACCGCCTGGCAGCTGGACGCGTTCGGGCACGACCCGCAGTTCCCGGGGCTGATGGCGGACGCCGGGGTCACCTCCAGCTCCTGGGCGCGGGGGCCGTTCCACCAGTGGGGGCCGACGCTGTCCGTGTTCGGCGAGGAGCCCAGGGACCCCAACCGGATGCAGTTCCCGGCCGAGTTCAGCTGGATCGCCCCCTCGGGACGCGGACTGCTGACCGCGTACATGGTCAACCACTACGGCGCCGGCTGGGCGATCGACAACGCGCCGACCCTGCCCGAGGCGGAGGCCGCGGCGCTCAAGCTGTTCCAAGGGCTCAAGCAGGTCGCGCTCACCCGCAACGTGCTGCTCCCGGTCGGCGGGGACTACGCGCCGCCGTGCCGCTGGGTGATGGGCATCCACCGGGACTGGAACGAGCGTTACCTCTGGCCGCGCTTCGTCAGCGCCGTGCCGCGGGACTTCTTCGCCGCCGTCCGCGCGGAACTGGAGGCGGAGGGGCGCAAGGCGTCACCGCAGACCCGGGACATGAACCCGGTCTACACCGGCAAGGACGTCTCCTACATCGACACCAAGCAGGCCCAGCGCTACGGCGAGACCCTGCTCGCCGACGCGGAGGCCTGGGCGACACTGGCCTCCCTGGTCGCCGGCCACCCCTATCCGGACGCGGCGCTCGACAAGGCCTGGCGGCAGCTGATCTACGGCGCCCACCACGACGCCGTCACCGGCTCCGAGTCCGACCAGGTCTACATCGACCTGATGACCGGCTGGCGGGAGCTGTACGACCTCGCCGCGAGCGTGCACGCCGACGCCACCCAGGCCCTCGCCGACCGGGTGGACCCGGGCACCGGGGCCGACCTGGTCGTCTTCAACTCCGCGACCTGGGAGCGGCGGGACGTGCTGACCGTCGCCGACCCGGGTCTGGTGCCCCTGGGCGACGACTTCCGGCCCCTGCCCGCCGTACGCGAGGAGGACGGCCGGCTGCGGGTGGTCGTGCCGGAGGTGCCGGGCATGGGACTCAAGGCGCTCCCGCTGGCCGCGGGCTCCGTGCCCGGGTGGGCCCCGGCCGAGGGGACCTCGATCCGCAACGAGTTCTACGAGGTGACGGTCGACCCGGCGCGCGGCGGCGGCGTCAGCAGCCTGCGCGCGCTGGCCGAGGGCGGCCGGGAACTGCTGCGCCCCGGCGACATCGGCAACGAGCTCGTCGTACAGGAGGAGTACCCGAGGCACCCGCGCTTCGGCGAGGGCCCGTGGCACCTCACGCCGACCGGAACCACCGCCGCCCGCAGCGGGGACGTGCGAGCCGACATCGATGTCGAACACTCCCCCGCCGGGTCCCGCGTCACCGTCCGCGCCGACCTCGGCCTGTTCCGGTACACCCAGCGGCTGACCCTGTGGGCGGGCGTCGACCGGCTCGACGTCTCCACGACCGTCGACGGCTACGACGGCGCCGACCGGCTGATCCGGGTGCGCTGGCCGTCCGACGTGCGGGGCGGGCTGCCGGTGCACGAGGTCGCGGACGCCGTGATCGGACGCGGGTTCGGGTTCGTGGAGGTGGACAGCGAGCGGTTCCCGTGGACGCTGGACAACCCGGCCAACACCTGGTTCGGTCTCGGCTCCACCGCGCGGGTCGCGGTCCACGACGAGTCCGGCCTGCTGCTCGGCCACCGTTCGATCGGGGTCGCCGAGCTGGTCTACGCCGACTGGGACACCGCCGGTGAACTCGGCACCCCGCTGGCCGCCGCCCTCGTCCGCGCGGGCGTCACCGCCACCTCGACCATCGCCGGCGGCCCCCGCTACGGCGACCTGGAGGTCGACTCCAACCTCCCCGACATCCGGATCGCCGTCGGCGGCCCCGACCGCAACTCCGTGGTCGCCGAGGCCCTCGGCTGGGACCCGGCCGCCGGGCGGGAACTCGGACGGCAGCTGGCCGAACGGGGCGTGGCGGCCGTATGGGTCGCACCACGCGCCGGACTGCGCGAGGAGTGGGTGCCCGGCGCCGACCTGCGCGACCTGGAGCGGCTGCCGCTGCTGGTGGTGGCCGGGGCCGGGCCCGAGGACGACGCCAAGGCGGTCGACGCGCTCATCGCCGACCTCGACGACTTCGGCGTCACGGCCACCGCGGCGGGCGGCGGCGAGGCGCTGCCGCCGGGCGACGCCTGGGACGGGCGCGGCTTCGCCGTCCTGAACCGGGGCACGCCCGGTTGTGTGGTCACCGCCTCCGGCGACCTCTACATGTCCCTGATGCGGTCCTGCACCGGCTGGCCCTCCGGCATCTGGGTCGACCCGCCGCGCCGCACCGCCCCGGACGGGTCCGCCTTCCAGCTCCAGCGCTGGTCGCACACCTTCGAGTACGCCGTCGTGGCGGGCGAGGGCGACTGGCGCGAGCTGCGGCTGCCCGCCCGCGGGCACGAGTTCAACCATCCGCTCACCGCCCGGCCACGGAACGGGGCCGACGCCTCGCCCCTGGCCAGGAGCACCACGCTGCTCACCCTGGAGCCCGCCCGCGAGGTCCTGCTCGACGCCCTCAAGCCCCTCGGTTCCCCGCTCGCCCGGGGCGGTGTGACGCCGGCCGACCCGGGGCGCGGGGTCGTCGTACGGATGCACGAGGTGAACGGGCGGCCGGTGCGGGCGCGGGTGCACGGGCCGGCCGGATGGGTGCGGGGTGCCCGCGCGGACGTGCTGGAGCGGGCCGGGCAGCGGCTTGCGCCGGACCGGGACGGAGTGCTCGACGTCGGTCTGACCGGCTTCGAGGTGGCCACCGTCCTGGCCACGCCGGCTCCGGGCGGCCCGCCGGCGGCCCAGGACCCCGGCGTCGCCGCGCACGAGCCGGCCCAGCCCGTCCACACCCGCTACTGGCTCCACAACTGCGGGCCCGCCCCGCGCGGCAACATGCCGGTGGCCGTCTACGTCTCGCCCGCCGCGCTCACCGCCCGCGGGCCCGTCACCGCGACCGTCCGGGTCGGCTCGGAGCTGACCGACGCGCCCGTGTCGGGCAGCGTGAGCTTCGAGGTGCCGCCCGGCTGGTCGGCCGAGCCCGCCGCACTGCCGTACGCGCTGGGCCCGGGCGGGTTCACCCTCGCCGAGGTCACGGTGACGCCGCCGGCGGACGCCGAGCCCGGCCGGCACTGGCTGGCGGCCCGGCTGTCGTACGGCGGGCAGACCTACGAGGACGTCGTGGCGCTCGACGTGCCGGGCGGGCCGGCGGGTCCGACCCTGGTGTGCGCACTGGACGTCGAGCGGGTCACCGTACGCCGGGGCGAGCGCGTCCGGGTTCCGGTGACCGTGCGCAACCCGACCCGGGGGCCGGTGAGCGGGCAGCTGTGGGCGGTGTCCTCCTGGGGCACCTGGCCGGGGGTCGGGCCGGGCGTCCAGGGGTTCACGGTGGCCGGCGGGGAGCAGCGGGAGTGCGCGATCGAGGTGGACGGGTCCGCGCTGCCGCCGGGGTCGTACTGGCTGATGGCGAAGGCCGGCTGGCACGGGTGCGTGGCGTACACGCGGGCCGTGGAGCTGGAGGTGACGGCGTGAACCCCACGACGGACCACACGGCGGCCCACACCCACGCCGGCCCGCGGGAACACGCAGCCCTGGTGAACGGCGAGGCGGTGGACCGAGGGCGGGTGGACGCCCTCCTGGAGGTCGTTCCCGCGCGCGACCGCGAGACCCGGCCCGAGTCGCTCGCCCGTGCCGAACGGCAGCGCAGACGCTGGGCGACGCAGGTCGTGGTCATCGACGAACTGGCCCGCCGGGCCTGCGCGGACCGGGGGCTGACACCACCGGCGGAGGTGACGCCGACACGGTTGCTCACCGTGGCCGAGACGGACGTGGCCGACCTCGGCAGCATCGTCGCGGCCGCGCTCGCCCACTCCCCGGCGGCGCGCGCTCTGCTGGCCCGCCTGGAACGCGAGCAGGACGTCCCCGGGACGGCCGTGCGGGACTACTACGAGCGCAACCGGGACCGCTTCCTCACCCCGGACGCGCTCCGGCGCGGCGCCGACCCCTTCGGCGGCGCGAGCGCGGAGGACCTCCTGCCGTACGAGGGGGTCCGCGAGGACATCGCGAGGGAGCTGCGGCGGGCCGCGGGCAGGCGGGCCTTCTTCGACTGGCTGGACCAGGCCCGCGCGGCCGTGGTGTACGCGCACGGACACGAGCATCCGGGCGATCCGTCGCATCCGGACCACGAACACCGGCACTGATCTCCCACGGAACCTAAAAGCAACACGGCAACCCATTGACCTCCGATGAATTCTGGTCCACCTTTTCATCAATCGGAGTCGAAGTTGGTTGATTGAACCAGCCAGCACACCCCTGACCCGCCCGGTCGCAGGAGGCCCCATCACATGCGCGCAAGAAGACTGACCCGCACCCTGACCTGTATCGCCGCCCTGTCCCTGGCCGCCGCCGGCTGCGGCCTGTCCGGCGGCTCCGGCGGCGGCGACGCCACCGCCGGCGGCTGCGAGGTCGACCAGGGCAACGTCGGGTCCGGAAAGCTCTCCGGCGACGTCAAGGGCACCATCACCTTCCAGACGACCAACCTGAAGAAGGACTTCGGGGACTACTTCAACGGCGTCATCTCCGCCTTCGAGAAGGCCCACCCCGGCGCGAAGGTCAAGTGGATCGACGACCCGGGCGACGCGACCTTCACCCAGCGGCTGGTCGCCGACGCGCAGGGCTGCACGCTGCCGGACGTGGTGAACATCAACGTCAACACGGCGGTCGCGCTCACCAAGAACGGCTACCTGCTCGACCTGGACAAGAAGGCGCCCGACGCGGGCGAGCCGTTCGTCCCCGCGCTGTGGAAGTCGAGCCTGTACGCGGACGCCAAGGGCACCAAGGTGCACAGCGTGCTGCCCTGGTACTCCGGCGGGATCGTGCAGACCTTCAACGACGACCTGCTGAGGAAGGCGGGCCTGGACCCGGCCAAACCTCCGACGACCGTCCTCGGCCTGTTCGAGGACGCCGAGAAGGTGGCCAAGGCCTCCGACGGCAAGTACTACGCCTTCCTTGCCAACCCGCAGCTGCGCATCCCCGCCGACTGGCAGCAGATGGGCATCAGGATCCTCTCCGCCGACGGCAAGACGTTCACCTTCGCCGACGACCCCAAGACCGCGCAGTGGGTCGAGGCCATGACGCGGCTCTACAAGAACGGGGGCATGCCCCGTGACTCCCTGTCCTCCACCCAGGACCCGGCCAACGTCTACGGCCAGGGCAAGCTCGTCTACGGCCCCACCAACCCCAACTTCCTGCGCTTCATCCAGCAGAACAACCCGACCGTGTACAAGAAGACCGGCGTGGCCCGCTTCATGCTGGACGACCTCGGCCACACCGTCGGCGCCCCGCAGTACATCGGCGTCGCCAGCACCAGCAAGAACGCGGCGACCGCGCTGGCCTTCGCACAGTTCCTGACCGACGCGAAGAACCAGCTGGAGTGGGCGAAGGACCCGAACGTCGTCATCTTCCCCTCCACCACGGCCTCGCTGGACGACCCGTTCTTCCAGTCGGTCGAGGGCGACGACCCCTTCGCCCGGGCCCGCAAGATCGTGGCCAGCGACCGCAAGACCGCCACGGCCGACGAGATCGCCCTCACCCCCGGTGAACTGAACGCCATATCGGCCCAGATCCAGCTCGCCATGCAGGGCAAGAAGAGCGCCGAGGACGCCCTCAAGGAGGCGCAGTCCAAGGCCAACGAGCTGATCGAGCAGGGCAGCTGACGATGGCTCAGCACGCCCTAGACCAGGCGCCCGCCCCCGCCTCCCCCGGGGCGGGCGCCCCGCGCCCCGGCACCTCCCCCGCACACCGGCCGCCGGGGCGTGTGCGCCGCGCCCTGCGCTCCGTGGTTCCCGGCCCGACCACGGACGCGGGGGGCGCGGCCCTCTACCGGCGCTGGTGGCTGCCCTGGCTGTGGATGGCCCCGGCGATCGTCGGCACGACCGTCTTCGGGGTCTTCCCCTTCCTCAACACGATCCTGGTGTCCTTCACCGACGCCAAGCCGCTCGGCGGCGCCTACGACCTGGTGGGCCTGGACAACTACACCCGGATGCTGAGCGACCCGGACTTCTGGCTCGCGACCCGCAACAGCGTCCTGTACGCGGTGATCGTCGTCCCGCTGATGGTCCTGCTGCCGCTGCTGCTGGCGATCCTCGTCGAGAAGAACCTGCCGGGCATCGGCTTCTTCCGCTCCGCGTTCTACACGCCCGTCCTCGCCTCCAGCGTGGTCGTCGGACTGAGCTGGCAGTGGCTGCTGAGCGACCAGGGCCTGGTCAACACGTGGCTGCAGAAGGCCCACATCATCCGGGAGGCCATCCCGTTCCTGTCCGACTCCTGGCTGATCCTGCTGTCGGCGATGGGTCTGACCCTGTGGAAGGGCCTCGGCTGGTACATGATCTTCTACCTGGCCGCGCTGGGGAACGTACCGAAGGAGCTCCACGAGGCGGCCGCCGTGGACGGCGCCGGGGCCTTCCGGCGCTTCTGGCACATCACGGTGCCCGGTGTCCGCCAGTCGATGATGTTGGTCGGCACCCTCACCGGCATCGGGTCCCTGCGGGTGTTCACCGAGATCTACATGCTCGGCGGCTCCACCGGCGGCCCCGGCGGCGCCGACCGCACGCTCCCCTTCTACATCCGGGACGTCGGCCTCGACCCGCTCACCGGCAACGCCGGCTACGGCGCCGCGGTCAGCGTCGCCCTGTTCGCCCTGACCCTGGGCCTCACGCTGCTCGCCCAGCGCCTGACGAAGGAGGACGAGTCATGACCACGGCCGTGGACAAGCCCCGGCGCCTCATGCCGCGCTGGCGGGACTACGGCCGCCCCCGCGAACTGCTGCTGCGCTACCTGCTGTTGGTCTTCGTCCTGTTCATCACCGTCGGCCCGCTGCTGTGGCAGCTGCTGTCGTCGCTCAAGGGCCCCACCGAGGACGTCTTCGGCTCCGGCGCCTCCCTCGTCCCGCACCACCCGACCCTGCGGGCCTACCGGCAGGTCTTCGACCAGGTACCGGTGTGGACGTACATCAGGAACAGCTTCTTCGTCGCGGTCATCTCCATCACCAGCCAGCTCGTCTTCTCCACCATGGCCGGGTACATGCTCTCCAAGCCCGGCTGGAAGGGCCGCAAGCTGGTCTGGGTGCTGCTGATGGCGTCCATGATGTTCCCCTTCGAGTCGATCATGGTGTCGCTGTTCCTCAGCGTCCGTGACATGGGCCTGGTCGACAACCTGCTCGGCGTCTGGCTGCCCGGCTTCGTCGCCGCGATCAACGTCCTCATCATGCGGGCCGCGTTCCTCGCCGTGCCGCGCGAGATCGAGGACGCGGCCATGCTCGACGGGGCGGGCGAGTGGAAGCGGTTCCGGTACCTCTACCTGCCTTCCGCGTACGGCGCGATCCTCGTCGTCACCATCAACACCTTCATCAGCGCCTGGGACGACTTCCTGTGGCCGCTGATCGTGCTGCGCACGGAGGACCACTTCACCCTGACACTGGGACTGGCCCGGCTCCAGACCTCGTCCTTCGGCTACGACCAGCGTCTGGTGATGGCCGGTTCGGTGATCTCGGTCATCCCGGTGCTGGTGCTGTTCGTGATCACACAGCGGTGGTTCTACCGGGGCGTCTCCTCGGGGGCCGTGAAGCTCTGACCGCCGACGTGCAGCACGGCCGGGACGGCGCTCGACGCCTCCCGCGCCGACTGCGCGACCCGCACCTCCAGCGTGCCGGGCAGCACGGCCGTCTCCAGATCGGCGCCGACCTGGGCGAGTTGGTCGGCGCCGAGGGAGAAGGCGACGGTCCTGGACTCGCCCGCGGCCAGGTCGACGCCTCGGAACGCGCGCAGTTCGAGGGCGCGCGGCCACACCGGCGTCACCAGGCGCCGGACGTAGAGCTGCGCGACCGTACGCCCGGGCCGCGCGCCCGTGTTGGTGACGTCGACCTCGACGGTGTGACCGGAGAGCCGCGGCGGGCCGTACCGAAAGCTCGTGTACGACAGTCCGTGTCCGAAGGAGTAGAGCGGTTCGGCGCTGTCGTCCACGTACGAGCCGTACTCGGTGTCCTTGTGGTTGTAGTGGACGGGGAGTTGGGCCGCCGAGCGCGGCACGGAGACGGGCAGCCGGCCGGTCGGTTCCCGCCGCCCCAGCAGTACCTCGGCGATGGCCTCGCCGCCCCACGGGCCCGGGTACCAGGCGGTGAGCAGCGCGGCCGCACGCTCCGCCGCCTCGGGCACGGCGTGCGGGCGGCCCTGGACCAGGACGACCACGGTGGGGGTGCCGGTCGCGGTGACGGCGTCCAGCAGGGCGTGCTGCGCCCCGCCGAGCCGCAGTCCGGCGAGGTCGGCGCCCTCGCCGCAGGTCATCTCCGGGACGGCGGTGCGGGCGGCCCCGTTGGCGGCGAAGGCGGTGTCCGGGGTGCGCGCGCTGCTGCCGCCCAGCACCAGCACGGCCAGGTCACTGGCGGCGGCCGCCGCGACCGCCTCGGGGACGCCGGTGAGGTCGTCGCCGGTGAGGGCACAGCCGCGGGCGTGCCGGAGGTCGACGCCGGGCGGGGCGAGCCGCCGCAGCCCGTCCAGGACGCTGCTGCCGGTGCCGGGGCGCTGCGGGGCCGTGTAGTCGCCCGACTGATGGGCGCAGGTCGCCGAGTGGGGTCCGAGGACGGCGACACGGGAGACGCCCGCGGCGACGGGCAGGACACCGCCGTCGTTGTGCAGGAGGGTGACCGCGGCCCGGGCCAGGGCCGTGCTCACGTCCCTGCCGTGGGGCGGGAACGGCGTCCTGGTGCCGTGCTGTTCGAACAGACCCAGCCGGAACTTGAGCCGCAGGACCCGGGCGACGGCGGAGTCGAGGACGTCCTCGCCCACCAGTCCCCGTTCGACCGCCTCCGCCAGGTGGGTGAACCCTTCGTCCCAGAGGCTCAGATCCACACCGGAGCCGAGCGCCAGGGCACCGGCGGACACCGTGTCGCCGGTGACGCGGGCCAGCCGGTCCACGGCCAGGCCGTCCGCCACGACCAGTCCGTCGAAGCCCCAGCGCTCGCGCAACAGCCCCGTGAGCAGAGCCCTGTTGCCCGCGCAGGGAAGACCGTCGACCTCGTTGTACGCGGCCATGACGGCGGCGGCGCCGGCCCGCACGCCGGCGTGGGCGGCGGGGAGGTGGATCTCGTGGAGTTCCCGGGGACCGAGTTCGGACTCGGCGGAGTTGCGGCCCCCGACGGTGGCGCCCTGCCCGGCGAAGTGCTTGAGGACGACCGGCGCCTTGTCGGCGGCGAAGAGGTCGCCTGCGCCCTGCATGCCCCGGACCAGTGCCTCGGTGAGCCGGGCGGCCAGGTACGGGTCCTCGGCGTAGCACTCCTCGGTACGGCCCCAGCGCGGATCGCGGGCGATGTCCAGCGCGGACACCAGGGCGACATGGCCGCCGCGGGCCCGCAGTTCGGCCGCGGCGTGGGCGGCGGCGGCCTCGTACAGCTGCGGGTCCCAGGTGGCGCCGACGGCCAGGTTGACGGGCAGGACAGTGCCGTCTAGGGCCATGTGGCCGTGCGGCACCTCCTCCACGAACAGGGCCGGGATGCCGAGCCGGCTCCGCTCGACGACGTGCCGCTGCACCAGGTCGGCCAGGGCCGCGCCGTCCCGCGCTCCCGGCCCGTCGCCGTGGTCGACGCCCGACCAGGCGTCGGCGCGCTGGAGGCCGTACAGGGCACCGAGTCCGGCGAAGCGCTCGGTCTCGGCGTACAGGGCGTCGGTGAGTTCGAAGCCGCCGTCCGGGGTGCGGCGGTAGGCGTCCCAGCCGTACATCCGCTGGTTGAGCTGGCCGACCTTCTCGCGCAGTGTCATCCGGGACAGCAGGTCGCGGACGCGGTCGTCGACGCAGGCGGCGGGGTCGCGGTAGAGCATGCCGTTCACGTGTCACGCCCGTTGTGCGCGAGGCGGGCGAGGGCCACGGCGCCCCGGCAGCCGTCGGCCACCCAGTCGAGGGTGAGTCCGAGCGGGGCGAGGCGGCCGGCCAGGGGGGCCGTCAGGGGCCCGTCGGGGCCGAGCAGACCACCGGTGACGACCAGCGGTTCGCGCGGGCGCGGGTCCAACGCCCTGACGGCTGCCTCCAGTTGCTGCGCCGCCTCGTCCAGGATCGCCGCGGCGACGGGGTCCTCGCTCCGAGCCGCCTCGGCCACCAGCGGGGCCAGCCTGGCGAGCCGGATCGGGGGGTCGGCCATGACGGCCGGGAGCAGACGCATCCGATAGGCCTCGCGTCGCGAGCGCGGCCAGTTCAGGGCCCCGCCGTCGTACCCACGGCCAACCCGGGGCTCGTCACGGGCCGGGACGCCGTCCGGCGCGGCACCTTCCGGCGGGGCGCCGTCCGGCAGGTCGTCCTCGGGGAGGACGCTCTGCGGCAGTCCGAACGCCCGCCCCACGGCCCCGGCCAGGGCCGTCGCCGGTCCGCGTCCGTCCGCCATGCGCAAAGCGGCCCGTACCGCCGAGCGGCCGATCCAGAAGCCGCTGCCGTCGTCGCCGAGCAGCCAGCCGTCTCCGTCCACCGTGGTCGTGGTGCGCCGGCCTGTGATGCGCACGGCGACCGCGCCGGTGCCGGCCACCAGGGCGAGGCCGTCGGGCGGGGTGCCCGGCGCGGAGGCGAAGGCCGCCTCGATGTCGCTGCGGATGTCCACCGGTCCCGCCGGGATGCCGAGCCGCCGCAGGGCCTCGGTGAGGGCGGCCCGGGCGTGGAGGTGACCGGGGTCGTCCGGTGAGGCCGCCGTGGCACCCGCGAACCCGCCGGCCACGGACCGGACCCGGCCCCGCGCCGCCTCGGGCACCGCCGCCGCGACGGCCTCGGCGAGGTGCTCGGTGAGCTGCGGCATCGGGACGGTCAGGGCGTTGCCCGGCCCCGAGGCGCCCTCGCCGACGAGGCGGCCGTCCCCGGCGGCGGCGAGGACCGCGCGGGTACGGGTGCCGCCCGCGTCGAGGCCCACCACGAGGGGACCGCCGAAGCTTCCCGGAGACTGGTTCAAATCATTGCTCATCACTGACTATGGTGGTTGATACATTCGCGCAGTACAAGACCGGCACAGGACCGGACCCGAGGAGGATCCCATCCGTACGCTCCGCTTCGGCGTCAACTACACGCCCCGCCACGGCTGGTTCCACTCCTGGCACGACTTCGATCCCGCCCGCGCCCGCGAGGATCTGGAACAGATAGCGGGGCTCGGCCTCGACCACGTCCGGGTCTTCCATCTCTGGCCGCTCCTCCAGCCCAACCGCACCCTCATCCGCACGGGCGCCGTCGACCAGCTGGCGCGGCTGGTCGACCTGGCGGGCGAGGTGGGTCTCGACGTCCTCGTGGACGGCGTGCAGGGCCATCTGTCCAGCTTCGACTTCTACCCGGAGTGGACCCGCAGCTGGCACCACCGCAACGTGTTCACGGACCCGGAGGCCGTCGAGGCACAGGCGGCACTGCTGCGCACGCTGGGCCGCGCCCTGGCCGACCGGCCCCACCTCATCGGTCTCCAGCTCGGCAACGAGCTGAACAACCTGGTCGAGCACAACCCGGTGACGGTGGAGGAGGTCGACCACTACCTCGACACCCTGCTGGCCGCCTCCCGAGAGGGCGTGCGCCCCGGCCACCTGGTCACGCACTCCGCGTACGACGCCGCCTGGTACGGCGACGGCCACCCCTTCACCCCCGAGGCCTCGGCCCGCAAGGGCGACCTGACCACCGTCCACCCCTGGGTGTTCTCCGGCGACTGCGCCCGCCGCTACGGCCCGCGCTCCCCGCAGGTGCGCCACCTCGCGGAGTACGGCACCGAACTCGCCACCGCGTACGCGCTGGACCCGGCCCGGCCGGTCTGGGTCCAGGAGACGGGCGCGCCCGAGCCGCACATCCCGGCCGCCGACGCGCCCGGGTTCGCGCGGGCGACCGTGCGCAACGCCGCCGAGTGCGCGAACCTGTGGGGCGTGACGTGGTGGTGCTCCCACGACGTGGACCGCTCCCTCGCCGACTACCCGGAACTCGAGTACACCCTGGGCCTGTTCGACTCGGCCGGCCGCCCCAAGCCGATCGCCGAGGCGTTCGCCGAGGTTGCCGCCGAGACCCACTCGATCCGGCCGCGCGACACCGCCCTGGTCCTGGACTGCACACCGGCCACCCGCTCGGTCTCCGGGCCGGGCGGCGCGTACTTCGAGGCGTGGATGCGCCTGCGCGCGGAGGGCGTGCGCCCGGCGGTGGTGCTGGCCTCGCGGGCGGACGACGCGGAGTACCTGGCGGCGCGGGGGATCAAGGAGGTCGTACGGCCGTCGTGAGGGCGGGCGGGCTCACATCCCCGCCAGCACCTCCGCGACCGCCCGCAGGTTCGCCTTCCCGCGCCCGTACGAGCACAGCGCACCGTCCTCCGGCAGCCCGGTGGCCACCCGGACCGCGTCCGGCCTCCGGGCCAGCAGGGCGTCGCGCAGGCAGGTCTGCCAGGGGTGCAGCCCGGCGTCGCAGGTGGCGACGGCCAGCGGCAGGTTCCGGGCCAGACGCACGATGCCGTCGACGAGGGCGGCCGGGTCCGCGGGCTCGCCGGTGACACAGGTGCCCGTGGCGGTGGGGTCGACGGCCCGCAGCTCGGTCAGCAGGTCCTCGCCGCCCCAGTTGAGCGCCGGGTGCGGCGGCGGGAACAGGTCGACGACGTGCGCGCCGCGCACCGGCGCCGGTGCGCCGCCGCTCCGTACGGCCCGGCGCGCCGCCTCCAGTCCGGCCCCGGCGTCCCAGGCGGCGACCTCGGCCGCGGGAGTCGCGTAGCGCTCGGCGAGCCGGGCCACCCGCCCGGCGGCCTCGCCCACCCGTTCCTCCGGCAGGGTCCCGCTGTGCAGCGCGCCCAGCACGGCGTCCCGGCAGCCCAGGGTGACCTCGAGATCCGGTACGGCGACGACGACCTGGTCCGCGCCCGCCGCGAGGGCGATCCGCGCCCCGGCCGCCTCGCCGTAGCGGTCGGCTATCGCCTTCATCTCCAGCGCGTCACTGACCAGCACACCGTCGAAGTCGAGTTCGTGGCGCAGCAGGTCGCCCAGGATGCGGCGGCTGAGGGTGGCGGGACGGTTGGCGTCCAGTGCCGGGAAGACGACGTGGGCGCTCATCAGCATCGGCACGCCCGCCGAGATCGCGGCCCGGAAGGGGGCGAGGTCGAGTTCGTCGTAGGGCCGCGGGTCGACGGCCAGGTCGTGGTGGCTGTCGGTCAGGGTGCCGCCGTGCCCGGGGAAGTGCTTGGCGCAGGAGGCGATGCCCCGTGCCTCGGTGGCCGCGATCCAGGCCCGCACGTGGCGGGAGACCAGGTCCGGGTCGGTGCCGAAGGCGCGGGTGCGCACGATCGGGTTGTCCGGGAGGCGCTGGACGTCGGCGACGGGCGCGTAGGACGCGGTGATGCCGAGCGTCGCCAGATGCCCGGCGAGCGCGTCGGCGCACCGGGCGGTGAGCGCGGGGTCGTCGGCGACGCCGAGGGCGAAGGAGCCGGGCACCTCGGGGGCGCCCGCGCCCACCAGGTGGCAGATGCCGCCGCCCTCGTTGTCGATGGCCACGAGGACGTCGGGGCGCAGGGCCCGCAGCGTGTCGGTGAGCCGGCGCACCTGCTCGGCGTCCCGCACGTTGCGGGTGAACAGGATGACCCCGCCGAGACCGCGGTCGACCAGCCGTTTCAGGGTGTCCGGGACGGCGGTGGTGCCGTCGAAGCCCGCGACCAGACAGCGGTGGGCCGCCTCGTCCAGGTCGGCGGGGAGAGCGGTAGCGGTACTGACGGTCACGCCTTCGGGGTGGCTCACCCCTGGAATCTTCTGGCTCACTCAGCCGAAAGTCAACAGTTGATTGGATCTGCAATTCAACATCGCGAACCTCCACCGCGGCGGCCGTCGGCCCACCTCACCACCTCGCGTCGCCCGCACGCCCACGCCCCGTCGACTCCCGGACACCACGGCGTCACACCGGACGGGAACGTTCCAGCGGTCCCCACCTGCTCTCCCGCTCTCCCCGCCCCTGCCTCGCCTCGGATCCGTCACGCCCCGCACCGCTGCGCGCGGGGCGTGACGCGGAAGGACGACGTGCGCCGTGCCCCTGCTCCGGCTCGACGACCTGTGCGGAGTGCGGGACCCCAACGGCTGTGACCCCCGTGTTCAGGCGACGGGGGTCACAGCGGTCGGGCGGGCAGCCGGGTCAGGGCTGCTGGACGGGCCTGCCGCGTCCCCAGGCCCAGGCGAGGCGGTCGGCGCCGGACTGGTTGGTGGTCTTCAGCCAGGGGCGGGCGGGGTCACCGGTCAGGGTCTGCAGCGAGTAACTGTCGTCGGTCCGCAGGCCCGGCCAGTAGACGGAGCCCATCTTCAGCTCGCGGAAGGTGTCGGTGACGGCCTGCAGGTAGTTGACGAAGTTGTTGTCCGGGGTCGGCACGTTGTAGTTCAGGCCGGTGGTCATCGGGGACCCGAACTCGTCCGCGACGGTCCGGTTCGCGCAGTCGCCGATGCGCACCTTGAGGTCGGCCACCCACTGGTCGTAGGTGGCGTACTCCTTCCAGAACCCGTAGTGGTGCAGGGACAGGTAGGTGCCCTTCAGGCGCGGGTCGGCGCAGACCGAGGTGACGTGGTCGTTGTAACCGGCGCCACTGACGAACACGCGGTTGCGCGGGACGGACGGGTAGGTCGACAGCCACTTGGCGGCTATGTCGGCCCACTCGGTGTCGGTGTAGCCGTGCGGCTCGTTCATCGGCTCGAAGTAGACCCGCTTGTCGTTCTTGTAGGTCTTGACGACGGTGTTCCACATGGGCCAGTAGGCGGCCTCGTCGTCGATGAAGCCGTCCTTCTGGGCGCCCGTGCCCTCCCAGTAGGACACGATGACCTTGAAGCCCTTGTCCGAGGCCGCGTCGATGACCCCGCGGTAGGACTTCCAGTAGGAGCCGTTGACCGTGTACGGGTTGATGGGCAGCCGCACGGTGTTGGCGCCGAGGTTCGCGCGGAACGCCGAGATGATCCGGCTCGCCTTGGCGTACGTCCGGGCGTAGCTGTCGGAGGTCGACAGACCGGACAGCTGGAGGAGGTCGTCGGCGAAGTTGTCGCGCGGGTCGGCCCAGTTCACGCCCTTGAACTGGGTCGTGTCGGTGCTCGGCGCGGCGGAGGCGGGAGTGCCGGTCAGGGTGGTGCCGCTGATCGCGGCGATCGCGACCGCGACGACGGCGGCACGCAGGCGGGGGGTCAGGCGGTTGCCGGCGGGGGTTGTGCGCATCAGCTTGCCCTTTCAGGATCACGGCATGTTTACGTAAACATGCTGTGGAACAAAGCGCTTCCGGATCTTGACGGGGGAAGGATCCGAGGCGATGTTTACGTAAACGTGGCGGCGCCGGAATCGTGGCATCCACCCCAGCGGCCGTCAAGGTTTGCCACACGTAACATCCGATGACCAGGGCGACAGGTCCCGGATCCGGGCGAAGGAGGCACCAGTGGTGGAACGGGGCGGCTCGGGCGTGCCCGGCGGGCGTCGTAAGCAGCGCGTCTCGATGGCCGACGTGGCCCAGCTCGCGGGCGTCTCGTCGCAGACGGTCTCGCGGGTCTCCAACGGCCATCCCGGCGTGATCAGTTCGACCCGGGAGCAGGTGCTCGCGGCGATGCGGGAGCTGGGCTACCGGCCCAACAGCGCCGCACGCGCCCTGCGGTACGGGCAGTTCAACACCATCGGCGTGATCCTCTTCAGCCTGTCCTCGACGGGCAACAGCCGTACCGTGGAGGCGATCGCCACGCACGCCGCGGCCGAGGGATACGCGATCACCCTGATCCCCATCGACGTCCCGACCCAGGACAACGTCCTGGGCGCCTTCACGCGCATGGGCGAGCTGGCCGTCGACGCCGTCATCGCCATCATGGAGATCCACCTGCTGGACGCCGCCACGGTCCAACTGCCGCCCGGCGTCCATGTGGTGGTCGTCGACTCCGACGCCGGGGACCGCTACAGCGTGGTCGACACCGACCAGGCCGACGGCGCCCGCAAGGCGGTCAGACACCTGCTCGGCCTGGGCCATCGGACCGTGTGGCACGTGACCGGACCCGAGACGTCCTTCGCGAGCCGGCGCCGGACCCAGGCCTGGCGCGCCGTCCTGGAGGAGGCCGGGCGCCCGGTGCCGCCGCCCCTGTACGGCGACTGGTCGGCCGAGTCCGGCTACGCGGCCGGCCTCGCGCTCGCCGAACAGCCCGACTGCACCGCCGTGTTCGCCTCCAACGACCAGATGGCGCTGGGCCTGCTGCGCGCCTTCCGGGAACGCGGCCGCTCGGTCCCCGAGGACGTCAGCGTCGTCGGCTTCGACGACATCCCCGACGCCGCGTTCTTCGTCCCGCCCCTCACCACCGTCCACCAGGACTTCGCCGAGGTGGGCCGCCGCTGTGTCCAGGGCGTGCTCCACCAGATCCGCACCCGGGGCGGCCCCCACCCGGGGACCGACCTGGTGCCGACGAGCCTGGTGGTCAGGAGCAGTACCGCGGCGCCGCGCTGAGCCGGCCCGGCCGGCCCGCCGTGCTCACGCCTCGTCGGGGGTCAGCCGCAGCGAGATCGAGTTGATGCAGTACCGCTGGTCCGTGGGCGTCGGGTAACCCTCGCCCGCGAACACGTGCCCGAGGTGCGACCCGCACCGGGCGCACCGCACCTCGGTGCGCACCATCCCGTGGGAGCGGTCCTCGATGAGCTCCACCGCGTCCGAGTCACGCGGGTCGTAGAAGCTCGGCCAGCCGCAGTGCGACTCGAACTTGGTGGCGGAGGTGAAGAGTTCGGCGCCGCAGGCGCGACAGGAGTACACACCCTCGGTCTTGGTGTCGGTGTACTCACCGACGAAGGCGGGCTCCGTCCCGGCCTGCCGCAGCACGGCGTACTCCGACGGGGTCAGCTCCGCGCGCCACTGCTCGTCCGGCTTCTCGACGTCGTACGACATGAAGGCCAACCCCTTACTACTGAGCGAGACGGTCCAGAATCAGCGGGCCCAGGTCCGTCACGTCACCCGCGCCCATGGTGAGAACGAGATCACCGGCCCTGGCCATTCCCGCGACGACGTCCGGCACGTCCGCCTTGTCGTGGACGGGCGTCACGTCCGCCCCGGCGGCCCGCGCCGCCTCGATGATCAGCTCGCTGGTCACCCCGGGGATCGGGTCCTCGCGGGCCGGGTAGATGTCCAGGACCACCGAGGCGTCGGCCAGGGCCAGGGACTGCCCCATCTCCTTGCCGAGCTCCTGCGTCCTGGAGAAGAGGTGGGGCTGGAAGACGACCAGCAGTCGCGAGGAGTCGGCGGCGGCGCGCATCGCCTCCAGGTCGGCCGTCATCTCCGTCGGGTGGTGGGCGTAGGAGTCGATGACCTGGACGCCCGCGGCCTCCCCCTTCAGCTGGAGACGCCGCTTCACGCCGGTGTACGCCGCCAGCGCCGGGGCCAGCTCGGCGGCCGGCACACCCAGCGCCACGCCGGCGGCGAGCGCGGCCACCGCGTTGTGCGCGTAGTGGCGGCCCGGGACGGAGACGGCGAAGGTGAGCTCCTCGCCGTCCATGAGGACGGTGACCTCGCTCTTCAGCCCCTGGGGCGTCACGGTCAGGACCCGCACGTCGGCGTCCTCGGACTCCCCGTACGTCACCGTCCGCACCGATCCGGCCAGCCGTCGCGTCAGCTCCCGGGCGCCCTCGTGGTCCGCCGTGATCACCAGGGTGCCGCCGGGCACGATCCGGCCCGCGAACGTCTCGAAGGACTCGTAGATCTCGTCCATGGAGGCGTAGTTGGCGTGGTGGTCGAGCTCCACGTTGAGGACGATCGCCACCTCGGGGGCGTACTTGTGGAAGCTGCGGTCCGACTCGTCCGCCTCGGCGACGAAGATCTCGCCCTCGCCGTGCAGCGCGTTGGAGCCGGGCGCGTCCAGGTCGCCGCCGATCGCGTACGACGGCTCGCGGCCCAGCTCGCTCAGCGACACGGCGAGCATCGACGTCGTCGTGGTCTTGCCGTGCGTGCCGGCGACCGCGATCGGCCGCAGGCCGTCCATCAGGCGGGCGAGGGCGTCCGAGCGGTGGACGACCGGGATGCCGAGCTCGGCCGCCCGGGCCAGCTCCGGGTTGTCGGCCCGGATCGCCGAGGAGACCACGACACAGGTCGCGTCCGACGCCAGGTGCTCCGCCGCGTGCCCGATGTGTACGGTCGCGCCCAGCGTCCGCAGCGCCTCGGCGGTCGCGGACTCCTTGGCGTCGCTGCCGGCCACCTTCGCCCCGCGCTGCGCGAGGATCTTGGCGATCCCCGACATCCCGGCGCCGCCGATGCCGATGAAGTGCGGTCGGTCCATGGCGGTGGGAAGGCCGGGTGCCATGCGTGTCTCCTGGGGTGGTGCGGCGAACGTTTCAGGTACCGCAAACCCTATGGCACCCGCCGTGCGGCACGCGGCGCCCGTCAGGTCCTGCCGTCAGCCCCGCGGTCAGGCCTTGCTGTGTGAGAACAGCTTCAGCACCGGCACCCCGACCTTGTGCCGCGCCCTCGACGCCCAGTCGCGGTGGAAGAACTCCTCCACGTAGTGGGGATCGGTCAGCACGATCACCTCGTCCGCGCCGATCTCCTCGACCAGCGACTTCAGCGCGTCCAGCGGATGGTTCTCGATCAGCCGGCCCGCCGCCTCGCTGCCGGACGCCCTCAGGGCTCTCAGGGACACGTCGAGCGCCTGCTCGGCCGGCCCCTTCG
This sequence comes from Streptomyces resistomycificus, assembly GCF_001514265.1. GTDB lineage: Bacteria > Actinomycetota > Actinomycetes > Streptomycetales > Streptomycetaceae > Streptomyces > Streptomyces resistomycificus. The sequence continues at coordinate 167,290 of NZ_KQ948988.1, read as the reverse complement.
CCTCGTCCCCCTCCGGCGTCCCGCCCTCCCGGGCGGCCTCGTCAAGCTCGCCGAGCGCTACGTCGTCGATGGCCCGCAGCAGCCGGTCGGCCTGGTCGCCGCGCGGCTGGAGCAGCACGTGGAAGGCGACCCGCTCGTCCCCGTGCAGGGTGGTGACGAACTCCACGTCGGCGGACGTGAGGGCCTTCTCGATCATCAAAACGCTTGTGAACACCTGGCGCCCCTTCTCCTTCGAGTCCTGCCGGCCCCTCCTGGGTGGGCCGTGCGAGGCCCTGCGGAAACCATCCTGCCCCGCGATCGCACGGGTACTGCCGGATTCAGTGTGCCCGTCGAAAGCTAAACGGAACGGCTCATTCCACGGATGTCGTTACCACCGGTACCGACCGAACGCGTTTCCGGCGCGTCGGGCCTCTCACGACCGGCACACACCGCCTCAGGTCCGCCGGTAGCGCCCGAAGAGGAACCCCTCCTCCTCCAGCAGGGCGGCCAGCTCGAAGCGCTGCGGCACCGCGACCGAGGGCCCGCCCGCGATGCGCTGCGCGTCCCCCGCGGTGAGCATCGGGGACACCGTCAGGCACAGCTCGTCGAGGACACCGGCCGCCACCAGCTGGCCGAGCAGCCGCGGGCCGCCCTCCGTCAGCAGCCGGGTGTGGCCGAGCTCGACGAGGGCCCGTACGGCACGGGCGGGGTCGACGCCGACACCGTCACCGGCGACGACCACCCGGGCGCCCGCCTTCTCGGCCGCCGCGACACGGTCCGGGGCCGCGGCCGCGCCGGTGAGGATCAGGGTGGGCACCAGGGGCGAGGTGAACAGCGGCAGGGTGAAGTCCAGGTTCAGGCTCGCGCTGACCACCGCGATCGCGGGCGCCGGCCCCTGCCCGGCCGCCTCCCGCGCCTCCGCGAACTCGGCACGCGCGCGTGCCGGCCGGTAGCCCTCCTGGCGTACCGTCTCCGCGCCGACGACCACCACGTCCGCGAGAGCCCGCAGAGTGCCGAAGATCCGCATGTCGGCGGCGCCGGAGATGGGCTGCGAACGGCCGTCGTGCTGGCCGGCCCCGTCGAGCGTGGAGACCATGTTGGCGCGCAGCCAGACTCCCGGCCCGCCGGCCCCCGACCCGCCCGCGGGCCCGGTCTCGGGATAGGCGTAGGCGGCGGCGAGTTCGGCGAGACTCCACTCGCGGTCGACCAGATGAGCCCGGCCGACCCCACCGGCACCGTCGGTCCCCGGGCCCTCCGCGAGGGCCCCCACCCCCTCCTCACCAGGAGTACCGCCCGGGGTCCGGGCCACTGTCTCGTCGGTCACAGGAAACAGGCGTCGCATGTCGTGCAGTGTGGCACGACCCTTAGCATGGGTAACCGTGTCTACCTCCCCCGCCGCGTCCGGATTCGGCTCCATAGCCGACCCCGCCCCGCTGTCCCTGTGCGCCCGTGAGCCGCGCGTCCCCGCGGACCGGCTGGTCGCCGAGATGGTGCCGCCGCCGCGGTTCGACTCGGTGCGCTTCGGGACGTACATCCCGGACCCGAACCAGCCGAGCCAGACCGAGGCCGTCCGCGTCCTCGAGGGCTTCGCGGCCGGGCTGGGCGGGGCACACGCCTCGGGGGCGGGCCGGACCAAGCGCGGCTTCCTGGGCTTCGGGCGGGCCAAGGCACCGACCGCCCCGGCCGGCCCGCGCGGCGTCTACCTCGACGGCGGTTACGGCGTCGGCAAGACCCATCTGCTCGCCTCCCTCTGGCACGCCACCCCGGCCGAGCCCGCGCTCAAGGCGTTCGGCACCTTCGTGGAGCTGACGAACCTGGTGGGTGCCCTCGGTTTCCAGAAGACGGTCCAGACCCTCTCCGGTCACCGTCTGCTGTGCATCGACGAGTTCGAGCTGGACGACCCCGGCGACACCGTCCTGGTCTCCACCCTGCTCGGCAAGCTCGTCGACGCCGGCGTCGCCCTCGCCGCCACCTCCAACACCCTGCCGGGCAAGCTCGGCGAGGGCCGGTTCGCGGCGGCCGACTTCCTGCGCGAGATCCAGGGCCTGTCCGCGCACTTCCGCGCCCTGCGCATCGACGGCGAGGACTACCGGCACCGCGGTCTGCCCGAGGCACCGGCGCCCTTCACGGAGGAGCAGGTCACCCGGGCCGCGCACCGCACGGCGGGCGCCTCCCTCGACGCCTTCCCGCAACTCCTGGACCACGTGGCCCGCGTCCACCCCAGCCGCTACGGCGCGCTGACCGACGACCTGAAGGCGGTCTGCCTCACCGACGTGCGGCCGGTTCCCGACCAGTCGACGGCGCTCAGGCTGGTCGTGCTCGCGGACCGGCTCTACGACCGCGAGGTCCCGGTCCTGGCCTCGGGCCTGCCGTTCGACCAGTTGTTCAGCGAGGAGATGCTGAACGGCGGCTACCGCAAGAAGTACTTCCGGGCGATCTCCCGCCTCACCGCCCTGGCCCGGGACGCCAAGGGGCTCGTCGAGCCGCCCTCCGACAGGCCCTAACGCACCGACTCCCCAAGATCAAGAGTCGGTTCGCGCCACCCACCACACACGCTTCAGCCTCTCTTCAGCTCGAAACGTTAAGTTAACCCTGCAAACAACTTTGCCGGGCTAAGGTGTTTCTTGACCAGTCATTGACCAACCATTGGTCTGGGTAAGAGACAGCGTGGAACGCGAATCGCTGGGAGGGGGACGCATGTTGCGAGGTACGACGGCTCGGGCCGTACTGACGGTCGTCGCCGCCGTCCTGTTCTCCCTCCAGTTCTTCGCACCCACCGCGTCCTTCGCGACCGCGCACACGGCCCGTCATGCAGTGGCCAAAGCCCAGCCCGGAACCAAGGTCTCGGGCAAGGCACTGCGCGACGAGTCCGCCACGTTCCGCCACTGCGACCCCTCCGGGGGCCCGACCGGCCCCCTGCACAACCGCGACCGGCACCGCGCCGTCGACTTCGCCCCTGAGGGGCCCGAGCGCCCGCTGCTGGCTCAGGATCCGGCGGCCGTGGACAGACCGGTCGTGCACGGAGCCTTCGGGAAGTCGAGACCCCTGACCTCTCACGCTCCGGCCGCACTCCAGGTCTTCCGCTGCTGACAGCAGAGCAGTTGCCCCATCCCCCCACCTCTGTCATGTAAGCCCGACGCGCCCTTCGGCGCGCCAGGAGGAGTCACCACACATGCAGCCCCTCATCGACAACGCCCGCACGTTCGGACAGCGCCCTGAGGAGTTCGCCAGGCTGGCCGAGGGCCAGTCTCCGCAGGTCCTGTTCATCACCTGCTCCGATTCCCGGGTCGTCCCGGCACTGATCACGGGCGCCCGTCCCGGCGAGCTCTTCGAGCTGCGCACCGCGGGCAACATCGTCCCCCCGTACGCCTCCGAACACCCCACCAGTGAGGCGGCCACCATCGAGTACGCGGTGGAGGTGCTCGGCGTCCGCGACATCGTGGTCTGCGGACACTCCCACTGCGGCGCCGTCGGCGCCCTCGTCCGGGGCGACGACCTGACCGCCGTACCGGCCGTGCGCGACTGGCTCACGCACGCCACCCCGCGCCCGGCGGGCGCGGTGGAGGACCCGGCCGTGGCCGAGGGCGTGCAGAGCCACGTCCTGGCCCAGGTACTGCGGCTGCGGTCCTACCCGTTCATCGACAAGAAGCTGACGGACGGACAACTGACCTTGCACGCCTGGTACTACGAGGTGCACACGGGGTGCGTGCTGACCCACGACGTGTCCTCCGACTCCTTCCGGGCTCTGTGAGGACCGCCATGGAGAATCGAAGCAAGTTCCCCCATCTGCGGCAGGACTTCGCCGCCTCCCTCGTCGTCTTCCTCGTCGCCCTCCCGTTGTGCGTCGGCGTCGCCGTCGCCTCCGGGGTGCCGGCCGAGCTCGGCCTGGTCACCGGCATCGTCGGCGGAATCGTCACCGGCCTCATGCGCGGCAGCAGCCTCCAGGTGTCCGGACCGGCCGCCGGTCTGACCGTCCTCGTCTTCGAGGCGGTGAACGAGTTCGGACTGGCCGCGCTCGGCGTGATCGTGCTGATCTCGGGCCTGCTCCAACTCGCCATGGGCGCCCTGAAGCTGGGGCGCTGGTTCCGGGCGATATCCGTCTCCGTCGTCGAGGGCATGCTGGCCGGTATCGGTCTCGTGCTCATCGCCGGACAGCTGTACTCGGCGGCCGGGCTGAAGGCCCCCACCTCCGGTATCGACAAGATCCTGGGGCTGCCCGGTGCCGCCGCCGACGCGCTCGGCAGCACCGCGGCCATCGCCTCGCTCGCGGTCGGCGCGGGCACCGTCGCGGTGATGGTGCTGTGGAAGCGGCTGCCGAAGAAGGTGCAGACGGTGCCGGGCGCGCTCGCCGCGGTCCTCCTGGCCACCGGAGTCACCCTGGCGTTCGGCCTTCCGGTCGCCACCGTCCAGGTGAACGGCCTGCTGGACTCCATCCAGCCGCCCGGCATGGACGCCTTCGGCGAGCTGGCCAACCCGGCCATCTTCGGCACGATCCTCGCCTTCACCCTGATCGCCTCCGCCGAGAGCCTGTTCAGCGCCGCCGCGGTGGACCGACTGCACGACGGTCCGCGCACGGAGTACGACAAGGAACTGATGGCCCAGGGCGCGGGCAACGCGGTGTGCGGCGCGCTCGGCGCGCTGCCGATGACCGCGGTCATCGTGCGCAGCTCCGCCAACGTCCAGGCGGGCGCCAAGACCAAGGCATCCCGCGTGATGCACGGTGTGTGGCTGCTGCTGTTCGCGGCTCTGCTGCCGTCGACGCTGGCGCTGATCCCGCTGCCCGCCCTCGCCGGCATCCTGGTGCACGCGGGCTGGAAGCTGATCCCCTTCCGCGAGATCGTGTCGCTGTGGCGGAGCCACCGCGGTGAGGCGCTGATCCTGGTGATCACGGCCGTCTCCATCGTCGCGGTGAACATGTTCGAGGGCGTTCTGATCGGTCTGGCCCTGTCCGTCGCCAAGACCGCCTGGGAGGCCTCGCACATCAAGCTGGAGGTCATAGACAAGGGCGCGGGACCCGTCCAGGCGTACCTGTCGGGCAACGCGACCTTCCTCAGGCTGCCGAAGATCCTCGACAGCCTGGAGGCGCTGCCCCAGGACCGCCCGGTCGAACTCGACCTGTCCGGGCTGCACCACCTGGACCACGCCTGCCGTACGGCACTGGAGAACTGGGCCGAGCGGCACAGCGCGGTGGGCACCGAACCCGTGCGGGTGACCAGCACGGAACCCGAGCGGGTGACCATCTCCGTAGCCTCGTAGCACCAGGCTCACAGCACTCCTGCCCGGTGTCCGGTCCGGGGCCCGTCGTGGCCCCGGACCGGACACCGGGCATATCGTTGCAGGAGCAGACAAAGCGGACCCCTCGACGAGGAGGCCGGGATGCTCCAGGAGCTGTTGACGGCGGCCGTGGCGGCCGGTGCCGCCGGGCTCGTCTACGTGGCCTCGGCGGCGCGGGTCGTCAAGCAGTACGAGCGCGGGGTGGTCTTCCGGCTCGGGCGGCTGGCCGGTCAGGTGCGGGCGCCGGGCTTCACCCTGGTGGTCCCTGTCGTGGACCGGCTGCACAAGGTGAACATGCAGATCGTCACGATGCCGGTGCCGGCCCAGGAGGGCATCACCCGGGACAACGTGACCGTACGCGTGGACGCGGTCGTCTACTTCAAGGTGGTCGACGCGGCGAACGCGCTCGTCCAGGTCGAGGACTACAAGTTCGCCGTGTCCCAGATGGCGCAGACCTCCCTGCGTTCGATCATCGGCAAGAGCGATCTGGACGACCTGCTGTCGGACCGCGAGAAGCTCAACCAGGGCCTGGAGCTGATGATCGACAGCCCGGCCGTCGGCTGGGGCGTGCAGATCGACCGGGTCGAGATCAAGGACGTGTCGCTGCCGGACACGATGAAGCGGTCGATGGCCCGGCAGGCCGAGGCGGACCGCGAGCGGCGGGCCCGGATCATCAACGCGGACGCCGAACTGCAGGCGTCGAAGAAGCTCGCGGAGGCCGCGCAGCAGATGGAGGACACGCCGGCCGCGCTGCAACTGCGGCTGCTGCAGACCATCGTGGCGGTCGCCGCCGAGAAGAACTCGACCCTCGTCCTGCCCTTTCCGGTGGAGCTGCTGCGCTTCCTGGAGAAGGCCGCGGAGCACCCTTCGGACACGTGACACGTCTACGCGCGTGGTACACGCGTGGTTCCCGCGACCCCCGGTAGGTGGTAGACACGGCGACGTCACAGTTTCCTGTCCGCCAGCAGGAAGGTCGCTGCCCCATGTCCGAGACCGCTTCCCCCTCCCCCTCCCCCGCCACGACACGTCGTCAGCTGCTCGCCCGTACGGGCGTCCTGGGCGTCTCGATCGCCTTCGCCGGAAACCTCTCCGAACTCTTCGCGGGCACCGCGGCCGCGCAGTCCCTCGGCCACACCGGCTACGGCCCGCTCGTGCCCGACCCGAAGGGCCTGCTCGACCTGCCGGAAGGTTTCCGCTACCGGGTGCTCTCCCGCGAGGGCGACCGGCTGCGCTCCGGTGAGGGCAAGGTGCCCTCCAACCACGACGGCATGACGGCCCTCGCCGGCAGACACGGCCGTGTCCACCTGGTCCGCAACCACGAGAACCGCCACACCGCCACGCTCGCCGTCCCGACGGTCGCCGGCCTGACGTACGACCCGGCCGCCAAGGGCGGCTGTACGGCCCTGACCCTGGACTCGCACGACAAGGTGCTGTCCGAGCGGGTCGCGATCGCCGGTACGGCCGTCAACTGCGCGGGCGGGCCCACTCCTTGGGACACCTGGCTGACCTGCGAGGAGAACGAGGACAAGGCCGGCACCAACGGCTACACCAAGGACCACGGATTCATCTTCGAGGTCGATCCGGTCGACCCGCACCGCTCCGGCGCGGTACCGCTGACCGCGATGGGCCGCTTCCAGCACGAGGCGATCGCCGTCGACCCGAAGCGCGGTGTCGTCTACGAGACCGAGGACGCCTTCCTCAAGCCCTTCGGCCTCTTCTACCGCTTCCTGCCCGAGAAGCCGCTGCGCGGCCTCGGTTCGCTGCGCGCCGGCGGCCGGCTCCAGGCGATGCGGGTGCCCGGCGTGCCCGACCTGTCCTCGATCCAGGAGACGGGCGCCTGCTTCGACGGCGTCGAGTGGGTGGACGTACCGGACCCGCTGGCCGTCGAGACCCCCATCCGGCTCCAGGACTTCGGCCCGAAGGGCATCACGCACGCGCAGAAGCTGGAGGGCTGCTACTGGGGCGGCCGGTCGGTGTACTTCGTGTCGTCCTTCGCGCGCAGCGCGGAGGGATCGGCGGCCGACCACTACGGTCAGATCTGGCGCTACGACCCCTCCGAGCGCCGGCTGACCCTCGTGATCGTCTTCGGGCCCGACACGGACGTCCAGCTCCCCGGCGAGTCCCCGGACAACATCTGTCTCGCCCCCAGCGGCGGCCTGATGGTCTGCGAGGACGGCAACGGCGCCCAGCACGTCTACGGCGTCACCCGGCGCGGCGAGGTCTACGCGATGGCTCGCAACCGCCAGAACGTCGGCACTCCCGAGGAGCCGGAGTGGGGCGAGTTCGCCGGAGTGACGTTCTCCCCGGACGGCGAGACCATGTACGTCAACTGCTACGCACCCGGGACGACGTTCGCGGTGACGGGGCCGTGGCGTAGGTAGCCCGGCCGGCGGGAGTGCCCCGTGGCCGACAAGGACTCCCGGCGGAGTCCGACGGCCGGACGTCGACGTGGCCGAGTACCGTCGGCCGCCGCCCGGACACCGGTCCCGCTGAAAGGGGCCGGAACGGGGTACTCGGCCCGCATGACCGAGAACCCGCACGTCAGCGGCTCGTACTGGCTCGAGACCGCGCCCGGGCCTGACCGCCCCGCGCTGACGGACGACCTGGACGTGGACGTGGCCGTGATCGGCGCCGGGATCGCCGGACTGAGCACGGCGTGGGAGCTGGCGCGGGCCGGGCGGCGCGTGGCGGTGCTGGAGGCCGACCGGGTGGCGGCCGGCGTCACCGGGCACACCACCGCCAAGCTCACCGCCCTGCACACCCTGATCTACGACAAGCTGCGGCGCACCCGCGGCGCGGAGGGCGCACGGCTGTACGCGCGCTCGCAGTCCGAGGCACTGGAGCGGGCCGCGGAGATCGCGGACGAGCTGGGCGTCGACTGCGACTGGGAGCGCCGCAGCGCGTACACGTACGCCCGTGACGCGGGCCGGATCGACGAACTGCGCGCCGAGGCGGCCGCCGCCCACGAGGCGGGTCTGCCGGCCTCGTTCGTCACGGAGACCGGTCTGCCGTTCGCCGTGGCGGGCGCGGTGAAGGTCACCGGGCAGGCGCAGTTCCATCCGCGCAAGTACCTGCTGGCCCTCACCGACGACCTGCTCGCACGGGGCGCGCACGTGCACGAGCACACCACCGTGATCGGTCTGGAGGAGGGCGAGCCGTGCCGCCTGACCACCGACACGGGGGCGCGGGTCACCGCGCGCGACGTCGTGGTCGCCACGCACTACCCGGTCTTCGACCGCGCCCTGCTGTTCACCCGGCTCTCGCCGCGCCGCGAACTGGTCGTCGCCGGGACCGTCCCCGCCGACAGCGATCCGGACGGCATGTACATCACGCCGGACGAGGGCACGCGGTCGGTGCGTACGGCACCGCACGGCGCCGACCGGCTGCTCGTCGTCACCGGGGAGCACTTCACGCCCGGCACCGGTGACACCCGCGCCCGCTTCCAGCACCTGTCCGACTGGGCCGCCGAGCACTTCCCCGACGTCACCCTCACCCACGCCTGGGCCACCCAGGACAACGACCCCACCGACACCGTCCCGCTGGTCGGCCCGCTGCACCCGGGCGCGCACCACACCTACGTCGCCACCGGCTTCGGCGGCTGGGGCATGAGCGGCGGGATCATGGCGGGCCGCCTCCTCACGGCGCTGATCACCGGCGAGGAGTGCGCGTGGAGCGGGCTGTACGACCCGCGCCGACTGCGCTCGACGGTCCGTGAAGCCCCGTCGTTCCTCAAGCACCAGGCCACGGTCGCCCGTCACTTCGTCGGGGACCGGCTGCGCGGGTCCGAGTCGGTGGAGTCGGTGGAGCCGGGCGAGGGGGCGGTGGTCCGGGCGGGCGGCGAACGGCTCGCGGTCTACCGCGACGAGGCCGGTCATCTGCACGCCCTCTCCCCGCGCTGCACCCACATGGGCTGCCTGGTGGCCTTCAACGCAGCCGAACGCGCCTGGGAGTGCCCGTGCCACGGCTCCCGCTTCGACACGGACGGCAAGGTGGTGGAGGGACCGGCGATCAGGCCGTTGGAGCAGCGGGAGCTCTGAGTGGCGATCTGAGCGGGTGACACCACCGCCGCGCCTGCACCCCCAAGCGGCCGATCATCATACGTTCGCATGGTGATCACTCGTCCACGACGCGCCACCGCTTCCTGTGCCCTGGGCGTCGCCCTGGCCTCCCTGGTCTCCCTCGCGGCCTGCGGCACCGCCGCGGTGCCGCGGCCCGCGCGCCCGGCGCCTTCCGCGCCCGCCCCGGCCCCGTCCCGGCCGCCCACGCTCGCTCCCGGCCCCGCGGGGGTGACCCCCGTCTTCGAGAACGGCCCCCGCCGGGCCTCGGACAAGACCGTCGCGCTCACCTTCGACGCCGACATGACCGCCGACCAGGGGCCGCGGGCGGCGGCGGGCGAGCGGTTCGACAATCCGCGCCTGATCTCGACGCTGCGTGCGCTGCGCGTGCCGGCCACGGTGTTCATGACGGGCCGGTGGGCCGAGGAGTACCCGGCCCAGGCTCGTTCCATCGGTCACGACCCGCTCTTCGAGGTGGCCAACCACTCCTACAGCCACTACGCCTTCACCGCCGGCTGCTACGGGCTGCCGAGCGTCTCCGGGGACCGTATGCGCGCGGACGTGGAGCGGGCGTACGACGCGTTCCGGGCGGCCGGGGTGCCGGACGCGATGCCCTACTTCCGCTTCCCCGGCGGGTGCTACGACCGGCAGGCCCTGAAGGCCCTGACGCCGGCCGGGGTCACCGCCGTGCAGTGGGACGTGGTCGGCGGGGACGCGTTCGCGACGGATGCCGACGCGGTGGCCCGGCAGGTCCTCGAAGGGGTGCGCCCGGGGTCGGTCGTCGTCCTGCACTGCACCCGCAGCGCGGCGCCGGCGACCGAGCGGGCCGTGCGCGCGATCGTGCCCGGGCTGCGCGCTCAGGGATACCGGTTCGTGAAGGTGTCCGAACTGATCGCAGCCGCGGCACTCAGCCCGAGCAGGCCGTCCGCTGCGCCTCCTGCCACTCGCACACCGGGCACAGGGTGATGCCCTTGTAGGACTCCGGGTACTCGGTGGGCTCCCGGCACAGGACGCACTCCGCGTACGGAGGCGCGTCCGCCTTCGGCGGCTTCGCCGTCTCGCGGATCAGGCAGTAGTCCTCGCTCATGGGACCAGCGTAAATCCGCTTAGGCTTGCCGGCGTGACCCACGACCCCGCCCCCGCCGCCGGCCCCTTCCGGCCCGAGCCCGGCGCCCGCGACAGTGCCCCCCAGTTCGTCCTGCCACTCGTCGTCCGCATCGAACGGGACGCGCCGCCGCCCCGTACGGACGCCCTGGAGACGGCCGCCCGCGCCGTGCTCGTCATGCTCGGTGACGAGCGTTCCCTCGGGGACGGCGAGTGGGCGCAGACGATGCGGGCGTGGCAGGACGCGAGGATCCGGAAGGTCGTCCGGCGGGCCCGGGGCGCCGAGTGGCGGCGGGCCGAGGCGTTGCCCGGCATCACCGTCACCGGCAAGTCGGCGGAGGTTCGGGTCTTCCCGCCGGTCCCCCTGGACGGCTGGCCGAAGGACCTGGCCCGCCTCCAGGTCTCCGGCACGGACCTCGACGACCCGGAGCCGCCGGCCGAGGCCGACGGGACGGCACCCGTGCTGTGGATGAACCCGGACCTCGACATGTCGGCGGGCAAGGCGATGGCCCAGGCCGGGCACGGCGCCCAACTCGCGTGGTGGGAACTTGCGGAGGAGGAGCGGGTGGCCTGGCGTGACGCCGGTTTCCCGCTGTCCGTGCGGACCGCGCAGGCCGGTCGCTGGGCCGAACTGACCACGAGCGGGCTGCCGTTGGTGCGGGATGCGGGGTTCACCGAGATCGCGGCCGGATCGTGCACGGTGGTCGCGGACCACCCCGCACTGCGCTGACCGGCGGCACTCCGCCGCCCGCAGACCTCTCGCCCGCCGTCTGAACGTCGCGGGCGTCTTTCGCGTACCTCCTGACACTGACCGAACACGGCATGTCGGCCCTGCCGGCCGGGCCCGAACCTCAAATGTTGCTCTGAAGGACCCGGCCGAGGGGTTCGGGACCGTGTGGCGGGGCCATACCCCCGTCACGCCGGGCAGGCGGCACAGCGGATCCGGGCGAAGCCGAGGAGGGGACCATGAAGCGACTGGGAACGGGCATCGGTTGGCGGCCCGAGATCGCGGACGCCGTGGAGCGCATGCCCGGCATCGACTGGGTCGAGGTCGTGGCCGAGAACATCTGCCCCGGACACCTCCCCGACTCGCTGCTGCGGCTGCGCGAGCGCGGGGTCACCATGGTGCCGCACGGCGTCGCGCTCGGGCTGGGCGGCGCGGACCGGCCCGACGAGGGACGTCTCACCGCCCTCGCCGAGCGGGCCCAGGCCCTGGGCTCGCCGCTGGTCACCGAACACATCGCGTTCGTCCGGGCGGGCGGACCGCTGACCGTCTCCCCGCGTCTTGAGGCCGGCCACCTGCTGCCCGTGCCCCGCACCCGGGACGCCCTCGACGTGCTGTGCGAGAACATCCGCATCGCCCAGGACGCCCTGCCCGTGCCGCTCGCCGTCGAGAACATCGCCGCGCTCCTCGCGTGGCCCGGCGAGGAGATGTCCGAGGGACAGTTCCTGTACGACCTGGCCGACCGGACCGGCGTACGCCTGCTGATCGACGTGGCGAACCTGCACACCAACCACGTCAACCGCGGCGAGGACCCGGCCGAGGCGCTCGCCGAACTGCCCTTGGAGGCCATCGCGTACGTCCATGTCGCCGGCGGCTTCGAACGCGACGGTGTCTGGCACGACAGCCACGCCCACCCGGTCCCCCGCCCGGTCCTCGACATCCTCACCGACCTCGCGTCCCGCGTCGCCCCACCCGGGGTCCTGCTGGAGCGGGACGAGAACTTCCCCGAGGCGGCGGAGCTGGAAGGGGAGTTGGGGGCGATCCGGGAGGCGCTGGAGAAGGGCGGCGCGCGACCCGCGCAGGTCCCGAAGGCCGAATCGGCCGACGTGGACGCCGAGTCCGCCGAAGTCGGCGTGGCCGCCGACACCGCCGGGACTCCCGCCTCCGACGCCCCCGCCCGTCAGCGGCTCGCCCTCGCGCAGACGGCCCTGCTGTCCGCGCTGGTCGCGGGGACGCCCGTACCGGAGGGGTTCGACCGGGTGCGGCTGGGTGTGCAGGCACGGGCGCTCGCCGGGAAGCGGGCGGACGTCGTGGCCAAGATCGCACCCGAGCTGCCGGAGATCCTCGGCGCCGCCTACCGCCCCGCCTTCCTCGCCTACGCCCCCGGCCACCCGATGACCGCCGGCTACCGCAAGGACGCCCTGGACTTCGCCGAGCACCTGCTGCTGGCCGGGCGCACGGAGGACGCGGCGACGCGGCGGGCGCTGCGGGAGTGGTGGCTGGACCGGTCGGGACCGGCGCCGCGCTCGCGACGGCCGACGGTACGACTGGCGCGCGCGACCCGGCGGGTGCTGCTGCGGCGCTGACCGGCGCCGGGATGGCGACGACGTTTTTCGACGGCGGACCGAGGACACCGCCCACGCCCTCGGCGCCCCTGCCATCGGCCGTGGGTCATGCCCCGTCCACCGCCGAGTGTGCCGGGGTTAACACCGCACGCCCACGACCTGTATCGGGGCGACACAATGCCCCGCATTGCCCTGGTGTGCTCCTGACTCCGCCTCCCCCATTCGCCCCTTGTCTCCCACGATGCAACCATTCACCCCCGTACGGCGGTTGGCGTAGACCCCGCAGTAACATGCCAATCCCGCACCCGAAACGCACTAGCGTGCGGTGCCGCACCAGGAGGCACCATGCGACCGCGACCCCCCGTCAAGGGGAGAGGCATCTTCACCGGCACCGGGCTGATCATCGGCTGCCTGACCGCGACCCTCGTGGCGCTGGTCTTCCCGCTCTGGTCGTACGCCGACCGGTCCGGGACCGGCGTGGACGTGCTGAACGCCCAGACCGTGTCGACGAGGTACGGACCGCTGTCCGCTCTGGACCGCGAGTTCGTCACGAAGGTCCGGCTGGCCGGCCTGTGGGAGCTGCCCGCGGGCCAGGAGGCGCAGCAGAAGGGGACCACCCAGGCCGTACGAACGGCGGGCGAGCACCTCATCGAGGGGCACCTGTTCCTGGACGAGCGGGTGCGCGACGTGGCCGCGAAACTGGGCCTGGAACTGCCCAACGAGGCCACCGAGCAGCAGCGGCAGTGGCTCGCGACCCTGACCGCGGCGCAGGGTGTGACCTACGACCGGGACTTCGCCAACATCCTGCGGCTGGCGCACGGCAAGGTGTTCTCGGTCGTCGCCCAGGTGCGCGCCAGTACCCGCAACTCGCTGGTCCGGAGCCTCGCGGACGACGCGAACACCACCGTGCTGGACCACATCAGGGTTCTGGAGGCCACCGGCTACGTCGACTTCGACGCGCTGGCCCAGGACATGGCCGCCGACAGCACTCCCCCGATCACCAACTCCCCCGCCCAGCCGGGCCTGGTCGCCGACCCGAGCAGGGTGATCCCCGCCATGCCCTCCGCGTCCCCGACCTACACACTCCCACCGGCCGTCTCCAACCCGCCCCCGGCGGCGCCCGAGGCGTCCTGACCCGGGATCCGCCGGAACATCACATACCGGCAACGCTCTGTCCGGATCGTGAACAAGGCATGGCGCCGCCCGCACCGTTCGCATAGAAAATCCCCATGTTCTGGGTGCTTCTCCTGCTGCTGGCATGGGCCGCCGCCGGCACGGCGTGTACGCGTCTGTGCCTGGCCGCCGTACACGCGGCGGCCGTCGACGCGGACGCGGGCCGCACCCACGATCTGACGCTGTACGAGGCCGCGTTCCTGTCCGGCGGCCCGCGGCGGGTCGCCGATCTCACCCTGGTCTCCATGGCCCGCCAGCGGCGGCTGCTGCTCGCCCACACCGGCTGGGCGACCGTCGTGGACCCGCGCGGACGGGACGACGTGGAACGGTCGGTGATAGGGGCCATAGGACCGGAGGGGCAGTCGCGGATCGCGCCGGTACGGGCCACCGCCGCGGCCACGGACGCGGTGCGCGGCATCGCCGACCGGCTGGTCAGCGCGGGCCTCGCCGTACCGGACGGCGCCCGCGCCGGGGTCGCGGGCGGAGTACGCCAGGTGCGGCTCGCCGCGGTGGCCGTCGTCGCCCTCGGCACCGTCGCACTGCTGATGCCGGCTCAGTCGGACATGCCCCGGCACCTGGTCGCCCTCTGGTTCGGGCTGCCGCTCGCCCTCACCCTCAGCTGCCTCGCCGTCGCGCGGGTCGAGGTCCACCCGTACTCGCGCTGGGCCTCCCCGGCCGGCCAGCGGGTCCTGGCCGCCCTCGCGCCGCGCCCCGGCGGGGACGGACGTACGGACCTCACGTCGGTCGCCGTCCACGGCATCCGCGCCGTCGGCGATCCGGACCTGCGCGCGGCCTTCGCCCACGGCGAGCAGCCGAACTGGCGCCAGTAGCGGCCCCTAGGGGCGCACGGAGGCATTGGGGCCGACACCGGGCGGGCGGTGCTTGCCTTCGTCGACGCGCGAACGAAACATCCCTTTTGTTGCTGCCGTGCACTGAAGGGAAATGTATGAGAGCCCCCGCCCTGTACTCGGCCGCCGGGTCCTTGCTCCTGACCACGCTCGCCGCCGCGCCCGCCGACAGCGCCCCGGCGGTGCCCGGGGCGGCCGAACTGCGCGGCGCCGCGGTGGCCGCGGAGCGCGCCCGGGACACGGGCGTCGCCTTCGGTGCCTGCCCGAAGGTGGAGGACCTGCCCGAGGGCGTCCAGTGCGGCACGGTGTCCGTCCCGCTCGACTACGCCCGGCCCGACGGCAGGCGCATCAAACTGACCGTCAGCCGGGCCCGGGCCACCCACAAGGACCCGCACAACAGCAAGCACCGGGTGCCCCGGCAGGGCGCCCTGGTCTTCAACCCGGGCGGTCCGGGCGCCTCCGGCCTCTACTTTCCGCTGGTCGGCGCGCTCCCCGAGTGGAAGCGCCTCGCGGCGGCGTACGACCTCGTCGGCTACGCCCCGCGCGGGGTGGGCCGCTCGGCGCCACTGTCCTGCAAGGATCCGGGGTCCTTCTCCAAGGCGCCCTCGCAGGCGCCGACGTACCCCTCGGAGTCGTACAAGAGGGAGCGCATCGCGCAGGCGAAGGCCTACGCGAGCGGATGCGCGCAGCGGGTCGGCAGCGCGCTGCGGCACTACACCTCCCTCAACAACGCCCGCGACCTCGACGTCGTGCGGGCCGCGCTGGGCGAGGAGAAGCTGACGTTCATGGGTGCGTCGTACGGCACCTACTTCGGGGCGCTGTACGCGACGCTGTTCCCCTCGCACGTCCGGCGGATGGTGTTCGACTCGGCGGTGAACCCGGACCCCGAGCAGGTCTGGTACCGCAACAACCTCGCGCAGTCGGCCGCGTTCGAGGGCCGCTGGGCGGACCTGCGGGAGTGGATCGCCCGGCACGACGACGTGTACGGGCTCGGCGACACCGCCGAGGAGGTGCTGCGCAGTTACGAGAAGGCCAGTGCGCGGCTGGCCGAGAAGCCGGCCGGCGGGAAGGTCGGGCCCGGCCAGTTGCAGGGCGCGTTCCTGTCGGCGGGGTACTACGACGACTACTGGCCGCACCGGGCGCAGGCCCTGTCGGCGTATCTGAAGGGCGACCCGAAGCCGCTGATCCAGCAGGCGGGACCGCATCCGGAGGCGGCGGTCGAGGCGGAGAACTCGGCCGCGGTCTACACGGCCGTCGAGTGCAACGACGCGCCCTGGCCGACCGAGTGGCGGGTGTGGGACCGGGACAACACGCGGCTGGCACGCGTGGCGCCCTTCGAGACCTGGGACAACGTGTGGATGAACCTGCCGTGCGCCTACTGGCCGGCGCCCCGGCAGCAGCCCCTCGACGTGCGGACCGGGCCCGGTGAACTGCCGCCGACCCTGATCCTGGCCGCCGAGCGGGACGCGGCCACGCCCTACGACGGCGCCCTGGAGATGCACCGCCGGCTGTCGGGCTCGGTCCTGGTCACCGAGCGGGACTCCGGTACGCACGGCATCGCGGGCGGGCCGAACCCCTGCGTCAACGGCCACGTGGACGCGTATCTGCTTCAGGGCCGGCTCCCGGCGCGGCGCGCGGCCTGCGCACCCCGGCCGGAGCCCGAGCCGAAGCCGACGGCCGGCAACCGGAAGGCGACGGCCGCGAAGGCCGCAGGCTGAGCACAAGGCCCTCGGGGTGACCCGAGGGCCGCACGTCGGTCAGGCGAGGCCGGCGACCAGTTCGGCGATGTCCTTGCGGCGCCCCGTGTAGAACGGGACCTCCTCGCGGACGTGCATCCGGGCCTCGGAGGCCCGCAGGTGGCGCATGAGGTCGACGATGCGGTACAGCTCGTCGGCCTCGAAGGCGAGGATCCACTCGTAGTCGCCGAGGGAGAACGAGGCGACCGTGTTGGCGCGCACGTCCGGGTAGCCGCGGGCCATCTTGCCGTGGTCGGCGAGCATGCGGCGGCGGTCCTCGTCGGGCAGCAGGTACCAGTCGTAGGAGCGCACGAAGGGGTAGACGCTGACGTAGTCGCGCGGCGTCTCGTCGGCGAGGAACGCCGGGATGTGCGCGCGGTTGAACTCGGCCGGTCGGTGCAGCGCCATGTTCGACCACACCGGCGTCAGGGCGCGGCCCAGCCGGGTGCGGCGGAAGAGGTTGTACGCCTCCTGGAGCTGGTCGCTCGTCTCCGCGTGCCACCAGATCATGAGGTCGGCGTCGGCGCGCAGGCCCGAGACGTCGTAGGTGCCGCGGATCGTCACGTCCTTGGCGGCGAGCTGGTCGAACAGCTCCTGGACCTCGTCGGCGTAGCCCGCGCGGTCCTCGGGGAGCGCGTCCTTCAGCCTGAAGACGGACCAGAGGGTGTAGCGGATGACCTCGTTCAGGTCCTTGGCCAGCTTGCCCTTGTTCGGGATCCTGCCGGACTCGGTGGTGGGGGCGTCGTCACTCATGTCCTCATTCTCCCGCTCCTTGGTGCAGACTCCGCACCGGGTCGGCGGTGAGCTCCTGCACAGCTCGCAGGTCACCCTGGATCTGGTCGACGGCGGCGTACGCGCTCGCGATGCACGCCGGGATGCCGACCCCGTCGTACACCGCGCCGCACACCGCGAGGCCCGGGAGTGCGCCGACGTGCTCGCGGACGCGGGCCACGCGCGCGTGGTGGCCGACGGGGTACTGCGGCAGGCCGTTGTCCCAGCGGGTGACGCGGGTCTCGACCGGGGTGGCGTCCAGGCCGGTCGCCTCGCGCAGGTCGTGCCGGGAGACGTCCACCAGGTCGGTGTCCTCGCGCTGGAGGATCTCCGTCTCGCCATGGCGCCCGACGGAGGTGCGCAGGACGAGCAGGTCCGGGTTCTCGTCGGCGATCCAGCCCCACTTCCGGGAGGAGAAGGTCGATGCCTTGATGGTGTGTCCGTCGACGGGCGGGACGAGGAAACCGCTGCCCTCGGGGAGGGTGATGTCGGCGCGGCGGTAGGCGAGCGTGACCAGGGCCATGGAGGCGTACTCGACGGCGCGCAGTTCGGTGGCGGCGTCGGGGGCGTGTGCGGACAGCAGGCGGGCGGCCTCCCCGGCGGGGACGGCGAGGACCACCGCGTCGGCCTCCTCGATGTGGTCGTCGACGAGGACCTCCCAGCCGTCGCCGGCCCGGCGCAGGCCGTGTGCGGGGCTGTGCAGACGAATGTCGCCGCCCCGCTCGCGCACCGACTCCGCCACCGCGAGCGGCAGGCTTCCCACCCCGCCCGCGATGCCCATGAACACGGGCCCGGTCTGCTGGTTCGCGGCGGCCTTGGCCTGGATCTCGCGGACGGCCTCGGTCAACGAGTCGTGGGTCCGCGCGGCCTGGAAGAGCTGCGGGACCGCCGAGCGCATCGAGATCCGGTACGCGTCGCCCGCGTAGACCCCGCCCAGCAGCGGTTCCACCAGGCGGTCGACGACCTCTCGGCCCAGCCGCGCCGCCACGTACTCCCCGACCGCCACGTCGTCGCCGACCTCCGTGCGGGGCAGGTCGGCGTCCCGCTCGATGCGGGCGAGGCCCTCCTCGGACAGCACACCCGAGAGGGCGGCGGCGGTGCCGGGGACGCCCATCACGTGCCCCTTGGGCATCGGGCGCAGGGCGCCGCGGGTCCACAGGGAGGCGGTCGCGGTGGCGGGCGGCTGGAGGAGGTCGGTGAGGCCGACCTCGCGGGCGAGGGCGACGGCCTCGGGGCGGCGGGCGAGCATCGACTCGGCGCCGAAGTCCACGCGCGCGCCCGCGATCTCACCGGGCAGCAGCTTGCCGCCGACCCGGCCGGACGCCTCGAGCACGGTCACGCGCAGGCCCCGCCCCACCAGCCGGTGGGCGGCTGCCAGCCCGGCGATTCCGGCTCCGATGACGACGACGTGCCCGCTGCCCGTACCCGTTGCGCTCATGCGTCCACCTTCTCAGACCCCTCTGACACTCCCGCGGCGACCCGGTGTCCCGCCCGAGTCCTCACCGTGACCGCATCGGGACCGTTTCCCGCCAACGTTCGGGCCCGCTCCGGCGTCGAAGGAACGTCAGTTGTCTCGACCCTCGGGGGGTACGCCCAGATGCGCACACAACGTTCCGTACGATCCGCCCAGGCCCTGGCCGGGATTCTGCTGGCGGCGGCCCTCGCGCTGACCGGCTGCAGCGGCGCGGGCGATTCGGCCAGTGGTGCCGGCGAGGACGCGGGCGTCGCCCGGTCGGGCGCGAAGGAGGCCGCCCCGGGCGCCGCCGCGGACAGCGACGGCGGCGCGGGCAGCGGCGCCCAGGCGTCCGCGCCGCCCAAGGTCTCCGCGAACCGCATCATCCGCACCGCCGAGCTGACCGTGCAGGTCAAGGACGTGTCCAAGGCCCTGGGCCAGGCCCGCACCACCACCGAGAACGCGGGCGGCTACATCGGCAACGAGTCCACCTCCACGGACTCGGAGGGCCGCGAGGAGACGCACGTCGTGCTGCGCGTGCCGGTCGACAGGTACGAGGAGGTCCTCGGCGACCTGGAAGGCACCGGCAAGCTGCGCGAACGCTCGGCGAAGGCGCGTGACGTCACCGACCAGGTCGTCGACGTGGAGAGCCGCATCACCTCGCAGCGCGCCAGCGTGGTGCGCATCCGCGAGCTGATGGACCAGGCCACGAAGCTGAGCGACGTGGTCACGCTGGAGGGTGAACTGAGCAGCCGTCAGGCGGAGTTGGAGTCACTGCTCGCCCGGCAGGCGTCTCTGAAGGACCGCACCAGCATGGCCACCATCACTCTCTCCCTGTCCGAGACGCCGGTGCGGGAGGCCGCCGAGGACGACGACCCGGGTGTCGTCGACGCGCTGGCGGGCGGCTGGGACGCGTTCGTGACGATGCTGCGCTGGATCCTGGTGGCGCTGGCGGCGGTGCTGCCGTTCGCGGCGGTGGTCGCGCTGGTGGTGCTGGTGTGGCTGCGCATCGTACGGCCGCGGCTGCCGCGCCGGCCGGCCACCGCACCGGCGACCGCGCTCGGCCCCCTGCCCACCGCCAGGACCGCTCCGGAGCCCGGGCGGACGAACGAGCGGGGCGAGCAGGACTGAAATGCCCTGCGCACGTAGCGTGTTCGCATGAGCATGAACACAGCGAGCGGTGCGGAGCGTCTGGTGGTGATCGGCGGCGACGCCGCGGGGATGTCCGCGGCGTCGCAGGCCCGCCGGATGAAGGGCCCCGACGAGCTGGAGATCGTGGCCTTCGAGCGCGGCCACTTCACGTCCTACTCGGCGTGCGGCATCCCGTACTGGGTGGGCGGCGACGTCACCGACCGGGACCGGCTGATCGCCCGCTCGCCCCAGGAGCACCAGAGCCGTGACATCGACCTCCGGATGCGCACCGAGGTGACGGAGATCGACGTGGCCGGCGGGCGGGTACGCGCGCGTGACGTCGATTCCGGGGCGGAGTCCTGGACGTCGTACGACAAGCTCGTGATCGCGACCGGCGCCCGCCCGATCCGCCCGGACATGCCGGGCGCCGACGCGTCCGGCGTGCACGGTGTCCAGACCCTCGACGACGGCCAGGCCCTCCTGGACACGCTGGCACGCACGCGTGGCCGGCGCGCGGTGGTCGTCGGCGCGGGATACATCGGCGTCGAGATGGCCGAGGCGCTCATCAAGCGGGACTACGAGGTGACGGTCGTCAACCGGGGCAGTGAGCCGATGTCCACGCTGGACCCGGACATGGGCCGGCTGGTGCACGAGGCCATGGAGGGCCTGGGCATCACCATGGTCAACGACACCGAGGTGACCAAGCTGCTGACGGATGACGACGGCCGGGTGCGGGCGGTGGTCACGCGGGACGCCGAGTACCCGGCGGACGTGGTGGTGCTCGGCATCGGCGTGCGCCCCGAGACCGGGCTCGCGCAGGCCGCGGGGCTGCCGCTGGGCACGCACGGCGGGTTGCTGACCGACCTGGCGATGCGGGTGCGCGGGTACGAGAACGTCTGGGCCGGCGGGGACTGCGTCGAGGTCCTCGACCTGGTCTCCGGCCAGGAACGGCACGTCCCGCTCGGCACCCACGCCAACAAGCACGGCCAGGTCATCGGCACGAACGCGGGCGGCGGTTACGCCACGTTCCCGGGCGTGGTCGGCACGGCGGTCAGCAAGGTCTGCGACCTGGAGATCGCCCGCACCGGTCTGCGCGAGAAGGACGCGCGCAGGGTGGGTCTGCGGTTCGAGTCGGTCACCGTGGAGTCGACCAGCCGCGCCGGCTACTACCCGGGCGCCTCCCCCATGACCGTGAAGATGCTCGCCGAGCGCCGCACGGGACGGCTGCTCGGCGTGCAGATCGTCGGCAGGGAGGGCGCGGGCAAGCGCGTCGACATCGCCGCGGTGGCCCTGACGGCCGGCATGACGGTGGACCAGATGACAGCCCTGGACCTGGGCTACGCCCCGCCGTTCTCGCCGGTGTGGGACCCGGTACTGGTGGCGGCCCGCAAGGCCGCGAGGGCGGTGGCCCAACGCCCCTAGGGGCGCGGGGAGCCGCGCGGGCAATCCACCACGGCCCGTGGTCCGCCAACCGCACGGACACCCCGACGGCGCCCCGCACGGGCCCCTACGCCGTCCCGTTGATCCGCTCGATCGCCTGCCGCGCCTGATCGGCCGCCGGCCGCGGTGGCAGCGACGAGACGGACGCGCTGGTGGTCACCGCGGCCGGCTGCTCGCCCGCGGGCTTCGCGTGGGCGGCCGAGCGGGTGGACCTGAGCCGGTGGCTGACCGCCTCGTCCAGGGTGACCGGCCGCTGCATCTGGGAGGCCAGCCGTCCGGCCTCCTGTCCGAGCCGAGCCACGTCCTCCCAGGGCAGGCGCAGCACGAGAGAGATCTCGGCCTCGCCGTCCGGCAGGGCGTGCATCGGAGGAGTAACTCGGTCGTTCATCGCCTGATCCTCACGTAGTCCCCGCGACCCGCCTTCCCCGCGCCGCGGGCGGTTGAGGAGACATACGCGGGCGCGCCGGGCGGCGTTCACCGATTCGGCCGTCGCATCGCGGGCACTACTTCCTTGTGGTCATACCCGTCCATGACGTGAACCCGGTGCGCGGCACCCCGTATGTGACCTACGCGCTCATCGCCGCGAACGTGCTCGTCTTCCTGTTCATGCCCGGCCTCGCCGGTTCCGTGGCCGGGGACGGCGGTCTGGCGCAGCAGTGTCACCTCCAGGCGTTCCTGGACCAGTACGCGGCAATCCCGCAGGAGTTGATTCACCATCAGCTGCCACGGGTGGTGCCGACGGGTGACGTCGGGGTGGGCCCGCGGGGGGCGGGCTGCGTGGTCGGCCCGCCGGCCTACGACAAGTCCCCCGAACTGTCGGTCCTCACGGCGCTGTTCCTGCACGGCGGCTGGCTGCACCTGCTGGGCAACACGCTCTTCCTGCTGATCTTCGGCAACAACGTCGAGGACCGCATGGGCCATGTGCGGTTCGCTCTCTTCTACGTCGTCTGCGGCTACGCGGCGTCGTACGGCTTTGCGCTGCTCAACGACGACTCGGCCGACCCGCTGATCGGCGCGTCGGGAGCGATCGCCGGGGTCCTGGGCGCCTATCTCGTGCTGTACCCGAAGGCCAGGGTCTGGGTCCTCGTCCCGTTCCTGGTCTTCCTGCCCCTCAGGCTGCCGGCCTGGCTGGTGCTGGGCTTCTGGTTCGTGCTGCAGGGCGTGTACTCGTCCGGCGAGGGCGTGTCCGACGCCGGCACGGTGGCGTACGCGGCGCACATCGTCGGCTTCCTCGCGGGCATGCTGCTCGCCTGGCCGCTCAAGGCGGGCACCCCACCGCCGCCGGAACCGCGCGGCCTGCTCTTCGGCAGGAGGGCACGGCCCCGGCACACCTGGTGAGGCTTGGGGAACGAACTAGCGCGCGGTCCGGGTGTGGACGTACTCCACGAGGCGGGTCAGCGCGTCCGGGTCGGTGGACGGCATGACGCCGTGCCCCAGGTTGAAGACGTGGCCCTCCAGGCCCGCCGCCGCGTCGAGGACCTCGCGGGTCTTGGCCTCGACGGCCTCCGTGCCGGCGAACAGGACGGTCGGGTCGAGGTTGCCCTGGAGCGCCTTGCCGGGGCCGATGCGGCGGACGGCCTCGTCGAGCGGGACCCGCCAGTCGACGCCCACGACGTCCGCGCCTGCCTCGCCCATCAGCCTGAGCAGTTCGCCGGTGCCGACACCGAAGTGGATGCGCGGGACGCCGTAGCCGGCGACGGCCTCGAAGACCTTCGCGGAGGCGGGCAGCACCGAGTGGCGGTAGTCCGCGGGGGCCAGCGCTCCGGCCCAGGAGTCGAACAGCTGGACGGCGCTCGCGCCCGCCTCGATCTGCACCTTCAGGAACGCGGCCGTGATCTCCGAGAGGCGGTCGAGCAGGTCGGCCCACAGCGCGGGGTCGCCGTACATCATCGCCTTGGCGTTCTCGTACGTCCGCGACGGGCCGCCCTCGACGAGGTAGCTGGCGAGGGTGAACGGGGCGCCGGCGAAGCCGATGAGCGGGGTGGAGCCGAGTTCGCGGGTGAGCAGACCGATCGCCTCGGTGACGTACGAGACGTCCTCGGGGGTGAGGTCACGCAGCTGGGCGAGGTCCTCGCGGGTGCGGATCGGGCGCTCGACGACCGGGCCCACACCGGGCTTGATGTCGAGGTCGATGCCGATGGCCTTCAGCGGGACGACGATGTCGCTGAAGTAGATCGCCGCGTCCACGTTGTGCCTGCGCACCGGCTGGAGGGTGATCTCGGTGACCAGCTCGGGCCGCATGCAGGACTCGAGCATCGGGACGCCCTCGCGCACCTTGCGGTACTCCGGCAGCGAGCGCCCGGCCTGTCGCATGAACCACACGGGGGTGTGCGGCACGGGCTCACGCCTGCACGCCTTCATGAAGGCGGACTCGTACGTGGCTGTCGACTGCGGCGTCGCGGGGCTCTCGTTGGCACTCACGGGCCAAGTCTCGCACGGCCCCGGACCCCGCCCGGACGGCAACCCCGACACCGGGCAACAGGGTGTCCTCCCTGCGCGAAGGCCCCGTTCCCCTTAATCTTCCCCGCATGGCTGCGGCTCAGGGACGACTGTCGGACGGCGCTGACGGAATGGACGACGCGAAGGAGGAGGACCTGCATACGAGCGGGACGGATCCGCTGCCCTTCCGGGCGGCTGTCGACGCGCTCAGGGCGGCGCGGCTCAGGCCGCAGGTCGAGGTCGAGCCCACGCGCGCGCCCCAGCGGCTCGCGCCCTACGCGTACGCGCTGGAGGCCGCGGTCGTCGACGGCGACCAGGACCTGGCCGACGGGCGGCTGGTGCTGCTGCACGACCCGGCCGGGCACGACGCCTGGCGGGGCACGTTCCGGCTGGTGACGCTGGTGCGCGCGGAGCTGGAGGCGGAGATGGCCGCCGATCCGCTGCTGCCCGACGTGTGCTGGTCGTGGCTGACGGGTGCGCTCACCGCGCGCGGTCTGGCCTGCGGCGAGCCGAGCGGCACCGTCACCCGGGCCAGCTCCCACTACTTCGGGGGCCTTTCCGAACGGCCGTCCGCCTCACAGATCGAGATCCGCGCCTCCTGGACGCCTCGCGAGGGTCTGGGCGGTGTCCCGGACACGGCGGCACACCTGGCCGCCTGGTGCGACCTGCTCGCCCAGATCGCGGGTCTGCCGCCGGCCGGTCCGGGCGACGCGTCGGTGGTCACACTGCCGCAGCGGCGCGGCCCGCAGTCGCGCTGACCGACCCCCTTCCGACCTCTTGACGCAGGGGATCCGCACTGCCTTTTTGGCAATCACTTTGTCGATACGGCCACTTTCGGCCGCGTATCGACGCAGAGCGAAACCGTTCGATCTTCGGATGATCGATCGCGTGTCCGAATTGCACGGATTGTTACTCACCAGATCGTGATCATTCTCTAAAGGCGGACGGGTTTGGTGCCGAAGACGACTGTGACCTTGAAAGCACGGTTCGTCCCGGCTTCATCCCCACAAGCCGGCCCCGTCCCCCACCCAGGAGGCCTGGTGTCCGTTCTCCTCGAGCAGCCCGCAAGCCTGGTCGCCTACCGCCCGAACAAGCCGACCGCCATGGTGGTCGTGGCCGACCCCCGCGTCCGCTCCACCGTCACCCGCCACCTGTGGGCGCTCGGTGTGCGCGACGTCATCGAGGCCTCGTCCGTCGCGGAGGCTCGTCCCCGCATCGGCAACCCCCGCGACATCTGTGTCGCCGACGTCCACCTGCCCGACGGCTCCGGCCTCACCCTTCTGTCCGAGACCCGGGCCGCGGGCTGGCCCAACGGCCTCGCCCTCTCCGCCGCCGACGACATCGGCGCGGTCCGCAACGCGCTCGCCGGCGGCGTCAAGGGCTACGTGGTCACCGGCACCCGCACCAACATCGGGCTCCCCACCCGTCCGGGCGCCGCCCCCATCGGCGCCGCCGCCGCCCGTATGCACCGCCGCCCCCCGGGTGCCCCGAGTCACCCGGGTGGCTACCGCGAACTGTCCGGCCGTGAGGTCGAGGTGCTGCGGCTGGTCGCGGAGGGCCAGTCCAACAAGGCGATCGGCGTCTCGATGGGCCTGTCCGCACTGACCGTCAAGAGCCACCTCGCCCGTATCGCCCGCAAGCTCGGCACCGGAGACCGCGCCGGCATGGTCGCCGTGGCCCTGCGGACCGGCATCATCCACTGACCCCCGCCCCTCACCGACGTGCGGCGGACCGACCGCCGGTTCTTGGCCGCGTACCGCACCCGTCGTAAACCGGATCTTTCACCGAGCTGACTGGTTTACGACCCTCAGGCGCCCGTCGACGGAACGTTCCGTCGGCGGGCGCTGTCCATACACGGATACCCTTGACAGGTGACCGACGCCCAAGACACCGCAGCAGACAGCACACTGCGAACCACCGGAGGCGCCCCTCCGGACGACGGCGGATCTTCTGTTACGGGGGCGCCGAACCCTGCTACAGGCCCGGCGAACGACCCTGACACGGGTCCGGAGCCGATCCCTCTGCTGGAACCCCGTGAGGGCATTCCGCCGGTGGTCGCCGACGACGAGACCCTCGCCCGGGTGATCGCCGCCTTCGCCGCCGGCTCCGGCCCCGTCGCCGTGGACGCCGAACGCGCCTCCGGCTACCGCTACGGCCAGCGGGCCTATCTCGTGCAGCTGCGCCGGGAGGGCGCCGGGAGCGCGCTGATCGACCCCGTGGCCTGTCCCGACCTCTCCGGCCTCGGCGAGGCCCTGTCCGGCGTCGAGTGGGTGCTGCACGCGGCCACCCAGGACCTGCCCTGCCTCCGCGAAATAGGCATGGTCCCCACCCGGCTGTTCGACACCGAGCTGGCCGGCCGGATCGCCGGATTCCCGCGGGTGGGCCTCGGCGCGATGGTGGAGAGCGTCCTGGGCTTCGTCCTGGAGAAGGGCCACTCGGCCGTCGACTGGTCCACCCGTCCGCTGCCCGAGCCCTGGCTTCGCTACGCGGCCCTGGACGTGGAGCTCCTCGTCGACCTGCGGGACGCGCTGGAGAAGGAGCTGGACCGGCAGGGCAAGCTGGAGTGGGCCCGTGAGGAGTTCGACGCGATCGCGGCCGCGCCGCCCGCCGAGCCGCGCAAGGACCCCTGGCGTCGCACCTCCGGGATGCACAAGGTGCGGCGGCGCCGGCAGCTCGCCGTGGTCCGGGAGCTGTGGCAGACGCGGGACCGGATCGCCCAGCGGCGGGACGTGTCGCCGGGCAAGGTGCTGTCCGACGCGGCCATCGTGGAGGCCGCCCTCTCCCTTCCGGCCAACGTGCACGCGCTCGCCGCGCTGAACGGCTTCGGGCACCGGACGGGGCGGCGGCAGCTGGAGCAGTGGCAGGCCGCCGTGGACCGGGCGAGGGAGCTGACCGACGCGCAGCTGCCGCAGCCGGGGCAGCCGGTGACGGGGCCGCCGCCGCCGCGGGCCTGGGCCGACAAGGACCCGGAGGCCGCGGCACGGCTGTCGGCGGCCCGGGCCGCGGTGTCCGCGCTGGCCGAGGCCCTCAACATGCCACAGGAGAACCTGATCACGCCCGACACGGTCCGGCGGGTGTGCTGGGAGCCGCCCAACGTTGTCAGTGCCGAGTCCGTGGGGGCCGCGCTGGCGGGTTACGGGGCCCGGCCGTGGCAGGTGGAGCAGGTCACGCCGGTTCTGGTCGCCGCGCTGTCCGCCTAGGGCACGCCCCAGCCGCCGTAGGGGTCCTGCTCTCACGGCGGCTTCGGGGGCTTCGGGGGCTTCGGGGGCTTCGGGGGCTACCGTGCTCTCACTTGGTCGCTCCCCGCATGAAGCCGTTGTAGATGAAGCGCTGCAGGCTCAGGAAGACGATCAGCGTCGGCAGGATCACCAGGACCGCTCCCGCCGAGATGACCTCCCAGTGGGCCGCGTACGGCCCGCGGAAGCGGAACAGCGACGTCGAGATCACGCCAAGATCCTCGGAGGGCATGTAGAGGAAGGGGATGTAGAAGTCGTTGTAGACGGTGATCCCCTTTACGATCACGACGGTGGCGATCGCGGGCCTGAGCAGCGGAAAGATGATCTTCCGGTAGATCGTGAAGGCGTTGGCGCCCTCGAGACGGGCGGACTCGTCCAGCGAGACCGGG
Organism: Streptomyces resistomycificus; assembly: GCF_001514265.1. Lineage (GTDB taxonomy): Bacteria > Actinomycetota > Actinomycetes > Streptomycetales > Streptomycetaceae > Streptomyces > Streptomyces resistomycificus. The sequence goes on along the minus strand of NZ_KQ948988.1, from coordinate 139,973 downwards.
ATGGACCGTACGAACTGCAGGAAGATGTAGATCGACACGATGTCCGTGCCCATGTAGAGCGCGATCGGCGCCCACAGGCTGTCGAACATGCCGAAGCTGTTGACGATCTGGAAGGTCGCGACCTGGGTGGTGACGCCGGGGACGAGCGCGGCGATCAGGAAGAGCGCGACCACCAGCTTGCGGAAGCGGAAGGTGAAGCGGTCGATGGCGTAGGCCGTCATCGAGCCGATGAGGACCGTGCCGCCGATGGAGACCAGCAGGATGACCGCCGTGTTGGCGAACGCCGAGAGCATCTCGCCGTCCCGGAACGCCGTCACGTAGTTGTGGAAGTTCAGCAGGTTGTCGGGGAGCGCGAGTGCGCCGCTCGCGTTCGCCATCTCCTCCTCGGACTTGAGCGAGGTCAGCAGGACGACGACGAGCGGCAGCAGCACCACCGCCGTCGCGGCGATCAGCGACAGGTACACGAAGGTCCGGGCCACGGTACGGCGGGTCATACGAGGTCCACCTTGTCGTCGGGGACGAGGCGCCGCTGTATCCAGGTCACCAGCAGGATGATCAGCAGCAGCACGACCGCCGCCGCCGAGGCGAGCCCCGTCTTGTTGAACCGGAAGGCCAGGTTCACCGTCTGGATCACGAAGGTCTCGGTGCCGGTCGCCCCGCCGGTCATGATGTACGGGATCTCGAAGGCCGACAGGGAGCCGGAGACGGACAGGATCACGGTCAGGGTCAGCACCGGCTTGATGCCGGGCGCGATGATGTACCGGAACTGGTGCCAGCGGTTGGCGCCGTCAAGCTCCGCCGCCTCGTACAGCTCCCCCGGGATGGACTGGATCGCACCGAGGAACAGGACGAAGTTCAGGCCCAGATAGCGCCAGATCGAGACGCCGGCGAGCGAGGTGTTCGCGGAGGCCGGGGTGCCGAGCCAGGCGTGGTCGGTGTGGTGCCCCAGCAGGCCGAGCACCGAGTCGAGGGTGCCGCCGTCCTGGAAGAAGTAGAGGAAGACGAAGCCGATCGCCACCCCGTTGATCAGGTACGGGAAGAACAGCACGCCCTTGAAGAAGTTCCGGAAGCGGACGTTGAAGCTCAGGACGGTCGCGAAGTACAGCGCGGCGACGATCTGGACGGCCGAGGCGGCGAGGTAGTAGCCGCTGACGAAGAAGACCCGGAAGAGGTCCTCCCGGGTGAAGATCTCCGTGTAGTTCTCGGCACCCGTGTAGTGCAGTTCGGGGCTCACCCCGTCCCAGTCGGTGAAGCTGTACGCGACCATGTTGGCGATCGGCGCGTAGGTGAAGACGATCAGCAGGGCGAGCGGGGCGATCAGGAAGAGCCAGGGGGTGACTCCCCGCCACACGCGTGTTCCGCGTGGGGCGGGCGCCGGGGCGGGGGCGGCCGGCGCCGCCCCCGTGGCGGTCTTCACTGCCGCCTTCTCGGTGGTGTCCGTCATCAGGACCCCGCGCTCTCACGCGCCTCGGCCCAGCGCTTGCTGAGGTCGGCGAAGAAGGAGTCGAGGCTGCCCTTGCGCGCGCCGCGGGCCAGGTCCACGAGGTTCTGGCGGTACTCGGGGGCGTAGATGCCGACCTCGGACTGGTTGTCGATGTTCTTGACCTGGGCACCCTTGGTGTCGTCGACCTCTATGAACCGCACGCCCGCCTCCTCGTAGGGCCGCATCACGTCGGGCAGGGGGGCGTCCTTGAGCGGGGAGATGGCGAGGTTGTCCCGCACGTAGCCCGACTTCTCGGTGAACCAGTCGATCCAGGCGCGGGCCGCCTCCTTGTGCTTCGAGTGGACGTTGACGGCCTGGTGGTAGTCGGGGCTCACGACCGCGCAGAACTTGCCGTCCACCTGGGCCGGGAAGGGCATGAAGCCGATGTCGTCGGGGTTTACCCCGGCCTTCTTCGCGGCGGCCTGGAACTGGACGATCGCCCAGGTGCCGAGCCACTGCGTGGCGATCTCACCCTTGGCCGTCCTGGGCTTGGACTCCTCCCAGTTGCTGGTGGTGGGGTCCTTCTCGACGAGGCCCGCCTTCACGGTGTCGTGGAGCAGGGTGTCGGCCACCCGCAGGTCGGCGCCCTGCGCCCACGGGTCGCCCTCGGCCAGCTTGTCGGTCGCCTTGGTGTCGCAGTGGACCGAGCCGTTGACGTACGTCCAGGAGGTCAGCGTCCAGCCGGCCGCGAAGTTGGTGTAGTACGGGACGGCGTCCGTCTTGGCCTTGACGGCCTTGAGGGCGGCGAGGAACTCGGCCGGGGTGGTGGGCCATTCGGTGATCCCGGCCTCCTTCCAGACCCGCTTGTTGTAGACGAATCCCGGGCTGCCGCCGTTCGTGGTCTGCCCGTAGACCTTGCCGTCGACGGTGGTGAAGTCGGTGAAGCGGAACTTCTCGCTGCGCTCCGCCTGCGTGCCCAGCGAGGCGAAGAACCTCGGGTAGTCGCTCTTCTTGATGACCGCGGGGATCAGCAGCACATCGCCGTAGTTCTCCGTGTTCATACGGATCTTGACTTCGGACTCGTAGTTGGTGAGTCCCTCGAACTCGACGTTGACCTTCGGGTAGGTCTTGTTGAACTCGGCGGCGTACTTCTTCATCGTGCCGTCCTGCACGAGGTCGGTCCGCACGGTGAGGACCTTGATGGTGCCGCTGACCTTCGAGGGATCGTCGGGCGCCTTGGCGTCCGCGCCCTTCGTCGTGCCTCCGGTACCGGTGCATCCGGGGATCAGCAGGGCGGCGGCCACGGCCAGGGCGAGGGTGTGACGGCGGTTCATGTGCATCAGCTCCGTTGTAGGGACGGACGAGCACTTGCGGGGTTGGCTGATTCGGCACTCTGGCAGCGCTTTCTTAACCGGTAAAGTCCCTATTTCGCCAAGGCTGTGAAGAGTTGACCGCCTGCGGGCCTGAAACGGTTTAGGGAGTGCGGATGCTGGAGGCCACACCGCTCACCGAGGGCTGGATCCTGAGGCACGAGGGGGACGCGCTGCCGGCCTCGGTGCCGGGCTGTGTGCACACCGACCTGCTGGCGGCGGGGGTGATCCCGGACCCCTTTCTCGGATGCGACGAGAGGGCGGTGGCCTGGGTGGGGCGGCGGGAGTGGACGTACGAGTGCGAGCTCGCGGCGCGCGACGGCCACGAGCAGACCGACCTCGTCTTCGACGGCCTCGACACCGCGGCCGAGATCCTGCTCGACGGCCGACCGCTGGGCCGCACCAGGAACATGCACCGCTCCTACCGCTTCGACGTGACCGGGCTCGCCGGGCGGCTGTCGGTGCGGTTCGTGTCCGCGTACGCCGAGGCGGAGGCCGTGCGCGGCCAGCTGGGTGAGAGGCCGGCCGCCTACGCCGAGCCCTACCAGTACATCCGCAAGATGGCCTGCTCCTTCGGCTGGGACTGGGGACCGACCCTCGTCACGGCCGGGATCTGGCGGCCGGTGCGGCTGGAGCAGTGGTCGACGGCCAGGATCGCGCGGGTCCGGCCGGTGGTGACCGTCGAGGACGGGGTGGGGCTCGTCGAGTTGCACCTCGACGTCGAGCGGACCCGGGTGGAGGCGGAGCTCGCCGTGGAGGCGACCGTCGGCGGGGTGCGGGTGCGCGCGGACCTCGACGGGACGCGGGGGTCGGTACGGCTGGAAGTGCCGGACGCGCGGCTGTGGTGGCCTCGCGGATACGGTGAACAGCCGCTGTATGGCGTGGAGTTGACGCTGCTGCACGAGGAGCGGCCGCTGGACTCGTGGCGGCGGCGGATCGGCTTCCGGAGCGTCGGGCTGGACCGGCGGCCGGACGCGCACGGCACCGGGTTCACCCTCGTCGTCAACGGTGAGCGGCTCTTCGCGCGGGGCGTGAACTGGATCCCGGACGACGTGTTCCCGTCCCGGATCACCCGCGAGCGCTACCGGGAACGGCTGCGGCAGGCAGCCGACGCGCACGTGGACCTCGTACGTGTCTGGGGCGGGGGGATCTACGAGAGCGAGGACTTCTACGACGCCTGTGACGAACTCGGGCTGCTGGTCTGGCAGGACTTCCCGTTCGCCTGCGCGGCCTACCCGGAGGAACAGCCGCTGCGGGGCGAGGTCGAGGCGGAGGCGCGCGAGAACGTCGTCCGGCTGATGCCACATCCGTCGCTGGTGCTGTGGAACGGCAACAACGAGAACCTGTGGGGGTTTCGGGACTGGGGCTGGGAGGAGCGGCTGGCCGGGGACTCCTGGGGGGAGGGGTACTACCTGGGGGTGCTGCCGCGCGTGGTGGCCGAGTCGGATCCGGCCCGGCCCTATACGGCGGGCAGTCCGTGGTCAGGGTCGTGGGACCGCCATCCGAACGATCCGGCGCACGGCACGCACCACTCGTGGGAGGTCTGGAACCGGGACGACTACGCCGACTACCGGCTCCATGTGCCGCGGTTTGTCGCCGAGTTCGGCTGGCAGGCACCGCCCGCCCACGCCACCCTGCGGCGGGCCCTGCCGGGCGAGGAACTGGCACCCGACTCGCCCGGTGTGCTGCACCACCAGAAGGCGGACGACGGCAACGGCAAGCTGGAGCGCGGGCTGGCACGTCACTTCGCCGTGCCCGAGGGGGACTTCGACCGCTGGCACTACCTCACGCAGGTCAACCAGGCGCGGGCCGTGGCCGCCGGGATCGAACACTGGCGGTCGCACTGGCCGGTGTGCGCGGGCACGGTGGTCTGGCAGCTCAACGACTGCTGGCCGGTCACCTCGTGGGCGGCGATCGACGGGGACGGGCGGGAGAAGCCGCTGTACCACGAGCTGCGGCGGCTGTACGCGGACCGTCTGCTCACCCTTCAGGCGCGGGGGCCGGTGCGGGTCGTGGCCGCCGTGAACCAGGCGGCGGACGTGTGGTCGGGCATCCTGGTGCTGCGCCGGATGTCCGTCGAAGGTGGCGTGATCGGTTCGGTCCGAGTGGAGTTCGCCGCCGAGGGGCGGTCCGTGGCCGACGTGGCCGTTCCCCGTGAGCTGGAGCCCGTCGGCCCCAAGGAGTTCCTCGTCGCGGACGTGGACGGGTTGCGCGCCCTCCACTTCCCTATGCCGGATCGCGACGTGCCCTACCCCCGACCGGAGTTCGCCGTGGCGCTCGTGCCGGGCGGGATCGAGGTGACGGCTCACACCCTGGTACGGGACCTGCTGTTGCAGGCCGACCGGCTGGACCCGGCGGCGCGGGCCGACCGGGGACTCCTCACGCTGCTGCCCGGCGAGCGGGTGACCATCGGGGTCGCGGGCTGGAAGACTCCTGACGCGGAAGCCGCCCGCTCCGCCCTGTACTGCATGGAGCCCAGCCGATGACCATCCCCCGCGTCACCATCAAGGACGTCGCCGCGCGCGCAGGCGTGTCCAAGGGTGCCGTGTCCCTCGCCTTCAACCGCAAGCCGGGACTGTCGGAGGCCACCCGGGACCGGATCTTCCGGGCGGCGCGGGAACTAGGGTGGGCCCCGAGCCTGACCGCGCGGACACTGGCCGGCTCACGGGTGGACGTGGTGGGGCTGGCGATCTGCCGGCCCGCCCGGCAGATCGGTCTCGAGCCCTTCTACATGGAGTTCGTCTCGGGCGTGGAGAGCGTGCTGACCGAGCACTCCTGCTCGCTCCTGCTGCGGCTGGTGCGGAGCCTGGAGGAGGAGGTCGGGCTGCAGGAGTCGTGGTGGCGCGGGCGGCAGATCGGCGGTTCGCTCCTCGTCGACTTCCGGGTGGACGATCCCCGGGTGGCCGCCGTCGAGCGGCTCGGGATGCCGGTGGTGGCGGTCGGGCACCCCTCGCTGACCGGCGGTCTCACCTCCGTGTGGACCGAGGACGCCACCGCCGTGACGGAGGCCGTGCGGTATCTCGCGGCGCTCGGGCACCGGCGGATCGCCCGGGTGGGGGGCGCGGCGGCCCTGGGCCACACCTCGATGCGTACCGCCGCCTTCGACGAGGCCGCCCGCTCGCTGGAACTGGCCGGGGCCTGGCAGGTGGCCACGGACTACTCCGGGGAGGCGGGGGCACGGGCGACGCGGTCGCTGCTGACGACGGCTCCCCCGGACCGGCCGACGGCCATCGTGTACGACAACGACATCATGGCGGTGGCCGGCCTGTCGGTGGCCGCGGAGATGGGGCTGAGCGTTCCGGACGACGTCTCCCTGCTCGCCTGGGACGACTCGCAGCTGTGCCGCATCACCCACCCGCCACTGTCCGCGATGAGCCATGACGTGCACGGATTCGGTGCGGACGCGGCCCGGACCCTGTTCGGACTGATCACGGGAGAGGGGCCCGGGTCGCATCCGGTGCCCACTCCGGTGCTCACCCCGAGGGGTTCGACGGCTCCCCCGCGGATGTGACCTTCGCCGCTCCCGCCTCCGGGACTGGGCAGCTTGGTTACCCATAAGTAGCATGGGTCCTGAGCGCGCGCTCAGCGGTTGCGCGTCGCAGTAGTGCCATCCCGCATCTGGAGGAGAGCCATCGTGCCTCGTACCGTCAGGGACGTCGTCTTCGTCGACGGCGTCCGCACCCCGTTCGGCAAGGCGGGCCCGAAGGGCATCTACCACGAGACCCGCGCCGACGACCTCGTCGTGAAGGCGATCCGGGAGCTGCTGCGCCGCAACCCCGGTCTGGACCCCAAGAAGATCGACGAGGTCGCCATCGCCGCGACCACGCAGATCGGTGACCAGGGCCTCACCATCGGCCGTACGGCCGGCATCCTCGCCGGTCTCCCCCAGTCGGTCCCCGGCTACTCCATCGACCGCATGTGCGCCGGCGCCCTGACCGCCGTCACCTCGGTCGCCGGCTCCGTCGCCTTCGGCGCGTACGACATCGCCGTCGCCGGCGGTGTCGAGCACATGGGCCGCCACCCGATGGGCGAGGGCGTCGACCCGAACCCGCGGTTCGTCAGCGAGAAGCTGGTCGACGAGTCGGCCCTGTTCATGGGCATGACCGCGGAGAACCTGCACGACCGCTACCCGCAGATCACCAAGCAGCGCGCCGACGAGTACGCCGTGCGCTCGCAGGAGAAGGCCGCCAAGGCGTACGCCAACGGCAAGATCCAGGCCGACCTGGTGCCGATCTCGGTGCGCCGCACCAACCCGGAGGCCGGTGAGACGGGCTGGGGCCTGGTCACCGCCGACGAGCCGATGCGCCCGGGCACCACGCTGGAGAACCTCTCCGGCCTCAAGACCCCCTTCCGCGTCCACGGCCGGGTAACCGCCGGTAATGCGGCCGGTCTGAACGACGGCGCCACCGCCTCGCTGATCGCGTCCGAGGACTTCGCGCGCGAGAACAACCTGCCGGTCAAGATGCGCCTGGTCTCCTACTCCTTCGCGGGTGTCGAGCCGGAGGTCATGGGCTACGGCCCGATCCCGGCCACCGAGAAGGCCCTCGCACAGGCGGGCCTGTCCATCTCCGACATCGGCCTGTTCGAGATCAACGAGGCCTTCGCCGTCCAGGTCCTGGCCTTCCTGGACCACTACGGCATCGCGGACGACGACGAGCGCGTCAACCAGTACGGCGGCGCCATCGCCTTCGGTCACCCGCTGGCCTCCTCCGGCGTCCGCCTGATGACGCAGCTGGCCCGCCAGTTCGAGGAACAGCCGCACGTCCGCTACGGCCTGAACACCATGTGTGTCGGCTTCGGCATGGGCGCGACGGTCATCTGGGAGAACCCGCACTTCGACGGAGGCAACAAGTGAGCACCACCGAACTCCTGAAGGGCGCGGCCGAGCTGTTCCCCGACGAGGTCGTGACGTCCGCGCACGTACGCCACCTCGACCTGCCGTTCGGCGCCGGGCGTTTCGCGCTCGTCACGCTCGACAACGGCTTCGACCACACCAAGCCGACCACCTTCGGCCCGGCCTCGCTGGCGAACCTGAACACCGCCATCGACCAGGTCGAGAAGGAGGCGGCGGCCGGCGAGATCGTCGGTGTCGGCATCACCGGCAAGCCGTTCATCTTCGCGGTCGGCGCCGACCTCAAGGGCGTCGAGCTCCTCAAGGAGCACAAGGACGCGCTCGCCATCGGCAAGGGCGGCCACGAGGTCTTCAAGCGCCTGGCCGGCATCGCGGTCCCGACGTTCGCGTACTACAACGGCGCGGCGATGGGCGGCGGCGTCGAGGTCGGTCTGCACTGCGAGTACCGCACCGTCTCGAAGGCGCTTCCGGCCTTCTCCCTGCCCGAGGTCTTCCTCGGCCTGGTCCCCGGCTGGGGCGGCTGCACGATCCTGCCGAACCTGATCGGTGCCGACAAGGCCGTCTCGGTGATCATCGAGAACAGCCTCAACCAGAACAAGCAGCTCAAGGGCCAGCAGGTCTTCGACCTCGGGATCGCCGACGCCCTCTTCGAGGGCGCCGACTTCCTGGAGCAGTCGCTGATCTGGACCGCCCAGGTGCTGAAGGGCGACGTCAAGGTCGAGCGCCCGGTGATCGACCGCGGCGAGGCCTGGGACCAGGCCGTCGCGCGCGGCCGGTTCGTCGCGGACAGCAAGGTGCACGGGGCCGCCCCGGCCGCCTACCGCGCCCTCGACATCATCGCCGCCGCCAAGAACGGCGACCTCCAGCAGGGCTACGACGCCGAGGACAAGGCTCTCGCCGACCTCATCATGGGCGGCGAACTGCGCTCCGGCATCTACGCGTTCAACCTGGTGCAGAAGCGCGGCAAGCGCCCCGCCGGCGCCCCGGACAAGAACCTGGCCCGCCCGGTCACCAAGGTCGGTGTCGTCGGCGCCGGTCTGATGGCCTCCCAGCTCGCGCTGCTGTTCCTGCGCCGCCTCGAGGTGCCGGTCGTGCTGACCGACATCGACCAGGAGCGCGTCGACAAGGGCGTGGGTTACGTCCACGCCGAGATCGACAAGCTGCTCGGCAAGGGCCGTATCAACCAGGACAAGGCCAACCGCCTCAAGGCGCTGGTCACCGGTGTACTGGACAAGGCCGAGGGCTTCGCGGACGCGGACTTCATCATCGAGGCCGTGTTCGAGGAGATCGGCGTCAAGCAGCAGGTGTTCGCGGAGGTCGAGGCGGTCGCCCCGGCGCACGCCGTGCTCGCCACCAACACCTCGTCCCTCTCGGTCACCGAGATGGCGTCGAAGCTGAAGAACCCCGAGCGGGTCGTGGGCTTCCACTTCTTCAACCCGGTCGCGATCCTCCCGCTGTTGGAGATCGTCCGCGGCGAGCAGACCGACGACGCCTCGCTGGCCACGGCCTTCGGTGTCGCCAAGAAGCTGAAGAAGACGGCGGTGTTGGTGAAGGACGCCCCGGCGTTCGTCGTCAACCGCATCCTCACCCGCTTCATGGGCGAGATCCAGAACGTCATCGACGAGGGCACCCCGGTCGAGGTCGCCGAGAAGGCCGTCGAGCCGCTCGGTCTGCCGATGTCGCCGCTGGTGCTCCTGGAGCTGGTCGGTCCCGCGATCGGTCTGCACGTCTCCGAGACCCTCAACCGGGCCTTCCCGGACCGCTTCACGGTCTCCCCGAACCTCGCGGCCGTCGTCAAGGCGGGCAAGCGCGGCTTCTACGTGTACGACAGCGGCAAGCCGGAGCTGGACCCCGAGGTCGCCGCGCTGCTGAAGCAGGGCGACACCGCCTTGACCGAGGAGCAGGTGCGCGACCGGGTGCTCGACGCCGTGGCGCAGGAGATCGGGCTCATGCTCGACGAGGGCGTCGTCGCCGAGGCCCAGGACATCGACCTGTGCCTGATCACGGGCGCCGGCTGGCCCTTCCACCTGGGCGGCATCACGCCGTACCTGGACCGCGAGGGTGTCTCCGAGCGCGTGAACGGCAAGAAGTTCCTGGCTCCGGGCGTGGCGAGCGTCCCGGCGTAACCGGTCACCCCTGAGGGGGGTGGGGCGCACGGTAACGATCCGGGCGCTCCGCCCCCTTTTCGCTTGCCCCAACGGATAGGATCCTCACACAATCCGACCACTTGTTTACATGGCGCTGACGGTTTTGACCCACGAACCGCCCAGTGCGGTGCGAAGGAGCTCCTACCGTGGCGACCACCCGCCGCCGCCCACCCCGACGTCGGGTCTGGCCCAAGATCAGGCTGCTCCTGCTGGTCTGTGTGGTCGCCGCCGGTGCCACGGCGCTGTATCCCGTCTGGAAGGCCGCGAACCCGGATCCGCCGGAGCTCGTCGTCCGGTACCGGACCGAGACCCCGGCCACCGCGTCGGCCGCGAGGCCCTCGCTGGAGATCCTCAACGAGTCGAAGAAGCCGCTGCCGCTCGCGGACGTGACGCTCCGGTACTACTTCACGGCCGACACGAACTCGTCGTACGCCTACAACTGCGTCCAGGCCGCCGTCGGCTGCTCCCACATCGCCGGGACGGTCAGGAAGCTCGACAGGTCCGCCGAGAACGCCGACCACGTCCTGGAGCTGCGGTTCACCGAGGACGCGGGCACGCTGAAGCCCGGCGCCAACAGCAAGGGCATCGACGTCCAGCTGTTCCGGGCCGACCACGAGAAGCTCACGCAGTCCAACGACCGTTCCTTCGACGCCGACAAGACGACCTACAAGGAGTCGAAGGCGATCACCGCGTACAGGCGGGGTGTCCTCGTCTGGGGTGACGAGCCGGACGACGGCGGCAAGGACGGCGAGTCGGCCAAGGCGTCCGCCGCGCCCGCCCCGCTGCCGGCCGCCCCCAAGGGCGTGCTGTTCGACAACTTCAGCTACGTCGGCGCCAAGGACCCCGCGCTCTTCAAGCACGGCTGGCTGGTCCGCACCAGCAAGGGCGGCCCGGGCATCGAGGACACCTGGTCGGCCGACGGGGTCACCTTCCCGGCGGCGAAGGACACCCTCGGCGACGGGCAGGTGCTCAACCTGCGCGCCTGGACCGACGGCACCGAGTCCGGTACCGAGCAGGCCAGTCTGGGCACCGCGAGCCGCGAGTTCCGCGACGGCACCTACGCGGCCCGCGTCCACTTCTCCGACGATCCGGCCGAGGGCAAGGGTGGCGACCACGTCAACCAGACCTTCTACACCATCGGCGGCAGCGGGAAGACGTACAGCGAACTCGACAACGAGTACATGCCCAACGGCGGCTGGGGGCGGCTCGGGCCCAAGCTCGACACCGTGACGTGGTACGACCACAAGGAGAACGACCGCGTCTACACCACGACGAACAAGAGCCTCGACGGCTGGCACACCATGATGATCACCGTCGAGGACGACGTGGTGACGTACCGCCTGGACGGCAGGAAGCTCTTCAGCAGCAGCGGCAAGTACGCCCCGCGTGCGGGCATGTCCATCAACTTCAACCACTGGTTCGTGGATCTGCCGTTCAAGGGCGACCGCGCCTGGGACATGAAGGTGGACTGGCTGTACTACAACGCCCACGACGTGCTGTCCGTCAAGGAAGTCGACGCGGCCGTCAAGGAGTACAGCGACAACGGCATGAACTACTTCGACACCGTTCAGGAGAATCGTTGAGCAAGGAGCAATCCCGGTCCCGGTCCCGCTCGTTGAGCCGGCGCGCCGCGCTGCTCATGGGCGGCACGGGAGGCGTGGCGCTGGCAGGGGGCGGGGCGTGGGTGGGCAGCACCGTGGCCGCCCAGCCCGCGGCGGCCGCGGCCGAGGCGGCCATCGGCGGCCTCACCACGCCCCCCGCCTACGCGCCGTCCGGACGCCGTCCCAAGTACCGCCGGGCCACCTGGTCCCAGCAGTTCCAGACCTCCCACGGCTGGAACGCGGGCGGCACGGGCACCGCGTCGGCCAACGCGAACGACACGTCCGTGTTCGTGCGCGGGACCCAGTCGGTCCGGGTCACCACCAACGGCACGGGCAAGCAGTCGTACGTCCGCAGGACCGGTATGACCGCGCAGAACATGACCGGCAAGATGATCAGGCTGGTCTTCCGGGTCGACGACGTGGCCAACCTGTCCAAGCTCGTCTTCTACATGGGCAGCGGCTCCCTGGCGAACTACTTCTCCTGGACCTTCCACGCCCACTCGACGACGGCGGCCAACTACGTGCAGTCCGGCGAGTGGGTGACGGTCCACCTGCAGTGGGCCGACGTCACCAGCGCGGCCGGCACGTACTCGATATCGGCCGCGGGCTCCCCGTCCACCAAGACCGGCTTCACCGACATGTCGTTCGCCGTGTACGACAACGCGGGCGGTCCGGTGACCTACCGGCTGCAGGCCGTCGAGCTGGTGCCGGACACCGCCACCGTCTTCCCCAAGGGCGTCGTCTCCATCACCTTCGACGACTCGCACAAGTCGATCCACGACCTGGCCCGGCCGGTCATGGACTCCTACGGCTACTCCGGCACGGTCTACAACATCGCCGACGCCATCGGTACGGGCAGCTTCCTGACGGTGGGCCAGATGCGCTCGATGCAGGACTTCTCCGGCTGGGAGATGGCGGGGCACTCCTACGCGAACGCCACCCACACCGCCAGCTATCCCAAGCTCACCGCGGAGCAGGCGGACGACGACTTCCGCAAGCTGCGCGAGTGGCTGGTCGGCAACGGCTTCTCCAGCGAGCACTTCGCCTATCCGCACGGGGCGTTCCAGAAGACCTCGGACGGCGTCCCGGTGGACCTGATCGCCAGCCGGCACTTCACCACGGCCCGGTCGATCATCTCCGAGACGATCGAGTCCTTCGCCCCGGCGATGCCCTACCGCCTCAAGGCGCTGACCGGCATCAACGACGGCTCGGGCATCGGCGGTACGGCCCTGTCGAAGGTGACGGGCGCGGGCGGCCGGCTGGACCGGTGTGTGAACAGCGGTGACTGGCTCATCCTGTGCCTGCACAAGGTCGTCGAGGGCACTCCGGCGACCAGCACGGAGATCGGCAAGGCCGGACTCACCGCGCTGATGAAGGCGATCGACGACCGCGGCATCCCGGTGCTCACGGTCGAGGAGGCGATGGCCTCCTACACCTGAGGCCGGTGACGACGTGGGAAGGGGGCGGCCGCGTGGCCGCCCCCTTCCCACGTCCTCAGCTCGTGCCGGGCGCTACCAGCCCTGCCCGTTGCCGTGACCGTTCCCCTGCTGCCAGGAGGGGTCCGGGTAGCCGCCCTGGTGCTGGGGGTGCTGGGCGTCGTAGCCCTGCTGCTGGTACGGGTCGTGGTGCTGGCCCTGCCACTGCTGCTGTCCGGCCGGTGCCGGCGTCCCCCAGGTCACGGCCTGCTGGGGCACGTGCGCGTGCTGCTCGTCGTAACCGGGCAGCGGCTGCGGCTGGATGGGGATGCCGCCGGCGGGGCGGGGCCGGGTGCGCAGGGCCACGCCTTCGAGGCGCATCAGCTGGAGCGTCTCGGTGACCTTCTTGTCCGAGTACGGGTCCTCTTCCTCGAAGATCTCCGTCACGTCGGCCTCGTGGTCGCCGGCCACCGACACCTCGACGCCGCCCTGGCGGGTGCCCCAACTGCCCTTGTGCAGGGTGAAGAGGGCGTAGAACCGCAGCGGGGTCAGCAGGGTCAGCTGGATCACGCCGTAGATCGGCGCGAGCAGGAACATGCCGAACCGCTTGATGAAGCCCATGCCTCGGCGCGGGAAGTCGAGGTACCGCACGTTGCGGAGGTAGCCCATCAGCACCATGAAGACCAGGTAGTCGCCGATGTGGTTGACGAACTGCTCGGGCTTGAGGATGGGCAGGATGACCATCGAGTAGAACATCGCCGAGCCGAAGACCAGCCACAGCGCCAGTTCCATGCACGTCAGCCAGAAGGCGGGCCGGTACTTCTTCTGGTGGCGGAAGGCCCACAGCGACTCGCGGAAGAAGGACTTGTTCCAGCGGACCTGCTGGCGCAGGAAGTGCGGCAGCTTCTCGGGGACGGCCGTGTAGCCGACGGCGGTCTCCTGGAAGACCACCTGACCCTCGATCAGGCAGTAGTTGGTCATGCGTCGGTCGTCTCCGAAGACGGCCGGCTTGCCCAGGAACTGCTGGTTGAGGAAGTCGTCGAGGTACTTGCGCACCAGCGTGCCGCGGTAGGCGGAGAGCGCGCCGCAACAGCACAGGACCGACTTCAGGCGCGAGTAGGCGGCCCGCTCGAAGAGGAACGAGTTGCCGTAGCGCAGGTCCTGGAGGCGGGTGAAGATGTTGCTGTCGTGGTTCAGCGCGAGGACCATGCCGGTGGAGGCCATGATCTTCTCGTCGGCCAGCGGCATCAGCAGCTCGCGGACGGTGTCCCGGGACAGGACCGTGTCCGAGTCGACGCAGAGGAAGATGTCCGAGTACGGCGCCGCCTGGAACCCCAGCGCGAGGGCCTCGCGCTTGCCCTTGTTCTCCGGCTGCACGCTGACCGTGTACTTGACGCCCCGGGCCTCGAACTCGCGGCGCATCTTCTTCGCCGTCCGGATGCCGGAGTCGTTGGCGCTGGCGTCGTCGATGATGTGGATCTCGTTCGGCAGCCGGCTCTGCGCGAGGAGGCTGCGCATGCCCTGCTCGAACATCACCGGGTCCTCGTTGTAGATCGGGATGACCGCGGTGACCCAGGCGTTCTCCAGGTACTCCAGCTCCTCCCGCCCGGCCTTGGCCGGACGGTAGAAGAGGGCACCGAACATCTTCAGGGTCAGCAGACCCATGGCACCCATCGAGTACAGGTGCAGGGAACCGGCGTCCAGCCGCGTGGCGATCAGCGCGGCGAGGCCGAGGAAGACGATGTACGAGACCTTGAGGTGCCTGCGTTTGCGGTGACCGCGATGGCCACCGTCGACGGCTCCGGGTATGTACGTATCTTCGGAAGTCACAGCTTGACCACCCGCGGGTGGTCGGCGGACTTGCCCCGGGTGTCGAAGAGCGCGCGGGCGCGGTCGGCGAGCTCACCGAGGTCGATCTCGCGGTGCGGCTGGAGCAGCACGGTGAGGTCGGCGGTCTCGGCCGCGGCCAGGTAGTCGTCCACCCGCTCGACGCTCTCGCCGCCGACCTTCCAGTCCTCGACGCGCGGGTCGAAGTACACGAGTTCGGCGCCCCGGGCGAGGAGGTTCTCCGCCACCGCGAGGGCCGGGCTCTCACGCTGGTCGGAGATGTCCGGCTTGTAGGTCACGCCCAGCAGCAGCACGCGGGAGCCGCGGACGGCCTTGCCCTGGTCGTTGAGGAGGTCCGCGGCGCGGTTGACCACGTGCACGGGCATACGCTGGTTGATCTCCTGCGCGAGCTCCACGAACCGGAACGGGATGCCGAGCGAACGCACCTTGTACGACAGGTAGTTGGGGTCGATCGGGATGCAGTGGCCGCCGACGCCCGGGCCCGGGTAGAAGGGCGCGAAGCCGAACGGCTTGGTGGAGGCGCAGCGGATGGCGTCCCAGAGGTCGACGCCGATCTCACGGCAGAACATCGACATCTCGTTGACGAGCGCGATGTTGACGTGCCGGTAGGTGTTCTCCAGGAGCTTGGCCATCTCGGCCTCGCGGGTGCCCTTGGCCTCGACGACCCGGTTCACGAAACGCTCGTAGAGAGCGCGGGCGGCCTTGGTGCAGTCCGCGGTGATGCCGCCGACCACCTTCGGGGTGTTCTCCAGGCCGAAGGAGGGGTTGCCCGGGTCGATGCGCTCCGGGGAGAAGGCGAGGTGGAAGTCGGTTCCGACGCGCAGGCCACCGGCCTCCAGGCGGGGGCGGACGACCTCGTCGGTGGTGCCCGGGTAGGTCGTCGACTCCAGCACGACGAGGGTGCCGGGGCGCAGGTGGGCGGCGATGTCGTCCACCGCCGCGTGCACCGCGCCGAGGTCGGGGGCGCCGTGCTCGGTGAGCGGGGTCGGGACGCAGACCACGACCGCGGCGGCGTCGGCGATGACCTCGGCCCCGTCGACCGCCTCGAAGCCCTGCTCCAGCATGGCGCGCACTTCGGCGTCCGTGATGTCGTCCACGTGCGAGGAGCCGGCGTTGAGTCCGTCGACCACCCGTCGGCTGCGGTCGAGGCCCACCACCTTCAGACCCGCACCGGCGGCGGAACGAGCCAGTGGCAACCCCACGTAACCGAGTCCGACAACGACAAGATCCACCGTGGAGGATCTGCTCACGACGACATTCCCAACCCCGTTCCGGCGTATGCCGGGTGCGGTGCTACATCGGTCTCCCGATATTTCGAACAAACGCTGGGAGGCTAGCAAGCATTTTCACTCTTTAACCACACGTTCTTAAAGTTTCGCGAGTGCCACTAGTCACGCATCGACGCATACAACCCTCTGTGCGTTTCATGTGTCTCAGGTCCCTGAAACGCCATACGGTCACGGAACCTCCGGTTCCGAGCGGGCGTCAGACCTGCCGCCACGCCTCCAGAGCCAGTCCCGGCTCGTCCTTACGGCGGGTCAGGAGCAGTTGCCCGCTCGATCGCGAGAGGGTGGCCGCGACCACCCTCTCGTCCTCGTCGACGGCCAGTGACACCTCGGCGTCCGCGGGAAGTCGAGGCCCCGACTCGGTCCACCAGGCACCCGCCGACTCCTGCTCGGTGGGGTACGCGGCGAAGGCCACCCGGCCGCTCACGGAGCGCTGCGCGAGCAGGGTGCAGTCGTGTCCGTCGAGTGCGCAGCGGACGGCGGCCACCGGGCCGGGGCCGGCGGAGGCGAGGAGTGCGACCGGTTTGGTGCCGGGGCGCCAGGCGCACAGGTCGCCGGAGGTGTCGGTGAAGAAGAGGGTCGTGCGCTGCGCGGAGGTGGCGAGGGCCCGCAGGGTGCCGGGGCGGACCGGGACCTCGATCGCCTCCTCCAGGACCGGATCGGCGCCCGGCTCCTCCTGCCGCCAGTGCAGAAGGCCGCCGGAGGTGGCCGCGTACAGCCCGACCCGTCCGGACTCCCCCGTCACTGCCGCCAACTCCTCTTGTACGTCACTCCCCTTGAGGTCGCGCCAGGGGTTCCAGCCGCCCTTCTCCTTCTGGGCGGCCAGGCTCACTCCGCCGCCCTTGTTGCGCACGAAGACATGGGCGCGGCCCTGGGCGTCGACCGCGACGGCGGGGGTGCCGGTGCGGGCACCCTTCTTGTCGGGGTGCCCGATGGGGGCCCAGTCGAGGGCGGCGAGCCGGGGCCGGAAGTGGGTGGAGTGCACCAGGCCGGACTCCTGGGTGCCGGTGGGCCGCCAGGAGACCAGATGGGCGTAGCCGTCGGCTCCCCGGCCGAGCGCGAGCACGGGGTGCAGCTTCTGGTCGCCGCCCACCCGGCGCGCCGCTTCCCAGGGGCCGCCGGGGCCGCGCTCCGCCCGGCACAGGACGGCGTCGCCCGCGGTCAGGTACACACTGAGCCGGCCGTCTCGGCCGCGTATGAGCCAGTCGCCGTTCACCCGATCACTGTAAGCGGGCGGTACCGCTCGACGCGTTGCGCCCCCGGCCCTTGTCCCCGGGCCCTCACCCCCAGGTCGCGGCCCCGGACCACGTCCTGGTCGCCGCCCGCGGACGCTGGACGGGGAAGCGACGGGCGACGGGCGACGGGCGACGGGCGACGGGCGACGGGCGACGGGCGACGGGCGACGGGCGACGGCCAGATTCTCGGCGTAGGTCACCAGAGACACCTCACGCACGCCGTACAGGGGCTCGACGCCGCGCGGCAGCCGGGTGAAACAGCTCGCGGCCCGCCCGCTGCTCCCCTGTGGGCTCAACGGCCACCGGGCGTGGCTGGACGGCCGTGTCGCCGCCACCCGGCACTGATCCGGCAGGCTGGACCCCAGCAGCAGGCACGTACGAGGACAGGAAGTTGACGTCATGACCGACACCCGCACCGTGAGCGTCCTGGGCACCGGGATCATGGGAGCCGCCATGGCCCGCAGCCTGGCGCGCGCCGGACACACCGTCCGGGCCTGGAACCGCACCCGGGACAAGGCCGAACCCCTCACCGCCGACGGGGCGTACGTCGCCGACACCCCCGCCGACGCCGTGCGGGGCGCCGACGTCGTCCTGACGATGCTGTACGACGGTCCCGCCGCCCTGGACGTGATGCGCGAGGCGGCGCCCGGTCTGCGCCCCGGTGTGGCCTGGGTGCAGTCGACGACCGCGGGTGTCGAGGCGATCGGCGCGCTGGCCGACTTCGCCCGGGAGCGCGAGCTGGTCTTCTTCGACGCGCCGGTGCTGGGCACGCGCCAGCCGGCCGAGGCCGGCCAGCTGACCGTGCTGGCCGCCGGGCCCCAAGACGCCCGGGACGCGGTGACACCGGTCTTCGACGCGGTGGGCGCGCGGACCGTGTGGACCGGCGAGGACGGCGCGGCCGGTTCCGCCACACGGCTGAAGCTGGTGGCCAACAGCTGGGTGCTCGCGGCCACCGCGGCGACCGGCGAGGTGCTGGCCCTCTCCCAGGTTCTCGGCGTCGACCCGCAGACCTTCTTCGACCTCATCGAGGGCGGCCCGCTCGACATGGGCTACCTGCGCGCCAAGGCCGGGCTGGTCCTCGACGACCGGCTCACCCCGGCCCAGTTCGCGGTGGCCACCGCCGCCAAGGACGCGCGGCTCATCGTCCAGGCGGGCGAGCGCAACGGCGTCCGGCTGGACGTGGCCGCGGCGAGCGCGGAGCGGCTGGAGCGGGCCGCCGCGCAGGGGCACGGGGACGAGGACATGGCGGCGGCGTACTTCGCCAGCTTCGACGAGAAGCGGGAGGACTGAACCGGGCCCCGTGCGCGGAGCCCGGCCGTGGGACCCTGGCCGGTATGGACGAGAACGCCCCGCTGCTCGTGATCGTGGACGCCGCGAACGTCGTCGGATCGGTGCCCGACGGGTGGTGGCGGGACCGGCGGGGCGCCGCGGAGCGACTGCGGGACCGGCTGGCTGCGGACGGGGTGCCGGGGCGTCCGGGGCCCGTGGAGATCGTCCTCGTGGTGGAGGGCGCGGCCCGTGGTGTGGAGTCGGTGCCGGGTGTACGGGTGGAGGCCGCGCCGGGCAGCGGGGACGACCGCGTGGTCGAGCTGGCCGCGGCGGCCGAGGGGCGTCCCTGCCTGGTCGTGACGGCCGACCGGGAACTGCGTCGGCGGGTGACGGAACGGGGGGCGGAGGTGACCGGACCGCGTACGGTGCGCGGCTGACGTTCCCCGGTGCCCGCCCCCGGAAGGCGCTCTTCCGCCCACCGGCCGACTCGGCGAAATGGGCATAAGCTGGCCTCGTTCGGTCATGATTTCGACATTCTGGTCACTTTCCAGTGACGGGATGACGCCGACGCGAGAAGCTGGCTCAGGGGTGCCCGTCGTTCTGAAAGGATGCCGGCACTCATGACGGCCGGGGCACGGGAGGCAGGAGTGGCGCGTGCCGCTCGCAGCAGAGACGGGCGCGAGCTCGTTTTCGATTCCTGGGGTGATCCTCAAGGACACCCCGTCTTTCTGCTGCATGGAACTCCCGGCAGTCGTCAGGGACCGCGCCCGCGGTCGATGGTGCTCTACCAGCTCGGCATCCACCTGATCGCCTACGACCGTCCCGGCTACGGCGGTTCGACGCGCAAGCCCGGCCGTCAGGTGGTCGACGCCGCCGCCGACGTGGCGGACATCGCCCAGTTCCTGGGGCTGGACGCGTTCTCCGTGGTCGGCAGGTCCGGAGGCGGTCCCCACGCGCTCGCCTGTGCCGCGAAGCTGTCCGACCGGGTGAGCAGCGCCGCCGTGCTGGTGAGCCTCGCACCGCCGGACGCCGAGGAGCTGGACTGGTTCGAGGGGATGACCGAGTCCAACGTCCGCGAGTACCGCAACGCCCGCGAGAACCTCACCGTGCTGCGGAGCACCCTGGTGCAGAACGCGGACGCCATGCGGGCCGACCCGATGTCCGTGCTGAAGGACCTCGACGACGAGATGCCCGACGTCGACCGGAACGTCGTGGCGGACGCCGGCATCCGGCGGATGCTGCACGAGAACTTCCAGGCCGGGATCAAGCAGAGCGCGGACGGCTGGATCGACGACGCCGTCGCCTTCAGCATGCCGTGGGGCTTCGATCCGAAGGAGATCACCGCGCCCACGCTGCTGTGGCACGGCGAGAGAGACGTGTTCTCCCCCGTCAAGCACTTCACCTGGCTGGCCGGCAGGATCGAGCACGCCACCGTCGTCCTGGAGCCGTCGGCGGCGCACTTCGCCGCCGTCCCGGTGCTGCCCAAGGTGCTCGGCTGGCTCCGGGAACAGGCGAAGACCGACGCCGCCGCGATCACGACGGCGTGATCCCCTCCGTCAGATCGGGTGCGGATCGAGCTCCAGTCCCACCCGCTGACCACTGCGCAGCCGGACCACCTTCGAGTGCTTCCCCCCGAGCTTGGCGCTCAGGGCGTCGAGGCTCTCCCGGGCCAGCTGCTCTGCCTCGGAGGTACGGCCGATCTCGCGGAGCAGGACCGAGAGGTTGCCCTGGCAGGTGAGCGGGGTGGGATGGTCCGGGCCGAGCCGGTCGCTCAACTCCCGGTACGCCTGGCGGTAGTTGCGTTCGGCCTTTTCCACGTCACCGAGGGCCGCCTCGGTGTTCGCCAGGTTCATCTGGCAGTTCATGCTGAAGGGGTGCTCCGGACCGAGGGTGGTCTGCAGCGCGGCGCGGGCCTGCTCGCACACCTCACGGGCCGCGGCGAGCCGGCCGGTCGACAGCAGGTTGATGGCGTGGTTGACCGCGCACGCCAGTGTGTTGGGGTGGGCCTCCCCGAGCGCGGTGCGGAACCGGTCGAGCAGGTCGGCGGTCTCCGTGCAGGCCTCCTCGTGGCGGTCCGCCGCCGCGAGATGACCCGCGAGGCCGAGGCGGACCACCAGCGTCTCCGGAGAGGCGTCGCCCAGGCGCCGGCGGCAGATGTCCAGGACGGTCTGGCTGAGGTCGACGGCCTCGTCCAGCCGGTCGAGCCTGCGCAGGGTGATGGCGAGCGCCTTCGCCGCCTCCAGCGCGGGTGGTGACTCCGGCCCGAGTTCCACGGCGGTCTCGTACACCCTGCGCAGGGTCTCCGCCGAGGCCTCGTACTCACCGCAGGAACGCAGGTCACGGCCGAGGTTGATGAGCGAGAACAGGGTGTAGGGGTGCTTCGCGCCCAGCGTCAGCGCCCGCAGGTCGCAGTTGTCCTTGTCGACGGACTGGGCCTCGAAGCAGTCGCCGGCCATCCGCATCGACACGGCCAGGTTGTTCGCCGCGAAGAGCGCCCGGGGATGGTCCTCGCCCAGGAGGTCGACGGACCGCTCGTAGGTCTCGCGGTCGATCTCCAGCGCCCTGGCGACCCGGCCCACGGCCCGCAGGTCCGCCGTGAGGCCGCCCGCCGTCATCAGGGTGTGCGCGTCGTCGTCGCCCAGGGCCTCGCGCTGTCGCTCGTAGACGTCCTGGTCGATCTCCAGCGCCCTGCTGTACCAGCCCTGGAAACGCAGCACGTTGGCGATCTCGAAGCGCAGGTGCAGGGTCCAGCGGTCGTTCGGTCCCGCCTCCTTCTGCCAGATGGTCAGCAGCTCCTCCGCGAGCGACATGGCGTCCGCGTACTCGCCGCGCGCCCGCAGATACCGCAGCCACTCGGTCATCAGACGCCGGATCCGGTCGTCGAGCGAGTACTTGGTCCACGGCGTCTTCAGGTGGGGCCAGATCATGTTGTAGCGCGACCAGTTCCCCGGGCGTTCCACGTCGCCCTCGGACGGGCGCGCCCCGCTGAGCACGTTGCGCACGACCCGCAGCGCCGCTTCCTGCTCCTCCTCGGACATGGACGAGCGCACCGCGGCCTGCACGAGCCGGTGCACCTGGATGCTGCGGCTCTTGCGGTCGACCTTGGCCAGGGCGTAGCGGTGCAGCTGCCGGATGGCCCGGGACACCAGCGCCGTGCCGTCGCTGCCCGGCTGCACCTCGCTGAGGGCCTCGGCCAGCTCCTTGCCGTGCACCAGGTCGAAGGAGATGGGGTCCGCGCCGAAGTGCGCGCACAGCTGCAACAGCCGCCGGGCGACCGGGGAGTTGAGCTGCTGGATGGAGATGTTCCAGGTCGCGCCGACCTGCAGCGGGTAGGCCCGGACGTCGGCGGCCGCCTCCAGCGTCGCCAGTTGCGGCTCCAGCAGTTCGAGGTACTCGGAGGCGTCCTGGCCGGTCTCGTTCAGCCAGGCGGCGGCCTGGTCGACGGCCAGCGGCAGGTCGCCCAGCGCCTCCGCGACCCGGTCCGCGTCCTCGGCGCTGATCGCGGAGACCCGGTGCAGGAGGTGCTCGATGCTCTCGGTGCGGGAGAAGACGTCGACCTCGACCCGCTCGCCGATCTGCGCCCAGCCCTCGTTGCGCGTGGTGATCAGCACGTGCCCGACCGGGCTGTTGACCAGCAGGCGCTCGATGGACTCGGGCGTCGTGGCGTTGTCGAAGACCAGCAGCCAGCGGTCGTACGTCGTGCCCCGGCGCAGCGCGTTGCGCACCGCGTCGGCCGTGGCGCTGATGCTGTCCCTTTCCTCGATGCCGAGGTGCGGGGCGAGTTCGGAGTACTGGCGCAGCGCGAGGTCGCCGAACTCCGCCTCGATCCACCAGACGACGTCGTAGTTACCGCGGTAGCGGTGCGCGTACTCGGTCGCCAGCTGGGTCTTGCCGACTCCGCCCATACCGTGCAGGAGGGTGGCGGTGCCGGAGTCCTCGAGCCGCAGCCGCAGGTCCTCCAGCACCTCGGCGCGTCCGGTGAAGGCCGCGTTGCGCACCGGAACCGACCACACGGGCGGCTCCGCACCGGGGAAGCGGGGGCCGTTGACGGAGGCGTCCGCGGGATGGTCGCCCTGGACGACCTGCGCGTCCAGGGCCCGCAGCAGGACGCTGCGGGCCTGCGCCTCGGTCATGTTGCCCAGATGGATCGGCTTGCGGTCCGAGAACGGGTGCCCCAGCCGCACGTCGCTGACCTGGATCGGCACCAGGGTGCGCCGCGATCCCATCGGATCGGCCGCGGCCACGGCCTCCCAGACCGCCCTGGCCTGGGGGGATTTCTGGTAGGCGGCGGACAGCACGGCCACCGTGCGGGAGGCCCCGCGCACATTGCTGTCGGTGTCGTCGCGCAGCAGGACACCGGCGGCCGAGCCGTCCTCGGAGCGGGCGTCGCCCACGGTGAAGCCGGCGTCGGTGAGGACCCGCCCGATCCAGTCCGCCCACATCCGGTCCTCGGGCACATGGCTCAGGAACACATGGGTGGGGTCCGGCGGCCGGCGGCGCACGACGGCCTTGAGGTAGCTCTGACGCTCCTCGTCGGTCATCGGGGCGAGGCGGCTCACCTCGCCCTCGGTGATGACCGACGTCAGCCGTTCGCAGGCCGCCAGCAGGGAGGCGGGGGTCTCCGGCTCGTCGCGGAAGGTCGCCAGGATCTCCTCGTAGGCGTAGGTGGGCTTGTACGGCACCTCCACCTGGCCCCAGTAGCGGCGCGGGTCGACGTGCGGGGTACGCACCAGCAACTGGTCGAAGGTGCGCCGGACCTTGGCCCGCGCCGCCTCCAGCCGGTCCGCCTCGGAGTCCTCCACCCGCATGGGCACCGGCAGGATCCGGATGCGCCGGTCGCGGTAGGTGTCCTCCACCCTGCGGGCGACGGCCGCCGCGCCCTCGATGCTCTGGTCGTTGTGGGTGAAGCAGTTCACCAGCACGTCGGGGAAGTGGATGGTGCAGATGTCGGAGATGTCGCTCAGGCCGGTACGACTGTCGACGAGGACGTAGTCGTAGCCGCGCCGGAACTGGGCGCACAGGGCGTCCAGGAACTGGCCGCCGTACTGCTCCTCGTAGAAGCGGTTCCAGTTGAACTGGGAGAAGATGGAGGAGTAGTTGCGGTCCTGGCGGCCCGCGGAGACGTAGTCGAGCCGGCCCCCGCCGGAGAAGTTCCACCGCAGCGGGGAGACCGCCTTGCCGATGTCGGCCTGCTCGGTGATCCACGCCTCGTCGGCCGGGGCTGGGTGCAGGGACTCGACCTTGAGCATGTAGTCGTTGATGAGGTCCAGCACTCCGGGCCGGTCGCGTAACGCGTTCGGCTCCAGGAACGGACTCAGGAAGCGGTCCAGCCCCGGCGCCTCCAGGTCCCAGTCGACCACCAGCACCCGCCTGCCCTGTGAGGCCGTGATCCAGGCGGTGTTGGCCAGCGCCATGGTGCGACCGGTGCCGCCCTTGTAGCTGTAGAAGGTGACAATCCTGCCGCCGTCGGGGCTGGGGGGTGCGCCGGTCACGGTTGGGCCTCCTGGTCACCCTGGGATTCGGCCTGGTCCGAGGCGGGGGCGACCGGTCCGCCGGATACGGCCTGGGGCCGCTCCGCCGACGCCGAGGGCCTGGTCGAGGATCGTAGCGGAACTCGGTTGAGGTACTGCTGGGCCGCGCTGTCGGCGAGCTCCATGAAACGGGAGTTGAACGCCTCCGAGTTGTCGATGCCGGCCACGGCGGCCCGCTGGATGGCCCGGCCGTTGCTCAGCCGCCGGGGCAGCGCGGAACTCAGCAGCGCGCCGAGCTCCCTGCGCGCGTGCCGGGTCTGCGGGTCGTCGGCCAGGGGGGTCAGCACGCTCACCCAGGGCAGGTCGCGGGCGTCGAAGGCGCGCAGCCGGTCGACGGCGGCGCGGTCGTACAGGATCCAGGGGTCGAGGATGAGCACCCAGGGGCTCCTTGTCTCCCGCTGCCCGAGGAAGACGGCCTCGGCCTCGTCGTAGGTGCGGATCTCGGGAGTGAACCCGAGATTGCGGGCGAGTTCGGCGGTGCGTTCGGCCAGCGGAGTGCCGACGCCGTCGCTGAAGGGCTGCCAGTCCCGCGGCTCGGGACCGTACTTGGTGTCCCTGCGGGCGGGCGGCAGGTGCTGGAGGTCCGGGGCGAGCACCGCGATGCCCAGCGGGTGCCAGGACGAGGCGGCGAACGCGTCCGGTACGGCGTCCAGATCGACGAACTCCTCGTCCTGCGGCGGGGGTTCGGGCGCCCGGCGGGCGGCCTGGACCACGCACTGGGCGATCCTGCGGACGCACTGGTCGTAGTACTCCGGGTGATCGGAGTGCTGTCGCAGCCCGTACAGGCCGCCCTTCGCGTAGCGGTCCAGCGCGACGTCGTCGACACGCACCGGTGCCGTCGGCCGCTCGGGCACGGGCAGGTCCAGGTCGACGACGACGGGGCGCGCGGTGGTCGGCACGGGCGTCCACAGCGCCGGAATGAGCCTGCCGCGCGGGGAGCGATGGGTGAAGGCGTACCACTGCCGGCCGCAGTACACGTCGGTGAAGTAGCGGCGTGTGATCAGGGGGACGAAGCTGTGGCAGCGGTGCAGGGCGCGCGCCGTGTCGGGTCCGCCGCGGTCGGCGGCGTCCAGGTAGCCGAGGGAGCGGGCCGCGAAGGAGCCGCTCATCGACACCACCGCCGTGGCGAGATCGCTGTAGAACTCCTTCACGTTCTTGTCGGCCGTCGGGCGGTCGGGGTCCTGGCCACCGCCCGGCGGAGGCACGGGGGCGTAGCTGAGAAAGAAGAAGGGTGCCGTGTCGTGCACGCCCTCGGTGAAACGGCTGCCATGCATCAGTGCTCCTCCCCCGCAGAACCGTTCAGGGAGTCGAAGAGGTCGTCGAAGACGCTCGGATCGCACGGTTCCAGTCGAGCGCTCACCGCCACCTCGACGATTTTCTGGGCGAGCTGGTAGACCACCTTGTTGAAGGTCTTGTGACGTCCGTGGGTCTGCAGACCGAGCAGACCCACGGTCGGATAGTCGTCCCCGAAGTCCTGGTGGGTGTACTGCAGGTCGGAGTAGGGCCGGGGGATCTCGTCGGGCCGCAACGGGTTCCACAGGACCGGGACTATGGCGTTGCGGGTGAACGTCCCCCGTTCGCGGTGGAGTTGCTGCCGTCTTTGGAAGCACTCCCATTCCAGGGCGCACCACTCGCTGGTGAACAGCCGCCGGGACAGGACCGGCACGAGGACCTGGCAGCGCGCCAGGCGCCTCTTCAGCTCGTCCTCCCAGGCGCTGCCGAGCGGGATCCTCCGGTCGAGGTAGACCGCCGGGATCTTGGCGTCCAGGTCGGTGAGTTCCATGAGGTCGTCGGTCAGCTTGGAGTGGAAGCGGATCAGCCGGTCGTCCGGCGGTCTGTCGCTCTCCGGTACGTGCGGAGTGCGGCCGTAGCTGAGGAACCCGTAGGGCTGCTGGACGCTGCTGCGCGGCTCGCCGCGGCGGGGATCCTCAAGCACGGTCGGCCTCCGCGGGGAGGCTCCTGGGCGCGGTGCGGCCCGCGGCCATCCAGTCGGCGGCGGTGTCGACGGCCCAACGCAGGGGGAACAGCCGGCTGTCGGCCGCACCGATCCGCCCCCGGGCGACCGGGCCCCTGCCGCCGGACGCCCCGCTCTCCAACCAACTGCCGAGTGCTCCGAAGTCGCTGTCGTCGAGGTCGACGTCGACGAAGCCCATCCAGCGCGGACCGTCGTCGGTCATCACCCGGCAGTCGTAGCGTCGGCGGACCGCGCCGGGCTGCCGGTACTCCGCCAGATGGAACGCCGAGCAGGTCTCGAACCCCACGCCCAGCAGCAGGACATACGCCCCCTCCTCGTAGAGCCGGCCGAGCGGGGACCGCTCGCCCAGCAGGCAGTCCAGGGCATGGCCGGCGGTGATCCCCGCGGCCCGGGGTCCGAGCGCGGCGAAGGACGTCTGCGGGTGGGTGCTGCGCACCGCTCCCGGGGCGGCCCGCACCTCCTCCGCCAGCCGTCCCATGCCGTCGGAAGGGGTGGAAGCCGCGCTGAAGGGCTCCATGTTCTCACGGTAGGACAGAAGTTGACTGCGTGTCAGGCCTTGCGTCATGCGGACATACGTCCGTGATGTCAGCGAATTTCCCTCGGTGAACGTGGGCACCACCACGGTGCCGCCGGGACCTAGCGCGCCCCGCAGTGCGCGCAGCACCGCGGGGCCGCCGCCGGGTACCGGGCCGACGGACCGCAGGGACGCGTGCACCAGGAGCGTCATGGCATTCCCGACGCCGAGTGCACGCAGGTCCGCGGTGAGGCAGGCCGCTGTGGGCATCTCCCGTCAGCCTCGCAGCCGGTCGGCGATCCGGCGTCCGTGTGCGGTCAGGCCGTCGGGGGGAAGCGCCCGCGCCGGAAGGTGGTCCAGGTACACGGACCGGAGGCCTTCCCGGGCCTCGTCGCTGCCCGCGAGGTCGAAGAGGTCCAGCAGGGCGTTGAACTTCACCTGTTGCACTCCCTCCACGATCAGCCCGGCCAGCGCTTCGGCGGTCTGGGGCAGGGCCAGCCCCAGGGCACCGAAGGCGTGCGGATCGGCCGCCACGTGTCCCTGTGCGCCTGCCCCGCGCACCGGGGTGCACGAGGTGAGCAGGGCGCGGACTCCGGGCACGCGGCGGGCGTGCCGGGCGCGCAGGTGAGCGGTGGCCTCGGCGAACAGCCGCAGCCACCGGGTGTGGCCCGCCTCGTCCAGCCTGGGTTCGGGCTCGGTGGGGAAGCCGTCACGGTAGGGGTCGGTGTCCTCCAGCGGGACGGTGACCCCGGCCACGACGACGTGGCGTACCGGCTCCCAACCGATGCCGGGGGCCTCGGTGACGGGGAGGGGCCCGCCGTCCGGCGGGGCGGCGACCCGCAGGCGGCCTTCGTGTGCGAGCAGCGCCACGGGTCCGTACCCCGGAGCCCGGGTCAGCCGTCCGATCCCCGGCAGGTGGGCCTGCCCGGCCTGTTCCTCCAGTGCGAACCGGAGCGGGAGGCCCGCCCGGAGCGCCGTCGACAGGGCGATCTCGCCCAGCCGTTGCCGGACGGCGGCCGGTGCCACCCGCCCTTCGAGGCTCGCAACCGCCCAGGTGCCGAGGTGGGGGTGGCGCACGGTCTCGGCGGTCTCGCGGGGCCGGTGCCGGTCCAGCCGGGTCAGGGCGCTCGCCTCGGGGCCCGGGTACCGGGCACACACGGCGCCGAGCAGCATCCGGCGGACGCTTGCCTCGGCGGCGACGAGGGCACGCAGCGCGTCGTCGTCACCGTCGCCCACGGCGAGGGAGTCGAAGCCGTGCGCGGTCAGGGTGTGGGGGCGGCGCACCGGCTGCGGGCGCGGGGAGCTCAGCACGTGTCCGATCAGCCGGAAGAGGTCCTCGCAGTAGACCGAGGGGTTGTCGAAGCCGTTGTCCGCACGGTGGCGGTGGCCGTACAGGCCGCCTCCGCAGATCCGCACCACGGAACACTCCCGGCACGGCCGGCTCAGCGTGTCCACTCCCCCGCTCTGCGCCAGGAAACCGGGGTGGGCGGCCGCCTCGTCGAACGTGTGCCGCAGGACGTGGAACCCGGTGCCGGGCGCCCCGTGGCCGGCCGTCTTGAGCCAGTCGGCCTGCTCGATCTCGCCGTCGGTCTCGACGACGACCAGATCGGGGCTGCCGAGACCGAGTGCCTCGGTGAAGGACTCCTGCCCGTCCCGCCCGGCCTCGATCGAGTCGAAGAGGCGGACCGGGAAGGGCCTGCCGTCGGCGCTCCAGCGGTCGTGGACGGCGATCAGCCAGCGCGCGTGGGCGGCGGTGCCGGCGGCGGGGTCCTGCGGCGGCGGCCGGTCCCAGGTGGCGTGCGGCAGCAGGAAGTCCACCCGCGGCGGGTGGAGTGCGGCCAGGGCCTCGTAGACGGCGACCGGGTCGTTGTGCACGTCGACGGTGCACAGCAGGCCGGCGAAGGCGCTGCGGTACGGAGGGGAGCCGATGAGCCGCACCGCTTTGACGACGGCGTCGTACGAGCCGGTGCCGTTCGCACGTCTGCGGTGGCGGTCGTTGGAGGCGCGGTCGCCGTCGAGGGAGATGCCGGTACTGATCCGCTCACGGACCAGCATGCGGCAGAGGTCCTCGTCCAGGCGCAGTCCGTTGGTCTGCATGCGCAGGTCGAGTTCGCACACGCCGTCCAGGGCGGAGCGCAGGTCCCCGGCGATCCTGGCCAGTCGCCCGCCTCCGGCGAGCAGGGGTTCGCCGCCGTGCAGGATGACGTGCACCCGCGGGAGTTCGGGGTGGGCCGCGGCGTGTTCGGCGATCCGGTGCGCCACCGCCGTGGCCACCTCGTCCGGGATCACCTGCGGCCGGCGCCGCCAGCTCTGGTCGGCGTGCCGGTAGACGTAGCAGTGATCGCAGGCCAGATCGCACCTGCTGTGCACCTTGAGGACGAACTGGCGGAACGCTCTTGTCCCGGCGGTCATCGGCGCATGGGGTCCTGGCCGGTCAGATGCCGGAGTTGAAGGTGGGGAGCGACTGCCATCCGGACGGCAGCAGGTCGCTCAGGGTCCGGCTGTGGACGTCGGCCACCCGGTCCAGCGGTATCGCGCCGCAGTCGGGGATCTGTGTGGTGAACTCCGCCGGCTCCGAAGGGGCTGTTGGTAACGCGCTCTGAAACCCGCCTGAAAGTGCTACGGCGTCCGTCATCGTGATCTCCTTCGCCGGTTCACGGAGTCGCACTGAGCAGTCGAGCCGTGGCACGTGGTGACCACCCCACCCATCATCGCTGCCGTATCCGGTCAGTGACAAGGGCGACAAAGGCAGCTTACGGGTCAGCTTCCATACGGTGACGGTCATTTCCGGTCAGGCGCGGGACGGCGCGCACAACCGGCCCCGTGGGCCGCCGGAGGCGGGACCCACGAGGCCGGTGGGCAGGAACTCCCTACTGCTCCGTACCTCCGCCCGGCGGCCGCGTGGCCTGGCCGGCCGCGGCCTCCTGCTGCCGGCCGAGCCGGCTGTGGGAGCGGCCGTAGAGGAAGTACACGACGAAGCCGAGCACCATCCAGCCGGCGAAGCGGAGCCAGGTCTCGGTGGGCAGGTTGAGCATCAGCCAGAGCGAGGCGGCCACCGACAGGATCGGGATGAACGGCACCCACGGGGTGCGGAAGGCCCGGGGCAGGTCGGGACGGGCCTTGCGCAGGATGATCACGCCGATCGCCACGACCACGAAGGCGAAGAGCGTGCCGATGTTCACCAGTTCGGCGAGTTCGCTCAGCGGGGTGAAGCCGGCGACGATCGCGATGATCACGCCGAGCAGGATGGTCGGGCGGTGCGGGGTCTTGAACCGCGGATGGACCTGGGAGAAGAACCGGGGCAGCAGCCCGTCACGGCTCATCGCGAAGAAGACCCGGGTCTGGCCGAGCAGCAGGATCATGCAGACGGTCGTGAGGCCGACGGCGGCGCCGAAGCTGATGAAGCCCGCGAACCAGGGGTGCCCGGTGGCCTTGAAGGCGTCGGCGAGCGGCGCGGTGATGGACAGGTCGGTGTAGTGCTGCATGCCGGTGACGACGATCGACACCGCGACGTACAGGGTCGTACAGATCAGGAGGGAGCCCAGGATGCCGCGGGGCATGTCCCGCTGCGGGTTCTTGGTCTCCTCGGCTGCCGTGGCCACCACGTCGAAGCCGATGAAGGCGAAGAAGACGACCGAGGCGGCGGTGAAGATGCCCATCACTCCGAAGTTGGAGGGCGCCCAGCCGAACATCAGCTGGATGAGCGGGGAGTCGAGACTGTCGCCCGCCGGGACCTCCTGCGCCTTCGGGACGAACGGGTCGTAGTTGTCGCCCTTGATGAAGAAGGCACCGGCGACGATCACGGTCAGCACGACCGTCACCTTGATGGCGACGACGACCGAGGTGACGCGCGCGGACAGCTTGGTGCCCAGCACGAGGATTCCGGTGAGTACCAGGACCAGGGCGGCGGCGAGGATGTCGAAGCCGAAGCCGTCGGCCCCGTCTCTGACGCCCAGCGCGGCCGGCAGATGCCAGCCGGCGTTGTCCAGCAGCGAGGCGATGTAGCCGGACCAGCCGACGGCGACCACCGCGGTGCCGAGCGCGAACTCCAGGACCAGGTCCCAGCCGATGATCCAGGCGGGCAGTTCACCGAGTGAGGCGTACGAGAACGTGTACGCCGAGCCGGCTACCGGAACCGTGGAGGCGAACTCGGCGTAGCAGAGCGCGGCGAGCGCGCAGACCACCCCGGCCACCACGAAGGCCAGGGCTACGGCGGGACCGGCGTTGTTCTTCGCGACGGTGCCGGTCAGGACGAAGATTCCGGTGCCGATGATGACGCCGACGCCGAAGACGGTCAGATCCAGCGCGGACAAGGATTTCTTGAGCGCGTGCTCTGGTTCCTCGGTATCGAGGATGGACTGCTCGACCTTCTTCGTCCGGAAGAGGGTGCTGCTCACGGGTACCTCCCACGCTGTGTCGTCCTCGACATGATCGAGAGGGGGCGTAGTGCGTATGCCCCGGCGCGCGTGGATTCACGCGGATGGGCCGGTTCCACCACCCTTCACGGTGGTGGAACCGGCCCATCCGGAGGTACTCAGTCGCGCGCGGACTCCACCGCGTCGACCTCGGCCGCCGCACTGCCGTACCGGCCGTCCAGCTTGGCGACCAGGCCGGTGACCTGGCGGGCGATGTCGGGCGCGGTGAGCCCGATCTCCGCCATGACCTCGGCGCGGGAGGCGTGGTCGAGGAAGCGCGGCGGGATGCCGAAGTCGCGCAGCGGGACGTCCACGCCGGCGTCGCGCAGGGCCTGTGCGATCGTCGAGCCGACGCCGCCGACGCGGGAGTTGTCCTCGACGGTGACGACGACCCGGTGCCGGTCCGCGAGGGGGGCCATGGCCTCGTCGACCGGCTTGACCCAGCGCGGGTCCACCACCGTGGTGGAGATGCCCTGCTTGTCGAGGAGGCCCGCGATCTCCAGGCACATCGGCGCCAGGGCGCCCACGGAGACCAGCAGCACGTCCGGGGTGTCGGTGCCCGGCTCGCGCAGCACGTCCATGCCGCCGACGCGGCCCACGGCGGGGACGGCGGGGCCGACGGCGCCCTTGGAGAAGCGGACCACGGTCGGCGCGTCGTCGACCTCGACGGCCTCGCGCAGCTGGGCGCGGACCTGGTCGGCGTCGCGCGGGGCGGCGAGCCTGAGGCCGGGGACGACCTGGAGGATCGACATGTCCCACATGCCGTTGTGGGAGGCGCCGTCGGTGCCGGTGACGCCGGCCCGGTCCAGGACGAAGGTCACGCCGCACCTGTGCAGGGCGACGTCCATCAGGACCTGGTCGAAGGCGCGGTTGAGGAAGGTGGCGTACACCGCGAACACCGGATGCACACCGCCGGTGGCGAGGCCCGCCGCGGAGACGGCGGCGTGCTGCTCGGCGATGCCGACGTCGTAGATGCGGTTCGGGAAGGCGTCCGCGAACTTCTTCAGACCGACCGGCTGCAGCATCGCCGCCGTGATCGCGACGATGTCCTCGCGCTCCTTGCCGAGCTGGACCATCTCGTCGCCGAAGACGGACGTCCAGTCGGCGCCCGACGCCTTGACCGGCAGGCCCGTGTCGGGGTGGATGGGGCCGATGCCGTGGAAGCGGTCCGCCTCGTCCTGGAGGGCGGGCTGGTAGCCGCGGCCCTTCTCGGTGAGGCAGTGCACGATGACGGGCCCGCCGAAGCGTTTGGCGCGGGCCAGCGCCGACTCCAGGGCCTCGATGTCGTGGCCGTCGATGGGACCGACGTACTTCAGGCCGAGGTCCTCGAACATGCCCTGCGGGGCGATGAAGTCCTTGAGGCCCTTCTTGGCCCCGTGGAGGGTCTCGTACAGCGGCCTGCCGACCACCGGGGTCCGCTCCAGCACCTCCTTGGTGCGGGCGAGGAAACGCTCGTAGCCGTCCGTGGTGCGCAGGGTCGCGAGGTGGTTGGCGAGACCGCCGATGGTCGGCGCGTACGACCGCTCGTTGTCGTTGACGACGATGACCAGCGGGCGGTCCCCGTCGGCGATGTTGTTCAGGGCCTCCCAGGCCATGCCGCCGGTGAGGGCGCCGTCACCGATCACGGCGACCACGTGGTCGCCGCGGTCGAGGATCTGGTTGGCCTTGGCGAGGCCGTCGGCCCAGCCGAGGACCGTGGAGGCGTGGCTGTTCTCGATGACGTCGTGCTCGGACTCGGCCTGCGAGGGGTAGCCCGACAGGCCGCCCTTCATCTTCAGCTTGGAGAAGTCCTGACGGCCGGTGAGCAGTTTGTGCACGTAGGACTGGTGGCCGGTGTCCCAGAGCACCTTGTCCTTGGGCGAGTCGAACACCCGGTGCAGGGCGATGGTGAGCTCGACCACGCCGAGGTTGGGGCCGAGGTGGCCGCCGGTCTTGGAGACGGCGTCGACCAGGAAGGTCCGGATCTCCTCGGCCAGCTGGTCCAACTGCTCCAGGCTGAGCCGGTCCAGATCGCGCGGTCCCCTGATGCGGGTCAGCAGCGGCACCCGTGCCTCCTTGCAGTAGAGCTGTTGCCGGGCTTGTCGAGTCTAATGTTCCGCCTGAGAGGACCGCGCCCGGGCGGTGCGTGATACGTCACGCGATCGGCTGTACCCAAGATGTGGCGTTCCTATGACACGACAGTTGCCCGGCATCGTTTTCGATGCCGGGCAACAGGGCGCCCCTCGGGGGCGCGGGCAACCGCGCGACCGGCCCCACACGGCCGGCTTGCCGCCGGGGCACCGCGCCCCGACGGCGAGACGGCGCTATGCGCGTCCGGCGGCCTTCTGGCTCCTGCGGGAGACGGAGTCGATGACGACCGCGCCCAGCAGGACCGCACCCGTGATCATGTACTGGATCGACGTGTTCATGTTGAGCAGGTCCAGGCCGGTCTGGATGGACTGGATCACCAGCATGCCCAGCAGCGCGGACCACACGGTGCCGCGGCCGCCGAAGAGGCTGGTGCCACCGATGACCGCCGCGGCGATCGCCAGCATCAGCGTGTTGCCGCCGCC
The DNA here is from genome assembly GCF_001514265.1 of Streptomyces resistomycificus. GTDB lineage: Bacteria > Actinomycetota > Actinomycetes > Streptomycetales > Streptomycetaceae > Streptomyces > Streptomyces resistomycificus. The sequence goes on along the minus strand of NZ_KQ948988.1, from coordinate 106,540 downwards.
GGCGTTCAGCGTGGCGCTCTGCGTCTGACCGGCGAAGAACATACCGCCGACCGCCGCGAAGCCACCGGCGATCGCGAAGACGGTGATACGGATCATCGACACGTTGATACCGGCACGGCGGGCGGCCTCGATGCCACCGCCGACCGCGAAGATCTTGCGGCCGTACGGGGTGCGGCGCAGCACGAAGTCCACGATCACCAGCGACGCGAGGAAGATCACCAGTGCGTTGGACACACCGGCGGACGAGTTGAGGACGTACGCGGCGACGAACGTGGCCACGGCCAGCGCGCCGACGCGCAGCGCGATCTCACTCGTGGGCCGGAACGGCACGCCCGCGGCACGACGGCGGCGCTGCTCGATGAGCGAGCCGGCGAGCATGGAGGCGACACCGAGGCCGGCCAGCAGGTAGGCGCCGATGACGGCCTGGTCCATGAAGAACGAGCTCTGGCCGAAGAGGTGCACGGGGCCCTCGTCCGGGATGTTGATGGTGCCGCTCTCGCCGAGCAGCCACAGCATCAGGCCGTTCCAGCCGAGGAAGCCCGCCAGGGTCACCACGAAGGCCGGTACGCCGATCCGGGCGAAGAACCAGCCGTGCAGGGCGCCGATGCCGATACCGGTGACCACGGTGAGCAGCAGGGCCAGCCAGGAGTTCACCCCGTGGTCGACCACGAAGACGGCGAACAGCGTGGAGGCCAGGCCGCTGACGGAACCGACGGACAGGTCGATCTCGCCGAGCAGCAGCACGAACACCAGGCCGATGGCGAGCATGCCGGTGGCCGAGAGGTAGTAGCTGATGTTGGAGAGGTTGTCGGCGCTGAGGAACCGGTCGTTCTGCAGTTGGAAGATCGTCCAGATGACGATCAGACCGACGAAGACCGGCAGGGAGCCGAGCTCACCGCCCTTCACCTTCCGCTTGAACTCGGTCAGGTAGCCCTTGAGGCCCTCTTCGCGGATGAGCAGCCGCGGGTCGACGACGGTGACCGGCGCCGCCGTGGGGTCGTCGGACGGGGCGACGGTCTCCTGTGAGGGATCCTTCTTCACGGTCTTGGACGAGTCACTCACTTTGCCGCCTCCGTGGTGCGCCCCGCGCGACGGGTCACGGCGTTGTCCGTGGCACCGGTGATCGCGGCGATGATCTCTTCGTGGGTGGTGTCCTTCACCGGGAAGGACCCGTTGTTCTTGCCCAGGCGCAGGACGGCGACGGTGTCCGCGACCGCCTTGACGTCGGCCATGTTGTGGCTGATGAGGATGACGCCGAGGTCGCGTTCGCGCAGCCGCTCGACCAGGTCGAGGACCTGCGCGGTCTGTTCGACGCCCAGGGCCGCGGTGGGCTCGTCGAGGATGACGATCTTGGGGTCGCCGATCAGCGCGCGGGCGATGGCGACGACCTGCCGCTGACCGCCGGAGAGGCTCGCGATCGGGATGCGGACGCTCGGGATGCGGATGGAGAGGGTGCTCAGCAGTTCCCGGGCGTTCTTCTCCATCGTGACCTCGTCGATGACGCCGCGGTGCAGCAGCTCACGGCCGAGGTAGAGGTTGCCGACGACATCGAGGTTGTCGCACAGGGCGAGGTCCTGGTAGACGGTCGCGACGCCGAGTCCCTGGGCGTCGTGCGGCTTGTTGATGCTGACCGGCTTGCCGTCCCACTCGATGACACCCTCGTCGATGGGGTGCACACCGGCGATCGTCTTGACCAGCGTGGACTTACCTGCGCCGTTGTCGCCCACCAGGGCGACCACTTCTCCGGCGTGGACCTCCAGTTCGACCTCGGTGAGGGCCTGCACCGCACCGAATCGCTTGGAGACTCCGCGCAACGCCAGCACGGGCGTAGCGGACACGTGAACCATCTCCTTCGCCGCCTGACCGGCGGGGATGCCGCGCTTGTCGAAAGGCGCGGAGGGTTGTGCTCAAGGCACTGATTTACAAGATGAACATGCGGGCGGCCGGTGCCCCTCGGCAACGGCCAAGTCCCTCATGCTTCCGTCCGGCGCCCGCCCCGCAGCGGGGTTGAAGGTGGGGCGGGCGCCGGACAGGTCTGGTCTGCCGCCGGCGGCTGCTTACTCCAGACCGGCCTTCTTGCACGCGGCGGCGTAGTCCGCGGTGCAGATGTCGGCGACGGTGTAGAGCTTGTCCTTGATCACCGTGTCGTTGATGTTGTCGACGGTGACCGACACCGGGGTCAGCAGCTGCGAGGGCACCTTGTCGCCGGAGCCGCTGGTCAGGGTCTCGGTGGCCAGGTCGTCGATGCTCTTGCCCTCGAGCAGGTTGACCGCGAGCTGGGCGGCCGCGTCGGCCTCCGGCTTGAATGCCTTGTAGACGGTGCTGGACTGGGTGCCGGCGACGATGCGCTGGATACCGGCGAGCTCCGCGTCCTGACCGGTCAGCGGGATGCCGCTGATCTTGGCGCCCTTGAGGACGGTGGCGATGCCACCGGCCATGCCGTCGTTGGCGGCGTAGACGCCCGCGATGTTCTTGGCGCCGAGCTGGGTGATGGCGGCCGACATCTTCTGGGCGGCGACCGTGTCCTTCCACAGGCCGGACTGCTCGTAGGCGATGTCCACCTTGCCGTCGAGGGCCTTGTGGGCGCCTTCCTTGAACTGCGCGGCGTTCGGGTCGGCGTCGTCACCGTTGATCATGACGACCTTGGACTTGGGGGTCGCCTTGTCGCCGAGGGCGTCGATCAGGGCCTGGCCCTGGAGCTCGCCGACCTTGACGTTGTCGAAGGAGACGTACGCGGAGACCGGGCCCTGGGCCAGACGGTCGTACGCGATGACCTTGACGCCCTTGTCGACGGCCTTCTGGATCGAGGACTTGATCGCGGCGGAGTCCTGGGCGCTGACCACGATGACCTTGACGCCCTTGGTGATCATGCTGCTGACCTGCTGCGCCTGCTTGGCCGAGTCGGCTGCGGCGTTGGCGTACTCGACCTTGCAGTCGGAGCAGAGCTCGGCGACCTTGTCCTCGAAGTACGGCTTGTCGAACTTCTCGTAGCGAGCGGTGACGTTGTCGGGAAGAAGCAGGCCGATCGACTTGCTGTCCGAGCCGCTGCCGCTGCCCGAGTCGTCGTCACCGGCCTTGCCACAGGCGGCCACCGAGACGGCCATGGCCCCGATCGCAACGGCAACAGCGGTACGACGCATGAGCGTGTTCACTTTTGAAACCTCCCTGACGAGGCCGCGACATTGCGGCCGAGGTGGCTGGAAGTCAACTCGGCCACGCGTGCGACGTCAAGAAGTAAATACTTAACGAGATGGCAACGGCGTCCTGCGTTCTCTAAGTGAAGGCAGGAGTCGCTGCGTGCAGCGTGCCGTCCAAAAGGGTCGAATCACCCATCTCGCTGAGTGCGAGAGCGAGCGCTCCGAGCACCTCCGCACGTCCACCAAGTGCCCCTGGAAGCACGGACAGTTGGCGCGCCGCACTGGGGATCGCGTAGCGGCCGACAGACTCCCTGATCGGCCCGAGCACGAGCTCGCCGGCCTCGGCGAGATCACCGCCCAGGACCACCCGGCTCGGGTTCAGAAGATTGCAGAGATTGGCGACTCCACTGCCGATGTGTCGGCCGACGTCGGCGATCACCCGACGACAGCCTGGGTCTCCGTCCCGCGCCAGTCGCACGACGCCTTCCATCGTCAGGTCGGTCCCGTGGCTGGACTGGAGCAGCGGCAGCACGTAGCGCGCGGCCGCGAAGGTCTCCAGGCAGCCCCGGTTCCCACAACGGCAGACGGGGCCGGATTCATCAAGTGTAATATGTCCGATTTCTCCCGCAGTGCCACCCGGGCCGCGGTAGATTTTCCCGCTGATCACCAGACCGGCACCGACACCGCTGGCGACCTTGATGTACGCCAGGTCGCGCACCCCCCGGCCGCTGCCCCACACCATCTCGCCGAGGGCGCCGAGGTTGGCGTCGTTGTCCACGTGCACGGGAACGCCCAGCCGCCCGCGCATCTCCTCGGCCGGCCTGGTGCCGATCCAGCCCGGCAGGATGGCGGAGGAGCCGAGCGTGCCGGACTCCAGGTCGATCGGTCCGGGTACGCCCAGGCCCACCCCGGCGATCTTGGAACGGTCGACGCCCGTTGCTGCGATCAGGCGACTGACCAGCTGTTCCGCCCGGTCGAAGCCCTGGGTCGAGGAGGCGTCCACGTCGAGCGGTTCGGACTCCTCGGCCAGCACCTGGTGGGCGAGGTTGCCGACCGCGACCCGCAGATGCGTGTGCCCGAAGTCGACTCCTATGACGATGCCCGCGTCCCCGCTCAGCGAGACGCTGCGGGCCCTGCGGCCCCCCGCCGAGGTGGGCGTGACCTCGACCGTTCCGCCGTCCTTGAGCTCGCGCACGATGTTGGAGACCGTCGCCGCGGACAGGCCCGTCGTCCGCGCGATCTCCGCCTGCGTGAGCGACCCGGCCAGCCGTACGGCGCGTACGACCCGCTCCAGGTTGGCTCGGTGCAGCGACGACTGCGACCCCGGAGTCTCCACGACGACCTCCTGCGCGCGGGACCGCTTCGACGAGGCCCCGTCTATGTCCAACTAGTGAACTCTAAGCTGAGCCGTTCGGGTCGCCTCCCGTCAAGAGGTTGAACCGCATCCGAGTGCTTGGACGGCAACACGGCCGCCGCCCCCGGCCGCGCCGGGAGCGGTGTCCGTACGGGTGGGAGGGCCGCTACTTCAGCGCCCCCGCGGTCAGTCCCTGCACCACCTGTCGTTGGAAGACGATGTACGCGGCGAGCACCGGGAGCATCGCCATGACCAGGCCCGCGAACAGTCCCGACCAGTCGCCCTTGTACCCCTGGCTGACCGCCAGCTGGACCAGGCCCTGGGTGAGGACGCGCTTGTCGGGGTCGGTGTTCAGCACCGTGGGCAGCATGTACTGGTTCCACTGCCCGAGGAAGTTGAAGATCCCCACGCTGATCAGGCCCGGCTTGGCCATCGGCAGCATGATCTGGAAGAACGTCCGGGAGTGCGAGGCCCCGTCCACGAACGCCGCCTCCGCCACCGAGGTCGGCAGGGTGCGGAAGAACGCGGTGAGAAAGAACACCGTGAACGGCAGCGAGTAGGCGATGTAGACCAGGATCAGCCCGTGGATCGTGTTCAGCAGGCCCATGTTGTTCACGACGTAGAACAGCGGGACCAGCGCCAGCATGATCGGGAAGCTCATGCCGCCGATGAACAAGAAGTAGATGAACCGGTTGCCGGGGAAGTCGAAGCGGGCCAGCACGTAGGCCGCCATCGAGCCGAGGACCAGCGTGCCGATGAGCGAACCCCCCACCACCAGAACGGTGTTGAGGAAGTAGTCGCTCATGTTGGCCTCGGTCCAGGCCCGCGACCAGTTGTCGAAGTGCAGCCTGTCCGGCAGCGACCAGGGCGAGCCGAAGATCGCGCTGTCGTCCTTGAAGGACGTCATCACCGCCCACAACAGCGGCATCACGACCAGGATCGCCCAGATGACCAGGACGCCGTGCGAGAAGACGTTGAGGGTGGTTCCCTCCTTGTCGGCCCGCCGGGGCGGGCGCGCCGGGGCGTCGGTCTTGGCGACGGGGACACCGGACTCGGCCGGTACGGGGGCGGGGGTCTCGGTCGTCTTCATTGGCTCAGTACTCCAGCCGCTCGCGCCGGCCCAGTCGCATCACGAGGGCGGCGAAGGCCAGCGTGACGACGAGGAGGGCGACACCGATCGTGGTGGCATAGGCGGCCTGCCCGTCGCGGAACGCCTTCTGGTACACGTACAGGACCATGACGGTGGTCGAGTAGTCGGGACCTCCCGGCCCGGTCGTCATGATCTGCACGACCGCGAAGGACTCGGCGCCCAGCGCGAGGATGCCCATGTAGACCCAGCCGGACTGCACGGTGTCCCACAGCAGCGGCAGGGTGATCCGGAAGAACGTGGCGGCACGGCCCGCCCCGTCGAGCAGCGCCGCCTCGTACAGGTCCGCCGGGATGGAGGCCATGCCGGCGGAGAAGAGGACCACGAAGAAGCCGACCGTGGACCACACCAGGACGGCCATCACACACCACAGGGCCAGGCCCGGGTCGCCCAGCCACAGGGGCTGGACACTGTCGAGCCCGATCCCGCGCAGCAGCGAGTTGATGGCGCCGCTGTCCGGGTTGTACGCGAAGGCGAACAGCAGGGCCACGATGGCGATCGAGAGCACCTGCGGGAAGAAATAGACGATCTTGTAGAAGGAAGAGCCCCGGACGCCGGAGATGACCGGGCCGCCCTTCCTTCTCCGTCCGCCGACATTGATCATGAATGCGAAGAACAGCGCCAGGCTGATCGTCACCAGTGGCAGCACGACCGCGAACATCAAGCTGTGCTGCAAGGACTTCCAGAAGATCTCGTCGTCCAGCATCCTCCGGTAATTGTCCAGGCCGACCATCTTGAATTCGGGGCTCAGGCCGGTCCAGTCCGTGAACGAGTAGTAGATGGACTGGATGAACGGCCATACCACGAAAAGCGCGTACAGTCCGAGGGGCAGCGCCAGAAACCCCACGATGAACCGGTACTTGCCGTGCTGCATCGCTTCTCCGGTCCGTTTACTGGTGCTTGTAGTGCTTGATCGAGCTGTCCTTGGCGGTCTCGTCGGCGAAGGCCTGGATCTTCTTGATCGCCTCGGCCGGAGTGAGGCGGCCGGCCATCATCTCGCCGAGACCGGACACCCCGATCTTCTCCTTCTGGAGTTGCACGTACCAGTCCTGCAGCCGCGGATTCACCACGTTGTCGCCGGCCTTCTCCAGCGCCGCGACACCGGACTTGAGACCGGGGGTGAGGGTGATGCCGTCGGTGCCGCCGTTGTACGCGGTGAGCGACTTGACCTTGCTCGTGAAGTTCTTCGAGGACGCCTCGCTGAGCATGATGCGCAGCTGCTCCATGCCGCCCGCGCCGTTCTTCGCCTTGGCCGGGACGATGAACGGCTCGCCGCCGGAGGCCCAGATGGTGCCGAAGGGTAACTTGTCGGAGGAGTCGATGCCGGTCGGCGCCGAGACGGCGAGGTTGAAGTCGGCCGGCATGACGTTGGCCGACTCGTTCTCCACCCAGGAGCCGTTCGGGATGAACAGCGCCTTGCCCTTGGCCCAGGCCGTCTGCGACTGGATGTGGTCCAGGCCGGGGGTGCCCTTGAGGACGTAGCCCTTCTGCTGGAGCTCGTAGTAGGCCTCGAAACACGCCTTGACCGCGGGGTGCTTCCAGGCGTTGGGCTCCAGGTTGTCGATGGCGTCGAGGACCTCGACGCCGCCGACCTTGCCGATCATCGGGTAGAGCGAGAAGGGGAGGTAATACGGGTATTTGCCCGCGTACGTCCAGCCCGCCATGCCCTTCTTCTTCGCCTTCGCGCAGACCGCGAGCATCTCGTCCCAGGTCTCCGGGTACGTGGCGTCGAGGGAGTCCAGGGCCTTCTGCGAGTACCAGACGCCGTACACCGTGTAGGCGTAGTACATGATCCAGACCGGGTCGCCGTCGAGCTGGCCCATCTCCACGATGCCGGGGCGTAGCGTGTCGCGGACCTTCTTGTCCGGGTCGTCGTAGGACGGGGCGTCGAGGAGCGCGGTGAGGTCGGCGAGCTGGTTCTTGCCGGCCAGGACGCCCATGTCCATCTGCTCGGCGCCGGAGTTGTCGATGAGATCCGGCGGGGTGCCCTGGTTGAAGCGGGGCTGGAGGGTGGACTGGATCTTCTGGGTGGCGGAGAACTTCACCTTGGCCCCGGGGAAGTTCTTCTCGTAGATCTTCACCGCGTCCTCGGCGTACTCCTTGCCGAAACCGCCGTCGAACAGGACGAATTCCATCCCCGCGGTGTCGTTCACACCCAGCGGGTTCTTGGCGGTCTTCTTGCCCGCCTTGGCCTTCTCCCCGTCGCCGTCGCCGCCACTGCTGGCGCACGCGGAGAGGAGACCCATCGTGGGGACGGAGATCAGGCCCAGCGCGGCAGACCGCTTGATCAGATCGCGGCGGCCGACGCCACCGGCTGCGTTGTTCTCGGCGGAAGTGGATCCCATGCTCAAGTCCTCGCCTTCTCCAGGACTCAGGCGGTGAACCGGATCCTCCGGGCACCGCGGTCAGGTCAAGCAGGGTCGTGCGGATCATGATGTGCGGATCGGGTGAATCGCCGACAGGTATAGTCCACTTCACGTCAATGGAGCAAGATCGAATGCAAGGTTGACCGTGGGTCTTTTCCGAGTTGAGACCTCCCGGAAATATGAGCGGGCTGTGCACGGCCTGCCGGAAAAACTTGGAGTGCTCGCGTATGCGGCAGCACACGGTTCGGCACAGACGGAGTGCGGGCGGACCGGGCGCGGCGGTCGCCCTGCCCGAGGCGCCCGCCACGGCGGGGCGGTAGTTCGTCTCCTCCTTCGAGACGGGCGATCCGGCACCCGACTGGATCAGCACCGTGGACACCGCGCCGGTCGGCATCCGGCGGGGTCGGCGGACGGGCCCACCTGGCAGACCCTCGACGAACGCCCCGGCGAGGCCTTCGCGTGGGACCGACAGACCCGTGCGTTCACGGTGAGGTCACCGGGTACGTACGAGAAGTACCGTCTGGCCGTCGACGGCGAGGCGGCCTTGTCGGAGGTCGAACTGCTCTCCTGAGCAGTCGAGTTGGGGGTCTCATGGCGCTTCCCGTACCCGTCCTGCCCGAGGGTGTCGATCCGGCCTGGCTGCCGCCGGCCGCCTTCCGGCCGCTCGGCGGCCGGCGGACCCTGATCCGGGGGTCGGGACCGCTGGTGGAGACGGTGCACGGGGAGGTGGCGGAGGCCTGTGCCCGGTTCGGGGGCGAGGTCGTGCGCGCCTTTGGACCGGGCGAGAGCCCATACGACCTCGTGCTGGAGCTGACCGGCCCCGAGGAGCTGGGCGACGAGGGCTTCACCTGCGTGCGCCGCCAGGGCCGTACGACCGTCGCCGCGCACGGTCAGGCCGGACTGCTGTACGGGCTGTTCCATGTCGTGCGGCTCGGGGAGAAGGCGTTCTCCCACGACCGGCCGAAGCAGGCGCACCGCCCCGCGCTGGGGCTGCGCATGCTGGACCACTGGGACAACGTGGCCGTGCACCCGGTCATGGGCCAGGTGGAGCGTGGGTACGCGGGCGGGTCGCTGTTCTGGGCGGACGGGCTCGCGCGCGGCGAGCTGGAGCGGGTGCGGGCGTACGGCCGGCTGCTGGCCGCCTGCGGGATCAACGCGGTCGCCGTGAACAACGTCAACGTGCACGAGACCGAGGCACACCTGCTCACCGACCGGATCGGTGAAGTCGCCCGGATCGCGGGGGCGTTGCGGCCGTACGGCATCCGCACGCATCTGTCGGTCACCTTCGCCGCGCCGATGGTGCTCGGCGCTCTGCCGAGCGCCGATCCGCTGGACGCCTCGGTCCGGGCGTGGTGGGCCGAGGCGACGGCACGGGTGTACGAGGAGATCGAGGACTTCGGCGGGTACGTGGTGAAGGCCGACTCGGAGGGCCAGCCGGGTCCGTTCGCGTACGGCCGCAGTCACGCCGACGGGGCGAACCTGCTGGCCGCCGCGCTCGCCCCGCACGGCGGTACCGTGCACTGGCGGTGCTTCGTCTACGACCACCGGCAGGACTGGCGGGACCGGACGACCGACCGGGCGCGGGCCGCGTACGACCATTTCACCCCGCTGGACGGGGAGTTCGCCGACAACGCCGTCCTCCAGGTGAAGCACGGGCCGTTGGACTTCCAGGTCCGCGAACCGGTCTCGCCGCTGATCGGCGCGATGCCGCGGACCCGGCTCGCGGTGGAGGTGCAGGCCACCCAGGAGTACACCGGCCAGCAGCGCCACGTGTGCTGGCTGGGGCGGATGTGGAGCGAGGTGCTGCGGTTTCGTCCCGACGGGGACACGGAGGTCGGGGCGCTGGCGCGCGGCGGCCTGGTGGCGGTGTCCAACGCGGGCGACGACCCGTTCTGGACCGGGCACCCGCTGGCCCAGGCCAACCTGTACACCTTCGGCCGGCTGGCGTGGCAGCCGGACGCCGACCCGTACCGGTTCCTGAGCGAGTGGATCGAGCTGACCTTCACGCCGGAGGCGGCCGGCGGGGCCGGGGAGGGCGCCCGGCTGCGTGCCTCGCTGGGCGAGGTGCTGACCGGCTCCTGGCAGACGTACGAGAAGTACACCGCCCCGCTGGGCGTGGGCTTCATGGTGCAGCCGGGGCACCACTACGGGCCGAGCGTGGACGGCTACGAGTACAGCCCCTGGGGCACCTACCACTTCGCCGACCGCGACGGCGTCGGCGTCGACCGGAGCGTGGCGACCGGCACGGGCTACGCGGGGCAGTACGCGAAGCCCTGGGCCGAGGTCTACGAGTCCCCCGGCACCTGCCCCGACGAGCTGCTCCTGTTCTTCCACCACGTGCCGTACGACCACGTGCTGCACAGCGGGAAGACGGTGATCCAGCACCTCTACGACACGCACTTCGAGGGTGTCGAGGAGGTGGAGAGGGCCCGGGAGGTGTGGGCCTCGCTCGAGGACCTCGTCGGCCCGGCCCGCCACGCACGGGGCGCGGAGCGCTACGAGGAGCAGCTACGCGGTGCCCGGGAGTGGCGGGACCAGATCAACAGCTACTTCTTCCGCAAGTCGGGTGTGCCGGACGCGCGGGGGCGCCGCATCTACTGAGTGCGCTCTCCCGAATGCGCTCTTCTGATCCCGTTCTACTGATCCCGTTCTACTGGGTGCGCAGGATGGCCGCGCCCAGCGGGCCGAGGGTCAGGGGCGCGCCCTTGTCGACCCGTTTGCCGGTCAGGAGGTCGGTGGCGGTGGTGTGGGCGGTCAGGTGGGCCGGGTCGGGGGTGTGGTTGAGGAGGAAGAGGAGGCGGGTGCCGTCGGGGGCGGTCCGGTGGGCGGTCTCCAGGCCGGCTCGGTCCGCGTAGGGTCCGATCAGGTCGTGGCGGGTCAGGACGCGGCGGACGACGTCGTCGACGCCCGGTTGGTCGAGGGCGGTGGCGACGTACCAGGCCTCTCCCCCGCTGTCGCCGAACCGGTTGCGTGTCACGGCCGGGGTGCCCGCGTAGAAGTCGGCGCCGTAGGTGGCGACGGGCTCGGCACCCCGGGGCAGGACGATCTCGAAGACCAGGCGGGCGTCGTGGGTCGAGCCCCCCATCTCCACCGGCTGTACGACGTCCCGGGCTCGCGCGTCCCATTCGTCGACGCGGATGCCCATGAGCGGGGCCAGCGGGCCGGGGACGTCGGAGAGGAAGGCTCGGTCGTGCTCGTCGACGCGGCCGGAGAGGAACGTGGCGAGGACCGTGCCGCCGCGCGATGCCACGCCTTCGAGGCGGGTGGCCAGGTCGCCCTTGACCATGTGCAGGGCGGGGGCGAGGACCACGTCGTAGCCGGTGAGGTCGGCGGTCTGCGGGACCACGTCCACGTCGGCGCCTGCGTCGCGGGCGGCCCGGTAGTAGGCGTGGACGACCTCCTGGTAGCGGACCAGGCGGGACGGGCCGTCGGAGATCTCCAGGGCCCACCAGCTGTCCCAGTCGAAGAGCAGGGCGGTGCGGGCGGGGGTGCGGGCGCCGAGGCTCACGTCTCCCAGGAGCGTCAACTCCCGTCCCAGTTCGGCCACTTCCCGGAAGACTCGGGTGTCGTCGCGGCCCGCGTGACCGATGACCGCGCCGTGGTACTTCTCGCAGGCGCCGCGTGAGGCGCGCATCTGGAAGTACAGGGCGGCGTCGGCGCCGTGGGCGACGGCCTGGAGGGTGGCCAGGCGGAGCTCGCCGGGGCGGCGGAGGGGGTTGACGTCCCGGCAGGCCGTGGTGGACGGGGTCTGTTCCATCAGCCAGAAGGGGGCGCCGTCCTTGAGGCCGCGCATCAGGTCGTGGGCGAGGGCGGGCCAGGTGGGCGGGGCGTCGAGGGGCGGGTAGCTGTCCCAGGACGCGAAGTCGAGGTGGGGCGCCCAGCGGTGGTAGTCGAGGGGGCGGAACATGCCCATGAAGTTGGTGGTGACGGGCGTTGCGGGGTCGTGGGCGCGGATCGCCTCCTTCTCGGCGAGGAAGCAGCCGAGGAGGGCGTCGGTGGTGAAGCGGAAGTAGTCGAGCGTGGTTCCCTGGAAGGCGGTGTGGTCGGACCCCCGCCAGTGCTCGGTGAGGGCGTTGGGGGGTTCGATCTCGGCCCAGTCGGTGTAGCGGTGGGACCAGAAGGTGGTGCACCAGGCGTCGTTGAGGGTGTCCAGGGTGACGTACCTGTCCCGGAGCCGGTCCCGGAACGCCTGCGCGCACAGGTCGCAGTAACAGGTGCCGCCGTACTCGTTGTTGATGTGCCAGGCCAGCAGCGCGGGGTGCCGTGCATACCGTTCGGCGAGGCGGCCGGCGAGGGCCGTGGCCAGCCGGCGGTACGCCGGTGAGCTGGGGCAGAAGTTGTGGCGCTGGCCGTAGCGGTGGCGGCGGCCCTCGAAGTCGGTGCGGTTGACCTCCGGGTACTTCTTCGCCAGCCAGGGCGGGAGGGCGGCGGTTGCGGTGGCGAGGCAGACCTGACGGCCCTCTGCGGCGGCGCGGTCCAGGATCCGGTCGAGGGTCGTGAAGTCGTAGGTGTCCTCGGCGGGTTGGGTGAGCGACCAGGAGAAGACGCCGACGGTGAGGGTGTCGACGCCGGCCTGGGTGAACAGGCGGTGGTCGTCGTCCCAGACCTCCTCCGGCCACTGCTCGGGGTTGTGGTCGCCGCCGTAGGGGATCTTGGGGGTCCGCGGGAGCCTCTCGGTCATGCGGTGAAGTCCTCCTGGGTCTCGGCGATCACCGGGCGGCCGCTGTGCAGCAGGGACAGCAGCAGGGGTGCGGCCAGCAGGGCGGGCAGGGCCTCGGTGAGCAGGGCGGTTCCCGCGGCGGTCAGGACGAGCAGGGAGGCGGCGCCCAGGGTGGCGCGGCCGTGCCGGAACAGGAAGTAGCCGGCGAGCCGGGCCGTGTCCCGGCCGCGGAAGGCGAACAGCGAGGTCAGGACGAGCGCGTGCGCGCCCCACAGGAGGGAGAGGGCCCCGATGCCGGCGAGCAGCACGGCCCACCAGCCGGGCAGGCCGGTGGCGGAGAAGTGGGTCAGCGTGAACGCGATCACGGTGAGCCAGGCCAGCAGCGGCGTCCACAGTTTCAGCGCCGGCAGCGCGTTGAGCCGCCAGCCGCGCCGGTAGGCGCGGGCCGGAGCCAGGTCCGTGAGGTCGCGGTCGCGGTGGTGGAGGGCGTACAGGGCGGCGGACAGGGCCGGGCCCAGCGGCAGCAGGCATACGGCGGCCAGGGGCAGGTTGGCCGGGTCGGTGCCCACCAGCAGCAGTCCGGCCAGGCCCGGCGAGGCGGCGGCGAGGAACAGCGCCTCCACGGTGACGAGGGTGTGGATCAGGGCGGCGGCGCGGGACAGCGAGCCCTGGCCGAAGGCGGCGGGTGTGCTCATCCCGGCTCCCTACCGGGCAATCGGCCGCTAGGGCCAGTCGTTTGGAACATGCCGGCGTCGCGGGGCGCCAAGAGGTGCGGTGCCTCCCGGCCGACCTGATCCAAACGACAGGCCCTGGCCCCGGCGGGGGCGCCGGTCACCCGTTCTCCTTCTGGTAGCGCTCGTACGCCTTGTTGTGCAGGTCGAGGAGCTGCTGCATGTTCTTCGCCTTCAACTCGGCCACGTACGCGTCCCATTCGGTCATCGGCCGCTTGCCGAGGACGAACTTGAGCGTGTTCTGGATGACGTGGTCCTTGAGCGGGGTGTCCCAGAGCGTCGCCTGTTCCTGTTCGACGGACTGCAGCGGGTGGGCCGGCGCGATGGGCAGTTGGGTGCGCTGGGCCATGGCGTCCTGGAACTTCTTCTCGTCCGGGCTGAAGGAGGAGGAGACCAGGGCCCAGCTGCCGCCGTAGGTGAAGACGCCGTTGAAGAACCCGAAGTCCTTCTGGAGGTCCTTCGGCGCGTCCGGGTCGGAGCCCATGAGGGAGATGCCGGGCTCCAGCCTGTAGGTACCGCCCGACTCGGTGTAGGTCTCGCCCTCGACGCCCCACTTGCAGAACTTCTGGCCCTCGTCGGAGTACCAGAGCCAGTCCACGAACTGCATCATCGCGACGAAGGTGTCGCTCTTGAGCGCCTTGCTGGAGACCATGACGCCGTTCTCCAGGCGGGTACCGCCCAGCACGACCGCGCCCGCGGGGCCGAGCGGCACCGGGATCATCTCGATCTTCGCGCCCTTGACCTGCTTCTCCAGGTTGTAGCGGTAGTTCTGCACCAGCTCCTGCGGGTTGGCGCTGATCACGTAGGACTTCTCGGCCAGCAGCTTCTGCACGGCCTGGTCGTCCTGCTGCGTGAAGCTCTCCGGGTCCAGCAGCTTCTCGGCGACGAGCTTTCTCAGGTACTCGAGCATCTGCCGGTAGCCGTCCGTCGCGCCGTTGAAGACGAACTTCCCCGCCTCCGTGTCGAAGGCGAGGTTGTCGTAGGTCCAGCCCGCCCTGACCCCGTACGCCTGGCCGAGGTAGCTGAACAGCGCGCCACAGGGGAAGGGGGTGTTGGTGCTCCAGCGGTCGGTCCAGGGGTACTTGGCGGGGTACTCCTGCTTGAGCGCCTTGAGGACGTCGTACACCTCGTCCCAGGTCTCGGGCAGGGTCAGGCCGTGCCGGTCGAGGACGTCCGTGCGGAAGGACAGCGAGTAGCCCGACTTGACCTTCTCGTGCAGGCCGGGCAGCAGGTAGTACTTGCCGTCGGACTGGCGGATGGAGTCGAGCTCGGGCTCGAGCTTCCACTTCTTCACCTTGTCCTGGAAGTTGGGCATCAGGTGCACGTACTCGCTGACCGGGAGGATCGCCCCCGACGACACGAAGGCGACCTCGGAGGGGTGGTACGTCTTGGGGATCAGGAAGGGGGCGTCGCCCGCGCCGATGAGGACACTGCGCTTCTTCTCGTAGTCGGCCAGCGGGACGTCGAGGGGCTTCAGGGTGATTCCGGTGCGCCGGGTGAGTTCCTTCCAGAACAGCCAGCCGCCCTTGAGGGGGTAGACCGGGTTGTTGTTGTGCAGCACCGAGAAGGACAACGGCTTGGCGGCCTTGAACTGCTGCCCGGCGCGGTAGTTCTTCATCGCGCCGTTCTGCTTCTTCGACAGGTCCTTGGAGTCGCCTCCGTCGTCGCCGCTGCCGCAGCCGGTGAGGGCCGCGAGCCCTGCGAAGCCCGCGGCGGCCAGAATCTGACGCCGCGACAGCTGTCCTGCGTTCTTCACGGATACTCCCTTGTTCCGTAAGTGAGTTGAGGTGCTGTCAGCCCTTGACCGCGCCGAGCATCACGCCCGAGACGAAGAAGCGCTGGACGAACGGGTACACGCAGAGGATCGGCAGCGCGGTGAGCACGATGGTGACCGCCTGGATGTTGGCCCCGACCTGGCTGAGCTGCTCGGTGGCGGCGCCGGCGTTGCCGCCTCCGGTGGCGCCCTGGATGAGGTTGCGCAGATAGACGGTGACCGGCATCAGGTCCGTCCGGTCCATGTAGAGAAACGCGCTGAACCAGGAGTTCCAGAAGGACACGGAGTAGAAGAGCACCATCGTGGCGACGACCGCCTTGGACAGCGGCAGCACGATCCTGAGCAGTATGCCGTAGGTGCTCAGGCCGTCGATCTGGGCGGCCTCCTCCAGGTCGGCCGGCAGGCTCTCGAAGAACGCCTTCATCACCAGCAGGTTGAAGACGCTGATCGCGTTGGGCAACGCGATCGCCCAGACGCTGTTCTTCAACCCCAGGCTGGTGATCAGGACGTAGTGGGGGATCAGGCCGCCGGTGAAGAACATCGTGAACACCGCGATCCCGACGAGTGCGGTGCGACCCTTGAGGTGCCTCTTGGACAGGACGTAGGCGTAACAGGTCGTCAGGACCATGGCGACGGCGGTCGCCACGACCGTGTAGAACACCGTGTTGCCGTAGTTGCGCCAGAACATCGAGTCCTGGAACACGATCTTGTACGTGGTGAGGTTGAACCCCTTGGGCCACAGCGTGACCTCACCGGCCCGGATCTGCCGCTCGCCGCTGAAGGACCGCGCGACGATGTTGAGGAAGGGGTACAGGGTCACGACCACGACGAGGGTGAGGATCACCCCGTTGACGCCCTGGAAGACGCGGTAGCCCCGCGAGGGCCGGTTGACACTCACCACAGGCTGGTCCCCACTGTGCGACGCGAGAGCTGGTTGGCGGAGGTGATCAGGACCAGGCCGATGATCGCCTCGAACAGACCGATGGCGGCGGCGTAGCTGAAGCTGTTGGACTCGACGCCGGTCCGGTAGACGTACGTGGAGATCACGTCGGCCTTCGGGTAGGTCAGGGGGTTGTACAGCAGCAGGACCTTCTCGAAGCCGACCGCCATGAACGTGCCGATGTTGAGGATCAGCAGCGTGATCATCGTGGGCCGGATGCCGGGCAGGGTGACGTGCCGGATCTGCTGCCAACGGTTCGCGCCGTCGATGCGCGCGGCCTCGTACAGGTCCTCGTCGATGGTGGTGAGCGCGGCGAGGTACAGGATCGTGCCCCATCCGGCGGTCTGCCAGATCTCCGAGCCGACGTAGATGGTGCGGAACCACTCCGGCTCCTGGATGAACCGGACCGGGTCGTGACCGAACCAGCCGAGGACGTGGTTGACCGGGCCGTCCGTGGCGAGCATCTGCAGGGTGATGCCCGCGACGATCACGATCGACAGGAAGTGCGGGAGGTACGACACCGACTGCACGAACCGCTTCAGCGACCGTCTGCGCACCTCGTTGAGCAGCAGCGCCAGCACGATCGGGATCGGGAAGCAGAAGACGAGGGTCAGCCCGCCCAGCCACAGGGTGTTGCGGAAGACCTGCCAGAAGGTGGGATCGCTGAGGAACATCTCGACATAGCGCAGGCCCACCCACTCCCCGCCGAAGATCGAGCCTCCGGGCTCGAAGCGCCGGAAGGCGATCACGTTGCCCATCATCGGCAGGTAGCGGAAGACCAGGAAGAACAGCAACGGCAGGATCGCCAGCGAGTACAGCTGCCAGTCCCGGCGCAACGCCCGCCGCCAACCGGTGCGCACGGGCGCCCGCGTCCGGCGGCGGGGCGCGGCTCTGTCCGACGGCGGGTCCTGGGTGCCCGGCGACGGGGCCGACGTGGTGGACGTGCTCATGCTCGGGCCTCCCGGGGCATGGGACGCGGAACCGAAACTTTCGAGCTCTTACCGGTAACTCCGCGGCAACTTAGGGGCACCAGAAAGCGCTGTCAATGGGGGCTGCGCACGGGGAGGTTGCGTCGCGGGGTGGTGGTGATGCGATGGGTTCACCATGGGCCGGAGGTGGAAGAGATGGAGGGATCGGCGCGGACGCATCGGAACTTTCTGCCTGGCGACCGCAACGATCGGACCGAGCCGCCCCGTCGAAGCCTGTGAGGTGCCGCCGTGCCCGCGTTCGACCTGCCCCTGAAGGAACTCGAGCACTACCGACCCCACCTCGATGAGCCCGCCGACTTCGACGACTTCTGGCAGAACACCCTGAAGGAGGCCGGGCAGAGCGACCCGGTGGTGTCGGCCCTGCCGGCCGCGAACGGCCTGCGTCTGGTGGAGAGTTGGGACGTGACCTTCCGCGGCTTCGCCGGCGATCCGGTGCGCGCCTGGTACAGCAGGCCGGCCGGGGTGTCCGAGCCGCTGCCGGCCGTCGTCGAGTACGCGGGGTACGGTCGCGGACGCGGCCTCCCGCACGAACGGCTGACCTGGGTGAACGCCGGATACGCGCACCTGCTCATGGACAACCGGGGCCAGGGCGACCAGTACGGCTGCGGAGGCGACACCCCGGACCCGCACGTGTCGGACCGCGGCGGCCCGACTCCGGCGGTACGGGGGCTGCTCGCACCCCGTGACCACCACTACCGCCGGCTGATCACGGACGCGGTCCGCGCGGTGGCCGCGGTGCGCGCCCTGCCCGGCGTGGACCGGGAACGGACCGCCGCCGTCGGCAACAGCCAGGGCGGCGGACTCGCCCTGGCGGTCGCGGGGTTGGTGCCGGACCTGGCGGCCGTCCTGGTCTCCGCCCCGTTCCTGTGCGGTGTCCGGCGTGCCCTCGATCTCACCGACGCGTCACCCTACGGCGAGATCACCGCGTACCTGTCCGTGCACCGGGGCGCCGAGCGGGCCGCCTACCGCACCCTGTCGTATCTGGAGGGCGTCTCCTTCGCCCGGCGCGCGCAGGCGCCGGCCCACTTCGGGGTGGGCCTGCGCGACACGGTGTGCCCGCCGAGCGGGACGTACGCCGCGTTCAACCGCTACGGGGAACTGACCGGCGCGGCCCCCGGCAAGGAGATCCACGCCTATCCGTACAACGGCCACGAGGGCGGCGACGCCGTCCACGTACGACGCCAACTCGAGTGGCTGTCCTCGCTGTTCGGTCTCCCCACGAGCCGCCCGGCCGGTCGCCGGGAGCCGATGTGAGCGGATGGGGGGCAAACTCGCCGGGTCGAATGCGTCGGGCCGGGTCACGTTCGCGGCCGCTCCTCGGCGCGGTGAGCGGGGCCGTCGCGAGGACGCAGGTGATGACCGGCTCCGGTCCGCGTCGAGTGAGACGATGGTGACCTGCGTCGAGCCCCGGACTCCTGCGCGACGCGCTGCCTCGCACCTCCGGTCGGCTCACGGACCCGGTGGCGCCTGGCCGCCGGGTCCGCTCCGAGCAGGCGGAGCCGTGGTCCGTCAGGGGGTTCAGCCGACGCGGCAGGGAAGTGTGGTCGCCGTGTCACCGCCGGACCCGGAGACGACGTAACCGAACGTCGTACTCTTGCCCGGATCGAGCGAACCGTTCCACCCGGCGTTGTGGACCATCACCGCCTGGCCGTTGTACGTCGCGTTGCCGCTCCACAGGCTCTCGACCTTCTGGCCGCTCGGCAGCGTCCAGTCGACCATCCAGCCCAGCATCGGCACGTCACCGGAGTTGGTGACGGTCACCTCGGACTGGTAGCCGCCGTTCCAGCTCCCCGTCGTCCTGCGGGTGGCCGTGCAGGTGCCCGGCACCGGCTCGGACGGGTTGCCCGGGTCGTGGATGCCGGTGACCTCGCCGTTGCCGCCGTCGAAGACGATGTCGGAGCAGGAGTAGAAGGTCTCGGCGCTGTCCGAGCGCTGCCAGACCATGTAGATGATGTGCCGTCCCGACTTGTTCGACGGGAGTTTGCCGGTCCAGGAGTAGTTGGCCTCGACCGTGCCCGGACTGCCGTTGAGGGCCGGGTGGTCGACGCTGAGGAAGGGCTGGGCCTCCATGTCGTCCCAGGTGAGGGTCCGGGTCGGGTCGAAGCCGTCCTTGGTGACGTAGACGTAGAACCAACCCGGGTGCGCGGCCCAGGCGTTGTACGAGAAGTCGACGGTCGCGCCCGAGGTGAGGTGCGTGAGCGGCCAGTCGGAGCGGGCCGCGTTGAAGCCGGTGAAGTTGGTGTTGCCGCCGCTGCACAGCTCGCCGTCCGGCACGAAGCCGCGGGTGCGGCCGGCGCCGTCCGAGCGCAGCACCGAGAACCAGTTGTAGAACGGCGTGGTGCCACTGACCTGTTGCGCGTTCTTGCAGGCCGGGTTCACCGGTTTGATCTCACCGGTGTCGGTCAGACCGTCCTGCCAGCACAGGAAGGTACGGCTGCCGGGCTTCATCGGGGTGCCGTGGGCCTTGGCCTCACCGCCGGCGGACACGACCAGACTGACGGCCGGGATCGTCGCGAACAGGGCCACCAGGACGAGGAAGAGGGCTCTGGCACGGGTGGGGAGCACTAATCGGCGCGGGGAGGCCGGGGACTCCCCATTCCTTTTTGACTTTGTCATGATCATGACATATCAGTCCGTTCCTTGAGGTACGGGCCGTGTGGATGCGTGTGTGCGGATGCGGGGGTGGGGGCGGTCGCCACGGGGCGGGTTCCGGTCCATCGCGTGGGAGCGCTCCCACCCCACCAGTTCCGCAAGTTAGCGCCGTACGGCTCACTTGTAAACGGCTGACGCACAGGGGCCGCGGTCCTCGGGGTGGTTGCCGCTGCCGTCACGGCGGCAGCATCAGTGCCGCGCCAGGGGCACAACCGCAGGAAGACCTGCCGCGGCTCACGTCGCCGGCAGCGGTGGCAGGGCGCGATAAAGCTCGACCCCCGCACCGGATGACTACGTCCTGCCCAAGCGGCTGACCAGGGATCACGCCTGCCGGGCCCGCGCTTTGGCGACGATGTGTGGGATCTGGGCGAATTCTTTCCTCGGACCGCGGCGTCCGGCCGCATCGATTTCCTCCGGTTCGAAGCCGGGCTCCATCGGCAGACCGCGAAGGAATTCCTCTACTCGCGGCTGCGACGCCGCACTGGACGCACCCACGGCCCGATGAAGCCCACTTCGGCGCCGGCGCAGTGCACTCGGCTCCTCAGCCTCTTCCAAAACCTGCATGAGGTCGGCGTCCGGCGTCTGCAGGACGTCGAGACCGGTCATCTGGAGACGCTAGTCACTCGCTGGGAGACGCAGGGGCCGCATGCGGTCGTCAGCAAGGTCAACCTGCTCAAGCACCTTTCCGGCCACGGCCCCTTCCTCACGGGCGACCGGCTGGCCATCGTTCCTTGGCCTCATCGCAGTGCCAAGCAGGTGGCCAAGCTGACGACACGACGGGAGAACAGCACTCCGCGCATCGGACAGCCTGCTGGGGCGAGCGGCACGGAGTACGCGGCGGTGGGCGCGGCCTGGAGTGCGGTGTCGGTGGGCTAGCCGGCCGGCGGGCCACGCGAACGGCCGGCCCCGGGCTTGAAGCGCCCGGGGCCGGCCTCGTGTATGTCAGGGACGCCAGCCGTCGGGGATGCGGCCCTGTCGCACATCGTTGGCGCCGCTGCACAGCCCGTCGTCGGGATCGCCCCAGATCTTGATGGTGTCGACGTCGTTCGCCCAAGTGCCGCGCTCCGGGATGGGGTGGTCGTAGTTGCCGAGGTTGACGGCACGGTTCTTCGGGATGCAGATGTACGCGTCCGGGGAGGGCCTCGTGTCGATCAGCCAGACGGAGTCGTCGTTACGGGTGTTGACTACCGCGTCCGGATCGTTCTGTATCCCGGTCGGCATGTTCTGGTAGGCGGTGCTCTGGAAGCTGCCGTTGACGTTGCGGCTGGCGTAGGGGCCCTCGTACACACACACTTGCGGGTACGTGCAGTCGTACATGCTGGCAGCGGCGGCGGGCGAGGCCAGCAGCGGGGTGAAGCTCGCGGCCAGTCCGACGGTGAGCAGGGTCGACGTCAGGGCGCCGGGCAGTTTCCTCATGGGTGTCTCCTCGATGATCTTTTGGGGTGGGGCCCCCGCGGCCATGAGCCACGGAAATCTTCGGTACGGCACCTACCGGATTTCGGAATTCCGAGCCCGGGAAAGGGCGGTCGGTCGTCCTCTTCTGCCGACAGGTCGCGAATTCTTCGGGCTGATTACGCGGCACCCTTTCGCTTTGTTGGCTTTCGGGCGGCCTGGACCAAAAATTACGTGGCGGACCGAAAAAGGGCATGTCACGCGATCACGTGACAGCGCCGCAACCCCCGTGCTCATCTGCGTCTTTGCCCGGCGGCAGGCTCCATGGCCGCGTGACGACAGCGACGAGATGTCGCACATGCCCCTGTCGGTCCCGCTCGTGTTGATCTAAGCTGGGAAGCGAGTCTTATCGACGTGCGGGGGAAGCATGGTGAGGGATGGGGGCGATTTCCTCACTTCTCTTGGGGGAATCAGGAATTCCCTTGGTGAAGGAAGTGTGTCGGCGCAAGGGCCGGCCCAACTCCAGCTTCGGCGTAAGTCCGCACGCCTGTCCGCTGTCCTGAGAGCAGTCAGCGCCGTCGGGGCGAGCGTGGTCGCCGTGGTCGGTTTCGCACCGCCCGCCCGCTCCGCGTGGGTGGCCGTCGCGGTCGTCGGACTGCTGGTGTGGAGCGGCCTGTTCACCGTTCTGATGTTCCGGCCGGAACCTCGTCCCTGGCTCTGCGCCGGTGACACCGCCGTCGTTGTGGCGCTCTGTCTGGCGCACGGCAACCTCGCCCCGGCCGAGGTCCTGGGAGCGAGCGCGGGCAGCGGATGGATCGACGTGGTCGCCGGCACCGGCATCTTCATCGCACAGTTTGGTCTACGGCAGCCCCTGGCGATATCGGCAGCGATCGCCATCGCGGTGGCCTACGCGGTGGGCGCCCCCGGCATCCGGGACGCCCCCGTGATCATCGTGCTCCAGGGGCTGCTCGCCGCCGCTCTCGTGGGCCTGCTGCGACACGGAGCGCGCAGGGCGGACCTCGCGCTGTCCGAGGAGGCGTCGGCACGCGCGTCGGCGCGGGCCAGGTCCGCCGCCCGCTCCGACGAACTGGACCAACAGCGGCTGCTGCACGACACCGTGCTGGCCACGCTCACCATGGTGGGCACCGGCAGCATCACCCGTGACTCCGCCGCGCTGCCGGAACGGGCCGCGGCCGATCTGGCCGTCATCGAGGACCTGCGGGCGCATCCCGGCGCGGCACGCGATGTGGCGCACGAGCCGGCACCGCTGGATGTCGCGCTGCGGCGCACCGTCGTACTGACACACCGCCTCGGACTCCCGTCGCTGGACGTGGAGTTCGACGTACCGCCGCTGGACCTTCCCCACGAAGTCGTGGTGGCCCTCTCGCAAGGGGTCGCCGAGGCCCTGACCAACGTGGCCCGGCACGCGAACACCCGCGCTGCCCGGGTCTCGGCCCGGCGTGCCGGGGAGGGCGTCACCGTCGAAGTCCGGGACGGCGGAAGGGGGTTCGACCCCATGGCCGTTCCCTCGCACCGGCGCGGCCTGCGGGAGTCGGTCCGCGGCCGGATGCGTGCCGTGGGCGGCAGCGCCCTGGCGGACTCGTCCCCCGGCGCCGGTACCCGGGTCGTGCTGAGGTGGGAACCCTGAGCGCCGCCGGCATGGCCAACGGGATGATCGCCACCCGTTTCGCCATGGCCGTCAATATCGGGCTGGTGGTGATCGTCGGCGTCTGGCATCTGGGTCTGGACACCCTGCTGATGCTCAGGGGCTGGCAGGAGTACGAGCCGCGGGCCGCCGCCGCGGGCTCCTGGCTGGCCCTCGCGGTCATCCAGACGGTCGGGTCGATCCTGCTGCTGCGTTCCGCGCTCGGCGGACCCATCGCACGATGGCTCGCGGGGGCGTCGCTGGTCACCGGCGTCGTCGCCACCGCCACGTACCCGGCGGGCGGCATGATCAGCGAGGTGAGCTGGGCGTGGAACACCGTGGGCTGGTTCGGCGTACTGCTTCTGATGCAGCGTCCGCTGTGGGAGCTGGTCGTCCTGCTCGCCGCCAACACCGCTGTCACGGTGGGTTTCCTGGTCGCCGACGGCGCGCTGGACCAGGTCATGCTCTCCCGCCTGCTGGCCGTGACGCACACCACCGCCGGTGTCCAGTTGACCTTCGCCTACCTGGCACGGCAGCTCAACGACGGTGCGAGGGAGGCCACCGAGACCGCTGCGGGCCAGGCGGAGCGCCTCGCCCGTGCGACCGCCGACGAGACCGTGCACGCCGAGCGCCGACGCCGGTACGAGTACCTGCGCAGCAGAGTGGAACCGCTGCTGCGTGGTCTGGCGGAGCGTCAACTGGACCCGGGGGACACCGTCGTACGCCACCGTGCCGCCGTGGAGGCGGCACGTCTGCGGAGGCTGTTCGTGGAGACGGACGACACCCCGCACCCCCTTCTGCACGAACTGCGGGCCTGTGCCGATGTCGCCGAGCGGCGGGGCGTACGCGTGACCCTGCTGAGCTACGGCGACCTGCCCGACCTGCCGACATCCGCCCGCGGTGAACTCGCGGAAGGGGCCCTGCTGGTCCTGGCCGCCGCCGCCACCCAAGCGCGGGTGACCGTGGTGACGACGCCCGAGGACGTGGTGGTGAGCGTCGTGGCCGACGCCCCGCCGGAGACGCTCGTGGAATCGCCGGGCCAGCTCACCGTGTCCGCTGTATACGACCAGGAGGAGGATCAGTTGTGGTGGGAAACCCGATGGCCCGTACGACCGGCCCCCTGACCGTTGCCATCGTCGACGATCACCCTGTCGTCATCGAAGGCATCCAGACCTGGTTGTCCGAGGAGCCCCGGATCTCGGTGGGGCACACCGGCGAAGACGCGGATGTGGAGCCCGGTGTCGCGGATGTCCTCGTCCTCGATCTGAATCTGCACGGCAGACTCGTGATCGGCGACATCGCCACGCTGGCTGCGGCGGGCCAACGGGTCATCGCCTTCTCGCAGTTCACCGAGCAGCGGGTGGTGCTCGAAGCGCTGGAGGCCGGAGCGTGCGAGTTCGTCGCGAAGAACGAAGGACGGGCGCACCTGGTGAACGCGGTACTGGCGGCGGCGGGCGACAGGCCGTACGTCACACCGACGGCCGCGGGGGTCCTCGTCGGCGATCGCGGCGCGAGCAGACCCAAGCTGTCCTCGCAGGAACGTACCGCGCTGCTGTGGTGGTTCCAGTCCATGTCGAAGGCTTCGGTCGCCCGGCGCATGGGGGTATCGGTCCACACGGTGGATGTGTACATCCGCCGGGCGAGAGTCAAGTACGCGCAGGTCGGCAGGACCGCCCCGACGAAGGCGGACATGCTGGCCCGGGCGATCGAGGACGGCTTGGTGAAGCCCGACGACATCACGGGCTACGAGTCGGCGGCGGTCGGCGTGGGTTGACCGTGCGAGGCCACCGGTCCGCGTGCCGGCTGGGGGAACAGGGATACGTATCGTTGCCCTTGGACATCGACTGATCCCTGTACGAACGCGTCCGCTGCGACCGAGGAGACGATGCCACCATGTCCACACCCGAACAGAGAATCGACACCTCGGTACCGCACTCGGCCCGGATCTGGAACTACTGGCTGGGCGGCAAGGACAACTACCCGGCCGACGAAGCCGCCGGTGACGCGTACACGGCGGTCTTCCCCGGCATCGTGACGATCGCGCGCTGCATCTGCCTCTCCAAATCCTCCGCACGGGCGACCGCACGGTCCAGGACGGCCACCATGTCCTCGATCCGTGCGGTCTCGGCGTCCTCCACACGCGAGTCGAGCAGCATCGCGGGCCGGCAGAACAGCAGGTGCAGGCGTTCCGCCTCGTCGATCACGGTCCGCGTGCGGCCCGCCTTGAGGTGATCCCCCCGGGACCACCTCGCCACGGGAGACTGGCCCACCGGCACCCTGGCGACCGACGCACCTCCAGGCGCGCACCTCGGGCAGGCCATCGCCAAGAACCTGGCGGCAGCCATGGCCGAGCGCAAGGTCGGTCTGCGCGAACTCGCCCGGCTGGCCGACGCCAGCCACCCCACGGTCAAGGCCGCCCTGGCCGGATGGCCTCTCCCCTGTCCACGACAGCCAGCACCTCGTCACGCTCATCAACGCGCTCGACAAGTTCACTCACGAGGCACACGATGCCAGAGGTGACGGACGACCTCAGCTCTGCCCGCACGGCGGGAGACGGTCACCGCCCCGACCTCCACGGAGCTTCCCACCGAACATGGCCGGCCCGCTCACCTGCTGTAAGGGCTGCTCGCGGTCGCCTTACGCCAGTACATGGACGTCAGGCGGACGGCGAAGTACACCGCGGCCACCGCGGCGGCGGCGCTCAGCACGTCCGCTGCCATGTACTGCGTCACCGCGGCTCGGATCTCCGTGAGCGCCTCGGCGCTCTCGTATCGCGACGCGGCGTACCGGCGGAACAACGTGCTGGAAACGAACAGGCCCCACCACAGGTTCACGGGCCATATCGATGCCCGGTACGGCTCCCCGTCAGTGGGCAGCGGCGTCGCGGCGCCCCACATGTCGACGGCGATGCGGTACGGCAGCCACAGGTTCACCAGGGGAATGAGCCAGGCCCCGATCGCCCACCCCGGGCCCTTGCTGAACCGATCCGGTGCCAGCAGCCCCGTGTTGCGGCGCGTCCAGAAGAACCAGACGACGAAGACGATCGCGCAGGGCAGGTACACGACGCTCTGGAAATCGCCGGCGGACTCGTAGAGCGAGTAGGCGGCGTCCAGCCTTCGCTGGGGCGCTACGGCGAACCCCTGGTCCTCGTCGATGAGCATGGTGATCCGGGCTCCGGCGAAGACGGCGAAGAGGTCGCTCAGGGCGACGATCCCGACCGCGACCGACACCGCGGCCAGCAGACCGCGTGCCGAATGCGGTGTTCCGCTCGGCAGCATGCGACGCGGACGGAGTTCACTGGATGCGGACATGGCGACGGCCCCCCACGGGCGATGACGAAACGGCCCGCGGAAGAGCGTGCGCGAAAGCACGTTACGCCTGACCAGCGGTACCGTCCACGTCGATCCACAGGTCGGTCATGTGGTCCAGCACGGTGACCTGGTAGGTGCCAGTGCCGGGGACACGGCGAAGGGCCGCACCCCCGTGACGGGGATGCGGCCCTCGGCTACCGCCCTGCCGTGCCGCCTACTTGCGGATCAGGCTGCGCAGCACGTACTGCATGATGCCGCCGTTGCGGTAGTAGTCGGCCTCACCGGGGGTGTCGATGCGGACGACCGCGTCGAACTCGACGCCCGTGTCGGTGGTGACCTTGACCGTGCGCGGCGTGGTGCCGTTGTTGAGCTCCTCGACGCCGGTGAAGGAGAAGGTCTCCTCGCCGGTCAGGCCGAGGGTCGAGGCGGACTGGCCCTCCGGGAACTGGAGCGGCAGGACGCCCATGCCGATGAGGTTCGAGCGGTGGATGCGCTCGTACGACTCGGCGATGACGGCCTTGACGCCGAGGAGCGCGGTGCCCTTGGCTGCCCAGTCGCGGGACGAGCCGGAGCCGTACTCCTTGCCGGCCAGGATGGCCAGCGGGGTGCCCTGCTCGATGTAGTTGCGGGAGGCGTCGTAGATGAACGACACCGGACCGCCGTCCTGGGTGAAGTCGCGGGTGTAGCCGCCCTCGGTGCCCGGCGCGATCTGGTTGCGCAGACGGATGTTGGCGAACGTGCCGCGGATCATGACCTCGTGGTTGCCTCGGCGCGAGCCGTAGGAGTTGAAGTCACGACGCTCCACACCGTGCTCGGTGAGGTACTTGCCGGCCGGGGTGTCGGCCTTGATGGCACCGGCGGGCGAGATGTGGTCCGTCGTCACCGAGTCGCCCAGCTTGGCCAGGACGCGGGCGCCGGTGATGTCGGAGACCGGGGTGGTCTCCATCGTCATGCCCTCGAAGTACGGGGGCTTGCGGACGTAGGTCGACTCGGCGTCCCACTCGAAGGTGTTGCCGGTCGGGATCGGCAGCGCCTGCCACTGGGCGTCGCCCGCGAAGACGTCCTGGTAGGACTTGTTGAACATGTCCTCGCCGATGGCGTTCGCCACGACGTCGTTGACCTCGGCCTCGGAGGGCCAGATGTCCTTCAGGTAGACCGGGCTGCCGTCCTGGTCGACACCCAGGGCGTCCTTGGTGATGTCCACCTTCATGGAGCCGGCGAGGGCGTACGCGACGACCAGCGGCGGGGACGCCAGGTAGTTCATCTTGACGTCGGGGTTGATCCGGCCCTCGAAGTTCCGGTTGCCGGAGAGGACCGAGGTGACCGCGAGGTCGTGGTCGTTGACGGCCTTGGAGACCTCCTCCGGCAGCGGGCCGGAGTTGCCGATGCAGGTGGTGCAGCCGTAGCCGACGAGGTTGAAGCCGACCTTGTCGAGGTACGGGGTCAGGCCCGCCTTGTCGAAGTAGTCGGTGACGACCTTGGAACCCGGGGCGAGGGTGGTCTTGACCCACGGCTTGCGGGTCAGGCCCTTCTCCACGGCCTTCTTCGCGACGAGCGCGGCGGCGACCATCACGTACGGGTTCGACGTGTTGGTGCAGGAGGTGATGGCCGCGACCGTCACCGCACCGTGGTCGATCTCGTACGTCGAGCCGTCGGGGGCGGTCACGGTGACCGGGTTGGACGGGGCGCCGTTCGGGGCGACGGCCGGGGCGTCGGAGGCCGGGAAGGACTCCTGGCCGGCCTCGTCGACGCTGTCGACGTAGTTGCGTACGTCCGTCTTGAACTGCTCGGCGGCGTTCGCGAGGACGATGCGGTCCTGCGGGCGCTTCGGGCCGGCGATCGAGGGGACGACGGTGGACAGGTCCAGCTCGAGCTTCTCGGAGAAGTCCGGCTCGGCCTTCGGGTCCAGCCACAGGCCCTGCTGCTTGGCGTACGCCTCGACGAGCGCGAGCTGCTGCTCGGAGCGGCCGGTCAGCTTCAGGTACTTGATGGTCTCGTCGTCGATCGGGAAGATCGCGGCGGTGGAGCCGAACTCCGGCGACATGTTGCCGATGGTGGCGCGGTTGGCGAGGGAGGTGGCGGAGACACCCTCACCGTAGAACTCGACGAACTTGCCGACGACGCCGTGCTTGCGCAGCATCTCGGTGATCGTGAGCACCAGGTCGGTGGCGGTGGTGCCGGGGGTGAGTTCACCGGTCAACTTGAAGCCGACGACGCGCGGGATGAGCATCGAGACCGGCTGGCCGAGCATCGCGGCCTCGGCCTCGATGCCGCCGACGCCCCAGCCCAGCACACCGAGGCCGTTGACCATGGTGGTGTGCGAGTCGGTGCCGACGAGGGTGTCGGGGTAGGCCTGGCCGTTGCGGACCATGACCGTGCGCGCCAGGTGCTCGATGTTCACCTGGTGGACGATGCCGGTGCCGGGCGGGACGACCTTGAAGTCGTCGAAGGCGGTCTGGCCCCAGCGCAGGAACTGGTAGCGCTCGCGGTTGCGGCCGTACTCCAGCTCGACGTTCTGCGCGAAGGCCTCGTTGGTGCCGAACTTGTCGGCGATGACGGAGTGGTCGATGACCAGCTCGGCCGGGGAGAGCGGGTTGACCTTCGCCGGGTCGCCGCCGAGCTCCTTGACGGCCTCACGCATGGTGGCGAGGTCCACGACACAGGGCACACCCGTGAAGTCCTGCATGATCACGCGGGCGGGCGTGAACTGGATCTCCTGAGAGGGCTGGGCCTGCGAGTCCCAGCTGCCGATGGCGCGGATGTGGTCGGCGGTGATGTTCGCGCCGTCCTCCGTGCGGAGCAGGTTCTCGAGCAGGACCTTGAGGCTGTACGGCAGGCGGGCCGAGCCCTCCACCTTGTCCAGCCGGAAGATCTCGTACGACTCGTCGCCCACCTGCAGCGTGCTGCGGGCGTCGAAGCTGTTCGCCGACACGACAGTCTCCTTCATTTTGGTGCGCTTACCACCGCATCCTGCCGCCACACCGTCTTGGCCGATCCGCTAAGGTCAGGCTAAGTTAGGTATGCCTTACTGGAGTGGCGACCGCGGTGCGCCTCGGCAGATATCTCGATGTCGAGATAACTCTAGTACATGGGGCCGGGTTGGTCATGCCCGGCCTCCCTGTGATGTCTTCGACACAGGCCGATGCCCGGCTCCGTGCCCCGCCCCGCGGCACGGGCCAAGGCGTCAGCGAACCTGGGCGGCCGAGGCCGGGGACCTACCCGACAACGCGCTCCCCCGGGTGGCGGCGGTGACCGTGGTCACGGCGGCGGCGGCACGATCGAGCTGATCGAGCCGTCGGGAAACACCGGTGGGCTCGCCGACCCGAACGCGGGGCTCACCGCCACTCGGCTCTCGGTGCGGGAGGACGCCCCGCCGCACGTGGGCCCGACCGTCCCGCCCGCACGGATATCGCCGACGGGGTCGACCTCGGCCCCGCCGTCGACACCCCCGGCCGCCAGGGCCGGCACCGGCGCCGCGAGGTCCACCAGGACGGGCACGAACGGCGGGCGTCGACCGTTCGCTCCGGACACCGCGCCCGCCCGCCCAGCGCCCTGCCGCGTTGGCGTCGGCGCCGAGGTCCACGGCCCGCCGAGCCTCCTCCAGGTCGTCCACCTGGAGCGTCAACGGAGCCCCATCCGTCGGCGCGGGCGCCTGCCGCCCGG
Organism: Streptomyces resistomycificus; assembly: GCF_001514265.1. Lineage (GTDB taxonomy): Bacteria > Actinomycetota > Actinomycetes > Streptomycetales > Streptomycetaceae > Streptomyces > Streptomyces resistomycificus. The sequence continues at coordinate 76,779 of NZ_KQ948988.1, read as the reverse complement.
CCGGACATCCGGTCATCAGTTCGCCAACCCGGGGTATCCGAAGGGAGTTGGCAGTACCCGACCGACCCGAACGGAGGCCCACATGCCCCTCACCTTCCGCAAGAGCTTCCGGATCCTGCCCGGAGTGAAGCTGAACATCAACCGGCGCTCCTGGTCCATCACCACCGGTGGCGGCAGCCACGGGCCCAAGCACACCCACAGCAGCACCGGACGCCGTACGACATCGATGGATTTGCCCGGACCCTTCGGGTGGCGTCGTACCCGTACCGCCAAGCGTCGTTGACGCGTCCTCAGGCGCGCCACAGGGGCATCACCCGAACGGACCCCCCGAGAGGCGGCATCTCATATCTGAGATAGCCTCAGCCTCATGGCAGACGACTACCTCGTACGCATCGGCAAGCTCATCCGTGACGCCCGGCAGCACCGGGGCTGGACACAGTCGCAGCTTGCCGAGGCGCTCGGCACCAGTCAGAGCGCCGTCAATCGCATCGAGCGCGGCAATCAGAACATCAGCCTTGAGATGATCGCCCGAATCGGTGAAGCACTGGACAGCGAAATCGTCTCTCTGGGCTACGCGGGCCCGATGCACCTGCGGGTGGTCGGCGGCCGACGGCTGTCCGGCGCGATCGACGTGAAGACGAGCAAGAACGCGTGCGTGGCACTGCTGTGCGCCTCGCTCCTCAACCAGGGGCGCACGGTACTGCGCCGGGTCGCCCGCATCGAGGAGGTCTACCGGCTGCTGGAGGTGCTCAACTCCATCGGCGTGCGCACCCGCTGGATCAACGACGGCGTCGACCTCGAACTGGTGCCCCCGGCCGAGCTGAACATGACGGCGATCGACGCGGACGCCGCCGTACGGACCCGGTCCATCATCATGTTCCTCGGTCCGCTGCTGCACCGCATGAGCCACTTCAAGCTGCCGTACGCCGGCGGTTGCGACCTCGGTACGCGGACCATCGAACCGCACATGATCGCGCTGCGCCGCTTCGGGCTGGAGGTCGCGGCGACCGAGGGGCAGTACCACGCCATGGTCGACCGGGCCGTCCGCCCGGACCGCCCGATCGTCCTGACCGAGCGCGGCGACACGGTCACCGAGAACGCGCTGCTGGCCGCCGCCCGGCACGACGGCGTCACGGTCATCCGCAACGCCTCCTCCAACTACATGGTCCAGGACCTGTGCTTCTTCCTGGAGGCCCTGGGCGTCCGGGTCGAGGGCATCGGCACCACCACGCTCACCGTGCACGGCGTGCCGAACATCGACGTGGACGTCGACTACTCCCCCTCCGAGGACCCGGTCGAGGCGATGAGCCTGCTGGCCGCCGCGGTCGTCACGGAGTCGGAGCTGACGGTGCGCCGGGTGCCCATCGAGTTCCTGGAGATCGAGCTCGCGGTCCTGGAGGAGATGGGTCTCGACCACGACCGCACGCCCGAGTACTTCGCGGACAACGGCCGCACCCGCCTGGTGGACCTCACCGTCCGGCCCTCCAAGCTGGAGGCGCCGATCGACAAGATCCACCCGATGCCGTTCCCCGGCCTGAACATCGACAACGTCCCGTTCTTCGCGGCCATCGCGGCGGTCGCGTCGGGCAAGACCCTGATCCACGACTGGGTCTACGACAACCGGGCGATCTACCTGACGGACCTCAACCGCCTCGGCGGACGGCTCCAGTTGCTGGATCCGCACCGGGTCCTGGTCGAGGGTCCGACCCGCTGGCGCGCCGCCGAGATGATGTGCCCGCCCGCGCTGCGCCCCGCCGTGGTCGTCCTGCTGGCGATGATGGCGGCCGAGGGCACGTCCGTGCTGCGCAACGTGTACGTCATCAACCGCGGGTACGAGGATCTGGCCGAGCGGCTGAACTCGATCGGCGCACAGATCGAGACGTTCAGGGACATCTGAGGCGCACCGGGTGCCGCCGCACCCACCGGGGGTGCGGCGGCACCCGGTGCGAGGGGAGCTCCCTCACGCCATCAGCTCCTCGCCACGAGTTCCTCGAGCGCGATGTTGAGTTCCAGGACGTTCACCCGAGGCTCCCCGATGAAGCCGAGGGTGCGACCGTCGGTGTGGTCCTCCACCAGCTTCTCCACCTGGTCCGCGGACAGTCCGTTTCGCTCCGCGACCCGGTGGATCTGGATCTTCGCGTACTGCGGTGAGATGTCCGGGTCGAGGCCGGAGCCGGAGGAGGTGACGGCGTCGGCTGGGACGTCGGAGGGGCTGACCTCGTAGCCGGCCGTCGAGTTGTCCTTGACGACCGCCGCCTTGGCGGCCGTCACCCAGTCGATCAGCTCCTTGTTGTCACCGGACCGGTTGGTGGCGCCGGAGAGGATCAGCTTGTACCGGGTGTTGACGTCGTTGGTGCCCAGGCCGTTCTGCGGGCGCCCCTGGAACCACTTCAGGTCGGGCTCCGGGGTCTCTTGGCCTTTCTTCAGCGGCAGGTTGTACGACTGGCCGATGAGCGAGGAGCCGACGACCCTGCCGTCCGCCTTGATCTCGGAGCCGTTCGCCTGGTGGCTGAACAGCCCCTGGGCGATGCCGGTGACCACCAGCGGGTAGATGACGCCGGTCGCCAGGGTCAGCACGAGGAGGGCGCGCAGGCCCGCTGCCAGCAACCGGGCGGTGTTCCTTACCGAGTTGTTCATGGTCCTTCACCCGATCCCGGGGATGGCGGAGACGAGCAGGTCGATGAGCTTGATGCCGACGAAGGGGGCGATCAGGCCGCCAACGCCGTAGATCGTCAGGTTGCGGCGGAGCATCCTGTCCGCGCTCACCGGCCGGTACCGCACCCCCTTCAGGGAGAGCGGGACCAGCGCGACGATGATCAGCGCGTTGAAGATCACCGCCGACAGGATCGCGGAGTCCGGCGACGACAGGCCCATGATGTTGAGCCTGTTCAAACCCGGATGGACGGCCGCGAACAGCGCCGGGATGATCGCGAAGTACTTCGCGACGTCGTTGGCGATGGAGAACGTCGTCAACGCGCCCCGGGTGATGAGGAGTTGCTTGCCGATCTCGACGATCTCGATGAGCTTGGTCGGGTCGGAGTCGAGGTCGACCATGTTGCCGGCCTCCTTCGCGGCCGACGTGCCCGTGTTCATCGCGACGCCGACGTCGGCCTGGGCGAGGGCCGGTGCGTCGTTGGTGCCGTCGCCGGTCATCGCGACGAGCCTGCCGCCCGCCTGCTCCCGCTTGATCAGCGCCATCTTGTCCTCGGGCGTGGCCTCCGCGAGGAAGTCGTCGACACCGGCCTCGCGCGCGATGGCCTTCGCCGTCAGCGGGTTGTCGCCCGTGACCATGACGGTCCTGATGCCCATCCGGCGCAGTTCGTCGAACCTCTCGCGCATGCCCTCCTTGACGACGTCCTTGAGGTGGATGACGCCCAACACCCGTGCGCCTTCCGCGTCTTCGACGGCCACGAGCAGCGGCGTACCGCCCGCCCCGGAGATCCGGTCGGCGAGCGCGCCGGCGTCCTCGGGCACCTCGCCGCCCTGCTCCCGCACCCAGGCGACGACCGATCCGGCCGCGCCCTTGCGGATCTTCCGCCCGTCGACGTCCACGCCCGACATCCGGGTCCGGGCGGTGAAAGCGATCCACTCGGCTCCGGCCGGTTCGCCCTCACGGCGTTCACGCAGTCCGTACTCCTCCTTCGCCAGTGCGACGACGGAGCGGCCCTCGGGCGTCTCGTCGGCCAGTGACGACAGCTCGGCCGCGGCGGCGAGTTCGGCCTCCGTCGTTCCGCTCACCGGCACGAACGCGCACGCCTGCCGGTTGCCGAGGGTGATGGTGCCGGTCTTGTCCAGCAGCAGGGTGGAGACGTCACCGGCGGCCTCCACCGCACGGCCGGACATGGCCAGTACGTTGCGCTGCACCAGCCGGTCCATGCCGGCGATGCCGATCGCGGACAGCAGCGCGCCGATCGTGGTGGGGATGAGACAGACCAGCAGGGCCACCAGCACGACCATCGTCAGATGTGCCCCCGCGTAGTCCGCGAAGGGGGGCAGGGTCGCCACCGCGAGCAGGAAGACGATCGTCAGCGAGGCGAGCAGGATGTTCAGCGCGATCTCGTTCGGCGTCTTCTGCCGTGCCGCACCCTCGACCAGACCGATCATCCGGTCGATGAAGGTCTCCCCCGGCCGCGTCGTGATCTTGACGACGATCCGGTCGGAGAGGACCTTCGTACCGCCGGTGACCGCCGAGCGGTCGCCGCCGGACTCCCGGATGACCGGTGCCGACTCGCCGGTGATGGCGGACTCGTCGACGCTGGCCACGCCCTCGACGACGTCACCGTCGCCGGGGATGCTGTCACCGGCTTCGCAGACGACCAGGTCACCGATCGTCAACTCGGTACCGGGGACGCGCTCTTCCGCACCGTCCCGGGTGAGCCGTCGGGCCACCGTGCCGGTCTTGGCCTTGCGCAGCGTGTCGGCCTGCGCCTTGCCCCGGCCCTCGGCCACCGCCTCCGCCAGGTTGGCGAAGACGACGGTCAGCCACAGCCAGACGCTGATCGTCCAGCCGAACCAGTCGCCCGGGTCCCTGAACGAGAACACGGTGGTCAGCACCGAGCCGATCCACACCACGAACATCACCGGTGACTTGGCCGTCACCCGCGGGTCGAGCTTGCGGAAGGCGTCCGGCAGCGACTTCAGCAGCTGACCGGGGTCGAAGAGGCCCGCTCCCACGCGGCCCTGGGCGGGCTTGTGCCCGGTGGGGAGGCCGCCGTGCGGCGCCCGGGCCGGGGTGGCTGTGGTGGACATCGCGTCCTCCTGCCTCGTCGCGTCGGTTGTCATGACGCCAGCCCCTCGGCCAGCGGACCCAGTGCCAGGGCCGGGAAGTAGGTCAGACCGGTGATGATCAGGATCGCGCCCACCAACAGGCCCGTGAACAGAGGCTTCTCGGTGCGCAGGGTGCCCGCGGTCGCCGGTGTCGGCTGCTGCTCCGCGAGCGAGCCGGCCAGCGCCAGCACGAACACCATCGGCAGGAAGCGGCCCAGCACCATGGCCAGCCCCAGCGTGGTGTTGAACCACTGGGTGTCGGCGTTCAGCCCGGCGAACGCCGAGCCGTTGTTGTTGGCGGCCGAGCTGTAGGCGTACAGGATCTCGGAGAACCCGTGGGCGCCGCTGTTGGTCATGGAGTGGGCCGGGGTGGGCAGGGCCATCGCCGCGGCGGTGAGGACGAGCACCAGGGCCGGGGTGACGAGAAGGTAGCAGGCCGCCGACTTGATCTCGCGGGTGCCGATCTTCTTGCCGAGGTACTCGGGCGTTCGGCCGACCATCAGACCGGCGATGAACACCGCGATGACCGCCATGACCAGCATGCCGTAGAGGCCGGACCCGGTGCCGCCGGGCGCGATCTCGCCGAGTTGCATGCCGAGCAGGGCGATGCCGCCGCCCAGGCCGGTGAACGAGGAGTGGGAGGAGTCCACGGCGCCGGTCGAGGTGAGCGTCGTCGACACCGCGAAGATCGACGAGGCGCCTACCCCGATGCGGGTCTCCTTGCCCTCCATCGCCCCGCCCGCGATGTCGAACGCCGGTCCGTGGTGGGCGAATTCGGTCCACATCATGAGCGCGACGAAGCCGACCCAGATGGTGCTCATGGCCGCGAGGATCGCGTATCCCTGCTTGACGGAGCCGACCATGAGGCCGAAGGTGCGGGTCAGCGAGAAGGGGATGACCAGCAGCAGGAAGATCTCGAAGAGGTTCGTGAACGGGGTCGGGTTCTCGAAGGGGTGGGCGGAGTTGGCGCTGAAGTAGCCTCCGCCGTTGGTTCCGATCTCCTTGATGGCCTCCTGCGAGGCGACCGCGCCGCCGTTCCACTGCTGGTCGCCGCCCATGAACTGACCCACTTCGTGGATGCCGGAGAAGTTCTGGACGACACCGCAGGCGACCAGGACGATTGCGGCGACGACGGACATCGGCAGCAGGACGCGGGTGACTGAGCGCACCATGTCCGACCAGAAGTTGCCGAGTTCACCGGTCCGCGAGCGGGCGAACCCGCGCACGAGGGCCACCGCCACCGCGATGCCCACGGCCGCGGAGACGAAGTTCTGCACCGCCAGACCGGCGGTCTGCACGACGTGGCCCATGGCCTGTTCGCCGTAGTACGACTGCCAGTTGGTGTTGGTGACGAAGGAGGCGGCGGTGTTGAACGCCTGGTCCGGGTCGATCGACGTGAAGCCCAGCGAGCCGGGCAGCACACCCTGGAGCCGCTGGAGCAGATACAGGAAGAGGACACCGACCACCGAGAAGGCGAGGACGCCGCGCAGGTACGCGGGCCAGCGCATCTCGGTGTCCGGGTCGGCGCCGATGCCCCGGTAGATCCACTTCTCGACGCGCCAGTGCCGGTCGGACGAGTAGACCTCGGCCATGTGGTTACCGAGGGGGACGTAGGCGAGTGCGAGCGCTGCCATGAGCGCGAGCAGCTGGAGCACGCCGGCGAGTACGGGTCCCATGGCCGAGCTCAGAACCTCTCCGGGAAGATCAGGGCGAGGACGAGATAGCCCAGCAGGGCGACGGCCACGATCAGGCCGACGATGTTCTCGGCGGTCACAGCTTCGTCACCCCCTTGGCGACGAGGGCCACCAGCGCGAAGACCGCGACCGTGGTGACGACGAAGGCCAGATCGGCCATCGCGAACTCCTAGAACTGGAAGAGCTTCGGAAGAGAAGCGGACAGCTCGAGGAAACCCGCACCTGGCCAAAACCGGTCGGCCGTTGACGACTCCCTGACGGCGGCCCCCACACCCTTGACGGGACTCATACGGCCGGCGTCGTACCGGCGGCCGTGCGGCCCGCGCTGCGAGTGGACCGGGGGCACCCCCTTCGCCCCGGTGCCCGGCGGGCGCCGCGCCAGGGCGGTCGGTGGTCGCTCAGTTCGCCGTCTCGGGGCGGTTCGGGTCGGCCCAGTGGGTGTGGAACGATCCGGGCCGGTCGGTCCGCCGGTAGGTGTGGGCGCCGAAGTAGTCGCGCTGGCCCTGGAGCAGGGCGGCCGGCAGCCGGTCGGCGCGCAGGGTGTCGTAGTGGGCGAGGGCCGCGGAGAAGGCCGGGACGGGGATGCCGCGTCGGGCCGCGGAGGCGACGATCTCCCGCCAGGGCACCTGGGCGTCGCCGATCTCGCGGGCGAAGCCCTCCTCGCCGAGCAGGCTGACCAGGCCGGGGTCGGCGGTGTACGCGGCGCGGATGCGGTCCAGGAAGGCGGCGCGGATGATGCAGCCGCCGCGCCAGATCCCGGCGACGGCGGCCAGGTCGATCTTCCAGCCGTACTCGGCGCCCGCGTCCTGGATCATCTTCCAGCCCTGGTCGTAGGCGATGACCTTCGAGGCGTACAGGGCGTGTTCCACCTGGGAGGTGAACCGGGCCGCCTCGGTGCGGCTCAGCGGCACAGGGGTGCCGCCGGGCAGGCCGCGGTAGGCGGCGCGCAGTTCGCTCTGGCCGGAGGCGGCACGGGCGAAGGTGGCCTGGGCGATGGCCGTGACCGGGGCCGCCAGGTCCAGGGCGGTCTGCACAGTCCAGCGGCCGGTGCCCTTCTGCCCGGCGGCGTCCGCGACGACGTCGACGAAGGGCTCGCCGGTGGTGGCGTCGGTGTGGGCCAGGACCTCCGCTGTGATCTCGGTCAGGTACGAGCCGAGGCGCCCCTGGTTCCAGCCGCGGAAGACGTCGGCGATCTCGGCAGGGGTGTATCCGGCGACCTGGCGCAGCAGGTCGTACGCCTCGGCGATGAGCTGCATGTCGGCGTACTCGATGCCGTTGTGGACCATCTTGACGAAGTGCCCGGCGCCGTCGGTGCCGATGTGGGCGGCGCACGGCTCGCCGTCGACCTTCGCGCTGACGGTCTCGAACATGGGGCCGAGGACGGCGTACGACTCGTCCGGTCCGCCGACCATGATCGACGGTCCGTCGAGGGCGCCCTCCTCGCCGCCGGAGATGCCCGCGCCGACGAAGTGGACGCCGTGGGCGCGCAACGCGCTCTCGCGGCGGCGGGTGTCGGCGAAGTGGGCGTTGCCGCCGTCGATGATCATGTCGCCGGGCTCCAGCAGTCCGGCGAACTCGGCGATGACGGCGTCGGTGGCGGCGCCCGCCTGCACCATGACCACCAGTCGGCGTGGCCGTTCGAGGGCGGCGACGAAGTCCTCGGCCGTCTCGGCCGCGACGAACGTGCCCTCGGCGCCGAACTCCTCGACGAGCAGCCGGGTGCGGCTCGCGCTGCGGTTGTGCACGGCGACGGTGTAGCCGTGGCGGGCGAAGTTGCGGGCCAGGTTGCGGCCCATCACGCCCAGGCCGCTGACGCCGATGTGTGCGCTGGGGATCATGGATGGTTCCTGTCCTGTGAGTCTGCGACGGGGCTCCTGGGGCTTTGTACGTGCGCGGGCGGGGATCGTCTCGCCGTGGTCCCCGGTTGCCGCGCCGAGGGCCCGCACGGCAGGGTGCGGGAGTGGCTACTTTGCTGATCGTGCATCACACGCCCTCGCCGAACTGTCAGGCGCTGTTCGAGGCCGTCGTCGCCGGGGCGACGGATCCGGAGATCGAGGGGGTCCGTGTGGTGCGGCGGGCCGCGCTGGCCGCCACGGCGTCCGACGTGCTCGCCGCCGACGGGTTCCTGCTCGGCACGCCGGCGAACCTCGGCTACATGTCCGGCGCGCTGAAGCACTTCTTCGACCAGGTCTACTACCCGTGCCTCGACACGACGCGGGGCCGCCCCTTCGGCTACTACGTGCACGGCGGCAACGACGTCACCGGAGCGGTCCGCGGCATCGAGGCGATCACGACCGGCCTCGGCTGGCGACGGGCCGCCGAGGCCGTGACCGTGACGGGCGCGCCCGGCAAGGCGGACGCCGAGGCCTGCTGGGAACTCGGCGCCACCGTCGCCGCCGGCCTGATGGGCTGACGGTCCGCTCAGCCCTGGGTCAGGGTGACGTCCTGGCGCTGGGCCGCGTGGAAGTGGGGCAGCGGCAGACCCCCCTGCGGGCGCAGTTCCATCAGGGTGGCCTCGACGTGTGCCACGCCGGCCCGGAGGGTCGTCGAGGACGACGGCTTGCCGGAGTTCTGCCAGACGTGCTCGGCGCCGTCGCACACCGCGCGGGTGCCGCCGATGCCGTGCCGGACGGACGAGGTGCCCTGGGCGACGGACGAACTGACGAACACCGGGCCCGTGCCCCCGGTGCAGCGGTAGGTGCCGAAGAGCGTGACGGTGCCGTCGGCCGCGATACGGCCCGTCGGGTGAACCGTCACGGCCTCGTTCGCGTCGGCGGTCGCCGGGGCGGCGGCGACGGGGGCTGCGGGCGCGGACGCGGGCGCGGGCGCCGCGAGTGTGGCGGGCGCGGCCAGCAGGAGCAGCGCGGAACCGGTGGCGGCACCGAGCGCGGGGCGAAGGAACATGGGAAGACCTCCTGAGGTGGGGGATCCCACTGGTACCGGGCCGGGGCGCGGGAGGCCGTGATCGTCACCCCAACGGTGGCGAGTCCGCATCGGCGGTCGCGGAACCGTCCGGGTGTTGTCCGCGTGTTGTCACGCTTCGCGCCGGGCTGTTCCGATGAGTTCGCGGCGAGAGGATGGTCTGTTCCACGGACCCGGACCGAGGGTCCTACCGACGTGGAGGTGCGCCATGTGTTCTCACCAGCCCTCGTGTCCCGCAACCGCCGGCAACGCGGCCCCGCACGTCGTCGCCGCCCACCCCGAGCAGGGCTGGAACCTGCTCTGCGACGGGGCGATCGTCTTCGACGACACCGGCGAGCTGCTGCCGGACGGCCGGATCGTCGCTCCGCACCGGGTGCCCGTCGAGCGGCTGACGATCGCCGCCTGAGCCTGCTCGGGCAGGTCGAGCCGGTCCGCGGGCCCCGCGACCGGCGACGTCCGGCAGCGGGCTCGGCTACGGCAGTACGGCGAAGCCGTCGAGCTCCACCAGCGCCTGGTCGTCCCACAGGCGCACTACCTCCACGACCGCCATGGCCGGGTAGTCACGGCCTGCCAACCGCCGCCAGACGCGGCCCAGTTCGGGAGCGTGGGTGCGGTACGCGGCCACGTCCGTGGTGTAGACGGTGACGCGGGCGAGGTCGGACGGTGTGCCGCCTGCGGCCGTCAGGGCGGTCAGCAGATTGGTGAGCGCCCGCTCGAACTGTTCGGGGAGGGTGTCGCCGACCACCTTGCCGTCGGTGTCGAGGGCGGTCTGGCCGGCGAGGAAGACGACCCGGGTGCCGGTGGCGACGACGGCGTGGGAGAAGCCGGTGGGCGGGGAGAGTTCGGGCGGGTTCACTCGCTGCGTGCTCACGCGTCGGCCTCCCGGGCTTTTAGGGTCGCGTACAACTCCTTGGCGATGATGCCGCGTTGGACCTCGCTCGCCCCCTCGTAGACACGCGGGGCCCGCACCTCCCGGTAGAGGTGCTCGAGAAGGTGGCCGCGGCGCAGGGCGCGGGCGCCGTGCAGTTGGACGGCCGCGTCGACGACGTACTGGGCGGTCTCGGTGGCGAGCAGCTTCGCCATCGCCGCGCGCCGCGGGACGTCCGGGTCGCCCTCGTCGTACGCCGTCGCCGCCGCGTACACCATGAGGCGGGCCGCCTCGGTGCGCAGGGCCATCTCGGCGACCTGGTGGGCGACCGTCTGGAGATCCCTCAGCTTGCCGCCGAAGGCGTCCCGCCGCGCGGTGTGGGCGAGGGTCGCGTCGAGCGCCGCCTGGGCCATGCCGACCGCGAAGGCGCCGACGCTGGGGCGGAAGAGGTTGAGGGTGCCCATGGCGACCCGGAAGCCGCGGTCGACCTCGCCGAGCACGTCGTCGGCGGTCACCGCCACGGCGTCGAAGCGGAGGCTGCCGATGGGGTGCGGCGAGAGCATGTCGAGGGCGGCGCCGGTCAGTCCGGCCCGCTCGGCGGGAACGAGGAACGCGGTGACGCCACGGGCGCCGGCGCCGGGGGTGGTGCGGGCGAAGACGGTGTAGAAGTCGGCCTCGGGGGCGTTGGAGATCCAGCACTTCTCCCCGGTGAGCCGCCAGCGGACGGGGCCGTCGGGGGTGGCGGCGAGGGCGTCCGTCCCCGGATCACCGGCCGGGGCCCCCGGGGGTGCCCCACCGCCGTCCGGCTCCTCCGGGCGAGCGAGCAGGTTCAGGGCCGCCGCGTCCGAGCCCGCGCCCGGCTCGCTGAGGGCGAAGGCCGCCACCGCCGTGCCGTCGGCCACCCGGGGCAGCCAGCGGTCGCGCTGGGCCGGGGTGCCGTGGGCGTGGACCGGATGGGCGCCCAGGCCCTGGAGGGCGAGGGCGGTCTCCGCCTCGGTGCAGGCCTGGGCGAGGGACTCCCGCATCAGACAGAGGTCGAGGGCGCCCGAGCCGAACAGGCGTGGAAGGAGGCCGAGTTGGCCGAGTTCGGCGAGGAGCGGGCGGTTGACGTGCCCGGGTTCGCTCTTCTCCGCGAGGGGACGCAGCCGGTCCACGGCCAGGGCGCGCAGCTCCGCGGCCCAGGCGGTCTGTGATGGTTCGAGTGAGAATGCGGGCATTGCCGTCCTCTCTCCCCGCGACCCTGCGGCCACTCCCCCGACGATATCGCGCCCCGTTGACTGCCGTCACCAACACGATACGCTCCTTGTGCGAACCCACCCGGCATGCCCACCACCGACGCCCACAAGGCAAGGGGGCGAACCGCCGATGAACCCCTCGGCCCACGTCGACACCTTCGCCCGCGACCACCTCCCGCCTCCCGACCAGTGGCCCGAGCTCCGCTTCGACCTGCCGGAGCTGCGCTACCCCGAACGGCTGAACTGTGCCGCCGAGCTGCTCGCCGGGCCGGCCGCGGAGCGACCGGTGTTCCGCACACCCGCGGCCGGGACGTGGACGTACGGCGACCTCCGCACCCGCGTCGACCGCATCGCGCACACCCTCACCCGCGACCTGGGCATCGTCCCCGGCAACCGCGTCCTGCTGCGTGGCCCCACCACCCCCTGGCTGGCGGCCTGCTGGCTGGCGGTGCTGAAGGCGGGAGCGGTCGCCGTCACCGTGCTGGCCCAGCAGCGCCCGCTCGAACTGGCCACGATGTGCGAGATCGCCCGGGTGCGGCACGCGCTGTGCGACATCCGGGCCGTCGACGACCTCGCCAAGGCCGACATACCGGGGCTGAGGATCACGGCGTACGGCGGTGACGGGCCCGACGACCTGCTGAACCGGGCGGCCTCCGAGGAGCCGTACACCGCCGTGGAGACCGCGGCCGACGACGTCGCGCTGATCGCCTTCACCTCCGGCACCACCGGCCGCCCCAAGGGCTGCATGCACTTCCACCGGGACGTGCTGGCGACGGCGGACACCTTCGCGCGCCATGTGCTGCGGCCACACCCCGACGACGTCTTCGCCGGAAGCCCGCCCCTGGGCTTCACCTTCGGTCTCGGCGGACTGGTCGTCTTCCCGATGCGGGTCGGCGCGAGCGCGCTGCTCCTCGAACAGGCCGGGCCCAGACAGCTGTTGCCCGCGATCGCCGAACACCGGGTGTCGGTGCTGTTCACCGCGCCGACCGCCTACCGCGCGATGCTGGACGAGCTCGACGGGCACGACGTCTCCTCGCTGCGCCGCTGCGTCTCCGCCGGCGAGAACCTCCCGGCCCTCACCTGGCACACCTGGCGCGAGCGGACCGGGCTGCGGGTCATCAACGGCATCGGCGCCACCGAGCTGCTGCACATCTTCATCTCGGCGGCCGACGAGCAGATCAGGCCGGGCACGACGGGCGTGCCCGTGCCGGGGTGGCACGCGCGCGTGCAGGACGAGGACGGCACGCCGGTGCCCGACGGCGAACCCGGCCTGCTGGCCGTGCGCGGGCCGGTCGGCTGCCGGTACCTCGCCGACCCGCGACAGCGGGAGTACGTGCGCGACGGCTGGAACATCACCGGGGACACCTACGTCCGCGAGCCCGACGGCTACTTCCGGTACGTCGCCCGCGCCGACGACATGATCATCTCGGCCGGGTACAACATCGCCGGCCCGGAGGTCGAGGACGCGCTGATGCGCCATCCGGACGTACTGGAGGCAGCCGTCGTGGGGCGGCCCGACGAGGCGCGCGGACAGGTCGTGGTGGCCTACGCCGTGCTCAGGGAGGGCGCCGAGCGGGACACCGAGGCCCTGCGCGGCTTCGTCCGGTCCGAACTGGCGCCCTACAAATGCCCGCGCGAGATCGTCCTCATGGACGCGCTGCCGCGCACGGCGACCGGCAAGCTGCAGCGGTTCCGGCTGCGCACCGCGTCCGGCCACGACGGGGACACCGATGGTGACCAGCAGTGATGCCGACGACCTAAGATGATCAACGTGTCCGACCAGCATGCACCACGGTCTCTCATCGTCACGCTCTACGGCGCGTACGGGCGCTTCATGCCCGGCCCGGTGCCCGTCGCCGAGCTGATCCGACTGCTGGCAGCGGTCGGGGTCGACGCCCCCTCCGTCCGCTCGTCCGTGTCCCGGCTCAAACGCCGCGGACTGCTCCTGCCGGCCCGTACGGCACAGGGCGCGGCGGGCTACGAGCTGTCGGCCGAAGCCCGCCAGTTGCTCGACGACGGCGACCGGCGCATCTACGCCACGACACCGCCGGACGACGAGGGCTGGGTCCTCGCGGTGTTCTCCGTGCCGGAGTCCGAGCGGCAGAAGCGGCACGTGTTGCGGTCCCGGCTGGCCGGGCTCGGCTTCGGCACCGCGGCCCCGGGCGTGTGGATCGCTCCGGCCCGGCTGTACGAGGAGAGCCGGCACACCCTCCAGCGGCTGCGCCTGGACCCGTACGTCGACTTCTTCCGCGGCGAGCACCTCGGCTTCGCCCCGACGGCGGAGGCGGTCGCCCGCTGGTGGGACCTGGCGGCCATCGCCAAGCAGCACGAGGCGTTCCTCGACCGCCACGCGCGCGTGCTGCGCGACTGGGAGCGGCGCGCCGACACCCCGGCCGAGGAGGCGTACCGCGACTACCTCCTCGCCCTGGACACCTGGCGCCACCTCCCCTACGCCGACCCGGGGCTGCCCGCCGGGCTGCTCCCCTCGGGCTGGCCGGGTGCCCGCTCGGCCGCGGTCTTCCGGGAGCTGCACGTGCGGCTGCGGGACGCGGGGGCCGCCTTCGTGGGCGTCTGACCCCAGCAGAGGTGTATGACCTCGCGCACGACACAGGCGCCAAAGGGAACCCAGGTTCCTCTGCCCCTCTTCTCAAGTCTCCTACCTAGCGAGTTCGAACGGCCGGTGATCCCGCGCACCGAACACCTCGGCCGCCCTCAGGTCCCCAGCGCCAGTCGGGGCTTGGGGGCGTCGCCGCGTCCGGTCTGCGGGCGTCGGCTGCCCGCCCGGTAGGGCGCCGGCCAACCGACAGCCGGTCCTTCGTAGCCTTGCTCCGCGGCGGCGTGCAGGGTCCAGTGCGGGTCGTACAGGTGCGGCCGGGCGAGCGCGCACAGGTCCGTACGGCCTGCCAGGATCAGGGAGTTGACGTCGTCCCAGGAGGAGATCGCGCCGACCGCGATCACCGGGACGCCCACCTCGTGGCGGATCAGGTCGGCGAACGGTGTCTGGTACGACCGCCCGTACTCCGGCCGTTCGTCCGCCACGACCTGCCCGGTCGACACGTCGATCGCGTCGGCTCCGTGCGCGGCGAAGGCGCGGGCGATCCCGACGGCGTCCTCGGGGGTGGTGCCGCCCTCGGCCCAGTCGGTGGCGGAGATCCGGACGGTCAGGGGCCTCTCCTCCGGCCACACCGCGCGTACGGCGTCAAAGACCTCCAGCGGGAAGCGCAGCCGCCGGTCCAGGGAGCCGCCGTAGGCGTCGGTGCGGCGGTTGGCCAGCGGGGAGAGGAAGCCGGAGAGCAGGTAGCCGTGCGCGCAGTGCAGTTCGAGGAGGTCGAACCCGGCCCGGGCGGCACGCCAGGCGGCCGAGGCGAACTGCTGGCGGAGGTCGGTGAGCTGGGCGCGCGACAGCTCGCGCGGGGTCTGGCTGTGTGGCCTGTACGGGATCCGGGAGGCGGCCACCAGCGGCCAGTTGCCCTCGTCCAGGGGCTCGTCGATGCCCTCCCACATCAGTTTGGTCGAGCCCTTGCGGCCGCTGTGGCCGAGTTGTACGCCGATCGCGGTGCCGGGTGCCTGGGCGTGCACGAAGTCGGTGATCCGCCGCCAGGCCTCCGTCTGCCTTCCGGTGTAGATGCCGGTGCAGCCGGGGGTGATCCGCCCCTCCGGGGACACGCACACCATCTCGGTCATCACCAGCCCGGCACCGCCGAGGGCCCGCGCGCCCAGGTGGACGAGGTGGAAGTCGCCGGGCAGGCCGTCGGTGGCCGAGTACATGTCCATGGGCGAGACGACGACCCGGTTGCGCAGGGTCAGGCCGCGCAGTCTGAACGGCGTGAACATCGGGGGTGTGCCGGGCGGGCAGCCGAACTCGCGCTCCGCGGCCTCGGTGAAGTGGGTGTCCCGCAGGCGGAGGTTGTCGTGGGTGACGCGGCGGCTGCGGGTGAGGAGGTTGAAGGCGAACTGGCGGGGCGGCTGGTGGAGGTACCGGCCGAGGTTCTCGAACCACTCCAGGCTGGCGCGGGCGGCCCGCTGGGTGGAGGCGACGACGGGCCTGCGTTCCTCCTCGTAGGCCGCCAAGGCCCTTCCCAGCGACGGTTGTTCCTCCAGGCAGGCGGCCAGTGCCAGGGCGTCCTCGACGGCGAGCTTGGTGCCGGAGCCGATGGAGAAGTGGGCGGTGTGCGCGGCGTCGCCCAGCAGGACCACGTTGCCGTGCGACCAGCGCTCGTTGACCACCGTACGGAAGGTGGTCCAGGCGGACTTGTTGGACCGGAGCGGCCGGCCCCCCAGCGCGTCCGCGAAGATCTTGGCGCAGCGGTCGGCCGACTCCCGCTCGTCGCACTCCTCGAAGCCCGCCGCCCGCCACACCTCCTCGCGCATCTCGACGATCACGGTGGAGGCGTCGGCGGCGTACGGATAGCCGTGCAACTGCATCACACCGTGCTCGGTCTCGACGATCTCGAAGCGGAAGGCGTCGAGGGCGAAGTCGGCGGCGAGCCAGACGTAGCGGCACCGGTGGGCGGTCACCCGGGGCCGGAAGACCTGGGCGTAGGCCTCGCGGGTGGTGCTGTTGACGCCGTCGGCGGCGACGACGAGGTCGTGGGACTTCGCGAGCCCGGCCGGGTCGGGTGCCTCGGTGGAGAAGCGCAGTCCGACGCCGAGTTCATGGCAGCGCTCGTGCAGGATCTCGAGGAGTCGTCTGCGGCCCAGGGCGGCGAACCCGTGGCCAGTGGAGGTGTGGCGGGTGCCCCGGTGGACGATGTCGATGTCGTCCCAGCGGGTGAAGTGCCGCTGCAGGGCCGCGTAGACCGCGGGGTCGGCGTGCTCGATGCCGCCGAGGGTCTCGTCGGAGAGGACCACTCCGAAGCCGAAGGTGTCGTCGGGGGCGTTGCGTTCCCAGACGGTGACCTCACGGTCGGGGCGGAGACGTTTCAGCAGGGCGGCGGCGTACAGACCGCCCGGGCCGCCGCCGACGACCGCGATGGTCCGTGCCCCTGAGGTGGACACGGTTACCGCCCTCGCCACTTCGGGGGGCGCTTGTGCTGGAACGCCGCGTGGAACTCGGCGTAGTCCTCGCCGTTCATCAGCAGGGCCTGGGTGGCGGCGTCCAGCTCGACCGCCGCCGCCAGGGGCATGTCCAGTTCGGCGGTCAGCAGCGCCTTCGTCTGGGCGTACGCCAGTGCCGGGCCCTCGGCCAGGCGGCGGGCCAGCGCGTGGGCGGCCTGGTCCGCCCGGCCCTCGTCCGACAGCTCGCTGATCAGGCCGATCCGCTCGGCCTCGGGGGCGCGGACCGGTTCGCCGAGCATGAGCAGCCGGGTCGCGTGGCCGAGGCCGACGACCCGGGGCAGCAGGTAGGCCGCGCCCATGTCGCCGCCCGACAGGCCGACCCGGGTGAAGAGGAAGGCGAAGCGGGCCGAGGGGTCCGCGACCCGGAAGTCCGCGGCAAGGGCCAGTACCGCGCCCGCGCCCGCCGCCACCCCGTGCACGGCCGCGATCACCGGGAACGGGCACTCCCGTACCGCCCGCACCACCTGCCCGGTCATCCGGTTGAAGTCCAGGAGCTGGGCGGTGTCCATGGCCAGGGTGGCGCCGATGATCTCGTCGACGTCGCCGCCGGAGCAGAAGCCGCGCCCCTCCCCCGCCAGTACCAGGGCGCGCACGGACCGCTCCCGGGAGAACTCGGCGAGCAGGTCGCGCAGGTCGGCGTAGGCGCCGAAGGTCAGGGCGTTCAGCTTGTCGGGGCGGGCCAGGGTGACGGTGGCGACGCCGTCGGAGAGGTCGACGCTCAGGTGCTGCCAGTGGGGGGTGCGGGCGGCGGAGCCGGTGAAGGGACTCACGAGGTGCGGCCTCCTCTTTCGGGTGGCGGGCACTGCCTCACGGAGCTCTGTCCCCCGACGTTATCACTCATCTGTGACTGTCGTCACGAGTGCGCGATATGACGATGGGGCGGCCGACGCCGGTACACGACCGCGGATGTGACCCGGCCCGGTCACATCCGTCACGGCTCGTCGACACCCCCGTAACGGCGGGAGCAACCGCGCGAGGCCCGCCGTTCACCCGGGTAAGCCGCCCGCAACGGGGCCGAAGGTCCCGGACGGTGCCCGTCGGACGTCTCGGCCGGGCGGCGCCGTACCATTCATACGGTTGAAAGCAGGACAGCCTGCTCATGAACGGACCCGCCTTGTACGAACGCCCCGCCGCCTCCGCCTCCTGGCGCATCGCGCTGCCGCACTCCGCCGCGGCCGTGCCGGTGGCCCGTGCCCTGGTGCGCACGGCGCTGGCCGAGCTGGATCACGGGGCCGACAGCGACACCGCGGAGCTGCTGACCGCGGAGCTGGTGGCGAACGCCGTCGAGCACACCACCGGGGACGCGCCCATCGAGCTCGTGGTGGAACTGCTGCCGACCGGCTGCCAGGTGGAGGTGCACGACCCCGACCCGGCGCCGCCCGGTCATCTCACGCGCCCGCTGGACACCGAGCCCGACCCCTGGCAGGAGCACGGGCGCGGGCTGCTGCTGATCCGCGCGCTCAGCTCGTCCTGCGGTCACCGCCCCACCGAGTCCGGCAAGGCGGTGTGGTTCACACTGCCGACGGTGCCCGCTCAGCGGCGTCGGGCGTGACGGGTGCGCCGGCCGCGGTGAGCCGGGAGTTGCGGCGCCCGTAGAGGACGTACACCAGGAGTCCCGCCGCGAGGAACGCCGCGAACTGGATCCAGGTCGTGCCGCCCGTCTCGTACATCAGGTAGAGGCAGAAGCCGACGCCCAGCAGCGGTGTCACCGGATACAGCGGCACCCGGAAGGTGCGGGCCAGGCCCGGCTCCCGTCGCCGCAGCGCGAGCACCGCGACGTTGACGACGGCCATCACGGCGAGTGTGCCGATGGTGCACAGGTTGACCACCGAGTCCAGCGAGGCGAAGGCCGCCGGGACCGCGAAGACGACCGCGACGATCAGGGTGCCGGCCACCGGCGTGGCGGTCCGGGGCGAGACCTTCTCGAAGACGCGCGGGATCAGTCCGTCCCGTGACATGGACATCAGGATGCGGGTCTGGCCGTACATGACGGCCAGGACGACCGAGGCGATGGCGACGACGGCGCCGAAGGCGATCACGCCGCCGCCGACGCCCGAGCCGGTGACCTCGTCGACGACGTGCGACAGCGCGGCGGGCCGGCCGCCGACCCGGTCGCCGCCGATGGCGCCGATCGCGGCGAGCGCGACCGCGCAGTACAGCAGGGTGACCAGGCCGATGCAGACGAGGATCGCGACCGGGATGTCGCGGCGCGGGTTCTTCGCCTCCTCGCCGGCCGTGGTGATCGCGTCGAATCCGATGTACGAGAAGAAGGCGGCCGTGGTGCCCGCGCCGATGCCGCCGAGGCCCGCCGGGGAGAACGGCGTGAGGTTGCCGTCCTGGAACGCGGTGAAGCCGATCGCGCAGAAGGCGACGAGCACGGCCAGCTTGAGGACCGCCATCGCGGCGGTGGCCCGGGCGCTCTCCCGCACCCCGCGGACGAGGAGTACGGCGGCCAGGGCGATGACGATCACGGCCGGGAGGTTGACGACCCCGCCGTCACCGGGACCGGCCGAGAGGGCGTCGGGAAGCCGCAGGCCGAGGAGGCTGTCGAGGAGTTCGTTGACGTACTGGCTCCAGCCGACCGCGACGGCGGACACCGACACGCCGTATTCGAGGAGCAGACACCAGCCGACCAGGAAGGCCGTGCTCTCGCCGAGGCCGGCGTAGGCAAAGGAGTACGAGGATCCGGAGACCGGGATCGCGCCGCCGAGCTCGGCGAACGCGAACGCGGTGAAGACGCAGGTGACGGCCGCCAGGACGAAGGAGACGACGACGGCCGGTCCGGCCTGGGCCACGGAGTCGGACAGGCCGACGAAGATGCCGGTGCCGACGATCGCGCCGACGCCGAAGCAGATCAGCTGGAACAGGCCCATGGTGCGACGGAGGCCGTGGCCTTCGCGGTCGGTGCCGGATTCGGCCACCAGGAGCTGGGGCGACTTGATGCGGGGCATACGGGTGGTGCTCGTTTCTGGTGGTACGGGTGCGACGGGGTGGGTCGCGCGGCGGCCGCGGAAGGGGTGGCTCCGGGCCGCCTGACAGCTTAGGGGTCCTTTCACTATGAGCGACCCGGACGGGCATAGTGAAAGGACCCCTAAGGGCCTGGTCAGGCCAGGGTGGCCACGAGGATCGCCTTGATGGTGTGCATCCGGTTCTCTGCCTCGTCGAAGACGACCGAGTGCGCCGACTCGAACACCTCGTCCGTCACCTCCAGCGACCTCAGGCCGTGGCTCTCGAAGATCTCGCGCCCGACCTTGGTGCCCAGGTCGTGGAAGGCGGGCAGGCAGTGCAGGAACCGCACGTCCGGGTTGCCGGTGGCGCGCAGGACGTCCATGGTCACGGCGTACGGGGCGAGCGCGGCGATCCGCTCGGCCCAGACCTCCTTGGGCTCCCCCATGGAGACCCACACGTCGGTGGCGACGAAGTCGGCGCCGACGACCCCCTCGGCGAGCTTCTCGGTGAGGGTGATGCGGGCGCCACTGGTCTCGGCGAGCTTGTGGGCCTGCCCGATGATCTCCTCGGAGGGCCAGTACGCCTGGGGAGCGACGATCCTGACGTCCATGCCGAGCAACGCGCCGGTGATCAGGTAGGAGTTGCCCATGTTGAAGCGGGCGTCGCCGAGGTAGGCGAAGGCGATCTCCTTGACGGGCTTGGCACTGTGCTCGGTCATCGTCAGAACGTCGGCCAGCATCTGGGTGGGGTGCCAGTCGTCGGTGAGGCCGTTGTAGACCGGCACGCCCGCGTACGCGGCGAGCTCCTCGACGCCGGCCTGGCTGTCACCGCGGTACTCGATCGCGTCGAACATCCGGCCCAGCACCCGTGCGGTGTCCTTCACGGACTCCTTGTGGCCGATCTGCGAGCCCGACGGGTCGAGGTACGTCGTCGAGGCGCCCTGGTCGGCGGCGGCGACCTCGAACGCGCAGCGGGTGCGCGTCGAGGTCTTCTCGAAGATCAGCGCGATGTTCTTCCCCCGCAGGTGACGCGTCTCGTCCCCGGCCTTCTTGGCGGCCTTCAGCTCGGCGGCCAGCTCGATCAGACCGAGGAACTCCTGCTCGGTGAAGTCGAGCTCCTTGAGGAAGTGGCGCCCGGCGAGGGCGGTCGGGACTGTCGCCATGGGGGGCGCTCCAGGGATACGAGAACAAATACCCTGGAAGTCTATACGACGAGCAGCATTTCTATACGGCCGCCCGTTCGACCGGGCAGCTCATGCAGCGCGGCCCGCCCCGGCCCCGTCCCAGCTCGCTACCCGGGATCTCGATGACCTCGATGCCCTGCTTGCGCAGGTGGGTGTTGGTGGTGGCGTTGCGCTCGTAGGCGACGACGACTCCCGGCTCGACGGCCAGCACGTTGCAGCCGTCGTCCCACTGCTCGCGCTCGGCCGCGTGCACGTCCTGGGTGGCGGTCAGCACCCGGATCTCGCTGAGGCCGAGCGCGGCGGCGATCGCGCGGTGCATGTGCTCCGGCGGATGGTCGGTGACCTTGAGCTCCTTGTCGCCGACGCCCGGCTCGATGGTGTACGAGCGGAGCATGCCGAGCCCGGCGTACTGGGTGAAGGTGTCGCCGTCGACCATCGTCATCACGGTGTCGAGGTGCATGAAGGCCCGCCGCTTGGGCATGTCGAGGGCCACGATGGTCTCGGCCGAGCCCGCGGCGAACAGCTTGTGGGCGAGCATCTCGACGGCCTGGGGCGTGGTGCGTTCGCTCATGCCGATGAGGACCGCCCCGTTGCCGATGACGAGGACGTCGCCGCCCTCGATGGTGGACGGGTAGTCCGCCTGCCCCTCGGACCAGACGCGGAACGTCTCGTCACGGAACAGCGGATGGTGCCGGTAGATCGCCTCGAAGTGGACGGTCTCGCGCTGCCGGGCCGGCCAGCGCATCGCGTTGATGGAGACCCCGTCGTATATCCAGGCGGAGGTGTCACGGGTGAAGAGGTGGTTGGGCAGAGGGCCGAGCAGGAACTCGTCGAGTTCCATGACGTGGAAGCGCACGGAGGTCGGCTCCGCGTGCGCGTCGAGGAACTCCCGCTTGGTCATGCCGCCGACCAGCACCTCGGCCAGTTCACCGGCGGGCAGGGTCTCGAAGGCGGCCCGGAGGTGATCGGTGGCCAGTACTCCGTACTCCTTCTCGTCGAAGACCCGGTCCAGGACGAGCGTTCTCGCCGCGGGCACCTCCAGGGCCTCGGCGAGCAGGTCGCCGAAGAGGTGGACGTCGACGCCGCGGTCACGCAGCACGTCGGCGAACCCGTCGTGCTCGGCGCGCGCCCGGCGCACCCACAGCACGTCGTCGAAGAGGAGAGCGTCCTTGTTGCTGGGGGTGAGCCTTTTGAGCTCGAGATCCGGCCGGTGAAGGATGACGCGGCGCAGCCGCCCGGCCTCGGAGTCGACATGGAATCCCATGCCTCCATCCTGACCATCGACGGGCGTCTTGACCCGTCGCTCACGTGATTCCACCCCCTCTTGTTTTCGTCCCATTGACGTTAAGCACACTCCCCCCTTATCGTCGAACAGACGAAAAACGAGGGGATCTCTCATGGCCGACATCACCCGGCGCCTCGGCTGGCGCCATCTGCGCGGCGCGCCCACGGCCCACATCCGGCACCACCGCGCGGGCAGGCTGGTACACGACGGGCCGGGGCTGAGCTTCTGGTTCCGGTCGCTGACCGCCGCGCTGTCGGAGGTACCGGTGGACGACCGGGAGTTGGCGATGACCTTCCACGCCCGCACCGCCGACTTCCAGGACGTGGCGGTGCAGGCCACCGTCACCTACCGGATCAGCGACCCGGCTGTCGCCGCCGCCCGCCTCGACTTCTCCGTGGACCCGGACACCGGCGTGTGGCGTGGCGCCCCGCTGGAACAGCTCGGCACCCTGCTCACCGAGACGGCCCAGCAGCACGCGCTGGACGTCCTGGCGCGCACCCCGCTCGCGGCCGCGCTGGTCGACGGTGTCACCTCGGTGCGCGAGCGGATCGCGGCCGGACTGGCCGCCGAGCCGCGACTGCCCGCGACCGGCATCGAGGTGGTCGCCGTACGCGTGGTGGCGCTGCGTCCGGAGCCGGAGGTGGAACGCGCGCTGCGCACGCCGGCCCGCGAGCAGATCCAGCAGGAGGCGGACCGGGCGACCTACGAGCGCCGGGCGGTGGCGGTGGAGCGGGAACGGGCCATCGCCGAGAACGAGCTGGCCAGCCAGATCGAACTCGCCCGCCGCGAGGAGCAGTTGGTCGACCAGCGCGGCACCAACACCCGCCGGGAGGCCGAGGAACACGCGGCGGCGGACGCGGTGCGGGCCCAGGCGGAGGCGGACCGTGCGGTGAAGCTCGCTCAGGCGGAGGCGGCCCGTGCCGTACAGCTCTCCCGGGCCGAGGCGGAAGGGGCCCGGGAGGTCGGTGAGGCACGGGCTCAGGCGCAGGCCGCGTGGTTGCGGGTGCACGCGGAGGTCGACGTGGCGACGCTGCACGCGCTCACCGGGGCACGGGTCGCGGAGAACCTGCCGCGTATCGAGAGCGTGACCGTGTCGCCTGACGTGCTGACGGGCCTGCTGGCCAAGCTGGCCGCGCAGGAGCGGGCGTGAGCCTGGCGCCCCGGGTCGTGTTCGTCCGTCGCACCACGGAGTACGAGGAGTTGGTGGCCCGGCACGGCACTCACGGCCAGGCCGCGTTCTTCCTGTCCTCCCGGGGCCGGGACATCACGGAACTGGCCGAGCGGCACCGCCGCACCCGGCAGGCGCTGGCCGAGGTCGGCGCCGCGGTCCCGCTGACCTGGCGTCAAGCCCGGGTGGAGCGAACCGACCTGGACCGTTTCCTGTTCGCGCCCGAGGACGTGGTGGTCGTCGTCGGACAGGACGGGCTGGTGGCGAACGTGGCCAAGTACCTGGCGGGCCAACCGGTGATCGGCATCGACACGGATCCGGGGCGCAACCCGGGTGTGCTGGTAAGGCACCGTCCCGCCGACGCGAGCGCGCTGATCCCGGCGGCCCTGACCGGCCACGTGGACGAACTCACCATGGTCGAGGCCGTCGCCGACGACACCCAGCGGCTGGTCGCGCTCAACGAGATCTGTCTCGCGGCCGTCGGACATCAGACGGCCAGATACCGCCTGGGCCTGGAGGGCGACGGGGGTGTCGTCGAGGCCCAGGCCTCCTCCGGGGTGCTGGTGGGGACGGGGACCGGGGCGACCGGATGGATCCGGTCGGTGTGGCAGGAGCGGAACAGCACCCTGTCCCTGCCCCACCCCACGGAGGACCGCCTGCTCTGGTTCGTCCGCGAGGCCTGGCCGTCGCCGGCCACCGGTACCTCGCTGGTGTCCGGCGAACTCCCGGCCAACGCCTTCCTGCACCTCACCGTCGAGTCCGAGCACCTGATCGCCTTCGGCGACGGTATGGAGTCGGACGCGCTGGAACTGCGGTGGGGACAGTCGCTGCGGGTGGGTGTCCGCCGGGAGCGGTTGCGGTTGGTCGGATGAGAGGGGGAGTGTGCGGGCGGGGCGAACACCCCTCGCGCACAAGGCGGGTGGGCGGGCCTTCGCGTCGCCCACCCGCACGTGTCGCCGGCGGTTCGGCTCACAACCGAGGGTCCACCGGCTCCGACTCCAGCGCCAGCACCCCGAACACCGCCTCGTGCACCCGCCACAGCGGCTCGCCCTCGGCCAGACGGTCAAGCGCCTCCAGGCCGAGCGCGTACTCGCGGATCGCGAGGGACCGCTTGTGGTTCAGGAAGCGGCCGCGGAGCCTGCTGAGGTTGTCCGGGCGGGTGTACTCCGGGCCGTAGATGATCCGCAGGTACTCGCGGCCGCGGCACTTGATGCCGGGCTGGACCAGGCGGCCCTGCTCGGTGCGGACCACCGCGCCGACCGGCTTGACGACCATGCCCTCGCCGCCCCGGCCGGTCATCTCCAGCCACCAGTCGACGCCCGCCCGGACCGACTCCGGGTCGGCGGTGTCGACGTACAGGCGCCGGGTGGTCTGCAGCAGGCCGGTCGGGTCGTGCTCCACCAGGCGGTCCAGCAGTGCCAGTTGTTCGTCGTGCGGGAGACCGGCGAGGCTGCGGCCCTGCACGGCGAGGATCTGGAAGGGCGCCAGGCGGACGCCGTCGAGGCCGTCCGTGGTCCAGCAGTAGCGCCGGTAGGCGTCCGTGAACTTCGAGGCGGCGTCGGCCCGTTCGCGCTGGCGGGCCAGCAGGTCCGACACGTCGACGCCGCGTGCCACCGCGCCTTCCAGGGCGGCCAGCGCACCCGGGAACACCGCTCGGGAGGCGGCGCCCACGGCGGCGTACTGACTGCGCAGCAGACCGGCGGCCTTCAGCGACCACGGCATCAGTTCGGCGTCCAGCAGGACCCAGTCCGTGTCGAGTTCGGCCCACAGGCCCGCCTCGTCGATCGCCGACCGCAGGCGGTCGAGGATCTGTTCGGTCACCGACTCGTCGTCGAAGAACGGGCGGCCGGTGCGCGTGTAGAGCGAGCCGGTCGGGCCGTCCACGCCGAAGCGCTTGCGGGCCGCGTCCGCGTCCCGGCACACCAGGGCCACCGCCCGCGAGCCCATGTGCTTCTCCTCGCACACGACCCGCGCGACGCCGTCCTCCTGGTACTGCGCGAAGGCCTCGGCCGGGTGCTCCAGGTAACCCTCGACGTGGCTGGTGGCCGTCGGTGCCATGGTCGGCGGCAGGTACGGCAGCAGGCGCGGGTCCACCGCGAAACGGCTCATGACCTCGAGGGCCGCCGCGCCGTTCTCCTCCCGCACCGACACCCGGCCCGCGTGCCGTGTCTCCACGATCCGCCGCCCGTGCACGTCCGCGAGGTCGAGCGGGCGTCCGTCGTGCCCGCCCGGCGCCTCGCTGCGCAGCGGCTTCGTCGGCTCGTACCAGACCTGCTCGGCCGGTACGTCGACCAGTTCGCGCTCCGGGTAGCGCAGCGCGGTGAGCTTGCCGCCGAAGACGGCACCGGTGTCCAGGCAGATGGTGTTGTTCAGCCAGGTCGCCTCCGGCACCGGGGTGTGGCCGTAGACCACGGCGGCCCGGCCTCGGTAGTCCTCCGCCCACGGGTAGCGCACCGGCAGCCCGAACTCGTCGGTCTCGCCCGTGGTGTCGCCGTACAGCGCGTGCGAGCGGACCCGGCCGGAGGTACGGCCGTGGTACTTCTCCGGCAGACCGGCGTGGCACACCACGAGCCGGCCGCCGTCGAGGACGTAGTGGCTGACCAGTCCGTCGAGGAACTCCCGCACCTCGGCGCGGAACTCCTCGCTCTCGCCCTCCATCTGCTCGATGGTCTCGGCGAGGCCGTGGGTGTGCTGGACCTTGCGGCCGCGCAGGTGACGGCCGTACTTGTTCTCGTGGTTGCCGGGCACGCACAGGGCGTTGCCCGACTTCACCATGGACATCACGCGGCGCAGCACGCCCGGGCTGTCCGGGCCCCGGTCGACGAGGTCGCCGACGAAGACCGCGGTGCGGCCGTCCGGGTGGACGCCGTCGGCGTAGCCCAACTTGCCGAGCAGCGCCTCAAGTTCCAAGGCGCAGCCGTGGATGTCGCCGACGATGTCGAAGGGACCGGTGAGGTGGGTCAGGTCGTTGAAGCGCTTCTCGGTGACGACGGTGGCGTTCTCGGTGTCCTCGACGCCCCGCAGGACGTGCACCTTGCGGAAGCCCTCGCGCTCCAGGTGGCGCAGCGATCGCCGCAGTTCGCGGATGTGCCGACCGATCACCCGGCGCGGCATGTCGGCCCGGTCGGTGCGGGCCGCGTTGCGCTCGGCGCACACCTCCTCCGGCACGTCGAGCACGATGGCGATGGGCAGCACGTCGTGCTGCCTGGCGAGTTCGATCAACTGCCGACGGGACTCCTGCTGCACGCTGGTGGCGTCCACGACCGTACGGCGGCCCGCGGCCAGGCGCTTGCCCGCGATGTAGTGCAGGACGTCGAAGGCGTCCCGGGTGGCGCTCTGGTCGTTCTCGTCGTCGGAGACCAGCCCGCGGCAGAAGTCGGAGGAGATGATCTCGGTCGGCTTGAAGTGCCGTCGGGCGAAGGTGGACTTGCCGGACCCGGACGCGCCGATGAGCACGACGAGGGAGAGGTCGGTGACGGGCAGGACACGCCCCTTGGTCTGCGTCTCGGTCATGCCGCCTTCGCCTCCTTCTCGGTCGTGTGCGGGGCTGCGCTCAGGGAGAAGACAGCCATCTGGGTGGGCGGTCCCACCTCGGGGTCGTCGGGTCCCACGGGCACGAACTCCACGTCGTAGCCGTGCCGTTCGGCGACCGCGGCCGCCCAGGCGCCGAACTGCGCGCGGGTCCACTCGAAGCGGTGGTCGCTGTGCCGGACGTGTCCGGCCGGCAGGCTCTCCCACCGCACGTTGTACTCGACGTTCGGTGTGGTCACCAGCACCGTGCGCGGGCGGGCCGAGCCGAACACCGCGTACTCCAGGGCGGGCAGCCGCGGCAGGTCGAGGTGCTCGATCACCTCGCTGAGCACGGCGGCGTCGTACCCCTTGAGCCGGTTGTCGGTGTACGCCAGCGAGCTCTGGAACAGCCGGACACGCGAGGCCAGCCGCTCCCCCATGCGGTCCAGCTTCAGCCGCCGGGAGGCGATGGTGAGCGCCCGCATCGACACGTCGGTGCCGACGATCTCGGTGAACCGCGCGTCCTTGAGCAGCGCCTGGACCAACTGGCCCTGTCCACAGCCGAGGTCGAGCACCCGGGTGGCACCGGACGCCTGGAGCGCCGTGATGATCGCGTCCCGGCGCTGCACGGCGAGCGGGGTCGGCTTCTCCTCCGTCTCGGCCTCCGCCGCGACCGCGTTGTCGATCTCCTCGACCTCGCTGTCGTCGGCCTCGGCCAGCCGCACCAGTTCGAGCCGTTCCATCGCCTGCCGGGTCAGCGACCAGCGGCGTGAGAGATAGCGGCTGGTGATCAGCTTCTGCTCGGGGTGCTCGGACAGCCAGCCCTCACCGGCCCGCAGCAGCTTGTCGACCTCGTCGGAGGACACCCAGTAGTGCTTGGCGTCGTCGAGGACGGGGAGCAGGACGTACAGGTGACGCAGTGCCTCGGCGAGGGTGAGCCCGGTGGACTCCAGGACGAGACGGACGTAGCGCGAGTCGCCCCATTCCGGGAACTCGGCGTCCAGCGCCACCGGTTCGGCACCGACCGCCCAGCCGAGCGGCTCGAAGAGCTTGCGGACGAGTTCGGCGCCGCCGCGGGCCGGCAGTGCGGGCACCTCGATACGCAGCGGCCGGGTCTGCACGGCGGCCTCGGGCCTGGCGGTGCACACGCCGCGCATCGCACTGGAGAAGACGCCGCTCAGCGCCACGGCGAGCAGTGAGGAGGCGGCGTACGGGCGGTCGTTGACGTACTGCGCGAGCGCGGCGTCCGGGGCGCCGCCCCGGCCCTTGCCCTTGCCCCGCCGGACCAGTGCCACCGCGTCGACCTCCAGCAGCAGCGCCGCCGTGCAGCGCTCGGCGTCCGCCTCGGGGTAGAGGACGTGCGCCTTGCCGTAGGACGTGGAGAACGCCTGCGCCTTGTCGGGATGCTTGTGCAGCAGGAAACCGAGGTCGGTGGCGGGGCGTTCGGGGGTGCCGGTGGTACTGATCGTCAGGAACATGTGGAGGCCTCTCCGGCCGGTGGTCGTGATCGGGTGTCGTACACGCGGGAGCCCCCAGGGATGGTGATCCCGGGGGCTCGGCAGGATGACCGTCCTACGATCCCACAGCCCTGCCGACCGGCGCTTTCGTTTATTCGGGAGCCGCTACCGCCCCTCCGCCGTCCAGGGTCCGACCCCGAGCTTTCCGGTGCTCCCGAGGTCGAGGTGCGGTGTCACCAGCACCGGTGCGGCGCCGGACTTCGCCCGCACCCTGACGTAGGGGGCGTTGACGGCGGGGAGGCCGGCCTCGGTCGTGTTGCGCCACGTCAGTCCGGCCCGGGCGCGCTCGCCGGGCTTCAGGGTGACGGGCCGCGGCGGGTCGTCGGAGCCGGTGCCCGACAGCCCGCCGCCGCCTTTGAGGATCCGGACGCCGTCGACCGGCTTTCGGTCCTCGCCGAGGACGGTCAGCTGCGGGTAGCCCTCGACGCGGTAGTCGGCGGTACCGCAGTTCTCCAGCCACAGGCCGACGACCCGCAGCCCCATCGCGGCGTCCCCCTCGTCCGTCGTGATCCGGACCCCGGAGGACGGGCAGTCCCCCGGATCGGCCGGAGCCTCGGCGGCGGGGACGCTGGTGACCCGGGAGACCTTCACCCGCGTGACGTCGTGGACACCCGGCGCCAGGGGCGGCATCTCGACGGTCCGCCGCACGGTCCGGGCGGGGCCGACGTCACGCACGGTCTGCTCCAGGTTGGTCATCACCTCGCCCGCGGCCGTCGTGAAGTCGAACAGCACGGTGTACGTCAGGGTCTCGGCGCTGTCGTTGGCGACCTCGTAGGCGGCGGAGAGGCCGGAGGTGTCACCGGCCGGAGTGGGGCCGGTCAGACCGGTGACGCGTACGCCGTCCAGTCCCGGATCGGAGAACGTGGCCTGTGGCGACGCGCCGGCTCCGGTGTTTTGGGAACCGGCGCGTTCCGATCCGCAGCCGGTCGTCAGCACAACGGCGGCGACGAGGACCGGCAGCAAGGGGATGGCTCTTCGCATCGGGCCACCCCATCAGTACGCGGCCGTTCCGCCTGTGGCGGAGGTCACAGTTCCGGCCACAGGCCTGTCACAGCGTCTGCTGTGACGACGACTACGACAGCTGGGACTGGACCTGCGAGGAGATCAGCTCCAGGTGGTCCAGGTCGGACAGGTCGAGGATCTGGAGGTAGATCCGCTCCGAGCCGACCCCGGCGTAGCGGCCGATCTTGTCGACGACCTCGGAGGGGGTGCCGGCGAGGCCGTTGGTCTTCAGTTCCTCGACCTCACGGCCGATGGCGGCGGCGCGGCGGGCGACCTCCTGGTCGTCCTTGCCCACGCAGACGACGAGGGCGTTGGAGTAGGTGATCTCGTCGGCCCCGCGGCCGGCCGCCTCGGCGGCGTCGCGCACCCTGCCGAACTGGCGCTCGGCCTCCTCGATCGTGCCGAAGGGCATGTTGAACTCGTCGGCGTACCGCGCGGCCAGGCGCGGGGTACGGCTGGCACCGTGGCCGCCGATCAGCACCGGGACCTTGCCCTGCGCGGGCTTGGGCAGTGCGGGCGAGTCGGTGAGGTCGTAGTACGTGCCGTGGAAGTCGTAGGTCCGGCCGACCTCGGTCGCCCACAGACCGGTGACGATCTCCAGCTGCTCCTCCAGGCGCCCGAACTTCTCCTTCGGGAAGGGGATGCCGTACGCCGCGTGCTCCTCCTCGAACCAGCCCGCGCCCAGGCCCAGTTCGATCCGGCCGCCCGACATCTGGTCGACCTGGGCGACCTGGATGGCGAGTACGCCGGGCAGCCGGAAGGTTCCCGCCGTCATCAGCGTGCCGAGCCGGATGCGCTTGGTCTCGCGGGCCAGTCCGGCGAGGGTGATCCAGGCGTCGGTGGGGCCGGGCAGGCCGTCCACGTCGCCCATCTTCATGTAGTGGTCGGAGCGGAAGAATGCGTCGAAGCCCAGGTCTTCGGTGGCCTTGGCGACGGTGAGAAGAGTGTCGTACGTGGCGCCCTGCTGGGGCTCGGTGAAGATGCGCAGATCCATGTCTCCATCCTGCACGCCGGCATCCCGGTCAACCGCACCGGTCCCACCCGCCACACCGCTGCCCGCGCGGGTGAAATCCGTCAACGCCGGGCGCGGGGACCGATATCGCCAGTGACCCGGTACGGCGGTGATCGTTTCCCGGGCGGAGCCGGACCGCCCGGCGCCCGCACCGGACGGTCGCCGCCGGAGCGTCGTCCGTCGCCCGCGTCGGCCCCCTGTGGGGCCCTGGGCCGAGGAGGCCGTCATGTCCGAAGAGTTTGTGCCACCCCAAGCGGGGAGCGGGCAGCCCAAGGGCCTGCTCCAGCAGATGGAGGAGCTGATGGCGTCCCTGAACGCGGATCTGTCGGCACTGGACGCGGACATGCAGTCGGCGGGCGGCGCCGGCCGACTGCCGTTGGAGGACGGCGAGGCCGGCTGAGAGTCGGCACGGGCGGGACGGGCTCGGGGCGGGGCGTGGGCGGGGGCGGGTCGAGGGGCGGATGCCGGGCGTGGGCGGGGACGGGTCGAGGGCTGGACGCCGGGCGTGGGCGGGGACGGGTCGAGGGGCGGGCGCCGGGCGTGGGCGGGGACAGGTCGAGGGGCGGATGCCGGGCGTGGGCGGGGACAGGTCGAGGGGCGGATGCCGGGCGTGGGTTGGGGTGGGCCGAGGGCTGGACGCCGGGCGTGGGCGGGGGCGGGCGGGGTGGGTCGAGGGGCCGGACGCCGGGCAACGACACGGCCCGTCGAGGGGACCGCGGATGGACGCCGGGCCCGCCGGCACAGGCGGTCGGGGGGCCACGGGCGCCGGCACGGTCAGCCCATGCGGCCCCGCGCCGACCACGGACGCCAGCGCCGAAAATCCTCGCACCGCCGGCCGAGGCCGGGCCCCGGCGCCGCCGGGCTTCGGGTCCGCGGATGACGGTCGGTGCGAGCGCAGACGGCCCACGTGTTCACCGGCGGCGGCCGGGCAGGAGCACCCACGGGCGTCCTCTCCGCGGGCGGCGGCCGAACACGAGCCTCACGGCCGGCCTGCTCGCCATCCGCGGGCGGGCGACGGCCGGGAGCGCCGTCGCCCCCTGCCCACCACCCGCGTGGAGCGACCGGCGGGGCGCCGGCCGCTCGTCACGCCGGTAGCGCCTCGTCCCGGTCCGCCAGCCTGCGGAGCATCTGCAGGACCCGGTCCCTCGACTCGTCCGCCGCGTCGATGGCCTCCATGCACTGCCAGTACGTGCTCTCGTCGGCGGCGGCGCAGGCGAGGCCGACGAGGGCTATGCCGACCTCGCCGAGCAGGCCGCCGAGGCAGAGCAGGGCCTGACGGGCGTCGCCCAGTTCGGTCAGCTGGGCGGCGCGGAGGTGTTCGGTGTCGATGTCGGGGCGGTCGAGGACACCGCAGCCCCGGCCCGCCAGCTCGGTCAGCCCCAGCGCCTCGCCCCGCAGTTCCGGAGGGCCGGCGACCGCCAGGCGGCTGCCTATCGCCTGGGCGAGTGCCTGTGCCTGCCACACCTCCGCCATGACGACCGGCGCCTCACCGCCCCCTGCCAGGGCGCGTCTGCTCGTCACGATCAGCCGCACAGCGTCCATCCGCTGCCCCCGTCTGTCCCGACGCGCTCGTGGCACGTCCGCCCGAACTCCCTTGTTCACTACCCAGAGTGAGGGAGCTTGAGACGTAAAGCCAGAGGAAGGCGGAAATCTTCGGACAACGAATCGATTTCGGTCCGCCTGTCGACTGCGGAGAGTGAAAGCGGACGCAGCCGCTCCCTTAATTGGTCTACGACGCCGGAAACCTCCGCTCGTTGCGGTCGATCTTCGCGTCCAGCGCCGCCAGCGGATCGATGCCGAGCACCTCGCACAGTTGCAGCAGATAGGCGAGCACGTCGGCGACCTCGTCGGTGACACGGTGCGCGGTGTCGGGGTCGGCCATGACGCCGGCCGACTCCTCCGGCGTCAACCACTGGAAGATCTCGACCAGTTCGGACGCCTCCACACTGAGCGCGGCGACGAGGTTCTTGGGGGTGTGGTACGGCTGCCAGTTGCGCGCGGCGGCGAACTCAGCCAGCCTGCGCTGCAGTTTCGCCACGTCGAGGGGTTCGGTCACGGGTCCAGGTGTACCACCGTGACGCCGGCCACCCCGGCGGCCCAGGACGCGTCGCTCACCGCGCCGACCAGCCGGATGTGCCCGCGGTCGCACATGCGGGCGGCCAGTCCCAGCAGTTCGGTCCGCTGCCGTGGGTCGAGGGCCCGGTCGAGGTTGTCGGCGAGCACCGTGAGGGTCTGCATGGCCGCCGGGACCTCGCCGGCCGGGTCGACCTCCAGCACCCCGGGCCCGGTGAACAGCACCAGGGCGAGCGCGAGGTACCTCAACTCGCCGTCGCCCAGCCGCCCGAGCCTCGTCCTGACCCCGTCACCCCGGTCGAGCAGCGCCTGCACGGCCCCGTCGGCCAGCGGTTCGGCGAACAGGTCCGTGACCGGGCCCACGCACCCCGCGCGCACCGCGGCGACGAGCTGCGTGTGACGTCGTGCGCACTCCGCGCGGGTGCGCCACAGCACGTCGGCGAGATTTCCGCAGCCGCCGAGCAGCCGGCCGGATCCGGCCGGGACGGGGACGCGCATCCGGCCGGGCCGAGGGTCGCAGGCGAAGACGGAGCGCAGGGCGACGACCATCTGTTCGGCGGTGGCGAGCACCCGGCGCTGCCCGTCCGTCTTGCCCGCCACCCGCAACGGGAGCAGGGCGGTGGCGAGCCGGTCGTCGGGCAGCGGGGCGCGGGTGACGGGCGCCGATCCCGCGGTGTGCCAGGCGGCCTGGACGGTGCGGCGCGAGGGATCGCGCAGGGCGGTCTGCAGGAGCACCAGGCCGTCCGTCGACAACCGCTCGCCCACGATGCGCAGTTGGGGTTCCACCTGGATCGCGACGTCCAGCCGGACCGGGCCCTCGGGGCCGTCGGCGGTGCAGCCGATACGGAAGCCGCGCCGACGCTGGGCATCGGGCCGGGCCCGGTCGGGGACGCAGGCGACCGGGTCGGAGAAGACCTCGCCGACGGCGGCCCCGCCACCGAGCCGGGCGAGGGCCTCGTACGCCCGCAGCGCGGTCGTCTTGCCGCAGCCGCTCGGCCCGGCGAGGAGGGTGAGCGGGCCGAGCGGGAAGCGGGCGCGCCGGTGTCCGGCGAAGGCGGACAGCCGCAGCTCGGTGACGCACGGCCGCTCCGGACGGCCGCCCCCGGACGGCGCCGGGGAGGGTAAGGCGGACGGGGACGACGCGGAGGACGAGCAGGACACGGTCATATGCGGACCGTAGGACTCCGCCGCGAGGCGAACCGTTCCGCCCTCGGCACCTTCCTACGATCGGGGGACCGGACTCAGGTGCCGGGCACCCCCACGCCCTCCATCAGGCCGGTCACCTCGGTACCGGCCGGCGTGAGAAGGAACACGTTGCGGTCGACGCGGTGCATTCCGCTCGCCAGCCCGAAGACGACGCCCGTGCTGAAGTCGAGCACCCGCTTGGCTACGTCGGTCTCCGCGCTGGTGAGGTCGAGGAGCACGGGAATGCCCGCCATCAGCGTCTCGGCGACCTCCCGGGCGTCCGCGAACACGTTGACCCGCAGGACGACGAAGCGGCGCCGGGCCTCGGTCACGGCCTCGGGCATGGCGCGGTGGCCGACCGAGGACGGCCAGGCGTCCCGGCCCCGCAGCGGCACGACCTGGGCGAGCCCCTCCCACTGTTCGTCGGTGACATCGTGGCTGTTCACCGGCATGCTCCGTCCATGGCTCGCACTGCTGTCTGCATCGCACAATTCTTACTCAAGGTCACCCGTTCGGCTTAACAGCGACACGCTCCGCGACCCCTCACAGCGTCCCCGGGGCGGTTGTGTGACGGGCGTAACCCCTGATGATCAAGGCGTGTGACACAGGCGTAACGGGCAATTCGTACGGTTGTCGGCATGACGACGACCCCCCGGACGCAGCAGGTACGCACGGTCTGCTCGTACTGCGGTGTGGGCTGCGGCATCCTGCTCGACGTCGGGAAGGGGCCGGACGGGCGCCGTACGGTCCTCAAGGCGTCCGGCGACAAGGCGCACCCGGCGAACGCCGGCCGGCTGTGCACCAAGGGCGCGACCACGGCCGAGCTGCTCGCCGCGCCCGGCCGGCTGACCACCGCCCTGGTGCGCGACGACCGCGGCGAGGAGCCGGTGCCGGTGCCGACGGCCGACGCGATCACCGAGACCGCGCGCCGGCTGCGCTCGATCGTCGACGAGCACGGACCGGACGCGGTCGCCTTCTACGTCTCCGGGCAGATGAGCCTGGAGGCCCAGTACCTGGCGAACAAGCTGGCCAAGGGGTTCGTGGGGACCAACCAGATCGAGTCGAACTCACGTCTTTGCATGGCCAGCGCGGGCGCCGGCTACAAGCTGTCGCTGGGCGCCGACGGGCCGCCCGGGTCGTACGAGGACTTCGATGGGGCGGATGTCTTCCTGGTCATCGGGTCGAACATGGCCGACTGCCACCCGATCCTCTTCCTGCGGATGATGGAGCGGGTCAAGGCGGGGGCCAAGCTGATCGTCGTGGATCCCCGGCGTACCGCGACCGCCGCCAAGGCCGATCTGTTCCTGCAGGTCAAACCGGGTACCGATCTCGCACTCCTCAACGGCCTGCTGCACCTGCTGGTGGAGAACGGACACACCGACACCGACTTCGTCGCCGCGCACACCGAGGGCTGGGAGGCGATGCCGGAGTTCCTGGCCGACTATCCGCCGGCCGCCGTGGCGGAGATCACCGGGCTCGACGAGGACGACCTCCGCACGGCCGCGCGGCTGATCGGCGAGGCCGGTGAGTGGATGAGCTGCTGGACCATGGGGCTCAACCAGTCCACACACGGCACCTGGAACACCAACGCCCTGGTCAACCTGCATCTCGCGACGGGCGCCATCTGCCGTCCGGGCAGCGGGCCCTTCTCCCTCACCGGCCAGCCGAACGCCATGGGCGGCCGCGAGATGGGGTACATGGGGCCGGGGCTGCCCGGGCAGCGGTCGGTGCTCGTCGACGAGGAGCGGGCGTTCACCGAGGACGTGTGGGAGCTGCCGCCGGACACGCTCCGCAAGGACGGCGTCGGCAAGGGCACCGTCGAGATGTTCCGGAAGATGGCGGACGGCGAGATCAAGGCGTGCTGGATCGTCTGCACCAACCCGGTCGCCTCGGTCGCCAACCGCCGTACCGTCATCGAGGGCCTGGAGGCCGCCGAGTTCGTCGTCACCCAGGACGTGTTCGGCGACACCGAGACCAACGCCTACGCCGATGTCGTCCTGCCCGGCGCGATGTGGACCGAGGGCGAGGGCGTCTTCGTCAACAGTGAGCGCAACCTGACCCTGACCCCGGCGGTGACCGACCCGCCCGGGGAGGCGATGGCGGACTGGCGGATCATCGCGGCCGTGGCGCGGGAGATGGGGTACGAGAAGGGCTTCGCGTACGACAGCGCCGAGCAGGTCTTCGAGGAGATCCGGCGCTTCTGGAACCCTCTCACGGGCTGGGACCTGCGCGGCGTGACGTACGAGCGGCTGCGCTCGACGCCCGTGCAGTGGCCGGCGGCCGCCGAGGACGGACCCGACCGCAATCCGATCCGGTACGTGGGCGAGGACGGTCCGCGTTTTCCCACGGCGAGCGGGCGGGCCGTCTTTCACGCGCGGCCGCACCTGCCCGCCGCCGAGATGCCCGACGACGACTACCCGTTCGTCCTGAACACCGGGCGCGTGCAGCACCAGTGGCACACCCTGACCAAGACCGGGAAGGTCGCCAAGCTCAACAAGCTGAACTCCGGGCCGTTCGTGGAGCTGCATCCCGAGGACGCCCGGGAGTTGGGCATCGCGGAGGGCGACCGGGTGGAGGTGGCCTCGCGGCGGGGACGGGCGGTGCTGCCCGCGGTGGTGACCGACCGGGTGCGGCCGGGAGGCTGCTTCGCGCCGTTCCACTGGAACGACCTGTTCGGTGAGTACCTGAGTGTCAACGCGGTCACCAGCGACGCGGTGGACCCGGTGTCGTTCCAGCCGGAGTTCAAGGTGTGCGCGGTGTCGCTGACCCGGATCGCATCCCCGGCGGCGGAGGAGGCCGCGCCGGCGACGGGGCTCGCCGCCGCGGGGGCGCGGCCGGAGGTGGTCGTCCCGACGTCCGTCACGCCGGGTGCGGATCCCTTCGGGCTCGCCCCGGCACCGCCGCCCGTCCTCACCGCCCAGGAACGGCTCTATCTCACCGGGTTCCTCGCGGGCCTCGAATCCGGCGCCCCGGGCGTCCCGGTGCTCCCGCCGGACGCGCCGTTCAGTCCTGAGCACGCGCTGTGGGTGAACGGCGTGCTCGCCGGCATGTACTCCCGCACGGCGGCCGAGCCCCGGCGCCGGCCCGAGCGTGAGGTCGTCGTCCTGTGGGCCTCGCAGACCGGCACCGCCGAGGAGTTCGCCACGGCCGTGGCCGACCGGCTGTCCGCGAGCGGGCACACGGCGACGCTCGTCGGCATGGACGACACCGACCCGGGGACGCTGCCCTCCGGCGCCGACCTGCTGCTGATCACCAGCACCTTCGGCGACGGCGACGCACCCGACAACGGCTCCGGTTTCTGGGAGGCGCTGTCGCAGGAGCGGGCCCCGCGCCTGGAAGGGGTCCGCTACGCCGTCCTGGCCTTCGGCGACTCCTCGTACGACGACTTCTGCGGGCACGGGCGCCGGCTGGACGCCCGGCTGGACGAGCTCGGGGCGATGCGCCTGGCACCGCGCACGGACTGCGAACCGGACTACGAACCGTCGGCGGACGCCTGGCTGGACGAGGTGCTGAGCGCCCTGGCCACCGAGGACGACGTCCGGCAGCCCGCGGCCGATCCGCGGCCCCCGGTGCCGAAGCCCGCCCGCTCCCCCAAGCCCGCCCCCACCACCGCCCGCCTCGTCGGCAACCGGCTGCTCAGCGGGTCCGGCGCGGGCAAGGAGGTCAGGAGGTTCACCTTCGACACGAGCGGGACGCCGCTCGCGTACGAGGCGGGCGACGCGCTCGGGGTGCGGCCGGTCAACTCGGCCCCCCTGGTGCAGGAATGGCTCGCGGCCGCCGGGGTGGCGGGGGACGCCGCCGTGTCCGTCGAGGGCGTCGGCGAGGTGCCCTTCGCCGAGGCGTTGCACCGGCACCTGGACATCACGAGGATCACCCCCGACCTGCTCCGTTTCGTCGCCGAACGCGTCCGTGACGGCCGGGAGTTGCGCCGGCTGCTGCGTCCGGACAACAAGGACGGCCTGGCCCAGTGGAGTTGGGGGCGCCAGGCGGTGGACCTGCTCGCCGAGCACCCCGTGCGGGCGGGTGCGCAGGAGTGGGCGGACGTGCTCAAGAAGCTGCAGCCGCGGCTGTACTCCATCTCCTCCAGCCCGCTGGCCGACCCGCACCTGGTCTCGCTCACGGTGTCGGTGGTGCGCTATGAGAACCTGCACGGCCGCCCGCGCGGCGGGGTCTGCTCACCCTTCCTCGCGGACGCCGAACCGGACACGGCGGTGCCGGTGTTCGTACAGCGCTCCCCGCACTTCCGGCCGCCCGCCGACCCCTCGACCCCGATGGTGATGGTCGGCCCGGGCACGGGGGTGGCCCCCTTCGTCGGCTTCCTCCAGGAGCGGCGCGCGCTCGGTCACCGGGCACCCAACTGGCTGTTCTTCGGCGAGCAGCACCGGGCCACCGACTTCTACTACGAGGACGAGCTGACCGCGCTGCTCGACGAGGGTGCCCTGACCCGGCTGGACACCGCCTTCTCCCGGGACCAGCGCAACAAGGTGTACGTGCAGGACCGGATGCGTGAGCACGGCCCCGAGCTGTGGCGCTGGCTCCAGGACGGCGCCCACTTCTACGTGTGCGGCGACGCCTCCCGGATGGCGAAGGACGTGGACCGGGCGCTGCGGGACATCGCCCTCGCGCACGGCGGGCTGGACGAGGCCGAGGCAGCGGCGTGGGTGAAGCAGCTGGCGGCGGCGAAGCGCTACGTGCGCGACGTCTACTGAGGGAGCCCGTCGAGAGGCTGCCTTCGTCCGGCCGGTGTCGTCCGGTACGACCGCCTCTCACCGACCTCACACCGGGCTCTTCACCTCCGTCCGCACCCGGCTCACCGGGCGCGATTAGCGTCCGGTGGCGTGCTTGTGGCAGATACACGGCTGTCGGCGCCGGGCGGCCGGATCCAGCCGGCGGTGACCGTCACCCCGAGACCTCCCGCGCAGTGGCATCGCGTCCTGACGCTGCTGGCCGACGTCAGCCTCTTCATCGGGACACGGTCGGTGTGGGCGCGGGCGGCCGGGCACCTGCTGCCCGTGGCCGCGGTGATCTCCGCGTGCTACGCCTCGATCCTGGTGTGCGGGGTGCTGGCGCTGGTGGTGCGCCGGGAGCGGTCGCTGGCCCGGATCGACCTGTGCGTCCTGGTGACCGCGGTGGTCCTCGCGCTGTGCGCGCTCACGCTCTACCACCAGGGCTCCGACGAGGCGGACCTCACCGCGCAGGCCGCCCGTGAGCTGGTCGCCGGGCACGCCGTCTACGGGCAGTCGTGGCCCTGGCTGTTCGGGCACGGAGTCGCCCTCACCCCGACGGTGACCGGCGGCTACGACTTCACGTACGGCTATCCCCCGCTGGCCCCGCTGCTGACCGCGCCCCTGCTGTGGCTGGGACACGGCGGCACCCCCGCGACCGTCGTGGCCACGGTCGCGCTGGTCGTCGGCACGGTGGTGCTGTGGCGGCTGCTGCCCCGGCCGTGGCGGCCGGCGGCGACCATGGTGTGCCTCGGCTTCGGCATGCTGCCCGTGTACGGCCGGCTCGGCTACCCGGCGATCCTGGCGCTGGCCCTGCTGGTGCCGGTGGTGGTGCGCTGGCCGCGGATCGGGCGCGGCGGGCGGCTCGGGCCCGCCGGGCTGGCGCAGGCCGCGTGCCTGGGGGCGGCGTGCGCGGCCCAGCAACTGCCCTGGTTCCTGGCGCCGTTCCTGCTGGTGGGGATCCATGCCGTGCGGCGCGGGGAGCTGGGCGCGCGGGCCGCGGCGCTGGTGGTGCTGCGGGTGGTCGGGGTGGCCGTCACCGTGTGGCTGCTGATCAACGCGTACTTCGTCGTGAGCGAGCCCGGTGCCTGGTTCACCGGCATCGCGCTGCCGCTGACGCAGGGCGCGGTGCTGCACGGGCAGGGCCTGGTGGACGTCTCGCTCTACCTCACGGACGGCAGCGACCGGCTCGACTGGTACGGGCACGCGAGCCTGCTGCTGGCCGGGGCCCTCCTGGTGCTGTTCGTGCTGTTCGTACGGCGGTTGGGACCCGCGGCGACCGTCCTGCCGTGGTGCGCGTTCTATCTGGCGACCCGTTCGCAGGACGGCTACTACCTGATGATGACGCCGCTGTGGCTGGCCGCGGCGGTCACCGCTCCCCCGTCCGAGTTCGCCGGCGCGTGGCAGCCGGCGCCGGGCCCACTGTCCGGACCGCACCGCCGCCCGGCGCGGGTCGCGGCGGTCGTCCTGCTGCTCACGCCGGCCCTGGTGGGGTCGGCGCTGGCGGTGACCGGGACGCCGCCCCTGCGGATGCGGGTGGCCGGGGTGCACCGGGCCTCGGCGGCCGCGCTCTCCCGGCTGACCCTGCTGGTCACCAACGCGGGCGACAGCACGCTCACGCCCCACTTCACGCTCACCGCGGGACAGGGCATGGATCCGTACTGGACCGTCGTACGCGGGCCGGCCGCGCTGCCGGCCCACACGACGGCCCGCTACGAACTCCGGCCGCCCACCGGCACGTACGGCCTGCCCCGGCCGGGTGCGCGGATTCGCCTGCGTGCCTTCACGTCCTCGCCGCAGACGCTGTCGAGCACCTACGTCAGGCTGCGGCCCGGGTGAAGCGGAGCGTGGTGGTGACCGTGGTCAGGCCGCGCATCATGCCGAGCTGGTTCCAGCCCATGCCGAACTGCTCGCGGTCCACGGTGAACTCGGCGTCCAGCGTGAGGGAGTCGGCGCCCGCCTGGGCGAGGCGCGCGGTGAAGGACAGCGGCCTGCTGACGCCCCGCGCGGTCAGCTGGCCGACGACATGAACCGTCTCGTCCGCGCGGGGTTCGGCGCTGCGCACCGCGAGCGTGATCTCGGGGTGGTTGTCGGCGTCGAAGAAGTCGGCGGACCGCAGGTGGGTGTCGCGCTTGGCGCTCTTGGTGTCCAGGGAGGCCACGTCCACGGTGAGGGTGCCGACGGCCGACCCGTCGGGGCGCACCTCGCCCTGACCGCCCACGCCGGAGAAGGTGCCCTTCACGGTGACCAGGCCCCACATCGTCTTGTGCCGGAGGGCGACGGTCGAGGCGGTCGGGTCGAGCTGCCAGAGGCCGGTTTCCACAGCGACGGTCATGATCTTTTCCCTGCTGTCGGTGATTCAAATTTGGATAACCATCACGCTAGCGTGTCATCCAAATCTGAACAACCATCTGATTCAAAATTGG
The DNA here is from genome assembly GCF_001514265.1 of Streptomyces resistomycificus. Lineage (GTDB taxonomy): Bacteria > Actinomycetota > Actinomycetes > Streptomycetales > Streptomycetaceae > Streptomyces > Streptomyces resistomycificus. Next base: position 36,201 of record NZ_KQ948988.1, on the reverse strand, counting down.
ACAACAGGTACACTCAAGCCATGGCCGACCCCGACGAGCGCCCCGCCGACCAGCCCGAATGCCCTTCCGCGCAGGGCGCCGGGCTGCTGCCCGCCGAACTGCGCGCCTGGATGCTCATGCTGGCCTCGACCGGCGCCGTGGAGCAGCGGCTGCGCACCGTCGTCAAGGAACGGCTGGACGTCTCCCACGACGAGTTCCTGGTCCTGTGCCTGCTCGCCGAGCAGCCCGCGGGCCTGCGCATGTCGCGCATCGCGGAGCTCTTGGGCCGCCCCAAGACCCGCCTCACCTACCAGATCGCCTGTCTCCAGCACGCCGGTCTCGTCACTCGCAAGTCGGTCTGCGGCGACAAGCGGGGTGTCGAGGTCGCCCTCACCGAGAAGGCGCGCCGCCTGCTCGCGGAGTCCTCCGCCGTGCTGGCCGAGACGGTCCGCGAGGCACTGGACCGGTTCATCGGACCGGCCCAGTGCGAGGCGATGCGCGCGCTGCTGCCCGATCTGGCGGCGGAGACGCACGCCGAATAGCGCGCCGGTGCCGCCGGGAGCCGAGGGCGGCGGCCACGGGAGCCGAGGGCGGCGGCCACGGGAGCCGAGGGCGGCGGCCACGGAGCCGGGGCAGCAACCGCCGAGCCAGGGCGGCGACCACCGAGCCAGGGCAGCAACCGCCGAGCCGGGGCGGCGACCACCGAGCCAGGGCGGCGACCGTCGAGCTCGGTCAGGCCGCCAGTGCGGCCGGACGCGGGTGTTCTTCCGCCGCCGCCAGCAGGGCGACGAGGGTGGCGCGGGCCCGGGACACCCGGGAGCGGACCGTGCCGACCGGGCAGCCGGTCAGGGCGGCCGCCTCCTCGTAGGGCAGGCCCAGCAACTGGGTGAGGACGAACGCCTCGCGGCGCTCCCCGGGAAGCGCCGCCAGCAGGTCGGCCAGGGCGACGCCGTCGTCGAAGCCGGGCAGACCGCACGGCTGGGCCCGCTCCACGGCGAGCTGCCAGTCCGTCAGGTCGTGCAGCCGGGGCCGGGCCGCCGCGCTGCGGTAGCTGTCGATCACCGCGCGACGCGCGATGGACAGCAGCCAGGCCCGGGCCGAGGAGCGGCCCTCGAAGCGGTGCAGACTGGCGAGTGCCCGCAGGAAGGTGTCCTGGGCCAGGTCGTCCACGGCCTGCGGATCGGCGCAGAGATGGGCGACGTACCGCTGGACGTCGCGCTGCAGGGCGCGCACGAAGTGCTCGACGGCTTCGGCGTCACCCCCGCGGGCGGCGAGCGCCCACGCGGTGGCCGAGGCGTCCATGGCGTCCCTTGAATCCCGTTTGTCCCGATCGTGGGCAGCGCTGGGCAGGGCGGTGGTGATCACGTGGTGTCCTTCTCGGTCATCCGTGAGGGAGAGGGGATGCGGCCGTACGGCTCCCGCGTGGGTGTACGACCGCGGCCCGAGGCGCCGTGCGGCGACCTCGGGTGACCAGTTGCCGTCAGACGACAGCCGTCCCCGGTGGCGGACCCCGAGAAGTGATCGCGTGAACGAGAAGGAGCAGGCGCGGCGCGCGGTCCGAGTGACCACGGCGCCCCCGCGGACACGGGCGGTCAGGGGTGGCGGGCAGCGCCAGCAGCAGACGCAGCGGAGCGACCAGCCGCCCGGCGACGGCCCGCAGGATCCGGAAGGCGGCCCGCTCGCCGTGCGCGAGCCACAGGCCGCACAGCAGCGCGGCGAGGAGGTGGGCGGCGAGCATGCCGAACGAGGACGAGCCCCCGGCGGCGGCATGGTCCATGTGGCTCATGTCCATGTGGCTCATGGACGTGTGGCTCATGGACGTGTGGCTCATGTCCGCGTGGCTCACGCCCATGTGACGCATGCTCATGTGACCCGCATCCATGGAGTCCATGCCGTCCATGTGCATGGAGCCCATGTGGGCCGACTCCGCGTGCGCGGAGCCCACAGGGGAGCCCGCGTCCGAGGCCGTGGAGCCGCCTCCCGGCGCGCCGCTCGCCGACTGCGCGAGCGAGAACGCCGAGTGCAGGAGCGTCTGGGCGGTGACCGCGACGGCCACGACCAGCGGGAGCCCGCGCTCGCGTCCGGCCAGCCGCCAGCCGGCGGCACCGGTCGCGGCGAGGCCGGCGGCCAGCACCCAGGCGGGTACGTGACGGCCCGACATCATGACGTGGCCCAGGGCGGCGAGCAGCACACAGACGGCCGCGAACACCGCGGCCCGTACCGTGCGGCATCCCCACCCAGCTGTCATGGCGCCTCATCCTCGCATCCACGAGCAGATCGTCACGCAGGGGTACGGAAATCCCCCCGGCCCCGGACTCATCCCCCCGTCTGTGATCCACGACACGTCAGCACGCGCGGAATACCCCCGGGGGGTATAGGGTTCAGGGGTGGGGAATCCCGGGAACGGGACATGTACGGACGGAGACGGGTGAGACCCATGGACCACGCCCACGATCACACCGCCGACCGCACGACGGCTCACGGCGGGCCCGCGGGAGCCTCCTGGGCGACCGCGGTGAAGGCGACGCTGCACTGTCTGACCGGGTGTGTCATCGGCGAGATCCTCGGGATGGCCATCGGCACCGCCCTGCTCTGGGGCAATGTGCCGACCATGGTCCTCGCGATCACCCTGGCCTTTCTGTTCGGCTACTCGTTCACGCTGTTCGCGCTGCGCCGGGCGGAGCTGGACCTGAGGTCCGCGATCAAGGTGGCGCTCGCCGCGGACACCGTCTCCATCGCCGTGATGGAGTTCGTGGACAACCTCATCATCGCCCTCACCCCTGGGGCGATGGACGCCGAGCTGTCCGACGGACTGTTCTGGGGGGCGCTGCTGGGCGGGTTCGCGGTCGCCTTCCTGGTCACCGTGCCGGTGAACAAGTGGATGATCGGGCGCGGCAGGGGGCACGCGGTGGCGCACGCCCATCACTGATCGGGCGACCCCGCGGCCGCCGGGCCCGCCCCGGCGGCCGCGGAGTGGCACTCACCGCCCGGTGGCGTCCAGCACCGCTCCGAGGTCGACGAACTTGAAGCCGGTCGCCGTACGCGTACCGCCCTCACCGTCCTCCACCGCGGGAGTCTCCCGGCCGTCCTGGACGACGAGCAGGCCCCGCGGGTAGCGGTCGCCCAGCGGGGCGTTCAGTACGGCGGCCCCGTCGCACTCCTCCACCCCGTCGAGCGAGTCCGTCGCGGCGCCGATCCGGAAGCCGCCCTCGTACTCGTTGCCCTCGCTCAGCTCACGGTCGTACAGGGCGAAGGTGTCGTCGCCCTGCCCCGAGGCGATCAGATGACCGTCCCCGTCCCGCTCCTGGAGGAGCGTCAGCCCCTCGACGTCGGCCGACAGCCGCCTGCCGCCGTAGCCGGGGTCGGCGCCGGGCACGCACTCCTCGGTCGCCTCGTCGTAGGTTCCGGGGACGCCGTACTCCCGCACCCTGTCCACCAGCGCCGGCCTGCCGGTGAGGTCGGCGCGCAGCCGCCAGATGCCGACGTCCTCCTGACCGGCGTAGAGCGTGCCGGTGGCCGGGTCGACGACCATGCCCTCGACCTGCGGGAGCTCGCCGGGCTCCAGACAGGGGCTCCATGCCGTGCCGTCGGGCAGACGGAAGGAGGCGGGGAGGTCGAGGGTGCGGACCTTGCGGTAGCCGACCGTGCCGTTCGCGGCCGGCAGGAGTTCGAGCAGGGCCACAGTCGTGCGCTCGCGTCGGCTGACCAGCGCGTAGGTGCGGCCGCTGGACCTGTCCTTCCAGGTGGCCAGGCCGTACGCGGTGCGCTGGTCGTCGATCTCGGCCTCGTCGGCGGAGAAGACCGGGGCGGCGGCCGGGTCGGTGATGTCGGTCAGCGGACCGCCGGGGCGCGACGGGTCGACGCGGTAGATCCGCAGCCGGTCGCGGCCCCGGTCGCTGACCACCGCCACGTCGGCACGGCCGGCCCGCGTGCGCACACCCAGGGCGAGGTCGACGTTGTTGAAGCGGCCGGGGGCGGCACCCTCGGCCGGGGGCCGCGGGGCCGGCAGCGACTGCACCTGGCGGGCGTCCAGGTCGTAGACGCGCAGCCCGCCCTCCTTGGCGGTGGCCACGACCAGGCTGCGCGCGGGGTCGGCGGGATCGCGCCAGATGGCCGGGTCGTCGGCGTCGGAGTTGCCGCCGGCCTCGTCGTCGTAGAGGGCGGCCGTCTCACCGGCAGGGGTCACCACTGGCAGACCGTCCGCCCCCGCCAGGGGTGCCGTCAGGAGGGTCGTCAGCACGGTGGCCGAGGCGACGAGGGCGGCGCTTCGCGCGGTGCGGGGCGTTCTCACAGGCGCTTCCTTACCGTCGGAAGTGACAAGGACATGCAGATAGTGCGGGAGCCGACCCTCCTCCCCCAAGAGCACACCCGGCCAAGCACCAGACGTCCCAAGGGTTACCGGCAGGTGACGCGACGGCCCCCGACACGTCATCTGACTTGTACTGTTCCTTTTCTTGAACCATTCGTGTTTAAGGGGGTAGGTTGGTCGCCATGACTGCACCCCAGCCCCCGACGACCGCCGAGGAACTGCGCGGTGCCGGCCTGCGGGTCACGGCCGCCCGGGTCGCGCTGCTCGAGACCGTCCGGGGCGGTGACCACCTCGACGCCGAGGCGATCGCCTCCGGAGTGCGCGACAGGGTGGGCCACATATCGCTTCAAGCCGTGTACGAGGCCCTGCACGCGCTCACCGCCGCGAGCCTCGTACGCCGGATCGAACCGCCGGGCAGCCCCGCCCGGTTCGAGGGACGCGTCGGGGACAACCACCACCACCTCGTATGCCGGTCGTGCGGTGTCGTCGCCGACGTCGACTGCGCGGTCGGCCACGCCCCGTGCCTGACCGCGGCCCAGGACCACGGCTTCTCGGTCGACGAGGCCGAGGTCATCTACTGGGGCCAGTGCCCCGACTGTTCCACCGCCCCCAGTTCCTGAGCATGTGATCCACACCGTTCGGAAGGATTCCCCCATGACCGAGAACCACGACGCGATCGTCACGGACCAGAAGCCGGAGGAGACGGGCGGCTGCCCGGTCGCGCACGGGCGCGCCGCGCACCCCACCCAGGGTGGCGGCAACCGTCAGTGGTGGCCGGAGCGCCTCAACCTGAAGATCCTTGCCAAGAACCCGGCCGTGGCCAACCCGCTCGGTGAGGAGTTCGACTACGCGGCGGCGTTCCAGGCCCTGGACCTGGCGGCCGTGAAACAGGACATCGCCGAGGTGCTGACCACCTCGCAGGACTGGTGGCCGGCCGACTTCGGCAACTACGGCCCGCTGATGATCCGCATGGCCTGGCACAGCGCCGGCACCTACCGCATCAGCGACGGCCGCGGCGGCGCCGGCGCCGGCCAGCAGCGCTTCGCCCCGCTGAACAGCTGGCCGGACAACGCCAACCTGGACAAGGCCCGTCGCCTGCTGTGGCCGGTGAAGAAGAAGTACGGCCAGAGCATCTCCTGGGCCGACCTCATGATCCTCACCGGCAACGTCGCCCTGGAGCAGATGGGCTTCGAGACCTTCGGCTTCGGCGGCGGCCGCGTCGACGTCTGGGAGGCCGAGGAGGACGTCTACTGGGGTCCCGAGACCACCTGGCTCGACGACCAGCGCTACTCCGGCGACCGTGAGCTCGAGAGCCCGCTCGGCGCCGTCCAGATGGGTCTCATCTACGTCAACCCGGAGGGCCCGAACGGCAACCCGGACCCGCTCGCGGCGGCCCGCGACATCCGTGAGACGTTCCGCCGGATGGCGATGAACGACGAGGAGACGGTCGCCCTCATCGCCGGTGGTCACACCTTCGGCAAGACCCACGGCGCCGGCCCCGCCGACAACGTGGGCAACGACCCCGAGGCCGCCTCGCTGGAGGAGCAGGGCCTCGGCTGGAAGAGCACCTACGGCACCGGAAAGGGCGGCGACGCCATCACCTCCGGTCTGGAGGTCACCTGGACCGCCACGCCCACCCAGTGGAGCAACGGGTTCTTCAAGAACCTGTTCGAGTACGAGTACGAGCTGACCGAGTCCCCGGCCGGCGCCAAGCAGTGGGTCGCCAAGGACGCCGAGGCGATCATCCCCGACGCGCACGACGCGTCGAAGAAGCACCTCCCGACGATGCTCACCACCGACCTGTCGCTCCGCTTCGACCCGGTCTACGCGGAGATCTCGCGCCGCTTCTACGAGCACCCCGACCAGTTCGCGGACGCCTTCGCCCGCGCCTGGTTCAAGCTGACCCACCGTGACATGGGCCCGAAGTCGCAGTACCTCGGCCCGGAGGTCCCGGCGGAGACGCTGCTGTGGCAGGACCCGCTGCCCGAGGCCGAGGGCGAGGTCATCGACGCCGGTGACATCGCGGCCCTCAAGGCCAAGCTCCTCGACTCGGGGCTCAGCGTCTCCCAGCTGGTGTCCACCGCGTGGGCGTCGGCCTCGTCGTACCGGGGCAGCGACAAGCGCGGCGGCGCCAACGGTGCCCGCATCCGGCTGGAGCCGCAGCGCGGCTGGGAGGCCAACGACCCCGACCAGCTCGCGACGGTGCTGCGCACCCTCGAGGACATCCAGCGGGACTTCAACACCGGCGCCAGGAAGGTCTCCCTGGCCGACCTGATCGTGCTCGGCGGTGCCGCGGCCGTGGAGAAGGCCGCCAAGGAGGGTGGCTTCGAGGTCCAGGTGCCCTTCACGCCGGGCCGCGTGGACGCCTCGCAGGAGCAGACCGACGTCGAGTCGTTCGCCGCGCTCGAGCCGACGGCCGACGGGTTCCGCAACTACCAGGGCAAGGGCAACCGCCTGCCGGCCGAGTACCTGCTGCTCGACAAGGCGAACCTGCTGGGCCTGAGCGCCCCCGAGCTGACGGTCCTCGTCGGTGGTCTGCGCGTCCTCGGCGCGAACCACGGGCAGTCCCAGCTGGGCGTCCTCACCACCACCCCCGGCGCTCTGACCAACGACTTCTTCGTCAACCTGCTCGACCTGGGCACGACGTGGAAGTCGACGTCGGAGGACCAGACCACGTTCGAGGGCCGCGACGCCGCCACGGGCGAGCTCAAGTGGGCCGGCACCCGTGCCGACCTCGTCTTCGGCTCGAACTCCGAGCTGCGCGCCCTCGCCGAGGTCTACGCGAGTGACGACGCGAAGGAGAAGTTCGTGAACGACTTCGTCGCGGCCTGGGCCAAGGTCTCCGACCTGGACCGGTTCGACCTCGTCTGATCACGGCCTCGGGGCCGGTCCGCAGCACGGGCCGGCCCCGACGGCTACGGGCCGGCCCCGACGGCTGTCCTGGCACGGGGAGCGTCAGGTGGCGGTGTACCCGAGCTGGCGGCGCATGTACGGGGTCATGAGGGTCTTCGCCTTGGCCATCACGGAGGTGCGGCCCCCGAGGACCGCGCTCTCGCCACCCGGTACCGGCAGCATGGTCACCCCGTCGGACGGGCCGAAGGGCACGATCAGCGGCGTGCGGTGGACGGGCCGGTAGAGGCGCGGCTCCTTGCGGTGTCTGCCGGGACTGCGCAGATGGGTGCGGATGTTCCAGGCGGCGAGGTCGGCCTGGGCGATCGCGAGCGGGGTGATCTTGAGCTCGGTGGCGTCGTTCACGTCACCGACCGCGAACACGTCCGGCCGTCCGCCGACCCTGAGCATCCGGTCGACCTTGACGTGCCCGGCCGCGTTCAGCCAGTCGCCGTGTCCGCCCAGCCTCAGCCAGAGGGTGTTGGGCGTGGTGCCGGTCGCCCAGAAGGAGAGGTCCGCGTCGACGAGGTTGCCGCGCGCGTCGCGGTACGTGCCGAAGTCGTTGCCGGGGGACATGAAGGCGTCCAGCCGTACGTCCACGTCGTGGGCCTCCAGCCAGGCCTGGGCCCGGCGTCCGGCCCGCGCGCTGCCCGTGGAGTCGAGCAGCGCCGTTCCCGCGTGGGCGAGCGTGACCCGGGCCTCCGGCCGGGCCAGGCGGATCTCGGCGCTGAGCTCGACGCCGGAGGGCCCGCCACCGACGACCAGGACGTGCTCGGCGCCGGCGATCCGCTGCTGGTGGGCGGCGAACGCCTTCCCGGCCTCCTCGGTGGTGGTGCCGTTGAAGCGGGCCGGCTCGGGATAGTCGGCACCGGTGGCGATCACCACCACGTCGTACGGCAGCCGCTCACCCGTCGCGAGGACGACCTGCCGCCCCACGGTGTCGACGCGGACCGCCTTGCCCGCGATCACCCGGCCGTGGCGCAGCAGTCGGTCGTACGGGATGAAGGGGGTCACCGACCACTCCGGACGCACCCCGGCGCGCAGGGAGGCGATGCGGTGGAAGAAGACCTCCTTGCGGTCCACCAGCGTGACCCGCGCCACCCCGTCCAGCCGCTTCGCCAGCCGAACGCCCGCGTAGCCCCCGCCGATCACCACTACGTCGCCGTCGTGCACATCAGTCTCCGTTGCCTGGAGGGGGAGGCGAGCGGCGTGACGCGTGGGCTCTCTCGGCCCCTCGACTGCCGATGAGCGTAACCTTTGAAGTTTAAAGTTCCTGTGGAGCCCTGTGCACGTTCCGTGAAGCGATGAGGGGCGTGTGTGTCGGCTCGCGATCGGTGTCCGCGAGCACCTGAGCACCGCGGTCTCGCGGGTACCCGGCGCCCTTCTCCCGACCGGCAGGAGGCGCCCATGGACGTCAGGCACGACAGCGGGAACGGCGGGACACGGACCGCCGAGGTGACGGAAGGCGCTCCCCCGGGGGTCTCCCGCAGGCTGCGGCTCGTCACCGTCGTCGCCACGTTCGGCGGGCTGCTCTTCGGCTACGACACCGGCGTCATCAACGGCGCCCTGCCCTACATGGCCGACGACCTCGGGCTGACCCCCCTCACCGAGGGCATGGTCACCAGTTCACTCCTGCTGGGCGCGGCCCTGGGAGCGGTGACCGGTGGCAGGTTGTCCGACGCGCGCGGCCGCCGCCGTACGATCCTGGCGCTCGCCGGGGTCTTCTTCGTCGGCGCGCTCGGCTGCACCCTCGCGCCGGACACGGCGGTGATGGTGGCGGCCCGGTTCGTCCTCGGCCTGGCGGTGGGCGGTGCCTCGGTGACGGTGCCCGTCTATCTCGCCGAGGTGTCCCCCGCCGAGCGGCGGGGTGCGCTCGTCACCCGCAACGAACTCATGATCGTGAGCGGCCAGTTGCTCGCGTTCACCTCCAACGCGGTCATCGCCCGGGTCGGCGGTGAGTCCGGAGGCGTGTGGCGCTGGATGCTGGTGATCGCCACCCTTCCGGCCGTCGTGCTCTGGTGCGGGATGCTGGTCATGCCGGAGAGTCCGCGCTGGCTGGCCTCCAAGGCCCGCTTCGGCGAGGCCCTGGAGGTGCTCCGGCAGGTGCGCTCCCGGCAGCGGGCCGAGGCGGAACTGGCCGAGGTGTCCGCGCTCGCCGCCGAGGAGGAGCGGGAGGGGCCGGGCGGCCGGCAGGGCAAGGGGGCCACACCGTGGCTGCGCAGGCTGATGTTCGTCGGCTGCGGCATCGCGATCGTGCAGCAGATCACCGGCGTCAACACGATCATGTACTACGGCACCCGGATCCTCACCGACGCCGGCTTCGCCTCCGACAGTGCCCTCACCGCGAACATCGCCAACGGTGTGATCTCGGTCCTCGCGACGTTCGTCGGCATCTGGCTGCTCGACCGGGTCGACCGCCGACCGATGCTGATGGCAGGTCAGATCGGTACCATCGCCGCCCTGTTGCTGATCGGCGTCTTCTCCCTGACGCTGCCCGCCGGCGACGGCCGCGCGTACGCCGTACTCGCCATGACCGTCACGTTCCTCGCCTTCCAGCAGGGCGCGATCTCTCCGGTGACCTGGCTGATGCTCTCGGAGATCTTCCCGACGCGGACGCGCGGCTTCGGGACGGGTGCCGCGGCCGTGGTGCTGTGGCTGACGAACTTCCTGATCGGGCTGGTCTTCCCCTCCCTGGTCTCCGGGATCGGGATCTCCCGCACGTTCTTCCTGTTCGTGGCGGCGAGCGTCCTCGCCCTCGCCTTCGTCAGGCGCTACGTTCCCGAGACCAGGGGCCGCACCCTCGAAACCCTCGAAGCCGAACTGCGGACCCGCTACCGGAATTCATTCGCGGTGCATCGGCCTTCAGGTCGGTGGTGAAACGAATCCGCAAGTCAATCCTGACCCGCGCCGCACCCCCGCCGGGCCCGGACCTCGAAGGAGCGCCCCCGCCCATGTCCAGCACCACCACGATCCACCACGCGGTGCCGCTCGCCGAATGGAACGCACGTCCCGATCTTCCGTACGCCCCCGCGTCCCTCGCGGAGGAAGGCTTCGTCCACTGCTCCCCCGACGAGGAGACCACGCTCGCCGTCGTCAACGCCTTCTACCGGGACGCGCCGCGGCCGCTGGTGGTGCTGGTCCTCGACGTGGACCGGATCGCCGCCAGGTGTGTGTGGGAGGCCGCCGCGCCCGTCCCGCCGCCCGGGGTCGCTGCGGGCACCCTGTTCCCCCACGTCTTCGGCCCGCTCGACCGCGACGCCGTCGAGCGGGTCCTGGAGGTCCGGTGGGACGACGAGGGCCGGGCGAGCGGGCTCGTGGAGACGGGCTGACGCCCGGTCGTAGCCGACGCCCGGCGGGCTGTCGCGGCGGTACAGCTCCCGGACACGCGGTCGGATGTTCAGGACCGGCACGTTCAGAACCGGCCCCTCCTCGACATCGCCAGGGGACCCGTACCGGTGGCTACCGGGCCGGGCGGCGGTATGCCTTGACGACGCTGGCGTAGCTGTTCTTCGCGTGGCCCTGCGCGATGACGCCCTCCATCAGCGCCTCGGAGTACCTGGGCAGTTCGGCGTCGACGCCGAGCGCCTCGCTCTCCTCGACGAGGTGCTTGAGCGCGCCGAGGTGCGTCTCGAGGGTGGCGTCGTTGGCCGGGAACCTCTCGTCCCCCGCGTCGATCTGCGCGGCGTAGTCGGCCGTGAACATCTTGATCGCGTCGAGCCACATGTGCGCCCAGGGCAGGAACTCCTGCGCCTTGACGCCACCGGTCTCCACGATGGCGACACCGTGCAGGAAGCTGTTCAGGGCGCCCCACATCAGGCCGAGCAGCGACACGTCGAACAGGGCGGGCTTGCCGTGGTCGGTGCCGAGGTAGGTGGTGCCGCCGCCGAGCAGCTTCAGCACGGGCTCGTGGGCGTCGAAGACGTCCTGGTCACCGGCGTAGAAGAGGACGGAGGTCGCGGCGCCGATCCCGGGCGGGGTGATCATGATGGCGCCGTCGAGGTACCGCGCGCCGTTCTTCTCGGCCCACCCGGCGGTGTGCCGGGCCTGCTCGGAGGATCCGGTGGTCAGGTTGACCACGGTCTTGCCGCGCAGCGCGTCACCCAGCGAGCCGATCACGTCGTGCACCACGTCGTACGTCGACACGCAGACGACCACGAGGTCGCTCGCGGCGACGGCGTCTGCCGGGGTGGCGGCCAGGGTGGCGCCGTCCGCGACCAGCCGGTCGGCCTTGTCGGCCGAGCGGTTCCACACGGTGGTGGCGTGGCCCGCCTTCAGGAAGGCGTCGGCCAGTGCCTGCCCCATCAGGCCGAGGCCGATCACCGACACCGCGGTGCGGTTGTCACCCATGAGTCTTTTCCTCCAGTACGAAACGGTGTGCCGAAACGGTGTGCCGAACAGAGCGGGCACGCGGGACGCGCCCCGTGGAGAGCGGTCCGGGCGGGGCCCGGGAGGTCGTGCGGTCGCCTCCCGAGGAAGCCTCGCGCACGCCCCTTCGGATTCGCTTCGGACGGCTTCGAATCGACTGCGAGAACGCCCTTCGGGCCTGTGGCCGGGGCCCGTTCGTCGCCGGTCACTCCGTGCGGTGCCCAGCTACGCTGAGATCATGGAATTCGGGGTCCTGGGACCGTTGGAGGTGTGCGCGCGAGAGGGGCGCGTGGTGCGGGTGCCCGAGGTCAAGGTCCGTATGCTCCTCGCCGATCTGCTCGCCCACCACGGGCAGATCGTGCCGGTGGGGCGGCTCGTCGAGGACCTGTGGGGCGGCTCGACGTTCACGGCACGGCCCACGGCGTCCCTGCAGGCCAAGGTGTCCCAGCTGCGGCGCGCCCTGGAGGACGCGGAGGAGGGCGGCCGCGAGCTGGTGGCGCACCGGGCGCCGGGCTACCTCCTGGACGTCCCCGCCGCCGCGCTGGACGCCGGGCGGTTCCGTGCCCTGGTCGCCGAGGCCCGTGCCACCGGGGACCCCCGGGCCCGGGCGGCGCTGTACACCGAGGCGTTGGCCCTGTGGCGCGGCCCCGCCTTCGCCGAGTTCGCGGACCATGCGTGGGTACGGCCGGCGGCGGCGAGCCTGGAGGAGGAGCGCCTGACGGCGGTGGAGGAACACGCGGAGGCGCGGCTGGAGTTGGGCGAGCACAGCCTGCTGATCGGCGAACTGACCGAACTGGTGGAGAGGCACCCGTTGCGGGAGGGCCTGCGGGGCGCGCTGATGTGGGCGCTGTACCAGGCGGGGCGCTCCTCGGACGCGCTCGACTGCTTCACCGAACTGCGGCGCCGGCTCGACGAGGAGCTGGGGCTCACGCCCGGTCCCTCGCTCCGGGCGCTGCAGCGCGCCATCCTGCGGCACGACCCGGAACTGGCCCGTCCCGAGCCGCCCGTCGCGGCGGTCGCGGGCCTGCCGGTCCGGCCGGGAGCGACGGCGTCGGCCTCACCTCTGGTGGGCCGTGACCAGGACGTGCGGACGATCCGGACGCTGCTCCTGAGGCGCCGTCTGGTGACCCTCACGGGGCCCGGAGGTGTCGGCAAGACCCGTCTCGCCCAGGCCACGGCCGAGAGCCTGACCGCCGAGTTCACAGATGGCGCCTGGCTGGTGGAGCTCGCGGACATCGGGGGTCCGGAGCGGCCCGCGAGCGTGGAGTCGCTGGCCGAGCAGGTGATGGTGGCGCTCGCGATCCGTGAGAACGCCTCGGACGACGACCGCAGGGGCCCGACGCACCGCCTCGCCGACGCGCTGGCCCCCCGGCGGCTGCTCCTCGTGCTGGACAACTGCGAACACGTGGTGGAGGCCGCCGCGCGGCTGACCGCCCTGCTGCTCGCCAGGGCCCCGCGCCTGCACATTCTGACGACCAGTCAGGAGCCGCTGCGAACCCGCGACGAGACGGTGCGCCCGGTGGCACCGCTGTCCCTGCCGCCGACGGACCAGCCGGGGCTCGAGGCGCTGACCTGCGCGGGTGCCGTACGCCTCTTCGTGGAGCGGACCACCGCCACGGACCCCGAGTTCGTGCTCGACGAGACCACCGCTCCCCTCGTCGCGGACGTGTGCCGGCGCCTCGACGGCATCCCGCTGGCCCTGGAACTGGCCGCCACCCGGGTCAGATCCCTGGGCATCAGGGAGTTGCACCACCGTCTCGACGACCGCTTCAAGGTGCTCAACAGCGGCTACCGGGACGCTCCTTCACGGCACCGGACGCTGCAGGCCACCCTCGACTGGAGCTGGGGCCTGCTCGCCCCCGGGGAACAGACCGTGCTGCGGCGGTTATCGGCCTTCGGTGAGGGATGCAGCCTGGAGGCCGCCGAAGACGTCTGCTCCGGTGGCGGTGTCTCCCGCTCCGACGTCCTGGACGCGCTGAGCCTGCTCGTGGAACGGTCCTTCGCCGTACGGATCGACGGCCCGGGCGGTCCGCGCTACCGGCTGCTTGAGTCCGTCGCGGTCTACGCGCGGGACAAGCTCGCCGGGTCCGACGAGCGCACGGAGACCGCGGCCCGGCACCTGCGCCACTACGTCCGCCTCGCCGAGCGGGCCCGGCCGCATCTGCACGAACGCGAGCAGTCCCGCTGGTTCCAGCTGCTGGACCTGGAGGCCGCCAACATGCAGCGCGCGCTGTGCGAGGCCGGCCGGGCCCGGGCCGCCCAGGACGCGCTGCGCCTGGTCAACTCCCTGACCTGGTACTGGTTCGTACGTGGCCGGCTCGGCGAGGCCCGCAGGGCGCTGGCGACAGCCCTGGACACGCCGGGCCCGGCCGTGCCCGAGGAGCGCCTGCAGGCGACGTTCTGGCACGCGGGCATCCGCCTGCTGCTCGGCGAGCACGACCGGGAGGGCGACACCCTCGGCGAGTACCCGGCCGGGTCCGCCGTGGAGTCGGCCAGGGCGGAGTGGTTCCTGGCGCACGCGCAGTGGGCGGTGGGGGCGCTGGAGGACGGCGAGCAGCGGGTCGAGCGCGTCCTGGGCCGCTTCCGTACCCTGCGCGACACCTGGGGCACCGCCGCCGCGCTCACCACCCGCGCCGGCTTCGCCCTGGCCCGCGGCGACCTGGAGGCGCTGCGCGACAACGCCGAGGAGGCCCGCGCCTGCTTCGCCGAACTGGGCGATCCGTGGGGCAGGTTGAAGACGGCCGACGTGCTCGGCAGGCTGGCCGAGATCAACGGCGACTACGACCTGGCGGCCCGGCTGCACCGCGAGAGCCTGCGGATCGCCCAGACCCTGGAGATGTGGCCCGAGGTGTCCGCGAAGCTGTCCGGCCTCGGCCGCATCGCCCTGCTCACCCAGCACTACGAGGAGGCCGACGACCTGCACACGCGGGCTCTGCGGCTGGCGGCCGAGCAGGGCGACCAGCCCGCCGAACAGTACGCCGCGCTGGGCCTCGCGCTGAGCGCCCGGCGCCAGGGCCGGCTGGACGCCGCCGAGGAGTGGCTGCGGCCCTGGCTCGCCTGGAACCGCCGGCGGGAGGACGCGCCGGGCCTGGCGCTGGTCCTGGCCGAGCTGGGCTTCATCACCGAACAACGCGGCGACGCCGAGCGCGCCCTCGCGTACCACTGGGACGGCCTCGCGGCCGCCCTGGCGACCAAGGACCCCCGCTCGGTGGCCCTGGCGCTCGAAGGGCTGGCGGGCGCGCACTCCCTCACCGGGGACCCGGAGCGGGCCGCGCGCCTGCTCGGCACGGCTGCGGCGACCAGGGAACGGGCCGGAGCCCCCCACCCCCCTGCGGAACAGGGCGACGTCGAGCGCATCTCCGCCCGGGTGCGCGCCGCCACCGACGAGACCACCTACGCCCGGGAGTTCACCCGCGGCACCCGCAAGGACCACGACGCCCAGGCCACGGTGGAGTCGGCGCACCCCGGCCCGCGGTGAGCCGAGAAGACCCTGACGCCGAAGCCGGCACCGCGCACTGGACGTCGTACCGGATGAGGTGATCCGAGGGGAAGGGTGAGAGCATCCGCGGCATGGACGATGCGGACGGTCACACGGCTCGGTGGCGGGCGGCGCTGCGCCGGACGCCGGTGGCCATCTGGAACGACGACGTCACGGACTGGGCCGCAGCGCTGACCTATTACGCGGTTCTGGCCCTGTTCCCGTTGCTGCTGGTGATCCTCTCGATCCTTGGTCTCGCCGTGCCCACGGCCGAGCCGGAGGTCATCGACCGCATGGCGCAGGCCGCTCCGGCCGCGTCCCGCCCGCTGCTGCACAGCGCCCTGCAGCAGATGGCCGAACAGTCGTCAGCGGCATGGACGTTGATCTTCGTCGGGGGGACCGGAGCCCTGTGGTCGGGATGCAGCTATCTGAGCGTCTTCCGCCGGGCCCTGTACGCCATGCAGCGAACCGACGCGGACCGGCCGGTCTGGCGCACCGCTCCGCGCATCATCGCCACGGCCCTCGTGCTGATCGCCCTGCTCCTGACGTCGACCCTCGCGTTGCTGCTCACCGGCAGCCTGGCGGGGCGTCTGGGCAGGGCCCTGAGTCTGGGGACCGGACCCCAGGACGCCTGGGACTCGCTGCGGTGGCCGGTCATGGCCGCCGTCGCCGTCGCCCTGGTGCTCGTCCTCTACCGTTCGGGCCCGGCGCCCTCCCGCCCGGTCGGCCGGATGGCGCCCGGCGGCACCTTGGCGGTCGCGCTCCTGCTGGCCGGCTCACTCGGGTTCGCCACCTACACCGCACACGTCAGCACCTACGACCGTCTGTACGGTTCGCTGGCAGGGGTCGTGGTCTTCCTGGTCTGGCTGTGGCTGTCCAACCTGTCTCTTCTGGTCGGCGCACAGTTCAACGCGGAGCTGGCGAAGCCGGTGCGCGAGGAACGAGCCGGCCTCACTGGGTGCTGAGCATGCCTTCGCGCAGCCGGGCCAGGAGGCGCTTGATCAGGCGCGAGACGTGCATCTGCGAGACGCCGAGGCGTTCGCCGATCTGGGCCTGGGTGAGTTCGTCGACGAAACGCCAGTGGATGATCTGCCGGTCGCGCTCGTCCAGCTCGGCGATCATCGGTGCGAGGGTGTGGAAGTCCTCGACCAGTCCCAGGGCCGCGTCCTCGTCGCCGATGAAGTCCGCCAGCGCGGCCTCGCCGTCCTCACTGCCGCCGATCGCCGCGTCCAGGGAGGCCGACCTGTAGCCGTTGGAGGCCAGTCGGGCCTCGACGACCTCCCCCTCCGGAAGGCACATCAGCTCGGACAGTTCCTTGGTCGTCGGGGTCCGGCCCAGTCGGCTGTGCAGTTCCTCGTTGGCGCGCGCCAGCTGGACGCGGGCTTCCTGCAGACGCCGGGGCACGTGCACGGCCCACGAGGTGTCACGGAAGAACCGCTTGATCTCGCCGACGATGTAAGGGACGGCGAAGGAGGCGAACTCCACCTCGCGGGACAGTTCGAACCGGTCGATCGCCTTGATCAGGCCGATCATGCCGACCTGGACGATGTCCTCCATCTCCTCCGGACCGCGGCTGCGGAACCGGCCGGCCGCGTAGCGGACGAGGGACATGTTCATCTCGATCAGCGTGTTGCGCGCGTACTGATACTCGGGCGTGCCCTCCTCCACGACCGTGAGCTGGTCGAAGAACAGCTTCGACAACTCCCGTGCGTCCTTCGGCGCGACCCTGGAAGGGTCCGCGATCTCCGGAACGTCCACTGCCTGCTCGGCGGTCTGCACGGTCGTTGTCGTCATGGCGCGCCCCTCCCGGTCGATCGGTCTCGTTCTGGCCGGTCCATGGTCCGGCGTCCGGCAAGCACGCGTCTACCCCGGCCTTCGACATGCATTCCTCGGACTTCCACACTTTTCAGTGCCCGCTCGGCTCTCCGTGGCTGCGCACGACCTCCTTCATCTTGGCCACCGCGAATCCCCAGCCCTGCTCGACCGTCGGCTTGGCGGGTACGGCGACCTCGTCGGGGTTGGTCAGGACGTCGAGCAGCACCGGGCCCTCGGTGCGAAACGCCCGGCGCACGCCGTCCTCGAGTTCGGCGGGGTCCGTCACGCGTATGCCGGTGATGCCCATGGCCTCGGCCACGGCGGCGAAGTCGGGATTGTCGAGCACGGTGCCGAACTCCGGCAGCCCCGCCTGCTCCTGTTCGAGTTTCACCATGCCCAGTCGCCGGTTGTCGAAGACGACGAGCCTGACGGGAAGGCGGTGGGTCTTCAGGGTCATGAGATCGCCGAGCAGCATGCTCAGCCCGCCGTCGCCGCAGAAGGCCACCACCTGGCGGTCCCGGTCCAGACACTGGGCTCCCAGTGCCTGCGGCATCGCGTTGGCCATCGAGCCGAGGTTGTAGGAACCGACCAGGCGCCGCTCACCGCGCATCTCGACGAAACGCGAGAGCCACACCGTGGCCATCCCCGTGTCGGAGGTGAAGACGGCGTCATCGGCCGCGACCCGGTCCACGACGGCGGCCAGCGCCTCGGGGCGGATGTCGTGCGCGCGGTTGTCCAGCGCGGAGCGGACGCGGCCCACGACGCTCCTGTCGTGCGCGGGATCGGCGAGCCGGGCCTGACCGCCGCGCCACCGGTCGAAGCGTTCGCGTGCCTTCTCCAGGTGCGAGCGGTCGCGTGCCCCTTCGGTCCCGTCTGCGAGGTGGCCCAGAAGGTCGCGCACGGTGGCGCCGGTGTCGCCCACCAGCCCGACCTCGACCGGTACCCGGCGCCCGATGTGGGTGGCCTCGGTGTCCACCTGGACGACCGTGCGGCCCTCGGGATACCAGTCCCGGTAGGGGAAGTCGGTACCGAGCAGCAGGAGGGTGTCCGCGTCGTCGAGGGCCGCCGCGGCGGCGGGGTTGCCGATCAGCCCCGTCTGGCCGACCTGGAAGGGGTTGTCGTGGCCCTCGAAGCCCGCCTTGGCCTTCAGGGTGAGCACCATGGGCGCGGCGAGACGGTCGGCGAGGGTGAGTACGTCCTCGCGGGCGGCACGGGCGCCTTCTCCGACGAGCAGGGTGACGCGTTCGGACCGGTCGAGGAGTTCCGCGGCTCGACGTACGGCGGACTCGTCCGGCCGGCTCACCGGAGCGTTCAGGGAGAACCGGGCCGGCCGGTCGGTGGTCAGTTCCCGTTCGCCCAGGTCCCCCGGCACGGTGAGGACGGCGACGCCCTTGCGGCCCAGCGCGTTGCGGACGGCCGTCTCGAGCATCTGCGGAAGCTGGTCGGGAGAGGTGACGGTCGCACGGAAGACGGCCACGTCGCTGAAGAGCGCGTCGTTGTCGACCTCCTGGAAGTAGTCGCTGCCGAGTTCGGCGAGCGGCACCTGGCCGGCGATCGCCAGCACGGGGGCGTGGCTCTTGGCCGCGTCGTACAGCCCGTTGAGGAGGTGGACGGAACCGGGTCCGACCGTGCCCATGCACACGCCGAGGGTGCCGGTGAGCTGCGACTGGGCGCTCGCGGCGAACGCGGCCGCCTCCTCGTGCCGGCAGCCCACCCATTCGAGGCCCTCGGTGGTGCGGATGGCGTCCGTCACGGGATTGAGCGCGTCCCCGACGACGCCGAAGACTTGGCGCACGCCGAGTTCGCTCAACGCGTCCACGATAAGGCGGGCAACAGTACGGGCCACTTGTGTCCTCCAGGTCACACGGTGAATCGGTCGGGGTCGGCGGCTTTCCAGTCGGCCGCCCACGAGGCGGGCGGCTCGGCGAGCAACTGCCCTGGCGCCAGCCACTCGTACAGCTCTTCGTAGGAACGTTCGGTGCAGGGGTCGACGCGCCGGCGGAGCATGTGCGGACGCAGTTCCGCGGGGTCGGTGACGCCCATGGACGCCATGATCTGCAGCGCGCCGGCCACGGTCGCCTCCTGGAAGCGCTGGACGCGTGGCGTCTTGTCCCGGACGTCGAGGGCGCGGGCCCGGCGCCGGTCCTGGGTCGTGACACCCGTGGGGCAGGTGTTGGTGTGGCACCGCTGAGCCTGGATGCAGCCGACGGCGAACATCATCGCCCGTGCGGCGTTGCCGTAGTCGGCGCCCTGCACCATGCGTTTGACCAGGTCGGTGCCGGTGGCGATCTTGCCGCTCGCACCGATCCTGACCCGGTCGCGCAGGCCCGCACCGACGAGGGCGTTGTGCACCGTGAGCAGCCCTTCGGTGAGCGGGGCACCCATGTGGTCCGCGAACTCCAGCGGCGCCGCTCCGGTCCCGCCCTCGGCTCCGTCCACCACGATGAAGTCAGGTGCCGTTCCCTCGTCCAGCATGGCCTTGCACACGGCGAGGAACTGCCGGCGTGACCCCACGCAGAGCTTGAACCCGGCGGGCTTCCCGCCGGACAGCTCCCGCATGCGGGCGATGAAGCGGACGAGTTCACGCGGGGTGGAGAACACCCGGTGGTACGGCGGAGAGACGACCGTCCGCCCTTCCGGCACCTCCCGGACCCGGGCGATCTCCGCGTCGACCTTGGCTCCCGGCAGCACCCCGCCGATACCGGGCTTGGCGCCCTGCGAGAGCTTCAGGGACACGCACCTGACGTGATCGTGCGCGGCCTTGTCCGCGAACTCGGCCGCGTCGAAGTCGCCGTCCTGGGTTCGGCAGCCGAAGTATCCGGTACCGATCTCCCACACGAGGTCGCCGCCCGGCCGCAGGTGGTACTCCGACAGGCCGCCCTCCCCCGTGTCGTGGGCGAAGCCTCCGGCGGCGGCACCCCCGTTGAGCGCGAGGACGGCGTTGGCGGACAGGGAGCCGAAGCTCATCGCCGACACGTTCAGGAGCGCCATGTCGTAGGGGTGGGCGCAGTCGGGACCGCCGATCCGCACCCGCGGTGGTGTCTGCGGCACCGCGCGGGGCGCCATGGAGGGAACGAGGAACTCGTGGCCGGGCTGGTACACGTCCCGTTCGGTGCCGAACGGTTCCTCCGCGTCGGTGCCCTTCGCGCGCTCGTAGACGATGCTGCGCACGTCCCGGTCGAAGGGCCGCCCGTCGTAGTTCCGCTCTATGAAGTACTGCTGGAGTTCCGGACGTATCCGCTCCAGAAGGAAGCGGGCGTGCCCCAGGACGGGATAGTTGCGCAGCACCGAGTGCCGACGCTGCAGCAGGTCCCAGGCACCCAGCAGGCCCAGGAGCGTGAGCGGGACGGCGGCGAGCAGCCAGGAGGGCGAGACCCCGGCCGAGGCCACGACGGCCGCGACGGCGGCGACCCAGATCAAGGCGATGATTCCCACGCGTGTCACCCCTCGCACCTTGCCCGGCACCCGGACTCCATGCGCCCGGGACCTCCCAAGAGACCTCAAAGTCGCCGGGCCGCCGGCGAAAGGGACCGTGGGCGCCCCTCTCGTCCGGTGGCGCCACCGCTCGGACAGCCGGGTGGCGGGTGAATATAATCAACCCCATGTCGAAGCCTGACGACCTGCTCGTTGACGTCGCGGCCCTGGTGGAAACCGGGCAGAGCAACCAGATGTCCCTGACCGTGGTCACCCGTGGTGCTGTCATCACCGGCCGGCTGGCGCCCGAGGCGGTGTGGAGGCAGCGGGTGTCGGACGTGCTGAAGGACTCCGACCTCCTGGGAGAGTTCGCCGCCGTTTTCGACACCCCCGTGAAGAACGATCCGCCCACGCATCTGCACTTCCATGTCGCCCGGATCCTGCAGGGCACGGTGGGGATCCCGGAGACGGGCGGGATGTACCGGGTCGCGATCGACGACGTCAGCGCGTGGACCGTGGGCGACTTCAGCTATTCCGACCGCTGAGCGGTCACGGCGACGGGAACCGCCTGAGGTCGGTGTCCGTGGGCCGGGGTTTCCCGGGCGGGATCAAGAAGCACCTCCGTCCCTCCCCCGGCCAGACCGTCCCGTTCGGGGGCACCGCGGCGCACCACGCCCGGCATCCACGGGCAGGCAGTGGATCAGCGCGGCGTACTCTTCGATAACGTGAGGGTATGAGCCATCCGCACCCAGAACTCAAAGCCGCCCCGCCCCTGCCTGACGGAGGGCTGAGGGTCACCGCCCTGGGCGGTCTGGGCGAAATCGGCCGGAACATGACCGTCTTCGAGCATGCCGGCAAACTGCTGATCGTGGACTGCGGTGTGCTGTTCCCGGAGGAGAACCAGCCGGGCGTGGACGTGATCCTGCCCGACTTCACCTCCATCCGGGACCGCCTCGACGATGTCGTCGCCATCGTCCTCACCCACGGCCACGAAGATCACATCGGCGGCGTGCCCTATCTGCTGCGGGAGCGGAGGGACATCCCCCTCGTCGGCTCCAAGCTCACCCTCGCCTTCATCGAGGCCAAGCTCAAGGAGCACGGGATCAGGCCCCGCACGGTGCGCGTGCGCGAGGGCGACCGGCGCGGCTTCGGCCCCTTCGACTGCGAGTTCGTGGCGGTCAACCACTCCATCCCCGACAGCCTCGCCGTCGCGATCCGCACCCAGGCCGGGATGGTGCTGCACACCGGTGACTTCAAGATGGACCAGTTCCCCCTGGACGACCGCATCACCGACCTGCGCGCCTTCGCCCGCCTCGGCGAGGAGGGCGTGGACCTGTTCCTCACCGACTCCACCAATGCCGAGGTCCCCGGCTTCACCACCTCGGAACGCGAGCTGAACCCCGCGATCGAACAGGTGATGCGCACCGCGCCGCGGCGGGTCATCGTCTCCAGCTTCGCCAGCCACGTGCACCGCATCCAGCAGGTCCTGGACGCCGCCCACCAGCACGGCCGCAAGGTGGCCTTCGTGGGCCGCTCCATGGTCCGCAACATGGGCATCGCCCGTGACCTGGGCTACCTCAAGGTGCCGCCCAACCTGATCGTGAACACCAAGGAGCTGGAGAAGCTCCCCGACCACAAGATCACCCTGGTGTGCACCGGATCGCAGGGCGAACCGATGGCCGCCCTGTCCCGGATGGCCAACCGCGACCACCAGATCCGCATCGGCAAGGGCGACACCGTCCTGCTCGCCAGTTCCCTCATCCCCGGCAACGAGAACGCCATCTACCGGGTGATCAACGGCCTGACGCGGTGGGGCGCCAACGTCGTCCACAAGGGCAACGCGAAGGTGCACGTCTCCGGGCACGCCAGCGCCGGCGAGCTCGTCTACTGCTACAACATCGTCAAGCCCCGCAACGTCATGCCCGTGCACGGCGAGTTCCGTCACCTGCGGGCCAACGCCGACCTCGCCATCCGCACCGGCGTCGACCCCGACCGGGTCGTCATCGCCGAGGACGGTGTCGTCGTCGACCTCGTCGACGGCCGCGCCTCCATCACCGGCAAGGTGCCGGCGGGCAACGTCTACGTGGACGGCATGGAAGTCGGCGGCGCCACCGAGGCGTCCCTCAAGGACCGGGTCACCCTCGCCCAGGAGGGCGTCATCACGGTCGTGGCCATCGTCGACGCCGACACCGGCGCCCTCGCCGAGGCCCCCGACTTCCTGGCGCGCGGCTTCGTCCACGACGACACCACCTTCGAGCCGGTCATCCCCGTCATCGAGAAGACACTGGCCACCGCCGCGGAGGAAGGCGTCGGCGACGCCCACCAGCTCGAACAGCTCGTCGCCCGTGCGGTGGCCAACTGGGCGTTCCGCACCCACCGCCGCAGGCCGTTGATCATCCCCGTCATCATCGACGCCTGACCGGGCCGCCACCCCGACTCCCCGCTCCCTCACGGGGGCGGGGCATGCGTCGCCACGCCGGCCACCGCCCCGTGCGGCCACGAACGTCAGAAAGGTGAACGGATGAGCCGGCGCCTGGAGGAGATCGACTGGCAACCGACACCGATCGGCGAGATCAGTCTGCGCCGACGCCGCCACCCGGTCTCGGGAGACGACGTGTACGAGGTGAAACTGGGCGACGAGTTCCTGATGTCCAGCCTCTTCACCACCGGCGAGATCGCGCTCGCCGAACTCGCCCTGGCACAACTGCCGGACACCGAACTGGACGTGGCCGTCGGCGGACTCGGACTCGGCTACACCGCCCAGGCGGCCCTGGACGACCCCCGGGTGCGCTCGCTGACCGTGATCGACGCGCTCGCCGAGGTCATCGGCTGGCACCAGCGGCACCTGGTGCCCCTCGGAGCCCGGCTCACGTCGGACGACCGCTGCCGCCTGGTCCACGGCGACTTCTTCGCGCTGGCCGCCGACCCCCGCGGTCTGGACCCCGAGGAGCCGGGCCGTCGCTTCCACGCCGTCCTGCTGGACGTCGACCATTCACCGCGCCAGGTGCTCCACCCGCGCCACGCGGCGCTCTACCAGCCCGCCGGGCTCCGGGCCCTCGCCGCTCACCTCCACCCGGGCGGGGTGTTCGCCCTGTGGTCCAACGACCCGCCAGACGACCGGTTCACCTCCGCCCTCACCGAAGTCTTCGCACGTGCAGCGGCCCATGTCGTCGACTTCGGCAACCCCCTGCAAGGCGGCACCTCGGCCAACACCGTCTACCTGGCCGGCAAGGCGCCGGACACGCCGTAGGAGGAACTCGGCGGGCACCGCGGCTGCCGCTCAGGTGAGGCGGAACACGGGAGCCTGCCGTACCGGGCTTCAACAGGTGGGTCGAGGGCCATACTTGACCATGGCGGGGACCACCCCGCGGTGGCTTGGCAGGGGAGAGGCGGCAATCCGGTGAGCGGCGACAGCCAGGGAGTGGGGAAGGTCGAGATACGGCTCAAGTGGGACCCGAGTCCCTGGGAGCAGCCGTCGCACCATCTCGACATCATCGCCACGACCTACTCGGCGGACGCCCCCTACGGGCGGCCTGTGTACGTCGTCCACTTCGACAGCCGCTCACCGGACGGCACCATCAACATGAGCCGGCACAGCCAGACCGGTCAGGGCCTCGGCTACGTCGAAGTGATGACCGTGGAGCTCGATCGACTCGCCTCCTCCTTCGCTCGGGTCGTCGTGGGTGTGGCGATCCACCAGAACAGCGGACCCAAGACCTTCGGCGACATGTCCAACGCCGGAGTGCTGGTGGTCGAGAGGTACAAGGAGCTTCTGAAGGACGACCTCACGCAGGTGTCCGGATCCACCGCGGCGACGGTCGCGGAGTTCACCCGGGACGCTTCCGGAGCCTGGGAGTTCCATGAGCTGGTCCGGGGGTTCGACAGCGACCCCGTGGTCTTCACCACGGAGATGGGCCGCGCCCCACGGCCCTGACCGACGGCGCCGCCGCGAGACGCGCGACGGCGGGGCGGTGTGCCCACACGATGTGGCTCGCAGATGTGGCTCGCAGCCGCTGCGGCAGAAGCCGCAGCCGGTAGCCGCAGCCGGTAGCCGCAGCCGGTCAGGACGAGGCGGGCCGCCGGCGCTCGGCCTGCGTTTCCCACTGCTCACCGGACTCGGGCGCCGTCATGTCGAGCAGGAGCATGGCGTCATGATCGGGGTGCCCGACTCGGCGGTGTAGGCGCCTAGGCGCTGGCCAGGGGTGCCTTCGAGGTGCACGCTCTGGCCGACCAGGGTGAGGACGCCGACCTGCGGGTGGTGGAAGGTCTCCTGTCCATGTCCGCTCACGGGGCACGCTCTCTGACCATCCACACCGCCCAGCCGGGCCCCCCGACGAAGAACGGCTCAAACTCCTCGCCAGCTGGGCGGCCACCCGTCGGACAGCATCAAACCCTCCCCATAACCTCTGCTCCGCGACGTTGCCCGTGGTCGCGGCAAACCTGACCTTTCCGGTGATGGTCATGACCGGGCCGGCCTCGTGAGGCGCGGGTCGAGGCCGTACTGCTCGTGGGCGCCGAGGTTCTCGCGCAGGGTGGGGCCTTCGTAGTCGTCGTGGAACAGGCCGCGTTCCTGCAGGATCGGGACGACCTGGTCGACGAAGGCGTCGAAGCCGTCGTGGTAGCTGTCGATGGCGATCGAGAAGCCGTCGCAGGCCCCTGCCTCGAACCACTGCTGCATGTGGTCGGCCACGTCGGCGGCGGTGCCGGCCACGACCGGGTGGTAGTCGATGACGCCGTGGGCGAGCACGTCGCGCAGGGTCCAGCCTTCCCGGGCCACTTCGAGGGCGCGGGCGGAGCGCGGGTCGTGCGGGCTGGGTATGGCGTCGGCCAACTGGTCCGCGGTCAGGGGCTCGTCGAGCTGGGCGGGGCCGAGCGGGAGGCCGATCATGGCGCCGAGGTAGCGGACGCGTTGGTTCAGGTCGACGACCTCGTCCAGGAAGCGGCGCCGTTCCAGGGCGGCCTGGCGGGAGGGGGCGATGGTCGGCATGAAGCCGGCGAGCATCTTCACCTCGTCCGGGTCGCGTCCGGCGCGCTTGACGGCGTCCCGCAGGGCCTTGCGCTGGGCCCGGGCGTCCTCGATTGTGTACGGGTTGGCGTAGACGCCGCTGGCGTAACGGCCCGCGAGTTCCAGGCCGTAACTGCCGCCGCCTGCCTGGAAGATGACCGGCTGGCCCTGCTCGGACGGGGGGATGGGCAGCGGGCCGCGGGAGGCGGCGTGCTTGCCCTGCAGGTTGACCGGCTGGATCTTGTCCATGTCGGCGAACCGCTTGCCGTCGACGTCGAGCAGCCAGGCGTCCTTCTCCCAGCTGCCCCACAGCCCCTGCACGATCTGGATGACCTCGTGGGCACGCTCGTACTTCTCCGCGCGCGGCGGGATCGTCGCGCCGAAGTTCGCCGCGGCGGCGGGGTCGGAGGTGGTCACCGCGTTCCATCCGGCCCGGCCGTTGCTGATCACGTCCAAGGCCTTGAACTGGCGGGCGAGATTGTAGGGCTCGGTGAACGTGGTGGAGGCCGTGGTGACCAGGCCGATCCGCTCGGTCTCGCGCGCGAGGACGGTCAGGATCAGCAGCGGGTCGATCATGTGGTGCGGGGCATGGTGGTCGAGGTCGACGTCCAGGACCGGGGTGTCGGCGATGAACAGCAGCTGGATCTTGCCGCGCTCGGCGGCCTGCGCGTACCGCACGAACTGGTCCATGTCCGTGTAGCTGTTCAGGTTCGCACCGGGCAGCCGCCAGGCCCCGGGTGCGGCCCCGTATCCGCCGCTGAACTGCATGCCCAGGATCATCTGTCGGCTTGTCATGGTTACTCCTCAGACGAGGCGATGAGAAACGGAGAATGTCTCCGATGCGGGCGCCGGGCCCGGGCCGGCCGAGTGGCGGCCCGGGCCCGCCCGCCGGATGCTTCCGGCGGGCGGAGTAACTACTGCCTGCCGAGGACTCCTGGGGTGTCGTGAAGGACCACGCTCCGCTGCAGCGGAACCCGCTCCGTGCGGAGCGTGTTCACCGGTGCCTCCGGGTCGGCCATGCCGAAGGAGATGCCGAACAGCAGCTTGAGCTCCGCGGGGACGCCCAGGAACTCGCGGACGGTGTCGGCGTAGACGCCGAGGACGGTCTGCGGGATGCCGGCCAGCCCTCGGGCCGCCAGCGAGAGCAGGAAGTTCTGCGCGTACATGCCGATGTCGCCGGCCGTCCGTACCCCGTCTCCGAGCGCCGGCATGAACAGGAACGCGGCGTGGGGAGCACCGTAGAACTCCAGGTTCTCGCGGACCGCCGCCCTCCTGCCGTCCCGGTCCGAGCGCTCGATGCCCCGGGCCCGGTAGACACTTGCGCCCAGGGCCTGCGAGCGTGCGAGGTAGAGGCCGTCGCCGTAGCCGTCGGTGAAGTCCGGGGAGGTCCGCCCCTCCTCCTCGGCCCGGAGTAGCTGTTTGGCCAGGGCGTCCCGCGCCGCACCCGAGACGACGTGCACTGACCATGGCTGGGTGTTGCTGTTCGAGGGCGCCGTCTGCGCGTCTTCCAACACGCCGCGGATGTCCGCAGGGGACAGGGCGGCGGCCAGGAACTGCCGGGGGGAGCGACGGGAGCGTGCGATGTCGGTGAAGGGTGATGCGGTGCCGGGCAAGGCAGTTCCTCTCCGTGGCGCGCAGTCATCTGCCATGCCGCGCTGCGCGGAGGCCGCCGCGGCTGCGGACGCGCCCTGCGGGTGCCGGCAGGCTTGCGGATGCTCGCAGGCAGCGGCGTGCCGAAGCTGCAGTCTGCAGCGCGGGGGACTGTGCGCTCTTCGTGTTCGTCTTCGTTCGTGGTGTGCCGGCGTTGCCGTCCTCGTGCCGTTGCGTGCACGAAGGCGGCGTCGGGTGACTCAGCGGTGGGCGGCGCGGTTCATCTCGACGACGTCCTCGACGGTGGGATTGGCACCGAGGGCGGCGATGCGTTCCGGGAGGCTGTCGCGGATGGCTGCATCCTTGACGCGGTCGGCCGCGGCCAGGGCCGCCGGCAGCTCGTCGAGGGTCAGTTCGGTGCAGTAGGCGGGGCTGTTCGGCTGCTGGCGCCAGGAGTCGGCCAGCGTGCCGGCGTCGTAGGGGTCGAAGCCGGTGTCGTCCACCAGGCTCATGGCCACCTTCCGCGCCTCCTCGGAGTCGCCGGCGACGGGGATGGCGAGGCGGCCGGGCGTTCCGGCCGGGACGCCCTTGGTCCGCTGGGTTTCGGCCAGCGCGGCGTTCCACGCCTTGACCACGGGGCGGCCGAGCAGCTCGGCGGTGTACACGCTCTCCACCTGGCCGTGGTCCACCGCCTCGATCGGCTCGCTGAGCATGCCGGGGTAGTAGTTCGAGGTGTCGATGACCACCGTCTCGTCGGGCACCGACGCGAACAGGTCCGCCAGCTGGCCCGCCACCCCGAACGGGATCGACAGGACGATGACGTCCCGGCCCTGGACGGCGTCGGCGAGCTCCGCCGCGCGGGCCCCGGACTCCAGCACCTCCGCCCGGACGGCCTCGGGGCCGCGGGCGTCGGCCACCTGGACGTCATGACCGGCCGTGCTGAGCTTGGCAGCGAGGTTCCCGCCGATGGCACCGGCGCCTATGACAGTAATTTTCATGATTTATCCCTTGGGAGGTTGTGCCACCCCTGAGGGCAGCACGATGCGATGGATGGATGGTGGTGCCGCCTGGCGTTGGGGGGCGGAGCGGGGCTGGGCGCCTGGCGGATTACGCCTGGGGGTCCTGCTGGCGGTAGCCGCTCGCGATGAGCGTGCGGAGCCGGTCGAGCGGCTCCTCCTCGGTGCCGGTGCCCTTGATCCAGGCAACGGAGCAGGCCGCGAGGAACAGGTCGTGCCCGCGCACCGACGCGCGCACGCGCCCCGCGAGCTGGGCGGCTCGCACGTACTGATCGGTGGCGGTGATGAGGATGTGGCAGGGAATGGTGAGCGGGTTGTCCGGCTCCTGCGCCCGGGCCGCGGCCATGAGCGGGTCCGGCAGCCCGCTGAAGGCGCTGAAGTACTCCTCCATCGCCCGCAGCCACTGCTCAAGCGCCTCGGCCGGGTCACCGAGTTGCTCGATGTCCGCCTGGCGGGCCACGAGTTCCTCGGAGCGGGTCTGCAGCACGGCCGCCAGCAGTGCCTCCCGCGTGGGGAAGTGCCGGTACAGGGTGCCGGGACCGACGCCCGCCTCCTTGGCCACCGCCTCGAGGGAGGTGCCGACCCCGTGCTGCAGGAAGTGACGCTGCGCGGTCTCCAGGAGGGCTGCGCGGTTGCGCTGGACGTCCGCGCGGGGCTTGCGTGCCCGCTGCTCACCGGCGCTCATGTGCCCTCCTGCCTGCCGTGATCCTGCGGCCGCATCAAAACGGATGCTGCCTCCGTACACGTTCGAGAGTAAAGCGGAGGCAGCGTCCGGTCAAACTGGCGGCCTGAGGGCGGAGCTCGGACATCGCAGGGGGCCGACATATTCGCTGTAGCCCGCAGGGCACAAGCCGTGCGGGCTGCACCATTCCAGGTGCCCTTGTCCGGCCTCTCCCGCGCCGACCCGGGGCCCAGTACCCGGTCCAGGACGTCAGGGGGTGAGCTGCTGGTGTCCGATGACGGAGAGCAGTTCGAGTTTGCTGTGGCTGTCCGTGCCGGGGCGAGTGGTCAGCACCACCAGGGTCTGGGCGCGGTTCTCGGTGAACAGGAGCTGGGCGTCGACATCGATGCGGCCGAGTTCAGGATGGAGGAGAGTCTTGCAATCCTCGTAGCTTTGCGCGACCTCCTGCAGTTCCCACATGCGGACGAACTCGGGGCTGTGCTCCTGGAGTTCGGCGAGAATCCGGGCGGCTCGAGAGGTGTCGCTACCGGCTGTCAGCGCGGCCCGCAGGCGCGCTGCATGGGCGCGGCCATGGTGTTCGTGGACCTCCTCGGGATACACCAGCCGCTCGGCCGGGTCCATGAACCAGCGGTAGTAGCCGCTGCTGGCCAAACCTGTGTGCCTGGTCTGGTCGCCGAGCAGCGCGACGGCCAACGGGTTCATCGCGAGGGTGTCGAGCAGGTCGGTCTGCACCAGGGCCGGGGAGTCGTCCAGGCGGTCCAGGACCCGCAGCAGGGTCGGGCTGACGTGCTCGGAGCGGTGGAAGCGGGCCGGGGCGTTGTGGCCGATGAGGGCGAAGAGATGGTCGCGTTCGTCCAGGGTCAGCCGTAGTGCCCGGGCGAGGGCTGTGGTGATTTGGACGGAGGGCTGCGGGGCGCGCTGCTGTTCCAGTCGGGCGTAGTAGTCGGTGGACATGCCGGCGAGCTGGGCGACCTCCTCGCGGCGCAGCCCCTGGGTACGCCTGCGCGGCCCCTCGACCAGCCCGACGTCGCGGGGCCGCAGTGCCTCACGCCGGTGGCGCAGGAATTCCGCCAGTTCCTTCTTGTCCATGCCGTCCATACTCGCCGCATCCCGCCCGGCTATCCAGAGACCGCCGATCCATGGCTAAGCCACTCCTCTCCCAGCCGCGCGAAGCCGCTCGTACGGCCGACGCCGAGGCCGCTCGCGGCGAGACGACCCGATGATCACCTGACCTGCATGACCCGCTGGGGAATTCACCGACTGTCGGCGGTACACCGCAGGCCGTCGGCATGGAAGGCGGCCTGCGGCGACGGGCTCCGTCGAGGACGCCTGCCGCTTTGGACGAGCCCAGGGCCTCGTCGCCCGGCAGCCTGGCCGATACGACGAGGTTCGTCGTGTGACGGCGCTCGCGTGCTGTTGTTTCCCGTCGGAAATAACAGGTCGGTCAGCTGCCGGCGATCATGGCGAGGACGTCGTCGTAGGTGCCGGTGGCCACCGCGTCGCGGATGAACCTGGCGCGCTCGACGACCAGCTCCTTCGCGTCGGGCTTCTCGCGCAGCAGGTCGAGGGCCTCGGTGAGGAAGTCGTCCAACGGCATGGAGTGTTCGTTGTCTTCCTGGCCCAGCAGCGTCGTGCGCACGCCTGGCGGGACCACCTCGATCACCTGGACGCCGGCGTCAGCACCGGCGAGTTGGATGCGCAGGCTCTCGGAGAAGGAGTGCAGCGCGGCCTTGGTCGCGCTGTAGGTCGGGGTGCTCTGATACGGGACGAACGCCAGCGCCGAGGTGACGTTCATGACGACCGCGTCGTCCTTGCCCGCGAGCAGGGGCAGGAAGGCGTACGTCATCCGGATCGTGCCGAGCAGATTGGTCGCGACGTGATCCTCTGCGACCTGGAGTTCGGCCGGGTCGAGGAGGTTCTCCCGCTGCATGACGCCGGCGTTGTTGACCAGGACGTTCAGCTCGGGGTGGCTCGCCGCCACGGTCTCACGGGCCCGGGCGATCGAGTCGGGGTCCGCGACGTCGAGGACGAGGGCGTCGATGCCCGGATGCTCGGCCGTGATCTCGTCGAGGAGTTCCTTGCGCCGTCCGGCGACGATCACCTTGTTGCCCGCCTCGTGCAGACGTACGGCCAGACCGAGGCCGATGCCCGAGGTTCCGCCGGTGATCAGGATCGTGTTGCCGGTGATCTTCATGGGGGTCTTGCTCCTTCGGTACGGCGGGCCGGTGACCGCCCGCAGCCTCGACCGTAGGGGCGCCCGCGAAGGGGCGGGAGAGGACGGTTCATCCATGGATCGGCGGTCTCTGGCTGAGCCGTAGAAGACGCCACAGCCGGTCAGCGCCTCCAGACCGGGCGCAGCGAGCCGCCCGAGGGTCCATGTGTGATCCCCAGTCGCTTGGTGGCCGTTCGGCGGTCAGCGGCTCGGCTCGTGTGCGTGACCGAAAGGACCTGAGGCGTGCGTTGCAGGCGGTCGTAGAGCAGTTCGTCGCGGTCCTGTCGGCTGCGGGCTCCCATGGCACACAGCACTTCGGTACCGCCGGAGATGAGATCGACGTGCGAGGTGTCGGGGCGCCGGGCCAGCGCGTTGGCGAGTTGCTACGACCCCATCGCCTGCCGCTGCACCCTGGCCAGCGCCGGCCACCCGCCCCCCGTCCTGCTCCGGACCGACGGAACCACACGCGCTCAAGGTCTGCCCAGGACCCCCGCTCGGCGTCGGCGCCATTACCGCCAGCGACGTGCAGAGGGCCGCAGAGCTCCAGCATGTGCACTCCGCCGACCAGCGCTGGGACGTATGACACCCCATCAGAACGAGTGTCATTTCAGCGTCAAGATATCGCCCGTAACGCCCACACCGCACATAATGCGCAGCCCAAAACCGCAGGTCAGGAGCCCTTTGCGACCGGCTCCAGGATCGCCACGCACTCCACATGATGGGTCATCGGAAACAGATCGAACACCCGCAACGTCCGCACCCTGTACCCCCCGTCCCGGAAGTACCCCAGGTCCCGAGCCAGCGCCGCCGGATCGCAGGCCACGTACGCGATCTTGCGGGCGCCCAGGGACGCCATGTGCTCGACGGTCTTCCGGCCGGCGCCCGCCCGCGGCGGGTCCAGGACGATCAGGTCGACCTCGGTGATACCGGTGCGCGGCAGCACGGCCTCGACCTTGCCCTGCTCGATTCGTACCCGCTCGAAGTCGGCGAGGTTGTGCCGGGCGTCCTCGACGGCGCGCTTGCCGGACTCGATGCCGAGGACCGCGCCCTGGTCGCCGAGGCGGTCGGCGAGGGCGCCCGCGAAGAGCCCCACTCCGCAGTACAGGTCCAGGGCCATGTCCCCCTTGCGGGGCAGCAGGCCCTGCATGACGGCCGTGACCAGGGTGTCCGCGGCCTTGGGGTGGACCTGCCAGAAGCCGCCGCTGCCGACCCGGTGGGTGCGGCCGTCGGCGCGCTCGCGGACGAAGGCCCGGCCGTGGACACGGTGGACACCGCCGTCCTTCTCCTCGACGCGCATCACGGAGACCGGCTTGTCCAGCTCGACCAGGGGCAGTCGGGCGCCCGGCCGGGGCTCCAGGATGACCATGCGGTCCTGCGATCCGGTCGCCGCGATCGCGTCCACGGACGCCATGCCCGCCCAGTCGCGCTTCTCGATGCCCAGTTCGGAGACACCCTCCGCGGCGATCATGCAGTGGTCGATCGGCTCGACCTCGTGGGAGCGGTGGCGGCGCAGACCGGCGTTGCCGTCCGCGTCGACGGCGTACTGCACGCGCGTCCGCCACTGCGGCACCTGGCCCGCGGGCAGCTTGTCGCCCTCGGCCGGCATCACCGTGCCGTCCCAGCCGGCCTCCTCGGGCGTGAGCCCGGCGAGCCGCTGGAGCTGCTCGGCGACGACCTCGCCCTTGAGGCGGCGCTGCGCCCCCGGCTTGGCGTGCTGCCAGTCGCAGCCGCCGCAGCGGCCGGGACCGGCGTAGGGACAGGGCGCCTCGACGCGGTCCTTGGAGGCGTCCAGGACCCGTACCGCGTCCGCCCGCAGGAAGCGGGCCCCCTCCTCGCCCTCGGTCACCCGCGCCACGACCCGCTCGCCGGGCAGCGTGTGCCGGACGAACAGCACCTGGCCGCCTTCGGTGCGGGCGACGCAGTGGCCACCGTGGGCGACGGGGCCGACCTCGACCTCGTACTCCTCCCCCACGAGTGACCGCGCCTGCGACCCCGCCTGCGATTTCTTCGGTTCTGCCTGCATGGCGGGGTGACTCCAGATGCGTAAGGGGGTGGAACGGCCGGACAACAGCCCACCAGTCTACGTGGGTGTTGACGACTCCTTGGTCCGCTCCTCCGCCGGCCCACGCCGCACCGCACCCGGCGCGTTCCACTCCTGCCGCCTGCGGGCCCGGTTCTTGGCCGCCTCGGAGGACTGGAGCTGGTAGGGCACCGAGGTCACCATCACACCGGGCGTGAACAGCAGACGGCCCTTGAGCCGCAGCGCGCTCTGGTTGTGCAGCAGGTGCTCGTACCAGTGACCGACCACGTACTCGGGGATGATCACGGACACCGCGTCCCGCGGCGATTCCTTCCGCAGACTCTTCACGTACTCGATGACCGGCCGGGTGACCTCGCGGTACGGCGAGTCGAGAATCTTCAGCGGTACGTCGATCCCGCGCCGCTCCCACTCCGCGCGCAGCGACTTGGTCTCGGCCGGGTCGACGTTGACGCTGAGCGCCTCCAGGGTGTCCGAGCGCATCAGCTTGGCGTACGCCAGTGCCCGCAGCGTCGGCCGGTGGATCTTGGAGATCAGCACGACCGAGTGCACGCGCGACGGCCGTACGCTGTCGTCGCTCGGGCCTTCGGGGGCGGCGAT
The DNA here is from genome assembly GCF_001514265.1 of Streptomyces resistomycificus. GTDB lineage: Bacteria > Actinomycetota > Actinomycetes > Streptomycetales > Streptomycetaceae > Streptomyces > Streptomyces resistomycificus. The sequence continues at coordinate 2,809 of NZ_KQ948988.1, read as the reverse complement.
CTCCGCGGCCACCCGGTCGTAGTGCTTACGGATGGCCGTCATCGTCGCGTAGAAGATGACCATGCCGAGCAGCGCGACCCACGCGCCGTGCGTGAACTTGGTGACGAGGACGACGATCAGCACCAGGCCCGTGAAGAAGGCACCGAAGGCGTTGATCGCACGGGAGCGGACCATGTGGCGGCGCTTGGCCTGGTCCTTCTCGGCTGCCAGGTGGCGGTTCCAGTGGCGGACCATGCCGGTCTGGCTGAGCGTGAAGGACACGAACACGCCGACGATGTAGAGCTGGATCAGACGCGTCGAGTCGGCCCCGTAGATCCACACCAGGAGTCCGGCCGCGCCGGCGAGCAGCACGATGCCGTTGGAGAAGGCGAGCCGGTCGCCGCGGGTGTGCAGCTGGCGCGGGAGGTAGCGGTCCTGGGCGAGGATCGAGCCGAGCAGCGGGAAGCCGTTGTACGCCGTGTTCGCGGCCAGGAACAGCACCAGCGCGGTGGCGGCGGCCAGCACGATGAACAGGAAGCTGCCCTTGCCGAAGACGGCCTCGGCGACCTGGGAGATCACCGGGTTCTGGACGTAGTCGGAGCCGAGCGCGACACCGTTGTGGACCAGGTCGACGGCCGGGTTCTCGGCCATGCGGACCTTGGTCACCGCCGCCAGCGCGATGATGCCGCAGAACATGGTGACGGCGAGCAGGCCCATCGCCGCGAGGGTGCTCGCCGCGTTCTTCGACTTGGGCTTGCGGAAGGCGGGAACGCCGTTGGAGATCGCCTCGACGCCGGTCAGCGCGGCACAGCCGGAGGAGAAGGCGCGCAGCAGCAGGAAGACCAGGGCGAAGCCGGCCAGGCCCTGGTGCTCGGGCTTGATCTGGTAGTCCGCCGTCGGCGCCCGCATGGTGTCGTCGAGGACCAGGCCGCGGAAGGCGCCCCACGCGATCATGACGAAGACGCCCGCGACGAAGACGTACGTCGGGATCGCGAACAGCGAGCCCGACTCCTTGACCCCGCGCAGGTTCATCAGGGTCAGCAGCACGATCACGGCGGTCGCGCAGAGCACCTTGTGCTCGACCACGAAAGGCACCGCGGAGCCGAGGTTCTCGATGCCGGAGGAGATGGAGACGGCGACGGTGAGGACGTAGTCGACGAGCAGGGCGCTGGCGACCGTGAGGCCCGCCTTGGGCCCGAGGTTGGTGTTGGCCACCTCGTAGTCGCCGCCGCCGCTCGGGTAGGCGTGCACGTTCTGCCGGTAGGAGGCGACCACCGTGAACATCAGCACGACGACCGCGACGGCGATCCAGGGGCTGAAGTGGTACGCCGACACACCCGCGATGGAGAGGACCAGCAGCACCTCTCCCGGCGCGTACGCCACTGAGGAGAGCGGGTCGGAGGCGAAGACGGGGAGTGCGATGCGCTTCGGCAGGAGCGTTTCCCCGAGCCGATCACTGCGCAGTGCGCGCCCGATCAGAATCCGTTTGGGCACGTCGGTCAGTTTGGACACAACAGAGGATCGTAGGCGTTCGAACGCGAGGCCGCCCACCCGCCACCCCACTTAGGCAGCCGACCCGCTTCCCGGCTGCCCTGCCGCCCCGCTCTGTCTGCTCTCCGAGTGAAATCGCGAGGCGGTGCGGCTGCGGATTCCGTGGGCCCGGCGACCGCCATGCCTATATGACTGGATCCCATCCGTTTCCCAGGCTGTTGCCGCCCCGCTGGAGGGTCCATGCACACCACCGCTGAGCTGATCGGCGCCGCCGGCACCCTCGTCGGCCTCGGAATCCTCACCCTCATCAGTGTCAGGAGCATCAGCCGCCGCTGATCGCCGTGTCGGGCTCCCCGCCCCGCCCGACGGATCTCCTTGGCGACAGCGATGAGGGTGGCGAGTACCGTGGCATCGAGTCTGCCGGTCGTCCTCCGGCAGCTAAGCCGACAGCCGTCGCACCTCAAGGGAGCCCTTTCATGGCCTCTGTGCCGCTGACCCCTTCCGCCGACAGCCGGACCCGTGTGTCCGCACTCCGAGACGCGTTCGCCTCCCGTGTGGTGGTGGCCGACGGAGCGATGGGCACCATGCTGCAGGCTCAGGACCCGACGTTGGAGGACTTCGAGAACCTCGAGGGCTGCAACGAGATCCTGAACCTGACCCGCCCGGACATCGTCCGCTCCGTCCACGAGGCGTACTTCGCCGTGGGCGTCGACTGCGTGGAGACGAACACCTTCGGGGCGAACCACGCCGCCCTCGGCGAGTACGACATCGCCGACCGCGTGTTCGAACTGTCCGAGGCGGGCGCCCGCATCGCCCGCGAGGCCGCCGACGCGTTCACCGCGTCGACCGGGCAGCAGCGCTGGGTCCTCGGCTCCATGGGCCCCGGCACCAAGCTCCCCACCCTGGGCCACGCACCCTTCACCACCCTGCGCGACGCCTACCAGCAGAACGCCGAGGGCATGATCGCGGGCGGCGCCGACGCGCTGCTCGTCGAGACGACGCAGGACCTCCTCCAGACCAAGGCGGCCGTCCTGGGCGCCCGCCGGGCCCTCGACACCCTCGGCGAGGACCTCCCGCTGATCGTCTCCGTCACCGTCGAGACGACCGGCACGATGCTGCTGGGTTCGGAGATCGGTGCCGCGCTGACCGCGCTGGAGCCGCTGGGCATCGACATGATCGGCCTCAACTGCGCCACCGGCCCGGCCGAGATGAGCGAGCACCTGCGCTACCTGGCCCGCCACTCCCGCATCCCCCTGTCCTGCATGCCGAACGCCGGCCTGCCCGTCCTCGGCAAGGACGGTGCCCACTACCCCCTGACGGCTCCGGAACTGGCCGACGC